>NZ_AP023247.1:1612500-6822576 GCF_016756535.1 Mesorhizobium sp. 131-2-1 | reverse complement strand
TTTTCCGCCGGGGATGCGCCTCCTGCATCCATGTTTCCGGCGACCGTATCTTCGCTGCGACATCACCGCCGCCGCCGGCAGGTGAACATCGCCTCGTAACAAAGGGACCGGTGCCGGCTCTTGCAAGCCAGGCCGTTCTCGACAAGCCAGGGCAATACGATGCCACCCGGCGAAAAACGCCGGCCACATCGACCTGCCATGTACAATTACGCCAGTCCCCTACCGCCTCGAAAAGACAAATCAAGCCCGTTCGCGGAATTGATCCACGTCATGAATTCTGCCATTTTGTGGTGGCCGATTCAGGCTGGGTTGAAGGCCAAGAGCCCGTCCCTTCGATGGATGGACATTACCGAAATCGCTGTGGATAGGGCAAGGCCACGACTAACGGATTTTTAACGAATCTGGTTAGCGGAGACGGGTTCGGAGCGGGTGCCGCAACGGCATATTTTGACAAAGCCATTGTGATTCAAACCCTTTTCCGGCGAATATGAAAATGACCGCTCGACACGAAATTTTCTGAAATAATTCGCTTGACAGCTACTTGTCCCCCGCCGCTCGGACGCGGTGTGAACAAGCTGTGGATCACCGTCCGTAGGTGTTTGAAATATATAGCTAATTTCTGACAGCCGAATCTTGGTCAGCGCCCGCTTTCGACATAACGGAATATCAGTGCGCATGTATATGCCGGCAAAGTAATCCGGATTTTGAAATCCAGCCGGGACGCGATCTCGGGGCGTTCTTTTTAAGTACTTGCCGGCAAACGAAAAAACCCGGCGTCATCCGCCGGGTTCGAAAAACGCAAGTCTAGCGATGGCTTATCAGGCAGTCAGTACCTTGACCCGGTGTGCCAGCCGGGAAACCTTGCGCGACGCCGTGTTCTTGTGGATCACGCCCTTGGTCGCGGCGCGCATCAATTCCGGCTCGGCGGCCTTGAACGCGGCAAGTGCCGCAGCCTTGTCGCCCGAGGCCAGCGCCTCTTCGACCTGGCGCACATAGGTGCGGACGCGCGAGCGGCGGTTCTTGTTGATCGCGGCGCGGCGGGCGATCTTGCGCGTTGCCTTTTTGGCCGAGGAGGTGTTGGCCATGGTGCCTCTCTTCTGATCTGGTGGGCGCCAGCGATATCGCAGGGCGCAAAAAACAAACGGGCAGCCACAGGCCGCCTCGATTGGAGCGGCTTATAGTTCAGCTTTTCCGGCGCGTCAACGCCGCTTTGCCTTCTTTTTCAAGCCGGCGCCTGGTCATCTTATCGGTTGGTGAAATTGGGCTTCCGCTTCTCGGCGAAGGCAGCCATGCCTTCCTTCTGGTCGTCCAGCGCGAACAGCGAATGGAACAGCCGCCGCTCGAACCGCAAACCCTCGGCAAGCGTCGTCTCATAGGCCCGGTTTACGGCCTCCTTGGTCGTCATCACCGACGGCAGCGAGAAGTCGGCGATCTTGGCCGCGGCCTTCAAGGCCTCCTCGATCAGCTCGTCCGCGGGCACGACACGCGACACCAGCCCGCAGCGCTCAGCCTCCGCCGCGTCCATCATCCTCCCGGTCAGGCACATATCCATCGCCTTCGACTTGCCGACGAAACGGGTCAGCCGTTGCGATCCGCCCATGCCGGGCATGACGCCGAGCGTGATCTCGGGCTGGCCGAACCTGGCGGTTTCCGCGGCGATGATGAAATCGCACATCATCGCCAGTTCGCAGCCGCCGCCAAGCGCGTAGCCGGCCACCGCCGCGATGATCGGCTTGCGCATGCGGGTGAGCTCCTCCCAGCCGACGAAGAAGTCCTGCGTATAGGCGTCGACGAAGGCGATCGACTGCATCTCCTTGATGTCGGCGCCCGCCGCGAAGGCCTTTTCGGAACCGGTGATGACGATCGCGCCGATGCCGGCATCGGCGCCGAAGCCGCTCACCGCCGCGACCACCTCCGCCATGACCTGGGAGTTCAGCGCATTGAGCGCCTTCGGCCTGTTCAGCGTGATCAGCCCGACCTTGCCGCGCGTTTCCACGATGATGGTTTCATAGGTCATGGCATCGCCTCCTCGTTCCGATTGAGGAGATCGGTCTAGCTCACCGCTGACAGGTCCGGCAATAGAAGGTCGAGCGACCGCTCTGCACGATGCGCTCGATATGGCCGCCGCAGCCGGGCTTCGGGCATGGCTCGCCCGCGCGGTCATAGACCGCGAAGGAATGCTGGAAATAGCCGAGCGAACCATCGGTCTGCACATAGTCGCGCAGCGAGGATCCACCTGCCGCGATCGCGTCGGCGATGACCGACCGGATCGCTTCGGCCAGGCGCTCGCTTTGCTCCTTGGCCTTCTTGCCACCTCCGGCGATCGTGCCTGCCTCGCGCAGTGGCGACAGGCCGGCGCGCCACAGCGCCTCCGACACATAGATGTTGCCGAGTCCGGCGATCAGCCGCTGGTCGAGCAGTGCCGCCTTCAATGGCGATCTGCGGCCGGCGAGCAGAGAAGCGAGCAGGGCGCCGTCCAGCGCATTGCCGGTCGGCTCGATGCCGAGGCCGGTCAGCATCGGATGGGTTTCGGGTAGTCCTTCCGCAAACAGCATGAAGCCGAAACGGCGCGGATCGTTGAAGATCACGCGCGAACGGGCGCCCGCGGGAGATTCGACGTCGAACACGACATGGTCGTGCGTGGAGTTCTTGGAGCGCTCGTGATGGAACGCGCCGGGCGTCTCGCCGCCGCCGGCGGTCTCGATGCGGAACGAGCCCGACATGCCGAGATGGCAGATCAGGACCGGACCGCCGTCGACATGCATGGTGAGGTATTTGGCCCGCCGGCCGAGCGCGGTGATGGTTTTGCCGGTCAGCCGCTCGGCGAAACGCGCCGGAAATGGAAACCTGAGATCGGGCCGGCGCGCTTCGACCCTGACCAGGCGAGCGCCTTCCAGGACCGGCTGCAGCCCGCGCCGGACGGTTTCGACCTCAGGCAGTTCGGGCATGGCCGCCGATCGCCGCGTAAAAGGAGGTGCCGTGACGGCCGGGCGCCAGCCCGAGATGCTCCGCGACGGTCTCGCCGATATCGGCGAAAGTCGGTCTGAGGCCGATGTCGCCGCCCGCGAGCCCCGGTGCGGTGCCGATCACCGGGATGCGTTCGCGCGTATGGTCGGCTCCGCGCCAGGTCGGATCGTTGCCATGGTCCGCGGTGAGGATGAAGAGGTCGCCTTGCTTGAGTTTCGCCAGCGCCTCGGGCAGGCGCCGGTCGAACGCCTCCAGTGCCGCGGCATAGCCGGCGACATCGCGCCGGTGGCCGAACTCCGTATCGAAATCGACGAAATTGGCAAACACCAGGTCGCCGTCGCCGGCATCGTCCATCGCACCGAGCGCCTTGTCGAACATCGCCATGTTGCCGGCAGCCTTGCGCACCTCCGAGATGCCGCGATGCGCGAAGATGTCGCCGATCTTGCCGACCGCGATGACCTTGCTGCCGCGCCCGGTCAGCCGGTCGAGCAGGGTTGGCTCCGGCGGCGGCACCGCATAGTCGCGGCGGTTGTATGTCCGTTCGAAGGTGGCGACGGTTTCGCCGACAAAGGGCCGCGCGATAACGCGGCCGATGTTCAGCGGATCGACCAGCCTGCGCACCGTCTTGCAGAATTCGTAGAGCCGTTCGAGGCCGAAATGCGTTTCGTGCGCGGCGATCTGCAGGACGGAATCGACCGAGGTGTAGCAGATCGGCTTGCCGGTGCGGATATGCTCCTCGCCGAACCGCTCGATGATCTCGATTCCGCCGGCATGGCAATTGCCCAGAATGCCGGGCACCTTTCCCTCCCGGATCATCGCCTCGGTCAACGCGGCCGGGAAGGCGGGCACCGTTTCGGGGAAGTAACCCCAGTCGAAACGCACCGGCAGGCCGGCGATCTCCCAGTGGCCGGACGGCGTGTCCTTGCCGCTGGAGATTTCCTGCGCCGCGCCGCGCAGGGCCGCGGCAAGCGGTGCCGCGCCGCCATTGTCGAAGCGGAATCCCGTCGCGGTCTCTGCCGCGCGGGCAAGCCCAAGCGACACCATGCTGGGCACGGCGAGCGGTCCATGGCGCAGGCCTTCGCGGTCCGCGCGGCCCTCGGCGCAGGCGAGCGCGATGTGTCCGAACGTGTCGGCGCCGGCATCGCCATAGTGCTGGGCATCGGCGGCGCCGCCGATGCCGAAAGAGTCGAGGACAAAGAGGAAAGCGCGCGCCATCAAAAGGGTCATTGTTGCCTGTCTGCGGCCCCAGACATAGGGTTCCGCATCGCCATTGGCAATTCGGAAACCAAACGGCAACCGCTCGGCGCGATAGTCGGGCGAGATGGGATGCCGGCACGGGCGGGGCAGGGATGAGACGGCGCAGCGGATTTTCGGCAAGACCTGCCTTCAGGACCTGCCTGGCTGCTCTGGCGTTGCTGGCCGCATCCTGGCCGGACACGGCCAGCGCCGACTGGCGCGATGATATCGGCACGTTTCGCATCGGCATCGTCGCCGAACCGGGTGGCGGCAACACCGTTCCGGGCCTGGCGCTGCTGACCGACGCCTATACGAAGGCACTGGGCATGAAGGTGGAGTTCGTCGTCGCCCGCGACTACCAGGCGCTGATCGAGGCGCAGGTGGATGGACGGATCCAATACGCCGTCTATTCGGCGATCGCCTACGCGACGGCCTCCGAGCGCTGCGGATGCGTCGAACCTCTGGTGGCGCCGGTCGATGCGGATGGCGCCACCGGCATTCGCTCCGTCCTCGTGACGCGCGACGGCAAGGTCCCGGACCTTGCCGCCATGGCCAGCTACAGGATCGCCATGGCGCCTGCCGACAGCGTTGGCGGTTCGCTTCTGCCGCTTGCCGGGCTGACGGCCGCCGGCGTCGGAATCAGCGAGGACTCGCCCTATCTGGTGCACGCCGCTTCGACGGCCGCCGCCGAAGCGATGCTGGCCGATGGTGAGGCCGATGCCCTGTTCGGCTGGGTGGCCTCCACGGCGGATGGCAAAACGGCTGTACCCGACACTCAGCCGGCCTTCCCCGCGGACCAGCCGGCCGGCGCGGACGACCAGGCGGCGGATCCGAACGGCACGGTGGCGCGGCTGGAAGCAGCGGGTCTTTCGAAGACGTCCCTTGAAGTGGTGTGGACGTCAGGGCTGCTGAGATACGGCCCGCACGCCGTGCGCAGCGATCTCGACCCCGAGGCCAAGCGCCGGCTCACCGTGTTTCTCACCAACCTGAAGTCGATTACGCCCGATGTCTACGATCTCCTGGAGGCAACGCATCCCGGTGGGTTCGCGCTCGCCTCGCAAACGGACTATGCGATGGCGTCGGCGATCGTGCGGCTGGTGTCGGGCAAAGACAACCGGCAATAGCCAGGGCGAGCGGCTAGCGCAATTCCAGGAAAAGTGCGCAGCGGTTTTCCGTCCGGAATGGCGTCAGGACAAAGAGACAGAGCGGTTCGGCGGTTCTAGCGAAAGCTGAACCGCTCCAGAACCGGGGTGGTCAACAATCGCCACAGGGGATCGTCGTGCTCCGACGGGGCCGCAAATAGTAGGTCTCGCTCATCGAAATGTGGCTGAAAGCCGAGGTCAGTCCAATCCGCTCCTGGCTGTCCGCCGACCAGGCGATGATCGGCACATAGGCAAGGTCGCTTTCGACACGGATGAGGAAGGTGCCGGCGACCTTCAGCGACGTGGGAATCGTTGTGGTGCTGGTCTTTGCGGCATCGACGCTGGTGGCCCCGTTGACCAGCTTGCGCGACCAGACGACCTGCACCTTCGGCGTCGTGTCGGTCGTCACCTCTATCGCCGTGATGACGATCTTGGGGGTCGACCGGTTGTAGGGCTTCAAGGTCGACGTGCCGATCTTCATGATCGCGTCGAGATCCGCCTTGGTGATCGTATTCTGCTGCGTGACGAGGTCCGCCACCATGCTGCCGATGCGGCTGACCTTCTTGCTGGTCTCGATGGCCTGCGAGGCCTCCATGGTCACGAAATACATGATGAGCAGCAGCGGCACGATGAAGGCGAACTCGATTGCCGCGACGCCGCGGCGATCGGCGCAAAACCGCATCGCTCTTGTCCAGACCGCCGAAATCCCCCGATGTGCCCCCGCACGATACATGCCCTTACCCCCGTTTTGCCGAAGCATGCCCGCAAATCTCAATTGTCGAACGGTTCGTTCTGCCAGGTCACCGACGCGAAGTGCAGCGTGTTGCCGTCCTTCAGATTGGCCATCGACTTGGCCATGAAGTCGGTCATGACCGGCCATTTGTAGAAGACGCGCAGCATGTTTCTCGATTCGGCCAGCCCCGGCGATACGCCGAAGCTCGTCGAATTCGTGCCCTGCGTCAGCACGATGTCGCCATTGACGATCTTGAAGCTTGCCGTGGCGGCGTCCGCAAAGGTCGGATATTCGCGCAGGTCCACAAGCAATCCCGGACAGTTCTTTGCGACTATGATCTCCAGCTTGGCGCAGATCATGTTCTGCAATTTGGATCCGGCCACGTCGGCCGGCCTCAGCTGGCCGGTGCGCAACTGGCGGGCGATGTCGTCCGTGACATTGGCCATCACTTCCTGGCCAGCAAATGAAATGCAGCTTTCGAGGATGGCGAAGACGAGGAGAGCGAAAGGCAGGGCAAGCATCGCGAATTCCATCGCCGTGCTGCCGCGCCGGTCACCAAGAAAGCGGGAGCGGAGCCTCGTCCACCCTTTGCCGCGATTGTCGTCCCCGGGTGCCGGATTCCTGCGCATGCCCCCTCCCTGCCGATCCTTGTGATGTCGGCCGGAACACTAGCCAAAACCCATTGAGGTCCGGTTTGGATGACCGTTAGATTCGTCGGAACGCCCTTAACCAGCCGCTAACCGTGGCCGGCGGCGCGGACCAGGCCTGCGGCCGGCTATTCAGTGGCCGGCACTCATCTCGGCTTCCGAGGCTCTCTCGCTGTCGCTCTTGTAGGAGCTCTCGCAATAAGGCGTGCAGGACATGGTCTGGATCTCGGAACGCCTGTAGATTCTGACCGAGGATGCGTCCTGCCGCACAACGGTAACCTGTTCGTCGATGATCGGGCTGCCTTCCTGGTCAAGGACGACCAGGTTGGTGACACCGAATCCCTTACCGGTCAGCACGATGGTCGAGGCATCCTGCACGGAGGCATCCGCGATCGCCGGATTGCCTATGACGATCGTGTCGGCCGCGCGGGACAGCTTGACGATCTTGGCCTGGTTCATGGTGACTTCAATGCCGGGTCCAGCCTTGGCCGGCATGACGAAAGCGGCGGCGGCGAGAAGCGCGGCAACTGCAAACGACGATCTCAATCCGGTCATCAGGACGCTCCAGGGCGGCAAACTGTTCAACGGAACATGAACGAGATTGGTGAACCAAGGGTTAAGCCCGTGCTAGCGCGATTAACATCGGGCTTCGATTGCCTGCCATATTGGCAGTGATCGCTACCGCGACGATTGTCGGGAAACCCCTCTCTGCCGCTGCTTTGCGGGAGGCGGGACCGCCCTTCACTACTTTAGCCGACGATTAACCAAGCAACCGATTCGGGACCGGAAAGGAATCGGTAAGGCTGTTTATTAAGCCGATCGAAAGGGCTTCTCCCTAGATTGGGCAGCATCCGATCAACCGGCAAGAGAAGTTGACGGAAGTGCTGTAACACGTGGAGTAGGAGCTCTCGAATGTCTAATCTCATTGCACGTTTTGTGAAGAACGAGTCCGGTGCGACCGCTATCGAATACGGCCTGATCGCCGCTCTCATCGCGCTCGCCATCATGGTCGGCGCTGGCGCCCTCGGCAATGCGCTGAACAACAAGTTCAACGCGATCGCCACCAAGGTCGAAAATTCCTGATACCTGAAGCGAATTGGCTTCTTCAAGCGAAAGGGCCGCCTCTTCTGGCGGCCCTTTTTTCGTGATGCGCCTTTCGCAAAAACCAGGCGATTTTGATTGCCCGGTCTCATCAATCGTTAATCGTGCATGCCTAGACTGCACTGGCTAGAACTCGACCGCAGGCACCACGCCCATGCTTGAAGCGCTGATCTTCGTCGTCTTTCCGTTCTGCATGCTGTTTGCCGCGATCTCGGACATATTGTCGATGACGATCGCCAATCGCGTGTCGGTGCTGCTGGTGACCGTCTTTGCCCTGGTGGCGCCGCTGACCGGAATGGACTGGGCGACTTATGGCTGGCATTTCGCGGCAGGTTTCCTGGTGCTGACCGTGACCTTCGGCCTGTTCGCCCTTGGCGGCATGGGCGGCGGCGACGCCAAGCTGCTCGCCGCCACGGCATTGTGGATGGGCTTCAATATCCATCTTCTCGAATATCTGGTGGCTTCGACACTCATCGGCGGCCTGTTGACCCTCGCCATCCTCGCCTACCGGAAATCGCCGCTGGCGGCCTTTACCGGCCACAATCCATTCTTGCGTCACTTTGCCGACGAGGCGAACGGCGTCCCCTACGGCATCGCGCTCGGCATTGGCGGGTTGCTCGTCTATCCGGATTCGCCTTTGATGGTGTGGGCGCTGGCAAGGCTGGCCACATAGCCGCTTCACTATCCCGCGCCTGACGCATCTCGTTTTTTGAATAGGGCGGCTCGGCCGCCCTTTTCGCATGCCGGAGGCGGTTCATTCTAATTTATGTAAACCTTAAATTAATCACGATCGTAAGCATTACATTAACCTTGTTTTGACGATTGCGGCTGCAAAGTCCGCCCTGGCTAGGTGGTTTGCCAAAGGCGAGGGTTCGGACAGATGCCAGCATCCCGACTGATCATACTAAGCGTGGCGGTGGCCGCGGCGGGCGGCGCAGGCTATGTCGCGAAGAAGATGGTGGTGGCTCCGCCGCCCCAGGTCATCGTCGATTCCCCCAAGGCGCCGGCCATCGCGCTGCAGGACGTGCTCGTCCTGTCCGGCGATGTCGCCATGGGCAGCCCGCTGGAGAACAACATCAGCTGGGAGTCGTGGCCGTCCGGCGGCATCAATGCCAATTTCATCACCCGCGCCGCCGAGCCCGATGCGCTGGACAAGCTGAAAGGCTCCGTTGCCCGCGTGGCGATGTACACCGGCGAGCCGCTGAGGCGCTCCAAGCTGATCGGCGAGGGGCAGAGCTTCATGTCGTCGATCCTGCCCAGCGGCATGCGCGCCGTCGCCACTGCCGTATCGGCCGACACTTCGGCGGGCGGCTTCATCCTTCCCAATGATTTCGTCGACGTCATCATGACCCGCCGTTCCGACACTGGAACGGGCGGCAGCGGGTTCACCACCGAGACCATCCTGAAGAACATCCGCGTCCTGGCCATCGACCAGACCATTCAGGAGGACGAGGAGGGCAAGAAGACCAGGGTCGGCCAGACCGCCACTCTGGAGCTGACGCCGCAGCAGGCCGAAATCATCACGGTCGCGCAGCAGATGGCCGATCGCCTGACGTTGGCGCTGCGTTCGATCACGGACACCAGCGAAAAGAATTTGAGCGAGGCCGACTATCTCGTTTCCGGCAACGGCCGGCGCGGCACGGTGCGGCTGATCAAGTCGGGCGAAGTTTCCGAAGTGGGAGCAAGGAAATGAGGCTAAAGGGTAAACTGCCCTTCACGGTGGCAGCGGCGATCGGCCTGTTCCTGCTCGGCACCAGCGCGCCCGGTCTTCTCGAGGCGAAGGCCGCGAACAGGAATGCCCAGGTGTCGGCATCCACCGCCACGCAGCGCGTCAAGCTCGGCCTCAACAAGTCGGTCGTCATCGACCTGCCGAGCGATGCCTATGACATTCTCGTCGCCAACCCTGCGGTCGCCGATGCGGTGACCCGCACCGCAAGGCGCATCTATCTGTTCGGCAAGGCCGTGGGCGAGACCAACATCTTCGTCTTCGGTCCCAATGGCGAGCAGATCGTCAGCCTGGACCTGGCGGTCGAGCGCGACGTCGCCGGACTGGAGGACTACCTCAAGCGCTTCCTTCCGACGTCCGAGATCAAGGTCGAGCTTTTGAACGACAACGTCGTTCTGACCGGAACCGTGGATACCCCGCTCGACGCCAAGCGCGCGGTCGACCTGGCGACCATCTTCGTGTCCGGCGGTGAGGCGACCACCGGACAATATTCGCAAACCGCCGCCGGCGGCTCGGCCAATGGCGGTGTCGACATCAACAACCCCGACCAGGTGCGCCGCGTCTCGAAGATCGTCAACCTGCTGCAGATCATCGGCGACGACCAGGTGACGCTCAAGGTGACGGTGGCGGAAGTCAGCCGCTCGGTGATGAAGCAGCTCGGCGTCAACATGGTCGGCAGCGGCGGCAGCAACGGCATCAGCTATGGCGCTATCAGCGACAATTTCACCGGCCTCGGCAAGTCGCTTTCGCGCTCGGGGGTCAACTTCGCGACCAATGAATTGCAGGGCTACATCAATGCGATGGAGCAGTCGGGAGTGATGAAAACACTTGCCGAGCCGACATTGACGGCCGTTTCCGGCGAGAAGGCAACCTTCAAGGTCGGCGGCGAGTACAACATGGTACAGAACCAGTCCGCCCCTAGCAGCAGCGGCGGTATTACCTATTCGATTCAAAAGATCGACTATGGTATCGGTCTGGAATTCCAGCCGGTGGTGCTGTCGCCCGGACGCATCAGCCTGAAAGTCCGGACGTCGGTTTCGGAACCGACCACGGAAGGATCGGTATCTCTGTCGAGCGGCGTGACGCGGCCGGGCATGAATGTGCTGTCGCTTCGCAAGCGCTTGGCCGACACAACGGTAGAGCTGCCTTCCGGGGGCTCGATGATGATCGCCGGCCTCGTCCGCGATGACATCAGGCAGGCGGTGAACGGCTTGCCCGGACTGACGAAGATTCCGGTGCTCGGAGCTCTTTTCCGCAGCCGCGACTTCGTCCGCAACGAAAGCGAGCTCGTCATCATCATCACGCCCTATCTGGCCAAGCCGGTGGCGCGCAACGAACTTGCCAAGCCGGACGACAATTTCAACGCGCCGAGCGACGGCGCGGGCATGTTCCTGGGACGCGTCAACCGCGTCTACGGCACCATGCAGACCGACAGGCCCAACGGCCGCTATCACGGCGTTGTCGGCTTCATCTACAAGTGAGCGAGGAAGCGGACATGTTCCAGTCATCGAAGATCATCGCGATCGCAGCGCCGGCACGGTCCGGCCGCCAGGGGATCCGCCGTTCGGCCGCCCCGGTCCTGGCGGTCATGCTCGCCGCATCGCTCGCCGGCTGCGCCGGCTGGAAGCGCGACAGCGTCACGGTCGGCGCCATCCCCGACGACTATCGCACCAACCATCCGATCATGATCGCGGAAAAGAACCAGAAGATCGACCTTCCCGTCGGCGCCGGCGATCGCGGCATGACCGCTTCCCAGCGGGCCACGCTGCTGGGCTTCCTCGACGGCTATGACAAGGGCGCCGCTCCCGCGCTGACGATCGCCGCCCCGGTCGGGTCGGCCAACGAGGTGGCCGCGGCCGCCGCCAGCCGCGACTTCGCCAGGCTTGCGGTCGCAGCCGGCGTCAGCCGGAACCGGATCGTCATGACGTCCTACCAGTCGGTATCGCCCGAAGCATCCGCGCCGGTGCGCGTCGCCTACGTCTCGATCAAGGCCCAGACCGACAAATGCGGACGCTGGCCCGATGACCTGCTGCAGACGTCGGAAAACAAGCACTATGCCGACTATGGCTGCTCGTACCAGAACAACCTCGCCGCCCAGATGGCCAATCCGGCCGATCTGCTTGGGCCGCGCAAGCAATCCGACATCGATGCCGAAAACCGCAGCAAGGTGATCGACATCTACCGCAGCAGGGGCATTTCGGACGAGTTCCTCGGCAACTCGGAAGTGACCTACTAGCGGCGCAAGTCAGGGAGAGAGCATGACAATGAGCAATCTTGCCTATGACGCGCCCCTGGACGGCGGCGACACCTCGCAACAGGACATCGCAGCGATGCAGGCCTTGCGGCCGGTGCCGCGCATCTCGATCCAGGCTTTCTGCGAAACCGAGGGTGTCGCCAGCCCGGTCCGCCTCGCCGGCGAGGACCGGCGCATGGCCAAGGCCCACCTGAAGGTCCATATGGGCGGCATCGCCACGGCGATCGAGTTCTACCAGTCGGCGCCGACGCCGAACTTGATCCTTCTCGAATCGCGCAGCGAGCCCAAGCAGCTGCTGGAGCAGCTGGCGCAACTCTCCGAATATTGCGATCCGTCCTCGAAGGTCGTGGTGATCGGCCACTACAACGATGTCGGCCTGTATCGCGAGCTCATCCGCTCCGGCATTTCCGAATATGTCATCGCACCAGTGTCGATGACCGACATCGTCAGCGTGGTTTCGTCGATCTTCGTCGATCCGGAGGCCGAGCCGATCGGCCGCTCGATCGCCTTCATCGGCGCCAAGGGCGGCGTCGGCTCCTCGACCATCGCCCACAATGTCGCCTGGGCGATGTCGTCGCTGTTCAAGTCCGAAGTGGTCGTCGCCGATCTCGATCTCGCCTTCGGAACGGCCAACATCAATTTCGACCAGGATCCGGCGCAAGGCATCGCCGAGGCGGTGTTTTCGCCCGAGCGCGTCGACGAGGTCTATCTCGACCGGCTGCTTGCGCAATGCGCCGAGCACCTGTCGCTGCTTGCCGCCCCGTCCACGCTCGAGCGGGTCTACGATTTCGATGCCGACGCCTTCTCCCAGCTCATCGACACGGCCCAGCGCAGCGCCCCGCTCCTGGTCCTCGATGTCCCGCATATCTGGACAGGATGGACCAAGAGCATCCTCGTCAAGGCGGATGAGGTCGTCATCACCGCGACGCCGGAACTGGCCAATCTGCGCAACACCAAGAACATGGTGGACATGCTGAAACGGCTGCGTCCGAACGATCCGCCGCCGAGGCTGGTCATCAATCAGGCGGGCGTGCCGAAGCGTCCCGAGATCGGATCGTCGGATTTTGCCGAGCCGCTCGGCATCACGCCGATGGCGGTCATCCAGTTCGAGCCGCTGCTGTTTGGCAACGCGGCCAACAACGGGCGCATGCTGGGCGAGATGGATGCCAAGAGCCCGATCGTCGGCATCATCGACGAGATCGCGCATGTGCTGACCGGACGCAGCGAAATCAAGACCAAGAAGAAGGCGGGTCTCGGCTCGCTTCTCGGCAAGCTCTCGCGCAACAAGAAGTGACGCTCAGGCGGCGGAATTGGTAGTCGATCATGTTTGGTAAGAGAGGTTCTGACGACGGCAGCCGGTTCAAACCGGAATTCCGCCAGCCGGCACCGGGGCCGGCGGCGCCTGGATCCGCGGATGCCGCGGTTCTTGCGCGGCCCGCCGCGCCGCCGCAGGCCGGAGAGCCGCCCGCCCCGCCCGCCCCGCCCGCCCGCCGCCCGGTCGAGCCGCCGCCGCTGGCGCCGGAGCCGAAGAAAGTCCAGCGCGAGCGCAGCGAGACCTACTACGACACCAAGAGCCAGGTTTTTTCCGCCCTCATCGACACGATCGACCTGTCGCAGCTCGCCAAGCTCGATCCCGAAAGCGCGCGCGAGGAAATCCGCGACATCGTCAACGACATCATCGCGATCAAGAATTTCGCGATGTCGATCGCCGAGCAGGAGCAGCTGCTCGAGGACATCTGCAACGATGTGCTCGGCTACGGGCCGCTGGAGCCCCTGCTTGCCCGCGACGACATCGCCGACATCATGGTCAACGGCTCCAAGAACGTCTACATCGAAGTCAACGGCAAGGTCGAGCAGACCAGCATCCGCTTCCGCGACAATCAGCAGCTCCTCAACATCTGCCAGCGCATCGTCAGCCAGGTTGGCCGCCGCGTCGACGAATCGAGCCCAATCTGCGACGCCCGCCTTCCCGACGGCTCCCGCGTCAACGTCATCGCGCCGCCGCTCTCGATCGACGGCACCGCCCTCACCATCCGCAAGTTCAAGAAGGACAAGCTGACGCTCGACCAACTGGTCAAGTTCGGCGCGATCTCGCCGCAGGGCGCCGAGGTCCTCAAGATCATCGGCCGCGTCCGCTGCAATGTCGTCATCTCGGGCGGCACCGGCTCGGGCAAGACGACCCTGCTCAACTGCCTGACCAACTACATCGACCGCGAGGAGCGCGTCATCACCTGCGAAGACTCGGCCGAACTACAGCTGCAGCAGCCGCATGTGGTTCGCCTCGAAACCCGTCCGCCCAATCTCGAGGGCGAGGGCGAGGTGACGATGCGCGACCTGGTCAAGAACTGCCTGCGTATGCGGCCCGAGCGGATCATCGTCGGCGAGGTGCGCGGACCGGAAGTGTTCGACCTCCTGCAGGCGATGAACACCGGCCACGACGGCTCGATGGGAACGATCCACTCCAACAGCCCGCGCGAGTGCCTGAACCGTATCGAATCGATGATCGCCATGGGCGGTTATTCGCTGCCGCAGAAGACCGTGCGCGAGATCGTCGTCGGCTCGGTCGACGTGATCATCCAGGCGGCCCGCCTGCGCGACGGTTCGCGCCGCATCACCCACATCACCGAAGTGATCGGCATGGAAGGCGACGTCATCATCACGCAGGACCTCATCCTCTACAACATCAAGGGCGAGGACGCGAGCGGCAGGCTGATCGGCGAGCACGTGTCGACCGGCATCGGCCGCCCGCATTTCTGGGATCGCGCCCGTTATTATGGCGAGGAGCAGCGCCTGGCGACCGCGCTCGAGGCCATGGAGAAAAACGCTGGCTGACGCATTTGGAGGCGTAGGGGCTCTGGTCGATGTTCGGAATTGACAGCACCGTACTTGCGTTTGTCGTGCTGGCCGGCTTCAGCGCCGGCGCGGTCGCCTATGCTTTCCTGTTCACCCGCATCACCAACGAGAAGCAGGTCGGCAAGCGCCTCGAGACCATCAAGACGGCCGAAACCGACCGGTCCGTCGTCAAGGCTTCGCGCGACCGCGCCGCCGAGGCGGTCAAGCGGCGAAAGTCGCTCCAGGATTCGCTGAAGCAGCTCGATGAAAAGCAGCGATCCAACGACCGCATGGTCAAGAAGCCGCCGCTCAAGGTGCAGATCCGCCAGGCCGGCATGCAGGTTTCCATCGAGCGCTTCTATATCTACTCGGCGATTTGCGGCATCGTCCTCATGGTGCTTGCCTACGTGGCCGGCGCGCCCCTGCTGGTGCTGCCGGGCGCATTGCTGGCCGGCGCTTTCGGCCTGCCGCGCTGGTTCGTCTCGTTCCGCCGCAGCCGCCGGGTCAAGGCATTCCTCAACGAGTTTCCCAATGCTCTCGACATCATCGTGCGCGCGGTCAAGTCGGGCCTGCCTCTCAACGATGCCGTCCGTCTGATCGCCAACGAGTCTCCGGAGCCGGTCAGGACCGAGTTCCGCCGCATCATCGATTCGCAGCAGATGGGCATGTCGATCCCCGACGCCACGATGCGCATGTCCGAAACCATGCCTTGCGCGGAGGCTGGCTTCTTCGGCATCGTCATCCAGATCCAGTCCCAGGCCGGCGGCAACCTCTCCGAGGCGCTGGGCAACCTCTCGCGCGTGCTGCGCGACCGCAAGAAGATGAAGGCCAAGGTGCAGGCGCTGTCGATGGAGGCGAAGGCATCGGCCGTCATTATCGGCGCCCTGCCTTTCGTCGTCGCCTTCCTCGTCTACCTGTCGAGCCCGAACTACATCATGCCGCTGTTCACCACCAGCACAGGCAACCTGATCATTGGCTGTTCGCTGGTCTGGATGTCGATCGGCATCCTGGTGATGCGCAAGATGATGAACTTCGAAGTCTAGGGGGCATCAGTGACAGACCAGGTCGTCAAATCCCTCACCGACCCCGGCTTCTTGATCGCCTTGCTGGTCGGCATCGCGGTGTTCGCGACGGTCTTCACGCTCTTGCCGGCGCTCGGCGGCAACCAGCTCAAGTCGCGCATGAAATCGGTGGCACTCGAGCGCGAGGAGCTGCGCGCCAAGCAGCGCGCACGGCTGGCCAACGAAGCCGATCGCCGCCGCAAGGGCCTGCGCGAAGAGCAGTCGATCGGCATGCGCAACATCGTCGATCGGCTGGACCTGAGACGCGCGCTGGCCGATGAAGGCACGCTGCAGAAGCTCAAAGTGGCCGGTTTTCGCGGCCAGAATCCGCTGACGCGCTTCCTGTTCTTCCGCTTGGTCCTGCCCTTTGTCGGTTTCGCGCTGGCAGCCGTCTACCTTTTCGTGCTCGGCGGCCTGCCCCTGCAGCCACCCTTCATCAAGCTGTTTGTCTGCGTTGTTGTTGCCTATGGCGGCTTCTACGCGCCGATCCTCTACGTCAACAACCGCGCCGCCAAGCGCAAGCAGTCGATCCAGATGGCGTGGCCGGATGCGCTGGACCTGATGCTGATCTGCGTCGAGTCGGGCATGTCCGTGGAAGCAGCGCTGCGCAAGGTCGCCGACGAGATCGGCGGTCAGTCGGTGGCGCTCGCGGAAGAGTTCGTGCTGACCAATGCCGAACTCTCCTATCTGCAGGAACGCAAGGTCGCCTACGAGAACCTCGCCAGCCGCACCGGGCTGGAATCGGTCAAGTCGGTGTCGCAGGCGCTGGTCCAGGCCGAGCGCTACGGCACGCCGGTCGCGCATGCGCTGCGCGTGCTGGCCTCGGAAAGTCGCGACATGCGCATGAACGCGGCCGAGAAGAAGGCAGCCGCATTGCCGCCCAAGCTCACCGTGCCGATGATCCTGTTCTTCCTGCCGGTGCTGTTCGCAATCATCCTGGGGCCGGCCGGCATCCAGGTCAGCCAGCGCGGCATCTTCGGCGATCAGCACAATTCAAGCAGCCAGTAGCGCCAGAACGGTCGCAAGCCATGCGAAAGAGCCGCCCTGCTGATGCAGTGCGGCTCTTGGTCTTTCGGCCTTGGATGTGGGCAGGTTATGCGCCTGGCGCCGGCGCTGCCGTCAGTTGGTCGCGGGCTTGTCTTTGGCCTTGTCCTGGTCCTTCAGCTGGTTCCAGGCGTTCTGCTGGGCCAGCATCTGGCGCAGATAGGCGACATTGGCTTGCGCCTGCTCGGGCGAGAGCTCCTGCGAAGCAATCTTCTCGGCCTCGTCGAAGCGGCCCTGCAGGCCGACGACCAGCGCCAGGTTCTGGCGCACGCGGCTGTCGGCGTTCGGCTGCTGGGCCGCCGAGCGCATATAGGTCTCGGCGATGCGCAGGTCGCCTTCGAGCACATAGGACATGCCGAGATTGGACAGGATCGAGGGCTCGTTCGGCTTGAGGTCGAGCGCCTTGCGGTAGTCCTGGCGCGCCTCGTCCCGCTGGCCGAGCTGGTCGAGGATCGCGGCTTCCGCCGACACCAGCCGCCAGTCAGGATATTCCGGCGTCTGCGCGCGGCGCACGGCGTCCAGCGCCGGCTCGAACTGTCCGTTAGCGGCGAGCGCCTTGCCATAGGCGGCGAGCACGTCGCGGTCCTTGGGGAGACCGATCGCCAGCTTGCGCATCACGGCGAGCGACTGGTCCGCGTCGCCATCCATCTGCAGCGCCGCCGCGTAATTGGTGGCGATCCGCTTGTCATTGGGGTTCTTGGCATAGGATTCGCCAAGCCTGGTCGTCGCGGTGTGCAGTTCGGAGGCCGACATGGTTTCCAGCGGCCTGCTGTTGGATCGTCCGATGGAGCCGGTCGTGAGCTTGCTGGTCCCGCAGCCGGCGACGCCTGCCGCCAGCGCCATCATGAATGCCGTCGTGATAAGCCGTTTGCCCTTGGTGTTCATCGAACCTTTGATCAGCATCGGCCAAGGCCTCCATCCATGCGCGGCCTTTGCCTGGCCGTCTTCCCTCTCGAAGAAATATTCTGTTAACCCTAACGGACAGTTAAGAACGCCGAGTCGGACGGCGTTAGCGGAGACAATCGAATGCCAGTCGAACTCGTCGAGACGAAATCAGAGGCCGCCCTGCCGGTCCACCTGGTCGCGGGCGGAGGCCTCGAGGCCGCCGGCCTCGCGCCGGCCGCGATCGCCTGGGCCAGGGCCAACGGCTTCTCCGGCGAGGCCGGCAGGATGCTGACCTTGCCGGGCGAGGACGGCGCGCTTGCCGGCGCCCTGTTCGGCCTTGGCGACGGCGATGGCGCGCTTGCCGTCGGCGCCCTGGCGAGAGCCCTGCCGGAAGGCGACTGGCATTTTGCCGTCGACCCGGCCTGGCCGGATCTGGCTGCGATCGGGCTTGTGCTCGGCGGCTATGCTTTCACCCGCTACGGCAAGAAGCCCGGCAGGACGCTGCGCTTCGCGCTGCCGGCGGGCGCTGATGCCGCCCATGTCCGCCGCATCGCCGACGGTGTTTTCCTGACCCGCGATCTGGTCAACACGCCAACCAGCGATATGGGACCGGACGAACTGGAAAAGGCCGCGCGGACCCTGGCGGCAACGCACAAGGCCGAGGTGTCGGTGATCAAGGGCGATGATCTCCTCAAGCAGAATTTTCCGATGATCCACGCGGTCGGCCGCGCTTCCACAAGCGCGCCGCGGCTGATTGACATGCTCTGGGGCTCGCCGGATGCGCCGAAGGTGACGCTGGTCGGAAAGGGCGTCTGCTTCGACACCGGCGGCCTCGACATCAAGCCGTCATCGGGCATGTTGCTGATGAAGAAGGACATGGGCGGCGCCGCCAACGTGCTCGGCCTTGCCTCGATGATCATGGCGGCGGGGTTGAAGGTCCGGATGCGGGTGCTGATCCCCGCCGTCGAGAACTCGATTGCCGGCAACGCTTTCCGGCCGGGCGATGTGCTGACGAGCCGCAAGGGCATCACCGTCGAGATCGGCAATACCGACGCCGAGGGGCGGCTGGTGCTGGCCGATGCGCTGGCGCTGGCCGACGACGAGCAGCCCGAACTGCTGGTCGACATGGCGACGCTGACAGGTGCCGCGCGTGTCGCGCTCGGTCCGGACCTGCCGCCTTTCTACACCGGCGACGAGGCGCTGGCGTCGGAGCTCTCGGCGGCATCGATGGCGGTCGAGGATCCGCTGTGGCGCATGCCCCTGTGGCGGCCCTACGATGCAAAGCTGTCGTCGAAGATCGCCGACGTCAACAACGTCACCACCGATGGCTTCGCCGGCTCGGTCACCGCGGCGCTGTTCCTGAAGCGCTTCGTCGAGAGGACGTCGCGCTGGGCGCATTTCGACATCTTCGCCTGGAATCCGTCCGACCGCCCGCACGGCATCACCGGCGGCGAGGCGCAGGGTATTCGCGCGCTGGAGCGGATTATCTCCAGGCGCTACGGGTGATGCCTTCGCGACAGCCGGCAATGCGCCGGTACTGAAACGGAACCGAAACAATTTGCCGGCATGCTGGGGCTATGTCGATCTCGATGCGCCCGAGCCAGGCCCTCAGACTGTGGCAGCAGGTGATGCTGTCGCAGGTGCGCGACGGCGCGCCCGATCTCACCATGCGCCAGACGGCGATCCTGTTCACCATCTATCTCGACCCTCCACCGCATACGGTGCGTGGGCTCGCCGCTCGGCTCAACGTCACCAAGCCGGTCATCACGCGCGCGCTCGACACGATGGGCGCGCTGAAGCTGGTGTCGCGTCACCGCGACGAGCTCGACAAGCGCAATGTGCTGATCCGGCGCACCGTCGAGGGCGCGCTCTTTGTCGAGCGCTTCGGCGATGGTATCATCGCCAGGGCCCATGAGCTGCCCATCTGACCGATTGTCCATCTGACCGAGTGCCGATTTGACCGCCAGGGATGCCCGCCTCCACGCCTTCCGTTCCGATCTCGCCGATGCCAGGCTGAAAGGGGAGGTTTCAGCCGACCGTTTCGTCGCTGGGCAGCCGGCGCGGATTTCCGTCCCGGTGGCGGATCTGCGCAAGGCACCGGCCTGGGATGCCGGGGTCAACACGCAGGCTGTGTACGGCGACGATGTCCTGGTCTTTGAGGAGAGGGAAGGCTGGGCCTGGATCCAGGCCGAGCGCGACGGTTACGTCGGCTATGTCGCCGACACCGTGCTTGGGGCGAGGAATCACGGGCCGACCCATGTCGTCTCGGTGCCGCGCACCTTCCTCTATCCCGGCCCTGACCTGCGCTTCCCGGTGAGCAGCCAATTGTCGATGGGGTCGGCAGTGACGGTGACCGGCACGGCCGAAACCCGCGGCACGCCCTATGCGATGCTGCCCTCCAGCCAGGCGATCATCGCCGGTCATCTGCGCCCCATCGGCGAGACGGCTGCCGACTACGTTTCGGTCGCGGAAAGTTTTCTCGGCGCGCCCTATCTGTGGGGCGGCGTCTCCGGCTTCGGCATCGACTGCTCAGGCCTCGTGCAGTTGGCGATGCGCATGGCCGGCAGGGACGTGCTGCGCGACTCCGACATGCAGGCGGCCAGCATCGGCGAGCCGCTCGTTCCGGGGCCGGATTTCGCCGGCTTGCGGCGCGGCGACCTCGTCTTCTGGAAAGGCCACGTCGCGATTATGACCGACCCCGACACCATGATCCACGCCAACGGCCACACAATGCTGGTCTCGCGTGAAGGGCTGAAGGAGGCCGTCGCCCGCATCGGCTACCTCTATGGCGGCCCGACGGGGTTTCGGCGGCCGTAACCGCGGACCTTCCCCTTCTCCCACTGGGGAGAAGGAAAGAACGATCACCTTTTGTTCCGATTCTGCTTGGCGATCGCGCGCCGTCGCGCTACCTCTGGCGCGTGACAGAGCAGCTGCGCCTTGCCGAACGGAATGCCGTCGTGGTCCTGCCCGAGCCATTCGTCAGATGGTTCGCGCAGAAGGGCTGGTCGCCGCGCGCCCATCAGCTTGAACTTCTAGCGCGGGCGCAAGCCGGTCAGTCGGTGCTGCTGATCGCGCCGACCGGCGCCGGCAAGACGCTCGCCGGCTTCATGCCGTCGCTGACTGAGCTTGCAAACCGTCCCAGGCGGAAGCCCGGCGAGGCGCATCGCGGCATCCACACGCTCTACATCTCGCCGCTCAAGGCGCTCGCCGTCGACATCGAGCGCAATCTCGGCAAGCCGGTGGAAGAGATCGGGCTGCCCGTCACCATCGAGACGCGCACCGGCGACACGCCTTCGCACAAGCGCCAGCGACAGAAGCTGGTGCCGCCCGACATCCTGCTGACGACGCCTGAGCAGCTTGCCCTGTTGATCGCCTCGAACGATGCAAGACGCTTCTTCGAGGATCTGCGCTACGTCGTGCTCGACGAGCTGCATTCGCTGGTCACCTCGAAACGTGGACATCTGCTTTCGCTCGGCCTGGCGCGGCTGCGCGCTTTCGTTCCCGATCTGCAGACGATCGGGCTTTCCGCGACCGTCGCCGAGCCCGATGAGTTGCGCCGCTGGCTGGTCGCGCAGAATCCACCCGGCGCCATGGCCGGACTGATCACCGTGGCAGGCGGTGCCAAGCCCGACATCTCCATCCTCGATTCGCAGGAGCGCGTGCCCTGGTCCGGTCATTCCGCCCGCTACGCCATCCCGGAAATCTACGAGGCGATCAAAAGACACCGCACGACGATTTTGTTCGTCAACACCCGCAGCCAGGCCGAGCTGCTGTTCCAGGAGCTGTGGCGTGCAAACGAGGATTCGCTGCCGATCGCGCTGCATCACGGCTCGCTCGACGTCGGCCAGCGCCGCCGCGTCGAGAAGGCGATGGGCGAGAATGCGCTCCGTGCCATCGTCGCCACCTCGACGCTCGACCTCGGCATCGACTGGGGCGATGTCGACCTGGTCGTGCATGTCGGGGCGCCGAAGGGGGCAAGCCGGCTGGCGCAACGCATCGGCCGCGCCAACCACCGTATGGACGAGCCGTCGAAGGCGATCCTAATCCCGGCCAACCGCTTCGAGGTGCTGGAATGCCGCGCCGCCCTCGACGCCAACTATCTTGGCGCGCAGGACACGCCGCCGCTGATCAAGGGCGCGCTCGATGTGCTGTCGCAGCACGTGCTGGGCGTCGCCTGTGGCGGCCCCTTCGATGCCGACCGTCTGTTCGAGGAGGTGCGAAGCGCCGCCCCCTACGCCGCGCTGGAGCGCGAGACCTTCGACCGCGTCGTCGACTTCGTCGCCACCGGCGGCTACGCGCTGAAGAACTATGAGCGCTACGCCCGCATCCGCCGGACCAAGGAGGGGCTGTGGCGCGTCTCGCATCCCAGTGTCGCGCAGCAATACCGGCTGAATGTCGGCACCATCGTCGAAATGCCGGAGCTCAATGTCCGCTATGTCCGGCAGGGGCGGGGCATGGCCGGGCGCGGCGGGCCGGTGCTGGGCAAGATCGAGGAGTATTTCGCCGAGACGCTGCGCCCAGGCGACAATTTCCTGTTCGCTGGCAAGGTGCTGCGTTTCGAGGGCATCCGTGAGAACGAATGCGTCGTCTCCAACGGCGCCGGCGCAAACATCATCGTGCCGTCCTATGCCGGCGGCAAGTTTCCGCTGTCGACCTACCTGGCCGAGCAGGTGCGCGGCATGCTGGCCGACAGCGACCGCTGGAAGGCCCTGCCGGAGCAGGTCGCCGACTGGCTGCGCCTGCAGAAGGAAAAGTCGGTGCTGCCGAAGCGCGGCGACCTTCTGGTCGAGACCTTTCCGCGCGGCAACCGGCACTACATGGTCGCCTATCCGTTCGAGGGCCGGCTGGCGCACCAGACGCTCGGCATGCTGCTCACGCGCCGGCTCGAGCGCGCGCACGCCCGGCCGCTCGGCTTCGTCGCCACCGATTATTCGCTTGCCGTCTGGGCGCTGGACGACATGGCGGCTTTGTTCAAGGCGAGGAAGCCGTCGCTCGGCCAGCTGTTCGACGAGGACATGCTGGGCGACGACCTCGAAGCCTGGCTGAACGACAGCTGGATGCTGAAGCGCACCTTCCGCACCTGCGCCGTCATCGCCGGGCTGATCGAAAAGCGCTATCCCGGCCAAGAGAAGAGCGGACGGCAGGTCACCGTCTCGGCCGACCTGATCTACGACGTGCTGCGCAGCCACGAGCCGGACCACATCCTGCTGCGGGCGACGCGCACCGATGCCTCGGCCGGCCTGCTCGATGTCAGCAGACTTGCCGAGATGCTCTCGCGTGTGCGCGGTCGAATCGTGCATAAGCATCTCGACCAGATTTCACCGCTGGCGATCCCGGTGATGCTGGAGATCGGCAAGGAACCGGTCAATGGCGGCGCCAACGAGACGCTGCTGATGGAAGCCGCCGATCTGGTCGAGGAGGCCATGGGCCGAGGATGACAGGGGCATGAATTTCTCGCTGGCGCGCGCAACGCTGATCGCCGAGGCCGATCTTGTCGGCATCGCCGGCGAGCGCGCCGTCTGCGACACGCGTGGCGTGCTCTACTTTCCCGACCTTCGGCTGCTCGCCGTGTCGGACCTGCATCTGGAGAAAGGCTCCTCCTTCGCCAGGCGTGGCGCGCTGATTCCGCCATACGATACTGGTGCGACGCTGCTCAGGCTGCAGGCGGCGATCGCCGACTACCAGCCGGCGATCGTCATCAGCCTGGGCGATTCCTTCCATGACGGCGGCGGCGCCGGGCGCATGCACGCCAGCTTCCGCGAGCGGCTGGAAGGCTTGATCGCAGGGCGTGACTGGTTCTGGATCGCCGGCAACCATGATCCCGACGCGCCGGCCGACCTGCCCGGCGAGACGGTGCGCGAACTCGCCATCGGTTCGCTACTTTTCCGGCACGAGCCGTCCAAGGTGCGGGTGGAAGGCGAGATATCGGGTCATCTCCACCCTTGCGCGCGCATCGTCCAGCGCGGCCGCTCGGTGCGGCGGCGCTGCTTCGCGGCTGATGGCGGCCGCATGATCATGCCGGCGTTCGGCGCCTATACCGGCTCGCTCAACGTGCTCGACCGCGCCTATGCCGGCCTGTTCCGCCGCGAGACGCTGATGGCCTATATGCTGGGCGCCGAGCGCATCTTCGCCATTTCCGGTTCGATGCTGAGACCGGGCTGAGCCGGGAATTGCTTCAAGGAAGCATTACGGTTGCGCCGGTCGTCTGCCGCGCTTCGAGCCGGCGATGCGCTTCGGCCACTTCAGCGAGTGGCATCCGGGCATGCACGGGGATTTTCACGGCACCGCTCAGCACGACGCTGAAGAGCTCTTCGCTCATGGCGACAACGTCCTCACGCCTGGCGAGATGGTGGAACAACAACTGCCAGGTGGCGAACAGCGAGCCTTTTTGCATCAGCAGCATGATGTCGAATGGTGGGATCGATCCTGACGCCGTGCCGAAGCTGACAAAGGTGCCAAAGGGCCGCAGGCAATCGAGCGAGGCGGGAAACGTCGCCTTGCCGACGCCGTCATAGACGACGTGACAGCCTTCGCCTTTGGTGATCTCTCTCACCCGCGCGGCAAAATCTTCCCTGCTGTAGTCGATGACATGGTCGCAGCCACTGGCGCGCGCCAGCTCGGCCTTCTCTGGCGAACCGACCGTGCCGATGACGGTGGCGCCGAGATGCTTGGCCCATTGCGTCAGGATGAGGCCGACTCCACCCGCCGCCGCATGCACGAGGATGGTGTGGCCCACCTCGACGCGAAACGTGCGGCGCAGCAGATATTGCGCCGTCAGCCCCTTCAGCATCATCGCAGCGCCGGTCTCGAAGTCGATGGCGTCGGGCAGATGGACGACAAAATGCGCCGGCACGATGCGTTCCTCGGCATAGGCGCCCAGCGTCTCGACATAGGCGACACGATCGCCGGGCACGAAGCCGCTCACCCCTTCGCCAACGGCGACGATTTCGCCGGCGCCTTCATTGCCCGGCGTGAATGGCAAGGCGGGCGGTGCATATTCGCCAGTGCGGAAATAGATATCGACGAAGTTGAGGCCGACCGCCCGGTTGCGCACGCGGACCTCGCCCGGTCCGGGCTGGCCGATGTCGACATCTTCATAGGCAAGCACATCTGGCCCGCCATGGCGGTGGACGCGGATCGCTTTCATGGCTCTCTTCCTTGCGCTGTTTTCGTGGCAGGGAGATAGCGCGAGATACGATATCATTGTAGATTGATATCGATGACATCAGAGTTCAAGGATCATGATATCTGAGCAAATTGGCCTCGACCTCCTTCGCACCTATGTGGCGGTCTGCCGGCAGGGCAGCCTGAGCAGGGTCGCCGCGCAGACCGGCAGAACCCAATCGTCGCTGAGCATGCAGATGCGGCGGCTCGAAGGTCTGCTCCAACGGCACCTGTTCCAACGCACCGGCCGCGGCGTCATGCCAACTGCGGAGGGGGAACTTTTTCTGGGATACGCGACCCGCATCCTGGCTCTTGGCGATGAGGCGGTGGCGCGTCTGCAGCAGGCCGGCATCGGCGGCGGCGTTCGTATCGGCCTCGCCGAGGAGGTCACGACGGCAGCGCTGTCGGCAGCACTCGGGCGGCTTCATCGCACCTATCCCGACATCAGCCTTGACGCGATGGTCGAGCACAGCGTTGCGCTGGGACGGCTCTGGAGTGAGGATGCACTGGATGTCATGATCGCCCCGACATCCGTCGTCGCAGCCGATGCCCTGACGACCTGGAACGTCGAACTGCAGTGGGTCTGCGCCCAGGACTATGATCTGGATGCGGAGCGGCCGCTCGATCTCGTCGCCTTTGGCGCAACCTGCCCTTGGCGCAGGCGTATGATCGAGGCGCTGGTTGCCGCCGGCAGGGAGCACAGAATCGCCTTGTCGTGCCAGAGCGTCACCGGCCTGCAGGCGGCGATCGAGAATGGGCTGGGCATCGGGCTGCTTCCGCCCGAATCGGTGCGCACCGCTTCGATGCGGCTGCTGAAGACATCGGCTGGCCTTCCCGAGACCCTCACCGTCCAATACGGTCTTTACGCACACGACCGACGGACAGCCGTCGTCGATGCCGCGATCGAAATCTTGCTGAAGGACTTGCCGTCGGCGCCACGGGCACGGGCCGCGTGAGCGAGAGAACGTTCTACCGGCCGTAGTAGAGCGTGACCGTGTGCTTCGCCTCGGCGAAGAACAGCCAGCGCTCGACCAGCATGCCGGCGAACTGGAGCAGCGCGGCGAGCGTCGAGAGCACAGCGGCGGCCGGCCAGGGCAGAACGAACGCGCCGGCAATGAACAAGGCCGGCAAGGCGAAGGCCAGAGCCTGCGCGATCCTTCGCAGTTTGGCTGCATGCTTGCGCGCAATGCGGAAACCCATCTCCTTGAGCAGGTAGTTTTCCTCGGTATGCGGCCATTCCAGCGAGCGCACCGTGCCGCCGGCAAGACCGGTAGCGGTGTTGGCGGTGGTCGGGATTTCCAGCCGGTCATTGTACCGCCAGGTCGCCAGCTTCCAGCCCCAGCCGGCGAGGGTGGCAAGCACCGAGAACGCCGGCAGGGCCACCGAGCCGACGCCGAAGACCTGCAGCAGCGCGTTTAACAGCACAGCGCCGGTCATCGCCGAGAAGATCAGATAGCCGGGCAGGGTGAAGCGGCTGTGCCACTGCGCGATCGGCTTCAGCGAGGCATAGATCATGCCGGTGGTGCAGACGGTGGTGACGGCGCCGAGAGCCGTCAGCAGCCCGGCGACGGCCACCCAGCCGCCGTGGCGGCCGAGTAGGACCCAGCCGATGCCGAACAGTCCGGCCGGGATGAAGGTCGCCATCGACGAAACGCCTTCGCGCGACAGCCAGGAGCTGCGCCACTGCGAAAAAGCCCGCCAGGCCCGTTCAGGCCGCCCGAGATGGCCGGTCGACGACAACAGGCCGGCCGCGATCAGGCCGAGCGCCAGCCCCATGCCGACGAGGCCGAGCCAGAAATCCGGTTCGACAAAGCCCAACCCGCCGAGCACGCCGAGCAGAGCCAGCAGGCCGTAGCCGGCGCCGGTGGCAGTGGTGAAGAAGACGACGGAGAAGGTGGGATGCATGGCTGGAATGCTAGTTCGAAAGCATGCGGTCGATCCAGCCGAGGAAGCCGCCTTCGGCCCGCACCGGCTCCAGCGCCGGCGCCAGCACCTTGGCGGCGCGTTCCGTATGGGCGCGCGGCGGCAGGTATTTGTTGGTCGGTCGGTAGCCGAGTTCCGGCATCAGGTCGACGCCGCCGCGCGCCGCCACCAGCTGCGACACGGCGGAAGCCGGATCGCCGAGATCGCCGAAATGCCGGGCGCTGGTCGGGCAGGCGGCGACGCAGGCCGGCACCCGGTCCTCCTCCGCCAGATTGTCGTTGTAGATGCGGTCGACGCAGAGCGTGCATTTCTTCATCACGCCGACATCGGTGTCGAACTCGCGCGCGCCATAGGGGCAGGCCCAGCTGCACAGTTTGCAGCCGATGCATTTGTCCTCGTCGACCAGCACGATGCCGTCCGAGGCCCGCTTGTAGGAGGCGCCGGTCGGGCAAACGGTGACGCAGGCAGGCTGCTCGCAATGCAGGCAGGAGCGAGGGAAGTTCACCGTGCGCCCGCCCATCTCGGTCGTGTGCTCATAACTGTGGACGCGGTTGAACCAGACACCGTCGACATGCCCGCCATAGGGATCGATATCGGTCAGCGGCGCCATATGGCCGCCGGTGTTCCACTCCTTGCAGGCGGTGACGCAGGCCTGGCAGCCGACGCAGGTGTCAAGGTCGATGACCAGACCAAGCTTCCTGTCGGTTTGGGCGGGAAGGCAGGTCATTCGGCGGCTTCCCTGTTCACGCGGAATTCGGCGCCGAAGCTGAGCTTGTCTGGCGGGGCGGGGAAGCGCGGTGGCTGCCGGAAGCGCTCGAACTGCGGCTCGGTGAAGCCAGCTTCTTGCGCCGCGCATTTGACGATCCGCACCCGCACGTCGAACCATGCGGCCTGGCCGGTGACCGGATCGGAATTCGAATAGCGCTTGCCGTTGGCGACGGCCGCGGTCTGGTCGCCGATGATGTGGTTGAGCAGGAAGCCGCGATTGCTCTCGGCGGCGTCGTCTTTCAGGCCCCAACTGCCGCGCCGCTTGCCGATGGCGTTCCAGGTCCACACCGTGTCTGGATTGACGCCGTCGATCAGCTTGATCTGTCCCTTCACCCGGCCGTTGATGCTCTCGACCCACACCCAGTCGTCATCTGCCAGCCCGAGGTTGGCGGCGGTCCTTGCGTGCACGAACAGCCGGTTCTGGCTGGTGATCTGCCTCAGCCACGCATTCTGCGAGCCCCAGGAATGGTACATGTGCATCGGTCGCTGCGTCAGCGCATGCAGAGGATATTTCACGAGGTCGACGGCGTCTTCCTCGAAGGGTGCGTACCAGAACGGCAGCGGGTCCATATAGGCCTCGATGCGGCTCCGCTCCGCCTTCGGCGGCTGCACCTTCCCATGGCCGCGCGCTGCCAGCCGAAAGCGCTGCATCGGCTCGGAATAAAGCTGGAAGACGATGGGCTCGGCCTTGGCGATGAAGCCCATCTGCACGGCGAAGTCGAGATAGGAGCGGTTGCCCATTTTGTAATAGCGCTGGTCGGCGGAAAAATCCTGGTGCCAGAAGCCGCCATTGTCGATGTAGCGCTGCAATTGATCGGGATTGGCCTCGCCTCTGCCGGTCGAGCCGCCGTCCTTGCCGCGCCAGCCGGCGAGCGGGCCGATGCCGGGCGTGCGCTCGTGGTTGACGATGTAGTCGGCATAGTCGCGGTACTTGGCTGAGCCGTCCGCGTTGACGAAACCGGGCAGGCCGAGCCGCGCGCCGAGCTCGATCATCACCGATTGGAACGGCCGGACGTCGCGGTCGGGCTCGACGACGGGATGGCGGATGGCGTCGCCCGGCCCGTCGGCATGGCTGATCGGCCGGTCGAGCAGGCTGATGCAGTCATGCCGCTCGAGATAGGTCGTGTCGGGCAGCACAAGATCGGCGAATGGCACCGTCTCGGAATAGTAGGCGTCGGAATAGATGATGAAGGGGATCCTGTAGTTTCCGGCCTCATCGACGTCGGTCAGCATGGCGATGGTCTCGACGGTGTTCATCGAGGAATTCCAGGCCATGTTCGACATGTACATCATCAGCGTGTCGATCCGGTACGGATCGCCCGCCCAGGCATTGCGGATGACGCTGTGCATCAGGCCGTGCGCTGCCAAGGGCGCCTCCCAGGAATAGGCCTTGTCGATGCGGGTGGGGGTGCCGGCCTCGTCGACCAGAAGGTCGTCCGGCCCGCAGACGAAGCCGAGCGGCATGCCTTCAAGCGGCGTCATCGGCCGGACATCCTTGCCGGCGGGCTTGGGTCCCGGCGGCGCGCAACGCGGATAGGGCGGCTTGAAGCGGAAGCCGCCCGGCACATCCACGGTGCCCAGCAGCACCTGCAGCAGATGGATGGCGCGGCAGGTGTGAAAACCGTTGGAATGGGCCGAGATGCCGCGCATGGCGTGCATCGACACCGGCCGCCCCTTGATCGTCTCGTGGGGGCGTCCGGCCCAGTCGGTCCAGGCCACCGGCAGTTCGATCGTCTGCTCGAAGGCGACATGCGCCAGCTCCGCCGCGATCCGGCGGATCGTGTCGGCGCTGACGCCGCAGCGCCCCGCCACCGCATCGGGCGAATAGCTATCGTCCAGATAGCGTTGCGCGAGGAGCTGGAACACCGGCACGCAACGCCGGCCCTCGACTGTGTAGCTGCCGGTCAGCGCCGGCTTCGCATCTGGATCGGCGGCGTTGACCGGCGTCTTCGCCATCCTGTCCCAGGCGATCGGATTGCCATTGACGTCGCGAACGAACAGCCCGTCGTCTGCGGCGCCCGGCTCCTGGATGACCAGAACCTGGGCGTTGGTGTAGCGCATGAGATAGTCGAGATCGACCCGGCCGGCCTTGAGCAGCTCGTGGACGAGCGCCAGCACGAACAGGCCGTCGGTGCCGGGCCTGATGCCGATCCAGTCGTCGGCGATGGCATTGTAGCCGGTGCGGCAGGGATTGATCGAAACCACCTTGGCGCCGCGTGCCTTGAGCTTGCCGAGGCCGATCTTGATCGGGTTGGAATCGTGGTCCTCGGCGACGCCGAACAGCATGAAGTATTTCGTGTTGTCCCAGTCGGGCTCGCCGAACTCCCAGAACGAGCCGCCGATCGTGTAGAGGCCGCCGGCCGCCATGTTGACCGAGCAGAAGCCGCCATGGGCGGCGAAGTTCGGCGTGCCGAACTGGCTCGCCCACCAGCCGGTCAGCGATTGCGACTGGTCGCGCCCGGTGAAGAAGGCAAGCTTTTTTGGATCGCTCCGGCGTATTGCGGCAAGCCGCTCCGTCGCGATCGAGAAGGCTTCCTCCCATTCGATCTCGCGGAATTCGCCCGAGCCGCGCGCGCCGCTGCGCAACAGCGGCTTCTGCAGCCGCGCCGGGCTGTAATGCTGCATGATGCCGGCGCTGCCCTTGCCGCAGATCACGCCGCGATTGACCGGATGGTCCTTGTTGCCGTTGATGTAGCGCACCTTGCCGTCCTTGATGTGGACGTCGATGCCGCAGCGACAGGCGCACATGTAGCAGGTGGTCTTGGCGATCCGGTCGGAGACGCTGGGCGAGGTGTTGACGCCATCGCCCTCGTCAGGCGCGCGCGTGTCGGCCAGCGGCCTTTGCGACGGGGCGGAATTTGCGCCGCGCGGCGCGCCCTGGCTCATGATCGGGGGGCGCTTTTACGGTCCGCGTTCTTGGCTCTCGTTTTGGGTCCGGGACCGCGCATGTAGTGTTGTTCCGGGTGATAGCGTTCGCCGGCGACCCGCCGCCGGAGGCTGCGCGTCCAATGTGCGAACAAAGACTTGAACCGCCCCATCAATTCTAATCCTCGCGACTCGGCCGCGATTTTTTTCCAACTCCGCACGAAAACGTAGAATAAAGCAATCGATCTGTCTAACAAGTTGCTCTTGTAATTCCAATCGATTGCGCTTCTTAATTGCGGCATGACTCTCGACCAGTTGCGCATCTTCGTCGCCGTCGCCGAGCGCGGGCATATGACCAAGGCGGCCGAGCTTCTGGGCATCTCGCAGTCGGCCGCCTCGGCCGCCATCCGCGCGCTCGAACAGCAGCATGGCGTGCGCCTGTTCGACCGTGTCGGCCGCAACATCGAGCTGGCGCAGACCGGACGCCGGTTCCTGCCCGAGGCCAAGGCCGTGCTGGAGCGCGCGGCCGCCGCCAGCAACGTGCTGGCTGATGTCTCGCAGACGGTCACCGGCAGCCTGTCGATCGCTGCCAGCCAGACCATCGCCAGCTACTGGCTGCCGCGCCGGCTGGCCGCCTTCCACGAGGCCTATCCCGCCGTCAGGCTGAATGTCAGCATCGGCAACACCAGCCAGGTCGAGACCCAGGTCCTCGACGGCACGGCGGATTTCGGCCTGGTCGAAGGGCGCACCGAATCCGACATCCTGCGGCGCGCCAAGGTCGATGTCGATCGCCTGCTGCTGGTTGTCGCGCCGTCGCATCCGAAGATCCCCGAGCATGCGCCCGGCCATCCCGACATCAGGGAGCTGCGCTGGATCATCAGGGAGGGCGGCTCGGGCACGCGTGAGGCGCTGGAGGATCTCGCGCGCCGCGAGGCGGTGCCGTTCACGGACCTCAGGATATTCCTCGTCTTGCCGAGCAACGAGGCGATCCGCCAGGCGGTCGAGGCGGGCGCCGGCGCCACCATCATTTCGGAACTCGTCGTCGGCCGCGCCGTGGCCGAAGGCAGCCTGCGCTCGGTGCCGATCGACCTGGCGAGGCGCGACTTCGCCATCATCACCCACCGCGACCGCCAGCCGAGCCTCGCGCAGATGGCGCTGCGGGCGCATCTGGGAAAGGCGGACTTGGCACCCAGGGACAGGGACTGATCGGGAAGAAGGGCCTCAGGCGAATTTCCGCTGCGCATCGAGCGCCAGCCCAAGCCCGACCGAGCCGAACATGTCGCCCTCGATGACGGAGGCCTGCGGCACCAGCGAAAGGATTTGGCGCTTGGCGAGCGGGATCGCGGTCGAACCACCGGTCAGGAACACGGCGGTTATGGCGGAGGCGGCAACACCGGCATCCGCAATCGTCTGATGGACCGTCTTGGTCACCCGCTCGATGTCGGCCGCGATCGTCGCCTCCAGCCTGGCGCGCGTGATCTCGGCCGCGAAACGTGCGCCGGGCAGCGACACCTTCACCTCGGCCGCCGGCTGATCCGTCAGCGCGATCTTGGCCCTTTCGACCAGGCCCGCCAGCGCGTGGCCATAGCGATGCTCGACGATATGGATGAAGCGGCCGACGAGGTCGGCGCGCTCGGCCTCGAAGCGGATTTGCTTCAGGTCCGACATCGCCTTGGCGGTATAGACGAGGTTGATGCGCTGCCAGGTCGCCAGGTCGATGAAATAGCTCGCCGGCAGATTGCGCTTGCCGTCCTTGGTCGGCGTCAGATAGCCGAGCTCGGGCATGACATGGGTGATGCTGAGCAGCCGGTCGAAGTCGGTGCCGCCGATATGGACGCCGCGGTTGGCCAGGATATCGCCCTTGCGATCGTTCGAGCGGGCGCGCTCGGGCGAGACCCGCACAACCGAGAAGTCGGACGTGCCGCCGCCCATGTCGACGATCAGCGCCAGTTCCTCTCGGGCGACCTTCTGCTCGTAGTCGAGCGCGGCCGCGATCGGCTCGAACTGGAAGGCGATATGCTTGAACCCTTGCGCGCGCGCCGCCTTTTCAAGCTCGCCTTGCGCCCTCGCATCGGCCTCGGCGTCATCGTCGACGAACTGCACCGGCCGACCGAGAACGACGGTCTCGACCGGAGCGCGCGCGTCCTCTTCCAGGCGCTGCTTCAGATGGGCGATGAAGAAACCGATGATGTCGGTGAAGCCGATCAGCCGCGCCTTGATGCGGGTCTTCTCGTGAGCCAGCGAGCTGCCGAGCACGCTCTTCAGGGACCGCATCAACCGGCCTTCGATGCTATCGGTATAGTCGCTGATCGCGCGGCGGCCGAAATAGGTATGGTCGTCGTCGAAGTTGAAGAAGACGGCGCTGGGCAAAGTGGGCTGTTCGCCCTCCAGCGCCACCAGTCGAGCGCGGCCGTCGCGGATCACGCCCACCGTGGAGTTGGACGTGCCGAAATCGATGCCGCCGAATGCTGATTGCATCGCAGCCTCCTGTCATTGCTTCGCGGCAGCGGATCGCCGGCGTCGGAAAAACGCGCCGTCATCCGGATGGCCGGACCGCTCTGCCGAAATTGAATGTGTGCTTGCCCCTGATCTGGGAGGCGGCGATTTATCCCAAAAGCGGGAAAAGTGAAAGCCCTCTTTTCCCCAGGGGCATCAATCCTTGCGGAAGACGAGCCGCCCCAGCCAGCCGGTCAGCATGGCGAGCGACACGGCGAAGACGCCGTAGAGAAACGAATACTCGTGCGCGACGCGGAAGATCGACTGCTCGAAACCGGATTTGCGGATTTCGAGCTGGGCCGAGCTTTCCTTGATGAACATGCCGCTCTTGAACAGGAAGGCGCGCGCCTTGTGGGTGCCGACCGGAACGTCGGGCGCCAGCCGCACCGTGGCGCGGAACAGGTTCTGCGACAGGAATTGCACGCCGCCGACATTTTCGCTGTAGAGGCCGGTCGCCGTCTTGCGCTCGCGCAGCGCGGCGGTGAATTCCTCGATCGTCGCCGGGCTGTCGCCGGCATCGGCCGGCTTCATGTAGAGATTGGCGGCGCCGAGCGACAGCTGCTTGTAGCTGTTCGGCTCGGTGATGTCTTGCAGCGGCCGCGTCGTCGCCACCGAATAGGACATCGGCACGTTCTCGAAGGTCTCCGATTCCAGATTGATCCAGACGCCGAGCACGCGGTCCTTGCGCCGTACCACCACCGGCCGCGGCGGACCCTCCAGCACGACGATGACGTCGTAGCGTCCCTGGCGCGCGACCAGCGGATCGGGATTCTCCAGCGATCCGAAGATGGTGAGGTCGGCGCCGGAAAACCCGGCCGTGATCGAGACGGCGTCGGTCGAAAGGCCGATCTGGATGCCTTCGACCGGCGGGGTTTGTGCCGCCGTCGGCGACGCCGTCGCGACGAAAAGAAGCAAGGCAGCGGCCGCGAACCCCCTCCACCCCGCCATCAGCTCAGGCCCGCCGCGGAAAGCGAATAGAGATTGGGCGGGGTGACGAAGAGGTCGATCGCCAGGCGGATGGCGACCGCCAGCACCAGCAGCGCCAGCAATGCCCTGAGCTGCTCGCCACGCAGCTTTTGCCCGGCCTTGGCGCCATACTGCGCGCCGGCGACGCCGCCCGCCATCAACAGGAAGGCGAGCATGACGTCGACCGTCTGGTTGGTCGTGGCATGCACCAGCGTGGTGTAGGCCGAGGTGAAGATGATCTGGAACAGCGAGGTGCCGATGACGACGTTGGTCGGCACCTTGAGCAGATAGATCAGCGCCGGCACCATGATGAAGCCGCCGCCGACGCCCATGATCGACGACAGGAAGCCGATGCCGGCGCCCAGCCCAAGCACCGGGATGACGCTGACGAACAGCTTCGAGGCGCGGAAGCGCATCTTCAAGGGCAGGCGGTGGATCCAGTTGTGCTGGCCGGACTTCTTCAGCACCGGAGCCGCACCGCTGCGGGTGGCGCGCAGCGCATTGACGCTCTCGACCAGCATCAGTCCGCCGACGGTGCCGAGCAGCACGACGTAGAGCAGCGAGATGAAGAGATCGAGCTGGCCGAGCCGGCGCAGCACGGCAAACACATAGACGCCGCCGGTCGAGCCGACGATGCCGCCGGAGAGCAGCACGCCGCCGAGCTTGAAGTCGAGCGTGCCGCGCTTCATGTGCGAGAGCGCGCCGGAGAAGGATGAGGCGATGACCTGGTTGGCGCCGGTGGCGACGGCGATCGCCGGCGGGATGTTGTAGAAGATCAGGAGCGGCGTGATGAGGAAGCCGCCGCCCACCCCGAACATGCCCGACAGGAAACCCACCGCCGCGCCCATGGCCAGCAGCACGAAGACGTTGACGGAAATTTCCGCGATCGGGAGATAGATGCCCACCCGTCAGTCTCGATCAGTTTGCCTGTCGGCGATTGCAGCCGCAGCGTGCAGTCTCGCACCGAAAAGCCAATTTTTTCTTGCGCCGACGCGGCGGTGAGGTTCAAACCCCGCCGCCGCGTCGAAACAAAAACCATCTCAATCAGTTAACAGGCAAATGTGTGGCAAGGACATCGCGGAAGCGACGCCTCTGCCGTTATTTGCGCGCCAGCAGTGCCTTGACCAGTTGTTCGTCGACCTCGCCGGTCGGCTTCATCTTGTTATCGGTCTGGAAGGCCATGATCGCGGTCTTGGTCTTGTCGCCCATCATGCCGTCGGCATCGCCGGCCTCATAGCCGTTCTTGTTGAGGATCAGCTGGATGTTCTTGACCGCCTTCTTCATGTCGATGCTGGCGGTCGTCTGCGGCGTCCCCTCCTGCCAGGATTCGGGGATGTCGACGGAGTTGGCAGCCTGGTCGATCGGCTTTGCCTTCCACAGCTCGGTGGCGGCGCGCGCCCGCTCCAGCTGCTCCGGACGCAGCGCATTTGCGATCTCGTCGCGCTTGGACGCCGCGTCCTTGTCGCCGGTCTTGGCGACGAGCGCGAACCATTTGTAGGAATCCTCCAGGTTCTGCTTCATGCCGACGCCCTTGGCCGCCAGGATGCCGAGATTGAACTGGCTGTCCTTGACGCCGAGGTCGGCCGCCGCCTGGAACCAGTGCGCGGCGGACTCATTGTCGGTCACGCCGTCCGCCGCCATGGCGAACAGCACGGCGAGATTGTGCATGGCGCTGGCGTTGCCCTGTTCGGCGGCGAGCTGGTAGTAGGTCTTGGCCTTCTTGATGTCGCGGGCGACGCCGATCCCCTTCTCGTAGAAATTGCCGATGCGGTATTCGGCCGGCGCGAAGCCGAGCTCGGCGGATTTCTCGTACCACTTGGCCGCCGCCTTCATGTCCTCCTTGACGCCGCGCGATTCTGCATAGCGCGAGCCGACCTCGAACAGCGCCTTGGCGTCGCCGCCGGCGGCCGCGTCGAGCAGGGCCTGCGGGCCGGCATCTGCCGGGATGTCGTATTTGGCCGCCGCTGCCTCGGGCGCGGCGCCGGCGGGCGGAACCGTGCCGGTGGTGGCGGGGACCGTCGGCGCGGCGGCTGGCGCCGTGGCCATAGGCTCGGCGTCGGCATCCGCGTCCGTTGCCGGCGCCACGGGCGCCGAAGCGGTGACGCCTGGCGCCGGGGCTGCCGGTTCGGCAGGCGCGGCCGAAGCTATGGGCGCCGGCGCCGGTTCGGCGGCAGCGGGCGCGGCCTCCATCAGCGTATCGGCGTCCGCCGGCGGCACGGGCGCGGTCTGCGCCGGCGCTGCGTCCTTCACCGGCTCCGCTTGCCGCACAGCACGGGCCGGCGTGTCCTGCGCCGCGGCCTCCGTCTTCGGCTCGGCGCTGATCTTAGGTTCGGCCTTGGCGTTGAGCGAGGCGGTCTCTACCGGCTGCGCGGCGACGATCGGCGGGGCGTCGTTGCTGGCAACAGGGGCCGGATCGGCGAAGAAGGCCTTGCCGAGCTGCAGGCCGGCAAGCGCCAGCATGATCGCGGCCGCCGCCATCAGGATCGGCTTGCGCCGCGCCTTGAGCAGGTCGCCGATCCTCAGCGCCTTGACCGGGCCGCCCATCGTCGACTGGCGCTTCAGCGCATCGGCCTCGGCGGCGGCGGCTTGCGCGGCGCGCCTTGCGGCGGCGATGAAGTCGGACTTGGCCGCGTCGCCCTCGCTGCGCTTGACCGGCGGGCCCCGCTCGTCGCGCACGCGCTTCATGATGGCGCTGAGGTCGGGTGCGCCGGAGCCGGGCTCCAGCGGCCGGTTGGCGAGCTTCGGATCGAGCGGCTGGTCGAGGTCGACACTCGGGGCGTCGACGTCAGGCGCCGAACCGGCGAGCGACTGCGTATCCGCCTGCTTCTTGCCCCTGAATGCGCGGGCCAGCCCGCCGAACATCGATTTCTTGCCGGCCTTCTCGGCCTTCTCGGCGATCGTGTCCGAACCGAGCGCCGCCATTGCCGCCGCCGCGGCGGCTTCCGCCGGCGAGCGCGGGGCAGGGTCGCCGTGCATAGCAGGTTCGCTGCGCGGAACCGGCTCGTTGCGCAGGATGGCGGCGGCGCGGGTATCGAGATCGGCAATGTCTCCGGCCAGCGGCAGCGGCTGGTCGATATCCATCGACGGCGCGTCCTGCACCGCGATCTTGGAACCGCGGCTCCCGCGCTTGCCTGCCGGCTGCGGATCGATGAGCTCGCTGACGGCTTCCACCGGCTCGTCGGTTTCCAGCGAGCCCAGCCGGTCGACGATCTTGAGCAGCGTGTCGTGGATGGCCTCGAAGGTGCGCGAGTTGCGCTCGTCGGAACGGCGCGTCAGCGCCTCCAGAGTCTTCAGGTCCTGCGCGAGGCCGCTGACCGCCGCCGTGTTGGCGCTCGTATCAGCCATCGAACGCACCGCGCTCTCGGCCGCCTCGCGCGCCGCGCTGAGGATGGAATCGCGCGTTCCCGCCAGCGACTTCTCGATCTCGTTGAGGCGCGGGCTGATATCCTCGAATTCGGGCAGCGGCGTGCCCGGCTTGGTAAGATGTGCAGAAAGCCCAGAGACCTGCGCCTCCAGGCTGCGGATCAGCGCCGGGTCGATGCCGGCGACCTGCGCGGCCGATGTTTCAAGCCGGCTCGAAATGTCTTCCAGCCGGCTTTCCAGGCCACGGATTGCCGCTTCGTTGGCGGGATCGGGAACGCGCGTCTCCAGGCGCTTGGCGAGCGCGGTGAAGCGGGCGTCGATGGCGTCCATGATGCCCGCGCTGTCCGCCTGCGGCATGCGCTGGTCGAGCCTGTCGGCAACCTCTTCCAGGCGCCGCTCGAGGTCGCGGAACAGCATATTGCCCTGTTCGATCGCATCACCCTGCCGGCGCTCCATCACCCCCGACAGCGCGTCGAAACGCTGTTCCAGTCCCTGGAAGATGTAATCGGCGTCGGGCATGGCCGGCGCGTGGTCGATCCTGTCGGCGATCAGCGCGATCTGCTTGCCGAGCCGTTCCATGGCCTGCTCCGGCAGGTTGGCGCGGCCGGCTAGCTCGTCGACGCGGCTCGACAGAAGGTTGAGCCAGTCCATGACCTCCCGACCCGGCTGAGCCTGGGTCACTTCCTCGATCTGCTGCGCCAGCGAGGCGATCCGCTTCTCGATGCGCTCGAAGGGCTCGGGGTCGAAGGCATTGGCCTGCGCGGCAATTGTCGAGGCGACGATGGCGCGGGAGATCTCGTCCAGCCGCTCGTCGATCATGCCGAACGTGTCGCTGCCGCGATTGCTCTGCTGGCTGGCGAACTGGTCGACGGCGCCGGCAAGCGTGCGCACCTTCTCCTCCAGCGAGCGCAGCGACAGCGATTCCGGCAGGTTGTTGACGGCACTGCTGATCTGCTCGAGCCGCTCGGTCAGCGCCGAAAGGCCCGGATTGTCCGAACGCGAGCGCTGGTCGGCGTCGACGCGGTCCTCGAAGGCGCTCCAGCGGCGGTCGAAATCGTCCCAGCGGCGATCGACCGCCCGCACGCTTTCCTCGCGCGCCAGCGTGTCCAGCGCGCCCTTCACCTGCTCCAGCTCGAGCCTGAGCAGGTTGACGCTCCTGTCGTCGCTCTTCTCGGCCAGCGTCTGGATGGCGCCGGAAAGCCGCTCGAATTCGAGACCGAGCTCGGCGCTGCCCTTGTCCGCCTGGCCATTCGCCTGGAAGGCGCGCTCGATGTCGTTGCGCAGCGCGTCGAACTCGCGCTTGAGGCCGGCGGTCATCTGGTGGCGCAATTCCTCGCGCAGGCCGCGCAGCTCGCCGGCGATCTTGCCGACCACGGCGACGCTGTCCTCCTGGCCGCGCACGCGGTCGATATCGCGGGCGATCGCCTGATAGTTCTGCTCGAAGGCGGGCGCGGTCGGCACCGGCGACTTCGGCCGCGGCGCCGGCTGCGGATCCTCATACCAGCGCGGCGGCTGGCTGTAAGGCTGGGCGCTGGCGTAGCGCGGTTCCGGTTGGCGGCGAGGGTCGAGGCGCTCGGCGGTATCCTCGCGCGTCCGCTCCAGCCGCTGCTCCAGCGTTTCCAGCGAGCGGTTCAGCTGCTCGAGCGTGGTATGCGGCCTGCGCTGCCTGCCGGCATTGAGTGTATCGAGATAGGACCGCTTGCTGTTCATCGATGCGCCCGTGTTCAGAATTGCCGGCTCGTGACCGGATTCCCCAAAGTCTCGCCGGGACGAAGGCGACCGTGCGGTTCTGCCGCGGCGGAGGGCTAGCCTCCCGGGCTTTTGGCCCGCGCTTCGAAAACCGTGAAAAATTCGCTACAGGATAAACACGGGTGACCGACATGCGCACATTTCACCCAACGTGGTAAACAACGCGTTAACCAAGCTTAAGAACTTGCGCACGATCCTTTCGGCTCCGGGTCGCCGCGGCAAAAATCATTCCGGATATCCGGATCGCGCGCCAACGGGTGCGGCATAACGTTTCTTAGCCTAGAACGCCCTTGCGTCATGAGCCGGCACTCGGTATAGAATTGACGTAAACGTAAGAGGTGTGCAGATCCCCCTTTTGCGATTTTTAGTTGAAACCACGACTGGAAGCACGCCCCCGCTTCCACTCAGGCGACGCAAGGTCTGGGACCGCGGCGCCACCAGACGGGGAAAGCCAGTGACCATGAAACTTGTTTCGGCCGGCGAAGCCGCGGCCAACACCAATGACATATCGACTGAAACCGGCGAGGACCTTGCCCGCATCGGCGAGATGGCCAAGAAATATGGCGTGACGTTGCGCACGCTGCGTTTCTATGAGGACAAGGGCCTGCTCAACCCGAAGCGCGACGGTTCGACCCGTCTCTACACGCGCCGCGACAAGGCCCGGCTGAAGCTGATCCTGCTCGGCCGCAAGGTCGGGTTCTCGCTGCGCGACGTCAAGCAGATGATGGATCTTTACGATCCGACCGGCTCCAACACCAAGCAGCTGCGGCTGGCGCTCGACAAGTCGGAGAAGCAGCTCGCCCGCCTGCAGAAGCAGCGGGCGCTGATCGAGGACGCCATCAACGAGCTGAGCACCTCGATGGCCGCCGTTCGCCAGATGCTTACCGAACGCGCCGCTCCGCAGGCCAGCGCCGCCGGCTGATCCTTTTCGCCGGCCATCGGCGAAAATCTCGACCAGGAGCCGCGCGGCCTGTGCCGCGCGGCTCTTTTCTTTTTCGCGACCATGCGCGTCCGCTCACCGAAAATTTTCCATCTGCGACAAGATTGACGTTTACGCAAACGTCAATTTTTGCTATCCGAGCGTCGACATTGGCTCAGCCTCCGATCTGCGCTTTGATCGAGAACTTGCTGGCAGGGCCGGACCGCAAGGGTGGAGGAAGGCATGACGATCTACAGGGCGCCGATCCAGGACACGCTGTTCGTGCTCAACGACGTGCTGGGTTATCAGCGCTATTCCAATCTCCCAGGCTTCTCCGACGCGACGCCCGACGTCCTCGAGGCGATCCTCGCCGAGGGTGCCAAGCTTGCCGAGAACGTCATGCATCCGCTGAACCGTGTCGGCGACATGGAAGGCTGCGTGCGCCATGACGATGGCTCGGTAACGACGCCCAAGGGCTTCAAGGAAGCCTTCGACCAGTATCGCGAGGGCGGCTGGATGGGGCTCGCGGCGCCCGCCGAGTTTGGCGGCCAGGGCCTGCCCTATACCGTCCACACGGCGGTCTCCGAATATATGGTCTCGGCCAACATGTCGCTGATGATGTATCCGGGCCTGACGCAAGGCGCGATCGCCGCAATCATCACCCACGGTACCGACGAGCAGAAATCCACCTGGCTGCCGAAGATGGTCGAAGGCGCCTGGACCGGCACCATGAACCTCACCGAGCCGCATTGCGGCACCGATCTTGGCCTGTTGCGCACCAAGGCCGTGCCGAACGGCAATGGCACCTACAGGATTTCCGGCCAGAAGATATTCATTTCCGCCGGCGAGCACGACATGGCGGACAACATCGTTCACCTGGTGTTGGCCCGCATCGAGGGTGCGCCGGAAGGCGTCAAGGGCATCTCGCTGTTCATCGTGCCGAAGCTCAAGCTCGACACCTCGGGCAATCCCGGTGAAAGGAACACCGTCTCTTGCGGTTCGATCGAGGAGAAGATGGGCATCCACGGCAATTCGACCTGCGTCATGAATTATGACGAGGCCGAAGGCACGCTGCTCGGCGAGGCCAATGGCGGCCTGAAGGCCATGTTCACGATGATGAACGAGGCCCGCCTCGGTGTCGGCCTGCAGGGGCTGTCGCTGTCGGAGATCGCTTACCAGAACGCCGTCTCCTACGCCAAGGACCGCTTGCAGGGCCGATCGCTGTCGGGCGCCAAGGCGCCGGACAAGAAGGCTGATCCGATCATCGTCCATCCCGACATCCGCCGCTCGCTGATGACCATGAAGGCCTATAACGAGGCCGGCCGCGCGCTCGCGCTGTGGACGGCGATCAAGTCCGATGTCGCTCACCGCTCCGGTGACGACAAGGACCGCCAGATCGCCGACGACTACACCGGTCTGCTGACGCCGGTGGTCAAGGGCGTGCTCACCGACAAGGGCTTCGACCACGCGGTGATGGCGCAGCAGGTGTTCGGCGGCCACGGCTACATCGAAGAGCACGGCATGAGCCAGTTCGTGCGCGATGCCCGCATCGCCATGATCTATGAAGGCGCCAACGGCATCCAGGCGCTCGACCTGGTCGGCCGCAAGCTGGCGCAGAACGGCGGCCGCGCCGTGCAGGCCTTCTTCAAGGAGGTCGGCGAGTTCTGCGAAGAAAACCGCGCCGACGAGAAGATGGCGCCCTTCACCAAGGGCCTGAAGAAGGGCCTCAACGACCTGCAGGCGGCGACCATGTGGCTGCTGCAGAACGCCATGGCCAAGCCCGACAATGCCGGTGCCGCTTCGACCGACTACATGCATCTCTTCGGCCTGGTGGCGTTAGGCTATATGTGGGCGCAGATGGCGAAGGCCGCCGGCGCGAAGCTCGCCGATGGCGCCAACGGCTCCTCGGCCTTCTACGACAACAAACTGGTGACGGCGCGCTTCTTCATGGAGCGGATCATGCCGGAGACGGCGACGCGGCTTGCCCGCGTTTCCAGTGGCGCGGACACGCTAATGGCGCTGCCGGCGGAAGCGTTCTAGGTTCGGTGGGCCGGCATCGCCGGCCCACAAGTGTCGGAACGCGGAGGAAATCGTGGCGACAAATCCAGCCGAAATTCTTGGCTTGCCAAAACCCGCCTGGGCGGCGGACGAAGTCGGCATGCTCTACGACATGGCGTCCCGCTTCATGTCGGAAGAGATCGCGCCGCGCTACGACGAGTTCGAGAAGAACGAGATGGTCGACCGCGAGAGCTGGCTGAAGGCGGGCGCGGCCGGCCTGCTCTGCGCCTCCATGCCTGAGGAATATGGCGGCTCGGGCGGCACCTTCGCGCATGAGAGCGCCATCATCGAGGCGATCGGCCACGTCGGCGTCGATGGCTTCGGCATCGGCCTGCACAACTCGATCGTCGCGCCCTACATCCTCCACTACGGTTCCGAGGAGCAGAAGAAGAAATGGCTGCCCAGGCTCGCGACCGGCGAGCTGATCGGCGCCATCGCCATGACCGAGCCCGGCGCCGGCTCGGACCTGCAGGGTGTCAAGACGCGCGCCGAGAAGGATGGCAATCACTACAAGATCAACGGCTCCAAGACCTTCATCACCAATGGCCAGCTCGCCAACCTGATCATCGTCGTCACCAAGACCGATCCGGAAAAGGGCGCCAAGGGCACCTCGCTGATCATCGTTGAGACGGATGAGGTGGAAGGCTTCGAGCGCGGCCGCAACCTTGACAAGATCGGGCTGAAGGCCAACGACACCTCGGAGCTGTTCTTCAACGACGTGCGCGTGCCGACCTCGAACCTGCTCGGCCACGAGGAAGGCAAGGGCTTCGTCCAGCTGATGCAGCAATTGCCGCAGGAGCGGCTGCAGATCGGCACCGGGGCGATCGCCATGATCGAACGGGCGCTGGCCATCACCATCGACTATGTCAAGGAGCGCAAGGCTTTCGGCAAGGCGATCATCGATTTCCAGAACACCCAGTTCAAGCTGGCCGAATTGAAGACCGAGGCGACCATCGGTCGTGTGTTCTACAATGACTGCGTCGCCCGCCACATCGACGGCGGCCTCGACCCGGTGACGGCGTCGATGGCCAAGTACTGGCTATCGGACTTGCAGGGCAAGGTCGTCGACGAATGCCTTCAACTGCATGGCGGCTATGGCTACATGAATGAATATCCGATCGCCCGCATGTACCGCGACGCTCGCGTCCAGCGCATCTACGGCGGCACCAACGAGATCATGAAATTGCTGATCGGCCGCTCGCTCTGAGCGGCATTTCGGCAAACCCAAGGAGCAGGAAAATGGCCGAAGCTTACGTCTATGACGCCGTGCGCACGCCGCGCGGCAGGGGCAAGAAGGATGGCTCGCTGCACGAGGTGCCGGCGGTGCGGCTCGCCGCCAGGACGCTGGAAGCGCTGCGCGACCGCAACGGGCTCGACACCGGAAATGTCGACGACATCATCTTCGGCTGTGTCGATCCAGTCGGCGAGGCGGGCTCCGTCATTCCGCGCGCCGCGGCCTTCGAGGCCGGCTACGACACCAAGGCGCCGGGCATGCAGATCTCGCGCTTCTGCGCCTCCGGCCTCGACGCCATCAATTTCGGCGCCGCCAAGATCGCGCAAGGGGCCGACGAGATCGTTATCGCCGGCGGCGTCGAATCGATGTCGCGCGTCGGCATGGGCATGTCGGGCGGCGCCTGGTTCATGGACCCGTCCGTCGGCCTGCCCGGCTGGTTCGTGCCGCAGGGCATCTCGGCCGACCTGATCGCCACCAAATACGGCTTCAGCCGCGACGACGTCGACGCCTACGCGGTCGAAAGCCAGAAGCGCGCCGCCAAGTCCTGGGCCGAGGGCCGCTTCAAGAATTCGGTGATTCCGATCAAGGACCAGAACGGGCTGACTATCCTCGACCACGACGAGCACATGCGACCCTCGACCGACATGCAGTCGCTGGCCTCGCTTAATCCGTCCTTCGTCATGCCCGGCGAGATGGGCGGTTTCGACGCGGTGGCCGTGCAGAAGCATCCGGAAGTCGAGGAGGTCAACCACGTCCATCACGCCGGCAATTCCTCCGGCATCGTCGATGGCGCCGCAGCCGTGCTGCTCGGCTCGAAGAAGGCCGGCAAGGCGATGGGTATCAAGCCGCGCGCCCGCATCCGCGCCTTCGCCAACATAGGCTCCGAGCCGGTGCTGATGCTGACCGGTCCGGTCGACGTCACCGAGAAGCTTCTGAAGCGCGCCAAGATGAAGCTGTCGGACATCGACCTGTTCGAGCTCAACGAGGCCTTTGCTTCCGTTGTGCTGCGCTACATGCAGGCCTTCGAGATCCCGCATGACAGGATCAACGTCAATGGCGGCGCAATCGCCATGGGCCATCCGCTCGGCGCCACCGGGGCGATGATCTTCGGCACGGTGCTCGACGAGCTCGAGCGCCGTGACCTCAACACCGCGCTGGTCACGCTCTGCATCGGCGCCGGCATGGGCACCGCCACCATCATCGAACGCGTCTGACGGGGAGAGAGAAGATGAGCTATACCAATTTCACCCTCGACATCGACGCCGACGGCATTGCGTTGGTCACCTGGGACATGCCGGACCGTTCGATGAACGTCTTCACCGAAGAGGTGATGCGGGAACTGAACGCCATCGTCGATCACGTCGCCGGTGACGCCGCCATTAAGGGCGCGGTCATCACCTCCGGCAAGGACACCTTCTCCGGCGGCGCCGACATCACCCTGCTGCAGAAGATGCTGGGCGCCTTCGCCGCCGAGAAGGCCAAGGATCTGGGCAAGGCGACCAAGGCGCTGTTCGACAATGCCGGCATCATGACCGGCCTGTTCCGCAAGCTGGAGACCTGCGGCAAGCCGTGGGTGTCGGCGATCAACGGCACCTGCATGGGCGGCGCCTTCGAAATGTCGCTCGCTTGCCATGGCCGCGTCGCCGCCGATTCCGACAAGGTGAAGATGGCGCTTCCCGAAGTGAAGATCGGCATCTTCCCTGGCGCCGGTGGCACACAACGCGTGCCGCGGCTGACCGACCCGCAGCAAGCGTTGCAGATGCTGACCACCGGCCAGAATCTCACGCCGCAGAAAGCCAAGTCGATGGGTCTGATCCACGAGATCGCCGAACCGAACAAGCTGGTCGAGACCGCCAAGGCGATGATCAAGAACGGTCTGAAGCCGGTGGCGCCGTGGGACGAGAAGGGCTTCAAGCTGCCGGGCGGCCCGGTCTATTCGGCAGCGGGAGCCAATCTGTGGCCGCCGGCCATCGCCATCCTGCGCCGCGAGACCTTCGGCAACTATCCGGCCGCCGCGGCAATCCTGAAATGCGTCTATGAAGGCCTGCTGGTGCCGTTCGATACCGGCCTCAGGATCGAGCAGCGCTATTTCACCGAGATCATGCAGACGAAAGAAGCAGCGGCGATGATCCGCTCGCTGTTCGTCTCGCTGCAGGAACTGAACAAGGGCGCGCGCCGCCCGGCCGGCGTGCCGGACACCAAGTTCAAGAAGATCGGTATCCTTGGCGCCGGCTTCATGGGCGCTGGCATCGCCTATGTCACGGCCAAGGCAGGCATCCCCGTCGTGCTGCTCGACCGCGATATGGAGTCGGCCGAAAAGGGCAAGGCACATTCCGACAGCCTGATCTCGGATCAGGTCAAGAAGGGCCGCGCCAAGCCCGAGGAGAAGGACAAGCTCTTGTCGCTGATCACGCCGACGGCCGACTATGCCGACCTCGCCGGCTGCGATCTGGTGGTCGAGGCCGTGTTCGAGGATTCCGCCGTCAAGAAGGCCGCGACCGAAAAGGCGGAAGCGGTGCTGAAGTCTTCGGCGGTGTTCGCCTCCAACACCTCGACCATCCCGATCACCGCGCTGGCAAAAAACTCTGCGCGGCCGAAGAACTTCATCGGCATCCACTTCTTCTCGCCGGTCGACAGGATGATGCTGGTCGAGATCATCCTCGGCAAGAAGACCGGCGACAAGGCGCTGGCGACCGCGATCGATTTCGTCCGCGCCATCAGGAAGACGCCGATCGTCGTCAACGACACGCGCGGCTTCTACGTCAACCGCTGCGTCCTGCGCTACATGTCGGAAGCCTACAAGATGCTGATCGAGGGTGTTCCGGCGGCGATGATCGAGAACGCCGCCAAGGCGGCCGGCATGCCGGTCGGGCCGCTGGCGCTGACCGACGAGACGGCCATCGATCTTGCCCAGAAGATCATGAAGCAGACGATCAGGGACATCGGCGAGAAGGCCGTCGATCCCAAGCAGATGGCGCTGATCAACACCATGGTCGACACGCATGGCCGCTTCGGCCGCAAGAACGGCAAGGGTTTTTACGACTATCCGGCGAAGCCGGCCAAGAAGAAGCTGTGGCCGGGCCTCAAGGACCTTTACCCGCAGCTTAAGCCGGAGACAGTCGACTATGAGGAGCTGAAGCAGCGCCTGCTGGTCACCATCGCGCTCGAGGCGGCACGGGTAATGGAGGAAGGCATCGTCACCGATCCGCGCGAGGCCGATGTCGGCTCGATCCTCGCCTTCGGTTTCGCGCCCTTCACCGGCGGCGCGCTGTCCTACATCGACGGCATCGGCGCCAAGCAGTTCGTCAAGATCGCCAAGGGCCTGCAGAAGAAGTACGGGGCCGAGTTCAAGGCGCCGAAGCTGCTCCTCGACATGGCCGAGAAGGGCGAGACCTTCTACCAGCGCTTCGACCCGTACGCGAAGGGCGAGGTCAGGCAGGCAGCCTGACGGCCGACGCGGATGTACGTCTGGGCGCGCATGGCGCGCATGATGGCCACGGCGCGAAGCCGTGGCCCCTATCTGATCGGCGGCGAAAGCCGGCTTGCCTTCCGTTGCCTGCCGACCGACATCGATTTCAACAACCACCTCAACAATGCCCGCTACATGATGCTGGCCGACCTCGGCCGCATCGACATCTTCCTGCGCGCCGGCCTGATCGCGCTGGCGCGCAGGAACGGCTGGGCGCCGATGATCGGCGGGTTGCAGGTTGCCTATGTGCGCGAGATCAGGCTGTGGCGCCGCTTCGAGGTGGTGTCCTCGATCGAGACCTGGGAAGGGACATCGGTCATCGGCAGGCACCGCTTCGTCCTCGACAATGGCGAAACGGCCGCGCTGATCATGACCACCGGCGGCGTCTACGACCGCCGCAATCGCCGCTTCCTCGACATTGGCGAGGTCGTCACCGCACTTGGCCGATCCGCCGAGCCACGCCCGCCGACCGAGGCCGAGCGGACGTTCATGGCCTCGCACAGGAACCTGCGCGAGCAGGCCAAGGCGAGCTGATCGGGTCGTTTGAGGCCGAAGCGCCGAGCACGGATCGGCCCGAAAGACTCATCTTGCGGGCGTGGAGGATGGCGTTGAGTGCTCAATATTCGGCCCGGAAGGTTTTGCCGAGATCGACGGCGTCGCCGAAATAGTGCCGGAACACATAAAACAGCGGATTCCATTGCGCCGTGTCGATGTGGTTTGTCCCCGGCACAACGATGCTGCGATGCGCATGAACGCGCTGCACGTCCACCTCCATGATGAGGTGTGTCGAGGCTGCGCCTCCTTGCTGCTTTGCGCTGCGATGGCAGGTCAGCAGGCGTGTTTCGAACTGCAAGGGGCATTCCGCGATGCGCGGGGTGAGGATCAATTCGCTAGGTTGGACGGCGAAGCCGCCCAAGGCGAATTTGTCGGCCTCATGGACGAACCCCATTTCCGCCTTATAGGCTGGAACCGGATTCACCCCCGTCGTGCGAGCGATCCGTTCGACGTTCGCCCAAAGGCACGCCGATGGAAAGTTGAGAGTGCATTCGCCGTTGCGCAGGAGATTGGTTGCTCCTTGTGTTGCTGAACTCAGGCCGAGGACCACGCACGAACCCAGGGCCCATGCGGACGACATTGGCGTAATGTTGGCGCTGCCATCATGGTTGCGGGTAACGATCAGGACGACAGGCGTTCCAAAATAGAGAACGGGCGGGGCGATGGATCGGTGGTCCTGTAACATGAGCGGTCCTTCGTGGTTCTAGGGACCGCACCTTACAAAGCTTGCGCACGGTGACGTTTCGGCGGCGCTCGAACGATGCGCGCGCGACGCATCGCTGCGGTCGACGTGATCAATGCCGCCGAGCTCGATCCGGTGCCAATCGCGCTTGATTTTGTCCTTGTCCTTCGCCGTGCCGATGGACATTGCGACGACCGCGCGCTAGACAGGCAGAGGCATTTTTTCCTGTCTTGAAGGAGAGCTCGATTGCTCTCGCATGAGCGTGTCTGGGCTGCCATCGATGCTCTCGCCGAGCGCTATTCGCTCTCGGCGTCTGGCCTGGCCAGGCGCGCGGGCCTCGATTCCACCGCCTTCAACAAGTCGAAGCGCCTGTCCTCGGATGGACGGCCGCGCTGGCCGTCGACCGAATCGCTGGCCAAGATCATCGAGGCCACCGGCGCCTCGCTGGAGGAGTTCACCGGACTGGTGGAGGGCCACGGCGCGACCTCAGCTTGGCAGGCGCGCAGGTCGGCGGTGCCGCTGCTCGGCTTTGCTCAGGCCGGCGCCGGAGGTTTCTTCGACGATGCCGGCTATCCGGCCGGGCAGGGCTGGGATCTGGTCGAATTGCCGGCCAGGGCAACCGCAAGCTCCTATGCGCTGCAGGTGCAGGGCGATTCCATGCTGCCGCTCTACCGCAACGGCGACGTGCTGATCGTCGAGCCGGGCGCCGCCACCCGCAAGGGCGACCGTGTGGTCGTCAAGACCACCGCCGGCGAGGTGATGGCCAAAGTGCTCGAACGCCAGACCGTGAAGTCGATTGTGCTGGTCTCCCTCAATCCCGACCATCCCGACCGCGATATCCCGATGCGCGACATCGAATGGGTGGCGCGCATCGTCTGGGCAAGTCAGTAAGTGCGGCTGCTCCATCTTGCCGTGGCTGTTCTGACGGTGCCGGCAATGGCGGCGCTCGTCGTCGCCGGAGGCCGCGCGCTGAAGGGCGGTGAAAGCGTCGACACGGTCGACCGCATCGATCCGGCGGCCGAAACGGCCGCCGAGGAGGGCGCCGACATGCCGCCTGAAGCCCCGGCCACGGCAGCCATTCCGGCACCGCAGCCGGTGAAGCCTCCCACCCATTCCAGGCCGATCGATCCCGACGTGGTGGCGCCGCCGCAACTCCCCGGCGAGGCGCTCGAGCGCGTCGAGCCACGCGCGCCGCTCAGCGATCTTGCGCTCGCCGGCCCGCCCAAGTTGAAAATGCCGGACGACTGGAACGGCACCAAGCTGTTCCAACCGGTGGCCACCGCCGCCGGACTGATCGAGGCCAAGGGCTATTCGGTCGCGATTTCCGGTGTCGATGTCGTCAAGCCGGACGAAACCTGCAGTGCCGACGGCAAGTCCTGGGCCTGCGGCACCAGGGCGAGGACGGCGTTCCGGGCTTTCCTGCGCGGCCGCGCCCTGGTCTGCGCCGTGCCGCCCGAGGGCGGCCGCGATCTCATCTCAGCCGAATGCCGGATCGGCAACCAGGATATCGGCGGGTGGCTGGTCGAGAATGGCTGGGCGCGCGCCGCCGATGGCGGCCCCTATGTCGAGGCGGGCGAAAAGGCGCGCGCGGGGAAAAAGGGCATTTTCGGACCGGCCCCGAACCTTGGCGGGCTGCCGTCACTGCCGGCTGCATCGCGCCCGGCGCCGTCCGCGCCGGGCTCGATCCTGCAGGAAGAGGACGGCGTCCTTACGCCGCTAGCTGACCAGCCAGCGCCCGCCCAATGAGCGCGCGCGTCTCGGCCACGCCGTAGAGCGCGGCGAACGAGCCGAAGCGCGGTCCGCGCTCCTGCCCGATCAGCACCTGGTAGATCATCTGGAAGAAGGCCACGGAAACACCAGGCCCGCCTTCCGGGCTCTGCTTGGAGTGGTCCTGATAGCGCTCGATCCGACGCGCCACGTTGAGCGCGGCGTTCTGGATCGCCTCGCCGTCTGCGCCCTGCGGCAGTGCGCCGAGCGCATCGGAAAGCTTCGCCAGCGCGTCGCGCTCCACGTCGTCGGCTGCGCGGAAAACCTTGGTTGGCTTCACGAAGTCGTCGAAATAGCGGATCGCGTAGGCGGTCAGACGGTCGAGCTCGGGATGCGTCTGAGGCGTCACGCCAGACGCGTGGCGCGAGATGAAACCCCACAGCACGTCCTTGTTCTGCGCATTGGAGGCGCTGACCAGGTTGAGCAGCAGCGAGAACGGCACCGGCAGATAGATGGCCGGCGGATTGCCGTCATGCATGTGCCAGACCGGATTGCCGAGCCGTTCCTTCCAGTCCTGCCGCGGATAGGCGCCAAGGAAGGTGTAGTACTCGTCCACGGCCCGCGGGATGACGTCGAAATAGAGCTTCTTGGCCTGCCTTGGCCGCTGGTACATGTAGAGCCCGAGGCTCTCGGTCGGCGCATAGGTCAGCCACTCGTCGATGGTCAGCCCATTGCCCTTCGACTTCGAGATCTTCTGGCCGTTCTCGTCGAGGAACAGCTCATAGACGAAATGCTCCGGCGCGCGTCCACCGAGGATGTTGCAGATGCGGTCGTAGATCACCGCATTGGTCTGGTGGTCCTTGCCGAACATCTCGAAATCGACGCCGAGGGCGGCCCAGCGCATGCCGAAATCCGGCTTCCATTGCAGCTTCACCTTGCCGCCCTTGATCGAGAGCGTGGTTTCGGTGCCGTCGTCGTCGAAGGTGATGGTGCCGGCCTTGGCGTCGACATGCTTCATCGGCACGTAGAGCACGCGGCCGCTCTTGGGCGAGATCGGCAGGAACGGGCTGTAGGTCGCCTGGCGCTCTTCGCCCAGCGTCGGCAGCATGACAGCCATGATCTCGTCATAGCGCTCGGCGGCGCGCAGCAGCACCTCGTCGAAGCGGCCTGCCTTGTAGTACTGCGTCGCGCTGGCGAATTCGTAGTCGAAGCCGAACGTGTCGAGGAAGCGGCACAGCATCGCATTGTTGTGGTCGGCGAAGCTTGCATAGTCGCCCCCGAACGGGTTCGTAACCGACGACAGTGGCTGGTGCAGGTACGGCTCGAGCGCGGCGCGGTCCGGCACGTTGTCGGGGATCTTGCGCATGCCGTCCATGTCGTCGGAGAAGCAGAGCAGCTTGGTCTTGACCTTGTCCCCGGTCAGCACGCGGAAGGCGTGGCGCACCATGGAGGTGCGGGCGACTTCGCCGAAGGTGCCAATATGCGGCAGGCCGGACGGCCCGTAGCCGGTCTCGAATAGGACGGTCTCGGGAAACGCGGCATTCTTGTAGCGCGCGATGATCTTCTTGGCTTCTTCGAACGGCCAGGCCTTGCTTTCGGCCGCGGCCGAAAGCATCTCGGGATTGAGATCGATGATGTTTGATCCCGTCATGTCAAAAGTTCCAGCTATCGGCCGGCTTGCCGGCGGGTAAGATTTTCAACCGGTCCTCTAGGCGTGACTGGCCGGAGCGTCAACGATTTGCGGCGGTTTTCCTTGCAGCGCCCTTATGGGACCCCTACCTTCGAGGCCTATTATCAAGGAGTTTTGAATGCCTTTGACGCCACACGATGCCCTGATCTACCTGATGGTCATCACTTCGGCTTCCGACCGCGACATGACCGATGTCGAGCTCGCGCGCATCGGCGACGTCGTCCGCTCATGGCCGGTGTTCGTGGATTTCAACCAGGACAGGCTGGTGGCGGTTGCCCAGGCCTGCCAGAAGGCGTTGCACGACGAGGACGGGCTCGAAGGCGTGCTCGAACTCGTTGCCGGGGCGCTGCCCGAGCGGCTGCGCGACACCGCCTATGCCGCCGCTTTCGAGGTCGCCGCCGTCGATCTCGAAATGCGTATGGAGGAGGTGCGGGTGCTGCAGCTCATCCGCCTCAAGCTCGATCTCGACACGCTGACCGTCGCGGCGATCGCTCGCGCGGCGAAAGCGCGCCTTCGCACGCTCACCTGACACTGGCACGGGCCGAGGGCTGCTGGGGGTTCAGGTCCTCAGAAGAAGCTCACCGGGAAATAGCGCAGGTAGAACTCGGCGAAGGTCCCTTTGATCGAGATTTCCTGCAGGGCGTAGTCCATGGCCGCCGCCAGTGCCGGATCGCCGGCGCGGGTGGCAATCGCCATGCCCGAACCCAGATATTCCGGCGCCAGGTAGGGCCCGCCGGCGAAGCGGCAGCAGCCGGCCGCGTCGGTGCCACCCAGCCAGAAGGCAAAGCGCATGCCGTCGCCGAAGGCAGCGTCGATCTTGCCTGCCTTGAGGTCGCCAAAGAGCGCTTCCGGCGTGTCGAAGGGCACGACCTGGACGGTGCCGAAATAGTCGCGCAGCATCTTCTCATGCGCCGAGCCGGCGATGACGCCGACCCGCTTGCTGCGCAGCTTGTCGAGGATCGGCTCCGCGAAGGCCTTGGCCTTCGGCATGATGAAGCGCGCCGGGAACTGCAGATAGGAGCGCGAGAAGGCATATTTCGTCCGCGTCTCCGGCGTGGCGGCGATGCCGGCGATGATGGCTTCGCCTTCGCCTTTCTGCAGCGCCTCGTCGAGCTCGGCCCAGGGCAGCGCCTGGATCTGGCACTTCTCGGCGATGCCGAGCTCGGCGCAGATCGCCCGCGCCAGGTCGACATGGAAACCGGACAGCCGGCCGCCGCCGTCGAGGAAGTTGAACGGCGGGAAGTCGGTGGTGGTGAGGAATCTGAGGCGCGGCAGCGCCGAGAGGTCGGGCTTCGGCAGCCGCTCCTTGGCGTCCCAGAGCACCGGCACCTGCGGCTCGGTTGCAAATGTCATGGCGGCAAAAAACTGCGCCGCTACAAGCATCGACAGGGCGATGACCATCCGCCACAATGTCACAAGAAGACTCCGCCCAGTCATGTCCTTGGGCTTTTCGTACGAAAATAGAGCCGACACAATGGTTTTTGATTTCAACCTGCGAATTTAGGCGTATGGTTTAGGGAGTTTGCAAATAGCTCCGCGGCGGCGGCTGAAAGGGGGGCAATCGGCCGGTCACGAAAGCGGTGCTGCTTTGCAATCCGGGGTTGATGGCGAAGCGAGGGTCAGGCATCTACCATCGATCTCTAATGCGGATGGCAACATGGGGTAGATGTTGCGATGGGTCATTTTGATCGCACACTGGAATACATCGATCAGCTGCAGCACGCCAACACGGCGGCCGCGGTCTGTGAAAGGCTGCTTGGCGTCACGTCGAACTTCGGCCTGACGGCGCTAATGGCTGGAACGGTTCCGCACCCGGGCACGCCGCGCGGCCAGCAGAAGGACCACGTCCTGCTCTGCGACTGGCCGGGCGAGTGGCTGGAGCGCTATGTGGCGCGCAACTACGTCGATCACGATCCCGTCGTCAGTCACATGAAGCAGCTTCAGGCGCCGTTCCAATGGCGGGAGGCCGCGGAAGGTATCCGCATCGACAAGAGCAGCGGCGAGGTGATGGGCGACGCCAGGGAGTTCAAGCTGCGCGACGGCCTGGCTTTCCCGCTGATCACGCTCGACGGGCAAATCGTCATGGTGTCGCTGGGCGGCGAGGCCGTTGAATTGTCCGAGTCGGAGTTCGGTATCGTGTCGCTCGTGGCGACCTATGCGATCGGCCGCGCCATGCAAATCCACACCATGGCCGCCAAGACCATCGATCACATCGAATTGACGCCGCGCGAACGCGAATGCCTGCAATGGGCCGCCGTCGGCAAGTCCGAATGGGAAATATCTCAAATTCTAGGTATCTCGGAACACACTTCCGAGAAACACCTTCTTAACGCCAAAAGCAAACTCGGTGCCGTCAACAGGGTGCAAGCCGTCGCGGAAGCGATTAGGCGCGGCTATATTAGCTAGGTCGGCCGTGCCGGCCTAGAAATTCTTGCCTACGCGATCGCGTAATTTTTTCGGGAATGCCCGGCCGTATCTTCCTTTTGAACACAGGAGACGGCTAATGCTATTTTCCCTAACAACCCAAGAATTAATGGAGCGTCCCGACCTTTGGGAAGCCGTCCACCGGTTGCGCTACAAGATCTTCGTCGAGGAGATGGGATGGACCGATCTCGAACGCCCCGACGGCCTCGAGATCGACCAGTTCGACCATGACGAGGCGGTGCACCAGCTCGTCATCCGCAACGGCGAGCTTGCCGGCTATCAGCGGATGTTGCCGACGACAAGGGCGCATCTCCTGACCGAGGTGCTGCAGGACCTCTATGAAGGCACGCCGCCCTCGGGGCCGCGCGTCTGGGAGCTGACGCGCTATGCCGTGGCGCCGGGCTTCCGCGATGGCAAGCGCGGGGTATCGACGGTCGGCACCGAGTTGATCGCCGGCTTCGTCGAATGGGGACTGAAACGCAACGTCAACCAGGTCATCATCGAGTTCGAGCCGATGTGGGTCCTGCGCGCACTGCAACTGCATTTCCTGGCGACGCCGCTCGGCTATCAGCGCACCTACGGCAATCAACAGGTCGTGGCCACGCTGCTCACGTTCACCGAACACACATTGGACGTGGTGCGCGCGCGCCGCAATCATTTCGCCCCTGTGCTGGCCAGGGGCTATCCCGACAGGCTCGGCCTGCGGCAGGCATCGTGATTGGAGTTTGTTATGAGTATCCACCCGCAACCAGAATTACGCGGCCACACGCTGGTCGTCACGGTTTCCTCACATGATGGCCGGCCGGTGCTGGACAGGCGCGCCTATGCGAGCCTCGCCAGGACCTTCCATGAAGCCGCCGTCAACGATGACGTGCGCGTCGTCGTGCTGCGCGGCCTGGCAGGCTGTTTCTGCCTTGGCGGCGATTTCTCCGAGTTCCTCGACGCCACCAAGCATCAGCAGCTGATCGCCGCCGTCACCGACATGTTCCGCACGCTGGCGACGTTTCCGAAACCGGTGCTCGCCTGTGTCGACGGCGATGCCGTCGGAGTCGGCTGCACCATCCTGTTCCACTGCGACATGGTCATCGCCTCGAGCGGCAGCACGTTCAGGGTGCCGTTTGTCGATTTCGGCCTGGTGCCGGACGCGGCAACCAGCATCCTGGCGCCGCAGAAGCTCGGCTATGCCGGCGCCTTCCGCTTCTTCTGCCTGGGCGACACGCTCCATGCCGAGGACGCCAAGGCGCTCGGCCTGGTCGGCGAGGTCGTGGCGGACGGCAGCGCCGAGGAAGCGGCTCTTCTCAGGGCAAGGCAGCTGGGCAAGAAGCCGGTCGCCGCGCTCCTGCAGACGCGCGGCCTGCTCAAGGGCGACACAAACGCGCTCTGCGACCGCATCGACCAGGAGATATCGCTATTCCAGCAGGCGCTGCAGGACGACACCACCCTGAAGCGGCTGCAGCGCATCGCGCGGCTGGCGGCATAAGGCCCGGCAGCCTCCGTATCGTCGGCGAAATGGGACCTACTTCTCTAGGAATGATGGCCCTTCGCCGATGATCTTCTTGTCTTCCTTGCCGACAATATCGAGGTCGCGCCCGTCATAGGGCAGCGACGACAGGATGCGCCTGATCACGGCCAGCCGAGCCCGCCGCTTGTCATTGGCCCGCACGATGATCCAGGGCGCGAACTCCTTGTGCGTGCGTTCGACCATGAGGTCGCGCGCCTTGGTGTAATCGTCCCATTTGTTGATGCCGGCGACGTCGATCGGCGAGAACTTCCAGTTCTTCAGCGGGCTCCAGCGGCGGTCGTGGAAGCGTTCGAGCTGGGTTTCCCGGCCGATGTTCAGCCAGAATTTGAAGAAGTGGATGCCTTCGTTGCAGATCATCCGCTCGAAATGCGGTGTCTCGTCGAGGAATTTCTCGTGCTGCTCGGGCGTGCAGAAGCCCATCACCGGCTCGACGCCGGCGCGGTTGTACCAGGAGCGGTCGAAGGTCACGAACTCGCCCGATGTCGGGAAATGGTCGACATAGCGCTGGTAATACCATTGGCCGAGCTCCGGCGGCGTCGGCTTGGTCAGCGCCACATTGCGCGCCGTGCGCGGGTTCATGTATTGGCGCAGCACGAAGATCGTGCCGCCCTTGCCAGCGGCGTCACGACCCTCGAACAGCGCCATCACCCGCTTGCCGGTCGCCTGCAGCCAGGCCTGCGCCTTGACCAGCTCGATCTGCAACTGCTCGAGCGTCGCGTCATACTCCTCACTCTTCAACTTCTTGTCGTAGGGATAGCCGCCGGCGGTCAGCTTGTTGTCCTCGATCCAGTCCGGAAGCACCGGGTTCTCGATGTCGAATTCACGCTCCTTGCCGCCGATCCTGATTTTCAGCGGACCCTGTGCCGGCGCCGCGGCGGGACTTTCCTTGGCTTTTTTCATCGAGACGAACCTTTCCAGCCTGCGGACTCATGCTATTGGGAGCCTCAACGGCGCCGCGCCCCCGTTTGGATGCGCAAATGACGCTGTAGCACTCCAGACCGGTCCAGCGGAAGTTTTCGCGACCGGCGACGGGGGAAGAGGCATGGGGCGCGAGCGCGCGAATGGCTGAGCTGAACGCGGAGCACAAAGGCACGGCGCAACCGGTAGCCGCGCGGCTGTGGGCGAGCCGCTGGCTGCTTGCCGCCGGCTTCGTCGCGGTTTTCGCCGTCTACGGCCTTGCCGGCACATCGGCCTATGTGCTCGTGGCGGCGATTGCGCTGCTGCTGGCGGCCGCGCTGCTTCCGTCGGGCGGCGCCCGGCAGTCGATCGAGAACGCGGCGGCGATCGAGGCAGGCGGCTTGGAGCGGCTTTCCGGCGAATACCTCGCGGCCGCCGTCGCCGATCCGTTGATCATCTTCGACCGCACCGCCACCATCGTCCACGCCAACGCCGCCGCTTTCGCTGCTTTCGGCGGCATCGCGCCGGGCATGTCGCTGTCGCTGAAATTCCGCGCCCCCGAAATGCAGGCCTTGCTGGACAGCGTCCTGTCGGGGACAGTCGCGTCCGATGTTGTCGACTACACCGAAAAGCTGCCGGTCGAGCGGGCCTATCGCGTCAGCGCATCCTCTGTCGGCCACGCCACCGACCTCTTTGTGCTGGTGTTCAAGGACCAGAGCGAGGCGCGCCGGATCGACAGGATGCGCGCCGATTTCATCGCCAATGCCAGCCATGAGCTGCGCACGCCGCTTGCCTCGATATCGGGCTTCATCGAGACGCTGCGCGGGCCGGCCCGCGGTGATCCGGCGGCGCGCGACCAGTTCCTGCAGATCATGCAGAACCAGACCGGCCGCATGGCCCGCCTGATCGACGATCTCTTGTCGCTGTCGCGGCTGGAGATGAAGCCCTATCTCAAGCCGGGAACCGAGGTCGATCTTCGCCAGACCATCGACAGCGTCATCGACTCGCTGGCGCCGCTTGCCCGTGAGAACGGCGTCGTCATCGAGCGCGACTTCGTCGAAGGACCGCTCGACGTGCCGGGCGACCGCGACGAGCTCTTCCAGGTCTTCGAGAATCTCCTGGAGAACGCCTGCAAATACGGACAGTCGGGCGGGCGCGTCACGGTGTCGATCGCGCGCGACGGGACCGGCCCCGAACAGGGCATCGACGTCACCATCCAGGATTACGGTCCCGGCATCCCCGAAGAGCACATCCCGCGCATCACCGAGCGCTTCTACCGGGTCGATGTCGAAAGCAGCCGCACCCAGAAGGGCACCGGCCTCGGCCTGTCGATCGTCAAGCACATACTGACGCGCCACAACGCCAGGCTGTCGATCAAGTCGGAAGTCGGCAAGGGCGCGGCGTTCTCGGTCCATTTGCCGGCGGCCTGACGCCGTACTATCTACCAACTGTCCGTTTCTTTTTTCTGTCATCCGGCTAGCGTATCAGCGCAGGATTCGAGGAAACGACTCGGCGGAAGACCCGGGGAAGGCATTTCGTCCATGCAGTCCGTGCATATCGTCAGCGCCTATGACGAAGAGCTGAAATACCTGTCGAAGCGGATCGCTGCGATGGGTGGCCATGCCGAGCGCATGGTCGAGCAGGCGATCACCGCTTTGGTCAACGCCGATCCCGGCCTCGCCCAGAAGGTCATCCGGGACGATCAGGTCCTCGATGAAGGGCAGCGCGAGATCGACGACAAGGCGATCGTCATCATCGCCAAGCGCCAGCCGATGGCGACGGACCTGCGCGAGATCGTCGGCGCCATCCGCATTTCTGCCGATATCGAGCGCGTCGGCGACCTCGGCAAGAATGTCGCCAAGCGCGTGGCGGCCGTCATCGACGGGCGCCAGCCGACCAGCCTGTTCCGCGGTCTCGAGGCCTTGGCCGACCTCGCCTTGACGCAGCTCAAGGAAGTGCTCGACGTCTATGCCTCGCGCTCGGTGGAGAAGATCGGCTTCGTGCGCGACCGCGACGACCAGATCGACGCCATGTACACCTCGCTGTTTCGCGAGCTTTTGACCTACATGATGGAAGATCCGCGCAACATCACGCCCTGCACGCATCTCCTGTTCTGCGCCAAGAACATCGAGCGCATCGGTGATCACGCCACCAACATCGCCGAGACCATCTACTACATCGTCACCGGCGACCAGATGCCGGCCGAGCGGCCGAAGGGCGACAAGACGGACAAGGTCGTTGTTCCCGGCATGCTGCCGGTGAAGTGAACGACCGCCTCTCGAACACCGTGCTAATTTAGGCTAAGCTCCCGCGAACGTTCCTGAATCCTGATCAGTGGCCGTGTCTCAGGAGGTTGCCATGGAAAACGTTCGAAACCTCACTCCGGCTCCTGCGCCGACGTCCGGCATTATCGCGTCAAGCGTCTATACGGCCGGCCGGCGTATCGCCGACATTCCGATCGAGGAGGCCGGCGACTGGGCCAAGAAGCCGGACCATGTCGTCTGGATCGGACTTCTGGAGCCGGATCGCAACCTGTTGCTGCGCGTCCAGGCGCAATTCCATCTGCACGATCTGGCGATCGAGGATGCCGAGCATCCGCACCAGCGGCCGAAGATCGAGCAATATGGCGACGCCCTGTTCATCGTCGCGCGCACCGCCCAGTTGATCGACGGCCGGGTCACCTTCGGCGAGACGCACCTGTTCGTCGGCGCCGGCTACATCGTCAGCGTCAGGCATGGACCCTCGACATCCTATGCCGCGGTCCGCCAGCATTGGGAAAGCTGCCCGCATTCGCTCGCCAAGGGCGAGGACTTCGTCCTTTATGCCATCCTCGACTTCATCGTCGACAACTACATGCCCGTGCTGGAGCAGATCGAGGACGAGGTCGAGGCGATCGAGGACAAGGTGCTGCTCAGGCCAATGACCGGCTCCGACATCGAGCGGCTCTATATGCTGCGCCGCGATCTCTTGCGGCTGCGCAACGCGGCTCTGCCGCTGGTGGAGGTCTGCCGCCGGCTGACCAGCGCCGACCTGCCGCAGATCAATGCCTCCATGCACCCGCTGTTCCGCGACGTGACTGACCATATCCGTACGGTCCAGGAAAAGATCGACAGCCTGCGCGAGGTGCTGGCCTTCGCTTTCGAAGCCAGTCTTCTGGTCGGCCAGAGTCAGGAAACGGCGATATCCAAGAAGCTCGCCTCATGGGCCGCCATCCTGGCGGTGCCGACCGCCTTCGCCGGCATTTACGGCATGAATTTCAACGACATGCCGGAACTGCATATGGAATATGGCTATCCGACGGTGCTGGTGGCGATCGCGCTGATCTGCTCGTTCCTGTACTGGCGGTTTCGCAAGAATGGATGGCTGTGAAGGTAAGGCAGTAGGCAGTAGGCAGTAGGCAGTAGGCAGTAGGCAGTAGGCAGTAGGCAGTAGGCAGTAGGCAGTAGGGTAAGAAAGCCCTCGCCAGCCCGGCTCAGAACATACCTGCCTACTGCCTACTCCCTAACTACCTGTTCCGCCTGCGCTCCGCCGCCGGCTGGAACGCCACCCTTGCATGATATTTGCAGTACGGCCCGGTTTCGCCGGCGTCGTTGCCGCAGAAGTTGAAGTCTTCCGACAGCGGGTCGCCATTCGGCCATTTGCAGGTGCGTTCGGTCAGCTCGACCAGCTGCAGATGCCGCGAGATCGGCACGACCACGTTTTCCACCGGGCGGATGTAGTGGCGCGCCACCGGCTCGGCGTCGAACTGCGCCTGCAGCGCGGTCGCGCCGATCGAGGTGGTGACATGGCGCGTGGCGGTAGCGGCGCGCGATACCGATTTCTGGATGGACGATCCCTGCACGGTCTTCTTCTGGCGCGCTGGGCTGGCCGTCGCGCGGCCGCGGCCCGACAGCTTCAGGCGATGCACCTTGCCGATGACCGCATTGCGGCTGACGCCCCCAAGCTGTGCGGCAATCTGGCTGGCGCTCAGCCCTTCCGACCACAGTTTCCTGAGAAGTTCGACCCGCTCGTCAGTCCAGTTCATGAGACCGCGCTCCTGCTGAGGCGTGCGGCGATCGGAATCCCTTCCCGTCCCGGCTCTCGCCGGGCAGACAACACCACATATATCGGGTGATTAGGTCCGCCGCACGAAATCTAGTTATTTCTCGACTACAAATACCTCATGCGCTGACTCGGTGACAAGAGTCCCCGGGGCAACACGAATCGGTTTTTCCGGTTTTCCCCAACTTGCCGGCCGCTTATGAACCGGCAGCTCGTCGGGGGCGTGCCGCGCGCCCATGCGCGACGTTTTCGTTGACTTCATGGCCGAAAAACACGATAAGCCGCAAAGGCCGCCGCTTTGGCGGCTTTTTTGATTTTCCGGTTCCGGAGACGCAATATAATGAGCGGTTCGGCGCTTTACGAGACCTTTGCTCGCGCACCCCTGGCCTTCGACCGCGGGGAGGGGACCTGGCTGGTCACCGACAAGGGCGAGCGATATCTCGATTTCGCCGGCGGCATCGCCGTCAATTCACTCGGCCACAGCCATCCGCATCTGGTGTCGGCGCTGACCGAGCAGGCCGCGAAGCTGTGGCATGTTTCCAACCTCTATGAGATTCCGGAGCAGCGCCGGCTCGGCGAACGGCTCGTCGAGGCGACCTTTGCCGACAAGGTGTTCTTCACCAATTCCGGCGCCGAGGCGCTGGAATGTGCCATCAAGACGGCGCGGCGCTACCATTTCGTCAACGGCCATCCCGAGCGTTTCCGCATCATCACCTTCGAAGGCGCCTTCCACGGCCGCACGCTGGCGACGATCGCCGCCGGCGGACAGTATAAGTATCTGGAAGGCTTCGGCCCCAAGGTCGAAGGCTTCGACCAGGTCGGCTTCGACGACATCGATGCGGCGGAGAAGGCGATCACGCCGGAGACGGCCGCCATCCTGATCGAGCCGGTGCAGGGCGAGGGCGGCATCCGTCCGGTGCCGACGCAGTCACTGAAGCGGCTGCGGCAGCTTTGCGACCAGCACGGCCTGCTTCTGATCTTCGACGAGGTCCAGTGCGGCATCGGCCGCACCGGCAAGCTGTTTGCGCATGAATGGTCCGGCGTCACCCCGGATCTGATGGCGATCGCCAAGGGCATCGGCGCCGGCTTCCCGCTGGGCGCGTGCCTCGCCACCGACGAGGCAGCAGTCGGCATGACCGCCGGCGTGCACGGCACCACCTTCGGCGGCAATCCGCTGGCGATGGCGGTCGGCAACGCCGTGCTCGACGTGGTGCTGGAGGAGGGCTTCCTCGAGGACGTCCAGCGCAAGGCGCTGCTCCTGAAACAGGGACTGGCCGGCGTCGCCGATGAGTTTCCCGAGGTCATCGAAGGCATCCGCGGAACCGGCCTGATGCTCGGCCTGAAATGCGTCATGCCCAACACCAAGGTCAACATGGCGCTGCGCGACCAGCATCTGCTCGCGGTCCCGGCCGGCGACAACGTCATCCGCCTGCTGCCGCCGCTCACCGTCACCGACGCCGAGATCGGCGAGGCGCTCGACCGCATCCGCGCAGGTGCCCGGGGCCTGGCGGATGCCATCGCCTCGGCCGCCGCGAAGTAATTCCGGAACCATTGCCGATGTCCGTTCGCCATTTCACCGACCTCTCCGCCGTTTCCGAAGGCGATCTGCGCTTCATGCTTGACGACGCGGTGGTGCGAAAGGCCAGGCTCAAGGCCGGCGAGCGCACCAGGCCGCTCGAAGGCAAGGTGCTGGCGATGATCTTCGACAAACCGTCGACCCGCACGCGCGTGTCCTTCGACGTCGGCATGCGCCAGCTTGGCGGCGAAACCATCATGCTGACCGGCACCGAGATGCAGCTCGGCCGTTCCGAGACGATCGCCGACACGGCCAAGGTGCTGTCGCGCTATGTCGACGCCATCATGATCCGCACGACCTCGCATGAGCGGCTGCTGGAGCTGACCGAGAACGCCACGGTTCCCGTCATCAACGGGCTGACCGACGACACCCATCCCTGCCAGCTGATGGCCGACATCATGACCTTCGAGGAACATCGCGGTCCGGTGGCAGGCAAGACCTTTGCCTGGACCGGCGACGGCAACAATGTGCTGCATTCGCTGCTCGAGGCCTCGGCGCGGTTCCGCTTCAACCTCAACGTGGCCGTGCCGGAAGGCAGCGAGCCCGACGAGAAGCACATCGACTGGTCGAAGGCCAATGGCGGCAAGCTGAACTTCACCCGCTCGGCCGAGGAGGCTGTCCACCAAGCCGATTGCATTGTCACCGACTGCTGGGTGTCGATGGGCCAGGAGCATCGCGCGCGCGGCCACAACGTCTTCCTGCCCTATCAGGTCAATGCGGCGCTGATGGCGAAGGCCAAGCCCGACGCGCTGTTCATGCACTGCCTGCCGGCGCATCGCGGCGAGGAGGTGACCGACGAGGTCATCGACGGCCCGCATTCGGTGGTGTTCGACGAGGCCGAGAATCGGCTGCACGCCCAGAAGGCGGTTTTGGCCTGGTGTCTGGGAGCTTGATCTCCGGAGGTGTGATGCCTATCTGCGGCGCATCACGCAAATCGAGCGCGTTTGGACGCATGCCCCCAAAAGGGCGGCATGGCCGCGCCCCGGAGCTTTGTCATGTTGGAAACCCGTCAAGTGACTGAACATCACCCGCAACTCGGCGAATTCGGCTATGCCGGCGACGATCACGTCGTGCCCTTCGAGGTCGCCCCGCTCGACGTGCGCGGCCGCACCGTCCAGCTCGGGCCGATGCTCGACGCCATTCTTGCCCGCCACGATTATCCGGAGCCGGTCGCCCGCCTGCTGGCGGAAGCCTGCGTGCTGACGGTGCTGCTTGGCACTTCGCTGAAGTTCGAGGGCAAGTTCATCCTGCAGACCCGCACCGATGGGCCGGTCGACATGCTGGTGGCGGATTTCTCCACGCCGCATGCGCTGCGCGGCTATGCGCGCTTCGATGCCGACCGGCTGCAGGCGCTGACCGCCGCCGGCGAGGTCTCGCAGCAGACGCTGCTCGGCAACGGCGTGCTGGCGCTGACCATCGACCAGGGCGTCCACACGCAGCGCTATCAGGGTATCGTCCAGCTCGACGGCTCCTCGCTGGAGGAGGCCGCGCGCACCTATTTCCGCCAGTCGGAGCAGATTCCGACCGATATCAGGCTGTCGGTGGCCAAGCTGGTGACCCCCGGTCCCGGCGGCGCCCGCGAGCAGTGGCGCGCCGGCGGTCTTCTGGCGCAGTTCCTGCCGAAGGCGCCGGAACGCATGCGCGTGCCGGATATTTCCGGCGGCGACGGCGATCCGCGCGAGGCGGTGCATGATCCGGCGGACAATTCCTGGCAGGAGTTGCTGGCGCTGCTCGGCACCATCGAGCCAACCGAACTGATCGATCCGACGGTCGGCGCCGAGCGGCTGCTCTACCGGCTGTTCCACGAGCACGGCGTGCGTGTGTTCGGCGGCGTGCCGGTAGCCGACCAGTGCTCGTGCTCGCGCGAGAAGATCCGTGGCATCCTCGCGGGCTTCTCCGCCGACGAGATCAAGGACAGCACCGAGGATGGGGGCATCCACGTCGCCTGCGAGTTCTGCTCGACGCAGTATGACTTCGATCCGACGGAGTTCGGCGCCGCTCAGTAAGGCTCACGCCCTCACCGGTTTGCCATGCAGACCGGTGAGGGCATCGCTTGTGGTCGTGACTATGACCGCTGGGGGTGCGCTTGCTAGTCGCACCCCTTTCGAACAATATCTCTCTGCGCCGGTTGCCGGTGGATATTGAGGGATTTTGCATCGGCGCTCTTGGGCGCCTCTATGTACAAACTCTTCAAGATCTTCCTATGGCTCGCATGCATTGTTGTCGCCATCAGCGCGGCGGGTGTCATCTATGCCGTTGTTGGAAGCCGGCAGAAGCTCGATCGCGTCGTAGACCTGAACGTCCAGCCGGTCACCGCCGCCACCAGCTCTGCCGCGCTTGAGCGCGGCAAATACCTTTTCGACTCCCGCGGCTGCGCCGAGTGTCATGGTCCCGACGGTGCCGGCAAGGTCATGCTCGATTCAGGAGGCTTCTTCGTGAAGACCCCCGACATCACCCCGGCCGCGGGCAGCGTCGTCGCCAACTTCACCGATCTCGACTGGGTCAAGGTCATCCGCCATGGAGTGAAGCCGGACAACCGGCCGCTGCTCGTCATGCCCAGCGAGGACTTCGCCCGCTACACGGACGACGATATCGCGGCCATCATCGGCTATGCCAGAAGCCTGCCCCCTGCCACCGGCACCCCCGCCGAGTTCCGTATTCCGCTTCTTGTTCGGCTGCTCTATGCGCTTGGCTTCGTCCGCGATGCCGCGGAAAAGGTCGACCACACCTTGCCTCCGCCGCAGCCAGTTGCCGCCACAGATGTGCTCGCCCATGGCGCCTATGTCGCCAATGCCTGCATCGGCTGCCACAATCCGTCCCTCAGCGGCGGCCCGATCGAAGGCGGCCCCCCCGATTGGCCGCCGGCGGCCAACCTGACTCCCGGTGAAGACAGCGCCATATCGCGTTACCCTACCGAAGCCGCGTTCGCCGCAATGTTCAAGAGCGGCAAGCGCCCGGACGGCAGCGTCGTAAGCAACGTCATGCCCTTCGCAATGCTCAAGGAATTCAGCAGCGAGGATGTCGCGGCTGTCTACGCCTACATCAAGACGCTTCCGCCCATGAAACCCGGTGAGAAAAAGGGGCCTTAGGCTGCTCATGGAGTAGAAGGCGGCGCTTCGACAGTAGCCCGGGCCGCGATGGTAGGGTTGCGAGCTGGATATCAGTTCACCGTCCGCCGCGTGCCCGGCAGGTCGAGCGAGAAGGCGGGGATGGCGACGTCGAACGTCTCGCCCCGCTTGTTGCGCATCGTGTAGTGGCCGACCATGATGCCCGACGGCGTCGAGAGCGGGCAGCCGGAGGTGTACTGGTAGCTGTCGCCGGGATTGAGCTCGGGCTGGTCGCCGACGACGCCGGCACCGCGCACCTCCTCCACGCGGCCGCTGCCGTCGGTGATGTGCCAATAGCGCGACAGCAGCTGCACGAACTCGTCCGACTGGTTGTCGATGGTCACGTGATAGCCCCAGACATAGCGGTTCTCCGACGGATCGGAGCGATCCTCCAGATAGAACGGCCTGACCTGCACTTCGATTTTGCGCGTGACGGCGCGGTACATGAGCTGCTCCAAACAGTTCGGGAACTTTCGGCTCGCTCCGCTATCAGGTCAACGATGCGTGATGCCCATCCCTTCCGTCCTTATGCGCACGTGCCGGCAAACAATGTCATTTAAGTGACACACGACAATGATGGTGTGCGCGGACCGTGCCGGGCGACTCATCGCTCTGTCGACTTGTTCAAGACGGCCATTCCCAGGCCGGCTTTTCCGGAGTGACCAGACCTCGATGGACCTGATCGCCATAGCCGCTGCCCTGCTTTCGATAGCCTTGCTTCTCGTCAATCTCGCCAGCATCCTGTTCGCGGCTTTCAGGCTTGAGCCGCCGCGCGGCGTGTCGCGGCCGGCCGGCCGGACGCCGCCGGTGTCGATCGTCATCCCCTCGCGCGGCATCGAGACGTTCACGCAGGAGACGCTCCAGCGCGCCTTCACGCTCGACTGGCCGCGTTACGAGCTCGTCTTCTGCGTCGCCCATGGCGACGATCCGGTGGTCACGCTGATAAACAGGGCGATTGCCCGGTTTCCCGAAGTGCCGGCGCGGCTGCTGGTCGGCGACGACCGCGTCAGCGCCAATCCGAAGCTCAACAATTGCGTCAAGGGCTGGGAGGCGGCGCGCCACCACTGGGTGATCCTCGCCGATTCCAACGTGCTGATGCCGCGCGACTATATCGAGCATCTGATGGCCGCCTGGCGGTCGGACACCGGCCTGGTCTGCTCGACGCCGATCGGCTCGCGGCCGGATGGTTTCTGGGCCGAGGTCGAATGCGCCTTCCTCAACACGCTGCAGGCGCGCTGGCAATATGCTGGCGAGGCGCTCGGTCTCGGCTTTGCCCAGGGCAAGAGCATGCTGTGGAACAAGCCCATGCTCGACGCCAATGGCGGCATTCGCGCCCTCGCCGCCGAGATCGCCGAGGACGCCGCCGCGACCAAGCTGGTCAACGGGCTTGGCCTTCGCGTACATCTCGTCGCTTCGCCCTTCGAGCAGCCGCTCGGCGAGCGCAGGTTTGGTGAGATCTGGTCGCGCCAGGCGCGCTGGGCGCGGCTGCGCCGCGTCACCTTCCCGCTGTTCTTCGCGCCGGAGATCATGACCGGTGCGGCGCTGCCGCTGCTGTTCGCGCTGTTGGCGGCGGCTCATTCCGGCGTCAGCCTGCCGGCCACCGCGCTTTGCGTGTTGGCGTTCGCCTACCTGCCGGAATGCGCGCTCGCCTGGGCCAAGGGCTGGTATCTATCGCCGCGCATCGTCGCCGCCATGATCGTGCGGGACGCGATGCTGCCGGCGATATGGGCGCGCGGCTGGCTGGGCGGCGCCGTCGACTGGCGTGGCAACGCCATGACCATCGGCACCAAGGCGGCCGAACTGCAAGAGACGCCGTCGAGCGCCTGACCGGCGCCTGTCTATTTCGCCGACTTCAGCGCCTGCTCGACATCGGCGAGCAGATCGTCCGCATCCTCCAGGCCGACCGAGAGCCTGAGCGTGCCTGGGCCGATACCGAGCTCGGCGCGCGCCTCGTCGCTGAGGTTCTTGTGCGTCGTCGTCGCCGGATGGGTGATCAGGCTCTTGGCGTCGCCGAGATTGTTGGAGATCAGCACGATGTCGAGCGCGTTCTGGAAGGCGAAGGCCGCCTGCTTGCCGCCCTTGACGTCGAGGCAGATCAGCGTCGAGCCGCCCGACATCTGCTTCCTGACGATCTCGGCCTGCGGGTGGTCGGCCCGGCCCGGATAGATGACACGGGCGATCTCCGGCCGTTCGGCCAGGAAGTCGGCGATCTTGCCAGCGCTTTCCGTCTGCTGGCGCACGCGCAGCGGCAGCGTCTCCAGCCCCTTGAGCAGCGTCCAGGCGTTGAACGGCGACAGGCTGGGGCCGGTGTGGCGGAAATAGTCGTGCAGGTTCTCGTCGATCCACTTCTTGTCCGACAGGATGACGCCGCCGAGGCAGCGCCCCTGGCCGTCGATGTGCTTGGTCGCCGAATAGACGACGATATGGGCGCCGAGCTGCAAGGGTTTCTGCTGCAAGGGCGTGGCGAAGACATTGTCGACGATCAACCTGGCGCCGATCGAATTGGCGAGCGCGGCGACGGCAGCGATGTCGACCACTTCCAGCGTCGGGTTGGTCGGGCTTTCGAGGAAGAACAGCTTGGTGTTCGGCCTGACCGCCTTTTCCCAATTGGCGATGTCGGTGCCGTCGACCAGCGTCGCCTCGATGCCGTATCGCGGCGCCAGCGTCTCGACCACCCAGCGGCAGGAGCCGAACAGCGCCCGCGCCGCTACGATATGGTCGCCGGCCTTGGCGCTGCACAGCAGTGCCGCGCTGACCGCCGCCATGCCGGAGGCGGTGGCGCGCGCGTCTTCAGCACCTTCCAGCGCGCACATGCGCTTCTCGAACATGTCGACGGTGGGATTGGCGTAGCGCGAATAGATGAAGCCCGGTTCCTCGCCCTTGAAGCGGGCTTCCGCCGCCTGCGCCGTCTCATAGACATAGCCCTGGGTGAGGTACATCGCCTCTGATGTCTCGCCGAAGCCGGAACGCAGCGTCCCGCCATGCACGAGTGCCGTCTGAGGCTTCCAGTCACGCTTCTTCGTCATCGCTCTACTTCCAGATACAAAAAAACCGGCCGCGAAAAGTCGCAACCGGTCCATACGGCCTTGCGGCCCGACGGTCCTTTAGCGACTTGTTTAACGTGGCTGCAAGCCGACCGGCCAAATCACCACGGGATAACGACCCTTTAGACCCGCACCGCGCTTGCGTCAATTGCCGGCTTCATTAAGAGGTTTGTACCAGCGGCCTTGGAGCGGAGCCAGCTTTGCGGCAGACAGGCATTCTTCCCGATCAGGACATTTCCGCGCTGTTCCAGTCCGGCGCGCTGAAGTCGCCGCGCGCCCTCGATGCCGACCAGGTCCAGCCGGCCAGCCTCGACCTCAGGCTGGGCGACACGGCTTTCCGCGTGCGCGCTTCCTTCCTGCCCGGGCCTGATCATCTTGTGGCAGACAAGCTCGACCGGCTGAAGCTGCACGAGATCAATCTCGCCGACGGCGCCGTGCTGGAGACGGGCTGCGTCTACATCGTGCCGCTCATGGAAAGCCTGGCACTGCCGGCGAATGTCTCCGCCTCGGCCAATCCGAAAAGCTCGACCGGGCGGCTCGACATCTTCACCCGGGTGATGACCGATCGCGGCCACGAGTTCGACAAGATCGCCGCCGGCTATCACGGCCCGCTCTATCTCGAGGTCAGCCCGCGCACCTTCCCGATCGTCGTGCGCGCCGGCTCGCGCCTGTCGCAGATACGCTTCCGCACCGGCAACGCGCTGCTGTCGGAGAATGAGTTGCGCGACCTCCACCATGCCGAGATGCTGGTCGCCACCGAGCCGCCCAACATCTCCGGCGGCGGCATCGCGCTGTCGATCGATCTCGACGGCGACAAGGACGGGCTGGTCGGCTATCGCGGCAAGCACCACACCGGCCTTGTCGATGTCGACAAGCGCGCCGCGCAGGACGTCGTCGACTTCTGGGAGCCGCTCTACAAGAGCGGCGCCGGCGAACTGGTGCTCGATCCGGACGAGTTCTACATCCTGGTCAGCCGCGAGGCGGTGCATGTGCCGCCGCTCTACGCCGCCGAGATGACGCCCTTCGATCCGCTGGTCGGCGAATTCCGCGTCCATTATGCCGGCTTCTTCGATCCGGGCTTCGGCCATTCGGCGGCCGGCGGCACCGGCAGCCGGGCGGTGCTCGAAGTGCGCAGCCACGAGGTGCCCTTCATCCTCGATCATGGCCAGATCGTCGGGCGCCTCGTTTACGAGCACATGCTGAAGCGGCCGCGGGCGCTCTACGGCAGCGATCTCGGCTCGAACTACCAGGCGCAGGGCCTGAAGCTCTCCAAGCATTTCCGCGCCGCGCGCTAAAGCAATTCCAGGAAAAGTGCGCAGCGGTTTTCCGTCCGGAATTGCGTGAAAGCAAAATGGTCAGAGCGGAAACCGCTCGGCCCCATCGTCAGCATCAGACTCCGCTTGCCCGGTTCGGCGCGCCATGCTTGGCTGTCGCCCAACCCGTCAAGGTGACGGAAATGAAGGGGAAGATGACAATGCGGATTTCGAGATGGATCCTGTCGGCGGCCGCTGCCGCCATGCTGACGGTCGGCGCCGGCACCTTGTCGGCGCAGGCGGCGGAAAAGGTCAAGATCGGCACCGAGGGCGCCTATCCGCCGTTCAACACCATCACGCCGGACGGCAAGGTCGAGGGCTTCGACATCGACATCGCCAATGCGCTGTGCGCGCAGATGAAGGTCGAATGCGAGATCGTCACCCAGGACTGGGACGGCATCATTCCGGCGCTGCAGGCCAAGAAGTTTGACGCCATCATCGCCTCGATGAGCATCACCGAGGAACGCAAGAAGCAGGTCGCCTTCACCCACAAATACTATACGACGCCGCTGGCGCTGGTGGCGCCCAAGGACAGCGAGCTCACCGCGACCGAACCGGCGGCGCTCGCCGGCAAGACGGTCGGCGCCCAGGCCTCGACCACCCAGGCCGACTATGCCCAGGACGCCTACGGCAAGGCCGGCGCCGAGGTCAAGCTCTACCCGACACAGGAAGAGGCGATCACCGATCTCCAGAACGGCCGGCTCGACGCCGTCATTTCGGACAAGTTCGTGCTGGTGGACTGGCTCAAGAAGGCGAGCGACGGCTGTTGCAAGCTGGTCGGCGACGTCAAGGGCACCGAGACCGAAGCCGGCATCGCCGTGCGCCTGGACGACACCGCGCTGCGCGACAAGCTCAACGCGGCCATCGACGCCATCGTCGCCGACGGCACCTACAAGAAGATCCAGGCCAAGTATTTCGATTTCGATATCTATTGAGGTTTGAGCCTCTTCCTTCTCCCCTTGTGGGAGAAGGTGGCCGAGCGCAGCTCGGCCGGATGAGGGGTGCTCCAGCTTGACGCCGACGGCGATCCTTCGCGCACCCCTCAACCGTCTCGGCGCTGCGCGCCGATCCACCTTCTCCCACAAGGGGAGAAGGGGAAGGCTGGAGCTTACAGCGCCTTCACCGCCACCTTCACCGGCTTCTCGATCTCGAGCGGGTTGCGCAGCGGCAGGCCGAAATCCTTCGCCTCGATCTCGAAAGTGTCGCCGGCCTCGGTCTTGACGCCGTCGGCGAAGGACAGCGTCGCGGTGCCGAACATGTGCACATGCACGTCGCCCGGCTGGCGGAAGGCCGAATATTTGAAGTGGTGATGCTCGAGGTTGGCGATGGTGTGCGACATGTTCGCCTCGCCCGACAGGAACGGCTTTTCCCATAGCAGCTTGCCGTCGCGAAGGATGCGCGAGGAGCCCCTGATGTCCGCAGGCAGGTCGCCGATCAGGATCTCCGGTCCGAACGAGGCGTTGCGCAGCTTGGAGTGGGCGAGGAACAAATAGTTCACCCGCTCCGTCACATGGTCGGAGAACTCGTTCGACAGGGTGAAGCCGACACGGAACGGCGCGCCGTCATCGCCGATGACATAGATGCCGGCGATCTCCGGCTCCTCGCCGGCGTCCTGCGCGAAGGCGGGCGACATCAGCGCCGCACCGGGCGCCACCGCCATCGTGCCGTTGCCCTTGTAGAACCATTCCGGCTGCACGCCGATCTGGCCTTTCGCCGGCTTGCCGCCCTCGAGCCCCATGCGGAACATCTTCATGGAATCGGTGAGCTGCTCCTCGCCGTCGGCGCTGAGCTTCTTGTGCATGGAATCGCGCGTCGCGGCGGAGCCCAGATGTGTGAGGCCCGTGCCTGTGAGATGCAGATGCGCGGGATCCGGATGGTTGATCGGCGAGACCAGCCGTCCCTTCTTGTAAACGGCATCGAGATCGACGGTTTCGCCGAAACCCTTGCGCTCGATCAGCGCCACGAGGCCGGTGCCGGTGCGGGCCGCCTCCATCGCCAGCGAATAGACGCTGCGGGCGCCGTTGATGATCCGGGTCTTGCCGCCGTTGCGGGCGACGACGCGGATCGTCTCGGCGTCGTCGAGGATCTGGGAGATCAGCATGATGAACCCTCTCTCTTTTGCCTTGGCCCGGCCGCCGATTGGCAAACCCTGACCGTCGCGGCCCGGAACAGTTCCGCGCCACGGTTGAAACTCTTCGTCCGGATTGCGCTCGCGAGCCTGGTCCTTGCGGGACTTCTTTGGCGCCGGCGGGTTGCCGGCAGCTTCGCGATCTGGACCCGTATGCCTCCTGCTTTCCTCGCTGGAGCGGTTCAGCTTTGAGCAGCCGACCCGCTCCAAATATTTCGTCTCTGCGCAATTCCCAGCGGAAAACCGCTACGCACTTTTCCTGGAATTGCTCCTGTCAGGCCTTGTTCTTGTTGTAGACGTCGAAGATCACCGCGCCGAGCAGCACCAGGCCCTTGACCACCTGCTGCCAGTCGACATTGACGCCCATGATCGACATGCCGTTGTTCATCACGCCCATGATGAAGCCGCCGACCACCGCGCCGATGACCTGCCCGACGCCGCCCATCGCCGAGGCGCCGCCGATGAAGACAGCCGCGATGACGTCGAGCTCGCTGCCGAGGCCGGCCGCGGGCACCGCCTGGCCGAGCCGGGCCGCGATGATCAGGCCGCCGAGCGCCGAAAGCACGCCCATGTTGATGAACACCATCAGGGTCAGCCGCTCGGTGTTGATGCCCGACAGTTGCGCCGCCTTGGCGTTGCCGCCCATCGCATAGATGCGGCGGCCGATGGTCATGCGCTTGGTGACGAAGACGAACAGCGAGATCAGCACGCCCATCACCAGGAGCACGACCGGCAGGCCCCTGTAGCTCGCGAACTGGACAACCAGGAACAGCGCCAGCGCGCTGCCGACCAAGGTCTTGATGACGAACAGCGGGAAGGGCTCGGCCTCATAGCCATGACTCTCACGCTTGCGGCGGGCCCTCAGCCCGAAATAGGCATAGGCCAGCACAGCGACCAGTCCGAGCACGATCGTCGTCATGTGCAGCGTAAGCCCGCTGCCGAGGATGGTCTTGCCGGCGGCATTCACCGTCGGCGGGATGAGCGTCAGCGGGCCGATCACGTCGGGAATGAAGCCCGAGCTCAGCGCCTTGAAACTGTCGGGAAGCGGGCCGACCGAGGAGCCGCCGCCCAGCAGTGCCTGGCAGATGCCGCGGAAGATCAGCATCCCCGCCAGCGTGACGATGAAGCTCGGTATTCGGTGATAGGCGATCCAGTAGCCCTGCGCCGCGCCTATGCCGCCGCCGACGACAAGGCAGATGATTGAAACCACCAGCGGATTGCTGAGCGGCCCGAGCGGCCAGATGACCATCATCATCGCTGCCAGCGCCCCGATGAAGCCCGCGACCGAACCGACGCTGAGGTCGATATGGCCGGATACGATGACCAGCAGCATGCCCAGCGCCATCACGATGATGAACGAGTTCTGCTGGACCAGGTTGCTGAGGTTGACCGGTTTGAACAGCGTTCCCGATGTCGTGTACTGGAAGAACAGCATGATGACGATCAGCGCGATGATCAGGCCGTATTCGCGCAGGTTCGTCGTCAGCGCCGAGACGGCGACGCGCGGACCCTGCTTGACGTCTTCGGCTGCGCCGCTCTGCGGTGCGGGAGCGCTTTCTGTGCTCATGATGCTTTTTTTCCTTCTCCGCGAACGATGGCGCGCATGATTTTTTCCTGGCTGGCGTCGCTTGCCGCCATTTCGCCGACCATGCGCCCTTCGTTCATGACATAGATGCGGTCGGTGATGCCGAGGAGCTCCGGCATTTCCGACGAGATGACGATGATCGCCTTACCCTCGGCAGCGAGACGGGCGATGATCGTATAGATTTCGTACTTGGCGCCGACGTCGATGCCGCGCGTCGGCTCGTCGAGAATCAGCAGCTCCGGGTCGGCGAACAGCCATTTCGACAGCACCACCTTCTGCTGGTTGCCGCCCGAAAGATTGCCGGTCAGCTGATAGACGCTGGAGGCGCGGATGTTCGTCTTCTTTCGATAGTCGTTGGCTACGCTCATTTCGCGCATGTCGTCGATGACGCCGCGGCTCGAAACGCCGCCCAAATTGGCTAAAGTCACATTGTGCTTGATGTGGTCGATGAGGTTGAGGCCGTAGGTCTTGCGGTCCTCGGTAACATAGGCGATGCGGTTTTCCACCGCCTTGCTCACCGACGAAAGGTCGATCGGCTTGCCCCGGTGCAAAACCTCGCCGGTGATGTGCCGGCCGTAGGAGCGGCCGAACAGGCTCATCGCGAATTCGGTGCGGCCGGCGCCCATCAGCCCGGCGATGCCAACCACCTCGCCCTTGCGCACATTGAGGTTGACGTTCTTGATCACCTGCCGGTCGGCGTGGATCGGATGGTAGACCGACCAGTCCTTGACCTCGAAGACGACCTCGCCGATCTGCGGCTCGCGCGGCGGATAGCGGTCGTCGAGCGAGCGGCCGACCATCGAGGTGATGATGCGGTCTTCCGAGATGTCCTGCCTGGCCAGCGTCTCGATGGTGCGCCCGTCGCGGATCACGGTGACCTTGTCGGCGACCCGGTTCACCTCGTTGAGCTTGTGCGAGATCAGGATCGAGGTCATGCCCTGGCGCTTGAACTCGAGCAGAAGGTCGAGCAGCGCCTGGCTGTCCTTTTCGCTGAGCGAGGCCGTCGGCTCGTCGAGGATCAACAGCTTCACTTCTTTGCTGAGCGCCTTGGCGATCTCGACCAGCTGCTGCTTGCCGACGCCGATATTGGTGATCAGCGTCTTGGGGTCTTCCCTGAGCCCGACTTTCTTCAGCAATGCGGCGGTGCGCTTCTCGTTGGCATCCCAGTCGATGACGCCATAGCTGGCGTGCTCGTTGCCGAGGAAGATGTTTTCCGCGATCGACAGCATTGGCACCAGGGCAAGCTCCTGGTGGATGATGACGATGCCGATATGCTCGCTGTCATGGATGCCCTTGAAGTGGCATTCCTGGCCGCGAAAGACGATCTCGCCCTCATAGGTGCCGGACGGATAGACCCCTGACAGCACCTTCATCAGCGTCGATTTGCCGGCGCCGTTCTCGCCGACGACGGCGTGGATCTCCCCTTCCTCGACGCTGAGGTTGACGTTCGACAGCGCCTTCACGCCGGGGAACGTCTTGGTGATGTCGCGCATCTCCAAAATCGTCGAGGTCATTAGGAATTTCCGCTCCCTGGCGCATGCCTTCCGGTTTCGGAAAGCGTCTTGCGCGAAATCAACATACTGCAGTCTGGCCCGCGCCGCGACGGTGCATGGCGCTGCAGAAGCCGGCAAAAAACAATACCGGCGTCGCTTGCGAACGAAAAGGGGCCCTGCGTCGCGCAGGACCCCTCCCTTTGAAGCCGGATTACTTCAGCTCGTCGGCCTTGATGTAGCCGGAGTCGACGACCTGCGCCTGGTAGTTCGACTTGTCGACGTCATGCGGCGTCAACAGGATCGAGGGAACGACCTTGACGTCGTTGTTGTAGGTCTTTTCGTCGAGGCCGTCGGGCTTGCCGCCGGAGAGCACCTTGTCGACCAGCTGCACGGTGGCCTTGGCCAGTTCGCGGGTGTCCTTGAACACCGTCGAGTACTGCTCGCCCGAGATGATCAGCTTGACCGAGGCGGTCTCGGCGTCCTGACCGGTCACGATAGGCCAGGGCTGTGCATCCGTGCCGTAACCGACAGCGCGCAGCGAGGCGGTGATGCCGCGCGACAGGCCGTCATAGGGCGACAGAACGCCATCGACGCGGCTGCCGTCCGAGTAGTTGGCCGAGAGCAGGTTGTCCATGCGGGCCTGGGCGGTAGCGGCGAGCCAGCGCAGCGTGCCGACCTTGTCCATGCCGGTCTGGCCGGACTTGATCTTGATCGAGCCGTCGTCGATCAGCGGCTGCAGGACGGAGATCGCGCCATTGTAGAAGAAGAAGGCATTGTTGTCGTCCGGCGAGCCGCCGAACAGTTCGACGTTCCACGGCTTGGTGTTCGGGAAGCGCTCCTTGAGACCCTTGACCAGGGAGTTTGCCTGGATCACGCCGACGCCGAAATTGTCGAAGGTGGTGTAGTAGTCGACGTTCGGGGTCTTCTTGATCAGGCGGTCATAAGCGACGACGACGACGCCCGCGTCGTTGGCCTTCTGCAGCGCATCGGCCATGGTGGTGCCGTCGATCGAGGCGATGATCAGCGCCTTCGGGCCCTTGGTGATTTCGTTTTCCAGCTGGCTGAGCTGGTTCGGGATGTCGTCCTGCGCGTACTGCAGGTCGACCGTGTAGCCGAGAGCCTCGAGCTGCGACTTGACGGCGTCGCCGTCGTTGATCCAGCGCTGCGAGGTCTTAGTCGGCATCAGCACGCCGACAAGGCCTTCGCCCGCATGCGCCGGCAGCGTCATGGCCGCGATGCCAAGGGCCGCCACGGCGGCCAGTGTCTTGATGATTTTCACAGTAACTCTCCCTGGTTGATGGACGCGACACCTCGGGGCTTCTCGGGCCGCGCAGGCGAGCAGGAGCGCGAGATGCGCCGCTGTCGTCTATCGATCTCCGGTATCCTCCCAATCGGCCCCGCGGCGCTGATTTCAGCCGACACGATCTCCCTCGTCATCGACCGTCATGCCACGGGACGCGCGAAGGGTGTGTCCCTTTGACATAACTGTCAAATGCGATCTCTGATGGTTGCTATATCGAAACTGGTATATATCGGCAGCCGACGAACAGTTGCGGGAGCGAAGACAGAGTATGGCGGCACTGCGCAATCCTGATGGCATTTCAGGCGCATACGACGAACTGCCGGGCGATGGCGAAACGCTTCTGCGCAGCGGGCTCAGCCTGCGCCACATGCGCATGATCGCAGCCCTTGACGATCACGGCCGGGTAAGCGCCGCGGCCCAGGTGATGAACATCTCGCAGCCCGCCGCCTCGCGCATGATTTCGGAGATGGAGGCGGTGCTCGACGTGAAGCTCTGCGAGCGGCTGCCGCGCGGCATCACGCTCACGCCCTACGGCAAGGCGCTGGCCAGGCGCGCACGCTCGATCCTGCTCGAGATGCGCGAGGCCGACCGCGAGATATCCGAGCTCAAGGCGGGCAAGGGCGGCTCGGTGTTCCTGGGCGCGGTGACGGCGCCGGCGATCGAGCTGGCGGTGCCGGCGATCCGCGAGATCCGCCGCCTTTATCCGCGCATCGAGATCACCATGCAGGTTGAGACCTCGAACGTGCTGGCGCGCGAGCTGATTGCGTCGCGCCACGATTTCATCATCGCCCGCATCCCCGACGACCTCAATCCGCGCCTGTTCGAATCGCGCGTCATCGGCGTCGAGAAGGCCTGCCTGATCGTGCGCCGCGGCCACCCGCTGAGCAAGGGCAAGGCGGTGCGGCTGGAGGAGACCGCCGCCTACGACTGGGTCTTCCAGTCCGGCGGCTCGCCGCTGCGCCAGGCGATGGAGAGCAACTTCCTCAATCGCAACATCGCGCTGCCGGACCGCATCCTCAACACATCTTCACTGCTGCTCACCCTGGTCATGGTGGCGCAGTCCGATGCCATCGCGCCGGTGTCGGTGCAGGTGGCGAAATTCATCCAGAATCCCGACGGGCTGGCGGGCGCCATCGATGTCGTCCAGACCGAGTTCGACATCGAGGTCCGGCCCTACAGCCTGATCACGGTGAAGAACCGCGTGCTCTCGCCGGCCGCCAAGATGCTGCACGATTTCATCCTGCGGGAAGTGGGATGACGGCTGGGTCGGCGGCCGCAAGCCAAGGCCGGACGGCGACGGACTTAACCGGCGGCGCAATGGTTTTGACATTGTGGCCAATCAAACGGCGTGCACTGGTCGCGGCTCAGACGGACCATTAAGCGTCAGAGCGGTCGTTCGCCTCCGGTTTCTCGAATGACCGGGTGGGGCCGCAACCGGACTTTCCGTTTTTGGGTGACTGGGCTAGAAAGCGGACCAATCGGTCCAGGGTGTCGCGAACCGGCTCTGCCCGGTCGGGCAAAGCCTGCCCGGCAACACGTCTTTGGTCCTTCGTTGATCCGTCGTAGGGTTCGTGGCCAAGCGGAGGGTCCAGACGATGTCCAGTGCCGACTATTTGCTGTCGGACAGCGCTTCAGAGCTTGAGCGCCTGCGCCTCCAGGCGCGCGTGTGGGAGCCGGAGACAGAGGCGTGGCTCGACAGCCTTGGCCCGATGGAGGGCTGGCACTGCCTGGATCTCGGTTGCGGGGCCATGGGCATCCTTGGGTCTCTGGCGCGGCGCGCTGGGGCGTCAGGGCGCATCGTAGGTGTCGACATCGATGCCATGCAGCTTCGCGCCGCCCGCGCATTTGTCGCCGAAAACAATCTGCCGAAGGTTGAGATCCTGGAAGCTGACGCCTACGCGTCCCCGCTTCCCGCCAACTCGTTTGACCTCGCGCACGTCCGTTTCCTCTTTGCGCCGGTCGGCCGGGATGCGCAGCTGATGGATGAGCTTTGGCGGCTGACGAAGCCCGGCGGCATCATTGCGATCCAGGAGCCGGACAGCGCGGCGTGGCGCTGCTACCCGCCGTCTGACGCGTGGGACCGGCTGAAGGCGGCAATTCTCGAGGCATTCCGCCGCGGCGGAGGTGATTTCGACGCAGGCCGACGTACTCACAAGATGCTGCGCGAGCGGGGAGCTGAGGACTTGCGCGTGCGCGCCGCCGTTGTCGCCCTAGCGCCAGGTCACCCGTACCTGCGGCTGCCTATCCAGTTCGCGACCTCGCTAAGGAACCGAATTCTGGACGCTGGCCTGATGACCAAATCCGAGCTGGATGATGCGATCGTCGAATGCGAGCAAGTTGCAGGTGATCCAAAAACCACGGGCCTAACTTTCGTCGTCACTCAAGCGTGGGGTCGCAAGCCGGTCTGAAATCGCGCCCAAACGACATTTAGCTGCGCTCGCTTGCCGACAACAAAGTGCCTCCAGCCAGCAACGGCGTGCCGACGATTCGAAGCCGGCAATCAGTTCTGCTTCGAATGCAGCCATTGACCGGCCACGCTCGAGCAATGGCATGTAGACGGTCGCCGGCAGGTTTTCGTGAAGCCGCCTGTCGATTCGTTCAGGTTGCAAGGCCGCTGTAGGTTGGCGGCCATCCGGCCGAAGGGGCCGTCACGGTCTGTAACCTCACACGTTTTGACCTGTTAGTCTGGCAACACCTGGAAAGCTTGCCGCTTCGGTGCGCTCGATCATCGCCGATCAACCGTATTAGCTGGTGAGATCGAGCACCTTCTGCCAGCGTGGATCGTTGTGAAGCGGGTCGAAATCGGAGTCGTGCAGAACCCAAGCCTTCATTTCATGGTTGGCCCGCGGCATCACCCTTTCGAGCAGGTCGAACGCCCGATCACGATCGCCAAGTATGCAATGAAAGCAAGCAAGATTGTATTGGGTCAGGACGTCGTCGGGATCGATGACCTGCGCGCGCGCCGCCCACTCCTTTGCCCGATCGAACTCTCCCAATCCTAAGAGTGCGTTGGCGCCGAGATAGGCGGGCCGGGCATTTTCAGGGTTCCTCGCCAGTTGCCGTTCCGCGCGCTCGATGGCTCTGCGAGCCGTCTCCAATCTGTCGACATATCGCCCGAGCGAGCGATAGACCTGCATGAGCAACATCGATGACTGATAGTCATTGGGGTCGATCTCGGCCGCGCGCTCCCAGTGCGTGGCGGCCGTCTCCAGCTTACCCTGTGCGAAGCAGCAGCGGGCGTAGAAGTAATGCGCTTCGAACAGATTGGGATTGCTTGCGATCGCCCGTTCAAACGCCGTTTCGGCCTCCTCGTAGCGTTGGCCGACCGCCAAGGCGAGTCCGCGAGAGGCGTGCGCTTCGGCCAGACCGCTGTCGATCTCGAGTGCCCTCGCGGCGTTGGCGAGGATGCCCTCGAGCGAAACCTCCTCGCTATAGTCGAGAAAGAGGAACGAGTCGCAATCGGCGGTACCGGCATAGGCGCGCGCATAGAGCGGGTCGAGTTCGATCGCCATGGCGAACATTCGCCTGGCCAGCCTGTAATATGATTTCGAACCGCGGTGGAAAAACTCCCGCCCCCTGAGATAGTAGGTATAGGCCTCGACATTCTCAGTCGGCGCCAGCTCGATCGCCTCTTTTTCTTCCGGCAGCAGCTTGACCTTCAGCTGGTCGACGATGGTGTGAGTGATCTCGTCCTGGATCGCAAAAATATCGGTCAGATCGCGATCGTAGCGGTCGGCCCAGACGTGCCCGCCATCCGCACCGTCGATGAGCTGTCCGGTGACGCGCACGCGCGACCCAACCTTGCGCACGCTACCCTCCAGAACAAATCTGACGCCGAGTTCCTGTGCTGCCTGCTGTACCCTGATAGGCTTGCCCTTGTAAGTGAACACCGTGTTGCGGGCGATGACGTGCAGCCCCGAGATCTTCGACAGGTCGGTGATGATGTCCTCGGTGATGCCGTCGGAAAAGTATTCCTGCTCGGGGTCGCCGCTCATGTTGTTGAAGGGAAGGACGGCGATAGACGGCCTTTCCTTCGCCGGCCCCGACTTGGGTTGCGCAGCGCCGCTCGTCACACGTGGCGGCGGAGCGGACTGGAAGAGGTTGACGTTGTAGACCCTGACCGGCCGCTCGATGTTCTTGAGCGCCTGCTCGCCGGTGTCCTCGAACGTCAGATCGAGCCGGTTGCCGACATTGTCGCGGACCGACCCGGACACTGCGATGCCGCCCGGCCTGGCGATGCTTTCGATGCGCGCCGCGATGTTGACGCCGTCGCCATAGATGTCGTTGTCCTCGAAGATGATGTCGCCGAGATGGATGCCGATGCGAAACTCGATGCGACGGTCCTCCGCCACTTCGACGTTGCGCTCGCGCATCTTGCGCTGGATCTCCGTGGCACAGGCAACGGCGTTCACCACGCTCGGGAACTCGACAAGCATGCCGTCGCCGGTGAGCTTGACGATGCGGCCCTGGTGCTCGGCGATCTTGGCGTCGGCCATCTCGCGCCGATGCGTCTTCAGAGCCGACAGCGTACCAGCCTCATCCAACCCCATGAGGCGGCTGTAGCCAACCACATCGGCGGCGAGGATCGCAGTAAGCCGACGTTCCATGCGGAAATCCGGATTTTCAGAGATGTCTAAAGTATCAGGTTCAGCGGTTCGTGCCATATCTAAATCCCGCTGGCGCGCTCCGAAACTGCGCCTCCGCGGGAACCGCTTGGCTCTTTTGGCAGGCCGACCGCGCCTGCGTCCAAAACCGATGTCCGGAATTGGCGGTGCTAAACCGACGTTGGCGCCGCGATCTGTGCAGGTCCGCCATGGCGCAACCACGAGCGCCCGCGACCAGGAGGGATTAGTAGAAGGCGGGGATGGTTGTCAGGGTCTCCTCCAGGAGCTTCGCCTTAATCTCCTCGGCCGTGAGGTCGGGGCCGCCCGGAATCAGATCGTGCTTCTTGAGCCACCAGATCGGTAACTCCTCGGCATCACAGTATGCCAGGTTCGCCTTGATCTGCGTTCGCAGCCGCCGCAGTTCCGGCACGGTGATCACTGGGCTGGCGACCTGGTCGAACTTCAGCCGCACCACACCGATGCTGGTGCGGACCTCGACCACGATCGGTTCGGCGAGCCGTAGCGAGCCTGGCCCGTCGAGCTCGAGCTTGGAGGGCAACGCGTTCTCGCCGGGGACGAAGGTAAGCCCGGTGCTGCCGTCCGTGGCGGGCATGCGCACGGAAATGACGTTGTCGACCGATACGGGCGCGGTGCCGGTCGACGTGAGCTCAGCCTCGGCGTGCATAGTGACCGAGCCGGCTGGGTCGTCGTCGAATGCCTTGAGCGTGGAGTCGCCCAGCAGGCCGCACGACACGAACGGAGCATTTCGCGCGAACCGCGACGCTGTCACTTTCAACTCGCCGGGGCTTAGGTTCGTCACGCTCCATGTGCCGCCGACGGTCACCGCCTCGGCATCGGCCGAGAACGTCGTGATCGCGCCAGGGAGGGCGCTCGGCGCCGTGAACGGAATGCGGGCGCGGTATTTGAAGCGTTCGATATCCTCGACCGTCGTACCTTCCGGGAGACCTTCGATCCCGGAGGCGATCTCGGCGATGGTGTGGGACACCTCGTCGAGCAGCACGCCGAGCACCTCGTTGAGCACAATCGCCGCCAGCCAGCCGGCGAGCGGGACGAACGCTGCGACGAGGCCGGCGATCACGGCGCGAATCCCGTCGGCAAGGTCGTCGGCCGCGGAAGCGTCGATTTCGACTACTACCTTGCCGGTCTCGTATCCGACCGAGATACCGAACGAGGCGGAAACGACGTTGCCGAACACCTCGACGCCGTCCTCCCACACCTCAAGATACGGCGTGATCGTAAAGGAGGCGCGATCGCCGTGGCCGGAATACTGCACATCGACGGTGCGCACCCGATACTGGCCGAGCGCCTGTGCAAGCCGCCCCCAGATCTCCGTCTGGATCGTGAGGCTCAGGTCCCGCGGGAGTGCGACAACGGCCCAGTCAGCGCCGCCAAGTCTCTCCGTGATCACGCCGTTGTAGAAGTCGGTCCAGCGAGAGGGGTTGCCGTCGTTGGCCACCTCGGCACGGATGACCAGCGCGTTGCCCGTCGCGTCGAGGGCGATCCCCTGGTTCCAGAACTGCAGGCCCTCGGCGAGCGTGTCTGAGAGGTCTAACTTGAGAGGCTTCAGGTTGAGAAGCGATTTCAGCTTGTCCATCGCCCATTGCTTCGGGTCGACGACGCCCGCGATCGACGGGAACGAGATGCCGACCTCGAGGTCGCGGAACCTCGTCTCGAGTGCCAGCACGCCGATCGAGGACTGCTTGACCTCGAGGTTGAAGACGAGCGTGCCATCAATGATCACGTCGGGAGTCGCGAGGCGGTTCGGTTGTGCTGCGATGTTGGCCTCGGCCGTTATCTCGACGCTAACGTCGACAGCCAGCTGCGTCTGCCGAGCGCTGATGTCGTAGTACCCGGGACCTTGGTCGTGGCCGGCGTTGACATGCAATAGGCGGTAGGACGCGATCACGTCGCGGCGGAGGCTCACGCCGCGATAGCGCACCCGCTGTAGCTGCATGCCGAGGTAGGGGTCCGGGAGCGGCCGCGGTTTTGCGAGCAGCGTCTGGAGCACCTGGTCGGTGAACTTTTGGGCACTAACCTGAAGCTCGATCGTTGAAGTCATAACGATAATCCAGCTGCCTGAAAGTGGTCAGTCGTGCTCGCTCTGTGGCGATAGAAAGGAACCTGTGGTGTAGAGTAGGACGGTTCTGTTGATGTCCCACCCGTTCTCGCCGGCGACTTGGGTGTCGTAGCGAAAAATTGCATTGCCTTCTTATTGCGCGTAGTCAGGGACTGCGTCCGTCACCTGAGTACCCAACAATGAAAATTACTGGGCACATTGCGGCAACGTGATCATGCGAAGTACACTTTAGCAAGGTCGTATATTTATTCTCATCAAGACCTTTATAGGATTGGTGAACAACACGTTACGATGGTCCTTGGCATCCTATTCATCTCGCCACACCACCCGCTTCTCCCATCAGATATCGACTAGGCGCCGGAAGCGGATCGTGTGGGCCTGCTCGCCAGTCGCGTGAAATCCGGCGGATCGCTCATGCTCCGCATGTGACCGCCGGCGGTGAACGTGTTGAAAGACGCCGACAGCTCGGGCGTCTCGAATGCCTTCGCGCATGTTCAAAACCCAAAATCCACCCTTTACAAGTCGGGAGCCCGGATACCAACGTAATCGTCGGGGTAGGGCTCTCCATCGATGGCTTTCAAGAAACTGCGCATCCTGCTCGGCCTGAAGGCCGATCCAAACGCCATTCCGGCCCATGCCAGGATCGGCCGGTACTCCAAGAGCCTGCACGGGCGCTCTTTCTTTAACTGCACCGAACAGTCGCCGGTCGAGATCGGCTCGTTCTGCGCGATCGCTCCCGGCGTCCGCTTCTTCTGTCAGGCAAACCATCCGACGGACACGGCCGCGAACTACGCGCTGCAGCACCAGCTGTTCAAAACCAGGTCGACCTTCGAATATCTGCGAACGAACGGCCCCATCAAGCTCGGCCACGATGTTTGGATCGGCACCGACGCCGTCGTCCTGTCCGGCGTCACCATCGGCGACGGCGCCGTGATTGCCGCCCGCAGCGTGGTGACCAGGGACATTCCGCCCTACGCCATTGCCGGGGGCAATCCGGCAAGGGTCATCAAATATCGGTTCCCGGACGAGACGATCGCCGGCATGCAGAAAATCCGCTGGTGGGACTGGCCGATCGAAAGACTGATGCGGGAGAAGGCGGCTTTCGACCTGCCGGCCGGCCAGTTCGTCGAGCGCTTCCTGGAGTCTCCTTCGCCATAGGGCGCGCCGACCATCCTGTTCGACGGGCAGTCCTCGCCTCAAGCGGCAGGCTCGCTCGCGCGAGTGTAACAGACCGATCGGAAGTTTGATTAGCGTTGCCTAATGTTAACCATCTTGATGCTAGCGTAGGCGCCGCGAGACAAACGCGAGACCACAGTATGAAGATCGATCTGCTGCCTGCAAAACTTGGATGGACGTCGAAGACCATGGCGATTGGGCTCGCCGCTATCCTGACGGCGCTGCCCGCGAAGGCCGAGACGGTCGGCGACAATCCTGGTGGCCAGATCGTGAGCTTTGCCCTGCACATCGCCGAATTGCGCGCCGCCGACGAGCCGGTGAGCCTGGAGGGGGCGTGCGACAGCGCCTGCACGCTCTATCTGTCGCTGCCGGTGGAACAGCTCTGCGTGACCCCACACGCCTCCTTCGGCTTCCACCTGCCCTACGGCGTCGGCGCCCGGCAGAACGCAGTCGCCGCAAATTACCTTCTCTCGCAATACCCTGACTGGGTGCGGCAATGGATCGATGAGCATGGCGGCCTGACGCACACCATAGTGCGGATGGAAGTCGACGAGGTGGCAAAGCATCTTCCGCTGTGCGGTGTGCTGGCGTGACCGGCGCAGGATCCATCCGCACCTGAACTGGACCGCGCGCGGCCGCGGCAGGGTGCGGGAAGGCTCCGCCTGATAGGTTGATTTTGCTGGAGCGGGTAGCGGGAATCGAACCCGCGCGTTCAGCTTGGGAAGCTGACAGGCTACCATTACATCATACCCGCGCGCGCCCTCGTTACCATGATGGCCGGGCTTCGGGCAATCGCCAAAGCGGTGCCCGAATGACGAGAGAGCCTTTGATGCCGGCGATCGGTCATGCTAGGAGCGCCTTTGCTTTGGGGATCGGCAGTTGTTTGCCTGCCGACTACAGCAAGCAAGGTGTGGGTGGGGACCCGGCTTGGAATTCAACATACGCAAGAGAAAACGGGCCGCCGAGGCCAGGAAGATATTTGCGCCGGAAGATCTCAAATTTCTGCTGCAGCTTCCTGCCTTCGCGATTGTCTCACTGTTCGTTCCCGAGTGGGGATGGCGAGCGATTTGCCTGTCGATGGAGCGGCTGGGCAGCGTATCTTTCGCCCCGCGGGATAGCGGTGTCCTGCAGACCCTTCGTTCGTTCGGACTGGTCGGCGATGACCACCTGCGCCGCGTCCGCGCGACGCGCCACGAGCATCACATACAGATCGTGCGCGAGCGGCTTGGTGGATGGAGCCCGGCCATCGCATTGCAAGGCATCGAGCATCTCGAAGCCGCGCAAGATGCGGGCCATGGCGCGGTGCTGTGGATCGCGCATTTCAGCTTCAATGCGCTGGCGGCGAAGATGGCCTTTGCCAGGGCCGGGTTCGAGGTCTTTCACGTCAGCAGGCCCGAGCATGGCTTCACCAAGTCGCGTTTCGGCATCCGTTTCCTCAATCCGATCAGGAGTGGCGCGGAGCTGAGATATGCCGCCGGCCGCATCGTGATCGACCGCGCCGATCCCGCTGCCAGCATGAACGAGGCTCGTCGGTTGCTTCGAGCGAACAAGTTCGTTTCAATAACCGCGGGAGCCTGGGAGGGCGAAATGCTGGTCAAGGCGCGGATTGGCGAATCGGCCGTGGAGGTGGCCAGCGGCGCCCCCCGGCTGGCCAGGATCGCCGGCGCTCCGCTGTTGCCAGTTTTCGTCGTGCGCGATGACAGCACCGGCAAGTTGCACGTGACCGTCGAGCGGCCGATCGATCTCACCCGCCATCGGGACAAGGCCGAGATGATCCAAAGCGCCGCGCAGGATTTTGCAGACCGGCACCTGCCCTATTTGCAAAGCTGGCCGCATCAATGGCGTGACTGGGAGAAACTGACCGCGTTCACCGCGCGCTGACGGTCGAGAGCTCATGCCGCTATTCAGCATTATCATAACGGACGACCACAGCACCGACCTTCCCGAACGGGTCAGCGAGAACATCCGCTCGTTCAAGGCCGCGCATCCGGGCGAGGAACATGTCCTGTTCGAGGAAGCGGCTTTGAGCGAGTTCATCGCGGCGCATTTCGACGCCGAGGTGTTGTCGGCCTTCCGCGCCTTGCGCCCCTATTCCTACAAGGCAGATCTCGCAAAATATTGCCTGCTCTACGAGCAGGGCGGCGTCTACGCCGATCTTTCCTATCAATTCCTGCGCGGCGTTCCGCGCGACGAGGGACGGCTGTCGGTGTTTCGGGACTTCCTCAGTTCGACGCCATGGGACACCAGCCTCGGCGTGGTCGCCGCTCCCTTGCGCCACAGGGCTCTGGCCAAGGCCATCGAGCTGGTCTGCGCCAATGTGAAGCGTGAATATTACGGGCCGACCGCCTTGTGTCCGACCGGCCCGACGCTGTTCGGCAAGGCCATCGCCCTGACCTGCGATCCGGAAGACCTCATCGTCGGAGAGGCGGTCAGGTTGACGCTGCCACCAGGCGACGCCGAAGCTGCGCAGAAGCCGAGCCATTGCCTTCAGCACGCCAGGGAACTGGTGGCGGTCAAGCGCAAGCGGGGCGGCGGCCCCCTGTCGGAACTCGGCATCGGCGGCGGCAACCGCTACAACAGGCTCTGGCGCTCGCGGGAAGTCTATCGCGATCGGCCGCCATGGGCCCGCATCTTCCGTTGGCGCATTTGACGAACGTGCCCCTCCGGCTTGATGCCGGGCGGGCAAGTGCGTATTTCTGGGATCGATCCCCCGAATCGGGGCAGCCGAAACGTGGAGACGGCCCTTGTCCGCACTGACGCGCTTTCTCGGTGACTCACCGCTTCGGGTGCTCATCAAGCTGCTGGTGGTTTCGTTCCTCGTCGGCCTCGTCATGCACGCCTTCGGCTGGTCGCCGATGGACGTCTACTACGGTATCCGCCAATTCTTCATCGATCTGTGGAATCTCGGCTTCCATGCCATCGACCGTTTCCTCGGCTACATTCTTTTGGGCGCGGCGATCGTCGTGCCGGTCTTCATCCTGCTGAGGATCGCCAGCTACAGGAAGTGATTTCCGGCGAAGCCTGACGCCACCTCGAACAGGATGGCGTGGCGCGCGGCAAGTGTTGCCACGTCGGTCGAATAGCCGCCGCCGATGACGCCGCAGACCGGCATTCCGAGCCCGCGAAAATGGCGTATCACCATCGCGTCGCGGGCGCGCAGGCCTTCATCGGTAAGCGACAGCCGGCCCAGCCTGTCCCCGGCATGGACGTCGACGCCAGCATTGTAGAAGACGATGTCCCAGCGCGTCCTGGCCGAGAGGTCAGGCAGGATGCCGGCCAGCCTGTCGAGATAGGCCGCGTCGCCGGTGCCGTCGGGCAGCGCGACGTCGAGATCGGAAGCGATCTTGCGCACCGGATAGTTACGCTCGCCATGCATGGAAAAGGTGAACGCGCGTGGTTCATCCTTCAAAACATCCGCCGTGCCGTCGCCCTGATGCACGTCGAGATCGACGATCAGGATGTTTCTCGCGGCACCCTCGGCGAGCAGCACCAGCGAAGCGACCGCGACGTCGTTGAAGGTGCAGAAGCCTGCGCCCTGCGCGCGCCGCGCATGATGGCTACCGCCGGCGGCGTTGCAGGCAATGCCGTGGCGGAGCGCCAGTCGCGCCGCCAGCACCGTGCCGCCGGTGGCGAGCTGCGCCCGCAGCGAGACCCGCGGGCTTACCGGAAAGCCGATCTCGCGCTCGATCTTTGCGGGCACCTCGCAGGCCAGGACCTGGTCGACATAGTCGGCCGCGTGCGCCAGCTTCAGCCACGCTGCCGGCGCCGGCTCGGGCATGGTCAGCGTATCGCGCCTCGCCAGTCCGCGCGCGTCGAGCGCTTCCATCAAAAGCGGATATTTGCTCATCGGGAAACGATGATTGACGGCGAAGCCGGCTTCATAGTCGGGGTGGTGGACGATCTGCAGCGGCATGCCAGGCTTGGGATTCGGTTGGCCGGCGCCGAATGAATGATTGCGCGGCGTCAGGAAAGTGGGGCACATCGGTCGTCCGATCAAGCCGCCATGAGGATCAGGCTCTGGATCAGCTGTCGACATCGGCCGCCGGCCGGTCCTTCGCCGTCACCAACCGCTCGGTGCTCGCCATCGCCGTGCCGATGACGCTCGCCTATCTGACGACGCCGCTGCTCGGCATCGTCGATACGGCGGTGGTCGGCCAGTTCGGCGACGCCGCCCTTCTCGGCGGCCTGGCGGCGGGCGCGCTCGCCTTCGACGTCGTCTTCACCACCTTCAATTTCCTGCGCTCCGGTACGACCGGCCTCGTCGCCCAGGCGTTGGGGCGCGGCGACGAACTGGAAGAGCAGGCGGTGTTCTGGCGCGCCGTGCTGATCGCCGTCGTCTCCGGTATCGTGCTGGCCGCTCTTGCACCCTTGATCGCCATTGGCGGGCAAAAGTTCATGGGCGCCGAACCGCGCGTCAGCGAAGCGATGGCCATCTATGTCCATATCAGGCTGCTCGCCACGCCCTTCTCGCTGATCAACTTCGCCATCCTCGGCTATGTGCTGGGGCGCGGCGAGGGCGGGCTGGGCCTGATGCTGCAGGCGGTGCTCAACGGCATCAACATCGCGCTCTGCATCCTGCTCGGCCTGAAGCTCGGCTGGGGCGTCGCCGGCGTTGCCTGGGCGACCGTTACCGGCGAGTTGCTGGCCATGCTGCTTGGCCTCGCCATTGTCGTCAGGCGTTTCCGCGCCTCGCCTCGGCCGTCGCGTCAGCGCATCCTCGACCTGTCGGCATTCCGGCACATGCTGTCGCTCAACCGCGACATCATGATCCGCTCCTTCTCGCTGCTCGCCGCCTTCGCGCTGTTCACCCGCCAGGGCGCCCAGTTCGGCACGGTGACGCTGGCCGCCAACGCCGTGCTGATGAACTTCTTCCTCATCGCCGGCTATTTCCTCGACGGCTTCGCCACCGCTGCCGAGCAGCTCGCCGGTCGCGCCATCGGTGCGGGCGCCGAAACGCCGTTCCGGCAAGCGGTGCGGCTAACTCTCTTCTGGGGTTTCAGCCTGGCGGGCGTTGCCACCCTTGTGCTGCTGCTGGCCGGCGTCGATCTGGTCGGCGTCATCACGACATCGCCCGAGGTCCGCTCGGTTGCCGACATCTATCTGCCCTGGGCAGCATTCACGGCCCTCAGCGGTGTGCTGGCGTTCCAGATGGATGGCGTCTTCATCGGCGCCACCTGGTCGCGCGACATGCGCAACATGATGCTGTTGTCGTTCCTCGCCTTCAGCGCCGCGCTGTTCGCCCTGGCGCCGACCTTCGGCAATCACGGCCTGTGGGCGGCGCTGCATGTCTTCCTGCTGGTGCGCGGCTTCAGCCTGTTTGCGATCATGCGGCGGCGGGTGCGGACTGCGTTTTAGGTAGTACCTCTGCTTAGGTCAGGACTCATTGATTCAGGGAGAGGTGACGCTGGCGTGGACAACGACCTAGAGGCCGGTGAGCAATTTCTTAAGTAGAGCGTTAAGAGTCTCCTGCTCCGCCGGCGTCAGCACGGAGATTAATTGCTCTTCTAGCGCCACCATTGGACCAATCAAATCGTCTATCGCGCGCTTGCCGTCAGCCGTTAGCGCAATTTTCTTGCCGCGCCGGTCGTTGGGATCGGGGCGTCGTTCAACCAGCCCAGCGCGCTCCAGCCGGTCCAGGCGGTTTGTCATGCCGGCCGACGAGATCATTGCCGATTCGTAAAGCTGCGTAGGTGAAAGCATATAGGGTTCGCCGGAGCGTCTGAGCGGCGTGAGCACATCGAATTCACCTACGTTCAGGCCTACTTCCGAGAGCAACGGGTTCATGTGATCGCGGATCACGCGCGCGGCGGCATCCAGCAGCCGACCGACCATTTCAATAGGCAAGGATGGGAGATCGGGGCGCTCGCGAGCCCATTGCTTAGCCGCAGCCTCGGCGCGATCCATGGCAAATATTCCCTCGACAAGATGTATCTTGATATCAAGATACACTGTACCTACTAACATTGTAGCAAGACAGTAGCGCAGGGCGCTGGCCCGGAGAAGGAGAAAGTGATGTCCAAAATGATTTTCGTGAACCTGCCTGTCCGTGACCTGTCGGCGTCGACGGCGTTCTACGTGGCGCTAGGCGGCACTGTGAACCCGCAGTTTTCGGGCGAGAAATCCACCTCGCTCATGTTTTCGGACGCGATCGGGGTGATGCTGCTGACCCATGACCACTACCGCGAATTCACCAAACGCCCGATCGGCGACGCACGGCGTGACAGCCAGGCAATGATCGTCCTCACTGTCGATGACCGCGACGCCGTTGATGCAACGCTGACCAGGGCGGTTGCGGCGGGCGGTCGCGCCGATCCCAACCCAGCACAGGATCTTGGCTTCATGTATAACCGCCACATTGAAGACCCGGATGGCTATGTTTGGGAAATCGTGTGGATGAACCCGACAGCGACCGCCTGAACGTATCAGGCTACGCAATGAGCGCGACGAGGCTCGAAACTCGTTGGTCAGAGCCAGAAGGTGACGGTTGCGGCAATGGAGATGGCGGACATGAAGGTGTGGGCGCATCGGTCGGCGCGCCAAGGCTTTCAATGAGCCTTGGCGGCCCAATGATCGAGGCTGCTGTCGCGCAAATCGCGCAGCGACTTCAGCCTTTCCTTCTCGGCAAATCGCGCCATGCCGGCCACGATGCGCCCCGCTAGTGAGGGCCCGGCATAGATCATGCCGGTATAGAGTTGCACGAGATCGGCGCCGGCGCGGATCTTTTCCAGCGCCGTCTCGGTGGAGTCGACGCCGCCGACGCCGATGATGGCCATCTCAGGGCCGAGCAGCCTGCGCATCCTGGCCAGCACCGCGGTCGAGCGCTCGAACAGCGGCTTGCCGGACAGGCCGCCGGTTTCTCGAGCGACAGCCGTGCTGCGCAAGCCCGTGCGTGCGAGCGTCGTGTTGGAGACGATGACGCCGTCGATCTGCTTCTCGGTGACCGCGGCGGCGATATCTTCCAGCTCGGCCTCGATCAGATCCGGTGCGATCTTGAGGAAGACCGGCGGCTTTGCCGCAGCCGACGCCCGCGCGGCCATGACACGCGACAGAAGCTCGCCGAGCTGCTCGCGCGCCTGCATGCTGCGCAGGCCCGGCGTGTTCGGCGACGAGATGTTGACCGTGAGGTAGCTGGCGTAGGGCGCGAAGCGGGTGACGCCGCGTTCGTAGTCGCCGATGCGGTCGGCGCTGTCTTTGTTGGCGCCGATGTTGACGCCGACGATGCCGGTGCGCCACTTGCGGGCGGCAAGGCGCCTTTCGGCGGCCTCATGGCCCTCATTGTTGAAGCCCAGCCGGTTGATCACCGCTTCGTCCGTGATCAGCCGGAAGATGCGCGGCTTGGGATTGCCCCGCTGCGGCAGCGGCGTGACGGTGCCGACCTCGGCGAAGCCGAAGCCGAGGCCAAGCAGCGCGTCCGGCACTTCGGCGTTCTTGTCGTAGCCCGCCGCCATGCCGAGCGGGTTCGGAAAATCGAGACCTGCGACGCGCACCTTCAGCCGCTCGTCGCGCGGGGCGCGCGGGGTGACCGGCAGGCCGCATCGGAGCGCCGCGATAGACAGGCCATGCGCCGTTTCCGGATCGAGCGTGAACAGCAGTTTCTGGCCGATCCGGTCGAGCATGCTCATTCGGTCTCCAGGTCGGGAAATTCATGCCGGCCGTCAGCGCCGAGCGGCAGGGGACGCACCCAAGCCACCGCGCCGAGATCGAGCGGCGCGTAGAGATGCGGGAACAGCGCGCCGCCGCGCGAGATCTCGTATTTCAACGCATCGCCAAGGCGGTCGCCATCGATGGCGATCAGCAGCAGGCCGGTCTGGCCGGCAAAATGCTTCGCCGCCGTCTCCCGCACCTGGTCGGCGGTCGAGAAATGGATGAAGCCATCGGCGATGTCGATCGGCGCGCCGGTGAAGCGGCCGTTTTTCTCCGCTTCGCGCCATAGGGCTTCGGGCGCGATCTTGTAGATAAACTGAGACATTGCTGCGCTATAGTCCGAACGAACCGTGCGGGAAAGGGTGCAGGCAGGTTCCGGAAAGATGTTGCACGGTTTTCCGTCTGAGCCTGCCCAAGGCCAGGAATGACTCTTCCCCACTTCCGGCGCAAAGCCGTGATATGGTTGTATCGACTGGCTCATGGAGGACAATATGCGTCCGCATTACATACTGATCCCAGCGGCACTTTTCTCGCTGGTCGCCGTGTCGGCCTTTTCCGAGGAAACCGATCGCTACCGGCTGGAAAAGTCGGCCAACGGCTATGTCCGCATGGACACCCAGACCGGCGCCATGTCGATCTGCGAGGAGCGCTCCGGCCAGCTCGTCTGCAAGACGGCGGCCGACGAGCGCGCCGCCTACCAGGACGAGATCGACAAGTTGCAGAGCTCGATCAAGGCGTTGGACGAGCGTGTAGCCAAGCTTGAGAACTCGCTTTCCGCCCGGCTCGAATCGCAGCTGCCGAGCGAAGAGGATTTCAACAAGACGATGGGCTACATGGAGCAGTTCTTCCGGACGTTCAAGGATATCGTCAAGGACATGGATAAGGAGAGCGGCGACGACGGCTCCAGGCTCAACCAGCAAAAGACCTGAGCGTCTGGTCTTTGCCGCTTGAAAACGGCCGATATCGCCGCATAATCGGCCCGATCCCGTAAGAACAGATAAGCATGGGATTCGGGGAGGACTATTTGCCGTCGGGTTACACGTTCGTCATCGCCGACGATCATCCGCTTTTTCGCGGCGCGCTGAAGGAGGCGCTTGCCGGCATAGGCGATGTCGCCGCCATCCACGAGGCCGGTGATTTCGAACGCGCCAAGGCGCTGGTCATGGCCAATGAGGATATCGATCTGGTGCTGCTCGACCTGTCGATGCCGGGCGCCAGCGGCCTCTCCGGCCTGATCTCGCTGCGCGCCGTTCACCCGGCCGTGCCGCTGGTGGTGGTCTCGGCGCATGACGACCCGGTGACGATCCGGCGCGCTCTCGACCTCGGCGCCTCCGGCTTCATCTCCAAATCGGCCAGCATGGAGGAAATCCGCCGCGCCGTGCAGACGGTGCTGGCCGGCGATATCGCCGCGCCCGTCGGCATCGATCTCGGCGTCGAGCGCGACCCCGAGATCTCCGACCTCATCAAGCGCCTGCAGGCGCTGACGCCGCAGCAGACGCGCGTGCTCGGCATGCTGGCGGAGGGCCTGCTCAACAAGCAGATCGCCTATGAGCTCGGCGTCTCCGAAGCGACGGTCAAGGCGCATGTCTCGGCCATCCTGCAGAAGCTCGGGGTCGACAGCCGCACCCAGGCGGTGATCCAGCTCTCCAGGATCGGCGCCGAGCCGGCCGCGGGAAAGTGAAACGTCTCGACCGTATCGAGTGCCGGATGCGGATCACTCCGCTGCCGGCGCCAGCCGGCGCATGCGCTCCATCATCGAGCGCAGCGTCGCCGGCTTCACCGGTTTGTTGATGACGGAAATGTCCATCTGGTTGGCGGCGGCGCGGACCTCGTTCGAGCGATCCGCCGTGACCAGCACGGCGGGGATATCGGCGTGCCACAGCGCGCGCAGTTTGCGGATCACGTCCAGCCCGGTCTCGCCATCGAGGTGGTAGTCGGCAAGGACGACGTCCGGCGTTGACGCACCGGCAGCCTGGGCGGCGGCCGAGCCCGAAGCGGTGTCGACCTTGCAGCCCCAGCCTTCGAGCAGCAGCCGCATGCCGTCGAGGATGCGGGCGTCGTTGTCGATGCACAGCACGCCGAGACCGGCCAGCGAGGAGGGCGCGCGCGCCGGCGCCTTCTCGAGCTCGCGCCGGGGAACCGCCACCGCCGCCACCGGCAGGATGACGGAAAAGCGCGTGCCCTTGCCCGGGATTGAGAAGATCCGGATCTCCAGCCTCAGCACCCTGGCGATGCGGTCGACGATGGAAAGGCCGAGGCCGAGCCCCTCGGCCTCGCGCGCGCCCTCGTCCAGCCGGGTGAACTCGTGGAACACCGTGTTCAGCTTGTCGCCGGCGATGCCGATGCCGGTGTCGATGACCTGGATCTCGGCCAGCGAGCCGCGTCGCCTGACGCCGACCAGGATGCGGCCCTGGCGGGTGTATTTGATCGCGTTCGACACCAGGTTCTGGATCAGCCGGCGCAGCAGATTGCGGTCCGTCATCACGGTGAGCGACGACGGCATGATGGTCAGGCCGAGCCTCTTCTCGGCGGCTAGCGGCCGGAAGTCGTTGCCGATCTGGCCGAGCAGCCCGTCGAGGCTGAAGGCGGTGTCGTCAGGCTTCATCGCACCCGCATCGAGGCGGGAAATGTCGAGCACGGCGCCGAGGATGGTCTCGACCGATTCCAGCGAGGATTCGATGTTGACCGCGGCCTTCCCGGCGGCCCCTTTGCCGGCTTTCTCGATCAGTGAAGAACAGTAGAGGCGGGCAGCGTTGAGCGGTTGCAGGATGTCGTGGCCGGCAGCGGCGAGAAAGCGCGTCTTGCCGAGATTGGCCTCCTCGGCCAGCATCTGCGCCTGCGCCAGCTCCTCGTTGACCCGCGTCAGCTCGGCGGTGCGGTTCTTGACGCGTTGCTCAAGCGATTCGTTGGCCCGCTTCAGCGCGAGATCCTGTTCGACACGGCCGGAAATGTCGGCATAGGTGGCGACGATGCCGCCGTCCGGCATCGGATTGGAGCGCAGCTCCAGGATGCGGCCGCTGGTCTTCAGCTCCATCTGCCAGGGACCGTCGAAGCTGGTCAGGCGGTTGAGCATCGCCACCCGCTGATCGCCCGGGAAGTCGCCGCGTTCGACGAGATGACGCAGGATCCGGTCGAGCGAGACGCCGACCTGACCCATCTCGTCGGGAAGGTCGAACAGCGCCCGGTACTGGCGGTTCCAGCAGATCAGGCGGAAATCCCGGTCGAAGACGGTGATGCCTTGCTCCATCTGGTCGAGCGCGATCTGCAACAGGTCGCGATTGTGCTGCAGCGCCTCGGTGGCATCGTCGAGCAGGCGGAAGGCATCCTTGGAATCGCGGTCGTTGCGGCGGAACAGCAGCGACAAGATCAGCCGCGCCGAGGACGAGCCGACGGCGCTCGCCAGCAATTGCTCCGAGAAGCGGATGACGTCCATGCTGGCCTGCTCATTGCCATGCAGGGACACGTTGGTGTCCTTCTCGAACGACTGGAACGATCTCTCGGTGCGCTCGACGCCGAGATAACGGGAAATCGTGTCCTTGAGGTCGTTGACGGTGACGGCGGTGCGGAAGCGCCTCAGGCTCGGCATCGGGCCGGCTTCGCGCGGCACGAAGATCGCCGCCTGGATGCGCTCCAGCGGCACGGAGGCGCGGGACAGCGAGCCGAGCACGAAGAACAGCGTGTTGATAGACAGGCTCCACAGCACGCCATGGTTCAGCGGCTCGGCGACCGTGCCGAACAGTGCCTGCGGCCGCAGCGCTTCGAAACCGAACAGGCCGTTGACGATGATGACGGCGTCGGCACCCACCAGCGAAGGCAGGAGCAGCGTGTAGGCCCACACCAGAATGCCTGCGACCATGCCGAGCGCCGCGCCTCTGCCATTGGCGCCGCGCCAGATCAGCCCGCCGATCAGCGCCGGCGCGAACTGGGCAATGGCCGCGAACGACATCAGGCCGATGGAGGACAGCCGCGCGCTGTTGGTGCTTTCGCGATAATAGAGGAAGGCGATGAACAGCATGGCGAAGATCGCCCCGCGCCGCACATTGAGGATGAGCGTCGACCAGTCCTCGTTTTCCAAGGTCGAGGTCTTGAGCAGGCGGCGCACGAACAGCGGGATTACGAGGTCGTTGGAGATCATGATCGACAGCGCCACGCTCTCGACGATGACCATGGCGGTCGCCGCCGAAAGGCCGCCGATGAACGCCGCCATGGCGAGCAAATCATGGCCTGTGAACAGCGGCAGCGACAGCACATAGAGGTCGCTGCTGGTCTTGTCGCCGACCAGCGCCAGGCCGGTAAAGGCGATCGGCAGCACGAACAGGTTGATCGCCACCAGATAGAGCGGGAACACCCAGGTCGCGGTGCGCAGTTCGGCCTCGCTGCGGTTCTCGACGATGGTGACGTAGAACTGGCGTGGCAGCATGAGGATGGCAAAGCCGCTGAGACAGGTCAGCACGAGCCAGGTGGCCAGGGAGGTGCCGTAACCCATGGCTTGCCGCGCCTGCGCATTGTCGGCCAGCTTGTCGAACATGTCGCCGGGGCCGCCGAAGATCAGGAACGTCACCATCAGGCCGATGGCGAGGAAGGCAGCGAGCTTGACGACGGTTTCCACCGCCACCGCCAGCACCAGCCCGTCCTGATGCTCGGTGGCGTCGGCATGGCGGGTACCGAACAGCACCGCGAACAGCGCAAGTAGCATCGCCACCACCAGCGAGATGTCGCTGACGAACGGGTCGAACGAGGGCGGCGAGCCGGTATAGTGCTCGACCATCAGGCTGACCGAGCCGGAGATAGCCTTCAATTGCAGCGCCATATACGGCACCGCGCCGATGGTCGCGATCAGCGTGGCGATCGCCGCGACGGTGAAGCTCTTGCCGTAGCGCGCGCCGAGAAAATCGGCGACGGAGGTGATCTTCTCGGTCTTGGCCAGCCTGACAAGGCGGTTGAGCAGGGGAAAGCCGAACACGAACACCAGCACCGGGCCGGTATAGATGCCGAGGAATTCCAGGCCGCGCTCAGAGGACAGGCCGACCGAGCCGAAGAACGTCCAGGACGTGCAGTAGATGGCGAGGCTGAGCGCATAGATGAAGGGGCGGGCACGGCCGAGTCCGGCCGCTGCCGCGCGCCGGTCGCCAAGACTGGCGATGGCAAAGAGCAGCGTCACATAGGCGATCGCGATGATGACGATGAACCAGCCCTGCACGGTTCGAACCTCCTCCCTGGCCGGTCTCCCGTCGGCCGATGCCAGACGCAACCACAGCTTTGGGGGCGAGTCCATCACGGCTTTCGGCGCATGGGCGCAGGGGCAAAGGCCGCGCGTGACGGGCAGAAAGCGGCGCCTTGGCCCATTTTCCCGTTTTGCAACCGGGGGTTTTTGTTATGGTGGGCGCGGGCTGGCGCCGGGCGGAAGCTGGGGACGGCAGCACGGCCATGGCAAGGAGGGTCGAATGCTGAAAGAATTCCAGGAATTCATTTCCAAGGGCAATGTCATGGACCTGGCCGTCGGCGTCATCATCGGCGCCGCCTTCGGCAAGATCGTCACTTCGCTGGTCGACGACGTCATCATGCCAATCGTCGGGGCGATCTTCGGCGGGCTGGACTTCAACAACTACTTCTTCGGACTATCCTCGAACGTCCACTCGAGCGCGCTGGCCGACGCCAAGAAAGAAGGCGCCGTCTTCGCCTATGGCAGCTTCATCACGGCGGTGCTGAACTTCCTCATCCTTGCCTTCATCATCTTCCTGATGGTCAAGGCAGTGAACAATTTGCGCAAGCGGCTGGAGGCCGAGAAGCCGGCAGCGCCCGCCGCGCCGCCACCGGCAGATGTCGCGTTGCTCACCGAAATTCGCGATCTCCTGGCCAAAAAATAGCGCCGGAGCGGACTTCTGGACCAAAACCCCGGCCATTTTCGGCCGGGGTTTTCTGTTTGCGGGCGCGGTAAAACACGCTAGCTGTCGGCAAACCAAACGGACTTTTGCATGACCCTGATCCAGACCCTGCGCGCCGAGGCCCGCGCCGCCCCCGAGAGCGGCATCGTCGCCGTCGTCAACCACGGCCGGCTGCGCGAAGGCCTTATCCCGCTCTGGGCCGGCGAGGGCGATTTGCCGACGCCGGCCTTCATCAGCGATGCCGCCGCCCGTGGGCTTGCCGCCGGCGAGACCTTCTACACCTGGCAGAAGGGCATTCCGGAGCTGCGGCAGGCGCTTGCCCGCTACTATGGCCGGCATTTCGCAAAGAGCTTTGGCGATGAGGAATTCATTGTCACCGCGTCCGGCATGCATGCCATCCAACTGGCGATCGACGCGCTCGCCGGCGCGGGCGACGAGGTGATCTATCTGTCGCCGGCCTGGCCGAACTTCGCCGCCGCGGCCGGGGTCGCCGGCGCCGTGCCGGTTCCTGTTGTCCTCGACCAGTCCGGCAATGGCTGGTCCTGCGACGTCGACAAGATCGCGGCCGCGATTACGCCGCGAACCAAGGCGCTGTTCGTCAACACGCCGTCCAACCCGACCGGCTGGACTGCCGATCATGAGACGTTGCAGGCGATCCTCGACCTTGCCCGCGAAAGAGGCCTGTGGATCATCGCCGATGAGATCTACTCGCATTTCCACTATGGCCGAGGCCGCGCGCCGTCCTTCCTCGACGTCGCGGCGGCGGAAGACCGTATCCTGTTCGTCAACAGCTTCTCCAAGAACTGGGCGATGACCGGCTGGCGCGTCGGCTGGATCAAGACCCATCCCGCCTTGCAGCAGGTGTTCGAGAACCTGATCCAGTATTCGACCTCGGGTGTCGCCCAGTTCATGCAGCGCGGCGCCGTCGCCGCCCTCGACGGGGGCGATGATTTCATCGTCGAGCAGGTTGAGAGGGCGCATGCGGCGCGCGACCTGGTCTGCGGCATTCTGGGTGCGACCGGCAAGGCCCGCTTCACCGTTCCGCAGGGCGCCTTCTATCTGTTCTTCACCGTCGACGGCATCACCGATTCCCGGACCGCCGCCTTCGACATCGTCGACCGGGCCAATGTCGGCCTGGCGCCGGGCACCGCCTTCGGTCCCGGCGGCGAAGCCTTCCTCAGGCTATGCTTCCACCGCCGCCTCGATCAGCTCGAGGAAGCGGCGCACCGCCTGGCGAAATGGATGAAGACGGTCTGAGCAGCCTGAAGCCGGATTGAAACTCGGTCCGGTGAGTCAGCCGGTGCGGCTTTCGAGAACCGGAGCGCAGCGGACATTCAGGTCCGTGAGCACCGGAAGCGCAGAAAGTTGCAGCGGATGGCCGCCGGACTAGAGTTTCAAACGGCTTCAGCCGCCTGACTTCGGCACCAGCAATGGAATGATCCGGTCGCTCTTGGCGACGGCCGGCCTGCCGGTCGAGGCATAGGGGATGCCGAGCGCGTCCCAGGTCTCGACCAGGGCATCCTGAAGTTCGGCGATCAGCGCGTCCGAATGGAACGGCGTCGGCGTGATGCGCAGCCGCTCGGTGCCGCGCGGCACCGTCGGATAGTTGATCGGCTGGATGTAGAGGCCGTGGACGCCGAGCAGGCGGTCGCTGGCCATCTTGCAGAGTTCGGGATCGCCGACCAGCACCGGCACGATGTGGGTGGACGATTCCATCACCGGCAGGCCGGCGGCGGCAAGCACCTCCTTGGTCCGCGACGCCTGGCGCTGCTGCGCGTCGCGCTCGGCCTGCGAGCGCTTCAGGTGCCGGATCGAGGTGGTGGCTGCGGCGGCAACGGCCGGCGGCAGCGCCGTGGTAAAGATGAAGCCCGGCGCATAGGAGCGCACGGCATCGATCACCGCGCTGGTGCCGGTGATATAGCCGCCGAGCGTGCCGAAGGCCTTGGCGAGCGTCCCTTCGATGATGTCGATGCGGTCGGTCAGCCCCTCGCGCTCGGTGATGCCGCCGCCGCGCGGACCGTACATGCCCACCGCATGGACCTCGTCGATATAGGTCATGGCGTTGTAGCGCTCGGCGAGCTCGACGATCTGCTTGATCGGCGCGATGTCGCCATCCATCGAATAGACGCTCTCGAAGACGATCAGCTTGGCGCGCTCGCGCCCCGCGGCCTGCAGGAGGCTCTCCAGGTGGGCGACGTCATTGTGGCGGAAGATCTTCTTTTCGGCGCCCGAACGGCGCACGCCCTCGATCATCGAGGCGTGGTTGAGCTCGTCCGAAATGATCAGGCAGTTCGGCAGCAGCCGCGCAATGGTCGAGATCGAGGCCTCGTTGGAGACGAAGCCGGAGGTGAAGACGAGCGCGGCTTCCTTGTCGTGCAGGTCCGCCAGCTCCAGTTCCAGCTCCACCAGCGGGTTGCTGGTGCCGGAGATGTTGCGGGTGCCGCCGGCGCCCGACCCCATCTTGCCGGCCGCCTTCTGGAAGGCGTCGATGACATCGGGATGCTGGCCCATGCCGAGATAGTCGTTGGAGCACCAGACGGTGATTTCCTGGGCGCGGCCGTTGGAACGCCAGATGGCGCGCGGGAATTTGCCGACAATGCGTTCGAGGTCGGCGAAAACGCGGTAGCGCCGCTCGGCATGGAGCTGGTCGATCGCTTCCTCGAAGAACCGCTGGTAGTTCATGTCGCTTTCCCGATTTTGTGCCGGATCATAGTCATTGCCCCATCAGGCGTCCACCGGGGCCCTTTGGTCAAAATGCCACGCCCCAAGCCTGTTCCTAACGACCACGGATCGTGGCCTATTCCCTTGATGTGGATCAACTTTGTTTCAGTACGATGCCACAGGGCGAAGGGACTGTTACGGATTTAACATTCGGGGTTCTAGTGGTCTTGCGGCGCGCTTTCCAGTAAGGCGGCTGTTGAGACAGTTTCCGATAAATCTTGACCAGCGAGGACGCGGATGACGGTTTTGGTGACGGGCGGTGCCGGTTATATCGGCAGCCATATGGTCTGGGAGCTTCTGGACGCGGGCGAGAGCGTCGTCGTTCTCGACCGGCTTTCGACCGGCTTCGAATGGGCGGTGGCGCCGGAGGCCAAGCTCGTCGTCGGCGACGTCGCCGACCGCGAGTTGGTCGGCCAGATCATCAGGGACAACAAGGTCGACGCGATCATCCATTTCGCCGGCTCGATCGTGGTCCCCGAATCGGTCTCAGACCCGCTCGGCTATTACGAGAACAACACCTCCAAGACGCGGACCCTGATCGAAACGGCCGTGCGCGAAGGCGTGCCGCATTTCATCTTCTCCTCCACCGCCGCGGTCTATGGCGGCGCCGGGCTGGAGCCGGTGCGCGAGGATGCCGGGCTTTCGCCGGTTTCGCCCTACGGGCTGTCCAAGCTGATGAGCGAATGGATGCTGCGCGACGCGGCGAAGGCGCACGATATCCGCTATACGGCGCTGCGCTATTTCAACGTCGCCGGCGCCGATCCCAAGGGCCGCACCGGCCAGTCGACGCCCGGCGCCACGCATCTGATCAAGGTCGCCTGCGAGACCGCGCTCGGCAAGCGCCCCTTCATGCAGGTGTTCGGCACCGACTATCCGACGCCTGACGGCACCTGCATCCGCGACTACATCCATGTCAGCGACCTGGCGGCCGCGCATCGCCTGGCGCTGCAACGGCTGCGCGCTGGCGGAGAGAGCCTTGTGGCCAATTGCGGCTACAGCCACGGCTATTCGGTGCTGGAAGTCATCGACAGCGTCCGGCGCGCCTTCGGCCGTGATTTCGAGGTCAGGATGGGCGATCGCCGCCCTGGCGACGCCGCAGCCATTGTCGCCAATTCCGAGCTTGCCCGCGCTGAGCTTGGCTGGACGCCGCAGCGCGACGATCTCGACCTGATCGTTTCCGATGCGCTGGCCTGGGAGCGCATCCTGACCGGCAAGAACTCAGCGCGGGGCTGACCCAATAGGCTTCCCGGCCCAAGGGCTCGTCCTGCGGGTCGAGAAGCGCTATTGAGGGTCTTGAAGGCAGCGCCTGGAGGCGCGCCGGCCGGTTCGATCTGCCGAAGCAATTCCAGGAAAAGCGTGAAACGGTTTTCCGTCCGGAATTGCGTCAAAACAAGGAGATGGAGCGGTTCTGCGTTTCCGTGAAACGGTGAACCGTTCGAGGGGGGCGGCATGAAGGTCTTGGTGCTCGGAGCCGGCGTCGTTGGCACGGCGGCCGCCTACTATCTGGCGAGCGACGGCCATGACGTGACGGTGATCGAGCGTCACCAGAGCGCCGCGCGCGGCACCAGCCAGTCGAATGCCGGCCTTGTCTCGCCGGGCGACGCCACCGCCTGGGCCTCGCCGGCCGCGCTGAAGACCTTCCTGCGCGGGCTCTGGAACCATGATCTCGGCATCAAGGTCCGGCTGCGCTTCGATCCCTATTTCCTGGCCTGGAGCCTGCGCTTCCTGCGTCAGTGCACGGTGGCGCGCCTGCGCGCCAACAGCCAGGTCAAGTTGCGCCTGGCGCTCTATTCGCGCGACTGCATCAACGCGCTTTCGGAAGCGACCGGTATCCACTACGACGAACGCAAGAAGGGCATCCTCTACTTCTTCCGCTCGCAGCACAGTCTCGACACCGGCACCGACAACTACCGCTATCTCGCCGAACACGGCCTGCCGATCGAGATCGTCGGCCGCGACCGGCTGATCGAGCTGGAGCCTGGCCTCGCCGGCGCCAGGGACAAGATCGCCGGCGGTGTCTATTCGCCGATCGACCAGACCGGCGATTCCCGGCAGTTCGTGGAAAGGCTCGCCGCCTATTCGGCCGAAAAGCTCGGCGTCAAATTCCTCTTCGGCACGACCGTCGAGGGCCTCCAGATCGAGGGCGACCGTGTGCGCGCGGTGATGACCTCGGCCGGCCCGGTTGTCGGCGACGCGGTGGTCATCTCCATGGGACCGGAAAGCGGCCTGCTCGGCCGCCGCTACGGCATCGACCTGCCGGTCTATCCGGTGAAGGGCTACACCGCGACCATCCCGCTGGAGGATGAGAGCAAGGGGCCGACCATGGGCGGCGCCGACGAAGACCAGCTGATCGGCTATTCGCGGCTCGGCAACCGGCTGCGGCTCGCCTCGACCGCGGAGTTCACCGGCTTCGACCGCAGCTTTCGTCCCCGCGATTTCGCCGCCATGTTCAGGACCGGCAAGGACCTGTTCCCCGGCGCCTTCGACGAGAAGAAGGCGGAACTCTGGGCCGGGTTGCGGCCGATGATGCCGAACTCGGTGCCGGTGATCGGCCAGGCGCGCTACGCCAATCTCTATCTCGACACCGGCCATGGCCATGTCGGCTGGACAATGGCTTGCGGCTCCGGAAAATTCCTCGCCGACATCGTCGCCGGCCGCAAGCCCGAGATCGATCCTGAGGGGCTGGTTTACAGGAACTAGCGATGTCCGGACCGCAAGTCGCCATCGATCTTGGCCGCATCGAGCGCAATGCGCGAACCGTCGTCGAGCGCTGCGCGCAGTCGGGCATCAAGGTGTTCGGCGTCACCAAGGGCGCCTGCGGCATGCCGCAGGTGGCGCGCGCCATGCTGCGCGGCGGCGTTGCCGGCATCGCGGAGTCGCGCTTCGAGAACATCCGCCGGCTGCGCGACAGCGGCATCAATGCGCCGGTGATGCTGTTGCGCAGCCCGCCGATCGCCCGCGTCGAGGAGGTGGTGCGGACCGTCGACATCAGCCTGCAGTCGGAGCTTACGATCATCCGCGAGATCGCCCGCATCGCCGAGCGGATGGGCCGCGTCCACGACATCATGCTGATGATCGATCTCGGCGATCTGAGGGAAGGTATCTGGCCAAACGATCTGGTGCCGACCGTCGAGCAGGTCCTGGAGATGAGGGGCGTGCGCATCGCCGGTATCGGCACCAATCTCGGCTGCTTCGGCGCCATCATGCCGACCGAGGAGAACCTCGGCCAGCTCGTCGCCCATGCCTACAAGATCGAGCGTCTGTCGGGCAAAAGCCTCGACTGGATTTCCGGCGGCGCGTCGTCCTCGCTGCCGCTGCTGCTCGAAGGCCGGCTGCCCGCCGGCATCAACAATCTCAGGGTCGGCGAGGCGATCCTGCAGGGAGGGCTGGAAACCTTCCGCGATCCGCCCTGGCAAGCGCTGGAGTTCGATGCCTGCCGGCTGACCGCCGACATCATCGAAGTCAAGAAGAAACCATCGCGGCCGATCGGCCAGTCCGGCTACGACGCGTTCGGCAACCAGCCGGTGTTTCCCGATGAGGGCGACAGGCTGCGCGCAATCGCCAATATCGGCCGCGAGGACGTGCTGGTCGAAGGCCTGATCCCGATCGCCAAGGGCGTGCGCGTGCTCGGCGCCTCCAGCGACCATCTGCTGCTCGACGTGCAGGATGCCGTCCCGCCGCCCGCCGTCGGCGACCGCGTCGCCTTCCGCATGAGCTACGGCGCCATGCTTCTGGCGATGACCTCGGAATATGTCGAGAAGGCTCCGATGCACGATGTCGCCGACTATTCCGGGCGCAAGATGGTGTCCATCTCGGCCGAGCCGGCGGCCGCCGGCATCCTCGCCCGCGAGGCGACCGGGGCACGGCTGGAGGTGATGAATTTCGATGTGGTGGAACTCGCCGATGTCGAGCGGCCGCCATCGGGCCTGATCCGGCTCGCCGCCGGCGCCGACCGCCGCGTCGCCCATACAGCACTTGCCGCGACCGCGCGCGCCACCCATTCCTTCGGGCTGATCTGGATCGACTCCATCGCCGCGCTGATGCCCGAAGAGCTCGAAAGCATCGACCTGCCGGAGGCCTCCGTGCTGGCGCGGGCGCTGGGCCTCGACCACAAGCCCGGCGCCTTGCTGCCGCAGCTCTCGCCGGAAAATGTCGTCATCGTCGGGCTGCGCCATGCCGATCCGGCCGAGGCCCGGGTGCTGACGGATTCGCGTGTCTCTGCCTTCACCATGGCCGATATCGACGCCATGGGCATGCGTGACGTCATGCGCGAGGCGATCCACATCGCCTCCTCGGGCACGCAAGGATTCCACGTCGCCTATGCGCCCGAGGTCACCGAGTTCGCCGGCTGGGCGCCCGGCTCCGGCGGCATCACCGTGCGCGAGACGCATCAGGCGATGGAGACGATCGCACTGTCCGGCGGACTGCTGTCGATGAGCGTTTCCGGCCTGACGGCCGATCTGGACCGGAAGCTGGCGACCGAGACGATCAACTTCGTCATGTCGGCGTTCGGCAAGCGGATTCTCTGAGCGGCAGCTGCCGGCGCCAGAAGCCCGTCGCGGCGGCGAGACACCGCGACGGGACGGCTGAACTTACCGCTGCAGGGATTGCCGAACGCGCACGAACGGCGCCGGGTCGATCAGGTCGTTCTTGTTGAGCTCGCGGCCCGCGCAGCAACAGCAATAGCAGTAACACATGCTTGCCCCGAGCGGCCCGACCTTGAGCGAATAGCGCTTGTCCTTCGGAATATACATCCAGTCGCCCGCATTGAGTTCGATTCCGTCGTAGTAGACCGAACCGGACATGATGAAGCGGACGCCGTCATTGTCGTGCGAATGTTCGCCGACTTCCGCGTTCGGCGCCGTCGCGGTGATGAAGAACTGGCCGCCGTCCAGATAGAAGGGCAACTGCCACTTCATAAATCCGGTGGGAAGCTGCTCGCGCGGAACGCCGAGAAGGTTGCACAGAGCCACGGCCTCCTTGTCTCTCGACGTCAGGATCCTCGAGTTCATCTTGTGTCCGACTTTCGCCAGGGCCTCTTCGATGCGCTTCTTGCCGTCGACGAAATCGATATGCGTAGGTTTGAACGTGGAGCTCATCTTTGCCTCCAAGAAAGGTTGATTAAAAATGTATCCGCATTTTACATTGATCAGAGCAATCAATGCTTCATATACATGCGCTAATACATAGTATGATTATGTGAGCGGCTTCACGTTTGCCGCCGAACAGCCTTCAAAGGCTCGTTGTGTCGATCGCTTCGCGGTAAGGGGCAGCGCCCTATAGAGCGGTTCGCCAGGCGCGGGCATAGCCGCTCCAGGCCGGGTCGGCCGGTGGCTCGGTCCGTTCCCCCTTGTCCGTCGCCACGCTACCATCCGACGCCAGCAGGGCGGCGCCGATGCTGGTTCCTGTCGCGGTTTCCGACGCGACGACCGGCCGCCCGGTGGCCGCTGCCAGCATGCGGATGAAAAGGCGGTTGCGGGCAAAAGGTCCCTCGACGGTCGTCGGCCCGTCGCCGCCGATCAGCTCAAGGCAGGTCGCGGTCATCAGCGCCAGATAGAAGGAGATGGCGACAAAACGTTCGCCGACGCTCAGACCGTCGGCGTTGAGCCATAGCGCGTCGCGATGCGGATACGGCCCCGATCCCTGCTGGGTCGAGGGCAGAAGCAGTGTCCTGCGCGCCAGCACGACGGCGATGTCGTCCTCGCTCCAGTCCTGCGGCTTGCCATCCGTCAGCAACGAGAACTCGCGCCCGCCCATGAAGCGCGCCGAAGGCACCGGATCGCCGAGCGCGTTGACGTTGACCAGCGTGTCGCGCGCCGGGTCGAGCGCGATCTTCTTGCCGCCGACCGCCATCGAAACCACCCAGGTGCCGGTCGAGACGACGGAGAAGGGTGGCCGGTCGGACAAGAGATGCGGCAGCAGCGAGGCGTTGGAATCGTGCAGCCCGCAGAACACCGGTGTTTGCGGGTCGAGCCCGGTTTGCCCAGCAAGGGCCGGCAGGATCGGCCCGAGGCGATCCTTCGCCGGCCGCACCGGCGCCATCATCGAACGCCAGCCCATTGTATCGACCAGCGACGAAAAATCGGACTTCCACGGGCTCCACAGGTCGGTATGGCAGCCGAGCGATGTCACCTCGTTGGCAGTCACGCCCGTCAGCCGCTGCGCCCAGTATTGCGGGTACGTCAGGATCGCGGCCGTTTTGCTGAATTCGGCGGGGAGACGCCTCTGCTGCCAGAAGAGCTGCGCGCCTATGTTGAGGCCGGCTGGCAGGCGTGGCGTGCCGGTCTCGGCAAAGGGCGGGCGGACCGCGTCATAGTCCTTGGCGAGGTCGTCAGGCCCCGAAAATTCATAGTCGAGCACCGGCAGCGCCAGGCCTCCGTCGGCGTCGACCAGCACCGCCGTCGCGCCGTGCGTGGTGATCGATATGGCGTCGATGCGCTGCTCGCGGTGGATCGCGCCAAGGCTGTCCAGGATGAAGGCCCAGAGGGCCTCGACGTCGTGGTGCGGGTAGGGACCATCGGCAAGAGGCGCGTTGGCGGTCCGGCGCAAGGCTGTCTCGCGCAGGGTCGCCAGATCGACCAGCGCGACCTTGGCGTTGGTCTTGCCGATATCGATGACGGCGACGTGGCGGATCATACCATATGGAACACAGTTTCCAGCGGCACCGCCACCGGCTCATTGTCGGCCCTGGTTTCCATGACGTCGGCCATATGCGCCCACCAGCGCTGCATCACCGGATGCTTGGGCAGGTCGGCCATGCCGTGGTCGTCGCGCCGCCACAGCACGCCGAACAGGATGTTGGTCTCTTCGTCGAGATGGATCGAATAGTCGGAAATGCCGGCCTGCTTCAGAAGCGCGACCAGCGACGGCCAGATCTCGTCATGGCGGCGCTTGTATTCGGCCTTCATGCCGGGATCGAGCTTCATCTTGAAGGCGTATTTCTCCATCAGGCGAAGCGTCCCTCGCGCAGGCGCCGCCAGAGGATGGGCAGCGCGATAACGATGATCAGCAAGAGGCCGATGAAGATCGACATGACGATGCCGGGCACGTTGAGCAACCCAAGCCCAAATGTCACCAGCCCCATGATGAAGGCGGCAAGCACGACGCCGAGAATGCTGCCGGCGCCGCCCAGAATGCTGACGCCGCCCAGCACCACCATGGTGATGGCTTCGAGCTCATAGCCCTGCGCGATCGACGGCCGGGTCGAGCCGAGCCGCGAGGTGATCAGCACCGAGGCGATGCCCGACATCAGCCCGGTCAGGCAGAACAGGATGAACTTGATGCGGTCGACGCGGACGCCGGAGAACTGGCATGCGACCGGATTGTTGCCGATGGCAAAGACACGCCGGCCGAAGCTCGTGCGATGCAGCACGAACCAGTAGACGAGTGCGGCAACGAGGAACAGCGCCAGCTCGAACGAGAAAACCCACCAGACATATCCCTGGCCGAAGAAGGCGAAGCTTTCCGGATAGCCCTTGTAGGCCTGGTCGCCGAGGATGATGAAGGCGATGCCGCGGAACAGGCTCATCGTGCCGATGGTGACGACGATGGAGGGCAGGCCGAGCCGGGTGACCAGCAGTCCGTTGAAGGCGCCGCAGCCGAGCCCGACGACGATGCCGATCAGGACAAGCACCGGCGTGCCGGCGCCGGCCTGCACGGCCATGCCCATCATCGTCGAGGCGAGCGCCACGATCGCGGCGACCGACAGGTCGATCTCGCCCGAGATGATCAGCAGCGCCATGGCGAGCGCGATCAGCCCCTTTTCGGTGAAGTTGAAGGTCAGGTCGGACAGCGACCACGGGTCGAGGAAATAGGGCGAGGCGAAGCTGTTGACCGCGAAGATGAGAACCGCGATCACCACCAGGAGCGCCTCCCAGGAGAAGATCGCCGACGACAGCGGCTTGTCGAGCCGGTCGGGGATATGGCGCGGATGAGGGGCGTCGGTCATGCCGCTTCCGCCTTTCTGAGAATGATGCGGCCCTGGCGGCGTTCGCCGCGCGCATTCAGAACCACCGCCAGGATGATGGCGCTGCCCGAGATCGCCATCTGCCAGAAGGGCGAGATGTTGATGACCGGCAGTGCATTGGAGATGATGCCGAGGAACAGCGCGCCGAGCACCGCGCCGCCGACCGAGCCGATGCCGCCGGCGATCGAGATGCCGCCGATGACGCAGGCGGCGATGATGTTGAGCTCATAGCCGTTGGCGACCTCGACCGAGGCGATCACATAGCGCGAGATCCACAGATAGCCGGCAAGCCCGCCGATCATGCCGGAAATGCAGAAGACGATGAATTTCGTCCGGCCGACATCAATGCCGGCATAGACCGACGCCGTCGGATTGACGCCGATGGCGTAGATCGAGCGGCCGATCGCGGTGCGCGTCATCACCACGAAGAACAGCGCAATCACCGCAATGGCGATCCAGGACAGCACCGGGATGCCGAGGAAGGCCGCGCGCTGGAAATTGATGAAGTCCGGGCTCATCTGGTCGGCATTGACCCAGGCGCCGCCGGACACCACGAAGGTTGCGCCGCGATAGATGGTGAGCGTGCCCAGCGTCACCACGATCGAGGGGATGTTCAGCCGCCACACCAGGAAACCGTTTATGGCGCCGAGCACCAGCCCGACCAGAAGCGCGATGACAATCAGGATCGGGATCGGGATCGCGGGATGGGCGGCATTCAGCATCGCCACCACCATGCCGGTGAAGCAGAGATTGGAGGCCATCGAAAGGTCGATCGAGCGCGTCAGGATCACCACCATCTGCCCGAGCGCCAGGATCATCAGGATCGAGGTGTCGTTGAACACCTGTCGCAGATTGGCGAGGTCGGCAAAGCCCGGAAAGCGCGTCGAGATCAGCCCGATCAGCACGGCTATTGCCGCAAGCAGCCAGATCTCGCGGTATTTGCGCAAATTCTTCATGCCGCGATCCCCGCTGCCGTCCTGACCAGCGTCTCGGCGTCCAGTCCCGTGTTCTCGTGCACGGCCGCGATGCGGCCCTCGCGCATGACGACCACCCGGTCCGACATGCCGAGTATCTCAGGCAGCTCCGAGGAGACCATGATCACCGACAGGCCTTGCGCCACCAGCTCAGCCATGAAGCCGTGCACGGCCGCCTTGGAGCCGATGTCGATGCCCTTGGTCGGCTCGTCCAAAATGATGACCTTCGGCGCCGTCGCCAGCCATTTGGCAATGACGATCTTCTGCTGATTGCCGCCGGAAAGCGTGCCGACATCCTGGCTGAGCGAGGAGGCGCGCAGGTCGAGGCGCTCGGTGTAGGAACGGGCGAGCGCGAACTCTTCCGCCAGCCGAAGCACGCCGGTTTTGGAGGTGCGCATGAGCGAGGGCAGCGACACGTTCTGGAAGATCGGCATCCCGATCACCACGCCCTGCTTGCCGCGCTCTTCCGGCACGTAGACGATGCCGGCCTCGATCGAATCCGCGGCCGATCTCGGCGCAATCGTTTGGCCTTCAAGTGTGATGGCGCCCCGACTGGTGCGGGTGATACCCGATATCGCCTGCATCACCTCGCTGCGTCCGGCGCCGACCAGTCCATAGAAGCCGAGGATCTCGCCCTTGCGCAGCTCGAAGCCGATGTCGTCGAACTCGGTCGGATGCGACAGGCCGGCGACCGAAAGCACCGGCGCGCCGATCTTTGGCTCGCGTTGCGGGAAGATATGGTCGACGTTACGGCCGACCATCATGCGCACGATCTCGTTCTGGCCGGCGTCCTTGAGCAGGCCTTCGCCGACCATCTCGCCGTCGCGGAAGACGGTGTAGCGGTCGGCGATGCGGTAGATCTCGTCGAACTTATGGCTGATGAACAGCACCGCCTTGCCTTCGCTCTTCAGGAACTCGATCAAGAGGAAAAGCTCCTCGATCTCCTTCATCGACAGTGCCGCGGTAGGCTCGTCCATGATGACGATGCGTGCATCGATCGACATCGCGCGGGCGACTGCAACCAAATGCTTGTTGGCGATACCGAGGTCCTTCAGCCTTGCGTCGGCATCGATATGGCCGGCGCGCATCGTCTCCAGCACCTCGCGCGCATTCTTGCGCATGGTGCGCCAGTCGATCGTGCCGAAGCGGGTGCGCGGCGCGTGGCCGAGGAAGATGTTCTCGGCGACCGAAAGATCGTCGAACAGCACGGTTTCCTGATGAATGGCGGTGATGCCATGGCCGAAGGCGGCATGCGCGCTATGCAGCGTCGTGGCCTCGCCGTCGATGCTGATTTCGCCGGCGTCGGGCTGGTAGATGCCGGTCATGATCTTGACCAGCGTCGACTTGCCGGCGCCGTTCTCGCCGATCAGCGCCGTGACCTGGCCCGGATAGAGCGACAGGCTGACATTGTGCAGGGCGCGGACACCGGGGAAGCTTTTCGAAATGCCGGAAAGCGTCAGGCGCGGGCTGGCGCTCTGGGACGGGCCTGAAGGTGCGGGCCGTTCCGTCTCCACTTTGTGCTGGGCTGTCGTGTCCATATCCGTGTCAGGCCCTGAAGCAGGATCCGCTTGAGGATGCGGCGGGGCGATCGCCCCGCCGCATCAGTGTGAAGGGCGCCAGGATCAATAGATCTTGGAGAACTTCTCGATGTTGGTCTTGTCGAACTGGAAGGGCGGAGCCATCGCAGCCGAGTTGGTGTCGTCGAGCGTCACCTTGCCGACACGGCCGATCGACAGCGTTGCGCCGGGCTTGGCCTCTTCCTTCTTCACCGCCAGGTCGTGGGCCAGATAGATCGCCGAGTAGCCGAGGTCGATCGGGTTCCACAGCGCGACAGCCTGGCTGGCGCCGTTGTCGATGAACTTCTTGAACTCGGACGGCAGCGCGAGACCAGTGACGTTGACCTTGCCGATCAGGTTCGCGTCGGTGACGACCTGTGCGGCGGCGACGACGCCGACGGTGGTCGGCGCGATGATCGCCTTGAGGTTCGGATAGGACTTGAGCAGGCCCTTGGCCTCGTCCGTGCTCTTGGCCGAGTCGTCATCGCCGTAGACGGTGGCGACGAGCTTGATCTTCGGGAACTTCTCCGGCAGCACCTTCTTGGCCGCTTCGATCCAGGCGTTCTGGTTGGTCGCGGTCGAGGAGGCCGACAGGATGGCGACGTCGCCGCCTTCCGGCAGGTAGTCGGCGGCGAGCTTGATGATGGTCTCGCCGATCAGGCCGGTGTCGGACGGGTTGAGATGGAGCTGGCGGCCTTCCTTGGCGACGCCGGAGTCCCACGAGATCACGGTGATGCCGCGTTCCATCGCCTTCTTCAGCACCGGCACCAGCGCGTCGGCGTCATTGGCCGAAACGGCGATCGCGTTGACCTTCTGCGCGATCAGCGAGTTGATCACCTCGATCTGCGCCTCGGCGGTCGCCTTGGTTGGGCCGGTGTAGATGACGTCGACATCACCCAGTTCCTTGGCCGCTTCCTCGGCGCCCTTGTTGGCGGCGTCGAAGAAGCCGTTGCCGAGCGACTTCACCACCAGCGCGATCTTGACGTTCTCGGCATAGGCGCCGTTCACGAACATGGCGGCGGAAAAGGCCGCCGTAACCAGCAGTTTCTTCAAAAAGCTCATCGAATATCCTCCCTTGAGCGTTGCATTCCATCGCCGCTGCGGGCGCGAGGTGGTCTCAGGCCTGCAGTGAAGATTCTTCCTTCTCGGTTGCCGTCTTGCGGGCGACGATCAGCGTCACCCCGGCGGTTTCGAGCATCTTGGCTTCGCGGTCCTCGATGCCGTCGTCGGTGATCACGGTGGCGATGCGCGTCAGGCCGCAGAGGATCAGGCTGGAGCGCATGCGGAATTTCGAGGAATCGACCAGCACCACCAACTCATCGGCCTGGTCGATCAGCTTCTGCTCGGCCTGGATCAGCAGCGGGTCGCCCTCCATCAGCCCAAGCGGCCCCAACCCTTGCGCGCCCATGAACATACGGCGCGCATAGAAATTGCGCGTCACGTCATTGTCGAAGGGCGACAGGATGATGTTCTGCTCGCGATAGATGGTGCCGCCGGACAGCATCACCGTGTTCTTCGAGTGCTTCAGCAGATGCTCGGCGATCGGGAAGGAATTGGTGAAGATCGGCATGCGGCGGCCGGTCAGGTAATGCACCATCTGGAAGGTGGTGGTGCCGCCATTGATGATGATCGGCTCGCCGTCCTTGCAGAGGTCGACGGCTTCTCGCGCGATCGCCCGCTTCTGCGCGGCGTTCAGCGTCTCGTTGACCGAGAAGGGCCGGCCGGCGAGGCCAATGAACTGCGGCGGCGAGATCGCCTCGGCGCCGCCGCGCACCCGGCGCAACCGCTTCTGGACATGCAGGGCCGCGATGTCGCGCCGGATCGTCGCCTCCGAGGAGTCGGTCAGGTCGACCATTTCCTGCACCGTCACGACAGGCTTTTCCTGGACGGCGGACAGAATGATCCTGTGGCGCTCTTTTTCGTGCATGGTTCCTCCCTGCCTGGCCATCTAGGCACTCAAAACGAGCAGTGTCAATCATTTCCGATCATATATTTTCATTGTGCAGTGCAATATGATCGATATTGATCGTTTGTGATTGACAAGCGCGCCGCTTGCGTAGACATTCCCCGCGAAAAGGACCGCGCCTTTTTGCGTCCCAAGGGAGGATATCCATGCTCGACAAGCGCTCCGGCTCGCGCCTCGCCAATCTGTGGGTTGATGCGACGGCCAATGGGATGAGCGGCCCCGAGCTTCTGGTCTATCGCTCGAACACGCTCGGTTCCGACAAGCGCGTCACCAACTATGGCGGCGGCAACACCTCGTCCAAGGTCTGGCAGAAGGACCCGCTGACCGGCGAGGAGGTGGAAGTGCTGTGGGTCAAGGGTTCCGGCGGCGACAGCGCCTCGATCAAGCTCGATGGCTTCGCCACGCTCTACATGGACAAATTGCGCGCGCTGAAAGGCCTCTATCGCGGCCTCGCGCATGAGGATGAGATGGTCGGCTACCTGCCGCACTGCACCTTCAACCTCAATCCGCGCGCGGCCTCCATCGACACGCCGCTGCACGCCTTCGTGCCCAAAGCCTGCGTCGACCACATGCATCCCGACGCCATTATCGCCATTGCCGCCGCCAAGGACTCCAAGGCGATCACCAGGGAAATCTTTGGCGATGCCATAGGCTGGCTGCCCTGGAAGCGGCCGGGCTTCGAACTCGGTCTGTGGCTGGAAAAGTTCTGCCTCGAAAATCCTGACGCCAAAGGCGTCGTGCTCGAAAGTCACGGCCTGTTCACCTGGGGTGACACGCCGAAGGAGTGCTACGAGACGACGATCTCGGTGATCAACCAGGCGATGGAATGGTTCGAGCGCCGGTCGGACGGTGTGCCGATCTTCGGCGGTGCGGTGGTGAAGTCGCTCGACGCGCCGGCGCGCCGCGCCATTGCCGCGACGCTGATGCCGAGGATCCGCGGCCTGATCTCGGAAAAGAGCCACAAGCTCGGCCATTTCGACGACCAGCCCGCCGTGCTCGAATTCGTCAACTCCAGGGATTTGCGGCCGCTGGCAGCGCTTGGCACTTCGTGTCCGGACCATTTCCTGCGCACCAAGATCCGGCCGCTGGTGATCGAGTTCGATCCGGCGACTCCCGACGTCGATGCCGTCATTGCGCGTCTTGCCGACGACATCGCCGAATACCGCGTCGGCTACCAGGCCTATTACGACAGCTGCAAGCATGCGGATTCGCCCGCCATCCGCGATCCCAATGCCGTGGTCTATCTGATGCCCGGCGTCGGCATGTTCACCTTCGCCGGCGACAAGGCGACAGCCCGCATCTCCGGCGAATTCTATGTCAATGCCATCAACGTCATGCGTGGCGCCTCGACTGTGTCGTCCTATGTCGGCCTGCCGGCGCAGGAGGCTTTCGACATCGAATACTGGCAGCTCGAGGAAGCCAAGCTGCAGCGGCTGCCGAAGCCGAAGGCGCTGGCCGGCCAGATCGCGCTGGTCACCGGCGGCGCCGGCGGCATCGGTCGCGCGACGGCCAACCGGCTGCTGCGCGAAGGCGCCTGCGTGGTGCTGGCCGACATCGACGAGGCGGCGCTCGCCAGCGCCAATGAGGAACTGACCAAGGCCTTCGGCAAGGATTTCGTGCGGCCGGTGGTGATCGACGTCACGTCGGAAGACCAGGTCGTCGCGGGCTTCGCCGAAACGTCGGTCGAGTTCGGCGGCATCGACATTCTCGTCTCGAATGCCGGCCTTGCCTCCTCGGCGCCGATCGAAGAGACGTCGCTAGCGCTGTGGAACAAGAACATGGACATACTGTCCACCGGCTATTTCCTGGTCTCGCGCGAGGCGTTCCGGCTGTTCCGCACCCAGAAGATCGGTGGCAACGTCGTCTTCGTCGCCTCCAAGAACGGGCTTGCCGCTTCGCCCAACGCCGCCGCCTACTGCACCGCCAAGGCGGCCGAGATCCACCTCGCGCGCTGCCTGGCGCTTGAAGGCGCGGAGGCGCAGATCAGGGTCAACGTCGTCAATCCCGACGCCGTGCTGCGCGGCTCCAAGATCTGGACTGGCGAGTGGAAGGAACAGCGCGCCGCTGCCTATAAGATGTCGACCGATGATCTGGAGGAGCACTACCGCTCGCGCTCGATGCTGAAGCGCTCAGTCTTCCCGGAGGACATCGCCGAGGCGATCTACTTCTTCGCCTCCGACATGTCGGCCAAGTCGACAGGCAACATCATCAACGTCGATGCCGGCAACGCGCAGAGCTTTACGCGCTAGGCCTTCTTCCATCGCCCCGTTCACGGGGAGAAGGTGGCCCGAAGGGCCGGATGAGGGGCAGCGCCAGCTGAACGCATTTGGGAGGAACAGCATTGTCCGAAAAGATCATCTCCGCCGACGTCGTTGAAAAAGACAACGCCGCGCGCAAGGCCGACATCGAGCGCGACTACGCCTCGCTTGGCGAGCGCCTCGACCGGCGCGGCATTGCCATCGACGCCATCCGCGACAGGGTGGAAAAATTCGCCGTGGCGATCCCATCCTGGGGCGTTGGCACCGGCGGCACTCGCTTTGCCCGCTTTCCCGGCGCCGGTGAGCCGCGCGACATCTTCGACAAGATCGAGGACTGCGCCGTGATCAGCCAGCTGACGCGGGCGACCCCGACCGTCTCGCTGCACATCCCGTGGGACAAGGCCGATCCGAAACGGCTGAAGCAGGCGGCCTCGCGCTTCGGCCTCGGCTTCGACGCCATGAACTCCAACACCTTCTCCGACGCGAAGGACCAGGAGCTCTCCTACAAATTCGGCTCGCTGTCGCACGCCGATGCCGGCACGCGCCGCCAGGCGGTCGAGCACAATCTCGAATGCATCGAGATCGGCAAGACGCTAGGCTCGAAGGCGCTGACGGTCTGGATCGGCGACGGCTCGAACTTCCCCGGCCAGGTCAATTTCGCCAAGGCGTTTGAACGCTATCTCGACGCCATGAAGGAGATCTATGCCGGCCTGCCGGATGACTGGCGGCTGTTCACCGAGCACAAGATGTACGAGCCGGCCTTCTATTCGACGGTCGTGCAGGATTGGGGCACCAACTACCTCATCGCCAAGGAACTCGGCGACAAGGCTTTCTGCCTGGTCGACCTCGGTCATCACGCGCCCAACGTCAACATCGAGATGATCGTGTCGCGTCTGATCCAGTTCAAGAAACTCGGCGGCTTCCACTTCAACGATTCCAAATATGGCGACGACGATCTCGATGCCGGCTCGATCGACCCCTACCGGCTGTTCCTGGTCTTCAACGAGCTGGTCGATGCCGAGCTCTCGGGCGCTGAAGGCTTCAACCCCGCGCATATGCTCGACCAGAGCCACAACGTCACCGACCCGATCGAAAGCCTGATGCTGTCGGCGGTCGAGGTGCAGCGCGCCTATGCGCAGGCGCTGCTCGTCGACCGCAAGGCGCTGGAAGGTTTTCAGGAGAGCAATGACGCGCTGATGGCCACGCAAGCTCTGAAAGCGGCTTATCGCACCGACGTCGAGCCGATCCTTGCCATGGCGCGGCTGAAGACCGGCGGCGCCATAGATCCGGTCGCAACCTATCGTGAAGCCGGCTACCGGGCGAAGGTCGCGGCGGAGCGTCCGGCTGTCGCTGGCGGTGGTGGTGGGATTGTCTAGGCAGTAATTCGACGGTTTCGTCGATTCGACAGAGGCGAGGGCGGCGCTTGAGCACCCCCCTCTGGCCTGCCGGCCATCTCCCCCGCAAGGGGGGAGATCGGCTGTCATCGCGACCTTCGTAAATCGCCAGCGCCGCAAAAGAGGCGCCGTCTGCGAAGCTGCCAATCTCCCCCCTTGCGGGGGAGATGTCCGGCAGGACAGAGGGGGGTGTGAAGGATCGCAAGCCTTCACTATTAGCTGGACTCATCCATCCTAAGAGGTTTCCCTAAGGCACCCCCCACGCCCCGGAGTCCCCGCCATGCATCTCACCCGCCGGACGCTGATCGCCGTCAGCCTATCGCTCACCTTTGCCTTCACACCATTGCCAGCCGCCTTCGCCGCTTCGCCCACCCCAGCGAAAGGCGAGCACGGCATGGTGGTGACCGCGCAGCATCTCGCCACCGAAGTCGGTGTCGAGGTGCTGAAGAAGGGTGGCAACGCCGTCGATGCGGCGGTCGCCGTCGGCTATGCGCTGGCCGTCGTCTACCCGAACGCCGGCAATATCGGCGGCGGCGGCTTCATGACCATCCGCCTGAAGGATGGCCGCTCGACCTTCCTCGATTTTCGCGAGCGCGCGCCTCTCGCCGCGACCAGGACCATGTATCTCGACAAGGACGGCAAGCCGGTGAAGGGCGCCAGCCTCGACGGTTATCTGGCCGTCGGTGTGCCCGGCTCCGTTGCCGGCTTCGAGATGGCGCGCGAGAAATACGGAACATTGCCCAGGCAGGAGCTGATGGCGCCGGCGATCGCCTATGCCAAGGATGGGTTCGTCCTCAATCAGGGCGATGCCGCCTCGTTCGCCGGCGGCGCCGAGCGGCTGGCCAAGGATCCCGCGGCGGCCGCCATCTTCCTGAAACCCGACGGCAAACCCTACGCCTCCGGCGAGCGGCTCGCCCAGCCGGACCTCGCCGCCTCGCTGTCGGCGATCTCCGAGAAGGGACCCGATGCCTTCTATAAGGGCGCCATCGCCGACGCGATCGTCAAGGCGAGCGGTGCCAAGGGCGGCATCCTCGCCAAGGCCGATTTCGAGCAATATGCCGTGCGCGAGCTGAAACCCGTGACCTGCTCCTATCGCGGCTACGAGATCATCTCCTCGCCGCCGCCAAGCTCCGGCGGCGTCATCATCTGCGAAATCCTCAACGTGCTGGAGGGTTATCCGCTATCCTATCTCGGCGCTGGCTCGGCGGAGACGGTGCATGTCATGGTCGAGGCGATGCGCTACGCCTATGTCGACCGCAATTCGGCGTTGGGCGATCCGGATTTCGTCGACAATCCGGTCTCAAAGCTGCTCGACAAGGGTTACGCCAAGGACATCCGCGACAAGATCGATCCGTTCCGTGCCGGCGTCTCGCAGGAGCTGATGCCAAAGGGCTTCGGCGAGTCGAAGGAGACGACGCACTATTCGATCATCGACAAGGACGGTAACGCGGTGGCGGTGACCTATACGCTGAACGGCTCGTTCGGCGCCGGCGTGGTCGCCGACGGCACCGGCATCCTGCTCAACAACGAGATGGATGATTTCACCCAGAAGCCCGGCGTGCCCAATCTCTACGGACTGGTCCAGGGCGAGGCCAATGCCATCCAGCCGAAGAAGACGCCTTTGTCTTCGATGAGCCCGACCGTGGTCACCAGGGACGGCAAGCCGTTCATGGTCATCGGCAGCCCCGGCGGCTCGCGCATCATCACCATCACGCTGGAAGCGATCGTCAACGTCATCGACCACGGGATGAACATCCAGGAGGCGATCGACGCGCCACGCATCCATCACCAGTGGCTGCCGGACACGGTCTATGTAGAACCGTTCGGACTGTCGCCGGACACCGAGCGACTGCTGGCCGGCATGGGCTACCACCTCGACCTCGCCGACAAGACCTGGGGCCAGGCGGCCGGCATCCTGGTCGGCGGCAAGAGCTTGGGCGAAATCGAGAAAGGCGGCGGCGCGCGCTACAATGGCGCCATCGACAGCCGCGCCGCAGCCGGCGAGGCGCTGGGATACTAGGCGTGGGTAGGCCTGGTTCAGACGACCAGCGTCAGCGTGGAGGCCAACAGCATAAGAGCGGCGATGCCGACGAACAGGGCATAGAGGCGGGGACGGTCGAGCAGCAGCGCGTTGCCTGATATCCAGGCGGATGTCGCGCCGCCAAGCGCGAACAGGAAGCCGTTGCGGTGGCCGAAGGTCATCGAGGCGGCCATCAGCCCGCCAATGATCAGCGCGCCGAACACGATGATGACCGCGACGGCGTACTTCTCGAAGTCGTTGCCGGTTCCCATGGCCGGGCCGATCGCGTTCAAATTCGACAGCTCGTCCGGATCGAACGGGCTGGTCGACCCATATTCGTCTTGACCCACGGGTTCTCGCATCTCTCAATCTCCGCTGCCCGGCAACAAACCATCAACATTCGCCGAGTGCAACCCGAACACGCCTCGCCAGGGGCCTCCGCCGCGATCTTCGGGGCCATCTGGTGCCGACGTGCCACGGTTTGCGGCGCCTTTCAAACGGCTGCGCCCTGCGTTGCGTTCCACGCGCTTGAATTATCTGGAAAAATCGCTGCGCACGATGCCGTGCCGCTGCAGCTTGTCGTAGAAGGTCTTGCGCGGAATCCCCAGCGCTTCGATGGTGCGCCGGACATCGCCGTCATTGCGGCCAAGTGTCTCGCGGATGATCTCGGCCTCGTAGCGCTCGAGCCTTTCGGGCAGCGGAATGGCCGCATCCGATTCGGCCGCGGCAGGGCCTTCGACCCAGCCGGCGTCTTCCAGCCCCAGCACGAAGCGCTCGGCGAAATGCGCAAGCTCCCGCACATTGCCGGGCCAGTCGTGCTCCCTCAAATGCCGATGGATGGCCGCCGGTACAGCCGGCATCGAGCGTCGGAAACGGGCGGCGGCGCGCTCGGCGAAATAGCCGAACAGCAGGGCCACGTCGTCGCGGCGCTCGCGCAGCGGCGGGATCGACAGCGTCACCACGTTCAGCCGGTAGTAGAGGTCCTCGCGGAAGGCGCCGCGCTGGCCGGGATCGCCGAGATCGACCTTGGCGGCGGCGACGACGCGCAGGTCTACGGGCCGTATCTCATTGGTGCCTAGCGGCGTCACTTCGCGCATTTCCAGCACCCGCAGCATCTGCACCTGGGTCGACGGCGGCATGCTTTCGATCTCGTCGAGGAACAGCGTGCCGCCGCTTGAATGCTCGATGCGGCCGATCCTTTTCTTCTGCGCGCCGGTGAAGGCGCCGGCCTCATGGCCGAACAATTCGCTCTCGATCACCGTCTCCGGCAGCGTGCCGCAGTTCAGCGCAACGAAATTGCCCTGGGCGCGGCGGCTCCAGCGGTGCAGCAGGCTTGCCACCACCTCCTTGCCGGAGCCGGTCTCGCCGGTCACCAGAACGTCGACATCGGTGTCGGCGATCTGCCGCAGCGTCCGGCGCAGCCGCTCCATCGCCGGCGTCTGGCCGATCAGCGGCAGGCTGTCCTGCGCCTGCTCGGCTGCTTCGCGCAGGGCGCGGTTCTCCATCACCAGGTGGCGCTTTTCGGCCGCCCGCCACACGCTTTGCGCCAGCCGGTCGGCGGCGAAGGGCTTGGTGATGAAGTCGTAGACGCCATCCTTGATCGCCTTGACGGCCATCGCGATGTCGCCATGGCCGGTGACGAGGATGACGGGGATGTCCGGGTCGATCTCCACGATGTGGTCGAAAAGCTGCAGCCCGTCGATCTCGGGCATGCGGATATCCGACACCACCACGCCGGCGAAACCGGCATCGAGCCCGGCCAGGGCCTCGCTTGCCGCCGAAAAGGCCGACACCGCGAAGCCGGCAAGCTCCAGGGTCTGCCTCGTCGCCCTCAGGAGATCCTCGTCGTCATCGATCAGGATGACTGGGACCTGGTTGTTGGTGGTCATGCCGTTGCCTTCGCAAGATAGACGGTGAAACGGGTGCCCTCGGCGCCGCTCGCGACCTCGATGCGTCCGCCATAGTCGGCGACGATGTCCTTCGAGATGACGAGGCCAAGCCCAAGTCCCTTCTCCTTGGACGTGTTGAAGGGCGTGAACAGCGATTTCAGGATCGCCGGCGGAATGCCCGGCCCGTTGTCCGAAACGCCGAGCACGACGCCGTCGTCCCTTTCCTCCACCGACACCTCGACCCTGGCGCCGTCACGTCCGTCCAGCGCCTCAAGCGCGTTCTGGAACAGGTTGATCAGCACCTGTTCCAGTCGCACGCGATTGCCCATCACCTTGAGCGACGGCGGCGGCAGCGTGATGTCAAGCGCGTCGAGCCGGCCGGCGAAGCGGCTTCTGAGCAGCACCACCGCGCCCTCGATGACGCCGCGCAACTCGACCGGCTCGGCCGCCGTGCGGCCCTTGCGGGCGAAGGTTTTCAACTCGTCGGTGATGGTGCCGATGCGCTCGGTCAACGCCGCGATGGCGCCGAGGTTTTCCTCGGCCGGCGCGGTCTGCTTGCGGTCGAGGAAGACGCGCGCATTGTCGGCATAGGCGCGGATGGTCGCCACCGGCTGGTTGATCTCATGCGCGACACCCGCGGCGACCTGGCCGAGGATGGCCAGCCGATTGGCCTGCACCAGCTCCTGCTGCACCACCTGCAGCTTGGCCTCGGTGCTGCGGTGGTCGGTGATCTCGGCCTGCAGCCGGTCGCGGGCGCGGCTCAGATCCTCGGTGCGCTCGACGACGCGGCGTTCGAGCTCGGCGCGCGCCGCCTGCTCGGCGGCGATGCGCATCTTGCCCGACTGCCGGCGCCACAACAGATAGGCGGCAAGGCCGATGAGCGGGCCGACGACACCGAGCGCCAGCAGCCGCATTTCACGCTGTGCCGCGGCGATCGGCGCCTCGGCCGGAACGAGATAGTCGAGCCGCCACGGCGTCGAGGCGACCGGCGTCGACAGCCTGAGATATTCGGCGTCGCTGCCGCCCGGCGTGATCGCGTGCACCATCGACACGTCGGCGCTCAGGGCTTGCGGCCGCGTGATCGGCAGCGGTACCAGCGGCGCGTCGCCGAACTGCTGGCTGTCGCGGATCTCGGCAAGCGTGGCGACGGCAAGCGGCGCCGTCGTCATGAAGCGCCAGGACGGCACGCTGGTGATCAGCACGACGCCATGCTCGTCGCTGACATAGGCCGGGCGGTTCGCCTCGTGCCAGTCGGCCTCGAGCTGGTCGAACTCCATCTTGACGACGACGACGCCGAGCGCTGCGGAGGCGCTGCCGACACGGCGCGAGATGTAGAGGCCGGGGCGCTTGCTGACATTGCCGAGCGCGAAATATTCGGCGGTTCCCGACTGCATGGCGCGGGAGAAATAGGCGCGGAAACCGTAGTCGTTGCCGACGAAGCTGGTCGGCTCGCGCCAGTTGCTCGAGGCGATCGCCAGGCCGTCCGTGCCGGTGACGTAGAGCACCGACGCCTTGGTGCCGGAGACCAGGCCTTCCAGCTTGCGGTTGAGCATGTCGATCGCGGCGGGGCTGCGCTCGCTGAGCGCGTCGTGCACCTGCTGGTCTTCGGACAGAAGCAGCGGCAGCGCGCGCGGGTTCTCCAGCACGGCGCGCAGCAGCGCCACCTTCAGATTGGCATCGGTGCGCCCCTGTGCGGCCAGCGCGTCGACCTCGACCGCACGGCCATAGAGGCCAGCGCCGTAGAGCGCCGCGGCGATGATGGCGAGCGCTACGCCCGCAAACAGCAACCAGGCCCGGCGCGCCCTTTTGCCGAGTTGCTCGGGCGTTGGAGAAAGGCCGGCAACAGGGCCGGCTGCGGGGCGCTGCAGCATCGCCCATCTGTGCATGATTTCGCACAAAACACAATTCGGCCTATGCGGATGACCGCACGCCTTGGCCAGGCAGGACGCCCTTCGGTTTGAAAAAAGCCAACAAAATCAAAGAAAATCTGCGTCGGCCGAAACTGGCACGCCCGTTGCTAACAAAGAGTCGGCAGCCGCGAGGCTGTTGGAGGTCAAAGCCCCGGGAGGTCGAGCTTCTCGATCGGGGCGCAACGGAGGACGTCATGCAGACAGCATTCGCTGCCGCCGAGCCGCGCGGCAAGATACCCTTTTATCGGCATCTCTATGTGCAGGTCCTGACGGCCATCGCCGCCGGCATCCTGCTCGGCCATTTCTATCCCGACATCGGCGCGTCGCTGAAGCCGCTCGGCGATGCCTTCATCAAGCTGGTCAAGATGGTGATCGCGCCGGTGATCTTCCTGACCGTGGCGACCGGCATCGCCGGGGTCTCCGACCTGCACAAGGTCGGCCGCGTCGCTGGCAAGGCGATGATCTACTTCCTGGTCTTCTCGACGCTGGCGCTGGTCGTCGGCCTTGTCGTCTCCAACGTCGTCCAGCCGGGCGCCGGCATGCACATCAATCCGGCGACACTCGACGCCAGCAAGGTGTCGACCTTCACCGAGAAGGCGCACGACACAACTATCGTCGGCTTCCTGATGAACATCATCCCCGACACCATCACCGGCGCCTTCGCCCAGGGCGACATCCTGCAGGTGCTGTTCTTCTCGGTGCTGTTCGGCGTCGCGCTGGCCCTGGTTGGTGATCGCGGCCGTCCGGTGGTCGACTTCCTGCAGGCGCTGACCGCGCCGATCTTCCGCCTCGTCGCCATCCTGATGAAGGCCGCCCCCATCGGCGCCTTTGGCGCCATGGCCTTCACCGTCGGCAAATACGGCATCGGCGCGATCGCCAATCTCGCCTTCCTGATCGGCACCTTCTACCTGACGTCGCTGCTCTTCGTGCTGGTCGTGCTCGGCGCCGTGGCATGGTACAACGGCTTCTCGATCCTGGCGCTGATCCGCTACATCAAGGAAGAGCTGCTGCTCGTGCTCGGCACCTCGTCCTCGGAAGCCGCCCTGCCGGGCCTGATGGCCAAGATGGAGCGTGCCGGCTGCAACCGCTCGGTGGTCGGCCTGGTCATCCCGACCGGCTATTCCTTCAACCTCGACGGCACCAACATCTACATGACACTGGCCGCGCTGTTCATCGCCCAGGCCACCGACACGCCGCTCACCTTCGGCGACCAGATCCTGCTGCTGCTTGTCGCCATGCTGAGCTCCAAGGGTGCCGCCGGCATCACCGGCGCCGGCTTCATCACGCTCGCCGCCACGCTCTCGGTCGTGCCTACGGTGCCGGTGGCCGGCATGGCGCTGATCCTCGGCGTCGACCGCTTCATGTCGGAATGCCGCGCGCTGACCAACTTCGTCGGCAACGCGGTGGCGACCATCGTCGTGGCGCGCTGGGAAGGCGAGCTCGACCAGAAGCAATTCGCCGCCGCCATGGCTGGCCAGTTGCCGGAAGAGGCCGACCTGGCGCTGTCGGGCGGTCTCCAGCCTGCCTGATCGACCGAAGCAATTCCAGGAAAAGTGTCCAGCGGTTTTCCGTCGGAATTGCGCAATCAAGGAGGCATCCTCCCGAGCCTGGACAGGCCGTGGCTCCGCCGCGGCCTGTTCTTTTTTCCGATCGCCGCATAGGGTGGCGCGGGCCGGTTCCATCGGCCGCATTCAACCGTGAGGGCCGGCTGATGAGCGCGTTTCCCGAAATCTACCTCATACGCCATGGCGAGACGGAATGGAGCGCTTCCGGCAAGCACACCGGCCGCACCGACATTCCGCTGACGGCAAGGGGCGAGGAAGCCGCCCGTGGTGTCGCCGATCGGCTCAAGGGCCTGACCTTCCAGGCCGTATGGTCGAGCCCTTCGCAGCGCGCTTTCGACACCTGCAGGCTGGCCGGCTTCGGCGCTGCCGCGGTCAAGAAGCCGGACCTGCAGGAATGGGACTACGGCGCCTATGAAGGTGTGACGACGAAGGAGATTATCGCCAAACGTCCCGGCTGGAACGTGTTTCGCGACGGCTGTCCGGGCGGCGAGCAGGCGGCCGATGTCGGCGCCAGGGCCGATGCCATCATCGCAGGGCTTCGCGCCACATCCGGCAATGTCCTCATATTCTCGAGCGCGCATTTCCTGCGCGTGCTTGCGGCGCGGTGGGTGGCTCTGCCGCCCGAAGGCGGCGCGCTCTTTGTACTCGACACTGCCAGCCTCAGCATTCTCGGTTACGAGCACGACCTGACCGAGCCGGTGATCCGCCGGTGGAACCAGAAATAGCCGGCATCGTCGGTCGTCCCTACTTGCTCTCGCCCGCCAGCATCGCCAGTTCCTCCGCTGTCAGGTGCCGCGCCTTGCCCTTGGCAAGATCGCCGAGCTGCAAGGGGCCGATCGCCACCCTGATCAGCCTCAGCACCTCGACGTCGAAGGCGCCGAGCAGGCGGCGGATCTGGCGGTTGCGGCCTTCATCGAGCACGATTTCGAGCCACGCCGTGCGGCCGCCGCTGCGCAGCATCTCGATCGAGCGCGCCGTCAACAGTTCGCCGTCGACCGTCACGCCGCTGCGAAACCGCCCCAGCATGGTTTCGTCGGGCGAGGTGCCGATCTGCACATGATAGGTCTTGCCGACATGCGAGGCGGGATCGAGCAGCCCATTCGCCCAGCGCGTGTCGTTGGTCATCAAGAGCAGGCCTTCGCTCGCCTTGTCGAGGCGGCCGACCGGCGACACGAAGGGCAGGTCGAGCCCCTCGAGGCAGTCATAGACCGTGCCGCGACCCGCGGGGTCGTCGCGGGTGGTGACCAGGCCGCGCGGCTTGTTGAGCATCAGATAGACCTTGCGCTCGGCGACCACGCGCTCCCCGTCGACCGTGATGCGGTCGCGGTCGAGGTCGACACGCATCGACGGATCGCGCGCGACCTTGCCCGCCACCCGCACGCGGCCTTCCGCGACCAGCAGCTCGGCCTGCTTGCGCGAGCACAGCCCAAGCTTCGACAGCGCGCGGCTGAGGCTGACACCCACGCTCGGAGGTCGTCTGATGGTATGCGGCGGTCGTGCCATGATCCGGCATTCTTTCCCGATGAACGGCGACAGATGCCACGGGCGGCGGCGGGATCGCAACCCACCTGGGTTCCATTGACTCGCGCCGCCGCAAAACCCGACCAACTTGGTCATGGCCGAGCGGCTGAACGCCTTCCCCGGTCTCGGCGCCGGCTTCGGTTGCATGCCGGCGAGAACCACATGTCGATACTGCCGGTGACGGTCAACCGCGCGGTGCAGGCGGCGTTCAGGGTGAAGTAGACTGGCCTTTGCCGAAAGCCTGTCCGGCAGAATGAGCGACGTGTTGAGACGTCATTCCGCCGGGGGTGCGCTCAACCGCCTATAGGAAACGCCGTCGAACACCGCCGTCACGAAATCGGTGACCGACATCTTGCGCTTGCGCCCGTCGCTGCAGGCATAGACCGGCCAGCCATCGTCGCTGCATTCGCTGGCCAGGCAGATCTGGGCAAGGCAGTTGCCGGCGGTCAGCCGGAAGCCGCCCTTGCCGGCGAAGCCCTGCAGCAGGCTGCCGTCCGCCGAGCGCCATGTCCGTTGGCTGAATTCCGTGCGCAACAGCCGCGGCTCAAGAGGAACCGCGAGGCTGGTTTGGCCGGGACGTGTTCCGAGTTGCAGGCGGAAGCGCGCCATCGCGGTGGTATAGGCGGTGACGGTATCGGATTCCTGCGCATAGGCTGTCGCGAGACTGGCGTGGTCAAGCAGATGAGACACGCGCTCGCCTGCCTCTACCGGCGTCATCAAGGCAACGATGGCAACAAGGGCGAAGCAAGCTCGCGACATAGATCTTCCAGCAGCCATTCCGATCCGGCGTGCCGGTTTGCCCCCCGGTTTGCCTAAAGCAGCATCCCGCCATTCGGCGCCGGGCGCAAGCCGGGGGAAGTGGTTGGATTGCGCCTCGCGCAACATAAATCACCACGAGAAGTGATTGAACGATGGGCGTTGGCTGTCCCCATGGGATAGCGGTCGAACCCTCGCGTCCGACGCGGGACTGGAATAGTCTGCAGCGAGGCCGCTTGATCGACCGGGGAGGGCGCAGGTAGGTATGGAGCGAAGGCTTACTGCGATACTTGCTGCTGATGTGGTTGGCTACAGCCGCCTCATGGGCGAGGACGAGGTCGGCACGCTCGAACGATTGAAGGGTTGCCGTCGCGAACTGGTCGACCCGGCGATCAAGGAATTCCACGGCCGCATTATCAAGCTCATGGGCGACGGCGCGCTGGTCGAGTTCGCCAGCGTCGTCGATGCCGTCCAGTGCGCCGCCGTGATCCAACGCCGGATGGCCGATCGCAATAAAGGCACCGCTGATGCCCGGCAGATCCGGTTTCGCATCGGCGTCAACCTCGGCGATGTGATCGTGGACGAAAACGATATCTACGGCGATGGCGTCAACATCGCCGCGCGCCTGGAGTCGATGGCCGAGCCGGGAGGTGTATGCATCTCGGGCACGGCGTTCGATCATGCGCTGCACAAGGTTGATGTCGGCTTTGCCAGTCTTGGCGAGCAGCGCCTCAAGAACATCGCCGATCCGGTTCGCGCCTATCGGCTGCTGCTGGATCCCGCAGCATCGGGAAAGGTCACAGCTGCGCCACACCGGCCGGGCCCGCGCGCCGTGATCCTGGCAGGCGCCGCCGCCCTGGCGATTGCCACGATTGCCGGCTTTTTCGCATGGCAGAAGCTCTCGGTGCCATCGCGGCCATCGGTTGCCGTGCTGCCGTTTGCAAATCTCGGCGGCGATCCAGGCCAGGACTATTTCGCCGACGGCGTCACCGAGGATCTGATCACCGACCTCACCAAGCTTTCCGGTCTGGACGTCATCGCGCGCAACTCGGTGTTCGCCTACAAGAACAAGCCTGCAGCGCTGGCGGACGTCGCGCGCGACCTTGGCGTCCGCTACGTCGTCGAGGGGAGCGTCCGCCGCACCGGCGAGCAGATCCGCCTCAATGCCCAACTCATCGATACGGCAACGGGCGACAATCTGTGGGCCAACCGGTTCGACCGCGGCATGGCCGGCGTGTTTGCCGTCCAGGACGAGATGAGCGGGGAGATCGCCAAAGCGCTCGGCATGCAACCTTCAGCAGCGGAAAGCGAGCGCATGGCGCGCCCGCCGACCGAAAACCTCGAAGCCTACGACTTCTACCTTCGGGCCGAGCAGACAGCACGGACCGGCCGGCGCGACGGGCTGCGGGAGGCGCTCGCGCTCTACGACAAGGCGGAGGAGCTCGACCCCGCCTTTGCCGAAGCCTTCGCGGCGGACGCAAGCATGACAGTCTATATCTGGCGCGAATCGTTCAACGACATCATGCAGAGCGCGCCCGCGCGCAAGCGCGCCTATGAGAAGGCAAGCCGTGCGCTGCAACTCGACCCGGACCTTTCGTCGCCTTATGCGATTCTAGGCATCATGCAGGTCGTGGATCGCCGCTACGAGGAAGCCATCGCTTCGGCCGAGCGAGCCGTCGCGCTCGGCCCCGGAGATGCCGAGACACAGATCGCGCGGGGATATGTCCAGCTGTTTGCCGGCAATCATGCCGAGGCAGCCGTTGCCGTCGAGACGGCGCTCAGGCTCGATCCCAACCTTTCCCCCATCAACCGGCAAATTGCCGGTCTGGTCTTTCTCATTCAAGGCAACACCGACAAGGCGATTGAGGCGCTCGAACGCGCCCGCGACGAGGCGCCGTCAGTTGGAGATTTCAGGATTGACCTCGCTGCGGCCTACGCCCGCGCCGGCCGTTTGCCCGATGCAAGAGCGGCGGTCGCCGAGGGACTACGTTCCACGTCGACAGCTGGGTCCGATTCATTGTCTGCATATCGGCTCAACGGTGCCCAATATCGTAACCCGCGCGATTTGGCTCTCATCATCGACGCGTTGCAGCAGGCCGGCTTGCCCGAATGGCCGTTCGGCTTCACCGGCGACGAGCACAACCGCTTGAAGGGCGAGGAGATCGCCTCGCTGGTGCTGGGCCATACGCTGCAGGGCCAGCTTGAACCCGCTCTCCAACCAGCCTTCCTTCAGATCGGGAGCGACGGCAAGGCGGCCTTCCGCTCCACGACGCGGCTGGTCACCGAGACCGTCTACGTCGATCGCGATCTCTTATGCGAGCTGAGCGAGAATATGTTCGGGCGCCCCGACTGCGGACCTGTCTACAAACGCCGCGACGATGCCGGCACCGGCTATTCCTTTGTCAATTCAAGCAAGGTGTTTCACTTCACTGTCGTTCAGTAGTTGCACGCGTCTCAGTGATATTTGTCGAGTTCCATGGCGGACGTTGTACCCCCAAGGTCCGATGTCGTGAGGTGACCCGATCCGGTCATTCCCATCGCATTGCGTCGTCGGTCGCGCCGCTCGCGTCCGACGCGGGACTGGAATAGGCTGCAGCGAAGAAGCCGCTTGATCGACCGGGAGGGCGCGGCGAGTATGGAGCGAAGGCTTACCGCGATACTTGCTGCCGATGTGGTCGGCTACAGCCGCCTCATGGGCGAGGACGAGGTCGGCACGCTCGAGCGGTTGAAAAGCTGCCGTCGCGAACTGGTCGACCCGGCGATCAAGGAATTCCACGGTCGCATTATCAAGCTCATGGGCGACGGCGCGCTGGTCGAGTTCGCCAGCGTCGTCGATGCCGTCCAGTGCGCTGCCGTGATCCAACGCCGGATGGCCGATCGCAATAAAGGCACCGCTGATGCCCGGCAGATCCGGTTTCGCATCGGCGTCAACCTCGGCGACGTCATTGTCGAGGAAAATGACATCTATGGCGATGGCGTCAACATCGCCGCGCGACTGGAGTCGATGGCCGAGCCGGGGGGTGTATGTATCTCGGGCACGGCGTTCGATCATGCGCTGCACAAGGTTGATGTCGGCTTTGCCAGTCTTGGCGAGCAGCGGCTCAAGAACATCGCCGATCCCGTTCGCGCCTATCGGCTGCTGCTGGATCCCGCAGCCTCGGGGAAAATCAAGGAGGCAGTTCGCCGGCCGGTATCCCCCCGGGCGATCGGGATGGCAGGAATCGCGGTCCTGTTCGTCGTGCTCCTCGCAGGATTGTTTGCGTGGCAATCGGGGACATCTTCCCTGGCCGACCGACCATCGGTTGCCGTGCTGCCGTTTGCAAATCTCGGCGGCGATCCAGGCCAGGACTATTTTGTGGACGGCATCACCGAGGATTTGATCACCGACCTCACCAAGCTTTCCGGTCTCGACGTCATCGCCCGCAATTCCGTCTTCGCCTATAAGAATCGGCCTGCGGCGCTGGCCGATGTCGCGCGCGACCTTGGCGTCCGCTACGTCGTTGAGGGCAGCGTCCGCCGCACCGGCGAGCAGATCCGCCTCAATGCCCAGCTCATCGATACGGCAACGGGCGACAATCTGTGGGCCAACCGGTTCGACCGTGGCATGGCCGGCGTGTTTGCCGTCCAGGAAGAGATGAGCGGGGAGATCGCCAAAGCGCTTGGCATGCAACCTTCGGCAGCGGAAAGCGAGCGCATGGCACGCCCGCCGACGAACAATCTCGAGGCCTACGATTACTATCTACAAGCCGAGACGGCGTCACGCAGCGGCCTGCTGGCCGGTCTGCGGCAGGCGCTTGCGCTCTATGAAAAGGCGGAGGGGCTCGACTCCGCCTTCGCGGAAGCCTTTGCGGCTGACGCGCGCACGACAGTCTATATCTGGCGCGAGGCCTTCAACGACATCATGCAGAGCGCGCCCGCGCGCAAGCGAGCCTATGAGAAGGCGAGCCGAGCCTTGGAACTCGAACCGGACCTTTCATCGCCCTATGCAATTCTCGGTGTCATGCAGGTCGTGAATCGCCGCTACGAAGATGCGATTGCCTCTGCCAGGAAGGCTGTTTCAATCGGTCCGGGCGATGCAGAGGCGCAAGCAGCCCTTGGATATGTCCAGTTATGCGCCGGCAATTATGCCGAGGCAGCCGCAGCGGTCGAGACAGCGCTCAGGCTCGACCCCGACCTCTCCGCCATCAACAGGGAAACTGCTGGGCTGGTTTTTCTTCTGCAGGGGAATGTCGATAAAGCGATCGAGACTCTCGAACGCACCCGCGACGATGCGTCCACGGTTGGCAACTTTCGGTTTACACTCGCTGCGGCGTATGTCCGCGGCGGCCGTCTACCGGATGCGAAAGCCGAAATCGCAGCTGGGCTCCACCTCGTAGCAGGGTCCAGCTACGTGGACTCTTTGGCTGGGTGGCAGATGACTCATGCACATTTCCGGAACCCGCAGGATCTGGCGATCCTCGTCAACGCACTGCGCCAGGCAGGCCTACCCCAATGGCGCTATGGCTTTACCCCGGACGAGCACGACCAGTTGAAGGGTGCTGAGATCGCGTCCCTCGTCATTGGCCATACGTTGCAAGGCCAGATCGAACCCGGTCTCCAACCAGCCTTCCTCCAGATCGGGAGCGACGGCAAGGCGGCCTTCCGCACGACGACGCGGCTGGTCACAGAGACCGTCTACGTCGATGGCGATCTCTTGTGCGAGCAGAGCGAGAACCTGTTCGGGCGCCCCGACTGCGGTCCCGTCTACAGACGCAATGACGCTACCGGCAAAGGCTACTCCTATGCCAATACAAGTAAGGTGTTTCACTTCACGGTCGTCCAGTAGGCGAACCTGGTCTCAGTGATACTTGTCGAGCTCCAAATTGGCCGCGACCTTCGGCCAGTTGGCATCGGCTTTCGGTATTTCTTCAGCCGCATGCGCGGCGAAATTGTCCGCATTGCCGACATCGTAGATTAGGTAGAGCTTGCCGTCGATTATCTTGAATGCTTCCGGATCGACATTGACCGTGACCCCACCGCCGACGACTTCGCCGGCACAGTAGCCGCCATATTGAGGCGCGTACTTGACCGGTTCGCTCATGAACATTTCCTGGTGTTTCTTGCTGGCGAAATGCCAAGGCGTCCCCAGCCATTCATAAGTGAACTCTTCGGAGCCCTTCACGGCCTTGCCGTCAGTGAAGTAAGCGACCGTGTCGTAGCCCATGATCGCCACACCGCCGAAATAGCCGGTGTTTACCGAATCGTCGGCCCAGGCCGACCCCGCGCCGGCGACCGCAGCTACAGCGACTAGGGCAGTCGCGCCCAAATTCCGAAGTCGTGAGTTGATCATCGTGCTCATCTGCATCCTCCGTTAATCGTGGATCTCTGCGCACTTCGCCGCGTTCGCCTCGCCAAGGATTTTGGCTTGGCAGGTAGCACCATGGCGTTTGAAAAGTCGTATGATATCCGTGTTGCCCTTCCAGAATGCGCGCGTTGTCGGCATGTAGCCATGACCCTCGGGATGGTTCACATCGGCACCTTTCGCAATAAGGAATTCGGCCAGTTCAACGTGGTTTTCCTCGCCGGCCACCAGCAACGGCGTAACACCCGCCTTGTTGGCGGCATCGTCGAGCACCGCGCCTTTTGCCAGCAGCAGCTTGGCGATCGGCAGGCTGCCCGAGAAGGCCGCCGCGTGGAGCGGTGTGAAGCCGCCCGAGTTCCGGGCCATGACGTCGGCGCCCTTGCTCAGCAGCAATTCCGCAATTGCTGGCTGGTCGTCGAGCGCAGCAGCGATGAGAAGGGTTGCCTGGTCGCGTGCCCGGCTGTCAACGTCGGCACCACTCGCGAGAGCTTGCTCGACACCCGCTTTGTCGCCGGCAGCTATGGCGTCGAACAGCACATCGCCCGCCGCTGCATTGGTCGCGGCAAACGCCAATACGAAAAGTATCAGCAATCCACGCATCAGAATTGATATCACGCGCGAGGATGGCGTACAAGTTCAGCACAACGGAGCCCCGCGTCATGGCGCTCTGGCGTTGCCCGCCTGCGAGCCAGCAAGCTGGAACGTGCGCGTGGGATTGCGCCAAATAGGAACCATGTTTGGGCACTCGTCTCACTCGAGCACATCCGGGCACCGGAGCGTGCCCGAATAGCCCGCCCGAGTGCGGGCTCTCCTCAGGGGTGATACCGGGTGATCCGGCGTGCAAACGAATGAATCAAAGTTTCCAGAAACTGCCGCAATCGAACCTGTGGATCGTGTCTAGGCAGATCGCCCTTTCCCGAGCCTATAGCGAGCCTAAGATTTGACGAGATTGCACTAAGCTCTTGAAAAGGATGGTGCCCAGAGGCGGAATCCAAGTAGAGGAAATTTGAATTCGTTTTCAATCGCCTCGGCATGGAGCAATAGCAGCGCGGACCAACAAAAATACCAACAAAAAATTTCTGTGGATTGATTCGGTTCCCGAAAATTGCTTATCGCTCCGACGCCGCCGTATCTAATCTTTGACGCAGTAGAGCATCGAAGCGACTTATCACCCGCTCGTCAACACGGCAGCTTTGCGCAGCATGTCGGTGATCAACACCAATTCTGGCCCGTTGCCGAAAGCGGACATGCGACCGCGAAGAATTAGCTCGAGCTCCTGCTTTGCTTTTACTCTGTCCATTTGCGGACACGACGCACGAGCTCGGACGATGAGATCCCGTAGCGATCATGAAGCGTCAGCAGTGCGCCAGCATCGAGGAACTCGTCGGGCAGGGCAATCTGGCGAAAGACTGGGGCCACGCCCTCCCGCATCAGCAACGCGGCAACGCCTTCGCCTAGGCCACCAATGATGGTGTGATTCTCCGCCACCACCACCAGCCGTCCCGGACGGCGCGCGCCATCAAGTATCGCCTGCGTGTCCAGAGGTTTGATCGTCGGCACGTGCAGCACCGCGCAGTCGATGCGGTCTGCTTCAAGCGCCTTCGCGGCCTCCAGCACTCGCATGGTCATCAGGCCGCTGGAAATGAACAGCACGTCCGCCCCATCGCGCAACAGCCGCGCCTTGCCGATCTCGAACGTGTAGTCGTATTCGTCGAGCACGACAGGAACTTTGCCGCGCAAAAGCCGCATGTAGACCGGGCCCTTGTAGTCCGCGATTGCCTCCGTGGCCTGTTCGATGTCGAGCGCGTCGCAAGGGTCGATGATCGTCAGGTTCGGCATGCCGCGGAAGATCGCGATGTCTTCTGTCGCCTGGTGGCTGGGGCCGTAGCCGGTGGTCAGCCCCGGCAGGGCGCAGACGATCTTGACGTCGAGCTTCTCCTCGGCAATCGCCATGCAGATGAAATCGTAGGCCCGTCGGGAGGCAAAGACAGCGTAGGTCGTGGCGAAGGGCGTGAAACCCTCCCGCGCCAGGCCGGCGGCGGCACTCATCAGCACCTGCTCGGCCATGCCCATTTGATAGAAGCGATCCGGATGCTCCTGCGCGAACACATGAAGGTCAGTGTATTTCGCAAGATCAGCCGTCAAACCCACGATTCCGGGCCGCTGATGGGCTAGCCTTGCAAGCGTGTGTCCGAACGGCGCACTGCGCGTCGGAACGCCATCGGGCGCGATCGAGGCGATCATCGCCGAGGTGGTCTTGCGCTCACCCGCGTTGACGGCGTGGCGCGGCGCGAATTTTGACTGCCTCACTGCGGACGTCCCTTTTCCAGAGCCTCGAGCGCCAGAGCCCACTCATAGGGCTCGACGCGGATGAAATGCGTGATGTCGCGGGCCTCCAGGAAAGGCACACCCTTACCCATGCGGGTGTCACAGACGATGATACGTGGACGCGGATCCTTGAGACCCCGGGCGTTGTCGAATGCAGCGCGGACGGAGTCGATGTCGTTGCCGTCAACGCGCTGCACGTGCCAGCCGAAGGCCTCGAACTTGTCGGTCACCGGCTCCGAAGAAAGCATGGCTGTGGAGGGGCCGTCGGCCTGCAGGTTGTTGAAGTCGACGATGGCGATGAGGTTGTCGAGCTTGTGATGGGCGGCAGACATCGCTGCTTCCCAGGTCGAACCCTCGCCAAGCTCACCGTCGGACAAGAGGTTGTAGACGAAACAATCGCTCTGCTTGCGTTTCAGTCCCAGGCACATGCCGACGGCAATACCAAGACCGTGACCAAGCGAGCCGCCGGTGATCTCCATGCCAGGTGTGTACGCCGCCATGCCGGACATCGGCATGCGGCTGTCGTCGGTACCGTAGGTCTCGAGCTCTTCCTCCGGCAGCACGCCTGCTTCGATCAATGCCGCGTAGAGTGCGATCGCATAGTGTCCGATGGATAGGAGGAAGCGATCGCGTCCCTCCCACAGCGTGTCGTCCGGCCGGTAGCGAAGTGCATGGAAATAGGCGACCGCAAGCACATCGGCGACGCCGAGCGCCTGCCCGACATAGCCCTGGCCCTGGACTTCGCCCATGCGCACGGCATGTCGACGGATGCGATAGGCGCGTTCGGCAAGGCTGACATTGCTGCCCGCGCGTGGCATCTCGAATTCCGTTGTCCCGTCAGCCATGGATCAGCATCCCCCCATTGACGTCGATCACGGCACCGGTGATGTAGCTGGCCAGATCGGAGGCGAGGAAGAGGTAGGCGCCCGCCACGTCACGCGCATCGCCCAGGCGACTGAGCGGGATACCCTTGATGATGTCAGCGCGCATGGCATCGGTCAGTTTGCCGCCGGTTATGTCGGTCTGGATCAGGCCAGGCGTGACGCAGTTGATGCGAATGCCGTCAGGCCCGAATTCGCGTGCCATGGCCTTGGCGAGGCCGAGCACACCCGCCTTGGCGGCTGAGTAATGCGGGCCACCGAAGATGCCGCCGCCGCGTTGCGCTGAAACCGACGACATGCAGATGATCGAGCCGCCGCCATTTTCACGCATATGCGGGATGAAGGCCTGGCTGAGATAGAGCACGCCGCGCAGATTGACATCGAGGATGCGGTCCCAGTCGGCCGGACCGATGTCCAGTGTCTTTACGGGCTGCGTGATCCCGGCAATGTTGCATAACACCTCGACCCTTCCGAACGCTTCGGTCACTTCTGCCGCAGCCCTCTTGCAGGCATCGAGGTCGGCGACATTGCAGGCGAGGCCGATATGCTCGGGCCCAAGCGACGCGGCGGCGTCACGGGCTCGTTCCTTATCGAGGTCAAGAATAGCAATGCGCGCGCCTTGCTCCGCCATCAGCGTTGCCGTGGAGCGGCCAATTCCCCGGGGACTCGCGGCACCCGAAATCACCACGGCCTTGCCCTTCAGCAACATGTCAAAGTCTCCTGCTGTCTCAATTGTTTCGGCGGATGATCTAGAGCCGGTAGTAGCGAGCGGCGTTGTCGTGGAACAATGCAAGCCGCTCCTCGTGTGTGTAGCCTTGCGTGATCTCCTTGAAGGCGTTCACGATGGCGTCGAAGCTCGAGAACAGCTTGTCGACGGGGAAGTTCGTCGCGAACATTGAGCGGCCGACACCAAAGGCCGCGATCGCCTCCTCGACATAGGGACGGATCGACGCCGTCGTCCAGGACCAGTCGCCCATGCCGAGACCCGAGATCTTGCAGGCGATGTTCGGCGCTTGCGCCAATCTGTGCATGCCTTTTTTCCAGGCCTCGAAATGCTCTGGGCCATCGACCTGCATGCCGGTGTGATTGAGAATGATCTGGACGTCGGGAAAGTCGCGCGCGAGCTGGAGAAACTCTTCCATCTGCGGATAATAGAGCTGCAGGTCGAAGCTCAGTCGGCGCTTCGCCAATTCCCTGAAGCCGCGCCGCCATTCGGGAGTACGACTGACCCCAGGCCGCGCCTGATAGGTCTTGGCAGGGTCTTGATGATAATTCATCGACTGCCGGATACCCCTGAAGTTTGGATACTCCATGTGCCGGTCGAGGAGGTCGCCGACGTCGGGTTTGGACAGGTCGGCATAGCCGACGATGCCATGGGGGAAGCCCCGCTTGTTCGCGATTTCCTGCAGCCACCGGGTCTCCCCGACCGAATCGCTGGGATCGAACCCAACGTCCAGATGCACCGATTTCACGAGGTTCTGGTTCCTGGCGTCCTCAAGATAGTCGTCGAGACGATAGCTCTTGCGGATTGCGTCGTAGTCGCCGAAGGCCGACGGCTTAACCCCGTCGCTCAGCCACGGATAGTAATTGGCTTCCAGATCCCACAAATGATGGTGCGGATCGATGAACGGCAGCTCGGACACGGTCTGAATTCCTCGCTCGGGATCTGGACCCGCCGGCCTCTCCCGGCGGGTCCATTGGGTGGAGGTCAGTTGCTTGGGGGAAACACGCGGTCGATGACCTTCTTGGCCTCGGGACTGTCGACCTTGTCGGCGGTAACGAGCGGCATGACCAGGGCCAGGTCCTGGGTCACCGGAGCGCCCGTCAAGGCGTTGTAGACCTGTTGGGTGCCGTCGATGCCTTGGCCGACCGCTTCCTGGAAGAAGATGCCCTGGATCGCTCCCTTCTTGAGCAGCGCGATCGTCGTCGGCGAGCCGTCTGCAACGGTAATGCTGATCTTGCCGGTCAGGCCGCGGGTCTCGACAACTTTGGCGGCGCCGCTGCCGGCTTCGTCATACATACCGTAAATGGCCTTGACGTCGGGATTGGCGGTTAAGAGGTCGTTTGCCTGGGTGACGGCTTCGTTGATGGTGAGGCCGCGTGTTTCCAGCATCTGGACGAGATCGCACCCGTTGGCGGCGAAGGCTTCCTTGGCGCCCTTCAGATATTTCTGCGCATTCTCCCGATCCTGCGGCAGCGACAGCATGCCAACCTTGTTGCCGCCACGCTCCTTGGCGAGCTCGCAGGTGAACTTGCCTTGCGCCTTGCCGGTCTCATAGTTGTTGGCAGTGACCGAGGATGTGTAATTGGTGAGGCCTGGCTGCGGCCCGATGCCGGCGAACGCGATCGGCACTTTCTGCTTCGCCAGATAGTCGAGCAGCGGCGGGGTCGATGTCGAGCTGACTGGGCCGATCACGATGGCCGAGACGCCTTTGGTAACCGCGGTCCTGGCATTGTCCATCTGCTTGGCGGGTGAGTTTTCCGACGTGTACTCGACATAGTCCATGCCGAGTTCCTTGGCCTTCTCCTTCACGCCGTAGCCAACCCACTGCCAATAGGAAATGTCGAGCGATGGGGCGATGTAGGCGACGGTCTTCTTGTCTTCGGCGTACGACGCGCTTGACAAGGCGGCCGTCGCCAAAGCTGCAATCAGGATGCTCTTCAACTTCATCTTGGTTCCTCCCGTTGATGATCTAGATGCGGTTCTTGTTGCTGAAGCGGTCGATCAAAACCGCGAGCAGGATTGCGGCGCCTGTGACCGAGCCTTGCCAGAAGCTGTTCACGCCAATGAGGTTCACACCGTTCTGGATGCAGGTGATCATCAGCGCGCCCAGCACGGCGCCGATCGCGCTGCCGGTTCCGCCAAAAAGGCTGGCCCCGCCAATGACCACAGCGGCAATCGCCTGCAGCATCAGGCTCGCCCCTGCCGTGGCTTCGGCGTTGAGGATGTAGCTGACCGTCAGCAGCCCCGCGAAAGAGGCAAGCAGGCCCGAAGCGACATAGGCCGCGAACTTGATGCGCAGAACAGGGATGCCAAGCAGCCGTGCCGCAATTGCCGACGAGCCGACGGCATAGAACCAGCGTCCGACCACGACTTTGCGCAGCACATATTCCAGCGCGACCATCAGTACGATGCAGACCACGAGATGGTTGGGCATGCCGGGGACGATCTCGCCGGAATTCAGGAGCCAGAAATCCGGTGCGCCGATCGGCATCGAACGGCCGTTGGTGACGATGAAGGCCAGGCTGCCCGCCACCGCGTAGGTGATGAGCGTGACGACGAAAGGCGCGAGCCCGACGACCGTGACCAGAAGACCATTGATCGCGCCGAACCCCAAGCCGACCGCCAGGCCGGCGGCGCTGGCGGTCAGTCCGTCAGCGCCATTGGCCATCGCCAGCGCGGTCACCATCCCGGTCAGGGAAAAGACTGAACCGACCGAAAGATCGATGCCGCCGGTGACCACGACCAGCAAAACACCGAGCGACATGATGATGAGAGGCGCGGCGGCCTGGACGATGTTTTGCAAATTACCCATGCTGAGTGCGGCGGGCACGAACATGCCAACGGCCAGCAGCAGGACCACGATTGCCGCTGCAATCGCGGCTTCCGTGCGGTAGGACAAAAGAACGGCTGGGACGCGTGACGTGGCGCTCCGGAGCTTGCTGGTGGTCGTGTTGCCGTTGGTCGCGTCGGTCATGCCGCCATCCCCGTCAGTTCGGCGAGCCCGTCTTCGGTGTAGTGCTCATCAGGCAGGAATCCCTTTGGCTGCCCATCGGTGTCGAAGGCGAAAATGGCATCGCAAAGCTCGAGCAGTTCGACATTCTCGGTCGACCACCAGATGATGATCGCGCCGGCGTCGGCCATCTCCCGGATCAAGCCGTAAATGTCATGCTTGGTGCCGATGTCGACGCCCCGCGTCGGCTCTTCCAGCACCACCATCCTGAGCGGCAACCCAAGCCAGCGTGCGACGAGAAGCTTTTGCTGGTTGCCGCCGGACAGCGAAGCCGGCAGGTCCCAGATCGAGGCGGCTTTCAACTTCAGCGCCGAAACGAGATCGCGACATTCCTGCCTCTCGGCCGCGGCAACGATCCGCCGCCTCTCGCGAACCCTGCGTGCTGCAAGCACGTTGTCGACGATGGGAAGCTGAGAAAGGATGCCCTTGGTTGCCCGGTCGCCCGAGACGAAGCCAATGCCTGCGCGCGCCGCTGCCGCTGGAGACGAGAACCGGTCGGCAAAACCCTCTCCGGAAAGGCGCCAGCCAGCTCCAGGCCCGGCGCCCACAAGGGGAGCTATGAGACCGGTCGGACCCGCGGGTGCGCCGGCCAGTCCCAGGATGGTGCCAGACGAAATCGCGATCCTGACATCTCCAGGGCCAAGGAGTTCGACGGGGGCGCCCTGTCGGCGGCGTTTTTGCGGGTTGCGGTGCATTGCCGGACCCTGTGCGGGTTGTCCCATCTGCTGGACGATCTCGGCGTCGCTAAGCAGGGCAAGTGACGTGGCATTGGCGATCGTGACGCCATCGCGCAAAATCGTGCAGACATCGCAGAGCGCGCGGATTTCCCGCATGCGGTGAGAAACAAAGACGATGCCAATGCCCTCCTCGTGCACCAACCGCTTGAGCACCCAGAAAAGTTTGGCTGTCTCGCCGGCGGTGAGGTTGGCCGTGGGCTCGTCGAGAAGCAGGACTTCTGCTCCAGTGGAAAGGGCACGAGCGATCTCGACGATCTGGCCTTCATGAAGCGACAATTTGCGTGCTGGCAGATCGATGATCTCTTCGCCGATCGCCGGGTCGATCAGCTGGAGCGCTCTAAGGGCAATTTCACGCATGCGGCGACGGCTGATCTGCGACCAGCCCGACCTTGCATGTACGATGCCGATGTTCTCCGCGACCGACAGCTCGGGCAACAGCGCCAGCTCCTGATGCACCACCGCGATGATCGGGCTGGTGCGGCCGGCCTTCGACGAGGCGACGTTAATTTCGCCGGCATCGCGTGATGTCAGCCCCGTAATGATGCGGATGAGAGTGCTTTTGCCGGCGCCGTTACCTCCCAGGAGCGCGTGGATTTCGCCAGCCCGGACCTGAAAGCTCACACCTCGTAGGACACGGGTTGCGCCATAACTTTTTTCGACATTGGCAGCTTCGATCAGGGGCTTCCTGGTCGATACCTGTCCAACTCCCGGCACGTTGCCGGCGCTACCCAAGCTTTGGGTTGAACCCGGTTCCATCCTGTATCTCCTCCCGAGACGACAGGATCATGCGACTGATTGACATTCGGCTCAATTCTCGTTTCTTAACATCCTGTGTAGCTGAACTTAACTGACTGACCAGAAAGATGTCGGATATCAAGTTCAATTCGATGACCCATTTCGAGGCCGTCGCCCGGCTCGGCGGCGTGGCAAAGGCTGCGCAGGAGTTGCAGGTGACACCTTCAGCGGTCAGCCAGCAACTGCGGTTGCTCGAACACCAACTCGGCGTGCGGCTTTTCCAGCGAGAAAAGCGCCATCTCTCGCTGACCATCGACGGCGAACGACTTTTCCAGACCACGACCCAGGCCTTCGAATCCATTCGTGAGGTGCGAAATGCCATTGTTCGCCAGCGCGAAAGCTTCCAGCTCAGCCTTCGCGTCAGTCCTTCTTTCGGCGAGAAGTGGTTGGCGCCCCGGTTGGCTGAGTTCAGCAAGGACTATCCGAGCTGGAACCTGCGGGTGGACGCCACGCCCAATTTCTCGGACTTCGAAACCGAGGTCATCGATCTCGATCTACGCTATGGCGACGGTGGCTGGGCTGGCCTTTACTCCGATTGCGTCGTCAACGACCTCATCCTTCCGATGTGCTCGCCATCCTATCTGGCGGAGCTGCGCGGACTGTCAGTCGATCCGCGCGAGCAGCTTCGCCATGCGAGACTGATCGACAGCGTGAAGGCCTATTTCCGGTGGGACTATTGGCTGCCGCGCAACGGTATCCAGGGCGCCCGCATGACGTATCCCTACCGTTTCGACCGTTCGTCAATGTCGGTTCAATTGGCCAAGGACGGAGCAGGCGTGGTCCTGGAAAGCACGACAATCGCGTTCGAAGATTTCGTGTCGGGTTCCCTGGTGCCGGTATCGACCGAGTTCGACGTCATTGAGTTTCCCGGCTATTGGCTGGTCTGTCCTTCCAGGCACATGAACCGGCGCGCGGTCCGCCTGTTTTCCGATTGGGTATCTCGGGTTGGCCAGCGCGACACCGATCGCGCACGTCAGTTTTTGTCGGAGAGCGGGCTGCATATATCGTTCGAACGACGCCCTCATTTTGGCACGCCGGATGACAGAGCGGCAACGATGTTGTGATCAGGATTTCAGAAGAGAACTGGTGGTCTTTCGCTTGCATCGTTCGGAATAATCGAGGCAGCTCTCGGCCCCCCCGCGAAATTTCAGATCAGGCGTACTGGCACAGCCTTGCGCTTGTGGCCTCCGGTCGCACGTTGCAGTTCGCAGCGAAGGTCGACCGGATTTTCGCAGCCTCATCGACACCGTGGCAGGGTCTAGGCCACAGCGAAGCAATCTTTTGAAATGCGACGCTTGAACTCGGTCAATATGCGCATTGGGCTCACCCGCCCAGGCGGAATCCAAGCGGGGGAAATCTGGACTTAGTTCTAAGCGGTTAGCGCTGGCCGACGGCCGCTCAAGCCAACAGAAATACCAACAAAATTCTTCAGTGGTTGGTTCTGTTCCCGAATATTGCCGTTCCCCCAGCCCCATCGCTCCTGAACCTTATCTCTGGGGCCGATCCGACTATTTCTGAGTTTGGCTCGGATTGTCTCCTCGATTGCTTTCACAAATCGGGAGAGCCTCGAACGATCGCCGTCACCGAAGTGTTTGCCGGTCCGACTGCGCAGGAGCTCGCGGCCTCGTTCATCGTCAGTCCGATCATGTACCATTTGGGCGTATCCAGGTGCCTAAGAACGCAGGCTGCGGTCAGGTCGGGACCTGTCAATCGGGCGCAAAATGGATCGATTCTCTATTCACGGCGGAGACATGGAGTGAGACATGGATGAGAGGTGGCCGGATATCCCATATCTGCCGTGGCGCGATACAGCCGCTGCGCTGCAGCTCTACGCACAGATCGTTGGCAAATATCGGCTCGCGCGAACACCGTGGGTGAACCACTCATGGCATGCGATGTTCTACCCGAACGCCCGTGGGTTCACCACCGGCCTGGTGCCGGATAGCGTGGGTGAGATCGAGTTGAGCTTCGACCTTGTCGATCACCAGCTTGTCGGTACATCCACCGATGGACGGACAGCACGCGTCGCATGCGCTGATCGAGCGGCCCTATGACAGCGAGGCTGTCGCGCGGTCTTTAGGGCGTTCATATCAGTGTCGGTAGTGGTCCAAAGGCTCCGGGCCTCATATTTGGGCAAAGTCAGCCCCGTTCATCTCTTCTGGGGTAGCTTCGGGTATGCGTCGCATTCTTGCATCTACACGTTCGACGAGCTGCGGCAGATGGAGCTGCGGATTGCTGAAGTCAACCGCGAGGCGATTGCCTTTCAAAGCGATACCGCACGTCGATTAATGACTATCCCGGGCATTGGTCCACTCGCGGCGAGGGCGCTTTTGGCAGCAGCTGGATCTGCCCGACAGTTCAAAGAGGCCCGCGATATGGCAGCTTGGGTCTTGTTCCCAGAGAATACTCTACGGGAGAGAAACGAAGCTGTTGGGAATAAGCAAGCGCGGCAACCGATATCTGCGCCGGATGATCATCCATGGCGCCCGCTCCTGCGTGACACACCTTGATCGCTCGCGATATCACCTTGGCGCCTGGCTTGATGGACTTCAGGCACGCATGCACACTAACAAGGTCACCGTCGCCTTGGCGGCCAAGATTGGGCGGATCGCATGGGTAGTGATGACTAAGCCCGGCGCAAGCTACGAACGGCGGGATCCGGCCTCTAGCTGATCCCATTTGTTCCAGACTGCGAGGCTCGTGAAAGTGAGGACGAGACAGTCGATCGGCGCGCCATAAGCCCTGTGCAAAAAAGCGGGTTGTGAGCCCGACCACCATTTATTTGGGAACCGCACGGGCGGATCTCATCATGGCCTGGCCGCGACAGCGGCCCACTTGCAAGAGGCCGGATACATTTGTGCAGACTGCATCGTCCTGATCGAAACGACCCTTACACGGGGCGGGTCAACATTTTTTGAAAGCAGCTCGCGAAGGGCGGCCGCGTCGAGCATCTGCTCAGCCAGAAGCTTCTTCAGCTTCGCGTTCTCCTTTTCCAAGGCCCTCAGCCGCTTCGCCTCGGAAACGTCCATGCCGCCGAATTTGGCCTTCCAATTGTAGATCGTCGCTTCGGAGATCCCATGCTTGCGAGCCAAGTCCAGCATGTCCGATCTATCCATATTACGAGTGTAACCCGTTTCGACGTTGACGCTTCAGAATTTTGGATCTTCATTAAAGGACACGCTCAAATCGGCGCATTCGATATTGAACGGAGGTCCACTTGCCGCTCGGAAAACTTACATCATCTCACCCGAGGCTCAGTCAAAGTGGAAACAGCGTTCGGCTATCACGTGGATTGAGTACGCTTCTTGATAATGGCGGGTATTTTGCCGCTTGTGAAGCAGATACTTCCCCCCGGATCCCATTGCTCTCGGTCACGGCGAGAAATATCTCGATCTTGCCGATCAGGATCAGTGTCGGGTCCAACATGAAGCCGGAACTTCAGCTCCGGTAGAGGAAGCGCAAACTGGAGCGGCCGATGAGAAGGAGCAGCCATGGCTACCGTGAAAGTCGATATAAATAACTTCCAGTCGGAAGTTCTGGAATCCGCAGCACCCGTCGTCGTCGATTTCTGGGCCGAATGGTGCGATCCCTGCAAGATGATTGCTCCGAGCCTCGAGGAAATCTCCGTCGAGATGGAAAGCAAGATCAAGGTCGCCAAGCTCAACATCGATGAAAACCCGGAACTCGCCGCCCAATTGGGCGTGCGCTCCATTCCGGCGCTCGCGATCTTCAAGGGCGGCGAAGTGGCCGATTTCTCGGTCGGCGCCAAACCGAAGACAGCTCTTTTGAACTGGATTTCGAACGCTGCCTGATCGATATCGCTCAATCTGTACCGCAATGAAAAAACCGTAGATTCTCCCCGCAAAGCGGTACGGTTCACAGTGATTTAGGGGCCTTTGTATAGGGCTCAGCCCTTTGAGCTTCAGCCTGATGTCGAAGCGATCGAGTGGCGAAGAAGCTTTTCATTGCGGCGTTGTCGAGGCAGTTGCCGCTGCGTGAATGCTGCGGCTTTTAAGCATGCCGTTGCAGTCTCGCGTGACCGCCCTCAAACCAATGATGCCCTGTTGTTCACAGGCTTTAGGCGATGCGTTTTGCTGGATCGGAGAGGGAATATGGGCAGCACCGGAGAGTTGGTCGGACAAGCAGGGCGTCCTGATAGCGAAGGAGGCCCGCATCGCATCTCCGACGCAATGTCGGACCAGCAGAAGGCGCGCGAAGAGACGCTTGCCATCGCCGGCGCGGTGGTTGCCCGCGACGGCAATCTCGACGGATTTTCGGATTCAGAGTTGGCCGATTTGGTGAACGGCTTCAGCAGATGGCCGGACGAGCAGAAGACGCGTGAAGCGCGTTTGATCCCCTCAGACAACAGAGCGATTCCCTACGGCTGGGGAGCGCCGTCGTTGGCGGAGGGCGCGATTGTCGCATGCGCATTGGTGGTGCGAGAGCCCAATGAAGCGGATGGTAAACGCACCCTTCGTGCCGAGCGAAATTCACGTCAACACGGTCCCAGGAGACGCCGGGATGTCCATGGCCGCACTACGCCGACTCTGCCGAAAGTGAGGCTCTAAAAGCCCGGACTTGACGTCGCCATCACATCGCCCTTTTTATCAAAGCCTATTACTCACTCGGGCCGCCGGACAGGATAGTTCAGCACTCAGTCCGCCGCCCTCGTGATCGCGAAGGCTTAATGAAAATTGATGCAGCCGCGCTATGGCTGCGACAAGGCTCAATCCGAGCCCATATCCCGGATCATGGCGGCTGCGGTCGAGGCGATAGAAGCGCCGGAGCACGTTGCCCCGCTCCTCGAAGGGAATGCCGGGTCCCGTATCCCAAACCCGCACGACCGCTGCTGTCGGCGTGCCAACAAGCTCTAGCCCGACCCGCCCGCCCGGCGGGGTGAATTTTATTGCGTTGTCGACGAGATTAGCTAACGCCTCGAACAGCAAGTCGCCATCAGCGTCTATCGGCACCGCCGGCTGGCAAACGACTGCGAAATCGAGGCCGCCTTCTTCTGCGATCGGCCCATAGAATTCAGCCAACGCGGTCACGATGTCGCCGAGATCGACACGTGAAAAATTCTCACGGCGGCGGCTCTGCTCCACCTCGGCAATCCGCATCAGGGCAGCGATCGTCGCCAGCAGCTGGTCGATGTCCGCCAAGGACTTCTGCATCGCAGCCCTGACAGGTGCATCACCCGAAATTGCACGCAAACTGCGCTCAAGGCGTGCGCGCAAGCGCGTCAGCGGCGTTCGGAGGTCATGGGCAATGGAATCGCCGACCCCTTTCACTTCCGCTATGAGCCGCTCGATCTCGTCCAGCATCGTGTTGACGATCACCGACAGCTTGTCGAATTCGTCTTGGCGCTTATGAACCGGCAATCTTCGGTCGAAATGGCCCTCCATGATGGAACTACAGGCTCGGCGCACAGCCTCGACGCGCCGTAACATCGCCCGGCTCATCACCAGCCCGCCGATCAACGAAAGCGCGATCGCAGGGATGATTGCGAGCGCCATGGCCCTAGCGACGATTTCTTTTATTTCGTCCAGCGATGCCGTTGCACGCCCCAGTATAAGTATGCTGCCATTGGTGAGGATGGTCGCGACGCCGCGTACGCTCTCCGATCGCTTCTCCGCACCGTTGTCCAGGGATAGCACCAGAGTTGTCGGGATATCGAGCTCCGGCAATGTTGATGGCAGTATTGCGATGTTACCGGCGAGCCGCGTGCGATCGGCTGAGAAGATGCCGAAGGCCTTTTCCTGCCGCTTGTCGATAGCCAATGCTTTCTCGATGCGGGCTGGAAGGGATGCCGGATCATCCCGTGCGAAAGAACGCGCATCGCCGATCAGCGAATCGTCGATCTGTTTGGTGAGATAGCCAACTGTCTCCCTGTAGAAAAACCCAGCCATCAGCAGAAGCGCGAGGGCAAGGATCCCCGCCGCGCCGATCGTGCGGCGGAAGCTGGCCGTTTGGAAGATCCTAGTCCTGTGCACGAAGGACAAACCCCCGACCACGAATCGTATGGATCAGCGGCAACTCATCTGCCAGATCGATCTTACGGCGCAACCGGCCGATATGAACGTCGACGAGGTTCGTTCCTGGATCGAAGCGATAGTGCCAGACATGCTCGAAAAGCATCCCTCGCGTGACGACTTGCTCGGCATGCCGAAGCAGATATTCGAGCAGGGTGATCTCGCGCGGTACGAGTTCGACGATGCGGGTACCGCGTCGTACCGTGCGGGTCAAAAGGTCAAGTTCCAGGTCGGCGAGCCGCAGGACCGTGGCTCGCTGATCGGGAGTGCGGCGCGCCAGCACCTCGATGCGCGTCCGCAGTTCAGCCAGCGAGAACGGTTTCACGAGGTAGTCGTCCCCGCCCGCCCGCAATCCTCTTATGCGCTCGTCAACACTGGACAGTGCACTGAGGACCATAACCGGCGTATCCACGCCGCCTCCGCGCAAGTTTTCGAGAAGGCTCAGACCGTCTAGGCCAGGCAGTAGGCGATCGAGCGTGATCACGTCAAAGGCCTGGGTTTTGGCTTTAGTCAACCCGTCCGGCCCGGTCGCGGCGCGCTCGACTTCGAACCCCGCCGCACAGAATTCGTCGACGATCTCATCGGCCGTATCTGCATCGTCTTCGACGACCAGGACCTTAATCACAGCGTGTTGTCCTCTCCCATTGGCCACGTTGTTGCTGCACCCCGGCGGGCGTCAGCGGGCCAAGCACGGCCGCTCCCCAACCTATTCTGCCGGGACTGCGGGGAGCGCGGGCCGACGCCCGATGATCCGATACTTGACGCCCATCATCAAGCCTGCAAACTGCTGCATGTAGAGGTAGATGACCGGCGTGGTGTACAGCGTCAGCAGCTGCGACACGCAGAGTCCGCCCACGATCGCGATGCCGAGCGGGCGTCTGAGTTCCGAACCGACGCCAGTACCTAAAGCGAGCGGCAGCGCGCCCAACAGCGCACAGAGCGTGGTCATTGTGATGGGCCGGAACCGCAAGATGCAGGCTTGGATAATGGCTTCCTTTGGCGGCAAGCCGCGGTCCCGCTCGGCTGACAATGCAAAGTCGATCATCATAATCGCATTCTTCTTCACGATGCCGATGAGCAGGATGATGCCGACAAGCCCCATGACATCAAGCTGACCACCAACAAGCATAAGCGTCGCGAGGGCGCCCACTCCCGCTGAAGGCAAGGTCGACAGAATGGTTATCGGGTGGATCACGCTCTCGTAAAGCATGCCGAGAACGATGTACACGGCGATCAGGGCTGCCACGATTAGCATCGGCTGCGTGCTGAGCGAGGCCTGGAAGGCCTGTGCGGTGCCCTGGAACCCGGTCTGCACCGTCGCGGACATGCGAATCCGTGCCTGCATGGCTTCGACCGCCGTAACCGCGTCCCCGAGGGCGACGTTGGGCGCGAGATTGAAACTCAGCGTTACGGAAGGGAACAAGCCCTGATGGTTGATCGTCAGCGGCGCCACGGAGCTACTGACCTTGGCGAAAGCGCTGAGCGGAACCTGCTTGCCCGAATTGCTTCCGACATAGATCGCATCAAGCGCGCCTGCATCGACTCGGTATTTCGGATCGATCTCCATGACGATTTTGTGCTGGTCGGCTTGGGTGAAGATCGTCGTGACCTGCCGCTGACCGAATGCGTCGTAGAGTGTGTCGTCGATCGCCTGCGGCGTGATGCCGAGGCGTGATGCCGTGTCCCTGTCGACAGCGATGCTGGCATGCGGCGCCGCGGCTTGCAGGTCATTCGCAACGTCTCGGACCTGAGGAAGCTTGCGCAATTCGGCGGTCATCGTGTCGGCCCATCTGTACAGTTCGGGCAGGTTGGGGTCCTGCAAGGTGTACTGGAACTGCGTCTGGGAGCCGCGTGCGCCCACGTTGATGCCCTGTACAGCCTGCATGCCCACGCTGACGCCGGACACACCGGCCGTTTCCTTGCGGAGGCGTGCAATCACCTGATCCGCGGACACGGATCGTTCCGACAGCGGCTTGAGGACGATCTGCAAGTTGCCGGAGTTCATGCGCCCGGAGCCGCCGAGGGTGGACCGGACCGTGTCGACCGCCGGATCTTTCAGGATGATATCGACAACGGCCTGCTGCTTGGCTGCCATCGCTTGGAAGGAGATATCCTGCGCGGCCTGCGTGGACCCGGAAATCAGCCCGAGGTCCTGTTGTGGGAAGAAGCCCTTCGGGATCGCTAGGAACAACTCCGCCGTTACAGCCAGCGTTGCGAAAAAGCAGAGGAGAACAAGCCTTGGATGTCCGACCACGACGCGGAGCGAACGGCTATAACCCCGCTGGATGAAGTCGAAGCCGCGCTCGAGCAGGCTGGATAAGCGGTTGGGCTTGGCGTCGTGACCATGGCCTTTGATCATCAGGGCGCACATCATAGGCGTAAGGGTGAGCGAAACGAGCGCCGAAATGATGAGCGCTACCGCTATGGTGACGGAGAACTCCCGGAACAGCCGGCCGACCATGCTGCTCATCAGAAGCAGCGGGATAAAGACCGCGATCAGCGATGCGGTCATGGAAACGACCGTAAAGCCGATCTCGCTCGCCCCCTTCAAGGTGGCCTCAAGAGGGGATTCGCCGCCCTCGATGTGCCGGACGATGTTCTCGATCACGACGATCGCATCGTCGACGACAAACCCTACGGCGATCGTGAGTCCCATCAGCGAAATGTTGTCCAGCGAGTAACCCAACAAATACATCACGCCAAATGTGCCGATCAGGGAAACGGGAATCGTGACGGCCGGAATGATGGTCGCGCTCATGCTCTTGAGGAATAGGAAGATCGTGAGGACAACCAACCCGATCGTAATCATGAGTGTGAACTGGACGTCGGCCACGGCTGCGCGAACGGCAACCGTAGAGTCACCCGCCGTCATGATCTGGACGGAGGGAGGGAGGCGCAACCGCAGTCCTGGCAGGGCGGCCTTGACGCCATTCACGACGTCAACCGCGTTAGCGCCCGACTGCAGATGAACGTCTATGAGGACAGCCTTCCGATTATTGTACCATGCACCCAACGTCGTGTTTTCGACGCTGTCGATCGCGCGTCCGATATCGCTGATCCTTATCGGAGATCCGTTGCGGTAGGCGATGATTGCCGCGCTCGCGTCCGCCGAGGTGAGGAGTTGGTTATTGGCGTCAAGCGTGACCGAGCGCTGCGCGCCTTCGAGAGTGCCCTTGGGTCCGTTGGTCGTCCCCACTACCAGCGCGGACCGAACGTCTTCGAGGCTCATCCCGAGGCTGGCCAGCTTCATGGGATCGAGCTGGATTCGGATGGCCGATTTCGAAGAACCGGGCATGTCCACGAAGCCGGCTCCCGGAATCTGGGACAAGGTCTGGGCAACCATATTAGACGCCGCATCCATGACCAGCGGGAGGGGGATCGTGTCCGACTGCAGCACGATGGAGATCACGGTGAACAGTGCCGGATTGACCTTGTGGTAGGTGGGCGGACTTTGCATTGCCTTTGGCAATGAGCCGCTCGCCGCGTTGATCGCCGCCTGAACGTCCTGGGCCGCGCTGTCGATATTGCGGCTGAGATCGAACTGCAGCGTCATGTCGGTTTTGCCGAGCGTACTCGTCGACGTCATCTGGGCTAGGCCGGGTATGGTCGAGAATTGCTGTTCGAGCGGGCTCGCTACCGTGCTCGCCATCGTTTCCGCGTTGGCGCCGGGCAACGTGGACTCTACAGCGATGGTCGGAAAATCGACCTGAGGCAGCGACGAGATCGGCAGAAGCATGTACGCAACCATGCCCACGAGCACGATGCCGAGCGTCAGCAGCCCGGTCGCAATTGGACGCTGGACGAATATGTTGGAGACGCTCACACTCGATCCCTTCGATGGCCCAAAGCTTCGCCTGCCGCGTCCTGCGATCCGGCGCTCTGCGTCGACACTTTCATCCCGGGCTTCAGGCTGTATTGCCCCTCGGTGACGACCGTATCGCCGGCATTCAAGCCCGAAGCAATCACGGTGACGTCGCCGGCTACGCGTTTGACCGTCACCTTGCGCTGGACCAGCGTCGAGTCCTCCGGCTTGACCAGATAGACGTAAGTGCCGTTGGCCGACTGCTGAACGGCACTTGATGGAACCGAAGTCGCCTCGGACAGGAGCACGCTCTGGAACAGGGCACTGACGAACTGCCCCGGCTTCAGTTGATGGTCCTTGTTCGGGAAAGTCGCCTTCAATTTGATGGTAGCCGTCGCGGGATCGATATGATTGTCGACGAGGCTCAAAGTTCCCGTGTCGAGCATCCTGCTATCGTTGGCCGCTAGGGCGGTGACGGAAATCGCGGACGCTGGCGTTCCGACCGGCCAGTCAGCGACGGCGTCCGCCGGCACGTTAAACACGACCGAAATCGGCTCGAGCTGATTGATTGTCACAATCCCCAGATCGGTCGAAGTGATCATGTTGCCCGCATCGATCATCCGTATGCCCGCCACGCCGTCGATCGGCGAGGTGATGGTGGTGTAGTCTATCTGGGTCTGCGCGTTCTCGATGGCGGCTTTGTCCGCCAAAATCGTCGCCTCCGTCTGGGCGATCTGCGCCTTTTGCGTATCGAGGACCTGGCCCGTGGCAAAGCCTTTCTGGGCAAGGCTCGAAACGCGTTGCAGATCAGCTTGAGCATTGGTGAGTTGTGCCTGATCCTTGGCCAGCGTCGCTTCGGCCTGATGCAGAGGTCCAAGGAAGGGTTTCGGGTCCAGGCGGGCGAGCACATCGTGCGCATGCACCATCTGGCCTTCAGTGAAGACGATATCGTTGATCTGCCCATTGGCGCGAGGCTTGACTGTCACGCTGTTGAAGGGTTGCACGGTTCCGAGCCCTGTGACCCAGATCGGAACGTTCCCAAGTTGCGCCTGCGCTGCCTTGACCACAATGGGAGGCGCCGGTGCGACAGTTGCGAGCGCGACGGCGTCCGAAGGGCGAGCGCTGCTGTAGGCATAGATGGCAAAAGAGCTACCGCCCAAGAGGACGATCGCGAACATTAATCGCAGCGACCGCGACTTGCGGAACTTCTCAGCGGGAAGGGTCTGTTGCGCCAAAGGCTCGTGCGGTTTGTCTGGGGTCTGTTCGAGCATTCGGATCTCCTGGTGACAGTGCATAAACGGCACGCTCAAAGACCGTTCTGTTGCACTGCAGCATTACGTCGGAAATCCTTTTGCGCTATTAAAATCGGTGTTAAGAAACGTTGCGTAAGCAGCCATGAGTAATTCTCCGTGGAATATAGGAGCACGACCGAGGCCTTGCGCATAGCAACCGAACCGTTATGGAGCGTGATCAGCTTCAGCGGCAGTCCGGCCTTGAAGAAAACGCCCAAAACTGAGATCTGTGCCAGCGATCTGCGCCTGCTCGGGGAAGATCAGTCTGGCGACCTAGCCGAGCAGCGTAAAGTTGTCGACCAGCGTGGAACTCATGGCGACAATCAGGCCAGGCACATCCGGGTTTCCAGACCGGTATGAAGGGCCTGGGCGCCAGCACGGCCGGCGCATTGCTCATGATATTGGAGACGACCGCGGAGAAGCCCGACAGGCGCCGTCGCGCGCCGGCGCAGACCCCTTCCTAGACTAGCGACAAGGTATTCGCCCTCGACTTAGAGGTCTCTTCCAAAAACGAGCCTGTCTACATTGCTGCGTTCATTCATCCTTACCCCGGCCTTTATCAACCAAAGACAGCTACGGCCGATTTGATAGTGATGCCACCATCGGGGCTTCGCCGCATCTGACGTCCCGTGGCGGCGCAAAAGACAGTCGGCAGTTGCAGCGCTGGCGGCACCCGTGACCAGAGCCTTCGCATGATTTCCCGGCCATGCCGAGTTTTCCGAATGGCGCTTCCAGACACGACGCGCTGAGACCAGCGGAAGCCGATTTCATGGAAATACAGGTCGGCATGTTGCGGGCTGATATGGTGAAAGACGCCGGCGATCGTCCGCCGCACGCGGGAATTGAAACCCTCCACCTAATTGACGTGGACCGTGTCGCGAAGATATTCGTGGCTGGAATGCTTCACGGTCTCATGCTTGGCAAAACTCTCGCCTATGGCCATGAATGCCTTCGCCTCATCCGAGGCGGAATCCAAGTAGAGAAAATTTGAGTTCGTTTTCAATCGCCTCGGCATGGAGCAATAGGAGCGCGGACCAACAAAAATACCAACAAAATATTTCTGTGGATTGGTTCGGTTCCCGAATAATGCCCCATCCATCCATGACACTGCATCAAGGTCGCGGTGCCGTTTCCTCCTATGGCGGGACGAGGTCGGGGGGCCGCCGCTTGGATGTTTTCCACGGTCGCAAAACGGCCCGGCAAGGGGCGGTCTTCGTCGGCAGCCACCGCTTGCAGGGGCACGAGCTCCGCGAAATCGGCTTTCGCTCCTATTTCCGTGACAACGCGCCGAGTTTGGAGGTGCTCGATACGCTCGTGACCCTCGAGAAGCGGCAGATCACATACGAGACCACGCTGGATCTCATGCACGGCAACCTGAGCTCGTCGGCTTCTGTATGGTCGGCGGGGGCAGGGGGCCATCAGGAGCTCCGCGAGGTGCGCAAAGCTCAAGACGCTGTCGCGATTGTGAATGAAATCACGCCGGAGTCGCAGTCGGCCCTCGTAGATGGCATCGTCGCGATGGCGGTCGCCACGCCACTGCGCCCAGCTTTGCCAGGAGCTGATTAGGCTGATGGCCCGGGCCATCAGCACCGGCACCGCGGCGACGCCGGGGCAGACATTCTGCCGTTCGATATCATCTACCGGAGCTATATGAAACTGATGGAATTCTATCATGAGCGCAGAGTTTCCTTTCGCGAATGAAAGAAAGCTCGATTGACTCTCCCGCCCCATTCCGGTCTCGTGAATCAACGTGCGGTTGCGGCGTGCAGAAGCCAGTCGACGGTCGCGATTCATGAAAGGAAACTCCATGGCAAGGCATCGCACCGCTGTGCACTCGACCACGTTGCAGCGTCCCGACTTACGGCCAGGGCGTTTTTCGCGCTTGCCCGTGACCAGTCAAAATCCGCAACCAAGCGGTGGACCCGGCTTTCAACGCCGCCGACAAGGACGTGCTCGGGGCGTCCGACAGCATGAAAGTCTCGTTCATCGGCGTACCCGTTCGCGTCGATGCGAACGTCGTGGGCACGCCGACCATCGACCGCATCTTGGACAACAAATCAAGTTCCCTCCTCGATTACGACCTGCGCCTCCTCACCACAATCGCCAATCTGGTTGGGCAGACAGTGAAGCTGCATCGCATGTTCCTGGCAGCGGGAGCGTCAATCGGCAGAATGCCACGGACAGTGTTTTTTCGCGGCGCCGTGGAAGAGCGGACCGGGCAACAAGGTGCCGCAACTGGGCCGATGATGCCAGACAGGCCGGCCACGCGGCCGACTGAGGCTGCTCCTTGGGCCGCCGCTACGGTCCCGTCCGTCGTCAGCGACCAGGCACCGCTGGCGCCTCCCAGCGCAGCCTCTTTAACGGTACGAGTATGTCAAATCGCGAGCGTGTCATCGCGGCCGTGAAGAGATGGTTCGGTGCAGACAAAGGCGGCGCCTGCTTGGACTGACGCCGCGCCAGATTGGATACACGCTGAGGAAATACGGCATCAGATCAAGCGTCCTTGAAAGGCTGACCGAGGCAAATATCAGGGACAAATCAAGCGTTGGTGGTTGGCGGAGCCTTGGCCCGATGACGAGTGGATGCGGACTGAGCGTCGGGCCAATCCGACCCGGGAGGACAGCCCGCCCGACCTCGCGGGGTCAATGTGCTGACAACGGCGGTGTGAATGCACTGTTGGTCGGCCATGTGCTCAGACCATCAGTTCATCCCGGATTCCCTCTGCGACTGAAACGGAGAAAAACATGTCCGATGCAAAACTTCAGAGTGTGCTGTCGTCTCTTTCGCAAGTGGCGAGACAGTTAGATGCTCTGCCATCCGATACACCAGCGCCGGATTCAAGTTGGGTAAAACTAAACACGAATGAGAACCCCTTCCCGCTTCCGGAAATCATAATGCAAAGTGCGATTGCAGCTCTCGAACGGCAGTATCTATATCCAGAAGACGATAACATCAGCTTGAGAGAAGCAGCGGCGAATGCCTACAGCGTCTCCATGGATCAGGTGATCGCCGGCAACGGATCGTCTGAACTGCTTGGACTTGTCTACAGAGCATTCCTTACCCCGGGGGATAGCGTGGCGATGATGTCGCCAGGCTTTTCGTTCAACCGCAAACTTGCAACGTTGCAGGGTGCTCAATTTGTCGAAATCGAATTTAGCAAAGATCATTCCTTGCCGATGGAGCAATTGCTCTTCGGTCCTGCAAAGGACGCCAAGTTCATTCTGCTAGCCAATCCGAACAATCCGACTGGAACGTTCGTTCCGGTGGCCGATATCGAACGCCTGGTAGCGAAATCGGACCGCTTGATCGTGCTGGATGAGGCCTACGTCGACTTTGCACCCGAGAATGGTCTACGCCTCATCAATCGCTATTCGAACCTTCTGGTCTTAAGGACATTTTCGAAAAGCTATGCTGCCGCCGGCGTTCGCGTCGGTTTCGGTTTCGGTCATCCTGAAATTATCGGCAGGCTACGCAACATCCAGAACGTCTTCAACATGAATGTGATCGGGCAGGCGGTTGGTATCAGCGTCCTTGCGCACCGCGCCGCCTATGCAGACAACCACAGACACATCAGGCATGAACGACGGCGAGTGACGCTCGCGCTGTCGCAACTTGGATTTTCCGTAATCCCTTCCCACGCAAACTTCTTGCTTGCCCGCGTGCCAACGGCACAGGACGGCTCATGGTGGCAATCAGCCTTCGCAAGGCAAAAAATACTTGTTGCCGTCTTTCCAGATAAAGGTTTGGAAAATTACATCCGCGTCAGCATCGGTACAAAAGAGCAAATGGATGCGTTTCTTCGTGCCGCTAGTCGTATTAGCAGAATATTGAATATGTCAACACCCCCGCGTTAGGTTGCCAAGGCTCTGCTTTAGCATTTCGCAGGCAATAATCCGAGCGATTACATAAGCGAGAAATCTTTAAAATGCTTGGAATACGCAAGCAACCGGACTTGTTGCGTCAAAAATGGAGAGAATATCATGGATAAGGCCTTTCCTTCAGGCCTAGCTGTCGGCATCTTCGATCATCTGGACGAGGACGGCCCCGATATCGCCCGACAGTACGAAGATCGCCTGATGTTAGCGGAGGCGTGCGATCACCTTGGATTCTATGCATATCATCTCGCAGAGCACCATTGTACCCCACATGGGAGAGGTCCCTCACCGAATCTGTTCTTGTCGAGCGTAGCCCAGCGAACCCGGCGCCTTCGTGTCGGCCCGTTGGTAATGCTGCTTGCCCTCTATCATCCGCTACGTGCGTTCGAAGAGATCTGTATGCTGGACCAATTGAGCGGTGGCAGGCTCGAACTTGGGATAGGGCGCGGCTCGCTCCCGATCGAATTGGGTTACTTCGGGATTGGCTCGGACGCGGCGCCAAACCACTATGCGGAAGCCAGCGAAATTCTTATCAATGCGCTGAAGGGCGGCACGCTATCCTATCAAGGTCGCCATTTTGAGTTGAACAGCGTTCCGCTGACGCTAAGAACTCATCAGCGTCCACATCCGCCGACTTGGATCGCCACCAATCGACCGGAATCGGCAGGCTGGGCCGCTGCGAATGGCATGAACATCGCGTGCGTGGGACCTTCCTCTTCCGTTCGAAGAATCACTGATGCCTTCCGCGCCGGTCGAGAGCACACCAGTGAGGCGGACGACCAAGCGCCATTTCTTGGATTGCTCCGAATGGTCGTGATTGGGCGTTCTGAAACAGATGCACGTTCACTCGCCGCACCTGCTTACGAACGGTGGCTCAAGAGCTTTAAATTCCTTTATGATCTCAATGGTATGCCGACTCCACCAAACCTGCCGCTGACCTTCGATGCAGCAATCGAGAAGGAATTGTGCGTAGTAGGAACGGCAGCATCTGCGGGACAAGCTCTTCTTGATCAGCTGGAAGCGGCAGGTGCAAACTACCTCCTTTGTCAACCGGCGTTTGGGAATCTGTCGTTAGATGCTTCCCTATATACCGCAACGGCGATTCAATCCGTAATTATGGCTCGAGTTGGCTAACCCCGGTTCGAACGTTCGCTCACCCAACAACGTGCCAAGCGGCATGCGGTCGCTAGCGACGACTAGATGCGGGTTTCGGATGACCCATCAACCTGTTGGCACAGAGGCATGCGGCTCCTCCTCAAAGCGGCGTGTTGTTCATGGGCGAAAGCGACCGTGTATGCCGCATTCTCACCCCTCGGATAGGGCCTTCATGTCCTAGGAGTAGACCCACGATCGCCTGCCAGACTTGATCGGAGCGTTGGATACGTTCGGCCCGATCAGCTTGTCGGCCCGATGTCCTTCGATCCGGCAAGCGCATCGAAAACATGTTGCTTGGCTTGGCGCACGCTCGCTTCCAGCGACGCTCCAAGAGCAAGCGAGGCGGCGACTGCGCTGGCCATCATGCAACCCGTTCCGCGCATCCCACGCGGCAAGCGGGGCGCCTCGAACCGAATTGCAGGTTGGTTCGGCTGCAAAAGCACGTCGACGCAACGGGTTCCTTGTGCATGGCCGCCCTTGACGAGTACGGCGGTCCTCACCGTCCTCGATAGCTCTTCAGCCTGACGACAAGCCCCTTCTTCGTCCGCGGCCGGTGACGAGCCGGTAAACGCAGCCAGCTCGACCAGGTTAGGCGTTACAAGCCGGCAGATCGGCATCAGATCGTGGCGCAGCATATTAATGGCATCGTCCGCCAGCAGATTGCGTCCCGAGGTAGAGGCCAGGACCGGGTCGAGTACCACAGGCACTTGGCGGTTGACCAAAACAGCGCCGACTGCCTCAACAGCCGCCGATGTCCCAATCATGCCTATCTTGACGGCCGCGACAGCGTTGGCAGCGAACGCGGCGCGCATCTGAGCGGCGACAAGCTCCGACGGCACAAGCTTGACGTGCTCGACAGCCGAGTGCGTCTGGACTGTCACGGCGGTGATGGCAAGACAACTGCGCAGCCCGAAGGCGGAAACCGTTTCTATATCGCGGGCAATTCCAGCTCCACCGCTGGAGTCCGACCCACCAACGACAAGCACATGCGGTTCTCGCCTCAGCGCCATCGCTCCGTCTTTTCGATCCATTCTCGTGTGCGCCCTTCGGGATCGGCATTCAGCGTGATGTCGGTGACCACCGCCGCGCTGTCGGCATCAGCCGCGAAAACTCCGTCGAGCCTGTCAGGGTTGAGACCGCCAATGGCGACCAATGGGATTGGCGCTATCCGATGCTTCCATTCTCTGATCCGTTCGAGTCCCTGCGGCGCCCATTTCATCGTCTTCAGGATGGTCGGGTAGATGGGGCCGAGCGCGATATAGTCGGGCTCGGCGGCCATCGCCGTGCCCAGTTCGACACCATCATGCGTGCTCAGTCCGAGCCTCACGCCGGCTACCCGAATCCGCGAACGGTGGGCGGTTTGCATATCCTCCTGACCGAGATGAACGAAGTCGCAGCCTTCCTCGATGGCCAGTCGCCAGTAATCATTGATGATGAGCTGGCACCCGTATCGCGCGCACAAGGCCTTCGCTGTGCGGATCTCAGCGCGCAATCCGGCTTCGCCCATGGTCTTGATGCGAAGCTGCACCAGCTTGACGCCGAGCGGCACCAGCCGCTCGATCCAGGCAGCGCTGTCGACGATCAGGTAGAAGGGATCGAGCTTCATGAAAACACTGCCCTGCCGATCGTCGGCGTCGACGGCACGGCAACGTCGCGCGGTTCGAGCATTCCCGAGCAGAAAGCCTCACGACCGGCATCGACCGCCTTGCCGAATGCGCGCGCCATGCCGACCGGCTCGGCAGCCCTGGCGACCGCGGTGTTCAGAAGCACGGCGTCAAAGCCGAGTTCCATGACGGTTGCCGCATGCGACGGTCGCCCGAGCCCCGCATCGACAATCAGCGGGACGCCAGGGAAATGTCCGCGCATCGAGCGCAACGCGGTGATGTTGATCGGGCCGAGGGCGGAACCGATCGGAGCGCACCACGGCATCAGGACCTTGCAGCCCGCATCAAGCAGCCGTTCGGCGACGACAAGGTCATCGGTGGTGTAGGGGAAGACCGCAAAGCCGTCCTCGCACAGGATGCGGGCGGCATCCACCAGGCCGAACACGTCTGGCTGCAGCGTGTCGTGGTTGCCGATCACTTCGAGCTTGATCCAGCTCGTACCGAAGACCTCGCGCGCCATGTTCGCAGTGGTGACCGCTTCCTTGACGGAGTGGCAGCCGGCAGTGTTGGGCAGGATTCTGACGCCCAGCGAGCGGATCAACGACCAGAATTTCTCGCCGGCCCTGCCACCTGCCATCTCACGGCGCAGCGAGACGGTCACCACCGACGTGCCCGATGCCTTGACCGCATCGGCAAGGATGGCCGGCGAAGGATATTGCGCGGTGCCGAGAAGCAGGCGGGAAGGAAGCGTCGTCCCGAGAAGCTCGAACATGCTAGCCTCCCTGCATGGGCGAGAGGATTTCGATCCGGTCGCCGTCGCTCAACTGGAATTCCGCCCGGTTGGCTTTGTGCACGAGGTCGCTGTTGACGGCAGTGGCGAGCCAATCGCCTTCATAGTCGAGCGCGGCAAGCAGCTCCGCCAGCGTGGTGGCGGCAACCTCACGCGCTTCGCCGTTGACCATCAGTTTCATGAGTAGGTTCCTTGGTTCCGTCTTGATTGAAAACCAGGTCGGCAGCTTGGCGCGCCATGGCGGGGGCGAGGAGAAAACCGTGACGATAGAGCCCATTGATCGCGACGGTGTCTCCGCTCGCTTCGACGCGGGGCAGGTTGTCGGGAAAGGCCGGACGAACGCCGACACCGGTTTCAACGATCTCGGCCTCGCCAAAGGCCGGATGGAGGGCATAGGCCGCGCCCAAAAGCTCCATCATTGAACGAGCCGTGACAGGTCCAGTGGACTGGCTCTCGATCATCGTCGCGCCGATCATGAAACGGTGGTCGGTGCGTGGCACCATATAGAGCGGAAAGCGCGGATGAAGCAGCCGGACCGGGCGCGACAGCGAGACATCAGGCGTACGCAGGATCAGCATCTCGCCACGAACGCCACGCAGCCTTCCATCGACGGCGGACATTCCCGTGCAGTCGATTTGACGACCGAACCCGGAAACAGCCGGGGCATCGGCGCAGAAGTGGAATTCGACTCCCATCGCCGCCAGCCTGTCATGAAGTGCCGCCATCGCCTGGCGCGGGTCGAGATGGGCTTCGTCGGAGAAGAGCAGTCCGCGGCGGAAGCGGCCGGCGAGGTCGGGCTCGAGCAACGCGATTTCATCCTCATCGACGCGCCGATGACCCGACGTGCGGCTGGCGAACCGGTCGAGTTCGCCCGCATCGCGCGGCGCGGCCACGACCAGTGTTCCGGCCCGCGTCACCTGCCCGGGCGTTGCCGTATCCCACCAGTCGGCGGCATCGCGTCCGAGATCCAGCACCGGTTGCTCGGCGCTTTCGCGCTCGCACCATGGCGCCAGCATGCCGCCGGCGAACCACGACGCATTGCCGCCGAGGCCATGTCTTGTCTCAGCAACTGTCACCGCCGCGCCGCGCGTGGCGAGTTCGAAGGCTGCGGTGAGACCGGCGACGCCGGCCCCTTTGACCAGCACCCTCATGACCGCTCATGCGCCTCCGGCACCAGCGGTGTGCCGGTCTCGTCCGCCGGCACGTAGAGATCGCCGCCCTCGCGGTATTTCGCCGCCATCGCCGCCATGCCCTCCTTCTGCGCTTCGGCACGAATGTCGTGGGAAATCCGCATCGAGCAGAATTTCGGCCCGCACATCGAGCAGAAATGCGCCAGCTTGTGCGCTTCCTTGGGCAAGGTCTGGTCGTGGAAGGACCGCGCTGTTTCGGGATCGAGCGACAGGTTGAACTGGTCCTCCCAGCGGAACTCGAAGCGCGCGCGGGAAAGGGCGTCATCCCTGACTTTCGCCGCCGGATGCCCCTTCCCCAGGTCGGCGGCGTGTGCTGCGATCTTGTAGGTGATCACGCCAATCTTGACGTCGTTGCGATCGGGAAGGCCGAGATGTTCCTTCGGTGTGACGTAGCAGAGCATGGCGGTGCCGAACCAGCCGATCATGGCGGCGCCGATACCTGAGGTGATGTGGTCGTAACCCGGCGCGATGTCGGTCGTCAGCGGTCCAAGCGTATAGAAAGGCGCCTCGCCGCAGACGGCGAGTTGCTTGTCCATGTTCTCCTTGATCTTGTGCATCGGCACGTGGCCGGGCCCCTCGATCATCACCTGGCAATCCTTGGCCCAGGCGATCTTCGTCAGCTCGCCGAGCGTTTCCAGTTCGGCGAATTGCGCTGCGTCATTGGCGTCGGCGATCGAGCCGGGACGAAGGCCGTCGCCGAGCGAAAAGGACACGTCATAGGCGCGGCAGATGTCGCAGATTTCGGCGAAATGCTCGTAAAGGAAGCTCTCCCGGTGATGGTGCAGGCACCATTTGGCCATGATCGACCCGCCGCGCGAGACGATACCCGTGACCCGGTCGACCGTCAGCGGGATGTAGTGCAGCCGCACGCCTGCGTGGATGGTGAAATAGTCGACGCCCTGTTCGGCCTGTTCGATCAGCGTGTCGCGGTAGACCTCCCAGCTCAGATCCTCGGCGATGCCGTTGACCTTTTCGAGCGCCTGATAGAGAGGCACCGTGCCGATCGGCACCGGCGCATTGCGCACGATCCATTCGCGGATGTTGTGGATGTTGCGGCCGGTCGAGAGGTCCATCACCGTATCGGCGCCCCAGCGGATCGCCCAGACCATCTTTTCGACCTCCTCGGCCATCGAGGAGGTGACCGCCGAATTTCCGATATTGGCGTTGATCTTCACCAGGAAATTGCGGCCGATGATCATCGGCTCGCTCTCGGGATGATTGATGTTGGCGGGAATGATCGCGCGTCCGCGCGCCACCTCGTCGCGCACGAACTCCGGCGTGACGAAGTCGGGGATCGCCGCGCCGAAGGCTTCGCCGTCGCGCTCAAGCTTGCCGCGCAGGATCTCGCGGCCGAGGTTCTCGCGGATGGCGACGAACTCCATTTCAGGCGTGATGATGCCGGCGCGCGCATAGGCTAGCTGCGTGACCGCCTTGCCTGCCTTGGCCCTGAGCGGCCGATTGCGAATGGGAAATTCCGGCGTCAGGCGCTCGCCCGTGACGAATCCATTGTCTTCCGGCCGGACATGGCGGCCGTCATAGGCTTCGACATCGCCGCGCGCCGTGACCCATTCGTGGCGAAGCCGGGCAAGGCCCTTTTCGATGTTGGTTTCGACAGCAGGGTCCGTATAGGGTCCTGACGGATCGTAGACGGTGATGGGCGGTTCGCCGGCCGTCGGATGGACGGAGATTTCGCGCATCGGCACCCTGATCTGCGGGTGGAGGACGCCGGATTTGTGGATTTTCCGCGAGGCGGGCAGTGGTCCCGTCGACACGGCGGGGGTGAGAGCATTCATCGTGAGGCTCCTTTGCTCATGCATTGGAGACCCAGTTCTGTGCCGGAAGGATGAAAAGACGCTTCTGCCGACCTGCCGAAACAGGACCTCGGGCGTAAACTCCCGCAAAGCGCTTGCACCGTCCCTACGCCAGTATGAACTGGATCAGGTTCAACGGGTCACTGCACCGCGAAAGCCAGCAGTATCTCAGCCCCTTGCCGGGACTCCCCTGGTGAATGCATCGAATTGAACGGCCCTTCGCTATTTTGTCAAGCGCATTCGTCCCGCAGCGGTGATCGGCGACCAAACAAACCCAGCGGAAAAGCATGGTAGTATCGAGAGCAAGTCACGCTCCAGAGGAGCGGTGAAGCGCCCCCAATAAGGCGAGCCCTCATGCGGATTTCGGTGCCTTTTCCAGCACGGTGTTTTCGGGGCTTTCCGGAACGACGCTGCTGCCGCCCAGTTGGGTGAGATTGCTATAGAGGTCTGTCTTGCTCATCGTCGGCAATCCTTCCCCTTCGGCTAGACGCCCCGTTTGTTTCCCCAGAGCAGAACATGAAGCTGCGGCAGTACACGCGCCTCGAACCACATGTCACGGGTCACTTTTTCAACCAGCCATTCCATGCGCCTCATCACACCGGCCATGTCGATGAACGCGTCTTCGTTGCCGGGACGCGGCGGCGTGTGATTGCCGGGCTGCAGATAGACGGGTAATTGCGGGTAGCGCGCCGCGGCGTCTTTGGCATAGGCATAGTCATCTTCGTCGAAGACGACGAGCTTGAGCGCCGTCTGCGGCTTATCCTGCGCCGCCTCTAAGCAGGCGTCGAACGCGGCCCAATCTGTCGTCATTTCACTTGAGGGCGGCTTGGGGCTGAGTACCAGCACGTCGAGATCCGCGAACCATTGCTTAGACACCGAACCTTGGGTTTCCAATGCAAAACGGTAGCCCTCACCATGCCCGCGGTCGATCAACTGGCCAAGCGGCTGGATGGCCGGATTGCCGCCCGACAGCGATACCATCACGGGCTGACCGCCGGAAAGTGCAATGACCTTTTGCCAAACCGCGTCGGAAGACATCATCTCCCAATCATGGCGGAAGCGACGGTCCACCGCATGCAGGCTGTCGCACCAGGAACAGCGATAATCGCACCCGCCGGTTCTTACGAACACCGTCGGCAAGCCGATCAGCACGCCTTCGCCCTGAATGGTCGGCCCAAAAATCTCGCTCACCCGGATTCCGGGATGCAACGCGCAAGTCATGGTCGGTATTCCGCCCAGGTTTTCGGCGTCTCGCTCACCCGCACGGCGGAGGTTTCGGGTAGCCGCACCTTGCACCAGTCGTAGAAGTGCCTGGCCAGACATTCCGCTGTGGCATGGTCATGCCCCAGCACGTCGTTAAGATGCCGATGGTCGAACGTCCCATCGATGTAGTGCTTGAACGCCGCCAGATCTTGGTAGTCGCGCACAAAGCCGTGTTCGTCCAGTTCGCCACCTGAAAGCTCCACTACGACGATGTAGTTGTGGCCGTGCAGACGTGCGCACTGATGATCTGGTGGCAAGGAGGTGAGCTGATGCGAGGCCGAGAAGTGGAACTCTTTGGTAATGCGGAACATCACGCGCTCCTTGTCTGGATAGCGTGGAGCCAGAAGTCTGCGTCCTCATAATCTGTCGGGTCGGTGATGCCGGCCAGATCGAATGCTTCGCGCCGTTCGACGCATGTCCCGCAGCGACCGCAATGAAGTGCACCGCCCTTGTAGCAGGACCACGTCGCCTCGAACGGTGTGGCGTACTTTGCCCCCTCGCTGACGATGTCGGCCTTCGACATATTCACATACGGAGCGTACAGGCGGATATCGGCGTAGCCTGCGAGGGCATGGTTCTGCATCGTCTGAAAGGCGTCGATAAAAGCGGGCCGGCAATCGGGATAGATGAAATGATCTCCGCCGTGGACGGCAGTGGCCACCGCATCGGCCTTCTGCGCGGCGGCAACCCCGAAGGCGATGGCCAGCATGATGGCGTTCCTATTCGGCACCACCGTGATCCTCATGGAGTCTTCGGCATAGTGCCCGTCGGGCACGTCCACATTATCAGTCAGCGCCGAGCCGCTCAGGTTCCGGCCAACATCGCGGATATCGACGATCTGGTGCGGAACAGCCAGCCGCTTGGCGCAGATAGCGGCAAAGCCGAGTTCCTTTTTGTGCCTCTGGCCGTAATCGAACGAAAGCAGGCCAATGAGTTTCTGCTCGGTCGCCACCTTGTGAGCGAGCGAAACAGAGTCCAATCCGCCGGAGCAGATGACGAGGGCTTTCATGGTTTGAATCCTTGTTTTGACCGGGTAAGGCTGCGACCGGAGATTTCTCTGCGTTCCCACTACTCCACGGAGCCGGTTTTGTGAATGGGGTGGACGCGATTGAGCGCACGTACCTTGTTGTCAGCGTCCCCAAGATGACTTGCACGCGACTTGTCGCGTATCTTCGACCGCTGGGGTGCTGACGCCGGCACTGCGTATATAGGCGTATAGATGATGCAGAAATCACTGCCGTGGCGCAGCAGCATTCCCGACACACCTTCGGCTTGTCCGGTTTGCCCCAGAACTTGACGTCCCGAGTTTCGGCGCTAACGCAAGGGTCGACCGGCAGTCCCAGGGAAAGGCTTCTGCCGCGTGCTTTGCCGTTTTCTGGTCTGCGCATAGATCGCCTCGAGCCGCCCGCGCTTCGTCATTGGTCAGAGCCGGGAATTCCTTTCCGAGGGCGCGGCTCGATAGGGCCACCATTCTGGTTAAGGAAACGGAAGAGCAGATCGATCAGCCGCTTGGGCGTGTCGATAAAGGCATTCACCAGTTGCCGGAATTGATCGTAGCGCTGCAGAAAAGCTGGTTCGTAAGGAAGGTACCGTTCGATCGTCCGCCGAAGGCAGGCATAAAGAAATTCGGCGTGCGGGGTTGCATCGAAGTATCGGTAGAAATCCCCGGTGTCATTCAGCACCCGGACGTTGAATTGCGGCGTCGGTTCCCATTCGACCAATGGCAGAAGGCGCTTCGAATTGCTCTCCAGCACGCGCCTGTACTCGTCGATCTGGTCCAGGATCGCGGCCGAGACGGGAAACACCACTCCCGGCGATTGAAGCTGTGCATGGCAAGGACGTGGTGGATCAGGTAGCGGTGAATGCGGCCGTTTCCGTCCTCGAACGGATGGATGTAGACAAAGCCGAAGGCGAAGATTGCGGCGGCGACGACTGCATCAAGGTTTTGCGCTGGGCCTTGATCGAACGCAATTCCAGAAACAACTTTCTGAAGGGCGTCGCAAGGCAAGACATTGTCGGCGCTGATCGTCGCCCCAACTGATCCAAGCATCGGTTCCTGCTTGGGTCCAGCGCCCTAGGCGACGCCATGGTCGGCGAGCGCTCTGGCTGACCTTAATCCATTACCCAAGAATCACAGGGTTCCATTGCGCTGATCGAGACGGCTTTCTAGCCCTATCCATGCCATGGATGCGTTCCATCCAAACAACCAAGTTTACGGACCTGTCATGATGCTGCATAGCGAAATACCGGCAGGCACCGATCGATCACTCCACTTCCTTGATCATTAGATGAGCCCGCCAAAAGATTCCACTAGAAGGAGAACTGTGGATGCCCCTGTGCCAGTGGATGCCCTGCTGTTCGGCGGAACTCTGAGGGGTCCTTACGCCACACCGTGTTGTAGAGACCGCATACCTGAACAGCAGGTGCCTGAGAACGATGGCGCTTGCAGTAGAAAGTACTAGCCCATTGCAACATTACCCCACCCTGCCTGTCCACTAGCAAAGCGAAATCATGAAATTCGGGTCAAGCGGCGTTCGAGGTTTGGCTTCGGAATTGGTCGGCAAGGCCAGCGGACTTTATACCGAAGCTTTCGCTTGGCGTTTGATTTCCAGCCGGGTTCAGCCGAATAGTTCAGTCTTCATAGGCCGCGACCTACGTGACAGCAGTCAGGCGATAGCCAACAATTGCATGGCGGCGTTGGCCGCAAATGGTTTCCAGCCGATCGATTGCGGCACCATACCCACGCCTGCCCTGGCACTATATGCATGCAAACACGGCGCGGCGGCTCTTATGGTCACCGGGTCGCACATTCCAGCCGATCGCAATGGCATCAAATTCTATGGCCCGAATGGTGAAATCAGCAAGGCGGATGAGGCCGCGATTACGCGCTTTGTAGCCGAAAGATCAATTGCGTATTGCTTACCAACGGCTTGTCTGGGAACGACGTGGCCTATGCACCGTGAAGAAGCGATCGCCTCTTATCGAGAGCGCGCCCATGACATGCTGGAGCCGGGCTCACTTTCCGGCATGAGACTTGGTGTCTATCAGCACAGTTCGGTCGCGGCGGAACTGTTGGTACAGGTTCTTCGATCGCTCGGTGCCAGCGTGGTCGCCGTCGGGAAAACCGGGACCTTCGTACCTGTCGATACCGAAGCCGTGGACGCAGCAACAATCGCAAAATTGAAGAAGTGGGTCCGCGAATTCGGTCTCGATGCCATCGTGTCGACCGATGCGGACGCTGATCGGCCACTCATCGCTGATGAAAATGGCGATCTTCTTCGCGGCGACCTGGTTGGGCTTGCAACGGCTCTTTTCCTGAAGGCAGACACGATCGTGACGCCAGTGACCTCCAATTCGGGAATTTCGAAGGCCTTGGGTTTCGCGGTCCAGAGGACGAAAGTCGGGTCTCCATTTGTCATTGAAGCAATGGAAGCATTACACGGCGCCGGCGGCGTCATCGTCGGCTTTGAGGCCAATGGTGGTGTTCTGCTGGGCTCGGATTGTGTCGTGAATGGGAAGACATTGACTGCACTGCCGACGCGGGACTCATTCCTCCCGATTTTGGCCGTGCTCAGTACCATGGCGTCGACAAAAAAGAAGCTGTCGCGACTGCGCGGGCTTTGGAATCTTCCTGTGTGCGCCAGTGACCGGCTTCAGAACTTCCCCGCGGAAAGTTCGCGCAGATTGATGGATCATCTCGCAAGCCGGAACGCACTGCAGCACTTTCTTGCCTCGTTCGGGACCGTCGCCGAAATTGACGAAACCGATGGCCTCAGGGCGCGGATGCTTTCAGGTGAGATCATACATCTGCGGCCTTCCGGCAATGCCCCGGAACTGCGCTGCTACTCGGAAGCTTCGACCGAGAGCAGGGCCATGGCGATCGTCGCCTCGACGCTGCAAGGGGCACATGCGTTCGCGCTTACAGACGAGATAGAGGACCTTTGATGAAAGTGGTTCCGGTCATCATCAGCGGTGGAGCTGGTTCGCGGCTCTGGCCCGCCTCAAGGCAATCGCACCCCAAACCTTTTCTCAAGGTGGCGGATGGACTTTCGCTCATCCAGCACACCGTGTTGCGCGCCGCTTCGATGCAGCATGTCGTGGAGCTTGTTACCGTGACGTCCACGGGGCACCTCTTCCTTACGAAAGACGTTTTCGACGAGCTGGATTCCGTTGTTTTGCCACGCACCTTTCTGCTTGAGCCTGAGGGTCGGGATACCGCCGCCGCCGTCGCTGCGGCAACCGTCCATGCCAAGGCAACACAGGGTCCCGATGCTGTTCTGTGTGTTTTTCCCGCCGACCATATGATTGGTGATCTGCCCGCATTTCAAACCGCCATGAACCGGGCAATCGAACAGGCGCAGCAGGGGCGTATCGCAACCTTGGGCATAACCCCGGATAGGCCAGACACCGCATTCGGCTACATCGAGGCCGACGGTGAGAAAGTTGTTCGGTTCGTCGAGAAACCGAACGCCGAGACTGCCAAATCTTATGTCGCGTCCAAACGTTTCTTCTGGAACGCCGGCATCTTCTGCTTCAAGGCGCAGGTCATGCTCGACGAAATGGCTGCGCATTGCCCGCAGGTGATCGATGCCGTTCTCGATAGCTATGATAACGCTCGCGTCAGCCACGGCGAACATGTTGCCAGCGTCGAACTCTCATCTGAGCACTTCGCCATGGCGCCGCATATTTCACTCGACCATGCGGTGATGGAAAAAACCCACAATCTGGCTGTCGTTCCCTGCGAAATGGGGTGGAACGACATTGGATCTTGGAACGCAATGGCCGAACTGGTCGCCGCTGACGGGAGCGGCAACAGGATTCGCGGCGATGTCCATGTGGTCGACACCGTGGGCAGTTACATAAGCTCGGACAAACGCGTCATCGGCACCGTCGGCATCAGCGACCTGGTGATCGTGGATTCCCCCGATGCATTGCTGGTTGCATCCCGCGATCGCGTCCAGGACGTCAAGAAACTCTTCGAGGGACTCAAGGCTGCGGGACATGAAGCGCACTTGCTTCACAGTACCGTGCACCGGCCCTGGGGCACCTACACGGTTCTGGAGGAAAGCGAGCGCTTCAAGATCAAGCGCATCGAGGTGAAGCCGGGCGGACGCTTGAGCCTGCAGATGCACCATCACCGCTCCGAGCACTGGGTCGTGGTCAGCGGCACTGCGAAAATAGTCAACGGCGACCAGGAGCTACTCCTGACCACTAATCAATCCACCTATATCCCTTGCGGCCACAAACACCGGCTCGAAAACCCCGGCAATATCGGACTGGTGATGATCGAGGTCCAAAGCGGCGAGTATCTCGGCGAAGATGACATCGTGCGGCTTGAGGACGTATACGGTCGAACGTGACAGTCCAACGTCACATGCCCTACGGTGGCTGGCAGACCGAACCTGCGTCGGCATGTGGGCTGTCAGGCGACCGGCGGCTAGGCAAGGCGAGGCAAACCAGAACAGGTTTTATGAGTATGGCTAGTGAGCGATGTCGCAACGACAGGCTGGCCGAATTGTTGAGACGGCAGTTTTCCGGCGAGATTGTCAGACGACACTTGCGCATCCGATGTAACGGCATGCGCTGCTACAGCCGCTCGAGTTGCGGAAGGTGATCGGCAATATCAGTCGATCAGATGCGCGATAAGGTTCGTTGCCATGTACGGCAGGCGCGACATGAGCGGCCTGGCACTCTGACGGGGTAGGCCAGCATGCGCCGGGCCTGACTGGCGGGGGCTCGCAAGAGAAACGCGGCACCGGCTGACGAAGATAATACGCTCCTGCGCGCCGGTGACGGACCGGGGCCATTAGGCGTAGGCGCATCGCTATCGCCATGCCACATGGACAATCCTATTCGGGCTCGGCAGATGGACGGTAATTCCAGCTTTCGACGGCGTTGACTTCGTCGATGCAGACCGGCCCCGATGCACCGCAGTCCTCGCATTTCATCACAACGCGCGCCTCGTCCGTCTCATATGGCCTAACCTCGCAGCTTGTGCAGAACGGGCAAGGGATCGCTTTCATCGTGACGAACCTTCCTGATGGCCTCGGGTGGTTTCGCCGAAATCTTTCGTCTAAGCGCTCGACTTCGCAAGCGCTGATCGTTGTGCCGTAGTTCGGCGCCACCATCGGGTAGGGATATTTTGTCCACATGCCCTCGTACCATCAACCGGCTAGCCGGTTCTCTCTATCCACAGATCTGGCCTCTCGTGCGGGCCAAAGTTACATCCGTGTCGCCCAGCATGAGGCCGATCTTCCGCAGAGCGAATGGATTCCGTAGAAATAAGAATTCTGCCACCGCCCCGCCGCCGTAAGGGTATTGATATACCCTTGGGATTTTGATCCGACCTGGCAGGCGGCGGGTAATCTTCAGAGGCCGACGTCAGGCAGCGTTCGGGATACCCGAGATTTCATCGAAGATACTCTCAGCCAAGCCAAGCGCCCGAGCGATCCGATCGCGATAGCCCTTGTCGAAACAATGGCCAGATTCGATCAGCCCGACCTCCTCGACTGTCAGACCGCTGGTCACGGCAATGTCCTCGGTCGAATAGCCAAGATGTTCCCGATATGCCTGAATTACGGGTTTTCCGTTTGAGATTGCGGTAAGCACTGCCTCGGGCAGCGCGAAAGGCGTTGCGGTCATTTTGCCTCCAAATGCAGAGAACGGCCATTCGATGACTCGAAACAAGCGGCGGCCGATGTTGAAATAGGATGCCGAAACGGCCCGAGCCGGCGGCATCCAAAAATGCGATCACTCTCGAACGTGTGAGAGGCGCTACGTTAATATGGCGGCCGCCGCCGTTTAGATCAAGAACCTTGGCTCGCTTTACGAGGATTGCTCCAGTGGCCACAATTCGACGACACAGTGCGCAGCGCCGTCATCACGCTCACATCGATGATTGCGCGGCCGCTTTAACGCGCCGTCGGCTTGCGGCGCGATTGAGGAGCCGCGATCTGGCGGTCGGGCACTAGGCGCACCAGCTCGCGGACCAGCGTCAAAGTATCTGCGGGGACTGTCTAGCGATGCTTGCCGGCGGCGTTCATCTTGAGCTTTAATACCGTGTGGTCCCCTCCCGCCCATGCAGGAGGCCGGGTGCCCATCGGACAAGACGCTGAGGGACCAACATCTCTCTGTTTCAGCCCGACTGTTGGCTGTCAGATCCGCGACACCGGAGTAGGGCTGCGCTTTGCTGCGAATTCCTTCAACCTATTGAATGATGACCAGAAAATCCCCGGAGGTTCCTTCTGCTCAGTTGGCACGACTTTTGATGCTTCTCGAGAGGCGACAGGAGATACCGACTGGCGTTCATCGTGGGTGATATCGCGCAATGCAACGAAGGAAGACAATATGTCAGGTCCGCGTCAGAATCGATTTTATTCAAAGAGGATTGCCGCCTTTAGCGCAAGGCGTTCACGAACCGCATATCAACAATGGCTTCCGTGCAAAACGCAGGGAGATCACTTGTGAAAATCCTATTCACTACGGTGGCTGTCGCGTTGCCGGCCATCGCTTTTGCTGCGCAAACGATCCCCGTATACCTCAGAGAAACAGCACGGGCCACCTTCAAGCCTCTACCATCCATCACGCCGACAGTCGCCAACAACCCGATCACACCGGAGAAGATAGCCCTAGGCAAGGCAATGTTCTTCGATCCACGCGTCTCGGCGTCAGGCGTCTTGTCGTGCAATTCGTGCCACAACTTGGCCACCGGGGGCGACGACAATCAAGAAAGCTCGATCGGCCATGGTTGGCAGAAGGGACCGCGCAACGCGCCGACGGTACTGAACGCTGTCTTCAACATAGCGCAGTTCTGGGATGGTCGTGCTGAAGACCTGAAGGTTCAGGCCAAGGCACCGATCCAAGCCGTTGTCGAAATGGCCAACACACCAGGTCAACTCATCGCCACGCTCAAGTCGATGCCGCAATATGTCGAGTGGTTCAATTCAGCTTTCCCGGGCGAAGCCGATCGCGTCACCTTCGAAAACGTCGCCAAGGCAATCGAAGCCTTTGAGGCGACACTGGTCACACCGGCGCCCTTCGATGCCTTCCTCAACGGCGATGACGCCGCTATGACTTCCGAGCAGAAACAGGGCCTGACGCTTTTCATGGACAAAGGCTGCTCGTCCTGCCACGGCGGTATCAACGTGGGTGGGGAGGGCTATTCCCCATTCGGCCTCGTTGAAAAGCCCAACACCGATGTCCTGCCGGAAAACGACAAAGGCCGATTTGCCGTGACCCATGAAGCCGACGATTCCTATGTTTTCCGCGTGGCGCCGTTGCGCAACGTAGCACTCACCGCGCCATACTTTCATTCGGGCAAGGTTTGGGATCTGAAACAGGCCGTCGCCATTATGGGGATCACCCAGCTCGGCCAAGAATTGACGGAAAAAGAAGTCGACCTGCTCGTTGCCTTCCTTAATTCGCTGACCGGAAAAGTACCGGAGGTCGCCTATCCCGTCTTACCCGCCGAAACGCCGACAACGCCTCGACCTGTATTGCATATCCTCCCGCAATGATTGGCCGGAGCTGGCTAGTGAAGGTCGCAATCACGAATGATTGCGCCCTTCACTGGGACGAGACGATCATGACTTCCGGCGAGGCCTATCCAACTGGAAAGCTAGGGGGACTTTCATTTCCGAATTCAATTGAAACGCTAAATGAAAACCTGACCCGTCGACGCCCACTTGCGTCACGACAGCATGACCCGCCTTGCCGGCCACGTCGATCAGACGCTCCGACTAGCCGACTGTGTCGTGATGTGTCGTTCCATGTACCCCCTACCCCCGCTTTAGATTGGCTGACAAGCTCGCAACCACCTGATCGAGCCATCGCGGACAATATTCCGCGAGCCGCTGGCGTGCGCCCAGCAGAAACCGGATGCCTTCAGATCCACCCCTTCAAAACGTGCTCGATGGCGTTGCGACGCGCGAGCCGCTGTTCCAGCTCTGCAAACGCATCGATATGAAACAAAGCTGCGGTCAGCCAGCGACGTGGCCCGAGCATTTGTCAATGCACACCGCAAGTGCCGCTTGCTCTCGGACTATCTCATCCATATAGCTCGGCGCAACAGAGGAAGCGCCAGTTGTTCAGTCATCGTCAGCCGCGACCTCCTGTGCAATTCGTTCTAACAAGGAAGAAACTATGAGGCGGCAGACCCGACCGTTCACTGTGGAGGTCAAACAAAAGCGCAATTATCAAAAACGGGGCCATTCCATCTGGAGCGATGTCGATCTCTCCGCGGCTATAGCCGACACAACAAGGGAGCTCAAAGATATGGATCTGCCAAATCGTCGGCTGATTGACTCTAATGTCATAGCCCTTGATGCTGAACACGCGCACAAACCGCGAGCGGAGTATCTCATGGCAAATCCCCTAGACGCTGAATCAGTAGAAGCTGCAACCGAACACGCTCCCAAAGGAAGGACGCCTGAAACGAAGAAGAAAACCCCACCTTCGCGGAAGGCCAAGACTGAGCCTGGTCGCAAGAATGGCGCCAATACGGCGTCCCCGGCGGAAGCAACAGCAGCGGCCGTGCGGAGCGCCCGGAAGGTCTACTCCGGAAAAGAGCGCGCCCAAATGCTCGCTCAGGTCGAGACGTCGATCAGCGGCGGCACCACTCTCAAGAGCGCCGTAAAGCAGGCGGGTATATCGGAACAGACCTATTATCACTGGAAGAAGGCCGCGGCGCCTAGATCCGATGGCGACGATCTGAAGGACCTGGTCGCCCTCGAGAAAGAAAACAAGCGATTGAAGAGCCTGCTCGCGGAACGCCTGCGCACAGAGAACGCGGAACTGAAGAGGAAGCTAGGGCTGCAATAAGGCTTCAGAAAATGCCGCCATTCGACCAGACGGTAGAACTGTGATCGAAGGCTCGCCGGCTGTCGGATGGTCGGAGATTTTGCGCACCAGCACCCTGATCTGTCGCGGCCGAGACAGGAAAAACCACTCCCGGCGGATTGAAGCGGTACATGGCAAGCACGTGTCAATCAGGGATGGATGAATGCGGCCGAAGGCAAGGATGACAGCATCAAGGTTTTACGCTGGGCCTTGATCGAAGGCCACCATTCCATCGATGGCCGCGGCGGATTGTCAGGGCGAAGTCAATGGGACGCGGATGCTGTGGGATTATAGCCCACCCATGCACAGGTACTTCATTTCGAGATAATCCTCGAGGCCGTGGCGCGACCCCTCACGACCGATCCCTGATTGCTTCATTCCGCCAAAGGGTGCGGCCTCGGATGACATGCGTCCCGTATTGATGCCGACCATTCCGTATTCGAGGGCTTCAGCCACGCGCCACACGCGCTTTAGATTGGAAGCGTAGAAGTAGGCTGCAAGACCGTAAATCGTGTCATTCGCCTCGCGCACCACCTGGTCGGGATCGTTGAAGCGGATTATGGGAGCCAGCGGTCCGAAGGTTTCTTCCTGAGCGACCCGCATTGTCCTTTCGACGTCGGTGATCACCGTGGGCTCGAAGAAGGTTCCCGATTCGCCGATACGGTTGCCACCGCAACGGATCTTCCCACCCTGCCGCACAGCATCGCGAATATGATCTTCAATCTTTGCAAGCGCGCACTTATCGATCAGGGGACCGATCGCAACTTCTGGCTCGAAACCGTCACCGACGCGCAATGCACTGACGCGCTTGGTGAATTTGTCGCAGAATTCATTATACACGCTGGACTGTACGTAAAGCCGATTGGCTGAAACGCAGGTCTGGCCTGCATTCCGAAACTTTGCCTGTAGCGCACCATCGACGGCAGCGTCGACGTCTGCATCATCAAAAACAATGAAAGGAGCGTTACCACCAAGTTCGAAGCTGGTTCTTTTGATCTGATCCGAACACTCCCTCATGAGTAGCCGCCCGACCTCGGTCGACCCAGTGAAGCTGATCTTGCGGACCTTCGGGTTCGAGCAAAGTTCACGCCCAACCGCATCGCCTTCCGATGCGTAGATCAAGTTTAGAACGCCATCGGGAAAACCTGCCATCCGGGCAAGCGTGAACATAGCACCCGCGACAAGCGGTGTTTGCTCCGCGGGTTTCAGAACAATCGCGCAGCCGGCGGCAAGCGCAGGCGAAATCTTGCGAGCCACCATCGAGGCGGGAAAATTCCAAGGGGTAATGGCGCCGACAACACCGATCGGCTGTTTGATTACCAGCATACGCCTGTCGTTAGAAGGCGGCGAAATCGTCTCGCCATAGATGCGATTGGCCTCCTCGGCATACCATTGGAGGTAGGCTGCGGCATGGGCGATTTCAGACTTCGCCTCTGCAAGCGGCTTACCCATTTCAGCCGTCAAAATGGCTGCAAGATCCTCGCTGTGGTCGAGGATCAGTTGGTGCCATTCCCATAAGATGTCGGAGCGCTCGCGCGCGGTGAGCGCCGCCCAATGTTCCTGCGCAGCTTCAGCCTTATCGATTGCCTTGGAAACGTCCCGGACATCCATATCTGGAAGCTCAGCCAACAGCTCGCCCGTTGAGGGATTGAACACCGAAAAACGCCTCGTGGATTGCTCCGCCTTCCGACCAGGCACACCGGCCAGATCGTCAAATAGCTCGGGATTTTTGAGACGTCTCGTCAGCGACTGTGTCACGGTCAAACCGTCGTCCCCCTTCATGGTTAAGTTACTAGCTTCGCAACGTACTAATAAGCACAACTTGTGCCAGATGATCGGACGAAATCGTTCCGGCCCTCCGTCATTGCAAGCGCAGCTTCCCGACTGATTAGCCCATAGCAATGACAGCCTCAATCACGAGTCGCGCTAAGGCTTTCGCTCCATAACAGGCAAGCGCGGATAGAGCTCGTGAAGAGCTGGCATAGGCGGAGTCGATCATCGAAATCGCCGACGTTGGCAACAGCACTACGGTATCATTCTTTGAGCGGCTTCCACGGCCGCTCATATCAGGCATATCGAAAACCGACCGCCATGGTCGAACGTGCCATCGATGTAGTGGCTTAAGCGCTGCTAAGTCTTGATAGTCGCGCACAAAGCCATGTTTGTTCAGTACGCCACCCGAAAGCTCCACTGCGACGATGTAGTGTGGCCGTGTAGGCGCGCGCACGACAATATCACGCGAGCCCAAACCTTTTCCGACCGGCTCCGTCCCAAAAAAAGGGGGCGGCGTCGGTGCCGCCCTCTCGGTATCCGAAAGCTGATAGAGGCTAGATTAGAAATCCATGCCGCCCATGCCGCCCATGCCGCCGCCGCCCATGCCGCCAGGCATGCCGCCGCCGCCAGCCGACTCCTTCTTCGGAGCCTCCGCGATCATGGCTTCGGTGGTGACCAGCAGGCCGGCGACCGAGGCCGCGTCCTGGAGAGCCGTGCGCACGACCTTGACCGGATCGACGATGCCCATGGCGATCATGTCGCCATATTCGCCGGTCTGGGCGTTGAAACCGAAGGTCGCGCCCTTGTTCTCAAGGATCTTGCCGGCAACGATCGAGGCTTCCGCGCCGGCGTTGGCCGCGATCTGGCGGGCCGGAGCCTGCAGCGCACGACGCACGATGCTGATGCCAGCGGTCTGGTCGGAGTTTGCGCCGACAGCGTTGATGCTGAGCGAAGCGCGCAGCAGGGCAACGCCGCCGCCGGGAACGATGCCTTCTTCGACGGCTGCGCGTGTCGCGTTCAGCGCGTCATCAACGCGGTCCTTCTTTTCCTTGACTTCGACTTCCGTCGCGCCGCCGACGCGGATCACCGCAACGCCGCCCGCGAGCTTGGCGAGACGCTCCTGCAGCTTCTCCTTGTCGTAGTCCGAGGTGGTCTCCTCGATCTGCTGCTTGATCTGGGCGACGCGGCCCTGGATCTCTTCCTTCTGGCCGGCACCGTCTACGATGGTGGTGTTCTCCTTGGAGATCGACACCTTCTTGGCGCGGCCGAGCATGTCAAGGCCGACGTTCTCGAGCTTGATGCCGAGGTCTTCCGAGATGACCTGGCCACCGGTGAGGATGGCGATGTCTTCCAGCATGGCCTTGCGGCGATCACCGAAGCCCGGAGCCTTGACGGCGGCGATCTTCAGGCCGCCACGCAGCTTGTTGACGACCAGCGTGGCCAGGGCCTCGCCTTCGACGTCTTCCGAGATGATGAGCAGCGGCTTGGAGGTCTGCACGACGGCTTCGAGAACCGGCAGCATCGCCTGCAGGTTGGAGAGCTTCTTCTCGTGGAGCAGGATGTAGGCGTCCTCGAGATCGGCAACCATCTTGTCGGCGTTGGTGACGAAGTAGGGCGAGAGGTAGCCGCGGTCGAACTGCATGCCTTCGACGACTTCGAGTTCGGTCTCGGCGGTCTTGGCTTCCTCAACCGTGATGACGCCTTCGTTGCCGACCTTCTGCATCGCTTCTGCGATCATCTTGCCGACCGACTCGTCGCCATTGCCGGCGATTGTGCCGACCTGGGCAACCTCTTCCGAGGTCTTGATCTTCGTGGCGTTCTTGATCAGCGTCGAGACGACGTCGCTAACCGCGAGGTCGATGCCGCGCTTCAGGTCCATCGGGTTCATGCCGGCAGCAACAGCCTTGTGGCCTTCCTGGACGATCGACTGCGCCAGAACGGTCGCGGTCGTGGTGCCGTCGCCGGCGATGTCGTTGGTCTTCGAAGCAACTTCGCGGACCATCTGCGCGCCCATGTTTTCGAACTTGTCTTCAAGCTCGATTTCCTTGGCGACGGTGACGCCGTCCTTGGTGATGCGCGGGGCGCCGAACGACTTGTCGATGACGACGTTGCGGCCCTTGGGACCGAGCGTCACCTTCACCGCGTCGGCGAGGATGTTGACACCGCGCAGCATGCGCTCGCGGGCGTCACGGGAGAATTTTACGTCTTTGGCAGCCATTTTGTACTCCTGGGCATTTCGCCCGAAATTCAGATTGGATGGTACGGATGAAAGGCAGCGGCGTGTTAGCCGATGATGCCCATGATGTCGGCTTCCTTCATGATCAGAAGGTCTTCGCCATTGAGCTTGACTTCGGTGCCCGACCACTTGCCGAACAGGATGCGGTCGCCGGCCTTGACGTCCAGCGGAACGAGCTTGCCGGCTTCGTCGCGGGCGCCGGAACCGACGGCGATGATCTCGCCTTCCTGCGGCTTTTCCTTTGCCGTGTCGGGTATGATGATCCCGCCGGCGGTCTTGGATTCGGATTCGACTCGGCGAACGACCACGCGGTCATGAAGCGGCCGCAAATTCGACTGTGCCATTTTTACTATCCCTGGTGCGCAGGTTGAAAGGTTCTCCGTTGCCGGAGGGTGGTTAGCACTCGCTATTGGGGAGTGCTAAGATGATCGTGAGATAGGCTGTAGGTTCGTACTTAGTCAAGACGGGCGGGGGGACGGACCGGAGGGCAAAAGATGTGGAATCGGCGCGGAAGCCGGACCCCCATTTACGGCGCAAACCCACTGCCTACGCGCGTTTCGGCCGTAAGCTTTGGGCCGACTTTTGTGTCTTATTTGGAATGTGAAATTATGTGAAATTAACGGCCGAGCAGTCGGCCGGAATCGACGGCCAGCCGAACAGTCTTGAGCCTTTTGCAATTCATCCCTAACCTCGGGTTGCATCGCCAAAAGGAGCGCTCATCGCTTCGGAGAACGTGCGGAACTTCCGGTCCTTGAGGTTGCGTAGTCGCGGCGCGAAGCGTTTGCCGATCAGGGCAAACAGCCCGAAGACGTGATCGCTCGCGCCGCCCGTATCGGTGAAGTGTTCCTGGATGTCGAGGATCGTGTCCTGGTCGAACAGCCCATCGAGCACATAGGCTGCCTCGCTTTCGGTCGGGCTGATCGGCAGGATGCTGAAGTAGCCGTACTGATCTGACAGATGGCTATAGAACTTCGAGCCCGGCTCGCTGCCATAGTGCAGATTGACGTCGCCGCGCTTCGCCGCTCGGTCGCTCGCGCGAAAGAACTGCCCATCGGATGACGCGGTCGTTCCATTGCCCCAAAATCGAGAATGTGGATGCCGGGTGTGCGCATCGGTGATGCATGCTTGCGCCGCGCGATAGGTCTCCGACCGGGCATGGAAGGTTCTCATCCAGCCGATCTGGTGAGCGCTAGTAGCGCGCGGTGGACACGGCAGCGCAGCCTGATGCTGGGTCGACTGGTATGCTTGATCGCTTGTGGCGACACCGTAACCGACGCTCACCTTTCCAATTCGGAGATCATGGTTAGAGCTGCCGATTGGCTGCCACCGCTGACGGCTGGTGAGCGGTCTTAAGCGAGCAGGGTCATTTACGTATGGGCTTCGAGTGATGCCACACACGGTGCCTGCAAAAAGGGCAAATCCGACTGCTGAAAACCGCCGCAGTGCAAGCTTGACGGCCTTCTTTCCTATACCCGTCCACGCGACCCAAGCTTTTCCCACAACGAATCAATCGTGGACCGAGGAAGGTGCAGCCGAAAAACATCGGACAAGACTCGCTGCAGTTCGCTCTTCGTTTTGAGGGTTTCTGTTTCCTCAATTTGGTTCCGAATCAAGCTGAAATCCTTGTTGAACAAGTTCGCAGGCCCTTCGGCTGTCAGCACGCTCATCATGAGGCTGGATGGAAACGGCGAACGGTCCCAGCGAGCGCAGATGAAGTTGGCGCCCTCAAAATCTGAGGGCAAGGCGGTGGCTCGATCGAAACCATAAAGAGGGAACCATTCATTCCCGTTCTTGCGTTCAACGACGAGTTCTCCGCTGGCGGAGTCAGCTCGCAGGCGAAACACGTCACGGCCAGCTGTTTGCAGTTCCTCTGTATCGATCCGTAGCGGTGCAATCGGTGCTGGACCACCGAAGCCAGCGTCGGCGAGCCAGTCGACGCCCTCGATGGTTAAGATGAATGCCTGGTGTGTGCGTGGCCCACCCTCCGCAGCACCCATACGCACTCTGCAAAGGATGGGCTGGATCGTGAAACCGAGTGCTTCGAGCGCCAAGCCAAACAACTTGTTCAATTCGAAGCAATACCCCCCTCGCCGGGCATTGATCAGTTTGGCCCAGATCGAATTCTCAGTCAGATTGGGTATATCACCCAACAGCACATCGATGTTTTCAAAGGGAATCGCGCGCATTTGAGCCTGCTGAAGGGCAACAAGACCGTCGACCGTTGTCGGCACTCGAGCAAGGCCGATACGATTCAGATAGATCGCAATATTGAATGCCATGGGATGTCCTTAACACCTAGGATTCGTATTCGTTGAACGCCTGCCGAAAGCGCGATGACGTCCCAGGGTTCACGGAGCAGAGTAAGGTGGCCATCTCCCCCTATAGAAGTGAACATGCCGACCATTCCTCGTGTTCGCACTGAACCAAAGCGGCGGTTCGAGCGCTGCAAATACCCCTCGTGATCCGGAAACGCGGGCATTGCTCGTACAGGGCACTGAACATCACGGTGCTGCAAAAACGGGTACACAAAGGACTTCCGATCCACAGCGGATTGCAACAGTCGACCTTCTCAGGCCTCCGCTCATGGTGACTCGCTGTGGCTCACTACGATTGGTCGAGATAAGCGTCGAACGCGGCAGCAACAGAGCGAAGCAAAATGCGATGGCCATGCCGCACGCGGATGAAGCCATTCTCGACGTCCACTATCCCGTCGTCGGCCAGCATCGCCAAGCGCTCAGCTGAATCGAGAAAATGGGTCCAATCAAATCCGTGGGCGGCACAGATTGCCGGTACGTCGGCCTCGAGATCACACATCAGTCGCTCGATGATTGCGCCTCGGACGCGGTCTTCGCCGATGAGACGGTAGCCCTTCGACGTTGCCAAGCGACCAGCTGCGATATGCTGACTATAGGCCTCCAGCGCGCCTGCGTTCTCGACGTAACCCTCTCCAACACGCCCGATAGCCGACGCACCAAAGGCGATCAGGGTTTTGCAGGTGTCGGCAGAGTAACCTTGGGAGTTGCGCCGCAGGCGACCGGTTTTCTGAGCCAATGCGAGCTCGTCGTCCGGCAAGGCGAAGTGGTCGACCCCAATCTCTCGGTAGCCGGCAGCAACCAGCGTCTCGGCGACGGCCGCAGCTTGTTCGGCGCGGGCAGCGCTGTCCGGTAGTCCTGCCTTTTCGATGAGGCGCTGATGTTTATTAGAAGACGGCGTGTGAGCGTATCCGAACACGGCAATCCGCTGCGGGCGCATCGCCACCGCCACCGTGGCGGTCTGGACGCAGGACTGCATCGTCTGATTGGGAAGACCGTAGATGAGATCGATGTTAATGCGGTTTATTCCCTGCTGGCGCAGGTTTTCGACGGCAGTCGCCGTCTGCTCTACACTCTGGATACGATTGATCGCTTTTTGAACACTGGGGTCGAAACTTTGCACGCCGAGGCTCGCGCGGTTCACCCCGGCTGCACTTAAGGCTTCGGCCATCTCCGCGGTGAACGTGCGCGGATCGATCTCGACGGCGATGGCGGTCTTTTGCCTGAACGCGAAGCGGCGGCGTAGAAGCTCCGTCAAGGCGAGGAATTCCGTTGGCTCAAGGAGCGTGGGCGTTCCGCCGCCAAAGTGCACGTCGCTCACGGGCAGCGCCTGCGGCGTTAGCTCTGAGACCAAATGGATCTCGCCGCGCAGCGCCGCCACGTAATTTTGGTTCGGCGGGTCCCGCTGGGTGATGGTAGTAGGGCAGCCGCAATACCAGCACATCGACCGGCAGAACGGAATATGGATATAGAGCGATACGGGATCGTTAGCCGATAGGCCGCCGAGCCATTCCCCATAGGCCTCCGCGCCGATCGCTGCGGAGAACTGCGGTGCAGTTGGATAATTGAAATACCAAGGCAGGCAGGCCTCGCTATGTTTTGTCTGTAGCATAGCCATTTCTCATCTTGATGTTAGCTCCATACCTGCCGTCGCGGCGCAACTTGTATTTCCGTCGTGCCAATTAGCCTGTGTACAATAGTCTCCATGGAAGCGCGCACGGGTGCGCTTTATTGGGGCGCTGTTGGCGAAGGGCGGATTTGGTCGGCGCATCTGATGCAGGTGTTCGATTCCACCCGTAGTGCGCGCCACGTCTCCGCCCTCGCCGCCGGCTTCATCTCGCTTCAATCCACACGGTCCTAAGGCTTGCGCACTATTGTCCATGAGTTTTTGAGACATGTGGGTGTATTCGAGGGCGTAACGGCGGGCGTATCCCTGCAGGTTGCCCTCGGCCTTGGACAGTGCATCGACATCGAGGATGGTGCGCCATTGCGGCTTGCCTGACCTGTAGGATTCCCAGTTCGCACGCCGCCACAAGGCTTGCACGTGCGTCCCGTCCTGCCAGAGTTGTCGATCATGTCGCCTTGCGCAAGGCCGGGCGAAGCAATACGATCGGTGGCCTGTAGGATCTTCAGAATGTCGGCTTGGTATTCTCTGTAGCGCGGATCTTTCGACAGCTTATTGACGGTCGATAGGTTATGCGCCCTGACCCAGGGCATCGCCTCGACGTCGTCGACCTCGTTCAGATAGGCGCGGGGGTCGGTGGCATCGTTAGGAGCCTCGTTGGGGTTGGAACCGATCGCCTTGGCGATGGTGGTCATCTGGGGCTGGGCGGAAGCCGTCATGGCGGTCGCCGTAGCTAAGGCCGTCGCCGTCATTAAGCTGTTCATAGATGTACTGCTGATGGTTAGCTCTTTCGAAAGCCTCAAAAAACGTAGCCGAAGCGATGGAAATGAACCGCTTCGCCTCTTCTAGGCAAGAGCTGTGCCAGTAAGACACGCTTGAATTCAATGGATTATTCTGGGGCGGTGGGCGGCCGTCTAGGATAAGTCGCACCGTAATTGTCGCAAGCGCGACACGCTTGTAGGCTGCCCAAGCGACAGAGGCGAACGCCACCAGCTTGTTTTGAGACGTGATTCGCCTCAGGTAGCCGTTGCTCATGCCCGCGATGAAAGCACCGGTGCCGAAGCCGCCAATAAAATGCCGTAGACGATCCGTCCGCTCTTCAATTGATTCCGGACGACGAGAGGGAGCAGCGCCAGTATGGAAATGCTGGCCAAGCCGAAAATCAGAGATGTGAGGTTGGTACGGAGCTTGCTGGTACATCAGCCGATCGCTTGTGAGAGCGAGATGGCTGGATAGCTCGGACACTGAGCAGAGGCGGGAATTAGCTATGGCGCGAGCTGACGTAGAGCGATTCATCAACGAGTTGGGAAAAAAAGGCAGTCCGCTTGAAAACCTCAAACGGCGTGCTGGAGGGCTTGCATCGATTGTAGAATTTGCAAAGGACCTCGACTACAACATCACACTCGACGAGGTTAAAGGTTTTATCCGATCGAACAGCCGAGAAAAACCAAATAGCAAGAAGCTTCGCGCGACTGCGGGCCGCAAGGGTGGTTCGAGTGTTTCGACCTTGACCAGCCTTGTACACACCAATGCGTTGGCTAATTGCGCTCCGTGTACGTCCATGAGCCCTGTTAAAGTCGATGGAAAAACTGCAGCGGTCGCGGTCGCGGTCGTTGTCGTTGTTGTGATAGTTGTAGCTGTCGCGAGCTAGCTCTGATCGCATTGGCTCGAAGGAGCCGGTCTGAAGAGAACATGATCGCAAAGCTTGTCAACGAGATAATGCCATCAGGCGGACAAGGGACCGCTGCAAGGGCTCATCTCTACCCTCGGAGCGAACGCTGGCGGCAGATTTTTTGATCGGCGCACGCCTAAGGAACGGCGCAGTTTGTCACATATCAAGCGCTTCATGGAGCGGCTGGCCGGTGATGGGAAATTCCGTACGGCGCTTTCCGAGAACCTCGACAACCCTCGGATAGTGACCGCGCGATACGGCATCGAAGTTGACCCAATGGAGATGCTGCCGCTCTGGTGCGGTGACTACCTGAAGTATCGCTTCAAGCCGGAGTCTGCCCCGTGGCCGCTGGCTATGATGTGGGATGAGTATACGCGGGAGATGTTGCGCCATCGCGACCTCCTGCGCGGCCAAGGCGAAATGTCGACTATCAATCCTCGCTTTCATGCCTGGCGCGAGCGCCAAATCCGGCGCTGTAACGACGAAATGGGCGAATTGGCGCCGTCAATCGCGCACTCTGTCATCGCTTTCGAGCTGAGCGAAGGCTGCACCGTCGGTTGCTGGTTCTGTGGCCTCTCGGCGGGTACCTTCAAAGGTTACTATGAATACACTGAGGAGCATGCAGAGGTTTGGCGCGGCGTGCTCCGTGCGGCGAGCGAAATGTTTGGTTCGGCAGTCCGCACTGGCTTCTGTTACTGGGCCACAGACCCGATCGACAACCCGGAGTACGACCGTTTTCTGTTCGACTACCATCAGATCACGGGCGAATTGCCACAAACGACGACGGCGGCCCCGCTCAAGGATCAGGCACTCACCAACCGCGTGCTCGAACTGTTCGAACGCTACGGTCGCGTGACCAATCGTTTCTCAGTGCTAAGCACGGACCATCTTAATCAGATACACGCGGCGTTTTCGCCCGAGGACCTGATGGGGGTCGAACTCATCCTGCAGGGCAAGGACGGGCCGACCGCAAAGGCTTTCACCGGGCGCGCACGAGCGCGGAAGGAGAAACTCAGGGCAGCCGGCAAAGACGCCGCAATCGCCGTGCCGGAGGGCTGTCCCACGACAATCGCCTGTGTTTCTGGCTTTCTCGTGAACATGCGGCAGGGACGTTTACAACTGGTGACGCCGGTACCGGGTAGCGAACGCTGGCCTCTCGGGTACCGAATCGTGGCTCAACGTTTCTTCAGCGCGCCCGACGAGTTCCGGGAAGGTCTCGATAGCATCATCGACGAGAATATGCTCGAAAGCCCCCCTCCCAACCGGCCAATTCGCTTCCGCGGAGACCTGCAATACGAGGCAGGGGACCACTGCTTCCATCTCCGCTCACGCAACAGTGAGCATCGAGTGCTCGACGGGGTGGTTCCGATTCCCATTGGCCATCTAATCGCGAGCGGGAACTGTACAGCCTCGGAGCTGATTATGCGGGCCATGGACGGAGCGAGCGTCCTTGCAGTCGCCGACTTGCTCGATCAGCTATACGCGGCTGGGGTGATCGAAGAGGACCTCGACGACATTTCGCTTGGCAAAACGGGATGACGGGCGCGGGCCGCGGGCTTTTTTGTCCGCAACGCCACTGCCCTGCGTCCCGCTCGGGTGAAGCGGGCTATCGCGGCCGGCCTCGACGAAATCGAGGTGCTCGCCGAAGGCTTCGCCAATGACAATGGCGCCAAGCTTACCGGACCGCTCTATGCCGACGGTTGGCATTGAAGTCATTGGCGAGCCAGGCCGGCGTGGCGTTCCCCTCACGGATCATCTGGTCCCACCTCCAGGTCATCGAACGCGATGTTGCCCGCTCGGCTCTCGCGGATGAAGGCGTGAAGCGGCTGATGACCATTCCCGGCGGGGCTGCGAAGCCCCTGAGCCACGCGACCGAAAGCGGCGCAACAGGGAACCGCGTCGAATCGGAGAGCGGCGAGAGTGTTTCCACCATCGGCGAAATAACGACTGCCACGGAACTGACCTCGCTCGGAGTCGATTCGCTGGGTCTGGCGGATCTCCTCTGGGATGTGGAGCAGGCCTACGACATCAAGATCGACATGACGCGGCTGACGCCTGGTCGAATCTCAAGAATGTCGGCGACATGGTGGAAGCCGTCCGCGGTTTGCTCGCGAAGGAGGTCTGATTGGACAGGCGAGTCGTCATTACTGGGATAGGGGGGCTTTGCGGCTAGGCAACAACGCCGCCTCTATCTGGAAAGAGATGCGCGAAGGTCGCTCCGCCATCCGCCCGATGGTCACTTCCGCGCTTCATGAGATGAAGGGGACTGTCGGTACCGAGATCAAGGAGCTGCCCGAGCACGACATCGGCCGCAACCAGCTCGTCTCCATGGACCGCCACAGCTTGCTCGCTGTGCTTGCAGCGCGTGAAGCCATGCAGCACGCCGGACTTTCCTGCGATAAGGGAAATCCGTATCGCTTCGGCGCGACAGTGGGCGTCTGCGGCTGGGGCTGGGGAACGGTCGAAGAAACCTACCGTGACCTCCTTTTGGGCGGCGCGAAGCGTGCTGGCATTTACACTGCACCAAGGGGGTTGCCGAGCGCCGCTGCCAGCCAGGTCAGCGTGAGTCTCGGCCTGCGCGGCCCGGTCTTTGCCATCGCCTCCGCATGCGCATCAGCCAACCATGCGATCGCTTCGGCCGCGGATCAGATCAAGCTCGGCCGGGCCGACGTGATGCTTGCCGGAGGCGCCGAAGCGCCGCTCGTATGCCTTCAGATGAAGGCATGGGAAGCAATGCGCGCGCTCGCTCCAGATACGTGCCGGCCCTTCTCCGACAGGAAGGGAGTGGTGATAGGCGAGGGTGCGGGCATGGCCTGCTGGAAAGCTATGAGCATGCCGCCGTGCGCGGTGCCACAATCCTTGCCGAGATCGCAGGCATCGGCCTTTCCGGCGACGCCTTCCACATCGTCGCGCCGTCTGTCGAGGGGCCGGAGGCCGCGATCCGCGCTTGCCTTGCCGACGCCGGGCTGAATGCGGAGGACGTGGACTACCTAAACGCCCACGGCACCGGCACCAAGGCCAACGATCAGACTGAGACGGCGGCGATCAAGCGCGTCTTCGGAGACTATGCCTATTCGATGTCTGTCTCGTCCACCAAGTCCATGTACGCGCATTGCCTGGGCGCAGCGAGCGCACTTGAAATGATCGCCTCCGTGATGGCGATCCAGGAGGGCATTGTGCCGCCGACCGCGAACTATCGCGAGCCAGACCCCGATTGCGATCTCGACGTCACGCCCAATGTGGCGCGCGAGCGCAAGGTGCGCGTGGCACTGAGCAACGCTTTCGCCATGGGCGGCATGAACGCAGTTCTGGCGTTCAAGCAAGTGTAGAAGGCATGCGAGATGCCTCCAGTAACTCTATCTCTCGTTTCCAAATGCTTGCCGGATCACGATTGTGAAGGACGTGCCCTTGGACCGCCTCGGTGAATGCGCCAAGTGGCAGCGGAAGCTGGACAAGCCGGGGCCCCATCTTTTGCAAAATTCTCAACTGTTGAAGCGACGTCGACGTACCGCTACCCGGAAGGTTAAGCGAGCCCTTCGAGTTCGGCTCGATGGCCTGTCCAAAGCTGTATCCGATAATATCTGAAAGGCGCATGGCCGCCAGTGACCGCTTCCGTGGAAGACCGGCCGCAACGCGCTCGTCACCGGAGCAAGTGGTGGAATCGGCGAGGCCGTGGCGCGGACGCTGCACGCGCAGGGCGCAACCGTCGGCCTGCACGGCACGCGTGTCGAAAAGCTCGAGATGTTGGCTGCCGAGCTTGGCGGGCGGACAAGACTGTTTCCGGCGATTGCCGGGTGATCGCGCTGAGGCACCAGAGCGGCAGATTTTTTGCAGAGGTACTCGGACTGAATACGCGTTCCCATTCACGTTAGCTGTGGATAACAAGGCTGAATTAACATGCAAAATCTGCGCATCTAAATCGATTTGAGCGCTCACGGACGTTGCGGACCAGAATCGCCGTCACCCTGAAATCGACAAGGCATCGGCTATCCCAAAATCGGGGCTTGACGTTACGTAAGGTCCTATGTTTTCCGATGTGCGGAAACGACTTCCAGTCTCAGCCCAAGCGCGACGAAAATGAGGGGCAGCAATGGTGGCTGGCGAACCTAATGACGTGCGCGTCAAGCGTTGTGGTGGGGGATGGGTTGTTCATATTGTCGAGGACGGCAAACTGACAGTTCTTCGGTTCAAGACACAGTTTCCCGCGGAAAATTACGCCGATGGCCAACGAGCCAGGCTCGGTCTTGCTGCCAAGCCACCGATCGACGAACCTGATATGTAACCGGATCAGGCGTCGGATGGCTGGTGAGCCTTGGCGCCGGCGGGAAACACTTGCCGAAGGCCCACCTCAATGCTGCTTGCGGCCGTTCGGCTAGCCATATTCGCGATGATGGTTGGCACCGCTGCCGATGCGGAAGACGGTAGCCTGCTTGATCGACACGGCGGCAAAGATCATGAAAAGCCAGGTCGTCAAGGACCCGGCCGCGGCGCTTGAGAAAGCAGCAAGAATTTGCAAGCCGCCACCGCAAGTAACCTGAGACAAGGGTCAGACATGCAAACCGCTGTTCGCGGATCAGCAGCTGCGAGACATTGCGCCATCCCACGAAGGCCCACGGTGCCCAAGGCGTGGTGGGCATCAGCCTTTCGAAGCTGAGCATCAGCAACTTCGTCGAGTCTTAGACCAGACGCTCTTCAGTGCCGAGGCTCGCACATCTGTGGAGCGCGGCTCACGCCCCGGAGACCAGGGCAGGAATGACCAAAGGCTCATCCGCCTCGTCAAGAATGGCGAAACTGTAACGGCCGTCTGTGTCAATATCGACGGAGTAGCTCAGGCGGTCGAGTATGTGGTTATCCTGGTCGAACGTGACGATGCGCGGCTTCAGCGAAGTGATATGCGCTTCGTCCAGGTAGATGGAGTTGCAGACGATAATCGGGTCGTCGGGCTGACAGGTGCGAGCCGCCGCTCCGTTGAGGATGCAGCACCGTGAGCCGCGCTCGCCGAGGATGACATAGGTCGAAATCCGCGCACCGGAATTCTTGTTCCATATCTCCACGAATTCCATCGGCAGGATCCCGGCTGCCTCGCAGTGGTCGGGGTCGAGCGTTATCGAACCATGGTAGTTGAGGTTCGCTTCTGTGACGTGGATGCCGTGCAGCTTGCCGGCGACTAGTTTTCGCATTGGTCGTTGTCCCTGTATTCATCGTTCAAGGTCAGTCTTGGCAGTTCGGTTCGCGCGGCTAAATTCCAACGACGAGCGCACCGCCGCTAAGACCCGCACCCGCGGCCGCCAGAAGAACCTTCTCCCCCGGCCGGAACGGCGCCGCCCGATGGGCGAGCGACAGCGAGAGCGGGATCGTCGCGGCGGAAGAGTTGCCATACTCGGCGATCGTCTTGACGATCGCTTCATCGGCGATGCCGAGGTTTCGCCCGACCGCATCGAAAATGCGGGCATTGGCCTGGTGCGGTACGAACCGATCGATGTCCTGCGGCCGCATCCGGGCCGCCGCGAGTGCGTCCTGCGAGCAGGCAGTCATCATCTCAACCGCCTTGGCGAACACTTCGCGGCCGTCGGTGATCGTCATGCGGGTCTGCTCGAGATCGAGCTCGCCATGGAACGGGGTGTTGCTTCCGCCTGCCGGGATCTGGATCAGCCCGTAGCGCGAGCCGTCGGAATCCACCGAAGCGCCGAGAATACCCTGATAGGGATCCTCGCAAGGACCGATCACCAGGGCGCCGGCGGCATCGGCGAAAAGGACTGAGCTCGCGCGCTCGGCTGGATTGATGCGGCGGCTGAGGATGTTGGCGGCGATGACCAGCGCTGGTTTGCCGTGCAGGCGGGTGAACCCGTCCGCGAACATCAGCGCATAGACGAAGCCGGCGCAGGCGCCGGTCAGATCGACCGCGCCTGCGCGGCCAAGGCCGAGCTTGTGCGCGACCAAGGGTGCACTGGGCGGCAGAAGGTGGTCGGGTGTCGAGGTGGCAAGCAACAGCAGCCCGATGTCGCTGCGGTCAATACCGGCGTTCGCCAGCGCCATGTCGCCGGCTTGCGCGGCAAGACCAGACAGCGTGTCTCCGTCCGTTGCCCAGAAGCGCGAACGGATTCCGGTACGCCTTTCGATCCAGCCCGGCTCGAGGCCGAGATTGTTCTCGATCTCGGCATTCGCCACCTTGCGCCCAGGCGTATGATGACCGAACCCGAGAATGCGCGACGACTTGCTCATGGCCTAGACCCGAAGCGTTCGGCGGCCTCCTCGATCGCGTCGTAGAGTGCGTCCAACTCGCCGCCGGTGATGCAATAGGGCGGGAGAAGATAGAGGACATTGCCGAGCGGACGAACAAGCAGGCCGCGCTCGAGGAAGAACGCGCGCAGTTTCGGACCAATCTCGGCGAGATAGCCGGCGGAACCGGTGCGCAGGTCGAGGGCAGCGATCGTGCCAGTGGCTCGGCAGTCGGTGAAATATGGGTTGTCCCGGAAGCGTTGCAGCCCGGCGGCCTGCTTCGCGCTCAAAGCCGCGACCCGCTCGGCCACCGGCTCGTCGCGCCAGATCTCGACATTGGCGAGTGCTGCCGCGCAGGCAATCGGATTGGCGGTGTATGAGCTCGAATGAAAGAAGGTTTTCTTACGGTCTTCGGAATAATGGGCCTGGAAGATGGCATCGGTGGCGAGCGTGGCCGCCAAAGGGATCGCGCCACCGGTCAAGCCCTTCGACGTGCATAGGATGTCCGGAGAAATGGACGCCTGCTCGCAGGCGAACATGGTTCCGGTCCGCCCCCAGCCGGTCATTACTTCATCGGCGATCAGCAACGTGCCGGAGGTTTCTGCGATCTTCTTCAATTCGGCCAGAACCCAGGCCGGATACATCAGCATGCCGCCGGCGCCTAGCACGAGCGGTTCGACGATCAGCGCGGCCGCGCGCCGGTCGCGGGCAACTGCCTCGAACCGATCCAGCGTCTCCTGCTCGCGCCCGGCGGCCGGGAAGGGGATGGTGTCGACCTCGAACAGCAACGGCTCGTAGGCAGCGTTGAACACGCCGCGGGCGCCGACGCTCATCGTGCCGATCGTGTCGCCATGATAGCTGTGCTCCATGACGACGATGCGCGCGCGCGGCGCGCCGATGTTGCGGAAATAGCCGAGCGCCATCTTCAGCGCGACCTCGACCGAGGTCGAGCCGCTGTCGGAGTAGAACACCCAGTCGAGGCCGGGCGGAGCGAGGCCGACAAGTGCTTCGGCCAGGCGTTCGGCCGGCTCGTGGGTGAAGCCGGCGAAGATGATCTGGTCGAGGCTCGCCGCAGTCGTCTCGATGGCCTTGATGATGCGGGGATGGCGGTGGCCGTGGGTGACGACCCACCAGGAGGAAATGGCATCCAGGATGCGCGTGCCGTCGGCCTTGTGGAGGTAGGCGCCTTCCGTCCGCACGATTTCAGGGATGGCGTGCTCGAGCGCGTGCTGGGTGAACGGATGCCAGACTTGAGACTGCGACATCATTCGCCCCCTGCGATCGTCGTGAGGTCGAAGCTGGCAACCATCGCTTCCCGCAGCGTCCCACTCGTCAGCGGATCGAGCAGTGGCAGTCTGCCAAGCTGGCGCACGCCGCTGAATTCCACGATTGTTCTCTGCGTATCGGCCACCTCATCGCCGATGAAGGCAATGCCGATGAGCGGGATGGAACGGGCCCTGAGCGCCTCGATCGACAGCAGCGTGTGGTTGATCGTGCCGAGTTTGGTACGGGCGCACAGGATGACCGGCACCCGCCACTGCGCGAATATGTCGATGAACTTGGTGCGCCGATTGAGCGGCACCATCAGTCCCCCGGCACCTTCGATGACGAGCGGACCCGGCAAGTCCGGAAGCGACAGCTCCGCGACGTCTATCGCTACGCCGTCGAGTTCGGCTGAACGATGCGGCGACAGCGGCTCCTTCAGGCGATACACTTCGGGCAGCACGCGACCGGCGGGCAAGCCGGAAAGCCGGGCAACGACCTCGCTGTCCGTCTCCTCGTCGAGGCCCGACTGCACCGGCTTCCAGTAGAAGCCGTCGAGCAGGCCGGCGAGCCCGGCCGAAAATACTGTCTTGCCAATTCCGGTGTCTGTTCCGGTGACGACGATGCGCTTGGTCATGCCACTTCTGGTCATGTCTGGGCCAACACCTCGACGAGCGCCTCGACCATGGCCGAAATGTCCGCTTCGTCGACGTTGAGCGTCAGCGAAATGCGCAGTCGCGATGTGCCCTCGGGCACCGTCGGCGGACGGATGCCGCGTATGTCGAAGCCGCGCGTCTGCAGCGCCGCCGCCACCGCCATGGTGCGCCTGTTGTCGCCGATGACAAAGGGCTGGATGTGCGAGCCGCTGGGCTTCACGCCGCAGCGCTCGGCCAATTGGCGGCCCGCGAAGGCTACGCGCTCCTGCAGCTGGACACGGCGTTGGGGCTCGTCGGACAGCATGGCCAGCGCTTCGCGCACTGCCACCGCCATCAGAGGCGACGGCGCGGTGGCGTAGATGAATGGCCGGCAGCGGTTGACGAGATAGTCGCATAGCGTTCCCGGCCCGGTGACGAGTGCGCCGGACGCGCCGAGCGCCTTGCCGCATGTGTGAAGTGCGACAGTGTTGTCGCGGCCCTCGAAAGCGGCGGCCAGCCCGCGGCCGTTCGGTCCCCAGATGCCGGTGGCATGCGCCTCGTCGACGACGAGGAATGCCTCGTGCCGATCGGCAAGCGCGACCAGGCGCGCCATCGGGGCGCGGTCGCCATCCATGCTGTAGAGGCTTTCGACCGCGATCCAGATGCGGCCCATGCCGCCTTCGGCGCGCCAGCGGGTGATCGCATCCTCGACAGCATCGATGTCGTTATGCGCGGCGAGCTTGAACTCGGCGCGGCCAGCGCGGGCCCCCTCATGCATGCTGGCATGAGCGAGTTCGTCGAGGACCAAAAGGTCACCCTTCTGCGGCAGCGTCGTCAGCAGAGCGAAGTTGGCGATATAGCCGCTGCCGAAGAACAGCGCGCGTTCGGCGCCGAAGAACGCCGCGGCGTCTGCCTCCAGGGCCTCGTGCTCCGGTGAGTTGCCCCTTAACAACCGCGATCCGGTCGCGCCGACCGGCGTCCCCCGCGCAATCGCCGCCGCGACCGCTTCGCCAAGTCTTTTGGAGGCGGCAAGCCCGAGATAGTCGTTCGACGAGAAGTCGAGCCCGGCGCGCGGTGCAAGTGTGCGCAGCCGGTCCTTGCGCGCCAGTCCGCGCAAGGACGCGTCATACCGGGCAAGAAGTGCCTCGTTCATTGCGTGCCGATTTCCATCGGCTCGATGCCGAGACGCTGGAACAGCAGAGTATCCTTGTCTTCGCCGGGATTGTCCGCCGTCAGCAGTGTGTCGCCGACGAAGATCGAGTTGGCGCCGGCAAAAAAGCACAGCGCCTGCATTTCATCGGTCATGGCGGTGCGGCCGGCGGAAAGACGCACGTGCGACTTCGGCATCATGATGCGGGCCAGCGCGATCACACGCACGAATTCGATCGGCTCGATCGGCCTGGTTTCGGCAAGCGGGGTGCCTTCGATCGGGATCAGCATGTTGATCGGAACGCTTTGCGGATGTTCCGGCAGATTGGCCAGTGTCACCAGCATGTCGATCCGGTCCACCGGCTCTTCGCCCATGCCGACAATGCCGCCACAGCAGACCTTGATGCCGGATTGGCGGACAAGCTCGAGTGTTTCGAGCCGGTCAGCAAAGCTGCGCGTGCTGATGATCTCGCTATAGTAGCGTTCCGACGTATCGATGTTGTGGTTGTAATAGTCGAGACCAGCCTGTTTCAGGCGAGCGGTCTGCTCAAGATCGAGCATGCCGAGCGTCATGCAGGTCTCCATGCCGAGTGCCTTGACGCCTTCGACCATCGCCACGACCGCATCCATGTCGCGCGCCTTGGGATTGCGCCAGGCGGCGCCCATGCAATAGCGGGTGGCGCCGGCGTCACGCGCCTTAGTCGCCTCCATGATGACGCGCCTGACCTCCATCAGCTTCGACGCCTTCAATCCGCTTTCGTGATGCGCCGACTGGCTGCAATAGCCACAATCCTCCGGACATCCACCCGTCTTGATGCTGAGAAGCCGGCTGAGCTGGACCTTGTTGGGATCGAAATTCTGCCGGTGAACGGTCTGCGCCTGAAACAAAAGGTCGTTGAATGGCGCGTCGTGGAGCGCTTGGGCTTCCGCTCGCGTCCAAGGGGGAAGCGCCCAACCGATTGGATCCGAGGTCAGGTCTGGGCTGAGTTCGTTCATAAAATCTTGTTCTCCATAATCTTCCGTCCTTGACCTGGAGCGTTGCAGTGGATGCTGAAGACCAGGCGCATGCCAGCGGGAAGTCTTCTATCGAAACGCGACTGGTGGCGCTCTTGAGCGGACTCTCCAACTGCTGCCCGCAGGCTCAACTCACGTCATCCGTGGGGATTACGGTTTCCGTTATATTACTCTGAGCACAGGAATGCTCCTTTCTGATCGCGTCGCAGGATTCGGTGAAGGCGACGTCCAGCAGATAACCCAGAAGTTCCAGCCCGTGAGAGGCCGCCAACTGGCGCATCTCGTCGAGTCGGCAGATGATGACGCCAAGGGCTGCGACGCGGCTTTCTGTGCCTTGCTGGTCCGTCCCTCCCGCCTCCGTTGTTGAAGCGTGTCGCCTGGCGCCGAGAAGGCTTGCGTCGGCTGTTGGTGGAACCTGGGACGTGCTGACGCAGGTTAGACTGCGACCAAAGGAGTTCCTGCGATCCCGGTTCATGTCCTCTCCATCAGTTCAGATGCCTGTTGCAATTTCGGTCGGCCGGCATGTCGAGACCAATGTCGAGGATGGGCGCGCTGTGGGTAAGCCAGCCGACCGATATGAGGTCCACGCCGGTCGCCGCAATTGCCGGGGCGCTCGCCCGCGTCACCCGGCCCGAAGCCTCGGTGATCGCGCGGCCACCGACCATAGCCACAGCCTGCGCAAGGTCCTCGACCGACATGTTGTCGAGGAGCACGGCGTCGACGCCCGCTGTAAGCGCGATCTCCAACTGGTCCAGCCTGTCGACCTCGACCTCGATCTTGACCATGTGACCGATGGCGCGGCGCGCCCGCTCGATTGCGGTGCGGATATCGCCGGCAATGGCGATGTGGTTGTCCTTGATCAGCACGGCGTCGTCGAGCGCGAAGCGGTGATTGGCACCGCCGCCCGCTCGTACCGCATACTTTTCCAGGACACGCAGGCCGGGCGTCGTTTTGCGTGTGCACACGATTTTTGCGTTATGGCCCCTCACCGCGTTTACGAGCGTAGCCGTTGCCGTCGCGATGCCGCTGAGTTTGCATAAGAAATTGAGCGCCGTCCGCTCCGCCGTCAGCAGGCTGCGCGCCGGCCCGTTTACGATCGCGATGGTCTGGCCGGCCGAAACCTTGCCGCCCTCAGGACACCGCAGCTGGATGCTGATCCCGGGATCGACCAGCAGGAAGGCAAACATGACCAAGTCGAGCCCGGCAACAACGCCTGCCTGCCGGGCATTCAACGCCAGCGTCGCTTTGCAATCGGCGGGGATGATCGCATCGCTTGTGATGTCGCCGGCTCTGCCCAGGTCTTCAAGCAGGGCAGAACGCACGATGGGCTCCATGATGATCTGGGGAAGTGGTGCAAGTGAAGTCATGTCAACGGCTCCGTTCGGATGCTTGCCATCTGAGCGTGACGGCATTCTCAAAAGCTGTGCAGAGCGTCAATCGTGAGGGGAGGGCGGCGGCATCGCGCCCGGGGAAATCGGATCGAAAGTGGGAGCCGCGGCTCTCCTCGCGCCGAAGGGCGGCGATCGCCATCAACAATGCCACCAGGGCCGGATCGGCCGCGGCCGTCTCGCAAACAGAGATCGGCAGCAGTGTCGCGACCGTGTCGCACAATGATTTCCCATTCCGAACAATGCCAAGCGCATTGGACACAATCGTGCGAATAGGTGAAGGGTCGGGCCGGATGGGAACAGTTGCCGGAAGCCTAGGCCACTGCCAACCCGCAGAGGTACCCGCGACGCTTTCAGCCACCCAGGCGGCGGTTGCAACCGCTTCGGTCAGCGAGTTGCTGGCAAGCCGGTTGGCGCCATGCAGTCCTGTGCATGCGACTTCGCCACAGGCCCACAGGCCGCTAACGGAAGTTCGCCCCTCGGCGTCAACGGCCACGCCGCCCATGTGATAGTGAGCAGCGGGCCGTACGGGAATGGGTTCCACCGCCGGATCGATGCCGGCATGCTTGCAAATAGCGTCGATTGCCGGAAAGCGTCTTGCGAATTTCTGCCCGAGACAATGTCGGGCATCGAGATAGACGCCATGCCCGGCTGCGAGCTGATCGGAGATCGCCCGCGCGACCACATCGCGCGATGCGAGTTCTGCCCCGGGCGTGTCTGCCAGGAAGCGATGGCCGTGCTCATCGATCAGCACCGCGCCTTCGCCACGCACTGCTTCGCTGACAAGCGGCATTGGCCGGCGCGCAATGTCGAGGGCCGTCGGGTGGAATTGCACGAATTCGAGATCGGCTAGTTCCGCTCCAGCACAGGCTGCAAGCGCCAGGCCGTGCCCGAATGAGGAGAGCGGATTGGTTGTATCGCAAAACAGGCCGCCTATACCACCGGTCGCCAGCACCACGCGGCGTGTGGGCAATGCGAACACGGCGCCATGCAGGACAGTCAGCAAGCCAACAATGCTGCCCTCTGCGACAACCAAGCGAAGCGCTGTCATGCCTTCCATGATCGTGATCGAACGGGTTCGCCGCGCCACGCCGAGTAGCGCCCGAAACAACTCGCGGCCGGTTGCGTCGCCGGCGGCGTGCACGATGCGGCGACGCGAATGCGCCGCTTCCAGGCCCAGCTGCAGCCTCCCGTCTAGCGAGCGGTCGAAAGGAGTACCAAGACGAATGAGATTCTCGACGGCTTGAGGTGCGGCCTCTACCACCCGCCTGGCCATTTGTTCGTCGCAAAGCCCTTCGCCGGCAGCAAGCGTATCGGCGAGGTGCAGGTCGGGGCTGTCGTCCTCCCCCAGACTCGCTGCGAGCCCGCCCTGGGCTAGAATGCTCGAGGCTTCGGTTCCGAGCGAGGTCCTTGACAGAAGGACGACTGGTTGCGGCGCCAAGTGTAGCGCCGTCATGAGCCCGGCGATACCAGCGCCGATAATGACCGGCGCTCCGCCAATGTGATGGATGTCCGCCGTCATACAAAGAGCATGCGTTCCACAGCCCAGCGGGCCCGTTCGGCGACATGAGGATCGATCGTGACGACGTGGCGGTTCTCGTCGAGCGCGGTCCGGATGTTGGCGAGCGTGATGCGCTTCATATGCGGGCACAGATTGCATGGGCGCACGAAATCTACTTCCGGATGCTCGACCGCGACGTTGTCGCTCATGGAACATTCCGTCATCAGCACCACACGCGCCGGCCTATGCCGCGCGACATAGTCGGACATCGCCGCCGTCGAGCCGGCGAAGTCGGCTTCCGCGACCACTTCAGGCGGACATTCGGGATGGGCAAGTACACTGATGCCGGGATGGGCCTCACGCAGCTCGCGGATGTCGGCCGCGGTGAAGCGTTCGTGCACCTCGCAGCGCCCCTTCCAGGCAATGATCTCGACCTTGGTCTGCGCCGCGATGTTCTTCGCCAGATATTCATCGGGCAGCATGATCACACGCGGCGCGCCGAGCGATTTCACCACCGCGAGCGCATTGCCCGAGGTGCAGCAGATGTCGGATTCAGCCTTCACCGCGGCGGAGGTGTTGACGTAGGTCACCACTGGAACGCTCGGATAACGCTGCCGCATCAGGCGCACGTCTTCGGCGGTGATCGACTCGGCCAGCGAACAGCCGGCGCCGAGATCCGGGATGAGCACGGTCTTGTCCGGATTGAGGAGCTTGGCGGTCTCGGCCATAAAATGCACGCCCGCGAGCACGATGATTTCGGCATCGACTGTCATCGCCTTGCGGGCCAGCGCCAGGCTGTCGCCGACGATGTCAGCCACGCAGTGAAAAATCTCCGGCGTCTGGTAGTTATGCGCCAGAATGACCGCGTTGCGCTGTCGCTTCAGTTCCAGGATCGCGTCGATGTCCTCGACGAAGAGCGGCCACTCGATCGGTGGGATAACGCGCCGAACGCGGTCGTATAGTGAGGCGCTCGAAGGCAGGACGGCGCTCATCGAGCCTCCAGTTATAGTCAACGCGATTATAAGGCCTATATAATCGTTGTGACTATAAGTGGTGTCAAGCCCGTGCGAGCGGCAATTTTGTGCCGGCCACAGGCCTCTCGTCTAGAATGGCATGGTGGAAGCGGTAGAGCTGCGCCGGCCGGCCGCCGGTCTCGGCGGTCGTCGCGCCGGTCTTCTCAACCAGCTCCTGCTGCTCTATGAGCCGGCGAAAGTTCGGCTTGTTGATGAGCCTGCCGGAGAGCGCCTCCACGGTTCGTTGTAGCTGTAAAAGCGTGAAGAGCGGCGGCATCAGTTCGAACACAACAGGCCGGTATTTGATCTTGGAGCGCAGCCGCGCAATAGCCGTTGCCAGAATGCGGCGATGATCGGCGCTCATCGATCTGCCCGGCACCGGAGCGAGGATGGCCGAATCTCCGCCGCGTTTTGCTTCCTCCACCAGGGCGGCTTCATACAGCAGCTCGTAGCGCTGCAGTGTTAGCTCTTCGTTCCATGCCCGGTCGTCCAAGGCAAAGGCGACCGCCGCTCGCCGCCGGCGATCGAAGCGCGTCGCGCCGTCGTCCGCGCCGTCCGCCCATTCGATAAGGCGCGGCCACAATTCTTCCAGCATCGGGGGCCTGCCGGAGCGATGATCCTCCCAGGGGAAATAGTCGTACCAGCTGGCCCAGCTGCGCCTGCCCGAGGCGCCCGCATCTTCTTCGCGGGTGAGTGCGAGATAGCTGATCGAGATCACGCGCTCGTTGGCGCCGATCCGATCGCGATCGGCGAAGGTGTAGAGCTGCTCGATATAACCGAGAGGCTGACCGGTCTGCAGTTCCACCCATGCCCTGAGGCCCGACTGGAGCGAACGATGAGCGAGCTCAAACGGGCCCGAGGGAAGGGCGCCCCCCTGTTCGATGGTCAGAACACAAGGTCCAGCGTCGTTCACGGCAACGACGACTGCGATGAGGTCCGCATTGACGTCGTTGGTCTTGCCTGTGACTCTGCCTTTCCTTGGTCCCTTTGCCTGATCCATAGTTCCTGACCTACTTGGCAGAGCTCCGCCTGTCTAAACCGATTTAGTTCTGTTCTTTATCATTCCACCCGTCGCGTCAACACCACGCGCTCTGGCGATTTTACCTCTTCGCACCTCGACAAAAATATGCCAAACACGACACTGGCCGTGGGTGACGCTGGGTGAGGAGAGACGTGGATTGAGCGCCGCTGGTGTTGTCAAGGCGATCACGCCGCCGAACATCCGTGCGCGAAAGGGCAGCACGCCGCTGGTCTGCCTGACGGCCTACACCACGCCGGTCGCAAGGTTGGTTGACGGCCACTGCGACATCGTTCTTGTCGGCGACAGCGTCGGCATGGTTCTCCACGGCCTTCCCTCCACGCTCAGTGTGACGCTCGATATGATGATCATGCACGCCAAGGCGGTTCGGCGGGGAATGGAGCGGGCGCTGCTGGTTGTCGACATGCCGTTCGGCTCGTACGAGGAAAGCCTAGAGCAGGCCTTCCGCAATTCCGCGCGCCTTATGGCGGAGACCGGATGCGCTGCGGTCAAGCTCGAGGGCGGCGCGACGATCGCCGAGACGATCCGCTTCCTCACAGCGCGCGGAATCCCGGTCATGGCGCATGTCGGCCTGACGCCGCAGGCGGTCAACCTGTTTGGCGGATATCGCGTGCAGGGCAGGGGCGAGGATGCCGAGCGCATTTGGCGCGATGCTCTTGCGGTCAGCGAGGCTGGCGCCTTTTCCGTCGTACTGGAAAAAGTGCCCGAACCGCTCGCCCGCCGCATCACCGAGGAAATCCCAATCCCGACGATCGGCATCGGCGCCTCGGCGGCCTGCGACGGGCAGATCCTGGTCGTCGACGACATGCTGGGCCTGTTCGGCGACTTCCGCCCGAAATTCGTCAAGCGCTATGTCGAACTGGGAGAGGCCGCTTCGGCAGCGATCGAGGCCTACGCGTGCGACGTGAAGGAGCGCCGGTTTCCGGCGGCCGAACATGTCTTCGGCGATGAACCGAAAGCCATCAAAGGAGGAGAAGCGACATGAGCACACCGATCGTCCGGACCGCCACCGAGTCGCGCAAATCCGTGGCGGCATGGCGAAGGCAGGGCATGAAAGTCGCGGTCGTGTCAACCATGGGCGCCCTGCATGAAGGGCCATCTCAGCTTGGTGCGCGCCGCACTTCAGGCGCCGACCGGGTGATCCTTACCCTCTTCGCGAACCAGAAGCAGTTGAACGACCGCCGCGGACGTTGCCGCCTACCCACCCACGGAGCATGAGGACGCTGCCAAGCTGCTAGGCGCCGGATGCTTTACGCGGCCGCACGAGAGATGTATCTTGAGTGGTTGCCACCGCGGTCTCGGTGAGCGGGGCGAGCGAAGGCTGTGCGTCGCGTTCGGCCCCGGCCATTTCGACGGCGTGGCGCGATTGGTGACGAAGCTCTTTTCCAGACCGCTGCTGGTCCGGCCTTCTTGGCGAGAAGGATTTCCAGCAGTTGAAACTCGTGCGCCGTCCTGCCCGCTTTCTCGAGATCATCGCCTTTCCGAAAAGGCGCGAAGCACATGGATGGGCGATCGCAATTCTCAGCTGCCGCCCGAGCAGCGCGTGGCGGTCCCCCAAAGCGAAATACTGTTAAAGCGGCCGAGAGGCTGGCCAAGGCACTGCGAGAGGCGACGCCATCCTAGCCGCCGGCTACAGAGAAGTTGAATATCTCGGACTACGGGCCGACGATGATCCCGATCTGCTTTTACGGACCAGCCGACCGAGCTGCAACTACAGCATGTCCTGTGATGATGACTCGATGGTCGTGTGACAGTTGCTTTTGTGCTGATTCAAAATCCTTCAACGGAGGTGAGCAGTCGGTGCGGATCAGCCAAAGCGCCTTGAGCGTCTGCCTTCGCGGGTCCGGCGAAGCTTGTGTTGATGGACGAGACCGACCTCTCATGCGACGCAGAATGACGGCGAGCGCGCGGGCAACAGCAACAAGGGCCGGAGGCATACTGCGCAGTTGGCGACGTTCATGCCCCACGCTCTGAGGCCCGACCCTTTCTTGCTGAGCACGAGCAGCGAATAAGCCACCTCGGAGAGCCGTGCTGGCCAGTTGGTCACTGCATCGGCCCAATGGCCCTTTGGCTACAAGCTGGCGGTCCTGCGCGGGCATCGCCGACATCCTCGTCCAGCGGTTTCGCGCGTCGAATGTCGCCAAGTGCAGGCCGCCGCGGTCCCGCCCGTCACTGAAGGCAGCAGCGCGAAGAGCACGTGAAAAAACATCCATCCGGCAAATGCATTCATAACGGCAAACGATTACCGCAATGGCTCGGTGAGCGGTATACGAAGTGCTTCGTCGCGGGGGCATCGGGAGACTGCAATGAGAAAGCTTGTCCTGCAGCTAAAACAGTTTCTTAGGGGTCAACCAACTCCCGAAGCAATCGAAAATGAGCGGGACGATGTGAGCGTGGGACCTGACCGCAGCGACAGAACCGACGCTTGTCGAGGCGACTCTCAATCTTTAGCCCGCGAGGCCGATCACCGACCCTACGGCGACAAGGCATGGCACGAACTCTCCGGTGACAGAAGCCGCGACAAACCGCACGTTTTTGGGGAGGACAATAACATGCTCTGCGGATTCGGCGAACAAGGCAGCAAGGATTACCTGACCGCGGGCGTTGACTCACGTTTCCAGGATCCGACGAACGATTTCGATCCGAGATTAGGGTGGAGGCCGCACGTCATCGCTCTCGTTGATATCGAACGCATAGCTTCATCTTTCAGACGGTGGGGTACTACAGGGACGGTTCTGGCGCGAACTCCGTCGACAACGCCGGCGCCCTGCCCGGCTACCCGGCGAACTGGTTTTACACAGGCAAATCCTCATTGCACTAGTTCGCAGAGCCGATCGACAGGACCGACAGAGCGACCATAACGGCGGGCCGTTCTTGGCGCCGATAGGCTGGACCGCCTCGCGGAGGTCCGTGCCGAATGAACCAACCCTTGATTTGACCCAGCTATTCGCCTCGCTCGCTCAGTCGCGCGGCCCCCACATATCGAAAGTTCGACAGCCCGTTCAGAGACACTTGATCTCGATACCGTATTTCCTCAGCGCGTAGCCAATCTGGCGCGGCGTCAATCCAAGCAGGCGCGCTGCCTTTGCCTGGACCCAGCCGGATCTTTCCATCGTCGCGATGAGACGCTCGCGATCGGTCAGCTTCCCGTCGCTCACGAGGCCTATCCGATCAGGCGCTGGCAGTGCCTGCTCGCTGTCAACAGGCGGGACCCCAATGGCGGCCGAAGCAAAAGCACCAGATGATTTCATGGCCGGGTTCAGTGGCAATGGTGCGATCGGCTCCGATTTCGGCGCAGTCTCCTTCGATGCGTGCTTCCATAGCATCGCGGAAAGGCATCGGCCGTGTGAGCAGTCAAAGTCGTTTCTGCCGATTGACGCTCCCGCTGCCAGGGTCGCCGTCCGCTGCACGCAATTTTCAAGCTCGCGGACATTTCCGGGAAAAGCACAGTTCATCAGCACTTCAGTCGCACTCGCATCGAAGACCATCATACGGCCGTTCTCGCTGTTGAAATTCTTGAGAAACTCAGCGGCAAGGAGCGGAATATCACCGCGCCTTTCGCGCAATGGCGGCACCAGCAAGGGAACAACGCTGATGCGATAATAAAGGTCGGCGCGAAACTCGTTCCTTGCAACCGCGTCTTCCAGGTTCCTGTTCGTGGCGGCAATCACGCGAACGTCGACCTTAATCGTCTGGTTGCTGCCGACGCGCTCGAACTCCTGCTCCTGCAGCACGCGCAGCAGCTTTGCCTGGAACGAGGCCGAAATCTCACCGATCTCGTCCAGAAACAACGTTCCCTTGTCGGCGAGCTCAAAGCGCCCCTTGCGCGAGTTGAATGCACTGGTAAAGGCACCCTTTTCGTGACCGAACAGTTCGGATTCCAGGACTGTCTCAGGGAGCGCTGCGCAATTGAGCTTGATGAACGGCCGCTTGGCGCGTCCCGACATCTCGTGAACGGCCTTGGCGACCAGCTCCTTGCCGGTCCCCGATTCCCCGCGCAGCAAAACGGTGCTGTTGGACCTGGCTACTAACGCGACCTTCTCAAGCAGCCCGCGCAGCGCCGGGCTGTCGCCAATGATCCCCTTGACATGAGCCCTTTTGCCCTCATGCCCAGGCTGCTTGAGTTCGCCGAATTGCTTTTGCATCCGGATTTTCTCGGCCATCAGTCGCTCGCGGTCGGAGGCGAACAGGCGATGCAGCTTCACTGTCTGTCCAACCAGATTAGCGATTGTGGTAAGGAGGCGCAGGTCGTAATCGAGGAGGGAGCCTGATTTGTTGTCCAGGATGCGGTCGATGGTCAACGTGCCCACGACGTTCGCATCGACGCGAATGGGTACGCCGATGAACGACACTTTCATGTTGTCGGACGCCCCGAGCACCTCCTTGTCGGCGGCGTTGAAAGCCGGATCCAACGCTATGTTCTCGGCGACGAGCGCCATGCCCGTCGTTATGATCTGGTCGATCGCCGCCCGTGGCAGATGCTTGCGGTAGCGCTCATCGCTGCCTTCGCTCCAGCCGGCGCCGACGGTCATGTCCGGTATGCCGGCACCGTCGCAGAGCGAGATGATGCCGTGCCGCACCTGCACCAACGATGGCAGGAGGTCGACGACGTTGGCCAACGTGGCTTCCAGCCCAGAGGGAGCGGTGAGCGCTATCGACGTTTCAAAGATGTCCGGCGCCCTCTCGTGCAACGGCACAATAGGGACCACGTTATTCATCTCGGACTTTGAATTAGGGCTTTTCATTTTTGGAAGCGATATGCAGCGTGACGAGATCTGCCTGGCACTTTGCTCGGAGTTGCGAGTATCGTGCATGTGATCATCCATCTCGCGCCATGAAATCGATGCCCGAGGCAAGTGCGCCTATTGTCCAGCGCGTGGATGTCCTTGGCGAATCGCATTCGTCGGCGTCTTCGCTCCGCAGGCCGCTGCACAATCGACGAGTTTGCTCGCCTCGCCCTTGCACGCGGGGATTCATTGAAACACGAAAAGGCGTTGATGAAGATAGTCGTGACGATTGATCCGTCAGCAAGACGGACGTCTGCAGCCGGCTTTTCGCGCGCAATGAAATTGCCATTGAGATGATAGCTAATGTCGATGCCAGTCAGGCCCCGGCCGCGAGCAAGTGCGGCCCTGGCAAGATGGGGCGGCGTCATGCGGTCGATAGCAAAGCGGAGCGATGCTTGACGCATGGCTTTCCTCTCTCTTCATGAAGTGCGGGTCGTCGTTCTCGGCTGACTGGCTTCCGCCGCGCAGCAATCATTCGTTGTTAAACGAGACCGGAATGAGGCAGGTGAGTCAATCAAACTCCCGCTGCTTTTCTTTCATGAATGAAAGGAAATTAGGCTCTCATGATAGTATTTTATCAGTTTTTCAGATGTTTTCCGGCAGATAGATCTCAAACGGCAGAAAAGTCTGCCCAAGCGTCTCCGAAGTGCCGACCTTGATGGCCTGGGCCATCAGCGTCATCAGTTCCTGGCAAAGCAGGCGCTGGGGCGTGGCGACCGACATCGTGATCATGCCATCTGCGAGTGCAGCCCGTGACTCCGGCGTGATCTCGTTAACGATCGCGACGAGACCCCGGCTTTCGCCTTCTTCACGGAGCGCGGAGATCGCTCCCTCCATACCTCCGCCGGCCACATAGAAGCCGGTGAGTTCGGGTTCCCGTTGCATGAGATCCAGCGTGGCCTCGTAGGTGATCTGCCGTGCCTCAAGGTTCACGAGCGGATCGAGCAGCTCGAATGCCGGTGCATTCTCACGGAAATAGGAGCGAAAGCCGACCTCCCGCAGCTCCTGCCCCTGAAAACGGTGGCTGCCGACAAAAACCGCCACCTTGCCCGGCCGTCTTGCGACCTTTGAAAGCATCCACGCTGTCGTCCGCCCGACCTTGCGGTTGTCGAGGCCGATATAACCCTCACGAACACCTTCGGCGAAATCGGAAAGCAGCGAGAAAACGGGGATTCCTTTTGCCTTGAGTTCTTGGACGGCTGCCGTGATCGCCGGATGGTCCGGCGCCACCATGGCGATCGCGTGGCAGCGCGCTCCGAATTCCTTGAGCAATGGAACAAGGTCGCACGGCATGTGCGACGGCGCGAATTCGATGAGCGAAGTGCCATGGAAGCACTTCGCCGCGTTGACCGCCGCTTCGACCTCACGCGCGAAGCCCTGGTAGAAGTGGTGAGTCGGTTTTCTCAAGATGAAGCCAAGCCGATATTGCGGCAGGTCCGGCTGCAGGCGCTGCTTGATAAGACCTGCGGCGTGATATCCGATGGCCTGTGCCGCCGCTAAGACCCGCTGCGCAGTCTCCTTCCGCACCGGATGACGGGCATTCAGAACTCGGTCAACGGTGGCAACACTAACCCCGGCTTCCCGGGCGATATCAGCAATTATGGGTCGCTTCGCCATTGTTCGAGTCTGATTAAACGACATCAAGAAGAAATCCGGCAAAGGTCGATTCAGTAAAATCTGTCATTCCTGCATTGATCCTGTTCGCTACCGAATTCTTGTCGTGGCATGGTGCGAGGTAGAAGCCGAAACGTAGAGCCTGGGCGAATTGTTCAGCCGTGCCGACGGCTCCGACCCAGCTCCGCGCCCGGTTCCACGAACCGTCGCAAACTTCGGAGGCATTAAGCGCATCATCGATGGCTTGTGTGTCGTGACCGGTGCAAGACCTTCGCAAGGCGCAGATGATTTTGCACCCACTGCATTTCGGGATTCTTGATTTCATCGGCCTGCGAAAGTTTGTTTGGAACCCGCGGCCCGATCGTCCGGCGTTTGGGACCAGCCAGGCGATTCAACCGGCAGCGATGCTGCCGAGTTGCTCGGCGCGGGCGTTATCAGTGGCTGGCCGGTTGATGTCTCGGCAGGCTGGTGGCCGCAGAATGCAGCTTTCAATTGCGCCTGATCCAGTTCGCCTTCCCAGCGGGCGACGACGAGCGATGCCACCGCGTTACCGACCAAATTCGTCAGTGCCCTGCATTCCGACATGAAGCGATCGACGCCAAGGATCAGCGCCATTCCAGCAACGGGAACTGCCGGCACTACGGAGAGCGTAGCAGCCAACGTGACGAAGCCGGCACCTGTGACACCTGCTGCACCCTTGGAGGAAAGCATCGCGACGAGCAGCAGCAGGACCTGATCGCCAACTGACAAATCCGTATTCGTCGCCTGCGCGATGAAAAGGGCCGCGAGGGTCATGTAGATATTGGTGCCATCCAGATTGAAGGAATATCCGGTCGGGATAACCAGGCCCACGACCGAGCGCTTGGCGCCGGCCTTTTCCATTTTCTCCATGAGAGAGGGCAGCGCAGCCTCGGAGGAGGACGTTCCGAGGACCAGCAGCAGCTCTTCCTTTATGTAGCGGATAAGAGAAAAGATCGAGAAGCCATTGTAGCGACAGACTGCACCGAGAACCCCGAATACGAAGAGGAAGGCCGTGAGATAGAAGGTCCCGACCAGCATCGCAAGGTTGGCTACCGAACCGATGCCATATTTGCCAATCGTGAAGGCCATTGCTCCGAAAGCACCGATCGGCGCGGCTTTCATCAGGATGCCGACCAATTTGAAAACGGGTGCAGTGAGGTCCTGAAGGAAGGAAAGAACCGATTTGCCCGATTCTCCGACCATCGCCAGCGCGATGCCGAAGAGGACGGAGAAGAACAACACCTGTAGAATGTCGCCTTCCACAAAGGCGCCGACAATCGTGGTCGGGATCATGTTCATGAGGAAGCCGGTCACGGACTGCTCATGGGCCTTTGAGGCATAGCCATTGACGGCTTGGACGTCGAGCGAGGTCAGATCGATGTTGAGGCCGGCGCCAGGCTGAATGACATTGCCGACGATGAGGCCGACGATAAGCGCGAGCGTCGAGAAGGTGAAGAAATAGACCATCGCCTTGCCGGCAACACGGCCGACCTTCTGAAGATCGCTCATGCCGGCAATTCCAGTCGACACGGTCAGAAAGATAACGGGCGCGATGATCATCTTGACGAGCTTGATGAAGGCATCGCCGAGCGGCTTCAGGTTTTCTCCGATTTGCGGATAAAAATGGCCAACCGCGACTCCGAGCAGGATTGCGACAAGCACCTGCACGTAAGGCTTGGCAAAAAGGGTCTTGCGGGGTGCGCGCTTTACGCTTGGAGCCAGTGGGGTCAACATGTAAGTTTTCTCTCCCTGACCGGTTTGGGGCGGGCTGTTCCTCCCCGCGGCTTCTCCCATCGCGGCGCCCCGGTCGAACGCTGCTGCGTTGTTGACCGCAATAGCCGTGCCAAGCCAAGAGAGCGCGGAAATCGCCGGAGCCTCAGGTATCTTCAACAAATCGCGCAGCAAGATTGTGCGGTTTTCCGCACGGATCGCCTTCCCTTCTGGCGGAACCCCGCACTATGGTTCGTCAATGATCGGTTTTAAGAATACGATGGCAGAAGAAGAAGACATGGGTAATGGCGCCTTCCAGCGCGCCCCATTGGTCTTCCCTGGTAGATCCGGCGGTCGATCTCTCTGGCTTGTGGTTTTGCTTGCAATTCTTGGTGCGGCGCTCTGTTTCGTCGTCTTTGCAACGGGACGCATCGCCGGCACCAGAGCAGAGTATGCCCTACGCGACCGTGCTCTTGCCGCGTTCCCGCTTGCAGCCGACAGTTTGAAAGGAGAGATCGAGAAGCAGCGAATGATTCCGCTGGTTCTGGCACGCGACGGTGCCGTTCAGGAGATGCTTCGCAGTCCGAGCACTGCCAACGAAGCCGCGCTTGATGAGAAGCTTCGCGCCATCGCGCGCGACGCCGGCTCTTCTATACTCTACATCATTAATCCTGAGGGCGTAGCGGTCGCTGCAAGCAACGCTGGCGAGCCGACCAGTTTCGTCGGCAGCGATTACCGCTTTCGCCACTACTTCACCGAGGCGATGGCGGATGGCGCGGCTATGCAATATGCGCTCGGCACGGTTAGCGCGCGCCCTGGTCTCTATCTGTCGAGCCGGGTCGATGGGCCGGAGGGGCCGCTCGGTGTGGTTGTGGTGAAGGTGGAGCTCGACCGCGTCGAGTTGCGTTGGCTGGAGAGCGGCTTCGTGGTCTTCACGACCGATGAGCGAGGCGTGGTTCTTGCCACGAGCGTGCCCCAATGGCGTTTTGGCGCTCTCTCACCGCTTTCCGCAAAGGAGAAGCAAACCGCTCGCGATCGTCTGCAGCTACCGGGCGTGACTTTCGAGCCGGTGCCGCTTTCCCGCCGCGGCGACAACCTGGTCACCGCAACTCCTGAGAGTCGATCAGCCGGTTTCGTTGCGGTTTCGCAGGATCTCGGCAAAGCAGTTCCGGGCTGGCGCATGTCGTTGCTCATCCCCGCCGACACCGAGATCTCCTCGGCGGTCATGACAGCCCGCGTGACAACGCTGCTTGCCCTCGTTCTCGTTGGATTCGTCATTTTCATCATTGTTCGACGGCGGCGGGCGGCCCGGCAGCGGCAAGAAGTGCTTGTGTTGCTGAATGCGGAACTGGAGCATCGCGTCGAACTGCGCACGGCGGAGCTCCAGAGCTCGAACGCAGCGCTCGCCGGTGAGATCGCCGAGCGAGAGAACGCTGAAGCAAGAGTGCGTCGCCTGCGCGACGAACTCGCCCAGGCGAACCGCTTGTCAATCCTGGGACAGATAACGGCCGGGGTCGCCCACGAGATCAACCAGCCGGTCGCCGCAATCCGCACCTATGCTGAAAATGCCGCGCGTCTTCTAGGGATCGGCCGGTCGCAAGAAACCGCCGAGAATCTGACCTCGATCGTCGCCATGACCGGCAGGATCGGCACGATCACTGAAACGCTAAGGTCCTTTTCCCGCCGCGCCAGCGGATCGATGGGACCGATACTGGCGGACGACGCGATCGACGGCGCTCTGTCGCTTCTTTCAGGCCGAATTCGCGATTCCGGGGTGACGATTGAACGGAAGCGGATCGATCCGTCTCCAATTGTCATGGCAAGCCGCATGCGACTGGAGCAGATACTCGTCAACCTTCTCCAGAACGCGCTTGACGCTCTGAAGGATCAACCGGAGCCCCGCGTCGAGATAGCGCTCGCCGAAAACGGGGAAATGGTCGCTATTTCCCTTCGGGACAACGGCCCCGGCCTTGCCCCCGACATTCGCAGGAGCCTCTTCATGCCGTTCGTTACCAACAAGGAAAAGGGTCTCGGTCTTGGCCTGGTCATTTCGCAAGAGATCGCACGTGAGCTCGGCGGCTCGTTGCGGCATGATGATGCCGGCCACGGGAGAGGGACTTCCTTCACGGTCGAGCTGAGGCGAGCGGCATGAGTGCTGAATCAGGACCGGTCATTTTTATCGACGATGACGAGGATGTGCTTCGCGCAGCCACGCAGATGCTGAAGCTTGCCTCGTTCTCACCGAGCGTGTTCGGTTCGGCTGAGGCCGCACTCGCCAGAATCGACGGGAACTTCGATGGCCCTGTCGTGAGTGACATCCGTATGCCCGGGCTGAACGGACTTCAGCTCTTCGAGCGAGTGAAGGCGATCGACCCGGAAATTCCGGTTGTCCTGATCACCGGGCATGCCGACGTCGAGCTGGCCGTTGCCGCCATCAAGGATGGCGCCTACGATTTCATCTCGAAGCCATATGCGAACGACCGGCTTCTCGTGACGCTGCATCGCGCTTCGGAAAAACGGCGCCTGGTCCTGGAAAACAGACGTCTTAGGGATGCGGTTGTCCGATCTGCGGGCGATATCCCGCTGATCGGGGAGGCACCGACCATGATTCGATTGCGCGAAACTCTCCGCCAGATCGCCGATACCGATGTGGATGTCCTTGTGGAAGGCGAGACGGGCACGGGCAAGGAGGTGGTCGCGGATCTGCTTCACCGCTGGAGCAGACGACGCACGAAGCCCTTCGTTGCCCTGAATTGTGGAGCGCTGCCCGAAAGCGTCATCGATAGCGAACTTTTCGGGCACGAGGCAGGCGCCTTTACTGGCGCGCAGAGGCGCAGGACCGGTCGCATCGAGCATTCGAACGGAGGGACGCTCTTCCTCGACGAAATCGAGTCGATGCCGCCAGCACTCCAGGTGAAGCTTCTGAGGGTGCTTGAGACCCGGCAGATCACGCCGCTTGGCACGAACGAAACCCGCAGCATCGACCTTCGTGTCGTGTCGGCTACCAAGGCCGATCTCGGCGATCCGGCCGCCCGCGGAGATTTCCGGGAAGACCTTTATTTCCGGCTGAATGTGGTGACGCTCCGCATCCCGCCGCTTCGCGAAAGGCGCGAAGACATCCCGATGCTCTTTGGGCATTTCCTGGAACGCGCCTCCAAACGCTTCAGCAGGCCAGTTCCGGACATCAGCGCTGGCGTGCGCGATCGCCTCGTGAGCCACAATTGGCCCGGCAATGTCCGTGAACTCGTGCATTTCGCCGATCGCGTTGCATTGGGACTTGAAAGGCTGGGCACGCCCATTGCATCAGGTCGAAAGGAACAAGCGGTATCAAGCCTCCACTTGTCCGAGAAGGTCAGCCTTTATGAGGCGACTATCATCCGCGATGCCTTGCAGGAATGCGGCGGCGACGTGAGGCGCACGATCGAAGTCCTGGGAGTTCCCCGCAAGACCTTCTACGACAAGCTGAAACGACATGGGATAGACACGGCCGATTATCGAAAAACCGCCATTGGCTGAAGCCTTCTTGCTTGCATGTCGCGGAAAAGAAATTTCGCCATTCTCGTCCGACTCAAAGGATGCACTATGGGCTAGGTGAAGCGAGCCTGAGGTCGCTTTCGGAGCGCTATGGCATCAACCCCAAGACGGTCGCGAAGTGGAGAAGCGGAATTCGACCGCGATCTGTCCACCGGCTCCAGGGAGTCGACAGTTCTGTCTGTCGAGGAAAACCGTTGTTGTGGCCTTCCGCCGCAACAAGGCTGCTGCCGCTCGACGATTGCCTCTACGCGTTGCAGCCGACGTCGCGCATCTGACGCGCTCCCACCGCTGCCTGCAGGCAAGCATCGGCCGATTGCCAGATGTCGACGGCGACAGGCCGGCGAGAAGAGTCGAGAGAATGAACCGGACCATCAAGACGCAACCGTCAAGCGCTTCCACTACGACGATCGCGACCAACTGCGTCGGCATCTTGCCGACTTCGTCGCGGCCTACAATTTCGGCCGCAAGCTGAAGACCCTCAAGGGCCTCACGCCCTGCGAGTTCATCTGGAAGGCATGGGCTTCCCAGCCCGAGCGTTCACTTTCAATCCGCTCCAGCAAATGCCGGGACTAAACATTTAGCAAATGGCGGATGAGGTGCACGATGCAAGTTAGCACGTCGCCTGGGGAAAGGTGCGCCGATCGCCTCCCTCTTGGCCAACCAGTTCGAGCTTGCCGTCTTACCAGGCCCCCGCCAATCTCGTTGCGTTGTTGTTTAGCGTTGCAACAGATCCTTCAAAGAAATTCATGGAATCGTTGCGAGCGCAAATCGCTGTCAATGGTACGCTCATCACAACTTTCGAGATCAGTGGCGGCAGAAATCTGGTGTCGTTTTATGTTCCGCCGCCAAACAGCATTTGCGAAGAGCGCGAAATGACAAAGCCAGCAGGACGAGGGTACCAGCCATGCGCACATCGATTACACCCAAGTCGCCCGCGATACGATACTCGATATTGGCTACGACGATGCCAACGATGGCAGGATCTCGAGCAAGGGCGGGATCAGGGCCTCATGTTTGGATTCGCATGTTTTCGATCTCCGACCGAAAGGCATCATCAAGATGCTTGATCTCGTACGCCCGATATACCGCAACACGGCGACATACGGACACTTCGGCCGTGAAGAGCCTGAGTTCACCTGGGAGAAGACGGACAGAGCCGACGACTTGCTGCGTGAGGCAGGACCGGCAGCTGCGTGAACGCCGCTGGATCAAGCGCATGCGGCCTTTCAACTCGCTAGGCCCGCGCCCGCCGCGGCACGCGCTTCGACATCATGCTGACGGCTGTGTGATCGACACGGGCGGTTACCGGAAAGGCGACAAAAAAGTGCGTTACGACATCGTTATCATCGGAGGAGCCATCGTCGGCTCCTCGATCGCCTACTATCTGCGCGAGGAAGGGTTTTCCGGCTCGATCGCGCTGATCGAGCGCGATCCGCAGTTCGCGCACGCGGCAACGACGTTGTCCTGCGCCTCCATTCGCCAGCAGTTTTCGATTCCTGAAAACATCCGCCTGTCGCAATTCGCGCTGAAGCTGTTCCGGCGGCTGAAGGAAGAATTCGGCACGGATGCCGATATCGGGTTCCGCGAGAGCGGCTATCTGATCCTCGCCGGAGAAGCCGGGCTACCGATCCTCAAGGCCAATCACGAGGCGCAGATCGCCGAGGGCGCCGACATCGTGCTCGAGGATGCCGAGCAGTTGACGCAGCGCTTCGCCTGGCTGTCGACCGAAGGCATTTCTGCCGGCGCCTATGGCCGCAGCGGCGAAGGCTGGTTCGACGCGCATGCGATGCTGACGCTGTTCCGCAAGGCGCTGCGCGGCAAGAACGTGGACTTTATGACCGCCTCGGTCATCGGCATCGAGCGGCAGGGCCACCGTGTCACCAGCGTCAGGCTCGACAATGGCGAGACGATCGAAGCAGGCACCGTCCTCAATGCCGCCGGGCCGAATGCCGGCAAGGTCGCCGCTCTCGCCGGGCTGGCGCTGCCGGTCGAGCCGCGCAAGCGCAATGTCTTCGTCTTCGAGGCGCGCGAAAAATATGCCGACATGCCGCTGCTGGTCGATCCCTCCGGCATCTATGTCAGGCCGGAAGGCCCGGTCTATCTCACTGGCGGCGCCGAACCGGAAGAAGGCGACGGCCCGGCCGACCCCCAGGATTTCGAGGTCGACTGGCCGCTGTTCGAAGAGGTGATTTGGCCGGTGCTGGCGACCCGCATTCCAGCCTTCGAGGCCATCAAGCCTACCCGCGCCTGGGCCGGGCACTACGATTACAACACGCTCGACCAGAACGCGGTGATCGGGCCGCACCCCAAGGTGAAAAATTTCCTCTTCGCCAACGGATTTTCAGGCCACGGTCTGCAGCAGGCCCCGGCGGTCGGCAAGGCGCTGGCCGAGCTTCTCGTGCATGGCGGCTACCGCACGGTCGATTGCTCCGCGTTTGGGTACATCCGTGTCGCCGAAGGGCGGGCGTTTAGGGAATTGAATGTGATCTAGCAACAACGGCGCCGCGACGGTCTCCTTTGGTGCCGGCGGGACAGAGGGGCGCGAAGGTTCGCGACAGGCGGTGCCGCGGTACAAAGGCCTTGATGTTTAGCTTGCCCTGTTCGGTTGGGATCTCCGCAATATCAATGTGGAAGAAGCCGATGCTTGCGCTGCAGACATCGGTGCAATGAAGAGCGCGTCAGATGCGGGATCGTCGGCTGCAAGGCCGTAGAGGCAATCGTCCAGCGGCAGCAGTGTGTTGCGGCGGAAGGCCACAACAACGGTCCTCTTCTACGGCAGACAGCACCTTCGATCTCGGCTCCCTGGGGCCGGTGGGCAGATCGGCGGTCGAACTCCGCTCCTCCACTTCGCGACCGTCTTGGGGTTGATGGCATAGCGCTTCGAAAGCGAGCTCAGGCTCGCTTACAGCTCGACGCATCGCCTCTTTCTTTGTGGCGCTCCCATGCAGAACCTGGCCCAGTCGAAGCTTCGTGGCCGCGGCCCGCGCTCATGGCCGGCTTACTTAGGTCGATGCTGCGTGCTGTCACCGTGAGGTTCCGCTGGGGTTAGCGGTGCGTCGAGCACAGCGAGAGGGTTCACAGCCAACGCTCTGGAACCCATGTCACTAGCCATCCATGGCGTGGATGCGTTTCATCGAAACAGACGATTTTACCGATGTTACGGCACGATGCATAGAAAGAATTCAAGAATGTAGCAGCCTTAAGGAAAGTGGTTGATGTTTGCGTTGGCTCCGAAGAGCATTTTCTGGTCTGCGCGGAAGACCAGCCCAGGCGCGCGTCCATCGCGGCCAGGCACTTCCGCGACAGACGCAAGCTACATCGCATTGGCACAGCACGACAATCTTCCCCGAATTGCGCAGGCGCTTGCCTCAAACGCAGCAGCAAAGCTGAGGCTTGTGGTGTTCTGGAGAGAGGCAATTTAGATGCTTGTTGATCGCTCAAGGAACGATCGGTTCGTTGTTTCTCGACGGCGCACGGGTCTCGGTGATTGCCTGTGGTCTCTCGCGTCGGCTTGGGACTACGCACATCGGACGGGACGAGCTTTAGCAATAGATTGGCGCGGCTCTTGTTACCTTGACAACCCGTTTGCGAATGCCTTTCCAGCTTTCTTCAAGCCAATTGAGGATATCGGTGGTGTACGGGTCATTTGCGATGACCAGATCAACCACGTCTCATTCCCTGGTCCCTTCTTCCCGTCGTGGTGGAACAAGCCATCCATCGACTGCGTGTACCGTCCGGATGAACAGATTTTCCAAGAACGTGACGAGCTTAACGATCTTTTCCAGGCCCAAGATGATTGTGAAGCCAACACGGTAGTGTGTGATGCTTGCTTGATGTGGCGCTGCGATGAAAAGGCCGAGCGAACCATATTTAGGAGCATCACACCGAGGGTCGAAATTGAGGATCGCATTGAAGCGCTCTACCAGGAACATTTTGACGGGCACAGCATAATTGGAGTCCATGTCCGCCACGGCAACGGCGAAGATATTATGGATCACGCACCTTACTGGGCTGATCCGAAGGTTGCCTTAGAGCAGGTATGCACTGCCATTCGTATGGCGAAGGCGCAACCGCATTCAAGACCTGTAAGGGTGTTCTTGTGTACAGACAGCGCCAAGGTTGTTGATCACCTGTCGGGCGTATTTCCCGAACTTTTCACCGTCCCAAAACGCTTCCAGGCGGATCAGGCCGGCCCCTTACACAGTGCAGCACTGGGCACCGACGGGGGGTTTTCCGCGCTCGTTGAGATGTATCTCCTCGGTCGATGCGACACTGTTATTCGCTTTCCTCCGACTAGCGCCTTCACCCGCTACGCCCGCCTCTTCGTGCCACGAATTGTCGAATTCGATTTGAATGACCCGCGTCGTTTGATCTTGATCGACAACACTTTCGAACGTTCCCCGGCTCCATGAAAGGCTGGCATCCCGATCGAACTCTCCCTTGCCTTCGCGCAGAGGCCCCCGTTCGCCCTGCCCAACACGCCCCTTTCTCGCCACGCAATCCCGCCGCAGGCGAGCGTTTTCATGGGCGCGTCAAAATCAAAAGGATTCAAGCTTGTCAAAGAGAAAAGTAGCTTTAATCACCGGGGTTACGGGACAAGACGGTTCCTACCTCGCAGAATTGCTTTTAGAAAAGGGCTATTCTGTGCATGGGATAAAGAGACGATCGTCTCTTTTTAATACGGGCCGTATAGACCATCTCTATCATGACCCTCATGAAAGTGGCGTTGATCTTACACTTCACCACGGGGACTTGACAGACTCGTCGAGCCTTACGCGCGTCATCCAACTGGTTCAGCCGGACGAAATTTACAATTTGGCAGCTCAGAGCCACGTTGCAGTCTCCTTTGAAGAACCAGAATACACCGCGAACTCCGATGCCTTGGGTGCGCTGCGTATCCTCGAGGCAATTCGGATCCTGGGGCTCGTCAAGCATACGCGCTACTACCAAGCCTCGACGTCTGAGCTCTACGGGCTGGTGCGGGAAACGCCACAGACCGAGACGACACCGTTCTACCCCCGGTCCCCCTACGCTGTTGCCAAATTGTATGCTCACTGGATCACCGTAAATTATCGAGAATCTTACAATTTGTATGCATGTAACGGCATTTTATTTAATCATGAGTCACCTGCGCGCGGAGAAACATTTGTAACTCGCAAAATCACGCGCGCCTTGACTCGGATTAAGCTTGGAATGCAACGCACTCTATTCCTCGGCAACCTTAATGCGCGTCGCGATTGGGGGCACGCTCGAGACTACGTCCAGATGCAGTGGTTGATGCTGCAGCAGCAGCAACCTGAAGACTTTGTGATCGCTAGCGGTGAGCAACATTCGGTGCGCGAATTCGTCACCGTCGCGGCCGCTGAACTCGGCATCGATGTTCGTTGGGTGGGGGAAGGGGTCGACGAAGAGGGGTACGATGCAAAGACGGGAGCTCTGATCGTAAAAGTAGATCCCCGCTATTTTCGTCCTGCAGAAGTCGAGACACTTCTCGGCGATGCCCGCAAGGCGAAAGAAAAACTTGGGTGGGAGCCCAAAATCTCCTTCATCGAATTGGTTAGGGAGATGGTTCGGGAAGATTTGCGCATGGCGGAGCGTGAAGCAGTGCTGATGAATCAGGGTTATTATTCACACAGTCCACGAGAGTTATGCTGACAACGGCGGCGCCATGCGGGGTTGTTGTCAGTGCTATGTTGGCCTTCTTAAGGAGCGCCCAGAGCGTTAACAATGGAAAACAAAAAGATGAAGAAAGTCTATGTGGCAGGCCATCGCGGCCTTGTTGGATCGGCCACGATGAGAGCCCTCGAGGCGTTAGGATCCTATGAGATAATAACACGTACTCACGACGAACTGGATCTATTTGACCGGAGCGAGACGCGCAGGTTCTTCATGTCGCAGCGGCCAGATTACGTCGTTATGTGCGCCGCGAAGGTTGGTGGTATACTGGCGAACGCCAGCTCCCCTGTCGATTTCCTTCATAACAACCTCGCGATTCAAGTCAGTGTTTTTGATGCCGCTTACGCTTCCGGCGTCGAACGGATGATTTTTCTTGGCTCCTCGTGTATCTATCCACGCGACTGTCCGCAGCCGATACGGGAGGAATACCTTCTCACCGGTCCGCTTGAAGCGACGAATCGTCCCTACGCTTTGGCAAAAATCGCAGGTGTCGAATCGTGCTGGTCTTTCAACCGGCAGTACAAGGCGCACTATCTCGCGTTGATGCCGACCAATTTATATGGTCCCGGCGATAATTATCACCCCGAAAATTGTCACGTTCTGCCTGCTCTGATACGCCGCTTTCATCAAGCTAAAATGAACGGCGACTCCTCTGTGGGGGTCTGGGGATCCGGAAATCCTCGGCGAGAGTTTATGTATTCGTCGGATGTAGGCGATGCCATTGCGTTCCTGCTTGGCCTGCCAGATTCGGATTTTGACGCCTTGACAGCCCCCGACACTGCGCCCCTGATTAATGTTGGCGTTGGTGAGGACGTCACAATTCGCGAGGTGGCGGAACTCGTCAAGGCGGCGGTCTGCTGGGAGGGCAATTTGGTGTTCGACACGACGAAGCCAGACGGTACTCCGCGCAAGCTACTGGACGTAACGCGCTTGCGTAACCTTGGCTGGAAAGCCAAAACGTCCCTTGGTGCCGGGTTGCAAGCGACGTATGAGGATTTTCTTCGCCTTCATGCGGCTTGATGTGGAAGCGCGCATCCAAGTTGGACTGCATGTCCGACCGGGTGCAAGCTCGCCCAGTCCGGCCAAACAGATGAGAGGGACGCATACATCTCGAGGCGGCCGCAATAGTGGCCTGTGCTGACTTTGCAGACCGGACCTCTCTGCGACCGGCGATGCAGAGGATCACCCAGAAGCTTGCCCAAGCCAAATGGGAAGGGGAAGGCCGCATAACTGGCCGCACCTGGAACGGCTGTGCGTGAGCGCCGTCAACTCAAGCCGCCAGTTAGAACTGCTCGACCTCGCGGGAGCCGCTGCTTACGAAGCTGGCATCGACAGGAAAGCCAACCAGGCCCGCATCATGCCTCGAGGCAGGCCTTATCCAAGGCGGTGCATGCGGAAATGGCGGGCGTCGACGTATGCTTTTCAACTCGCGCTTAGCCGCAGGCGGGATCGTGTCCCCTGCGTGGTGGAGCTGGCGGCATTGGTCGCCGTGCTCTCCGGCATGGGCCGGGCTGATCGGATTGGTTCAGTCTGCGTTGTTAGCGCCGAACTCACTCGCCTCAAGGTCATGGCGCCACAAGCGCGGATTCGCGGCGCCGTGGTGCGGGCGTTACAACTCATGCAGCAGCGGGTCTCGTTGATGGCGAAGCGGGCTGCCCTGAACCAATCGCTCGCGTCTGCGGCGCGCCAAGCTGTCGCGCAACGCGATCATCCTGACGCTCTGGGATGGCAGTGGCAGGTGACCGCCTATATGGCAGTGGCAGGTGACCGCCTATGCGGTGAGCACGCTTGGCCTTAGCTCGATTGGCATCGACCCCAACCGGCCCTGGTCATCGCGCCGTGCCACAGCTTTTACCGCCAAGTGAAGCCGATCAGCTGCGACCGCTCGCCGCGACAACCCTGGCGCCAGACTATGCTCTGCTCGGCTGGTTCGAGCCCGTCGCCGCTGTGTTCATCCGCAGCATCGAATGCCATATCCGCTGCAGCCTCGAATGCAATAACCGTCGTAGCTTTTCAGAGTGCCTCTCGGAGTTGTTGAAAAACCCGGAAGTCAATTGCCCGTTTTACCTTTTCGGCAATGTTGAGGTGTCTGAGAATGGCTCAAACGATACCCCGTTTGGCTTCATGCAATGTCTCGCCCAGTCCGACGAGACGGGCTGCGGCCTGACCCGTCGGCATGTCAATGACCGTGATTGCGCTTGCCGCAAGGAAACGACGCTCGTTCTTGGTCAGCGTCGCTGTATCGATTGCCGCAAAATGTGGGCCATTGGAGCGCTTCATGATCTGCCGGGCATAGGTGCGCAGCATCTGATCGTTGAAGCGGCAGCCGATGAAGAAAAGACCACGACTAGCTCGCCGTTCCTTCACCAGGTCAGGGATCGGCGTCTGGATGTCGATTTCGCTCAGCACTTCAACGTAGTCGGAATCTGCGACGAGGAAGTTTGCGGCCGGCCTGGCACCGCCGTGAGGGGCGTAGAGAACCGTCTTCGCCGCTGGTGCGGATTCGAGTAATATCCCGGACAAATCGTAGGCTTTCGTCCAAATGTCACCGATCTCGTGCGCCCGTGTTACGCCCTGTATTTCGACGACGTCCGTTCGGCGGGTCTGTATTAGAGCCGCGCGCATGGCACCGTCGTACCAGCTGTCGACGATCACGGAGAGCGGCAGCGTTGCAAGCCAGGCATGCAAGATGGTCGGCACCACCGGGGCCGCGAATATTTCGGCCATCCAAACTTGAAGCGTCCGGCGGTGCCGGCGCTGTTCGATATACTGCGCTACCGACCACATGTTGGTGCGAATCTTCGAAGGGGCTGGCGCGCGCTTGTTGAGCGCTGCGGCAACGGCTTCGGGGGTATGCGGTACGGGCGGTCCCGCGGAGCGGATCTCAAGCAGACCCGGGCCGAGATAGGGAATGACCTGATCGGCCGCGAGCCCTTTCTTCAAAAGGTCAAGCTGCCTTTCGGCAAAACTGTCCCGAATGACGACGAGATGGCCCGAGGTCATTGTGTTCATGCTCGTATCCCTTTGCCGCTCTCTTTGTGTCAACCCGAAGGTCAGTCCTCGTCGGAAATCTTCCTTGCTTCCACGGTAATCGGCAAAGGCGTATCGCGCGGAAGGTCGGGCAGGACTAGCCGCCAGCCGTTCTTCAGCGTCACGGCGCCACCCCATAGGTGTTCGTTGTCGACCTTGATGATCGGCTCTTCGAGATCCTTTTTGGGAATATATGCCGACAAGCCAGCACGGGTCCTGCGGATCATTACCCTCATCGGGCCGTTCCTTCGTCAAACCCAGCACCGATTTCGGCACTGGAAGGAGTCCGGGCCGTCTCAAGGCTCATGAGTTCACGCGCACGCATGCCGACGACGGTGCCGCGATCGACCCATTCGACCGCATAGATGTAGAACTGCTGGAGAAAGGTGCCGATGTCGCGCACATAGCCCTCGTCGCCTTTGCGCACCAGATTTTCACCGATCTCCTTGCCCGGATAGGTGCCGTCATTTTTTATGTGGCGTGTGGCGCGGACCCGCTCACCCGGCATGAATCGCGGGGGTGTACGGATTTCGATGTCCTGTTCGCGTCCGAGGCTCATGGCCGTTCCTTTCTCTCGGCTGCATCTTTCCAACAGGAGGTCGATGGTCCTGCGGAGGCGCCTCGACCGTGTCAGTAGCCGAAATGGAGGTCAGGCAGGGACGCAAGTCTTCGACACCGGACATACCGAGGCGCATTGCTGCGTTTCGAAGGTCCCCTCGCATTCGGTGCACTTTTTCGGATCGATCACGTAGGTCTCGCCCTTGAACTTAATCGCGCCCGAAGGGCATTCAAACTCACAGGCACCGCACTGGGTGCATTGGGAAGCGATGATCTTAAAGGCCATTTTCAACTCCGGTTCGGTTACAATGAGGCGGCTCAGGCCGTCGCAGCCAGTGGCTCACTCCCAAACTCGGCGGCGTAAAGCGCGCCGATCGCGGTCTCGATGTAGTCATACCCGTAAGCCTCCGTTGCTCGGATCCCACCTTCCTTGAGACGATCCTCGGGGCAATTTCCAATTCTCGCGCACAGCACGATGTCTACGCCTTCGAGCGTAGAGATGACGCCGTCGAGGCTCTTGTCCTCGGCCCGGCCGCCGAGGCAATACTGTTCGACCTTGCGATGACCGACGAAACTGATCCCTTTCGGAGAGGCCTCATAAACCTGGAATTCCTTCGCATGGCCGAAATGCTCGTTGATGCGGCCGCCACCCTTGGTCGCCACCGCTACCAGAAGCGATTTGCCGGAGCCTGCGGTCTTGACCATCCCGAGCGCCTCGCTCTTGGCCGCCAGGCGATCGCCCCGCTCGCGCGCGACCACTGCCCGATATGTCTCGCGCTTGCTGGCGTCGTACGTGACCTTGTCGGGAAGCCGGTCGAGCGTGAATTCCTGGCCACGATCCTCGCCGAGCAGGCCGACAGCATCGGCCCGGCACTGCCGGCAGTGGCGCATCAACTTGGCGCCGCCTTCGAGACGATCCTGAAGGGCCTTCAGCTCCATTGCCTTGGGGCCGCGCTGCCCACTCAGGCCGTAATGCGTACCGTGCGCCGGGTCGGAAATCAGCGGCATGACATTGTGCAGGAACGCGCCGCGCTCCTTGACCCATTTATTCACCTCGATCAGGTGCTCATCGTTTACGCCGGGGATCATTACCGAATTGATCTTGGTGAGGATGCCGCGCGCCGTCAGCATCTCCAGCCCCGACATCTGTCGTTCGTGCAGGATCGTGGCGGCCTCAACGCCGGTATAACGGCGGTTGCCATAGAAGATCCACGGATAGATCTTGGCACCGATCCGCGGGTCGACCATGTTGATGGTGATCGTCACGTGATCGACATTCATTTCGGCAAGCTCGGCGACGCGGTCTGGCAGCGCGAGCCCGTTGGTTGAGATGCACAGCTTGATGTCGCCGATTTCCTTGGCGACCCGTTGGAATGTCGCCTTTGTGTTCTTCCAGTCGTAACAGGCATCGCCCGGTCCGGCGATGCCAAGCACGGAAAGCTGCGGCACTTCGTTGGCAACCCCGATCACCTTGCGCAGCGCCTGGTCGGGCGTCAGCCTTTCCGAAACGACCCCAGGCCGGCTTTCGTTGGCGCAGTCATATTTGCGATTGCAGTAGTTGCATTGAATATTGCAGGCTGGGGCGACCGCCACATGCATGCGCGCGAAATAGTGGTGCGCTTCCTCTGAAAAGCAGGGATGATCCTTGATCTTCTCCCAGACGGCCGAGTCCATCTCGTGCGGCTTCGCGGAGGAGCCGCAGGATGAAGATGCGCAGCCACCGGATTTCGCTCTCGCCGGCGACTGATCGAAGACTGTCGTGCCGGAAAGGCCCTGTAGCGAAATCATCGGTGCGGACATGGAGCGGCTCCGTGCGTGGTGTGAACATCGCACTTCAGAGCGCAAGAGATATGCCAACCCCAAAAGCGGTCTTATCCGTCATGTTGGCTTTTACGTCGGCCTTTTGTGTCCAATTGTGTCCGTTTCCTGCGACACGGTTTTGTCAGGTCGCCGACAACGGTCAAAAGCAACGCGAAAAGTGACGTCTTGTCTCAGTTACGCCCGGTGCGGGCAGCAACCGCGCCCCCACGTTTGATGTCATCAGGGACGTTTAGAACTTCTTCACTTCGATATGATGCCGGCGCAGAGCATAGCCGACCTGCCGCGGCGTGAGACCGAGGAAACGAGCCGCCTTGGCCTGAACCCAGCCGGCTTTCTCCATCGCATCGATCAGTCGGTCGCGTTCCGTCAGACGCTGGTTGATTGCTGGGCAAGCTGGATGGTTGGGGTCGCAGGTCTCGCCGGGCGATGCCTCATTCTGGGAGGGGCCGACTCGCATGGCAGGCAGCGGCGATCCAACCGGCATCATATTGCCACGTGCGAACTCGTCGACGGCATAGGCGCCGTGCGAACGGCCGACTCCTTTCCACAGAAGCGAAGAAAGGCACTGGCTGTTCTGGCAGGCGAAATCCGACGGAGTTATTGTCATTGAACGCGCAAGTGTGGCCGTCCGTCGCACACAATTCTCCAACTCACGCACGTTGCCAGGGAAATAGCATTGCGAGATCAGGTCAAGCGCCGACGGCGTGAAGGCAAGATCGCGATGGTTCTCCTTGTTGAATCTATCGAGGAGAGCTTTGGCAAGGCGTGGAATATCGCCCGGCCGCTCTCTGAGGGGAGGCAAGACTATTGGCACCACATTGATGCGGTAATAAAGGTCGGCCCTGAACTCTCCATTCCGGACAGCCATCTCGAGGTCCTTGTTGGTGGCGCATATGAGCCGCACGTCAACCTTTAGGGTCCTGGTGCCGCCCACTCGCTCAAGTTCTCCTTCCTGCAAGACGCGCAACAGCTTGGCTTGAAAGGCAGGCGAAATCTCGCCGATTTCATCAAGCAGCAGGGTTCCGCCATTCGCCAATTCGAACCGGCCGGCGCGCTGCAGGATAGCCCCGGTGAAGGCGCCCTTCTCGTGGCCAAAGAGCTCCGATTCCAAGACGCTTTCGGGCAATGCGGCGCAGTTCAATTTGACGAAGGATTTCTCCCTCCGATGCGAAAGCTTATGGATGGCCTGTGCAAAGAACTCCTTGCCGGTACCGCTTTCGCCTCGCAGAAGCACGGTGGAATTGGTCCTGGCCACGACCGAGACGATCTCCAGCACTTGCTTGAGTGCGGGACTTTCTCCGATGATTCCGTCGATCTTGACATGCGGATGTCGGGCCGGATGGGTCCTGTCCTCGTCGAGCGATTGCTCTGGTCTCGGTTGCTTCTCGATAAGTCGCTGACCAGCCGTGCTCAAAGTGCGATGCAGGCGGATGGTCCGGCCGACCAGATTGGCGACCATGGCCAGGAAACGTAAGTCCTCCTCGTAACGGAACTTGGTGGTACCGTTCCTGACCCGGTCGATCGACAGCGTCCCGAAGATCTTTTCCTCAGCCTTTAGCGGGACACCGATAAACGCAGTTGCGATCGTGCCGCTGGTCGATTGAGGATCGGCCTGAAACAGCTCCGACGTGCTTGTGTCTTGTATGACGATCGGCACTCCAGTAGCGACGATTTTGTCTATTACGGCCTGGGGTATGACACTGCCGATGGCTGACTGAGGCACAGCGCCGCCGGTAGTTGCGCTAATCTGCGGCTCTCCTTCAGCGTCCAGGACGACAATTGCGCCATGACGCATTTGCACAAACGAGGAGAGGATATTCGCGACATTGGCAAGCGTAATCTCCAGCCGGGTCGGGGCAGTCAGAATCTTCGATATCTCGTAGATTCCCCCGAGCAAGCTATCCGCATTGAGCGCCGCTTCGACCGCAGGTTCAGGCGGGGTGTTCCGAGATACAATTTCACCGACCTGATCTGGAAGCATGTGAGCCATGCAAACACCTCAAGGGTTGTCCAAGGTGCTCCTCCCAGGCCCTTTTTTGTATTTTGAGTTCCAGAAACATAGTATTTTCAGCCTTTCGGCAATTGTGAACAATATTGGCGGTCTTGACCGCATTCCGAGCCTCTCGTTTCCCGCTCTTTGCGCCAGTCATCCGAACTTGAAGAGAACGCCGAAGCCGCCGCGCGGGTAATTCCACACGATCTCACCGCTGGCCTCGCACAGCACGCGACAGGTGCCGCATTCCATGCAGCCGTCGGAAGTGGTCTCCACCTGTCCCTTGTCGTTCAACTCATAGCATTTGGCCGGGCAGATGTGTGTCAGCGCGAGCAGGTTCGCGCTCGGCCTCTCGTGCGGTCGCACTTTGATATGCGGGCGGCCCGGATCGACCAGATAGCGGTTCTGATAAAGCTTCTCCTCGACACGTAACTTCGTCACGGCCATCGTCATCCTGTTTCTCCTTCAGCGCCAGGCGAGTGCCAGGCGGACCACATCGCTGATCAGCCCCCAGCGCGAACGCGCCTTGATGAAGGCAGCAGTGGTCGCCTTTTCCTTCTCGATTTTCGGGGTTCCGTCGACCCGCATGAAGTTCTGCGCGGCCTGCGACATCAACTGCGGGTAAGTCATGAAGAAATTGCGGGAATTGGTGTGTATCAGGGCCGGCATGTCCTTATATTTCATCAGGTCTTTGACTACGAAGGACTTGTCCAGCATGGTTTTGTAGAGGGCGAGGTTCCTCCTGATCATCGGCTGGTTGCGGCCCTTGATCTCAATGATTGCCTCGCCCGCGATGCGACCGGAAGTCATGGCAAGGTTCGAACCCTCGCGGTGAATAGCGTTGTTCAGTTGGGCGGCATCACCGACCGCCACCCAACCGTCGCCGAAGAGCTGCGGAATTGCCTTGTAGCCACCTTCGGGAATGAGATGCGCGGAATACTCCTTGACTTCCGAGCCCGCGATCAGCGGCCGGATCGAAGGATGGTTTTTGAAGTTGTCGAGGAGGACGTAAGGGCTCTCCATTGTCTGGGCGAAATCGGAGACGAGGCAGCCGATGCCGAGAGAGATCGACTCCTTGTTGGTGTAGAGGAAGGCCAGTCCGGCCATGCTGCGGGAAATCGTGCCCGCCGCTTCGATCACGCAGCCTTCGTCGCCCTGGAGGCCGAACCGCTGCTCAATGACCTCATCGGGTAGGAAATGCATTTCCTTGACAGCGAGCGCCACGCTTTCTGGCTTCGGCATCTTGCGCAGGCCGGCCCGTGTACCGAGCAGTCCGTTGACACCTTCTGCGAGCACGACGACGTCCGCGTAGATCGGCCCGCCAGCCCGGTCGGTGCGCACGCCGATCACCTTGCCGCTGGCATTGCGGACAAGTTCGGTCACCGTCGTCTCGCACAGCACCGTCGCGCCGGCCTGGCGCACCTTGCGCGAAAACCACTTGTCGAATTGGGCGCGGATGATCGTGTAGCGATTGGGCTTCGCCTCGTTGAAATCGTCCGATCGATACTGCATCCCGGTGTGGGAGGTGTCGTCCATCACCCAGAATCGCTGCTCGACCAGATGCCGCTCGAGAGGCGCATCATCCCGGAAATCCGGAATGATTTGCTCCAACATGTCGGCGTACATGATGGCGCCCTGGACATTCTTGGAGCCCGGATACTCGCCGCGCTCCAACTGCAGCACCGTCAGGCCCTGGCTTGCCATGGTGTAGGCGGCCGCGTTTCCGGACATACCGGCCCCGACGACGATGGCGTCGAATTCTTCCTCGATCATGGCCCTCTCCCTTAGCTCGCAAGCTTGTCGTGGCTGTGCGGCGACAGCCGCCGGGTGAAAGCTTCCGTCAATGCCGGCAGGAAACGGATTGCGTCGGTGACGATGCCGAGATGGGCAAATTCGAAGATCGGGGCGTTCGGGTCGGTGTTGATGGCTACGATCAAATCAGCCCCCTCCACGCCAACCCGATGCTGAATGGCGCCGGAAATCCCGGCCGCTATGTAAAGCTTTGGCCGGATGGTCTTGCCCGTTTGGCCAACCTGCCGATCGGCAGGCATCCAGCCCTTCTGGACCAACGGGCGCGAACAGCCATATTCGGCGCCGATTGCCCGCGCTAGATTCTTCACAAGCTGCAAATTCTCCGCTGAGCCGAGACCGAGGCCTCCGGCAACCACGATGTCGGCGTAGGCGAGATTTGCCTTTGCCGATTGGCGATCGAGGTTGAAGCCAAGGACTTTGGTGATGATCTCTTCCTCGGTCATTGACAGCTTGTGCCGGATGACACGCCCGACCGGCTTGTCCGTCCGCGGTGGCATGGCCATAACCCTCGGTCGTACCGTGGCCATCTGCGGCCGGTAGTTGAGCGTATAGATCGTGCACAGCAAGGAACCGCCGAAAGTCGGACGGGTCGCGGCGAGCGAACCGTCGACATCTACATCGAGTTCGGTACAGTCGGCAGTGAGCCCTGTCAGCAAGGTCGTCGCTACTGAGCCAGCGAGATCCCTGCCGAGCGTGGTCGCACCGAGAAGCAGGATTTCCGGCTTGTGGGTATTGACCAGATCCGTCATCGCCTTAGTGAAAGGCTCGTTGCGATAGTCGGCAAGCAACGGTGCCTCGACGAGGTAGACAAGGTCGGCGCCGTAAGCGAAGGCCTCGGCAACGGCATGCTGCGTCGCGTCACCCGGCGGTCCAAGCACGATCCCCGCAAGCTGGATGCCTAGCTTGTCGGCGAGCTTGCGGCCTTCGCCAAGCAGTTCGAAGGACACGGGATGGACCTCGCCGCGTTCCAGTTCGATGAAAACCCAGACGTGCCGATAGTCCCTAAAGTGCTCAGGCAATTCCCTCTTGATGCCGGCACGGCCGGCGGAAGGAGGGGCTTCGCGGTTAGCGTTCGACATCATCTCTCCTTGCCGTCCCGTCACTGGCCGCCGTCGAAGGCGAGTTCGTGTTCCAGCGCTGGCTGGCGGGTAAAGATTGAGGCGATCAGTTCGTCAGCGAGGTCGTGCTGCGTCTTGTCGGTCATGTCGATCTGCGTCGCCTTTTCCGCCCGCGTGGTAGGGGCGAAAACGCGCTTGACGACCGTCGGCGAGCCGCGCAGGCCGCATTTGTTGAGGTCCTCAATGCCAGCTTCGGCCGCGCTCCATTTCACGATCTGGCTGCGCGCGGCGCGCATGGCGTCCTCGAGCGAGCCTCTGCGGATTTCGTTGGTGCCTTCCAGCATTGTGATGAGGCAAGGCAGCCTGCTTTTCAGCATCTGCGTACCGCCTTCCGAACGGCGCTTGACGGTGATCTCGCGAGCATCGACATCGATAGAGTCGATCTTCGCCACATAGGTGAACTGCAGGAGGCCGAGGCGCTTGGCGATGCCGGGCCCGACCTGGGCGGTATCGCCGTCAATCGTCTGCTTGCCGGCGAAGACGATGTCCGGCGCGCCGAAGGTCTCGCCAATTCTCACGATTGCCCGAGAAAGCGCGAAGGAGGTCGCCAGCGTGTCGGAGCCGGCAAAACAGCGGTCGGTCAAGAGTACCGCGCGGTCGGCGCCATAGGTGAGCGCCTTGCGCAGCGCATCTTCTGCCATCGGCGGACCCATCGTAAGCACGGTGACCTCGCCGCCATGGGCGTCGCGCAATCTCAGTGCCTCTTCGAGGGCGAACAGGTCGTAAGGGTTGATGATGGTCGGCACGCCCTGGCGCATGATCGTGTTCGTCACCGGGTGGACACGTATCTGCGCGGAGTCCGGCACCTGCTTGATACAGATTACAATGTGCATTGCGTCTTTCTCGGCTCCAATCCGCAAGCGGCCCTGGCGTTCATCTCCTTCGCAGCATCATTCGTGCCAACCGCTTTGCGTTGCTCTGTTTCCTTTTGACATGGGGTTGTTTTCTTCCGAACGGTACCGTCGTGATGACCGAGTTTGTCGGCTTTTCGACATTGTCGCGTCGCACTCGTGTCGCGTTCATTCTGTCCCGAACCGCCTCAGGATCGACTCGAACGGGACAAAGGTGTGGTCCCGAGTGGCCGGTTTGTCGGGATCGTGCTCTTTGAGCACCTTGAAGACCCGGTGGGTGAGTGGCGAGGATGTCGCGAAATCCTCATAGGCGCGTTCCAACGTCGCACGCGCCCGCGCGGCGATCACCCCGTCGGGAAGACCGGCGAAATCCTCTTCAGCGAGATATTGGCCCATGCGCTTCAGGATATGCAGCCGTGAGACATTGAGCACCCTCGGATCATAAGAGATGCCAAGGACTGCGAAGAACTCCTCCGCAGCCGACAGGCTCTTCAGCCGGGCGAGGATGTCGGTGACATCGATGGCGCGGCTTTCAGCGAAACAACTGCGCATTGCATTCTCCTGGGCCGGAAACGGTTGTCGGGTTTGCCTTGTCGCCCAGGCCTGGAGTTGATTGAAGTCCTCTCGCCTGGCTGGCAGATGGGGAAAGCTCACGCAGCTCCTTAACGATCCCGGGCATGACCTCGAGCACCCGGTCGACGTCCTCCTCGCCGTTGTTGCGCGAAAAGGAGAAACGGATTGCGCCGTGTGCCGCGTTATTGGGGATATTCATCGCCACCAAGACGTGGCTCGGCTCCAGCGAGCCGCAGGCGCAAGCAGAGCCGGAGGAGCAGGCAATGCCCTCGCGATTGAGGAAATGCAGTATGCCCTCACCTTCGATATCTCCAAAGGCGATGTTTGCGGTGTTCGGCAACCGCTTTAGCAAATCGCCGGCGACGAAGGCGTGTGGGATGCGCTGGAGAAGTTCCTTCTCCAGGCGGTCGCGCAACGCCTTTACCCGTATGTTCGCGTCGTCCATGAATTTCAAGGCAAGATCGGCTGCCACGCCGAGACCGACGATGCCTGGCGTATTCTCCGTGCCGGCGCGGCGGTTGCCCTCCTGGCCTCCCCCCTTGATCAGCGGACAGAAGCGCACGCCGCGCTTTACATAAAGTGCGCCGACCCCTTTCGGTCCGTGTAATTTGTGACCGGAGAGAGACAGCATATCGATTGCCGTCGATTTCAAGTCGATCGCAAGCTTGCCGACCGCTTGCACCGCGTCGGTATGAAAAAGGGCGCCGACTTCCTTGGCCAACTCAGCAAGCTCGACCACCGGGAAGATCGTTCCGGTCTCGTTGTTCGCCGACATGATCGAGACGATCGCCACGCGCGGGGTGAGGGCGGCCTTATAAGTGTCGAGGTCGAGCCGGCCGTGGCGATCCACCGGGATCCTATGCACCTTGATGGCGCGCGTCTTCTCCAGGTGGGCGCAAAGCGTCAGCACGGCCGAATGCTCGACTGCGGAAGTCACGATCTCTGCGCGCTCAGGCATCACCTCGAGCGCTGAAAGGATCGCGGCGTTGTCGCTTTCCGTCCCGCCCGAGGTGAAGGTAATCTCGTCGTCGAACTCCGCGCCGATGAGCGTTTGCACCTGCAGGCGCGCCTTTCTCACCGCCGCCCCGGCGGAAGTGCCAAAATCGTGGCTCGACGAAGGGTTGCCGAATTGGTCGGTAAAAAGCGGCAGCATCGCTTGAACGACTTCAGGATCGACCCGTGTCGTTGCGTTGTTATCCAGATAAACAGGCCTCATTGATGTGATCCTTCTCCTGAGCGCAATCACGCAAAGCGCACTTCCGGTCTGTCATGATGATGGCTAGCCGAAGGAGTTGCCGCGCGCTTCTTGGAGCCGGCGCGGCCGCTCGCCTCGACTTGATGCGCCAGGCTTGCGCCGGCTCGGGAAAACGCCGTCTTTAGGCCAGGGCGTTTCGGTGTGCTGGATCATGGACTGTTTCTCCTTCAGGCCGGGACGCGTTCTCGAACAGCTACGCATGGACCGTGCCAAAGGAGGGGATCATTTCAAAACAACATGATGGCTCCAACACTGCTATGTCGCATGTCCGACATCGGAGGGAATTGTTCAACGCGGAACGCCGTTAAATCGGCGTGAATTCCGCTTCGCGTGAGGAGCAATCCTGTCGGGCCGTTCGCCAAGGATGCCGGCGCGACCGAGGCGTCCTGTCGGGTTTGTCGAGTGCGCGACACGGCACTGTTACGCCCCCGTTGCCCTGCTGAGATCTCGTTTGTCATTGTAGAATATGCAGAAAATTCTTCTGAGCTTCTTTCTGAGCTTTGGCGCGGCTTTTGCGGTTCTCTCCCCGTAGGGCAGCGCGTGCCCGCGGCCGATATTCATCTCGCGGGTGACATCGCGATCGATGGAACGAAGGAAAGAAAGCAACATGTCAGGTCCAGATCAGTCACCCGCATTCCGAGCGATGTTTTCGTCCTCACGCAGACCTTCCATTTCGGGTTTCTTGAGACCGAGCGGCCTGCTGCGCTCGTACAAAGCCACGCGGCGTTTTCACATCGATCTCCGCGGCGCCGCCTTTCGCGACGTTTTCGCCTTCACCATGCGCCACTGGAGCAGGCAACCGGTCCGGCTCCCGATCATCATGCTCGCGGTGCTTGTCGCAACGCTCCTTGACGTTCTGACGCCGCTCTATTCCGGACGGCTCGTAAACGCGGTCGCCCAAGGAGCGGCAGCCGACGCCGTCGTGTGGGATGCGGCTCTTGCGGCCTTTTCAATGTTGATTGCGCTCGCACTCGGCGCCGTCGTCATGCGCAACATCGCCTTCATTGCCGTCAATGACTTCATTCTAAAGATGATGTCGGACATCGCCAGCGACGCGTTCCATCGCGTCCAGCGCTTTTCGACCGATTGGCATGCGAAAACCTTCGCCGGCTCTACGGTGCGCAAGATCACGCGCGGCATGTGGGCGTTCTGCCTCCTTAACGACACGATCCTTCTTGCCTTGTTCCCGTCGCTCATCATGCTCGTGGGGTCGAGCGTTCTGCTCGGCTGGTATTGGCCGATGATGGGGCTGATTATCGCTTGCGGCTCGGTTGGCTATGTGGCGCTGATCATTGTCCTGTCGCTCGGCTATGTGGCGCCAGCCGCAAACCTCGCCAACAACTGGGATACGAGGCTTGGCGGCTCGCTTGCGGACGCGATCAGCTGTAACGCTGTGGTCAAAGGCTTCGGCGCCGAGGTGCGGGAAGATCATCGCCTGGCGAAAGTTATCTCCAAGTGGCGGCACCGCACCCTCCGGACCTGGGTGCGCGGGACGGTCAGTGCTGCATTCCAGGGGATCATGCTTCTTGCGCTGAGAGCGGCTTTGATCGGCTATGCCTTATTTTTGTGGTCGCGCGGCCAGGCTACCCCAGGTGACATCGCCTTGGTGCTCGGGTCTTTCACCGTCCTGTATGGGTACTTGCGTGATGTTTCCATACACGTGCGCAACATCCAGCGCTCTGTAAATGAGATGGAGGAACTGGTCCAAACCTACAGCCAGCCGCCCGACGTGGCCGATGTTCCGGGCGCCAAGCCGATCCGGATCACGAAGGGTCACATCGATTTTGAGAGCGTCCATTTCCACTACGGCAATCATTGGTCGCCCTTCTACAGCGACTTGTCGATTTCGATTGAGGCCGGCGCACGGGTCGGTCTGGTCGGCCCCTCTGGCTCCGGCAAGACCACCTTCGTCAAGCTCATCCAGCGGCTTTACGACCTGGATGCTGGACGAATCTTGATCGATGGGCAGGACATCTCGCGGGTGACGCAGGGCTCGCTGCGCTCCCAGATCGCGATCGTACAGCAGGAGCCCCTCCTGTTCCACCGCTCGCTGGCCGAGAACATAGCCTATGGGCGGCCGGGTGCTTCTTGGTCCGATGTCGAGCAGGCGGCGCGGCTCGCCAGCGCGCATGACTTTATTGCGCGCCTGCCGAACGGCTACGGTACGCTGGTCGGCGAGCGCGGCGTTAAGCTTTCAGGCGGCGAGCGCCAGCGTGTGGCGATAGCGCGCGCCTTCCTCGCCGATGCCCCGATCCTGATTCTGGACGAGGCGACATCAAGCCTCGACTCGGAATCGGAGGTGCTGATCCAGAAGGCGATGGAGCGGCTCATGGTCGGGCGCACCACGCTCGTCATTGCGCACCGGCTTTCGACGGTGCGGGCACTCGACCGGCTGCTTGTCTTCGACCGTGGTTGCATCACCGAGCAGGGCGACCATGCCGCGCTGATCCGTCGCGACGGCATCTACCGCCGCCTGTTCGAGCGGCAGGCCTTGGAACTGACAAAGGGGGGGTGGGATGAGACCAATGTGCAACGCGGTTGAACGCGGCGTGAATTCAGCTTGCCTCCCCAGCAATCCTGTCGGGCCGTTCCTGAAAAGGCGGCCGCAACCTGTCGTCGGGCTTGTCCAATCCACGACACGCCTGGTGCCGGCCTGTCTTCCTGCCGCGCTCTTGAGCAAACCCATGAATGGGATGAAGACAACTTTTTATGAGCTGCGTCCTGCGTTCCCGGCACGGCGCTTGAGGCTTCCTCCTGAGGCGGCAGCCGCCTCGCGATTATTTAGATCCTGGTTGATGCGATCAATGGAGCGAAGGAAAGCAACGCGCCGGATCCACGCGAGATCCGCCTTCTCTGGCATAGGGGCGTCGCCAAATCGACACCCTCACAATATGCGCTCACCGCCCGCGTCGACGTCGGGAACAAGATCTTGATTGTCGTCTGCGCTCAACCGCTCTTATGCCGAACTCGAAGGATACGGACCTGCGTCTCGCCGCGCGGGATTGCATAAGCTGGCTGCAGCGTCCATCGGCATCACCGGTTCGGCTTCGAGACGTTCCGGAAACCCGCCGAGGCCGGCGCGCCGGCGATGCGCTCGTGGCCATCGAAGCGCGTCCCGACATGGCGCGGGCGTAACGACCGGCTTGCGAGGAAGGGGATCATGTCAGACCTTGCGCTGTTGCAGAAGAAGGTCCGCAAGCTGCAGTCGCGCGCGGGAGCCGCCAAGATGGAATTGCACGACCTTGCCGAGCACCTTCCGGTCAACTGGACCGAGATCGAGGCGTCTCCTGGAAAGCCTTCGAGGTTTTTGCCGAGTTGGATGCGGCAAAGGAAGAACTCGCAGCGTTGGAGAATTCACAATGACGGGCGCTTTCGTCACCCGCGACGGCTCTCCCTGGACGCCGCACTATCTGACGGCGATCGATGGCGCGACCTGCATCGGCTGCGGCCGCTGCTTCAAGGTCTGCTCGCGCGAGGTCATGCACCTTCATGGCGTCGATGACGCAGGCGAAATCCTCGGCATCTGCGCGGGCGAGGACGACGACTTCGACGGCGAGCTCAACCGCATGGTCATGATCGTCGACCATGCCGGCCGCTGCATCGGCTGCGGCGCCTGCGGCCGCGTCTGCCCGAAGAACTGCCAGACCCACCTTGCGGCCGACCAGCTTGCTGCATGAGCTGGGAACAAGACCAGCAGAACGGCGCCACATTCGCCCATCACCGTGGCTGTTTCAGCACCAGCCAATGGCCGCCGACAGACCAGGCGGCGGCGTTCGACCGGCATGTGCTTGCCTGTGTTTTCTACCTCGCGTTCGAGGAGGTCGAGGCCGGCAAGGCGACCGCGACCGAAGCAATCGGCCTTTCGCGTGCCGACCTGCGAGATGTCATGACACGCTATTTCCCGGCTGTTCCCGTCAACGCCTTCGCGCTGGAAAAGCTGACCGATCCCGAGCCGGATATGGAGGAAGGGCTTCTGCGCGGCTTGCTTATTGGACATGCCAGGCCAGGCGATCCGGCGAGCACCCTCTTCGCCAAGATCATCGCCAGGCGCAGTTTGCGCAATGACCATCTGTGGCAGGACCTTGGCCTTTTCAATCGGGCCGAACTCAGCCGCTTAATGGCCAGGCATTTCCCGGCGCTGGCGGCCGGCAACACCAAAAACATGAAATGGAAGAAGTATTTCTATCGTAAGCTCTGCGAGGCTGAAGGCTTTTCGCTATGCACCGCGCCCAGTTGTCAGGAATGCGGCGATTTCGAAAGCTGTTTTGGCCCGGAGGAAGGCGAAAGCCACTTGGCACGGATCAAGAACGGGCTCGCTTAAGAGCCGCTTTCGTCGCCGCCGCCGACCGGGCTTGATTGGCATCGAAGACGCACGCGCTTTTCCCGGCGACGTCGCGCGGAGGACGGGATGTTCAGCGCCTCACGATATTTCGCAACGGTGCGGCGAGCAATGTCGATCCCGGTTTCCTTGAGCCGGGTGGCAATGTCGTCGTCTGAAAGCACTTCGTTGGGCGATTCCACGGCAACCATCGCCTTGATTTGATGGCGGACAGCTTCGGCGGAGTACGCGTCGCCGCCTTCGGAGGAGCCGATCGCGACAGTGAAAAAATACTTCAGTTCGAACACGCCGCGCGGGGTCAGCATGTACTTGTTCGACGTTACCCGGCTTACCGTCGACTGGTGCACGTTGATCGCATCCGCGACAGTCCTGAGATTGAGAGGCCGCAGGTGGGCGACCCCATGTTCAAAAAAGGCGTCCTGCTGGCGGATGATTTCAGCCGCTACCTTGAGGATCGTCTTGGCGCGCTGATCAAGGCTGCGGATTAGCCAGTTCGCGTTTTGGAGGCATTCGTTGAGAAATGACTGATCTTTCGAATTTTGAGCGCTTAGGCGGGAGACCTGGGCAAAATAGTTTTGGTTCATCAGCAGCCTAGGCAGCGTGTCTGGATTGAGTTCGATTTGCCACCCACCTCCGGGAGAGGGCTGGACCAAGACGTCGGGAATGATCGATTCAGGCCCTCCGGATTGGAATCGGTTTCCGGGCTTGGGATCGAGCGCGCGGATTTCGTGCAACATTTCGAGAAGGTCGTCTTCATCGACACCGCAATGGCGCTTCAATGTTTGAAAATCGCGTCGCGCCAGCGCTTCAAGATTGGCGACCAGCGCTGCCATTGCCGGGTCGAACCTGTCTAGCTGCCGCAATTGTATCTCAAGGCATTCGCTGAGAGTTCGCGCAAAAATACCCGGTGGATCGAACTGCTGCAAGGTTCCGAGAACCCGTTCCACAACAGCCTCCCGGACATTCAGGCTGCGGGCCAGTTCCGAAAGGTTCACCGGAAGGTATCCGGTGTCTTCCAGATGACCGGCAAGCTCGCCAGCTATTCGCCGCTCCAGCGGCGCGAATGCGCTGAGAGCGATCTGACGAGCGACATGGTCGTGCAATGTTTCGATGGACGTCCAGGAATCTTCGAACGCATGGTTTCCCCCCGGTTGGACATTGTTTTTGCCGCGGATTGATTTCCACTGCGAGGCCCGATCCGATATTCCGCCCGTGGTCGGCCCGATGCGCGGGTTCCCGGCCGAAATCGACGGAATGTCCTTCGGCGCCCGGTTTGAGGCCCGTTCCAGAAAGGGGTTCTTCTCGATTTCCTGCTCGACGAACTGATGCAGTTCGGGATGCGCCAGTTGCAACAGGCGAATGGATTCCATCATTTGCGGCGTCAAAACCAACGATTGCTTCTGACGCTGAAGCAGGCTTGCTGAGGACTCCATGGCTAGCGTGAAACTCCTACCGAGCGACCCTTCGCCTTGTGCAAGGGGATTTTCGAGACGTTGACTCGTCTAGATCATGCAGCCGTCACGGCTTTGGCGGCTCTCAACGTTTCAAGGACGTTCTGCGGCGACGATACGCCATAGGGATCGGCCTCGCAGTTGTCGCAGAAACCGTCCTCCTCGAAGCACTGCTCCACTACGCCATTGTTGATCACGGCAGCGTAGCGCCAGGAGCGCATGCCGAAGCCGAGATTGTCCTTGGCAACTAGCATGCCCATCTTGCGGGTGAACTCGCCCGAGCCGTCTGGGATGAGCTGGACTTTCTGCAGCCCCAGGGCCTTGCCCCAGGCATTCATGACGAAGGCATCGTTGACGGAAACGCAGTAGATCGCGTCAATTCCCTCCTTCTCGAACTCGTCGTAGAGCATTTCGAAATCGGGCAACTGCAAGGTCGAGCAGGTCGGGGTGAAGGCACCGGGCAGCGAGAACAGGATGATGCGCTTGCCGCGGAAATAGTCGTCGGATGTCTTGTCTTCCCAGCGGTACGGGTTTGGCCCCTCGATGGAGTCATCGCGAACACGCGTGCGAAAGGTGACGAAAGGAACCTTTTTTTTGACGGTCATCAATGTGCTCCTGGAGGAAAACTGGTGCGCTGCTTTTTCGGTTGAAACTGACACGGCATCGACCTCGGCCGGCAATTCGGCCGGGCGCCGCGCGTTTTGTGTCGGCCTTGGATCAGCCATGGCAAAACCGCTCGCAAGCACGGGCGTCTGAAGAAACGAGCTCTCGATTTGCCGCGGCAACGAGAACGGTACGCGCTTGTACGGGGCGTCGCGATGTCAGCAATGGTCTTACTCCTGGCCACCTTGTGATGGGTTCTGCCGAGTACGACGCAAGCGCCATGCCATTTGATTTAGGCTTGGGTTCACACTGTTTTTTGCAGCGACCCTCTTTGCCTTGAGCGGCCAGAACCATGCCTTCGCCGAGACCGAGCGCGCCCATAATCACCAGATCGTGGGCTCTGGGCGGAGGGGATCCCCTTTATGGGTATCAAGCCGCGACCCTCTTTGTCCGAAGCTGGACAAAAATGTCGGAAGTCGGACCGGAGGGTCGCCGGGTCGCCGGGTCGCCGGCGCGGCGAACACGTGGCTCGTATTCGAAGCGAAAATCTGGGCTCAAACTCGGAACGAGGGACAGGAGTCGATCGGGGTTAACCTGACGAGGGTCCCTATGGCCTCCGTTCTCAGGATTGAGACGGCTGACAGGCCCACGCGCTTCGCCCTATCGACGCTCGCGAGACCGCTTCGAAATCGACAACGGGTACAAAAAAGCCAGCACGTCCATTAGCAAGCTGGCCATGTGATCTTTCTGAACCGCGCTTGCGTGAGGCGGGCACGGTCCCAAGGTGATGGAAAAAGCCGCCTTGTGCTCTCGGAGCATTTTGAAGCTGCCGCGACTTTGCTGTCGGGTTTGTCATGTCCGGGACAGCCAGGCTTGCGGCTGCGCATTCGTTCAAGCTGTTGAATGATATGTAGAAAATCTCCTGCAGGGCTCTTTCCGCGCCGTTGGCACGACTTTTGAAGCTCTCATGTGAGACGGCAGGAGATACCGACTGGCGTCCATTCGTGAGTGATATCGCGCTCAATGCAATGAAGGAAGACGACATGTCAGGTCAGCGTCAGTTCAGATTCTATCCGAAACGGGCATTGCCCGCGGAATGCAATATCGACCGGCGTGACTGGCGTCACCGTCACAACCGCCCGGCACCGGCCAATGGCCACCGATCGATCCGCAGATACGGTTCGACCAGAATGTGCTTGCTCCTGTCCTCTCGCCGGCGCTTGAGGAGACCGGCGAGCACTTCGGCGGCCAACCGGTCTTTCGCGTGCCGCGCTGCGGATATCCTCGCAGAGATGATCGACCCCGAACCGCTGTGGAGCAAGAGCTTCATTCCGGTTCGCCGTTCGAAGCTGGAAAACGCCGGGTCTCCGACGATTTCGCTCGTCGGCTCTCTAGATGACCAAGATGCCATGGTGCGCGGCCTGGTTAGTGGTTAGGCGGCAGGAGAAATGCAATGGCGATCAACCCGGTCCCAGATCATGTCCCGCCCGAAATGGTGAGAGACTTCAGCCTGTTCACATCGCCAGGCATGCCACCAACGCCCAACGGGGATCCACACGCAGCCGTCGCTTGCGCCCATGACGGGCCTCCGATCTTCTATTCCCCCTACAACACGCAAGATGGCCGGGGCACCTGGGTCATCACCCGCGCCGCAGATCAGCGTAAGGTGCTGCAGGACACTGAAACTTTTTCCAGCCATCGCAGCATCTTCTCCTCCATACTGGGCGAAACCTGGCCGACGATCCCGCTTGAGCTCGATCCACCGGCCCATGGCGCATTTCGCTCACTGCTCAGTCCGCTGCTTTCGCCCAAGCGGGTGACGGCACTGGAACCGGCTGTCCGTGAGCGAGCGATAGCCCTGATCGACCGGATCACCGCATCGGCCACGAGCTGCGACGTCATGAAGGATTTTGCCTTTCCGTTCACTGTCAGCATCTTCCTTCGGTTTCTGGGGTTGCCGGATCAGGGACTCGATACATTTGTCGGCTGGGCGAAAGATCTGCTCCACGGCGACGATGTGGAACGACCTGTGGCTGCCCGCAAGATTGTGGCTTTCATCGATGAACTTGCAACCAATCGCCGCAAGGATCCGGTCGACGATCTCATGACCTTCATCGTGCAGGCACAGATCGAGGGCCGCCGGCTAACCGACGGGGAGATCCGTGGCATCGGCGTGCTTGTGTTCGTCGCGGGACTTGACACTGTCGCAGCAGCTATTGGCTTTGACCTGGCTTATCTAGCGCGCAACCTCAAGGATCAGGAACTGCTGCGCAGCGAACCGGCCCGCATCCTGCTCGCAACCGAAGAGTTGCTGCGGGCCTATCCGCCCATTCAGTTGATCCGCGTGGCTACGAAAGATATCGACTTCGAAGGCGCGCCGATCCGAAAGGGGGACTATGTTTCGTGCGCCACGATGATTGCAAATCGCGACCCGGAGGAATTCGAATCCCCCAACACGGTCGATCTGGCGCGAGATCACAACCGCCACGCCGCCTTTGGCTATGGTCCCCACCGTTGCCTTGGCTCACACCTTGCCCGGCGCGAGATTGTCATTGGCCTGGAGGAATGGCTGGCGCGCATACCGACCTTCCGGATCAAGGAGGGTACAGCGCCCATCACCTGTGGCGGCCATGTGTTCGGGATCGAAAATCTGATCCTGGACTGGTCATGACCATCGCCGAGCCATGCCAAGACAATGGAGGCAGCGCTATGCGCATTATCGTCCACAATGCCAAATGCCAGGGGCACGCGCGATGCTGGGCGCAAGCGCCGGACATCTTCAAGCTTGATGACGATGGCTACATCCTGCCCGGTGACATTCAGGTTGCGGAGGGGGAGCAACTGCTTGCGTCACAAGGCGCGCGATCCTGCCCCGAACGTGCGCTGGAAGTCGATCGCACCTCGGCAGCGCGGTTCGAACCAGCCGCCATGCAACCAAGAACTGGGGAAGCTTAGGTGGAATCGACGAGACGTGGCCCCACACCGCAAAGCAAGATGTCCGGCCGCTTCCCTGCCAACCTCCTCTCCGGCATCGAGACCTCAATGACACGCACGCGACACGTGAAGTTCGTCTCCGTTCTGGCTTCTTCAGTTGCCGATCGGTTCGACCTTGCACGCACCTAGAGGCACGAAACGCCTCTTCCAATCTCAAATTTGCGACAGAGCGATGGGCCAGGCAAAAATCACCGAACTGCGCGACCGCGAGGCGATCCGCGACTGCCTTTATCGGTACTGCCGCGGCATAGACCGCGCGGATGAGGCTGCGCTGCGCAGTGCATATTGGCCCGATGCGCATGACAATCACGGTGCCTATCGCGGCTCAGCCGAGGGCTTCTTTGAGTTTGCGCTTGGTCTCTTCAAAACCGGACCGCGCTTAATCCACCAGATCACGAACGTCTTGATCGAATTCATCGACCCGTCGGAGGCCGTGGTCGAAAGCTATTTCACCGCGCTGCAACGCGGACCAGACAATGACGGAGAAGCACGCCAGGTGCTTCTCTGCGGCCGTTACTGCGATCTTTTTCAGAAGAGGGAAGGGGCGTGGCGCATTGCCGAACGGACCGTCGTTTACGATTGGCTCGAAGAGCAGACCCCACCAGCGGTCCCCGAGGCAGAACGGTTCGGCTTGCGGCAACCGATCGGAGCAGCGCATCCCAATGACCCGGTTTACGCGCTCAGGAAGCGCCGCAGCTCGTCATCAAAATGAAAATGCCATGCATGTCACCACAATGCTTTCCAAGGCTCCCAATTGCGGAGCCGCGTCGCGGGAGCGGTCGCGGAACGCAACACGTCTACCCGGTATGGAAACTCGCCGTCACCAGGACGTCCGCGACCGGTCTTGCGGCTGACTCGCGTCGATATCTCTGACGCTGGCTGCGGAGAGGTTCATATGAAGCAGGCAGGACGGGTCGTCATCATAACGGGAGCGGCAGGCGGAATCGGCCGTGCGCTGGTCGAGATCGTTGCCGCCGATGGAGACATCGTCGTTGCGGTGGACCTTCCTGGCAGCGGCGTTCTTGAACTGGCCGGCGGTCTCGGCCATCCGCATCTGGGCCTCGAATGCGATGTCTCACGAGAAGAGGACATTGTCGCCCTATACGGCCGCATCGAAGCGCAGTTCGCGAAAATCGATGTTCTCGTCAACAACGCGGCGATAGGACCCGCCATGGCTGCGACTATCGACACCGGTTTCGAGGCCTTCCGACGCGTGCTGGCAACAAATCTGATCGGGCCTTTCATCATGGCCGGCGAAGCGGCGAGGCGCATGCAGCCCGGCGCTGCCATTGTCAACGTCGCTTCGCTGGCGGGCGTGCTCGGCAATCCCAAGCGCAACGCCTATGCCAGCTCGAAGGCAGGCTTGATCGCTCTCACGAGATCGCTTGCATGCGAGTGGGCCTCGCGCGGCATCCGCGTAACGGCGGTAGCGCCAGGATACGTGCGCACGCCGATGGTGGCGGAACTGGAACGTGCGGGCAAGATGGACCTCGCGGCCGTGCGCCGCCGCGTGCCCATGGGGCGAATGGCGCGCCCCGACGAGATCGCTCGGGCCGTGCGTTTTTTGGCCAGCGCACAGACGGGCTACATCACAGGATCGGTGCTGACGGTCGACGGCGGTTGGATGTCGTTCAACCAGCCGGGCGACGCGCACCCGCCGGTCGACGAGACGCCTCGAGCCGAACTCTTCCGGCCGGCCGAACGAACTGGCGCGCGCACAGTGGTCGTGACGGGCGGCGCGAACGGTATAGGCGCCGCCGTCGTTCGCCGCTTTGCCGCGAACTCCGACACAGTCGTGATTGCTGATAAAGATGGTGCTGGGGCGGCAGAACTCGCTGATTTGCTGGGCGGCAGGCACGTGGCGAAATCCGTCGACTTGGCGGTCGAGAGCGACGTGGTGGCGCTGTTCGAGGAAATACGGGGGCGCTTCGGTCGCATCGAGGTCCTCGTCAACTGTGCTGCTATTGCCGATACGTTTGTGCGAGGGATCGAAATCCCGCAACAGATCGAGCGGGTGCTGGACGTCAATCTCACCGGCACCTTCACCTGCGCGCGCGAGGCGATCAAGTCGATGGACGCCGGCGGCGTAATCCTCAATCTTGGATCGATCAATAGTTTCCTGCCCTTCGTGGCGCGCCATGCCTATGGGGCGTCCAGGGCGGGTATGAACATTCTGACCCGGTGCATGGCGGCCGAACTCGGGTCGGTCGGCATCCGAACGGCCACCGTCGCTCTTGGCTATATCCGTACGCCTGACATTGCTCAGTTGGTCGAGTCCGGCTGCATCGATTCCGTAGCGATCAAACGGCGCATCCCGATGGGGCGGATGGGAGAGCCCGAAGACGTCGCCGAGGCAGTGTTCTTTCTGGCCTCGCCTGATGCCTCATACGTAAACGGCTCGACCCTCTACGTGGACGGCGGCTTGACCTCGTTGGCTGACGCGCGAAACGCCCAGCCAACCGATCAAGAAAATCCAACGGAATGTTCGCCGGCGACGGGTTGCGGTTCGTCGAAGCCGACGAGGTTCGAGGATTGAGACTGCGGCTGCATGGAACGTGCCAAGCGCGGCTTGCCAAGTGATCGTCTTCATCGGTGACGGAAAACTCGTCATCAGGGTCGAATGACTAGCCAGGTTTTGGCGCTTGCCTGCGGCCGCCGAACGATAAGCGGCTTTGCGCAAGATCGTCGACTACGTCGTCGCCAGGCCGCATCGATACCGCGACCCACCCGCAATCGGCACAAGTCGAAGGCTTGATTGGCCACTTTGTGTAAACGAGGGACACGCCATGGAATTCGCGACGTTCATCTTGGCGGCCCAGCGAGGCTATCATCAATCGTGCGACAGCGTCATAGGTAACTCCATTGAACAGACAATCGCTTCGGAGCAGGCTGGCTTCAACACCGCTTGGTTCGCCGAGCACCACTTCAACAATTACAGCCTGGTTCCCTCGCCCTTGATGATGGTGGCGCACTGTGCTGGCCTTACGAGCACCATTCGCCTTGGCACCGGTGTGTGTGTGCTGCCGCTATATCAACCGCAGCGCCTGCTCTCCGAGATCGGCTTTGCCGAGATCGTTTCGAACGGCCGCCTCGAACTCGGCGTCGGCTCGGGATACCAGCAGTTCGAGTTCGAGCGCTTCGGCGTCGATGTCGATCAGGCGCCGGCCGTGTTTGCGGAATACCTGGATATCCTTCTCAAGGGCCTTAACCAGAAGGTCTTCGAGCACAATGGCCAGTATGAGAAGATACCTTTAACGGCGATTTCGCTGCGCACCATCCAAAGGCCAGCCCCACCGATCTGGATCGCCTGCGGGTCCGCGCGAAGCATGTGCCGGGCCTATCGTGAGGGCCACAATCTTTTCGTCACGGCGTTCCACAACGGCTTGGAAAACTTAAGAACGCTGCGTGAGACCATCGAGGCAGCAGCGGCCTCGCGGGGTAAGGATGTCACCGCCGCCAAGATAGGGCTTCTGCGCTGCTGCTATGCCAGCGACGATCAGGCGGAGATCGACAGCTATCTCGACAACGCCCGCTTCCAGCGCCGGCTATCTGAAGCACTTCATCAGCGCCGCCAGCAGAGCCGGGACGGCTATCTGCTGCAGGAAACACCGACGCAGCAGGATCTGTCGTTCGAGACCATGCGCCAGAACCTGCCGATCGGCAGCGTAAGTCGCGTCATCGATCGCCTGCTGGAAGAGATAAGTATCCTGAAGCCGGACCAGATCGCAATTCAGACCCAATTGGGAGATTTCGACCAAAAGACGATGCTACGCCAGATTGAGCTCTGGGGAGACAAGATCATCCCATCGATCAACAAGTCGCTTGGTTAGGTCAAGGCTTGAAGTTCGGAACGGCCACTGGGGGAGCTGAAATCTCGCATGCCGATGCTCGACACTTCGTCCATGAGGCATGGATAAATAATCAAGCCGACCGGCGATCACCGGGATCGAAGACCAACGTCGTCCGTCCTTGCCTGCACGGACCGCCGGTCTTCCGCTCCCTGTCCATCTCGCTTGAGACCGTTGATCGGCAGCCTCGGAACGGCCGCCATGGCGTAGACGAATAGCCACTCCCTCCCGCTACCCCTCTTGTGTCCGAAGTTGGACGAGGATGTCGGAAGCCCGACAAATGTCGAGAGGGGACCTGGCCCGCCGGTATGGAGAACTGGTGCGGCGCAGGTGGTTCGCCAATTCGGCACGCGCCTTGCTTCATTGATTCTGTACGTGTGCACGACAGTGGCAGATCGCCGATCGGTGGGCAGAGCGGTTCGCCTCTGAAAGTACTTCGTCGGCAGCGATGACAGGCTTGTCGGCTGGACAGCGTCGGTGGAGGTGAGACCGTATGGTGGAGAGGCAGTCTGGTGCGCAGACGCGAGAGAGCTTGCGCCGAATGATCGCGTCCAGTGAACTCGCCTTCGCAATGGAGGCTCATGACGGCCTTTCGGCGGCGATTGCCGAGCGCGCTGGCTTCAAGGCGCTCTGGGCGTCCGGCCTCTCGATTTCATCCAGTCTCGGATATCGAGATGCGAACGAAGCTTCCTGGTCCCAACTCGTCGATGTCGTTGAGCGAATTTCCGACACGGTGGACATTCCAGTCCTCGTCGACGGGGACAGCGGGTTCGGGAACTTCAACAATGCCCGTTTGGTCGCCCGCAAGCTGCGCCAACATGGCGCGAGCGGCATATGTATCGAGGACACGGCGTTCCCGAAAATGAACTCGTTCATCGGTGATCGGCACCCGTTGGCCGATATTCCCGAGTTCTGCGGCCGGCTTAAGGCGGTGAAGGACCAAGTGCCGGATGCGGAGTTCGTTCTGGTCGCCCGGATCGAGGCGCTCATCGCCGGCCGCGGAGAGGATGAGGCGCTGGCGCGAGCACAAGCCTACGCTGAGGCCGGCGCCGATGCTATTCTGATTCATTCCCGCAAGTCCAACGCTGAGCAGATTTTCGCCTTCACGCGCGCCTGGCAGAACCGCCTTCCGGTCGTGATCGTGCCTACGAAATATTACCGCACACCGGTCTCCGCGTATCGGGCGGCCGGAATCTCCACGGTCATATGGGCGAACCACAACATGCGCGCGGCGATCTCGGCCATGCGCCAGGTCTGCGACCGCATCCTCCGCGAAGAAAGTACCGCCGGTATCGAGGACGAGGTGGCGACGCTCGACGAACTCTTCGATCTGCTCAATTACCAGGAACTCTCAGCGGCGGAAGAGAAATATCTGCCGCAGACGGCGACCGGCGTGCGGTAGCAGGCCCAGCCCGTCTTTGAAAGCAAACGAAAACGGGAGCGCACATGCTTGCGCATCGGACAAACCTGTTCGGTACATCGGGTACCGCCGCGGCGCGCGCTGCCGCAAAAGCGGCGGCCGATGCTGGCAAGGAGATCATCGATCTGACCGCCGGCGAGATCTGGAGCGAGCTTGCTCCCACGATTCGCGACGGCGCGATCGACGCCATCAATAAGGGCGTCAATCGCTATACCGATACGGTTGGCATGGTGGAGCTGCGCGAGGCACTGGCGCGGAAGATCTCCCTCGATACCGGACAGATCTGGAAGGCCGAGGAAGTTGCCGTGACGTCCGGAGCGAAGCAGGCCTTGTTCAATGCCGCAATGGTGCTGCTGAACCCGGGCGACGAGGTCATCATCCCGGCGCCTTACTGGACAACGTTTCCGGCCCAGGTGCTAATCGCCGGCGGGACACCGGTCTTCGTCGACACCAAATCCAATGGTTACGTCCCGCGCCCCGAGCACATCAAGGAGGCGGTCACCGAACGAACGCGGGCGATCGTCGTCAACACGCCCAGCAATCCGGCCGGTGCGGTCTACGATGTTGAGACCCTGATGGCCATCGCTCAACTGGCGGTCAGCCACAACCTGTGGATCATTTTCGACGAGTGCTATGGCGACTTCGTGCATGAGGATCATACCCACCATCCGATCGTCTCGGTCGCCCCCGAAATTCGAGCACGCGCGCTGATCGTCAGCTCCTTCAGCAAATCGCTGGCATTGACCGGCTGGCGCATCGGCTATCTGGCGGGTCCAAAAGAGGTGATCAATGCCGTCAACGCGCTGCAATCGCACACCACTTCGAATCCAAACGTAATTGCCCAGCACGCGGTGCTCGCCCATTTGCAAAGGGGTGGCTCGGACTATGAAGGCAAGCTGCGTTCACGCCTCACAAGCGCCAGACGGATCGGTCTTGACGTGCTTGCTTGGTTGACGCGTGTACCGGTCCCCAGGGCGCAAGGCGGCTTCTATTTCTATCTCGACCTTTCCCATCTGCTGCGATCGGCATCGGAAGACGGCGCCTCAACGACAGCCGACGATATCGTGACGGCACTGCTTGCCGAAACTGGCGTCGCAGCTGTGTCGGGCGCCGCGTTCGGTGACCCCGCCGGCCTGCGCCTGTCCTATGGAATTCCATCTGAAAAACTCGCGACCGGCCTGGCCCGGCTCGTCGAATTCCTCAACTCCTGGAAATGACACCGCAACACAACGAAAGAGGTGAATGAGATGCCTCCCGCTGCTCCCAGGAAAGCCGTCATTCTCGCTGCCGGCTTCGGCTCCCGCCTGCGTCCGCTGACCGATCTGTGTCCCAAGCCCCTCGTCGAAGTCAACGGCACACCGATACTTTACAATGCACTGTGGAACCTTCAGACGGTGGGAGTTGAAGAGGTGACGATTGTTGTCGGCTATCGCAAGGATGCCATTCGCCATGCCTGTGGCGAACGCTTCGGTAGACTTGAAATCAACTATGTCGAGTCCTCGGTCTTCGACAAGACAGGGAGCGCCTACTCGCTCTGGCTGGCACGCGACACGCTTCTTTCCGGCGACTGTTATCTCCTCGAAGGTGACGTCTTCTTTGAAGAAGATGCGCTGCGCCACCTGATCAGGGTGGAGGCGGCCAATGCCGCCGCGGTCGCGCCCTTCGATCCATCCATGGAAGGGTCCGCGGTCGTCCTTTCCAGCAACGGCTTCATATCCGAAGTCCGGTTGAAGCAAACGGCGGCAAATCTGGTATCAGGCACCCCGGTGCTCTTCAAGATGATGAACCTCATCCGGTTCTCTGGCGCCGAACTCCAAACGGCGATCGTCCCGGTCCTCCACGACCTGATCGGCTCGGGCGCAATCAAAGCCTATAGCGAGGAGCTGCTCGCGCATCTCATCGAGCAGCGCGGACTGCAACTCGCCGCGGCGCGATGTGACGATTTGCGATGGTACGAGATCGACAGTGAACAGGACCTGCGGGTAGCGGAAAGGATTTTCGCCTTCGAGCGACCTCACAGACATAGTGCCGACGCGCCGGCCGCCGTGGCGGGGGTAGGAGGATGATCCGCTATCTGTTCGACGCTGCAAATGCCATTACGGCCCTTGGGCTGATCTTGGCCACCACGGCGATCTACTTTGCTTTGATCGGGCGCTTCGAGATTGGCATCTGTTTCGGCTTGTGGGCTCTTTTGGCAGATGATGCCGACGGCATGGTCGCGAAGAGTTCCCCGAACCGGTCCGCTTTGATGGCACAGCTGGGTGGCGCGTTGGACGGGCTGCTTGATTTGGTCTACGCAGCCGTCTTTCCAGCGGTTCTGATTTTGTCCTTCAACGCGTTCTCCGTTCCCGCATTGTTGGCTGCCAACTGCCTCATCCTGTCAGGGGCTCTGCGCCTCAGCTATTTTTCGACGTTCGGACTGGACGCTGACGGATTCGGCAGAGGATTGCCGTTGAACAATAATCTCTTCGTGTTGGCGTTCCTCTTCGTCGCCGACCATCACTTGCCGGTGCAAGGCCTGGGCAACCTATTGATCGGTGCAGGGTTTGTGCTGTCGGTCCTGCATCTTTCAAACTTCAAATTTCCGGGTACCGGCAGTGCATTGCGCTTGGGCAACCTTACACTCGCCGCAGCCGGATCTGTCGCCTTGCTCACAGCGTGAATCAGTTTGTAGCCATAGGGAAGAGAATACATGGAAAGCTCTTTCGAGGTCGAAACTCGCACCGTCTTTGATCGCTACCAGCGCCAGCAGGAGAATGATGACCACATATTCGACAGGTTGGTCTCTCTAATCGAGGAGGAATATTTCGGCCTGCCAACCGGTAGCTTCCGCGGCCTTGATGTCCTGGATGCGGGCTGCGGCTCCAACGCGAATGCGTCCTATGCGTTTCTCGACAAGGGGGCACGAAACGTTGTTTCGCTTGAATTGAGCAATGATTGGATGGATTGCGCGCGCAAACGGCTCAGCCGATTTGGGCCGCGCTCGGAACTGGTCGCTGGCAGTGTGCTCGATCTGCCGTTTGACGACTTCAGTTTCGATTTTGTCCATTGCGCAGGGGTTTTGCCGCACACCAGCAATCCGAAAAAAGGCTTTGAAGAGCTTGCCCGTGTAACCCGCCCCGGCGGCAGCTTCTTTTTGACGATTATGGGTACCGCCAACGGCGTCATTTACCGATGCATCAATCACTTGCGAGAACTCTACCAAAGCGACGAACAATTCCGCAGTTCCATTGACAATCTGGATGCATCCACCGCACGCGAAGCCATCAACTGGCTGTTGCGAATAAAGGACGGCGAAGAGAAAGAATATATACCCGGCGAAAACGAATTCTTTCGGAGTCTTTTTGACGATGATTTGTTCGTGACGATCCGGGATCGTTTCCAGGCGCCGACCTATCACGGGTTCGCATTCACAGAGGTGCAAATCCGAGGCTGGTATGGCGAGTGCGGCTTCGAGAAGATCCGCAGGATCTCAAGGTATACAAAAAATTTCCATAATCTTCGGCGCTTTCTCGCTCCGATGTACCGTCATTATGACCACCCGCTGGCCCGCTTCTGGTTCGGCGATGGCTGCATCCAGATGATCGGCGAAAAGCCGAGCACGTAGTTGGCGTTATTCGTGCCAAGAGAGCGACCCCAATGTGCGGAATCTTTGGGATAGTCCTCAAAAACGAGGGAACACCCGTTTGTGCTGAGGCCGTTGAGCGTTGCGCTGAGGCTCTCGCTCATCGCGGGCCTGATGCCAGCGGCCTATACATTGATCAATCGGTCGCATTCGCGCATCGACGGCTATCGATTGTCGACGCTCATTCTCGCGCCAATCAGCCCTATCGCGATGACAATACCGGAGTTGTGGTGACGTACAACGGCGAGATATTCAACTATCGGGAAATTAGAGCTGAATTGAGGGATATGGGTTTTTCCTTTTCGACGGTGTCCGACACCGAGGTTCTAATTCTTAGCTATATTGCTTGGGGAAAGTCATTCTTAAACCGCCTTGACGGGATGTTTGCCTTCGCGCTTTTCGATCCCCGGAACTCGCTTGCTCTCATCGCCCGAGATCGTTTGGGGGTAAAACCCCTTTACTACACGATCTGCGATGTTGGCCTTCTCTTTGCGTCGCAGCCGAACGCTCTCATTCGCTGGCCGGGCGTCATGCGCGGACCCGACATCATCGGCGCGCTCAGTTTTCTTTCCTATCGCGCGGTTGTCGGTGCCAGGACGCTGTTCGCCGGGATCTCCAAGTTAGAGCCCGGCCATCTCCTCGCAATAAGGAACGGGCGACACACGTCCGAACGTTGGTGGAATCTGTCGGAGCGCATTTCGCGATCGAAGCCGGACTATTCCGACATAAGGAGACTATTTGGAAGCGCCGTCGAACGTCAGCTGGTGTCTGACGTACCGGTCGCCGCATTGTTGTCCGGTGGACTTGACTCGAGCATCCTCGCCTATGAGGCGTCCACCCGCTCCCAAATCCGTCCGATCTGCTATACCGGCAAGGTCGAGACCGCCGATTATGACGAGACGGCCTATGCGATGGAGGTCGCCGCAGAATTTGGGCTCACTCACCGGGTCGTCCCAATTGGAGAACCTTCCGATATCTACGCTGTGTCAGAGCTGGTTCGCCTGCGCGGACATCCGCTTGGGATGCATAACGAAATCGCAATGTTTACGCTCGCAAAGGCGATTTCGAAGGAGCATAAGGTCGTCCTCACCGGCGAGGGGGCCGATGAGATTTTTGCTGGCTACAGCCGATTGTTCCGTACGCCGTATGATTACAATCGAAGCAAGATCATCGCCGCATTACCACGTGCTCTTGCCCAGGTCGCACGCCGGCGCCTCGGACTCGACGTCCATGGCAGTCAATTGCAGTTCTTCCTGGCGCGTTACAGCTACTTCCCGACCGATGAAATCCGCTCGCTTGTCATCGATGGGCGGGTACGAAGGGAGCACGAGATGGCTCTGTTCGATCACTTCTCGACTCAATTTGCAGAGGCCGGCGGAGATTTCTTTAGCAAGATCTCATATGTTCTCGTCTCTACGCATTTGCCCGCATTGCTGGAAATGGTTGACAACACCACAATGGCAGCTGGGCTTGAAGCTCGCGTTCCTTATACCGATCACCAGCTCGTTACCGCCGCAATGGCGATGCCCGGCTCACAGCGGTTGAGGTGGAGGTCTCCAATCGCTTCGGTCCAGGCACTGTGGCATCCGGTTGCTTCCTTCAGCGAACGTCTCGATGTCTCAAAATTCCCCTTAAGAAGGGAATACCGGAGCGTCTTGCCCAGATCTGTTCTATCTCGCAAAAAGATGGGATTTCCGCTGCCACTGGGTCAGTGGGCCGTTGGCGAGGGAGCAACGGAATATCGAAGGCTGCTGTTTGATAAGGACTCTCCACTGGGAGATTTGTTCGATCCTGCTGCTTTGCGGCGTTGGTTCGAGGCCGGACGACGAAATCCTTCAGACTCGTTTGGTCGGAAGTTCTGGCTGTTGGCCAACCTTGGGATATTCTTCAAAGAGGTATTCTCATGACGAATATGCGAGCCCGCAGGCGGTCGCTTGCGGGCATGTTACAGAAGACCCCTTGCCGAAAACGGGGCGTCGGACAATCCCAAGATCTGAGCAATGGTTGGCGTGAACTCTTCAGCGGAGCCCCAGGCAATATTGCAAGGTTGCATTCCAGGGATGCTCAACAGGCATATCCGATCGTCCTCCGCGCTGCCCGGTCGAAAACCGTGGGTGGACAAGTATCGAGGTCTGCCCGTCGGGCCAGCTTCTTGCGTGTCTCCAACGGTCTCCTCGAAGGAGTGTCCAGGAGGTGCGACATAGGTCGCTATGCAATCGCGTTCATTTACCGGAACATGGTCGCTCGACCACGGCTCCACTTGGAAGCGCGCCAACAGTCCGTCTGCGATTCTGCGGTCATGAGCTCCGTCAACCAGGACATGGAGCGTCGCTCCTTCACTTTCCCAAAGCAAGTCAGGGATGATCGCATCCGGATAAATGGTTGTGTGGACGGCGCTATGTCCATGGTCACTTGCGACTACGATCGCGTAATCGTCTTTCCGCCCGACTCGCCTCAGTCCTTCGATGAGAGCGCCAATCATCATGTCGGCCGCGGCGATAGACCAATGTGCCGCCTCGCTTTCGTATCCGAACTGATGCTGAATCGAATCCGTCATGTCGATCTCGGTCAAAATGAGATCAGGCGGGTTCTCCGAGCAAGCCAGCGCTCCTGCAGCCCCGATCATGAGATGATCCGCGGCCAGGCCCGCAACGAGAGCAGTGCTCGCAACGGTGTCGCTACTGGACGGGAAGCCGAAGAGATCGAGCACGCCGGCGGCTCGCAACCGCCCATTTGGATCTTTGATCATGCGCGAGCGAGCGATGCGGTTTTCGGGCAGGCTCTTAAATGACCGGCTTCCCTGGAGAAACCCTCGTTCCCACCAGGCCGGCACGAAGACATCGCAATCGGCTGGGTCGATCAACCCAGCGCCGATGGACGCGACATCAAGCCCGCTATTTTTGGCAAGCTTTGCAATGGTCGGAACCCGCAGATCAGACGCGTCGGCGCAGACAAACGAGCCATCTCGCACAATGTGGTTTCCGTAGATCCCGTTCGCTTGAGGCGCCGCGCCGGTTAGCATGCTTGCGCGCCCCGGCATCGACGTTCCCGGCACCGTTGAGCGCAGGCGAGTGATGGACAGACCGTCTCCTGCCAAACGAAGAAGCGTCGGCAACCGATGTTTGTGCTTTTCGAAATAGTCCGCGCTTACGCCGTCCATGAGGATCAGAATCGCTTTCGTAGGAGCGCGCGGCTTTATCGAGGCAGGCGTCTGAAAACGAGCGGTAGGCCTGGATGGATTGGTGTGGGTCATGTTGCACCTGGAAGAGACCGATCGAAACCAAAGCCCCCTATAGGCTTCGGATGACGCCGGTATGAACGCATCACGGGATACTTCGAGCGCCAGTGGGTCGTTTTGATTTTGGGAATGGGCGCTTCTACGCGCTCTTTTTGCTTCCTTCAGAAGAAAGGAGTCCGAGATGGCCGATACGACCCGTGCTATTTTTATCCTCGATTTCGCAGGGCCAAAAATACATCTGTGGAGTGGCAGCTACGATGCACCGTTGGTTCCTATCAACGGTCAGCCGCTCTTGGACCGTCTCGTCAACGCCTGTGTCGAAAACGGCATTGAAGATGTCACTCTCGTTGAAAACTTGAGTAGCGGCACATTCGATGGGTTCCGCCTGCAGGACAGCACAAATACGCTTTCGTGGCACGACGCGCATGACGGCGATCTCATTGAGAAGTTCCGCCAACATGATGGCGATACTCTCCTGATATGGGGAACACCGCTTTTCGACAGTGAGGTTCTTGACGGTATCAATACCAACAAGGGTTTGCGCGGCTCCGCTTGGCGGCCCGACGCGCCGACCGGGATTTATCGATTGAGTGCTGATGTTCTACGCAATCTTCTGGCCGAAAGCCGCGCCGCGGCATCTCTGCATCAGGCCTTCAGCAGGTTAGTCGCGGGCCTGTCCCAGCTGGACGTAGCGTTGCCTGGCAATGTGCTGACTGCCGGCTCCAAGCTGCTCGATATTTGCGACGGTGTCGACGCATCCATCGCGGAATTTCGGTGTGACAAGGAGAACGTGCTGCGGCGTCTGGAAACGAGCGTCGGAGGTTATTGGCGCAAGCCAATCGCCGAGCACATGCTTCTTTGCAATACCCGCTTCCCTCCCAAGACTTTTTACGATCGGCTGGCGGCGAGGCTCGAAGGCGTGTTGACATGCTATCCTTCTCAGCAGATCGATATCGCTTCAGTTGTTGGCACGATGACCTCGCAGCAGCCGGACTTTATTGCAGTCGGAAACGGGGTGACCGACCTCATCCAGGCGCTCTATTCAACGCTGAACCCAACAATCGCGATTCCCGTGCCGACGTTCGCCGGCTTTCAAACACCTCTCGATGACGAACAAAAGAACAACTTCGTCCTCACCCCGCCCTATTTCGATCTCGACGTTCGAGCTTTCCTGGAATTCGTACTGGCGACAGGCGCGGATACGGCAATCGTTGTAAATCCAAACAATCCGACCGGTCGACTTGTTGATCATGCTGACGTGGCATGGCTGGCGGAGGCCCTAGGATCTCGAGGGCGACGGCTGATCGTGGATGAATCGTTCATTGATTTTCCCGCTGATGGCCGACCAAACAGCGTTGAGAATCTGGTTCCGTCCTGTGCCAATTTGATCGTGGTGAAGAGCCTTGGAAAGGTCTTCGGACTTGGCGGAATCCGGCTCGCCTACCTCATGGCTGGCGATCCCACCCTCGTTGCCGCCGTGCGCCGGAAACTGCCGCTGTGGAACATTAACGGCATTGCGGAATACACACTGTTCCTGCTTCCCGAATTCGCAGAGGAATTGGAACACAGTCTAGACATGTTGCGAGAAGATAGAGAGCTGTTCATCGAGGAGCTGCGGACGGTACCGGGCCTCGACGTCGTACCTTCGCAAACGAATTTCATCTTGTGCCGGCTGCCTGAAAATTCGGTATCCGCTGCCGAGCTCAAGCGCCGCCTCGTTCTGTTCGAATCCGTCCTCGTAAGAGAATGCGGCTATCAAGCCATGAACGACGCAGATCGATATCTGCGCCTGACGGTTCGAAGTCGGACGGAAAACGAAAGGCTGGCAAAAGCTCTGCGGCGCACCTTAAGCCGCTCAACGGCCTCTGAGAGTGACGCCCTGACGTGACATTTGCGCAGCGAACTGAATAGTCTTTTTTCGAATGCCGCGAGAGAGAGAAGCATGTCGCTTAGTTACAATCGTCATAAAAGGCTCGTTGAAATCATCCAGGCGAATGGCGAAGTGCGCATCCGAGATTTGATGCAGCGGTTCAATATTTCAGAAGAGACTGCGCGGCGGGATATCAAACGGCTCGAGCAGGATGGCTTGGTCGCACGGGTCCATGGTGGCGCGGTCGCAACGCAACAGCCAAAGCTGCTGGCCATCTCATCGCGAGCTGTTTCCGAGCGCGCGGAAAAAAGCACCATCGCTGAGATCGCCCTGGGTCTTCTGAAGCCCGGCCAGAATCTCTTTTTCGGGGGCGGCAGCACCATTCTGTCGTTGGCCAGCCGCATATCGGCCCTCCCGGAAATGCGCGTCGTCACCAACATGGTCGATACTGCCATCGCCGCGGCCGAAGGCCATCGGCATCGCGTTGTCATGCTGGGGGGCGATTTCAATGTCGATTTCCGGACCGTAAGCGGATTCACCGCCTTGCGTACACTCCGCGAACAGCAGATCGACGTCGCATTTATCGGCGTCAATGCGGTGCATCCGAATGGCGTCTTCGACCATGAACAGGTCGGACAGGAGCTTGCTGCGACGCTCTGCGAGCAAGCACGGAAAATTGTCATTCTCGCCGATCACAGCAAATTCGGCTTGTCGGCGCGCTACCGCATCCTGCCCCATTCGGCGATTACCGCGATCATCACCGACCGGAGGCCTGCATCGGACATGCTGGACAAGATCGAAGCCGCCGGTGTTGAAGTTCTATATCCGCAAAACCGTCACAACCCCGCACTGGTCTCTACTTGATCCTCTTCTGTCAGCCCGCACGGCTGCCCCAATCGTGAAACATTTTTTTCCATTTGATTTCAATAACCAACACAATCCGTCTCAAACATGCAAAAAACCGTCACATAACCGCGCTATGTCTCATCCCGTCTCGGGAGCGGATTTCATTCGCTCCGATTGTCATCCCGACTGAAAGAGAGGGGATTTTGATATGCAAACGACACGTCGCAGATTTCTCGGCATGAGCGCCATGGCGGCTGGCGCAATAGCATTGCCGAACACGATCATGGCGGCAGCCGGCCGGCGGCCGAACCTCAATATTGCCGTTCAGGACCTGCGCACAATTCTGGAACCGGTGGACGGCTCCTCCATCGCCAACGTTTCCTGGCGGGTGCAATACAGCGTTTTCGATCAGCTTTTACGGACCGACTACAACGACAATTTTCGCCTGAATTTCGCGCTCGCGACATCATTGAAGCAAATCGACGCCACGATCCATGAGATCAGGTTGCGCGACAATGTGAAGTTTCATGACGGGTCCACAATGACGGCGGATGACGTTGTCTTCTCGCTCGGGCCGGATCGACTGCGCGGCGAAAAAGCGCCGGGCGCGGCCGTGTTTGCCAACTTCCTCTCCTCGCTTGCCGATGTGCAGAAGATCAATGATCGCACTGTCCGTTTGATCACCAGGACAGAGGATCCGGTCTTCGCCCAGCGGCTCGGCGCCTGGGGCACGCAGATCATCAGCGCCAGGGCACGGGCTGGCGCCAGCAGCTATGACGCCTGGGCGGCGAAGCCGATCGGCACCGGCCCTTACAAGATCGGCGAGGTCCGCAATGGCGACGAGATCACGCTGGTGGCGCACGACGAATATTGGGGAGGCCAGCCACCATTTGCCTCGATCCGCTTCAAGCGGCTGCCGGAAATCGCCGCGCGCATCGCCGGACTGAAGTCGGGCGATTACGATATCGTCACAGACATCACTCCGGACCACATTGCCGAAATTGAGGGTGTCAACGGCCTCTCGATTGTTGGTGGCGAAGCCATGTGGTTCCGCTTTCTCACATTTGCTCCGCTCAGGACTCCCATCCTGAAAGATGTCGATCTGCGTCGCGCGCTCGCTCTCGCTATCGATCGCGGTGCGCTGGCGGACGGCCTCTGGGACGGCCGGGCGAAAGCGCTGACCAGCTGGCAGCTACCGATCTTCGGCGAGATCAACGACCCCAACCGCAAGGGAGTGTCCTATGATCCGGCGCAGGTCAAGGAACTGCTCGCCAAGTCATCCTACAGGGGCGAGGAAATCCCTTACCCTTCCGTCGGCACCTATTATCCGATGCAGCTCGCCGAGAACCAGGCGCTTGTCGAGATGTGGAAGGCTGCCGGGATCAACGTCAAGCTGATCATGTGTGAGAACTGGACGCAGGTCGGCGACATTGGCGGCATCAATGACACGTCCGGCGGCGCCTTCTACGCCGATCCCGTTTCCATGCTGTGGCAGATTATCGGTCCGACCAATGACCTCCAGTCGACAGGTGGCTGGACCAATGCCGAGTTCAACCGGCTCGGTCACGAGCTTGAAACGACGACCGATCTCGCCAAGCGCCAGGCGGCCTTCAAACGGATGCAGGACATTGTCGAGATCGAGGACCCTTGCATCACGCCGCTGCATTCCATGCCCTTCATCTATGGGCAGAAGGCGGATGTCAGCTGGCAGCCCAACCCGTTACCGCAAATGTATCTCGGCCCGAAGATGCCGCCTGAGCCGGTGGCCTGAGTTCCATGCTGCACAAGTCCTTCCAGAACAGCGCGGGCGCCGCGCTGTTGCCGGCCCATGACATCGGGGCTTCCGCCACCAAACCTGCCATAAGCATTGCTGGCTTGAGGGTGGCGTTCGGCGATGTGCCTGTGCTGCACCGTGTCGATCTCGCTGTGAACAAAGGCGAGGCCTTGGGTATCGTTGGCGAATCCGGCTGCGGCAAGTCCGTGACTTGGCGGGCGGTTCTTGGCCTGCTGCCGAAATCCGCCGAGATCGGGGGCGAGGCCAGGATTGGTGATCTCGATCTTGTGGGCGCACGACAATCCGTTTTGGATCGGGTGCGCGGCGGACGCATCGCCATGATCTTCCAGGATCCGGCCAGCGCGCTGAACCCGGTGCATCGCATCGGCGCGCAGATCACCGAAGCGCTTCGCCTGCACCGTGGCCTCAGCGGTGCCGCCGCCCGTGCCCAGGCCTGCCGCCTGCTCGACCAGGTCGGGATAGCCGCTGCGGCAAGCAGGCTCAACGCGTACCCCCACGAACTGTCGGGCGGCCAGAACCAGCGGGTGATGATTGCCATCGCGCTCGCCGGCCGGCCCGAACTGCTGATCGCCGATGAGCCAACGACCGCGCTCGACGCTACCGTGCAGGCGCAGATCCTGCTGCTGCTCAAAGATATTCAACGCGACACAGGCATGGCGCTGGTCATGATCAGCCATGATCTCGCCGCGGTGGCTGCCGTCTGTGACCGGGCATGCGTCATGTATGCGGGCCAGATCGTCGAAACGGCACCGAAACACACGCTTCTGACCGCGCCGGAACACCCCTATACACGCGACCTGATCGGTGCCATTCCGCCCTCGCACGGTCCGCGCATGCGGTTGACCGCCATTGCCGGCGCGCCGCCACAACGCAATCTGCCGCCGGGATGCGCCTATGCGCCACGCTGCCGGCACGCGATCACGGCATGTCGCACGAGCCGACCGGAACCGCGGCAGGTCGCCGCGCGGCATTCGGTGAGTTGCCTTCGTTTGGACGCCGGCACGTATCAATGACCCTGCTGCGTCTCAACAACATCACCCGTCGCTTTCCCCTCGGCTCGCCATTCTACGGACCGCGGAAATATCTTGTTGCAGTCGATGGCGTGTCGCTGGATGTCGAGATGGGCCGGACGACCGGCATTGTCGGCGAATCCGGATGCGGCAAGTCCACCACCGGCCGTATTGCGCTCGGTCTGGAGCCGCCGGACAGGGGAGGTGTGCTGTTTCAGGGTTTGCCGCTGCCGCGCATCGACAGCAAAAAGTGGCGCGCGCAGCGGCGCCAGATGCAGCTGGTCTTTCAGGACACCTTGGCAGCGCTTGACCGCCGAATGACTGTCAGCGCTCTCATCGCCGAGCCGCTGGCGATTCACGGGATTGGGGATCCGGCAAGCCGCAAGCAACGTGTGGCCGAGCTTCTCCACGGCGTCGGCCTCGGCGAAGGCCATGGCATGCTCTATCCGCATCAGCTTTCCGGCGGCCAGCGCCAACGCGTCGTGCTTGCGCGGGCGCTCGCGCCAAAACCCTCGCTTCTGGTTTGCGATGAGCCGGTCTCGGCGCTCGACGTGTCAGTCCAGGCGCAAATCGTCAATCTGCTCATGGATGTTCAGCAGGAGCTCGGGCTCGGCCTCTTGTTCATCAGCCATGACTTGCGAGTCGTTCGCCATGTCAGCGACCGGATCGTCGTCATGTATCTTGGCCGCGTCGTCGAGCAGGGGCGCGCCGACGCCATTATCGATCAACCCGCCCATCCCTATACGCAGGCGCTCGTCTCGGCCATGCCGAGGCTTCCGGGCGGATTCGATCATTATGTGGCGTTGCCAGGCGAACCGCCAAGCCCCACCGATCGGCCGAGCGGATGCCCGTTTCATCCACGCTGTCCACTTGCGCGCGATGTCTGCCGCCAGAGCCTGCCCGAACTCCTGCCGCTAGGATCGGAACGGCAGGTCGCCTGCCATTTGGTGAGGCATTGATGAGTGCTGTGTTTCGTTTCGCCGGCCCCAAGATACTGCGTGCCGGCCTGTCGATCCTGATCGTGGTGACCTTTACATTCGTGGTGCTGCGGGCCTCTGGAGACCCGGCGCTGCAGATACTCGGCCCCAGCGCCCGCGCCCCGGATCTTGAGGCGTTTCGCCGGCATTGGGGGCTCGATCAGCCTCTGTATGTGCAATATGTTCGCTATGTCCTGGCGGCAATTCACTGCGATTTCGGGAATTCCATGCTGGCTGGAAAACCGGCCCTGCAGCTTGTGTTCGAGCGCGTGCCCCTGACATTGGCGCTGATGCTGCCGGCACTGGCGCTCACGATGCTGATCGGCATTCCGGTCGGCGCCTACGCCGCCATGCATCGCGACACCTGGGTCGACCGATCGGTGATGATGCTGACCGTGTTCGGCTTCACCGTGCCAAGCTTCGTGCTCGGGCTATTGCTGATCCTGATCTTTTCCGTGACGCTCGGCCTGTTCCCGTCCGGCGGCGCGGATCGGCCGGAAAGCTTCGTACTGCCGGTGCTCACGCTTGGTTTGGGCGGGGCGGCCATTATCGCGCGCTTCACGCGTAGCGCCATGATCGAAGTTCTGTCGCAGCTCTACATCGTGGCGGCCAGCGCCAAGGGCGTGACGTGGCGGCAGGTGGTTCGCCACCATGCCCTTCCGAACGCGATCATTCCTGTGCTGACGCTGTTCGGCCTGATGCTCGGCGGCCAGGTCGCGGGCGCCGTACTGGTGGAAAGCGTCTTCGGCTGGCCCGGCATCGGCCAATTGCTGGTGGTTTCGGTTGCGAACCGTGATCTCGCCGTGGTGCAGGTCATCCTCCTTCTCGTGGCGCTGACCATGACGTCGGCCAACCTGCTGGTGGACCTGCTTTATGGCGTGTTCGATCCGCGCTTGCGTGGAACAAACTCAGGATCGCAATGAAAACGGCAACTGTAGAAACCAACCGTCCGCCGCCTCGCTCGGTGGACCTGCCGACACTCCTTGCTGTGGGCTGGGTTCTCCTCATGCTCTTCACGGCGCTCGCCGCGCCGCTGATCGCTCCTTATGAGATCACTTCTATCGACCTGCGCCATCGCCTGGCGCCGCCCGTCGGCTTTGGCGGAACGATGCTACACGTCCTGGGAACCGACGATCTGGGCCGTGATGTGGCCTCGCGTCTTTTCTACTCGATCCGCACCAGCTTGCTGGTCGCCTTCGGCGCCACTGCGATCAGCGTGTTGGTCGGTACCGGGATTGGCTTCATCGCCGCGTATTTCCGCGGGCTCGTCGAGCATGCGCTGCTGCTAATGATCGACGTACAGGCTTCGCTACCATTTCTAATCGTGGCGCTGGCAATGCTCGCTTGTTTCGGTAATTCGCTGACGCTGTTCGTCGCCCTGATGGGACTTTATGGCTGGGAGCGGAATGCGCGGTTGGCACGAGGACTGGCAATCACCGCCAGCGCGCAGGGCTATGCGAGCGCAACGCGCCAGCTCGGCGCCCATCCGCTGCGTGTCTATCTGCGGCATATCCTGCCCAACAGTGCGGCGACGCTTCTCGTGGCGGCGACGGTAACCTTTCCGGAAATCGTCCTGGTGGAAAGCGGACTGTCCTTCCTCGGCCTCGGCGTTCAACCGCCGATGACCAGCCTGGGTGTCATGGTCGCGGCCGGCCGCGAGTATATCACCCGCGCCTCCTGGATGCTGCTCGCTCCAAGCGTTGTCATTGTCGTGACGGCCGTTGCCGTTAGCGTCCTCGGCGACTGGTTGCGCGATAAGCTCGACCCGACCCTCAAATAACGGTTTCCCAATGCAAAGGAGCTGATCTCCACACTTGTCGACGGCTACGCTCTTGCACGGAACGGGGTGCCGAACCTTCGCCCGCGGCCGGTATCGACGTAACCGGAATACAGCATATGGATCTCGTCGCGGGCCCGCGTCAGGCCAACATAGAACAGCCGTCGGCTTTCGCGTCGCGCCGCCGGCTGCTCGTTGCGCCAGGGCAAACCGCCCAGATCGAGTCCCGCCATGATCACGACATCATATTCGCAGCCCTTTGCCGAGTGCGGCGTCAACAGATTAAGATGGAGAGGCGACGCGTCGCGTCCACCGAGGCTCGCCAGATCCAGGTCGGCGAGCGGCCCGCCGACAGCGAGCGCCGCCGACATGCGCACCACCTGTTCGCGTTGATCGGCGAGGCTTGGCTCTGCCGCCATCAGCGCATCGAGCATTCCCGGCCGCAGCGCGCCGATTGGCGAAGTTTGTAATTTTGACCCGCGAAATTCGCACGGCGCCGTCCCCCCAGTTTTTTCTATTCGCGGACGCAGTTGGCTCGCTCGGCGATATCGGCACATCGCGCCATCAGCGCTTCGAAAGGCTCCGCGTCTTCCAGAAGAAGCCCGTCGTCGACCATGCGGGCGTAGTCCTCTTCAAGCGCCTTCAGACCATCGCCTGCGGGCACAAGCCGCAGACCGCCGTTGACAGCCGCCGCGTAATCGATGGGCGTTCGATCGGGCGCTTTCTCGGCGAAGAACATGGTCTTGTGGCGCGCCACTGCGTTCGCCAGATCGCGATCAGCAAAGGCGGACGCGGTAAAACCGGTTTCGTCCAACCGCGCGACATCGTGCCAGTGACGAGCAAAGCGATCGCCGCCCAGGCGCTCCTGCAGGCAGAAGACATGGATGGCCGTCGCCTTCTCCCAGAAGGTTCGCTCCGCATGCATCACGCGTGGACGAGCCGTGGGAAAGGTCACGCCCTCGATCAGGCCAGAAGCGTCGCAGGCGATGTCGCGCAAGCTCGCCGGCTCGCCCGTCGATCGTGCTCCGAATTCGAGCATCACGCTCGGCGCCACATAGCCGGAGCCAGCCGTCGCGGCTTCGTAATCGATGAACAGCTTCTCGCCCTCGACGCGGATGGCGGCCGCCAAAGCTTCAGCCGCGAGCGCATCTGCGATGATCGGCTGAACGCTTCCTTCAACCCAATTTGGCAGGCGCTTGCGCACCTCGCTGGACCAGCGTTTTTCCTCGCTACGGGTCTCCGGCAACGCTTCGCCGTCGTCGCCCACCAAGTCGGGTGCAATCGCCCGGATGTCGTATGTTAGGTGTAGAGTAGGTGGCGAGCGCGGTACCGCCTTGCAGCGGTCCGTTTCTCACCACCCCTCGCAGAACCGGACGTGCACCTTTCGTTATGCATCCGGCTCGCCAGAAGACGTGGCGAAGTTTGGCGTTCCCATCCACGCCAGACGAAACCGGCAGACGGGAGTCCACGCGAGCATATACTGCTCGACGGACCCATCACGCCACAGTCTCACCGTCGGACGGCGACTGCTGCGTTGTCGGCCTTTTGCGATTTCGCTCGCGTTGGCGTTTGGGCGAACTTTCCGCTGCCAGCGCCAGAGCCGATCCCCGGTGTACCAGTCGAGGCTGGTGAACACGTTGCTGGCTCCGTAGCAGAAACGGAAGTAATTCGCCCATCCGCGCAGGATGGGATTAAGCTCCTGAAGCTTTGCGCCAAGGGTGCCTCTCGCGCTGGTGCGCCCGGTACACTCCTTGACTTTGTGACGGAGATCGAGGGACTTGGTCTTCGGGATTTGTACGCGTGCACAATATCCGTAGCGCCCGTCCCATTCCATGACGAAGCGGAATCCGAGGAACGCGAACCCGTCCGTCATTGCTGTGATCTTCGTCTTTTCCGGTGACAGCTCGAGGCCTGTCGTCTCCTGCAGGTATTTTGCCAGCGCGGATTTCTCCGCAATAGCCTCTTCCTGCGTACCGGAGACCAGCACCACAAAGTCGTCCGCATAGCGTACGGGGAAACACACGCAGTGCCCTGCTTTGCGATCCCACAGACGTCTACCCGATGCCGCCGAGAGTATCGATTGTCGTGAAGACCTCCCCGTCGGATCAGGATGCACCCACCGTTTATATCTCTCCTCAATCGCGCTAAGCGCAATGTTGGCGAGCAGCGGTGATATGATCCCACCCTGCGGGGTTCCGGCTTCCGTGCGGAAGAATTGCTCCTCCGTCAGCACGCCGGCTTTCAGGAACTGCCCGACCAACCGTACCACCCGCTGGTCGGCGACGCGTTTGCGTAGCCGTTCCATCAGATAGTGGTGGTTGATGTTGTCAAAGCAGCCCTTGATGTCTCCCTCGATAACCCAAGGATATGGCATCCCGTGCCTCCGGGTATCCCCGCCGCGTTTGTGCGACTGAGCAGCCCGGCGGATATGCTCCAAGGCGCCGTGCGTGCTCCGTCCGGGCCTGAACCCATAGGAAACATGCCAGAATTGCGCCTCGAAGATTGGCTCCAGAAGTGCTTTGACCGCGCTTTGTACGACGCGGTCCTTGACCGTGGGAATGCCCAAGGGCCGGAATTGCCCCGGTTTACCGGCTTTGGGAATGATCTTGCGTCTCGCCGGACTCGGCCGATATGCGCCGGAGCGCAGTTCGTCCTGAATCCCGGCAAGGAAGCGTAGCTCTCCTTTCTTCCGGATGCGTCCCACGGTCATCCCGTCTACCCCGGCGGTGCGCCCGCCTTTGTTGGTGGACACACGACGCCAAGCGTGACGAAGCATGCGCGAGTCTGTCAGCCAGCCCCACATGTCCCGCCACTGGTCGTCGGGATTCGCCTTACTCCACTGATACAGTTTGCGCTGAACGCCGAGTACCCAAGCTTTATCAGCCTGATGATCCGTGTCCACAGATCACTCCTCCGTCATGCCAACCGATCATCTTCCTGCCTCCCTTCGCCATGTGTCCGGCTTTCCCGGACCCGGACTACTACGGAGGCTCCGCCCTTGAACGCGCCCGTCTCCGGTCGTCGCGGCTAGCCCGGTTCCTGCCGGGCAGACGGTTCAAGTTCCCGTGTTCCGATTTTCAACCTTCGTGCCTGTAGGTGGTGCGCTATACCCCTGGCGATACGGAGAGTGGGCTGAAGGAACTCGCCCACTCCGAGCGCGTATTTCTCGCACCCCTCAGCAGGGAACATTGAGCCCTGCCATGTCTGATCGCGCTGTTTGTCTCCCCCGCCATCACGCTTGGGAAACTTCTCGGATATTCAGAGGCTTCTATCACGCACTTCGTTGTCTCACCGTGAGCACTGCGGTAGCCCGGCCCAGAAGTGATGGCTTCCGTCCGGTACAGTTCAGACCGATCTGCTTATGGCACCGAACCGGCGACACCCGGTCCAGCTTTTCGGTCCCCTTCCTTTCGTTGTTCCGACGAAAGGGACGGCATTACAGCCGTCGGTCGAAAATCAGCAAAGCTAGGAAAGGTTCTAACTATGTCATACTACCCTCCCGCGCCGTCACGGCGCACCGACGTCCTCGGAAAACCGCTGGATAACCTGATAGGCTTTGGACAGCGACGTGCCGTCCTTGAACACCAGATGTTCGCCGAGCGCCGAGCCGTAAAGGGTGGCGAGCGCCCAGACCACCCACACGTCCTTCTCGAGGAGATGCGCCGGCCGGCCGGACCGATCGGCCGCGACGCCGAGCGCCTCCCGCCGATCCTCGATCGGGAGGTGGAGAAAGGGATCAGCCATGTGCGGCCTTGCCCACGCTGCGCGCCATCCAGGTCGGAAGCTGCGGCGCTACCGCGACCAGCTCGCTGAAGGCGCCCGGCGGGAGTTTCCGCTTCAGTTTCTGGAGGGCGGCCTCAGCCTTCTCCGGCCCAAGCCAAGCCAACGCTCGCACCGCCTCGCCAGCGGGCCGATGCGCCATGGCGAGCTGCCAACGAGGCGCGTGGCGAAGCTCGACGACCTGCTTGCCGAGGCTCATCTTCCGGGTGCGGCCGGAAGTCAGATAGACCGACCGGACCGGCACCTGTGTCGTGAGACCGAGGGTGTTGGCGGCAACGGCCCCACTCGGGACGATGATCTCCCCGCGCTGGCTGGCAAGCGCCTCGATCGCTTGCTCCACGGAGGGAGCCCGGGTGCCGAACCTGCTCGTGACCGGAAGGAGATAGACGCCGCGACCCGCCCGGATCAACTGCGTCCGCTCGGCTAGACGCAACAATGCCTGATCCACCGCGGCGCGATTCCCGAGGTGAAGCAAGCTCTTAGCTGCGACCGGCGTGCCCTCTGGCAGCCCTTTCGCGTGCGCAAGAATCTGTTCGGTCAACCGTTGCATGGCCATGCTCCTGTCAGAAATGTATGCAATTTTCTGACAGTTTTCAAGGCGGGCAGCGACGGGCACCTGCACGACGGAACCCGTCCAGCAGGCGTTGTGGACAATCATCGCCGCGCGAATCGACCAATCCCTGTTTCGCGCCGTTCGCCGAACGAGCCTCGCCCGTCCTGGGGCCGACGCCCTCTGGTCGGCGCCGAGATATTTCTCTTGTCAGCGCAAAAAATCCGACGCTGGTCAAAAAGTACCGTCGCGTAACATATATCGCGCGTCCCCACCGATGCCATTCAACCGAAAGAGAGCACTGCCCGGACTGCCTGCACCTTGATCAAACCCAGTATTCTGGTTATATTACTGGAAATGAGAAATGAAGACTGTCTTTTTATTTAGATCTGTATGTTCCTTCTTGTTGTAGTTATGATGTATGTCGAATGTATTATGTATGTGTGTTGTAGTCGGAGGCAACTATGAGCAGATCGCAAAAACGCGCCATTCAAAACTATCGATCTCGCCTCAGCGAGCGCGGCTTGGCGCGCTTCGAGGTGCTTGGCCGCGATGCCGATCGCGACCTCATTCGATCTTTGGCTCGCCGCCTGGCCGAAGATGGACCGGATGCCTCTAGCCTGCGCGCTGCTGTCAGCCAGACCATCGCCGGCGAGCCACCCAAGCTCGGCGGGATTCTCGCCGCATTGCGTCGTTCGCCGCTCGTGGGAGCTGACCTCGATCTTTCCCGCCCCCATGAAGAGGGGCGGAAGATCGACCTTTGACACGCTACCTCCTCGATACCAACATCATCAGCGATGTCGTCAAATCGCAGCCTTCGGAATCGCTCCTGGCATGGATGTCGAGACAGCCTGACGAGGATTTGTTCATCGCTTCGCTGACCGTTGCGGAAATTCTTCGCAGGGTTCTGGAGAAGCCGCGCGGGAAAAAACGCGACGCACTCGACAACTGGTTCTCTGGGCCTGAGGGGCCGCAGGCGCTGTTTGCGGGCCGCATCCTCTCGTTCGACGACAAGGCAGGGCTGATCTGGGCGCGGCTGATGGCAGGAGGAAAACTGGCCGGCAAGCCGCGCAGCGGGCTCGACATGATCATCGCCACTGTCGCCGGAGCGAACGAGTGCGTGCTGGTAACGGATAACGAAAAAGACTTTGCCGGGCTCAAGGTCGTCAATCCGATACGCGGAGCGGTCTGATGCGGCGGCGGGTTAAGGAATGCTCGGGAGGGCAAGATGGCTGAAACTCAGATAGAGTGGACAGAATCCACTTGGAACGCTCGCGGATTTGGCTGATCCCCGCTCCTTCAGCGCGCCAAATCCAGCGGGACGAGCTCCCAGATGATCTACAGCCAAGGGAGGGTCTTCTCGAGCTCGGCGATCTTCTCGCTGTAGATGGCGATCTGCTGGAGGTAGAGACGACCGACGTCGCGGACGATCGGCTGGATGAGGCCTTCCTCGTCTTCGATTGCATCCGCAAGGCGCTTCACGTGGGCCGGGCCGTGTGGGGCGACGACCCCGTGCTTCGGCGAGGTGGCCGCGCAGGGCGTTTATCAGCTGCGTGCGCTGGCGCACCAAGAGGTCGCGCGTGCGGAAGATCATCGACCGCGCCTCTTGCTCCTCGGTTTTGACAGCCACGAAGCGCATTGTCGGCCTGAGGGCCGCTTCCGCGTGCCGCTTTACAAAGGACTTCACATAGACCGGCGGCAGGAGCCGGACCGCATGCCCGAGCCCGCCGATCGTACGCCCCCAGTCGTGGGCGGTCGCGCTTCCATCGCCACCGTGCACCGGGGCTGTCCGGCGAGAAACGGCAGCAACTGCGCGCGACAGCTTCTTGCGAAAGACAACCTTCCCGTCACTCGCCGCGCCGTGAACCTGGAAGACCCGCTTTGCGAGATCGATTCCAATGATGGTAACTTCCATGGATGCCGTCTCTGTCTTGGTCGATTCTGGCAATCACCAAACTGGCACATTGCGATGGCGTCGGGAGGGGGCATCTACTCCATCAGATTTTGACAACTAGCTTCTTTCCGGGCTCCGCGGCCGACGTCTCACTCAACGCTATCCGACATCTCCTGTCGCCTTTGTCGGGCCCGCGACACAAGTTTATTTAGCCAATTTAATATTTTTGCCAAATGTTAAACAGCTGAAAAGCAATCATAAAATTTCTTCTTCGATCCAACCAGCCAAATTGGCACGAGTTTTGAAACGATTGGTGCGGGGCGGCGGGATCTGCCGACCGGCATTCAAGTCGCGGGTAGCCGCTATGGATGGAAAGAAGGAAGGAAAGCAACATGTCAGGCCTGCGTCAGATCGCATTCTACGGAAAGGGAGGCATCGGCAAGTCCACCACCTCTCAAAATACGCTAGCCGCCCTGGTCGACCTCGGACAGAAAATCCTGATCGTCGGCTGCGATCCCAAAGCCGACTCCACCCGCCTGATCCTCAACGCAAAGGCGCAGGATACCGTTCTGCATCTCGCCGCCCAGGAAGGTTCTGTGGAAGACCTTGAACTCCAGGACGTGCTCAAGATCGGCTACAAAGACATCAAGTGCGTGGAGTCCGGCGGCCCCGAGCCGGGTGTCGGCTGCGCCGGCCGCGGCGTCATCACCTCTATCAACTTCCTCGAGGAGAACGGCGCCTATGACAATGTCGACTATGTCTCCTACGACGTGCTGGGCGACGTGGTGTGCGGCGGCTTCGCGATGCCGATCCGCGAAAACAAGGCCCAGGAAATCTACATCGTCATGTCCGGCGAGATGATGGCGCTCTATGCCGCCAACAACATCGCCAAGGGTATCCTGAAATATGCCCATTCGGGCGGCGTGCGGCTCGGCGGGCTGATCTGCAACGAGCGCCAGACCGACCGCGAGCTCGACCTCTCCGAGGCGCTGGCCGCCAGGCTCAATTCCAAGCTCATCCACTTCGTGCCGCGCGACAACATCGTCCAGCATGCCGAACTGAGAAAGATGACGGTAATCCAGTATGCGCCGGACTCCAAACAGGCAGGGGAGTACCGCGCGTTGGCCGAGAAGATCCATGGCAATTCGGGCCAGGGCACCATCCCGACCCCAATCACCATGGAGGAGCTCGAGGACATGCTGCTCGACTTCGGCATCATGAAGACGGACGAGCAGATGCTTGCCGAGCTTCAGGCCAAGGAAGCGAAATTGGCCGTCGCTCAGTAATCGCCGCTACCGACAGGGGGCGCAGACCGTGACCTGACGCCCCTTTCTACGAAACAAGGCCTCGTCGGCGAGGCGTTACCCGAACCTTGAAAGGGGCAGGTCCCATGGGCCTCGACTATGAGAATGACGGCGCCTTGCATGCGAAGCTTATCGAAGACGTGCTGTCCCAATATCCAGACAAGGCGGCGAAGCGTCGCAAGAAGCACCTCAGTGTCGCAACGAGCAAGGACGAGGCCGGAGGGGAGGGCAAGGGCCTTTCCGAATGCGACGTCAAATCGAACATCAAATCCATTCCGGGCGTGATGACAATCCGCGGCTGCGCCTATGCCGGCTCCAAGGGCGTGGTGTGGGGTCCGGTCAAGGATATGGTCCACATCTCGCACGGGCCGGTCGGCTGTGGGCAATATTCCTGGTCGCAACGCCGCAACTATTACGTCGGCACGACGGGCATCAACACATTCGTGACAATGCAGTTCACCTCCGACTTCCAGGAGAAGGACATCGTTTTCGGCGGCGACAAGAAGCTGGAAAAGATCATCGACGAGGTCGAGGACTTGTTTCCGCTCAGTGGGGGCATCTCGGTGCAGTCCGAATGCCCGATCGGCCTGATCGGGGACGATATCGAGGCAGTGTCGCGCAAGAAGGCCAAGGAGCACGAAAAGACGATTGTACCGGTGCGCTGCGAAGGTTTCCGCGGCGTTTCACAATCGCTCGGCCACCACATTGCCAATGATGCGATCCGCGATTGGGTCTTCGACAAGGACGATGTCGCGTTCGAGTCCGGCCCTTACGACGTCAACGTCGTTGGCGACTACAACATTGGCGGCGATGCCTGGGCTTCGCGAATCCTGCTTGAGGAGATTGGACTTCGGGTGGTCGGCAACTGGTCGGGCGACGCCACGCTCGCCGAGATAGAGCGCGCGCCCAAGGCCAAGCTCAATTTGATCCACTGCTACCGGTCGATGAACTACATCTGCCGGCACATGGAGGAAAAGTACGGCATCGCCTGGATGGAATACAATTTCTTCGGCCCCTCCCAGATCGAGGCCTCCTTGCGCAACATCGCCAAACACTTCGGCCCGGAAATCGAGGAGAAGACCGAAAAGGTCATCGCCAAGTACCGGCCCTTGGTCGATGCCGTCATCGCCAAGTACCAACCGCGCCTCGAAGGCAGGACGGTGATGCTCTATGTCGGCGGCCTGCGCCCCCGTCACGTCATCACTGCCTACGAAGACCTCGGTATGGTGATCGTTGGCACCGGCTACGAATTCGCCCACAACGACGACTATCAGCGCACCGGCCATTACGTGAAGAGTGGCACGCTCGTCTATGACGACGTCACCGGTTATGAGCTGGAGAAGTTCATCGAAGGCATCCGCCCGGATCTCGTTGGCTCCGGTATCAAGGAGAAGTACCCGGTACAGAAGATGGGCATCCCGTTCCGCCAGATGCACTCCTGGGACTATTCCGGCCCGTATCACGGCTATGACGGCTTCGCCATTTTCGCCCGCGACATGGATCTGGCCATCAACAACCCGGTCTGGGATCTCTACCGCGCGCCGTGGAAAAAGATGAAGGACGCGCCGCCGACGGCGGTCGCCGCCGAATGAGGACTGGCCTGCCTCCCTGGCAGGGAGGCCGATAAATGCTTGGGGCGCGCTCGATCCACGCGGGATGCCCTTTAACGCTTTGATGTCTCTGTGCTGCCGCTTGCCGCGGCCAGATGGAAAAGGTGACCACCATGCCGCAATCGGCCGAAAAAGTTCTCGACCATGCTCCCCTGTTCCGCGAGCCGGAATACAGACAAATGCTTGCCGAGAAGAAACTGAATTTCGAATGTCCGCACCCTGATCAGATCGTCACCGATCAACGCGAATTGACCAAGACTTGGGAATACCGCGAAAAGAACCTCGCTCGCGAGGCGCTCGTCATAAACCCCGCCAAGGCCTGCCAGCCGCTCGGTGCGGTGTTCGCGGCCGCGGGCTTCGAGCGCACCATGTCTTTCGTCCACGGTAGCCAGGGCTGCGTTGCCTACTACCGCTCGCATTTGTCGCGACATTTCAAGGAGCCTTCGTCAGCGGTTTCCTCCTCGATGACCGAGGACGCGGCAGTGTTTGGCGGCCTGAAGAACATGGTCGACGGGCTAGCCAATACCTACAAGCTCTACGACCCCAAGATGATCGCCGTCTCGACCACCTGCATGGCCGAGGTCATTGGCGACGACCTGCGCAGCTTCATCGAGAACGCCAAGAACGAAGGCTCGGTCCCGTGCGACTTCGACGTGCCTTTCGCTCATACGCCTGCCTTCGTCGGCAGCCATGTCGATGGCTACGACGGCATGGTGAAGGGCGTGCTGGAGCATTTCTGGAAGGGCAGCGAGCGCTCGCAAGCCGCTGGGACCATCAACATCATTCCAGGCTTCGACGGATTCTGCGTCGGAAACAACCGGGAACTCAAGCGCCTCCTCGACCTGATGGGTGTCACTTATACCGTCATTCAGGACGCCTCAGACCAGTTCGACACGCCGTCGGACGGCGAATACCGCATGTATGACGGTGGCACCAAGATCGAAGACGTGAAAGGGGCACTCAACGCGGAGGCGACGCTGTCGCTGCAGCATTACAACACCCGCAAGACGCTGGAATATTGCAACGAGGTCGGGCAGGCGACGGCATCCTTCCACTATCCGCTGGGTGTCCAGGCGACCGACGAATTCCTGATGAAGGTCTCGGCAATTTCCGGCCAGGAGATCCCCGAGACAATCCGGATGGAGCGCGGCCGACTGGTTGACGCCATGGCGGACAGCCAGTCATGGCTGCACGGCAAGAAGTACGCAATCTATGGGGATCCGGACTTCGTCTACGCCACGGCCCGCTTCGTCATGGAGACCGGTGGCGAGCCGACACATTGCCTCGCGACCAACGGGACATCGGCCTGGGAGGCCGAGATGAAGGAATTGCTTGCATCCTCGTCCTTCGGCCAGGATGCCCAGATCTGGGCGGGCAAGGATCTCTGGGCGATGCGTTCGCTGCTGTTTACAGAGCCGGTGGACCTGCTGATCGGCAATTCCTATGGCAAGTATCTGGAGCGCGACACCGGCACGCCGCTGATCCGGCTGATGTTTCCAATCTTCGACCGGCACCATCACCATCGCTTTCCCCTCATGGGCTACCAGGGTGGATTACGCGTGCTGACGACGATCCTCGACAAGATATTCGACAAGCTCGATCGCGAGACGAGCGAAACAGGCGTGACGGACTATTCCTATGACCTCACCCGCTAAGCCCGTGCCGGCCTTTCGCCGAGGCCGCCCATGCCCAATGGACTTCGGAGACTGACGCAATGACCTCGCTCAGTGCCAAGATCCAGGACGTTTTCGACGAGCCCGCCTGCGATACCAACCGCGGCAAGGATGCCAAGGCGCGCAAGGAGGGCTGCTCGAAGCCGCTGACCCCCGGGGCGTCAGCCGGCGGCTGCGCCTTTGACGGCGCCAAGATCGTCCTGCAGCCGATCACCGACGTTGCGCACCTGGTCCATGCGCCGCTCGCCTGCGAGGGCAATTCCTGGGACAACAGAGGCGCAGCTTCGTCCGGGCCAACCCTGTGGCGGACAAGCTTCACAACAGACCTCACCGAACTCGACATCGTGATGGGGCAGGGCGAGCGGAAGCTATTCAAGGCGATCCGCGAGATCAAGGAAACATATGCGCCGCCGGCAGTCTTCGTCTATTCGACCTGCGTGACGGCGCTGATCGGCGACGACATCGAGGCCGTGTGCAAACGCGCGGCCGAAAAATTCGGACTGGCCGTGGTGCCGATCAATGCGCCGGGCCTGGCCGGCTCCAAGAACCTCGGCAACAAACTCGCCGCCGAAGCGTTGCTCGATCATGTCATCGGCACGGTGGAACCCGACGACGCCGGGCCCTACGACATCAACATCCTTGGCGAATTCAACCTCTCCGGCGAATTCTGGCTGGTCAAGCCGCTGCTTGATCGGCTTGGCATCCGGGTGCGCGCTTGCATACCGGGCGATGCGCGTTACATCGACGTTGCATCCGCGCACCGCGCCCGGGCGGCTATGATGGTGTGCTCGAGCGCACTGATCAATCTGGCCCGCAAGATGGAGGAGCGCTGGGACATCCCGTACTTCGAGGGCTCTTTCTACGGCATAACCGATACCTCGGAAGCACTTCGCAACATTGCTGAGCTGCTGGTGAGGAAGGGCGCCGATGCGGAGATCCTCGATCGCACGGAGACGCTGATTGCTGAGCAGGAGGCGATTGCGTGGAAGAACCTCGAGGCCTACCGCCGGCGGCTTCAAGGCAAGCGCGTGCTGCTCAACACGGGCGGTGTGAAGTCCTGGTCGGTCGTCCACGCGCTGATGGAGATCGGCATGGAGATCGTCGGCACCTCGGTCAAGAAATCCACAGTCGAAGACAAGGAGCGGATCAAACGGATCCTCAAGGACGAAAACCACATGTTCGAGCAGATGGCAGCGCGCGATCTTTACGCCATGCTCTCAAAACAGAAGGCCGACATCATGCTGTCGGGCGGGCGCACGCAATTCATCGCGCTGAAGGCCAAGACACCCTGGCTCGATATCAACCAGGAGCGCCAACATCCTTATGCCGGCTATGATGGCATGGTGGAACTTGTCCGGCAGATCGACCTCGCCATTCATAACCCGATCTGGGGCCAGGTGCGGGAGCCGGCGCCGTGGGATTGCCAGCCTGACTTGGAGGACGATCTGGCGAGCACGAAGAACGGGACCGCGACTGTGAACGCCTTCAATGAATTCGCCGGCGCGACGGCTCACCGCTTCGGCGACCGTTGAGGAAATCCGATGGTCCGCATCCTTCGCAATACCAAATCAGCGGCGGTCAATCCGCTGAAGTCGTCGCAGCCACTGGGTGCCGCCTTTGCTTTTCTTGGAGTCGACGGTGCGATGCCCCTGTTCCACGGCAGCCAGGGCTGCACCAGCTTCGCGCTCGTGCTCTTCGTGCGGCATTTCAAGGAAGCGATCCCCTTGCAGACAACGGCGTTGGACGAGGTGGCAACCATACTCGGCGGAGCGGACCATCTGGAAGAGGCGATCCTCAACCTCAAAACCCGCACAAAGCCAAAGCTGATAGGGGTGTGCACGACCGCGCTGGTGGAGACCCGTGGCGAAGATTGCGCGAGTGATATCGCCAACATCAAGCTGAAGCACGTGGAAGAGCTCGCGGGTACGGAGGTCGTGCTCGCCAACACGCCCGATTTTGACGGCGCGATCGAAGAGGGCTGGGCCAAGGCTGTCGCGGCGATGATCGAAGGGATTACACGGTCGGGCGAACGGACGCGGCAGCCGAAGAAGATCGCGATCCTGCCCGGATGCAACCTCACTGTCGCTGACGTCGAGCATTTGCGTGACATGGTTGAAAGTTTTGGTCTCAGGCCGGTTATTCTTCCGGACGTCTCCGGCTCACTCGACGGCACGGCTCCTGACCGCTGGGTAACCACTACCTATGGCGGCACCAGCGTCGAGGAAATCCGCGAGCTTGGCACGGCCGCGCAATGCATCGTCATCGGCGAGCACATGCGCCACCCGGCGAAAACGCTGCACGGGTTGACCGGCGTGCCTTACGCGGTGTTCCAGTCGCTGACCGGATTGAAGGCCGTCGACCGGTTCGTCTCGCTGCTATCGGCGGTTTCGGGCGCGGCGGTGCCGGCCCGGGTTCGCCGTCACCGGGCGCAATTGGAGGATGCATTGCTCGACGGACATTTCCATTTCGGAGGCAAGAAAATTGCGATCGCTGCTGAACCAGACCAACTCTATCAACTCGCAACCTTCTTCACCGACATGGGCTCTGACATCGCGGCGGCGGTCACGACGACCGATATGTCGAAGATTCTGCAAAAAGTACCGGCGGAGTGGGTTCAGATCGGCGATCTCGGCGATTTGGAAGCTCTTGCAGCGGGCGCGGATCTTCTCGTAACACATTCCCACGGTCGCCAGGCGTCGCGACGCCTTGGCATTCCGCTCATGCGCGTCGGCTTCCCGATCTTCGACCGGCTCGGCAGCCAGCACAAGCTCACAATCCTCTATCGGGGGACCCGCGACCTGATCTTCGATGTTGCCAATATCTTTCAGGCCAACCAGCACGCGCCGACGCCTGAGGCGCTTGATCTATTCCGGAAACGAGAAATGCCAGATGAGCTCCGTTCGTCGCCTCTCACTCGTCACTGACGAGGTTCACGCACCGATGACGGACCGACGGGCAGGCGCATTGCGCGTAGCCATCGCCACGCAAGACATGACGAATCTCAATGCCCATTTCGGGTCGGCCAAGCGCTTTGCTGTCTACGACGTGACGCGCGAGGAGTGGCATCTCGTGGAAGCCGTGGCCTTCGATGACGTTTCCGATGAGAGCGGGAAGCGTCGGACCGAGGGCGATGACCGCGTCACGCCGAAGGTGGAGGCGCTGAAGGGCTGCCATCTGCTGTTTTGTCTGGCCATCGGCGGGCCTTCGGCAGCCAAGGTTATTTCGGCAAAAATCCATCCAATCAAGGTGCAGCAGCCACAAACCATCCAGGAGGTGCTGTTGCGCACGCAGATGATGCTGAGGACGTGTCCTCCGCCCTGGCTGCGCAAGGTGCTGGCCGAAGCTGGTGTCGCCGAAAAGAGACCCTCCTTCGAGGACGAGGACTAAAACGAGGAAAGAGCAAAATGTTTGAAGTTGCGATCAGCCCTGCTGTCAACGATGACGAGGCGGCCCTTGCCAGCCCATTCGTCAAATGCCTCGTGCGGCTGATCCGTGCTCAGGATACCCACGGGTCATGGGACGGCACAGCGGATGCCGAGTTGCTGGCCGACTTCATCGTCAGCAAGGAACGGCGTCGTACGATCCCAATCATCGGCGATCCCGATCCGGACGTGCTGTGGAGGCTCGACAAGTTTTACACTGCCGTCGCCCTTGCGATCGAGGAGCGCTCCGGCCTGATGGCATCGCCGATGATCGAAATGAGCCATGAGGGGTTCGGGCGCGTGCTTTTCACCGCCGGGCGGCTGGTCGTTCTGTCCAAGACCGTGCGCGACGTCCATCGGTTCGGCTTCGAGACGTTCTGCAAACTCGCCGCCGCCGGTACGAAACTGGTCGACGATGCCATCGCAGCCATCGACGCCTATCCCGAGGTGGCACGGGCATGAAACCAATTTTTGAGCAAGAGGATCATGTCAGGCCTTGAGGAGCCGCGATGGCCAGCCCACGCGGCCGACGCGGTCGAGGCCAATGTGGTTCTCGGGGTAGCGCTGATGAAGCCACTCGTCCTGATCTGTTCGCAAGATGCGGAGTTCTATCTGTTCCTCAGCCACATACTGGATGTGGACGGCTTCGTCAGTGAGCCGGCAGGCGGCGCCAAGGAAGCACTTGCAAAGGCCGACGAACGGGAATTCCAGGCCGTGGTGCTGGACTGCGGTCCAACGAGCCTTACCGGGTCCGCAATCTGCGCCCGGCTCAAGCGAGAGCCCCGGACCGGCGGCGTGCCCATCATTGCCCTGATTGCGCCCGGCGCCGAGAACCAGCACCTTGATCTGTTGAAAGCCGGCATTGACGAGAGCTTTGTGCGGCCAATGGCGCCGGCCAAGCTGCTCGATTATCTGCGGACGAGGCTGGCGCTGCCGAAGCCGGGTTCAAACGCGATTGAAAACGACAGCTGGCTTTCCTATGGCAGCCTTGAGATGAAGCTCGATGCCCACCGGGTTTGCGGCAATGGCCATGACATCCATCTCGGACCGATCGAGTTCAACGTGCTGCGGCATTTGCTGGAGGCTCCCGGCAAGGTCTTCAGCCGGGACGAGCTGATCGGCGGGGCCTGGCCGGCCAATATCCATGTCGGTGTACGCACAGTCGATGTCCATATCAGTCGGCTCAGAAAGGCACTGGAGACGGCCTCGACCGGTATCGTCATTCGTACCGTCAGGTCGGCCGGCTACTCGCTCGAGAAGCTGGACGGCTGAATCGAGTGCCGGGTCTGGTGCCACTCCCTTTTCCTCGCGCTGTGAGCCGGTCTTGCGGCCTGAAACGCCCTCATCGAACACTCAGGGAAGAAGCAGGAAAATGGGCTTTAAAACGGTACTCTGTTCGACCGGCGCTGACCATTCCGATCAGGACGTCAGAACTGCTGCCGGCTTGTGTGCGGAAATCGGCGCGCACCTTTCCGTACTGATTATACCCGCTCCGATGCTCCTTATGTCGCATCGGCGGATCGGAGATGGTGTCCCAGAGTGGCCGGTAGCACGTGGACAGGCAATTGCCAGATTGAACGATCGGTTTCGGCAAATCGATCGATTTACACAGAACGCGGTCAGACTGGAAAAACGCTCCAGAGATATTCAGAAACTGCTGGAATCTATGTCGCTCGCCTATGACGTTGACACCGACTATTACGATCCGGCCAGCCTCGGTGAAGTGGCACGACAGCGGGCGCTCTGCGCCGACCTCACGATCATCGGACCGGGGCTCCTCAACGACGAGAATCTCGGACCTCCTGTGGTCAACGGCTGCTTGTTCGATACGGGAAAGCCGGTGCTCGTTGTGCCGAAGGGGGCTGAGGCGACGCTGTGGCCACGGCGCGTCCTGGTCGGTTGGGATTCGCGAGTCGAGGCGTCCCGTGCGGTTCGAGAAGCGCTGGGCCTCCTATGCGTTGCTGAGGAAGTTCGTGTCGCCCTGGTCGATCCGAAGGCCAACTACAACGGGAACGGCGCGGAGCCTGGAGCCGACATCGCTGCCTATCTCACTCGGCACGGTGCTCGGGTGTCGGTTGACCTCCTGCCAAGTGCCGGCAAATCGGCGGCCACGGTGCTTGCGCAGCACGCAATCGACATTTCTGCCGACATGATCGTCATGGGCGCCTATGGCAGCCGCCGGCTGCGTGAGCGGCTCTTTGGCGGTGTGACCAGATGGATCTTTGAAAAGCCGACATTGCCGCTGTTTTTGGCTCGATGACGGTTCCGGACCCGCACCGATGCTGTTCAAAGCTCTACTGTGACGCCTGCATTCATACGTAGATGGGCTCCATCGAAATAATCGATCTTACGAAGAGTAACGAACATGAAAAGCATTGCTCGGGAGGCGACGCCCGCCGGAAATCTCTCCAGTCATGCGCAAGGCGGAGGTGGGACGGCCAGAGCGTGACCAGTGTCAGCCTCGACAATGGCGACAGGCTGGAAGTCGGCATCGTCGTCAACTCAGCCGGGCCGAATGCCGGCACGGTGGCTGCCATGGCGGGGCTGGTGTTGCCGGTCGAGCCGCGCAAGCGCAACGTCTTCGTCTTCGAGGCGCGCGACAAATATTCTGATATGCCGCTGCTGGTCGATCCCTCCGGCATCTATGTCCGGCCGGAAGGTTCGGTCTATCTCACTGGCGGCGCCGAACCGGAAGAAGGCGACGGCCCGGCCGACCCCACCGACTTCGAGGTCGACTGGCCGCTGTTCGAAGAGGTGATCTGGCCGGTGCTGGCGACCCGCATTCCCGCCTTCGAGGCGATCAAGCCGACACGCGCCTGGGCCGGCCATTACGACTACACCACGCTCGACCAGAACGCGGTGATCGGCCCGCATCCGCAGGTTAAGAATTTCCTCTTCGCCAATGGTTTTTCCGGCCACGGCCTGCAGCAGGCGCCGGCGGTCGGCAAGGCGCTGGCCGAGCTGATCGTGCACGGCGGCTACCGCACGGTGGACTGCTCGGCGTTTGGGTACAGCCGTGTCGCTGAAGGGCGGGCGTTCAGGGAATTGAATGTGATCTAACGCTGGCGGGACAGCCCCCTCTCTGGCCTGCCGGCCATCTCCCCCGCAAGGGGGGAGACCGGCAGCTTCCCTGGCGGCTCCAAACTTCTAGCCTTGGAGATTGGCGAAGGCAGCGATGACGGCCAATCTCCCCCCTTGCGGGCGCGGTCAGCGGGGTCCTTGCCTTTGGCGATGCATGTCGTGGCTGGACCGGGTGAGGTGAGTTCGGCCCGTCTACCCAGCCTCTGCGCCCGCCCCGAAGCCGCTCGCCCGCTCGGCGCTATGAGGGCGCGCTCGCGAGCGGCTTCGCGAAAGCTACGTTACAGCACGTGCAGGGACGCGACCCCAGTGAAGGCATACTCCAGCGTGGCTTCGCCAATTCCGTTCGTTGGCCCGCCTCAAGCCGGTCTTCCAACCGAAGGCCGAACGCGCCAATTCGCCAGCCAACTCCACCAACGATTGTCGAAATCCGCAACCCGGGGCGGTTCGCTCGAGCTCGCTTGCTTGAGAACGGCACAGACGGGATCGCGAGCATGATGCCGCGGAATGGGAACGCACCCATGCTTGGGTACGAGGGCCCCGAGCCAACGCGCATCGCGCCAATCGACGTCGTCACGTTCGAGATTCATCACCGGCAGCTCGGCGCTTTTCGCTCGCATATGCGCCGGCACGCCGCTGGCGATCGATGACGCATTTGCCGACGAGCTGCTCGTTCCACGAAAAAGCAATAAGCGCGAGATCAATGGGCAACCTCGTCGGGACCGAAAAGAGCGCTAAACCGGGTTGCTAGATCAATCCAGGGTACCGCGTCGCCGCTCTCTGAAGCTATTCGAACGACCGCCGCCAGATAATCGGTAAAAGCCTTCAGTCTTATGGCGCCTTGCTCTGAGAGGTAGTCAATGGCGTCAAGCCGCTGGTGAACGGCAGCGAGCATATGTTGCACCAAAAGCAGGGAGGATGGGCAGGGGCAATCGCTCTTACTCGCGAGGCGCCTGCACTCACTGCAAAGCGGCGGAATGTCCTCTAAGGCTAGGTCGCCGGAAAGACGTTGTATGAGATTGTCAGTGGCGTTCCACAAATTCGCTCGCATGCAGTACGGAGTGCAGCGTGACGCCATGTTGGGCTAGCAGCGCCGTAGCTCCCTCGTCACGGTCCACGAGGCAAGCAGCGTCACCCACAATGCCGCCGACGCGGCGAACCTCTTCAATCGCCTTCAATATCGACTTGCCGCTTGTGGCAACGTCGTCAACGATCAGGACCACTTTTCCCTCGAGATCTTCTTTAGGCCCAAGTCCTTCAATCACGTCCCTTGTGCCATGGGCCTTTGGAACTTTGCGAACGAAGATCGTGTTTATGGGTTTGTTCATCATCGAGCTGACAGCCGCCATCGATCCGATTACGGGGACCGCTCCCATTTCAAGACCGCCGACGTACTCTGCTTTCACTTGCTCAGCTATTTTTAGGAATTCAAGAGCGGCAAGTTGCGCGCCTCGCGCCACCATCATGGTAGGCTTCATATTGAAATAGATGTCGCTCTCTATGCCCGACGAGAGCGTGTAGCGTCCGAATCGAAAAGAGCGCTCACGGACAATCTCGCGGAGTTCGTCCTTGTCGTGTTGGCCGGAATCAACTGGTCTGAATTTCGCCAGTGCCGCCATAGATCAGACCTCGCCCGTAGGGAAAAAATTGGCTGCGGCATGCACCTAGTCACTACCGCTATGTGGCTTATGCAAGTGTTCGCGGGGTGTGTCAATTAATGTCAATACCGGTGCGACCGTTTCGCGCAGATTTTTCCATTATCGTTATTGGGTGCCTAAGCGTGATCACGGGCTTCGCTACGGCTGGGTAGCCTTGGCTCCTGGCCCTTGCCCAATCTCGGCTAGGCACGGGTTTTTTCGACGCGGGCCGTCTCTTTGAGGATTTGGGCGTTTCATCCTCGTCCCCTCGAGTTCCGCCACGCTCGGCCCCGTTTGCGCCAGCTTCTTAACCAGGTTGCGCATGAGGTGAGCGTTTCGGCCGCCATGTCGGCCCCGTGTCACTCTTGTGGTACGAGTGGGCAAGGCCGCGCTTTTCGTGCAACCTCCTCGTAAAGGCGAGGTAAAGGTCGAGTCGCCGAGAATTTCGTTCATCAGCACCGCGGCGCAACATTCGGCTCGCTTCGTCTGACGACGGTAAAAGCCAGCAGCAAAGTCCAAGGTAGGCCGTAGTCCACCTCCCCTGCAGGCCGAGTCTCGACGCGATATCGGCGACAGGGCGAGCGTCTGCCTCTGAGGCAGACGCCGAACAGCAGACCGAGCCTTACACTGATTTTGGTGGCATTGAGTTCGCCGACACCGTGACATGGAGCCTATCACGGGCGGGAAGTGCCTGGTGGCAGAACTCGACAAGCGGCGCTACGTTCTGGACGCCGGCGTTGCTGACCAGGACATCGAGGCGCCCGAAGGTTTCGATCGCCTGCATCAGCTGCTTTCCACCTGCCCCTCTCGCTGGCAACCATTTTCTGTCAACCGATCGATCCCGGACGCCGTTGTTGGACTTCGCTGTGATCAAGATCCGCGGACCACTCTTGCTCCCTCGCGGGCGAACCGCGCTATCCTTGCCGACCCCGCTCGCGGCTTCGGTGATCAGCGCCACCTTGTCGAGAAGCCGGCCACCGGCTCCCCATCGCGTTGGTTCAATGAGATATCACTGTAAAAGTTCATGGTTTCTTCCTTTCCGATGGCGAGGCTAGGCTTTCGCGAGATAGTCGTGGACGACCTTCCCGAGCGCGAGCGTGAGATCTGCGACGAAGTGGACGGCCGAGACTACTTCCAGCACCGGCAGTTCGGCGACGGGGGCAAGCGCATGCGACCAGAGGTTCAGGGCTGCCGGCCCGGTCCAGGCGCGCCTCAGATGGACGTCCTCTAGATGATATTCCACGAGCTCACAGATGCGCGGCGTGCCGTCGACATGCGGGATGATTTTGAGGAGGAAGTTCGGTTCAGCGAGCGAGGCCCTCACGCTCGCGAGGTCGGCGGCTCGGTGCTTGTAGCCCATGGTACCCGTCGCGACGCGGACCGGGCCGTAGCCCAGCGTGCCAACAAGGGTATCCGTCTCCGTTCGGAGCGTTGGGCTAGCGAGCTTCTTGGAAAGCCCCACAACTCGCGTCCGCCCGCTATCGGCGGATGGTCGTCGAGAAACATGCAGTGGGGATAGCTCCCCCTGCGGCCACAGAAGGAGACAGGGATGACCTGTCCGCCTTCCGTGTAGTCGCCGAAGCCTGTCGAGTCCGGCATGCGAATGAACTCGAACTTGACCATAGGCTCGCACACCTGAAGCGGCTCCGGCACAAGGTCGCGCAGTTTCTGCGTATCGGTGCGATATGTGATGATCAGATACTCCCGGTTGCGGAAGCGATATGGGCCGGCCGGGTAGGCCGGGCTGATCAGGGGCATGGCGAAAGCTTTCCCACGGACGGTATCTTGGTGCATGTTTGAAATTCCTTTGTGCTGGATCAAGTGGGGCTAGATCGGTCTGCATGATGGCGGCGAGGCTCTCCGAGGTGCTGCCGTGGCCTCGTAAGGGATGCATGGCGTAATCGCGCGTAGCCATTTTGCGCTGGGCAATTGCCTTGGGGCGCGATCATTGGCGATGGTCGCGGACGCGGTTCCATGGCTGCGGTATCGTGGGATGTTCATATTGTCCGCAGGACAAGTTCGCTGACCGGCAAAGAAAAGTATCTGATACGAAGCATCTTAGTCTTGGAGATTTCAAGCGCTGTCTGGCGCGCGTACCAACCTCCGTCGACATTAGTTTTGCCGGATATTCTGAGCCATGGCTCAATCCGGATTGCACCGAAATGGTCGAGCACGCTTCCGCCAAAGGCCACGGCATCAGGATTTTCACGACGCTTGTGGGAATGAAGGGGCGGGATCTACAACGCTTGCAGGCGCTGCGGTTGGGGGTACTCGTGGTTCATGTTTTTGATGATGGCGCCCACATGAATAGCCGCCTTGTCGGAGACAAGTATCGCGATTTGGTTGGTCAACTCGTCGACGCCGACATCCCTTCGATCCGATTCGTGGTTTTGGGCGAGCCCCATCCCGATATCGCCGACATTATCCCTGCCCAAGCCCTAGTTCGCGCGCGACCGGTGAGCAGCAGGGGTGGAAGCGTAGACCCTAAGATTGTAGAGCCACGGCAGCCAGTCGTCGGAGCGCTGATATGCGTGGACGAACGGCAGTATCGGAATGTACTCCTTCCAAACGGCGAGGTTACTCTCTGCTCCATGGATTTTGAGCGGCGTCACGTATTGGGCAACCTACTATGCGACGAATACGGCGATCTCTTTAAAAGCCCAGTTTTTTTGCGAAATCGTCGATCGCATGAATGGAGCGGCTGGTTTTCTGCTTTGCAGGATGTGTGAATTTGCCGATCCAAACGATAGGAACTAACTGATGCCGGCTGACCGCGGCGGGCCTGAAATGCCGACGGCCTCTGAAACGGCAAGATGCACATGCCCGCGAAGTCATCGTGTTTTCACGTCACACTAACACGATCCCGTAGGCGCGGCAGTCGGCCTCGACCATTTCCGAGACGAGCTCATCGAAAGTGGTCTTCGGCTTCCAGCCGAGTTTGGTCGGCGGCCTTGGAGGCATCGCCGATCAGCAGGTCAACCTCGATTGGCCTGAACAGCGTTTGTCGATGACGCTGCAAGATGCGCCACATGCGCTCGCCGTGCTTGCATAGAGCTCGTACGCCTCGCGGTGATTCACGATGATCCGGTAGGCGTAGAGCTCCGCCACCGCATTAGGGCGAGCGTGGTAGCTTGGCGATGTTCCTGACGGTGACCTGAGCCATTGGCATCTCCCCTATTGCACATAGTCTGCATCTTCACTTCGCCCGTCGGGGCAGATGCGGCGATTCATCTCGAACACTGTCTTCGAATTCGAACGTGCGCGTGATCAGCGGTTCCACGTCAATTGCACCTGAAGAGAGCACGGAACACAGCGTGGACAACATGGGCATAGCGAAACACGTGTTCGACGCGCGCTTCGCGCGCCACCGCATTCCCGACGAAACCATACTGCTTCCTCAAGCCGAGACATTGCTATCACACGGCATTGGCGGCTGGCAATATTAGATTATTGCATTCTTGCAAGAAATATCTTAGCCTGCGTATGCTTCTTCACCCGACTCGGTCGCGATGTCGGCCGTTCAACCACGAGGATTCGCATGGCCGTAAGATTGCTTCACCAGACCGACCTGTTTCGTCCCTATATCGATCCCGACGATCACTGGGACCTTGCTTGCGTCTATGCTCTTGCCGCATCGGGCCAGCTCGAGCTCGGCGGCGTACTGGTCGACTTCCCGCCCGATCACTACCCAGGCCGCAGTCCGGACGTCACCGGCATTGCACAGCTAAGCTACCTCACCGGGATGCCGACCCACATGGCTGTCGGCTCCTCCGTGCCCTACACGCATGACCGGGAGTCGCTCAATGCCCTTCCCAGGCGGGACCGCGCCGGCGCCGAGTTCCTTCTCAAGTATCTTCGCGACAGCGAAGGACCGGCTTACATTAGCATTGTCGGCTCCTGTCGCGATCTCGCCGTTGCGGCAAAACTTGATCCAGACCTTTTCCGTAACAAATGTGCCGGGATCTACCTCAACGCGGGCACGGGCCATCCCGATGTGGCGCAGCAGGGAGCTACAGAGTACAACGTTGTGCTCAATGCGGCGGCTTACGCCGCTACGTTCGACATCCCGTGCCCGATCTACTGGATGCCGTGCTTCGAGGACCTGAGGTCGGATTTCAGCGTGAAAAAGGTGAAGCGGTTCGGTACCTTCTACGGTTTCAACCAGAGCGAAGTCCTGCCAAAGTTGTCGCCCGTCCTGCAAAGCTACTTCACCTACTCCCTCGAGGCCCGAACGGATGCACGCTATCTACAGCCGCTACTTTCTCCGAGCAGCGATGTATCGAGCTCCTACACAATCCAGGCTTATCGCCCTATGTGGTGCACCGCAGGCTTTTTCCACATGGCATCCCAAGCCGTGGACAAGTTGGGTAACATTATCGCGGGGCCCGACGCAGACGATGCGGTTTTTGGCTTCCGCCCCGTCGACATCAAGTGCGATACGAATGGGGTCACGACGTGGACCGACGCCGTTTCGGGTTCAAATCGCTTCCTGTTCGAGGTGAAGGATACCGATAACTATGCTAGCGCCATGACTGCTGCCATGACCACGCTATTGGGGAATATTCGGTAGTCGTAAGCCGAACCAGTGCTCGCCCATTGCAACTCGACCTTTCCGCCGCTCGTGACTGTCGCGAATGAGTGGTCGGGTTTTTGGCATAGCAGCGGCGGCCCTCGCCGTGGCCGCAAAGTGAACGATCGGCGCTAACACCACGTGTTATCCTGGCTGCGTTGCGGCGCAGACAGGAAGCTGGTGGGTAACGAACCTCCCCGTTGCCCACCGGCCCACTTCTCGAGATGCGAGGTGCCGTCGCGACGACACCTCCTTTGTACAAGCTAAGGCTCTCGGGCGGCTTCCTGCGCCACATGAAACAAGGCAGCGTTCGACAGGGGGAAGCTCGATGACAGCAATCGACGCGCTCTCGGCGTGCGGCGCAGTCCAGACGAGGTTTGGGCACATCTCTCTGCGACGGCCCTACCAAGGAGTGAAGCCGACCTCTGCCGACGTTGTTGACGCGCGCGTGTCAGCGCTTTTGCACACGAACGCCCTAGGTGCCATGCACGCCGTGCGTCGAGGCGAGGGCGGCACCCTTCGTCTGGGAGTGTTTGCGTCTTTGTCCTTAGCTTCGTACGCGCTATGCCGGCCGGTATCCGTCGTTATCCGGCCCGCAGAGATGCATGGATGCGCCGAGCCTCGCCTCTGCCGAGCGAGGGCTGAGCGCCTTCTTGGAAAATCCGTCGGCCAGCAGGAACTGCATGATGGGGTGGCGTTCAGAGGGGCCGAGCGAGGTCGTGCTTCCGGACGAAGAGCGATACGGCATCTTCGTCGAGAGTCGCGAAGATTGATGTCGCACACTGCCCCCTCCTCACGCCTTCGACGCCCGGTTTCATTCCACCTGCAGCTGGCGCTTTCATGTCCCACGCGACTAGTCTTAGTCTAGATCCGTGCACGGACACAAACCTCGTCCTTGGGGTCTAGATTCTGCAACTGAAGGGCTGTCCGCCAGCCTGACCGACCTCCACGCGGAAGAGGTTGCCGGACTCGGGATATCGAAGAAGTTCATCAGACGATTGCCTGGTTCGCCGTGAGGTTATGAACAGCGTGCTCAGGTCTTCCCCGCCAAGTGCCACACAGGTCGGCGCCATACTCGGCATGTCGACGCGATCCGTGAGTTGACCGTTTCGATCGATACGAACGACACAGCCGCCTCGAAGCCTGGCGCTCCAGTAGCCCCCTTCGATGTCCACGATGGCGCCATCAGGAGATCCCGGGGCGACGTTCGGGCCTGCCAGTGGGCCTATCTCCGCAAGACTAGCAAATTGCGGGGCCACGGCGAAACGCCGGATGGTGCCATCCGTCGTGTCGGTGAAGTACATGATCCGGCCGTCGGGCGAAAATGCCAGTCCGTTGGCCGCCGCTACGCCACCAAAGAGCGTGACGATCTCTCCATCGGGCGCGAGGCGATAGACGCTTCCGACTGGCTCACGGCTGCGTTCATTGTATGTGCCCAAGACGATCCCGCCGTACGGATCGATCGCGGCGTCGTTGACGCGCGTTTGCGCAAGATGCGGCTCGATTTCGGCCAGCTGTGAGAAGTCGGAAAAGGTCAGGTCGGTGACAACAATAGACTTAGGAAAGCCGAGCACGAAGCCGCCACGCGCGCGTGGAAAGACGAACGCAGCACGATTGGGAAGTTGCCGTACCGCTGCAACCCTCCGTTTGTCGTCCCAGCGGAACACGCTCTTCGCTTCGATATCAGTCCACCATAGGCTCTGGTCCGATGCGCTCCAGTTGCATCCTTCGCCCAGCAGGTTGTGGCAATCGAATGCCGTGCGTGCGTGATGAAGCCGCATCACTTTGCACTCTGTAGATTCCGCTTCCGCAGTTGGGCAGGATCGACAGCGAAGGGCTCGAGCTTTTCGTGGTCGAATACCACCCCATGTCCGGGCGCCTCAAATGGGAAGGCCACTCCGTTCTCGAGCCGAAGCGCCGTCTGAAGCACACCCATCTCGGAGAAGCTTCCGCCGTGCACGCATTCGAGGATGTCCGCGTTATCGATCGCACACATCACTGCGACGGAGAGTTCGGACATGTAATGAGGCGCCATGTTGCGGTGGAAGGAAGCTGACAGATTGGCAATCTTCAGCCACTCGCTAATACCCCCAACTCGGCACACGTCCGCTTGGACGATGTCTACGGCATTAGCGTGTAGATAGTCAGCAAATTGATGCCGCGTGTATAGGCTCTCGCCGATCGCAATGGGCAGCGACACGAAACGGCGCAGGTCGGCGTGCCCACGAACATCCTCGGCATGGAGAGGCTCTTCGATCCAGCCAAGGTCGAACGCGGCTAGTTTTTGCAGTCGGGTCATGCAGTCGGCGACATTCCAGTGCTGGTTGGCATCGACGAACAGTCGTCGCGTGGGGCCGATCAGTTTCTTCACGGCTGTGATACGGTCGAGATCTTCTTCCGCGTTGTCCCGACCGATCTTGATCTTCACTGCCTTGTGGCCCTGCGCCAGGAACCCTTCGACCTGGTTGAGTAGAGCGTCACTGTCGAGGAAGAGGTCGATGCCACTGCCATAGGTGGGGATACTGTCACGGCGCGCGCCAAGCAGACGGAATAGTGGAACATCGTGCCACTTGGCCGCGATATCCCATAGCGCGATGTCGATCGCGCCTAATGCGAGGGTGTTGATGCCCCCGGTGCCGCTGCGGTGCAATTGGCCATACAGGAACGACCAAAGTCGCTCAACCTGTCGCGGATCTTGTCCGACAATCATCGTTCGGCAATAATCATCGATCAGCGCGAGGATGGCGCTTCCGCCGATCCCTGTCGTGTAGGCAAAGCCCTCGCCAACGATTCCAGCGTCTGTGGTCACGCGGGTGATGATGAATTCGAGGTTCGCAACGCGGTGTGTGGCGTCCTCCCAGGAGACCGTCGGCGGAATGTGATAGAGACGGGAGGCGACATCGATGATTTTCAAGGCACGATTCTCCCAGCCGTCGTGAGAACTTCGGGGTTCGACAGATTGCCGGGTTTGCCGGCCAAGAGCCGCTGTAGATTTTGCACAATGCTGCGGGTGTGACGTACACGCATTTCTTCGGTCCACGCGGCGATATGAGGCGTCGCAAGGACGCGCGGATGGGTAACAAGCGGATCCCTTGCCGAAGGCGGCTCTGTGTCAAAGACGTCTAGCGCGGCCCCAGCTATCTGTTCGCAGTCCAAGGCCTGTAGTAGCGCGCCAGTGTCGATAAGGCCTGCCCGACCTGTGTTGATGAGATACGCGCCGCGCCCCATCCGACCGAGCTGGTCTGCGCCGATCATGCCGCGCGTTTGCGTGCTGAGCCGTGCGTGCAAGGTTACAATTGCCGAGCGTGCCAGAAGTTCGTCGAGTGAGACTTGTTCGACCCCGAGGGTTCTTAACTCGACGCTGTCGACATATGGATCATGGACGATAGTGCTCATGCCAAAGCCGGAAAATTTTTCCGCGACGACACGGCCGATTGCCCCAAAGCCGACGATGCCGAGTGTGCGGCCATGGAGCTCAATGCCGGTGAATGCGAGTTGCGGAGAACCCGCGCCGCGACCCCATACCGTGCCGCGATAAAGGTCCTCCCCGGCGTCGAAGTCAGGGGGGCGGGATCTAATCCATGCACCGGCTGGGATAAGGTGTCGAGTAAGCCCTAGTGCGAGAGCAACCGTGAACTCTGCAACCCCGTGATCCGTGCGCCCGACAGTGTGCAAGACGGCGATCCCGCGCGCCGTTGCGGCCGCCACATCGATGTTCGCTTCCGGGGCCGAGCGCACTGACAGGATCACGCGAAGCTGAGGTGCGGCAGCCAGCAGCGCCTCGTCAAAGCACTCATATCCCGCTATTACAACTTCGGCATCAGCAATTGCCTCCATTAGCTGCTTGCGATCACAGAACCACTCGCCGGCTGCCCAGCCGAGCAATTTGAGCTCGCTCATGTCGCGGAGCGAGGCGATGCCCTCCGGGCTGAGATCTGCTGTGGCCAGGACGCGAGGTCGGCCACTGATCAATCTGATGGCGTCTGGGCTACTAGGCATCGAGGAGATAAACCGGATGATCGCATTCTTCGCCTTGCGCGGTCATGACCGGAACGATTTTCGATTCGTTGATGCGCGCACAGAACTCCACGTCGTTCTGCCGACAGTTGCCGATGAAGCGACGACCGGTCATCGAGCCCAATAACACCTTCACGGCACTATCTTGCGAGATTGTGAAGCCGTGAGCGAGCGACGCCGAGTCGTCTAGTTTGACAGCGTCACCGTTCGAAAGATCACAAAACCGTGAAACGATCATGCCGGCGCAATAGCTGTCCTCAATCGCAATACGTGAGTTTCGGAGCTGGCCTGAACAGATTATGGTGATGTCTGTTTTGCGCGATGAGGCCTCCGAGAGCGCACGCCGGGCAACCGCATCCAGGTTTCGCAGCGAACCAATCAGTATCAAGGCAGCGCCTTCGCGAACTGCCGCGAGAATGGCTGGCGTGCCATTTGCCGTTGCCAGCATCGCGGAGCGCCCCGACAGATCGAGTCGCGATAGGAGGGACGGCGAGGGCTCATGATCAAATCCGAGGGGCGTTGATCCATCATCCAACTCCGCGCAAATAACGCCATTCTCACCCACGGCGGCGCGCGCTTTAGCGACGTCCGAGCGAAACCCTCCGACAAACACACGATTGCTGCCGGCGTCGAAAAGTCCGACGAGAGCTGTCGTGGCGCGGATCACATCCACGACAATGCATACGTCTCCGGCAATAGCCAGGGGACTGGTGGGAAGGAAAGCAACCTTGATCTTCATGCGCAGGCGGTCCGATCTTTCATCAGTTGTGAAATCTGACTCTCCTCGGGCAATGCCGGAACCACGAGCTTTTTCGTGACTGCGAGGGCGCCCGCCGCAGTGCCGCGGCGAACGGCCTCAGCGAGGGTCAATCCACTGGCCAGCCCTGCAGCGAGTGCCCCATTGAATGCATCCCCGGCCCCGGTGGTGTCGACGACGTTGACCGGATAGCTCGCGATATTGATTATTCCGTCAGGACCGGCAATCAGGGCACCATCCGCGCCCAGTGTCATTACGACGTACCCCACGCCGAGACCGCGTAGTCTTGCCGCTATTTCGGCGTCGGCCTGCCGATTGTCCGCTTCGAGCCCCAGCAGGATGCGCGCTTCGGACTGGTTCGGCGTTAGGATGTCAACGTCGGCAAGGATCTCCTTCGGCAGGGCGCGGCCAGGTGCAGGATTAAGGATTGTCGTCAATCCCCGCGCCTTGCCGAGGGCAAGCGCGCGGGCCGCCGTCTCGACTGGGATCTCGAGCTGCGTGAGCAGGATGCCCGGGCTCTTCCAGGTGGCTGCGAAGGCTTCGACATCGGTCGCCGCGAGCCGCGCATTGGCGCCGGGATCGGTGATGATGCGGTTCTCGCCTGCGGCGTCGAGAATGATGATCCCGGCCATCGTTGGCGTCTCGCCCATCTGCCTAACCGCCGAGCAGTCGACCCCTTCGGCGCGCCAGAGTTCCAGTGCCTCGTCACCGAATTTGTCGGCGCCGACGCCCGCCAGCAGTTTGCATCTGGCGCCGAGTCGCGCAGCTCCGATGGCCTGATTAGAGCCCTTGCCGCCATTTCCGAAGGCAAACCCCGACCCCAGCCGGGTTTCGCCCGGCGCTGGCACGTCGCCCACAATCCAAAACGCAACGCCGTACGAGCCGACGACATAAACTTCGCAGGTGGGCATCATCTACTCCGGGCGATCAATTGGCGTGGGTGAGCGATCGAGGCGCTCTTGCGCTCGATCCAGCCGGTGTAAATGTAACGATCGGCCCGGTAGGACGAGGACGAAAAGTAAATAACCCGATCGCTCGTGTCGAAAGCGGTACGGTCGATTTGCAGCACCGCAGTGCCGCTGGACACCTCAAGTGCTTTTGCCAGCCTGGCACGCGCGGCGCCGGCCCTTATCTCCTGCCTGGCTCGCGCAAGAGCCACACCAAGCTGCCGCTCGATAATTTCTGTGAAAGAGGTGTCGGCAAGGTCGAGCTTTTCCATCTGGCGTCCGATTGCCGCGGCAAACGAAACCGTCTCAACCGCCACGACTTCATCGTCGATGGTTCGCAGGCGCTCAATGGTCAGCACCCTCTCATCGGTCGGCACGTTGAGAGCGGCTGCAACCACCGCGTCAGCGGAACGCCAGGCGACCGTCACATGCCTGGTACCCGGCCGGAATCCACGCGCCACGGCCTCTTCCGAAAATCCTGAAAAAGTGAGCAGGTCCCGGCCGATGTGACGCTTGGCAACGAACGTCCCCTTGCCAGCGCGTCGGTAAAGCAAGCCTTCACCGACAAGGGCAAGCACGGCCTGCCGCACCGTACTGCTGCTGAGTTCGTGCTGCTTCATCAACTCCATCTCCGTGGGGAGTTGATCGCCAGCGTTAAATACGCCGCTCTCAATCTGAGACCGAATGATATCGGCGAGTTGAATGTGCAATGGTGTTCTACCGGGCTGAACCATGCGGCCTCCTCAATGCGAGTCATTGCTATCACACGGCGTTGGTGTCTGGCAATATTCGGTTATTGCATTCTTGCAAGAAATGCCCTAGCCTGGACCTTGAAGCTAAGGGAGCGGTTATTATGGGCCGCAGAACGAACGGGAGGAAACAAGATGACTATAACGGGCTATCGCTTGGGTCGGCGCGGCTTCTTGACCGGTATGCTGGGGATGTCGTCACTGCCACTGCTTGGGTCGTTGCCGGCTGCGGCGCAGGACCAGACGCTCCGAGTCTTCGGCTATGGAGACGGCGCCGATTTTAAGGGACTTTTCGATACCTTCAAAAAGGTGTCAGGCGTAAAGGTTGCTTATGAAGGTGTGCCCTTTCCCGACCTTCAGAACACGATCGTCCAGCGATTCAGGACCGGGAATTCCGGAATCGATGTCTTCCTCGTGGACCCGACTTATATCCCGACGTTCTCTAAGCTGGGCATTTTGGCAGACCTGACGAGTGCCTTTAGAGAAAAAAGCAGGGGCGCGCTGTTCCCGAGCGATGTGCAGGGCGCTACCTACAACGGGAAGATGCTGACAATGCCGATGTGGGAGTCAACGCAGCTTCTGTTCTTTAACAAGCGGCTTCTGGCCAAGGCCGGCGTTGAAGCGCCGGCTATCTCGCCCGACGCGCGCATGACCTGGGACAAAGTCATCGAGCTTGCCAAGAAGGTGCAGGCGGCCGGAGCCGAGACGGGCTTCGGCTTCGAGCAAGTCGATCGCTACTACCAGCTACAGATCCTTCCGGAGTCCCTCGGCGGTGGTCCAGGCGTCAAGGGTGACGATTTGCTGACCGTAGACGTGGCCAATGATGCCTGGCTGCAGGCTGGAAAATGGTATGGAAGCATCTTCGCCGATGGCGTGGCTTCGCGTGGTCTGACCAACAGCCAAGAGATGCGCGACCTGTTCAAAGCTGGCCGGCTTGCTTTTCTTGTTGGCGGCCCTTGGAACATCGCCGACTTCAGTAAGGTCGAAGGTCTTGACTATGCGGCGGCACCGCATCCGTATTTTGCCGGTGGCAAGGCGGAAACGCCTTCTGAATCATTTCATTTGGGGGTGGCGGCGGACACGCCGAATACCGATCAGGCCCTGAAATTCCTAAACTATGTGGGTTTGGACAAAGATGGAGCGCTAGTTGCGAGCGCCGGAAGTAATCTGCTCGCTAACATCGAGGCTACGACCGAGGTGCTGAGCCGTATCCCTCAGCAAAATCCCAACCTAAACGGCATAGATCTTTTGATACGCTACGAGCTTGAGAACACGGCTGTCAGGCGACCGCGTACACTGGGATATCTTCAGCTGGAGGAGCTGGTCACACGTGCATGGAGCGATATCCGCAACGGAAGTGATGCTGCTCAGACGTTTCCGCAGCTACAAAGTGAACTTGAGCGCAGTTTCAAGCGTATCGAGCGCTAAAAAGCGATGGCGATGGGCGCGGTTTCTGAGGGACGGATTGTGAGGGCCGCTCCCATGATTGGTAGACTTGCAAAATGGAGGGCGGCCATAGCGCCGCTCCTCTTCCTGTCTCCGGCTCTGGTTGCCCTCATCATGTTTCGGTTGTTGCCAGCAGGTTGGCTTGTTCAACAGAGCTTGTCCGGTCCCGACGGCGAATTCGTCTGGTTCGATAATTTCGAGTTTCTTGTCACTGCCCCTTCCTTTGCCAAGACCCTTCAGGCGACCTTAACCTTTGTCGCGGTCGCCGTGCCGCTGCAGACGGCAATAGCTTTTGGCCTGGCTTTGCTATTTGCCGAAAATTCACGGATCCTCTCGCTGCTGCGAACCTTCGTGTTCCTTCCGGTATTAATCCCATCGAGCGTCGCAGCAATACTGTGGGGCGCTGCATACCGCCCGCAGGGACTGGCAAATGCTCTGTTGACGTCCATAGGCGTGAGCGCTCAGCCGTTCCTCACATCGCCAGACCAGGCACTGATGTCGATCGTGGTTATGTGCTCGTGGATCGGATGCGGCTTCTGGATGATGTTCCTCATTGGGGGCCTAAAGGACATTCCTCGCGATCTCTACGAGGCAGCAGCGATCGATGGCGCCGGGAAGCTTTCGTCGCTGTGGCACATCACTATTCCGCTGATGCGTCGGCCGCTGGCCTTCGTAATCGTCGCTGACACCGTGTCCGCATTTCTGCTGTTTGCGCCGATCTCAATACTTACCCGAGGCGGGCCCAGCGGCAGCACGCAGCTAGTCATGTTTGACGTGTATCAGCAGGCTTACTTTTTCAACGACGTGCCATTGGCTGCTGCGGAAGGGTTGACCTTGATGGTCATCATGGTGGTCATTATCCTCATCCAGTTCCGGTTGCTGTCGCGGGAGAAGCAACTGTGAGCGCCAGAGAAAAAGGCTCGGCCGGGGTGGGGCGCATGGTTCAGCTCCTGTTCGGCATCGCCGTCGCCGCCGGCTTTATGCTGCCGATCGTTTGGCTTGTTGCGGGAAGCCTCCGGCCCGGTAGCGAGATATTTACATCGCTCGAACCGCTTTCCATTGGCAGCTTCATTCCGCCCCGGCCGACGCTGGCAAATTTTGGCAGCGCGCTCGGCGGACCGTTCCGGACCGGATTGATCAACTCGATCGTGGTGGCCGCATGTACGGTGGTCGTGGGACTCCTGGTGTGCGCAGCCGCAGCCTTCGCGTTGAGCGCCATGCAGTGGCGCGGCCGCGAGGTCGTCTTCGCCATCATCGTGTTCAGCTTTTTGATCCCTGAGGAGGTCGTGGCTATCCCGTTGTCGGCCATCTTCGCACGCGCCGGGCTGCAGAACACCTACATCGCACTGATCATGCCCTTCGTCGGCAGCGGCATAGTGATCTTCCTGCTGCGGCAGTTCTTCCTCGCCATACCGCGCTCATTGATTGAAGCGGCCCAAGTCGATGGAGCCGGGTGGCTAAGGATTTTCCTCGAGATTTTCCTGCCGCTTTCACGTCCGGCTCTCATCGCCGCCGGAGTAATAATCTTCAATGGGCAATGGCAGGCCTATCTGTGGCCGCTTCTGGTCACGACGCGCAACGACATGTTCCTCGCCCCGATCAGCCTCGCCTTGATGGCGGGGGAGCACACCACCGACTACGGCCAGATCTTCGCTGCATCGACCATTCTGAGCCTCATCCCGGCAGTCATCCTGCTAGGCTTCCAACGCTATTTCACCCAGTCCGTCGCGATGTCGGGCGTCAAAGAATAATCTCGAGGGTTTCGCATAGAGATGAAGATGCAGATTATGCGCAATAGAGGACATGCCAGTTGGCTCAGGTCACCGTCAGGAACATAGTCAAGCGTTATGGAAGCGTCCAGGTCATTCATGGTGTGAATGTCGACATCGCCGATGGCGAGTTCGTCATCCTCGTTGGTCCTTCTGGGTGTGGCAAATCCACCCTGTTGCGCATGATCGCCGGTCTCGAAGCGATATCGGGGGGTGAGATCAGCATCGGCGGCCGGGTGGTGAACGATGTGCTGCCAAAAGACCGCGACATAGCCATGGTGTTCCAGAATTATGCGCTCTATCCGCACAAGAACGTTGCCGACAACATGGGCTTCTCGCTCAAGATCAAGGGCAGGCCGAAGGCCGAGATCGACGCCAAGGTGAAGAAGGCGGCCGAGATCCTCGACCTCGGCAAGCTGCTCGACCGATTTCCGAAACAGCTGTCCGGCGGGCAGCGCCAGCGCGTGGCCATGGGACGCGCCATCGTGCGCGACCCGCAGGTCTTCCTGTTCGATGAGCCGCTGTCCAATCTCGACGCCAAGCTGCGCGTTGCCATGCGTGTCGAGATCAAGGAACTGCATCAGCGCCTCGGCACGACGATCGTCTATGTCACCCATGACCAGATCGAGGCGATGACAATGGCCGACAAGATCGTGGTGATGCGGGACGGCAAGGTGGAACAGGTCGGCGCACCGCTCGATCTCTACGACAATCCGGGCAATGTCTTCGTCGCCGGTTTTATCGGCTCGCCGGCGATGAATTTCATCAAGGGCAAGATCGAAGCAACGGACGGCAAGCAGATCTTTGTCTCGGACACCGGATCCGTGCTCCCGGTCGGGGCCAGGGCACAGGGCGGCCAGCCGGTCATCTACGGCATCCGTCCCGAGCATATCGACATCGCGCCCGACGGCTTGCCGGCAACGGTTTCGGTGCTGGAACCGACTGGCTCCGAAACGCAGATCTTCGCCAAGTTTGGCGCGGACGCGATTGATGCCATCGTCAAGGACAGGCTTAGCGTCCGACCTGGTGGGGAGATAAGGCTGAGGATCGATCCGCGCCGGGTCCACATCTTTGACAGGCAAAGCGGCGCACGCCTGTGACCCTTCGCTATAAAGTCAGAACGCCGCTGTTGGACGACAGCATGCCGCCGTCGAAATGGGCGACGACGGACTTGCCGCCGACTGATGACAAACCGCCCAGCGGCAGCGTAAGATCGTTTGTGGTGGGTGTGGTCTCCGGGAAATGGTTATCAGATCGGCCTCAGCAACCTTTGTATTTCGCTGGCTTGCGCTACATCCATCAACCCCGCATGAAGTTTCGTCTAGAAGGCTCCGACAAGCGCCCAGGCCAGCGGGAAGGTTCGGATCAGTCAGTCCACGCTGCCCGAGGTTCGCATTGTACGAAGATGCGGCTGTCATGTGGTCCGTTCCAGCGCACCGAGAAATCCTCGCGAATAGCCAACTCATTGTCGGTCTGGCAGCGCGTTTGGGTAACCGGGTGGCCAGGATGCGGTATCGGCCTTGACTTTTCCGACGTCGGTCATGCCGCGCTGCAGCGTCAGCCTGTGACCCGCCCGGCCATATGCAGCGCGAAACGTTGCAACCGGAGGCTCATGCCCCGACCCGATCCCGAAGCCAGGCTCAACCGCAAGGGCCGGGCAAGGAGGCCAAGCTGTGCTTCGTGGCACATGGGTGATGGAGAACCGCCACGGCCTGCTGGTCGAATGGCGGCATTTCACGTGATCGGGCCTCGTGCCGACCGGCCTCAGGCGATCACGGCTGGCGGACAAGGTCGGACTTGGAGCCTTTAGTCTTGTCATGCCTTAACTTCCGTAGCGCATGAGCGAGGACATGGAGGTGGCAACTCTAGTGCTCAATACCCGCTGCAAGCAGGTTTCGCTGTTTGCACGTCACTTCGGCAAGTCGCCGGGACGTTGGTGGCGCCGATGTCGCGAACCCGACAAAAGTGTCGCGGCCATTCCAGCGGGCGCGCGTGTTTCACTCCTGATAAGTAAGAAGCACCGCATTCGGCATGTGGCACGCCGATTGCTGGGACTATGAAGCAAGAGCCGTAGCGACAACCGGTCGTAGCGGTCTCCCCTCCAATACGTTAGGTCGAGCTATGCTGTCCCAGTTTGAAAACCAGTCCATAAACCAAGAGGTCGCTCGCCTTAATCTGCCGAACTCTCGGATCAAGCACTTCGCGCCGGCCAGTTACGCACAAGCCGGAGAAGACGTTATTGTCGAAGGAATTTTGGCGGCAAAACTCTGCAAGAGCCAAAGATCTTGGGCCAGTGTGTTTTATGTCGAGATCGGCGCTAATCACCCCATCTCTACCTCAAGTACCTATCTTATGTACCAAAGAGGCGCGCGAGGCGTTCTGGTTGAACCCAATCCTGAATTGGAAGCGCTGATCCGGACTGCGCGCCCGGAAGACGTTCTCGTTCAATCCGTTGTGTTGCCCGCTCCGCAAGCGTCTGCGACGCTCTTCATCGGACACGCCCATGAGCTTTCGTCGGTGGATAAAGCACACGTTGAAAGTTTCGGCGACTTCGACGGTATAGGAGGTATCCGAGAACATATCGAGGTGAGCGCGATTGGTATCAATGAGCTACTGACCCCTTATGCCAACAAGATCGATTTCTTATCGATTGATTGCGAAGGACTGGATCACGATCTCGTCGAGGCCGTTGACTACGAGTGCATCAGACCTGCTGTCATCCAATGCGAGCCAAATGAGCATTATCTAAAGGGCAATAGAGATCGGATCATCAATCTCATGGAAGGCAGATCATACCGGCTTGCTGCAATGACTGACATCAACGTCGTCTTCGAGCGATTGACTTGATGCAGCGGCCCAAATCGAACGCATCATTGAACGTAGACCAAGCCAGCCAGCGTCCGTCCTCGGGTGCCGCGCGGCAATCAGATTGAAGCGCATATTGCCGCATGTAGCGTAAGCGGCAGCCATTCAGCGCTGGGAATTCCATGGCATGAGGGCGTCGATGACGCTGTTTGGCCCTGCATTGGGATCGGCCACTATCTTGTCAAGCCGGTGGCCTGCACTCCAGCGTCGAGTTGGGAGAAGGGTTGGGTCGAGAAGCAGGTCAGGCTGGGCGCGAGCGCTTCTTCACCCCAAGGCTGCGCTTCAAAGTAAGACCGTATGTCCCTCTGTCGGTGAGGTGGCTCGCCCTACACTGCGCGTCCGAGGCTTGCCCGGGCGGGCCGAGCCGATCCTCATCACAGGAGGACGAGCTGTGGCAGATCATAGGGAATCATTTGTCGGAATTGCAGTCGCGAAGCCGAGGAACGCCATCGCGATTGCGGACACTGGGCCAAGAGGGAGAGGTTCGCTTTTTCGGCGAGCTCGACGCGTCGAAAGAGAGCGTGCGCCGAAGAATGCAACGATTATCGAGTATCGCAGTTTCGCGACAGCTGGAATATCAACTCTCACCGGGGGCATATCGTAGCCCTAGAGGTAACCCAGGCTGTCTGATGTGGCATCTGACAACCAGTATGCCAGCTGCTGAACGCGCCGAAGACGTATTTTGTGGGCTCAGGATAGCCCAGTCAAACTTCGTCTCGTCGCATCGCGAAAACGGTCAACGCGTCCCATGGCGCAATCGCAATACAGGGCATAACCGTCGGAACTTCCTAGGCCAGCCCACTCTTGGAGAAGGCAGCAAAATTGGGTCCGCATGTGCGCGCGACCGAAAAAGGGTCGCGCGAGCCCGCACCAAGCCCTGTCAGTCCGAACCGGGGTAGCCTGTTGGAATCTTGTCCTGAAGGAGAACGATATGACGTTCCGTCCATTGCATGACCGCATCCTGGTCCGCCGCATCGAAGCCGACGAGAAGACGGACAGCGGCATTACCATTCCCGACACCGCGAAGGAAAAGCCGCAGGAGGGCGAAGTTGTCGCCGCCGGTCCTGACGCACGCAATGAAACCAGCCAGCTTAAGCCGCCGGACCACAAGCTCAGCGACCGCCGGAAGGCTATGTTGGAGGATATCGCGATCCTGACTGGCGGCACCGCCATCAGCGACGGCATCACGCCGGAGATGCTCGGCCGCGCTAGGAAGGTCTCGATCGAGAAAGAGAACGCCACGATATTCGACGACGTCGGCAGGAAGGAGGAGATCGAGGCCGCACACGCAGGCCAAGGCGCAGATCGAGGAGGCCACCTCCGATTACGACCGCGAGGAGCTACAGAATCGGCTGGCCGAGCTCGCCGGCGGTGTCGCGGTGATCCGCGTCGGAGGCGCGACCAAGGTCGAGGTGTAGGAAAGCAAGGGCCGCGTCAACGACGCGCGACACCCACCCGCGCAGCGGTCGAGAGGCATCCTGCCTGGCGGCGGAGTGGGCCCTGCGCACTCGAGGCGGTAGCCGTCGACAACGCCGACCAGAGATACGGCGCCGATATCGTGCGGCGCGCCATCGACGCTCCCGCGCCAGATCGCGGAGAACAGCAGGGCAAACGGCTCCATCATCGTCGGCAAGCTGCGCGAGAAGGCTGATAACTATGGCTCGGACGCCCAGACCGGCAAATTCGGCGATCTCTTCAGCCAGGCGTGATCTAGGCTTAAGGAGACCGCATGGTCCAGCCCGGTAGAACTCCACTTCATATCCAGCTCGCCGATTTCATTCGGTCTCAGATCGAGAGCGGCGTCTTCAATCCTGGGGATCGGCTCCCCACTGAGATGGAGTTGATGAAGCAGCACGAACTCAGCAGCAGCACTGTGCGACAGGCGCTGCTTGCCCTTGTCGGCGAAGGCTTGCTTTATCGCCGCGCTGGCAAGGGGACGTTCGTTGCCAAACGTTACAGTGGCAGGGACTTGCTCACTTTTTCAGGATTCTCCGAAGAAGCCCTGGCGCGCGGCTTCCGACCGGGTACTGGGCATGTGACGGTCGACTGGCGTTCGGCTGATGCCTTGGTTGCAGCCGCACTTAACGTGCCGACCGATGAAAGCGTGTTGACCATCGAGCGCCTACGCACGATCGACGACGAAGTCGTAGCGGTTGAGACAGTTTCGTTCGTCGCGGCAATCGGGCGCCGCATGGAAAAGATCGACCTCGCCGACGCCTCTCTCACCAAGATCCTTGAGCAGCAGCTTGGTGTGCCGCTTGCCCGAGCCAAACAGGAGATACGGGCTGGCATCGCGCGTGCCAGACTGGCGAAAGCCCTCGACGTGTCGAGCGGTACTGCGGTGCTGCAAATTGACCGTACCGCCTTCGATGCGACCGATCGGGCTATTTACTTTTCATCCTTGTCCTACCGCGCCGATCGCTACAATTATACCGGCTGGATCGAGCGCAAGAGCGCCTCAATCGCTCATCCACGCCAATTAATTGGCCGGAGCAGATGATGCCCACCTGCGAAGTTTATGTCGTCGACTCGTACGGAGTTGCAAACTGCTGGCGGGCGTTGTCACCGACAAATTCGGTGACAAGACACTGGAACTCTGGCGCGCCGAAGGGGCGTCGACTGCTCCGCGGCGAGGCAGATGGCCGAGACACCGACGATGGCTGGGATCACCATTCTAGACGCCGCAGCCGAGAACCGCATCATCACCGATCCCGGCACCAACGCGCTGCTCACGGGGACCGATGTCGAAACTCTTCTCCTGCCCTGTGCACCTCCAGCACATGCTCAGTGGCAGGCCTATACGATCCGCTACCGACGCTTCGCCGACAGCCTCTGGGATACCTACGCACTGCTCGTGCCCGACGTGGACGCTACTCCTGCAAGTATTAGGCTTTCTCCATCTACTACTTGCCGTTCTCCCGGCGCACCTTCATAGGATCTGAACAGTTCGCCAGTTCGATCGTCGCAGCCGCGTACTCGCACCACTGGGCACGCGTGACTTTCCTCATTATTGCGTGGTGCCTGGCCCCCCGGCGGATCAGCAGCCCTCGAAACCAATGGGCGAAAGATAATATGACAGTAATGAGGAGCTTGGAACTGTTCACAATCAATCGGACGAATTATCGCAACACTTTCTCGCGACAGGCAATGGTAAATCTCGCCATGCTGCGTTATTTCCTTCAAGTCCACAGATCCCAATAGCGTTTTTAGCCCGCATCTTGCACCGTTCGATAGTGCTATATCTGCAACCTGCAACCACTCGTAATGTAGCCCCAAAAACATCTTCACCCAGGTTCCGCTTAGATATGGAACCAACAGTGAGAAGTATCCGTCATACAGATGGTGCGCTCTAAGCAAGAACACCTTCGATTCGTGCGCCCCTCCTACCGAAATCTCCAAGGGTGAAAAACGTACGTTCATATCTCTTTCAACTAGATTAATCTTAAATCTTTTCTGTAACAAAGCGCTGAATGTAAAGTCAAGTCCCAAGCTGCGTGTTTCATATGCATCCAGACGATAAGGCGACGGAAGGCGCCTCACAGTCTTCAAGGCACTTTCTTGATTGTAGATCGTAAGGAGACGATCTTGTCCGACACCGTTGTCGTGTTGAAAATCCCTGAAATATTCCAGCTCCGCTTCAATGGGCATATAGACATGGCGGAATAGGGCTGCATGGGCGGAGTGTTTTAAAATAGCTAAATCGTGCGTGACGCCAGATTTGGTAAAAAACGTCACGGCATCATTGATGAAGCGCACGCATTCAGATTGAACATTCTTCGCCTTCCCGTACTGCTTCTCACTAAGCTCGACATTATCGAAAACTGGATTTCCGTCATCATCATAATCCACAACCGCCCCTTCCTTGACGGTACAACATTGCTCAAACAAATGGTATTCCCACGATGATGTCGTAATAAGCTCTTTTCTGTTCGCCGGACGGTAAGGATGGTGGGATGCGACCAGATAGCGACCCAATATGTCTATTTTTATTTCATCTTTAAAGGTGCGGGTCAGATAGTCCAGGATCGTGCCGTCATAACCATTGTCTGCCAAAACAACCGTGTCACCTTCCTCCAACTTTAAAACACTTGACATATAGCGCCTCAATCTGGAACGCAGAGCGGACGACTTTTGGAATATGAGCGCCAACACATCGTCATCGCGCAGCAGCTGATGGAACGTTTTTTGTGGATCGGCAGATTGATGTGCGATCCGTATCAGCAATTCGGTCACTTCGGGCGGAAGCAAAAGCTGTTTCGCAGTGGAATGAAAATTATCAATCCTCGTATCGATCTCGCTGAGGTAGTAATCGACGTCAGTGATAGTTTTGAAAGATGATGCAACAGATACAAATCTGTTGATTCGTGCCAGCTTGCCAATAGGCCTGCGCGCATAGGCTTCACACGCAGCTGAAAGAAGATAAGCATCACGCAAAAGAAAGAGAACTCTTACTCGTTGGCCCCGCTGTTCTAGCGCCTCAACCTCATCCATGAGAAAACGGGCGTAGGCGTAAAGCACCGGACCAAACGACAAGTAGCCGATCACTGTCTCAGGCGCATTCGGATGCAGGTCCTCCGCAGAGAACACCGGCCGAAATGGACTATAGCGAGGGACAACAACTGCCTCCGGCGCAGCCTCCTCCATTACAATCAACGAAGATGCCGCGTGCTGTAGCCGCAAAAAGTCGGTGACCTTGCGATCAAATGCCACGAAATGCAGAGCACGTATACCCAATTTTCGCGGGACTTGCGCATCGGATATACCATTATCGCCAATGTGAAGTATTTGTGAGGCAAACACGCCGCACTCTTTAATCACAACTTGAAAAAGGGCATCACTCTTCGGTGTCCCATAATCAACAGAGCAGTAAACCTTACTGATTGCCTTCATAGCATCTGGAGGCAGGTGCCGAGCCAAGAGGCGCCTTAACTGACCTTCGCGTAAATACATATCGCTCACGATAATAATTTTAATCCCACGGGCATGCGCCTGCCTGATCAGTTCGACGTAGGGCCAGAATGCAAAGCAAACATTCATCTCGGTCTGGATTTCCGCCTCGGTCAAGAGTTCCCGTTCCTCACCAGAAAGCGACGCAAAATGTCGATAAACATCAACGAGATCGATCTCCCCGGAGTCTTTCTCTAAGAGATTTGCTCGATAGGCACGCCCAGCAGCACGAATCCGTTGGTCGGGAGTCACCCCCAAGCTTCGCGCGACGGGATTATTGGCCAGCACGGCAAAAACATCTTCGGGCGTTGCTGTCTTGCGCCATAGCAACGTATCGAAGCAGTCAAGCGAAAGGATGTGTATGGAGTTGTGGAATTCGTCCAGAATAGTTGGAATGTCTTTTACTCTGACCTGTGTCTTATAGTGCGTATCACGCATGCCTCTCCCGAGCAGGCGATCATCCGGGTTTTGCCGTTGGGCGATCGTTTCTCTCAGGCAGCCCCCGTCTGGAAACATTGCATCAGGGAAACCAATAAACTGATAAACCTCGTCGCCGGGAACTCGCGGGACGATCTCGGCATAAGAGTCAGGATCAAACACACGTTTCATGCGGAACCTTTCGGACGACTGCTGCAAAATATTGACTTTGCTTTACTTTGGGGCCAAGCGCTTCAGTATGAGCCGCGTTGTTTTGCTCCTTAATTTACAGCGCAAGCGCAGTCTTTGTGGCCGCGAGCTTCACACCTGTCGTCCATTCTTCGGGCCTTGGCTCGCCACTTTTCCAAAGTGCAACCGCATTCGCTATAAAGTTTCTAACGAGCCGGCAAAGAAACTATAAATGCCATGGATTGTTTGAGTAATCGGCCTCGAGCCGAAGTCTGAAAAGCAAGCCGCCGCTGTTAAATCGTTAATTGATCCTAGTTAACCTTTGCAGCCTCTCTCTTAGTAGAAACAGGACAAGCAACCAGCGCCCAAAATGGGTGTGACTATCGGTTGACCATTTGCATGTGGCCTTGCATCTGATCAAACGGGAGTTGATAAAACTTTCAGCAAAAGACTACCATTTACAGGTTTTACCGTCAACGCAGCCACGGAAGTGCGAGTGTGGTTGCCAAGTAGTTGATTATGTTAAGAACGTCGTCTTGTGTACAGTTATAGGGGCTGTGACGTATTGTTAAATAAAGTTAAGGTTGGTGTAGGTTTAGGTTAAGCGTCAGCACCATCTGACGCGGCAGGAGGTAACTGGCGAGACATACACCGCTGGCGCCTCCGCGCGGCAAGGCAACCAGCACTCTACGCGCTGTCACGTTGTCTGATCTGTTAGGATTGGCAGAGCGCCATTTGGCCAGCTTCTGGGTCCGCTGGTATGAGGAAGGCTGCGGTATGAGGGACATCAAAGTCTTCTCTGATTGCGGTCGTTTAGGTCAAGCCACTCCTGCACTTTTTCTGGACCGTCCCGCAGGTCACTCGCTTTTCTTCGCGGTCGGCGCTCGGCCGCCCATGATGGGGTAAGGAGAGCGAGGCGTCTCAATCTGTTTCACGACCTTGCCGAGTTTTGACCGGCAGGTTCGGAACTCTCAAGGAGATCGCCTCGCCCAGCATCGAAGAATTCAAGCAAGGTTGGCGCTAACAACAGGGGGACTGTCAGGAATTCTGTGCGCGAGGCCGGTTTCGTCATTGGCTGACGAACCTTTCGCCGAAGACGACGGCGAACTGGGTTTTGGCCTCGAACCACTCGCGCGGCGGTCGTTTCCAATCCTCGGCGGCGTGGTTCAGGACCAGATATAGCAGCTTCATGGCCGCATCGTCACTCGGGAAGTGTCCCCGGGTACGGACAGCGCGGCGCAGCTTGGAATTCAGCGCCTCGATCGCGTTCGTAACCGGTATGATCATGACGGTGCCATCCGATCCCCGCTGGAGATGAGCGATTTTCGGCGTATGGTGCGACCATCCGGGACAGGGGCACCGGGAGCACGCCAAGTGCGGGCAGGCCGATGTATTCGATGAGCTGCGAGCTCGCGTTAGTAGCTGGCCGCCCCTGCGACCTGCCCGGTTGCGCCGAGAGCGCGGATCCGTAGGTGTCGCGTCGCCCGCCGGCTCCCGACTGTTTGAGGAGAGGGAGCCGATGAGACGTGTGATTGGAATGGACATCCACCGCACCTTTGCGGAGGTGGTGGTTTGGGAAGATGGCCGGCTGCGCCATCACGGACGGGTCGACATGACCCGCTCGGGACTGGAAGGGTTCGGCCGCAGTTTGCGACGGACGGATGAGGTTGTCGTCGAGGCTACGGGCAACGCCATGGCGGTGGTGCGGGTTCTGTCGCCCTATGTCGGCCGGGTGATTGTCGCCAACCCGATGCAGGTGAAGGCGATCGCCCATGCCAGGATCAAGACCGACAGGATCGATGCCGGCGTTCTGGCGCAGCTCCATGCCAGCGGCTTTCTGCCGGAGGTCTGGGTTCCCGATGAGCGGACTGAGCGGCTTCGCCGCCTCGTCGCGCGGCGCAATCAGGTCGTGCGGCATCGCACGCGTGTGAAGAACGAGGTGCATGGCATCCTGCAGGCGCACCTCGTGCCGAAGTGCCCGCATGCCGATCTGTTCAACCGTCGGGGTCGCGCCTGGCTCGAGCAGCAGGTGCTTCCCGACGACGAGCGGGCCGCTATCGCCCGCCACATCCGCGAGATCGATCGCCTGGCCGAGGATTTGGCTGACCTCGATCGCGACATCGCCCGGGAAGCAGTTGATGATGTGCAAGTCCGGCGGCTTCAGACAATCACCGGCGTCAATGCCATCGTCGCGAGCGGTATCATCGCCGCCGTCGGCGACATCCGGCGGTTCCGCGAGCCGCAGAGGCTGGTGAGCTACTTCGGCCTCAATCCGCGTGTGCGCCAATCCGGTCTTGGCTTGGCGCAATATGGCCGGATCAGCAAACATGGGCGTTCCCATGCCCGCGCCTTCTTCCTGCGCATCCGCAACAAGCGTGGCCATCAGGTCGCAGCCGTGGCGGTCGCCCGCAAGCTCGCGGTGTTGATCTGGCATCTGCTGACAAAGGAGCAGGACTACTTCTGGGCTCGCCCGGCGCTGGTGGCGGCAAAGCAGAGGCAGCTCGCTCTCAAGGCTGGCGCGCCGGGCGAGCGCGGTGTCGGTCGCCGTGGTTCGGCTTACGCCTACAACGTGAAGGAGTTGCGAAACAGCGAGAAGGCCGCGGCCGAGAATGCCGAGCGTGCCTACGAGCTGATAGTTCGGCATTGGCGGCCACGCGGGCCGAAGCGGCGCACGGACGCCACAAAGGAGGAACGACTATAAGGCTGCGTGGCGGCACTCTCATCCCCTACACCACTCTTTGCCACGTGGTCGTCCGTGCCGGACAAATATAGCATAGGGAATGTGCCGGCACGACCGCCGTCTCGGTCCGCTCCAGACTGGCGCCGTGCTCGACGCAGTCAAGGCGTGGCCTGGAAACCTCGCAGCCGGCCGTGGCGCCACCGCACCGGCCAGCCTTGACTGCGTCTCGACACGCTCGCACGGGAAATCCTGTGGGCCGGGACGAAGAAACAGGCTCACCTGAAGCCGAACAAAGAAACGCCAGGAGTCGAAAAAGCCGAAATCAGGCTTGTCGATGTCATCCGTGGTGTAAATGATCCGGCGCACGCTTTCGGGGAAGGCGAAGAACGGCACCACGTGTTGCCAGTTGCGCCGCCAGCTCTGGGTGATCGCCGGATACCGCTGGCCCCAGTAGCCGGCCTCGAAGTCCTCCAGGGCCTTCATGCCGGCTTCGGCGTCCTTTGCCCGGTAGATCGCGCGCAGCGCCGGCACGACCGGCTTGCGATCCTTCCACGACACGAACTCCAGGGAATGGCGGATCAGATGCACAATGCACGTTTGGACCACGGTCTGGGGGAAGACGGCGTTGATCGCCTCGGGGAAGCCCTTCAGGCCGTCGACGACGGCGATCAGGACGTCGGCGACGCCACGGCTCTTCAGCTCGTTCATGACACGCAGCCAGAACTTGGCGCCCTCGGTCTGCTCGATCCAGATGCCGAGAATCTCCTTCGTGCCGTCCGCCAGGATGCCGAGCGCGATGTAGACGGCCTTGTTGCGCACGAAGCCCTCGTCCCTGATCTTGACCCGGATGGCATCGAAGAAGACCAGCGGATAGACCGCATCCAGCGGCCGGCTCTGCCGTTCGGCCACTTCCTCCAGGACGGCGTCGGTGACGGCCGAGATCAGGTCCGGCGATACGTCGATGCCGTAGAGCTCCTCCAGATGCCCGCGGATCTCGCGCACCGTCATGCCGCGCGCATACATGGAGATGATCTTGTCGTCGAAATCGGGAAAGCGGCGCTGGTATTTGGCGATCAGCTTCGGATCGAAGGTTCCGGCACGGTCGCGCGGGATCGTCAGCGTCATCTTCGATGTGCCCGTCAGCACTGACTTTCGCGAATGGCCGTTACGGCGATTGGCATTCCCCTCGCTGTTCTCGTCCTCAAGGTGCTCGTCGAGTTCAGCGTTCAGAATCCGTTCCGAAAGCGCCTTCTTCAGGTCGTCGAGCAATCCGTCCTTGGCAAACACCTCATTCGGATCGCGGCCGGCAAGCAGTTGGTCCAGAAGTTCCTTCTCGATAGCCATGTGATGATTCTCTCCTTTCCATCATCATGGCCTCGCGCACAGAATTCCTGACAGTCCCAACAACAGGCGATCTCCGGAGAAGCCGGTGCCGTGCTCCAGGCCACCTTTCCGGGAGCGACTGTAAGCCGCTCACCAAATCATCCCCCAAGCCTTTCCGTCTGCCAGCGGATTCTTCCTTGCGATCTATATTTGGTGGATCACTCCAGCAGGTTGTAAATCGAGCGGTGCCTGAGGTAGTATGCTGCCCAAGCCTCGCGGGCACGGTGAATCCGCCCGGGCCAGCCAGTCCGAGCGCTCAGCCTCGGTAAGTGAATTCCACCATTGCACAATCGGCTGTTTCGTCAGCAGTCGGATTCCGATTCGGTTCGTCTGTCTTCACATAAGACTCGAGCGCCAAGGGCCTGCAACGATCAAAACGGCCACAAGCCGGCAAAAAAGCTATCATCTCGCCGCGCCACTGCACGTAGTTTTGGTACCAGCCAGACACCGTTTCATAAGCGGCCTGCAGTGTACCCGACAGATGACGGCTGCAAATAGCTTGCCAAACCGCTCGTCACCCTTTTCGGGGTCGCCGTACTGGTAAACGCGGTGATCAAACATGGTCCTCTAACGGTCCCGGTCGTCGCGGTCGCGCTCTCTTCTTTCTCGTTCCTCGCGCTCCAGCTCACGCGGCTGGCCCGATCGTGCGCGACGCCCGATGGTCAGCTGCAACGGAAATTCCTTTTCGGGGTCGAACACTTGGCGCCGAGGTCAGTCGACCGTGTGGAAAGTGCCAAGAGCGCCTGCAACGCCATGAAGTCGAAAACTACGACTACGTGCAAAATCGGCGCCGGTGCAAGGTTTCGGCCTCAATGTCGGATACTCGACGGATCGCAAGCCATGCCTTCCGTTGCTTTGCTGATCTTTTGCTCTGGCACGTTCGATGCAGGGGACTTCCCGAATTCAGCAGCGGATGTCTTCTATGATCAAACCCACGGAAAAATGCTGTCGCCGCACTGATGACCGTGCCCTCGCTGGTCGCCAAGCTGGCCGAAGGTCGGCTCATCGCGGTCGAGGCGCACAACTGAGCCCAATTGCAATGAGGGATAGGTTGCGAAAGCATGTCACTGACCACGCGGGGGTCATCGAGGCGGGAGTCTTGATGCCAGCCACGCGCAACATATCGCCGGCATGAGTGCCGACCTCATCACGGAGCCGGGATCCGCGGGCGTCACACCCGATACTACGAACGCGCGGACAAGCTGTCGCAAGTCCGGCGGTGTCGACGATGCCTGCGGGGAGGGCAAGCCCAACTGCCATGGCCCGCATTCGCTGCGCACAGCGTCTGTATGGGAAAGGTCAGTAGGCGCAAGACAACTGGATCTCTCTTGCATTGGGATCGGTGCTGGCCCGTCCAATTTGAGCCTTGCGTGTCAGATACACGAGCAAATCGGGCACGGAGCACTGTTCTTGGATAGGCAAGTCGACTTCCGCTGGCATCCAGGCAGCGCATTCGATTCCTCAGAACTCCAGGTCAGCCACATCAAGGATCTGGTCACGCTGGTGAATCCGCGATCCGCCTACACCTTCATAAACTACTTGCACGAGAACGGGCGTCTGTATCACTTCCTGAATGCACAGTTCGATGCTGTGCTCAGGGCTGAGTTCGAGCAATACCTGAACTGGGCGTTCCGCAGAAACCCACTTGTCCGCGGCGGCGAGACCGTGCGCGAAATACGCTATGATGGCGAGTTTCGGGTGCGGACGGACGATGCAGTTCTCAGTGCAAGAGACCTGGTGGTCGGCATCGGCAAGCAAGCGCGGATTCCACTTCAATTTCAGGGCTGGATCGGACGCAACCTGTTCCATTCATCCGATTTGCTGCACATCCATCCTGAGGTGCGACATAAACATGTTTGCGTCGTTGGTGGCGGCCAGTCGGGAGCCGAGGTGCTGTTGCATTTGGTCGGTGGGCCAAGAGAACGGCGGCCTGCCTCGATCACCTGGGTCTCGCAGCGCGAAAACTACCTGCCCCTCGACAACAGCCCGTTCACAAACGAGTTGTTCATGCCCTGTTTTTCGGATCGTTTCGCGGCCATGAGCGAGCCGCAGCGCAAGCTGTTCCTGCGGCGTTTCGTGCTCGCCTCGGATGGTATTTCGGATCGCACTTTGCGCGCCGTCTACCAGGCGCTGTATCGCCACGAATTTCTTGAGCCAGACCTATGTGACATCGCACTGCGGCCGGGTTGCAACGTTTCGCGCTGCATCAACGCCGGCGCGGGTCATAACTTGACGCTGCAGCGCGGCTTGGGCGACGTCGAAGAAGTCACGGCCGACATCGTCATCCTGGCCACCGGTTACGAGAACGCCGTGCCAAGCTTTTTGGAACCGATGGCGGATCGGCTGCAACAGACCGACAATGAGTTGGTCATCAACGCGGATTTTTCGGTGTGCTGGGACGGACCGCGTGACAGACGCATCTTCGTACAGAACGCCAATCCCGGGCAGCGCGGGCTGGCCGATCCGAACCTAAGCCTGCTGGCCTGGCGAGCTCGCCGCATTCTTGACAGCCTTCTACAGCGCGCGCCGTGCGCGAACCCTGAGCATCTTGGCTTTATCAGCCGTACCACCGTCGAGAGCTGGCCCGACCCGGTAGCCGAAGAAATGGGCAGCGGGATATGACTCGGCGACTGCTGATCATCGGCGGTGGCATCCAAGGAATGATGTCCGCCTCCGCTGCGGCGCAGTCCGGAGCCCGCTCCGAACTCATCGTGACTGAACATGCCCTTGGACCTATGGGCGCATCGCTTAATTCTGCGGGCGAGAATTTGCCCCACGGTCGTCGAAACCGTACAAGGTCGCTCACTCGAAAGTGCCCAGTGGCCCTAGTGGCCATGGCTGCGTCGGCCGTCAGCGGAGGGTTCCGGCCCGTAGCGATGCGTGTGGTGGCTGGACCGGGTGAGGTAAGTGATCGGGACCACCTTAGGGAATCCGAGGACCCAGCTTGGCCTCGGATGGGCAGTCTAGCGCCGAACTTGTGCGGACAATACTCGTTTTTGGAGCATCGATGGACCCGATGCCAGCGACGTGCCTCCCTGATCGCCCGACCGGAACGGGAACTTGTCGCAAAAATTTTCGCGGCGCACGACTTTCGTTGCGTCAGGCTGCACGAAAGGTCGTCTTATCGGGCAGTCGCACCATCAACAGCATGCTCGGCCGTGACTACTATGCAGACGTACCGGATCGATAGATCTTTACGGGCCTGGGCGATCTCTCCATTGAGGAGGGACAACAAAGCCTTGCAATCCACCCGGAGCGGAACGCACTTTGCGTCGCCGTCTGCATGCCGTGGAGTATCGTCTCCGTGGGCCACACCCTGGCCAGCGCCCGACTGCCTCTAACCGGAATGTTCGACCAACCACTTTTTTCCAACAGGGGGCCTTTCGCATGTTGACTGATGCACAAAGAGAAAAGTGGCTGAAAGACGGATACATCAGGCTCGAAAGGTTCTTCGATCCCGCGGCTGTGGAACGGATTTCAAGCTTTGTTGAAGACGTATCACGCTGGGATGTTAGCGATGATAAATGGCTCATGTGGTTCGAGAAGACGACTGATGATCGAAAGATCACCTCTAAGGCCGAGAATTTTCTGGACTTCCATGACCCATTGCGTCTTCTCCTCCTAGAAGATCAGCGCATAAACTCTGCGGTCGAGGATTTGCTTGGCGAAGATTCGCGCAGACTCAAGGAGTTGCTGATCTTCCACTATCCCGATAGCGGCGGTTATCGCCCGCATCAGGACATTTATCACATTCCACACAGGCTGCCCGACCGGATGGTCCATGCGATCGTTGCCATAGGCATTGACGATTCCGACCCGGACAATGGTGGCCTTTTCTTCAGCCCCGGCAACCACAAGAAGGGGGTATTTCCCATGGATGCCGGCGGGGTGATTGAACCTGAGGTCGCCGAAACATTCTCCTGGGAACCCGTAGTATGGAAGGCTGGCGACATCTTCATCTTCGACGATTACGCACCGCACTACTCACAACCAAACAAAAGCAATCGTTCTCGGCGTACACTCTACTTGGTGTTCCAGCGTGCTTCGACCGGTGGACCGACCCGCGCTGAATATAACGTGCTTAAGCGCGCCCTTAATCCGCCGGAGGGCAAAGTGGCCGATCTCGACAACCTCAAACCCCCAAACGGCATTTTCTATCGCGATTGAGCTCACGGAACCAGGCGGGAATGCACACGAAACTGATCGGCCGCCAAAAAATGCGCGGAGAGCATGGTTTTGATTGCCGCCTACTGGAGCATCGCCAGCAGTCCGTTACGACGCTTCGGTATGTCGATTGTGCAGGTGTCGCCGGGGGTCTTCTGTAACGTCTAAAGCCCCACTGGCGCCCGTCGTCACCCGCTTGGGCACCCAGAGCCGGATCATTCTAACGGAGGCGGCCAACGTGTCGGGCTGCCGCTCTCTTCGCAACTTGCAGCAGGGGCTGTTGCGTTGGCAGCCGAAGATACCACTGCTTCAACAAGCTGAGATTCGTCATGCGGAAATCCACGTTTTCTCGAACCGAGCTGTCGCGGGCGTTCGGTATCGACATGGCCACCCTTGGAACGGGAAGCGCGGGCACCGGGTTTTCATTTGGCAAGGTGGCACCAGGCGTCACATCCGAGCCCCATCGGCACGACGAAATCGAGGCCTTCGTGATCCTGTCTGGAGCGGGCAAGGTCAGGACCGATCTTGGGGAGATCACGGTCGCGGCCGGCGATGTCGTTCTGTTTCACCCTTTTGAAGCGCATGTGCTGCACAATCATGGGGACGACGACCTAAATTTCGTCGATGTCTACTGGCGCGACGGCAAGGCCGCCCTCGAAGCTGCGGCACAAGTCGCGACTCCCCGCCGGCCGACCTTCGTCTTCTCCGCGCCACCGACGCCTAATGGCGATCTGCACCTGGGGCATCTTTCTGGACCTTATCTTGGCGCCGATGTCTACACGCGTTTCCTGCACATGAAAGGGGTCGAAGCCTATCACCTGACTGGAAGCGACGATTACCAGAGCTACGTCGCCACGCATGCCGATGCCGATCAATCGACGCCCGCAAAGGTGGCGCGCCACTACGCCGGCGAGATTCAAGCCACGCTTGCGCTTCTCGACTGTGAGGTCCACAGTTTCCTCTCCACTTTGGGCGATAGCGCTTATGCAGAGTTTCAAGCCGCGTGTTTCCGTAGTCTTCTGAGCAGCACGGCGGTAGATCTGCGCCCGAGCCCTGCGCTCTTCGATGCTGTGACAGGCGACTACCTTTACGAACCGGATGTAAGCGGCCTCTGCCCCGATTGCGGCGGCTCCGCTGCTGGCAACATCTGCGAGGAATGCGGCGCACCGAACCTATGCCACGACCTAGATGCAGTCCGGTCGCGGCACTCGGCCGAGGCGCCGGTGGTCGGCTCCGTGCGCCGTCCCGAACTTGCGCTGGAACGGTGCTACGACAATATCGACCGGCATTTAAGGGCGTCGGGCGCCCCCGTTCGGATCATGGACCTCTTCGCGCGTCTACGCCAACGTGGCGGCATTTCCGTGCCCGTCACCCACCCGTCGGACTGGGGGCTACCGGCCGAGGGATTCCCGGGGCAGGTGACCTGGGTTTGGCCAGAGATGGCGTTTGGCTTTCTTTACAACATCCAGACGCTAGCTACATCGCTCGGTCGTGACTGGAATGCAGCCCTGCCCAGCAACGACTGGCAGATAGTCCATTTCTTCGGCTTCGATAATTCCTTCTATCACGCCCTGCTTTATCCGGCGCTTTATGCTGAGGTCTTCTCCCACTGGACGCCGCGCATCCGGTATCATGTGAACGAGTTCTACCTGCTCGACGGCCAGAAGTTTTCGACCAGCCGCGGTCATGCGGTTTGGGGCAAAGAGGTTCTGGGCCCAAAGACAGTCGATGTCGTCCGCCTTCATTTGGGACTGACACGCCCGGAAGGTGAGCGAACGAACTTCACGCAGGACGCGCTACGCCGCACCGAGAACGAGGTGTTCCAAGGGATCTGGCTGAATTGGCTTGATGCGCTGCACCGGGAAATCAAGCAGGACTTTGGCGGCTGTGTGCCCGACGCAGGCGACTGGGCTCCCGCCGATCGCGCTTTCTTTGCTCGGATAGAGGTCCATCGCGCGGCGATGGAACGCGCCTATTCGGACGATGGCTTCTCCGTCCGCCGCGCGGCCGCGCAGGCCTGCGATTTCGTCAGCGATTGTGTAGTCTACCGTCAGGCGCAAGACTATGCAGCGGCGCGACGTCTCTATCCCGCCCGCACTCGGACTTCGCTCGCGCTTCAGGCTACGGCCGCTGCGATCCTGGCGCAGACACTCGCACCGCTGATGCCCCGATTCGCCTGCACGCTGGCGCGAGGTATCGAGGGTGTCTCAACCGAAACATGGCCGCGGTCGGTCCAGAGGCTTGCGCCCGCAACGACCTTTGATCTCGGACCCGTGCTGGCTTTCTATGCCAGAGCAGACATTCCTGTTCTCAATGAGGAGGAGGCAAAATAGCCTATCGTGATTTCGACCAGAGTTGGGCGGCAATCAAAGCCGAGGATGCCGAAGCTTTACTCGCTACCATTGGCTGCCGAAGGCCACTCCCAGACCATAGACACAAACACAGGCCGGCCTTCACCAACATATCGTCGAGACGCTGGCCCGCGCCTTGGAGGATCGCTCGATTGACAGCTTTCCAGCGCTTGCCCTTCGTGCGGCAAATGCCGAGCGGGCTGCACGGCGCTGACCAACTTTTTCGGAATCGCGGAATTTCCGACCTATAGCCAGCCGATCAAGAAGGTCATGCGGTTCGGGGCGCTGGGTCGGCCTAGCTGTGCGCGCCCGCGCTTCGCCGGCGGCGAATGATGCTAGATGAGCCGACGCCAACATTACCGCAGGGCAGATAGCCAAGCCGCTCTCGCCCTCAAGCGTCTGACGCATGATGCGTGTCCAAAAGCTGACAGCAGCAGAAAACATGTCGGGTTCAAAACAACCGGCCGTCTTGGGCTTGTGAGGTTTCGAGGCAGAATCACGCATTTACTGCGGGCAAAGCGCTGGCATGACGTTTGCTGGTTGAGATCGGCAATACTGAGTGAGGGCTGAACGCATGAGAACACGCAAGACTTTGATGGTCTCCTAACCGGTGTGTTCCGTTCTGAGAGAACCAGCTCGCGCATAAACGTCAGGAAAGGGGTGGGAATGGAGAACAACATGTTGCGTAGAGAGTCCCCGGCTCCTCTGATCAAAGTGGACGACTGGCTGCGTGGCTAACCTCTCACGAACTTTCAGCCCGGCAAGGTGTCGGGATGACAAGTGGAATGGAACCCTGATCAATTCGCCCATTTTCTGCGGCGCGCCCGCAGTAACTGTGTTCATGGAGCACAGGGTCGACGGTTTGCTCCAGGTCAGGGCTCGGACCTTAGACTTCCAACCGAATAGCCGCGGCGGCGATATTCGACGCGAATTTGGCCCGTCGTTGAAGATGTCACAGTCCAGGACCTGTTCAAGGTCGGCCACAGGGGCAGCATTTACGTGGAATCGGCCTGGCGAGGCCGGACGTCGGCTGCGTAAGCGAGCCCGAAGTCAGCGTAACCGAAAGCAGAAATCCTCCGTCGAGGACGAGACCTGAAATTGAGGAAACGAAATGTCTCACGCAACGCTTGGCCCTGCCGTCAACAAGGATGGCGAGGCCCTTTCCCGCCCGTTCGTCAAATGCCTCCTGCGGCTGATCCGTGCTCAGGATTTTCACGGCTCATGCCAACGGAAATCGGACACCGGGCTGCTGGCCGATTTCATCATCACCAAGGGACTGCGCCGGAATATCCAATCATTGGCAATCCGGATTCGGACGCGCTGTGGAGGCGCGACATGTTTTAGACCGTAGTGGAGCTTGCGATCGAGGAGCGCTCAGGCGTGACATAAGTCAACAACAGAAATCAAACCGACCTCTGTCGAGACGTCTACCGGTTCGGCTTCGCGAATCCCAGACAACTCGCGGATACCGGCGCGAAACTGGTCGGCGATGCGACTGCAGCTATTGCATTCCGACGTGGCGCGGGCGTGAAGAAACTGATTTTCGAGGAAGGATCATGGCAAACTTGGATGAGATGGCGAAGAAAGTCCGAAAGCTTCAACTGCGCGCGGCAATTGCCAAGACGAACTTGCGCGACCTTGCCGAGGGTCTCCCGGTCAAATGGATTGAGATAGAGGAAGTCGCCGAGAAAACGCATGCCGTTTATGCCGAGTTGGATGGTGCCAGGAGAGAGCTTGCCAAAATGAAGACTTTGCGATGAGGAGCAAATTCATCAGCCGCGACGGCTCCATATGGGTGCCGGAATATCTGATCGCTATCGATGGCAAGATCTGTATCGGCTGCGGCCGCTGCTTCAAAGTCTGCTCGCGCGAGGTCATGCATCTTTACGGCGTCGATGACGCGGGTGAAATCCTCGGCGCCTGCGACGCCGATGACGACGATTTCGACGGTGAGCTCAATCGTATGATCATGGTTGTCGACCATGCCGGCCGCTGCATTGGCTGCGGAGCCTGCGGCCGCGTCTGCCCAAAGAACTGCCAGACCCATCTCGCGGCCGACCAGATCGCAGCATGAGCTGCATGGTTTGACGAGCCAAAATCAGGAGAACGGCATTGCGCTTCATCACCTTTTGTCGCCTCCTGGCGCTGGTCTTGTGCGGCACCGCTGCGACCGTTTACTTGGCTTCGCAGTCGATCCGTCTAACCGTCGTCGCGACGCTGGCCTGCTCGCTGCTGCTCCAGATGGTTTATTTCGCAAGTGTGCTCTTTCTAATCTGGCGATCCGGCTGTGCTGGCAAAGCCGGGCAAGGTGCTGAGCTTTTAGATAGGTCCCAGGAAGTTCGGTACCAGTCGCCCGACGAGGATGAGCGAAGGAATGAAACTCAAGATGGGGCCCAGCGCAATCAAACGCTCGGCATATCGCTGCTCCTCCCTTGAGGCGATGTAACAAGGATGAAAGCTCGGATTCATCACTTGGGATCGAGTTTGAATATTGAGATCATGGTTCCGTGGTATGATCGAGGTGACGGCATTCTCATCGTTCTAACGCCAGGGGAATGCAGTTTCGGTTCTCCGGGCAATGGTAGTCGATCGCAGCGCGCTGCACGCGGGTTGCTTCATCTCGAAGGCGAACGAAGCGCCGGAAAACTTAACATGTGTGAAGGCGGCACATGTCCGGCTCTGCCACAGCCGTATGATGAGCTTCAAGAACCGCGCCTGACGCGCCCACCGCCCAATCAATCCGCACTCGCCGGGCTGCGCAACCCGACCAGCTCCGCCCGGCGAGCGCTCCTCGTCGCGCTTATGCAAGCGGAGGCAATAAGTGGACGCCGATCTGGAGTGCGGCCCTGAGGGTGGACAGATATCAGGCTGCTGATTTGCCAGTCTGCCGGATGTGTTGATCCTCGAACTGCTGTCCGCATCCTCGGCGACATCGCCGTATCGCCGCTCGAGCTCTTGGCATTGCCATGTCGTGCGACGGGCTTGCTGTCGCCCGCTGCCGCGCGGATATCTTGCACCCTATTTCCTCCGTGCCGAGGCGACCTGGCCCGCGATGTTTTCGAAGCACCGCCTGAGGGCGCTCGAGTGCCTCAATGAACTAAGTCTGGGCCAAAGCCGGAAAAACGCGTCTAACCTTCGTTCTTCGTGGGCTCGACGGCTCACTTGCTGGGGCGTCACATCGCGAGGTCGCCGAAGGGCTGATTGGCCTACGGCGCGGCCATGCCGATTGTGGCGATCCTCGCGATCATCTGCCCGCCACATTCGCCGCGCCGTCTCTCGTGGCCGCGCCCTCTGCATTGAAGGTAAACATACGCCCTGTCCGTCAGCCTGCGAACAGTTCGGAGCTAAAACCCGGTCACCACCAGTCCGCCAGGTCGAAATGGCATCGAACGGCCTGGTGAGTGCGCTCTGGTTAAGGTGTAGGTCGAATGCCGAGAGGCCTCGTTCGGCATTGTCCGATAGCCGACAATGTCGGGTACGCAACGCAGAGGAAGCTGACTCTCGGGTGTTTTTTAAATGCTTTTGGCTTGGCACGGCAGATGCTCGTTATTGCGCAAAACGCACGGATTGAGTGGTCCCACCGCCACGAAAGTCGCTAGCTTACGCCGCCTCCCAAGGCGAACCCGGCCCGGCAGGGAGCTCCGTCTCTGCCGGGCATGCCTTTTCAGACGATTCGCGTACAGAACCTCAAATTGGGCGGCGCAATGTCCGACTGAAGAGGATTGCGTCGAATGGAAAATGAAAGCGAGGCTCTCCGACGCATGGCTGGAGCGAGAAGGGAGTGTTGCCATGCGGGAGGGTTCACGCTCAGCGTGTTCGTCGATATCCGGCAATTGTGTCGGCTTTGTCGGTTCGACGACACGGCCTTGGTTGGCCGGCGTCTTGGACGTTTCGTCTAAGCCACTGAAAACAAACATACTATTCCTTCCCTGGCGCCGTCATCTAGATCGGCATGAATTTTGCTCGATTCCGTTGAGAGGCGGGAGCTGCTTGCCAGGGAAGAGCGAAGAGATGGCTCGGCAAAATTGAAGGACGGGAGATCACAGATTTGTTGCGAATGAACACGTTGGCCGCTGGCGGCCATGCGTCTGCGGCTAGAGCCTCCGTGGGGTTTGAAGATGCGGCGAGGGACTGCAGTACGCGTGTCGATCACATGTTGCAGATGTGCATACGGTTGGCGAGTTACGTCCTGTTCGTGATGACATTGTTCGTCAGCACTATGACTGCGAACGGACAGGAGACCAGCCTTGTCGGCATTTCCCAGGGTTCGGAGCTAACCGCGGCGGCCAACCATCTGGGACAAGGCGGATACGAGCTGTCGGGTGGTACCAACGTGTCTTTCGACAAGTGGTACCATAGCAAATGGATCGACATGCGATTTGAAATGTTGACGCAGCTCTCGGATGATTTCGGTCTCCTGTGGGGCGCGAGCACCGGCCAACATGCCGAGAAGGTCCGAATCGACCCAGGTGTGAAACTCGGCTTTATTCTGCAAAAGCGACCGACGCCGTCCACGACGCTTTCTCTCACCGTCAGTTCGATTTTGGGCGGGAACCTGACGGAACGACCTTGCACGGCTGACTATGGCGCCGTCGGCGGCTTCCAGACAGTGAATTGCCGTCTGGCCGCGTCGCAATTCCGGCCTGCGGACACGTTGAAATATATGGCAAACATCAATCCAAGCCGATTGAAACTCGATCTTCGGTTCAGGGGTGAATTCTAGAGATAGTGAAAGGCATAGGCGGTACATTTCGTTGATGAAGAACAATCCAGACAGGAAGTTTATTATGCACAAAACACAATTGTTCCCGGTAGGACTCGTTGCCGGTCTTTTCATGTGCCTGCTGACGGCACCCGGTTTTGCTGGTGATCTCGATGCGCGGGTCAGCGGTAAAGGAACGACCGGAACGCCAACCACGGAAAGCAGTAGCTCGGGCTGCCCACAAAATGCCGACGGGACCTTTTGCTGGATGAGCCCGGATATTGGTGAAGCATGGGCATCGGGCTATACCGGTTCCGGCGTATCGGTGACTGTCGCAGATGACTTCACAGGTGAAATGGATGAGTTTGGGGATCTCGGCTATGGCCCCCAATGGCGGCAACATGGGCAGTGGATCGCTCAAGCAGCCGGCATGGTGGCGCCTGGCGCAAAGATAGTCGAGCTCGACTATTTGGAAGCAGTTCCGCTGACGCTGGAGGAGGGGCTCAATGTCATTAATCTGAGCTATGCCCTTGAAAACCCAGTGAGCGGGTACCGGCTCGAGCAGTCGATTGTCGATACGGCTCGGGCGGGTGCCGCGGTCTTCACAAAGGCAGCCGGAAACAAATCCGTAGCGGTAGGTACCCCGGCCGAAGGGGATATTGATTTCCTAGCTCTTGAGCTGACTGGGACGCAATCGACAATCTTTGTGGGTGCGCTCGAGCACAATGGCACTCCCGAAAACAAGGCGAAGCTCGCCTCCTATTCGAATTACGCCGGTTCAGATTCGGAGGTGCAGAACCACTTCCTCACGGTGGGGGTCGATAGCGACAAGATTGGGCTATCCGGAACGTCTTTCGCGGCACCTGTAGTGGCTGGCTATGCCGCCATCCTTGGCAGCAAGTTCACGTCCGCAACACCGACACAGATAACTAATCAGTTGCTGGATACGGCTAGAACCGACACGCTCGTCAACTACAATCCGGCGGCTTACGGCCGCGGCGAGGCCAGCCTTTCGAGGGCATTGGCACCCGTTTCGATCAGGTAGACGAGTACTTCGATCGAGCAGCTGAAACTTCTGTGAGGCGTTGAGCGCCACAAAAATCGCCTCGCAGAATTCGGCTCGGCAACTGTGCGGTTCTGCCGATCCAAGCGCAAACAAGAGCCACTGCGTTTTTATCGAAGTCTGTTGGTTTGGCGGTCTAGCTGCGCTCGCAAAGCTGGCAAAACACAGATGCCGACCGCGTGTCGTCGTAGGTTTCCTAGGCGATGGTCGCCTCATCGCAGCATGCCGACATGTGGATCGCTTCGTTTCAGTCGCAAGGAAAGCGCTGGAAAATCCCCAAAGCTCTGATGGGTGGTCGGAGAGCGCGGCCGACCAATCCAAGCAGCGCTTATGGACGAGTTTTGCGTGGCTATTTCAGCTGAATGATCATCGCCGGAGAGAATATGCTGGAAAAATTCGAACGTTACCCGCTCACCTTTGGACCCACACCCATTGAGAAGCTCGACCGGCTCGGCAAGCATCTGGGCGGCAAGGTGGAGATCTACGCCAAACGCGAGGACTGCAACTCCGGTCTCGCGTTCGGCGGAAACAAGCTCCGCAAGCTCGAATACATCATCCCCGACGCGATCGCGTCGGATGCCGATACCCTGGTCACCGTCGGCGGCGTGCAGTCCAACCACACGCGGATGGTTGCAGCCGTTGCCGCCAAGATCGGCATGAAATGTCTCCTGGTTCACGAGAGCTGGGTCCCCCATGAGGATGCCGTCTACGACCGCGTCGGCAACATTCTCTTGAGCCGGATCATGGGAGCGGAAGTGCGTCTGGTCGACGATGGCTTTGACATCGGCATCCGGCACAGTTGGGAAAAAGCGCTCTATGAGGTCAAGGCAAGGGGCGGCAGGCCTTATGCGATACCGGCCGGGGCGTCTGTTCATCCGAATGGAGGCCTCGGCTATGTGGGGTTCGCGGAGGAAGTGCGCGCCCAGGAGGAACAGCTAGGGTTTGGCTTCGACTACATGGTCGTTTGCACGGTCACCGGTTCAACGCATGCCGGCATGCTCGTCGGATTCGCCAAGGACGGTCGACAGCGCAAGGTGATCGGTATCGATGCCTCTGCCACGCCTGCAAAAACCAAGGCGCAGGTGCTAAGCATTGCCCGACATACAGCGACCCTCGTCGAGCTCGGAACGGAACCTGTCGAGGATGACGTGGTGCTGCTCGAAGACTACGCGTACCCGCGGTACGGCATTCCATCCGAGGAAACCAAGGCGGCGATCCGTCTGTGTGCGCGGCTCGAGGGTATGATTACCGATCCCGTCTATGAGGGCAAATCGATGCAAGGGATGATTGACCTCATCCAAAAAGGCTTTTTTCCAGAGGGCTCGAGGATACTCTACGCGCATCTCGGCGGCGCGCCGGCCATCAACGGTTATGGCTACACCTTTCGCAATGGCTGATGCTCGACAGATTTCCACGTGCTGTGCCTGCCGTAACAGCGCTGCGCCAATTTTGTCCGAAGGCCTTTGGGAAACCGCAGTGGGCCGTTAACTGCCGCCACGAGGTGGGGTCGTGGCGCTGGATGCTTGCCAGTATTCGCCTCTGCTCAATGTGTCCTGGAGCCGCATAAGAAGGCAGCAGACATGGCCGTTTAACGTTTTTTGCCATTCTGCGTGCGGCGATGATCGCCGCAAATTAAATAAATTGGAAACCACTGAAGATGTCGCGCAGGTGCGGAGGTATCTACCTGATCAGGTATGGAAGCTGTGACCAAGCGTGCTCGAGCTGGTCGTCGTCGGCGAGCACATCGCCACACACCCCCAGCGCGGCGGTGAACTGGGCCAGCCCGGGCGAGGGAAGAGGCGTCCCCCGCGAGCGTGAGAGCGGGCAGATCGGTATCGGGTCTAACGAGGGCTTGCCCATGTATCGCGAGCGTAGACGAGACCGTCGTCTTTTCGGCAATTTTGACCGAAACGGCGCGTTCAGCCTGCGCGCTTGCTTTCAGGCGGGTTCGTCCACCTGGCTCTTTGAGCACTACGTGCGGAGGGGGGTGGGGGCTACGACGTAGCCGAGCCGCTCTATACGGAGGCGGCGCGCGCGAGGCGAGGCGACGATGAGGTCGAGTTTGTCCCCCGATCGCCTCTACGTAGCTCTAAGTGTCGACAGATCCATATCGGCCTGTTTCTCGATCCTCGAGACAGAGGGCTGCTTGATCTTGAAGGTCGAGGCAATCTCCCTGGGCTTCCCAGCCGCATGGCGCAGCTCTCCGAGGCTCTCGACCTCGTCCTTTAACTCTTCGAACGTGCGTCGACACGCTCCCGACGCTCCTCGGGGAGGGCGGCGATCACGTCATCAAGCTTGCGTTCCATCACCTCTTCTCCTTCTTAGCCGCCGCCCGGCGGTTGAGATGCCCTTGACAGCCTTTGTCCAATGGCGTGCTGATTGGCGGCCCGGAACGGGAAGTCGCATCTGGCCATTGCCATCGCCCGGGCGCTCATCCGCGACAGCAGGCGCGGCCGCTTCTTCGACGGGACAACGACCGCACTGCTCGATCCTCTCACGCATCGTTGCGAGATCATCGAAATCGGACATGAATCCTGGCGCTCCAAGAACCGCACCTGATCACCACATGGCCCAAGACGATCCGCGCTCGCCGGGCTTCGCAACCCGGACCAGCTCCGCCCGGCGAGCGCTAAACGCGATGCGCTGCCGCCAATTTTTACTGGGATATTCGCTGCGGCCAAGCAAGAGGGACATCTTCTCAAAAAAAGCAAAACTGGGCTCATTATCGATGTAGCACCGCCAAAGTGCTCTACTGGGTGCATTTGCAGAGCGCGATTGACGAGTATCTGGGAGGGTTTTGCGCCGAGCTGGAACGGTCCGTGCAGTCCAAAATGCGTTCATAGGAAATATGATCACTTGGCGAAAACGGCTGTTTGACCCGGATCTTTCTTTCAGTGGCTGAGCGGAGTGAGATTGGTCGATGTCTGCATCGTCATGGGTGTTGCAATCAACGATGCCCAAAATGGCGAGCAGCATCTGGCGGTCAAAGCCCTCAAGGGATTTGGCGGCCGAATCCTTGCGGTGGTCGACGACTTAGACAGGGATACTTATCGCCCGTCCATGCCGCTTCGCTGGTGTGATCTGCATCTTTGCTTGCGCATTCCGCCAACTCAGGACAGCGATTCCGCTAAATACGGGACAGGCGTTCCGGTAATGTCGGGACAGCCTGGGGTCGCTGGTTCTCGATAGCCTCGTTGAGTTCAGGATTGATTGATTTCGGTGTTTTCGGCGCCGGTCAAGAGGGGCCTCGTTTTTTGCTTTCGCAGACTGTCGCCTTGCAGGGCAATGCGGTGAGCATTGTGAACGATCCTGTCAAGAATGGCGTCGGCGACGGTGGGGTCATTGATCAGGTCATGCCATTTGTCCACGGTGGTCTGAGCGGCGATGATGGTTGAGCGGCGGCGATATCTCTCCTCGACGATTTCGAAGAGATGGAAGCGCTGCTGGTCCGAGAGGCTGTGGGAGCCAAAATCGTCGAGGATGAGCAAATGCACTCGGGTAAGTTTTTCGATGAGCCGGGGGAAGCGCCCGTCGAGGCGGGCGAGCGCCAGATCCTCGAACATGCGCGGTACGCGCACATAGAGAACGGAATGGTCGAGCCGGGCCGCCTGCCGTCCGAAGGCGCAGGCCAACCATGATTTTCCAGTTCCGGTCGGACTGGGCTCATAATGCCCGTTATCAGGATGGCGAGGCAAAGAAGATTGTCCGTTACGCCTTTCATCCGCGTTCGGGCGGGGAGATTTTTGTCACAGGCCGTCAGCGTTATTGCGGTGAGCCGGCCTATGTCGGGCGACAACCGGATGGCAGCCTGGCGCTGATTCCGATCTGGATGACGGAAGAGATCGCCCTGACGATGGCGGTTCGCGAGGCGCCCCGTTTTCCCCTTTCATGCCTGCGCGACCTGCGCAGCGAGCTGGATGCAGGTCTACGTTTTCTGCAGAGCGACTCACGCCAGCCAGGAGACGACCATGCAGCGCAGGCAATGCCGAACCGACCAGCCAGACCTGTTTTCCACGAAGGCTCCGCCATCGAGTCTTCCAGGCGAAGTCCGGGAACGCACCCTCCCGCTGATCGAGACCTTGCTGAGGGAAGCGGTGGTGAGCCAGACGGAACGGGAGGCAGATCATGAAGATCACCGCTGAACATCTCGCGCGCGGCGCCTATGTCTATGTCCGGCAGTCGACGGCCGATCAACTCGTCAACAATCCAGAGAGCCGGCGACGCCAATATGGCCTTGCCGAGCGAGCGCGGTCCCTTGGCTGGAAAGAAGCCATCGTCATCGATGAAGATCTCGGTCGTTCAGGGTCTGGCATCAGCCGTCCGGGCTTTGAGAAGCTTCTGGCGGCTATCTGCGAAGGTCGGGTTGGTGCGGTCCTCGCCATTGAAGCCTCCCGGCTGGCCCGCAATGGCCGGGACTGGCATACGCTCATCGAGTTTTGTGGCCTTGTCGGAACGCTCATCATAGATGAGGACGGCATCTACGAACCGCGTCATCCCAACGACAGGTTGCTGCTCGGCATGAAGGGCACGATGAGCGAACTGGAGCTTTCGATCCTGCGGGCCCGCTCGATCGAAGCCCTGAAGCAGAAGGCACGCCGGGGCGAACTTTTCCTGACGGTGGCGATCGGTTACGTCAAGTCGGGCCGGAACCGGATCGAGAAAGACCCGGACCTGCGGATCCGCGAGGCGATCGATCTTGTATTCCGGCGTTTCGACGAACTGCAGAGCATCCGGCAGGTGCATCTGTGGCTGCGCAGCGAGGGCATTATGCTCCCTGCCGTAAATTACACGCGCGCGGCGGACAGGGCGATCGTCTGGAAGCTGCCCGTCTACAATACTGTGCACCACATTCTCACCAACCCGATCTACGCCGGCGCCTATGCGTTCGGGCGAACCTGCAGCAAAGTCACCATAGAGGCCGGACGCAAACGGATTTTGCGTGGGATCAGGCGCGATCGCGCCGACTGGGAGGTCTTGCTCATCGACCATCACGAAGGTTACCTGAGCTGGCACGATTTTGAGAGGAATCAGCGCCTGATCACGGACAATGCCACAAGCAAAGGCTTGGTGCCGCGCGGTGCTCTTCGCCGGGGCGAGTTGCTGCTCGGCGGTCTCTTGCGCTGCGGCCATTGCGGCCGCAAGCTGCACGTCTCTTATTCCGGCAGCAACGGCAATACGGGGCGCTATCATTGCCGCGGAGCGCAGCTCAACCACGGAACCGACCCGTGCATTGGCTTCGGATCGTTGCGGGTCGATCAGGCGGTCAGCGCGGAGGTTCTTCAACGCCTTCAACCGCTCGGCATCGAAGCGGCGATCAAGGCCATCGAGACCACCACCGTGCAGGCTGGAGAGAAGCGGCGCCATGTGGAGCTCGCACTCGAGCAAGCACGTTATGAAGCCGCCCATGCACGCCGCCAGTATGACGCCGTCGACCCGGACAACCGGCTTGTAGCAGGCGAACTAGAGCGACGCTGGAATGCCGCGCTCGTAGCCGTCCGCGAGCGTCAGGACGAGCTTGACGCGCTCGACCGCCACAAGCCTGAGGCTCTGGGAGAAGAGGAACGGCGGAGCCTGCTGCGCATGGGCGGCGATCTCGAATTGGCATGGCATCATGCCAACGCCACCGCCACCACGCGCAAGCGGATCATCCGCGCCGTGATCCGCGAGATTGTCGTCGCCATCGAAGACGACCACATCAAAATGCTGGTGCATTGGCAGGGCGGCGACCATACCGCGCTTTCGGTCAGGAAGAACAAGGCAGGCCATCACCGTTGGGGCGCCCCGCCGGACATCGAGGAACTGATCCGTGCCCTGGCACGCCAATTGCCGGATAGAGCGATCGCATCGCTTCTCAACCGGCTCGGCAAAACCACGGGTCGTCAGAACGGATGGACGCAGTCCCGTGTCTGCACTTTCCGCAACCAGCACGACATCGCCGTCTACAAAAAGGACGAACGGTCGGAGCGCGGCGAGTATACATTGCAGGAAACGGCTGCAAAGCTCGGGCTGCGGCCAATGACCGTGCTGCGCATGATCCGCGCCGGCGATCTGAAGGCCGAGCAGTATTGCAAGGGTACGCCCTGGATCATCCGTCATGAAGATATCGAGCAACTCGATATCCAGCACCATTCCGGCAGGAGCGGACACAGTCCATTATCACAATCACAGGATCAGCAGATCCAGCTTTTTCAATAACATAGCGAGGTGTGCATTATGTCGTGGGATCGGTCTGGCCGGTGAGGATCAAATTCTCCTGGGCCTTGAGCCAATGGCCTTGGGCGAGCGCCATGGTGTTGCGGCGGTCGAGGCCGCGCGCGGGCGCGAAGTCGATGTCTTCGATGCATGCTTCGGGGAAGCGCAGCTTGGCCGAGGCGAGCTTGTTCCTGACACGCTTGTCGGCCCGCATGGCGATCTCCCGGTCGAGCATCAGGCCGAGCCATTCGTCGCGGCTCAACTCATTGGCGCTGCTCTGTTCAGCTGCGGCCAGTTCGCGCCAGGCGGTAGCCATGCCAGGGAGCCCGAGGGCCTGCATTTGATCGAGGGTTGGGTTTGTCAGCATTCTTTCGTCCTTTGCTTCACTGATAGTAGGTGCGGCCGCGGATATTGGCGTGGGCTGGTGTCGGCTTCGCCGGTTCGGCCTGCGATCCCATGAGATCGAGGCCGGCTTTGAGGATGGCGTTGACGGAGGAATAGGTGATCGCGTTGATGGTAAGCGCGCGCTCGCAAGCGGCGTCCAGGCGCGTGGGTCCATAGCGGGGCGATAGCGACAAGATGCCCATGTGTCGCATTGCCTCAAGGAAAATGTTACCGCGCGGGCTCGTTGCCTCACCTAAAATGTTACCCGTGAAGGCGCATGTCGCCATGGTGCCTTCACCACCAGGGAGGCAACATGAAGACGAAGATGACGCATGCCATGCGCATGGAACTGGCCAATGCGGTCAGGGATCGCTATGCGGCCGCAACGACCAAGGACAAGCGCCGGATCTTGGAGGAGTTCATCGCGGCGACGGGATATCACGAAAAGTCCGCAATCCGTGTCCTGAACAGCCACCCGGAGCGGAAGCACCGTCAGACCCGCCAACGCCTGTCGCTCTATGATGAGGCCGCTCGGGCCGCGTTGATTGTGCTGTGGGAAGCTTCCGACCGAGTTTGCGGCAAGCGGCTCAAGGCTCTACTGCCCATTCTATTGCCGGCGCTGGAACGCAATGGACATCTAAAGCTCGAGGAGGAGATCCGCCACAAGATCCTGTCGATGAGCGCCGCGACGATCGACCGCTTGCTCCAGATGCCAAGGCGCACCATGCGTACGAAAAAGAAGCCAAGGGTTGTGCCAGAGCCCCGGCGGCGCATCAAAATGCGCACCTTTGCCGACTGGAACGAGCCGCTTCCCGGCAGCATGGAAATGGACCTGGTCGCTCATTGCGGAGAGGCCAACCGCGGTAGCTACGTTCACAGCCTGGTTCTGACCGATATCGCGAGCGGATGGACGGAGGCCGCGCCCATCGTGGCCCGAGAAGGCACCCTCGTGGTCGAGACACTCGAGCGCATCCGCATGGGCTTGCCCTTTGCCCTTAGAGCGCTGGATGTGGACAATGGCAGCGAGTTCGTCAACAACAGGCTGATCGAATATTGCCTTGGTCACGGCATCGAACTCACTCGCTCGCGACCTTACCGTAAGAACGACCAAGCGTGGATCGAGCAGAAAAATGGGGCGGTTGTTCGGAAGCTCCTGGGCTATCGACGCTTCGAGGGCTTGGCGGCAGCCAGAGCGATCACGCGCCTCTACGGGGCATCCCGGCTGTTTGTGAACTTCTTCCAGCCCTCGTTCAAGCTGGCTGCCAAGCAGCGCGACGGAGCGAAGGTGGCCAAGCGCTATCATCCACCGCAGACTCCCTGCGAGCGTCTCCTGCAGGCGGAGGCTATGCCGATGGCCGCCAAGAACAAGCTGCGCGAGATCGCCGGCGACCTCGATCCGCTGAAGCTGCTGGAGGAGATGCGAGCTGTCCAGGCTTATCTGGCGGCGCTGGCTGACGGCGAAACACCGCCACCGGCGACATCGGAACCGCCCAACCTGGCCGCGTTCGTAGCCAGCCTATCGAGCGCCTGGCATGCGGGCGAAATCCGTCCGACCTTCTCCATCGAAGCCAAACCGCGTTACCTGCGAAGTCTACAAAAGGTCTCGATACAAACCCTTATTGCGAGTCCCTCGCCGACGCTCAAACCGGTGATCCCACCCACTCCTCCCGCGACGATGCAGGAGAAGCCGAAGCCGGTCTACGCCGAGCCTGGCCAAGCCCGCGTCCAGGCGCTCCGCATGGTGTGGCCGATCGTTTGTCGCCGATTGGAGGAATTCCCCAACATCAACGCCACGCAGCTCTTCGAGGAGCTGTGCGTCCAGTTTCCAGGTCGATTTACCCGCAAGCAGTACAAAACACTCGTTCGACGGGTCAATCTCTGGCGCCAAGCGGCTCGCGCGCGCGGTGTTGTCGTTGGGCCAAAGACTTATCGTCGGCTCAACGACAAACCGCGCGGCCGACGTCCCGACATCTTTAAGGACCATTGGGAAGAGATGGCACGATGCCTTGAAGAGCGTCCGGATCAGACCGCACTTGAACTTCTCGTCGAGTTCCAGGTCCGTTATCCCGGACGATACAGCTTGCACCAGCTTCACACGTTGCAGAAGCGAGTAAGGGCGTGGCGACAACAAGCCGTGCAGCGGCTCATCGGCGAGGTCAGCAGCCTAGCGCCGTATGTCGCTTCAGATTCCGCACGTCTGGCGAGCGGGTAACATTCTTGGTGAGGCAGCCGGTAACAAAATTAGGTGAGGCAACACGACACCCATGGCCGAACGATAGCCCTGCTCGGGATGGGGCCTGTCGCGCATCATGCGTTCGACCAGGATCGCGGTGTTCGGGCCGATGACAGCCGCCCGGCCGATCAGGTTGGCGGGCGTGGTGTTGGCGTAGCGCTGATGCGCCTTGGGCATGTGAACGTCGATGGTGACATGGCCGCAGCGCTGCGATCGGCGAACATGGCAGGCGACGCGCTGGTGATCATGGAAGATCTCGATCACCCGGTGGGTGAGCCGGACCTCGACGGTGCGGCCGATCAGTCGGTGCGGCACCGAGTAGAACGTCTTGTCGATCTCGACATGGTAGTCGGGATGCACCTTCGCCGATTTCCACTCGGCGTATTCAAACGGCGTCGCCGGCAGGGTGCCGAGCGCCGCCCGCTCGATCTCCTCGAACAGTTCGCGCCGGCTTTTGCCGACATGGCGCATCGGCCGGTTGTTCAGCTCCTCGAGCAGCTCGGCGATCGCCGCATTGAGCAGGGCTAGCGAGAAGAATTGGCGGTTGCGCAGTCGCGCCAGAATCCAGCGTTCGACGATGAGAACTGCGCCCTCGACCTTGCCTTTGTCGCGCGGCTTTGCTGGTCGGGTCGGCAGGATCGTGGTGTCGTAATGCTCGGCCATGGCCGCAAACGTCGCGTTCAAGGTCGGCTCGAACCACAGGGCCTTGACGACACCAGCCTTCAGATTGTCGCAGACGATCGCTTTGGTGACCCCACCAAAAAAGCTCAGGGCCTGCACCTGTCCTTCGATCCAATCCGGCAGCTTTTGGCTGAGGCTGGCATGGGCGAAGGTGAGATTGGAGGCTCCCAGCACCGCCACGAAGATCTGCGCCGGCGCAATGACGCCGGTGATCGGATCGATCACCGACACCGTCTGTCCGGCATAGTCGGTCTGCATCACAGCGCCGGCCGCGTGCCTGGAGTGCACCCCCAGACTGAGACAAGGAAAATAGCGGACAGTTTCCCCGCAAGGAGAGGAAACTGGGGCATGGCCGGACGGCAAAGAGTTATTGATGATGACCAAAAGCTGGAGCTTCTCCGGCGCATGGAAGCGGGCGAAACCGTCAGCAAGTTGGCAGATGAGGTTGGTATCAGTCGCCAACGACTTTACGAGTGGCGTGATCATCTCAGGCTTCATGGTAATCTGAAGTCACGTCGGCGCGGCCGGCCGGCCAGATCGACAGCAGGAGTTGACGGGACCGCACAGCTGCAGAGTGCAGTGGATGTGCCGGCACCTCAGGAAAAGGCACTGACCAAGGCCAGGCGCCGGATCAGGGAACTGGAGCAGAAGGTCGGGCAGCAGCAGCTCGATCTCGATTTTTTTCGCGAAGCCTTGCGGCACTTCGAGGAAGATCAGCGTCGGAGCAGCGCTCCTGGCGAAACGGCATCTTCAAAGTCATTGAAAAGATGATGACCGGCCTGTCGCAAGGCGAATTCAACATCGACAGAATGTGCTGGCTCGCTGGTGTCAGCCGCGCGAGCTATTACCGTCACTGGCTGGATTCAGCCCCTCGTCGAGCCGAGACGGGTTTGCGCGATCTCATTCAGAAGCTGGCTCTCGGCAACACACACTACGGGTACCGCCGGATTGGAGCCCTGCTTCGGCGTGAGGGGTGGCAAGTTAATCACAAATGCGTTCTGCGGATCATGCGTGAAGACAATCTGTTGTGCCTGCGCGCTAGCCCCTTTGTTCCTGTGACGACCAACTCCAGGCATGGTTGGCAAGTCGTGCAGAACCTCGCGAGGGGAATGATCCTCAATGGCGTAAACCAGCTATGGGTTGCCGATATCACCTTCCTGCATCTGGCTGAGGAGTTTGCCTTCCTTGCCGTTGTCCTTGACGCGTTCAGCCGCAAGGTTGTCGGATGGGCGCTGGATACGCATCTTAGAGCAAGCCTTGCCATCGAAGCTCTCGAGATGGCCATCGCTGATCGCCAGCCCGTACCCGGGAGCCTCATTCATCATTCCGACCGCGGAGTTCAATACGCGTGCGGGGCCTACTCCGAACTTCTGCATCTACACGGTATCCAGGCGAGCATGAGTCGTGTCGGCAATCCTTACGACAATGCGAAGGCGGAGAGCTTCATGAAAACCCTGAAACAGGAAGAGGTGCAAGGTCTCGCCTATAAGGATGCAGATGATGCCCGCAAGCACATCGGCGCTTTCATAGAGACCGTTTACAATACGGAGCGCCTGCATTCGGCGCTCGACTACCTCAGTCCGGAGGAATACGAACAGAAGCATTCACGCGGGCGACAGATGGAAAAGGCTGCATAGCTTAACACGGGAAACTGTCCGCTATTTTCCTTGTCTCAGTCTGGGGGTGCACTCCAATTGCTGTCCCCGACATTACTGGAATGCCTGTCCGGGAATTACCGGAACGCGCATCTTTGCTTCCAGAAGAAGGGCAGGGACACGCCCAAGTGCGAAGTCGACCTCGTTACAGCGATTGAAGGTGGCTGAGACGCACGATCGCGAAAACTAGGAACAAAGTCATGACTGAAGAATCACCGGCGAAATGACCAACGGCAACGTGTTTGCGGATTTGGGCTTTGACAATTCCGAAGAGGAATTGCGGAAAGCCAAGCTCGCCCGCGAGATCCGCGCCGTCATTAACCGTCGGCGCCTCAATCAAGCCCAAACGGCTCGGTTGCTCGCTATGATGAAACAGCTCGACATATCTGCCATAGTCACGGGGCGAACAGCAAAGCCCGGTGCGCTGCCTCGATCGACGCGCTTATAAGGTTGGCGCGCCACAAGCCGCGCAAATCGGCACGGACGGCCGAAGCAGCCTAATCATTGGCGCGAGCGTGAGGTCCAGCTCTCGACAAGATCGGCTTCCTCGGAGATTTCCATCTCCTCGTCCTCCTGGCCTCTTTCGGTGGATACGAGGGTCATGAGTGCCGAACCGCCCTTGCGCCCAGTTTCCTCCCAGGAAGCGGTCGTCGCTTCGTAGCGGCACGGATGACCTTATCCGGACGACGATGGCTCTTCCGATTCTTAAGTCCAAATGCTCTCTGGCGTGAGGATCTCGAACGGAACAATCCGCTGTTCGATTAGCCGCGTGTCCGTGCGTTCGATCATGCGCAGCATCACATTGATGAGTTCTTCAGGCATCCTGTCGACGGGATGACACAAGGAAGCCGTAATCAAGCCTTCGCTCAATCCCTTGCGTGTCTCGGGCCCGATGTCGCGGCAGACGAGCCGGATTTTGCACTGCTGCTCCACAGCGAGTTCGCGCATAGCACGCAGGACGCCGGAAATGCCGCCGCCATTGACGAAGATGCCCCTGAGCTCGGGCTCCTCCGCTATCAGCCTACGAACGATTGCATAGGCGTTCTTCGGCGCCTCATGGGTCAGGAGCGTTTCGCTGACGTGGAACTCGGGCGCGTGCTCGCGCATGTAGGAGCGAAAGCTCGCATCCGAGATGTCTTGGAACTGATAACGGTTGCCGCCTATGAGAGGAGAGACCTTACCGGGCCGACCGGACGTCTGGCTGATAAACCATGCGGCGGTGCGGCCGGCCTTCCAGTTGTCGGTTCCCACAAAGCCGGCCCGGCTGGCGGCGGACAGGTCGGTCACGTAGGCGATCACCGGAACGCCCTTGACGCGCAACTCGTCAATCGCCTGGCCGACGAGCGGGTGATCGGCCGAGATCACAGCGATTGCATCGGCACTTTCGCCTATCTTGAGCAGATTGGCAGCAACCGCTTCTGGGGAAGGGTCGTCCTCGAAGAGCACGTCTGGCTTAATAACCGCATCTGTGCGTCGCGCGCAGGCACCGAGAAGCGCCTCGGCCCAAATCTGACAGAGCGGCCGGTGCGATTGCTGCAGGAAAAAGCTCAAGTGCCGATCCGGGAGATTGTCCCGCCTGCGTTCGTGCAGCGGCCCCGAACTGTGGAAGCCGATCTGCTGCGCTGCGCTTGAGATGAGGTCGGCCGTCTGCGGTCGCAGTGAGCCAGTTCCGTGCAAGAGCCTATTGACCGTAGAAACACTTACGCCCGCGGCTTTCGCCAGATCCGCGATCGTTGGCCTGTTCATTCGCCGCCTCCCATATGCAATTCGTGAATGACGTCTTCCAAGTGCAAATGCCATGTCACCGGCGAAAGAGGCGTAGGTCTCCGGATTCTTCGAGGGAGGCCTGACATATTGCACGAATCTCCGCGCAGCCTGACGCCCAATCGGAGCCCGGTTTTTTCCGATGGCGCCACCCGCGCCGCGGCTGTGCGATCCGAAGCCGCGTCGCGCGCTGCAACGCGAAGGCGCCAATCTGTGTGACATCAATGGGCGCTGCTTTCTGCACCTCAATCAATACTTTCGCCATTCTGATTCATTGGGGCGCTTTGCCCCGGCGCTTGATGCGGTCGCGCGTATCCTTCATGACGGCAGCCGCCTTTCAATTCGACGGCACATGAGTCGACCTTGCTGGGCTACCTGCTCGATTGTCTTCCGGCGGTCGAGCAGATCCATTTCGTCAATCGACACTGAGGCTGTGATGATCGCCATCAAGGCGGCACGCGCATTCACTGAACGCACGAGCATTGCCAGATCGAAGGCGCTATCAGGAATCCTTTGATTGGCCCGAGGCGGGGCCAGGGGAGGGATATCCGCAACATCGCGTCGCCGCAGGCGTCTGCGCCCGTGCCAGCTCACGCAGGCGCTGGCATCGATTGCCGATGAGGTCGTCATTCTTCGTTCAATGATGCCAGTGCTGCGGCCATGCTGGTGATGGACTGCATGGACGATCCTCCACATAAGGGCAGGCTCGGGCATCAACTGCCTCTCGTCGAAACCACAACCTCCCCCTTTTCTCTTGGCAGTACGCTCCACGATCAAATCCGACCGGGATCAAGGATAACAACCGCAGCCTGCTCGCCGTGGTGCTGAACTCCCCCACGAAACAGCACCACGCGAACGGCGAAGATCATCAAGGTCGATCGTATGGAACAGCCCTTCGAAACGGCATCGAAGGCGCGTACCTTGTCGTGCTGAACATCACAAAGAGAAGGAAACGATCTATGGAACAGATTGCCACCGTCAGCCTGGATCTTGGCGCTCACGTCATTTCATGGGCGGTCACGGGTGCCTCTTTGCAGGATCGGAATTGCTCCCATCCTGCTGCGCGAAGATTACACTCGACGCAAGTACCGCAACCGAAACCCCAGCTATGTCTATGCTCGCGGTCTCCGCTATAGCAGGTGTGGCTTCCTTCGCAGATGAGCTTCACCAGCGCCTCGCCGCCCAGCCAATCCGCCAGCGCCCAGGTCTGCGCCTTGTCACACTGCGTGAGGGGTGTGTGAATGACGAAACGCGTTTCCATTCCAAGGTTCAGGGCAAGTTGCATCGCCTTAACTGCGTCATCTCGACAATCCGGGTAGCTGAAACGATCCGTCTCGGACACGCCGATTACGAGGTGATTCGCGCCCATCCGGTAAGCTATCGCGGCCGCAAAGCCGAGGAACAGAAGGTTGCGGCCAGGCACGAAGGTATTTGTTATGCCGTTCGCGTTCAGTGCGATCTCGACGTCGCGCGTGAGCGCGGTATCACTGATTTGACCGAGTACGGCCATGTCAATCATGTGGTCCTCGCCCAGTCGACCACGCCAGGCCGGAAAGTCTGTTCGAATGCGCTCGATCAGGTAAGGCCGCACATCGAGCTCGATCCGATGCCGCTGCCCATAGTCGAAGCCGATTGTCTCGACGCGCTCGAAGTTCTCCAGCGCCCAAGCCAGGCAGGTTGTCGAATCCTGGCCGCCGGAGAAAAGGACGAGTGCGGTTCCCGGATCTCGTTGCATCGGGTCAACCCTCGTATTCAGCCCAGCACAGCGGTGTCTCATAGACTGTTACCGAGCACATTTGGCCAAGAAGCGGCTTGGTTTGGTTCCAGATCCAGACCGCAATGTTTTCCGCGGTCGGATTGTCGAGACCTTCAATCTCATTCAGATACTGATGGTCGAGACGTTGCAGAAGCGGTCCGAACACAGCCTCGACATCGAAGAAATCGATGACAAAGCCCGTGTCTGGATCGACGGGCCCTTCCAAACGCAGTTCCACACGGTATGAGTGGCCATGCATGCGGTGACAGCGATGGGTCTTTGGCACGCGCGGAAGACAGTGCGCTGCCTCGAAGGTGAAAGCTTGCGTAATTTTCATGGGATCCCGAGAAACTTGTGGGTTTGAAGGCTCAAGCGCCAACGTGGGTTGGCAAGACAATAGGCCACCGCGGCGGCCGTATTCGCCTCGCGCTCGGGCCCATCCATCGGCTGAAGCAAAAGGTGCTCAAACGCGAGAACTTCGAAATGTTCAGGCTCCGCGCCAATCTGAGGATATACAAGCTTTAGCTCGTCCCCTGCCATGACCACGAGGCGAGCATTGCATTTCGGACTGACGCACAGCCAGTCGATGCCGGCGGGTGTGGGAATGGTCCCGTTGGTCTCCACGGCAATTTCAAACGCCAAGGAATGCAGCGCTTCCAGGAGTTCTTCATCGATCTGGAGGAGGGGTTCTCCTCCGGTGAGCACGACGAGACGCTGCCCAGTTCCCGACCCGCGCCAGGCTTGTTCGATCGCCAACGCAAGCTGCCGTGCGGTGTCAAAATGTCCGCCACCGGGGCCATCTACCCCAACGAAATCGGTGTCGCAGAATCCGCAGAATGCTTTTGCCCGGTCGTCTTCACGTCCCGACCAAAGGTTACAGCCGGCGAAACGACAAAATACGGCGGCCCGCCCGGCTTTTCGTCCTTCACCTTGAAGGGTGTAGAAAATTTCCTTGACCGCATATGACATTGCTTAAGCGGCCTTCGACTGAGCAAAGGAGCATCTCTGCAGGCTTACGAGACGCGGCAAAAGGTGGGAAATGTCCCACTGCACGTTTTGCAGCGCGTTCCACCGTCGAGGCTCGTTACCGAAAACCCACTCGCTCGAACTCCTCGCAGAATTAGGTTTCAGCGGGTGGAGACTGCGGGGAAGGGCCTCTCGCTCTTCGAAGCCTATCACCACGAGAAACGCCTCGATCACGTCGCTCATCGCGAGGATGCCTTGACGAGCACGAGGCGTGAGAATCCTGGTGTCTCCTCGAAAGCCTTCCTAACCGCACGGAAGAACTCGCTCATCAGCCGCAAGCCGCGCTCCAGGATGAGGCGGTCGAGCGATGAGTAGGTCGTGTGCGGCGGCAGGGCGCGGAGAAAATCCGCCATGTCCTGATCGGTGATCTGAAGGGCTTCATCGATGGTCTTGCCGACAATGAATTCGGTAAATGTCGAGGAAGCGGTTATGGCCGAGCCGCGGCCGAAGGTCTGGAACGTTGCGGCGGTAATCGTCTGCGTCTTAGGATCGAAACCCATTATCAATTTAAGTCCATCGCCGCAGGCGACGGCGCCGACCTCGCCGGCCGCATTGGGCGTGTCCAAAGCGCCGACATTGTTCGGGTTGATGAAATAGAGCTTGTCGCTGAAGAGGTAAAAGTTGTCGGTGTCGTCCCGCATGGGCGCCGATCCCTGTCGTGATGGCGGCTAGCCGAAGGACTTGCCGCAGGCGCATTTGTCCCGCGCATTGGGATTGTCGAAGACAAAGCCCGAGGACGCCAGGCCCGTGACGAAGTCAACGGTCGTGCCGGCGAGATGGGGCTGGGAGTTTGCGTCGACGAACACCTTGAACCCGTCCGTCTCCATGATGGCATCCCCCTCGCGCGAGACGCTTTCCAGACCCATCAGGTATTTGACGCCGGCGCAGCCGCCCACCTCGACCATGATACGAAAGCCTTCCGCCGGCTCGTTGGCGCGGGAAAGCGCAGCCTTGACGGCGACGACGGCGTTTTCAGTGAGTGTGATCATGGGACTATTTTTTTTGCTAATGCGTTCGCAAGCCACTCTGCACAGAAGGTGCCAGAGAGGAAAATTCAATAAAGCCACTGGTTAGCGGATTTGGAGCCCTGTCTCACATCCAACAATTGTCGGATGTCGGACAGAGTGAACCTTGCGTACAAAAAGCGGCATCGGACACATCGCCAGTGGCGTCGCCTGAGCCAGCGTTTTCGATCACATGAATGTTGACCAGTGTAAGGGTGGGGACTCTTAGTCGTGCTGCGCTCCAAAAGCCGCGCCGTCGTCACCACACAGTACCTTGGCGAACACCGGGGTTGTCGATACCGCTTCGATCGCGCCTTCTCGAAGCAGGCGCCGTCTGCATCAGCTCGGGGTGCCGAACACCACTCGCGTGCTCGGCCCGTGGCCTGCGGTGCGGAAGCCACCTCGCGAGGGGCCGACTGAGGCATTGTATATGGCGTGAAGCGAGAAGGTGGGCCAACGTGCCGCCCAGGAAACAGCGCAATCCGGCACGGCGGCCACGGCCACAATTAGAGGCCGCGGTCAGTTCCAGTTCTGCCGCCAATTCGCGGTCCGGCTCTTCCGCGCCTCAAACGAAACCTGAGCAAGCACCGGTCTCGCCGTCACATCGAAGTGAGAAATCGCCATCTGCCACAGCTACTCGTCGGCAAGGCTGCCGTCACAGCCGACGTAGAGCAATACAAGCATCGTGGTTGCAGTCATGCTGGAAAAAACCCGTACGGTTGTGTCGGTCGCGCTCGCCAACAACGCCGCCGATAGCGTTGCCGCAAGGCGGGTACTGACTGTCACGCTATCGCTATCCAATGCGTTGCAACAGATTCGTCAAACAAGTTTACAGACTCTTTGCGAACGCAAGTTGCTGACCATGATACGTTCGCTTTAAGGCAGAGATTGGCCGCAGCTAGTCGTCGAAATCAATGGTTTGGAGTGCGTGAACATAGAACTTGCAGTGTTGATCGCGAGCCGCATACAGAGAGGCCATTTAATGGATATCGACATTTTCGATGCTTATGAGTCTAACGTTCGTCGCTATGGACGATCATTTCCAACAGTCTTTAAAAAGTCACTGGGGGCGACAATCTGGGACGAGTCCGGAAAGCCATATATTGATTTCCTTGTAGGGTCCGGCGCGCTCAACTACGGTCATAACAACCCGGATATCATTGCGCCGGCAATTCAATATCTCGCCGATCAAAATATTGTCTTGTCGCTTGATATGTATACAGCTGCAAAGCGTGATTTCATCAAAGTGTTCGTCGAGTCGATCCTGAAGCCCCGGGGCCTTTCTTACAAGATACAGTTTCCTGGTCCGACCGGGACGAACGCTAACGAAGCGGCGTTGGCGCTGGCGCGAAAATATACCGGCCGCTCGAGTGTCATGGCCTTCACAAATTCGTACCATGGCATGTCGCTCGGCTCCTTGGCGGTGTCGGGTGCAGCGTCAACCAGACAGCTTGGCGGCGTCGCTCGCCACGATGTGATCCGTGTCCCTTACGAGAACTATCCGAACCAAACTTTCGATTCCGCGAGTTACATTGATCACGTGTTGGGCGACCCAGGCAGCGGGATAGAAAAGCCGGCCGCAATCATCCTGGAGCCCATCCAGGCAGAAGGCGGCATGAACACCGCATCCGCACCTTGGCTCTCAGAAATTCAGCGCATTTGCCGTAAGCACGACGTTGTTTTCATCGTCGATGACATTCAGGCAGGTTCGGGACGAACGGGCGATTTCTTCTCGTTCGAGTTCGCGAAAATCGAGCCCGACATCGTGTGTCTTTCAAAATCGCTAAGCGGTTCAGGTAATCCGCTGTCCATAGTTTTGATTCGCCCCGAGATGGACATATGGAAACCGGGAGAACATAGCGGGACCTTTAGAGGCAATAATCTCGCCTTCGTGACATCCACGGCTATGTGCACAATGTGGTCCGATAGGCAGTTTACTACAGCCGTCGAGCGGACGGCCGTCAAACTGCAAGAACACCTTGATCGCCTCGTTGCAAAATTCCCCAAGTGCATCGAACAAAAGCGCGGCCGTGGTCTGATGGCCGGCCTCAAGTGCCGTTCACAGGCCGTTGTTGGCCGTGTGCACGATGTCGCCTTCGAAAACGGCCTGCTGATCGAATCCTCGGGGCCAAATCGCGACGTCATCAAAGTCCTTCCGCCGATAACCATCTCAGATGGCGAACTCGATCACGGCATTGCCATCCTCGATCAGGCACTACAGGAGAAAACCAATGGCAACTAACCAAGTACCTCAAACGCCGGCCATCTCGCCTCTTACGATCAAAGAACGAACCGGCTCGATCAGCACTGCGGAGATCATCTCGGTCCTGAAAGGTGAGATCACGGCCCTGCACATCAAGCAAGCTTTCAGCACCGAAGTGGCCGAGAAGATTACCACGAACTTTGTTGGCAGTCCCGGTCTCAAGGAGCGTAAAGATGGCGTCCCCGGACAGGTTGTCGGCGCATCCCACTACAGGAAGGATGCAGCCACCTATTTCGCGGAATCGGAAGATGCGCGACCTCACGTCGACGCCCTTTTTGAGAATTTGGTTGATCCGGTCCGAGCAATATTCGACGCATTGAAGCGCGAGCTTCACAACCAGGGTATTGAATTGCGGCTGGCGCGTTCAGAACAGGGTCAGGCTAATGTTTGTCGCGCTCTCAGTTGGTCTGGCAGGGGCACTTTTTCCTTGGACCCCCACGACGATGTCGCTCAAGTCCTGTGTGCTGGCAACGACTACGAGCTTTCTGAGGTGGCGCACAACACCGTTGTGGCGCTCAACGTCTATCCCAGCATGCCCGAGGAAGGTGGCAATCTGAGGCTCTGGAGCCATAAGCCGACGGTCGCCGACCGAAAGTCGCAGAGTGTTGAGACCACGGGCTATCCCTACTCGGCAGCTTATCTCGAGGCTGTTCCTTCTCGCGAGTTCCAGCTCAACGCTGGGGATATTGCACTAATCGATGGCGGTTTCGTGCACGGGGTCACCGGTCAATCAGGCAATGGAAAGCGTCGTTTGGTGCTAAACAGCTTTTTCGGATTTGCACGGCCTGATCTTGTTCTCTGGTGGACTTGATGTTGGATATCGCAGCGACCGACCGGATTTCGCGAGCAGTTGAAGGGTCAATGTCCTCCGTTACGGTGACCTGGCAGGAGTGACCTCCTCCAGTTGGGATTAGAGTCCGGCCCCGTTTGACGTACGGACCGATGAACAGAAAGCGGGCGCGGACGCCGTTGCTCGCAAGCGCGGCCCTCTGAAGCAACGCTGTACAACTGGACCCGTCCGACCCCAAGCGCCTGAAGACTCTTGAGAAGGAGAACGCGAGGCTCAACGAGCTGCTCGCATATCTGATGTCGGATGCGGCGTACGCATCCGGTCTGGCTTTCGATTACCCACATTATCGGCTTGATCCAATGGAGATGCCGAAGGCGATGTCGTGCAAGCGGGTCATGCCGCGCCAGACGACCATGTTGCCGGGAGGCGGATCATGGTTGCGGGCGAGATAGCCGCCAACCATGGGGCGATTTGCAGCAGGTAAGCGGCTAGCGTGGGCCGTTGGAGGCGCGGTCGCGTTCGAGACGCGTCGATCCGGTCGAGCGCAGTGATCTCGGCGAAGGTGAGAACGCTGTCGGGCGCGACGTCTGGCTTGGCGCGCGCCGACATAGTGACGACGAACATGCGCCAGCTGACCACCGCGATGAGGGCGAGGAACTTCGCCAGCCTCTCGGCGGTCTCGAGCCTCGCCCTCCTCGGCACGGCAGCCGGACTTCATGACCTTGTGGAACACCTCCGCCTTCCAGCGCAGGGCGTACCAGCCGAGCTTCTCGACCGCCACGGAGAGATCTTCGACCGGCAAGTTGGTCACCAGCTTCCAGTCGATCGGCTCGCGACCGGGCGGCGGGTTCTCTTTGAGGGCGTGGATGTAAGTCAGAACCTGCGGACTGTAGCGCTTCTGCTTGCCCACGGGCGGCAAGGTGTTGATGGCGGCGAACTTCACCTGCAGCCAGGTCGTCTCGTCCTGATCAACCGTAATGCGATGACGTCCCGCCCAAGGCGCCGCCGCAAGTTAGGCAAAGACGCGATGAGCAGGATCGTGTGGGGCAGCATCGGCAGGCCGCTCTGCCAGTCTGTTCGTCTGCACGCGCACGAGGAAGCTGGTACCAAGGTCCTGCGCGGTGCAATAGAGCTCGTAGATGTCGCTCTCCCGGTCACCCACATGCACGCAGCGCTCGGGCGCGCCAACGAGCGCGATGGACTGGCGCAGGTTCTCCAGCCAGCGGTAGCTCTCCTTCGTCTCGATCGGCACGCGCGTGGGATTGATGTGCCGTTTGAGCGCGAGCGTTTCCTTGAACTTCGTTCGTGTCCAGAACTTCGCCGCCGTCAGACCGAGGGGTGTGCCGGTGAGGGTGACGGCCAGGCTCGAATGCGTCAGCACCCCGCACAAGGTCAGCACGTTGGGCTGCCCGGCCTTGTAGCGCCGGCGTTGATGGTTTTGGTGAAGCCGATTTTGCCCGGCTGCGCGCGGCTGTACATAAATTCGGTCGTGTCAACGTCGGGGCACATTTTGATGGGCTACTGCCAGTTCCGGCTGTTATGGGCGAAGCGGCACCGCCAGCCGGCCGAGATCGCCTCGCGATCGCCTTGCGTGCGAGATGGTATGCGGGGTTCCTCCCGTAGGACGGCGCGTTAGCTAAACGTGGTCTAGCATCAGGCGCACTATCAGCTTTGTGTGCATAAGGCGCGTCCGGCAGCGTCTGTCACGGAGGGCATCGTTTTCTTCAACACGCGAGGGCTAAGTTCATGCTCGGCTATGAGGTCCCGGCAGCCCTCGAAGGGATTGAGCTCTAATCATCGCCAGATGACAGTTCCGTGGCTGTCACCACTTCCTCCAGTTCGAGAATTCCGAAGCTCACGGCTTTGATCGCAGCGACTGTTCTGCTACCCGCGCCCAATTTTCGCATCACGTTTTTCATATGAAAGTTCACGGTGTTTTCGGAGATATTGAGTATCTTTCCCATTTCCCAGGAGGATTTACCTCTGGCGGTCCACAGTATGCACTCTCGCTCTCTCGTGGAGAGGTTGGGAATTTCCTCGATCGGGGGGCGTTCCATAGTCTCTGCTCCGCAGCCATTTGCACCGAATATTGTCGACTGCGCAAATAGCATGCCAGCCTCAAGGCTAGGCTCGGCGCGCCGTCCTTAACAGGCGGCATCAAAGCTCCAGCAAGTAGTTGCTATCCGAGGAGTTGTTACTTTTAAAATTACATTGCGCGAAAATGTACAACAAAGAGGTTTAATTATTACATGTTATAATGGGATTTAGCTTAGTACAATAGCAATAGAGCGGCGTATCGCTCGCGGAAATATCATCGTATTCTTTCTTTTGATTAGTATATCTCAACTTTCAATCTCATGATCCATTGTCACTTGAACTGGTGATGCTCAGCGGCCTCGGAGATCTCTTTGGAACCTGCCGGACAACATTCCAGCTCCGGCACCTCAGCCAGATCTGGATTACTCCGTTGGAGAGATATTCCATTCGCCCGGTGTCTTCTAACCCACGTCCAAGCAGGCAGAGACGCTGAGGGTGTCACATAAACAATGTGACCACGCCCAGCTGCAAAGTGCGATCTTGACCCGCATGCTACGCACGACCAACAGTGTTGTCGTGTTGCCTCACGTAATTTTGTTACCGGCTGCCTCACCAAGGATGTTACCCGCTCGCCAGACGTGCGGAATCTGAAGCGACATACGGCGCTAGGCGGCTGGCCTTCCGCCAGAGCGACGAAACTCTCGCCACCGAGCACGACATGCGCATGCTCGAAGCCGGAATAGGCGAGCCGGAAATGGTAGAGCCGGTGATCGAGTGGCTGGCCCGCGATCGTGACGCCGGCGGCTGCCATGTCGGTGAAATCCGACAATCCCATGCGCCCGGGTACGTGAACCTGCCGGAAGATGACCTCCTGTTCCTCGCCATGGACGGCGCGCCAGGCTCGGACGCGACGCTCGATCGTGCGGCGAATGCCGGCTCCAAGCTCGGGATGACGCCGGATCATCTCGTCGAAGATGGCGATCGCCCGAATGCCCGGAGCTGCCCTCAGCATGGGCGCGACCTCGGCTTCGAAAATATCGGCGAGAGGGTCGGCACGGCGCCGTTGCCGCGGCGCCTTCTTTTGTGACGGCAGTCTCGAATCCTTCTCGATGCGATAGGCCGTGGCGATACTGATCGACGCCTTCGCCGCCGCGACGGCCGTCGTATTGGTCTGCCGGAACTTCATGAAAAGCCTCATATGGTGATCGGTTACGTGGCGGCCGGGCACAAAGCGATTCCTCCCCAACAGGAAAAACCACCGGCATACCCGGTCGACCGTGATCACCAGACGAACGCTCCCGAAAAGGAACGCGCCGCCGGCGGATTGAAACTCCGGTCGGGCTACGCCCTCCCTGCGTTCCAATCCGCCGGCATTCTCATCCTGATTGACGCTGCGCTCTCACGTTGATTGCCGCGCCGCATCGCTGATCGCTTGAGGTGCCGAAGCTCACGCAGGGTAGGCTCCCGGATGTGTTGGAAACCCGCCATTCACCGGGGCGACGACGTGGCCTTATGTTGCCTCTGGTTCCGGTTCAGATAATCGTGTTGGGATATTGTCCATTATGGAGAGTCGGCCGTCCGACGGTACTCTCACCGAGCGCTCGCGATGCAGAAGTACGAAGCGTCGTTAACAGTTCGTCTCGCGTCAGCCAAACGAGCCAATCGTCGTCATCTATACCGAACGCGGGCAAGTGCAGGACTGATCCGTGTGGCTCCTGATGTAGATACCCATATTGATCGACCACGCCTTTTTCTATGTGCCAGTCGGCAACCAGCGCATAGATGAAGTCCGGCGACCATTTAGCCCATGCCAGTCCGAATGCAATGCGCCCGATAAAAGTGGAGAGATCGCGACCCCTAAAGTCCTTCCGCAACCAGATGTCACCATGATAGGCGACCAGCCCGGTTATGCTGCGGGCGGCGGGCGCATCGCAGCGAGACGAGGAGCCGGGCCCGGCTGTTAAGGTCGGATCCGTGAACCAGGCTCTCAATGACCCAAGTTGCTCAGCAACGTCTGTGTTGGACAGATGATCTAAACGCAGTGCTTGGACATGCGCTACTCTTCCGTCCCGATCCCGCCCGATGATCCAAAAGGCCTTTCCAGGCGGAAGATCAGAACAGTCGGGACGGAAGCTTGGATACGTCGGTGACTTCCCGGGAAGGCTGCTGGTAATTTCAACATACTTCTCAAAATCATCACCCATCGTAATGTGAAGGCCCATCTTGCGCCCCAACTCGTCTGCCGCACATATGCACCTCGAAAGCTCTAAAGTCGTGACGTCGCTCTGCATGTTGATGCACCCTAACCAGTGCGCTGAACACGCAGGGCATTTAGAGCTTCCGGCAAAGCGCCGATACTATGGGATCTGGTAGTTGACGCGTCAGCTTATAAAGCGGAGTGGCTTTCTAGTCATCTGGAACTGAAGTAAGCCTCATTGTATGATTCGCCCGGAGCGATGAGGATCACATGATGGCAAACGCAACGGGCCGTCCTACGGCCGCCTTGGTTCTGAGCTCAGTCGAGCGGGAGTATCTGGAGCGGCAGGTCCGGCGTCAGCGTGTAGCGCGATCGATGTCGGAGCGGTGCCGGATCATTCTTCGATGCGCTGACGGTGTCCCCAGCAAGGCCGTGGCAGCCGAGTTGGGCGTGCACGAACACACGGTCGGTAAATGGCGACGACGTTTCCTCAAAGATCGCGTCGAGGGGCTGCTGGACGAGGCCCGCCCCGGCAGACCCCGCACGATTGACGATGATCAGATCGCGGCCGTGATCGAGCGGACGCTACGCTCGAAGCCCGATGATGCGACCCATTGGTCCATCCGCTCGATGGGCACTGCGACTGGCTTCTCCCATACGACGATCCGCCGGATATGGACCGCCTTCGGGCTGCAGCCGCATAGCTCGGAGACGTTCAAGCTGTCGAGCGATCCGCTGTTCGTCGACAAGGTTCGCGACATCGTCGGGCTCTACCTGTCACCGCCCAACAGGGCACTTGTTTTGAGCGTCGACGAGAAGAGCCAGATCCAGGCACTCGATCGGGAGCAACCGGTCCTGCCGATGATGCCGGGCATGCCGGAACGCCGGACCCATAGCTATGTCCGACACGGCACCACCTCGCTGTTCGCGGCGCTCGATGTGGCGTCCGGCTTTGTGATCGGCAAATGCTACAAGCGGCACAGGGCGACCGAGTTTCTGGACTTCCTCAAGCAGATCAACGCCAACGTGCCGCCCGATCTCGATATCCACATCATCATGGATAATTATGCCACCCACAAAACCCCGCTGGTCAGGTCATGGCTGGCGCGCCGGCCTCACTACCATGTCCACTTCACGCCCACATCGGCATCCTGGATCAATCAGGTCGAACGCTGGTTCGCTGAACTGACCCGAAAGCAGCTGCGACGCGGCGTGCATACCTCAACCAGCCAGCTCGAGGCCGATATTCGTACCTTCATCGAGCGCCACAATGAGAACCCAAAGCCCTATCGATGGACCAAGTCCGCGGACGAAATTCTCTCGTCCGTTAGGCGTTTCTGTCAGAAGGCCGAGCAGACCTTATGTGGCGAACTTTAGATTCACATGACTAGGCCGCAAACTCATAAACTGACTACCGTTTTGTGACGAGTTCTGATTCAAGGCTTCTTTTGGAGGCTTGAATGCGTCGTTACGAACTGAGCGACTTCGAATGGAGCATCATCCACCCGCGTCTGCCCAACAAGGTTCGCGGTGTTGCCCGGGTTGACGACCGCAAGGTTTTGAATGGCATCCTGTGGCGGTTCCGGACCGGATCGCCCTGGGCCGATGTGCCGGAACGCTATGGCCCCTACACCACCTGCTACAACCGGTTCGTGCGATGGCGTAAGGCCGGAGTCTGGGATCGGCTGCTGGCGGCGGTTTCCAAGGCTTTCGACGGCGAGATCATCATGATCGACTCCTCCTGTGTCCGCGTTCACCAGCACGCTGCCGCGGCAAAAAAGGGGGCGACGACGATGGTTGCATGGGACGTTCCCGCGGCGGCCTCACGACCAAGATCCACGCGCTCGTCGATGCCGAAGGCCGGCCGATCGACCTCGTCCTGACGGCCGGACAGGCACATGACGGCAAGCCCGCCGCCGCCATGCTCGACGCCCTCCAACCCGATGCAATCCTGCTCGCCGACCGCGCTTACGACAGCGATGCTATCCGCACGCTCGCGGCGGAGCGAAAAGCGTGGGCGAACATCCCGCCGAAGAAGAACCGAACCGGCAGTTTTCCCTTCAGCGCATGGGTCTACAGGCAGCGCAATCTCGTCGAGCGATACTTCAACAAGCTCAAGCATTTCAGAGGCATAGCCACCCGGTATGACCGCGACCCGCAAAACTTCCTCGCTGCCATCAAACTCGCTTCCGTGCGCATCTGGTTGAAAAGTTATGAGTCATCGTGTAATTTGTGGCTGCTTCCCTCGGGCCTCGGGTGAGGCGCACACTTCTGGTTGTCGAATCCTGAAGGAAGGAAACAGCCATGAAGCATTATGCCGGACTAGACCTGTCGATGGAAAGCACGCAGGTCTGCATTATTGATGAAAATGGACGCAAGCTGAGTTCCGAGACGGCTGAGAGCACGCCGGATGCGATCGCCGACGCATTGCGCCGACACGGCCCGATCGAGCGGGCGGTGATCGAAACCGGACGTATGTCACCCGCGATCTGCCTTGGCCTGCGGGAGTTGGGCGTCAACGTGGTGTGTATCGATGCCCGCCAGGCGCACCAGAGCCTCAAGGCGATGAAGGCGAACAAAACCGATCCCCATGATGCTGCAGGGCTCGCGCAACTGGCAAGAACGGGCTTCTACAAGGAGGTTCATGTCAAATCGCCGGGCGCGCACGGTGTACGCAGCATGATCACCGCTCGCGGTCATCTGGTGGAGGCCCGTGTCCGGCTCGACAACATGATCCGTGGGTTGTGCGCCACCTTCGGCTGTAGGCCGGGCGTCGGGCAGGGAAAGGCCTTCATCGAACGCATCATGGAAGCATCCCACATCCCTGGTCTTGGCGAAGCGATCACTTCGTTGCTGACGGTGCGCGTGCAACTGGTCGAGCAGATCAAGGAACTGGATCTCAAGCTGCGTATGCTCGCCGCTCAGTCGCAGGCCTGCCAGATCCTCATGAGTATACCTGGTGTTGGCATCCAGACTTCAGCCGCCTTCTCCGCGGCCATCGACGAGGCCGGCCGGTTCCGACAATCGCGAAACGCGGGTGCCTACTTTGGCCTGGTGCCCAGGCGTCATCAGTCCGGCGAACTCGACTGGACCGGCCGGATCACCAAGCAAGGTGACAGCATGGTCCGCAAGCTTCTCTATGAAGCAGCCAACTCAATCCTGACCCGGAGCCGGGAGAGCTTCGCGCTCAAGACTTGGGCGCTGAAAATCTCGAAGCGCCGCGGCCTGAAGAAAGCCCGAGTGGCACTCGCGCGGCGTCTCGCTGTCATCATGCATGCCATGCTGCGCGACGGCACTTTGTTCGAGGCTTGAGATGAGGTAGAAACAGTTTGCCAGCGGTGAAGCGCCAGCGCTGATCCGAGGGCGGTGTCCCGCGAGGGAACGCAGGGACGGACGATATGCGAAGGTAGTCAGATGGGCCTGACAGCCCGCTTCGAGTCAATGCAACGTCCGGCCTTGTGAGACCCGATACAGCACGACCAGCTCCGGCTCGGCCAGTGCGGACAGATCCTTGAAACCCTCAAGGGATACACCGCCAAGCTCTGCAAATTACAGATCTGCGTCCTAGCGTAAACAACAGGAAGCTACTAAAAATAGGAGACCCGCTCCGGAATCTTCCCGGTCGCATACGTGCGGATTCCGACGATGGCGCGCATGTATTCCGATCTGATGCCGCGCAGCGTTCCGATCTGATCGCGCGCAGGTGGAGCACCTGATCGTCGGGGAAGATGTCACTGCATTTGCGGTTCGGTCAAGCGGCAGCGGAGATGATGGATCTGCGCATGGATTCGCCGTTGAGTTCGAGCCGGTGAGCGTTGTGAACGAGGCGGTCGAGGATGGCATCGGCGTAGGTGGGATCTCCGATCAGATCGAACCAGCGGGCCACCGGGAGTTGGCTGGTCACCAGCGTTGAGCGACGCCCGTACCGGTCTTCGAGGATTTCGAGCAGGTGGTGACGGGCATTGCCGTCGAGCGGTTCGAGGCCCCAATCGTCGAGGATAAGGAGATCGACCCTGGCCAGGCTTTTCATGCGCGCGGCGATGCGGCCGTCGCCCTTGGCCAGGGACAGGTCATCGATGAGCCGCGGCAGTCGGGTGTAGAGGACCGAACGGTTGTCACGGCAGGCCTTGTGACCGATGGCGCAGGCCAACCAGCTCTTCCCGACCCCGGCCGGCCCGACGATGGCCAAGCTCTCATGGGCGGCGATCCAGTCGCCCTTGAGCAGCTTGTCGAACAGCCGGCGATCGAGACCGCGCGCAGCACGGTAATCGACATCCTCGGGCACGGCATGGTGGCGTAGCCGCGCATGACGAAGGCGGAGCGCAAGGCGCCGGTCATTACGGTATGTCGCCTCGTGATCGAGCAGCAGGGCAAGCCATTCGGCGTGGCTGAGGTTGTCGGCATCGCTGTTGCTTTCCAATTCGATGAACGCATGGGCCATGCCGGCCAGGCCGAGTTGCCCCAGCAGTTCGAGTGTCGGATGTTTGAGCATTGTAGTCCTTTCAGTTGTAATATCCGGAGCCCCGGATGTTGGTGTGGAAGATCGGCGTGTGGTCCGGGGCTTCGCGCGCCGGAACCTTGTCGAGCCCCTTCTCGAGGATCGATTTGACCGAGGGATAGTTGCGCGCCTGGATCTCCAGCGCGCGCCGCGCGGCCGCTTCCAGGCGTTCGGCGCCGAAGCGCTTCGCTAGCCCGATGATGCCGAGGCATGAACGGTAACCCTGCTCGGGATGCGGCCGATCCTCGATGATCTTTTCAACCAGCAACGACAGCATCGGCCCGATCCGCGCCGCTTCCTCCCGGATCTTCACGGGCGTCCATTCACGGTAGCGCCGATGGCTCGAGGGCATATGTTCGGGGATCGTCGTATGCCGCCCGTTGCCGCTGCCACGCATGTGCGCGGCGATGCGTTCGCCATCGAGGAAGATTTCGACGGTGCGTGTGGTAATTCGAGCCTCGACCTCGCGGCGGGCGAAGCGCCAGGGCACCGAGTAATGGTGGTGCTCAATCGCGATGTGATAATCGAGTCCGACTCGGCAACGCTTCCACTCAGCGTGGACCCACCGTTCCGCCGGCAGCGGCTTGAGGTTCGGCGCGTCGATCTCCTCGAACAGCTGGCGCCGCGTTTTGCTGAACTGGCGAAGCACCCGTGTGTCGTTGAGATCGGTGATGCATTCGGCGACCGCCGCGTTCACCTCGGCCAGGCTGTAGAAGATCCGGTTGCGCAAGCGGCCCAGGACCCAGCGTTCGACAATGCCGACACAGGCCTCGACTTTCGCCTTATCGCGTGGCTTCCTCGGTCTTGCCGGGAGCACCGCCGTGCCGTAATGACGCGCCATGTCGGTGTAGCTGCGGTTGACCATCGGATCGAAGTGACACGCCTTAATCACCGCGACCTTCGCGTTGTCCGGGACCAGAAGATGGGCCACGCCGCCGAAGAAGGCGAAGGCGCCATTGTGCGCCTCGATCCAGTCCGCGAACTGCTCGGTCCACGTCGCGCAGGCAAATGACAAGCTCGATCCGCCGAGCACCGCCACAAACAGATGGGCATCGCGCACCTCACCGGTCCGGCGGTCGACTACAACCGGCACCGTGTCGCCGGCGTAATCGACAAACATCTTCTCACCGCCCGCGTGGCTCTGCCGCATCGTCAGAGGCAGGCGGCCTTCCCAGCGCCGGAACAGGTCACACCAACGGCTGTAGCGATAGCCATCCGGGTGGGCGGCGACATACTCTTCCCACAGAACCTGCAGCGTCACATGCTTGCGCTTCAGCTCACGTGCTACCGCCGACCAGTCCGGTTCCGGCTGTTTGCGCCGGCCGGGCTTCATCCCAGGTAAGCCGTATAGGCAAGCTTCCAGGTCGGCATCGCTCATCTCGGCCGGGACCGGCCAGTTCAGCCCGGAGCGTGCAAACCGCTTCAGCATATCCCGGACCGTCGTCGGCCCGACCCCGGCACGCTCGCCAGCCATCCGCGTCGATAGCCCCGCTTCCAAGCTCAGACGTAAAATCTCGCGCACGTGGCGCATCCTAACCCTCCTCGTCGGCATCCATTCCTCCGGTCGTTGCCCGACCGGAACATGCCCCAAGGATCAGGTTCTCCTAACTCCGAACTGCGCGCGATCGTGTCGGAATCCCGCGCGGGTAATTCTCGGAATGCTGCGCGCCATCACTTCGGAATGCCGCGCGCGATCAAATCGGAACGGTGCGCGCGATGATCTCGGAATCCGCACATACGTCCCGATGCCCGGCAAGATCGCGGCTGACCTGACGGAACCTCTTCGTACTAGGCGACAGGAGCGGACCGCTGGGTCGGCGCTGAAGCTCATTGCGGCCCCTTATCCTAGAGGTTGAATGAAAGTTACGGCTCTCAGAAGGAGTCGCCTACGCGATCCGCGCATCACGCCACCCTAGGGACGTTCGCTCCATGTTTCTTCATCTTAACTGATTCTCGGCATCTCACCAACTACTAGGGTGTAGTGTGGATTTCCCGGCAGCAGCAAATATATTTGCTGCTTGACGAGTGGTCCCTTTGCTGGGGAGCGCTGACAGTGCCTCTTTTCCCTCGTCTAAGCATCATACGATGGTGGGAGGGTTGTGTTGGTTTTCGATTATATCGTGATCGGTGGCGGTTCCTCTGGATCCGTCATGGCGAGCAGGCTCTCCGCCGAAGGGCCTCGCGTACTGCTTATCGAGGCCGGTCCTGATACGCCCCCGAATGCCGTGCCTCATGACATCCTGGACGGCAATCCAACACGTGCTTACTTCAATCCTGATTATCAATGGCCTTCACTCAACGCGACCACGGTTCGAGATGGCCGCAAGCCCATTCACTACGAGCAGGCCCGGGTCATGGGGGGCGGCTCCAGCATCAATGCCCAGGTGGCCAACCGCGGTGGTCCCGAAGACTACGATGACTGGGCCTCGAGCGGTGCAGCTGGCTGGAGTTGGAAGGAGGTTCTACCGTACTTCCGTCGCCTCGAATGCGATCTAGATTTCGGCGGCGAATTTCACGGCAAGGCTGGTCCACTGCCGATAAGACGGGTGCGGCGATCAGATTGGTCCGGCTTTATCCGGGCGGTGTCTAGAGCGTATGAAAATGAGGGTCTTCATTTCAGGCCAGACTTCAACGGTGAATTTGGTGATGGATACTCGGTTGTTCCCTTGACGAATCGAAATGGGCATCGCGTTTCCGCCGCGATGGCTTACTTGTCCGAGAGTGTCCGCCGTCGACGCAATTTGACAATTCTGCCCGAAACGACGGTTGTGCGGCTGGCCTTTTCAGGATGCGCCATAACTGGCGTCGAGACGGAAAACAAGTTCGGACGGCCGTCGTTTCGCGCCTCGACGGTGATCCTCTGCGCCGGAGCCATCCACTCGCCCGCCATATTGTTGCGCTCCGGGATCGGCCCGGCCGAGCAACTGACAAAGCTCGGTATTCCGGTGGTTGCAGATGTAAGAGGTGTGGGCCAGAATCTTCAAGAACATCCAGGGATCGCCGTTTCGGCGTATTTGAAACGGGGCGATCGCATGGCACCCAATGTTAGCGGGCACATTCAGATGCATGCCCGTTACTCGTCGGGCTACAATAGGTGTCCTTCGACAGACATGGCGGTATCGGCGGTTGCCAAGTCGGCCTGGCACCCGCTCGGAAAGCGCCTCGGCTCCCTGTACGTGTGGGTCAACCGTACTTATTCAGCAGGAACCATCGTCCTCAAGGATCGCTCTCATGCCGTTGAGCCGGAGGTAGATTTCAACTGGTTGAGCGACCAGCGGGATGCCGAGCGACTGAAGCAGGGATTCCGTTTCGTGGCCCGCCTTCTGCTGCAAGATTCCCTTTCGGGGGTGGGGCTCGACCCGTTCCCGTCAGCTTGGAATACGCGAGCGAAGCGGGTTAGCAAGGTAAATTGCATTAATTACGGGCTTACGTCGGTGCTGGCTCTGCTCATGGACAGTTCTCCGCGCTTGCGCCGCGCCCTCATTAGGCATGTCATCACCAATGGACGGAGCATTTCAGATCTGATCGACAACGAGGAGCATCTGGATCGGTTTGTCCGACAGAACGTGACCGGCAATTGGCATCCGACGTCGAGTTGCAGGATAGGGCCAGCCTCGGACCCTGTTGCGGTGACCGACCCGTCGGGCCGGGTTCGTGGCGTTTCGGGCTTGAGGATTGCCGACGCTTCTGTGATGCCATTCTGCCCCCGCGCCAATACAAACATTCCAACAATCATGGTGGCTGAGAAGATGGCTGATGCCATTTTGAAAGAAGGCAGGGAATGGCCAGCGAAGGGGTGATCAAACTTCATCGATGAGGGCTTGGCGGGATTCGTCTTTCGCCAAGTTGGTCGGGGCTGACGAACTGCCAAATGCCAAACAATTCCCGAAGAGGTGGAAATTGGCGCCGCTTTCACTCCCGTCCCCATAACATACATACTTATGCTTGGTATTCCGCGTTGCTAACCCCCTGAAGCGTGGCGGTCCTGGCGGGCACTCGTCTGCGTCGAGATCGCAAAGCGCGATACTCTGCGTCCACGACGTCCAGACCGCGGCCAGCGTGAACGTTGGGCAGATCTTCGCTCATGTCGTAGAACAGCCTTTTGCCACTGCCGGAAAGGGCTTGTTGCCCACTTGTAGTCAATGGGCCACAGAATTGCATGTCATGGATATTAAAGGACTGTTAAATAAATGTGACAGTAAGGCCGCCATAATATTAATATATTTCCTGTTGCCGATTCTGGTATTATATGGGAGATTCACTTCGATAGAGAATAAATTCGTGTATGCAGCAGAAGATTTGACTTAGACAGCCCCACATGGGCACGGCGCCGACAAAGGAGCGACTATGACTACGCTACCGCGAATCTCATTGGCGAAACTCTCATCCGATGCAACGCGACGTGAAGAGCAACAGTGCTTACGCACGGCCTGCGAGGAGTACGGGTTCTTCTACCTAGTCGAGCACGGAATCCCGAAGGAACAGATCGCAGAAGCGATCGAGGCTTCCCACCGTTTCTTCGCGTTGCCACTGGCTACCAAGGAACGCTATGGTCACGCCTTCCAAGACGTCCACCCCACCACCGCCCGTGGGTACAGTCCGTTGCACGGTGAAATGCTACATCCCGAGGCTGGCCCGGATCCAAAGGAAATGTTCGACCTCGGAATCGAGAATGAAAACGACCGGCGTCCGTTCGCCGGACGCACACGCCTTCCGGATGATGCCTTGGCTCCTGGTTTCGCGCGAAGCTTGCTTGCTTTGCAGGCTACCGTGCTCAATGGGGTTGTGCCGCAGCTCGGGAACGCGCTGGCCGACCTGCTCGATATGGAAAAAGGCTGGTTCCGACGTCATTTCAGCCCGCCGACGGTTCTGCAACGCGTGATCCGATACCCGTCTACTGGCGGGGCGGCCGCTAAGCATACCGACAATGGTTTCTTCACGCTCCTACTCCAGGAGGAACTCCCTACTCGCTCCTTGCAGGTGTGGTTCCACGGGCGTTGGATACCGGCGCCTAGCCTCCCCGACAGTCTCGTGGTCAATCTGGGCGACATGCTTCAGGTCTTGAGCGATAACCGGTTCAAGAGTACGCCGCATCAAGTGGTGCACAGTGGACCGGCCGAACGAATTTCCCTGCCCTTCTTTATATATCCCGACATCGACGCTCGCCTGGCTTCGCGGCAAGGCAATCACACCTTTGGTGTCGCGGAGATGATGCTGCGAAACTACGAGTCAATATGGGAAAAGGGGAATGGGGCCGGGCGCGCGCGTGAGTTGCAGTAGGCGTTCGGCTTGATGAAGCGTGAACAAACTGCGGCCACGACGTAGCACACGCTGACGTGATCCCCTAGAAGAACTGCGAGTGCGGCCGTCGCGTAAACGCGGCGACATCTAGACCCCTGGAATGAGGCACGCTGGGACTGCCAAATTGTTTAGATTGCACCAAACAAGATCCAAGCGCTGCGCTGAGGCGAGGATTTCTGACGCGGAACTGGGCGATTAATCCGGATGGAACAAGAAAATCAGAACCAAAGGGAGTGTTTGTTTTGTCTGGATCGAACCGTGCCCGCACGAGCACTCGCGAGCGCTCCGGTTAGTATGTTCGTCAAACCCTGAACTCCAGCTTTGCCTCTGGAACTACTTCGCTACCGGAAGGCCGCTTTTCCAAGGGGGCCATATGTCAGGCATCGCTCGCTCGCCGCGGACTGAAGCCTATTTTTTGTAGTCCTCTTCTTCCCAGCGCTAGTCGCTGACCAGGTCAACCTCCGCGCCGATGAGGCTCATTCCGAGATCCTGACAACCTTCAACGACATGAGAAAAGCTAATGTGCGCGAGGCATGATTTCAACAACGCATTAGAAGTAACACAGAATTGGATCAGCGATCTGATGTGGAGGCTTGGATGGGATGATCGCGAGCGGGTCTACCAAGCTCTGATTGCGACGCTGCACGCTCTGCGCGACTGCTTGGATTGCGAGCACGCTGTTTATATGGGCGCTCGCTTGCCAGCTTTGCTTCGCGGCTTTTACTACGAGGGTTGGAATCCCGACGGCCGCGCCAAAGTCAGAAACCGGAATTCATTTCTCGAACGGATCCACTCCGGCGTCCAGCGAGACCCGGCGGTCGATCCGGAAGTGGTTGCCCGCTTAGTGCTGGGCCAATTTATCGACCGTTTGACCACAGCAGAAGTCGAGCGTGCCAAGGCCGCCACTCCAAGAATGCTGCACAACCTTTGGCCAGGGTCTGGCCTGCCGACGGTGTCGGCGGGCTGCGCGGGAAGCCGGAGTTCGGCTATGGCTAGATCGCCCAGAGCGGTATCTTCAACCAAGGCATGATCCACCCCCAAGAGTCCTCTAAGTCACACGCTAGATTATTTCTTGCAAGAATGCAATATTCGCAAGATTCGGCCCGGTAGAACTCCACTTCATATTCAGCTCGCGGATATCATTCGGTCTCAGATCGAGAGTGGCGTCTTCAGTGCTGGCGATCAACTCCCGACCGAGGCGGATCTAATGAAGCAGCACGAGCTCAGCAGCAGCACTGTGCGACAGGCGGAGCTTGCCCTTGTCGGTGAAGGCTTGCTTTATCGACGCGCTGGCAAGGGGCGTTCGTTGCCAAGCGTCACATTCGCCGGGACTTGCTCCCTTTTTCAGGATTTTCGGACGAAACGGTAGCGCGTGGATTCCGGCCGGGTACAGGCATTTGACGGTCGGCTGGCGTCGCGCTGACGCCGTTACAGCCGCACTTAACGTGCCGACCGATGAGAGCGTCTTGACGATCGAGCGCCTGCGCACGATCGACGACGAGGTCGTAGCTGTCGAGACAGTTTCGTTCGTCGCGGCAATCGGGCGTCACATGGAAAAGCTTGACCTCATCGACCCCAATCAGAGAAGCCTGCTAGCGCTGATGCGCCGGCTCGACGAGTCGCATCTCGACTACCCCTTCGCCGGGGCGCAGATGCTTCGGGCGCTGCTGCGGCGAGCCGGTGTCGTGGTCGGCCGCCGCCATGTCGAGACGCTAATGAAGCGCATGGGGATTTCTGCGATCTATCGGCGCCCGAACAAGAGCAAGCCAGCTGCGGGCCACAAAATTTACCCGTATCTGCTGCGCGGAAGGAAGATCGCACGGCCTAACCATGTCTGGACGGTGGACGTCAGCTACATCCCGATGCGGCGCGGCTTCGTCTATGTGGCGGCCGTCGTCGACGTGTTCAGCGGCGGGTGCTGGCCCATCGGGTCTCAATCACGATGGAGGCGGCGTTTTGCGTCGAAGCGCTCGAGGAGGCCCTGGCCAGACATGGCCGACCCGAGATCTTCAACACGGACCAGGGCAGCCAGTTCACCAGCCTCGAGTTCACAGGCGTGCTGACGGCGGCGAGCGTGTCCATCAGCATGCATGGCAAAGGTGCCTGGCGCGACAACGTCTTCGTCGGGCGGCTGTGGCGCACGATCAAATACGAGGAGGTCATCTGCGCGCCTACGACAGCGTGTCCTAGGCCCGCACGGCGATCACCCGGTATCTCGCCTTCTATAATGGAGGGCGCCCGCATTCGAACCTTGACGGGCTCGCCCGACGAGGCCTATTTCGGCGCGCAAGCGATGGCGACGGCCGCATTTCGTCGCCGCGCGATTTTGCTGCAGCTCTGGTCGGGCTACGCCCTCCCGACGCCGCAGCAAAATCGCAAAGCCTCGCGCTCAACTAACCCGGCAGGATGTCACTTAGATTCCGCGGGGCGCTGTCTTGCCGCCAACCACTGGACGGCGCACGCACCCTCCCAGCATCCAACTGCCGCTGCACCTCACGCAAGCGCCCGTCCAGTGGAGCTTAGGGCGACGCCAATGGCCCCACCACCCATCCGCCAATGCCTCGGCATCCGCAAAGCGCCGCGGGCGTTCGTCGAACAGGACGAAGCGAACCACGATGCGCAGATCACCGCTCACAACCCATGTCGTCGCAACGCCTGCGAGCCCGGAAAACAGCGCGAGCGCGACGATCTCCACCTTCGGAAATCAGCCGGGGCCATGAGGTTCCTGCGGAGCGTCCCGGTAGGGTCAGATCGACAGCCGTACAATTCTGTCGAGTAAATCATCTCAACTTAAATTAACTTCACAGAACTTTCGCAATCGAGCACCGCCGGCAATGGTATAGTCCGGCCAGTCTGAGGTCAGTCACGAAAAAGAGTCAACATCTTTTACCTCAGGCCGCCGCACGGCACATTTCGCTTGGAGGTTTGGCAATGGATGTAACGACGCAAATCATTAAGCACGTCCTCGATTCCGGTTTCGAAAGGATACCTCAGAAAGCAATAGAACGTGCGAAGCTCTCAATTCTGGACACTATTGCGTGCGCGATCGGCGGATCGAATGATCCGATCTCGCACACTGCGCGCCAACTGGGCGCATTGTCCGGCGGCAAGCCAGAATGCACCGTTTGGGTTTCCGGAGAGAAGCTTCCTTCCAGCTTGGCAGTCCTTGTTAATGCGACTACGGTCAGAGCCCCTGATTTTGACGAGACGTATGAGATTTGTATTAACGGTTGCCACGCAAGCTCATATGATATCCCGCCGGCCCTGGCACTGGCCGAAAGGGACCCATCTATCACCGGAAGAGAATTGCTGACTGCGGTCGCAACAGCTATCGATCTGCACGTGCGTCTCGCGCGTAGCGTTACCACATATTCTTCAAATACGGGCCGCGACAATATGGTCTCGGTCTGGGGCGGGGCCGCAGTTAGTACCAAGTTGTTACGGCTCAACGAAGAGAAAACCCGAAATGCGTTCGGAATCGCTTACGCCCATGCTGCGGGCGAATACCAGATGTATGAAGAAGGTGCCCATACTATAGCGCTGCAGCAGGGTTTGAGGGCCCGCTCGGGGATTGAGTCGGCGTTATCAGCTATGGTGGGCTTCAATGGCCCGCGGGAACCGTTCTTTGGGAAGTCTGGTTTCTACAAGGCCTTCGAACCAGAGTTCAATCTCGATATGCTTATAGACAAACTGGGCCACGATTATGTGAACGCTTCCATGAGCTTCAAACCCTGGCCGTCTTGCAGGGGTAATCATTTCGGGATCGACGGACTGCTGCAACTGCGCAAGAAGCACAACTTCACGGGCGAGGATATTGTTTCAATTGAGCTCGGGTTGAATCGTCGCGCTGAGAGTGCTGTGGCCCAGCCGCGCGACCAAAAGTGGGATCCAAAGGACCCGGTTGTAGCGCGTTCCAGCCTGCCTTACGCCATCTCTGTCGCGGCGCAGCGCGGCCAAGTCGGAATTCGCGATTTCCGTCCCGAAGCGCTCCAGGATCCGGCCGTGCGTCGAATTATGGCCGTTACCCAGGTCGAAGTTGATCCAGAGATCGAACGAACTCACAGCCAGTATGGCAATTCGCCGACAAAGGTTAAAGTAAGGCTAAAGAGCGGGTCAGAACATTTTATTCGTGTGGACGAGCCGTTCGGACATCCGGAAAACCCAGCTTCGCTCGATGATGGCATCCGGAAACTCAGGCATTGCGGCGAAATGTCGATGCTGCCGTTCTCCAAGCAGCAACTCGGTTTGATAGGGGACTTCATCCGCGAGCTTGACAAGCAGCCCACTTTGGCGCCGCTATTTGAGCTGCTAGTGGGCGGTAAGTAGTCTCTGGAGGATGGGGTCACACAGGCCACCTGATACAGCGGCGATTTTCATGAAACAAAAAGTCAATGGTGCTAGCTCGCTGTCGAAAGCAGGTTCTCCACATCGTCCGAAAGGAGGAAGCAGCCGTCGCCGATTTGGATGGTGGTCCGACCCGCCCCGGCGAACAGCGTGATTGCATCTACCCGATCAACACCGGGACGGCGAATCAATACGAAGGAAAGCGGCGCCGACAAACAGTTCCACATCGCCGGTCGCGTACCGGATCGGCGCTTCGCCCACGAGAATGACCCGGCGGCTTACTCTCACGACGGCGAAGACTGGATCGTCCTCGGGACTGGAAAGCGGATCGCCCTAGGCCCGACTGCGGTGAAGCCGCCTGTCATCAGCATTTCCGCCCGGGTCAGCTTAAGAATGTCGGAAAACGGATTGTTCGCATTCTCCTACTCCCGCAAGCTTTGCGGATTTGTAGCATTCACCGTACGACCCGCAATTCATATCTTTACTCTACACGTCTTCAGAAGGGTGATCCCATGATATTAAGCAAGCGGCGACTGGGTAAGCGAGGCCTGCGGGTTGGCGCGATCGGCCTCGGTTGCATGGGAATGAGCCAGTACTACGGGCCGGCGGATGAGGAGGAGTCGATCACTGCGCTGCACCGGGCGATCGAGCTCGGCTGCGATTTCTTCGATACCGCGGAAGCCTATGGTCCGTACACGAATGAAGAACTGCTCGGCCGCGCTTTTCGCGATCGGCGGGACAAGGTGATGATCGCCACTAAGTTCGGATTTCGCTACAAGAACGGCCGTCAGCTCGGCGCCGAAACCGATAGCCGACCCGACTCGATCCGGCGCGCGGTAGAAGGATCCCTTCGACGGCTTCAAAGCGACCATATTGATCTGCTGTATCAGCACCGCATCGATCGCGAGGTGCCGATCGAGGACGTCGCAGGCACGGTCGCGGAGTTGGTTTGCGAGGGCAAAGTGCGCTTCTTCGGCTTGTCGGAAGTGGGCGACGCTACGCTACGCCGGGCGCATGCAGTCCACCCAGTGTCGGCGCTGCAAAGCGAGTACTCGCTCTGGGAGCGCAACCTTGAGGGGGACGTGATCCCGGTGCTTCGTGAGTTAGGAATCGGGTTGGTGCCTTTCTGCCCGTTGGGGCGCGGCTTCCTCGCCGGTGGCGTCAAACGCGCCGAGGAATATGCTGAAGGCGATACCCGCCGGTTCGATGAACGGTATCAGGGCTCGAACTACGACAGCAATGTGACGGCGGCTCAGGCTGTGTTCGACATCGCTGAAGTCAAGGGCGCGAGGCCCGCGCAAATCGCGCTCGCCTGGTTGCTGCACAAGGGCGACGACATCGTCCCGATCCCAGGTACTAAGCGGCGCGCCTATCTGGAGGAGAATGTCGACGCAGACAATATCCAACTGACTGCCACGGACATGCAGACGCTCGACGAGACGCTCGCGACAGGAATGGTTTCCGGCAATCGCTACCCCGACTGGGTGATGGCCGGGATCGATCGGTGATCGAGCAGTCCATCAGCATCCCTTTGTCTCCGATCAAAACGATGCTGATGGCGTCCCCTGGGCAATGATCCTTTCTCTGCCAGCCGTGCCGCGTTGATCGGAGGTCAAATTGGAACAAAGGTGAATAACCGGCCAACCGTCACTTCGTGGGACACAATCTAACCAGAGGTGCGGGGCCATTGAGCGAACTGTCATCCTCCGGCACTTCGACCGGATCAGGCGCTAAATTGCCAAGATCCGCCACTTCCGGAAAATACGGGATCCCAATAAAAGGGGATTAAGGACATCTACCTGCCCTAGCAGGCTGTTGAAAAAGTGGCTCGCAGCGAGGCTGTGAGCGTGATTCAGTGTCTCCGGAGAGATTCGGAGAACGAGGCATGCGCGGCGGCGACGAACGGTCTGGCGAACTGTTCAGTTATGTTGATCTCGAGGCTCGGGTGCGGCGCGATCATCCGTTGCGCCGCATTCGGGCGATTGTGAACGAGGCGCTGGCAGCGTTGGAGCGGGACTTGGCGGCGCTGTATTCGCCGATGGGGCGGCCTTCGATCCCGCCGGAAAAGCTGCTGCGAGCGATGCTGCTACAGGCGTTCTACTCGATCCGCTCGGAACGGCTTTTGATGGAACGGCTGGAATACGACCTTCTGTTCCGCTGGTTCGTCGGCATCGGCGTCGATGACGCGGCCTGGGACCATTCGGTGTTCTCAAAGAACCGCGACCGGTTGCTGGAAGGTGATATTGCGGCGAAATTCTTAGGCGCAGTGCTGGCGCAGCCCAAGGTGAAGAAGCTTCTGTCTACGGACCACTTCTCGGTCGATGGCACACTGATCGAGGCGTGGGCATCGATGAAGAGCGTCAAACCGAAGGACGGCTCGGGCGAGCCGCCGGCTGAAGGGGGCGGGCGAAACGCGGAAGCGGACTTCCATGGCCACAAGCGCTCGAACGACACACATGCCTCGACCACCGATCCGGATGCCCGGCTCTATCGCAAGGGCAAAGGCAAGGAGGCCAAGCTGTGCTTTATGGGACATGGCTTGATGGAGAACCGCCACGGCCTGCTGGTCGACGCCTGCCTGACACTGGCCGACGGACATGCTGAGCGGGTGGCCGCACTACACATGATCGAACTTCGAGCGGAGCGGCCACAGGCGATCACGCTCGGCGCCGACAAGGCCTACGACGCGGAAGACTTCGTCAATGAGCTGCGCTCGATGAGGGTGACGCCGCATGTAGCGCAGAACACGAGCGGCCGCAGTTCCGCGATCGACGGGCGCACGACGCGGCATGGCGGCTACGCCGTCAGCCAGCGCATCAGGAAGCGCATCGAAGAGGCCTTCGGTTGGATCAAGGTCGTAGCCGGCCAGCACAAGACCAGGTTCCGCGGCCGCGACCGTGTCGGATGGGCCTTCACCTTCGCAGCCGCTGCCTACAATCTGGTGCGACTGCCAAAGCTCATGGCGGAGACCGGCTGATGGCCAAGGTTCCCGGCTTTGCCAAGGCCGTTGCCGGCCGCTGGCGCATCGTCGAGATGGATGTTTGGGATAACGACTTCCTCGATCTCGTCGAGGAAGCGCATCTGACATTCAAAGGCTCGGCGGATGGCGAGATCGCCTTCGGTGCACTCAAGGGCTTCCTCGATGTCCGATATGGCACCCGCGATGGCTCAGCCTGCGCGGAATTCTCATGGGAGGGGCATGATGAGAACGACCCAGCCTGTGGCCGCGGCTGGGTTGCCTTTGGCACTGCAGGCCGCCTCGTCGGCCACTTATACATCCACAACGCCGACGATTCAGGCTTCGTTTGCGAAAGAGCCTGACTTCTTCAACAGCCTGCTAGCCTTTCGCTTCGTTACCGGCCAGCCACGCAAAAACGTGCGGCATGAGTTGGCTCAAGTTATGCCCGATATTGGGAAACAGCTCCAAGCCCGCAGTTGGGATCTGACGCTGCAGCCACTCGGAATGACAGGGCGGCACCATAAGGTCATCAAGGCCGTGAAAGAACCGCACAGGCACCTTAATCGAACCGAACTCGAAACCCCACGGGGAAACAAATGATTGGACGTCGTCGACGTAAGCATCTTCTTCCGAATAGGGAGAGCCAGACAAACCGAGCTGTTGTACGAGATTTTCCCTCAACGGGGCAGGCGACCGCATTATGCGGCGATCATTCCATGAATACAATTGCTGCTCATCGGGATTGCCCATTTTGACGATCAAACGCCTGTAATATTCGCGCGATGCCTCTGGACCTTTCCGCGCCTCCAAGATCTCCTCACGCATGAGAGGGGCTTGCCCATCTGTGCAGTCGAATCCAGGACCGGAATTTGGACCGCCCCCGGCGAGGGATGCTACCCGTGAAATCCGGGTGGGCAGCAGTGCTGCCACGGCAACCGCGTGCGGCCCACCGCCAGATTTGCCGTACACCGCTGCGATGTCGACGGATAGGTGATCGAGGATAGCCTCAACTACTGGGGCAATATCGCTAACCTCACGGCCAGGTTGGGGCGTCGACCCTCCATAGCCTTGCCGATCGAAGGTGACCAGGCGACAGAAACTGCACCACAAGCCAAATAGTCCACGATATGGCCTAGCCCGGTGCTGGGCGTCCCATGGATCCCAACGACCAGCGGTGCATCGGACGGGCCTACCTCATAGGCGCGGATCGTCCCGCCTCCGGACATTTGGACCTCGAAGACACGTGGTGTTGGGTAGGTGTCGAGAGAAGGCTGTGTCAGCCCTTTTCTTGCTAGTGACTGCCCGGTTGGACCGGCGCCGGCCTGATGACGTGATTTCATTGCTCATTTCCCCTTCTTGGAAAGCAAACTGTTTGACGGCCGCCTCGATGGCTCTGTCTTTGCTTAACACCCTCTGAGTACTCAATACCTCTAGCCTTAATATCGATACAGCAGACTGATCGTGCATGTTCTTCACTTCAAGGCTTGGGGCGCAGGATCTCGGCGTCATTTGCGCATCGCCGCATGATTGCAGACTGCATTGTGCGCGAGGAAGAAACTGTCTGACATCATGGGTTCTGATTTCAGTTGATCGTGAGCACGGATTTCCCCCGATCGTGAGCACGCATCTCGCGGGATCGTGAGTGCGATTTCGGACGATCGTGTGCAGCCCCCTCGAAGATTGTGGACGCTTCGGCCGACAGGTCAACGGGGCTGCCGGAAGCCGGATGCCAAGAGATTGTCGATGCGCCAGAGCCCAAGAAGAGACAAACAATATCGCCTTTACAAACCCGGTAACGTCCACCGCTTCACAAGCCTTCACCTCGATCGCATTTGGCGGGTCGGCTTGCCGGAGAGAAAGCTTCTGTTTTGAAGGATTGCGGCTGTTAAAGCGCAATCTTGAGAACAGGAGCAATAAAATGGCCGAGTGAGCCCCGCTTCACCGGCGCATGATCGAGGATATGACGATCCGTAATCTTTCGCCGGGCACGCAGCCATGCCGTGGCGAAGTCTTCGCACTACTTTGGCCGTTCTTTGTCTGGAGGACGCACAACAACCAATGGTTAGCACGCGGCCGGCTTGCGAGTGGGATCGGGAAATTACAATGCTGCGAGCGGGATGACCCGGGGCTAGCAGCTTCTCCTGCGAGATTTCTACTCCACCGTGAAGAATTGTCGAGCCGCTGATGAGGGATGGATTGGGACTGAAGTGACGGGCTTTGCCGGTCCCTCCCGCACCACCAGGGATACGTGCCAGCTGCGGTTCGAAGATTGAGAGACGTTGTAGCCTCAGCGACTCGATCGTTTCGGGTAGATCTCCAGCAATACGCTAAGGCTTGGCAACCGCGCTTTGGACAAAAAGCTGTCGAAGGGACCCTGAAGAAAATCTGCGGCCAGAACAACGATACGCAGGAAAGATGCAGCAAAAGATCAATTTCGCAGAACGAAGCTGCATACTGGCCGGTAACGTGAACTTGGTTTCGACCAAGGGGAGAGGATAACGAAATGCAGGACTGGACACTCGACCGCCGAGCGGTCATGAAGGCAATGCTTGCCGGATCAGCCGTATCGACCTTGATGATGAACTCTAGGGCGTTTGCCTCATCGTGCAAAGATCATATCGTGCGCATTGCCGCAATCGTGGCCCCAGACACATTGAATCCTTTCGCTAGCAATGGCAACTTCTGGCCTCTGACCTTTACCTATGATTTTTTCGTCGCTGTGGACGCTCAACGACATTCCGATCGGAAGGGATTCGCCAAGGAGTGGACCGTTGCCAAGGACAACCTAACCTGGACATTCAAGATCTGGCCGGGGATGAAATGGTCGGACGGCCAGCCCGCCACTGCTCGAGACGCCGCTTTCACATACAATTACCTCCGGGGCTCTATCGGAAGGGCCGACGAGTTGAACGTCGGCTATAATACTACTCTAACCGTCGCGCCCTTTGAGTCTATTACGGCCCTCGACGACGAGACCTTGCAAATCGTTACAAAGGTTCCGACCCGTTCGCCAGTTGAAAACCTCACGATGATCGTTCCAGAGCACATCTGGAAGAACATAAGTTATGCTGACGCACGTGGCACTTTTCGCAACGACCCGCCGCTCGTGGGCACGGGGCCTATGACCATTTCAGAGTTTCAACAGGGTCAGTTTGCGCGATTCACGCCGAACCCCTACTTCCGCACCGGGCAGCCAAAGACAGCCGGCATGATCTTCCACTTCTTCGATACGGCCGATCCCATTGCGCAGGGTCTGAAGAGTGGTAGCCTTGATTACGGCGTAAGCTTGACGCCCTCCCAGTGGGCCGATCTCTCGAAGCAGGCCAACATGGCTGTCGGAGAATCTCGCATCGAGCAGCAGAATTATCTCGCTTTTAACACCCTCTCCGGCAAGGGGGCTGGTAGCACCAAGGCGCTGCAGGACCCGGCATTTCGGGATGCGATCGGCTATGCGATCGATCAGAAGGCCATTGTCGATCGAGCTATGCGCGGACACGCTGATCCTGGCGTGGGACTTGTCGTACCGGCGGCCACCGACTACTACTCGGACCTAAGCGACATTAGGCGCCGCTTCGATTTGGATGAAGCCGGCCGACGGCTTGATGCTGCGGGCTATCGCGATTCGAACGCGGACGGGGTCAGGGAGGACAAGGAGGGAAACGACTTCCATCTCGAGCTGATTACTGGGACATTTTCGGGCATGCTGGAGATGCCAATCGCGGCGGTACAGCTTATCGCCGCCTGGCTGGAGCAACTCGGTATCCGCGTGTCGGTGACCCAACTCGACGCCGGAGCGCTCAGCGCCCGAACAAGAGTGCCGACGGAAGGCGGTGGAGGGTGGGATCTGCTGGTTTCCTCATATTGGGGGTCACCCACGCCTCACGACCTGCTCAGCTTGTGCAGCAGCGAGGTAGTAGGCCGTGCCAATACGTCATACTGGACCAATCAAAAGTTCGACAGTCTCCTGTCGACGATCAATGGCACCGTTGACCTCAATAAGAGCAAGGAACTGGTGGATCAGGCAGCGCGGCTGGCCTATGTTGAAGCACCTTACATCATGCTGTGTTATCCCTTCGTGCTTGAAGCCCATCGCAAGGATTGCTTCGACGGCTGGGGGACCGAGGATATGATGTCAATGTGGTCCTATTTTCCGTTTGACCGCCTGAGGTCAATCTGAGGTGGCTAACCTTGCAAAAGGAGACCGGTCCAGCCGGCGAATTTGGAATATTATCATTAGGGCGATTGTGACGCTTCTGATGGTGGCGATCCTGAATTTCGTTTTATTCAGAATCATCCCAGGCGATCCGTCCGCGATGTTGTTGGCGGGGGCGCGCACCGCTGTGACTGCAGAGCAGATCGAGGCGCAGCGCCAGCGTTGGGGCCTAGATCGCCCGCTGATACCGGACCAGTTGTTGGACTACATCTCTGCGACGGCAAAGGGCGATTTGGGTTACAGTTTCAAGTTTAGAGGCAGGCGTGTCGTCGACCTTCTCATGGAGCGGCTACCTGCCACGATAGCGCTAGTCGGCGTGGCTCAGATCATGGCAATCATATGTGGGGTCATGCTTGGGGTCTTCGCCGGGTGGCGCCGGGGAGAGGTCATCGACAATATCGCCACAGGGGGATCGTTGGTGCTTTACTCCACGCCGTCGTTCTGGCTCGGCATGCTGCTGGTGGTCATATTCAGCACGGGGCTCGGCTGGTTTCCTGGCTATGGCGCATCTTCACCCGGTGGCAACCAGGAATTTCTTGTTTGGTTGCCGGACTACTTGCGGCACCTCGTGCTTCCAGCCTCGACAATAGCCTTGGGACTAATGGGTCAATACGTGCTGGTTGCGCGTGCTGCCATGAGCGACGTCGTAGCCGAGGACTACATGGTCACAGCCCGGGCAAAGGGACTTACAAGTGGCCAGATGCTGATGCGTCATGCTTTCCAGAACGCAATGCTGCCAGTTGTAACCTTGGTGGCTCTCAATCTAGGTTATGTAGTGGCGGGTGCCATTACAGTAGAAACTGTGTTCGCGTGGCCTGGAATTGGCGGGCTGACAGTCGAGGCGCTGAATTCACGAGATTATCCAGTTCTTCAGGGGGTTTTCTTATTGCTCGGTGCATCGATTGTCCTCGCAAACCTAGTCGCAGATTTGGCTTATGGCCTACTTGACCCTCGGGTGAGACAATGACTGAAACAGTCATTAAGTCTCGACGGCGTGTCCAACTGCGAGCGACAAAAGATTTCCTGGGAAGGTTGTTCGAACGGGGCGGGGCCTGGGTTGGCGTAGTCGCATTGACTTTCTTTCTCCTGATGGCAGTTGCGCCCGGGCTGCTCGTCGGTCCGCTTGAAACGGCCGCGTCCGCATCCGGCGACTTCCTGACGTCACCCGACAGCCAACACCTGCTGGGCACGGATGAGGTGGGACGAGATGTTCTGAATCTCGTAATTCATGGGGCCCGGATTTCTCTGACGATAGCATTGATTGCAACTGTGATCAGTCTCTTTGTCGGCTCAGCGGTGGGCATAACGTCAGGCTATTTTGGCGGGTCATTAGACTCTTGGCTGATGCGCATGACTGATTTCTTCTTCATTGTTCCTCCCTTCGTGCTGGCGCTGGTTATTGCGCCCGTGTTTGTAGAAGTCGTAGGCCGCGGCCACGAGATCCTAGGCTTCCGAACGTCTCTGTTCGTCGTGGTTGTTGTCATCGGCTTGACAAGCTGGTCCTTTATTGCTCGCGTTATTCGCAGTCAGACACTGTCTCTGCGGGAGCGGCCTTTTGTAGACCGCGCCAAGGTCGCAGGTAGCAGCAACTTCGGTATAATGGTGCGGCACATCCTGCCCAATCTCGTGCCGCAGCTCGCCGCGAATGGCGCCCTGGTTGTCGCCAATGCAATTTACATCGAGACCTCACTTTCATTTATCGGCCTTGGCGATCCACTGCAGCCTTCATGGGGCACCTTACTTGCCCTTGCTCAGCGCTCAGGAGCCGCAAGTGCTGGGGCTTGGTGGTACCTCGGCGCACCGGGTGTGTGCGTGCTCACGGTCGCGCTTGGCTTCGTCCTTCTCGGGAATGCGCTCGACGACACATTCAACCCCCGCCGGCGAGTGATCCCATGACCAATATCTCGCAAGAAGGGATCGGTCCTCTGCTGTCGGTTGAAAGGCTTTCCGTCAACTATGGGCTGAAGGGCGTTTCGTTGCCCGCTATTCAGGATGTGAGTTTTGAGCTACGTGCCGGGGAGGCCGTCGCCCTCGTTGGGGAATCAGGCAGCGGCAAGACCACGACCGCCATGGCGATCGCCGGTCTGTTGCCTGCCAGCGCGCGGGTGAGCGGTGGCGAGGTGCGCTATCGAGGCTCCCGGCTGCCGATCGATGACGATGCTGCGATGCGGCCCCATCGCTGGAGGGAAACGTCAGTTATCTTCCAAGGTGCGATGAACGCACTCAACCCCGTTCATCGCATCATCAAGCAGATTGCTGAGCCATGTATACTGAAGCTTGGTCTGTCGCGGGACCAGGCAATGGCGAGGGCACGCGAATTGCTCGAGCTGGTCGGGATTCCTGCCGATCGCGGTGTCGCCTACCCACATCAGCTGTCAGGTGGGATGCGGCAAAGAGTGATGATCGCCATGGCGCTGGCATGTCGTCCGTCAATCATCATTGGCGACGAGCCGACCACCGCGCTCGATGTCATCAATCAGGCTCAGATCCTCAATCTGTTGGTCGACCTGCGATCCAAATTCAACCTTGGCCTGGTGTTGATCACGCACGACCTATCCATAGTATCTGAGTCGTGTGACCGCGTCATGATCATGTATGCGGGCCGGATCGTCGAGGAGGGCGCCGTCTCTGATATCTTCGCGGCTCCCAGGCATCCCTACACCCGCCTGCTGATCGATTCTATCCCGAACCCGGCCAAGGGAAAACGGGTTTTGCGCCCCATACCTGGTGATCCGCCTACTCTGGCGAAGCGCCCGTCAGGCTGCGCGTTCCATCCACGCTGCCCGTTTGCCATGCCGATTTGTACGACCGAAATTCCCGGACCTGATGGGTGCGAGCAAGGCCACGTCGCATGTCACCTTCACAGCTCTTTGACGCAGACGCACAAGGTAGCAGCCAGTGTATGACAACGTTGCGATCTTGAAGCTAGAGAACCTGCAGGTTCATTTTCCCATCCAAGGTGGATTTTTGGACAGTATTTTAGGACGGACCCGGGCCACGGTCCGTGCTGTGGACGGGCTCGACCTCAATATCGGGCGGGGTGAAATAGTCGCCTTGGTTGGAGAATCTGGCAGCGGCAAGACCACGGTTGGCCGCGTCATCACCAAGCTGGTGCAGCCAACCGGCGGTAAGTTGCTGTTCGACGGTGAGGATATGACGGCGCTGCAGGGCTTCTCGGCATTGCGTCCTTACCGGCACCGCGTCCAAATGATCTTTCAGGACGCATATCAGGCGCTCAATCCACGCCATACTGTGTTCGATGCGGTGGCAGAGCCATTGCGCTCGCTGGGCCTTGTCGACAACGAAAACCAGCTCACCGAGCGGGTGAGCGAAGCCCTCTCAGCGGCAGGCCTTACCCCCCCCGAAGAGTTCTTCGCGCGCTTTCCGCATGAGCTTTCTGGCGGACAACGTCAGCGGGTAGTCATTGCCGGAGCGCTCGTGGTCAAGCCGGAGCTCATCGTTGCTGATGAACCGGTTTCCATGCTCGATGTCTCAATCCGCGCGCAAATCCTCCAGACTCTCCTTGATCTTCGCGACAAGCAGAACTTGGCGCTGCTCTTCATCACGCACGATTTGCCGCTTGCCTGGTTAATCGCCGATCGGATTGCGGTCATGTATCTCGGTCGAGTAGTCGAGATCGGGAGCGCCGACGATATCACGCTCAATCCTCGGCATCCTTACACGATAGCCCTTCGAGATGCGACGCCCCAGGTTCGCAATGAGGGACAGCGCAACGGCATTCAAGCCCTGCAGGGCGAGATTCCAAGCGCGGCCCGCGTGCCGAAGGGGTGCCGTTTTCATCCTCGGTGTCCGATAGCCTTCGACCGCTGTCAAGAGCAGGAGCCACCGATCATTGAACTCGGCGCGCGACATCGGTCTGCGTGCTGGGTGGCGAAGTGAGCGCTACTAAGTACCTCTGGCTCTACTTCTCAGCTTGCTCCACTTTAAATAGCCCGGGATGGTGATCGATCCCGAATATCAAAGGAAACTGCAATGCGGCTCGGCGAATACGCAGACAACGACGCAACTGGTTTGAGCATTCTTGTGAATGCAGGCGAAGTGACTGCAAAGGAGCTTACGCGTTTGGCTCGCGAGGCTCACGATGAGGTCAATCCTTCAATCAACGCTGTTATCGAGTTCTACGAAGATGCCGAGAGCGTTCTCGGCGCGGACAATGGGGTCTTCAACGGGGTACCATTCCTTCGCAAGGACCTCGGACCCGCAGAGGCAGGCCGCCTCCAGGAACAGGGAAGCCGCCTATTCAAAGGCCATCGTTCGGAAAATGACAGCTTGTTTTTTCGTCGTGCTCGAGAGGCTGGGCTTCGGACTGTCGGAAGAACCACAACGCCGGAGTTTGGCATGTCCGGAATGAGCGAATCCATCATCAATGGCATCACGGGCAATCCTTGGGATTTGGATCGCTCGGCGGGAGGCTCGTCCGCGGGGGCCGCGGCGGCCGTGGCTGCCGGCATCGTTCCGATTGCGCATGGCAGCGATGGCGGCGGGTCGATTCGGCAGCCTGCAGCGTGGTGCGGCCTTGTCGGACTCAACCCGTCGCGAGGACGCGTTTCGGGTGGCCAAGACAGCCGGTTTGGCGTTGGCCGAACATTCGTACTGTGCCGCTCCGTGCGCGATATGGCTGCTGCGCTCGACGTATTTTCGCGCCCCGAAGTCGGCGATCCATTCGTCATCGTCCAGCCAGATCGCCCGTATTTCGAGGAACTCTCGCGGCCCACAGGGAAACTTCGGATCGGGGTGGCGAGGACTACATGGGGAGGGGTCGACGTCGAGCTCGAAGTCGTGAAAGCGGTGGAGTCGACCGCCTCGCTGCTGGAGGAGATGGGTCACGAGGTGACGGAAGTCGTGCGGCCTCCCTATGAGTTCGAAGAGTTCAAGAAAATCATGATTGCATTCGCGGAACTCGGAGCAGGTTCGCTCCAAACCGCAGCGCTGAACATGGGCCGCACTATCAGCGCGGAGACACTAGAGCCCGTCAATCTCAAAATCTACGAACGCGGACGAAAACAACTTTTATGGGCATCGGCAGACCTGCATGAAGACATCCGGCGAATGCGGCTCCGGGTGGCCCAGGCGATCCATGCGTTCGACATTTTGCTGACCCCTACAATGTCGACTGTCGCCCGACCACACGGCGGCAATTATTGTTTGACCACCCCCACTGTTTCTATTGAAGACTTTTTCGAGGCGGACTTCGGAGGCGGCACTCACCTGGGAGTATTCAATATTACCGGGCAGCCTTCTGTGTCGTTGCCTTTGGCGCAAAGTACCCGCGGGCTGCCGATCGGGGTGCAGATCGTCGGCCGCTTCGGCGACGAGGGTACGCTGGTCCGTGTCGCACGCGATCTTGAGGAGGCTAGACCTTGGAGTCACCGGCGACCGAAAGTTTGGGTGGTGAAAGAGTGAAACCGGTTAGGTATGCGAGTCCGCAGCTGAACTCGCTTGGGTTCAGTGGTGGAAGGGGGCGTTAGTCGGCCGTGAACAATGAGACTGGTCAGGCTTTGATCTTGTTTGCCTGACTTTGGAAGGCTGCGATGAGAAGCCACAAAAGCTGCCTGAACCAGTTGAGCAGGAGGGAGAAGTTGTAGCCGGCGGCGGCCAGGATGGCGTTGAGGGCATCACCCTGCTGGCCGGCGAGGTAGTTGCGGCCCATCCGATGCTCGGCCTTGATGTGGCCGATGACGGGCTCGATGGCGGAGCGGCGGCGCATCTGGCGCTTGATGGCTGGGGTGACGCGGCGCTTCTGGCCTGCGGTGAAGACCCTGAGCTTGTGGCTCTGCGGTGCGTTGTGGCCGCGATAGCCGGCGTCGGCGAGGACGCGGCCGATCTCGTTGCCGATGGTCTTTTCCATGTCGGGGATGACGCTTGCAAGCGTGTGGCCGTCATAAAGATTGCCGGGCAGCGCTTGCAGGGCGAACTGGCGGTTCTTGGAGCGTCGCTTCAGTGTGGTGGCCACCGACACCTTTCCCCCCCGAACTCGTAAGGCATATGCGCCTCGCCCTTGCCGATGCATTCCACCTCGTGCGCGTGCAGGCTGTAGATCTTGCGGCGGCGCTGGCGCTGACGTTGCTCGAGAACGGTGGCGGCCTAGTAGAGCGGCCATTTGAAGAGCACTGCGGACACAAAACAAACTGTCTGTAGATATCGCTGTGCGATAAGATGCCGATCGCGGGCAGCATTTGACGGGTGCGTACTTTTCAGACTTGGATGAACCTGATTCTCCGTTTCCGGTCCGCGAGGGACGCAATCGCACCCTGAGGCCCATGCGCGAGTTCCCGACGAGGTTGAAACCAGCTTGAGGCCGCCTATTGCGGGGGGGGCAGCAGTGGCTTAGCTTCGACGTTGAGGCAGGGCAAGGGCTCAGAGTTGAGAGACCGTGGTGCCCAGTCATCTTAAATCAGCGGGCGGAACACGTGGATAATCAGATCGAGCTTCGCGCCCTCAGGCACTTCATCCGAGTGTCCGAACTCGGCAGCATCAGTCGAGCTTCGGTGGAGTTGCGGATAGCGCAACCCGCTTTATCAAGGCAAATGCGCCGCCTGGAGGAAACGCTCGGAGTGCAATTGTTTATTCGGGATGGCCGCGGAGTGACGCTGACGGAAAGTGGTGCCAAGCTCTGCGACGAAGTTGCAAATGTCTTGCTGCGGCTGGAAAATGCTTGCCTTCAGGCTCGGATCGATGAAGGCACTCCTTCGGGCGCCATTCGGGTGGGAGTTCTGCCCAACCTGGGCCCAACCTTCATGGCGGAGCTTATTTTAGGCTGCCGTCAACAATTCCCGCGTGTTAACCTGAAATTGCTTGAGGGGTTCACCTATCAAACCGCGAACTGGATCCAGAGCAAGCAGATCGATCTAGGATTCGCATACGATGTTGATAATTATCGCCATCTGAACCCAGAATTCCTTTTCCAAGAAGAAGTTTATTTAGTTGGTTCAAAGAACAATTGGCCATTCGGTGAGAGGGTCTTGTTGTCCGAACTGGAGAGTCTTCCGCTGATTATTCCGGCGGCGCCGAGTTATACGCGACGACGGCTCGAGGCGGCCGCGCACGAGCAAAGGGTGGAGTTGACATTCAAGTACGAGATCGATTCTATACCTCTCATTAAGCGAATGATTGCGCTGGATGAAGGCTACGGCATTTTCAGTCGTGCGTGCTTGTGGGAAGATCTCGAAGGCCAGAATCTGTCTGTGGCTGCGATTGAGCGGTCTTCGCTAAGCTTTGAATTGGCGCTAACAACGGCATATGGAACAATACTGCCGCCACCCGCACGGCACATCATATCATTCCTTGAGCAGATGGTTCGACGTTACGTCGAGCTTGGGCGCTGGTCGGGCGAGTTTATCACTCGCGGCACAAGTTCATCGACCACCAGTTGAAGCAGCTGGAGCATCGCCGGGACGCTGGCTATTAGGAGACTAGATGACCATTAGTCTCGCCTGCAATGCCGCCAGTCGCGAAGTGCTTGCCCCTCTTCGGCAGCCGCAGCTGTGCTACTGGCGCTTCCATTCTATTCGTCAATTGGCAGAGCCAATGATGCCTTGATTCGATCCATTACGACCATCGTTTTAAAGCCCTTGATATCGGGGTGCTCATGAAAAAAGCGACGAGTAAATGCCTCGTATTCGACCATATCACGAACCGAAATTGCGAGAACAAAATCGGCCTCCCCTGTCACGTAATATCCATTCATGATCTCGGGTGTGCGCCGGATAGCTTGTTTGAAACGATCGATGATATCAGCGCGGTCACGCTCTAGCGTTATAGAGGCTAGCATGAGCATGGGCCTCCCGATCGCTTCGGGCGAGATTACAGCAACATCTGCCTGGATCACACGCGCATCTCGAAGTCGCTTCAATCGCCGCTGACATGCGGTGGCCGAAAGGCCTGCGAGCTCGCCCAATTCTTCTGTTGTAAGGCGATTGTTACGCTGTACGGCAATGAGGAGTTTCCGATCGATTCGGTCTAAATCTGGCAGCGGTGTGTGCAACATTGGGAGCTCCTCGCAGGAAAACTGCACATTCTTGCAAAGAATAGCTCAACTTCTGCGGTGTCTCGCTCATACCCATTCCATATATCTGTTATGCGCTGGTGATCTGGCGATCTTCGGATCGGCTGACTGGATGGGGCTCGTCCGTGGGCCGTATCCCTCGAGGCGCAGCGGTGGTCATCGATGTTCTTCCGTAGGGTCGGGTTGCTGACACCAACCTAACCTGATTCGAAGGAACCGCCGGTGACCGACGACATGGTGAACCTGCGCTCCGTCGTGGATGAGACCCCCGATGCCGATCTCCTGCGCGAGATGATCGGCTTTGCCGCCGAGCGGCTGATGGAGCTGGAGGTGGGTGCCGCGACGGGCGCCGGCTATGGCGAGAAGAACGCGCGGCGGACCACCCAGCGCAAGGGTTGGCGCTGCTGCCGCCACTTCCGGGACGCGTCCCGGAAGTGGCGGCTTTCGCCCCGGTGTCGATAGTCCGTCCCGACCTTTTCGGGACGGGAGCGGCGCTGGTGGTCCAACTCGGAGAACTTCTGATGTTATTGGATCTACACTGTCAGGGCCTATCCGTGGCTGGGTCGTTTCGGCCTTCATCACCACCGCCTTCGCGCAGGAGTGGCCCGAAGCTGCCAGTTACCGGTGGCGAGCCGTCGCCGACCAGATCCGACCGAAAATGCCGAAGCTGCCGCCATCCTCGACAACGCCGAACCTGACGTGCTCGCCTACATGACCTTCTCGAAGGAGCGCCGGGCCAACAGCACGAATCCGATCGAGCGTCACAACCGCGGAATCAAGCGCCGAACCGATGTGGTCGGCAGACCGACAACGCTATCCTCCGCCTCCTCGGGGCGCAGCTGCTCGAGCAGAACGATGACGGGCCCCGCAGAGGGCCCGCTACATGACGCTGGAAACCATCAGCCAGATGAGCGATGATCCGCTCATAGCCTGCCCGCCGTGGCGCGCTGATCAACCCGGCTGTCTGCCGGAGGGCGCGGCGACCAAGGCCGCCAGCTACACCTGTATGGGGCGATGATTGTCAAGCCAGCTCCTACTTCATTTCGACCATCTCCTAGTTCGGCCGATTGGCGACCATCTCCTCGTCCCGACCTATTTCGCTCTGGCTGCCGCGCGCAGTGACGGTCAAGGCTGGGCCGCAGGCACCGATCGCGCAGCGACTTGTCCTTGACGGTCACGAGCACGGCGGCAGGCTTGCTCGGTCGGCAGGGAGCCCTGCGAGGTGCCGACAATGGATTCCGAGGCGGAGTTCGCCATAAGCAGGCGCGGGTGCCGCGCGGCAGACTTGTATTCGGTCGATCTCAGTGGATCTGAACCATGATGCAGCATGCGCATCGGTGGGCGAAGCTCCGGGGCGGCGGCCCATTCTACGTCCGCGGTCCGAGGACCATGTGTAGCTTCGGGTTGCCGCCACCTCGGATCATCATCGGCAGACCCTGCTACGGGCCAGCCGATTGGGTGTGCGTTGCTCTCCTCTTCCCACGTGCCCCCAATCACGCCGCACGCAAGCTGACGCCCTGGGGCATCTCGCCCGTGGTGACAAGGCGCCACAGCGCAATCACAAGCTTGCGCGCCAGCGCCACGATCATCGTCTTGCGCGTGGCTTTGCGGCCGTCGGCCGTGCGCGCCTGGAACCATTGGGCCAGCGCACTGTCCTTCTGGAAGAGGAGAAAGCGCCAGGCCAATTGGATCATGCCGTGCCGCACGCGGGCACTGCCGGCGCGTGCCAGCCCCTTCTCGCGCCGGCGTTTGCCGCTCTCGTCGGGCGAACCCGTGAGCCCGGCATAGCGCGCCACCGCGCGGCGATCGCGCAATCCGCGTGACAGGATCTCGTGGACCAGCATGTCCGCCGTCTCGACACCGACGCCGATGACCCGTGCGATGAGGCGCACCATCGCATGCGGGCCTTCTGGTGCAGCCTGAGCCGCGGCGAGCCAACGCAGGCGGTCGCCCTCGATGGTGCGGATCTGCGCACGCACGAGGTCGAGCCGCTCAAGCAAGCGGTGCAACTCGGCGCGGGTGTTGTCCGGCAGCGGTGCTCCCTCCGCTATGCGGATGGCCATGAGCCTGTCGGCCGCATTGCGCAGGCTTAAGCGGAAGCTGCGAATGCCGAAGCGGGCAAGAATCGCCTTGATGCGGTTGATGAGCCGCGTCTGCTCACCGACCAAGGTTTGCCGTTCGCGGTTCGGCCGCCGCGCGTCCTCCTCTTCGAGCGTCGGGATTGCCGCCATACTGCAATGGCGCTTCTCGCCGCGCAGCCAGCCAAGGAAGACGCGCATCAAAAGCTCCGTGTCGAGACGATCGGTTTTGGCGCGCCGGTGCTCACGCGACACCGCAACGCTGGCGGGGTGGATGGCATAGGCTTCGATGTTGCGCGCCCACAGCCAACGCGCCAGCCAAAAGCCGTCTCCAGCCGCCTCATAGGTGACGGCGATCCGCTTGATCGTGTGCCCAGCCTGGCCGGCTTCGTCGCGCCAGCGCTGCAGCAGCTTCAACAGTGATGGTGCGTCAGCTCGATCTTCTTGAGGGGCTGGCGCTTGAGACCCGGTATGAGCGCGGCAATCAGCCATTTCGCCTTGCTCATTTCGATGACGGCGATGACCGTGTTATCCTGTTCAAGAGCGGTAAGGGACCGGCTCGCGTCAAATGACTGCGACATGGGGTGCCTCCTTCTGATGGTGGATCCAACAACGCCGAAGGATGCCACACCCTCGCCGCTCGCCCCATAGCATCTACTTTCTTGAAAGTCGCGATGCTGGACGTACGCAATCACGCCGTACCCCTCAGCGAATTATCAGAATGCTGGGCCAAAACTACCAGTATGACGGAGCCATAATGTAGTCCCTGCCCTCCCAGTTTGTCCTGTGCAGCACAGGGACTGTGCCCGAAAGGCGCCAAAAACGCCGGTTTCCAGCGCGATAAAGGAGAACTTTGCGCAGCACCGCGAGATGGGGCTTGCTAGAGTTCGGTGGTCGCCGCCACGGGGGTAGTCTCCGTACTGCAGGGCTTGCGACTGGTCTCACCCCAAGGAAAAAGATGATCTCAGAACGCAGCATTTCAGTGGGTGGAATCGGGACTTCATACTACGAGAGCGGAACAGGCGAGCCTATCGTATTCCTGCACGGTGCGGGCTTCGGTGCAGACGGAAAGAGTTCCTTTTTGCGGCAGCTCAATGACCTATCCGATCAGTTCAGGGTTATCGCGGTAGATCAACTGCAGTGCGGCGGGACCGATTATCCCGCAGATCAAAAATTCGTAAACCGCCTTGGTCGTGTAGACCACGTGATTGGCTTCATCGAAGCGCTGGGGTTGAAGCAGATCACCCTCGTCGGTCATTCAGAAGGGTCATTCGTCGCGGCGCGGGTCGCGATCCTGCGTCCGGATCTTGTCTCGAGGCTTGTGTTGCTGACAGCGAGTTCAGTTTCTCCGGACTATGGGGACGATCGCGACGAAACTTGGTGGAAGGCATATACGGAAGCTTACGACAATTCCAGCCAGATGCCGAGCGAAGAGGAATACGTCGCCGCCTGGCGAAAGAGCACGCGCGCCTATGGACAGGATGTGGAAGAAGCTAAAAGAGAGGCCTATCGGCGGGCTGCGGCGCGCGGGCAATACGAGATTCTCCAGAACCTGCCCGAAGAAGAAAACAATCTCCGTCTGTACGTTGTGCTGCAGCAAACATATGTGTTCCCGTATCTGGATCGACTTCGGGCCGAGACATTGATCATTTGGTCCAGGAACGACTCCACAGTGCCGCCTGACCGCGGTGTAAAGTTGGCAAAGCTGATGAAGAATTCGGATTTCCACCTGCTGAACAATGCAGGACATGACGTCCAGGTCGACCAGAGTGAAGCTGTGAACAGCCTCATCCGGCACTGGACTGCCAGATCACCAACCAGCGGAAAATATCAACCGTTCGAGCCCTAGGTGGCTACGCGCAAATAACGCACAGCTGCCCCAACTGTCTTCCAAGGAAGAGGCGTGCAGAACAACTCCTGCAATCAATCAAAGCTGATTGGGCAAGGCATTCCATGGCAATTTAGCACGCGGAGGGGCGGGGCTGTCCTCACATTTTTTCAGAAGCTTACTAATTAAGGGCGGGAGGTTTGGCGATGGATTTGACGGCGCAAATCATTAGGCACATTGTTGATTCGCGCGCAGAGACAATACCTACGGAGTCGATTGAACGCGCGAAACTCTCCGTTCTCGACACGCTTGCCAGTGCGATCGGGGGATCGGACGATCCGATCGCGCATTTCGCTCGTAGGCTGGGCAGCTTGTCCGGTGGCAAGGCAGAATGCACCGTCTGGGTTTCTGGAGAAAAGCTTCCGGCCTGCATGGCAGCCCTTGTCAATGCCAGCACGGCTAGAGCCATCGACTTTGATGATACCTACGAGCTTTGTATCAACGGCTGCCACGCCAGCGCTTACAATGTGCCGCCGGCGCTGGCGCTCGCGGAACGCGATCCTTCTATTGCTGGAAGCGAATTGCTGGTCGCATTAGCTACGGCTATGGATTTGCACATGCGTCTTGCGCGGAGCGTGACGACCCATTCATTGAAAACCGGCCGCGACAATATTGTTGCGGTGTGGGGCACAACTGCAGTTAGCGCAAAACTGCTGCGGCTCGATGAAGAGAAAACCCGAAATGCATTCGGCATTGCGTACGCCCACGCCGCCGGGGAAGTACAGATGTATGAGGAAGGCTCGCATACTGTGTCCCTGCAACAAGGATTGCGGGCGCGTTCGGGGGTGGAATCGGCCCTGTCGGCTATGGTGGGTTTCAACGGTCCTCGAGAGCCGTTCTTTGGTAAGTATGGCTTCTACAGAGCCTTCGAACCTAGCTACGACGTTGACTTGCTTATGGAGAAACTTGGTCAGGACTATGTGAATACTGAGATCAGCTTCAAAGCTTGGCCGGCTTGCAGGGCTATGCATCCGGGGATCGATGGCCTGAAGCAATTGCGCGATAAGTATGGCTTCAAGGGAGAGGATATAATCTCACTTGAGCTTGGGGTGAACCGTCTCGTCGCTGAAAGTTATGTGGTACAGCCGCGCGACCAAAAGTGGCACCCGAAGGACCCGGTCGTCGCGCGCTTCAGCCTGCCCTACGTCATCTCTGTCGCGGCACAGCGCGGCAGAGTAGGAATTAGCGATTTTCGTCCGGAAGCATTTGAGGATGAGGCTGTGCGCCGGATAATGGCTGTAACGAAGATTGAAGTTGATCCAGAGATCGATCGTACTCACGGTCTGCATCAAAATTCGCCGACAGCAGTTACCGTGAAGCTGAGGGGCGGCGCAGAACATTCCATTCGGATTGACAAGCCATTCGGCCATCCGGACAATCCGGCTTCGTTCGTCGATGGCATGCGTAAACTCAAAGCTTGCGCCGAAACGTCCATGTTGCCGTTCTCCGATTCACAGCTCGGGTTGATTGGGGAATTCGTCGAGGACCTTGATAAGCGGCCCACGCTGGCACCCCTATTCAAGCTGCTTGTTGGCGGTAAATAGTCAGGAATTGCGAAAACAACGCGGGGTCTCGACCGCGCCAGCTGCGCGCGTGTGGTAATCGAGTTGCTCGCCGACGAAGCCAAGCGCGCGGCCTCAGCCGCGTGGTCTTCGCTGGCTCGACGTTAGGGAGCGACGGTCACGCGTTTGAACTCTGGCCAGTCGATCCACACCCACAAGGGTCAATCTTGCGCGTATGACCGCCAAAAACGCCGATTTCCTGCGCTGTAAGAAGGACAATTCGTTCCACGCGGCACATTGGTGCTGGTATCGATGCTCAAAATAGAGCCGCCTTGTCCGATCTCATGGGAACGCGTCTGAAGAGAGGAGCATCCAATGTCGCAGGAACTTCACTACCTCAGCCGCCACGTCGCTGCCGGCCGACTGAGCCGGCGTGAATTTCTCGGTCGCGCGACGGCACTCGGCGTGAGCGCCACCTTCGCCAACTCGCTTCTTGCCGGTGCTGTGAATGCGCAGGTCCCGCAAAAGGGTGGCATTCTGAAGGCCGGCCTTCAGGGTGGTCAGGCGACTGACACTCTCGACCCGGCGTTCTTCCCCGGCGCGTGCCCGATCGCCTTCAGCAAATGCTGGGGTGAGCTGCTGATGGAACTGACCCCGGACGGCGGCGTTGAAAACCGCCTCGCCGAGGAAATCGGCTCGTCCAAAGACGCCAAGACTTGGACGATGAAGATTCGGAAGGGAGTCGAGTTCCACAACGGCAAGACCGTCACCGCGGATGATGTGGTGGCGACGCTCGAGCGGCACTCGGATTCCAGGTCAAAATCGGGCGCTCTGGGCGTGCTGGGGAGTATTGACACGCTCAAGGCAAATGGCGACGAGGTCATCGTCACCCTGAAGGGCGGTAACGCTGACTTCCCTTATCTGATGACCGATTATCATCTCGTCATCCAACCGAACGGGGGCAAGGACAATCCGGCTGGCGGTATCGGAGCAGGGCCCTACAAGATTAAGGTGAATGAGCCGGGCGTACGGCACGGGGGCGAACGGTTCAAGAATTTCTGGCAGGGCGAAAAGCGTGGCCACGCCGATCAGATCGAGATCACCGTCATCAACGACGCCACGGCGCGTATTTCGGCCCTGCGAAGCGACCAGGTCCACATGATCGACCGGGTAGAGCCGAAGGTCGTTGACCTGGTCAATCGTATCCCCGGCGTGACCGTCCAGAACGTTTCGGGGCGCGGCTATTATTGCTTCAACATGTTCTGTGACACGCCCCCCTTCGATAACAACGATCTCCGGATGGCGCTCAAGCTCGCCATCGACCGCGAGCAGATGCTCACCCAAATCCTGCGCGGCTATGGCTCAGTGGCCAACGATTTTCCAATCAACGCTTCGTACCCGCTGTTTTCTGACGATATCGAGCAGCGCATCTTTGAACCGGACAAAGCCAAGTTTCACTATCGGAAGTCGGGCCATAGCGGACCGCTCCTGCTGCGCACCTCTGACGTCGCCTTCCCCGGTGCCGTCGATGCCGCCCAACTCTATCAGCAGAGCTGCGCCAAGGCCGGAATTACCATCGAGGTCAAGCGCGAGCCGAGCGACGGCTACTGGTCGGAAGTCTGGTTAAAGCAGCCATTCGCCGCCACCTTCTGGACTGGTCGCGCGACGCAGGACCAAGCGTACTCCGTCGCGTATTTGTCGACGGCCGCTTGGAATGACACGCGCTTCGTCAAAGAGAAATTCGACAAGCTTCTCATTGAGGCGAGGGCCGAACTCGATCAGGGCAAGCGCAAAAACCTTTATCGCGAGATGGCAATGATCGTTCGCGACGAGGGCGGCTTAATCGCGCCATTCTTTAACCAGTTCATCGATGCGACGAGGCCGGGCGTGAAAGGGTTCGTCAAGCATCCAGCGCGGGATATGAGCAACGCCTCCGCCTTAACTGTATGCTGGCTCGAATCCTGACGGCGAGACTTCCGGCTCGATCCTGCTTGCCTAACGTGACGCGGTGGGCAACAAGTATCGGATGTTCGACATCAGGAGCCCATAAAGCGGCCGACATGGCGCATCGGCCGGTTGTTCAGGTCCTCGAGCAGTTCGGCGATCGCCGCGTTGAGCTCGGCGATCGAGAAGAAGGATCGATTCCTCAGCCGCGCCAGAATCCAGCGCTCGACGAGCAGCACCGCGCCTAGCCGTTAAGAGCGAGGCCAAACAGGCCTCCTCCGTGATCTTCCGAACCCGGGATATTCTGATCGGCCAGCGTACTCAACTCATCAACGCGATCCGCGGCCATCTTTCTGAGTACGGTCTCATCGCGCCGCAGGGGCCCTTCCATGGTAAGCGATAGGCCGATGAACATGGAGCTTTCGCGCCATGACATTGGAACATGCAAGGGGCGATTTGGTCGCCGAGTTAAGCGATGCCGCGGCGGCGGAAGACCGTGCCACAGGGATTGGGCGCGCGCGGCAACGACGGCTGTGGAGTTGCACAGAGAAGCGCGCGTTGGTCGACCTGGCGAGCGCGGCGGGGTCGTCGGTGACCGAGGTCGCGCAGGCGTTCGGCGTAGCGCCGTCACAGCTCTATGCCTGGCGCAAGCAGATGGGCGGCGGCGAGCTCGATGCCGATCAGGCGATGGCGACCTTCGCGCGCATCGAGGTGAGCGATCTGCCCGGTGTCGAACGGCCCGTCGCCGATTGCCCGGACCCGGCCGGCAGGATCGTCGTGGCCTTTCCGAGCGGTGCGCGATTGCGGATCGACGGGACCGTCGATCCGAATGCGCTGCGCATCGTCCTGGCGGAGTTGACCAGGTGATCACGGTGGTGCCGACCGACCGGATTTACTTGTGCTGCGGCGCGACCGATATGCGCCGCGGAATCGACAGCCTGGCGCGGATGGTGCAGCAGGTCCTCGCGCTCGACCCGCACTTATGCATCGGGTGAGATTTTGTGGCGGAGCCGTCCTAGCGCCAGCCGGGGTCTGCCAAATCTGTCGTGCTCCGCCACATAATGTTTTAGCTTAGATGCTGTCCAGCAGTTGCAGAACGGCATCGGTGGGCCGGAAGCGCGCCCCGTAATTGCCCTCGATGCCCGCCTTTTCGAGTCCGTTGCGCATCATCTCGACATCCGCAGCGGCATAGCGGTGGGTGGTGGCGACCTGTGCGTGGCCGAGCCAGGCTTGAATCGTCAAGAGATCCACGCCGGACTGGAGAAGCTTCATGGCGAGGGAGTGTCGAAAAATGTGCGGTGATATGGGCTTTTCAGCCAAGTCCGGCCTTACGGCCACGGCCTTGGCCGCTGCTCGTCGTACGATGTGGGTAGCCCCGAAGCGCGTCAGGCGCTCATTGTGGGCGCCGACAAAGATCGGTCGTGGTTCGTGGTTGGCGATACCGCGCTCGCGCAACACGGCCGCCAGCGCTCTCGCCAGATCCTGAGGAACGGGGATGACGCGATCTCTGCGCCCCTTACCGTGCAACAGCACCTGCGAACGCGGGCGTTCCAACTGAAGGTCGTCAGCATCGACACTGATGGCTTCGGAGACGCGCGCGCCGGTCCGCGCGAGGAACAGCAGAAACGCGCGGTCGCGCCGGCCACGGGGCGTCCTCTGATCGGGCGCCCCAATGATTGCGTCCACTTCTGCGCTGGTGAGGTGGCGCGTCACCTCAATGTGTGCCCGTTTTGTGGGAATGGTCAAAACGCGTTGCGCGACACCAAAGGACGCCGGGTCGGCCGCTGCCACATGGTGGAAGAAAGATCGTATCGCAGCTAGTCGGGCATTGCGCGTGGCGACGGTGTTGTTCCGCTTCTCCTCGAGTTCGTCGAGAAAGGCGAGAATGAGGTCTCGATCGAGATCTTCAAGCACCAACGCCGCCGGCCTCTTCCGCAACCTGGCGGCGGCGAAGAGGATCAGCATGCGCAAGGCGTCGCGATAGCTCGCGACAGTCGCGGGAGTGGCGTTGCGCTGCTTGGTCAAGCGCCGGCGAAAGTAGGATTCCAGGAGCGGCGCTAGGAGCATATGTTCGCTCATGCTGCACCTCCATCGAGGAAAGCGCGATCCGCCGCAATGGCGAGAAGATCCGCCGAACCCGTGAGGTAGTAAGCTGTATCGCTGTAGCTGGCGTGGCCGAGATATGTGGCGAGCAACGGGAGCAACGCCTGAACGTCTGCACGCTGTTGATGCCAGAAGCTGAGACGGGTCACGGCGAACCGGTGCCTGAGATCGTGCGGCCTTAAGGGCTTACCGCCATCAAGGCCGGCGAGCTTGCGGACCTCGGCAAAACCGTTTTGCAGGCCGGTCGCTGAGAGGCGGTTGCCACGAGAGCTGAGGAAGAAGCCCTGGTCCTTGGGCGTGGGAAAAGCGGCGTCACGATCACGTGCGTAGTGGCGAAGGGCAGCCTGGGTCGTCGTGTGAACTGGAACGAGACGGTCCTTGCGGAACTTCGTCTTCCGAACCAGAAGAACCCCGCTGGTCAGATCGACGTCGGAACGATCAAGTCTGACCGCTTCGCCAGATCGCAGTCCCGAACTTGCCAACAATCCGATCAGCGTTGCCATCGTCCGCCCCCTGAGTGGGATGCCTGGCGAAATGCGCGCACATGCGTCGATGAGCGACGCCAACTCTGACTCGCTGAGGATGCGCGGCGGCGGAATTGCCCTGGATCTGGGAAAGACTCTGCGCTCCAAGGCCTCGGTTTGGGCGTCATAGATGGTGAGATACTCGTAGAATCGGCGGAGCACGCCGTGACGAGTGGTGCGGCTGTTGGCGGCGCCACCGAACGACAGGACGAAGTCCAGCGCCATCGTCCGGGTGGCGGGCGCAACGAACTGAGCGTGTTCAACGTAGCGGACGAAAGCCCGCAAGGTGGCGGCTTGTTTGCTGAAAGAGTAGCCGAGCGAGTGGCGCAGTTCGATGTAACGCTCGGCCTTCTCGCCGAGGAATTGGGTAAAGACGGTCATACCGCGCCTCCCGGAAACGGGAGTGCGACCTCGGCGAGTTGTGAGGCCGCAACCTTCACGTACAGCGCCGTTGTATTGATACTCCGGTGTCCAAGAAGATCGGCGATCTCGTTGATTGGCCTTCGCTGCCTGACGAGCTGGGTGGCAAGGCTGTGGCGCAGGAGATGCGCACCTGCGACCCGCCCGAGTTCGACCCCGCCATGCCGCAACCGCTTCCGCACGATCCTCGAAACAGGCGATGCGCACGTGAACGGTCCCAGCGGCGGCTTGAAGGACAGGAACAGATACGGACTGTCCACCTTCGGTCGAGCGCGCAGGATGTAATCGGCGAGTGCGGCGCCGGTCTCCTCGAGGAGTGGCACCACCCGATCACGTTTGCCCTTGGTGCGCCGGACAAAAACCTCGCCGGTACGCCAGTCGATATCCTTCAGCCGAATGGCGCGTAACTCGCCGTTGCGAATGCCCGTGGTGGCGAGCAGCAGCAGGACGGCTCGATCGCGGATGTCGACCGGTGTCGTTGCGCCGATCGCATCGATCGCCTGCCGAACGTCATCCCATGCAAGGCGCGGCGGCAAATGTGCTAAACGCCAAGAGGGCGTCCTTGGGACAAGGCAGGCGAGATCTTGGCGATGGTGGCCAGCCCAATACAAAAACCGAAGAAATGTTCGAATGTGAGAAGTCGCTGCCGTGCGGCTGCTGGAGGTCGCCGATAGCGACAGCCGATGTTCGGCAGCAGCGAGGACGTGCTCAGCCGTCAACATCTCCAGGTTTTGCCGAGGATGGTGGTGGTGGAACCAATCCAGAAAGCGGCGGCCGCCCAGAAGAACGCCTTCGAGGGTCTTCGGCTCCAGGCCCCGTACCCTACGCAGATAGTCCGAAAAGGAGGCCAGAAGCGGGGCGTCCGGATCATCCTCTTTATTTGGAACGGAAACAATGAACCGCTCCGGAGCCACTCGCCGTGCGTGTCCCAGCGCCGACACTGCCCCAATGCGCGGAGAATCCGTAGTAAACGTACGCAAATAGCTATCGACGACATCTTGAAGGATCGGCATCGGACCAGAGCGCGTCGCGGCAAACTGGCTAAAGTGCGCAATCCGGCTCAGATAACACTTGGCCGATGCTCGCTTGTAACCAAGCGTGAAGAAATGCTCCGCGAGGCGATCCATCTCGCCGCCGAGCGCACCGCTACGCAGGCGCTTGAGTACCCCACGATACGAAAAATAGAAGTCGAGCATATTGCCCCTCCGGCATTGCGACGCAGGGGGATCCCGCGTCCGTCAGAGAGGCATGAAATATTATGTGGCGGAGGAAGCCAGATTTGGCAGACCCCGGCTGGCGCCAGGACGGCTCCGCCACAAAATCTCACCCGATGCATAAATGCGGTTAGGTGGCGCGCCACCTAACCGCATACCGGCGCGATCTTCTGCTTCCGTGGACGCAAGGGTCATATCATCAAGATTTTGGCGCATGACGACCAGGGGTTCTGCCTTTTTACAAAACGGCTTTCCGATGGTTGTTTCGCCTGGCCGACCACCAAGGATCAGGTGACCGTGTCGCTCACTAAGGCACAGCTTTCGCTGCTTCTGGACGGGATCGACTGGCGCCGGCCGAACAAGATTTATCGACCGCGTCTGGCCGGCTAAATTCGGTCGTTTCTTATTGATTTTGTGCCGATTTTACTTTCGTAACAGAGGTCTTTCGGGTATGTAATTTGGGTGTCGGAACAAGCTCCCTCAACCGCTGATTTCTTCGCCCGGATCGCGCTTCTGGAGGCGGCCGTTTCTGCCCGTGACACCACCATCGCCGAACGCGATGAGCAGTTGCGAAGAGAGCGCGCCGAGGCCGCGCTTCGCATCCAGCGCCTGCAACTGCAGATCGATCGCTTCAACCGCAAAACCTTCGGCCGCTCGTCCGAGAAGCTGGGCCAGATGCTGCTCGAGCTCGAAGATCTCGAGACCGATGTAGCTGCCGGCGTGCCCGATATCGAGCCGCCCATCGTCGCTGACACCGACAAGGTCCGGGTGTTGCCGGTGCGCAAGCTCAACCCCAACCTGCCGCGCAAGCGCATTGTTCGCGAGCCGTCTTGCGCATGCTGCCCGGGCTGCGGCGGCGATCTGCGCGCCATGGGCGAAGATAGCGACGAGATGCTCGATCTGGTCGCCCAAGCCTGGCAGGTGATGGAGACCGTTCGACCCAAGTACAGCTGCCGGACCTGCGATAAAATCATCCAGGCGCCGGCACCAGCCAAGGCCATTGCACGCGGCAAGCTCAGCTATGCCGCACTTGCCCATATCATGATGGCCAAGTGGGGTTATTATCTGCCCTACTACCGTCAGGTACAGATGATGGCCGCCAAGGGCGTCGATATCGAGCGATCCACGCTTGCGCGTAGCGCCGGCTACGCCGCCGCCTTGCTCGATCCGATCTACAACCGCATCCGTGAGATCGGCCGTACCCGCAGCAAGATTCACACCGACGACACGCGGCTTCCGATCCTGGCGCCCGGCACTGGCAAGACGCACAAGGGCGCGCTCTGGGTCTACGTCGCCGACGACCGCAACTCGGGTTCGAAGGAGCCGCCGATCGCCTGGTATCGCGCCACCATGGGCCGCGCCGGCGAGAGCGTGATGAGCGAGCTCGCCGGATTTGCTGGCACCCTCCAGGCCGACGGATTCAGCGGCTACAATCAGCTCTACAAGGGCGGCGCCATTCGAGAAGCTGCCTGCCTGGCCCATCTGCGTCGCAAGATATTCGACGTTCACGACAGCCAGCCGACCGAGCTCAGCACGACGGCGATGGCCGGTATCCAGGCGATCTACCGGATCGAGGAAGAGATACGGGGGCTGCCGCCCGCCGAGCGATTGGCCGCACGACGAAGGCGAACCCGACCACTGGTCCGCGCGCTGCGACGACAGCTCATGCGCCAGGGCAAGGGTTTGTCGCGCCATGCCGATATCGCGAAGGCCTTCGCCTATGGCACCAAGCGATGGCGAGCGTTCAATCGCTTCCTCTACGATGGCCAACTCGAGCCCGACAACCTCATCGCGGAGCGGGCCATTCGTGGATTTACGATGCCTGATTCATTATGCTGCTCCTCTTCAAATGGCGGAAAACAGGGATTTCTGGTCTCGGTCGGTGACGCGACACGGGCCCTTGCGCGAGATCGCGGCTTTGACGGCGGGCTTTTCGAGGTCTGCTGCGCGGATTTGATGGGGCGCGCCGGGCATGATTTGCTCAGTGGGCAAGAGCCCGGCTTCGACGACACGCCGGATTTTATGGTTGGTGACGCCGAATTTGGTCGCGGCTTCGGACATGGTGAGCCATTCTCCGTCAGTATTGCCGGCAGACCGGTAGCCGTCGATCTTGTGCACCCGGCGCAACGAGCTGACGCGATGCCCTGTCCAGGTCTTTCCCTGACCAGTCCGCATTCCCATGCGGTTGAGCGTGGCGGCGACATCTGCGTCGGACCAGCGCGTCGCCATCGATCGGATGATGGCCATCGCCTCCTCGGGCGTGCTTTTGGTGTGCTCGCCGGACTTTGGCTTGCGAATGTGAACCTGCGAATGCTGTCCGCCCTGCCAGTGTATAGTGAGTTCGACCTGTCTCGCATCATCGTCCACCGTGACGACGATATCCTTGATCAGCGCGCGCAGAAGCCGATGCCGAAAACGCATGTCGACATCGGAAGCGTCCCATGCAGCCCTGAGATCCTGAGCCAGGCCGGCAAAATCGGGGATGGCGGCGTCATCGCGGACTTGCCGATTGTTGAGCCGGGCTTCGCAGGCCTCGACACGGCGAAGCGTCGCCTCCCAGCTCTTCTCAAGCTGAGCGGCTATGAGCCTATTGTCGGGGTCGCAGGCCGCATAGCGCCGCTCGGCAAGCGAGGCTTCGTAGCGGGCCTGCTGCAAATCCAGTTCAAGCATCTGCCTTCTCTGCGCTTCGCCTTCGAGATGCATGCGCTCCGCCTCCAATGCTGCTTCTATCGCCATGGGCGCCACGGCGCGCAAAACCTCCTGCGAGACAGCAGCGTCAGCTCGACCGCCATTGGCGGTCATGCATCGGGGTCGCGCCAGCATGAGGTTCGAACGGTCGCAACGGTAGATATGATAACCGATGCGACGGCCGACATAAACGACGCACAGGCGCCGACCGCAATGACCGCAGGTGAGCATGCCGGCCAGAAGAGCCCTTCCGCCTCGACCGGATTTTACACCGCCGCCCTTGCCGTAGGTGTTGGCGGCGAGCAGCTTCTGATTCCGCTCATACTCGTCCCAGCGGACATAGCCTTCATGATGCTCCCTGAGCATAACCGCCCAATCCTCAAGGGATTTACGGTGGCCATAGCTCTTGCGAACGCGGCCATCGACGATCTCGGTCCGCTTCTGGGTTTTGCCGTACACATAGACCCCCGCATAGAAAGGGTTCTTCAATACGCTGATGACGTTGCGATAGCGGATCGGAACCCACTCGAAGGAGACCATCATTTTGCCGTCAGATGGGCGCGGAAAATGCATGCCTTCGGCATTGAGCGAGATCAGCACTTGGCGGGCGCTACCGATCTCGCGGAACCGCGCGAATATAAGCCTGATGGCTTCCTGGACCCGAATATCAGGGTCGAATCCCAGGCCGTAATCGCGGTGCCAGATGTAGCCGATCGGCACGCTTATCCGCAGTTCGCCCCGCTGGGCCTTCTGCCGCGCGGCCTCGTACATCCGCGCCCGAATGACAGAAAGCTCGAACTCGCTGATGTTGCCCTTCATGCCGAGCAACAGCCGGTCGTTCGGCTTGGCAGGATCATAAATGCCATCGATATCGATCACGCGCGCATCGACCTGACCGCAAAGCTCCAGCAGCCTGTGCCAGTCCGGACCATTGCGCGACAACCGAGAGGCCTCAAGACACAATATTGCGCCGACATGACCGGTGCACAGATCGTCGACGAGCCGCTCGAAACCCGGGCGCTCGACGGCGCCGCTCGCGCTGCGCCCCAGATCCTCGTCGATCACCTCGACATTGTGGAACCCCCAACGCCGCGCAACGTCGACCAGCTCATATTGCCGGCGTTGACTCTCAAGGTTTGTATGAACCTGTTGGGCCGTCGACTGTCTGACGTAGACGACGGCCTTGCGCTTCAGGAGTGCCGTGGGAAGAAGATTACCGCCCGTCATCGGTCATCTCCTTCTCCGCGACACCTGCGGCCGCCATCAGCAGATTGGCGAGGCTCGCGACCGCGACTGCGCGTTGCGCTCTCGTCAGCCCGTCCAGGGCTCGGGAGTCGAGTGGCATGATCAACTGCCGCAGTGCTGGCAGCCGGCTTGGCGGGGGCAATGTCTTCATCGATAACCTCCTGAGCGTTCGAACCGCTCGCAAGGCCCTTACGAAACCCCCGATGGATCAAGAGATTGTGAAGGTCAGTCAGCGCATCCACAGTTACCTGAGGGCTGCCCAAGCTAAACGCTTCGCAAACGTCGCGATCCAACATCCATGCGGGAACGACAATGACTTCGCCATGGCGCACGACAATGTGCGCGACTCTGCCGTTCGCCCGCTCCTCGGTATACTCGCATCGAACGGTCCGCTCGAAATACGGATGCCATCGATACCAAACGACAACCTCGCGCCCGACATGGGCAGAATGTCTGCGAGATGGCGGTCGGCAGGCGCAATTGGCTTTTCTCGGGCAGCTTCGCAGCGGCCGAGCGGTCAGCGGTCGTGCTCAGCATCATAGAGACTTGCAAGCTCTGCGGCGTCGATGCCGAGGCCTACATGGCCGACGTCACCGAGCGCATCCAGAATGATTGGCCAGCCTCGCGATGGGACGAACTGATGCCATGGAACTGGGTGCGCCGCGAAGAGATGCCGCTCCCCTTGGCGGCATGAGCGCGCTCGATGACATGGCGCTGTCGGACGAGGCGCTCGAGGTCTGGATGGCCGTCAAGACCAACCCCCGCCCGCTGGTGCAGACCATATCGGCGCTGGATGGCTTCGTAACGGCGTCGGTCACCGGGCCTCGCTACCGGGACCCGCAAGACTGGATGTGCCCGCTCATGGGGTTGCCGCGGAACGTCCTGGCCAAAGGGTCTGCAACCGATCACGCCGTGTTTGCCAGCGTCGCCAGGATCCACAACCGGATCAACGAGACGCTCTTCGACAGACCGCAGGATTATGCGCCCCGCTTCACCAGCACGCCCAGCGGCGGCATCGACCCCCGGCCGTGGTGCCAAGGGTTCTACGCAGCCATGAATCTCAACATCAAACGCTGGAAACGGCTACTCGACCTCGACAACCCCAACCACGGCCTGCTGCTGCCGATCCTGATCTACTGCGTCGACAAAAAGGACAGGCCCGTCCTCGGTAAGCCCAGGCCGGGGCCCGACACCGCGCACTTCATCGAGCACGAGGCGTACAAAGACATCGCCCTCGTCATCCCCGCCCTGCGCGAACTCCACTACGTCACCCGCTATGACGATCGGGAGTGATCGGCGCCGGCGCGCCGACCAATAAGCGACTTAACCATCAAGACGATTTCGGGAAAGGTGCCTTGGCGCAACGCTTACGAACCAGGCGCATGAGGAGCGCTTCGAGCGCGTTCCAGTGATGTGGACCTGATCCTCAAACTCCCATACGGGCCCGCGGCAATGAAAGCCGCAAGAGAGGCCGAACACATGGCAGCACCCGATCACGCGCAGTAGCCTTTACCAAAGATTCTTCTTGCACCACCGGGGGCGTCCACACATGGCCATGCGGCACGCCGGCCCGGCAGCGCTCGCCGCGCGGCGCTCTCCCACGCAGGCGGGCCATCTTTGTGGAGAGAGGCCGTCTCATCGATGAACACAAGCTTCGCCGGATCGAGGTCGAGCTGGCGGGAAGGACCCATTTGCGGCTGCCGGTGTCCAATGTAGAAGGCGAAGAAGCCCCCTATCTCAACCGCCAATTCTTCTCGCTGATCGGCGAGCGCATGGCCGACGACATCCTGCTGGTGATGGCGAAGCGCAACGGCCGCTACATTGCCGGCGCGATCAACTTCATCGGTTCCGACGCGCTCTATGGCCGCCCTGGCGCCGCTTCAGGATATCGGGGCTATCCTGCTCCAGTGCGTGCGCGGACCTTTTTTGAATGTCTATCCGTGGCGGCGACGCCCAGCGCTCAGGGCGTCGGACGCGGCGAGGGATGTACCAACGTCCACCTGCAGCTATGTCACAAGGCGGCTGCCTCCTCCATCAATCACTATTGTCGTGCCATTCAGGTATCTTGCTCGGTCACCGACGATGAATCCAACCAGCTCCGCGAGTTCGTCGGCAGTTCCAATCCGCCCCAAGGGATTGGTATTGGCCACACGTTCGATAGCGGCATCTCGATTGAGGCCTTCGTCGACCATCAACGCCTCAATTCTTTTGTGAACTCTGCCTGTGTCAAAATAACAGGCGCGACAACGTTCACGCGAACACCACTTCCCGAAAGTGTGTCTGCGAGGTGCTTAGCTAATACTGCTATTCCGGCACGCATGACGTTCGATAGGAGTAGGTGACCTGTCACCTCGTGCACGCCTGCCGAGGAAACATAGACGATATCACCCCCACGACCAGACGCTTTCATTGCAGCGGCTGCCGCTCGCGACACCCTTACAGCACTCATGAGAAGCGTCTCGTAGGAATGATCCCAATCATCGTCGTTTAGGTCTTCGAGAGTTCCGTACGGCATATGACCAGAATTTACGACGAGGCAATCAATGCTCCCGAGGAGTTCCAAAGTGCGTTGCAACAACATGTCGACATCCGCTCGCTGAGCTAAGTCTGCAATTATGCCATGAGCGCCAGCGCATCCCTCAATTTTCTGTAGATCACCTACAGCTCTGTCTAATGACGCCTTGTCACGACCACAAATAACAACTTCCGAGCGGTTTTTAGCTAGTCGTTTGGCGATGGCCAAGCCAAGACCCTTGCTACTGGCCATTACCAGAACTTTTCGACCATGATCATTCATAGCGATGATCTCTTCCCGATTGAGAGTGGTCGAGCCGGACCATGGGCCTCTCTCTCACTACGTGACAAGCATCCTTGCTAATCTCAATTTGCGGTTCCAAAACTAGTAGCTGAGCATTATGCGTCTATATATTTCAACGGACCTTTCAAGTTGATCCAACTCAATGAACTCATTATTTGTGTGAGCGCGATCAATGCTTCCTGGCCCGAGCACGATGCACGGGATGCCGGCCAATGATAGCTGACTAGCATCCGTGCCGTACGGCACTCCAATGTACTTGCCCGTCCCGGCAACTTCGGCACACGCCTGCGCTGCCACGGAAGCTATCTTGCTTGACTCGGCACTGTCCGGAGCAGGATCTTCAAGCGCGGGCAGTAATGATCGGACGTTGATGTCTTCGTGATCCCGCAAACCTTGCAGTATGTTCTCCACTTCTGCCAACGCCTGCTCCGGTCGCTCTCCTGGAACGAGACGTCGATCCACCCAGATGCGGCACGATGGAGGAACCGTCGTCAATTCCAGGCCACCCTCGATAAGACTTACCGTCAAAGTTGGAGGACTAACCAAAGGCTGGGTGCGGGAAGCGAGGTTCTCTCCGTGTTCGTTGAGCGCCAAGATGACCTTTGCCATGCCTGAGATTGCATTGACTCCGAGATGCGGCTTCGAAGTGTGAGCAGGGACACCCTGAACGTCGATTTGCCAGCGGACCGACCCTTTGTGGGCGACTACAAGCTCAAGCTCGGTTGGTTCACCAACAACCGCGGCATCATACGACTTGCCGGAGAGAGCGATGGCGCGAGCGCCGATCTTGCGGTACTCTTCATCGATGCTGGCGGCAACGACAATTGTGGCATTCGGCTGACGCTCCCCTAAGGTACTCAGGGCGATCATCATTGCAGAGAGGGAACCCTTTGTGTCGCAACTTCCCCTACCGTAGAGTCGATTATCCTTCAATTCGGGAGAAAATGGATCGGAAGCCCAATTATCAGTGGGCACCGTGTCCATATGGGCCACAAAAAGAAGCCGCCGACTAGGGTCTTTGCCTGAGATCCAGGTCAAGAAATTCGAGCGGCCGTCGACAACGTGCTGGAGTTCATAAGGCAGGTTTCGGTCCCGGCAAAACCTTTCAAGATATTCGGCGACCCGCTGTTCTCCGCTGCCCCTGGGCGAAAGCGAAGGGTTTACGCTTTCAATTTTGACAAGGTCTTGAAGAAGCGCGACGGTATCTGCGCTTGGCGATGACATAAATTCTCCTATGGGCTTGTGATCTGGCGCAGCTACTTCGACCATTTCTTGACTATATCGACAACTTCGTCGACTTCCTCCTCGCTGTTGTAAAGATGGAGCGAGAACCGAAGGAGTCCTCGTCGCGTTGATGCAACGACCTTGTTTTCCGCAAGATAACTGTGCAGCGACGGTATGTAGGCGGCTATTTCTTGCGCTCCGCCGAGTGCAGCCATGTCGCCCACCGCCACAATACTCCCAGTGTGCTCGCCAGGAGGCCCGCCACAGACAGGCAGTCCGGTTTGTAGCAGTCCTGAAGCCAGTCGAGTTGCCAAAGATGTCACGTGCTTGTCGATTGCTTCTGTTCCGATCTCCAGCAGTTGTCCCAAGGATGCGTGGGCGGCAATCATGCCTGGGAAATTGTAATGCCCGATGTCAAAACGAGGCGCCCCAGCCCGCAGCTTGGCGGCGTTGAGAATGGGAGCCGATTCTGGTGCGTTCCCGAGATCGACGCTGAAGCGAGCGAGGTAGGCTGGCTTTAGCTGATCTGCCCACTCCCGGCGGCAGTAGAGAAATCCCGATCCGTAGAGGCCCATCAATCCCTTCACAGTCGAGACGGCCAAACCATCTACTCCCAACCGGTTGACATCGGTATGGAGTATTCCGACCGACTGAGTCCCATCCGCCAAGAGGAAGGCGCCATGACGCCTGCACGCCTCCGCGACAGGTTGCGAGACTGTCCGAAAACCAGGAACCATCGTTGCAGTTGAAAGCGCCACAACGCGAGTCCTGGAATCAAGCGCATTGACAATCGCATCTACGGGAATCGCACCATTATCCGGCTCCACTAATTTGAGATCAACATTATGTAGAGCTTTCACTTGGAGCCATGGCAGGATGTTGTTTGCATGCTCAAGTTGAGGGCATAAGATAACGCTGTCGCCGGGTCGCCAGTCAATCGCGTTGGCGATTATGTTGATCCCCTCTGACGCGTTCTTTGTGATAGCAATTTCATCTTTATCTGCACCAACAAATCGAGCAAATCGGGCGCGTGTCTTCTCGATGTCCGCCAACTGGCTAAGCTCATCGTTTATCCCGTGCAATCTGTTTTTCAGATGCTCCTCGAAAGATCTGCGGGTAGTTAGAGAGATCAATCCTTGATTGGCAACATCCATGTAAATAAAGTTTTGGATGGCCGGAAAATCTTCACGGATGCGGTTTAATGGAAGCACACTGCCGTTCATAGTCATAGAGCTCGTCAATTACGGTTTACATTTGTCCAAACGCCCCGGACAGACGTCCAAGCGCCAACGCGGCTGGCGGCAGCGGGGAACTGCCTTCGTCTCTGTAGGAATCATCATATCCGTTAGACTGTGGGAAATTCCCCCTATTTCTCGCCCATGTTGAGGATTTTCTGCATAGATGCGAATTGCATGCAGACTTTCGAGCCGGGAGGGAGCAGCCAATCGTGCGCGCAGGCACTTTGCATCGGGAGGCCCGCGCCCTCAGCGCCTCGAGACAGTGGACGCGACGTCAGCGGTGACGGCAGCCGCATTCTTACCCGATCACAAGCTTGCCATCTCAACTGGCAGAACACTCCGACGGACGGCACGCGCGCCGAGGCTGCCGGAAGTGAAGTGATCTAAGCCGGCGAGGGTCCCAGGCTCCCGACGCGGGCACAACCTCCGCGCAGATTTCGCCCGACCCGCCGCCGTTTTCTAGACATTTGGATTGTTGGAGGCGGCTGCCGATGCAACAGCAATGTCGACGAGGACGGAGGCTTTTGAGCAATCAAGGCCAACTCAACGCAGGTTTCCTGCGCAATCTCGGAAACGACGGCAACGTTGTGCGCAGATCAGATGCTACAATACGCCGTCCAGCGCGTGGCGCGCCTCTTTCTTTCGAAGGGCTCCTATGAAAGTTTCCGGCATAGACACGATAAAGGTAGAAAAAGACCTGGCTTTTACTATCCAGGAGTATCAAAGAAGGCTCAAGACGGTCCGCGAAGGCATTGCAGCGCGGGATCTGGACATCCTCGTGGTGACCGTCCCCGAAAACATGCTTTACTTAAGCGGTTACAACACGCTCGGTTATGCCTCCGCCCAGTATCTGCTTATCCCGCTGCAAGGGGAGCCCCTCCATATCACCCGTGGCATTGAAGAGGTGAATGTCCGGGCCTATTCGTGGATAGATAACAGTACCAGCTACATGGACCACGAGGCCCCGCTCGAGCTGCTCGCGGAAACGCTGCGAAACCTGGGTTTTGCCAAGGCGAAGGTGGGGTTCGAGGAAAAGTCTTGGTTCTTCTCGATCGCTGATTACGAAGCGCTCAAGACCCTTCTCCCTGACGTCCGTTTCGAAGATGGCTCGATGATTGTCGAGGCGGTCCGCGTCGTCAAATCCGATGCCGAAATAGACTATATCCGGCAGGCAGCGCGGATTGCCGAGGCCGGCATCGAAGCGGGCATCAACCAGATAAGGGCCGGCGTGAACGAGAATGAAATCGCCGCCGAAATCCAGCGCGTGGTCACGCTCCAGGGAAGTGAATACCCCGGCTACCCGCCGTTTGTGACTTCGGGCGTGCGCACGAGCTATGCGCATGGCACGTGGTCGGGCCGGCAGATTCAGCCGGGTGATCCTGTCTTCCTCGAACTGTCCGGCACTGTTCGACGCTATAGCGCCGCGATCATGCGGGCTTCCGTGGTCAGTCCATCCAACCGTGAACTCGAGAAAATGGAGGACGTGTCACGAAGGGCGCTGGAAAACATGCTCGACGGCATACATCCCGATCGCCCCCTCGGTGAGGTGTGGACCATCTGGTCGCAGACCGTCAATGCTGGAGGCTATGAAGGCCGCTTCAAGCGTACGGGGTATTCCATCGGCATCAGCTACCCGCCGGATTGGGGCGAAGGGCACATCCTGTCGTTTAAGCGAGGGGAAACGCGGATCCTCAAGCCCAATATGGTCTTCCATATCCCCTCTATGGTCAAGGCTTTCGGCTTTGCGGACGTCGGCACCAGCGAGACTGTTCGCGTGACCGAAACTGGCTGCGAGATCTTGACGAACTACAAACGTCAGCTTTACGTTCGCTAAAACACACGCAGGCTTCTGACCGATGATGCCGGGCTAGGCCAATCGAGAACAAACTTTGGGGTGTTCCGATTGCGGCCGGCTCGCTGCCAAGCCAGTAGACGCAATATTAACGTACCGGCAAACGCTGCTTCGTCCAAGACAGCAGCTTGGCGAACGCGGGCATGATCCCATTAGGTCCTTATGTGGATCAAGGCTCGCGCAGCGTTCTCTGCAACAAGTGGGTCGTTGAACCCTAGCATTGTTATAGACCCCGTTAAGAAACTGCTAGGATAGATGGCAGATGCCTCAAATTAATCGCACTTGTGAACGATTTCTTATTGGACAATTCTAGGTGAATCTGGAGAAGCTCGTGCAACACGAGTCGAAGCATTATGTAAACGGCACTTGGGTCACACCAATAGACCCGGTCCTCTTGCCGGTCGTAAACCCGTCGACCGAAGAGACATTCACGTGGGTTACCGGCGGAGGTGTACAGGACGTCAACCGGGCGGTAGCGGCTGCCCGCGCTGCATTTCCAATCTACTCGGCTTGGTCGGTTTTTGACCGAGCCGCGTTGTTGGAGAGGATGCTCACGGAATATCAACGACGCAGGAACGATATAGCGGACACTCTTTGTCGTGAGATGGGAGCACCGCTCGAAATTGCTCGCGAATGGCACGATGCATCCGCAGAGATCGTGAGGACGATCGAAATTCTGAAAAGCTATAGCTTCTACGAGACAGTCGGTTCAGATAGCATTTTGCGTGAGCCGATCGGTGTTGTCGGTATGATAACGCCTTGGAACTGGCCCGTTGGACAAATTATTACCAAAGTCGCGCCAGCCCTTGCTGCAGGTTGCACCATGGTCCTTAAGCCTTCCGAGATGACACCTCTCTGCGCCATTATTTTCACCGAAGCCCTGGAAGCAGCTGGAGTGCCGCCGGGCGTCTTCAACATGGTTCAGGGACAGGGAGCAGTTGTTGGTGAAGCCCTTTCGTCTCATGCGGATGTAGACATGATATCCTTTACCGGATCAACAAGAGCGGGGATACGCATCGCGCAAACCGCTGCGTCGACTGTCAAACGGGTAACTCAGGAGCTCGGCGGTAAGTCAGCAAACATTATTCTACCCGATGCAAATTTGAAATGGGCCGTATCGACCGGGGTTCACCGGGTAATGCACAACAGCGGGCAGGCTTGCAGTGCTCCAACAAGAATGCTTGTTCCGGCAAGCCTACATGATCAGGCAAAAGCGATAGCGAAAGAAAGTGCGGAAAGCCTGGTGGTAGGAGACGTTCACTCACCTCAAACCGCTATTGGTCCTGTTGCCACCAAAGCCCAGTTTGAAAAGGTACAGGAGCTGATCAAAATAGGGATCGAAGAAGGAGCTGAATTGGTTGCCGGCGGGCTTGGTAGGCCCAACGGCATCAAGAAAGGATATTTCGTCAAGCCAACCGTATTTGCTGGCGCAAGTAACACAATGACCATCGCCCGTGAAGAAATTTTCGGGCCCGTACTAACAATTATACCCTATCAAGATGAAGATGAGGCCGTACAAATTGCGAACGATACTGTTTATGGGCTCGCAGCCTACGTGGCGTCTTCACACATGGATGAAGCTAAAAAATTAGCTTCCCGCTTACGCGCCGGAATGGTGCACATAAACTATCCAATACGCGATGCTGCTCGGCCGTTTGGCGGTTACAAGCAATCGGGCAATGGTCGCGAGAATGGCAAGTTCGGTTTGGAGGAATATCTCGAAGTCAAGGCAGTTCTGGGTTCGAACAACGTTGGCTAGACTAAGACTAGATAGAACTAAGTTCACATGGCGGATCCACAAGGCGGCCTCAGCCCGAATGCTCTCGAACTTTCCAGATTGCTTCTGTAGCCAAGCCACGGAGTGCCCAATTTCAGAATTTTCCGGTGTTGATTTCTCTGTAAGCGCCCCTTTTAACTTCGCTGAGCTGCGAAGGCGATGACACTGCCGCCATGAATCTGGGGGGGTTGGTTTGCAGTCGCACCCAAGTCCAGACTTCAAAGTTTTGCAGTCATCGATGCGGTAGCAAACCGTCTCGAGGAGAGCGTGGTGCTGCTGCGCCGTCGCTGGCCGGCGGAGCCGAAGAGGCGGATTCTGGAGGAGACACTGGCGCCGGGCGCCCCGCCATATAATGTTTCATGCCTCTCTGACGGACGACGGACGCCGGATCCCCCTGCGCCGCAATGCCGGAGGGCAATATTCCGACGTTCGCCCTCAGCTCGCAAGGCGGCTCTCAGGGAGTCCTGACCGGAGGGATAACTCGTCGCGGTTGAATCGGGAGACACGCAGTTTTCCTGCACATTTCCAGCTCAGTTCGCTTGAAACGAACAACCCGCAGCTGGCATATTCCGACCGTAATAATAATGAAAATCCACGGAGATTTCTTTCATGGGAACCAGAGAGCTTCACAACAAAATCACTTGGACGCCCAGGCTGGCAATTCAACGGCGCATCGCTGCGCTTGGCATTGCGGTGGCTTCTATTGCCGCGGCTGCGTGTTCGGCGCACGCGGAGTCGCTCCTTGATAAGATCAAGAAGGGCGAGACCGTCCGTATCGGCTTTTCTAATGAAATCCCGTGGGCGTACCCCGGAGAAAACAACGCGCCTCTTGGCTTTGTCAATGCGATGACAATCGACCTCCTTAAAAAGCTCGGCACGACGAAAATCGAGCCCGTCGTAGCGGAATGGGGCTCGCTAATTCCCGGGCTCCAAGCTGGGCGCTACGACATCATTACCGGCGGCATGTATATCACTCCTGAACGATGCCGCAACGTTCTATTCACCGAGCCCCTCGGCAATTTCAGCGATGCATTGCTTGTGGCAAAGGGGAATCCAAAAGGTATTCATTCCTTGACCGACATCCTCGACAAGGGCCTAACGTTGGCAGCTGTCGCGGGATCAGTCTATGTCAAGCAGGCGAAACAAGCTGGGATTGCTGACGACAAGCTTATGCAGGTTGCTGGGGATCCCGAAGTGGTGCAGTCCATCAAGGCAGGTCGCGCAGACGCGGGAACCGGTGCCTACTTTACGTCCAAGCGACTTGTTGACAACGATAAAAGCATACAGATGGCTGAGCCTTTTAATGCGCCCGAAGGCAAAGTATATCCAGGACTTGTTCTATCGCCAGACCAACAAGCCGATGTCGATGCTTTGAATGCGGTGATGAAGACTTACCTCGGCAGCGAAGAAATGCTGGCCTCAGTCGGAAAGTACGGCTACACAAAGTCTAACCTGCCGGATGGAACAAAGACTGCCGACCTTTGCAAGCGGTAGGCAAGATTTGGTAGATGGACGTGGTTGACAATCATTCCGCCTACCAAACCTGGGTTCGTTTAAGCGGTCGGCCGACCTGATTTTGCGCGGGTACTTTCATGAAAGCGTCCACACCTCGAAACGTAGAGAAGCAAGCGATTTCTGAAGGGTTGGTCGTGATGTGCGTTTTGGTCGTGTCTCGCGACGTGGTGGCGCTCGGCTTGGCGAAGCCGCTCGGCCAGCGCGCCCTCAACAGCGGCGTAGCGAGCGAGTGGCGCAGCGGTGGTCATCGATGTTCTTCCGTTCGGGTCGGGTTGCTGGCACCAACCTGATTCAAAGGAACCACCGATGACAAACGACATGGTGAACCTGCGCGCTCTGGAGAAGACCCGCCGATGCCGTCTCCTGCGCGAGATGATGCATTGCCGCCGAGCGGGCTGATGGAGTTGGAGGCGGGCGCCACGACTGGCGCCGACCATGGGGAGAAGAGCGCGCGGCGGACCGCCCAGTGCAACGGCTACCGCGAGCGGGATTGGAAAACGCGACCGGGAACCGGCGACCTGCGCATCCCCAAGCTCACTGCAGAGGGCCCGCTACATGACGCTGGAAACCATCAGCCTGATGAGTGATGATCCGCTCATCAGCCTGCCCGCCGTGGCGCGCTGATCAACCCGGCTGTGCGCCGGAGGGCGCGGCGACCAACGGCGTCAGCTACACCAAATTCTTCACTTCCGCCGCAGATAACTCAGTTTTTCGTCGCATATTCTATAGTTTGCTACGACAGCTCGATAGTTCTATGATAAACTGAAGCCTACTGCTGCGGTGAAAAGTGGAAGAGATCAATGGAAGTTGACTATATTGTAGTTGGATCGGGAAGTTCCGGTTCGCCATTGACGGCTCGCCTTGTAGAGAAGGGCTTCAAAGTTTTGTTGGTAGAAGCGGGAAAAGCAGAGAAATTCCCCGTTACTAGCATACCTGCTTCGCCAATTTACACAGTTGGCAATGAACGTTATGACTGGAACTTCCTAGCGCAGCCAGACCCGACACGGAACGGGCTGCAAGAGAGATGGCCTCGCGGGCGAGTTCCGGGTGGATCATCGGCGATTAACGGGATGATCTTTATTCGGGGCTCGCGGAACGACTATGAAGCTTGGGAGGGGCTAGGTGCCCACGGCTGGGGATGGAACTCGGTACTTCCTTACTTTCGGAAGTTGGAGACCGCTGATGGGGACACTGACAACGCGTTTCGCGGCGGATTGGGACCGGTTCGTGTCCGTAGCACGCGCTGGCGGCTGCCGATATCTCAGCGGTTCATCGATAGCTTGATCAAGTTAGGCGTTCCACAAAGCTCGGACTTGAACGGGTCACTTCACGATGGCGTTGCGTGGAACCAGGCCAATATCTCAAACGGTGTTCGTCAGTCTACATTCCAAGCATATATCAAACCTTTATTGTCAAACAAGCGGCTCGTCTTTTTAGATGATGCTTCGGTGGATCGACTTATCATCAACGGAAACAGAGTCGGAGGCATCATTGTCACCAAGAAGGGTCAGACGAAGAGATACCATGCGCGCAAAGGCGTCGTCCTTTCCGCTGGAGCAATAAATACGCCACAGATCCTCATGCTGTCCGGTATCGGCGATCCCACAGAGTTGCGCAAACATGGTGTGACACCTGTGGTGGACAGCCCAGAAGTTGGTAAAAATTTGTTGGAGCATCCCTGTCTTCACGTGCTAGCCGAAGTGAACACCGCTACCGGCAATGCGTATTCCTCCGGACTCGGCCGTATCAAAGCGTTTGCTTCATATTTCCTGCGAGGACAAGGAATCTTGGGCGAGTCCCTCGCGCAAGTAATTGCCTTTGTTAAATCAACCCCTGAAAAGTATGAGCCAGACCTACAGTTTCACTTTCTGCCGTACGGTTACTGGGTTGAGGATGGAAAGCGCGTCGTCCCCAACAAGAAGCTTGTCGCATTTTTCGCGAACGTAAACCACGCCGAAAGCAAAGGTCACCTAGAACTCCGATCCGCTAGTCCCCGCGACCCAATTGCGATATTTCCGCGCCTGCTCGACCATCCAGAGGATCTCCGCAGTCTCACTGAATCTCTGACCTGGATCCGACGATTTTCCAAAATGCCGCCATTCGGCGACAACGTCCTCAAGCTCCTCGACATTCCGGCTCAGGAAGCCGGCGCAGCTGCGGACGAGGAGTTTGTCCGTAACAACGCTATGCCGAGTTATCATCCTGTAGGTACCTGCCGCATGGGCGCGGATGAGCGCGCAGTAGTGACCCCTGATCTTTGTGTCCGAGGCGTTCAAGGCCTATGGGTTGCGGATGCATCAATATTCCCACGTCATATAGCAGGAAACCCGAACGCAACTTGCATCATGATCGGCGAGCGTGCCGCCGATCTTATTGAGACACGATAGCTCGAGAGGTCTCCAAGCCCACTCATATGTCGATACTGGAACGCTACTCCCCAAATGTGCCCCGTTTGAATCTTGCCAAGTTTGCGCCATGACTGGCCATCCGGGGCGCGCCCCGAAAGACCGGTCACATGTATCGTCGTGTCTATACGAGATCGACCGAATGACGTCATGCGATCGCGCATCGCATATTGCACCGCGCTGCTCTCGCGGTGCAGGACCCTGATGGGCTGACTACTGCCGCACGTACAGGAGCGGTTTGGGCTCCAGATGGTGCGGCTTGATCTTTTCATCACGACTCACCTCCTCCCGTCGGGTGAGCGGCCGCCATCGACGTGATCTCGAATCAGGCCGACCAATTTCGATGACAGCGCTCTTGCCTGTGTTCTGCGTAAGCGTTGCGCCAAGGCACCTTTCCCGAAATCGTCTTGATGGTTAAGTCGCTTATTGGTCGGCGCGCCGGCGCCGATCACTCCCGATCGTCATAGCGGGTGACGTAGTGGAGTTCGCGCAGGGCGGGGATGACGAGGGCGATGTCTTTGTACGCCTCGTGCTCGATGAAGTGCGCGGTGTCGGGCCCCGGCCTGGGCTTACCGAGGACGGGCCTGTCCTTTTTGTCGACGCAGTAGATCAGGATCGGCAGCAGCAGGCCGTGGTTGGGGTTGTCGAGGTCGAGTAGCCGTTTCCAGCGTTTGATGTTGAGATTCATGGCTGCGTAGAACCCTTGGCACCACGGCCGGGGGTCGATGCCGCCGCTGGGCGTGCTGGTGAAGCGGGGCGCATAATCCTGCGGTCTGTCGAAGAGCGTCTCGTTGATCCGGTTGTGGATCCTGGCGACGCTGGCAAACACGGCGTGATCGGTTGCAGACCCTTTGGCCAGGACGTTCCGCGGCAACCCCATGAGCGGGCACATCCAGTCTTGCGGGTCCCGGTAGCGAGGCCCGGTGACCGACGCCGTTACGAAGCCATCCAGCGCCGATATGGTCTGCACCAGCGGGCGGGGGTTGGTCTTGACGGCCATCCAGACCTCGAGCGCCTCGTCCGACAGCGCCATGTCATCGAGCGCGCTCATGCCGCCAAGGGGAGCGGCATCTCTTCGCGGCGCACCCAGTTCCATGGCATCAGTTCGTCCCATCGCGAGGCTGGCCAATCATTCTGGATGCGCTCGGTGACGTCGGCCATGTAGGCCTCGGCATCGACGCCGCAGAGCTTGCAAGTCTCTATGATGCTGAGCACGACCGCTGACCGCTCGGCCGCTGCGAAGCTGCCCGAGAAAAGCCAATTGCGCCTGCCGACCGTAAATCCACGAATGGCCCGCTCCGCGATGAGGTTGTCGGGCTCGAGTTGGCCATCGTAGAGGAAGCGATTGAACGCTCGCCATCGCTTGGTGCCATAGGCGAAGGCCTTCGCGATATCGGCATGGCGCGACAAACCCTTGCCCTGGCGCATGAGCTGTCGTCGCAGCGCGCGGACCAGTGGTCGGGTTCGCCTTCGTCGTGCGGCCAATCGCTCGGCGGGCGGCAGCCCCCGTATCTCTTCCTCGATCCGGTAGATCGCCTGGATACCGGCCATCGCCGTCGTGCTGAGCTCGGTCGGCTGGCTGTCGTGAACGTCGAATATCTTGCGACGCAGATGGGCCAGGCAGGCAGCTTCTCGAATGGCGCCGCCCTTGTAGAGCTGATTGTAGCCGCTGAATCCGTCGGCCTGGAGGGTGCCAGCAAATCCGGCGAGCTCGCTCATCACGCTCTCGCCGGCGCGGCCCATGGTGGCGCGATACCAGGCGATCGGCGGCTCCTTCGAACCCGAGTTGCGGTCGTCGGCGACGTAGACCCAGAGCGCGCCCTTGTGCGTCTTGCCAGTGCCGGGCGCCAGGATCGGAAGCCGCGTGTCGTCGGTGTGAATCTTGCTGCGGGTACGGCCGATCTCACGGATGCGGTTGTAGATCGGATCGAGCAAGGCGGCGGCGTAGCCGGCGCTACGCGCAAGCGTGGATCGCTCGATATCGACGCCCTTGGCGGCCATCATCTGTACCTGACGGTAGTAGGGCAGATAATAACCCCACTTGGCCATCATGATATGGGCAAGTGCGGCATAGCTGAGCTTGCCGCGTGCAATGGCCTTGGCTGGTGCCGGCGCCTGGATGATTTTATCGCAGGTCCGGCAGCTGTACTTGGGTCGAACGGTCTCCATCACCTGCCAGGCTTGGGCGACCAGATCGAGCATCTCGTCGCTATCTTCGCCCATGGCGCGCAGATCGCCGCCGCAGCCCGGGCAGCATGCGCAAGACGGCTCGCGAACAATGCGCTTGCGCGGCAGGTTGGGGTTGAGCTTGCGCACCGGCAACACCCGGACCTTGTCGGTGTCAGCGACGATGGGCGGCTCGATATCGGGCACGCCGGCAGCTACATCGGTCTCGAGATCTTCGAGCTCGAGCAGCATCTGGCCCAGCTTCTCGGACGAGCGGCCGAAGGTTTTGCGGTTGAAGCGATCGATCTGCAGTTGCAGGCGCTGGATGCGAAGCGCGGCCTCGGCGCGCTCTCTTCGCAACTGCTCATCGCGTTCGGCGATGGTGGTGTCACGGGCAGAAACGGCCGCCTCCAGAAGCGCGATCCGGGCGAAGAAATCAGCGGTTGAGGGAGCTTGTTCCGACACCCAAATTACATACCCGAAAGACCTCTGTTACGAAAGTAAAATCGGCACAAAATCAATAAGAAACGACCGAATTTAGCCGGCCAGACGCGGTCGATAAATCTTGTTCGGCCGGCGCCAGTCGATCCCGTCCAGAAGCAGCGAAAGCTGTGCCTTAGTGAGCGACACGGTCACCTGATCCTTGGTGGTCGGCCAGGCGAAACAACCATCGGAAAGCCGTTTTGTAAAAAGGCAGAACCCCTGGTCGTCATGCGCCAAAATCTTGATGATATGACCCTTGCGTCCACGGAAGCAGAAGATCGCGCCGGTATGCGGTTAGGTGGCGCGCCACCTAACCGCACTTATGCATCGGGTGAGATTTTGTGGCGGAGCCGTCCTAGCGCCAGCCGGGGTCTGCCAAATCTGTCGTGCTCCGCCACATAATGTTTTAGCTTAGATGCTGTCCAGCAGTTGCAGAACGGCATCGGTGGGCCGGAAGCGCGCCCCGTAATTGCCCTCGATGCCCGCCTTTTCGAGTCCGTTGCGCATCATCTCGACATCCGCAGCGGCATAGCGGTGGGTGGTGGCGACCTGTGCGTGGCCGAGCCAGGCTTGAATCGTCAAGAGATCCACGCCGGACTGGAGAAGCTTCATGGCGAGGGAGTGTCGAAAAATGTGCGGTGATATGGGCTTTTCAGCCAAGTCCGGCCTTACGGCCACGGCCTTGGCCGCTGCTCGTCGTACGATGTGGGTAGCCCCGAAGCGCGTCAGGCGCTCATTGTGGGCGCCGACAAAGATCGGTCGTGGTTCGTGGTTGGCGATACCGCGCTCGCGCAACACGGCCGCCAGCGCTCTCGCCAGATCCTGAGGAACGGGGATGACGCGATCTCTGCGCCCCTTACCGTGCAACAGCACCTGCGAACGCGGGCGTTCCAACTGAAGGTCGTCAGCATCGACACTGATGGCTTCGGAGACGCGCGCGCCGGTCCGCGCGAGGAACAGCAGAAACGCGCGGTCGCGCCGGCCACGGGGCGTCCTCTGATCGGGCGCCCCAATGATTGCGTCCACTTCTGCGCTGGTGAGGTGGCGCGTCACCTCAATGTGTGCCCGTTTTGTGGGAATGGTCAAAACGCGTTGCGCGACACCAAAGGACGCCGGGTCGGCCGCTGCCACATGGTGGAAGAAAGATCGTATCGCAGCTAGTCGGGCATTGCGCGTGGCGACGGTGTTGTTCCGCTTCTCCTCGAGTTCGTCGAGAAAGGCGAGAATGAGGTCTCGATCGAGATCTTCAAGCACCAACGCCGCCGGCCTCTTCCGCAACCTGGCGGCGGCGAAGAGGATCAGCATGCGCAAGGCGTCGCGATAGCTCGCGACAGTCGCGGGAGTGGCGTTGCGCTGCTTGGTCAAGCGCCGGCGAAAGTAGGATTCCAGGAGCGGCGCTAGGAGCATATGTTCGCTCATGCTGCACCTCCATCGAGGAAAGCGCGATCCGCCGCAATGGCGAGAAGATCCGCCGAACCCGTGAGGTAGTAAGCTGTATCGCTGTAGCTGGCGTGGCCGAGATATGTGGCGAGCAACGGGAGCAACGCCTGAACGTCTGCACGCTGTTGATGCCAGAAGCTGAGACGGGTCACGGCGAACCGGTGCCTGAGATCGTGCGGCCTTAAGGGCTTACCGCCATCAAGGCCGGCGAGCTTGCGGACCTCGGCAAAACCGTTTTGCAGGCCGGTCGCTGAGAGGCGGTTGCCACGAGAGCTGAGGAAGAAGCCCTGGTCCTTGGGCGTGGGAAAAGCGGCGTCACGATCACGTGCGTAGTGGCGAAGGGCAGCCTGGGTCGTCGTGTGAACTGGAACGAGACGGTCCTTGCGGAACTTCGTCTTCCGAACCAGAAGAACCCCGCTGGTCAGATCGACGTCGGAACGATCAAGTCTGACCGCTTCGCCAGATCGCAGTCCCGAACTTGCCAACAATCCGATCAGCGTTGCCATCGTCCGCCCCCTGAGTGGGATGCCTGGCGAAATGCGCGCACATGCGTCGATGAGCGACGCCAACTCTGACTCGCTGAGGATGCGCGGCGGCGGAATTGCCCTGGATCTGGGAAAGACTCTGCGCTCCAAGGCCTCGGTTTGGGCGTCATAGATGGTGAGATACTCGTAGAATCGGCGGAGCACGCCGTGACGAGTGGTGCGGCTGTTGGCGGCGCCACCGAACGACAGGACGAAGTCCAGCGCCATCGTCCGGGTGGCGGGCGCAACGAACTGAGCGTGTTCAACGTAGCGGACGAAAGCCCGCAAGGTGGCGGCTTGTTTGCTGAAAGAGTAGCCGAGCGAGTGGCGCAGTTCGATGTAACGCTCGGCCTTCTCGCCGAGGAATTGGGTAAAGACGGTCATACCGCGCCTCCCGGAAACGGGAGTGCGACCTCGGCGAGTTGTGAGGCCGCAACCTTCACGTACAGCGCCGTTGTATTGATACTCCGGTGTCCAAGAAGATCGGCGATCTCGTTGATTGGCCTTCGCTGCCTGACGAGCTGGGTGGCAAGGCTGTGGCGCAGGAGATGCGCACCTGCGACCCGCCCGAGTTCGACCCCGCCATGCCGCAACCGCTTCCGCACGATCCTCGAAACAGGCGATGCGCACGTGAACGGTCCCAGCGGCGGCTTGAAGGACAGGAACAGATACGGACTGTCCACCTTCGGTCGAGCGCGCAGGATGTAATCGGCGAGTGCGGCGCCGGTCTCCTCGAGGAGTGGCACCACCCGATCACGTTTGCCCTTGGTGCGCCGGACAAAAACCTCGCCGGTACGCCAGTCGATATCCTTCAGCCGAATGGCGCGTAACTCGCCGTTGCGAATGCCCGTGGTGGCGAGCAGCAGCAGGACGGCTCGATCGCGGATGTCGACCGGTGTCGTTGCGCCGATCGCATCGATCGCCTGCCGAACGTCATCCCATGCAAGGCGCGGCGGCAAATGTGCTAAACGCCAAGAGGGCGTCCTTGGGACAAGGCAGGCGAGATCTTGGCGATGGTGGCCAGCCCAATACAAAAACCGAAGAAATGTTCGAATGTGAGAAGTCGCTGCCGTGCGGCTGCTGGAGGTCGCCGATAGCGACAGCCGATGTTCGGCAGCAGCGAGGACGTGCTCAGCCGTCAACATCTCCAGGTTTTGCCGAGGATGGTGGTGGTGGAACCAATCCAGAAAGCGGCGGCCGCCCAGAAGAACGCCTTCGAGGGTCTTCGGCTCCAGGCCCCGTACCCTACGCAGATAGTCCGAAAAGGAGGCCAGAAGCGGGGCGTCCGGATCATCCTCTTTATTTGGAACGGAAACAATGAACCGCTCCGGAGCCACTCGCCGTGCGTGTCCCAGCGCCGACACTGCCCCAATGCGCGGAGAATCCGTAGTAAACGTACGCAAATAGCTATCGACGACATCTTGAAGGATCGGCATCGGACCAGAGCGCGTCGCGGCAAACTGGCTAAAGTGCGCAATCCGGCTCAGATAACACTTGGCCGATGCTCGCTTGTAACCAAGCGTGAAGAAATGCTCCGCGAGGCGATCCATCTCGCCGCCGAGCGCACCGCTACGCAGGCGCTTGAGTACCCCACGATACGAAAAATAGAAGTCGAGCATATTGCCCCTCCGGCATTGCGACGCAGGGGGATCCCGCGTCCGTCAGAGAGGCATGAAATATTATGTGGCGGAGGAAGCCAGATTTGGCAGACCCCGGCTGGCGCCAGGACGGCTCCGCCACAAAATCTCACCCGATGCATAAGTGCGGGTCGAGCGCGAGGACCTGCTGCACCATCCGCGCCAGGCTGTCGATTCCGCGGCGCATATCGGTCGCGCCGCAGCACAAGTAAATCCGGTCGGTCGGCACCACCGTGATCACCTGGTCAACTCCGCCAGGACGATGCGCAGCGCATTCGGATCGACGGTCCCGTCGATCCGCAATCGCGCACCGCTCGGAAAGGCCACGACGATCCTGCCGGCCGGGTCCGGGCAATCGGCGACGGGCCGTTCGACACCGGGCAGATCGCTCACCTCGATGCGCGCGAAGGTCGCCATCGCCTGATCGGCATCGAGCTCGCCGCCGCCCATCTGCTTGCGCCAGGCATAGAGCTGTGACGGCGCTACGCCGAACGCCTGCGCGACCTCGGTCACCGACGACCCCGCCGCGCTCGCCAGGTCGACCAACGCGCGCTTCTCTGTGCAACTCCACAGCCGTCGTTGCCGCGCGCGCCCAATCCCTGTGGCACGGTCTTCCGCCGCCGCGGCATCGCTTAACTCGGCGACCAAATCGCCCCTTGCATGTTCCAATGTCATGGCGCGAAAGCTCCATGTTCATCGGCCTATTGCAAGGTGCCTTGGTGCATCGCTTACTGTTCTGCGGGTTCTGGCGCGCCAGAGATGACTAGGGTCCTGGGCGGTCGGGTGTGGCTGGCCACTGGCACACCGGCACGGCGAGTGGCTTTCCGTCGCTGGCGCTGCCGGTCAGGAGGTGCTTGAGCGCGATCCCCTTGAGCGGCCATGTGTTCTGCTTCCGCGGCTGCAGGGGGAACTACACAACATTCAGCATACGGTTCGCGTCATGCGACGATCGTCTATCCGTGGCACCCCTTCTTTGGGATGACCGTTCAAATCTCGCATAATCGACGGGGCAAGAAACTCAAAACTATCCATACGGACATTAAGCCAGGCTATTCGCGTGAGGTGCCGAACTGGATGTTGGACCCGAGCTTCTGCGCTGGCATGAATAAGGGTCTCCCTGAGGTCAGTATCGAGAGCCTGAACGAGCTCGCGACGTTGCTGACCTCTTTGAGCAAGACTCAGAAACGTCGTGCATCATCCTCTTCTTCAAACCCGAAGGAGAGACGACGTGCCGAAAAGAAGATGTGTCGATCGAGCGCAGCTCAAGCTGGAATTCAACAATCCGACGCCGCAGTCCCCGGGAGGGAGGGATGTGAAGGGATTGGTGGAAGCACTGGCGGACCTCATCATGGCGGCGATGGGCCAGCCATTGCCAGGGATCCAGACTGTAAACGGAGGCTTTGATGAGCAAGATCACACCTGACCATCTGGGCCGCGCGGCCGTCGTCTATGTGCGGCAATCAACTTTGGCGCAGGTCATGGGCAATCTCGAAAGCCAGCGGCGACAATATGAGCTTGCTGCCGCTGCCAAGGCCGCGGGCTTTGCCTCGGTGACCGTGATCGATGACGATCTCGGGCGGTCGGGCTCGGGGAGCGTCGAGCGACCCGGGTTCGAACGGCTCGTCGCTCTTGTCTGTTCCGGTGGTGTTGGCGCCGTCTATTGTATCGAAGCGTCACGGTTGGCGAGAAACGGCCGTGACTGGCATCATCTGATCGATCTGTGCGCGCTCACCGGCGCGGTGGTGGTCGATCCAGACGGCGTTTATGATGCCCGAGTCGTCAATGATCGTTTGCTACTGGGGTTGAAAGGAACAATGTCGGAATATGAGCTCAGCCTGATGCGTCAACGCGGCCTGATCTCGCGCAACGCCAAGGCCCAGCGCGGTGAGTTCCGCTTCATGCTTCCGCCAGGCTTCTGCTGGAGTGAGACGGGTAAGGTCGAAAAGGATCCTGATGAACATGTCCAGGAAGCTGTGAAACTTGTCTTCACCAAGTTCCGCGAACTGGGGAGCGCGCGACAGGTGTTTCTCTGGCTACGTGACGCCGATATCAAAATGCCGGTCGTTCGCCGTAACGTCGAAGTTTACAAAGTCATCTGGAAACTGCCCGCTTACCATACCGTGATCCAGATCCTGCACAATCCGCTCTATGCCGGCGCCTATGCGTTCGGACGAAATGGTCAGAGTACACAGGTCGTTGATGGCCGAGCGCGCAAGAGGAACGGCTGCAAACGCCCTCGTGAGGAATGGTCGGCGTTTTTGCGCGATAATCACGAGGGCTATATCAGTTGGCAGGAGTTCGAAGAGAACGAACGGCTGCTGCTCGAGAATGCCTACATGAAGAAAAACTGCGACCGGAAGTCCGGGCGCGGAGGTCGTGCCCTGTTGACGGGCCTGATGCGCTGTGGCCGTTGCGGGCGCATGGTGCGTGTGAACTACGGAACGATGAAGGGCAATGCGCACCGATATCAGTGTCGGGGCGACGAAGAGGGTATCGGTATTGGTGTGTGCATCGGAATAGGTGGCGTGCGCGTTGACAAGGCGGTTGCTGTGGCCTGCCTCGAAGCGGTCTCGGACCGCGCCGTTGAGGCCGCTATCTTCGCGGCTGACCAGATTGAGCGATCCAACAACGACGTCATTGCGGCCGTAGAGCGCAATCTGGAAGCGGCGCGCTATGAGGCATCGCTCGCGGCACGGCGTTATGAATCGGTAGATCCGGCGAAGCGCCACGTCGCACGGGAACTGGAGACGCGATGGAATGGCGCGCTGGAACATGTTGCGGAACTCGAAGGAAGGATCGAAGAGTTACGCTCGGCGGCGGCGATGCGGCCCAGGATTGACCGCGGTGCGCTTCTACAGCTTGCGCAGGATTTACCCGCCGTTTGGAACGCACCCTCGACCGATACGAGAACGAAGCAGCGGCTGATCCACGTCCTGATCAAGGAGATTATCCTCGATCTTGACGAAGCAACCAACGAAGCGGTGTTGCTCGTCCATTGGCATGGCGGGCGCCATACGGAAATCCGCGTCGCGCGCGTCAAGACCGGGCGCTATCCCCAGGACCTGGCACCAACGGCGGTTGAGGCGCTCCGCAAGCTTGCCGGCCATTGGCCGGACAAGGAGCTTGCGGTCTCTCTCAACCGTATGCGGTGCAAAACCGGTGACGGCGAGACTTGGACCACTGTGCGAGTTCGGGAAATGCGTGAACGCCTCGGATTGCCGGAATACGATCCGGACAAATCCGATGGAAAGATGATCAGTTTGGGCAAGGCTGCACAGCACCTTGGTATCTGTATCGGCTCCGCCAAAACCCTGGTGCTCAGGGGGGGGTTGCCAGCGACACAGCATATGTCTGGCGCTCAATGGCTTGTTCCGGTTGAAGCACTGACATCGGACTCTGTTCGGATAGGGGTGCAGAAAATTATCGACCGGCGACCCCAACATTACGAAGATTATCAATATGATAAGGTTGTTCGCCTGCCCGGAATCTAACAAAGGGATGCATCATGAAGGCAACTTCGGTGTTCTTTACAAAGCTATCTCGCATGACGCCAGGAGCGTGCCTGGTCACCAAACAATCGGAGGATTGCCCGCAAGACCTTGATTTCCACAGGGCAATGAATATTCCCTGATTGTGGTGAGGAAAATTTCCCAGTACAAGCAACGGATCCTGAATGAGTCTATCGCGATCACCGGATATCACCGCACGCATGCGGTCCGAGTGCCCGGCTACCGCCAGTCAAGCGGCCACCCACTCGGCAATATGGCAATATGCTGTCCCGAGGTTCTGGAGGCGCTGGTGGCTTTATGGGAAGCATCCGACCGTCTCTGCTCAAAACGCCTGAAACGGCTGATCCCGATTTTGCCCCCCCGCCTTGAGCGTCACCGCCGCCTTGATCTGAGCGCCGAGCTTCGCGATAAATGTTGATGATCAGTGCGGCGCCTATGGATCGATTGCTGTCGGAGATACGCGATGTGGCTGGCGGCCAACGCCGTCGCGCCGGAATGAGTTTGGCTGTGCGCCGGTCGGTGCCGGTTGTGCAGAAGATGATATTGACGATTGCCACGTCAGCCACACGCTCAATCTGCCGCGCCGCCGAAGTCCCACCTCATACTCCTTCCAATTCGTCACCTGAATTTCATTTTGCAATGCGTGGCGGCGGTGGCGTTCCTTCCAGTGAATCGGTGACGTTGAACATCACCAGCCTGCCATGACCGCCCTCTCTCAGCGAATTTGCAGAACTCTCAGCACACTACCGATGATCGATGATGGCTCCGCTATGGGCCACTGAAAAGAGGTTCGTGGCCAGTACGTCGAAATCCGGACTGCGATCCGGCAGGAGAAATCCGTCCCGATCGTCGCCGAACTGTTCCATTCCTGGCGGAACTGCCGAGACTGGCAGAAAAGTCGAAACTGACCTAAGGCTATCCGCTATGCGCTCAACCGGCGCGAAATCCTCGAACCCTCCATTGCATGAGCAACAAACGCCATATGTCTCTCTATCCCGCCTGTAGCACAGCACTCAAGAATTGCCTCGTCCGCTCGTTTTGCGGGCTTCCGAAGAGTTGCTCGGGAGTGCCCTGTTCGGCAATCTTGCCACCGTAAAAGAAGCAGACCCGATCTGAAAACTCCTTAGCGAAGCCCATTTGGTGCGTCACCATCAGCATGGTGAGGTCATGCTCGGCGCCGAGCTTACGAATGACATTGAGCACCTCACCAACAAGCTCTGGGTCGAGGGCCGATGTAACCTCGTCAAACAGCATCACCTTGGGCCGCATTGCAAGAGCCCGCGCGATCGCCACGCGCTGCTTTTGGCCGCCGGAGAGCTGAATTGGATAATGGTTCTTTTTGTCGCCCAAGCCTACCATCTCAAGAAGTTCGACCGCGCGCGCTTCAGCCGCCTGCTTCGAGAGCCCAAGCACCGAGATCGGCGCTTCCATGCAGTTCTGCACTGCGGTCATGTGCGGGAACAGGTTAAAGTGCTGGAAAACCATGCCAATCTTACCGCGCACACGACGAAGATGGCGTCCGGCCGCCGGCACCAGGCGGTCGTTCTTTCGCATGTGCGTGAGGGGCTCCCCGTCGACCCAGATCGCCCCTTCGTCGATACGTTCCAACGTCATTAGCATGCGCAATACAGTAGTTTTGCCCGAGCCTGAGGGTCCTATAATGGATACCTTTTCGTTCCGCGCAATGTCCAAATTAAGTCCATCCAGCACTGTCAATGCGCCGTATCGCTTTGTTACGTTCTCGAAGCGAACCATGGGATCACTTATAACTTTCCTGTTGCACGCACATAAGAGATTAGGCTCCTTCGAGACTTGCGGTCCGCCGTCTAATTGCGGGACGACCTCGCGCCGGACCATCAATTCACTCATTATCATCACACCTTCTACTGTAAATGGTAGCGGCGTTGGAGCCAAAAGCTTATCCCCTGCACGATCGCGGATGCTACCAAACTGAACACGAGGTAAAACACGCCAGCCATCGTGATAGCCTCTATATAGCGGTAGTTCTCGGCTCCAAAGTTCTTCGCCTGCTGCAGCATCTCAAGAATGGAGATGGCAGCCAGGATCGGTGTGTCTTTGAACATAGCAATAAAGTAGTTGCCCAGACTGGGCACGGCCGGCGGGACCGCCTGTGGTAGTATGACGACGCGCCAGGTACGTGCACGTGACAGGTTCAACGCTGTACAAGCCTCCCATTGACCACCATCCACGCTCTCGATGCCCCCACGGTAGCATTCCGAACAGTAGGCGGCGTAGTGGAGACCCAGCACACCAATGCCCGCCATCCAAGTAGGTATTACGATGCCGAACTGCGGACCAACGAAATAGACGAAGAACACTTGCAGAAGGAGGGGCGTCGAACGAACGAAATCCGTGATTTCCCTCATGGCAATCGACACATAGCGATTCGGCGACTGGCGGATGAGTGCGAGGACTAGGCCTAGCACTAGGGCGATCGCGAAACCGAGCAGTGTAGCCTGAACTGTGACGATCGCACCCCGATAAAGATACGGCAACGCCTCACACACGTACGACCAATCCCAAGCTTTCACACTGGTGTCTCCCGGATGAAGCCGCGCGACAGCCGACGTTCTAGCCGGCGCACCAACGGAGTGATGAGCGCTCGTGCGATGATGTAGTAGGTAAATAATGCAACTCCGAAGAACAGCAAATAGTTGCCGGTGAAGTCGGCTGCCAGCTTGGCAGCCGTGGTCAGCTCGGTAATGCTGATGAAAAAGATAAGAGATGTGCCCTTCAGAACATCTATCAAAAGGTTGCCCCAAGAGGGCAACATGGCGCGAATCGCCTGAGGAAGGAATATTCTACGCATGGCCGCGAACCGCGGCAGGTTTAGGGCTATGCTGGCTTCATACTGACCACGGTCGACGCCTTGGATTGCGGCGCGTACTACCTCGGCTCCGTAACCGGAAATATTCATACCAATGCCGAAGATAGCGACGGTCCATTGGGACAACGCGATTCCGAAAATAGGCAGAACAAAGAACCACCAGTAGACCTGAACCAGCATCGACGTTCCGCGGAAAAACTCGATATACGCGATGCCGAGCCAGCGCAGCGGCCAAAGGGGCGATATCCGGATAAGGCCAACAACCACCCCCAAGCCGATCGCCACTAGGGATGAAGCGAAAGTCACAACTAGGGTGATCACGACCCCCTTGGCGAGTGCTGCCACGCTGAAGCCGAGCGCGAAATCGTTTGTCATCGCGTTGATGAAGCCAAGCGGCGCCCTGAGAAGCCCAAGGAACCTCGTTCGAGAAGCCGACCCGTCGGCTCTCCCGCCTTATTTTTGTCCGGCAGCGAGTGTGCCGAAGCCGAAACAGCGATGGAACTCGTGCCATTCCAGTCATGCAAAGGGGGCGCCATTCCCCTCAGTACCGCGCGTCTAGAGGGTTTGGCGGTGCTGTTCTCGGGTGTCCAGTCGTGCATGAATTTACACCTCCGATGTTCTGCCGCTGCTCCCATCTATACATCTAGTCACACTTGACCAGATCATGGTGCGGCCGGTTCCCTTATCCCATGCAGGTCAACAATCACCAAGGGGCCTCGGCACTGCGCAGCCAGTCCGATCCCGTTGCTGTTTGCCCGATGTACACTCTAGCTGAGTTAAGTAGGGCATTTGCGCAAAATGCGCTCCATTTCCGCACTAAACCTGCGTCTTGCAGCTACATGGCATTAAATCGCCGCGGGCTGGCCGGAGGCCGTTTCAAACCCGTGACCGAGCGCTTCCTGGCAGGCCGCCGCCCCGCGCTCAATTCGTCGTTTAGCACGCAGGTGAGGATCGCACCATCTGCCGGTCGTCGTGACGGCCTCGTTCATTGCCACCGCCTTCGCGCAGGGTCGCCCGAAGCTGCCAGTTCCCAGTGGCGCGCCGTCGCCGACCAGATCCGACGATCAAAGCGGCTACAAATGTCGGCCGAGTTCCTATGGCGCAGGCCAATGGCAGGAGGAGAAGGAGGGCGCCAGATCCCGCCGGAGATGACGCAAGCTGCATCTGGCCGTGGATGCCGATCGCGGCGAGTCATCGCTCACACGATGGGCGACCAGGACACGGGTAATGCCTCGCACATGACACCCTTGCTCGGTCAGCTCGATGGTCCGATCGGACAGCACACCGATATGCTGATCCCTTTGAAACTCGTGGTCGGCCGGTTCGACCGCGTTTGCGCGCGGCGTAATCACGATCACGGCATCGGCGCTATAGTTGACGACCGCGTCGTAAGTCGGGCCGCAATTAGCAGAGACGGTCGTGTGAAGTGGCAAGCCACCGCGGGCAATGGCAAGCGCGCGCTAGTCGAGAATCATCGGATGTCAGTCGATTATTTTTCTTCGCGGCCGTCGACAAGGGACGCGTCTGCGCGATCAAGGTCAATAGCGTATTCCTGCAAGGTTGAAAGCGTTTTGCCGCGATTCTGCATAGGCGACCCGATTTTTGACGTCAATTGGCAGGCGAGGCCGCTTAGCCTTCAGAAGAAGCTAGGAGCACATAAAATCTGTGCTGAACGTGGCCTAGAGTCGTCGAGCTGGCCTGAATTGTTGAAAAGTCGAGCGTAGCTCAGCGGAGCAATCCGGTTCGTTCGCAGGGGTCAAGGCACAGCTTGGCCGATTACCTTGAGTCCAAAAATACTTCTGCGTTGGAATATCGCTGCTTGAAAGGAATGTCCGATGACGATCAACATCAAAGAAATCAGCGAGAAGGACAGAAATGCCGTTCTTCATCCCTTTACGCAGCTTAAGGACTTTGCCACTGGCAAGCTCGGCGACCCGACCATTGTGGAAACAGGCCAAGGCATCCGGATCCAGGACGCCCATGGCAATCAGTTGATCGACGGCTTTGCGGGACTCTACTGCGTGAACGTCGGCTATGGCCGCACTGAAGTCGCTGAGGCGATCTCGCGCCAAGCCTATCGGCTGGCGTACTACCATACCTATGCAGCGCACACGACGGACGAACTCGCGATCCTGTCCGATCGTCTGGTCAAGATGGCGCCAGGCAGGATGAGCAAGGTGTTTTACGGCATGTCGGGCTCGGATGCGAACGAGACTCAGGCCAAGCTCGTCTGGTACTACAACAACCTGCGCGGCAAGCCGAACAAGAAGAAGATCATCTCGCGCGAGCGCGGCTATCATGGCTGCAGCGTGGTATCCGGCTCGATGACCGGCATGAGCTTCTATCACGACCATATGGACCTACCGCTGCCGCAGGTCGTTCACACGGGCGTGCCGCATCACTATTGGGGCGCCAACCTGGGCGAAACCGAACGCGAGTTCTCCGCTCGCCGTGCGGCAGAGCTCGACCAGCTGATCGAGAAGCTGGGGTCAGACAATGTCGGCGCCTTCATCGCCGAGCCGGTGCTTGGCACGGGTGGCATCACGCCCCCGCCCGAAGGCTATTGGGAAGCGATCCAGACCGTGCTCAAGAAGCATGACGTGCTCTTGATCGCCGACGAAGTCATCACCGGCTTCGGCCGCACCGGTTCGATGTTTGGCTCGCAGCATTATGGCATTGAGCCCGACCTGATCACCGTGGCCAAGGGCCTGACCTCCGCCTACTTCCCGCTCTCGGCCGCGATCGTCGGCGAGAATGTCTACGAGGTCCTCGAAAACGGCGCTGATCGTGTCGGCGCCTTCTCGCACGGATATACCTATTCCGGCCATCCGATCGGCGCGGCCGCGGCAAATGCGGTGCTCGACATTGTCGAAAAGGAAGATCTGCCCGGCAATGCCCGCCAGGTCGGCGCCTATTTCCAGGCGCAACTGAAGGAGAAGTTCGCCCAGCTGCCCATCGTCGGTGAGGTGCGCGGCGTTGGCCTGATGGGTGCAATCGAGTTCGTTGCCGACCGCGAGAAAAAGACGCGCTTTGATCCATCGCTGAAAGTCGGTGCTCGCGTCTCGAAAGCTGCCCGGGACCGTGGCTTGATCGCCCGCGCCATGCCGCATGGTGACATCCTCGGCTTTGCGCCGCCGCTCGTAACCACCAGGGAAGAAGTCGACGAGATCGTGTCCATTGCCGAAAAGGCAGTGCGCTGTGTGATCGACGACCTCGTTCGCAGCCACCCGAAGCTCTGATCATCACGAAGCGCGGCGGCCCACACCGGCCGCTTTGCGCTGGCCTTCGTAGTGGCCGCGTCAAAAATTCAGGAACGGGCACGGCAGCACCTGCCCGCGACACAAGTTCGACCTCCAGACTGGAGGTTCATTACGAATAGGGGACATGGGACACATGCTTGCCGCCAAACTCCACGTCACGACCAGCTTGGCTCCGATCTCCATTCACAGCCCTTATGATGGGGCGCTGCTTGGATCGGTCGAAGCGACGCATCCTGCCGATATGGAGAAGCTGCTCGAGCGAGCTCGCCATGGTGCCGAGCTGTCGCGCAATTTGCCGAGGCACAAACGGGCCGCCATTTTGGGACGCGCCGCGCAAATTATCGAAAGCCGAAGCAACGCTTTCGCCGAAACCATCGTTCGCGAAGCAGGCAAGACGATTGTTCAGGCCCGCAAGGAAGTGCTGCGCTGCGTCAACACGCTGCAGCTTTCGGCCGAAGAGGCAAAGCGCAACGCAGGTGAAATCGTGCCTTTCGATGCCTACACGGGATCGGAGCAGCGGCAAGGGTGGTTCACGCGCGAGCCGCTCGGCATCATTACAGCTATCACCCCCTATAACGATCCACTGAACCTTGTCGCTCATAAGCTCGGGCCTGCAATCGCCGGCGGCAACTCCGTGTTGCTCAAGCCGTCGAACCTGACACCGTTTTCGGCTATCAAGCTTGCCGAAGCGCTGCATGAGGGCGGTCTGCCTAAAGAAGTCATTACCGTCGCTCACGGTGACAGAGAGCTGGTGACCGCGATGATCACAGCGCGTGAGGTGCGCGTCGTGTCCTTCACCGGCGGCTTTGCCACTGGCGAAGCCATCAGCCGCGTGGCTGGCCTAAAGAAGCTCGCGATGGAGCTTGGCGGCAATGCCCCTGTTATCGTGATGAATGACTGCGACTTCGACAAGGCAGTCGAAGGTTGCGTCTCCGGCGCCTTCTGGGCCGCCGGGCAAAACTGCATCGGCGCGCAGCGCATCCTGATCCAGGCGGAGCTCTACGACCAATTCCGCGATGCCTTTGTCGCGGCCACCAGGAAGCTCAAGGTGGGTGATCCGATGCAGGAGGACACCGACGTCGGGCCGATGATATCTGCCCAAGTCGCTGAGCTCACTGAAGCAACTGTGAACGAGGCCATCCAAGCAGGTGCCACGCTGCTTTGTGGCAACCATCGCAAGGGGTCTCTGTACACCCCGACCGTCCTCGTAGGCACGCCGCCGACCTGCCGCGCATGGCAGGAGGAAGTGTTCGCGCCCGTGGTCATGCTCGCGCCCTTCGCCACGCTCGATGAAGCAATCGAAATGGCCAACGATTCGGATTACAGCCTCCATGCTGGAATCTTCACCAAGGATATCAACGTCGCGCTCGAGGCTGCAAGCAGGATCGAGGCTGGCGGTGTGATGATCAACGACTCTTCGGACTACCGCTTCGATGCCATGCCCTTCGGGGGCTTCAAATACGGTAGCATGGGCCGGGAAGGGGTGCGCTTTGCTTACGAAGAGATGACGCAGCCAAAGGTGGTTTGCATCAATCGCGGATGAGCGGAATTCGACGGGAGCAGCCCAGCCGCTCTCACGACAGGCAAGCTACGCTTTTTTGGCGGCTGCGGTGCGCCACCACAAGGGGAGACCATGAATAAGACCCACGAGAGTCCGCTGGCAGCTCTTGAGGGCTTGCTATTCGACGAGATGTTCATCGCGCCTGGCGGGTTCGGCCTCTGCGGCATCCCCGAGCTTCCGATGGGCGACGACCCGCTTCACTCCGGCGACCAGGTCCATGGCGCCCCCCATGCCCTTGACCAGCTTGCCGGCAAGTCCAAGGACGAGATTGTCGCCGTCACCATCAAGGGCAGGAAATGCGACACCATCGTCGACCAGGACTATTATATCCGCCAGATGGGCACCGGGCCGATCCCGGCCTCGCAGAGACCGCTGGAGAAGGCCGGCTGGTCTGTCAAGGATCTGGACCCTGTGAAGGCCGACGAAGCCTTCGCCGCACAGGCCCGCGCCCTCAACAATGGCATGGGCTGGGATCCCTCGATCTTTAATGGCAATGGCGGCGCCATTGCCATAAGCCATCCGATCGGCGCCTCGGGCGGCGCTCGCGTCTTCAACACACTGGTCTTCGAGATCGGCGGCGGCATGGGCGTCGCGATGTGCATGGAAGCGATGTGAGGGGCCCGATACCATGCCCGCAACTGCGTTCCGCCTCTACGATGTCTCGCTAGGCTGTTCCTTGGGTGGCGCAGATGCGGAGATTTTGCGCGAGCAGGCTCTTGCAGTTAGCGAGCTTCTGGAGAGCAACAGCTTCGTCCCAATCGGGCACGGCGGTGGTCCCTATCGCCTGAAGATCGACGCAGGGGAAGGGCGCCTAGCATTGCATATCACGGACGAGGACGGCGCGCATGTTGTCAGCCATTATCTCTCGCTGTCGCCTTTGCGCAGGCTGCTCAAGGACTACACCCGCATGTGCCTAAGCTATCAGCAGGCTATGCGCTGGCCGGGACCCGATCGTCTCGAAGCCATCGACGTGGGCCGGCGTGGTCTCCATGACAAAGCCGCCGAACTCTTGAGAGAGCGCCTCTCCACCAAAGTCAGCATAGACAAGGACACGGCGCGCCGGCTGTTCACGCTGATCTACGCGCTGCTCAGACGCAGCGCCGTTCATCGGAGCATTGTGAGTTGAACGCCCTGCTTCCTCACGCTCGCGCGCACCGCGACCGATTCCCCGTCGTCGCCCCTTCAGGAGCAAATAAAAAGTGCATGCAACATCAACACGGTCGAGCGAGATCGGCAAAATGCAGGTCAATTCAGCGGGTTTCCTTGAAAGCGTCGACCAGAACTTTCGTCACGCCATGTCCTTCCTCGATCTGCCGGAGGGACTGGCGGAACGGATCATCCAGTGTAACTCGACCTACACGGTCCGCTTCGGTGTCAGGCTGCGCGGACGCATGTACAGCTTCATCGGCTGGCGCTCGGTCCACAGCGAACACAGCGAGCCGGTCAAGGGCGGCATCCGCTATGCGTTGAATACTGATGCCGAGGAAGTCGAGGCGCTTGCGGCGTTGATGACGCTCAAATGCTCGCTCGTCGACGTACCCTTCGGCGGTTCCAAGGGAGCGCTCAGGATCAATCCGCGCGAGTGGAGCCCGCAGGAGCTCGAGCGCATCACCCGCCGCTTCACCCAGGAACTCAACAAGCGGAGCCTGATCGGCCCCGGCGTTAACGTTCCGGCTCCCGACATCGGCACGGGCGAGCGTGAGATGGCCTGGATAATGGACGAGTACCGCCGCGCGAATCCGACTGATGTCGTCAATGCGCGTGCCTGCGTAACCGGCAAGCCGTTGTCCAAGGGCGGCATTGCAGGACGCACCGAGGGCGACGGGCAGGGGGGTTCAATTCGCTATCCAGAGCTTCCTTCGCGATGCCCGCACACCAGGCCTCGACGGCCGGCGCGTGCTCAAGGGCGCCTCCGCCATCGTCCAGGGCTTCGGAAATGTCGGCTATCACGCCGCCAAGTTCTTGTCGGAAGAGGACAGCGCACGCGTGATCGCCGTGGCTGAACGCGACGGCTATGTCGCCAATCATGATGGCCTTGCCATCGAGGCGCTGAAGCAGCATCAGCTGCGCACCGGCAGCATTCTGGGCTTCGAAGGCGCGATCTCGTTTGCCGACGACATGTCCGGCATCGAGCAGCCCTGCGACGTCCTTATCCCGGCGGCGATGGAAAACGCAATCCATGCCGAGAACGCCGAGCGCATCAAGGCGCATCTGATCGTCGAGGCGGCCAACGGTCCCGTCACCTTCGAATCCGACAAGATCCTGCGTGCCCGCGGCATAACCCTCCTTCCCGATCTCTACGTCAATGCCGGCGGCGTCGTGGTCAGCTACTTCGAATGGGTGAAGAACCTGACGCACATTCCCTTCGGTCTGATGGAGCGGCGCCGGCGCGAGCGGCGCAACCAGACAATTGCCGCTGCGCTTGAACGGATGACGGGCAAGCAATTCCCCGCCGACATGCGCGACGAGTTCCTCGAAGGCGGCGCCGAGATCGACCTGGTCTGCTCAGGCCTCGAGGACGTAATGCGCAGCGCCTGGACCAACATTGCCGATCTGCTCGAGGTGCAGCCTGAACTGGGCGACTACAGAACCGCCGCCTATGTCACTGCCATTCGCAGGGTTGCTGCTGCCTACGAGGCAATCGGGATCTGACCCTGATTGTTGGAGCCTTGCACCAACACTCGAAAGGAAATCAGACGCCGCTGCCGTCCGGTCCCTCCCATGGACTGCGACCCGCGTGGCGTGCCCTGCCGGTGCCTCCTCCCATCCGCAGGGCGCCCTAAAATGGCTCTATCCGTAGACTTCTTGGGCAAGGAAGAACGCGAACTCAGCGCCGGCACCAACCCCGGAGCGTGTGGTCACAGACGCGGCTCTGCAGAGGGTTTGCACGTGTGCTTTATGCGCCTGGCCGGCGGACGACAGACGGGCTTGCTCGCCGGTTTCTCTTCGGCATGAAGCAAGAGCTTCGCGCAAGGAGCAAGTCTTGGCGCTTTGAGCGGCCAGGCAGCGGCAGCCATCGGACCCGCCGCTCGGAAAATTATCTGCGCTACGTGCCTGTAGTGCCCTCATCCCGCCACTCTCTCTCTGCAAGCCGGCAAGTAGAAATTTCAGCTTGATCATTTGCCAATGGAGGCTCGGACCATGAGCAGGGGGGTGCGCGCGGACGCGTCTTCAGTTTCGTCCGCGACGTTCGCGCCGCTCGAAAACTCCACCTTCCGCGCTGTCTGGCTCGTGGCTCACGTGTCGAGCCTGGGCTGGTTGTTCCAGACCGTCGCGGTCAGCTGGCTCATGGCAACCATCTCCAGCTCGGACGTGATGGTCGCCCTGGTGCAGGCCTCCACGACGCTGCCCGTTTTCATTCTGTCGATCTTTGCCGGCGCCGTTGCCGACAATTTCAGCATGTCATGGCGCTCGGCTGGTGCGTGATAGCATGTCGTCGATCATGCTGACCGCCCTTGTGGGGATAGGATTATACAATCCGTGGATGATCCTGGCATTCAGCTGTCTGGCCGGATGCGGCGCTGCCTTCACCGATCCGGCCTGGCACGCCTCGGTTGGCGACATTCTGCGAAAGCGCGAGGTGCCAGCCGCTGTCACGCTGATCTCGGTCAGCTACAATGCCACGCGAAGCATAGGCCCCGCACTCGGTGGCATCGTTGTTGCTTCCTTCGGTGCGGACCGCTGACCGCCTTTGCCTTGGCGACACTGACCTATGTCGCGATGCTTTGGGTCGTTGGTCTCTGCAAATGGAGCGGCCGGTCTTCGCCTCTTCCGCGTGAGCCGTTGACCACGGCCATTCATGACGGCGCGCGCTTCACGGCACTGTCGGGAGGAGATCAAGGCGGCAATCGCACGCGGAACTCTTTTCGGACTGACGAGCATTTCCATCCCGGCGCTACTGCCTCTCGTTGCGCGCGATTAGCTCGGCGGCGGGCCGATCGTCTACGGTGTGCTGATGGCCGGGTTTGGCGCCGGCGCCTTGTGCGCGGTCATTTCCAACAATGCGTTGAGACGGGCGCTTTCGCAGGCGCGGCTGACCACGCTGGCGTGCATCTCCTGCGCCGCCTGATGCCTGGCTCGCCTTCACCCCTTCGATCGTTGTGGCGACGAAAGCCTTGACCCTTGGCGGGGCGGGATGGGTCGTCACCTGGACAGGGCTTGACGTCAGCGTGCAGCTGTCGAGCCCAAGATGGGTCGTCGGGCGTACGCTCTCGATCTACTCTGCGCTTGCGTCAGGCGGTATTGCGGCCGGAAGCTGGCTATGGGGCGCGTTGGCTGAAAACCCTCACGGCGGCGCTGGAGAGTTCCGCGGGCGCCCTGCTGCTGGTTGCCGCAACCGGGCTCCTGCTGCCGATCCCTCAATGGAAGGAATCCGATCAGGATTCGCTTGATTTCGAGACCCCGCAACTCGCCCTCGACCTGCAGTCGAGGAGCGGTCCGGTCGAGGTCAAAATCGAGTACGCCATACCGGAAGCGACCTCGAGGAATTTCTCGATCAGATACGGGAACGCTGTCGGGTGCAAAGCCGCGTCGGTGCGCGGTACTGGAACCTTCAGCGCGACCTGCAGGAGCCGATGCAGTGGACCGAGGAATTCCGCACGCCGACCTGGACGGGACTATCTTCGCTTGAACCATCGTCTGACGTCGGTGGACAAGGAACTGGACCGGCGCCTTCGCGAATTGCAGGCCGGCGAGCTTCCGCCTCGTCAAAGGCTTGCTATCGAGGGCCCGACTGGGGCGACCCGCAAACGGGATCAGTCGACGAGTTTCTTTTTCCGGCGGTGATGACGTCGAAGCGCAATTGTCTCTCTCCACACAGGGCGCCGGAATGCGCGTCCTTGTCATGCGCTTTGCGGTTCCAAACAAATTGTCTTTTTGCCTGCCATTACCTTGTCGTTCTCAACATTCCGCCCGCACAGCTTTGGACGTCCCGCCGGGCAGTCGCACGCCGCACGGCCAATGCGATTGCTGCTTCGCACAATCGTGCTCAAGCTGTGCCGCAAGACTTCCTGGAGCTGCGCCAGCGTTGGGCATCTGGTTGGACCCGTTTACAGATGCGGCGAAATCAGTCTTGAGGAGAGCGGAACAGAGACGGCTCGGCCCCTTGAATGGTCACAGCCATGACAGCACATTTTGCTAAGGATTGCCGGGGTCACATGCTCCCGCCGAGTGAGAGTTCATTAGGTTGGGAGGACGAATAGACGCGGAGGATTTCAGCAGCCCAATTTCCGTCAAGCGTGATGCCTTTATTGTGCAAGAGATTCCGAACGTTGCGGACGGCGTCGATTTTCTCAATGACTGGCCCGAGGAGCAAAGGATATGGCTCACAAGGCGGCCCTTCAGGCATGTTATGATGCATATGGGCACAGACCCGTAAGCGCTGCACACGATCTTCTGGATTCCCCTACGAGCGCCGCGATCTTGGAAGATCCAATATCGGCCATGCAGTGGATCGCCGCGTGCAAAAGCTTCTGGCTTAGGGTTTCGCGGGGGAGGGGTGAACCTATCGGGCTCGAGGAATTCGGGCGATCTGGAGGAGCGGTGCGCGAACGGGTTCACACCGACCCTGGTGTGTGTTTCCGGCACTCGAGATGGCGCAATAGCGCCGGCTCGCAAAAGCGGCTTGTTCGACTGACACGCGGGCTGCGATAATGCGGCGGGCGACGTTGTGAATGGCTTCAGGCGCGTTGAGGGAGGTCTGCCATGCCGCACCATAGTTTTGCACGTCCAGAACAACTGGAAATGCTCAGCAAGGCGCTCGCGGAGCTCGGCGGCCTTTTCCCGCCGGAGACCCCGAACGTGAGGCCTTGGCCGCAAAGATCATGGCGCTCTTCGAAAGCGGAACTGACACGCTCGAAGAGGATCAAGGAGGCGCTGAACGACCGTGATGCCCCTTCATGATCCACTGGCTCTTTTCCGATGCCAATGGTGAAAACGGCCCGGCCCTAGGCGCAGATCCCGTTCCCTTTTTGCCCCTGATCGAGCCGGTGGCCGCTGCGGGCTGGCGACCGTTTGACAAGCCGCCCCCCCGGCGCAGTAGCACCATCCAAAGCTAATATCGCAGGGCAGAACTGACCGCGCCCACCGGTTGCGCGACCCCGACCCGCTTACACTCAATTGGAGCCATTACGCACATCGGCATGGCCATACGAAATCTCTCCAGTGTCGAGGGCGCGAGAACGAACTTGGTTGTGAAGCAGCTGCGCGCCAAAGGCCCGGCTGACAGCAGGTGAGGGAAAGTTGAGAACGTCATGCGCCCTGAAAATTCCTCGTCCTTTGCGGCGACCACACTGATCCCTTTCAGCAATCCGGTTTTCGTTCGATCTAGACAGCCACGCCGAGCCTCGGCTGGCTCGTCCAAAGCGTGGCCATCAGCTGGCTCATGGCCAACATTCCAGCATCCGATCTTATGGTTGCGCTGGTGCAGGCAGCCTCGACGCTGCTAGCCTTCGCGATCGCGCGTGCAACCCTGTTTGGGCTTTGCAACTCGATCCTCGCTCTGCCCCCGCTGCTGGTGCGTGATCAGCTGGCTGGTGGCCCACTCGTTTACGGCGTCCTGCTAGCTGGCTTCAGCGCCGGCGACCTTCATCGCCGGACTGGGTAATGGCTACTTGAGATGCATCGCCACGCAAGAGAAATGGTCACGCTCGCGTCCATTGCCTGCGCGGCATGTTGCCTTTTGCTCGTCGGTTCCTGCGCGGCGATCGCGCTTGCCATCGGTGGCGCAGGCTGGGTTGTCACCTGGGCCGGAACAAACGTGTGTGTGCAGTTGGCGAGCCCAAGGCGGGTTGTCGGTCGCACTCTGTCGATCTAATCTGCTTTGACCTATGGCGGCATGGCGGTCGGCAGCTGGATCTGGGGTGCTGTCGCGCAGAACCATTCCCTGACGTGGGCATTCGAAGGCGTCGCAGTGGCGCTGTTGCTGGTTGCGGGCGGGAAAGGTAATGCCCATCGAACTTTGGGAGAATGGGATCAAGGCCGCCGACTTCATTCCACCGAATTGGCACTCACTCTAAGACCAAGGGGCGGTGGTCAAGATCGAGTATTTGATCTTTAAGCGAACATCTCGGCATTTCTGCGCTGTATGCGCGAAAGGGGGCGCATTCAGAGCCGCGCCGGCGCGCGCAACTGGACGCTGCAGCGAAATCTTCAGAACCCCGCTCTATGGAGGAGACATTTCGCACCCCGACATGCGGCTGACCTGGCTGACAGGGGACTCGACGAGCGCCTCCTCGCTTTGCAGGCTGGCGATTCACTGCCGACACGATCTTCACAGATCGCCGACAGCAGCTTCTCGAAGCCCGGACGACTGACGCCCCAACCCGAGCGGCCAAGGGCGTCATTCGATAACTGTCACATCCGTCCAGCCAAGAGCACGGGCGCGCTCGGCAAGACCACCATTGGGTCGTCCGCTTTCTTGCCTGTGCCGCTGAAGCGCATCAACCTGCAAGAGCGGAGTTTTGCCGCCCGGCAGGTCCCGCTGCTCTGTGAACCAAAGCGCGACGATTTGCGAACGCTGACGCTGCCGCAAATCGCTTCTTCAGAAGGCCCTCGACTGTCATGGCCGGCCTGGCGCTCGAGGAGAAGCTTCGGCGTCTCCAGCGCAGCGTGCGGCACATGCTGCTATAGATCATTCGCCAGTCTCGCCGCCCGACCAGCAGCTAACCGATCCTCGGCGTCTTAGCTCAGCTATTGCAACGAAACCTTCAACTAAATTTGCAGAATCTTTCCGATCGCAAATCGCTGAAAATGGTAAGTTCACTGCCAAGTCTGAGGATCGGCACGTCTAAAAGGCTGATGCTCGGACCTCCGCACAGCACCAGCGTCGAGGTTAACGAGTCAATGGCAAGAAGAGCTCTCATCATGCTTGAAGGCGGAAGTAATGGTCGCCTATACGTCCAAGCGGCCCAGCGTCTTGGTCTTCATCCGATTAACCTATCCGCCGATCCCGCCCATTACGACTACCTTGCGGTGGAAGGGGTTGAGGCAATCCGTGTCGATACAGACAATCTCGATGTACTGATCGGCGAATGTTCCCGGCTGAGCGCGACCTATGACATTGCTGGCATTACTGGCTTTACAACCGCCGACGAGTCGGTCCACGTGACAGCCGGCACGCTCTGCCGGTATTTCGATCTACCAGGACCGAACCCCGCATCGATTGAACGATGCTGCGACAAATTCACTCAACGTCAGCTCCTCGCGGAGGCCGGCGTTGCAGTACCTGCATATCGCTTGGCAGCGAATGCGACGGACGTAGAAAGCTCTGCTGCGGCGATCGGCCTGCCGGTGATTCTTAAGCCAGCCGCAGGCTGCGGCAGCCGCGGTGTCCGATTGTGCCGCACTGGCGACGAGTTAGCCGAACATACCGCGTATCTGTTGAGCGGGAAGCACATATGGCGGTCTCGGCCGACGATACTGGTCGAAGAATTTGCACAAGGTCCCCATTATACTGCTCAGATAATGGGAAATGAGGTCATTGGAATTGCTACCTCTGACTTCGGCCCCCCCCCCAATTTCGTCTATCGTCAGTTCACCTTTCCGGCCGAGCTGCCTGATGACGAGCATGAGCGCATCGCCGATGTTTCGCTGAAGTCTTTGCGAGCTCTTGGCCTTGGCTGGGGTCCAACGAACATTGAATTCCGGTGGACTAAGCTTGGCCCAGTGGTCATTGAAGTTAATCCGCGCCTTGCGGGCGCGGTTGATTCTCAACTGGTTCAGCTGGCTTACGGTGTCGATCTCGTCACCGAGCACATCAAGCTCTTCATTGGCGACGAATCGAATTTGCGCAAAAGACACTCGCATACTGCGGCCACGCGGATGCTGGATACTGATCGCGATGGCATCCTCGATTGGATTGATGGCGTCGGTCGGGCGGCTGCCATATCAGGCGTCGTCGAGGTCAAACTGTATGTTAAACCGAAGACGCCGATCGTCAGGAAAGGCGATTACCGAGACGGTATCGGACATGTCATCGCCGTTTCCCCCAGCCTTGCTGAGACGGAGTTCGCACTTCAGCGGGCCGTCGAATTGATCAGTTGGTCAATCACGCCATTTCCGAACCGTGGCGATTAGAAACAATCTTCGGCCTTTACCTCCGCACGCCGGCGCAGGTGGTGCCAGGTAAGAGACGACCTTCACCCAACATTGGTGCAAATGCCGTCACGTTCCGTGTGATAGAGTTGCTCACCATTAATATTACCGCCGGTGATCGATTCGTGTAGCGCGACAATTCTGGGATCTTCCGCATATTTGGTGCAGGGGCGTTCCCTTGGTTGCCCCGTCTGTTTCTACGGTCGTTAGGCGGCCGCCATCAGCCTGTTTCTTTCTCAGCAGCGCATACCCGGAGCGCACATAGATCGAGCGTTTGATGGTTGAGACGTAGATCTGTCTCTCGACGGGACTGGGGCTCCAGGGCTGAGTGATGGCGGCCCGAACAGCCGCAATGTCACGACCGATGCCTGCTGCAAGGGAGGCCAGTTCGCTGTCCATGGTGTCCTCGATCCATTGCTCGAGAATGGCATCATCGTTACCGCGTATCAGTGCAGCGAAACGTCGAGCCAGGTCACCCGCCTTCAAGAGCTCCGGCCGCAGTGATAGAGATAGTCTAAGAATTGCTTGGTCTGCTCATCGAGCAAAGTCGGGTCTTCGCCAGCAGCCATGTACAGTTTCGGCGCGACGGTGACCGCCATCGCGCATTTCGTGGAGCGGCCGATGAGCACTGATGGCGGGCGGCGGTCCACCTGTAGACGGTCGCCTTGCTGCCTGCAAAGCCCCGACGCTTGATTTCGCTCCACAGTGCAACCCGTTACGTTGGCCTTCCTGCCAGCGTCCCTCGAGATACTCCTGGAAAGGATCCATGAGAACCGAGCGCGCGGGCGGGCGCCAGTGCTCGGGCTCCCCGCCCGCTGCAAGCCAGCGCTCGACCGTTCTCACGCTCATGCCGATCCGGTGCGCGATCGCGAGCGATGACTTCGATGCCCGGATGACGTTTCAGCCATGACGCGACCGTGTTGGCATTTCGGTCCGGCGACAGATCGAGCACGAGGTTGCGCTCCAGATCGCAGATGATCGTTCCGTAGCGCTACCCCTTGCGCCAGACCCAGTCGTCGATGCCGATCACCCGAGGCGCGGCCGGCGGCTCGAACCCGGCTGCGCGGATCATCCGCAGCAGCTTCTCGCCGCTTACCGGCATAGCGAGTTTGCGCGCCAGGCGCGAGTCGGATTCGCCACCGATCGTGAAACCGATCGCCAGATGGCTCTCGCCGAGAGGGGCGGTGCGTCTCGCTCTCGGCTACACCGTTTCCGGCAACCGTTCCGTAAAGATCCGCTGACGGCATTGCGGATCGGCGCAACGGAACCGCCTGGCGTGAAGCCGGATTTCGACTACCCGTTCCTGCCACGGCAGATCAGCCACCCGGCCCAGGTAGTGGCTGTGGACGCGGCCGGTAAAGGGCCGAATCACCGGCGTCGACTGCGATTCCGACTCTATGGACTCATTCGCACCGCCCGTGAATCCCGGCACCTGCACCAAAAATGCGAAGATCCCAATTCTGATTAGAAGTCGCGCTCGCAGCTTCATTGTCGCGCCGCAGATTCGAGCGTCATTAGGATACGGAGAATGGTTGTCTTACCCGATTGATGGGCCGATCAGCGCCAGTTCCTCGCCGGCATCGGTGTCGTTGATGCCGATGGGATCGGGTCAACCATGGAGGTTTCGACGGTCGCCGACACTGTCGATGGCGCGATAGAGATGCATCCAGTGGCCACGCACTTTATGTAGTCGACGGTGAACAATGAGATTGATCAGGCTTGGATCTCGTTTGGCTGACTCGGAGGGCTGCGTTGAGAAGCCACAAAAGCTGCCACTCGTGATTATGCAGAGCGTTTTTAGCTTGGCGTCGCGCAGAACGGCGGGTGGCGAAAGCGCGCTGAGGTGGATCGCGACGATGAGCTAAAAACGTGTTGGACTAAGCCGCCGGCACGGGTGGCCGCTATGGGCATTCAATTGAGGCCGTGCCCCGATGAGCAGGCCTGGCGTGGGCGCGGATACGGTCGTGGAGGCCGCGATTGCAAGGGGCCGCGTGCACCGAAAGCGGCACGGATATGGGTTCGGCAAAGTGAGGATCGGCGTCGCGCCCCGCCGGCAGAGGCAGCCGGGGGTGACGGCGCGCACCTTCGCGGGACCGGCTCGGTTTTCGGGCCGAACGGCTCGTGCGATGCGGTGGCGGCGAAAGCGAAGCGGTTCTTTCATGACGTATCCCAGTATGGCGGGGGTCCAGTGGCGCCGTCGAAGATTTCGATGATGATCATCTGACCTTGACGACAGGCGGGGCATTGCCTGAGGGAATGACTGGTGAGATCCTCGTAGCGGTCGCGGTAATCCTTTGCGGGTCGACTGTCCGACGGCTCGGGAACCGGCATGCCGAGCAGGTCGCGGCAGTGGGCGAGCTTTTGCGCGCGGTAGCGATTGCCGAGAAAGCCGTAGTAGCGGATGCGATGGAAGCCCTCGGGCAGGACGTGCAACATGAAGCGGCGAATGAACTCATCGGCCGCAACGGTCATAACCTTCTGCCGATTGCCGTGCCGGTAGTCCTTCCAGCGGAAACGCACGGCGTTGTCCTCGATGTCGATGAGGCGGTTGTTGGAAATGGCGACGCGGTGCGTGTAGCGGCCGACGTAATCGAGGACCTGCTCCGGTCGGCGAAGGGCGCCTTGGCAAAGACGACCCACTCAGCCTTTCGCAGCGGCGCCAAATAACGCCGGAAGGCGTCGCTGCTCAGGTGCTGCAAGCCAGAGAAGAACTTCAACTGGCCGGCGTCGAAGGCTTTCCGAAGATGTTCCAGAAACAATCGTCGGAACAGCCGCGAGAGAACCCGGACGGGCAAGAAGAAGCCGGGCTTGCAGGCGATCCACCGATTGCCGTCGGCAGAAAGGCCGCCGCCGGTGACGACGCAGTGCAGATGCGGATGATGAAGCAGGTTCTGGCCCCAGGAGTGCAGCACGGCGAAGAAACCGATCTCGGCGCCCAGGTGCTTGGGATCGGCGGCGATGGTGCGAAGGGTCTCGGCGGTGGCGCGGAAGAGCAGGCCGTAGACAAGCGCCTTGTTTTGATAGCCGATGGCGGCAATGGGCTCCGGCAGCGTGAAGACGACGTGAAAGTACTGGGTGTCGAGGAGCTCGGCGCGACGAGCTTCCAGCCATTGCGCGCGGGCCAGCGATTGGCAGCGGGGACAATGCCTGTCGCGGCAGCTGTTGAAGGCGATGCGCCGGTGGCCGCATTGATCACATGCTTCGACATGCCCGCCAAGCGCGGCGGTCCGGCACAGTTCGATCGCCGTCATGACGCGACGCTGGGCGGTCGACAGCGACGCGTCATGCTGGATACGATAGGCTTTGCCGTAGCGACGGATTATGTCCGCCACTTCCGGCCCCGAGCGGGCCATCGCCGCGCCGCTCAGAAGTACTGAGGCTTGGCGGGCGGCGGCAGGGTAGGCGCCGGACGCGGCAAGAGCTCGAAGGGGCTCGACGTGGCGCAGACCTTGTTGGTAGCGATCCGCAGGTAATGGGCGGTGGTCGCGAGGCTGCGGTGACCGAGCAGCAGCTGAATGGTGCGCACGTCGGCGCCGGCCTCCAACAGATGGACGGCGAAGGCGTGCCGCAAGCTGTGCGGCGTGACCGGTTTGGACAAGCCGGAGAGGTCGCGCGCTTTCGCGCAGGCCTGTCCCACCGCACTCCTGGTGATCGGCTGGTCGGCACGATCGCCGGGGAAGAGCCACGCCTTTGGCCGCCGCAGCTTCCAATAGTCGCGCAGGATCTCCAAAAGCTTGGGCGACAGCATCACGTAACGGTCCTTCTGGCCTTTGCCCTGCTCGATGCGGATGACCATTCGCTGGCTGTCGATGCCCGTGGGCTTCAGCTGCACCGCTTCCGAGATGCGCAAGCCGGCGGCATAGCAGGTGGTCAGGATGGCGTGGTGTTTGACGTCGAGGACGCAACCGAGGAACCGCTGAACTTCGTCGGGACTGAGAATGATCGGCAGCTTCTGCGGCTTCTTGGGAAGCGGCAGGACCTCTTCAGGCGCCCAATCCCTCTCGAGCGTCACCTTGTAGAGAAAGCGCAGCGCCGCAATGGCGGTGTGGATCGAGCCCGGCGACAGCTTCTTCTCGTTGGTCAGATAGACCTGATAGGTCCGAATATCCTCTCGATCGAGCAAGTCCGGCGACTTGCTGAAGTGGCGGGCGAATAGCGACACCTGTTGCAGATACGACAGCTGCGTGTTGAGCGCGAAGTTGCGCACCTGCATGTCCTCACTCATGCGTTGGCGAAGTTGGGTCATGACAAGCTCCTTTGTCCGATGGAATGGGCTGCAAGCAGCCACCCCATGCTGACGCAGTCGGAGCTTCTTGTGGAAACATGACCAGCGCGACAGACGACGCGATCAGATTACGTGGTCGGCGCGCACCCTTGCCGCTCCGCGGTCGCGGAGCGGGTTAGTCCAAGTGAAGATATGCTCACCTGCCCATAACTTGACGTATGGCTTGACGTAAGACGCCCGCATCAGCCGCACCTCGTGACCCAGCGCCATAAGAACCCGAGCCCCAGTGGTGTCCAGTCGCGCAAGCCCCGATTCCGATCAGGCAGGGCGGCAATGCCTTGAAGAATGCAACGACATCGTCGCAGCGCAGCTTGCGGCGGCTCACGGCGCGCCGGCACCATTGACCCCGTGAACCTCACACATGCTGATATCCAGGCCAATTGTGGTAATCTTCTCCAGGACGGCTCTTCCTTATGTGACTTTCGACACCCACACTTTGGCAGATTGCGATCTCGGCAGCGGAGGCCGTCCACATGGGGTAATCGCGGGAGCGAGTCGCCCTAGCAGGCTGTTGAAAAACGGTTTTGTTCACGGAACGTATCAGAATCAGACCGAGCACAAATCAGATTCAAAACGGGTATCTCCGAGCCTTTTTCATCAACCTGCTAGAAATCGATCGTAGTCTTGGAGTGTGGCTGTTCCCCGATAGGATGGAAATACGGGCTCAGGACCTGACGCCGAGGCCCAAACATCGAATGGAGAACAGCCATGGAAGAATATATCGGTCTCGACGTGTCGATGAAAGAGACGGCAGTTTCGATCCGCCGTGAAGGCGAACGGATCTGGCGCGGGAAGTGCGCATCTGATCCCAACATCATTGCCGAGCTTGTCCGCAAGCGGGCGCCAGCTGTAAAGCGAGTGGTGTTCGAAACGGGGCCTCTCTCCGTATGGTTCTATCATGCGCTACGCGCCAAGGGATTGCCGGCAATCTGCATCGATGCGCGCCATGCCAAAGCCGCTCTCGATATGGCGGCGAACAAGACGGATGCGAATGACGCCGATGGTTTGGCGCGTCTTGCTGAAGCAGGGTTCTTTCGCGAGGTGCGCGTGAAAGGCTTCGACAGTATGTTGACCCGCACGCTCGTGGCGGCTCGCACCCGGCTGGTCCGTATCACCGTCGAGCTTTCCAACCAGATCCGAGGGATCATGAAAACGTTCGGCTTGCTCGTTCCCGCCGGTAAGGGAACTACATTCGAAAAGAATGTCCGGAGCCTTCTTATCGATCAGAGCGAGCTTGCTCCTGTCGTGCTACCGATGTTGGAAGCCTGGCGCGGCATTCGCATCCGTGCCGCCGAGCTTGGGCGCCAGCTTGTCGCAGACGCACGTCAAAGCCAAGCATGCCGCATACTCATGTCGATCCCCGGCATCGGCGCCATTACCGCAACCTCTTTCGCCACTGCCATTGAAGATCCGGGCAACTTCAAGAAGTCCCGCTCTGTTGCCGCTTGGATCGGCCTGACAACGCGCCGCTACCAATCGGGAGAAGTCGATTATGACGGCCATATATCCCGACGCGGCGATCGACATTTGCGGGGACTTCTCTATGAGGCTGCGGCGGTCATCCTGACACGCAGCTCGATCGACAGCAGCCTGCGCACGTGGGGCCTCAAGCTCCGGGAGAGGGTTGGCTTCAAACGAGCTGCCGTGGCTGTGGCGCGCAAACTGGCGGTGATAATGCATTCGATGCTCAAAACCGGTGAGTTCTTTGATCGAAATGCAGGCGCCACAGCAATGAAATCTTGCGAATAGCGTTCAGGATCTGAGCGCCTAAGACGTCCCTGCCGGGACGTTAGCCGAGCCATTCCGCTGATGGGGTTGCACCGCTGTCTCAGCAAAGTGCGTCGTCCACATTGAAGGCTCGTCCGCGGAGCTCCATCATGCGGCGACTGATGTCGACCGCGAAGACAACCATGCACCCGGCAGCGTCGTCTCGACGCAATTACATGCTTGACGTCCCAGCGGCGATTAGACAACCACATCAGGTCATGTGGTGGAAAAAAAATCCCTACAGCAGGACGCGCGGCTCGAACTTCACACGGTCCAAGGTTATCATACTGCGGAGTTTTCGGACGTTGGGGTTGGTATACAATTTCGTTTTGACGAAGATGTCGAACGCATCAACATCCTGGACCATGACGATCAGCACGAAGTCTGCGCCCCCGGTCACCATATAGCACTGGGTGACTTCCTTCGCAGACCTCATAGCGCGTTTGAACTCGTCGACGAGATCGAGCCGCTCCCGGTCAAGTTCCACTGTCACTACTACAGTCAACGATTTCCCGAGCGCTCGAGGGTCGATCAAGGAAATATCTGCGACGACAATGCCGTCCGACCGAAGCTTGTTGACCCGTCGCATGCATGAGGCCGCGGATGAGCCGACCAGGTCTGCCATTTCAGTGAACGACATCCTGTTGTTGACCTGAAGCGCTGCGAGGATGCGTTTGTCTAAATCATCCATGATTTCGTCAATGTTTAGTTGGCTTCGACTCGAGTGGAAATCGCCACGCGTCATTCGATTGAAGTCGTCGAGCGAAGCCGTTTGCCTGCGCTCACGGGCATGCCCAGATGTTAATCAGCCGTTTTAGACAAGTGTTCCATAATGCGATAGGACGTGGAGGATTTCCACCAAAATCATGGTCGCGTGTGATGCTTACGTTTCATTCGCTCGACGTTTTAGGAGGCAATGCACACACCTTATCGGCTAGGTTCCAAACGTGGAACCGTCCCCAGCCTCTAAACGAGCTAGGGACCTTAGTGGCGCATGTACGGCGAAGAATAACATGCAGAACTTTGCTGCCTACCGGGATGTTGCGGCCGAAGCGATCGAATGGCGCAGGCACTTGCACCGCATTCCCGAGGTAGGGTTCGAGCTGCATGGTACCGCTACGTTTGTTCATAACAAGCTCATCTCGTTCGGGATCGACGAGATAGCGACAGGCATTGCGAATACGGGTATCGTCGGAGTAATCCGCGGTCGTCATGGCGAAGGTCCGATCATTGGACTAAGGGCGGACATGGATGCGCTTCCGATCGTCGAGGCGTCGGGTAAGCCCTGGGCATCTACGGAGCTTGGCAAGATGCATGCGTGCGGCCACGACGGTCATACGGCAATGTTACTTGCGGCCGCTAAGCACTTGGCCCGGACCCGGGATTTCAAGGGATCGGTTGCGCTCGTGTTCCAGCCTGCGGAAGAAGTCGAATGGCCTTCGGGAGGGTTCAAAATGGTGCAGGAAGGCATCATGGACCGCTTCGGCATCTCCAAGATTTTCGGCATGCATAACTGGCCGGGCATGGACATCGGCAAATTCGGCATTTGCGCTGGGGGAATCATGGCAGCCCAGGACGACTTCGACGTGGTCGTAAAGGGTCGAGGAGGACATGCAGCAGCCCCGCATCGTGCGGTCGACCCGGTCGTCATCGCCGCTCAGATCATCCTTGGCTTCCAATCCTTGGTAACACGACATGTCGACCCCCTCGAATCCATCGTCATATCCGTCACCAAGCTGAGCGCATCGCAGGCTTACAACGTTATCCCGGACCATGTGACCTTATCGGGCACAGTGCGGACGCTTTCGCCCCACCTGCGGAACTTTGCCGAAACGGAGATGGCGAGGTCGGCAACCGGAATTGCGGAGGCGTTCGGGGCGCAAATCGACTTCCACTACCTCCGTTCCGTACCGGTGACTCTCAACTCGCCCGCGGAAACAGCGGTCGCCGCCAAAGTCGCACGGGGCATCGTGGGAGATGCCCAAGTTGATGATCAGATGAGGCCTATCATGGGCGCGGAGGACTTTGCATATTTGCTCGAAGCGCGCCCGGGCGCGTTCGTTTTCCTCGGCAATGGGAACACTGCGGAAGTCCATCATCCGGCATACGACTTCAATGACGCCTCCTTGATTTATGGGATGGCCTACTGGGTGGGGCTTGCTGAGACCGTACTCGGCAACAGAAATTCCTGAGCGGCGCGTTGCACATCGAGCGCGATTTTGAGATTTCCATTTCACGTGCAAACGCTCTTTGAAGTTGTCAGGAATTTATTAAAGGCTACTTTGTGCCAATCCTGCTCGCCGGTCTAAACTACTGCGTCACGCGCGCCGAGAATTCTCACCGACGGGACTGTCGAGGATTAGAGAGCAAAGCAATCGGCCGCTGTCGATCCTGACTGGCTATCGTTACTTATCGCCTCCGAATGAAAGAGAACGAAGTGCTCACAAATGCCCAACCTCAACCCGGAATGTTTCAAGACGCTTTCTTCCAGCAAGATGGGTCCGAGCCTGTTCCAATGATGGTGCGTGCCGAAGGCATCTGGATGTACGACGATAAGGGTAATGCCTATATAGATGGCTCCTCCGGCCCGATCGCCAGCAACATCGGACATGGAAATCGCCGGGTTGCGGATGCAATGCACCAACAGGCCGTTACGCTCGACTATGCCTATCCCCGAATAGGCCGTCATGCGCTGAATGCAGCTCTGACCGAGCGTTTGTGTAGGCTGGCGGGCAAACCATTTGAACGCGTCGGTCTTGCATCCGGCGGCAGCGAAGCGATGGACCTGGCTTTGAAGTTTCTGCGCCAGTACGCGGTAGCAAAGGGGACGCTGAACAGAAGGTTCCTCGTCTCCAATATGCCCTCTTACCACGGTGCCTCTATCGGAACGCTCATCATATCCGGCGATGAGTCACTTGCTCCATTTCTTGCAGGGTTCTCGGTCAACGGAGCGAAGGTGCCAGCTCCGATGACTTATCGCATTCAGCCAGGCAGCACGCCGGATTCAATCGCCGAAGAAAGTGTCGCAGCGCTTGAGAGGACTTTCTTCGAACTAGGACCCGAGAACGTGCTCGCCTTCGTGGTGGAGCCGGTCGGCGGGGTGGCTACAGGTTGCCTCGCCCCCCCTGCCAGCTATTTCAAACGCGTGCGGGAGCTTTGCGACCGACACGGCGTTTTCTTAATCTTCGACGAGATTCTTTGCGGCGCAGGCCGCACGGGAAAGTTCCTGGCAAGTCATCATTTTGATGTCACACCGGACGTGGTGGTAATGGCAAAAGGACTTTCAGCGGGTTACAGTCCTCTCGGAGCCGTCCTGTTGCCTGCCGCTCCGGTAGACGAGCTTGCGAAGCTGACGGGATTTAACTTCTCCCACACCTACGGAGCGAACCCCATCTCCTGTGCCGCCGCCCTTGCCGTGCTGGAGGAGTATGAGAACTACAAGCTCATCGATAATGCCGCTCAGACCGGCGTGTATCTTGGCAAGAGTCTTAAGACCCGCCTGGCAAGCTCGAACGCCGTCGGGGAAGTACGCGGACAAGGACTCCTCTATGCTGTCGAACTTGTAGTCGACAAGGGTTCGAAGCAACAGTTCCCTCACGACTTCAACATAACGGAAGTCGCGCGGACCGAGGCGCTGAAGGAAGGTCTCATAGTCTATTCCCGCAGGACGTCAGGTGGAAAATTCGGCGATTGGTTCATTGTTGCGCCGCCTTTGACGGTGACTTCGGCGGATTGTGACGAGATCGTCGATCGGCTAGAGCGGGCGCTGGCAGGACTCTGGAAGCGCTACCAGGAAAAACTTGCTTTGGCGTGAGTGCGCCATGCCGGGCAGGCGAAACGTATCATCGATGACCGATCAAGTTTGGAACGTGTGATCCAAACAAGTCGTAATCCTTCTCGCGCCGTCTCTGAGCCGGATTGTAATCTGCATATATGGGCTGCAGCGTAGTCCAGCAGCAGCGACGCGTCGCGAGTATCCAAATATGACGAGATCGGGGTGGGGTATCAGGGGCGGCAGTGGTGCATCCCAGTCAAAGGCTTTACATATGGATGACCTCGACCGAAGAATCCAAGAATCCTAGCAGCGCTCCAGAAGAACGGAGTTCGCGGAGGTCGTAGGATCTTCGGCCGCCTCGTGCATGCGCCGTGTCAACCGTTTGCGGGAGGAGGGCGTCATAATCTCCGACATCTCCCTCATAGACCCAAAGGCCTGGGAAAAGGCCTGTACGTAGTAATCTGTGTTGAGCTGGACCGCGAGCGTCTGGACCTGATGGCCTACTTCCGGAGGGCGATGACTCAGGCAAAGGAACTCACGCAATGCTACATGGTGACTGGGGAGGCGGATTTTGTCCTCGTGGTCATAGTCGAGAACGTCGAGGCATTCGATACTTTTATTAAAGAGAAACTGCTGGCGAACCCGAATGTTAGGAAGTGCCGCAGCATGATCGCTCTGGACCGGGTTAAGTGCGAGCCGCGTGTACTAGTCTGATCATTCGTTGCGGATTGAAAAGTGATCTGCAGTCGGCACGGTGACTTCTGCGAACTAGCGGATACGCTCGCGCAACTGCCCCTCGCGCACGGTCTTGGCGAGCGAGGCGATGAGTTCGGCGAGCGTGCAGAAATAGACGCTCTTTCCGGCCTTCACGGCTTCGATGGCAAGGGCGATGGCCAGATGGCTCTTGCCTGTGCCGGTCGGACTGGGCTCATAATGCCCGTTATCAGGATGGCGAGGCAAAGAAGATTGTCCGTTACGCCTTTCATCCGCGTTCGGGCGGGGAGATTTTTGTCACAGGCCGTCAGCGTTATTGCGGTGAGCCGGCCTATGTCGGGCGACAACCGGATGGCAGCCTGGCGCTGATTCCGATCTGGATGACGGAAGAGATCGCCCTGACGATGGCGGTTCGCGAGGCGCCCCGTTTTCCCCTTTCATGCCTGCGCGACCTGCGCAGCGAGCTGGATGCAGGTCTACGTTTTCTGCAGAGCGACTCACGCCAGCCAGGAGACGACCATGCAGCGCAGGCAATGCCGAACCGACCAGCCAGACCTGTTTTCCACGAAGGCTCCGCCATCGAGTCTTCCAGGCGAAGTCCGGGAACGCACCCTCCCGCTGATCGAGACCTTGCTGAGGGAAGCGGTGGTGAGCCAGACGGAACGGGAGGCAGATCATGAAGATCACCGCTGAACATCTCGCGCGCGGCGCCTATGTCTATGTCCGGCAGTCGACGGCCGATCAACTCGTCAACAATCCAGAGAGCCGGCGACGCCAATATGGCCTTGCCGAGCGAGCGCGGTCCCTTGGCTGGAAAGAAGCCATCGTCATCGATGAAGATCTCGGTCGTTCAGGGTCTGGCATCAGCCGTCCGGGCTTTGAGAAGCTTCTGGCGGCTATCTGCGAAGGTCGGGTTGGTGCGGTCCTCGCCATTGAAGCCTCCCGGCTGGCCCGCAATGGCCGGGACTGGCATACGCTCATCGAGTTTTGTGGCCTTGTCGGAACGCTCATCATAGATGAGGACGGCATCTACGAACCGCGTCATCCCAACGACAGGTTGCTGCTCGGCATGAAGGGCACGATGAGCGAACTGGAGCTTTCGATCCTGCGGGCCCGCTCGATCGAAGCCCTGAAGCAGAAGGCACGCCGGGGCGAACTTTTCCTGACGGTGGCGATCGGTTACGTCAAGTCGGGCCGGAACCGGATCGAGAAAGACCCGGACCTGCGGATCCGCGAGGCGATCGATCTTGTATTCCGGCGTTTCGACGAACTGCAGAGCATCCGGCAGGTGCATCTGTGGCTGCGCAGCGAGGGCATTATGCTCCCTGCCGTAAATTACACGCGCGCGGCGGACAGGGCGATCGTCTGGAAGCTGCCCGTCTACAATACTGTGCACCACATTCTCACCAACCCGATCTACGCCGGCGCCTATGCGTTCGGGCGAACCTGCAGCAAAGTCACCATAGAGGCCGGACGCAAACGGATTTTGCGTGGGATCAGGCGCGATCGCGCCGACTGGGAGGTCTTGCTCATCGACCATCACGAAGGTTACCTGAGCTGGCACGATTTTGAGAGGAATCAGCGCCTGATCACGGACAATGCCACAAGCAAAGGCTTGGTGCCGCGCGGTGCTCTTCGCCGGGGCGAGTTGCTGCTCGGCGGTCTCTTGCGCTGCGGCCATTGCGGCCGCAAGCTGCACGTCTCTTATTCCGGCAGCAACGGCAATACGGGGCGCTATCATTGCCGCGGAGCGCAGCTCAACCACGGAACCGACCCGTGCATTGGCTTCGGATCGTTGCGGGTCGATCAGGCGGTCAGCGCGGAGGTTCTTCAACGCCTTCAACCGCTCGGCATCGAAGCGGCGATCAAGGCCATCGAGACCACCACCGTGCAGGCTGGAGAGAAGCGGCGCCATGTGGAGCTCGCACTCGAGCAAGCACGTTATGAAGCCGCCCATGCACGCCGCCAGTATGACGCCGTCGACCCGGACAACCGGCTTGTAGCAGGCGAACTAGAGCGACGCTGGAATGCCGCGCTCGTAGCCGTCCGCGAGCGTCAGGACGAGCTTGACGCGCTCGACCGCCACAAGCCTGAGGCTCTGGGAGAAGAGGAACGGCGGAGCCTGCTGCGCATGGGCGGCGATCTCGAATTGGCATGGCATCATGCCAACGCCACCGCCACCACGCGCAAGCGGATCATCCGCGCCGTGATCCGCGAGATTGTCGTCGCCATCGAAGACGACCACATCAAAATGCTGGTGCATTGGCAGGGCGGCGACCATACCGCGCTTTCGGTCAGGAAGAACAAGGCAGGCCATCACCGTTGGGGCGCCCCGCCGGACATCGAGGAACTGATCCGTGCCCTGGCACGCCAATTGCCGGATAGAGCGATCGCATCGCTTCTCAACCGGCTCGGCAAAACCACGGGTCGTCAGAACGGATGGACGCAGTCCCGTGTCTGCACTTTCCGCAACCAGCACGACATCGCCGTCTACAAAAAGGACGAACGGTCGGAGCGCGGCGAGTATACATTGCAGGAAACGGCTGCAAAGCTCGGGCTGCGGCCAATGACCGTGCTGCGCATGATCCGCGCCGGCGATCTGAAGGCCGAGCAGTATTGCAAGGGTACGCCCTGGATCATCCGTCATGAAGATATCGAGCAACTCGATATCCAGCACCATTCCGGCAGGAGCGGACACAGTCCATTATCACAATCACAGGATCAGCAGATCCAGCTTTTTCAATAACATAGCGAGGTGTGCATTATGTCGTGGGATCGGTCGGCCCGAGAAGATGGACGACCTCGCAGCGGGCGACGAAGCCGAGTTGGGCAAGCGTGAAGATTCGATCGCGGTCGAGCGAGGGCTGGAAAGAGAAGTCGAAGCCGGCGAGCGTCTTGTTCGTGCCCAGGCGCCCCATGCGCAGTGCCGTCTTGATCCGGCTGTTCTCGCGCAGGGTCAACTCATCCGAGAGGAGGATGTCCATGGCTTCGAGGGCGGCGATCTCGCCTTGCTCCAGCCGGCGCACGATATGATCGAGCGCTTCGAGCGCCCGCGGCATCTTCAGGCTGACTAGGTCGTGGCGGATTCGATCGATCGTGGACGGCGTAGTATCGAGCGCGTTCGTCATGGACGCTGCTCCTTCGCCATCAGGCGGGCGACGGCATCGTAGAAGGCCAACGGGCGCTGAGCGACCCTGTCACCGGAGCCGTGAAGGGTGAAGTCGTCGTTCTTCGGTCTCTGTCGGCGCTTGTGAACGTGGACGTTGCGATGACCGGGCTCGACATGACGCTGATGCCATGCTGTGTGCATTTTGCAAGTTTTATGAAAGCTTAATGTTAATGAAAACTAGCCGGCAACAGAATTAACAAATATACACTTGTAAAGCGCCTGAACAGCTGGTTGTCTGGTTGGAGTGTTGTCCTCCGTCGTATCGGTGTGGGATTCTGGGTCGTGAGAGCCTTACCGGGCCGGCGTAGAGGGCAGAGCGACCCGCTTGATGGGCAGCCGGAGCTTGTTGGCGGTCGATGCCACTGCTGATGGTGGCCAGATTGCATCGTTTGGCGCACAGGAAATACATGGACATGTTACCCAGTCAGAACGCACTCAAGCGAGGCGCAGAATATCGGATCAAGGCTTCATATGCGCTCGACGGCGATGCTAACCGCGTGGCTGATTACTATCATGAATGGGCCGACTCCTACGAGTTGGATGTTGACCGCGCTCGATACTGCGGCCATGTGATCGTGGCGGAACTGGCAGGCGCCGTTCAGGCGTCATATATCGAGAGAACGCGAGCCGCCACGACAGTCCTAGATGCGGGGTGCGGAACCGGCCTTGTTGGCATCCAGCTGGGCCACCTCGGCTTCCGATTGATCGACGGATTCGATCTGTCCGAGACGATGGCGGAAATGGCGCGGCAAACCGGCACATACCGCAACATAGTCGGCAATGTTGATCTTAACATGCCCCTCCTGGACTATTCGAGCGCTAGCTACGATATCACCGTATGCTGCGGCGTCTTTGCGCTCGGGCATGTCCGACCAGATAGGCTACGCGAGCTCGCCCGTGTCACGCGCCCGAACGGCTTTGTCGTGGTGAGCGCCTGCACCAACTACGCAAGGGAAACATTGTTTCAAGACGAGGTGCTGCATTTGCAGAATGCGGGTGTGGTAGCGCCGGCGCAATGCTTGAGCGACGGCAGGTATCTCGAAGGAGAGGACGCGCACTACTGGGTTCTTCGAGTACCGGATCAGCCATTGCGCCAACAGATCCGGCGAATATGTTCCGTGCAGCAGCCAGACTGAGACCTGCCACGATGCCAGCCCTTCAGTAACATTTTGGAACAATCCTTCAGTTTATTTCAAATATCGCTGAAGGAGAGGACTCCACTGTCCAGCCAGACTAGATCGACCTGAAGAAGCGCCGATCACCAGCTGCCCTTCTGGAGAAAAGAATGATCGATCTGCTCAGCGACACAGTAACCACTCCCACCCAGGAGATGCGACAGGCCATCTTCGAGGCGGAAGTTGGCGACGCCGGTTACGGTGAAGACCCGACATTAAACCGGCTGGAGGCGTTGGCGGCGGAAATGCTCGGCAAGGAAGACGCCGCTTTCATGACAAGCGGATGCCAAGGAAATCTAGCCGCGTTACTTGCGCATTGCACCCGCGGCCAAGAGGTAATCCTCGGTGATCGTTCGGATCTTTACGACTTCGAGGCCGGCAGTGTTTCGGTGATGGGCGGCCTCGTCCTACACCCGGTGCCGACCGAGGCCGACGGGCGGTTAGCATTAGATAATCTGTCCGCTGCGATCCGCGACAAGAGCGATTACCAATGCGCGCCGCCCGGGGTCGTAGTCCTGGAAAATCCGCACTGTCAGCGGGGCGGGCGGGTCTTGCCTGCCTCCTACATCAAGGAGGTGCGCGCGCTTGCCGACGAACATAGCCTACCGCTGCATCTCGATGGCGCCCGTATCTTCAACGCTGCGATTGCCTCAAAGAAGACGCCGGCAGAGCTTGTAGAGGACGTCGACTCCGTGATGTTCAGTCTGTCGAAGGCATTAGCTGCGCCATTCGGCTCAATCGTATGCGGAAAACGAGTCCTTATCGAGCGGGTGAGACGTTATCGCAAGCTCCTTGGAGGCGGCCTTCGCCAAGCTGGCTTCATGGCGAGCGCAGGTATCGTGGCCCTTCAAACTATGGTGGACCGCTTGGTGGAAGACCACCGGCGCGCGCAATTGCTGGCGAATAAGATCCGCAACATTCCGGGCATCTGCCTCGAGCCCTCTATAATCGACACCAATATGGTGTTTTTCCGCCTAGAATGGGATGGCGGATCAATCCCCGAATTCCTTTCAACACTATTGCAGCAGGGAGTGAGGATGGGGACGCTACGCGAAGGCATCGTTCGTGCCGTCCTTCATTACCTCATCAGCGATGAAGATGTTGATGCGACTGCCAACGCCATTCAAGCAGTTCTGCAGGCGAAGATCGCGACGGGTCGCACGGCCTGACTGACGCTCGGCCGCGATGGCCATGCGTGCCGCAGGCGTCAGCACCGACTCCCTCCGCAACTGCACTTTCTGGTCGAAGACATCGATTTGTTCCGCGCCGTGAAGTCGGTAGTGGTCGGAACGGGCGACGCGATGTTTCTGCCACGGCTTGCCTGTGGAACTGCGGGAGTAGAGATCCGCGATGTCATCGCGCAGCCAGGACAGATCCAGCAGGCGGTCGAACTGCGCGAGAACGGGGACGAGCCGCCGGAGCGACCCTGTCACGAACAGCCCCAGCCGCGCTCTTTGCGTCCCAGCACCCTAGGCCCTCTCGCGAATTTACGCTCGCTGACCAGGTCTTCTGCCAAACGGCCCTTTAATTGCGGGTAGTTGTCAATCCAGATCTCGCATTGCCATCGCCGGGGTCATGGTCCTTTCCGAGGTCGAATGCCTCAATGATGATGTTCGGGTCGGGCGCCTCAACGTTTCCAACGAGATGCAGGTAACCTGCTGTCAGCCGTTTGACCGAGGTCGCCGCAACCACCGTCCCGGCGGGGACATCACGGGTTCCGGAAACGGGCCCGCGAATTGGGTCGAGTTCGGATCTGCTATGCCATCTTTTCGCTACCCCACTCAAAGCTGGTGCCGTCAACCCAAATGCAGTGAAGAAGAACCGCGATCTTGCGAGCAACCGCTACTTTCGCTTTCTTCATGCCGATCCGCTTCGACAGGCGAACGCCCCACGCCTTCAGCGTCGACCATTTCTTCGTCCGGTGCATGAGGACGCTGGCCGCTTCGTATAAATAGGTCCGCAACAGCCGATCTCCCCAGCGGGAGACACGACCGTTGACATCTGTTTCGCCGGACTGCTTTCGTCGCGGCGTCAGGCCAAGATAGGCACCGACGTTGCTGGCCGAATGAAAGCGCGAGGGATCGTCGATCGTGTGGCGGAAGGTGAGCGCGGTCACCACGCCGATGCCGGGGACTGTCATCAGCCGGCGGGTGGTTTCGTCTTCACGAGCGAGATGCCGGACCTGCCGATCTAACTTCTCCTGTTCACAGCAGACCTGCTCATGGACAGACAGAAGCGCCTGAACCAAAGGCCGGAGCGGATGCCCGTCAGCAACCAGTTCCCAAACCTTTCGCCGGAACTGTGACCCAATCGATCGACTGAACTGCAGCCCATATTCCTTCAGCATGGACCGTGTCTGGTTTTCGAGATCGCGCCGGATCTCGACCAGTCTTGACCGCGCGACGAGCATGGACCGGGTGGCCTGACTCTCTGCGCTCTTGACCTTCACTTCCCGATACCAGCCGACGCGAACCAGTTCGGCCAGGCCGCGGGCATCGTTCTCATCGCTCTTGTTCATTCGGACTGAAAGCGCTGCCTTTGCATGCCGAGCATCAAGGCAGACGACCGGCAACCCGACCCTTTTCAGCTCGTGCCAGAGCCAGCTGGACATGGCGCGCGTCTCAAATCCGATGCGCTCGGCGTGAGGCGCACGTTTACGCAGCAACTCCGTCAAGGCTCCTGGATAGGACTTCGCCTTTCCCTGGAACACCGTCTTTCCAGTATCGTCGACCACGCAGACGCTCGTCTCCCTCTGCTACACATCCAGTCCGACATATTGCTTCACTGCGGCCTCCTTGATCTCAATGTTCGGCGGCTTTTGCCGTCAGCCGAGTCTTCGTTCAAAGGAACGACGGCAGCAATTACGTCATCGTTTTCAAAACTGACCCCCGATTGGAGTGAACCCTCGGGCTGGACTAAGCGGGACACAACAAACTAAGCCGCCTGCTGGGCGAGTTGGGTTTCAAATTCTTCTGGCGATCGGTAGCCAAGCGCCAGGCGAAACTGTCAGAATGGCAGCATCACTGGAATGGCATCGGCCGCTCACCGCGCTGGGCGGCCAGTCGCCAATCGATCGTATGTGCGTACTCCTCGGCAAGACTCCTTGCGGCGCGACAATGAAGCTGCGAGCGTTGCGTCAATCAAGGGTCCTTCCGCATATTTGGTACAGGTGGCGGGATTAACGGACGGTGCGAATAAGTTCATAGAGTCGGAATCGCAATCGACGGAGTGATTTGCCCGTGTTCCATGCCTTCCGCTCGCTGATTTCACCGTAGCCTCCGGCGAGTGCCGCCTTTCGCGTCTCCACCGTCGAACGTGTCGCCAGGGACCTCGGCGTCGGCGAAGCGCTCATCCATGACCTTACCCTCGGTCTCGAACCCGAGGACGGCGTCATCTGGGTCTACGGCGCCAACGATGAGGACGGGATCCTGGCCTTCACCGACGAAGGCATCGAGGCGGTCAACTCCTCCTCGAAGAATATCATCGCGTCTCAATGGCGCGGCAAGGTTCGGCGTTGGGGTATCCATCGCAGATCGTTCGGGCCGGGATCGGCCAGACGATGCCGCGACTGCCGGGTCGACGGCGCTCGCGCCTCGATCAACATCGTCGGACTCATCGAGGAGCGCAAGGGCATCCCACGTTGAACGAGATGGTAGGGACTTTCAGATCCCATGTGAGTGCAAGAGGCCGGCAGGTGAAATCCCTCCGGCTTACTCACCCCAGTCCGTCGACCAAGGCGCGGCTGCGGGGCCGTGCGCCACGCGGCGAGCGCTGTCGGGCCGCCCTGGCTGATTCAATATCCACTCCGACGGAGGTTGACAATGGTAAGGCACTCAATGCTGATCTTCGGTTGCGGGTTTTGAAGGCTTCGAATGATGGTGCGCCCCGACCACGGCACGCTTAATAATTTGAGACAATTCGCATCGCGTTAGCCAAATAAGCCAATCATTGTCCTTTATGGCCCAGGCCGGCAAACTCAAAATGGCTCCCTGTTCTTCTTTGTGGAGATAACCATACCGATCGGCAATCCCCTTTTCGATTAGCCAAGTAGGGACAAGGGCATAAATGAAATCGGGCGACCATTTCGCCCACGCCAAGCCAAACGCAATACCAGCGAGCGCAGGGGGTAAGCCCTTGCGCCTGAAGTCATCTCGGAGCCACAAGTCGCCGTGATAAGCTACTGTCCCAGTTATCTTTTGAGCGGTCGGCGCCCGGCAAACACAAGAGGAGCCTGATCCGGAGTGGCTCTTTGGATATGCGTAGCAGGCTTGCAATGATTCAAGGTGCTCCGCCAAGTTGTTGGACGTCAGATCGTACAACCGGACCGCCTGGAGGTGTGCAACTTTGCCAGATTGATCTTCTCCGATGATCCAAAATGCGCGGCCAGCTTCGAGCTCGGAAAAATTCGGCCGGAAGTTTGGATAAGTGGGCGGCTTTCCAGTAGTATTTTCTGTGATCTGGATATAATGGTTAAAATCGTCTCCCATTTTAAATTGAATGCCGTTTGATCGTGCTATGCTGTCAAAATGGCAAATGTATTTCGATACATCAAGTGGGGTTGCAAGTTCGCTCATTTCAATGCCTAGGCGTTGTTTTTATGTCAGCCATTTAGCTACCAGCGGCGGGTTATAAGGGATACTACCTGGTCTGGTAGTTGATCACGACGGCGGACTGCCTAGTGGTTTCCACCTGACAGAAGAGGCCGATTTGGGATTCCCCTTTGGCGGCGTGTGCGCGAGACTGCCGGATGCGCACAGGAATCTCGCTCACCGTTTCTTCGATTGATCGCCAGCGCCTGGCTGCGCTGATCAGGGATCGCAATGCGCCGCAGAAGCACGTCTGGCGGGCCGAAATCATTCTGTTTAGCGGCGACGGTGTAGGCACCGTCAAGATCATGCGGCAAACCGGCAAATCCAGCCATGCGTATGGCGCTGGCAGGAGCGCTTCGCCAAGGAAGGCTTCGGAGGATTGTTGCGCGACAAGACGCGGCCTTCGCGCATTCCGCCTCTCGGGCCTGATGTAGCCGTGGGTGTGGTGGCGCTGACATTGCAGGACCCGCCTGGCGAGACTACGAACTGGACCGCCGACATGATGGCAACCGCGGCCAGCATCAGCCCGAGTGCGGTGTGTCGCATCTGGAAGGCGCACGGGCTGCAGCCCAATCGATGGCGCCAGTTCAAGCTCTCCAACGATCCGCAGTTCGTCGACAAGCTGCGCGACGTCGTCGGCCTCTATCTTGATCCGCCTGCTCACACCATCGTGCTGTCGGTAGACGAGAAGAGCCAGATCCAGGCGCTCGACCGTGCCCAATCTGGCCTGCCCATGAAGAAGGGTAGGCTCGGCACCATGACCCACGACTCAAGCGCAATGGCACGACCACACTGTTTGCGGCTCTCAACGTGCTCGACGGCTCGGCAAGAACATGCAGCGGCATCGGCATCAGGAATTCATCCGCTTTCTCAATGCCATCGACGCCGAGGTGCCGATACGTCGTCCTCGACAACTACGCCGCTCACAAGCACCGCAAGGTGCGTGCATGGCTCGATTGCGCGTTCCGGTAATTCCCGGACAGGCATTCCAGTAATGTCGGGGACAGCAATGGAGTGCACCCCCAGACTGAGACAAGGAAAATAGCGGACAGTTTCCCCGCAAGGAGAGGAAACTGGGGCATGGCCGGACGGCAAAGAGTTATTGATGATGACCAAAAGCTGGAGCTTCTCCGGCGCATGGAAGCGGGCGAAACCGTCAGCAAGTTGGCAGATGAGGTTGGTATCAGTCGCCAACGACTTTACGAGTGGCGTGATCATCTCAGGCTTCATGGTAATCTGAAGTCACGTCGGCGCGGCCGGCCGGCCAGATCGACAGCAGGAGTTGACGGGACCGCACAGCTGCAGAGTGCAGTGGATGTGCCGGCACCTCAGGAAAAGGCACTGACCAAGGCCAGGCGCCGGATCAGGGAACTGGAGCAGAAGGTCGGGCAGCAGCAGCTCGATCTCGATTTTTTTCGCGAAGCCTTGCGGCACTTCGAGGAAGATCAGCGTCGGAGCAGCGCTCCTGGCGAAACGGCATCTTCAAAGTCATTGAAAAGATGATGACCGGCCTGTCGCAAGGCGAATTCAACATCGACAGAATGTGCTGGCTCGCTGGTGTCAGCCGCGCGAGCTATTACCGTCACTGGCTGGATTCAGCCCCTCGTCGAGCCGAGACGGGTTTGCGCGATCTCATTCAGAAGCTGGCTCTCGGCAACACACACTACGGGTACCGCCGGATTGGAGCCCTGCTTCGGCGTGAGGGGTGGCAAGTTAATCACAAATGCGTTCTGCGGATCATGCGTGAAGACAATCTGTTGTGCCTGCGCGCTAGCCCCTTTGTTCCTGTGACGACCAACTCCAGGCATGGTTGGCAAGTCGTGCAGAACCTCGCGAGGGGAATGATCCTCAATGGCGTAAACCAGCTATGGGTTGCCGATATCACCTTCCTGCATCTGGCTGAGGAGTTTGCCTTCCTTGCCGTTGTCCTTGACGCGTTCAGCCGCAAGGTTGTCGGATGGGCGCTGGATACGCATCTTAGAGCAAGCCTTGCCATCGAAGCTCTCGAGATGGCCATCGCTGATCGCCAGCCCGTACCCGGGAGCCTCATTCATCATTCCGACCGCGGAGTTCAATACGCGTGCGGGGCCTACTCCGAACTTCTGCATCTACACGGTATCCAGGCGAGCATGAGTCGTGTCGGCAATCCTTACGACAATGCGAAGGCGGAGAGCTTCATGAAAACCCTGAAACAGGAAGAGGTGCAAGGTCTCGCCTATAAGGATGCAGATGATGCCCGCAAGCACATCGGCGCTTTCATAGAGACCGTTTACAATACGGAGCGCCTGCATTCGGCGCTCGACTACCTCAGTCCGGAGGAATACGAACAGAAGCATTCACGCGGGCGACAGATGGAAAAGGCTGCATAGCTTAACACGGGAAACTGTCCGCTATTTTCCTTGTCTCAGTCTGGGGGTGCACTCCAGCAATTCCAGTAATTCCCGGACAGTGATTCCACTAAATCCCGGACAGCTTTGCGGGGTGGATTTGGCGACCGGTTCTCGACGGCGCTGTTCTGGCAATTTGGTCTCTCACGCGTGTGTTGAGAGGACCGATGCCAAGACGGAAGCAAGCGAGACGAACGACAGTGAGGGATATCCGCTCGATCCTACGCCTGACCCATGACCAGGGCCTTTCAGTGCGTGAGGTGGCCGAACGGCTGAAGATCAGCAAGACCTCGGTTTCAACCTATCTGCTTCGGGCGCGGGAGGCCGGTTTAACGGGCTGGCCGCTGTTGCCTGGCTATGACGACGACGCCAAGCTCGAACGACTGCTCTTCGGGCGCGCGGGCCGTCCTCCCCTTGATCTGAGTGAGCCGGACTGGGCGGCAATCGCCCGGGAACTCAAGCGCAAAGGGGTGACACTGGCCCTGCTGTGGCATGAATATCGGGCTGCCCATCCCAACGGCTATGGCTACAGCTGGTTCTGCGACCGGTTCGCCCTCTTCGAACAGCGTACAAGTGCTGTGTTCCGTCATCGGCACGCGGCCGGCGCTGTGATGCAGACCGACTATGCCGGACAGACGGTGTCGGTGATCGATCCGATCACCGGCGTCATTGCGCCGGCGCAGATCTTCGTGGCGGTGCTGGGAGCCTCCAATCTCACCTTCGCCCATGCCAGCCTCAGCCAAAAGCTGCCGGATTGGATCGAAGGACAGGTGCAGGCCCTGAGCTTTTTTGGTGGGGTCACCAAAGCGATCGTCTGCGACAATCTGAAGGCTGGTGTCGTCAAGGCCCTGTGGTTCGAGCCGACCTTGAACGCGACGTTTGCGGCCATGGCCGAGCATTACGACACCACGATCCTGCCGACCCGACCAGCAAAGCCGCGCGACAAAGGCAAGGTCGAGGGCGCAGTTCTCATCGTCGAACGCTGGATTCTGGCGCGACTGCGCAACCGCCAATTCTTCTCGCTAGCCCTGCTCAATGCGGCGATCGCCGAGCTGCTCGAGGAGCTGAACAACCGGCCGATGCGCCATGTCGGCAAAAGCCGGCGCGAACTGTTCGAGGAGATCGAGCGGGCGGCGCTCGGCACCCTGCCGGCGACGCCGTTTGAATACGCCGAGTGGAAATCGGCGAAGGTGCATCCCGACTACCATGTCGAGATCGACAAGACGTTCTACTCGGTGCCGCACCGACTGATCGGCCGCACCGTCGAGGTCCGGCTCACCCACCGGGTGATCGAGATCTTCCATGATCACCAGCGCGTCGCCTGCCATGTTCGCCGATCGCAGCGCTGCGGCCATGTCACCATCGACGTTCACATGCCCAAGGCGCATCAGCGCTACGCCAACACCACGCCCGCCAACCTGATCGGCCGGGCGGCTGTCATCGGCCCGAACACCGCGATCCTGGTCGAACGCATGATGCGCGACAGGCCCCATCCCGAGCAGGGCTATCGTTCGGCCATGGGCATCTTGTCGCTATCGCCCCGCTATGGACCCACGCGCCTGGACGCCGCTTGCGAGCGCGCGCTTACCATCAACGCGATCACCTATTCCTCCGTCAACGCCATCCTCAAAGCCGGCCTCGATCTCATGGGATCGCAGGCCGAACCGGCGAAGCCGACACCAGCCCACGCCAATATCCGCGGCCGCACCTACTATCAGTGAAGCAAAGGACGAAAGAATGCTGACAAACCCAACCCTCGATCAAATGCAGGCCCTCGGGCTCCCTGGCATGGCTACCGCCTGGCGCGAACTGGCCGCAGCTGAACAGAGCAGCGCCAATGAGTTGAGCCGCGACGAATGGCTCGGCCTGATGCTCGACCGGGAGATCGCCATGCGGGCCGACAAGCGTGTCAGGAACAAGCTCGCCTCGGCCAAGCTGCGCTTCCCCGAAGCATGCATCGAAGACATCGACTTCGCGCCCGCGCGCGGCCTCGACCGCCGCAACACCATGGCGCTCGCCCAAGGCCATTGGCTCAAGGCCCAGGAGAATTTGATCCGGAAAATCATGGTTGGCCTGCGCCTTCGGACGGCAGGCGGCCCGGCTCGACCATTCCGTTCTCTATGTGCGCGTACCGCGCATGTTCGAGGATCTGGCGCTCGCCCGCCTCGACGGGCGCTTCCCCCGGCTCATCGAAAAACTTACCCGAGTGCATTTGCTCATCCTCGACGATTTTGGCTCCCACAGCCTCTCGGACCAGCAGCGCTTCCATCTCTTCGAAATCGTCGAGGAGAGATATCGCCGCCGCTCAACCATCATCGCCGCTCAGACCACCGTGGACAAATGGCATGACCTGATCAATGACCCCACCGTCGCCGACGCCATTCTTGACAGGATCGTTCACAATGCTCACCGCATTGCCCTGCAAGGCGACAGTCTGCGAAAGCAAAAAACGAGGCCCCTCTTGACCGGCGCCGAAAACACCGAAATCAATCAATCCTGAACTCAACGAGGCTATCGAGAACCAGCGACCCCAGGCTGTCCCGACATTACCGGAACGCCTGTCCCGTATTTAGCGGAATCGCTGTCCTGAGTTGGCGGAATGCGCAGCTCGATCGCCATCCGCGCTTCACCTTCCACTTCACGCCGACCTCGTGCTCCTGGCTCAATGCGGTCGAAGGCTTCTTCGCCAAACTGCCGAAGCGTCGTCTCAAGCGAGGCGTCTTCCACTCCGACGTCGACCTCCAGGCGGCAATCAACCGCTTCCTTGCCGAGCACAACCAGAAACCCAAACCATCCACTTGGACCGCAGACCCCGACAAAATCATCGCCGCAGTTAAACATGGGCACCAAGTGTTAGATTCCATCCACTAGCGGCAGAACAGTTCGCCGCGTCTTCTCGATGGAGTCGCCGAACCATCTACAGCGTTGCCAGTTCAGGCCAAATCCAAGGGGCGGCCGCGCCATTGTGGCAATCTGTGTAACAGCATCTTAAAGCAACTTCACAGAATCTTTGCACGCCCCGGCACCGCACCAATGTTACGGTCACAGCATATTCGAAGCCCGGCACGCCAGAGGTAAATGCCGTGCAATCGAACACAAGCGGTGCCCCGATTGTTCTCATGGCTGGTCGTAAGGGAAGTGACATGGTTATCCGGAAATCCAATCCGATGAGCTCTTCAGAAATCAGGCCGAGCATCGGCTTCAGAACTTCTAGAAGCGGCCGATGATAGTTGGGAGCCACACTTGCGTTACCAGAGGTGCGATTGCAATGACACGGTTGGGACCATCGCAGGAGGTGGGGAGCCAAGAATTCATAGTGGCGGTGGCCAAGCCCTTTGTTGCGGCACGTTCGGCGAATTGCTGCAAGGCCAATTGCCGATCGGCTCAGTTTCGCATGATTCCCACTTCTTGATCACGATGCCAGTCGCACTCTTTGCTCGTGCTTGCTTCATTCCAATAGCGGGCACCCAATCTGTAAGCATTTACCCGACAAATAAGGTCAAAGCACAACGACTGGCCGAGAACCTCGTGCTTGCGCTTGGCGTATCAGGAGGAAATCTCCTTTTGGAATCTGAGCTCCCAGAAGGAAAAGGTCTGGCGAGTTCCTCTGCAGATCTCGTGGCGACTGCGCGGTCAATCGGCTCCTCGTTCAAGCGAAGGGTTCGGACGTCGTTGATCGAGAAGCTGATGGCGGAAATCGAGCCGTCCGATGGGGTCATGTACCCGGGCATTGTCGCATATCAACACCGATCCTGTAGGCTTATCTCGTTCCTTGGGCAAATGCCGCCTCTTGCCGTCGTCGGTATCGATGAAGGAGGCATCGTCGAAACCGTCGCCTATGACCAGCGACGAGGTGAAATCTCCGCTCGCCAAAAAGCGCAATATCAGGAATTGCTCGAACAGGCGAGAATAGCAATTCCGCAGGGTGACATCGCGTCGATAGGCAAAATCGCTACAGCCAGCGCCCTCCTGCATCAGGAGCGGGTTCCCAAAGAGCATCTAAATTCGATGCTGAAAGTGTCCGAGGAGGTCGGAGCGCTAGGCGTCATAGTGGCGCACAGCGGTACCGTGATCGGAATCTTGCTTGATCGAACGGCATGCGACTTCCCGCGGAAGCTGCAGTCTGTGGTCGACCAGATAGCTCGGTTCAACAGCTCGCCAAGAGTATACCTGACCATGCATTGGCGAGGATGACCTGCCATATGAGTGCCGTTCGCAAACACCTGCCTTTCTCCGGCTATTCTGCTGCTTATGCGCTACCTCGCATAATCAGGTGCGGCACGAATCTTTATCTTGCGCAGTTTGCATTCATGAAGCTGCTTCCCGCTAAGTACATTATTGAACAAGCACTGAATCGTGGGACGTTGAAGCAGGGCACGACCGTTTTGGAGACCTCGAGTGGCACCTTCGCGCTGGGGTTAGCCGTAGTCTGCCGCGAGCACGGATTTCGGCTCGAGATTTTTACCGACCCGGTAATGGATAGGGCTCTTGAGAGCAGGTTGAGATCCCTGGGCGCGGAAGTGGTCATAGTAACCGACAAGGCGAAACAGGGCGGATATCAAAGAAGCCGTCTCGATGCATTGTACGCCAGGATGAGGCAGTTGGGCCCCTCATGTTTTTGGCCTCGCCAATACGAAACCGCGGACAATCCTGCAGCCTACAAATCCTTCGCCGACCAGGTCATAGGAATGCTTTGTCCCGACGTGACCTTAGTGGGTTCTGTCGGATCAGGCGGGTCCACTTGCGGAACAATAGAACGCCTTCGTCAAAAATCCCCCAGCGCCGGCCTGATCGGGGTGGACACGTTCAATAGTGTCATCTTCGGTCAGCCGGACGGCGACCGGAAACTACGCGGATTGGGGAATAGTCTCGTCCCGAAAAATGTGAAGCATGAATTATATGACGAGGTTCATTTCACGTCGGCATCGCTGGCATTTGCCGCAACGCGTGAGCTTCACGAACGGCACGCCATTTTTGCCGGTCCGACGTCCGGAGCGAGCTATATTGTGGGGCGCTGGCGCGCTCGACAGTATCCAGACGAAACCGTGGTCGTCATATGTCCTGATGAAGGTCATCGCTACGTCGAAGCCGTCTACGATCACGAATGGCTCCAGCAAAATGGATGTGTCTATGAAGGTGTCCTTCTGGACGCTCCAGCCACCGAAGAGCATCCCTCGACAGCCCGCCCACCATGGAACCGGTATCGTTGGATGCGGAAAAGCCGGGAAACTGTCTTGAGCGCGTTGGAGCAGTAAGATGAGCAGCGGCAGCTTCCTTTTCGTAGAAAGCAACACGACCGGCACTGGCGAGCTACTGATAAAGCGGGCCAAGGCCCTAGGGTTCGGGCCCTATCTCGTGACACGCAATCGCAAGCGCTACCCCTTCCTTGAGAAGAGCGACGCGCAAGTGATCGAAGCTGAAACACTCAGTCGAGATGCGATCATCGAGATCGCCACCAAGCTGACGGGACTGGCAGGGATATTTTCGTCGTCTGACTACTTCGTGGAATCGGCGTCCAAGGTCGCCAGAGCGATCGGGCTCCCATCGGCAAACCCGGAAGCCATAGCGAGGTGCCGGAACAAATGGAAGCAAGTGACAGAGTTGGAGCGAAAATCAGTCTCTGTGCCTGAAACTCGTCTGGTCACGTCGGGCGAGGAGGTGAAGAAAGCGCTTGCCAAATCTGTCTTCCCGGTCGTCATCAAGCCGGTCTCCGGGAGCGGCAGCAGCGGGGTACGTCTCTGCGAAAACGCCTCAGCGGCCGCCCAGGCGTTTGAGGACGCGAAGGTCGTACTGCTCGATCAAGTGGATTTGGGCAGTCCCGAGATCCTCATCCAGCAATATATAGAAGGTAAGGAATACTCTGCAGAAATCGTCGTGTGCAACGGGACGCCGTATTGCCTCGGAATTGTCGCGAAGCACAAGGGACCGCTTCCCTGCTTCGTCGAGGTCGGTCACGACTTCCCGGCTCCCCTTCCGGAGCCGTTACTAGACGAACTGGGATCCTTTGCGGCCGACGCAGTGTCGGCCTTAGGCTTGGACTTCGGACCGGCCCACGTGGAATTCGTCATCACGGAGTCTGGCCCTGTCGTAATCGAGGTCAATCCCAGGCTGGCAGGAGGAATGATTCCGATCATGCTCTCGCAGGCCTTGGGCACCTCGGTCCTCGACCTAGTGATAAGGCTCTATGCAGGTGCAGAATTTGATCCGCCAGGACCGAGCAAGAGGGCAGGAGCCATCCGTTTTCGACTTGCTGAAAAGTCCGGAAAGCTCATGCGCTTGGCCTTTTCTCGCAGTCCGGAGCCGACTGTACCCGAAGCGGGTCTGCTGAAATCTGAGGGACAGGAAATACGCATCAAGGGCGACTTCAGAGACCGCGTGGCTTATGCGGTGGGCGTCGCCGATGAACTCGAAACCGCCGCCGCGGCGGCTGAACGGATGATCGATTCAATTGCCATTGAGATCGAGGCGACGCCCGACGAGTCGAACAACACGCGAGTCGGCGAGCCAGGGGACGGCGGATGGACCCTGCATCCTGAGGCGATGAAGCTGCTCGCTCCACCCATCGAAATCTCGCGAGACGGTCGTCTCCTGCAGCTCCAGGCGACGGTGGATGAAGCACATCTGGTGATGCTCGCTGACCAGGGCTTGGTCAGCCGAGCTGTAGCCGCAGACCTGCTCACGCATATCTTGGATTTCCAGGGCGAGGAGTTCCAATCTCTGGATGGGCGTGATGCTCCGCGTGGACTCTATTTGGCTTATGAGGCCGAGCTTGCCGCCAGAGCAGGCGCAGAAAGGGCCGGCTGGCTCCACCTGGCCCGGTCCCGTAACGACTTGAACGCCACCATTTCTCTCCTGTCCCTTCGGGAAGCCGTGTGTTCCGTTTCCCTGAAGATAGGAGTTGCACAAGATGCCCTGCTTCAGCGGGCGGAAGAGGCATCGAGCCTTTTGGCTCCGCTTTATAGCCAATATCAAATTGCGCTTCCAGGGTCGCCGGGACACTATCTGCTCGGGGTCTTCTTCGCTCTCGGGCGCGAGCGCGAGCGACTTCATCGTCTGCTTAAAGACATCAGGGCTTGTCCCATGGGAGCCGGTGCCGGTGGCGGAACCAGCATTCCTATAGATTGCTCGCAGACGGCGAGCCTCCTGGGATTTGAACTGCCGTCCTTCAACTCTCTCGATGCAGTCGCAAGCCGGGACCTCCACCTTCATGGGCTTTCGATCTTTACCAGTGTCTCGATTTTGCTCAGTCGTGTGGCCCAGGATATGCAGGTTTGGACGACGCGCGAGTTCGCTCTCATAGAGGTTCCCCGCAATCTTGCAGGGGGTTCTTCCATGCTGCCTCAAAAAAAGAACCCATATCTTCTCGAACACATCAAGGGATCGGCAAGCACTGTCATGGGCGCATACGTGTCCGCGGCAACGGCAACCTGCAAATCGCCCTTCAGCAACTCGATCGAGTCGAGCAACTATGGCTGCTCACCCCTGCGACTTGCGGAAGAAGCTCTCACGCGGGCCGTAACCCTTACATCGCTCATCGTGAGGTTCATATCTTTCAACGCGACATCGATGCGAAGAAATCTGGAAGATGGGTTGGCCATGACGACCGTCGCCGCGGAACGAATGGCCTCGCGAGGCACCCCTTTTCGGGAGGTCCATACACAAATCGGCGCGATCGCGGCGCGTGTGTCCCAGGAGAGCTGTGCTGCCAAGCGCCGAAACGAGCTAGTCAGCGAATTGGGTGACGTACTGCCCGCGAGCCCCGAGGAGGGCAGGGACGCCCTACGGTTTGGCGGAGGTCCCGGCCTGACATCGACTGATGCTCAGTTTTCCATAGCAAAGACGCAATTTCGAGAAACCGAGCGTAAGCTCGCGGAAATACGCGAACGGTGGGCACGGGCCGAGATGCACCGCAAACGAAGGGTGACAGACCTAATCAACGGCCACTAAGCCGCCGCAGTGGAAAGATTGATCTGCACGTTGGCCCTTCGGATCCTTTGCCATCGCAGTTGGATAGCGGATTGCAGTCATTGCGTGCACGCGGAAAGGTGGTGAGCGTTAAAAGCGCACCCGCAGCCCAAGCGACACGGCCTTTCCACTCCGGTGAAGCCTTGCACCCGAGGTCCAAGCCTTCCAGATCGCGTCGTCGATATCTTGGTCGGCTCGCATAACTTTGCACACTGCCATAGCCGCAGAAGTTCCCCCATCTTTTCCCGCTCTGGTTACCCAATCAGGTACGGGATCGCGTGAACCATCACGTGCGGCTTTCACTGCAACGATCCCCAGGCTCAGAGCCGAAAGACATAGCGCCGTCATAACCGAACTATCGAGGCAGAGCCTGCCTGGTGACCGCCAGTCTGAATGCCGCGAGATCGTGCCCACTGGCGTAGATGCTATGGGGCGAGCGGCGAGGGTGTGGCATCCTTCGGCGTTGTTGGATCCACCATCAGAAGGAGGCACCCCATGTCGCAGTCATTTGACGCGAGCCGGTCCCTTACCGCTCTTGAACAGGATAACACGGTCATCGCCGTCATCGAAATGAGCAAGGCGAAATGGCTGATTGCCGCGCTCGTACCGGGTCTCAAGCGCCAGCCCCTCAAGAAGATCGATGCTGACGCACCATCACTGTTGAAGCTGCTGCAGCGCTGGCGCGACGAAGCCGGCCAGGCTGGGCACACGATCAAGCGGATCGCCGTCACCTATGAGGCGGCTGGAGACGGCTTTTGGCTGGCGCGTCGGCTGTGGGCGCGCGACATCGAAGCCTATGCCATCCACCCCGCCAGCGTTGCGGTGTCGCGTGAGCACCGGCGCGCCAAAACCGATCGTCTCGACACGGAGCTTTTGATGCGCGTCTTCCTTGGCTGGCTGCGCGGGAATTGCTGGCGGGAACGTTCTGGACATCCTTCCTTGTAGGAGTAGCTGTAGCCATTGATGGCCGGCGCGCCACCGAGATGCGCGTAGAGAATCCTCGAGCCCTCGGGGAAGAAGCCTCTTCTAGTCAGATCGATCAGGCCGGACTTTCCCTCGTACACCGGATGGATGATCAAGGCCTCCGTGCGGGCCGCCAGCCGGATCGCGTCATTCGTGGCGTCCGAGGGAACGCCATAGGCGGGATGGGCATAGTCGGAATTGATAACGATTTCGTCCTCGCGCACGGGGCGGCCCAGCCCGACGAGAGCGGCGGTGTCGTCGACGATGCGGCGGACCTGGGCACGGGTCTGAGCGAGCGTGCCCGCGGCATCGATGCCGATCACCCGGTCGGCGCGGCCTTGCGCGGCGAAGTCGAGCCGGTCACAACACACACGATGATGTAGTCGAAAGCAAAGCCAAGCTCGGTTTCCTGCCTGGGCACCTCTTCGGCGAAGCCGACATAGCCCAGCCCGCCGAACTTGTACACCGAGGCGCCGGCCGGGATCGGATAGGGCTTGCCGCCGGCGTCCTTCACCGACTGAATAGCGTCCTCCCAGCTTTTGCGGATGTCGATATCAAAGCCGTCGTCGACAAGCCGGCTGTCCGCGCCCATCAGGCGCGTCAGCAGGATGTTGCCGACCCGGTCGTAGACCGCATCATGGTGCGGCATCCATTTCTCCTGGATCACCACGCACCTCATGCCGATCTTGGCCGCGTCGCCGCGACCAGGCGTGTATGATTCGACTGGACGCCGCCGATAGACACCAGCGTATCGGTGCCGATGCGAAGAGAGTCCGGCACGATGTATTCGAGCTTTCGCAGCTTGTTCCCGCCCATGGCGAAACCGGAATTGCAGTCGTCATGTTTTGCGTAAATCTGCACCTTTCCGCCCAACGCGGCGCTCAGGCGCGGCAGATGTTCGATCGGGGTCGGGCCGAAGGTCAGCGGATATCGTTCGAACTTCTCAAGAAGTGACATCTAAATGGCTCCAGTTCGATATCAGAAAAGTTATAGCGAATTCGCCCACTCCGTCTCCATCAGCCGCTCGGCGGGCGAAGCCAATCATCTCGCACAGGAGATCGGCATCAGATGTTCTCTCCATGAGCGCGCAGGTTAATCATGTCGCCGCGACCGGCGCTGCCTGTGGCGAGACGAGCCAATAAGGACTGCCCGACGCTATCGGGACCGGGACCAGGAGCACAGGGCAAGGCGCATGCTCCTGACCAGAGTCGCAATTCTCCGTCTGACCTTGGTTGCCGTGGGCCATGGCGAAATAGATGTCGAGTGGGACCTCGCCGCCATTCCGTGCGTAGCGGGACGGCAGGGCGCCGACAACGGCGGCGGTGTCGAGTACATGGTCGTAGAGCGAAAAGTCGTTCGACGGGATTTTCGACACACCGCGATCGCGCTGCTCCTCCCAGCTCGCGGCTCGGAGCGCCTTTGCCGTCGCGAGAAGCTCGGCAGCGCAAGACTATCCTGACCAATAGCTTTCAAGCGAGAATTTCAATTCCCGCCTACGACCAATACGCGGCACACCAAGCGTTGCTACAGGAATTTGCTGAGAGAGAGTCATGCGATACCCCGATGGTTGGCGTGGGGGGCAACGAAGGCGCCAGTAGGCCGATACGAACGCCGGGCTGCAGCGGCCACCGAGACACCCCGCCCGTGGACAATAGTTCGCCGTGGCAGGTCTCCTGGCTCGGGGGTCATAGCCTCTACCCGTCTTCCCGAGGCTGTTCGCCTCAGTGACATGAGTGGGGTCGGCTCGCCTCTAATAGTTGCGGGGGCAGCGCCGGCATCGACCGGCTTCCCGCTCCGCTGCGGAGATGGAAAAGCGGGGCGGGTGCTGGGCGGCCCGTTCGGTTGGCTCCAGTGGTCACGACCGGCGTGCTGTTTTCTACGATTGGGGCGACCTGGGCTGGCGGGCAGCCGTCCATAGTCACGATGACGAGACAAGCCAGGCGGTTGCTTTTTTAAGCGGCTCAAGAAGGGTCATCTCTACGCGATGTCTAGGTCTGTGATAGCCTGCGAAGCGCTGGCCGTTTTCGCAGGAATACTGCCTTATAGGACGCGATTGCGCCGTCCATTGCCGCACTTCCAAAATTAACCTAATGGCATCACTCCACCACTCTGGAGTCACGGATGATAGGCGCAACTTACAGGGGCTACACCGCCGGACCTTCCGCAAGATGATGGGAACGGCGCTTGGCTGTCGAAGCCGGAAACACTCGCGGCAATGTATACTGCGACCAGCGAGGAACTGGCAGGTGCAGCCTGTGAACTATGATGTCGACCAATGCGGTTGTAGTTCGCGAGAATCGCGCTTTTGCATGGACGGACTCAACCTTCACGAAACGCGTTCACGCGAGCTTTCATTTTCTGAGGCAATCGTCAGAAACGTGACCTTCCAGTCGAACCGGCGTACCACTCGTCCGCGTGCGCATTTATCCTAAAAAGGTCAAATCTGTATTTGAGCTTCGACCGAATGGAGCCCCTTCACCTGTACGGCCAGACCGCGAGAGCTTCCTCAGGCATCGCAGCGTCTACACCGAGGCAGGGAATTTCAGATCCGGTTGGGGGCACCATCCCGATTCAGCACGGCTGGACCTTATATGAAAGCACTTGGCTTGTGCCAATGTCTGAGGCCACTGGCGCCAGTTGGCGCGGTTTGCGGCAATGCTCTCGCAAGAGCGTCACGGACCTCTTCCGCACCGTCACCTTTCAAATGACACGTTGCCGGAGAGCCAAGGGAAGGAGCTGAAAAGGGGAGAGATGCAGACTGTCTTCGAGAGATTCTTGGAACGGCTTTCCGAAAGCGTCGATGAGGCTGATCTCCGCGGCGCCCTGGCCGATGTCGCCTCTGGACTCGATCTGCTCACTTTCGCCTATTTCTCCTTTTCCCCGCGGTCTGATGGCAAACCCACGCTGATCTCGAATTATCCGGCGCCCTGGACAGCACGTTATCTTGAGAACCGGTATCAGAGTGTTGACCCGGTCATCGTGCGCGCACGCAGTGGCGGATGCCCGTTTCGATGGCGATCCGATCTGAACGGCGAGGAGGCTGCAGGGGCTCAGGTTTTTGAAGAAGCGGCGCAGTTTGGCATCTGCTGCGGCATGACGATCCCGATTATCGACCGCCGAGGGAATTTTGCTGCGATAACCTTTGCCGCAGACAAGCCCGACGCTGTATTTTTTCGCGCCGCAGAACGCCACGAAGAAGGTCTCCGGTATATCGCGACCTGTTTTCATATGTTTGTTCGCCGCAAACTGTCCGCCGATCGAGTGATCGATGGTGTCCTGCTGACGCCGCGCGAATACGAGTGCCTGCAGTGGGCAGTACAAGGCAAGTCCGATTGGGAGATCGGCTGCATCCTCGGGATCACGCAGCGAACGGCCGCCTTTCATCTGGGCAACGCTCGCGGGAAGCTTGGGGTGACGACCACCAAGCAGGCAATTGGCCGCTTGGCCCGTTCGGCTTTTTTCGATTCACTGACAGGTTAGCTTCACGTGCGCGGCGGCGTTGAAGCGAAGCCCGTGGCGCTCAAGTACGTCCTGTGCTTACAGCGAATCGCTTGCCGGCTCGTTTCCGCCGAAAGCGGCTTCGTTTAAGCGTCGTTCTATGGGTCTCGACGGATCGCTCGCCGGACCTTCGCGTCGCGAGATCGTTGAAGTGCTGATCGGAAGGCGCATCCAAGCCGACTGAACGGCTGCATTCGGTGCGCGTCTCCGGCCCTGCGTTCAGGAATGGAGATTGTCGTGAGTTCCCTGCCTGAAAACGTGACAGTTCCAGCCGTGCGTCAGCCGGCGAACAGTTCCTTGTAGCCGGTCGTTACCATCCAGTTCGCCCGGTCGATATGGCTGCGAACAGCCTTGCGGGCGCGCACCGGTTCAAGGACGGGGTCGATGCCGAGAATGAGTTCGGCCATTTCCTCTACGCTGGCATTGTCGGCGCAGGCGTCGAGGATGCGCAGGTAAATGGTGGCATGCTGCCTGTCGTAAATCGTGATGCTGTCTGACCACGGGACGTCATCGAGCAGTGTCGAGCTTTCAGTCCCATCTGTTCCCGTCGATCGATTCATCTCTGCCGCGAACCTCGCCTGTTGATAGGTGGATTCAAGGCAGTATATCCCAAAATGGGATAATCCGGAACCGGGATTAGTGGCTGAGCCGGTCTTTATCTGACCGGTTCGGCTACATGCCCAAATCACTTCGATCTGCCCGCCACCAGCGGTTTCTGGCCCAGTTGATATCGCTGCGCAAGGCCAAAGGCATGACCCAGGCGCAGGTGGCCGAGAAGCTTGGCCGGCCGCAATCCTTCGTGGCCAAGTATGAGGGTGGAGAGCGGCGTCTCGATATCATTGAGTTTCTCGACGTAACTGCGGTGCTTGAGGCTGATCCTTGCGGGATTCTGTTGAGCCTGCGGTCATAGCTGGCGTCGGCGCCTCGCCGCGCAACGGCTGCCGGACCGCTTTTCTAAGGCAAAGCTCAGGCGTCTCAGCCATTCGGCTCCCGCCTGGCGCGGCTCGTCAGACCCGCGCGGCTCTTCTATGTTGGGCGTTTCCCGGCGGCGCAGGGTAGGCGGCACTCCCTTCTAGGCCTGCCGCGGCATCCCGCAACCCTTCACTCTCGCTTCGGGTCCTTCTCTTCGTTCCGGTCCTTCGGATGCGGTCCGCCTGGACGGCGGCCCTTACGGTCGCATTTGCCGCCCACCCCTTCCGTCCCGGCTCCGGGGAGCCGGATCGGCGAGCGGAGACAAACGATGCATGCAAGACTGAAGCGGACCGCCATCGCAGAGGCAGACAGGGGCAGGCTCGGCGTCAGGTTCTATCAGGAGGTCCCGCCCGCATCTTGCCGAGCTGAAGCCCGGCACCTCGCCGCGGGTCCCATGGAGCAGGGCGGAGGGCCGGCCTTAGGCTGCCCGAGCAATGCTTCCGGGACGCCAGCCACCGGAACTGCAGTAGAAGAACCGGCAGCTGGCAGCGTGGCAGAACAAGGCACACTTTGTCGTCGCGAAGGGGGGCCGTGCTCGCATTGCGCAGCCGCATAAGCTTCGACCTAGGTCGGGGAAACTGATGCCGCAAAGATGGCCGCCACATCCCCACCACAATGCCCAACGCCTTCCTGATCGAAAGCGCCTCTAGGCACTTCCATCTCACGTTAGTCGAGGCTCAAGAGGGCGGCCGCCCTGTCGACAACGCCTTATTCCTGCGCAGGGCGATCGTAAAAAGGGCGCACAAGGCGTTCATTTCAGATCAGCTATCAGCAAGCCGCCTTTGCCTTTGGGTATCAGAAGCGGTAGGTGAGACCTGCGCCTATGAGCCAGGGATGGAGCACAGCTCTCGGTCTGCATCTTGCCGTTCACAGTGACGTCGAAGTTTGGTTTCAGATAGAGCCTCTTCACGTCTAAATTCACGCCCCAGTGCTGATCCACCATGTTGTCGAAACCGACCTGCATTGCGGCGCCGGACGTGGGCTTAACCTTGAGAGCATCCGCGCTGCCGGCTTGGTGATGATAGAAGAACGTGTAGTTCACGCCGGCACCGACATAGGGCTGGAAGGCGCCGAAATCGGTAAAATGATACTGCAATGTCAGCGTGGCCGGCACCAGCCAAACCTTGCCGATATTGCCTAGCTGGCCGATCGAGCCCTGGCCTGTGATGTTGGTAAGGTGGTGCCGAGGATAACCTCGGCGGCGACGTTCTCGCGGAAGAAATAAGAGATATCAAGTTCCGGCGTCACAGTGTCCGAATAAGCAAGACCGGAGCCGGGCACCCCAGTGACGGAGCCAGAATCCTGCGTGATGGCCCCCAGCGCACGCAGGCGGATTTGCCAGTACGTATCCTCCTGCGGATCACACGGGATTTCTGGAAGGTCTGCCGCGATGGCCTGCCGTCCCAGCAGCATGAGGATGGGCCGCTGTTGCTCCCGGGCCACGCTCATTCGTATTGTTGCTGTGATATTGTCTCCTTGCTCTTCAGAATTGACAGATTCCACTGTGAGTGGTCCTGGTGTATTGTCTGAGATCTACAGAGCGTCGGCGCGCATATTTCGTAGACCGTACGCATTATTTGCGCCGTCCTCGCAGTCATCGCCCTGTACTCACATGTTCGAAGTTTGTTCTTGCCGGGCCCCCCGTCGTCCATGAACGCTATCGGCGTGCCACCCGATCGCGCTGCGAAGAAAACTGATCCCAAGACTGATGAATGCAGCTCGCTCCCGATTGTCCTTGCCATAGCCGTGCCCGCCTGCGACGGGCTCGTAAAAGTAAGCGGGATAGCCAAGAGCCTGCAGCTTTGCCGCCATCTTGCGCGCATGGCCCGGGTGGATGCGGTCGTCGCGTCTCATGGTGGCGATCAGGATAGGCGGATAGGGCTGTCCCGGCGTGGCAGTGTGATAGGCGGAGATCTCCTTCAGGAAAGCCCAATCGTTAGCCTTGCCGGGATCGCCAAATTCATCGATCCAGCCCGCGCCCGCCGGAGCTTGGTGTAGCGGCGCATATCAATAGGCGGGACTGTACAGAACAGCGCGCCGAAATGCTCAGGATAGCGGGTAAGCATGTTGGCGATCAGCAGGCCGCCATTTGAGCCGCCCTCGGCGGCAATCCGCCTCGGCAGCGTGATGCCCCTTCGCACGTGGTCGGCGGCAACGGCGGCGAAATCGTCATGGGCGAGACGCTTGCCCTCCCTCCGCCCGGCATCGTGCCAGCGGGTGCCGAACTCGCCGCCCCCACGGATGTTCGCCTCCACACACGTGCCGCCGCGCTCGAGCCACAGCTTGCCGAGCCAGGAATTATAGAAGGGCAGGAGCGATATGCCGAACCCGCCGTAGCCGGAAAGGTGAACCGGGGCATCTCCGTTCCCGTTGGTTGGGTCGACCTGCGTATAGGGGATCATCTCATGATCGATCGAGACTGCCTCGTGGCGCGCGACCACCAGGCCGGATGCGTCGAAATTCTCCGGACTGCGCTTCAGCATTACTGAGCGCTGAGAGGCGGCGCGGCGTTGAGATCGAACAGGAAAAGCTGCGGCGGGGTGACCGGGGTCCTGGGCGCGCGGTGAGGGGATCCGCGCCACGCTTCCACAGTCGCACGGTGCGGGCGTAACCGGAGCGGGTGGCCATGCCCCGACCAAGCGCACTGGAAAGCAGAAGCGTGTTGGGGTCGAGCCAATCAATGTCGCCCTTGGCTTCGGGGAGATTGAAACCGTCGGCAACAAAGCTGAGAGAGCTCAGGTCGAATTCGCGATGCACGACCGCATCGCTGCCGCCGCGCGACAGGCGCAGAACGGCTTTTTCTCGTCTCTCCGGCTCGATCGACGCACCACGCCAGATCCAGTCCTCTCCGTCGCTAGCCGCGAGCGCATCCAGATCGAGCAGTAGCTCCCATTGGGGATCCGCCTTCATCGATCGCATTCCTGAAGTCTGTCGATCACGCGAGCAAGCTGCATTCGGGCGAACACATGGCAGTGGTCGCTAGGATTCAGCTGCTGGCGAGCCGCCGTCCAAAGTGCAAGGTACGAGGGTCTGGAGACAGGGGAAGCTCCGGCTCCGCGTGCTATCTATGCGAGACGGCGAACGGTCGGCGATGTTTTGCTGACGCCGCGGATTGGCTACCCGCAAACAAAGGGCAGTGCGGTGGCAAGTCTGCGTGGAGCAATCGGCTGCCGCAGGAACAGGCGGAGCCTGGCCGCGCTCCATCTCCATGCCGCTCTCAAACAGCCGCCGTGGGCACCACCCAAAGGAGCGATTGCGCGCCTCGCCGGTTCGTTTTTGCGTTCGACTGAACAGTCGGCTTAACCTGTACAACTATACAGGCTGCCATGGCGTGAAACTTGGCCTCCAATGGCGGAAATTTCCCCTGAGGAGACCTGCCAATGACTGAGCTTATAGCGCCGGCGCTACGACAACTTTCCCACAAGGAGCGTGCAATCCACCGCCGCGCTACTGCGCCTTTAGGCCACGTCTTGACCGGCGCAGGAGCCGCTCACCGCTGTCAAATCGATCCCCTTGGCGTGCTCCGCCCTTGCTGGCTGTCGCTGCGCTGGCTCGACGGCCTGGTCACTATTTGCCACGCCTTATGCCCTCGACAGTGCCAATGGGACACGCTTCGACGAAATGCCGCCAACGACCGCTGGTGCCTTCGCCGCCGTTGCCTTGCCATGTGGCATAATATTTCGCCCTCCCTGGGCGCGGGCAGGGGAACGCCGTCATGCCTGCACTTCTCGTGACTGGCGCGGATGAGGCTGATTGGCGCGATGAAAGGTCGTACGACTACACCACTGGTCTGACGCCGCGCGAGTGGGCTTGGGAGTTCTTGCGCCGCAATCCAGCATTCCGGCGTGAAGTGACCGCTGCAAGCCAGCAGGCTAATGCTTTGTCCTACCACCCCTTTCTGGAGGTGGTCGCGTCGGCCGGCGACCTGTCGCGCTGGGGTGTCCTGTTTCGCCGAGTCTTATGGGCGCAATTCGCTCCTATTCTGGTCTCCGCCCTGGTGCTTCGATGTGCTGCCAGTCATTTCAGAAAAACTGTCAACCTCGTCGGCGGCAGCGCCGTTCGATCTCTCGGCATTGCGATGTCGTGCGACGGTCCTGCTGGCGCCCGACAAGCGCCAGCATGTTCTTCTTCGCGACACAGAGTATACGCTCCAGCTCGCCGTCTCTGGCGCGGATATCCTGCACCCTGTTTCCCTCCATACCGAGGCGATCTGGCCCGCGATGTTTTCGAAGCACCGCCTAAGGGCGCTCGAGTGCCTCAATGCTCTGAGTGTGGGTCAACATCTGCCTGGCCGCTTGTTTCCGCGGGAAAAACGCGGTCCCCGTTTGACCTTCGTTCTTCGTGCGCTCGACGGCTCACTTGCCGGGGCATCACATCGCGAGCTCGCCGAAGCTCTGGTTGGTCAACGGCGCGCCCATGCCGACTGGAGGGATCCTCGCGATCATCTGCGCGACCGCATTCGCCGCGCCGTCTCTCGTGGCCGCGCGCTCACGAATGGAGGGTACAGAGATTTCCTCACTTGAAAATGACAGTCCGCCCTGTGCGTCAGCCGGCGCAGCGAAAAAAGGTCACCACCACTTCGCCTGGTCGACCCGGCAGGGAACTGCCTTGCGGGTGCTTTGGTTCAGGCGTGGGTCGATGCCGAAAGGCACGTTCAGCATTGCCCGATAGCCGACAAATGTCGAGTACGCAACGTCGGGGAGAACCTGCCTCTCGGGGGTTTCTAAACGCTTTTTGGACCTGGCATGGTATATCCTGGCTGTTCAGCAAAACGCGCGAACTGAGTGGCCCACCGCCACGAAAGTCGCCGACTTACGCCACCTCCCAAGGCGTACCCGGCCCGGCAGCGAGCTCAGTCTCCTGCCGGGCATACCCTTCCAGACGTACTCGCGTTCAGGACATCAAATTAGAGGCGCAATGTTTCGCGTCCGACTATGCGGACTGGTGCCGAAAGGCAGTCGAGGATGCGGAACTTGCCGCTGCATCTGCGATGATTATGTGAACGAAGCGCAAGGGCTAGAAGAATTGTCAGACCTCGAGCGCGGTCGTTGTGGCTCCGTATTCACGGCAGCTACTATTTCGGCCATTGCCAACTCGAGATCCGCCTTTGGACAATGTGGAAAGGTTCGCTCGCAGCGTGGACTTAGCATCTTCATAGCTGATCCATGCGACGGAGCGGTGAAGCCAGCGCGGCAGGCGGGAACCGGTGGACAGACAAATTTCGCGCATCGCCAGGCGCTCGACAATCGCATCGGCCCACGCGCAGCCCTGGCGGGCGAAGGCGGCCTTGTGCAAGGCGTTATGCGGGCCAGGCTTTCCTTGGTGCCCTCGGACGGCCTCGAATACGGATGGGCGCCAAGAGTCTGCGCCGCCATGCAACCTCGGCGATCGCGTGAGGTTCGCGCTCGTTGGCGATGATTTCGGAGAGAAGCTGGGCGCGGATGCCCTCGACCGGCGGCTGATCGAAGCGGGGCCTGTTCTCCGCGAGCCTGATGAGATCGAAAGCGGCGTCCTGGCGCTCGGAAACCATGCGCATCGAGCCATAGATTCCGTCACGCCGCGCCTTGAAGCTCATCTCGGCCCCGGCATCATCGAGCTGCGCCTGAAAGGTATCGCTGTCGCCGCGCCTCGTCGAACAAGCCGGTCATCAAATTGGCAAGTCCCTCCTTACCGATCGGTCTTGGGTGGTGCCGCCGTCGAAGACTAAGTGGAGTGTGACGATCGGCAGCGTATGGTCTTCCACCAGCCAGGCGGTGATTCCCTTTTCGGATTTCACCTCCTGGATATTCACCGCAGCAGGCGCGGTGAGCGCCGGCAGGATGAGGAAAACAATTGCAAGGGAAGGAACAGCCAACCAGGAAGCGAAGCGCGCGTCCCTCCTGCAACAGGAAAAGGGCAATGCTTGTGCAATGGCGCTGCGGAGTTGGTTGGTCATCGCATCAATTCTCCCTGGGCAAGAGATAGCCAGTGGTCGAACTCGCCGCAGGCGACGGCGCCGACCTCGCCGGCCGCATTGGGCGTGTCCAAAGCGCCGACATTGTTCGGGTTGATGAAATAGAGCTTGTCGCTGAAGAGGTAAAAGTTGTCGGTGTCGTCCCGCATGGGCGCCGATCCCTGTCGTGATGGCGGCTAGCCGAAGGACTTGCCGCAGGCGCATTTGTCCCGCGCATTGGGATTGTCGAAGACAAAGCCCGAGGACGCCAGGCCCGTGACGAAGTCAACGGTCGTGCCGGCGAGATGGGGCTGGGAGTTTGCGTCGACGAACACCTTGAACCCGTCCGTCTCCATGATGGCATCCCCCTCGCGCGAGACGCTTTCCAGACCCATCAGGTATTTGACGCCGGCGCAGCCGCCCACCTCGACCATGATACGAAAGCCTTCCGCCGGCTCGTTGGCGCGGGAAAGCGCAGCCTTGACGGCGACGACGGCGTTTTCAGTGAGTGTGATCATGGGACTATTTTTTTTGCTAATGCGTTCGCAAGCCACTCTGCACAGAAGGTGCCAGAGAGGAAAATTCAATAAAGCCACTGGTTAGCGGATTTGGAGCCCTGTCTCACATCCAACAATTGTCGGATGTCGGACAGAGTGAACCTTGCGTACAAAAAGCGGCATCGGACACATCGCCAGTGGCGTCGCCTGAGCCAGCGTTTTCGATCACATGAATGTTGACCAGTGTAAGGGTGGGAACTCATGGTCGTGCTGCGCTCCAAAAGCCGCGCCATCGTGACCACGCAGTGCGGTGGCGAACACCGGGTGGTCGATAGCCGCATCGATCGCGCTTCCTCGAGGGCGCCGTCGATTCTGCGTCGGCTCGTGGGTGCCGAACACCGCTCGCGTGCTCGGCCCAGGGCCTGAACCTCGGGAGGGCCGACTGAGGGATTGTAGACGCCGCGAAGCCAGGGGTTGGCCAAACGCGCCGCCTAGGGAACAGCGTCGCTCGATCTGACGCGGTGGGGCTCCTGTTTCGCAAGCTCGTTGGCGCTGAGCGTCGCCACGACGGCTTTGCGGTCCTTCCGTGGCACGAAATCAAGTAAATGGCGGATCAGGTGCACCAGCAGGTTAGCACTGTCGCCTGGGAAAAAGGTGGCCGGTCGCCTCTCTCTTGGCCAAGCCGTTCGCCAGCCCGCCGTCTTACCAGCACCTCGCCAATCTCGTTGCGTTCTTGTTTAGGCCTCGCAACAGAGCCTTCAAAGAAATTCATGGAATCTTTGCGACCGCAAATCGCTGTCAATGGTAGGCTCACCACAAGTTTCGAGTTCAGCGGCGGCAAAGTCTGGTGTCGTTTTATGTTCCGCCGCCGAACAGCAATTGCGAAGAGCGCGAAATGACAAAGCCATCAGGTCGAGGGTTCGGTTCTTCTATTTGGCGTCGTGCTGACCAATGATGATACTTGTCGATCGCCTAATGACAGCAGCACACCTTGATCGCCTTCGGATCCTGGGCCTTTGCGCGCATGCCGACCTGACTGTCCGCGAACTGGCGGAGATTCTCGATCTTCGTCGGGAGCGTGTTGCGCGACACGTCCGGATGCTCGCCAGAGCCGACTTTCTTTGCGGCAACGGACAACGTCCTTTGTCCTCATATCATCTTAATGCAGGGGGCAAGGACGGAGGGTTGGTTCAATTCTTAGTCGATCTCCTGCCCCACGACGATGGGTGTCATAAGCGGGACCTGGAGCGGCTCGAGGCGGTACAAGACGCGTGGTCGAAGGGGACTGCTGCTTGTCGTGAAAAGATCTGCCTAAGGCGGAGCGCGAAACTACCATGAAGAACTCCGCTGACCTAGCCATCGCAGAGCCCGGCACATCTGGATGGTCTTCCTTGGTCCACGTCGATTGCCGCGTTCACGAACTGCTTCTACGACAGAGGCGGCAAGAGCGGACGATGCTCAAACTTATCGCATCTGAGAACTTTGCCTCCTCAGCCGTACTGGAAGCGACCGGCTCTATCTTCGCGAACAAGTATGCCGAGGGCTACCCGGGTGCGCGCTACTACGCGGGAAACGAGATCGTCGATGAGCTTGAGACCCTCGCGATCGAGCGCCTGAAAGCGCTGTTTGGCAGTGAGCACGCCAACGTCCAGCCTTATTCGGGCTCACCAGCCAACCAGGCAGTTTATCGCGCGCTTTTGAGCCCCCGTGACAAAGTCATGGGCTTGCCTTTACCTGAAGGCGGCCATCTGACTCATGGTTGGTCCGTCAACTTTTCCGGCACAGACTATCAACGCGTCCCCTATGGGCTGCACGAAAAGACGCAGCAAATTGACTATGACCGCTTGCGCGAGACCGCCAGGCGGGAACGGCCGAAACTGATTTGGGTCGGCGGAACTGCCTATCCGCGTGTCTTTGACTACGCGGCAATGGCAGAAATCGCTCTGGAGGCGAACTCTTATCTCGTGGCCGACATCGCCCACATCAGCGGCCTGATTGTCGCTGGAGCGCATCCGAATCCCGTGGTTCATTGCGACGTCGTCACCAGCACATCTCACAAGTCGATCCGCGGCCCCCGTGGAGGCTTTATTTTGTCGAAGAATGAAGATCGTTATCAGGCGCTCTATCATTCCACGAGCAAACACAATCTCGCCAAACGGATTGATCGCGCGGTGTTTCCTCAACTGCAAGGTGGGCCGCACATGAATACCATCGCCGCGCTCGCTGTTGCTTTGCAGGAAGCCGCGACCCCCTCTTTCCGCACCTACGGTCACCAGATCGTCAAGAATGCCAAGGCGCTGGCCGAGGCGCTTCTGGGTCGTGGTTATTATCTGGTCACCGGCGGGACTGACAATCACATGCTGATCCTTGATCTTCGGGACCGGCCGCTATCAGGCAAAGCCTATGCCGAGCGCCTGGCAAGGGCAGGCATCATTACGAACTTTAATATGGTGCCGGGCGACCCGCGCGACCCGACGGTCACAAGCGGAATCCGCTTGGGGTCGCCGGCAGTGACGTCCATGGGCATGCGTGAGGCGGAAATGGTGCAGATCGCCGCTTTCATTGACTCGGTCTGCCGCCAGCCCGACGACCAGGAAGTTCATGCGAGCGTACGAAGAGACGTCGCCGACTTCTGCACTGCGTTCGACGTCCCCGGCATCACCGACCCGTAAGCCACCCTAATCCAGAAACTCCCATCTAACTCCAACACTTGAAGCGAGGGATTTCATGACCAGGCAGTTCGTGTTCTCTTCCGAATCCGTCGGCGCGGGACACCCCGATAAGATGGCAGACAACATCTCCGATGCCATCCTCGATGCCATCCTCCGCACCGACCCGAAGGCGCGCGTCGCCTGTGAAGCGTTGGTGAAGTCTGGGATGGTCGTTCTGGCTGGCGAGATCACCAGCCACGCAGAGATCGATTACAGCCAAGTTGCCCGCGATACGATCCTCGATATTGGGTACGACGACGATGCCATCGGCTTTGATGGTCGACGGTGCGCCGTCGTTCTGGCTCTCTCCGAGCAGTCGCCCGACATAAGCCAGGGCGTTGATGAAGGACGAGGGCAGGATCTCGAGCAGGGGGCGGGGGATCAGGGCCTCATGTTTGGATTCGCATGCAACGAGACGGATACATTGATGCCCTTGCCGATCCAACTCGCTCACCACTTGACGAAAAGACAGGCAGAGGTCCGGAAAACGGGACAGCTTGGCTGGCTGCGTCCGGACGTGAAATCTCAAGTGTCCGTACGCTACGAGGGTCTCCGCCCGGTGGCGCTGAACACTATAGTCCTGTCAACGCAGCATGACGAGGCGGTCTCCCAAGATACAGTCCGCGAAGGCGTCATTGAGGAGATCATAAAACCGGTCCTGCCAACCCATCTGGATACTTCGGAGATCAGATTTCTGGTCAACCCAACAGGGCGGTTCGTGGTCGGTGGGCCTGCCGGCGACTGCGGCCTCACTGGACGCAAGATCATCGTCGATTCTTACGGTGGAACGGGGCGTCACGGCGGCGGCGCCTTTTCGGGCAAGGACCCATCCAAGGTTGACCGCTCGGCCGCCTATGCCGCCCGGTATGTCGCGAAGAATATCGTTGCCAGCGGACTTGCGGAGGTCTGCGAGGTTCAGCTTGCCTACGCGATCGGCGTGGCCAGTCCGGTTTCTGTGATGGTCAACACCTTCGGAACCGCAAGGATCGAGGAAAAAAGGATCGAGTGCCTTGTTCTTGAGCTTTTCGATCTCCGACCGAAAGGCATCATCAAGATGCTTGATCTCTTGCGCCCGATATACCGCAAGACCGCGACATACGGACACTTCGGCCGTGAAGAGCCTGAGTTCACCTGGGAGAAGACGGACAGAGCCGACGACTTGCTGCGTGAAGCAGGACCGGCAGCTGCGTGAGGGCCGCTGGATCAACCGCATGCGGCAACCCATTTCAACTCGCTAGACCCGCGCCTGGCCGGCATAGCAGAAAGCCGGTGGGTAGTTGGCGGAGACATTGATGCCGGATTATGACGTGCTTTGCATCGGCAATGCCATTGTCGACATCATCGCCCAATGCGACGAGGAATTCCTCGAGACCAACGGCATCATCAAGGGCGCGATGAACCTCATCGACACCCACCGCGCCGAATTGCTCTACAGCCGCATGGGTCCGGCGATCGAAGCCTCCGGCGGCAGCGCCGGCAACACGGCGGCCGGTGTTGCCTCCTTCGGCGGCCGCGCCGCCTTCTTCGGCAAGGTCTCCAACGATGGGCTGGGCGAAATCTACACGCACGACATCCGCGCACAGGGCGTCGCCTTCGACACCACGCCGCTTCAGGGTGAGCCGCCGACGGCACGCTCGATGATCTTCGTCACCCCCGATGGCGAACGCTCGATGAACACCTATCTCGGCGCCTGCGTCGAGCTCGGACCGGAGGATGTCGAGGCCGACAAGGCTTCGGGTGCGGCGGTCACCTATTTCGAGGGTTATCTGTGGGACCCGCCGCGCGCCAAGGAGGCGATCCGGCAGACGGCGAAACTCGCGCATGCGGCGGGCCGCGAAGTGTCGATGACGCTGTCGGATTCGTTCTGCGTCGACCGCTACCGCGACGAGTTCCTCGACCTGATGCGCTCCGGCACCGTCGACATCGTCTTTGCCAACAGTCACGAGATCAAATCGCTCTACCAGACCGCCTCTTTCGAAGAGGCGCTGGCCGCCATCCGCAAGGACTGCAAGATTGCCGCCGTCACCCGCTCGGAAGAAGGCTCGGTGATCGTGCGCGGCGACGAGACCGTGGTCATCCAGGCGACCGCCATCAAGGAACTGGTCGACACGACGGGCGCCGGCGACCTCTATGCCGCCGGGTTCCTGCATGGTTATACACAAGGCCGCGACCTCAAGACCTGCGGCGACCTTGGCTCCCTGGCGGCCGGATTGGTGATCCAGCAGATCGGTCCGAGGCCACGGCAGAATTTGCGCCGCGAGGCTAAGCAGGCGGGGTTGCTTTAGCCAGGCGACTCAACGACAAGCTGCCCGTCTCCCTCCTGCAGGCTGTGCGGGGAAAGTGCGCGTAAATCGAAAATGTGGATGCGCATTCGCGTGAGACGGCAGCCTGCGGCATGTCACGAACGAAACAGTTGATGGCGGTCTCGCCCTCCAGTGCGAACCTTATGCCGTGCGATAGGGAAGCGTTCGGATCAGAAGCTCGACCTGTTGCACATTGCTCACCCGCTATCGTCGACCTCGTGTGGTATAGGTCGGCCCGGATCGTGATGCGATCGAGCGGGTGAAGCGGCCAACTGGTGAATTGACATCAACGCATCGCCGATTGAGATTATCCTGCCAGGAGCGCAGTGCGTTGTTCAGCCAGTCGGACGATCATGGGCAAATACAAAGACCATCGTGAGCCACGCCGGCATCGTCATGACAATGACGCGGTTTCTTTTTCCGAACGGCCTTCCGAGCCAGGCTACTTTCAGCGTTCGTCCACTGTAACCGCGGATCCTGTCGACGCCGAAGTGGTGTGGTTCAACACCAGCAAGGGTTTTGGCTTTGTCAAATTGCAGGAGGGCATCGAGGCCTATCTGCACATCCGGGTGCTGGAGGCGGCTGGGAGCCGCGGTGTTTCCGAGGGAACGCGTCTGAAGGTCACAACGGAAGAAAGTCCAAGAGGTCATCAGGTCGCGCAAGTGCTGGAGGTCAGCGATCAGACCGCGAGAACTCAGCTACATACGCGTCGCACTGGAGAGTCCACCGCCGGGACGAGTGCCCAGGTGGAGAGCGAGGGCACGGTCAAGTGGTACAATCCCCAAAAGGGCTTCGGCTTCATTGCTCCTGAAAACGGTGAGAAGGACATCTTCGTTCATGCCACCGCGCTGACCCGCTCAGGACTGAGCATGCTGATGGAGGGTCAGAAGGTGTTTGTCCAATGCGGGCAGGGCAAGAAAGGCCTGGAAGTTCGGAGCATTCGCCTCGCTTAGAGCCAATGCGTCGGCCCTACCGAAATCGCGCCTCAGACAAAGAAAAAGCCCGCTACCGGGAGGAGGTGGCAGCGGGCTCGATTTAGAATGAGACGCGGGAGGAGGTGCGCCCCATTCAGCGTCGGCACCACATCTGGGAGGAGTAGATGGCCGACAACATGATCATACCGATCGCCACGGATATTGCAACGCACAAATTTTATCTCGCGAGTGCGAAATCATGCCGGGCCTGCTTCGTCGATCCTGAAAAATTGCGGTCAGGCTGCGGCTTTCTTGCGGGCACGCTTGGCAGGTGCCGGCGCTCCCGGTTCCTTCGGCTTGCGGCCCAGACCCATGGTCTTGGCCAATGCCGAGCGCGCCGCAGCGTAGTTCGGCGCCACCATGGGATAGTCCGCCGGCAGCTCCCATTTTGCGCGATATTCGTCGGGCGTAAGGCCATAGTGGGTAGCCAGGTGACGCTTGAGCGACTTGAACTTCTTACCGTCCTCAAGGCTGACAATATAATCGGGTGTAACCGATTTTCTGATCGGTACGGCAGGCTTGAGAGCTTCCGACTTTTCTGGTGCGGCACCACCAGCAGTGGCTTTCAATGCGATATGGATCTGGCCGATAAGCCCAGGCAGTTCACCGACGGGAACCGGATTGTTCGAAACATAGGCTGAGACGACATGGGCGGTGAGTTCGATGAGGCTGTCAGCTTTGCTCTCGGTTTCTTCGGTCATAAAAACGCTCCTGCGGGCTTAGACTAGGCGGTGAGAATCACTTCGTAGCTTAATAGTGACGACGGCGTTTGATGGCAACCAAAGCCATTGCAGGATGTGGCGGATCGATACACACCCGGCCGCAGGCGCGGATCTTCCTCTTGAACCGTCATCGCCCTGACAACACATTGTGTCAGGGTCGCCGTGTCGATGCGGCGCCTCTTCACCGCAAATTGGCTATTTAGAAAGTTGGGAGAAACCAATGAACGCTGAGGCTTTCAGCAGCCCGCTTTTCGTGAAGCGCGCAACGCACATCATCCAAGAGATTGCCGGCCTTGCGGATGCAATCGATTTTCTCAATGAATGGCCGGAAGACCGCAGAGACCTGATCCACGAAGCCGCCCTGAGGGCATGCTACGATGCATACGATGGGCGCAAGCCGGTAAGCACGGCGCGCAATGCCTTTTTCGGCTTTGCGAAGCGGGTCGCCATATTGGAAGATGCAACCTCCGCGATGCAGTGGATCGCCGCCTGCAGATCGGGCAGTGGAAAAGTGCAGGTGTAGACATCGACGACGTGTTTGAGACTGGCGAGGCGCGTCAAACAGTGCACTATGTCCAGGTTTCACAGCTAGACCACGCGAATGAGAAGCAGTTCCTCACCATCGACTGCACAACCGCAGATCGCACGCAAGCTGACCATGGCCGGACGCGCCTCATGGCGATCGCTTGGTCGTCAGTGGCCAGATTCGGCAGCCTAGATGCAGCGGTCGCGTTCGGCTGAGTAAAGAAATGCGACTCGGGCTGTTTGCCGCGTAGTGGCTGTGGAGGAGGGGAGAGATGACCGGCTTGATCAGATTTGAGAGGCAAGTCGTTGTTCAGCTTAGCCGCCGCAGCTCGGAGCGTATCGTGTTCGACGTCAACGACGCGGCCGCTATCTTGCTGCGGGATCTGCATCATGAGACCGATAAACGCAGAATAGCGATGGACGCCTGTCTGCAGGTGTTACGCGGTAAGACCCATCCCCCAGCCGCTCGACGAGCTTTCGTCGCAGCCGCACTCGAAGCACGCATTCTGCGCAGTGATTGAGATCTGGGACGCCGCTCGTGAATTTCGGCCGTCTGCACATCGCTATTGAGCGCGGTCCGAACACCCCTGCCGGCATCGGCCAGGAGCAAGCTAACCCCGCAATTTCCGCGACGGCTTTCCTGGTCCGGCGCCGGATCTTGACCATCAAAACACAAGGGGTCCGCCTGCCAGCTGCGGCCGCTCGGCTTCGCCGTCGCGGTGATCGTGATTGAAGCCAGAGGCAGACAGAGCCATCGAGCGGGAATTGGCCCGGTGCAGATGGCGGAGCGTCGATGCCGCTTCAACAGTCTCCGGAAGTACCGTATGAACCTTGCCCCAGCTTGGCCCTGCATCCGATCTCCCGCAACACGCTCCGCGGACCGGCGCCGCGTGATCGCTGATGCTTCTCCCGATGGTCGGGACCGGGGGGTTCGGCGACCAAGGTCGGGGAGACGATAGTGACACTGGATGATCCCAATACGGAATAATCCGAAACTGGCTGGCGGTGAGCCGTCTCGTTTCTGGCCGGCTCATTTGGGGCCCAAGCCTCCTTCGATCGCCAGCCAACGGCGGCCTCTGGAACAGCTGACTTCGACGCGCCATGACAAGGGCCTCGGCCAGGCCAAGGTTGCCGAGGCGCTTTCGTCACGGGCAGCTCGATTGCCTTGGGTGCGCCGGATGGACTCACCCCAAGATTGCCCGGTGTGTGGCGTTGCCGCTCACCGCCGGCGAGTGTCACCGAGCCCTACGCCGTCTGCGCTTTTTCCCGAATTGCGCGTGCTGCAGCCACCATATTCACCAGGGCAGGGCGGACCTCCTCCCACCTGCGCGTTTTGAGACCGCAGTCGGGATTCACCCACAGTTGGCCATCCGACAATCGCTCGCGCGCAAGCATGATGAGGTTGGAAATCTCGCCCACTTCCGGGACCCTCGGCGAGTGAATGTCATAGACGCCAGGACCGATCTCGTTCGGATACTTGAAGGTTCGCAGCGTATCGAGCAGTTCCATCTGCGAGCGCGAGGTTTCAATGGAGATCACATCGGCATCCATTGCGGCAATCGCGTCCACGATATCGCCGAACTCGGAGTAGCACATATGGGTGTGGATCTGGGTCGCATCGCCGACGGCCGTTGAAGCCAGCCGGAAGCATTCGACGGCCCAGTCGAGATAGGCCTGCCACTCGGCCTCGCGCAGCGGCAAGCCCTCGCGCAGTGCGGCTTCGTCGATCTGGATCATCCTGGCGCCGGCCTTTTCGAGGTCGCTCACTTCATCGCGAATGGCGAGCGCGACTTGGCGGCAGACGGCTGAGCGCGGAAGGTCGTCTCGGACGAAGGACCAGTTGAGGATCGTCACCGGGCCGGTAAGCATGCCCTTCACCGGCTTTGGCGTCAGCGACTGGGCGTATCGCCACCAGTGTAGTGTCATCGGATTTTGTCGCGACACATCGCCAATGATGATCGGGGGTCGCACAAAGCGCGAGCCATAGCTCTGCACCCACCCATGCTGCGTGAAGGCAAAGCCGCGGAGCTGCTCAGCGAAATACTGCACCATATCGTTGCGCTCGAATTCGCCGTGGACCAGCACGTCGAGTCCGATCTCTTCTTGCCAGCGAACGGCGGCTTCTATCTCTTTTTTCAGGAAGGCCTCATAGTCGACGTAACTCAGCTCGCCCTTGGCATGGGCTGCCCGCGCCTTGCGAACCTCGGCTGTTTGCGGGAAGGAGCCGATCGTCGTGGTGGGGAAGGATGGCAAGCCAAACGTGTCGCCCTGAAGCTTGGAGCGCACGTCGAATGCGCTCTTCCGGCGCGTCATGGCGACCTTGATGCTGGCGACCCGACCTTCGACGAGCGGATCATGCACCTTAGCGGATGTCGCGCGAGCGGCGGCAGCCTCAGCCGACGCCTCTAGTTCGGCGGCGACCGCGTCCCGGCCTTCAGCCAGGGCACGGGCGAGCACGACCAGCTCGTCGGTTTTTTGCGCCGCGAAGGCGAGCCACGATTTCACATCCGCATCGAGTGCCGTCTCTATGTCCAGGTCGATCGGCACATGCAGCATCGAGCAGGACGGGGCGATCTCCACGCGGTCCAGCGGCCAACCGGCGACGATCGGTTTGATGCGGTCAAGCATGGCAGGCAGGTTCGCGCGCCAAACGTTGCGGCCGTCGATCAGCCCGAGCGAGAGCACAAGTTCCTTCCGCGCGAGCCGGCCGACGGTGTCCAACTGCTCTGGAGCGCGCACGAGATCGACGTGCAGTCCCGCCACGGGCAGAGAAATTGCGGTCTCGAGATTGTCTCCCAGCGATCCGAAATAGGTAGCAACCATGATCTTCAACTCGGGTGCTGCTTTCGACAGCCGGCAGTAGGCGAATTGGAGCGCATCCCGTTCGTTGGGGACCAGATCGAGCACGAGCGCCGGCTCATCGATCTGCACCCAATCGGCTCCCGCGAGCTTCAGCCTCCGCAGAAGCTCCTCGTAGACGGGCAGCAGCCGTGGCAGGAGCGCGATAGGGTTGAAACCTTCCTCAGGTGACTTCGCCAACTTGAGAAAGCTAACCGGTCCAAGCAGGACCGGGCGCGTGTGGATGCCGAGCGCCTTGGCCTCGAGGAAATGATCGACCGGTTTCGCCGACGAGAGGGCAAAGCTCTGATCGTCCGTAAGTTCCGGCACAATGTAGTGATAGTTGGTGTCGAACCATTTGGTCATTTCCATCGCGGCAAGGCCATGCCCGTTGGCCGCATGCTCGTCACCGGCATGTCCACAATCAGCGGCCTGACCTTGGTCGCCGCGCGCCATGGCGAAATAGGTATCGAGTGGGACCTCGCCGTCAGTCCAGACGTATCGTGCCGGCACGGCGCCGACCATGATGACGGTGTCGAGCACATGGTCATAAAGCGAGAAATCGTTGGACGGGATTTTCGACACGCCGTGATCGTGCTGCTCCCTCCAGCTGGCGGCGCGTAGCGCCTTCGCCGTCGCGAGCAGGTCGGCAGCGGGAGATTTTCCGGACCAGTAGCTTTCAAGCGCGAATTTCAGTTCCCGCCGTCGACCGATACGCGGCACGCCGAGCGTTGCCACAGGAATTTGTTGAGAGACAGTCATGCCATACCCCGATGGTTGGGGCGTGGGGACAAGGAACGCGCGAGCAGGCGGCACGAAGCCGGGCTACCGCGACCTCCGAGACACCCCGCCCGTGGACGTTGTTCGTCGTGGCAGGTCTCCTGGCTCGCGGGTCAAAGCCTCTGCCCGTCTTCCCGAGGCCGTTCGCCTCAGTGACACCAATGGGCTTGGCTCGCCGCTAACAGTTGCGGGGGCAGCGCCGGCATCCCACCGGCTTCCCTCTTAGCTCCGCTTACGGCAGTGCCGCGCGGAGAACCACGACATGCGCACAATCACAGCCGCTTCGCTCCTTGTCAATACATATAACGAGATGTTTATGTGATGATGCGAATATGCCCTTGTGCTGACCGGTCTCTTTCGCCCAAAGCCGCATACGATGCGGCCTCTCATCAGTGTAGGCTCGGCGAGGTTCTTGTCCCCATCGGCGACGCCATCAGATCGAGGTCGCCGGGCTCAAGGGCGTAAAGTCGGGCCAGGTCTTCACGGTCCGCCGGGAATCCCGGTAGTTGTTCCCCGCTCGGCTTCGCTCAGCGTGCTTGCGCATTCGCCCATCAGCGCGCTGATGACCACGTCCGGTAGCGGAAAGGAGAGGTGGCGCCTCAGGTCGGCGGGCTGGGGCTGGGCCTCCAGCGTCTCGAACAACTGCGCGGCGATCGCCTCCACCTGCTGCGCGAGCAGCTTCACCCTGCGATTGCTGAAGGCTGCGCTACGATCGTGCGTAACCGGTCATGCTCGCCCCCTCGTTGCGAGACCAGCCACCCCGGCGAACCGAGAATCACCGAATCCGGGGTGAATGCCGCACTCTCTCTAAGTGACGGAAGGGCGGAAGCTGACCGGCAGGCGCTGTGGGCAGCGAATGACGTAAGACGGCATATAGATGACGTCCTCCGCGGCGATGGTCAGTGCCAGATCCTCCAGTCGCCCGAACAGCGCGGGGAAGGCGCAGCGCAATTCCAGGCGCGCCAGCGCAGCGCCCAGGCAGGAATGCGGCCCCTCGCCGAATGACAGGTGTGGGTTGTGCCGCCGGGTGACATCGAACCTGTCGGCGCCGGGACCGAAGGCCTTTTCGTCCCGGTTCGCCGCATGGAACGCCATCAGGACGGCATCGCCGCGGCGGACCATGCATCCGTCGATCTCCACGTCCTGGGTGGCATAGCGGAACGGCAGATTGGCCGCTGAGCTGCCCCAGCGCAGGATCTCCTCGATCGCCTGTGACCACGGAACTTGGCCGCTGCGCACCAGGTGCAGTTGCTGCGGATGCGTCAGAAATGCCAGCACGCCATTTCCGATGACGCCGGCGGTGGTCACGAAGCCCGCAGAGAGCACCATGAACAGCATGTCGATGAGCTCGGTGTCGGAAACGAGCTCGCCATTGTCACGCGCGACGATCAGGGCCGAAGCCAGATCATCGCCGAGCTGGCCCCGCTTGAGCGCGATCAGGCGACGGAAGAACTCCGGGATGCGCTGCCGCGTCTGTCGCACCTCTTCGGCTGTGGCGGAGGTGTTGGCCAGGCTGTAGGTGAGCGCGACGATCTCTTCGCGCTGTTCGTCCGGCAAACCGAACAGTTCGGCGATCACGTTGGTGGGCAGCGGAGCGGCGAACTCGCTCACCAGATCGGCACTGCCGCCGCGCTGCGCCATCTCGGCCAGGAGTCGATCGACGCATTGTTCGACCCGTGGCGCCAGCAAGGCGATACGACTGGGCGCGAAGCTGCTGGACAGCAGGCCGCGCAAGCGCCGGTGATCGGCGCCGTGCGCCGTGGTCATGTTGTCCACTTTGCATATCCCGATCAGCGGATGATCCTCGGGAATCTCGCCGTCCTGCAGCGCCCGCCACTGTCGCCAGTCCTTGTTGAAACGCTGGTCGGAAAGCATCTGCCTGAGCGTCTGGTGACGGGCTGCCGCCCAGGTCACCACATCGCCTGGCAGCGACACTCGCGCCATCCCCCCCTGCCGCAGAATCGCAGAAGAAAGACGATCAAGTTGCGTGGGAGCGGCCGGCACACCGATCACGTCGCAATGATCGTTTTCTACGCGCATGCCAACAACTCCTTTAAGAACCATCGCGGGTCCACTTCTCGGCACGGAAGATCCGCGCGCGGACTTCGAAAAGTGCCCCGTGCTTCGTCCTCAGAAGCGGTAGGTGAGACCTGCGCCTATCACCCAGGGATCGAGCTTGGCCTTGCCCGTGAGCTTGGTGCCGGCGACAGTGACGTCGAAGTCGGGCTCAAGGAAAAGCTTCTTCACGTCGAAATTGACGCCCCAGTGCTGATCTACCATGTAGTCGAATCCAACCTGCAGCGCGGCGCCGAATGTGTTCTTGACCTTGAGATCATCGGCGCTGCCGACTTGCTGATGATAGAAGATCGTATAGTTCACGCCGGCGCCGACATAGGGCTCGAAGGCGCCGAAATCGGTAAAATGATACTGCAATGTGAGCGTGGGCGGCAGCAGCCAAACCTTGCCGACCTCGCCCAGCCCGCCGATCGCACCTTGGCCATCGATGTTGGCATAGGTGGTGCCGAGTATGAGTTCGGCGGCGATGTTGTCCGTGAAGAAATATGAGATATCGAGTTCCGGCGTCACGGTGTCCGAATATGAAAGACCGGAGCCGGGCACCGCATTGACATAGCCCGAATCCTCGGTGATCACCCCCAACGCACGCAGACGGATCTGCCAGGGGCTTGGCGCTTCCGCGACGCAGGCTTCTGCCTGCGGGACGCTCGCGGCTTGATGAACATCTGCCGCGCCGGCCTGTCCCGCAACGATGAGGACGACAGCCGCTGTCATTGCCCGCGCCACGCCAATTCGCGCTCTCGCCATACTTTTCTCTCCTTGATCTTCAGAAGCGACGCACTGCGCCTTGATTGAATCCTGCTCGCATCAATCGAGATTGACGGAGCGCTCATGCGGGATAGCCCCCGCATGTGTCGTGCCAAATGAGAAAATCGTTGCAGAACAATGCGGTCACTCCGATAGCGCTGTGTCTCATGTCCGACTTCGTCGAAGATCCGACAATGAGTGCAGCCGTAGCCGCCCCTGGTAGCCGTTCGTCAACATCGGCCGGCAGTTCGTTGGCATGCTCGTACTCGGCTTCGAGTTTTGGCGTATTCTGCGTTCAGCGCTTTGATCGGCGCCTGCTGCTTCGCCGTCAGGCCGGGGAACGTTCCAGCCAGTTGGCGCAGTTCGTGGGCATGTCCGTAAGGCGTCTCGACCGCGACCGATATGGGCGGGAAATCCTTTGGCAGCATGCGCCAGCCGCCATCTGATCGGGCCATGTAGCGGATCGCGTTCAAGACCTCGCGCAGGTCCGTCACCACGCGCCGCCCGGTCTTGGCCGCGCCCGGCAGGAACGGTTTATCCGCGACCATTCCTCATGCGTCAGATCGGAGGGGATAGCGCTTGGTCTTCTTCTTGATATCGGCCACACGGCCACGCGTCGCTCGGGTCCACATCCCAAGCTTGAAACACGATTAATCCCGCCAATCCGCTGCCCGCCCTGCAGCAGGCCCCTCTTCGGGCGGCAATTAATCCTGCTTCGGTTTGAAATTCGCGACGTGTGCACGATATCGTTGTGACGACCGACCTGGATTGATCATCAAGTGGCCGATACCGCCGTAGAATGCGACGAAAAGGCGCGCGGCCGTTCTGAACCTCCGGGCCGACCGCCGCGCAATCGTGCGGTGATGAAGCACTCCGATGTCCTTGGCGGGCTCGATTACCTGGCGGCGGATTATCACCGGCAGGATTTCTCCAAGCATATCCACAACGAGTATCTGATCGGGCTGATCGAGCGAGGCATCCATGATGTCTGGTGCCGAGGTGAGGTTTGGCACGCCGGTAGCGGCACGGTCGCGACCTTCGCGCCCGGCGAACCGCATTTCGGGGGTGCTGGTGACGATCTTGGCTGGAGCCAGAAAATCTTCTACATGCCCGAAGGCCTTATCCGGCAAGTCCTTGAGGACAGCGGCCAAAACGAACCCGGAACGATCGACTTCAAAAGCCCGTTCCAGGAGAATGCCCCAGTTGCACACGGCCTCAGCGCGTTTTGGCGCCTGCTTGAACATGGGCATAGCTCGGCACTGGAGATCGAGGAGTATTTGATCCGTTTCCTGCCCCACGTCTTCGCACAGGCCGGCGGATCGCGCGTTGCTGGGCCAAAATTCGTGCCACCGAGGTTCCGCGACGTGCGTGACTTCATCCATGCCCACTTTGACGAAGTCCTGCAGCTCGCCGCCCTGGCCGCCCTCGCCGGATGCTCCAAGGCGACGCTGATCGATGGCTTCAAGGCGCATTTCGGGTTGCCCCCCACCCGCTACCTGATCCAGGTCCGCATCGACGAGGCGCGACGGCTGCTGAGGCGAGGTCAGCAGGTCGCCGAGGTCGCCGTCGCGGTAGGGTTCGCGGACCAGAGCCACCTGACCCGGCACTTCAAGGCGGTGCTGGGGGTGACGCCGGCGCGTTACCTCTCGGTTTGAATATCGTTCAATAAAGCGCGCGGCGAACCGTCTAGCTTGGACGCTCAATGGATGAAACGAGCGTCAGACCATGAACGAAAGCAAGCAGACCCGCCCCCGCGACTTCACCAGCGACAACATCGCCGGCGTCTCCCCCGAGGTGATCGCAGCCATCACCGCGTGCGCGTCGGGTCAGGCGCTTCCCTACGGCAACGATGAGCTGACGCATACCGTCGAGCGCCAGCTCGCCGAGGTGTTCGAGCATGCGGTCGACGTGTTCCTCGTTTCGACGGGGTCGGCGGCAAACGCGCTGGCGCTCGCGGCGATTACGCCGCCATGGGGCAGCATCCTCTCGCACGCCGACGCACACATCAACCGGGACGAGTGCGGCGCGCCGGAGTTCTACACCGCCGGTGCGAAGTTGGTGCAGCTTCCAGGCGAGGCTGGCAAAATCGACATCGACGCCTTGGCGGCCAATGCAACGCGCATGGTGGGCGATATCCACTCGGTCCAGCCCTCCAGCGTCAGCATCACGCAGGCGACCGAGATGGGATCGGTCTACGCGCTCGACGAGATCAAGGCGATCGGACATATCTGCCGATCAGCGAACCTGGCGTTCCACATGGACGGTGCTCGCTTCGCCAACGCCCTCGTCACTCTGCGCTGCTCGCCAGCCGAGATGACGTGGAAGGCCGGCGTCGACCTTGTGTCATTTGGCGCCACCAAGAATGGAACGTTTGGGGTCGATGCAGTCGTCTCGTTCCGCGGAGATCTCGCGAGCACGATAGCCTTTCGCCGCAAGCGTGCCGGCCAGTTGAGTTCCAAGATGCGCTTCATGGCGGCGCAAATGGACGGCTATCTGAGGGACGGTGTCTGGCTTCGCAACGCGACCCATGCCAATGCGATGGCATCGGCGCTCGCGCAGGGGTTGGCCCTGGTGCCAGGCGTGAAAATCCAGCAGCGTCCCGAGGCCAATATACTGTTCTGCAGACTTCCCATGTCCCTGATCCGGGGGCTGCTCGACATGGGATTCCGCTTCTACCATGATCGCTGGCAGACCGGGATCGTGAGGTTCGTCACCTCTTTCGCGACGACCGGGGCTGACGTGTCCGACTTGATCGGCGCGGCGACCAGCCTCTGCGCACCGGTCGGCTCGGCTGTTCCGGCTGGCGCCGAATGAGTGTGGCGACCGTCGAGCGCTCTCGCCGCCCGTCACGGATGTCCTCTTTGCTCGACTGCATTGTCCTAGCGTACTGGCCGCACGGGCGTCTCAGGCTGTATCGTTTGTCCAGGCTCAGACCTGCAAATTCATCTTACCTCGGCAAGGGGCTTCACCGTGCAGTTGTGATGTGACCGGTTGATTTTCTGTAAGAAGCTCCTCTATCTGCGCAATTGAGATAAAGTCATCCGGAACACTGCATGCCTGTAATATATATTTCGCATTATTTTATCATATTTTTGATGAAAAATGCTGTCCATTGGTCAGAGTTACCTAAAAGAGTGAGTCGGATCTGCGCGGATGGCAGCATGAATCGGGATTTTGACCACTAGCAGGAGAAAATATGCCTTTCATATCTACGCGCCGCGCCAACGCAACGGACGCAGGGACGGTCGTCCGTTTTATTCACGCGCTACTCGATGAACTCACTGGCGGGAAAGCGCCCGCGCCCGACGACGTGAGACAAAGCGCGCAGATAATGCTTGCCGACGCTGGCGTGGTCGCAGTGATCGCAAGTGCAGATGACGAGCCGGTCGGCATCATGGTGCTGAATGAATGCACGGCGATCTATGCAGGAGGTAAGTTCGGCTATATTTCGGAGCTGTATGTTCGACCCGAAAAGCGCTCCAAAGGGATTGCCCCTCAACTGCTTGAGGTCGCCTCGCGGGAAGGCCATGCGCGTGGTTGGAAGCGACTTGAGCTTGCAGCGCCCAGGCAACCAAAATGGAAGCGCACGCTCGATTTCTACCTGCGCAACGGGTTCGAGGAACTCGGCCCTCGGCTCTTTCGGATTATCTAGACTAGAGAGTTTGCTATGGGCTGGCTCAAAGCAACCTGCACGATCTCAGCGAATTGAGGTCCGGCGTGGTCGCTGCCTGCCGCTGCAATCGAACCAGCATCGTCATCGTAAATGTGTGCCTCGGATAATGCAGGGGTTCCCGTCACGCCGGCCGCCCGGAACGCATCGGCAAAAACCGCCGTTAATCGGGTCACGCTAACGGCGTTTCCTTGAGTGTTGAGGAACAGAGCCGAGGGCGGCAATTTTGCCAACCTACAGGGGCGCTGCATAGACGACCGCACGTGACGTGCACCCGGCACGCTGCGTATAGCCGAATGGCGGATGATTCCCATGAGGGTAGTCCTATGAAGTTGTACGCGAAAGTCTTTGGTGGAGCGGCAGCGTTGCTCGCTGCCTGGCCGGCGATGGCCAGCGACGCGGTGGCGAGCGAACCGGCGCCCTGCAATCCCAATTTCTCTTTCGTTGGCGGCGTCGGCGTCATCGACATCCAGGCCAACGAGCTGGTCTATCAGGCTCCCGGCAGCGGCTCGAAGCTGAGCCACCTTATCTGGGAAAGCACCTCTGCGGTCATCTCAGCCGAGATGACGGCGCGCAGCGAGGCCGGCTGGACCGCCAATCTTTCCGGCCAGATCGCCTTCAGCGGCGACAGCTACATGGAAGACTATGACTGGAACCCGTCATTCTTGACCAATGATGGCTGGAACGACTGGAGCAACCGTTCGCGCCATTCCGACACCGATCTTGATTACTTCTATTCGGCAACCGTCGCGCTCGGCCACGATTTCCAGTTCAGCGACCAGCTGCTGATCAACGTCAACGGTGGTTTCAAGTACACCTCGGTCAAGTGGACTGCCTATGGCGGCTCCTATGTCTACAGCGTTGCCGACTTCCGGGATTCGGTTGGCGACTTCCCAGGAGACGCAAAGGCCATCAGCTACCAGCAGAAATTGCCGGTCGCCTTCGCCGGCATCGATGCGACCTATGTCCAGGATCGCTGGAACTTCGGCTTTGCGCTGAAGGGCGGCACGACCTTCTCGGCCGGCGCTACCGATCATCACTGGATGCGTGACCTGCGCTTCGAGGATGATTTCGAATCGGCGCCGGTTCTGATGGTCGGCGGCAGCGTCGGCTACCAGTACAACGAGCGGACCAGCTTCTTCGTCTCCGGTTCCTACGAAAAGGTGTTCACCGCTCGCGGCGACTACAACACCTATGACATTGCGACCGGCGCAGAGACTGGCGGCGAAGACGACTGGATCGGCGGCGATTTTGCCGCGGCGACAGTGATGGTCGGCATCAAGACCTCGTTCTGATTGAACGAGTGCGACCGGAACGCCAAACAGATGTCCGCACGGCGCAGAAATCTGATGCGCCCGCGCGCCTGACGGCGCGTGCCGGGTGCTCGTGAACCGAGCCCGCTTTTTCTTCGCCAGGCTCAGGCGGTCTCGGCCATCCGGCTTCGCCCCCTGGCGCGGGCAGCCTGTCGGCTGCTGACGGTCGCCGCCCTGCCGGCCGGCGCGGTTTGTCTGTTGGCCTTTCCCGGCGGCGCGGGGTGGGCGGCACTCCCTTCTAGGCCCGCCGCGGCGTCCCGCAACCCTTCGCTTGCGCTTCGGGTCCTCCTCTTCGTTCCGGTCCTTCGGATGCGGTCCGCCTCCGACGGCGGGCCTTTCCGGTCGCGTCTCGCCGCCCACCCCACTTGCGGGGAAAGGCGCGGGATTGAAGAGCGGAGGACCAGACGATGCGTGCAAAACACCAGCGTTCCGGCAGCCGAGAGGCTGGCGCGGGCAGGGGCGGGCGCTCGGGCGCCAGCCTTTATCAGGAGATCACGGACCGCATCATTGCCGAACTGGAGCGCGGCACCGTGCCATGGGTCAAGCCATGGGGCAGCGCAAAGGCCGACCTCGGCCTGCCCAGCAACGCGGTCACCGGGCGCCGCTATTCCGGCATCAACATCCTCATCCTGTGGGGCGCCGTCATCGAGCGCAGCTATCCCGGCCAGAACTGGCTGACCTTCCGGCAGGCGCTTGCCCTTGGCGGCAATGTCAGGAAGGGCGAGCGCGGCACAACAATCGTGCATGCCGACCGCTTTGTCCCAAAGGGCGAGCAGGAGCGCGCCAGGACGGACGGCGGCGAGCCGCAGGCGGTGCCGTACTTGAAGCGCTTCACCGTCTTCAACGTCGCGCAGTGCGACGGCCTGCCCGAGCACCTTTATGGCAACGCCGAACCGCTGCCCGAACGCGAGATCGTCCCGCAGGCCGAGGCACTTATTCGAGCAAGCGGCGCGGATTTCCGCATCGGCGGCGATCGCGCTTTCTACATGCCGGGCAGTGACTCCATTCAGGTGCCGCCGCAGCCGGCATTCTTTCAGCAGATCGACTATTACCGCACCTGCTTCCACGAACTTGGCCACTGGACCGGCCACCCGGCACGGCTGGCGCGCGACCTCTCCGGCGCCTTCGGTTCCAAGACCTATGCGCGCGAGGAACTGGTTGCCGAAATCACTGCTGCCTTTGTCTGCTCGACCCTCGGCATCGAGCCGACCGTGCGCCATGCCGACTACATCGGCACATGGCTGAAGGTGCTGCGCGAGGACAATCGCGCCATCTTCCGCGCCGCCAGCCTTGCCTCCAAGGCCGCCGATTTTCTTCTGGGCTTCAACGCCGAGGCCGAAGGCGCGCAACAAGACGAGATCGCGGCATGAGCGCGCGCGATCGCCACACCCTGCGGACCGAGCCAACGCCGCAAGGCGAGCAGACGCTCATTCCCGGTGTCCAGCCACCACGCGCGACCGCCTCGCCCTTTTGGCCGACGCGCCGATGCGCCCACGCGCGGCGTAAAAGCCGCTCGATATCGGGCTGTTCGATGACGCCAGAAATCAACGCGCCCTGTTTTGAGAGGAGTTTTCCCATGATCCTGATCACCGACGAGCTTTGCGCCCTGCTGCTCGCCAATGGCGCAACCGACACCGAAACCGACCATGTCCCGGTGGTCAAACTGTTCGATCCTACCGGCCCAGCGACCTGGCTTCTCACCGAACTCGACGCCGACGGCGACACCCTTTTCGGCCTTTGCGACCTCGGCTTCGGCTTCCCCGAACTCGGCAGCGTCAGTCTTGCCGAGCTTGCAAGCGTCAAGGGGCGGCTTGGCCTCGGCATCGAGCGCGACCTTGGATTCAAGGCGCGCTTTCCGCTCTCCGTCTACGCCCAGGCAGCGTACAGCGCCGGCCACATCACCGAAGCCGACCGGCTGCTGCGACAGGCGGCAGAAGCCCTTGGCAACGCCGATTCCAAGCTTCCGCCCGACACGGCGGAACAGACGCGCCGCTAGGGCGCGAAAACCGTCCCGCCGCGCCGGCTTGCAGCCTCTGCGGCGGGGCAATCCCACCCCGCAACGAAGGAGACAAACCATGCAACTTGCCCACATTCCGCTTGATAAGCTCAACATTTCCGCGCTCAACATGCGCCATTCCAAACGCGCGCCCGACGTGTCGGACATCCTGCCGTCGGTTCGCGCGCGCGGCGTCCTGGTGCCGCTTTTGGTGCGGCCCAACGGCACACCGGAAAGCTTCGAGATCGTCGCCGGCCGGCGCCGCTATTTCGCCGCCAAATCGCTCGCCGACGAGCGCGGCCAGGGCAATGCCTTGCCCTGCGCCATCATGGAAGACGGCGACGACGCCGACGCGCTCGAGGCCTCGCTGATCGAAAACTTCGCCCGGCTCGATCCCGACGAGGTGTCGCAGTGGGAGACGTTTTCGCGGCTGATGAGGGAAGGCCGCACCATTCCAGATATCGCCGCAACCTTCGGCGTCACCGAGCTTCTGGTCAAACGCATTCTGGCGCTCGGCGATCTTCTGCCCAAGATCCGCGAGGCCTATCGGCGCGCCGACATCGACGCCGAGACGGCGCGCCATCTGACCATGGCCTCCAAGGCGCAGCAGAAGGATTGGCTGGCGCTTTATGCCGACCCCGAGCAATACGCTCCGCGCGGCCACCAATTGAAACAATGGCTGTTCGGCGGCCAGTCGATTTCTACCAAGGTGGCGCTGTTTGCCATCGAGGACTATCCGGGCCTGATCGTCTGCGACCTGTTCGGCGAGGACAGCTATTTCGCCGATGCCGACCTGTTCTGGCAAAAGCAGAACGAGGCGATTGCCGCCAAACGCGATGCCTATCTGGAAGCCGGCTGGCCCGAGGTCGCCGTGCTGGAACCGGGACAGCATTTCCAGTCATGGGACCATGAAAAGACGCCGAGGAAGAAGGGCGGCAAGGTCTTCATATCGGTCTCGCATCGCGGCGCGGTCGAATGCCACGAGGGCTGGCTGTCGCGCAAGGAAGCCCGCCGCGCCCGCGCGCAAGGCGAGGGCGGCGCGCCCGAAGAAACCCCCGCCAAGCCGTCGCGACCGGAACTCACCGGGCCGATGCAGAACTATGTCGATCTGCACCGCCACGGTGCCGTGCGTACCGCCATGCTCGACCATCCTTGTGTCGCGCTGCGCCTGATGGTGGCGCATGCCATCGCAGGCTCGGGCCTGTGGCAGGTTCGCCGCGAGCCGCAGCGCACCGCCAATGAAGCGGTGGCGGCAAGCATTGCTGCGTCCAGGGCCGAAGCCGCATTCGCCGAAAAACGGCGCGCGGTGCTGGCGCTGCTTGGGCAGGCCGACGAGGAGGGTGCGATAGCCGGCGGCAATGGCGACGCCTTTGCGCTTGCCGCAGTCTTTGCCCGTTTGCTGGCACTTTGCGACGACGACGTCATGCGCGTTCTCGGCCTTGTCATGGCCGAGACGCTCGAAGCCGGCAGCGCCGTCGTCGAGGCGCTCGGCAACCATCTGGGCATCGACATGGGCGCGTGGTGGCAAGCGGACGACGCCTTCTTCGACCTGCTGCGCGACAGGGAGATCGCCAATGCGATGCTGGCCGACCTCGCCGGCAAGCCTGTCGCCGACGGCAATGTCGCCGAGAAGGTCAAGACGCAAAAGAAGATCATCCGCGATTGCCTGTCGGGCGAGAACGGCCGCGAGAAGATCGACAACTGGCTGCCCAACTGGATGAAATTCCCGGTCGAAAGCTACACGAAACGCGGCGGCTTCCGCACCGCCGATCAATGGGCGAGCGTGCAGCCGCTGTTCGTCCGCCAATAGGTGCCAAGCCGGGCGGCGGCTCTTTTCAAGTGCCGCCGCCCCGTTTGCCTGCCGCTGGAATATTGGCTGATGCGCACGGCGATCCGAACAGCATGTGCCACGCGCAACGCTATTGTGCGTTGCACAAAAACCGACGCGCGGCTACACGTCCTTCCGTTGCGGGAATCGGGCTTGGACCAGCGGCGAGGCAGTGAGAACCGATGCTTCGTCGATATCATATTGCATTCATAGCTGAGGACCCTTCATGACCCTTTCGAGCCCTGACAAATCCGGCGCCGCCAGTCTCGAGGCCATCGCGCGAAACGGCGGCGTGCTGCGCCGCATCGCCGTGCGCATTCCGACCTATCTGTCGGACATTCGCGAGAACCCGGCATGGCTGCCGATGTTCGTGCTCGCCCGCACCATGCCGGCGCGCCGGATGCACTGGCGTGGGGCAAAGCCGGTTCGCGTGTCGCAAAAAGCCCACGACACGATGTTTGCCGGCGTCGATCGCCAGGAAATTGTCGAGGCGCTGCGGTCGGACGGGCTGTTTTGCGGGCTCGTCCTGCCGACTTCCATCCATGAGGAGATCGCCGCCTTCGCCCGCTACACGCCTTGTTTCGGCAATTTCGATCGCCGTCTCGAATTCATGGCTGAGGACCATGCCGAGGCCGAGAAGCGTTTCGGCCGCTCGCTGCTCAGCGGACACTTTTTCGAACACATCCTCGACTGCAAGGCAGCGGTCGCCATCCAGAACGACCCGCTGCTGCTCGACATCGCCGCGCATTATCTGGGCGCTCAGGCGAAATTGATCACCACACGCGTGTGGTGGAGCTTCCCGACCAGCGAGGCTTCCGACGCCGACAAGAACCGTGCCTCGCTCGGCAAGTATCATTTCGACCTCGATGACTGGCGGATGCTGAAATTCTTCTTCTATCTGACGCCGGTCGACGAGGGCACCGGCCCGCATGTTTATGTCCGTGGCAGTCATAACCGCCGCGCCATCAAGCATCAGCTCACGCTGCTTGTCGGCCATCCGGCGCAGGAGGTTCTCAAGGTCTATGGCGATGACAGTCCCGTCACGCTGACCGGCGAAGCCGGTCTCGGTTTCGTCGAGGATCCGTTCGGCTTCCATATGGGCACCGTGCCTTCGCGCACGCCACGGCTGATGATGGAAGTCGGCTTCGGCGTCTCGCCGCCCTCGCGCCGGCGCTTCCATGGCGAGCCGGTTATTCGCTGATCTCGCAAAAAGTCCTTAAAACAGCCTTCCCCAGATCAGACGCCTGGTTCTCCCTTGGGCTGGCTGGTGCCATGGCGTCGTCATGGGATCAGCTGGCACATGACTGGATTGGATCGATGTCATCTGACGCCGGTTGGGCCTCGACTGACCCAGATCAAGGCCACGCCCTTGTCGGCGTGGTTTGATCGCCCAGTCCTTCACGGGAAAACGCATGGGCTGACCGACAGCCTGGTCGTCGCTCCCATCATCTTGACAATCCAGATCATACAGCAGGCAAATGACGCTTCACCAGCCAGGAACCGACGTGAGAACCGCGCTTGAGGCGATGCGGGCAATAGATCACAGCGCAATCGATGCACGACCTGCGGCTCGACTCCCCCAACATCTCACGAAGAGAACCAACGCGCTGGCGGCACGCTGATGGCCGGCTGTGACGACAGCTTCGACATTATTGTCGTGGGCGCCGGGCCGGTCGGACTTTCCTTCGCCGCATCGCTTGCCCATAGCCAGCTCAAACTGGCGGTTGTCGAAGGGCAGTCCCTGGAAAGACTGGCAAGTCCGGCTTTCGACGGTCGCGAGATCGCGCTCACCCACGCCTCGATTGGAATCCTTCGCGAGCTCGGCGCCTGGGATGTTATCTCCGCTTCGGACAAGTCACCGCTTCAAGGCGCACGCGTCCTCAACGGATCGAGCCCGTTTGCGTTGTGTTTCGATGCCCCCGCCGGATCCGCGGAACCACTGGGCGTTCTGGTCCCGAATTGCCAGATCCGCGATGCCCTGTTCAAGATCATCCGCTTGCGGGGCCATGCCCGGCTGCTGTGCGGCCACTCGGTCGTGCGTGCAACAAACAGCCGTCAAGGAGCAGTGATAACGCTCTCCAATGGCAGGCAGCTGAGCGCTCGCCTTCTCGTTGCAGCCGATTCGCGTTTTTCCGCCACCCGCAATCTGCTCGGCATTGGCGCCGATATCAATCGGCTTGGCAACTCGATGCTGATTTGCCGGGTGAGGCACGAGCGCCCCCACCACCAGATCGCGATCGAATGGTTCGATCACCATCAGACGGTGGCGATGTTGCCCCTCGCGCCAGGCGTGTCGTCGCTGCTTTTGACTTTGCCCTCAAACGAGGCCGACGGACTGCTTGCCCTCGACGACGAGTTGTTCCTGAGGGAGTTGACAAAGCGCTGTCGAGGGCGCCTCGGCAACATGAGCCTGGCAAGCCAACGCTATATCTATCCGTTGGCCACGACCTGGGCGCACAGGTTCCGGGCGCCGAGCTTCGCATTGATCGGCGACGCTGCCATCGGCATGCACCCGGTGACCGCGCATGGCTTCAACATCGGCCTTGGCGGCCAGAAGCAGCTCGCCCGGGGTATAGAGACCGCATGGCGCGACCGTCGCGACATTGCCGACCCCGACATGCTCCACAGATATGAAAGCCGACTGCGCCTGTCGGCGGCGCCGCTCTACCATGCTACGAATATCCTCGTCGGACTCTACTCAAGCGAGCATCCGGCGGCACGGCTTGCAAGGCATGTGGGGCTGCGCCTCGGCCAACATCTTCCCTTTGTCCGTCATGGCATTGCGGCCATGCTGAGGCGGTAAACCCCAGTCACCATAGTGTCAGCATCAGCGTGCGGCGTCGTAGCAGGCGGGCGCGTGTGGTTCGATGGGAGCGGTCGCGGCTGCGCGGGATCAGCTTGATGAAGACGGGGCTGCTGAATGCCGCGAGCCTCTTCCATCGCGGATCGTCAACGTGTCAATCGCTGTGTGTGTGCGAATCCACGCCCAATTCCGCCTTCAATGTGTTCACTGCGTGGATGGTTGTCATCCAAACAATCAATTTTGCCAATCCTGCTGACCCAATTAGGAGCGTGACCGAAATCAACTGCCTCGGCCCGCAGTACGGTCCCGACCCTACCGACATCTGACGGCATTTGCAGCGCCGGTGATTGCTGCCTTAGCTAGGTGCGAATTTGACCCAAATCGATCATGAACTGCTGAATCGAGAAATGGCCGCAGACGATCCATGGCGGCTCGATGGCAACCCGTTCGAGCGGGAGCGCCACACCCAAATTCTCCGGTTGTCACTTGCGCAAGGTCGAGTCGCGAATGCGCTCGAAGTCGGGTGCGCTGCCGGCGCTTTTACGGAGCGGCTAGCCCCCATTTGCCAGCGGCTCACTGTGATCGATGTCGTGGAGCCAGCGATTACCCGAGCACGTTTACGCATGAAGGAGACGCCGCACATCAGCTGGATAATTTCCGATGTTCAACAGTTTTCGAGTGATGAGCTGTTCGACCTGATCGTCGTTGCGGAGGTTCTTTACTACGTCGGAGACCTCGTTCAGATCCGCGCGGCAGTCCGCAACCTGGTAGGTCTGCTTGCGCCAGGCGGGCAGCTGGTTTTCGGGTCGGCACGTGACGCCAATTGCCAACGCTGGGGGCACGCTGCTGGTGCAGAGACCACCATCGCCATGCTGAACGAATCGTTGACCGAGATCGAGTGCATCGAGTGCCGGGGCGCGTCGATCAATGAAGACTGCCTGCTGGCTCTCTTCCGAAAGCCGATTTCCGCTGCCTGATAAAACACTGGGAGACACTGTGCGCTTCTGCGGTGTCAAGCTGACCCAATATGCGGACGTATAAGAGCGCCCGATGCAACAAGTAGCTGGATCCGGTTGATGGTAACAACCGCTGACTACATCCGGCTTCTTCATGCGGCTCGATGTTCAGCGCCGCGAGCCTCGAGGGGTTTTCGCCCGCCTCCACCTCAACGGCCCCAGACGTCGGCCGAAGCCTTTCCGGTCCAGACATCAGGTTCGGAAGCGGCGGGGTGACCGTTCCCCACCTCTGCCATTTTGCGTAACGGCTTTACCCAATAAATGACCCATAGATGCCCACATGAAGCGAAGTCCTTATTTTGCATGGCTCCCTATGCGGGACGGGCTCTACGGCTGCCGCCACCGAACCTCAAAGGTGTTTCGGCCCAGGTAGGTGACGATCCCTAGCCGGGAAAGCGGCACTCCTCGTCGGGGGCCGTCGGTCCCGTGTCCCGCCTTATGCGGCGCTATGCTGACACTCCTACGGCTGCCCTTTTAACCGATCTCGTCGTTGCAGTCAGTCCCGCGTCCCGGCCCTTCGGCCGGCGCAAGTGCTGACGCTCCTTAGGCTGCCTTTCTGTGTGCGGCGATTTTTGATCCCTCGCACGGAATGAAGACTTAGGGGCCAGCTCCTTCGCGCACTTCAGGCCTCAGGTGCTCAAGCTGTGTGTTCCAGTCGGCCAAAACCTCAAACAATTCGTTCGAAGTAGCGCCATCCGGGCGCGCCCTCCTTCCCGCTCTCCAGGTGCTTTCACCGACAGTCCGGTTGACCGGCAACACTCGAAAGCATTGACCAGACGATTCCTGTTGGCGAGCGCGATAGAGCTTCGCGGAACCTGTTTGCCGCCGGCGATCCAGAGCTGCGCGATCGCCATGCATCATCGCGTGCGCCAACGGTCGCCGCGTTTGCTGACGCCTAACAGTCGGGCCGTCCTCCACTTGATCGCTGCTTCGGCACGGGCGCAGCCACGCGCTGGCGGCCGCTCTTGAATCAGGTTGTGTCACCGACAGCTGCCATCGGTGCCGCCGCTTATCGGGCCAATCGAGCACGACCAGAAGGTTCAGATCAGGCTTTGAAAGGCATGGTTTTAACATCCATAGCGTGGATGCTCGCGATCTAAACAATCAATTTTACCAATCCGGGAGGGCCGTTCATAGACCCATGACATGCACCGCCATTGCTCTACCGCGTGAGGTGCACAAAAGAACCCGAAAAAGAGGAAGTCTTCGCATGCGCCCTGACGTGCAGTGGAGGTTATGCTGGGAAAATGAGTTGCAGCTTCCCGATCACCTCGAACTCTCTGAGTTCTTCCGGAAGACCTATGAGCCGACCGGAGCCTTTAATGGGAAGCAATTCGCAGGCGGTCGAAGTTGGGCCGGTGCAAGGCCGGAGCTCCGCGTAATCGGCCGTGATGTGCACGGGGTAGCGGCTCACTTGGGCCTGCTGCGCCGATACATCAAAGTTGGCGACGATGATCTGCTTGTCGCTGAACTCGGTCTATACGGGGTGCGTCCGGATCTTGAGGGGCTAGGAATCGCCCATTCGATCAGCGTGATGTATCCAGTGCTGCAGCAGCTTGGCGTTCCATTCGCGTTCGGCTCGGTGCGGCCCGCGCTCCGGAACCATGTTTCGAGGTTCTGCCGCAAAGGCTTGGCGAACATTTTGTCGGGCGTTCGCGTGCGTTCAACCCACCCGGACGTGTACCTCGATCTGCCTCCCACGCGAGTCGACGACAACGTACTCGTCCTGGTGCTCCCAATTGGACGCTCAATGAGCGAGTGGCCGGCCGGCACTTTGATCGATCGGAACGGTCCAGAGCTATGAAGGACACCCGCTACGACGTCAGTCAGCGCGACCCGCCCCCATGGCGTTGATCGAGCTGATTCCAGCATTGGCCGCGGTTTTACTATCCGCCCGCTTCCCTCAAATTCACTGAAAAATCTGACATCTCATGAACCTATTTGCCTCAGCCAGTACTGTTGCCATCTGCTCTTACGCGCTGCTGTCGACCGTCTATAAAACCGCGCAGGTCTTTTATACCCTGCCTACAAACGTACCGCCGACCTCGGGCGACCCGCCCAGCGGTGAGCCTTGGCCGAGCGTCGATGTCATTATCCCGTGCTACAACGAGGCGCCTCGCACCCTCTCGGACTGCCTGGCTTCCATTGCAAGTCAGGACTACGCCGGCAAACTGCAGGTCTATGTTGTTGATGACGGTTCTGCAAACCGCGATGCCCTCGTGGGTGTACACGAGGAATACGCGGGCGACCCGAGGTTCAACTTCGTTGCGCTCCCAAAGAATGTCGGAAAGCGCAAGGCGCAGATTGCCGCCATTCGCCGCTCGTGCGGAGATTTGGTGCTGAATGTAGATTCGGACACGATACTCGCCCCGGACGTCATCACCAGGCTTGCGCTAAAGATGCAAGATCAAGCGGTCGGCGCCGCCATGGGCCAGTTGGCGGCTAGCAATCGCAGTGAAACTTGGCTGACGCGGTTGATCGACATGGAATACTGGCTCGCCTGTAACGAAGAGCGGGCAGCGCAGGCTCGGTTCGGTGCCGTCATGTGTTGCTGCGGTCCGTGTGCCATGTACCGGCGATCCGCGCTTGTTTCGCTGCTGGATCAGTACGAGACGCAGCGCTTTCGAGGGAAGCCGAGCGACTTCGGCGAGGACCGCCACCTTACGATCCTGATGCTGAAAGCAGGCTTTCGAACAGAGTATGTCCCGGAGGCCGTCGCGGCAACAGTCGTTCCCAACAGCATGGGTCCCTATCTGCGCCAACAGCTTCGCTGGGCCCGGAGCACTTTCCGTGACACGTTGCTGGCGTTCCAACTGCTGCGCGGCCTTAATATTTATCTCACATTGGACGTGATTGGCCAGAATATTGGCCCATTATTGCTCTCTTTGTCGATTCTGGCGGGGCTCGCGCAATTCGTAACGACAGGTACTGTGCCTTGGACGGCATGCCTGATGATTGCAGCCATGACTATAGTTCGCTGCAGCGTGGCAGCGTTTCGTGCGCGCCAACTTCGATTTCTCGGGTTCTCGCTCCACACACTCATCAACATCTTTCTCTTGCTCCCCTTGAAAGCATACGCGCTGTGTACATTAAGCAACAGCGATTGGTTGTCGCGAAGCTCTGCGGCCAATGTGCAAGACACCGGCGACGCCCTTCCAAAGCCAAACCTGGTGGGATCTGACGCCGCTTACAGCGAACAGCAATAGTTACTTGATCGCAGGTAGAAGAGTTTTGAGCCAGGACCAGAAACATCAAGTGTTGAAGCGTAAGTTGGGCCCAGAGGATTTGCGGCGGCTCGAGACTCCTGCGATCGAACGGGAGTCTCACGGGCAAACAAGCGCGAAAAGCTCCGTGCCTGACTCTGCGTCAACCGTGGCAGTCGATTTTGCCGGCGTAACCAAGTCGTATGGGAACAAGATCGTTGTCGACGAACTGTCGTTCTCCGTTGCGTCGGGAGAGTGTTTCGGCCTCCTCGGACCAAACGGGGCGGGCAAAAGCACGATTGCGCGTATGCTCCTCGGCATGACATGCCCTGACGCGGGCACGATCACGGTGCTTGGCGTCCCGGTGCCGGCGCGCGCTCGGCTGGCACGCAGGGGCATTGGCGTGGTCCCGCAATTCGACAATCTTGACCAGGAATTCACCGTACGCGAGAACCTGCTGGTGTTCGGACGCTACTTCGGCATGAGCACACGTCAGAGCGAAGCGGTCATCCCGTCGCTTCTCGAGTTCGCTCGCCTCGAGCGCAAGGCGGATGCGCGCGTCTCGGAACTGTCCGGCGGCATGAAGCGATGCCTGACAATGGCGCGGGCGTTGATCAACGACCCCCAGCTCATTGTGATGGACGAGCCGACCACCGGCCTCGATCCGCACGCGCGCCACCTGATCTGGGAGCGGCTGCGCGCCCTGTTGGCACGCGGCAAGACGATTATCCTGACGACGCATTTCATGGAAGAGGCTGAGCGATTATGCGATCGGCTGTGCGTGCTCGAAAAGGGCCGCAACATCGCCGAAGGCGGCCCGCAGGCGCTGATCGACGAGCATATCGGATGCCAGGTCATGGAGATTTATGGCGGCGATCCGCACGAGTTGCTTTCGCTGGTCAAGCCACATTCCCAGCGCATCGAGGTCAGCGGCGAAACCCTTTATTGCTATGCGCCAGACCCTGACCAGGTGCGCACGCAACTGCAGGGGCGAGCAGGTCTGCGTCTTCTTCTGCGTCCAGCCAATCTCGAGGATGTTTTCTTGCGGCTGACCGGGCGCGAGATGGAGGAGTGAGCGATGATTGAAGGTTTTGCGGCGGCGCTGCCGGCCAATGCGTGGAACTGGGTTGCGGTATGGCGACGCAACTATCTGGCATGGAAGAAAGTCGCACTCGTGTCGCTTCTCGGTAACCTCGCCGATCCTATGATCTACCTTTTCGGCCTAGGCACCGGCCTCGGCATAATGGTCGGCCGCGTCGACGGTGCGTCGTATATCGCCTTTTTGGCGGCCGGCATGGTCGCGGTAAGTGCGATGACCGCCTCTACCCTGGAAACATTGTACGCGGCTTTCGCTCGCATGCATTCTCAACGCACATGGGAAGCCATGCTGTATACGCACGTTACCCTCGGCGACATCGTTCTGGGTGAACTGGCGTGGGCAGCCACCAAGGCCTTCATGGCCGGTACGGCTATTACCATCGTCACCGCAACCTTGGGCTATGCCGCCTGGCCGTCCGTCCTCTATGCGCTGCCAATCATTGCTCTGACAGGGTGCGTATTTGCGAGCCTCGCGATGATCGTCACCGCACTTTCGCCCAGCTACGATTACTTCGTGTTTTACCAGACGCTTGTCCTCACACCTATGCTGTTCCTGTCGGGCGCCGTTTTCCCATTGAACCAGCTGCCTGGCGCCTTTCAGCAGATAGCGCGATGCATGCCGCTGTCACATGCGATCGACCTCATTCGTCCGGTTATGCTTGATCGCCCGATCAGCGGCATCGCCCTGCACGTCGGTGTGCTCGGCCTGTACGCGCTGTTGCCATTCTTCCTCTCGATGGCGCTGTTGCGCCGCCGACTAATGCGCTGACGAAAGAGAGTGAGATAAACAATGCGCTACGGACTTCGTGCTGCAAATAAAAACGACATCGCCAATGCAAATCGGCATCCAACCCAGGGTCTTCGTGGCATCCACTCAATCTCTCAACGTTATGGAACGCCCGGGACCTCGATCACAGGATCTCATGTTGATCCAGGCGTAAGAGAATTTCTTTGAGGTTGGTGATGTCTGACTGGCGTTCGCGGCGGCGAACGACAACGCAGCCTGTGTTTTTGATCAAACGGCCTTGAGACAGGCCAATTCAGTCTTCCTGTACGATAAACGGAGAGCGAGATGCTGTGTCTAGGATTGAGCGGCGGATTAGACAAAGTCTATGAAAACCGATTCCAGATTGCGAATACATTCATGCACGATGGCGCTGCGGTGCTCGTCCGAGACGGACAGGTCATCGCGGCCGTAGAAGAGGAGCGCCTCAATCGGATCAAACACTCCAACAAGCTCCCAATCAGTTCGGTTCAATACTGCCTTTCAGCCGCTGGGGTTCAGCTCAGCGAAATCGATCATGTGGCGTACTACGCTACCGAAGCCTATTGCAACGCCATGCTCGAAAACATGCTTGCTTCCGAGCCCGACGCCTCCATTCCGTTGGATGCCAAATTTTTGGTGCAGCAGCTGTTGGCGCAGGAGTTCGGTAGCGAGCTCGACCCTTCGCGTATCTCATTCGTAAGTCATCATCAGGCGCACGCCGTGAGTGCTTTTGCAATGTCGGGCTTCGAGCAAAGTCTGATTTTCGCGATTGATGGCTCTGGTGATTTCCAGTCGGGTCTTGTGGCGGTAGGATCTGGTGCTGAAATTTCGCAACTCGCGACTTTCCCAGAGAACAATTCCCTTGGGCTATTTTATCTCGAGGTGATCCGGTATCTCGGCTACGGCTTGTTCGATGAATATAAGGTAATGGGGCTTGCCCCCTACGGCGATCCCGTTCCCTATCGCGAGCTTTTCGAGCAGTTCTATGAACTGTCTGCAAACGGCGAGTATCGCGTCCACCTGGACCGCATCGGTCCGACTTTGCTTCGCACCATTCAGGTCCGGCAAAAGGGAATGCCATTCACTCAGCAGCACAAAGATGTGAGTGCGTCGCTACAGGAAGCACTCGAACGCATCGTGTTTCACATTCTTCGGCATCATCGTGAGGCCACGGGGATGACGCGGCTGTGCCTGGCCGGTGGCGTTGCGCACAATTGCTCCATGAACGGCAAGCTGCTCTATTCAGGCCTTTTCGAAGACATCTTCGTGCAGCCCGCGTCGCATGACGCTGGCTGCGCATTGGGCGCTGCATTAATCGTGTCTGGTGAGTTGGGCCGCCCCGCGCCGCGTGCGCGATTGCAGGAGGTTTATTGGGGGCCGGATCTCGCGAGCGATCATGCTGTGGAAGAGGAACTAAAGGCATGGGCGGGGCACCTGGAGTTTGAACGCACTGAGGAGGTGGCGGATAGGGCAGCCGAGTGGATGGCCGGTGGCGCCGTGATCGGCTGGGTGCAAGGTCGTTCGGAGTTCGGGCCGCGCGCGCTCGGAAATCGCAGCATTCTTGCCGACCCCAGGCCCGCCACAAACAAGGACCGGATCAACGCCATGGTCAAGAAGCGGGAAGGGTATCGCCCGTTCGCCCCATCAGTGCTGGAGGAGGATGCGCGCGAATTTTTCGACCTCCCAGGCAGTGCGTGCGAATTTCCCTTCATGAATTTCGTGGTTCGTGTGCGCGACTCCAAGCGTGGTTTGCTCGGCGCCATCACGCACGTCGACGGTACGGCTCGGCTGCAAACAGTATCGCGCAAGGCCAGTCCGGCCTACTGGGACGTCATCAATGCCTTCAAGCAGCGCACTGGCATCCCAATTCTGCTCAACACGTCCTTTAACAACAATGCCGAGCCGATCGTGGATTCAGTTGCAGACTCGATTGCCACGTTCCTGACGACAGAGTTGGATGGACTTGTGGTCGGGCCGTTCCTCGTCAAAAAACGGGCCGCAACGCTGGAGGATTGGACTGCGCTCGCGGTTTCATTGCCGCCTTATGTATCCCTGTATAAGGTCCGCGCTCACACGGCGCTGGATCGCCAGGAGACCGTCTGCGAAATCCGAACGAATCACTCCAGCCGTGACGGTGTGCGTATTTCACCTGAATTGTTCGATCTGCTGACGCGAATCGAGGGCGAAGCCGTGCTCGCGGATCTCCTCGATACAATTACGCTGGATCAGGCCCAGCGCGAGGCTCTCACAGGAGAACTGCGACGGTTGTGGGAGCAGCGCCGCGTTCGGATGCGTCCCTCGCAAGCTGCTCGCGTCCATCAAAACTGATGCCAAAAGCTGGACGACAGATAACAGTTGCCGAAACACCGTTCTGTCCAAGCATCTTCATATGACTGTGCCCAGGCTGCGAGCATGCATAACGCCTATGGCAGTCGAGGATCAGTAATGGATTTGCTTGCCGGTGGCTCAAGACAGCACCAATTCGTCGTTTCTCGACGGCGGACCCGGTTCGGTGACTGCCTATGGTCTTCGGCATCAGCCTGGTGTTACGCATAGCGGACGGGACGTGCGAGCGGGCTGCGCCGCTCGCGGGATAAGGCGGCGGCCCTACGGCGCGCCAAGCCGGCATATTCGTCGTTGAGATGCTTTTGGCAAAATGCGTTGGTGAGGCGACGATCATGTCTTAGCGCGCCTTGACCCTTCGGCCCCCTCGTTGGCGATGCCCGACATCTCCTTTCGGGCAATCGCCTGATCGGGATGCGAGTCGAGGAAGGGGAGCTCACCTAACCCACGGCCGAATGCCCGTCGCGCACCTGCGCGATCGCAAGCGCCGTGGTGCTGTGCCATTCCATGCGAAGCGCGAGAGTCCTTTTCAGCCCGCGCAGAACCAGGAAGGAGGACATGGTCGAGAGCGCCGCGCCGGTGATGTAGCGCAAGCCCGTTTCGTACAGCGTGTGGAGGCTTCCGCGTCGCCGAGGATTGCGCCGCCAAGGCGGCGGCCTCATTCGCCGCAACACTTTCGATCGTAGGTCGAGCTCAGGAAGACGCGTGGTTGACCGGCATTGGGAAAACCAGCCGGATCGTAGCCGTGATGGATCGCGAGGGTAGCGAAGCCGAATTTGGCATCGTTCGCAGATGTGCCACTTTCCGGTCTTGGATTGCGGTCTCGGGCATCGGCTTCAGACGTGCCTTGGCTTTCGGAAGGAGTGGCTGCAAACTGGTTGATATGGAATGTCCAGTTGGCAGGAAAAGAAATGGTCCAGTCTCCAGGTCCCGGTGCTTCAACCCGCTCGCATGGCATGGGCGCGCGCCAGATCTACGAAGCGCTTCGCGAGCAGATCCTCAGAGGCGTTTACGGCACCGGAAGCCAGCTGCCGTCCTCCCGTGGTCTCGCCGAGGAACTTGGCGTCTCGCGAACGACCGTCACCGTCGCCTACGAGCAGCTGGCCGCGGAAGGTTTCATCGACATCCGTCAAGGCGCGCGCCCTCGTGTCGCATCCTCACTGCTGGGACATGAGCTGACCGCCAATCCCCCAAAACGGTTCGGCCCGGTTCACTTGTCAAGCTATGGCGAACGGCTGCGTGGTACTCCGCGCTGGCCGGATTACCTGCCGAACACGCTGAAGGTTGATTTCCGATATGGCGTCCTGGCGCCCTCAGATTTCCCCGCATCGGTTTGGAAGCGCGCGATGAACGCGGCGATGGCGCAGCGGCCGGCACGGCTCGCCTATGACGATCCGTGCGGTTCGAGCCGGCTCCGCCAAGCGCTTCAGGGCTATCTCTGGCGCGCCCGTACTGTGCGCTGCGACCCCGAGCAGATCGTCATCGTCAATGGTTCGCAGCAGGGCCTCGATCTCTGCGCGCGCCTGCTGCTCGACCCCGGGGACAGCTTCGTCATCGAGGACCCCTGCTACAGGATGGCGCGCCAGGTCTTTGCCAGTACAGGTGCCACGCCCGTTCCCGTCGAGGTTGACGATCACGGCATGCAAACGGAGCAACTGGCGGGGGTCGCGGCCCGGCTGGCCTATGTGACGCCCTCGCATCAGTTTCCGCTCGGCGGCGTCATGCCGATCCCGCGGCGGCATCAGCTTCTGGAATGGGCGCGGGAGCAGGGCGCCTATGTCATCGAGGACGACTACGACAGCGAATATCGCTACGATATCAGCCCCGTTCCCCCGCTGCATAGCCTCGAGGATCATGGGGCCGTCATCTACCTCGGCACCATCTCCAAGACGCTCTCGCCGATGCTGCGGATCGGTTATCTCGTCGTCCCGGCGGAATTCCTGCAGGTTTTCGAAACCGCCAAGCAGCTTGCCGACCGGCATTCTCCGATGGCGGGGCAGGAGTCATTGGCCTCTCTGATCGAGAGCGGTGGCTATGAAAGCCATGTGCGCCGCGTGCGCCGCATCAACGGCGAGCGCCGGGAGGCATTGCTGACCGCCCTGAAGCGGAGTTTTCAAGGTCGGATCGCCGTCCAGGGGGCAGAGGCTGGACTGCACGTCGTCATATGGTTCAACGACCTGCCGCGATCGCGTGAAACGGCGTTGGTCGAAGCTGCCCAATACGCGGGTCTGGGTCTGCACCCGATTTCGCCGCTTTATCATCGGCAGTCGGGAGCAGGCGAAGCCGACCGCGTCGGGCTTGTCATGGGCTATTCCGCCCTGAGCATCCGGCAGATCGAAAAAGGCGTCGAGATGCTGCGCGACGTCGTCGCTCGACTCTGAGACGCTGACGGTTCCGCACGCGGGTTAGAACGCATTCGCGGCCGCTCATCGTAAACAGTTCATCGTTGAAATAGTCGCGCGGCCGGGCGACGGCCGCGCTCATGGCCGGCTGACTAAGGTTGATGCTGCTGCCGCCGCCGTGAGGTTGCACGCGATCCAAGCCTTTGTCTCATCTATCCGCAACGTGGATGCTTGTCATCGAAACAATCGATTTTGCCGATTGTACAGAACGTCCCATAGGAAGAATTCAAGGATGCAGCCCTAAGGAGATTGTCGATGCATGCGTTGGCTCCGAGGAGCATTTTCTGGTGTGTCCCTCCTGGTCTGCGCCGAACATCAAGCGAGCCGAGCCCCTTTTCGACCAGGTACATCGGTGATCGGCGCAAGCTGCATCGCGTCGGCTCTTCGCGACAAGCTCCCCCCGATAGCGTAGGCCCCTACCTCAAGGATCGGGGTTATGCCGATTGCGAATGGCCGACCGGTACAACAATTGACCGCAAGGGTTCGCAGCTATGAGACGTCTCGATGACAGATGGAAGGTGCAGAGTGAATGCGCTGACGGCACCGGGCGTCGAAGCGTTTATCTGACGTTTGACGACGGTCCCAATCCATGTTTCACACCACAGATACTCGATGTGCTGGCGCAAAATCGGGTGCCAGCGACATTCTTCGTCATTGGTGCTTACGCCGCAGAGCATCCGGAACTCATCCAGCGAATGATCGCAGAAGGGCATGAGGTAGGCAACCACACGATGTCTCATCCGGACCTGTCCAAATGCGGTTTGGGCGAAGTGCAACGTGAAGTATTTGAGGCGAACCAGGCCATCATGCTGGCATGCCCGCAGGCCTCGATCCGCTACATTCGCGCGCCATACGGCGCCTGGAGCGAAGAAGTGTTCACTGCCTCAGAGATCGCGGGGCTGGCGGCCCTTCATTGGTCGATCGACCCAAGAGACTGGTCGCGCCCCGGCACCGACGCGATCGTCGATGCAGTGCTCGCCTCGGTACGCCCCGGCGCAATCGTGCTCTTGCACGACGGATGCCCTCCCGACGAGTCGACACGGAGCACTCAAGCCAGTCTGCGCAACCAGACCGTTATGGCGCTGTCCAATCTGATTCCTGCATTAGATGCCTGCGGATATGAAATTCGCTCGCTTCCAGAACATCACTGAAATGCGAGATCCCACGGGCCTGCTTTCCCAGCCAGTACCTGTGTGGTCTCGCTTATGAAGGCTTACAGGCCGTTTGCGCCCTGCGAACAAGCACTTCGTCGACATCGGACAAACTGGTCGGCTCCGACCGGTTGGCTAAGGGTAGTGTTGTCACCTGCTACAGTGAAAACCCGCGCAGGCTCTCGGCATGCCTAGCATCGCCGGTAGGTTCACTTTTCGACGATTGTTTGCATGTATGGTTCACTTTGCGTTGGATCAATTTCATTGGGCTTGCCGCAGGCTCACATAGCGACCAAGCGGGATCGCTGGCTGCGTCCAAAAGGTTTGGCAAGCAATTCGCATACCGTGACCGGCACCGGGGATTCCGGTGCCCTGATCCGGCGCGCGATGCCATCTTTCACCAACTGGACTACCTCAATAGCTTCTGACTGGCTGTTTCCAATAGGCCAGCTTGCCGATACCTGACTTGGTAACGCAAGGAGTTTCGCGATGTACATCCCTCCCGCTTTCCGCGACGACGACAAGGAATGCCTGCGCGCGACCATTCGCGCGGCGCTGCTGGCGAACTTCGTTACCGTCACGGCGGAAGGGCCGCTCGCAACGCCACTGCCCCTCTTCCTTGACGAGAGCGAGGGCGAGCACGGCGTGATCTACGGGCACCTGGCGAAGGCCAATCCCCAGTGCCGTGTTCCGCCGCTGGGCGACGGCTTAGCCATCTTCATGGGGCCGGACGCTTACGTGACGCCGGCATGGTATGCGACCAAGCGGGAAACCGGGAAGGTCGTCCCGACCTGGAATTACGTCGCCGTCCACGCCTATGGCCCGGTCGAGTTCTTCGAGGATGCGGGAAGATTGCTGGACGTCGTGAATCGGCTGACCGACCACCACGAGGGCGAGCGCGCCTCGCCTTGGGCGGTGTCGGACGCGCCGCCGGATTTTATACAGGCGCAACTCCGCGGAATCGTCGGCCTGCGCATGCCAATCACGAGGCTGGAGGGCAAGCGCAAAATGAGCCAGAACCGGAACGCGGCCGACCGCGCTGGCGTGGCGGCGGGCCTTGCGGTGAGCGAGCGGGCATCTGACCGCGACGTCGCCGCTCTCATCCCAAAATAATCATGAACTTCGTCGGAATCGACCATCATGCCAGAACTGACCCCACTCGCCCTGTACCTCGCCGCGGCCTCCGTGCTCGCCATCACCCCCGGTCCGGGCATCTTCTACGTTGCCGCGCGCACGCTCGCCGGTGGTCGTCGGGAAGGTATCGCTTCCAGCTTCGGCACGGGGTTGGGGGGCATGATCCACGTCCTCGCCGCAAGCTTAGGTGTTTCCGCGATCGTGCTCGAGAGCTCGGAACTGTTTTCCGCATTAAAGCTGTTCGGCGCGGTCTACCTCGTCTGGCTCGGCTTTCGCACCTTTCAAGCCGCCCGCCTCAAGGGAGCGACTGGCGGCGATGACGGCGCCGCAGTGGGTCCAGTCGGACCCCGGCGGGCGTTTCGTGAAGGGGTACTGGTCGAGGCGCTCAACCCGAAGACGGCAGTCTTTTTCCTCGCCTTCATTCCGCAGTTCGTGAATCCGAGCGCAGGGCTCGTAGCTCTGCAATTCGTGGTGCTTGGCTCCGTGTCCATTGCGCTCAACACGCTCGCCGACATCGTGGTTGCCGTCGTGGCCAGCGGCATTCAAGACGGCGCGGCAGCGCGTCCCGGGTTGATCCGCCGCCTGAGGGAGGCGTCAGGTGGCGCGATGATCGCGCTGGGCGTCGGCCTCGCTCTGGCGAAACACCCTGCTGCCTGACTTTGGCGGGTACCTTGCGGAAGCAGTTGGATGGCTGCGAGCGAGTTCGGTCATTGCACCTATTTAACCATGTCTCAGGAGGCGCGGCACCGCCGTTTGGGTGAACGTCGGCTCATAAATGAGAGAAAAACATAGCGTGAGAGAAACGTGAGTACGACTGCCTCGCCTCGCTCATGCCCATCATTTCGGACCTCGCGAATCAACGCACGGTAGAAGCCAGTCAGCCGAGAATGACGCCCGTTTCATGGAAGGAAAGCCAAGCCATGCGCGAAGCATCGCCCCGCTTTGCACTCGATTATTTGGCGACGCCCGGACTTGACGTCAGGGCACTTTTCGCTTTTGCCCGCGACCAGGGCCTAACCGATGTCCAGATCCGCAGCCAACCGGGCAGCAATGCTATTGCACGCGGCATGCCGGCGGCGGACGTCCGGTCTGCGGCCGCCGACACAGGCGTTGGGATTATTTCCGTCAATGCCCTCCAGCGCTTCAATGAGTGGACCCCCGCCCGCAGGGCCGAGGCGAGCAAGCTCGCCGATTATGCAACGGCCTGCGGAGCCAAGACGCTCATGCTGGTGCCGGTCAACGATGGCTCCTGGCCCGCCAATGTCGAGCGCCGGGGCGATCTCCGCGTCGCCTTGAAGGCGCTCAAGCCGATCCTCCAGTCGCGCGGTCTGATCGGTCTCATCGAGCCGCTGGGCTTCCGGACCTGCTCGCTTCGATCGAAGAACGAAGCGGCTAAGGCCATTGCCGCCATTGATGGCCAATCCGTCTTCCGCCTCGTGCACGACACGTTCCACCACACGCTTGCCGGGGAGACGTTCTTCTCCTCCGAGCTGACCGGTCTCGTCCACATTTCAAGCGTGAACGATCCGATCCACTGGATTTACCCGGATCGCGTCCTGGTCGGTTCCGACAATGGCAGCCAGATCCGGGCGCTGCTTGATGGCGGCTATGGGGGGCCCTTCTCATTCGCACCGTTTGTCGATGCAGCCCACCCGCTGGACGACCTCGCAGGCGCACTTGCCGCGAGCGTCGCTCTCTTCCGACACGGGCTATTGACGCGAGTGCCGGCGTGAGACGCGGGAGTAAATTAGGGCTGCCTGGGGCGCCTTTTGGCGTCCTCCGGAGAAGTCATTCGAGACGCCTCCTGTAGCAATATCTCTCGCAGCCAGATGCTTGCCGGATCACTGTTGTGAAGGGCGGGCCATTGAACGGCCTCGGTGAACGTGGGTAGTGGCAGCGGAAGTTCGATGATCCGCAGGGGGAAGGTTTTTTTGAAATGCTGAACCAGCCGGAAGGGCATGGTCGCTATACGAGCTGTGCCTGAGACCATCGGCGGGATCATGCTAAAGGCCTGCACAACGATCTCGACACGTCTCTTGAGACCATGCTCAAGAAAAAACTGTTCCTCGATGGAGGGCTTCAGCGTCCGCCCGAACTTGACCGCAACGTGCCTCATCGACATGTATCTCTCGAATGTAAGCTGCCGTGGCAGCTGCTTGTTCGTGGAGCAGCCCACGCACACGAGCGTCTCGTCGAACAGCGCCGCTCTTGGATGGGCACTTGACATGAACAATTCTGGAAAAATCAGAAAATCGACGTCACCGCGCCGGAGAAGCTCATCGGGGTCGTCGTCGATAGGCAACAATTCGAAGCTGACGGCGGGTGCTTCGCGTGCAACCCGCTCCACGACCTTTTCAAAAAACACGAGTGTGGCGAAATCGGAAAGAATGATCCTGAAACGGCGATCGGATTGAGCCGGATTAAACGGATCCCAAGAGATAATCGAGCACTGGATTTGCAAGAGTGCGCTGCGAACTGCGGGGGCGAGTGTTTCCGCACGCGGGGTTAGAACACGTTCGCGGCCGCTCGTCGTAAACAGTTCATCGTTGAAATAGTCGCGCAGCCGGGCGACGGCCGCGCTCATGGCCGGCTGACTAAGGTTGATGCTGCTTGCCGCCGCCGTGAGGGTCCGCTCGGTCAGCAGTGCGTCGAGCACGACGAGAAGGTTCAGATCAAGGCCCTTGAAGCGCATGGCTTTCACTTATCCATAGCGTGGATGCTCGCGATCTAAACAATCGATTTTACCAAACTTCCAGGGCGCTGCATAGATGACCGCACTTGACATGCGCCCGATCACGCCACTGCTTCTGCAGCGTGTGCTGGGAAATGACTTGTAAGTAGCCGATCATGTCGAACTCTCCGCCTTCTTCCAAAAGGCCTATGGGCGACAGGGGCTTTCAGGCGGTTGTAGCTGGGCCGGTGCAGGGCCGAGGGTTCGCGCAATCGGCTCTGATGTGCACGGCGTAGCAGCTCACTAGGACCTGCTGCGCCATTTCTTCACGGTTGGCGAGGTTGATTGCTTGGTAGGCGAACTCGGATCGTACAGGATGCATCCGGATCTTGAGAGACTCGGAATGAGTCGTTCTATCCGCGTCATGCGTCCGGTGCTGCAGCAGCGTGGCATTCCATTCGCTTTTGGCATGGTTCGGCACCGGCTGCGAAACCATCTTGAGAGGTTTTGCAGAGACGGCCAGACGACCATAGTGCCGGGCGTTCGCATCGCCACACATGATCGCGACCGCCAATGCGCTCGAGGTTTGCGATCAGGCACTGGGATGTTGTCCGCTCGGTTGCAGCCAATCGGCCCTCCATACCACGCCGCGATCGGCGTGATTTTCGATCCTTTGCACCCCGCTCGCCGTGCCCAGAAACGGCAAGTAGCAACTGCAACAGATAGGCTGGAGTCTGATGCTTGATAACATAAGAGCCGGAGCGAAGGGACGCGGCTCGTGCCCAGCAGGGACAAACAACCGAGACCTAAGCTTCGATTTCGCCAAAGGCATACTCATTACTTTGGTGATAATTGGGCACTTGTTACAATATTTAATCTACCAGGGCACCGACGCTTTCTGGCTGTCGCCGTATTTCAAGTCGATCTACATGTTTCATATGCCTCTCTTTATGGCGATAAGCGGATATCTTTCTTCTGGGGCAATTTTGCGAAAATCGTTCACCCAAGGTGTCGGTGAGCGGGCAATGCAGCTACTACTGCCAATGCTTTTTTGGTGTACGTTGATCTGGACGTTAAAGTCCGCAGTTATTTTTCCCATGAAGAGTTTAACTGATACATTGTTGGATTTGTCGACGGAAGTTATTGGAACCTATTGGTTCATATGGGCGGCATTTATTTCGTTCATTCTGATTAGAGTTCTTACAACTTTCAACCGTCTATCGATATGGATCATAAGCGCATCTGCAATTGCGGTCGCATTCGCACCCATCACGTTATCAATAACCCCGTTGTTAAAGTACACTTACCCATTTTATTGTTTAGGGTTCCTGTTTGCCCAGCCGATCGGATGGCAGAATGGCGTCATCTGGCGTCACAAATCCATTTTTGTTGTCTTATTTTCGATAGCGGCTTTCATATGCTTCCTCGGGTGGGGCAAGGAGACTTATGCCTACAACAATCTCGTTTTAATTCATGATGAACAGTCAGCTAAACAAGTTTTTCTTATGTTCGCTGGCTCTTTGGCGGCTTCTGCGGTAGCAATGCAGTCTATGTTCCAATGCTGGAGACTTGTCTATTCGACTAGAGTAGCTCGCTTTGTCGCGGTGCAGCTTGGTCAGAGCACGCTGCTGCTTTACCTGGTCCAGGGTGCCGTGTTTCGCCTCATGGATTTGATACAGTTTGGAGAAGTCTGGAATCTCACGACCAGAATCACCTTCGCAACTGTGCTTGGAGTGGCGATTGTCGTCATAGCGATGGCAATTCGCAGTATTGCGCGCAACCTCGGATATGTGTCGCGGATCGTTGTCGGAGCGCCGCCACGCCCAAGTCTGCTCAAATCTCAATCTGTAATCAATTAGCCACGTGAAAAATTCGCATCTGTAATCGACATGTTTCATAGCTCCGGACCTATCCGATCGACTGTTGTACCGGTCGGCCATTCGCTCGTCGGCCGCGCTATCCCCATAACTACGACGAGCACGTCCTCCACGCGCGCGCGCGGCAGGTCGGGACACAACACCTCTGAGTGGGACCGTAAACGAGCGCCCATAATGGTCACGATGACAAACAACCACGTTACGGACAGATGAGGCATGCGTTTCAAAGGCCTTGATCTGAACCTTCTCGTCGTGCTCGACGCACTGCTGACCGCGCGCAACCTCACGGCCGCGGCAAGCAGCATCAACCTTAGTCAGCCGGCCATGAGCGCGGCCGTCGCCCGGCTGCGCAACTATTTCAACGATGAACTGTTTACGATGAGCGGCCGCGAACGCGTTCTAACCCCGCGTGCGGAAACACTCGCCCCCGCTGTTCGTGGCGCACTCTTGCACATCCAATGCTCGATTATTTCTTGGGATCCGTTTAATCCGGCTCAATCCGATCGCCGCTTCAGGATCATTCTTTCCGATTTCGCCACACTCGTGTTTTTTGAAAAGGTCGTGGAGCGGGTTGCACGCGAAGCACCCGCCGTCAGCTTCGAATTGCGGCCGCTCGACAACGACCCCGATGAGCTTCTCCGGCGCGGTGACGTCGATTTTGTGATTCTTCCGGAATTTTTCATGTCGAGCGCCCATCCAAGAGCGGCGCTGTTCGACGAGACATTCGTGTGCGTGGGCTGCCCCACGAACAAGCAGTTGCCACGTCAGCTTACATTCGAGAGATACGTGTCGATGAAACACATTGCGTTCAGGGTCGGCGGTGCCCAGATGCCATCCATCGAGGAACAGTTTTTGCTTGAGCATGGTCTCAAGAGACGTGTTGAGATCGTCGTACAGGCCTTTAGCATGATCCCGCCGATGGTCTCAGGCACAGCTCGGATAGCGACCATGCCCTTCCGGCTGGTTCAGCATTTCAAAAAAACCTTCCCCTTGCGGATCATCGAACTTCCGCGGCCACTACCCACGTTCACCGAGGCCGTCCAATGGCCCACCCTCCACAACAGTGATCCGGCAAGCATCTGGATGCGGCAGATAATGTTGCAGGAGGCATCCCGCATGTGAAGTCGCGGGCACTCCTGGTCTCAGTCTAGATTTACTCAGCGCCTCATACGGGTGCGAACCGGCGTGCAAAATTGGGTCTGACGCACATTCGATGATTTTGCATGACGGCGTGCCACGTGTTTCCCCACGCTGGCAGCCGGCAACACCAAAAACATGAAGTGGAAGAAGTACTTTTACCGCAAGCTATGCGAGGCTGAAGGTTTTCGCCATGCGCCGCACCGAATTGCGGGGATACTGAGCGTGAGATAACTCGTCTCGTCCTCCTGCCGAATTCCGGTAAGCCGCCTTACCAAGGGCAGGCGGCGCTTGAGATTCCGCCGCTGGAAATCCGTCGCGCGGGGCTGTCGACGTTCAATCGCGGCTGGATCACAGTTGGTGAATACAACTACGATATCGCCGAACGATCCTCTATTTCGGGCCGAATCAGAAGCTGCGGGGCATGTTCGGCCCCGAGCTTCATGTAAGAGATCAGGCGCGCGATCCGCCCGATGCTCGCCGCAAGACAGAGCCGCATAGACCGCGTCGCCATGCCAGAGCGGTCGACGGACGAGGCGGTCCGGTTCGGTCCCGCACTCTTAGGTTCTCTCGTCGGCACCATCATTCGAAACGCCCCCGCCGGTCGAAATCGACCGGACAACAGCGTCCGATCACCCGGAGACGAGGCCTGCAACCGCCAAAAATCGTGCGTAGGATCGCACCGCGCGGCTGATGATTGCATCTTTCCCGCGCTGCACTGATGGCCTCTCTGTCAGGTGGTCTGAGGTTCGCGCTTCGGGCCGAGCAAGAACACTGTCAGGGCGCCGAGGAACGAGGCAACGGCGCTGTAGGCAAGGGAACTGGCGACGCCGGCATTGTCCATCAGTAGTCCGCCGAAAATCGCGCCCGCTGCGATGGCTACCTGGAACGTTGCGGCCATCAGCCCACCGGCGCTTTCGGCCTGCTCGGGAGCGGCGTGCAGCACCATCCATGTCTGCAGTCCCACCGGCACCGCGCCGAAGGCAAAGCCCCATACTGTAACCGCAATCGCCGTGGCCCAAGCCGATGCTCCCAGCGTCAGCAGCGAGACAGTGGCCATCGCTATGAACAGGGGAGGCAGGGCCGCGGCTGCCTTGAGGCTGTGCTCGGCCAGGAATCCGCCGGCCAAATTGCCGAAGAAGCCGCCGATGCCAAAGACGAGCAACACCAGCGAGATCGTCTCGATATCAAGCGCGGGAAACTTCTCAAGGAAGGCGCGGATATAGGTGAAGCCGGCGAAGTGCCCGGAAGCGACCAGCAGGACGACCAACATCGCGACTTTGATCATCGGATTCTTGGCCACATCCAGCAGACTGCGGAAGCTGGCCACTCCAATCGGAGGCAGCCTCGGAATGGTTATGAGTTGCACTACCAGCGTAACGGCGCCGACGACCGCAGCGATCATGAAGGCGGTTCGCCATCCCCAGATATCGCCGACATAGGCGCCGATTGGAGCCGCGCAAACGGTAGCGCAGGTAACGCCGGTGAGGATGATCGACATGGCGCGCCGCAGGAGGTGACTTGGAACGAGCCGCATCGCCAGCGCTGCCGAAATCGACCAGAACCCTCCGAGTGCTATGCCGAGCACGACGCGGGCGGCCAGGAGAACCGGCAGCGACCCCGCGACGGCCGATAGAACGTTCGACAGGATCAGCAGCAGCGTCATCGCCCATATGACGATCCTGCGGTCCAGGGGCCTTGTGATGACGGCCATCGTCGGCGCCGAGATCGCCCCCACGATGGCGGTCGTTGTCAGCGCCTGTCCGACTGCACCCTCGGTGATAGAGAGATCATGCGCGAGCGGCGTCAGCACGCTGGCAGGCAGAAACTCTGCCGTCACAAGCCCAAAGGTGCCTAAGGCAAGCGAAATGACTGCACCCCATGCGGGACCAGACCGTTGATCTGGCTGTTTTGGGTCATGCAGAACTCCGTCCATGAAGCCCGTAGCGGATTCGGTCATCAACAGGGTCTCCAGTTTGGATGTGCTGCAAACTCGGGTTGCTGCGTTGACCCGGATTAACGCCAGAAGCGCCATTCCCTGCGGCATTGCACGGACGAGGGGATGTTCATCGCTTCGCGATATTTTGTGACGGTGCGGCGCGCAAATCGATGGCCCTTTCCTTGGGCCGGACGACGATGTCGTCGTCGGAAAGCGCGTCATCTTGCGATTCGTCGGCGATTGTCGCCTTGATCCGATGGCGGACAGCTTCGGGGGGGACCGCGCGTCGCCACCTTGGGAGGACGCGCTCGCGACGGTGAAAAAATACTTCAGTTCGAACACTTCGCGCGGGGTCTGCATGTATGTGTTCGACGTCACCCGGCTTACCGTCGCCTGATGCACTTTGATCGCGTCGGCGACAGTCCTGGGCCCGAGCGGCCGCACTTGGTCGATGCCGTGTTCCAAAAAAGGCATCCTCCTGGCGGAGGCGGGTAAGCGACAATTGGGCGAGCGCCACGGCTCCGTCAGTCTCGAACCAGCCATAGCAAATCAGATACCGGAGGAGGGACGTCTGGAGGGGACGTTCGGCGCAAACGTGCACGGTCTCCTTGGGCGCTTGTATGGAACTTCGCGTTTTTGCCATGGTTCTGTTCATAGCTTTCTACGTGCTTTGGTGGGCTCTAACGGATAACAGCAAGCGCTATGCCATTTCACTTGGGGGCACCGAATCGGACTATCTTTTGCCGAAGCCCTGTCGGCTTGAGCAGGGGCGCCGTGCATTGACCGAGACCGAGCGCGCCGCACAATCGCTTGGTCACCCGGACCGAGCAAAGGTGCTGTACTGTCGGAGTAGTCAGAACTTCCGCGCCGGCAAGGGAAGGCGAAAGCCGTTCCGGACGGGCCGAGCCGATGCATTGCCGCACGCCGGCATCGACCGCGTAAGGCTTTGTCTCTGGCGTGTAATTGTGTGCGCAGGCTGCGATCTGCGAAGACGCGGCCGTCGCGCCGACGATCGCGCTGTTGCTGCTCCCCCTGTCGAGGAAGGTCTTTGACACCTCCGAGCTCTTCAGCACGGCGCGCCGGTCTCCACGCCCTGAGGATCGAGTCCGGCTGGGCGTCACGGCGTTTGCGAGATTGAGATTCCTTGATTTGCTCCCTCGTGCGCGCCTATCCGAAAACATTGTTGTGTCCCGAAGGCTGACAAGAATGTCGCAAGCGCGACCAAAAGATCGCCACGGCCCACAGGGGCAATTGCGACCAGTGGCCTTCTTCGGAAATCGGGGGAGCAATACCCTTTCCTCGTCGACTTCGGACGCGGGCTCAGCCGTGCCCGCCGCGCCGCTAGGAACGACCTAACCTTGGCGGATGGCGGCTGGCCGATCACCCGGGTATGTCCGCGTCGATAAAAGAAAAGCGTCTGGTCTCAGCCAGGCGGACCTCGCGAAGGCCATCGGTATCAATTTGGTCGAATTCCTCGATCACGCCGAGACGATCGGTTTCGCTCCAATGGAACCAGCTGGCGCGGATTCGACCAAGTTCCCAACCGAAAACACACGAAACGCGGCGGCTTCCGACCGCCGATCAATGGGCCGAGGCCCGGTCGCTGTTACCCTCGAATGAGTCCGCCATGCCGAGGCGGCTCGTCGATAGCCGCGGGTTGGCGCCTCTCCGGGGCGCGTTGGCTGCACGTTCCGCCCCTTGGACCCCGCTTCCGGCAACAACATCCGGCCGCCAAAGCTCGCCCTTGTCAGTGCTCGATTACCACGCCGAGATGCCTGCTGGGGCTCCCGGTGCACGGGCACATTTATCGATCCGGCACGGTGTTGAGCGTGCGGAACCCGCCGCACGCGTTCCGATCGCTTGTTGTGCTCACCCGATCACGCGACCTGTCCCCACACGTCTTGAGGACATTCCCCTGCGGCTGGCTCATTGACCTATGGGCGGTTCCAGCCCGCCCGAAACCCTCGCCACCAGCTTTTTTCCCCGCCGCATGACGCGGCTTCCTCGCGCCGCTTCGCTTCAAAAAAGCTGCCCGCTCGGGTCCTTCGCTGCCGCTGCGGCCCTGCCGGGTTCGGGCGGTCCGGACGCGCCCATCACGGTCCGCCATCGCAGGGGAATGGTCCCCGGCGACAGCAGAAGGAGACAGGAAAATGACCGCGATCGGTTACGTCAACAAGCAGGAAAACGGCAGCTACAAAGGCCAGCTCAGGACGCTCAGCGTCCGCGCCGACATCGACATCGTGCCCAATCGAAGCAAGTCCGCCGACAACCATCCCGACTTCCGGGTGCTGACGCAGGGCGTGGAGGTCGGCGCCGGCTGGATCCGAACCGGGGAGACTTCCGGCAACGACTATGTGAGCTTGTCCATCGCCGCACCGGAGTTCGGTCCCCGCAAGCTCTACGCCAATCTCGGCCGCGCCGCCGGCCAAGACGATCAAGACACCTACGCCCTCATCTGGAACCCGGCCGACTGACCGGCCGGCTCAAGCCCTCGCGCCGCAACTCGGCGCGGGGGTTCCCGCCGACGCTCGCCCGAAGGGGCGGCAAAAACTCCCACCCGACTCTTCGCCCGTCCCCAGGACGACCTCGCTCGCCGATCCTCGCGGTCGCTTGTCCGAAGCGAAACGAGGACCATCATGGACGACGAAAACGACCGCGCGGCCCGCGCCAAGAAGGGCAGTCCGTTTCTGAACACCGCGCAGGCTGCCTTCTATATCGGCCTGTCCCAGCGCACCCTGGAAAAGATGCGGCTGACCGGCGGCGGCCCGAAATACCGCAAGCACGGCCGCTATGTCCGCTACCACATCGACGAACTCGACGACTGGTCGAAAGGCCGCCCGCCAGAACCCGGCTCCGACGATGACAAGGGCGGGTCCGGCTCAGCCGACGAGGGAGCCCGCTCATGAGCCAGCGGCCTTCCATCCATCTGATCGGCAGCCGTTTGCGGCGCGTTCGGGCGCGCAACGCAATCGCCATCGCCGCGATTGGCCTGAGCCTGACAGGCTTCACGGCGCTCCCAAAGCCGTCTCCCTTGCTGGTCTGGAACGCCTCGGCTAGCGCGCCGGTCGGTCTCTATCGCGTTGGGTCTGGCACGCCTGCGCGCGGCGATCTTGTGCTCGCCCGCCCGCCTGGCTTCGTTGCCTATCTCGCCGACCAACGCGGCTATCTGCCTCGCAATATACCGCTGGTGAAGCGTCTCGCCGCGCTGCCGGACGAGCATGTCTGCGCCTTTAGTAATGCCATCATCATAGGCGGCGAGATCGTCGCCCGTCGGCTCAAAATCGACACGCAAGGCCGTCCGCTGCCCTGGTGGAACGGCTGCCGAGCGCTCGCCCATGACGAGGTTTTCCTGCTCGGCAACGAAAAAAATCACTCCTTCGACAGTCGCTATTTCGGGCCGGTGCCGGCCAAAAACATCATCGGGAGGCTGGTGCCGCTATGGACCGAGTGACCCTCCTGATGCTCGGCATGATCGCCGTCGCGCCATGCGCCTGTTCCGCCTCGACCGGCGCTGAGCCAGCCGTCATCTCCCAAAGTCCGCAGCTGCAACGATGGCAGCACTTCGTATCGGAAGCAAGCGCACGCTTCCACATTCCCCAGGCCTGGATTTGCGCCGTCATCGATGCCGAAAGCCGCGGCAAGACCGTCCTCGATGGCCGTCCCATCACCTCCCGCGCCGGCGCCATGGGTCTTATGCAGGTGATGCCCGGCACCTATCAGGAGATGCGCGTCGAGCACGGTCTGGGAGCCGACCCGCACGATCCGCGCGACAACATCTTGGCCGGAACCGCCTATCTCAGCGCCATGTATAAGCGTTTCGGATTCCCCGGCCTGTTTGCCGCCTACAACGCTGGACCCGAGCGCTATGAAGGCCATTTGAAGCTTCGAAGGCCGCTGCCGAAAGAGACCGTTGCCTATCTGAAACAGCTTGAGGCGACGGGGATTTCGGCGGCCGACATGAACGAATTCAAAGGCCAATCCACAACTTCAAAGGGGCGGAACGCTCCCTCCGGACGCTCTTTGTTCTTCCTTCGCGACGGTGTTCGCGCCGGTGAAACGAATGGCGGCCTTTTCGTGCCGCTCGGCAGGGATCGCGCGCGGAAAAAGAAGCACAATGGCTAGCGATGTTGAGGGCATCCGGGAGGGGCCAGGGACGCTTAAGGCGAGGGGCGCGTAAGGCAAGATAAAGGCACCGCCTCCATGAGGCGGCGAAGCCTTTGTCTGCACATCCTTTTTGCCGGAGGCTGCCGGCGGCGCCAGGAGGGTGGGCCAGCGAGACCCAGGTTTCGCTTGAATTTGCCCGGAGGCTGGTATGCAGGACGATGAGTTCAGGCCGAAGCTCGGCAAGATCGGCTCGCGCGGCTCGAAAGCAGGCAAGCGCTATGCCGGCCAGGTCAAGGCAGCGATCAACCGAGCCGGCGGCCGCCTCCAGCGCGGCGGTCGCTTCACGGGGAGCCGGACAGGCCGCGGCGGGGCGGCGGCCGCGCTGCTCAAGTCACGCGACCGGTATGCCGCCTTCCGGCAGCGGCGGGTGATGGTCAAGGCGCGGATAGTGAAGCTGGCCGGCAAGGGTGCGGACGGAGCGCGTGCGCATCTGCGCTACATCCAGCGCGATGGCGTCACCAGGGAAGGCGAACCCGGCAAACTCTATGGCCCCGGCAGGGATCGCATCGACAGTAAGGCCTTCGTCGATCGCGCGGATAGCGACCGGCATCAATTCCGCTTTATCGTCGCACCGGAAGACAGCATTGAGTATGACGACCTCAAGCCGCTGACGCGGCGGCTCATGGCGCAGATGGAGGAGGATCTCGGCACCAGGCTCGACTGGGTTGCCGTCGACCATTTCAACACCGGCCATCCGCACACCCATATCATTGTCCGCGGCAAGGATGATCGCGGCGAAAACCTCGTCATCGCGCGGGAGTATATTTCGAGCGGCATCCGCGAGCGGGCGGCCGAAGTGGTGAGCCTCGACCTCGGTCCCCGTACCGACCGCGAGATTGAACAGCGCTTGCGCCAGGAAATGGAGCAGGAACGCTTCACCAGCATCGACCGGCAGCTGCTGCGCATGCGCGATGAGGACCGACTTGTTTCTACGGACGGCCGCGACGCCTTTCGCCAGGCGCTGCATCAAGGCCGTCTGCGCAAGCTCGAGCGGATGGGCTTAGCCGAGGAGGTCGACCCGGTCCGCTGGCGCCTGGATGATGAGCTGGAAGCCACGCTGCGCCGCACCGGCGAACGCGGCGACATCATCAAGACCATGCACCGCGAGCTGACTGGCAAGGGGCTCGCTCGCAGTGCCGCCGGTTACCTTGTCCACGATCGACGTGAAGAGCCCTCCACACCGGTCGTCGGCCGCCTCGTCGCGCGCGGGCTCGCCGACGAAATCAACGATCGGCATTACCTCATCGTCGACGGCGTTGACGGCAAAAGCCATTGGATAGACATCGGCAAAGGCGAGTTGACAGAACCGACGCCCGACGGCTGCATCGTGCGTGTTACGTCTAGGGATACCAAGCCCAGGCAAGTCGACCGTACAATCGCCGACATCGCTACCGCACACGGCGGCCGTTACAGCGTCGATATGCACCTCAAGCATGATGCGTTCGCCACCGAAAGCTTTGCCGAGACGCATATCCGCCGGCTGGAGGCGATCCGGCGCTCCACCGGCGGCGTGGAGCGAGAGCCGAATGGCACCTGGATCATCGCGCCGGATCATCTCGATCGTGTCGCGGAATACGAGCGCCTGCGGGCCAGGGTCGAGCCTGTGATAGTCGAGAAGCTCTCATCAATGCCGCTGGAACGCCAAGTCAGCTTCGAAGGCGCCACCTGGCTCGACCGGAACCTGGTTGCCGAGAGACCGGAGCCGTTGCGCAACTCAGGCTTCGGGCATGAGGTGCGGGAGGCGCATGCCCGTCGGCGGCAGTGGCTGATCGCGCAAGGCCTCGCGCACGAAGAACAGGACCGGGTCGTCTATCGTGCCAACATGATTTCGATCCTGCGCCAGCGCGAGCTGAACCGTGTCGCCGGCCAGCTGTCGGATCAGCTCGGTCTCTCGTATGCCGAAGCGCAGCCTGGAGAACGAATAGAAGGCACGCTGCGCCGATCGGTCGAGCTTGCCAGCGGCAAATATGCCGTGATCGAGAAGTCGCGCGAGTTCACGCTCGTGCCATGGAGGCCGGTGCTTGATCGGTACATCGGAAAGGAGGTTTCCGGTGTGGCGCGTGGGGAGGCTATCTCATGGACCCTCGGACGGCAGAGGAGCGGACATGGGGTTTCGTAGTGGCGCGCACATCGCCGCCCGGCGGCAACGGAGACATTCGCGCGTCTGCTTAGGCGGCGGAGACATCGCTTAGCTGTACGATGCTCTTGCCGTATTTGCGCCTGTAAGCGGCAATGAAATCGTCATCGCTACAGATGCAGCGGCCGCTGGAATCCTTGGCCTTCGGATCGTGCAAGCGGGAGCCAAGTGGGCGCAGAAGATTCACCCGAGTGCTCGTCGTCGGGCCCACGGGAAAACCCGCGCTGTGTTTGACGAGCTCGGCGGCAAGCATAATCCCGGCAAGCGCTGACTGGAAGGCCATCGGAACCACGGTTCGAACGCGGCGACTTCCATCACTGAGCTGGAACACCAGACCGCCGCAGATAGCCTGCTGATAAAAGGAACGCAGGGGCTGGCCAACAAACGGGGCTAGCGGTTCAAACGGCACAGCCATCGCTGTAGCCACCCGAACTACAAAGTCGTTGGGAACTCCGGCATTGGTCTGCAGGAGCGTTTTCACCTGCTCGTGTGCTTCCGGTATTCCGAGTTCCTCGGCAATCAGCTGGTGCTCGTCCTTGGATTTCCCGGACGGCAGGTACATGCAACAAAGGCAAGCTTGGCCGTCATCGAACCCGTGCCGCGAGATGCCGAGGTCGTGCTCCTGCGTCCAGGCATTCGCGATCCATCGGGGCAGAGCACCTTGGACCGCCAGACGGTCGGCGGCGGTGTCAAGCGCCACACCCACTCGGTCGAAGACCCAGTCGCCGTGGCGCGCAACATATTCTGCCCACGTCAGCGGGTGCGCCTCGACCCCAATGGCCGTCGATCTAAGGGCGGTGGCTGCAAGAACCGCCTTGGACATGCCAATCTCCGCCTGGCCGGCCAATACGTAGCGCTGCAGGTTTGAGAGTTCGATTGCTTCGTGATCGATTACATGCAGACGACCCGTGAGACCGGGTTGTCTCGCTAGCGCCCAAAGCGAGCCATGGCCTATCGCACCGAGCCCAACGAGGTGCGTTTCGCCAAGGTCGACAGGTATGTCGATCGGGCCTGCCTCGCCGGCTTTGGTCTTGTCGTAGCTGTATAACGAGAGGTCGATGGTTTCGTCTAACTCGGCGCCGGTCAGCTGGGCGGCGAAGATGGTTCGAAAGACGTTGGCGGCGCCGAAGCAACTGGCGGCGCCAGCTCCATAGGGCAGCAAACTCGAGCCGGAGCCCACCGGGTCCGTACGCGACAGCTTTGCCGCCCAACCGTCCGATCCCATGAAAAAGGTCGGGCACCGGAGTGGTGGGCGCGTCACCCCTGCAACTACGCAGATGGTGGCAGACTTGCCGGAACGCCGGATGCCAACTTTTGGATTTATCGACTTTGCCAAGCGCTCCAGCGCTTGGGCTTGAAAGCTTGCCGCGCTGCCCAGCGGGAGTATCGCCAGAACTGGATAGAGCCTGGCGAGCAACCTCACCGCAAGATCTAGTGTCGCCTGGCCTTCGGCGCAGGATGCGGCTTGATCGTCAAAGGCGACGGCCACGACCTGCTTTTCAAGAGCTGCTTTAAAGTCCTCCAGATGAAAATCGGCTAGGACCTGAGATGCCGCCGTGGCGGCGCGGTCGATGAAGTTAGCGAGTGCCATTGTTCAACTCGTTATTGTGATCATTCGCGACAGTGCCGCGGAAGGGAGCGCATTCCAGTTGGCTTTTCCGTCGAGCCGATAGGCGGCGACTCGAGCAAAATCGAAAGGCTCGCGGGCGAAATTCGGCACTACCAGCGACAGACACCCAACCGTGGTAGCAACCGCATAAGCATCGTCGGTCGTCGAATGGTAGGCTCGGCCCGGATGGCTATGGATCTGGGCCAAGAGTTTCAGGCCGCTATTGTAGAGCCAGACATTAAGCCGGTGCAGTTCCTCGGCCGGAACCATCACGCAAACACCATCGCCCGTCCGAATGTGACGCTGCGCCGGGAGCACGGTCTCTGTTACGGCAAAATGCTGGTCTTGCTGAACGCCGACCCAGAGCGCCATCCCCTCATTGCCTTCGCGACCAACCGAGCGCAGATGCGCATGCACAGTCGAGATGCAGTGGCGCGGGAGCGTCACGGTCGTTACATCCATCAAAACGCTCATTCTGGGATGGCGGATGGGGGTACTACCATCGCTCCCACTGAGATTTGGAACTGATACTGTATCTGCTCCACGGGGCCGGTCCCGTACTTGATGATCTTGTCCAGGATAAAGGCCAAACAGCCTTCGCCAGAACCCCGGTGGAGAAGCCATGAGTCACCTGAATGGGCTGGATTGTCGTGGTATTCCCGGACGCCTGCCATGCACAGGAATGGCGTATGTTCCGCACTGTTGGCCTGGAGGAAGTCCGCTAGCGACAGAGCTTTCTGCTGCATGAGGACCGAAATCATATCCGGTGGGGTTCCGGGTAGATGCGGTCGTCTGAGCATACTTAGCAGTAAATCCTTGCGGGCAACCGGCCGGCGGGTAAAGGGGTCGACGAAGACTACCGACGGAGGTCGGAGGTCGTAATTGGAGAAGTCGATCTCGACAGCTGCACCGATTATCTGTGGCCTTATCTTGGGCGGTGCGAAGATGAAGAAGGCAGTAGGGAATCTCGCCTCGATCAGGAAACAACCCTGAGCCCGGTAAGCGCCCGCTTGTGTTTGGAACCAGCCGATCTGCCGATCGAATTTCGCTCGCGAGACCGCAGGGTCCACAGTCTGGATTTCAGGCACCTGCTACACCCGCCTTCAGGCTGAGGAACAGGGTCACAATGTTCGCGAAACCGAAATCGCCAACTTTTTTGTCAACGTCGAGCAGGTTGCCGGCCTCATCCTTGAATTCCCAATTCTCGGCCGGCTGGGCGACGTTCTGCGTGTTCTCAAGGGCTTTGGCACGAACGACGTGAAGCGGCTGGTTGTTATTGGCTTCGACCTGCGTGGGCTGGCCGTTCACCACCACCGTGATCTCGATCTTGCCGCCGTGATCGCCCTTACCCGAATCCTTCGACATTTGTCCTACTCCTGTGGCTTGCCAACCGGCCCCAGGCGCTTGTGCCCACCTGCTAGTGAGACCGGCGATCTTCAATCGTCCACTCGGCGCCACGGGCCGCGAGTACGCAAAAGACAGGGGATAAGCTACCGAATCGGTGCTACCTTCTTTTATGCGTGACTTGAGCGGCAAGTAAACGGGCTGAAATTGCGCTTCACAACTATAATCGATTAGAGCAATACGAAAATATTGGCGATACACCTATTTCATGTGCTCTTTCACGCGCCTGCTCCACTGACAGCCCCCGTGCAAGTCCGCCTGCCGGTATGATTTCAGGTTCGATTGGGCGGGCGCTGTGACCGTTTGGCTGCGGCGGCTTCTAGCCGCTGCAATCTTGACGGAGGGTTTATCGAATAGGCAATCACGTGGAGCTTTAGAGCTGGTGATCCGAGCTCGGCCTATTCGAAAGGTGGCTCGGAAGCAGGTCGCCGTGACCAACTCCGGGTACCGGGATAGTCGCGACGAGAAGACGGGACTGTCCGGATTGACGTGAGTGGCTGCACCGAACCGTCGTCCGGGTGTGCCCGAAGAGTGATGTTATCCAGCTAACTTGTTGCGAGTGGAAGAGTAGAGTTAAGCAACTGATAATGCAACATTATCATTCGTTTTGTTGCTTCGACAGCCCGTGCGTTTTGATGCGAAATTGATGGCAGAAAGCGCACCGCCGCTTTATCCTCGAAAGCATGATTCGCCTCGATCCAGCCATCGCTACCTCCGTCCTCACGCCGCCCACCGTTCCGGCCTGGGCGCTCGGCCGGGACGCGCCCAGTGACGCCGCCGCCGCCTTCCAGGCGGGAGCCGCACTGGCTTCGCTGGACACGCTTGCCCGCGCGCAACCTGCTTGGGCCGGCGCCTGGCGCCAGCGGCTGGCGCTCAACTGTGCCGCCGCCTCGATGCGGCTGGCCGGCCGCGCCGAGGACGAGGCTGGCTTGCGCGACGCCTGGCAGCTTTGCCCGGCCGGCGCCGATCGCGGCCCCGCCGGCGCCATTTTTGGCGCGTGGCGCCAGTTGGTGCTGCAGCCGCCGGCGGTCAGCGCCGATCGGCTGGCAAAAGTGGCCGAGATGCTCGGGCTCGCCTGGGACAATGAGGCTCTCACCGACCTCTGCGCGCAGATCGAGGAACTGACGGGCTCCCAACGCCCGGCGCCGTTCGCCGCGGCGGCGATCGCCACTCACGTGGTCGCCATGCGGCCCGATGCCGAGCTGTTTGCCTGGTGGCTCGCCGACCTGGTGCTGGCGCGGGGCTTGCGCTGGCCGCGGCCGTTGCCGCTGTTGATAGCCCGGGCTTTTGGCCCGGTCTTCCGCGCCGAGGCCGGCGGCGGCACGCGTATCCGACCGGGGCAAAAGGGTTTTGAGCGCGCGGTCTGCGTCGCGCTGCTTCAGGGAGCGGCCGAGGCTTGTCGGTTGGGGGCCGAGTTGTCGCGCTGCGCTGAAAAACTGCTGGCGGTGGCGCCAAAACTGCGCGCCAAGGGCGCCGGCGACGTGATCTTTTTACTCCTGAATGAAGACGCCGTCTCCGGCTCGGTGACGACGAAAAACCTGTCGCGTTTTGCGGCGCGACGCCTGTTCGAGCGGCTGCAGAAACTCGACGCCGTTCGCGAGCTCTCCGGCCGCACCAGCTTCCGGCTGTTTGGGCTCTAGCGATGAGCGAAGCCTCTGCCCGCCGCAAGCCGAACGATCAGCCGGCGCTGCTTGATACCGAGCTCGATCACCTGCCGCCGGAGCTGCGCTGGCGCGAGTGGATGGGCCGCGTCGAAGCGGTGATCTTTGCGGCAAATGAGCCGGTGTCGCGCGAAGTGCTGACGCGCGTCGTCGGCAAAGGCTGCAATCTCGAGCTGATCATCGACGACATCCGCGCCGAGCTCGCTGGTCGCCCCTACGAGCTGGTGTCGGTCGCCGGCGGCTGGCAGCACCGCACGAAAAAGGCCTTTGGCGACATCATCCACGCCGCATTCGGGACGGCCGCGGGGCAGGAGACAAAACAACTGTCGCAGTCGGAGGCTCTTGTCCTCATGTGCATCGCCTATTTCCAGCCGATCACGCGTGGCGAGCTGTCTTCCTTCTTTGGCAAGGAAGTCTCGCGCGATCTGATCGGCGTGCTGCGCGCGCAGGATCTGATCGCCTCGGGGCCGCGCAGCCCGCAGCCGGGCGCGCCCTACACCTATGTGACGACCAAGAATTTCCTGTCGCAGTTCGGGCTCGACACGTTGCGCCAGTTGCCGGATTTCGAGGCGCTTGAGGACGCCGGCCTGCTGTCGAAGGAAAAGCTGCTGGCCGGCGGTATCCCTGCTGGTTTGGCTAACAGGGAAGGCGAGGACGATGTCGTTGGGGACCAGATCTCGTGAGCCGAGCGTTGTCGCGTTCCGACCATAAAGACACTCGATGACGTGAAGCTTCTACTGCAGCTGCGAGCGTGCCGTTGCGCCGTCGTTAAACAGTCGATCGGTGATCGTCTGTCGAACAACGACGGCTGCGCGATGGGCAGAACCGCGGTGCAGACGTCGCTTTACGACCATCGACTGCGACGGACGCCGGCTTCGAGCGCAACTGGTCGACGAAATCGAGGGAAAATCACCCTGTTTCACGACTGATGCGAGGACCTGCCAAACGTGGTTTCTCTTTCGTAAATTTTCTACGCTTCCTCTCTTGCAAGCAAGCATTGGCGTTCACATCTGACGCCAAGACTTCGACAACGAAGTCGAAATTTGTATTATCGAAATTTTTAACGGGGGAAAACCCAAAAATGGCAGACTATTTTGAGATCGATTTTCTTGGCGTTGAAACCAAGAAGAGCGGAGACGCAATCGCGCTGCGTTACGAGAAGGACGGCGTGACATATATCCATGTCGTTGACGGCGGCTACGTCGACACCGGCAAGTCGTTGCGTGACCACATCGTTGCCCACTACGGAAACCCGAAGTTCATCCACCACGTCGTCGCTACCCACAATGACGGTGACCACGCCCGCGGCCTCGTGGAGATCCTCGAGCACTTCGATGTCGGCGTGCTATGGATGAACCGGCCCTGGATCTATGCTGCGGAGATCATCGACAGGTTCGAGACGTACAATGACGTAGACCGGCTGCGCTCCAAGCTGCGCTCGGCGTACGCGAACCTGGCAGCGCTCGAAGAAATCGCAGAGCGAAAGGGGATCGAGATCCGCGAGGCGTTCCAGGGGGCCGCGATCGGTGCGTTCCGCGTGATGGCGCCGACTCGTAACCGGTTCCTGAACCTGGTGGTCACCTCCGACAAGACGCCAGAAGCTAAGACCGAAGCGTCGGCCTTCGACGGGTTCCTGACCACGCTGGTGGAAAAAGCCAAAAGTGCGGTGGCCTACATCCGGGCGGCGTGGGGCGCTGAGGCGTTCCCTGCCGAGGATACCAGCAACGAGAATGAGATGAGCGTCGTGCAGTATGCAAACCTGTGCGGTAAGAAGATCCTTCTGACCGCCGACACCGGGCGAGACGGGCTGGCGGAGGTTATCGCCTATGCGCCCTCTGCGGGCCTGCAGCTTCCCGGCATCGATCGCTTCCAGGTGCCGCACCATGGCGGCCGTCGCAACCTAACGACAGAACTGCTGAATTCGATACTTGGAGAGCCGTTGGACAGCAAGCCTCAACAGGGTCATTTCACCGCGGTCATCAGCTCCGCCAAGGAAGACGAAGACCATCCGCGCAAGGTGGTGATGCGCGCTATGATCCATCGAGGCGCCAATCTGCATATGACGGAAGGGGTGAGCTTCCGGACAGCGTGGAATGCGCCGTCCCGGGAGGGGTGGAGCCCCGCCACGCCGGCTACCTATCCCGAAGAGTATGAGGAATAGGCCATGGCGATCCCCTTGACCACCGATATCGCCCAGATGTTCGACGGCTATGGCCGGCAGGCTCGGCTGTTTCCGGGCTTGCTGACGATCTTTCCGCCCTTGCTGGCGGTCTTTGCCTGGTTCCCCTGGCTGCTTCTGTCCAGCATCGGCGCGACGCTGCTGACCGTGGCCACCTCGTGCGGCCTCCTCTACGCGCTTGGGTCCTATGCCCGCACCAAAGGGCGTCGCATCGAGCCGGGCCTGCGAAAGGCATGGGGAGGGTGGCCGACGACCATCATCCTGCGCCACCGCGACAGCCATCTCGATCGGCACACGCGCCAGCGCTACCATAGCTTCCTGGGTTCGGCGGTGCCGGACTTGCCTGCATTTCCGACGGCCGAACAGGAGGCCGTCGATCCGTCGGGGGCTGACGCGGTCTATGACTCGGCGGTTGTCTGGCTCAAGGAGATGGCGCGGGGCAAAGACTTTCCGATGGTTCATCGGGAAAATGCGCAATACGGCTTCCGCCGCAACCTGCGTGGCCTGAAATCGGTTGCCATCATCATCTGCGGCCTGACCCTGGCCGCATCGGCCGGTGCGATCCTCTACAACAATCCGGGGTTTCTCGATCTGCTGCAGAAGCACGACTGGCGCGCGGCGATCGGCACAATCGTGCCGCTCGGGCCGGCTGTGCTTTCGGCCATGGCCGTCAATGCGGCCGCAATTGTCGTCTGGGTCTTTGTCGTGACCAGGCAATGGGTCTGGGAGGCCGGGGTGCAGTACGCCACCGCGCTGCTCGCCGCTTGTGACACGATTAGGCTGCGTCGGGCGCAACCTAACGCTCCGACAGCGGCGGCTTGAATGGATCTCAGGATTTTCGACGTCGAGCACGGTCAGTGTTCGCATATTGTCACCGATACGGGCCGGCACGTCCTAATCGATGCGGGCCATAATTCGACAACGAATTGGCGCCCGTCCACTTACCTCCCCAGCAAGGGCATCCGCTATATCGACAAGCTGATCATATCGAATTTTGACGAGGATCATGCGAGCGACCTGCACAATCTGGTGAGGGCGGTCGACATCCGCACTCTGACCAAAAATCCTTCGGTATCTGCACATAATCTTCGCCGTTTGAAGAAAATCGGCGGGATTGGTCGGGGCATTGACGCCCTGGCGGATATGATGGCGACTTATACTGGACCGGGTGGCGGCGATGTCGATTACGGCGATTTCAAGATTCGATGCTTCTGGAACAACTACCCTTCCGACTTCGAAGACGAAAACAACCTGAGCCTCGTCTCCATCGTCGAAAGTCACGGCGTCCGCATTTGTTTCCCCGGGGACATGGAAATGGCGGGATGGGAGAGGCTGCTGGAGCGCCAGAGCTTTCGGGCAGCTATGCGCGACGTCGATATCCTGGTCGCTTCCCACCATGGCAGGCGCAACGGCTGCAGCGATCGCCTGTTTCGCGAGACGGGCCTGCTCCCCTATTTTGTCGTCATCTCCGATTGTGGAAAGGAATACGCCACCCAGGAGACGCAGCGTTGGTACCGCGAGCGATGTCGTGGCATCGATTTGAACGGTAAACGCAGACGAGTGCTGACCACCCGGAAGGACGGCCGTGTGCGGGTTCAGATCGGCCCGCAGGGAGCACTCGTCGACGTGTTTTAAATAGCGTAGCTCAGTAGCGATCGCCGTCTTCGATGAGCTCCAGCATCTCAGTAGCGCTTTTTTTGAATTTTGGTTTTGACACAAGGATCGTCAGCCGACTTGTGACCTCTTCGAAGTCCAAAAAAGACTCAATGTCACGTTTTTTCAGCACGTCGAACGTTCCTCGATCACTGCTGTTGATCTGAGATGTAAGCCCTTTGAGGACCTGTAAGAACCCTTCATTCGATTTGACATGCGTGGCCAGTCTTTTGCGCGGTCCATTTTCATCACCAGCCTGAAGCCAAGCGTAAAGCAGGCTCAATGGGCTATGGGATTGCAGGATTTCATCCACGGACATGGCTTTGTACCGCTTAAGCATAATGCGCATTGCGGCATCCATTTGCCGCTCGCTAACTAGCAGCCAGTCCCCCGCGGGGCGATCCTGATCGCCATACCGCCCGTGTGCGAAAACCTCGCGTCTGAAGACGAATGTGAGCCAGCCAATCGCTCTGCTGGATTCAAACATCTCGTTAGTTGTACGATCGCGCACAGCTGGCTTGAGACGAGTGGAAGCGAGACGGATGAGGGGAAGAGTCCTGTCCCACAGAGAATTAAAAGCAAATCCATCAAAAGGGCGCAGCCGGAAAGCTTCGTCCATGCTGTCGCCGAGGGCCAAGAGTAGGTTGCGAGACTGCGGGACATCCAAAGTTTCATAAGCCCCGCCCTTGATCCGCTCGACGATCAGATCGCATTTGCTGAGCAATCCCGCAGCCTTTTGAGCATGCAGCGCCAGCAGCAACGCAGAGGCCTCCTGCGGACCGGATGCCAACGCTTGCCACATCGCATCGAAGTCGGCTTGTGTAAGGGCGTGTGACGGGCTCGCCATGGCGAAATAGAGCCTGTAGTGATCAGGACTCGCCAAACGGCGCTTTCGAATCGCGATGTCTCTCTTCCGGTCATCAACTTTTTCGAAAAGTTGGAATGGAGAATCGTCCTTTGCAAAACTGGGTGTGAGGCCCGGCAGCTGCGAAGCAAACACATGCCGATACATGTGATCGTCGAACGCAGACTTCCCAGCCGCCGTTTCCAGCGAGGCTGATTGAAGGTTTTTCTCGGCGTCTTCGATGCGCGCTGTGCCAAGAGACATCGCAGCGGCCGATCCACAATAGGCTTCAATCCAGCGATAAAGGGACGGATTTCCGTCTTTTATCAGTTGTAGCCAGACGAGATCGGCGAGATCGGCATGGATGTCACGCAAGGGAGGCCAAAAGAAGCGGATTGCATCCAGAGTCCTGACCACAGATCGAGGGGTGCGCAGTCGGCGGCCACCTTCATAATCTATCACCTGACGGAGGCGCTCGCGTTCGTCATCGTCTTTGACGGAGGCGATCTGCTGAAGTTCCTCGGCAAACCACTGGCGCAACTGAAACGCTTCCGGCTTAGGTACCATCACCGTCAGCTGAACAATCTTCTCCAGAAATGCCCCCCCGTCCTGGACGCTGGCGGCTTCTTGGACGCTGTGGGCAAGCACCTCGCTGTCATAACAAAGCAGATAGATCATATTCGGGAGATCGATCACCGACTTAACCAGGCGGAGTGTTTCAAGGATTTCGGCTGGTTCCAATCTATCTATATCATCGATCGTCACCACGAAGCGATGGCCGAGGTCCCGCAGGGATTTAGCCAGCTTGTCTTTGAGAGACGCTAATTGCGGGGGCGCTTTCTTGCCGGCGACAGCATCTCCCACGACCTTAATGCCTGTGCCGGCGTATTTGAGTGGCCCGACACCCGTGATATCGCCTACAAACTCAACCAAACCGCCAGCCTTGCTTAACCCCGACAAGAACGCTTGAAGGGCTTCGCCGGCCTCCTTGGCCTTTCTGATCGATATTTTTGTTGCATCGCCAGCGGCCAGCGCAGCCTGATCCAGCTGGTTGGACAACTCAGTAAACAGGCTGCTGATCAAGGCATCCCGATTGCCGATTAGCCAGGGCCGGAAATGAATAACAGTCGGCCGTCGCGAGAGTGGCAGATTCTCGAGTTCTTCACCGACCAGATAGAGCAAGCTGGTTTTGCCGGAGCCCCAAGCCCCCTCCAATCCCACAACCAGTCCGTCCTCCGAGGCTCGATCGACAAGTGATACCGCAATTCGTTTCGCGACCTCGCGGAAACCAAGCTTGTCGTCATCGCCGGCGCTAAGGGCGCGATCACCTCGTACAGAATGGTCGGTCCGTTTCATATGTAGGTCTCATCCCCAGCAGCGAATCCGCGAAATCACTTCCCCGCGGCCCTTCTATCGGTGGCTCCGAATCGCCCCTTGTCGACAGTCTCTGTGTCGGTTTTCATTTGCATCTTTTAAGCGTTAACCCGGCACTCAACGCGCTTGGCATAAGGGGATGCGGACAAAGCGATGATCCAGGAAGACGTTTCAAGAGCTATTTTCAACCTCAAACCGGCATGGTGATATGTAGAGATGGGCGGACCGCCCAAAGCGTTGGCGAACAAGGCGGCTGATACTGTAAGCTTTAGGGCACTGGGTGCAGTTCGTCGTCACGACCCTAATTCCAGATATCATATGGGGCAGGCTGTGACAGAGATTATTGAACTTCCACGCCAATCGGATGGCACAGGCTTCTATTTGCATTTCACAGGCGGTTTCCGCGCCGCCAACCTCGGCGAAGGCGGTTGGAGGATTGAACCCGTCTTCGTCAACGATAAGCCGTGTGCCACGGGTCCTCTGACAATGGCCCAGCTTCAATTGCTCACGACACAGAACAAATTCCGCGCAATTGCATTCCAACGATTGGGTTGGATGGATGGCGTATACCATTCCGCTTGGGCGCCGATTGTTCCTGAGAAAGCCAACCATTCCGAAGGTCCGGCAGAGCTCTGGAGCAACATTGCGGGAAATATCTCGCGCCCGCGCACCAAAGAGCTTTTCGAATCTGCCAAGCATCCTGCCGAAGAAGAAATTGCTAAAGCCCTAGACGATCAACACCCGGTGGAAGCGCTGGCAAGTTACGTCAGCCTGAGTTTGCGGAGCATGGATATCAGTGTGGAGCAAATTGCAGAACACTACCATGAGCAACTTGTGAACCATATGGCGCCGGGCGCGTCGACGGGCAAAGATCCGCAAATACGTTGTCCCAAACACTGTATGCCCATGTCCACTCGTTCTTCTTGCATCTTGGAGCGGCGCGAGACTACCTGGGTGCGCTTATCGCCCACCGCATTGGCCTCGACCATGCAAAGATCGACTCAATGGCGCGGCTCGTCGGGCAACTCCGGCAAGCAACTTTGCCGAAAGATGCCTTGTTGGAGCTGTTGTTTGCGGGTGGTGACATCGCCGCGCATCCTCAAAAACCCGGAAATTTCGCGGTGGCAGGATGGATGCAGGAAGTAACCTCGATCCGAAACGAACTCGTGCACAAGCGCCCGTACGGCTCCAAGTTCAAAGAGCGCTTTGGCTGGGTGGTCCCGACCCAAAAAGCGGCAGGTCTATACCGCTACTTCCGCCCGCTAAACTTGAACGGCAGTCGGGAACACGATGTGTTTGAAGTGATCCGCCACCATTATGCACGTTGCAACGATCTTATGCACAAGTCCGCGAGGGCATCGGGGAACAACGCAGCCATGACGCACATCACGGACAAAGATATGATTTCCCTGAAGATTCGCAGAGGGGGCGAGGCAAGCGGGTGGAATTGATGCGAACACATATGTGAGGTCTGTTATGTCCGTTTCTGCACGTCCCTGAGTTCATTGTCCACACAGCATCTGCCACTACGGGCTCGCACTCCGCGCGATGCTTGGGGCGGCCACAACGCGCTTAATCGCGGACACGATCAGCCCGCAGGTTCTGGAAGCTACCGTTCGCGGGACTTCCAATATTAGGCGGCGGCCACTTCGACCGATACCTTGGACACGTTGTAAAGCGCCACCGTTCCCCCAATAGCCTGGGTGGGAGTGAATAGGGCGAGATTGATGCCATCACTGACCGAGCTGCGATAGACCACGCCATCGAAGCCGCTCTTTTTGATGAACTCGCATAGATACTGGCTCGGAATATAGTCGATCGCCGCGCCGGCCGGCTGCACTGGCCGCGTCAATTCCTCACCCAGGCGTTCAAGGAACGGCAAGTCGGCGCGCAACTGGCCGATCTCGCTCGCGTCGGTCAGGATGAACGGTGACACGAGCTTGCGCGGATTGCGCAGGTCCACGGCCTTGATCTCGGGAATGATGAAATCCGCAACGCAAGCAACCTCGCCGGTATGGGGCCTAATCTCAGCCGCAGCTGTACCGGGAAGCGACCCCAGATAGAGATAGGGGATGCCGGCCGGATTGGCCCGGCCATGTGACGATCGTCGCTTCGGCGGTGCGCCCATCTTTTCAATCGGGAACACCTCATCCTCTGTGCGAATTCGCGCGCGATACCATTGCCGGGGCAAGGGCGGCGCCAACAGCATGTCGAGCAGCTGGCGGAGACGGTCCAAATCGATGGCGACGTCGAGAAACCAGCGATTAGCATACATCATCTCGTCGCGTAGCTTATCCCACTGCGCTAGGCCTTCGCTGATATAGCTCGCCGACGGGGCGAAGCCACGCCGCACGATCTCACCATCATTGAGGATCTCGCCGAGCAATTCCTTGGCGTGTGCGATGTCCATGCGCGAATTGCTGAAGAGCTGCCAATCGTCCTTCATCCATTCGACCAGCGATTTCCCGTCGTCACTCGGCTCGTAGACGTTGGCCAGCAGCTCGAAATAATTGGCTAGCTTGCCTGGTTCGAGGAGCTGGGTGTCAGCGGTCCCACAGAAATCACAGGTGCCACGACCCGGGTCGAGCGACGGGAAAAGCTGATCGCGCAGACCGCGATCGTCAAAGCACTCCGGGCAGCAGAACCGCTGTGCCATGGGGATCAGCCAAGATAGTCAGCGAGCGTCTCGATATGGTGCTTCATCGAGAGCTTTTTGACATAGCCGAGGCCCGGAAAATGCCCCTTAGCGTGGAGCTCGCGAAACTCCTTGATCGCGCTTGTTTCCAGAAGCTTTGACGTTCCGGAGTTGAGCTTGACCATGAGCTTCTGCAGTGCCTGGCCGAACTTGCCTGCCGGGTCCGCTGGCGTGTCGTTCGTGGTCGAGACGAAGTGATAGATATACATGACCTCGTCGGCATCGGGGTCGATGAAGGTCAGGTGTATCGCGACGGCGTAGGCGGGGCCGCCCCCTTCGGAATAGACGTCGCCGACCATCAGGAAATCGCCGAAGCCGTTCATTCCAAGATCACTCTGGAAGGTGAGATGGAGTTCGGAGAATTCCTCGACAGGGATCTTGGCGAACTCGGCGTTCTTGCGCGGCTTGAACCCGTCGCGAATAAGGATGCGGGTGCTGCCCTCGAAGTGCTTGCGGTAAAGCGTATTGGCATGGTCCTCGATGAAGACATGCCGTGTCTGCGCCAGCGCGTCGTGCAAGTAGCCGGCAAGACCCTTCTGCTCGGTGAATCCGGCGTGGACAAAGATCGGATTATGGCCGAGATGGGCTTGGTGACATGTGACCGCATCGGCGAGGTTTATGTTGCCGCGTAGGAGAATGCCCGCCGAGATCGCGCCCCCGAACAGGCCCTGCTGCAGAAGCTGCGAAATGCCGGTTCCGTTCTCCTGATGGTCGCCATGGTACGGGTTTACGATGACGATCGCCTTGCCCTCTGCATCGCAAATCGCCTTCAACGCCTTTTCAAGGCCGCCCAGCGACTCCTTCACGGGCTCGATGACTGGCACAAAATTCTGCTCCGCCATCAGTTTGGCGGTTTCCCGAATGGTCAGAAGTTCGAACTGCTTGCCGCGAAAATATGGGTGATACATGCGCTTGTCAGTTCCAGGTCATGGCCGCAGGCAGCGGCGTCGCGACGGCGTCGACCAATCGCGGATGGTCGACGCGCCGCACCGACACCGACAGGGCGGCCGCTTGCAAGGACGCCGGCAGATGGTCGATGAGTTCGCCAAGCGGTGCCAGATCACGCGTCCGCTTAAGTGTCCGCACCATCTCGACGTGCAGGGTAGCCGGGTCGAGGGCGGCGAAGAGATCGCGCATCACGGCGTGCCGCAGCGTGTTCGGGACCTGCGGCACGGTCACGCCCATCGCTTTGAGGATCGCCGTAGCCTCGCCCGTGCGCAGCGATTCAAAGACGGTGACCGGACAGATACGCGCCGGGCAGTCGATCGCGTCGCGCACGGTTGTAATCTGATAGCGCTTCGACAGGCACATTACGCCGACATCGTCCGGAACCGTGGCCAGCACGCCTTCGACATGGCGTTCGCTCGCGATCACGTTCACCTTGGCGAAGACGCGCTTGTAATTGTCGATCTGGTTGGCGAGTCGCGCGAGCGTATCCCGCTCGGACTTGATCTCATAGACGGTTGCCGTGCCATTCAGGATGACGAGGTCCGCCTTGCAGTTGCCAGCCCGGAATTCGTTGAGCATCGAGGCAGTGCGCAGCGAGTGCGTGCCCAACAGCACTTTATGGCTAATCGCCGCGCGATAGATGTACTCGTCGCGGTGTCCTGCGACCTTCAGAATCTCGAACGCGAAGTCGAAGATGTCGCCGACAGTCGCGCGCGTGCCCGCGTGCTCGCGCAAATCGGTCTGCTCGAGCAGCCGACGGAACAAGCCGGATCGGCCATTCTTCGCCATTTCGCGGAAAACGGTTGCGGAGAACAGCCGAGTCAAAACAGAAAGTTGCGCTGCGCTGTAGATCTTCATTTCCCCTAGAACCGCAAATCGCGTCGTGCAGACGCGAGGCCCTTTTACCGCAAAACGTTCCGACATGGAATCGAGGCTTGCCATGAGCGACGTGAAAGGTTGGTGAGAGCGTTAGTGGGGCGCTCTTGATTGGGCTGGGTCGCTAACCTGCGCTCCTGCTTTGGCAGATCGGTTGCCCGCAAGCCGACGGTCTTCTGCCGGCCCGAAGGCGTAATGTGGTCACTTTCCTCGATTAACATTATCCTTCTTCGAATTATCAGGATTGTCCCGCGCATATTCCCGGCCGTTAATTTTCACGACGTGTGCGCCTTCGTGTTCGCCACGCTTAATTTCGGCCACGACGCTTCTTCGAGGAACATCTTTTCGATTGCCGATGTCGTAATGTTCGTTCCGGCCCCCGGGGCCATCATTCTTGCCTTTGATCTTTGTCATGTCGTCTCCAATGTCACCTGCTACATTAGACGCTCCCAGGCAGAAATTCGAGCCGCTAGTTGAGCGCTCATGTCTGTATACCACTCACTCGGGCGAATTGCAGTCTTTCCGCTTCTGGCCCTAGGCTGCTACGGTGCAATGCACCCCAGAGCCAAGACCGCCAGTATGGTCGTTCTATGCCGCAAGCCGCCGTCTGCATCCTGTCTTTGGAACGTCGGATAGTGGACTGCCTTGAGCAAATCGACAACCGAGGGAGATGCCTCGTCACCCGGATGTCCTCTTTTGGTCTGCCTTGGCCGGTCATCACTAACACGTAAGTCGCAGCATTAAGCCGCTTTCGCGGAGCACCGCTAGGCATCTTCTGCTCATCTGTTCAACGATCGATAAGCCGCAGCTACGACGGCCGCAGCTCTGTCCCCAAAATTCAACTTTAAGGGCGGTCTTCTTGCGCGAATGCGGTCACTCCTCCAAGAACCCAATGACCTCAAAGAATAATCACTTGATTTGAATAGACACTAACGCGACAAGATGTTGGCAGGGGATCGGGAGGCGTTTTCGTGAAAATCAACAAAGTCTACGCGCGTTTTTATAAATCCTTCAACTACGATCATCACCGCAAGGCGCATCGCGACGCTGAACCTCGCCCGTGGGAAATGATCGGAGAGTCGTGGTACCCCTACATAGAAGTTCCGATCGACGCTCGCATCACTACTATTGTCGGCGCCAACGAATCTGGAAAAAGTCACTTATTAGGCGCGATCAGCAAGGCTATTAGCGGAGAGGATTTCAAGCACCAGGATCTGTGCCGATATTGCGACTTTTTCAATGTCGAGAGAGGCAACGACTTTTGGCCTCATCTTGGTATCGCTTGGAGTGACGTGACAGAGGACGAAGTCGGCAAGATCCGTTCCGAGATAGCAGGCGCGCCTGAGAGTTTCCAGTCTTTCCTGATGTTCCGCCAAGGTCCTGACAAGCTCGAGCTATACTTCTCGACGTCAACGGGCATCTTTCATCGTGAGGAGCTCCTCGGTGCTGCGGCACGCGACTTCGGCAAGTCCGTGCTGCCGCGAGTCTTCACGATCCAATCAAACGTCGCGCTACCTGGCGCGCTACCGACTTCTGAACTTATCTCTGGACAAAGTGGCGTTTTGCGTGACCGGCAAAACCGGAGGCTCTCACTACAGGTCGCCGACATCCTTCGTGGTATCTATTCTACCGACCAAACGCGATTTGCGAAGGACTTGCCAGGCCTCGCGCCTAAGCTCAGCCCAATTATTTCCGAGATGGATGAAAGCCCTGCCACACAGGGTGAGCTCAGAAAATCCTACACGCTTGCGCGTAAGCTATTGCTGCACCTTGCCAATGTTGAGCCTGAGCGTCTGGTCGAGCTGGGGCAGTTTATCGATGCGGGAGAGAATGGACACGTCACGGCGTTGGTCGAGAGCATCAATCAGCAATTGGAAAAACGGCTCAATTTTCCAAAATATTGGGTCCAAGATCGCGACTTCCAACTTCGTGTTACTGCACTCGAGTCCGATCTCGTCTTTACAATCCGCGATCGGACCGGAACTCAATATACGTTCGACGAAGCGCAGCGCAGGACTCAAATACTTCCTCTCGTATTTCATCCAGTCGCAAACGCACGAGCCCGATCCTGATCGACCTGAAATCCTGCTTATGGACGAACCCGATGCCTACCTCTCGGCCGAGGCCCAGCAAGATCTGCTCAAAATCTTTCGCGGCTTTGCAGAGCCTGACGGAGATGCGCGGCCGGTTCAAGTTGTCTATGTGACCCACTCGCCCTTTCTGCTCGACAAGAATCGTGCCGAGCGCATTCGCGTGCTTCAGAAGGGCAAGGGTTCAGATGGTACACGCGTAATTAAAGACGCCTCGCAGAATCACTACGAGCCTCTCCGCTCGGCCTTCGGTTCTTACGTCGGCGAAACGGCTTTTATCGGCGCCTGCAATCTTCTGGTCGATGGACCGCTGACCAGGTCCTGCTCGCAGGCCTTTCACGAGCGATCCAGCGCCGCGGCGCAGCGAGCGAGAGCGAGTTGCTTGACCTCAACCGGACCGTTTTGGTGCCGTGCGGCTCAGCCAGCCATGTCCCATACATGCTCTATCTGATCCGGGGTCGCGACAGCGACGCGCCAGCAGTAATCATTCTGCTCGACTCCGACAAAAGCGGCAATGAGGCCGCCGAGAAACTACGCAGGAATGATAAGAAAGTCCGCCGTCTCCTCAATCCCGACTACGTGATGCAGTTCGCTGATTTCGGGATCGTCCAGGATCCAAGTTATGCCATGACAGAACCGGAGGATCTTCTACCTATCGAACTCGCCGTAGCTGCCGCAAATATCTATTTTAGAGAGGTCGCTGAATTCCGCGAGGGTGGGGCGATCACGTTGACCCCCGCCGAAGTCGTACCTCACCTGAACACGCAGGTCGGCATCTATGACGCACTGACGGTGGCGGCCGAGTCTCATGCTAGCCATATCGATAAGATTGGTCTCGCTCGCGCTATTGTCGCCTTGTGCGAGACCTCGAAAGCGGATCAAGCACTCGAAGCTAGCATCGTCGTCTTTCTAGATCGAATGAAGGCGCTCTTCAAAGGACTGAACCGTAAGCGCCGCGCGGCGGAAGAGGAACGATTGCGTCATCGTGTCAAAGCATTGGTCGAACAGCAGCGCAAAATCTTCCTCCAGGACCACCCTGAAAGCGCCACTCGCGAACAGGGTCTTTTTCTCTTTGAACGGATTGGAGATGGGCTCGACCAATCACTTGATGCCAAAGGAATTCGCGACCAGATGCTCGCTCTATCCGTCGAATTTGGTCTTGATGGGGAGGCCAGCGAGGCAATACCAGACTATGACCGCTTCAAATCCAAACTTCAGGTGCTGCAAGATGCATTCAGCATTCAGCGGGAAGATGCATTGAGAGCTTAACTCACCAACGATCCCGCACGCGCAGGCGCAGAGCCAGTCGGTACCAGTGCCGAGTTCCTGGCTCGCTCCATTGACCATGACCGGGTTGGGGTCGCCGGCAGAATGGCACCTTTCAGGCTAGTTTGCTCCAGAACCGGAGCACCTGCTTCCGGCCCGGTTCCATCCATTGCCATGCTCAACGGAGCCGCGGAATGGGCAGGGTTATTGACGTCGAAACCACACGACGCGTCCTCAAGGTTCGCGTTTTGTGCTCCGAAAGTCGCGTAAAAGGGCAGACTGGTATGATGTCCGGAATTATTTGGCATTTCGTGGGGTTTACCAGTCCGGAATTATGGCTTGCGTGTGTGTGGCCTATGCGACTGAAAACAAGAGCGTTTTCAGGCCGAGGGTAGGAGTTTCTGATCCTAAGACCAGTTTTACCAATGGCCTCAATGACCGTTAATTCTGGACCGGCATTAAGTGGTTGGATTTGCATGGAATCCAGCCGCCCTTGTTGGTAAACCCGCTTACGGTCGGCAGCGGATTGGTCAACCCAAGACCCCCGGATTGGTAGACCAAGACCGCAGCCCTGTTGGCCAAGGCCCAGCTTTCCTTCCACTGTCACCGGTCACCCTTCTACACCCTCGCGAAACGAACTGCGGCCAATGGCTGACATCCGTACGGCTTCCTGAGGCTGCGTGGGGGATCCAAGGTTTGGTTGTCACGCCAGGGATAACTCGAGCTGCTACCCGGTGGTTTCCGTTCCGCCGCTAGGGGCTAGCGCACGATGTCGAGGAAAGAATTCGTCCCACTCAACCTGCTCGCCAAGTCGGCAGGAATCTCGCGGCAGGCAGTTTGGAAGGCCTGCCAGCGTGGCAACTGGCGAGGGCACGCTCTGGAGGTGCGCGTTGTTCAGGGTAAGGGTGGCAACGCAGGCAAGCATTATCTCGTCGGTTTGGCTTCACTCCCACCCGCGTTGCAACTCCGATTGAAGCCCATTGAAACGACGGTTCAAAAAGGTCCGAAGCCGGTTGCATGCCGAGGCCGGCACGGTCGAGTCGATAAATCTGTGGCGAGCGACCACCGGCCACGAAGAAGTGTTCCGGCTCTAGCCCGTGATCGCGGCGCACCCGCTGGGCAACCTCGAAGGCCTGGACGCCGCCATAGCAAAACCCGATAAAGGCGAAGGGTTTTTCCTTAAGGAAGGGCAGCATCTGCGGCACGATGCCGTCGACCATGTCCTCCATCCGCATCCAGAAGCCCTCTTCCAGGCGCGCGCTGCGGCCTGGCATCTGCAGGATGCCCAACTCTATGTGATCCGGGACGCGCACTTTCGCAACGTCGTAACTATTGCCGGGCACGCCAACGCGGCGGTTCAGGAGCTCTGGGATGGCCCGATTAAGCGCAGTCTCAAACAAGTCGATGGGTGGCGCCGGGCGCAGGACATGAGTTCCTGATGCTTTCCCATAAGTATCACTTTGTCGGGCACGAAGAATTCTCAGCGACATCGCGGTTCTCACCTCTGGATCTTGCGGGGAAATCCAAGGGATTGGCGGAGGCTGTCATTCTATCCGGTCCGTCAATTCATCCAAAAAAGATCGAAATCGAGTTGCAATTCGGCAATTTGGCAGTGGCCGTGCAGCCATTCGACCACTTCCTCGCCTTGGGCGGAGGGGGTGTCCGCTTGCCGCTGCTGCGCACCATTTCACATCGGGCGCTGATTCGATCCTTGGATGGCAAACCCCTGAAGGCCGCCAAGCTCTATGAATTCCTTAGCCAAGTTTGCTCCTTCCTTGGTTTCATTAAGGGCACACGGGTCGGATATGGCGAGGTCCGCAACGCTGCCCGAAACGGGTTCAGATGTCTGGGATTCTCCCGGGCCGACAGGCTGGAGGCACCGAAAAACTGGTTTCATTGGGCAATGGCAGACGACTTGCCGGCAGTGTTTACCAGCTACATGACCATTTTTCAGACCCCGGAGGCTAAGCGCGGCGTCGGGCGAGCTTTGGCCTACTACAAGATCGCAAACCTGGCCCGTTACGATTCGGTGGAGACGGCGGTCATCATGTCGGCGGCCGGCCTGGAAACGCTCGCGGCCTATGTCCTCGGGACACGCGGAGGGTGGAGCGTTTGGATGTTGCGCAATGTAAGTCTTGCCGAACGCATCAGGGCCTGTACCCGTCTGCTCAAGATCGAAGGAGACCCGGCTGATCAATCTGACCTCCTTCGCAAGCGCTTAAAACCCAAGAAGGGGCAGCCGGTCGCCGACGGATTCTCATTGCTGACCGAATTTCGCAACGGCGTCACGCATTCGTCGCCCTTCAATTACGACATGGACATTTTCCACGCCTGGGATGCCTCGCAATGGCTCCTTGAAATGCAGCTCCTGGCGCTGTTCAACTACCGTGGCAAATACCAAGATCGGCGCCTGCAGATGCGCACTTACGCGGGGAATCTGGCGACCTTTCCCGCCGCCTAGGCAAGGCCTAGGCGCGGTATGGGAAACGATGGGCGTGACGGCAGGACTTGAACCTGCGACCTCCTCGCCCCTAGATAGCGGTGTCACGCACCACCCAGGTCGAAAGCGAGGCGCTCTATCCTCTGAGCTACGCCACGATCTGCTTACGCATCGTTGTCCACGACCAGCTGCGGCTTCTTGCGCTTCAGCCGGTCCGACCGTTCCTGCGCTGCCTTCTTGATCTCGGCGGCCTTTTCGAGCGCAAACGGCCTGGCAGCCTCGATCAAGCCGTCGAAGTGATAGCGGTTCGTCATGCTGCCATTGGGCGTGTTGCGCCGTTCTTCCCGGCCAAGAAGTTTAAGAGCCTCGAGGGCGGCAATGCGCTTCTGAATGGTGCGGGGCGTCACCCCAATGGACTTGGCGATGGTTTCGACCGAGGGGTGGGGGAGGTTATCGGGCAGCCACCAGTACTGGACCAGGTGGATGATGATGTTCATATCGAGCGCATCGAGCCCGAGGGCCTGCTGCTTCTCGATGATGATGTTCGGGAAAGCGCTCCAGCCTGTGGCCATGAGTGCCTTGGTCCACTTCTTCTCATTGGTGCGTAGCTTATCGACGTCTGCTTTGGCGGTTTCTGGCTGGGCCATCTCGGGCTTCCCTGTGGTGAACTGCATCCAGATATGGTGGTTTCCCGTGATGACGCAAGGGCATCGGGGACGATTCTGGATTCAGGGGGAGGGTGTTTCAAGGTTCATCCGGCCTATGTCCTTGGATTCAGGGGCCGGGGAACCGCGCTGCACCCAAAGAAGAGGGCGCCAAGGCGCCAGCCGACCATTTCAAAACGAAGGCCCGGCTAGTCCGGGTCTTTGTTTTTTATCCGTTCAAAACAGCTGTATTTGATGCCGCAGGATGCCAGGTCCTCGGGCGGCAGGTGCGCGTCGATGAGACGCTTGTGGTCCATCAGGGCCCTGTAGGGCCGGTAGGACGGGTCATAGCCGCCCTTGGCCATCGGATAGAGGTAGAGATCGGCGATCTGCAACATCGGCGTGGCTTTGGTTCTGCCGCGCGGCTCCCCGCGCACGATGTCTTTGAACTCCTCAGCGGTTAATGACCCGTAGCTGGCGGAGTTGACGCCATCGAACGGCATCCCCTGCGTCTTCAGGATCCGCGTGTAGGCTATCAGGTCGCGGTCCTCGGCTTTGCCAGCCCTCTCGAAGAACACGCGCAGCTTGCGGTCCTGGCTGCGGGCATATTTGGCGGCGCGCTCGATCAGGATGCAGTAGGCGGTCTTGCACATGAACCAGAGCTGATCCTGATACCGGTCCCGGTAACGGGCAACGTAGCCCGGTCGGTCGATCACCGCGGCGATGCCGATCACGGGCAGCGCGAGAAGCATCCCCTGCAGATCGCCCAGGAATTCAAAAGCGGACTCCGGCTTCTTTAGCCAGCCGAAGTCGCCACGGCCGCCGCGGATGGCCCAGGAGGGGAGCGGGTAGGTGATGCCGTGCTTCTGGCAGAAGGCCTTGTGGCGGGCATAGAGCTCATCGACGTCTTCCTCGTTGATGAGGATGCCGCCGAGGGCGAAATAGTCCATTTCGTCCCGGCGCTTCTCTTTAGGCTCTCGGTCTGGCTCGCGGCTGCCGCTGTCATCGAGGTAGAGGTGGATTTCACGGTCTGTCACGGGTAGGCTTTCATTGTCCGTACAGCTTGGCGCAAAACCGGAGGCTGCATAGCACACTGATGACATACAGGATTGGACGGCGACCGGATAGAACAAAGAGTGAACTTACCAGTTATCCCCCGGAGAGGTCGCTTGCCGGTGCCGCATCGGCCATTGGCCGTGTTCGTTGCGATCGGGAGGATCTAGGAACCGGACAGGGAGCTAGCGATGAATCAATCTCCAAGCATTCTGCGGAAGACCAGAAAAGGCGAGTACATGGCTTTCGCTGACTTGGCAGCCGAGAAGACGCAGGGCGTTGACTACGATTTCCTGGTTCTGGATCGAGCTTCGGCCGTGGCAATTGTCGCGCCGCATGGCGGCTGGATTGAGCATGGCACGTCTGAATTGGCCACCGCCGTCGCGGGAGATGATTTCTCGCTCTACCTGTTTGAGGGGCTCAAGCCGAAACGACCGCATTCCGAACTGCATATACCGTCCGAGTATTTCGACCAAAATCGATGCGCCGACCTGGTCAGCAGGGCCCGGATTGTAATCGGCATGCATGGCCGTGCCGACGGCGACGACCCGGAAACGATCTGGCTCGGAGGCCTAGGCAAGGAGTTGCGCGACGCGATCGCGGCGGCACTGGAGGCAGCTGGCTTCAAAGCCATCACCTCGGGCCACCGGCTGCCTGGCGAACACAAGAACAACATTTGCAATCGCGGAATCAACCAGGCCGGTGTGCAGCTTGAGCTGCCAAAATCGCTGCGGGACGCGCTCGTCGCGAATCCGCAGCGCCGAGCGCTGTTTTCCAAAGCGGTCCGTAAGGCAATTTCAGATCATCTCGCCAAGCAGGGGGCGGCTTGAAATTTGGCGGTCGGGCCAACCTTCAGCCCGCCGGATCACGGCTTCGGCTCGAACGCCCATACCGGAATCTTGTTCTGCCTGCCGGTGCAGCGCTTATTGAACAGAGCGATCCAGGCCAGTTGGACGTCCAGCAAGCTGGCGATTGTCGAGGCGACGAGCGCATCGTCGATCGCCTCGGCGTTTCCGTGAATGAACGCGTTGCGCCGATGCTGAACGGTCTGAAGGTGGCGGGCCACCTCCGGGTATCCTGTGTCGGCCAGATCGTCCCAGAAGGTCTTGCCCCAACGGTCGCGGTAGACCCGGTCCAGCCTTTGCCCAATGTTGGGCGTCCGGCGAAGTTCCTTGCTCTCGGGATCATCCGCGAATGCGGCCTCGAAGAACCGCTCCATCAACACTTCAAAGGCCGTCCAGAACAGGATTACGATGACCAGGCGCTGGGAAACGCGCCCAGATATCCCGGCCGAATCGGTTAGCGGCCGCTCCCATTCGTTCCGCATCAAGCCGAGCAGCACGAAGATTGTATAGGGGGCCGCTCCCGGCAAAGTATATCGCGGAGCGACGACGCAGCCGTGCAACTCGGGAAACGCGTCCGGCTGCATCTGATGCTGGCAGACCGGACACGGACGATGCACGTCCCTATAAAGGGCGTGGCATTCGGGGCAATGGACCATCGGGACCAGCCCGTCTTTCCAGGGCGACAGCGCAACTTCGGACGAAGGCGTCGTCATTCGCGCCATCCAAGCAGTTTGAGGAACGCGTTCCACAGGCGTCCGACCAGACCACGCTTCGGCTGACGTGTCTTGAAGTAAGCCTCGCGCCGTTTCTCTTCCGATCGGCGGCCGGCAGCTATTTGTGCCTCGCTCCAACGCGGCGCCCAGTCGATCCGGCTGTCGGTGATCAGGTAGTGGGACTTGCAAGGCAGCTGCCAGTTGCCGATCGAGGGGCGCAGTGTTGCAAGGCCGCCGCGCTCGGACAACGTCCATTCGGCCGGGCCCAGCGGGACCGAGACTTTGTTACCGCAGCCGCATGCACAAAGATGGGCGGCCACTGCAAACTCCTTCGACACGTAGAGAATGCCTGGCTCGAGCTGTTTTGGCACGTACTGGACGTGCCGGAGCGCCAAGTCCGTCATATGTCGCGCTCCGACATGATCCGGAGAGTGCTCGTATCCATGAGCAAATGGTACGCCGAACTGTCGTCGACGTAAAAGCCCCGCCGCTGCTTGTACATCATAACGGCAAGGGCTGCATTGATGGCGTTCAGCTCCGCGATCTGGACGTTCTGCCGGTAAGCGTTGTCAGGGTCATCCACCGTTTCGGCCAAGTTCATGGCCCGAACCTTTTCAGCATCCTCGGCGCTGAAATAGGTCGCGCGCAGTGTGCCAGCCAACGGACCCTGTTTGCGATTGAGGCCCTGCCGACGTCGATGAAAGGTATTCCCATCCCCGTCAAAAGGTCGAAGATGGCGGCGCGGGCAGAGCCTTTGTCGACGCAAACGAACGCAAACGTCACCCCTTCAAGCTCGGCCGTGGAAGAAGCATCGATATAGACCTGCCGCATGGACAGTCCATTCCGAAAGTTCGTGTAGCGCTTTTCGGCGACCGAGGCCTTCGACTTTTGCCAGTCATCGAGATCCAGGGCACCTGGCGACCGGAACGCGTTGTGCGGGTAAAACAGGTCACCGTCAAAGCCGCGGATCTCCCTGGCCCTGGACTTGACCATGAAATCCAGAACATAGGAGCCGGTGCCACCAAGCCCGCTGATGGCGATGACGTCGTCGACGAAGACGCTGGCGAGATCGGCGATCTCGGCGCGGCTGGTCAGGGAGTCATGAACCTTGAACACGGACTCCGGCACGATGTCGGGATCGACGCGAAAGGTGAGGGGGGTGGCCTGCGGAAACCGCTCTATCGCCGGCCCGGAAATCAGGGCGACATAGTGCTCGATCTTGTCGAAGAAGTTCGCAAAGCCGGCCGGCGGCTTGTTGGAGAACGACCGCTCGACGACGACGTCGTCATGCGACAAGGGAATGGTCGTTGCACCGCCGGCAAGGTTGGCGACGGGCTGTCCTTCGAGGCTGTATGGGGCCGATCCGGCAAAATAGACCTGATGGTCATCCTGCACGAAGTGATGCTCGTCGACAGGGACGAGTTTGGCGACAATGGACCCGGTCTGAAGCGCGCCCTCGTGGTCGAGGTAAGGAATGTCCCGGACCACGAGGTGCAATGTGTCCACCCTCAGGGCATAGCCCTTTTCGAGCAGGCGACGGATATCGTCGTTATGACTGGCCAGTTCGATTAACACTGAAGACCATCCCTTCCTTGACCTTCACGCTGCCACCCGGAGCCAGGATGCCTTCCGGCTTGTGGCCATCGCCGCGCGTGTAAGTTACCGAGTAGGTGATCTCGGGGTGCTGCGGATAATCGGGGTAGGCAAGCGTCATCACCTCGGCGTAGCTGATGGTGTCCTTCTTCGGGACCTCGTAGGGGCTGCCTGCTGGGTCTGCATTTTGGAGTATCCTTTTGTTGAAGCCGCTAACCGCGCGGCGGGAAGGGATCGTTGCCGTAAGAGTTCGAGTCACGGATCTGTCCGTTCGGCCGATGGATCACCACCTCGCTTTGCTGGTTGATGGCGATGTCCCTTGCCGAGGCAATCGCGTCGGCCTGGGTCGGATGAAGGGAAGTGGCGCGGCTGTTGCCGGCGCCGAGCACCGCCCACTGACCGTCGCGAGGTACGACATGCTGATTTTTGCCCATAAAAGTCTCCATTAAGGTTCGTTTGCTACAAGTGCGTACAACTATATCTTACGACGCGGGTTGCGTCAATGCCCATGGTATGATGTTGTAGTGCCTAATCAGACGGCGCGCCGCGAAAGCGTGCGCGCCAAAAATGATTCCGGAGAAGGACTGAATGGTAGAACTGGCCGTCAAGCTGAAGCAGCTGCGTGTGCGCAGCGGGAAATCGCTGCAGGAGGTCGCCGACGCAGTCGGGGCCTCCAAGGCGCATATCTGGGACCTTGAACGCGGCGCCAGCAAAAACCCATCCCTTGTCCTGCTTAAAGGCCTTGCTGACTATTACAAGATCGGCGTCGCGGATCTGGTTGGCGAAAATCCGGCCGCGGGCCAGGAGGAACCCGAACTCGTGGCGCTCTACCGCAATCTCAGTGAGCTTTCGCCGGCCGACCGGGAAACCATTGCCTTGCTGGCCGAGCGTCTCAAGGCGAGCCGCTCCAAGTGATGAACATCAGCCGCATCGATCTGGCCGATGCGGCCAGCCCCGAACGCCTGGTTCTGGAGATCCTCAAGCACGAGCCGCAGCTGGCGATTCCGGTGCCCATTGAGGAATTGTGCCTGCGCCTCGATATTCTCGAGATCGTCCCCCTGACCACTGACGGCTACGAAGGCGGGCTTCTCACCTCGGCCGACAAGTTCAACGGAACAATTCTCTTCAACGAAGCGAGCCCTAGGGAGCGGCGGCGCTTCACCATAGCCCACGAGCTTGGGCACTTCCTGATGCCGTCGCATGTGCCGTCGGCCGAAGGACGGTTTCTTTGCAAGCTCCAGGACATGCGGGCGCTGAAGGGCGGGGAGTCGGATCGGCGGCTGAAAATGGAAGTCGAGGCCAATCGCTTTGCCTCGCAGCTCCTTATGCCGCCCCCAAAATTCCGGGTCGATGTTGCCGTGGGCAACGATCCCGACATCCGCCAACTGTCGGCCATCGCCAAGAAGTACGACGTCAGCAAGGAGGCGGCCGGCCGCGCTTACGTCAAGTTCCGCGAGGAACCTGTGGCCATTGTGGTGACGCAAAACGGCAAGGTGCTGCGCGACTATCGCGACTCGCTCAAATTTCCCCAACTATCAGTCCCAACCGGGGCCATGGTTCCGGCGCACTCGCTGCTGCTGCGGCGCAAGCATGAGATCGGCGTGCCCAGTGAGATCGACGAAACCGACGCCGGCGTGTGGCTTCATGTGGAGAGGGGTCGTCAAGCCGCGCCCCTCTTCGAGCAAGTCCTTCTGCAGCGGCAGGGCTTCGCACTGATCATGCTGTCGCGAGAGGCAGCCTCCGGCGATGACGACGAGGCTGACGAAGAAGCGGAAATGACCTCTGCTCAACGGCTCAAACGCCGCCTATATCCTGACCGGTAAAGGCGGCTAGGCCGCTGTTACCTATTCGTAGCGGCCGCCGAACAGGTCGCCTACAGCCCTGCGCTTCTTGTAGGTAAGATCACGCTGCCGGAGGTGCTCGGGCTTGTCGTGCAGCATGTGGCACCTCTGGCAGAACGCCCGCAGGTTCTTCGGCGCGTTATTTGACAGGTCGTGGTCAAGATGCGCCGCCGCCAGCGCCACCTTCGTATGCAGGATCGGCTCCGAGCACTCAAAGAGGGGAGGGAGGTCAGGCAAGGCCTTCCCCGCGCCAGACCGCCAAACAACAGCTTCATCGTCCCACCAGCGGCCGTCGCCTAGGTGCGCGACTGTCTTGCCGTGAGGCCGGCCGCAGTCTTCGCAACGGCCTTTGGCGCGCTTGAACCGCACCCATTGGGACAGCTCCGGCCAATCGATCGGGTAGAACCAGCGGCGGTGCTTGCGGATCGGCATCAGGCCGCCTTCCCCTGGCTGCGGGCGGCCGGGAAATAGGCGTAGAACGTGGTGCGGGCCACGCCCATCCGCTTGGCGATGTCTGCCACCGGGATCGTGCCCGCCTTCAGCAAGGCACTGGCAGCTTCAAGGTCGGCCTCGGTGAGCTTTTTCCGGCGCCCGCCTTTCCGGCCTCGGGCGAGGGCGGCCTTAAGCCCCTCGATTGTCCGCTCGCGGTTGAGGTCGAGAAAATACTCTGCCATGGCGCCATGCATCTGCAACGCAAAGCGTCCGTGCGCGGTCTCACTGTCGAAGTGCTCGGTGAGGCTCTGGAAAGCAACTTCCTGGCGCCGCAGCGTGTCGATCGTGCGCATCATCTCGACGAGAGACCGGCCGAGCCGGTCGAGTTTCCACACGACCAGGATGTCGTCGGGGCGGAGGAAGGCGAGGGCCGCCTCGAACTCCGGTCGCTTGGTGCCGGCACGGCCCGACTTCTTTTCCTCGAAAATCTTGGTGCAGCCGGCGCGGGTCAGGGCGTCGCGTTGCAGATCCAAGTTCTGGTCGACAGTCGAGACGCGGGCGTATCCGATGAGCATGTACGGATAGTCTCACATGACCGTTTTCCGCACAATAGAATTCCGCACATAATTTCCGAACAGAATTGGCTGCCGTCTTGCCAATTTCACGTCACCTTGGCCGAGTGTCCGGAAAACGGTCGTTTTCAACACACGACTAGCCGAGCAAATGGTAGCGGCGGCCTGTCGGTCCCAATATCTCTACAGCATCACCGAGAGCCTAGAGACATCGTGGTAACAGGGTCTCGTAACGCGGGGGGTGACTGGATCGCGACCCCTGGCACTACCTCACCGATAGCAGATGCTGGAGGTAGGTCACCATCTTGCCGGTTACCAACGAGTAGCCTGCCTGTCTGGTTAGAACAAATGTTTCCACAAGTGGCGAAGCCTCGACAAATTCTTTAATCACCAGGTTTGGTAGTTCAGCATTCCTGACGCATGATGGATAAACCGTAATGCCAAGGCCTGCTGCCACCATACTGAAGATGGCAGCGCCATCCTGCGCCTCAAGGGCGATCCTCGGCACGAACCCGGCAGTTGCACAGAAAGCCTCCACGGTCGGCAGGTAAAGTTCCCAGCCCTCGCGATCCCCCATAACGAACGGCTCGTCAGCAAGTTCACTCAATGAAACGCGTTCCTGTTCCGCGAGGCGGTGGTGTCGGCTGATAACGGCGACCAACGCCTCTTGCGTGAACGGCCTTACTTCTACGTTGCCCTGAAAGCGGTGCCTCACGGCAAAGCCAACATCGATACGATTGGCGTTAAGATCGGTCGACTGTGCGTCTGATCGATGACGTTTCAAGCTGACTTTCACAAGCGGATGAGTCCGCTTGAATTCAGCCAGGAGAGGTACCATTGGGCCGTGGATCGCAAAATCCATGTAGCCAACTCGCAATTCGCCCGTGAGGCCGATCTCTGCCTCTTGGGTGAGCTGAACCGCCCTTTTCATTTGAGCCAGCGTATAGTGCGCTTCCGCCAGAAAGACTTTGCCGGCCAGGGTGACATGTGTTGATCGGGTCGTCCGGTCTAGAAGCTGCACGCCGAGCTTGGCTTCCAGCATGCTGATTGTCCTGCTCAAGGCCGGCTGGGCAACATTAAGCCGCTTCGCAGCACCCACAAAGCTTAGCTCCTCCGCAACAGCCACAAAGGCACGAAGCTCCCTCATTTCAAGGGACGGAGATGCCATCCAAGTGTTCCATACAATGCGATACCGACTGCCACTTTTATCCCCCCCATTCATAACAAAATCAACAATAATCGGTGCCCAAGTTGTATTGGGACGCCGGTAATTCGGAAGCTAGAGTTGCGACGTTGAAGCGACGATCGCCCGGACGAGAAACCCACAAGGGAACCGCCGTTGACGGCCGCCAAAGCCAATGGGAGCTAACGATGGATTTTGAAGAGTCGAGCAAGAAGCCGTTGTTCAAGCTTGATCGACGAGCTTTGCTCCGTGGATCTGTAGGTCTCGGCATAGCCGGAGCTGTTGGCCGCATTGTTCTGCCGACAACGGCATTTGCTCAAACACCGCGACGCGGCGGTAAATTTGTCGCCGGGGTCAAGGGTGGATCGACCACCGATACGGTTGACCCTACGAATATGCCTTCCTCGGTCCCGCTGTTTGTCTCCTATCAGCTTGGCAATCGGCTGCTGGAGCGCACTACGGATGGAAAATTGGCCAGCGAGTTGGCTGAGAGCTGGGAGCCGAGCGACGGCGGAAAGACCTGGACATTTACCCTGAGAAAAGACGTCACCTTTCACAACGGAAAAGAATTCACCGCCAAGGACATGGTGTACTCGCTGAACCGCCACCGCGGCCCCGACACGAAATCGGGCGCCGCTGCCCTGATGAAAGCGATCACGGATATCAAGGTGAACGACCCTCACCAATTGACGGTTACCCTGGCTGCTCCGGACGTCAACTTTCCGTACCTGATGACCAATGCGGCGCTGATTGCTCAACCCGAAGGACAAGACCCCGCCAAGGGAATTGGAACGGGACCGTTTATCCTTGCCTCGGCGCAACCAGGCGTCCGCTATAACTTTAGGCGGAATCCGAAGTATTTCAGGCCAGAGCAGCCACTGTTCGATGAGCTTGAGATTCTGGTGATCAATGATGATATGGCCCGCGTATCCTCACTCCTGGCGGGCTCAACACACTTTGCCTCGGAACTCACACCGAACATTGTCGGGCGGCTAAAGAGCTCCCCGTCGGTCAAGATCGACGTAGCGGATACAACCACGTTCAACTATTTCGTGATGCAGACGAACAAAGCGCCATTCGACAATCCCGACTTGCGGTTAGCGCTCAAATATGCGGTTGATCGAAGTTTGATCTTAAAAACCACGCAGGCGGGATACGGCACCATAGGCAACGACAATCCGATCAATTCGATCTATCCGCTCTATTCCGAACTGCCTCAGCACACGTACGATCCGGATAAAGCCAGCTTCCACTACAAGAAGTCTGGCCACAGCGGGGCGATCGATCTCTACGTGTCCGAGTCCGTGTTCCCCGGAGCCGTCAACGCCGCAGAAATCTTCCAGCAATCGGCGGCCAAAGCTGGCATTACTATCAATCCTAAACGTGTGCCGGCCGACGGTTATTGGAGCGACGTTTGGATGAAAAAGCCGTTCTGCGCCTCCTATTTCGGCAGTTTGGCCACGGAAGACCAGGCGTTCACGCAGCCTTTCGCTAGCGACTCGCCCTGGAATGATGGGAACTGGTACCGACCGGAGTTTGACAAGCTTTTGGCCCAAGCCAGGTCGGAATTAGATACCGACAAGCGCAAGTCCCTATATCATGATGCCGCCAAAATGGTGCAGGAGGACGCAGGCCACATAACCTTGATGTTTTCGACCTCCATCAACGGCTTGGCGAAAAATGTCCAGGGTTTCGTAGGAAATCACTTCCACGGCGAGGCTAAAAACTTCGCGCGTTGCTGGTTCGAAGCCTGATCAAAGCAATACGACGCCTCCTACCGCGCTCGAAACCTTTCGAGCGCGGCAGGTTAAGCGCATCCAAATTTCGAGCAAGTTGGGGCGAAATCGTGGCCAATACTTTCAACAGTGAACGGGAAACAGCTCAAGCGGCACGAAAGCTGCTTGCTGACTCGATCGTTTGGGACACCCACGCCGGCGTCGCTTGCCGTCCCACTTTGGATTTGAGTTTCCTCTCGCGCTGGCGCGATGGTGGGGCAACGTTCATTGGTCTTAATGTGGGATGGGACGCCCTGTCTTGGCAGGAATCGCTTCGCTGTGCGGCGCACTACCGTAGATGGCTCGAGCTTCATAGCGACAACTATGTGATCGTCGACCGGTTTGCCGACGTGGAACGGGCCAAACGAGAGGGCAAGCTAGCCGTTGCACTCGATCTGGAAGGTGCCAACGCTCTCGACCAGAACATCGAAATGATCGGCGCTTATCACCGTCTCGGCGTACGCCAAATGAACCTGGCCTATAACAAGAACAACGCGTTTGGTGGTGGTTGTACAGATGAGGACGTCCCGCTGACGCCACTTGGTCGCGATGCCATTGCTGAGATGAATCGTGTCGGCATGCTGGTCGACTGTACGCACACTGGCTACCGCTCTTCGATGGAAATCATGGAGATTTCCAAGACGCCTGTCATTTTCACACACTCCAATCCGCGGGCGCTCTGGGACCACGAGCGCAATCTCCGCGACGACCAGATCAAGGCCTGCGCCCGGATCGGCGGGGTGGTGGGTATCAACGGCGTCAGCAAATACATGGCCGCGGATCAGGATTGTACGCCCGAGACGATCGTCAACCACATCGACTACGTGGCGAACCTAGTGGGCGTCGACCATGTTGGCCTTGGCTTGGACGCCGTCCTGGATCCTGACGAGATGCCAAACCTGGTCAAGGAATTTCCCAATGTCTGGCCGGAGTCAGAAGCCGTTCAATGGGACTATTCGTCATGGCGGTTCATCCTCCCGGAGCAGCTCCCTGACATCGCTGAGGGCCTTTTGCTTCGGCAGTACAGTGACTCAGACGTGAAGAAGATCATGGGGCGGAACTTCGCAAGGGTAGCTGCCGCAGTCTGGGTTTAGCGTTGGCGATGTCACCTCTCCGAGCAAAGCCTCTGTTGGCAAGTCCTATGGAGATTACCAACATCAAAGTCACACAGGGTAACGGGTCGCTATCGGCGCCGTTGCATGCCGCTCTATCAGTGGCAGGGCGGCGCGGTCCGTAGAAACCCCTTGTTTCCGCGTTTCGTCCCGTGGGACGTAGCGGGCGGGAAATGACAGCCCGGTACTGTCGTAGAGCATTTGCCTGGAAATGCGCGAACAGGACGGTTCGACCATTGTCGAGGGTAAGCTCATGATGGGCGATCCCAGCTCGTGATCTGTCTGGAATGGTGGTCGGCTGCGTTGCGAAAGCACGATCAGGCAGCGGAGCGAGGGCGCCGGAACACGCCCAGGACTGCCGGTTTCGTTGAGCGCACGAACGAAGCCTTCTCCTCTTTGCCGTCGATCCCATTCTGCTCGTTGTACGCGACAGACAACCGACCGCGTCGGAAACCCGACTACTATTGTCCGGTTTATGGAGATCGCGACAGGTAGTGCTAGACCTGATGTCCTGCTGCAGAGTCCAAAGCCATTGAATACCTTGAAGATAATTTCCTTGAACGCTCTCTCGGCGTAGTTGGCACGATTGTTGAAGCTCCTAAGTCGCGACGCTAGACAAAATCAGATTGGCCGCGCTCACGTGGTCTGCCAACTGCGACTGGGCCTCTTCACCGCGAGGCGTCCCATGTAAGCGCGGGCGGTTGACGGAAAACTGCAATGGGGATGCCTACGATGCAGACTCTGATGCCGACCCTGTCCGGTCCGCGCCGGCCGTTACGTTTTGGACACGACAATATAGCCGCTGTTATTGCCGAAACTCTGGATAAATTCGCGTCCAACACGGCTGTTCGTACGAACGAGAGCGGCGAAGTAAGCTATCGGGATTTGGGCATGTCTGCGTCCAGCCTTATCTGTCGGCTCGAGACTGTCGGCGTCCGTCCCGGTGACGCGGTGATTGTCAAACTTCCTCGATCAGTTGATCTTGTCACCGTCATTCTTGCAACCCAAATGCTGGGCGCTGCCTTCGTGCCCGTTGATCCATCGGATTCAGACGAGCGGTTAGCCCATATAATCCGAAACACCAACGCCAATGCCATGGTGTGTCGGGATCCGAGGGGTTCGATGCGCGTTGAGCGCCTTTCGACACGCCAAGGTATCTACTCAGCCTTCTCAAACATAGCATACATCATGCACACCTCCGGGAGCACGGGGATCCCCAAGGGGGTACCGGTCTCCCAGGCAGCTCTCCTGAATCTGGTCGACTGGTATATCGAGATGATCGATTTCTCGGAGGGCACCAGCATCTCGCAACTTACGCGACCAGCATTCGACGTCTCAATCCCAGAATTCTTCGTACCGTTTGCGACCGGCGGGACAATTATCTTGCCTACTACGCAACCGCAAGCGCAGATCATTCAAACGATTGAGTTCCTAATTCACAGCGGAACGAACGTCCTTCAAATGGTTCCAACACTGCTGCGACGCTTCCTTGGAACTCTTGAGCGTCTGCCCCATGTAGCGGAGCGGTTCACGGATCTCAAATATGTGGTTTGCAACGGTGAATCCTTACCGGATTCGGTCCGGCGGCGATTTTACTCGATTCTTCCAAACGCTACGCTGGTAAACAGCTACGGCCCAACCGAGTGCTGTGTTGCCGTTAGTCACCACTATTGCAGCCGTTGCGATGTCGACCTCCCGATGTTCATCGGAAAACCAGCTTGCAACGTTGATTTCTATGTTCTTGACCAAAACAACTGCGAGGTTGGTTTTGAAGTCGAGGGCGAGCTCTGGGTGGGCGGTGTGCAGACGTCCCAACGCTACGTGGCGGACGAACCACAGTCGAAACTTCGCTTCGTGCCATCTTTGACGGCTAACGGGGAACAAGTGCTGTACCGTACTGGGGACTATGTCGTGGCTTCCGAAGAACACGGATTGCGCTTTCTTGGACGAAACGATGATCAGATCAAGTATCGAGGAACCCGACTGGAGAAAGGGGAGATTACCAGCGCCATCGATAAGACAGGTCTATGCATGGATTCAGCGGTGGTCGTGGTGGAAAAAGACGGCGACAAGGGCCAGGATCTGGTCTGCATGGTGACGCCCGCGGACGCCGATGTGGTGAAAGTTCATCGGCGACTATCGGATATGCTCCCAAATGATCGTGTTCCGCGGCTCGTTGTGCCTCTTGTCGGGCTTCCTTTTACTGCCAATGGAAAACTCGACCAACGCGCCCTTGAGAGAATTGCCAAGGAGGCGCTCAGGGCGAACATGAACCACGCCAAACCTCAGACGGAACATCCGGCGGGGTCACCGTTAGATCTCTTGCTGGAAGCGGTACACGCCACCAAGGGAAGATGGGTATTTGCCAGCTTAACCGCTCGGGAGTGTGACATAGATTCATTGAACTTCCTCGATATCCAACTCAAGTTGGCTGAAGCTGGCCTCATGTTTGGCGAGGACGTCTATCAAGAGCAAGATCAGTCGCTCGGGGAGTGGGCACGGCGAATTCAACCGATGGATCGCTGCGAATCTCTTGCGAACTCCTCAGGGAAGAGCGGGCAGGGGGTCGACTTTAGGGACGAGTTGGCGCAAATTATCGAATACATTGAAAAGCGAGCTCCCAGCACGATTGTACTGCACTCATCTCTAGTAGCTTTAAGGAATGTAGCCGCCAAGGAGGTAACGAAAATTCTTCTTGATTGGATTGAGCGAATCGCTTCGTCCTCTACCGTTATGCTGCCTGCTTTCACGTTGAGTTACTGTACCACACAGCGTTTTCATTGGACTGAGACCAAGTCTGAAGCAGGAGTTTTGGCAGATCTTGTATTGCGGGAGCTTCCTGCTGGGCGCACCAAACATCCCGCCTATTCGATGGTCGTGACAGGCCCGAGAGCGCAGGAATTATGCGAAGCCGATTGGTGGAAATACGATCCGTTCGGTGACGATTCGATTTTTGGTGAGATAAGCCGTTCAGCTGGATTGATTGTCGGCCTAGGCACGTCAAGCTTTACTCATGTGCACCGGTGCGAGCTCTTGGCGGATGTGCCCTACAGCAAGACGGTCAACTTGCAAGGGCTCGCCGACTTCGGAGGCGGCCCGATTAACGTGTCGACGCCCGTTTACATTCGCGACATCAAGGGCCTGCCCGAGCATTCGTTTCTTGCACACGATACCACGCGTGACGTCCGCGAGATGAGGGATGTTCTGCGGGAGTTCCCAGTAGCTGGCACCTGCGCGAGGTTGGTTGACGCAATAGACATGGAATCCAAGCTGGTTCCCATCATGCGGACGGAACCATTTGGGTTCTTGCATCTAGAGGCCAGAGCCGAAGCGCGGCAGGCCTATCCAAGCGAAGAGCACGGAAATCTAGCCCCCGATTAATGGGGGCTGTGAACGTGACCTGTCCTGAATCGAGGACCCCAGGAGTTGAGACATGACCGCCAAAAGAGGGTTTATTCTACCACGAGCCTCAGGCGAGGAGATGTTTGACGCGAGCCGTTCGGGCGGCGATCCGTCGTCAGAGGTGGTCTATGCGTTTGCGGACGACCGGTTCGCTGGCAATCCGGCGGCAGTCGTGCTATTTGATAGATATCCAGCGATGACCGAGTGCCTGCTGCTGGCGCAACATTTTCGCCAGCCTGTGACAGTGTTTCTTCGCGCCTTAGAGGAGACAGACCATTTCGAAATTCGCTGGTTCACGCAGAATTCCGAACTGGACCTGTGTGGACATGGAACATTGGCAGCGACGTATTGGCTGTTTTGCGCCGGTTATGGTCGTTCTAATCGAATCTCCTATCACTCCCGGAGCGGGCATCTCGAGGCTTGGCGGAAAGGCGATGTTGTACAAGTCGCGCTTCCGGTCATTGCCACGGCCCCTGCGGATCCGTCGGAATACGAAGTTGTCCAACGATGCATGAATATACAGGTTAAGGAGATTCGTAAGGCATATGATGACTATGTTGTTATCGTCGACAACGAAAATGTCGTTGTTAATTATGTGCCGAATTTTCGCAGCATAGCTCAGATTGATTGCCGCGGTGTTGCTCTAACGGCTCTAGCTGATCGTGACGGAGCACTCAAGGAATTTGATTTCGTATCAAGGTTCTTTTCGCCGAGAATCGCCATCGATGAGGACCAAGTTTGCGTTTCGATGCATTGCAAGCTCCACCCATATTGGGCGAGGATCCTGGGTAGGACGGACTTGAGGGCTTTGCAGGCATCAGCGAGCGGGGGAGTCCTTGACCTTTCATTGTCGCATGGCTGCGTCGTCGTTGGAGGAAAAGCCAAGCTAGGGGGCAATTGACAGACGGTAGGGGATACGCGAGACGTGCGGAACGTATCGGCGTATCCGGCGAGCGTGGCATTTCTTCTAAGCGTCGTGCATGATGGGGGTGCCCTTCTACCGCTGTGATCGTGCCGTGCACCGATTTACGCAGGCCTACAATCTGAGCCTGCAGGCCCGTCGAAGAAGACCAGCGGGTGGCAGATGTCGAGCGGCGGGTTCAACCGATCGGGTACGTCCTTCCTTTTCTCCAAGAACCACCCCACGCTGCCGTTCCGGGCCGCCCGTGGGCAATACCGCGCGTGTCCTCAACAAAGTGGCACTGTGGGTCGATCATGCGTGGCTTACGAGTGATCCCCGAACAAGCTGTTAGATAGGCGGGGAAATCCTGATAGCGATCCGGTCCGCAAACGCCACAGGAAGCCTTCAATCGAAAATCCCTAAGCGATACATCAGTTAACGGCCGGTCGCGCTACAGCTTCACCTACTTCGTTTTCTCGACCAATTCCGCGACCATTCGCATCGCGCGGGTAGAGGCAGATCGCGTTGTGCTCACCTGCGCCAGGGATGCCTTCGCAGATCAGCGCGGATAGCGCGCTCACCGTCATCGAGGGCGGCACGCTTACACTGATTGGAAATCGAACCTATCACCAGCCGTCGCGACGACTCCACGCGCGTGGCAGGTTCACTTGTAACCGTCCTCCCGCAAGGTTGGCGGTTTTTTTTGCATCCAACCTCAAAGATATCAACAATATGACATTTTTGTTGCCAAAGTGATAAAAATTTCTTACAGGAAAATTACGCTGGGGAAAGCGCGGGCAGGGCATCGGCGCCGGTTGGTCCCGTTTTCGGCACTATCGGCCTTCGATCAGACGGCCACATAGAAGAGGGAGGAACTGGATGGATTTCACCACGAAACAATTGCATGAGGCTGCAATCATCATCGATGCAGTATGCCCACTGTTGGACGATACGAGCACGATTTCTGCCTACAGGGCGGGCGGTCTGACCGCGATCGCACCCACCGTCGGGTATTGGAACGGCGCTGGCGCGACGCTGCGGACGGTCGGATCGTGGCATAAGCTACTTCGAGAGCGCGACGACCTGATGCTGGTCCGGACTGCTGCCGATATCCGCAAGGCGAAGGTGCTGGGCAAGGCGGGCATTATCCTGCACTTCCAGGGGCCTGAGCCGATTGAGGACAACCTCGATCTCATCGATGCCTTTAAGGCTTTGGGCGTCGGCGTGATGCAACTGGCGTACAACGTCAAAAACCGGATCGGCGATGGCTGCGAAGAGCATACGGACGGTGGCCTGAGTCGCTTTGGCCTCCAAGTAGTCGAGCGAATGAATCAAGCGCGCATAATCGTCGATTGCTCGCATACCGGCGTTCGAACGACGATGGACGCAATCGAACATTCCTCGGCGCCAGTGATTATTTCGCATGCCAATGCCAAATCGGTCCATCCCTCGCCCCGCAACATTTCTGACGAGCTAATCAAGGCGATCGCTGAGAACGGCGGCACCGTTGGAGTGGTGGGCTTCCCTGGGTTCGTTTCTAGCGACAAGCGTCCGACTATCGATCAGTTCATCGATCACATTGTTCACATGTGCGACCTTGTCGGCACGCAGCACGTCACGCTCGGCATCGATTATTACAGCGGCCAGTTCCCGTATATGGATGATGCCACTTCATTGAAAGAATACCGGAAATGTCTCGCCGACAATATCTGGAGTCCCGAAGCCTATCCCGAACCGCCGCATTTCTATCCGGCAGGCATCGAGACACCTGAAACCATGCTGACGCTGACAGAAGCTCTGCTGCGGCGTGGCTTTACCACCGAAGGGATTCGAAACATTTACGGCGAGAATCTGCTGAGGATTTACGAAACTATCTGGGGAGAATGAAAGACCGAGGCATAACAACATAGAGTAAAGGCCGGATGTAGAAGCCATCAATTACTAGTCAGTAACAGGGGAAATGCTATGGAAATCATTGCGATGAAATACAAAGCCGCCATGGGCCTCCTTGCCCTCATGACGCTCAGCCAGCCGGTTTTCGCGGGCAAGGCGGACGACACGCTAAACGTCGCCTTTACCAACGAGATTGAGACGCTGGACTACTATACCGCGACCAGCCGTGAAGCACTCTCTGTCGGCCGCATTCTTTACGATGGCCTCGTCTCCAAGGACTTCAAGAGCGGTAAGTTTGTTCCGGAACTGGCTGAGTCGTACAAGTTCAATTCCGACTCGCAGATCGACTTCAAGATTCGAAAGGGCGTCAAATTCCACAACGGGGATGCCCTAACTGCTGACGACGTCGTCTTCACCCTCAACCTGGTTTCCCGCCCTGACTTTGGCGCCAAATATGCCATCGCTGTAAATTGGATCGACAAGGCTGAAAAGCTGGACAATGACACCGTTCGCCTCACAATGAAGGCGCCTTATCCGTTGGCGCTGGAGATGCTCGCAGGCAACGTACCGATCTACTCGAAGGCTTACTACGAGAAGGTCGGTGCGGCGGGCATGGCGGTCAAGCCAATCGGAACCGGACCGTACAAACTGATTGAACTGACGCCTGGCGTTGGCGTCAAACTTGAGCGTTTCGCGGACTATTACAAGGGCGGACAAAAGGAAGATCCGAAGATCGGGAGGATCAACTTCCGCGTCCTGCCAGAAAGTAATACACAATATGCAGAATTGCTGGGTGGTAACATCGACTGGATTTGGCGTGTACCGAAAGATGACATCCAGCGTCTAGCAAGCCAACCAGGCCTGCAAGTGGAAAGTTCGCCAATCATGCGTTTCGACGAAATCAGCATGGACCCGCACGTGCCCAACTCTCCGCTCGCCGATGTTCGTGTCCGCAAGGCGGTCAACTACGCTATCAACCGCAAGGAGATACGCGACGCGTTTAAGGGAGAAAGTTCTCCAATCATCAACTCGGCGTGCAATCCGGTACAGTTCGGCTGCGAGACCGACGTCACCACCTATGAGTACAATCCGGAAAAGGCAAAGCAGCTGCTCAAGGAAGCCGGATTGGAAAAGGGCCTCAACCTGAGCATGGTCATATCTTCCGAAGGCGTGGCTGTGGCAGAAGCGGTCAAGGCCAATCTAGCTGCGGTGGGAATCAACCTGGCGCTCAACAACCTTCAATATGCTGCGGGCGTAGAGCAGTGGCGCAGCCACAAGCAGGACATGTATTACAGCGACTGGGGCTCTTATGGCGTGGGCGACGTCGCCTTGAGCGTCGGTGCCTTCTTCGGAGGCACTGGCGACGATGTTGTGAATGATCCGGAGATCGTCGCGCCAATCGTTGAAGCCTCCAAGATCATGGACAGGGATCGCCGGAAAGGGCTCTATTCGAAGGCGCTGAATCTGATCGCGGATCGGGCCTACTGGGTTCCGCTCTGGGTATGGAGTATGAACACCGCGATGTCGAAAGATCTTGATCTTCACATCAATCCCGACGAGTTCATTCCATTCTACGACGCGAAATGGAACTGATCTCCTGCCGTCCAGCCGCCCTGAGCGGCTGGACGGCGTGATTTTTTGCCAGGAGCGCTCGATGTTGCACTTCGCAATTCGCCGGATAGTCATGGCCTGTCTGCTCACGCTGTTCGTATCTTTTATTGCCTATTCCCTGATCTTCGCGGCAGGTGATCCGGCAGCCGCTTTGGCCGGCCAGGCTTCGACCGCGGCCGACGCCGATCGCCTTCGGCACCTCTATGGTTTCGATCGACCAATAGTTGTTCAGTATCTGCACTGGCTCTCCGGCGTTCTTCGTGGAGATTTCGGGACAAGCCTCTATTTTGGTCAGCCGGTCGCGACACTTCTCCTCGATCGTTTCGCCATGACAGCGCGGCTGGGGTGTTTCGCGCTGATCCTAGCCCTGCTCATCGCTGTACCTCTGGGCGTGGTCGCGGGCCGTTGGCCAAACAGTCTCGTGGACCGGCTGGCTTTGCTCTTTGCCGTTGTTGGCCAGGCTATGCCCAGCTTCTGGTTTGCCCTGCTTCTGATCATCCTGTTTTCGGTTAAGCTGGGTGTCCTGCCTGCGTCGGGAACCGCGTCGTGGCAGAGCTTCATCATGCCGACCGTTGTCCTTGGTTATTTCGCCACGCCGGCGATCATGCGCTTGACCCGTTCAGGCATGATATCGGCTCTGGAAGCAGACTATATCCGTACTGCGCGTGCCATGGGCCTCTCCGAAACGCGAGTTCTTTTCGACTACGCCCTGCGCAATGCGGCGTTGCCCGTTATTAGTCTGGCGTCAGCGCAGTTCGGTTTCATGCTCGCGGGCTCTGTCGTCGTCGAAAACGTATTCGCCATTCACGGAGCCGGTTCCCTCGCCTGGGAAAGCATATCACGAGCCGACCTGCCGACTGTCCAGGCGCTCGTTCTCTGTTTTTCGCTCTTCTATGTCGTGATGACCCTACTCGCCGATATGCTTAATGCCATGCTTGATCCAAGGATGCGCCGCAAATGACCGCAGCATCAGCATATTCCGGGGGAAGCGCGGAATCGATTGCAAAAAGGAGCAGCCTGGTGCGCTGGCTCAGGCACGGCGGCCTGATGCTTGGGCTCTTGGTTTTATTTGTCGTCATCGTCATGGCTGTGTTTGCGCCGCTGCTGGCGCCTTACGACCCCTATCTGCAGTCGCTTACAACCCGGTTTACACCCCCGATGTGGCTCCCAAGAGGCGGCTGGGAGCATCCACTTGGCACGGATCAGCTGGGCCGCGACTATCTATCGCGTATCATCTATGGGGCTCAAATCTCGCTTGTGATTGGGGTTGGTACCGCTGTCGTTTCCGGTTTCATCGGAACCGCTATCGGTGTTTGCGCCGGCTATTTCGGCGGTAAGGTTGATAGTGTCGCGATGTTCATCATCACTGCACGCCTGGCGATGCCAGTTATTCTGGTGTCATTGGCTGTCGTGGCGCTCGTCGGTTCCTCGTTGACAGTGGTTATGCTGACGCTCGGCCTCCTACTTTGGGACCGGTTCGCGCTGGTAACCAGGGCTACGACGATCCAGTTGCGGTCTTCCGAATTCGTAACCGCGGCGGAATTGCAGGGCGCTTCCATGCTGCAGATTATCGGTCACGAGATCCTTCCGAACCTCCTCAACAATCTGGTTATTGTGGCTACGCTCGAGATGGCACAGGCGATGATCCTCGAGGCCGCGCTCTCGTTCTTGGGTCTCGGCGTGCCCGCGCCCCTTCCGTCGTGGGGGCTGATGATTTCCGAAGGCAAAGCTCAAATCCTCTTTGAACCCTGGCTCATTACCATTCCCGGGGTATTTCTGTTCGTCTTGGTCCTTGGCACGAACCTTCTAGGCGACGGGCTGCGCGATGTACTGTCGCCAGAAGGACGGAATTGAGGAAGGCCAATGCTGCTCAACGTTGAAAATCTAAACATTGACATTGCTACGGTGAACGGAACCCTTGCCGCCGTGCAGGATGTGAGTTTCTGCGTGTCCAAGGGCGAAACTCTATGCATCGTCGGTGAATCGGGCTGTGGAAAGTCGATCACAGCGCTGTCTCTTCTAGGGCTTTTGCCGAAGGTGGCGAAGCGGACAGCGCGAGAGATGACCTTCGACGGGGTCGACCTGCAAAGGATCTCAAAGTCCGAACTTCGTGTCCTCCGAGGCAACCGTCTGTCGATGATTTTTCAGGAGCCGATGACGGCGCTGAATCCGCTGCACACGATCAGACGCCAGTTGTCGGACGTCTATCGTGCCCATCGCAAGGCGTCCCGCAGAGAGGCCGAGGAGCGGGCGATCTATCTGCTCGAACGGGTCGGAATTGCCAACGCCGTGCAGCGGTTGAACAATTACCCGCACGAGCTTTCGGGCGGCATGCGCCAGCGTGTCGTTATCGCCATGGCGCTTATGTGCGGACCCGAGCTGATTGTGGCGGATGAACCGACCACGGCGCTGGATGTAACGATTCAAGCTGAATTGTTGCGGCTGCTCATCGATCTGCAAAAGTCGTTTGGGATGGGGATGATCATGGTCACTCACGACTTGGGGCTTGTCTCGCGCATTGCCGACCGAGTGATCGTCATGTATGCGGGCCAGGTGGTCGAAGCGGCGCCCGCCGAGAAGCTGTTCAGCAATCCGTCCCACCCCTATACCCGTGCGCTCCTCGGTTCCGTCCCCGATCCTAGGCATCCGCGAATGAAGCCGTTGCCTTCGATACCCGGCACGGTACCGTCGCTTCTGAATCGGATGGAGGGCTGTCATTTCTTTGATCGGTGTCCCCTGGCCTCAGACGCTTGCAGAAAACCAATTCGGCTGGAGAAGATCGGTGAGCACCACGAGGCCAGGTGCATAAAGGTCGGTGAAAGCAAAATCCGGCTCAAGGTTGTAGCATGAGTGACCACCCCGTTCTTGAGTTGCGCAACGTCTCGCAAGAATACAGCGGGCGGAGAGGTATCTTCGGCCAAAGCGAGCCGATACGTGCCGTAGACAAGGTATCGATCCGCGTGGAGAAAGGCGACGTTCTCGGGATTGTCGGAGAGTCCGGATCAGGAAAAAGCACGCTCGCGAAAATAATGCTGCGTCTGCTCACCCCTACAGAAGGGGAAGTTCTGCTGGATGGCCGGCCGGCCGCAAGCCTGACACGGCAGCAGATTGCAGAGCGTGTCGGCTTTATTTTCCAGGATCCCTATTCCTCCTTGAACCCGCGCCAGACGGTGGGCAAGATCGTGGCCTATCCGCTCTATTTACGTGGCGAAGGCACGTCGGCGCAGCGGCAGGAAAGCGCGCGAAAGATCCTCGACATTGTCGGATTGCCGTTGCGCTTCCTCGATGCCTATCCTAGCCAAATGTCAGGGGGCCAGCGGCAGCGCGTTGCCATTGCCCGGGCCCTGATAACACGTCCCAAGCTGCTCATATGCGACGAGCCGACCTCGGCGCTCGACGTATCGGTTCAGGCCCAGGTGCTCAATCTACTCCTGGAGCTGCGGGAAGAGTTCAATCTGACGTATATTGTCATCAGCCATAATATGGGCGTGATACAACATATGACGACACGCGTTGCGGTCATGTACCTTGGCCGAATCGTCGAAATGGATATGTCCGAGCGTATCTTCAAAGAGCCACGACATCCCTATACAAAGCTTCTTCTCAACTCGACACTGACGGTCGCTCCAGGGATTGGAGTGCCCAATCTGAACGTTGACACTACCGCACGCCAAGCGATGCGCGACCATCCTTCTTATATTGCCCGGTGATCCCGAAAATCTGGAATAAGAGACAAAAAATTGAACGTTCACCCTGGCCCCGTTGATGTTTCTTTGGAGGTGTTAGAAGGCCTTCTGACGCGGATATTTGAAATCAACGGTTGCTCTTCCAGCACCGCCGCCATTCTTGCAGCTAATTGCGCCGGCGCGGAGGCGGCTGGTTCGCTTAGCCATGGCCTATTCCGGGTGGACGGTTACATTTCATCTCTGCGTTCGGGTTGGGTTGATGGAGCGGCAATGCCCGAGATTCGCTCAAAAGCAGCCAGTCATATTTTCGTCGATGCGAAGAATGGTTTCGCGCAGGCCGCCTTGCATGCGGCGCGGGACATTTTCGTTCAGCGAATCCGCGAAAACGGCATCGCTCTGCTCTCCATACACGGATCGCATCACCTCGCCGCGCTCTGGCCTGATGTAACGCCCTTCGCGCAGGAGGGGCTGATAGCGATCTCCATGGTGAATAGCTTCGGTTGTTCAATCCCGGCGGGCGCGAAGAAACCACTTCTCGGGACTAACCCCATCGCTTTTGCCGCGCCCGTCAGAGGATCAGCTCCGTTGGTCTTTGACTTTGCTACGACCTCGGTTGCCAATGGTGACGTTCAGCTTTCGGCTCGCGAAGGTCGTTCGTTGCCGCCTGGCGTGGGAGTGGACAGCTACGGCGAGCCGACGACCGACCCAAACAAGATTCTTAATGGTGGAGCGCTTGTGCCTTTCGGTGGACACAAAGGTTCGGCGATTTCTCTCATGGTCGAATTGATGGTCGCCGGATTGACGGGGGGCAAATTCTCCTCGGAGGTGGACTGGTCCGCTCATCCCGGCGCCCAGACGCCTCATACTGGACAGATCATCATAGGAATCGACCCGACCTCTTCGTCCGCGCCAGGCGCATTTCCCGATCGAAGTGGTCGGTTCGTCGAAATGCTCCGAGACGCCGGAATGGAAAGCTACCCAGGAATGCGTCGATGGCGCATTCGCAGCAAAACTCATATATCCATTTCCTCGGCTGTTCTTGAAAGGCTGACGAAAGACGCAATGGAAGCGAAATAGAGATGGCGCTACTAGAGCATGCAAACCACGCTAAATACCCAAAGATAGGCGTCACTGTCCATAAGCTGCGCAAGAAGTTCAGGCTAACCCTGAATGATCTGGGGCAGAAATCAGGACTGTCCCCATCTGCAGTATCAAAAATAGAAAATGGTCAGGTTTCGCCAACATACGAGACAATCCTGCGCTTGGCGGTCGGGCTCGATGTAGATGTAACTGAGCTTTTTGGTAGCACGCCCAAGACCAGCGCAACGAGCCGCATGGTGATTACACGAGCGGGTGAGGGGATCGTTCAGTCTACACCACATTATGAATACGAGATGCTATGCGCTGGTCTCGCGACGAAAGAGTTCACGCCACTTCTGACATATATAAGGGCGCGTAGTATCGATGACTTCGCTGAAATCAAAGGGCATTTTGGTGAGGAATTCTTCTATGTGATGTCAGGTGAGGTAATGCTGTACACAGAACACTACGCACCTGTTCGTCTTCTACCCGGAGACAGCAGTTATTATGATTCTGCGATGGGCCATGCACTAGTGTCCGTAAGCGAGGATGATGCATTGATATTGTGGATCGCCACCCGCGTTCATGGGGTTCTAGTTCAGGATATGTCCATCCGCGACAATTGATTGTGCCCTTCGGGGGCCGCAAAGGCACAATTCGATTTTGGCAAAGCGGTTCTGGCAAATCGAGATACCGGCTCCCGACAGAAGGCACTCGACGAGTCAGTGCTTCTTAGTCGGGGTGCCCGGAGTTTGTGGGCTTGGGCGGCTGCGCGAATGACTTTAACATCGATGTCCTCGAAGGTCGTTTCATGAGTAATGCAATTCGCGGTGACTGCCGGCCCATCGTCGTGGTCGGGGCAGGTGTCGCCGGGATAATGACCGCATATGCCTTAGCAAGGCGCGGCAAAAATGTGGCGGTCATTGATGCGTTATCCGGTTCGGCCGAAATGTGCAGCAGAGCGAACGCCGGTATCATCGCTGTCGGTCATGCGAAGGCTTGGGCAGGACCGGAAGCAATTGGCTCAATACTAAGGGCGATCATAGGGCGTGACTCAGCGGTCCAGGTAACCTGCCTAATGGATCCAGCGCTCTGGCGCTGGGGAGTCGAATTCCTGCTCAACTGTCTCCCGTCCGCTCATCACAGGAACACGGACAAGCTGCAACGTTTGAGCCGCTTTAGCCGTAATCTCGTCGCCGCAGCCGAGGCCGAGATGGGTCTTCCCAAAGAGACCCGGCACCAAGGCGGCCTCTATCTATTTCAGGACAAGTCGCAATTCGAAGCTTATGTGGCATCGATCGGGCAAAGCGCCGGAGGCTCAGCCGAGGTCCTTGATCGTCATACGCTGATCTCGCGCGAACCCGGATTGTCAGGCATGTCCGACCGGCTAGTCGGAGGGCTATTCAGTGCAATGGACTCAGTGGGTGATTGCCAGCTGTTTACCCAGCGCACTGCTGCCTACTTGAGCCAGGCGCACAAGGTAAGCTTTTGTTTCAACACGCGTGTGACAGGCTTCCGCTGTACAAAAGGCACCGTGGAGGCCCTCATAACCAACAATGGGGAGATACCGTGTGCGGCAGTGGTCCTAGCTACAGGTGTCGAAACGCCGGACATAACCCGTCCTCTCGGCTTTCGTCCCAATATTTACCCAGTGAAGGGCTATTCCGGCACATGGAGGATCACCGATGCGACTGGAGTTCCCACACTGCCCTTCGTTGATGAGACCGAATTGTTGGCCGTAGCCGCCTATGGCGGAAAGCTACGTGTGACAGCGATCGCAGAATTTGCGGCACACGATCGTTCTATTCCCAAAGCACGCTCCTCACGGCTAGCCGATTATGTGCGACGGTTTTTCGGGAATGCGGTGGATTTGGAAACGCCAGAATTCTGGGCTGGTCTACGCCCCACCACAGCGGCAGGTCCTCCTTATCTGGGCCGCGTCCGGAGATTCGACAATCTTTGTGTTAACGCGGGGCACGGGCAGCTCGGATGGACAATGTCCATTGGCTGCGGCGAGCTTCTTGCGCAGATGATCACGGGCGAACGGCCGTCATTGGAAGACGTTTCGTCGTCGGCCCCTTGGCTTATGTGAGTAATTTTGGAACCCTTCAAATGAAGTTCAGAGGTCAAGATATGGTACATTCAACGCCGACAGCCTTCGCCAGCTCTAAATCGGGCCGCCCACGTGTGGCTATCGCTGGTTTTCAACACGAAACCAACACGTTTGCTCCGTTCGGCGCCTCCTTTGACGACTTCGTTCGGGCCGACGGCTGGCCCGCGATGACGTTCGGTGCGGCCATTCTCGATGTCTTTCCTCCGATTGAAATTCCCATCGGGGGGTTCATCAGCTCTGCGAAGGATGCATATGAGTTAATACCTCTGGTCTGGGCCGCTGCGGAACCGACCAGCTTCGTCTCAGATGACGCATTTGAACGGATTGCAGAGATGATTTGTGATGGGATCGCTAGCGCAGGTGCTCTCGACGCCATCTATCTTGACCTACATGGCGCGATGGTCGTCGAAGCTTACCAGGACGGGGAAGGGGAGTTGCTGAGGCGCGTGCGAGAAATCGTCGGCCAAGATATGCCAATCGTGATAAGCTTGGACTTTCATGCCAATGTCACCGAGGCCATGGTCGAGTTATCCGACGGTATTACTATTTTCCGCACTTACCCGCACATAGACATGGCTGACACTGGGAGACGCGCTTTCAGCTTACTGGAGCAGCGCATTCGCCACGGAAGCCCGTTCATCAAAGCGTTTCGGAAGACTCCATTCCTGATCCCGCTGCCTGCCCAGTGTACTGATCTAGAGCCATGCATGTCTCTCTATGATCGGCTGCCAGAACGAGTCAAAGGATCAGTTCTGAACGTGGACGTCGCGCTGGGCTTTCCGTTGGCTGATATTCGCGAATGCGGACCCGCAGTTGTCGCCTATGGGACCGACGAGGCAGCGGTCGCTGCGGCGGCAGATATGCAACTGAACGACATACTGGAGGCTGAAGGACGACTCCAGATGTCGCTTTTGGATGTAAAGGAAGCTGTCGAACATGCTGCTCGCAACGGGCGCAAAGGTTCACTGATTGTCCTTGCCGATGTGCAGGACAACCCCGGCTGTGGAGGAACGTCGGATACCATCGGGCTTTTAAAGGGCATGGTAGAGGGCGGCCTTCGAAATAGTGTGCTTGGCTTGCTTTGGGATCCACAGACGGCTGAAGCAGCCCACACCGCGGGTCTGGGTGCTGAAATCCACGTGCGACTTGGTGGACGCTACGGTTACGATTCGGAACCATACTTCGCTAAAGTTCGTGTCGAAGCACTTTCCGACGGAGTGTTCACGGCAAAAGGCCCGTGCCTCGGCGGTGCGCAGGTAGATCTCGGGCGCATGGCACGCTTGCTCATCCTTGACCCTGGGTCCAGCGTACAGGTCGTCGTGGCAAGTGTCCGCTACCAGTGTCTCGATCAAGACCTGCTGAGGGTGGTTGGCGTAGAGCCGAGGGAACAGTCGGTCGTGGCAGTCAAAAGCGCAGTTCACTTCCGGGCCGACTTTGCCCCTATCGCAGAAGAGATTCTTACGGTGGAGTCCCCTGGAGCGCATTGGTGCCGGAATGACATTCTTGCCTACAAGAACCTCCGCGATGGCGTGCGCAAGACTCCGATCTCGCTGGCCAGTCAACAGCGTGAGTTTCAAATTGCCGAGCGCCGGGAGTAACTACTTTTGATTCGGGCTCGCAAAAGACTGGGAGACGTGGACCGCACGGTCGAGGTGCGCATCCCTGAGACTCAGGGATGAAGGCAACTTCCCAGGGCTTCCTCGAACCGCGCCGCATAGAGAAGGCGCTGACCCGTCAGCCAGGGAAGCCTAAGTGTAGGGATGATACGTTTGGTTGACCTGGGTCAAGGGCATGGGGATAGGCGGCATCTCCCAGAGCCCATGTCTCGGGGCTGTGCGAGGAGATCGATTGCAAGGTGCTGTCTCTGGCCCGGCGCGAGACCGAGGCGATCTAGAAAGAGTTCCTGCGCAAGCCATGTCGGCAAAGAGTGGCCCCAAGGATTATCTTAGCCTTCATGGCCAACGCTTCACCCATATTCCAGCTCGCCATATTAACCGCCCTTTACAATAAATTCACGCACTCTTAACGGCCGCAAGTCCCCGGCGATGATATGTTCACGGCAAGCTCTGGAGATAAGGCGCGTCAGAATGGCTGACATGGATTTACGCTTCGGACTGAGGCAACCCAGGATCACCAGTCAATGGCAAAAAGAGTGCTTGTCCTGGTTGAAGGATCGAGAACTGGCCTGTTGTACATCCAGGCGGCCAAGCGTCTTGGCCTACATCCGATTACCCTGTCGGCTGATCCAGCTCAGTACGACTATGTGGCGGCGGAAGAGTCTGAGGCCATCCGTGTCGATACAGGCGACCTCGATGCTTTGATCGGCGAATGTTCCCGGCTGCGTGCGACCAACGACATTGCTGGAGTTACGTGTGCCAAGGAGTCGGTCTATGCAACAGTTGGCAAGCTGTGCCGGTATTTCGATCTACCGGGACCAAACCCTACGGCGATTGAACGATGTTGCGAGAAATTCACTCAACGTCAGATTCTCGCGGAGGCGGGCATTCCAGTACCGTCTTATCGCTTGGCAACGAATGCGGCGGACATAGAAAGCTCTGCAGCTGAAATTGGGCTGCCGGTGATTCTTAAGCCAGCCGTAGGCGTGGGTAGCAGCGGCGTCCGATTGTGCCGTAAGGTCGATGAGTTGGCCGAACACACGACCTATCTTTTGGGCGGGAAGCACATTTGGCAATCTTCGCCGCGGATACTAGTCGAAGAATTCGCACAAGGTCCATACTATTGCGCCGAGATAATGGGAGATGAAGTCGTCGCGATTTACGCCGGTGAGTTCGGCCCCGAACCGTATTTCGTGTTCCGTGAATTCACCCTACCGGCCCCACTGACTGATGAAGAGCAAGAGCGTATCGTCGATATTTCGCTCAGCTGTTTGCGCGCGCTCGGCCTTGGTTGGGGGCCAACCTGCATAGAATTCCGGTGGACGAAGCGTGGCCCAGTCGTCATTGAAGTGAACCCGCGTCTTGGTGGCGCCCCCGGTCCTCAACTGGTTCAGCTAACTTACGGGCTCGATCTCATCACCGAGCACATCAGACTTGTCATCGGCGACAAATGGGATTTGCGCAGGAGGCATTCGCAGGTCGCAGCTGCGCGAATCCTGGTCCCCGATCGCGATGGCAACCTTGACTGGATCAACGGCGACCATCAAGCGACTGTTGTACCAGGCGTCGCCGAGGTGGAATTCTATGTTGGACCCAATACGCCGATCGTCAGGAAAGGCGATCACCGGGACTGGATCGGACATGTTATCGCAGCCTCACCAAGCCGTGCTCTAACCGAAGCGATACTCGAGCGGGCCGTCGATTTAATCGATTGGTCGATCGCACCATTTCCGACCCATAGCGAATAAGAAATCATCAGCGGTCCTCAACTTTCCGCACCAAAGGCAGGGCGGGCGCTAGATTGGTAGGTGATCAGCGTCCGAAGATTGATGCAATTCAGAGCGAGAGAGACGCAAGTTGACGAAATGTCGAACTTTGTTGCTGACCGCTCGCGGAACCGAATGCTGTTGAATGCAAGAAGAGATTAGAGAGAAATGTCTTGCGACGAGGGCGGTCCAATTGCTTTCGGCTCGCCGGCTGATAGTGAAGATTGGCTCCGCAGTGGTTGCCGATTTAGAGACCTGCGAGGTACGCGTTCCTTGGCTTGAAACGTTGATAGAGGATGTCGTCCGGTTTTTAAAACGCGGCCAGCAGGTGATCATCGTCACCTCCGGTGCTGTTGCGGTTGGATCACGTCACCTCAAGCAGTTGGGCAGATCCTTGCGAATTGAGGAGAGGCAAGCGGCGGCCTCGATTGGTCAGATTCGACTGATGCTCGCTTATGAACAGAGTTTGAAACGCCATGGGTTTGGCCTGGGGCAGGTGCTATTGACAAGCGCAGATGTAGACGACCAGCACTGTCGCCGCAATGCGCGGTCAGCCTTTCAACAACTCCTCAAAGTTGGCGCCGTGCCCGTTATCAACGAGAACGACGCGACCGCTACGCCGGAGACCTGTTTGGGCGACAATGATCGGTTGGCCGCACGGGTCGCGCAAATTGCTGACGCCGATGTTCTCATTCTGCTTTCCGACGTTGATGGCCTCTTTACGGAAGATCCACACGACAACCCGTTGGCTCGTATGGTCCCACAGGTGGGGCGCGTTACCCCGGAGATAGAAGCCATGGCCAGCTTTTCCCCCGCGCGCCATGGTTCGGGCGGCATGGTGACAAAGTTGATGGCAGCAAGGATAGCGATGGGCGCGGGATGCAACGTGGTCATTGCGAAAGGTAACAGGTCTTACCCGCTCGCCGCCATCGAGAACGGTGCCCCATCCACATGGTTTATTCCGCCCGCCAAGGGGACGGCAACATGCGGGGGCTGTTGAAATAAATCCTCGCCCTTTGAATCACCTAGGCGATTATCGTCTGTGCTCTGCAGCGCTGAGAGGCTTCGAATCGCGGAGTTGAAGCTTTGATCATCGAGGCGTGGACAAGCATTTCGCCGCCGGGCAACATCTTTGCGCCCATCGCGCCTCATCGACATCAAACTCGACGCGACTACCGAGCCGAACGAACCCATGAGTAATTGAAAGTTGGTCGCTGCACTAAAAGCCGGCTCGGCGATAGACGGAGATACTACGTGTGGACGCTTGGGTGAAGGCACCTCCTGTCCAATCTGCCAGACGCTCTACCAGCTTTAACCCCACGCAGTCGGCCATCGTATCGAGTTCCTGATGGTGCACGTATCGAACCCGATGTGGTAAACGCCGTGCCGATGTTCCAGAAAACCAGAGGAACGATGACACTAAGTTCTGTTTCAAAGCATCATGGACATCTGTACGGAGAATTGTGTTCTCGTGATCGACGAGCAACGTCGTTGTTTTCTGCCCGTTAACGAAACCATCCAAGGCCGGTACATCATTCTCGATGATCAAAGACCCACCTTCCTTTAAGGCCGATGCAGCAGATCGGAGGCAAGCTATTTGCGCTTCGCGCGTGAAGAGCAGTATGAACGTGTTGTATATACAATACACCGTATCGTAGCGGTCAGTTGATGTGAAGTTGGCAATGTCCCCTCGCCAAGCCTTGACAACATCTGTGCGGCTGGCAAGCAGCTTCAGCATGCTGTCGGAATTGTCGATGCCTTCAACCCTGACCCCCTGCGCGCTCAATGGAACTGCCACGCGGCCGTCGCCGATGCCGAGTTCGAGCGCACTTCCTCCACTGCAATGTCGCTCAAGAAAGGCGGCCGTCTCTTCTGCCTCAGCTATCTTGCCCCGGATGTTAGTAATTTGTCCATAAACCGAAGCCCAATCGTCAGCATAGATGAAGTTGTCTGGCATTGTCGACGCTCCTCTAGGGGTCAGCAGTTAGGCCTTCACTGCAGAAATAGTTTGCTCAGTTTACTCGCGATATGAATGCCGGCAGGCAGCTTTCCGCAGTGCCTGATGAAAGACCCTCAAAACTCGTGCCAATTTAGTCGACCGAGCCGAGTAAGGAAATTCGCGATTAATTTCAGCTATTTAACCCATGCTGAACAAGAGATTTGCTAAATAGGCCACTGTCGCGGACCCGACACGACGAGGAGTTCATGGTGTGCGTGCGTGGTAGCGACACACCGAAGCCCCATGCGTTCTCGTTCCAGTCCGTCCTATCCCGCGCTGGCGCGCCTCCTTTCAAACCATCGGCGCGATGCCGTCGGATCGCGCAGTGAAGGGCGCATCACGGCGGATGAGAGCTCAAGATTCGGGAGAATGGCCTAAGGAACCGTTATCCTGTGCGCAGGACGCGATCAGGCCTTGAAGGGGCCAGAACAAGAGCTGTTCGACCTTAGCGTATGATTTCGAGCAGTTCTTGTTCTGACCCCTCGAACGAGAGGTGTTCACGGATGCTAAAGGTGACCTGGTCCGACGGGTGGGGCTGTACCCGTCGAACATTGGGTACGGCCGTATTCGTGGTGTTGGTCGTCTAGCGCGGTAGCGTGTACATGTAATCTCTTACGCGCTTCGATTTAACATAATGGATATTATAAGAAATTAAGAATTTGATATCTATAGTGAAAGAAAGTTCCATAATACATATTATGCGACTATTTTCAATCCGCGTTTGTCTATTTTCTTGTACTTCGCGAACATGCCATGAAGATTATACGTAACTGCGATCTCTGGCAAGATGATCAAGAGCGAGCGCATTGCGAAAAGCACCGAAAGTGCGAGCGCGGACGCTGCCTCTTCAAGCTCGTCCCTGCTCACCTTGGGCTCCAGCGCCAGCTGGACGTCACCGTCCTTATTCTTAAAAACGTGGCGGTGCAGCGACGTCCAGCTCACATGCAATGCATCGGCTGATATTTCGCGGTAGACGTGGCTGAGTCTTGGCACCGGTGAGTCGATCTCAGACACTAGCAAGCGCTGCTTGGGGCCGTGCATTCGCTTGATGAATCCATTGAGAATACTGGCCTGCTCCTTGGGCAGTCGGCCTTCATTGACAGCCAGATGCCGTTTGGCGCGAGAACGCCTGCTCTGCTCGTCGTCCTCTTTCAATCGGGTGAGATATTGGGCGTCAGTTTCGGCGGCATACAGGTGTAGGGCACAATCGATGACTGACCGGCAGGCGTTCCTGAAGGCCAGTTCTCGCCTGGCATCGATAAGCACCAGGGCGGAATCGAGCTCTGACTGAAGACGGCCGAAAAGTGCCAAAGCCGTGGACTTCAGTTCAGCTTTGTCGTCATCGAGCAAATCGACGTCCTGCAGAGCCAGGGCCTCGACGCTCTGCTGGAAGTCGCTGAACCATCGACGCCAAGTTGGACGGATCGGCAATCGCTCACTCCCCTGGTTTCATCCAGCATTTGAAGCTGATGCTGCGCGTTCCGGTAATTCCCGGACAGGCATTCCAGTAATGTCGGGGACAGCAATGGAGTGCACCCCCAGACTGAGACAAGGAAAATAGCGGACAGTTTCCCGTGTTAAGCTATGCAGCCTTTTCCATCTGTCGCCCGCGTGAATGCTTCTGTTCGTATTCCTCCGGACTGAGGTAGTCGAGCGCCGAATGCAGGCGCTCCGTATTGTAAACGGTCTCTATGAAAGCGCCGATGTGCTTGCGGGCATCATCTGCATCCTTATAGGCGAGACCTTGCACCTCTTCCTGTTTCAGGGTTTTCATGAAGCTCTCCGCCTTCGCATTGTCGTAAGGATTGCCGACACGACTCATGCTCGCCTGGATACCGTGTAGATGCAGAAGTTCGGAGTAGGCCCCGCACGCGTATTGAACTCCGCGGTCGGAATGATGAATGAGGCTCCCGGGTACGGGCTGGCGATCAGCGATGGCCATCTCGAGAGCTTCGATGGCAAGGCTTGCTCTAAGATGCGTATCCAGCGCCCATCCGACAACCTTGCGGCTGAACGCGTCAAGGACAACGGCAAGGAAGGCAAACTCCTCAGCCAGATGCAGGAAGGTGATATCGGCAACCCATAGCTGGTTTACGCCATTGAGGATCATTCCCCTCGCGAGGTTCTGCACGACTTGCCAACCATGCCTGGAGTTGGTCGTCACAGGAACAAAGGGGCTAGCGCGCAGGCACAACAGATTGTCTTCACGCATGATCCGCAGAACGCATTTGTGATTAACTTGCCACCCCTCACGCCGAAGCAGGGCTCCAATCCGGCGGTACCCGTAGTGTGTGTTGCCGAGAGCCAGCTTCTGAATGAGATCGCGCAAACCCGTCTCGGCTCGACGAGGGGCTGAATCCAGCCAGTGACGGTAATAGCTCGCGCGGCTGACACCAGCGAGCCAGCACATTCTGTCGATGTTGAATTCGCCTTGCGACAGGCCGGTCATCATCTTTTCAATGACTTTGAAGATGCCGTTTCGCCAGGAGCGCTGCTCCGACGCTGATCTTCCTCGAAGTGCCGCAAGGCTTCGCGAAAAAAATCGAGATCGAGCTGCTGCTGCCCGACCTTCTGCTCCAGTTCCCTGATCCGGCGCCTGGCCTTGGTCAGTGCCTTTTCCTGAGGTGCCGGCACATCCACTGCACTCTGCAGCTGTGCGGTCCCGTCAACTCCTGCTGTCGATCTGGCCGGCCGGCCGCGCCGACGTGACTTCAGATTACCATGAAGCCTGAGATGATCACGCCACTCGTAAAGTCGTTGGCGACTGATACCAACCTCATCTGCCAACTTGCTGACGGTTTCGCCCGCTTCCATGCGCCGGAGAAGCTCCAGCTTTTGGTCATCATCAATAACTCTTTGCCGTCCGGCCATGCCCCAGTTTCCTCTCCTTGCGGGGAAACTGTCCGCTATTTTCCTTGTCTCAGTCTGGGGGTGCACTCCACCCCTCTTGACCGGCGCCGAAAACACCGAAATCAATCAATCCTGAACTCAACGAGGCTATCGAGAACCAGCGACCCCAGGCTGTCCCGACATTACCGGAACGCCTGTCCCGTATTTAGCGGAATCGCTGTCCTGAGTTGGCGGAATGCGCAGCTCAACCTTTGAGTCGCTGCACAAGAACCGCACAGAGCCCGAGGCCGAGATATCGCTAACATTTGGCGTTGCTAACGGCGGCACTCGGCCGGCGTCAAAGGTGCGCGTGTCGTTTGAGGCTATCGGCAACATCGATTTGAGTCGTGACGCACATGATTCGGACGATGACGAGAATCAGAATGACGTCAACGGGCAATCCGCGCTCCCCCCGATTCCTAAGCTGCCCGCGCCGCCTGTTGCGCCAACGGTTCGACGAATCGTGAAGCGGCCGCCTGCTGCTTCGAAAGGCGTTGATATCGCTACACTGAGAGTGCCCGGCGGCGGTCTGAGGATCTCCGAACTGGATAAGGCGTCGCGCGGACTGATGGGCGGTCTTGGTCCCCAATTGGCGGCAATGCGCAGCGTGCAGTCCACGTTCGACAATCTCCACGGCAAAGGCGCGCTCGCAGATCTCGCACGTGGCATTGGGCCTATGTCGGACATCATGAGAATGGCAAAGCAGCATGACAGCCTGCGTAGGTCGCTTATTCAACCCACGGGTCTTGCTACGCGAACATACATCGATATGCCTACTATCCGAATGCCGCCGATGCCAGAGAAGCATGATCCTGAGGGGTTTTACTACGATCGGTGGCCGAAAAGGAAACCGACCAAGCGTGGCGCTCTGACATGCGATCTGTTCCGTCATCAGCGCGGCGAGAAGTTCTTCGAGGTCGACGTGCTGTTTCCCGACGATGGGGACGTCAGCGGCGCAGTGCGGTGTACCGTCGAGGCCGAGAACCTGACCAAGCCGGCCGAGCTTTCTTATACCCGTCAGCCGCAAGGTCGAAGCCTATAGTCTCCTGGCGATCGCAGATGAGATGGTCGAACGCTGTGGCCGTTAGATCGACCCCTACAACGGTCTTCTAGATATCAGGACGCCTCGGCCCATGGGTGAAAATGCATACGTGCGTCGGAGGTCCGACACCTTTTGAAGCTTTCGGGCGGCAGCTCGAAACTGTCGTTCCGAGTGACGACCTTTGCCTGGCAGGCCCCCTGAACAGCAGTCTATATCAGGGTAGCGAGCCCCAAATTCTGGCAAGAAGAGGAGGCCGCCATCGTGGTCCTTATGCCAGGCAAGTCATCCGCGCCAAGCTAGAGACGCGGTGCATTGCTGGTCTCGGCGGATCGGATACTGCAAATGCCCAAATTGGCGAGGCCGTTTCGTGCGTCAGTGCGAATATGAGAGTCCATTCGTTTCTTTCTGGGACAAGTGCCTGAATGGTCTTGTAGAAGCCTGTAAAATGGCGTCACAATAATGCGGGGTTTTCTTTGGGGGGAATATGCGCAAATCGCTGGGCAATGCATTGATTGGCATGGTGGTTATTGGGGTGGCTGTCGGCCTTGGTCCATCGTCCCTCCCTGCCAACGGCGAGCTTAAAAGCACCACTGGGAACACCGTTACGGCAACCTACGCGCCACACGATTTTCACAAGCCCTTCCCTCGGAGGCCTCACGCTTCCGCAGCTGGTGATCCTAATGGAGCCAACACTCTGGAGTTGGATCCAGGCGTCAAGTGAGCGGCCTAATAAATCCAGGCTTCCGCTATCTGCGCATGTCCTAGAACCTGTCGATTATCTACGATTCCACGGAGCCTGAGCATGCCGACGGTCCCACCCGATCTTAGAGGCCTCTCTAAGTACCCCAAGATGACTGGCTGGTTCCACCCAGCCCTGCTGTTACGCCTGATGTGGCGGGTCATACTCTCAGACCTTTTTGGTCAGTATGCTGATCGGCGGTTGATCGTCGCCGCCCTTGACACAGTGCCGCCTGAAGACCTGGTAGCTCGTGCCCAACAGTTCCTCCCGGGAAAGGATAACGAGCAACTGTGGACCTTGGATCCGGATGACCAAGGCGCTGTCTGGATCGATTTTGTGGCCGACCTGGGCGACGGATTCGACGCCACCTACGCGATTGCCTCGCTTCTCGCGCAGGAAACGCTTTCGGTTGACGGCCACTCGCTGAAGCGCGGACAGATGCTTTTCATGGGGGGAGACGAGGTATACCCCCGCGCAGCGCCCGAAACGTACCAAAAGCAACTACGCGACCCGTATGAGTGGGCGTTCCCGGATCCTAACCAGCGTCTTATCAAAGGACCGCCGGTTTTTGCTCTGCCTGGTAATCATGATTGGTACGATGGCCTCGTCATCTTTCTTTCGCTTTTCTGTCGAAAAGACCACATGCACCTTGGTGGATGGCGCACGCACCAGCGGCGGAGCTATTTCGCCGTTCAGCTTACGGATAATTGGTGGCTGTGGGCGATCGACGCCCAGCTGGACGACGATGTCGACCAACCGCAGAAGGAGTACTTTATAGAGATCGCTAAGGCGATGCCGCCCAACGCCAAGATCATTCTCTGCGGGCCGGAGCCTGGCTGGCTCTACACCGGACAGGCCGGAAATAGGGCCCTGAGCGTCATGAGCTATATCGGATGGATAGCGTTAAATCAAAAAAAGGGCCTTACGGTTTCCCTGGTCCTGTCCGGAGATACGCACCACTACAGCCGATATGTTGCTGATGACGGAAACACCCAATTTGTCACCTCCGGTGGAGGAGGGGCCTTTCTGCATCCCACCCATCAGGTAGAAGCATCTGTCGATCTGGATCGAAAGGCAGATGGCTACACTTGGCTGAACAACCAGATCAAGAAACTGGCCCTAGGGTCCGACGGGCAGGGTAGGGAAGCCGTCTACCCGTCGAAAGCCGAAAGCCTTTCCATGTTGGCTGGCAATTTCGGCTTTGCGGCTTACAATCCTGCGTTCGCCATGGTGCTCGGAAGCCTTTACTGGCTGGTGGCCTTGGCCGGATCTTTCCTCCCCGTAGACATCTACTACATCGCGCCGGCTTTGTTTTTTGCCGGGTTCTGGGGCTACACGAGAAAGCAGGAAGGTGGCGGGGTGAAGATTTGGCTGGTTTCAGCTGTCAATGCGCTGGCGCATTGCCTTGGCGTACTACTGACTGCAGACATCGTATCCTGGTTTAACGGCCGCTTTGCCGATCTGGGAGCATGGCCACGCTTGTCGTTCTGGCTTTATGGCGCCGAGATGACCGTGGTTGGCGGTTTGATCGCCGGCACCCTATTTGGCGTTTATCTGTATGTGACCTCCCGCTGGCTGAACATGAACCACAATGACGCGTTCAGTTCGATGCGGCGTGACAGCCACAGGCACTTCCTCAGACTGCGAATCCAGGACGACAAAGTCACCGTATTCCCTGTTGGGCTCACCAAGATCCCCAGACGCGACGAATGGCGTGTTAACGCCGCCAATTTGGGCACTCCGTCTCCGACCTACGTGCCTGAACCTGGGTTGGCTCCGCATCTGATTGAACAGCCCTTTTCCGTTCATTAGCGCTGGGACCATCGCGTCGCTGACCCCGGCCGGCGAATTTGCATGGCCTCTGCAGAGCTCATGCAGACTCCTTGCGTGACAATTACCGGCATCCTCCCGTAACCAGATGAGCCCTTACTATTTAACATAATGGATATTATGAGAATCTAAGTCTCGGATAAGATAGGATAAACATAAGTTTCAGAGTTAAACTTATGCGACTTTGCTTTTTGCTTTCCGCTTACGGAGTCTATTTGGAGCAGTGATTGTCACGCGTTGGCCGCCAGCAAGTATTTGTGTAACACATTACTACAACCTAGCGCCAAAAGGAATACAGCAAAAGATAGAAAAAGGTGTGTTGCAGTTTATACAGAGACTCATTATATTCGCTACGCGGGGGCGCATGACCGATATCTTAGCCAAGATCTCGTCCTACAATCTTTTCAACAACTTAGTGCCAGGCGCCATTCTGAGCGCCCTTCTCTCAATCCTCGGCATCTACCACTTTGAAAGCCTGTCTGTGGTCGCCGACCTTGTGGTCTACTATTTCCTGGGCATGATTGTCAGCCGGGTGGTGTCAATCCTCGTTGACCCGATATTGCGGTTTGTCCGCCTGCTTCCGAAGCGGGATTACCCGGCTTTCATCGACGCCAGCGCCAAAGACGAGAAAATTCTAGTGCTGCTCGAAACCAGCAATATGTACCGCACCATCTTTGCGCTCTTGGTGGTGGTCTTTGCGGCCTATAACCTGCAGTCCTTTGGCACCGCAGTATCAGCCGGAACGGCCGTCAATGGCGGGCTCTTGGCATTGGTCGCGCTATTCCTGGTGTCCTATCTCAAACAAAATTTTTTCATCACCAAGCGCGTCGAGCATCATAAAGGCTGAGCCATGCCGTTGGTCAAATCGTTGTCTGTCGGCAACGGAGACACATTCTACATCCGCCACAACAGCGATAATTTCACGATTATCGATTGCTGCCTGAATGACGACCAGAAGGAGGCGATCGTCGAAGAACTCAAGGAAGCGTCTGCCGAAAAAGGCATCACGCGATTCATTTCGACCCACCCCGATCAGGACCACATCCTCGGCCTGGAGTACCTGGATGAGAAGCTCGGTATCGTCAACTTCTATTGCGTGGCCAACAGCGCTACCAAGGACAGTCCTACCACGTCTTTTGAGCACTACTGCAAGCTGAGAGACTCAAGCTCGGCCTACCATGTCTATAAAGGGTGCAAGCGCAAATGGATGAACCAGAGCAGTGATGAGCGCGGCGCGGCTGGGATCAGTATCCTGTGGCCGAATGTTTCTAATGAAGCTTACAAGGCTGCCCTGAAGGACGCGGCGGACGGGCTGGCCTTCAACAATATGTCGCTGGTCGCCCGTTATTCAATCGAAGATGGCGCCACATTCATGTGGATCGGAGATCTCCACACCAAGTTCATGGAGGAGATCTTCGACGATATTGAGCTCACGAAGACGACGGTCGTGTTTGCGCCCCACCACGGGCGCGACAGCGGCAAGATCCCGAATTCCTGGTTGGAGAGGCTGGACCCGCAGATCATCGTCATCGGCGAAGCGCCCTCCCGCCATCTAAACTACTATACCGGCTATAAAATCGTGACACAGAACGAAGCCGGTGACATCACCATGGACTGTATTGGCGACAAGGTTCATTTCTACGTCTCAAACAAAAACTATAGTCGTGAGGACGTCCTCGATGACGAGGGAATGACGACCTATCCCAACTACGTTGGCTCGATAACCGTCGAGACCGAATACACCTTGGATGGTTAGGCACATCAAACGGAGGACACCCATGAAATCTTTGGTGCTGGGGATCTTGCTCACCGGCGCGGCTTGCAGCCAAGCATTTGCATGGGGTCCGGAAGGGCATTCGATCGTGGCAGAAATCGCCCAACGGCGTCTTTCCTCCACAGCGCTGATGGAAGTCAAGCGCATCCTGGGCGGAGAAGTGGCGATGGCATCTGTCGCGAGCTGGGCGGATGACGTCCGTTATGCAATCCATCCGGAAAGCTACAATTGGCACTTCGTCGACATTCCTCTGGCCGACAGCAAATACGACCCTGTGTCCCAATGCGCCGCGAATGTGCAAGGTGATTGCGCCATCGCTGAGATCGATCGCGCCGAGCATGAAATTACCTGCGCAACAGACCCTTTGCAGCGCAGGGATAGCCTGCGCTACCTCATTCACATCGTGGGAGATCTCCACCAACCGTTCCACACCGTGGCTGACAACACCGGCGAGAACGCGCTCGCAGTCACCGTGAAGTTCGGTGGGTTGATCAAAAGTCCGCCTAAGACCCCTGCCGACAACCTTCATGCGGTGTGGGACAGCACAATCATCAAACAAACCACCTATGCCTGGGGATCCTATGTGGATCGCCTAGAAACTGACTGGCTGCTCAAGCATCCCGAGGCCTCTGAGACGCTCGACCCGGTAGCCTGGGCGCTAGAAGCCCACACCTTGGCGCAAGAGATGGCCGCCGGCATCACTAACGGCGCAAATCTCGACAACGACTATTACGCAAAAGCTTTGCCCGTCGTGGATGAGCAGCTCGGCCGCGCGGGTTTAAGGCTTGCTGCGGTTCTGAACCGCTGGTTGGCCACAGCTCCCGCATGCTCCCTGCCTTAAAGCCGTTCTGGCGCCTACGCGCGCTCGTGATTTCGTGCCTCCCTGCCTGTCCGGTTCAATGAGGAACGTCCCATGAAAGCTCTGGCATTCTCCAATAACGACATTGCCCTCGTCGCGTGGACCTATGATCGCCATCTCGACGGCTGCCTAGGGTTTGCGATATTCCGGCAGGACCTGACTGCTGGTACGGAACAAGCGCTACCGGCGATGGCACGCTTCGCCGGGTTCGAGGATCAGAAGGACGCGACAACCGAAGACGCCCCGATCCAGAAATTCTGGTGGAAAGACCTCTATGTCCGGCGAGGTTCTCAGGTGCGCTATCGAATAGTGCCGATGGGTGGAACACCTGGCCAATTGCAGCCGCTAAAAGACGCCGAACCGCTTTTGTCCAATTCGGTGGCCGTCACCGCGGATAGGGGCATTTTCGAAGCCTATTTCAACCGCGGGATTGTGGCGACGCAGGCCGTGACACGGGCCCTTGGTGACAAAGCGAACGGAAACCTTTTGCTCAAGCGCGTCGCCGATCCCCACGACTCGGTCAGAATCGCGCTCGAGGGAGAGTTGTTCAAGGGAGTCACGTCTCTGCTAGACCAGGCTGACCGGACGGCTGGCGCCGAAATCTTCAGCGCACTTTATGAACTCAACGATCCGCGGGGCCTCGAAGTTCGCCTCCAGGCCCATGACCATGGCGATCCTAAGATTCGAAATGTCGTGCTTGGAAACGAGCGTGGCAAAAAGAATGGCGTAGAGGTCGACGATGCGGATTCCGACAATCGTCACAACCTCCATGCCGCCGGCGTGAATGTGACGGACCGCATTTTGCCCGATGGCAGCATTCCTCACAACAAGTTCATGGTGTTGGAGGAAAACGGCAAACCAACGAAGGTGCTGACTGGCTCCACCAATTGGACGAGCACCGGGCTTGCCACGCAGACCAACAATACATTGATCATCAAATCGCCACTGGTCGCTGCCCGCTACAAAGAGTATTGGACCTCGGTTAAGCATTTCAGTGAACTGGGTGCTGATGCCCCAAAGAAGCTGCAGGATCCGGCGTTTCGGCAAGCCAACCGCGAGGCCAATGCCAAGGCGATCGCCAACCCCATGACTCTTGAAGACGGCAGCGCTCACATAGAGGTGCTGTTTTCTCCCAACACCGAGGATTTGCTGCAAACTCCTCCTAAAGAAATTCCCAATGACATGGCTCGGCTCTACGAGCTGGTCGGCGCGGCGAAACATGCCGTGCTCTTCTTGGCGTTCGATCCGGGGAACAACTCCATCCTCGATGCTGCCGGCAACGCGCTTCGGAACAACCCAAACCTGTTCGTGCGAGGCGCCCTGACAAGCACGGTGCGGGCCGCAAACTTCGCTGAGGCCTTGCATGCAGGCTCAGGTGACGAACAGCCTGGAAAAGCCGGTTTCAACGTCGGGGTGATTGGCGAGGACGGCGGCGTAAAGAAAGCCAAGGGCAAGGTGGGAGCTGCGCCTGATTACCGCGCGATCCCTGCTGATGCGATCGATGATGCCTTCGGCCGGTGGGAGAAGGAAATCTATAAGGTTGGGTTCGCCATCATTCACAACAAAGTCGTGGTCATTGACCCATTTAGCGACGAGTGCGTGGTCATCACCGGTTCGCACAATCTGGGCTATCGCGCCTCCCATAACAACGACGAGAACATGGTGATCGTGCATGGTCATCGTCCCTTGGCCGAGGCCTATGCCTGCCATGTGCTCGACCTCTACGACCACTATGCCTACCGCTATTGGCTGAAGAAATACCCGGACACGTTCGGCAAGCCCCTCAGCGAGAAAGACGACTGGCAGGAGCGCTACATCAAGGATTCTGAAGAAAAGTCGCCTGAGTTGAGGTTCTGGCTGGCCGCAACGGCGAGTGCCGGCTAGGCCGGACTTGCGCTCGAATTTTGTCGACCACGGTGCCCTCTTTCGAAGCCAGGCCTGCGTGACGGACGCACACACCCGCCATCCGCATTCTCGCCTTTGGGCCGATTGCACGACGGCGCCGCAGACGCTGTCCGCTCGATACAAAGAATCTACCGCCTTTTGGTCGACCCGTGATGAGCCTCAGCGTACGGCGTGGTCGTTTTCATCGGGTGCGATGGGGAGCCGGCTGATCCGGCGATCGTTCACGCCTTTTATGCCGATGTTCCAACCTCAGCCGATGCCGTTTGGGGGCAATGGCGAAGGTTGATGACGCGATCTGGAGACAACTGCCGCGGCGCATTGACGAGGTCGCGTTGTTCTCGGACGGTATCGAGAACCTGGTGTTGCACCAGGCTTGCCGCCTTGACATTGCGACGGCTTTGCACCGACACGTCGAGAACAAACCCGTCCTGATGAACGGCGCGCCAAAGCCAGTGTTTCTTTCCACCGATGGTGATGGCAACTTCATCGAGATGCCATGTGTCGCCGAGCTTGCCGGCCGATCACTTCCGGATATCATTTGGCAAAGTGTCTGCCAAATTTTTCAGCCCAAAGTCGCACGGTCTGGCGAGAGACGATGACGCCACGAGCTGCCGGCATATCCTCGACCATCCGCAGGCTGAGCGGAAACCGGAAATAGAGCCAAACGGCACGGGCAATCACCTGCGCCGGAAATCGGTGGCGACGATAATCACGGGAAAATCTGGTCATGCCGCCAGATCCCACATTTTGATCGATGCCCGGTTAACGTTACGGTGCCCGTCAGCTTGTCGTAAGCCAACCCGCCTAGCATGGGTCATCCAGATGACACCGAAGGTTAAGCGCCCGTCTCGCGTATCCCGTCCCTTGGCGATCAGAAACTCCACTACAGGTGAACGGCTATGGGAATTTGCATCTCCAAATCCTCCGGATCGACTCGACATGCCACATATGACACGGAAGAGTCGCAAGGCAGACAGGCGCCCTCCCGGAGCCGGCACCCTTGACGGAAGCAGAGGAGGGATTCTCCGCAGAATCTCGACTCGATGAGCCGCTGCGCGGATTGGCGCAGGACTTTGACGATACAGTTTGATGCGAGGCTAGTGTGGACCAGCGAAAAATTACATCCCGTGTAACAGCTTTGCCGCAGGTGCAGGACGCCGGCTTGGAAGAGGGGCAAGCGGTCCAGGCCCGGCAAGTGGGCTTTGAGCAGCACCTTGCCGAGGCCCGGAGGCTGTTCGATCAAGCTGACGAGTCGCCAACCAATCCAGAGGAGCTTCTGCGACTGGAACAGGGGTTCCGCGAAGTGCTTCAGCGACGGCAGGATGATCAAGCCGTCTCGTCTTTTTTCAGCGACCCAGGGATGCCCGCTGGACCGGGTGACCACAACAGCATCGTGACGGACGCTTTCGCAGCGGCCGGCTCTGGGCACGCCGGAGTTGAGGCCGCCGCCCCGCCAGTCTTGGCTGCCAGCCAACAGCAGATCCGGCCCTCGCCGGATGCGCTTGACCAGGGCAACCACCTGCCACCCCAGGGGGGCATCATCAACAATGAACATTCGACGGCGCCGTTGCGGCCAGCGAAGAGGCAGAGGGCCGTGGATAGGCCGCAAGCCGTCGCCATTCAGCAGCAGCTGAGCGAAATCGGCAATTCAGGCGGCCGCGTGCCGATACAGCCCCCCACGCAGCAGTTGGGTGAATTGCCATTGCAAGGGGTACCGGTTCAAGGGACAGGGTCCGAACACATCGGAAGGCTGCATGCGGGGGCCGCGCCCTCAGCAAGGTCCGAGGCGCCCCCGGCTGCGATCGAGGACTCCATAAACGTTTCGTTCGCCGTCCCCAAAGACTTTTCCCATGGGACTCAACGCGTCCCAGACGCGATGCTCCCTTTCTTGGACCGCCCTGGCCCCTTGCCGGATGCTGGCCAAGCGCGGCAAGCGGGCTTTGAGCAGCACGTGGCCGAGCCGCGCCGAGCCGACCCGGTTGCGAGTGGCGCCCGTGCTTCCCGCTATCACCATCTGTCCGACGAACACCGGGACCTTATTGATAGAGCGATCGCCCACTCCCAGGAAAAATATAGCGAGACCACGGCCCGAAAATACACGTTTGCACTTAGCCGGTTGGCGAATGATCTCAGCGCTCGTGGCCAAGCAATCGATCTAAGAAATCACAAATCCCTGGTCGATCACGTCGGTGCTTTCTTTCCGAAAGACGTTGATATGAAGAGCGCTTTGAAGGCCCTGCGTGCGTATCATGAGCCGGGCTATTCAGCGACTGCTGGCGGCCCTGCTGCCAGCTATCCCCATCTGTCCGCCGAACACCGGGACGTTATTGACAAGGCGATCGACCGCGCTGCGGCTCAGCAAAACCAGAGCGCGGACACGCTGCGAATATACTCGAATGCGCTTCGCCGATTGGCGAATGATCTCGGCGCTCGTGGCCAAGCGACTGATCTAAAAAATCACCAATCCCTGGTCGATCACCTCGATACTTTCTTTCCGAATGACCAGAACATTAAAACGGCGTTGAACGTCCTACGTGCGTATCATGATCCGGGCAATGCAGCGACTGGCTGGTGGCCAGCGGCGGTGCCGTCAAAGGCAGATGCGCGTATCCTGGAAAAATTAAGCAGTGACAGCGGGTTGGCCTTAAGCACCCGTGTCGTCTATGGTCGTCTTCTTCGCAGATTTTCTGAGGAGCTCGAGAGTCGGGGCCAGACGATCTCTGGGCTGGATCACAATTCGCGGACCGAACTCGCCGAGGCGTTGTTTCCAGGCAACAAGAAACTCCGCTTCGCGCTGCAGCGGGTTCACAATGCGGAGGTTCCCGAGGCCTTGCGGCCGCTGTTCGATAATCGAGCTGACAAGCCGCCAACCAATCCAGAGGAGCTTCTGCGACTGGAACAGGGGTTCCGCGAAGTGCTTCAGCAGCGGCAGGGTGATCAAGCCGCCTCGTCTTTGTTCGGCAACCCAGGGATGCCCGCTGGACCGGAGGATCCTAACAGAAGCGTGTCGGACGCTTTCGCAAGCTCTGGGCACGCCGGAGTTGAGGCCGCCGCCCCGCCAGTCTTGGCTGCCAGCCAACAGCAGATCCGGCCCTGGCCGGATGCGTTTGACCAAGGCAACCACCTGCCACCCGAGCGGGTGATCATCAACAATGAACATGACACAGCGCTGTTGCGGCCAGCGGAGAGGCAGAGGGCCCTGAATACGCCGCAAGCCGCCGCCATTCAGCAGCCGCTGAGCGAAATCGGCAATTCAGGCGGCCGCGTGCCGATGCAGCCCCCCACGCAGCAGTTGGGTGAATTGCCATTGGAAGGGGTACCGGTTCAACGGACAGGGTCCGAACACATCGGAAGGCTGCATGCGGAGGCCGCGCCCTCCGCAAGGGCTGAGGCACCCCCCGCTGCCATCGAGAACTCCATAAACGTCTCATTCCCCGTCCCCAAAGGCTTCTCCCATGGGACTCAACGCGTCCCAGACGCGATGCTCTCTTTCTTGGACCGCCCTGGCCCCTTGCCGGATGCTGGCCAAGCGCGGCAAGCGGGTTTTGAGCAGCACGTGGCCGAGCCGCGCCGAGCCGAACCTGTCGCGAGTGGCGCCCGTGCCACCGGCTATCGCCATTTGTCCGACGAACACCGCGACCTTATCGATAAGGCGATCGCCCACGCTGCGGCTCAGCAAAAATATAGCGAGAGCACGGTCCTAAAATACAGGTATGCACTTCGCCGATTGGCAAATGATCTCGGCGCTCGTGGCCAAGCGACTGATCTAAAAAATCACCAATCCCTGGTCGATCACCTCGATGCTTTCTTTCCGAAAAACGATGATATGAAGAGGGCGTTGAACGTCCTGCGTGCCTATCATGAGCCGGGCTATTCAGCGACTGTTGGTGCCCCGGCTAACCGCTATCCCCACTTGTCCGACGAACACCGGGACGTGATTGATAAGGCGATCGCCCATGCTGAGGCTCAGCAACACCATAGCGCGCCGACGCTCCGAATATACTCGAATGCGCTTCGCCGATTGGCGAATGATCTCGGTGCTCGTGGCCAAGCGACTGATCTAAAAAATCACCAATCCCTGGTCGATCACCTCAATACCTTCTTTCCGAAAGACACTGACATAAGGGATATAAGGCCGGCGTTGAACGTCCTGCGTGCGTATCATGAGCCGGGCTATTCAGCGACTGGCCGGTGGCCAGTGACGGTGCCTTCAAAGGCAGATGCGCATGTCTTGGAACAAGTGACCAGTGACAGCAGCTTGGCCCCAAGCACCCGTGTTGTCTATGGTCATAGTCTTCGCAGATTTTCTGAGGCGCTTGACAGGCGGGGCCGGACGATCTCTGGGCTGGATCATGATTCGCGGATCGAATTCGCCGAGGTGTTGTTTCCAGGCAACGATTATCTCCGCTGGGCGCTTGAACGGGTTCGCGATGCGAAGCCTGCGTCAGACAGGATCGTGGCGGACGCTTTGGCAGCGGCCGGCTCTGGGCACGCCGGAGTTGAGGCCGCCGCCCCGCCAGTCTTGGCTGCCAGCCAACAGCAGATCCGGCCCTGGCCGGATGCGCTTGACCAGGGCAACCTCCTGCCACCCGAGCGGTTCATCATCAACAATGAACATTCGACGGCGCCGTTGCGGCCGGCGGAGAGGCAGAGGGCCCTGAATACGCCGCAAGCCGCCGCCATTCAGCAGCAGCCGAGCGAAATCGGCAATTCAGGCGGCCGCATGCCGATGCAGCCCCCCATGTGGCAATTGGGTGAATTGCCATTGCAAGGGGTACCGGTTCAAGGGACAGGGTCCGAACACATCGGAAGGCTGCATGCGGGGGCCGCGCCCTCAGCAAGGTCCGAGGCGCCCCCGGCTGCGATCGAGGACTCCATAAATGTTTCGTTCGCCGTGCCCAAAGGCTTCTCCCATGGGACTCAACGCGTCCCAGAGGCGATGCTCTCTTCCTTGTACCATTATGGCCTCTTGCCGGACGCGGACAAGCCGGAATGGAACTACGAGATTAAAGGCCACGGCTACACCGCCCGGAGGCCAGAGGAGGGCAACGACGTTTGGCTCCTCCATCGCGGAGCGATAAGGGAAGCTGGAGCGGCAGCAGTACCGGCAAGGGCTCCGGGACCCGCCTTGCCAGCGACCGCCAGGCTCTCAGACACCCATCTCGGGGTTCCGTTGGTCGATCTGACTACCTCCTCCGATGCACACATCGAAGCCCTTCCGTCAGGCTCGTCCAATCTCCCCCGGGGGGCGGTGCTCGGGGCCACCCAACTGCTGGGCGACGAACATATCCAGAGGGATTACGAATTCCTCGAGCAGCAGCTGCAGCAGGCCGATCCAGCGCTCGCCGCCCGGACGCGGCTGGTCGATCCGTCGGTCTCCCATCTGCTGCGCCACATGGAGCAGCAAGACGCGCGAGGCACATTGCAGTCGATTTATAATCGAAACGCCGGCCCATCCGACTTCCTGTTCGTGCCAGTGAACGATGGGGTGGGTATTGACCGCGGCACCCATTGGTCGCTGCTCCTCGTAGATCGCCGCGATCCGGAAAGAGCGGTCGCCTATCACTACGACTCCATCCAGCAAAATGAACAGCGATACAACGACGCGCCTGCACGAAAGCTCGCTACAAGACTGGACGCGACCCTGGTAACACCCGACATGGCGCAGCAGAAAAACGCTGTTGACTGCGGCGTCTTCGTGGTGGACGGCACGCGCGAGCTGGTTCGTCGATTGGCGAACGAAGAGCGGCCAGACCAGCAGCTGCCGCTGCACCTCAACTACCTCGTCGCCGATCGGCAGGCGCTGCAAAACCGACTGAGAGAGGGGCGCTTGCCGCACGAGCTTGCCGCAAGCCCTGCCGAAGCTTTGGCAGCACCCGGGTCGCAGGTGCAACACGCCGCCTTGCAAGAGCAGCAAGCCAGACAGGTCGCGCCAGCGCCGTTGGAACGGCACTTGGGCAAGACGCGCGAGGCCGAGGACAAGCTGACGAGTACACTGGACAGGAGCAACCGCGTGAACAGCGGGGGCGTCGTCATCAACACTGAACGTTACACAGCGCCGTTGAGACCGGCGAAAAGGCAGAGGACTGACAATTCGCAAAGCCTCGCCATCGGGCGGCAGCCGAGCGAAGCAAACACAACGTCCATCGGCCAAGCCTCCGATCAAGCCCGAGCGGACCTAATGGCTTCCTCCAGAAGCAGAGAGCGCTCCGACGCGGGACGTTGAGCTCGATGGCTGGGATGAACCAGAACAGCTCTTTGCCGACGGAGAGGCTGATGCGATCTCCGGCCCGGTAGCTCTCGCCGTAATTGATCAGGCTGGCACTGTTGGAAGGCGATGTAGGCCTGGAACTCGCCGATTGGGGGTCAGGAACTTGCGCATGTTCGGCTAGCCTGTGTCGAGACTTTCCGCGTCGAGCTGCAGCTCGGCGATTTCGTCACAGATGCCATTTGATCCTGCGCAAGGTTGCAAGCAGGTCCTGTCCGGTCTGCTCGTCGTGGTTGTCGAGCCCTTGCACGAACTGGCGAAAAACCGTGATGCGCATGGTGATATGGAACCAGTCGAGGACATGCTCGCGCCGGTGCGATCATTTCCGCGAGCGAGCGGACTTCTTCCCCCCGTCGGTGATTAAGGTAATATCCTGATTGGCCCGGACGCCCTGCTTCTTGAGATGGTCGAGAATGCGCCGTTGCAGCTCGCGATCATAGCCGTGGACTGCGGATTCCGAGATCATCGCGCGCACCGTTCCGATTTGATCGCGCGCGGCATTCCGAAGTGATGGCGCGCAGCATTCCGAGAATTACCCGCGCGGGATTCCGACACGATCGCGCGCAGTTCGGAGTTAGGAGAACCTGATCCTTGGGGCATGTTCCGGTCGGGCAACGACCGGAGGAATGGATGCCGACGAGGAGGGTTAGGATGCGCCACGTGCGCGAGATTTTACGTCTGAGCTTGGAAGCGGGGCTATCGACGCGGATGGCTGGCGAGCGTGCCGGGGTCGGGCCGACGACGGTCCGGGATATGCTGAAGCGGTTTGCACGCTCCGGGCTGAACTGGCCGGTCCCGGCCGAGATGAGCGATGCCGACCTGGAAGCTTGCCTATACGGCTTACCTGGGATGAAGCCCGGCCGGCGCAAACAGCCGGAACCGGACTGGTCGGCGGTAGCACGTGAGCTGAAGCGCAAGCATGTGACGCTGCAGGTTCTGTGGGAAGAGTATGTCGCCGCCCACCCGGATGGCTATCGCTACAGCCGTTGGTGTGACCTGTTCCGGCGCTGGGAAGGCCGCCTGCCTCTGACGATGCGGCAGAGCCACGCGGGCGGTGAGAAGATGTTTGTCGATTACGCCGGCGACACGGTGCCGGTTGTAGTCGACCGCCGGACCGGTGAGGTGCGCGATGCCCATCTGTTTGTGGCGGTGCTCGGCGGATCGAGCTTGTCATTTGCCTGCGCGACGTGGACCGAGCAGTTCGCGGACTGGATCGAGGCGCACAATGGCGCCTTCGCCTTCTTCGGCGGCGTGGCCCATCTTCTGGTCCCGGACAACGCGAAGGTCGCGGTGATTAAGGCGTGTCACTTCGATCCGATGGTCAACCGCAGCTACACCGACATGGCGCGTCATTACGGCACGGCGGTGCTCCCGGCAAGACCGAGGAAGCCACGCGATAAGGCGAAAGTCGAGGCCTGTGTCGGCATTGTCGAACGCTGGGTCCTGGGCCGCTTGCGCAACCGGATCTTCTACAGCCTGGCCGAGGTGAACGCGGCGGTCGCCGAATGCATCACCGATCTCAACGACACACGGGTGCTTCGCCAGTTCAGCAAAACGCGGCGCCAGCTGTTCGAGGAGATCGACGCGCCGAACCTCAAGCCGCTGCCGGCGGAACGGTGGGTCCACGCTGAGTGGAAGCGTTGCCGAGTCGGACTCGATTATCACATCGCGATTGAGCACCACCATTACTCGGTGCCCTGGCGCTTCGCCCGCCGCGAGGTCGAGGCTCGAATTACCACACGCACCGTCGAAATCTTCCTCGATGGCGAACGCATCGCCGCGCACATGCGTGGCAGCGGCAACGGGCGGCATACGACGATCCCCGAACATATGCCCTCGAGCCATCGGCGCTACCGTGAATGGACGCCCGTGAAGATCCGGGAGGAAGCGGCGCGGATCGGGCCGATGCTGTCGTTGCTGGTTGAAAAGATCATCGAGGATCGGCCGCATCCCGAGCAGGGTTACCGTTCATGCCTCGGCATCATCGGGCTAGCGAAGCGCTTCGGCGCCGAACGCCTGGAAGCGGCCGCGCGGCGCGCGCTGGAGATCCAGGCGCGCAACTATCCCTCGGTCAAATCGATCCTCGAGAAGGGGCTCGACAAGGTTCCGGCGCGCGAAGCCCCGGACCACACGCCGATCTTCCACACCAACATCCGGGGCTCCGGATATTACAACTGAAAGGACTACAATGCTCAAACATCCGACACTCGAACTGCTGGGGCAACTCGGCCTGGCCGGCATGGCCCATGCGTTCATCGAATTGGAAAGCAACAGCGATGCCGACAACCTCAGCCACGCCGAATGGCTTGCCCTGCTGCTCGATCACGAGGCGACATACCGTAATGACCGGCGCCTTGCGCTCCGCCTTCGTCATGCGCGGCTACGCCACCATGCCGTGCCCGAGGATGTCGATTACCGTGCTGCGCGCGGTCTCGATCGCCGGCTGTTCGACAAGCTGCTCAAGGGCGACTGGATCGCCGCCCATGAGAGCTTGGCCATCGTCGGGCCGGCCGGGGTCGGGAAGAGCTGGTTGGCCTGCGCCATCGGTCACAAGGCCTGCCGTGACAACCGTTCGGTCCTCTACACCCGACTGCCGCGGCTCATCGATGACCTGTCCCTGGCCAAGGGCGACGGCCGCATCGCCGCGCGCATGAAAAGCCTGGCCAGGGTCGATCTCCTTATCCTCGACGATTGGGGCCTCGAACCGCTCGACGGCAATGCCCGTCACCACCTGCTCGAAATCCTCGAAGACCGGTACGGGCGTCGCTCAACGCTGGTGACCAGCCAACTCCCGGTGGCCCGCTGGTTCGATCTGATCGGAGATCCCACCTACGCCGATGCCATCCTCGACCGCCTCGTTCACAACGCTCACCGGCTCGAACTCAACGGCGAATCCATGCGCAGATCCATCATCTCCGCTGCCGCTTGACCGAACCGCAAATGCAGTGACATCTTCCCCGACGATCAGGTGCTCCACCTGCGCGCGATCAGATCGGAACGCTGCGCGGCATCAGATCGGAATACATGCGCGCCATCGTCGGAATCCGCACCGTGGACGAAACCGATGTAGCGCGGAGCGCCGTCTTCAGGCAGCGAGCGGCCTACGATCAGCTCGAATTTTCTTCCGGTCGTCACGGTGGCGGATGTACTCGGGAACCGGGCAGGTTCATCCAGTCGCGCGGGTGCCGTACATTGCGCGCTTGAGGGTCTTGAGGCGGTTGATCTGACCTTCGGCCTGTCCGTTGCTCCAGGGCAGCTCGATGGCGTTGTTGTCGGAATGATGTCGGAGGCGATTGCATCGTCGATCTAGGGGGCCAGTGTTTCCGACCTCCTGCTCCGAAGGATACCGTTGAAGCGCATTGCCAAGGCGTCGCATCTCGGCGAATGCGTCAGATCCCTGCTTCAGGGCATCGACTTTCCTTGCTTGTCGAGGCGTCAGCAGGCCTCTTGGCTTTATGTACAGCGCCGCGGCAACAACTGGCGAAATCGCGTGGCCGGTATCCGGATCTCGAACGGGTCCCGAGCTGATCGCCATCGAAGGAACATCATCGGCGCGCACTCTTTCGGCCCGCCGCCAAGCTCCCAGCAGTCGCTAAAGATTGGAGAAGCTGCCGGTGTAGCCGCGCTGCTTGACATCATGAAAAAGATGCCGTCCGCAGCGGTTCCCTTACTTCCAGCATTGGGCAAGGAACGTTTCAAAGCACCATGGTGATGTGGGGTTCAATGCTGCTCGCCGCCTATCTGGTAGGATAGACCCTCCTGGCGTAAGGACTATGCGCGAGACGGGCACGCCGGCGATGTGTCGCAGCGTCGACAATAGCGTCCTCGGACAGGATGGGTCTTCCTGAAGCACGTCCACTAAGGCTCATCTGTTCCTCGATTGCCGTACGAAGATTCTGGACCAGATGAAACCGGTCGGCCACCTGGTGAGCCTGCGGTGCGCCTTCACGGACGGCCTGCGCATACAGGCGGCAGCGGTCTCGGCTGACGACCTCGACGGAGGGATGATTCCGCAGCCACCTGGCTGCGCTATCGACACTCCGATCATGGCCTAATCGGCCCCAAGCTGCGATTTTGGCCAAGTTGTGGAACGTTGCCGGAACAGATTGACCGGTATGGCGTCGGCGCTTGAGAATTCACTCTTGGAAGAGGGAGTGGATGTATGGGTTTGCTCGTTTCGCTCGAGGTGTTGACCGGGGCGTGGAGCCTCTCTTTTGCCGACATCGACTTTTTGAAGGTCAAGGCGGCCGGGTCGAGGCTTGGACTGGCGGTTCAACTGAAGTTCTTCGCCGCGAACGGATATTTCACCACCGCGGCGGCTGAGGCCCCCGATGACGCGGTTTCGTATCTGGCCGAGCAGCTTGGCGTCAGCAAGGCAGATCTCTGCCGGTATGATTTTTCGGGGCGTTCAGGGCGGCGCCATTGCGCCGAGATTTAGCGCCATCTTGGTTTCCGCCGGATGAAGCGGGCGGATCGAGCCGCACTTGCGAGCCGGATAGCGACGGAGCTTTGCCCTGGGGGAGCATCGGTCGCAGCGATGATGGAGGCTGTTTTTCTGTTGTGCCGGGATCGCAAGATTTTCGGTCCGTCGCGAAAGGAGATGGAGCGGATAGTGCGCTCCGAGCGGCAACGCTTTCTGGAATCCTTTCTTGGCGGTGTTGCGGATCGGCTTCGCCCGGAAACGGTCGCGCTGATGCAAACATCGCTGGCCGATCCAGATAGCCCGACCGGGTTCCATACGATCAAAGGAGATGCGGGTGCAGCCACGCTGGACAACATGCTTGCCCTGGCTGATCGGCTTGCCTTCATCAAGAAGCTGGATTTACCGCGGGATCTTCTATCCGCTGCCGGCAAGACCTGGATCGATCAGATCGTTCGGCGGGTCGGCGCCGAAAAAGCGTCGGAGATGCGCCGCCACGCCCCGAGGCGGCAACTGGGGCCTCCATACCGTTTTCCTGATGATGCGGGAAGCACAGATCATCGACGGCATGATCGACCTGCTGGTGGAGACCATCCACAAGATCGGGGTGCGTTCGAAGCGCAAGGTGGTGGGCGGCATCGCGCGTGACATCGAGAAGGTTTACGGCAAGGAGCGGCTGCTGGTCGATATCGCGGGTGCCGCGATCGAGGCGCCGGGTGGCCGGGTCTGCGATGTGATCTTTCCGGTAGCGGGCAAGGAGAAGCTTGCGGCGATCGTCAAGGAGCATCGGGCGAAGGGCACGCTCGAACGGCGCATCTACCAGGTTATGCGTGGATCCTATGCCGGTCACTATCGAAGAATCCTGCCGAAGCTTCTTTCGGTTCTGGAGTTTCGTTCGAACAATGCCGTGCATCGGCCCGTGCTTGGGGCGTTGGACTGGATCAGGCGGGCCTTCGAAACCGGTTGCCGCGTGGTGCCGCGGAACGGGGTGCCGATCGAAGGCGTCATTCCGCCGAAATGCCGCGGCGCGATCATCGGCAAGGACGGACGCATCAACCGGATCAGCTATGAACTGTGCGTGCTCAGTCAGTTGCGCGACCGCATCCGGGCCAAGGAAATCTGGGTGGTCGGGGCGGACCACTATCGCAATCCGGACGACGATCTGCCCAAGGATTTCGAGAGCCGACGGGCGGCCTACTACAACGCGCTCAACCTGACGTCGGATGCGCGAGCTTTCACGCGCAAAATCCAGGCCGAGCTTGAGCGGGAATTGCGGCTGCTGAATGCCGAACTCCCCCGCAACGACAAGGCACGCATTCTCTGGCGCGGCGAGAACCGCATCTCGATCACGCCGTTCCAGCCGCTGCCGGAACCGCAAGGCCTACGATCGGTCAAGGCCGAGATCGGCCGGCGTTGGCCGATGACGGAACTGCTGGATGTGTTGAAGGAGACGGCGCTCGACACCGGCTTTCTGGACGCCTTTGAAACGTCGGCTTCCCGTGTGGCGCTTTCGCGCGGTGCGCTCGACCGGCGTCTGATCCTGTGTCTTTACGGGCTGGGCACGAATGCCGGCCTGAAGCGCGTGGCGGCCGGATGCCCGGATGTCAGCTACGAGGAACTGCTTCATGTTGGCCGGCGCTTCATCCATCGGGATGCGCTGGAGGCGGCCTGCGGACGTGTTGCCAATGCGACGCTGGCAATCCGCAACACCGCCATCTGGGGCGAAGCCGGCACGGCTTGTGCCTCGGATTCCAAGAAATTCGGCGCCTGGGACGGCAACCTTATGACCGAATGGCATGTCCGCTATGGCGGTCGCGGCGTGATGATCTACTGGCACGTCGAAAAGGGTTCAACCTGCGTCTTCTCGCAACTCAAGCGGTGCTCGTCCTCGGAAGTTGCTTCGATGATCAAGGGCGTGCTTCGGCATTGCACCGACATGGAGATCCAGCGGCAGTATGTCGACAGCCACGGCCAGAGCTCGATCGGCTTTGCCTTCTGCCATCTGCTCGGGTTTGAACTGGCGCCACGCCTTAAGGCGATCGCCCGGCAGACGCTGGCGCTGCCGCATCCAGGCCTGCGCGCTTGCCCAATCTGCTTCCCATTCTTTCCAGCGTCATCAACTGGGAGGAGATCGAGCAGAATGCACAGCGGGTTAGCCGATCCCGAAGCGATCCTGCGCCGCTTCGCCCGCGCCCGCGGTGTTGTCGTTGGGCCAAAGACTTAACGTCGGCTCAACGACAAACCGCGCGGCCGACGTCCCGACATCTTCAAGGACCATTGGGAAGAGATGGCACGATGCCTTGAAGAGCGTCCGGATCAGACCGCACTTGAACTTCTCGTCGAGTTCCAGGTCCGTTATCCTGGACGATACAGCTTGCACCAGCTTCACACGTTGCAGAAGCGAGTAAGGGCGTGGCGACAACAAGCCGTGCAGCGGCTCATCGGCGAGGTCAGCCGCCTAGCGCCGTATGTCGCTTCAGATTCCGCACGTCTGGCGAGCGGGTAACATCCTTGGTGAGGCAGCCGGTAACAAAATTACGTGAGGCAACACGACAGCCGCTGATACGGTCACGTCAATCCTTATGGCCGCTTCAACCTCGACCTGAACAGCAGGATCGATTTTGAGCAGAAACAAGCGGCGTGAAGCATCGAAGGGAATGGTAGAAATGCCTGTATCGAAGAAGGCCCGAAAGAAGGCAGTGGCGAAATCCAAGAAGCCGGAAAATGACAATGCTCTGCCTCCGATGCCGGACCGGCGCGGCATGGAGGGGTTCATGGCAGGTCTTTTCGGCGGAGGGCGTGGGAGCGACCCGACGGACGCTGCGCAAGACATCATGTATGAGGCTTGGGAAGCAACCAGTCGCATCAAGCGTATTACGCTGGCCCGGAAAGCGCTTAAAGTCTCGCCGTTGTGCGCCGACGCCTATGTGCTGTTGGCCGAAGAAGAGGCGGGGTCTGTCGAGGAAGTGCTGGACTATTACCAGAAGGGCGTCGCGGCGGGTGAAGAGGCGCTGGGCCCTGACGGGTTTGAGGGATATGCCGGTCGCTTCTGGGGTTTTCTCGAGACGCGCCCCTACATGCGGGCGCGGGCAGGTCTTGCCGCGGTACTCTGGCGGCTTGGTCAGCACCAGGAGGCCATCGACCATTATCAGTCAATGCTCAAGCTCAATCCGAATGACAATCAGGGCATCCGCTACGTGCTGGCCGGGCATTTGCTGGCGCGCGACGATATCAAGGCCCTGAGGAAGCTTCTCAAACAGCACGAAGACGATGGCGCTGCTGCATGGCTCTACACGCGGGCACTTCTTGCCTTTCGTGAAAACGATCCGGGCGCCGGCAAGCTTGCCGAGGAGGCCTGGCTCGCGCACAGCCATGTGCCTGGCGTCCTTTCCGGCAAGCAGCCTTTGGTTGCTTCCATCGACGGCTATATCACTTTGGGGGGGAGGATGAGGCAGCTGACTACGTCGACGAAAACGGCCAGGCCTGGCAGGCCACGCCCGGTGCAGTCGCGTGGCTGGCGGAGGTTACAGAAAGCTGAAACCACGACGACGGCGTAACTGACCACCGGAACCGATGGGCGTGTTCTAATTTGGGTATACCCGGCCTGAACACCCCCCATGAACACGTCGCAACCGCAAAGCCTGTATATTTTGGGCTCAATCTTCGTTAATGAACAGAGCATCGCGCCGGCACACCCAAAATGAACAGTTGCATGACCCGCATCGGATACGCCCGCACCTCCACCACTGACCAGAACCTCGCCGCGCAGATCGTCGCGCTCAAGGCCGCCGGCTGCGAGGTCATTCGCGAGGAGCAGAAGAGCGGCTCTACCCTGGAAGGCCGTCCGCAACTCAACACCATTCTCGACTTCATTCATGCTGGCGAGACGCTTGTCGTCACCCGGATTGACCGCCTGGCCAGATCGCTGCGCGACCTGCAGATGATCGTGGACAAGCTCAAGACGAAGGGCGCGCATCTCTCCGCGACAGAACAACCTGTCGATACGTCGACCGCCGCCGGTAAGGCCTTCTTTGACATGCTTGGTGTCTTTGCCGAGTTCGAGACCAATCTGCGGCGCGAGCGCCAGGCGGAGGGAATCGCTGCCGCCAAGAAGCGCGGCACATACAAGGGCCGGCCGCCGAAAATCGACCGCGACACGATCCAGCAAAGGCTTAGACAGGGTCAGGGCCCAACACAAATCGCCCGCGATCTCGGCGTCTCACGCGGTACTGTCTATCAGGTGAGGAAGGGCAAATGACGAAGGGCAGGCTCATAACCCGTCTGACGCCAGCGACATGCGAAGAGATCCAGACCCGCATGCTCGAAGTCTGCCAGAAGATCGCTGAGGACCACGGCCTGGTCATCGAGGGCGCCGGATGGCGCGGCACGGATACCGGCTTCTTCTTCGAGCCCGTGTTCCGCGTCAGCATTCCCGCTTCCGACGGCACCGCATTCAATCTCGAAAAAGACAGGTTCGAGTTCTTGGCAGAGCACTTCGGATTGGCCCCTTCGGACTTCGGACGCGAGTTCCGCACCGGAAGCGAGCGATTCCGGATCACCGGCATCGATCCAAAGCGGCCACGCTACCCGATCTCCGCTGAGCGAATTCCCGACCGCAGAGGGTTCAAATTTGCCGCCGAAAACGTCGAGCAGATGCAAGCTCCCACCCCGTCGTTGTCCGCGCCGCAGCGCGGCGCACAGCCCAGCTCGTCGCAGCAGCTTCCCGCAACCCCAGCTACGCTGAGCTCGGGAGCTTGGGATGGGGACAGGCTTAGGGAGCAGACACAACAACCCGAGTCATCATCGTCAGCCGACGCTGCGGCGTCAAACATGTACGACCGCCTTGACCCAGTGCTTGATCCGAATGCGCTCACAGTGGCTAAGTTGAGCAGCGATGCGCAATCTGTGCTGGCGCCTGGCGTTGCTAGACCGCCTTCGTTCGTTGGGCCAGCAGGCCCCCCCGACCTACAGGACATCGGACCTATCGTCGGCAAGGGCTGGCGCCACGGCTCCCAACCGGCCTCGAAGATCCTGATCGAGGAACTGGGTAAGATCAATCTGCTGCCGAACCAGTTCGGCCCAGCCCAGTTCGCGATCAACAGAGAGCACTACTCCGCCACGTTGGGTCGGGAGGGCGCAGGGACGTTCGCCTCATCCATCATGCTCGCTCCGGGCAGATAAATGAAGCTGGTCCGTCACGTCAGCCGCCGCGTCTGGAGGCCGGAGCACAGGTACCTGCCGGCTGGAGCACCGCGAGTGTTGGCTATCCGGTGCCATCCACCCCGAAGCTGCATGCTCATTATGCGCCCGCGCTTCCGAGCACATTCTCCGCTGATCAGATCGGGGCGTTGAAAGTCTCGTCCTCCGACCCGAGCGGGCGGACGCTCGGCGCCAGGGAATTCCTGGGCGATCAGCACATCCAAAGGGATTACGAGCTCCTGGGAGAGCAGTTGCAGGCGCGCGATCCAAATCTCGCTGCTCGGACGCGGCTTGTCGATCCCCTCATAGCCCATTATCATCTGCGCCTGGGCGAAGTGAGCGAGGCGCAGCGCGCATTTCGGCGCATCGTCCAAGATCCCAATCGTAATGACACCGCCACTTCCTGTTTCTGCCAGTGAGTGATGCTAGCCGTGCCGATCGTATGGCCCGCGGCACCCATTGGTCGCTGCTGCTCGTTGATCGCCGCAACCGGCAAAGCCCGGTTGCCTATCACTACGACTCCTACGAGGGAGGCAACGACCGCCAAGCTGCGATGCTCGCAACGCGGTTGGGCGCCAACCTGCAACAAGCGAGCATACGTCAGCAGGAGAACAAATTTGATTGTGGCGTTTTCGCCGTGGACGGCACCCGGGCCCTTATTGAACGATTGGTGAAGACGGACGGGCAACACATAGCAGATCTCAACGACCTCGTCCCCGATCGCCGGGATTTGCAAGGCCGACTCAGAAATTTTCCTGGCCGCGGTTGACGGCGACCAGAGCAGCTCTCGCGATCAGCGCTTGTCGCGGCGAGGCGGTCGCACGCAAGCAGGGCCAGCCATCTGGCTCGAAGCTCGACCCGCACGAACGCTTCATTCTTGGCCTGATTGAGGAGACGCCGGACATCACGCTTGCCGAGATCGCCGAGAGACTGGCGTCCGGGCACGGCGTGCGGGTTGTTCCTTCAACGGTGTGGATGTTCCTCGACAAGCGCGGCGTCACGTTCAAGACGTATGCCCGCCCGTCGGCAAGAGGTTTATTTCTGATGGCGGCTGGTCTGCATCAACGTATACGGCGTGTCGGCTGAGGGCCTGGGCCGGTAGCGCGACGCCGTTGCTGCGGAAGAATATTCTACACCGGCGCCCTTCCGAGGGAGAATAGCTTCGCCATCACGAGAAGTCCCGGCGGTACCGCCAGCGGCAAGTTCACGCGCCACTGGCGGGCAATCGCAGCAAAAGCCTTAGCATCTGTCGCCTCACTCTTCAAAGCCAAGCGGCACGGCTCTGCCAACCTTCGTCTTTGCCTCGTCAGAGCATATTCATCGTCACGCATCATCAGCATGGCTTCGCCGAGGCTTGTCCACAGCGATCTCGCTCACCGCCGCAGCTGGCCCGAGATAGGGGCAGCTCCCGGACGTCTGGCGGAATAGGTGAACGCAATGCGACTCCAGATAGACCCAGGTCAGAGTCACGTCAGGTGAAGGGGATATGTTCGATCCCAGAGCGCGCAGGTTGGGCAGATCCGCGCTTTGCGGGTTGTGGAGGGCGCCGTGTGCGCCACGCATTGTAATCGGCGCGCATTCTCGCCTGGAGACGGATTATGACGGGAGTTGACCGGCGTTTGAATGCGCCTAGCGGATCAGGCACGCACCGGGCTGAATCGGATCATGGCGGTGGTCAAAAAGGCTCGACCTTCAGTTCTGTCGTTCAGGGCTTGCGCTCTGAAGATCGAGAGTTAGGGGCATCCTCAGCTGAAAGGCCACCTTCGGCCAGCGATGTCCGGCGCCGCACGTCCGGCGATCCCTCCGTCAATAGGTGTGACGGCCAGCCCGTTTTTCGCGACTTGCCGCATCTGGGAGCGACAAATCGGCAAGAAAGTTCGTCGCGTTCCGGTGCAGAAGTCCGCAATGCCGATCAGTCCAGGAGTTCACAACAAAGTGGTCCTTCCTCGCGCAGGCAGCCCGTGTCGGGCCTGGATCGCAGACCAAAAAGGCGGCGCCTGGACGATGTCGCCGCGCAGAGCGTGCAAAGTGCAATCTCAGAAGAACAATCTAACAACGCACTACACGCCATTTGTTTTGCCCGTGACATTGAGGGGTTCTCGCGTGCAGTGGTGGAGCATGACAGACGGCTGCAAGGGGCGGGCGACGAGGTCCATGCAGCCTTCCTGCAAAAGGCCGCCGCCCAGTTCAAAGCTCAATTTGTCACATGCTTCGAGGACAATATCCGCCGCGGGCAATCATGGGGCTACGCCACCGCATGCAATACGGTGAGTCGTGAGGCTGGAGGTCAGGAAGGTGTGGAAGCTTGCAAGGCGATGGCAGCTCGGGTGTCGCAGCTTCCTAGTGCGTTAATGTGCGAAGTAGACCCCAAAGCCTTTTCGCTCTTTTCGGCATCGTTTGGTCGGCATCCGCAGTCGAGAACATGCCGAAATGGAACGATCAGAATCGCCGAATTTTGCCGCGATGAGGGCAGGACACTTGGCGTACTGCAAAGTCAAAGTCTGTCGTTGCTGGTGAACGGTTTCAGCAAGTGGCCGCAGCGGTCGGAAACTCGTGACGGTACGGAAGCCGTCGCCAGTGAGGTCCGTCGTCGCGAGGACCGCCGTTTCGGGCTCTCTGATTTTAGGGAGCAGCACCTGGCTAATCTGGTGAACGGTTTCAGCAAGTGGCCGGAAAAGGAGTGGTCCCGCCAAGCCACCGGAACGATTGCCGGTGAAGTCCTTCGCCGCCGTAACCTCGGGCTCTCAACTTTTAATCACCAGGACTTGGCCAACCTAGTGAACGGTTTCGGAAAGTGTGCCCAAGAGGAGGTCTGTTGCCAAGCCACAGTTGCGATCGCGGGCGAGGTCCTGCGCCGCGACCGCCGTGCCCGGCTCTCCGAATTCACCCACCAGGAACTGGCGAACCTGGTGCAAGGTTTCAGCAAATGGCCGGAAGAGCAGGCGTCCCGCGAAGCCGCCAGTGCGATGGCCGGTGAGGTCCTTGGTCGTGACCGGCGTGCCGGCGTCGCTGATCTTAATCCCCAGCACATGGCGACCCTTGTGAACGGTTTCAGTAAGTGGCCGATAGAGGAGCGGTGTCGCCAAGTCACCGGAGCGATTGCCGATGAGGTAGGTCGCCGCGCCGCCCGCGGCAGGTTCGGGCTCTCTGATTTTAATCATCAGGACTTAGCGAACCTCGTGAACGGTTTTAGGAAATGGCCGGAAGGGGCGGTCTACCGCCAAGCCACAGCCAATATCGCCACAGAAGTCTCTCGCCGCGCCGGCGAGCAAGGGCTGTCTCATTTTACTCCGCAGGAGCTGGCTAACCTAGTGAACGGGTTCGGCAAATGCCCGGACGATGCCGACTATCATCACGCCACAGTCGCGATCGCCAGTGAGGTCATCCGCCGCCGCGCCCAACTCTCTGCTTTCAGTCATCAGCACTTGGCAAACTTGGTGAACGGTTTCAGTAAGTGGCCACAACAGGCGGACTGTCGCGATGCAACACTGGCGATCGCCAGCGAGGTCTTTCAACGCGATGACCAGTTCTCTCATCTTACTCAGCAGGCACTTGCGACATTGGTGAACGGTTTTAGCAAGTGGCCGGAAGAGGCGGCGTCTCGCCAGGCAACAGTCGCCATCGCCGGGGAGGTCACCCGCCGCGCCGGGCGCGGCGAGTTCGGGCTCTCTGATTTCAATGACCAGGACCTGGCGAACCTGGTGAACGGATTCGGCAAGTGGCCGGAAGCGGCGTCGACTCAGCAAGCCACAATCGCTATAGCCAGCGAGGTCCTTCGCCGAGGCACCCGACTCCGTGACTTTACTCACCAGCACCTAGCTAATCTGGTGAACGGTTTCAGCAAGTGGCCGGACGGGGCGGACTGTCGCGACGCCGCGATCGCCATCGCCGGTGAGGTCATTCGCCGCGGCGCCCGACTCTGTGAGTTTAGTCACCAGCACCTATCTAATCTGGTGAACGGTTTCAGCAAGTGGCCGGTCGGGGAGGACTGTCGCAGAGCCGCGATCGCAATCGCCGGGGAAGCCCGTCAGCGCCAGCTCTCCGATTTCGCTCCGCAGGGAGTAGCGACCTTGATGAACGGCTTCACCAAGTGGCCGGAAGAGTCGGCGTGCCAGCAGTCCACGATGGACATCGCGCGCAGATTGGGTGCTCGAGAGCTACGATTCGGTGTGTTCACGACAGCTCAGCTAAGTATTCTCGCCAATGCTTTGTCGCGAATGATCATGAAGGCAGAAGACACTGGGGATATTACGGACGCGGCTCTGCCGAAGGATCGCTTGCACAAGCTCGCTCATTACCTGCACTATGATGATGATCGCCTGGCGCAGGCTGACGTTCTAGACATCACAACCGTTTTCAAGGCACTTGGTAAGGCTCGGCTGTCTGATGATCTCGGTTTCCTCGCACCGACAGGCTTGAACCGCCTCTCGGAATTGCGTCAAGCCCCTGATTTTACGACCCACAACGATCTGGAAACCATGGCTAATCTGTGTGCATCTCTGCTGCCGCTGGCTCGCAGCCCACAGAGGCCGCTGCGCTCGCACCGCACGCAGGCCCTCAATCTGCTCAACGACCTCCAATCCGTGCTCGAGCAGAAGATCGAGGCGCATCTGAACGCAAGCGATGCCGAGCGGACCCGTGGACCGCTTGCCAGCCGCCGCCCCGCTTTATCGATCTATCAGACGCTTAAGACCCGTGCGGTCCTGGAGAGACTATTCAGGTCACCGTATGTCGAGGGCAAGAGGTCCGACTTGCGGGTGAGGCAGCAAGCGCTGGAGCGCAAGACGAAGGAGATCCTGGACAGCACGCGCGGCCTCATTGAAAGCGACCTTTCCAGCATGAGCTGGAACCTGATCGCGCAGATCGAGGCGGAGAATCCAGTGGATGCGCTGGACTTTTTCATAGAGCAGGATGCGGCGACGATCCAGGGGCAACATCCAGCATCGGTCTTCGACGTGTATCAGGTCCTGCGAACCATGGATCACGAGCCAAGACCGCCGCAGGGTGACGCAGGACTGATGCAGTTGCCGGTAGTTGACATGCAGGGACGGCCGGTGGCCACCGAGCCGGAGAGACGGTATTCGATATTTCAGCGCCTGACTGCCGGGGCTTTGCCAGTCGTTGCGGTCCAGATGCCAGGAACGCCGAGCGCCTTCATGCTGGCGCGTACGGTGAACGTCAACGGTGTGCCATACCGCATGGACCTGTTCGGAGGCAGCAAGTTAAAGCCGCCGCGATTGACCGTGTCTCAGATTGCGGCCCGTGCTCCAGGCGAGCTAGCTAAGCTTTCCGGGGGAAAGCTGCTGGCGATTCCGTATGTCGATACCGCACCGGGCACCGCCTTCGAGCAGCTGTCTCGGACTTGGGCCCCTTTCAAGGAGGCCTATTATTATACCCAGCGCAGGGGTTTTGCGGCGCCACCGGCGATCAAGGGCCTGGGAGTTCACGACTACGCGCTGGAAGGCGCCTTCAAACTGTCGCTGCTGCCGGACCGTCCCGCCAACCAGGAGCATCCCTTCAAGCTGAGGGGGCCGGACGGTCCCATTGCATTGCGACCGCATGACGGCTGCGGTTTCATCAGGGCCTCGCTAGCCAACCTTATGCCAGCTGTATGTCGCGCCGGCGAGCAGGGTCCTGATCGGATGTCTGCCTTTGGTGAGGGAAGGAAATCATCCCTGCCAGTCTCGGCGCTGCAACACTATCCGCGCTGCGACCAAGTGGCGGATGAGGTCCGTGAAAAGGCCACGGCCTGGCTCGAGAGCCAACAAGAGCCAACGTTGACCACCGAAGAGCTGTTTAGAACGGTGACGGCCGGACACATCGATGGTCTCGGCGCGGTTGCCGTACCCTCCAACGATGAGTGTCTCCATGTGCCGACGCTGAAGAGCGAAACATTGACGGGGACGAGCGGCGTGCTGGTCGGGCGCTCGCCCTACGATAAGCCGAACCTGCGCCCGTTTGCCGCCGAGCGGGTCAAGTTGGCCGTCGACGGCGATCCGACCGCTGTATTTCTCGATAACTGCACGGCCATTCAATACAGCTTCAATGTCGCCCAGAAGTCGGGGAGGGAACTGGCCGCCGACGATCCGACTTTCTTTGCCAAAGGCATCCTGATCGTTGTACCGGATAAGATGTGGCCGGCCGCCTACGCCGACCGTGCGCTAATCATGTCTGCCGAGGACGTCAAATGCCATGCGAGCTGGACCACGAGCAAGGACCGCGTCAAGGTGGACACGACGGTCGACTGCCTCGGCATCCTGCAGGCGACCGAGGTGTTTGCCCCGGGCTCGTTGGTTGCCGTCCCAACTGGTGAACAGAAGAAACTTGACGGCGACTTCGACGGAGACAGCCTCGTCATCGTCGGCGACCGGCCACAGCTTTACGAGCATGTCAGGCAATTCGATCAAGAGGAGCAAGCTCGCGGATTGCGCTCGCTCAAGCCGCCAAAGTCGCACACGCCGGCGATTGAGGATGGTCGCTACAAGTTCGGGCGCGCCAGCCAGATCCTCGCCGCCACGCGCAATGTTCTGGAAATCTATACTTGTCTGCAGCGAGACTTTCTCGCTCAATCCCATGAAGCCCGACAGTGGTTTGCCGAGCGTGCCATCTTCGGCACGTACGAAGGCATTCACCAAGAGCTCAAGCGAGACATCCGAGGCGTGTTGGAGCAGGAACAGGTCAGTGCTCAGAACGTCCAGGAGACGCTTGAAAAGGCGCGGCACGACATCCAACTGGCAGACCATCCGGTCGCGCGCGAGATTGCTGAGTTGCTCCACGCTGAGCTCGAGACGTGGGCCGCGAGGCTGGATGAGCAAGCTCTGCCCGAACAACTCCTGCCCGAAACAGTCGTCAGCCTGAGCGAGGCACCACTCGCGATGAGCCAACCGCTTTGCGAGCTGTTCCCGGAGCTGGCGGAGATCTATTCGGCAACGGCTCAGCCACGCGACCGCGTCCAGCTTCTTGTCGACCGTTACCCTACGCGCATTGCCCCGCGACCGGATGGATACAATCCACACGACCTCGTGCGGAGTGCAAAGAATCTCCTGAGCCTCGGTATCAAAGTCGGAACTGACGCATATAAATCGGACACTGGGGCCCACATCTTTATGTTCAAGAGCAGGCAACTTCGGCGCCTGCTGCAACAAACACCAGGCTCGAAATCGGTGCCCTACACCAAGAGCATTGCGGCTACCCTCAACCAGGGTCGGTTTGATGTCGATGCCACATTGCAGGATCTTCAGGACAATCCGACGCTGGCGGCTTCAGTTATGCAAGCTTCGATCAAACTTGCTGCCGAGCGAGGCTTTCTGCCTCAACCCTCGGCTCGAGGGGCTTCTGCCGATGATTCAGCCACGACGATGACCTTGACTCCCGAGCTGGCCGTACAGCGAGCTCAAATGGAGGCTTGCCGCGCCCGAGCCGAAGAGAAGGACATCACCCCGATGGTAATCTCGGTTGCCGAAGCCCTCAGGAGAGCCGATATCAACGTGAAGATGCCCCATCTCGCTGAGCGTTTGAGATCGGAAAGCTCGATGACAGGCCAGCTCACCGGGATACAGGCCCCGTTTGAAGCCGGCGCCCAGCTGATCAACAACGCTGTACGCCACTGCTTCCAACTCCCTGATAGAGATTTTACCCGTGCCTTCAAGAAAGCCATTATAGCCTTCGACGAGAGCGGGTATTCTGAGGTCAGCACGACCAACTGGTTCAGGATGCGATCGCCGACCTTCGTCGGCATCAAGACCGTGCTCGCCACGCCGGGGGGCTACCGCTTCGAGGTGGAGTTCCACACTGCAGACAGCTACACGACCAAGATTTACAATCACGACACCTACAAGGAGCTGCAGAAGCTGCAGGAGCTGCAGCGAGAGAGCCAAGATCCACTGGATCAGTCTATAGCCGAGCAACTCTTGGAGCGCGCGCGACAGGCCTGCAACAAGGTCATCATCCCTCACGAGGCCATAGAGATCCCCCACTGGGAAGCCCACGCCGATAGCACAGTTGGTGCCAGCCTACTTCGTCGGTTGCAAGTCGCCCCGCCGAGACGAACGGAGCGCTCCCCGATCGCAACAGAGATTCTTGGCGCGTTGGGCGCGCGATCGATCGTGCTCGTCGGCGTGAAAGGCGCAGGGAAATCCAGTTTGGGCCGTGCACTCGCCAAACGACTAGGAATGAGGTTCGTCGATTCCGATAGAAAAATCGAGGCGAAGACCGGCAAGTCCGTAGCTAAGATCGTCGCTGAGGATGGGGAGGCCTATTTCAGAGATCTTGAGGTGAATGAGATCAGGCAGTCACTCGAACTGGGGTCGGCGGTGCTCGCAACCGGCGGTGAAGCGTTCATGATCGAGGAGATCCGGCATTATGTCGGGGAGAAAGCCGTCTCGATCTGGCTCAATACCAGCGAGGACGTGATCAGGCGGAACCTGAGAGATAACATCAGAGGCCCAAAGGTGCAGACCGCCGACCAAGCCCAGACCATCACAGACCTGATGCATGTGCGGAATCCAATCTATACACTTGCCGATCTCACGATTGCCCCGCAGCATGAGCGGGATCTCAAGAACGCGAATGCTTGCCTGACCGCGCTGCACGCCTATGTTTGCGGTGGGGGCAGGGCGGTACCCAAGCTCGTGACCTCATCCGGGGTCGTACCATGACGGCCCCGTTCAACTCGGCCGCGTGCGGAAACGGGAAAGACGCTGATCCAGCAGACCCCTTGGTGATCTCCAGCGCCTCCGCTCACTGAAATCGGCACCGTGGAGCATATGATAGCTGAACGTCCCGGCAAAGATCAGAGGAACCTACCTCAGACACCCGCCCGAAATCGGCGAGCAGATTGTCTGTCAACCCATGGACATCGCGAAAGTCTTGACCAGCTGACTGGTCGGCATGAGCAGCAAACGCCACGTCCGGCCGCAAAATCAACGGCGGCCGTCAGAAGGTCGCCGAGTGGATGTGGCACGAACTCGGCGTCATCGACCTGCGCGAATGACCGCTATCGCATTTGTCCCAAGCCCGACCACGGCCGAGATGAAGCCGCGCCACAGGGTTGATGCTAGACGGGCGCCGATCAGTGCCGCAATTCAGCCGGGCAAGCCTGGGCAACGTTTAGGTGCGGCGAGATAATGTCGGATGGGAGCCGTTTGGTTTCCAGCGCATCTTGCGGCCATCCAGTAGGCGAGCGTCTCTCAGCGAGATTATGTGGCGGAGCCGCCCTGGAGCGCGAGGAGTTCTGCGGAGAGGAGAATGGAACCGATACTGATCGGAAACTTTTGGCAACGAGTCTGCACCAATCCGAAATGCCGGCGCGACGCTCCCTTATTTGCCGCACCCGAGTTGGTGCGCGACGAGGCGGTGCGCGGACGGCATCATTCCCCAGCATCTATCATCCCGAGCGGTGATAATCGGCTGCAATTTCGTGGTCAAGAATCGAGGCCAGTGTCAGCAACTCGGCCGTCACCTCCTGATGGCCAAGAAGGGAGATGCTCTCGGCCGCCCACCCAACCGCCGCTATAGGCTTGGCCCTGTCGACCGCCGCAATATCCACAACGTTCTGGATGGGCGTGCAATACGCCGGTGCCTACTCGGTATCGTGCAGCTTTACAACAGGCCGAGTCGAGAACCTGACCAAAAACCGTGTCAGCTTGCTCTTGAGGCCGTTGCACCTGATTGCCAGGGAAAACCGACGGTTGGTTCGATCCGACACTGACCTGTGTGATTGGGGGCTTGGGTTACGAGCCGGTGCCGGACTGAACCGTCTCCGAGGACGACGGTTATCTCGTGGCACATTGGGGCACGTGGCGGCGTTGCCAATCGCCCCAGGTGTCGCAGAAGCGGTCAACGATTGCACTTCATGGTCAGGCGGACCTGATTTGAGGCTGAAACCAGGGAGGCGTCGGTACCAAGCATCAGCCTCACAGTGCGATCTGGGGGGTGAATATGCGGACAATCCAGGATGTGGATTGCTTACATCCGAACAATCGATTTGCTCAAGTCGCTTGTCGAAAGCTAACCCCTACGGGTCATGGAATTATGGGCTCTGGAGGGCAATGTCGCTTGGCGAATGCAGGGGCCGCCACATCGGTAGGATGCGCAGACGAATTGAAGGCGGAGTGGCATCTTGGCCTGCCCAAACGACGCTTCAGCCCATCACAGGTTCTACCTCGCCTACTACAGGCGTACGGCTCGCATGATCCTGCGACTAGCCGTCCCAAAGAGGATTACGAACACTGCGACGCGTTGCGCGACTTCTGCTTTCGCCGTCTCAACAGTCTCGGTGACCTATCCTACCATTAATAGGAGATGAAATGCGAACGCTATTCGTTGACCACCATGCGGATCTTACGCGAGCGGTGGGAGTTGCACTCGGCGATAGCGGTTTCGCCGTTGATGTTGTTCCCACACTGGAACAAGCATCGAGTGCATTTTCTTGCGCCAGCTACGAAATTCTCCTGCTGGAGCTGGTTCTGCCGGATGGCGATGGCTTGGATTGGCTGAAGCAGCTAAGGGGTGAGGGACATTCAGTTCCTGCTCTCATTTTGAGTGACGTCGACGATCTTGAGAAGCGAATTGCGATTTTCAACGGTGGTGCGGACGATTTTCTGCTCAAGCCAGTGTATACTAATGAGCTCATTGCCAGAATGAGAGCCGTTCTGCGGCGGTCGACTCAGATGACTGCCCCGATCATTGTATTTGGCAATCTCCACTTCGATCCGATCGGCCGACAGGTTTCCGTTGCTGGTTATCCACTGACGGTCGCACGCCGTGAATTATGTATTTTAGAGCATCTGCTCAACCGTGCAGGCCGCATCGTGCCGCGTTCGCAGTTGGAAGATCACCTCTATTCGTTCAACGATGAAGTATCGGCCAACGCGCTTGAAGTCGGAATCTATCGCTTACGTCGATATCTGAGCAGTTCAAACGCAACGCCACGGATAAAAACGGTGCGTGGCATTGGTTACATTCTTGAATGTGACTAGCGCGACATTCGTATAGTTGGCCGAATTTGAAAGAAAAGACCGCCTTGAAAATCATTACAACTCATTCTGACACCGATCGGCGGCCCCCGCACATCGTTTGCCCGAGACCTGCTACTGTTTCTCCTTACTTGGGCCGCCTTCTCTGTGCGCTCATTCTGGCATATCCAGTTTCTGCCCCGGCCGAAAACATGCAGGATCAAGGGGCGCCGCGTGCCGCTTCCAATAGCATCGACGGCACGCTGAACCTTTCCTCTTCGCTCGGCAAGACGGTTCATTTGCCCGCGCCTGCCACGACCATCTTTGTTGCTGACCCGACGATCGCTGATTATCAGGCAGCCTCAAATACAACGATCTTCGTCTTCGGGAAGAAATCCGGGCGGACCAGCCTGTTCGCCTTGGACGATAAGGGCGAGGCTCTCGCCGCGCTGCGAATTGTCGTTACGCAACCGATCGAGGAATTGCGCGCCATGTTGATGGATCAGGTTGGCGACTCTTCAATCCAGGTGAGCTATACGCCGCGCGGCGCAATCCTTAGCGGTACAGCGCCCAATGCGGAGGTCGCCGACACCGCAAAAAGGGTCACTGAGCAGTATCTCGGGGACGGTGCGCAAGTCGTCAACAACATTAAGGTCGCTGGGTCCTTACAAGTTAATCTCAGTGTGCGCGTAGCGGAGGTCTCCCGTAGCGCCATGAAGGCACTCGGCGTTAACCTGTCCGCCTTTGGTCAAATCGACAATTTCAGAGTGGGCTTGTTAAGCGGCGGAGGCACTGGCTCTGGTGCAGCGCAGGGTGGTGGCACAGCAGGAATCGGATTCAACAACGGTGCCGTCAACATCGGCGCGGTTCTAGACGCGCTCGCCAAGGAGCACATAGCTTCCGTGTTGGCTGAGCCGAATCTCACCGCGATGTCCGGTGAAACTGCCAGCTTTCTCGCAGGTGGCGAATTTCCCATTCCTGTCCTGCAGGAAAACAAGCAAGTGTCGGTTGAATTCCGTCACTTCGGCGTCAGCCTGGAATTCGTGCCGACCGTTCTCAACAACAACCGGATCAACATTCACGTAAAGCCGGAGGTCAGTGAACTATCGTCCCAAGGTGCCGTTCAAATCAATGGTATTTCCGTGCCGGCAGTTTCCACGCGCCGAGCCGACACAGTCGTCGAACTCGCCAGTGGGCAGAGCTTTGCAATTGGCGGTCTGATCAGGCGCAACGTGAACAATAATGTCAGTGCGTTTCCCTGGCTCGGCGAAATGCCGATTCTTGGCGCTCTGTTTCGTTCCTCCTCGTTTCAAAAAGAAGAATCAGAACTTATAATTCTGGTTACGCCTTACATCGTAAAACCAGGCTCCAGCCCCAACCAGATGAGCGCACCCACGGACCGGATGGCGCCGGCTTTGGACGATCCGCCGGCAGATCCGCCGCGAGGCCGCGCTGCTGCCCGCACCGGCGCGCCCGGGGCCAAGCGCGGTCGCGGCTTCATAATTCAATAGGTGATCGAATGACTTTGCGGATCAAAGTTCTCCTGGTCGCCCTGACAGCCAGCGCAAGTGGCTGCACAAGCACTGTGCCGATCTATGTCGAGCCCCCTGCGCCAATCCTTATCCGGCCGGAGACCACCGTGCTGATATTAAAGAGCCTCCGCGCTTCCGAACGGCAGCGTTTGCGTGTTTTCCTTGACAGGACCAGTAGCGGCCGCCGCGATGCCCTTCACCTCCTTATCTGGGGCTCGTCCCGGCTCAGCGCAGAGGTGGTGCATCAGGCCAGGCAGATGGGTATAGACACTTACAACATCCATTTGCTCGACCAACACGATGGCGGCGCAGTCCAAGTAGAAGCAATTGTGTATCATGCCCGCCCACCTGCCTGTCCGTCGTATTCTTTACTCAGTGACAAATCCTTCGAAAAGCCCCTTGGCTGTTCGACACGACGTAACCTAGCTGCAATGGTCAACGATCCGCGCGATTTGCTCGACAACCAGGCTGTCGAGCCGAGCGATGGCGAGCGTGCGGCCATACCAGTTGCCACATACAGGACGTTCGGGGCGGGCAAAGGTCAATGACATGGGTCGTATGTTTTAGCTTGGTAGAGCACGGCGCCGCCTCCAGTCTGTAGCATTGCCGTTGCTTCGGATCTGGTGGTGAGCGCGGCCGTCACAATACACGACCGTGACCTGAACAAGATAGGGGTGTCCCTCACCTCTCCGGGGTGCCCGGTGGCGCTGCGCTCATGACGTTGCCTCGCTGAGCGGCGTTCTTCATTTGCGAGGTTAAAGGCGCACGTCACGCGACGGCGGCGTGGCTCAAGTGGCCAAGCGAGCTTGATCTTGGCGGTCGTGTCGACAAAGCTGGCGGCTGTGTCGCTGCGCTCCACCGGCCCATGTTGCGGCCCGGTGGTCCCTATGACCACCGGAGAAGCAGTGGGGGACGGGCGCTGCGCCAACTGGCCAGCACGACCGCTCTGGGTTGATACTGTTGAAAAAGTCCGGCGCACCGCAAAGTCCCCACCGATATTAGAATCCAGTTCCACCCCGGCGCATTGCATGGAATCAGGATTCAATTTTGGGGTCTCCGCGGAACGCCATCCTACGAAAGCGCCACGGGCGACCGCGACGCGGACTTTTTCAACAATATCGGTTTTTTCTAGCCGTTCTCAGTTCTCACCTTCTCCTCTCAGGCTAAGTGTGAAAACGACCTCAAGGCCGAAGGATGAGCGGATTAAGCCCGGGCCTGCTGCGACCTAACCACGATCCTCAAGGCACGCCTGCCAAATCGCCTTGCGGAAAGGCAAAGGTTCCCCACAAGGTGATTGATAGGCTAGTGAAGCGTGCGAAGGAAGTCGCACATTTGTTGTCAGGCCACTTTCTGGAGTATTGGCACCATCGGGCTGAGGAGGCCGGCCGCTTGCATAGTGTCGGCCGGAAGGCATGCTTGCAGGTTGGACAAATAGTCTTCTGCATAGCTTTTCGCCATGGAAATCGGCAGATCGATCCCGGCCGCGGCGGCCTCTTCCAACGCCGTCTTCACCAGCCCGTTGCGAATCGCAAGCTTGACCTCGGGACCCGCGACAAGGCTGAGCGCCTGCGCTCCGATATTGATGCCAGCGTCTAGCAGCGCCTGCTTCATATTGCCTCCGGTAATGGCTGTGCGGACAAGATTTGCCGCTTGCGCCTCGAACGCGAGCGTCATCGACACGGCATCGGCCACTTGGCCCACGACCGGAATGAAGCTCAACAGACCCACCGCCGTCGCAGCCCAATCAGCCACTGTCGAGTACACCTTGAGCACGTCGTCGACTGTGTGGATGAAGGCCCCGCCGTTCTTTTTGGCCGACTTGGTATCAGGCTGGTCCGCCCGGCCCGTCATCATGTCCGAGACGGCGTCCTGTTCCGCAGCAGTTTCGGGCGCATGGGTCTTTGGCTGCTGAACGGCTCGGTTTGCAGACGACATGCCGTTGTAGAAGTGGCCAAAATCTTTGTTGCTGATATTGCCGGAATCAACCGTGTGTCCGCCGCCGAAATCGAAGAACGAATTGTGGGTCTTGTAGCCCGTAATCGAATTGTTTAGAAGACCGAAGAGCAGATGATCCGATAACAGCTGCGATGCCGCCTGCTTTACTCTCGGATCTAGGCTCTTGTCTTGCGCCATGCTTGCGAGCTTGTCACGAGTCAGGACACCGCTCCCAAAGAATTTTTGCTGGTTGCTGTTGATCGTCTTAAGGGTATTCAGCTCGGTTTGCGTGAGGCTCATCGAAGATGAAGCGACTTGGAGAAAATCCTCTTTATGGGCTTTGTCTATCGAGCCACCGTACAACCGCTTCCATTCATTCGGGTGACTGACAAAGTACTGAGCCGCCGCAATGACCTGTGGCGGACATTTGCCAGTTTTCGCGTCGCCGTCGACGATCTGCTTGAAATAAGTCAGACTCAGGTTCTTGGGCAGGTTTTCGGAGTACCGGTAAAGCTCGCGCATCGCATCGTTCAAGGTCATAACCGACGGCTGCGCACTTCCAGTACTATCGGATGGGATGTAGTTCTGCGCGTAGCTTTGCGCCTGCTGGCCCTGAAATGCGGCAACTTGTGAGTGATGGCGAGAGAACTCGGACAAATCCTTGGCCGTGATCTTACCGCCACAGCGGCCATCGCCCTGCGAGCCGATCGCATAAAAAAGCTCTGGATCCTGCTGCAATCCCTCAATCGCCGCTTTCAGATCCGGTGGCGTAGAGGGATCATTGGCTTTATCCGTCAGCGATTGCCAACTAAGCGGGCATAGGTCCTTGTGACGGTTCAGCACTGCGACAATCTGCAACTCGGCTTGGGACAGTGAGCCGCCGTTCCACGTAATTCTCTCGCTTTTTATAGGCGCTTGCGCAATGGGAGGGAGGGCGACCGCAGGCTGCGGGCCTTGATCAACTGATTCGTGCGCAATGGGAGGGAGGGCGACCGCAGGCTGCGGGCCTTGATCCGTTGCTTCGATGGCTGCCCTCATGCTTGGCGGCAGCAGATCCAATGGGTTCTTGCGCAATTCTTCCAACGAGGATGCGACATCGGGCAACAGCGACTCCGATGTGTTCCGGCACAATTCCTTCATCGACGGGAAGGGGCTGGCGTCGTCTTCGTGCAGGTGAAGGGAGAGCATCGCCTCGAATGACGATGCGTTTTGCTGCGCCTTTTCCAACGAAGATGTCAGATTCAGGCTGCTGTACTGGAGAATATCCTGGCTACTGAAAACGTTGCTTGTATTATTATTGACGGACATTGTGTCTCCTCAAAAATGAAATTGCAATCCCCCACGCCAGATCCATGTGCAATACCAGCATAATGACCGGAGATATCGCTGAAGCTGGCGGTTGCCACCATGAGCGGTTTAGCTTTCGGTAAACTGACGAGTTCAGAGGAATTCACAATTTGGGGTGGCCGCGGTGTTGTTTTGTCCCGAAGCTGCGACCGCAGATATCATTTTTGGCGTGGCTCTGGCTTCCCGCCAACGCCATCCTGCTGCGGCACGTCGGACGAATAAGCGGCTTCAGGCAATCCGTTGCGGACGACCATGGTGGAGGAACCCCGAAACAATGTCAGGACCGATTCGCTTGTCGGCGTTTCATGGACGCGCGGCTGCCCCTGTGCCTCTGCGACAAGACCATTGAAAGTCTGCTCCACGAGCGCGGTGAAGCGCGGCGGACCGGAAACCAAAACGAGGCCATCTCCCGGCGCGGGTCTCACGACGTAGCGGTCATCGGAGATCTCAAGCTTGTCTAGGGCACCCTTAAACGTATCGAAGCGGATCGAAGTCAGCACAAGCATGCGGGTTTGTGATTCTTTTGCGGCTGACACGTAGAGGACAAGCCCATCATAATACCATTGGAGACCGTACATATTGGCCAAACGGTCGAGGAACTCGCGCGGTGGCAAATCCGGCATACTCCCGCGGATCCGCCCCTTCACCTCGGCGCTAATGTTGACTCGGATATTAAGGTTGTTGCCGAATTGCTGCAGCGCCTCAGAAATATCCTGATCGAGAACCGTATATCTGTACGGCGTCTTGGAGAGGGATAAGGGGACGCCGAGAGTTCCGTTGGTTCCGGCGGAGAGAAAAAAACCGGCACACAGAAGTCTCAAAACGTGTGGGCGGACGGATCGGATGAGCGCTCTCAACATTGCGCACTGATACACTAGAGTCTGAAATTTGCACAAGTGACTTAGGCGCCAGCATATCCTCTAGATACTAACCAGGCTCCGTCAGTCAGCTTGTCGTCAGCTCGGCCACCTAGACGTTGACCTGATAACGAATGACGAAGGGCCGAGTTCGCTCCGGTCAAAGAGGAAGCTATCGGGTCTTTCATGATGATCCCTATCACGTCGATCACTGCCACTTTAACGGACTGTCTGGCCAGGGCCGGGTCACCGTCGTTCAGCGAGCAAGCCCAGTTTGAGCGCGCTTTGGCGCACGCGGCCGACTCGCTGAAAAACGATGCCGCATCGGCGCCATCGAGGGTGCCAGTTCCTCCGGCGATGGCTCTTCAACGCGCGGCTACGCAGATGAGTCCCTTGGGGGACCGCGTGTTGCAGACGATTTCTGCGATGTACCCAGACCGTGCTGTTAATTCGGCTGCGCTCGACCAGCAGGTAGGCCTTTTCAAGGGCGCTCTACCTAGGCCGCAGAAGCTTCCTGCCGAAGGTGATGCGGGAACCGGAACGTCAGGCGTTCCGCAAGGACGGCATGATTTCGAAACAATGATTGCTGGTCTGCGGGATATGTACAATGGCGTCACTCAGGTTGCGCTTGTTTCCAAAGGTGTCAGCGGCATCACCTCATCTGTAAATAAACTTCTAAAGGAAGGCTGAACCGCGCACATGATTGGCTTAGCCCAGGAAATCATGCCTGGCACGTGCGGTCGGAGGTCACTTCGCCTTATCGTGCTGCCACTCCTCGTGGCCCTCGGCGGTTGCAAGGTGGATCTCTACACGCAACTGCAGGAGCGCGAGGCGAATGAAATGCTCGCCCTTCTGATGGACAACGGAGTTCATGCGGTTCGGGTCGCTGCCAAGGATGGGACTAGCACGGTCCAGGTTGACGAAAAGCTGCTCGCTTACTCAATCGACCTCCTGAATGGCAAGGGATTGCCGCGCCAGTCATTCAAGAACCTCGGAGAGATTTTCCAAGGATCAGGCCTCATTGCCTCGCCGACCGAGGAACGTGCCCGTTATGTTTATGCGCTCAGCGAAGAGTTGTCCCGCACGATCAGCGATATCGATGGCGTATTCTCTGTACGTGTCCACGTAGTTCTGCCGCATAACGACCTTTTGCGAGCAGGCGCCACGCCATCCTCGGCTTCGGTCTTTATCAGGCACGACGCCAAAGCAGATCTCTCGGTTCTGCTGCCGAAGATAAAGATGCTCGTGGCCGACAGCATCGAAGGGTTGTCCTACGACAAGGTCGAAGTGGTTTTGGTGTCGGTGGAGCGTTCCGCGCCTGAGCAACGGTCCGTGCCGGCGACTGTTTTGGCCCAAGCGTCCAGGCCCGTTCCAGCGCCACTTTTGGCCAGCTTAACCGGTATTGCCGCAGCTGTGTTCGCAGTGGCGTGCTATCTCTTAGTCACCGGTCTTAGCCGCCGGCGCAAGCAGTCAGCGGGCGAAGTTCCCAAGCTCGAGCGGCGGTCGGGTGTTTCCGCACTCGATGCCATTCGCAAAAAGACACCGGCGATAGCGCCTCAGTGACATGCCAATGCCAATGCCGATACTGACCGCCCAACCTGATGGTTCGTTCCAATTGCCTTCCTTGGGTCGGAGCGAGCTTGCTGCTTCGGCCCATCCTACCCGTCTTGGCGCGCGTCTTGATCCGGCGTTATCGGCTGCTACGTTGGCTCAGTTGCAGAAGTGTCCCAGACTGCAGCGAAGACTAACAGAATTGTTACTCGACAATGATTCGAAGTCGAATGATGTTGAGCGGGGGCTGGACCTTCTGCGCGGTAATGATCCGCTTCGGGCTGCCCTCCTTGCAGGTAGTGCATGGCATGCCCGATCGCTGCTTAAGCTTGTCTCTCAGCCTGACCTCACAGTGCTCATTCAACGTATCGGCGCTGATGCCCATGCGTTTGGAATCCGACATCTGGCGCATGCCATTGCGGACAGATTGATCGCGGATCCGGGAAAACTCGCGCACCAAATTGAACACGATGGACACGCCTGTCTTGGTGCCTGGCTCCATCACAGTCCAGTGATGGAGCGCAACCGCGTGCTCCTACGCTTGCCTGTAGGAACCGCCGCCGACAATCCAGAGCCTAAGCACGGGAACGCCGCAGGCCAGTTGTTGTCGCTTGTGGTACGCCATTTTGAGGCGGAGAACCCGCCGATATGACAGCCGATATTTCCGTGGCGCCGGCAGCGCCGCAGATGCGCCCATTGGGGCCACTGATACCGGCGAGCGAGCTCGAAATCTGGGATAATGCCGCAAAAGCGTGTGCCGCCGCAGAACGGCATCAGCAGCACGTACGCAGTTGGGCACGCGCGGCGTATCAGCGTGAGTTGGCGCGCGGCCATACCGAGGGCCTGAATGCAGGCGCGGAGGAAATGGCGGCGCTGATTTCGCAGGCGGTTGCCGAAGTCGCACGACGAAAGGCGGTTCTGGAGCAGCAATTGCCGCAGCTCGTGCTTGAGATACTAAGCGAGCTTCTAGGAGCGTTCGATCCGGGCGAACTGTTGGTCATGGCTGTTCGCCACGCCATTGAGCGCCAATACAGCGGCGCGGAAGTCTGCCTCCATGTGTATCCGACGCAAGTGGACATGCTTGCGCGAGAGTTTGCGGGATGGGACGGCCAGGATGGTCGGCCAAGGGTTCGGATCAAACCGGATCCGACGTTATCGCCGCGACGCTGCGTGCTGTGGAGCGAGTACGGCAATGTCGATCTGGGGCTTGATGCGCAGATGCGCGCGTTGCGTCTCGGCTTCGGGTCGCTTTCTGAAAAAGGCGAACTGTGACAACGCAGGTATCAGAACATAATCACGACGATGCGATCTGCCCTGTCGATCCGGCGATCTCGTCTTTGAGAGCTACGGCAAAGGGGATCGACACGCGCGTCGTGCGCGGCAGGATCACGCGGGCTGTCGGCACACTGGTCCATGCCGTCCTGCCAGACACTCGTATTGGAGAACTTTGCCTCCTACAGGACCCACGAACCGGACTGTCGCTGGAAGCTGAGGTGATCGGCCTGTTGGATGATGGCGTATTGCTGACGCCGATCGGCGACCTGGTCGGCCTCTCCAGCCGCGCGGAAGTCGTGGCCACTGGACGAATGCGTGAAGTACCCGTCGGCAACGATTTACTTGGCCGGGTGATTGACAGTCGCTGCCGTCCATTGGACGGCAAAGGCCAAATCGAGACCACAGAAACTCGGCCGCTGCACGGCAGAGCTCCAAATCCAATGACAAGGCGCATGATTGAACGGCCCTTGCCCCTTGGGGTGCGTGTTCTGGATGGTCTCCTGACGTGCGGCGAGGGCCAGCGGATCGGGATTTACGGCGAGCCAGGTGGTGGCAAGTCGACCTTATTGTCACAGATCGTAAAAGGTGCCGCCGCTGACGTTGTCATAGTCGCATTGATAGGCGAACGAGGACGTGAAGTTCGTGAATTCATCGAGAGGCATCTCGGGGAAGAGGGCCTTCGCCGTGCCGTCGTTGTTGTTGAAACGTCCGACCGCTCGGCTGTTGAGCGGGCGCAATGTGCTCCGATGGCGACAGCGCTCGCGGAATATTTTCGCGAACAAGGGCTACGCGTTGCTCTCATGCTGGACTCGCTGACACGCTTCTGCCGCGCCATGCGTGAAATAGGCCTTGCTGCGGGCGAGCCGCCGACGCGACGGGGCTTCCCTCCTTCCGTTTTCAGCATGCTGCCAGGCCTGCTTGAGCGCGCCGGCATGAGTGAGCGTGGCTCAATCACGGCGTTCTATACCGTGCTTGTAGAAGGCGATGGCACAGGGGATCCAATCGCTGAAGAGTCGCGCGGCATTCTCGATGGCCATGTCGTGCTCTCGCGCGCTATTGCGGCGCGATCGCATTTCCCCGCTATCGATGTACTACAGAGTCGCAGCCGCGTGATGGATGCGGTCGTTTCGCGGACACATCGCAAGGCGGCATCCTTCTTTCGTGAACTCCTTTCCCGGCATGCCGAGACCGAGTTCTTGATCAACGTCGGAGAATACAAGCAAGGCGGCGATCCCCTGACGGACCGGGCTGTCGAGTCAATAGACGAACTGAGGGAGTTTTTGCGCCAGAGCGAAGACGAGATCTCAGGGTTTGAGGAAACGGTCGCATGGATGTCGCGTCTGACCGCGTAAATCATGTTCAGGCTTCCAGGTTACGGGTCTTGAAGGAAATGCAAGAGCGTCGTGCCCTTAGTGAGCTGTCCAAGAAGGAAGCCGAGCGCCGTATGGCCACCTTAGCCGCACAGAATGCCTCCCGAGAGCTTGCCATGGCACAACAACATTGCGCAACGGCGGAAGCAGCGCTCTACCAGGAGCTGATGACTCTCGAAAACTTGTCTAACGCCGCGCTTGACCGGCACCACCTGCATGTTGAGCGGCTTGCAACTGAAATCACACGCCGACGGCAGATGCTTGGTAATGCGCGAATCGCCCAAGAAAAGGCGGAGACAGCGGCGTCCGAGACGAGGGACCTATGGGTCGCATGTTCGGCGGCTACGCACAAATGGCGCCAGATCGAGGACGACGTCGGGCGCGCCGTCGAGATCCGTTCGGAGGCCGCAGGCGAGATCGAGACCGACGATGAGATACTGCTTCGATTTGGCAGGGGACCGCTTTCCCAGGTCGCGAAACGGATTCGATAACCTGCAGGTCCTCCGAATGACAGAACGGTGCAGCTTTTTGGCAGCCGCTTTGGTGAGCCCCCCTCTATTGGAACCAGCGCTGACACTGTCCCACGAGGTCGCCTCGTGGCTCAATGACACTGCGGCTTCGCGCGGACCGTTTCAGACCCGGATCAACGACGTGCCACTGTCGGTGCGTGTGGCAGGGCTTGTCTGGCAGGAGAATTTTGCCGCCATTCCAATGCTCGACTGCATTTGTAGGGTCGGAGCTGAGACGGTCGTGCTGTCGATATCGCGGTCGCTCGTAGAGGGGCTCATCGCAACAGTGCAGAATGGGCTGACTTTCCCTTCCGAGCCAACGGCTTCACTCATTGTTGAACTTGCACTTGAGCCACTTATTGCTCGACTGGAGTATAGGACTCAGCTGAACGTGCAGCTCGTGCGCGTGTTTGAAGCCGCGACACTGGCTCCTTATCTCGAACTGGATATCGACTTCGGCCCGGTCAGTGGCAAGGGTCGTCTGTTCCTGTTCTCGCCTCTCGATGGCTTGGTGCCGTCTGCGTTTCGTGCTCTGGGCGAACTGTTTGGCCAGTTACCGCGACAGCCGCGCGGATTACTTTCAGACCTCCCGATCGTGGTTGCAGGAGAGATCGGCACGCTGCACGTTCCTGCGGCGATTCTTCGAAAAGCATGTGCCGGTGATGCTCTGTTGCCGGACCTGGCGCCGTTCGGCCGGGGCGAGATCGCCCTATCTTTGGGCCAGTTGTGGGCAAGCGCCGATCTTGAGGGCGACCAGCTAGTCCTGCACGGGCCTTTCCGCCCGCGTTCCTATTCTTTGGAGAATGCGCATATGACACAACTTGGATCGCAACTAGGGCCGACGGAGGATCTCGACGATGTCGAGATCATGCTTGTCTTTGAATGCGGTCGCTGGCCTATTCCTCTAGGGGAATTAAGAAGTGCCGGCGAAGGGCATATTTTCGAACTTGGACGGCCGATTCAGGATCCGGTCGATATACTTGCCAACGGTCAGTGTATCGGGCGTGGCGACATCGTGCGCATTGGAGATACGCTGGGCATCAGGCTCCGTGGCCGGTTGGGATGCAATGACTGAGCTCCAGCCGCCAATCCTGGCGCTTCTCGCAGTTACCGCCGGACTGGGTCTGCTGGTTTTAGTGGTCGTCACGACCACGGCCTTTGTAAAGGTATCGGTTGTTCTTTTCCTCGTGCGCAATGCGCTCGGGACTCAGACGATACCACCTAACATAGCGCTGTACGCTGTCGCATTGATCCTCACCATGTTTCTTAGCGCGCCCGTTGTTGAACAGACCTATGATCGGATGACCGATCCGAAGCTACATTATCAGACGTTCGACGACTGGGTAAGCGCCGCCAAATCCGGGAGCGAGCCCCTGCGTGATCATCTTAAGAAGTTCACAAATGAGGAGCAGCGACAGTTTTTCCTCTCGTCTACCGAAAAAGTCTGGCCAGCGGAAATGCGTGCCAAAGCCACAGTTGATGATTTGTCCATTCTGGTTCCATCTTTTCTAATTTCAGAGCTAAAGCGCGCGTTTGAGATCGGATTTCTTCTTTATCTTCCTTTCATCGTTATTGATCTTATTGTGACGACAATTTTGATGGCGATGGGCATGTCTATGGTATCCCCGACGCTTATATCTGTCCCTTTCAAACTCTTCGTGTTCGTCGCTATTGATGGCTGGTCGAAATTGATGCACGGGCTTGTGTTGAGTTACACGATACCGGGAGGTTGATTATAGCTGAATCCAGTATTGTCACTCTTATGAGCCAATCGTTGGTGGTATTCATGATCTGGATTCTGCCGCCGCTCATTGCATCGGTGGTCGTTGGCTTGGTCATTGGCATCATCCAGGCGGCAACACAGATCCAGGATGAAAGTTTGCCACTAACCGTCAAGCTTCTGGTTGTTGTCGCGGTTATTGGTTTGTTTGCTCCTGTGCTGAGCGCCCCGCTGATAGAGCTAACCGACCAGATCTTTACCGAGTTTCCCGCCATGACACTTAGCTACTAGTCTCCGCCATGTATGCGTCACCGGCCGAGATTCAGATCCTCATGCATACGGCTATCGAACTCGTCGTAGCAGCCGGTCTTGGCGCAGCGCGCGCGATAGGCATTATGATGATCCTACCGGTATTTACACGTTCTCAGACCGATGGCCTGATCCGCGGCTGCCTGGCTGTCGGCTTCGGATTACCATGTCTGGCACATGTCAGCGACGCGTTGCAGGCGCTGGATCCTGAAACACGTCTGATTGAGGTAGCTCTGCTCGGATTGAAGGAAGTTCTTGTCGGCGCACTACTTGGCACCTTCCTTGGCATTCCCTTATGGGGACTTCAGGCGGCCGGTGAGTTTATCGACAACCAACGCGGCGTCACCAACCCGTCCGCCCCGACCGACCCCGCGACGAATAGTCAGGCTTCCGCCATGGGAGTCTTTCTCGGGATCACTGCGATTGCCATCTTCGTCGCATCAGGGGGGCTGGAAACGTTGATCGGCGCCCTTTATGGCAGCTATTTGATCTGGCCCGTGTATAAGTTTTATCCTACATTGAGCACGCAAGGAGCAATGGAGGTGTTAGGGCTCCTCGACCAGATTATGCGCACGGCGTTATTGGTGTCAGGGCCCGTCGTGTTCTTTATGACGCTGATTGATGTATCCTTTATGCTACTGCGTCGCTTTGCGCCGCAATTCAAATTGACCCAACTGTCCCCGGCGATCAAGAATCTTGTCTTTCCGATTCTCATGGTTACATACGCTGGCTATCTCGTAGAGGGTATGAAACTGGAGATCACACAAGCGAATGGCGCGCTCGAGTGGTTCGATAGATTGCTGAAATGAGCGACTCGAGCGAAGAGAAGACACACGCCGCCACCCCCAAAAAGCTAAACGATGCACGCAAAAAAGGGCAGCTGCCACATAGCTCCGATTTCGTTCGCGCGGTCGGCACTTGCGCTGGTCTCGGATACCTTTGGCTAAGAGGCAGCGCGATCGAAGACAAATGCCGCGAAGCGCTACTATTTGTCGACAAGCTGCAGAACCTGCCATTTGACTTCGCGGTCCGGCAGGCGCTGGTTGTGCTTGCCGAACTCACCTTGGCAACTGTTGGCCCGCTGCTTGGAACGCTTGTCGCGGCGGTGCTTTTGGCAAGCATATTAGCCAATGGTGGATTTGTTTTCTCTCTCGAGCCAATGACGCCCAACTTCGATAAAATTAATCCTTTTCAAGGGCTGAAGCGCTTGGCGTCTGCGCGTTCGATGGTCGAACTCGGGAAGACGCTGTTTAAAGTATTCGTTCTCGGCGCAACCTTTTCCTTTTGCCTTCTCGGCATGTGGAAGACGATGGTCTATCTGCCGTTCTGCGGCATGGGCTGTTTGGGCCTTGTCGTTACGGGGGCAAAACTGCTGATCGGAATTGGCGCCGGCGCACTTCTGGCCGCTGGCCTGATCGATCTCCTGGTGCAGCGTGCGTTGTTTCTGCGCGAAATGAGGATGACCAAGACTGAAGTCACGCGCGAGCTGAAGGATCAGCAAGGGGCGCCAGAGTTGAAGAGTGAACGACGTCGCATTCGTGACGAGTCAGCTGACGAACCTCCCCTCGGTGTGCATCACGCCACGCTGATCTTCAAAGGAACGGCGATACTGATCGGTCTGCGTTACGTCCGCGGTGAAACCGGGGTGCCCGTCCTGGTTTGCCGCGCCGATGGCGAGCGGGCTTCACACCTGCTTAGCGAGGCGCGAGCGCTACGTCTTGAAATTGTCGACAACGATGTCCTAGCGCATCAGCTCATCGGCAAAACGCAACTGGGCAGACCCATTCCCATGCAATATTTCGAGCCCGTGGCGAGAGCACTCTTCGCCGCAGGATTGGCCTAGCCCTGGGGCCTCTGTGGCCGCCCCGTAACACAAGAGGGCTAGTGCCATTTTGGACGTGATCGGAGTGCGGTCTTCCGTGAGGCCTTTATGTGTAACATTCCTAGCCTGAAAAATTCGTGGGAGTCGGCGGGTTTCATGCAAGACGTTGAACGCATGATTTGGTTGCTCACGCCGATCCGCGCCATTTCACGGAGACCACTTAAGCTGCCGCTGAGCGGTTTGTCATTTGTGGTCGGCAAGCGCGGCGGCGCATGTGGCATGCAGAGCTTTGGAGCGGACAGACGCCGGCCGTGCTGACCCGAGCTGCCTCTGCGGTTTTCCGAGCTCTGATCGGCTGAATTAACGCACAATCCGCCGGGGAGCCACGCCCTTGGATCTCGCTGGATTCGGCGGCGAGCCTGAGCTCCCTCGGTGCAAAAAGGAGGAGCAGCAGCTGAACGCGGGAGCGCATCACCGCACCCAGGTCACACGACCAAGTTCGCACTTTTCCGGCCCGCGATGAATGGGAACGACCTTTCTCCTCAATTTGACAGCACGGCGGGCGTCATCAGCAGCGTTTGCCGGATGTTAGTGAGATCGCCGGGAAGTGCAATTGCGCCGTCGAGGCTGCCGCTCGCTTTGGCGCAGGTCGGTAGCAGAAGACGGTCCGGGCAAGGCGGGGCTCGGGAGTTCGCCTCCCGCGCCCTCAGCCCGCCACCGTGGGAAAGTTGGGAAATGATGATGTCGCAGCAACGAAGCCTCGGAATTTACCGCTACGTTCGAAGAATGTCAGGCCTCCTGTCAGGCGCTATTCCTTTGGCAGAAGCGCAGTACCCACTTTTCACCACTTTGCAGGAGGCCGAACCCTGCTCGATCATTATTTTCCGGTAGCCCGCTTTTTGTCCAGACTCGTCAGGTTCTCGAAAGCTCCTGCTCGTAGCCTGATGAGATTATCTTTAGGCGTCGGCGCCAATGGAACGCATGCAGGAGTACTTGATGGCCGCAGCAATTGGGAGTGGATTTGGCAACATTTCCTTAGCTCGCAGGGGGCATGGAGATCCGAAAAGCCAACCAGAGCAACCTGACAAGCCGGGTAGCGGGAATGATGACCCTAACAAACCGGGTAGCGGGAACAATGACCCAAACAAGCCGGTTGGCGGGAAAGATCCTGTGGACGGTCAGACTATCTCTGGGGATGATCAGCAAGCTCTAGCCGAAGCGTTCGACACGGTTCTCCACTCCGTTGCGCTAACTATTTTGAACGATGCCATGGCTGATGCCGACGAGGCTATTGCAGAAACTGAAGAGGATGCCTGACGTGGATGGTCTGCGTCAGGATGTGTGTGCCGTGCTGACGGGCGCGGTTTGAACAGAAGGAAAACGTTATGAGTAAAGCAGGTACTGGCACCAGTGCGGCTGGCACTGGGACTTCGGTGGCTACAGACGTAGGTACCAGAGTCGCGGGGAAAGCCGCTTTCGAGGCGCAAATCGCGGATCTAACGGCGGCTAGCTTGGAGGCTACGGCTAGGAGTATACAGCTGCGCACCGTTACGACCAACCTCAACACAATCAAGAAAGCGGCCGACGAGCGCGTTCAGTAGGTTCGGAAGCAGGGGTTCCCGATCGCGTCGCCAGGTGGCGCGATGTGGAACCGAAATGAGCCGCACGGCAATTGCCGTGCGGCTTCTCTCTTGTTCGGGAGAACATCCTTGAATGACGCCGTTTCTCTTGATTTCGAAGTTCTGTCGGGGCTCTATTGCGGGCTGACGGGTAAGACTGCTCTCGAAACGAGCTTAATCGGCTGCGGCTTAGACGCCGATATGATCTTCGTCGAGCAAGGATTGGCACCGCATCATTTTCGTATAACGCTCCTTGGCAACTCGATCGAGGTCGAGGCGCTTGCGGCCGGACTCAGCATCAAGGGTAAGCGGAATATCGCCGCGGGCGAGTGCGTTGTGGTGCCACTTCCTGTCGTCGTTCTCGCAGGCGAGATGTCCATTCTCTGGTCCGTGCAGGATGAAGTGACAAGTGGTCCGATAGGCATACCACGCCTCTCGATGCGTGTTCTGGCCACGGTGATAGTCAGCTCTCTAGCGGTCGGTATGCTCTCAGCCTTTTTTTCCTATAATGGGGACGGTGGTGCATCGAGACCCAATTCACCCAGTGCCGATCATGAGTCGAAGCGGACCAACCACCGCGCCGACGACCAGATTGCGGAGGCAGCGGCTAAAGAGCTGCAGGAGGAAGTCGATAGAGCGGGCCTACTCAATGTTAAGGTCGGCTCGGCAAAGGACACTGTGACGGCGGAGGGTACCGTCACGTCTGAATCGGTCATCAGTTGGCGGAAGCTCCAGCAGTGGTTCGATCATCGCACCAAGGGCGCCCTGACACTGGTCAATGGAGTGCTCATAAAAGACGAAAAGGCGCCATCCGCAATCGCAGTTGAAGCCGTTTGGCGTGGCCCGCAACCGTATCTTGTCATAGGTGGTGAGAAGTATTTTGTTGGCGCCGTTCTGGATGATGGATGGACGGTCGACAGGATCGAGGACGGTCGTGTGCTGCTGAGCCGTAATGGCCGCCTTGCTGCTCTCCCGTATTAGTCCGCAGGCCCTATCAAGCAGAATTGCGTGGTCAGCTACCATTCTGCCGCGCCCAGTACCACAACAAACCTGGACAGAGTGAAAACTTGCTGACCACCCAGCTTCGCGCATTCGGGCTCTCATGCCACAGCCTGCTGCTCGCGGGCTGCCCAATGAGGGACTTGGCCCTCGGACTTCGAATGCTACGCTTCACTGCGTAGCAGCAGAATAATTCTCAAGCGATCGTAAAGGGGCCTAGATGGCCAACGTCCTGCGTAAGTTCATCAACCGTTCGCCGGCCAACCCGGACCTGATGGTCGCGTTGATGCTGCTTCTGGCTATCGCTATGATGGTCATGCCTATCCCGATCGTGGTGGTCGACGCGCTGATAGGATTCAATATGGGACTGGCCATCCTGCTGATGATGGTTGCCCTGTATGTCAGTACTCCACTTGATCTTTCCTCTTTGCCCGGCATCATTTTGCTTTCCACGGTGTTCCGCCTGGCGCTCACCGTCGCAACGACGCGCCTGATCCTGGCCGAGGGGGAGGCAGGCGCCATCATCCATACGTTCGGCGATTTCGTGATCTCGGGCAATATCGTGGTCGGTTTCGTCATATTTCTGGTCGTCACCATGGTACAATTCATGGTCCTCGCGAAGGGCGCCGAACGCGTGGCCGAAGTGGCGGCGCGCTTCACGCTCGACGCTCTGCCGGGTAAGCAAATGGCGGTCGACGCAGAGCTACGCAACGGCCACATCGATGCCAACGAATCCCGCAGGCGACGCGCCGCATTGGAGAAGGAAAGCCAACTTTACGGCGCGATGGATGGCGCGATGAAGTTTGTGAAGGGCGATTCCATCGCCGGACTGGTGGTTATCTTCATCAACATGCTGGGTGGGATATCGATCGGCCTGCTCTCGAAGGGCATGTCCTTCGGCGATGTGCTGCATCACTATACTCTGCTAACGATAGGCGATGCATTGATATCGCAGATTCCGGCCCTGCTGCTATCAATTACAGCGGCGACCGTCGTCACTCGTGTCACGGGGGCGGCGAGGGTCAACCTTGGTACCGAAATAGTGAATCAGATCACTGCCAGCAAGCGACCAGTGCGGGTCGCAGCTTGCGTCCTGGTTTTGATGGGGTTCGTTCCTGGCTTCCCCCTGCCCGTCTTTTTGGTGTTGGCCGCAATCTTCGCCGCGATAAGCTTTGTGAAGGGCGATGTTGTCGATACCACAAGTGCAGGGGACACTCAAAAACAAACCGCGCCCGCGCAGGAATGTCCGATCGCTTTCTTCCTTGCGCCAGACCTGATGCATGCGATTGAACAAGTCGAATTGCAGCAGGAGATTGCACGCGTTTCGCAACTACTTTCAGCCGATCTTGGCATTGTCGTTCCCCCCATCCCTGTCACTGTCGACCAGCAGTTGCTGGAGTCTCAGTTTCGAATAGATATCGAGGGGGTGCCAGTTGAACAGGGTGTGTTTGATCCGAGCCAGCTGATGCTCAAAGACGATGTGGCGAACATCGAATCGAGCGGTATCCCGTATCGGCGTGATCCAAAAACGGACAGACTCGTGGCCGACCAAAGCCATGCACCGGCTCTCAAGAGTGCCGGCATCACACATTACGGTCCTGGCGAATTCCTCGCCTTGCGCCTCCATACAGCGTTGACCCGTTTCGCACCCCGATTGATCGGTATTCAAGAGACCCGACAATTGATAGGCCGAATGGAGAAGGACTATTCTGATCTGGTCAAGGAGGTGCTGCGCACGACGCCAATACCTCGGATTGCGGATGTGCTGCGCCGGCTCCTGGATGAAGGAATCCCGATCCGCCACACCCGCCTTCTCTTAGAAGGATTGGCGGAATGGAGCGAACGTGAGCCAAACGTTGCCCTGCTCACGGAATATATTCGTTCTGGTTTGAAGCGTCAGATCTGTCACCGCTATGCCAACACAGAGGGCATCGTGCCCGCCTTGGTCGTCGAACGCCAGAGTGAGGATGTGATGCGCAATGCAGTTCGAGATTCGGCTGCAGGACCCCACCTCGTACTAGAGGACCGGCAAAGCGAAGCGCTGCTGTCACAGGTACGTCAGATCCTTTCGAACACAGCACCGGGTCAGACCCGCCCTGTCGTTTTAACCTCAACGGACATCCGACGCTTCGTCCGCGGCTTTTTCACCAGAAACGGGATCGATGTTGCCGTGCTGTCTTATCAAGATATCGCCTCCGACTTTACAGTTAAACCCGCCGGGTCCGTCAAATTCCCGCATGGATTGATCAGTGGGCTGTCAGAGTAAACCCAATCCGTTTGCCATCGAATGAACGTGATAGCACTCTATGATAATTGGAAACCAAGCATGAATTCACACCAGAATACAGACGGCCGAGCATTTAGGAACTCACTTTTCTTCTCTGTACTCGCCATGCTGCCTCTCGGCGGTTGCGCCAGCTTGGACAAGCCTGCTCTTTCAGTGAGGGAGACGTCATCCCCAGAGCTGCTCAACGCCAACCAAATCGACCCGGCTATGCGAGAACGCATTTTGAGCGCGGTCGGCCAGGATGCACAAGAGCGGGCTCTGCGGGATGAGTTGACGCAGCACCCAGACAATGTCGATGCGGCGATCCGTCTTACGAATGCTTTGGTCGCGCAGAAGCGTCCGCATGAGGCGCTTCAGGTACTGGACAGGCTCTTGGTTGCAGCCCCAGGAAATTTGCGCGCATTGAACGCGAAGGGAGTGATCTTGGACCTTGAGGGGCGGCATGACGCGGCACAGGTGCTGTATCGGCAAGCTCTCGAGACAGAGCCTGGGAATCAGATGGTGCAGCACAATCTCGACCTGTCGCTTGCGTTTTAAAGGAAGTCCGGACCTGAGTGCGTTGGCGCGGTCGCGCTAGCTGTGCACATGCTCCGCCCGACACACCTTGGTCAGCGACCGGTTATTTCCAGCACCTCGGCGTCAGCGCCGGCCAGCTCCTGCACACGACCGGCGATGGTGGTTCGCGACCGCGTGCCCAGTTGATACAGGCCTCCCGCAGGATCGTCCGGACCATATTCTCGATGCTGCGCATTTCGTTCAGCACCGGGTGGCGGTGAACGAGGAGAGAACGCCAGAGCCGGCATTGCCAGCTCTTGACATGCACCGGCTGGCCTTCGGCGCGCAATCCGTCGTGAGGCCAGGCCGTCAGCGAGCACGCTTCCAGGTTGACGCGCTCCAGCGGGAGCCCGACTTTGGGCAGCGCGATGCGGGCAAGAAGATCAAAGGCAAGAAGCGGCATATTCTCGTCAATACCAAGGTCTCCTGATGCACGCCCTCGTTCATGCCGCCGACATCCAGGACTGCGATGGCGGCGTGATGGTGATGGCGAAGCTGTTCGGACTCGATCCCTTCCTGTTCAAGCTCTACGCCGGTGGCGGCCATTCCAGGGGCCGGAGTTCCAAAAGGGGCTGAGGAAGACAAATTCAATTTCGAATCGCACCAGGGCGCTCGCCTTCCTCAAGCTGGCCTCCATTCGCCTCATGGTCGGAAGGCTTCGGGCACTGTAAAGTTATCAGCGGATTGATGCAGCGATAGCTGGCCGGGACGGCTGTCACGCTGCGGCGAGACACGCGATTTTGTTCCAGATTTGCATGGCGGCGTTACGCAGGTCTCGATGTTGAGCCGATGACAGCGTATTGCGGGGAAAGTGGAACAGGTTGGCAATCGGATCATGGATGGAAACGAACCGCTGAAGCTGGCGTGCCGACTTGAAGCGTTTCATGGTCCTTTCGCGTCGTCGGGTCGGCTGGTGCGAATTTTCCGCTCGATTATTGAGGCCTTTGTGCGACCGGTGTTCGACACCGGGCATGAGGTCGCGCCTGGCGGCATCATAGGACCGGAGCTTGTCGGTGATCATGACTCGTGGTGTCCGCCCTTGAGCCTTCAGCAACTTGCGCATCAGACGCTTTGCCGCCTTGGCATTTCGGCGGCTTTGCACCAGCACTTCGAGGACGAAGCCGTCCTGATCGACGGCACGCCAGAGCCACTGCTTCTTGCCATTGATGGCCACCACACATTCGTCGAGATGCCATTTGTCGCCCAGGCAGCCGGCTGACCGTCGCTTGATCTCCCGGGCGAAATGCCGCCCGAATTTCTCCGCCCAGCTTCGAATGGTCTGATGCGTGACGATGATGCCGCGGGCCGCCAACATGTCCATGCGCAGGCTGAGCGGAAAGCGAAAGTAGAGCCATACCGCGTGCGCAATGATCTCGGCGGGAAAGCGGTGGCAACGATAAAGCGGATCACGAGCAACTTCTGACATGGCCCATGTTCGCACATCTTCATCAGCCGTCGGTTAACTTTACGGTGCCCGGCTACCTCATCAAGATGCCAGACATCGTCTTTCGATGGCGCCTTGCGGCGCAGGCGACGTGCATAATCGGGACTGTGCTTCTTTCCCCAGCGGCGGATGGTCTCGTAGGAGACGACGATCCCCCGCTCCAGCAGCATTTCTTCAACATCGCGCAGGCTCAGCCCGAACCGGTAATAAAGCCAGACGGCATGAGCAACGATTTCGATCGGGAAGCGATGGTTCTTGTAGGTGGCGCATGCTTCGACCATGCCAACCTGACTTATCGTCAAACCGTTAAGCCAAAATCAATGTGACAGCACCCCTGCTTGAGTTCCTGATAGTCCCGCTCGATCCGCCATCGCATCTTGGCCTGATCGACGAGGTCGGCAAGCCTGGTCTTTCCAGGCAAGGTCGAGAGCCAGTACTTAGTTGGCTCGACTTCACCGTCCGGCCATTCGATCAGGAACCATTCCTCAGCGTGGGGGACGGAGCGCCAGTAGTCGCGATGGGCCGGCCGAACCCGCACGGCGGCAAAGCGTGAGGCAAGCGACGCCTTGGAGCCCTCGCGCCAAGTAACCATGTGCCAGGCGTCCTCGGGCAGCGCTTGCGCCAGTTCCTTGGCTGAGACCGGCGCATGTTCAGCCTGCCGCCGAACGCGCGAGGGCGGGCGTCCGCGTCCGCTCCACGGCTTCGGCGGCAATGGTTGCGTGCCGGGCGACCACAGGCGGATCGAGGACTGGACCCCGACGACATAGGTCAAGCCCACCTTTGTCAGCCCGGTGCGGAAGGCGGTGTCGTTGCCGTAACCGGCATCGGCCAGCACCACGCCCCGTGAGACGCCGGCCTCCAGCGCCGCCCGAATCTGCGCGAGGGCGATTTCGGGCTTGGTGCGGAAGACCACATTCTCCGGCACGCCTGTCTTGGCCCGCCGGTCAGGGTCGTTCGCCCAGCTTTCCGGCAGATAGAGCTGATAGGCAATCGGCAGGCTCGCCTGCTCGGTGGCAACCGACAGAGAGACCGCGACCTGGCAGTTGTCCTGCTTGCCGAGCTGCCCGCAATACTGCCGTGCAACCCCAACCGAATGCTTGCCTTTCTTGGGAAAGCCGGTGTCGTCGACGATCCAAGCACGGATCTGCCCCTGACGCTCAAGCGCTGGCAGCACCTGTTCCCGCACGCGGCTCAGCACGGCATCATCCGACCAATCCGCCTTCGCTACGAAATGATGCAGCGACTGGTGCGCCGCCTGGACACGCCCAGGCTCCACCCGTGCCGCCATCGGCTCGACGCTTTTGCGCTCGCGCGGCAAAAGCAGCCCGGTGCAATAGGCCTTCAGCGGCGCCACCCGGTCAGCATGACCCAATACCGAGGCCAGCGTCTCGACATAGGCCGCAAAACGCGATTCACTCGTTTCGATTCCGTCCTGGAGATCCATCGCTCCCTCCATATGAAGCACGAATCGCCATTCTCGCAATCAGTCGTTAACGAAACTTACGACACAGTAAGACTAGGGGCCAGTTTGTAGAGTGCCGGATCGGCGTCTCTTAAAGAGAACACGGTTGTGCCCCTGACCGCAGGCTCTTGCGTGATTAGGGGAATCACATCGTCGACCGCCTCTGGAAACGCGTCTCCCGTGGCCCGTAGCATCTGAACCAACTTGAAGTTGGCCCTCGGCGTTTGGAGTTCGGCGTCAAGTGGCCAGGTGCCGCGAAACACCGGCCCAACAACTTCGCGCCAGGTCTTGAGCTTCTCTGCGGGCGCCTCCGACTTCCATCTCAATGGCGAAGCGGTGCCCGACCTGCCAGAGGGCATTGGACCCTATGCGGCGCAGTGCTGCTCTGGCCTCTACAGGTGCCCCTTCCGCGTGGGGCCGACCAGGCATGGATCAGCGCCGGGGCCTCGCCGGCCTTCACCGTCCGAGACTACAGGGAGCGATCAGCGTTCGGCCGGGCGGAGTTGGTCAGGTTACGCAGCCCGGGCGAGCGCGGATCGCGCTTGGCCGCTGATCGGTGATGACGCGCGGTTCTTGTCTCGATTTGGAAACCCGCCACGAGAAACGCTTGGCCGGCCAGTAGGTCGATGGTTGCGCCCGCCATCATCATCGTGCGCAACAGTCGACAGGGCGGCATTCCCGACAGCACGCCCGCATCATCCGAAAGTTAATTCCGATCCGTGATGCGCTGCGCGAGTGCCGAAGGCGAGGGAATTCGACGGCCCCCGAGAGAAAAAGCGAACGCAGTATGTGCATCGCCCCGCCGGAACTAGCTTACAGCGCGTCAGCTCACCGTCAGCTCGTTCGAGTAGCTCTCTTCGAGAGAGACCTAACAACTCAAAATCATATTAAAGACTTCCGCCAAAAAGGGAACGAATGCCATGTACGGTCGGAAAAGTGGCTCATCCGAAAGCTCCAACCAAGCTAACGACCCGGTACGGTCAAAGGGCAGCGACGGCTTTGGCAAGCACTTGCGCACATGGCGCCGCCTGGTCTCAATGCGAGTTCGTCTCCAGCGCCGGCACGCCCGTACTCGCTAGTTTCGCGGCCTCCTATCGTGGAGATCGACAGGTCTTCGTGTGTTTTGCATTGGGTTCAGGCTGGACCGGCGCGGCAGGGTCGATCCGGGCTGGCCATGACGACTGACGAAAACATGCCGCTGGTTCTCAGACGTCATGCCACCTGTCATCTGGGCGATTGCACTTACCCGCCAGAGCCCTGATGCACTACGGCTGACACATCAGCCCCAATCCACAGACAGCGCGTTCTCGTCTATATCGGAGATGAAAAAATGACGGGCATTGGCCGATCTGGAAAATCGCGCATTGGAGATGCTGGAGCCGGATCGAGCAGTTCGCGCTCGCAATCAGGTCTTGCCTCCGGGGAAGGCAGCCAAGGGTTCGGTTCCGTCCTGGAGCGGATGCGCTCTGAGGGAGGTAAAGGTTCACCCTCGGCTGGCGCTGCGCGAGGTGCCCATGATGACCTTGGCGGCAAATCTTCAGGCCCTTCCGTTCCCCCACATCGAATCCCGGCGGCTGCGCCACGTGCAGCCGCCGGGCCACGTGCGGCCGGTTCGCGGAGGCGCAGTGTTTCCTCAACGTCGGATGGTGAAGCCCTGGCGCCGGTCGCCAGCCAGCCGTCAACTTCGGGTGTGACAGTCCCCAGTTCCTCGTCAGGCGAAGTCATCAACGAGACAAAGCGACGAATGGGCTCGCTGATTGACGAAATCCAAGTTCTCGAAGAGAAGAGCCTGCATAGCGGAAAACCGATGGAGGGCTTCCGAGACGAGCTTGATCAGCTCGCTAATGCGGGCGCAGAACTTCTGGAATGCTACGCGAGCCTGCCCAAGGATGAGGCGCGCAGCACTCTGTCCGACGATGATGTGCGTCACTACCGCGCCGACGTGATTCATCGGGCGGACAGTGCCAACGAGCTGGCCCATACGATCTTCAAGAAGGAGGAACAGAACCGGAAGCGGATGGAGGACATTCTCCACAACTTGGTCAAATCCAATGCCACCCTCGACCAGCTGAGCCGATCGGCTCCCAGTATGGCGAAGTATCCCGTGGCCTGCGTGGAGCGTTGGGACAAGAAAGTACAGCGCCACGAATTGATGCGGGCCGTCTGCGTCGCGACAGCCGACTTACCAAGCTCAACAGCCGAGATGCGGCGGGAAGAAGAGGCCGCGCTGCGGCTGCACTCGGGCTGGGTTGTCAATTCAAAGATAATGCAGCTGCAATCGCGGATCAATCTCGCGCAGGTCAACATGGCCCCGCAGGCGATCATGCTCGAAGCACCCATCAGGGAACTCCTCATCGGTGACAACGGGCAAACGCGTCTGCTGGGTAACTTCATCGGCGAGGTTTTTCCGGCATTCGTCTCGACGGCCGAAGCTGTACTGAGGAAGGAAGGGCGCCCGCTCGACGCGGAACACTGCGCCGTTCTGGAAGGAGTTGTGGAGCGGCTTGCGGATTTTGCGTCGGCCTCGCACTCCGTGGTTGACAGGCTAAGGGATCACCAAGCAGGTGCTGGCCTCCCATTGGAACTGTTGACCCGGATCGTGGACGACGCCTGGATCGCTTCGGACGAGGTTACGGACCTCCTCGCACTGCAGCCGAAGCCGCCAGCCCCTGACCTGACGGCCGACGCTGCCGCTGCGATGCCGACTGGAACTGCCGGCAAGACTATGGTGGCCGAAAGCACTACAGCGCCCAGAAAAAAAGGAAAAGACAAGAGCAAGCAGGCCGCTGGCGCCGGGAGTTCGGCGGCCGGGCGGCCGGAGCCGCAAGTCGCTGCGGCCGTCAGCGACCCTGCGCCAGCAGCCAAGGTGCTCGTACGCACGGATTTAGGTACGAAGAAGCTCGTGAGTGCAGAGGAGGCGCAGAACAGTGCGTCGTCCGCGGCAGCACGCTTGGCGATCTTGCAAAATCCAACGACGGGGGAAAACACGAAGTCACTAGTCGCACGGTCGACCGAACTTTTGAAGTTCGATTTGCCTGCTCAGCAAAGTTTGATCTCCCGAGCGCGCTCCGGGAAGCCCGAGGACGTCGAACACGCCGTCGGCCTCGTGGTCCAGCGCCTGCAAACGCAGGCTGTCGAGATGGAGCCCTGCCTCCCAGCGTTGGAGGCGTCTCGTCTCTCCAAGGAGGGAAAGATGGACGACGTGCACCGACTAACGGTTCAGTTCAGGGACATGTTGGCCAATGTGCGGGGATTGGCTAAAGCTTGGGACGAACAAAAGCCTGATATGATCATGGATTGCATGAAGAGGTACCCATTTCCCTCGCAAAACCACCTTGAGCAGTTGCGGTCGGCCCGGGAGTTGACGCCTGCAGATCCCCCGTGCGCGTTGAACCCAGAGCCGAGCAATCTGTTCGAGATTAGGCTGCAGCCCAAGGCGCTGAGCAACCGTACACTACCGAGTCCAATGTGGGTGCACATCCACACGACACGAAAGATATATGCGCAGCAGTTGGCAACGCTGGACAGCGCCGAGTTCGCCGCTTGCCACGTCAAGTCCAATGAACAGCGCGGCCATAATCGGCAGTGGCAGACCTCCCGGGCTAAGAAGGGTTACGACAACGCAATCCACCGCGGCAAGCTCACCCCGGCGTTCTGTAAGTCCTTGTTGAGCGACCGGGCCGATATGCGAAATGGGCCGGCGTAACATCGGCATTTTGTGGATTCCAACCAGCTTAGTAGACAGAGGCGCAATCTGGGAAACCCCTGGCAGAGCGGCAGTGGCCTGGATCGCAGGTGTGGCTGATTCTCGCGATGGCCGGCATCGAGCATGCTGCTCTAGGGTTTTGGGTACTGCCCGACAACCTGACGACCCGACAGCACGCCTGCATCACCCGAAAGTTTTTCCAAATCCGCGATGTGGTGCACTAGACGTTATGACCGTGGTCTGAGGAGCGGCCCGCCCTTAGACTTTGCAGCTGTTAAGCAAACGGGGGTTGCTTCGGCACTGTAAAGTTATCAGCGGATTGATGCAGCGATAGCTGGCCGGGACGGCTGTCACGCTGCGGCGAGACACGCGATTTTGTTCCAGATTTGCATGGCGGCGTTACGCAGGTCTCGATGTTGAGCCGATGACAGCGTATTGCGGGGAAAGTGGAACAGGTTGGCAATCGGATCATGGATGGAAACGAACCGCTGAAGCTGGCGTGCCGACTTGAAGCGTTTCATGGTCCTTTCGCGTCGTCGGGTCGGCTGGTGCGAATTTTCCGCTCGATTATTGAGGCCTTTGTGCGACCGGTGTTCGACACCGGGCATGAGGTCGCGCCTGGCGGCATCATAGGACCGGAGCTTGTCGGTGATCATGACTCGTGGTGTCCGCCCTTGAGCCTTCAGCAACTTGCGCATCAGACGCTTTGCCGCCTTGGCATTTCGGCGGCTTTGCACCAGCACTTCGAGGACGAAGCCGTCCTGATCGACGGCACGCCAGAGCCACTGCTTCTTGCCATTGATGGCCACCACACATTCGTCGAGATGCCATTTGTCGCCCAGGCAGCCGGCTGACCGTCGCTTGATCTCCCGGGCGAAATGCCGCCCGAATTTCTCCGCCCAGCTTCGAATGGTCTGATGCGTGACGATGATGCCGCGGGCCGCCAACATGTCCATGCGCAGGCTGAGCGGAAAGCGAAAGTAGAGCCATACCGCGTGCGCAATGATCTCGGCGGGAAAGCGGTGGCAACGATAAAGCGGATCACGAGCAACTTCTGACATGGCCCATGTTCGCACATCTTCATCAGCCGTGGTTAACTTTACGGTGCCATACTACGCCATGCTGCAAGAACCAGCCATAGCCGCGTGACTCAAACCAAATGGCCTTCGCCAAACCCGGGACGGTTCTGAAACTCTCCGTCAGCTAATCGTCAGCCAAGCGATCTATCTAGACCTGCCGTGCCTAACCGGCCCGACGCTAACGGAAAGATAGTAGTGCAAATCCTAGTATAGCGAATTGGTGGCCCGTCCGATGCACACTACACGCGCATTGGCGAAGCTGACGAGGCGTGATTTCACTCATCAAAGCCTTCATACGCTAGGGCTCAGCGACATCAGCCCCAACAGCATAGGCAACACATCCTCGCCTATATCGGAGACGGAATATGACGGGCGTGAACCGATCTGGGAGATCGCGGACTGAAAAGAGAGTCGGCAGGACGGGGGAGGCGAGCAGTTCGCGCTCGCAATCAAGTCTTGCGCCTGGGGCAGGCAGCCAGTCGTTCGATACCGTCGTGGAGCAGATGCGCTCTGTGGAGATAAATAGAAGGACGCCCGCCGTGCCAATGGAGCGCGGTGCCGATGACGCCCTGCACGACAGGCCGTCCGGCCCCTCCGTTGGTATACACGGAACCCTGGACGCTGCGCGGCATGCCGCCGCCGCGCCACGTGCAGCCGGTCCGCGGCGGCGCAGTGTTCCGTCAATGTTGGAGGGTGAAACCCTGGCCCCGGTCGCCAGCCAGCCGCCAACTTCGGGTGTGGCAGCGCCCATTTGCTTGTCAGGCGACGAAATCAAGGAAAAGCGACGAATGGACAGTCTGCTTACGCTAGTGGGCATGCGCTTTAACGCGGCCAGGCAAGACCCGGGCGATGAAAAGCTGCTCGATCAGGTCATCAATGCAGGCTCAGCAGCTCTGCACCACTACAAGAGCCTATCCCCGGCTTTGGCGCGGACCATTGTGGACGACAACCAGTTGATTACCTGCCGCTACCTCGTGTGGGATGCGGTGCAAGAATATAGCCGCCTTGCCGAACCGACTATCCACAAATTGCAAAAAAAAAAAGCTGAGGAAGAAGCGATCGGGCTGACTCAATCCACGGCTACCCCGGAGAGTGTGGTGGAGGCGCATGCGGCCTGCGTGAAATGGTGGGAAAAGAAGGTAGGGCACTGCGAACGGGGGCGAGCCGCCTGGCGCGCCACTGCCAGCTTGCCAAGTGCAACAGCCAAGATGCGGCAGGAAGAAGAGGCCACGCTGCGGCTGGCAACCGGCTCGGTAATGCATAGCAAGCTCGTGTATCTGCAATCTCGGATCGATCTCGCGCGGGCGAAGATTGAGCCGCAGGCGAGCACGTTCGACGCACCCGTCAGGGAAATCCTCATGGTTGAGAATGGGCGAGTGCGTCTGCTGGAAGCCTTCAGCGGGGACGTTTTACCGGCATTCCTTTCGACACAGAACGCTGTTCTGAGCAGCGGTGGGCACCCACTCGACGCAGATCACTGCGCCGTTTTGGAAGGAGTCATCGAGCGGCTTTCGGAGTTTGCGTCCGAGTTGCAAGTCATCCGGACCAACCTAAACGATCACCAAACAAGTGCCGACCTCCCATTGGAACTGTTGAGCCAGATCGTGGAAGGCGCGTGGATCGTCGGGCACGAGGTCATGCACTTGCTGGAACTGCAGCCGAAGCCGCCAGCCGTTGCACTGCCGCCCGACGCTGGCGCTGCGATACCAGCCGAAACTGCCGGCAAGTCTCGAGTGGCCAAAGGCACTCTGGCACTGCAGCCGAAGGCGCCAGCGCTCATTGCCTCGCCGGCCGACGCTGGCGCTACGATACAGATCGACACTGTCGGCAAGTCTCCAGTGGCCAAAGGCACTCTGGCACTGCAGCCGAACTGGCCAGCGAACATAGCACCACCAGCCGATATGGGCGCTGGAATACCGGCCGACACTGCCGGCAAGGCTGCGGTGGCAGGCGCCGCAGCGCGTAGGAAGCGGAAAGGCAAGGGCAAGCCGGCCGTTGGCGCCGGGAGTTCAGCCCCCGGGCGGGCGTCGCAAGTCGCTGCCGTCGACAGCGACACGGCGCCAGCAGACAAGGTTCTAGTGCTCTCGGATATGGGTACGAAGCTTGTGAGCGCGGAGGAGGCGCGTGCGAGTGCGTCGGCGGGCGCACAGTCGGCAAAGCAGGCGCCGCCGTCCATGGAAGCACTGACGCAAGAGCGCCAGGTGAAACCCGAGGACGCCCGCTACGTCGCGGAAACCGTGGTCGAGCGCCTGCAGACGCAGCCCGCCGAGATGCGGGCCTGTCCGGCCGCGTTGGATGAGCCTCGTCGACCAGGCCTGCTTGCGCCTGCACAGGTGCCCGAAGTGCAAGACAAAACAGTCCGGCTCAAAGGAATGTTGAACCAGGCGCAGGAACTGGCCAAAGCTCTGAACTCGCAATCAAGTCATGCCCCTGGGCAATCCAGCCAATCGTCCGATGCCGGCGTGGAGCGGACGCACTCTGGGCCCCAAGATAGAATGTCCTATGCTCGCGTCGTGCGAGGGGCCGACGAAGCCCTTGGCGACAAATCTGCCGATTACTCCATAGCTCCCCGCGGAGCCCTTGCAGGTTCGCGAGGCGCAACCAGTGGGCCGCGGCATGGTTCTCCCCAAGGTCGGCACGGCGAAGCGATGGGTAGGCAAGAAAGCTCTTTGCGTTTAGAGAGGTCCTGGCTCGGCGATCAAGAACCGAGTAGGTCGCAACCGGACACGCTCGCACGCCATGACCAAAGCCAGTCCAGGCCGGTTGCAGGACCGGAACGGCGGCGTTTCGACCATGTAGCTGCACAGAGCTTCGACGATGCACTACTTAATGACGCTTTGCACAAAATTTTCTTCGCACACGACATCAATGAATTCTCATACGCTGTGGTGGAGAACGACAAGAGGCTGCAGAGTCAGGCGCATCGGGCAACATTCCTACGAAAGGCCGCTTCCGAGTTCACCCGTCACTTTGTTCCAAGATGGGAGGACGATGTCCGCGCCGGCAATACCTGGGGGTTCGCCACCTCATGCAACGCGACGAGCCGGGAGCCTGGAGGTCAGGCAGGCATGGAAGCTTGCAGGGCCATGGCAGCTCAGGTGTCGAGGCTCGGCAGGGCGCTGAACGATGTCGAAAGCAAAACGCTTTCGCTGTTCGTATTGTCGTTCAGTCGACATCCCCGATTGGCGGAATGTCGCAATGGAATGATCACAATCGCCAAGCTGTTTCATGAGCAACCCGGAGCGCTGTCGGAGCTCAACGGTCAAAGTCTCGCTCTGCTGGTCAACGGATTCAGCAAGTGGCCGGAACAGGAGAACGCTCGTAAGGCCACGGTAGCAGTTGCCGCCGAGATTCGCCGCCGCCCTGCCGGGCTCTCTGATTTTGATCCGCAGAACCTGGGTAACGTTGTGAACGGGTTGAGCAAGTGGCCGCTAGAGGAGGAGTGTTGCGGCGTTATCGATGCAATCGCCGGGAAGGTCTGTGGCCGCGCCGGTGAAAAAGCCGGCCTGTCTGGGTTTAATTCGCAGGCATTCGCAAACCTGGTGAACGGGTTCAGCAAGGCGCGGGAACCGGGGAACTCACATCAGGCGACCATTGTCATAGCCGATGCGGTCTGTCGCCTCGCCGATGAAATTGTCATAGCCGATTCGATCGGTCGCCTCGCCGATGAAAAAGCCGGCCGGACTGGGTGGTATCCGCAGGCGTTGGCGAATTTGGTGAACGGCTTCAGCAAGTGGCCTTTGGACTGCCGCGGCGCTATAGTTGCGATCGCGCGTCAGGTCGCTGGCGGGGCCGGCAAGCTGCCTGTGTTTGATGCGCAGGCATTGGCGAACCTGGTGAACGGGTTCAGCAAGTGGCCAGAGGACTGCCGCGGCGCTACAATTGCAATCGCCGCTGAAGTCTGTCGCCTCGCGGACCTCCCAAAGGCCGGGCTTTCTGGTTTCGATCCGCAGCACCTGGCGAACCTGGTGAACGGCTTCAGCAAATTGCAAGCGGCGGAGTGCTCACGCGCCACCGTTGCAATCGCCGGTGAAGTCTGTCACCGCGCCGGCCGCCGCAAGGGGCTTTCTGATTTTGATGTGCAGCACCTGGCGAACCTGGTGAAGGGCTTCAGCAAGTGGCCGCAAGAGGTGAATTTGGGTTACGCCACCAATGTGGTCGCCGGCGAGGTGCTTCGCTGCGCCGAGCCACTCTCTGAATTTCTTCCGCTGCACCTGGCGAGCCTAGTGAACGGCTTCAGCAAGTGGCCGCGATGGGAAAACTCACATCAAGCCACAGTTGCGATCGCCGGTGAGGTCCGTCACCGCGCCGACCAGCTGTCTGGGTTCGAACCGCAGGAGCTGGCAAACCTGGTGAACGGTTTCAGCAAATGGCCCGAGGACTGCCGTGGCGCCATCGTTGCGATCGCCCGGGCGGTGCCTCGCCGCGCCGGCCGGCTGTCGGGATTTAATGGGCAGGATCTGGCGAACCTGGTGAACGGTTTCAGCAAGTGGCCTTTGGACTGCCGCGAGGCCATGGTTGCGATCGCCCGGGCGGTGCCTCGCCGCGCCGGCCGGCTGTCGGGATTCAATGGGCAGGATCTGGCGAACCTGGTAAACGGCTTCAGTAAATGGCCGCAAGAGGAGAACTCACGTCAGGCCACCGTTGCGATCGCTGGTGAGGTGCTTCGCAGCACAAACCCGCCCCCTGACTTTAGCTCGCAGTACCTCGCGAACCTGGTGAACGGCTTCAGCAAATGGCCGGAAGAGGAGGCCTTACGTCAAGCCGCCGCGGCGATTGCTGGTGAGGTGATTCGCAGCGCTAACCGGCTCCCTGATTTTACCTCGCAGCACCTGGCGAACCTGGTGAACGGCTTTAGCAAGTGGCCGCAGGAGGAGAAATCACGTCAGGCCACCGCGGCGATCGCCGGTGAGGTGCTTCGCGGTGCCGAGCGACTCTCCGGGGTTAATCCGCAGCAACTGGCAAATCTGCTCAACGGCTTCGACAGGTTTGCGGAAGAAGAGGCGTGCAGCCAGGCGATTTTGGAGATCGCGCGCAGACTCGGCCAGGCGGGTCAACCATTCCGTCATTTTGCCGCGCCCGGGCTCTCCAGTATCGCCAACAGTTTGGCGCGGGGGATCCTCAGGAGCGAGGACGCCGGAGAGATTGCAGAGGCCGCTCTGCTGAAAGATCGGCTGCACAAACTGGCTCATTATCTTCATTATGCCAGTGATCGTCTGGAGGAGGCCGACGCGGTGGGCGTCACGAGCATCTTGAAGGCGTTGGCCAAGGCTCAATTGTATGATGATCTCGGTTCGCTCGCAGGAGCAGGTTTAAATCGGCTCGCGGAATTGCATCGTGCCCCTGGCTTTGCCCATGAGAATAACCTCGAAACCATGGGCAATCTGTGCGCCGCTCTGCTGCCGCTGGCTCGCAGTCCGCGCAAGCAGCTGCTTTGGCACCGGCGGCCGGCTCTGAACTTGCTGAACGATATTCAACCGATCGTGGAGCACAAGATCGAAGCCCATCTCAGGGCAAGCGATGCCGAGCGGGCCCGCGGGCCGTACTCGACCCGTTGTCTGGCCCTGTCGATTTATCAAGTGCTCAAGGCCCGTGCGAGCCTGGCAGGGTTGCTGCGGCGGCCCTATGTCGAGGGCAACAAGCCCGATTTGCGTGCGAGGCGCGACGAGCTGCAGTCCAAGACCAAGGAAATCCTGGACAGCACGCGCGAGCTCGTCGAACGCGACCTTTCCAACATGAGCTGGAACCTGATCGCGCAGATCGAAGCGGAGGGTCCGACCGATGCGCTGGACACGTTCATGGCGCAGAACGCCGCGACGGTGCAGGCCCAAAATCGAGCGTCCGTCTTCGACGTCCATCAGACTTTGCGAGCCATGGACCACGAGCCCAGACCGCCCCAGGGCGAGGCGGGGCTGATGCGATTGCCGGTGGTCGACATGCAGGGCCGGCAACTGGCCACGGAGGCCGAGACACGCTATTCGATCTTTCATCGCCTGACCTCGGGGGCGGTGAAGATGGTCGCGGTGCAACTGCCCGGAAAGCCGAGCCCGTTCATGCTGGCGCGCACGTTGACCGTCGAGGGCGTGCCATACCGCATGGACCTGTTCGGCGGCAGCAAGTTAAAGCCGCCGCCGAAGACGCTTTCGCAGGTCGCCGCCCGCATTCCAGGTCGGGTGGAGGCAGCATCTTCCGGCGGAAAGCTGCTGGCCATTCCCTATGCCGAAACCGCACCGGGCACTGCGTTCGAGCAGCTATCGCGCTCTTGGGCGCCTTTCAAAGAGGCATATTACTACACTCAGCGCAGGGGGTTTGCAGCGCCACCGAATTTACAAGGTCTGGGGCCTCGCGACTACGCGTTGGAAGGCGCCTTCAAATTGTCGCTGCTGCCGGACCGCCCTGCCAACCAGGAACGTCCCTTCAAGCTGATTGGGCCGGAAGGCCCGATCGCCTTGCGACCGTATGACGGCTGCGGTTTCATCAAGGCCTCGCTGGCCACGCGTATGCCAGCTGTTCGCCGGACCGGTCGGCAGGAAGGACCTGATCGGGTTCCTGCTTTTGGTGAGGGAAGGAGATCGTCCTTGCCTGCCTCGGCGCTGCAACATTATCCGCGCAGCGAGCAAGTGGCCGATGAGGCGCACGAGAAGGCCAAGACCTGGCTCGAGAGCAGAGAGGGGAAAGAGCTGACGGCCGAGGAGCTGTTTCGAACGGTGACTGTCGGACATATCGACGGTCCTGGCGCAGTCGCGGTACCGTCCGCTGATAAGTGTCTCCATGTGCCGACGCTCAAGAGCGAGACGTTGACGGGCAAAAGCGGTGTGCTGATCGGGCGGTCGCCTTACGACAAGCCCAACCTGCGCCCATTTTCCGCCGATCTGGTCAAGTCAGCAGTTGATGGGGACCCGACGGCAGCGTTCCTCGACACCTGCGTTGCTATCCAATACAGCTTTAATGTCGCCCAGAAGTCGGGGGAGGAACTCGCGGCCGACGATCCGACTTTCTTTGCCAAAGGCATCCTGATCGTCGTGCCGGACGAGATGTGGCCGGCCGCCCACGCCGACCGAGGGCTGGTTTTGTCTGCCGAGGACGTCAAGTCCCATTCGCACTGGACGACAGGCAAGGACCGCGTCAAGGAGGACACGCCGCTCGACTGCCTCGGCATCCTGCAGGCCACCGAGGTGTTCGCTCCGGGCTCCTTGGTTGCCGTCCCGACCGGTGAACAGAAAAAGCTTGACGGCGACTTCGATGGCGACACCGTCATCATCATCGGCGACCGGCCGCAGCTTTATGAGCATGTGCGCGAGTTCGATGAAAAGGAGCAAGCTCTCGGACTTCCATCGCTGAAGCCGCCAAAGTCGCATACTCCGGCGCTTGACGGCGACAAGTACCAGTTTGGTCGCGCCAGCCAGATTCTCGCCGCCACCCAGGATGTCCTGGAAACCTATAGCGGTCTGCAGCGAAACTTCCTGGCTCAATCCCATGAAGCGCGAGGCTGGTTTGCCGAGCGTGCCATCTTTGGCACCTACGAAGGCGTTCACCACGAGCTTCGGCGAGACATCGGTCAGTTGTTGGGCCGCGAAGAGGAGGTGAGTGGCCAGGATATCGAGACCGTGTTTGCGAGAGCGCGGCGCGAGATCGAGGTCGCCCGGCATCCGGTTGCTCGCGAAATGGCCGCGCTGCTGGTCGCCGACCTTGAGGCGTGGGCACAGAAGCCGGAACGCCTGCCCGAAACAGTCGGGCCCGTGAACGATGCAAAAAGCACGACGCTGAGCGCAGCAGTCTCAGAGTTGTTGCCGGATCTGGCGGATGCCTATCCGGTAACAAATCAGCCACGAGACCGCATCCGGGCTTTGATCGACAACTATCCTGCGCGGATCGATCCTCGCCCGGACGGTTACAACCCGGATGACCTCGTGCAAAGCGCAAACAATCTCCTGAGCCTCGGCATCAAGGTCGGCACCGATGCCTACAAATCCAACACTGGCGCTCGGCTTTTTTCCAGGAAAAGCCAAGATCTTCAGCGGCTGCTGCATACGACGCCTGGCTTGAGGTCCGTGCCCTACGTCAAGGGCCTGGCAGCGTCTCTCAACCATGGAAGGTTTGATGTCGATGCAGCCTTGAAGGACCTGGAGGACAACCCCACGCTGACGGCTTCAGTCATGGAAACATCGATCAATCTCGCTGCGGAGCACGGCATTTTGCGCAGACCCTCCGGCCTTCGGCCCACCGCCGAAGCTGCCGAGATGATCCCGCTGACCCCCGAGGAGGCCTCAGAGCGCGCCCGAATTGAGGTTGCGCGCGCTACAAAAGAGGAGGGGAAAATCACCGCAGCGGCACTCAGCGTCGCCGCAAGCCTCAGGAAAATGGAGATCCAGGTGAAAATGCCTCATCTGGAGCGCCGGTTGAGATCGGAACGCTCCATAAGAGAGCAGCTCACCGGCACGAGCATCTCGTCCGGCAGCACTCCACAGCTGATCAGCAGCGCCGTACGCCACGTCTTCGAAATTCCTGACAACGATTTTACACGTGCCTTCAAGGCAGCCATTCTGGCCTTCGAGGAGCAGCACTACACCGAAATCGAGGTGACCAACTGGTTCAAATTCGAGCGTCCGAGTTATCTCGGCATACACACTGTGCTCGCCACCACAGAAGGCTACCGTTTCCAGGTGGAATTCCATACGCCAGCCAGCTACAGCGCCAAAGTTGACAATCACGACGCCTATAAAGAGATGCAGGAGCTGAAGCGCCGTGATGCTTTGCAGAAGGCAGAGAAACTCGAGCAGAAGGTAAGAGAAGGCAATAAGGCAGTTGACAGACCCGATAACGTGCTCAGCATAGCACACTGGAGGGATGGTAAGGATAGTGCTGCTGCAGCACCTGGATTGCGAGCTGTCGGACGATCAACAGAGTCGGAGATCGCCAAGTCACCGGAGGCAAAGGAGACTGTCGCTGCCCTCGGCCATCGGCCGGTCGTGCTTGTCGGTATGCCGAGCGCCGGGAAAACCACGATTGGCGCGCCACTCGCCAAGCGACTGGGGCTGCGCTTCATCGATACCGACCAAGAAATTCAGAAGCAGACCGGGAAATCGATAACGCAGATATTCAATACAAATGGCGAGGGCTATTTTAGGAAGCTTGAGGCGGAGGCAATCGCGCGTGTGCTCGAGCAAGGGCCCGCGGTCATCGCGACCGGTGGCGGCTCGTTGAACGATGAGCAGACCCGGCGACTCATCGCCGACAAAGCGGTCTCGATCTGGATAAATACCGACCCGCGGGTGCTACGACGCCGCCTCAGGAACGATACCACCCGCCCGCTGCTGCGGGGCTCCGACCGGGATCAGACGGTTCCCCAACTCATGGACGAGCGCAAGCCGTTCTATGAACAAGCTAACGTCAGGTTTGTCCCACCCCGCAAAAACGATAAACAGAACGCGGGCCCATGTCTGAAGGCCCTGCACGCATACCTGTGCCCCACGGGGGCCGACGCTCAGTCGCTTTCTAATATATCCCACGGCACTGTAAAGTTATCAGCGGATTGATGCAGCGATAGCTGGCCGGGACGGCTGTCACGCTGCGGCGAGACACGCGATTTTGTTCCAGATTTGCATGGCGGCGTTACGCAGGTCTCGATGTTGAGCCGATGACAGCGTATTGCGGGGAAAGTGGAACAGGTTGGCAATCGGATCATGGATGGAAACGAACCGCTGAAGCTGGCGTGCCGACTTGAAGCGTTTCATGGTCCTTTCGCGTCGTCGGGTCGGCTGGTGCGAATTTTCCGCTCGATTATTGAGGCCTTTGTGCGACCGGTGTTCGACACCGGGCATGAGGTCGCGCCTGGCGGCATCATAGGACCGGAGCTTGTCGGTGATCATGACTCGTGGTGTCCGCCCTTGAGCCTTCAGCAACTTGCGCATCAGACGCTTTGCCGCCTTGGCATTTCGGCGGCTTTGCACCAGCACTTCGAGGACGAAGCCGTCCTGATCGACGGCACGCCAGAGCCACTGCTTCTTGCCATTGATGGCCACCACACATTCGTCGAGATGCCATTTGTCGCCCAGGCAGCCGGCTGACCGTCGCTTGATCTCCCGGGCGAAATGCCGCCCGAATTTCTCCGCCCAGCTTCGAATGGTCTGATGCGTGACGATGATGCCGCGGGCCGCCAACATGTCCATGCGCAGGCTGAGCGGAAAGCGAAAGTAGAGCCATACCGCGTGCGCAATGATCTCGGCGGGAAAGCGGTGGCAACGATAAAGCGGATCACGAGCAACTTCTGACATGGCCCATGTTCGCACATCTTCATCAGCCGTCGGTTAACTTTACGGTGCCGGCCGGACTATTCCGATGTCGTTCTGGCCGGCCCAGATTGACTGTGGCCATACTGTTGCTCGACCTCCTCCCAAGTGAGGACCTTGGAAAGAATGGGAAGCATTTGGCAATTCAGCGCGCAGGCCTGGCAGCGCCAGCTTCTGCCAGGCGATCGCCCTCAGGCGTGGCGGCAGGTTGAACCCGAGCAGGCGGCAAAAGGGACGCCGAGGGCGCTCTGGCCATGGCTGCCGACATATAAGCGCTGGATCTCCACGTTGGTGTAATGTCGCAGCAAGACCTTGGTCATCGCCGCGACCTCCGAAGACGAACAGCGCTTGAGCTGCGAGAAAATGCAGGTCGAGCCCTTTTCGACATGCCAGTAGATCATCACGCGCGACCGCCATAGCGGACATGCCATTCCGTCATCAGGTTGCCGTCCCAAGCGCCGAACTTCTTGGGCCGTGCCGGCTTCGCCCCAGATGGCGGTGTTGCGGATCGCCTGTGTTGCATTGGCAACGAGCCCGCAAGCCGCCTCGAGCGCGCCCGGAGCAAGCACGTGACCCCTGAGCCAACCAGGAGCCCTCCTATGGCTCAATACGGTCAGGTCGCCTGCCATCATTCCACGACAGGACAACTAATAAAGAAGGTGTCGCCGGTCTGGCGTCTGACCACCGTATACTATCCGACACTGTTTTGTCGCCTTTGTTGGGTCCGCGACACCGGGCTATTTCATCGAGCTCTTGTCTGCCTCAGGCTAATCCCCTGAAAAGCAATCACAATGTTTTTCTTCTGCTGGGTCGGCCAAATTGGCACGAGTTTTGAGACTCCTTCGTTGGGAGCCGGGAGCCGACGACCGATCTTCATTTCGTGGATGACACCGCGATCGATGGAACGAAGAAAGAAAAGCATAATGTCAAATCCGCATCAGATAGCATCCTATGGCAAGGGGGCCTTGGCGAAACCGCCCGTACCCAAACAGGCTGCCAACCTTGTCGACGCTTGCGCAGGAAATCTTGATGGCCGGCTGCGACTCAAGGGCCCACCACACTCGCCTTAATCCTGAACTCGAAGGCGCAGGATAAAGTTCTGCATCTCGCCGCGCGGTATGCCTAGACAGTTACACGTTGGCCGATCTTGACATCGAGTCGGGCTACTCCCCGGACGACGTCTACGTGCCGTCGTAATCATTCGCTGCCCGCAGCGCCTTCCGCCCTTCCATCGCTTAGAGAGTGAAGTGCCACCATGTCCGAACAACCCTTGCCGACGCTGCCGATGTGGCGCGTCGATCACATCGAGCCCTCGCCTGAGATGTTGGCGCTACGCGCCAACGGTCCGATCCACCACGTACGCTTCCCGTCCGGGCACGAAGGCTGGTGGGTGACAGGCTACGACGAGGCCAAGGCGGCGCTGTCCGACGCGGCGTTCCGGCCCGCGGGAATGCCGCCGGCGGCATTCACCCCGGATTCGGTGATTCTCGGTTCGCCGGGGTGGCTTGTCTCGCACGAGGGGGGCGAGCATGCCCGGTTACGCACGATCGTGGCGCCGGCCTTCAGCAACCGCAGGGTGAAGGTGCTCGCGCAGCAGGTCGAGGCGATCGCCGCGCAGTTGTTCGAGACGCTGGCGGCCCAGCCCCAGCCCGCCGACCTGAGGCGCCACCTCTCCTTTCCGCTGCCGGCCATGGTCATCAGCGCGCTGATGGGCGTGCTCTACGAGGATCACGCCTTTTTCGCCGGGCTGTCCGACGAAGTGATGACGCACCAGCATGAAAGCGGCCCGCGCAGCGCGTCGCGCCTGGCCTGGGAAGAACTGCGCGCCTACATTCGCGGCAAGATGTGGGACAAGCGCCAGGATCCGGGCGACAACCTGCTGACGGATCTGCTCGCGGCGGTCGAGCAGGGCAATGCGACCGAGGAAGAGGCGATCGGCCTGGCGGCGGGCATGCTGGTGGCGGGGCACGAGAGCACCGTCGCGCAGATCGAATTCGGCCTGCTGGCCATGTTCCGCCATCCGCAACAGCGCGAACGCCTAGTCGGCGATCCATCCCTGGTGGACAAGGCGGTGGAGGAAATCCTGCGCATGTACCCGCCGGGCGCGGGCTGGGACGGCATCATGCGCTATCCGAGGACCGACGTGACTATCGCGGGCGTGCATATTCCCGCGGAGAGCAAGGTGCTGGTCGGCCTGCCGGCGACGTCGTTCGATCCGCGCCATTTCGACGACCCGGAAATCTTCGACATCGGACGCGACGAAAATCCGCACCTGACGTTTTCGCACGGGCCGCACTACTGCATCGGCATGGCGCTGGCCAGGCTGGAACTCAAGGTGGTGGTCGGCTCGATCTTCCAGCGCTTTCCCGCGCTGCGCCTGGCCGTGGCGCCCGAAGAACTGAAGTTGCGCAAGGAGATCATCACTGGCGGGTTCGAGGAGTTCCCGGTGCTCTGGTGACGCGCGGACGCCGCCCGGAATCGCGATCTACTCCGCAATTTGCCGGCGCGCCCAGCGCGCGCCGGTCAGATCAGCCAGCCAACAGGTAACCAAGATGGACGTGCAAGAAACCACGGCAGCATGCCGGGACGCCTTCGCCGAACTTGCGTCGCCAGCGTGTATCCAAGACCCGTATACGTTCATGCGGTGGTTGCGCGAGCACGATCCGGTGCATCGTGCGGCGTCGGGCCTCTTTCTGTTGAGCCGCCACGCCGACATCTACTGGGCGCTCAAGGCCACGGGCGATGTGTTTCGGGGACCGGCGCCGGGCGAACTGGCGCGCTATTTCCCGCGTGCGGAGACCAGCCTGTCACTCAATCTCCTCGCGTCCACGCTAGCGATGAAGGAACCACCGACGCATACGCGTCTGCGCCGGCTGATCTCGCGCGATTTCACCATACGCCAGATCGACAACCTGCGGCCGAGCATCGCACGCATCGTCGCAGCGCGCCTGGACGGCATGGCGCCCGCGCTGGAGCGCGGGGAGGCGGTGGACCTGCATTGGGAATTCGCGCTGGCTGTGCCCATTCTGGTCTTCGCCGAACTGTTCGGCATGCCCCAGGATGACATGTTCGGGCTCGCCGCCGGCATCGGCGCCATTCTGGAAGGCCTGAGCCCACACGCCAGCGATCCCCAGCTCGCCGAGGCGGACGCGGCCAGCGCCAGGGTGCAGGCCTACTTCGGCGACCTCATACAGCGCAAGCGCACCGATCCCCGCAACGACATCGTGTCGATGGTGGTCGGCGCACACGACGACGATGCCGACACGCTGTCGGATGCGGAGTTGATCAGCATGCTGTGGGGCATGCTGCTGGGCGGCTTCGCCACCACTGCTGCGACCATCGACCATGCGGTCCTAGCGATGCTGGCGTATCCCGAACAGCGGCACTGGCTGCAGGGAGACGCCGTGGGGGTGAAGGCATTCGTCGAAGAAGTCCTGCGCTGCGACGCGCCTGCCATGTTCAGCTCCATCCCGCGTATCGCCCAGCGCGACATCGAACTGGGCGGCGTGGTGATCCCGAAGAACGCGGACGTGCGCGTGCTGATCGCGGCCGGCAATCGCGACCCGGACGCCTTCTCCGATCCCGACCGCTTCGATCCCGCGCGGTTCTACGGCACCACTCCTGGCATGTCGACCGACGGGAAGATCATGCTGAGCTTTGGCCACGGCATCCACTTCTGCCTCGGTGCGCAACTGGCCCGGGTGCAGTTGGCCGAGAGCCTGCCGCGGATCGAGGCGCGCTTCCCCACGCTGGCATTGGCCGAGCAGCCGACCCGGGAGCCATCCGCGTTCCTCAGGACGTTCCGCGCGCTGCCGGTGCGACTGCATGCTCAGGGGGGCTGAGATGCGCGTCGTGATCGATCAGGATCTATGCGGAACCACCGGGCAGTGTGTGCTGACGCTGCCGGGCACCTTTCGCCAGCGCGAACCGGACGGCGTGGCGGAAGTGTGCGTGGCGACGGTCCCGCAGGCGCTGCACGCCGCCGCGCGGCTCGCGGCCAGCCAGTGTCCGGTCGCCGCCATTCGGGTCATCGAAAGCGACGCTGGCGAGCGCGCCAGCGCCGACCCTGCGCCTTCTCCGGCGCAGGCTGAGCGGCATGCCGCGAAAGACCAACGCAACCCAGGAGGACGGTTTGAAGGCAAGGTGGCCGTGGTGACCGGCGCCGGCGCCGGCATCGGCAAGGCATGCGCCCTCGCCATCGCACGCGAGGGCGGCAGAGTGGTGGTGGCCGACATTGATGGCTCGGCGGCCGTCGCCTGCACCGCGCAGATCGCGGCCGAAGCGGGCCACGCGCTGGCCCTGGCCATGGACATCGCCGATGCGCAGGCGGTGGCAGCGCTGTTCGAGACGGCGGAGCGGCACTTCGGTGGGGTCGACCTGCTGGTGAACAACGCGAGCGCCATGCATCTGACACCGCGCGACCGCACGATCCTCGACCTGGACCTGGCGGTCTGGGATCAGACCATGGCGACCAATCTGCGCGGCACGCTGCTCTGCTGCCGGCAGGCCATCCCACGAATGATCGCCCGCGGCGGTGGCGCGATCGTCAACATGTCGTCGTGCCAGGGGCTCAGCGGTGACACCGCGCAGACGTCCTACGCCGCGTCGAAGGCGGCGATGAACATGCTGTCGGCCTCGCTCGCCACCCAGTACGGTCATGCGCAGATCCGCTGCAACGCGGTTGCGCCGGGTCTCATCATGACCGAGCGTCTCCTCGCCAAGCTGGACGAGTGCATGCAACGGCATCTGAGCCGGCACCAACTCCTGCAGCGCGTCGGCCGCCCCGAGGACGTGGCCGCGCTGGTGGCGTTCCTGCTCTCCGACGATGCTGCGTTCATCACCGGCCAGGTCCTGTGCATCGACGGCGGCATGCTGGCGCATGTGCCGACGTACGCCGACGGTGGCAACAGCCGCGCCGCGCGGCCTGCCGGCGACACCGCCAAAGCGGCCGCGGGGCCGCGCTGCTGATGGACATGCTGCTCAACCCGCTGGACCGTCGGCACCGGCTGCGGGACGACATCCCGGTCGTGCCCGGCGCTTTCCCCCTGGTCGGACATCTTCCCGCCATCGTATGCGACCTGCCGCGCCTGCTGCGGCGCGCGGAACGGACGTTGGGCAGCCACTTCTGGCTGGATTTCGGCCCTGCCGGACACCTGATGACCTGCGTGGATCCGGATGCGTTTGCACTGCTCCGGCACAAGGACGTGTCCTCGGCGCTGATCGAAGAGATCGCGCCCGAATTGCTTGGCGGAACGTTGGTCGCCCAGGACGGCGGCGCGCACCGGCAGGCGCGCGACGCGATCAAGGCGGCGTTCCTGCCCAAGGGGCTGACCCAAGCCGGCATCGGCAACCTGTTCGCGCCCGTCATCCAGGCGCGGGTGCAGGCGTGGCGCGACCGCGGCGACGTAACCATCCTGCGCGAAACCGGCGACCTGATGCTCAAGCTCATCTTCAGCCTCATGGGAATCCCAGCGCAGGACCTGCCGGGATGGCATCGCAAATACCGGCAACTGCTGCAGTTGATCGTCGCGCCCCCGGTCGACCTGCCTGGACTGCCCTTGCGGCGCGGCCGCGCCGCCCGCGACTGGATCGACGCGCAGTTGCGCCAGTTCGTCCGCGACGCGCGCGCACATGCCGCGCGCACTGGGTTGATCAATGACATGGTGAGCTCCTTCGATCGCGGCGACGATGCGCTCTCCGACGACGTCCTGGTCGCCAATATCCGCCTGCTGCTGCTTGCCGGTCACGACACCACCGCCTCGACGATGGCCTGGATGGTGATCGAGCTGGCGCGGCAGCCTGGGCTATGGGACGCCCTGGTCGAGGAGGCGCAACGCGTGGGCGCGGTGCCGACCCGGCACGCGGACCTGGCGCAGTGTCCGGTCGCCGAGGCGCTGTTCCGCGAGACGCTGCGCGTGCATCCGGCGACCACGCTCCTGCCGCGTCGCGCGCTGCAGGAATTGCAACTCGGCCAACGGCGCATTCCTGCGGGCACCCCTCTGTGCATCCCGCTGCTGCATTTCTCGACCTCTGCGCTGCTGCACGAGGCGCCTGATCAGTTCCGCCTGGCACGGTGGCTGCAACGCACGGAGCCGATCCGGCCGGTGGACATGCTGCAGTTCGGTACCGGCCCACACGTCTGCATCGGTTACCACCTTGTATGGCTGGAAATGGTGCAGTTCTGCATCGCCTTGGCACTGACCATGCACAAGGCCGGGGTGCGGCCGCGGTTGCTGAGCGCCGTCGAAAAAGGTCGGCGCTATTTCCCGACCGCACATCCGTCCATGAAAATCCGCATCGGATTCTCATGAGCTGGCATCGCATGCCCCGTGTGGCGAGGCAGCTACTCGGCGCGCGCGCTCGGTGCGACCCCGCCAACACCGCGGCGGCTCGGACGCTCGCCGTGGCCGTGCCAGATACAAGGACATGAACGACATGCAGACCGATTCCACGCTACACGACGACGCGCAGGCGCGCGGCGCATCCGGCAGGCTGCCGTCGGAGATCTGGATGCAGGACGGCGTAAGGCGGGTCGAACAGGCGCTGGCGCGTCTTCTCTGCGCCGAAGACGACGGTGAGACCGAGCTGATGGCGGCGATGCGCTACGCCACCTTGCATGGCGGAAAGCGCACCCGCGCCTTGCTCTGTCTGGCTACCGGCGCACTGGCCGACACGCCGGCGCCCATGCTCGACGATGTCGGCGCCGCCATCGAGATGATGCACGCCTGTACCCTGGTCCACGACGACCTGCCCGCAATGGACGATGACGTGCTTCGCCGCGGCCTTCCGACCGTGCACGTCAAGTTCGGCGAAGCCACTGCGATCCTGGTCGGCGATGCGCTGCAGGCGCACGCCTTCCTGACCCTGGCGAGCCTGGATGCGCCGAGCGACAACCGTATCGCGCTCGTGCGCGAACTGGCGCAGGCGGTGTCCGCCGAGGGTGCCGCAGGCGGGCAGGCCATGGATCTGTCGCTGGTAGGAAAGCACGTCGAGCTGGACAGGATCGTGGCGATGCACCGGATGAAGAGCGGAGCACTAGTGCGCGCGTCCGTTCGCATGGGCGCGCTATGCGCCATCGCGGAGGATGCCGCCCACGCTGCGCTGTACTGTGCGCTCGATCGCTACTCCGCCTGTTTCGGCCTGGCGTTGCAGGTGGTCGACGACATTCTCGACGCGACAGCGGATACCGCGACGTTGGGCAAGACCCCCGGCAAGGACGCGGCGGCGCAGAAGCCGACCTGTGCGTCGATCATGGGGCTGCAGGCAGCGCGCCAGTTGGCGCTGGATCTGTTGCGCGACGCCGGGGAGGCCATCCCCCCGCTGGGAACGCGTGCGGAACGGTTGGCGCAGATGCTGCAACGGGCCAACGCGTATCTGTTCAAGCACGCGCCATGCGCATGAGCGCGCCCGTCCGCATGGAGTCGCCCCTGTGCCGCTGCGATCGATCGGCCGGCGTGAGCGGTGCATGCTGCACTGTGTCCAAGTCGGCGGCGGCGATCGCAGCGGTTGCCCAGCACAGCCGCGGCTCACGCGGCGCGCTGCGCGCAAGCCTATGCGGCGGACCGGCCCCAGCATGGGGCGCGTCGCCGCGCCGGAGCAGGGCGGCCGTCCGGCGCTGCCCGTGCGCCGGGCCGCGACGGGCCTGCGGCGACGTGCGCGGCGTCTGCCCGATCCAGGTTCCCGTCAACTGTCTGCAGAAGGAACATACCGCGTGAACGCGCTGTCCGAACAGATCCTTTCCGAATTGCGCCACCTGCTGATCGAGATGAGCGACGGCGGCAGCGTCGGTCCGTCCGTCTACGACACGGCGCGAGCTCTGCAGTTCCACGGCAACGTCACCGATCGGCAGGACGCATACGCGTGGCTCATCGCGCAACAACAGGCCGATGGCGGATGGGGAAGCGCGGACTTCCCGCTGTTCCGCCATGCGCCCACCTGGGCGACGTTGCTGACATTGCAGCGTGCCGATCCTCTTCCCGGCGCGGCCGACGCAGTCCAGGCTGCAACCCGGTTCCTCGAGCGCCAGCCCGATCCCTACGCGCATTCGGTGCCGGAGGACGCGCCGATCGGCGCGGAGCTGATCCTGCCGCAGTTGTGCGGCGAGGCCGCATCCTTGCTGGGCGGCGTGGGGTTTCCGCGCCACCCGGCGCTGTTGCCGTTGCGGCAGGCGTGCCTTGTCAAGTTGGGGGCGGTGGCGACGTTGCCGAGCGGCCATCCGTTGCTGCACTCCTGGGAAGCCTGGGGAACGTCGCCGACCACCGCATGCCCCGACGACGACGGCAGCATTGGCATCAGTCCGGCGGCCACCGCCGCGTGGCGTGCGCACGCCGTAACACATGGGAGCACGCCGCAGGTCGGGCGCACCGACGCGTATCTGCAGGCGGCATCGCGGGCGACGCGCAGCGGCATCGAAGGTGTCGTTCCCAACGTCTGGCCGATCAATGTGTTCGAGCCATGCTGGTCGCTGTACACCCTGCATCTGGCCGGGCTGTTCGCGCATCCCGCGTTCGCCGATGCCGTGCGCGTGATCGTCGCGCAGCTCGACGCCCGCATGGGCGTGCGCGGTCTGGGCCCGGCCTTGCACTTCGCAGCCGATGCCGACGACACCTCCGTTGCGTTGTGCGTCCTGCGCCTTGCAGGTCGCGACCCGCCGGTCGATGCGCTGCGCGATTTCGAAATCGGCGAGCTATTCGTCACCTTCCCCGGCGAGCGCAATGCCTCGGTGTCGACCAACATCCATGCCCTGCATGCGTTGCGACTGTTGGGAAAGCCCGCCGCCGGCACCAGCTACTACGTCGAGGCCAATCGCAACCCGCACGGTCTATGGGACAACGAAAAATGGCACGTTTCGTGGCTGTATCCCACCGCGCATGCGGTCGCTGCGCTGGCGCAAGGCAAGCCCCAGTGGCGCGACGAGCGCGCGCTGGCGGCGCTGCTGCAGGCGCAGCGCGATGACGGCGGCTGGGGCGCCGGTCGCGCGTCCTCATTTGAGGAAACCGCCTATGCGCTGTTCGCGTTGCACGTCATGGACGGGAGCGAAGAGCCGACAGGGCGCCGGCGCATCGCGCAGGCGGTGGCGCGTGCGCTGGAGTGGATGCTCGCTCGCCATGTGGCGCATGCATTGCCGCAGACGGCGCTGTGGATCGGCAAGGAACTGTATTGCCCCACCCGGGTCGTGCGGGTGGCCGAACTCGCCGGGTTGTGGCTGGCGCTTCGTTGGGGGCGGCGCGTCCTGGCCGAGGGAGCAGGAGCGGCGCCATGATCCAGACCGAACGCGCGCTGCAGCAGGTGCTGGAGTGGGGGCGTTCCCTGACAGGGTTCGCCGACGAGCATGCCGTGGAAGCGGTCAGGGGCGGCCAGTACATCCTGCAGCGCATCCACCCGAGCCTGCGCGACACCTGCGCCCGCACTGGCCGCGATCCGCAGGCCGAAACGCTGATCGTGACGTTCTATCGCGAACTGGCGCTGCTGTTCTGGCTCGACGATTGCAACGACCTTGGCCTGATCGCGCCGGAGGAGCTCGCCGCGGTGGAGCAGGCGCTGGGGCAGGGCGTGCCGTGCGCGCTCCCCGGATTCGAGGGCTGCGCTGCTCTGCGCGCTTCGCTGGCCGCGCTCGCCTACGATCGTCGCGACTATGCTCGGCTGCTCGACGACACTCGGTGCTACTGCGCGGCGCTGCGCGCCGGACACGCGCAGGCGGTAGGGGCGGAACGCTGGTCCTACGCCGAGTACCTGCACAACGGCATCGATTCGATCGCCTACACGAACGTGTTCTGTTGCCTGTCGTTGCTGTGGGGGCTGGACATGGCGACCTTGCGCGCGCGTCCGGCGTTTCGCCAGGTCCTGCGGCTCATCTCCGCGATAGGGCGCCTGCAGAACGATCTGCATGGACGCGACAAGGACAGGTCGGCGGGCGAGGCCGACAACGCGGCGATCCTGCTGCGGCAGCGCTATCCGGCTATGCCTGTGGTGGAGTTCCTCAACGACGAGTTGGCCGGCCATACGCGCATGCTGCACCGGGTGATGGCGGAAGAACGCTTTCCCGCGCCGTGGGGAGCGTTGATCGAGGCCATGGCGGCCATCCGCGCGCAATACTACCAGACCTCGACCAGCCGCTACCGCAGCGACGCTGCGGGGGGAGGCCAGCGTGCGCCCGCCTGAACGGCGGGATGCGGCTGCGTGCGCGCGCTGCCGTCGGTCCGATCCGATGCAACGCCGTCCCCCGATGCGACGGATGGAGCGAGCATGAGCGATAGCGACAACATCCCGAGCCGGCGCAAGGACGACCATCTGGACATCGTGCTGGATCGGCGAACGGCGCCGGCCACGGTCGCCGCCGGCTGGGAGTACATCCGTTTCGAACACTGCGCATTGCCCGAGTTGGACCTGACGCAGATCGACCTGCGCGCCTCGCTGCTGGGCAAGACCATGCGCGCGCCGCTGCTGATCAGCTCCATGACCGGCGGCGTGCTACGCGCCGAGGCCATCAACCGGCATCTGAGCGAGGCAGCACAAGCCTTGGGGATCGCCATGTGCGTCGGTTCGCAGCGCGTGAGCCTGCAATCCCGCAACTCCCAGGGGCTGACGCGCGCGCTGCGCCGCATGGCCCCAGACATTCCCTTGCTGGCTAATATCGGCGCCGCGCAACTGCGCGAGGCCGACGGCCTGGACCTGGCGTGCCGGGCGGTGGATGCGCTGGAGGCCGATGGACTCATCGTCCATCTCAATGCGCTGCAGGAAGCGGTACAGCCGGAGGGCGACCGCGACTGGCGCGGCGTCCTGGCGCAGATCGCTCGCGCCGCGCGCAGCGTGGACGTGCCGATTGTGGCCAAGGAAGTGGGGTCGGGCCTGTCCGCCTCGGTGGCCTGCGCGCTCGTCAAGGCGGGCGTGGCGGTCATCGATGTCGCCGGCGCCGGCGGCACCAGTTGGGCCGCGGTGGAGGGCGAGCGCGCCCGCGATGCCGCCGACCGTGCAGTGGCGATGGCGTTCGCCGACTGGGGGATTCCGACCCCGGCCAGCGTGCAGGCGGTACGTCGGGCGCTGCCAACTGTGAAGCTGATCGCGTCGGGCGGGATCCGCGACGGCGTCGACGTGGCCAAGGCCATCCGCCTGGGCGCGGACATCGCCGGGCAGGCGGCCGGCGTGCTGCGCGCGGCGACGGTGTCCACCGAGGCGGTTGTCGCGCATTTCGAGATCGTCATCCGCCAGTTGGCCGTTGCCTGCTTCTGCACCGGCTCGGCTGATCTGGCGGCGTTGCGTCAGGCGCGGTTGTTGCCCTCGGCGCATCTGCCCGCCGGTTGATGCCGGCGTCGCCCGCACGTGGCGGCGGGCGCCTAGCAGGCTGCTGAATACCTACGCCAAAGATGACTACTGATCCACCTTGGCGAGGCGGTTCAATGCGCGGGAGCTCGTGATCACCAGAAGGGAAGTCGATGCCCAGGACGTGGCTTGGTTGGAGACGCTAAGGAACGTCAAACTGACGATTCTTGTAACGTGGTCGGGGATCGAGAGCGACAGGATCGAACCGGTCTCGTCCCGCATAGCGGAACGATAGCTCCACCGGAAGCATTCGGTTCTGCCACAGCATCGGCCAGGCAAAAATAACTTGCGTTGCGCAGATAAAATGCCCTGATCCTGCCATTCCTCCATGGGCACGTGGGCGGGGAGAAATCTCATACAACTGGCAGCGAAGGGAGGCTCGGCCCAATGAGCGGGGTGGCGCGTGAAGAAGTTAATCCGGTGTCATCGGCAACGTTCGCGCCGCTCGAGAATTCAACTTTCCGTCCGATCTGGATTGCCACACAGGTATCCAGTCTAGGGTGGCTGATTCAAATGGTTGCCATCAGTTGGCTGATGGCGACCATTTCGACATCGGATGTGATGGTCGCCTTGGTGCAGGCTTCGACAACCTTGCCCACATTCCTCCTGTCAATTATCGCCGGCGCCCTAGCGGACAATTACAGCCGCCGCAATCTCATGTTCGCTGGCTGGTGCGTGATAGCATCGTCCTCGACGATGCTGACTGTTCTTGCAGGTCTCGGAATTTTCAATCCATGGATGGTTCTTGCATTCAGCTGTTTGGCCGGAGTAGGCGCCGCTTTCACCGACCCCGCCTGGCACGCGTCGGTTGGCGATATCCTGCGAAAGCGCGATGTTCCGGCCGCCGTCACGCTTATTTCGGTCGGATATAACGCCGTCCGAAGCATCGGTCCCGCTCTCGGTGGAGTCGTCGTTGCTTCCTTTGGCCCTTTGACGGCTTTCGCAGTGGCGACGCTTACATATCTGATGCTGCTGTGGACCATAGGGCGCTGCAAATGGCAAGTTCGCCCGTCACCGCTGCCGAGTGAACCATTGACCACGGCGATCCATGACGGAGCGCGCTTCACTGCCCTGTCATCCGAAATCAAGGCAGCAATTGCCCGCGGTGCCCTCTTTGGGCTGACGAGCATCTCTATACTAGCGCTCTTGCCTCTCGTCGCCCGCGATCAGCTGGGGGGAGGGCCAGTCGTTTACGGCATCCTGATGGCCGGCTTCGGGACCGGCGCCTTGTTCGCCGGCATCTGCAACAACATTCTGAGACGGAGGCTGTCCCAGGAACGTTTGACGACACTGTCGTGCATCGCCTGTGCGGCTTGTTGTCTATCGCTTGCTTTCACCCCCTCGGTGGCGGTGGCGGCTATCGCGCTGGCGCTCGGCGGCGCGGGCTGGGTCGTGACATGGACCGGGCTGGACGTAAGCGTCCAGTTGGCGAGTCCAAGGTGGGTCGTTGGTCGCACGCTCTCGATCTATTACGCCCTTTCATCCGGCGGCATCGCGGCTGGCAGCTGGCTGTGGGGTACGGTGGCCGAGAGCTATTCGCTGAGCTCGGCTCTGGAGCTTTCAGGTGGCGCGCTGCTGCTGGTCGCTGGCACCGGCTTCCTGCTGCCCATCCGTCAATGGAAAGATTCCGATCAGGCTCCTCTTGGCTTCGAAACGCCTCAGGTTGCCCTGGATTTGAAGCCCCGAAGCGGGCCGATCGTCGCCAAGATCGAATATTCAATACCCGAAGCAAATGTCGAAGCGTTCCTGGAGCAGATGCGGGAACGGCGGCGAGTACAAAGCGGCGTTGGTGCGCGACACTGGAATCTCCAGCGCGACCTCCAGCAGCCTTCGCGTTGGACAGAAACCTTCCGCACCCCGACCTGGATGGACTACCTTCGCCTGAACCACCGCCTTACGGCAGCCGACAAGGAGTTGGACCAGCGTCTCCTCGCATTGCACCTGGGAGAGCTTCCTCCTCGAACCACGCTTGCGATCGAGCGGCCGACTGGAGCTGGCCGCAAGCGGGACCAATCGATGCGGTTCTTTTTCCGGCGTTGACATCCGTCCAGGCGTCCGCGCTGGTGAGACAGGATGGGTTGGAAACGAGCCACCGCTCTCACCATCCGTTTTGCAGATCGGCTTCGATCCATTCGAGTGGTTGCCGAGCCGGCATACTGGGCGGCTCAGACGTATCCTTGTCGGAGAGATTCCTCGGCACTCGAGCGTCTTGCAGCGCGTTGCGCTCAAGCTCACCGGCACCTGTTCGGTGCGTTCCCAAACAGAGCAATGGCTTTTCGCGCCGCAACCCCGAGGTGGGTAATTCTGGTTTTTGCTGGGTTTAACTCTACGAAATATGAACAGGATCGGCTTCACGGCCCGTCTGGTTCGCACTGGCCACAGAGGAATACACAGATATGGCGACCGGAACAGTGAAGTGGTTCAACAGCACCAAAGGTTTTGGCTTAATCCAGCCCGATGACGGCGGTCAGGACGTTTTCGCCCATACTCCAGCTGTAGAACGGGCTGGACTTTCAAACCTCGTTGATGGGCAGAAGATCAAGTACGAGATCGAGCAGGACCGCCGTAGCGGCAAGTCCTCCGCAGGTAGTCTCAGCAAGGGTAGGCTGATTTTCTCGTCGGACCCGCAGAGCGCGAAGGATAAGTCAAGCCGAAGGTACCATCGTCATTCGCGGGGCGTATCGCGACGGACTCTCTTTTACGAGACGATCCTGATGCGTCACGCAAACGGTGAATCACGAACGCTCTCGCCGCAAACCCCTTCCGCCCGGAAATCTGCCCCGGTTACGGCTCTCGGCGTATCCCAGAGTTGGGAGAAGCTTCTGCCAGACTACAACTGTAACCTCATATCGGTTTAGCAGGTCAAGCGTCGGTGGTACCCTGATTGGGTAACTTAACGACTTTGGAGGCCGAGCAATGGATCGCGATAACAAACGGGCACGCGCAGCTGCAAGTTCATCCCAAGACGTGGGGAATCGCAGTACCCTCCGTGACCTTCCATACGGACCATTGACCGATGTTGCAGAACGGCTGGTAAGCGCTAAACCCGCGCGATACAGCGCGAAATCTTGGGACCTTCAAAGAACTCGGGAGGCGAGAGCGCATAGCCGTTCGGGGCACTCGAACCGAGCCAGAAACTGACCTCGCGAAGTTTGAAACGCGGACCAATCAGCTTGGACGATCAGCCGTCGATCTGGGAGATAAATTGACTGCCGGGTTGGGACACACCTCGGATGAAGTAGCATTGGAGCAATTCAGAGCAGTCAGTAATGTGTCTCATTACCTTCGGCCAGAGACACAAGATAGTATTGTTAATCGCATTGGCAACATGGATCCATCTTCGCAAGCTATCGGAGCGCTTTACGCTGCGCAAAACTTCAGCAAGTTTAACGCTGAAAATAAAGCTCGCATTTTTGATCAGGCCGCTGAATTGGCTACCGATCCGGATGGCCACGTCAGGTCGACAGCATCCAATGCTATGTACGCGATGTATCACCAGTTAGATCCAAATCAACAGGGCCAAGCTCACTCAATTCCCGGCATGCAAGACATCTTGCCGCAGATGCCTCCTCCGCGGCATGCAGCAGAGGAACGCAGTGCGGATCTGGACGCCCACATAGCAGGTATTGGGGCTGCAGTCCGTGATACAGTTGGCCCGCAAACCTCCCACGAACAGCTGCAGCGGGGTGGTCAAGTCGGCCGGGACATAAGCCACTCCTACAATCACGCCCGAGAGGATCTAATGGAGGCTAGGAGAAGCAGAGATCGCACCGGCCGTTGAGGTCTCGGCCATGGCAGTAACGCTTCCTCTCCCGAATTCCGTTCACGGCCTTGCTGTTTCCAATTCCCTGGCCGTCGACGTAGCTGCTTAGTGAAACTTTCAAAATCCACGTCTGCCGGGTGGCGCGATGCAAGCATCGCACCACCCGCTGCGGCATCGATCTGTCGAGCGTCGGCATCGCGACCTCGGTTCGGTGTCTGAAGCAAGCGCAGCATCAGCACGGCTAATTCGGCCATGGAACAATGTCTTCTACAAAAACGACGTCCCCCAACATAGCCATTAGCATCGCGTGCTCACTCGCCTTGGGGTTCTGTGCGGCAAGTCTGTACGCAACCTTCCGCCACGGGGGTAGCGGCGAGGCTCTGATGGCGTTTGATGTCCGTGCCTTTTGGTTTGAGACGCCCTTCTATTTGGGTATTTGTTCAGCAGCGCCTGCACGCCGTCGGCGCTCAGCTTGCCGCCGTGCGTGTTCGGAAAGAGAGCCGTTGCGCCCCGCTTCCTGGGCTCGTTGAGCCAGCCCCGAAGGGCTTGCTGTGCAACCTTGGTGAGCGGCGTACTTCGCTCCTTGCGGCCCTTGCCAACGCATCGCACGTGGGCACCGTGCCCCAGCATCACCGAGTCCCGGTCGAGATCGATGATCTCCGAGACCCGCAACCCCGTTTGCGCGGCCAGCAACAGCAGAGTGTGATCACGCCGTCCCAGCCATGTGCTGCGATCCGGACAGGCCAGGATCGCTTCAATCTCGGGCCTGGTGAGAAACTGAAGCTGTCGCTTGTCGCATCGCTTGCTCGGGATCGCGAGCACGCGTTGAATCTGGGCGCTATGGGCCGGCTCCTCGAACGACGCATATCTGAAGAAAGACCGAATGGCCGTGAGGCGGAGGTTCCGGGTCCTCACTGAGGCGGATCGCAGTGTCTCAAGGTCCTCCAGGAATGCACCGATGAAAGGCGCGTCCAAATCCCGCAGTGTCAACTGCGACGGAGACCTGCCAAGGCGTGTCTGCGCGAATGCAAACAGGAGCCGGAAGGTGTCGCGATAGGAGGCGATGGTGTTGGAGCTTACGCCTCGATGTCGCATGAGCCGATCGGTGAACCACCGCTCGATCAGCACGGCCAGATCGTTCGAGGCACTCATGAGCGAACCTCCCACCGCTCATCCAGCAGTCGCGCGGCATGGGTCATTAGCTCCGGCGCGGCGGATAGATACCAGTAGGTGTCGCGAACATTGGCGTGGCCGAGAAAGGTCGAGAGGACCGGCAGTTCCCGCTCGACATCTTCGCCCGCACGCAGTTGCACTGGGCATGCCCTGTGCTCGGCTATTCGAGCTTCTCCAATGCCTGCCTAATGTCATCTCCGGCGTCCTCCGGCAACGGCAAAATAGGGCGCGGTGGCTGGACGTGCGCCAGACCGAGGTAGTCGGCGATGACGAACATAACGCGGAAGCTGCCGTAGTGTTTGAACAAGGTCCAGAGCGGCCCGAAAGCGCGGTTCAACCGAGTGGACTCCACCGCGTCGCCGGACTGCGCTGCACGCGTCAGCGCAAGCGCCGGGACCGGCAGCAGACCTGCCGCAACGCTGTACCAGGTGTCACATCCGGCAAGCAGGGCATCCGCCGCGCCCCAATCGCCGCTGTATCCGATTGTGAACGTGTCAGGCGTCATCGACCGCAAACGTGCCAGTTCCCCCGCGTAATCGTCATTCGCCGCCAGAGGCATTTTCACCGCGACGATGTTGGACACCTCTGACAGCCGGGCGATCAATGCGTCGCTGAATGTGAAGCGCGTGGTGCTTGGATTGTTATATATGCACAAAGGCAATTCCCCCGCCTCGGCCACCGCGACGAAGTGCTGGAAGACTTCGTCCTCGTTCAGGGGAACGTAGGACATCGGTGCCAGGAGCAGGCCGTCAGCGCCAGCGGATTTGGCATCGCGCGCCAGAGCCTGAGCTTCATCGGTACGCAATGCACCCACACCCACGACAAGAGGCGTTTTGCCGCCGATGCATTCCACGGCAGCCTGAACGGCACGCTTGCGTTCTTCCCTGGTGAGGTAAGCATAACCGCCCGTGCTCCCCAGAAGGCCGATGGAGTCCGCTCCGGCGCGTTGAATACGCTCGAGAAAACGAGCCAGACCCTCAGTGTCGACATGCCCTTCCGCATCGGTTGGCGTAAGGGGGAACGCCGACAGGCCGCGAAACAAAGTCATCATCCATTCCTTTCGAAACTACATACGGGAAAGCAGCATACGCAGCCCGGCGAACGCGAAGAACATCGCCAACAGACTTTCGATCCAGCGGCGGCAGCGGCGATATAGAGCCACCATAGGCGGTGTGGAGAAGACAATGGCGTAGCCGCAGAATATCGTGACACTTAGGATGGCGCAGCCACCCAATATCGCTGCGATGCTTTGCCACGATGAATTCGGACCGATCCCCAGCGTGACGAGCGCGATCCATGCCAGCACGGATTTTGGGTTCGCCAAATGCATCAAGAGGCCCTTCCTATAGAGCTCACCCCGCGAAAGAGCGACTTGGTCGGTCGATGCGCGCACCGCCAGCTTCTCGTTCGACGTAAGCGCCGACCGTCCCGCCCTGAAGGCGAGGAATAGCAGGTAAAGCCCCCCGAAAACCTGCAGAACGAGCAGTGCCTGGGCGTACCTGGCCAACAGGGCGGAGATGCCGGTGGAGGCCATAAAACCCCAAAAGATCGAGCCGCTGACGACGCCGGAGGCGAGCATGAGCGCAGCACCTCTGCCGCGCGCCATCGCAACCCCCATAATGCGCATGTTGCTCGGGCCGGGGCTCCCCGCGGCAATGACATATGCAGCAAAGACGATGAGCAACTGATGGAGATCGACATTCATTCTCTCAGCCCTTGATAATCTCGATCGGATCGATCGCGCCGGATGCCCCGGGCGGCCATGGATCCACTCGCTCGACCGGAAACCTCATCCGGCGATGGCAATTTCTTGGCTCGCGATTTTGCAGCCAGGCATCAAGGCATTCAGCCCTCCGACCATGGCATCCGTCGCCTCTGCCAATGCATCGTCCGGCATGGTCTCCAACGCCTCCAGTACGAACCACATCCGGCCTGTTAGGGTCTTCAGGCGGGTTCGAGTGCCCTGTCGCCAGTTCCAGCGTCGGCAGGTGACGCCAATGTCGTCGCGCCAGATGACCTCACCGGGCAAGGGAGGATCGTTGACCGCCTCTCCATTCACCATGGTGTCGAACGTCTCACTCCCGTCAGCGATCGTCAGGTGGGGTCTTCCGACATAGGCGTCAAAATTCTCTCCACCCACCGGGACTGCGTATTTCAGGCTGATGGCGTTGTAGAGATCGACGATCGGGTTGATCGTCGAAAGAGTGCCGTCTTTCAGAACCCGCTTTCTGAGGGCCTGGGCTGAGCACGGCGTACGGTTAGGCTTCGCGCCAAAGACGGCGTAGGCGTCGGACCAACTCGCCAGATGAGCTTCTGCCCAAGCCGGGCCATCCGCCAACGCGCAATCGCAGGCTTCACCAAGCAATCGGGGATCGAAACGTCCTTCTTCAGCTGAAGTGGCATCGACGTAGACGCTCACGGCTCTAAATCCCGATGCAATACTCTTAATTCGAGCGTCGATGATGGGACCCTCAAACATCCAGGCAACTCCATCAGTTCGAGCGCAAGCAATCCATGACCGGCGCGACCAGTCACGATCGCTTCCCTGACTGCAAGCCAATATTGCAGTTCACTGGTCCAAACTAAACTGCCACTTTTGGAGATTTTAATTGGTCCAGTATGAGGAGGGTTCTCGCAGCACGGGAGCGACGCGTCGAATTTATCAATCCCTGATCAAGCAGATCCAGGCCGGAGCGTACGGGTGTCGGTGACGCCACCCAGTTCTCCGCAAGCAAGCGGCCCACAAGTTCCCCATGATCCGGTCATGCTGTTGTGAACCCTAGTACTACAGTTGCGGATCATTTGATTTTCTGATTCCGTAGGACAGGTTATGGAGGGAACCATGTCTGTCGCTTCGTGGTCGGGATCGTTGTTGGCTTGGGAGCAGGAGCTCACAGCGCTGAAGGCGCGGGTTGGGCGGGTGCTTCCTCGTCGTGAATTGCGGGAGACGGGCGCGGATTTCCTTGACGGCCTTCTTTCCGGCATTGAGCGCAAGACCGGCTGGCTGATGGCGGAGCAGTCCGGGGCGGAGCGGCCCCATCGGATGCAGTCGCTGTTGGGGCGCAGCCACTGGGACGCAGATCGGCTCCGAGACGAGGTTCGCGATTATGTGGTGGAGGCGTTGGGCGATGAGGATGGCGTCCTGATCGTCGACGAGACGGGATTTGTGAAGAAGGGCGATCGTTCCGCCGGTGTCGCGCGTCAGTACTCGGGAACGGCGGGGCGGATCGAGAACAGCCAGATCGGCGTGTTCTTGGCTTACGCGAGCCGCTACGGCCAAGCGCTGGTCGATCGTCGCCTTTATCTGCCGGAGAGCTGGACAAAGGATCGGGTGCGATGTGCCAAGGCGTCGATCCCGGAGACGGTCGAGTTTGCGACCAAGCCGAAGATGGCGCGCGCCATGATCGAGGCGGCGCTCGATGCCGGGATCCCGTGCGCTTACGTTCTGGGCGACGCCGTCTACGGGGCGGACAGTAGCCTTCGCCGAATGCTGGAAGCTCGCGAGCAGCCCTATGTCTTGGCGGTCCGAGGCGCTCACTTCATGCGCCGTGGAGGCGATCATCGGTTTGAGGAAACCTCGCCCGAGGAACTGGCTGGCGAACTCGCGCCCGAGGACTGGGTCTGCCATGCGGCAGGTGAGGGCGCCAAAGGGCCCCGGCTCTACGACTGGGCACGCATCCGCCGCCCTTGGACGTCAAAAGGCGGCTTCGAGCATTGGCTTCTCGTTCGCCGCAAGCGACCGACATCCGGAGAAAAAGCCTACTACCTGGTCTTCGCCCTGCCCGGCTCCTCCTTGGCCGAATTGGCGGCAGTGGCCGGCCTGCGCTGGGCGGTCGAGGAGTGCTTTGAGCGCGCCAAGGATGATCTCGGACTTGATCATTGCGAGGCTCGGTCCTGGCACGGATGGCATCGCCATATGAGCCTGTGCATGGCCGCCCTGGCGTTCCTCTCCAAGCTATCGGCTGATCTTCGCCGCAGCGCATGGAGCAAACCGAACGAAACGAGTCCAAAGGAGCCAATCGCCGCCTGATCCGGATGGCGGCCCTCGTCCCGAGCGTTCCCGAGATCCGCTATCTCCTCGCCCGCATCCTCATCTTCCCGCCAACACAAGAGCCCTTCATCATCGCCTGGTCGCTATGGCGACGACGACATCAGGCCGCCGCCGCGATCAGTCACTATAAACGCCGAGGATATACGCAACTGTAGTACTAGAGCGGGATGATTTTAGGTTGAACAGTATCCGGCGTTTTCGAAGTAGTTGTTGCATTCGGTTGCGGTGAGGCCATCGAGGAGTTCGCCGATCGCGCTGCAGACAGTATCGACGGTTCGGCGCGCCGCCTTTCTGAGCCAGTGCTTGAGCTTGGCAAAGCTTGCTCGATCGGGTTCAGATCGGGCGAATATTTCGGCAGGAGCAGGAGTCTGGCACCGACGCCGCGAATGGCGCGGCGCATTGCCTTGCCCTTGTGCGAGCCGAGATTGATGGGGTGGACGCCCCCTCACGGCATCGCTGTGCCAAAGTGGTGTCGTTGATCATCACTTGAACGGAGGCGTCCATGTTGGAAGTTAGCACAATCGGGTTGGATCTGGCGAAGAACGTGTTCCAGATGCACGGCGCGGATGGATCGGGAGCCGTGGCCTTCCGCAAGAAACTGCGTCGTGACCAGGTGCTCAAGTTTCTTGCCGCGCAGCCTGCTTGCACGGTGGCCATGGAGGCCTGCGCCGGCGGTCATTATTGGGCGCGGGAGATTGCGAAGCTTGGGCACGATGCCCGGCTAATCGCTCCGGGATATGTGAAGCCTTTCGTGAAGCGGCAGAAGAACGATGCCGCTGACGCTGAGGCGATCTGCGAAGCAGCCCAGAGGCCGACCATGCGGTTCGTGGCGGTGAAGAGCGAAGAGCAGCAAGCTGCGGCAATGGTGTTCCGCGTTCGCGATCTTGTGGTTCGTCAGCGGACCCAGACCATCAATGCGATACGGGGCCATCTTGCCGAATTCGGACTCGTGGCTGCACAGGGTCTCTTCCATGCCGCCAAGCTTGTCACGGCGATTGAGGACAAAGGTACCGCCATCCCCGAAGCTGCCCGTCCGATCCTGTCTCTGCTCGTTGCACAGTTGCGGTCGCTGGATGAGAGAGTGGCCGTGCTCGACCGCGAGATCGCCCGGCGTGCCAAGGAGGATGCAGAAGCCAGGCGATTGATGACCATTCCCGGCATAGGGCCGATCACCGCGACGGCACTTGCTGCTCTGGCTCCATCGGCGACAACCTTCAAGAGGGGGCGAGACTTCGCGGCCTGGCTCGGCCTCACGCCGCTGCAACGCTCCACGGGCGGAAAGCAGAAGCTCGGCGAGACGTCTCGGATGGGCGAGCGAACGCTACGCCGGCTGCTGATCATAGGGGCCAGCGCGGCCGTACGCTGGGCAATGCGGAAGGGGAAATCTGCGGACCCATGGCTCATGCGCATCTTGGGCCGCAAGCCGCCCATGTTGGTGATCGTCGCGCTTGCCAACAAGACTGCACGCATCGTCTGGGCACTGATGGCGAAAGGCGGAACTTATCGGGCTCCAGCCGTGGCGGGTTAGTTCCGCTCGGCCAGAAGGCCTCGAAAGTGTGAGAAGGTCAAACGGAGAGTATGGCGCAACGGTCAACGAGACGGGATCGGGAAAACCAGATCATGGATACGCGCCTTGAGCGCGCCAGATTGAATTGGACCCGCTCCGCGAACTCCCATACAGGCCCGCGGCATGTGACAGCCGCAACAGAGGCCGGACACATGTCAGCACCCGACCACGCTCCGTGCTCTTCGAAAGATTCTTCTTGCACCAACGGGGGCGTCCACACATGTCCATGATCACGATGTCACCGGGTTTAAGGGTCGGAACCAGAACCTGCTCGACATAGAGCCGGAACCGCTCGCCGTTGATCGGTCCGTCGATCAGCCATGGCGCGTCCAGCCGATCATGGCGCAGTGCCGCCAGGAGTCATGGTCTGCCAGTGGCCGTGCGGGACCTCGGCATAGAGCCGCTCCCCGACCGGCGCCCAGCCGCGCAACGGCGCCGATGAACACCAGGCGTGAAGGATCGATCGCTGCGCGATACTTCAACCATTGCTGACGCCGGCGCGCGATGTCGGGACGCCTCTGTTCGGCCGCGACCAGCGTCTTTTTTTATAACTAAGCTTCTCCTCGCGAACGAAGGCCCAGACCGAGCGATAGTCCACCTTCAGGCCGCGTTCGGCCAGTTCCGCGACCAGCCCACGCAAGGTGAAGGCCTCATTGCGGCAGCGCTCAACCAACCAGTCGCGGTGGGCGCCGCGGATCTTCTTGGGCTTGTGTCCACCGATCTGGCCGGGGCTGACGCTGCCTGTTTCTCGAAAGCGCCCCACCCATCTGATTACCGAGCTGATGCCGACATCATAACGCGCCGCTGCTTGCCGGCGCGAAAGCCCCTCCTGCTCAACCGAAGCGACAACCCGGTCCCGAAGATCGTTTGAATATGGCTTGCCCATCCATGCCGGCCTCCTTCTCCCAGCCAGCATCTTGAATCTGATTTGCAGACCCTTGGGAATCCCCTTCGATTCAATCCAAATTCATCCCGCTCTAGGGCATTATGGTCGATGCCAGCGCCACCAGGGTGCCGTCGTACTGTTCGAAACCCCCCGATTGTTACCGCGGTTTTGCTTGACGCGCGCGATGACCTTAGCTGAGGCCTAGGATGAAGCGCCGATTGGAGGGACGGATCGACCGCGCGTTAGATGCGTAAAGCGTCGTAAACCGCTTGATGTCTGCGGTGTCGACCTCGACCGGTTCCATTGCAACCATCCACTCCACGTTTTCGGTGCAGGGCGGAGTCGTTAATGATCCCTCATAGGTCCAATAGCCGAGCGAGGCCGGCAAAAGCCCGTTGGGATCGAACTCGTCAACTGCCATCTCCTCGCCGGGCCGGGCCGGAAAGACCTTGGCGAGACCGGCAAAGCTGTTATTTGTCGCGCCAGGCATAAGAAGGGCGCTCAGCACACCCAGAGTATCGCTCTTTGTGTCTTTATGGACAAAATGCGCTTCCATCGGGAAGCTCATGCCCGCCACGTGATGCTCGCTCGGCGCGTGGAAATGCAACTGTGCCAGTTGGTAGACGCGATCCCCGCGGGTCAAGGTGCTGCCTTCCGGCATGTTGATTTGAATGGTGTGGCCGTTGTTCACCATCCTGCCGCCGCCCTTGAGCCAACTGATGTCGATGCGCGGTATATCCGCCTTTACCGTGCCGGCGATGTCGATGGGTGACTGCTGCCTGCCCGCCGAACAGGCGAAATTTCTCGTGTCCAGATCGGCCCAATGCTCCGGCCCGACCGAGCCGCCATATCCCCAATGGGCGCTGGCCGCACGCGCGGTCTGGGCGCAGATCGGGCACACGCCCAGCGCGATGAATGCTCTAATCAGGTTACGACGATGCATATTGCCTCGCTCCTTGATGCGAACCTTATGTCCTTGCTTCCAATTGGTGCAGTCAAGGCACAGCCGCAAGGGCGGGCGTAGGTTGAGCCGCGCCACCAGCGTACACGCCAGCCAGTCCTCGTCGAACTGGTAAACTGGAAGAAGCGTCGCCGCCGGCGATCGTTGGAGGCTACGCTCGCCGGTCCGTGGAAATGGCTGGCGACGTGGCTCAGATTCACCGTGCCGCCGCTGATCAGGCCAACAACCAGCACAGCCGGCGTCGCCGGTCCGGCTGTTACTCGGCGGTATGTGGCGCGTAACGTTGAAGCGGGAGTGTCGGGCAGGCAGTGCATTGCAAAGGATCCCCTCTTTGGCGAGACGAATTCCTCCATTCCAACTGATTCCCGACCTCTCGGCCACCCACTGTGTAGCCTGCCCGCCACGCTCCCAAGACCATAAAGGCATGGATAAAACTCGCGAATACGCCTTGGAAAGCAGGTCTCAAAGGGCAAGGGGACCTTCCATCTGGAAAATGCCAAGCAAAGCTCGCGTTCGGACGATCCATGCGGTTGCCAGGCTGGCTGCCTCCGGTCAGGCGAGATCCGGATCCTTCCGCGAGGATAGCTGTAAACGTCCACAGGCTGCATCGCTGTGCGCTTTGCCCTTCGATGGCGGGAACACAACCCGCACGGAGGCGACGAATGATTCAGCTGATCACACCTGGCCTCTACAGCGAATTCGCAGGCGAGCTCAAAGAGATGCACGGGCTCAGATATCGGGTTTTCAAGGAGAGGCTCGATTGGGAAGTTCAGACCGGAGGCGAAATGGAAACAGACACCTTTGACGACTTGAAGCCTGTCTATCTGCTGCTCAAGGGATCCGATTGGCGAATTCGTGGCTGCGTGCGCCTCTTGCCAACCACTGGGCCGACCATGTTGCGCGACACATTCCCGGCGCTGCTGGGTGAAGCTGTGGCGCCCGCGAGTCCCGACATATGGGAAAGCAGCCGTTTCGCGCTCGATTTGCCCCCATCAACGCCCAAGGCGGCAGGCGGCCTTGCCCAAGCAACCTACGAGCTCTTCGCCGGCATGATCGAATTCGGCTTGGCCAACAATCTCACCCGGATCGTGACGGTGACCGATACGCGTATGGAACGGATCCTTCGCCTCGCAACGTGGCCATTGTCGCGCATCGGAAAGCCGCAGCCCGTCGGCAAAACGGAGGCGGTGGCCGGGTTTCTCGAGATCTCTCACGCCAGCCTGTTGCGCATCCGCTGGAGGGGACGTCTGAATGGGCCGGTACTGTGGCGACCGATTCTCGGCCTGCCGCACGGCCCATGCGGTAGCTAAGACGTGGTGCGTGGCCCCAGGGATCGGAAGAGAGGGTTTGCTTCTCGTCGCCGAAAGGAGTCATTGCGTCCGGCCTGGAGAAGCAAACCGAGGAATGATGCATGAAGCAGCGTCCGCACAATTGAACGGCGAGATCAAAGAGTGCGCTGGGGCTACCCATTCGCACTCGGCCCAAGTATTCCCCGTCTCCTCCGGCCGGCTTGCATGCTATTAACGCAGGTGAGGGCGCCGGCCATGATATGCGCAGCCCGTTGAAGGCGGAAGCGTACGCCCCGGTTCACATCACCCGCATTGGACTGAGATTTAGTTCATCCATGGCGTGGATGATGGCTATCCCAACAATCAATTTTACCGAACTGACTGGATTCCATTAGAAGACTCTAACTGAGCGCATGCCGGGCGGCGTCCCTCGTCTGCGTCGGCTAAGGCTGCCGGGAAGACTTCGGAGAAGAACATGTGCGGAATTGTTGGCATCGTTGGGCAACAGCCGGTGTCGGAACGCCTGGTCGACGCATTGAAGCGTCTGGAATACCGCGGCTATGATTCGGCCGGCATTGCGACGATCACCGATGGCACCTTGCACCGCCGGCGCGCGGAGGGCAAGCTCGTCAATCTCGAGAGGAGACTCAAGGAAGAGCCGCTGGGTGGTACCATCGGCATCGCCCACACCCGCTGGGCAACCCATGGGCCACCGACGGAACGCAATGCACACCCGCACTTCACGGATGGTGTGGCCGTCGTCCATAACGGCATCATCGAGAATTTCGCCGAACTGAAGGACGAATTGGCGGCGACGGGAGCCGAGTTCCAGACCGACACCGACACTGAGGTCCTTGCGCATCTCTTGGCAAGGCACCGCCGGGAGGGCATGAGGCGTGGTGAGGCGGTGCATGCCATGCTGAAAAGCGTCAGGGGTGCCTACGCGCTTGCCATCCTCTTTGAGGATGATCCGTCGACCATCATCGCGGCGCGCAATGGACCACCGCTGGCGATCGGTCACGGCGACGGCGAGATGTTCCTGGGCTCCGACGCGATCGCGCTTGCTCCATTCACGAATGAAATCACCTATCTCATCGACGGTGACTGGGCCGTTGTCGGCAGGACGGGCGCTGATATATTTGATTACGACGGCCACCCCGTCGCGCGTCCGCGCCAGACCTCCGTGGCCGTGGCCACTCTGGCCAACAAGGGCAGCCATCGCCACTTCATGGAGAAGGAAATCCTCGAGCAGCCCGAGGTCATCGCCGATGCGCTCGGTCATTATATCAATTTCATCGAAAATGGTGCCGATGCGGTTTCTGGCATCGACTTCGCCAAGATCCCGAGCTTGGCGATCTCTGCCTGCGGCACCGCATATCTCGCCGGGCTGATCGGAAAATACTGGTTCGAGCGCTATGCGCGCCTGCCGGTCGAAATAGATGTTGCATCCGAATTCCGCTATCGCGAGATTCCATTGTCGCCGCAGTCTGCGGCTCTGTTCATTTCACAGTCGGGCGAAACCGCCGATACGCTGGCATCGCTGAGGTACTGCAAGCAGCTTGGGCTGAAAATTGGCGCTGTCGTCAATGCGCGCGAATCGACCATCGCTCGGGAGGCCGATGTGGTCTTCCCGATCCTTGCCGGCCCAGAGATCGGCGTCGCCTCCACCAAGGCCTTCACCTGCCAGCTAGCCGCTCTTGCCGCACTCGCCATCCACGCAGCCAAGGCCCGCGGAACCGTGACCGAAGATGAGGTGCAGGCGCTCGTCGAGAGCCTCGCCGAAATGCCGCGCCTCATGAGGCAGGTACTGGACAGCATCCAGCCGGAGATTGAGCTTCTGTCGCGCGAACTGTCAAAGTGTCATCATGTCCTTTATCTCGGCCGTGGCACAAATTTCCCGCTGGCGATGGAGGGGGCGCTGAAGCTCAAGGAGATTTCCTACATCCACGCCGAAGGCTATGCGGCGGGTGAATTGAAGCACGGTCCTATCGCATTGATAGACGAGAACATGCCAGTGATCGTCATCGCGCCACATGATCGCTTTTTCGACAAGACCCTCTCCAACATGCAGGAAGTGGCCGCCCGCGGAGGGCGCATTATCCTCATCACCGATGGAAAAGGGGCAGCCGCATCGAAACTCGATACGATGCACACGATCGTGCTGCCGGCCACCGACGAGATTATCGCGCCGCTGATCTTCTCGCTGCCGATACAGCTTCTTGCGTACCACACGGCGCTCTTCATGGGCACAGATCTCGACCAGCCACGCAACCTGGCAAAATCAGTCACCGTCGAATGATGTGACGCCTTCATTAGTCGCAACGCTCGCCCATTCGGAAAAAACTCCAAGCACTTCAACCGGGGCTCAAGCGCGCCGCTACCGCCTTGCCGTTATTTGCTGGAGCATGCCGTTTAGCGACGATTGGTTATCCCTTTGGCCTCCCCTCACGCTGCTTGGCTGTGCCTACTGGCAAACCCGGTCGAGAAAAGCATCGAATACGCAGCAATAGCGCTAACCACAAAGCGATCCTCCTGCCGCATGCGGATAAAACCCTTCGCTGTCCCTATTTCGTCCTCGCTCGATGATTGCGGCTCGCCGCGGTCTTCGTCGGTGAGACGGTTGCCCTTTGACTTTGCCAGGCGGCCAACTGCGATGTGCGGGCTGTAGGAATCCCGTGTAACCTCGTTCTGGATCTAACGCTCACCGATAGGCCCGGCCAGTCGCAAGAGGACCGGGCGATGATCGGACACTTCCAGGAACCGCTCGATGGTTCGGTCGAGCGCGAGGATCATGAAATCGTGGCCGCACGGCACGAGATTGGGCGAGATAAAGACATGGTCGATCAGCGACTTGAAGGGCGCCTTGACGCAGGTGATTTGCTTGTCCGAAGCATCCTGCGCGGCGAGCGCGGTCAGGCCGGCGGCGGTCAGCGCGGTCTCCGGAAGCCAAGGTTGCATTGAGTCGCCGCCGATTCAGTCGTTATCGAAGCTGGGATACTAGGCGAGTTCGGCGATTGCTTCGGCGATCACGCGCCCACCCATCTGCCGGCGGCCTCCACCGTGTCGCCGGACTGCGCCGCACGCGTCAGCGCAAGTGCCGGGACCGCCAGCAAACCTGCCGCAACGCTTTGCCAGCTGTCACATCCCGGCAGGCGGGGCATCGGCCGCGCCCTAATCGCAGCTGTATCCGATTGCAAACGTGCCAGCGCTTATCTGCCGCAGGCGTGGCAGGTCCCCCGCATAATCGTCATTCGCCGCCTGAGGCACCGAGATGAAGCTCTTCCTCCCGTTAGAATGAACGTTCGAAACGGAGGATGCCGCCGACACTGCTCTTTTTGTTGGCATTCGCCCAGCTAATGGAAGGGTCGACCTTGCCGACGGCGAAGTCGCCGTAGCGGTCATAGTCGAGTTCGGCTGTAATTGTGAAATCTGCAAGAAACGTATAGGCGACGTTTGCAGCGACACCATAGTTCCTGAGCTGATCACCCGAGAGCTGAAGATTCAACGAAGTTGTCTCATTGAGCTTGTAAGTGGCGCCGGCCCAGAAAGCCCAGTTACCGCCCCAACTTTTGTAGAACCCGCGACCATGAGCGTCGATTGCGTTAGTGACGTCATCGTTGAGCTTGCCGCTGGAGCCGTAGCCGAACATTCCGAATAGCGAGAGTTGGTCGGTAACATCGACGTCGATGCGGACCTTGCCCGCGACCGATTCGTAGTTGCTATCATAAGCGACAACGCCGGTGATCGCGCCCCAGTGTTGTGTGTATTTCACTCCGCCGACTAGGTGCGGAACGTAGCTGTCGATGGTGCCGACCAGGCCCGAGCCTTCTTCGAGTGAAACCACAGCCGAAAAGCCGTTACCGGCGTCAAAGTAGTACTGAACCACATTAGTATCGAAGGCGCCGTACGGGATAAGCATCTGATTGAGCACGTCGCCCGCGTAGCCAATAAACATGTCGAAGGCGGACCAGTCCTTGCCAACTCGGAGGCCACCAAGCTGAACCCAGGCGAAAGTCAACGTGATGCCTTGGCTGAAGGCATGGTATCGAGGACTGTCCGAACCGGAATAGGCCGTGTGCTTGCCGTAGTTCATGCGGGTCTCGATGTAGGTCTGCAATGTACCGAGTTCGGTCTCTTGCCCGGTCCAAGTTTTGAATGTGAAACGCGTGTGGTTTTGCCATATGCCCTGGGCCTCGCCAGTCTTCACATCCGTGGTTCTAGCTTTGTCATGCGACACGACATCGCCGAGGCCGATGTCGTAACGGATATAGCCGCCGATGCGCAGGCAGGTCTCGGTGCCGGGGATGTAGTAGTAACCAGCGCCGTAAACGTCGCAGATCTTGACGTATTCAACGGGCTCAGGCTCGGCCAGGACGATGGCGTCGGCGGCTCGGGCACAGGAAACGGCGATCAGGGCCGCAGCTGAGCCGAGCAGGAGGCTCCTGATGTTCATTCTTGATCTCCGTTCAAATATTAAAGAAGGGGACGTCAACGAACGAGCCAGCCCTTCCTGTCCCACAATCGAAAACGATGCACATCGCGCTGCGCCCATCGCAGTATGACGCACGGGTCATAATAATGATTCAACAACAGAGGCGATGAATCTGAATCATACTTCCACGCGATAAGATGTTGTTCTCATATCACCTGCTTGAAATGCCCGGGGGAGGAATCAAACACTTCTGGGTCGATCGCCATGATTATCTCCGATAGCTGCGGGCGTACCGGCTTCAGAAAATCACCCCGCAAGCGACGTGCCAACCTCACGACCAAGCTACGATTGACACTCAAGTTTGCCGTCGGACCTTGGCTTGCGTTTCCTTTTTTTGCTCTGAGGGTCAAGCTGAGCACGAAAAGCAAATGTTTCGGACATGGTTCGTCTGTTCGGTTCGCGACAGTATCGTTCAATGGCGATAGCTTTTGTTTGTTTTGAGCCTCGACATTGTTGACATCATGCGAGTGCACCGCTCGGTACGTCAGCCGAGATGCCCCACTGATGCCGACATGCCTAGGCGTAAGCGTCCTCGTTAGGGCGAAGGGCCACACCTCGGCGGTGGCGAGGTGCACCAGCTTTCCAGCTAGTCCGGACAAAGTGGTTCCGAAAGGCGGGAAGGTCGAGACGAGCCGTTGTAAGCCCCTCTCTGAATCGGAAGCCGTGCATGGGCCATTTTTGTTTTTACGGAAGCACATGCGAATTCGCTCGATTGTCAGCTGCGAGCGATGCTTGAGTTGCGCTTCACTCCGGCGCTTTGCCGGGCCACAGGAGCGCGATTTGTCGGTGATCATGCGCCTGGCGTAGCGCTACTTTCTAAATTGGTTCATCAGGCTTGCAGCCTTGGCAGGGGCGGACCTGGACGGTCTCCTCGAGCACAATTCCCGCTCTGACAGACGGTGCGCCACAGCCAAAGCCTCGTGCCGGCAATTAATACGACGAACTCATCGAGATGCCAGGTATCGCTACGTGACGCCGTCTTACGCACCAGCCGGCGAGCAAAAGTCTGGTCCCAACGCCGAATCGACTGGTCGGACGGGGCATGCTGCGTTCCATCGGACGCTGAAGGGAGGGGATAGGATAGGATAGTAGCACCAAACGGTGTGCGGGAAAGTCTCGACGGGAAACCCACGGCGCTTGTCGCTGACCAGCGCGTGCTCATACCATCGCTGTCCAGCCAAGGCTGAATGGGGCTATCGCTGCGAAATAATCGGGCCCAAAGCGGACCGGACTGATATAGCGCAAAGACACAGGAGAGCGCAGTGGTAAGGATGGAAGGCAACAACATGGGACGGTAACTGTTGCAGACCACAAAACATCGCGAAGCCCACCTGCCTTGGTACACCATCTATCCGACTGTCGCGGAGTTCTCTGGGGCGGTCGGCGCCGACGCTTATGAGGAATGGCTCAGGAACCTACCGGCTAACGATCCGGCGTCACTCTACTTGCACGTTCCGTTCTGCCGATCAAAGTGCTGGTATTGCGGCTTCCCCACCACCATCACCCGCCATGATGCGCCGATCGTTAATTATCTGGCGGCGCTGCGTGACGAGATACGTTTGGTCTCGGAGCACGCGCCGCAGGCGCTGCCCGTGAGCGATGTGCATTTCGGCGGCGGAACGCCAACTCTCATGGGGCCAGTTGAGTTCCTCGCCCTGACGGAATTCCTGCGCCGCCACTTTGCGCTTGCGGAAACAGCTACGATCGCCGTCGAGATCGATCCACGCACGTTCACGGCCGATATGGCCGAAGCCTTGCAAGCAGCCGGCGTGAACCGCGCGAGCCTCGGCGTGCAGAGCTTCGATCCCATTGTTCAAAAAGCGATCAACCGGGTCCAGAGTGAGGCGCAGACGGCGGCTGCCGTCGAAATGCTGCGTCGGCATGGAGTGACAAGCATCAACTTCGACCTCATCTTTGGTCTCCCGCATCAAACGGTGCAGTCTTGCGTCGAGACCACGAGGGCGGCGGTCGCCATGCGCCCCAACCGGCTTGCGGTGTTCGGCTACTCGCACATTCCGTCCTTTATTAAGAATCAGCGCCTCATCGAGGAGGCATCGCTTCCGGGCAGCGCTGCCCGCGCCGAACAGGATGCGGCCATTGCCGTGACGCTGATTGCCGCCGGCTACCGAGAGATCGGGCTCGACCATTTCGCCTTGCCGGACGACGATCTCGCGCTGGCACAGAAAACCGGTCGCCTGCGGCGCAACTCGCTGGGCTACTCGGCCGACACCTGCAAAACCCTGATCGGTTTCGGCGCGTCGGCTATCGGGCGTGTCGGCGAGGGCTACGTTCAGAACGAGGTTACACGGGATTCCTACTGCCGGCACATCGCGGCTGGCCGTCTGGCGACGTCAAAGGGCTACCGTCTCACCGACGAAGACCGCGCGCGAGCCGCAATTATCGAGCGACTAATGTGCGATCTCGAGGCCGATGTGCCGGCAATCTGTGCCGCCCACGGATCTGATCCGATCCATTTTCTCGATTCAGCTGAACGCTTGGCGATGCTTGCCAAGGACGGGATTGTGGACATCGAAAAGGGTTTTGTCCGCGTACGGCGGCAGCATCGCTTTGCGATGCGCGTTGTCGCTGCCGCATTCGACGCTTTTCTCGACCGGGTTGCCCGCTGAGTCAGCCAACCAAGTGTGAGGAGGCCAAGGCGACGCCGAAGCGGAATTTGACGCCCATGCGGTTTCCTTTCTTCGAGGTCAGGATTTCACAGCCGTCGCCAGGGAAGCAGGCCTCAAGCGGCTTCCCGCCCTCGAAGAATGCCACGGTGTCGCCATCGATCGTGATCCGCTCGAATTGGTGCGATAGCCGATCTCGTAGTAGGCGCGTACTCATCTGCGCTCTGGTCGCCGCTCTCCGCCTTATAAGCCATGACTGGATCGAGCGTTCCATCGTCAGGAAGGGATAGACCAACTGCCAATCCCGGACCCAAATTCGACAGGGCGCGCTGCTTGATCTGGTCGTCCTCAAATGTAGATCGGCTGGACCGCGGGATCGTGGCTATATGCGTGATCTTTCTCAGCTGCTTGATCGTGGATCTTGCCGCTCCCGCCGCCGGCCACGATGTAGAAGGGCTTGCCCTCCACGGCGATCTCGCCGTTCCTGCTGAACGATCCCGCCGACACGATATAGGGCTTGAGGGTCGGTCACGACGATGTTGTCCCCTGCCGCGGCGATGCACGGCCGTGCCCGTCCATCGAATAGAGGTCGTGAGCTTGAGCGAGTTGGCGATCTTGCCAGCCACGAAGCTTGGCGTTCTGGTGACGCTCAACAAGGCGACCGCAGCAATGGAACGTGCTGCCAGAGAAGCCGAAGTTGAGGCGGGCGGCAAGCTGCGGCCGCGCGTGCAAATCTGTATGGTCAGGGAACTATTGAAGGGCAGAAAGCCCACGCTTCCACCTGTCTATGACATTGTCTCTGCCGCTGCCGCCCGGCAGGTGGCCGCCGCGGTTGCCAACGCGACAGGAAATACGGGACCCGCCGTCCTTCAAATATTCCATCGCCGGCAGCGGACAGAAAGCCACGAACAATCAGTCGCCGACACCTGTGAACAAGCCGTGTGCGACATTGCAATCATCCATTTATTGGCTCAACTGCCCACATGGCCGTGAATGAACTGGATTTGTTGGTTTTCCAGATGGCAGTGGAAAGCGTCCGCTCACTCTGCTTGAGCTTCAATGACAAAGCGGCGGAGATAGCCGCGAGGAGCCGCGGAAACCTGCTTTTCGATGTGCGGATCGATGATGACGCCGAGGTCCAACGGCTCGCAGCCATCCGATATCGAGGCGGGCAGATTGGTGTGCTGGCGTTGGACAGACAAGGCCTTATTAGCCGCTACTGCGTCATCGACGATACCTTCTCCCGCTTCATTGCACCGTTGGAGAATTGGACCAGCATGCCGGTGTCAATGCAGGCCAAATTCGATGTCACTCACCATGCCGGCCTCTTCCTCGACGCGTTGCGAAATGCCGGTCATATGCTTGGCAACTAGGGCTGGCGGAACGCATCTGTGGATCTTTGCATCCGCCTGGGCGTTTGAGCCGGCGGCTCATCGAGGTTCTGCAGCGCGCGGATGTGCCACGGCCGGGGTGATAGCCGCCTCTGCCCAACAGATCGCCGGCGAGGGCTTGTCGGACAATGAATGTCGTCAATCCACCGTCCGAGAAATGGTGTCTGGCTCACAAGAAGCACAGCGAATTGAGACTGAAACGCAGTCCAGGTGGGAAACCCAGCGCGAAGGCCGGAAGGTAACTTATCTGCGATAGAGGCAACGGGAAGGCGCCTTCCACTTATAAGGCAGCGCCCAATAAGTCGGTACTCGCCTGAGGAATTCCCATGGCGGGCAGGGCTACCTCGCGATCCGATCTCGATAGGCTTGTTGTACCTCAGACCGGACTCGATGTTCAGAATTTCCTCAGCGGCTTGCCCGCACGCCACCGCCAGCTCGCCGACCACGTGCTCACGATAGGCACGACCGATATGAGTCCCCTCCGACGTAGCAGTCCTCGGGAATGCGCGAATATTGATACACCTCGAAGGAGAGCAAACGGCGCGCCAAACAGCCTCTCATCGCACCAAGTCGTACATAGGGCGCATTCCTGTTCCGGCCGTCCCGGGCGATGCTCGATCCATCTCTCCAGAACAGCGGAGCAAGCCAGTGACGCCCACGAAGCTTCTGATTGGGCAGATCGCCATTGTGTTCGCCATCGTTCTCCTCGGCGTGTGGGCTGCCACGCAATGGTGCGCTCATATGCTAGCCTTTCAGGAACAACTCGGCGCGCCATGGTTTGTCGCGGCTGGCTGGCCGATCTACGAGCCGTGGAAACTGTTGGAATGGTGGTTCCAATTCGATGCCTATGCGCCCGAGGTATTCGACAAGGCGGGCATGCTTGCGGGCACCAGTGGATTCATGGGCTGTGCCGCTGCGATCGCTGGTTCCCTCTGGCGCGCGCGCCAGCGCGGCTTGGTCACCACCTATGGCTCCTCTCGATGGGCGGCGACGCGGGAGATCGAGAAAGCAGGGCTGTTTCAGCCGGCAGGCGTCTTCCTCGGCAAACTGAAGGACCGGTATCTGCGTCATGACGGGCCTGAGCACGTCATGGCCTTTGCGCCGACACGTTCCGGCAAGGGCGTCGGACTGGTTGTCCCAACCCTTCTCTCCTGGTCCGGCTCGGCCGTCATTCACGACATCAAAGGCGAGAACTGGCAGCTGAGCTCCGGCTGGCGGTCGAGGTTCTCGCATTGCCTTTTGTTCAATCCGACTGATCCGCGATCGGCCCGCTACAACCCGCTGCTGGAGGTACGCAAAGGTTCGGACGAGATTCGCGATGTCCAAAACATCGCCGACATTCTAGTCGATCCGGAAGGCGCGCTGGAGCGGCGGAATCATTGGGAGAAGACCAGTCATTCACTCCTCGTCGGCGCTATCTTGCACGTGCTCTACGCCGAAGAGGAAAAGACTCTTGCCCGCGTCGCCACCTTTCTGTCGGACCCGCAACGCTCGTTTGCCGCGACTTTGCGGCGAATGATGACGACCAACCATCTCGGCTCGGTCAATAAGCCTGAGGTCCATCCCGTCGTGGCCTCGGCGGCACGAGAGGTGTTGAACAAATCGGAGAACGAACGTTCAGGCGTCCTCTCGACCGCCATGTCTTTTCTCGGCCTCTACCGTGATCCGACCGTGGCGGCGGTAACATCGGACTGCGACTGGCGCATTGCCGATCTGATGGATGCGGAGTGGCCGATGTCGCTCTATCTGGTCGTGCCGCCATCGGACATCTCGCGCACCAAGCCCTTGGTGCGACTGATCCTGAACCAGATCGGCAGGCGGCTGACGGAGCGCCTCGAGGGTGACCCAAAGAAGAGCCGCAAGCATCAACTGCTCATGATGCTGGATGAGTTTCCGGCGCTCGGTCGCCTCGACTTCTTTGAGACCGCGCTCGCGTTTATGGCCGGTTACGGAATTCGTGCCTACTTGATCGCGCAATCGTTGAACCAGATCTCCAAAGCGTATGGCGACAACAACGCCATTCTGGACAACTGCCATTTGCGAATTGCCTTTTCCTCCAATGATGAGCGCACGGCCAAGCGAATCTCGGACGCGCTTGGCACGGCCACGGAACTCAGATCCATGCGCAACTATGCGGGCCACCGGCTGGCACCTTGGCTCTCGCATGTCATGGTGAGCCGCCAGGAAACCGCCCGCCCGCTGCTGACACCGGGCGAGGTGATGCAATTGCCGCCCGCGGACGAACTGGTGCTGGTTTCGGGACTGCCCCCCATCCGGGCCAAAAAGCTGCGATACTATGAGGATCACAATTTCACCGAGCGGGTGCTGCCTTCGCCGGTGTTGCGCGACGGACCCTACGCGGACTGCCCGATGTCGCGGCCGGACGATTGGACTGGGCAAGTACGCGGCGTCGACCGTCGTCTTGCGTCCGACGATGAAAGCGCTGGCGCCGCGCTTGCGGACGAGGGAGGGATTCAGCAGCAGCGCCATCCTGGCCTACCCGAAGAACATACCGCCGTCACCCAGGAACCGGACCAGGACGATCTGTCCAGACCCGCAGACGATGATAGCGAGGCGATGGCGGACAAGCGCGTCATGGACCGGATCTCCACCGTCGCAGGTGCCTATGGCATCAACGAGGGAAGGGACGATGATAAGGATATCGTCCCCGGCTTCTGAACGCTTTCCGCAGCTCGGGCGTATCTCAGCGTAGATAACGGCCGTAAGCAATTTTGGGCATCTCGATAATGCTTGTTCCGCCGCCGGCCCGCCAGCGCCGGCCAGTTGGAACAAGCGCATGAAGCCCCACCGCATTCGTCACCAGTTTCTGCTCGAACCGGAATTGAGCGAGAAGCTGGACAACCTCAGCCGCGATCCCTCGACCACAAAATCCGCGGTCGTCGCGAAGGCCGTAGAAGCTTTCATCGAGCGGCGTGGCGAGAATGAACTCGATCGGCGCTATGGCATGAGGCTGGACCGTCTTTCCCGCGACCTCAGTCACGTCAGGCGCGATGTCGACATGACATTGGAAAGCTTGGCGCTCTTCATCCGCTTTTCGATCACGCTTCATGCCCACACGCCTGTTCCGGACAAGGCGACGCAGGCGATTGCTCAGGAGCGTTTCGACAAATTCGTCGAGCAGGTCGGTCGCCAGATCGCATCGGGGAAACGCTCGTTTGGCAAAGACAATGGCGGAGGAGGGGAAGGATGAGCGCTCATCCAGAGGCCGACCACCGACGCCGCGCCATGCTGCGCACCGCCATGGGTCCGACGATCACTGAGGCGCTGGCCGATCCATTGGTCATCGAGGTGATGGTCAATCCCGATGGTGCGCTGCGGCTCGACCGGCTGGGAGAAGGCCGAATCGATACGGCCGTGCATATGCATCCTTCCGAGGCGGAACGCATCATCCGCCTGGTCGCTTCCCACGTGCGTGCCGAGGCGCATGCGGACAATCCGATTGTCAGCGCCGAATTGCCATCGGGCGAACGCTTCGAGGGACTGCTGCCGCCTGTCGTGCTGGCGCCTTGCTTTGCCATCCGCAAACCAGCCGCAAAGCTCTACACGCTGGCCAACTATGTTGCGGATCGCATCATGTTGCCGCTGCAGGCCGATGCGTTGATAAAGGCAGTCCGAGAACGGCGCAACATCCTTGTCGCCGGAGGCACGTCGTCGGGTAAGACGACGCTTGCCAATGCGCTGCTGGCCGAAGTCGCCGAATGCGACGAGCGAGTGATCCTCATCGAGGACACCCGCGAACTGCAATGCGCAGCAAAGGACTGCGTTGCCCTGAGAACCAGGCGGGGCTCGGTCACACTCGCCGATCTCGTGCGCTCGACGCTCCGGCTCCGCCCCGACCGCATCATCGTCGGTGAAGTCAGGGGCGCGGAAGCGCTGGACATGCTCAAGGCATGGAACACCGGGCACCCCGGCGGCATCGCCACGGTTCATGCCAATTCGGCGCGCTCTGCCCTCTATCGCATCGAGCAGCTTGCACAGGAAGCTGTCGTCACCGTGCCGCGCCGCCTCATCGCCAATGCCATCGATCTCATCGTCTTCATCGCGGGGCGCGGCTCGTCGCGCCGCATCGATGCAATCGCTGAGGTCACAGGTCTCGACGGCAGCGGCGACTACGCCCTCACCCCACTCACGCCTCCGCAACTCCAGCAACTCTGAAAGGCCCCTTATGCGCAAGAAGCTCCGCTTTCTTTCGTTTGCCGCGCTCGCGTTTCTTCTCACAGTTCCGGCGCACGCTGCCGGCTCCGGCATGCCTTGGGAACAGCCGCTGCAGCAGATCCTGGAATCGGTGCAGGGACCGGTCGCCAAAATCGTCGCGGTGATCATCATCATCACCACCGGCTTGACCCTTGCCTTCGGCGATACTGCAGGCGGTTTCCGCCGGCTGATTCAGATCGTCTTCGGCCTGTCGATCGCCTTCGCCGCATCGAGCTTCTTCCTCTCGTTCTTCTCCTTCGGCGGCGGGGCGCTCGTCTGATGGCCGCCGGAGTGCAACATATCGAGGGCTTCGAGGTTCCCGTTCACCGGGCCTTGACTGAACCGATCCTGCTGGGCGGCGCGCCGCGGGCGGTGGCGATCCTCAACGGCACGGTGGCTGCGGCCATCGGACTAGGCTTGCAGCAATGGATTGCCGGGCTAGTGCTCTGGCTTGGCGGCCACACGCTCGCGGTCTTTGCCGCAAGGCGCGATCCCGACTTTGCCAGCGTGCTTGTCCGTCACCTTCGCCTGAGGGGATGGCTCGCATGCTGAACCTTTCGGAATATCGCGGCAAGGCCGACCGGCTTGCCGACCATCTGCCCTGGGCAGCACTGGTGGCGCCCGGCATCGTGCTCAACAAGGACGGCAGCGTTCAGCGGACTCTTCGGTTTCGCGGGCCCGATCTGGAAAGCTCGACCGAAGCCGAACTCATCGGCATCTGCGCCCGGGCCAACAATGCGCTTAGACGCTTTGGCTCCGGCTGGACATTGTTTTTCGAGGCCGAGCGCATCGAAGCGCTGGGCTATCCGTCCTCGCGTTTCCCGGACGCGGCGTCATGGCTGGTTGATGAAGAACGGCGTGCTGCCTTCGAAGGCAAGGTCGCGCATTTCGAGAGCCGCTATCACCTGACCTTGCTGTCCATGCCGCCACCGGACGCCCAGGCGCGGGCGGAAAGCGCGCTCGTCGACTCGCATCATTCAGAAGGCGAAAGAGACTGGCGCCAGGAGATGGCGCGGTTCCGTGACGAGACCGACCGTGTGCTGGATCTTCTGTCGGGCTTCATGCCCGAAGTGCGTCCGCTCGATGACGCCGAGACGCTGACATACCTGCACGACACGATCTCGACCCGCCGCCATCCGGTCGCCGTGCCGGAAATGCCAATGTATCTGGACGGCATCCTGGTCGATGTGCCGCTTACCGGCGGCTTGGAGCCGATGCTGGGTGAGCAACATCTTCGCACACTTACCATCCTCGGCTTTCCGAACCTCACCCGGCCCGGAATCCTCGATGCCCTCAATCATCAGGATTTCGCCTATCGCTGGATGACGCGCTTCATTCCGCTCGACAAGACCGAGGCCACCAAGACGCTGACCCGCTTGCGCCGGCAGTGGTTTGCCAAGCGCAAATCGATCGTCGCAATCCTGCGCGAGGTTGTAAGCAACGAACCCGTTCCGCTCGTCGACAGCGACGCCGACAATAAGGCGCTCGACGCCGATGAAGCACTTCAGGCGTTGGGCGGCGATCATGTCGGCTTCGGGTATCTCACTGCAACGGTGACGGTATGGGACGAGGATCGCCAAGCCGCCGCTGAGAAACTTCGCGCGGTCGAGCGCATCATCAATGGGCTCGGGTTCACCACCATCCGCGAAAGCGTCAATGCGGTCGAAGCCTGGCTCGGCTCGCTGCCGGGTCATGTCTATGCCAACGTTCGTCAGCCGCTCGTTCACACGCTGAACCTTGCCCATCTCATGCCGCTTTCCTCGGTGTGGGCCGGTCCTGCGGCGAACGAGCATCTGGCTGGAGTCACTGGACGAGAGGCCCCGCCGCTCCTCATCGCCGAAACCAGCGGGTCGACTCCGTTCCGGCTTTCTTCCCATGTCGAAGATGTCGGCCACATGCTGATCGTTGGACCGACCGGCGCCGGAAAATCGGTGCTGCTTGCCCTGATCGCCCTGCAGTTTCGTCGCTATGCCGGCGCGCAGGTCTATGTCTTCGACAAAGGCAATTCGGCGCGCGCGGCAACGCTCGCCATGGGTGGAGAGCATCATGTCTTGGGTTCGGACGGTGCGCTTGCCTTCCAGCCACTGCGCAATATCGGTGATCAGGGTAGGCGCAGCTGGGCAGCTGAATGGATCGCCGGCCTGATTGCCCATGAGAACGTCACCCTCACGCCGGAGGTGAAGGAGGCGATCTGGTCGGCGCTCAACAGCCTCGCCACCGCGCCGGCGCAGGAGCGCACGCTGACCGGTCTGTCGGTCCTGCTTCAGTCCAATGCACTGAAGTCCGCCTTAATGCCCTACACGCTCGACGGTCCCTTCGGCCGATTGCTCGATGCCGATGACGATCGGCTGGCCTTGTCGGATGTGCAGTGCTTCGAGACCGAGGAGCTGATGCATAGCCAAAGCGCTGTGCTGCCTGTGCTCACCTATCTCTTCCATCGCCTTGAGGAGCGGTTCGACGGGCGACCGACGCTGCTCATGCTCGATGAGGCCTGGGTCTATCTCGACAATCCGCTTTTTGCTGCCCGCATCCGCGAATGGCTGAAGGTGCTGCGAAAGAAGAACGTATCGGTGATCTTCGCCACGCAGTCGCTTGCCGACATCGCCGGCTCTGCAATAGCGCCGGCGATCATCGAGAGCTGCCCACAGCGCATTTTTCTCCCCAATGATCGTGCCGTGGAACCGCAGGCACGGACTGCCTATGAGCGCTTCGGTCTCAACAACCGGCAGATCGAACTGATCGCCCGGGCCACGCCGAAGCGGCACTACTATTTGCAGTCGCGCTGCGGCAACCGTCTCTTCGAGCTCGGGCTCGGCCCCATCGCGCTTGCACTTTGCGGCGCCTCGGGTCCAGCCGCGCAAAGCCTGATCGACAGGGTCCTGTCCGAGCACGGGCAGGACAGCTTTGTCTTTCGCTTCCTCGGCGCCCGCGGCCTCGATTGGGCGGCCGAGCTTCTCCAGCAATTCCCTCAACCAACCAAGGAGCAATCGTCATGATGCGGCGCCGCTTTCTCTCGGGCCTGATCACCCTTTCGTTGATCGCCAAGCCGATGGCCGACTACGTGCAGCCGGCCTACGCGCTCATCGTGTTCGATCCGTCGAACTACGCTCAGAACGTGCTCACGGCGGCGCGCTCGCTGGAGCAGATCAACAACCAGATCCAGTCGCTCCAGAACCAGGCGACCGTGCTGCAGAACATGGCACGCAATCTTCAGAGTCTGGATTTTTCTTCCGTGGGTCAGCTTACCGGCTCGCTCCAACGGATCGACGGTCTGATGGACCAGGCAAGTGGCCTGAGCTTTGATCTCAACAAGCTTCAGGACCAGTGGCGTAATCAATATCCGGAAAGCTACGACGCCACGATCAAGGTCAGCGATGTAGCGAGCGCCGCACGTGACCGCTGGCAAAGCGCAATGCAGGCATTCCGTCAGACCATGGGTGTTCAGTCGCAGATCGTCGAGAATGTTCGCGGTGATGGCGACCTGCTTGCCGATCTCGTCAACCGCAGCCAAGGCGCGGCCGGTGCGCTTCAGGCAAGTCAGGCCACTAACCAGCTCCTTGCGCTTTCGACCAAGCAGCAGATGCAGATCCAGACGCTGCTCGCAACGCAGTTCCGCGCTGAGGCCGAGGATGCGGCGCGCAAGGCGCAGTCCGAGGAGGCCGCGCGCGAGACGACAAAGCGCTTCCTCGGCACAGGCACGGCCTATCCCGGCAACTGATCACCAATCTCTTGACGACGAGGAAGGCGGCATGAACGACCTTGGGGTCATTGATCGCTTCATGGAGACCTTCATCCGCTACATCGATAGCGGGTTCGGTCTGCTCTCGGGCGATGTCGCCTTCCTTACCACGACCCTGATCGGCATCGACGTCACACTTGCCGGCCTCGCCTGGGCATTCGGCGGCGAACCCAACATATTCGGCCGGCTCATCCGCAAAGTGCTCTATGTCGGCGTCTTTGCCTTCATCTTGAATAACTTCAAGAACCTCGCCGACATCATCTATCGGTCCTTCGCTGGCCTCGGCATCAATGCGTCCTCAGGCAATCTCTCCGCCGACAATCTCCTGCATCCGGGCCGCATTGCCGCAACCGGTTTCGAGGGCGCCTGGCCGCTTCTCGATCAGGCAAGCCAGCTTCTCGGCTTCCCAGAAATCTTCGGCAACGCGCTCACCATCTTCGTGCTGCTCGTGGCCTGGTTCCTGGTCATCATCGCCTTCTTCATCCTCTCCATCCAACTCTTCATCACCATCCTCGAATTCAAACTCACCACTCTGGCCGGATTCATTCTTGTGCCCTTCGCGCTTTGGAACCGGTCAGCGTTTCTCGCCGAGCGCGTGCTCGGCAATGTCATCTCGTCGGGCATCAAGGTGATGGTGTTGGCCGTCATCATCGGCATCGGCTCCACGCTCTTTGGCGAGTTCGCTTCCGCGCTGCAAGGCAAGGAGCCGGATCTGGCCGCCGCCATGTCACAGGTCCTGGGCGCCTTGGCGCTCCTTGGTCTCGGCATTTTCGGACCTGGGATAGCCTCCGGTCTTGTCTCGGGCGCGCCGCAGCTTGGCGCGGGCGCCGCACTTGGAACCACGGCAGCCGCAGCCGGTGCATCGCTCGTTGCCGCAGGCGCAGCATTTGCCGGCGCGCGCACGGCAACCGGCAGCGGTCTCACCGCACTCCGTGCCGGCACGACCATGGGGTCAGCGGCTTCTACGGCCTGGCAGATCGGGCGCGCAACATCGCCCGAGTCCGGCCTGTCCGGTGTAGCTGCTGGAATGCATGGTGTGACCAGCGCCGCCGGCGGCGCCGCAATGCGGGCGGCACGATCTGCCGCAGGAGGCTTCGGGCGCAGCGTTGATGCCGGGCGCGAAGCTGCCTGGACCGCGACCGGTGGTGCGCCGACCGCATCCATGACCGGAAGCCCTACTGGTCCGGTCGCTGATGCCGCGCCCGGCTGGGCCAGGCGCCTGCGTTCCGAACAGACAGCCCGTGCCCACCGTCACACCGCCATGCAGGCCGTCCGTGAAGGCGACAGGCCGGGAGGCAGCGCCAATCCCTCTCTCAACGACAAGGACGACTAAATGCTATTCAAGCGACCCATTCAACGTTACGGCAAGACGCCCGAGCCGGTCACGCCGTATCAGAAGGCCGCGCAGCTCTGGGACGAGCGCATAGGCTCATCTCGAGTGCAGGCCCGCAACTGGCGGTTCATGGCTCTTGGCTGTCTGACCTTGGCGGCCGGACTTTCCGGCGGACTCGTGTGGCAGTCGATGCAGAGCCGCGTCGTGCCTTACGTCGTCGAGGTCGACGGCTTCGGCGAGGCACGCGCCGTTGCGCCGGCAATCCGGGGCTACGAGCCCTCCGATGCCCAGATCGCGTGGCATCTCGGCCGCTTCATTCAGAATGTCCGTTCCGTTTCCACCGATCCGGTGCTGGTGCGGCAGAACTGGCTTTCGGCCTATGACTTCGCCACCGACCGCGCGGCGCTCTTTCTCAACGAGTACGCCAAGGCGAACGATCCTTTCGGCCAGATCGGCACACGCAGCGTGTCGGTGCAAGTGACCAGCGTGGTCAGGGCTTCCGACAGCTCGTTCCAGGTCAAATGGGCCGAGCAGGTTTTTGAGCGCGGCAGCCTTGCCAGCACGACGCGCTGGACCGCGATCCTCACCATCGTGATCCGCCCGCCAAGTAATACTGACCAACTGCGCAACAACCCGCTCGGCGTCTTCATCAATGCGATCGACTGGTCGCGCGAGCTCGACAGTGCTGCGCCGACGTCCGTTTCCCCAAAAGGAGTCCACCAATGAAGAATAGAATGTCGTCGGTCCGTGCCGTGCTGATCCTGTCGGCCTCTACAGCAGTCCTCTCCGCCTGCGCGTCGAAGCCGGTACCGCCGCCTGAGATTTCCTATGATGCTGCCGATTTCAAACCAGCCGCAATCGAGAAGCCGCCGGAGAAGCCGGTCAAGATAGTCGAAGTGCCAAAGCCGCTGCCGTTGCCAGGTCAGCTACAGCCCGATCCGGGCAGGGTGGCCGATGACAAGCGCTCTCCTGAAGAACGGGTCTCCGATGCCAATAAAGCAGCGACGCAGCAACCCACCAGGTATGGGTACGTGAATGCGGTTCAGGTCTATCCATTCGCCGATGGCGCACTCTATCAGCTCTATGCCGCGCCGGAGCGCGTTACCGATATCGCACTCCAGCCGGGCGAGAAGCTAACAGCCGTGTCGGCCGGCGACACGGTGCGTTGGGTGATCGGCGATACCGTCAGCGGCACCGGTGACAATCAGCGCACCCATGTGCTGGTAAAACCCTTCGCGCCGGGACTTAACACAAATCTGGTGATCACCACGGAACGACGCACCTACCATTTGCAGCTTCAAAGCACCGAGAAGACCTCAATGGCGGCGATCTCCTGGACCTATAGCGAGGACCAGATCATCGCGCTACGCCAGCGCAACGCCCAAGCCGAGGCTGCCACGCCGGTGGCGTCGAATGTGGCGCTCGAGAATATCCGCTTTCGGTATTCAATCACCGGCGAAACACCACCCTGGAGGCCGACGCGCGCTTTCGACGATGGCAGCAAGGTCTATATCGAATTCCCCCGTCGCATTGATCAGGGTGAAGCGCCTCCTCTCTTCATCGTCGGTGCCGATGGGGACAGCCAGCTCGTCAATTATCGCATGCGCGGCAACTACTACATCGTCGATCGCCTCTTTGGCGCTGCAGAACTGCGTCTAGGCAGCAAGCAGCAGCAGGTGGTGCGCATCACCAGGACTGACGGCCGGCAACCGCCGCGGCGGATTCCGCTCTTTGCGCGGCCCAGCAGGTGAGGGGAGCGCTCATGACCGATACTTCCCGATCCGATGCGCCGCCGAAACTCGATCCCGAGCAGCTGCAATTGCGAGCCTCGCCCCGCCGCGCTGTCCGATTCAGGCGCGGTGTGATCATCGCCATCGCTGCAGTCGGATCCGGTGCCATTCTGGGCGTCACGATGATGGCGCTTCAAGGACCGGCATGGCGTATCAAGCACCAGGCAGAGGACCGCTATAACACCGAGCGCAAGCCACCCGCCGAGGGACTAGAAGCGCTTCCCAAGGACTATTCCGGGATCATGCCGAAGGCCCCTGTGCTCGGACCGCCACTGCCCGGCGACCTCGGTCGCCCCATCCTTGAACGCCAACGTCAGCTCGGCATCGCGCCAGGGCAGGATATCTCCGCCGAGGAGCAGCGCCTTGCCCAGCAAGCAATTGAGGCGCGCGAGTCGCAAGTCTTGTTCCGGATCGACAATCGACCCAGACAGAGAGATGTCGCCGGCGGCGGGCCGAGTGCGCAGCAGCCGTCTGAGGCGCTTCCGCAATCCGGAGCGACGCGCACGTCAGCTTCCGTTGCCCCAGCCGAGGGTGACCAGAACAACCAACAGCGCAAGCTCGATTTTGTCAGTCAGCGAAACACAAGCGGGATCTACAATCCGCATGCGCTGCAGACGCCGGCCTCGCCCTACCAACTGATGGCCGGCAGCGTGATCGCGGCCAGTCTCGTCACCGGCATAAATTCCGACTTGCCTGGCCTTGTCGTCGCGCAGGTCACCGAGAATGTGCACGACACAGTCACCGGCAGCATTGTGCTCATTCCGCAAGGCTCACGCCTCATCGGCACTTATGACAGCGTCGTGGCTTTTGGGCAGAGGCGCGCATTGCTGGTCTGGCAGCGAATAATCCTGCCCGACGGTTCCTCGATCGAAATCGACAATCTGCCAGCGACGGATACTGCCGGCTATGCTGGGCTTGAAGACAAGGTCGATTTTCACACCTGGCAGCTGATCAAGGGAGTTGCTCTAGCGACGCTACTGGGCGTTGGTACCGAGTTGAGCTTTGGGGAAAACGAAAGCGACCTAGTTAAGGCGATCCGGGAATCCACTCAGCAAAACATCAGTCAAGCCGGCCAGCGCATCACCGAAAAGAACCTGAATATTCAACCCACCATTATCGTCCGCCCCGGTTGGCCCCTACGCGTGATTGTACACAAGGATCTTGTGCTGCGCCCATACCCGACTTGAACAGGAGTAATCATGGCAGATCTGAAACTTGGAAAGCTTCCGGACCGGACACCTTCGAAGATGACCATCACCGTTAGCGCGGACCTGAACCAAGCACTCAAGGACTATGCGGCGCTTTACCGCCAGACCTATGGCGAGTCTGAAACGGTAGCGGAACTCATACCTTTCATGCTGGCAGGGTTTCTGGAAGGTGACAGAGCGTTTGCCAAGGCCAGAAAGGAAAGCTTGCCCGCCGGCATGTCAGAGAAATCGCGACGCGTGTCAGGTTCAGATTCCGAGTAATCGAAGCATAAAGTTGGTCAATTGGCGCAGCCGCCCGGGTGCCTAATTTCCCGGCGGTCGCGGCCTACCGATCCGTCATGTAAGGCCTATGCGCGAACTTCGAGCAGCTGGAGGTCAAGTAAGTGCCTGGGCGGCCCGGAAACCGCGAACAGGCGCAGGGCGTGCTAGCCGCACTGATGCATGGTTTCAGACCCGTGGGAACGCCGTGCGGTTGTTACTCAGAATGAGCTCATCTCAAAGGGGCATTCAAGAGCCGCAGCGCTGAGTAGCGGAAGCCGCAATGGGGTGCGTCGCTGACATTCAGTGAAAGACTGGGCCGAACAATCCAACCTGCTTGGGCGGATACGAAGTGGAGCCCTGCCTGCAGGGTTCCGGCGGGTCCCAGCCCTCTGCCATGCGACCCCCTTTGGGAAATACCCGCGTCGTCACAGCATCGTAAAGTGGCGTCATATGCACTATCGAATTGTTAGCTGCTGGTTTCGGCGATTTTGAGGAGGTTCGCGATCGACTGAAGACGGTGACGTTCGTCTGTGGCACTCAGACTGCCACTGAGTGCCTGGCCGTTCCACTTTCGAAATATTTGTCGAACTTCGCTGCAATGCTCCTTACAAAGGGACGACTTTCCGCCGATACGACGTAACTGTCACCTTGGAGTTCAAGCGGTCGAGCAGGGTCGCCAATGGCGATGGAGCTTGCTTGGAAAAGAAGCTTTTGTCCGGCTTCCCCGAAGCGTTCCACCAGATCGGCTGCTGAAAAGCCGAAATCGCACATCAAGCGCTCGATGATCCAGCCGCGAACACGGTCATCTTCGGAAAACGCGATGCCGCGGACCGTGGCCAGATGTCCCCCCTCGACCATGCGTCCATATTCGGCTGTCGACGGCATGTTCTGCGAATAGCCCTGTCGAAACCGGCTGATCGATGACGGCCCGAGCCCGATCAGTGTTTCGCAGCGATCCTCGGTGTAGCCCTGGAAATTGCGGCGGATTGTTCCCGCGCGAGCCGAGACTGCAAGCGCATCATCCGGCCTGGCGAAATGGTCTATTCCAATCGCCTCGTATCCGGCGCCCATGATCAGACGGGCGGCAATTTGCCACTGAGCGAACCGTTCGGCCGGACCCGGCAACCATGCCTCGTCGATCATAGTCTGATGCTTCTTGAACCAGGGCACATGCGCGTAGCCGAACAGCGCCATCCGGTCCGGCTCCAGAGTCAGCGCCTGCGCCACGGTGGAACAGACGCTCTCCCTGGTCTGATGCGGCAGGCCGTAAAGCAAATCGAGGTTCACGGACCCTACGCCGCGAGAGCGAATGCCGTCTACAACCGCCTTGGTCTGCAAAAAGCTCTGCTCGCGATTGATCGCCTTCTGCACCTTCGGATCGAAATCCTGAACGCCGAGGCTCGCCCGCGCCATGCCGATCTCGGCAAGTGTATCAAGGCGGGCTTCGTCCATGTCGTTGGGTTCGATTTCGACGCTGATCTTCGCATCGGCAAGAAAATCGAAGCTATCCCGCAGGACAGTTCCCAAGGCTGTCATATCCTCGGGCTTCAGCATGGTCGGCGAGCCGCCGCCGAAATGCACGGCGCGGACATGGGCCTTGCCGCCGACAAGACCGGCGACAGTCGCGATCTCCGCGTGAAGCGAGCGGAGATACGAAGCCACCGGCTCGTAGCGGCGGGTCTGCTTTGTATGGCACGCACAGAACCAGCACAGCCGGTCGCAATAAGGGATGTGCAGGTAGAGCGAGACCTCGTCACCGCTTTCGAGCGCCTTCAACCAGCTTCGATAGAGATCAGCGTCGACGCCAGGATGGAAATGCGGCGCGGTCGGGTAACTGGTATAACGCGGGACGTTCTCGCCAAGCCTGGCAGCTAATTCCGGTCTCATTTGGTGGTCCGCCGTTTTTGCCTCGCCGGAAGTCTGGACGCGTCGAAGAGCCAATGCCCTGATTTCGGTCAGCCTCCAGCACGGACAAACTGCCGCAAGGATTTCTCTGCCATCGCTTGCTATCCTGTCGAAACTTGGGATCGGTAGCGCGAGCGTAATGACAGTACGGCAAGACATTCACAGTTCCGGCATTCCCGTTCTTTGCCTGTCTTGCGCAGCACGACTTCGCGGCGTCTGCGCTGCGCTCGATCCAAACCATTTGGTTGGGCTCGCCAAAACTTCGTCGCGGCACAAGCTCGAGCCGGGGGTCGAACTGATCGCCGACGCCGAGGCCGTCGACAGCTATTCAAACTTGCTTTCAGGCGTTGTGAAGCTGACGAAGTGCCTTTCGGACGGCCGCCAGCAGATTGTCGGTCTTCGGTTCGCACCGGATTTTCTGGGACGGCCCTTCAAGGTGAAAAGCACGATCAATGTGGAAGCGGCAACCTCCGTCTCGCTGTGCTCGTTTCCGAAGGCGGCCGTTGAACGGATAATGAAGGAATCACCGGGACTCGAGCATCGCCTGCTCAAGCAGACGCTGGACGAACTCGACGAGGCACTTGAATGGATGGTGACTCTCGGGCGCAAGACCGCACCGGAGAAGGTGGCGAGCTTTCTCCTCATGATCGCCCGGAATATGGATTCCAGTATCGACCCGGCGGCTGGGTCGGCATGCTTCGATCTGCCGCTGACACGTGCCGACATCTCTGATTTCCTTGGACTGACGAACGAGACCGTGAGCCGCCAGCTTACGCGATTGCGGGCTGACGGCGTGATCCGGATCGAGAGCAAACGCCATGTAACGGTCGACAGCATGAGCCGGCTGGAGCAGCGCTGCGGCGGCCGAGGCGCGCGGCAACCGGCCTTTGAATGAGACCTAAGCGTCGGGGCCTTCGTCGCTTATTACGATCCGCGGCAGGACATGCTCGCGTTCGAAAGCGATGTGTCGCCGCAAGCCTTCGAAGAAGCCGCGTAGCATGAATCCGACAGCTTCCGCGCTCTCTATCGGATCACCATGACCGATCGCTAGGAGCGTTTCGGCCACCTCGCCAGCGAAGCATTGATCCTCAAGGTGCTCGATGCGCAACCGGCTGGTAGAGGCAAGTTTGGCCTCGGCCGGGGTCAAGTGCGCCTCATACGCAGGGAAAATCACCCTCTCCTCAAACCCATGAATGTCACGGAGCAGCGGAACGATCTTCTTGGCCGTTCCAAGACATTTGAGGCGGTCGACGTTCGGCAGTGCATCGGCAATGCTTTCCAGCGAGAAGCAGAGCTCCAGCTTTTCCCGATGGGCAAGCTTCATGACCTCGCCCGGAATCGCCTCTGTGCCGGCCTGGCGCGAGAAAGCCGCACTTGTCCATGAGCGGGTTGGCCCGTGCTGCGTTTCCTTGTTCAAATCGCCACCTTCTGATTGCACCGAACTCGATGCTGCCCGAAGCAAAATCGTGCGGCTCTGACATGGATCAGGGCGAGCAGGCGGCAACTACGGAATTAATGCACCGCGGATTTGGCGTCCGCGCATTGGAATCCTGGTCGGGGACATGTCATGAAATTCGGCACGGAGATCGTCGTTCTAAGCCTGTTTGCTTTTGCGGCCCTGGTGGCTGCCGGCTTCGGCGTAGAAGGACCTTTTCGCCAGCATATGGGGGTTTTGTTCGTCGCCGTGGCTGGCTTTACCGCGATCCTGCTGCGCAACACAGATTTCAAGCCGGCGGCTCCGGTCGACACCTCCGCCTACATGGATGGCCCAATCCGCTACGGAGCCATTGCAACGGTATTCTGGGGCGTCGTCGGCATGCTCGTCGGTGTGATCATTGCCCTGCAGCTGGCATACCCTCACCTCAACATCCAACCCTGGTTCAATTTCGGCCGGCTGCGGCCGCTGCACACATCCGGCGTCGTCTTTGCTTTCGGCGGCAACGCTTTGCTTTGCACGTCTCTCTATGTCGTGCAGCGCACGTGCCGCGCCCGGCTGTTTGGCGGCAAACTGGCCTGGTTTGTGTTCTGGGGTTACCAGCTGTTCATCGTCATGGCCGCGACCGGCTACCTGCTCGGCATCACCGAGAGCCGCGAATACGCGGAACCCGAATGGTATGTGGACATCTGGCTTACCATCGTCTGGGTCGCCTATCTCATCCTGTTCCTCGGCACGATCCTGAAGCGCAAGGAGCCGCATATCTACGTCGCCAACTGGTTCTACCTGTCCTTCATCGTGACCATCGCGATGTTGCATGTGATCAACAACCTGTCGATGCCGGCCTCCTTCCTCGGCTCGAAGAGCTACTCCGCCTTCTCCGGCGTCCAGGACGCCTTGACGCAATGGTGGTATGGCCACAACGCCGTCGGTTTCTTCCTCACCGCCGGGTTCCTCGGCATGATGTATTATTTCGTGCCCAAGCAGGCGAACCGGCCGGTCTATTCCTACCGCCTGTCGATCGTCCACTTCTGGGCGATCATCTTTCTCTACATCTGGGCCGGCCCGCACCACCTGCATTACACCGCCTTACCCGACTGGGCGCAGACGCTCGGCATGGCGTTCTCGATCATGCTGTGGATGCCGTCATGGGGCGGTATGATCAATGGCCTGATGACGCTGTCTGGCGCCTGGGACAAGCTGCGCACCGATCCGATCATCCGCATGATGGTGATGGCAGTCGCCTTCTACGGCATGTCGACCTTCGAAGGTCCGATTATGTCGATCAAGACGGTCAATTCGCTGTCGCACTACACGGACTGGACCATCGGCCATGTCCATTCCGGCGCGCTCGGCTGGGTTGGCATGATCTCGTTCGGCGCAATCTACTACATGGTGCCGAAACTGTGGAATCGTGAACGTCTCTATTCGCTGCGGCTCGTCACCTGGCACTTCTGGCTGGCGACGCTCGGAATCGTCGTCTACGCCGCGGTGATGTGGGTTTCCGGCATCATGCAGGGCCTGATGTGGCGCGAATACGACGAGCAGGGTTTCCTCGTCTACTCCTTCGCCGAAACCGTCGCCGCCATGCATCCCTTCTACGTCATGCGCGCCATCGGCGGTGCGATGTACCTCACCGGCGCCCTGCTCATGGCCTGGAACGTGACCATGACCATTCTTGGCCACGAGCGCGAAGAGCAACCAATGCCAGGTTCCGAGCCCGCCCTCCGGCCTGCCGAATAGGGAGCCAGACAATGGGCTTGATGGACAAACACGCGATCATCGAGAAGAACGCCACGCTTCTTCTCGTTGGCTCTCTTCTTGTGGTGACCGTCGGCGGCATCGTCGAGATTGCGCCGCTCTTCTATCTCGACAACACGATCGAGAAAGTCGAAGGCATGCGGCCCTACTCGCCACTGGAACTCGCCGGACGCAACATCTATGTGCGCGAGGGCTGCTACCTCTGCCACAGCCAGATGATCAGGCCTTTCCGGGACGAGGTCGAGCGCTACGGCCATTACAGCCTGGCCGCCGAGTCGATGTACGATCATCCCTTCCAATGGGGATCGAAGCGCACCGGGCCCGATCTCGCCCGGGTCGGTGACCGCTATTCGAACGCATGGCACGTCGCACATCTTTCCGATCCACGTTCCGTGGTGCCGGAATCGATCATGCCGAGCTATGCGTTCCTGAAGGACGCTCCGATCGAGGTGAAGGACTTCTCGACGCATCTGGTTGCGAACGCGCGTGTTGGCGTCCCGTACTCCGATGACATGATCGCGCACGCCAATGCCGATCTGATGGCCCAGGCCGACCCGAATGCCGATGCCTCCGGCGTCGAGAAACGCTATCCGAAAGCCAAACTCGGTGATCTGGACGGCAATCCGCAGCAGGTGACCGAGATGGATGCCCTCGTCGCCTATCTGCAAATGCTGGGAACACTGGTCGATTTCAAGACCTATGACGATGCAGCCGGCTACCGCTGAGGGGGACGCAATGAGCTATAATTTGATGCGGGAATTCGCGGACAGCTGGGGTCTGCTTGCCATGGCGCTCTTCTACGTCGGCTGCATTGCCTTTGCCTTGCGTCCCGGCGGCAAAACACAGGCCGATCAAGCCGCCCAGATTCCACTCAAGGACGACTGATCATGAGCAGCGAGCATATCGATGAAGTCTCGGGCATCTCAACGACCGGTCATGAATGGGACGGGATAAGGGAACTCAACAACCCATTGCCCCGATGGTGGGTGATAACCTTCTACATCACCGTCGCTTGGGCGGTGGCTTATACAATTGCGTATCCGGCTTGGCCGATGCTGTCTTCCGCGACCAAGGGTGTGCTTGGCTATTCTAGCCGCAACGCTGTCAAGATTGAGCTGGCGGCTGCCGAAGCCGCCAAGGGCAAATATTTCGCGGCCATCCAGCAGAAGACCGTATCCGAGATTGCAGCCGACGACGCGCTGCGTGAATTCGCGGTAGCGGCCGGCGGAGCTACCTTCAAGGTCAATTGCGTGCAATGCCACGGCTCGGGCGCCCAAGGGTCGAAGGGCTTTCCAAACCTGAACGACGATGACTGGCTGTGGGGCGGCACGACCGAGCAGATCCAGCAAACGATCGCGCACGGCATCCGTTTCGCATCCGACCCGGATACTCGGCAGTCGGAAATGCCCCCCTTCGGTGACATCATCACGCCCGAACAGATCGCACAGGTCGGCGCCTATGTCGCCAGCCTCTCGGGCAAGGTCCAGGATGCAAGTCTTATCGAGCCCGGCGCCAAGGTATTCGCGGAAAACTGCGTCGCCTGTCATGGCGATAATGCGAAAGGCAACAAAGAGCTTGGCGCGCCCAATCTGACCGATGCGATCTGGCTCTACGCACCCGGCGAGACAGCCATCGCCGTCCAAGTCCGCGCGCCGAAGCACGGTGTCATGCCGGCCTGGATCGGGCGTCTCGGCGAGACCAAGGTTAAGGAACTTGCGGTTTATGTCCATTCGCTTGGCGGCGGAGAATAGGAACGGAAGCCTATTCTCGGCCCTCCCCGCCAAGCGACGGGGCCCGGCACGAGTCGGGCCCCGACACCATTCCGGCATGCGGCGATTGACCTGCAGCAAGGCGGCGCGGCCCACACGGCGAAGCGGGCTCACTGCAGACCGGACGTCTGTCGAAGCAGACAAGTCCGTCGCACAACGATGTCATAGGCCGCGCGCGAGTGGAGATGCACGTGCTGGATAAGACGCAGATGGAGCGGCTCGAGGCAAAAGCGGTCAACTCCGCCAAGACACGACAGCCGCTCTATGCTCCGCGCAAGAAAATCTTCCCTAAACGCGCCTCGGGCAGCTTTCGCCGCTTCAAATGGCTGGTGATGGCGATCACGCTGGGCATCTATTATCTGATGCCCTGGTTGCGCTGGGATCGAGGTCCGTTTGCTCCTGATCAGGCCGTGCTGATCGATCTTGCCAACCGCCGTTTCTACGTCTTCTTCATCGAGATATGGCCGCAGGAATTCTACTATGTCGCCGGCCTTCTGATGATGGCCGGCATCGGCCTCTTCCTGATCACGTCCACCGTCGGCCGCGCCTGGTGCGGCTATACCTGCCCGCAGACGGTATGGGTCGATCTTTTCCTAGTCGTGGAGCGGGCGATCGAAGGCGATCGCAACGCTCGCATGAAGCTCGACGCCGGCCGCTGGACCGCGCGCAAACTGGTGCTGCGTGTGTCGAAACACGCCATCTGGCTGGTCATAGCGGCAGCTACCGGCGGCGCCTGGATCCTCTATTTCGCCAATGCGCCGACGCTGATCGGCGACGTATTCAACGGCACCGCCGCTTCGGTCGCCTACGTCACCATCGCGGTGCTAACGGCGACCACCTACACGTTCGGCGGGCTGATGCGCGAGCAAGTCTGCACCTACATGTGCCCGTGGCCGCGCATCCAGGCTGCCATGCTCGACGAGAATTCGCTCACTGTGACCTACAATGACTGGCGTGGCGAACCTCGTTCGCGGCACGCCAAGAAGGTCCAGGCTGCGGGGCAGCCGGTCGGTGACTGCGTCGACTGCAATGCCTGTGTCGCAGTCTGCCCGATGGGGATCGACATTCGCGACGGCCAACAACTCGAATGCATCACTTGCGCGCTGTGCCTTGATGCCTGCGACGGCGTCATGAACAAGCTCGGCAAGGAGCGCGGGCTGATCTCCTATGCGACGCTGTCCGACTACAACGCCAACATGGCGGTGGCGACCGCCGGCGGTTCCTCCCCGGTGACCCCCTCCCTTGTCAGGACGGATGACGGCAAGTTCACCGACAGGTTGGCGCATTTCCATATTAGCAAGATCTTCCGGCCGAGGACCTTCTTCTACATGGGCGCGTGGACGGCGGTCGGGCTTGCCTTGATCTATTCGCTGCTGACGCGCGACCGACTCGAGATCAACGTCCTGCACGACCGCAATCCGCAATTCGTGACCCTGTCCGACGGCTCGATCCGCAACGGTTACACCGTCAAGCTGCTTAACATGATCCCCGAGCCAAGGACGATCGTCGTCACGATGCAGGGCTTGCAGGGAGCCGAAATGAGCGTCGTCGGCAGTGATCTGCCGGCAGCTCGCTTGTTCGCCATCGCGGTCGAACCCGACCGGCTGAACATGCTGAAGGTCTTCGTGCGCCAGCCAGCGGGTGAGGTTCGGCACGCTGCACAAACCTTCAAGTTCCGCGTCGAGGACAGAGCGAGCTTCGAATCGGACGAATACACCGCCACCTTCAACGCACCGGAGATCGCCAGATGAGCACCAATACGCAAAAGACGCGTGAGTTCACCGGCAGGCACATGCTGCTCACCATTCTCGGCTTTTTCGGCGTGATCATCGCGGTCAATCTCACGATGGCGACACTCGCCAGTACGAGCTGGACCGGCCTTGTCGTCGAGAACACCTATGTGGCCAGCCAGCAATTCAACCGAAAGGCCGAGGAAGGGCGCGCGCAGGCGGCACTCGGCTGGACCGGCAAACTGACGATCGCTCGGGGTGAGGTCCGCTACAGCTTGAGCGATGCCACCGGCAAGCCGGTCCCGTTGCATGGCGTCAAGATACTGTTTCGTCATTCCGCCTACGAGGCTGGGGACAAGGCCGTCACTCTCGCCCTCGTCTCGGACCAGGAATTTGCCGCGCAGCACTTGCCAAGGGATGGCGTCTGGATCGTCGAAGTCGACGCCGATGCCGGTCTGACAGAGCCCTATCGCGACGTTCGCCGGATCATGATTTCGCAAGGAGCGCTGCAATGAGCTGTTGTGCACCCAGCGCGGAACTGGCGCTGGATCTGACCAGTACCACATCGGTCCTGCCGTCTAGCCAGGAGATCAGGTTGGCGAGCCGATCGCTTGGCGACAATCTTTGGCAGACCGACCTTTCAGTGCCGACGGTTCACTGCGCGGCGTGCATCCAGGCCATCGAGACGGCTCTCGGAAGGCTCGATCGCGTCGAAGGCGCTCGTGTCAACCTGTCGACGAAACGGGTCGCGATCCGGTGGCGTGGGGACTCTGTGCCTCCGTTTGTCGCCGCGCTGGGACGGCTGGGCTTTCAGGCGCACCTGTTCGAAGCCGACGCTGATAAGAAGGACAAGACGCTTGCCGAGCTGATCCGCGCGGTCGCGGTCGCCGGGTTCGCCGCCGGCAACATCATGCTTCTTTCGGTCTCGGTCTGGTCCGGCGCCGAAGGTGCTACCCGCGACCTGTTTCACTGGGTCTCTGCATTGATCGCCATCCCGGCGCTCACCTTTGCCGGCGGCATCTTCTTCCGCTCGGCCTGGAATGCACTGCGCCACGGCCGCATGAACATGGACGTGCCGATCGCGGTTGGGGTGTCGCTCGCTTATGCCATGAGCCTCTACGAGACGATCAATCATGGCGATCACGCCTATTTCGACGCGTCCGTATCCCTGCTGTTTTTCCTGTTGATCGGCCGCACCCTGGATCACGTCATGCGCGAACGGGCACGGACCGCCGTGAAAGGCCTGTCCCAGTTGGCCGCACGTGGCGCCATGGTGCTGCGCGGCGATGGCGCGCGCGACTACCTGCCGGTTGGCGAGATCGAACCGGGCATGCAACTGCTGGTCGCCGCCGGCGAAAGGGTGCCTGTCGACAGCAGGGTCATTCGCGGCGCGTCGGATCTCGACTGCTCGCTGGTTTCCGGCGAGAGCACACCGAAAACGGTGGCGTCCGGGGAACAGGTTCAGGCCGGCACGCTCAATCTTACCGGCCCGCTGACCATCGAAGCGACCGCTGCCGCAAAGGACTCCTTCCTGGCGGAAATGGTTCGGCTGATGGAAGCCGCCGAAGGTGGTCGTGCGCACTATCGGCGGATCGCGGACCGTGTCTCGGCGCTCTACGCGCCGGTGGTCCATCTCACCGCCTTCGTGACGTTCCTTGGCTGGATGGCGGAAACCGGCGACTGGCACCGGGCAGTGACGATCGCGATCGCCGTTCTCATCATCACATGCCCGTGCGCGCTCGGTCTGGCCGTGCCGATCGTGCAAGTGGTCGCGGCGCGCCGCTTGTTCGAAGCCGGCATGATGGTCAAGGACGGATCGGCCATGGAGCGCCTGGCCGCGATAGACGTGGCGGTATTCGACAAGACGGGCACGCTAACGCTCGGTCAGCCCAGGCTGGTCAACGCGTCGACCATCGATCCGGCGATGCTGGCGATCGCAGCCGACATGGCGGCGTACTCCCGTCACCCGTTCTCGAAGGCCATCGCCGCATTCGCGGGTTTTGCCGGCCAGCCTAAGCTGGAAGCCGTCAGCGAGCACCCGGGTCTCGGCATCGAAGCGACGACCGCGGACAGCACCTGGCGTCTTGGCCGGCGCGGCTGGGCCGGATGGAAAGCCCGGTCCGGTGGCGAAGGCAAGTATGGCGGCTATGGCGGGACGGTGCTCTCGAAGAATGGGAGGATCGTCGCCTCCTTCACGTTCGAGGACGCTACGCGCGCCGACGCCAAGGCGGCGGTCGGGCAATTGAAGGATGCCGGCGTGTCGGTCGAAATGCTGTCCGGGGATATAGCCCATGCCTGCGGCGAGGTTGCCGGGACGTTGGATATCGAGAGTTTCGTTCCGGCGCTGCTTCCCTCCGGCAAGGTTGAGCGGATCGAGGTGCTGGCCAGGGCGGGCCACAAGGTTCTGATGGTGGGCGACGGGCTCAACGACACGCCGGCCCTCGCTGCCGCGCATGTCTCGATCGCGCCGGCAACCGCCGCCGATGTCGGCCGCAACGCCGCCGATTTCGTCTTCCTGCGCGAAAGCCTGCTGGCGGTGCCCCTGGCGCTGGATGTCTCGCGGCAAGCGGGAAGGCTGATCCGGCAGAATATCGCCATTGCGATCGTCTACAACGCTGTCGCCGTGCCGATTGCCATTCTCGGGCACGTCACGCCGTTGATCGCGGCGATCGCGATGTCGGCCTCATCGCTGCTGGTCATCGGAAACGCGCTGCGCCTGCAGGGCTTTAGGCTCGCCGAGCTGACGAGGGCTTCTTCGGCAACGCATTCCGGCATTCACCCATCAGCGCGGTCATCATGACGATACTCGTCTACCTCATGCCAGTCGCCCTATTTCTTGGCGCACTGGGGCTGACTGGCTTTCTGTGGGCGTTGAAGAGTGGCCAATATGAGGATCTTGACGGAGCCGCTGAGCGCATCCTCCGGGACGACAAGCCGGAACGCTGAGCCAGACCGCTGTTCCTGACGCTGTGCTGACGCCTCCCGTCAGCCGACTCGGAAAAACGATTGAAGCTCCACAACCAGTTAAGCCGCTTGACGTAGATTTGAAAAGCCCCTGTCCCTCGAAGGACTGCGTCGCCGGTTCCGCCCCAACATAGACGCGGCCAATGTCATAACGTACGCAAAGCTGATGTTCATGTTCACGATAGGTGCGGACACGGGGTTGCAGTTACACTTGTTTGGGTTCAACTGCAGGTTTCGTGCACCCAATTTCGTCCAGATAATCGGCCCACCACTGCATCATACTGACGCGCTTTTCCCAATGCTCTGCCCTGGCGTAAGCGCGCCGAACGTCGTTCTTTTCAATATGGGTCAGCTGTCTCTCTTGCGTCTGGATGCCACTTGCCGCATTCATTCAACAGAGTTGATGCCGTTGCTCGGAAACCGTGAGCCGTTGCTTCTTTCTTGCTGTAACCCATGCGACGCAGGGCGGCGTTAAGTGTATTGTCGGAAATCGGACGAGAACCCGATCGCACACTTGGAAACAGCAGCGCCTCGCTGCCGGAAATGTCTCTGAGATCGGTCAGGATTTTGATGACCTGCCTCGAAAGTGCAACGCGGTGCCGCCGCCGCATTTTCATACGTGCTTCCGGGATGGTCCACACCGAACCTTTGAAGTCGAACTCTTCCTATCCGGCGGCTCGCAACTCGCCGGGGCGGGGAAACAGTAGGCGCAGTTATGCGACGCTAAGTTTCCGGAAATAGCTTAGGAAACAGTTCGTCCAACGTGTCGACCGGGAAGCGTAGCGATACCGGTCCTTTCGGGGTATCGGACGCAAGCAGGCCAAGCTCGAGCACCTCGGTAAACACGCGGCGGGCCGTACGTTCCGGCAAGCCAGCGATACGTGAGGCCTCACCGCGATCGAACTCGCCGCGCAGAAGCGCCTCCTCGATCAGCCGGAAAGCTTCGGGCTTCAGGTCGTAGCGTTGAACGAACCGCTGCAGGCGCCGGGCTAGTTGGTTCAAATCGAACAGGCTCGACATGAAACTGACCTGGTCGATACATACGCGTAGAAACCATAAGGTAAAATCCGGCAGCGCCCGCATAGAAAGATTACCGCGGCCGTCGCGATCGCCTTGGCGTGGCATGTCGGCGTGATCCATCATGCGTTTATAGTCGCCGCGGCTTTCCAGACCCCGCGCCAGGCCTCGGGAAATCGACCACAGCCCATGCGCGGCGATTCCTGCCTCATGGGCCATGGCGTGACTCATCAAGCGGCTGACGCGTCCATTGCCGTCTGGGAAGGGATGAATGTAATTGAACCGATGATGCGCGGCCGGAATCGCCAATATCCTAGCCGCTTTGCCCGTACGTTGGAAGCGGTACCGGCTAGCGAAATGCTCCATGAACGCTTCGACGCGATCGCTTGACGGCGGCTGGTGGCGGCCGACAGTGACATCATGTTCGGGCTGTGATCGCCACCGACCCGGAACCATCAAGAATTCTCTGTCTGCGCCGCGAATGCGCAACATCGCCTCATCGGCGTCACGGTAGAATTCCGCATGCAGCCAGCGCAAAAAATCAAGCGAAGCCGGTTCTGGGAGCTGACCCTCTGCGGCCAGGCGATCGATTTCCCCCTGCAGTCGAACATGGGCCGCGGCTTCCACCTGCAGGTTGCGTCGTTCCTGGTCTTTGTCGAATTCGCCGGCGAGGGCGCGTTCGATGTCGCGGGGGCGCGTGTTGTGGCCCTCGATCAGGTTGCTGTAATAGGTGTTCATGATGCGCACGAGATCCGCCAGGTTCGCGGCCGTGCGCGGATGCAGCTTGGCGCCGAGAACCGCCGAGCTTGCTGACAGCTCAGCCAGCGCGTCGGAGATAGGCTCCGCAACGTCTTCCAGGCGCGCCGGCTCGATGCGCTGTACGGTCTCTTCCATGATTGGCCGATGTTAGATCGCGCTAAGTACGTATATGTCAACAGAAATTTTAGCTGAGCGCCCATAACTGGCCGATCATTTGGCCGATGTTAGGCGCTACCTCAGCTTCACCGAGACGGTTGATCGACGACGCCAATGCCGATGCCGATGATGGCCGATATTCGCTATGCTTAGCGCATTGATAGCATATACGAATTTGCGATCGGTAGGTCGATTTGGCCGATCGCTTGGCCGAACTTCGCCGGTCGCGCCGGCTAGGATATACGACCAGGAAAATACAGGCGACTCCAAATGATTCTCCAGAGATTGCGGAAGCACGCGACGCTGCGACCAGGCTGCGCGAGGACTCGAACGAGGCAGCCCAATATCTGCTGAGCTCTGCGAGCGCGTGTGGAAGCCCGATGCGGGCCGCCAGGTTCTCACCTTTGCGTTTGAGCGCGATCCATTCGCTCTCAAATCGCAACTGGCGTCTTTGACGCTGGATTTGAACCCACAATAGGTACGCGCCGACAAGAGCAAATACGCCTGCACAACGTCTGGAAAGCTCGCGCGTTGCCACAATATCTCGAGCAGGCCGAAGCACACGTCTTCGTCGCGGGCGGCACTCTTTCCCCAATAGGCGAATGGGCGGCGTCAACCGGACACATCTCCATCAGCGTGCCATCGAGGTTCGGAATCCAGAGGTGCCAGGATCGGTCCTCCCAAGAGCGGCATCATGTTGATGACCCGACCATTCAAGGTTTCGATGTTGAGATGTCGCAGCTTTTTCAACTCGGAGAGCTTCGCTTTCTCCATCAGGGGTGTTCTCGCGTGAGAGACAAAACCGCGTGATTGTTACGGGCATGGTTGGGTGGGAAATACCATCTGTCGCCTTCCGGTGATGCCGCGAATGGTCGCATTTGACCCCGGCAGTCCAAAACACCGCGCAAACGGAAGGCTCTTCCATCAATCCGGTCATTCGAGGATCGGGTCCGCGTGGCTCGATGTAGCAGCCATCCTGGCCTCAAGGCGCGCGGCCTTTTCAGGCGTGTCGATGTATTGAGATAACCTCGGCCGGGGACCGAAAACATTCCGGCAGATGATATGCACCTCTTTCCCAAGTCGCCGCACTCTAGTGGTGATGGTCGGCACGATCGCGCCATGGGCGCGGATCAGGTCGTCGCTAGAGCGATCCTGGCCGATGGTCATGCGATAGGAAAACTGCGCGATCGTGCGATTGAGTTGCCGCACCTTGTGGCTGTCGGAGATATCGCGATGGCGCGAGATCATGTTCACCGGCCCGCGCTTGCTGGAACCGCGCACAAGCATGTGCGCCGAAACCGGGAAGATCAGCTCGACCTCGCCGGAATGCTCGTAAGGCGTACGCGCATGGAACGCCTGACGCGGATCGTAGCTGCAGACCGGATTGTCCGATGTGAGGAAAGGCGTGCTTGTCCTGTTGTGGAGCACCTCGAAGCCGAGGCGGAAACAGAGGTCGCCGAAATCCTTGAACTCACCTTTCATTGCCAGCAGCGTTTCATGTGGGTTGACGCCTATCGGCACGGTGTCGAACTGGCCCGCATAGCGCTCGAGCGGCGGAGGAAGGACGCCGAGTTCTTCGCCGATCTTGTGCTCGCAGCGAATTTTGGCCTCGATCATCAGCGCGTGCCGATCGCGCGTCGCCGGAACACGCGCGCGCAAGATCGTTTGCATGCCGAGCACGTTGAAGGAGATGGCGGCCGACAGGCGGCGTGCCGCGAGCGCCCGCACCGTTTCCGGCCATCCGGTCTCGATGGTGTTCCACAGATCCTCGAAACAATGGTTTTCCTGACCACCCCCGGGCAGCTTCTGGGAATAGTAGTCTCGCTCGAAACCAATGGCCCGTGGATTCATTGGCGGCAGCGGGTCTTCGGGCGCCTCGCAAAGATAGGCCAGCACTCGGCCCCGGTCATCCGCGAAGCCGTTCATATAGACGGCCGAGATAAAGTGATGTCGGCGGTTGGTCCGGTTGGCATTGCTCCCCACGGGATTGATCATGCTGAACGGCCGCACATCATCATCTACGGGCACGTTGCCCCATGCGCCGAAGTATCTGGGAGCCCTCGCCATTTGCGCTTGCGTGCTCCTTTTGTCCTTAATTCTTACGCACCAGACAATATCTGATCTGATTCTTATGAACGCGACCACAGAATCTTCTTGGCATTGCTCATATCTGACTGAAGTATCGAGCAAATTGCAGGCCTGCAGCACGGCGGCGCAGCCTATCTGGAGCGTCCGCTTAGCGCCTCGATTTCCCTCATTCCCAACCCCAGCCAGCGATCCTGAAAGCCGCCGTCCGAGCAGCTTGGTGTACGACGCCATCTCGACGACCGAAGTCGCCCTTGTGCCCAGACCTCACGGCCAGCTTGAGAGTGGTGCGCCAATCGCGGTTGCGGAGGGCTTTCAATTTTTGGGATTCAACGTCGAGCTGTACCTTATTGCTAAGGTGTGACCGCGGCCGGGCCTCTGGAGGGTGCTGACCAAGCAGGAGACGGAGTTCCTGCAGCCGCACTCTTATGGCTCGTAGGAGAGAGGCCGGGAGCCGGCGTCGCCCCGGGATTATGAAAGACCACGACGCCGCACGGCCGCAATCACTTTCTGATTTATCGAACGCCTGGTCGCCAACTGCCGTTGAGACAGGTTGCGCTTCCGCATGGTGCTCTGCTGGAACTGATACTCCCAATCGTTGATGACCCCGCGTTCGTGAAAGAACGCGGTGGCATCCGGGCCGATCGGCTTATCTGGGTCGGCTCGGACACGCTTCAGAGACTGGAAAATCAAATCGGAGCGGAAACCCAAGAACCGCTTCACGCAGACGTTGCCTACGTCCACCGATTTTCGGGTCGTAGCATTGGAGATGGTGCACAACTCGATGATTGGGAAATGGCCGCACAGACAGGTCTCGGGCTCGTCGGCTTCGGAAATCTCGACGAGGCGCCACTCCTTTTTGGCCACTTCCCAATCAGTGGCCCGGCTCAGCGCTAAAATCGCGGCCTTGAGTTGCTGAAAGTTGTATCCGTCGCTCATTCCCCCGTCCTTTAGCCATCAGGCGGTGACATTCCGAGTCCTTCGTAGATGGTCCTGAGCTTCGCCCAAGCCGCATCGAGCATGGGTTTCGCAGCGTCTCGGCTGTAGCTGTAGTCATCGTTGGTCGCGTTGGTTCGAACAACGAGACACCACTCGCCCTTCGGGATGACGTGGGAGCTGTTCCTTCGACATTTGCGCTGGCGCTGCGCCTGCTCGATCCTCACGTCGATTAGAATGTCCCTGACTTTAGCCATCGTTCTTCCCTTTCAGGGCGTCGCGCACGTTGTCTCCCAGCATATCGAGCGCAGCCAAAGCGTCCTCATTGTCGCCCGCGTCGGGTGCCTTGCGGCTCCCGGACTTGATCCCGAGATGTTCGTTGATCGCCTTGTTCAGCAGCGATGTAACGGCGGCCCGGTTGTCACGCCCCGCGACGGTCTTGTCTCGCTGGCCGACCTCGCGCCCGGCGGGCGAGAGCTTCAGGTCCTTGAGAATGCGGGCGACCACGGAGCCTGTGCGTTCGGAAAGCCGCTTGCGCGCGCCGACCCGCCGCGCCTGCGGCTGCACCGGAAGGTCACCGGAACTGCTGACCTGGGACAGCTCCGCTTGCTTTCGGCGCAGCGTCTCCCGGAGCTTGTCCTTCGCGATGACGTCGCGCAGGCGGAGGCCTGCGCCGATCTCATGATCCAGCATTTCTTCGAGGACGCGATCGTCTTCGGGATCAAGGAACGACCGATTGATGAATGAGCCGACGATCTCGTTATCGACCAGCATACCGATATCGAAGCGACGGGGCTCTCCTGAGCCGTCGCCATCGCCATTCTCGTCACCGGCCTCCAGCCACTTTTTGACCATCGCCTGATCGTCGAAGTCGAGCTCCCGGAAATCGTCCCAATGGGCGTCGGTGTTCAAGCCCACATGGGAGACCACGAATGCGTGGTTGTCCGGGTGGTCCGGCTTCGCCTCGTGGACGACGCGCATCACGCGCCCGACGAATTGGATGTAAGGCGACAAGCTCGCGTACGGCCGGAAGATGGCCGCGACACTCAGAGGCGGATGATCGAAGCCCTCCCCGAGCATCTGCACCTGCACGATACAATCGAGCTTGCCGCTGCGCAGATCGGCAAGAACGACGTCCTGCTTTTCACGATCCATCTCACCATAGATTTCGGCCGCCTTCAGGCCCCGCTCTTCGTACAGCCCTCGCACTTGGCGGGCATGGTCGACGGAACAGGCAACGGCGATGATCTGGTGACGGACACCGCTGCGCTCTCGCAGCTCCTGGAGATATTTGATGCTGGCATCAACGATGTGACGATTGCACTCGGGCGCCAACGCGACACCTCGCCGGAACCAGGCATGTTCTCGCAAGGCCAACACCTCTTCCAGTGTGTGCCGCTTCATGTCGTCACGGTAGGTGAAGGACAGCTCTGACGGCGCGACGTTCCGAGAGTGAATCTGCTTGATGTACCCCTTCACCATCGCCCGAGTGAACGGGTAGCGATAGATCACCTTGCCGACCGGCCGCGTTCCGTCACCCCTGAACGGCGTCGCCGTCAGGCTGACGACCTTGGCGTTCGGAAAGCGGTCGAAGACCTTCGCCCAACTCGGCGCCACGTTGTGGTGGCCCTCGTCGATCATAATCATGTCGAAATAGTTCGGCGGAAACTGCGGGAGCCAACGATCGGCCGAGCTGGCCAACTGGTGGATGTTGGTCACGACGAACTGGCTTGCGTTGCAGTCGTGGAGATTGGCATCAACGCCATCCAAAACAGCGCGGAATGGCCCCGCGGAAAAATCGTGGAGCGCCCCTGTCCGCCGCCAGAAATTCTTCGGGTTGCTGATGTCGAGCGACTCCGCGACACCCGACCGTATCGTCAGGTTCGGTGTGATGACGAGCGCGCGCCCTTTGGCGACGCCGAAGGGCAATGTCGCGATGACGCCAGTCTTTCCGCATCCGACGGGTATCTGCAGGATCACCGGCTCGTTCGAGGCTTCGAAGTGGGTCCGCACTGCCCGGTGCGCGCCCTGTTGCGGCTCGCGTATCTTGGGGTTCGCTTCAATATCTGCGGTCAGGGTCTGAAACATATGGTCCGGCTCGTTGGCGGCCTGTTCGGCGCGCCGGTACTCGAGGCGGAAGGGCTCAAGGTCAGGCCGGCGATAGAAGCGATAGCCGCTCCCTGGACGGCGCACGGGCTTGAGCTTGCCCGAGGCATCCCACCGTCGAAGCGTGTCCTTCGAGACGCCAACATACTCTGCGGCCTCGGCAAGGGTCAGGAAATCGGGGGCATCATTCTGTGACATACGGCAACATTATGCAACCTTACGCAATTGGTCAATCCCCGACGTGACTACGCTGGCGCCGTGAGCTCCGGATGCCATTGACGAGCCGCCCCGGGGCCATTGCGTCTCATACAATATTTTGTATATATAAGGTGGGCGCGCAGTTGGCGTTCCCAGGGCCTGCAAGGAATACTCATCATCATGAAGGTTCAGGTTCGAAAGCTCGAAGGCAGTTGGGATCTCGGTTACGCGCTGCACAAGCATACGCTGTCGAGCGTCTACCTGGGCGACGACGAATACGGCCACCCTCGATTTGACACGACGCGCTCAGAGCCCGGCGAGGCGTTATACCAGCTTAAATATCGAGCCGATTGGAATCAGGTGCAAGCGCTCGCAGCGCAAGTGCAGCAATCCTTGCTGCCTTTGTTCGGCAAGATTGGCCTTATTATCCCGATGCCGGCCTCCACGGTGCGCGCGCGCCAGCCGGTCAATGAGATCGCCAACGAACTCGGCAAACTGACGAAAACGCCGGTGTTCGATGATATCATCGTCAAGGCGCCAGCGCCGGAAGGTAGCCCGCAGCTCAAGAATCTGCATGGCCGCGAGGCTAAGGACGCCGCATTGGAGGGACGGTTCAGCATCAACCCGTCCATCACCAACGAAGGGTGTTGGAACGCGCTTGTCCTTGATGACCTTTTCGACACGGGCGCCACGATGGACGCCGTCTGCAAAACGCTGCGCACGTACAAGAAAATCAACCATATCTACGCCGCTTCGATCACATGGAAGTAATGCCATGACCACTGTCTTCATCGCCGGATCAATCTCCATCAGTCGCCTGCATGAGAAGGTGGCGGATAGGATCAACAAGATCGTATCTTCAGACTTCGACGTCGTGGTCGGAGATGCCGATGGTGCCGATACCTCAATTCAAGAATGCCTCCAGCAGTACCAAGCCAGAAAGGTGACTGTGTATTGCACCGGCGATTCGCCCCGGAACAATGTCGCAGAATGGCCGGTCCACAGGGTCGTCTCGAAGGCGAAGGCTGGCACGCGCGCCTATTTTACCGCCAAAGACCTGGAGATGGCGCGCAACAGCGACTATGGCCTCATGGTCTGGGATTGCAAAAGCACCGGCACACTAAGCAATGTCATCGAGCTTCTTCGAGAAAAGAAGAAGTCCGTGGTCTTCGTGAACAAGAACAAGGATTTTGTAACCGTATCGGACAAGGGTGGCTTGGAGCGCCTTCTCGCCTTCATGTCGGATCATGCTCGCGCAAAGGCGGAAGAGAAGATCGGCCTCACCGCGAAAATCGCCAGTATCGCCAACGAGCAATTCTTGCTGGACATCGGTGCGAATAGCGAATCGTCTGCAGGCCCGGTGAAGGATCTGGAGCCGGCGGCACCTGCCGAGCCGAGCCCGCAACAGAGCGAGAGCGCAAAGTTACGCGCGGTGCTCATGACGGCGCTCAAAGAGCATATTTCCCGCACGCATTTAAGTCAGTCTCAAGCGGCCAAAGTCTTTGGGGTGACCCAGCCGCGGATCTCAGACCTTACCCGCGGCAAAGTCGACCTGTTCGGCCTCGACGCACTGGTCAACATGGCTGCTGCCGCCGGCTTGCAAGTGGAGATGCAAGTTCGCGAGCCTCACGGCGCTGCCGGCTGATACAGTTTGAGATCCTTCAGTTTCGATCGGAGCGCTCGGGAAGCTCGAAGCGTCCATTTCCCAATGTGCAGCAAGGCGGCCGGACGCCTACGGCCGGACTGGGGTGAGTCCTATGTAGAGGCATTAGCGACTGCTGCGCGCCAGTAGCGGTCCCCCGCGCCGTGGCAGGTCTAGCCAGCAACCGCCTTAGGATGCCGGTAGAGAACGTCCCCGACGAGGTCGCCGTCGCCCCAGTTGTTGAAGGTCAGTAGATTTTCCTCCAAGGGGTGGCCGGTCACGGCATCGGGCCAGTTCAGCCTAGTGTACTTCTCGGTGCCGATGCGCTGTTTGAAAAGGTAGGCGAGACTGTTTGCCAGCACGTCTGCAGCCAGCACCAGACCGTCACTGTCGTGATCGACAGCGTTGATCTCGAGGCTCCTCACCTGCAGCTCAATCTGCAACTCGGGAGGGAGAACTGTACAGATGCGGATTTGCCTATCGACCAACGTCTTGGTAACCGTATCGAAGCGGCGGGACGTCCTAGTGAAAGTCATGTCGCCCAATAGTCTTTCGGCGACCGCGATGAAATCCTTAACAATAGGATTGTCCACACGGTCGGTCCGCACCTCGATCTCGACATCCTTGCAGCCGCGCTCCTCGAGGAAGGCAACAAGATGGGCGTAGAGACCGTCAAAAATCGCGACGTGCAACGAATCCGGGGTTTCTCTTGGACTGCCTCCCTTATAGCGCGGAGGTTGGCTTGAAGCGGCGGCGGGCAGGGCCTTCGCCTGCTTGCGTGCCTCGATCTGGCTGAGGTGCCAGGCATGAAAGCCGGCGACGTGGATGGCGTACCAAAAGCAAGGAAGTTGATGTTTGCGAATGACCGCATAGATGTCATCGCGCAGAGCTCCCTGTCGGTCAGGCGGTAAGTCGGCGATATGCAGCTTCTGAGCGTCAGTCTGATACCTCTGCACGACGATTTGCAGGTCGGCCTCTACCGCTGCAAGATGGCTTTCGGGCACCATGACACCTGCGAAGAGGCCAACTTCACCGTCGAATGCCTCGTCGCGATCCGCGTACCCCTTCGCACCTGACTCGTCGCAGGCAAAAATGATCCTCATTAGCAGTGCATCTCCCAATAGTGCATCCAATAGTTTTTCGGTACGACTGATTGTAGAAAAATTTGTAAGACTGCAATCTTGTCCATTGTCAGGACGGGTCACGAGGATCAGCGCCAAGGTAGGCACATCAGCTCTCACACCCTTCGACTTCTCAAATCCCAATGTAAGGGGCAACTTTAGGCCCGGTCGTTGTTCCGAAGAAGAGCAAATGACCGCAATGGCGTCGGCTGCGGAATGGCAGCTTACTGCCGCGAGTTTGCCGCAACCGGACCGTCTGGACACGGCCCCAAACCAGCCACGTTCGTCACGGGTTAATCGACCCTTCTTGTGGACGACGAGACACCGCGGAGGGAATACTAGTCCTCCTCCTGGTCCTTAGAGCCTGACTCGAAACCCGGCTAGGCACGACGCGGAGCTGCCATGCGGCGAAGCATGAGGCGGATCGACGCGATGAAGATCCACGCCTCGGCGCTGGCGATGGTCGCCTCGAAGTCCTTGGCGAGCCGGCGACAACGTCCCAGCCAGGCGAAAGTTCGCTCGACGACCCATCGTCGCGGCAGCACCTCAAAGCCTTTGGCCGTGTCGGAGCGCTTGATGATTTCGATGGTCCACGTGCCCAAATCGGCCAGAGCCTGCGTCAGTTTTTCTCCGGCATAACCGCCGTCGGCGAATAGATGGCGCAACCACGGGTAAAGCTGTCGAATGGAGGCGATGACGCCGACTGCCCCATCCCTGTCCTGGATATCGGCCGTATGCACCGTCAGCCCGACCAGGTGCCCCTCGGTGTCGGTGATGATATGGCGCTTGCGGCCTTTGATCTTCTTGCCGGCGTCGTAGCCACGCAAACCGGCAACGTCCGTGGCCTTTGCCGATTGGCTGTCAATGACGCCGGCGCTGGGGCTCGCCTCGCGACCGAGGGCGACGCGAGCCGCCGCCACCAGGTGAAAGTTGATGGTCTTCCACAGCCCATCGTCCCGCCAGGCATAGAAATAGCGTTGAACCGTCGAAACCGGCGGGAACCGCTCAGGCAATGCCCGCCACTGGCAACCCGTCCAGGCGATAAAGAGGAGCGCGTCCACGACCGCCCGCAATTCGGTCGTCCGCGGTCGTCCCGTCGCCTTCGCTCCCGGCAGGAACGGCTCGATCAGCGCCCATTCCTTGTCCGTCAATGCATTTGCATCCCGCTGCCCCGCGCGGCAATATTGCCGGCGGGTGGCCTCCGTCCAACCCATGTTGTGACCTCGCTCAAGTCTAGACAACTCAAGCGAATCACAACGGACGGGGCCACTCAACCAGTTCCCCGCTCAAACCAGAGTTTCGGGTCAGGCTCTTAGGTTCGCCAGACCATACGAGAGAATACGAAGGAAATGTGTGGCCAATTGATTTCCTGTGGAAAACGATGACCCTCCGGGCCTGCAACATTGGTCGCCCAGTTTCGGTGTTTTCGACGGGGTTCAGTGTGATTTTCGGAGATTGGAGGTTCGTCTCGTCGTTTGGCGAACCGTCGCTGTTGGCTTCCAAACTAGACCCTCGCGAGGATGTATGGACAGCAGGCTTGCCTCGCGTCCCCCGATTGAGACCACCCGCGAGTTTTTGCTCTCGAGTTCATCCAGATAATCGGCCCACCATTGCATCATCCTGACGCGCTCTTCCCAGTGCTCTGCCCGGGCATAGGCGCGCCGAACGTCGTTGTTCTCAATGTGGGCCAGCTGCCGCTCTACGGCGTCCGGGTGCCACTTGCCGCATTCGTTTAGCAGAGTTGATGCCGTTGCTCGAAAGCCGTGCGCGGTAGCTTCTTCTTTGCCATAGCCCATACGGCGAAGGGCGGCGTTAAGCGTGTTGTCGGAAATCGGACGCGAACCCGATCGAACACTAGGAAACAACAGCGATCCACCACCAGAGATTTCTCTAAGTGAGGTCAGGACGCTGACGGCCTGCGTGGAAAGAGGTACGCGGTGCGGCCGTCGCATCTTCATGCGTCCTTCAGGGATGCTCCACACCGAGCTTTCGAAATCGAACTCGTCCCATCCGGCCGCGCGCAGCTCGCCGGGGCGGGGAAATAGCAGGGCCATCAGCTTCAGAGCGGCTCGGGTTGTAGGCTGTCCGTCAAATGCATTAATCGCCCTCAGCAAGCCTCCCAAGGCCTTAGGATCGGTAACCGCGGCACGGGGCGTGACCGTCGGACCGACGAGTGAGCCCCTCAGGGCGATCGTCGGATCTACATCGGCGCGTGCGGTTGCGATTGCATATCGAAACACGCTGCCGATGGTGGAGCGCATTCGCCTGGCCGACTCGTATCGACCACGAACCTCCACGCTGCGGAGAGCGGCAAGAATTGTGGCCGGATCGATCTCCCGAACGCTTTTGTCCCCAAACGTTGGATAGGCAAAGTCGAGCAGCCATTTGACCTTGGTGATGGTCCGGTCGGCACGTCCCTCCTTCTTCAGCTTGTCGACATAGTCCTCCGCGATTGAGCGAAAGGTGTCCTCCGCCGAAGCCTTTTGCGACTTACGCTCCTGTGCGGGGTCGATGCCACGTAGGAGGAGACGTTTGGCGGTATCGCGCGCCTCGCGTGCCTCAGCGAGGGAGATGAGGGGATAGCTGCCCAACGCCAGAAGCTTCTGCTTGCCGCCAAAACGATAGGCGAGGCGCCATAGGCGAGATCCGGTAGGCTGCACCCAAAGCTGGAGCCCGCCACCGTCAGACAATTTCACGAGCTTGGAAGCGGGTCGGGCATTACGGCATTTTACGTCGGAAAGAGCCATTTTCGGGACCTCCATTTGGCTGCATCGATACCATCAGGATCTCCAATACCAGCGAAAATACCAGCCCCCCGCCTCGTTGGACCAACTGCGCCGAAATTCCACGAAACCCGACCATCCGCGCTTTGGGCAGCGAAATCAGTAAGTATTTCAGCTAGTTGCCGAGACAGGAGAGTAGAAGCTTCGGCGAAAGGGACTGTCGGGAGAAGAGGGGATGGTGCCCAGAGGCGGATTCGAACCACCGACACGCGGATTTTCAGTCCGCTGCTCTACCAACTGAGCTATCTGGGCCTCGCCGGCAAACGAGATTTCGCAGGCCGGATTTCTAGAAGACGCCGCCGGCGCCCCTTGAAAGCGCGTGGGTTATAGCACGGGAATTCAGCCTGTCCAGCGCCTAAGCACGGATTTCAGCCGGGAAAAGAAAACCGCTGGAAAACCGTGCTTGTCGCGCGCTTACGGCTCGTTCCCGGGCGACGGGTCATGGCCCGGTCCATCGTTTTCCTCCTCCTCGCTCTCGCGGCCGGGGATGACGTAGGCGCCCTTCAGCCAGCGATTGAGGTCGATGTCCTTGCAGCGGACCGAGCAGAACGGATAATGCTCGCGCGCCGACGCCTTGCCGCATTCGGGGCAGGGGCGTCGGGGGCGCAGCGGCGTGACCTTGTCGTCCATGCTCATGGTCGCGGGGTCAGCCAGCTCGCATGCACTTTGAAGCCCTCGCCGGCAAGCAGTGCCGTCGTCTCGTAGAGCGGCAGGCCGACGACATTGGTGTAGGAGCCGACCAGCTTGACGACGAACGAGCCGGCGAGCCCCTGCACGGCATAGCCACCGGCCTTGCCGCGCCATTCGCCGGAGGCGACATAGGCGTCGATCTCCTCGCGCGGCAATCGCTTGAAGCGCACCCTTGTCTCGACCAGCTTCTGGCGCAGCTTGCCGCCAGGCGTGATCAGGCAGAGCCCGGAGTAGACCCGGTGCGAGCGGCCCGAAAGCAGGCCGAGGCAGTTGACGGCGTCGTCGATCGTCTCGGCCTTGGGCAGGATTCGCCGTCCGACCGCCACCACCGTGTCGGCGGCCAGCACGAAGCCCGGAGCGTAATCCTCCTCGCTCTTCAGCGAGGCGAACGCCTTCTCGGCCTTGTCCTTGGAAAGGCGCTTGGCCAGTGAGCGCGGATGCTCGGCGCGCAGCGGCGTCTCGTCGACATCGGCGGGCAGCACGCGGTCCGGCTCGATGCCGGCCTGCTGCAACAGCTCGATGCGGCGCGGCGAACCCGAGGCAAGCACGAGCTTCTGCAGGATGCTCATCTGGGGTCGCGCCGGGCTGTTACTTGAAACGGTAGGTGATGCGGCCCTTGGTCAGGTCATAGGGTGTCATCTCGACCAGGACCTTGTCTCCGGTCAGCACGCGGATGCGGTTCTTGCGCATGCGGCCGGCCGTGTGGGCGATGATCTCGTGTTCGTTTTCGAGCTTCACCCGGAACATCGCGTTGGGCAGCAGCTCCGTGACCACACCCGGAAACTCGAGGACTTCTTCCTTCGGCATTCGATACCTTTGCTTGGATTTCGGTTCCGGCGCCCCGGCCGGAATTTCGGCGGAACCTATATGATAATCGTCCGCTTGTGAACACGCTTAATCCACGGGCGTTTTTGCCTCGGATGCAGGAAAACGTCTGGCAATGCGCGCCTTCAGCCGCTCGCGAACGTCGCGATAGGCGGCCATGATGTGCTCGCGCGTGCCGCCGGCATCCGTCGGGTCGGGCATCGGCCAGTATTCGACCTCGACGGCGAGCGAGCGGGTGAGCTCCAGCGCCGCGTGATGCGCCTCCGGCGCCAGTGTCACGATCAGGTCGAAGTAGTCGTCCTCCAGCTCGTCCATGGTCCTCGGCTGGCGTTCGCCCAGAGACAGCGCGTCCTCGGTCAGCACCGCGTCCACGAACGGGTCGCGCTCGCCCGCGCGCACGCCGGCCGAGGCGACGAAAATGGCCGAGGGCAACATGCGCCGCGCCAGCGCCTCGGCCATCGGCGAACGCACGGCGTTCATGCCGCACAGAAACAGGATCGAATGAGGCAGCGAGGCCAGGGCCTAGCCCCGCCAGTGCAGCACGCAGACCAGCGTGAACAGCCGGCGCGCCGTGTCGAAATCGATGTCGATCTTGCCGGCAAGCCGGTCCATCAAGGTTTGCGAGCCCTCATTGTGCAGGCCGCGCCGGCCCATATCGATCGCCTCGATGTGGCTCGGCGTCGACGAGCGGATGGCGTCGTAATAGCTTTCACAGATCAGGTAATAGTCCTTGACGATCCGCCGCAGCGGCGTCAGCGACAGGATGTGGGTGACGACGCCGGCGCCATCCTCGCGCGTCACCGCGAAGACCAGGCGGGAATCGACCAGCGACAGCTTGAGCCGGTAGGGTCCGGCGCCGTCGTCATTGACCGGCTGGAAACTGTTTTCCTCGATCAGGTCGAAGATCGCCACCGCCCGCTCGTGCTCGACATCGGGCGTCGAACGGCCGATCGATTCGTCGAGCTCGACATCGATCAGCCTGGCGCGGGTTCGGTCGTAGTCGGACATCGCTACATGTTCAACCTGATCGCGACGGAACGGCCATGCGCATCGAGCCCTTCCGCCCTGGCGAGCGCGATCGCCGCCGGCGCCAGCGCGCGCAGCTGCTCCGGCCCGAGCTTGAGGATCGATGTGCGCTTGACGAAATCGAGCACCGAAAGCCCCGACGAAAAGCGCGCCGAGCGCGCCGTCGGCAGCACGTGGTTCGAGCCGCCGACATAGTCGCCGATGACCTCGGGCGTGTGGCGGCCAAGGAAGACGGCGCCGGCATTGCGCATCCTGGCAAGGAAGGCCTCGGCGTCGTCGATGGCGAGTTCCACATGTTCGGCGGCGATACGGTCGACCAGCGGCAGCGAGGCCTCGATGGTCGGCACCAGGATGATGGCGCCGAAATCGCGCCAGCTTGCGGCGGCAGTCTCGGCGCGCGGCAGGCTCTGCAGCTGGCGCTGGACGGCTTCCTCCACCGCCTTGCCGAAGGCGGGATCGTCGGTGATCAGGATCGACTGCGCCGACACGTCATGCTCGGCCTGGGCCAGGAGGTCGGCGGCGATCCAGTCCGGGTCGTTGCTGCCGTCGGCCACCACCAGCACTTCCGACGGTCCGGCGATCATGTCGATGCCGACCGTGCCGAACACTTGGCGCTTGGCCGCTGCGACATAGGCATTGCCGGGGCCGACGATCTTGGCGACCGGCCTGATCGTCTCCGTGCCATAGGCGAGGGCCGCGATCGCCTGCGCGCCGCCGACGCGGTAGATTTCGGAGACGCCGGCGATGTCGGCGGCCACCAGCACCAGCGGGTTGATGACGCCGCCCGGCGCCGGCACCACGATGACGATGCGCTCGACGCCGGCGACCTTGGCCGGCACGGCGTTCATCAGCACCGAGCTCGGATAGCTTGCCGTGCCGCCGGGCACGTAGAGGCCGACCGCCTCGATCGCCGTCCAGCGCGAGCCGAGCTCGACGCCGGCGGCGTCCGTATAGCGGTCGTCCTTCGGCTTCTGCCGCTCATGGTGGGAGCGGATACGGTCGCGGGCGAAGCGCAGCGCCTCGACCGTCTGCGGATCGGCCTCGGCATAGGCCTTGGCGATGTCATCCCTGGAGACGGCGATGCCGAGCCTGGTGAGATCGGCGCGGTCGAACTTCAGCGTATAGTCGATGAGGGCCTTGTCGCCCTCGGCGCGCACGCGCTGGACGATCTCGCGCACCGCGGCGTCGACGTCGGCCGACACCTCCCGCTTGGTCGTCAGGAAGGCGGCGAAACGCTGCTCGAAATCGGCGTCGGATTGGCTGAGTGTGATGGCCATCTGCTGCGCTCAAGCCCTGTGCACGGGACGCGAGGAAGCTTCCCAGGCGCCGCCTATGTCGGCAAGCCGCGCCTCGATGCATTCGACATCGAGCATGATTGTGCCGCCGCCGGAAAAGATAAGCTCGACGATGCCGGCGGGCTTGCTGATTTCGACGAAGCTGATCGCCAAAAGCGACAGCACTTCGGCCGGCTTGCCGCGGGGGATGCCATTGGTCTTGGCGCCAAGCACGCGGTCGAAATGCAGCACCGCCTGGCGCCGCTCATTGTGCTGGCGGAACAGCCCGGATTTCGCCTCCCAGACGAAACGGTTCATGGTCAGCACGAAGCGCTTGGCCGCGGGCAGGTATTCGAGGTCCGAGACCTTCATCACGGCATCCTGGACATGGGCCGAGACGATGCCCAGGTCCTGGTCGTCGAGCGCGATGAGCTTGAGAGCCATGCGGAATTTGTACCTAAGGTTGGTTTCAGCTTCCTGTTAGGCGGTCTTTCTGGTCCGTGCAACCTCGACACGGATACTGCCCAAGGCAATCAGTAGACAGACGCCGTCGGCGAAACTGCCAATCTCCCCCCTTGCGGGGGAGATGCCCGGCAGGACAGAGAGGGGTGCTGTCCCTCCGGCTTGTCGTCAATCGGAGCTAGGTCCTCGCCCGAGTTTCCCGTTCGTAGTGGGTTAGGTCGAAGGTTGGCGATCCTTCACACCCCCCTCTGTCCTACCGGACATCTCCCCCGCAAAGGGGGAGATCAGATGCCGCTTCAGGCTTCGCCAACCACCACCGCGGAAGGCAGGGGGCAATGGTAGCGTCGACTTCCAATTGGTCAGCTTGCGGCCGTCAGCCGGAAATCCGCTCGATCACCGCGCCGCAGCCGGAAAGCTTTTCTTCCAGCCGCTCGAAGCCGCGGTCGAGGTGGTAGACGCGGTTGACCGTCGTCTCGCCTTCGGCGGCAAGGCCGGCGATGACCAGCGACACTGAGGCGCGCAAATCGGTCGCCATCACCGGCGCGCCCTTGAGCTTGGCGACACCGTCGACGATCGCCGTCTGGCCGGACAGCGTGATGTGGGCGCCGAGGCGGGCGAGCTCCTGCACATGCATGAAGCGGTTCTCGAAGATGGTCTCGGTGATGCGCGACTTGCCCTTGGCCATCGTCATCAGGCCCATGAACTGCGCCTGCAGGTCGGTCGGGAAGGCCGGGAAGGGCGCCGTCGTCACGTCGACCGGCGCAATGCCGGCGCCGTTGCGCCGGACACGGATGCCGGAATTGGTCGGCGTGATCTCCGCGCCGGTCTGCGAAATCACGTCGAGCGCCGTCTGCAGCAGCTCGGGGCGGGCGCCTTCGAGCACGACGTCGCCGCCGGTCATCGCCACCGCCATCGCATAGGTGCCGGTCTCGATGCGGTCGGGGATGACGCGCACGCGGGCGCCCGACAGCGCCTCGACGCCGTCGATAGTGATGGTCGGCGTGCCGGCGCCGGAAATCCTGGCACCCATGGCGTTGAGGCATTCGGCCAGGTTGACGATCTCGGGTTCGCAAGCGGCGTTTTCCAGCACCGTTTCGCCCTTGGCCAGCGAGGCTGCCATCATCAGCACATGGGTGGCGCCGACCGACACTTTCGGGAACACATAGCGGTTGCCGACGAGACGGCCGTTCTTGGTCTTGGCGATGACATAGCCGGTATCGACGTCGAGATCGGCGCTGAGCGCCTGCAGGCCTTCCAGGAACAGGTCGACCGGGCGCGTGCCGATGGCGCAGCCGCCCGGCAGCGACACCTTGGCCTCGCCCATGCGGGCAAGCAGCGGTCCGATCACCCAGAAGGAGGCGCGCATCTTCGACACCAGCTCGTAGGGCGCGGTGGTATCAACGATGTTGCGGGCGGAGAAATTGATGGTGCGCGAATAGCCTTCCTGCTGCTTCTCGCGGCGGCCGTTGACGGAATAGTCGACGCCGTGATTGCCGAGGATGCGGATCAATTGCTCGACATCGGCCAGATGCGGCACGTTTTCCAGCGTCAGCGTGTCGTCGGTCAACAGCGAGGCGATCATCAGCGGCAATGCTGCGTTTTTCGCGCCGGAGATCGGAATGCTTCCGGCCAGCTTGTTGCCGCCGACAATTCTGATGCGATCCATGAGAGAATGTCCCCTCGGCCAGAACGGCCGGTTTCAATCGTTTGAGTATCGGCCCGTCTAGACCATTGGCCGGCTTGGTTCAAGAAATAGGATTTTTGGTCCCTTGGGCCAAGTGTGGCCGGGCAGTGTGGCCGGTTTGGGTTAGTCCTTGTGCATTTTTCCAGCAGTCGGCAATCCTTCCGGCCGCTGGTCGGGCTCGCCGGCGCGCCGCTCGTCGGCGCCGCCTGTGCGGCGCGAGCGCGACTGCACCTTGCGTTTCCCGAGATTGGCGCGCAACGCTTCGGCGAGCCGGTCCTTGCGGTCGCTGCCGCCTTTTTTCGGTGGATTTGCCTTGTCGATCATCGTCCTGTCCCGGCTGGCTGACCGCCAACCCCTGTTGAGGGATAGCCAACATTGTGGCGCGGCCATGTCCGGGAAAGCCGTTGCAAGGCGGCTTCCACAGCCGCGGCGCTGCCGTGCATGCCGCCCAAAACAGCCCAGCGGTTTTGCGACAATGAAACGCGACACTTTAGGTTTTTCTTGGCCTTGCGCTCGCCGGTTCGTTATGGCAGAAGCCCCGCCATCGGCTGCGGTAGCTCAGTGGTAGAGCACTCCCTTGGTAAGGGAGAGGTCGAGAGTTCAATCCTCTCTCGCAGCACCAGCCTATCTCCTTGAAATCGCCGAAACCCTTGGCAGGCAAGGTCTTCTGACCGTTCCGACGCGACAAGATCCCGCGACAAACGGACAGGCGCGAACGCCCCGGCGCGTTCGCAATCGCCTTGGTGGGAACAGCCCTGCGCGGCTCGCTGTTCGAAAGGTCTTCAACCTTTCAGGAGCAGCAAGACCGCTTTGACCGATGCGAGTTGGCCCGGCTGACCGTTATTCGGCTTTGTCGTCCGGATGGCCGAGTTCGCAGAACCAGCCGCCGAGATATCTGACCGACGGCCTTTTCGGGTCGGGAACGGGCGTTTTCGCCTCGACGACGGCGCGGAACGGCTCGGCGCTGTCCTGCGGGATGAAGCCCAGATGGTTGGCGCCGCTGTTGTCGACCGTTTTCACCTTGTTGTCGGAGATGCCGAAGGAGATCGTGTGGCCGACGCGCGGCGCGGTGAGCGAGGCCTCGACCAGGCGCACGCAGTCGGCGAAGGAGAGGTAGGACCACAGCATGCGCCGGTCGGCCGGCTCCGGGAAAGACGAGAAGATGCGCAGGCACACCGTCTCGATGCCGAACTTGTCCCAGTAGAGCCGGCTCAGGCTCTCGACGAAATTCTTCGACACGCCATAGAGGCTGTCCGGGCGCACCGGCGCGTCGACGCCGATATGCGCCTCGACCTCGTGATAGCCGATGGCATGCACCGAGGAAGCGTAGATGACGCGCTTCACCCCGTGTTTCCGGGCACCTTCATAGATGTGATAGGAGCCGCGGATGCTGGAATCAAGGATCGTCTGCCATTCGCATTCGAGCGGCGCGCCGCCGAAATGCACGATCGCGTCGCAGTTCTTGGTCGCCGCGATCGTCGCCTCCATGTCGGCGAGGTCGAAGACCGCTTCCTCCTCGTGCGTCGCCAGATCACCGAACGGCTCGCGCCCCGCCAGGCGGATGGTTCTGGCCAGCGGCACCAACCCCTTGCGCAGTTCCGAACCGAGGCGGCCGGCGGCGCCGGTGATCAGGATACGTTCGTAGTGCGGCATCGTTTACTCCACTTGCGCGACGGCGGCATTGATCCGCGCGATCGCTTCGGTCAGCACCTCTTCGCTGGTCGCGGTCGAGATGCGGAAATAGGGTGACAGTCCATAGGCGACGCCCGGCACCGACGCCACCCGGCCTTCGTTGAGAAGATAGTTCGCCACGGCCGCATCGTCCTCGAGCACGACGCCCTTCGGGGTCTTGCGGCCGATCAGGCTGGCGCAGCCGATATAGGCATAAAAGGCGCCGTCCGGCGGCGACAGCGTGAGCCCGTTGATCTTGCGGATACCGTCGACGACCAGGTCGCGGCGCGCTTCGAATGCCCCGCGGAAGCGGGCCACCTCGTCCTGCGGGCCGTTGAGCGCCGCGACCGTCGCAGCCTGCGCAATCGAGCAGACGGAGGTGCAGGACTGGCTCTGGATCGTCGACATCGCCTTGAGAAGCGGCGCCGGGCCAGCCGCATAGCCGACACGCCAGCCGGTCATCGCATAGGATTTCGAAACGCCGTTGACGATCAGCGTGCGGTCCTTGAGGTCGGGACAGGCCTTGCCGAAGGACACGAATTCGCGCCCGTCGAAGAGGATGTGCTCGTAGATCTCGTCGGAAAGCACGAGCACCTGCGGGTGCCTTGCCAGCACCGTGCCCAGCGCCTCGAGATCGGGTTCCGAATAGACGGCGCCTGACGGGTTGCCGGGCATGTTGAGGAACAGCCACTTGGTTCTTGGCGTGATCGCCTTTTCCAGCAAGGCCGGCGTCAGCCGGAAGCCTGTAGTCTCCGGGCACTCGACGACGACAGGCGTGCCGCCGAGCAGCTTCACCATTTCGGGATAGGAGACGAAGTACGGCGCCGGCAGGATCGCCTCGTCGCCGCTCTCGAGCGTCGCCATCAGCGCGTTGAAGATGATCTGCTTGGCGCCGTTGGCGACGACGATGTCGTCGGCCGTGTAGTCGAGACCGTTCTCGCGCCGGAACTTGCCGGCAATGGCCTCGCGCACCTCGGGCGTGCCGGCGGCACCCGTATAAAGCGTCTGGCCGGCCTTCGCCGCGAAATGGGCGGCATCGATGATGTGCATGGGCGTCGGGAAATCCGGTTCGCCGAGCCCGAGATCGATCACGTCGATGCCCTTGGCGCGCAGTGCCTTGGCCGCCTGCGAGGCCGCCATCGAAGCGGAAGGCTTCACCGCTGACAGGCGCGAGGCAACATAGCTCATTGGTCGTTCTCCGAGATGTAACCCTTGGACCGGTCGTTCGCCCGCGCGTCAGGGCTGCGCTTGGACGGATCGCCATAGCCGCCACCGCCCGGCAATTCCAGGATCAGCCGGCGGCCGGCCTGAACGTGTTGCCAGCCCTTCGGCCGCATCTTCGTGCCGTCGTCGAGCTTGACCACGCCGGCGACGCCCGGCTTGCCGCCGTTGCGCCCGTGGGCAGGGTGATTGACGCGGTCGAACATGGCCGAGAAGTCGAATTCATGGCCGTCGGTCGCCTCGATCTCGATGACTTGCCCCAGGCCGCCGCGGAACTCGCCGTCGCCGCCGGAGTCCGGGCGCAGCTCCTTGCGCCAGATGACGATCGGGCCGGTATGTTCCGTCGCCTCGATCGGCATCGTGTGCACGCCCGACGGGAAAGCAGTAGCCGACAGGCCGTCGAGGCCGGGGCGGGCGCCCATGCCGCCGGAATTGAACATCAGCACCTCGGCGCGGCGGCCGGATGCTCCGGCGACCGGACGCGCCGATATGTGGATGTTCCACAGCGCGCCCGCACCTTCGGCAAGGATCTTGCCGGGAAGGGCCTGGGAGATGGCGCCCAGCACGAGGTCCGGAACCATGTGGCCGAAGATATGCCTGAGCGCCACCGGCGCCGGCCGCACGGCGTTCAGGATGTTGACCGGCGACGAGACAGTGAAGAAGGCCAGCGAAGCGGCATTGTTCGGGATATCCGGAGCAACCACGCATTTCAGCGCATAGCAGGCATAGGCCTTGCTGTAGATGATCGGGCAGTTGATGCCCCAACGGCTCATCGGGTCGGTGCCGGTGAAATCGACCTCGACGTGGTCGTCGCGGACCGAAACCTTGGCCGCGAGCTTCACCGGCGCGTCATAGCCGTCGGTCACCAGCTCGTTCGACCAGCTTCCCTTGGGCAGCGCCTTGATACGGTCGAGCATGGCGTCGCGAGTGCGCGAGAAGATGAAGTCGCCCAGCCCGTCCAGCGACGCCAGGCCGATCTCCTTCATCATGTCGACGAGGCGGCGATGGCCGACCTCGTTGCAGGCAGCGAGCGAATAGAAATCGCCGACCACTTGGTTGGGCTCGCGGACATTGGCGCGCAGGATCCTGACCAGGTCGAGATTGACCTTGCCCTTTTCCGCGAACTTCATGATCGGGATCTGGATGCCTTCCTCGTAGACCGACTTGCCGTCGGCACCGAAGCCGCGCCCGCCGACATCGACGACATGCGCCGTGCAGGCGAAGAACGCGACGAGCTCGCCGTTCAGGAAGGACGGCGACACCATAGTGATGTCGTGCAGATGGCCCGTGCCCTGCCATGGATCGTTGGTGACGTAGGTATCGCCCTCGTACATCTCCTCGCGCGGGATCTCGTTCATGAAATGCAGCACGGCCTCGGCCATGGTGTTGACGTGGCCGGGCGTGCCGGTGACGGCCTGCGCCAGCATCTGGCCGCGCGGATCGAACACGCCCGCCGACAGGTCGCCGGATTCGCGCACCGAAGTCGAAAAGGCGGTGCGCAGCAGCGTCAACGCCTGCTCCTCGACCACCGAGATCAACCGGTTCCACATCACCTGCATGCGGATTTCGCCAATGTCGCTCATGCCTGGCTGCCTTTGCGGGTCAGGAGGATTGCGCCGTCGCTCTGGATGACGGCGTCGAAGCTGGTGGTGATGACGGTGGATGTCTCGCGCTCGACGATGACCGCCGGCCCGGCCACCCGGTCGCCGGCGCAAAGCGTCTCGCGGTCGATGATGCCATAGGTCTGCGGCGCGCCGTTGGCCGGATCGAAGACGGCGCGGGTCGTGACCGCCTCACTGGTCCGCTTGCCGGGGGTGAGCTCGTGCCTGGCGACTGCGGGGCGAACATCCGTCGCCTTGACCGACCAGGTGACGATTTCAATCTCCAGCCCGTCGAGCCCTTCGATGGCGCGGCCGAAGAAGCGCTGGTAGTTGGTCTCAAACAGCGCCTTGAGCTTCTCGGCGGCATCGTCGCCGAACGGCTCGTCCGCCATCGGCACGGGGATTTCCCAGCCCTGGCCGGCATAGCGCATGAAGGCGGTGATCTCGCAGACGATCCTGCCGCTGGCGCCGGTCCGCACGAAACCTTCGGCGGACGCCTTGAGATCGGCGAGCAGGGCGTTCACCTCGGTTGGCTTGAACCGCGACAGTCGCGTCAGCTTCGACGCCAGCGCCTCATAGCCGAATGGCGCCTTGAGGAAGCCGATCGCCGATCCGACGCCCGCGCCCTTGGGGACGATGCACTGGTCGATGCCGAGCTTCTCGCAGAGCCTTGCCGCATGGAGGGGCGCAGCACCGCCGAAGGCGATCATCAGATTGTCGGAGATGTTCTTGCCGTTCTCGACAGCATGGACGCGAGCGGCATTGGCCATGTTCTCGTCCACCACCTCACAGATGCCGAAGGCGGTCGACATCGCATTGAGCGACAGGCGCTCGCCGACATCGCGCAGGATGGCCTGCTCGGATGCGGTGGCATCGAGCTTGATCGCGCCGCCGGCGAAATTGTCGGGATCGAGCTTGCCAAGCACCAAGTCGGCGTCGGTGATCGCCGGACGCTTGCCGCCGCGGCCATAGCAGGCCGGCCCCGGTTCCGATCCCGCACTTTCAGGCCCGGTCTGGATGCGCCCCATGGCGTCGACCCAGGCAATGGAGCCGCCGCCGGCGCCGATCTCGATCATCTCGATCACCGGAATAGAGATTGGCATGCCCGAGCCCTTGCAGAAGCGGTAGGTGCGGGCCACCTCGAAGGTCCTTGCCGTGCGCGGCGCATAGTCCTCGATCAGGCAGATCTTGGCGGTGGTGCCGCCCATGTCATAGGAGACGACCTTCTCCAGGCCGAAGCGCCGGGCGATGTCGGCGGCGAAGATAGCGCCGCCCGCCGGACCGGACTCGACCAGCCGTACGGGGAATTCCGAGGCGGTCTCCACCGAGATCAGGCCGCCGCCCGAATGGATCATGAACACCGGGCAGTCGGCGCCCATTTCCTTCAGGCGGATCTGCAAACGGGCGAGGTAGTCGGCCATCTGCGGACGCACATAGGCGTTGGCGCAGACCGTGTTGAAGCGCTCGAACTCGCGCATCTGTGGCGAGACTTCGGCGCTGATCGAGATCGGGATGCTGAGCTTGCGGGCGAGGATCTCGCGGGCACGCCGCTCGTGGTCGGCGTTGGCGTAGGCATGGATGAAGCCGATCGCCACCGAGCCGAAGCCGCCACCGGCGATCTTTCCTGCGATCGCTTCGAGAGCGGCTTCGTCGAGCGGCTGCAGTTCCTGCCCCTCGGCGCCGATGCGGCCCTTGACCGTGAAGCGGTCCTCGCGCGGGATCAGCGGCGTCGGCAGTTGCAGGTTGAGATCATACTGTTCGAAGCGGTTTTCCGTGCGCATCTCGATCACGTCGCGGAACCCCTCGGTCGTGACCAGCGCGGTCCTCGCGCCGCGGCGTTCGATCAGCGCGTTGGTCGCCAGCGTCGTGCCATGGATGATGATGCCGATCTCGGAAGGGGAGATGCCGGCATCGCGGGTGACGATGGCGATGCCGTCGAGGATTGCCTGTTCGGGCGCCGAGTAGTTGGTCAGCACCTTGGTCGAGAACAGCGCCCCCCTGATGTCGAGGGCGATGTCGGTGAAGGTGCCGCCGATGTCCGCGCCGAGACGGATGTCGTCTGTTCTGGAGGTCATGCCTTGGCCTTCTGGGAAGCGAGCGCGGCGTCGCGCATCTGGGATAGGGTCTGCCGGGGCGTGAGCGCTTCGGGCGAGATGGCGATGTCGAGAACGGCGCCCGTCGCGGAGTTGAGCGCCCGGCCGAATGCGGCGGCGAAATCCCCTGTCGACTCGACCCGCTCGGCATGGAAGCCATAGGCCTTCGCCAGGGTGACGAAGTCGGGGTTCTCGAGCGAGGTTCCCGAAACGCGGGCCGGATAGTGCCGCTCCTGATGCGCGCGGATCGTGCCATAGATGCCGTTGTTGAGGATCAGCACGATCGGCTGCGCGCCCGCCTGCATGGCGGTGCCGAGCTCCTGGCAATTCATCTGGAAGTCGCCGTCGCCGGCAAAGCAGACGACCGTGCGCCGGGGATACGCGACCTTGGCGGCGATCGCCGCCGGCAGGCCGTAGCCCATGGCGCCGGACTGCGGCGCAAGCAGCCGCGCCTGCGGCCCGAACTTGAAGAACTTGTTCGGCCACACCGTGAAATTGCCGGCGCCGTTGGTGAGGATGACGTCGGCGGGCAGGGTCTCGCGCAGCCAGGCGGTAACCTGCACCATGTCGACCGGACCGGGCTGGACGGGTGCTGAGAATGTGCCTTCATAGGCCTTGCGCGCCGCCGCGCGCCAGTCCGCCCAGCCGCCCTTCACCGGGCTCAGCGCCCTGGCCAAGGCGTTCGGGCCGGCATGGATGCCGATCGTTGGCACATAGATCTTGCCGATCTCGCGGTCGGAGCCATGCACATGGATCAGCTTCTGCCTCGGCACCGGCACGGACAGCAGCGTGTAGCCATCCGTGGTCATCTCGCCGAAGCGCACGTTGATGGCCAGGATCACGTCGGCGTCGCCGATTAGCTTCTTGACATGCGCGACCATGCCGACACCGGCCTCGCCGACGAAGGCCGGCGAATGGTTGTCGAACTGGTCCTGATAGCGGAAGGCCGCCACGACGGGGATGTCGGAGGCCTCGGCGAATACCTGGAGCGCCGCGCCCCCCTCCGTCGTCCAGTTGGCGCCGCCCATAAGCAGCACCGGCTTTTCGGCTCGGGCCAGCAGCTTGAGCGCCGAAGCGAGCGCGTCCGCTGATGGGGCCGGCTCGAAGATCGCCGCCGGCCCGCTGAGCGGCGCGGCCTCGGTCAGGGTGGTGAGCATGTCTTCAGGCAACGCGATCACGACTGGGCCGGGCCGTCCGGTCACGGCGGTGGTCCAGGCGCGCGCGACAATCTCCGGCAACCGCGAGACGTCGTCGATCTCGACCGCCCATTTGGCGACAGTCCCGAACACCGCCCGGTAGTCGATCTCCTGGAAGGCCTCGCGTCCCTTCATGTCGGTACCGACCTGGCCGACGAAGAGGATCATCGGCGAGCTGTCCTGCATCGCCGTATGGACGCCGATGCTGGCATTGGTCACGCCCGGGCCGCGCGTCACGAAGCAGATGCCCGGCGATCCCGTCAGCTTCCCGTAGGCCGAGGCCATGAAGGCCGCGCCGCCCTCGTTGCGGCAGAGCACGTAATCGAGCTTGCCGTAGGTGTCGTGCAGCGCGTCGAGGACGGCGAGATAGCTCTCGCCGGGAACGCCGAAGCTCTTGGTCGCGCCAAGCGCGATCAGGCACTCGACAAGAAGGCGACCGCCATTGCGGATCATGCTTCGGCATCCTCACGATTGGCGGCAAGCGGACCGAGCCTGCCTTTTCAAATCTATACCTGCACGCTGGCAGGCCGGGACGAAATCAAGAAATGCGGTCCATTCGAAAGTTTTTCTTTACAATAGCGAGCGGACCAGAACGCCGGGGTTCATCGTGCCCTTTGGATCGAGCGCGCTCTTCAGCCGCGCCATGAGGTCCCGCTCCACCGCGCCGCGATTGCGATCGGCCATGGCGATCTTGGCGCGGCCAAGCCCATGCTCGGCCGCGAAGCTGCCGCCCATTTCGGTGGCAAGCGCCGACAGCGCCTCGGCGAACTGCCCGGCCTTGCCGTCGAAATCGCCACGGCCTTGCGGCGGCGACAGATTGTAGTGGATGTTGCCGTCGCCGAGATGCCCGAACGGGTTGATGCGCACGTCGGGCAGGATGTCGTGGCAGACTTTGGCGCCCGCCTCGATGAAACGGGCGATCGCGCCCGGCGGCACCGAGATGTCGTGCTTCAGCTGCTCGCCCTCCAGCCGCTGCCCCTCCGGCTGTTCCTCGCGCAGCCGCCAGAACTGCGCCCGGTGAGCGCCCGATGTGGCCAGCGCGCCGTCCAGGACCAGGCCCTGCTCCATGCCCCACTCCAGCGCCGAGTTCAGGATCTCGTCGAGGGGAACCCGAGGCGAGCCTGAAGCCAGCTCGACAAGCAGATAGACAGCGCCTCGCGTCTCCAACTGATAGGCGAGATCGGGCACATGCTTGAGCGCCAGCTCCAGGCCGAGATCGCAGAAGAACTCGAGCCCGGTCAGGAATTCACCGGCCTCGCCGCGCAGGAAGGCGCCGAAGGAGACGGCGGCGGCAAAGTCCGGTAGGACCAGGAGCGCGCCTGCCTGCTGCCTTGGCGTCGGATAGAGCAGCAGCGCGGCGCGCGTCACGATGCCGAGCGTTCCCTCCGCGCCGCAGAACAGCTTGCGGAGCTGATAGCCAGCATTGTCCTTCTGCACCGCGCGCAGCCCGTCCCATACGGCGCCGTCAGGAGTCACGACTTCGAGCCCCAGGACCAGATCCTGCATCATGCCGTATCGGAAGGCGTCGCTGCCGCCGGCATTGGTGCCGATCAGGCCGCCGATCCTGGCGCTGCCTTCGGCGCCCAGATGCATCGGGAACATCAGGCCGCGCGGTTCCAGCGCCTTATGCAGCGCGGCGAGCACGACGCCCGCCTCGACGACGATCGAGCCGCTGTCCGGATCCGCTTCGCCGATCGCCGCCATGCGCGACAGCGAGACGATCACCGCGTTCGGCTGCTCCGCGACAGCGCCGCCGCAAAGGCCGGTATTGCCGCCTTGCGGCACCACCGCCAGCCCGGCCTCCCGGCACACCTTGACGACCGCCGCCACCTCGGCGGTGTTGGCGGGCCGGGCGACGCCCAGGGGGGCAACGCCGTAACGGTTGAGCCAATCGCGCCGATAGGGCTCGGCGTCGCTGCCCGAAAGCCACCCTTTCGGCCCGAGAATCTCGCTCAGCTTGGCGGTGGGATTAGTCATTGGGATACCTGGGAGAGAACCTGGCGGCGTGCTGCTTCGAAACGTTGCATCTTCCAGAATGCCGTTCAATGACCCAGCACCTGCGACAGGAATTGCCGCGTGCGCTCGTTGCGCGAGGAAGCGAAGAACTCCTCCGGCGGCGCCTCCTCGACGATCTCGCCGGCATCCATGAAGATCACCCGGTCGGCGACCCGGCGCGCGAAGCCCATCTCATGCGTCACGCAGATCATCGTCATGCCTTCGGAGGCAAGCGTGACCATGGCGTCCAGCACCTCCGAGATCATTTCCGGATCGAGCGCGGAGGTCGGCTCGTCGAACAGCATGATCTGCGGCTGCATGCAAAGGGCACGCGCGATCGCCACCCGCTGCTGCTGGCCGCCGGAGAGTTGGCCGGGAAACTTCAGCGCCTGTTCGGGGATGCGGACCTTCTCCAGATAGCGCCGCGCGGTTGCCTCGGCTTCCGCGCGCGGCTGCTTGCGCACGATCATCGGCGCAAGCATGCAGTTGTCCAGCACCGTCATATGCGGGAACAGGTTGAAGTGCTGGAACACCATGCCGACTTCGCGCCGGATTTCATCGATGTTGCCGACATCGTCGTCGAGTTCGGTGCCGAGCACGGTGATCCGTCCGCCATTGTGCTGCTCGAGGCGGTTGATGCAGCGGATCATGGTGGACTTGCCTGAGCCGGAAGGGCCGCAGACGACGATCCTCTCGCCCCGCTTCACGGAAAGGTTCACACTCCGCAGTGCGTGGAATGTCCCGTAGTATTTGTCCAGGTTTTCGATGCGCACCGCGGGGTCGCTGGACTGGCCCGGATTGGCTGAGATCACGAGCGGGCCTCCCTATCGTTCGCCGACCGACATGCGGCGCTCGAGAAACGCGCCGTAGCGGGACAGGCTGAAAACGAAGACGAAATAGATGAAGGCGATGAAGGCGTAGACCTCGACATAGGCGAAGCGCCACTCGCCGGTTCCATAGGCGGCATTGCCGGAAGCCAGTATCTCGAAGAAGCCGACGATGACCACGAGCGAGGTCTCCTTGAACGAGATCACGAACTGGTTGATCGTCGCTGGTAGCGCGTTGCGCATGGCCTGCGGCAGCAGGATGCGGCCAATGCGCTGCCAATAGCTCATGCCGAGCGCCATAGCGGCCTCTTCCTGACCGCCGGGAACGCCTTGCATGCCGCCTCTGGCGATCTCCGCCTGATAGGCGGAGAAGAACAGCGCCGAACCCAGGATCACCCGGTAGAGCTTGTCGCCTGCCAGCCACTGCGGCAGCGCGAACGGCAGGACGATGGCGAATGTGAACAGGATCGAGATCAGCGGCAGCGAGCGGACCGAGTCGATGATGATGCCGGTGGTCCGCGATATCCACGGCAGTTCCGACCGGCGCAACAGGGCCAGGCAGATCGCCAGCGGGAAGCCGATCAGGCAGGTGGTCACGAAGATGAACAGGGTCAGCGCCAGTCCGCCCCAGGCTTCCTCGCCGACATAGGCAAGGCCAAGCACGCCGCCCTTCATCAGCACGTAGTAGAGGGCTGTTCCGGCTCCCCAAACCAGCGCGATGCGGCGACCCGTCCAGAAGGCCGGGATACAGCTCAGCACCGTCATCACCACCACGGTCACGCAGGCCAGCGCCGAGCGCCACTGCTCTTCGAAGGGATAGAGCCCGAACAGGATGATGCGCCACCTGGCGGCGATGACCGACCAGCAGGCTCCGGCCGCCGCCTGGCAGGCTTCCGGTCCGCCGCTGGTGGTGAAGACAGCCGAGAAGATCGCCCAGTTGAGCAGCTTCCAGGCGAGAAAAACCATGACCGCCAGGGAGACCAGCGACAACAAGGCCTGAAGCGGCGTCGCAAAGAAACGCCGTCTCAGATCCTCGATCCTTCCGGGGGCAGGGGGCGCGACAACGACCATCTCCATCTTTCATCCCCTCAGTTGGTTGCCCTTGAGGGCGATTGCCTTGTTGATGCGATTGAAGACGGCGGCGAGGCTGAGATTGATGGTGAGGAAACCCGCCATCAGGATGCCGATCGCCTCGAGCGTCTGGCCTGAGTGGTTGATGGTCAGCGCCACGATCATGAAGAAATCGGTGAAGCCAACCGCGATCCCCATCGTCGTCGCCTTGATCAGCCAGACATACTGGTTGGCGAGGATCGGCAGCATGGCGCGCAGCGCCAGCGGCAGCTTGACCAGCGTGAAGACCCGCCAGGGGCTGAGTCCCAGCGACAGCGCCGCCTCGACTTGACCCTTGCCGACAGATTTGAAGCCGCCGCGCACGATCTCGGCGATGTAGGAGCCGCCATAGATGGCGATGGCGACGGCGAGCGCGGAAAACTCGGGCGGAATGCGCAGGCCGCCCCTCAGGTTGAGGCCTTGCAGGGCAGGGAAGTCGATCAGTGGCGCATCAGGCAAACGACCAACGATCAGGATGAGGGCCGCGCAGGCGAGCGCCGCCGCCGTGCCGGCAAGCTGGAAGGTGAGCCGTTCGCCGACCGGTTGGCTGAGGCGTGACGTGCGACCCAGCCAGACAGGCAGCGCAATAGCGGCGATCAAGGCAGCCAGGGCCAATGCCATCGCCGCGCCGCCGACATTCGGGAACGGGACATAGAGTCCGCGGCTGGTCAGCAGCATGCCCCAGGCTTCGTGTGCGCTGCGCGGCGGAGGCAGATGCGTGATGAGGGCGTACCAGAAGAAGACCTGGAGGATCAGCGGTATGTTGCGGAAGATGTCGACATAGGTGCGGCCGAGCAGCCGCGCCAATTCGTTCGAGGAGGTGCGCGCCAGGCCGACGATCGTGCCGACGGTCGTTGCGAGCATCAGCCCGACGCTTCCCAGGAACAGCGTGTTGATGATCCCGATGAGGAAGAACCACCAGTAGGGATCATTGGCGGTGGCGGGCAGCAGCGAGAAGCTTACGTCCCAGCCCGTCGACTTGTGAAGAAAATCGAATCCCGAGGTGATCCCTTGCTCAGCAAGGTTGCGCCGGGCGATCGCGACGCCGGCAAGCACAAGTGCCGCGATCGAACCGACAAAAAGGACCTGCAACAATGTATTGCGGACCTTCTGATTTCTCAGCAGGCTGCTCATTGACCGACCTTCCCGAATTTGCCGCTTGCTCCACCCGGCAAAGGCCGGGCAGAGCTAAAAGCGGGACGCGTTAAGAACGGATCAGTCGATCACCAGCGGGAACAGGACGCCGCCATTGTTCCACAGGTTGGTCAGATCGCGATCCATCTTGTAGGGCGAGTCCTTGCCGAGGTCGCGATCGAAGATTTCGCCGTAGTTGCCGACCTTCTTGATCACGTTGTAGGCCCAGTCGTCGGCAAGCCCGAGACCCTTGCCCATGCCAGGTGCTGCGCCGAGGAACTTGGCGACCGCCGGCGAGGTTGGCTTGGCCTTGATCTCGTCGACATTCTTGGAGGTGATGCCTTCCTGCTCGGCGAAGAGCAGGGCGGTCAGCGTCCAGTTGGCGACGTCGACCCAGTTGTCGTCGCCTTGCCGCACGATCATGACTTCGGGCTCGACCGCAAGCACGTCGGGCAGGATGACGTGGTCGTCGACCTTGCCCTTGGCGACGCGCGCGATTGCAAGGACCGGACCCCACTGGGCGTACATGTCGCAGCGACCCGAGAAGTATGCCTGCTCGAGCTCTTCCGTCTTTTCGATGACGACCGGTTCCAGCTTGATCCCGACCTTCTGCGCATAGGCGGCAACCTGCTGCTCGATGGTCGTTCCGGCGGGAATGCAGATGGAGCCGCCATCGGCGTCCTTGAGCGACTTGAGATTGAGTTCCTTGTGCGCCATCACCTTGGTCGTGCCGAGGTAATAGGACATGGAGAACTGCAGGCCGAGCTCGGTGTCGCGGCTGAGCGTGCCGCCCGAGGCCTTGATGATGATGTCGACATCGCCGGACTGCAGCGACGGCCAGCGCTGGGCCCAGCTGATCGGAACGACCTTCAGCTTTGCCGGGTCGCCGAACACGGCCGTGGCCACCGCCTTGCAGAGGTCGATGTCCATGCCTTTCCAGTTGCCCGTGTCGTCCACCTCGGCAAAGCCGAGATAGGAGCCGTCATGGCCGGTGCAGTTCAGAACGCCGCGTGCCTTGACGGTTTCGAGCGTCTTGCCGCCGGCGGCTTCGGCAGGCGCTGCGAAATGAACCAGGCCAACGGCCAGGGCCGCAGCCCCCCATTGCATCATTTTCATGTTGTTGTCTCCACTGTTGAGGTTGTTCCGTTTCTTGTTTTTGTTGGAGTCCGAAACAACGTTCGGAACTCGGTCGCCAAGCCGCCTCCTAGTCGGAAAGCGGGGTCGGTTTCGGCAGGGAAATCTTGAGGTCGCTCCGCCAATCTTGCTGGGCCAGCCATCGGTGCAGCGCGGCCACGGCCTTCACACGCAGATGCCCGCGCGGGACGACAAGGTAGAAGCCGGGAACTTCCTCCGGCTTCATGTCGGCTATGGCGTCGCGGCCGATCGGCGCAACGAGCGCGCCCGACCGGAAGTCTTCCTCGGCGTCGATGACGGAGACGAGGCCCACGCCGATGCCTTGCAGGGTCGCGCGGCGCATGGTTGCGGCGTCGTCGAAGCTGATGCTGCGGTCGCCATCCGTCAGCTCCACCCCGAGGTGGCGCAATATGTCCGGCCACAGGCGCTTCGACTTGACCGTGTCGAGCAGCGTGAACCGCGTCAGGTCCTGCGCCGACTTGATCTTCTCGCCGATCGCCGGCGTGCAGCAGATGATCTTCGGGTCCGGCACCAGGAGCGTCGTCTCGTAGTCGGGCCAGCTGCCGTAGCCCCACTGCACCGTCATATCGATGTCGTCGCGCCCGAAATCCGGCAGGTCGACCATCGTCGTCAGGCGCAGGTCGGCACCCGGCAGGATCTCGCGGAACAGCGAAAGCCTGGGCAGCAGATAGTGGGTGGCGAAATATGGGCTCGCATTGAGGTTGATGCGGTCGCGGTAGTTCGACTTGGTGACGCGGCGGACGCCTTCCGAAAACTCGTCGAAGCCGGCCTTGACGTAGTGCGACAGCAGGATCGCCGACTCGGTCAGTTCGATCGACCGCCCCTTGCGCTCGAACAGCGTCACCTGCAGCGTGTCTTCCAGGAGCTTGATCTGCTGGCCGACGGCCTGCGGCGTCACCAGCAGTTCGTCGGCCGCCTGCCTGAAGCTCTTGTGCTGCGCGACCGCGTGGAAGACCCTGAGCGCATTGAGCGAGGGAAGGCGAAGCTTGCCGGTCATCGTGAATTCCGCCTCCTCTTGCTTGGGACTCCGTCGATCATGCACTGCCATATCGCCGCTGCCATCGGCTGCGGGAAGTCACCTCAGGCGTAGATATAACCGCCTGAAACGATTACGTTTTCGCCGGTCATGTAGGTATTCTTCGGACCGCCGGTCATGAGCACCCACTCGGCGATCTCGGTGGGCTCGGCGCCGCGGCCGAGCGGGCTCGCCTTGGCCAGTTCCTCGAGGAAGCCGAGGGCTTTTGCCTTCTCCGTCGCCATGCCGGCCGGGGCCACCGAATTCACCAGGATCCCGTCCTTCGCCACGTGATGGGCGAAGGAGCGCGTCAGGCTGACGACGGCCGCCTTGGTCGCCGCATAGTGGGCATTCTGCGGATGCGCCTTGAACGCGTCGACCGAGGTCAGGTTGACGATGCGCCCGCGCACCTGGGCTTTCGGCTCCTGCGATTGCATGTGGCGGACGGCCGCCACCATCATGTGGTAGGTGCCCTTGATGTTGATGCCGTTGGAGGCATCCCAATCGGCGTCGCTGATTTCGAGCAGCGGGCGGCGGGGATAGATCGCGGCGCAGTTGATCAGCGTGTCGATGCGCCCGAGCTTCGAAACGATGGCGTCGAACGCGGTATGGCACTGCGGGCCGACCTGGATGTCGCAGGTCGCGGCGGCGGTCGGCAGGCCCTTGGCCTTGGCTGGCGCGAGCGCGGATTCGGCCGCCTCCTGGTTGATGTCGATGATGCCGATCTTTGCCGCGCCGGCCTCGACAGCCATGCGAGCCAAAAGCGCGCCGAGGCCGGCGCCGCCGCCAACGATGAGAACGGAAAGATCCTTCATCCTATTTTCCTTGCTTGCTGCCGCTTGGGCTCGTCGGCCGGGTCGGCATGATGTCGAAGCGGGTCACGTCGGCCCATGCCGGCAGGCCGAGCAGGGTGACGACCATTTTGGCCACGTCGTCCGGCTGCACGGCGGCATTGCCGGCATACATGGCCGCCCGCGTCTCGGCGTCGAGTATGTCCTTGTAGAGCTGCGTCTCGACGCGGCCGGGCACGATCTCGGTGACGCGTATGCCGTATTGAGACAGGTCGGCGCGCAGTGCGGCGGCAAAGCCGGCGATCGCCGCCTTGGTGGCGGAATAGACGGCGACGTTGGGGAAGGCCGCATGGCCGGCGGAGGAGCCGGTGAACAGAATGTGCCCAGACTGCCGCTCGCGCATCTGCGGCACGACGAGGCGGGAAAGCAGGATCGCGGCGCTGACGTTCACCTCCAGCGCGGTGTCGATGTCGGCGATCTTCATGTCGGCGAAATTGCCGAGCGGCGGCATGATCCCGGCATTGTTGATCAGCACGTCGATGGTGAGATCCGCCACCACCGATTCCAGCGCCTCGCGGTCGGTAACGTCGACGGCAATCGGCACGATGCCGGGCCGCTCGGCCTGCAGTTCCTTGAGCGCGGCCTGGCTGCGCCCGACGGCATAGACGTCGTAACCCGCGTCGCTCAACGCGACCGCGATGGCCCGCCCTATGCCGCTCGTCGCACCTGTGATGAAGGCTGTCGTCACCTGGGCTTCCCCGATTGCCTGGCTTCCAGTGTGCGGCTTCGACCGATGCCGCGAAACCAAGAAAACCAGCAAAAAGGAAAGATAAACTTTCGAAAGCCTTTTTGGCTGCTGGAATGTTCCAGCACGCCTGCGCGGCCACGAAAGCTGCAAACCTGGGCAAAGAAAAGCTTTCGGCGTGTGGACTTGGGCTTTCGGCCGCCGGTCGAGCAAAAAAATGGCTTTCGCGAACGCCCGGCTGGCCGTGCTCGACGAATGCGGACCGCGTCGAAGTCGGCGGAGCCTATCCGGCTGTCGGCGCGGGCTTGTTCATCTCGGTGAACAGCGAGGCCGCGGCCGCCTTCTGCTCGGCCTCCGTCGCCTCGACGCCCGAGGCACGGGCGAGCGCGCGCACCCGGCCGAGACTGTTGTGCAGGTGCTTGCGCATGGCCTGGCGGGCGGCGCGGCCGTCCTGCCTTTCGATGGCATCGACGATTGTCTTGTGCTCGTTGTGGATGCGCGCGTAGTAGCTGTCCTTGAGCGCTGGTTCGACCACATAGCCGAGCTGGAAGCGCGGCACGATCATCGGCCGGAGATAGGCCAGGAAGCCGTGGATGAATTCGTTGCGCGCGGCCTTGGCGATCGCCAGATGGAAATCATAGTCGTAGTGGATCTGGACGACGGCCGGATCCGCCTGTTGTGCGTCGACCTGCTCCATCAGGGCGCGGATTTCACCGGCCTCGGCGTCGCTCCGCCGTTCCGCGCAGAGCCCGGCCGACTCCACCTCGACGCTCAGCCTGAGCTCGAGCAGGGCGATCGTCTCGGGCAAGGTCCTGAGCGCCTCGTCCGGTATCGAAAAATTGCGCGGCGCCGGCGTCTCGCTGACGAACATGCCGCGTCCCTGCTGCGGCACCACCATGCCGTCGGAACGCAAGCGCGCCACCGCTTCCCGCACAACTGTGCGGCTGACGTCGTACTCCGCGCAAAGCTCCGCCTCGGTCGGCAGTTGCGCGCCGGGAGGCAGCCGACCGGAACGGATCTTTTCGGACAAGCTTTCGGCCACGACTGTCGAAAGTGGCTTGCGCTTCGTCATCAGTTCCCCTCCGCAGATTCGGGATGATGCCCGAACCGGCAAGACCATTCAAACCGCCGCGGTGACGATCAGCTCGACCAGCATTCCGGGCTTCGCCATCCGGCCCTCGCCGGAAGAGCGCGCCGGCGCATGTGCCTTTGGCATCCAGGCGTCCCAGATCGTGTTGACCTCGTCGAAGTCGCGGATGTCGTCCAGCCACATCTGGACGTGAAGGATGCGGGTTTTGTCGGTGCCCGCCCTGGCGAGCAGCGCATCGATCTTGCCAAGCACCTCGCGCATCTGGTCGGCCGCCGATTGGCCCGGCCTGGCGACCTGACCGGTGAGGTAGAGCGTGCCGTTGTGGATGACGCCGTGATGGATGCGGGTATCGAAGTCAAAGCGCTGGATGTCGCTCACTGGATTTTCCTTGTCAGATCGCCGGCGCCTGCCGAATGGGATTGCCTTGCAGGTACTGCGCGTAAGGCGCCTGAACCAGCCAGCCGGCATCGACCGGCAAGGTGACGCCGGTGATCGAGGCGGCGCGGTCGGAGCAGAGGAACAGGGCGGCCTCGGCGACATCACGAGGCTCGACGAAGCGGCGTAGCGCCGTGGTCGCCTGGATGGCTTCGGGGTTGCGCTCGCCCTTGGCGATCCTGGCCTTTAGCCCGTCGGAAAGCGTGTAGCCTGGCGCCACCGCGTTGACGCGAACGCCATGCGGGCCGAGCTCGGCCGCCAGGATCTGGGTCAGCGCCAGCACCGATTTTCATGTGCCAACTCCTGTGCGGCGTTCAAGCGTCTTGCAGCTCAATCTACCCATATGATATAGGACATCATACAAATTTCAATGCACCTTCTTCTCATGGGAGATCGATGGCAAAATGCAAGAGCGCGTCAATTCGCTGAAGGCCGCTATTCAGGCCGGCCGGGCTCACATTGGCATCTGGTGCTCGCTGGCTTCGGCCCTCACGACCGAGATCGTCGCGGGCTCGGGAGCAGGCTGGTTGCTGGTCGATGGCGAGCACAGCCCGAACGATCTGCGCAGCATCATGGCGCAGCTGCAGGTCGCGGCGGCATTTCCCTGTGAAGCTGTGGTGCGCCTGCCGTCAGATGATGCAAATCTGATCAAGCAGGCGCTGGATATCGGCGCGCGCAGCCTGATGATCCCCAACGTGCGGACGGCCGATCAGGCGCGCACAAACGTCGCCGCAATGACCTATGCGCCTGGCGGTTTTCGCGGCTTCTCGGTCGGTCACCGCGCCAACGCCTTCGGCCGTATCGCCGGCTATCACGCCAAAGCGCGCGAACAGCAGTTGCTTGCCGTGCAGATCGAGGACGAAACCGGCGTCGCCAACGCCGCCGCGATTGCCGCGGTCGACGGCGTCGATGTGCTTTTCGTCGGCCCCGGCGACCTCTCGACCAACATGGGGGCGATGGGCAATCCAGGCGCGGCGCATGTGCAAGAAGCGATTGCCTCGGTGCGCAGGGCCGCCACCGCGGCGGGCAAGGCCGGCGGCATCCTGGCGCCGGTGAAGGCCGACGCCGACCGCTATCTCGCCGACGGCTTTACCATGGCTGCCGTCGGCTCTGACCTCGGCCTGCTGGCGCGGGGTTCGGATGCCCTGATCGCTTCGTTCAACCAGTAAACCGGAGACAGACTGTGGCAATCCCTGCTTACAAAGCGCCGTCGCGCTCGGCCTACGACATCGTCATCGTCGGCGGCGCCGTGATCGGCTCGTCGACGGCCTACTGGCTGAGCCAGGCGCTGGGCAGCGGCGCCTCGATCCTCGTGGTCGAGCGCGACTCAAGCTACGAGTTTTCCTCGACAGCGCTCTCGACCAGCGCCATCCGGCAGCAATATTCCAATCCGATCAATGTGAAGATCAGCCAGTTCGGCATCGAGATCATCCGCACCTTCCAGGAACGCATGGAGCCCTTCTACAAGGACGAGCCGGCGCCCGATCTCGGTTTTCGCGAGCACGGCTATCTCTACTGCTGCTCGCCCGAGGGCGTGGACGCGGCGCGCGAGCGCGTCGAGCTGCAGCGCAGCCTCGGCGCCCATACGGTCTTCCTCGAGCCGGGCCCGCTGAAGGAGCGCTTTCCATGGCTGAATGTCGACGATCTCGGCGGCGGCTCCTGGGGATCGCGCGAGGAAGGCTGGTTCGATTCCATGGGCATGATGAACGGCTTCCGCCGCGCCGCCCGCGCCAGCGGCGTCGAATATATCGACAACGCCGTGACCGCACTGGATCTCGCTGATGGGCGGGTCGTCTCGGTCCGCCTCGCGACCGGCCAGACGGTCGCCTGCGGCACATTGGTCAACGCGGCGGGCCCGCGGGCCCAGCAGGTCGCCGCCATGGCCGGACTTTCCATCCCCGTCGCACCCTACAAGCGCTACAGCTTCGTCTTCGCCAGCGCCAATCCGATCCCCGGCCGCATGCCCAATGTCATCGATCTTTCCGGCACGTTCGTGCGCCCGGAAGGCGAGCTTTTCCTCACCGGCAACACGCCTCAGGGCGACGGCCCGGCCGACTATGACGATTTCGAAATGCACTTCGAGGAGTTCGACGACTATATCTGGCCGGCGCTCTGGCACCGCATTCCGGCCTTCGACGCCTTGAAGGTCCAGACCAGCTGGACCGGTCACTACGAATACAACATGCTCGATCACAACGGCATTGTCGGCTTCCATCCCGAGGTGAGGAACTTCATGTTCGCCAACGGCTTCTCCGGGCACGGCCTGCAGCAGTCGCCGGCGGTCGGCCGGGCGGTGTCGGAGCTGATCATCCACGGCGCCTTCCAGACGCTCGACCTGTCGCCCTTCTGCTACGAGCGCATTCCGCGCAACGAGCCCTTCCTGGAGGAAGCGGTGATCTGAGACCGGCTCCGACGCTGCGCGAGGAAGGTCCTCGCGACGCTGGCCGTCAGGAGGCGCGTGGCCGAATGACGGACCAGACGGTCAGACAGCGGATTTGAGCGCCTCGATCTTGTTCAGGGCGGCGTCACGCGCGCGCTCGAAACGTTGCAGGGCGGGCATCAGGTCGGTGCCGGCGATGCAGGACGTCTCGATGTCGCGACACAGATTGGACAGGGCTTCAAAGCCGAGCATGCCCGACGACGACACCAGCGAGTGCGCATCTCTCTGGACGACGTCCAGCTCTATCGTGTCAGGCGAGATCGACACGAGCCGGGTCCTGAGCACGTCGGCCAGCTTGTCGAGCAGCTTTTCCACTCTGTTCTTGCCGAGCACCGTTTCGAGGTTTCCGAAGACATCGGCATTGAAGTCCCGCCCGCCGGTAGCGGCCGGACCCGGTTCGCCGACGTGCCGATCCGGCCCGCTGCCGGTGTTGCGGACGATCGCCGCCAGCAGTTCGGCCTGCTTGAAAGGCTTCCCGACATGGTCGGTCATGCCGGCGGCCCGCAACTCGGCGAGTTGGAACGGCAGCACATTGGCGGTCAGCGCGACGATCGGGATATCCCGTACGGGGGGATTGAGCGCCCTGATATGCCGGGTTGCGCTGAGCCCGTCCATGACCGGCATCTGAACGTCCATCAGCACGACGTCATAGGTCCGGTTCTGGATGGCTGCGATGGCCTCCGTGCCGTCAACCGCGATGTCGACTTCGTGTCCGTGGGATCGAAGCACCGCGCTAGCGATGTCACGGTTGATCTCCATGTCCTCGACCAGCAGGATGCGGGCAGGCGCCCTCGTCTCGTTCATCGCCTCGACAAATCGCGAGGGTTCCGCGTCCGAGGTGGCCTCGGCAAGCGCGACTTCGAACCAGAACAGCGACCCTTCGCCGGCCGTGCTGTCAACGCCGATCCGCCCACCCATCAGCCCGACAAGACGCTTCGAGATCGCCAGTCCGAGACCGCTGCCGCCAAATTCGCGACGGATCGATCCGTCAACCTGCGAGAAGCGCTGGAACAGACGATCCTGCTGTTCAGCCGAGATGCCGATGCCGGTGTCGCGGACGGCAAAGCGCAGCCCGACCGGTCCGGCACCGGAGTCGCCGATGCGGTCGACGGCCAGGGTGACAGTTCCCGTGGCGGTGAACTTCACGGCATTGTTCAGAAGATTGAGAAGGACCTGTCTCAGCCTGTCCTGATCGCCGACCAGGCGAGGCGGCAAGGTCGGATCGACCTGCCGGACCAGTGCAAGACCCTTGCGCGTCGCGACGCCGCCGACGATCGAGAGCGCATTGTCGATCAAGGCGCCAAGCGAGAACGGATGGGCGTCGATCTCGACCTGACCGGCTTCGATCCTGGAGAAGTCGAGAATATCGTTGACGACGGTCAGCAAGGCTGCGGCCGACGTGCCGATGCGCTCGGCGTAGCGTCTGTTTTGTTCGGACAGTTCGTTGGAGGAAAGCAGGAGGTCGCCATAGCCGATCACACCATTGAGCGGCGTGCGGATTTCATGGCTCATGGTGGCAAGGAAGGCCGTCTTTGCCTCGCTCGCCTGCTCGGCATTCATCTTGGCGACTTCCGCTTCGGCCCTGGCAAGCTTGAGCTCCTCGGCTCTCTGTTCCTGAAGCGTAACGTCGCGCTCGGTGACGACCAGTTCGGCAGGATTTCCCGCCCGGTCGCGCACCAACTGCAGGGTGATCTCCGCCTGCACCCAGTCATCGTCCTTGCGGTGCAGCGTGAACACGCCTTTCGATTCGTCGATTTCGCCGCGCGCCAGCCTTGCATACTCGGCCTGGAGACGAGATCGCTGCTTTGGATGGACATCGGAAAACGCATTTGAGTTTTGAAGTTCCTCGGCGGTGTAGCCGAGAAGCCGCAGGCACGCGGGCGAGGTGTAGAGCCGCGTCCCGTCGAAGGCGACGCGGCTGATCATGTCCGAGGTGTTTTCGGCCAGGAGGCGATAGAGCGCTTCCCGCTCGGCCAATTCGCTTGTCTTTCGATCGACGAGCACCTTGATGGTTTCGGCACGATGGGCGAACAAGGACAGTAGGACGCCGAACAGGGCAGTGAAGACGATGCCGCTTGCGAGCACGAGGAGCGGCTCCTGGCTGGCGACGCTCTGCTCGAACGCGGGCGTGCTGTGCCACGAAAGTGTCCAACGCTGCTGCATCACGTCGACCTGCTTTCGTATCGAAAACGCAGGCGCGGGCGCGGACGCGTTGGGCTCACCGCTTTGGTAGATCAATGCATCGGCGTCCTCGCCGTCGCCGTCATAGACCTGCAATGTCAGCGAACGGTCTTCGCTCGTCGTCAGCCCGCTCATGAATTTCTGCGCGACGAAGGGCGCATAGATCCAGCCGGTCAGGGCCGCGCGTCGCTCGTCGACCGATCCGAGCGGCACGTTTTTGCGGTACATCGGATGGAGCAGGATGAAGCCGTTGCTCTTTGTCTGGTCCTGCACCAGCACGATGCGCCTGGTGATGGCCGGCTTGCCGGTATCGCGCGAGAGTGTCGCGCCCTCCAGGCGATTGCTCTCGAACGCGATGTTGAGTCCGAGCGCCGGACGGTTCGGCGCCAGCGGCTCGATATAGGTGATGATAATGCGAGGTCCGCCGGGAACGTCGGGATGGATGGTGAATTGCGGTTGCGCCTTTTGAACCCGGAAAAGGAAGTCCGATACCTTTTCCGCCGGAACGTTCTCGATGTAGCCGATGCCGTTGACGCCGGGCATGCTGCGCTTGAGGTCGAGGACGTCGACATAGGAGCGCCATTCGTCGGCGCTGACGTAGCTTGATCCTTCGAAGAAATCGACGCCCCCAAGCAAGGCCTGGTCGTAGGACGCCAGGCGGTGCATCAGCGCCTGTTCGTTTTCGATAGCCATGGAGGCGAAGATCGCGCTGTTGCGATCGTAGATGAACTGGTTGGTTGCCTTCCAGCCATAGAACGTCAGGCCGAGAGGCAAAAGCAGCGTAAGGATCGCGGCGATCGGCAATGTGCCCAGCGGTGTGCCGCGCCAACTGAGCTGGCGCTCGGCGCCGGGGGCAATGAGCACGATTGGCAGGAAAATGACGATGCCCAGAACATCGCCGCTCCACCATGTAAGCCAGTTGTGCGCTACGCCCGCGGACGGAACGACGCCGGCGAGGTACAGGGAGGTCACGCCGACCGTGGGCGCGACGACGCAGCTGACCGGACCCGCGGCAAGCAACGGCGCGATGATGTCGCGCATGCCCCTGAGATCGATCGGTATCCCGACCACGCGGCCGACAAGCCAGCGCGCGACCAGGGCCTGCGCGGTCGAACCGGCGGCAATCGCGGCGGCAATGGCGAGCTTGTCGAACGCCCAGCCGGTCTCAGCTGAATAGCCGCCGCCGATCACGGCGTTGAGCGCGAGCGATCCGACGAAGATCCCCGGCCACAGTGAGCGCCCGTAGGCGATCAATGCCCCGACGGCGATGCCGGATGCCGGCCAGATGATTGTCGCGTAACCGGGCGGCACGGCCAGAAGCAGCCCCAGCTGGCCGGTCAGGTAATACAGAGCCGCAACCACGACGATTTTGGCCAGCGCGTGCGACAGCAGGCGTTGCATAGGGTGAAGCATCATCACCAAACGCGACATGGTTCGCTCACGAACAACGAGATGGCCCCGACATCCGGCAGGCCGTGACGAAGTGGTCCGCTCATTCCCGCGACGGCACGCACATTCGTAGGCCAACCCTACGCAGGATCAGAATTCGGCAGATCGCTGCATCGATCCCGCGGAGATTGCACCGAACGAGTCAACGTCCGATTAATGCTGAGGGGGGCTGTCTGCCCGCGTTTGACCCGCGATGCCGTCGGCGGTCAATTGCCCAGATGCGAAAGCTCCAGACGGCCCTGCGAGACCGACAGCCGTTCTTCCGCCGACCGGAACATGTCCTCGAAGGCAAGCTCGTGCTCGAAAATCACACCGCCGACCTGAACCGCGAGCACGTCCTCCGTTCCCTTGGGCGCGAAATAGACTTCGCGCACCCGCGCCTTGATGCGTTCGCCGATATCCTTTGCGTCCTTTTCGCTCGCGCCGGGCAGAAAGACGCCGAACATCGAGGTGCCGATCCGGCCGACCAGATCCTCCTTGCGAACTGACGACTGGATCGTCGAGGCGATGAGCCGCAGTGCCTCGTCGCCCCACTCCAGGCCGAAGCGCAGGTTGAGGGATTTGAGATGCTCGGGATGGATGACCAGGAAGGCGCCGGAGCGGGGCCCGTCCTCGGACGGTCTCGCGGCCCGTCTGTCCACCATCGAGGTGAAGACGGGTCCGTTCAGGCAGCCGGTCAGCCGGTCATAGGTCGCCGATCGGTTGAGTTCCTGCCGGTAGCGGCGGATCTCGGCCCGCTTCGAGCCGAGCAGCAGGAACAGCGGCAGGCCGATGGCCAGCGGCAGAAGCGTTGCCGTTATCACGCTGCGCGCGAACGGCGTCAGCGCCTCGCTGAACAAAAGCAGATAGTTGAGGCCGAGCGAAAGAATGAGGCAGCCGGCCGTCCCGAGCACCGTCAGCCACGCGACATCTTTCCAGCTTTGGGCAGAGGGGGTCGCCGTCGGTTTCGTCACTGGCCAATCTCCTGTCCGATGCGCTGGCATAAGGCCGGTGTGCTGCAATTTCGGTTTCAAGGACCCTTACAATTTGATGCAAACAGCGGAATGACCGATCAAACCGGCTCGCGCCAGGAAAGCTGCGCCGTAAGGGTTAACAAAAGAAATATCGGCGGTGAGAATTGGGGCTGGCCGGGCGGCGGCCTGGAGCGATCCGCCCGGATGACATACTGTCGGCCTATCGAGGCGGTCCGAATATGCCCATCTCGGCATTCCTGGCTGTCGCCTCGGCCTTGCCGTAGCTGCCGCCGGGCAGCGCCGTGGCCCAGCCGTTGGAGACCAGCCAGGCGCCGACATCCTGCTTGCCGAGCTTGCAGGGCGCGGCGATCGTGAAGCGGTCGACATCCGGCGGCACGAAGCATTTCAGCGCCCGGCCGCGCAGCCAGCCATTGAAGGCCGCCCGCGCGCGCTGGCCACATGGCCAGGCGACTTCGTGGAAGGAACAGCTCGTGTCGGGGCCGACAGCGAGCGTGCCGCTGATCGCCACCGTCCGGCCCATCGCCTCGAATGTCGCCGAAGAGGTGGCGATCGGCCGGTAGAGCAGCATCTCGCGCCAGTCATCCGGCATCGGCGTCTTTGGCCAGTATGCAAGGCCAAGCTCGCCGAGCGGCGGGCGGGGCTCGACCCGTTCGATCCGGGACGCACCGAATTCGGGCGGCGCGATCAGCTCCTGTGCGATCTTGCGTGCCGGTTGCCACGGTCCGGCATCGATCACAGGTGATGCCGTCGGCGGCGACTGATTTCTGACGACGTCCAATGCCTGCGTGGCCCGGTCGACCCCAATCAAAGTGCCGGCGTGAAGGATCAGTAGGACCCCGGCCAGGAGCTCGACACTCCCTAACGCGATCGCCCGGCCAGACCTTGCCTCAGGGTCGCCGCCGCTCATTGGCGATGTCCCGGAGCTTGCTGTCGAACAAAAGGCCGACTTGGCAAACTGCTTGAGCGCACCCTTTCAACCCCCGATGAAACGGCTTCGGCCACCTGAACCCGCGTTTGCGTCCCGGCGGCCCAACATAGCACGGGAAAGAAGGATGCCGAAGCAAGCGTCGCGTTAAGCTTCGTTAATTCTTGCGCAATCTCTCTTGCTTATTCTGGTCTCGGAATTGTCGAGGACAACATGAAGCGCAAACCGATACTGCTCTTTGCATTTCCCGCCCTGATGCTGCTCATCCTGGCGGCTGAGCGGGCGGCGACATTCCTGCTCGGCGCCTATCCCGCCAGTCCGCAAATGTGGCGGATCTGGCTGGAGCTGCGTCCGCTGGCTACCATGTTCTGGCAGCAGGTCGATCTTTATCTGGGCGCTTCGATCGCGCTCAACGCCGCCATCCTCGCCGCCGCTGCTATCGCTTGCTGGATGGCGTGCCAGGCAAGGCGGCCAGCCTTCTTCTTCCTGTCCAACCATGTCGCGCTTTTGTTTGCCGGGCTGATGATCGCCGTCGGCAGCCAGTCGGAGACTGCGAGCACGATCGCCGCCTTCACCGCACCCAGCGGAATCCCGTTCTCGCTCGCGATCGACTTCACCTTCAAGAACAGCGCGATGCTGATCCTCGGCGTCGCTGCATGCGCCTATTGCCACGTCGCCTTCCTCAGTGAAGCCAGGCAGCGCGCCGAAGCCCGCGCTATCCGTATTCTCGCGCTGAAGCGGGACCTCTAAGGCGCGCCGCGAGCGCCGCGCATTTTTTGCGACAGGCTTTGGGCTTAGCGCCACCCGAAAATGCCCGGCAACCTCAGTTGATTTTGCGGTAGTAGACCTTGCCGTCAGCTTGTTGGATGCGCTGGTAGGCGGGGTTCGGGGCAGGGGGCGCAGCCCGCTTTCTCGGCAGCTGCGGCATTCCGACGGACTCCGCCTCCGACATGTTTTCGGCGACGGCCGACGGCTCGGCCTCCGTGCCGGCCGGGACCACCGTGGGCTCGGGAGCGCTCGACATGCGTTCGTCGGCAGCGGCGGGCAGGTCGTGCTCGAGCCTGGCGAAGCCGCCATTGACCTCGCTGAACTTCGCCTGCAACTGATCGTCGAGCTTTTCGAACCGGCTCTGGAAACCGTTGTTGACGGTATCGAGACGGGCGCTGATGCGTTGCTCGAATTGGCCGAGCTGCTCCAGCCGCGCTTCCAACGTGCGCAGGTCGTTGATGCCGCGGTAGAGGTAGACGGCTGCGGTCAGGTTAACCGCGGTGACCAGCGCGGCGCCGATGACGACAACGCCGATCGTGCCTTTGCGGCTGGGTTTGCCGACGGCCACTTCCTGGGCGCCGAGCTCGATCGCCGGAATGTCCGGGTCCCTGATCATAGTCATTCCACCACCACCTTTGCGCCCACCGCGACGCGTTTGAAGAGATCGATCACGTCGGTATTGGTCAGGCGAAAGCAGCCTGACGTGCCGTCGAAACCGACACCCTTGGGATCGTTGGTGCCATGTATGCGATAGAGCGTGTCACGTCCGCCGCGTGAAAGATAGAGCGCGCGTGCACCGAGCGGGTTGTAGGGCCCGGCGGGCACCATCGCCGGCAGTTCGGGCTGGCGAGCGCGCATCTCCTTGGGCGGCCGCCATTCGGGCCATTCGGTCTTGGCCCCGACCTCGACCGTCCCGGTCCAGCCGAAGCCGTCGCGGCCGACGCTGATCTGGTAGCGCAGCGCCTGGCCCCGGTTCGTCACCAGATACAGCGCCTTCTCGTCCTTGCGGATGATGATCGTGCCGGTCTGTTCGCTGGTCTGGAAGGCGACCGTTTTGCGCAGGCTGGGGCCCATGGCCGGCAGCGGCGGCCGGTCGGCAAGCCCAGACCGCGCCTCGGCGACCGGCAGGCCCGACACAAGCGCGGTCGCGGCGATGCAGGCGCCGGCGAGAGCGGGGAGGATATGCCGCCTGGAGCGGTTCAGCGTTTCATGGAAACGCTGACCCGCCCCAGCTATTTGTTTTGACGCAATTCCGGACGGAAAAGCGCTGCGCACTTTTCCTGGAATTGCTCTAGCGGCTGGCATCGCTGAGCCGCTCCTTGAACATCAGCTTCAGGTCCTTGTTGAAGCGCGCCCGCCCGTCGACTTCCGAGGGTAGAATGGCGCGATTCAGCGCGTCGGTCAAAAGCGCGTTGTCGAGCGCGACCGATTTGATGTGCGGCGCCTTGAAGATCTTCTCCAGCTCGCTGCGCGAGAAGTGGTTGCCGAACCATTTGCGCTTGTGCTTGTTGGCCACCAGCGTGATGTTGACCTGGTTGCCGCGCAACTCGCGGATCTTCTTGTAGAGCCGCTTGCCTTGCCTGAGCGAGGCGACGTTGAGCTCGAAAACGATGAAGATCTCGTCGCTCGTCTGCAGCACCGAATTGTGCCAGGGCGTCTCGATGTTCGGCAGGTCGATGACGATGTCGTCGAACCGGTAGGCGACGAGGTCGAGCAGCCGGAACACGAAATCGGCGCCATGCGGCTCGAACGGCAGTTGCGGCCGCTCGAAGGAGTAGAGCGTGAGACCCGACGGGCGCGACAGTTTGATGACGTCCATCAGCTCGACGTCGAGCCTTTCCGGCTGGCCGATGATGCCCGAGAGGTCGAACTGGTTGAACTGGTTGAGATAGGCGCCGCAATTGGCGCTCTGGAAATCGAGATCGACCAGGCAGGTCGAGGCCGCGCGCTCGGCCGACTTCGAGGCTAGGTATTCCGCCGCCGACAGCGCGAGCGTGGTGGCGCCGGCGCCGCCGCTGGCGGCGATGAAGGTGATGATGCGGCTCTTGGTGCCCTGGTTGCCGGTGTCGTGGAAGGTGACGGCGTTGAGCAGCTCCTTGGCGTCGAGCGGCTTGTGCAGCCAGTCCGACGCGTTCATGCGCACCAGCACGCGGGTCTGCTCGGAGGTGAGCTCGCCGGAAACCGCAATCAGCGGCACCGACGCCCATTTGGCGCGCGCCTCGACGGTGCCGGGCTGAGCGAGCAGCTCGCCATTGCCAAGGTCGAGGATGACGATACCCGGCCGGGTATCCGCGGGCGGACCCTTGAGGAAGTCGGCTGTCTCGGAAACCCTGACATCGTAGATCGCCAGCGCGTCGAGCCTCGTCGACACATCGCGCTTGAACTGCGCATCGGACGAAAACAGGGCCACCTGCTTGCGTTTGGTGGGCAGGACTTTGGTGTCGATGGCATTCATGGCGAGGTACTCTTCAAATCTTCGCCCGTTACCGTGCTCAGCATGGAGGGCACCGTGATGTTTCCGAACCCGAGCAATCCGCCCAGGAAGAAGAACTGGAAGTCGATGTTCTGAAGGCTGACGGTGATTGTCGGCACCGGGCCGCCTAGCCGTGTCTGGTAGCCAAGGCCGGTGGCCGTGTAGGTCACCACGACATTCTTGCGCAGCAAGCCTGGGAAGAAGTGGCACATGCCCGGGCGCTGGTTGGCTCCCAAGGCAGGGCACGCATCATCATTTGTGTTTGCGGTATCGCCACGGAAGATGCGGCTGAAGGCGGCGGCGCTGAATGCGCCGCTGTTGGTGCAGGAGCCGGCGCCCGCACTGTCGTAGGTGCAAACAAACGGCCCATATGCGCCGGCAGCTACGGGCGCGCCTGGGTTGGAGATCGGCGCGGCCGTGGTAAGAGCCGACGCGACGGGATCCGAGATTGAAGCAAACCTTGCCCCGATCTGCACAGCCTTGGTTGCCGCATTCCACTGATAGAAGGCAAAGCCGAAATCGACGAAGCCGAGGGTCAAGACGAGGAGCAGCGTCATGGCAATGGCCATTTCGACCATCGTCGCACCGTCCTCGGACCTTATGAACCGCTTCAGCATCATCAAAACCGGATCAACCGCTCCTGGTGGCTGGCTCCAAGTGTAACGGTGGTGATGTTCACTAGCGACAGCAATCCAATGCTGTCGAGGCTGCTGTAGGCGTAGGTGCCGGACGCCGTTACGATGCAGACCTGCGACGTGGTCGAGAGATAGAGGACGGTGCCGGTGCCGGGGTCGACCGCGTCTTTGCAAGTGGCCGGATCGGCGATGCTGATCGTCACATCGGACGTCGTCCAGTCTTTGATCCGTGCGGGGGGTGTCGCCGCCAAGTTTCCGAACACGGCGATGTTCTTGGCGAGAGCGGCGCAGTCGATCGCGGCGAGTCCGGCATCCGTGTAGAGCTTGCTGTTGCAGCGCGCAGCAAAGCGCGCTCCGTCGGAGAGACCGGCTTCCATCAGGAGCTTATCGTGGATGAGATTGCCGAATTCGAACACGCCGGCCGACAGCAGCAGCATCAGCGGCGCAACCAGGGTCATCTCGACGATCACAGTACCGCGCTGGTCGGCGCGGAAACGTCTCAGTGTGCGGGACAGAAGTTTCACCATCGCCGTCACCGGTACAACTGCGCTTCGTCGCGCAGGAAGTTGTCGAGCGTGCCGTTTCCGCTGCGTCCGGTAATGTCGCCGAGCTCGACGAAGACCGACCCTCCGGCTGAGGCGCCGGGGACAGGTTGGGTCAGGAAGAAACTGGCGAACGCTTCGACAGGAAGGTTGGTGCTGTTACCGCTCAGATTGTTGCCTGCCGCCTGAAGCGCCTGGCAGTTGAGAATGGCGCCATAGAGCAGCCTTCGGTCGACGGAGGTGACCGGCGCCAGGCACGCACTTGGCGGCGTTCCAACCTCGCCGCCGGTCGAAGGGTGGCTGACCAAGCCGTTCGCGATCTCGTATTTATAGACCTGGTAGCGGGTCGGCTTGATCGCATCCCACGCAGATGGATAACTGGTGGCACCGAAATTGGTGCTCCAGTAACCGGATAGGTTCCAGTCCCCGTCGCCCATCCGTCCGCCCATATATGGGGTGGTCGCATCTGTCGGCAGGCCCATGTTGCCCGCGGCGTTGAACGTCAACTGGTTGTAGGAAGGGCACTGATTGCCATTGCCGTTCCCGTTCGTCGACGCTCCCTTGCGGACATTCGAGGCCGGACCGTATTCCGCGCTGTTGAAAGCATTGCCGTTGGCATTGATCCCGAAGCGAACGTTGAATGCGTCCTGCACCGGGCCGTTGTTCTGGCCGGTCTTGGTGCTTACGCCCTGCGCCGAATAGCAGCCAAGTGGTGTCGACGTGGCGATCGATTGGGCGAGTCCCTGTGCGCCGTTGCCGACACTATCAGGCGGCTGCAAGAAGCCGAAATTGCCCGGCCCGTACGCGGCATTGTTTCCCACCGTGCGCAATTCTATCAACCGGCGATGGATGGCAGGGTCCGATACGGCCTGCTCGAGGGTCGCGTCACCGGCCGTGTTGGTGCCATTCACCATCTCATACGGGTTGCAGATAAAGACCGGGGTGTAGTTGCAGACGCCCGAGGTGAACCCGGCCACCGAGACGGCGCTGAGATTATAGTTGGTCTCGGTCGAATTGCCGGAGGAAGAGATCGAAACCGGGAATATCGCGCTGAAGGTTTCCGGCTGCGCTTTGACCTGGATGAACCGGGTCACGGTTGCCGATGCGGCATAGTTGGCCGATGTGATCGGGTCGGAGTCATTCGCAGGGATACTTGCAAGAAAGCACCACGATACCTGCCCTTTGGACCGGCATGCGGAATATGTCGGATCCACGGTCGCGGCGCCGTTGCCGGTGGTCAGTGACACGAACCCGCCGTTGGAAAACATGGTTTTGTTGGAAACGAGGTTGGTCAGGGCATTCTCGGCGCGGGTCCATGCGTCAGACCTGCCGTTCAACTCGGCCGCCGCGGCAAGCGCCAGAGCGTCGGTACCCTTCTGCAAGTCATTGTCCAGATTGTTCATCCGGCTCATGTCGATCGCCAGCAAGGACAATCCGATGATCGCCGGCAACATGATGCTGACGAGGATCAGCGCTATTCCGCTCTGATCGTGCCAGAACGCGCGAATGGTTCGCAGCATGGCTCTACTCTCTACCCCTTCGCGCCAAGCCCTCCTCTGCCCGGCGCACCGCATCCCTCTTCATTCACTGTGTTGTGACGCCCGCCCCGCCGACATTGACTGTCATGCTCGTCGTTGGCGCCGGAGGCAGCGGAACTCTGTACCTTTGGACCGCGCCGGCAGCGCGCACTCCGTCACCTTCGATCTTCGTGTTGTTCGAAGCTGGATTGTACGGGTCGACGGTCTGCAGCAGCTGGTTGGCTTTCTGCGAGTCTCCCGATGCCAAGGTCATCGTGTCGTAATTGTTCAGATAGTCGGCGGCGCAGCCTGCCAGCAGGCCGGCGCACAGAACGACGAGCAAGAGCTTATTTTTTGACATAGAGCATCTTGTCCTTCGATTTCACGTCCAGCATGTGGCCGTAGGGGCCGGTGACGCCTTCGCCCAACTCATATTTGCGGATCATGTCCTTGTTCACTTCGAGCTGGCCGAGCAGGATCAGCTCGGGATCGTTGGACGGCCTCGTCTTGTCGAAGGGCGTCGCCAATTGCTCGCCGGGCTTTACTGGCCGCACGAGATGGGGCGTCACGACAACGACGAGTTCGGTCTCTTCCTTCTGGGTGCTCGAATTCCTGAACAGCGCGCCGACGATCGGCACCTGACCGAGCCACGGCACCTGGTTCTGCAGCCTGGTGTTCTTACTGGAGAGGAGGCCGCCGACCGCGAAGCTCTGGCCGTCGCGAAGCTCCACCACGGTCTCCAGCTTGCGGTTGGTGAAGATCGGGTCGCCAGCGCTGGTGAAGCCGGTCAAGTCGCTCACTTCCGGCGCCAGTTTGATATGGATCTTGGAGTCGTCGAGCACAACCGGCGTGAACAGCAGATTGACGCCGAATTGCTTGAATACAATTTCGACCTCGCCGTCCTTGGTGGTGCTGCGAATAGGCACTTCGCCGCCGGCATTGAAGCTGGCTGGCTCGCCGGAGAGCGTGGTCAGGTTCGGTTCGGCCAGCGTGCGAACCACACCTTTGGCCTCGAGCGCCTCGATGATCAGGTCGACCTTGATATTGCTGTCGATGACCCGTGTGATCAGCGCGGCGAACGGATTGGTATTCGAGAGCAGGCCGCTGACCAGATCCCCCGGCCCGAGCACTAGATTGTCGCTGTCGACGGCCGCGACCCCCGTCCCCGTCCGGGTCGTTCCGCTGCCATTTGTGCTTCTTATGGAGACGCCGAGATCACGGCCAGCGTTGCGCTTGGCCTCCAGGATACGCACTTCCAGATTGACCTGCTGGCTGTCGTCGACAATAACCGAATTGATGATGGCGTCGGGGCCGTACTGCTGCGCGACCTCCATGATGGATGCCAGCGTCGCTCCATCCTTGACGTGGCCAGAAAGCCTGATCTTGCCGTTTATCGAACCGATTTCAATGCGCGCCCTGGGTGCTACCTGGCGGATCGCCTGCGCCATGTCACTGACGTCAAGGCCGACCTCGACCTGGATTGTGCCAAGCGTGCGCTTGTCCTCGGAAAACAGATTGATGGTGGTGGTGCCGGTGCTCTTGCCTATGACGTAGAGCGTACGGTCGGTCATCGGCTGGGCATCGGCGATCTTTTCATCCCCCACCGCGATATCGCCAAGGGTGGAGTTTACCTGGAGCGTCACCGACTGCGACACGGGCACGAAGATGCGATGGATGGTTGGCGTCGACACGTCGATGCTGCGATCGGCGGCATGGGCCGCTGGGCTTAAAAGCGATAGCGCCGCAAGATAGGCGAGTACAACTGCCGTAAGTGGTCCCCAGAACGCACGCATCTAGACGCTATCCCCCTTGCAGGCTGATTCGGGCCCCCGCACCCTAATATGCCAGCGTTACTTTTGTCGCGGCACATCATACGTTTCGAGCTTTATACCTCGAAAGACACCGATTGTCGCCCGCGCCGGGGGCTCCGGCTGCACATATTTGACCACTTCCTTGACAACTTCTTCCACCTGCGGCGCAGAAGCAACAGCCGGGGCCGGCTTGACCTTGCTCAGATCGTCGAGCTTGCTGCCCACGCGCTCCACTGCCTGCGCCAGTCCATCGATCCTGTCGTTCGCGCGCTTGCGCTCTTCGGCGGCGGCGGCCTCGGCGGCGGCCTGTTTGTCGAGTTCCGCCTGCCGCTTGGCCACATCCTCTGGCGTGTCGCCTGTCAGGTCGGCGAGGGTGACGCGCTCGGTCGTTTCGCCCTTGTTGGCCGCGGCCTGGCGAAGCGCCAGCGACAATTGCCCGGCGCCGGCGGCGAGTGTCAGCTTCTGAGCATCCTTGGTGCTGGCCTCGAGCGTCACCGCTTTCACCACAGTCGGACTGTCCTTGCTTTCATCTGCAACCTGGTCGACGGCGAGCACCTTCATGCTCTGCAGCAGCACGTCGACAAAGCTCTTGTCCACACCGCTGCTGTCGCGCACAGTTCGGGTCAGCAGCACGTCGACACGGTCGCCCGGGAAGACGAAGCCGGCAACGCCAAGCACGTCGTTGACCCTGATGGACACGGCTTTCATGCCTTCGCCGAGCACGGCTGAAAGTGTGGCGCGCTGGCCCGGGCCGGTGATCTTGGTGGCGAGAACAGGCTCGTTGGCACCGATCGTTTGCAGAGCCTGCTTTGTGCCTTCGCCGGCGAGCAAGTCCTTCGTCGTCTTGAAGGCGCCAGTCGGGACAGCGCCTGCCGGCCACGCAATTTCCTGAAGCTTGTCGGCTGTCAGCGTATCGCCGAACTTCAAAGGCACTGCCGCGACCACCACAGTGTCGCGCTTGACGCCGTCGGATTGAGCCATGGCGTTGCGCTGGTTGGCAAGCCAGATATTGGCGAGCACAACCGCAAGTACGCCGAATACGCACGCGAGGATAATCATGATGATCGTGTTGGCACGCATGAGCCCAAACCCCAAAAGGCTTATAATGAATCGGTCGCATCAGCCCATAGCGACCCGGTGTCAGGCCCAGGTCTTGAATCCTGGGCCTGGTAGTTGTGTTAGATCAGCTCCCGGTTCCGTTCGCTGCTTTGCACGTGCCGCCGGCTTTGCCATCAAGGTTGCCGCAGAGGCCGCTAAACCGACCGCTGACCCAGAAGCCGATGGCGAGGATCGCCAGGATCGCCGCGCCGGCAATGATGCCGACCAGTATCGAGTATTCAACCATGGCAGCGCCGTCTTCGTCGTCGCGGAACTGCCGGGCAATAGCGATGAGCTTCTTCATCTTGTTTCTCCCAAGTGTCAGGCCCGAGCCTGATCGGCCCGGGCCTGTTGAGCAGATGATCAGCTTCCGGTGCCGTTCGCCGCTTTGCAGGTACCGCCTGCCTTGCCGTCAAGCTTCGTGCAGAGGCCCGTAAAGCGGCCCGTGACCCAGAAGCCAATGGCGAGGATCGCCAGGATGGCAGCGCCGGCAATGATGCCAACCAGGATAGAATATTCGACCATGGCAGCGCCGTTTTCGTCGTCGCGGAACTGCCGGGCCATCGTCATGAGCTTATTCATGCCAATTCTCCCTTTGGAGTTTGAACCCGACGAGACGAGCTAAGGATGAACCCCATACCCAAGCATCCCCCGTCGAATTGATCTAAGTCCCGCCAAAAAGCAGAGTCAAACGGGATTAACAGTTCCTTAACCTTCCAACACCTGGTCGGAAGCCTGTTTGATTTTGGCAAGGGATTGATTCGCTTAATTTTTCAGTCGCCTTTAACCATTCGTTCATAAATTCGTCGCCCCAATAGCGGTAGCCTCATCCTATTAGAGGATATGCATAGTCCTTTATATGTAACGGTTTACCTGGGTCCTGCGGGGCAGAGTCGCACATTGCAGGGCGAAACGTTCCGTGAGGCCGGAGTAGAGGTGTGCTCTCGGGCGCACAGTCCAAAAATAAAACGATTTTTTTGGCGTCTCGTCTTAACTATGATGTAAGTATTCGATCCTCTCACCCGCGCCCGGCGCTTGTGCCCCTCGTGGTTAACCCTTAGTTTCCAACCTGAGGGAATTTTTGGGGAAGCTTGCGGGGGGCTTGAGAATGCTAGGCCGCTTCATCAAGGGATCGAATGAGCCGCGGGCGCTGCAGCCCCTGCCCGCCGCGCCGGCTGCAAATGGAACGACGGTCATTGCGCCGACAGATGCCGAATCCCAGGGCGACGATTTCCTGACGCTGAAGGTCGAACTCCATCGCCATCTCATCGACCGCTTCAATCTGACCGCCCTTGAAAATGCGTCCAAGGACGAGATCCTCGACGAGATTCGGCCGATCGTGCGCGAATTCGTCCGCGCTCGAAACGTGCCGTTGAATGCGCGCGAGCTCGATCAGCTGACCAGCGACACCGCCGACGAGATGCTGGGGCTGGGGCCGATCGAGCCGCTGCTCAAGGACGATTCGATCGCAGACATCCTGATCAACACCCACAACCATGTCTTTATTGAAAGGCGTGGCGTGCTAGAGGAAACCTCGATCCGCTTCCGCGACGAGGCGCATCTGCTGCGCGTCGTCAACAAGATTGTCTCGAACATCGGCCGGCGCGTCGATGAATCCTCGCCTATGGTCGACGCGCGCCTCGACGATGGGTCGCGCGTCAACATAGCGGTACGGCCGATCTCGGTGGACGGCCCGCTGGTGTCGATCCGGAAATTCTCCAAGCATCCCTATTCGCTGGAGCGCTTGATTCAGTTCAACTCGATCCGTCCGCCGATGGTCGACATGCTGCGGATCGCGGTGCAGGCGCGCAAATCGATCCTGGTGTCCGGTGGCACCGGCAGCGGCAAGACGACCTTGCTCAACGCGCTGTCGAGCTACATCCCGTCCAGGGAGCGCATGATCACCATAGAGGATGCGGCTGAACTGCAGTTGCAGCAGCCCCATGTCGGCCGGCTGGAAACGCGCCCGCCCAATGTCGAGGGCAAGGGCGAGGTTCGCCAGCGCGAGCTGGTCAAGAACGCGCTGCGCATGCGGCCCGACCGCATTATCGTCGGCGAGGTTCGCGGCGAGGAAGCTTTCGACATGCTGCAGGCGATGAACACCGGCCATGAAGGTTCGATGACCACCATTCACGCCAACACGCCGCGCGACGCGCTATCTCGCCTCGAACAGATGGTCGGCATGGCCGGCATGCCGATGACCCATGAGTCTATTAGGGCTCAGATCGCTTCGGCCATCGACATTATCGTGCAGACGCAGCGGCTTTCCGATGGCGGCCGACGGGTCGTCTCCATATCGGAACTGACCGGCATGGAGGGCAACGTGGTCCAGTTGCAGGAACTTTACCATTTTGTTCGCCGCGATGTTACGGCCGAAGGTCAGATCGTTGGAGAATTTCGCGCGACAGGCATTCGCCCCCGCTTTGCCCAGGAAGCGGCGACGCTTGGTTTCCACTTCGCCAAAGACGCTTTCAATCCGCAGGTTGCGCTCTGATGTTCACCGGCCAGGCCCTGCTCTATTTCATCTATGTGCTGGCAGCGGCCTCGGTCATTCTTGCGGCGGAGGCACTCTATGTTTCCTACGCAAAGGGCCGCTCGCGGGCCGGCACGATCAACCGGCGTATTCAACGTCTTGCGGAAGAGGCGCCTGCCGAACAGACACTGCAGGGCCTGCTGCGCGAGCGTGGACTGACCAACTCCGGCGACTACTTGTTTGGCGCTGTTGCGCTGAACAGGCTGTACACCCAATCGGGCATCACCGGAAATCCGCTGACCTTTGCTTTGATCTTCATCCTGGCGGGGCTGGTTCTCGGACTCGTTTTCAAGCTGCTGCTGGGAGTTTCCGCAATTGCGGCTCTGGCGATCTTCATCGTCGTGGCCTTTGTCCTGCCGCTTCAGTTTCTCCGCCGGGCCCGCAACAAACGGATCTTGAAGTTTGCCAAGCAGTTGCCCAATGCATTGGACATGATTGTCCGATCGCTCCGTGCCGGCCATCCCGTCTCGGTAGCGGTCGGGCTCGTAGCACGCGAAATGCCAGACCCGCTCGGCACCGAATTTGGCATCGTTTCCGATGAGATCACCTTCGGTCTGAGCATCGAGCAGGCCGCTCGAAAGCTGGCGGAGCGGGTGGGTTTCGAAGGCCTCAACCTTCTTTCGGTGTCGCTTTCCATCCAGTCCAAGACCGGTGGCAATCTGACCGAGATCCTCGCCAATTTGTCGGCCGTGCTGCGTGAGCGGCAGAAGCTGCGGTTGAAGATCAGGGCGCTTTCCGCCGAGGGTCGTTTCTCGGCTTTGGTTATTTCGTTCTTCCCGATCGTCATGTTCGCCATTCTTTGGGTGATTGCGCCAAGCTACTATGGAGCGGTCTGGAACAACCCGCTTATCTTTCCAGTGTTCACTATCTTCGGCGTCTGGGCTCTGCTCGGCGACTTCATCATGTATCGCATGGTCAACTTTGATTTCTGATTGGAGCCGAACATAGACATCCTTTCGAACATGTTGAGTTCCGAGCTTCTCGTCTCGCTTTCCGTTTTCGCGGCGGCGGTGGCGCTTTTCCTGTTCGGCGCTCTCGTTTTTCTGCCGGCCTTTCAAACGCGGAAGCTGGTCACTGAGAGTTTGATCTCGGAGGGAGTGGCCAACCGGCGTTCGCTTGATGCGCAGCAGCAACTCGTCAAGATTTCGGCGCAGCGGCCGGTCGACGCCTATTTCCGCACGCTCGAGAAGGAGCGCGGCGAGGCGAACGCCCTTGAGACGCGGCTCTTTCGGGCGGGGTTTTATCACTCAAGCGCGCCTGTCCTTTATACGCTGTCGCGAATAGGTGCCGTCGCCATTGGCTTTCTCGCCTGCTATGCCGGGCTGGCTGCCGTTCTGCCGCCGCAGATACCCAGCTTCGTGACCTTGGGCGGATCCTTCTTGTTCGGGCTCGCTTGCCTGGTTGTTCCGAGCATCGCGCTCGACCGTTTCGAAAACGCGCAAAAGCAAACCTATCGCCGTGGCTTTCCAGATTTCATGGACATGATGATCACCTGTGCCGATGCCGGTATGAGCCTTGAGGCTGCGGTCGAGCGGGTGAGCCAGGAACTGGCTGGAACCCACAAGTGGCTCGGCATCCAGCTCTCGATCATGAATCTGCAACTGCGCGCCGGCAAGCCGCTGCGCGAAGCGCTTCGCGAGTTGGCCGATCGTATCGGTCTTGAGGAAGCGCGCTCGCTTGCCGTGTTGTTCCGGCAGTCGGAAGAACTTGGCACCAGCCTGACGGAGGCGCTGCGCGTCTATAGCGATGAAATGCGAACCCAGAGGATCCTTCAGGCGGAGGAGCGCGCCAACGCGCTCCCGGTCAAAATGATGATCCCGCTGGGCATCTGCATCTTTCCGGTGGTGCTCATGATCGTCCTGTTGCCGGTAATCATTCGCATGAGGGGCATTTTCTTCTGAGCAATCCTATGCTTTTGTTCTAAAGTGAGTCGGAGGGACCCCTGGGGGACAAAATGACAGGGCCAATACGCCTCGCCGCCGCAGCAAGTTTGCTGCTTTTTGTGCTTGCCGGTTGCCAGTCGACCGATAGCAGCATGGGGGTCGTGCGCACCAACGAACCCGCCAAGGGCGACTACACGGCGTTTGGCGACACCTTCGAAGGGCTGAAGACAGTCAGCGATGTTGACTACTATGCTTCGGACCAGGCGGTCGCCGAGGCCAAGAATCAGTTCCGCTCGGAAAATTATGGCAATGCCGGCGCCCTGTTCTACAAGGCCACGCGCTTGGCGCCCAACGACGGTGTCGCCTGGCTCGGCCTTGCCGCCTCATGCGACCGCATCCGCCGCTTCGACCTCGCCGACCTTGCCTACAGCCGTGCCGCCAAGCTGCTCGGCGCGACACCCGAATATTATAACAATCTCGGCTATTCCTATCTGTTGCGCGGCAAGCTGCAGAATGCGCGCGCCAATTTCCTCAAGGCCTATGAACTGGCGCCCAACGACCCGACCGTCGCCAACAATCTAAAGCTGCTTTCGTCCAGTGTGCAGAACATAGAGCGGTAGACGCATGTTGCTTGCGGTATCGCTGTTGCTCCAGGCGCTTGCCATTCCGCTGCTTGCGAAAATCGCCTGGGTCGATTTCAGCACGCAGAAGATAGCCAATCGCGACGTGCTGCTGCTGCTTTGCCTAGGCTTGGGGTCGCTGCAGCTTTTCTCTGTTCAGGTGGGATCATGGTGGGATATGGGCCTCAGCGCCATCGCTGGCCTTGTCCTGTTTGTCGTGCTCTTTCCATTCTGGGTCCTGCGCAAGGTCGGCGCCGGCGACGTCAAGCTGGTAGCGGTGGCGCCGTTTCTTATCGGGGGGCCTGACCTCGTTGTATTTTCCCTGCTCCTGCTGGTGTTCGCGCTTTTGACGGTAGCGGTCGTGAAGAACCCTTTCATGCTGCCGGAAGGCGCGTTCCGCCTCTACGCCCAGCACCTCGACCGCAAGGGTGTCGTGCCCTTCGGCGTGCCGATCTCGATCGCCGCAATCTGCTCGATCTTGTTCCAGATTGTCAGCCGCCTGATGGGTTTGGGCGGCATTGAAGCTTTCTTGCAAGCTTGAACGCGCACAGGCGACGGGGCGTCGCAAACAGCTAATTCTCCACCAGACGCCCACTATACCACCACAGTATTATGGTCACGACAATTGCCAAATAACCGTCAACCGCATAGTGCCACCCGAAGTAAACGGAGCCAAACATGATTGCGGAAAAGTAGAAATATCCCCAGTACCTTAATGTGCGACCGAACCGGGACAAGAATTGTGCATTGAGAAGAGCTACCGCAACATGCAGGCTTGGCATCGCGGCGATACCCGTTCCGAAGACGGTACGGTCTTGGGCGTAGGACGTATAGAGATAGTCCGATGTGGCGATCATACCTTTGCCTGAATCGGTTGTACCAAGAACCGACATGAGATCGGCGAAGCGGTCGCTGCCCGCGATCCTTTGGAAGAAAATTGGTCCGGCTGAGGATCCGATTATCCGCACCAAGCTTCCAAGGACAATCGCAACAAGAATGAACGAAAACAAATAGCGTGCCCGAAGGGCATGGTCCTTGGTGAACGCGGCGGCAAGCACGATGCCGACCATTTGGACGAACCAGACCGGTCCGTAGAGAACGAACAGGGCTGGTTCCAGCGGCTGCGGGAAGACGGCGTGCGCCACTTTCCATGGGTCGCCGAAATGAATTGCGGCATCGAACTTCGCAAGAAATGGATCAGCAAAGAAGGGAACATAGACAGGTGTGACATGCTTGAGCGTGGAGAACGCCGCCGCGCCCAGCAGGAACATCCCGACAATCATCAGCGCGCCCTTACCCCTGTCGCGCAATTTCTCCAGAATGAAAGTCAAAGGGGACAAGGGCCGAGAGAACACTGCCACGCCCGCCATCCCAAACAGGGCAAACAAGGGAATTGGGAGCGAGTACTTCTGGAGCGTGTACTCGGTCAACATCGCGAAGTATGTTTTGGGCGCCACCGCAATGGCCACGGCCACATACACAAGGCAAAGAACAGCCACGCCGGTCGTTGTGATGCGAAAGTGCTTCGCCGAGACCGCTTCTGAGACTTCCATTCGTTTCTCCAAGCCACGTTCGGCAGCCTAGCCCCTCAAAACCCCGAAGTCGACTTCGCCACCAGCTTCAGCGCGCCTTTCTCGACGCGGTAGAACGGCATCGTCCGCTGGCTGGAGCCGTCGGCGCGGAAGCGGAACAGGCCGGTCGAGCCGCGGAAGCCGCTGGCATTTTCCAGCACCTGCTTGCTGAAGCCGTTCGGCCCGACGGCGCTGGCAATGCCCGCCGTCAGCGCCACCATGTCATAGGCATAGGCGACGTTGACGTCCGCCGGATAGTTGAACGTCGCCTTGAAGCGGTCGGCGATCGGCCCGGTCTCGCCCTGGTCGAGCGTGGCGATATAGGCGCCTTCGAACGACGGATCCATCGGCCGCTCCAGCCAGCGGTTGGTTCCGACAAGCGAGACTGTCTTGCCGGGGATGCCTTTGGCCTTCAGCGCCGCAAGCACCGGCGACGGGCTGGCGTCTCCGCTGGCCACGATCACCGCGTCCGGCGCCTCCACCAGCGAGCCCATGTCGTTGACCGCCTTGGCGCCGCCATCGGCCGGCGAAAAGGGCAGGGTCACGGCAAGTGTCGCGCCGTAGATACTGAGGCCGTTGGTGACCCGCTTTTCGATTGCCGCGGCATCGCTGCCCGCGGCCACCAGCAGGACGAATTTCTTGGCGCCCTTGGCGGCGACGGCGGCCGCGCCGGCCGCCGCGCTGTCGGCCTCGCTGAGGCGCACCGCATAGACGCCGGGGCCGCCGGCAAAATTGTCGGCCAGCGCCAGCACCGGCGGCCGCGTCGACCCCGACAGCTTGGCGATGTGCTGCGCGGCCGGCAATTCGGTCGGGCCGATGACGACCTTCGACCCCGTCGTTATCGCCTTGATCGCCAGGTCCTTGGCCTGGCCGGGGTCTCCGCGCGTATCCTCCACGGTCAGCGTCAGCAGGTTGTTGCCGAGGTCGGCCATCGCGAGCTTGGCGGCATCGAGCATCTTCCTGCCGTCTTCGCCGGCGCTTCCGGGGGCCGACAGCGGCAACAGCATGGTGATCTTGGCCGGCCCGGTGCCAAGCGACTGCGTCGCCTTTACCGCCTGCGGCGCGGCGGCAACGCCGCTGCCGGCCGGCGCGCCGGGCGCCGCGATCGCGGCCGGGTCAAGCGCCTCGCTGACGCTGGCTTTCGACTGGCAGCCCGAAACGCCAGCCAGAAGAGCGAGCGCCATCGCCCGTGTCCACGGGCAGGAAATCCGCCGGCCAAGTTTCATGATCGCTCCACCTGTGTGCCGCCGGTGATTGCGGCGACGTCCCCCGGTCTTGTCCTACGGTGCCGCTTGCGCCGCTTCGAATTCCAGCCTCTCCCGCAGCGGTTCATCGTTTCACGGAAACCCAAACCGCTCCACCTCTTTGTTTCGCGCCGCACGCTTCCTGGAATTGCTCCAGCCTAGCCGTCGAACAGCTGCGCCCGCAGCGCCCTGATCCGCCTGGCTTGGCCGACGCTGCGGTAGTCGGCGCACCGCATGTAGCGCGGTCCCGGCACGAAGATCCGGCGCACGCAGGTGCGGTTCTCTCCGGCGGGGCCGGCGTCCGTTCCCGACAGCGCCGAGAAGCCGAATGTCGCCACCGGCAAGGGTCCCGTCACCGGCAGTCCTTCCCTGGTCAGGATCGCGCGCGCCCGCTCGCAGTAGCGCACCGAAAGCGCGGAGAACCGGCTCTCATTGTGGCCGGCGCGGTATTTCATCACCGTGGTGCAGAGGTCGCCGGCGGCGAGCCTGTTGGCCAGGGCCAGATATTCGACGCCAAGCGCGATGTTGGTGGCGGGCACGCCGAGCTCGTCGAGCGAGCCGCGGAAGCCCAGCATGCGCGCCGTCGCCGGCATCACCTGCATCAGTCCGACCTCACCGTCGGCGCCGCGCGCCTGCGGGTCGAAGCCGCTTTCGATCTCCATCACCGCATGCGCCAGCACCGGCTCTAGCCCGTAGATCGATGCCTGGCAAGTCGCATAGGCCTTGAATGTCTCGCGCGTCCATTCCCCGGTGGCGGCACAGCCGGTGTGTCGCGGCCGGTCGGCCATCCGTTCGATGGAGGATTGTTCGGAGGCGCCGGCATTCGTGCCGAGCAGAACAAAGCTGCCAAGGGCGAACGCGCCGGCGATCGCCCTTGGCAGTTTTCGCTTGTCCGTCATCGCCAGCCGGCCGGCGTCCTGGCGGTCAGTGCATGTATTCGACCATGCGATCGTGGAAGCACTCGCATTTGTTGAGCGTGTCTTCGTCCTTGTAGTTCGTCTTCAGGTAGCCATAGGCCATGCCGCAGGCGACCTTGGCTTCCGAAGCCCAGACGAAGGCAGGGCGCGACGAGTTGATCCACTCCGGGCTTTTGGCGACGGCGACCGACTCGTCCATCAGCTTCACCACCTGGGTCTTGAGGTCGACGATGTTGTCGGTCAGCACCAGGTTGGAAGTCCCGACGGTGCGGCAGTAGTCGGCCGTCGGGCCTTCGATGATGTCGGCGGCACGCCCTGCCGATCCGACCAGCAACAGGGCCGCGGCTGAAACCAGCAGTCTTGCGGAACGCTTCATGATAAAGTCCCCTCTATAGTCCTAATATTCAAGTTGCTAATACATAGCATGGCGTTGTCCCTCTGCGCCATGCCGCTAGACCAGATTTGCCGTGGTCGTGTGCGTGGTCGTCCCATCGTCGTAGAGCAGCGTGATGGTGGTGGCCGCCGGCAGGTTCTGCAGCGTCGCCACGTCGACGAAATTGGCACCGTTGGCGGTGCCGTCGGTATCGACGCTGAGCGTGCCGGTGGCCGCATTGTAGTTGACGAAGTCGCCGACATTGGCGCCGCCGGGGGCCGTGTCGAACAGGGACGTCAGGTCGATCTTGTCGCCGTGCCCGCCGACACCGCTGTAGTCGACGATCAGGTCCTTGATGTCCAGGCCGTCCAGCTTGAACGTATCGGCGCCCGCGCCGCCGGTAAGCGTATCCTGGCCGGCCCCGCCGATCAGCGTGTCATTGCCCGCGTTACCGTTGATCGTATCGGCGCCCGTGCCGCCATAGAGCACGTTGTTGCCGGAGTCGCCGTTCAGTATGTCGTTGAAGTCCGAGCCGATGATATGCGGCGCGGCCAGCGTCGACGTGTAGGTGTGAGGGTCGCCGGCCAGCGACGACGAGTAGTTCTGGATGCCTTCGCCCGACGGGCTCAGCGTGATGCCGATCGTGCCAAGGGCGCTGTCGTTGTCGCCATCGACGATGCTGACCGGAAGAGCGAAGCTCACCGGGCTGTTCGTCGAAGCCGCGGCGCCAAAATCTCCGAGCTTGAACGTGTCGCCCGACTCGTAGGCGATCTCGAGACTGTTGTAGCCGGTGGACGTGTAGCTCGCGATCGACGTGTTCTGCAGGATCGAGCCGACGACCGCCTCGTATTGTGTTCCTGGAGCGGCGCCGTCGACGAAATGCACGGTGAATATGTGCCCGCCGACAGTTACGTTCGTCGTTGTCGTGCCGATGTCGGCGAACGACACCAGCTTTGTCTGCCCGTTGTAGCTGATCGCAACCGCGGTAACCGAGTCCTGGACGCCGTCGCCAACTGTCACGTTGTTCGCCCCATCCGGATCGTCGAAGGCGGCGAAGCGAGCCGCGGACTCGGACGAGATGCCGGTGAACTTCGCCGACGCGCCGTTGGTGATGTAGTGTCCTTCGAAGAGATGCGTCGAGGGTGACGAGTAGCTGCCGTTCGGCGGGCTGCCGGTCAGGTCCACGACAAAGTCGAGGCGCATCTTCTCGCCCGACCCAACCGAATTGCCGCCGCTGACGCCGCCTTCATTCGCGTTCGTGTTGAGGGTGCCGGAACTGACGCCGCCCTCGATCGGTGTGAGCAGCAGATCCTTGCTGTCGTCATTGGCCGCCGTATTGAAGCCGGCCCAGGCCCCGTTGCCGCCGACGAAGTTATAGCCGCCTCCGTTGAAGTCGACGGTGGTTATGCTGTCCACGGTCCCGTTCATATCGACCGAGTAGGACGCCGACGCCGGGTTGAGCGTGATGACGAACACGGAAGTGGCGCCGGCCAGGCCCGTCAGCGTGTGGCCGTCCGCCGAGACGTCGTACACGATCGAAACACCGTTCGAGGTCAGCCCGCTTGCCGTGCCGTCGAGCGACGCCGGGAAGATGACGGTTCCGCCGCTGTCGCCGCCGTAGTTGTTGGTGAGGATTCCGTCGATGTCGAGGTCGAACGAGACCGCTGCACCCGCTCCATTCGCCACAACCGCGGAGGCCGGGAATATCGCCGACGGGATGTCGTCGTCGAAGCCGATGTTGCCACCCAGATCGGTGCTCACCGTCGAGGTCGCCTGGTCGTTGTCAGCATCCGTCACCGTCGCCGTCGCCGACAGCGACACCAGGCCATTGCCAAGGTCGATGTGGGCGTTGTTGTTGGTGGTGTCGAGGCTCTCCGGCAGGTGGTCGATCTGCTGGGACTGAGTCAGCGTCACCGTGCCGGCCGCATCGACGGCGATCCTGAAGATCTCGCCATGCGAGGCGGTCGAGCCGACGATGTCGTTGCCGACCTTGGTCAGGGTGATCGCTTCACCCTGGCTGGTCAGGCCCGAGGCCGAGTTGGTGACGTTGAGCGTGTAGCCGCTGATCACCGTCGAGCCGGCGCCGTCGGCGCCATAGCTCGGCGACACCGCCGCCAGGAAGGCGGCCGCGAAGCTGGCGCTCGCCGTGTCGGAGGCAGCGCCGATCGTCTGCGCGTCCTGCGTCACCAGCGTGATGGCCGCGTCCGCGACCGTGCCGACCGTCAGCGACGGGATGTCGTCGTCGAAGCCGATGTTGCCGCCGAGATCGGTGCTCACCGTCGAGGTCGCCTGATCGTGGTCGCCATCGGTCACCGTCGCCGTCGCCGACAGCGACACCAGGCCATTGCCAAGGTCGATGTGGGCGTTGTTGTTGGTGGTGTCGAGGCTCTCCGGCAGGTGGTCGATCTGCTGGGACTGGGTCAGCGTCACCGTGCCGGCCGCGTCGACGGCGATCCTGAAGATCTCGCCATGCGAGGCGGTCGAGCCGACGATGTCGTTGCCGACCTTGGTCAGGGTGATCGCTTCACCCTGGCTGGTCAGGCCCGAGGCCGAGTTGGTGACGTTGAGCGTGTAGCCGCTGATCACCGTCGAGCCGGCGCCGTCGGCGCCATAGCTCGGCGTCACCGCCGCCAGGAAGGCGGCCGCGAAGCTGGCGCTCGCCGTGTCGGAGGCAGCGCCGATCGTCTGCGCGTCCTGCGTCACCAGCGTGATGGCCGCGTCCGCGACCGTGCCGACCGTCAGCGACGGGATGTCGTCGTCGAAGCCGATGTTGCCGCCGAGATCGGTGCTCACCGTCGAGGTCGCCTGATCGTGGTCGCCATCGGTCACCGTCGCCGTCGCCGACAGCGACACCAGGCCATTGCCAAGGTCGATGTGGGCGTTGTTGTTGGTGGTGTCGAGGCTCTCCGGCAGGTGGTCGATCTGCTGGGACTGAGTCAGCGTCACCGTGCCGGCCGCGTCGACGGCGATCCTGAAGATCTCGCCATGCGAGGCGGTCGAGCCGACGATGTCGTTGCCGACCTTGGTCAGGGTGATCGCTTCACCCTGGCTGGTCAGGCCCGAGGCCGAGTTGGTGACGTTGAGCGTGTAGCCGCTGATCACCGTCGAGCCGGCGCCGTCGGCGCCATAGCTCGGCGTCACCGCCGCCAGGAAGGCGGCCGCGAAGCTCGCGCTCGCCGTGTCGGAGGCAGCGCCGATGGTCTGCGCGTCCTGCGTCACCAGCGTGATGGCCGCGTCCGCGACCGTGCCGACCGTCAGCGACGGGATGTCGTCGTCGAAGCCGATGTTGCCGCCGAGATCGGTGCTCACCGTCGAGGTCGCCTGATCGTGGTCGCCATCGGTCACCGTCGCCGTCGCCGACAGCGACACCAGGCCATTGCCAAGGTCGATGTGGGCGTTGTTGTTGGTGGTGTCGAGGCTCTCCGGCAGGTGGTCGATCTGCTGGGACTGAGTCAGCGTCACCGTGCCGGCCGCATCGACGGCGATCCTGAAGATCTCGCCATGCGAGGCGGTCGAGCCGACGATGTCGTTGCCGACCTTGGTCAGGGTGATCGCTTCACCCTGGCTGGTCAGGCCCGAGGCCGAGTTGGTGACGTTGAGCGTGTAGCCGCTGATCACCGTCGAGCCGGCGCCGTCGGCGCCATAGCTCGGCGACACCGCCGCCAGGAAGGCGGCCGCGAAGCTGGCGCTCGCCGTGTCGGAGGCAGCGCCGATCGTCTGCGCGTCCTGCGTCACCAGCGTGATGGCCGCGTCCGCGACCGTGCCGACCGTCAGCGACGGGATGTCGTCGTCGAAGCCGATGTTGCCGCCGAGATCGGTGCTCACCGTCGAGGTCGCCTGATCGTGGTCGCCATCGGTCACCGTCGCCGTCGCCGACAGCGACACCAGGCCATTGCCAAGGTCGATGTGGGCGTTGTTGTTGGTGGTGTCGAGGCTCTCCGGCAGGTGGTCGATCTGCTGGGACTGGGTCAGCGTCACCGTGCCGGCGGCATCGACGGCGATCCTGAAGATCTCGCCATGCGAGGCGGTCGAGCCGACGATGTCGTTGCCGACCTTGGTCAGGGTGATCGCTTCACCCTGGCTGGTCAGGCCCGAGGCCGAGTTGGTGACGTTGAGCGTGTAGCCGCTGATCACCGTCGAGCCGGCGCCGTCGGCGCCATAGCTCGGCGTCACCGCCGCCAGGAAGGCGGCCGCGAAGCTCGCGCTCGCCGTGTCGGAGGCAGCGCCGATGGTCTGCGCGTCCTGCGTCACCAGCGTGATGGCCGCGTCCGCGACCGTGCCGACCGTCAGCGACGGGATGTCGTCGTCGAAGCCGATGTTGCCGCCGAGATCGGTGCTCACCGTCGAGGTCGCCTGATCGTGGTCGCCATCGGTCACCGTCGCCGTCGCCGACAGCGACACCAGGCCATTGCCAAGGTCGATGTGGGCGTTGTTGTTGGTGGTGTCGAGGCTCTCCGGCAGGTGGTCGATCTGCTGGGACTGGGTCAGCGTCACCGTGCCGGCCGCGTCGACGGCGATCCTGAAGATCTCGCCATGCGAGGCGGTCGAGCCGACGATGTCGTTGCCGACCTTGGTCAGGGTGATCGCTTCACCCTGGCTGGTCAGGCCCGAGGCCGAGTTGGTGACGTTGAGCGTGTAGCCGCTGATCACCGTCGAGCCGGCGCCGTCGGCGCCATAGCTCGGCGTCACCGCCGCCAGGAAGGCGGCCGCGAAGCTCGCGCTCGCCGTGTCGGAGGCAGCGCCGATGGTCTGCGCGTCCTGCGTCACCAGCGTGATGGCCGCGTCCGCGACCGTGCCGACCGTCAGCGACGGGATGTCGTCGTCGAAGCCGATGTTGCCGCCGAGATCGGTGCTCACCGTCGAGGTCGCCTGATCGTGGTCGCCATCGGTCACCGTCGCCGTCGCCGACAGCGACACCAGGCCATTGCCAAGGTCGATGTGGGCGTTGTTGTTGGTGGTGTCGAGGCTCTCCGGCAGGTGGTCGATCTGCTGGGACTGAGTCAGCGTCACCGTGCCGGCCGCATCGACGGCGATCCTGAAGATCTCGCCATGCGAGGCGGTCGAGCCGACGATGTCGTTGCCGACCTTGGTCAGGGTGATCGCTTCACCCTGGCTGGTCAGGCCCGAGGCCGAGTTGGTGACGTTGAGCGTGTAGCCGCTGATCACCGTCGAGCCGGCGCCGTCGGCGCCATAGCTCGGCGACACCGCCGCCAGGAAGGCGGCCGCGAAGCTGGCGCTCGCCGTGTCGGAGGCAGCGCCGATCGTCTGCGCGTCCTGCGTCACCAGCGTGATGGCCGCGTCCGCGACCGTGCCGACCGTCAGCGACGGGATGTCGTCGTCGAAGCCGATGTTGCCGCCGAGATCGGTGCTCACCGTCGAGGTCGCCTGATCGTGGTCGCCATCGGTCACCGTCGCCGTCGCCGACAGCGACACCAGGCCATTGCCAAGGTCGATGTGGGCGTTGTTGTTGGTGGTGTCGAGGCTCTCCGGCAGGTGGTCGATCTGCTGGGACTGGGTCAGCGTCACCGTGCCGGCGGCATCGACGGCGATCCTGAAGATCTCGCCATGCGAGGCGGTCGAGCCGACGATGTCGTTGCCGACCTTGGTCAGGGTGATCGCTTCACCCTGGCTGGTCAGGCCCGAGGCCGAGTTGGTGACGTTGAGCGTGTAGCCGCTGATCACTGTCGAGCCGGCGCCGTCGGCGCCATAGCTCGGCGACACCGCCGCCAGGAAGGCGGCCGCGAAGCTCGCGCTCGCCGTGTCGGAGGCAGCGCCGATGGTCTGCGCGTCCTGCGTCACCAGCGTGATGGCGCTGTCATTGACCGTGCCCACCGTCAGCGACGGCGCATCGTCGTTAAACGTGACGGTCAGTGTGCCAGGCGCCGTCGAGCCGTCGGCGTCGGTGATGACATAGCCGAGATCGACCGTCGCGCTGTTCTCGTTGTTCGGGCCGCCCGTATGCATGACATTGTCGAGCAGCGTCACCGTGTAGGCGCCAGTCGCCGGATCCGTCACGTGCACGGTGAAAAGCGCCGTGCCGATGCGGTCGCCGCTGGTGGTGGTCGCCGTCAGCGTGTGGGTGCCGGCATCCCAGCTGTAGGAGACATTCTCCTGGCCGACCGTGCCGGCCGTGCCGTTGAGTGCCGCGAAGGAGAAGCCGTTGGCGCCAGCGCCATCGCCGCCGACGCTGCCGCCGAGCGTGCCGGAGAAGGTCGCTTCGTTGTTGTCGCCATCGGTGTTCGGAACCGTGATGTCGCCCGCGCTGCTCGCCGGATTGCCACCGGGGAGCCCGTCATCGTCGACCGAGGCGGAGGCCGTGCCGCTAGTCGGCGTGTTGGCGTCGGTCACGGCAAAGCTGATGCCGGCCGTTGCCGTATCGCCGTCGCCGTCGGTCACCGTAAAGGTCGCGGAAGCCGCGCCGGTGCCGTTGACCGGGCTGTCGGCGGTGAAGGAGTAGCTGCCATCGGCCTTGACCTTGATGGAGCCGTCGCCGATGTCGATCGCCTGCGAGTAGCCGTCCTGGCCGAAGATCAGCAGCGTGCCGTCGATATGCGTGACCGTTGCGCCGTCGGCGCCGGCGACGAAGTCGAGCGTGCCGGTCAGCGTCGCGCCTTCGGCGACGTTCTGCGAGCCCTCGGCCGAAGCCGTCGGAGCATCGTCGTTGAAGGTGACGGTAAGTGTGCCAGGCGCCGTCGAGCCGTCGGCGTCGGTGATGACATAGCCGAGATCGACCGTCGCGCTGTTCTCGTTGTTCGGGCCGCCCGTATGCATGACATTGTCGAGCAGCGTCACCGTGTAGGCGCCAGTCGCCGGATCCGTCACGTGCACGGTGAACAGCGCCGTGCCGATGCGGTCGCCGCTGGTGGTGGTCGCCGTCAGCGTGTGGGTGCCGGCATCCCAGCTGTAGGAGACATTCTCCTGGCCGACCGTGCCGGCCGTGCCGTTGAGTGCCGCGAAGGAGAAGCCGTTGGCGCCAGCGCCATCGCCGCCGACGCTGCCGCCGAGCGTGCCGGAGAAGGTCGCTTCGTTGTTGTCGCCATCGGTGTTAGGAACCGTGATGTCGCCCGCGCTGCTCGCCGGATTGCCACCGGGGAGCCCGTCATCGTCGACCGAGGCGGAGGCCGTGCCGCTAGTCGGCGTGTTGGCGTCGGTGACGGCAAAGCTGATGCCGGCCGTTGCCGTGTCGCCGTCGCTGTCGGTCACCGTGTAGGTCGCCGAAGCCGCGCCCGTGCCGATCACCGGATTGTCAGCGGTGAAAGAATAGCTGCCGTCGGCCTTGACCTTGATGAAACCGTCGCCGATGTCGATCGCCTGCGAGTAGCCGTCCTGGCCGAAGAGCAGCAGCGTGCCGTCGATATGCGTCACCGTTGCGCCGTCGGCGCCGGGGACAAAGTCCAGCGTGCCGGTGACCGTCGCGCCTTCGGCGACGTCCTGCGAGGCTTCCGCGCTCGCCGCCGGCACGTCGTCGACGATGTTGACGGAGAGCGTGCCGTTGGCGCTCTGCCCGTCCTCGTCGGTCAGCGCGACGGTGAAGTTCTCGAACAGGCTGTTGGTGCTCTGGGCGTTGGCATGCGTCTCGTTGTCGTTGAGCGTGTAGGTGTAGCTGACCACGCCGGTGCCGGCGTCATATCCGGTCACCGTCAGCGTGTTGCCGAGCGCGGTGGTGAACGAGCCGCCGGTGAATGTGCCATTGGTGATGAAGGTGTGGCCGTCGATCGCCAGCGAGGCGATGCCGTCGGGCGAGCTGATGGTGAAGGTGCCGCCCTGGGTCGTGCTTTCCTTCGACGTGTCGGAACCGGCCGACTCGCCGGGCCCGCGGCTGGCCAGGAGGTCGTTTTCATTAACGATGACGTCGCCGCCATTGGCCTCCGGCGTCAGGTCGCCGATTTCCGGCGTCGAGTTGCCGATCGAGATCGTCAGCGTGGTGTGCGAGGTGTCGCCGTCGCCGTCCTTGATCGTGTAGGTGAAGACGTCGTTGACGCCGCCGGGCGTGCCGGCGTCGCGCACATAGGTGTAGGAGCCGTCGGCGTGAAGCGTCAGCTTGCCGTAGTCGCCCTGGATCGGCGTGTTGAGCGTGGCGGCATTGTCGACATCGGTATCGGTATTGCCGGCGGCGACGCCGACCACCGTCGCGTCATCGGCGCCCTTGGTGTCGGCGCCCGCCGCGTTGCCGTCCGATCCGCTGCCGTCCAAGACATTGCCGCCGACCGGCCCGAACGTACCCGCTGCCAGGGCATCGGTGTCGGCAACCGCGGTCGGCACGTCGTCAATGATGGCGACCGCAAAGGTTGTGCTGGCCGTATCGCCGTCGGAATCCGTGACGGTGATGCTGAAATTGTCCGGAACCGTATCGTTCTGGTCGTAGCCGTTGGTGTGATTGGGGTGGGTGACCGACTCGGTCACCGTGTAATTGTATTCGATAGCGCCGGTGACCGGATTGAAGGAGACGATCGTGATGTAGCCGAACTGGCCCTGGATCTGCTGCCCGACGCCGGTGACGGTGGCGCCGTTGATGACAATCGATCCGATTCCATCCGGCGCGTCGATGGTGATCGTGCCGGTGCTCGACGTCTCCGAATTGCTCGGCGCGTCGCTGCCAGGCGACTGTGACGGGCCGCCGTCGAGGCCGGTTTCGCTGGCCGCCTCGTCCGGGGTGAGCAGTGACACCGCCACCACCGAAACGTTCCTGTCGACAATGGATGGGAAGAGTTCGCGCCGGTCGAGCTGGCCGAACTGCAGGGCCGTCGGCGGCAGCAGGGCCGACAGGTCGAAGCCGTCGCCGATGCCGCCGGGCGGCACGGAGAAGTTTCCGCCCGCGCTGTTCGGCCCGTTTCCGGGTCCGGCAGAGATCGAGCCGTCGGCGCCAAAGGCGACATCGACATGGCTTGCTTCCAGCGCGGCGATCAGGGCGACGCGGGGCACCTCGACTTCGCCGAGGATGAAGGTCGGCACGTTGAGCGCGCCGTCCTTGATGACGATCTCAGACCCGTCGGGCTGCACGAGCACGAGGTTGTGGCCGTCGACCTTGATGTTGTCGATCGAGACATTGGCCGGAAGCCTGACGACATTGCCGGCGTCGGCCACATAATCATGCGCCGCGCCCGCCGGTGCGTTTGCCGCAGCCGCTCCATTTGCCGGCGGGTTCGCCGCCGCTGCCGGGGCGGCTGGTGCTTCGGGCTGAACGGGTGCGCCGCTGCCGACATCGACCGGTACCGGATCCGCCGGCGCGGCTTGCCCTGTCGAGGCGGCCTGCGCGACCTGGATTTCCTGCGCCGGTGTCAGCCCGGCATGTTCAGTGGAAACCGCGTGCTCGTCAAAGGAAGCTGAAACGTTGTCCAAATCGATATTGGTCGTCATGGCTGGAAACCCCTCCGGTATTTCCCGGAAAGAGACAGGGACGGCCTTGTCTTTGCAACAGTCTCTCAATCTGTTTCATATAGTATGATATAGTGACTTTGCTATTTTTTACGCATGGTAAACCTCAGCCATATAACCCGATATACTGAGACTTTTCCGGAACCGGTTTGGTCGGGGTCGGCGAGACGGATTTGGCAAATAGAAGTATAAATAAGAATAAAATTTTAAATAAAGTAGATGTAATGAATTGCTGGAAATTTATCCACCTTCATTTCCAATAATTTGAGACCGGATTGATAGCGTCCACAGTCAAAGGTGGGCGTCATGAAAACACAAAAAGCTTTGTCGATGAAAGCCGGGCTCAAGTTTCTCGTGCTGGCGATCGGCCTTTGCGGGCTGCCGCAACCGTCATCGGCAAGCGCCATGCCAGGTGATTCGGCGCTTGCGGGAACGCTTGCGAAAGGGGTCCGGACACCCCTCAGCCTGGGTGGAGTCTCGCTGGCCAGATATCAGCCCTGGCAGCCTGCGGCGTCATACAGAATCGGCACGGTCTCCACTGCCTATGGCTACGTTGAGGTCGAGCGTGCGGAGGCTTCGTCGGCGGCGCAGGCCGGCGCCGGCATCGACCCTATCCAGACGGCCGCGATCATTCCGGGCGTGTTCGGCTCGGTCGCCCTGTCGATGCGCAACTTCCCGGTCGCGGCGCGCTGGGCGCCCGTCTACAGGGCGATCGTCGACTGCTCGGCTGGCAGCACCTGCGAACGCAAGAACGCCGCCTTCGTCGCCATCGTCGACGCCGCCAAGGGCAAGGGGTTCAGCGACAGGCTGGCCTTCGTCAACACAAGCATCAACCGCCTGATCGCCTACCGGAAGGACAGCGCCGTCTACGGCAAGCTGGACTATTGGGCGAAGCCTTCGGAAATCCTCGATCGCCGGGCCGGCGACTGCGAGGATTTCGCCATTCTCAAGATGACGGCGCTGCTCGATGCCGGCATCCCGGCGCAGAGCATGTCGCTCGTTGTCCTTCAGGATCGCAAACGGAAATTCTTCCACGCCGTGCTGTCGGTGAGCACCGCCAGCGGCGCCTTCATCCTCGACAGCCTCGGCAATGTCGTCAGGCGTGACAGCGATCTGCCCGACTACGTTCCGCTCTATTCCTTCAGCATGGACCGGGCCTGGATCCATGGCTCCAAGACCGGCGGCGCCGAAATGGCCGACATCAAGGGCGGCGTTGCCACGATTGCCCCCGGCGAGGGCCTGGAGCCGGACATGGTTTCCGCGATTGTGGCGCCGACCCGCATGGGCCCGCGCTGAACGCTTCCGCGCGGCTACGGGTCAGCCGTTGAAGACGAAAGCCATCAGCAATTCCGGCTCGGCCACCGGCGCGCGCACCACGTTGAGCTGGCCGCGGTAGCGGCGCTCGCCGGCGCCAATGACGAAGCCGGTATTCACGGGTGTTTCGCCATTGGCCTCGAGCCGGGCGAAGATATCGGCCACGTTGAGGTCGAGCGCCAGCTTCAGGTCGTGCCGCGCATCGTCGTTCGGACTCGCCGGCAAATGCCGCTTGACCAGCTGCTGGAACGGCGCGTTGAAAGTCAGGATCTTCTTCGACGACGACAGCGCGAAGGCCGGCGACGGGCAGGCGACCAGTATTGCGGAGATCGTCCTGATCGAGGCGAGCTTGCGCAGCGCAAGGTTCTCCAGGGCCAGTCCACGCATGCAGGCGACCCTGATCGCCGATGTCAGGTTGCCCTGTTCGGCGTGGCTTTCGGCAATCTCGTCGACCAGCATGCCGATCGTGCACTTGCGGCTTTCGGCCATCTGCTTGAGCGTCACCCAGAAGGCGCGCTCGAGGCGGATGCCGCGGCGCACGCCGCCACGCGCAACGACGCGGAATTCCGGCCCGAAATCGTCGGCCGTCAGCGGCAGCAGCTGCCGCTCGCCATGGGAGATGGCAGGTGTGATGCTATCGCTCACTCATCGCCTCCTCGCGTGCCTTGTTGATAGGCTTCAAGAGATAGGTCAGGATCGTCTTTCGTCCGGTCTTGATGTCGACCGAGCAGATCATGCCTGGAATGATCGAATAGGTTTTGCCGTCCCTTTCCAGCGTCGACTTCTCCGTCGCGACACGCACCTGGTAGTACGGTTCGCCGGTCTTCTGATCGACCAGGCTGTCGGCGGTGATATTCGAGACCTTGCCCTCGATGCCGCCGAAGATCGAGAAGTCGTAGGCCGTGACCTTGATCAGCGCTTCCTGGTCCGGCCGGATGAAGGCGACGTCGCGCGGCGAGACCCGCGCTTCGACTAGCAGGGTTTCCGAGGTCGGGACGATGCCGGCGACCACCGCGCCCGGCTGCACGAATGCGCCGACCGTGTTCAGGTCCAACGTGTTGACGATGCCGTCCACCGGCGATCGGATATCGGTGCGCGCCACCTTGTCGGTGGCGCCGCGGATGGTCTCTTCCACGACCGAAAGCTCGGCCAGCGCCTGGGTGAGCTCGTCCAGGGCCTCCTGCTGCAGCTGCAGCCCGAGCTCGTCGACCTGTAGCTGCGCCTCGGTGATCGCCGCCTTGGCCTTCTTTATGGTCTCGCCGGCGAGATTGAGCTGGCCGTTCATCTCGGTCTGCTCGCGCTCGACGCGAAGCTGCTCGGTCTTGGCCATCAGCCCCTTCTTGACCATCGCTTCGACCAGCTTGGCCTCCTGGTCACTGACGATCAGGTTCTTCGACAGGCGGTCGAAATTGGCGGTTGCCTCGTCCAGTTCCTTCTCGCGCTGGTCGAGGCGCGACTTGAGCACCGACAGCTTGTTGTCGAAGTTTCCACGCCGGGCTATGAGCAGCTTCTGCTCATTGTCGCAGATCTCCGGGGCGACCGACTGAATGTCGGCCGGGCACGGAAAGGGGCCAGAGATGTTGCCGCCCTGCTCGTATTTGAGCCTGGCGATGCGCGTCTGCAGCGCGCGCGCCTTGGCCTGCTGCTCACCGAGGCTGGAGCTGTTGCCGGTATTGTCGAGGCGGATGATCAGGTCGTTCTTCTTGACGACCTGGCCGATCTTGACGGCGATCTCCTGGACGACGCCGGCCTCGCTGGCCTGGATGATCTGGGTCTTGGAAGCGGGTATGACCTTGCCGTCGCCGCGCGCGATCTCGTCGACTTCGGCGAAGGCTGCCCAGCCGACGAAAGCGACGAACAGCGCCGCTATGATGTATATCGACGCCGACGCGAAAAGCGGCGGACGATCTTCCCTTGCAAGCATCTACCCCGTCCCAGTCAGGCGCTCGACTTCTGCAGCGCCTGGATCACTTGTTCTTTCGGCCCATCGGCGACGATCTTGCCCCGATCGATGACGATGAGGCGGTCGGCCAGCTCCAGCATGCTGAAGCGGTGGGTCGAGACGATCAGCGTCGTGTTTCGCTCGAAAGCCACCTTGAGCTGCTTGATCAGCTGCCGTTCCGAGGCAAGGTCCATCGACCCCGACGGCTCGTCGAGAAAGACGATCTTCGGCCTGGTCAAAAGCAGGCGCGCGATCGCCACCGCTTGCCTCTGACCACCCGACAGGTTGGTGCCGCGCTCGCCGACATTCATGTCGTAGCCGCGGGGATGGCGGGAGACGAATTCGTCGACGCCGGCGGCCTTCGCGGCCTCGATGATCGCCTCGTCGCTCGCCTCCGGCGCCGCCATCAAAAGGTTCTCCTTGATGGTGCCCGAAAACAGATCGCCGGCCTGGGCGACGATGCCGACCGCGGCGCGCACCTCCGAGGGGTGGTATTGGCGGATGTCGATGCCGTCGATGAGCAGCTCACCCGAGCTCGGCAGGAAAAGCCTGCCGATCAGGCGCCCCATCGTGGTCTTGCCCGATCCGATGCGGCCGATGATGCCGACCCGCTCGCCAGGCTTGACCGTGAAATTCAGCCCGCTCAGAACCTCGGTTTCGGAGCCCGGATAGACGAAGCCGACATTCTTGAAGGCCATCGCGCCGTTGCGGATCGGGCGATTGACGAAACCCACCGTATCCGGCCTGTCCTCCGGCTGCGACATGATCGAGTTGACGATCCTGAGCGACAGCATGGCCTGGCGGAACCGGGAGAGCGTGATGGCGATCTGGCCAAGCGGCGCCACGGCCCGGCTTGCCAGCATGACCGTGCCGATGATTGCTCCGGTGGAGACATATCCTTCCGAGAAGGCATAGGCGCCGGCCACGACCAGGGCGACGGTCACCAACTGCTGGATGGATCCGGTGATGTTGCCGGCGGCGGCCGAGAGCTGCTTGATCTTTTCCGACGTGTTGGCCGCGTTCTTGGAGTGCTCGCCCCATTTGCGCAGCAGGTAGGCCTCGGCGCGCAGCGACTTGATCGTTTCCAGCGTCGAGATGGATTCGACCAGCAGCGCCTGGCGCTGCGAGGCCTCGTTCATCGAGGCCGCGACGCGCTTGCCGATGCGGCGCTGCGTCACCAGGCCGACGATGACGGAGATCACGAAAGCCAGCGCCGGGATGATCACCAGCCAGCCGCCGATGGCGTAGATGACCAGCAGGAAGACGAAGATGAAGACCGTGTCGATGAAGACGCTGATGGTGTTGGAGGTGAAGAACTCGCGCACGAATTCATATTGGGTGACGCGACTTGCGTATTCCCCCGTCGAGCCGGGCCGCGCCGACAGCGAGGAGTTCAGCACCTTCTCGAACAGGAGATAGGATATCCTGAGATCCGCCTTGCGTCCGGCATAGTCGATGAGCGAGGCGCGTGCCGTCTTCAAAAGCAGGTCGAACAGGATGACGGCGCCGATGCCCAGCGCCAGCACCCAAAGCGTCGCGATCGCCTTGTTCGGCAGTATCCTGTCGTAGACGTTCATGGTGAAGATCGGCGAGGCGATGGCCAACATGTTGATGAAGATCGCCGACAGCACGACCTTCGAATAGGTGCGCCAGAACGCGCCCATGGTTCCGGTCAGCCAGTGCCGGCGCTCGATCTTCGGCGCCGAGCCGACTTTCATCGCCTCGGTGGTGTTGGCGTAGGTGATCGAGAAGGACGCGCCGCCGCTGATATAGCTTTCGGCCAGCTCGGCCTTGCTGATCGTGGTGCGGCCGTTTTCCTGAGGGGCGGTGAGGTAGTCGCCGCTCTCGATTTCCGCCAGCAGCGCGACCGGCAACTGGCTGACGCGGAAGACGATGGCCGGAAGGTCGACGCGTCCGCGCAGGAAATCACGATGGTTGAATTCGCTGACCTCTAGGCCGATGCGCTCGGCCAGGTGCTTGATATCGGCGATCTCGATGCGCGACTCCGCGATCGGAACCCCGGCAAACAGCACTGTCTCCGCGCTCGGCCTGCCGAGATACGCCGCAACGGCCGAAAAACAGGCCTTGAACGCCTCTTTGGGCGACAGAATATGTGGCTGCTGATTCACGACCCGCCCCGAAGGACCAGCGATCGAACTTACATCGGCTGCTTCTTCCTGACCGGCGCGAGGATGTCGAACGGCAGATCGTTCTTCTGCTCCGACGGGGTCCGCGCATAGGTTTCAGTATCGGCGGTTTCCGGCACGCCGAACTCGGTTCGCGCATAGGCCGTCGACTGCTTCGCCGGCTCGATGTTCATCGTCTTCAGCAGCTCTCCCGTCGCCGCCAGCAGGCGATACTGGGCGAAAAGCGAGGCGTAGGACGCGGTATCGGCCAGCGTCGCCGTGTTGAAGCGCGTGTTCTGCGCGTCGAGCACGTCGAGCAGTGACCTTTGGCCGACCTTGAACTGCTCGCGATAGGATCCGACCAGCTTTTCGTTGGCGGCGGCCTGTAGCTTCAGTGTCTTTGCCAGGTCCGCCTGCCGGAAGCGGCGGTCCCAGGAGGTGCGGACCGCTTCCTCGATCTCGCGCAGGACCTGATGCAGCGCAAGACGCTGTTCGCTCGTGCGGCGGACCTGTTCCTGCTCGTTGGCCTTGTCGATGCCACCCCGATAAAGGTTCCAGCGCAATACCACCCGCGCCTGCAGGTCGCTGGTATCGCCGTCGGTGCCGTCGATGTCGGTCCCTGCCCGGGCAACGCCCTCGGCGACGATCGACGGTCCAAATTTCGCTCGCGCGGCGTCGACCAGCGATGCGGCGGCGTCGATATCGCTGTTGGCCATGTGAACGCGCGGATTGTTCTGTCGTGCAAGCCCGATCGCATCGTCAAGCGAGCGCGGCAGCGCGGCCGAGACGTCGCCCGGACGCGAAGCATTGGTCAGCGGCTTTCCGACGTTCTTGAAGAACCGTATCTTGGCGGCTTCCAGTTCCTCGGTCGCTTCCTGCAAGCGCGCCTTGGCGGCGAACAGCCGTTCTTCGGCCTGTTGCCGGTCGGCTTCGTTCAGCGCGCCGCCGGCAATGCCTTGCTGGATGTCGCCGAGAATGGCCTGATGGAAGCCAAGGTTCTTCTTCGCCTCGGCAACGATCGACGCCTGCAGCATGTATTCGAGGTAGTCCTGCACGACTGCGAGCCCGATGAATTCGGACCGCTCCAGCACCCGGAACGAGGCGCCGTCGACGCGCGAGGCCTGGCGGTTCAATTCGGCCCGCCTTGCGCCGCTGTCGTAGAGCGTCTGCGAAACCGTCAGATCGGTTTCTGCCGGATAGAGCGCGTCGTCCTCAATGGAGAGTGCGCGCCGCGACGGATTGTCGAGACGGCGGGCGCCGGCCGACCCCTCCAGGTCGACGCTGGGAAGGTAGAGACCTTTCGCCTGGCGCAGCTCGAATTCGATTGCCTCACGATTCTGGATCGCCTGGCCGATCTCCGGATTGGATTCGACCGCAACCGCGATGGCTTCCTTGAGTGTGAGTGCGCTGGCGCTTCCGCAAGCCAGCACTGAAACTGTCATGGCAAGCGCAAACCGCCAGCCAACGGTAATTTTACCCGTCCTGTTCATTTCAACCCCGTGGTTTTCCCAACGCCCTTTTTGTTTTTGTAAGGCGTTTATTGCCCAAGCCTGCCACCGGAGCTTGCGCGGGATTATCCATCAAATTTTCACAACGTGTGAGCGCTTATTGTTTTAGGGGGGCCCTAAAAGCGAGAATCCGGCCATTAGTTTCGCCGGATGTAGCAAAAATGGCACAGAAAGGACGGGCCGCCGACCCGCCATTTGGTGCGAGAGGAACGCCAGGTGGCGTGAAAGGAACAAAAGTACCATTCGCGCCAGCAAAGTACAAAACGCCGCGCTGGTAGAATCACACTGCGGCCCGGTCGGTCTTCCAGCACCGGCAAGGCGACGTGCCTCCAACAAATATGACCTTGGGAAGCAAGGTTTCAGCCACTGGCAAGATCGCGGCGTGAATACTGCTCGCAGCGGAACCAAGCCAGGGGCGCAAAGACTTGCCATAGACCGGCCATCATAATGCCATGTGTCTCGCGCAACGCGGTGCAGAAGAAGATCAATTCGGTTCCGGGCATCGCTTTTACCGAGGACGGCTTGTGCGATGTGCTGACCGATCGCGGTGCGGCGCGCAAGGACAAGGCGATGGCCGAGGAGGCGATCGCCGCCTGCCAGCATGCGCTTGCCGTCTTCAGTGAGCGCAAGATGGACGATCTCGCCGCCGGCTCCGAAAAGAACCTGGCCGAGGCCGAGGCCCTGCTGGCTGAATTGCGCTAAATCCGCGAGAAATCGTCGCCGTTTTGCCGGTTTCATTGGCAATGAAGGGTGGTTGCCTGTTATTGCCGCTTCAAATCAAAAAGCATGGACGTTTCCGCATGACCAATGTCGCCCTGACCGGGCTTGCCCGCGATCTCGCCAGACGGGCCGCCGAGGGCCGTCCGGTGCGCATCGGCGTCATCGGGTCGGGCGAGATGGGCACCGATCTGGTGACGCAAGGCATGCTGATGCCGGGCATTTCGGTCGCGGCCATCTCGACGCGGCGCCCGCACACCGCTCGCGAGGCGATCCGCATTGCCTATGGCGACGAGGCCATGGCGGCCGAGGCCGACAGCGCTTCGAAAGTGACGGCTGCAATCGAGAGCGGCAGGATCGCCATCACCTCGAACGAGATGCTGGTCACCAATCCGCTGCTCGATGTCGTCATTGACGCCACGGGAAAACCCGGCGTCGCCGCCGATTTCGACCTGATGGCGATGGAGCACGGCAAGCATCTGGTGATGATGAATGTCGAGGCCGACGTCACCATCGGCTGCTATCTGAAACAGCAGGCCGATCGGCTCGGCGTCGTCTATTCCGTCGGCGCCGGCGACGAGCCGTCGAGCTGCATGGAGCTGATCGAGTTCGCCTCGGCGCTCGGCTACACCATAGTCTCCGCCGGCAAGGGCAAGAACAATCCGCTCAACCACGATGCGGTGCCCGACGACTACCGCGAGGAGGCGCTGCGTCGCAACATGAACCCGCGCATGCTGGTCGAGTTCGTCGACGGCTCGAAAACCATGGTCGAGATGTGCGCCATCGCCAACGCCACCGGGCTGGTGCCGGATGTTCCGGGCATGCATGGCCCGAAGGCCGACCGCGACGAACTCGCCAAGGTGCTGATCCCGAAGGCCGATGGCGGCATCCTGTCGAAGAAGGGCGTCGTCGACTACACGATCGGCAAGGGCGTGGCGCCTGGCGTCTTCGTCATCGTCGAGGCGACGCATCCACGCGTCATCGAGCGCATGGACGATCTCCATGTCGGCCACGGCCCTTATTACAGCTTCTTTAGGCCCTACCACCTGACCTCGCTGGAGGTGCCGCTGACCGCCGCCCGCATCGTGCTGCACGGCCGCCCCGACATGGTGCCGTTGCCGAAGCCCGTGGCCGAGGTCTGCGCCGTCGCCAAGCGCGATCTGGCCGCGGGCGAAACCTTCGACGCCATCGGCGAGACCTGCTACCGCTCCTGGACAATGACGGTCGGCGAAGCCCGCGCCAACCGCGCCGTGCCCGTCGGCCTGCTCGAGGGCGGCAAGGTGCTGAAGCCGGTCAGGAAAGGCGAATTGCTGACCGCCGACAATGCCGCGCCCGACCAGACGACCAGGCTGTACGCCCTGCGCCGCCTGCAGGACGAGATGCTGTACGGCTGATCGGGTTTATTTCCCCAGCTCTATCGACCTCAGCCGCGCCGCTTCCACCGCTTCGGTCAAGAGCTTCGTCAACCGCTCTTCGCCCATCAGCACGGCAAGCGCTGCGGCCGTTGTGCCGTTCGGGCTGGTCACCTGCTGGCGCAGCACGCCCGGGTCCTCACGGCTTTCGGCGGCGAGCGAGGCAGCACCGTAGACCGTCTGCATGGCGAGCAGGCTGGCGGTCTTGGCCGGCAGGCCGGCTTTTTCGGCCGCAGCCGTCAGCGCCTCGATGAAATGGAAGATGTAGGCCGGGCCGGATCCGGATACCGCGGTGACCGCGTCCATCAGGCTCTCGTCGTCGATCTCTGCCACTTCGCCGCTCGCCGCCAGCAAATCGGCGACGAAACGCTTGGTGTCGTCCGACACCAGCGGGTTGCAAAACACCACCATCATGCCTTTGCCGATGGCGGCCGGCGTGTTCGGCATGCAGCGCACGATCGGCGTGCGGTCGCCCAGGATTTCCGTGAAAGTGGCGACGGGCGTGCCGGCGGCGACACTGAGGAAGGTGGTGCGGCCATCGCCGAAACGCTTGTATGCGGTGGTCACCTCGCGGATCACTTGCGGCTTCACCGCGATGACGACGAGGGAAGGCACCGCTTCGGCCGGAATGCCGGCGGCATCCGCGGCACCGCCGCAGCCCAGCGCCTCGGCCCGCCTGCGCAAATCGTCATTGGGTTCGACCACGAACACTTCCTGCGGCGCAAGCCGGCCGGACTTCAGCCAGCCGGAGAGCATGGCGAAACCCATATTGCCGCAGCCGGCGAGAACAAGCCTGATGGTCATTTGAAGCCTCCGCAAGAACGGCCCTCCCATAGACGCTTGCGGCGTGGTGGGAAAGCCCTGTCGAAGGCAGGTCAGGGAGAGCGGCGCACCGCCAACGGCCGCAGCGACACCTGCCTCAGTCCGAGCACGCTGAGCACGAAGAACAGCCAGACGGGGTCGGCGCGGCGGAAGAAGAAGCTTTCGAGGAAGCCGTTCAGCGCCGCGAACAGCACCACCATCATGAAGAAGTCGCCGAGATAGATGTTCTCCTTGCGCAGCGGGATGCGCATGTAGTCGCGCAGCGGCGCGATCAGGAAAGTGTAGACCGCCACGCAGAGCGCCGGGATACCCATCAGCACCGCGATGTCGAGATAGCCGTCGTGCCCATGCACGATGGTCCGGATGTCCCAGGGCCGGTCGAAGGGCTGGTCCTGGTTGAGCAGCAGCGGTGTCCCCCAGAAGCTCTCATAGCCGTAGCCGGTCCAGGGTCTCTTCGCCAGCATGCCGCCGGCGAACTCCCACAGCGTCGTGCGCCCGGTATAGGTGAGATCGGGAAAATAGACCGCCGCTAGGTGCTTCACCGGCGGGATGAAGACAATGCCCAGCGTGCCGACCGCCGTGGCGACGATCGCCAGCGCGAACAGGATCGGCGTGCCGAGCCGCATGCCGATCAGGCTCGGCAGCACCACGATCAGGATCGAGAACGGCACCAGCCCGACCGTCGTCTTGGAGCCGGTGTGCAGCATGAAGATCATGGCGGCGGCGAAGATGCCGGCGCCCCAGAGCCTCTGCCCGCGCCGGTAGAGATAGAGACCGGCGAAGCTGAAGCAGGCCATGATCGGCCCGGCGATGTTCTTGTGGGTGAAGACGCCGCGCCACAGGCCGGCATGTTCGGGCTCCTGCGAGTCGGCCGTGTGCATGGCCTCGTGCGGGAAGACGATCAGCCCGACATAGGAGAGGCCGATGACGACGATGGCGGTGAAGATGATGACTTTCGAGAAACTTTCCGCATCGCGCGGCAACGCCAGGATCGTCGCCATGGTCAGGATGCCGATCAGCGTGAACGAGGCGGCGCGCATCGCCGTGGGCGGATCGGTCGCCAGCACCACCGACAGCATGAAAAAGCCGAGCATCAGCATCCAGGACGGGCTGAAGAGCGAGCGCGCCATCCGTGGGTCGGCGAACGCCATCAGCGAGAAGATCGAGATCGCGCCGAGCGAGCTGAAGCCCAACTGATTGACGATGTCGCCGCCCTGGCCGGTAAGCTCGGCGCCGGCCGGCTGGAACGGCCGGAATGACACCATGATGACGGTGAACAGCAGCGCCGCGATCGCGGTGGCGACGCCCTCGCGGGTGAACGCGGCGCTGAGCGGCGCGCGTTCAGTTCTTCTCAGGCTGCCGGTATTGCTCATTGGCGTATCCGAATTCGGCCATCACGCGGCCGAGCGCGACATGGATGGGATAGAGGCCGATTGCGACGGATCCTGTCCGCGCCAGCCGGATCGCCCCGCGCAGCGGCGAGGCGGCAAGCAGCGCCAGGCTCTTCGCGAACACTTTTGGGCCGGCAAGCGGCGTGCCGGCGCGCTTCTTCTTCTCGACCAGCGTCGAGATCACGCCGTTGCGCAGACTGCGAGCGCGGATCCAGTCGGCCTCGACGCGCCGGGCAGGCACCGTCTCGTGCACCTTGGCCTCGGCGCACCAGCCGAGCACGAAGCCTTTCTGGGCCGCGCGGCTAAGGAAATCGGAATCGCCGCCGCCCATGAAGTTGAAGCGCAGGTCGAGGAAGGGCGGGCCCATGGCGGTCAGCACGTGGCGCCCGACCAGGAGGTTGCCGGACGAGTACAGCGCCGCGACCCGCCCGGTCTCCCGGTAGGGCGGCGCGAAGACGGGATGCTCGGCCCATCTGGCATGCGTCGGCTCCGCGAACACCGGCACCTGCGGCCCGCCGACGATGTCGGCGCCGAGTGTCTCGGCCGCCCTGCACATGTGCTCCAGCCAGTCGGGGTCGGCCAGTTCGTCGTCGTCGATGACCAGCAGGTGGCGGAAATTGGGAAAATGCAGGATCGCGGTCTGCCAGCCGGCGTTGTAGGCGCTGCAATTGCCGCGCTCATGCGCGATGATGACCAGCCCCAGCATTTCGCCGCGCTCGAAGGACGGCAACGCCGCCTTGGCGCCATCGCGCGCCTCGGCCTCATTCTCCATTACGATCACGGCGAAGCGTCTCGCGGTCCGCTGCGCCTTCAGCGACGCCAGGGTCGCAAGCAGCATCTGCGGGCGCTTGAAGGTCGGCAGCGTGACGACCACCTCGATCGCCTCGGCGGCAAGGCCGGGGGAGCGTCCCGCGATCGATACCGAACCGTCCGATGGCAAGGGGATCATGCGCTCCAGCCGCAAGGGGTGATTTCTGCCCTCGATAGCACTGCGATGATAACGTTTCGTTAATCACCTTTCACGCCAAGGCCCGCGAAACCGAGACTCTTCGTACCGAATGGGTTCACTTAATCAAGGGTTCACCGCGCGTTGCTATCTGGGTTGCACTGGATAGGTGAGATGCATCTGCTGTTCGCCACATCGATCGTGCCCGACGGCGCTCTCGCCTCGGGCTACGAGATTGCCAACGCCGCGATCATAGACGCATTGCGGCGCGCAGGCGCGCACGTCACCGTGGTCGGCTTCAGCTGGCCGGGAAAGCCGGCCGCCGACCCTGACAACACCATCGTGCTCGGCGCCGTGGACGTGCGCACTGAAAGCGCAGCACCCCTGCAAAAGCTCGCCTGGGTGGCCAAGGCGATACTGTCCGGCCTCACCTTTGCTTCGGTCAAGCTGCGTGTCGTTTCCGATGCCGAGGTCCGCGCCGCGATCGGGCGCGCCGGCCCGGTCGACGGCTATGTCCTGAACTCGGTGCAGTTCGCCGGTGCCTTCGAGACGCTCTTCAGCGACAGGCCGTCCATCTTCGTCGCCCACAATGTCGAGCACCGTTCGGCGCAGGAGAATGCCGCCGCCGCGGCAAGCCTCCTCCAGCGGCTGCTGTTTCGCCGCGAGGCGCGGCTGCTCAAGGTCATGGAAGAGCGGCTCTGCCGCCAGGCGCGCTTCGTCTTCACCTTGGCCGAGGAGGATCGCGCCGCACTGGGCGTCGCCTCCGCCGGCCGCTCGGCGGTGCTGCCGCTGGTCACCCGCAGCCAGGCGCCGGCGCCGGCCGGCCCGCGGCGCATCTACTGCGACGCGGCGCTGATCGGCACCTGGACCTGGCAGCCGAACCGCATCGGGCTCGACTGGTTCCTGCAAAGGGTCGTGCCGCATCTCAGGCCCGATTTCCGCATCAGGATCGCCGGCGGCATGCCCGCCGGCGTCACCTCAACCCATCCCGGCGTCGAATTCGTCGGCCGCGTGCCCGACGCGCAGGCCTTCGTGCGTGCCGCCGCCGTCATCCCGCTGATCAGCACCGCCGGCAGCGGCGTGCAGCTCAAGACCATCGAGACCTTCGAGCTTGGCCTGCCCTCCGTCGCCACCAGCCGCTCGTTGCGCGGCATCGGCCATCGTCCCGACAATTGCGTCGTCACCGACGATCCGATCGCCTTTGCAGCCGCGCTCGAGGCGGCCGCCGCGGATGGCCGGGATGTCGACGGCAGCGCCTTCCATCGCCGGCAGGTCAAGGCGCTCGATGCCGCGATCAAACTCGGCCTCGAGAAGCTCGGTTCGGTCAGGCAGGAGGCGTTCGCATGAACATGCACGCCACCCGCAAGGCGTTCGGGTCCGACACGCTGAAGACCATCCTCGGCATTTCCGTGCTTGCCATCCGCTGGGACGATGCGATCGCGCTGCTGGCGCGTCTGGTCGCGGAGCGGCGCTTCACCAAGGTCAGCTTCCTCAACGCCCACAATGCCAATATCGCCTGCACCGATCCGGTCTTCGCCGAGGCGCTGGACGATTTCCTCATCCTGCCCGATGGCATCGGCGTCGACATGGCGGCGAAGCTGCTCTACGGCGCGCCGTTCCCGGACAATCTCAACGGCACCGATTTCGTGCCGGCCTTCCTGCAGGCCTCGTCGCGGCCGCTCACCGTCGGCCTGCTCGGCGCCACCCGCGTCAATGCCGAGGCGGCTTCGGTCAAGCTCGCCGCGCTCGCCGTGCAGCACCGGTTCGTCGTCATCCATGACGGGTATTTCTCCGCCGCCGAGGAGCCGGCGATCGTCGATAGGATCGAGGCCCTTCGGCCGGACGTCCTGCTGGTCGCCATGGGCGTGCCGCGTCAGGAATTGTGGATCGCGCGCCACATCGATGCCCGCCACTGCACGTTGCCGATCGCCGTCGGCGCGCTGCTCGATTTCCTCAGCGGCACGGTGCCGCGCGCGCCGCTGTGGATGCGCCGTCTCAGGCTCGAATGGCTGTTCCGGCTGCTGATCGAGCCAGGCCGCCTCTGGCGCCGCTACGTCGTCGGCAACCCGCTGTTCCTGTGGCGCGTCGCCAGGCAGAAATTCTCGGCCGCCGGAGCGCGTCCTTGAACAGCCGCTTCGTTCCGGACGCAACGGCCGAAGTCCAGCGGCTGCCGCAGGCGCCTACCGCCGCAGTGGTGACCGCCAGCTATGCGCCGGATTTCGAACGCTGCCGTCTGCTGTGCGAGACGATGGACCGCCAGCTTTCCGGCGTCGCGCGCCACTACATACTGGTCGAGCATCGCGACGTGGCGCTGTTTCGCCAATTGGAGAACGCCCGCCGCATCGTCGTCGACGAACGCGATCTGCTGCCGCGCTGGCTGCATGTCGTCGACGATCCGCTCAGCCTGTTTCGCCGCCGTGTCTGGCTGAGCCTGAAGACCCAGCCATTGCGCGGCTGGCATGCGCAGCAACTCCGCCGCATCGCCATTGCCGCCCATGCCGGCGAGGACGTACTGGTCTTCTGCGATTCTGATGTTGCCTTCCTCAGGCCGTTCGACATCAGCGCCTTCTGGCGTGACGGCAAGGTGCGGCTGTTCCGGCGCGATGGCGCGTTGGCGAACGATGGCCATGACGAGCATCGCATCTGGTCGCGCAATGCCGGCGCGGCGCTCGGCATCGAAGCCTCGAAAATCTCCACCCACGACTACATTTCGACGCTGATCGGCTGGCGCCGCGAAACCGTGACGGCGATGTGCGCCCTGATCGAGAAAGTCCACGGCCGCGACTGGGTCGCGGTGCTCGGTTCGGCGCGCAGGTTCTCCGAATGCATGATCTACGGCCGCTATGTCGACGACGTTCAGGAGGGCGCCGGACATTTCCATGGCCGGGAGGAGTTCTGCCGTGTCCACTGGACCGGTGAACCGCTGTCGGACGACGACTTCCGCCGCTTCGTCGCCGGCATGGCGCCCGAGCAGGTGGCGATCGGCATGCAGTCCTTCATCGGCACCGACATCGGCCGCATCCGCCGCTTGATTGGATTGGGCTGATCCTGGATCAAACGGCCTTGGCCGGCCTGCGCATCGCCGAATAGGTCAGAAACGCCGAGGCGAGATAGAGCAGCAGGAAGACGACATTGAGCGACAGCACCAGATTGGGCGTGTCGGCGATCGTCGTCAGCACATAGGTCAGGAGCACCGCCTTCAGCCCGGCAAGCAGGCCGAGATTGAGCGCCCGGACCGCCGTCTGGCCGCGCGCGAACAGCAATTCGGCCTGGTATTCGACCAGATTGCGCAGGCCGGGCACGCAGATCGCCAAGGCCACCAGGGGGGCTGCTTCCGCGACATTCCTGCCCAGCGCGTTGGGGAAGAAGTGCAGCACGATGCCGAGTGCGGCGAGCGCCAGCGTCGAGACCAGGAACACGCCGCCCTCGATGCCGCTCTTGACCGCCAGCCGCGACAGTAACTCCGGCGCCCGCATCATGCGCTGCACCAGCATCATCGAGAAGGTGCGGATCGGAATCGCCGTCAGGTCGACGAGGCGCATGATGATGGCGTAGATGCCGGCGAGGTGGGCGCCGCCGATCGACAGCACCAGCAGCTTGTCGAACTCCATCTGCAGGTAGAACAGCACCTCGGCGCCGGCGACATAGATCGAGTCGGCGAGCCGCCTGAGATAGAGCTCGATGCGCAGTCTCAGCCGCTGGCGCGGATAGAAGAAGCCGAAGGCGATGATGAGCGAAGCCGCGTTGGCGCCGATATAGTACCAGGACCAGACGCCAACGCTGTGCTGCGCCGCAAGCATGAACAGCACCGCGCCGAGCGCCCTCAGCGCCGTCGCCAGGATCGCCAGCACGGCGGCGCGGCCGAACTTGCCGAGCCCGTTGTTGACGATCAGCGCCACCTCGACCGGCCGCCACAGCAGCGCCTCGGCGAAGACGACGGCGGCGAACACCGGCAGCGGCACGGTGCCGGCGAAGAAGATCAGGTAGACGAGGTAGGATGCCGCCGCCAGAAACGGCAGCGAGACGATGCCGAGCAGCATGAAGCCGGCGGTGAAGGCGCCGATCAGGTTCGGGCGGATCGTGGCGGTGCGGTAGAGCGCCGAGATGAAGCCGAAGGCGAGGATGCGCGACAGCATGACACCGGCCGCCGAAGCAGTGGCGAACATGCCGAATTCGGCGATCGACAGCGTGTTGGCGAGCGCGATGAAATAGGCGAGCGAGAACACCAGCCGCCCGCCCGCGCCGCTGATCGCGGAAAAATAGTCGAAAACCAGCTTCCGGCGCGCGGCCACGAAGGCGCCGATCCGGGCGAAACTCCGCCTCTGCGGTATGTCGCTGGTCTGGGTCATAGGTCGGCCGGACCATAGGCCGGAAAGCTTAACGTGCCGTTCTGGAGAGGCTTCGATTGCGCTCGAAAACCATGCAATCAAAGCGCGAAAACTCTCCTTCGCGGTGCCGAAAATTAACCTTTTGTTTTCCATGCCTGTTTAGCGTGGCTTAACGATTGGCCGATCGCCTCTCCCAAGCCGCCGAAGAGTAAAGCTCCAAGACAATGGTCGACAGGGACAACCGTGAGGATTGGAGGCGCGAGCGCTCCCTGCTGGCGCTCGGTCAGGCCATGCGTGGCGAGGATGACGCCTCGCTGGTCGCGATCGGCGACCGCGCCAACCAGTCATGGCGTGAGGATGCGGCGGAGCGCCACCGTCTCGCACGCGCGCAGCGCGAGACGCGCTCGGCTCCGCCCGCTGCCGCCGCCGAGCCGGGCCTCGATCAGACCGATCGCCAGCCGATCTCCTACGAGCCGCGCGTCGAGGACGACTGGACCGCGCGAAGCGACTATGCGCGTGAGGAGCCGGCTGGACTTTCCCATGGCCGCGCGCCCCAGGCCGCGCTCGATCCCCGCCATGCTGCGGACGTGCGGCGGCCCACCGTCAACGATGCCGACAGCCAGGAGTGGAAGCCTCTGATCGACCCGATGCAGGTCGTGCGCGGCATCGCCCGCTCGAAGGCGCTGATCCTTTCGACGACGATCCTCGGCGCGGCCCTCGGCGTCGCTATCGCTCTGTCGACGCCGAAGAAATACGAGGCCACGGCCGAACTCATCGTCGACCCGCGCGACCTCAAGCTCACCGATCGCGATCTCACCCAGAACGTGGTCGCGTCCGACGCGACGCTGGCGATCGTCGAGAACCAGGTGCGTGTGCTGACCTCCGGCACGGTCCTCAACAAGGTCGTCGACAAGCTCAACCTCACCAACGATCCCGAGTTCAACGGGCAAGGCTCCGGCGGTCTCGGCGTCATGTCGATGATCCGCTCGATCCTGTCGCGCCACGATGCCGGCGCCGCCGACGATGGCCGCCGCCGCGCGCTCGCCGTCGGCAATCTGGCCGAAAGCCTGTCGGTCGAGCGCGGCGGCAAGACCTTCGTCATCTCGATCGGCGCCACCACCCAGAACGGCGAGAAGTCGGCCCTCATCGCCAACACCATGACCGACGTCTTCCTGCAGACCTTCGGCCAGATCCAGTCCGACACCGCCGGCCGCGCCACCGACGAGCTGACCGCGCGGCTCGACGAGTTGCGCAAGGGCGTCGAGGCGGCCGAGCGCAAGGTCGAGGATTACCGGGCCACGCACGACCTCGTCGACGCGCAGGGCCATCTGATCAGCGACGACCAGATGCTGAAGCTCAACGAGCAGCTTTCCGTCGCCCGCGCCCGCACGCTGGAACTCAACGCGCGGGCGGCTTCGGCGCGTTCGCTCAACGTCAATTCGGTCCTCAACGGCACCTTGCCGGAAGAGATCAACTCCAACACGATGGGCGAGCTGCGCGCGCAATATGCGGCGCTGAAGCAGGAGGCCGACCGCGCCGCCGTCAGGCTCGGGCCGCGCCATCCCGAACTGCAGGCGCTCGATGCCCAGCTTGCCGGCGCGCGCGACCGCATCGCCAATGAGTTGCAGCGCATCGCCTCTTCGCTGCAGGTCGACCTGAAGCGTTCCGTACAGCTGGAGCAGGATCTTGCTTCCCGCCTGGCGCAGGCCAAGGTGCAGAGCGGCGACGTCAACAACGCTCTCGTCTCGCTGCGCGAGCTGGAGCGCGAGGCCGCCGCCAAGCGCTCCGTCTACGAGCAGTACCTGCTGCGCGCCAAGGAGACCGGCGAGCAGAAGGACATCAACACCGCCAACATCAACGTCATCTCCAAGGCCTTTGCGCCGCTCGAGGCCAAGGGGCCGTCGCGCGCCATGCTGGCGCTCGCCGGACTGCTGCTCGGCTTTGCTTCGGGCGTCGGGCTCGGCGGCATGCGCGGCGTCTATGAAAGCCTGCGCGAAACCGCGACGTCGCGCTCGCGCCGTCGCGGGACAGATGACCATAGGCCGGCGGTCGAAGACAAGGTCTACCGGGCGCCGCCGGCTCCACCGCGGCCGTCGCAACCGCGCGCTCCACTGCCGCCTGCACCGGCGCCCGCCGCGACCACCGAAGCCGAACGTTCGGGGCCGGTCGGCACCCTGCTTTCGGCGGTGCTCGAGCTGATGCCCGGCAAAAGGCAAAAGCCCGCCGATGCCGGCAGGGTCATGGAACGACCCGCGGCCCATCAGCAGCCTCAAATGCAGGACGAGCCGCATCAGCGGCAGCCGATGTACCCCGCTCAACGAGCGCGGGCCTATGACGATGAGCCGGGCAATCGGCCGGCACGGTCCGAACAGGCACCGCCGGCTGGCTATGTCTATCCGTCGCCAATGGCGCAGCCTGGCGGGCAGGGGGGCTATGACCGGGACCAATTGCCGCCGCAGGGGCCGGACACCGAGGATCAGCAGGGCCAGATCGACGAGATCCGCGAAAGCCTGCGCGAATTCCGCGAAGCGGTGCGCGAGCTCACCGAAAGCCGTTCGAACCGCCGCTATTTCTAAATCCCGCCCCATCCGATAAAAGCGGCCGGTTTCGAGTTTACGGCATGCGACGGCGTTTTGACGGGATTGCCCGCCGGAATTTTCGTGAAAATGCCGCTCGGCATATCGCCCGAACCGCGCGGGTTTCGGGTCTGTGAAAACAATGAGACAAAGCGGTCGCATGAATCCCGGGGATGCGACGCGCTCTGGTGGAAGAGTTGAAGGTGGTTCATGGCCGAAGTGATTGACGGAAAGAGCGTCGCCGAAGACGTGGTTGGCAAGGTCAAGGCGCTGACCGCCGAACTGGTGGGCAAGGGCGCTACGAAGCCCGGCCTCGCCGTGGTCATCGTCGGCGAGGATCCGGCGAGCCAGGTCTATGTCGCCTCCAAATCGCGCACCGCCAAGGAATGCGGCTTCCACTCGCTGCAGCACACGCTGCCGGCCGAGACCTCGGAGGCCGAATTGCTCAAGATCATCGGGGATCTGAACGCGGACCCGTCCATCCACGGCATCCTGGTGCAACTGCCGCTGCCCGGCCACATCGATTCCGGCAAGGTCATCCAGACCATCGCCCCGGAAAAGGACGTCGACGGCTTCCACTTCATCAATGTCGGCAAGCTCGGCACCGGCGAGCTGGAGACCGCTTTCGTGCCGTGCACGCCGGCAGGCTCGATGCTCCTGATCGAGCGCGTCCGCGGCAAGGACCTCTCTGGCCTCAACGCCGTCGTCGTCGGCCGCTCCAACATCGTCGGCAAGCCGATGGCCAACCTCCTGCTTGCCGCCAACTGCACCGTCACCATCGCCCACAGCCGCACCAAGGATCTGCCGGCGCTTGCCCGGACCGCCGATATCCTGGTCGCCGCCGTCGGCCGTCCGGAAATGGTCAAGGGCGACTGGGTCAAGCCCGGCGCCACCGTCATCGACGTCGGCATCAACCGCATCGCCGCGCCGGAGAAGGGCGAGGGCAAGAGCCGCCTCGTCGGCGACGTCGCCTATGCCGAAGCGGCCAAGGCAGCCGGCGCCATCACCCCGGTGCCGGGCGGTGTCGGACCGATGACCATTGCCATGCTGATGGCCAACACTGTAGCTTCCGCCTACCTCGCGGCCGGGCTGAAGCGGCCGTCCTTCTGACCAGAAAGCACCGTCCTTGCCGAACCTGACTATTCCCGTCGAACGGCCGGTCACCAATGATCCCGTTCAGGGCGGGCGGCAGTTCGCGTTCCTTCTGGTCGACAAGTTCTCGATGTTCTCGCTGGCCGCGGCCATCGACTGCTTCCGCTCGGCCAACCGGCTGCTCGGCCGCGACTTCTATGGCTGGACGACCGTCTCGGCCGACGGCGACGCGGTCATGGCTTCCAATGGCCTGCCGCTCAAGATCGACTATTCTGTCGCCGACCTGCCGCCGGTCGACATCCTCTTCGTGTCGGTCGGGCTCACCACCGAATTTCCGGGCAAGAGCAAGGTGTTGGCGGCGCTGCGCAGCTGGGGCCGGCGCGGCAACGCGCTCGGCGCGCTGTCGGTCGGTTCCTACCTGCTCGCCGAAGCCGGCCAGCTCGACGGCTATCGCTGCACCATCCATTGGGAGAACCGCGCCGGCTTCATGGAGCGCTTCCCGGACATCAACTGCACCGGCAATGTCTTCGAGATCGACCGCAAGCGCTACACCTGCGCCGGCGGCACCACCTCGATCGACCTGATGCTGGAGATCGTGCGCGGCGATTTCGGCTCCAACCTCGCCAACGGCGTTGCCAACCAGTTCCAGCATGAGCGTATCCGCTCGGCCGGGGACCGCCAGCGGGTCGGGCCGGAGCGCGACCTGACCGGCAAGTCGGAGAAGCTCAGGCGTATCGTCGAGCTGATGGCCGACCATCTCGACGAGCCACTGTCGGCCGTGCAGCTCGCCAAGTCGGCGGGCCTGTCGGTGCGCCAGGTCGAGCGCCTGTTCCTGCGCCATCTGAGCGTCACGCCGGGGCGTTACTACATGCGGCTACGGCTGGAGCGGGCGCGCGAATTGCTGCGCCAGACCAACATGCCGATCCTCGACGTGGCGATCGCCACCGGCTTCACCTCGCACTCCTATTTCGCGCAGAGCTACCGGCTGCAGTTCGGCCGGCCGCCGTCGGAAGAGCGCCGCACCACCTACTGAGCGGCTTGGTTCGTTCGGGGATAGCGCACCGGCGGACTTGTATCCTGACGCGGGGTCAAATAGCTTTCCCGCCGCGGACCAGAGGGGTTTCCTAGGAGAGTTTCATGATGCGATTGGCACGGAGCGTCGCCACGGCGATCCTCCTTTTGTCGACGACCACGCTTGGCTTCGCCGCCAACAAGGTCATCATCATTCTCGATGCGTCGGGCTCCATGTGGGCCCAGATCGACGGCAAGCCGAAGCTCGAGATCGCGCGCGAATCGCTGCGCACCGTGCTGCAGTCGGTGCCGGCCGATGACGAGATCGGCTTCATGGCCTACGGTCACCGCCAGAAGGGCAGTTGCGAGGACATCGAGCTGATCGTGCCGCCGCAGGCGGGTTCGGCGAGCGCCATTTCGGCCGCCGCCGACAGCATGAAATTCCTCGGCAAGACGCCGCTGACGGCGGCCGTCAAGCAGGCCGCCGAGGCGCTGAAGTACACGGAAGACAAGGCGACTGTCGTCCTCATCACCGACGGGCTCGAGACCTGCGGCGGCGACCCTTGCGCGTTGGGCAAGGAACTGGAGGCGTCCGGCGTCGACTTCACCGCCGACGTCGTCGGCTTCGGCCTGACCGCCGACGAAGGCAAGCAGATCGCCTGCCTCGCCGAGAACACCGGCGGCAAGTACATCCAGGCGTCCGACGAGAAGGCCTTGCAGGAAGCGCTGGTCGAGACCGTTGCGGCGCCGGCCCCGGCACCTGTCCCCGAACCCGCTCCGGCCCCGGCACCTGCGCCCGAGCCCGCCAAGCCGGAATTCAATTTCATGCCGAGCGTGGTCCTGGCCGAAGGCGGCCCGGATATCAGCGACAACAGCAATGTCTGGGAGATCTACAAGGCCAACGCCGACGGTACGCGCGGCGATCAGGTCATGACCGAGTATGGCGAGCTCAAGACCAATCTCGAGCCAGGCGACTACATCGTCGTCGGTCGCGCCGACGAGGCCAAGGTCGAGCAGAAGCTCAAGGTCGAGGCCGGCCAGGTCTACAAGCCGCTGTTCACGCTGAATGCCGGCACGCTGGTCATCCATCCGCATGCCAGCCAGGGCGCGGAAATCAGCGGCGAGGCCCGCGTCGACTTCGCCTATCCGGGCGGCAGCACCACTCACTATGGCGACGCCAGGGCGACGGTGCCGGCGGGCGAGCAGAAGGTGACGGTGCAGATCGGCGCCGGCACGGTGACCGAGACCGTTCAACTGGCCGCCGGGCAGACCGTCGAAAAGGATGTCGTTGTCGGCGTCGGCCATGCCGTGCTCAACGCTTACTATACGGCGGGCGGCGACAAGGCCGACAATTCGGGCATCGGCTTCGAGATCGTCAAGGCGAAGAAGAAGATCGACGGCACGCGCGAAAGCGTCGAGCATTCCTACGGACCGGACAGCAAGTTCTGGCTGCCGCCGGATGACTATGTGGCGATCACCACGTTCGATATCGCCGTGGTCGAACAGCCCTTCAGCATCAAGGCCGGCGACAATCAGGACATCAAGGTGACGCTGGACGCCGGCGTGCTCGCCATGTCGGCGCCCGGCGCCTATTCGATCGAGGTGCTGTCGGCGAAGAAGGACATCGAGGGCAAGCGCAAGTCGCTTGGGCTAAGCTATGGCGAAAGCTGGCAGCAGACCATTCCGGCCGGCGACTATGTGGTCGTGCGCCACGCGTCCGACCAGGGCCAGGACAAGGAAACGCCGGTGACGGTGAAGGCCGGCGAACGGGCCGAGATCACCGTTCAGTAGCAAGCGCCGCGTCTTCTGGAGAAAAAAGGGCGGCCAGTGAGCCGCCCTTTTTCCTGGACGGAATTGTCGGCTCAGGCGATGCCGAACGCCGCGGCGCCGTGGTCGGCGCGGCCGACGAGCTGCCGGAACCCGGCGAACAACTCGCGGCCGAAGCCGAACTCGTTGCCGATGAGATCGGCATCGACCGTCCGGCGCAGCGCCAATTCAGCGCCCGGCACCAGCACTTCCAGCGTGCCGGCATCGGCGTCAAGCCGGATGATGTCGCCTTCATGGATCCTGGCGATCGGCCCGTCCTCGACCGCTTCAGGCGTCACATGGATCGCCGCCGGCACCTTGCCGGAAGCGCCCGACATGCGCCCGTCGGTCACCAGCGCCACGCGCTGGCCGCGATCCTGCAGGATGCCGAGCACGGTGGTCAGCTTGTGCAATTCCGGCATGCCATTGGCCTTCGGCCCCTGGAAGCGGATGACGGCGATGAAGTCGCCCGTCAGCGTGCCAGCCTTGAAGGCGTCGTTCAGCCCCTGCTGGCTGTCGAACACCTTTGCGGGGGCCTCGATGACGCGCCGTTCCGGCTTCACGGCGGACGTCTTGATGACGGCGTGGCCGAGATTGCCCGAAAGCACCTTCAGGCCGCCGGTCGGCTGGAACGCCTTCTTGAAAGGCGCCAGCACCTTCTCGTCGCCGCTTTCCAGCGGCGAGGCCTCGCGCACCACGCCGCCATCGGCGCCGAGCCTGGCTTCGACCGCATAGGGGCGCAGGCCTTCGCCCCAGACCGTCTGCACATCCTCATGCAGGATGCCTTCGTCGAGCAATTCGCGGATGAGGAAGCCGAGCCCGCCGGCGGCGTGGAAATGGTTCACGTCGGCAAGCCCGTTCGGATAGACGCGGGCGAGTAGCGGCACCGCTTCCGACAGGTCCGAAATGTCCTGCCAGGTCAGCGCGATGCCGGCCGCCGCCGCCATCGCGATCAGGTGGATCGTGTGGTTGGTCGAGCCGCCGGTGGCATGCAGGCCGACGACGCCGTTGACGATCGAGCGCTCGTCGATCATGCGGCCGACCGGCGTATAGTCATTGCCGAGCGCGGTGATCGACAGCGCGCGCCTGGCTGCTTCCCTGGTCAGCGCCTCGCGCAGCGGCGTGCCCGGATTGACGAAGGAGGCGCCCGGCGTGTGCAGGCCCATGATCTCCATCAGCATCTGGTTGGAGTTGGCCGTACCGTAGAAGGTGCAGGTGCCCGGCCCGTGATAGGATTTGGACTCGGCCTCGAGCAGCTCGGCCCGTCCCGCCTTGCCCTCGGCATAGAGCTGGCGGACCTTGGCCTTCTCGTCGTTCGGCAGGCCGGTGGTCATCGGTCCGGCCGGCACGAACACCGCAGGCAGATGGCCGAAGGTGAGCGCGGCGATCACCAGGCCCGGCACGATCTTGTCGCAGACGCCGAGGAAGACGGCGGCGTCGAACATGTTGTGCGACAGCCCGATCGCCGCCGCCATGGCGATCACGTCGCGCGAGAACAGCGACAGTTCCATGCCGGGCTGGCCCTGGGTGACGCCGTCGCACATCGCCGGCACGCCGCCGGCCACCTGCGCGATGCCGCCGGCCTCGCGCGCGGCTTCCTTGATCAGCGCCGGATAGGTCTCGAACGGCTGATGCGCCGACAGCATGTCGTTGTAGGAGGTGATGATGCCGAGGTTGGGCACCCGGTCGCCGCCGAGCGCGACCTTCTCTGACGGGCTGCAGACGGCGAAACCATGCGCGAGGTTGCCGCAGGACAGCACCGCCCGGTTGGCGCTGCGGCCGGAGGCCTCGGCGATGCGGCCGAGATAGGCCTCGCGGCCGGCTTTCGAGCGTTGGCGGATGCGCTCGGTGATGGCTTCGATGTCGCGTCTGGCGGTCATGGCAACGGTCCTTTCAGGTCCCGGAAACTATCCTCCCACCGTCTGCCGGGACCATTGGCGAGTTAACAAATCAGGGCGCCCAGAAAACCTCGACGGCTCTGGGTGCCGCGTCGATCACGGCGCGAATTGGCTTGCGCTTTCCGGCCGCCATCGCATCGTCGAAGGTGCTGCGTTTTTCCGCACCCTCGATGTGGAGCGCGATGAAGCCGGCGCCGATGATCCTTGCCAGCGACAGCGTCAGCCGGGGCTCGCCGGCGCTTGCCGCATGCACCGGCAGCACGATCCTTTGCGAGGACGGATCGAGCAGTCGCGCAAGATCGTCGGCGTCGGGAAAGAACGAGGCGGTGTGGCCGTCGCCGCCCATGCCGAGCACGACTGCGTCGAGCGGCCAGGGCAGCGATGTGAGCGCCTCATTGTCGGACAGCGCCGCATCCTCGATGCTGGCCGCTTCATGGTAGAGCGGCACGAAGCGCGCCGCAGCCGCGGCATTCTGCAACAGGTTGGCGGCCACCAGGCCGGCGTTCGAGCGCGGCGAGGAGGCTGGCACGAAACGCTCGTCGACCAGCGTCACCGTGACCTTGTCCCAGGCGATCGGGATCCGCGATAGCGCGGCGAAGAACTTCGCCGGCGTCGTGCCGCCCGAGACGGCTAGCAGGGCCGTACCGCGCTCGGTGATCGCCTTGGTCAGCCGCGCCGCGACAAGGCCGGCGAGCGCCGCCGCCAGCTCCTGGCGATCGGCGAAGCCGTTCCAGTGATAGGCGCCGCTCAATTGCTCTCGTGCCATGTCCGCCCGTCGCGTTCGATCAGCGCGATCGAGGCCGATGGCCCCCACGTGCCGGCCGTGTAGCCCTGCGCCTCTTGCCTGGCGTTTTCCCAGGCGTTCTGGATCGGGTCGATCCATTTCCAGGCCGCCTCGACCTCGTCGCGGCGCATGAACAGCGTCTGGTTGCCGCGCACCACGTCCATGATCAGCCGCTCATAGGCATCCGGCGCGCGTCCGTCGAAGGACTGCGCGAAGCTCATGTCGAGCGGGATCTGGCGCAGCCGCATGCCGCCCGGACCCGGATCCTTGATCATGATGAACTGCTTGACGCCTTCATCCGGCTGCAGGCGGATCACCAGCTGGTTGGCGAAGATCGGTCCGGCGCTGTCGCCGAAGATCGAGTGCGGGATCGGCTTGAACTCGATGACGATCTCCGAGACGCGGGTCGCCAGCCTTTTGCCGGTCCTGAGGTAGAAGGGAACGCCGGACCAGCGCCAGTTGGCGATCTCGGCCTTGATGGCGACGAAGGTCTCGGTGTTGCTGTCCTTGCCGAGCTCCTCGACATAGCCCTTCACCGGCCCGCCGGCGGAGGCTCCGGCGCGATACTGGCCGCGCACCGTGTGCTTCGGCGCCTCGTTGCCGTTGATGCGTTTCAGCGCCCTGAGCACCTTCAGCTTCTCGTCGCGCACGGCATCCGCGTCCATCGACGACGGCGCCTCCATCGCGACAAGACACAGAAGCTGCAGCATGTGGTTCTGCACCATGTCGCGCAGCGCGCCGGCCTTGTCGTAATAGGTGACGCGATCCTCGAGGCCGACGGTTTCGGCGACCGTGATCTGCACATGGTCGACATTGGCCGAGTTCCACAACGGCTCGTAAAGCGCGTTGGCGAAACGCAGCGCCATCAGGTTCTGCACCGTCTCCTTGCCGAGATAGTGGTCGATGCGGAAGATCTGGCTTTCGTGGAAATCGTCGCCCACCAGGTCGTTGAGCGCGCGCGCCGAGGCGAGGTCGCGGCCGATCGGCTTCTCCAGCACGATGCGCGAGTTCGGCGTGATCAGATTGTGTTCCTTGAGCTTGTGCGAAATGTCGCCGAACAGCGCCGGCGCCACGGCCAGGTAGAAGGCGCGGATGCGGTCGCTGTCGCCGATCGCCTTCTTCAGCTTGTCGAAGCCGGCACCGGTGGTCGCGTCGGCCGAGACGTAGGAAAGCCTGGCGAGGAATGTCTCCAGCTCCTTTGGATCGATGTCTGCAGGCTTCACATGCTCCGAGATCGCCTGCTTGGCGAAGGCCTGGAACTCGGCGTCGGTCATCTTGGAGCGCGACGTGCCGATGATCCTGGTCGGCTCGGAGAACTGATGGTCGCGCTGGCGGTGGTAGAGCGAGGGCAGAAGCTTGCGTTCCGACAGGTCGCCGGTGCCGCCGAAAATGATGAAGTCGAAAGGATCGACGGGGATGATCTGGCTGGTCATGGTCTGTCCGCTTTGACGCCGCGCTCAGGTGCGAGGCTGATATATTCTAATCGATTTAAATTTTCCAGTGCCATGGTGTCACATGTGAGGATCAAGCGCTGGATATCGATTGGGTCCATGTGTGCCCTTGACACTGACGCAACCCGGAGGCTTGTCGGCAAGTGGTGGTTCCGGGGAGCTTTCGCAGGTGCAGCATAGAGCGGGATCGCCGCGAAAGCCAAAGAAGAAATGCCAGCCGCGGGATGATCTTCAATGAGTGAAAAGGGCACGCGCCTCAAGGACAAGGTCGCCATCATCACCGGAGCGGCATCCGGCTTCGGCGAGGGCATGGCCAGGCGCTTTGCCGAGGAGGGCGCAAGGGTCGTCGTCGCCGACCTCAACGCCAAGGGCGCCAAGCGCGTGGCCGGCGAGATAGGCGACAGCGCGATCTGGACGCAGACCGACGTCTCGCTGCGCTCCGAATTCGACGAGATGGTCTATGCCGCCAAAAGCGCCTTCGGCCGCATCGACATCATGGTCAACAATGCCGGCTATACGCACCGCAACGGCGACATGCTCGACGTCGACGAGGCGACCTTCGATCTGATCACCGCCGTCAACATGAAGGCGATCTATCACGCTGCGCTCGCGGTCGTGCCGATCATGGAACGGCAGGGCGGCGGCGTCATCCTGACCACCGCCTCGACCGCCGGCCTGAGGCCGCGGCCCGGTCTCACCTGGTACAATGCCTCGAAAGGCTGGGCGATCACGGCGACCAAGTCGATGGCGGTCGAGCTGGCGCCGAAGAACATCCGCGTCAACTGCCTCTGCCCTGTTGCCGGCGAGACCGGGATGCTGGAGAAATTCATGGGCGCCGACACGCCGGAGATCCGCGAGAGGTTCCGCGCCTCGATCCCGCTCGGCCGTCTCTCGACGCCACTCGACATCGCCAATGCCGCACTTTGGCTCGCCTCCGACGAGGCCGCCTTCATTACCGGCGTGGCGCTGGAGGTCGACGGCGGCCGCTGCATCTGAACGCTCGCGGGTGGGGCGGCCTGAATTTGACGAGCCGCCCGAGAACGGCATAAGGCTTGTCGAGGGGGCAGGGTAGCCATGCGATGAAAGCCCGGTTGCGCAAGATTCGCAAGAGCCTGTGGCATCGCCACAAGCTCTACAGGGCGAGGCGCGCCCGACCGAAGAGCAAGGCGACCTTCATCGGCGTCACCGGCAGTTCCGGCAAGTCGACGGCGGCGGCGTTGCTCGGGCATATTTTGGCCAGCCATGGCCCGACCTACACGCAGGTTCTCGCCAACGCCATCGATGCGCTGGCCAGCATGCTCTACAGGCGCATGTGGAAAGCGGGCGAGGTCGACTATGTCGTGTTCGAAGCAGGCGCCTATGGCGTCGACACCATCAGGCCGATGGCGGAACTGCTCAAGCCGCATGTGGCCGTCGTCACCATGGTCCGCCTCGAACATCTCGCCAGTTTCAGGACCCTGGAGAACGTCGCCCTGGAGAAGCGCGCCCTGGTCGATGCGCTGCGGCCGGGCGGTCTTGCCGTGCTCAACGCCGACGATCCGCATGTGCTCGGCATGGCTTCCGGCGCCAGGCATCGTGTCGTCACGTTCGGCCTGACGGATGGTGCCGACTATTGTGTCACCGACACGCGGGCCGCCTATCCCGAACCCCTGAGCCTCAAGATCCGGTGGCGTGGCGGCACGCTCGACCTGAAGACACGCTTCCCGGCTGAGTACCTATGGCTGCCGACGGCGGCGGCGGTGGCCACCGCGCTGGAGCTTGGCGTGCCGCCTGAAAAAGTCGCGGCGCGCGTGGCGACGTTTCAGCCTTTGGCCAATCGCTGTCAGGTGCTCGTCACCGATGGCGGTCCGCATTTCCTGGTCGATTCCGCCAAGGCTCCCTGGCATTCGATCAGCCTCGCCTTCGACATGGTGGCCAAGGCCAAGGTTGCCGGAAAACGCATCGTTCTCGGCCAGATCTCGGACTATGCGGGTTCGACCAGAAAGTACCGTGACGCCTACAACGCCGAGCGCGAGATCGCCGACCAGGTGATCTATGTCGGCGACAACGCGCATCGCTCCGGCGCCGGCCAGGCCGACCGCGACGGCGGCCGGTTCGTCGAATTGCGAACGCCCAGGGAGGTCTCCGACCACATCAAGCGGACGGCGGTGGCGGGCGAACTGATCTTGATCAAGAGCTCGTCCAATCTTCACCTCGAGAGGATCGCCCTCGCCTGGACCCACGATGTCAAATGCTGGGTCCCGGTTTGCGGAAAAAGGTCCGGATGCCAGGGATGCGGCCTGTTCGAAGTGCCGTTCGAGGAACACCGCGACCACGTCAGAAGGCGCAGGCGAGCACAGGGATGGCAGTGGCTTCGCAGTCTGCTGATGGCCGACCGGCGGCGGTGAGGTTCCTTAGGCGCCGGTCTTAACGTAGGTCTTGTAGATCCAGCCACGCTTGCCGTTGTAGACGATCTGGCACCATTGCTTGCAGCTCATCACCTGCACCGACGTCTTGGCGGGCACGGTGAGGATCGCGGCCGCGTTCTTCTTCGGTCCGGTCCGCATGGTGACGGCCCGCAGGATGCGCCCGGTGCCGGCCGCGCTCACTTTCTGCGGCTCGGCCGTGGCGTCGTCGCCTGTCGATGGCTGCGCCTGCGATACTTGCGGTTTTGGCGTGGGAATGGCGGCGGTTTGAGCACCGTCGGGATTATCCTTGGGCGCCGCATCATCCTTCGCCGGCGCCGCGCTGGGCGCGGCCACCTTGGACAGCAAGGCCGAGGCGTCGGATTGTGCTGCCGGTTCGGCGAACGCCGTATCCGCCGGCTTGGCGGCCTCTTCGCTCTGTTGGCTCGCCACCTTGTCGGATGGGCCGGCGTTGGACGCGGTCTCGGCGCCCGGGGCGGTCCAGCGTGGATCATTGGACGCCAATGCCGGTATCTTGGCTTCCTTGGCGGCCACGGTGGGCGACACCGCGTCGGCCTTGCGCGCCGCCTGCGGCGCGGCGGCGACCGCCGTCGCGTTCGCGGTGGCGGGCGCTATCTTGGTTGTCTTGACCGGGATGGTCGGGACGCTCTGCGCCGGGCTTGCGATCGCTTGCCGGTCGCTGCCAGGCAGTGCCAGCCATAGCGCAATCCCAGCCACGCCAAGCAGCGCGGCCGTGCCGACGGCGGCAATCACCAGATGCGAGTTTGACCGCACGCCCTGCCAGAACGAGGGCCGCATGTCATAACCGAACTGCATTGCAAAGCGCCGTCGTTCCGGCGCGCCGAAACTGAAGGGCTCGTTCACTCTCACCACCTCCAATAGGCGGGCCGACGTTCTTTCGATCGGTGCCGGAGGTCCGGCGGTGATCGGCATCGGTCCCAAAAACACAAGCGGGCAGGCCCGCGGAAGTCCCCGTTTGGTAGCCCAGAACCCGCATCTTTTGCCGGCGATTGTGGCATCAGTGCGCCCTTGGCGAGAATTCTGCGCTCTTGTTAAGGATTCTGCAACATGTCGCGGCGGCACGAACAGCCGAATGGAATCAGCGGGATAGCCGGTATCTTCGCTGCAGCGGGAGCTTCCCTTGCGTCATATCCGGTCGCGCAGGGCGAACCAGCTGAGCGCCAGGAACAACAATGGGGCGCGGAAACGCCGGCCGCCGGGGAAGGGCGGGACCTTCAGGTCCTCGATCAGTTTCAGCCGGTCGCGATTGCCCAGCACCGTCTCGGCATAGAGCTTGCCAAAGAAGTTCGACAGCATGACGCCGTGGCCGGAATAGCCGCCGGCGGAGATGACATTGGGCATCACTTCGCGCACGAACGGCTTGCGCGGCACGGTGATGCCAACATAGCCGCCCCAGCCATGCGTGATCTCGACATCCTTCAGCTCCGGATAGAGCTCCGCGATCTGGCGGCGGATGTGGATGTGGATGTCCTTCGGATCGTTGACGGCGTAGACCTCGCGTCCGCCGAACAGCAGCCGGCCGTCTTTCGACTTGCGGAAGTAGCGCACGACGAAGCGGGAGTCGTCGACCGACTCGCCGCCGGGTAACACTTTGGAGCCCGAGCCGAGCGGCACCGTCGCGCCGATGAAGGAGCCGATCGGCATGATGTGCGCGGCGCTGACGGGCTCGAGCGCGCCGCCATAGGCATTGACGCCGATCAGGCATTTCTCGGCGGTGATCGTGCCTTTCGGCGTCGTGACCCGCACCTTGCCGCCGCTGGAGACGATGCCGGTCGCAGGCGTCCGCTCGAACAGCTGCGCGCCGGCCTCGGCGGCTGCTTTCGCTGTGCCGATCACCAGCTTCAGCGGGTGGATATGGCCGGTGCCGGTGTCGCGTGTGCCGCCGAAATAGCGCGTCGAGCCCACCCGCTCGGCCGCCTCCTTCGCGTCCATGAAGGAAATGTGCGGGTAACCGAAGCGGCTTGCCATGATCTCGGCATGCGCCTTGTAGTCGTCGACATAGCGCTGCTTGTGCGCCACCGACAGCTGGCCCGGCATGTAGTCGATCTCGATCCCGTTGACGGCAGCGAATTCGAGCAGATGCGCCTTGGCCTCCTCTGCCAGGTCGAACAGTGCCTTGGCGCGGGAAAGACCGTATTCTGCCTCCAGTTCCTCGGCCCAGGCGCGCTGACCGGTGCCGAGCTGGCCGCCATTGCGCCCCGAAGCGCCGTCGCCAAGCCGGTGCGCCTCGATAAGCACGACATTGCTGCCGGCCTTCGCCAGATGTACCGCCGCCGACAGGCCGGTGAAGCCGCCGCCGACGATGACGACGTCGCAGGTACTGTCGCCATCAAGGGTTGGGTATTCCGGTCTGGGTCCCGCCGTGTCTTCGTACCACGAGCGGCCAGGGGAGATGGGGGATTGGTAAAGCATGGGAACGCCGGTGAATGGTGAATAGTGAATGGCTGTGAGAAAGCGCTGCCTTCGTTCACCCGTCCAATATGAAACTACTCACTACTCACCATTCACTATTCACCATTCACGCGGGCGAAGCCGCCGCTCACACATTCAGCAGCAGATACTCCCGCTCCCACGGGCTGATCACTTCCATGAAGGTCTCGAATTCTGCCCGCTTGATCGCCGCGTAGGTCGCGGTGAACGACTTGCCAAGGATCGCGCCGAGTTCCTCGTCGCCTTCGAACAGGTCGACGGCTTCGAGCAGCCCGCGCGGCAGGTCGATCTCGTCCTCATTGGCCGTGGTGAGCACCGGCGGCTCGGCCTTGACCTTGTTGATCATGCCGATCAGCCCGCAGGCGAGCGACGCCGCCAGCGCCAGATAGGGATTGGCATCGGAGGAAGGGATGCGGTTTTCGACGCGCCGCGCCGCCGGGTCCGAGCGCGGCACGCGGAAGGCCGTGGTGCGGTTGTCGTAGCCCCATTTGTTGTTGACCGGCGCCGAGGCCGCCTGCGTCAGCCGGCGGTAGGAATTGACATAGGGCGCGAACATCACCAGCGCGTTCGGCACATGCTTCTGCATGCCGCCGATGAAGTGGAAGAACTCGTCCGTTTCCGAGCCGTCCTCGGCCGAAAAGATGTTCCTGCCGGTCTTCTTGTTGATGATCGACTGGTGGATGTGCATGGCCGAGCCGGGCTGGCCCTGGATCGGCTTGGCCATGAAGGTGGCATAGATCTCATGCTTCAGCGCCGCCTCGCGGATGGTGCGCTTGAACATGAACACCTGGTCGGCGAGCTCGATCGGATCGCCGTGGCGCAGGTTGATCTCGAGCTGGCCGGCGCCTTCCTCGTGGATCAGCGTGTCGATCTCCAGGCCCTGCCGCTCGGAGAAATGGTAGATGTCGTCGATCAGCTCGTCGAACTCGTTGACGCCGGCGATCGAATAGCCGGCGCCGCCGCCGATCGGCCGCCCCGAGCGGCCGACCGGCGGCGTCAGCGGATAGTCCGGGTCGGGGTTCTTGCGCACCAGGTAGAACTCGATCTCGGGCGCAACAACTGGCCTCAGCCCGCGATCGGCGTAGGCCGCGAGCACGCGCTTCAAAACGTTGCGCGGCGTGAACTCGACCGAGCGGCCGTCCTGGTGGACGAGATCGCAGATCACCGCCGCCGTCGGATCCTCTTCCCATGGCACCACGGTCAGTGTCGACAGGTCCGGCAGAAGTTTGAGGTCGCCGTCATCCTCCGGATAGTGGAAGCCGTTGCCGTCCTCCGGATAGCCGCCGGAAATCGTCGTCATGAACACCGCCGAGGGCAGCGCCAGCGAGGTGTTGGAGGTGAACTTTTTCGACGGCATCATCTTGCCGCGGGCAACGCCGGCCTGGTCGGGCGTGATGCATTCGATGTCCTCGATGCCGCGCCATTCCAGCCAGGCGCTGGCCTCCTTCCAGTTCTTCACGCCGCGTTGGTTCTTCAAGAAGGCAGGCGTGCGGGTACGTCCTCCGCGGCTAGACGGACGGACTTCCTTTTTTTCAGGCGGCATCAATCACCAGATTGGGTTGCGGATGGTGAAGTATAGCCGGGGCCGGCGATGGAAGGGAAGGGGAGCCCCTTGTGCGATTGCCGCCGCGGTTGAAATTCGCGGCGGCGGGCTTAGGTTCGACGTCTCGCGAAATGCGATGACCTCGGACACCGGACGCAGGACAGCCATGGCCGGCCATGAATTGACGACGATAGGCTTCGATGCCGATGACACGCTGTGGCAGAACGAGCAGTTCTTCCGCCTGACCGAGAGGCGCTTCGCGGGACTGCTGGCCGAGCATGGCGAGGCGGAGCAGATTTCGGCGCGGCTGCTAGAGGCGGAAAGGCGCAACCTTGCCGTCTACGGCTTCGGCATCAAGGGCTTCACCCTGTCGATGATCGAAACCGCGATCGAAATCAGCGCAGGCCGCGTGCCGGGATCGGTGGTCGCCGAAATCCTTGCCGCCGGCCGCGAGATGCTCAGCCATCCGATCGAGCCGCTGCCGCATGCGCGCGAGACGGTGGAGAAACTGGCCGGCGCCTATCGCCTGGTGCTGATCACCAAGGGCGATCTCTTCGACCAGGAACGCAAGCTGGCGCAATCGGGCCTCGGCGACCTGTTCGACGCCGTCGAGATCGTCAGCGACAAGAGCGCGGCCACCTATGCCCGCATCTTCAGCCACCATGGCGACGGGCCGGAGAGAAGCATGATGGTCGGCAACTCGCTCAAATCCGATGTCGTTCCGGTCATCGACGCCGGCGGCTGGGGCGTGCACGTGCCGCACGAGTTGACCTGGGTGCTCGAACATGTCGAGCCGCCGAAGGCCGCGCCGCGTTTCCGCCAGATCGCCGATCTCGGCGAGTTGCCGACGTTGATTGAAAGCATCGTTTCGAGGGGCTGACGGTGCCGCCGCGTTCGAACCGGCGGATCCGGCTTCCGCTAGCCGCGGCCTAGCCCGATCAGGCGGTCGATCACCGGTTGCAGCCTCTCGGGAGTGATCGGCTTGGCGACCACGACATCGATCACGCTCGAGAGGCCCAGGCTCTCCGGTGTGCCAGTCTTGGTTGAAAGCAGGATCACCGAAGGCAATGCCTTGCCCGAAAACCGCCTGAGCGCGTCTATTCCGGAGATCAGCGCATCGCAGTCCTTGTTGTCGGCGCCGCCGTCGAGCACGATCGCGCCGGGAATGAGGCCGCGCAAGGCTTTCACCGCCGTTTCAGGCGATTCGGAAATCGGCTTCAGTCCTGATTTCTCGACGATTTTCGACACCACGACGCGGTTTATCGGCGACTTTCCGACGACCAGCACCTGAGAAAAATCGGTCAGCATCTCGGCGCCACCGCCGCGGCCTTCCAGATTCAAATGTCTATCAGTCCTGGTCTCGCGATTGCTGGGGCTCATGTGCGGGCGGGCACTCGTCTCTGTTTCAATGCAGGGTTGAAACCTGAGGGACAATTGGCGTGAGATCGCCGCTGGTGTCAAGCTGAAATGGCTAACATCCGGAATATAGCAAGAAAAGCTAAAATTTAGTGCAAGTTCTATTCCTGGCAGTAGTGGCCGGGCTGTGCAAAACGCAAGTCGCCCGCGCGTTGCCGCGCGGGCGAGACAGAATTCGACGATTGCGCGACCGATCGCGTGGTGAGGTCCGGTCAGCTATGGCTCTGTTGGGTGACGATCACCGGAATCAGAAGATCGCCCCAATTGCCGTCGCCGCCGTGATGCCTGGCCGAGCGCACCAGCTCCACGGAGACGCCCGCCTCGACCGCCTTCATCACCGACTGGTTGAGCCTGTGCAGATCATTGGCCAGCATGCGGATGGTCGCCTGCTGGTCGACGCTCATGGCCGAGGACTGCTCTTCGGCCCTTTCCTTGACGCGGCTTATCGATGCCATTGGTCTTCTCCTTGTGTCCTATGCCCCTTCGGGCGTTTCCTCTGTTGGTCGTCTTTTGTGGCAGCTCACTCCGCTGCCGGCTTGAACTGCGCGTGCTCGGTCGATTCATGCATGGCCGTGGTCGAGGACTGGCCGCCGGTGATCGCCATCGAGACCGCATCGAAATAGCCGGTGCCGACCTCGCGCTGGTGCTTGGTGGCGGTGTAGCCGTGGACCTCGGCAGCGAATTCGGCCTCCTGCAATTCCGAATAGGCCGCCATCTGTCGCGCCTTGTAGCCGCGGGCCAGCTCGAACATGCCGAAGTTGAGCTGGTGGAAACCGGCCAGCGTGATGAACTGGAACTTGTAGCCCATCGCGCCGAGTTCCCGCTGGAACTTGGCGATTGTCGCGTCGTCGAGGTTCTTCTTCCAGTTGAACGACGGCGAGCAGTTGTAGGCAAGCAGCTTGCCCGGATGATGCTTGCGCACGCCCTCGGCGAACTTCTTGGCCTGCGCCAGGTCGGGCTTCGAGGTCTCGCACCAGATGAGGTCCGCATGCGGCGCATAGGCAATGGCGCGCGCGATGCAGGGCTCGATGCCGTTCCTGACGTGGTAGAAGCCCTCGACCGTGCGGCCGGCATCGTAGTCGACGAAGGGCTGGTCGCGCTCGTCGATGTCCGATGTCAAAAGCTTCGCCGCCTCGGCGTCGGTGCGCGCCACGACCAGCGTCGGCGTGCCCATCACATCGGCTGCGAGCCGCGCCGCGTTGAGGTTGCGGATATGCGCCGCCGTCGGGATCAGAACCTTGCCGCCGAGATGGCCGCACTTTTTCTCCGACGCCAGCTGGTCCTCGTAGTGGACGCCGGCGGCGCCCGCCTCGATGAACGCCTTCATGATCTCGAAGGCGTTGAGCGGCCCGCCGAAGCCGGCCTCGGCATCGGCGACGATCGGCGCGAACCAGGTGTCGACCGAAAGCCCCTTGCCCTCGGATGTCTCGATCTGGTCGGCGCGCTGCAGCGTGCGGTTGATGCGCTTGACCAGCTCCGGCGCCGCATTGGCCGGATAGAGCGACTGGTCGGGATACATGGCGGACGCGGTGTTGGCGTCGGCCGCGACCTGCCAGCCCGACAGATAGATCGCCTTCAGCCCGGCCCTGACCTGCTGCATCGCCTGGTTGCCCGACATGGCGCCGAGCGCGTTGACGAAGTCCTCCTCGTGGATGAGCTTCCACAGCCGGTTAGCGCCCATTTCGGCAAGGCTCTGGCGAATCTGGACCGAGCCGCGCAGCCGCTTCACATCCTCCGGCGAATAGGGCCGCTCGATACCATCGAAGCGGCCTTCGGGCGCGGATGGGACAAGGTTGTAAAAATCGGTCATTGGATACTCCAGTTCATTCGATGCCGGTTCTCGGAAACGTCGCGCCATGGGAGTTGTGCGCCGTCGGTGTGTGACATCATTTACACCGCACTGCGAAACACGCCAGAAAAACCGCACCTTTCGTCGGAAAATAAGGGAAAATCAGTGTTGCGTTTGACTGACGAGCGCTGTAAATTTGTCACGATTGTAAAAGGCTCCGCCAAGAGTAGCGCGGCCAAATCGTGTAAATTCCTGTCAAGGATGGATTTGAGTGGCTGACCAGAAGATCTTTGCCGGGCCGCGCATCCGCCGCATCCGCAACGCCAAGGGCCTGACCCAGACGGCGATGGCCGAGGGGTTGGGCATCTCGCCGTCCTATCTCAACCTGATCGAGCGTAACCAGCGGCCGCTGACGGTGCAGCTGATCCTCAGGCTGGCCTCGGTCTACAAGGTCGATCCGCATGAATTGCAGGGCGAGGCGAAGGGGTCGATCTCTGCGCTCAAGGAAGTGTTCGGCGACCCGCTGCTGTCGGCCGAACTGCCAGGCGACCAGGAGCTGATCGAGCTCGCCGAAGCGGCCCCCAATGCATCCGCCGCGATGGTGAAACTGTTCCGCGCCTATCGAGAGCAGGCCGAGCGGCTTTCCGATCTCAACGAGCTCCTGGCGCGCGAGGGCCGCGCCACCGCGCTGTCCGGCGCCCGCCTGCCGGTCGACGAGGTGCATGAGATCTTCGAGCGCCGGCCGAACCATTTCGCCGCGCTGGAGGAAGAGGCCGAGGCCTTCACCGCGCTGCTCGACCCCGGCGACGATCTGTTTGGCGCGCTGAAAGCCTGGCTGAGGCGCGAATACGGCATCGTCGTCAAGGTGCTGCCGGTGGCCACCATGCCGAACTGGCGCCGCCGCTACGACCGCCACTCGCAGCGCCTGTTCCTGTCCGAGCGGCTGTCGCCATTCGACCAATTGCGCGAGGTGGCAATGGAGGCCTCGCTGATCCGCATGACGGTCGCGGTCGCCGGCGAGATCCAAGCGCTCAAGCTGACCACCGACGAGGCCCGCCGGCTCGCCCGCTTCGAGCTCGGCCGCTACGCCGCCCACGCACTGATGATGCCCTATCAGGCCTTCCATGCCGCTGCGCTGCGCGCCCGCTACGACATCGACGTTCTGCGCTCGCGCTTCGGCGTGTCCTTCGAGCAGGCGGCCAACCGACTGACCATGCTGCAGCGTCCCGGCCTCTCCGGCGTGCCGTTCTTCATGCTCGAGGTCGACAATGCCGGCAACCGCTTCCGCAAGGCGGGCAGCCAGGGCTTTCCGCAAAGCCGCTTCGGTGGCGGCTGTCCGAAGCTTCCGGTCCACGCCGCTTTCACCCAGCCCGGCCAGATCCTGGTCGAAGCGGTGGAAATGCCAGACGGCGCCGAATTCCTCTGCATCGCCCGCACGCTCGAGGGGCCGCAGGGCGCGTTCTCGGAGCGGCCGCGCCGCACGGCGCTGCTGATCGGCTGCGACATCGGCTTCCGCGACGAGATCGTCTATGGCGGCGCCCTTCCGGGGACGGCGGGCGGCAAGGCCGGGCAGGGCGTCGCCACTGCCACGCCGGTGGGGCCTGCCTGCCGGCTCTGTGAGCGCATCGGCTGCCTGGCGCGCGCCGAGCCGCCGGTGACACGGCCGCTCGGCCTCGACGAGATGGTGACCGGCCTTAGCGCCTTCGATTTCCAGTGACGCAGGTACCGCTGGCCGGTCGGGGAAGTTCAACCGCTCTCGCAAAAACAACAAACGGAGACTTCTCTACACAATATTGCCGACGGCAATATTGATTAAGCATCGGCTCCGCGATATCAAAAACGAATTGCGCAGGGCTGGGGGTCGGCGATGAACAGGACGGTTTTTTGGCTCGGGCTGACGCTTGCCCTTTCGGCCTCACCCGTATTTGCGGAGAAATCCTCGGAATTCTTCAAATCGTACCAACAGTACAATGATGCCGGCAAGGCGTTCCTCGACAAGATCGAGCCCAGGACCGGAGCGATTGATCTCGCCGAAGGCGTGCACCTCGACCTCAAGGGCAAGTTTTACTTCCTGGACAAGAAGGACACGGCCTCTGTCCTGACCGAGGCCTGGGGCAATCCGCCAGATGCCGGTGCCGACTCCGTTGGTATGATTTTCCCGGCCAGCCTTGATCCCATCGCCGAGAACAATTGGGGCATTGAGCTGCGCTGGGAGAAGATCGGCTATGTCGATGACAGCGACGCCGCGTCCATCGACTACGCCGAATTGCTGCGCGGCATGCAGGAAGACACCCTGTCCGCCAACGATCAAAGGGTGAAGGACGGATTTCCGCCCGTCACCTTGATCGGGTGGGCCTCGCCGCCGGTCTACGATGCCGTCAACAAACGTCTGCACTGGGCCAAGGAATTGCAGTTCGGAACCGATGCCGTCCACACGCTCAACTACGATGTGCGCTTTCTCGGCCGGGAGGGTGTTTTCGTGATGAGCTACATTGCCACGGTGGAGCAACTGCCGGAGATCAGGCAAAGCCTGGACGAGGTTCTCGGCCTCGCAACCTTCAGCCCCGGCAAGAAGTATGTCGATTTCAGGCCAGGCTTCGACACCGTCGCCGCCGTCGGTATCGGCGGTCTCATTGCCGGCAAGCTGGCGGCGAAGGCGGGCCTGCTGGCGGTGGCGCTGATTGCGCTGAAGAAGTTCGGCGTGATTCTGCTGGTCCCCCTGGCCGGCCTTTGGCGGCTCATTCGACGCAACCGCGACGCCTCCTCCTAACCGGGATATCGGCCCGGGCAGGACCTGTTGCTCCCGCTGGTGCCCCAGTGCGCCAAACGGAATGCGCGGCTGGATCACGTCTTGCAGCCGCCGATGCGCTAGGCGAATGCGGCGCATTTCTGTCGCCCATCGCGCATCGTGCCGCCCCGAAATCGCCGACAGTCGCAACCATGACCGACGCCGCATCGCCCGCTTCGCCTGCCGCCTCGCCGCGCCCAGCCATCTCGCCTGGCGACGAGCGACTCGGCATGCTGCTGGTGTTCCTGTCGGCGCTGATGTGGAGCTTTGGCGGCACCATCGCCCGCTTCATCGATATCACCGACAACTGGACGATCGTGTTCTGGCGCTCGCTCTGGGCGGTGGCCTTCCTGCTCTGCTTCATGGTCTGGCGCGATGGCTGGCGGGGCACGGCAAGGCTGTTTTACGACATGGGCCTGCCCGGCCTTGCCGTCGCGGTCTGCTTCGCCACCGCCTCGACCTCCTTCATCGTGGCGCTTTCCTACACCACCGTCGCCAACATCCTCCTGATGCAGGCCGGCGTGCCGCTGCTGGCGGCGCTGCTTGCCTGGGTGCTGTTTCGCGAGCGGGTGGCGGCGGCGACCTGGGTGGCGATCGCCGCCGTCATCGCCGGCGTCGCCATAATGGTCTCGGAATCGCTCGATGGCGCCGTGTCTCCGGTCGGCGACGGCCTGGCGCTGCTGATCGCCTGCATGTTCTCGATCGCCACCGTGATCACCCGCCGCTTCGCCCATGTGCGCATGACGCCGGCCAATTGCCTGGGCGCGCTGCTCGCCGGCGCATTCGCTGCCACCCAGGCATCGGAATTCGCCGTTTCCGGCCGCGACATGGCATTCCTGTTCGCCTTCGGCGTCCTCAACCTCGGCGTCGGCCTCGCCTTCTTCGCCACCGGCGCCCGCCTTGTCCCGGCGGCGATCGCCGCGCTGCTCGGCACGTTCGAGCCGATCCTCGGCCCGATCTGGGTCTGGCTCGTGCATTCCGAGGTGCCGTCGGCGCGCACCATTATCGGCGGCACGGTCGTCGTCACGGCGCTGCTCGTCCATATCGGGCTCGAGTTCAAGCGCCAGGCGCGCCCCGAGCGGCCGGGCGTCACCGGACTGCCATCCCCTAATTGATGCAGCGCACAAGCCAAAGCGCGATGAGCCATTGACAACGTCGCCGCCGGGCGGGCAGGCTAGGGGCACGGCAACAACAAGACAGGCGTATCTTGCCAAGTCTCAATGCCGGTCCAATCGGAACCGGACCACATCGTCGTATCCCTGCCCGCGCCATGGCGAAAGCCTCTGACGACGTCGGCACATCCCCCAGGCCACGGCAACGGCCCAAAGCTTTCATCGGCCTTGTACCGGACCGCCGCGCTGCCGGCCGTTCGCGCTTGTCGCTCTCTGGAAAGCTCAATAATCTGAAGCAAATGCCCAACCGCGCGCAGGCCGCGACGGATTGGCGACGGAACACTCACCAAAGGAGAACAGCATGACCCGCAAAGCGCTCTGGCTTTCGGCGACCTCGGCATTCCTGACGCTTTTCACCATCGGCGGCCACGCCGAAGACCGCGTCGTCAACGTCTTCAACTGGTCCGACTACATCGACAGTTCGATTATCGACGATTTCACCAAGGAAACCGGCATCAAGGTCGTCTACGACACGTTCGATTCCAACGAGATCCTCGAAACCAAGCTTTTGGCCGGCGGCAGCGGTTATGACGTCGTCGTGCCCAGCGGCAACTTCCTTGCCCGCCAGATCCAGGCCGGCGTGTTCCAGAAGCTCGACAAGTCGAAGCTGCCGAACCTGTCGAACATGTGGGACACCGTCCTCGAGCGTACCGCCAAATACGATCCCGGCAACGAGTATTCGATCAACTACATGTGGGGCACCGTCGGCATCGGCTACAACATCAAGAAGGTGCAGGCGGCCCTCGGCTCCGACAAGATCGACAGCTGGGATACGTTCTTCAATCCGGATACACTGGCCAAGCTGAAGGATTGCGGCGTCTATGTTCTGGATTCGCCGGCCGACATCATCCCGGCGGCGCTGAAATATCTCGGCCTCGACCCGAACAGCACCTCGCCCGACGACATCGCCAAGGCGGAGGAGGCGCTGCTGAAGGTCCGGCCGTATATTCGCAAGTTCCATTCGTCCGAATACATCAACGCGCTGGCCAACGGCGACATCTGCCTGGCGGTCGGCTGGTCGGGCGACGTCTTCCAGGCGCGCAACCGCGCCGTCGAGGCCAAGCAGGGCGTCGAGATCGGATATTCGGTGCCGAAGGAAGGCGCCCAGATGTGGTTCGATCAGATGGCGATCCCGGCCGATGCGCCGCATGTCGCCGAGGCGCATGAGTTCCTCAACTACATGATGAAGCCGGAAGTGATCGCCAAATCGTCCAACTATGTGCTGTACGCGAACGGCAACAAGGCCTCGCAGCAATTCGTCGACAAGGCGATCCTGGACGATCCGGCGATCTATCCGGACGCCGCGACCCTGCAGAAGCTCTACACCGTCCAGCCATACGATCCCAAGACCCAGCGCGTCATCACGCGGACCTGGACCAAGATCGTCACCGGCCAGTAGGCGACCTGGCACGACCCCGGCGCCTGGCCGCCGGGGTCGCGTCGCCTAAAGCAATTCCAGGAAAAGTGCGGAGCGGTTTTCCGTCCGGAATTGCGTAGAAAAGAAGAGCAATTCCAGGAAAAGCGCGGAGCGGTTTTCCGACCGGAATTGCGTAGAAAATATCCGGAGCGGTTCGACGGTTCTATCGAGAGCCGAACCACTCCTTGGGGAAGAAAACAGGACGGAGTGGGGACATGAAATCGCTTGGCAGCATCCGCAGGGACTTCGCGCCGTGGAACGATCCGAACGCCAAGCCCTATATCCAGTTCGACAATGTCACCAAGAAGTTCGGTGACTTCACCGCCGTCAACAACCTGTCGCTGACCATCTTCGAGCGCGAGTTCTTCGCGCTGCTCGGCGCATCCGGCTGTGGAAAGTCGACGCTGCTGAGGATGCTCGCCGGCTTCGAGGAGCCGACCGCCGGGCGCATCCTGCTCGACGGCCAGGACCTGCGCGGCATCCCGCCCTACCGGCGGCCGGTCAACATGATGTTCCAGTCCTATGCGCTGTTCCCGCACATGACGGTGGAGAAGAACATCGCCTTCGGCCTCAAGCAGGAGGGCATGCCAGCCCCCGACATCGAAAGGCGCGTCGCCGAGATGCTGAAGCTGGTCAAGCTCGAGCAGTTCGCCAAGCGCAAGCCGCACCAATTGTCGGGCGGCCAGCGCCAGCGTGTCGCGCTCGCCCGCTCGGTCGCCAAGCGCCCGAAGGTTCTCTTGCTCGACGAGCCGCTCGGCGCGCTGGACAAGAAGCTGCGCGAGGAAACGCAGTTCGAACTGATGGACCTGCAGCAGGAGCTCGGCCTCACCTTCGTCGTCGTCACCCACGACCAGGAAGAAGCGATGACCATGGCCGACCGCATCGCCATCATGGACAGGGGCGAGGTCATGCAGGTTGCGACGCCGGCGGAAGTCTATGAAGCCCCCACCTCCCGCTTCGTCGCCCATTTCGTCGGCAACGTGAACATGTTCGAGGGCAAGGTTGCCGAGCGGGCGGCGAACACGACACGCATCACCGGGGTGACCGGAGCCCAGATCGTCGTCGAGAATGGCGGCGATACCGCGGCCGGCGCCGACATCGTCTTTGCCATCAGGCCGGAGAAGATCAAGGTTTCGTCAAAGAAGCCGGCGGATGCCGTCAACGCACTCGAAGGCGAAGTCTACGACGTCGCCTATCTCGGCGACATGACCGTCTATCACGTCAGGCTCGACGACGGGCAGATGGTGCGGGCGAGCGCCTTGAACGCCTCGCGCATCACCGAGGACCCGCTGACCTGGCACGACCGCGCCTGGGTCTCCTTCCGGCCCGACGCCGGCGTCGTGCTGACGCGGTAGGGGGCGATCATGTCGAGCGCCGCAACCGCCGCAACAACCTCGCCGGCAGCCGATGCCGCCAAATCCCCGCTGGCCAGGCTGGGCTCGGCCTTCATCGGTCGCCTGGTCATCATCGTCCCTTATCTCTGGCTGCTGTTCTTCTTCCTCATCCCGTTCGTCATCGTCTTCAAGATCTCGCTCTCGCAGACGGCGATCGCGATGCCGCCCTACACGCCGGTGCTTGACTTCAGCGACGGCGTTTCCGGCTTCTTCACTGGGTTCCGCGAGCTCAGTTTCGACAACTATGTCTGGCTGACCCAGGACGCTCTCTACTTCAACGCCTATGTCACCAGCGTCATCATCGCCGCGGTCTCGACCGTGCTGACGCTGATCGTCGGCTATCCGATCGCCTACGGCATGGCACGTGCGCCGGCGGCGATCCGCCCGACCTTGCTGATGCTGGTCATCCTGCCGTTCTGGACCTCTTTCCTGATCCGCGTCTATGCCTGGATCGGCATCCTAAAGCCGGAAGGCTTGCTCAATGAATTCCTGCTTGGCATCGGCGTCATCAGCCAGCCGCTGCTCATTCTCAACCACTATTCGGCAATCTTCATCGGCATCGTCTATTCCTACCTGCCGTTCATGGTGCTGCCGCTCTATTCGTCGCTGGAAAAGATGGACAACTCGCTGATCGAGGCCGCGACGGATCTAGGCTGCCCGCCGATCACCGCTTTCTGGAAAATCACTTTCCCGCTGTCGCTGCCCGGCGTCATCGCCGGCTGCCTGCTGGTGTTCATCCCGGCGGTCGGCGAGTTCGTCATTCCCGACCTGCTCGGCGGTTCGCAGACGCTGATGATCGGCAAGACCTTGTGGAACGAATTCTTCGGCAACCGCGACTGGCCGATCTCGTCGGCCGTCGCCGTCATCCTGCTGTTGCTGCTGATCGTGCCGATCATGCTCTTCCAGCAGGCCCAGGCGCGCGCTCAGGAGCAGGGCAGATGAACACCACCTGGAGCCGCTTCAACATAACCTCGGTCGTGCTCGGCTTTGCCTTCCTCTACCTGCCGATCGTGCTTCTGATCGTGTTTTCCTTCAACGAATCGAAGCTGGTCACCGTCTGGGGCGGCTTCTCGACCAAATGGTACGTCTCGCTGTTCCACAACCAGGGCCTGATGGACGCGACCTGGGTGACGGCGCGTGTCGGCGTCATCTCGGCCACCGTCGCCACCGTGCTTGGCACGCTCGCAGCCCTCACCTTGACGCGCTACACGCGCTTCCGGGGACGGATCCTGTTTTCCGGCATGGTCTTCGCGCCGCTGGTCATGCCGGAGGTGATCACCGGCCTTTCGCTGCTCCTGCTCTTCGTCGCCGTCGGCCTCGACCGCGGCTTCCTCACCGTCACGCTCGCCCACATCACCTTCACCATGTGCTTCGTCGCCGTAGTGGTCCAGTCGCGGCTGGTTTCGTTCGACCGCTCCCTGGAGGAGGCGGCGATGGATCTCGGCGCGCCGCCGGTGAAGACCTTCTTCCACATCACCTTGCCGGTCATCCTGCCGGCGATCGTCTCCGGCTGGATGCTGGCCTTCACGCTGTCGCTCGATGATCTGGTCATTGCCTCCTTCACCTCGGGGCCGGGCGCCACGACGCTGCCGATGAAGATCTACAGCCAGGTTCGCCTTGGGGTGACGCCGGAAATCAACGCTGCCTGCACCATCCTGATCGCGGTCGTCGCCGTTGGCGTCATCATCGCCTCGGTCGCCAACAAGCGCCGCGAGGTCCAGCGCCAGCGCGACGAGCAGGCCGCGCAGCGAGGCTAGAGCAGGCAAGCGCGAAATTACTCGCCGGAAATGCCGCGGCTGATCGGCGAGATGAACGGCGTGCTCCAGGTGCCGCCGACGAAGAAGGTCGACTGCTTGGGCGGCGCGGGTTGCCCGTTCGCCTGCGCCGCCGGCTGGTCCGGCTGGACGATGCCGCCCGACAGCGCCAGCCCGCGTCCGGCATAGGAGGCGATGCCGGACAGCCAGATCTTGGATTTCGCCGAATTGGCTTCGGCTTTGTCGAGCCGGGCCACGCCCTTGGAGATGCTCGCCTTGATCTCGGCGCCGTCAATCGGCAGCGTTCCGTCGGCGACGTCGTCCAGCGCGAAGAAGCCGCCCTGTTCGGTGCGCTTGAGGAAGGCCGGCAGGTTTAGCCCGGTGAGCGCGCCCGGCCCGACGGTCGCCGAGACAGAACCGTCGGCGTTTTCGAAGATGGAGTTCCAGGATCTGCCCGGCCCTTTGAGGATGACCGAGACGGTTGCCGTCCCGACAGGCACCAGTCTCGTCATCCCCGCCGCCGTGGCGAAGGCACCGCCATCGACGTCGGAGGCGAGAAGCCGGATCTCGACCTGCGTGCCTTCGGGCTTGCGGTCGAAGCGCAGGCTGCTCTGGATGTTGCCGCCGAAGGCGGAGGCGTCGGAAATGTCGAAGACGGCAAGCCCGTTCTTGACCTGCGCCGTGGCGGCGACGTCGGCAAGCTGCACCGGTCCTGCCGTGGCATGCGCCGCCGACACGCGCAGGTCGAGATTGATCTTGTCGGCGAAGCTGGTGTCGATCTCGCCGGGACCCACTTCGCCGGTTGGCGCCAGCGGCGTGAAGGCCGAGAGGAACGACCTGAGGTCGAGCGTATCGAAGGCGAGCGTGCCGGAGATGACCGGCAGCGCTTCGCCGAAGGAGAAGTCGAGCGCCCCCATTCCCGGGTTGTTGTCGAGCGCCAAGGTGGTGTTTTCGAACTTCACCCGGCCGGCCGCCGCCGTCACCTTGCTGGCCACCGAGACCGAGCCGATCGCAGCTCCTGGCGCGATGCCGGCCTGCGACCACTCCAGCACGCGCCGCAGCGAGGGCGCGGCGAATTTCGCCTGGCCGTCGAAATAGGCATTGTCCGACATCGAGGCCACGCCGTCGAAGGAGAAGGTGGCGGGCGCTGCCTTGACGGAGAGCGTGACCGGGGCCGCGCCCCCTGCGAACAGCACCAGCGGCTTCGGCGACGCGAAGTCGACGGCGACGCTTTCACCGCGCCAGATCCCGGTCGCCGTCAGCGTCGCGTTGCTGTTCATCGCCGCCCAGTTCGCCTGGCCGGTCAGGCTGCTGAGGATCTCCTGGTCCTTGCCGCCGAGCGAGGCCACCACGCGGCCGTCCCTGAACTCTACCGTGCCGAAGGGATCCGCCGGCAGCTTGCTGAGGTCGGGCTTGGCCGGGTCAGCGCTGACCACGCCACGGGCTGTGTCGATCGAGCGTGTGATGCGGCCGCCGGTCGGGATGGCGGGCAGGAAAAGGCCATTGGCGGTGCGCTGGACCCTGATCGTCGGCCGCACCAGCCGCGCCGTGGAGAACACGACGTCGCCTTGCAGGGCCGCCATCGCGGAAAGATCGACCTCGACCCGTTCGGCCTCGATCACCGGCGGCGCGTCGGTCTCGGTCCACTGAGAAAGCGTCACATCGGTCAGGATGGCCCGGAAGGTCGGCCAGACCTCGATGCGCGGCGAGCCGTCGATGGTGACCCTGAAGCCGCTCCAGGCGCTCATCTCCCAGGCAATGCGGTCGCGCACGATGCGGGTCGAGGCGATCAGCGGCAGGGCGGCGACGACCAGCGCGATGACGAGCACGGCAACGCCGATCGCCCACACTCCGCGCCGGATCAAAGATGATGGCATATCGCCCTATATGCTTCCATTGCCGACAAATCGCCCGACGGGTGTAACCCAGCGCTGACGCATTTCAAGTCTTTATGGCCCGGCGATGGCATTTGCGCACACTCTAGAGATGCCGGCCGAACAAAATCTTGCTCTGCTGCGCTGCGGTATGCATAAGCGTGGCACCGACCGTCGCCCGAAATTGCGTGCCGGTTTTGGGACAACGACGTACGCGGCGTTGGGCTTAACTGCCGCAAACGCGACGCGTTTTTGGGAGAACGAGCATGGCCGCCGACACCGCCTTGTGGACGCCGACGCAAGAGCAGATCGACGCGGCGCCCATGACCGCCTTCATGAAAGCCGCGGCGGCGAAGTCGGGTACGGCCCTTTCCTCCTATGCCGAGCTTCACCACTGGTCGATCGACGACCGCGAGGCGTTCTGGGGCCTGGTCTGGGATTTTTGCGGTATCGTCGGCGACAAGGGAGAACGCGTGCTGCTTGACGGTGACAGGATGCCGGGCGCCACCTTCTTTCCCGATGCCAGGCTGAATTTCGCCGAGAACCTGCTCAAGAAAACCGGGTCCGCGGAGGCGATCATCTTCCGCGGCGAGGACAAGGTCGAGCGGCGGCTGTCCTGGAACGAGCTCAACGCCCTGACCTCGCGCCTGCAGCAGCTCTTCCGGTCGCTTGGCGTCAAGCAGGGCGATCGCATCGCCGCCATGATGCCGAACATGCCGGAGACAGTCGCCGCCATGCTGGCCGCCGCCTCGATCGGCGCCGTCTGGTCGTCCTGTTCGCCTGATTTCGGCGAGCAGGGCGTTCTCGACCGTTTCGGCCAGATCGAGCCGGTGGTCTTCATCGCCCCCGACGGCTACTGGTACAACGGCAAGGCGATCGAGGTCGCCGACAAGGTCAGGGCGGTGGCGGCCAAGCTTGCGAGCGTCCGCAAGGTGCTGATCGTCGACTATCTCGGCACCTCGGCCGACGTCGCCGCGACCGTCGACAGGGCGGATGCCCTGGAGGGCGCCTTGTCTTCCTTCGCCGCGAAGCCCGTAAGCTTCGAACGGCTGCCGTTCGCGCACCCGCTCTACATCCTGTTCTCCTCCGGCACGACCGGCATTCCGAAGTGCATCGTCCATTCGGCCGGCGGCACGCTGATCCAGCATGTCAAGGAACATCGGCTCCATGCCGGCCTGCTCGATGGCGACCGCCTGTTCTACTTCACCACCTGTGGCTGGATGATGTGGAACTGGCTGGTCTCCGGTCTCGCCTCGGGCGCCACCCTGCTGCTCTATGACGGCTCGCCATTCTATCCGGACGGCAATGCGCTGTTCGATTTCGCCGACGCCGAGAAGATGACCTATTTCGGCACCTCGGCGAAATTCATCGATTCCGTGCGCAAGGCCGGCCTCACGCCGATCGGCACGCACGATCTTTCGACCGTGCGCACCATCTCGTCCACCGGTTCGCCGCTGTCACCGGAGGATTTCCGCTTCGTCTACGACGGCATCAAGAAGGACGTGCACCTGGCTTCGATCTCCGGCGGCACCGACATCGTCTCCTGCTTCGTGCTCGGCGTGCCGATCGAGCCGGTGTGGACCGGCGAGATCCAGGGGCCCGGGCTCGGCCTTGCCGTCGATGTGTGGAACGACGACGGCAGGCCGGTCAGGCAGGAAAAGGGCGAACTGGTCTGCGCCAAGGCCTTTCCGGCAATGCCGATCGGTTTCTGGAACGACCCGGAAGACAAGAAGTACAGGGCCGCCTATTTCGAGCGCTTCGACAATGTCTGGTGCCATGGCGACTTTGCCGAATGGACGGCGCATGGCGGCATGATCATCCATGGCCGCTCCGACGCGACGCTCAATCCGGGCGGGGTCAGGATCGGCACGGCCGAGATCTACAACCAGGTCGAGCAGATGCCGGAAATCCTCGAGGCGCTGTGCATCGGCCAGGATTTCGACAATGACGTTCGCGTCGTGCTGTTCGTGCGGCTGGCCGCGGGCGTGCAACTGGACGCCGAGCTGGAAAAACGCATCCGCGCCAAGATCCGCAGCGGCGCCAGCCCGCGCCACGTGCCGGCCAAGATCGTCGCCGTCACCGACATTCCCCGCACCAAATCGGGCAAGATCACAGAGCTCGCTGTGCGCGACGTCGTCCACGGCCGCGCCGTCAAGAACAAGGAGGCGCTCGCCAATCCGGAAGCGCTGGAACTGTTCCGCAACCTGCCGCAGCTTGCCGACTAACCATGTCCGCTACGGTTAACGAAAAATGTCGGACGAATTTACCTAGATTTCACGAGTGGTACACATTCGTAAATTTTTTGGCGGCCCGGTAAGAACTTGTTAAGGGACGGCGTCGATAGTCGCATGTAACTTGAGGGAGAAATCCCGTTCCTCGTCCCCTGAGGTTCAGATTCGCTCAAGCCCCCGTTGTGACAGCAATCCCAATACCTAAGGCGTCCTGTTGGACGCCTTTTCTTTTTCCCTGGCGGCCAGCCGCTATTCGGCGAGCACGCGGGTCGAGGGAAAGGCAACTTCCACCAGCGTGCCTTCGCCCGGCGTCGAGGTGATGCTGAACCGCGCCCGGTTGGCTTCCACCATCGCCTTGGTCAGCGGCAGCCCGAGGCCGGTGCCGTCGCCGCGTCCGCGCTTCAGCGCGTTGATCTGCTTGAACGGCTTCAGCGCCTGCTCGATCTCGGCCTGGCTCATGCCGATGCCGGTGTCGCGAACGCGCATGACGACGTCGCCTGAGGTTTCGTAAGCCGTGGACACGATCACCTGGCCGCCGGCCTGCGTGTAGCGGATGGCGTTCGACAGGACGTTGAGGGCGATCTGGCGCACGCTTCTGAGGTCGGCCACCACTTCCGGCAGCCGCGAGGCGAAGCTGGAGCGGATGATGACGCGCTCGCGGTTGGCCTGCGGCTGCATCATCGCCACCGTTTCGGCCAGCGTGTCGTTGAGCGACACCGCCTCGTAATCCATCTCCTGCTGACCGGCCTCGATCTTCGAAATGTCCAGCAGGTCGTTGACGAGATCGAGCACATGGTTGCCCGACCGGTTGATGTCGCGCAGATAGTCGCGGTAGCGGTCGTTGGCGACAGGGCCGAACTTCTCGTCCACCATCAGTTCCGAGAAGCCGATGATGGCGTTGAGCGGCGTGCGGATCTCGTGGCTGATGCGGGCCAGGAAATCCGTCTTCTGCGAGGAAGCGCGCTCGGCCACGGCGCGCGCCTGGGTAAGGTCTTCTTCGGCCCGCTTCCATTGCGTGATGTCGCGCACGACGGCGCAGAAGCCGCTGTCGCTGGGCAGCCGGCCGATGGTCATGAACAGCGGAATGAAGCGCCCCTGCGACTCGCGCCCGATCACCTCGCGGCCATCATTGAGCACTCTGGCCACGCCAGGTTCGGACAGCCCGCCCAGATAGTCGCGCGCCGCGCGCTGGCTCTCGATGGCGAACAGCGAGGCGAAGGGCTTGCCGGCAACCTCGTCGCTGTCGAAGCCGAACAGCGCTTCCGCCGGCCGGCTGATCGAGCGGATGTTACCGTCGCGGCCGATCAGCACCACACCGTCGGTGGCGGTATCGATGATGGTGCGCATTTCGGCGATGCGGCTCTTCAGCTCGGAAATGTCCGGCTGCTGGGTGGGCTCGTCATTGGCGGCGCTGAAATGCGCAGGCGCCGCTTCCTCCTCGCCGGAACGGCGCACCACCAGCATCAGTGCCTTGCCGGCGCGCCACGGCACCGAGCGCAGAATGGCGTCGATCGGAAACTCCTGTCCGTCGCGCGTCTTCAGCCTGAGCGCGCGGTCGCTTTCGTCGGCGGCGCCGTCTTCGGACTGCGAATAGGGATCGGCAAACAGGGCGCCGAGCCCGCCGGCGTCGGTCAGCTCGTCGAGCGTGTCGTAGCCGGTCAGGCGCAGGAACTCGTCATTGGCGTAGTGAAGCGCGTCACCGGAGTGGATGAGCAGCGGCACCGGCAGCTTGCCGAGGATGGAGGTGTCGGGTGCCTTGGTTTCCTCGCCGGTCGAGAAAGCCGACGGCACGAAGCCGTCGAGCCGGAGCGGCGGCACCTTGAGGCGCGGCCGCTCGGCCGCGGGCGCAGTTGCATCGGCGGGCCCGGCATCGTTGGGGGAGGCGTCGTCCTTGCCGGACGCTACCCAGTCCTCGCTGTCCTCGGCATCGCGGAAATCGTCCGCGGTCATGCTGTCGTCGCCGGCGCCGTCGTCGGACGGTGTCCCGACGCTATCGGGCCGGCTATCGACGGACTCCGCGGCCGTTGCCGGCGTTTCGCCCGGTCCGGCAACCGGCGCGGCGTCGCTGCTTTCGCCAACCGGGTCGGTCTGGTCGTCACGACCGGCATAGTCGAGCAGCGAGCGTGAGAAGGGAGGCGGGGTGGGCTGGCCGGCGGAAGGTTCTTCGGCAATCTCTTCCAGTACGCCGTCGAGGCGCGCCAGATCGCGCTCGTCCTCGGCGTCGTTCTCCTGCGGCTCCGCCGGTTCCACATCGCCTTGCGCCGTGGCCGCTTCCGGGCTCACTGGCGCGCTGCTGCCGTCCTTGGTCTCGGCCGCCGGCTGCCGTGCGGCGTCAGGCTGCTCAGCCGATGGCTCGGCGGCCCCCTGAGTAGGCGGCGCTGCACCGGCATCCGCCGAAGTCTCGGGCAAAACAGACCGGTCGGCCTGTTCGGTCTCGGCTGGGCTGGCGGGTTTCGTTTCCCCGGCGACGGGCCGAGGGGCAGGGGGTGGCTCGGACGCAGCGGAGCTGTCCTTCTTCAGCCGCTCGCCGATCTCGCGGAAAGCGCTGCGCTCCAGCGTCGACAGGCCCTTGTCGTTGGCCGGCTGCCGGTGTTCGGCCAGCCGGATCACCTTGTCGGCGAAGCGCCGCTCCGGCTTCGGCACGATGGTCAGCGCCGGCACCTCGCCCTTGAACGGGTCGGCTGGCTTCGGCGCTTCCGCGACGGCCTCCTCGACGGCCGGCTCGCTCGGCGCCGGCGGCTCGCCATTGGCAAGCGGCCCGCCATTGGGGACAAGCGCCATGCCGATGGCTTCCGGATCGACGACCGCGTCGCCGGCGCGGGCAACGCCGAAGCCGCGAAAACCCTCGAAGGCGCGGCTGCGGCCATAGACCGGCAGCGCCGCCAGGTCGACCGGTATCTTGAGATCGGTGCCGGCGACCGGCCACAGCACCGAGCGGCCGGACCAGGTGTCGCGACGTTCGAGCAGGCCGGCGATCTCGCCCGAGGCATCGAGGCCGAAAGTGGTGGCGACGTCCTTGAAGCGGCGGCCGATCACGTCGGCGGCCGGTTTGCCGACGATCTCGGCGAATTCGGGCGACAATGCGCTGAACTTGCCGTCAGCATCGGTGCGCCAGACGAAGCGCAGCGGCGGCGCCGACCGATCGATCGTCCGTTCGGCGGGCGTGGCCGTTGACGCGGCAGCGGCCTGCCGAGGCGCTTCGGCTGGAGACACCGGCTCCGCCGCCTCGGCCTTGCCGGATACGCGGTCCTGATGCCGTGCTTCGTCGCCGCCGGCATTGAAGTACCAATGGTCGTGCTGCGGCTGCGTCTCGCTGGCCGTCGCCCGGTCGCCCACCGCCGCTTTCGGGCTTTGTCCAGCCGGACCGGCAACTGGGTCGCCAGCAGGGGCGGCTACGTTCTTGTCCAACACCGGCGTGGGCTCGGCCGTCGCGTCCGTGGTCGTGGGCGCAGCTTCCTGCCTTGTCTCCTGGGCAGCGGAAGGCTGCTCCGCCTCCAATGCCTCGGCTGCCGGAGCGTCGGTCCCCGGCTCACCCGGCAACTCGTCGTCGAGCTGGGCTTCGTCAATGACCACCAGAAGGTGGCGCGTGTCGGTCAGCCGCGCCAGGCCGGCTGGATAGGAATTGGTGCCGCCCGGAACCAGGCGCTTGACGATCCGGTCGCTGTCATCGGCCACGTCCGCAACAAGCGCCGCCAGCGTCTCGGGCAGGATGCCCAGCGCCGCAAAACCATCGGAGGCGGCCTCCACCTTGCCCGCGGCGTCGATGAAGGCGATGAAATGACCGTCCTCGGTGAAGCCGCCGATGGCGCGGCTGGCGATCTCCGCGGCGCTGCGCGACCCGGTCTGCGCCGCGGGCACCGTGAGCAGGATCGCATTCTCGCCGTCTGGCATCGTCACCGCGCTGGCCAGGAAGCCGACGGCGCGGCTCACCATTCCCGTCGCCAGCCGCAGCGTGATGGCCCGGTCGCTACCGATCTGCGGAAAGCCGCTGGTCGCCATGATCTGGCGCCTGGCGATCAGCGGCAGTCGCGCCGAGGCGCCGATGATGGCCTCGATGTCGGGATAGCCGAACACCGCCGCTCCGGGGCCGTTGGCCCAGATCACCTGTTCGAGGTCGGCCGACAATATGGCGATCGCATCGCCGGCGGCGAAGCGCTGGCGGACCGCATCGAGCACGGCAACGTCGAGGAAGGAGTAGTTTTCGGGCGGCATGCGCTTGGCGAATCCCTCCGGCGGGGAATTTGAGTTAACGCTTTGTTAATAAAAGCGGGCGGGGCGAAGGTCCACAAGCCAAGGCGTGCGGCGAGCGAAATCTCTGGGCGCTTGGTTAACGGCGGGGAAGATTTTCATGGTGCACTGCAACAAAGATGTTGCAATGCACAAAAAAACCTCTATATTGCCATCATACATGAACGAGACGGCTTTCTGTCAAAGCCGCTACCGCGAAAAGGATGGAAAATGTCCAAGATCAAGACCGCTGAGACCATCGAGAACGTTGAATTCCCGAGCTTCGACGCTTCCAAGGCTACCGACCAGATCCGCGCTTTCGCCGAGAAGGGCGTCGAGCAGTCGAAGGAAGCCTACGCCAAGCTGAAGACCGGCGCCGAGGAGACCCAGAAGGTTCTGGAGTCGACCTTCGAAACCGCCAAGACCGTTTCGGGCGACCTGTCGCTCAAGACCATCGCCGCGCTGCGCGCCAATGCCGACGCCGGCTTCTCGCATCTCGAAGCTCTGGTCAGCGCCAAGTCGCTGTCGGAAGTCGTCGAGCTGCAGACCGCCTTCCTGCGCAAGCGTGCCGAACTGGTCGTCGAGCAGGCCAAGGAATTCCAGGCCGTCGCTTCCAAGGCTGCCGAGGACGTCTCCAAGCCGATCAAGACCGCTTTCGAGAAGGCCCTGAAGGACATCAAGGCCGCCTAATATCTTCGCACAACTCGGCGATGCATCAAAACGTCGCATTTTATCAGACAAATAGATGTGCGATAGAGTTGTCCAAGCGAATACCCGGCGGGCGGAACCTCCTCCCTCTGCTCTCCGGGGTGACCAGCCAGCACCTCCTCCCGCTGGCTCGTAACAGGAAAAGGCCGGCACCTCCTCCCGCCGGCCTTTTCTTTTGCCCGAAACTGGCTGGTTGAAAGCCGGGTGGTTCGCAGAACCTGTCTTTGCCTCATCAAGGGCCTTGAATTACGCTCCGATAGTCCGTATTGGACGCATCGCCGAACGACAGAGCGGATCTGGAGAGCAGAGCCTCCTTGATCGCGCTCAGGCAGACGTGCCGTTGTAGCTCAGCTGGTTAGAGCGCCGGATTGTGGATCCGGAGGTCGCTGGTTCGATCCCAGCCAACGGTACCATCGGCATTTCCTGTATGCCATTGATTTTCCTTCATAAAATGCAAACCGCAACGGCCCAAGCTTGCGCCAAAGGCGGTTTTGTGTCACAAATTGTGCTACTTATTGTGATACAAATAGCAAGCTGAAGCCATGGGACGTCGGCGCGAAGCGGAAGATCCTGACCGCTATCTCCATCTGAGGGGCGGCTATTTCCATTACCGGCGAAGGGTCCCCACAGAACTCCGAGGCCTCGATAATCGCGGCCATTTCGTGCGTCGATCGCTCGACACGCAGGACAGATTAAAGGCAAGAACCGCGCGCGACCTCCACGAAGCTGCGGATAACGGGCTCTGGGCGGCATTGCTGCTTGGAGAAAACCCTCAAGCCGCGCGAGCCCGCTACAAGCTGGCTGTGAAACGAGCGGAATCGCTAGGGTTCGTTTACCGGCCACTTGGCGAAATTCTTGCCTCCGAGCCCCTCGAGACCATCATGCGGCGCGTCGAGAGCACTGTCGCGGAACCAGCGAAATCTCCCGTTGTTGACGCGGTGACGGGCATGGTGGCGCCGCCAGACGACAAGATATCCGATGCGCTCCAGCTGTACTTCTCCGAAATAGCCCGAGACGAGCTGCGCACGAAAAGCACTGATCAGCGCAAGCGTTGGAAGGCCAAGCGCAAGATGAGCGTCGACGTGTTCATCGAACTGGTCGAAGACAAGCCCATGAGCCGGATCACTCGCGAAGACGCTCGCAAGGTCCACAAGTACTGGCTGGACCGGGTGGCGCCGGAGGAGGGCGCGGGCGACCGTTCGGCGTCGACCGGCAACCGCAACATGGGCAACCTCCGAACGCTGTATGGCGACTACTACCGGCATCTGGGCTTTCCCGAACAGAAGAACCCGTTTGCGGACCTTTCGTTCAAGGATAAGTCAAAGCGCAGCCGGCCGCCGTTCCCAACCGACTGGATCAAGGACAAGATCCTGGCGCCAGGCGCTTTGACGCAGCTCAACGATCAGGCCCGAGGTATCGTCCTGGCATTCGTCGAGACAGGATGCCGGCCTAGCGAACTCGCAAACCTGCATGTCGGGGTCATCCATCTCGATCACGAAGTGCCTCACATCTCAGTCGAGCCTAGGGAGGACCCTGACGACCCGCGGGAGATCAAGACGGAATCTTCGGTGCGCAGAGTTCCCTTGGTTGGCGTGGCTCTCGAGGTGTTCAAGAGGCACCCTGAAGGCTTTCCTCGTTACAAGGATCGCGAGGCTCAGCTGTCCGCTACAGTGAACAAGCACTTCAAGAAACACGAGTTGTTTCCGACGAACGAGCACACGGTCTACTCGCTGCGCCACTCGTTCGAGGACCGGATGAAGAACGCCAGATTGGATGAAGAGCTTCGCCGTATGCTGATGGGCCATACCATCGATCGCCCGAAGTACGGCGAGGGTGGCGACATGAAGATGTGGCAGGAGGAACTTATGAAGATCGCGCTGCCGTTCGATCCCGCGATCGTATGACACGCTGGCGCACCGCTGCGAGTCGTTCTTCCTTGGCATGATGATCATGTAGGGCCCGCTCCAGATGGTCGTACAGTGGAAGCCATGCCTCGCCCTGGTCGCCCCGCGCCACGATAATTTCCGCCACGCGGTTGAGCGCGCGCTCGATGCGTTCTGCAGTAACATGCTCAGGAACGCGGACGTGTCGCCTCACGGCTCGTTTTTCCGATGCAGCCAAAAACTCAACATAACTAGTCGGTAGGCGGACTTTGATCGGGAAGGGAAGGTGCGCCTTCAGCTCGGGCCGCAAACGGCGGTGATGGCGTATATTTAGGACGGACTGCGCACCGACGACTACGGTTACGATGCAGCGGTGAAGCCGATACTGTGCCCAAGCTTGCACCATTAGGATCTCATTATGCGGAATGCCAATTCACAGGCATTATGCGGGCCACCGTAGACGGGGACAGTCGGTCCCGCGTCCCGGCCTGCGGCCGGCGCTATGCTGACGCTCCTGCGGCTGTCCTGTTAACCGCCCACGGCGGAGGCGAATTTCCTTCGTCCTGCGCGCGACAATATTCACGCTGCGGCCGCGCGCAGGGCTGCGGTTTATACGCCGTTTTTCTTTTGAGGCTGGCAGCCTCCAGACCCAGTCTCCAGGTTCATTGCGCAGCGCGTCCGGGCGCGCATGACAGGAGCGGGGTCATTGATGCGAACATCGTCCGCCTGCGGCAGATCCAGCTCGGCCTGATGGCCGGGCATGTCCAGCGCCAGCCATTGCATCATCCGGCAATTTTCAGTCTAGGCGATATGCTGCTCGTAGTTGCACATAGGCGCTTCTTTTGCGCAGCCCACGATTGGCTTTGCCGTCCAATCAGGCCCGAGGCTGAAACGAAAAGGCATTGCATTCGCCGCCGGGGCGCCAGCGTCGAGGTCGACGCGTCGGCGGCCAAACCGCCCGAAAGTGCTAGGCCAGAGTAAGAGGGCTGCAGCTACGCCGTGACGGATTGAAGATCGAGAGAGAGTCTCTCGGTGGTTCGTCATGGAGATCAGCCATGAGCAATGTTGAAGTACTGGACGCAGTGCGTGACGGAAGCGGCGGCTACAAAGTCGATGTCGGTCGCGGGCAGAGGATTGGCCGGGTGTCGTCGGAATGGTTTTCCCGCCCCGACGACGAGCGGTTCCTTTCCTTGTCAGATCTGTTCGCGTCGGTGCAGACTCGCGGCCAACACAGCAGGACACGGACCGTCGACAGCGCGGCGGTTCGCGTCGAAGCCAGCCGCGACAACGCCGAGCGCCTGTCGCTTGTTCTGCCTGGTGCGGCCGATTCACTAGCGCCGACCCACTGGAGCTTTGGTCAACTCGCTGGCCTTATCGGAGCACCGGCGACCTACCTTCGCCAACTACCCGCCTCGTTGGCAGGCATCAACCTTCAGTATGGCTTGGCCTCACACCGGGCCGAGCAGATCAAGACGCTGGAGACAGACAATGGGCGCGTGGAACTGCGTGCCGTTACCGGTCCCGACTATGGCAGGATCTACGACCATGAGTTGGTCGCAGCCGTCCAACGCATTGCCGGCAACGGCACCGGCGACACGCGCTGGAAGGTGCCCGGGGTGCTCGACTGGTCGACAGGCATTTACAACCCCAGCGTCGACGTGACTAAGAATACGACCACCCTCTACGCAAGCGATCGTGACGTCTTCCTCTTCCTGGTCGATGATCTCAATCCGATCGAGGCGGGCCGGCTACCAGACGGCTCGCCCGATCTGTACTTCCGCGGCTTCTATTGCTGGAACTCTGAGGTTGGCGCCAAAACGCTCGGCATGGCTTCCTTCTATCTCCGGGCTGTTTGCCAGAACCGCAATCTGTGGGGCGTTGAGGATTTCGAAGAGATCACAATCCGCCACTCGAAATATGCTGCCTCCCGTTTTGCCCATGAGGCGGCGCCGGCTCTGAGACGGTTCGCCGACTCAAGCCCAGCACCTTTCGTCAACGGCATCAAGGCAGCGCGAGAGCGCATCGTCGCCCGTTCCGATGACGAGCGTACCGATTTCCTGCGCAAGCGAGGCTTCAGCAGGGCCGAGAGCACAAAGATCATTGAGACCGTGCTTCGCGAGGAAGGCCGAAAGCCGGAGAGCGTTTTCGACTTTGTCCAAGGCATCACCGCGGTGGCGCGCGACAAAACACATCAGGATGCGAGGCTCGACCTTGAAGCCAAGGCGAAGAAGTTGCTCGACCGCGCTGCGTGATAGCGCCCCAGGCCCTTCCGGTTCCGCACCTCTCTTACCGTCCGGCTCTACGGCTCGCCTCTCAGAGTGAGAGGTGGGCCGTAGCTTCATGACGGGTTGGAGGTCGAGAGAGAGGCTTTCGGCCGCCCGTCGCGGAGTGCATCACAATGGCTACTGCTGCGAAGAAAATCACCCTTTCGTCGTCGCGTGACATCCCCTTCAATCAGCTCGTCATCTCCCAGGCGAACGTTCGGCGGATCAAGGCCGGCGTCTCAATCGAGGACTTGGCTGAGGACATCGCCCGGCGAACACTGCTGCAGAGCATCACCGTCAGGCCCGTGCGCGATGCAGACGGCAACGAGACCGGCATGTTCGAAATCCCGGCAGGAGGGCGCCGCTATCGCGCTCTCGAACTCCTTGTGAAGCAGAAGCGCCTTGCCAAGAACGCGCCAGTGCCCTGCGTCATACGCGAAGGCGGCTTGGCTGAGGAAGACTCGCTTGCTGAGAATATCCAGCGCGCCGCGCTCCACCCACTTGACCAATTCCGCGCCTTCCTGGCCTTCCGCGAGAAGGGCATGTCTGAAGAGGAAATCGCCGCCAACCAATTCGTGTCGGTAGCGGTCGTGAAGCAACGGCTCCGCCTTGCGTCGGTTTCGCCCAAACTCCTCGATGTCTATGCCGACGATGGCATGACCCTGGATCAACTCATGGCGTTCACCGTTAACGGCGATCATGAGCGGCAAGAGCAGGTCTTCGAACGTCTCGCTCAGAGCTACAGCAAGGAGCCGCACATCATCCGCCGCATGCTGACGGAGTCCGCAGTCCGCGTTGCCGACAAGCGTGCACAATTCGTCGGCCTCGACGCCTACGCCGAGGCTGGTGGCGTCGTCATGCGTGACCTGTTCCAGGGCGACGACGGCGGTTGGCTTCAGGATGTCGGGCTCCTCGAGACGCTGGTTGCGGAGAAGCTCCGGCTGCAGTCTGAGGCAATTTCGGACGAAGACTGGAAGTGGATCGATGTCGCTCCGGATTTTCCCTATGGCCACACCTACGGTCTGCGCCGTCTCCGTGGCGAGCAGCCCGCTCTCACCGAGCAGGAACAGTCCACGCGCGACGCACTCCAGGCCGAGTTGGAAGGCCTGGCACAGAGTTACGCCGAGGCCGATGATCTGCCCGAAGAGGTCGACGCACGGCTCGGTGAGATCGAAACCGCGATCAGTGCGCTTGATGACAGGCCGGAGGTTTTCGATCCGACGGAAATCGAGCGCGCCGGTGCTTTTATCAGCATCGACGCATCGGGCAACCTCAAGGTAGAACGCGGATATGTCCGCCCCGTGGACGAACGTCCAGTCGAAACGGAAGCCGATTCCGAAAACGAGACCGGCGCCGTCGCGGCGGAGGCGGAACACGACCCAGATCGTTCGATCACAGAGATCGATACCGCCATTGAAAACGAGGAAGACGACGGCCTCAAGCCGATCCCAGACCGCTTGATGACGGAACTGACTGCCCATCGAACGCTTGCTTTGCGCCACGCGCTCGGCGAGCAGCCTGATGTCGCCTTCCTCGCCGCGCTCCATGCCCTGACGCTCCGCGCCTTCTATTACTACGGCTCCGATACGTGCCTGGAACTGGATCTGAAGATCATCACTTTGGGCGCGCAGGCGCCCGGATTGAACGATAACAGCATGGCGTCCGCAGTCGATGCCCGTCACCAGTCCTGGGTGGCGGTGCTTCCAAAAGAGCCTGACGAATTGTGGGATGCTTTGCAGGCGTTCGACAGCGACAGCCGCCAGGCCTTGTTTGCGCATTGTGTATCGCTATCGGTCAACGCGATTTACGAGGCTTACAACCGTCGGCCGCGTGCGCTGGCCCATGCCGACCAGCTCGCTCAGGCCGTCGATCTCGACATGGTTGCGGCCGGATGGATACCAACGATCGACACGTATTTCGGACGTGTCACCAAGGCTCGTATTCTGGCGTCTGTCCGCGAAGCAAAGGGAACACGTGCCGGCGACCGGATCGAGCATCTGAAGAAGGGCGACATGGCCGAGACGGCGCAGGAATTGCTCGCGGCTTCTGGATGGTTGCCGGAGCCGCTGCGCACGCCCGGCCGCCCATCCATGGTGATCGCCGAAACCGTGTCGACCGAGATCGACCGCTCTGTCGATAAGCACGTCGGGGAAATGACGGACGACGGCGGCGAAACGGCTATGGCGGAAACCGAGTTACAGACCGAAGATCAAGCCGCCGAGATCGATACGCAGGTCGCGGCGGAATAGCAAAGGAGCAGCACGCAGACCCGAGGGCCCGTCGGCAACGGCGGGCCCGTTTTTTGTTTGGGAGCCGGCAATGCAACACACGACGGATCTTGCGCGACAGTTGGCTGGACAGGCCGAGGCCGTATGTCGCCACTATCTATCGAACGGCCACCGCGTCGGTCGCTACTGGCTTGTCGGCGATGCACGCAACACGCCGGGCCGGTCTATGTTCGTGCGGCTGCACGGAGGCGAATCCGGCAAAGGCGCTGCCGGCAAATGGACCGACGCCGCAACCGGCGAGCATGGCGATCTCCTTGACGTTATCCGCGAGAGCTCCGGCCTGATCGACTTCAAGGACGTTGCTGACGAGGCCCGCCTATTCCTCAGCATGCCGCATCCCGTCCCGAAACAAACTTCGCACAGGACGAAATGGACCAAGGCACCATTCGGATCGCCAGAGGCAGCGCGACGACTGTGGGCAATGGCGCGTCCCATTTCGGGGACGATCGTAGAGACCTATCTTCGCACGCGTGGGATCACGGCCTTGGACGGAACCGAAAGACTGCGCTTCCATCCGCGCTGCTATCATCGCCCCGATGAGCAGTCGCCGACCGAGACCTGGCCGGCGATGATCGCGTCCGTTACCAATCTCGATGGCCGTCAGACGGGCGCGCATCGCACCTGGCTCAACTCTTCAGGTACCGATAAGGCGCCGATCGAAACGCCGAGGCGCGCGATGGGGGACCTTCTCGGAAACGCCGTCCGCTTCGGTTCGCCAAGCGACGTTATGGCCGCGGGCGAGGGCATCGAAACTGTTCTGTCACTTCGTTGCGTATTGCCCACCTTGGCCATGGCCGCTGCACTCTCCGCCGCCTATCTCTCGTCGCTGCTGTTTCCCAACTCGCTGAGGCGACTTTACATCGTGCGTGACAAGGACCCGGCGGGCGATAGTGCGCGTGACAGCTTGCTCGAACGAGCCAGTGCCGCCGGCATCGAGGCGATCGTGTTGTCGCCGACGCTCGGGGACTTCAACGAGGATCTCCGCACACTCGGAATCAATGCTCTAAGATCGGGCACGCGTGTCCAGTTCACTCCAGGGGACGTGGCCCGTTTCATGGCGCTGACGGCGTAGTCCCGGCCAGCGTCGCGAGGCGGCCTATCGCCGAATCGCGCGGATGGCCTGCTGTCGCAGAGAACCGCGACACGGCCTTCAAGAGGGCGATCCGGCCCACAAGCGGTCCGGCCCGGCAATGGTGGCGGTCGACTATTTTCCGGCGGCGCGCGATTGCTCGTAAAGTGAACGATGGGGAGCGACGCCTTTCCATCGCGAGACAAAATAGGCGGCCGCCGCCATCCTCCGCGGTGCTCCGGCCCTGCGCTTCGCCGCGGGTGCAGGTCCAGGCCGCCCGCCGGCGTTCGTCGCCATGAAGGCCGCGAGGGTCGCGGTCAAGCCGATGGAGCATCCCATGGATGAGCACGACGACACCGAACCCCATCACGCCTCTTCTCCCACGGACCATCTCCTCACCGAACTGCAACTCTATGGGCACCGTCCCTTCGTGGACGAACCGGACCCCAGGCCACTTCCCGATGGCCACAGAGTGGCCGATGCCATCGCCGATATCTTCGACGCCCTGATCGCGACCTTGGATGACACACGCCTTGAGCCCGACCTCTACGATCTCCTTTGGTCGACCGTCAATGTGTTCCACCGCGCCAGCGACCGCATCGGCGGCCAACTGGACGACAATGAGCAAGCACAGCGCCGCAGCCAGCGTGAACAGGATGGCAGCGAGGTCAAGTCGGTTGAGTTGGAACGCCTGACGGTCGAGGGCCAGACGCTGATCGAGCGCCAGAACGCCTTCGAGTTGATGCGCGACCAAGCCGCCGAGCACTATGAGCGCCATACCGGTTCAGGCTGGAAGCCGCGCAGCGGATCAATGGTCAATCACAAGGCAATGACCTCGGCTATGATCGACAGTCGCGATTTTCTGATTGCGAGAAGGCGTGCCGCGCAGAATGTGCTTCTCCCACCCGGCCCGAAGATCGCCTTTACCGGTGGTGTTGATTTCAATGATCACGTCCTGATCTGGGCAAAGCTCGATCAGGTTCACGCCAAACATCCCGACATGGTGTTGGTGCACGGTAAGTCGCTGAAAGGCGCCGAAAAAATCGCCTCCCGCTGGGCGGATCATCGCAACGTGCCGCAGATTGGTTTTGCGCCCGACTGGACGAAACACGCCAAGGCCGCCCCCTTCAAACGCAACGACGCCATGCTGGATGTGCTTCCGATCGGGGTCATTGTCTTTCCGGGCACGGGCATCCAGGACAATCTCGCCGACAAAGCCAAAAAGTTCGGCATCCCGGTTTTTGACTTCCGCCCGAAAGGAGGCGGTTCGTGAGTGTCGTCATCCCAAATTGACCAACCAGAACGTCAGGCAGTGGCGCTACCAACTCGCGTCGTAGAGCGAGCGATCGCGCAGCGTCCGGCGCCCCTACCGGCGACGGTCGGAAGATCTCCGAATTTATCCGGCGGGGCAGTTCGCTCGACCAATCCACCACTCCCGCTAAAACGCCTCAAGGAGCCTCGTGAGCGTTCGGTAGGTGAAATCTTGCTGCTATTTTCTTCCGGTTTCTCCTGCATTGCGACGCGGACGACCAGCACAGCTCGCAAACCGACGCGGTGAATCTGTTGAGAGACAATCTAGCATCCGGTCGACGCATGAGCCCATCCCCCGCTTCCAATGCGCTCATCCTTGGTCCTTCCAAGGCCTGAAGCCATCAACCCGTAAAGGGTCGGCTATGCAAGCATGCCGCCGCTGCGGCGTTGCCTGCGCGGTGATCGCGGCTCTCGGACGGACACATCGGGCGCCTGTCGCGCGGGAGATGGTCTCCCGCCTGCAAGACAGGAGCAGGAGCTATGTCCCTCAAAGACGCACACGCATACGCTTTCAGCCTCGCCACCACCCTCAAGGTCGCCATCGTCGTCTCCAAGGCCGGCGATGGCACGCATTCGGTCACCCCAATCACCGAGTTCGACGATGACGCCGAGGTCGTGGCGGAAATCGATCCCTTCGCCCGCTGACTGGCGTCGGTCTGGCGAGCGGGGATCCTGATGGATTTCCGCTCGCCTCACTGATTCCTCTTCGCCTATACGCACGGATGCGACGTGGTGGTGGTGGAAGGCGCGACCGTCAGACCTTTTCTCACGGAGATCACCATCATGATCCTCATCAGCATTGTCTGCTGCATGGCAGCTATTGGCCTCTGGTTGCTGTTCACGCTCGCCGTCTTCGCGTTGCCTTCTTTGCCGGCGTCGCTGCCGGAATGTGGTCCTATGACACGGGCACCGGGTGGCTGGGCGCCCTCGTTGTTGCCGCACTCGCGGCAGCGCTTACCCTTGGCATAGGCCAGTTCCTTCTCGTTTTCGTCAAGCCATTCTGGGCCCGCACCGCTATCGTGGTCGCATTCGCCGGCCCGGCTGCACTCGCGGGCTACCACGCCGTGCACGGTGTGGTGAAACACGCCATGCCGTCAGAGGGCTGGCAGATCGCTTTTTCGATCCTTGGCGCCATCGTCATCGCCACAACCACCGTCCTCCGGATCGCAAGCACGACCGCTGCCAATCAGCCCAGGCGCGGTTCGGTCTCCAATTCGCCCGAGCGAACCGGCTGGATCGGATCGACAAAAGCTTGACCTTCTTGCCGTCAGGCTATTGGCGCAGGCAGGCGGCGTGCGAATGATCAAGCCGTGTGCGACCGGCGTCCAGTCTCAGGTGTTGGGCTGGAGCTTTGCATGGCTGGTCCCCTGGCTCGTTCGATCCTCGGGACGATGACGTTGCCGTTGAAGCCGTGACGTGGGTGGGCGGTGCTCTCGTCATCCCATGACACGGACGTGTTGGCGTTGTCGTTGGAACGCATGGCGGTGTGCTTGCGGGCCTTGGGCGCCACGTCTCCCGTTCCAATCCGTCCCAGAAGCGCTCCAAACGGCCTCTTTAATGGCCTGATCTGCCCGAAGGGCGGCTGACGCCTCGACCGCCTAGGCCGCAACGCCGCGTCCCGACTTTCTTCCCCTGACGACCCCCACCCCGTGCGGTAACCCGCACGGGGACCCCGAGCGCCGCCATTCCTCGCGAAACAAGAAAGCCGTTCCTGCGCCGTCCTCCGCGTTGCTTCGGTCGCAAGCGATGCGTCGTCGGTCGCCTTCGGCCAAGTGATCGCCATCGAGGCCGCATGGTGCGGGTTCGGGAACAGAAAACGGAGACTTACAATGGCTACCATCGGCACCTTCAAGAAGACCGCCTCGAACGAATTCGCCGGCGAAATCGTCACCCTTAGCGTCCAGGCCAAGAACGTGCGCATCGTCCCAGACACCCGTGCCACCGGCGACAACGCTCCCAGCCACCGGGTCGTGGTCGGCCGCGCCGAAATCGGTGCCGCCTGGTCCAAGCGCTCCAACGAGGGCCGCGAGTACCTGGGTCTCAAGCTTGATGATCCCAGCTTCAACGCTCCGATCTACGCCAACCTCTTCGACGATGAAGAAGGCGAGGGCTTCTCCCTCATCTGGTCTCGCCCGAGCCGCCGGAACGGCGAATAAGGCGCCGAAGAGCTCGCCCGATCCGATCGGGCGAGCTCTTCCAGCCGATCAGAGGTTTCTCGGGCCTGGTGAGACAGTCGTGGCGATGCCGACACGGCATCGCGAGATGCGTTTCGAGCCTGCTGTGCGAGCGATATTCGACCCGTAGAGTTCTGTTTCACGTCTGTGACGGGTGGAGGGCAGCCATGATTGAACCGTTTGACGAGACCGCGCCCATTGGGGACGACCTGACCGAATATGACCGCAGCCACGTCAAACTTTACATGCGCTTGTTCGATGCTGACGCCGACGGCGCCGATTGGCGCGAGGTGGTCAGGATCCTGTTTGGGATTGATCCGACCAAGGAGCCGCAACGTGCTCGAAGCGTCTATGACAGCCATCTCGCTCGAGCACGGTGGATGACGCGCACCGGGTACCGATACCTGCTGCGCCAAACCGACAAATAGCCAGCCTAGACGGCAGGTGATGCCTAAAACGCATCACGCGATGCCTCCTCGGGACGTTTCGCCATCCGCCGGAGTTCGGAATCGATTCGAGCACGACTTGCCGTTTTCGGAGGACATGCACGATGAAGCCGAACACGTCGGATTGGCGGGACAACAAAGGCTACGATTTCTTCGATCGCTTGCCAATCGAAGGTCTCGCCTGGGAATGCTTGCGCCGCTCACAGTCCTATCGTCGGCACTATCAGCACCTGGTCGTCGCCGGAGCAGAAGAGGAACCTTTGCCTGCCGAGGAACAGCGGCGCTGGGGGTTGCGATTTCCCGGCCATGCCCGACAGGTCAGCCTTGGCGCAAGACGTCTTTTGGTCGCCTCTGGTCGATCCCGCGGTACTGGCTCTCAGCTCGGCGCCCGACCACCTATCTCTCGAATCCGCGGCGCTCGCGAGCTTAGGGAGGCTTCGTGAGAGCCCGCAGGGATCTCACGCCATTCATGACAACGGGATCAAGACGCAACTCCTCTTCCTTCCGGGCAGCGAAGGCACCCGCTCGCTTGCGGCAGTGATTCCGCTCGATTCCCAGACCCTGGGACGCGTTGAGGCTCTCGTGCGCTTTTGGCGTGGCCACAACAAGCGACCTGTACCGCCGGACACGCGAATGACAGCCCAGCAGCGCCGTCGCCTGCGCCTGATGATCCAGGCCGCCGATGGCCGCATGAACGGCGCGAGCTACCGCGAAATCGCAGCCGTCTGCTACGGGATCGAGCGTGTTGGGACCAATCCTTGGAAAACGTCGTCCCTTCGCGACGCCGTGATTGGCCTGGTCAAAGGCGGTGCCGAAATGATCGGCGGCGGCTATCTGCAACTCCTGCGCCACCGGAGGCGAGCGTAGCGCGAGGGGGCAATTTAATGCCCCCCAATCTTCCCCATCCCCTGCGAAGCCAGTCTTCCGTCATCGTGATCCGCATCCGCCGCTGAAACCCAGCAGTTCGCCGCAGCCCCACGGAGGCCCGATCCATGAGACCAGATTTAGCCGTTTTGCCGCCCCGCTTTCTTCGCACCAAGGAAGCCGCTGAATTCCTCAGCCTGTCATCGCGCACGCTTGAGAAGCATCGCACCTACGGCACAGGTCCCGCCTATCGCAAACTCGGCGGCCGAGTTGTTTACGCTATCGATGATCTGCAGGCCTGGGCTGAGCGCGGGGCGGTGACGTCAACATCGGATCCCCGCGGCTCCGTGCTTCCCGCCAAACGTCAACCACCAGCGCCTCCCCAGAGCGGCCGGCACGGGCGCTGAGTGCGGTGGTCTCCTCACCCTGCAATCCGGCTGCATGCAAGATCAGGACACGGACAATGATCGATAACACACCTTTGCGTTCTGCCTCTTTGGCTGGCGGCGCGTTGCAACGTGACGGCATGACCGGTGTCGGACTGACATGGATCGCGAAGAAGATCGAGTTCTGGATTCGCTTCGGTGTGGTTGACCGGGAAGACATCCTTGATCGGCACCAGCGGGTGGTGTGGTTTCGTCCCGGCGTTACCTTTGCCTTCGTGCGTTGGGCCTCGAACGGCTTCGGCACGATCATGTCGCGCCTTGATATCGTGCGCACCATCGCAGCGGGGCAAGCGTATCAGACACTGCCTTTCGTGCGGCCTGGCGGTGACATCCTGCTCACCATGCAAGGGTGGCAAAGCGTAGAGCGCGTGTTGCGGATCATAGACGCGATCGAGAGTCTCGGGATCAATCCGCAAGCCGTCTCGCCTGATCATTGGCGGCACGTCCATCACCGGATGACAGCAGGTCAAGAGCCTCGAACTTATACGCTTGATCTGCATCTTGCGTTCCTGTTGCGGCGGCGGGTCGAGCCATGACGCGGTCAGCAATTGTCATCACCATGGCGCTGGCCGCCACAGGCGTTCTGTTTCCGGAACGCGGGCCGTTGCAGGCGCGGTTCGTATGGAATGCCTCGGCCAGCGCTCCGATCGGCCTCTACCGGATCGACAACGCCGCCAAATTCGCGGTGGGCGATCTCGTCGCCGTGCAGCCGCCGGGATCGCTCGCAACGTTTCTTGCCGAGCGAGAATACCTGCCGAAAGGTGTGCTGCTGCTCAAGCGTATCCTTGCCGTGTCTGGTCAAATGGTATGCCGACGCAAGCTCACAATATCAGTCGATGGCCGTGACGTCGGCGTCGCGCTTGAGCGCGATCGAGCCGGACGTGATCTGCCGAGTTGGCAGGGCTGTCAGCGTGTTCCGGCAACGGCCGTTTTTCTTATGAACCAGCGGGTTCGCGACAGCCTTGACGGTCGCTACTTCGGCCTCGTTGCCGCCGATCACATTCTCGGCCTTGCAGCCCCGTTGTGGACCGACGAGCAGGGCGACGGTCACTTTCAATGGCGCGCGCAAGCGCGGTGAGCGCGCGCCAGCGGCTCCGGCCGTACCGACCCAACATCACCGCCTATGCGAAAGGAGAAACGACATGTCACCGATCGGACAGTTCATGCGCACTCAGACCGGATATTTCGGGCGCATCCGCACGCTCAGCCTCGATCTCGACATCGCAATTGTCGATGCCGATACCAGCGACGCGGAAAATGCGCCCGACTATCGCGTGCACGCCGGCAGCGAAGACGGGCCGGCGATTGGCGCCGGTTGGAAACGCTCCGGTGAAAAGGCCGGCGAGTTCGTCGCGCTTCAGCTGGATGATCCGACCTTCGCGCAGCCGATCCGCGCCAATCTGTTTCAAAGCAGCGACGACAACTGCGCCTGGTCGCTGCAGTGGTCACGGCCGCGCGCGCGCAACCAGAAGGACTGAGGGATGTTCGCGCGCCGTCGGTCAAAGGCCCGTCCCGAGCCGGCCGGGGTGTTGTGCGCGGTGCTGCGCAACGCGCACATCCTGCTGCTTGGGCATTGTATCGCATGCGCCGATCCCGAGGCCGCCTTGGCGCAGAACCCGCTCGTCACGACACCGCCGTCGCGCACCTACGAGCCACACATCGCGGAAGCGGCGAGGCGCTTCCGACTTCCGCGCACCTGGATTGGTGCCGTGCTGCGCGCGGAAAGCGCAGGCGATCAGCGTGCCATCTCGCGAAAGGGCGCGATGGGTCTGATGCAAATCGTGCCAGAAACTTGGCGCGAACTGCGCGGCCGTTACCGGCTCGGCGGTGATCCTTTCGATCCGCACGACAACATCATCGCTGGCTCGGCCTATATTCGCGAACTGCTCGATCGCTACGGATCGCCCGGTTGGATTGCTGCCTACAATGCTGGTCCCGGCCGCTACGAGGCATCGTTGAAGGGCCGGCGGTTGCCTCGAGAAACACGCGCATATGTGGCCGCCGTTCTATCTGCCATTGGCAGCGGCGCTGCAACGAAAGCTGCCGGCCCGGCGCGCTCGACGCCTTCTGGTTGGAGGAAGTCGCCGCTCTTCGTCGCGCAACCGACAGAAGACACATCCGCAGATTCCGATCCGGTCGCGCATTTCCGCGGGGACGCGTCGCAGCCCCAGGCTGTGCGCGAGCTGTCCAATGTCGCAGTTCAGTCGGGCGGTCTGTTCGTCGCGACAGGGGACAAGGGAGCTGAGCCGTGAGCGATTTCCAGCGCCTTCGTGTCAACGCGAGCCCTGGCGCACCATGGCGTACGAAGGGAATGGCACCAGCGAACACAAGTAAGCGCCCGGTCGTTGCACGTCGCTCAGCTCTTGACAGGATTTCCGACTTTCCAAGCCCAGGGCAGGAGTTCATCGAGCCGGTTTACCGGATGACCGTCGACCATGCGGATGAGTACATCGCGCAGCCAGGCATACGGCTCGACATCATTGAGCTTGCAGGTTTCGACCAACGAGCACAGCACCGCCCAGCGATGACCACCGCCGTCGCTGCCCGCGAAGAGATGGTTCTTGCGGCCAAGCGCGACTGGTCTGATTGCGCGTTCGACCGGATTGGTGTCGAGCTCGATGCGGCCGTCGTGCAGGAAGCGGGTCAGGCCGTCCCAGCGCGAGAGCGCGTAGCGGGCGGCTTCGGCGAGCGTGCTGCGACCAGACAACAACGGCAGCTGTGCTTCGAGCCAGACCCGCATGGCGTCGACGATTGGTTTGGAGCGACTGCGCCTGGCTGCAAGCCGATGACCCGGCGATTGGCCGCGAACGTCGGCTTCGACAGCATAGAGTTCGCCGATCCGTCGCAAGGCTTCCATCGCGATCGGCGCGTTGGTCGCCTGCGCCACGTCGTAGAACTTGCGCCGTGTATGGCTCCAGCAGGCGGCCAGAACGATATCTCCCTTGCCGGTAAGGCGCTCGAACCCGGCATAGCCATCGACATGCAGAACACCCTTGAAGTGCTCAAGATGCGAGACGGGACGCTCCGCTTTGCGATCCGGCGCAAACAGGTAGACCGCGGCCGGTGGCTCCGGTCCGCCCCATGGCCTCTGCTCGCGGGCGTAGACCCACAGCCTTCCCGTCTTGGTGCGGCCGCGGCCTGGATCGAGCACCGGGACCGGTGTGTCATCGGCAAAAAGATGGTTCGAGGCGAAGACGCTCTTCGCCAGCCGCTCGTGCAGGGCTTCCAGCCACCAGCAGGCGCCGCCGACCCAACCGGCAAGGGTGGAACGCGGAAGTTCGACGCCATTGCGGGCGAATATCTGCGACTGCCGATAGAGCGGCGTGTGATCGCAATATTTGCTGACCAGCACCTGCGCCAGCAGCGCTGGCGTCGCCAGGCCGCCAGCGATCGGCCGCTCCGGCGCCGGCGCCTGCACCACCCTCTCGCAGACCCGGCAGGCGTATTTTGGCCGTGTCGTCCTGATCACGCGAAGCTGTGCTGGAATCCAATCCAGCATCTCGCTGACGCTTTCGCCGATGGCATGCAGCGTGCCGCCGCAGCACGCGCAGATCATGCTGTCGACATCGACCAGAACATCCTCGCGCCGCAGATGATCGGGCAGCGGCCTGCGATGCGATGGCCGCTCAGTCGACGGCTTGCCGACGAACGGACGGCTCTCCTGGATGCGCGCGATGTCAGCGTCGAGTTCTTCCAATGCGAGTGCAAGCTGATCGGGATCGAGCCGCTCCGAGCTGCGGCCGAACTGCGCCCGCTGGAGCTTTTTGATGATCGACTGAAGCCGCTCGATCTCGCCGTCGCGGCTCTCGACCGCAGCCGCCATGTCGCGCACGAGGCGTTGAAGAAGTGCTGGATCGGATGGCAGGTTTTCGAGATCGACCAACATGATCGATTCTATCACAAACAGCACAGGAACCCAAGGATTCCGGGCTCCTTCGCGACAATGGAAGTGCCGGTTTCAGCCTGCCAGCATCGGTCGCCAGAAGCGTTCCGGCGCACGCCAGTCGATACCCTCGATGAGCATCGCGAGTTGTGCCGGCGACAGTGCCACCGAGCCGCCAGGCTCAGCAAGGCGCGGCCACATGAACTGTCCGTGGTCCATGCGCTTGGTGAACAGACACAGCCCCGTTCCGTCCCAAAAAAGAATCTTCAGGAGCGAGGCATTCTTGCCGCGGAAGACGAACAGATGGCCCGAGAACGGATCCTTCTTCAGATGCTCCTGGATCAGCGTGGCGAGCCCATCGAGACCTTTGCGCATGTCGGTGTGGCCCAATGCCAGATGCACTTTCACGCCCGCCGGAACGACGATCATGATGCCTTCTCCTTACCGGCCAGATGCCGCTTGACCGCGGCCGCAGACGCGCCCGCCGGGGCGAACACGCGCCGTCCATCGTCCAGTTCGATTGCCACCATGCCGTCCGGCGGCCGCACGAGATTGCGTAACGCGACAAGCGCCGGCGGCTCGCTTTCTGCTCCATCGGCGATCTCGACCAGCGCCAGTTCTGGCGCCTTGCGGGCGGTCAGGCCGAACTCTTCTCGCCAGCGGAACGCCATGCTGGTGGCAATGCCATGGCGGCGGCAGACCCGCGCCACGACAACGCCGGGCTTCTCCGTCTCCTGCACGATCGCCCGCTTCTGCTCTTCGGTGAAGCTGCGGCGGTGCGATCGCCCGTCCATTGCTTCGGGTGTCAAGCGGTATTGGCGCCGCGCGCAATTAGCAGCGCTGCTTAATAGGGCCCGGGCACTCGGATGAAGCAGCGATCGCCAGTCCATTTCGTCGCCGGATTCCTCGAGCCGATCGCGCCAGATCCGCAGCGCATGTCGCGAAAGTCCGAGCGCAGCGGCGTACTCGGCATGGCCCATACCGCTCCAGTTCATCGCCTCCACATGCATGCTCCAGAACGCCTTCAGAGCAATCGGGCCGCTGTCCGTGCGCTTGCCGTAGCGATAGCGCGGCCGCCTCTGTGGATGCTTCGGCCGTTGCGTCTTGCGCTTACGTCCGGTCTTCTTGCGACGCAAATTCCGCAGCTTTTCCGCACGTTTACGCAGCTCTTCGCTGCTCACCAGATGGTGCATCCACAGATCGAAAGTTCTGATCGAGAGATCACGCTGGCGGCAGAATTCCTGCGCACTGAGATCACTGCCGAGCCAGCTCGCGACCTGCGACGACCAGTAGGGGCTGTTGGCCTTGGCCCAGGAGCGGCGAGGCGCCATCCGAATATCCTCCACAAACCGAAGGAACCCGACATGACGCGAGATTGCACTAGTTCAAATATGTGCAGGGACCGGACGGTTACGAACACAACCGAGGGATGGCAGGATAAAAGGCCGCACATTGTGCGTCGGTTGGGCGGTTGTTCTTGCTCGATATTTTGGCGCGTTGCGCACATTGCCAACCACCGGCGCAATGTGTGCGAAACACCTACATTATTGAATTTGCGCCTTTTTCTACACATTGCGGTGACCCGCGATGGATAGGGAGCGGGAGTTTCGCATTCGGCCTGGCCGGATCCGCTCGACCCGCGCCCAGCAGGCCCGGCCCTTCATCGCGCAGGCCCTCGCCGCGGCGAAAAAGGCTGGCGGCGGCATCTCGCGCTCGGGCCGGATTGTTCCCGGCAACCGCTCCCGTTTTGGCCATGGCCAGCGTGCCAGCATCCAAGCCAATCGCTTCGTCACCTCACGATCGCGTGGCGCGGTCGTCAAGGCACGCGTTGTCCGGCACTCTCTGCGGGCCGCCTCGCTTGGCACACACCTCACCTACTTGCGGCGCGAGGGAGTAACCCGCGACGGCGAGAAGGCGAGATTGTTTGGCCCGGGGACCGAGGAAGCCGATGGTGCGGCCTTTGCCATGCGCGCCAAGGACGACCGGCACCATTTCCGATTCATCATCTCGCCGGACGACGCCCTCGACATGGCAGACCTCAAATCCTTCACCCACGAACTGGTGGGACAGATGGAGAAGGACTTGGTCACGAGGCTCGACTGGGTGGCGGTCGATCACTGGAACACCGGGCATCCGCATCTCCACCTGATCGTGCGTGGAGTTCGTGACGACGGCCAGGATCTGGTCATCTCGCGCGACTATATCAAGGAAGGCATGCGTGACCGGGTTCGGGAGTTGATCACCCAGGAACTGGGGCCACGCACCGATCTCGATATCCGCCGCACGCTCGAAAGGCAGATCCAGTCCGAGCGTTGGACGCAACTGGACCGCCAGCTGGCTCGCGACGGGCGCGACGACGGTGTCATCGATCTCGCCCCGCGGGCCGACAAGCCACCCGACGAGTTTCATGCGATGAAGGTCGGCCGCCTGCGCAAGCTCGAATCCCTCGGTCTTGCCGAGCAACTCGGACCTGGTCAATGGATAGTCGACGAGCGGGCCGAAGCCGCGCTGCGCGAGCTCGGCGAACGCGGCGACATCATCAAACGCATGCACCGCGCGCTGAGTGAACAAGGCATCGAGCGCGGTCCAGCGAGCTACGTTCTGGCTGCAGAGAGTCTTGATGCGCCCATTATCGGGCGGCTGCTCGAGCGTGGGCTCGACGACGAACTGCGCGGGACAGCCTATGCTGTCATTGACGGCGTCGACGGACGCACGCATCACATCAAACTTTCCGACCTGGAAGCTTCGGGTGACAGCCTGCCCGGATCGATCGTCGAGTTGCGCAAATTCGATGACGCGCGCGGCCAACGCCGGGCAGCTCTGGCGGTGCGCTCCGATCTTGGTTTGGATGAACAAGTTGCGGCATCGGGTGCGACCTGGCTCGACCGCCAGGCGATCGCCCGCGAGCCTGTCGCCATGGCCGAAGGTGGCTTCGGCGCCGAGGTCCGCCACGCCTTGAACAGGCGCGCCGAACACCTTGTCGATCAGGGGCTCGCGGAGCGGCAGGGAAGGCGGGTTGTCTTCGCTCGCAACCTACTCGACACGCTGCGCCGCCGGGAACTGGAGATGCATGGCGACAAGCTCGCGGACGAAACCGGACGGCCCTTCAACCGTGTCGCTACCGGAGGCTATGTCGCCGGCATTTATCGTCAGCGCTTGATGCTGGCCTCCGGCCGCTTCGCCATGATCGACGACGGCCTCGGCTTCCAGCTCGTTCCCTGGACGCCCTCTCTCGAAAAGCATCTCGGCCAGCACGTCTCCGGTGTTGCCCGTGATGGCGGAGGTGTCGATTGGAGCTTTGGCCGCAAGAGGGGGCTTGGCCTGTGACAACACAAGAAAGGACCTGCCATGTCCGCCACTAAAATCCTGTGGGGTCAGATCCTCACGGTCTTCCTGATCGTCCTGTTGACAACCTGGGGGGCGACGCAATGGACCGCATGGAGGCTCGGTTTCCAGACCGGGCTCGGCCATCCCTGGTTCGAGGTTGCCGGACTGCCCGTCTACTATCCGCCCGCACTGTTCTGGTGGTGGTACTTCTACGACGCCTATGCACCAGGTATCTTTGTGGAAGGCGGATTGATCGCCGTGTCCGGTGGCTTCCTCTCGATCGTTGTCGCGATCGGCATGTCGGTGTGGCGGGCGCGCGAAGTCAAGAACGTGCAGACCTATGGTTCGGCACGATGGGCCGAGCGAAAGGAGGTCGAGGCCGCCGGTCTTCTCGGCGCCGACGGTGTGGTGCTTGGACGCTACGACGGCCACTATCTCCGCCACGACGGGCCTGAGCATGTCTTGTGTTTCGCCCCGACGCGCTCAGGCAAGGGCGTCGGTCTGGTGATACCGTCACTGCTTACCTGGCCCGGTTCCGCGATCGTGCACGACATCAAGGGCGAGAACTGGCAACTCACGGCCGGCTTCAGGGCCATGCATGGCCGTGTCCTGCTGTTCGATCCGACCAACTCGAAATCGTCCGCGTATAATCCTCTACTGGAAGTCCGCCGCGGCGAATGGGAGGTCCGTGACGTCCAGAACATTGCCGACATTCTGGTGGACCCGGAAGGCAGCCTGGAGAAACGCAATCACTGGGAAAAGACAAGTCACGCGCTGCTGGTCGGCGCGATCCTGCATGTCCTCTATGCCGAGAAGGACAAGACACTGGCCGGGGTCGCTGCCTTCCTCTCCGATCCAAAGCGTCCGATTGAATCCACCCTGGCAGCAATGATGAAGACCGCGCATCTAGGAGACGCTGGCCCGCATCCGGTCATCGCCAGTGCGGCGCGCGAGCTACTGAACAAATCCGACAATGAACGCTCGGGTGTGCTCTCCACCGCCATGTCCTTCCTTGGTCTCTACCGCGATCCCGTGGTCGCCGAGGTAACCCGGCATTGCGACTGGCGGATCACCCACATCGTCGGTGAGAAACGCCCGGCAACGCTCTATCTCGTCGTGCCGCCTTCGGACATCAATCGGACCAAACCCCTTATTCGCCTTATCCTCAATCAGATTGGACGTCGCCTCACTGAGGATCTGCATACGAAGGCCAGCCGCCACCGGCTGCTTTTGATGTTGGACGAGTTTCCGGCCCTCGGCCGCCTCGATTTCTTCGAGTCCGCCTTGGCCTTCATGGCCGGTTATGGGCTGAAAAGCTTTCTCATCGCGCAGTCGCTGAACCAGATCGAGAAGGCCTACGGTCCGAACAACTCTATCCTCGACAACTGTCATGTTCGCGTGAGCTTCGCCACGAACGATGAAAGGACCGCAAAACGCGTCTCTGACGCGCTCGGCACTGCGACCGAGATGCGGGCGATGAAGAACTATGCCGGGCACCGGCTTTCGCCGTGGCTCGGACATCTGATGGTGTCGAGGCAAGAGACAGCCCGCCAGCTGCTGACCCCTGGCGAGATCATGCAGCTTCCGCCGACTGACGAGATCGTGATGGTGTCGGGGGCGTCGCCTATCAGGGCGAAGAAGGCACGCTACTACGAGGATGTCCGCTTCCGCGAACGCGTCCTCCCGCCACCCGAGTTGGGCCGATCCCAATCGGACAATGTTGACGACTGGAGTCACCTGCAGTCGCTGGCCCACGCTGAAGTCAGCGAGGATCTCCGCATGCCCCAGCAGGACGATGGAGATCCGACGGGATCGGAGCGACGTCATCAACCCGAACTCAATCATGCGCGGCCAGTCGAAAAAACCGCTCCGATCGACAATGAGTTCGAGATCAGCCCCGCCGACGACAGCGACGACGACGATGCGGTTCGCAATCGGCGCCTAGCGCGCCTCATGCAGGGCGTGGCGCGGCAGGTCTCGCTCGACTCTGATGATGGCATGGAGTTGTAGCTGCCATGACAGGTGGCAAGAAGAAGGTGCAGATTTCGGTCTACCTCGATCAGACCATTATGACGATGCTTGGCGATTATGCGGCCCGGCGCGATCAATCCCAATCCATGGTCGCGGAGGCTGCGATTGCGTCGTTCCTGTCGCCGGATGCGGATGAGCGCCGCGAAGCGGCGATCGCCAAACGCCTCGACCAGGTCGATCGCCGGCTGGCCCGGCAGGAGCGCGATATCGGCATCGCTGTCGAGACGCTGGCAGTGTTCGTCCGCTTCTGGCTCGCGACCACGCCTGGCTTGCCAGAGCCCGCCGCCCAGGCTACGCGGGCCAAGGCCGCCGAGCGCTACGAAGCCTTCGTCACCGCCTTGGGGAGGCGACTGGCGAAAGGGCCGAAACTGCGACAGGAGATTTCGGAGGATATCAATCCGACGGGAGATGATGGGACCCAGTCCTAGCTGGGCCGTAGATCGACGAAAAAGACATGGCTTGATCAAAGAGGCTGGCCACCCTGATCTCGATGATGGCGATGATCGGCGCGCCGCTGCCGTTGACGCCATGACGACGATGGCGGCGCATGACGAGGATGATGCCGATGATGATCATCAGCGCCAGCATGAGGAGGAGCGCGTAGAACGGTGTATAAGCCGCCGCCATTGACCTCGGCCAGAGCGAGATCGGGTCGGCAGATTCTGTACGGGTGGGTTGCCGTCCGCGCCGGTTCGATCGCTGGACGGCGGACGCAGCCCTCCCCAGCCACGCGGCGGAAGGGCGAGGTCCGCAGGTCTCATTTGCCCTGAGGAGCCGATCACTGGGAGCATTCTTGGAGATCTTGGCCATCAGGCGATCCTGTCAGTTTGGCCCTTTCCTTCCTCCTCCGCCGGGATGCCGCCGGCGCCAGGCGCCTCGGCCGGCGCGGCATTGAGATGATGCTCGAGCGCTTCGATACTCGCCATCACATCGGCAAAGGCCGGTGGCGTCCCAAAGATCATCGCCGACATGCGCTCGTAGTCGGCCGCAAGCTTTGTTCGCATGTCGGCAGTCGGGACAAGGCGATAGCTCCCTGGCACCGCTCGATCGTACCGATGATCGGGCGCTCTAAACATGAGCTCCTTATGTTGTCGGCATGCTTCGGCGAGTTCGCGCATCGATGCTGTAGCGACCCCGTAGTCGGGATGCGTCCAAATCTGATGAACATCGTAGTAGTGACGTGAATAGCGATTGAGATCAGGCACTGGACGGTCAGGCTTGCCTTCCGCACTTCGCTTCTGAGTCATTTCGGTCATCGCATGAAGGATCAGCACTTTTTCCCAAAAGGTCCGCTCCGGCCTGACCGTCGTCACATCGCGAACCGCGAGGTCCGTTCCCTGCGGCATTTCCGAAGCGATATATGGCATGATCTCGCGAGGCTCGGCCGGCTCAGGGTCAGGACGCGCGCCACCTTCGATGCGGACCGCCGCCTGGACATATCCGTCGCCGGCATCGAACACGCTCTTGTAGCTGACCACCAGAATATCGAGCGCATCCCTGTTCCGATAGGCGTCGAAGCCGAGGCTGAGCGAGAAATGTCCAGCCTGCCCAGCCGCTTCTTCGACTGCCGCGATCTCGTTCGCCAGTAGATCCCGGAGCGAGCCGGAGATGTATTGCCGCGCAGCTTCATCAACCCGTTGCGACAATGCACGCTGTTGCTGATTCACGGAGGGCAGGGCGGCGATGTCAACTTCGAGGGGGACCCGCAGATCGGCCTTGTAGATTCCGATGTGTAGAGTAGGTGGCGAGCGCGGTACCGCCTTGCAGCGGTCCGTTTCTCACCACCCCTCGCAGAACCGGACGTGCACCTTTCGTTATGCATCCGGCTCGCCAGAAGACGTGGCGAAGTTTGGCGTTCCCATCCACGCCAGACGAAACCGGCAGACGGGAGTCCACGCGAGCATATACTGCTCGACGGACCCATCACGCCACAGTCTCACCGTCGGACGGCGACTGCTGCGTTGTCGGCCTTTTGCGATTTCGCTCGCGTTGGCGTTTGGGCGAACTTTCCGCTGCCAGCGCCAGAGCCGATCCCCGGTGTACCAGTCGAGGCTGGTGAACACGTTGCTGGCTCCGTAGCAGAAACGGAAGTAATTCGCCCATCCGCGCAGGATGGGATTAAGCTCCTGAAGCTTTGCGCCAAGGGTGCCTCTCGCGCTGGTGCGCCCGGTACACTCCTTGACTTTGTGACGGAGATCGAGGGACTTGGTCTTCGGGATTTGTACGCGTGCACAATATCCGTAGCGCCCGTCCCATTCCATGACGAAGCGGAATCCGAGGAACGCGAACCCGTCCGTCATTGCTGTGATCTTCGTCTTTTCCGGTGACAGCTCGAGGCCTGTCGTCTCCTGCAGGTATTTTGCCAGCGCGGATTTCTCCGCAATAGCCTCTTCCTGCGTACCGGAGACCAGCACCACAAAGTCGTCCGCATAGCGTACGGGGAAACACACGCAGTGCCCTGCTTTGCGATCCCACAGACGTCTACCCGATGCCGCCGAGAGTATCGATTGTCGTGAAGACCTCCCCGTCGGATCAGGATGCACCCACCGTTTATATCTCTCCTCAATCGCGCTAAGCGCAATGTTGGCGAGCAGCGGTGATATGATCCCACCCTGCGGGGTTCCGGCTTCCGTGCGGAAGAATTGCTCCTCCGTCAGCACGCCGGCTTTCAGGAACTGCCCGACCAACCGTACCACCCGCTGGTCGGCGACGCGTTTGCGTAGCCGTTCCATCAGATAGTGGTGGTTGATGTTGTCAAAGCAGCCCTTGATGTCTCCCTCGATAACCCAAGGATATGGCATCCCGTGCCTCCGGGTATCCCCGCCGCGTTTGTGCGACTGAGCAGCCCGGCGGATATGCTCCAAGGCGCCGTGCGTGCTCCGTCCGGGCCTGAACCCATAGGAAACATGCCAGAATTGCGCCTCGAAGATTGGCTCCAGAAGTGCTTTGACCGCGCTTTGTACGACGCGGTCCTTGACCGTGGGAATGCCCAAGGGCCGGAATTGCCCCGGTTTACCGGCTTTGGGAATGATCTTGCGTCTCGCCGGACTCGGCCGATATGCGCCGGAGCGCAGTTCGTCCTGAATCCCGGCAAGGAAGCGTAGCTCTCCTTTCTTCCGGATGCGTCCCACGGTCATCCCGTCTACCCCGGCGGTGCGCCCGCCTTTGTTGGTGGACACACGACGCCAAGCGTGACGAAGCATGCGCGAGTCTGTCAGCCAGCCCCACATGTCCCGCCACTGGTCGTCGGGATTCGCCTTACTCCACTGATACAGTTTGCGCTGAACGCCGAGTACCCAAGCTTTATCAGCCTGATGATCCGTGTCCACAGATCACTCCTCCGTCATGCCAACCGATCATCTTCCTGCCTCCCTTCGCCATGTGTCCGGCTTTCCCGGACCCGGACTACTACGGAGGCTCCGCCCTTGAACGCGCCCGTCTCCGGTCGTCGCGGCTAGCCCGGTTCCTGCCGGGCAGACGGTTCAAGTTCCCGTGTTCCGATTTTCAACCTTCGTGCCTGTAGGTGGTGCGCTATACCCCTGGCGATACGGAGAGTGGGCTGAAGGAACTCGCCCACTCCGAGCGCGTATTTCTCGCACCCCTCAGCAGGGAACATTGAGCCCTGCCATGTCTGATCGCGCTGTTTGTCTCCCCCGCCATCACGCTTGGGAAACTTCTCGGATATTCAGAGGCTTCTATCACGCACTTCGTTGTCTCACCGTGAGCACTGCGGTAGCCCGGCCCAGAAGTGATGGCTTCCGTCCGGTACAGTTCAGACCGATCTGCTTATGGCACCGAACCGGCGACACCCGGTCCAGCTTTTCGGTCCCCTTCCTTTCGTTGTTCCGACGAAAGGGACGGCATTACAGCCGTCGGTCGAAAATCAGCAAAGCTAGGAAAGGTTCTAACTATGTCATACTACCCTCCCGCGCCGTCACGGCGCACCTATGTCCTCGGAAAACCGGTGGATGAGTCTGTATGCCTTGCTCAGGCTGGTGCCGCCTTTGAAATAGAGACCGATTGGATCGTTCGGGCGGCGGTTGAACAGGAAGTCGAGTACCCAGCAGACGTAGAGATCCTTCTCGATGTTTTCCGCTCGTGTCTCCAGATGGCCGGCCACCGTTGAGAAGAGCGCTCGGCGGTCGTCTGCACTTGAGCGAAGGATTTCAATAAACGTCTGTTGCATGCTCGTCTTTCGCAGGCGCGATGTCTGTTTCGCTTTCGGCAAGGAGCTTTCCGGCGATCGTCTCGATCAGTGGGTACATCCATGCGGGAACGGCATGAACGTTGTCGCGCAGATCTTGCGCGACTATCTGCCGGTTCGGATCTCGTGACAGATGTCGTATGATACCGTTCACGGCCGCATCGAGGTTGGACCGCTCGTCCCGAAACCAAGTCAAAGCCTGAATCACGCGCATGGCCGGCCGGCCGGCCCAGAACGCCGTCTTGGCGGAGATGCGCTTGAAGTCAAGCTTATAGATCACTGGCTTGGTCACCTTCGGATCACCGGCGCTGGCCTCGATCTCGATCGTCCGCGGATAGGTGTCGGCATAGATCGTAGACCGTGCCGGGACGGCTGTGGTCAGGCCGAGGTCGTTCGCGGCCGTCATGCCGTCAACCAGCACGCGCAACTTGTCGCGCCGGGCAATGGCGTCGATGAAAGACGCGCGTGGCGGAAACACCATCTTGCCCGTCAGCTTGCTGATGCTCGGCTTGTCATAGAGACCGCGATAAGGCCGGCGAATATCCCCCCGTCGGGTCAGTCTCTGCAGCGCTTTCTCGATGGCGTACGGCGTTGCAATGTCGAGAAAATCGGCGCGTGACCAGACACCCGAGGGCGCGGCCTTGGCAATTCTGTCGTGAATACGATCAAGAGTGTCGGACGTCGGATCTGGCATCGAGCCCCCATGTGCTGTCCGAAGATTATATACAAAGATTGGTCAGTATCAATCCAGTGAAGGCTACTGACCAGAGTTTGTATTCAAAATTTGGTCAGTAAGAATGGAACCAATGGCCGCAGCCATCTGCCACGACGGAACGGGCAAGGATGACCGACTGCGTCGTGTCGACTTCAAGTCCTTGCCGCCAGGGCGGGACTCAAAGGCCGCCGTCGCCATTGATCCCGTCACGATCTGAATGCAGAAGCGCTCGCGCACCGGCGCCGCCGTTTTCCTGTATTTGTACGCCACGCTACGACGGTAATTGAAACTTGTTGAATGAGCCTGATTTCTGGCTCTCTTAATCATCCCCGACCGGGGACCATTTGATTTGTTCCCGACCGAAACGGGGACGAAATGGCTGCTTCGCACAACGATACCGAAGGACGAGCGCGCAGCTCGCGCATGCTGCGGACGGCGCTAGGGCCGGCCATCAGCCGGTTCTTGGAAGATCCCAAAATCGTCGAAGTGATGTTGAACCCGGATGGCAGGATTTGGGTCGATCGGCTCGCCGAAGGTCTGTCCGGGACGGACGAGTTAATCTCCGCTGCCGACGGCGAGCGCATCGTGCGACTGGTCGCCCATCATGTCGGCGCGGAAGTGCATGGCCGCTCCCCGCGCGTCTCGGCGGAGTTGCCGGATACCGGAGAACGCTTCGAAGGACTGCTGCCGCCTGTCGTCACAGCGCCTGCCTTCGCAATCCGTAAACCTGCTGTCGCTGTCTTCACGCTCAAAGACTATGTGACTGCAGGCATCATGAGCGCACAACAGGCAGCGACGTTGCGCACCGCCGTCGCCACCCGCGCCAACATCCTCGTCGCCGGCGGGACATCCACAGGCAAGACGACGCTGACCAACGCCTTGCTCGCCGAAGTCGCCTTGGGGTCTGAACGCGTGGTCATCATCGAGGACACGCGCGAACTGCAATGCGCGGCTTCCAATCTTGTGGCCATGCGGACCAAAGACGGCGTTGCCACGCTCTCGGATCTCGTTCGCTCGTCGCTGCGCCTGCGGCCTGATCGCATACCAATCGGCGAAGTTCGCGGTCCTGAGGCGCTCGACCTGCTCAAGGCATGGGGCACAGGCCACCCCGGCGGGATTGGCACCATCCATGCCGGCTCCGGTATCGGCGCGCTACGCCGGCTCGAGCAACTCATCCAAGAAGCTGTCGTCACCGTTCCGCGGGCGCTGATTGCCGAAACCATCGACCTCGTCGCGGTGCTTGCCGGACGCGGCTCGGCGCGGCGGCTTGCCGAACTCGCGCGCGTCGAAGGTCTCGGCCCCGACGGCGACTATCGCATCATTCAAGCCAAACCTACCGACACAGGAGAGAACTCATGATCGCCGCCCTTACACGCCGCTACCGCAATGCGGTTGCCGTTGCCACGATCCTTATTGTCAATCTCGCCATTGCGCCCGCCGCCAATGCCTCCGGTTCGTCTATGCCGTGGGAGCAGCCCCTCGAGAAGATCCTGCAGTCGATCGAGGGACCGGTATCGAAGATCATTGCCGTCATCATCATCATAGTGACGGGGCTGACGCTCGCCTTCGGCGATACGTCGGGCGGCTTTCGGCGGTTGATCCAGATCGTCTTTGGTCTGTCGATCGCCTTCGCGGCGTCCAGCTTCTTCCTGTCTTTTTTCTCGTTCGGCGGCGGAGCATTGATCTGATGGCGACCGCTTTCGAACAGCTCGACGCGGTGCCGGGATGGGTCGTCCCTGTTCACAAGGCACTGACCGAGCACATCCTGCTCGGCGGCGCGCCGCGCTCCATCGCAATCCTGAACGGCACACTCGCCGGTGCGATCGGCCTCGGCCTGCGGCTCTGGCTGGTCGGTCTGATCATCTGGGCGCTCGGCCATGCAGCCGCCGTATGGGCTGCGAGACGCGATCCGCTCTTTTTCGAAGTGGGGCGGCGGCATCTACGCCTCCCCGGTCATCTATCGGTTTGAGGACGCGGCCATGATGAATCTTGCCGAATTTCGCAGTAGCGCCAGCCGCCTTGCCGACTATCTGCCATGGGCCGCTCTTGTCGCCCCTGGCGTCGTCTTGAACAAGGACGGCAGCTTGCAGCGCACCGCCAAGTTTCGCGGACCCGATCTCGATTCCGCTGTCGCGGCCGAATTGGTCGCGGTCGCCTCGCGCATCAACAATGCCTTCCGTCGCCTCGGCTCTGGTTGGAGCATCTTTGTGGAGGCTCAGCGCCACGAGGCGGCGACGTATCCCGAGAGCCAGTTTCCCGACGCGGCCTCCGGCCTGGTCGATGCCGAACGCAAGGCCGACTTCGAGGAAGAGGGCGTCCATTTCGTATCGAGCTACTTCCTCACCCTCCTCTATCTGCCGCCCGCTGAGAAGGCAGCGCGCACGGAGGGGTGGCTCTACGAGGGGCGCGAACAGTCCGGTGTGGACCCTCGTGAAATCCTGCGCGCGTTTGTCGACCGCACCGAGCGCGTACTCTCGCTGCTCGATGGCTTCATGCCGGAATGCCTTTGGCTCGACGATGTCGAGACGCTGACCTACCTGCATTCCACTGTCTCGACGAAGCGCCATCGCGTTCGCGTACCGGAAACGCCGGTCTACCTCGATGCGCTGTTGGCCGACGAGCCCCTGACGGGCGGGCTCGAGCCGCGTCTTGGGGACCAGCATCTTCGCGTGCTCACCATCATCGGTTTTCCGACCGCGACGACGCCGGGCCTGCTCGATGAGCTCAACCGGCTCGCCTTTCCCTATCGATGGTCGACGCGCGCGATCCTGCTCGACAAGGTCGACGCTACGAAGCTGCTGACGAAAATCCGGCGCCAGTGGTTTGCCAAGCGCAAGAGCATAGCAGCGATCCTGAAGGAGGTGATGACCAACGAGGCGTCCGTGCTGATGGACACGGACGCCTCCAACAAAGCGGCCGACGCCGACATGGCCTTGCAGGAACTAGGCGCCGACATGTCGGGCTTGGCCTATGTCACCGCGACGATCGCAGTCTGGGATGCCAATCCGCGCCTCGCAGACGAGAAACTGCGCCTTGCCGAGAAAGTCATCCAGGGTCGCGATTTCACGGCCATGGTCGAAACCGTCAACGCCGTCGATGCCTGGCTGGGCTCATTGCCCGGGCATGCGTACGCCAATGTCCGCCAGCCGCCTCTCTCGACGCTCAATCTCGCCCACATGATTCCCCTCTCTGCCATGTGGGCGGGTCCGGAACGGGACGAGCATTTCGGTAGCCCCCCTTTGCTTTACGGCAAGATCGAAGGCTCGACCCCGTTTCGGTTGTCCCTGCACGTTGACGATGTTGGCCACACGCTCGTCGTCGGCCCCACCGGCGCGGGAAAGTCGGTGCTGCTTGCGCTGATGGCCCTGCAGTTTCGCCGCTACCCGCGCAGCCAAGTATTCACCTTTGACTTCGGGGGCTCGATCCGCGCTGCCACCCTCTCCATGGGCGGTGACTGGCACGATCTCGGCGGCGAACTGACCGAAGGTGCGCAGGCCTCCGTCTCCCTGCAGCCGCTCGCCCGTGTCCACGACCCCTATGAGCGCGCCTGGGCGGCTGACTGGATTGTTGCGATCCTTGCCCGCGAGGGCATCCACATCAACCCTGACGTCAAGGAGCACATCTGGACCGCGCTGACATCGCTCGCCTCGGCACCCGTAGCGGAGCGTACCCTGACCGGCCTGAGCGTGCTTTTGCAGGCGAACCCTTTGAAACAGGCCTTGCGGTCATACTGCATCGGTGGTCCGCACGGCCGACTGCTCGACGCCGAAGCCGAACATCTTGGCGCGGCATCCGTCCAGGCGTTCGAGATCGAGGGCCTGGTTGGCACCGGGGCCGCGCCAGCCGTCCTGACCTACCTGTTTCATCGCATCGGTGACCGGCTCGACGGACGGCCGACGCTGCTCATCATTGATGAAGGTTGGCTGGCGCTCGACGACGAGGGCTTCGCCGGCCAGCTGCGCGAGTGGCTGAAAACACTACGCAAGAAGAACGCCAGCGTCATCTTCGCCACCCAGTCCTTGTCCGACATTGACGATTCGGACATCGCACCCGCGATCATCGAGAGTTGTCCTACGCGCCTGCTGTTGCCGAACGAGCGCGCAATCGAGCCGCAGATCACTGCGATCTACCGCCGTTTCGGCCTCAACGATCGCCAGATAGAGATCCTGGCGCGGGCGACACCCAAGCGCGACTACTACTGTCAATCCCGGCGTGGCAACCGCCTCTTTGAGCTCGGCCTGTCGGAAATCGGCATGGCGCTCTGCGCCGCATCTTCCAAGACGGACCAGGCGCTGATCGCCAGCGTCGTCGCCGAGCATGGCCGCGAAGACTTCCTGGCGGCCTGGCTGCGTGCGCGCGGCGTTGGCTGGGCCGCGGACCTCATTCCCAACATCATCCCCCAAGCTGAAAAGGAGCCTCAATCATGAACACTCTTCGATCCCGCTCGCGCGCCCTTTTGCTCGCCGTTATGCTTGCGCCGCCCCTCCTGGTCTCGCCGGTCGTGGCTATTCCGGCACACGCATTCATTGTCTTTGATCCGTCGAACTACAGCCAGAATGTGCTGACAGCCGCGCGATCGCTCCAGCAGATCACCAACCAGATCACCTCGCTGCAAAACCAGGCCCAGATGCTGATCAACCAGGCCCGCAATCTCTCGAGCCTGCCCTTCTCTTCGCTCCAGCAGTTGAAGCAATCGGTGCAGCGCACGCAGCAGCTGCTCAACCAGGCGCAGAACGTCGCCTTCGACGTCCAGCAGGTCGACCAGATGTTCCAGCAGAAATACGGCAACGTCTCGCTCTCCGCCTCGGATGAAGCGCTCGTTGCCGATGCGCGCTCGCGGTGGCGCAACACTGTTGGCGGTCTTCAGGACGCTATGCGCGTGCAGGCGGGCGTCGTCGGGAACATTGAGACCAACCGGACACAAATGTCGGCGTTGGTGAGTTCGAGCCAGTCCGCGACAGGCGCGCTCCAGGCGACGCAGGCCGGCAACCAGCTTCTCGCGCTCCAGGCCCAGCAACTCGCCGACCTTACCGCAGTTGTCGCCGCCAACGGCCGCGCCCAGGCCCTGACCGACGCGGAACGTGCCGCGGCCGCCGAACAGGGTCGCGAACAGCGCCGCCGCTTCCTGACCCCAGGCTCCGGCTATCAGGCCGGCAATGCCCAGATGTTCAACCGCTGAGGCTCGACCATGGACGGCAAGACCTTCGTGCGCCTCGTCGCCGTCATCTTCGTCGCGATCGCCGTCACGGCGGCGGCGCTTGAGATGACCCGGAAGCAGGAAAGTCCCGCCGGCATGGCAGCTACCGTGCCGGCACCTTCGGCCCCGGACCCACTTCGCAAGAGCCTTCGCCGCTGCCAGGGGCTCGGCGAGGCTGCCTTGCGTGACGATGATTGCTTGCGCGTGTGGGCCGAACAACGCGATCGGTTCCTCGGTTTCAAGGCACCGTCTGGGAGCTCGACCTCCGAGCCGCCCGCGCCGCGGCCACAAGACGCGACCCGGTCGGAGGCGCGATAGGCATGGGCAGCACCGGCGTCATCGACCAATTCCTTGGCACTTTCACCCGCTATATCGACAGCGGTTTCGGCCTGCTTGGCGGCGAGGTCGCCTTCATCGCCAGCACGCTGATCGCCATCGACGTGACGCTAGCCGCACTTTTCTGGAGCTGGGGCGCCGATGACGACATCCTGGCGCGCCTGGTCAAGAAGACGCTGTTCGTCGGCGTCTTCGCCTATCTGATTTCCAGCTGGAACAGCCTCGCCCGCATCGTCTTCGAAAGTTTTTCCGGCCTCGGCCTGAAGGCCAGCGGCACGGGGTTTTCGGTCCAGGATCTGCTGCGCCCAGGCAAGGTGGCGCAAACCGGTCTCGACGCCGGACGACCGCTGCTTGAATCCATCTCCGGCTTGATGGGCTGGGTCTCCTTCTTCGAAAACTTCATCCAGATCGTCTGCCTGCTGTTCGCCTGGGCTCTGGTCTTGCTCGCCTTCTTCATCCTGGCGGTGCAGCTCTTCGTCACGCTGATCGAATTCAAGCTGTCGACCCTGGCCGGGTTTGTGCTGATCCCCTTCGGCCTCTTCGGCAAGACAGCCTTCATGGCCGAGCGTGTGCTCGGCAACGTCATCTCATCGGGCATCAAGGTGCTGGTGCTTGCCGTGGTCATCGGCATTGGCTCGACACTGTTCGGCGAGTTCACCCAGGGGTTCGGCGGCGAAAATCCCACCATCGATCAAGCCATGGCGATCGTGCTGGCTGCCTTGTCACTCTTGGGTCTGGGCATCTTCGGCCCGGGCATTGCCAATGGCATCGTCTCCGGCGGACCGCAGCTCGGTGCGGGTGCCGCCGTCGGAACAGGTCTCGCCGCAGGCGGTATGGTGATCGCCGCAGGCGGCGCCGCGGGCCTGGCAGCACGCGGCGGGTCGGCTGCTCTCTCCGCCGGCAGCTCCATTGTGCGCGGCGGCTCGACCGCAGCCCTGTCTGGCCACGGCGGCGCCTCGGCCGCGGCCTCCGGCTTGGGCGGCGTTGCAAGTGCCGGTATTTCGCAAAATGGCTCGCCGCTCAGGCGGGCCGCCGCGCGTGCGCGTGAATCCGTGCAATCGACCGCCGCCGCTGGCCCGCAGTCCACCAGCGCTGGGACCGGTGGAACCGCGACAGGGGGGACGGTTGGGGGCAATGCCGAACGCGCAGACGCCCCTTCCGTCGCCCGCGCCGGCGGGCTGGGCGGGGCGGCCCAAGACACCCCTGACTGGGCCAAACGCATGCAGCGGTCGCGGCGCCTGTCGCACGGCGTCCAGACCGCTGCCCACGCCGTCCGCGCTGGCGATGCCCATGGCAGCGGCAGTTCCGTTTCCCTCTCCGAAGGCAAATGACCTATGAACATCTTTCGACGGCCCGCCGTTCACTACGGCAAGACACCTCAACCCGAGACCCCATACCAGAAGGCCGCGCAGGTCTGGGACGAACGCATCGGCTCGGCGCGCGTACAGGCGAGAAACTGGCGATACATGGCCTTTGGATCGCTGGTCCTGTCGGCGGGCCTTGCTGCGGCGCTTGTCTCGCAGTCAGTGCGCGGGACCGTGGTCCCCTGGGTGGTTCAGGTCGACACGCTCGGGCAGGCGCAGGCAGTTGCGCCGGCGACCTTAGACTATAAGCCGACCGACCCGCAGATAGCATGGCATCTGGCCCGGTTCATCGAGCAGGTCCGCTCGATTCCGGCCGACCCGATCGTAGTGCGTCAAAACTGGCTGCGCGCCTACGAATGGACCACTGACGCGGGTGCCGCCGCGCTCAACGACTATGCCCGGGTCAATGACCCGTTCTCGAAGGTCGGCAAGCAGCAAGTCTCGGTCGACGTCTCGTCGGTCATCCGCGCCTCTGCGGACTCCTTCCGCGTCGCCTGGGCCGAGCGTCGTTACGAAAACGGACAGCTCTCCACCACCGAGCGATGGACCGCCATCCTCACGACCGTGATCCAGCCGCCGAGTGATGCCGACCGGCTTCGGGCCAATCCACTCGGCATCTACGTCAACGCCATCAACTGGTCGCGGGAGATGAGCCAATGAACGTGTCAGCGCGTGCTATCGCCACTGTCACTCTGAGAAGGTCGGCGTTCGCGTTGGCGGTGCTTTCGGGCTCGCTGCTCGCCGGCTGTGCCACAGCCAAGAGACCGCCACAGATCTCCTACGATGCCTACGTCCCGCCTCTGCCGGCTGTTCCGGCTGCCGCTGTCGATGAGAAGCCAAAACCGCTACACGTGCCACCCGGATGGATTCCGGCGCGCGGCGGCGCGGCCGGCAGCACGCCGGTGGCGCGTGTCGAAAACGCCAATGCGGCCGCCCGTGTCCAGCCCCGCCGTGAGGGCTACTACAACGCCATCCAGATATATCCCTGGAGTGAAGGCGCCCTGTATCAGGTCTATGCCGCTCCCGGACAGATAACCGACATCGCGCTTGAGCCCGGCGAAAGTCTGACCGGCGAAGGTCCGATCGCGGCGGGCGACACCGCGCGCTGGATCATCGGCGACACCGAAAGCGGAGCGGGCGTCGCCCGGCGCGTCCATGTGCTGGTCAAGCCTTCGCGCGCCGACATCACCACAAATCTCGTCATCACCACCGACCGGCGCAGCTACATGATCGAGCTCCAATCGGGCGAGAAGCCGTACATGCCCGCTGTCGCCTGGGCCTATCCCGCGCTGCCGGCCGGACAAGCGCGGACGATCCCCGCGACGCCGGCTATGCCCGACGTCACCGCACGCAACTACCGCTATGGTCTCACCGGCGACGTGGCGCCCTGGAGGCCTGTCAGTGTCTATGACGACGGCAGGCGGGTCTATGTCGAGTTTCCACGCGGGATCGTGCAAGGCGAGATGCCGCCCATCTTCGTCATCGGCCCTGACGGCGAGGCTGAAATCGCCAACAGCCGCGTCTACCAGAATACCCTGATCGTCGACCGGCTTTTCGGCGCGGCGGAACTACGCCTTGGCAGTGGCAAGCGGCAGCAGACCGTCAGGATCGTGCGCACCGATGCCACGAGGAGAGGTCTGTGGATGCCTGGCTCCAATCCGGGGTCGAAAGCAACCAACGCATTTCGTCAACGGGGAGGGCAGGAGTCATGAACGAGAACGAAATCGCTGCCGCCCCGATGAAGCTTCGCGCCGAGCCGCCGCGCGTCACGCGCCTGTCCCGCAAGGTGCTCGCCGGCATCAGCCTGGCTGCATCACTCGGCGTTGGCGGCGCGCTGATCTACGCGCTTCAGACCAGTGAAACAGGCAAGCACGGCGACGAGCTCTACTCGACGTCCAACAGGCAGCCCGCCGATGGGCTGGCAAGCCTGCCGCGCGACTACACCGGCCCCGTTCTGGGGCCGCCGCTGCCTGGCGATCTTGGCCGGCCGATACTCGATGCCCAGAACAAGGGACAGCCAGTCGTGCCGCCAACGATCGCGACACCCATGGTTGATGAGGCGGAACAGCGGCGGCGGGCCGAAGAGGAGGCGGCACGCACCTCGCGTGTTTTCTTCCAGACGGGACAGACAACTATGGCGATGTCCGAAACGCCCGGAGCAATTGCCCCACCGAACCTTGCCACTGCCGACCTTGCGGGTCAGATGGGCCAGTCGACCGCGCAAGACCGACAGCTTGCCTTCTTGAATGCGGCCGCTGATCGGCGCACCGTAGCACCGGATCGCGTCACGCCGCCGGCGTCGCCCTATGTGCTCCAGGCAGGGGCTGTCATTCCGGCAGCACTCATCACCGGCATCCGTTCCGATCTGCCTGGCCAGATCACGGCCCAGGTCACCGAAAATGTCTATGACAGTCCGACGGGTCGCTCGCTGTTGATCCCGCAGGGCACGCGGGTCATTGGTCAGTATGACAACGGGGTCGGCTTCGGCCAGCGGCGCGTTCTGCTCGTCTGGAGTAGGCTGCTCTTTCCCAACGGCCGTTCTATTGTTCTTGAACGCCAGCCTGGCACTGACGGCCAAGGCTATGCCGGCCTGGAGGACGGCGTCGACTACCATTGGGCCGAGTTGTTTAAGGCGGCTGCACTCACAACCATTCTCAGCGTTGGCGCGGAGGCCGGCTCGTCTGGCCAGGAAAGCGATATCGTGCGCGCGCTGCGCGGTGGTGCCTCCGACAGCCTCAGCCAGGTCGGCCAGCAGATCGTCCAGCGCCAACTGAACATTGCACCGACGCTGACGATACGGCCGGGCTTTAATGTGCGTGTCGTCGTTACGCGCGATCTCGTGCTCGAACCCTATGGAGGCTGAAATGGCCAAGCTGAAACTCGGTCCGATTGCAGACGACAAGCCGGTTAAGGTCACAGTGGAACTGCCGGCGCCGCTGCACCGCGATCTGTCCAGATATGCTGAGATCCTTGGCCGCGACTCGGGTCAACCATCCGCCGATCCCCTTCGCCTGATCGTGCCGATGCTGGAGCGCTTCATCGCGACGGATCGCGGGTTTGCCAAGGCCAAGCAAGAGCGGAGGGGTTGAGGGTCACCTGGCCGCAATGCAAAGTGGCACGGTCCACTAAGAGCAGGAGATTTCCTTTGAACGCTACGCAGCTGCGGACATCGTTGGAGCGAAGGCAGCGACGATAGCCTCAACGGAAACCTTTAAGGCGTTGGAGAAAGTCCTGCCTTTCTGCCAGACCGCCACGTAGTGATAGAGCGCTGAGGGTTCAACCGGTCTTGCGCACAGGTGAAACGCCGCATTCTCACGCGCAATGATCTCATTGGTTATCGAGATTCCAAGCCCAGCCGAAACGTAGCCCGCTTCGTGACCGTTGCAGTCAAACTCAACCAGAATGTTTGGCTCAACACCCGCGAAGCGCAAGGCGTTGAAGTTCATTTGATGGGCTGCAAATTGAGGATCGATGTCGACGATCGTTTCTCCCGCGAGGTCTTGAGCCTCGATGCACGACTGCCTCGAGAAACGATGATCAGGATGAAAGATGCATACGTTGCGCGCCGAGCCCAGGGGCGCCCATTCAAACAGCTGGGGATCGAGAGGCAGCCTCGAGATTCCGAGATCCGCGCGCCCGGCCAGGATGTGCTCGCCGATCTGATCGTAGCTTCCGGAAATCGATCGGACATTCGAGGCGGTCCTCGAATGGATGATACCCACAACCCGCGGCAAAGTCACAAAGCCGAAGACCGAAGGCGCGGCGATCGCGATCCGCTGCCTTTCTTCGTTCTTCATGGCGAAGATGGACGCTTCCAGACGGTCTAGTGACGTCAGCGCCAGCTCGATGTTCCGCAACAGTTCCCAGGCTTCTTGCATCGGCACAATGCGGTTGGCTGATCTTTTGAAGAGTGTAATGCCAATCGTCGCCTCAAGTTGCTTCACATGTTGACTGACCGCCGGCTGGCTTATGCCGAGGGCCATTGCCGCGCGCCTTGTCGAACCGGTTCGCAGCACCTCGCGGAAAACCTGCAACTGCCGGAGCTTTAGGCCGCTTTGCAGCAACTCCATCCTTTGCATTCCCTTTCCGACCGCGTGCTGAGCCAAGCGTGGGTGATTGCCGGGCGTGGCGATCGAACCGGTCAGCTGCATGCAAGGCGTCAGCTTCGAACTTAACGCAATCATATAAGAATTAGTTATAGAGTAAATTGTGAAAATGATAGATTGATCAGGAGTTATCGGAGGCTACAATAAGTCAAAAGCGCAAATTAACTTGAAATTACCGCCCGAACAATGCGCAACCATAGGTAAATATTCTAGACAACAGCGCTGAGCAGGCGACGCGCTGCTCGAATTGCGAGCCGGAAAAGGTGCGTCATGAACGGTTTTGCTGCTCAATTTCTTTTTGCATTCACGGTGACGCTGAGCCTTGCGCTTGTCAGCGGTTCCTTGGGCACAGTATTCGGGCTGCTGCTGGCCATTTCCAACGGTGCGGTCTCGCCCCAGCTAAGAAGGGTTGTGACGGCTTACACCACGGTGGTTCGTGGCGTGCCAGAACTTGTCATTATCCTGCTCATCTACTTTGGAGGCACCACGTTCGCCAGCATGGTTGCCGGCCGCTACGTGGAGGTGAATGCGTTCACCGCAGGGGTGGTCGCGCTCTCAGTCGTGTTCAGCGGCTATGCCACCGAAGTGTTTCGGGGCGCGATTGCCGCCGTACCGGCAGGGCAGACAGAAGCGGCCAACTCACTTGGGCTGAAAGCCTGGCAGCGTTGGGCCTTCATCATCGGTCCGCAGATGCTGCGGCTGGCGCTGCCTGCCTATGGCAATCTCTGGATTTCGCTTTTCAAGGATACCGCGCTGGTGTCGATCGTCGGCCTGACCGACATAATGCGCGTTGCCTTTGTCGGCGCCGGGTCGCTCCGCGCGCCGCTGACCTTCTACCTCGCGGCCTCTGCTCTTTATCTCACCCTGACGACGATCACGCTGCTGTCGATCCGGCTGGCGGAGCGGCGGTACCCCTCATTCGGTCATTAGGGAAGCTGTTCGTGAATTTCCAGCTGATGCTTGATGCGGTGGTGGTGCTCTCCTCTGGCGTGGGGCTTACGTTGACGCTGACCGCGCTGTCGCTGATCGCGGGGTTTCTTCTGTCGGTGCCGCTGGCGTTCATCCGTGCCTTCGCGCGTCCCAGCCTGTCGCTCGCGGTGCTGGGTTACACTTATGTCTTTCGGGGCACACCGATGCTCGTTCAGCTCTTCCTGCTCTATTACGGCCTCAGCCAGATCGAGGCTGTGAGGGCAAGCGTCTTTTGGGTGATCCTACGGGACCCTTTCTGGTGCGCCCTGCTGACATTCTCGCTCAACAGCGCGGCGCACACCACCGAGATCTTGTGTCGAGGTCTCCAGTCCGTGCCGAAGGGGCTGACCGAGGCCGCCGCGGCGCTCGGCTTGAAACGCCTTCAAACCGCTCGCCTTGTTACCTTTCCGATCGCCTTCAGGATTTCGCTTCCGGCCTACGGGAACGAAGTCGTGGGCATGATCAAGGGCTCTTCCCTGGCAAGCACGGTGACGCTTCTCGAGATCACCGGCATGGCAAGGCAGATGGTTTCGGCCACCTTCGCCCCCTTCGAAATCTTCATCGTCGCCGGCGCGATCTATCTGTCGCTTACATCGGTCGCGGTGAAAGCAACTCAGTTTCTGGAACGGCGGCTCGCGACCGACGGTCCTCCTGGCGCACGACGCAGGTTGCGACCAAAGTCAGCGCTGTGCGAACTCGAGATCACGACATCCACGCCGTGACCGTGCAGCTTCAGGCTGCATTCCCACCAACCAAACCAAAAGAGGTGCCTTATGCGCATACCCTTTGCCATGGCCGTTTTGTTCGCATCATTCATGTCAGTCTTCCCTGTCCGGGCTGAGGGCGAGCGCGCGCTATCGATCGCCACCGAAGGCGCCTCGCCGCCATGGGATGGCACCGACGCCAATGGCGAGCTCTACGGTTATGACGTCGATGTCGGACGTGAGCTGTGTCGCCGCATCAACATCAAATGCAGCTTCGTCGCGCAGGACTGGGACGGCATCATTCCGGCTCTCGTCGTCGGCAAATTCGACGTCATCATGTCCGGCATGGCGATCACCGAGAAGCGAAAACAGTCGATCGCATTTTCAGTCCCCTACGCCGGCGGCTTCAATCAGTTCGTCGTGCGCAAAGAACTAGGGCTGGACGCCGGTGACACCAAGCAAAAGGTCAATCTATCGTCGGTCGGAGACAAGGAAAAAGCGGCCATCGACCACGCCAGATCGGTGCTCACTGGCAAGGCCATCGGCGTCCTGCGCTCATCGAATTCGGAGGCTGTCCTGAAGGATCTCTTCGGCGATGTCGTCACCATTCGAAGCTATGACAGTCTAGACAATCTGAAGCTTGACCTTGCGGCCGGACGAGTCGACGGCGGGCTTGCCGACTTTTTCACATGGCGGGATTTTCTGGAGACGCCGGCTGGTTCGATTGCGGTGTTTTTTGGGCCCGAACTGAAGGGCGGCCTCTGGGGCCCGGGCGTCGGCGCCGGCATGCGCAAGGACGATACCGAGTTGCTCGCCAAGTTCAACGCGGCAATCGACGCGGCCACCAAGGATGGAACGCTCAAGGCGCTGAGCATCAAATGGTTCAAGACCGACATCGCGCCGGCCGTTGCGAAATAGCGGCGCCGTCGGCTTCGACATCGTATGGCGCTGGCCGCGGGCCGGCGGCCCGACACCCCAAATCGCAGAAGGCGAGTTCTATGAAAGACCATTTTTGCGCGGTTGTAACCGGCCAATCCTTGATCAAGCACGACATCCGCAATATTCAAGACGAACGGTTCGCGGAAATTGTCCGTTTCCTGGGGCAGGGCGACCTCGTCTTCACCAACTTCGAGTCGACCATCCTCGCCAAAGACGGCGGTTGGCCGACCAAAGGCAAGTACTTCGGGTATTCCAGGGTCGAAGTGCTGGACGCACTGCAGGCAATCGGCTTCAACGCGCTTGCGCTGGCGAACAACCACGCTTTCGATCTCGGCCCTAACGGGGTGCTGAGTACCTTAGAAGAGGTTGAAACGCGCGGGTTCCTTCATGCTGGGGTAGGGGCCAACGAGGCAAATGCGGCGCGACCGGGCCGCCGCCGTCTCGGAACGCGCGAGGTGGCTCTTCTAGCCATGGACGCAGGGCCAGGCCCCGCCAACATGTATGCCGAGAACGGTACAGCGTTTCGCCCGGCACGCCCAGGTGTCAACCGGCTGAAGACGGTTCGAAAGATAGGGGTGCCAGATGGGCATTTCCGAAGACTGGCAAGGTTGGGCGAACAGTTGCAAAGCTCCCCCTTTGAACTCGCCAACTATGCGCAACCAGAGGACCCGCCGGAGGTGGCGACCGGAAAGGAGATCAATTTCTACGGCACCGTGTTCGCGCAGGCCGCCAACTTCGGTCGGCTCATTGAGGTCGATTCTAAGAGCGCAAACATCCATTTGTCCGCTATCCGGCAGGCAGCAGCACAAGGCGACTTCGTCGTCGCCTACCTGCATCATCACCATTGGGAACCAGGTTGGCAGGACGTGCCGCATTGGGTGCGGACTTTTGCCCGGTCCTGCATCGATGCCGGCGCCGACCTCTTCGTCAGTCACGGCGCCCCCGTGCTTCAAGCGCTCGAGATCTACAATGGATCGCCGATCTTCTATGGCCTTGGAAACTTTCTTTTCCACGTACACGCCACCGAAAACGAATGGGACCCGCCGGAAGTCTGGCAAAGTATCGTCGCAGCTTGCCGTTATGATGCGGGCGGAAGCCTTGAAGGGATAGACCTCCTGCCCGTTGTCATCGGCGCGGACGCGCAGTCTATCGGATCGGCAACGGGCAGGCTGGTTCCCACGACGGCAATCGGGAACGTTGCGCGAGATATCCTTGAGGGGTTTGCAACCCGTTCGCGGGTCTTCGGTACCGATATCGCGCCATCCGGAGCCACCGGCCGCATCGCTGTGCACGCCGTGCGGAAATACGGCTAACATGTCCTGATGGCTGTCAGGCCGTCTTGCGGTCGGCCGGCGAGCACTCGTCGGGCGTCTCGTTGTTCGCGTCGTCGAGCCGCAATTCTTCTCCCAAGGCCGCTATCAGCGCTGAGACCCGGCCACGCACCCGAGGGGGAAGGTTCATTAGCCCTTCGATTAGGCGGCGGCCTTCCGCGCTGGCAATGAAGTCAAGCCGTTCATCCACGGGCAGGGGCCTCGCTTCCCCGCGTTTCTGGCCATTACCCGGTAAGCCCTCGAAGAAGCGGCTTACGGGGACGCCCAATGAGCTGGCGATCTCGTAGAGCATGGATGAGCTAACGCGGTTCCTGGCGTTCTCGTATTTCTGAAGTTGCTGGAAGCTGATGCCTATCGACCGGGCGAGTTGACCCTGCGAGACGTCCGACTGGACGCGAACCGTCGCGATTTGTTTGCCGACATGCTCGTCGGCGGGATGAGGGCCACTCTCCTTTGGTCTCGATCCAGTCTGAACAAGGGCGGAGCGTTGCAGTTTCAACAATGCCTCGGACGCTCCTCTTCTAACCGTATAAGGATTCGTTGCATCGCGCGCTTGGAGCAGGTGTCGATCCCACCTCAACGCCAGATCGCTATTTAATATACCTTATAAGGTTTAAAATAACCCTATATGTGGCGAAGAAAATCGGTCTGCCGATTGTGGGCTCATGGTCAGTCCACGACAGATTCGAGCCGCACGAGCTTTGCTTGGTTGGTCGCAGCAGGAGCTTGCTGACAAGGCAATTGTTTCGCTGAATGCGCTCACCCGATTGGAAAACGGCAAGGTCGATTCCCGGATCAGTACTTTGCAGGCCATTGAGGCTGCTTTGACAAAAGCGGGGATCGAATTCTTGTCCGCTGGTCAAAAGGGTGAGGGTGTGCGGCTCTTGGATCCTCAGGCGTGAATATCCAGTTAGTACTCGTCACCAACGCGTTGAGTGAGCCGTTGCAGCAACCGACTTACGGCTGTTTTTGAGCCGGAAGCGGACGGTCTGCTCCTGGCGCCGAGGATCGAATAGCTGCCGTCAAATACAGGATGACTTCAACGACGGCTTGCGGCACGTTGCCGTCATTCAGGTTGAATCGCTGAGCGACGGAAACCTGCCGTTAACTCAGTACGCGCAGTTCCGCTTTTAGCGGGTCCGATGGCGAACTGACCCCATTGAAGTTTCGAGCCGACGCGGCCGTCATTCGCCAACACTTATGCGGATAGGATGTCCCTGATCTTGTCGATGCCTTCTTGATACCAGAACCACTGTCCGCCGAGTTGGACCGACAGGCCCTTGGATGGATTCTTCAGGTCGTTGAGCCTCCACGCCTGCTGGAACTCGTAGCTGGAGACGGTGAGTCCATGATCGTCCAACAGCTCCTTGATTGCTTCCGTCATCCGGTACTTTGGCCTCTCAACGAGCTTGATTGCTACTTCGACATCCGAGCCGACAGAACTGAAGATCACGGCTTGGTCCGCCTTCTTCACGTTGTTGACGACCTTCGGCACGACGTAGACGCGGAACGAGTAGGCTGGGTCATTAAATTCGGCCTGCGTCATCGGTCCTTCGAGAAGCAAGTTTACGGCCGCAACAGATTTGGCGATGGGAGCCGCCGCTTTCAACGCATTCGCAGCTTGCAGCGTCAGCGCCTGAAGCTGAATGGCAAACCCTAATTCGTTCGAGAAGTCGTATTTGGTGCCAAACTTCTCCTTCGCGTACTTGAGAAAGTTAAGCACATTCGCCTGTATCTTGCCCTGAAGCGCATCGTTGATATCTTCGGCGGAACGATGCTCAATCGCGTTGCGGATCGCGATTAAATATTTCAGATTGGCTTTCTCGCCTGCTGAAAGTCCCCCCTCCGGCCGCTCAATGCAGTAGCTCAGTTCCCAAAGCTTTTCCTGGCCATCGACTAAAACCGATGTCCCATCAGCATTCTTATACACCGGGGTGACGCCCTCTCTGATCAGCCAAGCGTGCAGGAGGTAGGTCCACGCGATGATCGAGAGGACGATAAATGTTTCGGTGCGTGTAGAAAGGATATTGTTATTGTAAACGAGGACTGCGGTCTTCGATGGCAGCGTGCACGTCGGGCTTAATGTCGGTCTTGGCGATTTGCGGGAGTGGCATACGCTGCGGGCCTGGTGCAAAAATAGTTCGCATCATGCCGAAGTAAAGTCGCCCGCCTTGATCCGTCGCTATGGCAAGGATGCCCTGTTCAGCAGTCGAACGCGCGCTTCTATGCACCAAGTCGCGATCGAGGCGGGCCGATCCGGCAGGAGATACGCAAGCTGCCGCGGAACTAATCATCTGAATCAGGAAGAGTTTAGAGGCGGCCGGCGGCGCTCGTTAGGAGATTGCCTGGATAGGCGCCGGCCCAGCGGACAGTGTCCGCCGCAGCAAAACTAGGTAGTCGAAACCCAAACGTATGGTGTGATCACTTAGCAAAGGCTAATGTATGATGACTGACCCGAACCTCGTCGCCCTCGCGACCTAAAGCAGATCAGCTAAAAGGACGGGGAGGCAAATGGGGGAGACGCAATGTCTGCGACTGCTTACAGTTTGGTCGGATTAATCTCATGGGCACTGATCTTACTGATTGTGATGGAAGTGATCCGAACCTATCTCGTCGTTTCCGGAAGGGTGCCTGCCAATGGGTTTGCGCCTGACAATGGCGGCCTCTCTCCCTTTATGCAGAGATTGGCGCGCGCTCATGCGAACTGCATCGAAGGGCTTCCGATTTTTGGCGGTTTGCTCGGCGTTGCAATAATGACATCTAGAACGGCGCTCACCGACCCTCTAGCATATGAGCTGCTGGGGGCACGCCTGGTCCAGTCGGTTATCCATCTCGTTTCGACCAGCGAAATTGCGGTGAGCCTGCGGTTCACGGCATTTGCCGTTCAGATGGCAATTGGCGCGTATTGGGCGTGGGCGCTGCTTTCGTAATGAGCGAACGAGCGAACGTCAGGCGCGTTCGGCATGGCCGCGCGAACGAGAGGACCGGCGCCAAATGGTCGGGAGAAGGACCGGCTAGGCAAAAGGAACAAAGAAAAATCTCCCTCGTTGAAGTTGCCAGCCGGTTATGTGTCACCCCAAAGATCCTTCGGCCATACCCAAGGCCCGCTGCTTACGCCCCTTTGCAGCGGCCATTTCACTAGCTTCGTAGACGCCGATGCCGGCCCGATACCAGCTTGAATACCTTACCCGCTGACGAGATCGCCCTCGACGATCATGTCAGCGAAGTGCTTGGGGTCGGGATTGCCTTCTATCTTCTATTTGCTTGCGCCAGTGCATCACATCGTTGCGCTGATCGACGAAGCCGAAAAGCCGGTAGGAATCAACGTTGCGGCTAAATTTCGACCTGCTACCCGTCGATCATGATGGGCATTTAAGCCGGCCAGAGCGAGAAGAACGGCAGTTTTTCCAAGCTGCTGCGTTCAGCATTCAGGCCGGAGCCATTTCCAATGCGGTGACGGAACGCGCCGATCTGGCTAGAGCGCGTACTCAACCCTTGCACGACGTTTGAAGCAGTAATTCAACGCCTTGATTTGGAGGCGATGATGGCACGCTACGATCTAAGCGAGACGGAATGGCAAATCGTGGAGCCGCTTCTGCCGCCGCACGGTTTGGGCAAGAAGCGGGTCGATGATCGGCGGGTGGTAAATGGCATATTTTACGTTTTGAGGACCGGATCGCCTTGGCGCGATCTGCCCGAACGGTATGGCCCCTACACCACGGTCTACAATCGCTTCAACCGCTGGGCCAAGAGAGGTGTCTGGTTGGCGATGTTTGAAGCCCTGGCGGCTAAGTCACCACAGTCTTTGCACTTAATCGACAGTTCGATAATCCGCGCTCACCAGCATGCCGCGGGCGGTAAAAAGGGGGTCCGGATAACGCCATTGGCCGTTCTCATGGCGGACTAAGCACCAAGGTTCATGCCCTTGTCGATCAGGATGGTCTGCCCATCCGTTTGCTTATCACCGAGGGCAAGGCATCCGATAAGACCATCGCCCCGCAGCTGATTGAAGGGTTGCCGCCGGCAAAGGCGCTTGTCGCTGACAAAGGCTACGACAGCTGGCCGTTGGTTGCTCTCATTGCCAGAACCGGTGGCTCGGCCAACATTCCAACCCGCCGTCACGTCAAGAATAAACGTGTGGTTCCGCCAGAGCTCTACCGGGAGCGCAACCGCATCGAACGCTTCTTCTGCAGGCTCAAGCAATTCCGCCGGGCCGCAACCCGCTTTGACAAGCTCGCACGCAACTACCTGGCCATCCTCAATCTCGCATCGCTCCGAATATGGCTGCGACACGTTGAGTCCACGCCCTAGGAACGGGCGAAATGACCAGCACTGCGAACATTTGCCAGCAGGGTCACCGCCGTGCCGTGATAGTCAACGCGCGCTTGCTCGCTAAGTGGTGACGCGTACCAGGCGGCAAGCTCCTCAACCAGAAAGCGCGTGTCGCCATTCACCCGGCGCGCACCTAAGTTCCCCGCACTTCTCCATCACAATTATCGCCGTGCCGGTTGCACTATACCTGATCGCCGCCATCCGCTGAACCTCTACGTCACCATCAACGCGAACATCGAATAGAAACGGCTGATGCATGCCGTCTGGATTGGCGAACGTCTGCTCAAACAACGCCAATTCAACATGCCCCGCGACCATGGCTGCGACTATGAGCGAGCCGGCGCAATCAGCAATCCCCCGCGACCCTTTCACACAGGAATCCCCATGACCGTTTTTCAACGTGCTTCGGCGCGGTTGCGAAGCCGTGCCCACCAGGGAACCGGCCAATGCGGTGTGACTGTGGCAGGCTATGCGCGCGTGATTGCCTTCGCCGCATCGGTCGCTGTTGTCTTGGCGGGGGGCGTTTTCATTTGAGGGAGGGTGCCGTGGCGACCGGCGCTTTCCCGAAGCTCAAACGTTGGAGGAACCCTTCGCTGACTGGCTGGTTATGCAATCGAAGGGACATCCCAGACTCCCAAGGAGATGATGATGAAAAGGCTTCTACTCGCATCAGCCATGATTGCCATGTCTGCCGGGCTCGCCGCTGCACAGTCGACCAGCACCACGAGCGGATCCTCCACTACGACCACGACAACCACGACAACGATCCCGACCACCGACTCGACCACAACGAGCGGTACCACCAATTCAAACTCGGCGAAGGACTGTGCACCCGGTCAGCAGGCCGGCAGTGCGAAGCAGGGAGCCCCTGGGCAGCAAAACACCGACGCCAAAACCGCGGCTCCAGGACAGGTAAAGAAAACGGTTCAAGGTTGTTGAGGCGGTCGGAACAAAAACTCGCGTCTCTTGTTACGAATGCCGGCCGGATTGCATCGTCCCACTCCATGTCTCTCGACCTTGTGAAAAAGCCCGCTGCCGCGCGGCGGGCTTCACGTTTCAAACGGACTACCGCATGCCATCTGAAGGCCGTGTCGTCTCCATCGCCCTGGCAATTCGCCGGGGGAAGGAAGCAACGGCGACAGACCGGACGCCGACCTTCAGACCGAGATTGCCAGCATCGCGGCTGAGCACGGCAAGAAGATTCTGTTTGATCTGCTGCACCAGAAGGAATTGAGAGCGGACGCCGTATCGCCGTGAACGAGAGGGTGAGCACCCCGGCGAAACCGGATCAGCATTGCGCGAACGCAAAAGCCTTCGTGACGATGCGTCCATGGCTGTTCACGCTTTTGGGGTTCGGACGTACCCGAGTGGACGAGCAGGGCAGGCAGCTGTGGTAGGCATTGCCGGTGCCATCGTCGGCACATTCAATTTAGCTAAAATGGCGCGGGAACAATTTCACATTTTAGCGACAGGTGAAACATAAGGCGGGTCGAGCCGTTGATTATTCGCCAGATCGTACCTCTGGTGGCACAGTAAACCCTCCCGCCGGCTTCGCCCGGCGGGCTTTTTATGAGCGGGGTGGCCCGCCGGGCTTGGCGCAAGCAGCCATTGATGCCAGCCTCACGCCTTCATGCAGAAGGAGGGCCAAGGGTTTTCGCTTGGCTGGTCATCCGGATCAGTTGTAGCGAGCCCTTGCTCCTTTCGTCCTTGATATAGATCGGGCCGCGATGTTCGAAGAAGTTGTCTGTATACACACTTTCGAATTGCACGCCACAAGCGCGCTCAAGGTGAGCATCGGGCCTTTAATGGGAATTTTCCTGGGCTGATCTGAAGGTGCCGTTCTTGCTCAGCACCCGGCCGGGATTGCGTCAGGAAGGAAAGCAGCTCTAAGGTCTTTGGCCGGACCGGCACGATCTCGCCGTCACGCCGGAGCGTACCCCGGTCAAGATCGAGAACCGCGCCGCCGATCCGTAGCGCCATGCCCTTGCCCCATCGACACGCCTAATTGCACGTCGTCCATGGGAGCGGCAGACATAGGCGAGGTCAAGTCTGAAACATGCTGCGCAGGCGAAGCCATGGGCGGGGGCGTTCGGCGGGCGGTTCCGCGCCCGCCTCGCAAGGTGTCAGCAGGTAGAGCCAGGCCAACATCTCATGGGCCTCGCCGCAGCAGGGACAGGCAACGCCCGCAGAAAGGATGCTAAGTGCTTCCCCCCGCGTCAGCGTGGTGGGCGCAACCGGCGCATCGATCCTCACGTGCATGATCGACTACCTCCATTGTTCACGGCGGCAGTGGGTACCGACTGCTCGCCGGCTGTTCCGCAAGCATGGCCGCAAAATCTGCCTCTCGTCCTCGACGGCGGCTGATTTTTTGCTGAATTCTGCCTGCCTGCCTGCCGGCGGCGCTCGCAGCGCCTTTGCCATCTGGTTCCGCCTCATCTCATCGACATCAGGTCCGTCATGAGGCCGACCCCGACCCTTACAAAGAACGTAGGTCTGGGGACCTCCTGACAACCGATGTCCTTCAACTGATCGGACGTCAGGTCTGCTAACGCCCTGCGCCCTGCAACAGTCCGCCGCCAGGCTGTGTAGGCTGCGACTGCTGCTGCCATTTTGTTCGACGCTTTCCCAAGCAGCCGGTGTTTCGATGTGCGGGTCTCTGCGTGAGCTTCCGTGTGAGCCATTTTGCTCTCCTGTTCCAGACTATGGTCGCAGCTTGTCACGGGGGCGATTTGCGGTTGTTCAGCCGGGCGTGAACAATCGCGGGAAGTCCGATGGGGCGCCGTTAAATCTGCGTTAAAGCGACCGGCGAAGATGCTATTCTGCTGGCGCGTTCGAAATCTGGAGAGGGGTCGTGCGTATCCGGTTGCTTGGCGGTCTCGAAGTGATGTCCGGAGAGGGCCAGCCCGTCCGCTTCGCAACGCGCAAGTCGGCGCTGCTTTTTGCCGCCCTGGTCCTGGCGGGTCGCCGCGGCGCCACTCGCGAACGGCTTTGCGAAGGGTTTTGGCCGGGACGAGGCGATGCGCAGTCGCGCAACAGCCTGCGCCAGGCGCTGGCCGACATCCGGCGGTGGTTTCCCGCCGCCGGCAATGCAGCCATTTCCATCGACGGGGATCAGGAAACGGTTGCGCTGACGGCCGGCCCGGACGAAGCCGACATCTGGCTCTTCGAGCGGAAGCTCGCCGAAAGCGGGACGACGGACCTCGCCTTTGCCGCCGACCTCTATCGCGGTGATGTGCTCGCGGGGGAGGCCATTCCAGACGGACTGGATGAATGGTTCAGCCCATACCAGGTCAGATACCGGCAGAAGGCGCAGCAACTGGCGGAGCGCCTGAGCCTGGAGAAGCTCGAAGCCGGATCCGCAGACGAAGCGGCTTGCGAACGGCTTGCCGAAAGGCTGCTTGCCTCGGATCCGGCCGCCGAGCCGGCGCATCGGGCGTTGATGCGCATCTACGCTGCGAGGGGCCACGAAAACGCGGCCTTGCGTCAGTTCGAGACCTGCCGCGCGCTGCTGAAGAAGCATCTGGGCGTGGAACCCGAGGCACAGACGCTGTCACTGGCGGCGTCGCTGCAGACGCGGGGCGGAAATCGCCAGACCGCGTCGGCGCACGACACCGCCCAGCCGCCTCAGCCTATCCCCACGCCGGCGAGACCACATGACCAACCGTCGGTGGCGGTGATGCCTTTCGACAATCTCGGCGGGGCGGAGGACGAGTATTTTGCCGACGGCGTTGTCGAGGAGATCACCGCCGCGCTTTCCCGCATCCGGGACTTCTTCGTCATCGCGCGCCAGTCCGCCTTCACCTACAAGGGCCGCTTCGCCGACGTGCGCGAGGTCGGCCGGGAACTCAGCGTCGCCTACGTGGTCGAAGGCACCGTTCGGCGGGGCGGCAATCGGCTGCGCATTTCCGTGCAGCTGGTCGATGCCGAGACGCGGACACAATTATGGTCCGAGCGCTACGAGGGTGCGACCGAGGACGTTTTCGAGTTCCAGGACAGGATCGCGGCGCAGGTGGCCGGCGCCATCCATCCGGCCATCCGCGGCGCCGAGATCGAGCTGGCCAGGCGCAAGCCGCCGACCAGCCTCAGGGCCTATGATTTCGTCATGCGCGCCTATCCGAACATTTGGGGCCGCCGCAAGGACACCAACGACCTGGCAATAGAGCTGCTCAAGAAAGCGATCGCCGTCGATCCGGCCTATGGTCGTGCGCATGCCCTTCTAGCATGGTGCCACGCCTCGAACGCCGTGTTTCTGTGGGCCGAGCAGCCGGAAAGGGAGCTGGAAAAGGCGGTCGCGGCGGTCGAGGCAGCCGGCTCGATCGGCGACGATCCAACCGCGTTGACCGCCGCCGGCGCGGCATTGAGCATGGGCGGCGACCAGGAGCGCGCCGCCACCTTCATCGAAAAGGCGCTCACGCTCGATCCGAACAATGCTTGGGCATGGGCACGCCATGGCTGGATCGCAATCTACACAGGCGAAGCCGCCCTGGCCCCGGACCGGTTCCAGCGAGCGATGGCGCTGAGCCCAATGGATCCGTTCGCGTTCGCCGTGAGACTGGGAATGGGCTACGCCTTGGCCAAGACGGGCTCCCTTTCCCAGGCCGTCGCGATCGCCCGTGAGGTCATCGCCGCCCACCCCGACATCATCACGTCCTATCGCTATCTCGCCGCCTGGTCGGCGATGGGCGGCGACCTGGAGACCGCCCGCTGGGCCGCGCAAAAGCTCCTGGCCGCCCAGCCGAGTTTCACGATCGAGCGATTCCGGTCGCTGCCTATCTTCCGGAACACGCCGGAATGGGCAGACCAGGTGGTCGAAGCCTTGAAGCTGGCGGGATTGCCCGAGCGCTGACTATCTTCGGCCCATTCTCTTGGTTTCAACTTGGATGACATGGTCGCCCCCGGCGCCCTGGCTAGGATAGCGATCCTACCGGCCCACGATCATTGCGCGCCGTTTAATTGGCCACAACGTCAGAATGTTTAAGCCCCCGGATATTAGGAATCGCTAAGGGGCTTAATTAGGCGGTTTCCTACCGTCCCTTTCGTTGCTAAGAACAAGCAACTTGCACCAGCAGCTGTCCTTTGTCCGCCTCATGCTGAACGGCCCAAGCCGATTCATACCAGAAATTGATCTGCATGATTCACTCAGGTAGTCCGGCTTGACGTAAGCCGTCAGTCAACAGGCGGAGATCTTTTGCGCGGCGAAGCGGAATGTATTCGCTGACATTGGAGAGCCGCAATGCCGGATTGACTTCGCGCAAGCGGGTCATGGCTTTGCGGGCTTGTTCGGGTCGACCGCTCAGCGCTGAGCTCGCCGCTAGGACTCGCAAGGCCGAAGCGTGGCCTGAACGTCCCCGTAGCGCCATTTCGGCCCATGCGATCGCATCATTGAACCGACCTGACAGCAGATGCGCGTAGGCAACGACGGTCTGCATGTTGAAAATATGTATATCATGCGGGCTCAGCCGCATGGCGCGGGCCGTGTCCGAAATTGCAGCTTCAGGGTCACCCAGATAGACCTTGACCCAGCCGCTGAAGTACCAGGCCCAGGCCAAGTTCGGATTGAGTGCGAGCGCGCGCTCGAGAAGAACGGCTCCCTCGTCTACCTCGCCGGCGATGTAGGCAAGAGAAAGCCCGGCGGCGCTGAGAGCGTCTGCGTTGTCTCTCCCAAGTTCGGTCGCGCGACGGGCGAGTCTAACAGTCTCGGCGACCTCTTCTTCAGCATCTGTCGTCCAACCGCTGGACCTGCGTTGTGAATAGCATCTGGCCGCCATGCCGTAGGCGGCTGCAAAATTCGGGTCGAGTTCGATCGCGCGGTAGAAGTGCAACCGACCTTCCTCGTTGGTCTCTCGTGTCCATTGGTGAAGCCCGGCCATGCCGCGCAGATAGTGATCGTACGCATCGAGACTCTCGGTAGGTTTGTTCTTAACCCGTGCTATCTCGGCTTGTTCCAGCTTGGGGGCGATGGCACCGACGACGTTGGCAGTCACTCGATCCTGCAGGTCGAAGACGTCCGCGATCTCACCATCGAAGCGATCCGCCCAGAGTTGCAGGCCTGTCGAGGCGTCGACGAGTTGCCCAGCAATACGGATCCTATTGCCGGCCTTGCGCACGCTGCCTTCGAGCACGTAGCGCACGCCTTGCTCCCGCCCGATCTGTCTCACGTCCACAGCCCGGCCCTTGTAGGTGAAGCTCGAATTACGCGCGATTACGAACAGCCAACGAATTCGCGACAGGGCGGTGATAATCTCTTCCACAATGCCATCCGCGAAGTACTCCTGCTCGGCTTCTCCGCTCATGTTCTCGAACGGTAGGACCGCGATCGATGGTTTGTCCGGTAGCGGCAGCGCTCCCTCCGCATGCTTGACCGTTGCCGGGCTAGCACGACGGCTCGCTCGTATCGAGCGAGCCAGGTCTTCCGTCTCCGCGGCTGGCAGAACGCCGAGCTGGGTTGAAAGCTCGTGACGGCATCTTTCGTACTGGGACAGTGCGGCGTCGGGGCGCCCTTGGGCGGCATAGAGCCTCATCAGCGCCCGGTGCACATGCTCCTGGAGCGGGTCAAGCGACAGGAGCTTAAGGCCATAAGTCAATGCCTCTTCCACCATGCCGCTGTGTTCGGCACCTTCCATCAATCGGGTGTATATGCGGCCAATAAGAAGGCGGAAGCGCTCGCGTTCGCTCGCAAGCCATTGCTCAAACCCGGCCTCACCGACAGCAAGACCCTCCATGAGCTCTCCGCTGACAAGTTCTGTGGCTTCTCTCAACAAATTCGCGTTGCCGGTATCGGCGCTCGCCTCCACCACTTTGGCGTCGATCCACGCCGACCCTAGTGCCCAGCTGACCGTGTCCCTGGTTGCTATGATCGAGTGTTGCAAGGAGCCGTTGAGCGCTCCACGCAGCTCAGAAAGAACCTGGCGTAAACTCGCCCGGGCCTGGCCTTCGCTACGCTCTCCCCACAAGAGGCCGGTGATAACACTGCGGCTAATCTCAACGCCTTCGCGCAGCGCGATATAACCGATAAGCGCTCGAGCCCTCTTGGAAACAATCGCGACCGATCTGCCGTCATTTGTAATAGTCATCGGCCCAAGCAGACGAACTCGCAGTCCCAGTGCCCCTTCAGCCGATCGCAATTGTTGATTTTGTGATGTCTTGACGCTGCCCACGACGTTCGGCTCACGGTCCCTGATTACTCTCCCTCACATTCGAAGGGAGGCAAGGCGATGTATGATGTTAACCCACTCGGCCTGATGATGCATCTGAGAGACTTGGACCGTCAGGCTGCCCCGAAGCTACAGCCGTTGCGCCTCGGAGAACAGCATGTTTCCAGTCTCACGGCCGTCGGCGCGGCGATGTTGTCACTCCTGCGACGCCTTGACCCGATTGCCATTTTTCGGGCGAAGACCGGGAGCGAGACATCGCGCCGGTAGGGCGGCTGCCTCACCTCACCAACCACCCACGTCCTTGGTTCCGATGTGTCGCAGCCACATCCGGACGAGCGAGAGCCGCGCTCCGATGACATGCCGTTTCAGCAAGCTCGCAAGGAAGCGGCAGCAGCGAGGTGTTACCAACTGGCTTGCGGTCTATTTCCGCGGACCGCACTGGATGCACACGTTCCGCTCGGCCATTCCGGCAAGGAAGAACAGTCGCTCTGCGACATATGCTGACATTCAGCCCCCGCGTCAGAGCGTCCGTATTTGGTCAGTTCACGTCGATGCATGGGGGGCGCCTGAATGTCCGCTTTGCACATTCCAGGCCTCGAAGCCGTAAGTCCGGATCCGGCCCACTGCGGTCATTCGAGAACTGGCGGGGGATGATCGCTTTTGGCGCAAGCCGGACCTAGCGAGCGACTGCATAGTTTGTGGTCGTTATTCGATAGGCGAGCAAACCGCAAAACTGCCCGCATCAAGTCGACGCTAAGGCATTGATATTGCTGTCGTCAAAACCTGGGGATTTTTGGAACTACTCCCCAGCTTCGGAGAATGATGGGCATTTAGAGAGCGTTTTGGGCAAGAACGTCGTTTCCGCACTCCCCTGGCTTTCGGCCGCACATCCCGCAAAAGTCTGGGCTTCCGGGAAGCCAAGAGGGGACCGGACAATTGTTCGGAATTTGCGGGTGGTAGAGGGACACGAACCCCGAACTAACCTTCTCCATTTCCAGGAAACACGGAAGTTTCTAGTTGGAAACGTGCTCCTCGTTGAGGACGCTTCCCTGGAGCGCGGCGTGCCGCCGAAGAGTTGGCTAGACCTTACTTAAAGCGCCAGGTGGTCGAGTGCATGTCGAATCCCTCTGTGGGCCTTTTCATTACGGTGAACCATGAGCGCCGCCGCCGCTTCGGACGCCTTTTCGGGGTGACCGGAATCGAAGGGTGGAGATGGATCGTACTCGATCCCGAGCTGGATTGCTTGCGCGACTTCTGGCCCGGCAAGTTCGGCCACTATGCTGAATGCGAAGTCGATTCCCGCAGTGACGCCACCTGACGTGAACATTGCCATCTCGCACGACGCGTCCCTTCTCGTGACTGGAGCCGACCAGGGGCAGCAGGTCGACATAGGCCCAATGCGTGGCGGCCCGACGTCCCTTCAGCAATCCGGCCGCACCAAGAAGAAAAGCGCCCATGCAAACAGAGGTCACATACTCTGCGCCCCCACCCTGACGCCGAATGAACTCGACAGTCTCGACGTCTGCGAGGGCCTCTACGACGCCCGCACCACCGGGTACGCAAATCAGGTCGAGCGGAGGACAGTTCTCGAAAGTACAGGTCGGCAGGATGCCGAGGCCGCGATCGCTCACAACTGGGAGGACGGTTTTTGCGACAACGTGGACTTTGGATTCGGGAAATTTGCTGGGCGCCGAGAGCGAAGGCGGCGTTCCCAACCGGCTCAAGACTTCAAATGGGCCAGTGAAGTCGAGTTGTGTGATTCCCGGGAAGATCACGAAGCCGACGTTGAATTCAGTCATGCACGTCCCCCTCTAAGATCCTGAGCCGACCTAGCTCGATCGAGATCATCGCGCCAAGTCACAACGTCAGCAATGGGGTTGGAAGTCGACCGTTCGCTGATGACGGCTGCGCCTCGTTGCATTCGTGAAGTTCAGCTTTTTGGCTGCCCGAAAGCGGACAACTCTGTCGATAGCACTTAAGGCTGCGGTTCAGGACGACAAGTGCGACCGGCGCCCCCGTGCCATGCTGTACGGTTACCTGAACCAGCCGGACGAAGCGAAGAAGGCTGCTGGGGAGGTGCTTGAACAGGACCCGGGCTGGACCGCGGAGAAGTTTCTAACCAAGTGGTGGATCAAGGGGGAGCATGAGACTGAGCTAGTTGCAGAAGGCGCACGGAAGGCCGGACTCCGGGCCTGCGCGACCGCCGCGGAGCTCAAAGACAACCCGAGTATGATCCATGTGAAATCGTGCGACGAAGAGCGCGCCAAGGCCGCATCAGGCTGACCTAGTGCGTAATCGGAACGGAACCGCTCCGCCCAAAGCGCGATCGATGCGATGAGGTCTGGCAACCCAGCGACGGGCAGGAAATTTGGCTGACATAGGCAGAGAGAGTATGTGCCGTCAGCAGGACCAGATTGGCCGACACGGCTTCGTTTTGATCGCTCAGTAATCGCACCTGATGTGGTGTCAACGCCCGCTTGGCCCACCCGTCGTATATCGCAATTTTTGACCGATGCCAAGATAAACACGACCAGCCGAAGCTGTGAGACCGGGCTCTGGCGGGAGGCCAATTCGAGAGGGGCATAGTCCGCCTGGGTTTCTTGTATAGAATCGGGCGCGTTGGTCCGCCTCGCGTTTGCACTGCATATCAGTGAATGCTAAACTTTGTCGCGTCGTACAGGGCAGAGTCCAACGGCAATTTGGCATGTCCGGTGCTCTGCTTCATGACGACTGCGATCACCGTTTTGGGGCACCTGGGGTGCACGCCGATGCAGGGCTGGCAAGCATGATGGCCTTGGCTGCAGCCCGTCACGGCGATGCGGTCACCGGGAAATGCGCCTGGAGCTTGCTAGCATTGTGATACCCCGACCATAAGGAACGACATGATCTTGCGGCCGGGCGACCACCAGGAAGTCTGCGTGATAGCCTCAACCGGGGAATAACTAGAGACCGGAACACGGGAGGATGAAATGATTTTCAAGCATTGTCTGCTGGTCCTTGCCGTCACGTTGTTGTGCCTCGGGTCTGCCCAGGCCCAGTCTGCGAAAGAAGCCATTGAAGCCGCTAATGCCGAGTTCGTGAAGGCCTACAACGGTAAGGATGCGGCCGGGGTCGCATCGAAGTACGCGGATGATGCGGCCGCATTCCCGCCAGATATGGCGCGAGTCGACGGCCGCCAAAATATCCAAAAGCTATGGCAAGGCGCGATCGATATGGGCATATCAGACCTCGCGCTCACGACGCTTGAGGTCCAGGAAAGCGGAGATTTTGCATACGAATCTGGGACTTTCTCCCTCAAGGCGCCGGGCAAGGATTCGAAGCTGGTGGATACCACTGGGAAGTATGTGGTGGTCTGGAAGAAAGGACAGGACGGCAGCTGGAAGCTCTACCGGGACATATGGAACTCCGATCCCGGGAAATGAAGGTCTAGCGCGTCGTTTGCCAGACGAGCGCATGGCGGAACTTACCGTTGATCAATAGGTGGCGGCGAGTGGGCGACCAGGAAAGCCAACATTCTCGAAATTCCCGGCCTAGTGTCGCGTGCTGAGGTACTTGGGGGAACTGTCGTGGACATTGCCGCTTGGTTGCGACGTCTTGGGCTGGAGCAATACGAGCAGGCATTTCGCGACAACGCTATTGATCGCGAGGTTCTGCCCGAGTTGTCTGACGCCGACCTCCAGCAGCTCGGTATTCTACTCGGCCATCGCAAGCGGCTCCTGAAGGCGATCGCAGAGCTCGGATCGGCCACAGACCGCTCCAACCCTGCCGACTCGGAGCCGGTTGCCGAACGCCGGCAGCTGACTGTCATGTTCGTTGATCTCGTTGGCTCGACGGCGCTCTCGTCGCGTCTCGATCCAGAGGATCTGCGTGAGATCATCGGGGCGTACCATCGCTGCGCGGCGGATACGATCGCCCGCTTCGGCGGCTTTGTTGCCAAGTACATGGGCGATGGCGTGCTGGTATATTTCGGCTACCCGCAGGCACACGAAAACGATGCAGAACAGGCGGTTCGCGCCGGCCTCGCCCTCATCGACAGTGTCGGGCGGCTCCAGCTGTCCGAGCCATTGCGGGTTCGCGTCGGCATCGCTACCGGCCAGGTCGTCGTTGGCGATCTGATCACCGCCGGCGAAGGGCACGAGCGCGGCGTCGTGGGCGAGACGCCGAACCTCGCCGCCCGCCTGCAAGCTCTTGCCGAACCCGACGCGGTCGTGATCGGGCCGCAAACGCGGCAGCTGGTCGGCGGTCTTTTCGAATACCGCGACCTTGGCGCCGTCGAGGTGAAAGGCTTTCCGGAGCGGGTCCATCCCTATCAAGTGGTTCGTGAGAGCGCTGTCGAAAGCCGGTTCGAGGCGCTGCATGGGACGACACCCACGCCGATGGTCGGGCGTGAGGAGGAGGTCCACCTGTTGCAGCGCCACTGGCATCGCGCGAAAAGTGGTGAAGGTCGCGTGGTGCTGCTCTCAGGCGAGCCGGGCATCGGAAAGTCGCGCCTCACCGTCACCTTGCAGGAGCGTATCCAGAACGAGCCATATACCCGCTTGCGCTATTTCTGTTCTCCGCACCATCAAGATAGCGCGCTCCACCCGACCATTGCACAGCTGGAACGTGCCGCAGGGTTCGAGCGCGACGACCCGCCTGAGAGGAAGCTGGATAAGCTTGCGGCCCTGCTTGCCGAGGCCTCGCCGGAGGACGTCGCACTGCTGGCCGAGCTGCTGTCGTTGCCAGTCGAAGGCCGCTTCCCGCCTCTCCAGCTGACACCCCAGCGTAAGAAAGAGAAAGTCTTCGATGCGCTTCTCCGGCAACTCGAAGACTTGGCGCGACGAGGTCCGGTGCTGATGCTCTTCGAGGATGTGCATTGGATCGACCCCAGCTCGCGCGAGCTGCTCGACCTTGTCATCGAGCGGGTGCAGCGCCTACCAGTGCTGCTCCTCCTCACGTTCCGGCCCGAGTTCCATCCGCCGTGGACCGGGCAGGCGCACGTCACGGTTCTTGTCCTCAATCGGCTCGACCGTCGTGAAGGTGCTGCGCTGGTCCATCGGGTCGCCGGCACCGGCGAGCTGCCGGGCGACGTTGTCGCGGAGATCATCGAGCGCACGGATGGGGTGCCACTGTTCGTCGAGGAGTTGACCAAGGCAGTGTTGGAGGGCGGCAACGCCAGGACAGTGCTCTCAAAAGCCGCTGCGACGGCGTTGAACGTGCCCGCCACGCTGCATGCCTCGCTGATGGCGCGGCTCGATCGCCTCGGCTCAGCCGTTATGGAGGTCGCACAGGTCGGCGCCATTCTCGGCCGGGAGTTCTCTTACGAGTTGCTGGCGGCAGTCGCACCGCGGAACGCGGCTGAGCTAAATGCAGCGTTGGATCAACTCGTCGTCGCCGGTCTGGTGTTCTGCCGCGGGACGCGGCCGCTGGCCACATACCTCTTCAAGCATGCGCTCGTTCAGGACGCAGCGTATGGCACGCTGCTGCGCGCCAAGCGCCAGGAGCTGCATAAGCGAGTCGCAGACGTGTTGGAGGAAAAGTGGCCCGAGATCAGTGAGGCGCAACCCGAACTCCTGGCGCACCACTTTCAGGAAGCGGGGGATTGGGCGGGCGCGGTCGATCACTGGCAAAAGGCGGGAGGGGCCGCTCTGGCCAGAGCGGCCACCCGCGAAGCCGTGTCGCACTTTGCCAGTGCCATTGACTGCAGCAGGAGGCTTGGCGATGCCCCGGGGGGCGCCGAACGGGTGACACGTCTCCACCTTGCGATGGCCAATGCCTTGATGCAGGCTGAAGGGTATCGTTCTGAGCGCCTTGGGAAGACGCTTGAAGATGCCCGTCTTGCTGCCGCGAACACCGCATCGGTCGAATTGCAATGTGACGTCGCGCTTTCACTCGCTCCATTTTTTTATGCCACTGGGCGCAATCACGATTACCTGACCCTGGCCGAAGAGCAGCTCGCAAACGGTGCCGATCTCCTTCCAACGGCCTATTTGAGTGGTCTTTGGGCAACAAAGGGGATCGCTCATTCCAACCGGGGAGAAGTGCCGCTGGCAGCGGAGGCCTTGCGCAAGGCCTTGGATCTGATTGATCGGGTTGACCCAAGTCGTCGCATTTCGTTCGCCGGTGCAGATCAACGTGTGTCTGCCCAGGCATATTTTAGCGAATCGCTGATGATATTGGGTTTCTTTGATGCTGCAGTCAAAGAGAAAGAGCGCCTGATGCGAAATTTTGACCAGCTCGATAAGCCCTTCGACCTCGCGTGGCATCTTCTTGTGCAGTGCCAATTGTGCGCGCTAGTCGGCCAATACGAAGAATTACTCGATAACGCTACTAAGATCGTCGAGATTTGCGAACGGCATGGCTACACGGCGCGTCGAAGCAGCGGCATCAGGTGGCGTGGCCATGCCCGCTCGCATTTAGGTGAACTGGATGCCGGCATCGATGACGCCCGGGAAAGTATGGTTCTTTGGCGTGGGCAGGGCGTCGTATTTCATACCCCTGAGAAAGCATGCGAACTTTGTGATCTTCTCCTGCGGGCCGGTCGCATCGAAGACGCATCGCAAATGCTTGATGATGTCGATACCCTTATTTTCGATACAGACGAGGCGAGCTATCTAGCAGAAGGTATCCGCCTTCGTGGCCAGATTGCCGCGAATAGAGGTGACCTGACGGATGCCGCGCATCTATTCGAAACAGCGATTGCCACTTCAAAGCGTCAGAAAGCGCGACTTTTTCAACTTCGCGCCACAACGCAACTAGCACCAGTTCTCGCACGACAAGGCCGTGTCAACGACGCCGAGACGCGCCTACGATCCGTGATCGACACGTTTGAAACCAGATATCCGGTCGTAGACCTCATCGCAGCGCAAAGGGCTCTGGACCTGCTGGGCCAATGAGTTTCGCAGCCCTGCGTTGGCTCCGACAACCTAGTTGGCGTCGATTGCGAATATGCACCTCATTGGCACCCAAGGCGCACGTTCGGCCGTCTGGACGTGTCCCCGCAACTACTTTCTTCATAACTCTATCGCCGTCTCCATCTGATCAATCGGAGCGATTCTTTGCGTTTGAGAGGAACGGCTACTTCGGTCTCCGGCCGTCGCGCCGCGGGAGTCGACCTCCTTGATGTCATTGTCGGCGAAGGCCAAGATGCCGTTGTCATCATTGACCCCGTAAACCTTGCTGACGCCGCGCTCTCGACCGAGATCGTGGGGCTCTTCGCTGACGCCGAGATACCCGGCGACACGTTCCGCGGCGTAGACGTGATGTGCGTCTCCATCGCCTATTCGGACCGGCCGGCGGAACGAGCAGCACGCGTTCTGAATTTTGGAGGATGCAACTCTTGCCTTCCGAGCCCGAAATGGTGCATGCGAATCCAGCCGACTGGTAACCGATGCCGTCCGGTTATCGAGATGATGCGCCGGAGGCTTGGTTGCGGTGGCAGCAAGCCACAGGGGAGCGCCAGTGCGCACGGGACGCTTCGGCGGTGTAGGGCGGGCGCGGGGGTCGCGGCGGGAACTCCTTGGCTTAGAATAAGCGTCTGCTAATATTCGTTTTTATGCCCTGCAGCAGGTATGCCGCAACGCGAGCCAAACCTGTGCGCTTTTTCCGAGCAGTGGAGAGGACACGATGATCAATCGAAGACGCATGTGGGTGATAAGAGCTTCGTGAGTCTTTTGGCTTTTTGCTTTCCCCCAGGCGAGCAACCTAGGTGATCTTGTCAGGAATGGTCGCAGCGGTGACTTCCGCTTTGGCCAAACGCGCCGCCATTAACGAAATTGAGGATCGATGGGGTACACCGAAGGTGAAGACGCGATAGGTCGTTACTTCTTCGATGTCTGAGGTGGCACTAGTATCACGTAAGGTGTCTTCGGCTCTTTGCCAGGCTCCCGGGTGCCAACTCGCCGGGCGCGCCGAGCGATTTGATGTAGAGATAGATGGAACGCAAGTCGCTGTCGCTCATGGCTTGCACCTGGTACCAGGGCATCGGCGGCAAATTGACCTTGTTCTTGAGGTGGTCGACCCGCGTGCTCAAAGCCAACATCCGATGCATCAGGTAGGTCAACGGTCGCATAGGGAGAAAAATGCTCGCTCGGCCCGGATGCGTCGGCAATGGCCGATGACCTCGCCGGAAAGCTGAAATGCGGGAAGTGCGGCGGCAAGACTGTCGGCCTGATCTCCACTCCCGACACCACTCCGAACGCCAACGGGAAAGCTAGCAATGACCGACGGTTGATGCCATTCCGTTAATCGCTGCCGTTAGCGCCCGCGCTGAAGACCGCTTGCACTTGCATCGCCAGCATGTCGGTTGCGGGCTGTCGTGGGTCGCGCGCCTTCAGCATGAAGTAGCGGCTTTCAGGCAGTTTCGGCAGGCCTTCGTCCGTGCGCACGTGTCTGAGACCGTCAGGCAGCGCATCGTCTTCAGGCGTGCTCGTCACCGCCAGGCCCGCGCGAACCGGTGCCAGCAAGGCCTGCGTTGTCGGCGACGTGGAGACGATACGATAGCTGCGAGCGTCTTGCTCTAGCGCTCGGAGCAACATGCTGCGCCACGGGCATTCGCTGAGTTCGGCCGGTCGCGTAGGGCAATCGGCTGCCGAGATAGCAAGAGGGAGCGGCTGGCGCAGGTGCTGCGCATGCTTGTCGGACGTGATCCACTTGGCTTGACTGCGCCAGACTTCGACCGCTGGCCATTGTCTCGGCTGCAGCCCGTCCCTTAGGATAACGAGGTCGAAGTCCGCGTTCTTGAGTTTCAGCGCGAGGATGCACGAACCCGTTGCTTCCACCTCCACCTCAGCGCCTGGGGCCGCGTGGGAGAAGCGGTCGAGGATTTGTGGCAGAAATCGAGCCGAAAGCTCGGCGGCGATCCCCAGCCGGATCGAGCCATGAACCGGAGCTGCCTGCATCGAGCGCATGATGTCGTCGTTAAGCGCCAGAAGCTCGCGTGCGCGCTCGAGCAATTGGAGCCCGTCGCTGTTCAGTTCGACGCTTCCGCCTTTGCCGCGCACGATAACCGTCTTTCCGAGCATTCCTTCGAGCCGCTGCACTTGGAGCGACACCGCGGCTTGCGTGCGCCCGACGCGCGTTGCTGCACGCGTAAAACTCTTTTCCTCGGCGATCGCGACGAAGGTGCGGAGGAGATCGAGATCAAAGCTTGCTTGGACGGCCATGATCATAAGCCTCGCTTATTGCCGAGATTTACACAACTCGTTTCCTTTCGGAGAACTATGGACGCATCCTCGTTTCACACCAGCAAGGGGATACGCAGATGACCATCGCTCATGACGAGAAGATCGGCTTCCAGCTACCGGAACATTTGCTGCTCAAGGCCCTGACCTCGATACCGACCACAGCTTTCCGCCGCTTTCGCCATTGGCACCTCGACGCAGTCCACACGCGCACGACGGCGAAGCTACCCGCGCACCTGAAGTACGACATTGGCGAGATTGACCAGATACCCATACCGACTTTCATGCAGAACGAGCCGTCTTCATATCAGGATCGGCTGCAGCAGATGTGGCTGCGGTGAACCTGTCAATTCTGCGCGGCATGGAAGTGCGAAATCAAGGCTGAGATGGTGATTCCTTCGACTATCTCTGGCATCGGCGGCTTGCCGATCCAATGCGATTCCAAGAGGCCCTGGGTCGTCTGGATCGACAGGATGCCAAGACGGCCTTTCTCGTCCGTGATGGTGCAGGCACGAAAGGGTTGGCCTTGTTCTTTCGCTTCATCGATCACCCGTGGCACTGGCCAGCGACAATCGCCGCGAGTGCGCACCTAGAACATAACTGGCTGGCGGACCGATGGTCTAGGGTCGGCCTTGACCTTGGAGCCTCGGTCCGATTTTCGTTGGCGGGCTTCTGCTTGCGCGCGGAAGCACTACCGCAACGGAAGGGCGGCCCGACACCAGTGGCGGGGTTGTGGCCAGCAAGTGCCGAGCCTGACCGGCGTGGTGCATCGAAGGGTGGCGTCGGCTTTTCGGAATATACGCGACAGCTAATATAAAGGGAACACGTGCTGCTTGCACACGTGCTGCTTGCAGGAGCGCGCCAGACGCTTTCGCGGCGGTAAGCCACAGCGGCCAGCACGAACCGCGCTGGCGAGGCTCTGTATTTCGAATGTGGGCCTACATCAAATAGGGTGGATAATACCACTCCAAAAGCTTGGCTTCCTCATCGGGCGAAACTCCCATGAGTCCGTTCTCGCGATATAGCATTGCCAAACGGGCCTCCCCGCTGGGTTGATGTCTTGATGCCAGTCGGCAAAGCCCAACAGGGGCCAAAGTGCCTGTCGGATCGATCGAAGCCGCAGTGCTGTCATGCGCATGGGGAAGGTCTCGCTCCGCTAGTTGCAGTACTGCCGCCGGCCGATCTCCAGCGGCCCGGCGGCCCATGGGCGGTGGCACGGGGTTTTGACAGCCGGGCCTAACCGGCGAACGGGGTAGGTTTGCCGGCTGGCAAATTATAGGCCGTTCATTGAAAAGCCCCGAGGACAGCACATAAGTAAGTAGGTAAGCCTCCATGCCGCTGAATGTCGCGCTGCCGGCGGCTCTACGCCCCTGCGCTTGCGCTCCCATATCCCGATGTCGCTTAGCATTTCGTCCGGTGATTCGGTCAGCTCGTCCATTGTCTTCAACTGCGCCCTCTGTTCGGCTCGATGATGGAGCCAATCGACAAGGGGACCAACTGCGACAAGAGGAAGAAAGTTCACAAGCATCGGAGCACTCCCTTCACCGCTGGCGGAAAAACTGCACGCTCAAACTAGACAGATGCGTCGATGCGTCCGAGTCTTGGCGTCGGGCTTTGATTTGCCCGACGATTCGCTCACCTGCAGGCCGCCCATTCCTGTTCGGAATCGTTCCAGTAATAGCCGTTAGCTTTCAGTTCCTCGCCAAGCCTGGCAAGTATCTTGCATTGCCTGTCGGCCTCCTGGGTGCTGATCGGCTGGCCGTTCATCTCAGCCTGCCGGCATCCGGGACGGGCTTCGTTGTAGCTGTCGATGGTCTTGGTGGCATCGAACGCGAAGGCACTAAACGACCAAACGGCAAGTGAAGCGACTAGCAGCGTGCGCACGGGAACCTCTTTCTGTAGAAGAAGATGACATCAGATTTTCACGCCGGCGAACACCTAGCCAGCCAACGCCAATCCAACCGCTATCTCCAGGCCGATGGCAACGCCTATGACGAGCTTGCCGGCAAAGTCTAAGGCGCGGACAGGGCTCCAGGCGTCCCCGGGGGTTTGCGATAGGGCTGCGGGGAGATCGTCAAAGATCGTGTCCATCCAAAGATTCTAGATCGAGACCGGGCGGGTGTGAATCCCCACGTCATGGCCGTCATCGCACCAGTGCTTAGCGATCGCGATTTAGGCGCCAGAGCGCTACCGCGCTGTAGGGACGGCGGCCGGCAAGAACGCCCGCGCTGGTCGAGGCTGCCAGCGGCCCGGTAGCTTTCGAGTGCCCCTCAGGCTACCGTGCCTGACCGGCTTCTCTTGGGGGGTGCCGGCTGAGAGACCGTAGTATTAGCAACTCTGCAGCAGAACCCCTTCACGGACGTTTTCCCCCGCTATCGGCCGGCCGTTTGTGTTTTTGTAATATTGGTTGTGATATAGGCGGTTGTGGAAAAAGCAGTCGCTGGTCTGGTTGTACTGATAGTTCTAGCCCCGGCAGTGGCCGTCGGTGCTATGTTCGCTACATCGACCGCCGTCCTCTTCCATCAGCATAAAGAACCATTCGGCCTGTTCGAGTGCCACTATTTCACCAGGACGGGCATGGATTTGATTTATTCCAAGACCGGCTGCGAGAGGTTTGTCACCATAGGCGGCGCTACCCAGCCGTAGGAGGATTCTTGCGCTTGCCCATCTCGCGGTAGATGAGCAATCGCATCACCATTTCGGGGCTGCCTGCGGGCGCGGTTCTTGGCAAATTGGCTTCGAGCGCTTGAAGCTTGAGGTCGTCAAGGTCCGCCAGATTGTCCTTGATCGCCTCGATCGCATCGCGGAGTTTCGCGACCAACTCAACCGCAACGATATGCATACGCAACGCCTCCCATATGGGGAGTGCTAATGTAAACCGTTCGCGGCTCTGTCACATGTTAGTTTTGCTTAAAGTGCTAAAGTTGTCGCCTTGCGTTTAAGGGCGTCGTAATTTAGCCAGATGATAAAGCCACGCTGGCGGGCGTCCCGAAATCGGAGAAAACGATGAAAAAGTTCCCTTTACTGGTAGCGACCTCGATCGGCTTGCTGGGCGGTTTCGTGGCCGGGAAATCCTTTGCAAGCCAAGTCTCCGATCACGGCGCGCCAGTGACCGCCACCATACTAAACGATGACAGCGAGGACGCCACCACCGGCGACCAGAACGATGATAGTGCCGTCGAAAGCGATGACAGCACCGGTGATGATCAGAATGGCGATGGCGTCGAGCAGGGCGACCAGGGTGAAGATGGCGTCGACGTCGGTCCGCATGAGGGCGACCAGGGTGAAGATGCCGGCGATGATAGCAGCGACAGCGGCGATCACGATAGCGGCGACCATGCTGGTGGCGATAGCGGAGGTGACGACTAATACGTTGGCGGGCCTTTAATGTTTGTTGACCATATTAGCCCACGATAACAAACGGACATGCTAGGTATTTGCGTACATGCCACAAAGGTCCCGGCGCTGGCCCTCGCGCCGGGACCTCAAGCTTTTTTAGCGCGGATCGATTCAGGCGAAAGAAACCCGCCAGCCGAAGCCAGGGGGTCCCAAAAAAGGCTGCAAAAGCGGACACAGCCGATGGCCGACGAGCCCGCGACAACAACCTACGTCGTGAGCGTGTTTGAGGCGCCGAACTGGCGCATCGTCCTGACCACGAATGAAAAGGCCAAGGCGCTGGCCCGGGCAAGGGAGATCGGCGACAAGGTGAGGGTCGAAGAGATCACGCCGAAGCCTGAGAAGCGCTAGAGCCAACGCGCATTCGATTTGTGTGGAACGAAACTGCTGCCGTTTACCACGTGGCCGGATGCCCTTGTGCCCCGCTGCCACCGCAGACAAATTAACCACGTTGCGATGTGAGTTCGAACCCACGGTGCATCTTCGCCGTTGACCAACCATGCAACAAGATCACAAAGCGAGATTCCGCTGTCGCCCCGAACAGTCCGGTACATGGATGGTGTGGGACGATGTCGACGATGCTCCGGCGAGCTTGGGGGGCTGCCTGCTTATCGGCCGGACCTGGCATTGGGCTGCTGCCGGTTTTTCGGACACGCAGTTAAGCTAGCATAGCTTGTTCCTCGAACTCGACGGGGCTGAGATAGCCCAGTGTCGAGTGCCTTCGCCGGGGATTGTAGAAGCACTCGACATAATCGAACACGTCGGCCCTGGCGTCATCCCTCGTCCTGTAACCTTACGTGCTGTCCGCTCGGTTTTCAGCGACGAGAAGAAGCTCTCCATCGCAGCATTGTCCTAGACGTTGCCCGACCGGCTCATTGAGCAGGTGATGCCGTGATCGGCCATCAGGCGCTGGAACTGCTCGGTGGTGTATTGGCTTCCCTGGTCGGAGTGGTGCAGCAGGCTGTCGGGCCTGCCTCTCCTCCAGATCGCCATGATCAGGGCGTCGGTGACGAGCTGCGCCGTCATCTCGGCCTTCATCGCCCAGCCGACGACGCGCCTGGAAAACAGATCGACGACGGCGGCAACGTAGAGCCATCCTTCGGCGGTCCAGATATAGGTGAAGTCGGCGATCCATTTCTGGTTTGGCGCCGATGCCTCGAAGGCGCGGTCAAGGAGGTTGTCCGACACTGCCGCTCGCTCGCCCTTATCCTTCGGCAGTCCGCGGCGCCGAGGCCGGGCCCGCAGGCCGTTCCCAGCATGAGTCTCTCGACGCGATGCAAGCCGCAGGAGAGACCCTCGGCCAGCACGTCATGCCAGACGCGCCTGGCGCCATAGGTTCGGTCGCTGCTCTTGAAGCTCCGGTCGATCGCCGTCACCAACACTTCGTCGTGCCGGGAGCGAGCGCTGGGGCTGCGGTTGAGCCAAGCATGGAAGCCCGACCGAGAGACATCCAGCGCATCGCACAGCCATGCCACCGGCCAGACGCCCCGGTGCCTCGCGATGAAAGCGAACCTCATGTCACTTCCCTCGCGAAGTAGGCTGCGGCCTTTTTAGGATATCGCGCTCCGCCTTTAGCTTCGCGACTTCCTTGCGCAGCCGGTCAATCTCCTGCTGCTCCGGCTTCATCTGCCCATGACCGGGAAACGCACGCTGCGGATCGGCCGATAGCTCGCGCACCCATTTGCGCAGCACATTCTCGTGGACATCGAGGTCGCGGGCAGCCTGGGCCACCGCAACGCCCCGATCCTTGATCAATCTCACCGCCTCAAGCTTGAACTCGCGGCTGAACTTCCTTCTTTGCATTCCCTCTCTCCAGTTCCGTTAAACACCTCATCTTGGTGTCCACGAAACCGGCAGCAGGCCACATCGCGCCAATGTGGCCTGTGACCTGCTTAGGCGCATTTACCGCAACGGGCTGGACGCGCGAGCACTTGGCAAGGGAGGGCCGCCCTCAGTTGGCGAGTCAATCATGCGTATCGACGATCTCATTTCATCCATCCGCAGGGAGCGGCACAACAACCACGACGTCTGAGTTTATTTCCTTTCGAGCCTCGCAAGAATCGGGTGGTGGAGCGCTGATGGATCTGCCGCAATTCCCCCACGGGGAGGCCTCCAATGCGCCCGGCTGCACTGCGGCTTCGATCGATCCGACAAGTTTTGTTGCCACTGATGGGTTTTACCGACTGGCACGAAGGCGTCAACGCGACGGGCACGCCCGTTTGGAGACGCTACATAGCGGGTACGGACTCATAGGAATTTCGTCCTAATTATATACTTGACGTACCAGGATCGAAAATGTCTACTGAGCCCCGACAGGCCGGCACTTCAATCGAACAGTTTGATGATCGACTCCGTAAGGCTCGTGAAATCGCGGAGCACGGTCGCCAGTGGGCGACCCCTAAGCCCCTCCGGCTCGGAGAGATTTATATCTACCCCGATCTCGGCCTCCATCATGGTCCCAGCGCCCATGATTGCAAAAGCTTGCCTTTTAGCCGTGAGCGGTCCGGCGCCAAGGAATCTCAGAGAGCTAATATAGCCGCTTCGGAGGCCAAATTGGCCGATGTCGGAGGTGCTCATGATGAGGCGCTGGTGTTTTCGCAGAAGGTCGGCGGAGTGGAGCGCGAACAGCATGGGGTTGCCATCAGCGTAGGGTTTCAAGCTCGCGATAACGTCACGGTCGGCCTGCGAAAGATTGCGGAGTTTGCGTTTGAGCCCATCGTCCTCGAAAACGGCGAGGTCTCGGGATACGGGAAAATAAACGTTTTTGGTCCCTTTGCCGTTGCGGGTTGCCAAGACGCAGGCAAGCCCATCGAGGCTCGCGCGTAGCTCGTGAATTATTAGGCCGGACTCGATGGCTAAACTGCGCGGCGGCTCCTTGGTCAGTTCCATAAACAAGGTTGTGGAACCGCTTGCCTCATCGGTTTCGTGCGACATCTTGTAAGCGCCGGATCTGATGAACGCGTCAATCTCGGCCGCGAGCACGATAGATCTGGTTTTGCACCATTGGATGCGCTCGCGAGTTTCGTTAAGGTCGTTAGCCATGTCAGAAGCCACCAAAGACAAAGACCAGGAAAAGGGCGACGAGGTTTTGCGCCGCTTATTGAAGACGCCGCCGAAGCCGCACGAATTGGCGAAGCCTACTGCGAAGCAGGTTCCGCAGCCCAAGAAAAATGACAAGAAACGCTAGTGCGGGCGATCGCGCTTGGCTGTTTTTTGAGCCGTCGCAGCGCGTTGCATTTTGTGTGCGATCTGGCTGGCCTCTTGAGTGGGAAGAGCAAAGTGGTGCTCAAGGCCGCTTTCCATCTGGAACGATAGAAGGACCGCCTTGCCCGACTGGTCTGGCGCTACCCGGCTACGTCTTGGTTCGGCCGCTGAAATCACGCCCATCGCATTTTGAGTTTTGCGATATTCCGGCCGAGAAAGTGCCGCGATTAGGTCTGCTATCATCTGTTCCAGCATCGCCGGTTCAAATTCTAAGACGATATTGCCGGCGCTTGTTCCCAAGGTGGTCGTTAGCGATACGCCGTGCTCATGCACGCCGACGTCTACAAGCTTCGTCACTTTTTGCATGGTTTCCCCCTTCGCAGGCGAAGGAGTTTACGCGCTTTTTGTTTAGGCGATACTGGTTTCACCAATCCGCCGATAAGTAAGGCGCTTGTCTCGGGCCATGCGAAGCAAATCAGCGGCGCGTTCTGCATCCGAGACTTTCAGAGCGGCGCGGCGATTGTAGCGGAAGTCGAACTCGGCAAGGTAGCGATGCAAATGAGCCTCGCCGCAATGCTGGTAGACGCCAACCATGCCGCGCTTGAAGACCGAGAACACGTTTTCAATCGTGTTGGTGTGGACTTCGCCGCGAGCATATTCGCCAGCCGAATGGTTGACGGTCTGGTGCTTGGCGTATTCCTCACCGGTGGTGGTGTAGAGGCGGCTTTCGTCCGTGTAGAGGATCGAAGCGCGGTCGGAATTGCGCACGAGGATATCACGCACAACCGCCTTGGTGGCGTGCTGGACGTGGAAGGAACGGACAGAGCCGCCGCGCTCGACCAGCGAGACAACGGTGCGCTTCTGTGCGCCGCCGCCCTTGCCCTTCTTGGTGAAGGGGCGGCCCTTGCGCTGCGGCGAGACGTAGGGAACGTCGCGCTTGCCGATGTAGGTTTCGTCGGCTTCGATGGTCTTGCCTTCACCACCAAGCGGGCCGGACGAAGCGACGTCTTCCTTCATGGCCTCGCGAATGCGGTGAGCCATGAACCAAGCGGTCTTGTAGCTGACGCCAAGCATGCGGTGCAGCTGGTGAGCGCTCATGCCTTTCTTGGATGAGGCGTAGAGATGCGAAGCCAGCACCCACTTGTGCAGGCCGATCTTGGAACGCTCGAACACGGTGCCGACCGTGACGGAGAACGGCAGGCGGCATTCGTTGCACTTGTAGACGCCGGGGCGCGTGGATTTGCCCGCAAGCTTGGTGATGCGCTCGGGATTGGCATTGCCGCAATGAGGGCAGAACGGACCATGCGGCCAATGAATGGCTTCCAGATGCTCGCGGGCCTTGTCGGCGTCGTGGTAAATTTCGGCGGTCAGATCGAACATAGCGGTAACTCCTTGCGTTTGTTATCGCAAAATCCGTCTGGTACGTCAAGTATATAATTAGGAATTTCGTCCGATGACGCCCGAAGAGGAAGCCGAGGCTTTCTGGTGGTGTCATCCACCGTATCGAGCACGCCGTATCTTCGCGTCGATCAGCGATTGGAACATCTAGCCTTTGGCACCGCCAGCGCGCGTTCTTCCCGGCCGATTGCCGCCGGGTGTCGAGTTCATCCCCGAGAATGGCGGCGCAGCCGGCGTGAGGGCCCCCACGACCATTTGAATTGCCGCGCGGCGACTGACTACCCTAACGCTTCATGGTCAACCTGAAAATTGCGCTCTGGCTTATGCTGGTGTTGCTGGTCGTGATCGACGTCTATCTGTGGGTCGAACCACAGGTGATCGATTGGTCATCAAAAATTTGACGGCCAGCCTGGCAGCGACCGGACAGTCTGTTGAGGTGTGTTGGACTGGCCGCCGGAACCGGCTTGGGCTTTGACGGGGGCAAGCCTGCCTAAGACGACCGTTTCCCTCCATTTGGCCGGTAGCCCCATAAGGAAGCCGGCCTGAGTGAACGTACTTGCGTAACTGCTAAAATAATGAAACCGTCGCCTTGAGCCCGTTGGGGAAATGGGAAGCGGATTGGGGCGATCGATGTACTTTCCGCAGTTTCTGGTCGGAATATTCACCACGACAACCGTTGTGGGAACCTGGATCTATGCCGCCTCAGGATCACTCTGGAAGGCGGTCTTATGGTCAGCGGTCACATTGATCCTCATCCAGCTCGGCTATTTCGCGCTGGTTGTCCGACAGATCTATAGACTCGAACACGAAGACGCGTTCAAAACTGCACCGAACAAACAGCAGAAGAATTTGCCGAATTACCCTAATGGCAAGCGCGCCCGATGACCCCGAGACCAAGGAAGCATCAGGGGCTACCCGACTAAATCGCATCTGCTGGCGCGAAGAAGCAGTTTTCGTCTTCCTCGGTCGGATGCAGGCAGATGTGGAAGTCGTCGTCGCCGGACGGGAGGACACTGTCATAGGGCACGAAATATCGGTCTTGGTGGGTGACTTTCTGATGATCGCCCGGTCGCAAGATTATGACGTAGCCATCGGGTCGTGGTGTTACGGCCACGCTTGGAATCTTACCGCACTCTCCTGTCTTTAGGTTACCGTGACAGCAGGCCGGCGGATAGGTCCAGCCGATATCGGCGCTGTGCGCAAACGCAGAAACATCCTCAAGCGCAGCAGCCGTGGCGATCACGCCTTCCCAGCCCGCCATGCGTCCTGTTCCGACCGCGTGCACCGAATGGTCCCCCAAGCGATGTCGTCGAAGCCATTTTACACCATTAGCGATTACTAATATAGTGCGGCAACTGGGTCGGCCACGCGCTCGCAGATCGTGATGATGCGGCCTCTTGGGGCACACTACGTCGGGCTGGTCGAAGGGATTTGATCGGGTATATGCTCAACCTTCTCAATTCACCGTGTCGGCGGAGGGACAGTCGGATGCGTGAACTGATTGGCAGCGTGCTCATCTATTTGGGTGCTCTTACAGCCGCGCAGGGCGGTCCGCTTCACCAGGCGGCCAAGAGCGGCGATCTGGTTGCCATTACGGCGGCCCTCGATGCAGGGGCGGACATTGAGGAGCAGGACAAGGGCGCCACGCCGCTCTTCCTGGCAGTTCGTAGCGGCCATGCCGACGCGGCAGAACTGCTGATCGAGCGCGGGGCCGGTGTGAACAAGGAGTCGGTGCTCGGCCTGCCGCTCACGGTTGCCGTCCTGAAGAACTCCGCCGACCTCATGCGACTGTTGTTGGCGCACGGTGCTGACCCCAACGCCGCGGCGAGGGGCGAGACCATGTTGCACTTCGCGGTCGAGAGCGGCTGTCTCGATTGCGTGAAGGTGCTCGTTGAGGCCGGCGCGGACGTCAACGCCGTCTGGATTCGAGGTGACCCCGCCCGTCTGCCGGGTATTATCACGCCCTACCACCTTGCAAGGAACGAGGACCATGCCGACATCGCCGCCTACCTCAAGGCTCATGGCGTGGTCATTGTGAAGCCCGAGCCGATTTCGGCGAAGCTGGCGATGGCTGACCCGGCAAAGGGCGCGGCGTTCTTTGCCGCCAACTGCGCAGCCTGTCATGTCAAGCGTGCACAAGATGTATCCACCATCGGACCGAACCTGTGGAACGTGGTTGGACGCGACAAGGCGTCGACGAAGTTCGACCGCTACTCCCAAACCCTCATGGCTTGGGAGGGTGCCTGGACCTACGAGGACCTCAACATTTTTCTTGCCGGTCCCACGCTCACGACGCCGGGTGTGAACATGGACGTTCGCGGCGCGCCCGATGAAACCGATCGGCTGAACGTGATCGCCTATCTGCGAACGCTCGCCGACTCGCCGGTTCCGCTGCCCTAGGTGCACCTACCCCATCAATTCGCCGCTTCGCGGCATAGAAGCCGGGGCGGATCGGCGACAAGATCGGGTCGAGGAAGATCACGCCTGCCAAGCCCACTGAAAATTTCGAAAACGGTCCCTTTTCGATACGACGGGAAGGCGCAATATTAACATTGCTCGGCCATGTGCAGGTTGATCCTCGCTCTCGCCTTCATGCTCACCTGTGGCACCGTGTCCGCAGGAGAGCATTGGTTTGCTAATGACGGCGACACGCTGTGGCATAACAAGGAGCAAGTACAGCTGGTCGGTATCGATGCCCCCGAACTTCTGCAGGGGTGTTTTGATGCTGCTGACAAGATCTGGCCCTGCGGCAGGTATGCGCGTGACCACGTTCGTCATCTCATTGCTTCAGGAGATGTATCCTGCATCATCGAAGGCAAGGACCGCTACGACAACGATGTCGGCGTCTGTTTCGTTGGAAGCATCGATCTCGGACGCGATCTGGTGAAACACGGATTGGCGGTCGCCGACAAACGAGCTCCTCGATACCTTGCCGAAGAGCGCGAAGCCCGCATCGCCAAGCGTAACTTGTGGGCAGGGAACTTTATCGATCCCGGCGAATATAGACGGGGTCGACGCTGATAGGCTGATAGGAACGTACAGACAGCGGCGCAACTAACCCGCCGATGCCATCCCGACCGCTTTTCCCAAGCCGATTGCAACGCCGGCGATGAACTTGCCCGCGAAGTCAAGGACGAGCGCGGGCTGATTTACAAGCCGCACAGCACTCCGAGTGGCTACGGCAAGTCCAAGGGCAGCTAATCACCGTCGGCCGATGCTGATGCTTGGCATGTCGTCGCTTTCGCCTTGCATGAGGAATTCGGCAAGCGCACCCATGAGCCATTCAGCGGTGAACTTGTCGAGGTTCAATTCGACGTCTTCGTCGTCCTCGCCAACCAGCATCAAGGTGCCTTGCAACGGCTTGCGTGAAATCACTATGACGTCGTCATCCTGATATTCAACAGACTTAGGCATCGGCCACGGGTGCCGTCAATCTATGACGCGGACGGGCGCGGGCCTCCATGAAGCTGAGACGTATGCTGCTGCTGCCAGCAAGTACGAGTCAGGGCCATGTCATCGCGTGAAGGGCACGGCGGCTCGCAAAGCACGGGCCACATATCAAACGCCGCTGTCGGGCGTTTGTCGGGGCGACGGCAACCATTGTCCGTTGCTCATATAGGTTGTTGTTGGCGCCGACGTACCACTTGGCGAAGACCAGCTCCACAGAGCGTAGATATATAACAGGCTACGCTCGACCGAGCGGCAATTTCCGGGTTTGTTGGTGGCTCGTTCCAGCGCGCCAAAAACCTGCTCGACCGTCTTGAGGCAAGTTTCTGGCAGACATTTGCGCCGTGTTGTAGATTGGTGGGGGCGATGGGAACGAAGAGGTTGGTCGGCAGTGGTTGGAAATGCTGCGCAGCGCCGTTTGGCTGCCATCCTAGTGGCCGACGTGGTTGGTTACTCCCGCCTCATGGAGGCGGATGAGCTCGGCACTCTTGGTGTGCTCAAGGAACGGCGAAGGGAGATCGTGGTGCCCGCCGTTCGAGAGCACGCTGGTCGAATTGTCAAGTTCATGGGTGACGGAATCCTTGCCGAATTTGCAAGCGCGGTAAATGCGGTGAGTTGTGCGCTTGAACTTCAGCTCCGCATGGCCAAGGCAAATGAAACGCTAGCATATGCTAACCGGATCACATTGCGGATAGGCATTAACCTAGGAGACATTATAGAGGACGAGTCGGATGTCTACGGTGACGGTGTTAACATTGCCGCGCGGCTTGAAACCCTGTCCGAGCCGGGAGGTATTTGCATTTCGGGCCAAATGTACGACGCGATTCAAGGAAAGCTCGAGATTTCAATCGAGGATATTGGGGAAAGCTCCCTCAAGAATATATCCCGGACAATTCGCGCCTATCGCATCAGGCCCAGCGACGCAGAAGGAGTCCAAGAAGCCCAATTTATAAGGGGCAACGAGCGTACGACGGTGGCGGTATTGCCGTTCGCAAATATGTCTGGCGACCCAGCACAAGACTATTTCTCGGATGGAATAACCGAGGACATAATCACGGAGCTTTCCCACTATCAACATCTGTCGGTGATTGCACGCAACACGACAGCTCTGTTTAAGGATCGGTCCATAAACGTGGCGGAGATAGGCCGCAAGCTTCGGGCTGATTTTGTGATTGAGGGAAGCATTCGGCAAGCCGGCAACAGGGTCCGTGCTACAGTTCAACTCATTGACGTTCAAACTGGGACTCATGCGTTCGCAGAAAATTTCGATCGGAAAATTGAAGACATATTTCAAGTTCAGGACGAGATCGTTGATGCTATTCTTGGTCGGCTTTTTTACAATCTAGATGAAGCAGCAAGCAAAGCTCGTCAGCGAAATCCGACGACAAGCACTACCGCCTATAGTTTGTGGTTGCGCGGCAGGCAGGCTTCGAGAAATGGCGATGAGGAGGATGCTATAAGCTGCCTGAATCAGGCGATCAAAGTTGATCCTCAATATGCGAGAGCGTTGGCCATGTTGAGTGGCCTGTATGGCTATAGACGATTCACCGGATCCGCACGTGACACTCATATGAAAATCGCCGAACTATCTCGCGGATACGCTGAAAGAGCTATCGCTGCCGACAAGACAGACGCCTACGTGCTTGAACAGGTAGCAGCTGCGTACCTAATGCTCGGTGATGGAGACAATGCAAGACGATACTCTGATAGTGCAAGTTTAATCAATCCGCGTGACATCTCCACGGCCGCCACACGCGCACTAGTTCTCGCCTTCGTAGGCGAACGCAATCGCGCACGGGAGATAATTGAACGTGTATGTCGGGCTGAGCCACGCGCACCGCCGGCATGGAAGGTTATCTTGGCAGACGTACAGTATCTAATGCGTGACTTTGAAGGAGCCCTTAATACCTACAAGACAATTAACGGCGCACCTTTCTATGTAAGATTGCTTCAGTCGATGTGCCTTTCACAACTGGAAAGGATCGATGAGGCAAAAGCAATTCTAGGCGAGGCACCGACAGGTTTCGATATTCCGGCATTCGCCCGCAATTGTGCAGGCATGTGCGCGCTGGCCGAAGACCGTGAACTGTGGCTCGAGGGGTTTCGCAAAGCAGGCGTGGACGTGTGAGCGTCGTGTTCCGTTCTCAGTTGAAGACGTTTCGACGGTTGCGGCTGTACTCAGCCCCCTGTTCGTCAGGGCTGTGATGCGGCGATAGCCATAGGTCGGGCGTTCGTCGATCAAGCGGCGAACCAGCTCCAAGGGCCCTCGTCGTCGGGTTTCCGATAAGGCCTGGTCTCATTGGAAATGCCGGCATGGCCCCACCATCCTTCGGGTCTCCTTGTGAAAGGCCCGCTGCCATGTCAAGGCGGCGGGTTTCACATTTTAGCGATTGCTGAAACATAAGCCGGCTCAAGCCGTTTATTGTTCGCCAGATTGTACCTCTGGTGGCACAGTAGACCCTCCCGCCGGCTTCGGTCGGCGGGTTTTTTATTACGCATCTAAGCAGCGTCCAGCGGCCCGACAGCCTGTTGGGGTATGCTTGACGGACCATCGGGCCTGACCGGCTTGGGGCTTTGGGGGTGGGCAAGCCGGCTGCGACGACCGTAGTATTAGCAACTCTGCAACAGAACCCCGCGCGGACGTTTTCCCCCGGTAAGCGACGTTAGGCGACGCGACGTCGTGATGCACCCGCATTCGAACCCCAGACAATTGCGCATTTGCTAATTTAGTGAAACGGTGAAGCGGGAACTTTGGGCAAAGTGGCGCCGATTCTCGAACCGGTGGTTTGAGATGGGCTGGGGAAAAGAGCATGTATTTTCCGCAATTTCTGGTCGGGATGTTTGCCACGACAATCGTTGTGGCAATCTGGGCCTACATGGAAGCCGGTTCAATCTGGACGGCGTTCGGCTGGGCAGTCTTTACCCTGATCGTCGTGCAGGTCGGCTACGTCGGCCTTGTCGTTCGCCTCATAGTCAGGCGATCGGAAGCCGAGAACGTGGGGACGGCGCCGGTGGACCGCACTTCACCGTTGATGTTCCGGGATTTCTAGAGATCCACCACCCGCAAGCGCGCGTCGAGACGACACCTGCCCCACAATGGGTCATTTGCTGCTGGCACCACAATTGCAGTGTCAGCAATGCCTGGTGTTGGGACCGGCACTTGGGGCGCAGGGGGGCCTCGCCGCTTCGCGAATGGAGCGGCGAGGTTTTCAATTTCAGGCGGATCGACGCGAAGGTGACGGCGCGCTCAATACGGTAGAAGGCCGGCCGGAATGAATGTGTCTCACTGCCTCTTTCTGGCCCTGTGAAGAGGCCCGCTGCCACTCCATCTGAAGGCCCCGCGTGTCTTCATCGCCCTGGCAGTGAAGGAAGCAACGGGAGGAGCCGAGTTGCATTTTCCTCGCTAGAATGATGATCGGACAAGGTCATCATAAAGCTTGAGGGGCCAACTCCGTCCCGCTGATTGGAGCATGCGTTGTTCTTGCGCAGCCCTTTTGAACGCATGAAAGGCGACCTCGGGGTTGCAGTCTCCATCCCTCGCAGCAGTAAGAAGCCGTTCGGCCTCTTTAAATGTCGGCATTTCCTTGGGCGCGGCCGCGCGCACATGGCTGGCCGAGCTACTTCCATGTCGTGTTCACGCTGCCTGCCGAGGTCGCCGTCTTCGCGTTCCACAACAAGACGCTGGTCTATCACCTGCTGTTCAAGGCGGCATCGGAGACGATGCTGACGATCGCGGCGGATCCCAGGCACCTCGGCGCGCACATCGGCATCACCGCCGTACTCCACACATGGGGCTCGGCGATGACCCACCATCCCCATCTCCACATGATCGTGCCGGGCGGCGGCGTCGCGCTCGACGGGAAGCGCTGGGTCCCCTCGCGCCCGGCCTTCCTTCTTTCGGTGAAGGTGCTCGGCAAGCTCTTCCGCCGCCTGTTCCTCACCCGACTGCTCACGCTGCACGACGCCGGGCGGCTCGTCTTCTTCGGATCGATGGCGCACCTCGCCGAGCGACGGGCCTTCCTACGCCACCTGGCTCCCGTCAGGAAGAAGCGCTGGGTGGTCTACGCCAAGCCGCCCTTCGCCGGTCCTGAGGCGGTGCTCGCCTATCTGTCGCGCTATACCCACCGGGTCGCCATCTCGAATCGCCGCCTGATCGCCTTCGAAGAGGCTGGCGTCACCTTCCGCTATAAGGATTATCGCCGCGACGGCGCCGACCGCCAGCGCGTCATGACGCTCGCGACCGACGAGTTCATCCGCCGGTTCCTGCTCCATGTCCTGCCGCGCGGCTTCCATCGCATCCGCCACTACGGCCTGCTCGCAGGCGGCTCTCGCAAGGGCTGCCTCGTGACTCGACCACGACGAACTCGGCGAAGGACTGTGCACCCGGTCAGCAGGCCGGCAGTGCGAACCAGGGAGCCCCTGGGCAGCAAAACACCGACGCCAAAACCGCGGCTCCAGGACAGGTAAAGAAAACGGTTCAAGGTTGTTGAGGCGGTCGGAACAAGAACTCGTTTCTTTCGTTGGAAATGCTGACCGGAGTGGATTGTCCCCTCCGTCCCGGTCCCTTTGTGAAGAGGCCTGCTGTCCTCTCACTGGCGGCGGGCTTCACATTTTTGAATGGACTACCGCACGCCATTCAAGACCCATTCTGAAAGCCGTAGAAGCGGAAGACCGCGTCGCCCCCATCGCCTGGCAAGTCGCCGGTGGAGGAAGCAACGGGAGGAGCCCAGTTGTATTTTCCTCGCTAGAATGATGATCGAACAAGTTCATCATAGAGTCTTGAGAGGCTAAGTCCGTTCCGTCGATTGGAGCATGCGCTGCTCTTGTGCAGCCTTTTTGAACGCCTGAAAGAACCTTGGGTTTGCACTCTCCCTCCGTAGCAGCAACAAGCAGGCGTTCGGCCTCTTTAAATGTCGTCATTTTCTTGTTTTCCCATGCTCCACCAAGGGCCGTCTCTGCGTCGCTGATCGAACAAACCAGCATTAGCCGCCCATCTGAAAATCGAATTTTGATTGGATGCGCTGCAGTCATCGGCTGGGGCTATCCTTCTCGTCGAAGAAGGAAAAACGCGAGCAAACCGATAAGGTTGCAGCCTGTCACCACTTACCGTCTTGGGGTCGGCGCCAGGAAGCCGATTTGGGACTGCAGCCTGCCGTCGGAACGAATTCCGTACCGACCCGTTTCCGCCCAATATACGGGATTGAGGAGTGGCAGTTATGGCTGACGGACCTACCGTTGGAAACTCTGGTGGGAGTGCAGGCGGCATGGTCGTCGCAATCGTTCTTGCGATCATCGCCATCGTAATTGCTCTGTTCGTCGGAGGCGCAATTGGCGGCGGTAAGGACATCAACGTCAAAGTCGATGCTCCAAAGGTAGAGACGCCTGCCGCGCCATCTGCGCAACCCAACGCGAACATTCAATTAAGCTAAGATGGCGCAGGAACAAAACCTCGCGCATGTCTCCGATTACCGATCACGCATCGACCAGTGGCCCGATAGCCTGTTTGACCTTTCCGGATTGGTCGGTCACGACACTCCCAGAATGGGTAGCCAAAATAAGGTCAGCGGCTTCGCATATCTGGTCGACCATTCCTGGTGGCAGGAGAAACGAAAGATGCCTTTCACCACGAAAAAGCGTCAGCAAAGTCTCGTTGGTGCCCTGCAAACCCCATAACTCAGACCAATCGGGCTTGAGAAGATAATGCTCCTTGGGAACAAGGCCTTTCGGAAGCGGTGCGAGGGAGGTTGCCTCAAAAATGCATTCTAACATTCCTGCTACTGCCTTTTTGTCCAGCGCCAGACGATGCTCAACACCCCCTCGATCTCTAAAGCCCAAAAGCACGTGCTGCCCGTCATCCGTTTTCATGATGCCGATGACGTCGGCCACTGCTGTCGCGGTTACTTCTACCATAGCTGTCTCCATGACCCGATAAATGGCGCTGCGCTGTCCTCGACATGGAATTGTTCAACAAGCTCTCTAGTAGTCGTGGTTGCCATCGTTCTCGGGTCCTTCTTTTGAACAATCGCATTGGCGCCCGCATACGGATAGGTGTCCGCCCGCTGCTGCGCTGTGGCGGACACCTACTCGACCGACGACGAAGGGACTAATCTCGCCAGCCGCTTACCAATGAAGTTGCAAGCCCTACGTTTCCCGCTTCAGACCTCTGTTTGGCAAATTGGGACTTCTGGTACCGAGCATAGGACCTAGGTCGCAGCGGCCAAGCAGTGCTCGACGCCTACTCTCTGGAGCCGCGCGCTGCCACCTGTCTGCCAAGAGCCTCGCGAGATGGTCACGTTTCAGAACCACTAGAAAGGCGCGCGGCCTGTCGTACATGCGGCGGACGCATTCCTCGCAACGGAAGGGGCGGCCCGGCATGCACTCCGGTGGGGCTGGGCCAGAAAGTGCCGAGCCTGACCGGCAAAGTGGGCTTGGGCGTGGGCCGGCTTCAAGAGCCCCCACCCATTCCGACCGAAGGCCCAACCCAGGAACGTTCGCAATTGCGTGGCGTTGGATGAACTTCTGGCGCGAAGACAATGTCGTCTGGCGCAATTCACATCAGGAGGAAGACTATGAGAATGCATTTCATTGCCGCCGCTGCAGGGGTTTTGCTGCTTGCCGGTATTGGTGCGGCAACCGCCGAGACCGTGGTGATCCAGCCGGAGCAGGAAACGGTCATTAAGGAATACGTGAAGAAGCAGCCGCTGGCCTCAGTGAAGCTGCCGGGCGTGGAGCTCAACATCGGAACGGCTCTGCCCGACACGGTCGAGCTGCATGAAGTCCCCAATGTGAAATACCGCTACACCGTGATCGACAACCGCACTGTCGTCGTGGATCCGGACACCCGCACGGTCATTAAAGTCTATGACTAAAGACAACACCGGCCGCTTAATGGGCGCGTAAAATATCAGGTTCGCGCAGCGGTGGGCGGACTAACTCAGGGCGGATGTTATGAAGATGAATCGAACGTAATGCTCTCGCCTTTGTGCGGCCTCGCTGTCGGCCCGCTATTGGTCGCCAAGCCCACTCCTAGTCCTGCGCGCCGCCTTTTGGTACGATATCGCGCCCTCTTTTTGCCAGGGATAAGGATAAGATGCACCCCCTCTCGCCCGCTGACTCCGGCCGGCGGGCTTTTTCAGGGCGTCTTGTCTTCAAAACGGCGAGCATGCCGGCCGTGGTTTCAAAAGCTTCTTGTTGATTGCAGCGGCGGCCTTATTAGTAACGTCCTTGGCCGCTGACTTTACGTCGCCGACAATCTTTTGGACCTTGCCCTTCGCTTCCTGCGCCCCGCCCTCGACACGCAACCTATCGTTGCCCACCGCCTTGCCGACGCCCTGCTTCACTTTGCCTGCCGCCTGGTTCGCGAGGCCCTTGGCCTTGTCGCTGGTGCTTCCCATGACATCCTCTTTGATTGAGCGCCGCATTCCGGCGCGAAGAATGAACGGGATGCCCGCTCTGATGTTCCGGAATTTCTCCAATGAGGCTGCGCTATCATCTGGAATGAATTAGCGAGACCTAACGGGACTGCAAGGACCATGCGATATTGAATCAAATTCCAGGGCCTTGAGGTTCCTAGTTGAGTCTGAAGTTCATTCCACCGTTGATGCCGACGCTCGTCGACAAGCTCCACTGGGTTAGCGTTGCATCCATTCTTGCGTACTTTCGTTGTTGCGGCTCAGGTGGTGCATGAGATGAGAGCGGTCGACGAACGTCGCCTCGCAGATGGGTTTGACGCGGGAACCAGGGTCGATTCGCAGATGTCGAGGGATCGAAAAACACAATGGCGCATTTATTCTCCGGCTAATTAGGGCCTAGGAGATAACCAATGAAGAAGACACTGCTCATTTTGAGCTTGCTCATTCCGCTCGGGGCATGCTCCCGCACCGAACAAGGGGCTGCTGTTGGCGGGCTGGGCGGCGCCGCGGTGGGTGCCGCGGTGGCCGGCGATCCGGTGCAAGGGGCTGTTGTTGGCGGTGCAGTGGGAGCGTTAGCAGGGGCAGTGATCGGACACGCTAGCGAGGCCGGCCAATGCAGGTATCGAGATCGTCACGGCCGCGTTTATATCGCACGGTGCCCCGACGGCTATTGACATTGAGGCGCGTGATCTTTGCAGGTAAATCGCCTTCCAGTTGGCAAGGGTGAATGCAGGCGTCTGATGAAAAGACTCGTCGGTGTTCTGTTCGCCCGTGCCAACGCTGCCGCGATAAGTGTTCGGACTTACCCTGGCCCTTTCGGCCTCGCCAGTGGACGCGCGCGATTGTCTACCTCCCCAACTCACAAACCCAGGCGCGTTGCTGCAGAAAACGCGACTCGACCCGCGACCCCGCGGTCGGAGGTGCAGCATCAGCGTGTTGTCCAGGTCGTTTCCAAACGGACGGCGGGAGACAGCGGATGTCAGATGCTCAAATGGGTTCCCACCCGCCGGGACCGTGCCGATAGGAATAACTGGCGGAGATTTCGAATCCGCGTCGCGAAGGCTGCCAGGCTCGACATTCGACGGAGATTCCTGGGTGCTCGATACGAATGACGTTAAACGAATTTTCAGCGTGGCGAAGCCGCGATGAAACAGCCGTTCCCGCTTGAATGAGCAGCGCCGCATTCCTCAACGGCGGTGCCCGGCCAGGCGGCGTCCATCAACTCGGCCTTGGTCAGGATCTCGCCGGGCCGGGCCGTGAGCGCAGCAAGCAGCCTCAGCCCGCGATGCCCAACAGTGATTGGGATCTGCTCTTTAAGGAGCGTCCCGTTGTCGGTATCGAGTACGAACGGACCAAAAGCGATGCGAGTCCCCTGCATGTAGGCATACTCGACGTTCCGGAAATTTTCGGAACAGGTTCGATTGGTTAATTCAGCAGCAGCTAACGGAACGGAAACGACCGTGCGATATTGAATCAAATTCGATGTTGCGGGACGTTCCATGCGTAGCCTGCCGGCGTTGGCCGGTTGGAGTTCATCGAGCCTCTCATGCCTACCCTGGTTGAGAAGCCGCCGGAGGGGCGACGGTTGGATTCTGAAGTCAAGTTCGATGGCTACCGTTCCCAGATCGTCAGGGATGCGGATGGCGTGCGCATCTTCACCCGGCGCGGTCTCGACTGGACGTCGAAATATCACGACCTCGCCAAGGCAGCGGGAGAGTTGGACGTCGAGGGCGCCATTATCGACGGCGATGTGATCGTCACTAATGAGGCTGGGCTCTCCGACTTCAAGGCGCTGCGCAAGGCCATCATTAGCCGACAGCACGACCTCTATTTCGTCGCCTTCGATCTCCTCCACCTGAATGGCCACGACCTACGCGACATGCCTCTAGAAGACCGTCGCGAGATCCTGGCAGAGATGATACCGGAAGGCGGCCGAATCCAATTCAGCCAGGCTTTGCCGGGCGATGCCAAAGCGATCTTTCATCTGGTCGATCAGGCTGGGCTCGAAGGCATGGTGTCTAAACGTCGCGACAGCAAATACCGCTCGGGCAACTCGACGGCATGGCTGAAGACGAAGACGTTCACGATCGACGAATACGAACTGCTCGGGGTCGAGAGAGAGGCTGGTAAACCAGCGTTCGCTCTGATGGCCGAGCGAGGCACTGGACGCTATGTCGGCAGCGCCTTTATCACATTGAACCGCGAAATGCGCGAACGGCTCTGGCAACGCGTCCAGGCGCACGCAGGGACGGCGCCGATGGGCATGAAGCGGCCGGCGACGCAATGGGTAAAGCCGGGGCTGATCGGCCGTGTAAAGCACCTGCGCGGCGAGCACGATCTACGCCATGCCTCCCTGCTGGATTTTCGCGAAGACGCATAGGCGTCACCTCCGGCCACGCCAGCCCTTCGGCTCGAAATTGACCAGATCAGCGGGCACTTCCGCCCGTTGCCCGCTCATTGGGGCGACGCTAATGGGCATGGGCCGGCGCTTGATCTCGAAATGCGTCAGCAAGGCCTCTTCCAGATAGCCCGCCAGCTCGTGCTGCAATTCCGTGCGCCGGTCGTAGCTTGGGTCGATCAGCGGCGCTAGGTCCTTGAAGGGGATTTTGCCGAGCGCAACGGAGACAATCGCCACCAGATCGGAACGGGTGTTGTGCATTCTCTTCTCCCTTGATGTTCCCATTCTGTTCGGATGGGACGACACAGGTCAAGAGAATTGGGATAAAATTCCTATAGCTACCAGCCGTCGCGTAGGGTCAAGAAGCGTGAGCGGACCACACCTAGTTGAAAGCGGGCATCGCCAAGTTGTGGAACTCTTCAAAATGGCCAGGAAAATTGCGGGCCAAATATCGCACCACCTTTGGATTATCCATCAGCCGGTCAAAATAGCGGCTGGCCGCGACCAGCTCCAGGCTTGCTGGGCCACGTCGTTCGACCGCATTTAGGAATGCGCGGCTAAGCATGCCCAACTCGTTCTCCATCTTCGCCATTTGATCTTCGGAAAGGCCGACAATCTCCTTTCGCGGGTCGGCGCCCTTGGCCAGGAGGGACCGTGGCGTAAGTGCGACGAGCATCTTCACGTAGTTGAACCTGACCCGATCCATGGCAACCATTAGCTGCGCAATCTCTATTTGCCTGATCGGAACGACAAGCCGCAGCAAAGCGAAAAGCTTGGCCGGCCCCGTGCAGTACTGCAGTAGCTTGAGGGTTTCCTGGCAAACCGTGCCAGCGGGGAGCAAGGGGGCGCTCACGACAGAGGGCTGAGGCGCGCGCTGCGCGAGGTTCGAGCCTTGGATTCTCCGTGCCAATGCGTTTGGCATCGTCGCAAGGTCCTCGGATGCCAGCAGCGCGCGAAACTGCCTATCGCCCGTCATCACGCGAACCGCCACGGCGATGCGGTCCAGCCCCTGTTCCAGTTCTTCTGATTCTTCTGTGAAGGCACGCTTGCGTCTGCACTCTGCGTCGAAGGTCGCGAGGAGTATTGGGCCGAAACGACGCATCAACGGCCCTTGCTGGTCAGGCGCAAAACGCCTCTCGTTTCTGGGCTCACTTTGCAGGAGAGCCTCGTAGGCGTCTTCACGGCTCAGGCGCTTTACGTGCATGCTGCGCCCTCGACGGATACCCGCTTCGCCAACGCAATAAGCGGCTCGAGCGTGGGAAAAAGATATGAATCTAGACGCGCGCCGTTGTTGGCATGCAGTTCCCGTTTGCCATCGATCTCACGTACGGGAGCAATGAGGTAGTCTCGAATGGTGAGGTCGCCGGGGTTCATCCGGATCAAGACAAAAATGTCGGGCTGAGGCTGACGATCAGCTTTCGAAAACCAGCGCGGATAGCCCAGGCCGGAAACTCTGCAGCGCCCCACCGCGACCGCCACAGTGATCTCGTGGTTGATCCGCACGAGGTCAGTCTCCGTGTCATGGGTCGCAAGTGAGCCACGTTCTTCAACCGCCGCCAGGAGATCGTGAATCGCCTCCTGCCTCATCGTTTCTAAGCGCCGGTTCACATGGATGAAGCGGTAATTGTTGGGTGGCCGGTAACCGATCAGTTCATAGGCTTTGATGATGCTTCCGAAACGCGAGTGGAAACGAGCGGACGGGGGGCAGTCAGGTGCGGCGTCGATAATGAAGGCGGACAAGGCGCCGCGACGGGCCAGGAGCTCCTTGAGGGCGGCCAGCATCTCGTCGTTTGTCATGTGGCGATAGATAGTCTTGAGGATAGCCTGCGCTCGGTTGAAAAGCTTACGGTCCACGATCGGTTCGAAGACGTTTTCCGCCCGCACCCACTGTTCCGGGGGATTGCTGACCTCGTTGCTTTTGAGCCTGGCCGATCTCTTGTTCCAAACGCTGTTGCCGATGTAATTTTCGTTGGTCAGCACCGAGTGCAGGGACTCCCGCTTCCACGGACGCCCGAGGTCGGTCAGCACGCCGCGCTTGTTGAGAAGCCTCGCGATCGTAAGCTCTGTCTTCCGCGTTTTGACAAAGTGATTGAAAATCCATCTGACGGTCGCGATCTCGTCTGGAGGTCCGGGGGCCAGAACAATTCTGTCCGTTTGCAGGCTCTTGTATTCGTGGAACGAAAGAATGCCTTTGGGACGCCCCTGTTGGTCGACAAGCAAGCGTCGTAGGCCAAGCCCTGGCTTTGCACCCTGGCGGAACCCCATCCGGATCAACCTTGCTTGACCAATGAAAACCTTCTGCGACAGCATTCGGCTATGCTCGGCCGCCATGCTGCGCTTGATGGCCTTGAGCACATCGGAGCCGATGCTGCCGTCGTTCGCGAACTGCTCGGCGCAAAATTCGATCCGCACCCCGGCCATCTGGCATCTGTATTCATAGGCGGCGCTTTCATCGATGTTCTGGAAGCGCCCCCATCGGCTGACATCGTAGACCACGACCGTTTCGAAATCGGCTTGCCCACCCTCCACATCGGCCAGCAACTGCTGAAGGCCGGGGCGACCTCCCAGGTTGAGACCGCTGCGACCGGCGTCTTCATAAGAGGCGACAATGTCGTAGCCCATGATATCGGCATAGTCGCGGATGGCATCCTTTTGGTTGTCGATCGAGTAGGTCTGGTGCTCCGTCGACATGCGCAGATACTGGGCCGCGCGAACACGTAGCCTCCCGGAGGAGGCGTCGCGGGCCACTGCAATCTTGTCCATACCTTTGCGCCGTCGTATCGATGTTCCCAGCGTAGCGATCGACGACCTGCGGGTTGGTTAGCAATTCCGGTCCAGTTTATGTCGAATGCTCAGTGCTTTCCTGTTTGGAAGCCATGATCTTCAACAGCCGGGAAACTGTGACTCACTTCGTGAGTAAGCGCGCCCCCGTTCCGCCGCAATGGGACCGCACTTGGCGCAATCGCCCCTATCTTTTGGTCCCTGGGGCTTCAGAGGAGTTCTAGAGATGATCGTCAAGAAAGCCATTCTGGCGGTGCTGATGACCGCCGCGCTCGCCGGGTGCGAAACGCAGACCGAAGGCCAGCAGCGCGCCACCACGGGCGCACTCATCGGCGGAGCCGGCGGCGCCCTCGTCGGCCAGGCTATCGGCGGCAACACCAAGAGCACGGTGATCGGTGCCGCTAGCGGCGCGCTTCTCGGCGCCGTTGTCGGTAGCGCCACCACGCCGCAACGCCGTGGCCAACAGCTCTGCCGCTATCAGGATCGCTACGGCCGCATTTACACCGCGCCTTGCGACGACCGGTACTACAACGGCGACTATTGAGGCCGCATATCCCGACAGGTCGGTGGAACATCTCCCCGACCTGTCATCTTTTGCCCACTTGCCTGGACTAGGATCTCTTCTGCGGCGGGCAAGAGGAGGTCGAAGTGGCGACAAACCTTGCCGGCGCGCTGAAGAACCGTGGCAAGCAGGTGGTGAAGCAGCTGATCGGCTACGATAGCCGCAACTGGCTGCGCATCCGCCAGATCGAGGCCTTCACCAATTTCCTCGAAGCCGGCAACCGCAAGGCCGCCGACGCGCTCGAGATCTCGCCTGGCTGGAACCGTTCCTGGAAGGCGATATGCCCGAACTACCGCTCGGTCGATTACCCCGAATTCGACATCTGCCGGGACCGCACCGACGAGCAGTTTTCCATCGTCATCGCCGACCAGGTGCTGGAACATGTGCAGCGGCCGGTGGCAGCGGTGGAAAACATCCACGCCATGACCCGCCCGGGCGGCTGGGCGATGGTCGCCACACCGTTCCTGTTTAGGGTCCACGCCCGGCCGCACGACTACAACAGATGGACCCCCGCCGGCCTGAAGCAGCTGATGGTCGAGGGCGGCTTTCCCGAGGCCAACATCAAGGTCCAAGGCTGGGGCAACAAGGCTTGCGCGCGAGCTCACATTGGAGGACCCGTCCGCGCCTACGGCATGTGGCGTGATCTCAGCAATGACGAGGAATACCCGCTGATGGTCTGGGCCTTCGCCCGCAAGGGGTGAGCGCCGGCCATCGTTCTGCCGTCAGACAGAAAGGCTTACACCTCCTCCTTGAGACCGTGCTAATGTTCGCTGGCTTGGGGAGGACGGCCACATCGACTTCATCGCGAACCTGTTTGCCGGCCTGTGGGCTGCCGGCGTGCTCGCCGCCCTCTGGTACGTCTGGAGGCGGCAACGTTCGCCACCCCCTGCCGAAAGCAAGGAAGATCGAGATCTGCGCGATTGGCTGGACGGGCAGATGTAGCTCCCCCTTCTTGCACGACGACCTGGTCAGGCTCTTCGACTGCTCGACATGCAAGGCCGCGCGGGCCGCGACCGGAGGTCGGTATTCTTCACATGCATTTCCTGACTACGAAGGCCCGCAGCGGGAGCGCAACCGCAACTGGAAGCCGGCTTTCGAGGAGGCCAAGATTTGATGCCGCCTCTTACGACGGCACCCTGACAGCGCATTGTGGGAACTGACCTGCTGCCCGATCGGCAAGGGCCTTTCTCGCGGTAGTCACGTGAAGCACTTCACAAATCGCTAATGCAGCTCTGTGATAGGCTTTTCAGTAATTTCCCGACACCTCAAAACTTGGGAGAAGATCCATGCCTGGTGGTGGTGTGCCCGAAATTGACAAGATGGTGGACCCGTTTGACGAACACAGTATGGGCCACACTTGGAAGCACGGTACAGGCTTCGAGCCTGGCGGCGGGAGTGGTGGCACACAGGATGCTACTAGCTCGCAGCCCTATTACGCCAACTGCCAAGATTGTCCGGGCGACGGGACAATCGGCGGCTGGGTAGGCCCAAATCGCTCAACGCGGGCTGAAGCTCAGGCCGATGCGGACGCCCACAACAGGAGCAATCCGGGCCACGGGGCTGTGGTGGTGTCGCTGAAGTAGTCGACACCACAGGCCACTGGACAACCAAGATGGTCCGCTACGCGGTAGCATTTCCGAAGACTTGGAGACGCCGTGTGACCCCCCGGTATGGGCAGCTTTCTCTAGCCCCGTTTGCTAGTCACGCCGCGCGGCAGCACTGTCGGTGCCTGCAAGGATGTCGCGAGACCGCTCTATCAATCGGCGGTTCCGCTCGATGAGGTCCTCGGCTTCCTTGATACGGATGAGGCTTTGCCGCTCCCTCTCATCGAGATGACTAAGTGGGCTTTTGCACTCGCTGATCTGTTGCATGACCACGCCTCAAATATGAGCCGCCTGCGTCCGCCTGCGATAGAAACCCGCCAGGCTGGAATCTGTTCCCCTAAAGGCCCACAGGCGGGCGCTAGGACGCGTCAGTCGTCAGACGCTTCGGCGGCTGGGGCCACGGCGGCCAGGAACGCTGGCGGAGGGTCCTGGGTCAAGAGTTGAGTAGGTAATCGACGAAGTCCTTGCGGAGATTGTATCGAGGAGCCTTGCCGGTCGTGACGTCAAAGGGCGTTAGGGGTATTTCACTGTTTCCTCCCTAGCGACGCAAAGGTCCATCTACAGCTGCTGCAGGGACAAAGGAAACGGCGGCCTTCTTTCACCTGAGCGTTCTCCCCACCTGTGGCTGTCGGCGTCCATTTTCCCGTTCGTCATCGCAAGCGCGGGAAACTTCAGCGGCTTGGATAGCGGCGGCGGAGAACGCGCGCTGAGCGGCGAAATGACCGACGCGATGCTGGCGAGATAGCCAGCCCGCGTCGGCCATACTTACGAGTCTAGGTGAAATTAGTAGGCCTTCTTGGGGGCTACCATCTTCGTGGCGTGCTTCTTGTGGTGCTTCACCGGGCACTTGTGCTTCGTGGTCGCCTTGCAGACCTTCGTGACGTGTTTCTTAGGCTTCTTCTTCGTCATGGCATCCGAGGCCGGCGCAGACGTAGTTGTGGTCGTCGCTGCGGGCGCAGGCTTCGTAGCCGCGGCGGCATTGCTCGGACCGAGAACTGGCATCGAAACGGCGAGCGTGAACGCAAGACCAACGGCGGAGAGAAGAGACTTTTTCATGTGCCTATTCCTTTTTCGGCAAGTCGGGTTTGAGCGTCACTAATCAGGATCGATCGGTGTCACTCCAAGCAGCTTCAAAGCGTTCGCGAGCATCCGGATTCCCTCTGCCTCCTTCTTCTTAGCGCAGTACCGTTTTCCCTTTCTCTGAAGAGCCTTCGCCGCGGTGACCTGCGTTGCCGCGGCATGCGTTTCGAGGGCTTGGTCAACTTGATGGCTGAGTTTTGTGCAACGCTCAGTCCGAGTGAGCGGCGCCGCCTTTGAGATGGAGGCTCCGGTGGCCGCCGTGATGAGCGACATGCTGAGCAACGCACCCATCAGGCTGATCGAGATTCTGTACATCGCTTGTCGCAGACCCGAACAAGTGTGCAGCAGTGCTGCAGCCGATGAACTTCGCCCTCGACCACATGTTACGCCTGAATGATTTCTGGAGTTTTTCCGAAGTGTTTCCGAATTGTGTCTGCGAGGGGCGCTATGGAACCACGCCGAGACGGGGCATGTGCCCATGCCGATGACGTCGGCGCATATTGAAAACCAGATCGGGCTGGCGAGCGCGTGGGGCAGGCCGACGAATATCTCGGCCGAGGATATAGCTGCGATCGGCTATGTCCTGATCTATGCGATGGACGTCCTCAACCCGGTGCGGGAGACGCGCTTCACGCTGAACAGCGTTATCAACGTCATAAACAGCCTGTCCCGATCTACAGCCGGTGATAATCTGGAGCAAGCGATAGTGATCGCACTGCGGCGATATCAGCGGGCCGACGATGCTTAGATGCAGCCTTCCGCTGCCGCCAGAAACTGGCCTGGCTGCTCCGGTTATAGCTGCTTGGGTTTGTTGCGCCTAACGGCACATGCGGCGGACGCATTTCCGGGGGGAGGAGCGGCCTGGCACCTGTGGCGGGGTTGTGGCCAGCAAGTTCCGAGCCTGACCGGCAATACCGGCAAGCGGGCTTCGAGGGGGCCGGCTTTAAGGAATATACGCAACAGCTAATATAAGGGAATGCTACTTGCAGGAGCGCGCCAGATACTTCGGCGGCGGGGCGGCCAGAACGAGCGCGCGCTGGCGAGGCTCTGTATTTCGAATGTGGGCTTACATCATATAGGGTGGATAATACCACTCCAAAAGCTTGGCTTCCTCGGCTGGCGTCATCGGACGAAATTCCCATGAGTCCGTTCTCGCGATATAGCGTCGCCAAACGGGCCTGCCCGCTGGGTTGATGTCTTGATGCCAGTCAGCAAAGCCCAACAGGGGCCACAACGTTTGTCGGATTGATCGAAGCCGCTGTGCTGCGGTGCGCATGGGAAAGGCCTCCTTCCGCTGGTTGCAGTACTGCCGCCGTAGCGTTGCCGGCCGATCTCCAGCGGCCCGGCGGCCATGGGGGGTGGCTCGGGGTTTGACCGCCCGGCCTAACCGGCAAACGGGGTAAGTTGCCGGCTGGCAAATTATAGGCCGCATATTGGAATATTCAATTTTGCTAAAATGCCTCGGAACAAAAATTCCCGCGTCTCGTTAGGAATGCCGGCCGGAAGGCATGGCCCCACCATCCTTCCGGCCCCTTGTGAACGGGCCCGCTGCCTGGGCAGCGGGTTTTCACGTTTGAATTGGCGCTGCTCCCGCCGTCGCTGGTACATCCGCAGTCGACGACGGGTAGCAATTGGCCGGTCCATTGCATCGAAGGGGCAAGGCTTGCACCGGCCGCTGCGGCGGGCTGTGGGTCCCCCGCATTACTGAATTTTACCGCCGCATCAGCAGTCATGCAATTAAGGCTATGTGCGGGGGGCCATCATCCGTTCGGGGGCCGTACCGGGTCCTGTTCCGTTCCCATCGGAAGCGCGTATCTGTGGATCCCTTCGTTAGCGGAACCTAATGCCGCGCCGGCTTATGGCGAGATGAGCACACGCAGCGTCAACTTTCTTCACAAATGGATTTTCAACAACTAGGAGGATGACTTGCGCCACGCCTCGCTGCGGGATTTCGGGGAAAAGACGGAGCTAACGCGGACAATCAGATGAAGGTCTACCGGGTCCAACAGATGCGAGACGGCGCGGTGATAGCCACGGAGTGCGTCGAGGCCATAGCTCCCTTCAAAGCTGCCGCAAAAGTCACAGGGAGGAAAGTCACGCTCCGGAACGGTGAAGCCGAGTGGATCCGGGTCACTGACACCACCGAGAGGTCTCGTCCCAGCCGTTTACCTACTGTGTTTGAGTACAAAGCTATCGGCAGCCGGAAAATGTAACCGTTCCGTCGCTGCGGTAGGGGGCGGCTCGGCATGTGGCGGGGTAGGCCAGCAAGTGCCGAGCCTGACCGGCAAGGCGCACGGGTGGCTTGGTGCGTTCGCCGGCTTTGAAATACATACGCGGCAGCTAATACAAACGTAACTCAACCAAATGACCGAAGGATGCAGCTAAAAGGTGGAGTTCGGGCCGACCTGGCGCGGCCCACTAACAGCACGCGCGCCCAGCTTTGAATCCTGTTGAACACGCCATAGGACGGATTTAAAATTTCCCAGTCGCCATTCTGTTCCAGCCCTTGGGCGGAGGAGGTTGCACCATGGATCTCTGTCGCCGGATTGGCTATTTAGGGACATCTCCATCGAACGCGCGCAAATGGGCAATGTTATCGATCCAAGTTTGCGCCGATCCGCGCCAGCATTGAGCTCTTGGGATGAGGTCGGCTCGTTGACGCAATGAGCCAACCCGGAGCCCGAAGAAGCCGTCTTTGCCATCCTCCGGTCTCGAATAGACCGAAGTTCCGCATTCCGGGCAGAACGCTAAAACGCGACGGTTTCCGCTTGCGGCAATTTTCACGTATGTCTTTGGTTCGCCCGATAAAAATTTGAACATTCGATCGACTACCGGCACAGTCACCCGGAACGCAGAGCCGGAGAGAGTTTGGCAATCCGTGCAATTACAGATCTCGACTAAGGTGGCATTTACCTCAGCCTCATAGCTGAGGTAGCCACACAGACAACGACCATCGACTTTCATTGTCACACCACTTGCCGCAAGCGCTGCCGGCGATCCTAGTCAGCAGCTACCCGATGACTGGCTTGTTGACCTGAGATTGCCGCCATTGGTAGGCATTGGCAAGTTCCGGGCCGTCGTGACCGTCGCCAACCGGGACACTCTCAGGGCAGTACTGGTTACCGCGCGGACGCCCGGGTGACTAACGACGAATTTCCATCGCAAAGATCGCTGCGATCACGACCGCGATGCCGATGCCTTGAAGGAGCGAGACGCTTTCGCCTAGCACAGCTATGGCAAAAAGGACGCCAAGGACCGGCTCAAAGGTTGCTGATCATTGGGGCGCGCGCCGCGCCGACGTAGGCCATGCCTGAGATAAATGCGAGCGTTCCCACCGTGGAGGCGATGGCGACGCCGACAAAGCCGGTCCATGCGAGCATCGTCGTGGGCAAGGCCAGTGTCCCAAAGAGCGCAAAGATCACCGTGAGCGTGGCTGCCGCCGACAACATCATGTAGAAGCCGACCGAGATGGCTTTTGCTTCTGCCATAGCGCGCGCGCCGCAAACAACGATGATCGCCGTCACCGCCATTGCCAACACGGCGAGGGCCAGTCCAATGCCGCTCAACCTTTCGAAGGATAGGCCGATCGCTAGGTAAAGGCCCACCAGCGCGGCGACGAGCGCGCCGATGGACATGATTGTCAGCTTCTCCTGACCGAGCACCACCACGATGAACCCGACAAGCACCGGATGAATGAAGTAGATCAAGATCACAGGCTGACCGGCAGATAGTTCACTGCCCCCAGATAGCGTAGAGCATGACGGCATAGGCCACGCCCATCCCTAAGGCGATCCACATCGGCCGGCGCGGTATCGTCAACGGCTGGCGCGTAACAGCAGCACGAACGTGATCAGGACTGAAAAGATGCTTCGACCGGTGATAACGCTGAGCGTATTGCTGCCGCCCTCATAGGCGAGCTTGGCGAGGCTTGGGACAATGGCGATGGCGATTGTGGAGAGGACGACTAGCCCGACGCCGAGCGCCCTTCCTTTGAAGTCGATCGAAATTATGCCAGCATCGGACATTAACCGAACCCGCGCCCCTCCGAGCCGCTATCTTATCTCACGGCTGAAGCTTCAGCCATACTTACAGGAACAGCCGGCGCCTTGGACTGCCCCCGTTATCGCTTCCAGCAACGTCAACCGCGTATTCGTTGAAGGCACAGGGAGGAGCTACCATGAGAGATCTGGGGCAGGCCGGCCTGGAGGGCATCGTTTCGAAGAGGAAGGACGGCAAGTATCGCAGCGGGCGGTCCACGGCCTGGCTCAAGGCAAAGAGCTACACGATCGACGAATACGACCTGCTTGGCGTAAAGCGTAAGGCGTGCAAGCCGGCGTTCGAGTTGATGGCAGCGCAGGACCGGGGCATCAAGCGGCCACTTGTCTTGCTTCGGTACCGCGCGCTGTTGCGGTATGATTTCGAGGAATTGGGGCAGCAGCCCATCGCCGCGTTTGATGCGTGGAAAAGGGAGGCTACGGCCTCTTGAGGCGAATGCCAGATGTCTTTTCTCGACCGGAGATCGTTATCGAAACGAATGTCCATTGCAAAAAAAAACACCTTCCTTCGGCGCAGGCTGTTGGCCAGGTAACCATTACAGGTGTCCCGATGGCGGATTGGTCTCCCGGCTGATCACCAAATACGGAACAAAGCGGCACAAGGCTGCGTTTTTGAAAGAGACGACATCGATCGGTTCAACTCCACACTAAGTGGGCAAGAGAGTGCTCTTCAGACGCCGAAATCCTGATGGTCTCTTCGATCGCTTACGCACTTATATGTGGCCGCGCCGCTCGTTCTCGCGATCGCTTCAATATTTTTCAAAGCGCGTTCTCCGGCTGAACGCCACTCCACACGCAGTAGCGGCTGGGGTAGCGGCTGGCGTTTTCGCGTCCTTCTTTCCGGTAGGATCCCATTTCGCCATTGCTGCCTTTGTGTGCTGGCTGACCGCGGGAAACATGGTGGCGGGAGGCCTAGGAACATTTGTCTTTGGCAATCCGCTGACCTTCCCACTTGTGGTGGGTGCGTCTTGGGAGACCGGGAAGATCATGTTGAGCAACCACGTGCAAAGTCACGGCTCGCCAGCCCATCTGAGTGAGATGTTGCAAACCCTTTCAATTTCGCAACTGTGGGAACCCGTGCTAAAGCCCATGCTGTTCGGAGCGGTGCCACTCGGGCTCATCTTTGGCCTGTTGTTCTATGGCATCACGCGTTATGGCATGACAGCCTTCCGCGAACAGAGGCGTAAGCGACTGGCCGACAAGGGGAGCCGACCCCTTCAGACGGAAGACATCGCGTTATCACCCCCGCTGCCTGCTCGACATCGCCGTTCTGGCGGGTGAATCGCGGCCGGCTGACAGTTGGGTGACGGATCGGTCCTAATGGTCGACCCAAAATACGCGCTTAAGAATATATCGCCGTGTCCTGCAAAGGCTTCCCTCGCTAGGAGAGAGAGTAGGGGACCAGATGCATAACCGGCGCTGGCGTGCGGGCAGGATACGCACATCGAAATCGCGACGTTTTTGGGTTAACGCTGCGCACATCTCTTGAACGAAATTGCGCGATCCGCATTGCGGGATCGGCTGCGTGTCGCCACGAGGACTTGTCTAGCTTTCTACGGAAGTTCAAGAGGCGTCGGCCTGTTGTTGCATGGTGTCCAGAAGTTGACCCCACGAATGGCCGGTCCCCTTCGTCCTCGCTATTTGCCAAATGTATGATGAGGTCGCCTGTGGGATTTGACGAGGTCGGACGCTTACGTCCCCGCGTGAGCTGCGGGACAAAAATCCGGAACGCTGCGTAGGATTGCCAACAGAACGGCAGTTTGTCACGAGATCCATCTCGAAGCGGTCGTTCCGCTCTTGGCCCCCACACTCCAACCGAGCAAGTACCTGGGCGTTCCCGTGGCCAATCATGGCCGAAGGAGAAACGAAATGGGACATTCCCTTTATGACCCCACAGCTTCCGATCGCCGCGCATGGAACGCGGGTAAGAAGGTCGGAACAAAACGCCCGCTGAAACCTCGACTGGACGACTTCCGCCCGCCGTGCCCATGCTGCGGCGGGCCTATGATCGTCATCGAGGTGTTCGAGCACTGCAGGCAGTCGCGCGGACCGCCGGGCGCACGGACGACGAACCGGGAGACCGCCCCATGACCCGGCATGGACCGCCTCCTCGCACGACCGCGCTACGCCGGCGCGGGTCAACGGAAACGCATGTGCGCTTCGCTGTGGCGCCAGTCTCCCGGTACCCAAACCCCACCGTCGTCATCGCGACAGGCTCCCCGACTTGGCCGGAAAGCTACTTCCTCGACACCCTGACAGCATCGCGCGCGGATGTTCGCGACAGGCGCTGGCACACTCGAAACACAAATCCCCATAGCTCGCGCCTGCTGCCCGCGGGTTCCTGCATGAAGGCTTTCGTACGCCTGACGGCAACCGAAACCCTTCAGCATCACGGCGGTCTTGTCCGCGCCCATAAGCAGACGTCGATGGTTTACATGCACGGTTTGAACAGGGCGGATACGGACCTTGAGGGTTGTCAGCTTCTGACAGCTTCTGCAGTTCTAATCGCCCAATTTCCGGAGATATTAGCCCTACGGCCCGGTGCGCAGATCTGGATAATGCAAGCGCCAGGAATCGACGGGTTTGCACGGCTCGCGCCCTCTTCGACACAGAACATAAGGTCATATTGACTTTATAGTCGTTTTGACTATTCTGTATGCATGGCGTCGACGACCGGTCTTCCAAGGTTAGGGGGATTGACAGTTTCCTGGCGATGAAACGGCCGGCTGCGCGCGTATAGAAATAGGTCAGACCCACGATGCCAAGCTGTGCCTGCCGACGTCAGCCGGGGAAATTCGGAAGCTCTCGCTTGACGCTTTCGATATTGGTGACCCTTTGCTTGATCGCAAATGGCTGCGCGATCCGAGCGGGAAACGTGCTCCAACCTCCTGCGGTCACCACGAGCGAGGCCACGCGGGTTGACCTGCTGGTCGCCACAACACGCAAACCGTCGACGGACCCTGACCAACTTTATTCAGGAGAGCGCGGGACGGCGATCTCGTTGGACAGCGTCACTGTCACCACACCTCCGGATCGAAACCGAAAGATCAGTAAGGTCCAGCGGCCTTCACACCGTCCTCCTGATCCCTCTCGGGAGTTGGCCATGGCAGAGGTGGACAAAGTCGCAACGGAGAGGCAGGTCTTTGATTGGTTCCGAAAGAACCGAAATGCAAAGCGTCAGGTGCTCATTTTTGTACACGGCTACAACAACTCTTATGCGGACTCGGTCTTTCGTTTCGCTCAGATCGTTCTCGACACAGGAACCGACGCTGCGCCTATTCTCTTTGCCTGGCCCTCGCGGGCCAGGGTCTTCGACTATCTTTACGACAAGGAGAGCGCGAACTACTCGCGTCGAGCCCTGGAGGACTTGATCCTCCAGGCTTCCATGAGTCCCGACGTCGACGACGTCACCATTCTCGCTCATTCGATGGGGACGTGGCTTGCCGTGGAGGCGTTACGCGGCGTTGCCATGCGTAAAAACGGGATCCCAGCTAAGGTCAGGAATGTCGTCTTGGCGTCTCCGGATATCGACATCGACGTGTTTCGCCGTCAATTCGTCGAGATGGGGCCAAATAAGCCGCGGTTTACAATCTTCACGTCGACGCAGGACAAGGCCCTTGAGTTTTCGCGACTGCTATCGGGTGGAATTTCGCGTGTCGGCGGTACCGATCTCACGCCCTATATGGCGGTTCTTCAAGAACTCGGAGTAACCGTCATCGACACGAGCGCAATCGGGTCGGGAGATCCACTCGGGCACAATGGGTATGCCGATAGCCCGGAGATTGTTCGGCTGCTGGCGCAGCGCCTAGGCGGATTGGTGACGGCAGGCGAAGCCAAATTCTTGGATCGCGTAGCGTCACCGACCGTCGACGACCGGCCGTTGCTGCGCAACACCGGGCCCGCCGCAGTAGACAGCAACGAGGCACGCAAGTTGTTGAAGCGTGAGCCTGTCACGTCGATGGGACAGATCGTTGATGGTCAGATCTCGTACTGAGATATCTGTGTAGACGGCGGGCTCAGACCAGACGTAACGAGAGGGGCTATCAATGGCAAGCCAGCTTGTGATGGACGCTATGGTCAATATGACCTATTGTGCAATCCGTTGTTAGAGACAGGACCAACGATGGCGAAGATCAATCCTATTCGGCGAGCTGAAATTGGGCGTGAAAAGCGCGCGCGAACCCGTGCAGACCTCGTTGCCGCGGCCAACTCGCTGTTCGCCAGACAGGCCGTGGAATCGGTAACAGTCGACGATGTGGTCAAGGAGGCTGCCGTTGCCAAGGGTACGTTCTACGTTCATTTCGATGGCCTCGAGGGTTTGACGGCGGCAGTCGCGGAGGAACTGGTTCAATCTTTCGACGAAATGCTGCAGTCCGACAGGCTATCACTCGACGATCCTGCCCTTCGGATTGCGTTCGGGTGCAGCGCATTCATCGACAAGGCCCTCAATGATCCTCGCTGGGCCAGCCTTGTCGCCAGGATGGCGACGGTAGATGCAAAGGGTGGCGAACTCCTCCGAGGCCGAATCTTCCAAGACCTGCAACAGTTCTCGAACAACCTGCCGGACGGCGGGCCATCCGCGCACCTCAACCTGGAAATCGTCGTTGGGATCATGCTCCAGCTCATGCGCGCGCTTGGGGAGCGCAGGTTGTCGCCGCTCGATCGTGATGGGGCCATAAGCGCCATCTTGCGCGCGATCGGCCTAAATGCCCGGGAGGCGAAGTCGGTCCTCACGCGCTTGCCTACATCTGGGCCTCGGCAACGGAAGTTTCAGCGCCCAGGTGCGGGGAGCGGCGGGGCCTGACCTTGGACTGCCGACGCTCACGCGGCGATCTCAGTTATCTGTTCGTTGAGATTGAGTGCTTTCGTCGCGACTCGAGATCTGGGCGTATATCCGGTCATCAGAGCGCCGCCGGCGCCTCGTGTTTCGACGGGCGCTCGAGCAGTAGCTGAAGCAGCGGCAGGCTTGGCAGTCGACCACGTCAGGAAACGACAGCCGGGGCGCGTGCTGCTGCCCTAACACCACAGTCGAGACGTTGCGACGGTGCATTGTCCATCAAACATCCGTCGGGCCGTGATGCTTTATCCAACCCTGTTCAGCGCTGACCGAGGCCCAGAGCTCGAAGCGTTGCGTCGAGCGCTTGGCTGGTCGTTTCGGGTCGGGGACCGCGCGCAATAATTCCGCGCGTCACCTCCAGCCATATTCCAATGGCGATGTCGGCTGCCAACTCAACGTCGCGCACGCTCACTCGACCCTGAGCAATTGCTTCCTCGATGTCCGCCTTGAGGTTCGCGCGAACCCCTAGGCCGAACTCAATGGGTGATTGAGAGCTCTGAATAACAAGACGAGCCCAGTCCGTGTCCGCGCTCGCTCTCTCCAGGAATTTCATGAACGCGAAAGAGAGGCGCTCGATCGGATCCCGCCGCTCGAGCCTCGCAGGCGACAGCAGCTCATCAAAGCTCTGACTGAGCCCGGCTCCCACCGCAGCGGCCAGATCTCCGATGCTCTTGAAATGGCAGTAGAAGGTCCCCTTGGCAATGCCCGCAGCCTCTACCACGGCTTCCACCGTAACCGCCTCGTGCGTACGCCCCCCAAGGAGCGTCGCGCCTGCTTCCACAATCTGCGCTCGCGTTCGTGCCCGCTTCTCGCGCCCTATCTGCGCCCTGCGCGCCACATCGACTTTTGCCATGCGTCATGTCCTTTTTGCATTGCACCCTTACGCAATTCTCATATTGACTATATAGTCGTTTTGACATATAGGTGCAAATTGAAAATTGAAGGTCGCGATGCGGACGGCGAAGGGCCGCGAGGTCACGCTCGGTGAGAAGGAATCATTCGATGAACGTTCAGTCCCAGAAGGATTTCCGAGTGGCGGAACGGCGTCTCCCTTTCGAATGCATTGCGTTGGTGCTGCAGGGCGGCGGGGCACTTGGAGCCTACCAGGCTGGCGTCTACGAAGCCCTTGCGGAAGCCGACATTCATCCAGATTGGGTTGCCGGCGTCTCCATTGGCGCCATCAACTCCGCGATCATCGCTGGAAACGAGCCGGCCGAACGGGTTGCGAAGCTGCGGACCTTCTGGCGCGAGATCACTGCCAATCCGCTTCTCGACTGGACTGCCGCCACAGACGCTCTTGCGCCGCAGGGCAATCTGCCGCGCGCACTCTTCAATCAATTCAATGCAGCCTTCGCGCTCGTCGCCGGCGCCCCAGGCTTCTTCAGCCTGCGGCAGCCCGCGCCCTGGCTGCACTCGGATGGCTCGCTCCAAGGTACAAGCTTCTACGACACCAGCCGCCTCAAGAGCACTCTGGAGCGGCTTGTGGACTTCGACCGGATCAACGCGGGCGGCATGCTTTTCAGTGTCGGAGCGGTGAACGTGCGGACAGGAAATCTCGTCTACTTCGACAATGAGACGCATACCATCCGGGCCGAGCACGTCATGGCTAGTGGCTCGCTTCCGCCCGGCTTCCCTGCGGTCGAGATCGAGGGCGAGCTCTACTGGGACGGCGGCCTCGTTTCCAACACGCCGCTGCAATGGGTCGTCGAGCACGGGACGCGGCAAGACACGATTGCCTTCCAGGTCGACCTGTGGAGCGCGCGCGGTGAGATACCCCGCAACCTGGCCGACGTCGCGGCGCGGCAAAAGGACATCCAGTATTCGAGCCGCTCGCGCGCCCATACCGACCAGTTCAAGCAGTACCAGCGCGCCCGGCACGCTCTCGCCAGCCTGCTTTCGAAGCTGCCGGCCGACTTGCTTGCTAGCGAAGAGGCAAGAATGCTGGGCGGGATTGCAGACCATAAGGTCTACAAGCTCGTGCACCTCATCTACCGCGCAAAACAGTATGAAGACCACTCGAAGGACTACGAGTTCTCACGCTTGTCGATGGAGGAGCATTGGCGGGCCGGTTACTTCGATGCCGTTCGTACATTGCGCCATCCTGAGGCACTGAGTCGGCCGGACAATCTGGACGGGGTCAGCACCTATGACCTTGCCATCGACGGGCTGCAATAGCGGTTAGCCCAAAGACGATTGACGTCCCCTGCCGGTCCCGAAGGCGACCCGGCTTCTCCTGAACGGAAACGAACCGGTCGATCCAGCCCAAAGGAATTTCAGATATGCACCAAGACACTGTCCGGGCGAAGGCTCTCGCCATGCCACTGACAAGCCCGGCCTTTCCGGCCGGGCCATATCGCTTCCGAAACCGGGAGTATCTGATCATCACATATCGCACCGATCCGCAGAAGCTGCGCGACCTGGTGCCGGAGCCGCTTCAGGTTGTCGAGCCGCTCGTGAAATTCGAGTTCATTCGCATGCCGGACTCGACAGGCTTTGGCGACTACACCGAAAGCGGGCAGGTCATCCCGGTCTCCTTCCGAGGCCGCAAGGGCAGCTACGCCCACTGCATGTTTCTCGATGACCATCCGCCGATCGCCGGCGGACGCGAGTTGTGGGGTTTTCCCAAGAAGCTCGCCAGCCCAACGCTCCGAACGGAGACGGATACCCTTGTTGGCACGCTCAACTACGGACCGGTCCGCGTCGCGACCGGCACCATGGGCTACAAGCACCGAGCCGCCGACCTCGCGAGCGTGAAGGCCTCGCTCGCCCAACCGAACTTCCTCCTCAAGATCATCCCGCACGTCGACGGCACTCCGCGCATCTGCGAGCTCGTCGAATACCATCTGGAGGACATCGATCTGAAAGGCGCCTGGACCGGCCCGGCAGCCCTGAACCTTTGGTCACACGCGCTGGCCCCAGTCGCCGAGCTGCCGGTCCTGGAAATTGTCTCGGCCACACACATCGTCGCCGACCTGACGCTCGCGCTGGGGAAGGTCGTGCATGACTATCTCGCAGAAGCCGAGCCTCGCCATCGGAAAGGAAGAATCCATGAACTTGCAGACTGAGATCTCATCGAACAAGCGCGCCGATGGAGCCGGCGGACGGCTCCTGGACAAGGTGGCGGTGATCACCGGAGCCGCGAGCGGCATCGGCAAGGAGATTGCGCTCAGCTTCGCCCGTGAGGGTGCAAAGGTGGTCATCGCGGATCTCGATCAGACCGCGGCGGAAAAAGCCGCGTTCGAGATCGATCCGATGGGCAAGCGTGCGCTCGGGGTTGGCATGGATGTCAGCAGCGAGGAGCAAGTGGAAAGTGGAATGGCGAAGGCGATCGAAATCTTCGGGCGCCTCGACATCCTGGTCAGCAACGCCGGCGTCCAGATCGTGGCGCCGATCGTGGAGTTCGAATTCGCGAAATGGCGGAAGCTGCTTTCCATCCACCTCGATGGGGCTTTCCTGACGACCCGTGCAGCCTTGCGGCAGATGTACAGCCAGAACTGCGGCTGCATCATCTATATGGGATCCGTGCATTCCAAGGAGGCGTCGCCGCTCAAGGCTCCTTACGTCACCGCCAAGCACGGCCTCGTTGGCCTGGCGAAGGTTGTGGCGAAGGAGGGGGCCGCGCACGGCGTCCGCGCCAACGTGATATGCCCCGGGTTTGTCCTGACGCCGCTCGTCGAGAAGCAGATCCCCGAACAGGCTCGCGAGCTTGGACTCTCCGAGGCGGACGTGGTCAAGACCATGATGCTGAAGGAGACGGTCGACGCTGAGTTCACGACCGTCCAGGACGTTGCGGAAGCAGCGCTGTTCCTCGCGGCCTTCCCATCGAACGCGCTGACCGGCCAGTCGATGGTGGTCAGCCACGGATGGTTCATGCAGTAGCGGGTTCGGAGACGCGCGTCTCATTGCGCGCCTCCGTCCTTGCCTAGATCGATCCCCACCTATACGTCGTACCTCTTTTTTGCATAGCACAAATGTACGAATCTCATATTGACGATATCGTCGTTTTGACATATAAGTTCAATATGAAATCGAAACCCGGCCGATAAAACGGGGCTCATTCATCATCAGTTCCCTGCAACCCCGATCCTTTCGAGCGGAGGCTTTCATGCGCCTATCGTACGGCAAATTCCTTTGTGTCTGTCTCGCCAGCCTTTGCCTTGCTGGCTGTTCCGAAGAGGAGAAGGCAGCATCTCCGGCACCGCGGCAGGCGCGGGCAGTGGTGGTGACGCCTCACAAGCTCGCCACGGTGGCGCAGGGCGCCGGTCGCGTCCAGTCGCGTTATGTCAGCGAGGTCGGCTTCGAAGTCGGCGGCCGCGTCATCTCCCGCGATGTCGACATAGGCGCCATCGTCAAGAAAGGTCAGAAGCTCGCCGAGCTTAGTGCCGTCGATTACCGCAACAAGGTGACCGCCGCGGAGGCCGATCTCACGGCGGCCAAGGCCACGTTCGTCCAGGTCGTGGCCCAGGAGGAACGCTTCCGCATTCTGCTCGGCAAGGGCTTTACCACCCGTTCCCAGTACGATGAGGCGCTGAAGTCGTTGCAAAGCGCACGAGCTGCCGTCCAGGCTGCGGAAGCCAATCTCCGGATCGCTCAAAACCAGCTCGGCTACACGCAGTTGCTTGCACCCGACGATGGCATCGTGACGGCAACGGCGGCGGACCCTGGTCAAGTCGTGGCCGCGGGCCAGATGGTCGTCGAGATCTCCCGCAATGACGCGCGCGAGGCGGTCTTCGCTGTCGCCGGCGAAGACATCGCCGGGGCAAAGGTCGGCATGGCGGTGAACGTTTCAATCCAGGGCCGGCCGGACATCGCAGTCACCGGTACGATCCGCGAGATTTCGCCCGAGGCCGACAGCACGACCGGCACCTATCAGGTGAAGGTGGCGCTGGCTTCGCCGCCGCCAGAGATGCGGCTGGGCGCAGTCGTCGTAGGCCGCGTCGAAAGCGAAGGAGGCCAGGAGGTCACCACACTACCCCCGACCGCTCTGCTGCAGTCCGGAGACAAGCCACAGGTCTGGGTGATTGGCGGTGACGGCAAGGTTCAGCGCCGGAACGTCCAGCTGCTTCAATTCGATACGGACTCCGTCGTCGTCAGCCACGGGCTTTCGGCAGGAGAGAAGGTCGTGACCGTCGGCGTCAATTCGCTAGCAGACGGTGAGTTGGTCAACGCCGAGACGGAGGTGAAGTAATGACACGCTTTAATCTTTCAGAATGGGCGGTCCACAACCGGGCCATCGTCGTATTCCTCATGCTCGTCTGCGTCATCGGTGGCATCAGCGCCTACGAGCGACTAGGCCGGCAGGAGGATCCGGACTTCACCGTGCAAACCATGGTGGTCCAGGCGGTCTGGCCCGGGGCCAGTGCGGCCGATATGCTCACGCAGGTGACCGACAGGCTGGAGAAGAAGCTCGAAGAAACTCCCAAGCTGGATTACCTCAAGAGCTACACCAAACCCGGCCAGGCAACGATTTTCGTCTACCTCAAGGAGTCGACGCCCAAGCGCGACCTCGATGACATCTGGTACCAGGTCCGCAAGAAGGTCAGCGACGTTCATGCGACGCTTCCCCCTGGCGTGATCGGCCCCTTCTTCAACGACGAGTTTGGCGACGTCTTTGGCGTCGTTTACGGTATCACCTACGACGGCTTCACGCCGCGAGAGGCGCGTGACTTCGCCGAGACGGCGCGGACCGAGTTCCTGCGTTCGTCCGATGTCGGCAAGGTCGAGATTTTTGGCGACCAGGACGAGAAGATCTATCTCAGCTTCTCACCCCAGAAGCTCGCCAATCTCAAGCTCAACCTCGACGAAGTGCTGACGGCGATCGCCCGCCAGAACGCCGTTGTGCCCTCTGGCGTCATCAACACGCCGCACGAGAACATGCTTGTCGACGTTACTGGCTCGCTCCTGACGCCCGAGAATGTTGCCAACCTCAACCTCTGGATCGATGGCCGCTTCTACAAACTCACTGACATCGCCAACGTTCAACGCGGCTACAGCGACCCGCCCACGAAGATGTTTCGCGTCAACGGCAAGCCGGCTATCGGCATTGGCGTCAACATGCGCGAGGGCGGCAACAACCTCGAATTCGGTGAAGGCCTGCACGATGCGGCCAAGCGCCTGATGCAGCGCCTTCCCATCGGCATTAATCTCAATCTGGTATCGGACCAGCCTGAGGTCGTGCGCGAGGCCATCGGCGAATTCACCAAGGCGCTGGTCGAGGCGATCGTCATTGTACTCGCCGTCAGCTTCCTCAGCCTCGGCCTTAGGGCAGGGCTCGTGGTTGCCCTGTCAATACCGCTGGTACTCGCGATCGTCTTTATCGCCATGGAAACGATGGGCATCAGCTTGCAGCGCATCTCGCTCGGCGCTCTCATCATCGCGCTCGGCCTGCTGGTGGATGATGCGATGATCACTATCGAGATGATGATCTCGAAGATCGAGGAAGGCATGGAAAAAATCAAGGCGGCTACCTTCGCATACACTTCTACCGCCTTCCCCATGCTATCGGGAACTCTGATCACGATCCTCGGCTTCCTGCCGATTGGCTTCGCTGACAACAACACCGGACAGTATACGTTTTCGCTGTTTGCCGTCATTGGGGTTGCGCTGGTTGCGTCCTGGTTCGTGGCTGTGATCTTCGCGCCGGTAATCGGGCTTTCCTTGCTGCCTTCCCGCATGAAGGCGCACGCTCATGGGCCCGGCCGCTTCATGCGCGCTTTCATCGGCTTGCTCGGTTTCAGCATGCGGCACCGCTGGCTCACCATCGCCGCCTCGCTTGCCGCCTTCGGTGCCTCTCTCTACGGCATGGGTTTTGTGCAGCAGCAGTTCTTCCCGGCGTCGAACCGGCCCGAGCTTGTCGTAACGATGACGTTGCCGAAGAATGCCTCGATCGCCGCGACCGAGGCGGAGACGAAACGGCTGGAAGACTGGCTTGCCAGCGACCCCGACATCGCCGGCTATTCTTCCTACGTCGGCGGCGGCGCCATCCGCTTCTATCTGCCTCTCGACGTCCAGCTCGACAACGACTTCATGGCGGAGACCGTGGTCGTCGCGAAGGACCTTGAGGCGCGCGACCGCGTCCTGGTGAGGCTCCAGACGCTGTTTGCCGACAGCTTTCCGGACGTGAAGGCCCGCATCTCGCGCCTGGAACTCGGGCCGCCCGTAGGCTGGCCGGTGCAATACCGGGTGAGCGCGCCGACGGCCGAGGAGGCCAGGGAGCACGCGGAGGAACTCGCAAATGTGCTGCGGTCATCCGGACTCGTACGAAACGTCAACTACGACTGGGCGGAGAAGAGCAAGGCATTACGCATCGTGGTCAATCAGGATCGCGTGCGTCAGGCTGGCCTGAGCTCGCAACAGGTCGCGCAGGCACTCGACCGCGTGATCAGCGGCTCGACGGTCACTCAGCTTCGCGACTCAATCTATCTGGTCGATGTCGTTGCCCGGGCCGAGAGCAGCGAGCGCTCAAGCGTTGAAGCCTTACGCAATCTTCAGATTCCTACCGCGACAGGCGCCTCGGTGCCCCTGCGCGAGCTTGCCGAGTTCCAGTATGATCTCGACGAGGGTTACATCTGGCGTCGCGGCCGCCTGCCCACCATCACGGTTCAGGCCGAACCGCTGCCGGGGCTGCAGCCCGCCTCCGTTCACGAGCAACTGGCAGGCGCGATTGAGGCGCTGCACAAGTCGATGCCGGCGGGCACTCTCATTGAGACCGGTGGTACGGTCGAGAAGAGCGGCCAAAGCAACGCCGCGCTACTGGCCCAGTTTCCGCTGATGATCACGCTGATGCTTACCGTACTCATCGTCCAACTAGGCAGTTTCCGCCGGATGGCGATGGTGATCAGCGTGGCGCCGCTAGGCCTCATCGGGGTCGCGATCGCCCTGCTGACCACGAGCACGCCGATGGGCTTCATCGCCATACTGGGGATCATCGCACTTGCAGGCATGATCATCCGCAACTCCGTGATCCTCGTCGATCAAATCGAGCATGAGCGGGCGCGCGGCATCGATCCGTGGAAGGCGGTGATCGACGCGACCACGCACAGGTTCCGGCCGATCATGCTGACCGCGGCTGCAGCCATCCTTGGCATGATCCCCATAATGCACGACGTGTTCTGGGGGCCGATGGCCTACGCCATTGTCGGCGGGCTCGCCGTGGCCACGGTGCTTACCCTGGTCTTCCTCCCGGCCCTCTTTGTCGCGGTCAATCGTATCCGGGAGAAGGACGCGCCGACTGCATCGGCCGTGCCGGATGCGATTGCCGCGCCCATTCTCGCACCTCAGCACTGAGAAGGGGATCGGTATGCCGGAAACGTCCTCCTCTCTTCTTCATCGCTACTTCGGATCGGATGCCACGATGTACGCCGGATCAGGTGAGACCGCCCGCGAATATGCCGACAAGATGCTGCTCTCAGCGCTGCAGGAAGCGCAATCGGCGGCGCGCTCCTACGACACGCGGGCCCAGATCGTCGGCGTGGGCTACATCTTAGCCCTCAACCTAGTGCTGCGGTTCGGCGATCTCTTGCCGAACCATGCGCCAATCGGGCCGCTGTTTTATGCGGTCGTTTGGGGAATCGTGATCATGCCGATCATGCAGTTCGGCCACGTGCTTTATCCGAGCCGCATGCGCGCGGAAAAGGAATTCAATGGCAAGGTGTCGGGGGCTTCTGCCGTCGCGCCGGTCTACTATGTCGAACCCGGCTCCTTCTCTGATGTCCGTGCCCTGGTCCACCAGGCGTTGAAGTCCGATTGGACCTCGGTGCTGGCCACCGAACTGCTGAAAACCTCGCGTGTCCGGACCATCAAGCAGGCGCGCTTCCACCGAGGCCTGCTGATGACCGTTTTGTCCTTCATCGTGCTGGGCGGCGAGCAGCTTCTTCGAAGTTTCGCCCTGGCCTGATGAGCAGCATGACAAATTTGAAAGAGACCCCGAGCTATGAGACCGGGAAGCGGAGTAACTGACTTCACTTTACGAAGGCCAGCAGCGGGAGCGGAATCGCGAACGGGCGGCGCTGCCCAATTGTGTTTTGACTATTTTTTCGCACGGGCGTGTAAAATGTCCGGTTCGCCCGCTTGGGCGCGCTAACTTAGGGAGGATGTTATGAATCGACGTAATGCTCTCGCCTTTGGTGCCGCCTCGCTGTCGGCCCCGCTATTGGTCCCAAAGCCCACTCCGGCAGCGGCCAAGGCCTATGGTCCGACCGATGGCAAAGAGATTTTTCCCGGCGTTCGGCTCGTCGAACTGGGAACACGAGATTCCCATATCAAGGGGTACAAGACCATCGCCATGGAAGACGTCGTCTATCAGCCAAAGGGGACTAGCCCGCTCGGGGATGTCATGGCCGACGATATGGTCTGCACGGTCACTGAAGGTGAGCTGGAGGTTACTGCCGGAGACATGAAGTTCCAGGCCAAGGAAGGGGACGTATGGAGCTGCGGCAAGGGTAGTACCAAGGAGGCTGCTACGAATAAAGGAACAGTGGTCGCTGTAATGCGGGTGATTAACTTGAAGGTTACATAAGGTTGCCGTGGAATATGGCCGGCCCCGCACAAGGGATGGCAACGCCCGTGACGAGCTTACCCGCAAGATCGAGGACAATGATGCGGACAGGGCTTCGGGCGTCCGTACGGGGCTGAAAGAGGGCTGCGGAAAGATCGTCAAAGATCGTGTCCATCCGAAGATTCTAGATCGAAACCGGGCGAATGTGAATCCCCACCCTCATGGCGTTATCGCACCAGTGCTTTGGCGACCGCGATTTGTACCGGGCCTGACCAGCGGAGCCGGTTCTGGCAGCGGATCGAACCTCCGCTGCCAGAGATGTTTCAACCAGTGGTCTGCCTATCTTGCTGGGGATCTGTAGGAGGAAGCGATTTTGCCCGCCTTCTCTTGGGCCGCCTTGAATTCCGCGCTCGTGTATGCTCGCACGGTCTTGACATTCGATACCGCTCCCGATGCGCCGACGACGAGAAGTGCGGGGAGCAGGTCAACACCGTCGTCGAATTCCGTAATTGCCAGCCAGTCAGTTTCGCCCGTCGTCACGTAGAAAGTATGCAGTTTCCCGCCTGCTGCTTCAAAGATGGCACGGGCTGCCTTTTCTCGGTTCGATGGATTGTCAATCATTCCCATCGCTGCCGTGGCTGAATAGCAACCTGTGACTATGAACGTTGGCATATGACATCCTCCCTCGATAATCGGACAGATCGAATGATCTGCCGGCTGGCAAATCATAGGCCGTTCATTGGAATATTCAATTTTGCTAAAGTGCCTCGGAATAAAAACTGGCGCATCTCATTGGAAATGCCGGCCGGAAGGCATAGCCCCACCATGCTTCCGGTCTCCTTGTGAAAGGCCCGCTGCCATGTCAAGGTGGCGGGTTTCACATTATAGCGATTTGCTGAAACATAGGCCGGCTCAAGCCGTTTATTGTTCGCCAGATTGTACCTCTGGTGGCACAGTAGACCCTCCCGCCGGCTTCGGTCGGCGGGCTTTTTGTTAGGCTACAATATTCTCGTCACCAGCGAGTCCAAGCGGGAATTCTCACGGTAAGCCAGTCGCACGGCAATGGCGCCCAAGACGCCGGTGAAGGCGCCGCCGATCACGTCGCCAACATAGTGGATGCCGATATGCAACCGCGACCAGCAGATCAGCAGCGCCATGACGGTGAATGCCTGTGTGCGGCGCGGCAGCGCCTGCATGGCGAAGGCCGCGACAATCGCAAAGCTGGCAGTCGCGTGGTCGGACGGGAACGACCAGTCGGCGCTGGGGGCTATCAACAGATGCGTCACGCCGACATCGTAGGGTCGTATCCGATGCACGAACAGAAGAATGAATTGGTTGATCGCCAGGCCGATCAAGAACGCCAGACCGGCGGACAAGGCCGCGTGTCGAACGTGATAGCGGTCGACCTTCACCCACCATTGCAGAACCACGGCCAGCACCATGAGCGGAACGCCGATTTGAGAGATGCCAATCATTGCCTTATCAAGCGCCGGGTCAAGCCCGGCAGCGGCGTTGATCCAGTGGGTGAGAATTGCATCCATTCTGCCTTGCTTCCGTTGTTATCGCTTGCGAGGTGATTTTTGTGAGAGCAGTCGACGAACGCCGCATCCACCAGATTTTTGAAGTCAGCGTCTGGCTCAAGGGTGCTCACGCCCTGATCGAGTGTATCGGTGGAGTCCTGCTTTATCTCGTAACCACAGACACGATTGCCTCGTGGGTCAATGCCTTCACCCAGGAGGAATTGATCGAAGATCCGAACGATTTCATAGCCGGCCATCTGTCGCAGGCGGCAAGCCATTTCTCGATCGCCAGCAAGGAGTTCTACGCATTCTACCTGCTCAGCCACGGCATCATTAAGCTGCTGTTGGTTGTTGGCCTTCTGCGGGGCAAGCTGTGGTCCTATCCGGCGTCGCTCGTCGCATTGGGAGCGTTCATGGTCTACCAGGTCTATCGCTATTCCTACACCCACTCTCCCGGGCTACTCGTGCTAACGGTGTTTGATGCGGTCGTCATGGTTCTGATCTGGCACGAATGGGGTGTAATGCGGCGGCACAAGCCCGCATAGCGACTGATTACCTCCCTCGGCTCTGTTCAATCCGCTGGACCGCAGACCAGCACAGAATGGCCCAAGCGGAACCGACACACCAACCCGCAAGAACGTCGGTGGGGTAGTGGACGCCGAGATAGACGCGGCTCAATCCGACCATAACCGTCAGAAACACTGCAATCGACACGAAGTACGCTTTGACGCGGGGATCGGGTTCGCCTTGGCCAGTAACGCTCCAAGGGTCAGGAAGGTGACGGCGGAAAGCATGGCATGTCCGCTCGGGAAGCTTGCAGTAAAGACCCTCGCAGTGTGCGCAAGATCGGGCCTCGGGCGGTCGAACGCGATTTTGAGGAGTGTGCTTATCGCCTCTCCACCAGTCACAGCGGCCGCAACAAGCACTGCGTATCTCCGCTTTCCTGCGATCAGCAGGTAACCCACTGAGGCGACCGTCACGAAGCCCAGGAAGGCGAAGCTCCCGAGAGACGTAACGTCGCGACCCATTTCCACTAGCCAAGGTGGGCCGATCGGGCTGGTGGGGTCACCGGCACTGCGGAACGCCATAAGAACGGCCCGATCGAAACTGCTTGTGTCGCCCTCAATAACTTCTTCTGCCAGAAGGCCGAAGCTGAGGACCAGACCGCCAGCCACAAGCAGGGAGACGATCAACCAAATAGCGTCGTTGCGAAGGCCCTGAAGAAACCTGCCGGACGAAGAGGGTGACTTGATCTCCATCGATCTAAGCTAGTGGAAGCGCGAAGCCGGTCAATCGGTCACTTCGCGAGGGCGCCGCACTGACGCTTGTGGGCAGGTCTGATCGCCTGCGTCAGCGATTGCAAGCGGCTTATGTTTTCGTAGTCCCCTCCGCCAGCCATGTGATAGGCAGCGGGTTTTCACGTTTGAATTGGCGCTGCTTCCGCCGTCGCTGGTACATCCGCAGTCGACGACGGGTAGCAAATGGCCGGTCCCTTGCATCGAAGGGGGTAAGGCTTGCAACACCGGCTGCTGCGGCGGGTGGTGGGTCGCCCGCACTTATAGAATTCTACAGCCACATCGGCAGTCTTTCAATTAAGGCTATGTGCGGGGGCCATCATCCGTTCGGGGGCCGCACTGGTCCTGTCTGGAAATCTTTCACGGTGAAAGATTTGTCGCCGAAGCGATCCGCGACTCCCATTCAACCGGCGCGCTCCTCGACTCTTGCGATACGAGAGGCGGATACGCAGATGCGGAAGCGAAAAGGGCGGCTTGGCACCCGGCGGGGTAGGCCAGTGCCGGGCCTGACCGGTGGGCCTTTATTGAGGGGTGCGCCGCCGGCTGAGCCATTTATAGGACTCGTCATGCATCATTGCTAATTTAGTAAAACTTTCATCTGTACACCGTAGCCGCTGGACCGATCGGGGCCGAGTTTTGCGTAAGCGAGTGAATGCCGGCGTTGGCCGGTTGGAGTTCATCGAACCTCTTATGCCTACCCTCGTGGACAAGCCTCCCGAGGGCGATGGCTGGCTGCATGAGGTTAAATTTGATGGCTACCGCTCTCAGATCGTCAGGGATGCCGAAGGCACGCGCATCTTCACAAGGCGCGGTCTCGACTGGACATCGAAATACCGTGACCTCGCCAAAGCAGCAGCCGAGCTGGAGGTCGAGAGCGCCATCATTGACGGCGAGATCATCGTTCTGAACGATGCCGGCCTGTCCGACTTCAAAGCGCTGCGCAAGGCCATCACCAGTCGGCAGCATGATCTGTATTTCGTCGCCTTCGATCTCCTCCACTTAGATGGCCACGACCTACGCGACATGCCCCTAGAAGACCGTCGCGAGATCCTGGCCGAGATGATCCCGGAAGGTGGCCGCATTCAATTCAGCCAGGCCTTACCGGGCGATGCCAAAGCCATCTTCCACCTGGTCGACCAAGCCGGGCTCGAAGGGATGGTGTCGAAACGCAAGGACAGCAAATATCGCTCTGGCAGCTCGACGGCCTGGCTGAAGACGAAGACGTTCACGATCGACGAATACGAGCTGCTTGGTGTCGAACGGGAGGCCGGCAAGCCAGCTTTCGCTCTGATGGCAGAGCGGCGCACAGGCCGCTATGTCGGCAGCGCCTTCATCACCTTGAACCGGGAGATGCGAGAACGCCTCTGGGAACGCGTCCAGGGGCACGCTGGGCCTCCGCCCAAGGGCATGAAACGGCCGGCCACGCAGTGGGTAAAGCCGGGGCTGATCGGCCGTGTGAAGCACCTGCGGGGCGAAGACGATTTGCGTCACGCGTCGCTTCAGGATTTCCGCGAAGAGAGCTAGTGCTGCTTGCAGGAGCGTGCCAGACGCTTGGGCGGCGGTAGACGCCGCGGCCAGCACCAACGCGAGCTGGCGAGACTCTGGATTTCGAATGGGCCTACATCATATAGGGTGGATAGTACCACTCCAAAATCTTGGCTTCCTCGGCTGGCGTCATCGGACGACACTCCCAGGAGTCCGTTCTCGCAAACGGGCCTGCCCGCTGGATTGATGTCTTGATGTCAGTCAGCAAAGCCCAACAGGGGCCACAGCGCTTGACGGATCGTCGAAGCCGCAGTGCTGCCGGGCGCATGCGAAAGACCTCCGCTGGTTGCAGTACTGCCGCCGTGGCGTTGCCGCCCGACGGCACCGGGGTCACCAGCCCCGATTTTCGTAGAGCCAGTACCCACCAGAACAGCCGAATTGGGCTGGGAGACCAAGCCGCCGTTTGGCGTCAAATTCGATCTCCGAGAGAGACCACGCTCTGTCGTTCTCACTCACATTGGGCAGGATGGTGGCTCCTTCCTGCGTCAAAGCCAGTCTCATTTCCTGGAAGTGCCTTTTGAAGCCGCTCTCAATTTGGCTGCTTGGACACCGATGACCTTGCAAGCATGCTCGCCTCAGAATGTCGGAATACATCTGAGCGCTGATAGCTCTGACAGTCTCTTCGGAGCGCTATCCTTGGACCAGCATTCGCCCGCCGACACCATCAGCATCGCAGCCAACGGGCTTGCCAAGAAGAACCTCTCCACGTCGGAACCCCTCTCCGAGCAGGGAAACGCATATATTAGCGCTGATTAATATGATGGGCAACTGTCAGCCCGAAGAAGCGAGGAGTCCCATGCCCATTCGAGTTAGGTTGGCTACTCGACCAGCTGAACGGACTGCGTCGCCGGAATGTCCTTCATCCCAAGGCTGGTGCAGTTCTGTTTGATGGTCGTGCTGCCGGACCACTGGATGGTATCGGCGACGACCTGGGTGCAGCCGCCGTTCCCTGAGAAGTTGCCGAGGTAATTGACCTGCTGCTTGGGGAAATAGATGGCGCCGGTCAAAAGCGACGTCGCCGTGCCGTTGAATGTGCTCTGCGCAGCGTTCCCCGTCCTGTCGCCATAAAACAGCACGCCGGAATAGGCGCCGGAGGTCGGCGCGCTCAGCGTCACCGTTGCGGTGCCGTTCATGCTGACGGTGTTGCTGCCCGCCATGAAGATGGTTACCCCGCTGCCGGCGACGACTGCGTTGGCGTTGACCTTCATACCGCCCTGCACGACATAGACGCCGGGCTGCAGGGTGACATTGCCCTTGAGATCCATGCCGCTGCAATAGGTTCCAGGCTGGAGCGTTTGCGTGGTTTTGTTGCCGTTGACGCTCTTGCATGGGTTGCCGCCCGTGGGCGTCGGCAGGCTGGAGAAAGGATCGGATGCGGGCAGGGCCTTGGTGAGGTTGGACTTGCAGGTCGTGGTCACCGGATTGTTCAGCACCATGCCGCCGACCGTGATCAGGCAGTCGGCCTTGAGCGTCGCCGACCCCTGCGTCCTGATGGCGTCCGCGGCCACCGAGTCCGACATGACCGAGCAGCCGGTGAGGTTGACGGTGGTGTTGCCGGAAAAGAGCGCAGCCTGGGCGGCGGACTTGTTGAGCGCCAGGACGCAAGCCTTCGAGGCGTCGTTGATGAGCGCCACCGCCCTTGCCTTCTCGGAAACGGGCGCAGAGTTAAAGATTGCCGTGAAGTAGCGGTCCAGATTCTGCTGGACGATGACCTCGACCGCTTTTTTCGCGGTGTTCGGGCCGGACAATGGCGGCGTATTGACCTGGATGGTGCCCGGCGCAACAAAGTTGTTCGAGGTTGCCGACTGGGTGGCGGCGGCGACGATGGTCGGCTTGTCGGACCCGGCGACCTTTTCCAGCGCGCCGGCATAGGCAGCGGCATCGGCCACCGCCTGCAGCTTCAGGCTACTATAGTACCAAAGCGAAGTCTCGACACCGAGGCCGGCGGCACCAACAACGAAAGGCAAGGTGAATGCAAAGATAACGGCAACGTTCGCGGTCGTGGCACCGCCCATTCTGGCCGTTATGCGCCAAATGCGACTAAGGACGTCGATTGTCATGAAGAATTAGAAAGCACGCATATATGAAGAATAGCTAAACGTCGAAGGGGTGTCGGCGTCGCTGTTGTTCAATTGCTTGCCCAAAAATCATCCTCTGCCTTAGTCTGGGATCAGACAGAACGAAGTCGGCTCTCATTTGTTCAACGGAGCCGTGGATTTCTTCCAATGTGATGGTCCAGGCGGGACCTCACGCCGCCCTCCGGCTTATGGCGAGATGAGCACACGCGGCGTCAATTTCCTGCATAAGTGGATTTCGAACAGCGTCACCGAGACCGTCGGCTCTGACATCATCTCTGTCGCTGAATTGACCCAAAACCTATTTGCCGACGCCAAGGCGCTCGGCATCGGCAGCACCGAGATCGAGAAAGAGACTGGCAGCGTTTATGAGGTGATCCTTAACGCAATCGTCCACCATGAGGCCGGCGTGGCGGATTGAGGAATGGGTGTCGCGAGGGATGAAAAACCCTCGTCCATTCGATACGGCAGGCGAGGCGGCCGCATTCAACAGACAGATGGCAGCGGCTGGCCATCCCGCTACGGTCAGGAATTGAGTTCTCCACGGGCTACCTATCCGAAAGGGATGGCCGGTGCAGTTGGGATTGCGGGTGCGCACTGCACCGGCCACTGCGGGATTAGGTAAAAGTCCCCCGCGCTGGCTAAGCTATCGGCACATTAGAACTTTCTCAATTAAGACTGAAGGCCCAAGTCCTGCGGGGCCTAATGATGGTTAACCATCCCTGCTTTCAATAGGTCGTTACTTCTTCGGTGTCTGAGGTGGCACTAGTGTGACGTAAGGTGTCCTCGGCTCCTTGCCGGGCTCCCGGTAAAACGGGGCCAACTCGCCGGGTGGTCCGAGTGATTTGATGTAGAGATAAATGGAACGCAAGTCGCTGTCGCTCATGGCCTGGACTTGGTACCAGGGCATCGGCGGCAAATTGACCTTGTTCTTGAGGTGGTCGACCCATTTGTCCTCGTTAAAGCCCATCGCCGAGTCCCTGAGGTTTGCTGCATAGGTGGTCCCCCATGGACCCTGCCAGCCAATGGAAGAGCCTTTCAAAGCTTTCTCCGGGTCAATTTTCCCATCGGCTTCACGGTATCCTTCCGTGTGGCAGAAATGGCAGCCGCCGATGATTGAAATATACAAACCGCGTTCGGCGGAAACCGCATCGGCTGCCAGCGGGCTGGAAGGCACAATGCACAGAGCGCCGGCCGCAAAAAGGTCGATTGTTCGCATATTCGCTCTCCCTGACCAATTGCCGCCCGCCCATAATACGCGAATGATCAGAGAAGCCTAATATATGCGAACGGCGCGGGACAAGAAGTCCGCTGCTTGCCCTGGCGGCGGGCCATCACGCTTCGCAGGATCGACGAAAACGCGCGCTGTCGTGGCTCACGCGCCGCTCCTGGCAGCGCTTGCGCCGTCATATCAGATAAGCCTAATGTATTTGATGATCTGGCCATTGAGGGGGTGCCTCGGCGCATCTAGGTTGGGCGCTATCATCGCCGCAGCTTGCGCTTTCGGAATGCCGTTGGCATCGGCACATGACAGCTGGTATGAAAAACAGTGCTGCCACGACGTGCATTGCGAGCCGATGGCCGATGGCACGGTTCTCGAAACAAGCAAGGGCTTCAAGCTGCCGTCCGGCCAGTCGCTGCCTTACGGCGACAGCAGGGTGCGTCAGTCACACGACATGCATTTCCATTGGTGCCATGCCCAAAAAGCAACGGCAGGCCGGCATCGTGAATTTCCTTCTGGCAACCCTGACAGCACGATCTGCCTGTACGTGCCGCCTAAGTCATTCTGACATTCTATCCAGTCCTACGGGCTGACCAGGTCGCCATAGAAAGGTCGTGCCTTTGTTCCCGTACGCTTCATAGGCAACTCGTGGCTTGGGGCTGCGGCCGCGCAAATTCCCGCTTATAAAAACAAGTTCGCAAGCGATTGGCGTCCGAGAATGTTGCGCACGTTCGAGACCTGCCACCGGCCGTTCCTTGCTGTCCGAACGCCGCGATTGTTCAAGGCGATTGCCAGCCCTGATCCGCCGAGCAAAGATTGGAACATAGGCCCCCTTGGGCATCTCGATGCCCAGCGGATCGTCGCGACCTGCTGTCAGGTAATACCGTTCGAGCGCACGACGGATCCTGCTCGCCTCTATGCGGACAACAGGGTCATTTTGGGCATCGAAAGACGCGTCGCGGCCAAAGACCTCGGTCGCTATCGAATAAGCCTTTATGCGGCTGGCGCGCCCGGTCAGCGCTTCTTCGACGATGCAGGACAGAAACTTCCGCGCCCGGTCGGGCACTTCGAAATCGGGACTGGATCGAATCCGGTCGAGTTGGGCGCGGACTTCGTCTTCGCCTAGCTGCGTCGCCGCCCCGGACCCCTCATGGACCGAATTGGCATGTTGAGCCATTCGTTCCCGTCCCTCCCTTTGCACGCCCGACTGAACACGTTCCTAAGCGCGCGTATCTCACGTAATTTACGTCTTAGCGTTGATTCAACGCAATTATTATTTTTCGCTAATATGTCGAGCCGGCCGCAGGGGCCGCCATGTTGGACACAGCCATTCACGTGATCTTAAGTTGATGTCGCATCACGACGATATTCGAAGCGATTTGCAAGTCCGCTATCCCTTTGTTCTACGGACCAAAAAACGTGCTGTTTGCTCGGGCGAGAGACGCACAAAACCGCCATCCGCCTTCGCTCGTCTATCTCGTTAAGATCTCTGAAATCGATAGCCTGGGGTTGGAACGGGCCACTCCCCAGCTCGGAGAATGTGGGCCAGGATGGAGAGCAATTTGCTCGTCTGCGACGCGAGCCGGTCCCCAGCTCTTAGCCACGGACCGCGCCAACACTGGGCTTCAGAGACCCGCACTAGCGTGCAGAGAATTGTTCGTTTCTGAGGACTGGTAGAGGAACACAAACTCGAAACCAACCTTCTCCGTCTAACGGGGCAACGCCGTCTTTTCCGGACGCGACAGTTGAAGCTCGGCCGAAGGCCGAATCTCCGCTGTGCAATTCAGCTCCGACAGGCTCTCGGAACGACGCCGAAAATATCGCAGAAGCATTTGGAACAACGCGAGCACGATGCAAAGCCACAGGCAATGGCGATTTCGGCATCTCCGTCTGCTCCAAAAGTTCGCCTGCGATAGATCTGATCTATGTTGACGAAGGGCACTCAGGCGAGCGGCTGCCGGACATCGCCAAGATCCGACGACGCTGTGTCTGGCGTCAGCCCGGGCTAGCTTTTCCCACGGGTTCAGACCCTGGCCGATACCTTGCCCGCAAAAGTTTGGAATTTCAGCGTTGGCCCGCACGTTGCTGAGCGCAAGCAACTGGATTGCTCAGCAATCCCTATTGTCTGCATTTCATACATATGGCGGCACCAGTCTTGTCCCGCGTAGCGGTAAGTCCATGACAAAACGAAAGCCATCCGGGGGATAGTCCATTTTGAGCTTGGCGTTGCATTGAACGGCGACAACCTTATCCAACAGGGTCATTCCAAAGCCCCGGCGGTTCGGCAGTTGCACCGTTGGACCATCATGCTCGGACCAATCAAGATGCACGGTGTCAGCACCCCCGTCCGAAATGATTGACCACCGGACTTCAAGCCGCCCCCGCGGGTTGGATAGCGCGCCGTACTTCGAAGAGTTCGAGGCAAGTTCATGAAATGCCATGCCAATTGGGATGGCAACATCTGCAACTAGGGGTACGTCAGGTCCCTCCAGGACGATTCGCATCGTATCTTTGGTATCATAATGGCGAAGTTGGGCCTCAAGTAAGTTGTGAAGAAGCGCGGTCTGCCAATAGTCGTCGGTCAGCATGCTGTGGGTTTCGGCCAAGGAAACGATCCTGGCCGAAAAATCTCTTACAAAATCCTCGACGTTGTCGCTTGACCTTGCTGTCGCGGTCATCATCGCCCGAACATTCGCCAGCGTGTTCTTGACCCGATGGTGGAGTTCACGGATCAGAAGTGTTTGGCGTTTCGCCACTTCCTGCGTCTGCTCCACAAAGGCCTTGACCTCCAGTTGCCTCGCGCGGGCGCGCAGCGCCGAACGCACGCAGTTGGTTAGGCTCGAAGCGAGGAAAGGTCGTTCTAAAACAACCAGATAGCGATCGAGGAATGCAAGGCGGCCATCGAATTCGGTGCCGCGCATGGTGAGGAGTATGACGGGGAAATCCGACCATGCCGGCTGGTCCTCAAGCCAGGCCGCAAATGCAGTCCTGTCGGCAGTGAGCAAGGCCTCTTCCGCAACAACGAGACCATGCGCGTTTTCCAGGAGCGGCAATGCCTCGGACAATTTGGAGCAAACAACGGCCGAAATCCCTGCAGCACGAAGAATTGCGGCCGCAATTTTCGCGTCGCGCCCGGTTGGGGCCAGTATCAGAATTTCGGGAGCCAGCATCAAGGCGTATCGTTGGCAAGGAGATCGGCTTCTTTACCCAGGTATGACGGCACTCCCGTCAAAATGCCCCGGAATTGTCCAAGCGGCTCGCCCACGACCAGTCCCGAGGCGCCTATCCTGAATTCGCGGATTGTGTCCTCGTGTGGACCGACGCGCTTCTTGACCACCGAAATCGCCCGCCGCAAGCGGCCGTCACTTTCAAAGAACCGCAGCAACATGACTGAGTCGCACAGATACGTCATGTCGACTGGTACGGCCATCTGACCGATAAGCCCGTGATTGGCCAAGAGCAGTATGGTGACAATGCCCTTTTGGTTGAGATATGTCAGAATCTCGTGCATCTGCAGCACCAGATGTTGTTCCTCTGACAGGGCGTTGAGGTAGCCAGTTAGGCTGTCCACCACCACTATGCGTGCATCGCCCTGCTCGACAGCCGACTGGATTCTTGACGATAGTTCGCCGGGAGAAAGTTCGGCAGGATTCACTTTTTCGAGCAAAAGAAGGCGCTTATCCACGAAAGGCTGAAGATCCAGCCCAATACCAGCGGCACGGGCAAGGAATATCCGCTTTGTCTCGTCAAACAACAGCACCAGCACACTTTCGCCACGCATCAAGCCTGCATGACAAAAGGTTGACGCCACTGTCGACTTGCCGACCCCCGATGGCCCAATGAGCAACGTGCTGGTCCCCCGCGCCAAGCCGCCGCCTAAGAGGGTGTCAACCGAACTGTCACTTCGAGCGGGCGAGCTTACTTCACCTGTATCATGATCACCGGCCACTAACCGCGGGAAAACAATTACCCCTCCTGGACGAATTACAAAGTCATGGAAGCCCCCACGGATTTCGACGCCTCGCATCTTGATGACACGCAGACGGCGGCGCTCGCCGCCATAGGTGGGAGATAATTGCTCCATTCTGATGACGGCGTGGCTAATTGAATGCAGGTTTAGATCGTCGTGCTCGGCGGTCAGATCATCGAGCAAGAGGACGGTTGCGTTACTGAGCAGAAAGTAGCTCTTTAGAGCCAGAACTTGGCGCCGGTAGCGCAGCGACCCTTGGGAGAGTAATCGGATTTCGGAAAGAGAGTCGAAAACCACCCGGTCAGGCTTTAGCCGTTCAATTTCGGCCAGAGCTGACTGCACCGTCTCACTCAGCTCGAGGTCCGATGAATGAACTAGCGTTTGGAGTTGGGACGAATCCATGCTCAGCTCCGGAGGGACCAGTTCCAGAAGGTCTATTCCGTCGAGTGACAGCCCGTGCCGAGCGGCGACCGAAAGGAGTTCCCGCTTGCTTTCCGACAGCGTAATATAGAGGCACCTTTCGCCCTTTCTGGCACCTGCTACAAGGAACTGAAGCCCCAGCGTCGTTTTGCCAGAGCCCGGTCTGCCTTCGATCAAGTGAGACCTATATCGCGCGTAGCCGCCCCGAAGCACGTAGTCGAGACCCTGTACGCCAGACGAGATTGGTGTTGCGTCATTGTTGTCCAAGATGTCCTCGCCGGATAATAGTGCACCCCATAACGACTTAGATTTCAGTCGGTTCCCGCAGCGAAATCGGGGGATACTCGTTCGGCGGTGCCCAATTGTGATCTCCGTCTTCCCATAACCCTGGAGAAAGTGGGGTCGGGCGCCCCACGGATATTCAAAAATCCGGACCAAACGCTGGTGTGAAGCGGCGCGTCCCGGGGGCCCGGACGGGCCAGCCTGCGCGGCTTATTTGACTGCGGAGGAAGTTCAACGACGTCCCGCGTGCACGTCGACTTAGCTCGCTAGCCTATCGGCCCGCCCTTTCGCGAGCTTACGCACCTCTGCGTCATAAGGCCGTCGCGGTCGGACCGTGATTGTTCGTCGAGAGCCTATCCAAGGCGACATGCACTTTTCTGAGCACCGGCTAATCCATGCCGCTACCGAAAAAAGAGGCTTCCCCGATGGAACCGCCTTTGAGGGTAGCAGTCCTTACCAAATTAGTGACGGAACCGGTAGACGCGTGCCAATCTGTTCGGCACTATCATCAATTCGTCCGCAGTTCTGAAACCGGCCTCGCGGCCCATGCCAATCCAAGTCGCGGCCGTCTCGGCATAGTCGGATGCGCGGCAGTGGCTCTCAAAGGCCGCGAACTCCTCGTCAGAGATCGTCGCCCACTCGGTCCTCATCTGATGAAATCGCTCCAGCCATCCCTCGCGATCTTCGCCCTCGAGGCGCGTTGGCTCCCAAATCAGCAAAAGACCATCTCGCGGCAATAGGTCTCGGATTTTGCGCATGAAGATCCTCTTATCCGGCGCAAGAAGATGATGCAGGGACTGACCAATCCATACAACGTCGAGCGGTCCCTTCCAATAATCGATGGCCGCAACGAAATCTCCGCAACGCAGTTCGACCGGACAGGTGAGTGGGGTAAGCGCTTCCTTGGCTGCGTCGAGCGACGGTTGGGATATGTCGATCCCGATGTAGCGTGTGACGTTACTGCCGGCCAGTGCCGCTGCTGAACCGGTAGCGGTGCCGCAGGCTAGATCGGCAAAGACGAAGCCACCCAAAACCTCCCCAAGCAGAACTTGCCGCAACTTTTCGTAGACCTCCCTATGGGCCATATAGTTCGCCGCGACCACCTTTTGGTATGTTGCAAGACCCTTCTCGAATAACTCCTGGTCGGACATCCCGGCCCCTCCTCAAGACGAGCATTTCTCATACTGTATATTCGCTGCGCTTAGATCCTCCGAGGCATCCAATTGCTGGCGCCGCATCGGCTCGGTGTCGCTGCAATATTAGAAAATAGCTTAAAGAATGTCTGCATTTTACGGCGGGCTGTCTCGAAAGTCGATTCCAGACATCTTGGTCCGAATTTGCGCCACACGACGGGTGTCATCGCGGCCACGCCCGGCGACGGCAAGGCGATCGCGGGGGGAGCGATCGGCGTTGCGCAGTACCGACGCGAACTGGCGCATCCGGTCAAGTCTGAACGAGACGCTTGGCGAAGCCCCAACGCTGTCGTGTATCATCGATAGGGCAAACCGCTACCAGCAGAATCTTCAGGCGCGTACCACGCGGCAACCGTGTCCATACCCGTTGCCTCGTTGAACGTGCGCACCAGCACAGGGGAAGCGCGCTCCCGAGACTTGAAACCGGACCAGCATTGCGCGAACGCACAAGGATTCGTGACGATGCGTCCGTGGCTGTTCACGCTTTTGGGGTTAGGACGTACCCGAGTGGACGAGCAGGGCAGGCAGCGGTGGTAGGCATTGCTTGTGCTGCCTGCCGACGGCTCTACCTCCCGCTTCGCTGCGCTTGCGCTGCCATATCAGGCGCAGCTAATATTAATCATGACTTGGCTATGGAGCGAGCGCGGCGGCGCATCCGGGTTAGGCGCCATTATCGCCGCAGCCTTCGTTTGCGGACAGTCGGTATCGGCCCATAGCTGGTACGAAGAACAGTGCTGCCAGGACAAGCACTGCGAGCCGATGGCAGATGGCACCATTCGCGAAACAGGGAAGGGCTTCAAGGTGCCGTCCGGTGAGTTGCTGCCGTTCGCGGACAGCAGGGTGCGTCCGTCACAAGACATGCATTTCCATTGGTGCCATTCCCGAAAAGCATGGGCAAACCAACATCGTGAATCACCGACGATCTGCCTATACGTGCCGCCTAAGTCATTCTGACATTCTGTCCAGCTAGTAAGGGGCCCAGCTGCTCCCTGTGAAGTCGAATCGCCTTTTCTGCATTAGCGATTGCTAAATTGGTGTATAGCTGGCCTCGACGACAACGGTCGCCGTTTGGGGACCAATCCGGTGCATGGGGTCGTAACACGGCACATGGCGGAGCTGGCAGGCGTGATAGCCGCGGCTGCAGCGCTGGAAGATGGTTCTGCACTTGCTCACGACGCTGACAGCCATTGGGCCTATCCACTGGCTTGCTGCCACGGTGATCAGGTCACGGGTGAGTGCGGAAAGATCCCCAGCATGACCGTGACACCGCGACCCGATGGCTACGTGATCATCTTGCGGCCGGGCGACCATCAAAAGGTCACTCATCAAAACCGGTACTTCGTTCCCTACGACAGCGTCATCCCGTCCGGCGACGACAATTTCCACATCTGTCTGCATCCGACCGAGGAAGACGAGAACTGCTTCTTCGCGCCGGCAGATGCCATATAGCCCCTAGCACTCAGCTTTGATCGGATTGCCGTGCTTGCGTCCTCGATGGCTTCGGCGGCTTGCCTCCAGTGCGATCTCCAAGAGATCTTCGGTGGTCTGGATAGATAGGATGCCAAGAGGCTCTTTGTCGTCCTTGATAGTGCTGACGCGTGGGGCTTGGGGGCGGCCGACAAACCCGCCAATCCATTCAAGGGGACGTAGGGAATGGCCGGTTCATCTCCGGGGTCTAGGGGGTGAGAACTGCACCGGCCATCGCGGGATTTGGGCTACCCCGCGATGGCCAACTTATAAGCATATTAGAACTCGCTCAATTAATACTGAATGCCTATACCCGTTGGGTCTAAAGGGGTGACTGGCGCACAGGTCCTGTGCCGTTCCACCGGATGAACGCGACTTCCTTCCCGGTCACTTCCCGCACGGTCTGCAACAGCGCCTCATGCAAAACCTGGAGCGAGCGGTAGTGATCGCAGTGCGCGATATCAACGGACCGACGATGCTTAGATGCAGCGGCTCCGCTGCCGCCAGAAACTGGCCTAGTTGCTCCGGTGATGGCTGCTTGGGTTTGTTGCGCCTAACGGGCACATGCGGCGGACGCATTTCCGGGGGAAGGGGCGGCCCGGCACCTGTGGCGGGGTTGTGGCCAGAAGTGCCGAGCCTGACCGCCAGTACCGGCAAGTGGGCTTCGACGGGGCCGGCTTTAAGGAATATACTCGACAGCTAATATAAAGGGAACAAAATGCTGCTTCCAGGAGCGCGCCAGACACTTCGGCGGCGGAGCGGCTAGCACGAGCGCGCGCTGGCGAGGCGCTTCTAGCAGCCGACCGTTAGCCTACCATGACCGGGTCGGCAGTAAACAGACCTGGCGACGGGGCTCGTTTCGATCGTGCGGGACCAACGCTGGGTCAGCGAGACAAATAATGTTCTAGATCGGACCGGTAGAAACTAACCGGCGCCTGGTCGCTCGGCTGCAGTTATCCCGTCACGCACCCCCCCCGACGGGGCCGCGCACTTCCGCCGAAGTTCAACGCCCCTGATCACCGAGTGCGCCAGGAACACCAAACGGCGTTGATTGGTCGGCCTTGCTACCATTATGATAGACGACGCACAGTGCTTTCGCTTACGCCAGTCGAGACGACATGAGCAGATACAAAGACCATCGCAGGCCCCATCGGCATAGAGATGAGGAAGAGCCGTTTCCTTTTGCGGAGGCGGGTTTTGTGCCCAGCTTCTTTCAGCGCCCATCTGCCGCGGCCGCGAAGCCTCTAGAGGCGCAGGTGAAGTGGTTCAACGCAAGCAAGGGATTTGGTTTCGTCAAAGTAACAGACGGCACGGAAGCCTATCTATCCCTGCGCGTGTTGGAAGCGGCCGGAAGCCGCAGTGTGGCGGAGGGAGCGCGTCTCAAGGTTACCTTGGAAGAGACGCGAAAGGGGCATCAGGTTGCGCAAGTGTTACAGATCACAGAAGAGCTTCATCCGCCGACACAGGCGAGTGCCGCTGAAACATCCCTGATACGACCGCGCGAGGAAGCCGCGGGGACTGTGAAGTGGTACAACCGCGAAAAAGGGTTTGGCTTCATTGCTCCTGAAACCGGAGGGAAGGACGTTTTCGTCCATGCCTCCGCGCTATCCCGCTCAGGGCTGAGCGCGCTGGTAGAGGGTCAGAAAGTGGTCTTCGAGCAAGGGCAGGGCAAGAAAGGCACTGAGGTCCAAAGCGTCCGCCTTGCTTAGCCCCACGCAGCATCCGGAATGGCCCATCGCGTCATTTAGCTGCTCTGCAAACGTTGGTCGCTGTCGGTGCATAGCGGACTCCAGCAAGCCGTCGGCCCGCTGATTTATGGGTTCACGGCCTAGTCTAGTTGGGAAAAACCTACTACTCCGCATCTTCTTCGCGTCGGGGGAATCAGGCGCAAGTCGACATCTAACGTGAGCTTCACGGGCTCTTTGTCGGGATTGATCCGGTTCCGCCGTAGGGACTAAATTTGCGCTCATCGCAGCCACGATAGCGAGTTTCACCAAAGCTCGCGAAAGCCAGCCTATGGGATCGAGCTCGCAAGGGATACCGCCAGTACAGCGCATCCTGTGGCTCGCCTTCGCGCTTTCCGCTGGCGTGGTGCTGGCGCTAGTGATGGCGGTTCTAAACCGACAAAGCTCACTTGCAGACCGGGCTATTGCTTGCGCTTCTCCATCTCGCGGTAGATTAGCACGCGCATCACCATTTCAGGGCTACCCGCTGGCGCCTTGGCAATTTTGCTTCAAGCGCTTGAAGCTTGAGATCATTAAGGTCCGCCAGATGGTCCTTGATCGCCTCGCGGAGTTTCGCGACCAACTCAACCGCAACGATATACATACGCAACGCCTCCCATATCATGGGATGCTAATGTACACTGTTCGCGGCTCTGTCATATGTCAGTTTTGCTAGAGAAAAAAGCCCGGCGCGGGGGTGGCTAACCGGGCTTTCCTCTGGACAGGCGTCGCTCTGTAGCGACCCGGCTAAGCTAAATTAGAATGCTTGAATAAATCGTTGCCGATTAAGCCCCAAGTGAGCGTGTTGAGGCGCCGCACTGGCGCATCGTCCTGACAACGAAGGACAAGGCCAAGGCGCAGGCCTGGGCAAGGGAGATCGGCGACAAGGTGAGTGTCGAAGAGATCTCGCCGAAGCCGAAAGATAGTGCCGAAGGCCAATCTCGCACTGACGCGAAACCTAGTGGGAGCACTCCTAAAATTTGAGGCTACCGAAGGAATTTGAAATCGCTTCGTCTGGCTACCCGGTTTTTATTGCCAGAGGCCGATCTGCAGGTTTCGTTCCCTGAGGAGCTCGATTGCGCTCTCCTGGTCGCCGCACTGACTCAGTCTAAGGCGCCCGCCGCAAAGCTCGACGTGAGCTTCTGGGGCGACAGACCTTTATTTCCCCATGCCAGAAGATCAAAGCATCGCGAAGGCCATGCAGCAAGTCCAAGATCTGCTCCTGGATCGCTTACCTCGCGGACAAGTTGGACGCTACCGCATCGGCCTGTCACGACACGGTCATTGCAGAGCGCCGCGTGACAGCAAACGGATCAAGTCGCCAAGTTGGCGACGCGGCCCGATGCCTCACGGTGGCGGGCTTTTCAATACGGATTGCACTCGACCAGGCTCGTCGCCTTCATACCTCCTTCTCCAGTATCGACTTGATGGAATCCAAACGACGTCAGGCGTCAATTTGTTGAAGGCCGCCAAGACGCCAGCCTTGATGGTCAAGTTGCCATGCCCGTTGAAGTAGACGTGATCTTCTCCGAATTCGATATGAAGATAGTAGGCGGCCTCATCCTGCTGGACCTTGCCGTGCTTGTTCAGCATTTTCACCATCAAAGCGGCCGCATCGGCAGCGCTCATTGGTACCCCCCTATCCCGTGGACCGACCGATAGTCGCAGGAAAGAATTGGCACTGCAATTGGCGCCGTGTTCGGCAGACGTGGGCTCAGGTGGCGAGCTTTCGTTATCTTGTAACGGAAAAGTCACGCAGCCTGAATATGCATTGGTTCAACCGGCGCGAGCTTTGTTATCCAGCGAAGCGAGGCGCACCGTTATTTTGCCGGGCCAAGGGGACTTGCCCGCCTCCTCCCGAACTAGCGCCCGGTGCCTCTGGTGGCGGGCTTTTTGTCAGCCCACCGCCCTCCGACCGGACAGCAGGCGCGTGGTCTCGATCTCATCGCGGGAAATCCCGATGTCGCTGAGCAGGTCGTCCGGTGACTCGCTCAGCTCGTCCATTGTCTTCAACTGCGCCCTCTGTTCGGCTCGATGATGGAGCCAATCGACAAGGGGACCAACTGCTACCAGAGGAAGAAGGTTCACAATCGTAGGAAGGTTCACAAGCATCGGAGCGCTCTCTTCACCGCTGGCGGAAAAACTACACGCACAAGCTAGACAGATGCATTGATGCGTCTGTGACAAACCTCACAGACCGTTCAGCAAAACTGCCCGGCTGCCGCTCGGTATAGCCCTTTCTAACTCCACGCAGGCCGAAGAACCGCATTCGCCCGACTCGACAAAGCCGAGAGGGATATTGGTCAAAAATTGAAGCGATGGAAGGTTTTTAGCTAAGTACTAGAAATTGCTGGTAGACGGAGAGGAACGGTCTTCCAACCTTCTCCACACGACTGGAAACAACCTGAGGGTATGGTCCTCGAAGCGGATTGCGGAGATCGCATCCTCGTGCGACCCGTCGTACGGCAGAGAGCACTCCGCATTGCCGTAGCCCTTCGATCGCAGCCACTCGAGATGGGCTACCAACGGCTGACGGACCGCCTTATCGTAGTCCAGCACGCGGATCTCGCGACCTACGTATTGAACGATCCAGATTGCGTCGCATCTCTGACGCCGATATCCCAAAAGGCCTTCATCGAGAGCAGGGAATCGCGAGCAACTTTGCCAATTCGGCCTTCGTAGCGAGCCGCGGTCAACGAGGCGGCGTAGTAGTAGTAGGCCAGAGGGAGGCCACGGGCAAGGCGAGAGCGGCGGTGACCGCCTGCCACTCCTAGTTCTCGGCTATGTGACGGAGCGGCGGGAAGGCCTGGCTCGGTTTTTCAGCAACGATCTCCGCGGAGGTCGCAAGCGGCGCACGGCAGGGCGCAGCCACGAGATAGTGATCGACTTTCCGGTTCACGCCTCGTCGCCTACCTCGGGAAGCTGCAAGCGGGTAGTATCGCGGGGTAGGTAAACCTCATCAAGCGGCGGGGATTTGAAAGTTGAACGCTCGTGAGCACAGTCCGATGCGCCTCCGCCAGCACGAGATGAATCTGCAAGCGCCTCCGAAGGACGATCCACAGGTTGAAGCGCAGGCCGATCAGGAGGAACTGCGGCTCCGGACGTTACCTTCAGTTGCGGAGATCGGTGAGCACTCGTGCGGCTGGAGGCGGCTTAGGAGCGCCTCGTCTGACACTACTGGTGCCGGAGTTAGTCGACCATTCTCGACGCCTCCAATTATGCTATTTTGCTGAGTGGAAGCGCGAAGTCGTAATGGCAGCTGGTTGTGAAGGTCTGGTTTTGACCCAACGGTGACTTACAATTGTCCGCGTTGCGAATGGCAGCGATCCGCCTCAGCGTTCTTGCCACCGCCCGAAAGCAGACATGCAGCCCTAGCCGCAGAATCTAGCTTATCCCTTCAGGCCACGCCTTGACGGTACTGTCAATCGGGCGCCTGGCATGTAACACTACTTGCTAATATACGGGTGGGAGAGCATTCCGCTTAATTAGGCGGAAGGTCCCTTTTGGGAGAAGCCAATATGCAGGGCTCAGTGGAAAGTGACCTTGCCAGTCGCCTGGCATCCGCCGACCAGCGTATTGCCGAACTGGAAAATGCCAATGCAGTCGAGTTGATCGAGCTTGACCGTCTTTCCGTTGAAAACAAGCGTCTGATTCAGTTCGCCGAGGAACGCACCAAGGAATTGGCCATCCTCAACAGCGTCGGCGAAGCGATGGCGAAGACGCTGAATGTCAAGACTGTGACCCGCATAGTCGGCGATCAGGTGCGAGAAATATTCGGGGCGGACATCACCGAAATCCTGTTGCATGACGAGGCCTCAGATCTCATCACCGTGCCATATTCATTTTACCGCGAGTACCAGGAGGTCGAGCCCTTCACTTTGGGCGCGGGCCTTACCTCCAAGGTTATCCTCTCGGGAAAGCCGCTGGTTCTCGGGACGTTTGAGCAGTCCCTCGAGTTCGATGTGATTGCGCTCAACGAAGCGGAACTATCAGAATCGTATATCGGCGTGCCGATCATTGCCGGCGGCAGAACTTTGGGGGTTGTCAGCGTTCAGAGCTACGAGAAGAATGCCTTTGGCGAAAATCATATGCGCCTGCTGCAAGGGTTATCCTCAAGCATGGGCGTCGCGATTGCCAATGCGCGCCTTTTCGACGAAACGCAGCGACTGCTCAAAGTATCAGAGGACCGCGCCAAGGAATTGGCCATTCTCAACAGCGTCGGCGAAGCGACCGCCAAAACGCTGAATGTCAAGACGGTGACCAGGATAGTCGGCGACAAGGTTCGCGAGATGTTTGGCGCCGAGGTAACCGAGATCCTGCTGCGCGATGAGACGTCCGACCTGATCACTGTCCCTTACGCTTATTACGGTGACTACCAGGACCCTGAACCCTTTGTCATGGGCGAAGGCCTGACGTCGAAAGTCATACTGTCGGGCAAGCCACTGCTTTTGGGGAATATTGACGAGCACATTGCTTTGGGTGCGCTGATGCCGACGGAGGAGGATAGGACGGAGTCCTATCTGGGCGTTCCGATCATTGCCGGGGACAGGACGCTCGGTGTGGTCAGCGTCCAGAGCTACCAGCCGAACGTCTTCAGCGAGGATCATGTACGCCTGCTGCAGGGGCTCGCTTCCAGCATGGGCGTTGCCATAGCCAACGCGTACCTATTCGACGAGACGCAACGGCTACTGAAGATGGCGCAAGACCGCGCCAAGGAGATGGCCATTCTCAACAGCGTCGGGGAAGCGATGACGAAATCACTGAATGTCGACACCGTTATACGGTTGGTGGGCGATAAGGTGAGGGAGGCCTTCGGCACCGAGGTCAGCGAGATTCTGTTACACGACAGCCAATCCGGCCAAGTTCGAGTTCCCTATGCTTACTACAGGGGTTACAAGACCATCGAGCCGTTCCCGCTGGGGATAGGGCTCACATCGGAAATTATCTCGACGGGAAAGCCTTTGGTGTTCAGCACCATGGAGGAAGGAAAAAGGCGCGGTGCCTATTTCCCGTTCGAAGAGGACAGGACCTCTTCATACATCGGCGTGCCTATCAATTCAGGCGAGAGAACGCTCGGCGTGGTCAGCGTGCAAAGCTACGAAAAGAACGCATTCGACGAGAACCACGTACGCCTGCTGCAGACGATAGCCTCCAACCTGGGAGTCGCGATCGCCAACGCCCGCCTGTTCGACGAGACCCAGAGACTTCTCAAGGAAACACAACAGCGCGCGGCCGAACTGGGTGCGATCAGCAAGGTCAGTCAGGCGCTGGTCGGCGAAGCCGAACTTGGCAACACGATCCAGTTGATCGGCGATCAGATGCAGGAAATATTCAGCGCCGACATCGTTTATGTGGCCTTGCTCGATCCAAAGACGAAGCTTATCCATTTCCCCTACCAGTTCGGCGAAGCCTTTACCACGCTTCGGCTCGGCGAAGGCCTGACCAGCAAAATCCTGGAAACCGGAGAGCCGTTGCTCATCAACCAGGACGTGGCCGAGCGCGGCGCGGAAATCGGGGCAACCCCAGTGGGCAAGGACGCGCTGTCGTATCTTGGCGTCCCGATCAAGACGACTCAAGGCAATGTCGGCGTGATCAGCGTGCAGAGCACGACACAAGAGGGCCTGTTCAACGATGACTCCCTTCGTTTGCTCTCCACCATCGCCGCCACTGCCGGCGCCGCCTTGCACAACGCGCAGCTGTTTAGTGAACTCAAGTACACCGAGGCCGCCGTTCGCCAGAGCGAAGGACGGTTCCGCCAACTTTTTGAATCGGCCCCGATTCCGCTTTGGGAGGAGGATTGGTCAGGCCTCAAAGTTATCGTCGATGGCCTGGTGAGGCAGGGGATCAGCGATATCCGCGGCTACCTCCGCGACAATCCGCAAGTTGCTGAGTCGCTCCCCGGTTCCGTACGCTGGATCGATTTCAACGATGCGCTGGTTCGCCTCTACGGCGCTGAGAACAAGGAGGCACTACGGGTTCGCCTAGAGGCAGATACCGGTGAACACTCCTGGGCAACTTACCCGGATGCCGTTGCGCAATATCTCGATGGCCGCCTGCACACATCGACCGAGGTGGTCGACAAGGATTTCAGTGGACGCGATCTCTATCTCGTCGAAACGGTTCAGCTTCCGGAGGATCCGGCAAATGACTGGTCGCGCATTGTGTCGTCCACTCAGGACGTAACGCAGCTCAAGCAATTGTCCCTGGCCCTGCAACAGGCGAAGGAAGCGGCCGAAGCGGCCAACGAAGCCAAGAGCACGTTCCTGGCGACTATGAGCCATGAAATCCGCACGCCGATGAACGGCGTTATCGGCATGGCCAACCTTATGCTCGCCACGAAGCTTGACGATGAGCAGCGGGAAATCGGCGAGACGATAAACAACAGCGCGGAAGCACTGCTGACCATCATCAACGACATACTCGATTTCTCCAAGGTGGAGGCGGGCAAGCTCGATCTCGATCCTCGGCAGTTCGAATTGCGTGAGTGTCTCGAAAGCGCCATAGACCTGATCGCGCCGAGGACGGCGGAGAAGGGACTGGATCTCGGCTATGTGGTCGAGCCCGGCACGCCGGAAACGATTGTCGCCGACGCCAACCGTCTGCGCCAGGTTTTGATCAACCTGCTCAACAATGCCGTCAAATTCACCGAGCGGGGGGAGGTGGTGCTTTCCGTGATGGAGGTGCCGTCCAAAGCTTCACTCCTCGCTCCACAGGAGGGCGGGCGAAAGGTTTGCACGCTCCAGTTCGCGGTGCGCGACACCGGCATCGGCATAGCCAAGGACCGAATGGATCGCCTCTTCAAATCCTTCAGTCAGGTCGATGCCTCCACGACACGACGTTACGGCGGAACCGGACTGGGTCTGGCGATCAGCAGGCGTCTGGTGGGATTGATGGGCGGCGAGGTCTGGGTAGAAAGCGTCGAGGGAGAAGGCACGACGTTCTTCTTCACCATCCGCGCTCCGGTTGCCTCAGCCCAAAAACCGGCTTACGCGCTGCCAGCAACGGATGAACTGGCCGGCAAGCGGCTGTTGGTCGTCGACGACAACGCCACAAACCGGCGCATCATGTCCCTGCAGGCGCAGTCGTGGAACATGGCTGCATCCGAAAGCGAACATCCCGCCGAAGCGCTTCGAAGGCTTGCCGGCGGCGAGGTCTTTGACGTCATCGTTCTCGACATGAACATGCCCGGCATGGACGGGATCGAACTGGCCACCCGAATACGCGCGCTGGACGGCAAGGGCAGCGTTCCGTTGGTGCTGCTTAGTTCAATGGTGCCCATGCCCGAAGACAAGAAGAGGGAGATGGAGAGCATCAAGTTCGCGGCCACGCTCTCCAAGCCGATTAAGCCATCGCCCTTGCTCAATACGTTGCTATCGATCTTTATCGGGGCTCCGACACGCTCTATCCGATCCGATCAGTCGAAGCTTCCCGCTTTCGACAGTTCGATGGCCAAGACGTTTCCGCTTCAAATCCTTCTGGTGGACGACAATGCCACCAACCGGAAGCTTGGCTCGAAGGTGCTTGAGCGCCTGGGGTACAAGCCGGACCTGGCGGTCGACGGACAGTCGGCGGTCGCTGCATACACCCAGGGCAGCCACGATGTTATCCTGATGGATATTGAAATGCCCGACATGGATGGTCTCGAAGCCACAAGATTGATCCGCGCTTCCGATACCCGACAGCTGCGTCAGCCATTCATCATTGCCTTGACCGCCAACGCGATGGCCGGCGATCGCGAGAGGTATCTGGACGCAGGAATGGACGACTATCTTAGCAAGCCGCTGCGGGTCGAAAATCTCATTGCCTCGCTGAACAAGGCCGTCATGAATTCCGGACAGAGGCTTGCGGGGGCACCGGATGAATTTTGAGGAAGCCGGCGTGCCGGGGTTCTGAATGCAACGGCGGGCCTTGGCGCAATCGTCACTGGTATCGTGGCAGTTATATGTACTATCGCTAATTTAGTATCGATGCGATAGTCTGCTTTTTGAACGCGATGGAACTCTGACGGACGAAGCAGGGGATTCTATTTCGATCATACTTTGCCGGCGCCGAGAGAAATTCGCGGTAACCGGCTGTAGCCGGAAGAAGCATGCACCGGGGTATGTTGTGGCGATCGACAGAGGGGCACTGGTTAAGCTGCGTGAACTCGTCGGTGGCGACGAGGCTGACCTTCTGGAGCTTGTGGAATCCTTCCTGGAAGAAGGGCCGTCCATTATGCGGGAGATGTGGTCGTCGGGGCGGGCCTCCGACCAGGCCGCCGCCCGACGGGCTGCCCACTCACTGAAATCCAACGCGCGGGATATCGGCGCGGCCGAACTCAGCCAGATCTGCGCCCGGGTGGAAGTGCGGTGCGCGAGCGGCGAGCCGGCGGATCTTGCGGAAATCGGCGATGCGCAGCGTGCGTTCGATGCCGCCGTCACAGAGCTTCGAACAATCTTCAATCTGGGTAAATAGCGTGAACAACCCTGGCCGGATTCTCATTGTCGACGACTCTCGGACCATAAGGATCAAGCTCAAGAAATCGGTCGAGGCTCTGGGACACGAAGCCGAGGCGGTAGAAGACGGACGAGCGGCTCTTAATCTGCTCACCACTGAAAATTTCGATCTTGTTCTTCTCGATATCATGATGCCGGCGATGGACGGCTTCGAGGTGCTGACGAGCCTCAAGGCGTCGTCCCGGACGCGGGATGTGCCGGTAATCGTGATTTCCGGGCTCGACGATGAGATGAGCAGCGTCGTGAAGGCGATCGAATTGGGCGCCGAGGATTTCTTGCCCAAGGATTTTGAACTCGCGCTTCTCAAGGCGCGGATTTCCACTTGCATCGAGAAGAAGCGACTGCGCGACATAGAGAAGGAATATCTGCGCCAGGTGGCCAAGTTGACGAAGGCGGCCGCAACCCTGGAAAGCGGGAGGTTCAACCCTTCAAAGCTGGGCATCCGCGATGTGGCAGGCCGAGCCGATGGTCTTGGCAAGCTCGCCACTGTCTTCGCCACGATGGCCCAGAAGGTTTATGAGCGCGAGCGGAAGATGCGGCAGAACATCCGCACCTTCCGTGGCGCCTTGCTGCTGTTGGCGTGTGGAGGACTGTGGGGCCTTGTCGTGCCGCTGTCGAAAATGGCCTCGCTCGTTGAAGCCCACCCAATAGGGCTGGCGATCCTTATCGACCTCATCGGAGCCGTGTCCTGCCTCGGGATAAGCCTGAAGCGCGGGACAATGCCGAGCCTGTCTGCCCTTACGCGCTCGGATTGGAGGTTCATCATGATCCTCGCGTTCATCAGCTCGGTGATCAATCAGGTGCTGGTCTATTGGCTGGCAAGCAAGCTTCCCGCCTTCATCGTCTCCATTGTCATCGTGCTGGAGGGGTTCGCCGTATTCCTGTTCGCGGCCTTGATGCGGACTGAGGCGCCCAGCATGAAGCGGTTTTTGGGACTTGGACTGGGTCTCGTCGGCATCGTCATTATCCTTTTCTATGGCGAGCCGGGGGAAATGAATACCAACTGGTTGTGGCTTGCCATCGCGCTCGTCATCCCGGTCACTTATGCGACCGAGGATATTTACCTCTCGGAGTTCAAGCCGGCTGCGATCGACAGCGTCGCTCTGTTCGGCATCGTCCTGGTTGCTTCGCTTCTGATGCTGGTCCCGCTGGCAGCTTTCTATGGGGATTTCATACCGGTTGGTTTGTTGACCGGAAGGCTTGGGGTGATTGTCGTTCTGATGGCCGTTGCCGGCAATCTGGCGATGCTGCTCTTCATCGCGCTGATCTCCAGCACAGGCGCTGTGTTCGCAAGCCAGAACGCCTACGCGGTGACCGCCGCCGGCATAGGCTGGAGCATGCTGCTGCTGGGCGAAGCGATACCGGCGCTCACCTGGGTTTCCCTGGCGCTGATCGTGGTCGGCCTGCTGATGGTTGAACCGAAGCAGGAGGCCGAAGAAGAACCGCCACCGCTTGACGAAGAGTTGGAGGAATTCGTCCCGCGGCTCGGCCTGGTGCCGTTGCCCACGGAATGAACTGGCCAGGACTGGCATGATTTCTGGAATCTTGCGGTTCTTCGCCGAGGGGCCGCCTCAGTTCGCACCAACATTCGCGCTACCCTGCGAAACGTCGCCTCAGTCATTCATGCTTAGGATGATGTGAGCGTCGCCTCTGTTTGCGCACAATATACGAAAGAAATAAAAGCAGGCGGATCCGGCGGAAGGAATTCTTTCTGATGTTTCCATGCGAGACAGAGGGCGTATGTGTCGAACGGTTTCTGTTCTCGCCGCTCTTCAATACCGCCATTTACAAATGTAAGAGAAATAACATGCGCGGTTGCATTCACAATAGCGGAGTCCGCTTTTGCAGCCGTTTGCGCTGTCAAAAGGAGAGCGAGAGCGATGATGAACCTGGTCCCTTTCATGTCAGCCTTCTGTCCAATCCAATGCCGCCAGGATCGCTTGGATGCGGCGGCCGAATGGGCTAGGCTAGGGATCGCGCCATGAGGGTGAAATGTCCCGAAAGGCTCCTGAAATTGATCCGAAATCTGCTGAAACGATCACGTTTGGCAGTTTTGTTTTACTGACCAGAATCAACGAACTCCGAACGGTTGAAGGCAAAGCGGTCGATCTCCGCAGTCAGTCCGCCGAGGTGCTCTCCGTGCTCGCGACGCGACCGGGCGAGATCGTGTCCAAGGATGCGCTGATGCAGGCGGTTTGGCCCGATACCTTCGTGACCGACGACAGCCTTACCCAATGCATTGCCGATATTCGCCGCGCATTGGGGGACGACGCCCATGCGATCGTGGAAACCGTCCCCAGGAGAGGTTACCGACTGAATGCCGATCCATTGGACGCAGCGGACCCAAACGCCGCGGCCGTCATGAAACGAGCCAAGACACGGTTTTCGCAACGCGGGTTCATTCTTGCTGCGATCGTTCTCGTCGCGGCAGCGATCGGCGCATATTATGGCGCGGAAACGTGGCGAGCCGCGCCGGTTCGTCCGAGTGACATGCCGAGGATTGCGGTCCTTCCCTTCGACGACTTCAGTGCCGGTGCGGATAAGGGTTATCTCAGCGACGCTGTTGCTGAGGGGATCATCACCGAGCTTGCGCGGAGCAAGACTTATGCCGTCATCGCCCAGAACTCGAGCTTCAAATACCGAGGTAAACCGACCGACGCCAGCCAGATTGGCGATGAACTCGGCGTCGACTACCTGCTCGAAGGCAGCCAGCAGAAGATCGGAAACCGGTTGAAAGTGACCGCCCAGTTACTGGATGCACATGACGGATCACATGTCTGGGCCAATTCCTACGATCGGGAAATCGGCGATCTTTTCGTCGTCCAGGAGGAAATCATCCGCACGCTTGCGGACCGGGTCGGGCACAGGATCGAGCGCGCCTGGCCACATAGCAGCTTTGCCCGGGTCAACGCACGCCACTATAACCTGATGGGGATTGCCGCACTCGACAAGGATTTCTCTGCCGCGGGGAACGAGTTGTTTCGACAGTTCAACCTCAAGGCGATCGAAGCGGATCCGAACTCGCAATTCGGTTATATGGGGATGGCCTTTTCCTATCGCAATGACGCGGTCTTCGGGTTTCACCGGCAGGAACGTAGCTTTGAGGAGGCGTTGAGGCTCGCTGCTGAATACGCTGACAAGGCCATCCTGCTCGCTCCGGATGATGCCCAGGCGTATTATGTCCGCGCCCGCATCCATACCGAGGCCGGAGAGATCGAGCAGGCCCTTGCGCGCTACGATCAGGCGATCGCCCTAAATCCAAGCAACTCGGAAATCCTCGAAGCCAGTTCGGCCCCGCTGCTCTTTGTCGGCCGCATCGACGAAGCCATCGATCGGATCAAGCAGGCGATGGGCATCGATCCTTTCTACCCTGACTGGTACCATTGGGACATGGGATGGGCGCTTTGGGAAAAGAACGATTGCGGGGCTGCGCTGACGGAGATGCGGAAAATGTCCAGTATCCCGAGCGGCGCACACCGCATGCTTGCCGGGATCTACGCTTGCCTGGGAAAGGAGCGGGAGGCAAAGGAGGCGCTTGCGGTTTTCCTAAAAGACTCGCCCGGCGATACCATTCGCGAACAACGCAAGAAATGGGAGAAGCTATACACCGACCCCGTTCGGTTCGAACGCTGGGCCGAACACATGCGCCTCGCGGGCCTACCGGAGTGACGGCCGACTGTATGCGGCCCGGCCTGGTGGCGCGAGCAGTGACCCGGAAGGCTCGGATTGCGACCTTCGTTGCGGGGACGCGAGCGTAGCGTATTTCTGGTTTGCGCCGCCTTGTTTCGTCGCCTTCGATATCCTGGACAGGGATGGCGAGGATCTCCGATCGCTGCCGGCGATCGAGCGCAAGGCTATCCTCTGGGAAGTGGTCAAGCCGGCCAAAGGCATCATCCAGTACAGCGAGCATGTTGAAGCCAACGGCGCGGCCTTCTTCGCCGCAGCCGACAATATGGGGCTGGAGGGCATTGTCTCGAAGCGGCGCAGCAGCCCTTACCGGAGTGGTCCGTCCGACGGCTGGGTGGAGACGAAATGCTGGGAGGTCGGCGACTTTGATCTGCTCGGCAGCAGGAGAGAGCCCGGCAAGGCGCCGCAAGGCATCATGGCACGTGGCGGCAAATATGCCGGCTCGGCTACAGTCGCGCTGACCAAGGAGAAGCGGGAGCGTCTTTGGGACCAAGTGCGCAAGGGGCGGTCACCGCCACCAGGGCTGCCGAAAGCCATCTCGAAGGCGGAATGGCTAAAGCCAGGCATCACTGCCCGCGTCAGGTATTTGCGCGGCGAGCCGAAGCTACGCCACGCCACGGTGGAGGATGTCCGGGCAGAAGCGGCTGAAAACCTCGATAAGCAAAGCGCGGCTCGCAACTAAAACCAGTTTCATCGGTTCCCTTTCTTTGGAGAAAACCTATGGGGCCGGCAATGGACAATGGGGATGGACTCAAGGCTCCCATAAAACTGTTGGCCAAGCGACTGGCGAGGGAGACGGGGATCAGCGAGGATGACGCCGAGCGGCTGATCAAGCTGATTGGAGCCGATTGGAATTCGCTGCTTCGCGAGGCCAAGTTCCTGAAAGGCCGATATTAGAGTTCCGTCGCTCAGCTCTAGCCGATCCGCTTGATGCGCCCCTTTTCGAGGCGAAACACCCCGTTCTGGCCGCCTTGCTTCTCAAAGTCGGTTTGTATCTCATCCCAGGTGCCAAGGTACTCTCCACAATCGTCGCAAAAAATCGGCGTCTCCGGACGAGCGTCATCAGGAATTCTCAACCTGATGGTGAGGCAGTATGGGCATTCGAGTTTATGATCGAGATATTTCGGCGCCACCGATCTGTTCAAAGTCTGCCCTGACTTCCGCGTAATCCATTCCACAAACTCGGGATCGACGGTCTCAAAGCCGGTGACATCGCGGACCATTTGCGCGGCGAAGTCGCGCCATTGGCTTTCAGGGATCCGCTCCTCGATGATCGCTCGGCGAAAGGTACTTCGCAGGATATCGCTGTCGAACGCCGACACCTTGTCATGAGACATTGTCATGCTCCCGCACATAGGCGAAAGCACTCCAGCTTCCCAGCGTCCGCAATGCCTCTATTCGGTACGGCCGACTTGGGGATCATACGCCGTCCAGCTAAATTCGCGAGCCCAAATGCCACTGCGAAAAATGGCCCGACAGCCGAATTGGGACGGGCCAAGGCGGCCCAGCGGTTATGGCGGGGGTGGCTTGGGGTTTTGACCGCCGGGCCTCACCGGCGGGGGTGCCGGCTGGCAAGATTATATGCCGAGATAACGTCTTATAGAATGGGTTTTCGGTCCTGTTTCGGCCGGCGCCTTTCGTCCCCAGTCGGGAACAAAGCGCCCGCCTCAAAATTATGATATTGGCGGCTCACTTCATCGGGTGCCGCCTCGGGTCGCATAACCCGGCATAGAGCCCGCTTCGGTCCCCTCACCGGAGCGGGTTTTTTCGCACCTCATCTCCTGTTCCTGGTAGAGCAGGTCGGGCTAACTCCGACTCGTAAAGAGGACAAATGCGCCGAAAGCATTTCGGCTGCGGAAGAGGCGGCTCGGCATGTGGCGGGGTAGGCCAGCAAGTGCCGAGCCTGACCGTCACTTTTTCGCAGTGAAAGCCGACGGATCACTTCGATGTGAATTAGCGCTAATCGCCGGGAACAGAGGTCGTTGGATTCACGTTTTTCCGGAAGGTCAAGGTCAATGGCCTGACTATGGAGGAACAGTCAAATGAACATAAAGATGCTCACACTGGGCACAATCGCGCTTGCGATGATGACAAGCTCAGCCCTCACCGCCGGCAACACATCCGCACTCGACGATCCGGCAAAGATGTCCCCGTTCTTCAGTGATGCCGGCATGAAAACGTTGAGGTCCGAGGCTGACTTCAAGACCGCCTGGCAGGCCATGAAGCCCGATGAACAGAAGGCGGTATTGAAAGACTGCGGCGACGCCACGCTTAACAAGTCGCATGCAGACTTCTGTGCGATGGCAATGAAGATGGGCGGCTGAATCTAGCCCAAGGCGCACTCGAGTGGGCTCGCGCTAATATTTGGAAAAACGGCGCGGGAACAAACTCTGGCGGGCCACCGATATTGCCCGCTGCTCTGAGTTCCGGCAGCGGGCCATTCTTCATTGCCGAAGGAGGCGCCAGCTTGACTATACGTCATGGCACCGGGACGTTTTCCGGCCGACGTCAATGCGCTTGTAGATCTCGCCGGTCGTCACGATCTGCACCGTAACATCTCGATCACGATGCCGTCCGAAAGCTCTAGGTCTTTCAGCCCTCCGGCCACGTGTAGACCCGTCCAATATGGCAGTCATCAGCCTGGTTTGCCACACTTTGACCCGATAGATGCCGCCTGCGCTGTCCTCGACATCGAATTGTTCAACAAGCTCTCTAGTCCTTGTGGTTGCCACCGTTTTCCTTCTTTTGAGCAAAGCTCGGATTGGTGCCCACAGACGGAATAGGTGTCCGCCCGCTGCTGCGCTGTGGCGGACACCTACTAAACCGACGATGGAGGGACTAATCTCGCCAGCCCCTTACCAATGAAGTCGCAAGCCCTACGTTTCCCGCTTCAGACCTCTGTTTGGCAAATTGGGACTTCTTATACCGAGCATAGGACCTAGGTCGCAGCGACCCACGCAGCCGTTCGCGACAAGGCAGGTTGTTCCCTATCATGCCCCGGCAATTGACTCGCTATCCCGCCCGAAAAGCGTACTGCCTCTAGGTCGCTCGATCTAGCAAGGCAACGAGCGCTTGAAAGAGTCGATCACGCTTTCGCCCCTAACAGGGAGAAGGCAGATGCCTTACCGTGGCATAGTCGACCACGAACAGTCCTGCGCGCGAGCATTTGGCCCGCCGCCTGATCGCTCTATTCACGGGCGGTATCGACAACCCGGACCACATCAAGAAAGCCCTTGATTGCGTCGAACGGTTGGCACACCAACCACTTGTGACTTGCAATCTGAGCCTTAGCGGTCAGCCAAGAGACTTGGCGGCTTCCCTGTCTGCCGGCGGCGCCACATTCTATTGTCGCTGCGGGGACCGCTAATCTGTCCTTCCGAGCGGGCTAGCGAGGGGCCTTCGACAGTGAAGACAATCCCGGCGTGCTCCAACGCCTGGCGCACGGCCGCAATGGTGTGGGGATGCGGTTTCCTAAAGCCGTTCTCGAAATCGCTGATCGGCATCTCGCTAAGATTGGCCTTTGCGCCAAGTCGAATTCGCGACCAGTTCAATAAGGCGCGCGCTGCTTTGGACTGCTCCGGGGTCAGATCGGCCGACATTCTAGCTACCCATATCTAGCGGATTTGGCCGTACAGATCGTGCTGCCGGTTGCTCTTGTCATCTGCCATGGCGATTCCTCCTGGTCAGAGAACAGCGTACGACGATGAATGTTCCATTAGCCACGACTGACGGAGCCAAACGACCATACGGGAGCCAGAAGATGACGGTGCGGTAAGCAAGCCGATGATGGCGGCAGATGTGTATGAAAGCTAGCGTTGCTCCACCGGCCCTGAAGGATGATCGGCCGGGTACAGCCACCTACGCGGCGACGAAAATTTTGCGCCGAGCCTCGCTGCAGGACTTTCGGGAAGACGACGATCCTATATTCCGTACATCAGGCCAGCAAACACGAGCGGTACGACAACCAAGCAGATGGCCATTCCGATAACCACGGCAAGGGCCAGGCGCTCTGTTCGCCTAATAGCGCCAGCGACCTCATCATCGTCTATGGAGATGTGATCAAGGATCGAAAAATCTTCGGGGGCAGGCGTATTGTCGTTTGCGGGTGGGTCTGTGACGTCATCTGCGTGCGGTTTGTTCTGGATAAGTCTCACGGTTCGCCTCGCTATCGAAAAAACACCACGCCGCTTGCCGCTGCCAACCACGTCAAATTCGGGTGCCCGCCATGACGGGCCGAAATGGCAGGCACCTAACGACAGCGGCCAGCAGCGAGCAACGAATGCCGACAGGAGGGGTTCCGGCCGAACCCGGCTCAGGGGCTATTGCGCCTGACAATCGTCCGGAAGTCCCCCAGCCAATTCCGACCGAAGGCCCAATCAAGGAACGTTCGTAATTGCGAACGCTTGGCCGAGCGTATCCTTGCGCTGTTCAACAATGGCGCGACGCCAGACGAAATCAGGCGGCACCTGGATTCCAGTCCAGCCTCGATCTAGTTCAACTGCCGGAACCTAATGCCACTCGCCGGCTTATGGCGAGATGAGCACGCGCGGCGTCAACTTCCTTCACAAGTGGATTTCCAACAATATCCCCGAGACCGTCGGCGCGGACGTGCTCACAGTGGCGGAATTGACCCAAAAGCTATTCGCCGACGCCAAGGCGCTCGGCATCGGCAGCGCGGAGATCGAGGAAGAGGCCGGCGTCTACAATGCGATCCTGGATGCAATCGTTCATCATGACGCCGGCGCGGCGGACTGATTGGAGCCGCACTATATCGGGCCGGCATAGCGAAGGGCTGGCTTTTCAAACGCTGACCGACAAAGCGCATTTCGGTGATTGCCTTCTATCGCCACGCTCCGTGCAACCATAGCCAGCCGCTCGAGCTCGCCAAGCTTCGCGACCGCTATGGACCCGATACGCCGGCAATGGCCGACGACATCACGCCAAAGCTGAAGTGCACGAAATGCGGCGGCCGGAAAGTCGGGCTGATCTACAAACCGGACTCGACACCGAATGGCTACGGCAAGGCCAAGGGCAATTAGTCGACCCTATCGCGCAGCGGCGCCCGGCGACCGCGCTATCCCAAGGGGAAGTGACCGACGCGGATGCCGGTGAGACGACATTTTCCCGCGTCGGTCACTGCGGCATCGTATTGAGGGGGTAATGCCGCCTGCCGTATTTAAGCACATACGCGCGCTCGTGCTATGTCGGCTTGTCGGCAATCGGCTCTTTAATCTGCGGTGCGACATAGCTAGTCACCAACCTGACGGCCGAAACGTCGACTGTCACCGGCGGTGACAGGTTCAGCGTCACGGTCTTCTCATCGACACGAAGGACATCGCCGGTCAGTTCAATCAACTGCCCCTTCTTCAGTGTCGATGTGCGGTCCACTATTGAGTGTGGGAAGCCGTAGGACGGGATCGAGACGCTGACCCGATCTTCGCTGACACGCCGCCGCACCCTCGCGGTGATCGCGACCTCATCGCCAACTTTGATGCCTTTGCCCATGCATGGAGTCTGGGGCGAGCGAGAGCTTAGTCAAGGCGTTGCTAATATATGCGAACGGCGCCGGAACAAACGCTGGCGAGACGCCGTTATTGTGCTGGGCCGGGATGATACCACCACCCCTCGGTATCCCCGGCTTACTCCGTGTACGGCCCGCTGCTATGAGTTCCGGCAGCGGGCCATTTTCATTCACCTACGAGGACGACTTGCGCCACGCCTCGCTGCAGGATTTCCGGGAGGACGCGGGCTAGCGCGGCTGCGCGAAATGGACAGGTGGAACCTTTGTGAGCACGGAACCTTCTCCTTGTGATCCAAGGGAGGAAACCAATGGCAAATCTGGGAAGACTGGCAGTCGCAATGCTTGGCATTCTGGCTTATCAAAATCGCGACAAGATCGGAGACTTGATCCGCGGTGCAGGAAATCGCGATCCGAACAACCCACAGGGCGGGCTCTTGGATCAGCTGTCCAAGGGCGTGTCCGGGATGGCTCTTGGGGACATCCTCGACCGCTTCAGAAATGCCGGAGCAGGGTCGAAGGTAGACTCGTGGGTCAGCACCGGACCCAACCAGCCGATCGAACCAAAGGACGTCGAGACGGCGATAGACGAGGAAACCCTCACTTCTCTTTCGATGCAGACTGGTCTATCGCGCGATGAACTGATTGCCAGGATCACGAAGGACTTGCCCGAGGCAGTCGACAAGCTGACGCCAGACGGCGAACTGCCGACAGCGACCGATGAGATTACGCTCCTCGAACAGGTGCCGCCACGCACCCCAGAGCGATAGCTGAGGACTGCGTTCACTGGACGCGGCGTGCGTGCAGGCGCAATAGAAATTAAGGGACCGCCATGGAAACGAGTGTCACCGGCTATACGCCTTCGACGACACCTGAATCGTAATCAGGAGCGGAGTGCCACGCGTATGCCGCAAGGCCAAGTAATCCGCTGCCGCCGTGCGTGCCCGAGCTTCGGGCCCGCTCCATCATTCACCAAGGTTGGGAGTGAAATGGCCGGTGCAGTCGGGCGCTCGTTGCTAGATCTATCGCACCGCACCGGCCTTTTTTGCGGGAAAGGAATATGCCCCAGCCCCCGCACTGATTAATCTATTCGAATATTAGAGGTCACTCAATTAAGACTGAGTGCCCTAGTCCACTGGGCCTATAGCTTTTCATGGGTGCTGCACTGGTCCGGCCCCGTTCCATCGATGAACTCGACCTACTCCCCGGTGATTCCGCGAGGCACCTGCCTTACCGCGGCGAAACAGATTGTGATCGCTAAGGAGGGCTGGAGACCGGGTGAGACGGTTTTCCGACTTGCATTCGGCCGCTACGTTTGGAGCATGCCGATCAATCGAAACCGATACCTTGTCGTCATCGAACGCAACGGAGAGATCATCGCCCGCGAAGCAGCGAGGTCGACGCCCAGTCGAAGCTGCGAACCGTCATCCCGGTATTTTATTATCCGATGGATCACTGCAGTTCCGCGTCAAGATGATCCATAGCCCGGCCACCTCCCAGTTGGCCCGGCGGTCGGGAAGTGAGTAAGTTCGCTTTGCGAACCCTGCTATCCACCAAGCCCCCAAGTGCCCCGCTCCGCAGCCCGCCCCAACGCGGCCGCTTGCCATTTCCCCTGGCTTCGGAACCTTCGCGGCAAGGAACCGTCCCCGAGCATGTTTTGCCAGATGCGCCGGCCGGTGCCAAACGATATGGAGGCCGACCATGACCAAGATTACTCCGGAAAACAAAGCCCGCCAGGGACGCTGGGGGTGGCATGCTCTGCGCATCCTGATCGCCGCCCTGCTCTTGGCCTTCATTGCGTGGGGGGCTGCGGAGATTTATGGCGAATCGATCAAGGGCCCGACCACGGATGCGGCTTCCGCACTGTAAAGAGGGCAGTTGTGATGGAGGCGTCGTGGCGGTACATTAGCTATTTTGAATATTTGAGTGATGCTTCGGGCGCCGCCGCATGGTGTCCGGCGCAGGTCGGTGGGCAATCATCCGGCCGGCCCGCGTCACAGGTCCCTCCGTGGCGCGGGCTTTCTTTCAATCTGCTTTTTGGAGGAGAGAATCCGAGGGCGCTGATATGTTGCGGAAACATCATTGAAGCGCGGGAACAAATTCCAACATCCGCCGTTTTTTGCCCTAAGCCGGATGCCTGTGTCCCAAGCCCTTCATTCCGGCTTATGGTCCAAAAAGGTCCACTGGTCCGCTGTCGGCCCTGGCAGCGGGCCATTTTTCATTCATGCGAATGTACGGAATTTACCAATGGCAGAGCCGCGGAAAAAAATTTAAAAGCTGCCGTTTTTTTGCTCAGCCGAATGCCCGATCCCAAAGCCCTGTGTCCGGTCATGTCCAGAGTCCCACTGGCCCGCTGCTATGAGTTCCGGCAGCGGGCCATTTTTCATTCACCGGTTTGCGCCACGCTTCGAAGCGAAAGGGACGGCCCGGCATTGTGGCGGGGTTGAGGCCAGCAAGTGCCGAGCCTGACCGGCGTGGGGCAATCAGGGTGGGCGCCGGCTATGAGAGATATACGCGCCAGCTAATATAGTCGGAACACAACCAAACGAACGGCAGGCTTAACTAAAAGGATGGTGCGCACGCTGGACGCACTAGGGCTGGCTTCTGGCGGCTGGCACCCCGCCGCCGAGCGCGACGGGGCAGTTCGATTTTAGCCGTCGTGGCTATTGCTTTCGAGGATCGTCCGCCGGGTTGATGTACTTGATGCCCCATGGGCCATTGGTGGTGAGTTGGAGCACCGTCTCCTCGTCGAAGTAAGCAAAATGCGCCATGCCTTGCGGCAAAGCGAACAAGCTCCCCGCAGGAATTGCTTTGGCGGCGCTACGATCGGCGGTCTCGCCCATCCCAAGATTAACGGTCCCCGATATTACTGTATCAACCTCAAGCCCTGGATGCGTGTGCGGCGGGATCGCATACCCAGCCGGCAATTTGAGCCGAAGGGCAAACGGGCCTTCCTTGGTCGGGTCGCCGAACAAGACTGCCGCCTGTGCTCCGGCAGGGAGCGCTTTTGGGGCCGGACCCCACTTAACGTCGTTGGGAGTGATCACAGTGTGCGCATCCTCTGCCGAAGCAAAGGAGGCGAACCCGCAGGATATGATCCAGCCGATTGCAAGTAGCGATGCAACTTTCATGGTAGCCTCCCGTTTCGGCGGGCTACCCATCCGGCCCGTGCCGGGATGGGCTCGCCAAAACCGTTCAGGTTAGGTCCGCGAGCCACGTCTAGGCAAGCGCCATCGTAGAAGGGTAGTGGGTCAGTTTGAAATTTGCCGGTCTTGAGGGGCGTTGGAAGCGCTCGGCAAGCGTGGCATACTCCGGGCATGACGAAGCGCCCCAAGCGCCCGCGCGATCCAAACCGGCAAAGCGCGAACGCTATTAGAAGCGCATCTCCGCTGAGAGAACTTTCGGGGCGGTCCACGATGCCCGGAGTCGTCCAGCAGATGGCGCTCACAGCGGATCTTGTGGCTCGGGCCGCTCGCGTGGTTGAGGATGCGGGGCCTACTCCGGGCGCGGTCTACATGACCGATGACGATTATCTCATCGCAATACAAAACGTCCTGACGCACGCGCCAGAGGATGACATTTGGCTCTTTGGCTACGGCTCCCTGCTCTGGAAACCTGCATGTGAGTTCGTCGAAAGTCGGATAGCCACCGTTCAAGGGTGGCACCGGGCATTCTGCTTTCGGGTGGCGCGGTTTCGAGGAACGCGAGACAAGCCCGGATTGATGCTTGCGCTTGATCGGGGCGGCAGCTGCAAGGGGATGATTTTCAGGCTTCCTGTCGAACAGGTCAAGGCAAGCTTGGACACCCTGTTTCGGCGTGAATTGATGATTAAGCCATCGGTAAATGTGCCCCGATGGATGACTGCTGAAACTGGTGACGGTCCAATCCGAGCGCTCGGTTTCGTCGTAAACCGACAAAGTCCCCATTATTCTGGAAAGGTGTCCCTGGATGCGGCTGCCGATATTCTTGCGACGGCAGCAGGGCATTGGGGCTCTTGCGCAGAGTATCTAAGAGAGACGGTTTCTCGGCTGGAGGAACTGGGCATTCACGATGAATCCCTGTGGCGACTCCAGGCTCTTGTCGCGGAACGGCTCGAAGCCGGAATCAGCCTCGAAATTTCAAACTGACCCACTACCGTAGAAGAATCGTCGGAGGCTGACCCTCGCTCTCGCCTTCATGCTCACCTGTGGCACCGCGTCCGCAGGAGAGCATTGGTTTGCTAATGACGGCGACACGCTGTGGCATGACAAGAAACGAGTTCAGTTGCTCGGTATCGATGCCCCCGAACTTCTGCAGGGGTGTTTTGATGCCGCTGACAAGATTTGGCCCTGCGGTATGCGCGTGACCACGTTCGCCATCTCATTGCTCAGGAGATGTATCCTGCATCATCGAGGGCAAGGACCGCTACGACAACGATGTCGGCGTCTGCTTCGGGAAGCATCGATCTCGGACGCGACCTGGTGAAACACGGATTGGCGGTCGCCGACAAACAAGCTCCTCGATCCCCTGCCGAAGAGCGCGAAGCCCGCATCGCCAAGCCCAACGTTTGCTTCAAAACAACTAGGAAGGCGCGCGGCCTGTCGGTCGGCAGACTTCTCGTCTCTGCCTGAGAGATCATTGCTGATGGGCTATTTCCTAGCGATGTGGTCATCGATGCTCAAACTAGGCACCTTGTGCGTCTCTTGTCAGGAAAAAGCCCACTCCGCATCGGTCGGAGTGATGGCCTGCTCTCGCAATCGCCTTTGAATCTCTTGCCACGAGGCGTCCGAAACAAAGCGACTCATATCTCCACAGGCCTCTGCGAAGGCCATATCGCCGAGGCGATCAATGATACGCGGGGTTACGCCTGGGCCACCGTTGCGGAAGAGGGCAAACGGATCGTCATCGCACTCAATCACCCTATGCCCCCAAGCTCCTGGCATATCGTCGTGTGCGAGCGCGTGCCGAAGATCCCCATCAATGTCCGCGGCCTCGAGCGCTTGGTAGAAAACGTAGCGCATCAAGGGATAGTAGAGCGGCTGGTAACTGCCTCCAAGCGCTCGCACGCCAGGCAGGATCGACGAAACCAGGAACATCAGCAGCAGATTGGGGATGAGGCTGCGGTTGACCAGCCGCTCGATGATGTCGGGTGCCGTGAAGCGGGCCACTTTTACGCCGGTCGCCGAATGGACGAGGTCTCCGTCGACCAAACGTAGCGGAAGGCGTTTGCCATTTTCATAGAACCAGAAGAAGTCGGTGCCGCGCGCGAGCCAGCCGCTCCACGGGCCGGCGGCCAGCCTGTCGAGCGCGGCAAGGATGCTGGACGCGATCTTCGGGTTTTCGAGCAGTCGCGTCCGTAACCAGGAGTCTTCGTCCGACAGATGGTCCGCGACCAGGTCGGCGATATCCTCGTCGTCGATCTGCAAGAAGCTGAAGCCCGTTCCGAAGAGTTTTGGCCAAAGCATGAGATTGGCTGCCTTGATAGCATGCGCTGGGCGCTCGAAAAGCGCCATCGGCAGAAGGTTGCGAAGCAGGGTCAGCGCGTCTCCCTGAGCGTTTGGCTCCGTCGGAACCAGCTCGAACCGATAGGATCCCGGGCCGCTCAGCAGGCTGTATCCGATCATCCTGCTCCGGCTGAGGCCAAAGACGTTGGTCGGTTTTCCGTCGACCGCTAGCCAGCCCGGCCCCTTGCGCGGCCTCTCAACGAGGCTCACAGTCGAAACAGCATAGGAGACGTAGGTCGAGCAGCCATGCGCCGAGAGGCCAAGTAGGCTGAGGACGTGCGTGTAATACGCTTCCGGTTCCAGCAGGAGAAACAGATGGGGGCCTGTCTGCAGCACGCGGCGCTTCTCGAAGTCTGAGCAAATTTGTGAGACGGCTTGGATCGGCAATCCGTTTCGGTGGCCCGCTTTCCTGATCGTCTCGAGCAACTTGGCCAACGAGCGGCGGCGAGTGTCCGGCAAGGCGTTCTGAACCGGCGCCTCGAACAGGCGGGACGCATAGTCGCGGACCGGGCGGGAATAGTAGCTACGCATCCACGGGTAGAGTGTCGCCAGCGACCCGAGGACGGCCTGTTTCGACTCTGCGTCTGCCGTTAGCACCTCACGTCTTACCCTTTCGCTGTGCAATACCGATGCTCAGTGCGGGAATGCTGATGAGGAGAATTAGGCCGAAACTGAAAAAAACCGTCGAGGGGAATACACTATCACCCAAAACGGTCGCGATGCTGAATATGAGAAATCCGAGCGCGACAGCGACACTGTGCATGACGCCTTTGGCTCTGCCCAACACAGTATTGGGGACACGCGACTGCAATGTGACTTCAATGCTCACCCGGCCCAGATTGTAGAGGCATCCAAGCGTGGCGAAGACAATCAGTGTCCAGGGCGCGAGCAGGGCTGTCAGCGACGTCAGAGCTAGCGCCGTCGAGCCCAAAAGCATGAGATGAAGCATAGGAGCACTTACCGCTTGCGCCAGCCTGACAAGAAGAGCCGCTCCGACCAGCGAACCCGCCGACCAAGCTGCCTCAAGATGGCCGAAATCTGTGGCCGTGCCTTTCTGCTCTTCGAAGACGAAACTAGAGCCCATGACCGTGACCAGCACCGCGCCTCCATAGAGAAGCGCATAAGCGGCAAAGAGCCGAACCAGGCGCAGATCGATGTTGGGCGCCAAGCCATTGGTCCTGCCAACACCTCGCGGCACCGGGCCCAGCCGCATTGAGAAGAGCAAGCCTGCTGAGACAAGGAAGAACAGGCTAAGGACGATGAACCTGGGGGCAGGGGAATGCCCAGTCAGCAAAGGACCAGCAAACAATGCTGCCCCGAGACTGCCCAGTTGCATGACGAAAAAGACGGCGGAATTTGACGTCGCAAGATCGGCGCCGCGCGTCACAAGCGGGATCATGGCTTGCGAGGCGGTAAGGGCGACGCGATCGCAAATCGAAAAGAGCACGGCTGACACGCACAGGGTTGGAAATGCCTCCAGATAGAACAGCGAGAACGCTGTGGCGAGCATGACGGCAAAGCGACCAATGTCTGCCACGACGCTCAGTCGTCGTCGGTCAGACCGATCCGCCGCTGCGCCGGCCAGAGGGCTTGCGATGAGTTCGACCGCACTGACGATGGCAAGCAAAGTCGCTACGCCGGCGCTCCCATATCCTGCTTGGACAAGCGTCCAGGCGCAGGCGATGTAATAGCCGTTCCTTGCAATTGCCGCCGCCAATGTGCTGGCGAGAAACTTACGCAATGGGCGTAGTCGCGCGCCCTGTTGCTTGTCATGGTAGATGCGGATTGTGTTCGACACGGGCGGCACATCCAATGGCCGCTTTTGATACCTGTTTCCAGGAACCCCGCTTAACAATCAGACGTAGATTTGCAGATGGTTGCTGAAATTGGCGAAGGTACCGATTCATATTCTGCACCTGCGGCGGAACTCCGTCGGACTGACCCCGAAGCCCCGCTTGAAAGCGATCGTGAAATGGCTCGAACTGCCGAAACCGCATTCCATGGCGATTTCCGTCGCCGACATTTTGGTCGATCGAAGCATATCGGCCGAACGTTCCAGTCGGCGGCGCGCGATGAACGCGTGCGGGGTCATGCCCGTCGACTGTTTGAAGGCCCGGCCGAAATGAAAGCGGCTCACCCCAACCTCTTTGGCCAGCTGGGCCAAGGTGGGTATTTTGTCTGATGGCGTTTCTATCATGGCGACCGCACGCTTGAGGTCGAAAGATGACAAACCACCTTTCGCCGGCTCATGGTGGCTGCCATTTCGCCTGACCATCTGGACTAGCAGTTGCATGGCCTGACTCTCGACCATCGTCACACTGATAGGGTCGGGCTGCTTGAGTTCGATGACGATCCGCTGCAAGGCCATTTCGACGGTCGCGTCGCGAAATCCGATCGAAGCGGGCAGGTCGCCCGAGCGTTGGCGCACCATTCCCCCGAACGCCTCGTCAGCGAATGCTTTTTCAATGGACACCAGCAGGTAGGCGGCCGTCGGGTCTCCCTCATCCCAACCCGTCCAGTCACTACCGGCAGGCATGTGGATGACAGAACCAGCGCGCCGCGGAGAGAAGGAGACGCGGCGCCCATCGACGAAGTCTTCTCCGCGGCTCGCGGCGCCTTTGACGTTCATGAGGAATACATGGCCGGGGAAGGAAATTCCCGTTTCCTGGCGCATCAGTCCGGTTCTCTTGATCAGGTCTGCCCGCACGTTTCCCCAACTCTCATGTTGGTGCGTAAACGTCTGATGCTGTGAGCGTCGCAACTTGTTGGGGTCGAGGCAAAGGGTATCCACGCAGAGAGCAACCTTCGTACCAAAAGCAGCCCGCCCTTGGTTGTGCATAACCATTGGTTGCTGGACAAATCAAAAATAACTCAGGATTGGTTGAAGATGACACTTTAGTAAAAAAGCGGCAATCGAATGAAAGCCGCTCGTATTATCCAAGCCTACCAGTGCCCCGCCCAAGACTCGAAACAGGCTGAAACATTAGACCTCTCTTAAATTGGAGGTGTTTCCGCATCGAGCTCTTGGCATCTCACCAAAGCAACGGTGTGGAGGCACATTCCTATGCAAGGTCTCGACGAGTTCTTGGCCGAGTGCGATCAGGGCCCGCGAATCAACGAGCTCGCCGGCTTTTTTTCTTCAACCGCCGCTGGCAAAAGCGGCATGCCGATCCGTAGGCCTTTGGCCGACGCCCGCCTTCTGCCGAACGATGACCTCCTGCGCGATCTCGTTCGCCTCCACGCCACCCGGCAAGGCTTTTTCGACCAGCACTATCACGGTAGCATTCCCTACAGACTGGAAGAGGAGTGCCGAATGGCCTACGCGGTCGTAAGATATGCCCGGCTGCGCAGCACTCCGCTATCGCTCTATAGCCTTGGAACGGCCGAGGCCACGATGGCTAGGACGCTGTCCGAATTCTCGGGCGGACAGATTCTGTCGCTGTCGTGCAGCCCAAGCCCTGAGAACTACAAATCGTTTATGGCGTACGGTGAGCCGCCCCACGCAGAGTTCTTTATCGGCCCGTTCCACTGGTTGACCAAGACCGCGCTAGGATCGAACCAGCGGCTGACGAAATTCCAGCAAGGCTTCGACGTAATTATGGAGGACACCACCTTCCAGATGTATTCGCCAAACAGGCGAAAACAAATTGAGTTCGTGAGCCAGAACCTCAAGAACGGCGGCATCTTCGTCTTCGTCGAAAAATTTCGCGCGGCGGAGCCAGACGACTACCAGCGTCGCGAGGACCAGAAGGACTACGGTTTCAAGGCGCGCTATTTCCCGCACTCCGAAATCGAGAGAAAGAAGACCGCCGTCCTCAGCACGATGTTCAACAATGAAGTGACACTGGAAGAGATGGCCCGCGCCGTGAGTGCGCATTTCAGCCATTGCATCATGACGTGGAACAGCGGCAATTTCTGCAGCCTTGCGGCGAGCAACAGCAAGGAAAATCTCGGTCTCTACGTTTCACAGATGCCGGGGCCGGCCATTCCTCACGAGTATGTCTATGAGTCCAGCGTTTCCCAAAACGTGGCGACCGCAGTGACAGAAGGTCCGGTGTGACGCCTCGATGGCATGTGGCCTCCGAACGCGCGATTTTCGGATAACGATCCAATCGCATTGCGGTGAAGATGGGATAATCGGCGACGGTGTCCAAGAAGCTCAAGCGACATGACACCCAACGGCAACGCACTTCAACTGCTGACATACGCCTTCGCGGCCATGGATCACGGCAGCCTGCGTCAGGCGGCAAGAGCCCTGAGGGTCCAGGAATCTTCGGTCAGTCGCAACCTGGTTAAGCTTGAACAGCTTTTGGAAATGCAGCTGTTTGAGCGCAACGTGCGTGGCGTCCGCTTGACCGAGACCGGCCGAGCCTGGATCGAAATTGTGCAGGCTCACTACGAAGGTCTGCTGGATGCCTTTGCTGAGCGTTCCCGCGATAACAGGGACGCAAAGACGCTCAGGATTGGATTATGCTGTGTAGCAGGAGGGGAGTTTCTCAAGCGCCTTATCGACCGGTTCAACAAACTGTATCCATGCGTGAAACTGACCATTGAGGATGTCCCAGCCCGGCAGCACCTGGCAGCCATTCGCCGCCGGCGTTTCGACATTGTGTTCACGCACGATAGTGGCGCCGTCAAATCCTGCAACAGCGAGGTGTTTTGGCAGGAGCGTCTCTTCGTGCTCCTGCCGGCTTGTCATTCGCTTGTCGAGAAGCCCGTGCTCAGGTGGTCCGACCTTGCAGATAAGCGTCTGCTCGTTCCGAACGGGCTAGAAGGGCCGCCGTTGGATCAGGGCTTGCTCGAACGAATTGCGGCCGACGGAGGCCCGGCCGTTCAAACGTGTCACGCGAACCAGGCGACGGTCATCTTTAAGGTGGAACTCGGACAAGGCGTCACCTTGGCTGAGGAAAGTTATGCTCGGACAGTTGCCACCGACTGCGCCCTGTGGCGGCCACTCGACGGTGAAAACAGCATCAGCTCAATCAGGGGTGTCTGGCTTGGATCGAATCCAAAGCGTGCGGTCCTGCGTCTCTTGGGGTTGGCCAAGAACATGGCATCGGCGAGTCAAGCTACGGGACATACGACGCAACCTGGCAAGCTTTAGGCTACTTCTGACAAGTAGTTCGGGACTTTCCATGACGCGTCCGCCGAGGCGCAAAAGGCGATGGATCGACGGTTTCTGGAGCGGCATCGGAAGTCACGCTTGGAGGCCTTTCCTTGCAACCTTGAAGCGCCGCGTCGCTGGGAGCCATAACTAGCTCGCAGTTGCGCCAGAAGCCGACGTACATTCGCCCGGTTCGTGAGACGGTTCTTCGCGGAAACAAGACATTCGCGAACCGCCGCTCGATTGGCAAGGCTTGGGCCACGCGTGCGCCTCACATATGACGACGCCCTTTCAATCCTAGGAAGGCTAATTGCAGCCGTGCTCGGCGATGGTCGCCTTCCAGTTCGCCGCGATCCCGTCGAGCGTCTCCTTTGCCGACCCGCCATCATTGAGCATATAGGGCCCGAGGCGCGGACCCTCGCTGCGCCGGAGGATCTCGCAGACTTCAACCTTCTGCCTCATCCTGATTGGGCAAAGTGGTTCGCACGAGCCGAGCGACCAATGCCGAGCGGCTTACGCTTCGCCGCTGTCGACTACTGAAACTTCGACCTCATCGCCAACGCGCCGGTGGGTGGCCTCGGTGTGGCCTTGCTGTCACCGACTCTCTTTCGGCCACTTCTAGATGGTGGCCTGCTCGTCGCGCCACTTGCAACTGTGTTGAAAGGACCGGATTGGTACTTCGCCCTGATCCGCGATTGTGATCAGCGCCCGGTGCCGCGCAGCTTCTGCGTCTGGCTCTGCGAACAGGTGCGTCGGTCGCAGGATTGACAGGGCAGGCGCTGCTGATTTGCGTCCAATAGGAGCGCGGTTGCACAGCCAATCGGCGAACTTGGCATGAGACAAAACGAAAGCACGAAATACGTCAAAATCAGGAGGGTCGGGTCAGCATGTTGAGTCTCCACCACGGTGAGCCTCTGGGAAGCCAACCTCCTTAGTCACTCAAGGGGTGGTCTGCTTGGACCTCTTCCGTGACAACCTGAAAGCCAGCAAGTCTCGATGCGCCGAAACTCGTTGAGATGGCAACATCGGTGGCGTCGCAACCCGTCGCTATCAGGATCCTGCCGATGCGAGGTCGGTTATGCCGAGCATCAAACGCGAACCAGTGCCCGCTGAGATAAGCCTCAAACCATGCGCTGAAATCCATTGGATCAGGCCCGGGGGGCACACCAATGTCGCCGAGATAGCCGGTGCAATAGCGCGCAGGGATATTCATGCAGCGGCACAGTGAGATAGCCAGATGCGCAAAATCGCGGCAGACGCCGGTCCGATCGGTGAGAGCACCATGCGCAGTCCGAAAGGGGTCGGCGGCCTGGTAATCGAAAGCGATGTGATCGTGCACGAAATTGCAGATCGCCTGAACCCGCGCCCATCCGGGCTTGGTATCGCCAAAGTTTACCCAGGCAAAGTCGCCAAGCCGATCGGTGTCGCAATAGCGACTGCCGAGGAGAAACCTGAGCACCTCGTCCGGCAGGTCCATGATGGCTTGCTGAACTGCGTCCGGCACGACGACATCAGACCTCCCGGTGTCGTAGATTTCGAAGCTCGTCGATATCGTCGTCAGCCCTTCTGGCGCCTCGATCCTCGTGCACGCGTTCCCGAAAGCGTCAATGTAGCCGCGCGCTTCGATCGGGCGGTCAAAGGCCACGATTTGGTCCGTCAGGAGGTCCACGCGGCGCGAGGGATGGATCTCAAGGACCAACAGCATTGGTGTTGGCTGCGGACATTCGTAGGTAAGTTTGAAGCCTGCGCGGATCCGCATCTACGCTCCGATCTTTGCGTCAGAACTGGGCAAACTCGGGATTGCCCAAACAGTTCCGACGAATATTAGACGGGGCTAATTTTTGTTGACGCGATTTCCTTTGCCACCTTCACCTCGACGGTCATGCCTAGAAAACTTGACGCGCTGCCGGCGTAGGTTCCTGAAAGAGGAATGGCTTGGCTAGGGTGCCTGGCTACAGCCACCCGGATCAAATCCCGGTTCCCGACGATACCGTTGGTCGGATCGAACTCGATCCAGCCAGCCCCGGGCAAGTAGACCTGGCACCAGGCATGCGTGGATCCCCCGCCGCGGACGGAATCGCTATCGCGGCTGGGCACATAGACATAGCCGGTCACGAAGCGGGCGGCAAAGCCGAGCGAGCGGACCGCCTCCATCATGAAAAGCGCAAAGTCCCGGCATGTGCCCCTGCGCAGATGCAAGGTCATGAGAGGCGGTTGGGTTCCAGTTTCGAACCGGCGGGAGTACGCAAAGCTCTCGTGGATGGCGTAGCAGAGCGTCATCAACAGTTTTCCGGTCTCAGTGTGTCCGGCTGCACTGACGAACTGTCGGGCCCATTTGCCGACCTCGTCGCCGGCATCGGCATGATGACGCTCCGTTGTTTGCGCCAAGTCGACCGCTTCGTCCGGATCATAGGAAAAGGGAAACCTCAGCGCGGCTTCATCGATACGAAAATCAGGAGAATGCTGGGGCCTGTGATCGAGGCGAATGTCAGTCGCAAACTGGAGTTCCTTGGCCGAACCCTGAAAGTCGATCACGGCAACACAGTTCCCAAAAACGTCATGTATCCACCGAACCTCCTTCGGTTCAGGCGCAACGGTCAAGGCGTGGTCCAGAAGTCGCTGATCGAAACTGTCGCGCGGCCTGAACATCAGCCGGTGCTCGCCAAACCTTACACCTCGGCTATACCGATAAACGGTCGTGTGCTTGACTGAAAAAATCGGCATCGGCGTCCGTGAATAACCTCGCTGGCACCTGCCGAGACATCCTAGCGCCCAATCGGAACCGGCACGAACGGTTTCCACTTGATGATCCTGCCGGCAGCTGTCGAAAAGTGTCGGTCTTGCGCTTGTCTCTATGAGCCGGATCCGCCGGAACTGCCGAGCTTTGGCGCAGGAGCATCTGCAAAGGTTTCTCGACCGTGACCGTCAGTCAGAGCGGAACGAATGCTCTTGTTGACGCGGACCGGGTCAACCCTGCCCATAGCTGTGAGCTTCAACCCCAGAGGCGGCGAGGCGGCGCGCTATCCTCCGAGCCTCGCATGAGTGTGGAACATTGATTGGGATCGTTCCCAGGCGTTTCCCATCGTAGCCTTCCGCGATCGTCACCATCAGCGCCGGGTTCCGGCCGAAGCCGCAGTGGGCGGTGCCGGTGCACGCCCTCGGCATCTCTGATGCGTTCGGTAAATCAAGCCGGCGAGGGGACGTTGGACTCGCCAGAGATTTGATCTGGCAAATACCCAACGACCTTCACCCGGCATTTCGTTTCAGCTTTGGCTAAATAGCGAAACCCGCCGCCGATGGAATTGGCAGCGGTCCTTTCACACGGGACCGGAAGGATGGAGGGCCATGCTTTCCGGTCGGCATTCCAACGAGACGCGCGAATTATCGTTCCGCACCATTTTAGCTAATTGAATGTTCGATTAACCAATCGTAGACCGCGCTGTCCTATTCTGAGACAGCGCGGTCAAATAACTACCCCTGGCTGCGCAGGCGGCTCCGGCTCCCACCCCTAACGCCGGTCGGAGTCGCCACTCTCTCCTAATATACTAGCGATGGTTGAATCGACTGTTACCACACGTGCTTTCCAGCGCGCTCTCCCGATCATTAGACTTTGAAAGATCGATTTGGTGCTTTGCGACCTGGTCGGCATTCTTGACACGTTGGCCAGCGAGCCGCAGAGGACCGATTTATGACCCCGCGTTTCGTGCCTGTCAGCGAGCCCATGATGGCCACATCTGGCTGCCAGGCGACCACCCGCGACGGCAAAGACACCAGCAGACAAAACGGCCCGCTACCAGAAAGGCAGCGGGCCGATACAGAAGACTGGTTAGACAGAGCCAACTTGGCCTCTCAGCCAATGTGAGAACGGCGCCACTGTCGTTTGTTCCGCGCCGGGCCACAGGGCCGGTGTTGCCCGGTCATTGGATAATTTTGATGACCTTACGCGTCTCCGGATCCACGACGACCGTCCGGTTGTCGATCACAGTGTAGCGGTATTTCACATTGGGGACCTCATGAAGCTCGACCGTATCGGGCAGAGCCGTTCCGATGTTGAGCTCCACGCCGGGCAGCTTCACTGAGGCCAGCGGCTGCTTCTTCACATATTCCTTGATCACCGTTTCCTGTTCCGGCTGGATCACCACGGTGTCTGCGGCTGCCGCACCGATACCGGCGAGTAGCAAAAATCCGGCAGCGGCTGCGGTAAGATGCATTCTCATCGTTTTTCTCCTATGGGTTGCGAGCCAAAGCTTGGCTACTCACGTCAGCAAGAGGCCGGCCAAAAGGACCGTAAGGACAAGCGACGCGGGGACAGCAAGAAGCCACCTGGCTTCCAAGATGCTGCGGTTCCGATCGTCCATTTCCATCGCCTTCGCTCCTTTGCGGGACCCTCAGGCAAACGGCCCTTCAACGCGTTCGTTCCGGAAATCAGACTACGGTCCTAGTCTGGTGCGACTGAAGTCCTGGCCTAATGAGTAAGCCCTGCCAACAGCCTTCAGCGGCAGCAACCCGTTGGCGCTTTCCACATCGAGTTCGCCAGCAGCTTGGGTTAGGTCGCGATATTTCGACGTCCAGTCACGACCACGCCGGGTGAAGATGCGCACGCCCTCGGCATCCCGGACTGGGAGCGATAGCCGTCGAATTTACCTCATCCTGCCAGCCTTCCCCTTAGGCGGTCTCTCAAGAGAGTAGGCATCAACGGCTCAATGAACTGCGGCCGGCCAGAGCCGGCGTCCGCCCGCCTGCGCATGGAACCCGCAGTGACCGACGACAAGACTAAGCGGGATTTTCGGGATCGCGAACGCGTGGCCGGAGACGAAGAATATGAGGTCGGCTATCTCGCCAGCAAATTCGGCCTCACGATTCCTGAGGTTCGCGAGCTTATCAAGAAGCACGGAAACAATCGTGAGGTGCTAGAGCGTGAAGCTGAACGGCTAGGCGTGAAGCTAAACGGCTAGGCAAGAGGTAGACAGCCATGGTGCGCTATCATGTCGACGAGCTTTATGGTGAAGAGGTCGTCGCCTCGGTGGATACGGATGCTTATGATGCTCTCGGCGCTGTCGAAGCGGTAACCGGAAAGGTGGCCTATCCAAGGGCGGTTCAGCAGCAGCAGCACTGGTTCCGGGTCATAGACGAAGACGGAAGCATTTACGAATTCAATCTGGACGAAAATCTTCAGGTCGTCGACTTCGCTAAATGACCAAGCTTTCAGACCTGAGGCCGTCGATCCATCGGCAGACGACCCCAAGCGGGCCAAGCACGAGGAGAGAGCATTTCCATCCATGGCCGTCCTGCTGCCAGGCGGCAAATTGGCGCGACATGCGGCCGGTGATCTGGCATGAGCAACCAAATCACGAGCGGCTGAACCGGACGCATGACACCCCAGCGCAAATCCGCAAGAGGCATTGGAATTGGGGACGAGGTCTCGATCACTGCTGCCGTTTTGCAGCGAATCGACGCGGATCGCGTGAGCATCAGCATTTCCGTCCTATGACTTCCCACATTCGATTGCCGACCGCACGGCCAAGGCCGGCCAGAACGTTGAACTGGTCGGGAAAGTCACGCGCATCGATGATGAAGCCGGCAAAGTCACGGTGAACCTTCGGCCGCTTGTGACAGTCGATGTGACAAAGTCAGATTGGTGACTGGGATCGAGCCCCCGCACCGGCGAGCTACTGCCGGCGACGCTGATTGACTCCCGTTGCTGGTGATTGCGGACGTTGACGAACTCGGCCAAGGCATTAGGAGCTTGGCCTCACTGGGGACGCTGAACGCCGGGGCGCCATGGCGCGGTGGGTTTGGCACAAAGGGAAAGGCGCTGCCATGCGACAGCGCCCCATCGATTGCCGAAAGGCAATTCTACCAGCCTTGTCGGGTATACCAGTCGTCGATATCCCGACGCACGCGATCCTTCTCTATGCCGTAAAGTTCCTGGATCTTGCCTTCGAGTTGGTCGCGCTTGCCGGCGATGCGGTCAAGATCGTCATCGGTGAGTTTGCCCCACTGCTCCTTGACCTTGCCTTTGACCTGCTTCCAGTTTCCTTCAACGCGGTTCCAGTCCATCGCTAATAGCCTCCTTGGTTTTACACAAAAGCAAAACGGTCCTTCGCGGCCTATGTTCCAGAAGGACCGGGCTGGTCTGGCGTTTCTCCATTCACCAATGAACTTTCAAGGTTGCCGAACGTTCTGGGGGCAAACTTGATTGATGGCGTATGGCGGAAAAAATCGGACACTCCGTACCGCAGAAACAGCACGCTCCAGGTGCCGAAGCTCGATTTTCGTTCGATAGAATGACCGTCGAGCGATTTCGACACGCTTTTCCGCGAGCGAGGTGGAGCGATGAGCGCAAGAGTTGGTTCGTCCCGGGAAAGATGGCCAACCGCCGGATCGAGCGCTGGTTGGCGCAAGAAGCCGAGATGTTGGCCGTTCACGGAGACAGCAAGGGACGTGATGCCTTCGCCTTCGATCCGATATCGAGCCCATACATGGAGGTGTCGGAGGACTTACGTGTTCGCACGCCTTACTCGAAGACCGTCCTCGAGGAGTTGCGGGCGGTCCCCTGGGCAAGTTGGGACGACAAATTGCGGGCCTGGCGGGTGCCGTTCCGTTCGTTTGACGAGCTACGGCGCCGATGGCCGAAAATCGAAAAGGCAGCTCAATATGCCGAACCCGAAGAAAGGAAGCGGCGACGAGAGGCCTCCAGAGACTCTGAAGCTTACAAGGCCGCCAAGCAGCACAACGCCGAACGTCGCCGCCGTCGCTATCCCCTGCCAGCCGAAGATTTACCGCCTCTGGGCCGCCCAGTTGCGACGGAACAATACGGCATTGTGGTTTTCAGCGAAGTGTCCGGTGAGCTGGTTGAGCCGTTAGAATTGACCGCCTTATATCCAAACGCAATGCGAAAAGACGGCGACTACGTTTGGGGGAAGTGGCATTCGGCCACGCTCTGCGAGTTGATCAGGACGTGGCCGGCACGTAGTCCTGCTGGGGCGGACGAAAGGGCGAGGGGTTGGTGGCAGCCGACCCTGGCCGAGTTGAGAGTGGCTCGTCGAAATGCCCGGAGCATCGAGCGCAGGAAACAAAATCGCGACCCTCGCTGACCGGCTGCTTGAGGCTGATCAACCAGACCGCATCACACCGGGCTCTTCGGTGGGCGGGTTGGTGCTGCCGGATTGCAGCTCGGAATTGTCACGCACCACATCGGAAAAGTTGACGGTGGCGACCAGATAGCCTGCCTCATCGTAAACCCTGATAATCGACCCCGACTGATCAGCCCCGGTTGAGTTTCCTGCCAACAGGGCGGCATGCGCCATCTCGATTGCCCTTGGACTGGCCAGGTCGGCGCTGGGGAGCTCTTCGTCCAATATCGTGGTCTTGCCGAATTCAACAATCTCAAACCGGAAATTGGGCATGGGCACCTCCTGTGTTCATGCAATGTCCAAGACAGCGTTGCGTTCCAAGGGACGTTGGGTTCCTACTCCAGGGTCTCATCATCAACCCCATGCTTTGCGGATTTCAGGGCAGCTCATTGCGTCTAAGCTTGCGGAGTCAGCGAACTAGCGCCGACGTCGAGAATTGTCCGCAGCAAGGAATTTTTTTTGCGTCTTAGCATTGTGAATTAGTTCGCGTCGAAGTGCTTCGAGCGAACGCACGGCCTATGGCAGCTGTGTGTGACGGGAAGGAAGGTTGAAAATAGCTCAACATAGGGCCCGATAGATCCCGGAGGCATCGCAGGCCGCAAGTGCGGTTCTTCCGGCTTAAGGCACAAGTTCCCGCCAATCCGGACCATGGTTTTCCAGCAATGCCCGCAGGAACAAGGCGGCCTCCTCGCGGTTTTCATATTGGCGGTGCATTCCAGATCACAACTCCGTGGCGCCGCCTCGGGCAGTTAGCCCGAAATGATGCCCGCTCCGGTCCCCTCCCGGTGCGGGCTTCATTTGTTCAATGTGACGCGCCCTTGGCCGAATGAGATGACGATGACAGCAAAGACCCATTCAGAACTAGACCAACGAATAGAGCGAACGAGTAAGGCTGCGTGCGAAATAATCAAAATGGAGGCAGCCGCGCGCGCAGAAAGGACCAGAAGGTTGAAGGATTTGCGTGTGGCAAAACAGGCCAATGAACAGAAGCCAGAGAAGATAACCAAGGCCTGATGGCCGATGGGCATTTAAAAGTCGAGATCCAACAATCCAGGTTCGGGCTGGTACACCATGCGGCTCCGGACAAGCGCCGAAGCCGCATGTCGAGTTGGTCACGCCGCTTGCAGGGCGCGCTCGTTTGCGTCGCTCTCGCCCAAAGCGCTGAGCGCTTCGTCGGTCGCCATCTCTTCTTTGAGGGTCTCGCGCAACAGAGGGAGGGCATCCTTCATGCCGAGCTGCTCCGCCCAGGCGATGAGTGTCCCATAACGGGCAATCTCATAGTGCTCGACCGCCTGTGCGGCACCTACAAGGCCGGCATCGAGGGCGGGCGCCCCCTTATACTCCTCGAGAATCTCCGAGCCTTCTTCCAGAATGCCGTCGATGGCGGGGCACGTCTTGCCTCTGGCAGGTTTGCCGAGTTGCTCGAACACCTGTTCGAGCCGTTCTACCTGGCGTTCTGTTTCCATCCGATGTTTCTCGAATGCAGCGCCTACCTGTTCGGACTGTGCGGCCTTCGCCAGCTTCGGCAATGTCCTCAGGATCTTCTTTTCCGCGTAGTAGAGGTCCTTCAGGCTATCCGCGAATAGGGTTTCCAATCCGTTTTCCGATTTCGTCGGCATTGCGTTCTCTCCTTCCAAATTAGCTAAGAAAAGCGGCGCCTGAGAGCGCCGCTTCCGTGATCAGGACTGACCGGACTGACCGCCTTTGCGTCCCGCTTCCGAACCCTTCTCGCGGTCGTCGGCATTGCCACTGCCGCCCCGCTGTTGGCCACCGCGTTGCTTGTCGTCGGCGTGCTGCTGCCCCCGCTTGTCGTCGCTGCGCTGCTCGCCGCCGCTGCCGCGACGCTGATCCTCGTCGGTGTTTTTCCGGCTGTGCTGTCCAGCCTTCACATGCTGTTCGCGACTTCCGCCTTGATTGGCCATGTTCTTCTTCTCCTGCGTTGGTAAGTTTTTACTACCCATATTCAACTGCGGCCCCTGGGCTGTGTTCCGGCGGAAATATTTCGTGATTCAAAGTTTCCCCTCGGCATCCCCAGTAGGCGCAAAAGGGAGGCCGCTAGGGGTACCGCTCCCTCTCAAAAGCCGCCAACCTCCCCGGCACGGCAACTCGCGAGGTCGGCGAAAATTGCGCCAGTCCCAGCCTGGCTGTTCAACGGTTCGTTTGCGAGTCGCTTGCCTTTGCGCGCCGAGCCGAAGGCTAGGGCCGTGCCACGAGGATGTCCGCGAAAAGAGCTAGCCGGGAACAACTGGGCCACAACCAAGTTGAGGTCGATGGCGCTGTATTACTTTGATGTCGACGACAACGGGAACATCTTTGCCGACGACCAGGGCATCGAGTGTGCCGACTTCAATCAGGTCAAGCAGGAAGCGATCCGAACCCTTGTTGATGATCAGGGACAGCCTCCCTGATGGCGATCGGCACATGCTGCGGATCAAGGTTCGAAGTGAGGGGGGCGACCTTGTGCTGCAAGCTGCCATCAGCTTCGAAGTCGAAGCTGAGCGCCGTTCGACCCGCAGCTCTCCAGACTCACATGTCTAGGTACATCTTTTGTTATTGAAAGCCGTTCGGCGTCGGTCAATAAAAATCGGCGTTTACCATTGCTTCTAAGGGAGAGCTGCGATGGATGGTGTGACGCTGAACGGCAAAGTTTGCCCCTGCGTTGAGGTGGTCGAAGCCTGCGGTGAATGGTTCGTCAGGGTGATCGAGGAAGACCAAGAACTGACCCGAAGCTTCGAGATTGAATCCTTCGCGCTGGCTTATGCGGAAGGCCAGCGACGACGTCTGGGGCTTGCCGATTTCACCCGTCTGTAACGTGGGGGCGGCCGGCGCAGCGAGGGCATGGCTTTGGGGAGCTGCGTCGGCCATTCATCCGTTCGGCTAAGTTGCAGGGGACACCTCCAGGGTTGCAAGATAACGACAGCCCCGGTCCGTTGCCGGTGCATTGCCCGGCCTGCCAATCCTGTGTCCTGAATAGAAAAGCAGACCGGGCTCTCTCTTCAACCAGGCGAACAGGTCCCGTTCCAGCGGACGGAAAGCAGCGTCCTTGCCGGTGATGTCCTTCACCGTTTTTTCAACAGCGCTTCATGCAGACCCTGGAGCGCTGATCGCACTGCGGCGATATTAGCGGCTCAACGATGCGAGCTCCTGTGAGAGAAATCGCCCCGCCTAGGACAATCCTGCGCGGGTTTCTGGGTGTAAAGAGCGCCAAGGTGGAGAGGTCAGGCTTTTTTTGACAACCGGTCAAAATTGATCTGCACGCGACGGCTTGCGGGCTCAAGCGCGGCATATATCGAATGCTCAGCCGCCACGCCATTGAACAGTGAAGGAGTGCGCCCGGAAAAGACTTCTGGCCAGAACCGCAACGCTGACTTCAGAAGACAGACCTGTGCTGCAAAGGTCCCTTCAACAAGGGCGATGGTCTTTTCGTTCACGGCGCGAGCTGCCTCAGACCCCAGGCTCCAACTAATGCCATCCATCGCCATCAGTGGCAGGCGCATCATCGCAACGTTCGGTGCCAACATCAAAGCACTGCCAGCACTAGCCAAAGTTCGCGAGCGACGCTTTTTGCGAGTTTGCATTGGGATATTCCTTCATCGCAGCAGTTGTGCCGCACCCGACTACGCGCCAGCAGCAGCTTTGTTCCGGCGATACGGGAGGGAAGAAAGGCCGGCGCCTGTTGGGCGGGGTGTTTGGCATGCGCCGGCAAGTGGCGGTAGGTGTCGGGCTTTCTCGAGCCTGGTCACTGGTCAGCGCCATTCCACCGGGATGAACCGAGTGAACCTGGACTACCGTCTGCGCCATTCCTACAGTCGGAGCCGCTACGCAATCGTAGATCGCCAAGCCCCGGGCTACAGTCACGGATCGATGCCGAGCCTCGCCGAGCACGTTGTGATCGGTGCTACCTTTTTTCTTGTCGGCGGGCTTGTACAGTCTGGACGCTCTATGAGGCGGCGCGCTAAATCACGCCAATGGCACGTCTTCTGCTAAGCCTCGTATCGATCCTATTTTTCACCACGCTTCTTCTGGCGCAAGCGTGGCAGCCTTTTGGGGTCAGGCAGTTTGGCTTCACATTCGATGTTCCCCCAGGATTTGTCTTGACCCAGCGTTCTGACCAAGGCGCAGCTTTTCAGGGCGCAAACGAAGCCTTTATCGCCGTGTGGGGTGCCAGGCTCGGCAAGGCCAGTTTTCGCGCTGAGATCGAGCATCGCATGGTCGAGGACGAAAAGGCCGGCTGGAAGCTGACCTATCGGCGAGTCACGCCGAGATGGGCCAGTTACTCGGGCATCAACAATGGCCAGATCCGATATGTCCGTGCCATTGCCGTCTGCAACGACCGTGCCGCGCTTTTCACCATCAATTACAGCAGATCCGAAAAACTACCCTACGATCCGCTTGTGGTGCGCATGGTGCGGTCCCTGAAGGCGGAAGGCTGCTAGGCGGAGTCCGCCGACGCCGTATTGTCGACCCACCGATTCCATTTTTGCGTTTTGATCGATGTCCTCGCGAGGCTGCTAAGGCGAATACTCGTCGATTGGAACATCTCAGGCTCCTGAGTATTTTCGGTAGAGCTCCCATTTATGCGAGGCAACAACCATGGCGGCGCCGCGGGCAGTTTAGAAAGGCTTTCTGAAAGTTGGTTCGGTCTCCTGCGGCGTGAAACTGGTCGGGGCGACCAGCGAAGCCTCGAAGATTCCATTTCAAGATTCTCAACCGGGCAGACGGCCTTCCGATCAAGAGCGCCTACGTCGATGAGGAGACGGGAAATGTCGTCGAGGCAGAAGACCAGACCAAGGGGTAGGTCGAAAAGGGCGAATTCATCGAAGTTCCGCCCGACAACATCAAAAAGCTCAAGCTCACCTCCGCCCACACCTTAGAGGTCGACGAATTCGTCGCTCTCGACGACATCGACACACGCTATCTGGAAAACCTTACCACGTCATCCCTGCCGATGGCGCGGCTCTAGAAGCGTTTTCCGTGCTGCGTGAGGCCATGGCAAAAAAGCGCGTCGCAGCCAGGTCTTGTGTGGTGCTCTACCAGCGCGGCCGCGAAGTGGTGATCCAACCCTTCGGCAAAGGCATGCTGCTCACCGAGTTGCGCAACCATGACGAAATGCTCTCTGAAAAGACCGTCTTCGATGATCTGAGAGTCCCACATATGATCAGGATTTGCTCGAGATCGCCGGCCTGTTGATCGACAAGAAGGTGACCAAGTTCGATCCCTCGAAATTCGAGGATACCTACGAGGATGCCCTCGTTGCAATGATCGACGCAAAGCGCAAAGGCAAGAAGCCGCCGAAACCGGCACCAAGACCTAGAGAGAACGTCGTCGACCTTGCAAGAGCCTTGCCAAGGAGGGAATCAAAGCAGGCCCCAAGGCAAAGGTAACTCGCAAGTCTGCATAGGGGAACTTGCCGCTGCATCTCGGCTGTATCGCGCGCTGAAATTCTACCGAGCAGGGCTGGCCTTGTCCGTGCCACGTTCCCAATTTGCGGCGGACGGAGCGGTGCTCAATGGGCCAGCGATCGGAGGGCTAAGCTAGCCCCAGCTACGCGGCGTCTACATCACGCTACGATAGCTCATCCTTGGAAGTCGGCGTTCCCCCACTCAGTCGAGGTGGATCCAGGCTGGCGCATGATCACTTGGCTTTTCCCACCCTCGCACCTCAGTATCGACGCCGGCGTCACGTAGCCTGTTTGAGAGCGAAGGGCTGATGAGGAGATGGTCCACTCGCAGGCCTGAGCTTCGATCGAAACCGCCCCTGAAGGAGAAGTTCCAGTAGGTGTAGATGCCCTTTGCGGATTCCGACGATGGCGCGCATGTATTCCGATCTGATGCCGCGCAGCGTTCCGATCTGATCGCGCGCAGGTGGAGCACCTGATCGTCGGGGAAGATGTCACTGCATTTGCGGTTCGGTCAAGCGGCAGCGGAGATGATGGATCTGCGCATGGATTCGCCGTTGAGTTCGAGCCGGTGAGCGTTGTGAACGAGGCGGTCGAGGATGGCATCGGCGTAGGTGGGATCTCCGATCAGATCGAACCAGCGGGCCACCGGGAGTTGGCTGGTCACCAGCGTTGAGCGACGCCCGTACCGGTCTTCGAGGATTTCGAGCAGGTGGTGACGGGCATTGCCGTCGAGCGGTTCGAGGCCCCAATCGTCGAGGATAAGGAGATCGACCCTGGCCAGGCTTTTCATGCGCGCGGCGATGCGGCCGTCGCCCTTGGCCAGGGACAGGTCATCGATGAGCCGCGGCAGTCGGGTGTAGAGGACCGAACGGTTGTCACGGCAGGCCTTGTGACCGATGGCGCAGGCCAACCAGCTCTTCCCGACCCCGGCCGGCCCGACGATGGCCAAGCTCTCATGGGCGGCGATCCAGTCGCCCTTGAGCAGCTTGTCGAACAGCCGGCGATCGAGACCGCGCGCAGCACGGTAATCGACATCCTCGGGCACGGCATGGTGGCGTAGCCGCGCATGACGAAGGCGGAGCGCAAGGCGCCGGTCATTACGGTATGTCGCCTCGTGATCGAGCAGCAGGGCAAGCCATTCGGCGTGGCTGAGGTTGTCGGCATCGCTGTTGCTTTCCAATTCGATGAACGCATGGGCCATGCCGGCCAGGCCGAGTTGCCCCAGCAGTTCGAGTGTCGGATGTTTGAGCATTGTAGTCCTTTCAGTTGTAATATCCGGAGCCCCGGATGTTGGTGTGGAAGATCGGCGTGTGGTCCGGGGCTTCGCGCGCCGGAACCTTGTCGAGCCCCTTCTCGAGGATCGATTTGACCGAGGGATAGTTGCGCGCCTGGATCTCCAGCGCGCGCCGCGCGGCCGCTTCCAGGCGTTCGGCGCCGAAGCGCTTCGCTAGCCCGATGATGCCGAGGCATGAACGGTAACCCTGCTCGGGATGCGGCCGATCCTCGATGATCTTTTCAACCAGCAACGACAGCATCGGCCCGATCCGCGCCGCTTCCTCCCGGATCTTCACGGGCGTCCATTCACGGTAGCGCCGATGGCTCGAGGGCATATGTTCGGGGATCGTCGTATGCCGCCCGTTGCCGCTGCCACGCATGTGCGCGGCGATGCGTTCGCCATCGAGGAAGATTTCGACGGTGCGTGTGGTAATTCGAGCCTCGACCTCGCGGCGGGCGAAGCGCCAGGGCACCGAGTAATGGTGGTGCTCAATCGCGATGTGATAATCGAGTCCGACTCGGCAACGCTTCCACTCAGCGTGGACCCACCGTTCCGCCGGCAGCGGCTTGAGGTTCGGCGCGTCGATCTCCTCGAACAGCTGGCGCCGCGTTTTGCTGAACTGGCGAAGCACCCGTGTGTCGTTGAGATCGGTGATGCATTCGGCGACCGCCGCGTTCACCTCGGCCAGGCTGTAGAAGATCCGGTTGCGCAAGCGGCCCAGGACCCAGCGTTCGACAATGCCGACACAGGCCTCGACTTTCGCCTTATCGCGTGGCTTCCTCGGTCTTGCCGGGAGCACCGCCGTGCCGTAATGACGCGCCATGTCGGTGTAGCTGCGGTTGACCATCGGATCGAAGTGACACGCCTTAATCACCGCGACCTTCGCGTTGTCCGGGACCAGAAGATGGGCCACGCCGCCGAAGAAGGCGAAGGCGCCATTGTGCGCCTCGATCCAGTCCGCGAACTGCTCGGTCCACGTCGCGCAGGCAAATGACAAGCTCGATCCGCCGAGCACCGCCACAAACAGATGGGCATCGCGCACCTCACCGGTCCGGCGGTCGACTACAACCGGCACCGTGTCGCCGGCGTAATCGACAAACATCTTCTCACCGCCCGCGTGGCTCTGCCGCATCGTCAGAGGCAGGCGGCCTTCCCAGCGCCGGAACAGGTCACACCAACGGCTGTAGCGATAGCCATCCGGGTGGGCGGCGACATACTCTTCCCACAGAACCTGCAGCGTCACATGCTTGCGCTTCAGCTCACGTGCTACCGCCGACCAGTCCGGTTCCGGCTGTTTGCGCCGGCCGGGCTTCATCCCAGGTAAGCCGTATAGGCAAGCTTCCAGGTCGGCATCGCTCATCTCGGCCGGGACCGGCCAGTTCAGCCCGGAGCGTGCAAACCGCTTCAGCATATCCCGGACCGTCGTCGGCCCGACCCCGGCACGCTCGCCAGCCATCCGCGTCGATAGCCCCGCTTCCAAGCTCAGACGTAAAATCTCGCGCACGTGGCGCATCCTAACCCTCCTCGTCGGCATCCATTCCTCCGGTCGTTGCCCGACCGGAACATGCCCCAAGGATCAGGTTCTCCTAACTCCGAACTGCGCGCGATCGTGTCGGAATCCCGCGCGGGTAATTCTCGGAATGCTGCGCGCCATCACTTCGGAATGCCGCGCGCGATCAAATCGGAACGGTGCGCGCGATGATCTCGGAATCCGCAGCCCTTCTCGGGATGGATGCGCCGGATCGAATCGAGCCAACCGTTCTCAAGCATGTTGGCGTAGGCCTGCCGACTTTCCGGAAAGTAGACGGCGTCGCCTAGCCATCGTCTCGGCACCGCCGCATCGATCGCCGTGGGGACGACATTGTAGTCGCCGCAGAGAACGCACGTGATGTCATCTTTGAGCAACAGCCGGGCATAGCTAGCCAGACGGTTGAACCACCTGAGCTTATAGTCGAACTTTGGACCGGGCGCTGGGTTGCCGTTGGGCAAATAGAGGCAGCCAACGACTAGCCCATCCACCTCGGCCTCGATATAGCGGCTGTGAGTATCGTCAGGATCCCCAGGCAGGCCGCGTCGACGTTCCAGCGGCTCCTTTCCTCGGGCAAGGATTGCCACACCGTTGTAAGACTTTTGGCCGTGCCAGATCGCGCCGTAACCGGCCTTTCCGATAGCATCCGCAGGAAATCTCTCGTCCGACGTTTTCAACTCCTGAAGGCACACGATGTCGTATTCGGTTTGGCCCAGCCACTTCAGGAGTACGGGTAGCCGGCCGTTGACGCCATTGACGTTGTAGGTCGCGATGCGGGTCATGGGAACTCAGCCACCTTGAACGAGACTGTCACCTGGACAAATGGGGGGCTTAGTTTTCGTCTTTGTAGGATTTGGCGGCTTCATCTTCTTACGCCAATCGTGTCCACACCGGCGCAAGAGTTCGTCGGGTTCTTCGGTCGCATGGGCGCTGCCCCCGTTTCATCTCGTCGTCGGCGTGGGCTCACCTTTCAGGTCCGAGTTAACCGCCGAATGTGGGGAAGGTTTCACAGGCTTCGCAGAGGATCTGCCCCGTGTGTGCCGTCGACAGTGCCGCCGAAATCCGCCCAAAACGCCGGCTGCATTTGGGGCAGGTGCGTCGGTCTCTAACCAAACCGAGATCGACCTGAAGCCCGGTAGGACTGAAACAATCGCGCACCGCCTTCAAGAGCGGCTACCAAGCCGATGTTGGCGGATGGGGCGACGAGTTTCCCCATCCGGCCATGTTCTATCTGGCCGCTCAGAGGGGATGCGCAGTGGTCAGGATCACGACATCCCTCAAAGTTGAGAGCGTAGCCGACTGGCAAGCCAGTCCGTGATTTTTTCTGGCAAGGGCCGCGCTTCCCACTCGTCCATCCTGACCTGCCTTGATCGCTGAAGATCTTGGTTGAACAAGTCGATTTGCGTCCTTGCGAAATCCTTTCCGTAGACATTCAGCGTGGCTTCGTCATTTAGCCGTAAGGAGCGCTCGTCCAGGTTGGCAGAACCAAAGCTCGTCCAGACGTCGTCAACTATTAAAAGCTTGGGATGATACATGGTAGGCTGAAACTCGAAGATCCGCACACCCGCTCGGAGCAAGTCGCCCCAGAAGTAGCGCGAGCTCTTTCGAGCCAGTGGCACATCCGTTAGCGAATTGGGCACGATAACTTCGACCGATACCCCTCGCCTCCTGGCATCCAAAATCTGCTGAAGGGCGATGTCGTCCGGCACGAAATAGGCCATTCCGATACGCAAGTGATCTTTGGCGGCAGCAATGGCCGCCAACATCATCAGTTGCATGTTCTCCGAACCATTCGGCTGCGATGACAGTATCAACTGAGCGCTAAGTTCACCCGCGGGTTGGAGGGGAGGGTAGAATTTCTCACCCTGCAAGGTCTCGCCGGTTGTCTCTAGCCAATTTTCAGCGAACGCTGCCTGAAAACCAGAGACCACTGCTCCTTCTACCCGGTAGTGCGTATCACGCCACTCATTGGGGGTGCGGGCGTTTCCACGCCAGTTGTCTGCAATGCCGACGCCCCCGGTAAAAGCGACGCGCCCATCGACAATGAGCAATTTGCGATGCGTCCGATTGTTTACACGGTCCAGCGTATACCAATAGACGGGCCGATAACGCTCGAACGCCACGCCGGCTGTTGTCATGATGTGGATCAGCTCTTCATCGAATGGAAGGCTTCCGACCCAGTCAACGAGCACTCGGACTTCAACACCCTCTCTGGCCTTAGCAGCCAAAGCTGTCGCGAACTCGTAGCCGATGGCACCCGACCAATAGATATAGGTCTCCATATCAATGGTGGACCTGGCCGCAGCGATCGCCTGCAACATCGAAGGAAAGATCTCATCTCCGTTGACCAGGGTTTGCACCGCATTCGAATTCGAAACCTGGCCTTGCGAATACCCGCTCATACTCGTGGCAAATTGGGGGTCTGACGCGTCGAAACGGTGAGGCACAATGGTTCGCAAAACGCGTGGTTCGGGGCTCAGGTTTATGGCAAGCAACGTGAGCAAAACAGCGATCGCCGCAACGGCCACATAGCTCAGACACTTCAGCATCGTGCGAACCTTCGATCGAACCCGAGCGGTTTCCCGCGTGCCAACAACGCCACGAGACCGGAAGGCCGCACGTCAATCTCCCTAGTGTTTGCGAACGCGAGGCTTCGATTTCCTCAGGTTGCTGGTCGTCAATTCGGGTGATAGGCCATCGCTCACCCCGGCTAGTTTTCTTCCGAAGTTCTGATCCGGCGATTGCTTGCCGGGCAGTGCGAGGCTCGGCGGATGCTGCTATGCAGAACATGAGAGGGCGAAGTCCCTCGCCCTCTCCTGCAGAGGTGCCCCCGTCCTGTTCATTCTCGGTGGCAAGTCGCCTTCTAAGCCATTTCTCCAATCATTTGCGATGGGCACGCGAACCCGCGACTTATCGAGAGCTCGCGAACTCATATCGCAAACCTATTTGATGACCAGGCGCTGCTTTTCTCTCATCTGGGCATAGGTGCCCTTGTCGTAGGCGGCCTGCGCGGTGAGCTGGTCTTTGGTGAAGTTGGTGTAGAGATACTTGTTGCCGTTCTTGTCGGTCATGAACTTCAGCTTTTCAAAGCCGACCGCCACCTCTTTGGCGCCAACGCCGAGGAAGCCGCCGACGTCGATAATCACGGCATCAATCTTTTTGTCGCCGGTCAGAACCACGTCGCCAATCTTGCCTACATTCGCATCGTCAGCGCCATAGACAGTGGTGCCAATCAGCTCCTCGGCACGAATTTTGTCGATAGGCATTTCAGTGAGTGTCGTCTTGTCGACCGCAGCGGTGGAATCCATCGGTGCCGTGGCAGCGGGCGGCGTCGGCTTTGTCGACGCGGTCGAAACTGTGGCGTCGTAGGCCTTCGTATCGAACTCAGGCAGGGCTTTCAGTTCGTCCTTGGTCGCATTGATGACCAACCACCGCTTGCCATCCTTCTCGGCCCACTGGGCCTTGTTGAAGTCGTAAGCGATATTCTTTTCACCTATGCCGAGAAAGCCGCCGACCCCGATAACCAGTGACTCGGCCGCCCCATCCTTCGACAGAACGATGTCATTTACTTCGCCGATGTTTTCGGCGTTGTCGCCGGTGCCGTTGTAGACGGCCACACCCATGATCTTTGAAACCAGGTTGCCATCAGGCACAGCCTGAGTGGCGGTGGCAGCTTGGGCAGCGGTTGCGGGAGAGACCACGTTGCCCGGATAGGCCCCCGTTGCAAGCAGCGTGGCAAGTGCGGTGGTAGCAAGGAGTTTGTAAAACATGACCGACCTCTCAAGGTTTGGAACGCGCGCAGGTTCGTCTTGCGCTCGTAAAATTAACCAATGGCGGAGGCTAATGTTCCATCCCAAACAGCAGCTTATCGCTGATCTGCCGTGCCATCGAGGCGATGCGTGTGCCCTATTTCGACGGGGCCGCAAAGTTTTGCAGATTATGCCCAGCGCCTTCGCGGCTATTGCTGGGCAATGGTCTCGAGCTGAGAAAACTGCTCGGCTGAGTCCACCTGGCCTCCAGATTGCCAGCCAGCTTTTGCCCGCTGGAACATGTTGGGTTTCGTCCCGTTGAAACGCGAAGGAAAGAGGAGAAGATCCGATGCCACGCGGTGAAAAATTGAAATACACGGACAAGCAGGAGCGCAAGGCAGATCATATCGCCGAGGGATATGAGAAAAAGGGTGTCTCAGAGAAAGAAGCGGAACGTCGTGCCTGGGCGACCGTCAACAAAGACGACGGCGGCGGCAAGAATCCCGGAGGGTCGGGCCGCGGGAAGCGGACCGGCCATCCGGCGGCGCGAAGGGGCGGTGAAAAGGGAGGCAAGGCTACTTCACGCTAAGCAAGGCAAAAGCCGCGACCGTTGACTGGGGTTTACATGGCGGGACCATTCCAGCGATTTCTGCGGACGATCGGGCCGGGTTTTATCACGGGCGCTTCAGACGACGATCCTTCGGGTATTGGTACATACAGCCAGGCGGGAGCTCAACTGGGGTTCGATGTCGGCTGGACAATGATATTCACTTTTCCGCTCATGGCCGCGATCCAGGAGATTGCAGCGCGGATTGGGCGGACGACAGGTCGAGGCATCTCTGGAAACCTATCACGACACTATCCAGCGGCGCTGATGAATTTTGTGGTCGTGTCGCTGTTCGTTGCCAATACCATTAACATTGGCGCAGACCTCAGCGCGATGGCTGAAGCGCTCCGATTGCTGGTGGGCGGCCCCAGTTCGCTCTACGTGGTCGGGTTCGGTATGGCATGTGTCGGAGCAATCGTCTTTCTCGACTACAGCCGATATGTCACCGTCCTGAAATGGACGACTCTCAGCCTCTTTGCCTACGTCGCGGCTGCCTTCATGGCGCACGTGCCCTGGCACGAGGCGCTGAAAGGCCTTGTCGTCCCGCGTCTGGAATGGAACGGCGCTTATCTCACAACCCTCGTGGCTATTCTTGGCACCACGATTTCTCCGTATCTGTTCTTCTGGCAATCGTCGCAGGAGGTGGAGGAGGAGAAGGTGGACCCGAAAGCCAAGCCGTTAAAATGGGCTCCATGGCAAGCATCTTCCGCCTTCCGGCGTATTCGGGCCGATACCGTGGTCGGTATGGCATTTTCAAACCTGATAGCGATTGCGATCATCGTGACAACCGCTGCCACTCTGCACAAGGCGGGAGTGACCGAAATCAATTCCTCCACTGACGCGGCCAAAGCCCTCGAGCCGGTTGCAGGTAAGTTCGCATTTATGGTCTTCGCGATGGGTATCATCGGCACCGGTCTGCTCGCGGTGCCTGTTCTCGCCGGTTCGGCTGCGTTCGCCGTGGGCGAAGCGTGCCGTTGGCCGGTAGGGCTGGAACGCAAACCCAAGGATGCGATGGCGTTTTATGCCACCTTGGGTGCCGCGGCCGTGCTCGGCATGGGCATCATGTTCACGCCGATCGATCCAATCAAGGCACTTTATTGGAGTGCTGTCATCAACGGTGTATGCGCGATCCCGGTGATGGTCGTCATGATGCTGATGACCGGGCGCTCCGAAATTATGGGCGAATTTCCTGTGCAGGGGTGGCTACGGATTCTCGGATGGCTAGCTACCATCGCGATGGCTTTGTCAGTGGTCGGCCTGGCGCTCCAATGGATAATATGAGAGCGCACAATTTCGCACGCTGTGAATGGGGTATGTGGCCGAACGCGGCACGGGCCGTTGTGCGGACCCCCTCGTCCCCGTAGACCGCGAGATGCGGGATCAGCTCTGGAGGCGCGTGCAGGAGCGCGCGGCGGCGAGCCAATGGAGCCATCCGGCCCTGTTTGGTCGTATAGAGTATCTGTGCGGCGAATAGGATCTGCGTGACGGCCCTGCGCCGCATCCGCTTTCACCATTTCAGAGCGTGGAACAACCACATTCCGAGGACATTGAGTCCGAGGAGCATATGTTCGATGGCTGAAGAAGCGAAGCGGCCCAAGCCGACGCCGGAGCAGGTTCGAGCTTTGGCGTCGGAAACCGGCGTCTCCGAGACCCAAATTCGCGACATCATCTCAATGGTGGGTCTGGATCGCCCTTCGATCCTGAGGGAAGCGCGCGTCCTAAAAAAGGAGAAGGAATGAGCCCGCACGGCGTCGCCTTCCTGCCGATTTCAAACATCAGTCCTGAAGTACGTGGACGTCTCTGGTCGGGGTGGTTTGAGTAGCCTCGAATTCGGACAATTCTCATAGCCGTGATCGCGGGCTGGCTCCACAGCACGAACAGCATCCACCCAAATGCACATTTTGAAATCTAGTTGCAGCGACACAACTCTGTTGTCGCCTCAAACGTGGCGTTCGTTACGGTATGGCTGAGGGGCCAGATCTAAGACGCGGTGCTCAAAGCCCAACGGAACAGAACAGCCCCAGCCACATTGTTAGTTAGTTAATGCTAATGCACAGGAGCCTTCCATGGGTCGCGGTATCTTGCTCTGGCTACTCGGTATCCCAATTCCGATAATCATTCTCATCATGCTGTTTGCGCGGTAGGGGGCTGGCATGCAGGCAACACTTATGACTTCCGAGGACTCTGCACCGACTGAATCTTCGTCTTCAGCAGTGAACTGGGGGCCAATCATCGCGGGCGCGTTCGCGGCTTCTTCGCTTACATTCATCCTGATGTTGCTGGGCTCCGGGCTTGGCCTCAGCATGGTTTCGCCGTGGTCCGGTGCCGGCGCGTCTGTCACTACATTCGCGGTGTCTACCGCCGCTTGGTTGGTGGTCGTGCAATGGCTTTCTTCCGGCGTGGGAGGATATCTCACCGGTCGACTCCGCACCAAATGGGTGGGGGTTCACACCGATGAAACTTACTTCCGTGACACGGCACACGGTTTCCTGGCTTGGGCGCTCGCCACTCTTCTTGTCGTGGGCGTCCTCGGGTCAGCGCTTTCCGCGGCCTTGGGTTCTGGAGTGCAGGCAGCTTCGACGGTAGCCGCAGGAACTGCAATCGGGGCCTCGGCTGGTGCCGCGACCAAGGGTGCAGCATTCGACACTATTTCCTACTACGTCGACACGCTTTTTCGTCCTGCCGACCCGGCCAAGCTTGCTGCCGTTGATCCGCAGAACGATGCGGCGGCAACCGCGCAGGCTTCGCGCATCCTGCTTGCCAGCGCGGCGAACGGCGGCGAAGTAGCGGCTGATGACAGTACGTATCTGACGCAGCTTGTCGCCGCTCGCACAGGGCTTTCTCAAGCGGATGCCAAGGCACGCCTCGATACCCTGATCGCCAAACTAAAGGACGCCAAAGTCAAGGCCCAGCAGGCTGCCGACACCGCCAGGAAGGCCAGTGCAACCTTTGCCTTGCTTGGCGCGCTGTCGTTGGTCGTGGGCGCCTTCATCGCCAGCGTGGCAGCCGCATTAGGTGGTAGGCAGCGAGACGAGGAGGAGGCGATCTTCCTCGCCAACCGGTAGCCGTTTGATAATGGCGAGCGCTAAGCTTGCCATCGGCGCGATATGCGGGTTTGGATTTTCGCTGCAGGCCAATCTAGACTCCCGCCAGATTGCGTCCGTTACAAAGCAAGACTTGCCTCGGTGCTGAGTTCACTATGAGGCCTGGACCAAACCTGCACGACGGGCTGCTTTTAAGAATGCCCTTCTTGCTTTTTGAGGAGGCCGCCAACCGTCTAAAGAATCGCGACAAGCGCGGCAGGCTGCTCGATAGCTTGGACCTCTAGCCCCTATTGGCCATTGGTCGTGAAGGCACTCGAGCGCTTCCCAGGAACTGGCAACGATGCGCTCCCTTGCGGGCTTCACGCGCAGTCTCACTGGTTCGGGAAATCGAACATCCCTCATGGTTTTCTCCATTCCGACAGATCGATTACATCGATTTGTTGTAGTGGCCTCCTGAAGCGAATCCGAAGGTGCCAACTGCCTTGGCCGCAACGATGTCTCCTGCGGCCGGCACAAGCAAATCCATGCGACGGGCGAAGGCAACAAAAGTGCTGCGAGCGGTTTCGGCATCCACCTCGCCGGCGAGGGCTGCCCGACAGGCATTGAGCGCGATCCCATGAGCAGCGTTTCGCTTCGATGGCGACCATTCATCCAGCAGGACGAAGGCGTCCTGTACACTTTGAATGTCGGTCGGAAACCCAAGACCCACCAGCACCCTTGCGGGATGCTGAAACTGATTGTGTTCCATGTTTTCCTCCGTTTCACGTGTTTAGTTCAATCGATCGGCAGCCTTCCCACCGCCCGTCGCGCAAAAGGTTGGCGTACACCGCGCCTTAGCCTGCCGAACTCCCGTTTCCAGGAGGGCCTTTGCCGTCGGTAAGATTCCGCGCCGCCAGAAACATCACCGTGTATGCTGCCTTGCGCCGATCCCAACCCGCAGCCTCCGCTCTGTCGAGCAACTCGACCAGTATCGGGTCAAGCGCAACCTTCAGGTCCGCTTCGTAGTTCAGATCGGTGTCCGCGCGCGACGGCGGCGGGATCACGGTTAAGTTCATCACGTTCATGGCTCTACCCATTTGTCAGGGTGTCCGCGCCCATCGGGCGCGGACACTGCTGCGTTTCCTCAAAAGTCCATGCCGCCACCCGGCATTGCCGGAACTGCGGGTTCCTTCTTCGGCTTCTCGGCAACCATCGCTTCCGTCGTTACCAGCAGGCCGGCAACCGATGCCGCATCCTGGAGCGCGGTCCGCACCACCTTCACCGGGTCAATGACGCCTTCCTGGTAGAGGTCGCCAAACGCGTTGGTCTGTGCGTTCCAGCCGTAGCCGAACTCCGGCTTCTCGCGCAGCTTGCCGACGATGATCGAGCCTTCCGCGCCGGCGTTTTCGGCGATCTGGCGCACGGGCGCCTCGATTGCGCGGCGCACGATCTCGATACCGTGATTATGGTCCTCATTTTCGGCCTGCACGCTGTCCAGTGCCTTGGCTGCACGCAGAAGTGCTACGCCACCACCTGGCAACACGCCTTCCTCGACCGCAGCGCGCGTCGCGTGCATGGCATCGTCGACGCGGTCCTTGCGTTCCTTGACCTCGACCTCGGTCGAGCCGCCGACGCGAATGACGGCGACACCGCCGGCGAGCTTGGCCAGCCGCTCCTGCAGCTTTTCCTTGTCGTAGTCGGAGGTCGTCTCCTGGATCTGCGCCTTGATCTGGCTGACGCGACCCTGAATCTCGCTCTTCGAGCCGGCGCCGTCGACGATGGTGGTGTTCTCCTTCTCGATCACCACCTTCTTGGCGCGGCCCAACATGTTGAGCGTGACATTCTCAAGCTTGATGCCAAGATCTTCCGAGATCGCGGTGCCGCCAGTGAGGATGGCGATGTCTTCCAGCATCGCCTTGCGGCGGTCGCCGAAGCCCGGCGCCTTGACGGCGGCGACTTTGAGGCCGCCGCGCAGCTTGTTGACGACCAGCGTCGCCAACGCTTCGCCCTCGACATCCTCGGCGATGATCAGCAGCGGTTTGGACGACTGCACGACAGCTTCCAGCACCGGAAGCAGCGCCTGCAGATTGGACAGCTTCTTCTCGTGGATCAGAACATAGGGTTCTTCCAGTTCGACGCGCATCTTGTCCTGGTTGGTGATGAAATACGGACTGAGGTAGCCACGGTCGAACTGCATGCCCTCCACGACTTCCAGCTCGGTCTCGGCGGTCTTGGCTTCCTCGACGGTGATGACGCCCTCATTGCCGACTTTCTGCATCGCTTCCGCAAGGAAGCGGCCGATCTCGGCGTCGCCATTGGCCGAGATGGTGCCAACCTGGGCGATCTCGTCATTTTTGGTCACCTTGCGGGCATTGGTCTTCAGCTCAGCCACGACGGCTTCTACGGCCTTGTCGATGCCGCGCTTCAGGTCCATCGGGTTCATCCCCGACGCGACCGCCTTGGCGCCCTCGCGAACGATCGCCTGCGCAAGAACGGTGGCGGTGGTTGTGCCGTCGCCGGCAAGATCGCTGGTCTTCGAGGCGACTTCGCGCACCATCTGCGCGCCCATGTTCTCGAACTTATCCTCGAGTTCGATCTCTTTTGCGACGGTGACGCCGTCCTTGGTGATGCGCGGCGCGCCGAATGATTTGTCGATGACGACATTGCGGCCCTTGGGGCCGAGCGTCACCTTCACCGCATTGGCGAGGATGTCGACGCCGCGCAGCATCTTCTCGCGTGCTTCGGTATGGAATTTCACTTCCTTGGCAGCCATTGGATCACTCCTTCAATAGGCAGTTTCATTGACTGGGATTGGGGTTGGACCATAGCAGGTCAGGCGGCCTTCTTGACCGCCGTGGCCTGCTCGATCACGCCCATCACGTCGCTTTCCTTCATGATCAGCAGGTCCTCGCCGTTGACCTTGATCTCAGTGCCGGACCACTTGCCAAACAGGATGCGATCGCCGATCTTGACGTCGAGAGGCGTGAGCTTGCCGCTCTCGTCGCGGGCGCCTGGGCCTACGGCAATCACCTCGCCCTCCTGCGGCTTCTCCTTGGCGGTATCGGGGATGATGATGCCGCCGGCCGTCTTCTCCTCGGCTTCGATGCGGCGGACCAGGATACGGTCATGCAATGGACGGAACGTCATATCGTTCTCCTTCGGGACAAACAGATTTTTGAGGTTCCTCCACACCGGACCGGCAATATCGGGCCGGGGTGGGGCGCCGCGACCCTTTTTCAGGCATCGCGCGTATATCGAGCTAGTTTTGCAATTTTCGGGTTTCAAGGGGTCGCTGGAAAAATTTTGGCACTCTGTATTCAAGAGTGCTAGGAACATGAATTCATACAGCAATTTCTTCGCACAGGGGCATTTTCCAGGTCTTGAAATTCCGCAGGGAATGGACGAAATTTTTTCGGCGTTGGATTCCCGAAAGGGGGCTCCACCGCAAAACCAATACCAAGGAGATTGTTAGGAAGCGGAGACTGTCGATGGAACGAACTTTCCCAAAAAGCATCCCCTCTATCGCCCCTGAAACCTCTGATCCTTCGCTTGACCGCCTGCTGTTCCCGGCGCGGCACTTTAGTCACCCCGATGAGGTGGTGGGCGACCGCACGCTCGACATTCAGGAAAAGCGCGCCATTCTTGCCTCATGGGCTTCTGATGCTTGCGCCGTCGAATCCATGCCTGCGCTGCGAAAGCCACCAGGTGCTGCGACACCGGTGACGTTCGACGCCGTCATGGATGCCCTTCGCCGACTGGACGGTAGTCGCGCTGAGGTAGGCTGTGACCTCAAGGAGCGGCGGGTCCGAGATCGCCCGCAAAGACTTGATGTCTGAACGCGCGCGATAGGAGAGACGCATGGTCAGCAGGGAATTCCGACTGCAGTTGGAGGGCTACGGTCTCACAACTGCTGAGATCCACTACCACCTTCCCGATCATCCAAGCCTTTTGCAGCTTTACGTTTGGCAGGAATACGATCTTGCACCGGAATTCCTAACCCTGAAAGGGTTTCTGGATTACTGGGAGCGCGAACTCGAAGGCGCGCTGCATTCCGTGCGCATCGCCCATCACCGCCTGATCCGGCCTTCCGAATGGAAGGCCGTCGACGGCATCTTCACAGTTCAATAGCCGGACCCAGGCCGGACCCGGCAAGCGGCAACAGGACAGGCTCCTTTGTAGTTGCCGGCATCCGATTCATAAAAGGTGCCGTTCGTCTCGCCAGCTCCCCTTGAACTGAAAAGAATCGTTTCCAATCTCTTTTTATGCCTCTAGCGCGGCTTGCCGAGTGTCGAGTTGAAAGAAGCGAAGAATCACATGGAAACGACGTTCTTTGAAAATCCCGTTTCCCCAGTGGCTGTGCGGTGGCGTTCGCTAATTTCGCCGGCATCGTTTGCAGGGCCGGATATCGCCGCGTACGGTGAGGCAGGGTCGGTTTGAAGGGAGGTCCCGATGGAAAGTGCCACGTTCAAACAGCCGGTTTTCGTAAGAAACGAAGGCCGTGTTGTCCAAAAGATCGGCTGTGTCATGGATGCGATAGAGTTTCTGGAAGAATGGCCGGTCGAAAGGCGCGGCCTCCTCCACGCAGTGGCGTCTGATGCATGCTACTCCGCGTACGACGGTCGGAAATCTGTCGAGGCGGCGAACAAGGCCTTTACGACCTGGGCACGCAGGATCGCCGTCATCGAGGACCTGCCCGCAGCGCCACAGTGGATGACAGTGCGGAAGATCAGCAAAATAGACCATCTTTTAGATAGTCAGGGCTAGAATCACTGCGGCGGCAATCCACCGCCGCAGCATCAAAGCGGCGTCACCGGGGAGGGGAAAGCCGAGCCTCTTGTCGTTGTCTGTTCATAGATGCCTTCAACACAGACAACTTACCAAGCGGATCGCACGATTGAGCGCGTCTGCCGGACCCGCCGGCCCCTTCACGTTTCGTCCGGGTCCCCTTGGACCGGATCTGTCAGGTCGCCTTCGTCGTCCAGCGCTGCCACCCGTGTTGCCGGCAGCGGTCGTCCCTAGCTATCAACACCTCATCACCAAAGGCCCAGGCCCATGCCTCTCTCAACTCCTCAAGCGAGGCACCGGACGCGATGATCTCCGCAATCGTCGCGTTGTCCACGGGTCCGAGGACCGAGACAACGTCTTGGCGTGTCATGGTCGTCCTTCTACTCCGTTCGAAATGCTAGCGAAGCAGATGGGTTTTCGATGGAGCAGTTGCCACCAGCCGAAGGCAGTCGCGAAACTGCATTGGCGATCCTCTTGACGCAGCGAAAATCAATTCCCAACTCATTCTTGTCGGTCGCCGCGTAAGGGGCCGATGTGTCAGGGAGCGCCAGGCTTCTTGGCGTTCCCTCGTATCTATGTTGCTCCAAGGAGGATGTAGTTATGAGAACGAACCTGGACTTTTCCCCCTTCTACCGGTCGAGCATCGGCTTTGACCGCATCTTCAACCTGCTCGAAAACGCCAGCCCCCCGCAGAACGCGGACAACTGGCCGCCCTACGACATCGCCAAGCTCGGCGAAGACACCTACCGCATTGTCCTTGCGGTCGCCGGTTTCGGTGAAGACGAGCTTACGATCACGCAGGAGCCAAATATGCTCGTGATCGAGGGCGCCAAGACAGAGAACGACGAGGTTCAGTACCTCCATCATGGCCTGGCGCTAAGGTCGTTCGCGCGCCGCTTCGAACTAGCCGATCATGTGACCATCGTCGGGGCAAAGCTCGAAAACGGTCTGCTCATCATCGACCTCAAGAAGGAAATTCCCGAGGAGATGAAGCCGCGCCGCATCGCGATTAATGTCGAGACCGACAAGAAGGCCGCGTCCAAGCGCATTGAAAGCGCGGCGGCCTGATCTTTGGCGGTCGGCCTGCACCCAACACCCGTCCTGTCGTGGGTGGGATCCGGGTGCGGCCCAAAACACGAAAGGAGAAGGACAAATGAGCGTACGTGACTTGATTCCCTGGAGCCGTGGCGGCAGCCAGGCACCGAGCATTTATCGCGGTGACGACATGGATCCGTTCCTGTCGTTGCACCGCAATGTCAACCGGCTATTCGACGAGGTGTTCCGCGGTTTTGACACGCCTTCGGTCCTGGGCCGCATGGCACCTCTCAACGGCACTTGGCCAAGCGTGGAGTTCTCGGAAACCGATAAGGAAATCCGGGTGACGGCCGAAATTCCGGGCCTCGATGAAAACGACGTCGAGGTCATGCTGGATGATGGTGTTCTGACGCTTCGCGGCGAGAAGAAAGCAGAGACCGAGGACAAGGACCGCCAGTTCAGCGAACGCTATTATGGGCGCTTTGAGCGGCGCTTCAGTCTCGGCCGTGAGGTTGAAGACGACAAGGTGACGGCGACGTTCAAGAACGGTGTGCTCACCGTGACACTGCCGAAGACCAAAAAGGCCCAGGCGAACGCCAAGCGCGTTGCAATCAATGGCAGCAAATGACGTTGACGAAGCAAGGCCGGGGCTCGTCGAGCCCTGGCCTTTGCAGAAAGCGAGGAAAATCAAATGACGGAGCTACTCACAGGAGCCAATCAATCGAGCCGGATCACCTCAAGGTCCTGGCAGGGCGAGGAACTCCAACGGTTCAATGGCGGTCTCAACACCCCAGCTCCAGTGGCCCACCAATCGGCACGGATCTTTCGGCGTAGCCGCCCGGCCACCACATCGGCGCGGGTTACGTGTAGGCCCTGTCGCCTTGAGTTCGAACGCCGAACTCCGACCGTCATCGACGACACACTCACCCAGGTGCAACTGGATTTTCCGACCCGCGAAGCAGCAGTGGCCTTCGCTGAGAAACAGGACGACTAGCCGTCCGACAGACCCAAACAAAAGAGCCGCCTCATGCAGCTGAATCAACTGCAATCACAGGGAGGTAACAATGATGGTTCTGACTTTCCTTGCCCCCGTCCAGGTTAAAACCAACGACGTGATCCACGACATCAACTCGGTACGGGAGGCGCTCGTGTTCTTGAACCAATGGCCTAAGGCCCGTCGGGGACCGGTATACAGTTGCGCGGTGAGAAGCTGCAACGCCGCGATCGCCGGTCAGATGACAACCGATCAGGCGCGGCAGGCATTTGTCGGCTTTGCAAGGATAGCTGGGGTGCTGGCCAAATCCGATCTTTCACCACTGGCCGAGGCCGATCAAAAGCTGCCCCTTTCTGGGCGCGGTCCCTGACTTCAGTTCAGGGCTTTTCCTGCGCGCGAGCACACTGCGTTCTCGTGCGGATACGACATCGATGGGAAAGAGTTCTGGCCGCAGTCCTTTTGGCTGATGTCGTGGGCAGCACGCCCCTCTATGAGCGCTTCGGCGACGATGCCGCTCTGCAGCAGGTTTCGGATTGCCTGGACGCAATGCGAGCGATCGTCGCCCAGCACGGCGATGATTTCATCTACTCGAAGGGCGATGACGTACTCAGCCTGTTCGAGAGCCCGGAGATGGCGCTGAGGGCCGTCTGCCAAATCAGCCAACAATTGACGAAAGGGCCGTTGAGCGCCCGTATCGGATTGCATTTCGGGGCGGTCATTCGCGCGCGGGCCGCGGTATTCGGCGACGTTGTCAATGTCACCGCCAGGTTGTCCAGCACGGCCAACCCCGGGAGGTGCTGATCAGCCAGAGTTTCTTCGAGTTACCGCGGGGAGCCGCAGTGGCTTGCGGCTCCTCGACAAAATGGCTTTTAAGGGGAAGCAAGAACTCTTCTGTGTCTATACCCTGAGGAGCGACGATGGTGCCCTCAGTACGCCATTAAAGCGCCAGTCCGGCTAGGACCTTTGCCGCAGAAGCAGCCGAAAGTGAACCCCAAAGCGGGACGTCTTGCAGCCGGCGATTGATGACCAATCGCCGGCTGATCGCGTTAGTTGGCGTTTGCCACGGGTGCAACCAATGGCGTGATGCGGCGGATGCCAACCCGGCGATTTTCACGAGTGGCTGCTTCGGTCTTCACCTTCAGAAACTGCTCACCGTAGCCCTGGGTCACCAAGTTTTCCGGCGGGATTGCAAAGCTGTTGGTGAGGGCGGAAGCGACTGACTCGGCCCGTCTGTCCGACAGCGCTAGATTGTCTTCGTCCGAGCCGACAGCGTCGGTGTGACCTTCGATCAGAAAGGTTTCGGCCGGATTCTTACCTAGTAGCTTTTCCATCGCCTCGGCGAGACTTTTCAGCTTTCCCAGTTCGCCTTCAGGAATATCAGCCGACCCCGTCTCGAAGGTCAGTGTATCGAGATCCACACGTCGGACAATGTCACGAATACGAGCCGAGCGCTTAACTTCATCAACGGAGTATAGTCGCTGGATGCGCTCGATCGGCGGCTGGTCCAGGAACGTGTAGTATCGTTGCGGATCGTCAACGTCGGCCGCATCCAGGATATATTCGTTCACCGGAATCCTGAGCCGAATTGGGGCCAGATCGAGGCCCGGATCCCGCCAGCTGTTGTCGCGGTCGTAGTATCGATCGTCAACATAGACCATCACGTACTCGCGGCCATCCGGAGTGATGCGGGAGCGCCTGATGACGTTGCCATAGCGATCCCGTACGGTGACGATTTGATTGCCGTTCTCGCGCACGATGGTCTCGCGGATGCGACCGCGGGGAAGGTCTTCATAGTAGACCTCCTTGGCGCCGCGAGTCATGCGCGGCCGGTCGTTGCTTTCGACCGTGACATGGTCGCCGAACTGGACAATGACGCGATCGCCGATCTCGCGGATCACGTCGGTTCCCTCCGGACGCTCGCGCTTTCGCACGTTCTCCTCATCGGGCGAGCGGTCGCGCCGCGAGCCCTTTTCTGACTTGACGGACTGCACCTCCTTAGGCTGAGCGGCCTCGGTCGCTGCTGCGTCCGACGCGGGAGGGGGGGCAGCATCTGCAGGTTGGGCCGTCTGCTCTCCCGTCGCAGCGGGTGCTGGACCATTGGTAGGGGCAGATTCCTTCTGACTATCCAAAACAGGGGCTGCGTCGGGGTTCGCAGGCGCGGCAGTCGCGTCGGCTGGTGCTTGACCCGCTTTTGCCGGCTGCTCAGTTGCGGCCGGAGCCCCGGTTGCCGGAGCTTCGGTGTGCGGTGCAGTCGGCTCGGTCGCGGCGGGAGGCATGGTAGCAGGCTGCTCGGTCGCAGCAGGCGCTTGGGGCTGAGCTTGAGGCTGCGGAGCCGGCTCGTTCGCGGCCGGAGGCGTGGCGGCAGGCTGTTCCGTTGCAGGCGCTTTGGGTTGATCTGGCTCGGCTGGCGCCTGTTCTGTCGGACTGGGGGTAGGCTCGGCCGGCGGTGCAGCTTCTGCAGGAGCCGCTTCCGCAGGCGCCATGGGTGCGGTCTCAGGTACAGTTGCTGGAGCAGGTTCTGCCTGTGGTGCCGGTTGCCCAGAGGCTGGCGCCTCGTTGGCTTGGCGAGCGGCACATGCCTCGGCGCTTTCTCCCTCCCGGCAGACGGCCTGGGTGAGGATAAGTGCCGTCGCCTGCCGGGATGGGTCGATGGCACTGGTGTTTTGCAATGGGTAGGCGCCTATCGGCGAAGTCGCCATCAGTAAGCCAAGCGCGGTCCCTGAGATTATTTGCTGGTTATATTTCATTGCTTCGGAATTCCTTAGTGACGGTCCCACCGCCATGAGAACACTTCTCAGCGGCAATCGTTCCAATTGACCTGAACCTCCTTCGGCTGACGTAAAACTGTGCTTTACAATTTTCGGCCGTTCGCCTTTTTCCACACTGACAAAACGATAGTCTCACGGTAAGCAGCTAGCGCCTCCTTCGCACAAACGACCCCGGACGCTTTCGCACAAGTCAGGGAACTACCGCAGAGTCCTGGCCGCTTTTCACGGTGCTACATGTGCTCGAAGATCGCCTCGAATAGGCTTTCGACCTGCTCGTTGGATCATCAGGGAGCGGACTTAAGTTGGACCAGCCCAAACGGTGCGGCCTGAGCGACTTCGCGGTGGAATGCGACGTCAGGTCGAGTTGACGATCATCTGACGCTTTGCGCTCGGGCATGGCTTTGCCGTTGCGTTATATAGGCCTGGTGCCTGCCAATTGGTCTCGGCTAGTGCCACTGCCAGCTTCGGTTGTGGCCGATGACCTCTATCGCTGATATGGGATGAGGTTTAACTTCCAGCATAGGCGCATAGATGACAGCGGATTCAGAAAAGGCCGAGGCGGTTGAGCAATTGCTCGATACGCCCGAACTCGCCACTGCGCTGGAGAGCGAACAGTTCAAGAAGTTCCTCGACCAAGTTCCTATCGCCATTGCCGTTTCCGACCTAAACGCAAGGGAGCGTGTCGTTTACGCCAATCCGGAATTTGAAAAACTCTCTGGCTTGAAGGCCGTCAGTCTGGCACGCGAAAACTGGGCAGCGCTTTCCGGAAATGGACTCCATGAGCACAAGGACAAGACGCTAGCTGATAGCCTTTTGAATGAAACCGATTTCGTGGGCACTTTCCGCCTGGATCGCGGCATCGACAAGCCGGCGGTCGTCGACGCCTATTCAAATGTGATAGTGGACGACGACGGCAAGATTTGTTTTCGGCTCGTTGCGCTAGTGGATGTGTCCCTTCACGGCGAAGCGGGGCCCTCGATCGAGGAGCGTGTTCGCGAGAAAGATACTCTGCTGCGCGAACTGCAGCATCGGGTGAAAAACAATCTCCAGATGATCACCGCATTAATCCGGCTAGAAACCCGCAATGCAGCTGAACCCGATCAGAAGCGGTTCGAAAGGTTGGCCGGCCGCGTCGACGCGCTGGCAATCCTTTACCAGACGCTGTCGGCTGACGATCAGAAAGATGAGGTTGATCTCGGTACCTATTTGAGTCAGATCGCATCCGCAGTCATGGCCTCACATGCGGTCGAAGGTATCCGCCTCGATATGAAGGTTGACACCTATCCGGTGTCTATAAACGTCGCCATGCCGACTGGTCTTGTTGTGAACGAGCTGCTGACCAATTCGCTCAAACATGGCTTCAAAGGGCGAGAAGGCGGAACAATAACGCTCCACAGCATAGTCAATGGCGACGGATGCCGCATCATTATTGCCGACGACGGAATTGGCTTACCGGGAGGCGAGACATGGCCCAAGCCCGGCAAGCTCGGCGCGCTTATCGCGCGTTCGTTGACCGAGAATGCCAAAGCGCAATTTGAAGTCAAATCCAGCGCCAATGGGACCAAGGTCACCATTATTTTCAAACGATCGGCCGCTACGGGATAGCGCCCTTCCATGGCAAGCTAGTACTTGGCGGCGGGTTTCGATTGCTGAAACAAAAGCCGGGTCGAGCCGTTGATTGTTTGCCAGATCGTACCTCTGGTGACTCCGGTAGTTCCTCCCGCCGGCTTCGGTCGGCGGGCTTTTTATCGAGAGCTTATGCGGTTTGGAGCGACCGACAATCGCGCAACCCGGCAACCATTCAGGATCCGCCCGGCGTAACCCCATTAGGTTGGCGCCCTTTCGTTCTTGGAACGTGCGGCGGGGCGTTCGCTAGCGGTCGCTAAAGTGGCTTCACCGGTCCTGTCTCGTTCCACCGAATAAACTCGACTTCCTTCCCGGTGAAGTGAGCGGTAGTGCTTGCACTGTGGCGATATCAGCGGACCAACGATGCTTAGATGCAGGTGCTCCGCTGTCGCCAGAAACTGGCCTGGTTGCTCCGGGGACAGCTGTTAGGGTCTGCTGCGCCTAGCCACTGCGACCTCCTTTTGAGAAATCGCCCCACCGATGCGGCTTCTGCAAAGAGGGAGCAGTAGTGATGGAGGCGTCGTGGCGGAACATTAGCTATTGTGAATAGTTGAGTGGATGCTTCGGACGCCGCCGCATGGTGTCCGGTGCAGGTCGGTGGGCAAACATCCGGCCGGCCCGCGTCAACGGTTTCGCCGTGGCGCGGGCTTTCAACGTGATTTCTTAGAGGCGAGAACCCGAAGGCGCTGATACGTTCGGCAACATCCCTTGAAGCAGCGGGAGCATCCACCGTTTTTGGCTCTAAGCCGGATGATCTTCGCCGATTTAAAAGGCGAATTCGATGGGATTCTTTTTGAACGGATCCAGCCCCGGTAAGGGCAAAGGCGCTGCGGGTGGGCTCAAGTAGGTTCCATGGAGAACCGTTCCAGGTCCCTTGCGAGGAAAGTCGAGATGCTGCTCGAACGCAATGCCATTGCCGAAGTCGATGTCGAGCTTCGAGTTGAAACCGCAGGACACCAGTTCAACGCTTTCCCCCTGCGAAATCTGTCTCCAGGGTGGCCCATTTCTCGGCAAGCCAACCTTTTCGATCCACATGCATTGTCCTTCGAGGAGGAAGGAGAGCCCTGTGCTGACGAAATCAGATGCGTCGAAGGCCAAGACGAAGCAGTGGCGCGTGCAGCGCAAGGTCGACGCCGATGACCGCCGCAAGGCCACGGCGAAAGAGCCGGGCGCCATGCAGGCCGGCGCGCGCGAATATCCCGTGCCGCCTTTTCCCAGGCAGCATCATCCGAAGCCCGGCGAGGAATGGGCGATCGAGTCGGCGCCGCTCTTTGACGCACCGTTCTGGCAGGGCTCGAAGAATCGACGGCAGGGTGGCGCTGATCACCGGCGGCGATTCCGGTATCGGCCGCGCCGTGGCGGTGCCGATGTCGCCATTGCCTATCTCAGCGAGGATCGCGACGCCGAGACGACGAAGCGCGCCGTCGAGGCCGAGGGCAGGCGCTGTCTCGCGCTGCGGGGCGATGTCGGCGCCCGCGCCTTTTGCCGCCGCGCGGTGGCACGCACGGTGAAGGAACTCGGCGGCCTGGACGTATTGGTCAACAATGCCGCCTTCCAGGTGCATTCCGCCGATTTCGCCGACCTTACGGAAGAGCATTTCGACACCACGCTGAAGACCAATCTTTACGGCTATTTCCATATGGCTCAGGAAGCCGTGCCACACATGAAGCCGGGCTCGGCCATCATCAATACCGGTTCTGTCACCGGCATCGAGGGGTCGAAGGCGCTGGTCGACTATTCGATGACCAAGGGCGGCATACATGCCTTCACGCGCGCGCTGTCGGGCAATCTCATCGGCAAGGGAATCCGGGTCAACGCCGTAGCGCCTGGCCCCGTCTGGACGCCGCTCAATCCCTCGGAAAAGCAGGCCGAAGACGTTTCCCAGTTCGGCGCCAAGACGCCGATGAAGCGGCCGGCCCAACCGGAAGAGATCGCGCCGGCCTATGTCTTTCTCGCCTCGCCACAATGCTCAAGCTACATAACCGGCGAGATCCTGCCGATTGTCGGGGGTTACTGATCGAGGAGTTCCCATCGCGAAAGCATAGCGCACTGGCGAAAGCCCCAAAAGGAACCATCGTGCCCATGCTGGGTTTGTCCTGTGCGGGACGCGTCCCAAGTGTGGCGGCAAAGCGAAATGCGAGCGTGGATTCGGGAAGGCTGGGTTCTGCTGAAAGAGGCCATCGCCGGCTTCGTCAACGACAACGCATTGAGCCATGGCGCGGCGATGGCCTTCTATGCCGCCACCTCGCTGGCGCCGATCCTGCTGATCGTGGTGGCGATCGCTGGCCTAGTCTTCGGCAACGACGCCGCCCGGCTCGCCCTCTCGGCGCAGATATCGGGCGTCATGGGCGCGCAAAGCGCCGACCTCCTGCAGGCGACGATCGAGACCGCGTCGCACGGATCAACGAGCACCCTTGCCGCCCTGCTGGGGCTGGTGACGCTACTCGTAACCGCGTCGGGCGTCTTTGGCGAGATGCAGCTGTCCCTCAACGAAATCTGGAAGGTGAAGCCCGGCGTCACGTCGCTGTCGCGAATGGTGCGGGCGCGGGCCGCAAGCCTTGGGCTTGTCGCCGCCCTCGGCTTCATGCTTCTGGTTTCGCTGGCTGCGAGCACGGCAATCTCCGCCCTCGGCGAACTCATCAATGCGGGTCTTCCGTTCGGCGAGGTGATCGTCAGCTTCATCAACACGGTGGTTTCCTTCGTCTTGATCGCGCTGCTCTTTGCGGCAATATACAAGGTCCTGCCTGACCGGACCTTGCAATGGCGCGACGTTGCCGTCGGTTCCCTCGTTACCACGCTTTTGTTCACGATCGGCAAGGCGCTAATCGGCTGGTATATCGGGACGAGTGCGATAGCGACGTCCTATGGAGCGGCTGGCGCGCTGATAATCGTGTTGTTGTGGGTCTATTATTCGGCCCAGATCTTCCTTTTCGGCGCCGAAATAACCCGCGCCTATTCTGTTAGGCACGGAAGCCGACCCGACCTCGCGCCCGTCATGGCGGCCGACGCAAGCACCAGGCGGGGCTGGCCTGGGGCATCCGGACGCGAGGTGGCTACGTGGATTGTCCTCAGCAGTTTGCTGACGGCGCTTTTTGTCCGACCCTGGCACTCGCGGTAGCAGCGCTTGTGGGAGATACCACGTCGCCCGGATCAACCGGCGCGGTTAAGGAACCTGTGGGTTTTTGTTCCGTCGAGTGGACGACGGAAAGGAGAATTCCGATGCCACGCGGTGAAAAATCGAAATACACGGGCAAGCAGGAGCGCAAGGCAGATCACATCGCCGAGGGATATGAGAAAAAGCGGAACGTCGTGCCTGGGCGACCGTCAACAAAGACGATGGCGGCGGCAAGAAAGCCGGAGGCTCGGGCCGGGGGAAACGGACCGGCCACCCGGCTGCTCGAAAGGGCGGTGAAAAGGGAGGCAAGTCGACGTCGCGGTAGCATCGGCTTTTACTACGAGCTGACGCGACTTTGGGACGTTGGGTCTGTCTAGTGACCACAGTCCAGGTTGGAAATTTCCGATCCTGGTAGAACCATGGCCGTGTTGGCATTTGATTGGATCATTTTCCAGTCTGACCGGCGACGACCTGATAGGCGGCCTCCGTCGCTATTGGCTGTTGGTGCCTAAATCGACGGGGCGGCTAGTCATGCTTGCTCTCGGAAACGGAAGCCAAATCTGCCTCCGTTTGTGCCGGCCCGGCAGCCGCGGTCCCCGGTAAGGCGGCTGCGGTAATTTTGGTTCCGTTGCAGCGTGCATCTTGAGGACGCTCGACCGGGAAGGTTGTTTCACGCCGACGTTCACTTCCGCCTTCTCCCTTGCGAGACAAGGTTGCCGACGGCTCGATCCGCCTTCTCTCCGGCGAGGCGCGGCATTGAGCGCCGTGCGGAACAGCGGCCCACTTCCCGCATTGTATGCATTAGGAGTGACTAATATGCGATTCGTGGTCGTGCAGGAGCCGACCGACACTTGGGCTGTTTTTGACACCATCGCGGACGTGCCGGCGGACTTCGCGGACCAATGCCTCATCGGCTTGACGCGCGATGGCGCCGAATGGTTCGCGGCAAAGTGCAATCAACAAAGGTCGCAAAGCGTGCGGCGCGTTCAGGACTCACCGCGAAGCGCTGTCTTGCCGATGCCTATCGGTATTCCTTTGCGTGTGCGTAGGCGGGCGACATGATGACCGAAGACGCTATGGCAGCTGTGTTGGCGGCCAGGAACAAGGAAGCCGAGATCGTGGGTGTGGTCGATAGCGCCAATAGAACCGATGCCGCTGTCGACATCCGCCGTCTGGGTGAGGCCATCCAGTTCCTCGCCAATGCTCCGATCCTCGGCTACGATGTCCGTGCCGCGATGGTTGTATATGGCGACCTCGGAACGCCAACGCTTCGAGCCAGAGATTGCGAGCAGCTTTGGGCCAAATACGGAAAGGCGCTGCTTGCGATTTGACGAGATCAGAGTCTTTAGGCGTATGACCTCATCGGCTGTGGGACTGCGCGCACTGCAAACACACAAGCCTGTTGCGCTACTGAGCCTGCTCGTCGCCTGCGTTCGCCATTTCGTCTTTGAAGCTGACTTTCGTGCCTTTCCGCACCATGGAGGCGAGGTCCTCGGCGTCCCAGTTGGTCAGCCTGATGCAGCCATGCGAGAAGGTCGCGCCGATCTTGCCGGGTTCGGGCGTGCCGTGAATGCCGTAGCTCTCGATGGAGAGATCGATCCAGACCGATCCCACGGGATTGTTCGGTCCGGCCGCAATGGTGAACGGACGCTTGGTCTTGACCCCCTTGAAAGCGAAGTCCGGATCGTAGTGATAGGTGGGATTGCGCACCACGCGTTTGACCGCCGCGTCGCCATTCGGCGCCGGCTTCTCGTCGCTGCCGATGGAAGCTGGGTAGACGGCGAGCGATTTGCCGGAAGGATCAAGCACGCGCACTAGGCGTGCGCCCTTGTCGACCTCGACGCCGGCAATGGCGGCGGGAGAATCTTGCCGGCCAACATCCGGCACCAGTAATTTCGTGCCGGCCTTCCTGAAGCCGATGCCCGGATTGAGGCGCCTGAGCAGTTGCTCGCTGATATGAAAGCGCTCCGCCAGCTTCTCGGTCGTGTTGTGGTAGCCGAGCCGCCGCAGGCGGGCCATCCTCTCCATGCGCGCCGGAATGCGCCTGGTAAAGGGTCCGCGCACATCCTTGCGCATCAGCTCATAGGTCACCAGGACCGGGCTCGCCGAGGTTGCCATCAGCCTGTCCCAGGTCTCCCGCGTGAGCTTGCCATCGGCTGGCAATCCGTTCGCCGCTTGAAAGGCACTGACCGCCCTTGCGAAGTTTTCTGAAACGCGGCCCTCGATCAGGCCGGGCGAGAAGCGGGCGCGATCCAAGAGAATCTCTGCCTTCAACACGGCCGGGCTGAAGCCTTTCGGTTCTTCGGCGGGGAACTGCGCCTGGTTGACGGTGGCCAGGTCCAGCTTGGCCGCCGCTGTCCCTCCGCATGCGAAAGTGAGCGCCACGGCGACGAACAGAACAAGCCTGAGCATCGATGTTACTCCATCTGAACCTGCTTCTATGACGCGGCAGGGCCCATCTGGTTCCGTTCGCTCCCCGCCCGGTCAGCCAGCGGCATCGGTTCTCAAACATCTAAATCGGCCGCAACCCGTTGAAGTACTTGGCCAGGTTCATTGGCAATGACATCACCGTGGCTGACAACGATCCGCTTCAGGTGTGGTTCATCTGCCCATCTACGGAAAGCTGTGGCCAGTGCCTTGTTATCTTTGACAAACATCCATTTGCCGACGCGCGGTATCTGGGGATGCGAGACGCCGAAGCCAAATAGGCGCGCCATTATGTGGGCGCCGATTCCATGAGCGTGACGTACGTTTGCGAGGAGGTCGTTGACCACAAGCGTCGTGCCGCTTTCGCGACGGACGAGAAGCGCGACTTCCTTGCCTTCTATGCCCGGTACAGTCTCCAACTGGACGGACGGATCCCCCCAGATACCGCTCGTGGCATCGACCTTAACGGCTTTCTGCACCGAATCTCGCGCACCTGGCGCACAGACAACCTTCGCCTTTGGATAACGGGCCTTCCATGGCCTTATGTCTAGGCGGTGACCGGGACCTGGCACTATCAGAAAACTGGGGTCGCCAAGGGCCTCTATTTCCCGCATCACAGGCTCGGCCAGCGGAATGACACTCCAGATCGCGGTTCGTCGGGCGGTCAATCCAACCACGGTCATTCGCCGCGGAAAATTGCCGAGCGGCATCCGGATTTCGCCTTCGACAGTCAGCAGACCTTCGTCCAATTTCTCCAGCTGACCGTGCGGCCCAACCTTCCATTCATCATTGAATTTTGGCATGCGATCGCCCTTGGCTAGCTCGCATCCATCAATTGTTCAGCGACAAATTCGTTCCGAACCGCCTGAACCGCTGACCACCGTGCCCGTGACCGTTCGTCCCGTAGCCGACACCTGGCGGCGGATGTCTGTTAGCAGCGAGCGGGTGCTGGAGGCCCGCAAATCCGGTTAAGGCAAGGGTACCCTGGTGCGAGCCGTCCCCGTGGGATGGCAGCGTCGATTTCTAGGCCAACAGGCGGCGAGCGTGCATTCTTCAGGCAACGTTTGGCCGCAAGATGTGATGGAGCGTCAACCGCGCCGCGCCGCCTCGATCGCGGCGACGTCTATCTTCTTCATCGTCATCATGGCATCAAACGCACGCTTTGCTTCGCCACCGCCAGCCGCCAGCGCGTCAGTCAGAACGCGCGGAGTGATTTGCCAGGAGATCCCCCACCTGTCTTTGCACCAGCCGCACACGCTCTCCTGGCCGCCATTGTCGACGATGGCATTCCAGTAGCGGTCGGTTTCCTCTTGATCGTCGGTGGCGATCTGGAACGAGAAGGCTTCGTTGTGCTTGAACTCGGGACCGCCGTTGAGGCCGAGACAAGGGATGCCCGCAACCGTGAATTCGACCGTCAACACGTCGCCCTCTTTGCCGGCTGGGTAGTCACTGGGTGCACGGTGCACGGCACCCACCACGCTGTCAGGAAAGGTCTTGGAGTAGAAGCGGGCGGCAGCCTCGGCGTCCTTGTCGTACCAGAGGCAAATCGTATTTTTTGCCATTGCGTGTTCCTTTCGCTTTGAAGCCAGGATTTTGACCTTCTATCCCCATCCGCTCCCTTCCAGGTAGCCGCTGCCGTTCCTTCCGAAGCTAACCAGGAAAGCGGCCTATTTGTCTGACCGACGTTTTTCCATGTCATACGTGAGCCAGCGACAGAACATCCCGGCGATCGATGCCGCGGCGCCACCAAGCAGACAGGCGACCAGCAGCGGGCTTTCCGAAGCGCCCGACCAACTTACGATGGCCAGAAGGACAACACTCACGGTTGAAATCAGATAGCCCACGCCCTTGAGCATATGCAAAGACGCTCTAGTCATTCCTGAAATCTCCTTCGCGGTGTCCCATCGGAACATTCGTGACGTCTTGAAGTTCCATCCAGAGCGAACTTGAGAGAGGCATTGATGCCCGACTATCTGAAGCTGCCGACGACAACGAATGGGCTTATCCGAGTGGTGATTGAAACACCGCGTGGCGCGGCGGCGAAAATAGCCTACGACCCCACAACCAAGGCATTCGGCTATGTCCGTCCTCTACCGGTCGGGATGACTTATCCCTACGACTGGGGCTTTATTCCCTCCACGTTGGGCGATGACGGCGACCCTCTGGACGGGCTGGTTATTCATCAGGCGGCATCAGTTCCAGGCATAGTGATCAAATGCGACCTGTTGGGCGCATTGCGTGTCAAGCAAAAGGACCCAGGTGGCGAGGCCTTGCGCAATGATCGATATGTGTTCTGCCCCCACAAAGAGGATGCTCCCGATGAACCGGTTGCGACGGATCATGTTCCAGATAAGCTGCGGCGCGAAATCGAGCAGTTCTTTCTCTCGTCCGTGCTTGGGACCGGCAAGACCGTGAAGTTCAAGGGTTGGCAGAACGCCGACGAAGCCCGCAGGGCGATCAAGAAGGGCATGAAGGCTTTTGCTGCCCATAAATGAAGCTGGCTTGCAGCTTCGCCGTCGACGGCAAGGTTCAATGGGCAACGCCGCCTATTCGATCTGCTGGAGTGTGCATTGGCTTGGCAGCTTGTGGGGTCGCCAGCGCAGCAATTTGGTTCCGTGGCGGAAGCGGTCGCGGGTGGCATGATCGAAACGACCTCGACGACCAATTCGGGTTTCGTTCTCGGCATCGCCGATAGCGAGCACATTGCGCGGCGACAGGCGAAGATCCTCCAAAGCGGCTGCCAGGCCGGTGGCCTTGTTGACGCCGCTTGGCACGATCATGACGGCGCCCTTGTTGTAGATGATTTCCAGTTCCAGGCCGAGTTTCTTGATGACTGTCTAGCACCGTGGCCTGATGAGGCTACCAGGTGGCAACGATCGAGCGCCCAACCGAAAGCGGTTTGACCCCGCGCTTCTTAAGCTTGGCGATGAGATCGGGGGAGGGCGAAGGCGATATCGTGCGCTCTTCCTCGCTGGCGGGCGTGTAAACCAGCGCTCCGTTTTTGGCCACGACCTTGTCGAACAGTGCGATCTCCGGAAAGACCCGCTTGAGGTCGGGCAATTCGCGTCCCGTCACAAGGATGAGTCTGCGACCGGTCGCTCGGGCCTCGCATTTGCTCGACGTGGATGGCTATCTCCCAGCCTGAAAGGAACAAACGCGTGGGGGTCGAAAAGGTTTTGCCAATTGCGCGCTTGGCCGGAACTGCCATGCCTGAGCGACGTTTCCATGAACACGCAGTCAAGGAGTACAAGAATGCAAACCTCACCCGCGAGTTCCGTGCATTTTCCGACCGCCCCTGCCATCGTGCCCTTTGACGGCACAGTGACGGTCAGGTTCTCAGACGCCATCGTTGCGTCCAGTGAGCGAGCAAAGCTGCTTTATGAAGATGGGCAAAATCCGGTCTTCTACATCCCGTTCGAGGATATCTATTTCGAGCTTTTCGAAAAAACGAATACCACATCGGACTCGCCATGGGGCACGGCCGGCTATTGGCGCGTTCATGCCGCCGGTGCATCCGCAGACAATTTCATGTGGACCTATGAGACGCCCGAAACAGCCGCCTTGGCCATCGCTCGACACGGCGGTTTCGACCCGCACAAGGCGCGCATCGACGCTGATCCGCCCGAGGACAAACAGCATACGCCGCACCTCCCCGAATAACTGCAGTGACGGAAGGGAAGCGGCGTGCAAGCCTGCAAGGCGAACCAGGCGTCATGTCGGAAGAGGTTGGACCGAAGAGGTCCTGAATGTCAGCGCATGGATTGACCTACGGACCATTGGGCAGCAGTTGCGTCCATCTCTGCGTTGACATGCAGCGCTTGTTCGCGGATCCGTCGCCTTGGGCGACGCCTTGGATGCCCCGCGTCCTGCCCCTCATCGAAACGCTTGTCGAAAGGCATGCCGCGCAAACCATCTTTACCCGCTTCCTGCCTGCACAGAGGCCGGGGCAGGGGGTGGGCACGTGGAAGCGCTACTATGACCGCTGGGCGTCGATGACCATGTCCGAGCTCGACCCGGAAATGATTGAGCTTATGCCTTCGCTGAAACGGCACTCTCCCCCGGCAACCGTTCTCGACAAGCACATCTATTCACCCTGGTTCGAGGGCAGGCTCAGGAACTTTCTCTCGCAGGTTAGGATCGACACGCTGGTGATCACGGGCGGCGAGACCGACGTCTGCGTGCTGGCCACCGTTCTCGGCGCCATTGATTTCGGCTACCGGGTGGTGCTGGTGACGGACGCTCTGTGCAGCACTTCCGATGCCACCCACGACGCGCTGCTAACGGTCTATCATCAACGGTTTGCGCAGCAGGTCGAGACAGTGGAGATGGAGACAATCCTGTCGGAGTGGACCTAGTTCAGACAGCCAGGGAGGTCCCCTGAAAACGTTTGGGTTGGTCCTGGCCGTCGGCACTTTCGACAGTCCATCTAGGGGCTGCGGAATGCAAAAAGCTCGGAATCGATGTCCTGGAGGCCGCCAATCGCAGATGAGACCATCTCGGAAGCGATCTGCGAGAAGGTGATACCGTTGCCGCCATAACCCATCACGGCGTGAATGCGTGGCAAGCGGGGCAGGGAGCCGATATAGGGCAGGCCGGAGGTCGTGGTGCCGAAGGAGCCCGTCCATGCAAATTCCGGTCTGGTGTTCAGCTTTGGCAACAGATGGCCCAGTTTGACCGCCAGGCGCTGTGCCTTGTCGGCGATCAATGCATCGCGATGCTCCTCATCGGTGAAATCCTCGTCCTCACCGCCACAAATGACCCGGCCGTCTGCCGTTGTCCGAATGTAAAGATAGGGTTCCGATGCCTCCCATAGCAGGGCAGCCGCAGGCCATAGGCTTTTGGCCTGGCAGGTCGTGGCGATCGCCCAGGTTGAAACGATACTGTGCGCGGTCGCCGGGATGATGTCGGTCAACTCATAGCCAGTGGCCAGCACCAGATGTCGTGTCGAGATCGTCGGACCGAGACTGGTTCTGACAACAACCTCATCGCGACCATGCTCGATCTCGGTCGCCTGCACCGGCGCATAAAGACGTGCCTTCAGCGCCAACACCCTCAGCAACAGTCCTGCCGTGAGCTTGCGCGGATCGAGCGCAATGTTGTCGTGACTGAGGATGGCTGCCGCGCGATCGATTCCGAACCTGTCGGCCAGAACCTGGCGGGTCAGATAAGTCGCGGCGATCCCGGCCTGCCGGCGTGCGTTGCTTTCGGCGCGCAATTCCGCCGGTCCAAGCAAATTGCCCGCCAGATAGAGTGAAGGCCGGCTGGCGAGGTTGCAGTCGATGCCGAGTTCGGCGATCCGCCCGCGAAGATTGATTACCGCCATGCGCGAGCGCTGCCATGCGCGTGTGGCGTCGAGCCTGCCCTTGACCGCAGAAAGTTTGACCAGTGGTTGATCAAGTTCGAACTGCACCAGCGCCGTCGTCGCCGAGGTTGATCCGAGGCTCGGGCCGCGTCGATCGATGCACATCACGTCATGGCCGGCGCGCGCCAGCGCTTCCGCCATCATGGCGCCGCTGATGCCCATGCCGACGACCAGCACCTCGGTCTTTACATCTCGAGTCAGCTTTTCCACTTGGACGGGCGGTGCGCGATAGGCGAACCAGACCGGCCGGCCGCTCCTGAGGTCGAGTTTGCGGGCCAATGCTCCCTCCGCGGTCGCCATGGCAAAATGCCCGCCGATCGCTGCTCGATCGGCGGGCAAGGGCTATGCCTGCCTTTCAGCGCCGCTAGAGGCGGCCGAGAACAACCAGGATGATGACGATCAGCAATACCAACCCAAGGCCGCCGCCGCCGTAATAGCCGGTGCCGTAAAACGGACCGCCGCCGAGGCCGCTGAAGCCGCCCAGCAAAATCAGAATTAGCAGAACTATTAGAATTGTGCCGAGACCCATGGGACTTTCCTCTCCTGTTTGCGCTGCCACATTCCCAAACACAGCGCCGCTCACCGTTCCGGAGAGGACTCTTGTCGCCTCGCGGGTGACGGGCAGCGCGGCATGTCTGCGTACTCGCGTCGGAACCAATCAAGATGTGCCGCGTTTTTAAGCTTGCGGCGGGATGTATCCGTTCGGCCGTAAGGGGGCGGGCCTCATCAGATAATTTCATTTCACAAACCGCTGGGCTGGGAGTGGCACTGTGAGTGTGCAGGAATCAAGAGCACAACTAGATCGTCGACAAATTCTGAATTCTTTGAGGGCCTTCAGGCGAGGCGACTTCTCCGTCCGCATCGAGAATGTCTACGAGGGACTCGACTCCGACATTGCCGATACTTTCAACCAGATCGTTGAGCTGAACGATCAGGTGACGCGGGAGTTCGAACGACTGAGCAGGGTCGTCGGCAAGGATGGAAGAATCGGCGAGCGGGGCCATGTCCGCAACGCCACGGGCAGCTGGGAATCCAGCGTGAGGTCGGTCAATGAACTTATCGAGGACATGGTGCAGCCGACGGCCGAGGTGGCTCGCGTCATCGGCGCGGTTGCGAAAGGTGACCTCTCCCAGACGATGATGGTCGAAATCGACGGTCGCCCGCTGCGTGGCGAGTTCCTGCGCATCGGCAAGATCGTCAACACCATGGTCGGGCAATTGGCCTCCTTTGCGTCGGAGGTGACGCGTGTCGCGCGCGAAGTCGGCACGGAAGGAAAGCTTGGCGGACAGGCCCGAGTGAAGGGCGTGGCCGGCACCTGGAAGGATCTTACTGACAACGTCAACGCCATGGCCACCAATCTCACAGGCCAAGTGCGCAACATCGCCGAAGTCACCACTGCTGTCGCTTCCGGCGATTTGTCGAAGAAGATCACCGTCGATGTGAAAGGGGAGATCCTCGAACTCAAGAACACCATCAACACGATGGTCGATCAGCTGAATTCCTTCGCATCGGAAGTGACGCGCGTCGCACGCGAGGTCGGCACCGAAGGCAAGCTCGGCGGCCAGGCGCGTGTCGAAGGCGTGGGAGGCACCTGGAAGGACCTCACCGATAATGTGAACTCGATGGCGGAAAACCTGACCGGCCAAGTGCGCAACATCGCCGAGGTGACGACGGCGGTGGCGTTGGGCGATCTCTCCAAGAAGATCACCGTCGACGTGAAGGGCGAAATCCTCGAGCTGAAGAACACTATCAACACGATGGTCGACCAGCTGAATTCCTTCGCCTCGGAAGTCACACGCGTGGCGCGCGAAGTCGGCACAGAGGGAAAGCTCGGCGGCCAGGCGCAAGTGCGCGGGGTTGCCGGTACATGGAAAGACCTGACCGACAACGTCAACTCGATGGCGGAAAACCTGACCGGCCAGGTGCGCAACATTGCCGAGGTCACGACCGCGGTCGCCTCTGGCGATCTGTCAAAGAAGATCACTGTCGCGGTACAGGGCGAAATCCTCGAGCTCAAGGACACCATCAACACGATGGTGGATCAGCTGAACTCGTTCGCTTCGGAAGTCACACGTGTGGCGCGCGAGGTGGGCACGGAAGGCAAGCTCGGCGGTCAGGCCGAGGTGAGGGGTGTCGGTGGCACCTGGAAGGACCTGACCGACAATGTCAACCTGATGGCGGCCAATCTCACCGGTCAGGTCCGCAACATCGCGGAGGTGACCACGGCTGTCGCCAGAGGCGATCTTTCGAAGAAGATCACTGTCGACGTCAAAGGCGAAATCCTTGAGCTCAAGGACACCGTCAACACGATGGTCGACCAGCTGAATTCTTTCGCGTCCGAGGTTACGCGCGTGGCACGTGAGGTCGGTTCGGAAGGCAAGCTTGGGGGACAGGCGCATGTAGAAGGTGTTGGCGGCACGTGGAAAGACCTGACCGACAACGTCAATGCGATGGCGGGCAATTTGACGGTGCAGTTGCGCGACGTGTCCAAAGTCGCGACGGCGATTGCGACCGGCGATCTGACCCAGAAAATCACCGTCGATGCGTTGGGCGAGATCCTGCAAATCAAGGACGTGATCAACACGATGGTTGATCAGTTGAACTCCTTCGCCTCGGAGGTGACGCGCGTGGCGCGCGAGGTCGGTTCCGACGGCAAGCTGGGCGGCCAGGCGCAGGTGCGCGGCGTGGCCGGAACCTGGAAGGACCTGACCGACAACGTGAACGCAATGGCTGCCAACCTCACCGGTCAGGTCCGCAACATCGCGGAAGTGACCACCGCCGTGGCGCTGGGCGACCTGTCAAAGAAAATCACCGTCGATGTGAAGGGTGAAATTCTGGAGCTCAAATCCACAATCAACACCATGGTCGACCAGCTGAACTCCTTCGCCGGCGAGGTGACGCGTGTCGCGCGCGAAGTCGGAACCGAGGGAAAGCTCGGTGGCCAGGCTCAGGTGCGCGGCGTGGCTGGCACGTGGAAGGACCTTACCGACAATGTGAATTCCATGGCCGAGAACCTTACCGGTCAGGTTCGCAACATTGCCGAGGTGACGACCGCGGTGGCGCGCGGCGACCTTTCGAAGAAGATCACCGTCGACGTCAAAGGCGAAATCCTCGAGCTGAAGTCGACCATCAACACCATGGTTGACCAGCTGAATTCTTTCGCCGGCGAGGTGACGCGCGTGGCACGCGAGGTCGGCACCGAAGGCAAACTTGGTGGACAGGCTCAGGTCCGCGGCGTCGCCGGCACGTGGAAAGATTTGACTGACAACGTCAATCTGATGGCCACCAACCTGACCAATCAGGTGCGTGGCATTGCCGATGTTGTGACCGCGGTCGCGCAAGGCAATCTGAAGCGCAAGCTGACGGTGGACGCGAAGGGCGAAATCGCCTCTCTCGCAGACACCATCAATGGCATGATCGAAACCCTCGCCACCTTTGCCGACCAGGTGACCAACGTCGCGCGTGAAGTGGGAATTGAAGGCAAACTCGGCGGCCAGGCACGCGTGCCCGGCGCCGCCGGTCTCTGGCGCGACCTCACCGACAACGTCAATCAGCTGGCTGCCAACCTGACGACGCAGGTGCGTGCAATCGCCGAAGTCTCGACGGCCGTGACAAAGGGCGATCTGACTCGCTCGATCAGCGTCGAGGCCTCCGGTGAGGTCGCAGCGCTCAAGGACAACATCAACGAAATGATCCGCAACCTCAAGGATCAGACGCTGAAGAACGCCGAGCAGGACTGGTTGAAGACCAATCTCGCCCGCTTCTCGCGCATGTTGCAGGGCGAGCGCGATCTGGCCACCGTGTCGCGTCTTATAATGTCCGAACTCGCTCCACTTGTGAACGCGCAGTACGGCGTCTTCTACGTGACAAATCGCGACGAGAAGGAATCTTATCTGGAGCTGGCGGCATCCTATGGTGCCGAGAGCAGGGCGGCCATAAAGCAACGCCTCGATCTGCGCGAAGGTCTGGTCGGCCAGAGCGCCGCCGACAAGCGTGCGATTATGCTCGACAACGTCCCGCCGGACTTTCTGCGTATAACGTCCGGCCTCGGTGGCGCCTCGCCGGCCAACGTCATCATTCTTCCCGCTTTGTTCGAAGACGAGGTGAAAGCCGTCATCGAGCTCGCATCGTTCAGCGAGTTTCGCGATACGCATCAGTCGTTCCTCAACCAGTTGATGGAATCCGTCGGCATCGTACTCAACACCATCGCAGCGACGATGCGGACCGAAGGCTTGCTCAAGCAATCGCAACTGCTGACCTCCGAATTGCAGGCGCGTCAGACCGAACTCACCAAGAAGCAGGAGGAACTGCACGCCACAAACGAAGAGCTGCAGGAGAAGGCCCAGCTGCTCGAGAATGAGAAGAAACAGGTCGAAAACAAAAATCTCGAAATCGAAATGGCGCGAAGGGCCCTGGAGGAGAAGGCCGAGCAGCTTGCGCTCACCTCTAAATACAAATCCGAGTTTCTTGCCAATATGAGCCACGAGCTCAGAACGCCGCTGAATTCGCTGCTCATCCTGTCCAACCTGCTTGCGGCCAACCAGCAGGGCAATCTCAACGAAAAACAGGTCGAGTTTGCGCGTACCATCAATTCCGCCGGAACGGACCTTCTCAGCCTAATCAACGACATTCTCGACCTGTCGAAGATCGAGTCCGGTACGGTCTCGATCGACATCAACGACATGCCCGTGGCGCATCTCAGACAGCATATGGACCGGACATTCCGCCAGCTTGCCGCCGACAAGGGGCTTGGCTTTACCATCAATGTCGATCCCGCACTGCCTGAAACTGTGCGTACGGATGAGAAGCGCCTGCAGCAGATCGTCCTCAACCTGCTTTCGAATGCCTTCAAGTTCACGTCTGCGGGCGAAGTCAGCCTGAATTTCCGGGTCGAAAAGACCGGCCGCCGCAATGGTGCCAAACAGCCGAAGAGAGCCCTGGCCATTGCCGTGACCGACACGGGCATAGGCATTCCGGAAGACAAGCAGAAACTGATCTTCGAGGCCTTCCAGCAGGCTGACGGCACGACCAGCCGCAAGTATGGCGGCACCGGACTTGGGCTCTCGATCAGTCGCGAGATCGCCCGCCTGCTTGGCGGCGAACTGAGGGTCGAAAGCACCCCCGGTAAAGGATCGACATTTACGCTCGTCATACCCTTGAATGGTCCGAGGGTTGCGATGACAACGCAGCCGGAAGTGCTACCGGCCACGGAGGCAATCGCCACGACCGCATCGCCCGGTAGCTTGCCGTCAGCAGAATTGATGGACGATCGCGATGCCATATCCGCGGAGGACAGGGTCGTTCTGATTGTCGAGGACGACCCGACCTTTGGCGGCTTGCTGCTTGGCCTGGCGCGATCGGCCGGGCTGAAGGGCGTGCTTTCGACCGCGGGCTCCGGCACTTTGGCTCTGGCCCGCAAGCTGGTTCCTGACGCCATCACCCTGGATCTGGGGCTGTCGGACATCGACGGATGGGTGCTCTTCGATCTGCTGCGCCATGATCCGAAGACCAGGGGCATCCCGGTTCACGTGATTTCCGGCGCGGAAGACATCGAAGATCTGGCTCGCAAGGGCGCATCGAGCATCTCCACCAAGCCCGTATCATCCGACGAACTGATGAACGTGTTTCAGGACATCCATTCGAGGAAGCTTCGCATCCAGCGCCGCGTCCTCGTCGCGGACCCCGATCCGGAGCGCCGCCTCTCCTTGGTCGAAGCGATCCGTGACGGCGTCACCTCGGTCACTGCTATCGGTCGTGTATCGGCCAACGCGGACGATATAGAACTCGCCTCCTATGATGCGGTTGTGCTCGGCTTCGGGAGGTCGGCCAAGGACAATGCACAGGCCCTCGATGAAATTGCCAGTCAATTCGCGGGCGCTTTGCCGCCGCTTCTGTTCTTTGCTCCTCACTCGGAGGCAATCGAGCAAATTCTGACGTTGAATCCGGCCTGGAGGGATGTCCCGCGGGCCGAGAATTTCGCTCAACTGGCTCTGCATATTTCCGCAACGCTCCCAGGCGGGGCACGCCAGGACAGTGGGACAGAAGCCGGAGAAGCCGACAACAAATCCAATCTTGCCGGCGCCAAGGTTCTCATCGTCGATGACGACATCCGCAACATCTACTCGCTGACCAGCGTGCTTGAGACTTACGACATCGAAGTCATGCACGCCGAGCGTGGCCGGGACGGAATCGCGTTGCTGGAACAGGTGCCGGACGTCGATGCGGCCTTGATCGACATCATGATGCCTGAGATGGATGGCTATGAGACAATGCGCTGGATCCGCAACACGCCTGCTATTGCTCACATCCCGCTGATTTCCGTAACAGCCAAGGCAATGAAAGGCGACCGGCAGAAATGCCTGGACGCCGGTGCTTCGGACTATATCGCCAAGCCTGTCGATCTCGATCTTTTGTTGGCCCTGCTTCGGGTCTGGATCGGGCGCTCCCGGGCGCGAGACGAGACTTCGGAAAAGCTGCTCGTGTCAGCAAACTGACGGGTGCCCGATGCAAAAACCTTCGCGGACACATTCGAAGAAATTGGAGATCGTTCAACTCGCCGATGGCCCGGCAAAGGCACGCGTACTTGCCGTCGATGATGACGAACGCAATCTGTTGGCGATCCAGGAGGTCTTGGCCCCAATTGCGGAGGTCGTCGCCGTGCAATCCGGCGAGGAGGCCCTGCGCTGCCTGTTGAAGCAGGATTTCGCTGTTATTTTGCTGGACGTGTTAATGCCGGGTCTCGACGGCTACGAGACGGCCGCACTGATCCGCCAGCGTGAACAGTCGAAGCGCACGCCTCTCATCTTCCTCACGGCCATCAACAAGGAAGATGCTCACATGTTGCGGGGCTATGACGCCGGTGCAGTGGACTTCGTATTCAAGCCGTTCGACCCGGTCATGCTGCGCTCCAAAGTGGCTGTCTTCGTCGAGCTCCACCAAAAGACGCTCGAAATCCAGCGCAAGGCGATCGCCGAGCAGGCGTTGCTGGCAAAGGCCTTGCAGGCCGAAAAAGAAAAGCTAGAGGTCGAGCGGTCGCTTCGCAGCGCGGAGGAACGTCAGGAAGCCATTCTAGGCTCCTTGCCTGTCTGCTTTCACGCGAGAGCCGCCGAGCCGCCCTTTGCAGCCCGCTTTGTCACCAAAGGTGTCGAACGCTTGACGGGATTTCCACCGGAGCGACTGACGTCCGATCCGCGCTTTGGCCTGAGCCGTGTGCATCCTGATGATCTGCCTAGAGTGCGGGAAGCGTTGCTGGCCGCAAAGACTACTGGATCCTATACGTGCGAGTTCCGCTGGCAATGCGCCGATGGCAAATACCGCATCTTTCTGGATCAGGGCATCCTATCGAGGGGCGCCGACAGACGTCGACCTGAAATCCTCGGCACATTGCTTGACGTGACCGAGCGGCGTGAACTCGAAGATCAGCTTCTTCAATCGCAGCGCCTCGACGCAGTCGGCAAGCTAACAGGTGGACTGGCGCATGATTTCAACAATCTGCTCGCCGCGATTCTCAGTGGCCTGGGATTGCTTGAGCGGCACGTGACGCTCGACGAACAAGCGAAACAGGTCGTTGACCTAACCCGGCGCTCGGCGAAACAAGGCGCGGAACTTGTCAACCGCATGCTCGCATTCTCGCGGCGTCAGAACCTGAAGCCGGCAGCCGTGCGTCTCGCGGCTCTGGGAGACACGATGAACGGCCTCGTGGCACCCGTGTTGGGGGGCCGGATCCGCTTTGAATGGAAGGTCGACGATTCCGTTTGGCCCGCGCACGTCGATGTCGGCCAACTGGAGCTGGCCTTGATGAATCTGGTTTTCAATGCACGCGACGCCATGCCGTCGGGTGGAACAATGACAGTGCACGCGCAAAATCGGACGATTGAAACGTCGTCCGAAGATCTTTCGCCGGGCGCCTATGTAGTTGTCACCGTCAAGGACACCGGTGCCGGCATCCCACAGGACATTCTGGCCAAAGTGGTCGAACCCTTCTTCACCACAAAGCCCGTCGGCAAAGGAACGGGCCTGGGTCTCAGCACGGTTTACGGGTTCATGAAGCAGTCCGGCGGTTCGCTCCGCATAGACAGTACGGTCGGTCGCGGAACTGCCATGGAATTGTGGTTGCCGCGTTCGGTTGAGCAGCCAACCGGCGACCTAGCTGAACCCGATCTGGACAGGGTCGATGCTGGCAAGGAACTCCCGTCCATTCTTTTGATCGACGACAGCAGCGTGTTGCGGCAACTGACCGCGCAGTCGCTTCGGCAGCGTGGTTTCGTGGTGACCTGCGCAGCAGGGGGCGCCGAAGCGCTGGCAATTATCGAGCGAGCGCCCCACGATTTCGACGTGATAGTCACTGATTTCGCCATGCCGCTCGTATCCGGGGTTGAGGTCATTCGCTTTGCGCGCAATCTCCGCTCCGAATGGCCCGCCGTAATTATTACCGGATATGCTGACGCGGACGCGATTGCAGATCGCCCATCAGATGTCCCGCTGCTCAATAAGCCGTTCCGCGAAAAGGATCTCATCGAGAGCATCTTCCATGCGATCGCCTACGCCAGCGCGAAGGCTATCAAGACAGGATAGGCAGCCGATTGGGTGCGACTAGAGCCGATCGACGTAAGATGGCTCGCTTTGCATGCGATTGCGCGCGGATACGGGCGTTGCACACACGCCCGTATCCGTTCAACTCCTCCGCACCTGCAGGCGAGGGAGCAATCGCCGCGCCTACGCTAGAGCGTTTCACGCGTTGATGGAATCGAATGGGATTCCCGATTTGTGGATTTTGTGATTCAAGATGCTGGCTGGAGTGGAGCCCAGCATCTGATGACCCGACCTCTTTCCAATGATCTTCGCGAACGGGTGGTGGCAGCGGTTTTAGGCGGCGAGAGCCGCCGCTCGGCCGCCAAACGGTTCGGCATTTCGATTTCTGCAGCAGTGAAGTTGTTGCAGCGCCATCAGGCGACGGGCTCGGTTGCGCCCGGCAAGATGGGTGGACATCGCAAGAGGGTGCTGGAGCCGCACCGTGCCTTCATCGCGGCGCGTATAGGTGAGACGCCGCATCTGACGCTGCACGGCCTGAAGGATGAGTTGGCCAGTCGCGGCGTCAAGGTCTCGCACAACGCAGTTTGGTCGTTCCTGCGCCGCGAGGGGCTGAGCTTCAAAAAAACGCTGTTCGCCCTCGAGCAGGCGCGCGCTGATATTGCCCGCAGGCGCCAGCGATGGCGTTTTTGGCAGGCCGGCCTCGACCCGCAGTGCCTGGTCTTCATCGACGAGACCTGGATCAAGACCAACATGGCCCCACTGCGAGGCTGTGGGCCGAAGGGCAAGCGGCTGCGCGGCCTCGCTCTGCACGGCCACTGGCGCACACTGACCTTCCTCGGCGCACTGCGCTGCGATCGGCTCGCGGCACCTTGCGTCTTTGACGGACCGATCAACGGCCAATGCTTCCGTGCTTATGTCGAGCAGCAGCTTATCACCGTGCTTAAGCCCGGCGACATCGTCGTCATGGATAATTTGGGAAGTCATAAGTCGACCGCCATCAGGCAGATGATCAAGGCGGCTGGCGCCAGGCTTTGGTACCTGCCACCATACTCTCCGGACCTCAATCCCATCGAGCAGGCCTTCGCCAAGATCAAACACTGAATGCGCCAAGCTCAGAAACGAACCGTCGAGGACACTTGGCGCCATATCGGACACCTCGTCGAAACCATTGAGGCGGCCGAATGCAGGAACTACTTCGAAAACGCTGGATGCGCTTCCGTCAAAACGTGAAAGACTCTAATCGCGGCTGTTCGTTGGCAGGATTGGGGGCTCAACCTTCTGGGACATGCACATGAAGTGCATCGGTGAGGAAAGGTTCCGACGCGCCTTAACAATTGATCAGATTCCCGAAAAGGCGGCCTGGTGAACAGCTAGCAAGCCACTGGGCGTGAGGCGCTTAGGCGAAGTGCGCAGCGCCGGAAAACCCGCTGGCGGTCGGCTCGGCGGGCGTTTTTTCATTCAGGCGGCTACATCTCATTGGAGCCGATTACACCAGCCTCCCCCTCAGACAAATTGGTTAGCGAGGGTGCTCCGAGGGTAAAGACAACACCGGCTGCTTCCAATGCTTGTCGTATGCGGGTGAGGTTGCCCGCACCCGGAATTCTTCGGCCGCTCTCAAACTCGCGGATCGTGTCTTCGCTGAGATTGGACTTGGCGCCAAGCCGCACGCGGGACCAGTTCAATAGCGCGCGCGCTGCTCGCGACTGCTCTGCCGTCAGGTTTCGCACTTCACGGACCTCCTGCCGACCAACAGCGGACTGAGCGGAAGGTTCCGCCAACATTTCACAGCCTGCTATGACCGACGGGCTGTCCGATGCCATTTTCCACACCCTGGTAGGATTCTGGGGCGAGTGAGGGCTTAGTAAAGCTGTTGCTAATATTTGCGATCTTCATGGGAACAAACCCTAACGGGCGCCGTTGTTGTGCTGGCCGGTGTCCCCTTCAAACTCCAGCCTACTCCGTGAATGGCCCGCTGCTTGTCCTGGCAGCGGGCCACATTTTAGCAAATCGTACATTTGACGGATCCTACCCGACGAGGGCCGTCCGTAGGCAATCGCCAGTGCAGCCGGGGTGCTGCTTGGGGTTACGACACCGGCCACTGTGGCAACCGATGTTCCCCGCGCTGCACAAGCTATAGGCACCAGGATCTGGTCAGACTATTTGGCTGACCCGAAACGCGAGGCTGCTGGCGCCGGCCAGCGCTAGGCGCTTGGTCTCCTCGAAGGCGTAGACCAGCCGGCCGATTTTCGGCCGATAGAGCGTTCCGGTGCACGTAGCACAGGACTCACCGGTTGAGACCAAGTGCATTGCCACAGAAACTCTGGCTCATAGGCCACCGCGCGCGTCGAGCGAGTTCGGTTTCGGCATGGCAAAGAAGGTCTGAAACTAGCCCCTCCGGCCGAATTGCGATGCGGCGGACCCGTGTCCGCGTTTTCAGTGGGACCGCGCACCCGCTTGACTGAATACAACCGTGCCGTCGTCTTTGCGTACTTCCACCGCCACGATGCCGTCATTCTGTTTTCGAGCAGCGAATGTCGCCAGCGCGTGATCTCTTGCGGCTTTCTCGGCATCGAATGGTGTCTTTTCAACGATGCCCTGTTTCCCGTACCAAATCACCGTGTAGGACATTGCGGTAACGCTCTCCCTAATGAGCCGGCTTCACAGGATGCGCGTCCTCAAGGACGTGATGTACCGAGTTGGTCTTCGTCGCTAAGGCCATCGGCCGTACAATCGCGCGTGATGACGGTAGGTACCTCATCGACGGTTATGCCGTTTAGGCGGGCGAAGTTCACCACCGCCGCCAATGGTTTCGGCGACAGCTTGGTCTTCTCACTCTTCCTGCGGTTCAACTCCGCCATTTGCTGCCTCTTACGTACGCCCACTGCCAATCCACGGTCGGCTACATGTTTCGTCACCGCATCAGATCGACTTCGGCCTCGGCGGGGCGAGCCGCAGGCCAAAACGCTCTGGCAGGCAGGCTTGCCGACAGAAAGGGCACACCGATGCGGCGGTGAATGCGGCCGGAAGAATCAACACGATCCGGGCAGCCGCACCGCGCCAGGGTGGTTTTGCGAAGGCAAGGAACATTCCACCGACGACGCCCGCGAGAAGCAAAAGGGCAAACGTGTTCGCTATCATGTCACTTAAGCGCATCGGTGCTCCGTGGGAGAGTTTCCCTCCAACGCTGGGGCGCGGGGCGGGGCACTCGGTTTGACCGCCGACGAACTGACTTGCTCGGCAGCTCTAACCAAATGCCTTGGCAAGGTGTTGGTTGCGACGGCTCCGCCCTTTGCCTCGAGCGCCGAGACTTCAGTCGCAGGAGACCCGGACTGTAGTCCCAAAGGCGGAACGAAATGCTGTCTCCTGCCGTAGTCATGCCTGACGGGCCGACCGTTGTAAATTCAGGCGGCGGTGGAGGTACGGCTGTTGCAGTCGTTCTTGCCATCATTGCGGTCTTTATTCTGCTGTTATTCACCGTGGTTATTAACATCGGTGGTGGCGGCGAAGCTAAGGACATAAACGTCAAAGTTGATGTCCCGAAAGTGGAGGCTCCCGCATCTTCCCCGAGGGTGGAGGCGCCGGCGGCTGAACCGAAGCCCGCAGCACCAGCACCAGCTGCACCGGCCAGCGGCGGCTGATCGCATTGGCTGAAACGACAAGGGCTCCAGCGATGGCGCTGGAGCCCTTAAGCCATGCACGAGCTACCTGCCCATATTCCTGAAGGATTGAAATACTCCTCGCGAGTGCATGCCGCGCCACCCTAGTCGGCTTTGTGGGGTACGACATATCTAGTGACATTCTTGTTCCCCACACCACGCATCACCACTACCGTCGTATACCCGGCCGGCAGCGAACCCGTCACAGTCGGGTCGACCCCACTGCACCGGCCGACGATGTCGCCGTTGGGAGATCTGGCAAGACGTTCCCTCAATGACGCCCTGCATTCGTCGACCGAAGCGTAGAGGGTGGGCGGCGTATCGATCGGTCGGCAGACGGAAGCGGGTCCCGGGCTACACGAAAGCAACATCATCACTGCCGAGGCTGCCGGATCCATTCTCTAAGTTCTCCATTGTGGCAATCGTCAACGCGCAGGGTGTCGGTTAGTTTCGCAATTGCTAAAATACGAATGCCGTAGACCGAGATCGCACCGGCAAAGCGCTCAGCCCGGCAGCCATGCATGCGGCGGCTGCCGGGAGATTCGACTGGCAGATCGCGGTAGCACCGGACGCGCCGGCGGCCAGGTTAGCATCTGGGGCGGGTGATTGTTGACTGGTACTCTGCCGAAGGCGCAAGTCTTTGCGGCCCGAAATGGTTCACACACACTAGGCTTGGCCTTTCTTCAACAGGCGCGCTTCTCTCAAAATTGAGGCGCGGTCGCTCCCGATCAGCAATATGATTTCGCGAATTTGCTCCGCGGTTAACCCAGTCTCAAGCGCCAGGGCTCGAATTGCTTCTTCGGTTGCCATGGGCCCCGCTGGAAGCGACTCTAAAGCGCCTTGCAGCCTGCGATTGTCGGCCGTTGAGGGCACCTTTGCCAACTCGTGAAAGCAGACATTGCCGGCGACGAGGCTTGGCGGTCGCGGTCGCGACTGGCGCAAAGATCAGTCGAGGCTGATCCGCGTTCCCTTGGCGCCGTTGAGCAGCCGCTTGAGATGGAAGCTGGCGAGCTGGTCGTCCGGACATTTGCCGATCTGCGCGGCGAAAGCCGTAAGCGCGTTTGCATCGCCGGCCTCCAATCTGCCGAAGGCTTCAAGATAGCTGGCCGTCGAAGGATCATCATACTGCTTTGACGACAAAGGCTCGAACGCGCGCAGCGCCTCGGCCCTGCCGCGCAGCATCAGATCGCCGACCGGCCGTCCGCGGAAGCCGTCGACCCTTGCAGCGGCGCTCGCGCTGACGCAGATACGCGTGCCCAGCTGCTTGTTGGCGCTTTCCAGCCGCGCCGCTATATTGATGGTGTCGCCATAGGCCGTGTAGTCGAAGAAGCGGCCTCCGCCGAAATTTCCGACCAGCGCCGGACCTGCATGGACACCGATGCGGGTCGTACCGACCGCGACGCCCTTGTCGCGCCAGCTATCGCGGAACGATTGCGACAGCGCGTCGAGCTCGAGCGCGCAGGCAACCGCACGCGCCGCATGGTCCTGCTGCTCGCCAGGCGCGCCGAACAGCACATGCAGCGCATCGCCGACGATCTTGGCGACGGTGCCTTCATGCGCGAACACGACGTTGGTCATGCTGGCCAAATAGTCGTTGAGGAGCGCGCCTAGCGTGGCAGGGTCGATCGTTTCCACCAGCGTGGTGAAGCTGGTAATGTCGGTGAACAGCGAGGCGACCTCACGCCACTGCCCGGCTAGCGCCGACCCGTCGGCGTCGCCGGCCAGCCGCTCGGCCAGATTGGGCGAGAAGTAGCGCGACAGCGATGCATGAGCGCGCTCCGCGACCGCTTGCCGCCTATGCGCCTCGTGCAGCACCTCGCGATGCTTCAAGGTCTTGGCGATCGTGGTCTCCAGGTCGGCAAAGTCGATCGGCTTAGTAATGAAGTCGAAGGCGCCGCGGTTCATCGCAGTGCGGATGTTGGCCATGTCACCGTAAGCGGAGACGATGACCGTCGAAAGCTGCTGCCCCTCGGCCTGCTGCAGCTTCTCCAGCAGCGAAAGGCCGTCCATACGGGGCATGTTGATGTCGCACAGCACCATGTCGATGTCGCTGTTGCCGTCGATGACGGACAGGGCGTCCACACCATCGCTGGCAAACAGGAAAATGACCGCGCCGTCACGGATCTGACGCCGGAACTTCTGGACGATCAAGACCTCAAGGTCGGGCTCGTCGTCGACCACGAGGATGCGCGCCGTCACGCTACCATTCCCAGCCGCGTTTCGATCTGTTGCCTGAGCGCCGCAAAGTCGATCGGCTTGGTCAGCAGTGCTTCGGCGCCGTCCTCCAACACCTTGCGCTTGGTTTCGGCGTCGCCATAAGCGGTGATCATGATGACCGGGACGTCCGGCCGCTGCACCTTGATCTTCGGCAGGAGCTCGAGCCCGCTCATGCCGGGCATGTTGATGTCGGACAGCACCAGGATCAGTGTCACCCCTTCGGCGTGGTCTATCTGCTCCAACGCATCTACCGCCGATTGCGCGAACTCCATGGTGAAGCGGCTGGCTCGGATGTCGCGGCGGAACTGCTGGCGAAACAGCGGCTCGACGTCGGGCTCGTCGTCGACGACCAGGATGAGGAGGCTCATTCTTCACCTCCCGATTTTGCGAGCGAAGCCGCAGCGCGCGGCAGCACAATCCGAAACTCGGTGAACTCGCCTGGCTGGCTGATGACGTCGATCGTGCCAGCATGCTGTTTGACGACGATGTCGTGGCTGAGCGACAGGCCGAGCCCAGTACCCTCGCCGGCTGGCTTGGTCGTGAAGAATGGATTGAACATCTTCTCCTTCACCTCCGGCGGAATGCCGGTGCCGTTGTCGCGGATCCTGATTTCGACACGGTCGCCGAGACTCATGGTGGTGGCGCAGAGCGTCGGCTCATAGCCCGCGCCATTCGCCGCGGCGCCGCGCTTGGCTGTTGCATAAAAGCCGTTGGAGATGAGGTTGAGAAGCACCCGCGTGATCTCCTGCGGGTAGAGATCGACATCCCCCGCCTGCGGGTCGAAATTCCGCGTCAGCGTGACGTTGAATCCCGGCTTTTCGGCGCGCGCCCCGTGATAGGCAAGGTTCAGGCTCTCCTCCACGACGGCATTGATCTCGATCGGACGATGCTCTCCTGAACCCGCGCGCGAATGCAGGAGCATGTTCCTGACGATGGAATCGGCCCGCTTGCCGTGCTGGCCCACCTTGTCGAGATTGCTCTTGAGCATGGCTGTCAGCTCGGCGACCTCTTCGCGCACGGATGCCTCCAAAGGCGCTCCGTCCAGCACACTGCTCAAATCATCGATGAGTTCGCTGGAGAGCGCTGAGAAGTTGTTGACGAAGTTGAGCGGGTTCTTGATCTCGTGGGCGATACCGGCGGTCAACTGGCCGAGTGAGGCGAGCTTCTCCGTTTGCACGAGGCGGTCCTGCGCGGTCCTCAGATCGTCGAGCGAGCGTGACAATTCGCGGGTACGCGCCTGCACCTCGTCGAACAGCCGTACGTTCTCGATCGCTATGCCGGACTGGTCGGCAAACGTCTCGACAAGCTCGATCTGCCTCGGCGTGAAGTCCCGCACCTGTGACCGCGTCAGCGCGAACACTCCGACCGGCGCGCCTTCGCGTAAGATCGGAACGCATAGAATGGTTCGGTAGCCGCCGAGCTTCTGGAGCTGCGTTGCCCCGTAGTCCGGGTCGGCGAGCACGTCCGAAACGTGGACGGCGCGGGCTTCGAGGGCCACCCTTCCGGTGACGCTGTCGCGACCGGCGGCGAAGGGATTGGCTTTGGCGAAAGCCGCGGCTTCAGGCAAATTGCCGTAGTTGGCCGACCATCGGTAGAGATCGCCGTCGCGCTTGAAGATGACGCTCGTGTCCGCGTCGCACAGCTTGGCCGCTGATTCTGCCAGCGTGTCGAGAACCGGCTGCAGGTCGAATGTGGAACGGCTGATCGCCTTCAGAACATCCGCCGTTGCCGTCTGCTGCTGCCAGCGATTCGCTCAATTCCGCCGTGCGGGCCTTGAAGGGGTCGGCATCGAATGCCGCTATTGCCTCCTCAGCATCCCTGACCTTCTTCAAAGTCCGACTCGAGGTCGAGCAGGATCACCGCCTCGTCTTCGACAATCAAAACGGCGCCCTCATTCATGATGATTCCCAAGGTCGCTCCCGCATGGTTGGCAGGCTAGTTAGTTCATCGAACAGACCCCCCCCCGCCTCGACGCGAACCGAAGCGGGCCGAACAAGTTGGGAAGTAGCAGCCAGGAGTCATCCTAGCCGCTGTGGTAAAGTCGTCTCTGATGAAAAATTACATCGGGGCGGACACTCGCCTATAAATACGCGCGGTTGAGCTTCCATATCTGCAAATTGAGAATGTTAGCGAAACTCACCCAAATAAAGTATGGGATGAGTAAAACGCCAGCGGTAAGATCTACTTTCCAAAATAAAAACATCGATATGCCAATAAAAACTAACAGTATTTCTACTAAAAATAATGCGCATAGAATACACCGAAGTCCAAAAAAAACCACGGACCAAGACGAATTCAGGAATAGTTGTAGCAAAAAAACCAATACCGTTTCGCTAGTCCAGGATATACCGGTTTTCAGCACACGATAAAAAGCGTAGGCCATCAGAAGGTAGAGAAGTGACCATACTGGAGCGAATACAGCGTTCGGGGGATTGAAACTCGGCTTCTGGAGTCGGGGATACCATGTTGAGAGGCCCGGTCTCGTAGCTAGGCTCCCGGCAACTGCTGCAGCCGCGACGGGGAGGAAAGCAAGAAGCATTTCAGCTAATTCTTTCGGCATCGACTAAATCCTTCGGGCGTTGGCTTATTGTCTTGGATTTTCGACGTAGTTGCCTCGTGGCATTTGGTGGCGCCGAGTTTCAAGGCAGTTAAGGAGAGCTTCCAGGCTCGGTGATAGGCAATGTTTCGCCAGCTACCTCGCCGGCTATCGCGGCGGCTGTTGGCGTGCAGCACATGGCGCCGGCGGTTTCAGTCTTACCGGCATCAGCCCGGATATCGTATGCTCGATCTCATACAAGTTGAATGCGGCAGGCTCGAGCAGCGCTGGTAGATCGGGGCTAGACCAGTCACGATCCATGTACATACGCTTCGGCGAAAGCGACGCCGCTTCGGTGGCCAGGCCTGCCGGTCTGATAATCGAGTGTCGCACCATTTGGCGTGCCAACGGTGATCTCGCCCGTCTTCAGGCAGCTGAGCAGCGGCTTCAGGATCGGGCCAACGAAAATGCCCTTCCGAAGGTCGGCTTTGGCCCCGCTTTCAGTATCCGATGACATCTGATTCGGTCTTCCTCTGAGAACGTTTGTGCATGGCGACATGGGCGACAGGACGGTCAGGCGGGGCTGGACGCTCATACAGCCGCATGCCTTTCGCCCAGAGGCGCAGCGCCTCCCAATGAATGCCGGCGATGACTTTCACCGTCAGCAGCGGATAGGCCAGGAAGGCGCCCGCCAGCGTTGCGTCGGTGAGCGCACGCCGCCTACCAGAGAAGCTGGCGACGATCAGCGGCCCCTGGCCGTCGCTGCCGGTTATGTGGAGCGATACGCTCTCCTCGGGCGGGCCAATCCGAAAACGATATTGCATGCTCATGCCGATGAAGGGCGAGACGTAGAGGCGCTTGGCGCAATGCTGCTCGACGGGGCCTTTGCCTTCGCAATCCTCGACAGGGATTAGATAGGTGTGACGCTCGCCAAATGTATTGTTGACCTCGTACAAGATGGCGGCGAGCCCGCCCTGGCGGCGGTAGCAGAAATATATGCTTAGCGGATTGAAGGCATATCCGAGCATCCGCGGCATCGCCAGCAGCCGCACAGGTCCACCGTCCGTTTCGATACCGGCCAGATCGAGCTGACGTTCGACATAGGCCTTGAGCGACCCGCCGGAGCCATCGCCATGGTCACGGTCGACAAAACCGAAGAAATTGAATCGATTGCGCGAAAAGAGCCGCAGCCTCGCCGCCAGATTGTCGATCTCGTCGAGGTCGAGCAGCAGGAAGAACATGCGGTAGGACAGCCTGTGCCGGCGCGGCTTCAGCCGTTGGTGCATGACCTTGCCGGCATAAAGGGCTGATTGCGGATGGAGCATCACGCGGCCGCGTAATGAGGCCGCTCGACAGCGGCCGGGAGATGGATGCGGCCCGATTCGTCCGGAACGTCCCAAGCGCGCCGGACACCGCCCAGTGTTTCGGCGACAGCAAGGCCGGACTGCAGCCCGTCCTCGTGAAAGCCGGCGCCGAAATATGCGCCGCAGAACCAGGTGTTGCGGACCCCTTGCAGCGACCAGAGATTCTTCTGGGCGCGCATCGCGACCCCGTCGAATATCGGGTGCTCGTAGATCTCGCTATGTCTCACGGTACGGGCCTCGGGTTCAATGGCAGGGTTGAGCGTAACGAACAGCGGCTGCTGGTCAGGCAGGGACTGCAGCCTGTTCATCCAATACGTCACGGAGAGCTTGCGGGTTTCACCGCGTGTCTCGGCAAGGTAGTTCCAGCTCGACCAGGCCCGCCTCCTGCGTGGCATGAGGCGGGGATCCGAATGCAGCACGGCCTCGTTGCGGCTGTAGCCGAAACTGCCCAGCAATTGGTGTTCCTCGTGGCTTGCGTCGGCCAGCATGCGTAGCGCCTGGTTGGCATGGGTGGCGACCACCACCTGGTCGAAGCGCTGTTCGACGCCGTCGACATCGGTGAGCCATGCCGCTCCAGAGTGGCGCGCAATGGACCGCACGCCACGCCCACGGAATATCCGGCCGGTGAACCGGCGAGCCAAATTGTCGACGTAGTTGCGGCTTCCGCCATCGACCGTGCGCCACACGGCGCGCCCGGCGAGCTTCAGCAGCCCGTGATTTTCGCAGAACCGAATGAAGGCCGCGGCCGGATAATTGCCGACCTCCGCTGCCGGCGTCGACCAGATTGCGGCCGCCATCGGATAGAGATGGTCCTCGCGAAACGCTGGGCCATAGCCCTTGGCATCGAGATATTCGGCAAGGCTGCTCTCCCCGATGCGCGAAATGTCATAAGGCGCTTCGCGATAGAAGCGCAGCAACTCCCTCAGCATGCTCCAGAACCGGAGCCGCGCGACATTGCCGGGCTGTGCGAGAAGTCCACCCAGACCGGTCCCGGAATATTCCAGGCGACCGCGATCCAGCGAAACTGCAAAGGACATCTCGGAGGGCTTGGTGCGGACACCAATATGGGCAAAAAGAGCCGTCAGATTGGGATATGTGACCTCGTTGTAGACGATGAATCCGGTGTCTACCTGCGTCCCGCCGGCATCGACGGTGTTGCTGTGGCCGCCAAGGCGGTTATCCGCCTCGAACAATGATACGTTGTGGCGCTGCGCGAGCAGCCATGCCGCCGACAGTCCGGAAATCCCACTGCCGATGACTGCTATGTCCATCGACCGATCCGTGACCAGGCGTTTGCCTGCTGTCGACATGCGCATGCTCCAGTTTCCAGTGGAAGGGGTTGCCCCTCTACCCTAACTTCAACTTCTACGCGGCCGCGGACGGCATGGATCACAGTTAGGCGGAATGCCGCGCGGCTGTGATCCGAACTGACAGATCGCGCGTAAAAAGGCGCATGGATGCATCGGGATACGAATTCAGTGCCGGCAGGGTTTCGCAGACGTTCGATCCCACGAGGATCGAAGTAGCGATGACCATGAGCACGGATACGGGAGCGCTATCGGCTGAGGAAGCCAGGCGTCTGCTTGCGGCGGTAGCGCAGGGACGCGATCGCGCAGCCTTTGCCACGCTTTTCGGGTTCTACGCGCCGCGACTGAAGGCTTTTATGATGCGCTCCGGCATGGCGGCTTCCACCGCCGAGGACATCGCTCAGGAAACCATGCTGCTGGTGTGGAAGAAGGCCTCATACTTCGATCCGGCGCGCGCAGGGGTGTCGACTTGGATATTCACGATCGGCCGCAACGTGCGGATCGATCGGCTGCGCCGGGAAAGCCGGCCCGCGGCAGTTGCCAGCGCCTTCGACCCCTCGGACGAGCCCGAAAGCCCGGTTTCGGGTGAGGCGGCCGTGATGGCCGCAGAGCGCGAAGAACGGGTGCGCTCTGCGGTTGCCCTTTTGTCACCCGAACAGGCCGATATCTTGCGGCTATCCTTCTTCGCCGACAAACCTCAATCGGAAATAGCGAGCCAACTCCGGATCCCGCTTGGCACCGTTAAATCGCGCGTGCGGCTGGCTCTCAGCCGCCTTCGCCAGATCCTGGACGACCTCAAATGATCAATCATCATCCAAGCGACGAGACGTTGCTCCGCCAAGCCAGTGGCTCCCTGGGGGCCGGACCGCGCATCGTCGTGGCCGTTCATATCGACGGTTGCCCAGCCTGCGCCGGACGGATTGCGGAGTTCGAAGCTACGGGCGGCTCGCTCCTCGATGAAATGGAACCCCAGGCAATGGGCGGAGATGCCCTGGACCGACTGATGGCGAGGATTGAGGTGGACGGTGAACGCCGCGAGGAACCTGCAAGGCCGGCACGCGCCGATATCGGCATTGCCCTGCCGGAGGCTCTGGATGGATGCGGTGTTGGCCCGTGGCGCTGGATTGGTCCCGGAGTGCGTTGGAGTCGCGTGACGGTTCCCCAAGATGCTGGCGCAAATGTCATGCTGTTGAAGGTGGCGGCCGGGCGCAGGATGCCCGAGCATACACATTCCGGCTACGAGTACACTCAAGTGCTCAAGGGCTGGCTTTCCGACGCGCGTGGCAGCTACGGCCCTGGCGATCTGGATGAGGCCGACGACGAAGTTCAGCATCAGCCAGTCGTCGATGAGAGCGGCGAGTGCATATGTATTGCCGCCCTCGAGGGGCAGACGAGGCTGCGAGGCTTCCTCGGGCGATTGATCCAGCCTCTGCTTGGCAGCTGAGACGTCCCATGAGCGTCGCTTCGGCTCTAGTTCTTACCGCGGTCGGTTTGTCGGTCACCATGGCGGCGGCCTGGTATATTGCGGTGAAGACGGGTCGATCCGGGTGGATCGACGCGATCTGGTCATTCGCCGTCGGCATCTTCGGCGCTTTGGCGGCACTACCCGTATCGGCGACCGGCGACTCCGAGCAGCGCCAGTGGCTGGTGGCCATTCTCGCGATCGCCTGGTCGCTGAGGCTCGGACTCCATATTGCGATGAGGACCGCCGGCGGCGGCCAGGACGATCCGCGCTACGCCCAACTCAAGCAAGAGTGGGGTGCCGGATTCCGTGCTCGGTTGTTCTGGTTCCTGCAGATCCAGGCAGGTGCCGCGTTCCTGCTGGTGCTGTCGATTAGGGCGGCTGCCCACAATCCCGCTCCGGCCTTGGTACTCAACGACTGGGCCGGTATCGCACTGATGCTGTTGGCGATCGGCGGCGAGGCGATGGCCGACCGGCAACTGACGGCATTTCGTGCTAACCCTGCCAACAAAGGCGAGGTCTGCGATGCGGGCCTTTGGCGTCTGTCGCGCCACCCCAACTATTTCTTCGAATGGCTGGCTTGGCTTGCCTATGTGGTGATCGGCATCGATCCTTCGGGTCGCTATGCATGGGGATGGATCACGCTGGCCGGCCCTGTGCTGATGTATTGGTTGCTTGTCCATGTCTCGGGCATCCCACCGCTTGAGGCTCATATGCTGCGCTCGCGTGGCGAGCAATTTCGCCGCTATCAGGCGCGCGTCAATGCGTTCTGGCCAGGCCCGTCCAAGGCGACAGCCGCGAATTGAAGGAGATAAAGGTGAGCCTGATCGCATCCGCAATTCGCGCTGTTGAGCGCGTCCCGCTGCCAGACTCCGCTACCCGCTGCGGCATCGAGGCTCTTGTTGGTCGGACACGGCGGCGGCTGGCGGGGGCGACGGTCGATCTCGGGCGGTTTGCCAAGGACATGGCCGGCCGCTCCATAGCCGAGCATACGGCAGCTGCCAACGAGCAGCATTACGAACTGCCGCCTGAGTTTTTCGCGCTGACGCTCGGTCCCCGCCGCAAGTATTCCTGCTGCCTTTATGCGACTGGCAGCGAGACATTGGCCGAGGCGGAAACCGCCGCGCTGGAGCAGACCGTTGACCACGCAGGACTTCGCGATGGCCAGTCGATCCTCGAGCTCGGCTGCGGCTGGGGTTCGCTGACGCTGTACATGGCGAGGCGTTTCCCGTCGGCCCGAATCGTTGCGGTGTCGAATTCGACTCCGCAGCGACTTTACATTCAGGGGGAGGCGGCAGCACTCGGGTTGGGCAACCTTGAGGTCATCACCGCCGACATGAACGAATTCGAGCCGTCAGCGCGGTTCGATCGCGTGGTGTCGGTTGAGATGTTCGAGCACATGTCCAACTGGCGCGACCTGCTCGCCCGTATCCGAACCTGGCTCGAGCCCGAAGGCCGGCTGTTCGTCCATGTCTTCAGCCATCGCCATAGCCCCTATCGCTTTGACCATCGCGATGACGCTGACTGGATCGCTCAACACTTCTTCACTGGCGGCATAATGCCAAGCCACGGCCTCATCAGCCAATTCCCGGATTGCTTCTCGATCGAGCGCGACTGGCGGTGGAACGGCCTGCACTACGCCCGCACCGCGCGCGATTGGCTCGCGCGCTTCGACGAGGACCGCGGCCACATCGACGCAATCCTTTCGGCTGTCTATGGCCGGGATGCGTCGCTCTGGCGTCGGCGCTGGCGGTTGTTCTACTTCGCCACCGAAGGCCTGTTCGGCCATGCCGAGGGCAAGGAGTGGGGCGTCAGCCACTACCTGATGCGACCGGCCAGCTGACATGGCGGGCCTCGCGCGCCTTTGGCGGCGGGTCGCCGTCTATGCCGCGCACGACGATCCTCTGACGAGCGCCGCCAACTGGATTGCGCTGGTCGTCGCCTGGAACCAGCCATTCTACCCGCTCTATCTCTGGGCGGTTGTCGGCGCCGATAAGGTTGCGCCGTCCTTTCTGACATTTCTGTCAACACCCTTCTTTCTCGCCGTTCCAGCAGTTGCGAGGCGGCATGCGCTAGCAGGGCGCCTCATGCTGCCTCTGACCGGCATCGCCAACGGCATCCTCAGCACCAAGGTCTTTGGTATCGGGTCGGGGGTCGAGATATTCCTCGTCCCATGCGCGTTGATCGGTGCTGCCTTGTTCAGGCCTTCCGAACGGGCAATCGGCCTATTAGTCGTCGCGCTCTGCGCTGCTGCCTACTTCATACCTGAACGCCTCTTCGGCCTGCCACTGGCTGACTACAGCGCTTCCGACAACAATGGTATGGTCGGGCTCAACGCCTTGAGCGCGGCGACATTGATCGTATTTGTCGGGCTGCTTCTTTCAGGCGTCGTCGCGACTTCGGAGGAACGTGGAATCAAAAATCGCGCAGAAAATAGCGGGTCAGCAGAAACCCCAGAACCGCCGCCACCGCGCTGAGCAGCGAACCCCAGCAGATATCAGCCACCGTAATGATCGTCGGCCAGCCGCGTACAGTGGCCTGGTTGGTGAGGTCGTAAGTCGCGTAGGCGAAGAACCCATAGAGCGCGCCAAAGACGACCGCCGTCGTCCACTTGCCGGTCGATAAGGCGGGAGCGGTCGCGAAGACAATGATGCCCGCTATGTAGATCAGATAGAACAGGGCGGCCGGCACGAGATTGACGCTGTCTAGCAATATGTCCGCGAGATAGCGACGGTAGAGCCGCTGCGACATCGTCGTCAGCCAGACCGCGTCGATGGCCAGGAAGACTATCAGGGTGGTGGCATAGGCCACAGCATATCGGATCATGAAGCTGCTTCCTCGTGGCTTGAGACTTTCGCCTTGTCCTTCATTGACTGATAGAGGATCAATGCCCTGTCTCGTGCAGCGCGGTGATCGACGATGGGTTTTGGGTACGTCTTGCCAAGCTCGATTTTCGCATTTGTTAGCAGCGTCGCTGGGGCCTCCCACGGCCGGTGGATGTAGCGGTCGGGCAACGCGGCGATCTCCGGGACGTAGCGGCGCACATAGTCGCCTTGCGGGTCGAACTTTTCGCCCTGAAGGACAGGGTTGAAGATTCGAAAAAAGGGCGCGGCATCCGCACCTGATCCGGCTATCCACTGCCAACTTGCGGCATTGTTCGCCGGGTCCGCATCGACAAGAGTGTCCCAGAACCATCTCTCGCCTTCGCGCCAGTCAATCATCAGATCCTTGATGAGAAAGGAGGCAGTGATCATGCGCACGCGGTTGTGCATCCACCCAGTTTGCCAAAGCTCGCGCATGCCTGCATCCACGATGGGGTAACCCGTCATCCCGGTTTGCCAGGCCTTCGACGCCTGGCGGTCGCGGCGCCAAGTGAAACCCTCGAATTCCGGGCGGAAGCTCTGCTCGTGCAGGTCAGGATTGTGAAAAAGGAGATGATAGGAGAATTCTCGCCAGCCGATTTCCTTGCGGAATTTCGCCGCCCCAGCTTTGTGCGACCGCCGCAGAGCGGCAAATATTTGAACTGGCGTGATTTCGCCGAACGCTAAATAGGCTGAGAGGCGCGAGGTGCCCTGAACGGAGGGTATATCGCGCTGGTTTTCGTAGTCGGCCAAATCCTCATTCTCAAAAGCCTGCAATCGTTGCAGAGCGCCGGCTTCGCCAGGGGTCCATCGATCTGCAAGCCCTTCTGCCCAATTGGGCGCTTTGGGAAGGAGGTCGAGATGGTCCAGTGGCAGGCCGTCGAATTTGCCCTCCCAGCCATTGATTGATTTCGGGGCATCGATCGGATCACGCAGATCGCCCACGCTATTCAGCGCGTTCCAAAACGGCGTGTAGACCTTGTAGTAGCCGCCCGAGCCAGTCTTGAGCCGGGAGGGCTCGTGGAGCAGCGCGCCATCGAAGCTTTGCGCGATCAGTCCGGCTTCGCGAACATCGGCCTTCAGAACCGAGTCGACTGCCGCCGCGGCCGGCTCATATCGGCGGTTCCAGAACACACGATTGGCACCGCTCGCCGCAATGGCCTTCGCGACAAGATCGCGCGTTCTGCCCCGAGCAATTAAAAGCTTTGCACCGGAATCTTGCAGCCTTTGCGCGAGGGAGCTTAGCGAATGGTGCAGCCACCAGCGACTTGCTGCACCCAAAGGCCTGGTATTGGCGCTCTCCTCGTCGAGAACAAAAAGCGCCAGGAGAGGCACGCCCAGATCGACCGCTGCCGCAAGCGCAGCGTTGTCGCTCAAGCGAAGGTCGCGCCTGAATAGCACGATCGTCGGCGCCGAACCTAATCTACCGGTCATTGGGTGGCCGGTTCATTGTGCCGGCGTCCAACGAGTGCTCTTGCAAATCAATCCGCCGGCTATGCAACCGCGCGTCGTCAACCCTTTTCTGGCGACCTGAAGGGTCATTGAGAAAGTCAGCTTTCGCTTCGGATCATAGGCACTTCCTTTGGCGGCGTTGGCGGAGTTCGGCTTCAAAGTCATAACCAGTCTGTCGCCAACTTCCTCGCCTTTGCTGGTGTCACCAATCCACAAATTGGTTGCGCACAGCTTTTGCCCGCATGGAGCTATTCTGACACGGGCATTGCCATCATCTCTCATCCAGACACCGCCGGCGTCAGACAAGGCATCAGCTTGCGCGGTCGTCGAAACAAGCACTGTTAACGCTAGCGCGGTCATCCTTCTCATCGAATAGTTCTCCGCACAACAATTTATCATTCTACGTCGCGATCAAGCGTATGGATCACCTCAAGACTACATAGCAGGCAGTTTAATATGCTGACGTAGCATGAGCACTCGCTGCACCAACTTTGCTGCACAAGTGGATTTCCATAAACGTGCCCGGCAGCGCTGGACGCTATCTGGGCCCCGGTTAAATTCCTGAGTCCGGAGATACGCAATCCGGCTTTGGCGGACGTCCAGGAGCACGCGGGAGGGCGCCGAGGGGCATGAAGCGGCCTGCCAGACAAAGGCTCAAGCCGGGCTTATCGTATATGTGAAGCACATGCGTGTCGAAGAAGTCCTGCGGCACGCTGCTGCAAGTTTCCGGGCCAAAGCTAAGGCGCGATCACTGCAGAGAAGTGCGTCGTCAAGCCGTGCAGCGTCTACCGGGACGTCTGGGCATTGCGCTTGTCTGTCTTTCGATAGATCAGGATTAGCGCCACCATTTCCGCGCTGCCGGCTGGAGCATCTCTTGGCAGACTAGCCTCAATGGCGCGAAGTCTGAAATCATTCAATTCCACAGGTGGTCCCGGATCGCCTCGATAGCATCGCGAAGCTTTGCGATCAGTTCGACTTCCGTAACCGGCATAATGGTTCGCCTCTCTTTCACGTCCGGTATACGCAGGCGATGCGTGGACGGATCAACGCGCTTGGAAAGAACTGGGCTGAAAGATCATGATGCGCTCCGACCTATGTCCAGCCAACCCGGTGAGCTAGCTGCAGATGCTCCAAGGCGCACCGGCAAACCATTGGCGTCCATTACAGCGTGAATTCTGCTCGTCAGTCAGCCTCGCGAGTGACCCATATCTTGCTGTCTTTTGCCGGCGATGCAGGCTCCGTGCTGGTGGACACGCACAATGGACGTGTCAATCATCTGCGCGGCCACATTATGAGAGAGGCGGCCAGCGCCTCCATGATCCGGTCCCAGACACCTGCCCGCCGCCAGTGAACAAAGCGATTGTAGCAAGTGGTGTGCGGGCCGCAGGCCTCCGGCAGATCGCGGTGTCCGTTATTGGCGCATTTCGGAAGTCCACCCCGACGCTTCGCGACTTCCGGATAGCGGACACTCGAGAACCGGACCAGCGTTTATGAGTCCACGGCCGAGTGCATGTTTTGGTACAAGCGCTCCCAAAAATTGGGCAAATCAGCGATGCCGGCGTCCCCAATACGATTTTCCATGCTTTGTGGTACTATCAGTCGCGCAGTGTGATTATCCAAATGGGGGCGGTCATGGAGCGAAAGCTAGCTGCCATTGTTGCCGCGGACGTCGTCGGCTACTCCGCATTGATGGAGCAGGACGAACAGGGTACGTTCGAGCGCCTCAGGGCCGGCCGCAAAGAGCTGTTCGAACCCGAAATTACCCACCACCATGGCCAGATCTTCAAGCTCATGGGCGACGGTCTGCTGGCTGAGTTCTCCAGTGTTGTGGACGCCGTTGAGTGCGCCGTGGCGCTGCAAAAAGGGCTAGCGGAGCGCAACGCAGCAGTTCCCGAGGATCAGCGCTTCCAGGTGCGTATAGGCATCAATCTCGGCGAGGTGATCGTCGAGGGCGACGACCGCTACGGCGAAGGGGTCAACATAGCCGCGCGCCTCGAGCAGATCGCGGAGCCTGGCGGCGTCTACGTGTCCGGCAAGGTGGCCAAAGAGGTAGAGAAGAAGCTTGCCTTCGGCTTCGAGGCCATCGGCGAGCAGCGGGTGAAGAACATCGCCGAGCCTGTGCCGGTCTACCGCGTGACCCTGCAGGGGCAGCCTCGGCGCCGCCTGCTCAAGGCTGGTCGCTTGCGCAATAGATGGCTGGTGCCGGCGGGATTGGCTGCTGTTGTGGCGGTGACCGCCGGCGCCGTTCTTGGCATCCAGGGCTGGTGGAAATCATCGGGCACGGCTGTCGATGAAGCGTTGATTGCCGTCCTGCCGTTCGAGAACCTCGACGACGACCCCAAATGGCAACGGATCGCGGACGGAACAACTGAAGACATCATCACCGACCTGTCTCAGGCGGACCAAGTTCTCGTCATCGCTCGCAACTCGACCGAGGCTTACAAGGGCAAGGCCGTGGACGTCCGCCAGGTCGGCGCGGATCTGGGCGTGCGTTATGTTCTCAAGGGTAGCCTGCAGGCGATCGGCGATCGCGTTCGCATCAGGGCCCAGCTTATTGAAGCTGCAACAGGTGCCGACCTTTGGTCCGAGCGCTACGATCGGCCGGCACAGGATATTTTCGCGGTGCAGAGCGATGTCACTGCGAAAATCGCAAATACCTTGGGGTCCCAGGTCGGTGTCATTCGCAATTCCCAAGTTAAGGTTGCCCAGCACAAGCCGCCCAACAGTCTGACGGCCTATGACACCTATTTGATGGCCGATGCGGTGGCCTTAACCCCGGTTGGGGGTGTCACCAAGGATGGGCTGATCGAAGGAGAGAAGTTGTTCCGCAAGGCCATCGAACTCGATCCGCAGATGGCGCGGGCCTACGTCGGCTTGGCCTACGTCTACAGCCTTCTGTATGGCTATGGCTTTGCTGATTCCCCCGAGCAGGCTCTGTCAAAGCTACTGGAGGCTGCCCAGAAAGCCGTCGAGCTCGATCCGAACAACAATAGGGCCCATGGCGCGCTCGGGCAGGCTCTTAGTTGGAATGGTCAGCCGGCCCAAGCGCTTGTCGAGTTTGAAAGGGCGGAAGCCCTTGGGCCAAACGATGCGGATACCCTTGCGCTGATTGCCACGAACATTGCTGCCAGCGACTCTGCACGGGCGGTCCGGCTGTCGGAGCGAGCTATATTGCTGAATCCTCACTATCCGAACTGGTACAATTACGGTCTTTACTGGAGCTACTTTTTCCAAGAGCATTTCGATAAATCGCTTAAGTATGTAAAGCTTGTAATCGGCCCTTCGATAAATGAGAAATCCTTTCTTGCCATGCTGTACGGTTACCTGAACCAGCCGGACGAGGCGAAGAAGGCTGCTGGGGAGGTGCTTGAACAGGACCCGGGCTGGACCGCGGAGAAGTTTCTAACCAAGTGGTGGATCAAGGGGGAGCATGAGACTGAGCTAGTTGCAGAAGGCGCACGGAAGGCCGGACTCCGGGCCTGCGCGACCGCCGCGGAGCTCAAAGACAACCCCAACATGATCCGCTTGAAATCGTGCGATGAAGAGCGCGCCAAGGCCGCATCAGGCTGATTTCGTGCGTAGTCGGAATGACTTGCACGTCGACTTAGCCCAAGCCTCAGCGGGCGGGGCCTTTGAACTAGGTCCCGAGTGTTTAGGAACTTCTCAGCAGAGGTTTCAATTCGTTTGGACCTCACTAAGCAGTGTCGTCCAAACGACGCAGGGTCCGTCTCGGTTAGCCGAGGCGAGCTTCGTCTCTTGCAGTTCTAATATTGGTCATGTGACCGAGAATATTCATGGAACTAATTAGCCTGCCGACCATTAGGGAGCGACCTTGGGGTTCACCATGGATGAGGCCGCTGTATTAATTGTCGAAGACGAAGCCCTGATCCTGCTCGACCTCGAGCCAGCCTTGGCAGAAGCTGGCTTTCTCGTAGTCGGGGTCAAGAATGCTGAGCAGGCAATAGCAGCATTCGATGCCGATCCCCATAAATTTAAGGCGCTAATTTCGGACATTCGTTTGGGCCCGGGACAATCTGGTTGGGGCGTGGCGCGCCACCTCCGCCAGACAAGTGCAACGATACCAGTTGTCTACATCAGCGGTGACAGCGCAGTTCATTGGGGCGCGGAAGGCGTGCCGGGCAGCCTAATGATCACGAAGCCGTTCGTTCCGGCTCAGATCATAACTGCCGTCACCACCCTGCTTAATGCACAGCCTATTGCAACGGCCGAACCGTCTTCGAATGATTTGACTTCATGACTTGATTTTTGACGCTGGCGGCTTTGCTCGCGCTTAGCGAAGACGCTTGAATCGCAGATACGCCGCTGCGGCAGCATCGCATCGGTGGCGTGATAATCTATTGGAGTGCAATATCACGCCGGCTGCCTCCGGCGAAAGGATAAGCTTCTGCAAGAAGGAATCGATATCGTATGAGCTCCGGTCCGAGGTTGGATCATTGCTGCTGAAAGGCTGAATGAGATCGTTCATGTCAGTATTTCTCAACATCGCAAAGATCTCATATTGCCAGTATTATCGACCGGATACTTATTTGCACCTTCCTTGTGTCCGTGATAAATTGTGCGCCGATTGAGCCTCAAATCGGGGGACGTCTATGACGAATTTCAATTCGCAAAAGATTTCGAAGATTCATCACGACTTGCACCACGACTTGCCGTCCGAGCCGGCCCTGAGAGCGAAAGCTCTCGAGAGTCTCCTGGTCGAGAAGCGCTTGGTCGATCCGGAAGCGATGGACGCGTGGATCGAGATGTACAGGGAGGAGATCGGACCCAAGCGCGGTGCCAGAGTCGTGGCGCGAGCGTGGAAAGATCCCGCTTTCAAAGCGCGCCTGCTTGCAAACGCTACCTCGGCAATCGACGAGTTGGGCTTCGCGGGTCACGCGACGGGTCATTTGGACGCTGTCGAGAATACCTCGGACGTTCATAATCTAGTCGTATGCACGCTTTGCTCCTGCTATCCGTTTTCCATTCTGGGCATGTCGCCCGCATGGTACAAGTCTAACGAGTACAGGGCGCGCGCCGTACGCGATCCTCGAGGAGTCCTGAAAGAATTCGGCGTCGATCTCGAAGACGCCGTAGAAGTGCGCGTCTGGGACTCGACGTCAGAAAGACGATACCTGGTCCTGCCGCAACAGCCGAAGGGTACTGAGGGCTTTGACGAGGACTCTCTTGCGCGGCTGGTTACGCGCAACTCGATGATCGGAACTGAAAGGGCTCTCTTGCCGTCGCTGGGAGGCCGCTGATGGATGGTGTTCATGATCTCGGTGGGCGCGAGGGCTTCGGCCAAATTCAAGGCGTGGGCGATGGTCGACCTTTCCATGAAGAGTGGGAAATACGTGCTTTCGGATTGACGCAGGCTGCCGCTGGCGACAGTGACTGGTCGATAGACTGGTTCCGGCACTGCCGTGAGTTGATCGTTCCGGCGGACTACCTGACTCGAACCTATTTCGACCATTGGATGCTCACCCTTGCAGCTGAAATGATCGACGTGGGCTATGTCACTTTGGCGGAGCTCAAATCGGGGGCATCGACATTCACGCCGCAGCCAGGATATCCGCCTGAGACCGCGGAGGGGGCGAGAGCCTATGCCAAGAATCCACGCAGCTACGAGGTCGATATCGATGCTCGACCATCGTTTGCCCTCGGCGAGACAGTGCGCGCAAAGATGTCGGGGCACTCGGGACATACTCGTCTTCCCGGTTATGCGCGGGGCAGAAAGGGAAGCATCTTGGCTCATCATGGTGCGCATGTCTTGCCCGATGCGTCTGCACGGGGCGAACATAAAGCGGAGCACCTTTACACGGTCAGCTTCGCTGCATCGGAACTGTGGCCGGAAGCGAAGGATCGGCGGGATCGCGTTTTCGTTGATCTTTGGGAGAGCTACCTTGAGCGTGCCTGATCTGGGCTACGGGCCGTTGAGGAGAAGAGACGACGAGCCAATCTTCGCTGAACCCTGGCACGCCCAAGCAATGGCAATCGCCGATCTATTGATTGGATCGGGGACCATCTCGCAATCAAAATGGACGGAAACCCTGTGCGAAGAAGTCCGCCTGGCAAGTCTTGCTGGGAGTGCCGACGACACAGGCAGGTATTACACAGCCGTGCTGTCTGCGCTCGAACGTATTCTGAATGCTGGAGGGAACGTCTCGTGCTCGGAGCTGGCATGCCGTCGGGACGAGTGGCGGCGAGCATATTTGCACACTCCCCATGGACAGCCAGTGGAGCTTGACTGCGGCCGATTTACCAAAGCTTCAGACTAGAAATCCCCCTCTGGTCGGCCGTGGGCTACAATTCATCACGTTGCATGCTTCGTCATCGGTCTTATTACGACGATGCCACGCAACCTAAATGTCCGTGTCGAAGAACCGCAGCCTGAAGCTGCCTGTCCGCTTCGGCCCCAAAACTGCCTGTCTGAAACGCGCCGTCATGTGGCCGAAGACGCCCGACAATCGCTCCCCGAAAGCGGATATTGTAACCAGCTCCCATTCTCGACATGACTGGGCATAGAAGCACGTGGCCGCCACCTGGGTGGCCTTGGCAGGCTGTTAAAACCGGAGGGGGGATGGCAAATGCGAATGCGATTTTCAAGGTTATTTTCAGATTCGGAAGAGCGTCGTGCTTCGATGATCAGGAGGCGGAACTGGAAGTTGGATTTGCCGCGCCACCTGCTGAACCGCTTCATGTAGGCAATTTTCGCCGGCAACGTATGCCTTCTGGATGGGCGCAACGCCGTCATGGAAAGGCGACATACCTCACCCAGCACCGCGTCGTATGGCCTTCGTGACCGTGCAGGGGGAATACCAGATAGCAGCGACCAGTGGCGAAGTACGGAACCGTTGGGAACGTGCTCCTTGTAGAGGCCACGATAGGTGCGGGCCATATGACCAAGAATATTAGCGCTGGCGATACGATCGTGCTCGCAATCGGACTGCCGGCGAACTAAGTCCACTCGCTCCCGTTGGCGCGGCGCGCCGCCGGAGAGCTAGACTAGACTTGGCTTGAGCGCCAGGCGGGTAAGGTGCCTTGGAAATCCCCGCGTGGTCTTCTTGGGGAGTACAATTTGGAAACAGGCAAGTTCGCTACGATCCCCGAACTGGCCGAGGCAAGGAAGCCCGATAGGTCGTTCATATCCCATATCCTTCGACTAACTGGCCCCGGATCTGGTCGAAGCCATCCTCGACGGGAGTCAATCCAGGACGATGCAGTTACAAAAGTTGGTGCGGGGCTTTCCGGTCGAGTGGGAATATGGCAGGGGCGCAATGCCTGCCAGGTCCTGGAGGTCTGATTTGGACCAAAACGGTGATTGTCCGCGTTGCGAATGGCAGCAATGCGCCTCGTGTCGGCAGTGGAACCCAGTCCTGCCAACGACTGAAAGCAGACACTTAGCTACGACCTCGCTGGAGGGATCGCAGTTGCGCCTCATGTCAGCAAAAAGGGCAAAGTTCCAGTGGCGGCCTCAGCTTGGACAGCCACTAAGGTCGCCTTCGGCGGGAAGGAAGAAGCGACGCCGTTCGCACGCGGTCAGTTCGCGCGGAACAGTTTGCTTTGCAAAATCGATGAGATCTTGGGGTGACTGAAAAACCCGTATGACGCGAACGTCTTCATCATACGTCACGATCACGATCCTCGTTCCATCTGAATTGAAGGCCGCGCGTATCGGTGCCGGCCGCTTGTTCTCCTCCTTGGGACTGGCAAGCACTGCCATCTCGCGTCCCGTCTGCGCGGCCCAGAGCCGGGCCGTGCCGTCCTGAGTTGAGGCTGTCAGGACATAGAGACCGTTAGGACTAAATTGCGCACTGGTCGTTGCGCCGGTGTGCCCCCTGAGAACGACCCTTTCCTTTCCGTCTAGGACGCTCCAGATGCGTGCGGTGCCGTCGCGTGAGGCAGTCAGTAGTGACTGACCATTCGAGCTGAACGCGACTGCGGTGAGCTCATCGCGATGACCTCTTAGGATCGCGACGGTGCTCCCGTCCTTGACTGTCCAGATGCGCGCGGTGTGGTCGAGCGAGGCCGTGGCGACCAGTTTGCCGTCCGGACTGAATGCTGCCCCGGTGATTCGACCCTCATGCCCAACCAGTTTCTTTAGTTCGGTCCCGTCCGTTTCCAACAAGTGCGCGGCGTTGTCGCTGGTCGCGGCGAGGACGAGATCGCCGTCCGGGTCGAAAACGACCTGCGCACTTGTTTGGATAGTGGAGGCTTCGGCGCCACTCGCCGCGTTCCACAACCATGCGGTGCCGAGAGTTGAACTCGCCTCCAGGAGATCTCCTTTCGGACTGAACAGAATTTGAAACAGCCCGCCTGGAAATTTGAGCCGTGCGATCTCGCTCCTGCTCGCGACGTCCCAGATGAGGACTCGGCCTGCGAGGGATGCAGTTGCAATGCGACTTCCATCGGGGCTGAACATTGCGTTCTGGACGATTTCGTGCGTGTCGAGGTCGGCCAGCTTACGACCGGTTACCACATCCCAAAGGTGCACAGCGCTGTCCCCACCTCCAGTCAGAAGATGCATATTGTCGGGACTGAATACCGCGAAAGTCGGCGGGTGTTCGTGGTGCAGGGTAGTCGTCAGAATTCCGTCGACGTCCCAGAGGCGAGCGGTGCCATCATGTGAAGCCGTGAGTAGAATATTGCCATCGACCGGGTGGAACTCAAGGTGCTCGATCAAGGCGCGATGGCCAGTGATGGTGGCGAACAGCGACGCTCGACCGACGTCCCAAATGCGTAACGGACCGTTTATGGAAGCGGTGGCGAGGAGGCGATCGTCGGGGCTGAAAGCGCTGTTCATTTCCTGATCACGGTCGTCCCCGGCGTCACTCTGTTTCAAGTTCGGGGACTCTTGGCCGAGCACGTCAACTAGAACCCCAGAGTTTCCGTCCCAGAGACGCGCGCTACCATCGAGTGATACCGTTGCAATTCGGCGGCCGTCATGACTGAACGTTGCGCCTTGTAACTGGGTGTCGCTCTTGTGGCCGAGGAGCCTTGCAATTTCGGTTCCTTTCAATGGGTCCAAAAGCGCGGGGACATTGTCAAATGAAACTGTAAGCCACGAGCCTACCAACAGCCGACTTCCATCCGGGCTGAATGTGAGCTTGGATGAATAGCTGCCGACAAAACATTGATGGATCAGCGCGCCATCTTTCGCATTCCAGATGAAAACGCGCTGTCCATTTGAGGTTGCAAAGCTGCGACCATCCGGGCTGAAGCCAGCCAATCCGTCTCCATAGCTATCCACGCTCAGGATCTTCGTTCCGGTTCGGGGGTTCCAAAGCGAAGCCTGATTGTTTCCGGCCGCGGTCAGCACGCGCTCGCCGCTTGGGTCAAATATTGCTGTAAGAAAGGAGCCGCCCACCGGCTGAAGAACAAAAAGCTGCGCTCCAGAGTCGGCATCCCAGATGCGCGCGGTGCCGTCCCTTGCCGCCGTAATGACCCGGCGTCCGTCCGGACTGAATCCGGCCCTCTCTACAGGTCCCTCATGGCCCTTCAGGATTGCAATCTCTCTACGATTCGCGACATCCCAAATGCGTGCGGTCTTGTCGTAGGACGCAGTGACTATGCGATTGCCGCTTCGATTGAAGGCTGCCTGCGTCACTCCGGCGTCATGTTTGAACACCGCCGTTTGGCGGTGTGCCAACAGAGCGTTGAAAAGTGCGGCCTCTGCTTCAAAGAGATTTGGCCGCGCGGCCCCCGATCCGCTCTTCGGCAGCGCCTCCAGCGCCAACAGGATCGCGGCCTCCGTGTCGCCGCTCGCCGCGGTCTGTTGCGAAAGAAACGAAATTGAAAGAGATTGATTGCGCAGCGCCTGATCGCGCGCCTCAAGGGCCCCCTTTTCGGCCGCCCTCGCCAACTCCGCTTGCCGTGTTGCTCCCTGTTGTGCTCTGAACCCGAAGAACGCGCCTGCGCTGGCCATAAGAGCCAACGCCGTGGCGACGATGGCCGCATAGCGCGTGCGTCTCGCGAGCCGGGTCGCTGCCGCCGCCGCAAGGGAGCGGCGCTCGGCCTCGCGCTCCAAGCGTTCGCGCTTTGCTGCTTCAACCGCCTCGATGAGTGCCCGCTCTGCCTGCCTGTCCTTCTCCTCTCTATCCGCCTGGGCACGTGAAGACGTCTCAATGTAGTCGACGATTTGATCGTCGACTTCTACCCGTCTCGACTGCAGCAATTCCTCGCCCTCGGCAAGACGCTTGCCGGACGGCAGGAGAAGCTCCCGGTTCCGGTTGTCGGCATGCCAGCGGTCGGCGTCAGCCGCGATCCGAGCGCGGGCCTCAAGGAAGCTCCGGTTCGCATTGACAATGTCGCCAGCGCGCGGCCAGCGGCTCAACAAAGCTTCGTGTGCCACGCGCACGTAGATGTGGCCTGCGGCATCCTCATCACTGACGAGAAGGCGAGCAGCAACCAACGCCTCAACGAGAGCCAATCGTTGAGGCGTGCCCGTGACTTCGGCGCGCAATGCCGGACGCGCCGCAACAGCTTCTTCGCCTGGGTGCACCGTGGTGATGGCACGCAACACTATTGGTAGTTCCTCCTGGATGTCCGGCGGAAGAGCTTCTACGACTTCGTCGGCGCGGCGGGCGATCGCCCCTTCCAGGTCGCCAAGTGCCTGGTATGCAGCAAAGGTGAGGATACGGCGCTCCCGTCCCGCCTCGTACAGAGCGTCGAGCACAAATTCGAGAAGCGGTAAAGATCTGGGATCAGCAGCTGCTGCTTCCTGCAGGACGTCATCGAGCCGGCCCCGTTCGGCGGTCTCCTCGTAGCGCAACCCGGCGGCGCGTGCCGGCTCGCGGATGATCTGGGCGATCTCAGCGCCTGTCGGCGGCAGGAGCTCATAGCTGCTGAGGCCATCCTTCAGTGCGGAGAAACCGGGGACTTCACCGCAACGGTGAAAGAAATCCGATCGGATCGTCGCGATCACCCAGGCCAGTCCGCTGCTGGCGAGTGCCGCAAGAAGCCGCACCAGCACTTGGCGCGATGCCGCCTCCGTTGTGAACAGTTCCTCCATCTGATCGATCGCCACTACCAATCGCACTTGTGACGGGGCTGAACCTGCGGCGGCCGCCGCTTTGGCGTGGGCCTGGCGGACGAGCGCCAGAGCTCGATCCGGCGAACTCCAACAGAGTTGAGCCAGCGCTGCCGGTTCGCAGGCCAGCTCCGGCAGGGCGCCTTCGCGAAGCAGGCCAGCGGCCAGCGAGGCGACCGCATCTGTGGCGTCGGAAGGGCGGATTAGGCAGCGGCGCCAAAGTTTGATGCCAGCCATTGTGTCGGGTCGAGTGATGGAAGGCAGCAGCCCTGCTCGAAGGAGAGAAGACTTGCCGGAACCGCTCATACCATAGATGAGTAGGAATGCCTTGCCATTGGCAGCTTGCTGTTCAAGGCGCTCTATGCACGCAGCAGTCGCGCGAGCTCGCCCAAAGAACAGGTCGGCGTTTTCGAACTCGAAGGGGTTGAGACCGCGAAAAGGCGACGTGACCTGCTCCTCTGAAGCGAGAGGCACGCGGTACGCGTGTAAAGGCCGGGCGATGTTTTTCATCCGTCGTTCGCCAAGATCGACGAATTCGAGCGACAACCGGTCGCGCGCCTGCAAGTAAATCGCCTCCGAGATGCATATTCCCCCTGGAAGTGACAGGGCTTCGAGACGGGCGGCGACGTTCACACCGTCGCCCATGAGATTGTCTCCCTCTACGACAACATCGCCCAGATTGATGCCGATGCGAAAGCGCAGGCGGCGTGGGTCGGACAGCTCAGCATTTTGCCTGTCGACTTGGAACTGGATTTCGGTGGCGCATCGAAGCGCTTCGACGGGGCTTGCAAACTCGGCGATGACGCTGTCCCCAGCGCTCCCGAACACCCGTCCCTGATGTTCCTCGATCAGTCGGTCAATGATCTGACGATGCGCCCGTAGGATGGCAAGTGTCCCTTCCTCGTCTCTGCCAATCAGCCGGCTGTAGCCGGCTGCATCGGCAGCAAGGATGGTAGCCATTCTACGGTGAACGCGATCCAGGTCATTACCTCCCGCGAGATATCGGAATATCCTAGCGGAAATGGTGCCAAGTTGGGAGAGAGGCACCGAATTAGCCGAGGGAGCTCTTGGCTTGCCAACTTCCTTGCGGCATTTGTTGTGGCCACAGGCTGGTGGTGTCGCCGAACTCGACCGAGGGATGGGCACCGACCCGTCCGCGCATCGACAACACGCTGGTTCGTGCCCTGGTTCTTGCCTTTGCATGGAAGCATCAACTGAAAACAGGGTAGTTCGCCACGATCTCCGAACTGGCCGAGGCCAGGAAGCTAGTCCTTCATTTCCCATATCCTTCGACTAACGCTGCTGCGGATTTGGTCGAGGTAATTCTCGACGGGCGCCAGCCCACGTCGATGCAATTGCAGCGGTTGGTGCGGGGCTTTCCGGTCGAGTGGGAATGGCAGCGACGCAATGCCTGCCTGGCCGTGGAGGCCTGATTTTTCTCGCTTGTCCGCACTGCGAATGGCAGCAATGCGCATTATGTCGGACGCTGAGCAGACCATCTGCGTATTCCAGAAAGCGGACATTCAAGTGAACAGGCGAGCTGATTGCTAAGAGACGGACGGTCCGACAGCGCTTTGCGATTTTTGCGGTAGCGTGCTTGTGCCCAGCGCTCTAACGCGACGATACCTGAGAATGGCCGGGCCATGGCAGGGTCTGGCCTGATTGCGCGGACGACTCATTTCTCGCACCCAATTTCCTTCCTAGCCAATTAGCGACCTACGCGCCAAAGGCAAACTCGCTCCAAGGCGGAAAGCGTGCGGCTGAGTTGTCAGAGCCCGCTGCTTTCTATAGTCGGCCAAATACCGATCAAGCGCGTCTTGGAACTCTACTTCGCGCCCGGACCGGGCGAACATGGACGGTCTGGCTAGATTCTCACTGCCATCGGGATCAAGGTTGGAGGGAATTTGGATCATCACTGACTCTCCTCTGCGGGAGAAAGATGACCGGGCTGTTGGCGCGAGTCTTTGAGCGCTCGCTAAATAGTTCCGAAAGGCGGCGAAAAGTTATAAACCGTGCTCATGTCGGGGCAACAGCTTGCGTTTGGACCTTTCGTGCTTGACGCTCAGGCGGGCTCGCTGCTCTGCCAAGGGGAGCCGGTGGCGATAAGCTATCGAGCGGTCCGCCTACTCGCTGCTCTCCTTGAGCGCCCAGGCCAAGTGCTGAGCAAAGCGGATCTCATCGAGGCGGCATGGCAGGGGGCGTCGGTCGAAGAAGGCAATCTTGCAGTCCAGATTTCGGCGGTGCGCAAGCTGCTGGCACAACCGCCCAGCGGCAGGGACTGGATCGCGACGATTCCCCGCGTAGGCTATCGCTTCACAGGTCCAGTAGAACGCTCAGCAACAACAGCTCCCGACCGCGCGACGAGAATTCAAGACACAGAGGCCGACAGTCGGCCGTCAATCGCCGTGCTCCCGTTTTCTAATCTCAGTGATGATGCCGCCCAAGACTATTTTGCCGACGGGATGGTGGCCGACATCATTACCGGCCTTTCGAGGATCAAGTGGCTGCTGGTAATCGCCCGCAACTCCAGCTTTGTCTACAAAGGCAAGTCCGTTGAAGTTCGTCAAGTTGGGCGGGAGCTAGGTGTCCGGTACGTGCTGGAAGGTGGGGTGCGAAAGGCCGGCAGTCGTCTGCGAATTAATGCCGAGCTGCTGGATGCCGCCACCGGTACACATCTCTGGGCCGAGCACTTCGACGGCGACCTCATGGACGTTTTCGAACTGCAAGACGCCATCACCGAAAAGGTGGTTGCTGTCGTCGAGCCGAGTGTCCAAAAATCCGAGATACAGCGGTCCCGGCGAAAGCATCCCGAAAACCTGGATGCTTACGATCTATATCTTCGAGCGGTGCCATACACAGCGTCGCAGATGCCTGCTGATGCGCACGTCGCCATGCAGTATCTCGAGAGTGCCCTGCGGATTGATCCCAACTATGCAGCCGCTCATGCCCTGCTTTCTTGGTGTCACGAATGGTGCTTCGCGCGGGGCGGTTTCAGCGAGACCGACAAGTTGGCTGCCATTCGGCACGCTCGTGCTGCACTCGCCAGCAGCACGGATGACGCGACTGCCCTCGCAACCGCGGGTTTCGTCACAACCATGTTGAGCAAGGATCATGCGGCCGGCCTGGCCGCGATTGAGCGTGCCCTTCAACAGAATCCCTCTTGTGCCACGGCGATGTATCTCGGATCGCTCACAAATGCATTCGCGGGTCGTCCGACTGTTGCTACTGCTCTCGCTGAGCGGGCGTTACGGCTAAGCCCCTTCGACTTCCTTGCCTACCAGGCCCACTTCGCGCTAGGCGCGGCAGCGATTCAAACTGAGCGGTATGTCGACGCGGCTTTGCACTTGCAGACAGCGCTGCAGCTCAATCCGAACTTTAGTTCGCTCTATTTCGCTGCTGCGGCCGCGCTGGCTATGTCCGGACAGTTGTCCGATGCCAACTCGTTGGTGCGAGCTGGTCTGCAGATGGAACCGATGTTCCGCTACCGGATGTTCTCGGAGCTCATGGTCTCGGAACTTGCGGACAAGCTCGCGGCGGGTTGTCAAAGGTTGGGCCTGCCAGAGTAGGAGATGGAGAAACTGGCATGGCCACTCCGTAAGGAGCGCAAGCTGGAGCCTTGGGGCGCGGCTTCAGGTCATGAACTCGCTAATACCATGCACGGTTGGCGACGAGAGCTCGCTTCACATGGCGGGCGGCTCGGGGTTTGACCGCCGGGCCTAATCGCCAGACCGCGTGTCACCCTTGCAGTACCGTCTATGCGCGTGGTGAGCGCCTTTAGACTAGCAATTGCTACATTTATAGACGATTAGCTTGTCCAAGCTTAACCGCGGCATGCCAATCGCCGCGTGTAAGGACCTCAACTATTGCGTTTTGTATATTTGACAGACTACGAGGACTGGTTCAGGAGTGTCGATAGTGCTGCAACGATCTGTCCGCTTGTTCTCGGTCAATGCTGAGGCACCGGCATCGTCATTTCCAGGTCGCACTGAACCTCCTCACCGACGGTAAACGTCGTTGTTCCCGTTGCGATAAATCCCGATCGTTTGTAGAATGCAATGGCACCCGTGTTCTTCTCGTATACAGTCAACCGCAGGCTGCTCACTCCGCACCGCCGGCACTCTTGCTTCGCTTCTTCCAGCAGCCGAGACGCAAGGCCTAGTCCACGCCAATTGGCATCCACGTAAAGCCGGTTGAGAAACAGCGCCCCTTCGATATCCGCTGCAGCAAGATGTGAATATCCAACAATGTCGCCATCAGCTGATGCGACAAAAACTGCACCTAAAGGGTCGGTTATTTCGGCTTGCTGTCGGCGGATGCCAAAGCTCCTGGACAGGTAGGTCGCGAGGTCAGATGGCGTGAGATCGGCGCTGTAGGTCTCGCGAAATAATCTTGCCGCAAAGGTCGCCAGAGCTTTCGCGTCGGCGGGTATGGCCCTGTTGATTGACACATTGTCCATCGCTGTCGTTTCCATCAGATCGACAAAGGCGGTTTTTCTATCGATTAAGCCACGTAATACCGTACTTACTAGCCGCCGCCGCATATGCTTCAGACATTGAAGCGCCATCCGCCTCTGCCCGGGAAAGGTCACGGAAGAAGCCCTCGAACCCGGCGGGCGACGTCATCGTCAGAAAACGGCCGGAGCGCGGCACGATGCGTCGATGCGCGTGTGGCACACCACGTGGAGCGAACATCGTCCCGCCCGGCCCGACATGGAATTCGTGGTCACCGCAGCGAAAGATATGTTCGCCCTCGATCACGTAGAACAGCTCGTCCTCGTTGGCATGGCAGTGAAGCGGCGTATCCAGGGGATCGATCTCCTCGACGATCGAAAAGGCGCCGCCGGTGGTATCGGCCGAAGCCTTGACGAGGAAGTCGGCACCACTGAAACGCAGCCGCTCGCCCTCATCGGCGTTCAGCCTGTACCCCTGACTGGCGACGTCATGCATGCCTCTGCGTTCCCTGCGACATATAGATGTTGCACAGCTCTCCAGCGACTAGCTGCTCGGACAGCCATCGCCGGCCAAGATGGTCCAGTACGCCGGCCAAACCGCACGGTATCCGGCGTTTCAGAATCTTCAATACCGGAAACCTTTTCCTTTGCCTTATGCAGTTATCGCCCTTGGGTCCTGATGAAACCAGTGATAACAATTCAGGACGATGCTGAATGAAATCGACCTATCCCGTGCCGATCTCAATCTGCTGAAATTGTTCGAGGTCGTGTTGCAGGAGCAGCACGTCGCCCGAGCGGGGGATCGCCTGCGGCTGTCGCCGTCCGCGGTCAGCCACGGTCTGCGACGGCTGCGCAAATTGCTCAATGATCAGCTGTTCGTGAAGACTCCGAAGGGCGTCGTGCCTACGTCGCGTGCTCTCGAGGTCGCTGAGCCCATTGCAAGCATACTAGCTCAGGTGCGGCGAGTGGTGATGGCGGCAGAGCCGTTTCGCCCAGAAAACTCGAACCGCTGTTTTACCATCGGCGCCGCGGATGGGCTTTCAGCCGTCTTCTTGCCGCCGCTGCTGGCCAGATTACGCGAGGCTGCTCCCGGCGTCGATTTAACCCTGTTGCAGATGCTGCCCTACAGGAGGGGCGGCCCGATTGAACGAACTTGGCGGCCCGTGCTTTCTGAAATCGACGCCGGCATCATTGACATAGCGGTTGCACCACTCGGCGATCTGCCGCCGCGCTTCGTCAGCTGCCCAATCGTTAAGGAGCGCTTTGTGGTCGCGATGCGCAAGGGCCATCCATTCGCCGAGCAGCCGTCGCTTGAACGATACTGCACGATGAACCACGTGCTGGTATCAGCGACTGGTGACCGTAAGGGGTTGGTTGATGAAGCGCTGGGGGCAAGGGGACTTTCGCGGCGAGTCGCGCTGACAGTACCGAGCTTCATGATGGCGCTGCCGGTCGTCGGCGGGTCCGACCTTATTGCCGCATTGCCTGCCGGGCTGGTCGCTCAACATCGATCGCGCTTTGGCTTGGTTAGCGTTGACCTCCCTATCGCCACCGGCCACGCGCCGATCAGTGTCGTAGCGCAGAAGGCGGTGACGACGGACGCTGGCCTTGCGTGGGCATTCGAACAAGTCTGCGATATTATGCGTTCGCAATATCGAGGGCCCGAATAGGTTTCGTTTCGGTTAGGTTATCGTCGTGAGTGCCTGAGGGCTTCATTGAAGGACTGGTGTACCGACACGTCATTAAACAGGACTACCGCGCGGCGCTGTTCGGGCTCGCCGACCCGATAGGTAGATTTCGTACCAACGGCCCAGCCCCTGAGCGCAGTCCTCCATGAGTAGCGGTACGCCGCTGAGAGCGACCTCTCCATACAGATCATACCAGCGCTGGTCGTAGCCCGACGCAATCTCGCTAATCCGCCGCCCGGTCGCATCGATCAAGCCCGGCTGTTCCTCTAAGGCGGGATTCACTTCACGGGATGGCCCGCGTCGTCGAACACCAAGTCGAAAACGCAGGACCCTGCTCGACGCTTTCGAACAAACTGCGATAGCGCTTTTCGCTTTCGCGCAGAACTATGTTGGTGCGGCTCCGTTCGACCGCGGATCGCGTTCGTTCACCGACATCCTTGACCAGAGCCAGCTCATCCGCGGTCCAGTTCCGCACGTGGGCATGGTTGACGTAGAGCACCCGCGCCCAAGCGACCCTTTTCGACCACTGGCATGATGACGAACGACCGCGCGCTGCGCTCCTCAAGCGCCTCGGCCGCCGCCGAAGTGCGGTGATCATCTCGCGCATCGGAGATCGAGATGAACTCGTCCCGTTTAAGACTGTCGATGAAGGGGTCCGTAGTCGCGAAGTCTGAGCACACCCGCAAGCGATTCGACGCCGGGAGCGTTCCAGTCTCTCGCTACATGTAGTGTTTCAGCGTCAGGATCGATGGCGGCGTAACCGACCCGGCTAACACCCAGCGCACGGCCCAGGATTTCGGCAGCCTTGTATGCAAGATCGTCGGAGTTCTCTGTGGCGCGAATAGCGTCGCTTAGCTCGGAGAGCACCGCCTTGCGAGTCTCTGCCCGCACTCGCTCCGTTAGAGTTGGAGGATACCGGCAGCGTACAACCAGTCCGTGCTTGAGGCCATCACTCACCGGCAAGGCTTGCAACCCTCGACTGGCCAGATCGTTGGTGCATTGGCGGCGTATTGGCCGAGACCCTGTGCGTCGTCTGCCGGGCACTCCCTGGCAGAGAGCTCGTCTAAGTTGGCCCTCGGACGGGCTCTCGCGTGGGAGGCCTACTCATCGCGACAAACGCTGGTGGAGGCGCGACCTTCCTTCCGCCGCGACTTTGCCGACCCTGCAAATCGGCTAAAAGCTGATTTGCGCGCCCTGGGCTCATCCGGCCACAGGCCGATAGGTGCCAAAACTCCACTCGTGGCCCTCACAGTCGAAAGCACGATACCGGCGGGTTCCGAAACCCGTGTCCTCTGGCGGATAGACGATAGTTGCCCCCATTTTCGCTGCACGTTTGTGATGGCCCTCAACGTCATCGACTACGAGATAGACACCCGCGCCACCCATCGTCGGTTTGGCTTCCACAGTCCCCATCATAATCACGCCGTTACCGAATCGCATCTCGGCGTGGATGACCTTGCCATCCTTGCCAAGCACGGACTGAATTAGCTCCAGACCGAATGCTTCCTTCAAAAAATTGATTGCCGCCTTTGCATCAACGTAACTGAAATAAGGCACGATCGACGGGTTATACGGCATGATTGGCCTCCTTTCCATCGGACTGTATTTCACTGTATCTCGCGCTCGCTGCACGCGCTGCGTAAGGTATTTCACTCACTCGCGTTTGACGAACAGCACTATCGTTCACCCCGTAATGATCCTAGTTCTCGCCCCAAGTTCGCCAAGGGTCCACTTGTCCCGAGATGACTGTTACGCAACGGTGGTGCACGCGGATCACCAGAATCGCGATCTCTGGAAACGGCATTGGCTGTGATCCAGGTCGTCACGCCGTCCGTACAAACCAGTGATATTATTCCAGACAGGAGTGGTGTCGGGACGCAGCAAAAAGCTTTGCTCGGCTGCCAAAGCTGAAGCTCTCAGAGTTTCGGGCAACTGAGAGCCTTGGAGGCGCGGGTCGGCGCAAATCCTGACCCGTGCTCTATGCCATGACGTCTCATCCGTACGCTCCGATTCGGACTTCAAGGAGCTTCAAGGTCTGTTTCAAAACCGGCTCTCCACCGCAGCGCCCGGCTTCGAAGCAAGGATGCTGGCCCTCGAAGCGGAATTGGGTTCTCGCGAGGATCGTAGCGAACTCGGATTCCTGCGAGTTCTGGTCGTGCGAGACATCGCATCGCTGCGGGACCTCCTTGCCGATGTTTCGGCCGACAAAAATCGTCGACGCCGTCGATCCTGCTTCAGAAGAGCTATACGATATACCTGATAGGCCAGCTGCGCTCGCGCCGGTCGTCGATCTGCTGCGATACGTTTTGACCATGCTTGGCAAGCGTGCGTCCAGCTCGTACCCAAACAGTGGCCTCGCCACTTACATGGCGCGCACGATTACGCAGCGGACCTTCTATTTGCCGTCTCCTTCCGCTTTTACGGAAGTGGTCAATGTGGTCGAGCAAGTGGAGCGAAGGTGCCGATCATCGCGATTTCCGACAGCACCTTGTCGCCGCTGGCAATTCGGCATCGGTGCTTTTGCGTGCCGGAGCACGAATATACGTTCTCGCGCTCGCTCGCGGCGCCGATGTGCCTTGCTCAAGCTTTGACGGTGGCATTGGCGGGCAGACTTCAACAGGACCCCAACAGCCCTCGTACACCAACAGTCACTGCCCAACACGGCCGGTAACAGACTGCCTTTTGACGGTTGCTTTGCCTTCCACGCGAACCGAAAAAGGTCAGGCTCCGGCGCAGAGCAAGCGGCGTGACGGTCGATGGAGGTCGGCTTAGTAGCGCAATCATCCCGAGACCAGATCGCCTGCTAACGGCCCCGAAGAGGACGTTGAAAGTATGTGAAGCGCCTCATTTATCGTGCATGACTCGACGTTTCGATCCTTTAGTCTGATGCTCGACGGGCAGCATTCGAGGGTTCCAGCTCCTTGGCCGCTCATATGGTCTTGCCACGGGGCTTTCCCTATAGTCATGGGCAATGGAGCGGGCTCAACATCTGGAACGAAAGCTGGTCGCTATCCTCGCCGCCGACGTGGTGGGGTATAGCCGGCTGATGGGGCTGGACGAGACGGGCACACTCTCGCGGCTCAAGGCGCTACGGGGAGAATTCATCGACCCCTCGATCGAGGGCTACCATGGCCGCATCGTCAAGCTCATGGGCGATGGCGCTTTGGTCGCGTTCGAGAGCGTCGTTGATGCCGTGGCATGCGCCGTTGAAATCCAGCGGGCCACCGCGCAGCAGAACCTCGGCCTTCCCGAGGATGCCTGGATCGTTTTCCGCATCGGGATCAACCTTGGTGACGTGATCACTGACAAGGACGACTTCTACGGCGACGGCGTCAACATAGCGGCGCGTCTGGAAGGACTGAGCGACCCGGGCGGCATCGTCATCTCGGGAACGGCCTACGACCAGGCCCACAACAAACTCGGCCTGACTTTCAAGTCGCTCGGTGAACAGCGCCTCAAGAACATTCCAGAGCGGGTTCGCGCGTATCGCGTGCTGCTGGATCAGACAGGAGGGACCAGGAAGTCGCGCTCTCAGCGATGGCCTGTGAGTATCGGGGCTGCGGCGCTCTTTCTGGCACTGATGGCGGGCATGTTTTGGCCACAGGCGGTTGCCCTCCTGTCTGGCCACGGTTCCAATCTGGCCGGTTCGGCGGCGGGCAAGCCTTCCATCGCCGTGTTGCCGTTTACCGATCTCGGCGAGAAGGCGGGCCAGGACTATTTTGCTGAGGGGCTCGCAGACGATCTCATCACCGACCTCTCGAAGATTTCGGGGCTGCTCGTGATCGCCCGCAACTCAGCGTTCTCGTTCAAGGATCAATCCCTCGATATCGACAAGATCGCGGAGCAGTTGAACGTCCGCTACGTGGTCGAGGGCAGCGTCCGTCGGCAGGGAGATTTGGTCCGGATTAATGTCCAGCTCAGCGACGCCAAAACGGGAAGCAACATCTGGGCCGAGCGTTACGACCGCGACTATTCCGGGATATTCGCGCTTCAGGACGAATTGATCGGGCGCATCGTCGAGGCTCTGTCGGTGCGCCTGACGGAAGGTGAAAAAGCACAGATTGCTCGCCTACCGACCCGGAATCTCGAAGCATACGACTTCTATACCCGCGCCGAGCAAAATGCGTATGCGGTCGACTTCAGGTCTATCGGGGAAGCTCTGTCCCTGTATCAAAAGGCCATCAAGCTCGATCCTGCTTTCGCGGACGCCTATTCGGGCTACGCCCGGGCCACCGTGGACGTGCTTGGGTTCGACTTCCAGCGCCTCATGCTAAGCGCCGTGGCACGGCAGCGCGCCTATGAAGCGGCAGGGCGAGCGCTGGAGCTCAATCCCCAGTCCTCGCGCGCCTATGCTGTGCTCGGCATTCTGCAGATGCTGGATAGCGAATGGGACCAGGCGATCGCGTCGGTCCAAAAGGCCGTCGCCCTGGACCCGAACGGGGCGGAGGCGGAGCTCAATCAGGCGATCGTGCTCACCTACGCTGGACAGAACCCGGAGGCGCTGGCGGCGATGGAACGCGTGCTGCAGCTCGATCCCAAGCCGCGCGCCCAGGTCTTCGACTATTACGGCTTCGTGCTCTACATGAACCATCAGTACGAGAAGGCTTTGCAGGCGCTGAGCGCGGTCCAGCCGGAAGAGCGCAGCGACCTTGGTCTCGAAACGCTGGCCATGGCAAATGCGCGGCTTGGCCGCATGTCCGAGGCGCACGATGCGGCTGCAGCAATCCTGAAAAAGGTACCCGAACAGAACCTCGCTGGTTATCGTGTCGTTTACGCCCACCATCGGCGGCAAGCGGACCTCGATCACCGGCTGGACGCCCTTCGCGCCGCGGGGATTCCCGAGCGGAGCTTCGATTTTCGTGGGCGGGAGGAGGACCGCATGGGCGCCGCCGCGATCCGAGCCCTAACGGGCGATCAGACGTGGGTCGGACATCAACACAATGGTGCGCCGTTCGTCATGGAACTGAGCGCAAACGGAGATTTCGCCGTGAGCTCGCAAAACGGCATGATCGCAGGTACGTTCACTGTCGAGGATAACCTCTTCTGCACACAATCCGCCGCGACCTTGCTCGGCCGCAAGTTCTGCGGGCCAGTCTATCGCAATCCCCAAGGGAGGGGCGATACCCAGGACGAGTATGCTTGGCCGGATTCCGTCACAGTCTGGTATTTCTCGGTGTCTCCGTGACGGGCGTCATTCAACTTGCGGGCTCACGACATCGCGCCGGAGCTAGTTGGCGGCGGCTCTAGCCTCGAATTCCTTCGCCTCCACTGCGGGCCATTCAGCTTCCGCTTTCGCAATGACAGGCGCCGGGTTGGCATCGAAGTCTTCCTCCAGGCCCCCCTTTCCGGAGAACAGGAAGAGCTTGCCATCGACGATGCGGAAGGCTTCCGGGTCGAGGTTCGCGGATGCCTCTTTAGCTGACATTCCCCCGGTGCAGAAGCCGCCGAACTGAGGGGCATAGCGCACCGGCTCGGAAATGAAGGCATCCCGGTGTTGGACGCTGGCGAAATACCACGTCGCCCCGAGCCACTTCTTCGAGATCGTCGGCGAACCCACGGTCGCACGACCGTCGGTGAAATACGCCACCGGATCGTAGCCCTGTATGGCGACGTTGCCGAAATATCCGGTGTTCACCCCGTCGACCGCGTCGGATGCGCCAACGCCGAAGGGCAGAAGGAACGCGGTGGCTACTCCGGCGAAAAGCAAACCGTCAAACGTTCTGGAACGGTTCTCTGTCATGTTCTCCTCCAGTAACCTTTCTCGATGTCAGTTGCCGAGGGCGATGCACACCTTGTACGACGACCCCATCGTTTCCTTGGGTTGGCATTTTGCGCCGTGCTTCTTGAGCAAAACCATCACGTCGGTGCTCTGAAAGAATGTCGCGCGGCTGAGAGGCGTGTATCCGTATTCCTGGATTGCTTCGACCTGTGCGCCGCGCGAGATCAACAGCTCCGAGATGGCCGTCTGGTTCTCTTCTGCTGCCACATGCAGCGGCGTGATCTTGTGGGTGCTCAATGCGTCGACCTCGGCCCCGTGGTCGAGCAGCAATTTTGCGATGTCCAGGCTTCCCGAATAGGCTGCCGCATGTAGCGCGGTGAAGCCGCGATCGTTACGGGCTTCGATGTCGGCCTTGGCCTCGATCAATGCAACGGCGACCTCGGCCTTGCCGGCAAGCGCCGCATCGATCAGCGGGGTCTGACGGCTCTCGTCGCGATCGTTCACATTGGCGCCGTTTGCCAGGAGCGCGGCGACCTTGGCCGCGTCGCCTTCCCGCGCAGCGTCGTGGAGCGGCCCAGCAGTCACCGCACCGGCGGCAAACCAGGATATGGAAGTAACGACGAAAGCCCGACTGATCCGAAGCCAGCCGGTTCCAAAAGGCCTGACCCGCATCGGGAAGGCCCTCGACAGCAACAATCGCCTCGATACCGTCATCATCTAACTCTCCGGGCGTCGGTCGCCCGCGGATGGACGTGTATGAGACTACTCTAATACATCCGGCGCAGCGGAGCCATAGGCTTCCGGGTTGTGCGGGAGTTGAAGTCGCGCGAGGTGCCATTTGTCACCTGCGGCAGCGGGCTATCCGGGCAGCACCTGCACCACCATCGCTAGAATGCCATCAGCAGGCAAGCGGCCATCCGCTCCTGTTGAGGTTGCCGGTCGGCTGCCATGCAGGCCGCCGCACCAATGTCGTTCCGCGAGGGCGGAATTCGACAATCGCTGGTTTCTTATTTTCGTGCGCGGTGATGGCCATGGCTTCGGGGGTATACGGTCGGCATCATCTTCCGCGACGCGCCCTGCCCACCCAGCCGCGCATCGGCAGCCTTCTGCTTCGTTACGCTTCTTATTGTGCGGTGCAGCAACGATATTGCTGCATGTGCGTTGTGTACGACCCCGCCATTCCGGCGGTCAAGGATGCCGATTTGCGAAACATATCAGATACGATCGCTCGCCTGAGCGCGATGCGCCGCCGACCAGCCGCTTCAGGGCAGCGACATCACGATCGTTTTTCCGACATTGCCGGCTTTGGTTCCAATCCTGGCGCCTTGCGTGCGCGGCTGTTGGTTCCCGATAACTTGCCGCGGCAGGCGGCCATGGTCGTCGTGCTGCATGGCTGTGCCCAGAGCGCGGCCGACTACGATTATGGCTCAGGCTGGTCGCAACTCGCCACCGAACAGGGGTTTGCGGTACTGTTGCCCGAGCAGCAGCGCGCCAACAATCCCAATCTCTGCTTCAACTGGTTCGTGCCCGGGGATATCCGGCGCGATGGTGGCGAGGCGCTTTCCATCCGTCAGATGATCGAGGCGGCGGTCGTCTCGCATGGGCTCGATCGCACGCGCATTTTCATCACCGGCCTTTCCGCGGGTGGCGCCATGGCGACAGTGATGCTGGCGGCCTATCCTGAGGTGTTCGCTGGTGGCGCGATCATTGCCGGGCTTGCCTATGGGAGCGCGGCGACCATTCCCGAAGCCTTCGACCGCATGCGTGGCCATGGCGGCCCGTCCAAGGTCGAACTCCAGCGTCTCTTGCGCGAGGCCTCGCCGCACAAAGCTCCCTGGCCGACGATTTCGGTCTGGCAGGGCTCGGCCGACAACACCGTCGTACCCGCCAACGCGGATGCGATCCTCGCGCAATGGCAAGGGGTGCATGGCGTGGGCAAGGCCCCGACACGCACCGAGAAGGTCGACGGCCAGACACGGCAGGTCTGGTGCGACGGCACCGGCCGCGAGCGGATCGAGAAATACACCATTGCCGGCATGGGTCATGGAACGCCACTCAAGACGTCCGGCGAGGACGGCCTGGGCAGGGCAGGGCCATTCATGCTCGATGTCGCGATTTCCTCGACGCGCCATATCACCCGCTTCTGGGGCCTTGGCAAGCCGGCCACACGGCGCGCGGCGAAAGCCGAAACCTCGTCACGCGCCGCGTTGGAGGCTTATATCCCGGCGGAGAAACCACGGGCGGCGGTCCACGTCGATCCCACGCGTGGTTCGGCCGGCGGCATCACCAAGGTCATTGAGGACGCCCTGCGCGCGGCCGGGCTGATGCGCTAGCGTCGACGCCGCCGGGAACGGCAGCAAGGCCCCCGCGATCATTCGCTGTGTCGCGGCCCGGATGAGCGGGTAGGTTTCTGGTCGTCCACGCTGTTGTCGTTGATCCGCTGCGCCTTGCCCTCGACCTTGTGCGGCCTGGGCCGGCCGCCGGAGCGCTGCTCGGGCGGTGGCGGAAAAGCGGAAGGCTCGCGGTCCTCGATGTTGCTTTCGTTCACCCGCAAGGCCCTGCCCTCGACCCTTTGATGACTGGGTTTGTCGCCGGACCGCTCTTGCTTGTTCCTACCCTGGACGACGGCGCACAGCGCTCCGCCGTCGAAGCCTGCGGCGCTGGCTACGACATGTTCACCTTGGGCTCGCGCGCCCATTGGCGCAGCGCACCAATGGCCTGCAGGAAGGCGGCAACATCCTTGGGTCCGGAGAGCGCCACGCATGCCTCGTCGAGACTGTCGGCAATGCCTGCCTTTTCCAGCAACGGCATTGCGTCTTCGACATAGCCGATGAACTTGCAGTGCGCGAAAGCGTCGGCGACAAAATCCCGCGCCGAGGATTCCTTGACCAGGCCGGCCATTGCCGCCTGGGACGGTAGCAACGCCACCGCATCGTAGAGCACCGACGGGCCGCCGCCGATCATCTGCTGCGCCTCGATCAGGCTGCCGTCGCTGGCCTTGGCGCCGCCAACCTTCGGGGCGATGACCTCGAAACTGGCGCCGGCCTTCGCCACGGCTGCGGTCAGCGCCTTGAGCAGCGCGGCGTCGGTGCCGTCGGTCACGAGGATGCCGAGCTTGCGGCCCTCGAAGCGATGGGGACCGTTTTCCACGATGCTGAGCGAGGGCGCCGCGCCAAGATCCCGCCTTGTGGCAATGGCCGCATCGGCGGGTTTCGGCATCGCCTTCAGCCCCAGCCCGTCGCCGACCTTGTTTGCCAGGCCTTCGTCGATGTGGAGCAGGTGCGACACCATCCGCTCGCGGATGACGGGGGTCTGCACCTTGCTGAGCTCGAAGGTCAGCGCCGCCGCGATATGGCCTTGCTCCGGCGGCGTCTGGCTGATGAAGAACTGCCGCGCCTGGCTGTAGTGATCGGCGAAGCTCTCGGCACGGATGCGCTGTTTCGGCCCCTGCTCGGTTTCAGCAAACGAGCGGAAGCCGCGCTGCGGCGATTCCCTTGGGCCGTCATTGAACGAATTCGGCTGGTAGTTCACCCGGCCGGCCGAATTGCGGATGGCCATGTGGCCATCCTGCTGGAAATGATGGAACGGACACTTCGGCGCGTTGATCGGGATATGCGTGAAATTGGGTCCGCCAAGCCGCTTTATCTGCGTGTCGAGATAGGAGAAATTCCGGCCCTGCAGCAGCGGGTCGTTGGAGAAGTCGATGCCGGGCGGGACGTTCTGCGTCATGAACGCGACCTGTTCGGTCTCGGCGAAGAAATTGTCGGGCATCCGGTCGAGCACCAGCCGCCCGACCGGGATCGGCGCCAGGATTTCCTCGGGGATCAGCTTGGTGGCGTCGAGCACGTCGAAGTCGAAGTGGTCGGCAAAGTCCTGGTCGAACAATTGCAGCTGCAGCTCCCATTCCGGGAAATTGCCGGCCTGGATCGATTGCCAGAGATCGCGCCGATGGAAGTCGGGGTCGGCGCCGTTGATCTTCACCGCTTCGTTCCACGCCACCGACTGAAGCCCGAGCTTCGGCTTCCAATGGAACTTGACGAAGGTGGACTCGTCCTTGGCATTGACCATCCGGAAAGTATGGACGCCAAAACCCTCCATGAAGCGGAAGGACCGCGGGATCGCCCGGTCCGACATCACCCACATGATCATGTGCATGGACTCGGGCGTCAGCGAGATGAAATCCCAGAAATTGTCATGCGCCGATTGCGCCTGCGGGAAGGCACGATCGGGCTCCTCCTTCACGGAATGGACGAGGTCTGGAAACTTGATGGCGTCCTGGATGAAGAACACCGGGATGTTGTTGCCGACGATGTCCCAGTTGCCTTCCTGCGTGTAGAGCTTGACCGCGAAGCCGCGCACGTCGCGCGCCAGGTCGACCGAGCCCTTGCTGCCGGCGACGGTGGAGAAGCGGACGAAGGCCGGCGTCTTCTCGCCGGCGCGCTGGAAAATGTCGGCGCGGGTATATTTGGCGAGCGACTCAAAGGTTTCGAAATAGCCGTGGGCGCCATAGCCGCGCGCATGCACGACGCGCTCGGGTATGCGCTCGTGATCGAAATGGAAAATCTTCTCGCGGAAATGGAAGTCCTCGAGGACCGTTGGTCCGCGCGCGCCGATCTTGAGCGAGTTCTGGTCATCCGCGACCGGCCCGCCCTGGGCGGTGGTGAGGACAGGCGTCGAGCCTTGCGCGACCTGGTGCAACTCGCCCCCGTCGCCTCGAACCAGCTTCTGATCATGAATGACAGCTTGATCGCTGGGGCGGCTTGAAGACTTGGCCATGACTTGTTTCCTTGCAGCAATGGTGGATCAGGCATTCCTGGTCGCCAGACGCCACGAAGCCCCGCCGCCTTTCAGCAGCGGGGCTCGGCGATCAGGCGCGGTTGGCGTTGCGCGCTCTGTCGCGGTTGGCGTTGCGCGCTCTGTCGCGGTCGATCTCACTTGTGGTGTAGTTCCCGGCACCGGCGTCAAATCCGGTCCAGCCGCCGGCCTCATAGGTGCTGCGGCGGTCTTCCAGGTTCACCGAGTTGGTCTGTCCGAGGATGCGCTCGGCATCGCCGGCAAGCTCGTCGTCGACCTTGGCCGTCACCAATGTTCCGCCGCGGCGCAAGCCCTCGGCAACGACATGGGCATCCTTTTCCGAAACGCCGGAATCGGTCAGCGCCCCGACAATTCCGCCGGCAGCACCACCGACCACCGCGCCGCCCAAGGCGCCGACCGCAGTGGCGGCCAGCCATCCTGCGGCCACCACCGGACCGACGCCCGGAATGGCCATGATGCCGAGGCCGGCCAGCAGTCCGCCGGCACCGCCGATGACGGCACCAAGGCCCGCACCCTCAGCTGCATCTTCCGAGGCGTTGGAGCGGTCGCCGTACCAGTCGGTCGAGTTGCTGGCGACAATGCTGATATCGGAATGCGGAATGCCGCTGGCCTCCAGCTTGCCGACTGCATCCGAGGCGTCGTCGTAATTGTCGAAAAGTCCGGTTACGGTTTTCATGTTTTTGATCTCCTGCTTTTCTGTTCAATTGGTGCCGGCAACGACGTTGCCCTTGTAGTCCAGCGCGACGGTGGTGCTCTTGCCGTCCTTGTTCGCCTGGCCGCGCCAGATGCCCTGGTCGTCCTTGGTCAGCTTCGACACATCCGAGAAGCCGGCATCCTGGATGCGGTCCTTGGCCTGGTCCTCGGTGAAGCTGTTTGCGCCGGAGAGCGGAGGAGCAGGTTCTGGCGCGTCGCCGACAGTGGCAGTCGGCGTCCCGTTCTTCGTCGCCGACGTCTTGGTGTCCATGGTCGTCGCGATCTTCTCGACCATTTCCTGATGCATCTTGAGCGTCGGCACGGTCTCCTGGGCGAAGGTCTTCAGCTGCGCGTTGTCACCGTCCTTGGCATAGCTTTCGAACAGCTTGACCGCGTCTGAATGCGCATCGCGCTGCATCTGGACATAGGAGCCGTCGATGGGGTCCTTGCTGTTTTGCAGGGCATCGAGATCGCTCTTGTGCTTGGCGTCCAGCTGCGTGGGCAGCTTCAGTTGCTGTTCACCGGCGATCGTCTCCAGCTTGGCGTTGGCCGCGCCGTGATCGTCGATCATCTTCTGCGCGAAGTCCTTGACGCTCTGGTCCTTAGCCTTGTCCTCGGCGATCTTGCTCGAATCCACTTCGAACATGCCGCCGGCGGCGGCCTTGTCGACGAAGTCTTGCGCGCTGTCGGCGGCGAAAGCGGGCAGTGCGAAGGTCATGGCGGTGGCCGTGGCCAGCGCAGCCAAAAGGTGACTTGTTTTCATGGGAGGGTCCTTGTTGGGCACAAATCGTGCTGTGAGCAGAACAAGTACCGGCGGGCTTTGTTCCCGCCCGCAGCAGTTATTAAAGGAGGATATTTGCGTCTTGCACCGGCGGAACAAAAGGGCAGCGGCGGCGTTGCAAAAACAGGAATCGGCAGCAGGTGTCGATCCTGCAAGAGCCCGTCTCTGTGACTTCTCAGCAGGCGGGTTTTTTCATGGGAAACTGGTGATAATGATGCACAGACCACTTTATGTCCTGGCGGAATTCTTTTCCCGGCCGCCAGGCTTTTATGTGATGCTCGCCGGTGCACTCGTCTGTGCGGCCATCGCCAGTTCCTCGCTTGGCACCTACATCGTGTCGATTTCGGCGCTGGCGCTGACGGGAGTGGTGCTGATCCAGAATGCCCGTGACACGGCGGCCATGCAGGCGAAGCTCAACGAAATCATAGTGGCTCTGGATACCGCGCGAAACGAAGTCGTCGGTCTCGAGCATGGTTCGCCCGAGGACATCGCCGCCGAGCTGAAGCACATCGAGAGCCGGGCATCGAACTCGTCCGCGGGCGAGGCCGGCAAGCCGGCGGCGGAAATTCCCTAGTCCTTCGTGTAGGCTCCAGGCTGACGGCCTCCTTATGGCGCCTTGGCGTCTTTCGAGTGCTCCGAAATCGCAGGGCCTGCACCCGAAGTCTTTTGCGTTGCCGGGCTCGGAGTTCCCTGCTTCGGCGGATTTTGACCGTCGGACTGATGCGTCTTGTCGTCCACGTCTCCGACGGGCCGGGTCAATCCCATGCCGCTTGGCGGCTTCTTGTTGGCCGCTGCGTCCTGGGAGAAATTATCCGATGGGTCAGCATCGTTTCGCGCCGGATATTTGGTTGCTCCGGTCTCATGATGATTTTCGTTCTCGGTCATCTTCGATCCTTCCTGGGGTTGATCGTAAACAAAGATCGAAGCCGCTGGTTCCTCAGCCTCTTGGTCGAACTGGATCCACGGCTGGCAGCCGGCTGCTGGAGATCAAGGGAAGGGCGAGGCTGATACATCAAACTAGGCCGCCACCTGTCTCTCCTTCGCCCGGGTACAGGCGGCGCGGAACTCTTCCACCTCCGCCTCTGTCAGGTGCTCGATGCCGATGAAGTCGTTCTTGCCCTGACCCGACCGGATGAGTTCGTCGAGCTTGGCCTGGATGGCGGCGCCATCGCGGTTCTGCGTGTTCTGAATCAGGAACACCATCAGGAAGGTGATGATGGTGGTGCCGGTGTTGATGACCAGCTGCCAGGTCTCGGAATAGTCGAAGATGGGTCCCGACGCGGCCCAGATCAGCACCGATGCCAGGCAAAGCGAAAAGGCCCAGGGCCTGCCCGTAGCGTGCGCGACGGCGCCCGCCAGCCGGTTGAATGTCTTTTCCATGGGGGATTTTTCTCGGGTGAAAAGGGAGCCCCGATGCGTGCGCATCGAGGCTCCAGGGTGTACTGTGCTTGGTGATGTAAGCGCGGTTCGCGCTATGCGGCTTCCGCCGCGATATTGACGGCCGACTCTGCGAGCTGGGTGAGAGCCGCATCGGTCTCCTTTTCCTCGCTGAGCGTCAGCTCGAGCAGCTTCACCGCTTGGTTGTAGCCAAGCTCCGAGGCCCAGGTGCGCAAGGTGCCGTAGCGCGAAATCTCGTAGTGCTCGACGGCCTGTGCGGCGGCAAGCAGGCCGGCATCGAGCGCCACCGCGCCCTTGTATTCTTCCATGATCTCGGCGCCTTCCTCGGTAATGCCCATGATCGCCGCGCAGGTCTTGCCGACCGGCTTCTTGCCGATGGTTGCGAACACCTGCTCAAGCCTGGACACGTGCAGTTCCGTCTGGCCGCGGTGCTTTTCGAAAGCCGCCTTCAGATCGCGGCTATGCGCTGCCTTCTCCATCTTCGGCAGGGTTGCGAGAATCTTCTTCTCGGCGAAATAGATGTCCTTGAGCGTGTCATGAAAGAGGTCGTTGAGCCCCTTGGTGGAAGCCTTGGTCGTCGCCATTGATTTTTTCCTTGTTGGGTGTGGCAAGTTCATCTCAACTCCCGCATCGCGGACAAGTTCCGCTGGCGCACCGAACGATCCCGCCTAGGCAGATGAGGAACGGAAGTTTTGCCCGGGCGAGTACACGTAATGCGCTTCGATTGAGGGCTCGTGCGGTACACGGCAATTCGCTCAGTGGTTCAGTGATATGTATGTCAAATGTAATTGCGAAGCATTTGCGATAGGCTAGTTTGTCCCCATCGCCGGCCAACTCCATGGCAGCCCGGCGCTTCGGAGCGACGATCGTACTCTTGCCTGTTCAGAGGCTTTGTATGATCAGTTTCTATGTTGACAAGTCCATTTTATATCCAGACGACCTGGCCAAGCTTCCACGTGTATTTGACCTGCTATGCGCAGACGGGGGCCTTGACATCGGTTCCACCGGGGCCGAACTGATCGCCGGCACCCTGCTGGACATTTTCCAGAACGGGACGTGCGAGGAAGCCGCGTTGCTGGCCGAGTTGCGCCAGCAAAGGTCTTTCAGGAAAATTGGCTAGCTGCCGTCCAGCAAAGCGGCTTTTGCGCGCGGGGAGCGTTTGAATGCTTCCCCCGCCGTCGTCGTTCGCATAAGGGCGCTGTCAAATCCTCAACTTGGCATCACCCTCCGGATCATTCCATGATACGTCTCGGACGCATAGCGCGGGCCGACAAGCAGCTGCAGGCGCAGTTCGAGCGCCAGAAGGCGATGCAGGCCAAGAGATCGCCTTCATCGAGCGTTTCAAAGTGCGCGCTTCACACGCGGCACAAGTGCAGAGCCGGGTGTAGGAACTCGACAAGATCGACCGCGTCGAGCCGCCAAAGCGCCGGTCATTCCCCAATCTACTGGGTGGTGATCGCGGCAGTCTGGCAATCGACGGGTTCGCCATGGCCATTCTCCTGGCTGGGCTGCCGGCGATCGATACATAAAGGCCGCGCAGATCGAGGGAGCCAGCCTGCCGCGATTCTACCTCAGCGTCATTGTACCGATGCTACGCTAGGCATTTCTGAGCGTCATTGTCCTCCTGAGCTATATCTCGATCACGAGTTTCCACCTGGTGCTGCGGGCCTGGCAGCGCCACCGAAATACCCTCGATCTTCATGTTCGCTGGCAACCCGAAGGCTCTTCGACTTCGAAAGCAGCTTAGGCGAAATTGGTTGCGCTGGGCTGCAGCAACCAAAGGTCAAGCAGGCTCAACTTGCCGATGAGTAATGTGTTCGCGCCGCAGTCCGTCATTAAGACCCAACGCCCATCATCTACGCGCCATCAATGTGCTACATATTGTGACACCTATTGTGATACAAATTGAGTCTTGGAAACAAAAAAACGTAATAGAGACAATAAGTTGGTACATAGATCGATCCCAGCCAACGGTACCATCGGCTTCTGATTCCGCGCTCAACTGATCAGCCCAAGGCGAAAGCCTTCCCCTACCGCATGAACGGTACTCGATACGCCTAGTCTCTCCCCGGACAACGCGCAGATGAGTGTCCGCTGTGTTGCTGCCAATGTTCAATCGTTGAGCGATATCGCTCGAGGTGAGGCGTCAGGTGGGCGGCCATGGGCTGAAACAAGCGCCGATCGCGGCCCGCGTGGCGTAAGGCGAAAGTGCGACTTGGTATCGGCTGTGGAGGAAGCTAAGCCGAAGAAGTGTTCCCTTTCCGCGCCGCTCCATCCGTGCAAGCCGGCCCAGCCGGTTGGATCGGGGACCGACGGTTCTAACCCGTCAACAACGCAATTTCGCGCTTTTGCCGATTTGTAAAACCAACGCTTTCGAAATAGCGAAAGCGTTGGAAATAACTTATTCGATTCCGCGCAGAATATCTTCAAACCTGTTGGCGCGATACCTACGTCATCTGTCGTTATGTCCATCAAGGCAACACCGATGTGAGATAGCTCACGGCCACGCTTCCCTCACGGGGGACTCGGGACGCGCGGTCATTTTCCCACACAATGAGCAGCCCAAACGTTCGACACGCTCTTAGTGCGTCGAGCGTGCAGGTGCGCGATCTCCCGCTTCATCAATCAACACCAACCGGGTGGCCCTCGGGTGAACGAACCCGCGCGCCCCATAGGAGAGAAGAGATGGAAGCCCTGCAATACCTCGGCCCGATGGAATGGATGGCTATCGAGATAGCCGTGCCAGTCATCGTGCTGGCAATCCTGTTCTGGCGGAGCGGCGTGGTCCGCTACATTCCAAACGACAGGCTCGGCATCTTGGAAAAACTATGGAGTTTTCGCGGTTCCGTCAGCAATGGCTTCATTGCGCTCAACCGTGAGGCAGGCTACCAGCCGGAAGTCGTGCGCGGCGGCCTGCATTTCTTCATGCCGTTCCAGTATTCGATGCATCGCGCCAATCTTGTCACCATCCCGCAGGGTCAGATCGGCTATGTCTTTGCCCGTGATGGCAAGCCACTGCCTCCGACGCAGACACTTGCTTCCAACACCGACGCCGATGACTTCCAGGATGTGCGCGCCTTTCTCGAAAAAGGCGGACAGAAGGGACCGCAACGCAAGATCCTGCGTGAAGGCACCTATGCCATAAATCTCGCACAATTCATCGTGCTGACCGCCCAGTCGATCTATTCCATTAGTCTGAGTTCGTCGGAACAAAGCCTTTTTTCCAATATGTCCAGCATGATCTCGGAGCGGGGCGGCTTTGAGCCAGTCGTCATCCATAATGCCGATGACATGATCGGTATCGTCACCATCCATGACGGTCCGGCCCTGCCGGACGGCGAGATCATCGCACCGACCGTCGCCAACGATCCGAATGACCCGAACTTCCACAACAATTTTCAGGACCCCGAGAAGTTTCTCAATGCCGGTGGCTACCGTGGCCGGCAGTTGCAGGTGCTGGCCGACGGTAGCTACTTCCTCAATCGCATTTTCGCGACCGTCGAACTGGTCGAGAAGACCATCATTGACGTTGGCACGGTGGGTGTCGTCGTCTCCTATAACGGCCGCCACGGCACGGATATTTCCGGGCAGGCATACCGTCACGGCGAGCTGGTCGAAATCGGCGCACGCGGTGTCTGGTCAACGCCGCTGCTGCCGGGCAAGTTTGCGTTCAATACCTATGCCGGCAATATCATCACCGTGCCGACCACCAACTTCGTGCTCAAATGGACGAAGGAGCAGTTCGGCGAACACAGGCTGGACGAGAACCTGTCTGAAGTGTCGTTGATCACCAAGGACGCGTTCGAGCCTGTGCTGCCGCTCTCCGTCGTCGTGCATATCGACTATATGAAGGCGCCGCTCGTGGTGCAGCGTTTCGGTGACATCAAGCGGCTGGTCGAACAAACGCTCGATCCGATGGTTTCTGCCTACTTCAAGAATATCGCCCAGACAAAGACACTGATCCAGCTTTTGCAGGAACGTAGCGATATCCAGCAAAAATCGGGCGAGGAGATGCGCGAAAAATTCAATTCCTACAGCCTCGAACTGCAGGAAGTGTTGATTGGTACGCCCCGTGCTGCCGATGGCCAGAACAGCATTGAGCAGATCCTGATCCAGCTGCGCGATCGCCAGATTGCAGTCGAAAAGGTCGAGACTTACAAATTGCAGGAGAGGGCGGCCACTCAGGAACGCACGTTGCGCGAGAAGGAGGCGCTCGCCGAACAGCAAGCCAAGATCACGACGTCGGCACTTACCATCGAGATCAGTGAGAACGAGGGCAAGGCGCAACTCGCCCGCACCCGTCAGGAGGCGGAAACCATTCAGGTCACTGCCAAGGCGGAGGCGGAGAAGGTGCGCCTGGCCGGCCACGGCGAGGCCGACATGATCAAGTCTGTCGCGCTTGCCGATGCCGAACGCATCAAGGCGACCGGTTTTGCGGAGGCCGAGAAGGTGCGCGCCATCGGCCTGGCGGAGGCCGAGGCCACCGAGAAGAAGGTCGCGGCCTTCGGCGGCCCGGACTATCAGCTCAACTCGCAGGTTCTCGTGCGCTTCGCCGAGGCGATCGAGAATGGCAGGCTACCGCTCGTGCCGCAGATCCAGATCGGCGCTACCGGTGGCGAGAAGGGGGCCGCCAATGGGCTTGTCGAGATGATGCTTTCGATGCTCGTTGCCGACCGGGTTGGACGGCAAAACCTGCCGGATGAAATCCCGGCACCCGTTGAGCAGGATTGATTGAGGATGGGCCGGTTGTACCGGCCCATTTTTCGCTCTGCCGAAGCTGCCGCGGCGAAGCGTAGGCCGTGGCGCATAACGGATCGGAAAGATTGCCTATAAATTTCAATACCGTAATGTGCATAGTGTGCAAATCCTGTGCACGCATGTCCAACGTTTCTTCGGCCTTCTTCTGTGCGAAGGGGCACCTCTAGACCTCGCTAAGAGTGCGGCAAGATCCGGTGGCTGGTTGCGGGACCCCGCCGCCATGGCCGGGCTGCGCCTACGTCTTGTTTCGCTGAAAAAGCCCGCTGCCGAAACTCATGAAAGCAGCGGGCCTTGAGATAGGCCGGACACAGTATTTTGGGTGACAGGCATCCGGCTTAGGGCCAAAAACGGCGATCGATATAATTTGTTCCTGCGCCGTTTCAAATACTAGCGCCGGCCACCCCGAGTCCGCCTTGAGCCTAGATTCAGCCGCCCATCTTCTTTGCCATCGCACAGAAGTCTGCATGCGACTTGTTGAGCGTGGCGTCGCCGCAGTCTTTCAATACCGCCTTCTGTTCGTCGGGTTTCATGGCTGCCCATGCGGCCTTGAAGTCTGCCTCGGACTTCATCGTTTTCATGCCGGCATCGGTGAAGAACGGCGACATCTTTGCCGGATCGTCGAGTGCGGATGTGTTGCCGGCGGCGAGGGCTGAGCCTGTCATCATCGCAAGCGCGATTGCGCCCATTGTGAGCATCTTGATGTTCATTTGACTGTTCCTCCGTAGTTAGGTCATTCACCTTGACCTTCCGGAAAAACGTGGATCCACCGGCCTCTGTTCCCGGCGCCTACCGCTGCTTCACATCGAAGTGATCCTTCGTTTTAGTCTCGCTTGAAAGTCGGCTTCCAGTCGCGATTCGCTCCCGCTGCAGGCCTTCGTAGTCGGGAATGCATGTGAAGAATACCGGTTGGCGGCTGCACCCGGCTGCCCATGGCAGCGGAACCCAACGATGCCCTGCGGTCACATTCCACCTTTCAACTGCATCCTTCATTCGGCTGTGTTCCGCTTATATTAGCAATCGCGTATATACTCTTGAAGCCGGCCCACGCCCAAGCCCACTTTGCCGGTCAGGCTCGGCACATTCTGGCCCCAACCCCGCCACAGTGCCGGGCCGCCCCTTTCGTTGCGGGAATGCGTCCGCCGCATGTGCCCGCTTTACAGTGCAGAAGCCGCATAGGATCAGTCCTAAGTGAGGCGACTTCTCTAAAAGGAGGTCGCAGTGGTTAGGCGCAACAAACCCAAGCAGCTAACACCGGAGCAACAAGGCTAGTTTCTGGCGGCAGCGGAGCGGCTGCATCTAAGCATCGTCGGCCCGCTGATATCGCCGCAGTGCGATCACTATCGCTCGCTCCAGGTTCTGCATGAGGCGCTGTTGAAGACCGTGCGAGAAGTCACCGGGAAGAAGTCGAGTTCATCCGTTGGAACAGGACGGGACCAGTGCGACAACCCTAGCTTTTGATCACATCTGCCGCCATCATCGCGGCATGAGCATCGAGGACGACATCGCCAGAGTCGAGGAGCACATCCGCGAGATTGAGCAGCGGATCGAGCATCTGCTAGGGGTAATCAGTCAGGCAGAGGAGAGCGGCCTGCCGACTGAACGACCGCGCGCCTTCCTGGTGGTTCTGAAGCAGACGTTAGGCTTGAGCCGCGACCATCTTGCCCGGCTTCTGGCGGATCAGCTAACTCAAGGCAGCCGATGAGGCCCTTTAGGCCCGGCGGTGAGGGCATTCAGTCCAAATTGAGCAGTTCCAGAAAGGCCTCTAGAGTGCGCCCGGCCAGAGCGCTTAAAGTAATTTGGGGGGGCGAGCCGCCTATGCCTGTCATTGTCGATCTGTTGTTTTGGCTGCACCTCATGGCTTTGGCGATGGGAATTGGTGGCGGCATAGCAATGTCGCAAGTCGGCCCACGCCTGATAGCCGCGACGCCGGACCAGCGTGCGCCTTGGTGGCCGCTGGCCATGATCTACAGTCGCATCGCAGGTGCAGGCCTCATCCTGCTCCTGATCACTGGGCCTCTTCTGCTGTGGCTTAGGTATGGCGGCATAGAAGGGCTCAACGGCTGGTTTGAGCTCAAGATGGCGCTCGTCGCCGTCATAGTGCTAACCATCGGCCTTAGCATGCGGGGCATGGCGCGGCTGAGGCGAGGCGACGAAGGTGGCGGCAAGCTGATGAAGGTGGCGGGGCCCCTGACGACGCTGACCGCCGCAGCTGTCGCCTTGGCCGCTGTTTTTAGCTTCCACTGATCTCTGCGTGAGGTTTGCGAGCCCTGAGAGGACGATCCCTCGCAAGACGTACCGGATCCTCGCTGATCGCTCGAAATTTAGCTTCCTTCCCTGAAATCCTGCAGCGAAGTATGGCGTAGGTCTTCCTCACCTCGCAGGTGCTTCACGCGGCCGCATGGCTTCGCCAGCGCGGTCTGACGCTACCGCCGATCCTGTCGGCGAGCAGCCTTGGCAGCGTCGGCTTTGGCGTCGTTAAGTTGCCTCATCAACGCTTCTGCGCGCCGTCCCGTCAGGACTTTTGTGTAGCAATGGAAACGGTCGTATCCTTCCTCGCGGTGACGGTCGCGGACGAAGCGTGAGGTTTCTCGATGAGCGAGCAGGATCGACGGTCTTCGCGGGAGCGCATGACGATCCTCGGCGATGTCGAGGCGGCATCCTTTCTTCCGTGGATCGAGCGTCATGCCGCCAAGCTCGGGCTCGCGCAGGCAATATGCGTTGCCGGTCCCGACCGTATCGAGCTCGACCTTGTCGGTCCGGCCGAACTCATCGACATGATGGAGATGGGGTGCTCTCTTGGACCAATCGATGTCTGGGTCGAGGCCATTCGCCGGGCGCCGATCGACAACGAATCGGGCTAGGTTTGCAGCCGCTGGGGCTTGCCTGACAGGTGTCGTGCACCTTTTTTAGGCCATTGTTGCCAGTGAGGAAATGTTGTGCAAACGTACCCAGGCTTATTAGCATATCCTTGACCGCAACGCCGCGCTCGGGAAGATGCTGGTGTCGTTTGAAAGTTGATGTATGCCGCCCTATCCGACCGGCTCTTGGATGCCTGTTGCCCTCTCCGCGGACCTGCCGGCGGGAACCGTAATGCCGGCGCAATCCCCAGCCGGACCGATTGCCCTTTGGCGAAGCCACTCCGGCCGTGCGGCGGCCTTTGCCGACCGATGCCCTCATCGCGGCATGCGCCTTTCCCACGGCTTCGTGCGCGGTGAGACCCTGTCCTGCATTTATCACGGCTGGAGCTATGCCCAGGCGGGAAACTGCCTGCGCATCCCGGCCCATCCGGCACTGACGCCGCCGGACACGATCCGCGTCGCGACGCAGCCCGTCGAGGACGGCGGCGGCATCATATGGATTTCCGTTGGCGAACCCGCTGCCGGGCCGCCGCGGTTCGAGGGCCTTGCCCCCCTGCGCTCCATGATGGTGGAAGCGGATGTCGCGGCGCTGGAGGCGGCCGCGGGTACGAAGATTGGCGAAGGCCTGCTCGACTACACGCACAATAGCCGGACCATACGCCTGCTGCTTGCCCCCGAAGGGCAAGCGCGCACGCTGATGCATGTTCTGGTGGACGAAGACAGCAATCCGGCCGAGCTTATCGCCACGTCGAGGGCCGCCGAGGCACTGCGGCGGGCGGCCGAGCATATTTCGCTGACCGGGATCGCCCGATGACCCGCAACGCGATGATCGACGAATGGTATCCGGTCGGCCTCGCCAGCCAGCTCGATGCGCATGGGCGCAAGACGGCCCTGATGGGCGAGCCGATCGTGGTGAGGCGCGGCGAAGACGGAAACGCCAAGGTCACGGGCGCCAACGGACGCATGCTGCCGGCCTGCATCCGCTATGGCCATGTCTGGTCATCGCTTGGCGACCCGCAAAAGCCGCTGTTCGCGATCCCCGAGGCCGATCAGCCCGGCCGCCGGCTTGTCGATGTCGGGGTGGTGCGCGTGCGCTGCTCGCCGTTGCGCGCGGTGGAGAACTTCCTGGACATCGCGCATTTTCCTTTCGTGCATACCGACATATTGGGGGCCGAACCGCATACCGAGGTCCAGAACTACAAGGTCGAGATCCGCGAGGACGAAGACGAGGTTTGGGCGACCCAGGTGAAGTTCTACCAGCCGCAGGCCGCCAAGTCGGCGGAAGGCGGCATAACCACGGAATACATGTATCGCGTGCCCGCGCCGACCTGCTCGATCCTCTACAAGACCTGCCCGCCGCGCCCGGGTGAATGGGACGTCATCACGCTGTTCGTGCAGCCACTTGCCGAAGACCTGTGCGATGTCTGGCCATGGATGGCGCTGTTCGACGACGATACACCGATGACGGACCTGATCCATTTCCAGCAGACGATCTTCGTTCAGGACCGGTCGATCCTCGAGAACCAGATTCCGGGGCTGCTGCCACTCGATCCCGGCATGGAGATTCCCACGCGGGCCGACCTCACCTCGGTTGCCTACCGGCGCTGGCTGAAACGCCATGGCTACACCTACGGCGCGCAACTGGTGGCGCAATGAAGCTCTACGACTACGTGCTGTCGCCGAGTTGCTACAAGGTGCGGCTGATGGCTGCGCTGGCCGGGGTGACGCTCGACATCCGCCCCGTCGACTTCCATCCCGGCGCCGAGCATCGCGGTCCCGAGCTCATGGCGCTCAACCCGGCGGGTTCGATCCCGATCCTGGAGGATGGCGACCTCGTCCTGACCGAATCCTCGGCCATGCTGGTCTACCTCGCCGCGAAGGCGCCGCCGCAATGGCTGGGCAACGACACGCCCGGGCAGGCGGCGCGCGTCCAGCAATGGCTTTCCTTCTCGCATCGGCTGACCGCCAGCTTGGGGGCGGCGCGGCTGCACGAGATGCTGCTGCGTCCGGGCAATATCGCTGCCCTTCAGGGGCAGGGGACAGCGGCCCTGCGGGAACTGGAAGCCGGCCTCGTCGAACAGCATATCCGCGGCCAGCGCTTCCTTGCGTCGGACCGGCCGACGATCGCCGACATCGCCTGCTTTCCCTATGTGGCGCTGGCGCCGGACGGCGGTGTTTCGCTCGATCCCTATCCCGCGATCCGGCTCTGGTCGCGGGCGATCCGCGCCATAGAGGGCTTCATCGAGATGCCCGGCATCCACCGGCTGCACGAGCTGAAGCCCGAGCCCGTCCCAGAAGTCGGCGAGGCCTGACATGGCGGGCTATCTGCTGAAGAACTGCGCTGCGGTCATCGTCGACGAGGGCAACGGTCCCGGCGTCCGGCGCAATGTCGATGTCCTGACCGACGGGCCGGCGATACGGGCCATCGGAGAAGGCCTCGACAAGGGCGAGCTGCCCGCCGGCACCGTCGCGCGGGACGCCGCCGGCTGGTTCGTCTATCCCGGCCTCGTCAACACCCATCACCACTTCTTTCAGTGCTTCGTGCGCAACCGCGCCGATCTGGACTGGACGAAGCTGTCGGTCATCGAATGGCTCGACCGGATCTATCCCATCTTCTCGCGGCTGAACGAGGAATGCTTCTACCACGCGTCGGTGACCGCGATGGCCGAGCTGATAAAGCACGGCTGCACGACGGCATTCGACCATCAGTATTGCTTTCCGCGGCATGCCGGCAAACGGCTGATCGACCGGCAGTTCGAAGCGGCCGAACTCCTCGGCATGCGCTTCCATGCCGGACGCGGCGGCAACACGCTGCCGAAATCGCAAGGCTCGACCATCCCCGACGCCATGCTGGAAACGACGGACGAATTCATCGCCGACTGTGCCCGGTTGATCGACACCTACCATGATGCCGGCCCGTTCAGCATGCGCCAGGTTGCCGTCGCGCCATGCCAACCGGTCAACTGCTATCGCGAGACGTTCGTGGAATCGGTGGCGCTGGCGCGCGACCGCGGAGTGCGTATGCATACCCATGTCGGCGAGGGCGAAAGCCCGGTCATCGAGGCCCGTCACGGCATGCGCACGGTGGACTATTGCGCGGAGATCGGCTTTTGCGGGCCCGATGCCTTCTATGCCCATTGCTGGGAGCTGAGCCACGACGAATTGCGCAAGATGGCCGCCAGCGGCACCGGCGTCGCGCACTGTCCGGAGCCGGTCTATCTCGTCGGCGCCGAAATCACCGACATCCCGGCGATGTCGGCCTTCGGGCTCAATGTGGGGCTGGGCTGCGACGGTGCCGCCTCGAACGACAATTCGAACCTGATGCACTGCATCCATTCCGCCTACATGCTGCAATGCCTGTCGGCGTCGACACGCGAGCATCCGGTTCCGCCACCGACCGATTTCCTCGGCTATGCGACGACCGGGGGCGCGGCGCTGCTCGGGCGCGGCGACATCGGCAGGCTGGCGCCCGGCATGGCCGCCGACCTTTTCGCCATCGACACGCGGCGCATGGACTATGTCGGCACGCGGCACGATCCGCTGAGCCTGCTGGCCAAGGTGGGCATCAGCGCGCCGACCGACATGACGATGATCAACGGCCGCATCGTCTGGGCCAAGGGCGAGTTCCCGGGGCTCGACGAGGCTCGGCTGTTTGCAGAGGCCGAGGCGGCGCTCGCGACCGTGGAATTCTAGAAACCAAAACAAAGGGGAACTGACATGCTGATAAATCTGACCCGCAGAACATTGATGAAGGGCGCGGCCGCCTCCGGGCTCGTCGCAACGCTGGGCGGCCGCGTGCTTGCCGCCGACGAACCTTTGGGCATCGTGCTTGTGGTCCCGTCGCCGGTCGGCGATGTCGGCTGGGGTCGCGCGCTCGCCGACGGGCTCGAACCGGTGAAGGCGGCCTATGGCGACAAGGTGAAGGTGACCATCATCGAGAACATACAGGAAGGACCCGATGCCGACCGGATCATGAACAAGGCGGTCGCCGACGGGAACAAGTTCCTGATCGCAGGGTCCTTCGGCTATCAGAACGGCGCCCTGCAGATCGCGCGCCGCAATCCCGACGTCACCGTGCTGCATGCTTCCGGGTTCCAGGTGGCGCCGAACTTCTCGCCCTTCGCGGCCCAATATTCCCAGGGGACCTACCTGATGGGCATGGCGGCGGCGGCGCTTTCCAAGACCGGCAAGCTTGGCTCGGTTTCCGCCTTCGCCATTCCCGAGCTGATCACTTCCATCAACGCTTTCACGCTGGGAGCGCAGGCGGTGAAGCCCGATGTCGAGGTTTCGGTCGTATGGGTGAACTCCTGGTTCGATCCGGCCAAAGAGCAGGAGGCCGCCAAGGCGCTACTGGCGCAGAAATGCGACGTGATCTTCTCCAACGCGCAGGACACACCTTCCGTCGTCTCGGCCTGCGAGGAAGCCGGCGTCCCCGCCTTCAACCTCAACTCGTCGATGAAGAAATACGCGCCCAAGACCTATCTCGGCTGTGTCGCGACGGACTGGTCGCCCTTCTTCAAAGCCTCGGTCGACGCCCACATCGCCGGCAACTTCAAGGGCGCCAACGCTTTCCTGGGTGTCGGCGACAAGGTGGTCGAGGTCGTTGACTGGAACCCGGGCATCCCGGCCGACATGATGACCAAGATCAAGGAGGTCGAAGCCAAGATCGCCGACGGCAGCTTCTCGCCCTTTACCGGCCCGATCGCCAAGGCCGACGGCAGCGAGGCCGTCGGCGCCGGCAAGACGATGACCGTGGCCGAGATCGTGGCCATGGACTGGCACGTCAAGGGTGTCACCACGCCGCTGCCCAAGTGACCATGACCGTCCCGCTCCTGTCGCTGCGCGGCATCTCCAAGAGCTACGGCCAGATCCATGCCAATCGAGACATCGATCTGGACGTGGCTCCCCGCTCGATCCACGCGATCCTCGGGGAAAACGGAGCGGGCAAGTCGACGCTGATGAAGCTGATCTACGGCGTCGAGCAGCCGGACGCCGGAACGGTGAGCTGGAAAGGAGAACCCCTGGCCCTCGCGTCCCCCGCGGATGCGAGGCGCAAGGGGATCGGCATGGTGTTCCAGCATTTCTCCCTGTTCGAGACGCTGACGGTGGTGGAGAACATCCGGCTGGTCGTGCCGAGGGGCAAATCGGATCTTGCGGAGCGCATCCGTACCCTCGGCCGCGACTTCGGACTCGAGGTCGATCCGCTCGCCCATGTCCACGCGCTCTCGGTCGGGGAGCGGCAGCGGGTGGAAATCATCCGCTGCCTGATGACCGAACCCCAGCTCCTGATCCTCGACGAACCGACCTCCGTCCTGCCGCCGCAATCGGTGGGTAAGCTGTTCGAGACCTTGCGGCGGCTGCGCGACGGCGGGGTTTCCATCCTGTTCATCTCCCACAAGCTGGAGGAGATCCGCGCGGTCTGCGACCGCGCGACCATCCTGCGCAGCGGGCGCGTCACCGGCCATGTTGACCCGCGCGACCATGACACGCACGACCTCGCCCGTATGATGATCGGCCGCGACATGCCGCAGCCCATGCCGGCGCTGGCGCATTCCGGCGGAGAAAAGCGCCTCGAGATCATCGGCCTCGACCATCAGCCGGACGATCCCTTCGCCGCGTCGCTTAGCGACGTCAGTCTGACGGTCCGGGCCGGCGAGATCCTCGGCATCGCGGGCATATCGGGCAACGGACAGAGCGAACTCGCAGCGCTGATTTCAGGCGAAACGGTTCTGCCGCGCGAGAAGTCCGATCGCATCTACATGATGGGAAAGGATGTCGGCGCGCTCGATGCGGCGGCCCGCCGCCGGCTGGGCTTCGCTTTCGTTCCGGAGGAAAGGCTCGGCCGCGGCGCGGTGCCGGAGATGTCGCTCGCCCTCAACAGCCTTCTGACCGCCCATCCGTTCGGCCTTTTGAAACGCGGCCTTGTCGACACGGCCCGGGCCAAGGCTTTCACCGAGGACTGCATCCGGCAATACGACGTGCGCACACCCGGTTCCGAAGCGGAGGCCGGCGCTCTTTCGGGCGGCAATCTGCAAAAGTTCATCGTCGGCCGCGAGATCATGCTGTCCCCGAAATTGCTGTTCGTGGCGCAACCCACCTGGGGCGTCGACATCGGCGCGGCCTCCGCCATCCGCCGGCGCCTCGTCGCCCTGCGCAACGAAGGCATGGCCATCCTCGTCATTTCGGAGGAACTGGAGGAACTGTTCGAACTCTGCGATTCGATCCAGGTGATCCATCAGGGCCGGCTGAGCCCGCCGCTGGTGACGCGCGATACCAGGCCCGAGGAGATAGGTCGCTACATGATCGGCGCGCATTCGACGGCCGGGAAGGTCCCTGCATGAGCGCTCTGCCGTTCCTTCCCGTTCTGGTTCGCCGGGAGCATGCCTCGCTTGCCATGAAGCTGGTCGCCGCGCCCGCGGCGCTCGGTCTTGCGACGCTCCTCAATCTCGGCCTCTACCTGCTGATGGGCCGCGATCCGGTCGCCGTTTTCCACGCGATGCTTCTGGAGCCTTTCCTGTCCTGGGCCTCGTTCTCGGAAGTCCTGCTGAAGACCGGACCGCTCCTGCTGATCGCGCAGGGGCTTGCGATTGGCTTTCGCGCCAAGGTCTTCAACATCGGCGCCGAGGGCCAGTTCATCCTCGGCGCGATCTTCGCATCGGCCATTCCCATCTGGTTCCCGCAGGCCACAGGCCAGTGGATCTGGCCCTCGATGCTCGTCATCGGTGCGTTGGGTGGCGCGCTGTGGGCGTCGCTCACGGCCTTCTGGCGCGTGAGGCTCAACGCCAACGAGATTCTCGTGTCACTCATGCTGGCGTTCGTTGCGGCGCAAGTCCTCAACTACCTGCTTCTCGGACCCTGGAAGGACCCGAACGGCTTCAACTTCCCGCAATCGGTGATGTTCCAGTATGACGCGATGGTGCCGCTCCTGATCCCCGGCACCCGTGTCAACGTCTCACTGCTTGTCGCCGGCGCGTTCTCCATCGCGGCCTGGGTTTTCATGCAGAGGAGTTTCGCGGGCTACAAGCTGCAGGTCGGCGGCCTCGCGCCGCACGCAGCCGGATACGCCGGCTTCAACGAAGGACGCGCGATCTGGCTGTCGCTGCTCATCGGCGGCTTCGCGGCAGGCCTCGCCGGAGCCGCCGAGGTGGCAGGTCCGCTTGGCCAGTTGCAGCGCTCCATCTCGACCGGCTACGGCTATGCCGCCATCATCGTCGCCTATCTCGGTGGCCTTCACCCGATCGGCATCGTCTTTTCCGCGCTGCTCATGGCGGCCCTCTATATCGGTGGCGACAACGCCATGGTCTCGGCAAACCTGCCGGTTGCCGCGGTCCGGGTCTTCCAGGGCAGCCTGCTGCTCGCCTATCTCGTCGCCATCGCCTTCGTCCGCTACCGGCTCGTCTGGCGCCATGCCGCCCACGGACGCACGTCATGAACGCCATCGAGTTCATCGTCGCCGGGATGCTGGCGGCGGCTACGCCGTTCCTTCTGGCGGCGCTCGGCGAACTGGTGGCCGAGCGGGCCGGCGTCCTCAATCTCGGCGTGGAGGGACTGATGGCCCTCGGCGCGGTCATCGCCTTCATCGTCGTCTATCACGGCGGCGGGCATCTCCTCGGTTTCGTCGCCGCGGGCCTCGCCAGCGCTGCGCTTTCCCTTGTCTTTGCCGTCATCGCGCTGGGATTCCGCGCCAACCAGGTCGCGGTGGGACTCGCCATAGGCATACTCGGCCAGGGCCTCTCGGCGTTGTTCGGCAAGAGTTATGAGAGCCTCACGGTCAAGGGGCTTCCGAAGCTTTCGCTGCCATGGCTTTCGGATATCCCGGTCTTCGGCGGCCTGTTCGTCCAGGACGTTGTCGTGTGGCTTTCGCTTGTCGCGACCGTCGCCATCTGGGCGATGTTCGCCTACACCAAGACCGGCCTCGTCGTCCGCGCCGTCGGCGAGAACCCCAAGGCGGCCCATGCGCTCGGCTATCCGGTGATCGCCGTGCGCTTCGCCGCCGTCGCCTTTGGAGGCGTGCTGGCGGGGTTCGCCGGCGCCTACGCGGCCGTGGTCTACACGCCGCTGTGGGCCGATGGCATGATCGCCGGGCGCGGCTGGATAGCGATTGCCCTCGTCGTCTTCGGCACCTGGCTCACCAGCCGCATCTTTCTCGGTGCGTGCCTCTTCGGCGCCGTGTCCCTGGCAAGCCTGGCGGCCCAGGCGACCGGGCTGGACGTTTCCTCGCAACTTCTGTCGAGCCTGCCTTATCTCGTGACCGTCATCGTGCTTGGCATCATCTCTTCGAACCGGCGCCTGCTCAAGCTCAACGGCGTGGCTTCGCTGGGAGAGCCTTTCGAGCGCTAGGAAGGATGCGCGGCACACGCCGCACAACATCCGGGTCGATGCCGACGGCCAACCCAGGCGGACCCCTCGTTGCGGCGGAAAGAAGCACCGGAACCAGGAGAGTCGACATCGCATGAGGATATCACTATATACCGGCGGCCTCGGCGACGCGCCCCAGCCATTGGGTGGTCGACGGCGCCGCGAATGTGCTGACACCTATTGTGATGCAAATCGGTCCGAAAACCGGAAAAGCAAAATAGAAACAATAGTATGATGCTGGGTATCCCAGCCACCGCCACCATCATCCTCAACGATCAGAACGTGTTCCTTGAACCTTCCCCCTTCCCGCACGCTGTGGACCTCGGACAAGACCGGCTTGCCGGCCGGGCGCGACTCGGCTGCAATAGGGGTATGCATCTTTTGCGGGGTGCCGACGTTTATGATTACCAACCGGCATAGCCGTTAGGGAAAAGCAGTATGAGTGAACATGCGATCGAGTTCTTGCAGGGTTGGATTGGCGAGAAAGTTCATTGCCAGCACTCGCCGGTAAAGATCGAGACGCAGGCCGAGGCTCTCGCCAGGGAATGCGCGGCCAAGGCGGCCGAGGAAGGCATTCTGCTGGAGGAGATTCAGGAAGAGGTCGGCGATATCAAGGAATTGATCGCGTCGCGCCTCGAAGAGGCGGCCGAGGCCAGCGAGCACGAGACGAAATCGGACGACAAGCCGTCCGAATAAGGCGCCGGTCCCGGCGAAAGCCGGCAGGACAGGAATTGCGATCCGGCGGTTGTTCTTGGCCTCCGCCGGCTCTACCCAAATCTCTCGCTTAGCCACGCTTTTGGCAGCGCCGGCACGAAATTGCCGTCGCGCCCGCTCATGTCCTCATTGGCGACCAGCGCATTGAGGATCGCTTCCTCCACCCCTTGCACCACCGCGTCGAAGAACGGATCGATATCGACATCCGGGATGAAATCGGCGCGGGCGATCCGACCTGACGGCGCCAGCGCCGCTTCCGGATTTGCGGTCGAGAAGGCAAGAAAAATGTCACCGGAACTGTGGTAGCCGTAGCCGCCGGTCATGGCGATGCCGAGCGGCACGCGCCTCGCCAGCCGCTTCATCTGATGCGACAGGAACGGCGCATCGGTGGCAACGATGGCGATGATCGAACCCTTTTCGGCGCGGGGTGTGCCCTCGCGGATCGCCGGCTCGGCCAAATCCGGCCCGACGCGCTGGCCGCGCAGGGTGAAATTGTGCCGCTTGCCGAAATTCGCCTGCACGAACACACCCAGCGTATAACGCCTGTCCTGCCATGCGACGACGCGCGAGGCGGTGCCGGATCCCGCCTTGAAGCCAAAGCTGATCATACCGGTGCCGCCGCCGACGCTGCCTTCCTCGATGGCGCCAGTGGTCGCTCCGTCCAGGGCGCCGGCAACGTGGTCGAAAGTGACATGATGTCCGTTGATGTCGTTGAGGAAGCCATCATAGGTCTCCGCCGCCACCGGCAAGCCCCAGGCGCTGTCGAGCGCGGCCGGCAGCACCTTATGCATCCAGCGCAGGGTGCCGTCGCGGGTGACGCCGCAGGAATGCGTGTTGGTGATGGTGACCGGGAAATTGAAGGCGCCGGTCTCCTCGATGATGTGCGATCCCGTCAGCTCGCCATTGCCGTTCTGGCTGAAGACGCCGGCAAGGACTGGCGTGGCGAGCTCGACCCGTGGCCTGGGCAGGATGGCGGTCACGCCAGTTCGCACCGGCCCTTTGCCGACGACCAGCGCCCCGTCGCCCGAGATCAGCGTCGCATAGCCCACCGAGACGCCCGGCACGTCGGTGATGGCGTTGAGCTCGCCCGGCATGCCGTCGAAGCCGATGCCGAAAGCGCGGGCGCGCGGTTTGCCGGAGGGCGTCAGAAGATGCGGATCATGTGCGGTCATGCCGTACCTTAGCAATTCCAGGAAAGGTGCGTAGCGGTTTTCCGTCCGGAATTTGCGTCAAAACAAATACTTAGGGTGGGCCAGCGATTCCATGAAACGCTGGACCGCGCTAGAACAACGAACCTTGATTGCCCGGCTCTCTAGGTTTGGCGGCCGGCTTGGCCGTCGCCTTCGGCCGCGCGCCGCCGCCGATTGCAACAGCATCGGCGCTGCCGTCGGCGAATTCCAGCGAAAGCGCTGCCCCCGGCGATACATCCGCCGCCAGCTTGATGACCGCGCCCTCGGCATCCTTGACCAGCGCGAAGCCGCGCGCCAGCACCGCCTTGTGCGACAGCGTCGCCAGCAGCCGGTCGGCCTGGGTCAGTCTCGCGCGCAACCGGTCCAGCCGTCTCGCGATCGCATGGTCCTGGCGGCGCGTCAGTCCGGCGAGCGCATCGGCCTGCACCTTCTGCCGCCTGGCGATCGGCGCCGGAGACAGCCGTGCCGCGGTGCGCTTGAACCGTGCTCGCCTTTCGCGAACGATGGCAAAGAAGGCTGCCTGCGCGCGGGCGAGGTCGCGGCCGGTCAGGGTGCGCGCCTCGTTGATGCGGCGGGACAATGTGGCGGGCGTCAGCCGCTGCCGCTCCAGCCTTGCGCGCTTGCGCTCGATGCTCACCGTCAGCGCCCGGCCGAGCCGGCTCGTCGCCTCGTCGAAGCGCCGGCGCGGCAGCGCCAGCAACTGATCGGGCGAGGGCAGCGCCCGGGCCGCCGCGCGCACCGCCTGGCGCTTGCGTTCGAAATTGCGCGAGGCGGCTGCCTTGAGCCGCGCGCCAAGGCTGGCCAGCGTCGCTTCCAGGTCGGCCTTGACCGGCACGGCGATCTCGGCGGCACCCGTCGGCGTCGGCGCCCTTATGTCGGACACGAGATCGATCAGCGTCCAGTCCGTCTCGTGTCCGACGGCGGAAATCACCGGGATGCGCGAGGCGGCCACCGCGCGCGCCAGCGCCTCGTCGTTGAAACCCCAGAGGTCCTCCAGGCTGCCGCCGCCGCGCGCCACGATGAGCAGGTCGGGGTGGGGGATGGCGCCATCCCGGGAGAGCGCGTTGAAGCCGTTGACCGCGGCTGTCACTTCGGCGCCCGCGGTTTCGCCCTGCACCCTGACCGGCCAGACCAGCACAGTGAGCGGGAAGCGGTCCTTGATGCGGTGGATGATGTCGCGGATCACCGAGCCGGTCGGCGAGGTGACGACGCCGATGACGCCGGGCATGAACGGCAGCCGCCGCTTGCGGCCGGCATCGAACAGGCCTTCGGCTTGCAGCCGGCGCTTGCGCTCTTCCAGCAGCGCCATTAGCGCGCCGGCGCCGGCCGGTTCCAGATTGTCGATGACGATCTGGTAGTTGGACTTGCCCGGATAGGTCGTCAGCTTGCCGGTGGCGATCACCTCCATCCCTTCCTCGGGACGGAATTTCAGCCGGCTCATCGTGGTCTTCCACACCACGGCGTCGAGCCGCGCGCGCTCGTCCTTCAGCGCGAAATAGGCATGGCCGGACGAATGTGGCCCGCGGTAGCCGGAAATCTCGCCGCGCACCCGCACATTGCCGAACGCGTCCTCCACCGTGCGCTTCAGCGCGCCGGAGATCTCGCTCACCGTGTATTCGGTGGCGTTGCTGCGTGATTCGGATGCCGTATCGCTCATCGGCCGATTGAGGGGCGGTTGTCCGCCGGCGTCAAGGAGTTCAATCCGCGCTAATATAATAACGCGATTTTAAGCCCGATTTGCTTTGACTGACGGCAACGCACCCGGCCAGGAACGCATGAGCGCACGCGCAAGCCACAGCCCATTGACGCATCAGGTCACGCTGACCGTGCTGATGCTCGCCGCCTTTGCGCTAGCCATGGTCGTCGGCTTTGGCTTCTACGCCACCGCCCAGGCCGACCATGTCTCGCTGGAACGGCAAAAGATATTCTTCGCCAATGGCTTGAAGGATCAGATCGCGACGGTCGAGCGCGAGCAGGAAAGCGTGACCGTCTGGGACGATTCCGTCACCAATGTGAAGGCCGGGAACCAGGCCTGGATAGAAGAGAACCTCAGCGTCTGGATGTATTCCTACTACGGCCACAACCGGGTGTACGTGCTGGATGCCGCGAACCATCCGGTTCACGCCATGCGGGAAGGCAAGGTGCTCGACCCGTCCGCCTATGGCGAGGACGCGCCCGCATTGCTGCCAACCATCGAGAAGCTGCGCACAATGATCGCCCAGCCGCCGAGTGAGGGCGCTTCGGCTGGGTCGGCAAAGATGGTCGCCGAAGACCTTATCTCGCTTGGCGGTAGACCGGCCATCCTCAGCGTCATGCCGCTCGTGCCGAGCACAGACAAGCTCACCCAGGCGCCGGGCAGCGAATATCTCCATGTCTCGATCGAGTTCATCAACGACGCGGTGATCGGCAAGATCGCCGAAAAATACCTGCTGGACGGCGCGCATCTGCTGCCGCTATCGCAGCCGACCGGCTCGGCCGCCATCCCGCTGGTTGATTCTCGCGGCGTCATTCTCGGTTATATCGGCTGGAATCAGGAGCGCCCCGGCCTGACGCTGGTGCGCAAGACTGCCCCCGCCTTGATTGTCGGCCTGCTGCTCGCGGCGAGCGTGCTTGCATTCCTGCTGCGGCGCCTGCGCCGCGCCTCGACGGAGCTGCAGACCAGCCAGGATCAGGCGCAGTATCTCGCCTTCCACGACACGCTCACCGGCCTGCCCAACCGGGCCCTGTTCGAGGATCGGCTGCGGCGTGCCCTGCTCAGGACCGGACAGGCCGGCCATGACATGGGAAGGGTGGCGCTGCTCTATCTCGACCTCGACCGCTTCAAGCACATCAACGACACGCTTGGTCATCCGGCGGGCGACGAGCTCGTGCGCCAGACGGCGGCCAGGCTCCAGCACACCATTCGCGAGGTCGATACCGTGGCGCGGCTGGGCGGCGATGAGTTCGCCCTGATCCTCATCGACATCCGCGATGTCCGCGCCGCCGAGGATATCGCCGAGCGGCTGCTGGAGAAGCTGCAGGAGCCGTTCAAGCTGATCGACGACCAGGTCTTCGTCAGCGCCAGCATCGGCATCGCGCTGTCGGCCGAGGCCGAGACCGATGCCGACGACCTGCTGCGCAAGGCCGACATCGCCCTCTACGAGGCCAAGAAGAACGGCCGTGGCCGGCACCAGGTCTTCGCCGGCGACATGGACGACATTCTCTTGCGCAAGCGCAAGGTCGAGACTGAGCTTCGCAAGGCTCTCGACGGCGGCACCGGCATCGGCCTCGCCTACCAGCCGGTGTTCGCGGCCAACGGCAAGACGATCCTCGGCGCGGAAGCGCTGATCCGCTGGGGGCATGAGGTGCATGGCGCCCTACCGGCGGCGCAGTTCATCGCCATTGCCGAGGAGCGCGGCATGATCGGCCAGCTCGGCGCATGGGTGCTGCAGGAGGCCTGCCGCTTCGCCGTGCGGACCGATCTGCCCTGGCTTGCCGTCAACGTGTCGCCGCTGCAACTGCGCGACGCCGGCTTTGCCGAGCAGGTTGCGTCGATCCTCGCCGACACCGGACTGGCGCCGCAGCGCCTGCAACTCGAGATCACCGAAAGCGTGCTCCTGGAGAACAGCGATGCCTCGAGGGCGGCGCTCGCCGCCTTGCGCCAGTCGGGCGTCGGCATCGTGCTCGACGATTTCGGCACCGGCTATTCGTCGCTAAGCTATCTGCGCCGCCACGCCATCGACAAGCTCAAGATCGACCGCTCCTTCGTCCGGCTTCTCGACGGCGAGGGCAATGCGGCGGCGATCGTCAAGGCGCTGATCGATCTTGCCGTCGCGCTCGAAGTCGACGTCACCGCCGAGGGCGTCGAGACCGAGGCGCAGAAGATCCTGCTGGTCGCCATGGGCTGCAGGCAGTTCCAGGGCTATTTTCTGTCGCCGCCGCTCGAGCCGGCCCAGCTGCTCGGCCTTTCCGGCCTCGCTTCACCGGACGATGCCGAGCCGTCCGCCGTCCGCGCCTAGGCCATCTCAGGCCCAGAACGGGCCCTACCAACCCGGTATGATCTGGTTCGCTTTGGTCCGCTTCATCTTGCTGAAGGCGAGCGCGGCGAAATCGAAGCTTCCTGTCTCTTCGCCGAGCGGCACCGAGATGTTGTCGAGGCTTTCGCAGATGTGGCGCGCCAGCGCGTCGACGATCTCCGGCTGCGAGGTCTGACCGCGCATGATGCCGATACGGCAGTCGGGCAAAGTGCCAAAGCCGTCAGCCTCGCCAAGCACGCGCATGCCGGGCCGCAGCGCGCATTCCGGCAGCACCGAGACCGCAAGGCCGGACAGCACCGCCGCGGTGATGACGGTGGCCGAGAAGCTCGAGAACAGGATGCGGTACTCGCGGTTCTGCCGGTCGAGCACGTCGACCGCCGCGCGCCGCCAGATGCAATTCGGCCGGCCGAACGCCATCGGCAGGATCTCCTGCTCATGCGTGGCATGGTTGACCGAGGTGACCCATAGAAGCGGCTCGCGCCGCACCACTTCCGACTGGCCGCGCGTGTCGTTGTGCGTCACCAGGGCCAGGTCGAGATTGCCGCGCTTGATGTGTTCGACCAGTCCCGGCGTCGGCTCGCAGATGACCGTGAGTTCGACCCTTGGATTGGAGCGCGTGAAGCGCGCCATGATCTCGGGCAGGAAGCGGTCGGCATAGTCGTCTGGCGTGCCGATGCGGATGGTGCCTTCGAGCCGCTGGTCGTCAAAGGCGGCCAGCGTTTCGCGGTTGAGGAAGATCAGCCGCCTTGCATAGGAAAGCAGCCTGTCGCCTTCCTCGGTCAGCTTGTTGGTGCGGCCGTCCTTCTCGAACAGCGGCTTGCCGATCCGTTCCTCCAGCCGGCGCATCTGCATCGACACCGCCGACTGCGTCCGGTGCACCTCTTCCGCCGCGCGGGTGAAGCTGCCGGTGTCGGCGATCGAGATGAAGGTCTGCAACTGATCGAGATCGAGCGGCGCTTTCATCGGTCCAATCCATCATTGATGTTGATGCTAAAGATTAGAAACATTCGTTGGATTAATCAATCGTGTCGTGGCACATACTCGGTCATCCACATGAAGGCATGTGTATCGGAACCGGAACGGCGCTCCTCCCAGCGCCGTTTGCCCGGCTTCGTCCGCTCGACTCTGAAGGAGACTGACATGGCTACGTTCGATTTCGCCACCGAGACCTCGCGCATCACCACGCGTCCGTCCGTTGCGACGCGCGTGGCCAATGCCATCGCCGATGTCTACCGCGCCTGGAAAAACCGCCGCGAATTCTATCGCCTCGGCGAGATGTCCGACTCCGAACTCGCCGATATCGGCCTGACGCGCGCCGACCTCCACGTCGCGGTCGCCGTGCCTTTTGGCCGCGATCCGACTGTCAAGCTGCGCGCGATCGCCAGCGACCGCGCCGACACGATCGAGGACCTCGCCCGCAAGGTGGCTTGATCCGGCCGGCATTCGGTCGCCTTGAACCTTTTCAGGGGGCGCGGCGACCAAGGTTCATGCAGGCTCCCCACTCCCTGCCGGTTCCCCGCCGGCCTGCCTGCACGCTGCCCGGTCCTCCCAAGGACCGGGCTTTTCTTTTCCAGAGCAATTCCAGGAAAAGTGCATAGCGGTTTTCCGTCCGGAATTGCGTCAAGACAAAGAGATAGAGCGTTTCAGCGTTTCCATGAAACGCTCCATTCGGTCAGGGCCGGGTATCGGTCGTCTCGTCGGGCTACCGCCGGTCCATGCCACGCTTGAACTGGTCGAAGATCGATTCCATACCCTTCTGATACTCGTCGCGCTGCTGGGCGCCGGTCTCGAACATCTTGCCGAAGATATCGTCGAACGGGTTCCGCGGCCTGCCGCTGGGGTTGGTCTGCGGCTGCGGCGCCTGGCGCGGCTGAGGCGCCTGCGGTTGCTGCGGCGCCGGCTGGCCGCCGGGCAGACCGAAGCCGCCGCCACCGCTCTGTCGCAGCATCTCCTCGAAGATCTTGCCCAACGGGTTGTCGCCGTAAGGGCTCTGCGTCTGTTGCGGCTGCGTCCGGCCATGCGGCTGCTGGGCGCCGCCTCCGAACATGTCCTGCAGCACCTTGCCGAGCGGATTGTCGCCATAGGGGTTGGGCGCCTGCTGCGGTTGGCTCTGCGGCTGCTGGGCGCCGCCGCCGAACATGTCCTGCAGCACTTTGCCGAGCGGATTTTCGCCATACGGATTGGGCGCCTGCTGCGGCTGCGGCGGCGGCGCGCCGCCGCCGGCCTGCCGCATCATCTGCTCGATGATCTCGCCCAGCGGATTGCCGCCGCCGAAGCCGCCCGCCGCCTGCATCTGATTTGTGGTCTGCTTGAACAGGCCGCCCATCATCATCGAGGCCATCGCCGGCAGCATCTGCTGCAGCACCTGCTGGCTGAGGCCGGTCGCCTGCGCGGCCTGGGCAGCCACGGCGCGCGACAGGTCCTTCGAGCCGAACAGATGGCCCAGGATGCCGTTGCCCTCGTTGATGCCTTGCGGCGAGAAGGCCCGGGTCGCGTCCTCGAAATACTTGGCGTGCTGGCCGCTCGCCATCGCCGTCATGAAGGCGCCGAGCCCATAGGGGTCGGCCGTATTGCGCTGCAGTCCTTGCGAAAAGGCCGGCAGCAGCGCCTCGACCGCGGCCTGCGTCTGCTGCTGCGAAAGCCCGAACTGCTGAGCCAGCGCCTGCATGCCGGCGCCGTTCTGCGCCTGGGCGAATATGTCGAACAGGGAAGGCATTGGTTTCTCCTCCGAACATCCTCGTTGGAGAAGCCTAGTTTGTTTCCATCCGTGATTGAAGCGGCTTTTGCCGAAGCCTCAACCAGCCGGATGACTAAGGGTTAGTACGCATACTCCATGAACACCGGCTCGATCGAGCCGCCCCAGCGCGTGTGGTAGGCCGACAGCATCTCCTCGGCGCTAGTCGTGCCGCGCGCTACGACTTCGTCCAGCGTGTTGAGGAACGAGGTCTCGTCATAGCCGTCACGGTTCTTGCGTGCGCGGTTCTTCAGCCCCGTGCGCGAGATGGCGAGCACGTCGCGGGCGACATCGCGCAAGGTCGTGTTGCGGAACGGCGCCGAAATGCCCAACTCCGGCACGGCGTTGCGCATTGCCAGCACTTCCTTGTAGGTCCAGCTCGATGTCAGCGCCTCGGCGGCGTCGAGTGCTGCCTCGTCATAGAGCAGCCCGACCCAGAAGGCCGGCAGCGCGCAGATGCGCCGCCACGGTCCGCCATCGGCGCCACGCATTTCGAGGAAGCGCTTCAGCCTGACGTCCGGGAACAGCGTCGACAGATGGTTTGCCCAGTCGCCCATCGTCGGCAGCCCGTCCGGCACTTGCGTGCGGGCGCCGCCCGCCATGAACTGACGGAAGGTGATGTGCGTCATGTCGTGATAGTGGCCGTCGCGGATGACGAAATACATAGGCACGTCGAGCGCCCATTCGACATAGTCGGAAAAACCGAAATCGGGAGAGAAGCAGAATTCGAGCAGGCCGGAGCGCTGGTTGTCGGTGTCGCGCCAGATGTCGCCGCGCCAGCTTTGCAGCCCGTTCGGCCGGCTTTCGGTGAAGGGCGAGTTGGCGAAGAGCGCCGTCGACAGCGGTTGCAGCTTCAGCGAGACCTGCATCTTGCGGCGCATGTCCGCCTCGCTCTCGAAATCGAGATTCACCTGGATGGTGCAGGTGCGGTACATCATGTCGAGGCCCTTGGTGCCGACCTTCGGCATGTAGCGGGTCATGATCTCGTAGCGCGACTTCGGCATTTTGGGCGTTTCGGCCAGCGACCATTTCGGGCTGCCGCCGAGGCCGAGGAAACGGATGCCGAGCGGCTCGGCGATCTCGCGCACCTGTGCGAGGTGGGCGTTGCCCTCGCGGCAGGTCTGGTGGATCGACTCCAGCGGCGCGCCGGAGAGCTCGAACTGGCCGCCAGGTTCTAGCGAGATCGCGCCCTGGCCGGTCGGCTCGACCAGGCCGATGATGCGGCCGTCATCGATGATCGGATCCCAGCCGAGCTTTTGCTGCATGCCCTCGAGAATGGCGCGGATGCCGCGCTCGCCGCCATAGGGGACCGGTGCATTGCCGTCGACATAGAACGGAAACTTCTCGTGCTCGGTGCCGATGCGCCATTGCTCGCGCGGCTTGTTACCCGCGGCGAGATAGTCGACGAGTTCGTCGACCCCTTCGATGGGTTGGAAATCGGTGGTGTCGCGTGCCATGAGAAGCCCTCCCGACGCATGATCCCCAAAACCGATCATACGCCAAACCATAGTGCTACAGCGTCTTTTGCGCGCTCAAAAGAGCGTGGCGCTAAGGCGGCCGAACGACCGCCGGCGTTAGATGGACGAAATGTCAGTAGCCGATCAAGCGAAAAATCCTGAGCCAGGGCTCAACAGGAATTGATCACCAATCACCGATTGTCGCCTGGATCACCGCAAGCGCCGCTACCGCGGCGGTGTCGGCGCGCAGGATGCGCGGTCCGAGCGGGATGGCGGTGACGAAGGGCAGCGCCCGCAGCATCTTGCGCTCGTCGTCGGAAAAGCCGCCCTCCGGCCCGACCAGCAGGCCGAGCTTTGTCTCGCTGACCGCCTGCAGCGCCGGCAGCGGATTGTTGGTCGAGGCATCCTCGTCGCAGAAGATGAGCCGCCGTTCCTTGTCCCAGCCGGTCAGCAGGCGCTCGAATTTTTCCGCCTCGCGCACCTCAGGCACCGCGAGGATGCCGCATTGCTCGGCAGCCTCGACGACATTGGCGCGCAGCCGATCGATACCGGGTTTTGTCACCTGCGTGTGTTGTGTGATCACCGGTTGCAGCACGCCGGCGCCCATTTCGACCGCCTTCTGCACCAGATAGTCGAGCCGTCCCTGCTTCAACGGCGCGAAGCAGTAGACGAGATCGGGCAGCGGCGGCTGCGGCCGCTGCTGGTCGAGCACCTTCAGCTGTACCGCCTTTTTGGACTTTGCCGCGATCGCCGCCGACCACTCTCCATCGCGGCCGTTGAACACCAGCAGCTCCGCGCCTTCGCCGAGCCGCAGCACATGCAGCAGGTAATGGCTTTGCTGCTGCCCGGCATCGAATTCGACGCCGGCCCCGAGATCGTCAGGCACGAACAGCCGCTGCATCTTGTAATTGGCGCGCATGGCCGAGCAATGGGCGAGGCGGAGTTTGTCGTCAAGCCTCGGCGGAAGGGTGCCATGCCGGCACGTAGCCTCGCAGTAGCACCGCGATGGTCGTCGCCGGTGTGACCAGGCGAAGCGGCCGGCCAGCCAGGTCGGCAAATCCCGTCGGCATGCCATACCCGGCGAACGACCAGCGCAGGGCCCTGCCGGCGCGCAGCGCATAGGCCGTGGCGCTATCCGCGACCACGCTTCCATCGGGCAGGGCGGCAAGCTCTTCCGGCTTGACCGCCGGCGCCCGCCCGCCCGAGGCCAGCCGCTCCCTGTGCAGCCGCTTGTCGAGCATCGGCGCGCGCGGCTCGGCGATGCCGAAAGCCTCGCCGAAGCGGCTGACGAAGTCGCTTGCCCGTTCGCGCCGGCAGAAAAAGCAGGGGCGGTGGCCGGCGGCAAGCGCCGTCACCTCGTCGAGGAAGAACAGCTCGGTCCAGCCAGCCTTGCCACCTGGCCGGTTGCGGCCCATCGGCTCGCGCCGCACGTTGCGGAACTGGCATACGCAGATGATCCAGGCCGGCAAGGCCCAGCGCTTCCTCAGCAGAGTCTTCGTCTCGGGGTCGTGGATGATGCCGCGATTGCCGGTGAACAGGCCGCGTTCGGGCACGGCATGGATGGCGCCGAACGGATCGACCCTGTTCTGCAGTGGCATAGGCGTTCCTTCTTGGCTGCGCTGTGGGCGCCATGATATCGCTCGCGCGATCAATATTATGTCAGCAGGGTTTCGATGCGCGTCCTGGTCGTCCAGAATTTCGATAGTGAGGGCCTTGGCCAGATAGGCGCAGCACTCGTCGAGGCCGGCGCCGATATCGATCTGCGCAAGCCTTATAATGGCGAGGCCTTGCCCGGGCACAGCGGCGAGCATGACGCCATGGTCGTGCTCGGCGGCGCCCAGAACGCGCTCGACGACGAGCTCTGCCCCTATTTCCCCGAATTGCTCGACCTGACGCGCGACTTCGCCGACAAGGACCGTTCGGTGCTCGGCATCTGCCTCGGCAGCCAGTTACTGGCGCGTGCCTTCGGCGGCGAGAACCAGATCGGCGGCGCCACCGAATTCGGCTGGCACCGCGTTTCGCTGACGCCGGCGGCGAAGACCGACCCGGTGCTGGCCGCCTTGCCGGAGAACTTCCCGATCTTCGAATGGCACGACGACACCTTCGTGCTGCCGGAAAATGCCGTGCGGCTCGCGGGCAGCACCGTCGCCGAGAACCAGGCCTTCCGCCTTGGTCGCGCCGTCTACGGCTTCCAGTTCCATTTCGAGGCGGACACGCCGATGGTGCGCGACTGGAGCACGTCCTTCGCGGCTGTCATCGCAGAGCGCCATCCCGACTGGAACGACCGGCTCGATGGCGAGATTACCCGCAACGGCCCCGATGCCGACGCTGCCGGCCTGGCAATCGCCCGCGCCTGGGTGGCGACGATCTGAGCACTCAGAGCCGGACATGGCGCGGCGTGACATATTTGGCACGCCACGGCGGTTCCGACTGGGGAAAACCCTTTTCATCCTTGGTTTGTGGCCGGCTGCCGGCCTAGAAGGCGCGCGCTCCGTATCATCAGTGCAACCGCGATGAACCTTCTGTGTGATCCGCGCGACACACCGGCGATACAGAATCTGCCTAGAAACGCGAAATCGTCGAAACATTGAGACGCATTTTATCGTTTCAACGCATTGGTAACCGGGTCGTGCACAGATGCAGGAAGCTCAACCAGAGATGACGTCCGTGAAAGCAGCGCTTCTGTCCTTTGTCATGCTGTCTGCCATCGTCCTGTGCGGCCTCGGCATTTATTCGGCCGACGCAGCCAACAATCACCAGGCCGTCGACGGCTACGGCGTCACCGCCGCGCTTCGCTAAGCCTGATCCTCCCCGATAGACGGAAAGCCGGTCCGCGGTTTGCAGCCGTGGCTAACCCGCTTTTGCCGTTGCCGTCAGGATGCGCTTGTCCGCGCCGGCTACTACCAGCGCGCTGAGCATGCCCGACTGCCAGGCCAGCGTGTCGACATTGACGCGGTTGGCCATGATTTCGGCCTCCGGCACCGGCGTGTGGCCGTGCACGACGATCTTGTCGAAAAGGCCGGGATGGTCGTGGAAGGCCTCGCGGATCCAGATCAGGTCCTGTGGGCTCTGCTGGGTGAGGGGGACGTCCGGCCTGACGCCGGCATGGCAGAAGAAGAAGTCGCCGAAGGTAACCGAAAACGGCAGTGAGCGCAGGAAGTCGACATGGCTTCGCGGCACCGCCTCCAGCAAAGCCGCGTGTCCATCCCGCAACACCGTGTCCGCCGTGCCGAACCAGCCGCTGCCCGCGGTCAGCGTCACGCCATAGGACTGCGCCGTCTGGATGCCGCCATAGCGCATGAACAGCCCGTCCGGATCAGGCTTGGCGAGAAAGTCGAGAAAGCCGACATCGTGATTGCCGGCGAGCATGATGTTGCGCGGGTCGCGTTTTCGCGCCTCGATCAGGAAATCGATCACACCCTTGGAGTCCGGCCCTCGGTCGGAATAGTCGCCGAGATGGATGACACGCCAGTCGGTGGACGGCTCATATTCCAGCTCGCTTTCGATGCGGCGGTGCATGGCGGCCAAAAGGTCGAGCCGGCCATGCACGTCGCCGATGGCGTAGAGCCGCATGCCCTCCGGCCCGCGCGCGTCGAGATAGTGGATGCCGGTCTCGGTCAAGGCTTGCGTCGCTCCGTGGCCAAGCTGTCACGATGGTCGTGATCTAGTTGTCACGATTCGCGTGATCAACCTGTCACGACTTTCGTGATCAGCTCCGTCATGGAAACTAGGGCCAATCGGTGAACAAGGCCCTAGCGCCGCAACTGGTCCTTGCCCATGTCGGTCACCAGGCGCTTTCCGCACAGCGCCAGCGTGATGTCTATCTCCTTGCGGATGATCTCGAGCGCCTTGGTGACCCCTTCCTTGCCCATGGCGCCGAGACCGTAGAGGAAGGGACGGCCGATATAGGTGCCCTTGGCGCCGAGGCAGAGTGCCTTGAGCACGTCCTGGCCCGAGCGGATGCCGCCATCCATATGCACCTCGATCTTGTCGCCGACCGCGTCGGCGATCTCCTCCAGCACCGCGATCGACGAGGAGGCGCCGTCGAGCTGGCGTCCGCCATGGTTTGAAACCACGATCGCATCGGCGCCGGTCTGGGTCGCCATCAGCGCGTCCTCCTTGTCGAGGATGCCCTTCAGGATCAGCTTGCCGCCCCAGCGCTCCTTGATCCAGGCGACATCCTTCCACGACAGTTGCGGGTCGAACTGCTCCGTCGTCCAGGACGACAGCGAAGAGACGTCGCCGACCCCTTTGGCGTGGCCGACGATGTTGCGGAAAGTGCGGCGCTTGGTGCCGGCTATGCCAAGGCACCAGCGCGGCTTGGACGCCAGGTCGATGATGTTGGCCAGCGTCATCTTCGGCGGCGCCGAAAGCCCATTGCGGACATCCTTGTGGCGCTGGCCGAGAATCTGCAGGTCGAGCGTCAGCACCAGCGCCGAGCATTTCGCCGCCTTCGCGCGGTCGATCAGGTTGAGCACGAAATCCTTGTCGCGCAGCACGTAGAGCTGGAACCAGAACGGCTTCTTCGTCACCGAGGCGACATCCTCGATCGAGCAGATGCTCATCGTCGACAGCGTGAACGGCACGCCGAACTCTTCCGCCGCCTGCGCCGCCAGCATCTCGCCGTCGGCGTGCTGCATGCCGGTCAGGCCGGTTGGCGCCAGCGCCACCGGCATCGCCACCTTCTCGCCGACCATGGTCGTTTCCAGCGAGCGGTTGCTCATGTCGACCAGCACACGCTGGCGGAACTTGATCTTCTGGAAGTCCTCCTCGTTGGCGCGGTAGGTGCTCTCCGTCCAGGCGCCGGAATCGGCGTAGTCGAAGAACATCTTCGGCACGCGGCGGCGCGCCAGGTCCTTCAGGTCGGCAATGGTCAGGATGTCGCTCATGGTCTTTCCCGCTGGGTGTTCACTGGTTCGGTTTCGGAGCGCTGTCTCAGCCTCAGCCGTGACACGCGCTGCCAGTCGCCGCTGCGCTCGGCCTCGAGCATCGAGCGCTCGACATAGGAGATGTGGTCCATGGCCGCTTGCCGGGCGGCAGCCGGATCGCCGGCTTTGATCGCGGCATAGATCGCCCGGTGCTGGTGAAGCAGCGCCTCGCGCGCGCCGGGCACGGTGAACACCAGAAGCCGGTTCTGGAACACGCCTTCCGACAACAGCCGGTAGCAGGAGCGCAACGTATGCAGCAGGATGATGTTGTGCGCGCATTCTGAGATCGCGTGGTGGAACTCGATGTCGATCTCGGCCTCGTCGTCGAAGTCACCGGTGCGATGCGCCTCGTCCATGCGCGCCATGATGCTGTCGAGCAGCGTAAGGTCTTCCGGCGTGGCGCGCCGCGCCGCGTATTCGGCGGCGATCGCCTCGATCTCGCGGCGATATTCCAGATAGTCGGTCACCGCCTTGCGATGCATCGAGATCAGGTCGGTCACCGGCTTGGTGAACAGCTGGCCGATGACGTCGGCGACATGGGTGCCGCCACCGGCCTTGGTCGTCAGCAGCCCGCGTCCCTCAAGCGCTTTCAACGCGTCGCGCAGGATCGGCCGCGACACATCGAATTGCCGCGCCAGCTCGCGCTCGCCGGGCAGCCGGTCGCCGGTGCGCAGCACGCCTTCGAGGATCAGGCTCTCGATCTGCTGCACCACCTCGTCGGCGGTGCGCGAATGCTCGATCCTGGAGAAAATATCGCTCAACGGGGTGCCTGGAAAAGGAAGCGGTTGACGCTCAGATTAAAGCCTGTGTCGCCAACTGGTCAAATTATTTATCCAATTCGTCCGGCTTGGCCGGGTTCGGCGTCGTCGCCCTATATCGCCTTCAGCTAAACTTTGCTGTTTGCGTCTCCGGGCGATTGGCCCTAGAGGACGCCACTACACGCAGGGTCAAAACAGGGGGACCGGCCGTGTCGGACGAGACGTCCAATCTCAAATTCCAGCCGCGCGCGCAGGGCAGCGTCATGGGCTTTCCGGCGCATGAAGGCCGCCCCGGCGCGCTGGGCGAGGTCCACGCCCGCCCGCATCCGCTGATCGAGAAGCCGCGCCTGCTGGTGCAGCTTGCCTTCATGACCGAGGGCGGCGCCGGCGTCGACCATGCTGTGCTTTCCGAACTGTCGCGGCGCCTCGGTATCGCCGCGCCCGATCGCCAAGCCCGCCATCATGCCATGAAATCCGGCAAGGGTTCGCTGCGCTGGGAACGGCATACGGAATTCTCGACCTATCTGTGGGAGGGGCCGCTCGCCGAAAACGGCAGGGCGCAGGAGGATACGCCTTTCGGCAACGGCTTTTCGCCGCCCGGAACGGTGATTTCCGGCATCAGGCTGGAAATCCGCAAATGGACGCAGGCGAGCGAAAGGCTGATCGCCGGCTTCGATCCGACCAGCCTGTGCTATTCGCTGGTCGAGCGCGGCAATGCCGCAATCGTCACCGATTTCCGCCAGGATGGCGACGGCATGACGCGGATGCTGGTGCTCGATCGCGGCCTGACGCCGGCGCGGACCGGCGCGCTGTCGCAGCGGCTGATCGACATCGAAACCTACCGCACGCTGGCCATGCTTGGCCTGCCGCTGGCTCTGACGCTGTCGGGCCGCGCCCGCCGCATCGAGGACAGGCTGGCGCAGACCACGCTGGAAATGAAGGTCGCCGAGACCCGCGACAGCCAGACGCTGCTCGCCGACCTGACGGAACTGGCCGCCGAGCTGGAGGCCGACGCTGCTTCCAGCCTGTACCGTTTCGGCGCCAGCCGCGCCTACGACGGCATTGTCAGCGAGCGGCTGGAGGCGCTGGAAGAGGAGGCGGTGCCCGGCTACGACACCTGGGCTGGCTTCCTGCAGCGGCGCGTCGCGCCGGCGATGCGCACCTGCCGTTCGGTCGAGGAGCGCCAGGCCAATCTGTCGCGAAAACTCACCCGCGCCACCACGCTTCTGCGCACCTGGGTCGACGTCGAGGTCGAAAAGCAGAACCGCGACCTTCTGGCCTCGATGAACAATCGCGCCCGCCTGCAATTGCGCCTGCAGCAGACGGTGGAAGGCCTCTCCGTCGCCGCCGTGTCCTACTATGTCGTCGGCCTCATCTCCTATCTAGCCAAGGGCGCCTCGATCTTCGGTCATGCCTTTGCGCCCGAAGTCGTTACCGCTGCAGCGGTGCCGGTCGCCATCCTGCTCGTCTGGTGGGGCGTGCGTCGTGTACGGCGCATGCATTCCGAGCCGGCGAAACATCCGGGCGAATAGGCCGCCCATCTTCCGCCAGATATGATCGACGCGCAGCGGCAGATTGCCGCTGCGCAAGCAGGACGCTCGCCCCCGCAGGCGCTCTCGACCAAAGCAGGGTTTGCAACAAGCGTCGACGGCTGGTAAAAGATTTTGACCAGTCAAGCGAAGAGGCTGCCTCATGTCCGGCCTTGCCATGCCGAAGCCAGACGCCGACACGATGCGCCGGCGCGCCGAGATCGTCGCCGACATGCGCATCATCGTGCCGGGCGAGGGTGTCGTCGACGCCGCCAATGAGATGCGCGCCTTCGAGAGCGATGGCCTCACTGCCTATCGGCAGCTGCCGCTGGTCGTGGTGCTGCCTGAGACCGTGGCGCAGGTCTCTCGTGTGCTGAAATATTGCAACGGCCGCAACATCCGCGTCGTGCCGCGCGGTTCGGGCACCTCGCTGTCGGGCGGCGCGCTGCCGCTCGAGGATGCCGTGCTGCTGGTCATGAGCCGCTTCAACCGCATTCTCGAGATCGACTTTCAGAACCGTATCGTCGTCGCCCAGCCGGGCGTCACCAATCTCGGCATCACCACCGCCGTCGAGCAGGAGGGCTTTTACTACGCCCCCGATCCATCCTCCCAGATCGCCTGCTCGATCGGCGGCAACGTCGCGGAGAATTCGGGCGGCGTGCATTGCCTGAAATATGGGCTGACCGCCAACAATGTGCTGGGCATCGAGATGGTCTTGATGAACGGCGAGGTGGTTCGGCTGGGCGGCCGCCACCTCGACGCTGAAGGCTACGACCTGCTCGGCGTCATGACCGGCTCCGAAGGCCTGCTCGGCGTCGTCACCGAGGTCACAGTGCGCATCCTGAAGAAGCCGGAGACAGCGCGCGCGCTTCTGATCGGTTTTCCGACCAGCGAGCAGGGTGGGCAATGCGTTGCCGACATCATCGGCGCCGGCATCATCCCCGGCGGCATGGAGATGATGGACCGCCCGGCGATCCACGCCGCGGAGGATTTCGTCCATGCCGGCTATCCGCTCGACGTCGAGGCACTGCTGATTGTCGAGCTGGATGGACCGGGCGTCGAGGTCGACCACCTGATCGGCCTCGTCGAGGCGATCGCCTACCGCAACGGCTCGACCACCTGCCGCATCTCGCAGGCGGAACAGGAGCGGCTGAGCTTCTGGGCCGGCCGCAAGGCGGCTTTCCCGGCGGTCGGCCGCATCTCGCCCGACTATTACTGCATGGACGGCACCATCCCGCGCAAGGAACTGCCGCGCGTGCTCGCCGGCATGCGCGAGCTGTCGGAGAAATACGGACTTGGCGTCGCCAATGTCTTCCACGCCGGCGACGGCAATCTTCACCCGCTGATCCTCTACGACGCCAACGTGCCGGGCGAGCTCGACAAGGCCGAGAGCTTCGGCGCCGATATCCTGCGGCTCTGCGTCAAGGTCGGCGGCGTGCTCACCGGCGAGCATGGCGTTGGCGTCGAGAAGCGCGACCTGATGCCGGAAATGTTCAACCAGGTCGACCTCGACCAGCAGATGCGCGTCAAATGCGCCTTCGACCCCAACCATCTGCTCAACCCCGGCAAGGTCTTCCCGCAGCTCCGCCGCTGCGCCGAACTCGGCCGCATGCACGTGCATCGGGGGCAGGTGGCGTTTCCGGACATTCCGAGGTTTTGAGTGGATACGTTGGCGCTTGAACACCCCCCTCTGTCCTGCCGGACATCTCCCCCGCAAGGGGGGAGATCGGATGCCGCCTCGGCTTTCGCTAATCCCCAGCGTTGCCAGGAAGGCGAGGCGGTGAAGCTGCCAATCTCCCCCCTTGCGGGGGAGATGTCCGGCAGGACAGAGGGGGGTGTGGAGGAACGCGGCCTATCTCCTCTCCCCCGCTCCGCGGGGGCGAGGAAAGGCATTCGCCCATGACCGCCTTCACCCCATCCACATCCGCCGAAGTCCTCTCCACGGTCCAATGGGCAGCGGCCGAAGAGGCGCCGCTGGAAATCCTCGGCCACGGCTCCAAGCGCGGCATCGGCCGTCCGCTGCAAACCGAGCACACGCTCGACCTGTCGAAGCTCACCGGCGTCACGCTCTACGAGCCGGCCGAACTGGTGCTCTCGGCAAGGGCGGGCACGTCGCTCGCCGAGATCGAAAAGCTGCTCGCCGAAAACGGCCAGCAATTCGCATTCGAGCCGATGGGCTATGGCCCGCTGCTCGGCGGCGAGCCGGGCCAAGGGGGCAAGAACGGCACCATCGGTGGCGCGCTTGCCGCCAACCTGTCCGGCCCGCGCCGGTTGAAGGCGGGGGCCGCGCGCGACCATATCCTCGGCATAGCGGCGGTTTCCGGTCGCGCCGAGGCCTTCAAATCCGGCGGCCGCGTCGTCAAGAACGTCACCGGCTACGATCTTTCCAAGCTGATGGCGGGAAGCTGGGGGACGCTTGCCGTGCTCACCGACGTCACCTTCAAGGTGCTGCCGGCGGCCGAGACCGAGGTGACGCTCGCCATCCGCGGCCTGCTCGACGATGAGGCCACGGCTGCCATGGCGCTGGCGCTCGGCTCCAGCGCCGAAGTGTCGAGCGCGGCGCATCTGCCCGAACGCGTCGCCGCGCGCGTCGCCGCCGGCCATCTCGGCAGCGATGCCGCGACGCTGCTGCGCGTCGAGGGTTTTGGTCCCTCCGTCGCCTACCGCATCGCCACGCTGAAGGAACTGCTCGGCCGGGCCGGCCCGCACCAGGAGATTGCCGGCGAGGCCTCCAGGGCCGTCTGGCGTGACATCAGGGATTGCGTGCCGTTCGCCGATAGCAGCGAAAAGCCGGTGTGGCGGGTTTCGATGACGCCGTCGCAGGCGCACCAGATGGTGCTGACGCTGCGCATGCAGGCGGCGGTCGATGCCTTCTATGACTGGCAGGGCGGGCTGGTATGGCTGTGCATGCGCGATGGCGATCCCGAAGCCGGTCTGCTGCGCGGGCTGATCAGGAAACATGGCGGCGGCCACGCGACGCTGGTGCGCGCCGCACCCGCGCACCGTGCCGCCCTGCCGGTGTTCGAGCCGCAGCCACCGCATCTCGCCGCGCTGTCGGCAAGGCTCAAGGCCGAATTCGACCCGAAGCATATCCTCAACCCCGGCCGCATGGCGCCGGGTTCAAGCTCTGCTACTCTCACGCCGTCAACGGAGGGAGTAGCACCATGAGCAACACCGATCCAGGCCCGACCGGCGAACCACGCCAGACCGATCGCTGGCTGGAGCCGGGTTCGACCAACGCCCTGGTCATCTACATCCTCTATCTTGCCGGGCTGGTCATCGGCGTCACCGGTCTTGTCGGCATCGTGCTCGCCTACATCAACCGCGGCAAGGCCGGCGGCTTCGTCGAAACCCACTACACATTCCTGATCAGGACGTTCTGGATCGGCCTGCTCTACGCGCTGATCTCCGTGGTCCTGATGATGCTGGTCATCGGTTTCCTGCTGATGTTCGCCGTCGCCGTCTGGTTCATCGCCCGCTGCATCCTGGGCATCCAGGCGCTGCAGCGCGGCGAGCCGGTCAAGAACCCGCAAAGCTGGCTTCTCGGACAATAGGACTCCCCGGTGCAGACCAACTTTTCACTTGCCCAGCTTGCCGATCCGCATGTCGCGGAATCGGAGAGGATCCTGCGCAAATGCGTGCATTGCGGCTTTTGCACCGCCACCTGCCCGACCTATGTGACATTGGGCAACGAGCTCGATTCCCCGCGTGGCCGCATCTACCTGATCAAGGACATGCTGGAGAACGGCCGTCCGGCCGACAGGGAGATCGTCACCCATATTGACCGCTGCCTCTCCTGCCTTGCCTGCATGACGACATGCCCGTCGGGCGTCAACTACATGCATCTGGTCGATCATGCCCGCGCCCATATCCAGCAAACCTACAGGCGGCCGCTGCTCGACCGCCTGATGCGCGCCACGCTGGCTTTCGTGCTGCCTTATCCAGCCCGCTTCCGCGCCGCGCTGAAACTGGCTGGGTTTGGCAGACCCTTCATCGGCCTGTTCGAGAAGCTGCCGGCGCTGAAACCGATCGCGGCCATGCTGAGGCTTGCGCCATCGTCGATCCCGCCGGCGTCGCCGATGGCGAAGCCGGGCACCCACGCCGGGCAGGGGACCAAAAAGCGCGGCCGTGTCGCCATCCTCACCGGCTGCGCGCAATCGGTGCTCGATCCCGCCATCAACGAGACGACCATCTCCTTGTTGACACGGCTCGGCGTCGAGGTGGTGGTGCCGGAAGGCGAGGGTTGCTGCGGCGCGCTCGTCCATCATATGGGCCACGAGGCAGCCGCCCTTGCCTCGGCGAGGCAGAATGTCGACGCCTGGACGCGCGCCATCGAGCAGGGCGGGCTCGACGCAATCATCATCACCGCGTCCGGTTGCGGCACGACGATCAAGGATTACGGTTTCATGCTGCGCCTAGATCCGGCCTATGCCGACAAGGCGGCGCGCGTCTCGGCGCTGGCCAAGGACATCACCGAATATCTTGCCTCGTTCGACCTGCCCGAGCCGGTGCGCAAGCCCGGCACCGTCGTCGCCTATCATTCCGCCTGTTCGATGCAGCACGGCCAGAAGATCACCCGCCAGCCGAAAGAGCTTCTGACCAAGGCCGGCTTCGTCGTGCGCGAGCCGCGCGAGGGGCACCTCTGCTGCGGCTCGGCCGGCACTTACAACATCCTGCAGTCCGAGATTTCAGCGAAATTGCGCGACCGCAAGGTCAGGAACATCCAGGCGACGGGCGCGCAAATCGTCGCGACCGGCAATATCGGCTGCATCACCCAGATCGCCGCCGCCGCGAAACTGCCGGTGGTGCACACGATCAAGCTGCTTGACTGGGCCTATGGCGGGCCGAAGCCGGAAGGCGTCGCCGAGGAAAGGTTGGCCGCCGCCGAGTAAGCCGATCCCTGCCCCGGCTACTCCGCCGCGAGCTTGTCCGCCACGCCGTAGGTCGCCTGGTAGAGCGCGCGCTGGCGGTTGAGCGCCACCATCGTGTTGCGCAGCAGGATCGCCACCGTGATCGGGCCGACGCCGCCCGGCACCGGCGTGATCCAGGAGGCGACGTGCCTGACGCTGTCGGTGTCGACGTCGCCGACGATGCGGGTTTCGCCGTCCGGCCCGATTTCGGAATTGATGCCGATGTCGATGACGGCGGCGCCCGGCTTCACCATGTCGGCCTTGATCAGCCGGGGCTTGCCGACGGCGACGAACAGCGCATCGGCGCGCCGCGCGTGTGCCGCCACCGAACGCGTCATGTGATGGCAGACCGTCACCGTCGCGCCCTCGCTCATCAGCAGGAAGGCGATCGGTTTGCCGACGATCTCGGAATGACCGACGATCACCACTTCCAGCCCCTTGAGGTCGAGGCCGGTCTCCTTCAGAAGCTCGACCGAAGCCGCCGCCGTGCAGGGCGCGAGGTCGAGCTGGTTGTAGACGATGTTTCCGATCGAGGCCGGATGCATGCCCTCGACGTCCTTCAGCGGATGCACCGCCGCCTGCAACGTCTTGATTGGGATGTGCGCCGGAACCGGCCGCTGGATGATGATGCCGGTGACGCGCGGATCGGCGTTTAGGCCATGGATGGCCGCTTCCAGTTCGCCGGCGGTGATGGCGGCGGGAAATCGCCGCTCCTCGAAGCCGATGCCGGCCAGCTCCGCCTTGGCGCGCTGGTTGCGTACATAGACGTCGACCGCGGCGGTGTCGCCGACGGTGATCGAGACCAGCTTGGGCGAAAAGCCTTCGGCCTTCGCGATCGCAGCATCCTCGCGCACGGCAGCGATGATGCGCTGGGCGACCGGGCCGCCCTTGAGGTAGCGGCTGTCATCGGACCGGGACATGGCTGAGACCTCCTGGACTGAGAGCTTTGGCGCGGGAAATTGTGCGCTGCAATAGCAGAGAACGGTCAGGAAATCAGCCTCCGAAAACGAAACGGCCTGCTTTCGGCGCGACCTGCCGCTCTATAGCACAGGCTCAAAAGCAAAAGGGCAGCGCGGTTTCCCGTGCTGCCCTTTCGTGACTGGCCGCATCCCCACACGGCCCGTCCCCCGTTAACTCGTTGCCAGTCTAAGCACCTTTCCCGAAAGCGCGCTATGGCTTCAGGGCAACAGCGCGCCAAAAACCACTCGGCGCTGCCTAACCGGCTGATTCGCAGTCACTATATCACCTCGACCGTCGTTCCGACATTCACGCGCTCGTAAAGGTCGACGACATCCTCGTTGCGCATGCGGATGCAGCCCGACGACACCGCGCCGCCGATCGTCCATGGCTGGTTGGTGCCGTGGATGCGATATTCCGTCGTGCCGAGATAGAGCGCGCGGGCGCCGAGCGGGTTCTCTATGCCGCCGGCCAGGTAAGTCGGCAGGTAGCGACCCTTGGCCGCCTCGCGCTTGATCATCACTGCCGGCGGACGCCAGTCCGGCCAGACGCGTTTGTCGGTGATCTTGTGCGTGCCCGACCATTCGAAGCCCGGCTTGCCGGTGCCGACGCCATAGCGCCGCGCCTTGCCGTCCTTCTCGACCAGATAGAGGAAGTTCTGGTGCGTATCGATGACGATGGTGCCTGGCTTCTGCGGCCCGTCATAGGCGACTTCCTGCGGCAGGTAGACCGGGTTGATCTGCGGCCGCATGACCGTGCGCTTGGCCGGCGGCTGCACGGCTGCCGTGCGCTGCTGGTCAGGTTGGACCTGCAGATAGCGGCGCTGCGGCTGCTGCGCCGTCTGACGGCTCTGCCGCACGATGCCTGGCGCATGGCCAAGCTGCAGCACCCACGGCGCCGAAAGGTCGGGGCTCACCATCACCGGCGGCCGGTCGGCATAGCGGTCATTTGCATTGGAGGCGGAGGCGCCGGCGGCAAGAACCGCCACCGCGCCGAGCAGGGAACAGAACGCTTTCTTCATCGGAACGCACCTTGATCGTCGAACGCACGGAGGCGCGAACCCGCCTCCGGTTGCGCGATCCTTGGCGCGAAGCGGCAACCGAAACATGAATCGGAATGCGTAAAATGCCGATGTGTCAGTAAACCTTTTGGTGTGGTTACCGGCCGGTTCAGGAATCTGGTAAAGCCACGGTAAAATCGGCGCCGAGGCGCATTAACGAATGGATTTCTTGCAATGGGAACTGAAAATGCCGGCCTGCTCGATGGTCCCGATGGCAAGACGCGCTGCTTCTGGCACGGCAATCTGCCGGACTATCTGCACTACCACGACCATGAATGGGGTAGGCCGGTAACAGACGACCGACGGCTGTTCGAGAAGATCTGCCTCGAAGGCTTCCAGTCGGGGCTCTCCTGGCTGACCATCCTGCGCAAGCGCGAGAATTTCCGCGAGGCCTTCGCCAATTTCGACTTCGACAAGGTGGCCGCCTTCACCGACAGGGATATCGAGCGGCTACTCGGCAATGCCGGCATCATCCGCCATCGCGGCAAGATCGTCTCGACCATCAACAACGCCAAACGGGCGCGCGAAATGGTCGATGAATTCGGCTCGCTGGCGGCCTGGTTCTGGAAGTTCGAGCCCGGCCGGGACGAGCGGCCGAAAGTCGTCGACCTCGCGCATCTGCGCGCCAATCCCACCACGGCGGTCTCGGTCAGGATCTCGAAGGAACTGAAGAAGCGTGGCTGGAGCTTCGTCGGCCCGACCACCGTCTATGCCTTCATGCAGGCGATGGGCCTGGTCAACGACCATCTCGAAGGCTGCGTCTGCCGCAAGGAAGTCGAGAAGGAGCGGAAGGCTTTCAAGCGGCCGAAGTAGGTGGCGTCCCCTTCCTCACTTCTCGAACCGGCCCTTGTAGCCGCTGCCGTTGATGTTCCAGACCAGGCTGCCGCCGGAAACCGTCAGCACCAGCCCGCTGAAACCGCGATCGTCGGGCGTCTGATGCGTCGAGGCGGCGCTACGGCCGGCCGGGATGACCTCGACGGTCGAGCCCTTCTTGACCCAGCAGCCCTTGCCGTACTGGTCGTTGGCGCCATAGGCCAGCATGAATTCGAAACTGCCGTCCTTCCTGAGCAGCAGCTCGGAACCGACTTCCATGACGCCGCGCAGGTAATAGTGTCCGGCGAGGCGGGCATCGCCGCTCGTGCAGGCGCTCGCCGCCGCAGCCGAGGCAAGCAGAAGCGCTGCGCCGAGCGCGCAGGCACGGGTCGTTCGCATGGTCGATCCCCCAAAGATTGAATCCCGCCGGAAGCGGGCAGAAATCACGCGCCGCTGGCGCCGGTCAGGAACAGGCCGGCGATGATCGCCGCCAGCGCGGCGAAAGCAGGATAGATCACCAGCAGGCCGGTTATCAGCGCATCGCGCATGGACGAGCCCTGACGCGGATCGACCTCGAACGGGCCCGCCACCTGGCTTGGCGTCACTGGGGCACGGCCGTCGGCCGGCCGCAGCCGCGCGGGCAGCCCGCGCGCGCCGCTATCGGTCGTATCGAACTTTCCCGCCGTGGTCATGGCCCCGAACCCCTTGGTTTCGGTGCGTTTTATCGGCTGCGATTGTGTCGGCACGATGCCGCGCTGATGGCGGAATTGTTTCCTTTTGGCGCGGTTTGTTTCCGCGAAGGTGCAAACCCTTGCCGCTCCCAGCCGCATGGGTTAGGACACGCGCGCCTGAAACCAGCCGCATCTATCGAACGAAAAGACCCCATCCATGGCCGACAAATCGGAAAAGACGAAAGCGCGGCTGCCGCGCGGATTTGCCGACCGCGGCGCCGACGACATCCGCGCCGTCGAAAAGATGATGGCGACCATTCGCGGCGTCTATGAGCTCTACGGCTTCGAGCCGGTCGACCAGCCGATGATCGAATACACCGACGCGCTGGGCAAGTTCCTGCCCGACCAGGACCGGCCGAACGAAGGCGTGTTCTCCTTCCAGGACGATGACGACCAGTGGCTGTCGCTGCGCTATGATCTCACCGCGCCGACAGCGCGCTTCGTCGCAGAGAATTATGACAAGCTGCCGAAGCCCTATCGCAGCTATCGCTCGGGCTGGGTGTTCCGCAACGAGAAGCCCGGCCCCGGCCGCTTCCGCCAGTTCATGCAGTTCGACGCCGACACGATCGGCACGCCCAATGGCGTGGCAGGGGCCGTTGCGGATGCCGAAATGGCGATGATGATGGCCGACGTCATGGAGGAGTTGGGTCTTAAGGGCCAGTACGTCATTCGGGTCAACAATCGCAAAGTGATGGACGGCGTGCTGGAGGCGATCGGCCTTGGCGGCGATGAAAATGCCGGGCGCCGGCTGACCGTTTTGCGAGCGATCGACAAGCTGGACAAATTCGCACTCGAAGACATTCAACTTTTGCTTGGGAAAGGTCGCTGGGACGGCGGCAAGGAAGGCGAGGGGGACTTCACGAAGGGCGCGGGTCTGTCTGACAGCCAGATAGCCCAGCTGTTGAACATAACCGGTTGGAAGGCCCAGGGATCAGGTAGCCGAGGAGTTGCCAACGGCGTTACCGTCGACAATCTGCGTCGCGGCTTCGAACAGACCCCCCTTGTTATGCAAGGCTGCGACGAGCTTGATCAGATACAGATGCTCTGCGCCGCCGCGGGCTATGACGAAACCAAGATATTGATCGACCCTTCCGTCGTGCGCGGCCTCGAATATTACACGGGCCCCGTCTTCGAGGCCGAGCTGCTGGCCGAAATTCCCAATGAGGATGGCCAGATCGTGCGCTTCGGCTCGGTCGGCGGCGGTGGCCGCTATGACGGGCTGGTGTCGCGCTTCCGCGGCGAGCCGGTGCCGGCGACCGGCTTTTCCATCGGCGTCTCCCGCCTGATGACGGCGCTGAAGAACCTCGGCAAGCTCGACATCTCCGACGTCATCGCCCCTGTCGTCGTGCTGGTGATGGACAAGGATACGGAAAGCCTCGGCCGCTACCAGAAGATGGTCGCAGGGTTGCGCGCGGCCGGCATCCGCTCGGAAATGTATCTCGGCGGCGCCGGCATGAAGGCGCAGTTGAAATATGCCGACCGCCGCGGCAGCCCGGTCGCCATCATCCAGGGCGGCGACGAGCGCGCCAGGGGCGAGCTGCAGATCAAGGACCTGATCGAGGGCGCCCGCATGTCGGCCGAGATCGCCGACAACGCCGAGTGGCGCGCCGCCCGCCCAGCGCAGGTGACGGTGGCGGAGAGCGAGCTGGTCGGCGAGGTCAGGAAGATACTGGCGGCGCAGGCCGAGGAGCGCGCACGTGGCAGGTAAGGCGCCGGCCTCCCCTTCTCCCCTTGTGGGAGAAGGTGGCCGAGCGAAGCTCGGTCGGATGAGGGGTGTTCCAGGGAACGCCAGCGTCTCATTCCGTCCATCACCCCTCATCCGTCTCGGCGCTACGCGCCGATCCACCTTCTCCCACAAGGGGAGAAGGGAGGGTGGTGCCGCATGACCTCCCGCTACCCCGCCATCGCCGCCGACATCACGAAGCTCTTCGCCGCGCGCGACACGCATGCGGTCGAGGTGGCGGTGCTGCAGCCGGCCGACCCCTTCCTCGACATGGCCGGCGAAGATCTGCGCCGCCGTATCTTCCTCACCGAGAGCGAGACCGGAAAGACGCTGTGTCTCAGGCCCGAATTCACCATTCCGGTCTGCCTCGACCATATCGCCAGCCAGGCCGGCACGCCGCGCCGCTATTCCTACCTCGGCGAGGTGTTCCGACAGCGCCGCGAGGGCGGCAACGAGTTCTTCCAGGCCGGCATCGAGGATCTTGGCGACCGCGACACCGCCGCTGCCGACGCCCGCTCGCTGGCCGACGCGCACGCGCTGCTCAGCCTGGCGCTGCCAGACCAAGTGCTGGCCATAACGCTCGGTGACCAGACCGTTTTCGAGGCGGTGCTCGCCGCACTTGGCCTGCCGCGCGGCTGGCGCATGCGGCTTGCCCGCGCCTTCGGCTCGGCGACGATGCTGGAGGCAGCGCTTGCCGACCTCGCCAATCCGCCACGCAACAGCCAGTTGTCCGGTCCGGTCGCGACGCTGGTGCTCGACGGCGACGTCGAGGGTCTTGCCGCGCATATCGCCGGCGGCATGGAGGAAGCCGGTCTCTCAGCATCGGCCGGGCGCTCGCCCTCCGACATTGCCCGGCGGCTGATCGAGAAGGCCGAGTTACGCAGCGTGCGGCTATCGGACGAGGCGTTCTCGGCCTTGAAAGGGTTTCTGGCGATCGACGTGCCGCTCGATGGCGCGGCTCAGGCCCTCGAAAGTTTCGCAGCTGGCGCCGGTCTCTCGCTGGGCGCGGCGCTGGACAATTTCGCCGCTCGCGCAGGCGCCATCGAAGCGCACGGCCTGCCGATGGCCAGCATCCGCTATGACGCCGCCTTCGGCCGTCCGCTGGACTATTACACCGGCCTCGTTTTCGAGGTCGCGGCCGGGGGTGGCGAGAGGCCGCTGGCCGGCGGCGGCCGTTACGACCGCCTGCTGACGCTGCTCGGCGCGAAGACGCCGATTCCCGGCGTCGGTTTCTCGGTCTGGCTCGACCGCATTGAGGCGCTGCGGGAGAAGGCCAAATGATCACGCTCGCGCTGCCATCGAAAGGCCGGCTGAAGGAGCAGGCGCTGGAGGTTCTGGCCAGGGCTGGCCTTGCCGTCAGCCTGCCCGGCGACGAGCGCAAGTATCGCGCCCGCATCGAGGGCATGGACGCCGTCGAGGTCGCCTTCCTGTCGGCATCGGAAATCGCCGGCGAGATCGGCCAGGGCACGGTCGATCTCGGCATCACCGGCGAGGACCTGCTGCGCGAGACCCTGGCCGACTGGGAAGCGCGCGCCGAAATCGTAGCACGCCTCGGCTTCGGCCATGCCGACGTCGTGGTGGCGGTGCCCGACATCTGGCTCGACGTCGAGACCATGGCCGACCTCGACGACGTCGCCGCCGATTTCCGCCAGCGCCACGGCAGGCGGCTCAGGATCGCCACCAAATACTGGCGGCTCACCCAGCAGTTCTTCTCGCTCAAGCACGGCATCCAGGTCTATCGCATCGTCGAGAGCCTCGGCGCCACCGAGGGCGCGCCGGCGCAGGGGCTGGCCGATGTCATAGTCGACATCACCACCACCGGCTCGACGCTGCGCGCCAACCACCTCAAGGTGCTGGCCGATGGCGTCGTCTTGCGATCGCAGGCGTGTCTCGTGGCTTCGAGGAAGAGCCGCGCGGTGGCCGACGAGGCGGTGCTCGGCGATATCGCGGCAAGGATGGCCGCCATCGCCAAATAGTCCCAGTACGATTAGCGGATTTCCTCTGCATCGGTGGACTGATAGGCTTGGTCCGTCCGGGGAGGAAACGGCGATGGCGATCAAACTCGACGAGCTCCAGAACGCCACCCATCTGCGCGCTCGCGGGCCGGGCAGTGGCGGCACCTTCATCGCGCCGGTCGACGGCAGGGCGCATGTCTCGGGCGATCGCTCGCTGCCGCTGCTTAACCAGACGATCCCCGCGCTGTTTTCCGATACTGTCGCGAAATACGGCACGCTCGATGCCGCCGTCTTCGTCGGCCAGGACAAGCGCTTCACCTGGAGCGAGCTGTCGGACACGGTGGATGCGCTGGCCGCCGGCTTTCTGGCGCTCGGCCTCGAAAAGGGCGACCGCGTCGGCATCTGGTCGCCCAACCGCTGGGAATGGCTGGTGACGCAATTCGCCACCGCACGCATCGGGCTGATCCTGGTCAACATCAACCCGGCCTACCGGCTGACCGAGCTGGAATACGCGCTGAATAAGGTCGGCTGCAAGGCGCTGGTCACGGCCGCAAGCTTCAAGACGTCCGACTATCTCGGCATGGTCGAGACGCTGGCGCCGGAGATCGCCACCGCGACGCCCGGAAAGCTCAAGGCGAAGCAGCTGCCGGCGCTGAAGATCGTCATTCGCATGGGCGACGACAATTCGCCCGGCATGTTCAATTTCGGCGACGTGCTGGCCATGGCCGGGCGCGACGAGCACGACAGCCTCGATCGTATCTCCGAAGGGCTGAAGCCCGGCGAAGCGATCAACATCCAGTTCACCAGCGGAACGACAGGCGCGCCGAAGGGCGCCACGCTCACCCACTTGAACATCGTCAACAACGGCAACTTCGTCACCTCGGCGATCAAGCTCACCGTCGACGACCGGCTCTGCATCCCAGTGCCGCTCTATCACTGCTTCGGCATGTCGATGGGCACGATGGGCTGCGTCACCAAGGGCGCCACCATGGTCTTCCCGGGCGAGGGTTTTGACGCCGGCGCGACGCTCAAGGCCGTGGCGCAGGAGCGCTGCACCGGCCTCTACGGTGTGCCGACCATGTTCGTCGCCATGCTCGACCATCCGGATTTTTCGTCCTTCGATCTCTCCAGCCTGCGCACCGGCATCATGGCCGGCTCGCCGTGCCCGATCGAGGTGATGAAGAAGGTGGTGTCGCTGATGCATATGTCCGAGGTGACCATCGCCTACGGCATGACCGAGACCAGCCCGGTGTCGTTCCAGAGCGGCGTCGACGACCCGCTTGAAAAGCGCGTCTCCACCGTCGGTCGCATCCACCCGCATGTCGAGGTCAAGGCCATCGATGCCGACGGCGCCACTGTCGCGGTCGGCGCGCCGGGGGAGCTCTGCACGCGCGGCTATTCGGTGATGAAGGGCTATTGGGACGACGCGGAAAAGACCCGCGAGGCGATCGACGCCGATGGCTGGATGCACACCGGCGACCTCGCCACCATCGACGCCGAGGGCTATTGCAACATCGTCGGCCGGGTCAAGGACATGGTCATCCGTGGCGGCGAGAACGTCTATCCGCGTGAGGTCGAGGAGTTCCTCTACCGCCATCCCAAGGTCAAGGAAGTGCAGGTGTTCGGCATTCCCGATCAGAAATATGGCGAGGAGCTGTGCGCCTGGATCGTGCTGAAGCCCGGCCAGATCGCCACCGCGGAGGAGATCAAGGCCTTCTGCGCCGGCCAGATCGCGCACTACAAGGTGCCGCGCTATATCCGCTTCCGCACCGAACTGCCGATGACGGTGACCGGCAAGCCGCAGAAATTCCTGATGCGCGAGGCGATGATCGAGGAACTGGGCCTGGTGGTGCAGAAGACGGCGTGAAACGGCATTCATGGACAACGAGTTTCCGAATTTCGCGGCGCTGAAAGCCGCCAAAACCGAAAACATAGATTATCGCATAGTCGTCCGGCGCGGAGCGCGAACCGGCAGTGCGATCGTCATGGCCCCGCATGGCGGCAAGATCGAGCCCCGCACCTCGCTGATCACCGAGACGATAGCAGGGCGCGATCTCGATATGTATTGCTTTGAAGGGCTCATGCCCGAAAGCAACCGAGAGCTGCACATAACATCCAGGAACTTTGACGAGGAGTCCGCGCTGGAACTGTTGCGGACGAAGTCCACGGTCGTCGCCATCCACGGTCGTCAGGATCGGGACGATCCCTCGACAGTCTATCTGGGCGGCAAGGACGCCGCGTTGGTTTCGGAGATAGCCTGGCGTCTGCAGGAGGCCGAATTCCAGACGAAAAAGGATAACCATCCCTTTCCAGGTGTCCAGGATTTGAACATCGTCAACCGAGGATTGACGGGGAAAGGAGCACAGATGGAGTGCCCTTGTCGTTGCGCCGTCGACTGGGGAGCGAGCCGGAACTTCTGGAAAGATTCTGTGGGGCAGTTCGCAAGGCCATTCAGACATTCGATGCGCAAAACGGTGCCCAGTCCTCAATCGTGTTTTGAATGGTGCGCTTGGCGGGCAAGGATGCCTGTGAGAGGTGCTCCTGCCGCGCTTTTCCGCTAAGTTCGCGGAAACGCGCCGGCGTTCGGGGGCTTTCATGACTGGTTTCGGACGATCGGTGACGTCCTACGCGATGCCCTTGGCAGCCCTGGCGATGGCCGTCGCGGTGAGGGCCAGCGGGCTGTCGGTGGACGCGGGTTCGCCGGGTGTCAGGATCCTGATCGGGGCGCTCTCGAGCGCGATCATGTTCATCACCATTTTCGTGGTGCTCGAGCATGCCGAGGCGGTGGCTCGGCGGGTGGGCGAGCCTTACGGCACGCTGGTGCTGACTTTCGCGGTGACGGCAATCGAGGTGTCGATCATCGTCTCCATGATGCTGCATGGCGAGAACAACCCGACGCTTGCCCGTGAGTCCGTCTTCTCGACGGTGATGATCACATCCACCGGCGTTGTCGGCGCCTGCCTCGTGTTTGGCGGCTGGCGTCATCGCAAGCAGGCGATCGTTCGCCAGGGGACCAGCGCATATCTGGCGGTTCTGATCGCGCTGACGGTGATGACACTCATCCTGCCGACCTACACCCAGACCACGGATCCCGGCACGTTCTCGGCCGCCCAACTTGGCTTTGTCAGCGTGCTTTCCGTGCTGCTCTACGCAGCTTTCGTGTTCGCGCAGACGGTCCGCCACCGCGACGATTTCATCGAAGGGCAGGCACACGAAGTCTCGATCACAACGGCCCCTCGCGAAGGCATCTACGCCAGCACCTTGCTCCTGTTCATCGGGCTGATCGGCATTGTCATGCTTGCCGAGCAGGTCGCCGCGAGTGTTGAGGATACGCTGGTTGCCTACCAGGTCGCCCAGTCCGACAGCATTGTCGGGGCAATGATCGCGGGGTTGGTTCTGATGCCTGAGGCCATTTCGGCCGTTAGAGCTTCCCTCAACAACGAGCTGCAGCGCGGCTTGAACGTCGCGATGGGCTCGGCCTGCGCCACGATTGGCTTGACGATACCGGCCGTCGCGGCCGCCAGCCTACTGACAGGAAGAGGCTTGACCTTGGGGCTCCCGGCGGCTGACGCGGTCCTGATGGTTCTGGCGCTTTTCGTTTGCAACGTGAGTTTCAGCACCGAAAGGACGACATTCCTGACCGGCATGGTTCACGTCGTGGTGTTTTTTACCTATGTATTTCTGATATTTGTGCCGTGAGATGCAGGGACGGGACGGCCGCCCGGGTCACGAAGAAATCCGGAACCGGATCAGATACCAGAGCGCCTTCATCCCGTCGCGCCAGCCGATCTTCTTGCCCTCGTCATAAGTCCGGCCGTAATAGCTGATGCCGACTTCATAGATGCGCAAGCGGCGAGCGAGTGCGACCTGGGCGCTCAACTGGATTTCGCAGCCAAAGTCGTCGCAGGTGAGACGCAGCCGGTCTTTGACCTCGCGCGTGAACATCTTGTAGCAGCATTCGATGTCGGTGAGCGTCTGGTTGTAGAGCAGGTTGAACATCAGTGAGATGAACCTGTTCGCCAGATAGTGGTGGAAGTACAGGGATCGATGCGGCCGGCCGTAGAAGCGCGAGCCGTAAACCACGTCGGCAACCTTGCGCCTGGCGATCAGGTCGTACATCACGGTCCAGTCCGCGGGGTCGTATTCGAGGTCCGCGTCCTGAATGACAATGACATCCCCGCTGGCGGCCGCGAGCCCGCTCCTCACGGCGGCGCCCTTTCCCCTGTTGCGCTCCTGATAGTGCGGTCGCACGGTGACCCGAGCAGCCACCGCATCGTCGGTGAAGACGAGATCTCCGTCGGCGCCGACCGCCATGCTGGAGGCCGAGCGAGGCCCGTCCGGAAAATTCCTGCGCAGCAACTCGCGGGTTCCGTCGGTCGATCCGTCATCGACGACGATGATCTCCTTCTCGATGCCGGGAAGCGCGCTGCTGATGACTGACAGCACGCTCGGCAGCGTCGCAACTTCGTTGAAGACCGGAACGATGACGGAAAGCATGGGAGCGGCAGGCCTAGGCGAGAAGCGCCGCTGCGAGCATCGCTATTCCGATGATCGCAAAGAACGCTCGATATCGCCCCTGAAGCCGGATCAGGCTTTCGTAGGTGAGGCCCTCGCGCAGGGCCCGCAGCGATGCCAGGACATGCAGGGGGTAGAGAGCCGCAGCCAGAACGAGCACGAAGGGTACAAGGCCGGAAAGCGCGAGCACGACCAAAAGGGCATAGGCTGCCGTGAACAGGGCAAGCCCGGCAAGGAAGCTCTGCCTCTTGCCGAAAGCCACGGCGTTGGTCCGGATCCCGTTGAGGACATCGCTCTCGTGATCGCGCGTCTCATGCGTGAAATGGCCTGCGGTGAACACCAGCCCAAAGAAGCAGCTGATCGCGAGGCCGCGTGCGTCGATTGCCGTGAAGGTTGCGTAGCCGAGCAGAAAGTGCAGCGCTCCGCCTACAAAATGGAGCGCCGAACTGAACAGAGGTATGCCCTTGAAGTGAACGGGAGGCGCGGAGTAGAGCGCGCTGAGCGCGGCAATCGCCAGCCCGACCAGAAGCGTTGTCTCGCCGACCAATCCGAACAGCAGGAGGCTGAGCGCCAGAAGCGACAGCGCCAGGTAGCCGATTTCGGTGCGGTTCAATCCCCTGGCGGCAAAAGTCGCAGAGGCACGCCGAGGGTTGTTGAGGTCGCCTTCGATCCCCGACCAGTCGTTGAACACAAAGACATGCGCCACCAGGCAGAAATTGCCGCCCATGAGAGCGGCGACCTGCAGCATGTTGCCCGGCGTCAGGGTGCCGATTGAGAGGATTGCTCCAAGCAGCGGGGCGCCTTGAAGCGCCAACACTTCATCGAAGCGGACGCAGGACAACAGCCGATGTACGGACCAATCCAGCCGAGGACGCGTCGCAATGGCCGTTTCGGTTGGAATTCGCCTCACTTTTCACCGCATGGCTGCTGGGGGCTGTCGGAGCGGCAGCCAGCTTTCGTCTGCGTGGATCGGTTTTCGAAATCGAGCCTCAGCCACAGTGCATATCCTAGCTCTTGCGACCAGTAGAATCGCCGCACCGAGGCGGTGAGGTCATTGTGATAGAAGAGCGGAGGGGTGCTCATAAGCAAGGAAAAATCATTGGCGGCGATCTTGTCCAGAAGTTCTGCTGCCTCCAGGTGGGTGTCGGCCGTGGCCGCGCCATCCTCGGTAAGCTGCAGAAGCTGGACGGCTCTCACCCAAATCTCTTGCCCGGGAACTGTCGTCCGCAGGCGTGACAATGGCAGCTGCAGCGCGCAGCCGGCCTTGCGCAGGTCGGCGAGCCGCAGGATGAGCAGAGGCGGGGCATCGGCGTAGTACACCCAGACGTCGCCATCGGCCACTTTCCGGGTCATCGCCTCGCACAGTGCTTTTGCCGCGGGTGGATCTTCCTTGGCGAGCAGCATGAACACATGCATCTGGATGCCGAGATCGGCGGGGTTCGGATCCTTTCCCGGGTCGAGGCATTGGTAGCGCTCCGTCGGTGCGAGCCAGGTCCTGTAGAGACCATCGGCCCTGCGATATTGCGCCAGGGTGGCGAGTGCCTGGGCCAGCAGCGTCTTGTCCGAGCTGGGCGCCACGCGCCAGACGAGTGCCGTGTCGTCGGCATCCGGTGTTATGTCGCAGCCCAGCGTGCCGATCGTCGGCGCGTCGGGTCGCCCGTGATAGCGGACCAGGCCTCCCGGTTCGATCTGGTCTGTCAGATATCGGCGCGCCCGCATCAGCACATCCGGCATGCCGGCCTCGTTCGCCATGGGCGCAAGGACGTCAACCATGATGGCATTGAGGTAGGTGTTCAGCTCCTGGTGCGTCCGCTCGAAGGCGGTGCCGCTGGTGAAGTCCGTCAGCCAGTAGCCGGGCGCCTGTTGTCTCTCGGCAAGTGCCTGAACCGCGCGTTGCTTGCTTGTCGGTGGCGGTGCCAGGTTGAACGTGCGTTCCATCAGCAGTCGCGGTTCGCCGCCTTGCCACGGGTGCACCAGGATGCTCACCACATGGTCGCCCGGCGCGAGCTTGCCGGCAGGAAACGAGATTCGCCAGCCAGCCGGGCTCGTCGAGCCGATTGCGCGAACCACGTCGGGGCGATCGAAGAACTCGGCCGTTCCGGCCATCCCGTTGCCGTCCACCATGGCAACGGCGTCGACCGGGGTCTTCCCGTCCGCGAGCGCCCATCCGACGATCTCGATCCGGCGCTCGGTCGCTTGGCCTCTTGTCGCTGACGCCTCTATGACCCTGATTTCGTCCAGATAGCCGCGCATCTGGGTCAGGAGGTCCATGGGCGCTGGCGGATGCTTCAGCTCGGCGATGAAGGGAGCGTTGCTGACGTCCCATGCCGGCCGCATTCTGTCGGGGCCGCGCGCCGCCACCACGACCGCATCCGCCACCCCGAGATACCAGAATGCGCCGACGACCTCGATCGCGACCGCCGCCACGGCAGCGAGTGCAAACACAACCCGGCCCGATCGCGACAATGCCGCCAGCACTGGCGGCAGCATCCAGACAAGCATCGGCACCATATCCGTGAGCCAACGCGGCCCAAAGGACATGCCTTGGCGCCAATCTATGATGCTATAGAGGACCACCTGGACGACCATGGCGCAACCTGTCGCCATGGTCAGGCCGCGCATGCTCCGGTCTCGCAGCACCTGGCGCAGGAAGCAGGGTACAAACAGCAGGAAGGGCGAAAAGACGAAGAGCCCGTGCGTGGGGCTGAGCAGGAGGCCGGCAATGCCGGTCAGAACGCCGTCGCTATACTTGTCCGGCGGATCGATCAAGGCATAGGCACCGGCGATATTGCCGACGAAATGGAGGTTGTAGGCAACCACCAGGCCCACCGGGACCAGCCCTGCAGCCACGTAGAGCGGGATCCTGCGTCCCGCCCACCAAAGTCCATAGAGGCCGAGGCCTGCCGCCAGAATGGCATCGGGCTGGCGGTTGACGGCAATGAGCGCGCAGAGAAAACCCGCTGTCGCAGCGCGGAGCGCGGTAACCGGCCCGGTCAGCAACAGCATGGTCGCGATGACAAGGAGCTGAGCCAGCCCATGCATCCAGAGCGCCTGGCTGCTGATGACCCATGTTGTCGTGCCGAAAGCATAGAGGGCGGTGAGAAGAACGGCAGTCCGTGTCTCGCAGCGGCGCCGCAGCAGCAGATAGAACAGCATGACCGACCCCGCGGCCATGAGAGAGGCGCTGAGCTTCTCCATGACCCGGGCAACCTTGTCGAACAGCAGCGGTTCCCAGCCCCTGGCCGAGAGGAAATGAACTGCCGGAAGGTATAGCGGTGCGACAACGACAGGGACGGCAACAGGGTAGAGGGAGACGAGGTGGCCCCTCGGCCCTTTCAACATCCAGGCCGCGGTCTCAACCTGCCCTTGAGCTTCTGGTGGCTTGCGCCCTTGGGCGACCTCCCTGACGATGGAATCCAGCACCACCTTGTGGTCGCGCAGGATCGAGAACGGCAAATATCGCGCCGCATATGTATCGGCGGCCGGGATCGACCGCAGGTTTGCGTTGTAGACGATAAGGGCGACAAGCCCGATCAGGGTCGCGATCGCGACATCCCGAAAGGCACTTCTGCGCGGTATCCGCGATTGTTGTTCCTGGCCCGGTGCAGGGGCCGTTTCGGTCGGCAATGCCCTGGCCCTTATGCGACTTTTCAGCGACCCTATATGGTCGCGGCGGACGGCTTCAACGGATATGCCCATGCTTCAACAGAATTGTCCGCCACAGGATCACCTGGGCGATCACGTTGATGTGAGTCCGTCACCTCGCCGCTCGGCATGCGGCCTGATCAGTTCCTCACACCGCCAGCACGGCCTCGCCAAGCCCCCGAACGATCTTCGCCAGCTCCACGCATTCGTCGTGCCGCGCCTTGTTGCGGCGCCAGGCGAGGCAGATCGTGCGCTGCGGCATCGGCTCCTGGAACGGCACGATCTTGAGGTCGGGGATGGTGCTGGCCGGCCGCATCGCCATTTCCGGGACCAGCGTCACGCCGAGCCCATGCGCCACCATCTGCAAGAGCGTCGTCAGGCTGGTGGCGCCGTAGCTCGCCATCGCCACCGGTCGCACATTGCCGCACACCGCCAGCGCCTGCTCGCGCAGGCAATGGCCTTCCTCCAGGAGCATCAGCCTTTCCAGCGCCGGGCTTTCCGGCGGCACCGGCGGTGAGGCGAACGCCGGGTCGCCTGATGGCACGGCAAGAAAGAAACGGTCGGGGAAAAGTTCCTCGGTGACGAGCCCCGGATGCTCCAAAGGCAGGGCGGCGATGAAGGCGTCCAACCGGCCGGAAGCCGCGTCCTCGACCAAGGATGCGGTCACCGCCTCGCGCAGTTCGAGTTGCAAGACCGGGAAATGCTTTCGCAATTCCGGCAGCACATGCGGCAGCAGATAGGGCGCGACCGTCGGGATGATGCCCAGCCGGAAGCGGCCTTCCATGGCGGGGCGGCCGCGCCGGGCCGTCGTCTCGACGTCACGTATGTCGGCCAGGATGCGCTCGATGCGTGGCTGCAGGGCCAGCGCCTCGTCGGTCATCCGCACCGTCTTGCCACCGCGCTCGAACAGACGGCAGGTCAGCCGCTGCTCCATCTCCGCGATCTGCGCGGACAGCGCCGGCTGGCTGACGCCGGCGAGCTTGGCGGCGCGGCCGAAATGCAGCGTCTGCACCAGCGCGTCGAAATATTGCATCTGCCGGACGGTGAGGCCAATCATAAGAAAATCCTATCGGAAAAAACAGGAAAGGCAATTTGTCTTTATCGTCTCGCCGGCCTAGTCTGGAATCGTTCCAGATTGGAGCGGCCGCTGGCCGCCCCTGGTGAAAAATCAAATCTCGGCAAAAATCGGAGAGCAAGATGGACGCGAAAACCGACGACAACAGCGCGGGCAAATGCCCCGTGGCGCATGGCTCCGGCGGCCGGACCAATCGTGACTGGTGGCCGAACCAGCTCGACCTCGGCGTGCTCCACCAGCAGTCGAACCTCTCGGACCCGATGGGCGAGGATTTCGACTACGCCAAGGAATTCAAGAGCCTTGATCTCGATGCGGTGATCAAGGACTTGCACCATGTGATGACGGATTCGCAGGATTGGTGGCCGGCCGACTTCGGCCATTACGGGCCGCTGTTCATCCGCATGGCCTGGCACAGCGCCGGCACCTATCGCATCGGTGACGGCCGCGGCGGCGCCGGCGCCGGCCAGCAGCGTTTCGCGCCGCTGAACAGCTGGCCGGACAACGCCAATCTCGACAAGGCGCGCCGCCTGCTCTGGCCGGTCAAGCAGAAGTATGGCCGCAGCATCTCCTGGGCCGACCTGATGATCCTCGCCGGCAACGTCGCGCTGGAATCGATGGGCTTCAAGACCTTCGGCTTTGCCGGCGGCCGCGCCGACGTCTGGGAGCCGGAGCAGGACGTGAACTGGGGTTCCGAGGCGAAGTGGCTCGGCGACGAGCGCTATTCCTGCGACCGAGAGCTCCACGGCCATCTCGGCGCCGTGCAGATGGGCCTCATCTACGTCAATCCGGAAGGCCCGAACGGCAAGCCGGATCCCTTGGCCGCGGCGCGCGACATCCGCGAGACCTTCCGCCGCATGGCCATGAACGACGAGGAGACGGTGGCGTTGATCGCTGGCGGCCACACCTTCGGCAAGACCCATGGCGCCGGCGATGCCTCGCTGGTCGGCGCTGAGCCGGAAGGCGCCGGCATCGAGGCCCAAGGCCTCGGCTGGTCGAGCAAATACGCCACCGGCATTGCCGGCGACGCCATCACCTCCGGCCTCGAGGTCACCTGGACGACGACGCCGACCAAATGGAGTAACAACTTCTTCGACAACCTCTTCAACTACGATTGGGAGCTGACGAAGAGCCCGGCGGGCGCCCATCAGTGGACGCCGAAGGGCGGCGCCGGCGCCGCCACCGTTCCGGACGCGCACAACGCCTCGAAGCGTCACGCGCCGGCGATGCTCACCACCGACCTCTCGCTGCGTTTCGACCCGGCCTACGAGAAGATCTCGCGGCGGTTCCACCTGCATCCCGAGCAGTTCGCCGACGCCTTCGCCCGCGCCTGGTTCAAGCTGACCCACCGCGACATGGGCCCGGTCGTGCGCTATCTCGGCCCGCTTGTGCCGAAGGAAGAGCTGATCTGGCAGGACCCGGTCCCGGCGATCGACCATGAGTTGGTCAGCGAGCAGGATATCGCCGCGTTGAAGGCCAAGATCCTGGCCTCTGGCCTGTCGGTCTCCGAACTGGTCTCGACCGCCTGGGCCTCGGCGTCGACCTTCCGCGGCTCCGACAAGCGCGGCGGTGCCAATGGCGCCCGCATCCGGCTCAGCCCCCAGAAGGACTGGGAAGTCAACCAGCCGGCCGAGCTGTCGACGGTGCTGGCAAAGCTTGAAGCGATCCAGAAGGAGTTCAATGCCGCGCAGTCCGGCGGCAAGAAGGTCTCGCTCGCCGACCTGATCGTGCTCGGCGGCGTCGCCGCGGTCGAGAAGGCGGCGAAGGATGGCGGCCACGACGTCAAGGTGCCGTTCACTCCGGGCCGCACAGACGCCTCGCAGGAACAGACGGACGCCCAATCCTTCGCCGCGCTCGAGCCGGTCGCCGATGGTTTCCGCAACTACGCCAGGGGCAAGCTGCCGCTATCGGTCGAGGCGCTGCTGGTCGACCGCGCGCAGCTGCTGACGCTGACGGCGCCGGAGATGACGGTGCTGGTCGGCGGTCTCAGGGTGCTCGGCGCCAACACCGGCAAGTCGAAGCACGGCGTGTTCACCGACCGGCCGGGCACGCTGACCAACGACTTCTTCGTCAACCTGCTTAGCATGGCGACGGTCTGGGACCCGGCTTCGGGCTCTGACGAGATCTATGAGGCGCGCGACCGCAAGACCAAGGCGGTCAAATGGACCGGCACCCGCGCCGACCTGATCTTTGGCTCGCACGCCCAGCTGCGTGCGCTTTCCGAGGTCTACGGCTCGGTCGACGCCAAGGACAAATTCGTCAAGGATTTCGTCAAGGCGTGGACCAAGGTCATGAACCTCGACCGCTTCGAGATCGCCTGATCCTCGAACGAGCGCTCACTGCAAGAAAAAGGCGCGGGGCTCAGCCCCGCGCCTTTTGCATTCGATCTTCGAACAATCAGTCCTTTTCGAAGATGCGCGCCTTGGCGACGACGCCGGCGATGGCGCCGCCGATCAGCGGGGCGACGATGAACAGCCAGAGCTGGCTGAGCGCGGCGGCACCCGAAAACAGTGCCGGACCGATCGAGCGGGCCGGATTGAGCGAGGTGCCGGTGACCGGGATGATGGCGAAGTGCAGCCCGGCCAGCGTCAGGCCGATCACCAGTCCGGCGAAAGCCGTTGCGTGCTTTTCGGCGGTGACACCGAGGATCACGGTGACGAAGGTGAAGGTTCCGATCAGCTCCCACAGGAAAGCCGAGCTGACGCCCCATTTCGCTTCGTCCCAGCCATTGGCGCCGAAGCCGCCGGTATGGCCGCCGACCTGGCCGGAGACGATGATCCAGAGCGCCAGCGAGGCGAGGATGGCGCCGATGATCTGCGCGATCCAGTAGGGAACGACGTCCTTTGCCGGCAGCCGGCCGGCGAGGAAGGCGCCAAGCGTCACGGCCGGATTGAGATGCGCGCCCGAGATCGGCCCGATCGCATAGGCCGCCGCGATGAGGCCGATGCCGAACGCCAGGCCGATGCCTTCCTGGCCGAGCGGCAGCGCGCCGCCGAAACCGCCCGTGACCACAGAAGCCGTGCCGATGAACACCAACAGAAATGTGCCTAGAACTTCCGCGAGATAAGTCTTCATTGCCCTCTCCTCCTATCGATCCGCAAATCCGCTTTCCTGCGTCGCGAATCACAGTCGGAAGAGTATTCGCAACCGGAAACCTTGGAAAGCTGAGTGGTTAATCCAGTAGGCTTGCTTGTATCCGCCAGTCAAAACATTAGACACCTTTCATGTTCAGGTTGATTTGTTCTTGTTTTCCGCTGAGGATCGACTGCGTCGAAAAGCGTTCCGTTTGTCGTACGCGGGATGGCATTGGACAGGCCGTTTTGGCCTCATCGCAACAGAACTGTTTCAATCGGAGCAGGAAAGGCTCTAAGAGCAGGACTGAAAGCAACGGTTGACGGAGCAGGAATGAGACTGGGCGGAAGGCTGGCGGCGGCCATTGAAGTTCTGGAGGACATTGGCCGGCGTCACCGGCCTGTGGCCGATGCGTTGCGCGACTGGGGCCTGTCGCATCGTTTCGCCGGCGGCGGCGACCGCGCGGCGATAGGCAACATCGTCTATGACGCGCTGCGCCGCAAGCGTTCCGCCGGCTGGCTGCTTGGCGACGACACCCCGCGCGCCATCGGCTTCGGCGCCTTGCTGCTCGAATGGGGCCAGACGGCACAGTCGCTGAACGATGCGCTGGACGGCGACCGGTTCGCGCCGCCGCTCCTGAGCGACACCGAACTGAAGGCCGCCGCTGGGCGCCAGCCGGCCGATGCGCCGGACGCGGTGCGGGCCGATATTCCCGACTGGTGCGTGCCGCTGTTCGGGCAGGCTTTCGGCGACGCCTGGGTCGCGGAAGGATCGGCGCTCGCCGCCCGCCCGCCGCTCGACCTCAGGGTCAACACGCTGCAAGCCGACCGTGGCAAGGTTCTGGCCGAACTCAACGGCACCGGCGCCGCCGCCGCGAACATTGCCGCGCAAGGCATCCGCATCCCGCCGATCGATGGCGACGGCAGGCACCCCAACGTGCAGGCCGAACCGGCCTTCCAGAAGGGCTGGTTCGAGGTCCAGGATGAGGGTTCGCAGATCGTCGCGACACTGGCCGGCGCCGAGGCCGGCATGCAGGTGCTCGACTATTGCGCCGGCGCCGGCGGCAAGACGCTGGCGCTGTCGGCCGAGATGGACAATCGTGGCCAGGTGTTCGCCCATGATGCCGAGAAGGCGCGGCTGGCGCCGATCTTCGATCGCATCCGGCGGTCGGAAAACCGCAACATCCAGATTGTCAGCAAGCCCGCCGAACTGGCCCCGCTTTCAAACCACATGGATATCGTGCTGGTCGACGCGCCCTGCACCGGCAGCGGCACTTGGCGGCGCCGTCCCGACGCCAAATGGCGGCTGACGCAGAGACAGCTCGACCAGCGCCGGGGCGAACAGAGGGAAATCCTCGACACAGCCAAGGGCTTCGTCAAACCCGGCGGCTTGCTGGTCTACATCACCTGCTCGGTGTTCGACGCCGAGAACGGCGAGCAGGTGACCGATTTTCGCGCACGCCACGGCGACTTCACACCCGTTGACCACCGCAAGCTTTGGGACGGCCGCTTTCCCGGCCATCAGGCCGCCGCGCGGATCGGCGCCGGTGGCGGCATCTCGCTGTCGCCGGCGCTTAGCGGCACCGACGGGTTCTATGTCTGCGCGTTGCGCAGGGCGGGCTAAGGCCGGCGATCCGGCATTGTTGCACTGCAACATAAAAGATTGCTTGCGCGGCGTGCCTCTGCAATAAGCTTTCCCAGCAAATGAAGGCGACGGCCATGGCAGCAAAGATCGTACCCGCTCCCGATTATGAGGACCGCGTCCGGACATCCTTCGCCCGGCAACAGGCGATGACGACCATCGGCGCCGAGCTGACCCTGGTGACGCCCGGCATCATCGAGATCGAGATGCCCTATTCGGCGGCGCTCACCCAGCAGCACGGCTTCCTGCATGCCGGCGTCATCTCGACGGCGCTGGATTCGGCCTGCGGCTATGCCGCCTTCTCGCTGATGCCGCAGAATTCCAGCGTGCTGACGATCGAATTCAAGGTCAATCTGCTCGCGCCGGGCAAGGGCGAGCGCTTCCTGTTCCGCGGCTCGGTGACCAAGCCCGGCCGCACCATCATCGTCGCCGACGGCCAGGCCTACGCCTTCGCCGCCGACGGCGAGGCCAAGCTGATCGCCACCATGACCGGCACCATGATGACGGTCGTCGGACGTGACGGGATCGAAGGATAGTCCATGGCAATCGCTGTGCGGATTGCGGGCAGGGACGTTCTCTTCGTCATGGCCGCCGAGGCCGAATACGGCCCGCATCTCAGAAAGCTGTTCACTCCGCTGATGACCGGCGTCGGACCGGTCGAGGCCGGGGTCAGGCTGGGCGCCGAGCTTGCCCGGCTGAAGGTGGAGAAGGCGCTGCCGGATCTTGTCGTCTCGCTCGGCTCGGCCGGCAGCCGCACGCTGGAGCAGGCGGAGATCTACCAGGCGGTTTCGGTGGCCTATCGCGACATCGACGCCTCGCCTCTTGGATTCGAGAAGGGCGCGACGCCGTTTCTCGACCTGCCGGTCACAGTGCCCCTGCCGATAAGGGTTCCCGGCATCAGGGAGGCGTCGCTGTCGACCGGCGGTGCGATCATCTCCGGCGCCGCCTATGATGCGATCGCCGCCGACATGGTCGACATGGAGACCTTCGCCTGCCTGCGCGCCTGCCAGCTGTTCGGCGTGCCGCTGATTGGGCTCCGCGGCATTTCCGACGGCGCTGCCGACCTCAGGCACGTCGGCGACTGGACCGAATATCTGCATGTCATCGACGAGAAGCTGGCCGGCGCGGTCGGCCTGCTGGAGCAGGCGATCGGCGAGGGCCTGCTTGGCGCCTGACGCCTGCTCCGGATCAGGTGGCCAGGTGCTGCGGATCGCCGAAATCGATGCGTGAAATGCGTCCGCGAGCGGCGCCGGTTGCATCGAGATAGTCGATCGCCCCCGTGAGTGATCGAGTTTCCATGAACCGGTGGGACCGTCTGTCCATGCAACCTTGTAGCCGTCGTCGAGCAGCGCCCAAAGTCCGTGGAAGCGGGTGCCATCGGGCAAGAGCATATGCGCCCGATCGTCGGTTTCGTAGTGGATGAAGGCGTTCTTGCCGCCCATGTCGATGACATGCGTGGTGCCGACCATGATAATGGCCAGCGTATCCCTGTTCAGTATCGTCATTGTCCCTATCCATGGGTTCGCGTTTCGAAATGCCTCGACGGGATGGATATCGTCAAGTATCTTGACTATATGGAGTTTGGATCAAGTGGTCAAGGAGCTTGACGAAAAGGCCGTGACGCTGCCCGATCATGTCGGCTGGCGATTGTGGCAGGCGAGTCGCGCATGGCAGACGGAATTCGTTGCCGCCATGCGCGCGGCCGGGCATGGCTGGTTCAGCGAAGCGCGCGCCGGGTTGCTTGGCCATATCCCCCGCAACGGCACGCGCCAGTCGGCGCTGATCGAGCGCGCGGCGATTTCCAAGCAGGCGATTCAGCAGCTTCTCGACGGGCTGGAGGCGGAAGGCGTGCTGGAGCGCCTGCCCGATCCGCGCGACGGGCGCGGTAAGCTGGTGCGCTACACGCGCAAGGGGCTGGACGCCTTGCAGGACGGCGACCGCATCAAGCTCGAGATCGAACGCGGCTACATCGCCCGCATCGGCCGAGAGCGTTTCGCGGCGCTGATGGACGCCTTGCGCTCACTCGATGCCGGGCTCGCAGACGCGCCGGAGCAAGCGCCGGAATCGAAGTAAGCCGTGCGACCGCGCAACCCATTGCGCAGACTCATTTCTTTCTCTAAACGCTCGCCATGAAAACAGCCAATCGCTCCGACACCGTCCTGATTGTCGATTTCGGCAGCCAGTTCACGCAGCTCATCGCCCGCCGCATCCGCGAGGCCGGCGTCTTTTCCGAGATCGTGCCGTTCCAGTCGGCCGAGGCGGCCTTCAAGCGCATCAATCCGAAAGCGGTGATCCTGTCCGGCGGCCCGGCCTCGACCAGTGATATCGGCAGCCCGCGCGCGCCGCAGATCGTCTTCGAGGCCGGCGTGCCGGTGCTCGGCATCTGCTATGGCCAGATGGCGCTTTGCGTGCAGATGGGCGGCGTCGCTGAAAGCTCGAACCATCGCGAATTCGGCCGCGCCTTTGTCGAGATCGAGAAGGAGAGCCCGCTGTTCGAGGGCCTGTGGGCGCCCGGCCAGCGCCACCAGGTGTGGATGAGCCACGGCGACCGCGTCATCTCGCTGCCCAAGGGCTTCGAGGTGTTCGGCAGGTCGGAAGGTTCGCCCTTCGCCATCTTCGGCGATGTCGAGCGCAAGATGTACGGCATCATGTTCCATCCCGAAGTGGTGCATACGCCGGATGGCGCCAGGCTGCTCAGGAACTTCGTCCACAACATCGCCGGCATCGAGGGCGACTGGACGATGCGGGCCTATCGCGAGCATGCCGTCGAGGCGATCCGCAAGCAGGTCGGCAAGGGCAAGGTGATCTGCGCGCTGTCGGGCGGCGTCGACTCTTCGGTTGCGGCACTGCTCATCCATGAGGCGGTCGGCGACCAGCTCACCTGCATCCTCGTCGACCATGGGCTGATGCGCAAGAACGAGGCCGCAGGCGTGGTGGAGATGTTCCGCCAGCACTACAACCTGCCGCTGATCCTGGTCGACGCGTCCGACCGCTTCATCTCGGCGCTGGAAGGCGAGGCCGACCCGGAGAAGAAGCGCAAGACGATCGGCCGGCTGTTCATCGAAGTGTTCGAGGAAGAGGCCAAGAAGCTCGGCGGCGCCGATTTCCTCGCCCAGGGCACGCTCTATCCCGACGTCATCGAGAGCGTCTCCTTCTCCGGCGGCCCGTCGGTGACGATCAAGTCGCACCACAATGTCGGCGGCCTGCCCGAACGCATGAACATGAAGCTGGTCGAGCCGCTGCGCGAACTGTTCAAGGACGAGGTGCGGGCTCTCGGCAAGGAGCTCGGCCTGCCCGAAAGCTTCATCGGCCGCCATCCGTTCCCTGGTCCCGGCCTGGCCATACGCTGTCCGGGCGGCATCTCCCGCGAGAAGCTGGAGATCCTGCGCGAGGCCGACGCCATCTATCTCGACGAGATCCGCAAGGCCGGTCTCTACGACGCCATCTGGCAAGCCTTCGCCGTGCTGCTGCCGGTGCAGACCGTCGGCGTGATGGGCGACGGCCGTAGCTATGAATTCGTCTGCGCGCTTCGCGCCGTCACCTCGGTCGACGGCATGACCGCCGACTTCTACCACTACGACATGAACTTCCTCGCCGCCGCCGCCACCCGCATCATCAACGAGGTACGGGGCATCAACCGCGTCGTCTACGACGTGACGTCGAAGCCGCCCGGCACAATCGAGTGGGAGTAGAGGGATACAAACGGCGGCCTTAGCGTAGTTTCGGTGACGACTTTCGCTGTCGAAAATTGTTTTCGTGTCCGTATCTCACTTCAGCTGAACTGGCATTCTCCATCTCCGATCTGGCAAGTCCGATCTGCGCCCATATGCCCTATGAAGTAAAGAGTTTTCAAAAAGGGAGGGGGCTACAGCGTAGAACGGCGTGCGCAAAGGCGGGTCTGCTTCGCGCCTCAGGCCGGTTGCGACGGCCGACTTGCCCGCTAACTTAAAGTAGCCATTGCGTGTGCCGAGATCGAGGCGCATTGCCGGACGTTCGGTTGCGGCAGCGTTCGGTTTTTGGCTCCGCCGCTTCACCCGATGTCGGCAACGACGGTTCCCGAGACGGGATCGGTCACGCCGAGGTCGCCGCCGAGGTCCTCCAGCATGTCGCGCATCGTATCCAGGAGCCCGATCATTTGCGGCCGTGCCGCCGCGAGGCTGTCCATGTCGTTCCATTCGCCGACGATGCAGAAGGTGCGGTCGCCGGTCTTGATGAGCGCGCCCTTGCGAAAACCCTTGACGTCGAGGGTCGCCTTCTTGTGCGCGTCGATGAACGCCTGTTCCTTGCCGGGTTTGGTGCGGAACCGAACGACGTTGTAAGCAGTCATGACTTCCTCCCATCGAAAAATGTCGCCTAATGAACCTTAAGGACGTGCCTCGAGCACCATATTGAACGGTGTCTCGGTGGCGCGGCGGAACCGCTTGAACCCGCCGCCGGATACGACCTTGCGCAGCCTTGCCTCGCCGGCCTGTGCGCCGAGCCCCAGCCCAACCTCCTGCGACAGCGAGGCAGGCGTGCAGATGAAGGTCGAGGCGGCGTAGTAGATGCGGCCGACCGGATTGAGGTTCGCCGAAAGCTGGTCGTTGGCGAAGGGCTCGACGATCATCCAGGTGCCGTCCGGCTTCAGCGCCTTGTGCACATGTTTGGCCGCGCCTTCCGGATCGCCCATGTCGTGCAGGCAGTCGAAGAAGGCGACAAGATCATAGGTGCCGGGGAAATCCTTGGCCGGCGCCATCTCGAAGCTGGTGTTGCCGGCAACGCCGGCCTCCTTCGCCGCGGCCCGGGCGCGCTCGATCGACGGGGCGTGATAGTCGAAGCCGGTGAAGCGCGAGTTCGGGAAGGCCTTGGCCATCAGCACGGTCGAGGCGCCGTGGCCGCATCCGACATCGGCGACGTCTATGCCGCGCTCCAGCTTCTCGACGACACCGTCGAGCGCCGGCAGCCAGGAGCCGATCAGATTGGCGTTGTAGCCCGGCCGGAAGAAGCGTTCGGTGCCGCGGAACAGGCAAGCGCTGTGATCGTGCCAGCCGAGCCCCTTGCCGGAGCGGAAGGCCTGCCTGACCTTCTCCTCATCCAGCCACAGCGTCGAGACCACCTCGAACGCGCCGGCCATGAAGGCCGGGCTGTCCTCGTTGACGAAGACCTGCTCCTGCTCGGGGCTGAGGTAGAAGCTGTCGCCGGCCTCGTCATATTCGACATAGCCGGCTGCCGCCTGCGCCGAGAGCCATTCGCGGACCAGCCGTTCCTGCGTGCCGGTCCTTTTGGCGAGCTGGCCGGCGGTCATCTTGCCGCCCTCGCTCATGGCCGAGAACAGGCCAAGCCTGTCTCCCAGCAGTACCGCCGCTCCGGTGGTGATGGCGCCGAGATCGCCGACCATCTTTCCCAGCAGCGCTTCCAGTTTTTCCTGATTGGGCTGATTGTCCTTGTTGCGCTCCAGCATCGGCTTTCTCCTCCAGCTCGATCCCAAACACTCGCCACGGGCGACAAGCCTGCTCCCGTCACCAGAATGGCCTCGCCTAACAGTCCATTGTTCGCCCCGTGGCAACCGACTGTTACAACTTCACAGCAACGTGACCGCTGCCTGGGAATTCTCAGCAAGAGCAGGACCTCAAACCGTCGGCGCATTGGAGTGAGCGTGCTAGCTCATGAATTGCGGCCGGCGTGCGGCGTCCTGCCCTAGTGAACTGGGCAAGGCTTCTCTCACGCCGATTTCAAGACATAGGCGTCGTCGAAGTCCGCGAGCTTCGGATAAGCGATAGTGGGGGCGTGTGCGAGGCTGAGGACGCGCTCACGGTAACGATCGAGGCAGGCCCGGCGTTCGCCGTCGCTGTCGCGCGCAGGTGCGTGCACAAGGAACGGCTCGATCACCGTGAAGCCGACAAAGTAGAGCATCCCGTGGTTGATTGGGAACAGGATTACGTCGATCGGGCCGTTCAGTCCTCGGCTCGAATAGATCGGCGGGGGTCCGCCGATTGTGACGGAACACATCGCGCGCTTTCCCGCGAAGACGCCGCGATCATATCATTTGCCGCCACCATAGATCCTGCCGCCCGACGCGAACACTCGGTCAACCCAGCCTTTGAGGATCGCCGGCAGCCCGAACCACCAAAGCGGAAACTGCAGGATCAAGACGTCGCACCAGAAAAGCTTGTCCATCTCCGCCTGGATGTCTGGAGCAAATCCGTCGTGGGCGGCCGCATTCGCCTCTTCAGCCTGCTGGCGGTAGTGGGTCGCGTCGCGCACGGTCGTGAAGTTGCGGCGATCTGATACTGGATTGAAGCCCATGGCGTAGAGATCGGAAACAACGACCTCGTGTCCCGCCGCAGACAACGCCCCCTGCGCCGCGCGGGTCAGGGCGCCATTGAAGCTGTTGGGCTCGGGGTGGGCGTGAACGATGAAGATGCGCATCGTGCTTTGTCCCACCCGGTCGGGATGTTCATTTGCTAGACGCCGAAAGGTTTCGGTCGGCGACATAGTCGAGCGAGAAAACACCGGCGCCGCGCGTCAGCACGAGAAGCAGTAACGACGCCCAAAGCAGGTGCTCTGCCCAGTTTTCCGGATAAACGAAGATCTGAATGACAGACACGACGCCGAGCAGCATCAGCGCTGCAAGGCGCGAAAACAGCCCGAGGAAAATCAACACCGAGCCCGTGAGTTCTGCGGCCGTCGCGAGCGGCGCCGCGATAGACGGATCGATGAACGGCAGATTGTATTCATTGGCAAACAGCTGCAGCGTCACCGGCCAGGATGCCAGTTTCGACTGCGCGGATTGCCAGAAGACATGTCCGACCGCGATACGGGCCGCGAGCTGGATCAGCGAAAATGGAATGCGTTCGGGCAGCTTGATGATGCGCCGGCAGACGCCGACCAAGCCGCTCGGGCTGGTCGAGGGATGATCTGAAATTGCGGTCATGACTGTCTCCATCAGTTTGAGAGGTTATGCACGGTGATGCGCACGTTTGTGACGAGCCCGTCAGCGAACAGTCGCACGAGCGCTGACACGAGTTCGAAGTTCGGTTCGAGCGCAAGCGCGCGGCTTGCACCATGTTCGAGGCCGAGGCCGTGCTTGAGAGAATGCCGGAAGGCGAAGTCGGCACGGTCGAGGAGAACCAGGCGGACGCAGTTCCCGGTCCGCCACAACGCCACGCGTTCGGGACGTCTCGCCCAGGTGCAATGCCGATCGACTGTTGTGCCCTGCTGGTGCGCCGTCCACACTGACAGAATCGACCAGTGTGAAACGATCAGCCTGAGCGATGGCTGCAGCAGGATATCGGGTGAAGGTCCCAGGTCGATCTTGTCATAGTCCGCAAGGCTGCGGGCTGGCAACGAAGCCGTATCGAGTGCCTCGGCGATGGCCCATTCGAGCCGCGCCGTTTCGGCGACGATAGGCATGTCGGACAGCGTGTCGATCGTCTTCAGGAAGCGCGGGAAGCCGGCGCCGTAGCGCGACAGCCGCGACTCCACCGGCGGATGGCGTCGGATGAATTCGCTCGCCACGAAACGGAAGAAGCGTTCGTCGACCAGGCGCACGGTGACGGGAAAGACCGCCATCAGCACCGCGGTGAGCGAACTGCGCGTGTTGTTCTGGTAGATGCGCAGGCGGGCCAATGGATCGGCCTTGCCGGCGGTCAGCATCTTCGCGGAGACCATTGGTTCGATGGCAAGCACCGAGCGCGCCATGGTGGTCTGCAGGTTTTCAAGCGGCAACATCGTATCCTCCTTCCATTGGCGCCAACGCTACCGGTATGGTTGCTCCGGCCTTTGCGGCAGCGAATGCTGCCAGCACTGGCATACTGGTCCCCACGCTTTCGAAGCGGGTGAGGGACATCGGTCGGGGTTTGGCTGCCTCAGCCTGTCTCGCAGCCTGCTTTCGGTTGAACATGATCGAAGCGGTGAGCATGTCGGCCCACATGGCTTCGCCAAGCAGCACATCGAGAACCGGGACATCGGTGTCCCATTCGATCAGGGTGGGGCGCGGTCCGAGCCGGCCTATGGCATGCTGGTACAGGCTCCAGACGACCGGCGGCACACGCGAGCCATGATCGTCGATGAGCACGGTGTCGGCCCCGACCTGGTTCGTCGCATGGCCGGCGAGATGGATCTCGCCGATGGCATCGGCCGGCAGCGCGTCGATGAAAGCTCTGGCATCATACTGCAAATTATGCGCCGAGACCTGGACATTGTTGACGTCCAGCAACAGGCCGCAGCCCGTTCGCGCCACAAGCTCGGCCAGGAATTCAGCCTCGTTCATCGAGGAGTCGGCAAAGGCGACGTAAGCGGACAGATTTTCGATCAGCACCTGCCGCTTCAGCGTATCCTGGACGGTCGCGACATTGCGCGCCACGATCGACAGCGCCTCTTCATCATAGCGCAGCGGCAGCAGATCGTTGAGGTAGGCGCCGTCGGCGACGCTCCAGGCAAGATGCTCCGAAACGAGATCGGGCTGGAAGCGCTCGCACACCCTGCGCAGCCGCTCCAGATGATCGGGGTCCACTCCTCGCGCGCTGCCCAGCGACAGGCCGACGCCGTGCACCGACAGCGGATAGGTCTGGCGCAGTCGTTCCAGCGCTTCGACGCCGGCGCCGTCTCCCATGTAATTCTCGGCATGAACCTCGAGCCAGCCAGCGGAAGGCCTGCGGGTCAGCATTTCACCGATGTGAGGGGAGCGAAGACCGATGCCCGCTGATGCGGGGATCGGGAGGGGCTGCAACGCACGGGACATCGGTCTGCTCCTTTCAAGGGGTTGGCGTGAAGGCTGGATGGTTCAGGCCTTCGGCTTGTCGCTGCCGCCGGTGATCTTGGCGCAGCTGCCGGCGGGCACGTAGAGCCAGGAATCCGGCTGGTTGTCGGCGGTGGCGGTGCCGGCGCAGGAATGCGTCGCGGTCTGGCAGTCGTTCTGGCCAGCCTTGACGACGCCGTAGCATTTCTCGAAGGCGAAGCCGGGCTTGGCGGCGGGGCCGCTGTAGGCCGCCGTAGCGGCGAGCGAAGTGGCGGCCGCAAGGGCCGATCCGATGAGGATTTTGCTGTTGATCACGGTCGTGTCTCCTGGTTGCGTTTCGAGTGAAAGACTGGCCTTGCGACCTGTCTGCAGGCAGTGTCCCCGATCCGGATGCCGAGCTGAAATGCTGTCTCGGCATGGATTTGATACGCGGTCACTATGCTGAAGCGGCTGCACGCAAAAAGCCCTCCGGCGGGGGAACCGGAGGGCTTGGCGCCTGCTTTCGGGAGTATGCGAAGCAGGCGCGGCTAGGCGGGAGGGGAGGCGCCTAGAGGTATCGGTTCTTGCCGTCGACTGCCGAGCATTCGTCTGCGACGGAATTGTCGGCGAAAAGCCAGTCCCCGGCACGTTCGCGCCCCCGGTCACGCATGTCGGTCAGTTCACCCCAGTCGGTCCACGGCCGTGTGAACAGTGCCGCGCCGGCGCGGTGTTGGCGGTCGAAGATGGCGTGCGTTGGGGCGCACTTCATCGCACAAGGAGTGGCGGCGAGGCGGCGATCCGCGCACGGCGTCGTGAACAGTGTCGGCTTGCCGGTGACCACCAGCCGATGACCGGTGTCCAGCTGCAGGGCCGGCAAAGCCGAAAGGTCGCCGTCGCCCCAATAGCTGTCGCCGTCGATCTCGACCGCCGGGAAGAGAAACGGGATGGTGGCGGCCGCAAGGATCGCGTCGATCGACAACTGATCGCCGGCGAAGATCTTCACCGCATCGGTGCGGGCATTGGAGGCCAGGATGCTCAACTGCAGCGGCCGGTTCTTGTCGCGGATTACCGCAATATCGATCGACTGTTCCAGGATCGATCGCAGTGGGCTTGCCGCATCGGCGGCAAACATCGATGCGTGGCTGACGCGTCGCCAGAAGTTGGCGAGCGCCGTCCGCGCGCCGCGCCGGCCACCCAGGGCCAGCCCATAGGCCAGGACCACGGCCTCCATCGCGCCGAAGCCGGACGCGGTGATGTTGCAGATGGAAAGGCTGGGTTCGTCAAGCAAGCGGTCGAGGACACCCCAGACGAAGGCGCCGTGCGCGTCGCTCGCCAGGACAATGTCCACCACCCGCCGGTCACCCACTGCAGGCCTTGCAATGAGGGCATGGTCGGTCTCGGTTCCGGTCTGGATATGCATGTTTCAGTCTCCATCCCCAAAACGCCAGGCTGGGCGTTTGATGGAAAGACTGCCGCAACTCCTTCCGTCGGCGAAATGCCAAGGTGGCATGAACTCCATAGGCAGATTGCATTGGCTGCGATCGCCCACGCGCAGCAAGCTTTGTCAGCCAGGCGAAAATCCTGGGGTTCTGCTTTGAACCCGCGCCAGGATGGCATTGGCAAGTTGGCGGCCGGTTGCAGCAAAGTCCATCTCAGCAAGGAGGAACCACAGAGTCTTAAATTGGTGCCGATCATTACCGCAGTCGTCGATAGGACGATTGCTCAACCCCAGAGAAGGATCTTACCATGAATATCAAGGCCATCTGCCTCGGTGCCTTTGCACTTTCCGTTCTGAGCGGCGTTTCGTTCGCCGGCGCGCTCGACGAGCCGTCCAACATGCAGCCCTTCTTCACCGACGCCAGCATGAAGACGATGAAATCGGATGCCGACTTCAAAGCAGCCTGGGGCGCCATGTCGAAGGACAAGCAGGATGCTATGAAGAAGGAATGCAACGACGCGGCGATGAGCAAGCCCCATGCCGAATTCTGCGTGAAAGTGCATGAGCTCGGCGGCAACAGCTGAACATCACCCGGCTTTCCAGATCAGAACCGAGCGCGATGGCGAGCAACTTGCTCGCCATCGTCCGTGCAAAGCCTTCAGTGACGCCGACCTGCGCCAGCCAATGACGGTATGCTATGAACTTCATAGCATACCGTCATTGGAACGATGATGTCGTTTGCGCAAAGGTTCGTTTAGCAAAACGCAACGTGGAGCGATCGGCATGGACGTTCATCACATCCGCTACTTCCTGGCCGTGTGCGAGACGCGAAACTTCACGCGCGCCGGCGAAAAGTGCAACGTCACTCAGCCGGCGCTGTCGCGCGCCATCCAGCAGCTCGAGGACGAGGTCGGCGGCCTGCTGTTTCGCCGCGAACGAAACCTGACCCACCTGACCGATCTGGGCGCGCTGCTGCGCCCCCGGTTTCAGCAGATCCTCGACGAACTGACCGGCGTGCGGCAGGAGGCGTCGAGGTTCTTGTGCCTGGAAAATGCCAACCTCAAGGTTGGCGTCATGTGCACCATCGGTCCGCGCCGCTTCACCGGCCTGCTAGCCGATTTCAACAGACGCCAGCAAGGCATCCAGCTGCAGCTGGTGGAAGGTGTGCCCGCCTCGCTCTCGCAACTGCTCGAATCCGGTGAAATCGACGTCGCCATCATGGCGTCCAGCGACAGTTTTCCGGAACGGTTCGATGTCACGCCGCTCTATCGCGAGCGCTTCGTCCTGGCCTTTCCAAACGGCCATCGGCTGGCTCGCAACGACAATGTCGCCATCTCCGAGCTCGACGGCGAGAACTATTTGAGGCGACTGAACTGCGAGTATCGCGATCATCTCGCCGGCCTGTGCAACGACCGTGGCGTCAAGCTCAGGATCTCCTATGCGAGCGAGCGCGAGGACTGGATTCAGAACATGGTTTCGGGTGGTCTCGGAATCTGCTTCATCCCGGAGTTCAGTGCGGTGATCCCGGGCTTGCAGGTCCGGCCAGTCATCGATCCCGAGGTCTGGCGGGAAGTCTCTCTGGTGGTCGTGGCCGGGCGCAGGTTCTCGCCGGCGGCATCGGCCTTCGTCAACAGCGTCAAGGCGCATGGCTGGCCGGAAAGTGCCATCCCTCAGGCGCTTCGCAAGACGGCAGCCTGAAGAAGACTGCAGAAATGATGGTTGCGCGCCGCAAGTCCTGTTGTGCGCCGTTTCGTGCCACTCGCGACAGCCGACGATAGTTTTCAGGTATCGATTTAAGAGCCAGTCAGCATTTCTCTTTCCTCTAGGTTGCCGTCACTCTCCTCTCATGCCCCGCCTCTGCGATTGGGCACTGACAAAGGAGAAATAACATGGCTTTCAAGACTATTGCATTGCGGGCGCCGCTGAATCTGGCGCTGACCCTCGGACTGCTAACCGCGACCGCTGCGTTTTCCGTGGCCCCGGTTTTTGCCGGCGATTGCCCCGCCGGCCAGGCGGCCACGACCAACATCCAGGAGCATCCCGGCAAGCCGGTCGGCGTGACCGACACGGTTCTCTCGGCAATCGACCTGAGCAGCAAGGGCGAAGCCTGGAAAGGCAACATGCTGCGTCTGCGCAAGCTCGTCGTTCAGCCCGGCGGCGTCGTGCCGTGGCACGAGCACAATGTCCGCCCGGCCAACATCCTGATCGTCGAAGGCTCGATCACCGAATATCGCAGCACCTGCAAGGTCGGTATCGAACATCCGGCCGGCGACGTAACCGCCGAGTTCGGCCAGCTCGCCCATTGGTGGAAGAACAACGGCAAGGTTCCGGCTGTGCTCTATTCGGCCGACGTCCTGCCGCCTGCGATGCCCGACGACCACATGATGTAAGCCGCGCGTTGCGGTGAGCAGATCCCTGCATCAGCAACTGAAAGCGCGTCCTCAGGCGATCGCCTGGGGACGCGCGGCCACGGAGTCCTGCCATGACGACCAGTGAACACACCGAACCGACGCGGCTTCGCATGGTTGCCGCGGACAGCTGGCGCTTCGGCCTGATAGCGCTGATCGCGTTTCTCACGCTTGTCGATCTGTTCGCCACCCAGGCCATCCTGCCTTCACTGGTTATGAAATTCGGCGTCAGTCGAGCAACCATGGGCTTTGCGGTCAATGCCAGCACGTTCGGCATGGCGGCGGCAGGGATCGCGGTCGCTCTCTTCGGGCGCGGCATCGATCGGCGCAATGGCATCTGGATCAGCCTAACGGTGCTGGCGATACCGACGACGCTTTTGTCGCTCACCGACAGCATCGTGATCTTTGCCCTGTTGCGCGTCGCCCAGGGCTTGTGCATGGCGACCGCGTTCACGCTGACAATGGCCTATCTCGCCGAACACTTTTCCTCGCGGCAGACGACCAGCGCACTTGCGGCCTATGTGACGGGCAACGTCGCCAGCAATTTTTTCGGACGGCTGATGTCGGCCGCCGTCGCTGACACGTTTGGCATCTCCACCAACTTCCTGACCTTCGCCGCTCTCAATCTGATTGGCGCTGCCCTCGTCTGGCTCACCCTGCAGAAGACATCGGCAATGATGCGCGCTGACGCCAAGAGCGAGCGTGCCCGCGCCACCTGGAAGGGCCCGTTGATGAACGTCGAGCTGCGTGCCTGCTTCACCATCGGCTTCCTGATCCTCTTCGTCTTCATAGGCACCTTCACCTACGTCAACTTCCAACTCGTCGCTGCGCCGCTATCGCTGTCGCCGATGGCGCTGGGACTGGTGTATTTCGTCTTCCTGCCTTCCATGCTGACCACACCGCTCGCCGGGAGGATTGCCGCGAGGGTCGGACCAAGGGTCGGGATCGGCGCAACGCTTGCATTGGCCATCCTGGGTTTGCTTCTGCTTCTGGCAAGCAGCCTGCCGGTGGTCCTTTCAGGAATGGCGCTGGTCGCCATCGGCACCTTCCTGGCGCAGGCAATCGCCACCGGGCATGTCAGCCGGACCGCATCGCGCGACCGCGCCGCCGCGAGCGGCATCTACCTTGCCTCCTACTATGCGGGCGGGCTCGTCGGCAGCTTGGTCATCGGACAGGTCTACGACCGGATTGGCTGGGCCGCATGCGTGGCCGTGCTCGCCGCAGTCCTCGCATGCGCCATCGCGGTGGCGCGCGTGCTGCAAACACCGAAGACCTGAGACTTTAGGACCAAAACTAGGCAATCCAACCAAGGAGACTGACATGAAAAGCTACGTGAAGACCATGATAGCCGGCGCCGCCATGATGATGGCCGTCGTCGCCTCGGCGGCCGCTTCGGACGGTGTCGTCACCGTGAAGAGCGACTATTCCGTCGCCGAAACCGTCGCCCGCATCAAGAAGGATGTCCTCAAGAAGGGCATCAAGTTCTTCGGCGTCATCGACCAGGCAAGGCTTGGCAAGAATGCCGGCAACGACGTCAAGCCGTCGCGGCTGGTGATGTTCGGCAATCCGGCTCTCGGCACGACCTTCATCACCTCCAATCCCGAGGCCGGTCTCGACTGGCCCGTTCGCGTCCTGGTCTACCAGACCGCGGACGGAACGGTTTACGCCGCCTACAGCGATTTCGACTGGATCGCCGAGCGGCATGGCATCACCGACCGCGAGGCGCAGTTCAAGATGGCGACCGAAGTCATCCAGTCCGTGACGTCGACGATCAGAAAGAACTAGTGCGGATGATGTGAAGGAGATCCGCCGCCGGGCATGCGAGGCAGCCTGCTTCTCGCGACAGCGCTACTCGGCGGCGGACAACGCCTTCGCCCGTTCGCCGAACCATCGTTTCTGCGTGGCCTCGCGCACCAGTGCGCCAACCGCCGGCGAATGCCTGCGGCCGCGCACGGTGACGAGATTGACCTCGCGCCAGAATTCCGGCTCGGTGATCGGCAAGGGCACCACGCCCGGGTGCTTGGCTGTATGTTCGGGCATGAAGCCGAAGCCAAGCCCGGCGGCGATCATCGCGAGTGTCCAATCGTCGCGATCGCTCCAGTAGACGGGGCTGACGGTGACGCCCTGCTCGGCGAGAATGGCATCCGCGTAGCCGGCAAACTCGCAATTGTTGCGGTGGATGTAGCTTTCATTGCTCATATCCTTCACCCGCACGCTGCGCTGATTGGCGAGGCGATGGTTCAGATGGACGGCCATCACCATCTGCTCCTGGAAGAGCGGAAGCGAGTGCACTTCCTCGTCGGGCACATTCGACGGCAAGGCATAGATGGCGGCTTCGAGATCGCCTTCGAGCAGCCGTCGCCGCAAGCTCTTGGCGTCTGAATCGCAAAGGTGAAGCTCCACGCCGGGGTGATGCCCACGTACGGCCGCTATGAGCTCGATGATCTCGTCCGGCGCAATCGTGCTCATGATGCCGACCCTGAGCGGCATCTTCTTCAGATGCACATACTGCTCGGCAATCTGCTTTGCCTGGCGGGAATTCTCGAACACACCCTCGAGATAGGTCTCGACCATGCGGCCGAGCTCGGTGAGATGGGTGAAGCGGCGCTCGCGGTGGAAAAGCGCCCCGCCAAATTCGTCCTCGAGCAGTTTTATGGCGCGCGAGAGTGCCGGCTGCGTGACGTTGCACTGCTCGGCCGCCCTGGTGAAATTCAGCTCCTTGGCTACGGCCAAGAAGTATCTGACCTGGCTGATCTCCACTGCACGCTTCCCCCGGGGCGCCCAAGCGGCGCGACCCGCGTTGCCGGGCGATCTTACTAGCTGCCCCAGCGTCAAACAACCCGATCCCAGAGATCCACGTCCTCGCCGCACCGGTCAGACCGTCGGCTATCGAATCCATGTCTCAACGGCATTTCCGCTGCTTCGGGCTGCTCGCCATACTTGATCAAGATTTCAGACCAGGGCGCGCAAGCCCGTTGCCCGCAGCCGTTTGCTGGTCAAATCGGCCGCGGCTCCAACAGAAGGAAACGACGATGCTCAAGGGAAAGACGGCGCTGATAACAGGCTCGACCAGCGGCATCGGCCAAGGCATTGCCGAAGCCTTCGCGGCAAAGGGCTGCAACATCGTTCTCAATGGCTTCGGCGATGCCGATGAGATCGAACGCCTGCGGGCGAAGCTGGCCGCCGACCATGGTGTGACCGTTCGTTACGACAATGCGGACATGAGCAATGGCGGCGCGATCACCGCCATGATGGACAAGGCCATCGCCGAGTTCGGGGCCGGGCACGGTGATGCGTGGCATACCGGGCTTCTTCGAACCGAACCCAAGCGCCATGTTCGGGGTCAATCGCGAAGTGGGGGTGGAGAATGCCTCCTACTACACCACCGATCCTCTCAAGCGGACGCTGGACAATCTGATCGACTTCGATTGTCTCAACCGTCGCCGCACGCGGCTGACGGTCGGCGCGGTCAACGTCAACACCAGCGAGCTCAAGTATTTCGACAGCAGCCAGATGCCGCTGTCGGTGGCGCACATCATGGCGTCGGGCGCCCTGCCGCCGGCTTTCCCGGCAGTCTGCATCGACGGCGAGCCCTATTGGGATGGCGGCATCTATTCAAACACGCCCATCGAGGTGGTGCTCGACGAGCGTCCGCGGCGCGACGCGCTGATCTTTGCCGTCAACATGTGGCAGCCGCGCGCGACGGAGCCGAAATCGATCTGGCAGGTGATGGGACGACAGAAGGATCTTCAATACGCCAGCCGCGGCCGAAGCCACGTTGCCCGCCAAGAGCAGCTGCATCGCCTGCGCCACGTCGTGCGCGAAATGGGAAAGCTGGTCCCCGAGGAACGGCGCCAGGATACGATGTTCAAGGAACTCGCATCCTATGGCTGTCCCTCTGTCATGCACCTCGTCCGGCTGCTTTCGCCGCGCCTGGATGGCGAGGACCACACCAAGGACATCGACTTCACGCGCGCCGGAATCCGAACGCGCTGGCAGGCCGGATACGAACATGGCCAGCGCGTCCTCTCGGAAAAGCCGTGGCAGTGCGAGGTCGACATGCTGCAGGGCATCGTGATCCACGAATCGCAAGAGTGACGGACCAGCGCCTCGGTAACGATGGAGAATACCGATGCAGATCATCACTTCTGGCATGCGGCTGATCCCTGAGGCGGTGCTTGCCAACAACGCTGCCCTGTTCCGCACCATTCCGGAGACGCCTTCCCATGCGAACGCGTCGCTGCATCGCGTGGTCATCGTCGGCGGCGGCGCGGGCGGACTGGAGCTGGCGACGCGTCTTGGCCGCAGGTTCGGCAAGCGGCGGCTTTCCATCACGCTGGTCGACCGCAACCGCACCCATATCTGGAAGCCGCTGCTGCATGAGGTTGCATCCGGCGCCTTGAACGCGTCGCATGACGCTGTCGAATACATCGCCCATGCCAGCCGGCACGGCTACCGATACCGCATCGGCGAGGTCGTCGGCATCGACCGTGCCAAACGGCAGATCTTTGTCGCGCCCAGCTTCGACGATGACGGCCGGCAGGTCATCCCACCGCGTGTGCTGGGCTACGACACGCTGGTCATGGCCGTCGGCAGCGTCAGCAACGATTTCGGCACGCCGGGCGCCGCGCGTCACGCCATTTCACTGGATACCGCGGAGCAGGCTGCGCGTTTCAACAAGCGCATGATAGACGCGTGCCTGCGCGCCAACGCGCAATATGAGCAGCTTTCGCCCGGTCAGCTTCATTGCGTCATCGTCGGCGCCGGGGCCACCGGCGTGGAACTTGCCGCGGAACTGCACAAGTCGATGCGGGAGATTGCATCGCACAATCTCGACAACATCGATTTCGAGAGATTGATCCGCATCACCATCGTCGAAGCCGGGCCGCAGATCCTTCCGGCCCTGCCGGAGCACATCGCACGAGCTTCGGCACGTCTGCTGGTCAAGCTCGGCGTGCAGATACGGTGCGGCATCAGGGTCAGCGAGGTGACGGAGGACGGCGTCAGGCTCGGTGATAAACTGTTCGTGCCGGCCGAACTCGTGGTCTGGGCCGCCGGGATCAAGGCGCCGGACTTCCTGAAAGGGCTAGACGGCCTCGACACCGATCGCATCAACCGGCTGATGGTGGACGAGACCTTGCGCGCTGTCGGAGACGAGAACGTGTTCGCGATTGGAGACTGCGCGAGCTGCGTCCTGCCGGGTCATGACGACACCCTGCCGCCGCGGGCCCAGACAGCCCACCAGCAGGCCGTTCATATGGTGAGGGTGGTTGGCGCGCGTCTCACGGGACAGGCCGCGCCGGCATTCCGCTACCGCGACTACGGTTCGCTGGTCTCGCTGGCCGACTACGGCGCGTTCGGCAGCCTGATCGGCGGACTGAAGATCGAAGGCCTGCTTGCAAGGCTCGTCTATCGCTCGCTCCACAAAATGCATCTCACAGCGGTGCATGGGCTTGCGAAGACCGCTTTGGCTGCGATCGGCGAGACGATAGCCAGGCGCGCCAAGCCTCGGATCAAGCTTCACTAGCACGGCGGAGGCGGGACGATGGAAAAGTATGACGTGGTCATCCTTGGCGGCGGCAATGCCGGAATGGGGGTGACGGTCGCGACGCGCTCCGCAGGTCTCTCGGTCGCCATGATCGAAGCCCGCGACCTCGGCGGCACGTGCCCCAATCGCGGCTGCACCCCAAAGAAGGTGCTCGTCGCGGCTTCCCATGCGCTGGATGAGATCGAACGGGCCGAAAAGCATGCGATCACAGTCGATGCGCCGAGGCTTGACTGGCGAGCCCTGATCGAACGGGAAAAGGACATCATCAGGGACATCCCGTCGCGGCTGTCGGAATTGATGGCCAGGCGTGGCGTCGATGTCATTTTCGGCGAGGCCGCCTTCATTGGCGGCAACGCCATTGGCGTGAACGGCCGCGAGCTTGAAGCCAGGAACATCGTCATTGCCACCGGCTCGAAGCCGCGCTCGCTGCCGATCCCCGGTGCCGAGCATCTGACGACTTCGGATGATGTTCTAAGCGACCCGGATCTGCCCGGCGCGGTCGTCTTCATTGGCGGCGGGGTTATCGCGTTCGAGCTGGGCCAGGTCTATGCGCGCGCCGGCGTCGATGTGACCATCCTGGAGGCGCTGCCGCATCTGCTGGCGGCATTCGATGCCGATGCTGTCGCTCAGACCGTTAGCGCAAGCGAACGAATAGGCATGCGTGTCCGCACCCTGGCCTGGGTCAAGAAGATCGAGCGGGTCGACGGACGGTTGCGCGTCACCTTTGTAGCGGATGGCACAGAGTGCACTGTGGACGCGGACCGGGTCGTGAATTGCGCCGGGCGCGTGGCCAATGTCGAGCGGCTCGACCTCGGCGCCGGTGTCATCGTCCATCGCGAAGGCCGCATCGAAATCGACAATCACCTGCGCTCGCGCTCGAATCCAGACGTCTATGTCTGTGGCGACGCGGTGTGGAATTCTCCGCAGCTTTCGCCGGTCGCGACCTACGAGGGCGGAATCGTTGGCCGCAACATCGTCGACGGGCCAAGACACCGGCCGGACTATAGCCAGATACCTGCGTCTGCTTACACCGTTCCGGCCCTGGCAAGTGTCGGGCTCTCCGAGGCCAAGGCGAAAGAGCAAGGCCTTGGTGTGAAGGTCCATGTCAACGACATGCGCGGCTGGCTCTCCGCGAGGACCTATGCCGAGACCGTGGCGTGGTCGAAGATCATCGTCGAGGAATCCACGGACAGGATCGTTGGCGCCCATATTGTCGGCCATGCCGGCGAAGAGCTGATCCATCTCTTTGCGCTGGCTATGAGGCACGCCATCGCGGCATCGCAGCTTGCCGACATGGTCTACGGCTTCCCGACCTTCTCTTCGGACATCAGGAACATGTTGTAACGAATTGAGGTCACGCGGCGAACAGAATACGAACCTCGGCTGCCTTGATGCTCGCAAGGCATCAAAACCATGCAGGAAAAACATGGCCGTGGCCGAGGGGCATCGATGATAGGCTGCGTCAGATCGATGAAAGTGCAGAAATGGCCGCCGACGACCAGGCAATGACATTTGAACAGTCCGTCCAGGCTGCCATTGAACTTGATGCGTCCCTGAACGAACGGCTGGCGGTGATTGCTGCGGCGGTGCGCCGCCTGGACGCGAATTTCGCCGATGCGGTGGACCGCTTGGTGGCGCGCCTGGAGAAACAGGGGGCGGGCGCGATGGCGCCGGTGCCGGGTGATGTCATGCCGGCGTTCCTGCTGCCTGACGATCAGGGCAAGCTGGTCAGTCTGGGCGATCTGCTGCTGCGAGGCCCCGCCGTCATTACCTTCCAGCGCGGGCATTGGTGCCCCTATTGCCGTCTGAACGCGATCGGCATTGTCGAAGCTCAGCAAGAGATTGCGGCCTTGGGCGCCCAGATCGTGGTGATCATGCCCGAGCGGCGCAAATTCGCGAAGGCGATGAAGACTGCCGTCGGCGCGACGTTTCCCTTCCTGACCGACATGGACAATGGCTACGCCCTGTCTCTCAATCTTGCGATCTGGGTCGGGGCGGAGATGGAGCGGCTGATGGGGCTAGGCCTCGATCTCCCCAACTATCAGGGCAACAGCAGCTGGTTCCTGCCAATCCCTGCAACCTTCATCATTGGAACCGACGGGATCATCACCGATCGCTTCGTCGATCCCGACTACCGTCGGCGGATGGACATCGACGATCTGATCGCGGCGCTCAGGCGGGCTCGCTGACGCCAAAAGATGACCAGTCGGTCGACCGCAACAGGTTGAGCAGCGTCGTGGCCACGGGTGAGCGATGTCGGCCGGCAACCGCGTAAACGGCGACGACCCGGGAGATATCGACGTCTCGCAGCTTGAGCCTGCGGATATTTGGCGTCCGTGGTGCCGTCACGGAGACGAAGCCCACCCCGGCGTTGGCCTCCAGCAGTGCCAGCAAATCGTGGTCGGTCTCGACTTCATGCGCCGTGCGAGGCGTCAGGCCTTTCTCTGACAGGCAACGCGAAAGATCCTCGCTCGTTTCCCAGTCGATCCGGCTGAGCACAGGTTCCGCGGCCAACTGGCTTAATGCGACATCGGCCTCGTTGCGGCGGGCAAGCGGATGATCGGAATTGACAACAAGCTCGATGCCTTCCTGGAAGAGTGGCCAGGTATCGAGCCGATCCCAGGCCTGCCCCAACGGACCGGCAACGGCTAGCTCAACCTCACCGTTCTTGAGAGCCTCAACGACAGCGCTCGGCGAGCCCCGGTTGATCTTGAGATGGACTCCGGGATAGGCGCGAAAAAGCTCCGTAAACGGCGATACCAGCAGCGCAATGTTGACGCTGTTGGAAATGGTGACGTTAAGAGGAGCCACGTCGCTGCTTTGCACAGCCTTGGCGAGTGATTTTGCGGAAGTGGCAGCGTCGTAGCACTGTTGCAACAGAGGCAGCATACGCCTGCCGAGTTCGGTCAGGTGAGAGTGCTGGCGCTCGCGCCGGAGAAGCTCGCCCCCCAACTCCTCTTCGAGCGTCTTGATCGCTCGAGTCAGCGCGGGTTGGGTAACGTTGCACTCTTCGGCTGCTCTGGTGAAATTAAGCGTGCTGGACAGGGCTAGGAAATAGCGGACTTGCTGCATCTCCATGAATCTTCGCCCCCTCAGCGAAATGATCTATCAGCGACTGCGCATGTTTGCAGGCTAGCGCATTGCAGCCGTTCCGGCAAAGTGTGGCAACGTCGCTAGGCGGGACGCTATGTAGCATGGCTAGTCAATGTTTGCTTAGGGCCCGATCAAGTCGATGATCGCGATGGGTTGAAAGTAGCGCTCCCGGTTCGATGTCATGCGTCAGCGCACGAACGATTTCGTTTTCGACATCATGCGTCGTCAGCGCCTTCGTGAACTCCGCGAGCATCGGATCGGTGCGACATGAGAATCCTCCTGTTGGGGTTGTTAGCGAGGAACGTCGGGTTGCCTCTCGATCCTTCCCTCAGGTGAAATGCGCGATCACTTGACCTTGAGGGAACGGAGGCGGTTCGAGCTAGGTGGCTTGTTGTCGTGATGAGTGGACCATCGCGCCCGTGCCGACGCGATGGTCCTCCGTTTCAGATCGACCTGTCGTCGGTTCGCTTAACCGGGCGACTCTTGCGCCGATGGACGTCAGGCCCCGGCGCGATCTTCGCGCGACCCTCGATGTAAGCTTGACGGCGCTGCTCCAGCCATGCTTCGACCTCTTCAAGGTCCCACACGACGCATCGCGGCGTGAGATTGAAGCGGCGAGGGAATTCGCCGCGCTTCTCCATCTCGTAAATGGTGCTTTCGGCGAGCGGAACGATAAGCCACAACTCGTGCCGCCTTATCGTTCGCGGCAGGCCTGTCAGGACGGTTGCGGGACCCGAATATCCAACTGGATCTTTGTCACCGTCATCGTGATAGGGCATCATCAGGACGCGTACGCGGCTTGGCTTCTTGGTCATGTCTATCCTCCTGTGGTTAGAGGATGTTTGATGAACCATTTGCCTGTTCGCGAGGGTGTGAAGATGCCGATGAACGGGGGCTGACGGTACTTTTGGAAGCATTCGCGCTATCTCTGTCAGATATGGACGTGCACCTCGGCGGCCGATAGTAGTCGATAGATGGGTCGCAAGAGTTGTGAGAAATTCTCCAAAGAAATCAAAAGCGTAGCTATTTGACCGCCCGCAGGTCGGTAGTATCCGAGCTCAAAAATATTTTCTTAAGTAAATTCAATGCGTTAGCAGAGCGGTGTACAATCGAGTGGGAGTAGCGGGGGCGGACGGCAATAGCGTAGTTTCGGTGGTGACTTTCGCTGTCGAAGATTGTTTTCGTGTCCGTATCTCACTTCCGCTGAACTGGCATTCTCCATCTCCGATCTGGCAAGTCCGATCTGCGCCCATATCGCCTATTAAGTAAAGACCTTCCAAAAAAGGAGAGGGCCTACAGCGTAGAGCGGCGTGCACAGAGGCGGGTCTGCATCGCACCGCATGTCCGCCATTCCAAGCGTGGCGCGGCCTTTCCGGAAGCTCTCGCTCAACCTACTCCAAAGACCTGGTCGGGGAAGGGATCTCGAGCATACATGTTTTCGCTAGGTGCTCCGGCGCAAGGTGAAGCACTAGTAGACCGCGCATGCACTTTCGCGTTTACCAACCCACTGCCGCTATCAACCGCCGAGGCCATCACGGATCGCTGAGAAATAGCGATCGGTTCCGACCTGGCCACCCTTCAGCGCGACCTCCAGCCCGTCGATCGCCGCGATGCGCGAATGGGCGACGCACAGCGGCGAGCCGGGTGACGCCGGCAGCGGCATCCTGACCGTCAGCGCATCGACGCCCATCTGCCCCAGCGCATGGCTCGATGTGTCGCCGCCGGCGATGATGACGCGCTTCAGGTCCTGCTCTTCGGTCAGTTGCCGCAGCAGCGTGCCGAGGCCGCGGCCGAGCTTGTGACGGGCGCCTTGCTGCCGATCGATCTCGGCACCGCGATCAGCGGCAGGTCCGAGTGCCGTGTAAAGGATGACGCTGCGCCCGGCTCCCAGGCTGGCGCGGCCGCTTGCTGCCGCGCGCGCGATCGCCTGTCCGGAATTTTCCGAGACCAGTTGGATGGGATCGACTTCGATGCCGTCGAAGCCGTCGGTCAGGGCATGGCGGATTTGCCGTTCCGTGGTCGGCGAGCAACTGCCCGAGACGACCGCGACGCGGCCGGCGGCGCCCGGCGCCGAAAAACGGGACTCGGCCCGAACAACGGCAGTCTCTGCCCATTCGGCGAGCAACGCGTACTCGACGCCGGACGAGCCGACGACGAAGGAACCGCCTTGCTTGCGCGTGCGCCAGATCTCCTTGCCGGCAAGCGCCTGGCTTTCCGGACTATCGACATCGATGAGTACGATGGCGGCGCCATCAGCGGCGAGGCGATCGAAGGCCGCTGAGCGGTCGGCCGAACGCAGCGTCGCCAGGTCGAGCAGTCCCGAGGCAAGCCGGGTCTGCCGCGACAGATGGATCAAAAGATCGGCCTCGTCCATCGGCGTCGCCGGATGGCGGCTCATCACCGGATGGCGGTCGATGCGGTAGTATTTGTCGCGATAGCCGGCGAACAGATGGCCGAAGGCGGTGTAGCGCTTGAGCTGCGGCGCGCCGACCACCAGCGGCACGCTGTCCTGCGCGAACACCGAACGGCCGATCTCGATCGCCCGGCCGATGCTGCCGATCGTCGGGCTGGAATCGAAGGTCGAGCAGACCTTGTAGTGGCAGATTTCGGCCCCAAGCGTCTTCAGCCAGGCGAAGGCATCCTTGAGGTGCGTATCCATCCATTGCGGCGACTCGCTACGGCTGGAGCCAGCCAGACCGACGGCGCGGCAGTGCGCGAACTGCGCCAGCTGAGCTTCTTCCGGCTGGCGCATGAACAGCACAGTCGGTATGCCACCGAGCTCAAGCGCTTCCATGACGTCGGTCGAGCCGGTGAGGTCGTCGCCATAATAGCTGAGCAGAAGGTCCTGCATGGCTCAAGCCGCCTTGCCGTCGCCGAATTTCTCGATCGAATGCGCCAGCTCCGCATGGCTCCTGGCAAAGTCCGCCAGCGGAATGCCATCGACCGCCGCCTGCCAGGCCTGCTGCACGGCGCGCACGCCGGCGCCCGGTCCGTCCGGATGGCTGACGATGCCGCCGCCGCACAGATAGAGCAGGTCGACCGTGCGGCCGGTGCGCTGATATGTTTCCGGCGCCTGGCCACCCCATTGGCCCGATCCCGCCACCGGCAGGGCGCAATCATCAGGCGAAAACAGCGGCGTCGTCACCGCCTCGAAGGAACGGACGAAGGAGTCGTCCGGCTCCCAGTATTTCGAGCCGATGCCGTTGATCTGGAACTGGTCGACGCCGAGCAGCCGCCAGAACTGCTGCCAGACCCTGAAATCCATGCCGAGCCCGGGATGGCGGGTCAGGATGTCCCAGCCATTGCGGTGGGCGTGCAGCACCAGGCTGGAGCGCTTCCTCAGGTAGGCCATGCCGCCGAAGCCGATCGAGTTGATGTTGATAACAGCGCAGTTGCCGCCGGCCTTCGCCACCAGATCGTGGTTGCGCATCATCTCGTCGGGGTCGGCATGCGAGATGCCGAAGGCATACATGACCTTCTTGCCGGTCTTCTGCTCATGATCGAGGACGAGCGGCATGATCGCCTTCACCCGCTCCGCCAACGGCGAATAGGCCGGGCTCATCAGCTTTTCATCGTCCTTGATGAAGTCGACGCCAGCCTCGATCAGCTCGCCCACCATCGCGGCCGTCTCGTGTGGTCTTAAGCCGAGCGCCGGCTTGACGATGGTGCCGATGATCGGACGCCCCTCGACGCCGGTCAGCCTGCGGCTGCCGGCGACACCAAACTGTGGGCCGGGAAGCGCGCCCCTGAATTCTTCCGGCAGCTTCATGTCGACGACGCGGATGCCGGTGAAGCCCCTGATCGAATAGGTGCCGCCGATGGTAATGGTCATCAGCGCCGCGACGTCGGTGCCGATCGCATCGAACGGGAAGCCGATGTCGACATCGGCGCGCTTGAATGGGCCAGGGCCGGCGTCGGGAATGGATGGCTGCTCCGCATCGGGTAAATGCCGGATCGCCAGCACATGGGCCGCGACGCGCGCCTTCACCTCCTCAGTCTCGCCGGGCAGCGCGACGAAGGTTCCGGTCGACTGGTCGCTGGCGATCTTGGCCGCCATCGCCTCGATGCTGCCTGACGTTTCGATGCGATAGGTGAGGATGATCATGGCCGGCCGTCTCGGGTCGAAAGGGGGTTCGAAAACAATTCCCTGTCGTTCGAAATCTGGTATAATGAGTACATAAGTATTGCAAGCAATATCCTGCCCAAAGGATACAGTCCGACCGGCGGACGGGCATTCCGGGAACCGCCGCGGCAATGCTAGATAGAGCAGGGTCAAGGGAGTGATTCGCGACGATGAACCGTTCGGAGCCGATCGTCCGGCGCAAGCTTTCCGATGAAGTCTTTGCGCGACTAAAGCGCCTGATCACCAGCGGCGAATTGCAGCCGGGCGACGACATGCCGTCGGAGCGCGAATTGATGGAGCGTTTCGAGGTCGGCCGGCCCGCAATTCGCGAGGCAATGCAGGCGCTAAGCAATATGGGCCTCGTCGCTATCTCGCATGGCGAGCGTGCCAAGGTGCTGCAACTGACCGCCAAGTCGATCATCAGGCAGGTCGATGGCGCGGCCAAGATGATCCTGTCGTCGTCGAAGGACACGCTGGAGCACCTCAAAAGCGCGCGCATCTTCTTCGAGCGCGGCATGGTCCGGGAAGCCGCCGAGAAGGCCACGGCCGAGGATGTGCAGCGGTTGCGGGCCACCATTGCAGAGCAGCGCAGCTTTCGCGGCGACTCCGAAGCCTTTATCTCCGCCGACATGAAGTTCCACACCCAGATCGCGGCGATCTCGGGCAACCCGATCTATGTCGCCGTCAGCGAGGCGATGCTCGGCTGGCTGAAGGAATACCACACCGAGATGCTGATCTGGACCGGCAAGGAAAAGTACACGCTGACCGAGCACGAGGAGATCATCGGCCGCATCGAGAAGAAGGATGCCGATGGCGCCGAGAGGGCAATGATCAAGCACCTTGAACGCTCGCGTGCCCTCTATGTGATGAATTCCGAGAAGTGACGGTTCAGCCGATCCGGGCGATCGCGTAAGGCGGCATCGCCAGCCTGCTGCCCGCATCCAGGCTGATGGCGCGCTCACTCCCATCCCGCATGATGAGCGATGCCTTGCCCAGACCGGAAATGTCGACCTGAACCTCGCCTGCTGTCAGGTTGGCCAGGCAGACGATCGTCTCGCCCATCGAGGAGCGGCCGGCGAGTGCCGCTACCCGAGTGTCATCGCTGACCGCAGTAGGGACATGCTGATGACCGACGAGGTCGCAAAGCATCTTCACGGCATGGAAAAGCGGCCGGCGCGCGCCGTCCTTGACGGGCTCGCCCAACGACGCCAGCAGTCCGAACGGTCCGACGAAACTCGACGGCGTCAGCATCTCCAGCCCGGCTGATGCCACACGCGCGGCATAGCCGATCGCCCAGGCGGCCGCGAACTGGCCGGTATGGCGCGGATCGCGATTGGCCATGGCGATGCGCTGGCCATCCGGATTGTCCTTGGTCGCACCGCCATAGGGGTTTTGGCGCATGGCAATGGTCGATGGTCCTATCCGGTACGGCTTGTCGCCGAAGATCGCCCGCGCCGATTGCGTGATGAAGGGCAGCGCCTCCAGCGACTGCATGATGCTGAGGTCGTCGGCCGCGTGCACGATCGGGCAGGTGCAATGGGTGATGAAATCGAACTGGCCTGCGGGAACGCGCTTGCGGTTGAGTTCGGTGAAATAGCTGAACATGCCGCCGCCGAGGCGGATGTCCGGGAAGGCGCGCCGCGCCGCTGCATAGACATCCTCGAGCGGCGGGCAGGGCGGCCACGCACTGCCGGGCGGCGTCGACTGCCGGTCGACCGAGGGCGAGACGGCAATGGCGTCGAGCCGCAGGCCGGCCCGGCGCACCATGCCGGCGACGCCGGAAAGCTCGGCGTCGAGATCGCCGTCGCAGGCAACCACGCATTCGAGCGTGGTGCCCGACTTGTAGGCCTGGGCGAGCCGGGCGAAGGCGCGCAGCGCCTCGAAGCCATGGCCGCGCGTCGGATCGTAATGGAACAGCAACTGGCGTGGCTCCAGCACTGTTAGTAAGGGCAAGATCGCCAGCGTTGCCTCGACATTTTCGGGGTAGATGACAACGCCGATCTCGGGCAGCGCCGCACCGGGCTCACCAAGCGCCACGCGGACCGGTTCGCAGGTAGTGGCGACTGCCGGCGCCTTGCCGTCGCCGGTGATGCGCAGCGTGATCGTCTGGCGGTTGGTTTCGCCGGCCGGCAGCTTGTAAGGCCATGGCAATGCGAGAGGCCGCACATAGGTCTTGTAGGAGGCGTCCGACCAGTTGCGCTGGTCTTCCATTTCGAAAATGTCGCCTTCCATCCGGCATTCGGCGGTCACACCCGGGCGGACCTGATGCGTGATGGCGCGAATATCATTGAACGGCTGCCAGGGATCGATCAGCAGCGGCAGCTTGGTGTCCACCACGCTGCCGTCGGTGTGCTCGACCGTCACCGGGCTGCCGGCCAGCCCGGCGATCGGATGCAGGATGCAGAAGCCGCAGCGGTTGGTCTCGAAATCGCTCTCGGGGAGCGCGTTGACGTCGAAGACCAGCTCTCCATCAGCAGAGCCCTTGATCGTGGCGCGGAAGCCGAGCCGGCTCCCGTCCGGCCCCGTGCAGTGTGCCGCATAGCTGACCGAGAAGGCGTCCGCGCGCTGGTCGATGGCAAGGTCGGTCAGTTCGGGCTCATACGTGCCCCAGTCGCGGTCGCGCACGATATAGGCGATGGCACGCAACACTTCGGTGCCGCCATGGCGGATCGTGCGCAGATTGCCGTTGACGAAATCGGCGCTGAGCGCGCCCGCACTCAGCCTGACCGGCGCGGCTTCGACCGCGTGCGTGCCATAGAGCTGGAAAGCGTCGGCGGTCATTTCAGCAAGGCATCGAGGTGGACCGGCTCGCGGCTCGCCGCGCCCGCATAGGCGGCCTCGACCAGCGCGAAGGTCTTGAGATTGTCGGCGCCGGAGGTCGCAGGTTCTTTTCCTGTCGCCAGGCAGTCGACCCAGTGCTGCTGGATCGCGACGACGCTTTCCTGGATGTTGTGCCAGGGACGCGATGCCCAGGAGAGCAGCGGCGGCGAGACGTCGCTCACCACCGTTCCGCTCTTGCCCGTAACAGTAAGCTTGTAGCCCTGCGCCAGGCGGATCGTGCCGTCGCTGCCGTCGATCTCGATCAGCGTCTCCGGAAACGGCTCGACAGCAAGTTTCGTCGCATAGCTACAATCGACCACGGATGTGGCGCCACTCGCATGATCCATCAGCATGGTCGCGACATCCTCGCCGGCAATGGCGGGATTGACGCGCGTGGTCCGCGTCGTGATCGTCGAGACGTCGCCGAGCAGGAAGCGCGCGATGTCGAGAATGTGGATGCCGAGATCCTCGATGATGAAGCGCTTGCCGGTCGCCAGATAGGGCTGGCCGGAAAACACGTCATAGGCGGAGCGGAACGAGATGCGGCCGAAGAACGGCGTACCGATCTCGCCGCTGTCGAGCACGGCGCGCACCGCCTGGATCGGCGACTGCCAGCGGAAATTCTCGTGCACCATCAGCGGCACGTCGGCGTCCGCGCAAGCCTTCACCATCGCCTTGGCATCGGCAAGCGTCGGCGCGAACGGCTTCTGGCAGATCGCCGGTACGCGTTGCGCGGCCGCCATCTCGACCAGCGCCCGATGGCTGGGCGCGGTGGTGGCAATGTCGACAAAGTCGAGCGTCTCGTTCGCAAACATGGCGGCCGCGTCGCTATAGCGCCTCGCGATGCCGAACTGGTCGCCGACGATCCTGAGCCGTTCCGCATCGCGGTCGCAGATGGCGACGATCGAGGCGCCTTCGATGTCGCGCCAGCCATGCATCTGGTTGACGGCAAAGAAGCCGCAGCCGATCAGCGCTCCCCGCAACCCCGCCATGCTCAGCCCACCTTTGCCATCTGCATCAGTGTAACGCGGCTTTGCAGTCGGCGCTGCGCCTGGTCGACGACGACGGCGACGATTATGACGAGGCCCTTGATCACCATCTGCCAGAACGAGCTCACCCCCATCATCACCAGTCCGTCGGAGAGGATACCGATGACGAAGGCGCCGACGATGGTGCCGCCGATCGCGCCGCGCCCGCCCGACATCGAGGTGCCGCCAAGCACCGCGGCCGCGATGGCGTTGAGCTCGAAGCTCTCGCCCGTCGCCGGATGCGAGGCCATCAGCTCGGACGAGATGATCAGGCCGACGATCGCCGCGCAGAAGCCGGAGAACATGTAGACGAACATCTTGACCATGTTGACCCGCACGCCCGAAATGCGCGCCGCCCGCTCGTTGCCGCCGACAGCAAAGATATGGCGGCCGAGCGGCGTGTATTTCGCGAGATAGGCCGCGCCCAGCGCGACGACGATCAGGATCCAGATCGACACCGGCAGGCCGAGCAGCTTGCCGGCGCCGAGATAGCCGAAGCCGGTGGTGCCGAGTTCCGGCTTGCCGACGAGATTGGGGAAAGTGCGGCCATCGGACGACAAGAGCGCCAGGCCGCGCGAGACATAGAGCACGCCGAGCGTGGCGATGAACGGCGCGACGTTGAGCCTGGTGATCAGCAGCCCGTTGACGGCGCCGATCGCTATGCCGACGGCCAGCGTGATCAGCGCGATCTCGACGACGTTGAAATAGATCGTGTAGCCGATCTGCAGGTCGATGCCGTTCAGCACCAGATAGCCGGCAACCATGCCGCACAAGCCGACGATGGAACCGACCGACAGGTCGATGCCGCCGGTGATGATGACGAAGGTCATGCCCATGGCCAGGAAGGCGTTCAGCGCCACGTGCTTGGCCATTAGGATAAGGTTTGCCGCCGACAGGAAATTGGGCGCGGCGATCGAGAAAAACACCAACACCGCGATCAGCGCGATGAAGGTCCTGAGCTTCATCAATGTAAGAAGCAGCGAACCGCTGGAAGCGGTGGGGGCAGCCGCCTTGGCCGGAATGTCAGTCATGGGCGTTTGTCTCCGTTGGCCGCCCTGCGGGTCCGTGGCCAAGCGCCGATGCGGCGACGATCGCCGCTTCCGTTGCCTCGGCGCGATCGAACATGCCGGTCAGTTTTCCATTGCTCATCACCGCGATGCGGTCGGACAGAGCCATTACCTCATCGAGATCCGAAGTGGCGAACAGGATGCCGAGCCCGTCGCGCGACAGTTTACGCATAGTGCGGAAAACGTCGGCCTTGGCGCCGACATCTATCCCGCGGCTGGGCTCGTCCATCAGCAGCACCTTCGGACCGGTGAGCAGCGCCTTGCCGATCACCACCTTCTGCTGGTTGCCGCCGGACAGCGACGAGACCTCCTGCGCCGGGTCGGCGACCTTGATCGCCAGCTCCCGCACCATGCCGGCCACCGCCTGTCTTTCCTCGGCGCCGCGGATGTGGAACAGGCGGGCAAAGCGCGACAGGCTGGCCAGCGTCAGATTGCTGGCGACGGACAGGATCGACACCAGCCCTTCGCGCTGGCGGTCTTCGGGGATCAGCGCGAGGCCACGGCGGATGCGCCGCGTCGTGTCGCGTTCCCTTACCTTTTTGCCATCGATGAAGATCGAACCCGTGGCATGGCCGTGGCGGCCCATGATGCAGTCGAACAGTTCGCTGCGCCCGGCGCCCATCAGGCCGTAGATGCCCAAGATCTCGCCGGCGCGGAGCGACAGCGAGACATGGTCGACCGCAAGCCCGCCGGTCGCGCGCGGCAGGCAGATTTCTTCGGCGCGGAAGATCTCCTCGCCGGGAGCGTGGCCGTCGGCCTTGGCGAAATCCTTGGCATCGGAGCCGATCATCTGCCGCACGATCCACTGCGTGTCGACTTGTCTCATGTCCTCCTGGCCGGTGATGCGGCCGTCGCGCAGCACGGTGATGTAGTCGCCGATGCGGATCAGCTCTTCCAGCCGGTGCGAGATGTAGACGATGGCGACGCCGCGCGCCTTGAGATCGGCGATGACCTTGAACAGGATCTCGACTTCCGCCGCACTCAGCGCCGAGGTCGGCTCGTCCATGATCAGGATGCGCGCGTCGAGGGAGACCGCCTTGGCGATCTCGACCAGCTGCTGCTGGCCGATGCGCAGATCCTCGACGAGCATGTCCGGGCGGATGCCGGCCTGCAGCCTTTCGAGGAATTCGGCCGCGCGGCGTTCCTGCTCCTTGCGGTCGATCTTGCGGAACCGGTTGGTGATCTCGCGGGTGGCGAAGATGTTTTCCGCCACCGTCATGTTGCCGAACAGGTTGAGCTCCTGGAACACCATGCCGATGCCGCGGTTCACCGCATCGCCGGATGAGGCGAACGACACGTCTTCACCCTCGAGCAGGATGCGTCCGGCGGTCGGCTGCTCGACGCCTGCGATGATCTTCATCAGCGTCGACTTGCCCGCGCCGTTCTCGCCTACCAGAACGTTGACCGCGCCCCTGCGCACCTCGAAATTGGCGCGCTTGACCGCGACCGTGCCGGAATAGACCTTGGAGACATCCTCCAGCTTCAGGATGACGTCGCGCTCGGCTTCCGCGCTCATGGCTTCGGCCCGATCTCGGCCTCCGCCGGCGTCACCAGCGGCAGGTCTTGGCCGCTGCCCAGCGTATAGGCGCCGAGCACCTTGGCGCTGCGGCCCTCGAGCGCCTCGCGCGGCAGCTTGGACAGCGCCGTCTTGTCGGCATAAATGTTGAATGCCTTGCCGAACTGGGCGAAGTCGATCTGGTTGGTAAAGTCGTTGAACTGGATGAAGTCGAGGCTGTCGCGCAGCGCGGTGCCGCGCACCGCCGGTCCGATCTGCACCCGCGCATCGGCCTTGCCGTCGCCGTCGACATCGACATCGATGGTCGCCGCGCGCGACTGGGTGTTGGCGGCGACGATCTTGCCCTCCAGCCGCACCGCGAAGGTCCAGGGCGAATTCGCCTGCTTGTTCGGATTGCCGTATTTGGCGCCGGCGGCAGCCGGATCGGTGGTGGCCAAGGCGTGCACTTCCGGGAACGGTCCGCCCTTCTGCTGCAGATAGGGGATTATCTTCGGCGCCCAGATGTCCTCGATCATCTTGTCGGGATTGAAGGCCGGCGCGTTGCCGCCGCCCTGCATCGACGGTGTCGGCAGGATCTTGCAGGCGGTGAGCCCGAGGCCGGCCATTCCGGCAAGAATTGGCACGGCGAAGCTCAACCAGGTCAGCTTGTTCGGCATGGCGGTCAGGAAGCACCCACGGAAATTGGGCAAGGGACGAACCGGAGGTCCGTCCCTTGCGATTGATGTGATGCCGGCTCAGTTGGTGAGCGCGAAAGTCTCCAGCTGCTTGGCATTGTCGCCATTGACCAGCACGCAGTCCATCAGCTGCTTTTCCTGGGCGGGAGACTTCTTGTTCTTGATGAAGTCGTCGGCTTGCACGACAGCCATCTGCGCCTGCGCGAAGGCCGGCTGCAGGACGGTCGCCTTGATGCCGCCGGAGGTGATGGAGTCGCGCACGTCGTTCGAGCCGTCGAAGCCGACGACAATGACATCCTTGCGGCCGGCGGCGGCGAGTGCTGCATAGGCGCCCATCGCCATCGTGTCGTTGCCGGAGATCACGCCCTTGATGTCCGGGTTGGCCTGCAGGATCGATTCCATCTTGGAATAGGCTTCCGTTTGGCTCCAGTTGGCGGACTGCTGGGCGACCATCTTGAGGTCCGGATAGTCGTCGATGACGTCGTGATAGCCCTTCGAGCGGATGCCGGCATTGGTGTCGGATTCCTTGCCGACCAGCTCGACGAAATTGCCCTTCTCGCCCATCAGCTTGACGAACTCCTGCGCGCCGAGCTGGGCGCCCTGGTAGTTGTTGGAGACGATCTGCGCCACGGCGACGCCGGTGGCGTTGATCTCGCGATCGATCAGGAAGGAGGGGATGCCGGCGTCCTTGGCTTTCTGCACGGCAGCGACCGTGGCGTCAGCGCCGGCATTGTCGAGGATGATCGCCTTCGCGCCGCGGCCGATCGCCGTGTCGATCAGCTCGGACTGCTTGTTGGCGTCGTCATCATGGACCAGCACCAGCGCCTCGTAGCCGAGTTCCTTGGCCTTGGCTTCGGCGCCGACGGCTTCCGCCTTGAAGAACGGATTGTCGTGCGAGGGCGTGATGATGGCGATCAGGTCCGCCGCATAGGCAGGCATCGCCGTTCCGAGCGCCAGCACGCCGGCGAAAGCTGCAAGGGTCATTCTGCGAGTGAGTTTCATGAAGTCCTCCCGTTGAAAAAACTTTTGCCCTGGCAAATCGGGGCCTCTGTCTGCGTCTGAATTGGTCAGGCGGCGGATCGCGTCGGAATCAAGCCGCGTGCCGGCTCCTCCCGAGCAGATCGTCACTCCCCCCGTCCTCCACTCGTTCAGGCTTCGACTCCCGCGAAACCTGATTATCCGAGCTCGAGAACAGCTTAGCCAACTGGTATAATGAGTCAACCACTATTTCAGGTGATATGTATCTGATGTGCGATTCACGCCTTTCCTTCTCCCCTGTGGGAGAAGGTGTATCGGCGCGCAGCGCCGAGACGGTTGAGGGGTGCGCGAAGGATCGCCGTCGCCGGCAGACTGGAGCATCTCCACAAGGGGAGAAGGAGGAGCGCCTCAGGTAATGCGCTGGATGCTCGCAGCGATCTCTTCCGGTTCGAAGACACGCTTCCAGTCGTCGCGCATCAGCACCGGCTTGCCGAATTCGATCGCCTTGTTGCAGGCGTCGGAGAACACGCCCTTGGTTTCGCCGAAGATGACGGCGCCGAGCACGTTCATGTGGCCGAGCAGGAAGTCGAGTGCGGCCTGCCGTTCGACGCCGCGCGCCACGACTTCGTCCATCGCCTCTTTCATCACGACCAGCAGCGAAGCGCACACCGTCTCGGAAAGGCCGGGTTCCAGCAGCGCCATCTGCTCGACGGTGACACGATGCGAGCGCATCACTGGCGCCCAGATGATCCGGGCGATCGCCTCGCCCTTGGCGTAGTCCGCCTCCGGCCCCTGCATCAGGGCGCTGACGAAATGCTGCTTGGCCTTGACGCCGCCGAAGAAGTCCTTCTTGGCCGCCATGTCGGTCTCGTCGTTGAAGATCGGCGGGTGACAGGGATGGGTAACGAAATAGGTGAGGTCGGGACGGTTGGGCAGGTGGCCGGCGAAGGGCGCCGCCGCATCGAGCACCACCACCATCGTGCCCGCCGCCAGCTTGCTCTCGATGCTTGCCGCGACCTTGCCGATATGGGTGTCCGGAACGGCCAGGATCACCACATCAGCGCCCTTGAGCGCCTCGTCGGCGCTGACCGCATCGAAGCCAAGTCCGGTCTTCAGCCGCTCGCGGCCGGCCTCGCTCACCTCGACATGGCGGATCGTATAGTCCGATCCGCGAAAATTGGTCGACAGGCGGTAGCCCATCTTCCCGCCGGCTCCGAACAGCGCAATCGTTGTCATCTATGCTTGCTCCCGATTTCCAACGATGGCCGCGCCGATCGTCACGTTATCAACTGGTATAATCACCCTACCACAACTTGGTGGTTTGACCAGAGCCTAATTCCCGTTTCAAGCCGACCGGTCGCCGGCCTGCGCAGCGGGATTGGCATCGCCGGCTGCCGGCTCAGTCGGCGCTCGCCGCGTCAAGGCCTGGCGTCCGGCCAGCGCCAGCACGAAGATGACGACGATGCCCTGGACGATGTCCTGGACGCCGGGCGGCAGGCCGATGATCTGCATGGTGGTGACGATGAGGATCAGAAGGATGCTGGCGAACAGGGTACCCAGCGCGGTTGCCGAGCCGCCGAAGATCAGCGTTCCGCCGAGCACCACGGCGGCGATCGACTGCAACAGATAGGGCTGGCCCATCTCGAGGAAGGCGCCGCCAATATAGGCGCCGAGCAGCAGGCCGTTGAGCGAGGCCAGCACCGAGGAGATGATGAAGGCCGACGCGATCACCCTTCCGTTCCTGATGGCGGCGAGCCGCGCCGCGGCGCGGTTCTGGCCGACCGCCGACAGAAGCTGCCCGAACACGGTGTAGCGCAGCACGAACGAAGTCGCCGCCACCCCGACAATGGCGATGATGGCCATGATCGGCATGCCCCAGACACGTCCGCTCGCCAACGTCTTCAGGGTAGGGCTGACGGCAAAACCCGGTATCGCCCGGTTGGACAGCAGCGTCGCCGTTGCCAGCACATAGCCGGTCGCCAGCGTCGCGATGATAGCCGGAATGCCGAGCCCGACCACCAGCAGCGAGTTCAGCACGCCGACGGCGAGGCCGAGCAGGATGGCCGCGGCGACACCTATCGCGAGATTGGCATCCTGCCCCTTGATGGTCAGCAGCGCGACGAAGGCGCTGAGCGTGATCACCGAGGCGACCGAGAGATCGATATTGCCGCGCCCCGTCGTCACCACGAACATCTGGCCGATGCCGACCACCGTCAGGAACGATGCCGACAGCATGATGCCGGACAGGCTGGAGAGGCTGAAGCGGTTGGTGACGACCGAAAGCACCAGCCACAGAAGCAGCACGCCGATCGCCGCCCAGATCCAGCGGTTCCTCTGCGCCCAGATACTGAAGGCGGTTAGAGCGTTCATTGTTCGCTCCCGCGGTCGGTGGTCAGGCTGCGCAGCGTGAGCAGCGCGATCAGGATCAGCCCTTGCGTGGCTGCGTTGTAGTCGCTGCTGACGCTCAGCGTGCCGAGCAACGCGCCGATCAGCGAGAGCGTCACCGCGCCGGCGATGGCGCCGACCGGCGAGATGATGCCGCCGAGCAGCGAGCAGCCGCCCATGACCACGGCAGCGACGCTGAGCAGCGTGAAGGAATTGCCGGAATTGATGTCGCTTGCCGTGTTGATCGCCGTCAGCGACAGGCCGGCCGCGCCCGCGAACAGCCCGGCGATGAGATAGCGCACCAGCGCATAGCGCGTCGGCGACCAGCCCGAGCGGATCATCGCCGTCGGGTTGTTGCCGAAGCCGCGCAGCACCACGCCGAGCGGCAGCCGGTCGATGACCAACGCGATCAGCGCGACGGCCGCGATGAGGATGATCGAGGTCGGCATGAAGCCGACCGACCAGCCGAACAGCGTCGTCAGCCAGTCGGGACTGGCGCCGCCGGGCGTCGGCTGCAGCGCATAGCCGATCCCCACCCAGATGAAGGAGGCGCCGAGCGTGACGACGATGGCGGGGATCTTGCGCGCCTGGATCAGGCCGCCGAGCCCTGCATAGGCGGCGAGCGCCGCCACCAGCGCCAGCGCGCCGAGCCATGGCTGGTCGTAGAGCAGCGTGGCGCTGAGCACGCTGACCAGGCCGGCGAAGGCGCCGACGCCGAGGTCGATCTCGCTGCCGCCGACGATGAACATCTGAGCCGCCGTCACCAGCACCAGCGACAGCGCCGGCATTAGCAGCAGGTCGAGGCCGAAGATCGAGGCGACGGCCGGATTGGCCGAGATCATGATGCCCAGCACCGCGGCAAGGCCGATGAAGGGCGCCGCATTCACCAGCCGCCGGGCAAGTCCGGCAGCTGTCGCCGCCTTTGGCCCGGCGTCGGCGAGCTTGTCCGTCGGCTGGGTGAAGGAGGCGCCGACGATCGCCGATTCCGTGATCGCCTCGCCGGCCAGTTCCCGCACGACGCGTCCGCCGGCAAACACCAGCACGCGGTCGCAGGCGAGCAGTTCGGCGTCCTCGGTCGTGTGCCAGACCAGTGTGCGGCCGCCACGCGCGATCTCGTTACAGAGCCGGTAGAAATCCTGCTTGGTGGCGATGTCGACGCCGCGCGTCGGATCATCGAGCAGGATGATCGGCGCATCGGTGACCAGCGCGCGGGCGACCAGCGCCTTCTGCTGGTTGCCGCCGCTGAGCTCGGTGATGTCGGACTGGAAGCGCTTGTCGTCGAGCCGCAACTTGCCGGCGGCGCCGCTTGCCGTGTCGCGGTTGGCGCGCTCCGAAACCAGGCCCAGCGCCGGGCGGCGGGCAAGCGCGCCGATGCTGATGTTGGAAAGCACGCTCCACAGCGGGAAGATGCCTTCCTTCTGCCGGTCGCCGGCAATGAAGCTCGCCTCCGCGCGCCTGGAGACCGCGGCATCCTGCCTGCGGCCGGTGCCGAAGATCGCGTGCAGCAATTCCTTCTGGCCGCTGCCCTCGAGGCCGGCCAGGCCGACGATCTCGCCGCGCACGATGTCGATGTCGTGGCCGAGTTCCTGCGTCAGTGGGCCGGAGAGCCGCACCAGCACATCCTTTGAGGATGCGGCGGAGACGCAATGCTGGTGGACCGGATTGGCATCGCCACCCATCAGTTGCACCAGCCTGGCGATCGAAGCGTCGGCGACCTTGCCCTGCCAAGCGGTGCGGCCGTTGCGCAGCACCACGACCTCCGTGGCGATGTCGATGATTTCCTGCAGCTTGTGGCTGATGAAGATGAAGGCGAGCCCGGCCTTGGCCCGCTCGCGAACGAAGGCGCGCAACTGCTTCGAGCGGTCGAGGTCGAGCGAGGAGGTCGGCTCGTCGAGCACGATCAGCTTGACGCCGGGCGTCGCCGCGGCCCGCGCGATCTCGACCATCTGCCGCTCGGCGATGGAGAGGTGGCCGACCTCGGCGTCGGCATCGATGTCGTTGCCGGGAAAGACGGCGTCGAGCGCCGCGCGGGCGCGGGTCCGGTAGAGCGCCCGCCAGCCGGGCCGGCTTGCCGCCTCGCCCGGTGTTTCGAGGAAGAAATTCTCGGCGACCGAAAGGTTGGCGCAGAGCGACAGCTCCTGGTGCACCATACGGATGCCGCGCCGCTGCGCCTCGTTGGTGTCGTAGCCGGTGAAATCCTGCCCCTCGTCGGCGAACGAGATTGACCCAAGCGTCGGCCACATCGCGCCGCACAGGATGCGCATCAGCGTGGATTTGCCGGCGCCGTTGCCGCCGACCAACCCAATCACGTCACCGGCGCTGACTGTAAGATCGATGCCCGCATTGGCAAGCGTCGGCCCGAAACTCTTGGTGATCCGGCTGAGCGAGACAACGCTCGGCCGGGCACGAGCGGCAGGCGCCGTGGAGTAGGCACCATCCTGATCGGCAACGGCAAGCTGGGACATTCGTCCTCCGTTTTCTTCGACAGCAAGGTCGGGCGCAGTCTTTCAACAGCGCCCGATCCAAGCCGGTTGGTCGCGTTACTTGCTGAGCAGGTTCTGCTTCACCCAGTCCAGGGAATAGCTCGGGCTGATGATCTGGCCGCCCGGCAGCTTCGCATATTCCTTGAGGTTGCTTGCGTCGACCGTCGCCACCGGCATGATCATTAGCTTCGGTGCTTTGGCGCCCTTGAGCAGCGACAGGCCGAGCCAGAAGGCAGCGCCGCCGATGCCGGGCGTGGTGTTCATCGACACCGTCTGGTAGCCATTCTTGGCATTCTCCTCGGCCCACCATTTTACGAAGTCGGTGCCGCCGCCACCTTCGATGACCGGCATCTTGCCGGCGTAGTCGCCGCCATACTGGACGAAGGCCTGCGCGATACCGACATCGTCGCTGCCGCCCTGACCGAGCACCGCATCGACATGGGGCAGCGAGGGCAGGACGTTGGCGATCGCCGCCTGCGCCACCGACGCCGTCGCCTGGCCATAGACTGTCGCGACCACCTTGATGTCCGGATACTTGGCCAGGACCGACTGCTGCGCGTTGAACATGTCGTTGTCGGGCGCCGAGCCCTTGACGCCGCGCACCTGGATGACGTTGCCCTTGCCGCCGAGCATCTTGAACACGGCCTCGGCCTGGGTTGCCTTGTAGCCCTTGAAGTCGAAATTCAGCTGGTAGTTGCAGGGCGCCGAGGCGACCGAATCGAAGGAGATGACGATGATGCCGGCCTTGCAGGCCTTCTCGATGATGCCGTTGACCGCGGTTTCCGAGGCTGCATCGACGGCGAGCACGTCGACCTTCTTCAGGATCAGCTCGGCGATCTGGCTGTTCTGCTGCGCGACGGAACCATCGCCGTTCATGACGATGTAGTCGGCGATCTGCCCGGCGGCCTTGGCTTCCTTGGCCGAGGCCTCGAACGCTTCCACCATCTGGTGGCGCCACGTGTTGCCGTAATAGGCATTGGTCAGCGCGATGACTGGCTTGTCCGACGATGCCATTGCCGGCAGCACGCACACACTCGCCAGCGCGGCGCTGGCAAGCGCCGCCACGATTGAAAGTTTCATTGTATCTCCTCCCATAAAGACCATAGGACGCAGCGTATCTGCTGAGGATCACGCTATGTCAGGTACACATTATACCAGCATACCAAATAGGCAATGGCCTTTGCTATCCCTGCGAGGCTGCGCTGCCATAGCCGCGAGGCGCCTGTTGAGTGTGTGTGTCGGAAGTATGCACTTATCTGGAGCCGCGACGGTACTTTCGAGACCTGCCGTGGCGCGCCGTCGAGCGCCACAGAATGCAAAACCCGGCCGAATGGTCCCAATAGTTGTTGAAACCTCAAAATATTTCTTGCGGCGATTTTCCATTTAAAATCAAAGGCGTAACTTTTTGACGGCCTCGATGTCGGAATTTACTAGATGCAGAGTGACAGCCGTTCAAAGGCCGAGGCGTCGAAAGACAGCGCCTCATTCGGCTGCATGCTTCTGCAGTCTCTCGAATACAAAAAGCTTGCCTTTACGCGCGCTGTGTTCAAGCGGGTACGCCTTCGCCAGGTGCGCCGCAATGGCGCTAGCCAGCATGCAGCCTGTCCCACGCATCGATGCTGAAAGGCGCGGTGTGTCGAAGCGGACTGGCGGTCGATTGCGGCACAGCAGAATATCGGTCGATCGGGATCCCGATGCATGACCGCCCTTGATCAGCACGGCCTGCGCACCCGCGCCCAGCAATTCCTGGCCCTGCCTGACGGCGCCGCCCTCGTCGGCAGCGCGCTCTGCGCCCACAAGCAGCGCCAGTTCGATGAGGTTGGGAGTGATCAGGCGGCAAAGCGGCATCAGGTCGCGCTTCATGATGGCGATGGCGCCGCCTTCCAGCAGCGCCCTGCCTGATGTTGAAGCCAGCACCGGATCGAGTATTGCCGGCACGTGCGGATTTTCGCGCAGCACGGCCGCAACGGCAAAGACGGTCTCCGCCGTCGCCAACATGCCGATCTTGATAGCAGCCACCTCGTTGGCCTGCAGAGCAGCGCGCATCTGATCGGCCACCAGGCTTGACGGCGAATGATGGATTTCCGTCACACTGTCGTGCGTCTGCACCGTCAGCGCGGTGACCGCCAGGCAACTGCGCACGCCAATGGACGAGATCGTCTCGATGTCGCGGGCAATTCCGGCGCCGCCGCTGGAGTCCGAACCGCCGACGACAAGTACATGTGGTTCCTGACTCAGCGCCGTCGCTCCGTCTTTTCGATCCATTCTCGCGTGCGCGCCTCGGGGTCGTCGTTCAACGTGATGTCGGTGACCACTGCGGCGCTGTCCGCGCCAGCCGCGAAGACACCGTCGAGCCGGTCGGGGTTGAGGCCGCCAATAGCGACCAAGGGGATCGGCGCGACCCGGCGCTTCCATTCGCTGATCCGCTCAACCCCTTGCGGCGCCCATTTCATCTTCTTCAGCATGGTGGGATAGACCGGGCCGAGGGCGATGTAGTCAGGCTTGGCGGCCAGGGCGGTTTCCAGTTCGAAATGATCATGCGTGCTGAGGCCGAGCCTCACGCCGGCGGCCCGTATCGGTGCGAGGTCGGCGGTCTGCAGATCCTCCTGGCCGAGATGAACGAAGTCGCAGCCCTCTTCGATTGCCAGGCGCCAGTGGTCGTTGACGATGAGTTGGCATTGATGCTCGGCGCATAAGGCCTTCGCCTTCCGGATTTCGGTGCGCAACCCGGTCTCGTCCATGGCCTTGATGCGCAACTGAACCAGCTTGACGCCGAGAGGCACCAGCCGTTCGATCCAGGTGGCGCTGTCGACGATCAGGTAAAAGGGGTCGAGCTTCATGAGAAGACCGCTCTGCCGAATGTCGGCGTTGACGGCACGGCGACTTCGCGCGGTTCGAGCATTCCCGAGCGGAAGGCTTCGCGGCCAGCTTCGACCGCCTTGCCGAATGCGCGCGCCATGCCGACCGGATCGCCCGCCTTGGCGACTGCCGTGTTCAGGAGCACGGCATCGAAGCCGAGCTCCATGACGGTTGCCGCGTGCGACGGCCGCCCGAGGCCTGCATCGACAATCAACGGGACGTGCGGGAAATGTGCGCGCATCGAGCGCAGCGCCGTTATGTTGATCGGCCCAAGCGCCGAACCGATCGGCGCGCACCACGGCATCAGGACCTTGCAGCCGGCCTCCAGCAGCCGCTCGGCAACGACGAGGTCGTCGGTGGTGTACGGAAATACCGAAAAGCCGTCCTCGCACAAGATGCGGGCGGCTTCGACAAGGCCGAACACGTCCGGCTGTAGTGTGTCGTGGTTGCCGATCACTTCGAGCTTGATCCAACTCGTCTCGAACACTTCGCGCGCCATCTTTGCGGTCGTGACTGCTTCCTTGATGGAGTGGCAGCCAGCAGTGTTGGGCAGGATTTTCGTGCTGAGCGATCGGATCAGCGACCAGAATTTTTCGCCGGCCCTGCCGCCCGCCATCTCACGTCGCAAGGAGACGGTCACCACGGAGGTGCCCGACTCCGTGACCGCATCAGCAAGGATGGCCGGCGAAGGATATTGCGCCGTGCCGAGAAGCAGCCGAGAGGGAAGTGGCGTCCCGAAAAGCTCGAACATGCTAGCCTCCCTGCATCGGCGAGAGGATTTCGATCCGGTCGCCGTCGCTCAACTGGAATTCCGCCCGCCTGGCCTTGTGCACGAGGTCGCTGTTGACGGCCGTCGCCAGCCAATCGCCCTCATAGTCGAGCGCTGCAAGCAGCTCTGCCAGCGTGCTGGGGGCAACCTCATGCGCTTCGCCGTTTACGGTCAATTTCATGGACGAGCTCCACGGGTTCGTCGTGACGGAAGATAATTTCGGCCGCCTGGCGCGCCATGGCGGGCGCAAGCAGAAAGCCATGACGATAGAGGCCGTTGATAGCGATGGTGTCTCCACGCGCCTCGACACGCGGTAGATTGTCGGAAAAGGCCGGGCGAATGCCGACGCCGGTCTCAATGATACCCGCCTCGCCGAACGCCGGATGGACGGCGCAGGCAGCGCTGAGCAACTCCATCATTGAGCGAACCGTGACCGGTCCTCCGGATTGGCTTTCGATCATCGTTGCGCCGACCATGAAACAGTGCTCAGCGCGCGGCACCAGATAGAGCGGAAAGCGCGGATGCAGCAGCCGTACCGGGCGCGACAGCGAGACGTCGCGCGTGCGCAGGATCAGCATCTCGCCGCGTACGCCGCGCAGCCTGTCGTCGACTGCCGCCATCCCCGTGCAGTCGATCTGACGATCGAAACCGGAGACCTGACTGGCGTCGACACCGAAGCGGAATTCGACCCCCATGGCCGCGAGCCTGTCATGAAGCGCCGCCATCGCCTCGCGCGGGTCGAGATGGGCTTCATCGGGGAAGAGCAACCCGCGGCGGAAGCGGCCGGCGAGGTCGGGCTCCAGCAACGCAATCTCATCCTCATCGACGCGCCGATGCCCCGAGGTACGGCTGGCGAAGCGGTCGAGTTCGCCTGCATCGCGCGGTGCCGCCACGACCAGTGTTCCGGCCCGCGTCACCTGGCCGGGCGTCGCCGCATCCCACCAGTCGGCGGCATCGCGTCCGAGATCCAGTACCGGCTGCTCGGCGCTTTCACGCTCGCACCATGGCGCCAGCATGCCACCGGCGAACCAGGACGCGTTGCCGCCGAGGCTATGCCGTGTCTCGGCAACAGTCACGGTCGCGCCACGGGTGGCGAGCTCGAAGGCGGCGGTGAGGCCGGCGACGCCGGCCCCTTTGACCAGGACCTTCATGACGGCTCATTTGCCTCCACCGGCGTAAGCGTTTTGCCGGCCTCATCCGCCGGCATGTAGAGGTCGCCGCCTGCACGATATTTCTCCGCCATCGCCGCCATGCCCTCCTTTTGGGCCTCGGCGCGGATGTCGTGAGAAATGCGCATGGAGCAGAATTTCGGCCCGCACATCGAGCAGAAATGCGCCACCTTGTGCGCCTCCTTGGGCAGAGTCTGGTCATGGAAGGAACGCGCGGTCTCGGGATCGAGCGACAGGTTGAACTGGTCCTCCCAGCGGAACTCGAAGCGCGCGCGGGAAAGGGCATCATCCCTGACTTTCGCCGCCGGGTGTCCCTTCGCCAGGTCGGCGGCATGCGCCGCGATCTTGTAGGTGATCACGCCGGTCTTGACGTCATTGCGGTCGGGAAGGCCGAGATGCTCCTTGGGCGTGACATAGCAGAGCATGGCCGTGCCGAACCAGCCGATCATCGCCGCGCCTATGCCTGAGGTGATGTGGTCGTAGCCCGGCGCGATGTCGGTGGTGAGCGGTCCAAGCGTATAGAACGGCGCCTCGCCGCAGACGGCGAGCTGCTTGTCCATGTTCTGCTTGATCTTGTGCATCGGCACATGCCCGGGCCCCTCGATCATCACCTGGCAGTCCTTGGCCCAGGCGATCTGCGTCAGCTCTCCGAGCGTTTCCAACTCCGCGAACTGCGCCGCGTCGTTGGCGTCGGCGATCGAGCCCGGACGAAGCCCGTCGCCGAGCGAGAACGACACGTCGTAAGCGCGACAGATGTCGCAGATCTCGGCGAAGTGCTCGTAGAGGAAGCTCTCCCGGTGATGGTGCAGGCACCATTTGGCCATGATCGAGCCGCCGCGCGAGACGATCCCAGTCACCCGGTCGACGGTCAGCGGGATGTAGTGCAGCCGCACGCCGGCGTGGATGGTGAAATAGTCGACGCCCTGTTCGGCCTGTTCGATCAGCGTGTCGCGATAGACCTCCCAGGTCAGGTCCTCGGCGATGCCGCCGACCTTTTCCAGCGCCTGGTAAAGCGGCACCGTGCCGATCGGCACCGGCGCATTGCGCACGATCCATTCGCGGATGTTGTGAATGTTGCGGCCCGTCGACAGGTCCATCACCGTATCGGCGCCCCAGCGGATCGCCCACACCATCTTCTCGACCTCTTCGGCCATCGACGAAGTGACGGCGGAGTTGCCGATATTGGCGTTGATCTTGACCAGGAAATTGCGGCCGATGATCATTGGCTCGCTCTCGGGATGATTGATGTTGGCGGGAATGATCGCCCGCCCGCGCGCCACTTCGTCACGCACGAATTCCGGGGTGACGAAGTCGGGGATCGCCGCGCCGAAGGCCTCGCCGTCGCGCTCAATCTTGCCGCGCAGCATCTCGCGGCCCAGATTCTCGCGGATCGCGACGAACTCCATTTCGGGCGTGACGATGCCGGCGCGCGCATAGGCAAGCTGGGTCACCGCCTTGCCCGCTTTGGCCCTGAGCGGCTGGTTGCGAACGGGAAATTCCGGCGTCAGGCGCTCGCCCGTCGCGAACCCATTGTCCTCCGGCCGGACATAGCGGCCGTCATAGGCCTCGACATCGCCGCGGGCGATGACCCATTCCTGGCGATGCCGGGCGAGGCCCTTTTCGATGCTGGTGTCGATAGTCGGGTCGGTGTAGGGCCCCGACGGATCGTAGACGGTGACGGGCGGTTCGCCGGCGGTCGGATGGACGGAGATCTCGCGCATCGGCACCCTGATCTGCGGGTGGAGGGTGCCTTGCTTGTGGATCTTGCGTGAGGCGGGCAGCGGTCCCGTCGAAACGGCGGGGGTGAGGGCATTCATCTTGAGGCTCCTTTGCTCGTGCATTGGAGACCCAGTTCTGTGCCGGAAGGATGAAAAGACGCTTTGGTCGTCCTGCCAAAACAGGACCTCGGGCATGAACTCCCGCAAAGCGCTTGCACCGTCCCTACGCCAGTATGAACTGGATCAGGTTCAACGGGTCACTGCGCCGCGAAAGCCAGCAGTATCTCAGCCCCTTGCCGGGACTCCCCTGGTGAATGCCTCAAGTTGAACGGGCTCGCGCTATCTTGTCAAGCGAAGGATGGAGAAAGCGTAACGGCCATCTGCGTCGAGATCGACGGAGTAGCTCAGGCGGTCCAGTATGTGGTTATCCTAATCGAACGTGATAATCCGCGGCTTCAGGGAGGTGATACGCGCTTCGTCCAGGTATATGGAGTTGCAGACAATGAAAGCCGGCGAAGGCCACTTGACTGGGTGAAACCGACGCGCACTGGGGTGACAGAAGGTCTTAGAGGGCGTATGTTGACATAAAGATGTCTTTATGTGCCTTGGATGCGGCTGTCGTCTTGAGGATGAAAAATGTCGCAAAGCTCCTCATCGCTGGATGACCTGTTCGGCCCCGCCGCGGCAAAGCCCGACGGTTCCGAAGTGGTTGCTGCGCTGACCGCAGCAGCGCACGAACGCATCCTCATCCTTGACGGCGCCATGGGCACGCAGATCCAGGGTCTGGGTTTCGACGAGAGCCAGTTTCGCGGCGAGGCCTTCGCCGGCTGCCCCTGCCACCAGCAAGGCAACAACGACCTTTTGATCCTGACCCAGCCCGGGGCGATCGAGGAAATCCACTATCAGTACGCCATCGCAGGCGCCGATATCCTCGAGACCAACACCTTCTCCTCGACCTCGATCGCCCAGGCTGATTACGGAATGGAGGATGCCGTCTATGCGCTGAACCGCGACGGAGCGCGGCTGGTGCGCCGTGCCGCGCTGAGAGCACAGCGGGAAGACGGCAAACGCCGTTTCGTTGCCGGTGCGCTAGGGCCGACCAATCGCACGGCGTCGATGTCGCCTGACGTCAACAACCCAGGCTATCGCGCCGTGACTTTCGACGATCTGCGCCTCGCCTATGGCGAACAGTTGCGCGGGTTGATCGACGGCGGCGTCGACATCATCCTGATCGAGACCATCTTCGACACGCTGAACGCCAAGGCGGCGATCTTCGCCTGCAACGAGATCTTTATCGAGAAAGGCGTGCACCTGCCGGTGATGATCTCCGGCACGATCACCGACCTGTCCGGCCGCACGCTGTCCGGCCAGACGCCGACCGCCTTCTGGCATTCTGTGCGTCACGCCAGCCCGTTCACCATCGGCCTCAACTGCGCGCTCGGCGCCAAGGCCATGCGCGCGCATCTGGCCGAGATTTCGGACGTCGCCAACACTTTCACCTGCGCCTATCCGAATGCAGGCCTGCCCAATGAATTCGGCCGATATGACGAGAGCCCGGAATACATGGCCGCGCAGATCGAGGATTTCGCACGCGAGGGGCTGGTCAATGTCGTCGGCGGCTGCTGTGGCTCGACGCCGGATCATATCCGTGCCATCGCCGAGGCGGTAAAGAAGTATCCGCCGCGCGCCATCCCCGACATCGAGCCGAAGATGCGCCTGTCCGGGCTGGAGCCGTTCACGCTGACCGACGAGATTCCCTTCGTCAATGTCGGTGAGCGGACCAATGTCACGGGGTCGGCCAAGTTCCGCAAGCTGATCACGGCGGGCGACTATGTCGCAGCGCTCGACGTGGCACGCGACCAGGTCGCCAACGGCGCCCAGATCATCGACATCAACATGGACGAGGGGCTGATCGATTCGACGAAGGCGATGGTCTGTTATCTCAACCTGATCGCTGCCGAACCGGATATCGCCCGTGTCCCCGTGATGGTCGACAGTTCGAAATGGGAGATCATCGAGGCCGGCCTCAAATGCGTGCAGGGCAAGCCGCTGGTCAACTCCATCTCGATGAAGGAAGGTGAGGAAGCCTTCCTGCATCATGCCAGGCTGGTGCGCGCCTACGGCGCGGCGGTGGTCGTCATGGCCTTCGACGAGGCCGGCCAGGCCGACACCAAGGCGCGCAAGATCGAGATCTGCACCCGCGCCTACAAACTCCTCACCGAACAGGCCGGCTTCCCGCCCGAGGACATCGTTTTCGACCCCAACGTCTTCGCCGTCGCCACCGGCATCGAGGAACATGACAACTACGGCGTCGACTTCATCGAGGCCGCCGGCGAGATCACTGGCACGCTGCCGCATGTCCATATTTCTGGCGGTGTGTCGAACCTGTCCTTCTCGTTCCGCGGCAACGAGCCGGTGCGCGAGGCCATGCACGCCGTGTTCCTCTATCATGCCATCCAGCGCGGCATGGATATGGGCATCGTCAATGCCGGCCAGCTTGCCGTCTACGACACGATCGAACCGGAGCTGCGCGAGGCCTGCGAGGATGTCGTCCTCAACCGCATGCCCAGGGCCGGCGGCACCGCCACCGAACGCATGCTGGAGATCGCCGAACGCTTCAAGGGCACGGCGAGCCAGGAAGCCAGGGAACGCGATCTCGCCTGGCGCGAATTGCCGGTCGAACAGCGGATCAGCCACGCGCTGGTCAACGGCATCACTGAATTCATCGACGCGGACACCGACGAAGCGCGGCGCGCCGCCGAACGGCCGCTGCATGTCATCGAGGGTCCCCTGATGGCTGGTATGAACGTGGTCGGCGACCTGTTCGGTGCGGGAAAAATGTTCCTGCCGCAAGTGGTGAAGTCGGCGCGCGTGATGAAGCAGGCGGTGGCGGGATTGCTGCCGCACATGGAGGCCGAGAAGGTGGCGAACTCCGCCAACGGCATCGACACCGGCGAACGCCAAGCGGCGGGAAAAATCCTGATGGCGACGGTGAAGGGCGACGTCCACGACATCGGCAAGAACATCGTCGGCGTCGTTCTCGCCTGCAACAATTACGAGATTATCGATCTCGGCGTCATGGTGCCGGCGGCCAAGATCCTGCAGACGGCACGCGAGAGACAAGTCGATATCATCGGCCTGTCCGGTCTCATCACGCCGTCGCTCGACGAGATGGTGCACATGGCTTCCGAGATGGAGCGCGAGGGCCTCGACATCCCGCTGTTGATCGGCGGCGCGACGACCAGCCGCGTGCACACGGCGGTGAAGATCCATCCGCGCTATACCAGCGGCCAGACGGTCTACGTCACCGACGCCAGCCGGGCGGTCGGCGTGGTCTCGTCCTTGCTTTCGAACGAGACCAAGGGCGGCTATGTCGACGCGGTGCGCGCCGAATACAAGAAGGTCGCCGATGTGCATGCCCGCTCCGAAGCCGACAAGCAACGGTTGCCGCTGGCCAAGGCGAGAGCCAACGCGCACCGGATCGATTGGTCGAGCTATGAGCCGCCGAGACCTTCCTTCACAGGCGTGAAGGCTTTTGAGAACTGGGACCTTGCCGAACTCGCGCGCTACATCGACTGGACGCCGTTCTTCCAGACCTGGGAGCTGAAGGGGCGTTATCCAAAAATCCTCGAAGACGAGGCGCAGGGACCAGCGGCGCGCCAACTGTTCGAGGATGCGCAGGCGATACTGGAGAAGATCATCGCCGAGAAATGGTTCGCGCCACGCGGCGTCATCGGCTTCTGGCCGGCCAACGCCGTCGGAGACGATATCAGGCTGTTCACAGACGAGGCGCGATCACAGGAATTGGCGACCTTCTTCACCTTGCGCCAGCAGCTGAACAAGCGCGACGGCAAAGCCAATGTCGCGCTGTCGGATTTCGTCGCCCCGTCGGAAAGCGGCAAGCCCGATTATGTCGGCGGCTTCATCGTTACCGCCGGCATCGAGGAAGTGGCGATCGCCGAGCGTTTCCAGCGGGCAAATGACGATTATTCGTCGATCATGGTCAAGGCGCTGGCCGACCGCTTCGCCGAGGCCTTCGCCGAACGCATGCACGAGAAGGTGCGCAAGGAATTCTGGGGCTACACGCCCAACGAGAATCTGGCGCCAGACGAACTGATCGGCGAACCCTATCGCGGCATCCGCCCGGCGCCCGGCTATCCGGCGCAGCCCGATCATACCGAAAAGGCAACGCTGTTCCGGTTGCTCGACGGCGAGCGCAATGCGGGCGTGAGCCTCACAGAGAGCTATGCGATGTGGCCTGGCTCGTCAGTGTCCGGCATCTATCTCGCGCATCCCGAAAGCTATTATTTCGGCGTCGCCAAGGTCGAACGCGACCAGGTCGAGGACTATGCGCGCCGCAAGGCGATGCCGTTGGCCGAGGTCGAGCGCTGGCTTGGGCCGATCCTCAACTACGTGCCGGTGCCTTATGCGGCGGCGGCGGAGTAGCTTCGCGAAGCTGTCGCCTTTTGCTTCAGGTGGCGTCGCTTTCCTGTGAACGGAATCAGCGCATCGCAGACCGCATGGCTCATTCGCCCCAGTTGGAGCGGTGACGGTACTTTTCGAGACGACTTGGGCGTACGGTCGAACGCCGCAAAGTGCAAAAAACGCCCGATTGTCCCCGATAGTTGGTGAAACCTGAAAATATTTCTTGCGGCGATTTTCCCTTTAAAATCAGAAGCGTAACTTTTTGACGGATCATGCGGCGGCTTTCAGTGCCGCAAGCAAGAAAAAACCCAGCTAGATCAATGACCTAGCTGGGTTGAAAACAATCGAGTGGGAGTAGAGGAAACGGCATCAGTGGCGACGTTCGGCAGGTCTCTTGCCCTCTCTCCGGTTTGGACACGGTGGCGGGGCATATCAACCAGGAAAAGTGCGTAGCGGTTTTCCGTCCGGGATTGCCTAGAACAAAAACTTAGAGCGGATCGGCGATTCTATCAAAAGCTGAACTGCTCTTGATATGATTGAAGTTGCGTTGTTTGCTTGGAAGGGCTCACTCGCCCATGTACTGAAGCACGTCCTGCTTGAGGATCTCCACACAACGCAGGCTCAGCAGACGGATGACGCCCTTCTCCTTCAGCTTGGTGAAAACCCTCGAGACGGTCTCGATGGTGAGGCCGAGGTAGTCGCCGATATCCACACGCGACATGGGCAGTTCGACCTGGCGCAGACCGCCTTGCCGTTCGGCCATGTCGAGCAGGAACGCCGCGACGCGTTCGATGGCGTTCTGGCGGCCGAGGACCAGCAGGTGCTCCTGTGCTCTTGTCAGGCCCTTGAGCGCCAACGGCAGCAGCTGTGGTGCCATGTCGGTCCCGGCGGCGAGGCGGAAGACGCGGACGCCGGTGGCATTGATCGCTTCAGCGAAGAAATGATGCGTGGTGCCGGCTTCGAAGCCGAATGTCTCTCCGGCCAGGTGAAAAGCGCTGATCTGCCGGCGGCCGTCGGCAAGCAGGCGGTAGACACGGACGGCGCCGAACTCGACCTGGTAGAAGGCGCCGGCCTTCTCGCCCTGGGCATAGATTTCGGACCCAGGTGGGAAGAAGCTGATCGGTTGCACTGGTGCCGAGCCAAATGCCCCCTGCAGGGCCGGATTGGCAGGCTGTGATGGCAGTGAAATCCTTGCGGTGTTGTAGGCGTTCATCGCTGCGTTCCCGGTTGATCCGTTGTCACAGCAATCGCTCGAATCCATGGAGCGCGAAATTCGGTTATGTCCCTACGGGAAACTGCGTAGAACCTGTCACAGGCCGACAAGGTCGCATCATCGGCTGGATACATGCCGCGCTAGGCGAGAAACGTTAGACCTCGCTTGCTCCAGCCTCGGCCCTGGCCGCGCTCATCGACTGGACCGACATCAGAGGGTTGGCCCGCATTCGCGCATCCAACGATTTCGGAAAATGATCCAAATCAAGGCGAGGCCCGCCATCTTGCGCATCCTAGGGCGATGTGGAACCCGATCCTAAGCGCTCCGTTCGACCGCGATCTCGAACTAGCTGTCCTCGATGAGGACGGCGAGCATGCGCTTGTATTTCCCTGCATAAAGACACGGAAAGGATGGAAAAACGCCGCGACCGGCGCATATATCGACATCCACCCGACCCATTGGCGTGACTGGGAAGCGGAGAGGGCGCCGACAAATATCCGCGATTCGTTTCCTCAATCGCCTTAATGCTTGGGATCCAGGATCAGCGCCATGCGAACCAGATGCGACAGGCTGCCCGCGGCCATCTTGCTCATGACATTGGCGCGATGGATTTCGACCGTGCGCGGGCTGATTCCCAGATCATAGGCGATCGTCTTGTTCGGCAGACCTGATACAAGCCCATCCAGCACCTGCCGCTCCCGCTCCGAAAGCGTTGACAGACGCCCGCGGATTTCGGCGGATTGCGGGTGGCTTGCATCGACCCGATTGCGATTGCCCAGTGCTGAACGGATTGCGTCGATCAAGATCTCGTCGTCGAAAGGCTTTTCGATGAAATCGGCCGCCCCTTCCTTCATCGCCTGAACGGCGAGCGCGACATCGGCATGACCGGTCATGACAATGACCGGAAGCCTATGCCCGCGACCTCTCAACTGCCGCAGGAACTCGATGCCGTCGATACCTGGCATGCGTACATCGGTCACGATGCAGCCGTCGATATTGTCGGTGGCTGAAGCCAGGAAGGCTGTCGCGGATTCATGCAGGCGCACGGCAAAATCGGCAGTCCCCAGAAGAAAACCGAGCGACTTGCGAACATCGACGTCGTCGTCGACCACATGCACAAGATCATTCCCGGCCATTGGCGATCTCTTCCCTGTCAACGATTCGCAAGGTGAACCGGAAAGCGGTTCCTCCAGATGGCATTGCCTCGGCCCATATATGGCCACCGTGCGATTCGACGATAGTGCGGCAAATGGAGAGGCCTACACCCATACCTTGCTTCTTGGTCGTGACGAAAGGCTGGAAAAGCTGGGCGGACACCTCGGGCGAAAGGCCCGTGCCTGTATCGATCACGCTCACTTCGGCCATACCGTCGTCCCTGGCTACCGTCATGACATGCAACTCGCGACGTGTCGCGCCCTGCATAGCCTCCACCGCATTGCGCATCAGGTTAAGCAGAACCTGCTGAATCTGGATGCGGTCCGTCAGGACCAGTTCGGCTGCCGGATCGAGCTTGTAGCTGACCCGCATATCGGCTTCCCGTGCGCCAACGAGGGCCAGGGACGAGGCTTCCTCGATCAGCGCCGGCAGGCGCTCGACCTGGCGCTCGCTTTCACCTCTTGCGACGAAGTCGCGAAGATGTCGGATGACATTTCCTGCCCGCAAGGCCTGTTCCGCTGCCTTTTCGACAGCCTCCCTCAACATCGGCGCGTTCTCTTCCGTACTTTTTTCAAGCAGCCGGCGGCTGCCCTTTAGGTAATTGGTGATGGCGGTTAGTGGTTGGTTGATCTCATGCGCAAGCGTCGAGGCCATTTCGCCAAGCGCGGTAAACCGCGCCATGTGGAGCAGTTCCCGCTGCTGCTCCTGTATTCTTGCTTCCGCCCGGTGACGCTCGGTCAGGTCGCGGCAGAAGCCGGTAAAGAAGCGTCCGGTTCCTGGATGCATCTCGCCAACGGAAAGCTCCATGGGAAAGGTCGAACCATCCTTGCGCATTCCCGTGACGGTGCGGCCAAGTCCTATGATCCGGCGCTCTCCGGTCGCCAGATAGCGGTGCAGGTAGGCGTCATGCTCGTCGCGGTAGGGTGCCGGCATCAGCAGGCTGACATTCTGGCCTATGACTTCGCTCGATGCGTAGCCGAACAATGTCTCGGCGGCTGTGCTGAAGGATTGAATGCGGCCTTGCTCATCGATGACGACCATTGCATCTGGCACCGTTGCCAGGATCGAGCGCAGATGGTCCTCACGCAGTCGAAGTGCGGCATTCGCAAAGGAGAGGTCGCTGACATCCGTGCCTTCGACGAAGATCGCAGTGACGCGGCCATTGTCATCCTTGATCGGCTGGTAGACGAAATCGAGGATGCGCTCTTCTGCCGGCTCATCGGTCCTGTTGAGAAGGGCAACTTTGACGCCTTGGCCTCTGTACGGCTCGCCGGTCTTGGACACCTCGTCAAGCCATTCGAAAAAACCTTGACCTTCGAGCTCGGGAAGCGCCTCGCGCATCGGCTTGCCAATCACCTGCCTGTGGTCGATCAGGCGTTGGTAGGCGGCATTGGTCAGTTCGAAGACATGGTCCGGTTCACGCATGAGGGCCATGAAGCCGGGAGCCTGCTCGAACATCTGTGACAAGACGGATTTCAGCTTCGTCCCGCCGACCGGCAAAATAGGCGCTTCGTTTTGGCTCACCTGGGGTCCTTGGGTTCGGCCACGCTTGCAAGAAGGGCTAATTATCACTCCTGGCCGCTTGCGCAAAACCAGTCGAGGCAAAGTTCTCAGAACGAAAACGGCGGTGCTTTTGACTCGCATCAAGGCATCAGGCGCCGGCGAAATGCAATTGTGCAGGCATCCGGCGAGTTCTGAAAGGTGCCTTGCATGTCTTATAAGTCAATCATTGCAAATCTTGCGATAGATGCGCCGCCCGCGCCCATGGTGAAGTTGGGGGTCGAACTGGCCGAGCGTTTCGGAGCGCACCTTGTTGGCCTGGCGGCTGCCGATGTTCCGCCCCTCGTCGCGACCGGCAACGGTCTGGTCTACGAGGGGGAGATCATGCAGATCCAGCGAACCGAAATCGAAAAGCGGCTTGCCGAACTCAGGGCCGAGTTCGAGAGGCTGGTTCCGGCATCGGTCAGCAGCGAATGGGGGCAGGCGGTGTGTAGTCCCACACGCTTCCTCAGCGAGTCCTCCCGCGCGGCCGACCTTATCGTCACCGGCGGCGAAGGCGGCGAAAATGTTTACCGCGCCGTCGACATCGGGAGCCTGGCGCTCGGCGCAGGCCGGCCCGTCCTCGTCGCCGCGAGCAATGCCGAACATGTCATGGCAAAGACCGTGCTGGTCGCCTGGAAGGACACCAGGGAGGCGCGACGGGCGATCGCCGATGCGTTGCCGTTCCTTGCCGGCGCCAACAAAGTCGTAGTCGTCACGATGGATACCAACCGTCATGAAAGCATCCGCGACAGTCTCGCCGATATCGCGGCTTATCTCGAACATCATGGCGTCACGGCCCGGACTGAACTGATACCCGACGAGGCTGACGGCGACCGGCTGCTGGCATTCGCGCACTCGATCCAAGCCGACCTGATTGTCTCCGGCGCCTACGGCCACAGCCGCCTGCGGGAATGGGCCTTCGGCGGCGTCACTCGCTCGCTGATCGAGAGCAACGGCATCCATCGCTTCATGTCGTATTGACCGCCGGCCGGAATGATCCGCCCGAGCGGAGTTGCCTGTTGACCAAGATCAAGGCGGCGGCCCCCAGCATGGCAAAGATGGTTGGGAAACAGGAGTGATCCCAATGACCTTTCTCGACTATCTGATTTCAGTAGACGCCAGGACTGCCCTGATGGGGCGCATGATGCAGAAGCTCGGCGTCGACAGGCAGTTGAAGGTCGTCGCGGACCATGCCGCCGTTACCAATCGGGCGGTGGATCGCTGCCGCTCCTGCGGGCACCAGGATGAGTGCTCGACCTGGCTTGACCAACACCTGCAAGCCGACGAACCGCCAGACTACTGCCGCAACCGCGACCTGATCGCACGACTGCAGCATGCGGCTGGCCAGCGATAGTGCTTTCGGCGCCTGGCACGAGCTTGGCTGACGCATGCAGCGTCCCATGGCTTGCGCTCATTGGAGAGGTCTGCGAATGCCGTTTTGCCGCCGGCGTTTGACCTCAGGCACTGCGTCGAACCGAGCTTTTGCAGTTGATGGATTTGCACTCACGGGACCAGGCAGTCTTGGACACTCTATTTTTCCTGGAAGCATTTCTGCTCTTTGTCGCGCCAGGGCCAACCAATGCCCTTTTGATGGCAGGGGCGGTCAAGCGAGAGAAGGCGGTCCCGCTTTTGATCGCGCAGGCATGCGGATACGGAATCGCCGCCGCCTGCTGGTTTTCGCTGCGTCCCTGGATGCCGCCCGGTGCCATCCTGGCACTCAAGCTGGTCGCGGCGGCATGGCTCGTCGTCCTTGGCCTGCGCCTGATAACCAGTGCCCGGATCAACACCACCAAGGATGGTGGCGCCATTTCCGTCCTGGCAACCAGTGCCCTCAATCCGAAGGCGTTTATCTATTGCCTGGCAATCGTACCGACAGACGCCGGACCGCGGGCGCTGGCGATATTCTGGATTGTGCTCTTGATGATCACGGCTGCCACGGGATCGGTGTGGCTTCTGCTCGGTAGTCGGCTTGGCGAAGACGGAAGAATAACAGACAGGGTAGCGGGCACGGCGCTCATTGCCTTCGCCATGCTGCTGCTTCGACCATTGATACCACTGATCGCGACCTGAGGTTGGTCGCTGTCGCGTGCTACCGACTTCTGTCAGACCAACTAGGACACAAGCACGACCGACAATGGTCCCGCGCAGAACAGGCTGTCCTTGACAGCCTTGACGCCTGCAACGTTCTCCGCTGCAACCACGGCCGCCTTCCGCTGACGCTCGTCAAAGATCGCGCCGCTCAGCTCGACAGTTCCTCGATCGACACTTACCCCGATCAAGCCCCCGTTGATCCAGACTTGGCCTTTGAGCTCCGCCAGGACGTTCTTGCGGATGGAATCGTCAGCATCCGTCGTCGCGCCCGATTTCGGCAGGACGCGCAACAGTGCGCGCAGCAGGTCCGTCCGCGTGACGATGCCGACGAGCTTTCCTGCCCGGACGATCGGCACATTCTTGATCTTGTTCCCTGCCATCAACCCGACAATTTCTGCGAGCGAGGCACTCGGCGGCGCCGACACGACCTGACCTGTCATCACCTCGTCGACTCGACGTCCGTTCGCGAGGACATATTCGCTGGCCATCTTGCCGGGGCCGACGACAAACTCCAGCCAGCGAGGACGAACGCGCTGGGTGCCGAGCTCCTGACGGCGCAGGAAATCGCCCTCGCTGATGATGCCTGCCACTGTTCCGTCATCGCGGACGACCGGCAGACAGCCGATCTTCCTGGCAAGCATAAGTTCGGCCGCATCGGCGATCGAAGCGCCCGGACCTACGGTGACGACCGGCGTGGTCATTATGGCTTCGGCCTGCATTGCTGCCTCCTTATTTCCAACCGGCCCTTTGTCGGATGCCGGGCCCATTGTCGGACGGTTGAGCGATCCGGTCATTGACCTGCGTCATTTCAAAGGGGCGGCGCAGTCACTTCGGCGGCTCATCCCGATCGATCAGAATGCGCTCCGCCGCTCCATCAAGATCCTCGTACTGGCCGCTTCTCAGCGCCCAAAGGAAACCGGTCAGCCCCAGCGCACCGAGGAACAGCGCTACCGGGATGAGGTAGACGAGCGTCGTCATGAGGGTTGAACCAGCATGCCGGGGCGCGCGCGCCGATCTGGCGGAGCGATTTCAGCCGATGAACGTGTCGCGGATCCTTGAAGCCGCAGGGCGTTGCCGATCACGAGCAGCGACGAGGCGGACATCGCGACCGCAGCGATGAGGGGCGTCACATGCCCCGATATGGCGATCGGCACCGCAAACGCGTTGTAGACGATCGCAATTGTGATGTTCTGCCGGATCAGCCGGCCCGCCTTGCGCGAAATGTCCACTGCCAAAGGCACAGCCAGGAGGCTTTCGCGCAGGAAGACGAAATCGGCGGCATTGCGACCCACATCGGCCGCGGTCGCCGGGGCCATCGAGACATGCGCCGCGCCGAGCGCCGGCGTGTCGTTCAGCCCATCGCCCACCATCAGGACCTTGTGGCCCTGCCTGGACAGTGCCTCGATCCGTTCAACCTTGCCGGAGGGCAGCAGCGCGGGGACGAAATCGTCGATTCCCAAGGTCCTGGCGACTTCGCCGCAGGCATTGGCGGTATCGCCGGACAACATCTCGACGGAGATGCCTGCATCCCGCAATTGCCCGACTGCCACCTTGGCGTCGGCGCGCGCAGCATCCTCGAACGTGAAGGCGGCGACGATCGCCCCGTTCTTCGAGAGCACCGTTCCGCCAAAGCCGCCAGATTTGCCTTCGCCGCCGGTCCGCGCCTTCCACCCAGCCCATCCGCGCCGGCCGAGACGCCAGGTATTCCCCTCAGTGACGGCCTCGATGCCGAAGCCTGGGTGTTCGCTGACGGACCCGAGCCTGAGTTGACCGGAAAAACCCGCGAAAACGGCTATGGCCTTCGAGAACGGATGGCGCGAATGCGCGGCCATGTCGGCTGCGATCGCCAGCATGGTCGGGTCGATGGACGGCGCGTTGACCAGCCTTGGCTGTCCGAGCGTGAGCGTCCCGGTCTTGTCGAACACCGCCGTGTCGATCGCGGCCAGCCGTTCCATGGCCGAACCGTCCTTGACCATGACGCCGGCCTCGAACAGGCGCCGCGCCGCGACCACCTGCACGATCGGTACGGCGAGCCCGAGCGCGCAAGGGCAAGTGATGATGAGAACGGCGATCGCGATCGTCATTGCCAGGTGCCAGTCGCCGGACGCGACCATCCAGCCGAGGAATGTCAGCAAGGCCGCGAGATGAACCACAGGTGCGTAGAGGGCAGAGACCCGGTCGGCGATCCTGCGATACTGCGATCGGCCACCCTCCGCGGCCTCCATGAGCCGGACCATCTCGGCCAGGAAAGAATCCTTCGCCGTAGCCGTCGCCTGCATGGTCAGCGGACCCGTGAGATTGAGCGTGCCGGCCTGAACGTGCGCTCCCGAGCCCACGGTCCGGGGCGTGCTTTCCCCGGATACCAGCGAGCAGTCGAGATCAGAGATTCCGCCGAGGATATTGCCATCGACCGGAATCCGCTCGCCGGCCGCGATGAGCAGTTGCATGCCGGGTTCGATCTCGCCGACGGGCAGGTAGTCGCGTGTGCCGTCACCTCGCAGCACCATGGCGCCGCGCGCCGCCAACTGCGCCAGGCCGTTCACCGCGGTCCGTGCGCGCTCCCGCATCACGTGATCCAGCGTGCGGCCGATCAGAAGGAAGAACAGCAAGGACACCGACGCATCGAAATAGGCGTGCTCGCCGTGCGTGATTGTCTCGTAGAGGCTCATGGCATAGGCGAGCGAGACACCGACCGCTATAGGCACATCCATGTTCATGCGACCGTGGCGCAGCGCATTCCATGCCGAGCGGAAATAGATGCCGCCGGCGAAGGCGAGCGCCGGGATGGCGATCAGCGCCGAAACCCAATGGAATAGGTCGCGGGTCGCGCCTTCCGCGCCGGACCAGACCGAGACCGAAAGCAGCATGATGTTGCCGGCCGCAAAGCCGGCGACCGCGACGGCGCGGATCAGTTCCGAGAGCGTCTTGTCCTTCCCGTCAGACTCCGGATCGAACAGGTGCGCGTCATAGCCCAGTCGTCCAAGCGTGGCGACGAATGGCGGAACCTCATCGCCAAGCCAGCGGATCGAAACACGTTTTGTCGACAGGTTGACCCGTGCGCCCTCGACATGCTCGAGCTTTTCGAGCGCCGTCTCGATCGTCTGAATGCAGGCTGCGCAATGCACCGCCGGTACCGAGAGATCGGTTTGGTGCAGGTCCCCGCCAAGCAAGCGGCTCGCCAACCGAATTTCCTGGCTTGATGGCAGGGCCAAGGTGACACCATCGAGATCCAGCGCCATTTCGGCGCCCGGCGCGCAGCAGCTCATTGCAGTGCTCCATGGGAAATCGTGATTCTACGGACATCGCGATAGGGTTCCGCGAGACCGGCATCGGCATCGACTTCGACGATCCAGACGCCATCTCTCGGCGTGTGCTGCGCGGCAAATTCCTGACCCGCGGCAGCGGCCAGAGTGACGGACCTGTCCTCTGCCTCGTAGGCGGGGTGGCGAAACAGAACTTTCACCGCGTGCAGGAGAACAGGCTTGCCGGCTGCGTCGCTGAGGCGGTAGCGGACCTCGCCCCATGCGATCGTCAGTTTGCCGGTCCAGCCAAGCGCAGCCTGCGCGCGGCCTTCTTCTGCCTTCCGGTTGAACTGTTGGCTCGCCACATAGGTGTTTTCGACGACGAGCCCGGTCCAACTCTTGCTGGCAAGCGTCGCCATAGTCAGATTGACGCCGATGACCACGCCGAAGAAACCGAGAATGGTGAACAGCATGTGCCGGCCGGTGAATTCGCGGGATTTCTGCGAATGGGCGCTCATCTGGCGGTCTCCGGTGCATTGAACGTGGCCGTGTATTCGGCGGATTCGAGGCCGGCCTTGTCCTCGATCAGGAACTTGAAGCTCTGCGCGGCGCCCTCGATCTGGTCGGCTGGCTGGCGTACGAAAACCTTCAGGGTCTTCAGCCGGTCGGGATCGGCCAGGGTCGCGAAAGAGCGGGAGGGGGGAAGCTCGATGCCGACCGCGCTCATCTCGGCGCCCGGCAGGCCTTGCAAGGTGACAACGATCGTCCTCGGCTCGGGGATCATGTTGAGCAGCTTGACGGTGTAGCCGTTGCGGATCGAGCCGTCGGAAAGCGTCACGAATTGCGGATTGCGGTCGTGCAGGACGTTGAGCTCCAGGCGCTCGCGGGTCAGCAGCGAATAGAGCAACGCGAGCCCGACGGCCGACCATGCGCCCAGATAGATGAAGGTGCGCAGACGGAAGATCTTGCGAATGTGGAAATGCGCCAACTTCTCCGAAAAGGTGCCGTCGGCAGTTCGCACCAGCGAGGGATCTACCGGGCGTGAACCGCCCGCGGTGGCCACAGCCATATTGGCATTGTAGTCGGACAATGTCGCATAGGAGATCAGCCCGCGCTCCCTGCCGAGCTTGTCCATCACGCTGTCGCAGGCATCGATGCAGAGTGCGCAGGTGATGCATTCGAGCTGCTGGCCGTCCCGAATGTCGATACCCATCGGGCAGACGGCGACACAGGCATTGCAGTCGACGCAATCGCCAACTGGCTGTCCGGCGGCAATGGCCTTCTTGGCATGGCGCGAGCGGGGCTCGCCGCGCCAGTCATTGTAGGTGACGGTGAGCGAATTCTCATCCAGCATGGCGGCCTGGATACGCGGCCATGGGCACATGTAGGTGCAGACCTGCTCGCGCATCAGCCCGCCGAATGTGTAGGTGGTTGCCGTGAGCACGAGGATGGTCACATAGGCGACCGGCGCGGAAGTGCCCCGGAAGACTTCACCGGCCAGTGTCGGCGCGTCGGCGAAATAGAAGATCCAGGCGCCGCCGGTTGCTGCGGCTATGACCAGCCAGATGGCGTGCTTCGATGCACGCAGCACCAGCTTGCGTGCCGTCCATGGGCCGGCGTCAAGCTTCATGCGCGCGTTGCGATCGCCTTCGATCGCCCGCTCCACGACGAGAAACAAGTCGACCCACACGGTCTGCGGACAGGTATAGCCGCACCAGGCGCGGCCGACCGTGGATGTAATCAGGAACAGGCCGATGCCGGCCATCATCAGAAGACCGGCGACGTAGTAGAATTCCTGCGGCCATATCTCGATGAAGAAGAAGTAGAAACGACGGTTGGCGAGATCGAGCAGCACTGCCTGGTCGGGCGCGAACGCGCCGCGATCCCACCGCAGCCATGGCGTCAGGTAGTAGATGCCCAGCGTGATCGCCATCACCAGCCATTTGAAGCGGCGAAAGCTGCCCGAGGCGCGTTTCGGGAAGATCTTCCTGCGCGGGGCATAAAGCGGCTGCCGGATCCTGGCGGAATTGACCGCCTCCGCTTCCAGCCGTTCAACCTGCGTCTGATCCAGCACCTTCATCTCCATTTGCGCACGACCGATAATCCCGCCTGAGCAACTCTTGCCGCCGGACGGGCCACGCCGCGTTGATGCAGGTCAATCTCGTGGTGCTGAAACAAGTCGAGGCCCGGCTGTGCCGGGCCTCGTCGCTTTAGCGGCCGAGGGCCGAGAATAGGCCCCGCCTCCTATTCTCCGCCGCCAAGCGAATGGATGTAGACCGCAAGCTCCTTGACCTTGGTCTCGCCGAGACGTCCGATCCAGGCCGGCATGACGCCATGTTTCGGCGCGCGGACCTGGGCCGCGATGGCCGTCTCGCCCGATCCGTAGAGCCAGATCGCATCGGTCAGGTCGGGTGCGCCGAACTCCCTGTTGCCCTTCGCATTGGCGCCATGGCAGGCGACGCAATTTTCCGCGAACACCTTGGCGCCGGGCTCGATCAGGCTTTTGTCCTGGACCGGACCGGAAAGGCTGGCGACATAGGCGCTGACCTGCGTGGCCTGCTCGGGCGTGATGATGTCGCCAAAGGCGGGCATTTCGGACTGCCGCGTATCGGGATCCGAGGCGAAGCGGATGCCGTGCGTGATCGTTTGCTGGATCTGTTCTGCGCTGCCCCCCCACAGCCACTCGTCGTCATTGAGGTTGGGAAAGCCGGCCGAGCCTTGGGCGCCTGAACCGTGGCATTGCACGCAATTGACCTTGAACGTGGCTCCGCCGGCCGCGACCGCGAACTCACGCAGCGCGTCGTCAGCAGCGATCTCGGAGACGGTCTTCGCCTGGATGGCGGCGACATATTTGCCTTTTGCGGCTTCGGCGGCGGCCAGCTCGTTCTTGACATCGTTGCGGCTGGAATAGCCGAGCACGCCCTTGGTCGCGGAAGACAGCATCGGCCATGCCGGGTAGGCGATCGTATAGCCGATCGCCCAGGCGATGGTGATGTAGAAGGTTACCACCCACCAGCGGGGAAGAGGGTTGTTGAGTTCCTTGATGCCATCCCACTCATGGCCGGTCGTCGAGATGCCTGACACGTCGTCGATGTGCTCTGTGCTCATGATCAGTCGTCCTTGAGGGGAATGCGGGCGGCTTCGTCAGCCTGGCTGCGACCGCCCGGCCGCAGTGCGAAGGCAATGCATCCGACAAAGAAGAGCGCCATGGCGAGCAGGCCCCAGCTGTCGGCAAATTCTCGCATCAGATTGTAATCCATGGTCGGTCTCCTCAGCGGTAGCCGGCGGCTTCGTCGTAGGTCTTGAAATCGACCAGAGTGCCAAGCATCTGGAGATAAGCGACCAGGGCATCCATCTCGGTGACCTGCTGCGGATTGCCGTCGAAGTCGCCGACCTTGGCTTTCGGATAGCGCTTTTCCAGGCCGGACGTGTCGGCATTGGGATCGGCCTGTGCCATCAGGTCGGCATTGGCGTTGGCGATCATGTCGTCTGAATAGGGGACACCGACCCGCCTGTTGGCGACCAGATGCGTCGAGAAATCCTTTATCTCGATCGGCGTATCCTTCAGGAAGGCATAGCGAGGCATGATCGATTCCGGCACCACCGAACGCGGATCGGCGAGGTGCTGCACATGCCATGCGTTGGAGTAGCGATCGCCGACGCGCGCGAGATCGGGGCCGGTTCGTTTGGAGCCCCACTGGAACGGATGATCGTACATCGACTCCGCCGCCAGGCTGTAGTGACCGTAGCGCTCGACCTCGTCGCGGAACGGCCGGATCATCTGGCTATGGCAGAGATAGCAACCCTCGCGCACATAGATGTTGCGCCCCGCGAGTTCGAGCGGCGAATAGGGCCGCATGCCTTCGACCTTCTCGATCGTGTTGTCGAGGTAGAAGAGCGGTGCGATCTCGACGATGCCGCCGACAGTCACCACCAGCAGCGAGCCAACGAGAAGAAGCGTCGCGTTCTTCTCGACGATTGCGTGTTTGTCCATCAAGCCCATGTCTGGCTCCTATTCGGCAGGCTGGAGGGCGGGCTCGGAACCCGGCAATGGTTGCTCCTCGCGCTGGTAGCCGAGGATGGTCATGGTGATGTTCCAGGCCATCAGCAGCGCGCCGGAGAGGTACATCGCGCCACCCGCAGCCCGCATCACATAGTAGGGATGCATGGCAGCGACGGTTTCGGCGAAGGAGTAGACCAGGAAGCCCTGCTCGTCGTATTCGCGCCACATCAGGCCCTGCATGATGCCGGAAACCCACATGACCGCGGCGTAGACGACGATCCCGAGGGTCGCCAGCCAGAAGTGCCAGGTGACCAGGCGCAGCGAATAGAGCCGCTCACGGTTCCAGAGCTTCGGCACCATGTAATAGATCGCGCCGAACGAGATCATGCCGACCCAGCCGAGCGCGCCGGAATGGACGTGGCCGATGGTCCAGTCGGTATAGTGCGAAAGCGAGTTGACCGCCTTGATCGACATCATCGGACCTTCGAAGGTCGACATGCCGTAGAAGGCGATGGCTACGACCATCATGCGCACAATCGGATCGGTGCGGATCTTGTCCCAGGCGCCGGAGAGCGTCATGAGGCCGTTGATCATGCCGCCCCAGGACGGCATCCACAGCATGATCGAGAACACCATGCCCAGCGTCTGCGCCCAGTCGGGCAGGGCGGTATAGTGCAGGTGATGTGGCCCGGCCCAGATATAGAGGAAGATGATCGCCCAGAAGTGGATGATCGAAAGCCGGTAAGAGTAAACCGGCCGGTTCACCTGCTTCGGCACGAAATAGTACATCATGCCGAGGAAGCCAGCGGTCAGGAAGAAGCCGACAGCGTTGTGGCCATACCACCACTGCGTCAGCGCGTCCTGGACGCCCGAGAAAGCCGAGTAGCTCTTCGAGCCCAGGAAGGAGGCCGGCATCGACAGGTTGTTGACCACGTGCAGCATCGCGATGGTCACGATGAAGGACAGGTAGAACCAGTTCGCGACGTAGATGTGCGGTTCCTTGCGCTTCAGGATCGTGCCGAGAAACAGGATGAGATAGGCGACCCAGACGATGGTCAGCCAGAGATCCACATACCATTCGGGTTCGGCGTATTCGCGGCTCTCGGTGATGCCGAGCAGGTAGCCGGTCGCGGCCATGACGATGAAAAGCTGATAGCCCCAGAACACGAACCAGGCGAGATTGCCACCGAAGAGCCGGGCGCGGCAGGTGCGCTGCACGACGTACATGGACGTGCAAAGCAGCGCATTGCCGCCGAAGGCAAAGACAACGCCGGATGTGTGCAGCGGCCGCAGGCGGCCGAAGTTGAACCAGGGCTGGATGTTGAGGTCCGGGTAGGCAAGCTGCAAGGCAATGATCACGCCGACCAGCATGCCGACAACGCCCCAGAACATCGTTGCGATGGCACCGTAGCGGATCGGCCCGTCCATATAGGCTGAGGGATCAATCGGGACAGGCGCCGCAAAGCTCGTGTTACGCAGGAGGATAACGACAGAACCAAACAACACAAAAAACAGCACCCACATGTGCTGTCGGAAAGGTTCGTCGACACCAAAGCCGGCTGCCACCAGCGCCAGGAAGGTGAAGAAGCACAACAAGACAATTTCCGTGCCGAATTTCATGGCATGTCCCCGACCTTGGATTTTGGTGTGCGGACATCGATCCGCATCGGCACCAATTCCGCAGTTGCTTCAGTGTCGCCTTGATCCAGGTCAAAGCCGCTTTGTTTTGGATTGGGCAGCCTCGAACCAGCCGAGGGAGACTGCCATTGAACGGGGAGCAAGGATCGTCGTTGTTCGATGCGCGCTGCGAAGACGCGCTGGCTTCGGCGCGAGTGGACAGGGAGGCGATCCCAGCCGCGGTGATGAAGCGCGCGCATTGGGAGAAGCTGCAGCTCTGCGATGCCCTGGAAAGAATCGCGGACGCCTTGCCAGGCGTCGATCGTCTGAAGTGCCTCGGCACGGCCAACGCGATCGTTCCGCTGCTGCGCAGCATTCATCGATACGAAGAGGCGGTCATCTTTCCCGCCTACGAGGCTGCGGTGGCCACTAACAATGCGGGCGTTGCTTCAATCCAGCGGCTGCGCGCCGAGCACGTCGAAGACGAATGTTTCGCCGACGAGGTCACTGAAATTCTGCTGGCGATCGGTCACGGCGAGACGGTAGGGAATGCAGAAGCCATCGGCTTCATGTTGCGCGGTTTCTTCGAAAGCCTGCGCCGGCATATAGCGTTTGAACGCGAGCACGTGCTGCCGCTGATCGGGATCCCAGATACTGACTAGAACCGCAACGGGCGCCGGCGACGCCGGGCTTAGGCGCCGGAACGCTGCTCCAGCCGAGCCAGGCTGTCCACCATTACGCGCCGGTTGTTCTCGATCCGGATGACGCCGTCGGTTCGCAGCCTGGTCAGCTGACGGCTTACCGTCTCGATCGTCAGACCGAGGAAATCCGCGATATCCGCGCGCGTCAGCGGCAGATCGAAAGTCGCCGATCTGGCCGCCGGGTCGACCGTGGGATCGATGTTCCTGGCGATCATCAGCAGGAAGCTTGCCACCTTCTCGGATGCGGTCCTGCGGCCCAGCGTCACCATCCAGTCGCGCGCCTCGTCGAGCTCGTTCAGCGCCTGCTTGAGCAGGCGATGTTCGAGCTCCGGCGATTCCTTCATCATCCGTTCGATGGCCGACTTCGGGAACGAACAAAGCGAGACAGCCGTTGCGGCTTCCGCGTTTATCTGGCTTTCCGCCTTGAATGGCCGTCCCAGGAAATCCGGCGCGAACTGGAGGCCGACAATCTGCTGGCGTCCATCCGAAAGGCTCTTCGTCAGCTTCACCACGCCGGAAAGTATGTTCGAATAGCTGTCGATGGCCTCGGCGTCGCCGATCAGTTCGGCCCCCGGCTCGACACTGTGCCTTGACGAGGTCTTGGCGAGCCCGACAAGCTGGTCGGGATCGAGCGCGCCGCAGACGCCGCGATGCCGCGCTTCGCAGGCCTGGCAAAGCACGGGTATGTTGGCGCTGTGAACGTCCTGTCTGACAGTCATTTCATCGCTCGAGGTCAAGATGCCGGCAGAATACCACTGACGCCACGAGAATCGTTGCGGCAGTTTGTCCTTGCCGTCAGCACTTTGACGAAGATCAAGGACGCAGCGCTCTGGCGTTTCTAGCGTGCCGCTCATGCAGACAAATGCGGCCAACAATAACCAGGCAAATTTGACCGTCGCGGCAGGCGAAAACGTGCCGCGCTACACGAGCTATCCAACTGCGCCGCATTTCCACGCCGGCGTCGATGCCATCACGGCTCGCGGCTGGATCAATGCGCTCGAAGGCGATGATGAGATATCGCTCTACCTGCATGTCCCCTATTGCGACAGGCTGTGCTGGTTCTGCGCGTGCCATACCAAGCAGACACGGCATTATGCGCCCGTGGCAACGTTCCTGCGTTCGCTGCACAAGGAAATCGAAACGGTCGGCGACCTCGTGAATGGCAAGGGCAGGGTGCGCGCCGTTCATTTCGGTGGTGGTTCGCCGACCATGCTGAAGCCAGAGGACATCCTGGCACTTGGGAAAGCCCTGAGGGACCGCTTCGACTTCGTCGACAATGCCAACCTCAGCGTCGAAATCGATCCCAACGACATGGACGAAGGTCGCTTCGACGCCTTCGCCGCAATAGGCATGACAAGAGCGAGCCTTGGCGTGCAGGACTTCGATCCCAAGGTGCAGAAGGCTATCAATCGCGAACAGAGCTTCCTGCTGACCAAGAGCGTGGTGGACGCTGTGCGCGCGCGGGGCGCGGATTCCGTAAACCTCGACCTGCTTTACGGGCTGCCGCACCAGACCCTTGAGAGCGTCGCCGCGACCGTGGCCCAGGCATTGACGCTGGAGCCCGACAGGATTGCGCTGTTTGGATACGCGCATGTGCCGTGGTTCAAGAAGCATCAAACGATGATCGATGAGGCCTGGCTGCCCGATTCCGCCGAACGGCTTGCGCAATCGCAGCTCGCCTCGCGGCTGATCGTGGCAGCCGGCTACGAGGCCTTGGGGCTCGATCATTTCGCCAAGCCCGACGATGGGCTCGCGATTGCGGCTCGTGTCGGCAAGATCCGTCGCAATTTCCAGGGCTATACCGAAGACAATTGCGAGACCCTGATCGGTCTTGGACCATCATCGATCAGCCGGTTCCGACAAGGCTATACGCAGAACATCGTTGCGACGGGCGAGTATGAGAAGGCTGTGAATTCCGGACAGTTGGCGACGGCGCGCGGCATCGAATTCAGCGTTGATGATCTGGCAAGAGGATGGATCATCGAGCGCCTCATGTGCCATTTTACCTTTTCGGCGATCGAACTGGTCGAACGTTTCGGCGATGTCGGGCAGAAACTCTTGGCTGCAGCAAGCCGTCTCGCCATCAACGGTGCAGACAGGTTGCTTCTGCTCGATGGCGAACACTTCGTCGTGCCGCAGGAGAGCCGCCCGCTTGTCAGGATCGTGGCAGCGAAGTTCGACAAATACCTTCAGACCGGGACGGGCAGACATTCCCAGGCAGTCTGATTGAGACGGCCGCGCCGGTCGTTGCTCTAAAAGTGTTCGCCAAGCCTGAACGGGCCGACGCGCGTTCCGGCCGCGATCAGGTAGGCAGTCGACCAACCAATCAGAACAAAGCCGTTCACCCCTTCCAGGGCCGCCAGAACGCGCCAGTCATGAGCCGGTACCACGTCGCCATAACCGACTGTCGAGAAGGTGATGGTCGAAAAGTAGAGCGCGGTTTCGAAGTCGGATAAAACGCCGAGCAGGTGATAAACACCAGCCCACAGCCAGACCTCCGCCGTCATGACTGCAAAAAGGCCCATCACGACGCTGATCATCGCAAGGACGCGGCTTCGCCGACCATGCATGCGGAACTGCGCCACCAGATGTTTCATCGCATGGGTGACCACAATGAGGCCGAAGGTATGAATGACGACCGTCATGCTTATGACGATCGTGCCGACGAAGAGGTTGAGAGCCATGCGATGAAACTAGGAACCTCCAGCGGCGATTGCCTTGCGTAAGATCAAACCTGGCGCTGGCCTTTGAGCCTTGAAGTAACCGGTTCAGGTTTCGCCGAAGCCAACTATTGGCCTCTGCCTTGCTGCAGCGGGAGCGAGGCGAAAGAACATCGCCAGTTTCAGGCTTGTCGCGATCCGTTCGGCGCGATCGACGAACACCGCTGCCGTTTCCGGGGCGAAGAGTTCGGCCGCCGTCTGGCGAAACAGAGCCAGCCAGATCTCGAAATCGGCCTCGGTGACATCCTTGAGTTTGAGATGAGCGGGCACCGGGCGTCCATGATAATCGCCGGCCTTCAGGATAACGGAGCACCAGAAGTCGGTCATTTTCTCCAGGTGTGGCTCCCAATCGCCGGTGATCTCGCGCGCGAAGATCGGCCCGAGCCGCTCGTCGTTCCTCACCTTGGCATAGAACGCGCGGACCAGTCCTCCTATCGACGCCCGATCGACGCCGGCGCGGTCCAGCGGCTGTTCCGCGACGGGGCGCGCCCTGTCGACCAAAACTGATTTCACAATCATTCGCTTTCGTTTGTGTTGCTTGTCACGATAGGCCCAGGCGCCGAAGGGCGGTCTGCACGAGACCGGGTCGGTCGCGAACAAGCCGGAAGCCCAGATTGTCAGGCGGCGTTCCGACGGCGCAGCCGCCGCTTTTGCCGTCCCGAATGAAGTTCGACATGTAGGTGCGGTGGAAGCCTTCCACGGCGTGCACGCCACAATTGTCGATCCAACTCGCCATGCGCCTTCCATCGCTGCCTATGGTGGCGTGGGAATAACATGTCGAGGTCCATTCCCAGACATTTCCTGCAATGTCCGCCAGACCCTTGGAATTGGTGCCGAAGGCCCCTTGAGCTCTCGGCTCAGGGTCGGGTTTGCGTGCAAGCGCGGCCTCGGTCCGGTACTGCGTCAACCAGCGGCGCGCCGGGTTGTTCGGGTCGCTTTCGCCGCCCTCTATGTCAGCCCGGAACCGTTCGCCGGCGGCATAGGCCCACTCGACATCCGTGGGCAGCCGCCATGCCTCACCTGTGCGGGATGACAGCCAGGCCGCATAGGTTTCAGCATCGATATGGCTCACGCCGGTGACCGGAGCATTGCCGATCCTGCTGCGCGAGTCGGCGGGCTTGCAGGCGCCGTCGGCCACGCAGCGCGCATATTCCGACAGGCTCACCTGGTATTTCATGATCTCCAGTGGCGCGCCGATGACCTCTCGCACGACGGGTGCTGCGACGGAATGGTTCTCCTTAAGGAATTCCCCGGGTTGTGGGTGATCGAACGAGCCGGGTGCGAGCACCACCAGTTCGCTCACCGCCACCGGTTGAGGGGTCTCCAAGGAACTCGTGTCGAGCGCATGGGTTATGCCCATGCCGATCAACGCGGCGGCAGCAATCGTTCCGGAGGCAAAGACAGGGTCAAAGGACATCGCATCAAATCCGGCCGTGAGTGCAACCCTTTGGCTCCGCCGCGGGGTTGCACCGAGGTTCCGATCTCCCGCCTACGAAGCGATCGCCCTGGGCGCCTCTACCTGCATCATCAGGTCGTCGTCCCAGCTGCCGTCGACCGTGAAGTGCGCGGTCGCGCCAAGCTCCACCGCCTCGATCAGATTGTGGTTCACATAGGCGTAGACACCCGGCTGCAGGAAGGTGTACAGCGCCGCCCCTGCCGAGCCGCCGCGGATGAACCAGGTTTCCATGTCCTTGGCCGGCGGGTTGGCGAACTTGCCCCCTTCCCAGACAAAGTCGCCATGGCCGCCGATCAGGTGCGGGCGGGTGTCGCGATTGGCCTGCGAGTGCACGATCAGGACGGTCTCGCCGACCTTGGCCTTCATCGCGTTGTCGCCGGTGAGCGATCCCGCCTTGCCGTTGAACACGACATGGGTCGGGATCAACCCGCGCATCACCTTCACGGTGTCGTCATAGTTGTCACCGGCCGATTCGTACTTCTTGAATTTTCCCTGCTCGTCGCGGGGGATGTAGAAGTCGTTCTCGCCGATATAGTAGATGCGGTCGTAGCGGACCGGCTTGCCCTTGTCGTCCTTGAGGCCGTCGCGCGGCAGTATCATCACGGCGCCGCTCATCCCCGACACGACATGCCAGGGGATCATCGCCCCGCCGGGCGCGCAGTGGTAGACGAATGTCCCGGGGCGCGTGGCCTTGAAGCGCAGCGTCACCTGCTCGCCGGGATTGATCAGCGTCAGCGCGCCGCCGCCGAGCGCGCCGGTGGCCGCATGGAAGTCGATGTTGTGGGCAAGCGTGTTGGTCTCGGGATTGATCAGCGTGAGCTCGACATAGTCGTCCTGGTGCACGACCATCAGAGGACCAGGGATCGAGCCGTTGTAGGTCATCGCATTGAGCTGCGTGCCGTCGGCATCGATGACCATCGGCTTCTCCTCGATCGTCATGGTGAATTCGACGACCTTCGGACCGCCCTTGGCGACCTGCTCATGAGGGTGAACGAAGGGCGGCGCCACCAGGGTCACCTTTTCGCGCGGCAGCCCGGCGACATCCTGCGCCTTGGCGCCCGCCATCGCCGGTGTTGTGCCGATGGCGGCGACGGCGGCCGCGGTGAGGACAGAACCCAACAAAGCTTCGCGTCTCGTAAGCATCTCAGTCTCCTTCGGTTTCGACCATTCGATGGCACCAGGATAGCGGTTGCGATGGCCACGTCTTTGCGCTGGCGCAAATCCGATGCTGCTAAATTGGCTTTTCTTTGAGGAACTTGGGTGGAGCGAGAGGGCGCTTCGGCAACAGCGCGCTGCGCCGCCGCAAAGGACGGTTTGCACAAAAAGGCCGGCCGGACCTCTCCCCTGGTCCGCCCGGCCTGTGCCTTCAGCCCGCCGTTGCCGAAGGCAGTCTCGGATAAGTCGATCAGTTGGACGCGGTCTTGCCCGCCTCGGCAAACAGTTCGGCAAACACGGTCTTGGCCTTGCCAACCTGCTTCACGGCCTCAGCCGCGGAGAGATTGACCGGCTTGCCGACAACGATCAGGGCAACCATGCCCATGCCATAGTGGGGCGCGCACTTGACGCCATAGACGCCCTCCTTGGTGAGGGTCACGGCTATTTCCGTGTTTGGCTTACCTTTGAAGGCTTCAGCACCGTTCGGGATCATATCCTTGATGCTCTCGGCGTTGTGGGACTTGTCGGTCGGCACGAACTTGATCGTGTCGCCGGGTGCTGCCCGAACAAAGGCGGGTTGGAAGACCATCGAGCCTTTCTCGCCCTTGTTCAGCATCTGCACGACGTGTTCTTCGGCATTTGCGGCGCCGGCAAGGGAGAGCAGGGCAACGGCCGCGGCGACCAGGGGCAGTTTCATTTGGAAATCCTTTCTTGAGGTTCATCACGGCATCGACCGTCGTGTGTGCTTGTATGCTGGCTCGCGACCTCGCGATTTGCGCTGGCGCAAATTGGCTGATGAAAAATCACTGGCGAGAATAGACCGCGAGCCGGCCTGGCCCTTTCAGGGAGCGTCCTTGCCGCGCGCATGCAGACGCGGCCGCATGAGCATGCCGCCAAACTGGACCGCATAGCCGACGAAGGCGGCCACCCAGAGCAGCGCCGAGACATGAAGGAGCATTGCGAAGGAAGGCGCCATGGAAGCTGCCACGCGCAGGATGGCGGCCATGACGATCGCGACGAACACTGCGCATGTTCCACCGCTTGCTTTCAATTCGCGGCCGGTATGGCCGAAGGTGGCGCGGGTCATGACGGCAAGCGTCATGCAGGCAATCGCGCCCACCGCCAATGCGTGAATTCCGGCCGCCATGTGGATGGTCTCCGGGGCGAAGGTGGACAGCCCGGCCAGCAGAAGCCCGACCGGCACAAAGACGAAAGCGATGTGCAGGATCACCAGCAAGGGTTCGGACAGCGTCCGGCTGCCCGCCCAGCGGGCGAGCCGGGTGGCATTGAAGACAGCGCCGGTGATCAACAGAACGCCGGTTCCTTTGGCGTCAGGAAAGATCGTCCACGCCGCAAGCCCCGCCGCGGAAAGCGCGATCGTTCCGATGTCGAATCTGCCGAATGGCGTCGGAAGCCGCCCTGGCTTCTCGCGAACCAACCAATTGCGGGTGAAGCTTGGAATGATGCGGCCGCCGATGACCATGACGAGAATGACGACTGCTCCCAGGCCGAGGCGGCGGCTTGCATCGGACATGCCAACGTAATGGGCTTCGATATGAAACAGGACGTTTGCCGCCAGGAGGGTCGCGACCGGCAACAGCACCTTCAGGTTCCGCCAGTTTCGACCGGCGATGATTTCAGTCGCGGCGGCAATCACCACGGCAAGCAGGAATGAGCAGTCTATGGCGGCGCTCAGGAGCCATCCGGTTTCCTGCGAAAAGAACACCGCAACTCGGCCCGCCATCCAGAGCGATACCAGCATAAGCAAGCGAAAATCCTGAACGGGCAGTCGTCCGGTCCAGTTGGGGATTGCGGTGAGCAGAAACCCGGTAATGACCGCCGTCAGATAGCCAAAGAGCAATTCGTGGATATGCCAGTCCACAGGCAGGAATAGGCTGAGGGTTGCAAGCTTGCCGTAGTAGAGAGGCAACCACAAGAGTATTGCGACGCCAGCCTGGAGCGAGCCGAGCAGAAAGAAGGGCCGGAAGCCATAGGAAAGAATTGCGGGATAAGCGCTTGGCTGTGTCCGCGGGATTGCCATGATATGCCTCGCTGAAAATCGGGCAGGGATGTCCATCGTTGTTTTCTATCCTGTGGCTGACCGATGGAATTTGCCCCAGCGCAAACAATGCCTAGATCGCAAACGACGGCAAACAGGAGGCGTCACCTTGTCGAGAGGCGGTCGTCCGTGACACAGTCTGGGATCGGATTGTTGAAGCCAGGGAGGAAAGGCAGTTGGCAAGCCTCGATCGCTCGCTGATTGCCGGGCTTCCTGTCTTTGAGGGCGTGGCTGCGGCGGATCTCGACCGGATCGTCGGCCAGGCTCGGTCGCTGAGGATTGCCAAGGACCAGCCTGTGTTCGAGCAGGAGCAGGAGGCGCATTCCTTTTTCCTGCTGCTCGACGGCCATGTGCGCGTGGTGAAATCGACGCCTGATGGTCATGAGGTGACGGTGCGATACATAAGTCCAGGCGAGCTGATGGGCATCGCCTACGCGCTTGGCCGCACCACCTATCCCGCGAATGCTATCGCCGCCGTCGACTGCGTGACTCTTGCCTGGCCAAGCCACCTATGGCCGACATTCGCGGCCGATTTCCCGAGTTTCGGCGCCAACACCTACAAGGCCGTCGGCAGCAGGCTGCAGGACGCTCACACGCGCGTCATCGAGATGGCCACCGAGCAGGTGGACCAGCGCGTCGCCCATGCGCTGCTCAAGCTGGTCAAGCAGACGGGCAAGAAGACAGAGGAAGGAATCCTGATCGACTTCCCGATCTCACGCCAGGACATTGCCGAGATGACGGGCACGACGCTCCATACGGTGAGCCGTCTGCTGTCGGCATGGGAAGACCAGGGACTGGTCAAGAGCGGGCGCCAGAGGGTGACCGTGGTCGAACCTCACCGGCTCCTGCTGATCGCGGAGGGCCGCGCCGGGAAAAGCTAGTCGGAGTCAGAACTCTCGATTGCAGCCTGCAAATCGCAGCTGAGTTGTTCCTCGTTCAGATCGTGTTCTCGTGCCGCGTCGGAAACGGTGTGGAACGAAGCAATCGGGCAGCCGACGCAAAGCATGCCGTTCTGCAGCACGACCCGGATGGCCGCTGGCGACTTGTGCATGATTTCGTCCATCGTCGCATCGTCGCTGAATTTGTGTTTCATGGCACTTGCCCGCGTCTGGATGCGGACATGTTGCATCCGCTTTGCGGGATGCTCGTTGCGCCAAGACAAAGAAGAAGCAGCGTAGCTAGTACACCCTCTCAGGCCTGAACGGCGCAGATCGTCGACCGCGTCAGGAACCGCTTCTCCAGCCCATTGTCGAGCGAGAACATGCCGCCGCGGCCGGGCACAACGTCGATAATGAGGTCGGTGTGCTTCCAGACCTCGAATTGCGAGGCGCCGATGTAGAACGGCGCGTCGCCGATGTGGCCGAGCAGCACGTCCTGGTCGCCGACCATGAAGCCGGCACACGGATAGCACATCGGCGAAGAGCCGTCGCAGCAGCCGCCGGATTGATGAAACAGCACCGGACCGTGCTCGGCAACGATTTCCGCGATCAGTTCAAGCGCTGCCGGCGTCGCCGTGACCTTCGCATGCATGGACTTTTCCGATTCCAATCCAGAGCGCGGCCCCTCGCGGAGCCGCGCCTATGGGCAATGAGGCTATCAGAAGAAACCGAGCTTCTTCGGGCTGTAGCTGACCAGCATGTTCTTGGTCTGCTGATAATGATCGAGCATCATCTTGTGTGTCTCGCGGCCGATGCCGGACTGCTTGTAGCCGCCGAAGGCCGCATGCGCGGGATAGGCGTGGTAGCAGTTGGTCCAGACGCGGCCGGCCTGGATCGCGCGGCCGAAGCGGTAGGCACGGTTGCCGTCGCGCGTCCAGACGCCGGCGCCGAGGCCGTACAGCGTGTCGTTGGCAATACTGAGCGCTTCGTCGTCGTCCTTGAAGGTCGTGACCGAAACCACCGGCCCAAAAATCTCCTCCTGGAAGATGCGCATCTTGTTGTGCCCCTTGAACACGGTCGGCTTGACGTAATAGCCGCCCGCCAGATCACCAGGCAGAACATTGCGTGCGCCACCTGTCAGCACCTCCGCGCCCTCCTGGCGGCCGATGTCGATGTAGGACAGGATCTTCTCCAACTGCTCGGACGAGGCCTGGGCGCCAATCATCGTCGCGGGATCGAGCGGGTCGCCCTGCACGATCGCCTCGACGCGCTTGAGGGCGCGTTCCATGAACGTATCGTAGATCGATTCATGGATGAGCGCGCGGCTCGGGCAGGTGCAGACCTCGCCCTGGTTCAGCGCGAACATGACGAAGCCTTCGATAGCCTTGTCGAAGAAGTCGTCGTCCTCGGCGACAACGTCCTTGAAGAAGATGTTTGGCGATTTGCCACCCAGTTCCAGCGTGACGGGAATGAGGTTCTGGCTGGCATATTGCATGATCAGCCGGCCCGTCGTGGTCTCCCCGGTGAAGGCGATCTTGGCAATGCGCGGCGACGACGCGAGCGGCTTGCCCGCCTCGAGACCAAAGCCGTTGACGATGTTGAGGACGCCCGGCGGCAGCAGATCGCCGATAAGATCGGCCCATAGCAGGATGGCGGCCGGGGTCTGCTCGGCAGGCTTCAGCACGACGCAGTTTCCGGCCGCAAGCGCTGGAGCAAGCTTCCAGCACGCCATCAGCAGCGGGAAGTTCCAGGGGATGATCTGGCCGACCACGCCGAGCGGCTCATGGAAGTGATAGGCGACGGTGTCGTCGTCGATCTGGGAAAGGCTGCCTTCCTGGCCGCGCACCGCGCCGGCGAAATAGCGGAAATGGTCGATGGCCAGAGGCAGGTCGGCGGCTGTCGTTTCGCGGATCGGCTTGCCGTTGTCCCAGGTTTCGGCACAGGCGAGGAGATCGAGGTTTTCCTCCATGCGGTCGGCGATGCGGTTGAGGATGAGCGACCGCTCGGCAACACTGGTGCGCCCCCAGGCATCCTTGGCGGCATGGGCCGCGTCCAGGGCCGCCTCGATGTCCTGGGCATCCGAGCGCGCCACCTCGCACAGCAACTGACCGTTCACCGGCGAGTGGTTCTCGAAGTAGCGGCCGGCGCGCGGCTCAGTCCATTTGCCGCCGATGAAATTGCCGTAGCGCTTGTTGAAGGGCGCTTTGACCGAGCGTGAGAATTCAACCTTGTTCATGTGTCTTCCTCCCAAAGGTGACGTCGCGGGATGCGACGCTTCGGAAGAGAGACTTGCTAATATATACGGCCAATGTCATCGCCCCGGGGACAGCGGGCGGGCGGGATGTGTCGCAGAATTGCGACAGTCAGGCGGGGATACGAAAAAGGTCAGTGAGACCGGTGAACATCCAGCCGGTTGAGCTTCCGATGAAGCGTTGCGCGGCTGATGCCAAGCGCCTGAGCCGCCGCCGAGACATTTCCGTCTGCGCGCGCCAGCGCCCGCTGCAGGACCCCGCGCTCCGCCTCGGCGAGGACTTCGGGGCCGCTCTCGCCCCAGCCGAGCAGATCGGTCGCAGGCATCGGCTTGTCGAGACACTGTTGTGTAATGCCAAGCGCCAGCCGGGCCGAGCGGGTCGCGCCGACCACAAGGTCGTCGGCGTCGACGGCGATCAGCGCGCCGGAACCTTTGTCGCTCACCGGCGCCAGCAGAATACGCGCCTTCGGGAATGCCATCTTGAAGTTCTCCGCCTCGATCCGGCGCGCCGCGTCGATCACGGCCACCGATATGAGATTGGCGAAGCCTTCGGTCAGATCGGCCCGGCAGGAGGAGACGTCGAGCGCGGCTACAAGATTCCCCTCATGATCGTAGATCGGAGCAGTGGTGCAGCTCAGCTCCGTGTTGCGGGTGTGAAAATGCTGGTCGCGGTGGATTGTCAGGGCACGCTGCTCAACCAGACAGGTGCCGATGCCGTTGGTACCCTGGCTCTCTTCGTTCCAGACGGATCCAGTCCAAAGACCCCAGGAATGAAACGTCTCGTCATCGACAAGCGCGCCGCGCCGTTCGATCGGCACGCCGTTACGGTCGGCGAGCAGGACGCAGCACCCGACGCCGCCTACCGCGAGATAGAGACGGTCGAGACTCGATTGGGCAGCCCGGATGAGCGGTTCGACACGTTGCCGGGCTTCTCCCAGTTCAGCTTCCGTCAGATAGCGGGGAGGGCTGCGATCGGCTGGATCGAGCCGGTGCAAACTGGAAGACCGCCGCCAGGAGGCAACCAGCGCGGATTTCGCCGCCGCGTCTGAAGCGATCGCGGCCTGAATGCGGTCGGCATGATGACCGGATAGATCCTCGCCCATGGTATCCTCCCAATTCCCTCACTCTTTCCTGGACCAGGTCAGCTGCAAGACAGGGCTACGTTAGCATTGCGCCTGATTTTCCGCTTTCAATCGTTCCGCGGTCAATTCGTCGGAAGAACTAGAAAGGGAGCATCGTCTATGTTCTGGCCTATCGATAGTCGTTCTTTGCCGCTTCTGTCTTCCAGATACCCCTTCGGTTGATGCCCGCAAGCCTACCAGTTCGAACCGGGCATTCATTGATCGAGAGCAAAGTCGACCGACAATGATCAGGCGCGGGACCGTGCGAAACGATACGGGAAGATTTCTGATTTTGGCCCACGAAAAAGTCAACGAAATCAATGGGCTATACGCATCCTCGGGGCCCGCTATGACCATTGATTTGCAACGAAGAAATGCCCTGGTTCGAGCGATGACGGTACTTTGCGAGACGGGCCACGTCGCGCCGTCGTTGGTGAAACCTCAAAAGTATCTTCTGCGGCGATTTTCCCTTTAAAATCATAAGCTTAGTTTTTTGACGACCCATAGGCCGGCGTTGTACGCCGCAAACAAGAAAAGACCCAGCTAGATCAATGGCCTAGATGGGTTTTAAACAATCGAGTGGGAGTAGGGGAAAGCGGCATCAGTGGAGACGTTCGGCAGGCCTTTTGCCCTCTCTTTTCAGTGCGCACCAGATGTCATTTAGCGTTCCTGCGCTCCTTCCTGACCGTTTTGGCTGATCAGACATGTCGTTGCTTCGGAAGTAAATCCCGTTTGGCCCCACGGAGGGTATGACGCACTATGGCGTGCAAATAGGCTAGTTCCAGCAGGTCCGAACAGGTTCTGTTCGCGCAGCACGCCGTCAACGCGCATTCAGCCGGTTCGGACACGGTAGAGTGGCGGCGCAGCCCGGCAGCATGCAAGGAGACATCGGCACGATGATGCACTCGGACCAGGTCCATATCGACGCGGATATCGTTCGCGAGATGATCTTCGACCAGTTCCCAGAGTATCGCCACGAGCGGATCGCGCAGCTTGGCGTGATCGGTACGGTCAATGCAATCTTCAGGGTTGGATCGAGTGTAGCGGCAAGATTCCCCCTGCGCGCAATGGAGCCAGCCAAGTGCGCCAGTATGCTACGCAACGAAGCAGCGGCCATGACGGAGTTTGCTGCGCACTCTCCGTTTGCCTGTCCTCGACCGATCGGGCTTGGTCAACCGGGTCGGCTCTATCCGTTGCCTTGGGCAATGCAGAGCTGGATAGAAGGTGACGTTGCCACGCACGATGGGCTTGCTGCTTCCACGAACTTCGCACTCGACATTGCCAAGCTGATTGCGTCGCTACGAGCAGCGAACACGCATGGCCGTCGTTTTGACGGGCAAGGGAGGGGCGGCAGTCTTCCTGACCACGACGACTGGATGTCGATCTGTTTCAAGAACAGCGAGGGCCTCCTGGACGTGTCTCGGCTCCGTCGCATTTGGGCTCGGCTGCGCGAACTGCCGCTGTCCGGCCCCGACGTTATGAGCCACCGCGATCTTATTCCGGCCAATCTCCTCGTGCGGGGGGGCCGCCTTGTCGGTGTGCTCGACAGTGGCAGCTTCGGACCGGCCGACCCGGCCTTGGATCTTGTTGCCGCATGGCATCTTTTTGATCGCAGTCGGCGCGAAACCATGCGTAGCCATCTTGGATCAAGCGAAGTCGAGTGGCAGCGCGGAGCGGCATGGGCCTTCCAGCAGGCCATGGGTCTGGTCTGGTATTACCGGAACACCAACCCCGCCATGAGTGCGCTTGGCCGCTCGACGCTCTCCCGCATCATCGACGATCTGGAAATCTGATCCGAACCTGCGTGTAGCGACAGCTCATGACTACTCGTGCAGCAAAGCGGCGTGGGCGACCAACGCGTCGATGATCACCCGCATGCGCGGCGGCACGACGCGGCCGGCGCTCCACAGCAGGTGGATGGGCGCGGTGTCCACAGCCGAGCTCATCAGCACCGGCACCAGCTCGCCGAGACGCAGGCTGTTGCGCGCGAGCCAGTCGGGCAGGAAGGCAATGCCGCAGCCGGCGACCGCCGCCTGCAACAGCGCATCGCCGTCGCCGATCATCAGCCTGGCTTGCGGCTGGTAGAGCATGGTTCCGTCGCCATCGGGCAGTGGCCATGGGTTGATGAAGTCGCGCCGGCCGTAGACCAGCAGCGCATGCTGGGTCAGCCCCGGGATATCGGCGGGTGCTCCGGCAGTCGCCAGGTAGGCCGGGCTGGCGCACAACAGCGAGCGCTGCGTGCCCAGCCGTCGGGTGGTCAGTGAGGCATTGTCTTCGAGAGGGCCGAGGCGCACGGCGAGGTCTATGCCGTCGTCGACAAGGTCGGTGCGGTGGTCATCGAAGCCGATCTCGAGCCGAAGCGCCGGGTGGTCCTTGGCAAGCCCGAACAGCACCGGCGCCACCCAGCGGCGGCCAAAGGCGAGCGGCAGAGCGAGCCTCACCACGCCCGCCGGCGCCTGCCGTCCTGCAGCGATGACGTCCTGTGCCTCGCTGAGCCCCCAAAGCGCGCGCCGGCAGGCCTCGTAGTAGATCTCGCCGTCCGCCGTCAGGCTCAAGCGGCGAGTTGTCCGGTTGAGCAGCCGCACGCCCAGCCGCTGCTCGAGTTGCAGCACCTTGCGACCGACGGCCGATTTGGTCAGCCGCAGCCGCGCCGCAGCTGCAGTAAAGCTGCCCGCATCGACGGCTTGGACAAAGGCGAGGGCACCTTCAAGGCTGCCAGCTATGGAGAAGCGAAATGGGTGACGTGACTGAGGCCTGGCGCATGACCGGGTTCGGGCTCGACAAGCTGGTGCGCGAGGCGGTGCCGTTGCCGTCGCTCGGCCGGCGCGCGCTATTGGTCGCGGTGCGCGCGGTGGCGCTCAACTTCAAGGACCTGCTGTTGATCGATGGCAAGCTGCCGGTGATGTCGCTGCCCTTCGTGCCGGCGTCGGACGCAGTGGGCGAGGTGGTCGCAATCGGGCCCGAAGTGACGCGCTTCCGCGTCGGCGATCGCGTGTTGGGGCAGGTGATTGCCGATTGGGCCGACGGTGACGGGCCGCCAGTGCTTCACAAGCAGACACTGGGGATATCGCTGCCTGGCGTGCTGGCGCGCCATGTGGTGTTCGGTGAGGACGCGGCGGTGATGGCGCCGGGTTCACTCAGCGACCAGGAGGCCGCGACTTTGCCGATCGCGGCGCTCACCGCCTGGTCGGCCATGGTCGAGTCCGGCCAATCGCGACCGGGCACGACTGTGCTCATCGAAGGAACCGGCGGCGTGGCACTATTTGCGCTGCAATTCGCGTTGGCTTTCGGGCAAGTCCCTATCCTGCTGTCGCGCCATGCCGACAAGCTCGAACGCGCGCGGATGCTAGGGGCAAAGCTCTGCGTCGATACCAGCGCCAACCCCGACTGGACCGCACAAGTGCGGACGCTTACGGGCGGGCGCGGGGTCGACCATGTACTGGAGCTGATCGGCGCCGCCAATCTGCGGCAATCGATCGAGACAGTGGCAGCCGGCGGGCGAGTATCCCTCATCGGCCAGCTTGCGGGTACCGAGCTGTCCGTGCCGACGCCGGTGCTCACGCGCAACCGCATCACACTTCAGGGCATCGCCACGGGCTCGCGGCGGCAGTTCGAGCGCATGAACGCGGCAATCGAGGCGCTAAGCATCAGACCGGTGATCGATGCCGTCTACCCGTTCGAGGCGGTCCACGAGGCGTTCGAGCACCAGCGGCGCGGGCCGTTCGGCAAGGTTGTGGTCAGTCTGGGCTAAATACCGGGCCCGCTTCGTGCTGGAAGCCGCAGGACGTAAGCTCGAAAATCTTGTCCGCGCGGCCTCTTCGCGGTGACGCCGACCTCAAAGCTGCATTCGGCGCCTGGATGACGCGCGCCGGCAGCCTGGCGCATCCTCCGACCATGACCACGGCCATTGTCTCCGCCAATCCCGGCTACCTTATCGATTTCGAGGCGACCGCGATCCTACCCCTGGTCGGTCTCGTGACGCCGTTGGAGAGCTTCATTTACCGCGCGCACGATGTCAGCGTCGTCGGGAAAGTATCCCTTCCGCCTCGACGTCACGACCTGACCGGCCACCGCGACCTGGAATACGCCCCCTTTGCCAACGATCAAATCCACGGGGAGGCCGAGTTCATCAGTCAAGCGCTTGGCGGCGCGGGTGGCGCGGCTCTCATATCCGCAAGGCCCGCAATACATGATCGTGACCCGCTCACGGGGCTCGGCTTCTGCTTTTCCCGGGCCGGCTGCGTGCTCGGCATCCACGATCAGGTCAATGACGCCGGCGGCGATTGCTTCGGGTTCATCTTCCTGAAGGTAGTGCAGGCCCGAGTTCAGTTTGATCAAACGGCAGTTCCTGAGCCCAGCGGCAAACGCCTCGGCATAGCTGGGCGAAACGAGAGCGCCCGGGCTGCCGGCAAACAGCACCTTCGGATAATCCGATACCCGCAACGCGGCGTGTGCCCTGTCCAGCGTCTGCCAGACGTCTGCTGGTTCGCCCGCAATCGGCAGTTCGTTCGGAAAGCGCCAGGTCGGGGTGCGCGACTTGGGCGTGGCAAAGGGGGCACGGTAGACATCCATCTCGTCCGAGTTCAGCCCGCGCTGCACAGATCCAGGAAGCACGCGCTCGACGAACATGTTCTGTCCAAGGATCATCTCCTCGCCGATTCCCGGCGTGCGAAGCTTTCTGAAAGTCTCCCGCGCGACCTCGCTCTGGTGGAAATCGTTCCATGTCGGGACTGGCCGGATAAACTCCATGAAAGCCATTCCCTTCACAATGTCGGGTCGCCGCGCTGCCAATTCGAAGGCCAGGGCGGTGCCCCAATCCTGAGCGACGATGTAGGCGGCCTCGATCCCCATGGCCTCGAGGAATGCATCGAGATAGGCCACGTGATCGGAGAACCGATAGCTGATTTCGGGCTTGCCGGATTGGCCGAACCCGATCAGGTCAGGCGCGATGCAGCGCGCCGATCTGGCCACGATCGGAAGGATGTGCCGCCAAATGAAGGACGATGTTGGGTTGCCGTGGAGAAATAGGGCCACCGGCAAGCCGGCCTCACCTGCCTCCCGATAAGCCATGGTCGAATCCTTCACGCGGACAACGGGTAGTGTCTGATCGGATAGCATCACTTCCTCCACTAAGTTCGCTCAATCAGCGATAATACGTACGTACGTATTAATGTCAATCGAGCTTGACAAAAATACGGTCGTACGTAGTTTACCAGGCATGCCCAAACCGTCCGCAAGAAGCAAGCTTGTCGAAGCTGGCCTGACCGTGATGTTCCGCCAGGGCTATCACGGCGCCGGCGTGAGGGATGTCGTTGCGGAGGCCGGGGTTGCCCAGGGTTCGTTTACGAACCACTTCCGATCAAAAGAGGATTTCGCCGCCGAGGTTTTGAACCTGTACTTCGCCTCGATCCAGGAGCGGATATCCCAATCCCTCCTTGACGCTGGTCTTGCGCCCCGGGAGCGACTGCTGCGGTACCTGGACATCATCTCGGACCGGCTTGCTGCCGATGGCTATGTGAGGGGCTGTCTAATCGGCGACTTCAGCCTGGAAGTGGTCCAGGAGAGCGAGCCGCTGCGCCAACATCTCATCACGATCTACAGGGAGTGGCTTCGGCCCTTTAGCGAGTGCATCGCGGAGGCCCAGGCTGCCGGGGAAATTGACAGCACGTTCACTCCAGGGGACCTGGCGGAGTTTCTCCTTGCCTCCTGGGAAGGCGCGATCCTGCGCATGAAAGTGGAGCGTTCAGACGAGCCGCTGAGACGGTTCAAGGACATCGCCTCCGCTACCGTTTTTGGTCCACAACGCCGCAATCTTCCGATCTGACACCAAGGCTGGCAAAGTCGGAATGAGCCTCGCTTACTTGTCCGTTCAAAAACTACACGTGTAGCAAGAAACAGCCAGCGCCCCGTCTATCAAGATTTGGCCTTTCGCCACTCCTCGTATTCCCCGCGGGCATCGTCATGCAGCGGATAATAGCGTTGCAACGACCCGCCCTGCATGAGCTTTTCTCGCGAGAATTCCTCCCAATCGTGATGCTTCTGCGCCTCTTCGATGACCTTCGGGGCCATTGTGACGGGGACCACCACCGCCCCGTCATCGTCGGCAACGATGATGTCGCCGGGGATCACCGTGACACCACCGCAGGCAATCGGAACATTGATGGCATTGGGATAGATGCTGGTCTGCACATGGTAGTTGGGCGTCCAGCCGCGCAGCCATAGCGGCAGATCGAGCTTTTCGACATTAGGCCGGTCGCGCATGCATCCATCGATGACGATGCCCGCGCCGCCTCTGCCCTTGAAATAGGTCGACATCATATCGCCGAAGACACCCGAACTCATGTCACCGCGCGCGTCGACCACGACCACATCGCCCTCCTGAGCGTGGTAGAGCACGTGCCGGTGCAGTTGTGTCTCTGGATCGGCATATTCTCCCTCGTTGAAGAGGTCGGGCCGCTGCGGCAGGAACTGCAGCGTCAGCGCCGGCCCGACGATCGATTTGCCGTGGTTCTGCGCCACCGGACCGACCATATGCGGATTGCGGAAGCCCATGTGGCCAAGCGTGCCGGCAACCGTCGCGGCGCCGATCTCCTTTAGCGCGTCGATCAGGTCCTTGGACGGCCGGGTGATATCGGGGGTATGCGTCATGGTGGACTCCGGTTGAAATCGAGCTACCAGTTCGTGACAGAACCATCGCGGCGCTTGAGGTGGGGCGCTTCCCAGAAACGGAAACTCTGCGCCTGGATCGCCGCCTCGTTGATCTCGACGCCGAGCCCCGGCAGATCGCTGACCGGATAATCGGGGCCGTCGAGCTGTGGTTGCACCGGGAAGAACTCCGAACTGTCGAAGCCCAGCTTTCTTTCCGGCACCCTGGTCTCGAGCCACGCGAAGTTCGCTACAGCGGCGGCGAGATGGACGGTCGCTGCCGTGCACACCGGACCAAGGGGATTGTGCGGCATCAGGTCCACATAGTGCGCCTCGCTCCAGCCAGCGACTTTCATCGCTTCGGTGAGCCCGCCGACATTGCAGACATCGATCCGGTTGAACTGGTGGATGCCGCGCTCGATATAGGGCAGGAACTGCCACTTGCTGGCAAATTCCTCGCCGATGGCGAATGGGATGTCGGTCATCGTTCGCAGCGACTCGTAGGCCTCCGGTGTCTCGTCGCGTATCGGCTCCTCGAGAAAATCGAGCACGCCGCGGCCGAGCTTGTTGCAGAAGCTCGCCGCCTCGGCCACCGACAGCCGATGATGATAGTCGATGCCGAGGACCACCTCGTCGCCCAGCATCTCGCGTGCTTTGTTTAGCATCCTTGCGGTAGCGCCGATCGACTCGCGCGGCTCGAAGAAGTCCCTGCTGCTTTGCCCGGCGGGGAAGAAGCGGATCGCCTGCCATCCCTGCGCGCGCAGTTCGCGGGCTCGTTCGATGGCAGCATCCCCCTCGGCCTCGTCTCCGGTCGAGGCGAAGGTGGGGATGCGGTCGCGCTGCTTGCCACCCAGCAGCTCGTAGACCGGCACCCCCAGCGCCTTGCCCTTGATGTCGTGAAGGGCGATGTCGATGGCTGAAATCGCCGCCTGCAGAACGCGCCCGCCTTCAAAGTACTGGCTGCGATAGACCTCTTGCCAGATCCGGCCGATCTGCATCGGGTCGTGGCCGACAAGGAACTCGCGATAGTGCTCGATGGCGCCGGCCACGGCCTTCTCGCGACCGCTCAAGCCGCTCTCGCCCCAACCAAAGATGCCCTGATCGGTCTCGATCTTGACGAGCATCTGGTTGCGAGTCCCCACCCACACTGGATAGGGCTTGATCGCCGTGATCTTGAGTTTCGTGATCATTCACACTCGTTCCACGCGTATCCGCCCTGTCTCAGTTGGCCTCGAGGGCCATCTCCGTCTCGCCGTCGAACAGGTGGATGCGTTCCTGGTCGAACTCGAGCCAGATCTGCTCGTCGGGTGTGACGGCGATGTTGGGCGACACGCTGATGTTGACGATGGCACCGGAAAGAAACGCCTGCACGAAGGTGACGTCTCCGGTTGGTTCCACCGTATAGGCCTTGGCCGGAATGGCGCCGGGAACGGCGCTCTTGTGCAGCTTGATCGTCGAATGTCGCGCACCGAGCACGACCTTCCTGGAGGTCGCTCGTTGGACCTTGCGCGCATTGGGTTGCGACAGTGCGAGGCTCCAACCCTCCGCACTCGTCAACACATTGCCGCCGTTGGCCGTCGATGCCTGTAGCGGGATAAGGCTCATCGCCGGACTGCCAACGAAGCTCGCGACGAACATGTTGGCGGGATGCGCAAAAACTTGCGCCGGAGAATCGTATTGCTGCAGGAAGCCGCCGTTCATCACAGCCATCCTGTCTGCCATGGTGACGGCCTCCAGCTGGTCGTGCGTCACATAGACGATCGTCGCCTTGAGGTCCTGATGGAAGCGCTTGATTTCGGACCGCATCTGCACGCGCAGCTTTGCGTCGAGATTGGAGAGCGGTTCGTCCATCAGGAACACCGCCGGATCTCGAACGAGGGCGCGGCCCAGGGCCACGCGCTGCTGTTGCCCGCCTGAAAGTTCGCGCGGCTTGCGCTCGAGCAGCTGCGTCATGTCGAGCACTCGCGCCGCTTCCCTGACCTTCCTGTCGATCTCGCTCTTGGGCAGCTTGCGCATTTGCAGCGGGAAGGCGAGGTTCATATAGACCGACTTTTGCGGATAGAGCGCATAGTTCTGGAACACCATTGCGATGTCCCGGTCCTTGGGATCGAGGTCGTTGACCACCCGGTCGCCGATGCGGATGTCGCCCGATGTAACCGGGATCAGGCCCGCGATGAGGTTGAGTGTTGTTGTCTTGCCGCAGCCTGAAGGGCCGACAAGCGCAACGAACTCGCCGTCATTGACCGTCAGCGAAACCTCGTTGACGGCTTTGAAGCTGCCATAGGTCTTGATCAAATCTTTGAGGACCACGTGGGCCATCGGCAGCTCCCTAGTGCTTGACCGCGCCTTCTGTAAGGGCGCGTACGAAGTATCGTTGCAGGACGAGGAACAGCACCACGACCGGCACGCTCATCATGAAGCTGGCCGCCATCAGACCTGGAAAGTCCGTCGTGTTTTCCGAGAAGAAGCGCTGGATGCCGACCGGCAAGGTCAGCTGCTCGTTCTTGGAGAGGAAGGTGTATGCGTAGATGTACTCGTTCCACGCGCCGATGAAGGAATAGATCGCCGTGGCGATGATGCCTGGCGCCGAGAGCGGCATCACGATCAGGATAAAGGCCTGGAACCGCGTCGCCCCGTCGATACGCGCCGCCTGTTCGAGCTGCACCGGGATGTTGTCGTAGAAGCCCTTGAGCAGCCAGATTGCCAGCGGCAGGCCGAATGTGAGGTAGGTGAGAATGAGCGAGCCATGCGTGTTCACCAGCCCGATCGCGCGCATCAGGATGAAGAGCGGCACCAGAAAGATCACCGCCGGGAACATGTTGCGAAGCAAGACGGCGAAGAACAGGAAGTTCCGGCCCGGGAAGGTGAATCGCGAAAACGCGTAGGCCGCGGGAACCGCCACGATCACGGAAAGGATAGTGGTGGCAGTGGAGACGTAAAGGCTGTTCCAGAAGAAGCGGAGGAAGTCCTGGCCGACACTGTTCTGCGGATCGAGCAGCTTCTGGTAGCTGGCGAGGGTAGGCTCGTCCGGCCACCATTGCGGCGGGAATTGCATCGCGGCAAAGCCCGACTTGATTGAGGTGATTAGCATCCAGACCATCGGCAACGCGGTGTAAAGCAGCATGAATACAAGGAAGATGCGCCCGCCCCACCGCCATCCGTCGATGCGCGCACGTCGACGGATCTGGCTGCGAGGGGCTATCTCGGCAATCGTGCTCATGCGCTTGCATCCTTCCGTTCGTTGCCGCTTAGCGCACGGACGTAGAAGTAGCCGAGCGTCATCAGGATGAGGAAAAGAAGCACCGAATAGGCCGATGCCACCCCCCAGCGCTGCCGGCCGAAAGCGAGCTCATAGATGTGGGTGATCCAGATGTGCGATGCGTTCGACGGCCCGCCGCCGGTCATGATCCAGGGGATGATGAAGGAGTTGAAGTTGGCCACCGCCAGCAACAGGATCGTCACCGTAGAGACGTTTCTCAAATGCGGGAAGGTGACGTGCCAGAAGCGCTGCCATGCATTGGCCCCGTCGACTTTTGCGGCGCGCAACAACTGCTCGGGGACTGTCTGAAGACCGGCCATCATCATGATCATGGCGAACGGAAACTCCCGCCAGATATTGACGACGATCAGGGAGGGCAGCACCGTGCTGACGCTGTCGATGAAATTCGGCGGCCGGTCGGCCAATCCGAGGCCGACCAGCACCGCGCCGATGATCCCAAAGTCCGAATGGTAGATCCACTTCCAGATATAGGATGCGGCGACCGCGCTGATGACCCAGGGAATGATCAGGATGGCGCGCAGCACGCCCCGGCCGACAAACTCGCGATGGAGCGCCAGCGCGCAGGCAAATCCCAGGACGAAGGAGATGAAGGTGGATGCCAGTGTCCAGATAAGGGTGTTGGAGGTGACCTTCCAGAACACCGGGCTGGTGAGGATGGAAGTGTAGTTGCCGAAGCCGACGAAGATCTTGTCGCGGAGCTGCAGGCCAGGCGGCGTGTTGAAGAACGACAGCTCGATCGTGTAATAGATTGGATAGGCGATGACGATGAGCATCACGGCAATCGCAGGAAGCACGTACGCATAGTCAGCGCGATGCTCCCAAACCTTCCGCAGCAGGGGTCGCAATCTCTGCCGAGCCCCGGTCTTGCCGGCCACGATCGTCACTTTGGCGTGCCCTTGTTTTTCGGAACGAGCCGGCTGCGCTCTCGGCGCAGCCGGCAAGATCGGGTCAGGCTTCGGCTAGAGTCCGCCGCCCATCAGGTCTTTCACCTTCTTGGCCGCGTCGTCCGCTGCCTGGTCGACGGTCATTGCTCCGGTCAGTGCGTTCTGCAGCATGTCCGGGACGATGATGTTCATGATCTCGGGGGACTGCGGCAGCGCCGGGAACGGGATACCGTATGGCAGCATCGAGGTGGTGACGTCGAGGAACTTGATGCTGTCCAGACGCTCCTTCATCCATTTGGTCTTGAAGCCGTTGAGGTTGCCCGGGTTCGAGCCGGCGTAGGCCATCTTCAGCGACCATTCAGGGCTGGTCCACATGCAGATGATGGCCTTCGCAGCCGGCTCATCCACCTTGCCGCCCTCGACATATTCGGGCTTCAGGATGTGGATGTTCGAGCCGCCGAACACGACGGCGCGCTTGCCGTCGGGGCCGGTCGGAATCAGGCCGTAGCGCATGTTGTCGATGACGGTCTGCGCCTTGTCCTTGTCGGTGCCGGTCGCCTTCTTCTGCAGGTCGAGCATGACGTTGTAGTCGGACGGGTGCGAGATCATCATGCCGAGCTGGCCGGCGAGGAACAGCGGCTGGTTGTCGGCCTGCTGGTTGGTGAGCGCCGAAACCGGAACCGACTTGTCGCGGACATACATGTCGTAAGAGGCTTGCAGCGCCGCCTTGCTCTGCGGGCTGGCGAGCTCGATCTCCTTATAGGTCGGGTTCGCCGTGGCTTCGTCGAAGACGCCGCCGCCATAGGCCCACAATTGAGGCATGAAGCGGTACGGGGTATTGCCGGCATTCTTGCGAGCCACGAGGCCATAACCGGCAATGCCGAGCTTGTCGTGAATTTGCTTGGAGTACTTCACGACGTCGTCCCAGGTTGCCGGAGCCTTGTCCGGATCGAGACCTGCGCGCTTGAAGATGTCGGCATTCCAGATGAACGCCATCGTTTCATTGTTGGTTGGGATGCCGTAGGTCACGCCGTCCCAGGTCACGGCCTTCATCGCGCCGGGCCAGAAATCCTCGGTCGAATACCCGACATCCTCAGGCTTGAGCGGCTGCAGATAGCCCTTCGATGCGAACTCGGTGCCACCCAGGATTTGCAGGCGGACCGCCATCGGCGCCGCATTGCCAAGGAGCGCCGTGCGGAACTTGTCCAGGAGATCGTTATAGGTGAGGGCTTGTTCCTCGAGCTGGATGTTCGGATAGGTCTTGCGGAAGGTCTCGAAGAAATCCTTGTAGTACTGGCGCAGGAGATCGGGGTCGCCCTCGAACACGCCCTGATACCAGAACGTCAGTCGCCCCTTGTAGTCGAGCGGGGTGACCTTGCCGCAATCGGCCGCGGTGTCAAATTCCTGTGTGCCCGCAATGGAGCGCACATATTCCGGCGACCACTTGCTCAGATCGACCGGCGCCGCACCGAGCGCCGGCGCGGACATCAACGATGCCACTAGTGCAATGGAGACAGTGCCGCGCAGGACGGCACCGCCGAGTGTAATCCTCGTCATAGGTATCCTCCAGGTTTCTCTCCCATGCCGCTCAGCATCGAGGCGAGCGGTCTTTGCTCGTCGGCCATGGGATATCTCGTTCAAATGTATCCCTTCGAGCATTTTGTACGTTTTCAGATCGCGGATTGTCTGTCAACGCGATAAATCATACATTGTTTATCGGAACCGTGCGTGATATCGGTCAAAATGTGTATTGAATGGGGAGCGGGCCTTGGCAGAAACAAGCGATTTCAAAGCGGAACCACCCGAAGGGATTGACGCTCTCGGGGCCTCCAGCGAGGGCGCCTCGCTTTATCAACTGATCAGGGAAGACATCATCGAAGGACGGCTCGCGGCCAACGAACGCCTTGTGGTCACCGATCTCGCCCGGCGTCACGGCACCTCGACCAACCCCGTGCGCGAAGCTCTGCAGCTGTTGCGCGGCGAGGGCTTTGTCACCTTCGTTCCCAACCGAGGCGCGCGCGTCCGGCCTATAGACCAGGATTTTGTCCGGGATATCTACGAGATCGGAGTCCTGATCGAGCCGGCACTGACGCGATGGTTCGTGAATATGGCTACCGTCGAGGACATTGCCGAACTCGAACGTATCCAGGGCCTGATCGAAGAGAACAACTTTGCCGACACGTTCAGGCACAGCGAGCTGGATACCGCCTTCCACACCGTGATGTACCAGAGGCACTACAACCGCCATGCCGCCGAGCTTTGGTGGAAGCATCGCGAAGTGCTGCGCGCCGTGAGCCGGCGTTTCAATTTCACGCTCGCCCGGCGTGCCGCGATCCTGCGCGAGCACCGCGAGCTCATCGCGCATGTAAAGGCGGGAAATGCCGACGAGGCAGCCGAACTCATTGCACGCCATGTCGAGGGCTCCGGGCGGCATGTCCTCGAACACATGCGCGCGCGCAACGCCGCTCGGGCAGGGTAGAATTTCCGGTCTGGAACATCGTCCCGACCACTTCAGACAAAGGCAGTTGAGATGAAAATCACGAGCATCCGGCCGTGGCTGATCAAGTCCGATGCTTCTTATTGGGGAGAGTATCTGTTCGTCGAAGTGACGACCGACGAAGGCGTGAGTGGCTGGGGAGAGATCACCACCACGACAAGGCTCGCCAACCGCGCGCTCTGCACGATCCTTCGGCAGATCGGCATCGCCGTGACCGGCGAGGATCCAGCGCGCATCGAGCACCTGTGGCACAAGATTTTCCGCAGCTTCACCTACATGGGTAGCCGCGGCGCCGCCGTCGAATGCGTGAGCGCCATCGACATAGCCCTCTGGGACATCCGCGGCAAAGTCCTTGGCAAGCCGATCTACGAGCTGTTGGGCGGACCGGTACGCGATGAAATCGCGCTCTACACCCATCCCAACCAGGCCAAGTTTACCAGCAAGGAGGCTGTGGTCCGCGAAATTCGCGATATCGTCGAATCCGGGCACACAGGGCTGAAGTTCGACCCCTTCCCGCACCAGGGCCGCAGCCCCGATGGGCAGTCGCGCGAACAGCGGGACGGTTACCTCGACGGCAGCATGACGCGCAAGGACGAGCGCGAAGCGGCCGAACTCACAGCTCTGATCCGCGAAACGGCTGGCCCTGATGTCGACATCCTCATCGATGCGCATGGCCGCTTCGACGTTCCCACCGCCATTCGCCTCTGCCGAAGCCTCGAAGAGGCCGGCCAGATCGACTGGTTCGAGGAACCCTGTCCGCCGGAAAGCCTTAACGCCCTCAAACAGGTGCGCGAGAAGGTCAGCGCCGCCATCTCGTGGGGCGAGCGTGGCCACACGAAATGGGATTTCGTGCCGGTGCTCGAGAACAAGCTCGCTGACTACATCATGCCGGACGTTACCTGGACCGGCGGCATTACCGAGCTCAAGAAGATTTCCGCCCTGTGCGAAGCCTACTACATCCCGGTCTCGCCACATGATGCCGCGGGGCCGATCAACGTGGTTGCGGGAGCGCAGGTGATGATGACCGTTCCCAACTTCTACAAACTCGAAACGTCGGAGTGGAACCTGGGCAAGTACGATCACCTCATCGACAGACCCCTCGACGTTTCGAAGGGCAGCCTCAAGCTGACGTCGAAGCCCGGTCTCGGCGTCGAGATGAACCGCGATTACCTGCAGGCGCACGAGATTGAGCTGAGTTAGCAATGCTCCGTGCCGGCCGGCGTTTGGCGCGGCAAGCCCCCGACCAGAACGAGGACAAGTCATGCCAAAGACGGGTGGAGCCGATGAGGCTCTCAATCGGGTCAACGCGAACTCCAAACCATCCGACCTTCGCATCACCGACATGCGGGTGGCCGAAATTGTCGGCGCGCCGTTCACCTCGTCGCTGCTCAAGATCTACACCAATCAGGGGATCGTCGGGCTTGGCGAGGTGCGCGACGGCGCCAGTGCCACCTACGCGCTGATGCTGAAAAGCCGGCTGCTTGGCGAGAACCCTTGCGACATCGATCGGCTGTTTCGCCGCATCAAGCAGTTCGGCGGTCACGGTCGGCAAGGTGGCGGCGTCTCGGCGGTCGAGATCGCGCTCTGGGATCTCGCCGGCAAGGCTTATGGCGTGCCGATCTACCAGATGCTCGGCGGCAAGTTTCGCGATCACGTGCGCGTCTATTGCGATACCGACGCCGAGAAACCGAGCGGCACCGAAACCGGAAAGCGCCTCAAGCAGCGCATGGACCGCGGTTTCACCTTCCTCAAGATGGACCTGGGCTTGATGCAGGTCGCCCATGTCCCGGGCGCCGTGAACGCACCCGCCGGCGCGCTCGAAGGGTTTCACGCCAATCCACGCGGCCGTGGCGGCGCGCTCGAGGAGCGCAAGGCGCGCAATCTTGCCTACGACGCGCAGAACGTGCAGCACCCGTTCACTGGCCTGCATTTCACCGAAAAAGGGATCGACCTGCTCGAGCAATATATCCACGAGGTTCGCGAGGTGATCGGATACGAGATCCCGCTCGCCATCGACCATGTCGGCCACATCTCGCTGCAGGACGGCATACGCCTGTCGCGCCGTATCGAGAAATACGTTCCGGCCTGGCTCGAGGACGTGATTCCGTGGCAGTACACCGAGCAGTACCGACAATTGCAGGAGGCCACCACGGTGCCGATCTGCACCGGCGAGGACATCTACCTCAAGGAAGCTTTCGAGCCTTTGCTGAAGAGCGGCGGCCTCTCGGTCATCCACCCGGACCTGCTCACCAGCGGCGGCATCCTCGAGACCAAGAAGATCGGCGACATGGCGCAGGACCACGGCGTCGCCATGGCCATCCACATGGCAGAAAGCCCGATCGCCGCGATGGCCGCCGCGCATGTTGCGACCGCGACCGAAAACTTCATGGCGCTCGAATACCACTCCGCCGATGTCGACTGGTGGGACGATATCGTCACCGGCCTGCCCAAGCCGCTCGTCAAGGACGGCTTTATCACTGTTCCGGACAAGCCGGGCCTGGGGATTGACGACGTGGTGGACGAGGTAATCTCGCGGCACCTGCAACCGGGTGTCACGGGGATATGGCAATCCACCGAGCATTGGGACAATGAATATAGCTGGGACCGGACCTGGAGTTAGCCCAGACCCTCTTCCCTCATTCCCCCAGGCTCACAGGGCCAACGACCGACCATTCGTGTCGACCTCTCCCAAGGGAGAGGCGAAGAAAGAAGCGGACGAAACCATGATCTACGAACTGCGTATCTATGACTGCCTGCCGGGCAGGCTGCCGGCTTTGCTCAAGCGCTTTTCCGACCAAACGCTGGCCATCTGGGAGAGGCATGGCATCCGCCAAGCCGGGTTTTTCACCACGGCGATCGGCGAAAACAGCAATCGCCTCACCTATTTCATCGCCTGGGAATCGCTGGCCGAGCGTGAGGCGAAATGGGCGGCTTTCGTCACCGATCCAGCATGGCACGGGGCCCGGGACGAGTCTGAGCGCGACGGGCAGATCATTGCCAATATCAGCAGCCAGATGCTCACGCCGACAGCTTTTTCGTCTGTGAAATAGGACTGCGCCATGAAGATCACCGACCTGCGCTGCGCTGTGATCGGCAAGCACCCGATCGTCCGCATCGTGACCGACGAGGGCCTTTATGGCCTTGGGGAAGTCGAGTTCACCAAGACCTACCTCAAGCCCTTTGTGCTGCATTTCCGCGAGGCACTGATCGGCGAGGACCCGACCGATGTCGAGCGCGTGATGCTGAAGATCCGCCAGCGCGGCTCGTTCAAGCCCTATGGCGCCGCCGTCTCCGCCATCGAGCATGCTTTGTGGGACATTGCCGGCAAGGCGGCCGGCGTTCCGGTCTATAAGCTGCTCGGCGGCAAGGTGCGCGACAAGGTGCGCGTCTACAACGGCTCGATCCGTCAGAAGCGCGCCGGCGACCGGCCGGAGGATTACGCCGCCGACGTCAAATGGATGATGGAGCAACCGCAGAACTTCTTCATGATCAAGCAGGGAATCTCGTTCCACTCCAACATGAAGGACACCGTCGAGGGCTTCCATTACGGCGTGATGCAGAAGAAGGCCGGCTACCACGGCGCCATGGATCAGGGAGTGATCAGCGAGCGCGGTTTCAATCACATGCTCGACTGCGTGATCGCGATGAAGGAAGTGCTGGGCGACACGGTCAGCCTGGCGCTCGACTGCGGCCCGGGCTGGATGCTGCCCGATGCGATCAAGTTCGCTCGCGCGGTCGAGAAGTACAATTTGATGTGGCTCGAGGACATGCTGACCGGCGACTATGTGCCGTGGGTCAATCCGCAGGCCTATCGGGAACTGACGACCTCCACCTCGACGCCAATCCATACCGGCGAGCAGATCTACCTGCGGCACAATTTCAAGGAGCTGATCGAGACGCAGGCGGTGCGCGTCATCGGCCCCGATCCGGCCGATATTGGCGGCATTGCCGAGCTCAAATGGGTCGCCGAGCACGCCTATATGCACTCGATCCTGATGGCGCCGCACGGCACCGCGAACGGCCTGCTCGGCCTCGGCGCGCTGATCAATGTCTGCGCCACCTTGCCCGCCAATTACGTGGCATTCGAATATCCCAGCGCCTCGGACCCCTGGTGGAACGACATCGTCATCGGCCTGCCCAAGCAGGTGGTCAAGGATTCGATGATCGATCTGCTCGAAGCTCCCGGGCTCGGCCTCGACATCGACGCCCAGGGTGCCAAGAAATATCTGCTGGAAGAGGACGCCGGGTTCTTCGACTGATCGGGCGTCATGCCAGCCCGAGCGACCAGCCGGTGCCGGCGCCGGGCCGGCGGGCGATGCGTGCGATCAGGGCTGCTTTTCAAATGCCCGCAGTTGTTCCACCATTGTCACGATGCACGGCGGAAGGGCAGGGGCGCGGCGGAGAAGGGCGAAAGGAAGGTCGCCCATAAAGGGGTCATATGAAGACAGTCGATGCGCGCTACGTCACCGCCAACATTCCCGCCTTTCTCATTCGAAGCCTTGTCGCGACGCTCAGCGATTTCGGTCTGAACGCCTCCCGATTGACCGTTGGCCTCGGCATCACGATGGAGGATCTCGCGGATCCAGCCTGCCGGGTTTCCTTTCGCCAGGGGCGTGAAGCGATCCTGCGCGCAATGAAGATGACCAAGGGCAAGGCGCTGGGGCTCGAAACCGGGATTCGCGAGAAGATCACGTCCGTTGGCCTTGTCGGCCATGCGATGCTGACAGCGAGCACCGTTGGCGATGCGGTCAAACTCGGCCTTGATCTACAGAAAGATACGGGCAGCATGCTGGAATTCGACGCCAGGGTCAGCCCGGAAGGTGTTGTCGTCACCGCTGCAAGCCGGTTTCACGACCCCGATATATATGTTTTCCTGGTGGAGGAGGCTTTCGCGAGCTTCATGGGGATCGCCACCGGCCTTGTCGGCGCGGAGTTCAAGCCGTCACGTGTTGACCTTGCTTATCCGGCACCCGCCCATGCAGAGGTTTACCAAAGAGTGTTCGGCTGCGCGGTGCGGTTCGGCCAGATGGAAAACGCCTTCGTCTATGATCCCGCTTGGTACAAGCGCCCGCTGGTAACGGCCGATCCTTTCAGCCACCGTCAGATCCTCGAATTCCTGGCCTATAATCGCGCGCGGACCCGGGAGGCGGCCGAAATTATCGCGTCTGTCGAAAGGGTGTTGAGGCAAAAGCTCCACGGCCGCAATCATATTTCTCAGGTCGCGCGGGCGCTTGGTATGAGCGAGCGAACGCTGCGTCGCAGGCTTGCTGAAAGCGGGGTCTCCTTTCAATCGCTTCTCGATGGGCTGAGAAAGAACCGAGCGCTCGAACTGCTTGCCAACCAGAACATGTCGGTCGAGCAGATCGCATTTGCCGTCGGCTTCTCGGACCCCCATAATTTCCGGCGTGCCTTTCGCCGGTGGACAGGCGCGACGCCTGGCGCGCTGCGAGCCGATTTGTCTACTGTTTGGCCGAAATAGACCCCTAAAAGGACAGCTTTGCCGCTACGCGTAATACGCGGGCTTCAACTATCGTTGGCACAGCATCCAATAACAATGGGGAGCGGCCCGGCGATCGATGCCGGGTTGGTGCACAGCAATAAATGGCCAGGTCCGACCAATACGTCCTGTCGATTGATCTCGGCACCAGCGGCTGCAAAGTCGGGCTGGTTTCGATCACCGGGGAGGTGGTTGCCTGGGCATTTCGGCCGGTTCCGTTGCTGGTGGTAGACACGATAGGGGCCGAGCAGGACCCATTTCAATGGTGGACAGCTTTCATCGAAGCATCTCGGGAAGTGCTTGGCCAGAATACTGTGCCACGCGCGAATATCGTCGCGGTCTGCTCGTCAACTCAGGGCGAGGGCACCATTGCCGTTGATCGCGACGGCAATGTACTGATGAATGCAGTTATCTGGCTCGACATGCGCGGCGCGCGCTACCTGAAAAAGGAGATGCGCGGCGCGCTAAAGGTAGCGGGATATGATGCGATCAAGCTGCAGAAATGGTTGAGGCTCTGCGGCGGGGCGCCGGCTTTGTCGGGCAAGGACCCCGCGGGCCACATGCTCCTGATCCGCGATGCGTTCCCGGAGATTTATGAGAAAACCTACAAATTCCTCAACGTTCTCGATTTCTTCAACCTGCGGCTCACTGGCCGGTTCTGCGCCACCCAGGATTCGATCCTTACCTCGTGGGTGACAGACAACCGCGATGTCGACCGTATCCGGTATGACGATGGCCTGATTGCCGCAAGCGGCATCGACAAGGCAAAGTTTCCGGACCTGGTGCGCTGTACGGACGTGGTGGGAACCCTGCTTCCTTCCGTTGCAGCGTTGCTTGGTCTCTCGCCGAAGACGCCGGTCGTCGCTGGCGCGATCGACAATTCGGCGGCCGCGATCGGGGCGGGGACGCTCGCCGATTACGACACCCATCTCTACATGGGCTCATCGTCGTGGATATCTACGCATGTACCCTTCAAGAAGACCAGCGTGATGGATCAGATCACGTCTGTCCCTTGTCCGGTTCCGGCGAAGTATCTCATGATCGCCATGCAATCGAGCGGAGCGAGCAACATCGCGTTCCTGAAGGATCGGATCGTCTTCCACGACGACGGGCTGATCGACTCCGAGCCGACGCCTGACACCTACAGGATTCTCGATGAGATCGCGGCGCGCACGCCGGCAGGTGCCGACGGCATGATGTATCTGCCCTGGCTTTTCGGCGAGCGCTGCCCGGTAGACGATCCAACGCTTCGGGCTGGCATCTTCAACATGAGCATCGAGCACAATCGGGAGACGCTGGTCAGGGCCGTATTCGAAGGCGTTGCGCTCAACACCCGGTGGATGATGAAACCGGTGAGCCGCTTCCTGGGACGCAGGCCGGAAGAGATCACGATGATCGGCGGCGGCGCGATGTCGCATTCCTGGTGCCAAATCTTCGCCGATGTTCTGGGGGTTCGGATCCGCCGACCGCGTGATCCGATGAAGGCGAATGCGCGCGGTGCGGCTTTTATCGGTGCGGCCGGTCTCGGCCTGATCCGGCTCGAGGAGGCTGCGCGTCACGTCGTTATCGACAGGGTCTATGAGCCAGACACGGCCGTGCGCCGGCTCTACGACGAACGTTTCGGGATTTTCACAGAACTCCACCGGCGCCTGGCGCCGCTTTATCGACGTCTGAACAGTTCGAAGGGAAAGGTTCATGGCTAGATTCATGGCGCAGCGGCAGGAGATTGCCGATATGTGCCGCTACTTCGCGGATAAAGGCTATTTTGCCGGAACGGGTGGAAATATCGGCGTTCGCGTCGACCACAAGCTGATGGCGGCCACGCCCTCGGCCACGGACTACTACTCCGTGCGGGCAGAAGACGTGGTGATCCTCAACATCGACACGCTCGAGGTTGTGGAAGGTGACAGGACACCCACCATCGAAAAGGGTCTGCATGCGCGGTTGCTCAGGACCCATCCCGGTCGCAATGCCAGCGTTCATACCCACCAACCGATCGCAAGCGCGGTAGCGCTGCTGCACGAAATTCTGCCCTGGCCGAAGGGAAGCGACCTTACGACTCTGGGTCCCCATGTCGCCCTCATTCCGTACAGGCCTTCCGGCACAGGAATGTTGGCCAAGGCTTTCGCGAAGGCCCTGCGGCCAGACATCTTTGCGTATCTTCTGGCAAGTCACGGCGTCATCTGCGCCGGGGTCGATCTCAAGGCCGCAACCAGCATGATCCGCAAGATCGAATCGGCGTCCGCCGTTCATCTTCGCGATCGCATCAAGAAACGCGTCAAGCTCGACAAGCAACTTCAGGCGTTCATTCTGAACACCCTGGACAAAGCCGAGATCAAGGGAGCCTGAAATGGACATGGCAGCTCGTACCCAGGAGCCTTCCTATAGCATCAGCGCCTGGCCAGACAACAAAGACCTCATGGATCGTTTGAACGCCCTGCTCAAGCAGCCGCTGCGCGGAATTTCCAAGGCCAACATGGCAAAGGTGATCGACTACTTCGAAAAGAAATGCTCGACCTCCAAGGCTTGGGCCAAGCGGGCGAACGAGGTTATCCCCGGTGGGGTCCAGCATAACCTCGCCTTCAACTATCCGTTCCCGATCGCCGCCGCCAAGGTCGACGGCGCCCATATGTGGGACGCAGATGGCAACCGCTACATCGATTTTCTGCAGGCGGGCGGACCGACACTCCTTGGTTCCAACTACCGGCCAGTGCGCGAGAAGGCCCATCAGTTGATCGACGAATGCGGCCCGGTTACCGGCCTTCTGCACGAATACGAATTCAAGCTCGCCGAGATCATTCGGCAATACATGCCGGGCATCGAGATGTTCCGCATGCTCGGGTCTGGCACCGAGGCGTGCATGGGCGCGATCCGCCTCGCGCGGGTCTATACCGGCAAGAAGTGGGTGATCAAGGTCGGCGGCGATTATCACGGCTGGAGCGATCAGATGGTCTACGGCATGCGTGTGCCCGGCACCGGTCGGCGCGAAGCCACGGGTATTCCGAAAGGCGCCACAGCCTATACGCAAGAAGTCTTCCCCAACGAGCTTGGCACGCTGCGCCGAAAGCTGATGCTGAACCGTATTCGCGGTGGGACAGCCGCTGTCATCGTGGAACCTCTAGGGCCAGAAAGCGGTACGCGGCCTGTAACTCCCGAATACAACCGTGAAGTCCGAAAGCTTTGCGATGAATTTGGCGCATTGTTGATCTTCGACGAGGTCGTTACCGGTTTCCGCGTCGGCATGGGTGGCGCCCAAGGCTATTTCAACGTGAATCCCGACATCACCGTGTTTGGCAAGTGCCTCACGGGTGGCTATCTGATGGCGGGCGGCATCGGTGGCCGGAAGGAAATCATGATGACGCTGGTCGGCGGCATCGGCACGTCGAGCAAACGTGCTTTCGTCGGCGGTACTCTCTCTGCGAACCCACTCTCCTGCGTCGCTGGCTATTATGCGATCGAGGAAATGGCACGCACGAATGCACCTGTTCTTGCCGGCCGGGCCGGAGACCGACTTGCCAAGGGATTGAAGGAAATCCTCAACCGGCTCGGCCTGCCGTATGTCGTCTACAACATGGGTTCCATCGTGCATCTCCAAACCTCGGCCGTGCTTCTGATGAGCATGCGCAACCCCATCAAGCTGATGCGGGAGGCCAACGCACGCAAACACCTGATGGAGGAAATGGGCGCCGCCTATCTCGCCCATGGCATTCTCACGCTCGCAGGCAGTCGCATTTACACCAGCATGGCTGACACCGACGACGTGATCGACGATGCGCTTGAACGTTTTGAAGCTGTGTTCCGTCTGGTGTGACATGCTGGTGAAAGTCGACAACTCACAGATCGAGGAGGCCCTCGGCCTGGCAGCAGCGAGGCTCGCCGCCAAAAAAGGGCTTCTGAAGCCAGGGGATACACTTTCCCAGCGTATCCCGGAACAAGATGCCTTCGTCAGTGTCCGGATCGATGCAAGGCAAGATGTTCCCGACGTCTTCGAATGGACGAGCCTTTCCGGGACGCCCAGGGAATTGCATCACCGGATCTATCTGTCCCGCCCTGATGTCGGAGCTATCGCCGCCGGCGGGCTTACCTGGACATCGCTATTGGCGCGGCTGGACATGTCCCTCCCGCCGGTCTTCGATGAGCAAGTTCGCCATCTCGGCGTTGAGGCGAAAGGGGTTGGAATGCGGTCGACGGATGGACTGATAGCAGCCCTGTCAAACGGTGCTAACGCCTATTGTCTCGATGACATGGCCCTGTGCTTCGGCATGGGCCTAGAGCGCCTGCTGCTCAATATTGAAATCCTCGAAAAATGCGCGGAATGCTTCGTTCTCGCGCAAAGTGCCACGGTCAACGTCAAGCACATTCCGTGGCTAATCAAGTTCATCGCCAACGGACGTCTTAAGAAAGATCAGAAGGATGCCGCTGCACACCATCTTCGGGGCGAGCGGTCGATCATGAAGGCCGGATACTGAACAACCGGGGGCGGTTGACCCTCCCGGAAGGCACCCGCGATGTTCTGGGAAGCGCCAACAAGACGGCGAGCGTCCGGATGGCAGACCAGTATGGCAATTGGGCGGAACAACATCGAGCTAAGGCGGCTTGACCAAGCACAGAGGATCAATCGTGCAATTTTCGGGAAAGATTATTTTGATCGTTGGCGCCTCCAGCGGCATGGGCCGGGTTCTGGCAAAGAGGCTGGCCGGCGAGGGCGCCCAGGTCATCGTCACGGCGCGGCGCGAACCGATGCTAATCAAATTGGCTGAGGAAATCCGCAAAGCAGGCGGCCAATGCATGCCAATAGCGGCCGACGCGACCGAAGCCGCCGCCGCCGCAGATGTCGTGAAAAAGGTGGTGGAGCACTATGGCCGCATCGATATGGTTTATCTCAATGCAGGCGGCGCTCCGGCTCTCGACATGCGGGTGATGAACGCCAGCGACGTCAATGCCTACATGCGTTCGAACTACGACGTGGTCGTCAACTACCTATTCCCGGTTTCGAAGCAGATGATGCAGCAGGGCGGTGGCTATGTGGCACACACCAATTCGCTGGCCGGGTTTCTCGGCGTGCCACTTCAAGGTCCCTATTCGGCGGCCAAGGGCGCGGCGATGCTTCTGATCGACACCTGCCGCATCGAATTCGCCCGTTATGGCATCAAGTTCATCACGGTATACCCGGGTTTCGTAGCCACCGAAGCAACCTCCAACGATGGCATGCCGGCGCCACTGGAAATCTCCACTGAAAAGGCTGTCGACCACATCATGTACGCGCTCAGGAAAGAGAAGGCCGACTACCTTTTTCCCTTTGTCATGCGCTGGTTAATTCGGCTGGCGCATATACTGCCAAAGCCGACAAAGTTATGGATTCTGGGCAAGACCGTGTCAGAGTTGCCGGATGTCGGGAAAGTGGCAACAAAAGTGCGGTAGCGTGCTGCTTAGATTTCCGGCGAAAGCCCTGCCTTGAACGGTGATGAGCCGCCTTGGTTCATCAGGCCCGTCGCTCATCTGCTCGATCAATCACGCTGCCTGCCGGTGCAGATGGGGAGCGGGCCGCGCCGGGGCGTAACCGCAAGATTGTTGAAGAATATGTAACGCTCACCGGATGCGTTCTCCGTCTTCGCCGAAGAGCCGCGCCGATGCGGGCGCAAAATGCAGGATGATCTTGTCGCCGGTCCTTGGTTGCGACGACCGCCGCTCCGCGATGATGGTCTCGCCGGTCGCCAGCGTGGCATGGACATAGGACGTGGAGCCCATCGCTTCGACGAATTCCACGTTCGCCTCGAGGTCGATGCCCTTGTCCTGGTCGAGATGCTCGGGCCTCAAACCCAGCTGCAGTTTCCGTCCGGGCTCAAGCGTGGTCTGTGCCGGACTGTCCATCTCCCGGCCTCCAAACGCCAGACGGCCCCCCGGCTGCACAATGGCGGTCAGAAAGTTCATCCGGGGAGAGCCGATGAAGCCCGCGACGAACGCGTTGTCGGGATCTTGATAGAGGTTTTGCGGTGTGCCGATCTGCTCGATGCGCCCACTTCGCAGCACGACGATCCGATCGGCCATGGTCAGGGCTTCAGTCTGGTCGTGCGTCACATAGATCATGGTGTTGCCAAGCACCCGGTGGAGCTTGGCCAGTTCCACGCGCATCTGCACCCGCAGCTCGGCATCCAGATTACTAAGCGGCTCATCGAAGAGAAACACCTTCGGGTCGCGCACGATCGCGCGTCCTATTGCGACCCGCTGGCGCTGTCCTCCCGAGAGCTGAGCCGGCTTGCGCTGCAAATAGTCTTCGAGCTGCAGGACCTTGGCCGCGCGCCCGACCTTGTTGGCGATTTCCTCCTTCGGGCGGTGCGCCATCCGCAGGCCGAAGCTCATGTTGTCCGCCACCGTCATGTGCGGATAGAGCGCATAGGACTGGAACACCATCGCCACGCCCCGGTCGGCAGGCTCGGCATCGGTCACGTCGTCACCGCCGATGAAGATCTCGCCCCCGCTCGTCTCTTCGAGCCCGGCAATCATGCGCAGCAGGGTGGATTTTCCGCAGCCCGACGGGCCCACGAATACTGCGAACTCGCCCTCCTCGATCGAAAGCGAGACATCGCGGATAACGTCCGTCGATCCAAAGCTCTTGCTGACCTGTTTCAGTTCGACACGCGCCATCGACTAACCTTTCACTGCGCCCACGGCGATGCCCGAAACAATTCGCCGCTGGAACAGGATGTAGAGAACCACGATCGGAGCCGCAGCGATGACGATGCCGGCGGTAAACAGGGGTATCTGGTCCGAGTACTGGCCCTTGAGCGCGGAAATCCCCACCATAAGGGTGCGGTGCTTCTGCATGACCAGCAGGGAAATCAGAATGTCGTTCCAGCAGCTCAGGGTGTTGAGGATAGCCAGCGTCACCAATGCCGGCGTCCCCAGGGGCAGCATCACGTGCCACCAGACCTGCAGCAGCGTGGCCCCGTCGATCCGCGCCGCTTCGATCAGCTCGCGCGGCAGCCCCGAGTAGAAAGCCGTCATCATGTAGACCGAGAAAGGCAGGAAAAATGCCGTGTATGACAGGATGAGCCCGATGTGCGTGTTGACGAGGTTGAGGGCAAGCATCGTGCGCATGAAGGGCACGAGCACGACCTGCACGGGGATCATCAGCGACGACAGGATTACCGCAAACAGGAAGCGCCGATAGGGAAAGCGCAGCGAGGCGAGGGCGAAGCCGGCCATGGAAGACACGACCATCAACAGGATGACCGCCCCGAGCGTCGCAATCACGGAATTGAGGAAGTACTCATCGAGGTGCGCGCGGGTCCAGGCCTGCACGAAGTTGTCGAGCGTGGGCTGCATGGCCAGCCCGAAGCGGTCGAGCATGTAATCGTGACGTGTCTTGAGTGCGTTGTTGACCGCGAAAAAGATCGGGTAAAGGCAGCTCACGGCCAGCAACCCCATCGGGATCGCCGCGATCCTGAGGGTCAGCCGCTGTCGTTTTCCTGCTCCTGACACGACGCCCCCCTCAGATATTCGCGTTGCGTGACATGATGCGAATCTGCAGCCAGGCGAGAATGCTCGTCATGACAAACAGGACCATCGAGATGGCCGCGGCGTAGGCGGGTCGGTTGAGCTTGCCCTGTGCCGCCCAGATCAGATATTCGGGCACCGTCGTCGCCGTGCCGGGCCCGCCGCCGGTCAGCACGTAGATCAGGCCGAACATCGAAGTCAGCAGGCCGATGGTCGTGATCACCGTCGAGAACTCGATGATCGGGCGAAGCTCCGGGATGATGACATGCCACCAGATCTGCCACATCTTGGCGCCGTCGAGACGTGCCGCTTCGACCATTTCCTTGGAAACGGTCGACAGACCGGCAAGGAAGATCAGCACGCCCATGCCGAAGGTCGACCAGCATTGGATCGCCAGTGTCACCGGAAGTGCGGTCGCCGAGTGCCCCAGCCAGTCCACACCGCTGATCCCCGCGAGGTTTAGCAACGCGTTCAGATTGCCATTGAAGCTCAGCACCACGCTGAAAATAGAACCGATGATGACGCTCGAGAGAATGGCGGGAAAGAAATAGACGGAGCGGAAAAACGTGCGTCCCGGCACGCCCTGGTGGATCAGGATGGCCAGCAGCATCGGGATGGTCACAAAGATCGGCACCGATAGCAGCACCACGACGGCGTTGGCCATGGCGGAGCGGAAATTCGGGTCGTCCAGCGCGCGCAGATAGTTGCCGGCGCCAATGAACTGGCCCGGATCGGTCGAAGTCGCACTGGTCAGGGAGATGCCAAACCCCCAGAACAGTGGGAAGATGCGGAACACCAGAACGAGCAGGATGGCTGGAAGCAGGAACAGCACCGCAACGCGCGCCTCTGCTCGGCGGCTCCGACCTGGGCGGGTACGGGGCCGCGCGGCCTGGCCTGTCTGGTGTAGCGAATTGGCACTCATGGGCACGTCACTGGATGCGGGGACGGGGAGCGCGTCGTAGCGCCCCCTGTCCGTGGGAAGATTGCTATTGCGGCTTGGCTTCCGCCTGGACCTTGTCCAGAGCAGCCGCGGCCTGGTCCACGGTGGTTTCACCGTTGAACAGAAGCTGGCTCTGGTGGTGCCATTCATCGAGCTCGGCCGCCGAAGAATTGGCATGCGTGGTCGGAACGGCTCTGGTCGCAAGCCAGCCCATGATCTGCTTGAGGCCAGGGCTGTCGATGCCGGATGTATTGACTTCGGTGTTTGCCGGCACCGAACCGGTGTCGTTGACCAGGTATGACAGGACTTCCGGCGAAGCGAGGATTCGCACCGCGTCGACGGCGAGATCGATGTTCGCAGAGTCCTTGTTCACGCCGTAGCCAACGCCGCCATCAAGCGGAACGCCGGGAGCACCTTCATGCTGGTCGGCGGCAACGGTCGGCGAGGGCATGGGATAGACCCCGACCTTGTCGACGCCCATGTTGGTCTCGAACTGCTTCCAATGCGCGACGTTGGAGAGCAGACCCATCACGTTGGCCCCGACGCCCTGCTCGAAAAGGGCGAACTCATCCATGAACATGGTCTGCGAGTTACCGCCCTCCTGATACCAGCCATTCTTGGCGGTATCGACCCAGGCCTGCAGGATCGCCTTGATCGGCGGATCCGACCAGTGGAGCTTGCCCGCCAGCCAGTCGGCCTGCTGCTTTGCGGTCAGTGACTGGTTCGCGGCTTCCGACAGGAAGAATTCAGCGTTGTAGCCCTCCTTGTTGGCCATCATGAAGCAGGCGGGTTTACCCTGCGCCTTGAAGGCGTCGCAGACCTTGCTCAGTTCGGCCCAACTCGTCGGCGGCTTCTCCGGATCGAGCCCCGCGGCCTTGTAAAGCGCCTTGTTGTAATAGACGACGTGACCCTGCAGCGTCGTCGGGATGAAGTACAGCTTGCCGTCAGGTCCGGTGAACGCCGACTTTCCAACGAGCTTCGAGACCAGTTCGGGCAGCTTGTCGTCGAGCGGGATCAGCCCGCCGACCAGGGCCTTGGCCTGGGCGCCACCATTGGCCCAGATGACGTCGGGGCCGGCCTTCGAAGCGAGCGCCGTGCCCAGCAGCGTATAGTACTCGGCGTCCGGCTGAGACAGGAGGTTGAGAGTTGCTCCCGGGTGCGCGGCCTCGAATGCGGCCTTCGCATGATCGTAGTACGTCGCGTGGGCGGCATCGTCCACGTTGACGTCCCATACGGTGATCTCCTGTGCCAGCACGGGCGAGGCCACCATCATGGTTGCAATAGCGGTCAATATCTTCAGTCTCTGCACGTCATTCCTCCCTTTGTTGTCTAACAAGCTTTCGCTTCATCCAGCGCTCGCCGCGAGGTTGGCACGCCCATCAACCCGCGGGTTGACCGGCGCATCACCAAGTTCTTCGCGCGACAGGATTTCGGGGCGCGTCCAATCCAGACGGGCAGTTTCCGACAAAACCAGCCCATGGCCCGGTCGATCGGGCGCATGAACCCAGCCGTCATGAATTTCGATTGTCTGCTCGACCAGGTGATCGAAGTTCTGGAACGAGTACTCGAGCCACTCCACTTCGGGCAGCGCACAGGCCATGTGGACGCCGATTTCGAGAAACGTATTGCCAAGCGTCACCGGAACGCCAAGTTCGGCTGCCAGCCAGCCGATCCGCATCACATCTGTCACCTGCCCATGGACATTCAGCATGTCGGTCGCCCCGGCCTGCATCAACAGGCGCTTGCCGGCCGCATCGAGGTATTCGCCTGAATTGATCATCGTCCAGGGCGTCGCCGCCTTGAGGTTGCGAAGACCGTCGAAGTCATGGCGCAGGATAGGGTCCTCGACCCATAGCAGATCATAGCCAAGGCTATGAATTTTCTGCAGTTTTACCGATGCCTCTTTGGCTCCCCAAGCCTCGTTGGCATCAATCATGATCGACGAGCCGGGCCGCACTGTCTTTCTCAACAGTTCCAGCCGGGACAGATCCCGGTCGAAATCGGGATGCCCCACCTTGATCTTGAACGCGCGGTAACCAAGGGCATCGGCATGGGCAAAGAACGCCTGGAATTCATCGTCGCTGAGGTGGAAATCGAGACCGGATGCGTAGGCTTTCACGCGCTTGCGCCGGCTTCCCAGCAGCTCGTGCAACGGCAGGCCGACCAGCTTTGCGCCTAGATCCCACAACGCAACCTGGAGGGCTTCCTCGAAAGGCAAGCCGAAGGCGCGCCGGTTTCCGCCGCGAGGCCGCTGGACCCGATGCACAAGCGCCAAAGGCGATTGCCCGACAAGACCGGGCCAGGCTTCCTCGTCAAAAACCCGAACGATCTCCGCCTGGTCCGGCAGGGGGTGAAACAAGCTCTGGATAAAGCCCAGCCCGACCAGGCCATTCTCGGCAACGAGCTCAAGCGCGGCCACGTGTGCCGTATCGATGCGAACCTGACTGTCACCGATGGTCCGGTCACGAGCGAATTGATAGCGGGTAATGCGATAGTCTGCGATGCGCATACTGGGTCTCTGATATGTCAGAAGGCGATTTAGATATTTCAGATTTGGGAAAGAGGCAAGCGGCTAGGCACAAAACGACGGCCCACAGCACGCCAGTACAGCGGGCAATGCCTTTGTCGACCGGGCTTGTGCGCGAATTCACCAAGCGTTCTGGGAGGTGGGGCAAGAGATCTGTGCAGAGCGACGAACTCCAAACAGCTCAGGATACCGGTTGCGCGCTGCGCGATGAGCCCCGGTCAGCCATATCCGGCACGAGTGAATTGATAACCGGCAATGCGATATTCTAGGATGTGCACGACAGGTAATGTTTCAGAATCCTGTTTAGATATTTCAGATGCGGAGGCAAGAAAAGTGGCTCAGCACGAAGATCAGCCCGACGCGGCCGCCGGAGCAGCAGCGGGCCAACGCCTTGGCGATCGTGCCTACACGCGAATTCTCGAGACGCTGTTTGAGCGGAAGATCCCCGCGGGGGCCTTTCTGTCGCAAGGCGATCTTGTCGAAATGCTGCAAATCCCTGTTGCGCCGCTGCGCGATGCGCTCAAGCTGCTCGAGGCGGAGGGGATCGTCATCATCCATTCGCGCTCGGGCATCCAGTTCGTCAAGCCCGGGTTCGAACTGACCAGGTCGACCTACCAGTTTCGCAGCATTCTGGAGCGGGCGGCGACAGGGGTTTACGCGCAAACCGCCGAAGAGGCGGACCTGGCGGAACTGGAACGACGGCACCTGGCGGTCATCGAAGAGATCGAGCGCAGCGGGCTCACTGACCAGGTCAGAGCCGACCTCGAGCAACTCGAGACCTTGCTGCATCACTCCATCATAGCCAGCCTGAACAATCCATTGATCGACAGTTCCTACAAGCGGCTTCACAATTACGTCCGGCTGATCCGGTTGGACAGAAAAGTCACCGTGCCTCTAGTGCTGCAATCCCTGCGCGAGCACATGCAGGTCATCCTGGCATGCAAGGCACGCGACCCGGAGGCAGCAGCGGCGGCGATGCAGGCGCATCTGGCGTCGGCCCTGCAGCGCGGCCTGGGCCTCTACTACGGCTACTAGGCTCAGGGTGCCGTTCGGGATGGTAGGGGTCGGCTCGAAGCAGCGGGCATCGACGCTGTTTTTCGGAGCATCCGCCGACTTCTGCCGTCAGGACGGCTCGACGCGCAGCACCCGCCCGGTTCCATCGGTGACGAAGCTGCCCTTGGTTTGGTCAAGCATCACCAGGGTATTGCCAAACGGATCGCGCACGACCGCGCAACGGCCGATCGGGATGTCGAACGGCTTCTTGATAATCGCGCCACCCGCGTCGACAAAACGCTCCAGCGCGGCGTCGACACTGTCCACAAGCAGATCCACCTCGGGACCAAGCTCGGTGTGCAGGACCAGCTCCGTGTCCGTTCCCGGCATTCCCAGCCCGGCTGCAGCTGGCGATCGCCAGAGGAGCGGATGCCCAAGGGTTTTGGAGTAGAACCCCAGGGCGGCGTCCAGGTCCGCCACCTTGAGCATCACGCAATCGATCTTGTGGAACAGTGGTCCACTCATGGCACCTCCGACGCTGGCGCGAGCCCAGACAGCTCACTGGGCTCATGATCGCGCTCTAAAAGGAACGACCGGCCACGACGCGAGCCAACAGTGACGCGGCGTCGGTGCCCGCCACGCCAAGGTCGCGGACGCTGCTCATGTGATTGGCCGCCGCCAGAGTTGTGCGCGAGACAGCCAGCCCTTGTTTTTCCAACTGGTGCGTGAAGATCGCGGCCTGGCTCTGGAAGGGCGGCGTTTCATCGGCGCCGACCGAGATCTCTACAGTCACGGATGGATCGAAGCTGTGGTTGATCGGCGAGAACCGGCGGGTTTCTTCATCGGTGATCGCAATCTCGGCGGCAAGGAATGACATCTGCAATGGCTTCAGGTCGTAGAGGCCACCGAGCAGCAGCGCAGCTTTGATGCCGGAAGGCCGGTTGTCGCCGTCGAAAAGCATCGTTGCCAGATGCGCGCCGGCGGAATGGCCGCTAACTGTCAGCAGCCCGGGATTGCCGCCATGGTCTGCGATATGGTCAAGCACCCATCTTTTGGCGCGCCGCACCTGGTCGACGATCCTGGCCATCCTGACTGCCGGCATCAGCGCATAGTCGACAATGACCGCGATCGCTCCTGCGCTCGTAACGGTCTCGGCGACATAGGAATAATCACGCTTGGAGAACATGCGCCAATAGCCGCCGTGGATGAACATATGCACCGGCAGGCGGTCCCGTTTGCCCTCGGGAAAGAACAGGTCGATGGTCTCGGTGGCGTCATCTCCGTAGGCGACATCGGCGACCATTGGAACATTCGTCCTGGTATCCTCGCTTCTGCGCACGATCTCGGCGACGATGTCGTCGAACTCGACCACATGATCGCGAATGCGAAACGGATCTTTGGCGTGTCCGCTCATAGGGTCACGGCGATGTACTTCGCCTCCATGAACTCGGCAACGCCGTGCTTTTGACCACCTTCGCGGCCCAGTCCGCTCTGCTTGACCCCGCCGAAAGGAGCCGCCGGGTCCGACATCAGGCCACGGTTCAGGGCGATCATCCCGGACTCGATCTTCGATGCCACGCGCATCCCCCGGGCCAGGTCACGCGTGTAGATATAGGCAGCGAGACCGTATTCGGTGTCGTTGGCCTTCGCGATGGCGTCCGCCTCGCTGTCGAAGCGCATGATCGGGGCCACCGGACCGAAGATCTCCTCATGGACCATCGCGGCGTCAGCGGAAACGTCGCGAAGCACCGTCGGCGGGTAGAAGTAGCCTTTGCCCTCGGCGATCGCTCCGCCGCACAGAACCTTGGCACCACGGGCGACCGCGTCCTGGACGAGCCGGTCGATCTTGTCTGTGGCCTTCCTGGTGATCATCGGGCCGCATTCGGTTTCCGCGTCTGTGCCAGGACCTACAGTGAGGGCAGCCATGCGTTTGCGCAGTCCATCCGCGAAGGCATCATGGATGCCGGCCTGCACGTAAAGCCTGTTGGCAGCCGTGCAGGCTTCGCCGGCGTTGCGCATCTTGGCAACCATCGCACCGTCGAGCGCTGCTTCCAGGTCGGCGTCGTCGAAGACAATGAACGGAGCATTGCCGCCAAGTTCCATCGAACAGGAGATGACGTGTTTTGCGGCTTCGGCAAGGAGCGCGCGGCCGATACCGGTCGAGCCGGTGAAGGACAGTTTTCGCACGCGTGGATCGGCCAGCATGGCAGCCGTCACCGGCCCGGGGGTCGAGGTCGTCAAGACGTTGACGACGCCGGGGGGCACGCCGGCTTCCTCGTAGAGCGCTGCAAGCGCATAGGCGGTCAGCGGCGTCTCACTGGCGGGCTTCAGGATGACGGTGCAGCCGGCCGCCAGCGCCGGCGCGATTTTGCGTGTCGCCATGGCGGCCGGAAAATTCCATGGCGTGATCAGCACGCAAATGCCGATGGGCTGGTAGTCGACGATGATCCGGTTCGCGCCCGAGGGTGCATGGCCGAACTCGCCGCTGATGCGGACCGCCTCCTCGGCGTTCCAGCGGAAAAACTCAGCTGCGTAGGCGACCTCACTGCGCGCATCGCGTAGCGCCTTGCCGTTCTCCAGCGAGATCAGCGCAGCCAATATCTCCGCCCGTTCGGTCATCAGTTCGAAGCAGCGCCGCAGGATTTCCGAACGCCTGCGCGGTGGGGTTTCGCGCCAACCAACGGCTGCCTTCGCGGCTGCGTCGACGGCCGAGGCGGCGTCGGCAAGCGTGGCGTCGGGAACAGCCGCGATCACGGCTTCGGTTGATGGATCGACCACTTCGATCACACGGCCCTCCGACGCAGGCTGCCAGCGCCCGCCGATGTAGAGACCGTGCGAGACCGTGGCGTAGTCGAACATGTCCTGATCCTCGTCGGATATGGCTGCGGCGATATTCATGGGATGAGCTCCTGGTCGATCACATCATGGTGGCGGACATGTCGCCGTCATAGGCACCCCTGACCAGCCGTCGCATCTGGGCGAGGTCGAACGGGCGCGGATTGTTCTTGATCAGTCGGTCGATGCCGAGTGCCTGCTCGGCCGTCCAGTCGATCTTGTCCTCCGGAAGACCAAGTTCAGCCAATGTCGGTGTGATGCCGATGGCACCGAACAACCGGCGCACCTCTCTTATGGTGGCATGCGCCAGTGCATCGGCATCGTCGCCGCCCTGCTGGGAAAGTCCGAGAGCGGCGCCGACTTCGGCAATCTCCGCGGCAGCGGCGGGGAGGTTGTAGGTCATCACATACGGCAGCATGGTGGCCACGCCCAGACCATGCGGAGTATGGGTAAGCGCTCCGACGGGATATTGCACCGCATGCGCCGCGGCGGTTCCTGCAGTGCCGAAGGCGCAGCCTGCGGCCATCGCTCCCATCATGACGTCGGCGCGCGCATGCTCATCCGATCCGTCGCGATATGCATTTTCGAGACTGCGACCGAGCAGCCTGATGGCCAGAAGCGCGAAATGGTCGGTCAGAGCGCTCTTGCCGACGAAGACATGCTGCTGCGGCAAATTCGGATCAGCGCTGCGTTTCCCCGCTGTGAAGGCCTCGATTGCGTGGGTCAGCGCGTCGGCGCCGGCGATCGCCGTCAGCGAGGGTGGACATGTCGCCGTCAGATCCGGGTCGCAAAGCGCCACAGCGGCGATGAGATGGGGACTGGCGATCCCCACTTTCAACGTCCGATCCGGGTCGGAGATCACGGCGACGGGGGTCACCTCCGAGCCTGTACCGGCCGTGGTCGGCACTGCGATCACGGGAAGGGTAGGGCCGGGCACCTTGAACTCGCCATAGTAGTCCTGAAGCTCGCCGCCGTGGCTGAGCAGAAGTGCAGCGCTCTTGGCCATATCGAGGCAACTGCCTCCGCCCATTCCGATCACCATGTCCGGCTTGAAATCCTTCGCCTGCGCAATGCAGGCGGCGACGCTGTCGCGAGGCACATCGGGCAGCGTTCGGTCGTAGACCAGCGTCTCTATCGCGGCATTGCGCAAGCCAGCAAGAATTTCGGCGAACTGCGATGTCGCCGCGAAACGCTCGTCGGTGCAGACGAACGCGCGCCGGCCGAATTTGGCGGCAACGGCAGGCAGTACTTGGCGCTGGCCTTTGCCAAACAGGATCTCGCGTGGCAGGCGCGCCGCTGCAAACAAGGTCATGCACAGGACCCTTCGAAGGCGGCTCGGGAGCCAAGAGAATTGGCTTCATCCAAGAGACCAGCCCCGACGCTCCGGGTCATTCTCATGCGATATCCTCCAGGAAATCGTATAGGATATAGGATTGAATTGCGCGGAGCATCGTGTTAGTGAGCGCTTCTGTCAAGAGGCAAAGCTATGCAGCATCCGGACCTGACCGCTGAAAATGAAGCCCGCCCGACCGGCCGTATCCAGCGCGCCAACAGCCTGGCTGGCGACGTTTACGAGGCAATCTTCGCGCAGCTGATGTCTTTGAGAATTGCTCCGGGGTCGCGCATCACGGTCGACAATCTCGTGAAGGAATTCAACGTCTCGCATACGCCCATTCGCGAAGCGCTTGGCCGGTTGGAGGGGGAGGGCCTGGTGGTGAAGACCCACCTGATCGGCTATCGGGCCGCCCCGCAAATCACCCGCCGCCGCTTTGACGAGCTCTACGAGCTGCGCCTACTGCTTGAACCTGCTGCCGCGGCCAAAGCCACCGCTACTCTGGATAGCGAGCGCCTGACCGTGCTGCGGGAAGCAGCTGGCGTCATGGCCCGGCGGGTGGGGAAAGACGAGCGCCTGCGTTATTCGAACTTCGCCCGTCAGGACGCGATCTTCCACGACAAGATCGTCGAGTTCGCCCAGAATGAGCTCATTCGCGAGACGCTGAATCACCAGCATACCCACTTCCACATCTTCCGCTTGATGTATCACTCGCGGGTGACCGAAGAGGCGCTCGACGAGCACGAGGCCATTCTCGCTGCCTTCTCCGCGGGCGATCCGGAAGCCGCCGAAAAAGCCATGCGTGTGCACATCGAGAATTCGCGGGACCGGCTCCTGCCTGCGTTCGAGTAGCCATCGCGATCTCCTGGCGAGGCGCCAAGTGCACCTCGCCCTGCCACAAACCGAGAGGAAGACCATGCCAGGCAAAAAGATACTGATGCTGACCGGTGAATTCACCGAGGAATATGAAATCTTCGTCTACCAGCAGGCGATGGAGGCCGTCGGCCATACTGTTCATGTCGTCTGCCCCGACAAGAAAGCCGGCGACGTGATCAAGACATCGCTACACGATTTTGAGGGGGATCAGACCTACACCGAAAAGCCCGGTCACAATGCGCTGATCAACAAGACCTTTTCCGACGCCGAGAAGCAGCTGAGCCAGTACGACGCCGTCTACTGCGCCGGCGGTCGTGGCCCGGAATACATCCGCACCGACAAGCGCGTGCAGGCGATGGTGCGTCATTTTCACGAGGCCAAAAAGCCGATCTTCACGATCTGCCATGGCGTCCAGATCCTGATTGCGGTCGACGGCGTCGTTCGCGGCAAGAAGGTCGGCGCGCTCGCGGCTTGCGAACCGGAGGTGACGCTGGCTGGCGGCACTTACATCGACCTGTCTCCCACCGATGCCTATGTCGATGGGACGATGGTTTCGGCCAAAGGCTGGACCGCGCTTGCGGCGTTCATCCGTGAATGCCTGAAGGTGCTGGGAACGGAAATCCGCCACGCCTGAAACTTTGCCTCGACGCATTCCTGAGGGGATGCGTCGGGCTCCCCACGGCGTCCAACTTCCGTCATTCGTCAGGTCCAGGTCAGCGAACGCATCAGCGTTGCTCTTGCCGAAGCGAGATGCGCCTGGCAGGCCCGTTTGATGCGCTCTGAATCACGGCTTTCGAGCGCATCGATATAGGCGAGATGCTCCAGGATCGCCGCCTGATTGCGCTGTTTTTCATCATGCTTGTTCCACTGATAGTGGTAGTGGAAAATGAAGCTGATGATATCGTAGAAATCGTCGATGAAGCGGTTCGGCGAAGCCTCGTTTATGAGCCGATGAAACCGGTTGTCGAGGCCCGAGAAGTCGTGAAATCGGCTTTCAATCCGCTTCAGCAGTTCGGTGTGGGCAATCTTGAGCACGGCCAGCTTCTCCCACAGGGGAGAAGTGTCGGGCTGTCGTGAAAACAGATGCGCCGACCGCAGCTCGAACATCACCCGGATCTCGAACAGCTCAAGTGCGAAATCTTCCGTAAAGCCCTTGAAAAGCCAACCCGTGTTCGGCCTTTTTTCGAGCAGCCCAAACCGGCTGAAGCGGATCAGGAACTCGCGAATTCCGTTGGTTGCGACACCGAACTGCCGTGCGAGCTCGAGCTCGTTGATGCTGGTGCCGGGTCTGGTGTCACCGCGCAGCATCCACTCCATGAACTGCTGTTCCACGTGCTTGGCCCGTGACGTGGTTTCGGCGTCGGGATAGTAATCGCTCTCCTCGACCGCACGGCCTGCCGTCCTGACGCCGCTGCGCTCGGCGATAAGTTCGCGCTGGGCAAGTTCTCTCAGGACCTTTCGGACAGTCGTGCGGCTGCCTCCCATTCGCCGTCGAAGCTCATTCTCGGAAGGAAGCTCGCCGCTCAATTGTCCGTCGCGCAGCATACTGGCGACGCGGTTGAAAGCCTTCTTGTAGACAGTGTCGGTTCGCATCGGATCTACCTCAAAGCAACACCTTGTTCTTTCCAGCGTGAACTTTATCCATAAAAAACAACTTGACCAAGTGATGCCGGTTGTTTTTTATCGATAAGAGGAAGCTAAAATACAGCATAAGTTTTTTGACGACGAGGCTTACGCAGGCCCCGGCGGGGAGGGGAACTTGCCTGAAACGGGAGACACCGGCACCACTGTCGGCGAGGCCGCATTGCGAGCACCAAGGAAGCAAGACGCCGTTCCCGGCCTTGCGCTCGGCTTGGCCCTGCTGAGTGCTGGTCCGGTTGTCATCCTGGCGTTGCTGATTGTCGTTCTCAGTTTTCTGTCACCCTATTTCTTGACGGGGCGCAACCTCAGCAACATCCTCGCCCAGACTGCCGTCATCTCGGTTGTGGCGATGGGCCAGCATCTGGTCATCTTGACACGCGGGATCGATCTCTCCGTTGGCTCGAACGTGGCACTGGCTTCGGTCGTCGGCGCGCTCAGCTTCCATGCCGGCGCTCCCGCCGCCGTGGTCATCGCGGTCATGGTGGGCTGCGGTGCGGCGGTCGGCGCCATCAACGGGCTCTTCTACGTCTTCGGCCGGTTGCCGCATCCGTTCATCATCACGCTGGCGACATTGAGCATCGCCAAGGGGTTGGCGCTCCAACTGGCTGACGGGCGGGCCATCCCCGGAATGCCGGATGCCATCGACGCGCTTGGCCGCGAGGCGGTCTGGGGTCTGCCGGGATCGGTCTTTGTGGTCGCGGGCGTTGCCGCGGCAATTTTCGTCATGGCCAAGACGATGGTCTGGGGCCGCTGGATCTATGCCGTCGGCGGCCGGCCCGACGCGGCCGTGCGCATGGGCATTCCCGTCTCCTGGGTCCTGGTTTCGGTCTATGTGATCTCGGGGCTGTGCGCCGGCATCGGTGCGGTAATCCTTGCCGGCCGCACTGACGCCGGCTCACCCCTGTTCGGCAATCTGCTGGAACTGGATACGATCGCGGCGGTGATCATCGGCGGTGCCAGTTTTCTCGGCGGCCGCGGCCATCTGGGCCATGCCTTGATCGGCGCCATCATGATCGGCGTCATCCGCAACGCGCTCAACCTGCTCAACGTCAACGTCTTCTTCCAGCTCATCGTTATCGGCGTGGTCATCGTCATAGCGGTCGAGTCCGACGTGCTGCGCAACTATCTCGAAGGGCGCGTGCGCGTCATGCAGGCCGGGAGACAGTCGTGAGTGCCGTTCCTGCAAGCGTCGATCATGCAGGCACCGCGGAATATCCTGTCCTTGCGGTACGCGGTGCGACCAAGCGTTTCGGCTCGGTTGTGGCGCTGGACGACGTCAGCATCGAGGTCCGACGCGGCGAGATCCTGGGGCTTCTTGGCGACAACGGCGCTGGCAAGTCGACGCTGACCAAATGCATCAGTGGGGTGCACCAACTCGATGCCGGCGCGATCCTTCTGGACGGTGCGCCAACGCAGATACGCTCCCCTGCGGATGCGCGCTTCGCCGGCATCGAGACCGTCTACCAGGATCTGGCGTTGTTCGACAATCTGACGCCGGGACAGAACTTCTTTGCCGGTCGCGAGTTGGCGTGGCCGCAATGGCTTCCTCGCGGCATGCGATTTCTTCAACAGCGCAGGATGGATGCCGAAACGCGCATTCTGCTCGCCAATTTGAAAGTCACCTTGCCAAGGCTGGACGCCGTCGTTGCCATGATGTCGGGCGGACAGAGGCAAGCCATTGCAGTGGCCCGTTCGACCGTATTTGCCCGCAAGGTCGTGATCCTGGACGAGCCGACCGCCGCACTTGGGCTGCGTGAATCGCGACAAGTGCTCAACCTGGTCGCTGCCCTGCGCGACCAGGGAAACGCCGTCATCCTGATAACCCACAACATGGAGCATGTCGTCGAGCTTGCCGATCGCGCCGTGGTGCTTCGCCAGGGCCGCAAGGTCGGCGAACTGGTGCCGACCAAGGACAACAAGCAGGAGCTGGTCTCCTTGATCGTTGGAGCCTGATCCGTTCGAGATTTGGGGACCGTTACGGTCCGCAAATGACTGAAGCGACTTCCGTCGGAAGCCGCCTCAATTCCAAGGGAGGAATGGAATGCCAATGAACCGAAAACTGTTCGCTGGGCTGGCGCTCGCCGTTGCGTGTGCGATGCCGGCTTCGGCCGCCGACAAGATCAAGGTCGGCCTGATTACGAAATTCCCGGTGCCGTTCTACTCAACCATGGAGGATGCCGCCAAGAAATACGCGGCCGCTCATCCTGAAGTCGAACTGGTCACCGGCCAGGGCCAGGCGGCAACCGACATCGAGGGCCAGATTGCGCTCATCGAGTCCATGATCACGCAAGGCGTCAAGGGACTGGCGATCACCCCGGTCGATCCTACGGTCGCGCCGTCGCTCGACAAGGCGGTCGCTGCCGGCATCAAGGTGGTTTTGGTCGACAACAGCATCCCTGGCTGGAAAGGCCAGACGGCATTGGTTTCGACCAACAACCTCAACGGCGGCAAGATCGCCGGAGAGTACCTGAAGACCGTGCTCAAGAGCGGCGACAAGATCGGCATTCTGCAAGGCGTCCCCGGAGTGCCGGCGCTGGACGACCGGGTCACCGGCATGATGGAGGGCCTCGGCGACGTCAAGGTCGAGGTGGTCGGCAAGGGCGCGACCAATTGCACGCTCGAACTTGGCACGTCGGTGACCGAAGACATCCTGACCGCCAATCCCGATCTCAAGGCGATCTACGCAGCCTGCGGACCGCCAATCCCGGGAGCCGTCAAGTCGATCAGCAATGCGGGGATCGCCAACGACAAGATCATCCTGGTCGGCTTCGACGCCTGCTGTGGTGAAATCGAAGCGATCAAGTCCGGAGCGGAAGATGCCAGCGTTGCGCAATTTCCGGCAAAAATGGGCGAGCTTGGCATCGATACCGTCGTCAAGGCGATCCGCGGGGAACCCGTCGAAGCCAATGTGGATACCGGTGCAGGACTGGTGACGCTGCAGAACGTCAAAGACTTCGAATAGGCTCCACACCTTGGCCCGGCGGTGATCTCCCGCCGCCGGGTTCTTTTTGGATCATTTCAGGAAGATAATTCGCATGAAAGCGCTCGTATGCCGAAAGCCTGGCGAATTGATCTTCGAGGATCGCCCGGCGCCCGGCCCGCCTGGCGCCGGATGGGTGCTGGTCAGCGTCAGCCATGTCGGCATCTGTGGCACCGATTACCACATTTTTGAGGGCAAGCATCCCTACCTGGCCTATCCACGTATCATGGGGCATGAACTCGCTGGCACCGTGACCGCGGTAGGCGAAGGCGTCACCATCGAGGTCGGTGAGCGGGTCGTCGTAAATCCCTATTTTGCCTGCGGCAAATGCATTGCGTGCCGTCACGGCAAGCCGAATTGCTGCGTATCGATCGAGGTGTTGGGCGTTCATCGCGACGGCGGCATGTGTGAGGAATTGCTGGTGCCTGCCGGCAACCTCTACCCGGTCGCAGGGCTGCCGCTCGTTCACGCGGCTGCTGTCGAGTTCCTGGCGATCGGCGCTCATGCCGTGAGACGCTCCAGGCTTGCTGAGGGCGCACGTACGCTGGTCATCGGCGCCGGGCCTATCGGACTGGGTACGGCACTGTTTGCGCGCATTGCTGGCCAGGCGGTGACGATCATGGACACCAGCAGGGAACGGCTCGACTTCGCCGAAAGCCAACTCGGGTTTCCCGTCATCGACAGTGCTTCGGTTTCACCTGTCGATCTGGTGCGGGAGCGAACCGGTGGTGATTGTTTTGACCTCGTCTTCGATGCGACCGGCAGCAAGGCCTCGATCCAAGCCGCGTTCGGTTACGTGGCCCATGGCGGCGCCTTGATAATGGTAAGCGTCGTCAAGGACGAGATCAGCTTCTCCGACCCCGAATTTCACAAACGCGAGATGATGATGATCGGCAGCCGCAACGCGCTTCGCGTCGACTTCGACCACGTCATGACGGCAATGCACGATGGCGCCATACCCGTAGGCAAGCTCATAACGCACCACACCACCGTTCAGGACAGCCCGCGCGATATTCCTCGTTGGGCATATCAGAAGTCGGGGCTTATCAAGGCCGTGATCGCCTTTTAGCAGGTCAACGTTTCTGACAGGTCCGGACCACCACCCACATCCGCTTCCCCGGCCGATCAGCGACAGCACCGCTGCGGACCTCTATGCTTGTTCAAGTCAATCACACGTAGCAGCGGCCTCAAGCGCTTCGGCGCGGGAAGGTTTGGGCAGATCCGCGATGCGTCGAACGGAAGCGTAGAACCTTGGATAGTCGCCGGAGCATAGGTCGAACAAGCGAAGAAACGCCGGAACCTGTTCGCCGTAGACGGCAGTCGCGGCGAGCTTTGCGTTGTTGATCGGAGCATCGAACCAGGCGTCGTATCCCCGGTATCCGGCCCAGCGCTTGTCGCGCATTTGCCGGTAGCGCATCCGCAGCCCGTCGATCGCGGCTGCCTTGGCAGGCGCCTTCTGCTCCGAGCTAAGGGAACCTTCGTAGACGTGGCCCAATTCGTCCCGGGTTTTCGATAGCAGTTCAAGAAAATCGGCCCTGCGCTTGCGATCGGCTTCGTAGCGGCGCAATCCGGCGCGATTGCCAGTTGCGCGGAGCCATTTCCTCACGCCGCTGGTTTCGACGGCAACCGCGAAAGCCTCATTGAAGGCGGAGTCGTCATTCACATAGAGGCGCTGATGCGCCAGTTCATGAAAAATAAGGCTGGCAAGATACGTGTCGTCCTGACCGAGCATCGTGCTTAGCAGCGGGTCACTGGACCAGCCCAGTGTGGAATATGCGGTGATGCCCGTGACATAGACGTCCAGCCCCTGCCGATGAAGTTCGACGGCGCTTTCAGCCGCTGATTTCCGGGCAAAGTAACCCCGGTACGGAACGCAGCCGAAAACCGGAAAGCACCATGTTCGTGGCGCAAGCGAGAATTGCGGCGCGGCGAAAACGGCCCAGGTCACAGCGTCCCGATGGATGTCGACATAGCTGCGGTAGCTGTTGTTTTCGGGCAGTGCCAGTTCGTCTGTCGCAAACCGTCTTATGGTGCTTGCCGACGTCAACTTGGCGCGCAATGCCTCAGGCGTCGAAGGATCATGGATCAGTTTTCCGACATTTTCGCGCGCCGCCATGATCTGCACATGGCCCTCCAATGACTGCGCGTAGTAGGAAATGCTTGTGCAACCGGTCACCCCGGATGCCATTGTCACCGCGGCAAGCAATCGAAAAACGCGCTTCACAGCTTGCCCACCGCCGGTTCGACTCCCCATGCAGCAAAGTCCCGATTGCCCCCGGTCTCAAACAGGCGCACCGATTTTCGTCAAGGCCTGGAGCGGCCAGCGGGTCGGAGTTTCGACCTTGGCAGGATTGGCAAATGCGGCCATTCGCCTATCAATCGACCTTGTCGAAAGCGGAACGCGGTGCTTCGGTGAACAAACTGCGGGACCAGACGGGCACCATAAGCTCCGATTCCAGAGCGGTGCGAAAGGGGAGTTGGCACCCAATCGTGTCTATCCCCGCACAATGCGATAGACAGTTGCCTCACCCTCCACACCTCGAAGCGGCGCGTCAAAAGCCACGACACGATGGCCGGCAAGCATTTCGCTAACCCCGGGCGCGGAATGGAGCGCCTCGGAAATGCAGACCTGCCCGGCTTCTGCCAGGGACTGCACGCGCGCGGCGACATTCACGGTCTGGCCGAAATAGTCGAGATTGTCGTTGAGCGTCACGGCGATCGACGGTCCGCAGTGGGCACCGATCTTGAGGATGATCCCCGGCCCGTCATGGTCGCCGTTGAAGCGATCGATGTCTTCAAAGATGTGGAGTGCAGCCGAGATCGCATCCGATGGCTGCGAGAATACCGCCATCACCGCATCGCCGATCGTCTTGACTACCGCTCCGGAATGTTGCCGGACCGCCGCGTTGACCAGAGCGAAATGCTCGCGGACCAAGGCATAGGCGTTGAGGTCGCCAAGGCGCTCATACATGGCGGTCGAACCCTTGAGGTCCGTGAACAGGAAGGTGATCTGCCGGATGCCGAGCCCCTCCTTCTCGTCGACGCGTTCGGACCGGAAGAGCTGGCGGAAGGTTTGCCGCGCAAGCAGCGCTCCACCGGAAACATATGGCTCGAAATCGAGGGCCGGCTTGGTGGTCAGCGCGACAAGCTCGGGCGGCCAGTTGATGGCAAGCAGCGAACCTCTCACCGGTCCCCTGTTCGCGACCTCGATGACAATCGGACCGGGTGGCACGGCGGGCAACGCCGGCAAGAAGCGTTTGCCGTCATAGTCGATCTTCAGAAGTGTCGGCGCCGACACCGGATCGCCTGATATCGGCACGGCGAATGCGGCCTGCGTCTGCACGTTGACGCCCGCAAGGGCGCCCGGTCCCAGGTCGGCGCGGAGCACTGTGGTGGTGCCGGGCGGCAGAAACGTCATGCCCCGAACGAAGCCGCGCAGAACGTCAAGAAAGCGAACGTCTTGCCCCGGTAGCCGCCCGTCATGTCCGAAGTGGAGCTTCCAGTGAAAATCCTCGACAGCGAGCGTCTCGGGATCGTGGTACGGCAGGCGCCGCAACTTCGGCGATATCGAGAAACTGACCTCGATGAAGTCGTCGAGGTCGGTATCGCCCGATACATCGCACAGGCCACAGACGTAGTGGGTCTTCAGCGTGCGCAGGGCGCCGAAACTATCGAGCACCATCCCGGACTGGGGACACAGCACATCCCAGCTCATGTCGAACAAGCCACAGTGGGCGGCATGAAGGAAGAGGTCGATTGCTTCAGGCTCGGCGATTGCGCGGTCGCGAGCAAAGGTCAGCGGATTAACGCGATAGAGGGAGTGGTCGTCGGCGCTCCTGATCAGCGTCTCGAATTTCGAGATGACACGCGGGCTCCAGGCTCGCGACTGCTCCACCTTGGTCATCTTGCTTTCGAGAAGACGATCGTTGACTGCCGTCACGACGGATCCTCAACCTTGTCTCGCGACAGCCTACTAAAAAACCAGCGCGATGCGAATGGATTGGATTCACCGGTTGTCCGACAGTCTGTCCAGGAGGCTCGGAACGGCACGCGGCCCGCAGGCCGATTGTATCCGGCACAAAACGTTGATTACGCCACGTCTGCTGCGACGAACCAATCGTTGACCTCCCGCGATTCCGCACGGGCCTCTTCGAACCTACCCTGTGACCGCAATAGCTTCGCCAGGCTATTGGTCGCCTGCAGCTCCCAACTCCTGGCGTTCTGCCGCCGCGCAAAGGCAATCGCCTCGCGGAAAGAAGCCTCCGCCGCTCTGTCTCCTGTTCCATTTGCAAGTTCGATCTCACCGCGAATGCGAAGCAAGGCAGCTGTAAAATAATGCTCGCCGATCTTTTCGGCCTCGCGAAGACCTTTCTCAACGGTCTCTGCCGCTATGTCGAATTGCCCGGAGTTCATGAAAGCCTTGGCGAGCAGACCTAAATAACACGACTTGTCGACCTCCTGATCTTCAAGGTCATTTTCGGTCAATGCCATCATGTGGCTTCCCGCCAGATTGTCATCGAGGGCCGATGCAGCCAGGCCGCCAAAAAAGCGCGCCACCCTTGCCCAGAGATTGAAGCCGTTCTCCTGCGCCAGCGGCAGGAGTTCGTCCGCCAGTCGAGCGATCAAACTGCTCTCTTCGCGGAAAGCGAACAACACGCACCCGTTTCCCAGACAGGCGGCCAAGCGATACGGAGACTGCTGCCGAACGGTCGCTTCCGCCTCGAGGTAGAGTTTCAGCGCCTGACGGCGATATCCCAGGATATGCAAGGTCCAGGAAAGGTAGATCATGGCCATGCTCGGAAAGTCGCTGCCGACCTTGTCCGCGCTGTCCTTGTGGCTGAGAGCGCGCTCGAGATATTGCCGGGCCGCCACCAACTCGCCCTGACAGAACAGAGTCATCCCCTTGAACTGCAAACCTATGACGAGCGCGTTCAGGTAGCCGCCATCCTCGCCAACCCGTATCAACTCATCACTGGCTGCAAGGGCCTCGCCAAACTGGCCCGAGTTGAAATGGGTTCCGAAAAGCCCGTCGAGCGCCCTGATCGTCGATTCCGGTTCGCCGAGCTTTCCGCTCAGTGCTATGGCCCGCTGATATGCGGCGCTGCCTTCGCCCGTCACGTAGCCTTGCGCGGCGTAGAGCACGTCGCCCAGCTCCAGTTCGAAGCGAAGCAGCCTGCGGCTGCGATCGTCGGATTCGGGCAGGAGTTTCGCGGCTTCAAGCCCCTTCCTGAAGGTACGCACTGCGTCAGCTTTTGCCCAGGTCTTGGCCGCCTTGACCCCTGCCAGCAGCCAGTAGTCAGCGGCGCGATCGAACTGACCTGCGTCGGCAAAATGCTCAGCGAGCACTTCGGGCCAGGCAAAAGCCGCGTTGTGGTCGCGCAGTTCGATACATTCGGCAATCAATCGATGCACCTGCTGCGCACGTTCGTGCAGCATCGTGCCCCTGGCGGCCTGTTGCAGGAGTACGTGGGTGAACGAAAAGCCCGCGCCGGCCGTCCCTCGCTCGGCTGCGATCAGCCCCGTGCGCATCAGGTCGCCAACGGCGCTGCGCAGCTCAGCTTCGGGCCAATCGCAAATCTCGCGCAGTATGTCGAATTCGAATTTGCGGCCGATCGCCGCTGCGATCTGCGCAACTTCCTTGGCTGGCCCCAGCCTGTCGAGGCGGGCAAGCAGCGAGAACTGCAGGGAGTTTGGAATGTTGTTCGTGAGTGACAGGCGCTTAGGCTGCGATGCGTCCAGCCGCAACCCTGTTTCGACCACGCTCCGAGTAAGCTCTTCGATATAGAGCGGGACGCCTTCACTCCGATCGATCACCACTGAAACATCAGCGGCGAGCGCATTCGGACTGATGTCATGGACAATCGCTTCGGCATCCTCGCTACCGAGCGCTTCAAGCCTGATGTGATGCACATCCGGCCTGTTGAACCATGGAACGCTTGCGGTGTTCCGGCTCGATACAAGTAGCAGCGCGGGAGTCGCGGCCAGGTTGGCGACGATTTTGTCGAGAAGCTCGCGTGAGGTGGCGTCGGCCCATTGTTCATCTTCGAACAAGATCAGGATCGGGGTAGTGCGCGCCAGATAGCCGACCAGATCCATCAACGCTTGCTCGGCGATGTTGCGCTGCCGTTCGGCGCTTATCCCCTCGAGCCTGTCCGGCGCGGTCGTTGGTATGCCGAGCAGGCTCGAGAAGATCGCCAGCGCGACGTCGCTGGACACCGAGCCTATCGACAATGCGTTGCTCAGCTTTCGCAGCTTTTCTTCCGTCGAGTCATCGTCCTCGATCGTTGCGATCCTCTGCAATTCTGCGAGGATTGGATAGAGGGTGCTGTTCTCAAAGGTCGGAGAACATTGCATGGTCAGCTGCGGAAAGCTGCGCAGGCGCTGCTGGATCTCGTTGAGCAACCGGGATTTGCCGATTCCCGACTCTCCCGAGACCCACACCGCATTGCCGCGCCTGTCGCGCACGACGGTCTCCCAGCGCTCCATCAGCAGTCGCAATTCGGCATTGCGGCCGCACAGCCTGGTCATATGCGCACGCTTTGCAAAGCGGGTCGGCACCATCCGCTGCCGCTGCACCTGCCAAACCTCGACTGGTTCGGCGAATCCCTTCAGCTCATGCTTGCCGAACTTGGTGAAATCAATCGCGCCGCTCGCCGCCTCGAAGGTTGCCGCGTCGACAAGCACCGTATTCGGCTTGGCCAGTGCCTGCAGCCGTGCCGCTAGATGCGCGACGTGGCCGAAGGCGACGGTGGACACGCCGCTCGGCGCGCCGACGAACTCCCCCACCACGACCTGGCCGCTCGCGATACCCACCCTCACTTGCAACGGGTATCCCTGGTTTGCCGAGATGGTGGCCACCGCATCGACGATCTCGAGCGCCGCCAGCACCGCGAACTCGCTGTCGTCCTCGCCAGCTATTGGATAGCCGAAATAGGCCTGGATGGCGTCGCCGATGTAGCTGGCCGTCACACCCTTGTGGCGCCGCACGACGCTGCTGCAGGTCTGCAGAAAGCTCTCGATCAGGCGTTGGAAATCCTCGGGATCCAGGCGGTCGGCATATTCGGTTGATCCCACCATGTCGCAAAACAGGATGGTGAGATAACGCCGCTCCGCAACAGACTTCGCCGGACTGCTGCTGGGCAAAATCGGGCTAGCCAATGGAACCGGCGTGGTCACGCTCCGGGACCCTCCTTGGTGCGGCGACCATGTAGCACCCGGTCATGTTATCGCAAATCCCGGCGCTCACCAGCCGCTTTCGATCGCGTCAGGTGGATCATCGACGCGCGTCACACCGAACATCGGCATAGATCAGATGGTCTGCCTCGCTGAATGCCGCCTGGCTCTGGTCGAAGCAGAACCGTTTGGGCACCAGGCGGATCAAGGTGCGTCGGTTGCATTCGCCCGGCAGATCAATCTGGAAAATGCGCGGCGACATCGACGGCGTCGGATCGCTCCATTTCGTGTGACCGGCAAACGAAACGTTCTGGATCAGCAAGCTGGAGCCGGCTGAACTGACGGGACCTGAGATGGCCTCGACGCTGCCCTCTGCCTGCTCGATGCTTGGATATTCGCCGCTTTGCGGCGGATCCCCGTTTGCTGGGATCGCGCCGGCGCTGACTGCCACATTGATCCTGACATCGTCGCGCTCCGGAACACCACCGTAGCTGTTGCGAAAGGTCCAGCTTGCGCGAAGGACACGCGTCTTCGCCGCCTCTCCGGGCGGCGCAGGCAAAACCTGAATCTTGGCATCGGCGAGCGAAGAGCCTTCATCCTCCGCCTCTGGCGCCGGGCAGCCGGTGTAGAGCGGGCGGTAGCCGCACTCGGAGCCGCCCGCTCCCCATAAACAGTCGCTCAGCTTCCGCCAGTCTTCCGAGCTCAGTCGCGGCGTGCCGGAGGACAGGTCATTGCCGGAACCCGGCAACATCCAGGGATGGATGCCGCCGCTGCCGGCCGCCCAGTCCGTCCGGTGTGCGGCTATATCGGCGTAGACGATCTGTTCCTCGTGCAGTTCGAGCAATTGGACCCAGGTCGGCAACGTGACCGTCGGCTCATGCCCCGCCGCGTCCGCGGCAAAACGGCGGCCCGTGACTTGTGTGGTGAGCGTGTGGCAGCTTGTGCAGTTGCCGGTCGGATCTTCGACCGTCCTGGCTTGGCTGAGTTCATTGCGGTAGGTGCCCGTGTAGCCGGAACCGACCACGCGAAACGGCGCGCCCGGCAATCGCGTTCGATACGGTAGAAAATCGCCCAGGCTGAAGGCGGTCGATCTGGAATCGCCGACTGAACGGAAACCGACCCTGCTCTGCTCGATGTGCGGATCGATCACATAGGGGCTTTTGTTGTCATGGCATGCATGGCACGAGATCTGGAACGTCGGATCATAGACTTTCTCCGCCGCAGCCCTTCCAACTTCATCGGAATAGTTGCGCCCGCCCGGCGGAACGAAGGGCTTTGACCAATCGAACTCGCTCCGGTCCTTGCGGCCGTCGAAGAAGATGATTTCTCCGGATTTCCGATTGAATCCGATGGTGCCGAAGACGGAAAACCTCGGATCCGAACGCGTCCAGTAAGGATCCGTGCTGACCTCCTGGCTGATATTGGATTTTCGGCACAGGAACAGCCATTCCACATTGCCGCGCATGACCCTTACGACACGCGAGTTCAGCCCACAGTAGGTCGAGCTGCCGGTTAGCGAAGGCTTGTCGCATTTCGGCAATGTCGCCGTCCATTTAACCACCTCTCCGTTCTCGTTCCTGTGCTCGAACTCCAGCGGAGAGCCCGGTTTTGTCGGATTGGGCTTGAGGTCGACGACATTGCCGTCAACTTCCAGCGGGATGACCTTCATTTGTGGGCTGTCGCAATCGCCGTCGGGAATAGGACCGAACACCGCCCGCGCTTCATCGCCAGACCTGGTTATGACGTCGGGGCTCTTTGAGGCTGGCGCCCAAAAGATGTCGGGGTTCCATCTCGCAACGGCGTCGGCGAACGACTTCGAATCCATGTCGTCCTGATCGGAGCCGTGCCGCTCACCGGCTTGCGGCGTCGATACGAAAGCTAAATGTCGAAGCCCGATCGTCCCGGACAACAGGAGAAACACAATGCCGAGGACCGCAGCGATCAGCGCAACGGCACGCATTTCAGCCCACTGGAGCGTGCCAGTGAACCCATGGCCGATCTCTGAGCGTCATCGCTTCTTCGCTTCGACAGAGCCAGCAGCATAGTCGGCGTGGATTGTAAGCGATTGAAATCGCCACGTGTCGTCGTCGCCCTTTACAAAAGTCGCCCGGGCATCCGCCGAATAGTCAAGTATCGGTGCTGGAAAGTGGGAGCCCTGTAGAGTGACCAGGACTATCGATTTGGTGTTCACCGTCTTGCCCGTGTCGTCAACGTTGAACAAGGTGTTGGTCACGATATGCCGGGTCTGAAGGTTATCGTTTTTAAGTTTATCAAGTATTATTGTCATCTGGCCGAGGAGATCGGTCGCAGACTCGGGGCCAAGGCCGAACGTCAACCTGAGGATACTGGCGTCTGTACTGCAAATCTCGTAGTAAGACGATTTCGGTTTCGCAAAGAGGCCAGCGAACGCGGCTGCGTTTCTTTCGTCGATCGTCCAGGCGTAGCGGGACAAAAGATCTAGAATTGCTTGGCGATCTTCGGCCGGTGGATTCTTGATATTCCAGCCATAAGTAGCATCTGTTCCGCATGAATCAGCTAAAGCAGTGCCGCCGAAAGCTAAACAGAACCCACAAATCAGGGAAAAATACTTCAAAATCGCGCAGTTAGTGATTATGCCTTTCCAACGCTCGCTCATGATGGCCCCCTCTTGTGGAGCTTGATGGGAAAGTACCCCTTCATCTTATACCTCCCCTAAAAAGGTGTCAGCCGAAATCGATGGCATGCAAGGCCACGGACGTGATTTCGCGTTCCTGTTTTTTTGATTTTGGGGTAAGTTGCAATGCCTGGCCCGCACCAATTTCATTCCTAACTTGCAACGTAGGCCGTGCGCGCTTCTGGTATGTTATCGTAAACTAAAAACTCACGTAGACGGCAATAATGTCTAATCGTGGTTATATAGGAGCATAAAATGCCGAGTATCGTCAGAAATATTGTATTGATACTTGCGTGCTTTTTTAGCGTTGTGCCCTTGGCGTTTGCGCAGCAGAATCAGGAAGTTGAGATAGTTCTGCAATCGCGCCTGACTTCTTTTGGAAACGATACTCCCCTAATTATTGACTTTACTCTCACGAACCGGTCACGCAGCCCGATCAGGCTGCTCAAGTGGACCTTGCCGATCGACGGCGTCTCGGGCGAAATTTTTTCAGTGACGAGAGGGTCGCAGCCAATTCAGTATATTGGCCCTTTGGTGAAGCGAGCAGAACCCACCGAGGCTGACTTTATCAATATCGAACCCGGACAATCGATTTCGGTGCCCGTCGATCTGTCATTGTACTACGCCATCTATGAAGCAGGGAACTATGCGGTTACCTATGATACAGAGCGAGTGGGTCTGCTGGTTGGCCCTCCAGGTGCCCTGAGACGCGCCCAGGTTCTGAGCAACGCCGCCACGTTCAGGCTTCTATCCGGTCGAATTCCTCCGGAACGGATACCGCTCTCGGCACCCACATTCGACCAGTGTGACGGCTCTCAACAGGATGATATTGGCGCTGCGCTGGCGGAAGCAAACAACATAGCTTCGGCTGCCCTGCAGGTTTTGCAGGGCACGCCCTCTGCCCAGCAACCGAATTCCCAAAGATATCGGACATGGTTTGGGGCGCATACCGTAGGACTGTACGCAAAGGCCACTGGAAATTTCTCGAAGATTGCGGATGCTCTTGCAAACAAAGCAATATCGTTTGGATGCCACGGCAACCGCTGCGGGCCAGGAGTCTATGCGTATATGTTCCGTGATCAACCTTATAATATCTTTGTTTGTCAAAAGTTCTGGTCAGCCGCTCTGAAAGGAACGGATTCAAGATCTGGAACGATTGTACACGAAATTAGTCACTTTGAAGTCGTCGCCTTCACAGCCGACTATTCCTCTGGTGGTCAAAATACCGCCAAGCTACTCGCGGTTGAAAACCCACCGCAAGCCACAGAAAATGCCGATAGTCATGAATACTTTGCAGAAAATAGCCCCGAGCTTCCGATGTGAGGAACACCACACGCAACTGACTGAGCAGGGATGCCGTATTGCCATTGGAAATGAGCAAGGGTCACCAGGGGTCGCAGCCTCGTTGACGCAAATCAACATTCCGCTGCGACCGGCGGGTGTCACAACTTTCCTACTCCGCTGTGCTGGCTTTTTTTCTGCGCCGATTGGTGTGCGACTGCGCGACGGCCGTCTTTAACGCGGGTGTGATCTCCACAGGCGCATTTTCTGCCCCATGTGGGTTCTGCAGCCCCTCGACGTGGACGGTCGGGAATGGGAGTTCGATACCTTGCTCCTTGAAGGCCTGGCGGAGGCGTAGGAAGAATCTGCCTTTCATTGCGAAGGCACCTCCCGGTCTGGTTGTGACCTTGACCCTCAATACGATGCCGTACTCACCGAACTCCTGTACGCCCTGCATCTTGATCGGTTCGATCACCCAATGTTTGAATTCGGGATCTTCCGCCAGTTCGAGGCCGATCCGCTTGATCAGCTTACGAGCGAAGTCGATGTCGGTGTCATAGCCGACCGTGATGTTGAATTTGTCGGTAACCCAGTCACGGCTCTGGTTCTGGACGGCTCCGAGTTCACCGAAAGGTATTGTGAACAGCGGGCCACGATGGTGGCGCAGCTTCACCGAGCGCAGCGAAAAGCTCTCCACCGTACCCCTGTAGCTGCCCGATGAAATGTATTCGCCGACACGAAACGCATCGTCGAGCAGATAAAACACGCCTGAGATCACGTCCTTGACGATGGTTTGTGCGCCAAAACCCACGGCGACGCCGACGACGCCGGCGCCGGCGATCAGCGGGCCGATCTGGATACCAATTGAGGCGAGCATCATCAGCGCCGCCATCACGACGATCACTGCGAGCAGAATGTTCTGGATGATCGGCAAGAGCGTGCGCAGCCGCGCCTGCTGCGGATCGAGGGTAGGGACGTCCTCCTCGCCGATCACCGCATGCGGCGTTTCGATGCCCAACTTTCGTTCGATCAAGGCTTTGATGATCGACCAGCCGAAATCGGCGGCAAGCGCAATGACGATGACATTGATCAAGCCGCGCAATATCAGCGTGGTCGTCGTATCGCTGCCTTGCATGGACTGCATGTCCAGACCCCAGACACGTGCAAGAAGGTAAGCCGCCGCCAGAATCAAGATCATCCGGATGCCGCGATCGATGACAGCGATCGTCACCGCCGGTATCGTAGGCCGGCCGGCATCGTCCGAACCCGGCCGCAGGACGAAATTGACCCCGCGCTGCGTCAGCACGATTGCAAAAGGCAGGACGAATGCGGCCAAGGTAAACCAGAACCATGTGTACAGGCCAGCGATGCGCTCCAGGAACAGAGCGACGAAATAGGCAGTCAACAACCATGTCGCTGCCGTGTGGCCGTGCCCTTCGTCCCGCCGTGTTCTTGGCCGGCGCCAGACGGCAACCAGCAAGAGCAGCAGCAACACGAAATCGGCGCCCACCGACAGCACCATCATCCCGTCGCGGTCGATGCCGAGACCGGGCAGGAGGACAAAAGCAGCGGCGAAGAAGGCGAACACGCCGACGACCCGCGATAGCCAATAGGACCAATGGTCGGCCGTCTCGTTGGTGACCGGCAAGGCACGAACCTCGACAGCATTCTCGACCTGCATGAAGGAAGGGACGAGCAGGGCGATGACGTACGTGCGCACACCCCATGTGACGACTGCAGCCATTAGGAATGTCAGCACAATCTCGCGGATGAGCATTGGCCAGTCGAACAGCATGAACGCGCCGGCGCTGCCCACCGCGAACGAGACGATCAGCAGGCTGGAATAAAGCAGGCGCCCCCCAATCTTCTTGGCCCGCCCGATGGGCGTATCCTTCGGTTGCGCGATGATCCAAAGACGAAATGGACGGGTCAATTTGTACGTCGCCCAGGTCAGCGCCAGGCCGGCGGCAATGAACATCGCAATCAGCAAAAGTACGCCGGCTGGCCCCCTGCTGGACATATCTTCCATGGTCGCTTCCCGAACGCGCGCGAACTGGCCGGGCAGCGAGGGCAAAGTTCGTACGATCCGTTCGATATGGTGCTTGATCCGATCGAGCGTCGAGGATGCCATCGTATTCATCTGGCCCGGCGCGGCCACGGCGTCGGACGACGCGTCGGCCGGCGAATCGCCTGCCGCGGCAGGCGCTGCCGTTGACCCGGCGCCCTGATTTCGCTGTTCGGCCACCCAGGCCCTCACTGACGGATCGTCGAGAAGCTCGAATAGCTGTTTGACCCTTTCAGGCGGGACGCTCGCCTGCGCCTGCGCCTGTGCCGGACCAGCCGGCAAGAGAGCGATTCCCAAGACGAGCAGCCTGGCAATCAGGACAAACATCGCTGTCAGATCTCCGAGACGTCGTGCCGGGCCGGCCAGGTTCCTGAGTCCGGATCGTCGAATCATGAGTGGCATCGTGCTGCAACCTTCCGGTGAAATCGGCAAGCAAAGACATCCATGCCCGTCGTTGCTCCTACCTTGAAGAAGCCCATGATGTGGTGCAAGACGTCATCGTTCCGAGCTGGACCGTTACGCTGGGTGCCTGGCGGTGTTCCAGCGAGCCATCGAACAGTTCAATCTAGGTCGTCCCACTCCAGGCGCCGCGCCGTTTTCCGGGCCAAAGGCCCGGTGCGCAGCATTTGCGCGCAGCCGTGCCGATTGGATGCCTAGCCTCAAAAATTTTAGCGGATCGCAATCGACCAGGCGGGATTCCCGTGTAAAAGCGCGAGCGCTTCGCGCGAATGTAGCTCCATGGAGGGCTTCGGATTCTTGGCGTCCGCGCACAACCACGAAGTGTGAGTCTTGAGTGAAGAGCGCCTTCTGGCCGTTCGCGGCGCGCCGGTCGGCGCACTGTGCATTGAAGTCGATGGCTTCGCGGACTGCTTGGCGATCTGCGGCTTCTTGGGTAATACGAATTGAAAATTGCGCCTTCATGTTTCAAAACTGGTCGCTAGACCAGGATGGTTTCGAAGCCTGCCGGTCGCTGACGGCCCTCAAGGCGAGAATTCGAAAAGACGTTCAACAATGACCCAGCACGCCGAAAACGCTCGAATTCTCATGTACAGCCACGACACGTTCGGGCTCGGCCACCTGCAGCGCTGCCGGACGATAGCGCATTCGCTGGTCGAGGATTTCCGCGGACTTCAGGTGCTTATCATTTCGGGTGCGACCATCGCTGGCGCCTTTGATTACCGCGCCCGTGTCGACTTCGTGAAGATCCCCAGCGTCATCAAGTTGCGCAACGGCGAATACACCTCGCTGGAAAAGGATATCGATCTGCACGAGACGCTAAGGATGCGCCAGTCGATCATCCGCCACACGGCCGAGAGCTTCCGGCCGGATATCTTCATCGTCGACAAGGAACCGCTCGGCCTGCGCGGTGAGATCGAGGACACGCTGTCCTACCTCAAGACGCGCGGCACCACGCTCGTGCTTGGCCTTCGCGAGGTCATGGATGCGCCGCATCTGCTCGAAGCAGAGTGGGCACGCAGGGATGTGATGCGCAAGATAGGCTTGTTCTACGACAAGGTCTGGGCCTATGGTCCACCGGATTTCTACGATCCGTTGACCGGCTTGGACGTGCCGCCGGCCGTCAGGGCAAAGATGACCTTCGTCGGTTTCCTGCAGCGGAGCCTGCCGCGAAACGAGTTGCCCGGCCACCGGCCCGAGGGCGACTACATCCTCGTTACCACCGGTGGCGGGGGTGACGGCGCCGAACTGATCCACGACGTCATCGATGCCTATCAGCAGGATCCGCAATTGCAGCATAGGGCGCTGATCGTGCTTGGGCCCTACATGCCGGCGCGCAAGCGCAACAAGCTGCTCAGGAAGGGGTCCAAGATCCCCTACATCAAGATCATCGAGTTCGACAACCGCATGGAAGACCTGATTGCCGGCGCCAAGGCGGTCGTGGCGATGGGCGGCTACAACACCTATTGCGAGATATTGTCTTTCGACAAGCCGGCGCTGATCGTGCCGCGCATCGAACCCCGCGAGGAACAACTGATCCGCGCCCGACGCGCAGCCGAACTCGGCCTCATCGAGATGCTTTTGCCGGAAGAGGCCAAGGATTCCCAGCGGTTTGCCGATGCCCTGGTGGCGCTGCCGGAGCGGCCCCGCCCATCGCAAAGCAATCCGCATCTGACGCTGGAAGGGCTGCCTCATATTTCCGAAATCGTCGCGGAACTGCTCGACCGGCGGGCCGGCCATCACCTATCGGTCATTGAAGGAACCAACTGACTTGCAAAATCGCAAGATCGTCGTGGTTCTGAAGGGCTATCCGCGGTTGTCGGAAACCTTCATCGCGCAGGAACTGCTCGGTCTGGAGCGTGCGGGGTTCGACCTGGTAATCGTCGCGCTCAGGCGGCCGACCGACGCAAAACGCCACCCCGTGCATGACGAGATCAAAGCGCCCGTCCATTATTTACCGGAATATCTGCACAAAGAGCCGCTGCGCGTGGTTCGCTCGCTGTTTGCGTGCCTGCCGCGGCCGGGCTTCTGGCGCGCGCTCCGATCGCTGGCCAGCGATATCCCCCGCGACTTTACGCGCAATCGCGTGCGCCGCTTCGGGCAGGCACTCGTGCTGGCGGCCGAATGGCCGCAAGACGCGGGATGGTTGCATGCACATTTCGTGCACACGCCGGCGTCGGTGACGCGCTATGCCAGCCTGCTCCGGGGCCTGCCCTGGAGTTGCTCGGCCCATGCCAAGGACATCTGGACTTCTGCGGACTGGGATCTGGCCGGCAAGCTTTCCTCGGCGCGCTGGACGGTCACCTGCACGAAAACCGGCTTCGATCGTCTGAAAGGACTCGCCAACGGCAACTCGTCCGTGCATCTGAGCTATCATGGGCTCGACCTTGATCGCTTCGGCAGTTTCGGCGAGGCGCGAAAACAGCATGACGGCTCAGCGCCGGGCGAACCGGTTGTCATTCTGAGTGTCGGGCGCGCCGTCGCAAAGAAGGGTTACGATACCTTGCTGGAGGCCCTTGCCCTCCTGCCAGGCGATTTGGCATGGCGTTTCGAGCATATCGGCGGCGGCGAGGAACTGGAACGGCTCAAGGCGCTGGCGCGAAAGCTCGGCCTGGATGGTCGCGTCTCCTGGAAAGGTGCGCTTGCGCAGAGAGAGGTGCTTGAGCACTACCGAAGCGCCGACATTTTCGCCCTGGCCTGCAGGATCACTGCAAATGGTGACCGTGACGGTCTGCCGAATGTTCTGGTGGAGGCGGCCAGCCAGCGGCTTGCCTGCGTGTCGACCGATATTTCCGGCGTGCCGGAGCTTTTGTCGCCGGATGAAACCGGTCTGCTGGTTCCGACGGAGAATCCTATTGCCTTGGCACAGGCGCTGGAGCGCCTGATCCGTGATCCCGTGTTGCGTGCTCGCCTCGGCGACGCCGCTGAGCGGCGCGTCCGAAGCAATTTCGATCATATGGCAAGCATTGGACAGCTCAAGCAACTGTTCCAACAGGAGTGGCAGGCTGCCGAATGAAGCGGCTGCGCGCATTCTTCTATGTCCAGCACTTGCTCGGCATCGGCCATCTCGCGCGCGCCAGCCGCATTGCGGCGGCTCTGGTCGATGACGGGTTTGATGTAACCATCGTGACCGGCGGAGCGCCGGTCGCGGGGTTTCCGGGACCGGGGGTAAAATCCGTAACCCTGCCACCTGTCAATTCCGGTGATGAGGGCTTTTCCGGACTTGTCGACCTGCAAGGCAAGCCCATCGACGATGATTTCAAGAAGCGGCGCTCAGAGATGCTTCTGCAGGCATTTCGGGATTGCAGGCCTGATATCGTCATTATCGAGGCGTTTCCATTTGGACGCCGGCAGATGCGTTTCGAACTCTTGCCGCTGATCGAGGCCATCGATGCGACATCGCCCAGACCGCTGGTGGCGACGTCCGTGCGTGATATCCTTCAGGAGCGCGTCAAGCCGGGCCGAAACGAGGAAACGGTCGATCTCATCAACAGGCATTTCGACCTTGTCATGATCCACGGCGATCCGGCTTTCGCAACCATCGACAAGACATTTCCGCTGGCTGGGGCGATCAGGGCAGAGGTCACCTACACAGGGCTCGTTGCCGCGCCGCCACCGCCCGCGGCCTCCGAGCGCTTCGACGTTCTGGTGTCGGTTGGCGGCGGGGCTGCCGGAAAGTACCTTGTCAGCTCCGCCATCGCCGCCGCAAGGAATGCCAACAACGGTTGGAAATGGTGTTTGATCACCGGCCCAAATCTGCCGAAAGACGAACTTGACGCGATCGCACGCGATGCCACGCCGGGCCTGTCCATCTTCCGGTTCCGCGAGGATTTCGCCAGCCTGCTGACCGGCGCCCGCCTGTCAGTCTCGCAGGCGGGTTACAACACGGTCTGCGATGTCCTGCGAGCGGGCTGCCGCTCCCTGCTCGTTCCATTTGCAGCCGGTGGGGAAACCGAACAAACGGTTCGCGCCCTGATGCTCGAAGAACTCGGTCTTGCAACGGTGCTGATGGAAAAGGACTTGACGCCTGAAGGTTTGGCGCAAGCGATCGAACGGGCGCTTGTGGCACCGATGCCATCCGCGCATCGTCTCGATCTGGAAGGCGCGCATCACTCGGCGCAGATCCTGCGCGAGCGGTATCGGACATGGTCCCAAAAATTGGAGCCAGGTTTCGGAAAAGCTCACGATCAAACAGGCGATGGATCCTAGACTAGACAGTTCCAATCAGCATGAAGCGCGTATAATTCTTTGTCGGCAGTTCGCCGGAGAACCTGATCTCCCGCAGCCCCGCCAGGGCTTCGAAGGCCGCCAGTGAAGCCACGCAGCTGATGTGCGTCGGCTCGCTGAAATAGTCGTTGGATTGCAGCAGCACGGTCGTGCCCCGTGGAAGCAGGGCAAGCCAGGCGCCGAGATCGGCGATGTGTTCGCAACTCGTATTGACCACCAGGTCGGGTTGCCCGGCCGCATAGTCGAGTGCGTACATATCGTCCGTCAGCGCCCGGAACCGCTCGCCGGCTTCCCGGTTGAGGGTCAGGGCGACCGCGCCGACTTCGGGATCGATGTCGATGCTGTCGACCGCCGCTATGTCGAAACGGGCGTCGTTGAAAAGCATTGCCGGCAATACGCCGTACCATCCACCCACAACCCATATGCGCCCGAACCGGCCGCCGCAGCTTTCGAACAGCCTGTCGAGCGCCCACATCTTGCAGGCGACCTGCTTGTGGTTAAAGGCGCTGGCGATATCGGCCTGCGGATGCTTGGCGATGACGCGCGCCAGCCCGGCCACGAGAGGATGGTCGACATAGGCAGCAATTCCCCGCGTGAGGTCCAGGGCCTGCTCGTGCCCGGCCAAGCCGGCATTGCGTGGTTGCGTAACATCCATCATAGTCGTCTTGTATGGTGGGATTTCGGGCGACACAACGCAATCTTGCCCCCTGCAAGGCTGTTTGATCCGCGGACGTGATTATGCTGTTAGCTGCTTCGCCATTGCCCGGAGAGAGCCGGTTGCGTCTGTCCGGACCGAAGACGTCCTGCGTGCGCTGCGGCTTCGAGCTTGTCGATGGCGACGATGACCTTGCCGATACGCCCTTCGCCGGCAGGTGCTTTTGTATCCTGCATCCTTCCAGCTGAAGGACCCACAGTCGCATATGGAACCCAGCCTAGCCCGCTATATCTGGAAGCACACCAGGAAGCAGCAGATCTGGATATTGGCGATCGTCTTGCTTTCGATGATCCCGTATTTCATGTCCTTCGACCTGCCGAAGCTGATCGTCAACGGCCCGATCCAAGGCAAAGGCTTCGAGCAACCGGGCGCCACCCAGCCCTTCTTGAGACTGCACTATGATCTGCCATTCATTGGCGAGGTCCAGTTCTTCTCCGGTTTTCAGCTCGACCGCACGGCAACGCTGCTTGCCCTCAGCATCGTGTTCCTGTTGCTGGTCGTCGTCAACGGCTTGTTCAAACTCTACATCAACACCTACAAGGGCCGCCTCGGTGAACGCATGCTGCGGCGTATCCGCTTCGATCTGGTCGATCGAGTGCTGCGGTTTCCGCCGTTTTACTTCAAGCGGGTGAAATCCGCTGAAGTGGCGACCATGGTGAAGGACGAGGTGGAGCCGCTGGGCGGCTTCATCGGCGATGCCTTCCTGCAGCCGGTGCTGCTCGGCGGCCAGGCGCTGACGGCCATGCTGTTCATCATGGTCCAGAATTTCTGGCTCGGAATGATAGCGGTCGTGATCGTGGTGATCCAGATCGTGCTCATCCCGCGAATGCGGCGGCGGCTGATCGTGCTCGGTCGCGAACGGCAGCTGACGGCGCGTGCGCTTTCGGGCCGGGTTGGCGAAATCGTCGACGGCATCGGCGCGGTTCACGTCCACGATACGTCAAACTACGAGCGCGCCGACATAGCTGCCCGGCTCGGGCTCATCTTCAAGATCCGCTTCGACCTTTACCAATGGAAATTCATGGTAAAGTTCCTCAACAATTTTCTCGCGCAGCTGACACCCTTCCTGTTCTACATGATCGGCGGGTATCTGGTCATCGAGGGACGGCTGGACGTCGGCCAGCTCGTGGCCGTGATCGGCGCCTACAAGGACCTGCCCGGACCGATGAAGGAGCTGATCGACTGGGATCAGGCGCGGCAGGATGTCCAGGTCAAATATCAGCAGGTCGTTGAACAGTTCACCGTCGACGGTGTCATTGCGCCGAGTATCGGGGCATTGACGATCGACGATCCCGGTCCGATGACCGCCCCGCTGTCGGCGATCGGTCTGTCCGTAGCAGACGATGGCGGTGCATTGCTGCTCGACCGAATCTCCCTCCAGGTCAAGCCGGGTGAGGCGGTGGCGCTGGTCAGTACCGCAACAGGTGGAGCGGAGGCGCTTGCAGAAGCCTTCGCGCGCCTGAACCGGCCGAAAGGCGGAAGGGTCGCTTCGGGCGCCCACGACCTGCTTGAACTCCCCGAAGCGGTGACCGGCCGGCGCATGTCCTATGCCTCGTCGGATGTTTTCCTGTTCCAGGCAAGCCTCCGCGATAACCTGCTCTACGGGTTGAAGCATGCGCCGCTGACATCGGTAACTTATGACGGTGCCGCGGCAGACCAGCGTCGCTGGAACGTCCACGAGGCGCGCCGGTCGGGCAATCCGGATCTTGATATCCACAGCGACTGGATCGACTATGCTTCCGCCGGCGCTACCGGCCCGCACGACCTCTTCGAAGCCGTGCGCCGGGTACTCGACGCGGTTGTTCTGTCGCGCGACATTCTGGATCTTGGCTTGCGCTCTTCGGCCGACCTGACGCGTCACACGGAGCTTGCCAGGCGGATCGTCGAACTGCGTGCGGCTCTGCAAGCGCGACTGGAACACGAAGGGCTGAGCGGACTGGTGGTTCCTTTCGAACCGGGTGCCTACAACAAGGAAGCAACGATCGGCCAAAACCTGCTCTTCGGCGCTGCCGCCGGCCCCGAACTGGCCGACAGGGCTCTGGCCGCCAATCCCTATTTTGCTTCTGTGCTGAGGCAAGCCGGCCTCGACCGCACGCTCTACGAAATGGGCATGGAGATCGCCGACCAGGCGATCGAGCTGTTTGCCGACCTGCCGCCCGATCATCAGTTCTTCCAGCAGCTCGCCTTCATGAGCGCCGAGGAGATACCCGCCTACGAAACCTTGCTGCAACGGCTCAAGAACCGTCCCTACGAGGCGGTTTCAGAGAACGACCGCGCCATGATCGTCACCTTGAGCTTTGCCTATATCGAGCCCCGGCACCGCTTCGGCCTGCTGAGCGACGAGTTGATGAGCAAGATCGTCGCTGCTCGCAACGGGTTCTATGAAAACCTGCCGCCCGAGCTGCAAAATGCGGTCGAGCGGTATGATCCTGCCAAATACATTGCCGCGGCTACCGTGATGGACAATGTCCTGTTCGGGCGCGTGGGCAACAACCATCCCGACGCGCCAGACCGCATACGCTCCATCGTCTATGACATTCTTGACGAACTGGGGCTTTATACCGAAGTCCTGGATGTCGGCCTGGACTTCAACGTCGGCTCCGGCGGCAGGCGGCTGACCGGTGGACAGCGACAGAGGCTCGATGTTGCCCGGGCCTTGCTCAAGCGTCCCGATTTTCTCATTCTCAACCGGCCGCTTTCGGCGCTCGACCAGCGCATGCAGGATAAGGTGATGCAAAACGTGCTCGAGGAAGCCAGGCGCGACGGCCATTCGCCGGCAATTGTGTGGGTCGTGACGAATCCGGCAATGGCGACGATGTTCGATCGCGTTGTCGTCTTCGACTCTGGCCAATTGGTGGAAGACGGAACACACGAGACACTTTTGGCAGGGAACGGTATCTTTAAGGAACTGCTGTCATAGAGCAACGGACTATCAGATGGGATCATTTTGCCGGTGGGAACTTGTGGCAAGGTCAAGGGGTTCAGGTTTCCAGCTGATCGGGCTCGCCACCTTGGCGTGGTTCGTCTCGCCATCCGGAAAAGGATTGATTCCATCCGGGTGTCGGTTGGTCTAATCTCGCAGACGTGAATTTTTGGGAAGGTTCGCGACAATGCTGCTCAAGGATGAGGTTGGAATGCTGCAACGCGTTCCCTTATTCTCTGGCATAGAGCCGACAAAGCTCAAGCTGCTTGCTTTCACATCCGATCGCGTGAGCTACAGCGCCGGCCAGATCCTTTTCCGGCAGGGCGACGAGGGAGACGCCGCCTATGTCATCCTTTCAGGCAGGGCGGATATCCTGGTCGATTCCGACAGCGGACCGATAAAGGTTGCCGAACTGGTGCCAAATTCGATTGTTGGCGAGATCGCCATATTGTGCAACAGCTCCCGCACGGCCACCGTCAGAGCCGCAAGTCCGGTGGAAGCCTTGAGAATTCGCAAGGATCATTTCCTGAGGCTTATGAAGGAGTTCCCGGAAATGACCATCGAGATGGTGCGGGTTCTTGCCGATCGCCTGAGCCATACGACCGCGGATCTGATCGACGCACGAAGCGCCAAATAACGAATGACGTGCTCGATCCTTGCCGTCGTGATGGCACTGGCCTCTCACGGACAGGGTCACCAGGAGGAAAACCTGTCTCGCCTAGCAGCAGTTGTTTGGCTACGATAGGCGAGGGGGAGTACGAAGGGCTTGCATGGACGACGACGGTTTCCTGGTCAGGTTTTGGGGCGTGCGCGGCAGCATTTCGGTATCGGGGCCAGAATTCTCTCGCTATGGCGGCAACACAAACTGCATTGAGATGCGATGCGGTAAGGATACGCTTCTGTTCGACGCGGGCTCTGGTCTGAGGCCTGCCGGCTGGGCGCTTCGGGCGTCGGGCGTGACCGATTTCGACCTGTTTTTCACCCATTGCCATTACGATCACATCATCGGGCTGCCGGCTTTTAAGCCGATCTTTGACCGGAGCGTCAAAGTTAGGCTTTGGTCCGGGCATCTTGCTGGACGCATGACGACCCGGCAGATGGTCGATGAGTTCATGCGGCCGCCTTGGTTTCCGGTGAGACTGGATGTCTGCAAGGCAGGCCTCGACTACCGCGATTTCGTATCCGGAGACGTGCTTCGACCGCGCGAAGGGGTGGTGGTCCGAACCGGCAGTCTCACCCATCCGGGCGGCTGCGTAGGCTACCGGGTCGAATGGGGCGGCCGCGTCGTGGCGGTGATCACCGACACCGAGCACGAGCCGGGCAAACTCGATCCGGCGGTGCTTGGCCTGATCGAAGATGCCGACCTCGTCATTTACGATTGCACCTACACTGAGGAGGAAATGGAGCGTTACCGCGGCAACGGGCACTCTACATGGCAACAGGGCGTCAAGCTCTGTGAGGCCGCCGGCGCGCGGGGGCTTGCCCTGTTTCACCACGATCCGTCGCGCACCGACGAGCAACTGGACGAGATGGAGAAACTGGCCAAAGACAGGTTCGCCGGCGCTTTTGCCGCGCGGGACGGCCAGACGCTCAAATTCCCGGTCAAATCGCACAAAAAGCGCTGAGCTATCTTCTGCAATTCCCTAGCGAAGCGCTACGTGCTTCTTGGTATTGCTCCAGCGGCGCTGCGCCCGATCAATGTCCTGATCGGAAGCCATACGCAGGCTTCAGACTGTGCGGTGACTGTGAACAGCCGTTCGAGGAAAAGCCAGGCCGATTCATCATGGACGAGATGGTGGGTGAGCAGGCCGACCGGTTGGCCGTCGTCGAATGCATGCTGCAATTGCGCGATGATAGCCTGAACCAACAGGCCATGATCGCGGCAGCCGCGCGTGCCATGCCAATCCATGATGTCGACATTGCTGTTGATGACCGCCAGCGAAGCCGGCTTCGGCGGCCCATAAACCGACAATGCCGCAAATCCTATCGATCCAAGGTCGGATACCAAGCCGGCGTCGATCCTGTTCCAGGGTGGCACCAGCATCGGAACGGCACGTGCGCCGTGCAGGCCGGTTATGTGCGACAGCCCGCGAGCCAGATCATCGAGCACCGCCTCGCGTGGCCGATGCGGGCCGAGCTCCTGCTTTTTCTGGCCCTCGGGCGCATGATTTCGGTGCGCCCAGCCATGGATGGCGACCGTGGCATGCGGCGCCTCGTCAAGCCGGGCGACAAGCTTCTCGTCAGTCAGGGCCGGAATCACGGCCAGAGTGACCGGAACCGCGAATTCACCGGCAAGGTGGAGTAGTCGATCAAGCGCAGGCGTCGGATCCACGGCGTCATCGTCGCGCAGCCAGAACTCTGCCTTACGGCCCGCCCGCTGCCGGCACGCCAATTCTTCCACCAAGGGTTGCCAGGTTCGATCGGATGTCATGAGACCGGGATCTTCGCTAGAAGTTCGGCCAGACGCGCCGCCGCGGCACCGAGGGAACGTTCTTCGAGGATGAAACGCCTGGCTTCCGCGGCCATGATGGTTCTTTCGCCGTTACGGGCCAGAAGCCTTTCAATGGCAGAAGCGAATGCCGCCACATCGCCAGGCGGGGTGAGAAACCCCGTCTGGCCATCCCGCACGACCTCCGGCACGCCGGCGATGTCCTGGGCCACCACCGGAAGGCCGGCGGCCTGTGCTTCAAGATAGGCAATGCCATAGGCCTCGCCGAAACCCGGCCAGACGTAGATTCCTCCACCGTTGAGGACATCCGGCACGGCGGCTGGCTCAATCGCGCCAAGCCATTCGATACGGTCGGCGGGCAAGCCGGCGAATAGCGCTTTGACCTCTTCACGGGCAGGTCCGTCCCCGACGACCGACATGGTCCAGGGCAGGTGGCCGATCGAACAGAGCGCTTGCGCCAGCATGCGATAGCTTTCGACTTTGTCGCCCGGGCGCATCATCGCGACGGTAACGAGGCGCGTCGGACAGCCCCGTGCCGGCGTTTCCTGGAATGCCGATGTGTCGATGAAGGGCGAGAGCATGCCGAGAGCGGCGTCGGGTATCGCATCTGCCAGTCCCTGACGATCCCTTTGCGTGAAGCAGATGTTCAGCGCCGCCTGTTCGACGGCTCGCACCACCAACATCTGCGCATCGGCCCACAAACCGGCGTTGCGCCGCCCCGAATAGGAGGCTTCCGCCGTCACATAGGGGACAGCAAAGGCCGACGCCAGCTCTGGCCCGATCAGGTCGGGCGCTTTGTAATAGGGATGATAGGAGAACCAGAGATCGGGCTTGCCGTCACGATCCCAAAGCCTTGTCAGACGGGCCGCTTCCTCTCGGGCCTCGATCTTGAGCGCATCGAAACTTTTCGACTCCGGTTCGCGTAGATAGAAGCGCAATTCGGATGCAAGTTCGACGCTATGCCCTGCACGCTCCAGCGCCTTGACCAGCGCCCGTGCCATCTGGCGGTCGCCGGAGGCAACGGGATGATTGGGTGACTTCAGCGGCGCGTAGAAGGCAATTCGCATTTTCGGAGCCTATCATCGCAAAGCCAGCGCAAGTCAATTTCGAAGCACGATCGACTTCACCTTCAAGCAGTGGAATGTGCTATCTCATGCTCATGGAAACAGCCGCCGCGTCCGACCCGTTTGTCGCTTCTTTGCCGGTATTCGCAAAGTTCGAAAGCGTTGCCGATATCGACAACTATCGGCCTCTCCCCGATGGCTGGGCGCTGGCCACGGCCGACATCGTCGGCTCGACCAAAGCGATCGAGGCTGGGCGCTATAAAACCGTCAATATGGCCGGCGCCAGCGTCATTTCGGCGCTGCTCAACGCGCTGGGTCGGCAAGATCTTCCCTTTGTCTTCGGCGGCGACGGCGCGCTCGTGGCGTTTCCCGGCTCGGCGCTGGAGATTACCCGAAACGCGCTGGCGGCTGTCCAGAGATGGGTGGCGGACGAGCTGGACCTGACCTTGCGTGCCGCAATCGTGCCGATAAAGGATATAAGAGCGCAAGGCCTCGACGTTCGCGTGGCGAGGTTCCAGGCCTCCGAAGCGGTCTTCTATGCCATGTTCGCCGGCGGTGGCGGCAGTTGGGCGGAAGCCGAGATGAAAGCGGGGCGCTACCGTATCGATCCTGCGCCGGCCGGCGCGCGGCCGGATCTGACCGGCCTCTCCTGCCGCTGGAACCCGATCGAAGCCCGGCATGGCGAAATCGTCTCGATCATAGCCATACCAGGGGCGTCGCGCGATTTGCGCGGTTTTCAGTTCCTGGCGTCCGACATCATCGCCCTTGCCGGCAGGCAGGAACGCGATGGCCACCCGGTGCCGGTGAACGGGCCGGACTACAGTTTGCTGCCAGCCGGCCTCGATGTCGAGGCGCGAGCCACGGCGCCGCCAGGACGGCGGTGGCAGGTGAAGCTGTGGGTAATATTCCTGATGACGCTCACGGCTGTCACCGATCGATTTGGCTGGACGATCGGCAGTTTCGATCCGAAGATCTACAAACGCGACGTGGCCAGCAATTCGGATTTCCGCAAGTTCGACGACGGCTTGAAGATGACCATCGACGTTGACGCGGATGTGTTGCAACGGATCGAGAACCGGCTGAAGCAGGCGGAAGCGGCGGGCATCTGCAACTATGGCCTGCACCGCCAGAAATCGGCCTTGATGACATGCCTCGTCGCCTCACCGCTGCAGCGCGATCACGTTCATTTCATCGATGGCGCGGCCGGCGGCTATGCGATGGCTGCCGCAACCCTGAAGGCGAAGGCGCCGATTTGATGACGGGGTTGCGGAAATCGATCCTGCGCAACATGCCTCGGCTATGGTTGAAGGCCTGACGGCGTCCGAGCCAGCGAATTTTCTACCCGATGTCAGGATCGTGGTTGCACTCCGCAGGAAGCCTCGCCACATAACGCCTCGGAACATAGATGCAGTTACGCCTGCTCCTTTGCCGCAAGGACAGTCATCAGGGAAATTCTTCGCCGCTTTGCCGCCGAAGCCGGTCTCGTTGACTTCGGGGGCTTATCTTTGGGTCGTTGGCGGACTGTGTTATGGCGGATCAAACGACAAGGGCTCCGTCTTCGACGGGTTGCGAGATAGCATGAGCACAGCGCAGGCAGAAATTTCCACCATTCTCATGGATAAGGTTGCCGATTGGCTGAACCAATCGGCGCTGGCGGGCAGCGACCTGGAAACATTGGTAAAAGGCTTTTGCGAACGGCTGGCAGCTGCCGGCGTGCCGCTGAAGCGGGTGCATTTGAGCTTTTCGATGCTGCATCCGCTTTATGATGCGCTTGGCTTCACCTGGATTCGCGGCCAGGGCATGGAGGTGGAAGGCTTCCGCGTTGAGCCCGGCGAGCCGTCCGACAGATTCCTGACCAGCCCGTACTACCATCTGCTCAGCAACAAGCTCGACCATCTGCGACGCCGGATCGACCCGTCATTGCCGCCAGAGTTTCCGATTTTTGGTGAACTCGTGCCTATGGGCGTCACCGATTACATGGCTTTCGTCCATCCTTTCAGCGACGACACAAGTCAGGGCATGATCGGGTCGTGGTCCACCGACAGCGCTGCAGGCTTCAGCGACAGCATGATTTCAGCGCTGCTTCGCATCCAGAGCCATCTCGCGATCGCGACCAAGATGGCGGTGCTTACCAAGCTCGCTGACAACATGATGACCACTTATCTCGGTGGCGACGCCGGCAGGCGCGTGCTTGACGGTCAGATCAGGCGTGGCGAGGGCGACACAATCCGGGCCGCATTGGTCATGGGCGATATGCGCGGGTCGACAAGGCTTGCCGCAAGCTCGGGCCGCGAAATCTATATCGATACGCTGAACCAGTTTTTCGACGCGGTTGCCGCACCTTTCAATCGCAAAGGCGGGCAGATCATGAGTTTTATTGGGGACGGCTTCATTGCTGTCTACCCTTGCGAAAGGCACCGCTCGCAGTCCGAGATCGCCTGCCAGGCTGCTCTTGCGGCAGCGCACCAGGCTACCGCGCGCGTCGAGGATCTCAATCTGCGCAGAAAGCAGCAGGGCTTGTCCGACATTAAATTTGGCATCGGCCTGCACGTCGGCAATGTGATGTTCGGCAATGTCGGGCTTACCGACCGGCTCACATTCTCGGTCTTCGGCTCGGCTGTAAACGAAGTCTCCCGCCTCCAGACCCTGACCAAAAAATATCCGCACAGCGTTCTCGCCAGCAAAGACTTCGCCGGCTATTGCGGCGCAAACAGCTGGCTGACGCTGGGCCATGAGGAGCTGACAGGCATCAAGCAGAAGCTGACGGTGCTTTCACCCGATCTGTCGGGTGCGCTCGCACTCGATGAAGACGGTGCGATGGAGACGATTCACGATCGAAAGTCGGAGGCCGAGCAGGTCATGCTGCTGCACCGCGATGCCGCCCGGCTGCAGGCGGGCGACCCGAGGAAGCTCCAGTAAGCGCCACGGTCTGATCCGAACGCCTTTAGCAGTCCGGTCGCCGGTTCCTGGCGACCGCTTCGAATCCAAGTTGCTCTAGGCTGGCAATGCGCTAGTCTCGCTTTCTGGGAGTTGCCAGAGTGGGGCTGGTTTGAGAATGAATTCGGACGTTGATCTGCTGCGGATCGAGGATGTTGGCATCTCTTTTGCCATTATCGGGGGGCCGTTGCATGCCGTCAGGCGCGCAAATCTTCGCGTCCTGCCCGGCAAGGTCACCGCGCTTGTGGGCGAGTCGGGGTCCGGAAAATCGGTTCTCAGCCAGGCAGTAATGGGCATTTTGCCGAACACAGCCCATGTTCGCGGCCGTATCCTGTTTTCCGATCCTGAAAAGCCCGGCACGACGCAGGATATCCTGCAGATGTCGCGCGATGGACCTGAAATTCGGGCGGTGAGAGGCAGCCGCATCGGCAAGATCTTTCAGGAGCCGATGACATCGCTGTCGCCGCTGCACACGATCGGCAACCAGGTTAGCGAATCCCTGCAGATTCATACGCCCATGGCTCGGGCGGAGCGCAAGGCGCGGACCGAGGAAATGCTCAGCCTTGTCGGCTTTCCCAATCCCAAGCGCGCCTACGACATGTATCCGTTTGAACTTTCGGGAGGATTGCGTCAGCGCGCCATGATCGCCATGGCGCTTGTCTGCCGGCCCGCCCTGCTGATCGCCGACGAGCCGACGACGGCGTTGGACGTCACCATCCAGGCGCAAATCCTGCAATTGCTGCGCGAGCTTCAGACCAAGCTGAACATGGCGATGCTGCTGATCACGCACGACCTCGGCGTGGTCGCCAATGTCGCCGACGAGGTGGTGGTCATGTACCATGGCGAGATCATGGAAGCGGGACCTGTCGAGGCGATATTCCGCCGACCAGGTCACCCTTACCTGAAGGGCCTGATGGCAGCCGTTCCGCATTTCGACCTGAAGCCGGGCGAAAGGCTAAAGGCTCTCCGCGACGTGCCGGTGAATGTCGGGAACCTGCTCGGCAAGCAGACGGCGCCGGCATCGAAGGGGCCGGACGACATCCTGCTGTCGGTCAGGGATCTGACAAAGACCTTCACCATCCGCAAATCCGGATGGTTCGGCGGGGGGCATCAAGCCTCTATTCGCGCCGTGGACGGCGTGAGCTTCGATATCAGGCGGGGTGAGTGCCTGGGTCTGGTCGGCGAAAGCGGCTCCGGCAAAACCACTGTCAGCAAGATCCTGATGCGGGCCGTCACCCCTAGCGGCGGCTCTGTGATCTTCAATGGCCGCGAGGGACCGATCGACGTCTTGCAAGGCGAGGGAGACGCCCTGCGCCTGCTGCGCGCCAAAATCCAGATGGTCTTCCAGGATCCGGTTTCGTCGCTTTCACCTCGCATGACGGTGGAGAACATCTTGAGCGAGCCGCTGGAAATCCATCAACGTGGCAATGCCGCGTCCCGGCTCGCCACGGTCAAGAGCCTGATGCAGGCAATCGGGCTCGATCCGCGCTTCATCAAGCGTTATCCGCACAGTTTCTCCGGCGGGCAGCGTCAGCGTATCGGCATCGCGCGCGCGTTGGCGCTGGGGCCTGAACTCCTGATCTGCGACGAGCCGGTTTCGGCGCTCGATGTCTCTGTCCAGGCGCAGATCCTGAACCTTCTGAAGGACCTGCAGAAGGAACTGGGCCTCACCTACCTGTTCATTTCCCACAACCTGGCGGTGGTGGACTACATGGCGGACCGCATCGCGGTGATGTGCGGCGGGCGTATTGTCGAGCTTGCGCCGCGCGAAATTCTGCTTCGAAAACCGATCCACCCCTACACGCGCTCACTGGTCGCCGCAGTACCTTTTCCCGATCTCGACAGGCCGATGGATTTCAACACGCTGAAGCTCAGCGGCGCTTCCGACACCAGCGCATGGGGACCGCAATTCCGCGACGAGGGCGACGAGGATATGCTGTCGCCGCTTGATCTTGGCGGCGGCCACCTCGTGCTGGCCCGACGTTCGGCCGATGTCAGCGAGCTACGCCATTGATCCGCCGGCGCACCGTCCTTGGACTCATGGCTTCGGCATTTCTGCCGGGCACATTGCGCGCCGGCGATCTGGAGCCGGAATTTCTTGAGCCGCAGCTGAAGGCCAGGGCGCTGCCGGCACTCGCCGAACGCCTGCCCAAGCGCCCGCGCGCGTTGAATCTCGCGGCGATGGGCCGGCAGCCCGGCCAGTATGGCGGCACGCTGCGCACGATCATCGGCAGCCAGAAAGATATCCGGATGATGACGATCTACGGGTACGCGCGTCTGGTCGGCTATGACGAACGGCTTAACCTGCAAGCCGATATTCTCGAAAGTTTTGATGTAGCGGATGATCGCGTCTTCACTTTCAAGATACGGGAAGGACATAAATGGTCTGACGGTAGCCTGCTGACGCCGGAGGATTTTCGTTATTGCTGGGAAGATGTCTGGCTGAACGATGAGCTTTCGCAAGGCGGGCTCGCGCCGGCCCTGCTGGCAGACGGCAAGCCGCCACGCTTCGAGATCGTCGATCCGTTGACGGTCCGCTATAGTTGGGATGCCCCCAATCCCGACTTCCTGCCCAAGCTCGCCGCTGCTTCACCGCTTTCGCTCGTTCTGCCGGCCACCTATCTCAAGCAGTTCCACAAGAAATACCAGGATCCATTCCGGCTCGCCGGCCTAATGAAGGAGAATCGGGCCCAGAAATGGACGCTCCTGCACATACGCATGTCGCGGCAGTATCGCCCGGAGAACCCGGAATTGCCGACGCTCGATCCCTGGCGGAACCGGACCAAGCCGCCGGCTGAGCAGTTCGTCTTCGAGCGGAACCCGTTCTTTCATCGAATAGACGAGAATGGCCGGCAGCTGCCCTATATTGACCGGATTGTCATGAATGTCAGCTCGTCGGCGATCATTTCCGCCAAGACCGGTGCGGGCGAGAGCGACCTGCAATGCATGGGAATTGACTTCGGCGATTACGCGTTCCTGAAGGACGCGGAGAAGCGTTACCCGGTGAAGATGCATCTCTGGAAACGCACACAGGGTTCGCGGCTGGCGCTGCTGCCCAACCTGAATTGTGCCGACCAGGTGTGGCGTGGCCTTCTTCGTGACGTGCGCGTGCGCCGCGCGCTTTCGCTCGCGGTCGACAGGCGCGAGATCAATATGGCCGTGTTCTACGGATTGGCGCAGGAAAGTGCCGATACGGTCCTTCCGGAGAGCCCGCTCTACCGTCCGGAATTCGCGAAAGCCTGGGTCGCCCATGATCCCGACCAGGCCAATGCCCTGCTCGACGAGGCCGGGCTCCAGGCGCGTGACGATGACGGCCTGCGCATACTTCCCGATGGACGCCCGGCGCAGATCCTGGTGGAAACGGCCGGCGAAAGCACGCTGGAAACCGACGCGCTCGAACTCATTACCGATCACTGGCGCCAGATCGGCATCGCCTTGTTCATCCGGACTTCGCAGCGCGACATCTTCCGCAGCCGCGCGCTTGGCGGCCAGATCATGATGTCGATATGGTCGGGCATCGACAATGGCGTGCCGACCCCCGACATGAACCCGTACCAGCTGGCCCCCACCATCGACGACCAGCTGCAATGGCCGCTCTGGGGTGCTCACTACTTGTCTCATGGCACGCTCGGTGAGGCGCCCGATCTTCCGCCTGTGGTCGAGTTGATGGCTTTGCTCAAGCGCTGGAACGCATCGACCGAAGCCTCGGAGCGCGCCGAAATCTGGAATTCAATGCTGTCGATCTACACCGATCAGGTGTTTTCGATCGGCACGGTGAACGGAACGCATCAGCCAATTCTGGCGTCCTCGCGGCTGCGCAATCTGCCTGACAAGGCACTCTACGGCTACGACCCGACCTCCTACTTCGGTGTCTACATGCCGGATACATTCTGGCTTGGAGAGTCCTGAGCGTGCTTCGATATATTGTCTGGCGCATCGCCGTGATGGTTCCAACGCTGCTGATCATATCGGCGCTGGTGTTCACGATCATCGAACTTCCCCCCGGCGACTATTTCGACAGCTATGTCGCCGAGCTTCGGGCTCAGGGCGAAGCGGTGGATTCCGATCGCATCCAGATGATGCGGAAGGACTATGGTTTCGACAAGCCGCCGGTCATTCGCTACTTCTACTGGGTCGGCGGGATGCTGCACGGCGATTTCGGCTATTCCTTCGAATATGAGCTGCCGGTTCGCGACGTCGTCGGGGACCGAATGTGGCTGACCGTGCTGGTTTCCTTCGTCACGATCATCTTCACCTGGCTCATCGCCTTTCCGATCGGCATGTACTCCGCCACGCATCAATACAGCTGGGGCGACTACGGCCTGACTTTCTTCGGCCTTCTCGGCCTTGCCATTCCTAATTTCATGCTGGCGCTGATCCTGATGTATTTCGCCAACATCTGGTTCGGCACGTCCATCGGCCATCTCATGGACCAGCAATATCTCAGCGAGCCGATGAGTTGGGCCAAGGCGAAGTCGATCCTCGCCCATCTCTGGATCCCGGTCTTGATCATCGGCACCGGGGGCACGGCAAGCATGATCCGGCGGCTGCGCGCCAACCTGCTCGATGAGCTTCACAAGCAATATGTCGTGACCGCGCGCGCCAAAGGCCTTCATCCCTTCAAGGCGCTGGTCAAATATCCGCTGCGCATGGCGCTCAATTTCTTCATTTCAGACATCGGCTCTATCCTGCCGGCCATCATCTCCGGCGCCGAAATCACTGCGATCGTGCTGTCTTTGGAAACGACCGGGCCGATGCTGATCAAGGCGCTGCAAAGCCAGGACATGTATCTGGCAGGGTCGTTCCTGATGTTCCTCGCCTTCCTCACGGTCATCGGCGTCCTGATTTCCGACTTGGCGCTGGCGCTGCTTGATCCACGAATTCGTTTGCAGGGCGGCAGCACCAAATGAACACGCAAACGCCGCTGCCCGCTCCGGGCGCCCCACTGCAACACTACGTTTCCATCGCGCCCTTTGACCTGCAGTCGGTCGAGGCGATGACGCCGGAGCAGTCGAAGGTCTTTCAGGCGTCGCAGTTGCGGCTGATGTGGTGGAAATTCCGACGGCACCGGCTTGCCCTTGTATCCGGCATATTCCTGGCGGTGCTCTATTTCGGGATCCTGATCTGCGAGTTCCTGGCGCCATACAATCTGCACACGCGCAACATGGACTACATCTATTCGCCGCCGCAGCGGGTGCACCTGTTCCACAACGGCCAGTTCGTCGGGCCGTTCGTCTATGGCCGCCAGATGAAGCTGGATATGGACACGCTCAAGCGCAACTACGTCGAGAACCACGATGATGTTCAGCGGATCCGCTTCTTCTGCAAGGGTGACAGTTACCGGTTCTGGGGCCTGATCGAAGGTGACAGGCATTTTGTCTGCCCTGCCGAAAACGGCCAGCTCTTTCTGGCCGGCACTGACAGGCTGGGGCGCGATGTGTTCTCGCGCATCATCTATGGCGCACGCATTTCAATGACGATTGGCCTCGTCGGCATCAGTTTCAGCTTCCTGCTCGGCATCGTCATCGGAGGACTGGCCGGCTATCACGGCGGCATCTTCGACCTCATCGTTCAACGGATAATCGAAGTTCTGCAATCGATCCCCAGCATTCCGCTATGGCTGGCTCTGGCGGCGATCATGCCGATAACCTGGAGTCCGATCCTGATCTATTTCGGCATCACAGTCATCCTCGGGCTGCTCGACTGGACCGGACTGGCGCGGGCCGTGCGCTCAAAGCTTCTGGCCTTGCGCGAGGAGGACTATGTTCTGGCCGCGCAATTGATGGGCGCCTCAAGCAGCCGCATTATCCGGCGGCACCTCATTCCCGGCTTCATGTCGCATCTGATCGCGACGGCGACGATCTCCATACCCGGTATGATCCTGGGCGAGACGGCGCTGAGCTTTCTCGGGCTCGGCCTGAGGGCGCCGATAACCAGCTGGGGCATCCTGCTAACCGAGGCGCGCAGCGTCAGCGTGATCGCGTTCTATCCATGGCTGCTTTTGCCGATGCTCCCCGTCATTCTCGTCATCCTGGCGTTCAACTTCCTTGGAGACGGTTTGCGGGACGCTGCAGACCCCTACAAGTGACATCGCTATTCCACCGCGCCGGGCCGCCGGCTCCACCCGGTAGGATCCTTGTTGGCTGCCTGTTCGGTTATTGCGGTGTTCATCGTTCGCCTCTATATGCGGCGAGGCTCGATCGGGGCTTAGCACGTCGCCCTCGGGTTTCACCCGCGAACCGTGCTGGTCGCGGGCAATTGCCGATCTCTTGAGCTGGTTCAGGACACAAAGACGCATATGAGTCGCCTCGAGAGTTTCATCCGCAGGCTGACCGCGCAGCGCGACATTCTCGACCAGGTCTGCGCGGAGGTGGCGAACATCGAGGGCCCTGTGATCGAGCTCGGCCTCGGCAATGGTCGGACGTTCCACCATCTGCGCGAGCGCCTGCCCGGACGCCGGATCGTGGCGTTCGACCGCGCACTGGCAGCGCACGCCAGCTCAATTCCCGAAGCTGAAAACCTCGTGCTCGGCGAAATACGCGAGACGGCGAGCAGGTTCATCGGCATCGACGCCGCTCTTGTTCATGCCGACATCGGCACCGGCTATGAAGATCGCGATGCAGTGACCGCCACCTGGCTTCCCGATCTGATCGCGCGCCTGCTTCGCGTCGGCGGCATCGCGGTCAGCGGCACGCCGCTCGACCACCCGCAGTTGCAGCGCCTCGCGCCGCCGCCTTCGGTGCCCGCCGATCGTTATTTTATCTGCAGGCGCGTGTGAGGGCCGGGACGACCAAAGTCTTCAGGGGATCGTATAGACTGCTATCTCTCGCTCAATGCCGCGCAGCGAGACCTCGTGTGGCACGGGCGTCAGTGCGTTCCTGTGCAACAGATCGGCGGTGAGATTGTCGTCGACCACCGCGCGAGTGGCGAAGATCGCCTGTGCGTTGGCAAGGTTCTGGACCCGCGAAGCGATGTTGACCGTCTGGCCGAAATAGTCCTGTCGCTCGTTCAAAGTCACGGCGATGCAGGGGCCGGCATGCACGCCGATCTTGAGCAGCAGATCCTCGCGCCCGCTCGCGTCGTTGAGCGCACGCATGGCATCGCGCATCCTGAGGGCCGCGGCAATCGCACGATCAGGCGTCGCGAAGGTCGCCATCACCGCGTCACCGATCGTCTTCACCACCGCGCCGGCTTCGGCCGCGACGATCTCGTGCAGAACCTGGAAGTGTGCGCGCACGAGATCGAAGGCCGCAAGGTCGCCCACCCGCTCGTAAAGCGCGGTCGATCCGCGCAGGTCGGTGAACAGGAAGGTCAGGCTGGTGATCTTCAGGCGCTGGTCGATGTCCAGTGTATCGGTGCGATAGAGATCGCGGAACGTCTGGTTGGTGAGCAGGCGCTTGGCGGTAAGGAACGGCCGGCGTTTGCCCAGGAAATCATGCAATGCCTCGCCGGCGATGAAGACCGTTGGCAGCACACGGGTGTCGGTCCTGTTTTCCAGCGAAATGCGCAACGGGCCGGGCTGCATCTGCAGCGTCTGGTTCTGGACATGGTCGCGGTCGAAGACCAAAGAGAGGCTTCGGCGCTCCTTTGTTGGTTCGCCCTTCACGTCGATGAACTGCGCTGAATGGGTGACCGGCTCGAAGACGATGATGAATTCGGACGGAAGCTGTATGGGCAGAACCGCCTTTTCACCGGGCGCAAGCTCAATATCCTCCAGCGAGAACGCTTCCAGCTTTTTCGCGAAATCCTCATCCGGTACATCGACGCCGGACGCCCAGTAGATTTGGCGGAAATATTCCACCATCGGCAGGTCGTGTGGATTGTGGGCGGCAATCCTGCGTATGCGGGGACTGACGGTGAATGTCACCTCGACCATCTCGTCGAGGGTCGGCGAATAGCCCTGCGAGCACAGTGCGCAGGTGTATTCGTCCTTCTGCAGGGTTTTCAGCGTGGCGTTGGTGTCGAGCACGCCGCCGCAGCCGGGGCACAGAACATTCCAGGAAATATCGAAGATGCCCACCCGCGCCGCATGGAGAAAGGCGCTGATGGCTCGCTCCTCGTCGAGGCCATGCTTGCTGGCGAAGGCTGGCGCATTGATGCGGCAAAGGTCGCGGTCCTCGCCCTCCGCGATGTTTCGCTTGATCGCGTCGATTGCCAGTGGATCGATATCGGTCGATTGCCGCAGAAGCGAGAACAGGTCCTGAGCTTCGTTCATCGTGCAGGCTCCGGAAAATGCGCCCCGAGGCGTGTTGACCGGACCGCTCTTTGGTCCGAGTGCTCCATTTTACGTCGAAACGTACCGTACGGCCATTCGAATAGACAAGCCTGGCGACTGTCCAATTCCATTCGGCAGATTTTCACCGGCCGCATGCCGCACTATGATGGTCCATGGGCATTCATCTTCGGGGCTCTCCCATGCCGACATCCAACAACCCGCCATTTCCCGCGGCCCTGCGCCTTTTCTCCGTGGCGGTCATCATCGTCCTCATCGTCGGCGCCTGCCTGTTTTTCGCGCCTGCGCTGGTCAAGCCGCGCTGGCCCTGGGCCGTCACGCCGTTCAATGCCCGCTTCCTCGGCGGCTTCTACACCGCCGAAATGGTCGTGATGGCGGCGCTGCTCTTCTGGAATCGCTGGTCGCCCGGCAGGCTCGTCCTCGTCATGGCCTTCATCTTCACCGTCATCGTGTCGGCGGCTTCGTTCATCAATCTCGGCTATTTCAACTTCGAGCGCAAAGCGCCCTGGCTCTGGTTTCTGGTCTATCTTGCCTCGGTCGCGGTATCAGGGCTGTTCCTGTGGCGAGCCAGGGCCCGTCCTGCTGCAAAAGGCGTGACCTTGAACCCCGCATGGCGCGGCTACATGCCGGTGGAATCGGCGATCCTTGGGCTCTATGGCCTCGGCCTGTTGCTGTTTCCCCTGACATTCAGCGGCATCTGGCCATGGCCGGTCGATGCCTTCCATGCTCAGGTCTACAGCGCCATCTTCCTCGCCGGCGCGGGCGGCACATATCTCGTCTGCAGAAACGCGCCGCGCGAGGAACTGCTGGTGCTCGGCTTGGCGCAGTTTCTCGTTGGCCTGCTTTCCATCCTTGGCCTCGCCATCACCGACGTTGCGGTGCACCGGATCGACTGGACGGCGACCGGGACATTGTGCTGGCTCGCCCTTTTCGGCTGGATCGGCATCAGTGGCGTCTTCAAACTCTACGCCGCCTCGCGGTATTTTGGCTCGAAATCGGCATCATAGGTTACGCAGACGGCTGGATTTTCAGATGATGTCCGGTGCATCGTGCCGGGCCGATTGCCTTGGAGCATTTCACCGTTTCAAAAAAACGGCGAACTGCTCTATCTCTTTGTTCTGACGCAATTCCGGGGCGGAAAACCGCTGACACTTTTCTTGGAATTGCTCTAGCCGGGAACGCCATGAGCAGCACGACTTCGCCATCCTCCGAGAAAATCCAGCCGCGGCTCCGACCCGTCCGGCCAAGCGATGCCGAGGCGCTTTGCGCGATCTTCAACATGCCTGGCTTCCGCTGGGGCACGTTCAGGATGCCCTTCGAGAGGGTGGAGCAGGTGGAGCGGCGCATCGCCAAGGCCGCTCAGGAAACCACCTGGATCGTTGCGGAGTTGGACGACAAGGTCGTCGGCCATGGCAGCTTGGTGGTGCAGGGTTCGCCGCGCCGTTCGCACATCGGCGAGATCAACATCGGCGTCGACGATGCCTTTGTCGGCAAGGGCGTCGGCTCTGCCATACTTGGCGCGCTGCTTGACGTGGCCGACAACTGGCGGGCCCTGAAACGGGTCGAATTGACGGTCTATGCCGACAACGAACCGGCCATCCGTCTCTACACCAGCCACGGCTTCGAGGTCGAAGGTCGGCATGTGAAGGCCGGCTTTACCGACGGGCAGTACCACGACCTGCTGAGCATGGCCCGGCTGCGGTTCTGAGATCCGCTGTATGGTCTTGGCTGTCTCCCTTGGCGTTTGCACTGCAAGCGGCTAGACGGGACCAATGACCACCGTCCTCGACCCAACCCCTGCGCCTCCGGCGGAAATTCTGGCTGTGCTGTCGCTGCTCTGCCCGGAAGTCGTGCGTGACATCGAGCAGAACTGGAATGCACCGGTTTCCGAGTACGCCCGCCATCTGTGGCGGCCGGTGGCAAGGCCTGCATCGGGCCCGGCAATCGATGCCCGCTCGATCCTGCGCGAAGTCCTGCAGCAGCGCCTCAGTGTGATCATGCAGCCCGAGGAGATCGGCAGGGCCCTCGAAGAGTTCGAGCACAGGCCGGTGATCCAGTCCGGCCTGCACTGCCTGCTTCTGATGGATCGGATCACCTTCGATGCCCTCCTGCTTGCCTGGCTCGGCGCGGTCGAAAACGGGCTGTCGGCCTTCTTCGGCTTCATGGGATCGACGATGACCATGGAGACAATTGGCCGGGAGGGGCCGGGATGGCTCGATCTCGGCGACGACAAGATCAACCTGTTTGGCATGGGGCGCCACAAACTGTGCCGCAAAAGCGTCTGCGCGGCGGGCCCTGTTTCCATCAACAAGCGCGCGCTCGAAGCGGTGGGCGATGAAACCGATGCCAGCCGCTGGCTGGGTACGCTACTTGCCAGCCAGGACAAAGTGTTTGGAACCGCCGCCGATGCGCTGACAGCCCTCAACGAGGATCTGGTCGCCGATTGGGATCGTTTCGGCATGGCCCTGCCGGTTTTCATCGATGATCGGCTCGCCGCTTCTGCCATGGCGCGGCATCTGGCACATGACGGCAGCCTTCTTTCCAGGCTGCTCATCGAGCCCGCAAGACGCCAGCGTCTCGAACATGCCATGCAAGAGGCCGCATCGGGACCATTCGGCAGGTTCCTGCCCAATGCCACGGACTATTTCTGGGGCATCCGCGAGCAGCGCGTGCGCAAGCTCGTCCTCGAGAACGGACGCCTGATCGAGCCTGACAGGCCGCATGGTCTTTCCATCCCGTTCGAGCGGCCGCAGCTCAAGCAGGCGCTGCTGGATGGCGTGCTGCTGCCGAACCTGTTCCTGATGTTCCTCGTCCTTGCAATATTGCCGCGGGTGCGGGTCGTGGGTGGCCTGAGGCAGATCGGCTATGTGGCGCTTTTCCATTCGGTCCTGCTGGCTGCGCTAGACGAAAACGCGCCGGAAGAGCGCGATCTGGCTGCGGAACTGCGGGTACGGGAAAATGCCTGGGGCGCGCGGGTCATTGATGAAAAGACCTCGGTCCGCGAGCAGCTAGCCGGACTGCCGGAAGGGGCGCTCTTCCCGGACCTGCTCCGGCAATACCGATTGCGGACATTTGCGGAGACGACCGAAGACCTGAAACTGGTTCGCGAAAACGCCCGATGGCGCAAGATCGGCCGGGCAGAGATCAAGGCGACCTGGGCATCGCTTCAGGGCTGATCCAGGGGTGATCTTCTAGAGCGCAACCGCAAGCGACGGCTGTGACCGCGAACAATGACACTGAGAAGTTCACCGTTCATTTGAGCACGGCCTCGACAATGGCAACAAAGTCATCGAGCGAGCGATCCCCACGAATCTCGATGCGCGGAAGGTCGATGAGATCGCAATCGAGGCCCGCCGGCCCGTGTCTGCCGCCGAAGCCGATCCGATAGCCGCACTCTTTGGCCAGCCGGCCAAGCCGCCGGTCGGTGACGGAGAAGGGTGCCGCGAATGCCGTGGTTGGCCGACCGGTCCACCGTTCGATGAACATCCGAGAGCGCAGGAGCTCGGCAGCCAGGTCAGAGCTCGACAGGCCGTCGATAGCGCGATGCGTCGCCATATGGCTTCCGAAGAACGCACCTTCGCCGGCGAGGCGTCGCACCGTCCCGGCGCCCATAAGCGGCGTCGGCGGGCCGATTTCGGCGTCCCACCATGCACTTTCACCCATCAGGTCCGTCACCAGGAACACTTCCGCGGTCAGGTCGTTTTTGCGCAAGATCGGCCAGGCATGGTCGTCAAAGTTCTGGAAGCCGTCATCGAAGGTGATGAGCACCGGGCGGCCAACGAAAGGTTGACGGTTGGCGATGCACCCTTCCAGCTGCTCTGAATTAATCGCGTGAAAGCCATTGGCGCGCAGCCATGTCATCTGGCTGGCGAATGCGGCGGGCGTGAGCCGAAAGCGGGCGAGCGCGGCCGGACCATCATCGGAGACGCTGTGATACATGAGGACAGGGATACGCTGCCGCCGCTCGCTACGTGCGACGTCGCGGCGCAAGGCCCGCGCCCCGCCCCAGACGATCTTTCGCGCGACCCCGATTTCGATAGGCGCGTGGATTGGAACATGATCGATCACCGGTTCCGTCGCCACGTCGCTTGGCGACAGGCGGCGGAAGCGGTCTATGCGATAGAGCTCGGTCTGGATCGATTGCTCGAGGACGAGGCCTTCGGTCGCTGCCAGCGTCTCAGAGATCGCTTGCGCACCGAACGTGTTCCAGTCGAAACCCGTCCTTTCAAGATTGTCACGCAGCACGAATGCGTGTGCGCTGATGAAACTGCCTCCAGGCGCCAGCGCCTCAACAAGTTTCTTGGCGACGCGCCGCAACTCGGCGAGATCATCCAGGTAGTAGAGCACTTCCGAACAGACGATCAGGTCCATCCCACCCGGCAGCGTGTCCGCAGCGAAATCCAGTACGCCGAACTCAACATTCGGCTGATCGCTGCATCGCGCGCCCGCCCGCCCGATGGCCACGGCGGATATGTCGGTTGCGGTCAGATGGCCCACTCGTGGCGCCAGCTGCCGCGTGAAATGGCCCTCCGCGCAGGCCAGCTCGAGCGCCCGTCCGATGGGACCGGCAGGCAGAATTTCGAGCTGCCGCTGATATTTTTCCTGCTCATAGGGCGAGGCGTAGTTCCAGTGGTTCTCGGTCGCGAAATGGCGATTCCAGAACGACGTGCGATCATTGGCGTGCCCGTCCGCGGCCGGTTTACGGCGTGGCGCTGCAAGACGCTCCGCAGGCTCGGCGCTCGACCGTACCAGTTCCTGCGCCTCTGCGGCCAATCGCGCGAGTTTGCCGAAGTGGCTGTCTGGATCGGACCGGCGTTCCGCTGTGGACAACAATGCCTCGGCACTGTCTGAAAGCCGCTCAGGGGGCACGACATCCAGGATCAATTCGATCCAATGATCCGTTGTTACTGTCCCGAGTGCGCCGAACTGCACGACAGCCTCGATCTGGCCATCCATGATCAGATGGGCATAGATTTGATCGGTTCCTTCTGGCAGTTTGGTCGAGGTCGGATTTCGGGCGTCGACGCGAAGTCCAAGTGTTCGCGCCAGACTGCGCGGCGCGGCAAGATCGTCTGCCTCGAGAAGCATCTGCTCAAGGTGATACTGGACGCGGCGAGCCGCGACGGAACTGTCCCAGACTTTGCCGAGTCCGATGATCAACTCGGTGATGGCGCCGCCGAACCTGTCCCACCTGGCAGCCAATTGCGCTGGCACCGACAGGCTCCCTGCCATAAGGCCATCGAAGACCACCCTGGCGATCTCACGCGCCCACTTGCGTGCTACCGGGAGCGCGCGCAGCGACTGCGGGTCGATCGATCGCGCACCGCTGCCGCATTCCGACGCGGCGTTCCACAAGGCGAACCACGCAAGGGCTTCGGAAGCGGAGCCGCCGTTCGCCTCGATCGCGCCGTTGGCGTGAGCCGATGCCGGGTGTTTGACCCTGGGATCAGCAGAAAAGCCGCGGGCGATCACGATTTCCGCATCTGCCAGCATCTGCGTCGAATTGCGGGAGAGTGCATTGGGGCTGGTCCGATAGAAGGCGAGCGGCTCGTCGACCATCACCCAATTTTTGCCCAGACGTGCGATGCATTGCCACAGATCCCAGCCCTCGCAGGTGCGCAGCGACACATCGAAACCGCCCAACTCGACAATCGTCTCCCGATCGACCAGCAGCGCGTGAGTACAGATGGCACACCGGCGGGCGAATGTTTCGAAGGGCTGGATCGCAACCTCAGTCAAGAGGCTCGATGGGGTGAGTTCGCCATCGGGCATCACACGCCGGGAACCGCAATAGGCGGCCACTGCATCGGGAGCGGTTTTCAGCGCGGCCAGCATTTTCGCAAGGAAGCTGGCATCCACCCAATCGTCCGCATCCAGAAACATCAGCCAGTGGCCGCGCGCTGTCGCAATCCCGCTATTGCGCGCGGCCGCGGCGCTATGCGCGCAAGACCTCAACGTGCGAAATCGGGCGTCGTGCTCATAACCGGCGATGATCGCGGGGGTGCTGTCGGTGGAAGCGTCATCGACGATGATCGCCTCCCAATCCGCTATTTCCTGATCGAGAAGGCAATCGAGCGCGCGCGCCAGCGTCGCCTCCGCGTTGTGCGCAGGCACTACGATTGAAACCAGGGGATTATGTGCCACGCCGTCTTACCCGCGCCTGGCTTGCTCGGCATCGAACATCGGTACCACACCGCCTACGGTAGCATTGTCCTGGATCATCGAGCTTTCGTCTTCTTCGGCAGGGGTCGGCGAATGTCAAAACGGATGACGGCATCGGATGGCAGCACTTGCTCTGTCAAGATCGGAGCGAATTAGAGGTAGGCAAAAAGGACTTGATGACAGGCTTGAATGGCAAGCGGTCATGCCCGACGGCTTAGAGCTGAGGTCGATGCGCCGGGGCTGCTCGCGCATTTCTTCACCGCTCTGGTGAGGATCATCTGGTCCTCGCCATTGCGCTCATAAACAAGCCTGACCTGACTCACCTGTCATTGCACGACACCAGCCTTGCGGAGCCCTTCGACCATGAGTTCGAAATCGGCAGGGTTCTTGTAGGGCATGACTTTGCGACGGTATTCCAGCGAATAATCGGGGTTGACGCGAAGCACCTCCTGCCATGCCGCGCGGGCCTCGGCGAAGCGGCCCAAATGGCCATAGCTGGCGGCTAGAAGCGCGCGCGAGACGTCGGTGACGGTGTTGCGAGCCAGCCGTTGCAGCAAGAGGTCAACGGCCGCTTCGTACCTTCCTAGCTGAAACTGGGCCAAAGCCTGGAAGTGCAGAAGCACATCCGGAAAGTATGGATTCAAGATCTTTCCCCGGGCGTAACTCTCGAGGGCCTCCTCGGATCTGCCCGAATAGTACAGCGCCTCGCCGAGGATGACGTGCCCCTCGGCGAAGTTCGGATTGAGGACTATCGCGCGCTCGGCCTCGTCGATGGCGTCATCGTGCCGTCGTGTATATAGCTTGGTTATAGCCAGCGCCCAGTGCGCCCAGGGATCGCTGCCATCCAGCGTTACCGCTCGCGTTGCGGCCTCTTCCGCTTGCGCCATCGATTCCGGCGGCGATGCACTCCACCTATTCAGGTAATCGACGCCGTGCGTGAGGGCGAGGAAAGCGTGGGCAGAGGCAAACTTCGGGTCCAGTTCGATGGCACGTTGCAAGAGGTCGCGGGCCGCGACGTTCGTCTCCTTCGTCAGCCGGTGCCACAGCTCCCGGCCCCGCAGTAAATAGTCATACGCCTCCGTGTTACGCGAGTGCTCGGGCGCCAGCCGCTGACGGTCACCCTCAGTCAGATTGAGCGCCAGCGCACCGACGATCTGCTGCGTCACGTCGTCCTGCACGGCGAATATGTCGGTGAGGTCGCGATCGAACCGCTCCGCCCAAAGATGGCCGCCCGTGGTTGCATCGATGAGCTGCGCGGTGATGCGCACCCTGTTCCCCGACTTGCGTACGCTGCCCTCAAGTACATGCCGAACACCGAGCTTCGCGCCCACCTCCTGCACATGGACGTTCTGGCCCTTGAAGGTGAACGAGGAATTGCGTGCGATGACGAAGAGCTGCGACAGTTTGGACAGCGCCGTGATGATGTCTTCAGATATGCCGTCGGCGAAGTAGTCCTGTTCGGTGTCACCGCTCATGTTGGCGAACGGCAGGACGGCGATCGACAGCTTCGGCGGCGCTGCCGTCGCCGGCCGGCTCGCCGCGGTTTCCGAGGCCGCGGCCGCCTTGGTCCCGGAGCTGCCGACTTGCAGCGAATAGACCCGGATTGGCTCGGCGATGTTCTTGAGCTGCGTGCTCCCGAGATCGCTGACCGAGAGGTCGAGCCTCGCCTTGACCTGGCGATAGGCATCCTCGGACAGGCAGATGGCGCCGGGCGACGCGACGCCCTCCAGACGCGAGGCGATGTTGACGCCGTCGCCCATCAGGTCGCCGTCACTTTCTTCCACCACATCCCCCAGATGGATGCCGATTCTGAACTCGATGCGGCGGTCCTGCGGCACGCCGGCATTACGCTCAACCATGCCGTTTTGAACCTCAACGGCGCAGCGCACGGCATCCACCACACTGCGGAACTCAACCAGCGCCCCATCCCCGGTGCGCTTGATCACCCGCCCGTTGTGCACTGCGATGGTGGGATCGATCAGGTCGCTGCGCAGTGTTCGCAATCTCGCCAAAGTAAGATCTTCGTCCGCGCTCGCGAGCCGGCTGTATCCGACCACATCTGCAGCTAGGATTGCCGCTAGCTTACGATTCTCGCTCATGGGTCCGTCTCCTCATCCCCAGGATAGCAGGAAAGACGGAGAGTAAGAGGCAACTTTCGCAACGACGGCGACGCAGCCCCCCGAATCCGCAGCACTCCGCCACCGCGCCCACACGGATCGCTCGATGCCCATTTGCGCTGCCGCTTGCTGGTCGACGGCTATCGGTTCATGCTTGTGAATACCGTGGCCGTGAAGCGCTTTGCGAGATCGCGCCGTCGCGGCCGCAAGTGAGGTCTTGCTCCATGGACTGCTCAGGCTGCGGTTTCGAGGTTGAGGGCGGTTTCGCTTTCTGTCCGAAATGTGGCAGGCGCCAGCCCGTGCCATGCGCCAGTTGCGGCTATCTCTGCGCACCTGATTTCGAATTCTGTCCGAAATGTGGGGCAAGCGTCGGTGCGCCCGCAAAAGCCGTCGAACGGCCTGCTCCGACACCAAGCCGGACCATTGTGCCGCCTTCTCGACCTCCGTCGCCGCTTGCGAACATCGAGAGCGAAGAACGGCTGCATCCCGTCTCTGACGCCGATCGCCGGACGGTAACGGTCCTGTTCGCCGACCTTTGCGGCTTCACGACACTCAGCGAGCAGCTCGACCCCGAGGTCATGCAGACGCTGCAGAACGAGCTGTTCAAGGAATTGACGGCGGCCGTGCGAAACTTTGGTGGTTTCGTCGACAAATTCATCGGCGATGCGCTGCTCGCCTTGTTCGGTGCGCCAGTCGCGCACGAGGACGATCCGGAACGTGCGCTTCGCGCCGCTCTCGACATGATCGCCCGGACGGCGCGGCTTGGCGAACGCACCTCCCACTCCGGCTCGCCTCTGTTGCTCCACATCGGCATAAACACGGGTCCGGTCGTTACTGGAGGATTGGGCATCGGCGCCGCCAAATCCTATTCGGTGACCGGCGACACAGTGAATACGGCGCAACGGCTGCAATCGCTGGCCGCACCGGGTGAGGTGCTGGTCGGCGAGCTCACTCACAGGCTGACCCGGCATGCCTTTTCTTACGAGTCGCTGGGAGACGTCGTGCTTCGCGGCAAGGCTGGCAGTGTGCTCGTCCATCGACTGGATGCACCGCTTGCGGCGCCGCGTGCGGCGCGTGGGCTCGAGGCGCTCGGCCTCAGCGCGCCGATCATAGGTCGGGGTGCCGAGCTCAATAGAATGCTGGCGAGTCTTGACCAGGCGTGCGGCGGCTCGGCCCAACTTGTCCGCCTCGTCGGAGAAGCCGGTATCGGGAAATCGCGGCTGGTGAAGGAGTTCGTCGCCCGCGTTGGCGACGAGGATCGTTTTCGCAACGTCGCCGTGCGGCAAGCCACGTGCTCACCGCTGGGCGAGCAATCATTTGGCGCCCTGGGCGCAGTGGTGCGCAGCGCTGCCGGGATGATGCAAAACGACAATGGGGACGAAATGCGGGGCAAGCTCGCAGGCTTGCTTGCCGATCTCGGCCTGCAGGGCGAGGAGGCTAAGCGGCTGATGCCTTTGCTCTACCATGTGCTTGGCCTCGGCGACCCGGATGCCACCCTGCAGCATGTCGAGCCCGAGCAGTTGCGCCGGCAAATTCTCTACGCAGTCCGCACAATCATCGAACGGCGGCTTGCGTTGTCGCCGCTGTTGATTGTCGTCGAAGACCTGCACTGGGCTGATGCCGCGTCGCTCGAGGCACTGCGTTTCGTGATCGACAGGTTGGAGCGCACGCGGTTGATGTTGCTGGTCACGCATCGTCCGGCGCCGGACAACGACCAGCTCGACTCAAGTCGGGTCAGTCACACAGCGCTCAGGCTTTCTCCGCTCAACAGTGATGACGGACGCAGATTGCTGGTGGCGCTTTTCGGCGAGAGCTGGGTAAGCTCGGCAGGAGGGCTTCTCGACCAGATCCTCGAGCGTGCGGGCGGCAACCCGCTTTTTGTGGAGGAGATCGTTCGCGGCCTTATCGATCGCGGTGTACTGGTGCGCGAGGGCCAGCGATGGCGGACTGTGGCAGGCGAAGTCGCAACCGGCATTCCCGCTACTATCCAGGCAATGTTGCTTGCCCGCGTCGATCGGCTGCCCCAGGAGGTGCGCCGGTTGGCCCAGGAAGCCGCGGTGATCGGCCCGCGCTTCGATGCCACACTTCTGAAAGCCGTGGCCGCCGACCCCGGCCGCCTGGAGGCCGGCTGCGAGCTGCTTTGCGATGCGGAAATCATCGAGGAGGTAGCCGGATCAGGCTCGGTTTCGTCGCAGAGCTACCGCTTTACGCAAAAATTACTGCAGGACGTGATCTACCAGAACCTGCTCCTGCAACGCCGGACCGACATCCACGGGCGGGTCGGTGCTGCCTTGGAGCAACTGTGCGGCGACAAGCCGGAACGGCTCGAGGATTTGACCATGCTTGGTCATCATTTCGCACTGAGCGCCGAGCGGGAGAGGGGCGCGCTTTACCTGCAGGCGGCGGGCGATCGCGCTCGCATGATATACGCCAACGACGACGCCCTTCGTTTCTACGAGCGAGCACTGTCTGCGTTGGGCGAGAACGGGCAAACACCGCTCAAACTGGCAATTGCAGAGCGCATCGCCGATTTGAGCGCCCCGTTGGGCCGCCGCGACATCGCGCACCAGCACTACGAGACGGTGCTGCAGGCATATCGCGCGTCGGCTGATTGTGTCGCTTCGGCGCGCGTTTTGCGCAAGATCGGTCGGCTGCTCTGGGACGTCGGCAAGCGGGACAACGCAGAATCCCACTATGCTGAAGCGGCCGCGCTCCTCGATGGAGCGGATGCCCCGGTCGAGCAGGCGCATCTCTGGCAAGAACGTGGCCGACAGGCGTTCCGTAGCGGAGATCACGCTCTGGCGGCAAAATGGGCAGACGCGGCGCTGGATTGCGTTGGCACTCTGACAACGGAGCACGTCTCCGAGGTGGGGCGTGATGCCACCCTTGTGACCGCCGAGGCACTTAATACCAAGGCTGTCGCGTTGGCTCGCCTCGGGCGAGACCGCGAAGCCGTTAGCCAGGTTGAGCGTAGCATTGAATTGGCCGAAGCCGCCGGTCTCCTGGGCACGGCTTGCCGCGGCTACACCAATCTCGGCGTGCTTTACACGACCATCGATCCGGCAAAGGCGATGGAGGTCTGTCGGCGCGGTCTTGAAGTGGCGCGCCATATTGGTGATTTGGGTTTCCAGGCGCGCCTCCTCGCCAATCTGGCGGTCGCTTGCTGTACTTTCACGGATCGCTGTCCGACGGAGGGTGTGCCTGCTGCCGAGAAGGCCATCGAGATCGACCGGGCGCTCGACCAGCGCGAGCACCTGCCGGTGCCGCTGATCGTGCTTGGGCAGATCCACCAGTGCAACGGCCGTCCGGAATTGGCGGTAGGCTTGTTCCACGACGCACTGGACGTTGCCCGCGAAACGGGCGAACCGCAACTGCTGTTTCCGTGCTATGATGGTCTCGCAACGCTTAATCTCGACCTCGACAATCTGGCCGAGGCTGAACGCTACTTTTCCCTGGCGCAGGGTATATGCGCCCAGCACGGGCTCGACCCGGAAGGGCTTGTGGTGCTGCCTTTTCTCGACTAGCCGGGGTGGGAGGTTGGAAATGTCCGCGCGCAGTGACTTGGTACCGCTTCAACCGGGCGACCGTGCGCCGAACGTGGTGCTCGACGCCATCACCCAGGAAGGCAAGATCGCGCTTGACGACTTTCGCGGACAAAGACCGGTGCTGGTCGGCCTGTTTCGAGGTCTGCACTGCGCGTTTTGCCGGCGCCATATCGCCGCCCAGGCGCGGCTTGATCCGGAGCTGCGCGAAAAGGGCGTGGGGAGCCTGACGGTGGTCAACACGCCGATCGAGCGGGCGCGTCTCTATTTCCGCTACCACCCGATGCCGAACCTAGTTGCTGCCTCCGACCCTGAACGCGCTTCACATCGTGCTTTTGGGCTGCCCAATCTCGAATTCACCCAGAATGAGACGAACTGGCCGTACAAGGTCTCGATGGCAGCGGCAAAGGATTTGCGGGTCGACATACCAGGCGAGTTGCCCGGTCCGATGGACCCCTTTGCGGCCGGCGAATTCCTCGAAAAGAGGGACCCTTACGAACTGACCGAAGCCGACGAGCAGATGATGGCGACGGGGCACGGACAACTGGTCGGTCAGTTCCTCCTGGACCGGCAGGGCATCGTCCGCTGGAGCTTCACGGAGGTTCCTGAGGGCGGGCGATATATGTTTGGAGCGCCAAGCCCGCAGGAGCTGATGTCGGCCGTGTCCCAAGTCGCCCAATAGACTTGCGAACGAGGCAAACACGAAAAAGCGTGAAACGGTTAGGCTCGGCGACTTCGCCGTAGCCTCCGTCCGGAATTGCGATGCTATGGCGACGCGGGTTCGCACGCCACCGAAACATCTCTGGCAGCGAGGAACGCGATGATCTCGTCGTCGATCGCTTCCACGTTGGCTTCGCGAAACTTGTCGTGCGTACCCGGCACCACGACGGTCTTTATCCTGGTCTTTTCAGACGCCCAGCCCTTGTATTGCTCCACCGTCGCGGAGCTCCACTCCGAACTGGCGAGAACCAGAATATCGCAAGGGTAAGACGAGGGCGAGAATCCGGCAGCGGCGCGGATGAGGGCGCTCTTGAATGCTTTGCGCCGGGTGTGTCGTCCGATGCGCGTTTGGCCCAGCCCGGCGGCATTCAGGCCGTCGCGAAGCAGGCGCCAGTAGACGACCTTGCGCGTGATCTGGCGTCGCCTGCCGGCGGTCATGCGGTCGTCCTCTATCGGCTTCAGCCAGGCCGAGCCGAGCGGCGGTGGATCGATGAGCAGCAGCGCCGGCCGCTCGCCGGTCGCTTCATAGGTGAGGCGCCCGACCTCGATCGCCAGCAGGCCGCCAAGGCAGATACCGCCGATGATGTGTGGGGGTCGGCCCGCCACCGAGGTCAGGCCTTCAAAATAGCTGGCGCTTATCTCGTCCAGGCTGGAATACGGCTGTTCGCCGGGCTCAAGTCCCATGCCGCGCACGGCTGTTACCGCGTATTTCTCCTTGAGCCGCTTTCCGAAACGGTTGGCGAACAGCGCCGATCCCGAAATGCCGTGGATCATCGCGATCGGCTCATGGCCGGAACTGCCGGATACCGGCACCAGGAGCTGCCGTGCGCTGTGGTTTGGCATCATGGACGCGACCAGCCTGCCAAATTCACGCGGCGTCGGCGCCGCAAGCAGGACCGAGGTCTGGATCTTGATGCCGAACCGGCTCTGCACGGCAAGGACGAGTGTTTCGGCGGTCAGGGAATCGCCGCCGAGATCGAAGAAATTGTCGTCGATGTCCGCAGTCGGGATCTGCAGTTCCGAAGCAAAGATGCCTGCAATCACATGCGCGAGCCCGTCGCTCGACATGGAATAGCCAGGCCGGATGGTTTTCGGTGCGTTCATCGGCAAACCCCTGGACCGATGGATTTTCCGCCATCTCTGAAGCGTGGCGTTACATCGAATGCTTGCGTGCTTTTAACGCACGGCCTGTGCGGCCAACAAGGGCTCATCACGCCACTAAGCTCAGCTTTGATTCCGAGCCGATCCTGGATCGTCGCGCGCCATGTCAACGGACACGACCCCGGTCAAAAAGCCGTTTCCATGTCCTGATCATTTTAGCAGCTGGCCCGCCCAGTTTCTCGTCGGACGGTTGCGCGGCCTGACTGGTTTCGATGGGGCCACCGCGTGCCTGCAAATATTGTTGGAGAAGCGGCTTGTCTATCTTGCCGGTCGGCGTCAGAGGCAACGACTCGATCGCGCGGATTCGGCCTGGAATTTTCCACGGTGGCAGGATCGACCCCAGGCCGGCCCTCAATGCGTCGGTCTGAAACAGTGCCCCCTGCTTCATCACGACGAAGGCAGCAAGGGCGTGCGCATCCTGGCGAAGCTCGGTGATGACCGCGGCCTCATGCACCGTTGGAAGCGTCGTGAAAGCCTGCTCGATCTCTCGCGTTTCGACGCGATACCCGCGGATCTTGACCTGGTCGTCGCGCCGCCCGAGGAATTCAAGGCTGTCGTCGCTCGACAGGCGCCCGATGTCGCCGGTGTGAAACACACGCTGGTCGGGAAAATCGGGGTCGGTGCCGAAATGCTTCGCCGTTTCCGACGCCTGCCGCCAATAGCCGTCTGCTAGGTAAGCGCTGCGCACGACGAGCTCGCCCACGCCTCCCTGTTCGACCGGCTGGCCACTTTCATCGACGACCAGAAGGAACTTGTCGGCGACAGGGCGCGGCGCGGGTACCGTGCCTGGCGCAAGCAATTCGCCCGGAGCCACCGATGCCACGGCGATGTGGCCAGCTTCGGTGGATGAGAAGCGATGGCGCAAGGCGCAGGACGTCGCGAAGTGACGGCGCCATTGCTCGACGTCCGAGGCAATGACCGTTTGACCCGCAAGCGCCACAAGCCGTACCGACGGATGCAGGCCCGAGCCCTCGAGCATCGACAGATACTTGCGAAACAGCATGACGGGCGGGTGCAGCAGGCTGATGCGACGCTCGTCAATCCACGCCTTGAGATCACCGAGACCACGCGAAGCGGTATCGTAGAGTTCCAGCGTGGCCCCGTTCAGAAGCGCGCCGAAGACGTCCGCCTCCGATGAGGCGAAACTGCAATATGTCAGAAGCGACTGCCGGTCTGTCGACGTCACCCCGTCATATCCGGCACAAAGCCAGGCCCGATGCAGCACGGCACGATGGCTTTTCACGACCCCCTTCGGCCGCCCGGTGCTTCCCGAGGTGTAGAAGATTGCGGCCGGGTCGTCCGGGCCCAACGGAACATGCAGCGCATCCGCGGAGTAGCGCGCGTCGATGTCCTCGAGCAGGAGAACCCGCCTGTGGTCATCGACGAGGTCACGCGCCGCTATCGCATGGGACGCATCGGCGAGCAGCAGGTCCGGCGCCGCATCGCTGAGGATATCGCGCTGGGCTGCAAGCGGCATTCCAGGATGGATACAAAGAAAAGCCTTTGCCGCCTTGAGCACGGCCAGCGCACAGATCACCATGTCCGGCGAATGGTCGACAAGATAGGCGACGCATCCGCGTCCGGGCTGCGTGCGCTCGAGGATTGCCCGGGCCAGCTGATTGGTGCGCCGTTCAACCTCGGCGTATGTCCATTGTTGCCGGTCGCCGCCAATCGCCACCTGTGTGGCATATCTGCGGCACACTCTGTCGAAACGCGCCGGGATGGTCTGCTCCAGCTCGGCCCGATCGAACGCCATCAGGCGACCATTCAGATCAGGCGCGGGATCGTGCGAGTGCTCAGCCATGGCCCTCTGCAAGCTGGTTTTCCACTACGACGTCCAACTCGGCCTCGAGCTTTGCCTTGCGGCCATAGTCGAGGAGTGCCCTGTAGGTCGAGGAGCGCAACCGCACACCTTCCCTCAGGCTCTCCTCGCGGGCGCGCAATTCCATTTCGCCGGGGATCAGGATCTCGCTGGCGCCTTCGGCGCGTTCCCCGTTCCTGGTCTGCTCGATCAGGCGATCGACGCGCTGGGTGAAGTCTGTCGCCGGCGTGAATTGCTGCGGATCGAGCGCCATGAAGAAATGGCCGTAGTCGGGCGCCTGGCCGCTGTTGCGCAATCTGTCCTGATGGTGGTCGTTGCCAAAGCCCGCGCCGCTGAGCACGCCGGCAAGCACCTCCATCACCAGGGCCAGGCCGTAGCCCTTGTGTCCGCCGATCGGCACGCCGAGCCCTGCGGCAAGATCGCCGAGGTCGGTCGAAGGACGCCCCGACCGGTCAAGAATCCAGCCCGGCGGCAACGGGCTGCCTTCCGCTACCGACAGGCCGATCTTGCCGCGAGGCGCAACGCTCATGGCCACATCGAGAAGGATAGGGAAATGCCGCCCTGCCGGAATGCCGACGCCGAGCGGATTGTTGCCGAATGTCGGCGTGACGCCGCCCGTCGGCGCCAGGATCAGCGGTCCGTTGGTGGTGCAGAGCCCGATGAGACCATTCTTCGCAGCCTGCCAGACATAGTGACCGGCGGCGCCAAAATGGTTGGAGCGGCGCACGCCGACAATTCCGACGCCGTGACTGCTTGCCTTTTGTATGGCAAGGTCCATTGCCACCGAGCTGACCCATTGGCCCGGACCGTTGTCGCCATCGATCCGCGCGAAGGTGTCGGTTTCGCGCTCGATCCGGATGTGCGGACGGGCGTTAATCTTGCCCGTTGCGATGCGCACGGCATAGCGCGGAATGCTGACCATGTCGTGCGTCGGCTGGCCGCGCATGCTTGCCTCGAGCTGCACTTCGGTGACGATTTCCGCGCCCTCGGAGCCCAGTCCAGCCTGTGTCAGCGCTTGGCGGCCATACGCGCGAAGGCTTTCGATCGTCACCAGGATTTTCGAGCCGTTTCCGCTCGATGCCGGTGCGGCCGCGACGGTGAGCCCGGTATCATGCCGCGCCTGTGCGACCGCGCGAGCCAGATCGGTGATCGTCTGATGCTGATAGAGCTGACGCAGATCGACATGCAGACCGGCCTTGCTGGCTTCGGCAACAACACTGATGCTCAGGATGGAATTGCCGCCCAGGTCGAAGAAGTTGTCGTGGAGCCCAACCTCATCGAGCCGCAACACCTTTTTCCAGACCTCGCTCAGGATCGTCTCGGCGTCGGTTGGCGCAGCCGCGCGCGGATCGACCCGGCTCGATGGGTGCGTCACGACATTTGACCGAGCCGGCGTCCGCGGCTCCTTGGCGAGCAGCGCTAGCCGGTCGATCTTGCCGTTTGGCGAGCGGGGCAGGTACGGCAGCGTGACGATGCGTTGCGGCAGCATGTATTCCGGGAGCCGCTGTTTCAGATATTCGCGCAGGCGCCTGGCAAGGGCGGGCGCTTCATCATCATGCGCTTCGTCGACAGCGACGAAGGCCACCAGTCGTTTGCGATCGCCGATATCATCGTCTTCGCCAGCGTCCTCCACCACGCCGACGACGCACTCGCGCACTTCGTGGTAGGTGTGGATCGCAGCCTCGATCTCACCCGGCTCAATGCGGAAGCCGCGAATCTTGACCTGTTCGTCGGCGCGGCCGAGAATTTCGATCGTCCCGTCAGGTCGGTATCGCGCCAGATCGCCGGTTCGATGCAGCCGCCCGCCGTCATTCGGGCTGAACGGATTGGGGACGAAGCCCTTCGCGGTTTCCTCCGGATGATTGATGTAGCCGGCTCCTATGCCGGCGCCGCCGACGTGCAACTCGCCGCGAGTGCCGACCGGAACCAGGCGGCGGGATGCGTCCAGCACATAGGCCTGCGTATTGGCGATCGGCCGGCCGATCGCGACGACTGCCGCTGCGTCGCCCTCGGCCGGAACGGGATGGATCGTCACGATCCCTGTCGTCTCGGTCTGGCCGAACATGTTGATGAATTTTGTCGCGGGCTTGCAGAGGCGCCGCCATTTTTCGATCAAGACGCCGGGCAAGGGCTCGCTGGCAGACAGCATGAGCCGCAGCTGATTGTCGAGCAGCCTTGCCCGCTCGGATTGATCGAGCGACATAAGGGCGTGCAGGCAGCCGGCCGAGAAGGACGGAACAAGGTCCAGCACCGATACGCGCCGACGACTTACCGTCTCGAACAGCAGGCGTGGGTCGCGGAGTTCATCGGCTGACGCAACCGCCACGGCTGCGCCGCAAGAAAGCGGAACGACGAACTGCCGTATCGACGAGGAGAAAGCGAACGAGGCGGTGTGCAGATAGATGTCGCTCGCACGGATATCGAGCGCGCGGGCCATCGCTTGCGCATAGTGGCCGACATTCGCCTGCGTGATCATCGCCCCCTTGGGCGTGCCCGTGGAGCCCGACGTGTAGATCACGTAGGCAAGCGCGTCGGGCGCGCGGATGATGCCAATGTTGCGAGTGTCCTCCTGCGCTATCGAGGCCTCACTGGCGTCGATGCAGATGGTCCGGTCGCGGCCGCCGCGGTCGATCGCCGCCGACCAGAGCGCGGAAGGGAATTTCGGCAGCAGCGATGTCTCTGTGACGAGCAGGCTCGCACCGGCATCACGCAGCATGAAGGCAATGCGCTCGGACGGATGTTCGGGGTCGAGAGGCAGAAACGCACCGCCGGCCTTCCACACGCCCAGCAGCACCGCCAGCATCTCGGCCGACCTCGGCAAACAGATCGCTGTCAATGTCTCGCGGGCAACGCCGCGCCTGCGGAAATATCGCGCGAACCGGTTGGCCCGCTCATTGAGTTCGCGGTAGGTGAACTGCCGGTCCTGGCCAAGCACGGCAGCGGCATCGGCGGTCCGCTCGGCCTGCGCTTCGAACAGCCGGACGTAGTCTTGCCCCAGCAGGTCTGCGGCTTCGGTACGGTTCCAGTCGATTTCGATCTGGCGACGCTCGGCCTCGGACAACAGTGGCAATTCCGACAACTTCTGCCCGGGATTGCTCGATACACCTTCGAGCAAAGTCTGGAAGTGCCGTGCCAGCCGTTCGATGGCGGCCGGCTCGTACAAATCGGCATTGAATTGCCAGGTCGAGCGCATCCCTTCCGGGATTTCGGACAGGTACAAAGTGAGATCGAACTTCGCTACCGCGTTGTCGATGCGAAGCGGCCGGGCGGAGAGACCCTGCGCGAGATCGAAGGAAGGTCCCGCGACGTGGTCGGTTGCCGGCCACGCGGGCGAGACCGTGCCGGGCAACTCCGGAACGTTCTGAAACGCGAACATGACCTGGAACAGTGGCGTGCGGCCGGGATCGCGCTGGATCTTCAGCCGCTCCACGATGCGTTCGAGCGCAACATCCTGGTGCGCGTAGGCGTCCAGCGCCGTCGACCGGATGCGGCCGAGCAAGTCCAGAAATGACGGGTCGCCAGCAAGCTGCGTCCGCAGAACCAGCGTGTTGGCGAAGAACCCGATCAGCGGCTCCAGCTCCTTCCTCGGGCGGTTTGCGATCGGCGCGCCGACGACGCAATCCTCTTGCCCGTTGTAGCGGAAGAGCAATGTCTTGAAGGCTGCCAGAAGCGTCATGAACAAAGTGATGTCCCGGCTTCGACTGAGCGCTTTCAATCGATCCGTCGTCTGAGGGTCGATCAGAACCTCAACAGTGCCGCCGCGATAGGATTGGATGGCCGGGCGGCGGCGGTTCGCCGGAAGCGTGAAGGCCGCTGGAAGCCCCTCGAGCCGGCGGATCCAGTAGCCGGTCTGGCGCTCGAGCTCCCCGACCTCGATACCGCGCTGCTGCCAGGCTGCGAAATCGCCGTATTGAAGCGGCAGGTCCGCGAGAGGCGACGCCCTGTTGGCATGGAACGCTTCGTACAGTTGCTTCAGCTCGGCATGGAGGACGCCGATCGACCAGCCGTCGGAAACGATATGGTGCATTGTCAGGAGCAGGATGTGCTCGTCGGATGTCAGCCGGATCAGCCTGACACGAAACAGTGGGCCATGCGCCAGGTCGAACGGTTCGGCTGCGTCCTCGGTGGCGAGGCGCATTGCCTCGGCGGTGCGCGCGGTTGCGGGATGCGCGGCGAGATCGATGGCTGTGAGCCCGGTTTCCTGAAATTCGGAGACCTCCTGGACAGGCCCGCCGTCGCGCATGTGAAACGTCGTGCGCAAGATGTCGTGACGCCTGCGAATCTCGTCGAGGGCCAACGCCAATGCGCGCTCGTCGATTGTGCCTTTCAGCCACAGCGAGGCCGACATGTTGTAGGCACCGCCGGCGCCCATCCGGTCGAGAAAATAAATGCGCTGCTGGACCGATGAGAGTGGTGCCGCCGTGCCTTCCTGGCGCCGGGGGATGCGCGTCGCGGGCGGTTCGGAGGCCGGTCCCGATCCCAGCTCCAGCCGTGCGCTGCCATCCGCGACGAGGTTGGCCATCTGCTCGCCGATGCGCTCCGCAAGTCGCGCAATGGTCGGGCGCTCGAACATGCAATCGATCGGCAATTGGACGCGGAATATCTCCCGCAATCGAGCGAGAACCTGCATAGCGGTCAGCGAATGACCGCCCATGTCGAAGAAGTCGTCGTGGATGCCGGATGGTTCGATCCCCAACACCTCGGCGAAGATCGCCGCGACACGGCGCTCGCTGGCGGTCCGGACGGTCGCCCTGCCCGTCCGCGACGCATCGGGTTGAGTCTCCCTTAGATCCAGATTCAGTGCCTGGGCCAGATGCTTTCGATTGAGCTTTCCGCTGGGATCGACGGGGAGCTCATCCACCACAACGATCCGCTGCGGCACCTTCGAGCCCGCCAACCGGTCGGCCACGAAGCTGCGCATCTGCTGAGTCGGTTGCTCGTGCCCCGGCTTGAGCACGACCGCCGCGGCGACAGTTTCGCCGAGCACCCGATGGGGAACGCCGAAAACAACCGCCTGCTCAATTGCCGGATGGTCGAGCAGAACCTGCTCCACCAGGCGCGGCGAGATCTTTTCGCCGCCGCGATTGATCATGTCCTTGAGGCGGCCGGTGACGAACAGATAGCCGTCGGCGTCGAGATGGCCCATATCGCCCGTCCGCAGCCAGCCATCGATGAAGGCAGCCTGGTTGGCGACGGGATCGTCGTCATAGCCGTGCATGATGTTGGCGCCGCGAATGGCCACCTCGCCATTTTCGCCGGCGGGCAGTAGACGCCCGGTTTCATCCATGATGGCGATTTCGGGACCCGCGGCCTTGCCCACCGAGCCAGGCTTGCGTTGGAACGGTGGAAGGCCATTGCTCGCGATTTGCGGCGCTGCCTCGGTCATTCCGTAGGCCTCGACAAACGGCGCGCCGAATGCGTTTTCGGTATCCGTGATCAGCTGCGGCGGCATTGACGCCGAAGCCGAACGGATGAACCGCAACCCGCTCTGGCGCGGGTCTTCGCGATAGAGATGGATTTGATCGAGGACCGTACGATGGATGGCTGGCGAAGCCGAATACCAGCTTGGCCTGAGCTCGCGCAGGCAGTTGAAGAAGCGGTCGGCGGAAAAGCCGTCCATGTCTATGTAAGAGCCTCCGGAAGACAGCGATGCCAAAAGGCAGCTGACGCCATGGATATGGAACAGGGGCATCACGCCCAGGCATCGGTCGGTATGCCGAAGATCCACCGCCGCGCAAATGTTGCGCGCCGAAACGCATAGGTTTCGCTGCGTCAGCGGCACCAGCTTCGGCCGTGCCGACGTGCCCGACGTGAACAGCAGCAGCGCGACGTCGTCCGCCGCTGCCACAGGCCGGTCATCGCGACGCGGCCCCCCGGCACCGGTCAGCGAGAAGGACCCCGCAGCCGAGCCGGGCTCCGGAAGCAGTTGCAGCGTGCGCATGTTCAGCGACGTCGCCAAGGCGAGCAGCGGGGAACCCCATCCATGCGGCACGATCAGGATCTGGGCCCGCAGTGCGGTCAGCTGTTGTTCGAGTTCATATAGAGGCAATGCCGGGTTCAGGGGGGCGCACGCCGCATTGGCTGCGACCGCCACGATCGCAACCGCGGCCTCCGCTCCCTGCGGCAATACAAGCGCGACGCGATCGCTTGGTCCGACGCCCGCCAGCGCCAGCGTTTCGCCGACATGGCGGATCTGGCGCGCCAACCCCTCATAGGTGAGGGGCGGGCGCCCCGCGGCCTCAACGGCCACCGCGTGCGAATTGTCTCCGGCATGCCGATCCACTTGGCCACGTATAGTGTCCATCAAATCCCCGCCCGGGATCGACGCTGATCAGTGATAAAGCCCATGCCGACTTCACTGAATGCTTGCGGGCAGCGGGGCTGTCAATGCGCAGAGATGTCGAAAACTGAGAATAAGATACCATCGCTGTTGCCGAAGCGGCCTTCAAAACAGCCATTGTCGGCCGCCGCCAGGCGGCTCGATGGAGCGATCGTCACCTTGGCGGCGCGTTTCTCCACATCCAGTTCGACGCGAACGTCGTGAAACGTCAGAAAGCGACCGTTGAACGGGAAATACATTTTGTAAAAGGCTTCCTTGATCACGAACAGAAGCTTTGGCAGGTCGTAGCCCAGCCGGCTTTCGATCACTTCCCGGTGCTCCAGTTCGGAGGCGTGCGACACCATTTCTGCCAGGTCGCATGGAAGCGGAGAATCCTCCTCGATGTCGATGCCGATGCCCAGGAAGTCGGCCGACCATCCGAGGGCGACAGCGCACAGGCTTCGGGTATGGGAGATGGAACCGACAATACCTGTCGGCCAGACTGGCGCACGATTGTGCCCGACCGCGATGACGCTATTGGATGCGCCAAGGCTCTGCAGAGCCTGCCGGGCATAGATGCGCCCGGCGCGAAACTCACGGCGGCGCGCCGGTACGACATTGCCCAGGGAGAGTTCTTCCTTGAGCAGCAGGTCTCGATCGGCTGGTTCGAGATCGCCGCCCTCGACGACGATGCCATCGGCGACCGACTGGCGAATGGCTGCCACCAGGCGGACTGGCGAACGGTCGTCCAGGACTTCCGGCTCACCGGGCAAGACCACTCCTTTGCCGGCCCAAACTGCCGCTCCATCGACACTGTCCTGCCTTGTAACAGAACGTCGACGAGCCGGGCAACGCTTGCCATCGCCAGGAGGAATGGCGCTCCGGAGCAGAGTGATTTGGTGTCCTTCGCGCCCCGTCGCGGACTGTTGGCCCAGGCGCGACCAAATTTCACTTGCGCGCGCCTTTGCGTATCGACGCCTGATAGACCAGCGAGGCCCAGCTGTTGCTCGAGGCGAGGTGGCAATAGAGCATGCCCAGCGCGCCCGATTTCCTGAGGTCGAGGAAGGCTTCGTCGCTCAGTTTGTTGAACACGACTTCGTCGACCACCTGGAAATCGGTGAGGTTGAGCACCTCGCCGCCCTCCAGCGTCACCTTGCTCTGGCGCGGCGCTAACAGGCCGTGCGCGTCGATCTTTTCGATCATCGCCCGGGTCGCGTTGAAATCGGTCTGGAACTGGTTGCAGAAGGCCAATGCCTGCCTGGTCGCCTCGGTCGGCTCGGTGCCGTTGAAGAAGCGCGCCATCTTGCCGCCATCCTCGCGAAACGGCGCCAGCAACTCGTCGACGACGCGCTCGCTGGCGCGGTCGATGCAAAGTGTCAGCCGGCCGGCCGTCTTGCTCTCGTCGGCGAGGATGAAGGGATAGCGCCGCACATAGGCCGGAATGTAGTGCGGCTCGCTCCAGCGGCCGTCGGCATCGACGAACAGGTTCTCGTCCTGCCTCACACCGGTGATGATCACCGGCGCCTTGGCCGTGCCGATGAAGACGATCGGATAGGAGCGCATCGCCGCCGGCATTTCCGACGCCATCACGGGAATCGCATGGGCGGAACGGGCGAAGGAGAAGTCGGCGCGCGCCGCCAGGCCAAGCGAGCCGTGCCGTATCGGGTTGAGCGCCTCGGGCTTTGAATAGAACAACGGCAGTGAATTGTCGGCCATTGCCGGCGCCGCTTGCGTGTCCGCGTCAGTCATTGTCGGTATCCTCCGGGCCTCTCGCGCCAACTCGGTTTAGAGCAATTCCAGGAAAAGTGCGAAACGGTTTTCCGTCCGGGATTGCGTCAGGGCAAAAGATAGGGCGGTTCGCCGCTTCCGCGACGATGAACCGCTCTTGCCAGTGCAGGCCAGGGCGCAATGTGTTGGCGCGCGCCCGATGGACGCCGCGATGAAGGCGGGCACCAATCTCAACATCGGCATGGAATCGGTGACGCGCAAGCCGGTGACCATTCCGGTCTCGTTGGCCGGCTTCACCGCCGCGATCGACAAGCTCGAAGCCATCAGGTGATCCGGCCGCAGCCGATCACAGGGTGCTTGCCCTTGCGGCGCGCTTCTGAGCGTCGCGTAGCCCGGTTTTCCGCCCGGAGTTGCGTCAGCGTGTCTATGAAACGATGAAACGCTCTGCGGCTATTTTTCCCGCATTGCCCGGCGGAAGTTCTGCGTGATCGGCTCGGCCAAGTACGAAAGCACCGTGCGTGCGCCTGTGCGGATCATCGTCTCGCTCGACATGCCGGGCAGCAGCTTGCGGCCTTCCAGCTTGGTGAGCTCGCTCTTGTCGATCAGCACTGTCGCGGCGAAATACGGCGCCCCGCTGCGCTCCTCCGTCATGCGGTCGGCCGACACGATTTCCACGACGCCGTCGAGCGGCGGCAGGTTGTAGCGGGCGAAGGCGGGGAAGCTGACGCGCGCAGGCTGTCCAGGGGCGATGGTCTCGACGTCCTCCGGCTTGACCATGGCCTCGACCACGAGTTGTTGTCCGAGCGGCACGACCGTCATCAAGGTCTCGCCCGGTTTCACGACGCCGCCCGCCGTATGGACCTTCAGGTCCATGACGATGCCGTCAACCGGGGCAACGACATTGGTACGGGCAAGCACGTCCTTGGCGGAACGCTCCTGCTGTCTTAGGTCGAACAACTCCGCCTCGACCTTGCTCAAATCCTCGACGGCCTCGTTCAGCCGCACTGTGTTGAGGTTCAGGATTTGCATGTCGATCTCGGCCATTGCGCTTCTGGCACGGGCGATTGCCGCTACGTTGGTGGCGCGCTCCCCCTCGATTTCCCGCTGTTGTCGCCTGAGCAACAGGTTTCGCTCGCGGGTGGTCAGCCCCTTCGCCAACAGGCTCTCCAGGTCCTTGGTTTCACCCTCGATCGCCTCGATCTGCTTGTCCTCGGTGACGATAAGCTGCTGCAGTCCCGCTATCTCGTCCTCGCTTTGGTGACGGCGCTGGCTAAGGATCTCCCTCTCGTCCATCAAGTTGTGGTGCTTCGCCGCGAACACGTCACGCTGTGCAGCCACTGCGTCCTTTGCTGCGCTGGCGGGGTTTGCGAGCAGCGCCGGATCGAACTCGATCTCGGCCTTGCCGTCGCGCTCGGCCCTGAGACGCGCGGCGAGCGCCTCACGCGTTGCTATCCGGTTCTGGATCAGGTCGAGCTGCGCCTTTGGCTGCGTGTCGTCGAGCCGGATCAGGATCTTGCCCGCCTTGACGATATCGCCGTTGGCGGCGTCCAGCTCCGCGATGATGCCACCCTCGAGGTGCTGGATGAGCTTGCGGTCGCCGGCGACCTTGATAACACCCGGTGCCACCGCGGCGCTGTCCAGAGGCGCCAGCGCCGCCCAGCCCCCGGCCACGCCGAAGAACAGGAACATGATCGCGAACCCGCTGAACGTCACGCCCGCGAGACGCAGTGGCACCGGTTCCAGCCGGGAGGGGGGCGGCACGGGTAACGGCACGACGTTCATATCTGTTCTCTAATTCTGGGTTGCGCCGCGCCTGCCTCACCGCCTCGACCACTTCCTTGCTTTGGCGGTGGATCCGGTCGGGCCGGAACAAGGTTGAGGCTCGGCCGCAATTTTCGTTCTGCGTACCGGCGTGCCCGCGCAGGGGCGCTGTCCTGGTTCGCCGCTACGGTTTGGTTCGCCGCTGTGGCTTGGTTCGCGGTTATGGTTTGGTTGGCGGCTATAGGTTGGTTCGCCGCAATGGCTGGCAACTGACTCACCTGGCGAACGCGCGCGGCGAGTTCGCCGAAGACATAGTCGCGTGGACCGTAGAGGTCCTGCTGGCCCCGGTTGAGGACCAATATCTTGTCAACCTTCTCAATGATGTTCGACCGGTGCGCGATCACGATAACGGTCGTGCCCGCCGCCTTGACCGCGCCGAGGGCGGCGATCAGCGCATCCTCACCCTCGCGGTCGAGATTGGAATTGGGCTCGTCCAGGATCAGCAGTGCCGGGTCGCCGTAGAGTGCCCGCGCCAGCCCGATGCGTTGGCGCTGCCCGCCCGACAGCACCGCGCCGGACTCGCCGATCTCGGTGGCGTAGCCCTTCGGCAGCCCTTTGATCAGTTCGTGGACGCCCGCCAGCTGCGCGGCCTTGACCACGTTGTTGAAGACAGCCGGGTTGAGGGTGGCGAAGCGGCAGATGTTTTCGGAGATGGTGCCGGCGAAGAGCTCGATGTCCTGCGGCAGGTAACCGACATAATGGCCGCGGTCTTCCGCAGCCCATTGGGCAACGTCCATGCCGTCGAGCAGCGCACGCCCTCCGGACGGACGCCAGGCCCCGCCCAGGATTCGCGCCAGGCTGGTCTTGCCGGCCGCGCTCGGGCCGATCAGCGCCATGGTCTCTCCCGCATTCAGCCGGAAGCTGATGCCTTTCAGGATGGGCTCGCCACCCTGGCGGGTAAGCACGAGATTGTCGGCCTCGAACCTGCCTTTCGGCCGCGGCAGCGGCAGGGCCGGCGTGGCCTCCGGATGCTGTCCGGCGACCGCGGTGAGGCGCCGGTAGGCGGCACGCGCTCCGACTGTGGCCTTCCATGTGCCGATCGCCTGCTCGACCGGGGACAAAGCGCGGCCCATCAGGATCGAGGCGGCGATCATGATGCCGGGCGAGGCCTCGTTGCGAACCACCAGATAGGCGCCAAGGCCGAGTATCGCCATTTGCAGGGCAAGCCGGTGACAACGCGCGATGGCCGAGATGACGCCGCCGCGGTTGGCGGCAAGAACCTGTCCTTTGTTCGCCTCGTCCTGCTGTTCCTTCCAGCTTTCCAGCAGGGGCTTCAGCATGCCCATCGCCTGCACGACCTCGGCGTTGCGGATCGCCGCCTCGGCCTGCACATATGCCCGCGACTGCGCGTTTGTGGCCTCGGTCAGCGGCTTGCGCGTGAGGTATTCATTGAGCACGGCCAACGCAAACAGCATGATCCCGCCGACCAGCGCCAACCAGCCGAGCCAGGGATGCATGAGGAATATGGCGGCGAAGAACAGCGGCGCCCAGGGCGCGTCAAGGATCGGGAAGATGCTTGGGCTGGTGAAGAAATTCCGAATTTGATCAAGGTCGCGCAGCGGACGGGCATTTGCCTGACCGGGCGCCGAGGCGGAATATTCCACCGATGCGGTCAGCAGAACCGGTGCCAGCCGCGCGTTCATCCACGCTCCGACTTTGGCAAGCAGGCGCCCGCGCACCACCTCCAGCCCCGCCATCGTCGCGAGTGCCCCCGCCGCCATCAGCGACAGCATCACCAACGTCTCCAGGCTGTGGCTGGCCAACACCCGGTGGTAGACTTGAAGCATGTAAAGCGCCCCGGTCAGCATCAGCACGTTGATGCCGCCGCTGAACCAGATCAGCGGCCGGATGGCGCGCCTGGCCTCTTTCATCACCGCTTGCAGGGCAGGGGGCTGTTGGTTGGCTTTCATCATTATTTCTCTGTGCGGGATGACATCTCGTGCAAGGGATTGCAGTGGGGACAGCCATGGCTGCCCCCGTTGGTAGTGTCAGATGACGGACGTGACCCGTCCTGAAGATTTCGGAGTTCGCTGCAGCGTAAGGTCGGAGTTGTACGTCGAGATTCTCCCCTTTTTTGGAACGCATCAAGAAAAGGGTTCCCCTCCCCAGATGCCGGATGCCCTACCCGAGTGCATCCGCTGGCGCGCTGAAATGCGGCCTTTGATCCTCGATTGTGTCGCCGCCGAAGAGGGCGCGTCCATTCCCGGTTCGATAGTATTGAGGTCAATGTCCGAACCTGATCGAACGATATATATCTTTCGAGATCAGGCCGGCGCAGGCGCTGCGGTGGGGGTCTTGAACGACCGGTCCCCCAAGGGGGACCGGATCGCCAGGCGTTGATGAAGGCTACGAGGACGCCATTAAACGATGTAGTCCTGGCTTGCGGCGATGTTCAGTGTTTGCGTAGCAGCATCCCCGTCGAGGTCGGTGTTTGTCAGCTCGAAGGCGAACGGCTGATCGGGAACCGGAGCCTCGATGCTCGTCGAGAAGTCGAGGATGCGAACACCCGAGTTGGCACCGGGAACCGTGAACTGAACGTAGGCCGTGTCGAAAGCTTGACCACCATCGTCGTTGATGGTCACGGTCTGATTACCCGAGCGCAAGCCAGTAACGTTGTCGACATTGTGATCGATCAAAACACCGTTATCGTCGTAAAGCCACGATTCTACTGTGATGGCGTTGATGTTTCCAATTCCTGCGACCGCAAAGGTTAGATTGTTGACATCAGAACCGTCCGCAGTATGGAAGGTGAAGCCCTCGTTGTTATTGATCTGCGAAGCCTGACCGCCTTTCACCCCGAATCCAACTGCATCAGGGTTAAGGTCGTCAGCCGCTACAGTCGGGCCTCCCAGTGGAGCAGTGTTGAACGGCGCAAAGACTGCCTCGGTCGCGTCCGCTGCGGGGTGAGCGTTGAAGATCAGACCGTCAAAGACGATGCTGCCGGTGTTGTCCACCGTGGGTACCGTCAAGGTCTCCTGGGGACCGCCCGACTTGACCGCATTGAAGTTGAGGTCGGACTGCTCACCCTGGGGGGTGAAGAGCACGTCGAAGGTGTACCCCGAGTCCGTCACGTTCAGTTGGTAGAGGTCCGTATCGGTGGCCACGTCGTGGTACGTCAGCGTGGTTCCGTCGTTGGTGAGGGTCTCCGTGATGGCAGTGCCACCGAGATCGGTCCAGTCGGTGATGGTGACGTGTGAGCCGTCGGCTCCGGGAGTAAGTGTGAACGTCCCTGTGTCCTGTTGACCGGCGGCCAATCCGACCTGGAACGGCGTGGCATCACCAGTGATGTCGGTGAACGTCGGCCCGGCGTCCTCGAACACGAGGTGCGTCCCGAGGTCCTCGTGCTTGACGACTGGCACCTCGCTCGTTGATGGGAACGCGACTTCGAGGTTCTCAACACGCACGCCGGAGGTGCTTGCCTTCGTGTCGTAGAAAAATCGAACGTAGATTTGATCGACGCTATCCGCCGTTTCAATTGTGTAATTCTCAAAGACGGCGCTGCCAGCTGGTAGGTTTACTGTGTCGGTCCCGTGGTCAACTACTGCTCCATCATCGACAGTCCACCACTCAATGTTAACTTTCTTCACGCCGCCTACGCCCTGGAGGTCGAATCTAATGCCGCCGATCTCGTTCGCATCCGGATCCGGATCATTGGAGGTCCAGGCCGCGTCCTGAACGAAGAAGCCCTCATTTTGATTCAACTGAGAGGCTTGGCCGCCCTTCACACCGAAGCCGATGGCGTCGGGGTTCAGATCATCATTGGTTCCGGGGTTGGTTGGGACTGTCGTTGGATCGGCCACCGTCCCCGGGAAGATGAGCCCATCAAACTTCGCGCTATGATTGTCAGTGGGATCGCTTGTCGCAACCGTGAGGGTCTCCTGCGGGCTACCTGACGGGATCGACGCGAAGTCGAGTGTCTGAAACGTCGTTACGATTTCGGTGGTCGATACATCCAGTGTGATCTTGCCGTCGGCAAACGACAGGATGTCGTCGTCGTCAACGGCTAAAGGATCGTTGTGATGCAGCGGTTCGTATTGAATGAGGTAAACCTGCGCTGACGACACGCCGCCACTCAAGTCAAGCGCAACCGCGAACGCCAAAGCGCCCGCGGGATCAGCGTCACCATTCCCGTCGGCCTCGCGCCCATAAATGATGCCGCTTTCGTTGTAGAGGAAGATTTCCACACCGTCGACGGTAAAGAGGCCGCTCGTCGTGCCGTCAGCGGGGATCGACAGCGCCAGATCGGTCGCTCCGGTTGTGTCAAGGAGGGCGGTGTTGACGGCCGCCTGCGGGAAGCCTGTCGTGGGGTCGGTCGGACCGATTCCAGCCACGCCGAGAGCGGTGAGCGCGTCGCTCAGCGTCTGGTCGAGGAGGACATCATTATCATCGGTGACGGTCTGTACGCCGATCTGCTCGTCGAGAACGAGATTTGTGTCGTTAATAGTAGCCATAATCTGCCTCCCAATTGTGATTGAGCTGTTCCAGGGTCAGTTGGAATTAGGTCAGGGCGCCGAAAAATGGTGGATTTCGAGAACTGAACAGAGCACGCCTTCACGTACGCAAGTTCCGGAAGCGTAGAAAACTACGATTGCCCGTCCGCCATGACCTGAAATGCTAACAAACCCTAGCTGCTGAGGGTCGATTTGAAATGCGGCCCTCGGACTCATTGTCCGGCCGATGCAGAGGGCGCGTCCATTCGCGCTTGGATAGTTTTTCGGTGAATGCCCGTGCTATCGAACGATATATATCCTTCGATAAGTTGGGGCTGCCGCAGGCCCTGCGCCTGCTGGTTGGCAATCAGAAAACGGTGGCTGTTCGCAGCACCGAAACCGCTGCCGGGATCAGGTCCAACGCCGGCCGATCAGATCAGGTCTGACCCCGGATGGGCGGTGTCCTTGCCATGCGCCGCCCAGGCCAGTTCCGACCGGCTGACGAGGTTGAGCTTGGTGTAGACATGGTGAAGGTGCATCTTCACCGTGCCTTCGGACACGTGCAGCCGCTGGGCGATGGTCTTGTTGCGCAAGCCGCGCGAGACGAGATCGGCGATTTCGCTCTCGCGCCCCGTGAGCCTGGACGTAGGCTGGGATTGCGGCCTCGGCATCAGCAACTGCTGGACGATCTTGTTGTCGATCCATTTCTTGCCGCTCGCCACTGCGCTCACGCATTCGACGAGAAAGCGGTTGCTGATGCCGTCAAGCACCAGCCCGTCAACGTCGAGCGCCTGGATCTCCTTGACGCCGAGACCGGTGTTTGGCTGCAGGATGAAGATAATGCCGAGGGCGCCGTGGCTGGCTCTTAGTCGGGAGGAAAGACCGGCCGTCTGGGGGTCCGCTAAATCCAGGCCGATGATGGCAATATCAGGTCGATGGCGTTCCACATGCGGGAGAACGTCAACAGCGCGGTGGCACTCGGCGACAACTTCGTGACCGGCCTTCCGCAACACCCACTCCAGACCTGCGAGATACACCCCCCGCGGGTCCGCGACAACCAACGTCGACATGCGAACACCGTCCGTAAAAAACGCAACGAACTTTGCCTAAATCCCTGAAAAGAATGAAACCAGAGGTTAAGCTTATTGTCAAGAAACCTCTAATATAGTCTCGGCTATATCCGCAATCCCAGGAGCACGCGAAGCGCTGTGCCGGCACCACGGCCAGGGAAGGATCGGTGGGCGCCGCCAAGCTGTCGTGACGGCGCCCACAGGCTGGACGCGAAGCTCCAGCCCGCGATCAGTAGCCGACCGTGAAGCGCTGCCGGATGTGCCTGGGCGTCTCGATCTCGTCGGTCATGACGATGGCGTAGTCCTCGAATGAGATGCTGCTGCCCTTGTCGGAGGCAAGCAGCGTATCCTTGCCGAGGCGGAACGTGCCGGTACGCTCGCCGGCGGTGAACAGCGCCGAGGGCGACAGGAAGGTCCAGTCGAGGTCGCCGACCGTGCGCAGCGTGTCGAGGAAGTCGCCGCCCTTCTGCGCCTCGGCCTTGTATATGGCCGGGAATTCCGGCGTATCGACCAGGCGCTTGCCGGGCGCGACCTCTAGGCTGCCGGCGCCGCCGACGACCAGGTAGCGCTTGACGCCGGAGGCGCGCACGGCGGCAATCAGCGTGTCGGGATCGCTGGCGGTGAAATGCACCGCGCTGACGACGGCGTCATGCCCCTTGATCAATGCGGCGAGGCCCTCCTCGTCGAAGACGTCGCCCTTTTTGGCAGTGACGCCCGGAAGCTTGGCGATCTTGTCCGGGTTGCGGGCGATTGCCGTGATGGTGTGGCCACGGTCGGAAAGTTCTTTCAGGATGCGCGAGCCGGCCTGGCCGGACGCGCCGATAAGGGCGATCTTCATGGCATTTCCTTTCTGCTTGGGGGAGGGGCTGGTGGGCTGGGTCAAGCCGCCTGGATATGGGCGACGAGATTGTCGTAGCTGCCGAACAGCGCGTTGGCGCCGATGAGGCGCGGCGCCTCGTTGCGGATCACGGCGAGCGCGGGAACGCCATTGGCGCCAAGGCGCTGGAACAGCGCGCGGCCCTTGCCGACCAGCTCGCGATGCGCCGCCAGCAACTCCGGCGTCGGCGCCTGCAGCATCCCGGCCGCGTCGGCCATGCCGGCGTCCGTCAGGACAGCGGCGACGCCGTCCACCGTGACGATGTCGCGGCCGCCGACATAGCGGGCCTCTTGGATCGCCTTCAGCGCCGCAAGGCGCAGGCGCGGGTCATCGAGGCGGGCCGCGACGATGCCGAGCGTGGCAGGGCCGGAATCGAGCAAGGTACCGCGAACGTTCAGCACATTGTCGAGATAGGCCTGGCTGAAGCGCTGCCCGCTCAGCCGCTCGATGCGCTGGTCGTTCGCCCAGGCATGGGCGGCAAAGCCCGCATCCAGCGGCCGCGCGCCGGCGCCCGAGAAGAGACCCGTCGGCAGCAGCTCGAGCGCCACGCCACTCGTCTCCAGCCTGTCCAGCATCGGCGTCGCGCCATAGCACCAGCCGCAGAGCGGGTCGAAAAGATAGGTCAGCGTTGCATTGCTCATGGCCGTCTCGTCCGGATGTCTGTCTCGGACCTAGATGGCAGCTCGACTGCTTGCAAAAAATAGCGATCAATCATACAGACTGTCTGATCAAATCAGACAATGGTTCGTCCATGGCCGAACTTCTGAACCTCAACCGGCTCGTCTATTTCACCACAATTGTCGAGACGGGATCGTTCACCGCTGCCGCCGACCGACTCGATGTCGCCAAGGCGGTGGTCAGCCACCAGGTCGGCAGGCTCGAGCAGGAACTCGGCGCGACGCTGCTGCGGCGCACGACTCGGCGCGTCACGCCGACGGAGGAGGGCCGGCTGTTCTACGACCGCGCCGCCATCATCCTGCGCGAGGCGGAAGCCGCCTATGGCGATATCGCGCGCAGCGCCGACAAGCCGACCGGCATGCTGAGGCTGACGGCGCCGCTCGACTATGGCGAGAAGGTCGTGGCGCCGACCATCGCCGCCTATCTGAGGAAATATCCGAAGATGCGGGTCGAGACGATCTTCGACGATGCGGTCAGCAACCTTGTCGACGAACAGATCGATCTCGGCATCCGCGCCGGGTGGCTGGCCGATTCCAGCAATCAGGCGCGGCGCCTCGGAACCTTCCGGCAGCTTGTCGTCGCGAGCCCGGAACTCGCGGCCAGGCTGCCGCCGGATGTGGGCCCCAGCCAGTCAAGGTCGCTGCCCTGGGTCGGCAATGTCCAGCTGCGCGGCGTCGGCCAATGGCTGTTCTCGAAAGACGGCGAAACAGTGCTGGCCGAGCTCAACCCGGTCGTCAGCTGCGACAAGAGCCCCGCTGTCCATGCCTGCGTGCATGCCGGCATCGGGCTCGGCATCTTTCCGGATTACAGCGTCGCCGACGAGATCGCCAAGGGGCACCTTGTGCACATGTTCGCCGACTGGAGTTTGCCCACCGGCGGCATCCATGCCGTCTTTCCGCCGGCGCGCTTCCGGCCGGCCAAGGTGCGCGCCTTCGTCGACCTCCTGGCGGCGGCCGAGCGCAAGCGCGCGCGGGGCGTCATGCCGGGGTGATTCTCGACTGGTCAGCCCCACGCGCGAGCGCCGGCCAGGGAACCTTTGTCCGGCTGGCGATTTTGGATATGGTGGGAATCGAACCGGCCAGGAGGGTATGCCGATGACGACGAAACGCCTTGCGATCCGCGCTCTCGTTCTCGGGGTGGTCTGCGGCATCTCCGCCTCGGCCCTCGCGGGAGAAAGGCACCGCCACTACCCGGCGGAGCCCGAGCGCTACGTCCCCGCCCATCGCGATATCATCGACATTCTGTTCGCGGGTCCGCACTACTACGACCAGCAATTGTTCACGACGGCGGCCGGAGCGTGCTCCTACCACCGGGTCGGCCCCGACGCGAATGCGTTGAACAAGATCAACGACCACCACTGCGGGAAATAGGCGGAAGGGTCAGTTCCCGCCGCTCGTCGTTCTGCACCATCGCCAGCGCCGTGCCGGGCTCGCCTTCCCACAGGATCAGGCTGGCCGCGCCGACCAGGCCCGCCCGGTCGCCGAGCTCGGCCGGAACAATCGGCACGTCGCGATAGGCTTGCATCGCGCGCTGCTCGACGGTCGCCCCGATCCCCGGCGCCAGCAGGTCGAAGCCATTGGCAAGGCCGCCGCCCATGACGATCAGGTCCGGCGAATAGAGATGCAGAAGATTGGTGAAGCCGATGCCGAGCCACTTCGCCTCCGCTTCGACCAGTTGGGAAGCCGCTGCATCACCCGTCCGTGCGGCCTCGACGACATGCCGCGCCGAGACATCGCCGTTGTTGGAAAGACGCCGGAGCAGCGAGCCGTCGTCGGGCGCGGTAAGCCGCGTCGCGCGGCGTCCGAGCGCTGTGCCGGAGGCGACCGCCTCGAAGCAGCCGACGGCGCCGCAGAAGCAGCGGTCACCTTCGCCGGTGATGGTCATATGGCCGATCTCGGCCGCCAGCCCGCGCCTGCCGTGATAGATGTGGCCGTCGGCGACGACGCCGCCACCTATGCCGGTCGACACGGTCACGAACACCAGCGATCCGCTGCCTCGGCCGGCGCCGAAGCGCCATTCGCCTAGCGCGGCTGCGTTGGCGTCGTTCTCCAGCCGCACCGGCAGGCCGAACTGCCGGCTGAGGATGTCGATCAGCGGCACGTTGTGCCAGCCGGCCAGCGTCGGCGGTCCGATCACGATCCCCGCCTTGGGATCGAGCGGGCCGGGCGCGCACATGCCGATGCCGACGACCTTTGCCTGCGGGTGCTGCTTGAGCAGCGTGTCCGCCAGGGTGATAATCTGGCCGATCACCGCCTCCGATCCGGCGCCGGCAAGCGTCGGCGCCGAGACGCGGGCGACGACCTCGCCGCTGCGCTCGACCAGCGCGCCGCGCAGCTCCGTGCCGCCGAGATCGAAAGCGAGCGCAAGCGTGCTCATCAGGCGGCGACCTTCAACCCGTGCAGCCAGGCCATGCGCTGGGCGAGGTCCTGGTCGCCGAAGGCGAGCGAGCCGAGCACCACCGTGTCGGCGCCGGCGGCGCGCAGGCTCGGCACCGTCTCGTGGCGGATGCCGCCATCGGCGGCAAGGATGATATCCGCCTCGCGCCCTGCTTTGCGGATCAGTGCGCGCGCCTCGACGAGACGCGGGCAGGCCTGGTCCGACAGGCTCTGGCCCTTGACGCCGATGGAGGTGCCGAGAAGCGTCACGAATGCCACATCCGGCAGGAAGGGAACGATTGCCGAAACTGGCGTCTCCAGCCGCAGCACCACGCCGGCCTCGGCGCCGAGCTCATGCGCCAGCTTTACGGCGCGCAGGCCCGCCTCGCCATTCTCGGCATGGATGGTGACGAGGTCGGCGCCGGCCTCGATGAATTGGCGCGTCTGCGCCTCGACGATCTCAGCCTCGACCATCAGATGCACATGGATCGGCTTTGCCGTCAGCTTGGCGATGCGCGCCACCAGGTCGGGGAAGAACAGGAAGCCCGGGGTGAAGCGGGCATCCGCAACGTCGATGTGATGCAGGTCGGCATAGGCCTCGATGCGCTTCAGGTCGCGCTCCATATTGGCGAGATCGGCCGACCACAGCGAGAACTCGCCGATCAGCCGGTTGCGCGGCAGGGCTGCGATGGCGGTGGGGCCGGAGAGGGATTTGCTGGTCATGACGGAATGAGGCTCCGGACTTTCGAGTGGGACTGAAGGAATGTGGAGATCTGCGTGTGCAGCTCGCTGAAATGCCTTTTGCTGTCGCGCGCCTTGGGCGCGACATCGGCAAGGATCGCGTTGGGGATGGCGGCTGCCAGCGCATAGGCGGCGGACAGCGGATGCACGGCATCCACCGCGTTGCCGATGACCAGCACCGGCATGTCGAGAGCCTCCGCATCGCTTGCGGAAACGCCGGGTCCATCAGCCGCGATGTCGGCCAGCACCTCGGCAAACGAAGCCGCGTCCGGCCGGTCGAAATAGCCGAACAGCGAAGCAAGGTTGTCGGGCGCATCGCGATGGAGCCGCGCGGCGGTCTCGGACTGCGCGAAGATCGCCCTCGCTTTGTCTGGCCCGTGGCCGAGGATGAGACCGGCGACTTCCGCGATCGGCTGCATGTTGGCCGGTGCATTGCCGAAGGTCCAAGCCGGCCGTACCAGCACCAGGGCGGCCACGCGCTTCGGGTGGCGATGGGCGAGGCGGAGTGCGATCCCGGCACCCATCGAGACGCCACCGGCGACGAAGCGGTCGAGGCCGGCCTGATCGGCGGCGGCGAGAACGTCGTCGGCGAACATGTCGAAGGAGAATGGCCGTCGCTCGCCAAGACCAGAGCCGCCATGCCCGCGGCATTCCAGCGTGAGGCGGCGGAAGCCGGCGGGGAAGGTCTGGGCGACCTGCGCCTCGCCGCCGCCCAGCCCATGCTGGAAGACGACCGCCAGGCCTTCGCCGGTATCGCTGACCCGCAGCGTCGCGCCGTCGCGGAAGAGCGTCGTTGCGCGCGCCATCACACCAGCCCCTTCAGGAACCGCGCGACACCGGGCGCCTCCTCGGCGGAAAGCCCATGCGTCACCAGCGGTCCGTCGAAGCCGGTCGCCTTGAGCCGCGAAATGAAGTCGGGAAAGCCGACCACGCCTTGCCCGGCCGTGGCGAAGCGGCCGTCGGTGAAACGGTCCTTGGCATGCGCCATGGCGACATGGCCGGCCGTGCGTTCGACCGCATCGGCTACGATGGCGCGCGCCTGTGCGGCATCCGCCTGTTCGAACAGGTTCGCCGGATCGAGCACGATACGCAAACGCTTCGAGCCCATCTCGGCAATCAGCCGCATGGCATCGGAGGCGCAGGTGACGATGTTGGCCTGCTCGGGCTCGATGCCGAGGTTGACGCCATGAAGCTCGGCCAATGCAAGCGCCTTCTCCATTTCGCGCGCCATGTCGCCCCATGCCGAGGGATCGGCATTGTCGGGATGGTGCGCCCATTGATCTTGCGCATTGCGTGTTCCGGTGCAGAGCGTGACGAGTGGCGTGGACAGTTTAGCTGCGGCCTCGATCACCACCGCCAGCCGGCGCAGGCCATCGTCGCGTACCGCTCTGTCCGGATGCGCCATGTTATAGGTTCCCGACAGCGCCACCAGCCCGATGCCGGAGGCGTCGATGGCGGCATCGATGGCCTGGATCGCCTCGGCCGGAACATCATCCGGCATCGACGGCAATCCGGCGCAGGCAAAGTTGAACTGGGTGACCGCAAAACCCGCGTCCCGCACTGCGGCAAGCACGCCGGCCGGCTCGCTGCCCGGAAAAGTCTTGGCGAACACCCCGAGCTGCATCAGACCGCTCCCGTGACGCTGGCGATCTCGACGCGCTCGCCGCTCTCGACCGAACGCGCGATGGCGACCATGGCGCGGATCGAGGCAAGCCCGTCCTCGACATCGGCGCCGCGCATCGGCTTGCCGTGGAGGACGGTCTCGGCGAGGCCCTCGAGCTGGCGGCGGAAGAAATGGCCATCGGCGCCGAGCGGCTTGCGCGAGGTCGCGTCCTTCTCGTGGAAGATGTCGACCTCGCTCGCCCGGAAGTACCAGGGATTGAAGGTCTTCGCGATCACCGAGCCGTTCTCGCCATAGAGCTGAAAACCCTCGTGCCAATCCATGCGCACGGCGACGGTGAGGTCGAGATGGCCGAGCGCGCCATTGGCGAACTCGGTCTCGACGAACCAGCAATAGGCGCCGAATTTCTCGTTGAGGCGGGCACGCACGGCGGTGATCTCGCCACACAGGAAGCGCGCCGTGTCGACGAGATGCGAGCCATGCGCCAGCATGAAATATTGCCTGAGATCGGCCTTCGGGTTGCCGGCCGGCTTCCTCGCCTGCTTGCTGGTGACCGGCAGCGGCTGCACCGCATCGGTGTTGGTGTAGCGATGGGTGGAATCGCAATACCAGGCCTTCAGCGCCAGGATCTCGCCCATCTCGTCGCGGACGAAATCGCGCGCCGCTTCCAGCGCCGGGTCGAAGCGCTTCATGTGCCCGACCTGCAGCACCTTGCCCGAGCGCTTGACCGCTTCGGCCAGCTTCTGGCCTTCCTCGACCGAAACGCCGATCGGCTTTTCGCACAGCACATGCTTGCCGGCCTCGAGTGCCTTGATCGACATCGGCACGTGATAGGCATCCGACGTCGCGACGATCACCGCCTCGAGTTCAGGGTCGGCGAGCATCGCGTCAAAGTCGCCATACATTTTCTGCGGCTCGTAGGTGGCGCCCATGCGCGCCAGCAGATCGGGCGCGGCGTCGCAGATCGCGTAGAGATCGGCGTTGCTCGCCTTCAGGCAGGATTCCAGATGCGCGAACTGCGCGATCGGCCCGCAGCCGAGCACACCGACACGAAGGCGACGGTCTTTCTTGCGGATCATCGTCTCAGGCTCCGTAGCCGCGCATGGTCAGGCGGTTGGTCTTGACCGCTCCGGCCGGATCGGCGGCGGCGGTTTCGGATTCTTCCTCCAGCACCAGCCAACCGTTGAAGTTGGGTGCCGCGCTGGCGATCTCGATCACCTTCGCCGTGTCGCAGACACCCTTGCCGAGCATCGCCCAGGTGCCGTTCGCATCGACGTCCTTCAGGTGCACGTAGCGGATGCGATCGCGATAGGTGGTGAGCGTGTCGGCCATGTCCTTGTGGCCGCGCAAGATGTGGCCGGTGTCCGGCACCCAGCCGACCAGCGAAGCATCGAGCAGCCCAAAGATCCGGTCGTAGTCGGCGCGGTCGTAGAGCAGCGTGTTGTGGTGCGAGCTCGGATGCACCGCGACCTGGACGCCGGTCTCGCGACCGATCTCGCCGGCCTTGTTGTAGACCTCGGCGGCAATGGCGAACTTGTCGTCGCGCGGACCGTCGGAGACGACAGTGGCCGAGCCCATCGAGACAAGCGCGCCCGGGAAGGCGGCGGCGAAATCGATCCAGCGCCTGGCGGTATCGAGGTCAGCGCCGATCTTCTCTTTGAGTGTGAAGCCGCTGTTAGAACCAAAGGCGAAGGAGACCAGCGTTAGGCCGGATGCCTTCAGCGCGGTCGCAAACTCCGCCGGCTTGCCGGCATAGCGGCCGATCATCGTGTCTGTGATCTCGATGCCGGCATAGCCGCCATCGGCGATCGCCTTGAGCAGGTCGTCGGGGCCGCCGGCAAAACGGTCTCCGAGCATTTCCCAGGTGAAGGTCTGGCAACCGACTTTGAGGTCTTTCACGTTCATCCTTTCATTCCTTGATTCCACCTGCGTAGGCCGCCCTGCCAGCAGAGAAGGTCCAATCCATCGATTTCGATCCGCGGCCTACACCATCAGTTCTCCGTGGGAGGGACATCCTACTTGACCGAGCCCGCGGTCATGCCGGCGAGGAAGAACCTCTGGGCGACGAGGTAGATGAGCAGGAGCGGTAGCGAGCCGAGCACGCTCATCGCCATCATCTGGTTCCATTCGAAGGCGTGCTGCCCCATCAACAGCTGGATGCCGATCGGGACGGTGCGCATGGACGTTGACTTCGTCAGCGTCAGCGCAAAGAGAAATTCGTTCCAGCACAACAGGAAGGTGTAGACCGACGTCGCCACGATACCAGGCAGTGAAATCGGGACGATCACCCGCCAGAGTGCGGTCCAACTGCTGCCACCGTCGACAGCCACCGCTTCATCGAGATCGCGGGGCAAGGTGTTCAGATATCCAGTCATCAGCAGGATCGCGTAGGGCAGCGTGAACACCAGGTAAGTCAGGATCAGTGCGACGTAGGTGTCGAAGATGCCATACGAGACGACAAGCCCGAAGAAGGGGATCAAAAGCGTGATCGGCGGGATCGTCTGCGTGCTGATGATGAGTGTGTTGAGACTGCCCTTGCCGCGGAAATTGAAACGGCTGAACCCATAGGCGGCCAGCAAGGCGATCAGCACCGTCAGCACGGTCACCGCTCCGGCCACGAAGTAGCTGTTGAAGAAGAAGCGCAGCTTTACCGGGTCGCCAAGGATGGCCGCATACGCCTCCAGCGTGAAGGCCTTCGGCAGGACGGTTGGCGGCAGGGCAAAGATCTCGGTATTCGACTTGAACGAGCTGCTCAGCATCCAGTAGATCGGGAAGGCCGCGAAAAACAGCCCCGCGGCAAGCGCGACATGGAGCGCGACGGTGATCAGCCTGTCTTTCGGCGTGTGCCTTTTCCTCATGGTGACTACCGAGCCTTTTGATAGCGGATGTAGAACAGCGTCAGGCCGAGAGAGATCAGCAGGATGACCACCGCGCTCGCCGATGCCTGCGACAGGTTGTAGCTCGAAAACGCCAGCTTATACGTGTAGGTGCTCAGCACCTCGGTCGAGTAGATCGGACCGCCGCCCGTCGTTATCCAGATCAACGGGAAGACCTGCATCGTCCAGATGAAATCCAGCAGCGAGATGCTGATGATGATCGGCATCAGCTGCGGAATGGTGATGAAGATCAGCTTCTGGTAGGCCTTCGCCCCATCGATATCGGCTGCCTCGTAGAAATCCTTGGGAATGCCCTGCAGGCCTGCGAGCAGGCTGACCATGAAAAGCGGGTAGCCCGCCCAGATATTGGCGAAGGTCACGGCGTGCAGCGCCGTCTCGGGCGAGGAGAACCACTCGACCTTGGAACCGATGATGCCCATCTGCATGAGGACGCTGTTGACGACACCGTTCGGCTCGAGCAGCAGGCGCCAGATCACCGCGATGATCACCGCGGTGAACAGCCAGGGCAGAATGTAGAGCACGCGCAGGATATTGCGCAGCGTCGGATTGATGCGGTCGCTGTTCAGCATGAGCGCGAAGATCATGCCGATGGTCATGTGGAAAACCACACTCATGCATGTGAAGTAGAGCGTATGCCACAGCGAGGCCCAGAACACAGGGTCGTCGAAGATCGCCTGGTAGTGTTTCAGTCCGGCAAAGGACGGGTCCCGACGCAGCACCGCGCTGTTCTGGAACGAATAGCCGATCACCGTCACCATCGGCAGCAGCATCAGCAGGCCGATTATGAGGAGCGAGGGCGACAGGTATAGATAGGGTGCGACCGCTCGTTTCAGTCTATGGCGAGAGCGCTTCTGCCGGGTCATATGCCAACCTTGGGATACGCCTTCAAGAGAAGGGGCTTCGGAAACAGGTCCGTCTTACATTGCCGATCCGTTGTTACCGGGGGGCCCGAAGTCAGGCCCCCCGGTCGAAGATCGAAAACGAGGAAACAGGCCAATCAGAATTTCGCCATCCAGCCCTTTTGAGCGTTGGCCGCGGCCTGTTCCGGAGACTGTTCGCCGGTGAGCATCTTCTGGGCTTGCACGTCGAACTGGGTCATCAGGTCTTCCGCCACAGGCAGGCCCGTGAACTCATTGGCAAGATAACCGGTCTTGAAGATCTCGAAAGCCTTGCCGAAAGCCTTGTCCGAGGTCACGAAGTCGGGCTTGGCGTTGACGTTGCCCGGGAAGGCGTTGGCCAGCGACACCAGCTTGGCGTTGACCTTCTCGCTCATCAGGTATTGGACTAGCTTCCAGGCCTCTTCCTGATGCTTCGAGCTCGCGGAGATGCCGATGCCCCAGGAGGCATAGGGAAGGCCGCGCTTGCCCGTATAGCCCTCCACGACCGGGACCGGGATGATGTCGAAGTTCAGCTTGGGATTGCGTTTGCGGATAAGGTTCACATGCGCGAGCGAGTCGACCATCATCCCGACCCGGTCGTTGACGAATTCCTCGACCTTTTCCTGTTCGGTCTTGGTGGCGATGCCGGGCGAGATGGTGCCCGCGTCGTTGAGCGATTTGACGAAGGTGAGCATGTCCACTACCGGCTTGCCCTCGAGGGCCGGCTTGCCGTCAGCCATCATCGATTGACCCGAGGCCCAGACCCACGACATCATGTCGTTTTGGACGCCGGACGGCGTTTGCAGCGACAGGGGTAGCACCCAGCCATACTGGTTCTTGTCGGCCTGGGTCATCTTCTTGGCCGCTTCGAGAAACTCCGCGCGGGTCGACGGCAGCTTGGTGACGCCTGCCTGGGCTGCGAGGTCCAAATTCACGAAGACCGGATAGACGAACGAAGCCACGGGAAACATCACCGCCTTGCCGTCCACCTTGATGATGTCCGCGACCTGGGTCTTGTCGAACTTGCTCGCATCCATCATCGGGTTCATGTCGGCCAACGCATTCTGCGCGTTCAGATTGTTCACCCAGGCACCGTCGAGACCGACGACGTCGCTAAGCGTTCCGGTTGCAGCACCAACCGAGATCTGGTCTCGCGTGGTAGCATAGGGGCCGCTGACCAGCGTCACCTTGATTCCGGGGTTTGCAGCCTCGAAGTCATTCATGATTGCCCTGAGCGAGCCGGCCGGCAATTCGGGCTCCCACCATTGGGTGAATTCCAGCGTCGTGTCCGCCATGGCGCTGGTTGCGCCAAGCAACCATGCGGCCGCGGCTATCTTCAGCATCGCGGGTTGTATCCGAAACATCATTTTCTCCTCCTTCTAAAGATCGACCGCACAATGCGGACGATCGCCTGGTTTATTCAGAAGCCTTCTTGCGAGTATCTCTCGCAGGCGCCTCGCTCTCGCCTGCGGTCTGCTGCAGATCTTCAGATCGCCAGATGCGTCTCGGGATCGAAGAAATGGAACTTGGCATCATCCACGGCCAACCGGATTTCCGAGCCGGAGTGGATGGCGCTGGCCGGCTCGAATCTCGCCACCGCGTTCGATGCCAGGCCAAAATCCTCCACCGCGTCCGGATCGCCGGAGTCCACCCGGACCGCATCGATGTTCAGGTGGACGATATGTTCAGAGCCGAGCTCTTCGATCGAAGTCACCTTTGCCGGTATCGTCTGATACTTGCGGCCGGATTCGAGGCTGCTGTCGTAAAGATCCTCCGGCCGTATGCCGAACACGATCTTGCGCCCCTCATAGGACCTCAGGGCCGGCCTGCCGACGAAAGCTGCATCCTGCAGCCGGATCGCGAAGTCGCGAAAAACGAGCTCGCCGCCCTTCAGGGTCGCTTCGAAAAGGTTCATCGACGGAGAACCGATGAAGCCGGCGACGAAGGCATTCACCGGCGCCTCGTACAGTCTCTTGGGTGTGTCGACCTGCTGCAGCACGCCGCCCTTCAACACCGCGACCCTGTCGCCCATCGTCATCGCTTCGATTTGGTCGTGGGTCACGTATATGGTCGTGACGCCGAGCTGCTTTTGCAGGCTGGTGATTTCGGCGCGCATTTGAACACGCAGTTTTGCGTCCAGGTTGGAAAGCGGCTCGTCCATCAGAAAGGCGGCGGGCTCGCGCACCATGGCGCGGCCCATGGCAACCCGTTGGCGCTGTCCGCCTGAAAGGTTCGCGGGTTTGCTGTCCAGCAAAGACGTCAGCTGAAGGGTTTTGGCGATCTCGTCCACGCGCTTCTTGCGCTCGGCCTTCGGCTTGCCCGCCAGCCGCATCGAAAAGGCGATGTTTTCGAACACTGTCATATGCGGGTAGAGCGCGTAGCTCTGGAAGACCATCGCGATGTCGCGGTCCTTGGGCGGCATGTCGACGACATCGACCCCGCCGATCCGAAGGCTGCCGCTGGTGATGTCCTCCAATCCCGCGATCATTCGCAACGCGGTGGATTTGCCGCAGCCGGACGGCCCGACGAGGATCAAGAACTCGCCGTCCTCGACCGATAGGTTCAATTGGTCGATTGCGCGAAAATTGTTCCCGTAGGTTTTGCAGATATTCTCAAGAATGACTTCTGCCATATTCCTCCCTCCACAAGTGTAAGCCAATGATTTTTATAGCTTTCCTCGGCTTATGTTCACCTGCGAAACGTTTCCTCGGATAGTTCCAGGCTATGTTCCGGTATCGGCATGCGCATATTTCAGTTCGACTGCCGACGGCGGGTTCGTCGATGCCAGGAGTTCGGTGACCTGGTCGTCGCTCGGAAGCGCCTCGCGCCCGCCACGCCCCGTGATCGAAAGGGCCGCCGCCGCGGCCGCGAATGCCACCCGGCCTGCGGTGCCGGCTCCGCGCGTCAACGCATGGGCATAGGCGCCATGAAAGCAGTCACCCGCGCCGGTCGAATCGACGACCACCACCCGGTGCGGGGGCAGGTGCCAGAGACCTGTCTCTTCACGCCCGCGGTAGTACACGCCCTTGCCACCATCGGTCAGAACCACGGCGGACCGTGACGGCAACCACAATGCGTCGAGCATCTCGGCGGGCGACCGGCACCCCGTGGCAGTCCGCGCAAAGCCGAGTGGCAGAATGAGATGGTCGCAGAGCGCGATCAGCCGCTCAGTGGCTGGGCCGCTGCTCCATTCGATATCACCGAGGATCGCAAGGCCGAGATCGCGAGCCCGGGCCACGACATCCAGCGACCGGATCGCGTAGCTATCGACGATCAGGACGGTCGCGCGGCCGAGGATATCGTCCGGAAAGTCCGGAGAAGTGCCCAGCATCGCATCGTCGTCATAGGCGATGAACCGTTCCCCGTCCGAGCCGACGGTGATGCGCGAGCGCACCGGGCGCGCGTCGGGGTGGCGCGGCGCGAATGCGGTTTCAACACCGCTCGCAACGAGATCGCACAGCACGGCGTCGTCAGCGGCACTGCCCAGCCAGCCGACGAACCCGGCGGTTCCGCCCAGCCGCGCGACGGCGGCCAGCGCCGTCGCGACATTTCCCCCGAAAGCGCGGGCACTTTGCAGGACCTTCCCCTTGCCCGCCGACAACGGCTGATCGACGTAGACGATGTCGTCTATCGCAATAGCGCCGAAGCCGAGGATCGAGGGGACGGTGGGCATCGTTCAGGCCCCCGCCTTCGCCAGGGCGTCTTGCGCCGAAAGGCCGTCATGGATGACGCCGCGAAAGGCAAGCGCTGCCTTCTGCGGATCGCCATGCCCCCAGAGATTGCGGCCGACCACGGCACCGCGTGCGCCGGCACGCATGGCGTCCGCCGTCTGCTGAAGCGCGCCGAGCAGCGTATCGGTCTTCGGACCACCCGCGATCACAACCGGCACCGGGCAGGTCCGGACGGTCTCTCGGAACGACTCGAAATCGCCTGTGTAGCCGATCTTGATCACGTCGACGCCGGACTCGTAGCCGATGCGCGCCGCATAGGCGATCTCGTCGGGGGTGAAGACGATTTTTGCCCCGTCGGTGAAATCGCGAGGGTAGATATGCGCCACCACAGGCATGCCGTAGCGGGCCGCCGCATTCACCGAATCGGTCAGCCAGCGAATGTATTTGCCCTCGGTCGCGCCGCGCACCGGAATGGCCACCGCCAACGCATCGGCCCCCGCGCGCACCGCATCCTCGGGCGTTGCGATCAACTCGCTGATGCGATCGTCCGGAGTGAAGCAGCCCGCCTGAATCACCAGCGACGCCTTGCCCGCATATTGCGGCCACAGATGGCGCGCGGTGCCAGGCTGGATGCTGACGTAGTCGGGTTTGCCCGCCATGACGCGTGCGAGCGCACCCGGCAGGTCGGCAAGGCCGCCTTTGCGCACGTCGCCATAGCCGACGAAGTGGTCGACCGCGCCGCCAAAAAGGTTCCCCGATGGATGCGAGAAGAGGCGCGCAAGCCGCACCTTGGTTCCTAGGCTCATGAGTTCAAAATTCCCCAATCGTTTGATTTCAAAATCCGGCTGCGTCAGCGTTTTCACATGCTCTATAAAAATTTTACGCGCGTCAAGAATTAAAATGTTGTATAGCGGCCTTCGACTGTGCTTCGTTGCTGGCACAAGGGTGCAGCCAGGCCATGACCGCGTTGGGAGGTACGATCGAAAATGCACGGAAAATCAAAGACAAAGCTCGGCATCGGCGTCATCGGATGCGGCAATATCTCGATGACCTATCTGCGCAATGCGGCTCTGTTCGGCGGCGTCGACTTGCGCGCCTGTGCCGACATTTCAGCCGACATGGCCGCGCTCCGTGCCAAGGAATACGGCATCCGCGCGCTCGGCGTCGACGAGCTGCTGGCCGACCCGGACATCGACCTTGTCCTCAATCTGACGATACCGGCGGCGCATTTCGACATTTCGTTTTCGGCGCTGTCGGCCGGCAAGCACGTCTTCACCGAAAAGCCTCTGGCGACGTCCGCCGCCGATGGCCGCCGGCTGGTCGCCGAGGCGAGGGCGCGCAATGTTCTGCTCGGCTCGGCCCCCGACACGTTCCTTGGCGCCGCCGGACGGCGGGCGCGCCGCCTGATGGACGAGGGCGCGATCGGTCGCGCCGTGACCGGCACCGCCTTCATGATGGGGCGCGGCATGGAGCACTGGCATCCCAACCCGCAATTCTACTATCAGCCCGGCGGCGGCCCGGTCTTCGACATGGGCCCTTACTACCTGACCATGCTGGTCAACCTGCTCGGCCCGGTCGCCCGCGTCATGGCGATGGCGACGCGCGGCCAGGAGGAGCGGCTGATCACCGCCGACGGTCCCTTCAAGAACACCAGCTTCAAGGTCGGCACGCCGACCAACATCCTGTCGCTGCTAGAATTCCGCTCCGGCACCACCGTCACCTTCGGCGCCTCCTGGGATGTGTTCAAACACTCCAACCATCCGATCGAGCTGCACGGCACAGAAGGCTCGCTCAGGCTACCCGATCCCGACACGTTCGGTGGCACCGTCTCGCTGTCGGCGCGCGGCGCCGACTGGAAAGATCTTGAGAGCGAGGGCGAACTCTATGGCGCGCGCAACTGGCCCTATGCCGCGCCCGACCGTGCAAACTACCGCATGCTCGGCGTCGCCGACCTGGCACGGGCGCTTACGGAGGGCCGCAAGCCCCGCGCCTCCGGCGACCTGGCGCTGCATGTGCTGGAGATCATGGAGGCGATCCTGGCCTCGGGCGAAAGCCGCGGGTCCGTTGCCGTCAATGGCACCGTCGACCAGCCGCCGCTTCTCGGCGAGGACGAAGCGGCAAGCCTGCTGGCCTGATCAAGAGGTTCGTCCATGACGACATCGCCGCTGACTGCAACGCCGACCCTGTCCGCGCTCGATCCGCAGGCGCGGCTGGTTCTCGACCTCGGCCGGCAAGCCGGCGCCCCGCCGTTCGAGCCTGGAACGCCGGAACAGGCACGCCGTGCCTATGAAGAGGGTCTTCCGGACCTGCAGGGCGAGCGCGAGCCGGTGGGCTCAGTCAATGAGCGCGCGATCGCCGGACCCGGAGGCCCGCTGACGCTCAGGATTTATCGCGGGCAGGGCGCCCCTGATGCAGGTGCCCCGGCGCTGCTCTATCTGCATGGCGGCGGCTGGGTGATCGGCAATCTCGAATCGCATGACGAGATCTGCCGCTGGTTCGCCAACATCGCGGCTTGCGTCGTCGTCGCGCCCGAGTACCGGCTGGCGCCGGAGCACAAATTCCCGGCTGCGGTCGAAGACTGCCGCGCCGTGCTTTCCTTCATGCAAAATGCGGCCGCCGATCTCGGCATCGATGCGCGGCGCGTCGCCGTTGCCGGCGACAGCGCCGGCGGCAATCTCGCCACCGTGCTCAGCCTGCTCTCGCGCGACGACCATATTCCGCTCGCCGCACAGTTGCTGTTCTATCCCAACACCGATGCCGCGCAGACGGCGGACAGCTACCGCCGCTTCGCCGAGGGCTTTGGCCTCACCGCCTCGACCATGGCCTGGTTCCGCGATCACTATATCCGCGACGCCGCCGACATCGGTGATTGGCGCGTCTCACCCCTCAAGGCCAAGAGCCTCGCCGGGGTCGCCCCGTCATTCGTCGCCATCGCTGGCCACGACATCCTCGCCGACGAGGGAGAAGCCTATGCCGGGCGGCTCCAGGACGACGGCGTGCCGGTCGTGCTCAAGCGCTGGCCAAGCCAGATCCACGGCTTCGTCTCGATGGGCCGCCACGGCCCGGCATCGCGGCAGGCGGTCGAGGCGGGGGTTGCCACATGGCGTGAATTCGATCGCGCTTTCGCGAAAGATCAGGCCGACTGACGCATCACCAAAGTCGCGTCGAGCTTGACCTTGGGCGCGACCCCCGTCCCGTCCTCGTTGAGCAAGGCAAGCAGTGTCTCGACGCTGCGGCCGGCCATGGCGGCAAAATCCTGCGCCATGGTGGTCAGGCCGGGACAGGTGTAGCGGCTCAGCGGATGATCGTCATGCGCCGCCACACGCAGGTCGCAATCCGCCTTGCGGCCGACCTTGATCCCCCGGGAGAAGGCGGCCGCCATCACGCCGAAGGCAAGACGGTCGTTGTTGCACAGGATGGTCTTGCCCGGCAGGCCGCTATTGCCGAGCATCCTTTCGGTCTGTTCGTAACCGATCCGCTCGAAATCCCACGTATAGTCTTTGGTGTTGCCGATGACGATGGGCTCGTGCCCCAGCCGTTTCATCGAGGCGACATAGCTGGCCAGCCGTTCCGGCGAGTTATGGTTGACATGCGGGATGTCGAAATAGACCGGGGCGTCGCCGGAGCGGCAGAGATACTCGACGATCGTCGCGACGCTCTGCGTGTTGTTGTTGCCGACAAAGGGCGTGCCGCCTTCGAGATAGGTGTCGAAATAGACGATCGGGATGGCCTGCGTCAGCTTCTCCAGCGTGCGGTGATCGGAGCGCCGCCCGAGCGGCGCGACGAGCGCGCCGGAGACCTTCAGCGACAGGATGGTCCGCGTCGCTTCGACTTCGAGCTCGGTCGAGCCGTGCGAGGAGATGACGATCGGCCAGTAGCCTTCGTCGCGCAGCCGAAGCTCGATGCGGCTGACCATTTCCGAATAGAACGGGTCGGTGACGGTCGGCACGACGATGCCGATGCTGCGGGTGCGCTTGCGGTTGAGGTTGCGGGCAAACAGGTTGGGCTGGTAGTCGGATGAGCGCAGCGCCTCCTCGATGCGCTTTCTGGTCGCCGGCTTGACGCTGGTTGGATCGTCAAAATATTTCGAAAGCGTTGGCCTGGAGACGCCGCAGGAACGGGCGAAATCCTCCATCGTCTTATGCGTCATCGCCATTCGAACCCTCGCGGCATGGACATCCAAACCCTTGGTCCCATGCGGCTGCTCCGGCACCTACATAGAGCGCGCCGGCGCGCAACTGCAAGGTGAAAGTTTACAGACAAGTTTTCAAGTTTCAACGCGTCATGAGAAATTATTGCATGCGTAAATTTTGTCCAGGTGCATGTGCAGCTTGGTCCGAGGGCAGCGCCTAGTAGACAGGCGTTGCCATATGCCGGGGCGCCGGCCATTCGGCGGTGATGCCGGGCTGCACCGGCCGCTCGAGATAGGTCGACAGCACCACATAGCTGCGCGTCGAGGTGACGCCGGGCGTCTCGTAAAGGCGCGCCAGCAGGCCTTCGAGCGCCCGCGTATCCTCCGTGCGCACCTTGAGCAGCATGCAGGTGTCGCCGGCCACCGTATGAATCTCCTCGACTTCGGGGTACTCGGAAACCGCCATCAGTTCCGGCGTCTTGCCCCAGCCCCTGGTGTCGATATGCACGAAGGCGAGCAGCGGCTTCTTCACCGCCCTGGGATCAATGATCGCCGCCGTGGCGCGGATGGCTCCGCTGCGCTTGAGGCGCTTCACCCGCTCATGCGCTGCCGGCGGCGACAGGCCGACGCGATCGCCGAGCTCGGCGTAGCTGATGGTCGCGTCGTCGACCAGGATGCCTAATATCTTTCGGTCGATGGGGTCGATATCGCGGGCAGGCTGCCTGTTCCGCTGAATGCCATCTGTTTCTTCATCCATATCGGAATTCCTCATTGATGCCGAATGAAATACGGCCATTATGATCATATGTCGAACAGCGATCAATCAGCAATTATGGTGGCGGCGCCCCGGCCGCCGATCCCGGCGCTCGCCTATCTCCTGACCGCCTGCATCGCCGTCATCGGCTCGAACTCGCTGGTCCTCGGGCCGATCGCGCCTGCTGTCGCGGCATCGTTCGGAGCGAGCGTGCCGGCCGTGATGACGGCCTCCGCCGCCTTCGGCCTCGGCACCTCGGCAAGCGCGCTTTTCCTTGCCCGCTACATCGACCGGATCGGCGCGCGCCGCATGCTGCAGGCGGCATTGCTTCTGCTGGCGATCGCCCTTGTCGCCAGTGCGCTGGCGCCGACGGTGACGGCGCTGGTCGCGGCCCAGCTCGTCGCCGGCATTGCCGCCGGCATCGCCATGCCGGCGATCTATGCGAGCTCCGCGGCGATCGCGCCGCCCGGCCGCGAGAGTGGCACCATCGGCGTCGTGCTGACCGGCTGGACGCTCTCCATGGTGGCCGGCGTCTCACTGTCGGCGGTGCTTGCCGACCTGATCCACTGGCGCGCCGTATTCGCCGCCGTCGCGCTTCTGGCTGCGGCGGCCGTCGCCGGGCTGGCTGTCAGTTCGCTGCGCGACATGACGAAAGGCGGCCCGGCGCCTTCGCCGCTCGGCGCGCTCGCCGTGCCCGGCATCCTGCCGCTGCTGGTCGCCTGCGGCGCCTTCATGACCGCCTTCTACGGCGTCTACGGCTACCTAGGCGATCACCTTCACCAGGGCCTCGGCGAGCCGGTCAGCGCCAACGGCCTTGCGGCAGTCGCCTATGGCCTCGGCTTCGGCGCGGCAGCACTGCTCGACGGCGTCATCGACCGCCTCGGCGCGCGCCGCGTCATGCCGTTCGCCTATCTCCTGGTGGCGGCGGTCTATGTCGCCATGGCCCTGACAAGCGGCGGCTTCGGTCCGCTGATGGCGACCATCGCCATCTGGGGCCTGGCCAACCATTTCGGGCTCAACGTCCTAGTGATGCGCCTTACCGCGCTCGACCCCGCGCGGCGCGGCACCATCATGGGCCTGAACAGCGCAGTGACCTATCTAGCCGTCACCATCGGCACCGCCGGCTTTGGGCCGCTCTACATGAGCCTGGGCTTCGCCAACTGCGCGATCATCGCCGCTCTGCTGATGCTGGTCTCGGCCGCGGCGGCGGCATGGCGGTCGCCACGGCCGGCCGTGTCAGACTAAACTCTCGTCCAGCCGGTCCCGCAGCATGCTCCAGGGGAGCAGCACATTCGGTGCATAGCGGACCACGCCATGGAGCGGGATCGGCGATGGCGGCGCGAAGGGAAGCGGCAAGTCCCGGGCGTCCGCCCCATCAGCCCAGTCCGCCAATACCTTGCCCATCGCCGTGGTCATGGCGATGCCGCGACCATTGCAGGCGAAGCCGGCGATCAGGCCTGGCCCGAGGTCGACGAGACGCGGCAGGAAATCCGGCTCGACCGCCGCCACGCCCGTCCAGCTGTAGGCAAGCGCCGGCAAGTCGGGCAGATCGAGATGCCTGGCGAGTCGCCGCCAGACCGTCTGCGGCACACGCGCCTCGGCGCCGACGCCGACAATGTGCATGCCGCCGCTGATCAGCCGGTTCTGAGCGTCGAAGCGGCAGGTGAACAGGTTACGCCTGGTGTCGCCGACGGCTTGCCCGCCGGGCAGCAGGCGGTCGCGTATACCCTGCGGCAGCGGCGCTGTGGCGATCTGGAAGACTTTCAGCGGGACATAGGTCCGTCGCAATATCGGCTTCAGCGATCCGCCATAGGCATTGGTGGCAATCAGGACCTTCGCGGCGCGCACCGACGTCGAGGCGGTCTTCACCGACCAGCCATCGGCTGCCGGATCGATCGAGGTCACACACGTCTGTTCGAAGATGCGGGCGCCGGCCTTATCCGCCGCATCGGCCAGGCCGCGCGCATACTCGACCGGATTGAGCACGCCGCCCGATCTGTCCATCCAGCCGCCGGCATAGCCGCGAATGCCGGTGAGTTCGGTCACTGCCGTGCTGTCCAGCGTGACGGTCGGCCGGCCGCGCACTGCCCATTGCTCGGCGCGCGACCTGGTCTTTTCAAAAGCGACAGGCGTGTGCGCCGGCTGGATCCAGCCGTTCTGCAGGGCGTCGCATTCGATGCCGTGTTGCTTGATCAGGCCGAAGACGAGATCGGCGCTGCCGGCGGCGAAATCGACCAGACGCTCGCCGCGCTCTGCCCCGAGCTCGGCGATGATGTCGTTCGGGTCCCGCTTGGCGAAATTCGGTACGACGAGGCCGGCATTCCTGCCGGTCGCGCCCCAGGCAATGGTTTCGGCTTCGAGCACGGCGACCGAAATCCCCTTTTCGGCGGCGTGCAACGCGGTCGATAGGCCGGTGAAGCCAGCGCCGACAATGGCGAGGTCGACATCGAGCCTGCCTTGCAGCGCGGGCCGGTCGCGACGGTTGCGGCTGACCGCGTGCCACAGCGAAACGCCGTTCATCTGCTGCCTGACCACGGCATTCATGACCCGGCGCCGCTTTCGCCCGCCACGACCTTGTCTTGCTTGCCGAAGCGTCGCCGCCGTAGCCTGTCGCCGAACAGGCCGTTCGGCCGGATCAGCAGGATGACGCATAGCATGACGCCGATGGCGACGATCTGCAGCGAAGCGGCGCGCGCCTGCTGCTCCGGCGGGAACAGCACACTGGTGAGCGTCCCCGATCCGGCCCATATCCCCCACACAAGGACGCTGCCGATGACGGCGCCGAGATTGCTGCCGGAGCCGCCGACGATCAGCATCACCCAGACCTGGAAGGTCAGGATCGGCAGATAGTTGTCCGGCGCGATGAAGCCGGTGAAATGCGCCTGCAGCGCGCCGGCAAGGGCCATGATGGCGCCGCCGACGGCAAAGGCCTGGACGCGGTAGAAGCGCGCGCTCTTGCCAAGCGAGATCGCCGCCCGCTCGTCCTCGCGCAGCGCCTTCAGCACCCGGCCCCAGGGGCTGTGCGCCAGATGCTCCAAAGCCAGATAGACGATCAGCGTGATCGCGCAGACGATGGCAAGGTTGGACAGGTTGAACAGCAGCGGCGTCTCGGCAAGGCGGCCGAAGGGGCGGGGGATGAAGCCGATGCCGAACGGGCCGCCGGTCAGCCTCTGCGCGTTAAGCGCGACCAGCTGCACGACGACTGCAACACCAAAAGTGGTGATCGCCAGATAGTCCGATTTCAGCCGCAGCGTGGCGACACCGGTAAGCGCTGCGGCGATGCCGCCGACGATCAGGGCGCCCAGCCAGCCGACGAGAATAGGCAGGCCGAAGCCGCCCAGCCGCGCGGCGTCGTCGGGCGTGGTCAGCAGTGCCGAAGTATAGGCGCCGATGGCGACGAAGCCGGCGAGCCCGACATTGAACAGCCCTGTCAGTCCCCATTGTAAATTGAGGCCCAGCGTGACCAGCGAAAAGATCAGCGCCGTGGTCAGGAAGAAGGCGCCGTAGCCAACGAGGTCGATCATCTTTCTCGCACTCCGAAAAGGCCGATCGGCCGCACGAACAGCACCACCATCAGGATGATGAAGGAGACGGCGGCGCGCCATTCGGCGCCGATCAGTTGCACCGCGCCGGCTTCGGCCAGACCGATGATCAACCCGCCGAGAACAGCACCCGGTACGCTGCCGATGCCGCCCAGGATGGCGGCGGCGAACATCGGCAGCAGCATGTCGAACCCCATGAACGGGCGGATCTGGATGAGAATGCCGATCATGACGCCGGCGACGCAGGCCAGCGCCCCGCCGATGATCCAGGTGACGCGCACCACCTTGGCGACATCGATGCCGACAATGCGGGCCAATGCCGGGTTCTGGCTCAAGGCCTGCATGGAACGGCCGGTCTGCGTGCGCGTCATCAAAAGGTGCACGCCGAGCACCAGCACGGCCGTCAGCAGCAGCAAGGCGATCTGGTCGGGCGTGATGCGAATGCCGAAGCCGACCGGCATGGCGATCTGGATGGCGCGGCTGAAATAGGTCGGCCGCGAGGAAAAGGTGAACTCGAGCAGGCTCCGCAACGCCATCGAGGCGCCGAAGCTTGCCATCACCACGATGATCGCCTGGCCTTGCGAGCGCAGTCGCGAAAACAGCACCTTGTCGAGGGCCAGTGCCAAAAGGGCGGTGAAAGCCATGCCGATGGCCAAGGCAACAAGGAGCGGCCAGCCGAAGGACAGCGGTGCGATCGGCGCCACCTTGCCGAACATGGCGCCGATGGCGCTGACGGCGGCAAGCGTCGCATAGGTGCCCCAGGCCATGAAGTCGCCATGGGCAAAGTTCGAGAAGCGCAGGATCGAATAGGTCAGCGTCACGCCGATGGCGCCCAACCCGATCATCGAACCGGTCAGCAATCCGTCGACGACAAATTGCAGGCTCATGCGGCGTCTCCTTCCCCGGCGCGCGAGGGGCGCTGACCAAGGTACAGTTCGGCCACCACCGGGTCGTTCCAGAGTTCGGCGGCGACACCCTCGTGCCGGTCCTTGCCCTCGACCAGCACATAGGCGCGGTCGCCGATGGCAAGTGCGGCCTTGGCGTTCTGCTCGACCAGAAGGATGGTGACGCCGGACTTGCGGATGGCGGAGAGCATCTCGAACACCATCGCCACAAATTTCGGCGACAGGCCGGCCGAAGGCTCGTCGAGCACCAGCACCTTGGGATGGACGATCAGCGCGCGGGCCACCGCGAGCATCTGGCGCTGCCCGCCCGACAGATTGCCGGCGGCGGTGCGGCGCTGGCGGGCGAGGTCGGGAAAGGCTGTGTACATCTCCTCGATGCGGGCAGGCGCGTCGCGCCGCTCGAGGATGCCGCAGGCGACCTTCAGATTGTCCTCCACCGACATCAGCGGAAAGACGTTTTCGGTCTGCGGCACGAAGGCAAGGCCAAGCCGCACCATGGTATGCGCCGGTGCCGCGGTGATGTCCTTGCCGTCGAGAAGCACGCTGCCGCGGCTGATCGGCACCAGGCCGGCGACGGCCTTGATCAGGCTCGACTTGCCTGCGCCGTTGGGCCCTAGGACGACGACGATCTCGCCCTTGTTGACGGTAATCGAGGCGCCGCGCACGATCGGCACGCCGGGCTCGTACCCGGCTTCGAGATCGTGGACGTCAAGCACGGTCTCGCTCATGCCGCGCCTCCGAGATAGGCCTCGATGACGCGCGGATCGCGCGCCACCTCGTCGGCCGTGCCTTCGCACAGCAATTCGCCGCTCGCCATCACCAGCACGCGGTGGCAGAGCCGCGCCACCATGTCGATATTGTGCTCGATGAGCAGGAAAGTGATGCCGCTCGCGTTGATGTCGCGGATGCGGTCGATGATGACCTCGAGCAGCGTCGCATTCACTCCAGCGGCCGGCTCGTCGAGCAGGATGATCATCGGATCGGCCATCATCACGCGGGCAAGTTCGAGCAGCTTGCGCTGGCCGCCGGAAAGCACGCGCGCCGGCTCGTGCGCCAGCCGTGTAAGCGAGACGAGTTCCAACAGTTCTGCGGCCCTCTTTGCCGCCGCATTCTCCTCGGTGGCGACCCGCCACGGCGTGACGAAATTGGCAAGCAGCCGCTCGCCGGTCTGTCCTTGCGCGGCCAGCATGACGTTCTCGATCAGCGTCAGGTTGGGCAGCGGCCGCGGGATCTGGAAGGTGCGTCCGAGGCCGCGGCCGATGCGGCGATGGGCGGCTTCGCCCGAGACCAAAGCGCCGTTGAGAAAGATCTCGCCGCTGGAAGGCAGGATGCTGCCGGCGAGCAGGTCGAACATCGTCGTCTTGCCGGCGCCGTTTGGGCCGATCAGGCCGAGGATCTCGCCCGGTCGCACCTCGAACGAGACGTCATTCACCGCGACAAGCCCGCCGAAGCGCCTGACGACGTTCTTCGCCGACAGCACCGGTGCTCGGGTCTCGTCCTCGGTTGTCTCGCTCATGCACCCTCTGGCCGAGCGGTCGTTGCCGCCTTCTGATTTTTTGATTTGTGATCACACTTGCTTTGATCACGCTAATCGGCTTTAATTTTCTCCGCAAGCCCGAAAACGGGCCCAAGACCGGGAGTGTCATGCAAAAGACTGCCATCGAGCGGAACAACGAAACGATCGCAGCCCAGCTCACGCCGGTCGGCCGCGAGACCGTCCAGGATCGCGTCTATTCCGAGCTGCGCCGGGCCTTGATTGGCGGGCTGTTTGAACCGAGCCAGGTCTTGACCATCCGCGGGCTCGCCGATGCGCTGGTCACCAGCACGATGCCGGTGCGCGAGGCGCTCGGTCGGCTGATCACCGAACAGGCCCTGGAGGCGCTGCCCAACCGTTCCGTACGCGTGCCGCCGATCACGCTTGAGCGCATTGACGATCTCCTGCGCGCCCGCTCGCTGATCGAGGGCGAAGCAATCGCGCTTGCCGCCACGCGCATGGGCCCGCGCCAGATCGCCGCCATCGAAGCCATGCTCGGCGAGTGGGACGAGATGCGGGCGCTGAAGCACAAGAAGGATATCGACCGCGAAGCGACGCTCAACCAGAGCTTCCATTTCGAAATCTACCGGTGCTGCGGCTCGGCCGTCCTGATCCCGATGATCGAGAGCCTCTGGCTGCAATCCGGCCCCTGCATCCGCGTCGCCATCTACGCCTTCTCCGAGGCCGGCGAGGTCGATACCGCCCACTATCACCGCCGTATCGTTGCAGCGCTTGCCAAACAGGATGCGCAGGCGGCGCGCGAGGCGCTGGTGGCCGACATCAGCCGGCCCTTTGCCTTCCTGCGCGACAAGCTGCAATCCACCGCGGCGAAAGGCTGAGTGCCGATATGACGAAGCCCGCCATCAGGATCACCGAGCCGCGCTCGAAGCTTTCCGTGACGGCGCTGCTGCTGCCGGAGAAGGCGCCCGACAACGCTGCCTTTGTGCTGGCATATCTCGACAAGCCGCGCGTCGTTGCCGGCATCCATGCCATGTGGACCGGCCCTGAGATTTCCTGCCCGGTTCCGTCAGCGCATCTGGACGGCCAGGCCTATGCCAGGCCACTGCCGGCCGAGAATGCAACGCTGACGCCTCAGCCGGGCGACATCGTGCTCTCCTATGTGCCGCCGCGCATGTGGGGCGGCAATCCGAATGCGATCTTCGACATCGGCCTATACTACGGTCCGGGCGCGCGCCTGCTGTTCCCGATCGGCTGGCTGGCCGGCAGCGTGGTGGCGCAGGTGCGCCCCGAAGAGCGCGATCAATTCGCCGCCGCTTGCGGCATCATCCGCCGCAACGGCGCCTGCGATGTCACCTTCAGCCTGGTGGAGGTCTGAATGGCCGACGACAGTTTCGAACTCTTCGACCTCCGCGTCGAGGTGGTCATTCCCGAGGGCAAGCCGATCTATTGCGGCGCCAAGGCGGGCGATCATTTCGAGCTCAGAGGCGAGATGTTGTCCCTGCCGGCGGGGCAGGGTTTCTCGATCTATTCCATCGCCGCCGTGCTGCCGCTGCTCGCGGCAAAGCAGCGGCCGACCCACCCGAACGACTGGATGACCTCGGACGCCGAGATCGCTTGTCCCGATCCGAATTGTGCCAGCCGGCTTCGGATCGTGAGAACGGGCAAGCGGCGCTTCAGCCATGCCGAGACCACGGCCGTGCCGCTGCCGGTGGAAGGTGACGAGAAATGACGGCCATCGAACTCAGCTCCGGCTATACAATCTCGCGCGTCATCCGAGGTGGCTGGCAGCTTGCCGGCGGCCATGGCGCGATCGACCGCGAGCAGGCGGTCACAGACCTGATCGCCACCTTCGATGCCGGCATCTTCACCTATGACTGCGCCGACATCTACACCGGCGTCGAGGAGCTGATCGGCGCCGCCCGCCTTCGGCTTGCCCACGAACGCGGCCTCGATGCCGCCGCCAGGATGAAGGTGCACACCAAGCTGGTGCCGGACCTCGAAAGGCTTGCCGGCATCAGCCGCGACTATGTCAGGGGCATCGTCGACCAGTCGCTGCGGCGGCTGAAGACCGAGCGGCTCGACCTCGTCCAGTTCCACTGGTGGGACTATGCGATAGCTGGCTATGTCGACGCGATGGGCTGGCTCGACGAGCTTCGCCTTGAAGGCAAGGTGCGCAACGTCGGCACCACCAATTTCGACACCGAGCGCCTCGGCGAAATCCTGGCGGCCGGCGTGCCCGTGGTCAGCCAGCAGCTGCAGTATTCGGTCCTCGACCAACGCCCGGCAGGCAGCCTTGCTGCGTTGGCTAGGGAGCATGGCATGCGGTTCCTCTGCTACGGATCGGTGGCGGGCGGCTTCCTCAGCGAGAGATGGCTGGGTGTTGCCGAGCCAGCCACGCCGCTCGAGAACCGCTCGCTGGTTAAATACAAGCTGATCATCGACGATTTCGGCGGCTGGGAGCTTTTCCAGCTTCTGCTCAGGACCTTGAAGGCGGTCGGCGATCGCCATGGCGTCGACATCGCCACCGTCGCCAGCGCCTGGGTGCTGGAACAGCCGCAGGTCGCAGCGGTCATCGTCGGCGCCCGCAACCAGGCGCATGCGCTCGCCAACGCCCGCATCATGGACGTCGCGCTGACACCGGATGACAAGACCGCGATCACCGCCGTGATCGGTGAGGGCCCCGGCCTCGAGGGCGACGTCTACACGCTGGAGCGCGACCGCCACGGCCGCCACGGCTCGATCATGCACTACAATCTGAACGCAGGCCGGGTATGAGCGCGGCCATGGACGCTTCGCTGTTGTTCCGCGCCAGCGCCGAGGTGGTCGACCTGCACCGCTTCTTCGTCGACTGGTTCGACAAGCAACGTTGCGACAAAGCCGATTTCGGCCGCTTCGAAAGCGTCATGGGCGAGGGCTTCACGATGGTCGTGCCAAGCGGCCAACTGCTCGATCGCGACGCAGTGCTTGGCTATGTCAAGGCGGGTCGCGCAACCCTCGACGGCGACTTCGCCATTGCGATCGAGGACATCCGGCCGGCATGGCAGGCCGGCGGCGTCATTGTCCTCACCTATGTCGAGGCACAGCAACGCGCTGGCCAGGCGAGCCGGCGGCGCTCCAGCGCCGTCTTCACCACCAATTCATCAGCGCCCAACGGCGTCGAATGGCGGCATCTGCATGAAACCTGGCTGCAGATGCCGGGAGGCTGAACAGGCAAAGTGTGAAAACAAGAGTCGAGTAACGAAAGGGGAACAGCAATGAGAAAGACAATTTTCCAGATCACCACCGCGCTCGGCCTGCTGATGGCGGCGAGCGCCGCTCACGCGGCCGACTGCAAGATCACCGTCGGCCTGGTCATGGAACTCACCGGCCCGGCCGGCGAATACGGCCAGGCGGGCGCCAAGTCGGTTGAGATGGCCTTCCGCGACATCAACGACGCCGGCGGCGTGCGCGGCTGCGACCTCGCCACCGACACCCGCGACAGCCAGAGCCAGGGCAACATCGCCGTCGATGCCGCGACCCAGCTCGTCCAGGTCAAGAAGGTGCCGGTGATCATCGGCGGCATCATCTCGTCGGTGTCGATCCCGATACTGACCTCGGTCACGGCACCGGCCAAGATCGTCCAGGTCTCGCCGGCTTCGTCCTCGCCGACGCTGACGGCGCTGGGGCGGGACGGCAAGACCAACGGCATCTTCTTCCGCACCATCACCTCGGATGCGCTGCAGGGCGTCGCCGCCGCCAAATATGCCATCGACAAGGGCTTCAAGAAGCTGTCGATCATCCACGTCAACAACGACTTCGGCGTCAACATGGTGGCGGAATTCTCGCGCGCCTACAAAGCGCTCGGCGGCACCATCGTTTCCGACACGCCCTACAACGAGAAGCAGTCGAGCTATGCCTCGGAAGTTACGGCGGCCATGGGTGGCGAGCCGGACGGACTCTACCTCGTCAGCACGCCCGTCGACGGCGCCACCATCGCCCGCACCTGGATCTCGCAGGGCGGTGTGCAGAAGTTCCTGCTCAATGACGGCATGAACAGCCCCGACTTCATCGACTCCGTCGGCGCCGACTATCTGAAGGATGCCTATGGCACGTCGTCCGGCACCAGCCCGACCGCATCGACCGACTATTTCAACAAGAACTACAAGGAATTCTCTGGCATCGAGCCGTCGAACCCGGCGGCCGATCGCTCCTACGACGCCGGCGCCATCGTCGGGCTGGCGATCGCCATCGCCGGCTCCGAGGATCCGGCCAAGATCAAGGATGCAATGTACAAGGCGGTCGATCCGGCCGGGACGCCGATCTATGCCGGCAAGGAAGAGTTCGTCAAGGCGCTCGGCCTGATCAAGGACGGCAAGCCGATCCGCTACGAAGGCGTCATCGGTCCCGTCGCCTTTGACAAGTATGGCGACATCACTGGCCCGTTCCGGCTGTGGAAGATCGTCGACGGCAAGGTGACAACGGACGGCGAGATGACCACCGACGACGTCAACGCGCTGCAGGCCAAGCTGCAGTAGCAAAGCTGGCCCCTGCTCCGGCGTCTGTCTCGATCCGAAAATCGGGATTGGCGCCGGGGCGCGGTGGACCTTGCGTCCTTATCACTTGCGTGGATAAAGCTTGGCCGACAACCGAGCCGAGCCGCCATGAAGACGACGCTTGAGACCACCGCCGATCCCTCGCCGCAGGAGCTCGCCTTTCTCGGCGAACAGCTCACCGCCTTCAACGACGGCGATGTCGGCGCCTCCGGCAGGAAGCCGCTCGCTGTCTTCGTGCGAGATGAGCGGGGCAAGGTGGTCGCCGGCATTTCCGGCTACACCGCCTGGGGCTGGCTGTTCGTGCAGTGGCTCTGGGTCGACGAGCCGCTGCGCGGCCAGCATATGGCCGGAACCATGCTTGAAGCCGCGGAGCGGGAGGCTGTTGCGCGCGGCTGCCACGGCGCCTGGATCGACACTTTCAGCCCGAAAGCGGTCAAGGCCTATGAGCGCCAGGGCTACCAGCCGTTCGGCGCGCTGCCGGACTTTCCCATCGGCCGCAGCCGCATCTTCCTGCAGAAGAGGCTGCTCGCCCTCTGATCAACCGGCGAGTTTCCCGCCGAGCATCGGTTGCGGCACGCCTGTCGTGCTCGGAAAGCTGATCGGCAGGCCGCGCAGCACGCGCACCGCCAGGAACGCGAAACATTCCGCCTCGACCGCATCGCCCTTCCAGCCGAGCGTCTCGGCCTGCACGACTTCGACACCGGCGCGGCTGGCGAGCATTGCCATCATCGTCGGGTTGTGGCGGCCGCCGCCGCTGACCGCGAGGCGCTTCGGCCGGCGCGGCAGCAGATCAAGCGCCTTGCCGACGGCCGCGGTGGTGAACGCGGTCAGCGTGGCCGCGCCGTCCTCGCTTCCCAGCCCGTCGGCCATCGCGGCTGTGAAGTCGAAACGGTCGAGCGATTTGGGGTAGGGTTTTGTCAGATACGGATGCTGAAGCAGCCGCGCGAGCCGCTCCTCGTCGACCGCACCGGCGGCCGCCAGCCTGCCGTCGCGGTCCATCTCGCCGAGCCCCTTCGCCTTGATGAAATCGTTGACCGGCGCATTGGCTGGCCCGGTGTCGAAGGCGACGATGTTGTTCTTGCCGTCCCACCAGGTGATGTTTCCGACGCCGCCGAGATTGAGCACTGCGGTGTCGCCGCTGGCGTCGGCCTCCCTGAGCAGCGCCGCGTGATAGGCGGCGGCGAGCGGCGCGCCTTGGCCGCCGGCGGCGACGTCGGCCGAGCGGAAGTCATAGGCGACCTTGGTGCCGAGAATGGCGGCCATCAATTCGCCGTCGCCGAGCTGACGGGTGCGGCCGATCCGCCCCGGTTGCGGCGCGCGGTGCAGGACAGTCTGGCCGTGGAAGCCGACGACGCCGATATCGGCCACCGTCATGCCGTGGCCTTCCACGAGCTCCTTGACCGCCGTCGACTGGGCACGCGTCAGCGCTTCCTCGGCTTCGCCGAAGATCGCCGGCTCCGGTCCGTCAAAATTCCAGGCGCGCGCCTGGCGCAGCGTCTCCTCCAAAAGGCTGCGGATCGATTGCGGGTAGGGGGCCAGCGTGTAGGTGCCGAAGTCGGCCATGCGCTCGCCGTCGGTCTTGATCAGCGCGACGTCGATATTGCCGTCAAGCACGGTGCCGGTCATCAGGCCGACGGCCCAGATTGGTTCCATGGTCGCTCCTCGAATCGCCATTGAACCACGTGTCGGACGGATCGGTCCTGCAGGCAAGCCTTTCGCGATAGCCAGCAAATCATCGCAAATGTCGGCGGCCTTTTGCGCCGAACGGCGAAAATGGAGCAACACCGTTCTTGCCTCTTGTCGCGGAAGGCGCGAGCCTGTGACCATCGGCATCGCACGTAGGGAGGAACCGAGATGGCGGCCAATGTCGCAGTGATCGCAGGCGCTGGTGCTGGCCTCAGCGCATCGTTGGCGCGGCTTCTCAGCAAGGAAGGTTTCCGCATCGTCCTTGCCGCCCGCAATGTCGACAAGCTTGCGGCCCTTGCTGGCGAGACCGGCGCGCAGGCGGTGGAAACGGATGTGTCGGATGCCGCCTCCGTCGCCCGGCTGTTCGAGGCGGCCGACAAGGCTGGCGCGCTCGAGCTTGCGGTCTTCAACGCCAGCGGGCGCACGCGCGGACCGATCGCCGAGCTCGACCCGGACGCGGTCAAACAGGCATTGCTGGTCGGCGCCTATGGCGGCTTCCTCGTCGGCCAGCAGGCGGCGCGGCGGCTGCTGGCGCGCGGCTCCGGCTCGATCCTGTTCACCGGCGCCACGGCAAGCCTCAAGGGCTTTTCCGGTTCGGCCGGCTTCGCCATGCCGAAATTCGGCCTGCGTGGCCTGGCGCAGTCGATGGCGCGCGAGTTGTTTCCGAAGAACATCCACGTCGCGCATTTCATCATCGACGGTCAGATCGAGCCGCCCGGCCAGGCCGCCGAGCCGGAGCGGCCTGACCGCAGGCTGTCGCCCGACGCTATCGCCGAGACCTATCTGGCCGTCCACCGCCAGCACCGCAGCGCCTGGAGTTTCGAGGTCGAGCTAAGGCCCTGGGTCGAGACGTTCTGACCGCGGTTGCTCCGGGCACAGACGGGCGCCGCCGATTCCGAGCGGCGCCTTTCGCTCACCGTCCGCATCGCGGCGGTCTCTGACAGGCGTGCTCACTGTCGTAAGATCTTTGAGAGAATATTTCCTGCCTGGTTGTGGAGAAGAAAAGCAGTTCTTTGATCGGACGCGCAGCATTGCCGATCCTGTCATCAAGGCTTCGCATCCCGCCTGGCCGATACGATTTCAGGATTGCAAGGAAACAACCATGTCCGATCACGGCAACGCTTCAAAATCTCTCGCTACGTCAATCACCAGGCGCGCCGGACTTGCAGCGCTTCTTGCTACAGCGCTTGCCGTTGTCGGGCTCGCTGCGCCGACGCCCTCCTTCGCTGAGGACAAGAAGGCTATCAAGGTCGGCATCATCAGTGGCGAGGACGAGGATGTCTGGCGCGTCGTCGTCGCCCAGGCTGCCGAAAAGGGGCTGACGATCGAGACCGTCGTCTTCAACGACTACACCCAGCCCAATGAAGCGCTCGAGCGCGGCGAGATCGACGCCAACGCCTTCCAGCACAAGCCCTATCTCGACAACCAGATCAAGACGCAAGGCTATCACATCGTCCCCGTCGGCTATACCGGCGTCTGGCCGATCGGCCTCTATTCGAAGAAATACAACAAGGTCGCCGACCTGCCGGAAGGTGCCGTCATCGGCCTGCCCAACGATCCGTCCAACGAGGGCCGCGCGCTGCACGTGCTGCAGAACGAAGGCCTGATCAAGCTGAAGGACGGTACCGGCATCCTGGCGACCACCGCCGACATTGCCGAGAATCCAAAGAAGGTCGTCATCAAGGAACTCGATGCCGGCATTGTCGGCCGCTCGGTCGAGGACCTCGACGCCGCCGTGGTCAACACCGACTGGGCGCTGAAGAGCGGCCTGGGTCCCGACAACCGCATCGCCCAGGAGCCGGTGGCCGACAATCCCTACCGCAACTTCATCGCCGTCAAGGCCGGCAATGAGAACGAAGCCTGGGTGAAGACGCTGGTCGCGTCCTACCAGAACGAAACGGTGAAGGCCGAGTTCGACAAGGTCTACAAGGGCACCGGCATCAGCGCCTATTGATCGGCGCCTGGCAGGCAGCAGCAGGCGGCCCGCTGTACTGCGGGCCGCCATCGCGTTTGCGGATCGCTGAAACGGAAACAAAGATGAACCAACATGTCACGGCCGAATTGGTCGATCCGGCGCACAGCCATCCCGCGGATCTGGAAGATGTCGTCCGCCTCGTCGATCTCAAGCGCCGCTTTGGCAAGACGGCGGCACTCGACGGCGTCTCGCTCACGGTGCGCAAGGGCGAAATCCTCGGCATCATCGGCCGCAGCGGTGCCGGCAAGTCGACGCTGATCCGCTGCCTGAACGGGCTGGAGCGCCCCGATACCGGCGAGGTCTTCATCGAGGGCCGCGAGATCGGCCGGCTTGGCGAGCACGAACTGCAGCCGCTGCGGCGCCGCATCGGCATGATCTTCCAGCATTTCAACCTGCTCTCTGCCAAGACCGTCGAGGACAATGTGGCCCTGCCGCTGAAGATCGAGGGCCGCGCCAAAGCGGAGCGCCTGGCGCGCGCGGCCGAGCTTCTCGACCTCGTCGGCCTGTCGGAGAAAGCAAAAGCCTATCCGGCAGCACTCTCGGGCGGCCAGAAGCAGCGTGTCGGCATCGCCAGGGCACTTGCCGCGCGCCCGGCACTGCTGTTGTCGGACGAAGCGACCTCGGCGCTCGACCCGGAGACGACGCGCTCGATCCTCGCTCTGCTGAAGGACATCAACCGGCGGCTCGGCCTCACCATCCTGCTCATCACCCACGAGATGGAGGTGATCCGCTCGATCGCCGACCGCGTCGCGGTGATCGATGCCGGGCGCATCGTCGAGGAGGGGCCGGTGTGGTCGGTCTTCGCCGATCCGCGCTCGGAGATCACCAGGAGCCTGCTCGGCGGCATCCGGCCGCAACTGCCTCATGAGATCGCCGGCCGGCTCGCCCCGGCGGGCGGCGGCGAGGCGATCCTGAGGATCGATGTCGCCGGCGAGGCTGCGCGCGGCCCGCTGCTGTCGGACCTTGCGATTGCCGTGCCGGGACCGTTTCGCATCGTCCATGGCGGCATCGACCATGTCCAGCAGCAGCCCGTCGGCACGCTGTTCCTCGCGGTGGCCGGCAACGATGCAAAACATCTGTCGGAAGTCATCGCGTTCTTGAAAGCCCGCGATGCGCGGGTGGAGGTGCTTGGCCATGTCGCCGGTTCTGTTTGAACTTCTCATCCGTTCGATCTGGGAAACGATCCTGATGACCGGAGCCTCCGGTCTCATCTCGCTGGTGTTCGGTCTGCCGCTCGGCCTGGCGCTGGTCGCCACCGACCGTGGTGGCATCGCCGAGAGCCTGTGGGTGAACCGCGCGCTCGCGGCGGTCATCAACGGCTTCCGCTCGGTTCCTTTCATCATCCTTCTGGTGGCGCTGATCCCGGTGACGCGGCTGATCGTCGGCACCTCGATCGGCACCTGGGCGGCGATCGTGCCGCTATCGATCGCCGCCACGCCCTATTATGCGCGCATCGCCGAAGTGTCGCTGCGCGAGGTGGACCACGGCCTGATCGAGGCGGCGCGGGCCATGGGCGGCAACCGCTGGACGATCATCCGCGAGGTGCTGGTGCCGGAGGCGTTGCCGGGCATTGTCGCCGGCTTCACGGTAACCCTGGTGACGTTGGTCGGCGCTTCGGCCATGGCCGGCGCCATCGGCGCCGGCGGTCTTGGCGATCTCGCCATCCGCTACGGCTACCAGCGCTTCGAGACCAGCGTCATGGTCGCCGTGGTCATCGTCCTGATCATCCTTGTCTGCGGCATCCAATGGGCGGGCGACCGGCTGGTCGCCAGGCTGGACCGCCGCTGATGAATGGGCGCCCGAAACCGGCAACGGATGTTCTTTGCCCGTCGGCAGCGGAATGCAGCGCGGGCTTTGCGTCGTTCGCGCCGAGATTGGATCGTGCGTTGCTTGGACGGCACTGGTCCGCATGGCATCGTGAGGCGGGGTCGCATAGCGCCGCGAAAGGAGCCTGACCATGGCCAGAATCATCCCCGTGCTCGATCTCGACCGTCTCGACCAGGGCGCCTCGGAACTGTGGACCTTTCTGTTCGACCTGCGCACGGCCGCGCGGGACGTCGGTTTCTTCTATCTCTCCGGCCACGGCATATCGGCTTCTGAAATCTCCGAGGTGCTCGACGCCTCGCGCCGGTTCTTCGCCTTGCCGGAGGCCGACAAGCTGGCCATCGAGATGGTGAAATCCTCACAGTTCCGCGGCTATACGCGCGCTGGCGGCGAGCTGACCAAGGGCAAGGCCGACTGGCGCGAGCAGCTCGACATCGGCGTCGAGCGCCCGACGATCCCGCAGGGGCCGGGCGTCCCGGCCTGGACGCGGTTGCAGGGGCCGAACCAGTGGCCGCAATCCTTGCCGGAGCTGAGACCGGCGCTGCTCGCCTGGCAGGCCAAGGCGACAGAGGTGGCGATCCGCCTGCTCAAGGCCTTCGCGCTCTCGCTTGAGCAGCCGGAAGACGCCTTCGATCCGATCTATCGCGACGAGCCCAACCATCGCATGAAGATCGTGCGCTACCCCGGTCGCGACGCCACCGGCGACGACCAGGGCGTCGGCGCGCACAAGGACGGCGGCTTCCTGACCCTTTTGCTGCAGGACGAGAACAAGGGCCTGCAGGTCGAGTACGATGGCGGCTGGGTTAATGTGGACCCGATCCCGCAGACGCTGGTGGTCAACATCGGCGAGCTGCTCGAACTGGCCTCGAACGGCTATCTCAGGGCAACTGTCCATCGCGTGGTGACGCCGCCGCCCGGCGTCGAGCGCATCTCGGTGCCGTTCTTCTTCAGCGCCCGGCTCGATGCGACGATTCCGCTGCTCGAGCTGCCCGAGGAACTGGCGGCCGAGGCGCGCGGCCCCGCGTGCGATCCAGACAATCCGCTGTTCCGCGACGTCGGAACCAATGTGCTGAAGAGCCGCCTGCGCTCCCATCCGGATGTGGCGCGGCGTCACTATGCCGATCTGCTGGAGACGGCGGCTAGTTGAGCCGCAGTAAGCGAGATTTTTTCGCTGTTTGGCCAGTTTTTGGAATTTTGTTCGTCGCAAACATGCCGATCAAAGCCCACATACAGGACATCGTTCGGCGTTCTCCTCCCATTGCGCCGGACGGTGTTCCCCTCTGAAGGTTTGACCTTCATTTCTGGCCGGGCCGCTTTCGCGCCCGGCCTTTTTTCTATCCGAATGAGCTGTCAGGCGAAGGCGATGCGGATGGTTCCGTACGGGCCGAAATCGGCAGCAATCTCGTCGCCGTTCCGGCACTCCACCGGCCGGATGAAGGAGCCGGACAGCACCACCTCTCCGGCGGATATCCGCATGCCGTATTGGTGCAGCCGGTTGGCCAGCCAGGCGATGCCTCTCGCCGGATGGTCGAACACGCCGGCGCCAAGCCCGGTCTCTTCGACCTCGCCATTGCGCGACACGATGGCGCCGATCCAGCGCAGATCGGCCTCGCGCGGGCCGGCGCTGCGGCCGCCGACGACGATGCCGGCGTTGGCGGCATTGTCGGATATGGTGTCGAAGAAGGTGCGGATCCGGCCGGTCTCCTTGTTCATCCGCTCGATGCGGGTGTCGAGGATCTCCAGCGCTGGCGTGATATGGTCGGTGGCGGCGAGCACGTCGTCGATCGACACGTCGGGGCCGGCGAGCGGCGCCTTCATGACGAAGGCAATCTCGGCCTCGATGCGCGGCTGGATGAAGCGGTCGGCCGGAACGATGCCGCCGTCGTCGAAGAACATGTCGTCGAACAGAATGCCGGAATCCGGGATATCGATCGCGAGCGCCGACTGCATCGCCTTCGAGGTCAGGCCGATCTTCCAACCCTTGATCGCCAGTCCCGCGGCGACCTTCCTCTTCACCAACGCGGCCTGCACCCGGTAGGCGTCGTCCATCGTCGCTTGCGGAAAGTCGAGGCTGAGCAGCCTGATCTGCCGGCGCTCGCGCTCGGCCTTGAACAGCCTTGCCGCCGCGTCCTCGACGTCAGCCTCCGTCATCATCGGTCAGTCCCTTCGTCGACGACGCCATTGCGGAGCAGGCCGATGCCGTCGGCCTCGACCTCGATCACATCACCCGGCTTCAGCCAGATCGGCGGGTCGAAGCGGGCGCCGGCACCGGTCGGCGTGCCGGTGACGATGACGTCGCCTGGCACCAGCGTGGTGAAGGTCGAGATGTAGGCGATGATCTTGCGGAAGGAAAAGATCATGCGGCTGGTGCGGTCCTGCTGTCGCACCTCGCCATTGACGCGGGTTGTGAGCGAGATGTCGGCGATCTGCGCCTCGTCGGTGAACGGCACCAGCCAAGGGCCGATCGAACCGGAGCGGTCGAAATTCTTGCCCTGGGTGACGTTGAACTTGGCGTGGCGCACCCAGTCGCGGAGCGTGCCTTCGTTGCATAGCGAAAGCGCGGCGATATGGCCGAGCGCGTCGGCTTCGGCGATGCGCCTGCCGGCCTTGCCGATGACGATGACGATCTCGCCCTCATAGTCGAGCTGCGGCGATTCCGGCGGCCGCACCAGCGGCGCGCCGTGGCCGACGAAGGAACGCGGGAAGCGGATGAACAGCGACGGGTTGGAGGGCGCCGCCTGCCCGTCCTTGTACTCCTCGTTGCGGTCCGGGTAGTTGACGCCGACGCAGATGATCTTTTCCGGCGAAGGGACCGGGATCTCGTAGGCGATGTCCTCCACCTTGAAGTCGGGTGCGAAAGCATCTGCTTCCTCGGCCAGCCGTAGCAAGGCGCCGGCCTCGATCACCTCGCGCAGCGTCGGCCATTGGCCGTGGCGCGCCGAGAGATCGACGACGCCCTTGCCGGTGATCGCGCCGTAGCGCGTCCTGCCGCCGACCGTGAAGGTGGCGAGGCGTGCCGCGCTCATGCTGAAACTCCGGTGAATGGCCGCTCTCCCCCCTCGTGGGGGAGATGTCCGGCAGGACAGAGGGGGGCGCGAAGGATCGCTGTCATCGCGAGACTAAGGCGCCACGATCGGCGACGCCGCCAGGTCGGACGGGCGCGGCTTGACGCCGGCGAAGACGCTGCCTTCCTCGAACCAGCTCCTCGGCGCCGGCGCGCCCCACAGCGTCTGGCGCTGCGGGTCCTTGAGGTCCCATTTGATCGGCTCGAGATCGGGGTCGACCGTCTGGTAGTCGGAGCAGTAGATCTCGATGCGGTGGTTGTCGGGGTCGCGGATGTAGAGGAAGAAGGCGTTGGAGATGCCGTGCCGGCCGGGGCCGCGCTCGATGTTCGCTAGCCAGCCGGTGGTCGCCATCAGGTCGAGCAGGTCGATGATGTTGAGCGGCGTCGGCACCCAGAAGGCGACATGGTGCAGCCGCGGCCCGAGGCCGTTGGTGAAGGCGATGTCGTGGACGCCGCCCTTGCGATGCGTCCAGGCGGCCCACAGCCTGCCGGTTTCTGCATCCTCGGTGTATTCGGTGACGCGGAAGCCGAGCTCGTTGTAGAACGCCACCGATTCATCGACGTTCGGCGAAAAGCAGTTGAAGTGGTCGATGCGCAGCGGCTTCACGCCCTTGTACAGCGCGTATTTTTGATGGATCGGCGGCAGCCGTTCCATCCTGGAATAGAATTCCAGCGGAATGCCGTGCGGATCGCGTGTGCGGAAGGTGCGCGACTGGTACGGCCGCTCGACCCACTCCACCGGCAGGCCCTTGGCCTTGAAGAAATGCGCGGCCTTGTCGAGATCCTCCTCCGAGAACAGCTTGAAGCCGAGGTCGCGCGCTTCCGCGACCGGGCCCTTCCTGAGCACGATGCAGTGATGGCCACGTTCTTCGAGCGCGCGCAGATAGATCGCGTCGCTGGTCTCGTCGGTCACCTGCAGGCCGAGCGTGTCGACATAGAAGGCGCGGGACTTGGCGAGGTCGGTGACGGCGAGCTCGACATGGGAGAGCCGCACGATGTTGAATTCCGGGTAGAGATTGGGTTGGGGCAGGGGCATCTTTGGGGTCTCCGGTCAGCCGCCGAGCTTCTGGATGGAATGCGGCGCCGTGGCGAACGCGATGTTCTTGGTTTCCATGTAGAAATCGAACGACCAGTCGCCGCCATCGCGGCCGATGCCCGAGCTCTTTGCGCCGCCGAACGGCGTCGGCAGGTGGCGCACATTCTCGGAGTTGACCCAGATCATGCCGGCCTCAAGCGCGTCGGTGAAGCGGAAGGCGCGGGTGACGTCCGAGGTCCAGAGGTAGCCGGTCAGGCCGTATTGGGTGTCGTTGGCCAAAGCCAGCGCATCGGCCTCGTCCTTGAACGAGATCGCGGTCAGCACCGGCCCGAAGATCTCTTCCTGGGCGATGCGCATCTTGTTGGTGGCGCCGACAAACAGCGTCGGGCTGACGTAGCAGCCGCCGCCCGGCCCGGCGAACTTGCCGCCGCCGGCGGCGACGACCGCGCCTTCCGACTTGCCGATGTCGATGTAGGACAGGACCTTTTCCTCGTGCACCGGATGGATCAGCGGCCCGACCACCGTTTCGGGGTCGAGCGGATGGCCGATCCTGATACGCTTCGCCTTCTCCGCGACAAGCGCGGTGAACTTGTCATAGATGCCTTCCTCGACCAGCAGGCGCGACGATGAGGTGCAGCGCTCGCCGTTCAGCGAATAGATCATGAAGACGGCGGCGTCGGCGGCGCGTTCGAGATCGGCGTCGGCGAAGACGATCACCGGGTTCTTGCCGCCGAGCTCGAAATGCACGCGCTTCAGCGTCTCGGCGCCCTGCTTCATGATCATCGAGCCGGTGCGGCTTTCGCCGACGAAGCCGATAGCCTTGATGTCGGGATGCTCGGTCAGCGCCCGGCCGGCGTCCTCGCCGAAGCCGTTGACGAGGTTCCACACGCCTTTGGGCAGGCCGGCCTGCTCGGCGATCTCGACCAGCAGCCGCGCCGTCAGCGGCGACAGTTCGGCCGGCTTGTGGACGATCGTGCAGCCGGCGGCGAGCGCCGGCGCGATCTTCCAGGTCGACAGCATGAACGGCGTGTTCCACGGCGTGATCACACCGACCGGGCCGATCGGCACACGCGTCGTCATATTGACCTGGTTCGGCGCGCGGATCGTCTGGCCGTCGCGGGCCAATGGCGCGCGGTCGGCATAGAAGCGAAAATTCTCGGCGCCGCGCAGGGCAGCCTTGGCCATGAACTTCAGCGATTGGCCGGTGTCCACGCATTCGACGAAGGCGATCTCCTCGGCCCGCGCAACGATGGCGTCGGCGATTTTGTGCAGCAGCTTCTTGCGGGCGTCGCCCGATATCGCCGCCCATTCCTTGAAGGCGGCTTTCGCTGCCTTGGCGGCGCGGTCGATGTCGGCGGGCTTGCCGCGCGCCACCCTGGCGATCGGCTTCAGGTCGATCGGCGAGATCGTCTCATACGTCGAGCCGTCGGCGGAAGGCACCGCCTCGCCGCCGATCTGGTTGAGCACGCCATCCTTCCTGAAGCGCTCCAGATAGGCCTCTGCCTTGCGCAGATTGTCGTCCAGTGTCGCCATGGGGTCTTTCCTGTTCTCTAGCACCAGTCACTTGCCGCGGAGCCGCGGGTGGATGGCGTTCTTCTTCCAGCTCAGCTCGGCGTCGATTTCGCGGATCTCCAGCGACAGCGCGAAGTGCGGTGTCGTGAGCAACGACGCCAGATGCTCGGACACCGCGGCGAAGATCGCTTCGCCGGCGCGCTTCTTCTCATCAGTGCTGCGGCCTTTGCCGATGCGGAAGTTCATGTCGATGAAGCCGTTCTCGGGCAGGCGGTCGGCGATCGCATAAGCCTCGGCGCGGAAGGCGCGCACCCGGACCGCGCCCGGCTCGAACAGGCCGGTTTCGAGGATGGTGCGCGAGACGAGTTCGCAAAGCGCGCCCATGTCGACCTTCGCGTCGAGATTCGCGGAATATTCGATCGCCATATGGGGCAAAGGTTTCCTCCACCTTTTAATTAACGTGTGAATTACATCTTGACGATCGAATGTCAAGCGTCGTTCTCTATAGGGATCGCGCATCCGGGCGGCGGGATTGCCGCTCCCGGCAAAATCGCGGATATAGCTGCGATCCGAGCCTTATGCGCGAGTCGAACTGGATTTGCCGGAGACCTGACCTTGCTACCGCCCAGCACCCGCCGTTCCTTGCCCATGGCGCTTCTGCGAGCCCGCGAGGTGATCATGGCGCATTTCCGGCCGATGCTCGCCCGCCACGACATCACCGAGCAGCAATGGCGCGTGCTGCGCGTGCTTGCCGAAACTGGTCCGCTGGAAGCGACCGAGCTCGCCAACCGCGCCTCGATCCTGCCGCCGAGCCTGACCCGCATCATCAAGGCGATGGAGGAGCGCGAGTTCATCACCCGCAACAAGGTCAAGGATGACGGCCGCCGCGCGCTGCTTGCCATCAGCCCGGCCGGCCTGGCGCTGATCGAGGACCTGGCGCCCGAGCGCATCGCCATCTACGAGGCGATCGAGCAGCGCTACGGCGCCGAGCAGCACGAGCGGCTGCTCGATATGCTCGAGGGCCTGATCCAGTCGGAGTCGTCCGAGAACCAGACCTGACGGCGTTCACCCGCCAAAACTGCCGACCGCGCTCGGCTGCATGTAGTTGCGGCCGACGTAGAGCAGCGCCGCCTCGTCGCTGCCATGGCGGATGTCGACGACGCGGCCGAACATGACATTGTGTGTGCCGACCTTGTTCACCGCGCCGATCTCGCAGTCGAAGCTGACGATGGCGTCGAGCAGGGCCGGCATGCCGGACGGCATGGTCTGCCACCGCGCCGCATTGTAGCGCTCGGCCATGTCGCGGATCGCGCCGGCGAACTTTCCCGCCAGATGCATATGCGACTGGGTGAGAACGTTGACGCAGAAGCGCTGGTTGGCGAGGAACAGGCCGGTCTGCGTCGAACGTTCGTTCATGCACACCAAGAGCGTCGGCGGATCGTCGGAAACGCTGCACATGGCGGTCGCGGTGAAGCCGCCGCGCCCCGCCGGGCCGTCCGTGGTGACGATGTTGACCGGCGCGCAGACCCGCGCCATGGCGTCCCGGAATTCCAGCCTCGAGACCTGCGCCTCCATGGCCGGGCTCCTCAGCTTGCCGCGGCCGAGAGCGGCGGCAGCCAGGTGTCGCCGGTCCAGCCCTTTTCGTCATAGTCGGCCATGCAGGCGTCGACCAGTTCCTCCATTTGCTTCAGCCGGCCGCCGCGCTCGGCGCCCTTCAGCACCTGCAGCCGCACCTCTTCCGGCGCGCCGGCATAGTTGAGCTCGTAGAGCGCATGGCGGCCGCCGAATTCGGTTCCGGTCGCGTCCCACAACAGTTTCATGATCTTAATGCGCTCGACATGGCCCATGTCGTTCGAGCCGCGCACATATTGCGCGAGGTAGCGGTCGATCTCCGGATTGTCGAAATCCTTGGCCGAGGACGGCAGGTAGATCAGCCCCGAGGCGATCACCCGGCGCACCGTGTCGATGACACGTGGATAGGCCTCCGACATGAAGGTGCGGTAGGCGAGCGCCGCTTCGAGATTGGGCAGCACCGCGCCGCTGGCCCACGGGATCGGATTGTGCGCCATCGCGTTGGAAAAACTCCAGAACATGTGGCGCAGCGCAATCACCTCGCCGAGTGCTGCCTGGTTGCCGCGGAAGGCATCGCCGCCGGTGGCGCGCAGCGCCTTGGCGAGCAGGCCGCAGAGGAAGTCGAGCTTGACGGCAAAGCGCGTGCAGCCTTGGAAGCAGTAGCCATGCATGAAGCCGGACGCCGGATGGAAGGATAGGATCTTCTGCGCGTCGCGCAGCACCAGCACGTCCTCCCAGGGGATGAAGACGTTGTCCAGCACCAGGATCGCGTCGTTCTCGTCGAAGCGCGACGACAGCGGATAGTCGAAGGGCTGGCCGACCGTGTTGGCCGTCTGCTCGTAGGAGACGCGGCAGAACATCTTTATCCCCGGCGCGTTCATTGGCACGATGAACATCACCGACAGCGACGGGTCCTCGGTCACCGTCGCCGAGCTCTGCGCCAGGAAATTGTAATGCGTGAGCGCCGACGACGTCGCCACCACCTTGGCGCCGGACACCCAGATGCCGGCATCGTTCTCCTTGGTGATGTGGACGAACACGTCCTTCACCTGCTCGGCCGGCTTGTGGCGGTCGATCGGCGGGTTGACGATGGCGTGGTTCATGAACAGCACCGCTTCCTGGGCACGCTTGTGCCAGGCCAGCGCATTGTCCTTGAACGGGCCGTACCATTCGGCATTGGCGCCGAGCGTGTTCATCAGCGCCGCCTTGTAGTCAGGCGTGCGCCCCATCCAGCCATAGGACATGCGCGACCAGTCGGCGATCGCCGTCTGCTGCTGGGCAAGGTCGGCGGCCGAATGCGCGACGCGGAAATATTTGTGCGTGTAGCCGCCCGATCCGGTGTCGGTCGGCGAGGTCAGCACCGCCTGTCGGTTGGGATCGTGGAGCGCGTCGTAGAGGCGTGCCAGCGAGCGCGCCGAGTTGCGCATCGCCGGATGGCTGGTGACGTCGGCCACCCGCTCGCCATTGATATAGACCGCGCGCCCGTCGCGCAGGCTTTCGAGATATTCGGCGCCTGTGAACGGCCGTTTCGTGTCGGCCCGGAAATCTTCCGATCGCATCATGATCCTCCCTTGATTGTTGGAGAGTAGCCCGAAGCGGTGCAATGGTTTATGGACGAAACACCAAAACCACTTGGACTTTTTCCGGAAAGCCATGAGCCAGGCCGCCATCCCCGAGTTCTTCGTCTATGGCGAGCCCACGCGCGCGCTCGACGTCGGCTTCCTGCATGTCGAGACGGTGCAGGCGCGCGCCTCCGTGCATCGCGGCCAGGTGCTGGCGCACAAGCATCCGCAGATGGCGCAGATTACCTTCTGGACCGGAGGCAACGGCACCTATCGGATCGAGGACAAAGGCTGGAGTTTTTCGGCTCCAACGGTGAGCTTCATGCCGAGTGGCGTGGTGCATGGCTTCGACATCGAGCCGGGGACAGACGCCATCGTCATCTCGGTCGCCGATGCGGCACTCGCGGTGCTCGCCGAACAGTCCGCGCTGCCGCTCGACCAGCCGGTCTTCGTCACAGGTCGCGGAGAAACGGCTCTGTGGGAGCGGTTGCGCGATACGGTCAGGATGATCCAGGCGGAATATGCCGACAGGCTGCCCGGCATGGACAAAATCCTGCCGCCGCTGATCGCCGTGGCGCTGTCAGGCATCGCCCGCCTCGATGCCGAATCGCACGCCGTCGCAGTGCCGGCGGCGGTGGCGCTGGGCGGCCGGCTGCGGCGCCTGATCGACCGTCACTTCCGCGACGACTGGCCGGTCGAGCGCTATGTCGAGGAGCTCGCCACGACCCGCCACCTGCTCGACAAGGCCGCGCGCCAGGTGCTGGGCGCCGGCGTGCGGCAGGCGATTGGCGAAAGGCGCCTCGTCGAGGCCAAGCGCCTGCTGCTCTTCACCATCCGCACGGTCGAGGATATCGCATACGAGACCGGCTTCAACGACCCGGCCTATTTCTCGCGCTTCTTTCGGCAGACGGTTGGCTTGTCGCCGGCGGCGTGGCGGAAGGAACGGTTGGAAAGAGGGAATAGGCAGTAGGCAGTAGGCAGTAGGCAGTAGGGGTTCGGCTCTCTAGTCCCCAATCCCTACTGCCTATTCCCTAGGCCGCGTCAGCGGCCCTCAGCCCCGCATCAAGTGCCTCGCCGATCTTCGCCACATCGGCCGCCGAGATGACCAGCGGCGGCGACAGGATGATGGTGTTGCCGGAGACGCGCAGCATGACGCCGGCCTGGTAGGCGGCTTCGGCCACCACGGCCAGGGTCTTCTTGTCGGCCGGCTTCTTGGCGGCGCGGTCGGAAACCAGCTCCAGCGCCGCCATCAGGCCCTGATAGCGGACGTCGCCGACCAGTTGATGCTTCGCCTTCAGCGCCTCCAGCGCCTTGCCGAGCTCGATGCCGCGGGCGGCGGCGTTCTCGTTGACGGCAAGCCGTCTTGTTTCGGCGAGCGCCGCCAGTCCTGCCGCGCAGCCGACCGGGTGGCCGGAATAGGTGTAGCCGTGCCCGATGGCGCCGAAACTCGTCTTGTCGGCCTCGAACACGTCGGCGACCTTGGCGCCGATCAGCGTGGCGCCGAGCGGGAAATAACCCGACGTGATCGCCTTGGCGATGGTCATGAAATCGGGCTTGACGCCAGAGAGCCGCGAGCCAGACCAGGCCCCGGTGCGGCCGAAGCCGGTCACCACCTCGTCGGCGATCAAAAGGATGTCGTGGCGGTCGCAGATGGCGCGGACCAGCGGCATGAAGCTCTCATGCGGAACGATGACGCCGCCGGCGCCGAGCACCGGCTCCATGATGAAGGCCGCGATCGTGTCGGCGCCCTGGAAGGCGATCTCGTCCTCGATCGCCCGCGCGCAGAGCTTCGCCAGCCTCGCCGGATCGGTCTCGTCGAACGGATTGCGGTAGGTCCACGGCGCCGGCGTGTGGAAGACGCCGGGCAGCAGCGGCTCGTAGTTGCGGCGGAAATTGGCGTTGCCGTTGACCGAGGCGCCGCCGAAATGCGTGCCGTGATAGCCCTTCTTCAGCGCCAGGAATTTCGTCCGGTCGCCCTGGCTCCTGATCTTCCAGTATTGCCGGGCAAGCCGCAGCGCCGTCTCGACCGAATCCGAACCGCCCGAGGTGAAGAAGGCCCTCACCATGCCCTCCGGGGCAAACCATTCGCAAAGCTCGTAGGCGAGCTCGATCGACGGTCCGGTCGAGGTGCCGCGAAAGCCGGAATAATATGGCAGTGCGTCGAGCTGCGATGCGATCGCCTTCTTGATCGGGTCGCAGCTGTAGCCGAGGTTGACGTTCCACAAGCCTCCGACCGCGTCGAGCACGGTGCGGCCGTCGGCATCTGTCACCGACACGCCGTCGCCCTTCATGATGATCTTCGGCGGCGTCGCCCGCATCTCGGCCGGATGTGCCATCGGATGCCAGATCGGCTTGGCATTGTTCTCGGTGAGGAAGTTGATGTCACGCATCGGTGGAGACTCCGGTTTCCGATTGGGAGAGGGCGAGGCCGAAATGGCCAAGCGCCTCGGCGTAGCTTTGCGCCGGCTGGGCGACGTCGAAATGCACGGTGAGCATGCCGGCGGCGTTGGCGCCGTCGATGTTGCGCTGCTGGTCGTCGACGAAGACGCACTCGCCAGGCGGCAGCTCCAGCGCCTCGCCGAGCATCGCATAGGCCCGGCGGTCGGGCTTGAGGATATGCGTGTAGGTGGCGTCGACGATCGTCTCGAACAGCGACAGCAGCGGCAGCCGCTGGCGAAAGCTCTTGCCGTAGAACAGGTCGAGCTCGTTGGAGAGAATGGCGAGCCTGACGCCGGCCGCATGCGCCGCCCGGATCGCCTGCTCGGCCTCAGGCCGCACCACCGCCTGCGGGTCGGCGCCGCGCGCCCGCTGCACGAAGGTCGACATATCCCGCCAGTCCTCGCCGACCAGCTGGCCGACCTCGCGGGTGCGCGTCCTCCAATAGTCGCGCTCGCTGATCTCGTCCGCTTGCATGGCGCGCCACAGGGGGTCGGAGGCCGGGTCGAATGGGCCGCGCCAGGCAAGCGTGCCCGGCGCCAGCCCCAGCGCGCGTTCGGTCAGGGCGTGCGTCTCGAATAGCGTGCGGGTGACGACGCCGCCGAAATCGAGCACCAGCGCCTTTGGCAAGGACCTGCTCATGCGGCATGCCTCCGGCCGGGCGGAACGATGCCGTCTGCGACCCAGCGGTCGAAGATCTCCAGCGCCTTGGCGCTGAAGGCGGCGTCATTGATGTGCCCGGCTATCTCGTGCAGCTCGGTATTGGCGGGCACGCTCGAACGCATCTCGTCGATGAAGGCCGACAGCGCTTCCGGTTCATGCAACGGTTCGCCCTCCTGATCCCATTGCTGGATGCCGCCGGCGGGCAGGATGAAAGCGGTCGGGCCTGTCGCTGCAGCGAGCTTGTCGCCGATGGCGCGCGCGATCTCCCTGCGGGTCGCGCCGTCCGAGGTCACCGAGGCGAGCAGGCGGTTGTGCGCATGGTAGGGCCGTTCGTTGAAGCGGGCTGGCACCGCTTGCCAGGTCGGGAAATCGACCATGTCGATGGCGCCGGGCGCGACGATCTGCGGGATGCCTTGCCGCCCGGCATTCTCCAGCCGGTCGGTGCCGGAATTCACCACCGAGCCGGTGAGCTGGTTGGCGAGCTCCTGCAGGCTGAAATCCATCACCGCGACAAAGCCCTTCTGCGCGGCGATCGCCTCCAGCGCCCGTCCGCCCATCCCGGTGGTATGGAAGACGATCACCTCGTAGCCGCGCTTTTCGAGCTCCGGCTTCAGCGTCACCATGTACTGCAGGCAGCTTTTGCCGAGCGAGCTCATGCCGATCCGCGGCTTGGCCTCGTCCGGTTTGACGACGGCGCGCACCGCGCCCACCACCGCGCCGCAGGCCTGCGACAGCACCGCCTTGCAGGCGCTGTTCAGCCCATAGAGCCCGCCCGCCCACAGGATCATCATCAGGTCGGTGGCGATGCGCTCGGGCGGCAGCAGGTGCGAATAGGCGATCGTCGAGACGACGAATTTCGGCACGCCGAGCGGCAGCGCCAGCGCCACGTCGAGCGCAAGGTCGGTGCCCATCGAGCCGCCGAGCGCGATGACGCCGTCGATCTCGCCCTTGTCGTGCAGAGCCCGCGCCAGCCGCGAGGCGCCGAGCGCCATCAAGGTCATCGCCGAATTCTCGTCGCCGCTGGCGATGATCGCCTCGATCGTCGTGTCGGCGGCGCTGGCCACGGCATGCCTGTCATAGGCCGGCCGGTAGGGCGGGTCGCCAAGCACGCTGACATCCATCATCACGGCGACACCGCCGACGGCCTCGATGCGCTCGCGCATGAACAGAAGCTCGTCGGCCTTGGTGTCGCCGGTGCCGATAACCAGGATACGGCGTGTTTCCTCCACAGTCGGTTCTCCCTGCAATGTCGTTGTTGTCATGCCCGCTTGCGGCCCGGCAGGCCGCCGAAAAGCCGCTCGCTGATGCCGCGCGCCGCGGCCGCGACGCTGGCGCCATGGCGCTCGATGTCGCCCTTCTGGATTCGCACCCTGGGTGCTGCGACCGCGATGGTGCCGATGGCCAAGCCGTCGGCGCCGAGGATCGGCGCCGCGACGCTGAGCACGCCTTCCTCATAGCCTTGCGAGCCGGTCGAATGCCCGCGCGCGCGGGCGGCGGCGATGTGTTCAGCAAGCGTTTCGGCATCGCCGATCGTGTAGGGGGTGAAGGCCGGCAGCGGTCCGGCGAGGACGCCGGCGCGGACATGCTCTTCGGTGAACGCCAGGAAGGCGATGCCGGAAGCTGTCGCATGCATAGGCAGCACCTCGCCAAGCTGCACGCTGACGCGGTTGGCCTTGGCCGATTCGATGACATGGACGGAGATCAGGCCGCGCTTCGAATATTCGGAGAGATGCACGGTCTCGCCGGTCTCGGCCGCCAGGTGCTCGACCACCGGCACCGCCATGCGCAGGAACGGAAACTGCACCTCGCGCATCAGCGCCAACCGCGCGACGCCGGCGCCCAGCCGGTAAAGCCGCGTGGTTTCATCCTGCTCCACCAGCCCGTGCTCGATGAGCGAGACCAGCAGCCGCCGCGTCGTCGCCTTGTCGAAGCCGGCGCGCCTGGCGAGGTCGGCCAGCGCCGTCTCGGGCGCGCCGCGACCGAGCATTTCCAGCAGTGAAACGGCTTTGCCTACCGTGCCCATCCCGGTCTGATCCTCCATCAGATACTTAACGTGCGAATTAACTTGACAGCAAGTCGATTCCTTTGCAAGTCTATATTCGAAATGTCGTTCCAAATAGTGAAACGATAAATGGCCCGCAGAAGGCCCCGGCATTTCAGGGACACTTGGTTTCCGCGAGCGCGGATCTGGAGGGAAAGATGACGACAATTGAAGCCGGCGAAGCGAACCGGCTAAGGAAGAACAGCCTTGGCGTTGGCGCCATCACCTTCATGGTGATCTCGGCCGCGGCGCCGCTCACGGCTGTGGCGGGTGGCACGCCGCTCGGCATGCTGATGGGCAACGGTGCCGGTTTTGCCGGCACCTATCTCATCGTGACGGTGCTGCTGCTGCTGTTCGCGGTCGGCTACGTCGCCATGTCGCGCCATGTCGGCAATGCGGGCGCCTTCTATGCCTATGCGGCGCGCGGGCTCGGCGGCCTCGCCGGCGGCGCCACGGCGTTGATCGCCATCCTGTCCTACAATGCCATGCAGATCGGCGTCATGGGCCTGCTCGGCGCCGCCACCGCCGGCCTGTTCGCCGGCTGGGGCATCGCTCTGCCCTGGTGGGTGTGGAGCTTCATCGCCATCGCCATCGTCGCCGTGCTCGGCTACCGCCAGGTCGACCTGTCGGCCAAGATCCTGACCGTGCTGGTGCTTGCCGAATATGTGGTGGTGCTGATCCTCGACCTGACGATCCTTAGGACCGGCGGCGACAGCGGCCTGTCGGCCGCGCCGTTCAGCTGGAGCCAGATCACCAGCGGCGCGCCGGCGATCGCCATCCTGTTCTGCTTTGCCGCATTTATCGGCTTCGAGGCGACAACCATCTATGCCGAGGAGGCGCGCGACCCCAAGGTCACCATTCCGCGCGCCACCTACTTTTCCGTCATCCTGATCGGCCTGTTCTACATGGTCACCGCCTGGCTGATGGCGGTCGGCGCCGGCGTCGACAAGCTGCTGCCGGCCCTGCAGGGCCTCCAGGATCCGACCACCTTCCTGTTCGGCCTGTCCGACCGCTATTCCGGAACGCTGCTCACCCACGCCATGAGCATCCTGTTCGTGTCGAGCCTGTTCGCCGGCGTGCTGGCATTCCACAACGCGGTTGCCCGCTACATCTACGTCGCCGGCCGCGAGAAGCTTCTGCCGCAGACCATCGGCGTGACCCATTCGGTGCACCAGAGCCCGCATGTCGCCTCGGTCATCCAGAGCGTGCTTGCGGCCGTTGTCGTCGGGCTCTTCGCCGTGCTCGGCCTCGATCCGGTGCTGGCGCTGTTTTCGTGGCTGACCAACGTCGCCACGCTCGGCGTCATCGTGATGATGGCGGTGGCCTCGCTGGCCGTCGTGATGTACTTCCGCGCCCATCCGTCCGCCCAGGAAAACGCGCTGAAGACCACCGTCCTGCCGGGGCTTACCTTCATCGCCTTTGTCGTCATCATCTACCTGATCGTCATCAATTTCGGCAGCCTGTCGGGCGCGGGCGGCTTCCTCGGCGTGTTCCTGCCGCTACTGGTGCTGATCGCCGCCGTGGTCGGCCTGTTGCTGGCGGGCGCGCTGAAGGGCCGCGATCCGGTCGCCTTCGAAAATCTCGGTGTGCCTCTGAAGGATTGAGACTGACAGAGGGGCGGCGCCCGGCGCCGCCCTTCTCGAACCACCCTTCACGTTGCCTTCGGAGCCGCTAGCCAATGATCAGCCAGACCACCATCGACACGCTGCGCAAGGCCGAGATCGGCGCGCAAAACCTGTTCATCGATGGCGTCCAGACGGCGGGCGCGACTGGCGCCACATTGTCGGTGATCTCGCCGATCGACGGGCGTCCGTTCGCCAGCATCGCCGACGGCAATGCCGCCGACATCGATCGCGCGGTGCTCGCTGCCCGCAAGGCCTTCGAGAAGGGTTCCTGGTCGTGCGCTGCACCGGCCTCTCGCAAGAAGGTGCTGACGAAGCTCGCCGAGCTGGTCGAGAAGCACGCCGACGAGCTCGCCGTGCTCGGCGTGCGCGACAACGGCACCGAGATCGGCATGGCCTACAAGGCCGAGCCGCTGTCGGCGGCCGGCACCATCCGCTACTACGCCGAGGCGATCGACAAGATCTATGGCGAGATCGCACCGACGGCCGACAACGTGCTTGGGCTGATCCACAAGGAGCCGCTCGGCGTCGTCGGCGTCATCGTGCCCTGGAATTTCCCGCTGATGATCGGCGCCTGGAAGATCGCGCCGGCGCTCGCCGCCGGCAACTCGATCGTCGTCAAGCCGCCGGAGATCGCCTCGCTGACGCTTTTGCGGCTGGCGGAACTCGCCGCCGAGGCCGGACTTCCCGCCGGAGTGCTCAACGTCGTCACCGGCCGTGGCGCCGTTGCCGGCGAGGCGCTCGGCCTGCATATGGATGTCGACGCCATCGCCTTCACCGGCTCGGGGCCGGTCGGCCGCCGGCTGCTCGAATATTCCGCGCGCTCCAACCTGAAGCGCGTCTTCCTCGAGCTCGGCGGCAAGTCGCCCAACATCGTCTTCGCCGATGCGCCCGACCTGAAGCAGGCGGCGACCGTCTCGGCCAACGGCATTTTCCGCAACTCCGGACAGGTCTGTGTCGCCGGCTCCCGCATGCTCGTCCAGTCGTCGGTCTACGACCGCTTCATGGACGAACTCCTGAACGCAACCACGAAGCTCAAGGTCGGCGATCCGCTTGATCTCGCGAGCGACATCGGCGCGGTGTCGAGCGCCGAGCAGCTCGACAAGAATCTCGGCTTCGTCGCCAGGGCGGCGGAGGAGGGCGGCCGCCTCGTCACCGGCGGCGACCGCATCCTGGCCGAGACCGGCGGCAGCTACATGGCGCCGACCATCTTCGAAAACGTCACCGAAAGGATGCAGCTCGCCCGCGAGGAGGTCTTCGGACCGGTTCTCGGCGTCATGCGCTTCGACACCGAGGCGGAGGCGGTGCGGCTCGCCAACTCGACCGTCTATGGCCTGGCTTCCGCCGTGTGGACCTCGAACCTATCGACGGCGCACCGCATGGTGCGCGCCATCAATGCCGGCGTCGTCCACGTCAACACCTATGGCGGCGCCGACATCACGGTGCCGCTCGGCGGCGTCAAGCAGTCCGGCTTCGGCCGCGACAAGTCGCTGCACGCCATCGAGAAATACGTCGATCTCAAGACCGCCTGGATCGCGCTCGGATAGTCGTCCCTCAGGGGGAAACCGTCGAGTTTCTGGCTCACCAGGACAGCGTCGCGTGCTATGAAGACCGCCCAGCCAAGCGGAGCCGGAAGACGTGACCCTGACCAATCGAGACATTGTCGAGCTTACGGCATGGCGCCGTAGGCTGCATCAGCAGCCGGAAATCTCCAACGAGGAGGAGAGGACGGCCAAGGAGGTCGTCGACTTCCTCGCCGACACCGGGCCGGACAAAGTGCTGACCGGCCTCGGCGGCCATGGCGTGGCGGCGGTCTATGACAGCGGCACGGCAGGGCCGACGGTGCTGTTCCGCTCGGAGCTCGACGCGCTGCCGATCCATGAGCTTTCGGGCGTCGAACATGCTTCGCAGGTGCCGGGCAAGTCGCATATGTGCGGCCATGACGGCCACACTGCGATCCTCGCGGCGCTCGGCCGCCAGCTTGGGCGCGAACGGCCCGCCCGCGGCCGCGTCGTGCTGATGTTCCAGCCGGCCGAGGAAACCGGCAACGGCGCGGCCGGCGTCGTCGCCGATCCGCGCTTCGGCGAGATCGCGCCGGACTTCGCCTTCTCGCTGCACAATCTGCCTGGCGTGCCGTTCGGCGAAGTGCGGGTCAAGCCCGGCGTGGTCAACTGCGCCTCGCGCGGCATGCGCATCGTGCTGGAGGGCAAGACCGCGCATTCCTCGATGCCCGAAACCGGCGTCTCGCCGATGCTGGCGGTTAGCCAGCTCATGCCGCAGCTTCCGGCGCTCGGGCGCGGAACCTTCGCCGACGACGAGTTCAGTATGGTGACCGTCACCCATGCCGCGATGGGCGAGGCGGTGTTCGGCATCGCGCCCGCCCATGCCGAGGTGTGGGCGACGCTGCGCACCCGGCGCGACGACCGCATGGCGGAGCTCGTCGCGGGCGCGGAAGCGCTGGCCACTAGGATCGCGGACGAGCACCGCCTTGCCGTCAGTTGCGACTATCACGAGATATTCGTCGCCAGCGTCAACGCGCCGGACGCGGTGGAGCATCTGACCCGCGCTCTCGATGAAGAGGGCGTGCCGCGCGGCGAGGAAGGCCTGCCGATGCGCGCCTCGGAGGATTTCGGCATCTTTGGCCACAATGCCAGGTCGGCCATGTTCTTCCTCGGCGCCGGCGAGCGGTACCCTTCGCTGCACAACCCGGATTACGACTTCCCGGACGACCTGATCCCGGTCGGCTCGAAAATATTCATGCGCGCGGCGCGCAATTTGCTGGGCTGAGTGCAAGGACATCCTCGTGCGGCGCGCCGGCGCTGGCACATGTCGGTTGCCGCCTTGGACCTAATTTTGCAGTGGCTGGCCCAATCGCCGCCGGTGCGGAAGAGGATGGCCATTATGAGGAGACCCTTTATAACGGTCGACGAAATTGCGATAAACATGAGGAGACGATGCGCTACATACGTCCGCATTCAATCGACGACGCCGTTGGCCTGCTGGCCGGGTCGTCCGGCACGGCCGCCATCCTCGCCGGAGGCAGCGACCTCCTGGTAAGGATGAAGGGCGGCTTCATCGAACCCGACCTGATTGTCGACATCAAGGCCATCGACGGCCTGAGCGAAATCCGCGAATCCGCCGAAGGCTTCAGCATCGGCGCCGCCGTGCCCTGCGCCGTTCTGGGCGAGAACGCTTCCGTCAGGAAGGCATGGCCGGGCGTCGTCGAGGCGGCCAAGCTGATCGGCTCCAAGCAGGTGCAGGGACGCTGCACCATCGTCGGCAATCTCTGCAACGCCTCGCCGGCCGCCGACAGCGTGCCGGCGCTGGTGGCCGCCGGCGCCAGGGCATCGATTGCCGGGCCGGGTGGCCGCCGCACGATTGCCGTGGAGGCCGTGCCGACCGGGCCGGGCAGGACCTCGCTCGCCAAGGGCGAGATCATCGACGCGATCCTGCTCGACAAGCGCGCGCCGCGTTCGGGCGATGCCTATCTGCGCTTCATTCCGCGCACCGAGATGGACATCGCTGTGGTCAGCGCCGGCGTCAACCTGACGCTCGACGAGCAGGGCGTCGTCAAGGCCGCCCGCGTGGCGCTGGGCGCCGCGGCACCCACGGTGCTGCTGGTCGAAGAGGCCGCCGAGGCGCTTATCGGCAGGACGCTCGACGAGGCCGCGCTCGAGCGGCTCGCCAAGGTCTGCGCGGGCGCCTGCCGCCCGATCGACGACAAGCGGGGCACCATCGAGTTCAGACGGAAAGTCGCGGGTGTGCTGGCCAGGAGAGCCGCCACGACCGCCTATCAGCGTGCAGGAGGCAAGTGATGGCCGGTGTAGCGGTTTCAACGACAATCAATGGCGATCACGTCGAATACCTGTGCCAGCCGGACGAGACGCTGCTCGACGTTTTGCGCGACCGCCTGGGGCTGACCGGCGCCAAGGAAGGCTGCGGCACCGGCGACTGCGGCGCCTGCAGCATCATCCTCGACGACCGGCTGGTCTGTTCCTGCCTGGTGCTGGGCGCCGAGGCGGAAGGCCGGCGCATCGAAACCGTCGAGGGCATGGCGCATGGCGATCAGCTGCATCCGCTGCAGCAGAAATTCCTCGAGCACGCCGCCTTGCAATGCGGCATCTGCACGCCGGGCTTCCTGATCGCGGCCAAGGACCTGCTCGCCAAGAATCCCGACCCGACCGAGGAGGAAATCCGCTTCGGCCTGGCCGGCAACCTCTGCCGCTGCACCGGCTATGACAAGATCGTGCGCGCCGTCCAGGACGCCGCAAACGTGATGAAGGGAGCCTGAGATGAATTTCGATCCGCGCTACTCCGGACGCAATTTCTCTTCCGTCGGCACGCGTCCCATCCGTCCCGACGGCGTCGACAAGGTGACAGGCCGCGCCCGCTACGGCGCCGACTTCAACATGGCGGGGCAACTGGTGGGCCGCGTGCTGCGCAGCCCGCACGCGCATGCGATCATCAAGAAGATCGACACCTCGAAAGCGGAAAAACTCGCCGGCGTGAAGGCGGTGATCACCGCCGCCGACCTCCCGGACCTGACCGACGGCGATGCCGCCATGTACGACATCCTCGACAACTGCATGGCGCGCACCAAGGCGCTCTATGACGGCCATGCGGTGGCCGCGGTCGCGGCGATCGACGCTCGCACCGCCCGGCAGGCGCTGAAGCTGATCGAGATCGAATACGAGGTGCTGCCGCATGTGACCGATGTCGACGAGGCGATGAAGCACTCCGCCCCGCTGATCAACGACGCCATCTTCACCGAAGGCCTCGAGGAGAAGCCGGTAAAGCCGTCCAACGTCACCAAGCGCACGCAATACGGCCATGGCGACGTCCATGCGGGTTTTGGCCAGGCCGATTTCGTCGTCGAACGCTCCTTCAAGACCGAGCAGACGCACCAGGGCTATATCGAGCCGCATGCCTGCGTGGCGAGCGTGTCGTCCGACGGCACCGCCGACCTCTGGGTCTGCACGCAGGGCCATTTCGTCTATCGCCAGCATTGCGCCCAGCTGCTCGGCATGGAAGCTTCGAAGCTGCGCGTCACCTCTTCGGAGATAGGCGGCGGTTTCGGCGGCAAGACCCATGTCTGGGCCGAGCCGGTGGCGCTCGCTCTGTCGCGCAAGGCCGGACGGCCGGTGAAGCTGGTGATGACCCGCGACGAGGTGTTCCGCGCCTCCGGCCCGACCAGCGCCACTTCGATCGACGTCAGAATAGGCGCCCGCAAGGACGGCACCATCACCGCCGCCGAGGCGACGCTGCGCTATTCGTGCGGCCCCTATGCCGGCATGTGGGCCGAGATCGGCGCCATGACGGCGTTCGCCTGCTACAAGCTCGAAAACGTCAAGACCGTCGGCTACGAGGTGCTGGTGAACCGGCCGAAGACCGCGGCCTATCGCGCGCCCTCGGCGCCGATGGCGGCCTTCGCCGTGGAAAGCGCCGTCGACGAGCTGGCCAAGGAGATCGGCATCGACCCGGTCGACTTCCGCATCAAGAATGCGGCCCAGGAGGGCACACGCTCCTCCTACGGCCCGGTCTACGGCCCGATCGGCATCGGCCCGACGCTGGAAGCGGTGAAGAACCATCCGCACATGAGGGCGCCGCTCAAGGAGAACCAGGGCAGGGGCATGGCCTGCGGCTTCTGGTTCAACTTCGGCGGCCAGACCTGCACCGACCTCAACATCGGCATGGACGGCTCGGTCTCGCTTGCCGTCGGCACGGTCGACGTCGGTGGTTCCCGCGCCTCGCTGTCGCTGGTGGCGGCGGAGGAGCTCGGCATCGACTATTCGCAGGTCAAGGCGATCGTCGCCGACACGTCGAGCCTCGGCTACAACGACATGACCGACGGCAGCCGCGGCACCTTCTCCTCCTCGATGGCGACCATCTCGGCCGCCCGCAACGCGATCAAGATCCTGCGCGAGCGCGCCGCGCAGATGTGGGACATCTCGGTCGACGACGTCGCCTGGGAAAAGGGCCATGCGGTCGCCAAGGGCGAGAAGCACGGCAATCTGGGAAAACTGTCGCTGAAGGAGATCGCGGCCGATTCCGGCAAGACCGGCGGGCCGATCGCCGGCCACAGCGAGCTGGTCGCCGACGGCGCCGGCGTCTCCTTCGCCACCCATATCTGCGACATCGAGGTCGACCCCGAGACCGGCGCCACCAGGGTCATCCGCTACACCGTGGTGCAGGACGCCGGCAAGGCAGTGCACCCGACCTATGTCGAGGGCCAGTACCAGGGCGGTGCGGCGCAAGGCATCGGCTGGGCGCTCAACGAGGAGTATATCTACGGCAAGGACGGGCGGCTGCAGAACCCCGGCTTCCTCGACTACCGCATCCCGGTCTGCTCCGACCTGCCGATGATCGACACGCAGATCCTCGAGATCCCCAACCCCAACCACCCCTACGGGGTGCGCGGCGTCGGTGAAACCTCGATCGTGCCGCCACTGGCGGCGATCGCCAATGCGGTGTCGAACGCCGCCGGCGTGCGCATGACCCACATCCCGATGTCGCCGCCGCGCATCCTGGCGGCCATCGAGGCTGAACGGGAAGGCTAGGGGAGTCCTGCGGCAATGGTCGAAGTCACCCTCTGGGGAGCGCTCGGCCAGCTTGCCGGAGGCAAGAGCAAGGTCGAGGTCGAGGCCAAGGACATCAGGGAGCTGTTCAGGAAGCTGGCTGAACAGTATCCCGGCCTCGAGCCCTGGATCGACCGCGGCATTGCTGTGGCGATCGACGGCACGATCTACCGCGATACCTGGTCGAAGGAACTGCCGGAGGGGGCGGAGATTTTCCTGCTGCCGCGGTTGGCGGGGGGGTAACCGACCACGGCATATGCAGGCCCAAGGACAATGCCTGACCGGCCGACGAGTGCTCGGGTCAGAACCTGCCCTTCTGCCGGCTTGGCACCGGCGGAAAAAAGGAAACTATCCCCCGGCTCTTAGGTCACCACCGAAAGGCTCGCCGAGGTCGGCTGCAACAAGCCGGGGAACGGCCCGATCTTGGCCGGGCGATGCCCGGCCTGGAAGAGGTTGCTGTGGAGGTTGGCGATCCATTGCTTGCCTTCCGTCGTCAGCTCCAGATAGCGGATCGCGTCGCCGATATAGGGCTCGACCTGCAGCGTGAAGAAATCGGTAAAGAGGGCGCCGAGATCGGCGGCGGTCCTGCAGCCGAGCTTTTCCACCATCCCGGTCTCAGAGAATTCGGCAAACAGCGCCGGCAGCTTGCGGTGGTAGAAGGGATCAGCGAGCTGGCCGATCAGGTCCGCGGCCCTGACCAACGCAGGCTCGGTGTTGGTGACCTGGTAGGCCGGGTCGTCCGGCACCGGAAAGCGCGTCATCTCGATCGCCTCGACGATGCGCTCCTCGTTGATGAACTTCGAGGCCGCAAAACGTTGGCGCGCATAGATCTTGGCGCGCTCGATATGATAGGGCGCAAGCACCGCGTCGGAGGCGCCGCGCGGTGGCGTATAGCGGTCGCCGGCCTCGTTGATGACGAAGCTGTCCTGGGTGTCGCCCTCGCACACGCCGTGCACCATGCCGATGTCGTGGACAAGCAGCGCGCAGGTATAGTGCAGCCAGTCATCGGGGGTCAGGGATTCCGAAAGCAGCCGTCCGCGGATGATCTGCTGGCCGGCGAGCGTAACCATCAGTGTATGCTCGATGTTGTGATAGAGCGCGTTCGAATTGCCGATGCGCTCCAGGACAAGGCGCGCCGCCCCGCCCATGTAGGCCGCATATTCCGGATTGCGATGCGAGAAATACTGGAGATAGAGTTCCGACAGATAGTCGCCGAGCCGGTCGGCCATGATGGAGATTGGATTGAGCATGACGATCGTTCCTGACCGACTTGAAGCGCTGCAAGCCGCGCCCTGCGGCGGCCACCCTAGCACGTTTTCGGCGTAGATTTTATCTTAGGACCAAGGCCCCAAGGCAGCGGCGACTACCGGATGTTGCTGCGGTCGCCATCGTCACTCGCGAGACCGTGGCCGCTGTCGGTGCTGTCTGCACCGTCGGCGCGACTGCCGTACAAGAGCGAGACCAATCGGAACTGGTGCATTTGTTACTGGTCAAAGAGACGAACCGAGGACGCACGAATCGACTTAAGGCCAACAGGATTCCGGCTTGCGGCCCGGGTATTTGTCTGACATAAATTCTCGTTTCCGAATTTCTCATTGGGCGATGGGGTGTAAGGATGGCAAAAGACTCTTCGAATACCGCTTCTTCAGCAAGTAAAGCGGACGCAAATCTGATAGGAAATGCAGAGGGCAACGGGCTGAACTTCATGGCCGCCCAGGCTCGCGATAGCGGGGCCGGCACTGACGCTCCAGGCGTTGACAAGATACGCGACCTGTTGTTCGGCAATCAGATGCAGGACTATGACCGCCGCTTCTCCAAGCTTGAAGAGCGGTTCCTGCAACGCTTCAAGGATGTCGAATCCGAAGCCAAGCGCAATCTTGAAACCTATGAGTCGAATGCGAAGAAGCAGGTTGACTCGCTGGCGACGCAGTTGCGCAACGAAAAAGATGCGCGAGCCGAGGCCGACAAGGAGATCGACCGCACCCTTCGCGATCAGAATCAGGCGCTCGAAAAGCAGGTGCGCGCGTTGTCGGATCAATTGAGCGAGCTTGAGCGCGAAATAGCGGATCGCATGAACAGAAGCGACCATTTGCTGCGCGAGGAAATCAAGCAAAAGAACGAAAGCGCTCAAATGCTGATGGAGAAGATCTTTTCTGATCTCAGCAACGTCAAGACCGACCGAAATCTTTTGGCCGGCCTGTTCGTCGAGGTCGCGAAATGTCTCAATCAGGACCCCGTCGGCAGCAAGGGCAATTCGGAGCGTGGCTGGAAAGTGAGTTGATCGGAACTTGACGTCGACCGTCGAACCAATCAGCCTTCCCCAAAAAACAGCTTCGAGCGATACCAAGATTGATCGCGAGGCTTTGGCCCGCCTGTTGGTGGAAATTGCCCGGAACGTCGATCCGGACCACCATGCGCTTTACGAAGGAATTCCAACCGCCGATCATCGGCTGGAAAAGCTTCGCCAGTTGCTCGTTGGCGGCGAAATATCGGAACTTTCACGAGTTACGCACCTGCTCGATGAACCCGAGCAGCTTGCAGCCGCAGTGGGCAACGTTCTGCCCGATGCAGCCGCGCGCGCGGCTCATGCGCAACTCGGCGATGCCCTTGCCCCGGCTGTCGAGAGGGCCGCGCAACGGTCCATCCAGAAGAACCCGCGCACGCTGACGGATATATTATACCCGGTGTTTCTGCCGGCAATTCGCAAGTCGATCGGCGAAAAGATCGACCAGACCTTTCAGTCCCTGAATGAATCTTTAAGACATATATTTACCTGGCATGGACTTAAGTGGAGATTTGAAGCTTGGAGAACTGGAGTAAGCTTCTCGGAGGTTGTTCTTAAGCATTCTCTTGTCTATCGCGTAGAGCATGTCTTTCTCATCAGCCGCAGTTCCGGGCTTCTGATCGCCCATGTAACGGCCGAAAACGCAACCAGCGAAGACCCTCAGCTGATTTCCTCGATGCTCAGCGCCATTCAGGATTTTGTGAGGGACTCGTTCAACGAGAAAGAACAAAGCGGCCTGGACACCATCCGGTTCGGCGAGCTTCGTCTCTGGTCGGAAGTTGGACCGTTTGCGACCTTGGTCGCGGTGATCCGGGGAAATCCGCCAGAGGAACTCCATGAAATAATTCGCGATGTATCGCTTCGCCTCCATGAGGAATCCTCACAGGCTTTAGAGGAGTTTGACGGCGACAGTTCGCAGTTGGCCGGCGTAGAGACGCAGTTGCAGACCTGTGTTGAACTGAAGCAGGAGGATTCAAACGAGGGATTTCCGTGGCTGGTGGTTGCTGCAGCCCTGCTGATTTTGATTCCGGCAGGCGGTTGGTTCTTCCTTTCCTGGCAATCCGGGCAGCGCTGGCAGGCCTATGTGTCGCGACTGGAGGCTCAACCGGGCATCATCGTTGCCGAACAAAAAGTGCGCGGCGGCCAATTCTATGTTGCCGGGCTGAGAGACCCGCTCGCCGCCGACCCGCAGTCGCTGTTGTCGGGAACGCAGGTCGATCCGGCTCGCGTTCATTCAAACTGGCAATTCTATCAGAGCCTTGAGCCGGAGTTCGTGCTGAAGCGGCTGACGGCGTCGTTGGCTCCGCCGAATTCAGTACGACTTTCGATCGTCAATGATCGCATCGTTGCCGAGGGCGAGGCTACTGCCACGTGGATCGACCTGGCGCGGGCCGCCGCCCAGCAACTTTCGGCAGGCGGACCGGTATTCGATATCGCCGGGGTCCGCGATGTGATGAGCCCCGAGGAACGCGAGGCGGAACGCTGGCAGGCCTATGTGTCGCGACTGGGGACCCAGCCGGGCGTCGTTGTTTCCGAACAAAAGGTGCGCGATGGCCAATTCTATATTGCCGGCCTGAGAGACCCGCTTGCCGCCGACCCGCAGTCGCTGTTGTCGGGAACGCAGCTCGATCCCGCCCGCGTTCATTCACAGTGGCAATTCTATCAGAGCCTTGAGCCGGAGTTCGTGTTGAAGCGGTTGACGGCGTCGCTGTATCCGCCGGATACAGTACGGCTTTCGATCGTCAATGACCGCATCGTTGCCGAGGGTGAGGCTCCCGACACCTGGATAGATCGGGCGCGCGCAGCGGCTCGACAGCTTTCGGCAGGCGGACCGGAGTTCGACATCTCCAAGGTTCGTGATGTAAGCCCCGATGCACGCGCGGCGGAGCATTGGCAGTATTATGTGTCGCGACTTGAGGCCCAATCGGGAATCATCGTCGCCCAACAAACGACGAGGGGCGGACATTTCTACATTTCCGGTCTGAGAGACCCGCTTGCTGCCGACCCGCAAGCTCTGCTGTCCGGAACGCAGGTTGATCCCGCCCGCGTTCATTCACAGTGGCAATTCTATCAGAGTCTTGATCCGAAGTTCGTGGTGAAGCGGCTGACGGCGTCGCTGTCCCCGCCGAAATCGGTTCGGCTTTCGATCGTCCAGGGTCGCATCGTTGTCATGGGTGAGGCTCCCGCCGGCTGGATCAGCCGGGCGCAGGCGGCCGCCGACCAACTTTCGGCGGACGGAGTGGTTCTGGATGTCTCGCAGCTGCGTGAGCTGAACCTTGCAGAACTTAATTATTTGAGAGAGGCCATCCAGACGACCGATATTTTCTTCTCTTCCGGCAAAGTTGTGCCGGGACCGGAGCAGACGCCGGTTCTCGACAGATTGGCGGATCAAATAAAGGAATTCGCCGAGAATGCCCGCAAGGCAGGCGTAACAGCGCGGTTCATGCTGACCGGCCATTCGGACACCACGGGCCGTGAGACAGCCAACGCGTCGATCAGCGCGGCCCGCGCCGAGACAGTTCGTGCGCTTCTCAACAAGCGCGGCGTCGCTCCGGAACTGCTGCTGGTCCGGGGCGCGGGCACCTTTGAGCCGGCGGTGCCTGAAAATAGTAAAACTGGGAGCTCCACCAATCGCCGGGTTTCGTTTACGGTAAACCTGGACTAGGGGCGGGGCCTAGGATGTTGCAAAAAAAGATCTGCATGTTGGGCGGGTTTGCCGTCGGAAAGACGAGTCTGGTACGCAGGTTCGTGCAAAGCATCTTTTCAGATACCTATTTGACCACGGTGGGAGTGAAGATCGACAAGAAGAGCGTCGCACTTGCGGACAAAACCGTGGATCTGATTTTGTGGGATTTGGCCGGCGAGGACGACATCGGCTCCTTCCGCGTCAGCTATGTGCGAGGTTCGACCGGGCTCGTGCTTGTCGTCGATGGAACCCGGCCAGCTACTCTTGCCGTGGCGCTCACGCTGCGCGAGCGGGTCGAGGCCGAATTCGGCGCCATGCCGTTCGTATTGCTGTTCAACAAATCCGATCTGGCTGATCGGTGGGCTATATCGGATGGTGAGATTGACGAACTGAAGCAACGTGGATGGCAAATCTATCTGACAAGCGCGCTTTCGGGCGAACATGTTGACGATGCCTTTCGTCAGCTTGCCTCGATGGTCGCAAAATAGACCATGCCCAGAGTGCCGAAAGAAGTCAGAAGCTGGATTTACGATTTCTTCTATACTGAGCGATCTGCCGCATATCTGAAAATTGACGCCCGGCAATGCGTGGCCGCGAAGGGCGGCAACATTGAACATTACGGACTCTCGTCGCTTCGCATTGGCAAGCCTGTTGCCGATCAGCTTGAATTCATGGAAGGCCTGCTGCCTTGCCCGGAGCTTCCATTCCATATGCCCATGATGGAACTGCCCGGCGGGCGTGTCGCGGACCTTCATCTCTTTGGCGAAGGCGGTTCGGTGTGGCTGGTCTTTCTCGACGCCACTCCCGAACACGACAACCAGCAGCGGCTTCAACAGAAGGCTTATGACATGACGCTCCTGCAGGAGAGGGAGCGTCAACTCAATGCGAAGCTGCAATCGACGAACGAGGCATTGAGGGAGAGCCAGGAGGGTTTGTCGCGCGAATACCGGCGCGCCGAATCCTTGCTCCTCAACATACTTCCGGCGTCGATCGCGGAGCGGCTGAAAGCGGACGAGCAAATTGCAGACAACCACGCGGAGGTCAGTGTGCTTTTTGCCGACATCGTCGGTTTTACGGAAAGAGCGCGCAGCGTCGGAGCCGCGACGACGATCGCTATCCTGAATTACTTCTTCAAGGCGGCGGATCAGCTCTCGGAACAATACGGCTGCGAAAAGATCAAGACCATCGGCGATTGTGTCATGGCGGTCGCTGGCCTGCCCGTCGCGCGATCCGATCATGCGCAAGCCCTAGTGGACTATGCGCTTGAGCTGCGGGAGGCGGCCAGGCGAGAGCGCTTCGCGGGCGAACCGCTAAGTCTCAGAATTGGAATTCACTCCGGACCGATCGTGGCGGGCGTCATAGGCAAAAGGCGGTTTGTCTATGACCTGTGGGGCGACACCGTTAATCTCGCCGCGCGCCTTCAAAAGGCCGCGGAGCCAGATGAAATCCGCATTTCGGATGCAACCCGCCAATTGCTCGGGCCGGATTTCGCTTGCGAGCCGCTCGGGGAAACGGAATTGCGTGGCACAGGTCGTGTGCGAATGTGGCGGCTCCCTGCCTGATTTGCCGCTTGGCGATGCCGACCCTGGAGCGCATTGCACCTCAAGCTAGTCAAACATCGTCGTTTCGAGTGTCCGCTGCGGTGCGCGAAGCAGTCGACCACCGAGTTTTTACGTCCCTACAGGCCCGCAAGGGCCTGAGCAGTCAGCAGCCGAGCTACCAAGCGGTACTGCTCTACGACGAAATCATCATTGGTGAACCATTCGGCATAGGGTGCCACGCGAACTCCCTTCGCTTCTGAATCCTTGATTTGGCTGGCGCCTGCGAACATCAACCGTTTACCGTCCGATGAACGAACCATCTCAGCGCTGACGGTCATTGCAATCCCTCGCCCATCGCCAATTGGTACGCTCAATGCGTGGTACACGTTGATCTTCAGCGTGGCGGAGGCGCCTGATGCCGCGTCTGTCAGGCGATATCCCTTGGCAATGAGGTCTTCCTTCGCCTGACTCTCGATGAGCTCGCGGAGGTTGGTGCGCGTATCCACGACCTCTTGAAGACGGGAAGTAGCCTCTGCCACCGTGGCGGGCACTTTCCCGGAACTTTCATTTGCCTCACTTAGATTTGGCGCAAAGACAGTGGCTTTTGATAACTGCACAGGCTCCACGTAGACGAGGCCTATGGAGGCCTTGCTCTGCGGATCGATGGAGGACGTGGTGCAAGCGGTAAGAGCGACAGCGACAAAGGCAATAAGACTGCGGCGAAGCAATGGAATCTCCAAATTTTTCAATGTCGATTCGCCATACTACGGAACGGGTTATTCGGGGAGTACCGCACACGTTGCGACAAGCTGTTGGGGTAGCGCGGACTACGATCCGACCGACGTCAGAACAGCGAACCTCAGCGATAAGGTTGATGCCTTGATTCAGCGGCCCTCGGCGAATGCTTGCGCTTGGGTTCCTTCAGTCTGCTTCCGCCGGTGACGCCCTGCGCCCATAGCCAGACCTTCCAGAAGCCAGCTCTATCGAGGTCAGTCGGCGACTTCTGCTTCCAGAACGGCCCCTCGGCCACCGTCAGACCGGCGAACTGCTCGATAACGGCCAGGCGATAGGCCATGATGTCTATGGAATAGCTTCGAAAACGCGGCCGCGGTCTCGTAGCCGACACGGGTCGCAATCCGTGCAATCCCCTCGTCGCTTGTTTCGAGCAGAAACGCAGCCTCCGACATCCGGCGCGCGATCAAATAGCGGTACATGGACTGGCCGACGAGGTTGGTGAAGCGAGCTGAAAACGCCGATCGACCGAGCCCCACGCGCTGCCCTAGGTCGCCAAGGGTCCAGGGTTGATCCGGTCGTTCGTGGATCAACTGAAGCGCCGGTCCTATGTGCGGGTCCGCCATCGCCCCCAGCCAACCGCCTTCTCCGGAACGGAGAGACTTGATCCAGCTTCGCAACACCTCAACGAAGAGCACTTCTGTCAGTCGAGAGAGTGCGACGCCTTGGCCGGGGCGCGCAAGCGCCGACTCGCTCACCATGCGTTGCAGGATAGCCTCGAGCCATCCGCCGTCTTCCGTCGGCTTCAAGAGAAGCAGGGGCGGAAGTAACTCTAACACGCTGCCGCGCGAGGGCCGCTCCACAGTGAAATTGCCACAGATCATCGTCGAGAGCGGCTGCGCGTTGCCTCCATGACGAACGACGCCAAGACGTCCGGGCAGTCGATCGAGGTCCGGGATCGGTAACGGCTTCGTCCGGCGATCCGAATAAATCAAGTGAGGCTCGCCGCGTGTGATGACGACAAAGTCGCCCGCGGTCATGTGGAGTTCTCGTCCCTCGTCGAGCGCGAGCGTGGCTGAGCCACGGCTGAGATAATGGAACAGGGCGTAGGGGCGCGCTGGCAATGCCAGATTCCATGGATGGCCGAGCTCGAAGTGGAAGAGCAGAGTCCCACCGAGACGGACGCGATCGAGCACTTGGGCGAGGATGTCCATCCTCCCAATGTTAATACGACGGACGGTCAGACACAATATTCGGACGATTGAGGCCTAACGTCCAAGTGCTCCACGTACTAACTGATCTCAAGTCGAGCCAACGGGTCGCGCGGCAAACCATCACGCAAACGGCAGATGGGAGAACCGCGACTTTTTGCCGACACGCCTGCGGACCCGCGTCGTCCGTCATCTCAACAGGAGCAATGAATGCGAAATCTTCTACTCTCAGTCGCCGCTGTCCTCATGGCCGGAGCAACAGTTGCCGCCCCCGCCCAATCAGCTCAACTGCCCAAGGGGGCGGCTCACAACATCGTGCTCGTCCATGGCGCATTGGTCGACCAGACGAGTTGGAAGCCGGTTGCCGATATCCTCACGAAGAAGGGCTACAACGTAACGCTCGTCGAAAACCCGCTCACCTCCCTCGCAGCCGACGTCGATGCCACCAAACAGGCGCTTGCGAAGCAGAGCGGCAAGACCGTTCTCGTTGGCCACTCTTGGGGCGGTGTGGTCATCACGCAGGCAGGTGACGATCCAAACGTCTCGGCGCTCGTCTACGTCTCCGCATTCGCGCCCGACGTGGGAGAATCTCTGGCGATCCTGGCCAAGAGCGGTCCGGCAACCGAAGGCGCCGTGGCGATTCATCCCGACGAAAAGGGTAACCTCTACATCGATCCCAAAGTGTTTCCTTCGGCTGTCGCGGCTGACCTTCCTCCGGAGATCGCCGAATCCTTGGCAAACCATCAGCTCCCGTTGAACCACACGGCGTTCGAGGCTCCCGTCGACGAGGCAGCTTGGCACGATAAGCCGACGTTCTATGTGATCAGCACGAAGGACAAGGTCATCGCACCCGAGGTCCAGAAGATATTCGCCAACAGGATGAAGGCCCAGACGACGGAGGTCGCCGGCAGCCATGCCTCCCTCGTCGTCCACGCGAAGGAAGTCGCCGCAGTGATTGAAAAGGCCGCACTCGAGAAGTGACGATACCGCTCCCGGCACTTTCGTGCCGGGAGCACCACGCGTGCTCGGCGGACTACGGAACGCCTGCTCCCACTCGACTATTTTATGCCCAGCATCCGGAGGATGACGTGACTGAATTCGACACCGCGAACCAGGAAGCCGCCACGCTGGAAACGGCGCCCACCCGCTACATCGAAGGCAGCGGAATCCGCTTCGCCTATCGCCGCCTCGGCCCATCGACCGGAACGGCGCTAGTCCTCTTGCAGCATTTCTCGGGCAACATCGATGCGTGGGACCCTGCCGTCGTGAATGCCCTGGCCGCCGATCGACCGGTGATCGCTTTCGATAACGCCGGGGTCGGCCGCTCGACAGGCCAAACGCCCGACAATGTCGCGGCGATGGCCCGAGACGCGGTCGCGTTTATTAAACTGCTCGGCCTCTCCGAAGTCGACCTTCTTGGCTTTTCGCTCGGCGGCTGCGTCGCCCAGCAGATCGCTGCCGAGCACGGACGGCTGGTCCGCAGCTCATCCTCGTCGGCACGGCTCCGAGAGGCGGAGAGGAGCATCTGTTGGCGGTTCTCCAGGACGCGTTTTCCCAAACCGACGCGCCGGACCTCCGCCTGCCGCTATTCTTCACGAAGTCGTCCGCCAGCCAGTCGGCCGGCCTGGCGTTCCTCGAGCGGGCGAAGGTGCGCACGGAAGATCGGGATACCGATAATGGCGGCGCGGTGACTGATCCGCAGGCCAAGGCGCTTATTACCTGGTGCGCCACACCTGATCCCGAGCACGCCATTCTGCGCGCCATCCGCCAGCCCGCCCTTGTGGTCAGCGGCAGCCACGACACCATGCTGCCGGCGGACAACGCCTACGCAATGTTCAAGGCTCTAAGGAACGCCCAGCTGATCCTCTATCCCGATTCCGGCCACGGCGCTCTGTTTCAGTATGACGAATTGTTCGTAAGCCATGTCCGTACCTTTCAGGAAGCGTAATCGGCGGTCGCATAGTCCCGGCGCGATCGGTTGCACCTTTAGGCAAAGGGAGCTGTCCGCATGCCGCAAGTCCTGCGGCGCCGATTCATCGGCGCGACGAGCCATTCCGGCCATCGGCGATGCGGGCTCTTCGGTTGCTCGCGACAACTATCGCCGGCGTCCACCCAAGGTCGCGCCATGCGATCCAAAGCAAAACGGCTTGACCGGCGAGGCCGACGACAATCGAAGTAACAGCTATTCCCGTGATGATATCGGAATCCATGTTTGCGAGCCCCCGCTTCGCTCAATTTACGAGCGTGAAGTATTGGCCTGACTCGCGCGTGAGTCGATGGCCAGCATCTATCTCAAATGGACTAAGCCGAAAGGGGTATACTGAGACCGAAGAAGCATTTTAAAAAAATTCCAGAAAGCGCAGCGGTTTCGATCTGAATTGCGTCAAGGCAAATGCTCGAAGCGGGTCGGCGATTCCGCCAAAAAGCTGCGAGGCTGCAGCCAAAGCAGCAGCGCGTGCTGCGTCTTAACGATGCGACGTCGCCAGCCTAAGCGCCAAAGCCAACGAACATGAGCCCGGCGATCTTGTTCAACCAGACCTGCCCTCTGTCGGACTGACGCCGCCCTAAGCCCCCAGCGTCGGCTCCGTATTCACCTCCAGCGCTTCTTCCGCCTCATCCTCCTCGCCGAGGATTTCCCCCTTCACCGCCAGCGCCCGCCCGATCCAGACCGGGTCGATCAGATGGTCGCGCTTGGGGTTGGTGGTGTTGGGGTGGATGAGGATGCTTAAGCCCCCGTGGTTCAGCATCAGCCATGGCACCAGCGTGGCGAAAATCTCGTTGGCGAACGAGACCTGGTACATCGCCTGCTGGTGCGGGCCGACCGCCTCGTCGCGCCAGTTGCCGAGACGCACGCGGAAACGTTCGCCGATGCGCAGGCGCAGCCATTCGGCGTGCTGCCGCTCGGCCGGCCCGTCATGGTAGATATGGGCGTGATAGCTGGCGATCTCCGCGATCGGCCTTGGACTGGCGTTTTCGTTCATCTCGATGCTCCCCTTCGATGATTGCAGCGCCGCTTCGATGTAAAGCAATTCCGGACGCAAAACCGCTTCGCACTTTTCCCGGAATTGCCAGGCGGCTCACGCCTTTTGCCCGGCGAGGCGCTCGAGCGCATCGACGATCAGGTTGCAGAATTTCGGATGGTCGAGCTGCATCGCCACGGTGTGGCGGAAGTCGACCTGCTCGCTCGCCGTGCCGCCGAAATGGTGCATGCCACCCATCTTCTCGAAATTGCAGACCGTCATGCCCTTGGTCCACCGGCCGGCAATCTCGACGCGGATATCGGCCTTCTCGGTGGTGAAGACACTTCCGTCGATCATGGCCGCAACGCAGCATGCGTCATGCACAGCAGGATACGCGATCTGCAGGAGGCCGCCATGCGTGGTCGCTATGAACTCCCAGATATCGAGGATGAACCTGGCGATCGGGCCGCCGACGGCGCGCACCCTGTCCTGCAGGTCCGGGGTGGCCTGCGCCTGGTGCGTCAGGTCGAGCCCCACCATGGTGACGTCCCAATCGGCCCGGAACACCACGTCGGCGGCTTCCGGGTCGGCATAGACGTTGAACTCCGCCGCGGGCGTGATGTTGCCGCGCGTGTAGCTGCCGCCCATCGCGACGACCCGCTTCACCCGCTCGACGATGCGCGGTTCCTTGCGGATGGCGAGCGCGATGTTGGTGTAGGGACCGACCGGCACGAGGGTGACGGTTTTCGGCTCATGCGCCATGACCGTGTCGATGATGAAGTCGACGGCATGGCGCTTGTCGAGGTCGAACGAGGCCGGCGGCAGTACGGGGCCGTCGAGCCCGGTTTCGCCGTGGATCTCGACAGCCAGCACCTGATCGATGATGAGCGGGCCGGGAGAGCCCTTCGCGACCGGCACCTTGATGCCGTAGGCCGTGCAGACCGAAAGCGCATTGCGCGTGGTGTTCTCGACATTGTGGTTGCCCGAAACCGTCGTGATGCCGAGAAGGTCGATGTTCGGGTTGCCGGCCGCAAGCAGGATGGCGATCGCGTCATCGTGGCCCGGATCGCAATCCAGGATGATCTTTTCCATGGGTGGCGTCCTCCCTGTCGGCCGGGCCCGCGGCGATTACAGACTGGGGCGTCGGGCGACGTCAAGGTGGCCATCCGGTCACCCAACCGTCCCGCCCCGCGTGCCACTCCCCCACAGCGCCCGTGCCACCAGGCTCCGTTTGCCCTTGCGCGGGACGAGCTCGATGTCACTGACCAGTTTCGCGCCGCCCTTGCGGCGCTCCAGGGTGATCTTGCGGCTATGAAAAGCTTCCAGCTCGGCGCGGTGCGCCACGCTGATGATGGTGATCTTCGGCAGTTCGTGGATGATGGTCTGCATCATCCTGTCCTGGCTCTTCTCGTCGAGCGCCGACGTCGCCTCGTCCAGCACGATGATATCGGGCGTGTGCAGCAGCAGGCGCGCGAAGGCGAGGCGCTGCTTTTCGCCGCCCGACAGCGTCTGGTCCCACGGCGCATCTTCCTCGATCCTGGCGGTGAGATAGGCGAGGCCGACCTTGTCGAGGGCGGCGTTGATCTCCTCGATCGTCCAGTTGTCTGCGGGAGCGGGATAGGCGACGGCGCGGCGCAGCGTGCCGAAGGGGATGTAGGGGCGCTGCGGCAGCATGAACAGCCGCCTGTCGGCGTGGAAATTGACGCTGCCGCCGCCCCATGGCCAGAGGCCGGCGACGGCGCGCACCAGCGTCGACTTGCCCGAGCCGGATTCGCCGGCCACCAACACCCGCTCGCCCGGCTCGATCGCGACCTCGGTCTCCTTGACCACGGAGGTGCCGTCGTCGAGCGTCACCGAGAGATTGTCGAGGCTGAGCATGGCGCCGTCTCCGGTCTCGCCGCGCTGGATGCGGCCGAAGGTGTCGCTCTGTTCGGCGCGCTCCAGCCCGTCGAGCGACATCATCAGCGAGGCGACGCGGCGCGCGCAGGCGTTCCAGTCGGCAAGACGCGGGTAGTTGTCGACCAGCCAGCCGAACGCGCCTTGCACGATGCCGAAGGCGGACGCCGCCTGCATCACCTCGCCAAGCGACATGTTGCCTTCGAGGAATTTCGGCGCGCACAGCAGGATCGGCACCACCGGCGCAAACAGGCTCGACCCCTGCGACACCAGCGCGGTGCGCATGTGCTGGCCGGTCAGCAGCGCCCATTGCTTCAGCACATGGCCGAAATTCTTGTCGATGCCGCTGCGCTCCTCGTCCTCGCCGCCGAGCAGCGCAATGCTCTCGCCGTTCTCGCGCACCCGCGTCAGCGTGTAGCGCAGTTCGGCCTCCGCCTGGTTCTTCCGCTCGGAGAGCTGGACGAAGTTGCGGCCGATGACCACCATCGAGGTCGAGGTGATCGCGGCATAGATGACAGCGGCGATGACCAGGAAGCCGGGAATGGTGATGGTCTCGCCGCCGATCGGCAAGGTGAGCGCGCCGCCGATCGTCCACAGCACGACGATGAAGGTCGAGGCGGCCAGAAATGCCACCAGGACGCCTGAGATGAAATCGACCGGCGAATCGGTGGCGATGCGCAGATCCTCGGTCATGCGGGCCTCGGGGTTCTGGTGGTCGCCGCTGACGAGGTTGAGCTGATAGTAGCGGCCGTTGGCCAGCCAGCGCGAGATGACCGCCGTGGTCAGCCAGGAACGCCACCGGCGCTGGATCGTCATGCGCAGGTAGACCTGCGCGACGACCAGGCTTCCGTTGGCGAACACGAGCGGCAGGAACACGGCGCTGAGCAGATAGACGGTGTGGGCGTCGCGCTGCTCGAGGGCGTCGAAGATCGAGCGGTTCCAGACATTGATGCCGTACTGGACGCCGACATTGATGCAGATCAGGATCAACAGCCCGATCGTGAACGGCCAGGCGAGCCTGTCGCCGCGCCGGCTCCAATAGCCGCGGGCACTGATCCAGAAGCGCGTCAGCAGGTATTTCCTGCGCGCCTGCTCGGCCTCTTCGGGCGTCAGCCCCGGATCGGGCTCGACCGCCTCCGGCGGCGGCGCGGCCTCGCCGTTGACCTCGGGCGCGGCCTTGGCAGCCAAGGCTTCTTCCTCGCCCGACGCCTTTGGGCGTGGCTTCTTTTCGCCCTGTTTGTCCGGGCGTGGCTTCCGGGGCCGACGTTTGGCGTCGTCGGCCGGCTTCGGCCTCGCGTGAACTTCTGACATCAGCCGACAACGGCTTACAAATCAGAAGGTTTCATGATGTCCGGTTTGCACCAACCGAATGTCCTGAACGGCCACTCCCCGCTGCTCAGGTGAAATCCTGCACAACCCGGGGGCTCGGCCATGTGTTCCGCACGATTCCGGTCGGAAAACCGCTTCAGGCTTTTCCCGGAATTGGCTTCACCACGGTGGCGAGCACGATGCCGGCGACGATGAAGGCAGCACCGACCAGGTCGTAGTCATGCAGGCTCTCGCCGAGCAGCAGATAGGCCAGTATCGCCACGAACACCGTCTGCAGGTAGAGCAGCATGCTCGCACGGCTGGCGCCGAGCGTTTCCACGCTTCGGTTGTAGAGATAATACATCAGGGCGCCGCCCGGACCCGCCAGATAGGCGAGCGCCAGCAGGCCGTTGAAGGTCATGGCCGAGCGTTCGTCGTTGAACAGTTCCCACAGATGGAAGGGCAGGGCGACCAGCGCGCCGGCGCCGAGCAGCAGCACGACCAGCGGCAGCAGCTCGAGGCCGAATTTGGAACGGCGCAGCAGCACAGTGTAGAGCCCCCAGCAGAACGCGCTGCCGACGATCCACAATTCGCCGGGATTGAACCGGAGCTGAAGCAGCGCCGTCAGGTTGCCGTGCGCGACGATGACCATCATCCCGGCAAGCGCCGCCAGCGCGCCGAGCGACTTCCAGAGCCCGAGCGGCTCGCCGAGCACGAAACGGGCGAGCACCATCGTCATCACCGGCGACAGCGCCATGATGATGCCGGCCGTGGTGGCGTCGGTGTCGTTGAGGCCGTGGTAGATCATGCCCTGGCAGAGCGTCAGGCCGATCGCGCCGACGGCGACGATCTCGACGGCGCGGGATTTGAGCAGCGCTATCATCGCGCCGTGATGGCGATGCACGATCGGCACAAGGATGGCGCAGGCGAGCGTAAGCCGCCAGAAGCAGAGGCCCCAGGGCGGCATTTCCGGGGCCACCCATTTGGCCGCGATGTAGACGCCGGCCGAAAGCAGCCAGCAGAGCACGGCGGCCGGATAGCCGGTCAAGGATGAAGTCGGGAAGGATCCGGCCGGGGAGGATACCGGCTCGACGGCGGGCCGGTCTCCTGGATGGGATATCGGTATTGCCTGCATGCCATGACCCCCCGTTCAAGAAACGTCAGCCCAAGCGGGCAATATATCACTGCCTTCGAATGTTACATCTGACAAGAACAGTCATGCATACGAAGCGCAATCTTCAGCCGACACCGCTTGAAGGCGCGTCCGAGGCGTGCCTGCCGGCAATGAGCGCCGAGCCCGGTCACGATGGCGCTTTGGCCTTGCCGGCCCGCCTTATCTCAGCCGCAAGTTCTGAGCCGGGCGATCGACGACGATGACCCTGTTTCCCGCTGCCTTGTCCGACCCGATGGCTTGTCGAAGCAAGCGTTCTGTGGTTTCTCCGCGATGCTTTAGGAAAGGCTTGTGGATGAGAATTGTAGTGCTTGTCGCGCTGGCGGCGACTTTGGCCGGGTGCGTGACTTCTCCGGTCGACTATGAAACGTCGCTTTCGCAGCAGGACCCGAAATGGGCGTCGCCGGAATGCCAGAAGGCCCGCATGGATGCCTCGAACTACGTCGCTCGCGAAAAGGAGCACCCCGGCTGGGGCTTCAGCGTCCTGCTCGGCCCCTACAGTATGGGGCTCGTCGCGGCCATCAAGGAGCACGAGCAGAAGCAGCGAAAGCTGTTCGCCCGCGAGGTGCACCTGAACTGCTCGAGCCTGCCGCTGCCGAAGAACCTGGAGAGCGATCCCCGGGACGCGATCGCGGTTCAGAAATATCCCTAGGCTGCACCAGGCCCCGATACGCGACAACAGGCACGGCTTGCGTATCGGACGATCCTCACGCGATTATTCCGGCGAACAATGCCGGGTCGCGGTCGACGGGCTCGATCCGGTGCCGGCCTCATGAGGGTTCGATGCGGCGTGTACCGATCGTCATGCGGCCGCTTGGCGGCATGGGAAACAGGATGTTCCAGTACATGTTCAGCCATGTGCTGGCCAGGCGCATTCCCGGCGGCTATGTCTGCAACGCCCACCTGCCGGAATGGTCCATCGCCAGGCTGCGGCCGCCTCTCCTGTGGCGATACCGGGCGCTTCGCGTCGAAGGCTATCATCGCTACGACCTCGACGCGATCGCTGCCGCGTTCAGCGAGAAACGCGCGCGGAGCATCCTGTTCAAGGGCTTCGCGCAGAGGTTGGGCTATTACGACCGGGCGGAGGTCTCCAGGTTTTTCGACGGGCGTGCGGTCGAGGCGCCGACCTATGGCGACGAATTCCTCGTCATCCATGTGCGCGCCGGCGATATCCTCGACGGCTCCCACCGAAACTACTGCCCGATGCCGTTCGCCTTCTATGACACCCTCATCCGGGACAGCGGCCGCAAGCCGGTCTTCGTCGGGCAGGTCCATGACGACAACGACTATTGCCGGCGCCTGCGCCAGCGCTTTCCCGATGCCGCCTTCGCGCCGAAGGCATCGCCATTGACCGATTTCGAGACGCTGCGCCGGGCAAGCCATCTCGTCGCGTCGGTCGGCAGCTTTTCCTGGCTGGCCTGCTGGCTGTCGTCGGCGCGCACCATCCACATGCCGGTGGCCGGCATCTTCGACCCTGCAATCAGGCCGGATGTCGACCTGCTTCCGCCTGGCGACGCACGCTACCGCTTCCATCAGTTGGACATCGGCGACTGGACGGCGTCCGCCGAGCAGCTCGCGGCCTTCTATGGCGATGCCATCGCGTTTCGGCAGGTCGAACTCCGGCAAATAGCGCAATGAAAGAGTTGCGATGAGATTTCCACTTTCCGTCGACAGGCCCGTGATCTGTGCGATCATGAAGCTGGAGCAGCCCTATGTGATCGAGTGGACCGCGTGGCACAAGCTGCATGGTTTCGATCTGATGATCGCCGACAATTGCGTCGCCGGGCCGCAGACGGCGGTGCTTTCGGCGTTGCGCGACGCCGGCTGGATCCAGCTGGTCGATTGGCGGCACGATCCGCAGCAGCCGCAGCGGCGGGCCTATTCGCACCTCTATTGGCGGGCGCTGCTCCAGGGCTATCGCTATCTCGGCTTCCTGGACGCCGACGAATTTCTCGAGCCGCTCGACGGACCGCCCTGGAGCGGAGCCGAGCTGGTCCGCTCGCTGCTCAGCCGGCGCGGCGTGCGCAGCGTCGCCTTCCGCTGGGCGAACTTCGGCAGCGACGGCAGAGAGGCCTATGACGACGAGCTCGTCACCGTGCGGTTTCCGAGACGCGGCAGGCATGATGCCTCGACGGCGCGCTGGAAGAAGGCGTTTGCGCGCGTGGCGTCATGCCTGCCGAAGGCGGTGCGGAACCCGAAGGAGTTCATGGCACATCCGCATGGCTTCCCGATCGGGCAGCGCAGGACGCTGGTCGACGGCATGACCCTCGACAGGCATCCGGCCGCCATGCCGATGGAATGGAAAGTCGGCTGGATTCGCCACTATGCGGTGAAGTCGCGGCAGGAATTGTTGAATAAGCATGCCCGCGGAGGAGGCTTCACGCCGGCGAGCGAGGCGCCCTCCCTGGATGAGTATATCGCGACGAGGGATCAGAATGACATTCTCGATCCGCTCGACGATGCGGCGATCGAGGTCCTGCGGGCCAAGGTCGCGGAGATAGTCAGGTCGCTCGATCCGGCGATCCTCGACCAGACGCGGCCGCTTTTCCAACGGCTTGACTGAGGTTGCCTGGCGCGTGATCCTTCTAAGCGAGGATAAGCGGCGCGGTGCTCATCCCGTGGAACGACAGCGACGGGCGGCGCCTGGCGCCGGCGGCATCAAGCCGCCAGCCGGGGGCACGGGTGAACAGCGCCTCGAGCATCGCCGCGATCTCGATGCGGGCGACATGCTGGCCGAGGCAGACATGCAGGCCGGTGCCGAAGGTCAACGACAAGGCCGGCGAGCGCGTCAGGTCCAGCCGGTCACCGTCCGCGAAGACCGCATCGTCGCGGTTGCCGCTGCCCAGCACCGCTACCACCGCCTCGCCGTTCGCGATCCCGACGTTGCCGAGCTCGATGTCTTCGGCCGCAATGCGCGCAACCGCGTATTGCACGGAGGCGCCATAGCGCAGCAGTTCGGCGGCGGCGCTGCTCCAGTCGACGACCCGGCGCTCGATCAGGGCGCGCTGTTCTGGAAAGTGGTGCAGCGCGACCATGGCGTTGCCGAAAGCGTCGACGACGGTCTCCTGTCCGGCAAACAGTATGAACACGACATTGGCCACCATGTCTTCGCGCGACCAGCGGCCTTCGGCGACTTCCCGCACCATGCGGGCGACCATTCCGCCCGGCCGGAAGGCTTGTTGCGCCAGCCGCTCCTCGACAAAGGCCCGGCATTCGCCATAGGCCTCGGCGCTGGCTGGCGACGGCTGGTCCTTTCGCAGGTCGAACGCGCCGGCCATGCGACGGGTCACCGATTTCAACGCCCACGGATCCTCGATCTCGGTGCCGAGGATTTCCTGCAGCAGCCAGAAGGAGACCGGCACGGCGAGCCCGGCGACGGCGTCGATGCGGCCGTCCGCCAGCGCCCCCTCGACCAGCTCGCGGCTCAGCGTTCGCAGGCCCTCTGTCAGCGTCTCGGTGCTGGATCTGGAGAGGAAGCCCGCGACCGGCCGGCGCAGCTCGCCATGCTGCGGCGGATCGGCGAGCAGCACCGATCGGCTGAGCAGCGCCATCGGCGCCTGATCGACAAGCTTGCGGCGGACCTCCTCATACCTGCCGGGCGGCGCCTGCAGCAGGGCGGGATGTTTCAGAACGCGAGACACCAGCTCATGGCTGAAGACGTAATGCGCGTCGGCAAGCTCTGGATAGGGCGCCGCGCCGCGCGCGATGCCGCCCGAAGCGCGCATCCGGGCAAAATGCGCGAACGGGTCGTCGCCTAGCGCGAATGGGTCGAAGAACGGAGCCGTCATGCCGCGGCCGGCTCGCATATCATTTCCTGAGATCCTTGGCCGAGATGACCCGGAAACCACCGGACGCGGCGTCCTGCGGGAAGAAATCCGGCATCACGTAGAGGAATTCGCAGTCGTAGACCCGGTAGTGCAGACGCAGCAGCGGATCGCGGATGATCTCTTCCAGCGGCGGGCGTATGCCGGTCTCGTTCCAGCGGTCGATGGTGGCGCGAAACTGCGGGTCGGCCCTGACCTGGTCGTCGTCGTCGCCGGATGAACCGGCATAGGCCGAGCAGCGGCCGTCGCCGATCAGCCAGCGGGCGCCGAGGCGGCGGCCATGGCGCTCCATTTCCTTCAGCAGCCGGATCGCCGTGTTGCCACCACGGTGGCTGGGGCGGACGCAGAGATTGTAGGCATACAGCGAGTGCACCGGCTCGCTGCGCGGCAGCGACGCAAAGGCATCGAAATCCGCGGGAAAGTCGGCCCGCACCAGCGGGTCCTGGCTGGTTTCGGTGAAGCAGAGCGTGCCGGCAAGCAGGTCACCGTCGATCGCCCCCAGCATGGTGTGGCCAAGCGCCAGCCGGCGGCGGATGGTCGCCTCGCTGGCCTGCAGCGGGCCGGCCCAGGCCGCAGCTTCAAGCTCCATCAGCAGCGGCATGTCGTCCGCGTCCAACTTCCGGATTGGAAGCGCATTGCTCTCGACGTTCATCTCTCGGCCACCCGGCTTGCCCCCGCGCTATAGGGCGCGTCGCAGCTTTTTGCTAGTCAACAAGACCGCCGTTTGCAATTCTGCGGATTGGGGGACGCGATCACTTGATATTCTACGTTACGCATAGAAAGCACGCCTATACCCATGCGGTTGTGCTTCTCTATCACCGCACAGATCTGCAAGCATCGTTCCGACTGGTTCGCTATGAGGATGCCGGATTGCTGCGCGGCGTCCGCGCTGGTGTGGTGATCTGGTCGGACATGGACCGGCTGAGCGCCGAGGAGCTGAAGCGGGCAGCCGACCTGAGCGCCGAGCTGGCGCGGCAGACGGGCTTGACGCAGCTCAACCACCCGACCGCCAGCCTGCAGCGCTTCGATCTGCTGCGCGTGCTGCGCGACGATGGTGGCAATTATTTCCGCGCATTCAGGCCGGACCAGCTCAATGACACGGTCCGCTATCCCGTCTTCATCCGCGACGAGGTGGGCGCGCTCTATGAGGAGCCGCCGCTTTTGCGCGACCGGCCGGCGCTGGACGCGGCACTCGCCCGGCCGGACGGTCGCAGGCTGGCCCGGCCGATCGTGGTGGAGATGACCGGCACGCCATGGCCGGATGGATACTACCGGAAATTCGCCGCCTATCGGGTCGGCGATAAGACCTACGCCCAGCATATTGCGATGTCGAAATCGTGGTTCGTCAAGAATTCGAACCAGGAGCTCCTGCCGGCGCATGTCGACGAGATCAGGGCCTACATCGCCGAGAACCCGCATGCCGGGCAGTTGATGCAGGTCTTCGAAAAGGCCCGCATGCAGTACGGGCGCGTCGACTACACGCTGACGGACGGCAAGCTCACGGTGTTCGAGATCAACAGCAATCCGACCGTGCTCAGCGATCCGCCGACGCCGTTCGCCACCTACGACCCGCAGCCTTTCGCCGACCTCCACGCCGACGCGCTGCTCGCGCTGCCCCAGGCGACGGCGCAGGACTCGCTGCCCGAAATCGACGCCGCTCACCGGGCGGCCCTGGCCAAATTGCGGCGCCGCTACGAATTCAAGAGGCTGAAGCTGGTGCTGCAGAAAATCTTCAGGCGCGGAGGGGCAAGCTAGTCCGAAGCGCGACGCCTTGCCCGTCGACTCGCGCAAATGAAAGAAATGCAATGTCGGGACGGCCGAGCTCACGCTGCTTAGCGAAAAGCGGCGCGGCCTGGGTCGCTGGCGGAAGCCTTGGCGGGCCGGCGTTTTGCGCCGGCCCGTTCGCGTATCCGCGTCAGGCCGCCTTGACCTTGAGCTCTTCCTCGCCGCGCACCATTTTCGTCACGCCAGCGAAGTCGAGCTTGCCGGAACCGAGCACCGGCACCTTCGGCACGACGCGCACCTCGGCCGGCACCATCAGATCCATGGCGCTGTTGGCCTTGGCGAAGGCCAGGAATTCGGCGCGTGTGGCGTTGGCGGCCTCGGTGATGAGGATCAGCTTCTCGCCCTTGCGGGCATCCGGCACGGTGGCGACGGCCGACAGCGATCCCTTCCACAGTTCGCCGGCAAGGGCCTCGACGGCAGCCAGCGAGATCATCTCGCCGCCGATCTTGGCGAAGCGCTTGGCGCGGCCGCGGATGGTGATGAAGCCCGCCTCGTCGACGGTGACGACGTCGCCGGTGTCATGCCAGCCGTCTTCCAGCGGCTCGAGCACGCCCGGCTTCTCGGCCCGCAGATAGCCCGACATGACATTGGGCCCGCGTACGAAGAGCCGTCCGCCATCGTCGACGCCAGGCACCGGATCCAGGCGATACTCCATGCCCGGCATGATTTTGCCGACGCTGCCGGACCTGTTGTACATCGGCGTGTTGATGGAGATCACCGGCGCTGCCTCGGTCACGCCGTAGCCTTCGAGGATGCGCAGGCCGAACTTCTCCATATAGGTCATGCGCGTCGCGGCCTTGACCGGCTCCGCGCCGGCAAAGCAGTAGCGCACCGAGCGGAAGTCGTAAGGATGCGCCGTGCGCGCATAGCCCGACAGGAACGTATCGGTGCCGAAGATGATCGTCGCGTTCGACGCGTAGACCAGTTCCGGCACGATGCGATAATGCAGCGGCGAGGGGTAGAAGTAGACCGGCACGCCCGAGATCAGCGGCAGCACCATGCCCGCCGTCATGCCGAAGGAATGGAAGATCGGCAGGACGTTGAACACCTTGTCGCCCGAGTGGAAGTCGATGCGCGAGGCGGCCTGGGCGGCATTGGCCAGGATGTTGCGGTGGGTGAGCACCACGCCCTTGGGCGTGCCTTCGGAACCGGAGGTGAACAGGATCACCGCCGCATCGTCGGGCTTGCGGGCGACGCGCGGCGTGCTCTTGCGCAGCAGGCCGAGCAGCTTGTCCTTGAGGCCGATGCCGGCCCGCAGATCGTCGAGCCAGACGATCTCCACCGAGCGGCCGATTTCCTCGACCACCGCGCCGAGCTTGGCCTGTTCCACAAACGCGCGGGACGTGAGTACCGTGCGCACCTCGGCGGCCTTGCAGGCGGAGAGGATGTTCGCCGCGCCCGCGGTGAAGTTGAGCATCGCCGGCACCTTGCCGGCCGACATGACGCCGAGCAGCGTCGCGCAGGCGCCGTTGGCGTTGGGCAGCATGATGCCAATCGTCTGCTGGCCGGCATAGAGGTGCTCGAACGTCTCGCCGAGGACAGCGGCGGCCGTCAGCAGCTTGCCGTAGCTGAGCGAGCCGGTAACCGGATCCTGCACGGCGAGCTCTCCCATGCCGCGCTCGTTCGCGGTCTGGATGATCTTTTCAAGCACGGTCTTGTCGATGTCCTCGGTGCGGAAGACGAGATCCGACATGACTTGATAGAGGGCGGCGCCCGCCGCGGCACGGCGCTTGCGGCCCTTGAGCTCCTGCGGAACCGCGAGCTTCACCGGCTCCAGGATGGTCACCTTGACCTTCGGGAACAGGCGGCGACGCACGTGCTGGGACGTCAGCCGCGAGAAGTAGCTCTTCTCCAGCCCGTCGATGCGCACCGGCACCACCATCGAGCCGGTCTTGTCGGCCACCATGGCGGCGCCGTCATAGACCTTCATCAGGCCTCCGGTGACAGTGATACGGCCTTCGGGGAAGATGACCAGCGGATCGCCGCCCTGCACGATCTTGATCAGCGTCCGGGTCGACATCGGCTTGGCCGGATTGAGCGGCAGCGCCCGGGCGAGCTTCATGAACGGCTTCATCCACCAGGCCTGGGCGATCGTGTAATCGATGGCGAAGACCGGTTCCTCGTCGGTCAGCGTCAGGGCCAGCGGACCGTCGAGGAAGCTGACATGGTTGAGCGCCAGGATCGGCGCCGGACCGGCGGCCTTGAGGTTCTCCAGCCCCTCGACTTCCAGATGATGGAAGGCGCGGAACAGGATGGAGACGAAATCGCGGAAAGCATTCGTCGGCAGGTATCTCAGCATCAGCCAGGCGGCTACGGCATTGACCACGGCAAGGCCGGCCAGCACGCCGGCGATGGAGACGCCGGCGCCCTGGATGGCGGCGACGAGGCCGCCGCCGACGGTCATGAAGCCGGCACTGACGACGTTGACCGCGGCAACGACGCGGGCCCGGCGATCCTCCGGCGCCCAGGCCTGCACGGCCGCGAAGGTTGGCACCACGAGGAAGGCGCCGGCAATCGCCAGGCCGGCGAGATCGATGGCGACGCGGATGGTGTTCTGGCCGGCAAAGAAGGCGCTGAGCGTCTGGGCCTGGACCGAGCTATGCAGGCCCCACACGCTCCAGGCGAGGTCCAGCCCGAACACGGCCATCAGCGCCGTGCCGACCGGTGCTGGCAACAGCACCATGCGCCCTTGCGACATCCATGCCGCGATGGCCGAGCCGACGGCGACGGCAACCGCGAAGACGGCTAGATAGGCGGTCACGGCGATCTCTGTGCCGCCGAGCGAATTCTTGACCAGAGGGGGCAGGATGGAAAGGACGATGGCTCCGACCAGCCAGAACCACGACGCCATCAGCGCCGCGCGCCAGATGCGCTGGTTCGTGCGCAGCTCGCTGACCAGACGCCAGGTGGAGCGCAAGATGTTCCTGTCGATCACGAGATTCGGCGCCGCCGAGCCGGTTGCCGGGATGTAGCGGCTGACGATCCAGCAGCCGATCGCCAGGATCATCATCATCGGGCCGAACACGACGACGCCGATGCCGTCGGCCGAGACGACGCCGCCGACGATCGTGCCGCCGAGGATGGCGGCGAAGGTGGCCGACTCGATCCAGGCGTTGGCGCGCGGCAGTTCCTTGCGCTCGAGGTGATCCGGCAGGATGCCGTATTTGATCGGGCCGAACAGCGCCGAAATGACGCCGAACAGGAACAGCGCCGTGAGCAGCACCGGAATGGACGAGAGCGCGATGCCGACCACGGCGAGCAGGGCCGCGCCGATCTCGACGAACTTCAGCCTACGCGCCACGAAAGCCTTGTCGAAGCGGTCGGCGATCTCGCCGCCAAGCGCGGACAAAAGCAGGAAGGGGGCCATGAAGATGGCGCCAGCCAGCGTCACCAGGGACTCCGCCCGGTCAGCCGCCAGCGTGAAAAGGATCAGGAACACCAGCGTGTTCTTCAGGAAATTGTCGTTGAATGCGGAGAGGAACTGCGTCCAGAAAAGAGGCGCGAAGCGCCGCGACATCATCAGATGGGTGTTCATGGCTAGTTCCATTGGGCAAGGACATCGAGCAATCCAAGCGGATCGATCAGCGGTCGCTTGCGCGGTTTGAGCCCCGTTTTAGCGTGAGCCGGTTAAACTTCGTTACTGCGGTTGATTCCAATCCATTTGCTTCTTGTTCTTGGCGCCTCGTATCTGCTGTCGGCGATTGGTCTCCGGGTCGTGCGTGCGCTTGAACAGTTGCGGGCATGGCTGTCGGCGATCATCGATATGGTCCTTTCGTTTCAGGGTTAGTTTGGGTCGGCGCGCGCCTGTTTCAGGCCGGATACAATTGGCCAGGCCTGGTGGCCGTGCGACTTCCAGCGCGGCGCCGTATTCCAGTCAGCCTCGTTTCCTCCATGAACGATGTTCACGATCGCACCATAGCACATTATGAACGGCGTTCAAGAGAAAAATGAACAACGTTCAAAAGTGCCGTTCCCGTTGGTAGAGACGAGAGGGGAGGTGTGATGCAGCCAGGATTTGATCTCCGGCACCCTGGTGCCTGAGGTCATTCGAGGCGCAAGGCCCCATTGAGGGCCTCGATAGGGGCGACTTAAGTCTCGCCGGTCAGCCGCGCCGTGATCAGCCGCGCCGCACTGATCGCCGCCGTGCCCTGGCTGGCCGCGACCTGGTCGTCGACGCGCGAGACGGGAGAGGCGATCGCCAGCGCGCCGATCGGCTGGCCGCCGGCGCCGGGGATCGCGACGCCGATGCTGTGCACGCCTTCCTCATAGCCCTGTGAGCTGCGCGAATAGCCGCTTGCCGCGGCAAGGGCGATTGCCTTTGCCAACTCGCTCGGCTGCGTCATCGTATGCGCGGTGAAGGCCTGCAACGGCCTTTCGAGATAGGCGCCGACCGCCTCCAGTCGCGAGGCGGCGAGGAAGGCGATGCCGGAGGCCGTGCCATGCAGCGGCAGGATCTGGCCGACATCGACATTGACGCGGTTGGCCTTCGCCGACAGCTCGACATGCACGGTGAGCAGCGCGCCGGCGCTGAACTCCGACAGATGCACGGTCTCGCCGGTTTCGAGCGCAAGGTCACGCAGCACCGGCGCCGCCACGCGCACGAAGGGGAAATGCGCGTCGCGGATGCGGGCGAGCCGCGACAGGCCGGCGCCCAGCCGGTAGCGGCGGCTCTGCGGTTCCTGCTCGATCAGCCGGTGCGCGGCCAGCGCCACCAGCAGCCGCCGGGCGGTGGCCTTGTCGAGGCCGGCCTTGCGGGCAAGTTCTGACAGGCCGATCTCCGGTTCGTCGAGCGTAAACAGCTCCAGCAGCGAAACCGCCTTGCCGACTGTGCTCATTGTGCGCTCCCAAAGATACTTCGCGTGTGAAATAACTTGACGGCGGCCGATCCTGTCTTCAGTTTGTCTATAACATACAAAACGATGGTTCAAATAGTGAACCGAGACGAAAACCATCTCGTGCCCAACAGACGGCACACAAGGGAGACTTCGCTTCGTGATGGCTGCCAAAAACGCTTTGCATTCAACGACAATCGGCGATCTGCTCGACCACGAGCAGCAGCGCTTCCTCGAGAGGCGTCCGCGCTCGGCGGCGGCGTGGGAAGAGGGCAAGAAGCACTTCCTCTATGGCGGGCCATCGCACTGGATGCGGCGCTGGGCCGGCGGCTTCCCCGTCTATGTCGACTCGGCCAGCGGCGCCCACATCATTGACATCGACGGCCACGACTATGTCGACTTCGCGCTTGGCGATACCGGCGGCATGTGCGGCCACGCGCCGGAAGCGGTGACCCGCGCCGCGCTTCGCCAATTGCAGAACGGCGCCACCATGATGCTGCCGACCGAGGACAGTCTCTGGGTTGGCGCCGAACTCGCGCGCCGCTTCGGCTTGCCTTACTGGACGCTCACCACCTCGGCCACCGACGCCAATCGCGGCGCCATCCGCATCGCGCGCATGATCACCGGCCGCGACAAGGTGCTGGTGTTCTCTGGCTGTTACCATGGCGGTGTCGAGGAGGCGCATGTCGAGATCCGCGACGGCCGCGTCGGCATGCGCAACATGATCCATCCCAATGGCGTCGACCATTCCAGCGTCTCCAGGGTGGTCGAGTTCAACGACGTTGCCGCGCTCGATGAGGCGCTTTCGCATGGCGATGTCGCCTGCGTGCTGACCGAGCCGCTGATGACCAATTTCGGCATGATCCCGGTCGCCGACGGTTTTCACCAGGCATTGCGCGAGATCACGCGCCGCACCGGCACGGTCCTGATCATCGACGAGACCCACACCATCTCCAGCGGGCCCGGCGGCTATACCGCTCAGCACGGGCTGGCGCCGGATATTCTGGTGGCGGGAAAGGCGATCGCCGGCGGCATTCCGGCCGGTATCTTCGGCGTTTCGCGGGAGATCGCCGAGCGGCTGTGGGCGATCGTGCCGATGGTCAATCCGCGCGTGCGCCAGTCGGCGCATCTCGGCATCGGCGGCACGCTGGCCGGCAATGCGCTCACCGTCGCCACCATGCGCGCGGTGCTGGAGGAGGTGCTCACCCCGGCCAATTTCGAGGTCATGATCGCCAACGCCTCGCGTTTGGCAGAAGCGGCGCGCGGGATCATCAGCGACAACAAATTGCCCTGGCATGTGACGCAGATCGGCGCCCGCGCCGAGATCATGTTCATGCCCGCGCCGCCGAAAACCGGCGCCGACGTCATTGCCGGCCGGCGCGGCGATCTCGAAACGCTGCTGCATGCCTTCTACATGAACGAGGGCATACTGGTGACGCCGTTCCACACCATGTTCCTGACGTGCCCGGCGACCTCGCAGGCTGACGTCGACCGCCATACGGAGATCTTCGGCCGCTTCGTCGACCTCGTCCGCGGCGCGGGCGTCGTTTGAGGCCGCCACCACAGTCCCAGCATGGTCGTAGGGTAGAGGATCAGGAAAACGGAACGTTAGACAAGTCATCAACTTTGCAGCGGCTGGAGCTACACCAGCGCGCCGCAAACGGTTATCTATCGTCGCGGAATCATGCTTCGGGGATCATGAGAGGCGCGGCTTGCAACTGGACCTGAAAACCATTGAAGCGCTTGCCCCTGACCAGGCCTCGCTCAGCGCCGCCTCCAAGCTGACCAAGCGGTCGAACTGGCCACGGCTCGAGACAAATGAGCAACTGGGGCTCATCTGGGGCGAATGCCAGGGCTCGGGATCGAATCCCTATCGTGTCGCATTCGATACCGGCGACCATGGCTACAAATGCACCTGTCCGTCGCGAAAATTCCCGTGCAAGCACATACTTGGGCTGATGTGGATCGGCGCCACGGCGCCGGCCAGCTTCGATCGCGTCGATCAGACACCGGACTGGGTCAACGACTGGCTTGGCCGGCGCCGCAAGCCGGGGCAGCCGCCGGCACAAGCACCAGCACGTGCGGAAGGCAAAAGCATCGACGAGGCGGCGCGGCCGGAGGAAAGCGCCCCGGTCGAGGACGCCGCGGCCGCCGAACGCCGCGAGGCGGCACAGCGCAAGCGCGCAGAGGACACGCGCAGCGCCGTCTCGGCGGCGCTCGATGAGCTCGACCAGTGGATAGCCGACCAGCTTCGGCTCGGCCTTGCCGGATTCGTCGACGCCTGCAGCGAGCGCTGCCGGCGGATCGCAGCCAGGCTGGTCGACCTCAAGGCGACCGCGCTCGCCGGCCGCATCGACGAGCTGCCGGCACGGCTGATGGCGCTGCGCGGCGAGGAGAAGCCGGATGCCGCGATCCGCGAGCTGGGCAAGCTGGTGCTGCTCGCCAAGGCCTGGCGCGCCACGCCCGACGATGCCGAGCTGAAACGACTTGTGTCGACATCGGAGACTCGCGAGCAGGCCCTCGCCAACCCCGATGCCGTTCAGGTCGAAAGCGACTGGGAGGTACTCGGCGAAAAGATCGAAACCCGCCGCGACGGTCTCGTCAGCCATGCGACATGGCTGCTCGATCTGAAGAGCCCGACGCCGCGATTTGCCGTCCTGCTCGATTTCTTCCCGGCTTCGGCCGGGCGGCGGTCCGGCGCCTTCGCGCCGGGAGATCGCTTCAAGGCCAGGCTCGTATTCTATCCATCGCGCAATCCGCTGCGGGCCCTGGTCGCGGAGCGGCTCGGCGATGCGGCAGCCGCCGCTTGGCCGGCCTTCACCGGGCAGACTGCCGGCGATCCGCTTGCCGCCTATGCCGCTTTCCAGGATGGCGCGCCATGGCTCTCGGATTGCCCGGTGATCCTGCCGGCTGGCGTGATCGCGCTGGACGAGAAGGACGGCGCCTGGTGGCAGGCAGCAGGCGATCCGCATGGCATCGCTCTGCCTCTCGCGGGCTCGGTCAACCAGACCTTGCTCGGTCTCGACCTCGCGGCCACGGCGGCGCTCTGGAACGGCGCCAGGCTCGAGCTTCTTGCGTCGCAGAGCAACATGGGGAGGCTCGACCTGTCATGAACGAACTCGAGCAGGCAGGGCTGGCGAGATTGCGCGACGGCTGGATTTCGGGCGGCCCCGCTTTTGAACTGGCGCCTGTCGAGTGGAAGGATATCGCCGCAGGCGCCGACGCGGACGAGCAGGAACGGCGGCTGTTGGCGATTGCCGCGCAGGCGCTCGATGTCGCGCTTCGGCCGGCAGCGCCGAAAACCTTGAAACGCCGTCCGCCGCTACCGGTGTTGGCTTTGCCGACGCTCCCCGAGCGGCTGCGGCCGTTGCTGCGCGGGGCACTGAAGTATGCAGCCGATGCGAGGCTCAAGACACGGGTGGCCACGCTCGTCGCCAGCCGCGGCTTCGCGCTGCATCCGATGGATTGGATGCCCGCCGCGTCATATCCGGAAAGTCCGGAGGTCTATGCTCTCTGGGTCGACTGGCAGGCAGGCGCGGATGGCGAAAAGCAGTCCCGACGCGAGCAACTGACGGCGGAGACCTGGGATGATTTCTATCCCGCGGCGCGCCGTACTGCTTTGGTCGATCTAAGGCGCACCATGCCTGCCTTGGCGAGGACTCTTATCGAGACAAAAGGGGCAAGCGAGCCCGCCGAGGTCAGGCTTGCGCTTATTGAACTCTTGCGCTTCGGCCTGGGTGCCGATGACGTGCCGTTCCTGAAGAGCCTGTCCGCCGATCGCTCCGGCAAGGTGCGCGAAATGGCCGGTCGGCTCCTGGCAAGGTTGGGGGAGCATGGCAATCCGGCGGATGGTGGGTCGCAAGATCCGACAGCCGAGCTCGCCGCTTTCATCGAGGAAGGTAAGTCCGGCTTCATTCGTCGCCGCACCACCTACGCACCGATAAAACTCAAGTCGCCGGCGCAACAAGCCCGTCGCGCCGACTTGTTCGCATCCTGCTTTTTCGGCGATCTCACTGCCCATTTCGGTAAGACAGAGCCCGATTTCATCGGCGCATGGCAGTTCGGCGTCGATGACAATGCCGATCGTTTTCTCGTTCTAATGGTCTCGGTGTCCGGCAGCGATGCGGCGGTGGCCTGTTTGGCGGATATACTTATCGCCGAAGGCGGCAAACCGGCGCTTCTCGTCCTTCAGCTAATGTTGCGTTTGGACAGCGGCAGGAAGCGTCTCCTGTTCAGGCAGATTCTCAAAGATGCGCAAAATCTGGCCGTACTCAACCTGGTCGAAGGCGCGGAAGCAGGCTGGCTGGAATGGGACGACCTGACACAGGGCAAGACGCTTTCGGCGCTGCGCTCCGCAGTCGCTGGAGATAACGACGTCATGAAACGAAGCGCCGAACAGTATCTCGAGGCCATGGGCTTTCTCGCCACGCCCGCGACGGCGGAAAAACTGATCGGCGACGTCGTCGCCGCGGGCCTGCCGCCGGCATCCCCATCGCTCGGCCTGCTGCGGCTCAACGCGGCACTGACCGAAAATCCTTCCCAATCTGACAGATGATCAACCCGGAGAAGATCGCATGAACGCAGCCATCCGCCTCCCGGCCGAGCAGGTCTATGCCTCCGAACTGCAAGCGCTTGCGCGCGGCGACGACCGCCAGAAACCCGCCGGCTGGAGCCTGTCGCCCAAGGCCGTGCTGACCTATCTGATGGGCGGCAAGGCGGGCGACGGCACGCTTGTCACGCCCAAATATGTCGGCCGACGGCAATTGATGGAAACCGCGGTCGCCACGCTCGCGACTGATCGTGCGCTGCTGCTGCTCGGCGTTCCCGGAACAGCGAAATCCTGGGTCTCGGAGCATCTTGCCGCGGCCATCATGGGAAACTCGACGCTGATCGTGCAGTGCACCGCCGGCACCGACGAGAACCAGATCCGCTACGGCTGGAACTACGCCCAGCTGCTGGCGAAGGGTCCGAGCCAGGAGGCGCTGGTGCCGACCCCGCTCTACCGCGCCATGCAGGAGGGCAAGCTCTGCCGCCTGGAAGAGCTGACGCGCATGGGCTCCGACGTGCAGGACACCTTGATCACCGTGCTGTCGGAAAAGATGATGCCGGTGCCGGAGCTGAACACCTCGATCTACGCGCAGCGCGGCTTCAATATCATCGCCACCGCCAACAATCGCGACAAGGGTGTCAACGAACTCTCCTCGGCGTTGAAGCGCCGCTTCAACGTCGTGGTGCTGCCTCTGCCCGAGGACATGGCGGAAGAAGTCTCCATCGTCTCCAGGCGCGTCGGCGAGATGGCCGGCGGACTGGACCTGCCGGTGCCGAAGAATGTCGGCGAGGAGATCGCCCGCGTGCTCACCATTTTCCGCGAGCTGCGCTCCGGCGCGACCGCCGACGGCAAGGTGACGCTGAAGACGCCGTCGGGTTCGCTGTCCACCGCTGAAGCGATCGCAACCGTCATCAGCGGCCTCAGCCAGGCGGCATGGTTCGACGGCGGCAAGCTTGGCGCCGAAGGCCTGGCGCCCAGCCTTGTCGGCGCGATCGTCAAGGATCCGGTCCAGGACAAGGTCGTGCTCGAGGAATATCTGGAGACGGTGCTGAAGAAGCGGCCGGACTATGCCGGCTATTACGCGGCGCTAAACGCGGCCGTCTGAGCCATGACGCAGGCCGGCATCAGCTATTTCGGCATTCGCCACCATGGACCAGGCTCCGCCGAGAGCCTGGTCAAGGCGTTGCAGGAATTGCAGCCTGTCGCGGTGCTGATCGAAGGGCCGGTGGATGCCTCGCCGCTGCTGCCGCTGCTTGCCAGCGCCGAGATGAAGCCGCCGGTGGCGCTGCTTTGCTATCCGGAGGACGATCCGGCCTCGACCAGCTTCTGGCCCTTCGCCGAATTCTCACCCGAATACCAGGCGGCCCTGTGGGCCGTCGCCAACAAGGCGGCGCTGCGCTTCATCGATCTTCCGTCCGCCGCGCGGCTGGCCGAGAAGGCGCCCGACGGCCCGGAAGACACCGATGCCGCCGAAGCAGACGTCACGGAAGCGCAGGGCGAAGAAGCCTCGCGGATTCACGATCCGATCGGCACCTTGGCGCGCGCCGCCGGCTATGAGGATGGCGAAAGCTGGTGGTCGGATATCATCGAGCAGAACCCCGAACCCGGCCCGATATTCGCGGCCATCGCCGACGCGATGACGACGCTGCGCGATGGCGAGACGTCGATCGGCAGGTTCGAGGCGATGCGCGAGGCGCATATGCGGCTGGAGATCGCCGCCGCGCGAAAGGAGTTCGAGGGGCCGCTGGCCGTCGTCTGCGGCGCGTGGCATGTGCCCGCTTTGCGGGCGGCGCACACGCAAAAGAGCGACCAGGCGCTGCTCAAGGGCATCGGCCGGCGTAAGACCATGATGACCTTCGCGCCGTGGACGGGGCCGCGCCTGGCGCTGGGCTACGGCTATGGCGCCGGCGTCGTCGCGCCAGGCTGGTGCAAGCATCTGTGGCAGACCCGCGGGGAGGGTGACTCCTCCATCCTGTGGCTCGCGCGTATCGCCGCGGTGCTTCGCGCCAAGGGCCACATGATTTCCACCGCATCGCTGATCGAGGCAGAGCGTCTGGCGCGCGCGCTCGCCGCCATCCGCGAACGGCCGAAGCCGGGCTTCGAGGAACTGCGCGACGCCTCGATTTCAGCCCTCTTCAACGGCGAGGCCCTGCTGTGGAAGATGGTCGAAGCCGAACTGCTGCTCGGCGCCGATGTAGGCGAAATTCCGCCCGACACGCCCCTTGCGCCGCTGATCGACGATCTGCAGCGGAATCAGAGGGCGGCGCGGCTGAAGCCCGAAGCGCTCGAGCGGGAACTTTCCGTCGACCTGCGCAGCGAGAGCGGGCTCTTCCGCTCGACGCTGCTGCACCGGCTGAACGTGCTTGGCGTCAACTGGGGCAGGCTGACCGATGTTGGCCGCAGCCGCGGCACTTTCCGAGAGCGGTGGATGCTGGCCTGGCAGCCCGAATATGCGGTTCGCCTGGTCGAGAACCTGGTCTACGGGCCGACCATCGAGAAAGCCGCGAATGGCCGCCTGGTCCAGATGATCGGCGCCGCCCCTTCGCTCGATACCCTGGCCACGCTGGTCCAGAGCGCGATTACGGCAGCGCTGAGCGAGGCATCGGCGGCTGGCCTTGCTGCCCTCGAGGAAAAGGCGGCACACAGCAGCGAGTGTTTGGAGCTCCTGGCCTCGGTGCCGCCGCTCGCCGACATCATTCGCTATGGCGAAGCGCGCAAGACCGAAACCGAGCGCCTTGCCGGCCTGCTGGAACGGCTGATCATCGAAGGCTCGATCGCGCTGCCTTACGCCGCGCGCGATCTCGACGCGCAGGCCGCAGCGGCGCTGATGGGCGCGCTGCGCAAGGCCGACGAGGCGATCAAGCTGGTGGAGCCGGGCGAGGATGTCGTGGATGCTTGGCGCGGCGGCCTGGCAGCCGTGCTCGAGTCGTCGCGCTCGACGGCGCTCGTTGCCGGTTGCGCCGCGCATCTGCTCTACGAGGCCGGGCGGCTGTCCGCAGAGGGCGCAGCCAACCTTTTGGCAAGGCGCCTGTCGCCTGGGACGCCGGTCATCGACGCGGCCGCCTTCTTCGAGGGCTTCTTCAGCGGCGCCGGTCAAAAACTGATCTATGACGAGGGGCTGCGTGGCGCCGTCGATGCGTGGCTGGCCTCACTCGACGAAAAGGCCTTCGTCGCCCATCTGCCCTTGCTGCGCCGCGTCTTCTCCAACCTCGACAGCATGGAGCGCCGGCGCCTGATCGAGGCCGTGCTGGGCAAAAGAGCGAGCCTGCCCGCCGGGCTGACGCCGGCGCCTGATGGTGGTGAGGCCTGGCGCAGGCATTTTGGTCTCCTCGGGAAGCTGCTCGCCGGGGAGCCCAGCCATGGATGATGAACCGATCGGGCCGGACCTCGCTCCCACGGGAGACGAACGGGAACGCCGTTGGCGGCTGGCGATCGGCGCCGACGATGAAACATCATCGGCCATGTCGGCGGAGGATCGGCGGCTTTCGGCGGCGCTCGACGCGCTTTACGGCGACGGCAGCGGCGAAACGGCCGCCGACCAGCGCAAGCGGCGCGGTGGTCTCGGCCGCTCGGCGCCGCGTGTCGCGCAATGGATGGGCGATATCCGCTCGTTCTTTCCCGAACAGGTCGTCCAGGTCGTGCAGAAGGACGCATTCGAGCGGCTGAACCTGAAGCAGATGCTGATGGAGCCGGAATTCCTTAAGGCGATCGAGGCGGACGTCAATCTCGTCGCCGATCTGATCTCGCTGCGTTCGGCGATGCCGGACAAGACCAAGGACATCGCCCGCTCGATCATCTCCGACATCGTCGCCAAGCTGATGCAGCGCCTCGAGCAGAAGACCGCCGAGGCGATCCGCGGCGCGCTCGACCGGTCGCGGCGCACCAACCGGCCGCGGCAGCGCGACATCGACTGGCCGCGCACCATCACGGCGAACCTTCGCCATTATCAGCCGGACCACAAGACCGTCGTGCCGGAAAGGCTGGTCGGCTTCATGCGCCGCCAGCGCCGGCTGATCGATCTCGACGAAGTCGTCCTGTGCGTCGACCAGTCGGGCTCGATGGCAAGCTCGGTCATCTACGCTTCGATCTTCGCCGCCGTGATGGCTTCGCTGCCGGTGGTGCGCACCAAGCTGGTCTGCTTCGACACGGCGATCGTCGACCTGACGGAGGAGCTCAGCGATCCGGTCGAGGTGCTGTTCGGCGTCCAGCTTGGCGGCGGTACAGACATCAACCAGGCGGTCGCCTATTGCGCCGAGCGGATCGAACGGCCGACCAAGGCGCATTTCATTTTGATCACCGACCTCTACGAAGGCGGCAACGGCCAGGAGCTTCTGCAGCGGCTGGCCGCGCTGGTCCGCTCGGGCGTCAATGTCGTCGTGCTGCTGGCGCTGACCGATCAGGGCCGTCCCGGCTATGATCCCGCGATGGCCGGCTCGGTCGCTTCGCTCGGCATTCCGGTCTTTGCATGCACGCCGGATCATTTTCCCGACATGATGGCAGCGGCTCTGCGCCGGGAGGATATCGCCTCCTGGGCGGCGGGGGCCGATATCAAGCTGATCCGGGCCGACAGCGAAGCGCTCAAGGCGGGCGAGTAGCCGCCCTGTCGGGCCGTCGCCTGGGACGCCTTTCCGCCTACCTGCCCAAACTGTTCCACCTCGCAACCAATCCGGCGCTTCCGCTGAAGGCCGGACCGCCTCGGGCTGTTTCCAACCGTGCGTGACGAGAAGCGCGGAGCCTGCCTGCCGTTCGCTCCTGCAATGCGATTTCACACAAGCGCCGCTTGACTCCGGCCAAGCCTTGTGAAAAATTTTGCAGCAACTGATAAAAATATCAAAAGGGCGGAAATGGTTGGATTGGGCAACGGCCTCCTGCGCGACGATGAGACCAGCATGGCCGCCCGCGCCGCCTGGCTTCACTATGCCGGCGGCCTGACCCAGGCGGAGGTCGCCAAGCGGCTCGGGCTGACCAGCCTCAAGGCGCACCGCCTCATCACCAAGGCCAACCAGGAAGGGCTGGTTAAGGTCTATATCGACGGCGAGATTTCCGAATGCGTGGCGCTGGAGGACGAGCTGTCCGGCCGCTACGGTCTCGACTATTGCGAAGTGGTGCCGGACTTCGATCCGGAGGACCTGCCGCTCAAGGCGCTGGGCATCGCCGGCGCGCAATTCCTCAAGCGCGAGATCGAGCGCGGCGAGGGCACCCTCATCGGCGTTGGCCATGGCCGCACGCTTGCCGCCTGCGTCGAATACCTGCCGCGCATCTCGGCCGACGGAATCCGCTTCGTCTCGCTGCTCGGCGGCCTGACGCGCAAGTTCTCGGCCAATCCGCACGACGTCATCCACCGCCTTGCCGAGCGCACCGGCGCCGAAGCCTATGTCATGCCGGTGCCGATGTTCGCCAACACGGTCGAGGACCGCGCCGTGCTGCTCGGCCAGAAGGGCGTTAGCGAGGTCTTCGATCTCGCCAAGTCCGCCGACCTGCTGCTGGCCGGCATCGGCACGGCCGAGCAGGAAGCCTCGCTGGTCGCCACCGGCATGATCGACAAGGGCGAGATGGAGGAGACCCGCCGCAACGGCGCCGTCGGCGAACTGCTCGGCCATTTCTTCGATGAGGCCGGCAAGCCGGTGGCGACCACGGTTTCCAGCCGCGCCCTGGCGCTCGCCCGCGAGGACATTGCCAACCGCAGGATCGTCGCCGTCGCCGGCGGCAAGGTGAAGGTTCGCGCCATCAAGTCAGTGCTGGAGGGCCGGTATCTCAAGGGCCTGATAACCGACGAGCGGACGGCGCGATCGCTCGTGGAACAGACGCCGGTCGGGTAGCCGGCACCGCTTTGGTTGAAACTACCCTGTGGAGGAGAAGAGGACATGCATGAGAAAGAAAAAGACCTGATCGACGCGTTCTTGCGTGGACAAGTCGACCGCCGTGGACTGATCAGGGGGCTGGGCGCCATGGGCCTTGCCGCAAGCACCGCTGGTGTTCTGCTCAATCTGGGCCAGACGCGCGCGCTCGCCGCCGATTTCGACTGGCAGGCGCACAAGGGCAAGACCATCAAGCTCTTGCTCAACAAGCATCCCTACGCTGATGCGATGATCGCCGACCTCGACAACTTCAAGCAGCTGACCGGCATGGACGTCGTCTATGACGTGTTCCCGGAGGACGTCTATTTCGACAAGGTCACCGCGGCGCTCTCGGCCAGCTCCTCCGAATACGACGCCTTCATGACCGGCGCGTACATGACCTGGACCTATGGCCCGGCCGGCTGGATCACCGACCTCAACGAATGGATCAAGGACCCGGCCAAGACCAATCCGAAATATGCCTGGGACGACTTCCTGCCCGGCGTCAAGAATTCCTGCGCCTGGAACGGCAAGCCGGGTGGGGCGCTGGGTTCGGAGGACGCCAAGCAGTGGTGCATTCCGTGGGGCTTCGAGCAGAACAACATCACCTATAACAAGGCGATGTTCGACAAGGCCGGCGTCAAGGTTCCCGGCAGCATGGACGAGATGGTGGCCGCGGCCGCCAAGCTCACCAAGGATGTCGGTGGCGGCGTCTACGGCATCGGCGTGCGTGGCTCGCGCTCCTGGGCGACGATCCATCCGGGCTTCCTGTCGGCCTACGCCAATTTCGACCAGAAGGACCTGAACGTGTCGGCCGACGGCAAGCTGTCCGCCGCAATGAACACCACCGAATCCAAGGCCTTCCACAAGCAGTGGGTGCAAATGATCCAGGAGAGCGGTCCGAAGGACTGGTCGACCTACACCTGGTACCAGGTCGGCACCGATCTCGGCGCCGGCGCCTCGGCGATGATCTTCGACGCCGACATCCTCGGCTACTTCATGAATGGCGGCACCAACAAGATGGCCGGCCAGCTCGCCTTCGCCGGCTTCAAGGCCAATCCGGCGGCCAAGGCTCCGACGCCCAACATCTGGATCTGGTCGCTGTCGATGTCCAACTTCTCCAAGGACAAGGACGCCACCTGGTACTTCATGCAGTGGGCCTCCGGGCTCGACCACTGCCTGTTCGGCGCCACCAAGATGGACTTCGTCAACCCGGTCCGGCAGTCGGTCTGGAAGGACGAGATGTTCCGTGAGAAGCTGAACAAGAGCTATCCGGGCTATGTCGAGATGTTCGACGCCTCGGCGCCCGGCGCCAGTATCAAGTTCACGGCGCAGCCGCTGTTCTTCGACCTCACCACCGAATGGGCGGCGACGCTGCAGAAGATGGTGGCCAAGGAAGTGCCGGTCGACGAAGGCCTCGACAAGCTGGCCGAAAGCATCAACGGCCAGCTCAAGGAAGCCGGGCTCGGCTGATAGCGGACGGCGGCCGGCTCGCAATGCGGGCCGGCCTCGATCTCGACAAAAATCGCGAGGCGGTGCCAGATGGCACCGCCATCTCGCCCGTCCGGCCGCCTTGCTCCCTTGGGCGGCCGGCAGGGCGGAGCAACCGGGAGAACGGAACAGCGCGATGACCGCGGCGACGACAATCCACAGACCCTCCGGCTTCAGGATCAGCAAGCGGGTGCTGCCCTATCTCCTCAGCCTGCCGGCGCTTCTGGTCTGCATCGGCATCCTGATCCCGTTCCTGACCTCGGTGGTCTATTCCTTCCAGCGTTACCGGCTGAGCCAGCCCTGGGCCAGGCAGTTCAACTGGGGCGACAACTACATCTCCTTCTTCACCGACCCGAAGTTCTGGAACACGCTTGAGGTGTCGCTGCTCTACGCCGGCATCACCGTCGTGCTCGAGCTGCTGCTCGGCCTCGGCATCGCCATGCTGTTGCAGAAGCGCTCGACGCTGAACAATTTCATCTCGATCATGCTGTTGATGCCGCTGATGACGGCGCCGGCGCTCGCCGCCTTGATGTGGAAGCTGATGACCAATCCGGGCTTCGGCGTGCTGAGCTATCTTGCCAGCCTCATCGGCTTGCAGGATTTCCGCTGGGCGTCCTCGCCGTCGACGGCGCTGCTCACCGTCGTGCTGGTCGACATCTGGGTCTACACACCCTTCATCATGATCCTTCTGCTCGCCGGCCTGCGCAGCCTGCCGACGCAGCCCTTCGAGGCGGCCGCGCTTGACGGCGTGCCGAGGAGCTTCGTCTTCTTCCGCATCACTTTGCCGATGCTGACGCCCTACATCCTGACGGCGACGCTGTTCCGCCTGCTCGATTCCATCCAGCAGTTCGACATCATCTACGCGATGACCCAGGGAGGGCCCGGCGACACGCTGACCGTGTTCCAGGTCGAGGCCTATCTCAACTTCTTCCAGTCGACCAATGTCGGCCGCTCGGCGGCGCTGATGATCATCCTGTGGGCGATCACCTATTTCCTCTCCAACATCTTCATCAAGAACTGGCTCCGGCTGCGCGAACGCGCCCGCGGCCAGGCATAGGAGGCCGGGATGGAGCACACCTCGCTTCTCGAACGCATCCTGCGCGGCGCAGCACTGACGCTGGTGGTGATCTTCTTCATGTTCCCGATCGTCTGGATCTTCATGATGTCGTTCCAGACCAACGAGACGATCCTGCGCATCCCGCCGCAGCTGATCTTCGAGCCGACGCTCGCCAACTACACGGCGCTGATCACCGGCAAGCTGGTGACGGCGGCCGGTACGCTCGACATCGCCTTCATGCGCAACCTCTGGAACTCGGTATTCCTGTCGGTGACCTCGGTCGCGCTGGCGCTCGTGCTCGGCGTGCCCGCGGCCTATGCCTTTGCCCGCCACAAGTTCCGCGGCTCGGAGGACATCGCCTTCACGTTGCTGTCGTTCCGCTTCGCGCCGGCGCTGCTGGTGCTTTTGCCGCTCACCCTGTATTTCCAGAAGCTCGGGCTCGCCAACACCTATATCGGGCTGATCTGGGTCTACCAGTTGATCTGCCTGCCGCTCATCCTGTGGATCGTGCGCGGCTATTTCGAGGACATTCCGGCCGACATCGAATACGCCTATCGCATCGGGGGCCATTCCTGGTTCGCCACCTTCCGCAAGATCGCGCTGCCGCTTGCCGGCCCCGGCATCGCCGCCGCCGGCCTGCTCGCCTTCATCTTCGCCTGGAACAATTTCGTCTTCGCGTTGGTGCTCGCCTCCGCCGACAAGCAGCCGGTGACGGTGGGCGCGCTCGCCTTCATCACCTCGTCCGGCATTCAATACGGCCAGATCTCGGCCGCGATCGTGCTGTCGATCACGCCGACGCTGGCGCTGGCGCTCTACGCGCAGCGCTATCTCGTCGAAGGCCTCTCGCTCGGCGCCGTGAAAGGGTAGCTCTGATGGCCAGCCTCGAACTCAGGAATGTCGTCAAGCGCTACAAGAGCCAGACAGTCCTCGACAATCTGTCGCTGACCGTCGCCGACGGCGAAACGCTGGTGCTGTTCGGACCTTCCGGCGCCGGCAAGACGGTGCTGCTGCGCATGGTCGCCGGCGTCATCGACCCCGACGAGGGCAAGATCCTGATCGGCGGCGAGGACATGACCGACGTCGACGCCGAATTCCGCGGCGTCGGCATGGCGTTCCAGAATTTCGCGCTGTTCCCGCATATGACCGCCTTCGACAACATCGCAACGCCGCTGGAGGCCAGGCATTCCTCGCAGGGTACGATCAAGTCCGGCGTCGAGAGCGTCGCCAAGCTGCTCAAGATCGACCATGTGCTGAGCCACAAGCCGCGCGCGCTGTCCAACGGCCAGAAGCAGCGCACCGCGCTTGCCCGCGCGCTGGTCGGTTCGCCGCCGCTGCTCCTGCTCGACGATCCCCTGCGCAACGTCGATGCCAAACTGCGCTTTGAGATGCGGCTCGAACTGCCGCGGCTCCTGCATGACCGCGGCGCGACCGTCGTCTACGTCACCCAGGACTACAAGGAGGCGATGGCGCTCGGCAACCGCATCGCGGTGATGTCGCAGGGCGTCATCCGGCAGCTCGGCACGCCCGAGCAGATCTATGGCGAGCCGGCCAACGTCGAGATCGCCAGGTTGTTCGGCGACCCGACCATCAACCTGCTCGACGTCAAGCCGGCCCGTGACGCCAAGGGCATCTTTGTCGGCCTGTCGAACGTCCAGGTTCATCTTGCCGGCGCCTATGAGGCGGCGGTCGGCCGCGACTGCATCATCGGTCTGCGGCCCGAGGCGCTGAGCTTCGTCGGCGAGGGCACGCCCGGCGCCGTTCCGGTGACGGTCGAGGCCGAGACTCCACTCAACGAAAAGATCGTCACTTTGGTGCGCACCGTGCGCGGCCGCGAAATCCTGGTCTCCCGCCCGGCTGGAACGCCGGGCCAGGCCGAGGGCAAGGCGGACATCGCCGTCGATGGCAAGAGCGCGCTGCTGTTCGATCGTGCGAGCGGCGAGCGCATCGGCGCCAACAAGGTCGTCAACTTGCGCAGCGGAGAAGCGGCATGAGCGCCACCGCCCTCACCATTTCCGGCGTCGACAAGTTCTACGGCCCGATCGACCGCGGCGTGCATGCGGTCAAGCAGCTGACGATGGACATCGCCAGGGGCGAGATCGTGGCGCTGCTCGGCTCGTCGGGCTGCGGCAAGACCTCGACGCTGCGCATGATCGCCGGCTTCGAGGAGGTCTCGCGCGGCGCGATCTCGGTCGCCGGCCGCAAGGTGCACACGCTGGCGCCGGTCAAGCGCAACGTGGCGATGGCCTTCGAGGGCTATTCGCTCTATCCGCCGCTCACCGTGCGCGAGAACATGGCCTTCGCGCTGAAGGCGGCCAGGCTTTCGAAGAGCGACGTCGACGCCAAGGTCGCCAGCATCGCCAAGCTGCTCGAGATCGAGGACATCCTCGAGCGCTATCCGAGTTCGATCTCCGGTGGCCAGCAGCAGCGCGCCAGCCTCGGCCGGGCGCTGATCCGCAATGCCGACCTGCATCTGCTCGACGAGCCGATGGGCCAGCTCGAGCCGCAGCTGCGCGCCGTGCTGCGCGGCCGCATCAAGCACTTCATCAAGGAGCGCGGCCTGACCGCGATCCTCGTCACCCATGACCAGACCGAGGCCAACGCGCTCGCCGACCGCATCGCGGTGATGGAGGGCGGCGTGCTGCAGCAGTTCGACACGCCCGACATGATCAAGCGGCGGCCGGCGAACCTGTTCACCGGCACCTTCGTCGGCGAGCCGCCGATGAATGTGTTCGAGGCCTTTGTCGGCTCGGCCGCCGGCAAAATCAGCCTGAGGCTCCCGGACGGCCTGTCGCTCGACTACGACAAGGACGCCTTCAGCGGCCCGGTGCGCGACCAGCTGCTTGCCCGCGAGCGCGTTGTCATCGGCGTCAGGCCTTATGCCGTGCGACGCTCGAAGGACGGCGTGCCGGCCACCGTCTCCGCCAATCAATGGCTCGGCGACCAGACGCATATTGCCGCCGATTTCGCTGGCGGCTCGCTGGTGCTGGTCGAGCACGACCGCACCCGCCTCGAGCTCGGCCAGCCGATCAATGTCAGCATCGATCCGAAGAACCTGCACGTCTTCGACCAGGCCGACGGCAAGGCGATTTCGCACGGGATGGAGCTTGCCTGATGCGGGATGTGCTGATCGGCGTCGACGCCGGCACGTCTGTCATCAAGTCCGTCGCCTTCGACAGGGCGGGCCGGCAGATTGCGGCCGCCGCGCTGCCGAACCGCTACGAGACGCTGCCGGGCGGCGGCGCCGAGCAGGATCTGGCGCGCACCTGGGTCGACGCGGCGACCACTTTGCGCCAGCTGGCCGACAAGGTGCCGAACCTCGCCGATAGGGTGATCGCCATTGCCGTGACCGGGCAGGGCGACGGCACCTGGCTGATCGACAAGGCTGGCGAGCCGGTTGCCAAGGGCTGGTTGTGGCTCGACGCACGCGCCGCCAACATCGTCGAGGAGATGCGCGCCCGGCCGGAGGACCGGCTGCGTTTCGAAAAGACCGGCAGCGGGCTCGCCGCCTGCCAGCAGGGATCGCAGTTCGTTTTCATGAAGCGCAACATGCCGGCCATGCTTGCGAGGGCCGCGACGGCGTTCCACTGCAAGGACTGGCTGTATTTCAAGCTGACCGGCGAGCGCGCCACCGACCCGTCGGAAGGGACGTTCACCTTCGGCGATTTCCGCACGCGCGACTACAGCGACGAGGTGCTCGATGTGCTCGGCGTCGCCGACCTCAGGCATCTGCTGCCGCCGATCGTCGACGGCACCAGGCACAGTGCCGGCTTGTCGAAGGCTGCGGCCGACGCGACCGGGCTCACCGCCGGCACGCCGGTCGTGCTGACCTATGTCGACGTCGTCTGCACCGCGCTCGGCGCCGGCCTGTTCGACCGAAAAAACAAGCCTGGCTGCACCATCATCGGCTCCACTGGCATGCATATGCGGCTTGCCGAGACGCCGGACGAGGTGCAGCTCAATGAGGCCAAGACCGGCTACACCATGACCATGCCGGCGCCCGGCGTCTTCGCACAGCTACAATCCAACATGGCGGCGACGCTCAACATCGACTGGGTGCTCGGCCTCGCCTCCGGCATCCTTGCCTCGCAAGGCATCTCGCGCTCGAACGGCGAGATGATCGCGCTGGTCGACGGCTGGATATCGTCGTCGAAGCCGGCGTCGCTGATCTACCAGCCCTATGTGTCGGAGGCCGGCGAGCGTGGCCCCTTCGTCGATGCCAATGCCAGGGCGGGCTTCGTCGGCATTTCCTCGCGCCACGGCTATGCCGACATGGTACGCGCCGTCTTCGAGGGATTAGCCTTCGCTTCGCGCGATTGCTACGCCGCCATGGGCCCGCTGCCGCGCGAGATCCGCCTTACCGGCGGCGCGGCGCGCAGCCCGGCCTTGCGCAAGATCCTCGGCGCCGCCGTCGGCGCCGCCACGCGCACCAGCGAGCGCGAGGAGGCGGGCGCTGCGGGTGCCGCGATGATCGCGGCGGTCTGCCTCGGCCTCTACCGGTCGATGGACGATTGCGTCGCCGAATGGGTCACGCCCCTGCTTGGCGAGGCTGAGCCGAGCGACCCGGAACTCGCCGCCATCTACGACAAAATGGCGCCATCCTACACAATGGCGCATGAGGCGCTGCGTCCGGTCTGGCGGTCGATGGCCGCGACGAAGGCAAATTGAGAAGTCGAGCATGCACAGGAAAATTGCGATCATCGGCGACCGTTTCATGCTTCCGGAGGTTTTTCGGACGCAGATCGAGAAAGCTTGCGGCAACAGCCTCGATATCCGCACGCTGGAGACAGCATGGCCCGACGAGCCGATGGAATTCGGCAACGCCGCGCTCGGCCTCGACAAGGTGAAGGAGTATTTCGGCCACCCGGACGAGGTGGTCGATTTCATCGGTGACGCCGAGATCCTGGTCACCCAGCTCGCGCCGCTCTCCGAAGCAATGATGGGGCGCCTGCCGGGGCTTAAGCTGGTCGCCGTGTCGCGCGGCGGTCCGATCAACATCGACATGGCGGCCGCCAAGGCTCACGACATCCGTGTGGTCAACGTTCCCGGCCGCAACGCGAGCGCCGTCGCCGAGTTCACCATCGGCGCCATCCTGGCCGAGACCCGACTAATCCGCGTCGGCCACGAGGCCTTGCGCAAGGGCGAATGGCGCGGCGATCTCTACCGCGCCGACCGCACCGGCCGCGAGCTCAGCGAGATGACCGTCGGCGTCATCGGCTACGGCAATATCGGCACCAAGGTGGTGCGTCTGCTGCGCGCTTTCGGCTGCCGCGTCCTGGTCTGCGATCCCTATGTTCAGTTGAGCGCGGACGACCGCAATGCCGGCGTCGAGCTGGTGCCTCTCGATGATCTTCTGTCGCGCTCCGACGTGGTCACCCTGCATTCCCGGGTGACCGCGGAAACCCGTGGCCTGATCAACAAGGACACCATGGCCGGCATGAAGCCCGGCGTGATCTTCATCAACACGGCGCGCGGGCCGCTGGTCGATTATGACGCCCTCTACGAGGCGCTGGTCTCCGGCCGCATCGCCAGTGCCATGTTGGAGACCTTCGCCGTCGAGCCCGTGCCTTCCGACTGGCTGCTGCTTCAGCTGCCAAATGTGACGCTGACCCCGCATATCGCCGGCGCGTCGGTGCGCACCGTCACCTACGCGGCCGAGCAGGCGGCCGAGGAAGTGCGCCGCTATCTTGCCGGCCTGCCGCCGGTCAATCCGTGCTGACCGCCATGGAGCGTTTTGGAGAGGGTTCGGCGAAATGAGCGGTGACGGCGACATTGTCGATCTTTTCGTCATCGGTGGCGGCGTCAACGGCGCCGGCATCGCGCGCGACGCCGCCGGCCGTGGGCTGTCCGTCATCCTGTGCGAGAAGGACGATCTCGCTGAAGGCACAAGCTCGCGTTCCGGCAAGCTGGTCCATGGTGGCCTGCGCTATCTCGAATATTACGAGTTCCGCCTGGTGCGCGAGGCGCTGATCGAGCGCGAGGTGCTGCTCGAATCCGCGCCCCACATCATCTGGCCGATGCGCTTCGTGCTGCCGCACAGTCCCGACGACCGCCCGGCCTGGCTGGTCCGCATCGGCCTGTTCCTCTACGACCATCTCGGCGGCCGCAAGCGGCTGCCGGCCACGCGCACGCTGAACTTGCGATCCGCGCCCGAGGGCGCGCCGATCAAGGATGCCTTCAAGCGCGGCTTCGAATATTCCGATTGCTGGGTCGACGATGCCCGCCTCGTCGTCATCAATGCCCTGGACGCGGGGGAGCGCGGGGCGAAGGTCTTCACCCGCACCGCCTGCACCGCCGCCCGTCGCGAGGACGGCCTATGGGTCGTCGAGATGCGCGACGGCAGGATCGGTGTGAAGACCACGGTGCGGGCAAGGGCGCTGATCAATGCCGCCGGCCCCTGGGTCAACGACGTCGTCAACCGCGTCGCCGGGCAAAATTCCAAGCGCAACGTCCGCCTGGTCAAGGGCAGCCATATCGTCGTTCCGAAATTCTGGGAAGGGCGGCAGGCCTATCTCGTCCAGAACAACGACAAGCGCGTCATCTTCATCAACCCCTATCAGAACGATCTGGCGCTGATCGGCACCACCGACATCCCCTATGACGGACGGCCGGAAGACGTGACGGCGGACGAGAGCGAGATCGATTACCTGATCAAGGTCGTCAACCGCTACTTCAAGCGCGGGCTGACGCGCGGCGACGTCGTCTACTCGTTCTCCGGCGTCAGGCCGCTTTACGACGACAACGCCGACAATCCGAGCGCGGTGACGCGCGACTACATTTTCGAGCTCGACGCGCCGACCGGGCAGGCGCCGCTGCTCTCCGTTTTCGGCGGCAAGATCACCACCTTCCGCAAGCTCGCCGAGCACGCGCTCGACCGCATCCAGCCGTTCTTTCCGAAGATGGGCAAGGCGTGGACTTCCGGTGCGCATCTGCCGGGCGGCGACATCGCCGACGCCGACTTCGAGCAGTTCCTCGGCGATCTCGGCCGCGACTATCCCTGGATGCCGGCCTCGCTGCTCAAGCATTACGGCCGGCTCTACGGCACGCGCACACGCGCCCTGGTTGGCAACGCCGGCTCGCTCGATCAGCTCGGGCGGCGCTTCGGCAAGGATTTCTTCGAACGCGAGGCGAACTACCTGTTCGAGCATGAGTGGGCGTTGACTGCTGCCGACATCCTCGACCGACGCACCAAGCACGCCCTGCATCTCTCGGCCGCGGAGCGGGCGGCCTTCGAGGACTGGTGCGCGAACCGATTGGCAAAGGCCGGCTGATGGCTGCACGTGTCGATCACGAAGCCGCCGAGCTGCAGGCACTGCGCGTGCTGTCGGCCAGCGTTGGCGCGGATCCCTTGCTGGTCCAAGGCGCCGGCGGCAACACCTCGCTCAAAGAGGCAGGCCTGCTGTGGATCAAGGCCTCCGGCACCTGGCTGATGAATGCAGCCACCGCCGACATTATGGTGCCGGTGGAACTGGCGCCCCTGCTCGATGCGGTGGCCCGCAAGAGCCCGGAAGCCGAGAAGGCCGATCAATTCACCCCGGCGCATCTCAATCCGCATCGCCTGCGGCCGTCCATCGAGACCACGGTGCATGCGCTGCTGCCGCAGAAGATCGTCGTCCATGTCCATTGCGTCGAGACCATAGCCATCGCCGTGCAGGCCAATGCCGAGACCTTGCTGGAGGAGCGGCTGCGCGGCCTCGACTGGGCCTTCGTGCCCTATCGCCGCCCAGGGCTGCCGCTGGCACAGGGCATCGCCGAACGGCTGAAACCGCGCACCGATGTGCTGGTGCTTGGCAATCATGGGCTGGTCGTTGCCGCCGACACCGTCGTCGAAGCAAACCTGCTGCTGAGGCGCGTCACCGGGCTGCTCGCCCGGACGCCGCGCAAGGCGCCGGCGCCCGACCTCGACGCTCTGATCCGGCTCGCCATGGGCAGCGGCTACCGGCTCCCCATTGCTGTCGAGGCGCATGCCGCCGCCACCGATCTTGCCAGTTGCCGCATCGCCGCGTCCGGCAGTCTCTATCCGGATCATGTGATCTTCCTCGGCGTCGGATCGGTGATCGCCGGTCCGAACGAGAATGCCGCGGCTGTCGTGGCGCGGATAGCCGCAGCCGGGCAGCCGGCACCGGCCTCCATCCTCTTTCCCGGCAAGGGGATACTGATGCGCCGCGATGCCAATGCCGGCGCCGAGGCGATGGCGCGCTGCCTTGCCGATGTCGCCATCCGCGTCGATCCGGCGGCGCGCATCAACTATCTGAGTGTCGAGCAGAATGGCGAGCTCTTGAACTGGGACGCCGAGAAATACCGTCAGGAGCTCAACCGGCGCAGTGGAACCACGCTGCAATGACGGCACCCGGCATCAGCGAGCTGGATCACCGCGTCGGGCGCGATGTCGTCAGGCCAGCCTGAACGGGAGTCTCGATTTGGCCTTCACGCTTTCCCTCAACACCAATCCGCTGGTCAACCGCTTCGCTGATCCGGACGATCTGATCGATGCGATCGCCTATGGCATCGGCATCAGGGACGTTCAGCTCACGCATGAGTTCGTCAATCCCGGCTGGCCGGCTGCGACCATCGCGAAATTCGTCCGCCTGTTCCAGGCCGCGCTTGCTCGCACCGGCGTGCGCGTCACCTCGGGCATGACCGGCCCTTACGGGCGGCTGAACCATTTCGGTCATCCCGACGCCGATGTGCGCCGCTACTATGTCGACTGGTTCAAGACCTTCGCCGACATCTCGGCCGAACTCGGCGCCAGCGGCATGGGCACGCAGTTCGCCATCTTCACCCACCGGGACTACGACGATCCCGAGCGCCGCGCCCGGCTGCTCGACATCGCGATGGAGTGCTGGCGCGAGGTCGCCGAGCATGCCAAGGCGGCCGGGCTGAGCTATCTGTTCTGGGAGCCGATGTCAGTCGGCCGCGAATTCGGCCATACCATTGAAAGCTGCCGGGCGCTGCATGAGGAGATCGAAGCCGCTGGCCTCGCCATCCCGCTGAAGATGATGGTCGACATCGACCATGGCGACGTCACGTCGAGCAACCCGGCCGACATCGATCCCTATGCCTGGGCCGAGGCCTTCCCGAGGCAATCGCCGATCATCCACATCAAGCAGTCGTCGATGAACAAGGGCGGCCACTGGCCTTTTACCGCCGCCTACAACAAGGATGGCCGCATCACGCCGGAGAAATTCCTGGAGACGGTGCGGCGTGGCGGCGGCACCGACAACGAGATCTGCCTGGAACTGTCGTTCCGCGAGCGCGAGCCGGTCGATCACCAGGTCGTCGCCATGATCCGTGAATCGGTCGACTACTGGGCGCCGTTCATCGATGCAGGCAGGGCGGATCTGAGGGCAAAGTAAAAGGGCGCGAGCCGCTGCGGCTCACGCCCCCTTTTGAATCGGTCAGGACAGAACTCAGCCGAACTTCGGGTCGAGGCTGCCAGACTTGTAGCGCTTGGCCATTTCCGAGACCGGCAGTGGCTTGATCTTCTGCGCATTGCCGGCGGTGCCGAACTCCTCGAAGCGCTGCTTGCAGAGCTTCCTCATCGCCGCCATCGCCGGCGTCAGATATTTGCGCGGATCAAACTCCGACGGGTTCTCGGTCAGCACCTTGCGGATCGCGCCGGTCAGCGCCATGCGGTTGTCGGTGTCGATGTTGATCTTGCGCACGCCGTGCTTGATGCCGCGCTGAATCTCCTCGACGGGAACGCCCCAGGTCGGCTTCATCTGGCCGCCATACTTGTTGATGATCTCCTGCAGATCCTCAGGCACCGACGACGAGCCGTGCATGACCAGATGCATGTTCGGCAGGCGGCGGTGTATCTCCTCGATCACGTTCATGGCCAGCACCGCGCCGTCCGGCTTGCGCGAGAATTTGTAGGCGCCGTGGCTGGTGCCCATCGCCACCGCCAGCGCGTCGACATGCGTGTCCTTGACGAACTGCACAGCCTGTTCCGGGTCGGTCAAAAGCTGGTCGTGGCTGAGCGCGCCTTCGACGCCGTGGCCGTCTTCCTGCTCGCCGCCGCCGCTCTCAAGCGAGCCGAGCACGCCGATCTCGCCTTCGACCGAGACGCCGCCCCAATGCGCCATGTCGACGACGCGCCGCGTGATGCCGGAATTGTAGGCGTAGTCGGCCGGCGATTTGCCGTCCTCCTTCAGCGAGCCGTCCATCATCACCGAGGTGAAGCCGTACTGGATCGCGGTGACGCAGGTCGCTTCATTGTTGCCGTGGTCGAGATGCATGCAGACCGGGATGTCGGGGTGGATTTCGACCAGCGCGTCGATCAGCTTGGCCAGCACCACGTCATTGGCGTAGGCGCGTGCGCCGCGGCTGGCCTGCAGGATGACTGGCGACTTGGTCTCCTCGGCCGCCTCCATGATGGCGAGGCCCTGCTCCATGTTGTTCATGTTGAAGGCCGGCACGCCATAGCCGTGTTCGGCGGCATGGTCGAGCAATTGTCTCAGTGTGATGCGAGCCACCCAATAGTCTCCCGTAACTGGTTTCGAATTCGGTTGCTGGCTGTTCGACCGTCGTCCAGCCCGTCGATGCTTCTGGCCGGAATCCCGCCGGACCGCAACAGTCCGGCGCGTCGCAGGGAGCAATTCTTGTTACAGGGCGGCAATCTCCAGCGAAAGAAAATCCCACGAGATTGTCACATTATCACAGATATTTTGGTATGAATGCGACATCGGTTGCTATATATCGACAGGGGATCAAAGCACGCCAGGATCGCGGAGAGATTGCGCTATGAAGAGCGACAGCCGCCGGCAAGGCGTCATGGATTTCCTGATGGAGGCCGGCACGGCCTCCGTCGAGGATCTCGCCGCGCGCTTCGGCGTTTCCAAGATGACCGTGCATCGCGACCTCGACGAACTGGAGGAGAGCGGCTTCCTGCGGAAGGTGCGCGGCGGCGCCTCGATCCAGCCGAGCGGCCTGTTCGAGAGCGATTTCCGCTATCGGCAGAAACAGGCGATCGACGAAAAGCGACGTCTTGCCGCCGCCGCCGTCGCTATGATCGAGCCCGGCCAGACGGTGATCATCGACGACGGCTCGACGGCTGGCGGCATCGCCGGGCACCTCGCCGACCTTCGCCCTCTGACGGTCATCTCCAACAATCTTGCCGTCATCCAGGACCTTGCCGGTGTCGCCGGCATCACGCTGATCGCGCTTGGCGGCCAGTACAGCAAGAAGTTCCACGGCTTCTTCGGCCTGCTTGCCGAGGAGACGCTGAAATCGCTGCGCGCCGACGTCGCCTTCCTGTCGTCTTCAGCCATTCACGGCGCCTCGGCCTTCCACCAGGACGAGGAGGTGGTGCAGACCAAGCGCCTGATGATGGCGGCGGCCGGGCGCAAATACCTGCTGGTCGATCACGGCAAGTTCGGCCGCACGGCGCTGCATTTCCTCACCGACCTCAGGGCGTTCGACACGGTCTTCACCGGCAGCGAGCTCAGCCAGCCCGTGCGTGATGCGCTGGAGGTCGCCGGAGTCTCACTGACGGTTGTCGACGGCAAGGAATAAGGGAGCGCTACGCGTGGTCTACTGGGTCGGTACAAGCTGGAAGATGAACAAGACGCTTGGCGAGGCGCTCGACTTCGCCCAGGTGCTTGCCGGCTTCGTGCCGGGGTTCGACGGGCGCATCCAGCCCTTCGTCATCCCGCCTTTCACGGCGGTGCGCGAGGTCAAGCAGGTGTTGGCGTCGACGCGCATCAAGGTCGGCGCCCAGAACATGCATTGGGCCGATGCCGGCGCCTGGACCGGCGAGATCTCGCCGCTGATGCTCGGCGATTGCGGCCTCGATCTGGTCGAGCTCGGCCACAGCGAGCGGCGCGAGCATTTCGGCGAGACCGACCACACTGTAGGTCTGAAGACTGCGGCGGCGGTGAAGCACGGCCTAATCCCGCTGATCTGCGTCGGCGAGACACTGGCCGAGCGCGAGAGCGGCAAGGCCGATGCCGTTTTGACCGCGCAGGTCGAAGGCGCGCTGCAATTCCTCGAAGGCGAGGCGAGGGGAGCAAAAGTCCTGTTCGCCTATGAGCCGGTCTGGGCGATCGGCGACAAGGGCATTCCGGCCAGCTCCGACTATGCCGACAGACAGCAGGCGCTGATCAAAAAGGTCGCCGGCGGCCTGCTGCCTTCGGTGCCGCCGGTGCTCTATGGCGGCAGCGTCAACCCCGGCAATGCCGCCGAGCTGGTCGGCCAGCCAAACATCGACGGTCTCTTCATCGGCCGCTCCGCCTGGCAGGCGGAAGGCTACATCGACATCCTCCAGCGCGCCTCGGCGGCGATCTGAAACCATTCGACCAGGAAAGGACACGACCATGAGAATAGCCATTGGAGCCGACAGCGCCGGCAAGCCGCTGCTCGACGTTATCGCCGCCCACCTCGCCACCAAATCCGGCCTTACCGTCAGCGACCTCAGCCAGGCCGGCTACTATGCCGACCTGTCGCAGAAACTTGCGCAGACGATCGTCGACGGCGAAAACGATCGCGGCATCCTGTTCTGCGGCACAGGCATCGGCGTTTCGATCTCGGCCAACAAGGTGCCGGGCATCCGCGCCGCGCTCACCCACGACACCTATTCGGCCGAGCGCGCGGCGAAATCCAACAACGCCCAGATCATCACCATGGGCGCCCGCGTGATCGGTCCGGAACTGGCCAAGGCGATCGTCGATACCTGGCTCGCCTCGGAGTTCGACGACAAGGGTCCGTCGGCCGGCAACGTCCAGGCGATCAACAGGCTCGACGCGGCGAAGGGCTAACCCAGGCTTTTCCGGATAGCTGCGATGACGGTGACGGCCGAGGCAGCACCCGGATCGATATGGCCGAGCGAGCGCTCGCCGAGCCGCGAGGAGCGGCCCTTGGCCGCGATCATGTCCTTGGTCGCTTCCGCACCGCGCTCGGCGGCGGTCAGCGCGGCCTGCAGGCTCTCAGCCAGGCTTTGGCCGGCGGCATGCGCGGCGGCCGCCGCCTCGGCCGCCGGTTGCCAGGCATCGATCATCGTCTTTTCGCCGATCTCGGCCTTGCCGCGATCCTTGATGCCTTGCGCCATCGCCTGGACCATGGCGACCACATCGTCGGCCGCCAGCGTCGCCTTGCCTTTGACAGCGGCGGCGGCGCGCATGAAGGCGGTCGCGTAGAGCGGGCCCGACGAGGCGCCGACGGCATTGAGGAAGGATTTCGCCGCGGTGTTGAGCAGCGCCGTCGGCTCGATCGCAGAAAGGTCGAGCGCCGCCAGCGCATCGCGCACCGCCCCGAAGCCGAGTGCCATGGCAATGCCGTGATCGGCGTCGCCGATGACGCCATCGAGCCGGCAGAGCCGGTCCTTGTCGGCCTCGATCGCCGCGGCGATGGCGTCGAACATTTTTTTCAGCTCTGCCGTTCCGATGGCGGTCATGGAGAGTTCCTCAGCCGGCGCGGAACATGGCGCAGTCGCAAGGGTGGTCGAGCAAGGTCTGCAACTCGCCGTCGAGATGCTCCAGCGTCACCGAGGCGCCGGCCATTTCGAGCGAGGTGCAGTAATTGCCGACCCAGGTCGCATGCACCGAAACGCCGATGTCGTCGAGCCGCTGCTTGACTCGCCGGTTCATGATGTAGAGCTCCATCAACGGCGTCGAGCCGAGCGAGTTGACCAGCACGGCGACCTTGTCGCCGCGCGACGGCGCCATCTCGGCGAGGATCTTGTCCAGCATCTCGTCGGTGATCTCGTCGGCGGTCTTGAGCTTGCCGCGCGCGATGCCCGGCTCGCCATGGATGCCCATGCCGATCTCCATCTCGTCCGCGCCGATCTCGAAATTCGGCCGCCGTGTCTGCGGCAGCGAGCAGGGCGACAGCGCCACGCCCATGGTGAAGGTGTGGTCGTTGGCCTTGCGGGCGACCCGCTCGACCTCGTCGAAGGAGAGCATGCGGTCGCAGGCCGCGCCCGCCGCCTTGAAGATGAAGAAGTTGCCGGCGACGCCGCGCCGCTTCTGCCGCTGGTCGCGCGGCGCCGAGGCCACGTCGTCGGTGGTCAGCACCGTGCGCACCTCGATGTCGTCCATCGCCGCCATCTCGGCCGCCATGTCGAAATTCATCACGTCGCCGGCATAGTTGCCGTACATGAACAACACGCCGGCGCCGCCACTCACTGCCTTGGCGCATTCGAGGATCGGGTCCGGCGGCGGCGAGGCAAAGACGTTGCCGATGGCCGCGGCGTCCGCCAGCCCCTTACCGACGAAGCCTAGAAAGGTCGGCTCGTGGCCCGAGCCGCCGCCGATGACGAGCCCAACCTTGCCTGGCCGCGGCCCGTCACGGGCGATGATCGAGCGTGGGCTGCCGTCCACGCTTCTGAGGTGGCGAGGATGCGCGGCGAGTATCCCTTCCAGCATCTCGTCGACGGAACGGTTGCCGTCGTTGATGATCTTCTTGGTCTGCACCGGCATCCTCCCGACTTCGGTTTTTCCGGGATATTACAGGCTGTTACCGGGATTTCCACCCAGCAACGGCGCTTCACGCCGCGATCTTTTCACGCGCTGCAAGGATATGCACGCAGGCATTGGCCGCTTCCTTGCCCTTGACCTGGAAGTGCTCGAAGAAGAAGCGGTGATGCTCGGCGCTGTCGTGAAAATTATGCGGCGTGAGCACCGCCGACAGCACCGGCACGCCGGTCGCCAACTGCACGGTCATCATGCCCTCGAGGACGGCGCCGGCGACAAAATCGTGCCGGTAGATGCCGCCATTCACGACGAAGGCGGCGCCGAGGATCGCGGCGTAACGGCCGGTCTCGACCAAGGTCTTGGCATGCAGCGGGATCTCGTAGGCACCGGGCACGTCGAAGACGTCGACCGCGAAGCGGCCGCCGCCGAGAACGGCAAGCTCCGCCTCGAACGCCGTCACGCACTGGTCGACGATGTCGGCATGCCAGCGCGCCCGAATGACGGCGACGCGAACGATTTCATAGTCTTTTGGGGAATGCTGATTCATGGGTCCATCCTTCCGTTTCGAACCAGAATCAGGACGCACGATACGAAAACCCGGCCCGCGCGAGCGGCCCGTCCTTCCGTTCGTTCTCTTCCATCCGGACTGTGACCGTCGGCTCCGGAATCGCACCGGATCTGCTGACCCTTCTGTCACCGGAAGGCGCTCGCGGGCTTGGGTCGAGACCCTTACCGCCGGTGGGGACTTTCACCCCGCCCTGAGAACATTGACGGCGGTTCTTATGGAAGGACGCTGCGGCTCTGTCAATTGGCGATCACATCTCGGTCGTCATCCTAGGGCGAAGCAAGGAGCGAAGCGACGCGCGCAGACCCTAGGATCCATGCCGTGACGCTAAGGCATTGTAACGGTTAAGAATTCTGCTCCGTTGCACCCTTCGGCGACCGTCGCGGCATGGATCCTCGGGTCAAGCCCGAGGATGACGAAGCGCAGGGGGAGATCAGCCTTCACCCGCGTTCGGGGAACATCGCCTTCAGGCCCTCGCGCGAGGCCTTGGCGACGCCGCGTTCGGTGATCAGGCCGGTGACCAGCCGCGCCGGCGTCACGTCGAAGGCGGGGTTTGCCGCCGGCGTTGCTTCCGGCGAGACCCGCACCTGGGTGATCTCGCCCTTGGCGTTCTTGCCCCAGACCAGCGACACCTCGTCGCCGGAGCGCTCCTCGATCGGGATCTCGGCAAGCCCGTCGCCCACTGTCCAGTCGATGGTCGGCGAGGGCAGCGCGACGTAGAACGGCACGTCGTTGTCGGCCGCGGCGAGCGCCTTGAGATAGGTGCCGATCTTGTTGCAGACGTCGCCGTCGGCGGTGGTGCGGTCGGTGCCGACGATCACCATGTCGACCTGGCCGCGCTGCATCAGGTGTCCGCCGGCATTGTCGACGATCAGCGTGTGCGGCACGCCGTGGCCGGCCATCTCCCAGGCGGTCAGCTGGGCGCCCTGGTTGCGCGGCCGCGTCTCGTCGACATAGATATGGACGGGAATGCCGGCCTCGGTGGCGAGATAGATCGGCGCGGTGGCGGTGCCGTAGTCGACGGTGGCCAGCCAGCCGGCATTGCAGTGGGTCAGGATGTTGACCGTCTCGCCCGGCTGCTTGCGCGCCGCGATTTGCTTGATGATGGCAAGCCCGTTCTCGCCGATGGCGCGGTTCAGCCCGACATCCTCATCGGCGATCTCGGCGGCGCGCCGGTAGGCGGCCTTGGCGCGCTGTTCGGGCGGCAGCGGCCGAAGGAAGCGCCGCATCTCGTCGAGCGCCCAACGCAGGTTGATCGCCGTCGGCCGCGTCTTGTGCAATGTTTCCCAGACCGCGTCGAGCGCCGCGTCCGACGGATCGTCCGCCATCTGGATGGCGGCGCCATAGGCGGCGGTGACGCCGATCAGCGGCGCGCCGCGCACCCACATGTCGCGGATCGCGGTGGCGACGCCGGCAACCGTGCCGATCCTCTCGACGCGGAACTCATGCGGCAGCCAACGCTGGTCGATGATCTCGACGGAGCGGCCGTCATCGCTCAGCCAGATGGTCCGGTAATGGCGGTCGCCGACGTTCAAATCCCGTTCTCCTGTTCGATCAGCGCGGCCAGAGCGTTGACCTCGTCGATGCTGTGGATCTGGCGCCGGTTGACGGCGATGTGACGGCCGAACTTCAGCGCCTTCGCCTCGCATGTGGCGCGCAGGTCCTGATCGGCAATGGTCTCGAAGTCGGCATTGTGGGCGAGGCCGAGGATGCGACGGTGCACCTCGATGCCGGCAAAGCCGAGCAGGTCGGTCCAGATTTCATGCAGCATGTGGTCGAGCGCCTGCTCGGCGCCCAGCCTGTCGCCCTGATCCTCGAACAGGCTTTTGTGATAGAGCATACCGGTGCGCTCGGTGCGCCACAGCTGCGAGAACTCGGCGCGGAACACCGCCCAGGTCTCGGTGGTGACCTCGAGCAGATAGGTGCGCATGGCGTCGCGCTTGCCCTTCTCCTCATGGCCGCGCTGCGAGAAGAAGGCCATCCAGAAATTGGCGAGCAGCATGCCGACGTCGAAGGCGACCGGGCCGTAGAAGGCGAACTCGGGATCGATCATCCGGGTTTCTTTGTCGGTGACCATGATCGAGCCCGAATGCAGGTCGCCATGCAACAGCGTTTCGGCGTTGGCGGCGAACAGATGCTTCAGCCGCTGCGCCTCGACCTTGAGGTCGCGGTCGGCGCGCAATTCGGCGACCAGCCCATCGAGCTGCGGGCTGGTGTGACGGTTCATCTTGGCGTCGAAATAGGGGTCGGTGAACACCAGGTTCTCGGTGATGTCGCAAAGCTCGACATTGTCGGCAAACAGCGCCAGGTCCGCCTTGCGCTCCCGCGTCACCATCGACAGGTCGGAGCCGCGGAACAGGGTGCGGGCCATGAACAGGCCGATGTCGCGCGCAATGTTCGGCAGCTGCCGGCCCTCGATCAGCGCGCGCCTGAGGATGATGTGCGGCGACAGGTACTCCATGACGATCAGCGCCTGGCTTTCGTCGAAATGGTGGATCGCCGGCACCGAACCCGGCGCCCGCGCCTGCTGCCTCGTCAGCGCGTGATACTCGAAGAAGGAGCGCTTCAACGGCAGCGGCCAGCTGTCGCCGACCAGCCGCACATAGGGCAGGGCCTGCTTGACGACGACCGCGCCTTTGTCGCCCTCGACGATGAACACCAGGTTCAGATTGCCGTCGCCGACCTCGCGCACCCTCCAGCTTCGGGTGTCCTTGCCGATCTGCGCGGTGACGGCCTCGTTGGCGCCGAGGCGCGCCGGCAGCGTTTCGACCGATAGTGCTTCGAAGGGCAATTTCCCAGTCATCCTCACCTCTCCCGCTCAGATGCTCAAATCATAGAGGAGCCATGGCGGCGGGGCCAAGCTAGGAAGCATGCTGGCAATTGTCAATCGTGTTGACAATTGCCGATCTAGCCCATAGCGTCAGGGTCAGGGAGGAATGAATGGGCACTGATGCCGTGTTCCGCGTGGACGGCTTAAGGAAATCCTTTGGCCATATCGAGGTGCTTGGCGGCATCTCGCTCGAACTGCATGCGGGCGAAGTCACCGTGCTGATGGGCGCCAACGGCGCCGGCAAATCCACCCTGGTCAAGATCATCAGCGGCGTCTACGAGCGCGGTGGCGGCACGATGCAGCTCGCCGGCCAGGACTTCGCGCCGAACACGCCGGCCGAGGCGATCCGCGCCGGTGTCGTCACCGTGCATCAGAATATCAATGACGGCGTCGTCGCCGACCTCGACGTCGCCACCAACCTGACGCTGGACCGCTTGAGCGGCAGCGGCGTGCCGACGTTCTTCAATCCGGGCCGGGTGCGCCGCGAGGCCAAGGTGGTCGCCGATCGCATGGGGCTCGCCATCGACCTCAAGGCCCGCGTCAGCGACCTGTCGCTGGCCGACCGCCAGATGGTGGCGATAGCTCGGGCCATGGCGCACCGGCCGAAAGTGCTGATCCTCGACGAGCCGACCTCGTCGCTGTCCAGTGCCGAGGCCGACCGGCTGTTCCAGCTGATCGACAGGCTGCGCGAACAAGGCGTGGCGATCCTCTACATCTCGCACCGCATGTCCGACATCCGCCGCCTCGCCGACCGCATCGTCTCGATGCGCGACGGCGTGGTGAGTGGCGTGTTCGACAACAAGCCGCTCGACTACGAGGGCGCGGTCAACGCCATGCTCGGCCGCAAGATCCATCTCGACCGTGTCGTCGCCAGGAATTCGGCGCACCCGGTTCTGACCGTCGACGGGCTGCGGCTGGCGCCTGGCGCGCGGCCGTTCTCGCTGACGCTTGGCGCCGGCGAGGTCGTCGCCGTCACCGGGCTCGTCGGCGTCGGCAAGACGGCGTTGGCTGAGACCTTGTTCGGCGTGCGCCGGCCACTGTCCGGCGCCATGACCATGGACGGCAGGCCATACGCCCCGTCGTCGGCCGGCGAGGCGATTGCCGCCGGCGTATTCCTTGTCGCCAAGGACCGCGCCACCAGCGGCATCGTCGGCGACTTCAACATCGAGCGCAACGTCAGCCTGCCGTTCCTCAAGCGCATGTCCGGCCTTGGTGTTCTCAAGCGCCGCATCGAACGCGCCGCCGCCCGTCGCCAGATCGAGGAACTCGCCATCGTCTGCCGCTCCGAGAAGGACGAGATGGGCGCACTCTCCGGCGGCAACCAGCAGAAGGTGATGGTCGGCCGCTGGATGTCGCAGCCGGCCAGGCTCTTCATCCTCGACGAACCCTTCCAGGGCGTCGACATCTCGGCTCGCCGCGACATCGCCGCCAAGCTTCGGGCCAGCGCCGACGGCCGCGCCACGCTGCTCTTCGTCACCGAGCTCGACGAGGCGCTCGAGACGGCCGACCGCATCCTGGTGATGTCGGAACAGACGATCGTCGGCGAGCATAGGAACGAAGACATCGATCTCGAGCGGCTGCTTGCCGAAGTGGCCGGCGGCCCGCTGCACAGCGCGGCGTGAGAGCATGGACAGGAATGGAGCGGGCATGAGTTGGACTGACACGGCGACAGCGCCGGAGTGCGCTGCATGATGGTGCGTGACCATGCCATCCGCTACGGCTTCATCGTCCTTCTGTTCGGCCTGATCGCCTATTTCGCGGTCGCCGCCGACGGCTTCGTCTCTCCGCAGAGCGCGGTCTTCATCTTCCAGTCGGTCGCCATCACCGGCGTGCTGGCGCTTGGCGTCACCGCCACTTTGGTCGTCGGCGGCTTCGACCTGTCGATCGGCTCGGTCGCCACCAGCGCCATGATGGCGGCCGCCTATGTCATGGTGGTGCTGGAGCAGAACGCTGTCGTCGCGGTCGTCGTCTGCCTGCTCATCGGCGCCGTCGTCGGGCTGATCAATGGCTGGCTGATCGTCTACATGCGGGTGCCGGACCTGCTCGCCACGCTCGGCATGATGTTCCTGCTCGTCGGCCTGCAGCGCATCCCGACCGAAGGCCGCTCGATCGCCACCGGCATGACCATGCCCGACGGCTCGGTCGCCAACGGCAAGTTCGGCGAGGCCTTCCTGGCGCTCGGCCGCCATCGCTTCGATTTCTTCGTGCCCAACCTCGTTCCGGTGTCGGTCGTGGTGCTGATCGTGCTGGCGCTGCTGATCTGGTTCTTCCTCGAATACACGCGCTTTGGCCGCATGATGTATGCGGTCGGCAGCAACGAGCGCGCCGCCGAGCTCGCCGGCGCGCCGGTCAAGGCCTACAAGATCTGGGCCTATGTCATTTCGGGCGTCTTTGCCTCGATCGGCGGCATCCTGCTCGCCGCCCGGCTCGGCCGCGGCGACATCGCCTCCGGCAACAATCTGCTGCTCGACGCGGTGGCGGCAGCCCTCATCGGCTACGCGGTGCTTGGCGCGGCCAAGCCCAACGCCTTCGGCACGGCCGTCGGCGCCGTGTTCGTCGGCGTGCTGCTGCAGGGCCTGACGATGATGAACGCGCCCTACTACACGCAGGATTTCGTCAAGGGCGGGGTTCTCGTCGTCGCCCTTGTCTTCACCTTCGCCCTTTCCGGCAGGGGCAGGAAATAGGATTTCGACCGGTCAAAACAGTGGAGGAAAACGACATGAACATCACAAGAAGACTTCTAGGAAAAATGGCGCTAGGGCTTGCCGGCGCCACGATGCTGATGCAGGCCCCGGCGCTTGCCGCCGACAAGCCGGCGCCCTTGGACAAGCCTGGCGTCAAGATCGCGCTGGTGCGCTATCTGTCGACCGGCGACTTCTTCCAGGCCTATCTCTCCGGCGTCGAAGCGCAGGCCAAGGCGCTCGGCGTCGACCTGCGCGTGCTCGACAGCCGCCAGGACGCGGCCCTTCAGGCCGACATGGTCGACCAGGCCATCGCGCTCGGCGTTCAGGGCATCATCATCCAGCACGGCCTGACGGAATCGATGAAGGACGCAGCCCAGCGCGCGGTCGACGCCGGCATCAAGGTCGTCGCCTTCGACGTCAATGTCGAGAACCCGAAGATCCCGCAGATCGAGCAGTCCGACCGCGACCTTGCGCGGCTGGCGCTGGAGCAGGCGGTCACGGATAATGGCGACAGCTGGAAGGCCGGCTATGTCTATGTCGCCGGCATCGCGCCGCTCGACCGCCGCAACGAGACCTGGGTCGACGTCAAGAAGAAGCATTCGGGCATCAGCGAGGTCGCCATGTTCGGCACGCTCGACAACCCGATCGCCAACTCCGTCGCCAACCAGGCGCGTTCGGTGCTGTCGGCCCATCCCGATATCAAGGTGATGTTCGCGCCCTATGACGAGTTCGCCAAGGGCGTGAAGATCGCGGTCGACGAGGCGGGGCTGAACAAGGACATCAAGATCTATTCGGCCGACATCTCGACCTCGGACATCTCCGCGATGCGCGAGCCGGACAGCGCCTGGGCCGCCACCGCCGCCACCAACCCGGCCGTCGTCGGCCAGGTCTCGGTGCGCGCGCTGGCGCAGCTATTGGCCGGCGAGGATCCCGGCCACAACGTCATCGTGCCGCCGACGCTGATCACCCAGAAGGAGCTTGTCGACAAGGATATCAAGAACATGGAGGACCTGTCGGCCAAGCTGCCGCAGTTCGCCCATGCCGATGTCGCGATGCCCGCCTGGATGCCGAACCCGAACGCCAAGTGACCTCGGCCTATCGGCAAAGAGAAAGGAGCGGCCCGCGGGCCGCTCTTTTTGTTCGTCCATCCGACGGGCGTTGTCTTCAGACCGAGCGGCCGGCGCGCGCCAGCCCATGCGCCACCAGCCTGTCGATGACTTCCGGGTAGCTGACGCCGCTTGCCGCCATCGCCTTGGCATACATGCTGATGTCGGTGAAGCCGGGAATGGTGTTGAGCTCGTTGATGAGGAACGTCATGTCCGGCAACAGGAAAAAGTCGACACGCGCCATGCCGTCACAACCGACGGCCCTGAAGGCCTTTGCGGCCATGTCACGCATGGCTTCCTCGATCTGAGGCGGCAGTTCGGCCGGCACGATCAATGCCGCGCCATTCTCGTCGATATATTTGGCATTGTAGTTGTAGAAGCCGTGGCTTTCCGCCGGCACGATCTCGCCCGGCCGCGAGACGAAGAGTCCGCCCGCGGGATCCTCCAGCACGCTAAACTCAATCTCGCGGCCACGGACGAATTCCTCCGCCAACAGCTTGCGATCGTGCAGGAAGGCTTCCGCAAGCGCTCGATCGAATTCCTGGCTGGCATTGACCTTTGCGACTCCGACTGACGAGCCTTGCCGCGCCGGCTTGATGAAGAGCGGCAGGCCAAGCTGATCTTGCAGCGCGGCGAGGGAAGGCGCCACACCCTCATGGATCGTCACCGAGCGGGCGACGGGCAGTCCCGCCGCCTTCAGAAGCCGCTTGGCGATGTCCTTGTCGAGCGCTGTCGCCGACCCGAGGATGCCGCAGCCGGCGAGCGGCACCTGCGCCACTTCCGCCAGCCCCTGCACCGCGCCGTCCTCGCCATGCAGGCCGTGCAGGACGGGAAACAGAATATCGATACTGGGCAACGCGTAGGGGGTGCCCTCGGCCGGGATCGCCAGCATCCGTCCATGTCCGCCCGGCACCAGGGAGATCTCCGTGCCGCCGGAAGGCGCCGCCAGCGTGCCGTCCTCGAAGCGGCTGAGCAGCCATCGTCCGTCGCGGGTGACGAAGACAGGGAGGGCGTCGTATTTCGCCGGCTCCAATGCACGCATGACATTGGTCGCCGAAAGCACCGACACCTCATGCTCGGCGGAACGACCGCCATAGAGCACGGCAATACGCAATTTTTTCGCGGCCACGACTGTCTCCAAATATCCGGTGTTGAAAGGCCTAAAATTCGACGGTGAGGTTCAACCCGCCAGCAACGATCCGAAGCGGGATTTTTGATGGTTTGGCGAGGGCGATTGCAAGACGGTCGCGAATTTGGTCCGCGCGCAAAAAGAAAGAGCGGCACGCGGGCCGCTCCTTGTCGTTCGCGATGCTCTTGCCGCTAGCGCAGCGCCGCGGCGATGTTGCCGCCGTCGACGGTCGTCACGTCGGCGGTGGTGCGGTCGGCCAGCGCCTGGTGCAGGAAGGCCTGCGCCACGTCCTCGGCCGTCACCTCCTGGCCGAGCAGATTGCCGGACATGTAATCCTTCTCCGACACGCCGCGCGCGCCCGAGCGGCTGGCGATCATGGCGTCGGTCAGAAGCCCGGAGCGGATGCGGTCGGCATTGACCGCGTTCGAGCGGATGCCGTGCGCGCCGTAGTCCAGCGCATACTGCCTGGACAGGAACAGCGTCGCCGCCTTCGGGATGCCGTAAGCGCCGAATTTCGGACCTGGGTTGATCGCCTGCTTGGAGGTGTTGAACAAAAGCACGCCGCCGGTGCCTTGTTCCAGCATGATGCGCACCGCGTTCTGCGCCGCCGACTGGTGGGCGAAGAAGTTGAGTTCGAAGCTCTTGCGCAAAGTAGCGTCGTCGAGCTCGCCGATGCGGCCTTCCCAGGCCGCGCCGGCATTGGAGACGAGGATGTCGAGGCCGCCATAGACGGTGACCGCTCTGTCGAATGCGGCGCGCAACTCGGCCGGATTGGTGATGTCGGCGCCGACGCCGATCGAGCCGTTGCCGGCCTTCTTGGCCGCTTCCGCTGCCTTGGCCGGATCGAGGTCGACGATGACGGCATGCGCGCCATTGTCAGCGAACAGTTTCGCCGTCGCCGCGCCGATCGCGCCGGCGCCGCCGGTCACCAGCACCACCTGGCCGGTCAGCGGCTTCGGCTTGTTGGAGGCAAGCTTGGCCTGTTCCAGCGACCAGTATTCGAGCGGGAAGAGGTCGGCCTTGGACAGCGGGTGGAAATGGCCGATGGCCTCGGCGCCGCGCACCGCCTCGATCCACATCTCGCCGACGTCGGAGGCGATCTTGGCGTCCTTCAGCGTGCGGCCGTGCCCGAACATGCCGAGGCCAGGCACCAGCGTCAGGCGCGGCATCGGATCGAGCATGGTGCGCTTGACGTCGTCCAGCGCGTCATTGGTCTCGAAATAGGCGCGATAATCCTTGGCGAAGGTCTCGACATGGCTGCGGATGACGGCCTTGTAGTCGCCGATCCTGTCGGCGTCCGGTGCCGGCACCGCCATCGGCCCGGTCTTGATGCGGATCGAGAGATCCGGCGTCGAGACGCCGCGGCCGGCATAGTCGGCGATCCCGGCCGAGTTGATGAAATCGACGATCGCGTCGGAGGTGCGGAAGTCGCTGATCATGCGGTCGAAGCGGCCTTCGCCGCGCGCCACGGCCACCGCGCCGCGCAGCGCCGGTGCGATGTCGCCAGGCTTGGCGAGCTTGGCCGGTAGCGCCGCCTTGGCCGTCTTTGGCTTGCCGTTCTTCGCGACATACTCCTCGGCGACGGTCACATAGTGGATCATCCGGTCGTAGGCCTGCCTGGCATCGTCGCCGAAGGTGAAGATGCCGTGCTTGTCGAGGATCAGGCCCTCGACGCTGGGGTCGGCATCGAAGACGTCGCCCGCCGCCTTAGCCAGGTCGAAGCCCGGCATGATGTAGGGCACGTAGCCCATCTTCGCGCCGAATACTTTTCTCACCAGCGGCTCGCTGTCCTCCTGGTCGACGATGGCGAGGATGGCGGTCGAATGCGTGTGGTCGACGAATTTGTGCGGCAGGAAGGCGTGCAGCAACGTTTCGACCGACGGATTGGGGGAGGCGGGGTCGATGAGGTTGGCGCGCTGCAGCGCCACCATGTCCTCGTCGGCGAGCCTCTCCAGCGCGCGCGCCTTGAGGAGCGCGCCCATCTTCACCGCCGGCAGGCCTTGCGGCTCGATGACGGCCATGTCCCAGCCGCTGCCCTTGACGCAGAGCACATCCCATTCGTCGCCGACGAGATCGGTGGCCTTGGTCTTGCACGAGGTGTTGCCGCCGCCATGCAGCACCAGCCGCGGCTCGCCGCCAAGCAGGCGCGTCGTGTAGACGCGCAGCGCCAGGTCGCGGGCGACGCCCTTCTTCGCATAGTCGGCAACCATCTTTTCGGCGTCGCCGTCATTCCACAAATTCTTCATAGTCGCTTCGTCCGCTTCGTTTGTCTTTGATTGCTGTGAACAGGAATGCCGCGACGCTTTGATGACAATGCGCCGGCGGCGAGGGGTGTTTGTCTAGGAAGCTTTTTGGGTCACCGCTCCGGCATGTTCCAGCAGCCGCTGCGCCATGCGCGCGCCGACCACCAGATGCGTGCAAAGCCTTCCGGCGAGTGCCGCGAGCAGCGGCTCGAACTTGCTGTCCTCCTGCACGACCATCAGACGTTTTTCGATGGCACCGAGCGAGGCGAGCTCGGCGGAGATGACCCTGCGGTTGTAGCTGCAGTCGAGCGCCTTGCCGCCGGCGTCGATGATCTGCCCGGCAATGACGCCGGCCGCCCCCTCCTTGCGCAGCGCTGCCATTTCATTGACCGTCAGCGCGCCGCATTTGACGACATGGCTGTCGGCGTCGACGGTGCCGACGGAAAAGAGCGCGAGGTTGCAATCGCTGATGCCGGCCAATTGCTCGCGGATCACCGGCTCGGCGCGCAGGGCGCGCGCCAGCTCTTCCGTCGACAGCACCAGCGGTGCGTAGAAGTTCAGCCCTTTGGCGTTGAGGCGCCGGGCGATCTCCATCGTGCACTGGTCGGGCCGGTAGGAGTAGGGGGCGCCGAGATTGCCGCAGAGCTGCACCACCGTCACATCCTGCAGGTCGGCGAACGACATGATGTCGGCGATGGTGTAGACGGTACGGCCCCAGGCGACGCCGATGCGATCGCCCTTGTTCACCAGCTCGAGAAAGACGCCGGCCGCCAGCACGGCGATGTCGGTCGACGGGTCGACGACATAGGCATTCTCCGGCGCGATCCAGACGGCGTCGAGCTCCAGCGCATCTTCCAACTTGCGCGCCATGACGTCGTCGGTGAACAACTGCGTCGAGGTCGAGATGTTGACGATGCCAGTCTCGCGCGCCTTGCGCAGATACATGGCGACCGAAGCGCGTGAAATCTTGAGCTGGGTCGCGACCTCGTCCTGGCGCAGGCCGTGCGCGTAGTAAAGCCAGGCGGCCTTATGGATAAGCTGTTCTGCCGGTCGGATCGCCATGGCATCTCCTCGGCTGACATTATTCACGGCTCTCGACAAAAGTCAAACCGGGCGGAGGTATGCGTTTCCCTTTCGCCTGCGAAATCTAGATCATCATTGTGCCAAAAGCGCCCTGTCGTGGCATCGTTGGTGGTGACGAGGCGTGGAGCCTGTGATTAGAAGTTGATTATAGACATTGGGGAGGATGGGATGGGCAATCCCTACGAACAGGATCTCGACAGGAACGCCGCCAACCACCAGCCGCTGACGCCGCTCACCTATCTGGAGCGGGCGGCAAAGACCTATCCCGACCAAGTCGCCATCATCCATGGCAGCCAGCGCATCACCTATCGAGACTTCTGGCGGCGCTCGCTGAAGCTCGCCTCGGCGCTGGCGAGGCGCGGCATCGGCAAGGGCGATACGGTGACGGTGATGCTGTCGAACACGCCGCCGATGCTGGAAGCGCATTTCGGCGTGCCGATGACCAGGGCGGTGCTGCATTCGCTCAACACACGGCTCGATGCCGCGGTCATTGCTTTCCAGCTCGACCACGCCGACACCAAGGTGCTGATTGTCGACCGTGAATTCTCCGGCGTGGTCAGTCAGGCGCTGGCATTGGCGAAGGCCAAGCCTTTGGTCATCGACTATGACGATCCCGACTATGCCACCGACGCTCCCTATCCGAAGGGCGAGCGGATCGGCACGCTCGACTACGAGGCTTTCGTCTCCGGCGGCGGCGAGGATTTCGCCTGGTCGATGCCCGACGACGAATGGGACGCCATCTCGCTCAACTACACGTCCGGCACGACGGGAAATCCCAAGGGCGTCGTCTACCATCATCGCGGCGCGGCCCTGATGGCCTACACCAACACCATCCATGCCGGCATGGCCAAGCACGCGGTCTATCTGTGGACGCTGCCGATGTTCCACTGCAACGGCTGGTGCTTCCCCTGGACGCTGGCCGTCCAGGCCGGCACCCATGTCTGCCTGCGCTGGGTGCGGGCGAAGCCGATCTATGACGCGATTGCCGACCACGGCGTCACCCACCTCTGCGGCGCGCCGATCGTGATGTCGGTGCTGATCAACGCCCGGGACGAGGACAAGCGCGAGTTCGCGCAGACCGTCACCTTCAACACGGCGGCCGCCCCGCCGCCGGAAGCGGTGCTCTCGGGCATGGCCGATGCCGGCTTTGCCGTCACCCATCTCTACGGCCTCACCGAGACCTACGGTCCGGCGGTTGTCAACGAATGGCACAATGAGTGGGACGAGCTCGAGAAGGGACCACGAACCGCGAAGAAGGCGCGCCAGGGCGTGCGCTATGCGGCGCTCGAGGGCCTGACGGTGATGGACGCGGAGACGATGACGGAGACACCGGCGGACGGCGAGACGATCGGCGAGGTCATGTTCCGCGGCAACATCGTCATGAAGGGCTATCTGAAGAACAGGAAGGCTACCGACGAGGCCTTTGCCGGCGGCTGGTTCCATTCCGGCGATCTCGGCGTCATGCATCCCGACGGCTACATCCAGCTCAAGGACCGCTCCAAGGACATCATCATCTCCGGCGGCGAGAACATCTCCTCCATCGAGGTCGAGGATGCGCTCTACAAGCATGCCGCCGTCGCCTCCTGCGGTGTCGTCGCGAAGTCCGATGACAAATGGGGCGAAGTGCCGGTCGCCTATGTCGAGCTGAAACCCGGCAAGAGCGCGACCGAGGCCGAGATCATCGAGCACTGCCGCGCGCTGCTCGCCCGCTTCAAGGTGCCGAAAGCGGTGGTGTTCGCCGAGATTCCGAAGACCTCGACGGGGAAGATCCAGAAATTCAGGCTGCGGGAGATGGCGAAGGGGACGTAGTTCGTTCCTTCCGCCGTGGCCGTGACATCTATTGTTAGCCTCATCCGCTCGCGAAGTCGTCATCCTTGGGCGTAGCGACGCGAAGCGGAGCGAAGACCCAAGGATCCATGCCGTGACCTCGCGGCAGTGCACCGGCGGTGGAGAATGGCGCGCCGCGGATCGCGATCGTTGAGCAGTCTAACTTATTGATCCGCTGCATTCTTTGGCCGACGTCACGGCATGGATCCCAGGGTCTGCGCCGCGTCGCTTCGCTCCTTGCTTCGCCCTAGGATGACTACCGGATCAGCGCCGTTGGCTAATCGCTGATGTCGGTCATTGCCATCATAGCGACTGTCACCATCTGTCACCAATTGTACGCGTACGTCGAATCTGCGTTGACATCTCCCCTCTTTCGATTTACGAGTGATGAAAATTGAAATTCGTCACTCGTTATTTGACAGAGAGCTAATGTCCGAAGCCGCCAACATCGTGGTCGACCCAGCCCGCCAGGAAAATGTGACGCGCATTCTCGATTGCGCCGAGCGCCTGTTCCGGCACTACGGCTACGGCAAGACCAACGTCGCCGACATCGCCCGCGAGCTCGGCATGTCGCCGGCCAACATCTATCGCTTCTTTGCCTCCAAGGTCGAAATCCACCAGGCCGTCTGCGGCCGTATGCTCGGCGCCAGCTACAAGATGGCCTACGAGATTTCGCGCCTGCCGATCAGCGCCGAGGAGCGGCTGCGCCGCTACGTGCACGCGCAGTACCAGATGACCATGGAAGTCATGCTCGATGACCAGAAGGTCCACGAGATGGTCGTCGTCGCCCTCGAACGCGACTGGGGCGTCATCGACAAGCATGTCGACAGCATCCACGATCTGTTTGCCGAGGTGATCCGCCAGGGCATCGAAGCCGGCGAGTTCAGGGAGCAGGACCCGGTGATCGCCTCGCGCTGCTTCGGCGCCGCCACCGTCATCCTGTGCCACCCGCAGATGGTGGCGCAGTGCCTTGCCAAGACCAACCGGGCGATGCCCGACGACCTCATCGACTACGCCATCAAAGCCTTGAAGAAATAGCCGCCGCCCGCAGGGCGCCGGCCGACAGATCATCTCCAGTCAGGAGTGCCAAAGTGTCTTTGTCCAGTTCCATCATCCGCAGGCTGCCAGTCGCTGGCCTGATCGTCGCCGCCCTCGGCCTTGCCGGATGCAGCCAAGAGAAGGTCGAGATCAAGGAGATCATCCGGCCGGTCAAGGTTGTCGAGATCGGTGGTGCCCAGACCACCCGCGAGCTCGACTATTCCGGCTCGGTGCGCGCCCGTACCGAGATGAACCTTGGCTTCCGCGTCGCAGGCAAGGTCACCGAGCGCCTCGTCAATATCGGCCAGCATGTGAACTCGGGCGACGTGCTCGCCCGCATCGATCCCACCGACTATGATCTTTCGGTCAAGAGCGCCGAGGCGAGCCTCGAGGCCGCCGATCGCCAGGTCGAGACGGTCGATCTCGCCAAGAAGCGGACCGAGCAGCTCTTCACCAAGAACTTTGCATCGAAGTCGCAGCTCGACCAGGCGACGCTGACCTATGATCAGGCCGTGGCGACCCGCGATGCCGCCCGCTCGACGCTTGCACAGGCGAAGAACCAGGTCGGCTACACTGATCTCAAGGCGGGCGAGGACGGTATCGTCACCGCCATCAGCGCCGACATCGGCCAGGTGGTCGGCGCCGGCACGCCGGTGATGACAGTTGCCGTCGATGGCGAGAAGGAAGTGCTGATCGCGGTTCCCGAGATGGACATCGCCGAATTCCGGCCGGGCAAGGACGTCAAGGCGGGCTTCTGGTCCGACGATGCACTCACCCTTGCCGGCAAGGTCCGCGAAGTCGCCGGCAGCGCCGATCCGCAGTCCCGCACCTTCGCCGTCCGCGTTTCGCTGCCCAACGATCCGCGCGTGCTGCTCGGCATGACCGCAAATATCGAAGCCTCGGTGGCGAGCCGGCAGCAGATGGTGTCGATCCCGCTCAGCGCGCTGGCCGAGAAGGACGGCCAGAAGATCGTCTGGACCGTCGACCGCACCAGCGACACGGTTCATCAGCGCCAGGTCAAGGTCGGCGATTTCACCGCCGACGGCGTCAATGTCGCCGACGGGCTGAAGCAGGGCGACGTCGTGGTTGCCGCCGGCACCCAGTTCATGACCGAGAACCTCAAGGTCAAGCTCTCCGGCGCCGCGGCGCAGCAGTCCGCGTCGGCCGACGACAAAGGCGACCTCACCAGCAGCCTGCGCTGAGGCCCAGGCGAATGAAAATCCCGCTCGTCATCGCCTAGGCGCGAGCGGACCATGGTTTCCGGGCGGCGAGCGCCCGGCTGTCGAGACGTCAGGTTGATGTAACCCCCACATCGATCCTCGCGTCCCACCGCGACGAGTGTCTCTCCGCCTCGGAAAGCCTCGCCGCCCGGAAGCCAGCATCGGAAATCTCGCGGCACGCCGAATGCGTGCCTTGCCGATCAATCGGAATGGACTGACGCCGATGACCACCGACAGCACTGAGAAGCGCCCCTTCAATCTTTCGCGCTGGGCAATCGGCCACCCGAGCATCGCGCGCTTCCTGTTCGGCCTGATCATCCTTGCCGGCGCGCTCGGCCTGATGCGCATGGGCCAGAAGGAAGACCCGGACTTCACCTTCCGCGTCATGGTCGTCCAGGCCGTCTGGCCGGGCGCCTCGATCCAGGAGATGGAGGACCAGGTCGTCAACAAGATCGAGCGCAAGCTGCAGGAAACGCCGCATCTCGATTTCGTCCGCTCCTACACCCGCGCCGGCAGCGCCATCATCACCCTCCAGGTGAAGGGTGACACCAATGCCGAGCAGGTGAAGGATGCCTTCTACCAGGTGCGCAAGAAGGTCGGCGATATCGCCGGTGACCTGCCGCAGGGACTGCTTGGCCCGTATTTCAACGACGAGTTCGGCGACACCTTCATCACGCTGCATTCAATCAGCGGCGATGGCTACAGCTATCCTGAGCTGAAGAAGTTCGCCATCCAGGCGCGCGACATGCTGTTGACGACGCCGGGCGTCGAGAAGGCCGTCATCATCGGCGACCAGCCGGAGAAGATCTATATCGACGTCTCGTCCAAGGCCTTGGCCGAGCGCGGCCTGACGCTGACCGACCTGCAGAACGCGATCAAGGGCCAGAACAATGTCGATCCGGCGGGCTCGGTCGACACCGGACAGCGCTCCGTGCGCATCTCGGTCGAGGGTGACGTCACCAGGGCGGCCGACATCAGGGAACTGCGCCTGCGCGCCGGCAACCAGGTGACACGGCTCGGCGACATCGCCACCGTCTCTTCCGGGCTGGAGGATCCGTTCCAGCGCAAGTATCGCTTCAACGGCCATGAGAGCGTCCAGCTCGGCGTCGTCATGGCCAAGGGCTTCAACGTCACCGATGTCGGCAAGGATGTCGAGGCGACCTATCAGCGCTTCGAGGAAGGCCTGCCCTATGGTGTCGCGGTCGACCAGATCTCCGACCAGCCGGAGGTTGTGCGCGATGCCGTGAAGGAGTTCATGGAGGCGCTCGGCGAGGCGTTGCTGATCGTTCTTGCCGTTTCGCTGCTGTCGATCGGCTGGCGCTCGGGTCTGGTTATCGCCATCGCCATTCCGCTGGTGCTCGCCGCCACCTTCGCCATCATGTACGAGCTCGGCATCGACCTGCAGCGCATTTCGCTGGGCGCGCTGATCATCGCGCTTGGCCTGCTCGTCGACGACGCCATGATCGTCGTCGAGATGATGGAGCGAAAGCTGGAGGAGGGGCTGGTCAAGATCGAGGCGGCGAGCTTCGCCTACTCTTCGACCGCCTTCCCGATGCTCACCGGCACGCTGATCACCACCGCCGGCTTCATCCCGGTCGGCTTCGCCGCCTCCACCGCCGGCGAATATGTGCGCACGCTGTTCTACGTCGTCGGCATCGCGCTGGTCGTGTCGTGGTTCGTCGCGGTCTATTTCACGCCGTGGCTCGGCTACATGATCCTCAAGCAGCGCAAGCATGCCGGCAATCATCACGATGCCTTCGACACCGGCTTCTACCGGCGCCTTCGCGGCACGGTGGGCTGGGCCGTGCGCCACCGCATCATCGTGCTGGTGATGACGCTGGTGACCTTCGCCACCAGCCTGTGGGCGTTCCAGTTCATCCCGCAGAATTTCTTCCCGCAGTCGTCGCGGCCGGAAATCCTGGTTGATCTCTGGCTGCCGGAAGGCACTTCGATCAAGGAGGTCGAGGCGCAGGCCAAGTCGCTTGAAGCCAAGATGATGGACGACCAGGACAAGCGCTTCATCGCCACCTATATCGGCGAGGGCGCGCCGCGCTTCTTCCTGCCGCTCGACCAGCAGCTCAGGAACCCGAACTTCGCCCAGCTCCTGGTGATGGCCAAGGACGAGCCGGCGCGCGAGCGGCTCATCCTCAAGCTGCGCTCCATCCTGGCGCAGGATTTCCCCTCGATCCGTTCCAAGGTCGATCGCCTGTTCCTCGGTCCGCCGACTGGCTGGCCGGTGCAGATGCGCGTCATGGGTCCGGACCGCCAGGAAGTGCGCCGCATCGCCGACGAGGTGAAGGCGAAGTTCCAGGCCAATCCGCTGCTTGGCGCCGTCCATGACGACTGGCTGGAGCCGGTGCCGGCGATGAAGCTGGTCATCGACCAGGACCGCGCCAGGGCGCTGGGCGTCTCCTCGCAGCGCATCCGCCAGATGCTGCAGGCCACCATGTCCGGCGCGCCGCTCGACGACTTCCGTGACGGCGAGGAGACGGTCTCCATCGTCGCGCGTGAGCCGGAGGCGACCCGCAAGCTGCTGTCCTCGGTCGACTCCGTCTACATCCCGACCGACTTCGGCGGCTCGGTGCCGCTGTCGCAGGTGGCCAAGGTCGTTCCGGTGCTGGAGCAGGGCATCGAATGGCGGCGCGACCGCCTGCCGACCATCTCGGTGCGCGCCACGCTGCCGGACGGCGTGCAGTCGAACGATGTCGTCACCAAGATGTACAACGACATGCAGGACCTGCGTGCGGGCCTTGCACCCGGCTACAAGATCGAGATCCAGGGCGGGGCGGAAGATTCCGCCGAAAGCCAGGCCTCGATCGCCGCCAAGGCGCCGATCATGCTGGCCATCATCGTTGTGCTGCTGATGATCCAGCTGCAGCATTTCGGCAAGGCGATGCTGGTGCTGGCCACCGGTCCGCTCGGCATCATCGGGGCGGCTGCAGCGCTGCTGATCAGCGGCGCGCCGTTCGGTTTCGTCGCCATCCTCGGCGTCATCGCGCTGCTCGGCATCATCATGCGCAACTCGATCATCCTGGTCGACCAGATCGACCAGGACATAGCCAAGGGCATGGAGCGCTCGGAGGCGATCATTGGATCGGCGGTCCGTCGTTTCCGGCCGATCGTGCTGACCGCGATGACGGCGGTACTGGCGCTGATCCCGATCTCGCGCGCCGTCTTCTGGGGGCCGCTCGCCTACGCCATGATGGGCGGCATCCTGGTCGCCACCGTGCTCACCATCCTGGTGCTGCCGGCAGGCTATGCCCTGTTCTTCGGTCGTGAGCCGAAGAAGGCCGGGGTCGAGGGCAAGGGGCCCGAGTCCGAACTGGTGCAGAACAACGAAGAGCCGCAACTGGCGCTGGCCGCGGAATAGATGGTGGCAACCCGGATCATCCGCCATCGGCGACGATGGCGGATGATCCGCATTCCCTTGAGCCCGGCGGAGCGAAAAATGCTCGCCAGTGGCGGCTTCGCAAAACAGAATTCCTTTCCAGCGGGCTGATGCAGGCCGATCCTCGGGCGATATGGGAGCGGCGACGCTCGTCATCGATGGATTGGGTCCCATGGCAGAAAAACGGCAATTGCGGCTCGGCGCCTTCATGCGGCCGGTCAGTCTCCACACCGGCGCCTGGCGCTATCCGGGCGCCTATCCCGACGCCAACTTCAATTTCGCGCATCTGAAGCGCTTCGCGCAGACGCTCGAAGCGGCGAAGTTCGACGCCTTCTTCATGGCCGACCATCTGGCCGTGCTCAACATGCCGATCGAGGCGCTGCGGCGCAGCCACACGGTCACCTCCTTCGAGCCGTTCACGCTCTTGTCGGCGCTGGCCGCCGTCACCGACCATATCGGCCTGGTCGCCACCGCCTCGACGACCTTCGACGCGCCCTACCATATCGCTCGCCGCTTCGCCTCGCTCGACCATATCAGCGGCGGCCGCGCCGGCTGGAACATCGTCACGACATCCAATCCGGACGCCGCGCTGAACTTCGGCCTCGACGAGCATGTCGAGCACGACGAGCGCTATCTTCGGGCGCGGGAATTCTATGATGTCGTGACGGGGCTGTGGGACAGTTTTGCTGACGATGCCTTCATCCGCGATGCCGAGAGCGGTCTCTACTTCGATCCGTCCAGGCTGCATGTGCTCGACCATAAGGGCGAGCACCTGTCGGTGCGCGGTCCGCTCAACATCGCGCGCCCCGTTCAGGGCTGGCCGGTCATCGTCCAGGCCGGCGCGTCCGAGGCGGGACGGCAACTGGCCGCCGAAACGGCAGAGGTGATCTTCGCGGCGCCGCCCGATCTCGCGTCAGGCCAGCGCTTCTTTGCCGACGTCAAGGGGCGCGCGCAAAAGCTTGGCCGCTCGCGCGACGACATCAAGATCCTGCCCGGCGCCTTCGTCATCGTCGGCGACAGCGTCGAGGAGGCACGGGCCAGGCGGGCGAAGCTCGACAGTCTCGTCTACTATGAGAGCGGCATTGCCTCGCTGTCGATCGCTCTTGGACATGATGCGTCGGGTTTCGATCCGGACGCGGCCCTGCCGGAGATACCGGACACCAATGCTTCGAAGAGCAGCCGCGAGCGCGTCATCGAGCTGGCGCGCAAGGAGAACCTGACCGTCCGCCAGCTTGCCCAGCGGCTTGGCGGCTATTCGGGTCTCGCCTTTGTCGGCACGCCGAGAACCATCGCCGACGAGATGGAGGAGTGGCTGCACACCGACGGCTCCGACGGGTTCAACGTCATGTTCCCCTATCTGCCCGCCGGACTGGACGATTTCGCCGGGAAGGTGGTGCCGGAGCTGCAGCGGCGCGGCATCTTCCGGCGCGAATATGAAGGATCGACGCTGCGCGAGAATCTCGGCCTGAAGCGGCCGCCCAACCGGTTCTTCGACGAGACGACGATCCGCAAAGCAGGCTGACGGGAGGCCGTTGGACGAAAAAGTTCGGGCGCGCCGAAGCGCGCCCGCACATTTCAGTCGCCACGTCAGATGACGAACAGCCAGTTGGCGATCAGCATCACCGCCACGCCGGCGGCGAGCGTCAGGTAGGGCAGCATGCCCGCCTTCTTGACCGAGAGGTCGGCTCCCGCCATGCCGAGATCGGCCAGCATGTGGTCGGGGAACTTGCCGCCGTCCTGGATGTAGTGGCGGAAGCAGAACACCGGGATGATCAGAGCCGCGGTAATCAGGCCCGCCCACAGCGCCATCGGGTTCCACACCTTGGCGCCGGCGCCCATGAAGACGGCGTTGACATAGGCGAAGATCGCCCCGATGCCGAGCAGCCAGGTCGGCGCCCGCCACGGCCGCGCGATATGGCCGTTGTCGATGCGGTGGATCCAGCCGGCATTGAGGTTGAGGAAGTTGAAGATGATGTAGCCGCAGTTCGACACGGCGAGAATGAAGAAGAAGCTCGTCGCGTCGGCCGAGGCAATGGCCAGCACGATCAGGTTGAAGACGAGGTCGGTCCACATCGCCCGCGTCGGCGCGCCATGCTCGTTGACGTGGCTGAGATAGCGCGGCAGCCAGCCGTCGACCGAGCCCTGGTAGAGCGTGCGCGAGGAGCCGGCCATCGCCGTCATGATGCAGAGCACCAGCGCCAGGATCATCAGCATGACCAGCAGGCTGTGGATGATCTTGCCGCCACCGACCATGCCGGCCAGCGCGTCCGCCACGCCCGAGCCGTCGACGATCGGCGTCGCCAGCATGCCGTTGAGGCCCAGCACGCCCTGGAAGGTGAACGGCACCAGGATGAACAGCAGCATGCAGAGCAGGCCGGAATAGAAGATCGCCTTGAAAGTGTCGGTGCCGGGGTTCTTGAACTCCGACGTATAGCAGACGGCGGTCTCGAAGCCGTAAGTCGACCAGGCGGCGATGAACATGCCGCCGAGCACCAGCGTCCAGCCGGCGATGTTCCAGGCGCCGGGATCCGGCGCGTATGCGGCCGCCAGCGGCACCAGCGGCGAGAAGTTCGCCCAGTTGATCTGGCCGGTGACGATCGGCACGACACCGACGATCAGCATCGGGACGATAACCAGCAGGCCGATATATTTCTGCACATTGGCCGTGCCGAGGATGCCGCGATGCTGGATCGAGAAGATGATCAGCATCAGCACCGCGCCGATGAAGAAGGTCGCGTTGAAGGTGAAGGACACCGGGCCTAGCGTGTGTCCCCACAGCGACCAGGTGCGGATCGCCGGCGTGGCGGCAGCCGCCACCGCCGTGATGGCGTCGGCGGGCGCCGTCCCGGCATGCGCGGCGATGTAGGCGACCACTTCCGGCGAGGTCTCGCTGAAGAGCGGGATTGGCGCCAGCGCGTTGAGGATATAGGCGGCGGCGATCGAGCAGCCGAGCGACAGCACCGGCGACCAGGCGAACCAGTTGCACCACACCGAAAGCGGCGCGATGAATTTCGAGTAACGCAGCCAGGCGGTGGCGCCGTAGATCGAGGCGCCGCCGGACTTGTTCGGGAACAGGCCGGCGATTTCTGCATAGGTGAAGGACTGCAGGAAGCCCATGATCATGGACACCGTCCAGATCACGAAGGCCAGCGTTCCGGTCGTGCCGGCAATGCCGCCGATCGAGAACAGGACGAGGGCGGGAACGCCGCTTGCCACCCAGAAGGCGCCACGCCAGTCGATGTGCCTGAGCAGCTTGCCTTCCGCAGGCTGCTCCAGGGCCGTGCTTATCGTGCTCATATGTATGAATTCCCCTTTTTTGCTGTTCCCCGCCGGCGTGCCTCGGCTACGCGAAGCTTCCCCCCGGCAACATGACCGTCCCGACCGTAATGTTTCCACTCAGTCGTATTTTTTTCTTAAGAGTGAAGATTGATCCGGCGCGCTTTCACGTCAAGCGTTTTGTGGCGCCGTGCACATCACGCTTGCGAAACATGGCACGGATGCCACTGCGACGGGCACCAAGACGGCCGGATCAGGCCTTGGAGACGGTGATCAGGAGCGCGGTTTCGTCTTCTGCGGGTCGTAGTGCGCGAAGGGCACGACTCGCGCCGGCAGCCGCTTGGCATGGCCATCGAGCTTGCCGATCTCGACTTCCGTGCCGATGTCGGCATGGGTGACGTCGAGCCGAGCCAAGGCGATGGTCTTGCCGAGCAGCGGCGAGCGCATGCCGGAGGTGACGACGCCGATCTGGGCGCGACCGACATGCACGCAGTCGCCATGACCGACAGGGATGTTAGCGTCGATGTCGAGGCCGACCAGTTTCGTCTGCGGATTTTCCTTGCGCCGGATCAGCGCGTCGCGGCCGATGAAGTCGTCGGTCTTGGTCTTCAGCGGCACGGTGAAGCCGATGCCGGCCTCGAACGGATCGGTCTGGTCGGAGAACTCGTAGCCGGCGAAGATCAGCCCGGCCTCGATGCGCACCATGTCGAGCCCCTGCAGGCCCATTGGCTTCAGCCCATGCGGCTGGCCGGCCTCCCAGATCGCGTCGAACACTTTTTCGGCGTCGCGCGGATGGCACCAGACCTCGTAGCCGAGCTCGCCCGTGTAGCCGGTGCGGGAAACGACGACGGGAACGCCGTTGCTGCCGCCGATGCGGGCGACCGCGAAGCGGAACCATTCGAGCTCGCCGATCGAAGGCTGGAGCGGCGAGGTCCAGACGACCTCCTTGAGGATATCGCGGCTCTTCGGTCCCTGCACGGCGATGTTGTGCATCTGGTCGGTGGAGGAGCGCACCAGCACGTTGAGGCCGAGCTTCTTCGCCGTCTCGCGCAGCCATTCGCCGGACAGGTCGTCGCCGCCGACCCAGCGGAAATTGTCCTTGCCGAGCCTCAGCAGGGTGCCGTCGTCGATCATGCCGCCATGCTCGTAGCACATCGCGGTATAGACAACCTGGCCGACGCCGATCTTCTTGACGTCGCGGGTCAGCGTGTACTGCAGCAGCGCTTCGGAATCCGGCCCGGTGACCTCGAACTTGCGCAGCGGCGAGAGATCCATGATCACGGCGGCCTGGCGGCAGGCCCAGTATTCGGCAATGGGACCTTCCTTGGCGAAGGAGTTGGCGAGCCAGTAGCCCCTGTACTCGACGAAGTCGCGCGTGTGCTTGGCAAAGCTCGAATGAAAGGCTGTCTCGCGGGTCATTTTGGGTTCCGAATCGGGCGTCATGCGTCTGGCGATCGCTCGCGAGAATTTGTGCTGGCCGGAATAGGTGCGCACATGGATGTCGGTCAGGTTCCAGCCATTGGCGGGCGTCGTGTCGTCCGGGCAGGCCGAGGACACGCAGACGATGTCGGTCAGCGCGCGTAAGAGTACATAGTCGCCCGGCCGCGACCAAGGCTCGTCCGACACCATCACGCCATGCGCGTCGATCGCCGTGTTGAAGAAGAAGTTGATCGCCATCCAGCCCGCGCGGGGATTTACGCCTTTGTCCGAGAGCGCCCGGTTGAAATTCTCCGAGCAGTTGGTGTGACCGGGATAACCGATGTCGTCATAGTATTTGGCGGCGCAGGCGAGTGCGAAGGCGTCGTGGCGTCCGCATGTGTCCTGCACCACCTCGACCAGCGGCTCCATGTCCTGGTCGTAATATTTCGAATGCAGGCCGGGCATCGGATAGGCCGCGCCCATCAGCGTACGGGTCGTCGTCACGTCGAGCGGATGGTCGTGGCCCTTGTCCAGCTTGCGCGCCGAAAAACACTGGAAGTCGGTGCACTGGCGGCCGTCGACATCGATGATCTGCAGATAGTCGCCGGCCTTGACGAAATAGGATTCGGCGGTGGCCGAATGCACGCGGAGGTCGAGCACTGGATCGGCGAGCGGATCGGCAAGCCGCGACTTCGCCTTGAGGCGGACTGTGGCGCGGCGCACGATGATGGTAAGCGGTGTCGCGGTGTCATGGCCGTCGACCAGCATCGGCCCGCCGGGCGCGGCGATCAGCATCGCGCCGTCGCGCTGTACGGCAAAGCTCTGCTCTGTGCCGGCGGGCGTCGCGCCGCTGAAGACTCGAACGGCTTTCGGCTGGTCGAGCTGCACCTGTCGGCGCTGCAGGCCGAGACGCAGCGCCGACAGGCTGTCATCACCTTCGACGAGCAGCGCCTTGATGCCGGCGGCATTGCTGTTCGCGGTCTCACCGAAAATGCCGGGATCGGTGACGCCGTCTTCGCCCCAGGCGAGCAATTCGCAGGCTTGCCCGCCTTCGACATTGCGTACGCTGACGGTGTCGCCGGCCTCGATGTCGATCAGCGCCGCGCCATTGCCCTGCACCGTGTAGCGCTCCATGCCGGCCGGCAGCGCAATTTGTCCGGGCCTGAGGATCAGGCTCGGCCGGGGTGGCCCGGAGGCGACGGCGGGATAGGGCGACTGGCTCATCTCACCTCTGCAATTCGAGAAACAAGTTTGCCTGTGTGTGAAATTATTTTAGCAGCAAGAATAGCAGCGCGATGGCGTTTGGCAAGGCCAAGGTGTGCTGGCTCCCCCTTCTCCCCTCGTGGGAGAAGGCGTCGCCGAAGGCGACGGATGAGGAGTCCTCCAGGGAAAGCCGACGTCTCATTCCGCTGGAACACCCCTCATCCGTCTCGGCGCTGCGCGCCGATCCACCTTCTCCCACAAGGGGAGAAGGGGAGGCGCGCAATGCGCTACGCCATTTCCTCCGAATGCCCGATCGCAATCCCATACTCCGCCGCCGAGTCGAGCATCGTGTGCCACAGGCTTTCGGCGAAGGTCGCGAACACCAGCAGATTGAACACGGCCTGTCCGTCCCGGTCGTTGCCGCGCCAGAGCGTGACGCTGGTGTGATCGATCGAAGTCGCGGCTGCGGCGCCAACCGGAAACGCTGCCGCATGCAGATCGATTGACGACAGTTTGGCCAGCATGGCGCGCGCCTTCTCCCCGGATACGCTGATCAGCGCTCGCGCATGCGACTGGTCGGAAAGCGAAGCGGAACCGGCAAAGACAAGCGCAAGCGCCTCCATCCCATGCCTGCCGCCCTTCGACAGGACAAGAAACTGATCCGGCCCCGACCAGATCAGTGTCGCGTCGGCGGTGCCGACCGCCTTCGGCGTTTCGGGTGCTGTGACACCGAAGCAGGCCGTCGCCGCCTTGGCCATCTCCTTGCCGCGTCGCGCCATCACCTGGACGAGATCGAAATTGCGGATCTCGGTCAGCGACACGCCGGCATCGCCATGCCCACCATATGGCCCGGCGACGAGCGTGCGATCGAGCGGGCTGCGGATATCCCAGGAAAACTCAGCCACGCTGGCGCCCTCCATCCGGATCGTGGAAGACGGGATTGCAGAGCTCGACCTCATACTCCTCGCCGCGCAGCGGGTCGTGCGCGCGCACGGTCTCGCCGATGCGCTCGCGCCCGCGTTCGACCAGGCCGAGTCCGATCCATTGGTCGAGTGTCGGCGAGAAGCAGACCGAGGTGACATAGCCCTGGTCGTTGCCCGGGCCAGGAACCTCGCCCTTCGGAATGATGTGCGCGCCTGAGCGCAGGCGACGCGCATTGTCGATCGGCTTGATACCGACGACAACCTGCCGGTCCGGCGCCACCAGCGCCTCGCGGCCGGCCATGACGCGGCCGACAAAATCCTTTTTGGTCGACATCATCTTGCCGAGGCCGAGATCGGCGGCGGTCGTGGTGCCATTCAGCTCCGGCCCGGCGACATGGCCCTTCTCGACGCGCATGACACCGAGCGCCTCGGTGCCGTAGGGCGTCACGCCCAAGGGTTTTCCCGCGATCATCAGATTGCGCACAAGCGCCTCGCCATAGCGGGCAGGCACCGAAATCTCGAACGCCATCTCGCCGGAGAAGGAGATGCGGAACAGCCGCCCCTTGATGCCGCCGCGCAGTTTGACTTCGCGCGCACCCATGAACGGAAAACCTTCGTTCGACAGGTCCTCGGACTCATCAACGACCTGCTTCAGCAATTCCCGCGCGCTCGGTCCTGCGATCGAGAACTGTGCCCACTGGTCGGAGACAGACGTGAGTTGCACGTCGAGTTCGGGAAACAGCACTTGCCGGCAGAACTCGAGGTGCTGCATCACCAGTCCCGCCTTGGCGGTCGTGGTGGTGAGGAAATAATGATCCTCGGCCAGTCGCGAGGTCGTGCCGTCGTCATAGACGATGCCATCCTCGCGCAGCATCAGACCGTAGCGCGCCTTGCCGACGGCGAGGTTGGAGAACGAGTTGATATAGACGCGGTCTAGGAAGGTGCCGGCGTCAGGGCCGTGCACGTCGATCTTGCCGAGCGTCGAGACATCGCAGAAGCCGACGCCGCCGCGCACCGCCTTGACCTCGCGGGTCACCGATTCCAGCCAGTCCTTCTCGCCGGCGCGCGGATACCATTGCGCACGCTTCCACAGGCCGGTGTCGACGAACACGGCGCCCTGTTCGGCCGCCCAGTGATGCGACGGCGTCAGCCGGGTTGCGTGGAAAGTCTCGTCGCGATGGTGGCCGGCGAAGGCGCCGATGGCGACGGGCACGTAAGGCGGCCGGTAGATCGTCGTGCCGGTTTCGGGGATCGATTTGCCGCTCACCGCCGCTATGATGGCGAGCCCGGCGATGTTGGAAGTCTTGCCCTGGTCGGTGGCCATGCCGAGAGTGGTGTAGCGCTTCAGGTGCTCGACCGATTCGAAACCTTCCCGCTGCGCCAACTCGACGTCCGAAGCGGTGACGTCGTGCTGCTGGTCGACGAAGGCCTTGCCCTTGCCGGCGACATGCCAGAGCGGGGTGAGCGAAAAGGTCTCATCGTCGGCGACCGGCATCGAGCCCGTGCCGCCACTGCGCCCGGCATCAGATGCCGCGGCAGCGCCGGCCTCGAATCCTTCGCGCAGGCAGGCGCCAAGGCCGAAGGCGCCGTTGGCCGCACCCGCCGCCACCATGCCGGGCGGCGCGCCATCCGGCACGAAGGCGGCGATGTCGTCACGCCATTTCGGCCGGCCGCGATGATAGGAGGTGAGCCCGACCGAAGGATTCCAGCCGCCGGAGACGGCAAGCCCGTCGGCCTCGACTTCGGCGCGGGCGCCGCCGGTCAGCGCGACCGAAATCTTGCTCACACCGTCCTTGCCGCCGTCGACGCCGCTGACCGAGCCGTGCAGCACCGTGAAGCCGTTCTTGGAAGCGAGCGAGCGGTGGGCGGCAGACACGTCCGGCCGCGCTTCGATCACGGCGGCGATCTGAAGGCCACCGGCGAGCGCCGTCTCGACCGTGCGCCAGCCATCCTCATTGTTGGTGAACAGGGCGATGCGTTTTGCCGGCGCGGCCGCATAGCGGCCGATATAGCTCCGCACCGCGGAAGCCATCATCACGCCCGGCGTGTCATTGCCGGCAAAGACGATCGGCCGCTCGATCGCGCCTGCCGCAACAATGCTGCGCTTCGCCACGATCCGCCACAGCCGCTGCCGCACCTGATGTTCAGGCGGAACCGGCAGATGGTCATTGACGCGCTCGATCGCGCCGTAGGTGCCGCCGTCATAGACGCCGAACATCGTCGTGCGCGTCATGATCCGGACATCGGGAAGCGCGGCAAGTTCGGCGAGCGTGCGCGAAATCCAGTCCGCCGCCGATAGCCCGTCGATCGTGCCGCCATCGGCAAGCAGGCGGCCGCCCGGGACAAAATCCTCCTCGCAAAGGATGACGCGCGCGCCGCTGCGACCGGCAGCGAGCGCGGCTGCCAGACCCGCCGGGCCGGAGCCTGCGATCAGCACGTCGCAATGCGCCCAGGCCTTGTCGTAGTGGTCGGGGTCGGCGATGCCGGCGGCACGTCCAAGGCCGGCGGCGCGGCGGATTGCCGGCTCGTAGACCGCTTCCCAGAATTTTGCCGGCCACATGAAGGTCTTGTAGTAGAAGCCGGCGACAAAGATCGGCGCGAACAGCTGGTTGACCGACATCACATCGAAGCGCAGCGACGGCCAGCGGTTCTGGCTGGCGGCCTCGAGGCCGTCATAGAGCTCCGCCGTCGTCGCCTTGGTGTTCGGCTCGCGCCTTGCGCCGCTGCGCAATTCGACCAGCGCGTTGGGCTCTTCCGAGCCTGCGGTGAGAATGCCGCGCGGGCGATGATACTTGAACGAGCGGCCGACCAGCTTGACGCCGTTTGCGACCAGCGCCGAGGCCAGCGTATCGCCCTGGAAGCCGAGCAGGGTCCTGCCGTCGAAGCGGAAGCTGAGCGGCGTCGAGCGGTCGATGAGGCCGCCGGATGCCAGCCGGTGTGTCTGCGCGCCGCCCACCATCACGCGCCCACCTTTGCCGCGCCGGCGCCGGCCGCCGGCTCGACGGCCGAAATCTCGTGCGTCAGCGTATTTCGGGTGACCTTCAGCCAGGCCCGGCAGCCGCCGCCATGGTACCAGTGCTCGCTCATTGCGCCGGCGATGTTGTCGCGCAGATAGACGTAGTCATAGACCGCGTCCTCACCGGCATCCGCCGCCGGCCGTTGTGGCTTGGCATCGCCGAGATAGGTGAACTCGCCGAGTTCGCGTTCGCCGCAGAAGGGACAGACTATGCGCATGGCAGGGCCTTCAGTGCAGGTTCGGTTGGGCGCCCTGGCCCTTTTCGTCGATCATGGCGCCACGCTGGAACCGGTCGAGCCGGAAGCGCGCGGCCTCCTTGTGGGATTCGTCGCGGGCGAGAAGATGAGCAAAGACCAGGCCTGAGCCAGGCGTCGCCTTGAAGCCGCCATAGCACCAGCCGGCGTTGAGATAGAGTCCGTCCACCGGGCTCTTGTCGATGATCGGCGTGCCGTCCATCGACATGTCCATGATGCCGCCCCACTGGCGCAGCAGCCGCACGCGACCGATCATCGGGATCAGCGCCATGCCGCCCTCGCAGACGTCCTCCATGACCGGCAGGTTGCCGCGCTGGGCGTAGGAATTGTAGCCGTCGATGTCGCCGCCGAAGACCAGCCCGCCCTTGTCGGACTGGCTGACGTAGAAGTGGCCGGCGCCGAAGGTCATGACATTGGGCAAGAGCGGCTTGATCGCTTCCGAGACGAAGGCCTGCAGCACATGGCTTTCGATCGGCAGGCGCAGGTCCGCCATCGCCGCGACCCGCGATGAGGACCCGGCGACTGCCATGCCGACCTTGCCGGCGCCGATCCGCCCGCGCGAGGTCTCGACGCCGGTCACCTTGCCGTTGGCGTCGCGTACGAAGCCGATGACCTCGCAATTCTGGATGATGTCGACGCCGAGTTCGCTGGCCGCATGCGCATAACCCCAGACCACGGCGTCGTGCCGCGCCGTGCCACCGCGCCGCTGCAGGAGCCCGCCCTGCACGGGAAAGCGCGCATTGTCGAAGTTCAGGAACGGCATCATCTTCTTGACCGCGGCGAGGTCGAGCAACTCGGCGTCGATGCCGTTGATGCGCATAGTGTTGCCGCGCCGTGCATAGGCGTCGCGCTGGGCGTCGGAATGGTAGAGGTTGATGACGCCGCGCTGGCTGACCATCGCGTTGTAATTGAGGTCCTGCTCCATCCGCTCCCACAGCTTCATCGACAATTCGTAGAAGCCGGTGTTGCCGGGCAGGCCGTAATTGGAGCGGATGATGGTGGTGTTGCGGCCGGCATTGCCGGAACCGATCCAGCCCTTTTCGAGCACGGCGACATTGCGGATGCCGAACTCGCTGGCAAGGAACCATGCTGTCGCCAGCCCATGGCCGCCGCCGCCGATGATCACCACGTCGTAGCGATCCTTCGGGCTGGCGTCGCGCCAGGTGCGCTGCCAGTTCTTGTGCCCGGACAGGGCGGCGCGGGCGAGCGAGAAGATCGAATATTTCATAAGGTCATTCCGAGGTCGCTCGCACCGCTGGGTAGGCTAGATGTCCAGCGTGTGGTCGCGCTCCCACTGCGTGAAGTGCGAAGCATAGGAATTCCATTCCTGGTGCTTCAGCTTTAGGTAGGCCGACGAGAATTCCTCACCCAGCGCCGCCTTCAGCGATTTGTCCTTGTCGAATTCGCGCAGCGCGTCGAGCAGGTTGAGCGGCAGCTTCGGCGCGCCCTTCACCGTGTGGCCATGCTGGTACATGTCGATGTCGTAGCGCTTGCCGGGGTCGGCCTTGGAGCGGATGCCGTCGAGGCCAGCGGCGATGATGACGGCCTGCAACAGGTACGGGTTGGCGGCGCCGTCCGGCAGACGCAGCTCGAAGCGGCCGGGGCCGGGCACGCGCACCATGTGGGTGCGGTTGTTGCCGGTCCAGGTCACCGTGTTCGGCGCCCAGGTCGCGCCAGAGATGGTGCGCGGCGCGTTGATGCGCTTGTAGGAATTGACCGTCGGGTTGGTGATCGCGGCCAGGGCCGAGGCGTGCTTCATGATGCCGCCGAGGAAGTTCTTGCCCTTGGCGGACAGGCCGAGCTCCATCGCATTGTCGGCGAAGACGTTGGTCTTGCCGGCCTTGTCCCACACCGAGATATGCGCGTGGCAGCCATTGCCGGTCAGGCCCTGGAACGGCTTCGGCATGAAGGTCGCGCGCAGGCCGTGTTTCTCCGCCACCGACTTGACCATGAACTTGAAGAAGGAGTGCTTGTCGGCGGTCGCCAGCGCGTCGTCGAAGGCCCAGTTCATCTCGAACTGGCCGTTGGCGTCCTCATGGTCGTTCTGGTACGGGCTCCAGCCGAGCGCCAGCATGTGGTCGCAGATTTCGGCGATGACGTCGTAGCGGCGCATCACCGCCTGCTGGTCGTAGCAGGGCTTCGAGGCGGTGTCGTACTGGTCGGAGATGGCGCTGCCGTCGGGCGAGATCAGGAAGAACTCGGCCTCGACGCCGGTCTTGACATGCATGCCGTCGCCGGCGGCTTCGGCGATCAGCCGCTTCAGCGTGTTGCGCGGTGCCTGGGCGACGAGCTCGTCTTCCATCACGCAGTTGGCCGCGACCCAGGCGACCTCCGGCTTCCACGGCAATTGGATCACCGAATCCGGATCTGGCACCGCCAGCATGTCCGGATGCGCCGGCGTCATGTCGAGCCAGGTGGCGAAGCCGGCAAAGCCGGCGCCGTCCTTCTGCATGTCCGAGATCGCCTGTGCAGGCACCAGCTTGGCGCGCTGCCCACCGAACAGGTCGGTGTAGGAGATCATGAAGTATTTGACGCCTTTCTCTTTGGCGAAAGCGGCGAGATCGTTCCCCATTATAGTTCCTCGCAGATGGTATTTTTGGTGATGTGTTAGAAGCCGTTCTTCCCCGGTATCCAGTTGGTGCCGGCGAGCGGCACGCCGGCCATGGCGGCGGCTTCGATGGTGAGCGCGACGAGATCTTCCGGCTCGAGATTGTGCAGGCTGTTCTTGCCGCAGGCGCGCGCGATCGTCTGCGCCTCCAGCGTCATCACCTTCAGGTAGTTCGCCAGCCGCCGTCCGGCCGTGATCGGGTCGACCCGCTTCATCAGCTCGGGGTCCTGCGTGGTGATGCCGGCCGGGTCGCGGCCCTCGTGCCAATCGTCGTAGGCGCCGGCGGTGGAGCCGAGCGCATTGTACTCCGCCTCCCAGCGCGGGTCGTTGTCGCCGAGCGCGACGAGCGCGGCCGTACCGATCGAAACAGCGTCGACGCCGAGCGCCAGCGCCTTGGCGACATCGGCGCCGTTGCGGATGCCGCCGGAGACGATCAACTGCACCTTGCGGTGCATGCCGAGGTCTTGCAGCGCCTGCACCGCCGGCCTGATGCAGGCAAGCGTCGGCTGGCCGACATTCTCGATGAACACTTCCTGGGTGGCGGCGGTGCCGCCCTGCATGCCGTCGACCACGACGACATCGGCGCCGGCCTTCACCGCGAGCGCGGTGTCGTAGTAGGGGCGGGCGCCGCCGACCTTGACGTAGATCGGCTTCTCCCAGTCGGTGATCTCGCGCAGCTCGAGGATCTTGATCTCGAGATCGTCGGGCCCCGTCCAGTCGGGATGGCGCGAGGCCGAGCGCTGGTCGATACCCTTGGGTAGCGTACGCATCTCGGCGACGCGGTCGGAGATTTTTTGGCCGAGCAGCATGCCGCCGCCGCCTGGCTTGGCGCCCTGGCCGACGACCACCTCGATGGCGTCGGCGCGGCGCAGGTCGCGCGGGTTCATGCCGTAGCGCGACGGCAGGTACTGATAGACCAGCTGCTTGGAATGGCCGCGCTCTTCCTCGGTCATGCCGCCGTCGCCGGTGGTGGTCGAGGTGCCGGAGAGCGTGGCGCCGCGGCCGAGCGCTTCCTTGGCCGGGCCGGACAGCGAGCCGAAGCTCATGCCGGCAATGGTGATCGGGATCTTCAGCTCGATCGGCTTCTTGGCATGGCGCGTGCCCAGCACCACGCTGGTGTCGCAGCGCTCGCGATAGCCTTCCAGCGGATAGCGCGAGATCGAGGCGCCGAGGAACAGCAGGTCGTCGAAATGCGGCAGCTTGCGCTTGGCGCCGGCGCCGCGGATGTCATAGATGCCTGTGGCGGCGGCGCGGCGGATTTCGGAAAGCGTGTAGTCGTCGAAGGTCGCGGATTTGCGCGGCGTCGTCGGCGGGTTCTTGTAGGTCATGCTGCCTCAATACGCGTCGGCGTTGTCGATATTGAAATTGTAGAGCGTGCGCGCCGAGCCGTAGCGCTTGAACTCCGACGGCTTGACGCCAGTGACGCCGGCGCGGTCGAGCAGGCCCTGCAGGAATTCCAGATGCTCCGGCCGCATCTCCTTGGCGATGCAGTCGGCGCCAAGGCTTTCGACCTTGCCGCGCACGAACAACCGCGCCTCGTAGATGGAATCGCCGAGAGCATCGCCGGCGTCGCCCAGCACAACCAGATTGCCCGACTGCGCCATGAAGGCCGACATGTGGCCGATATTGCCATGCACGACGATGTCGATGCCCTTCATTGAGATGCCGCAGCGCGATGAGGCGTTGCCTTCGATGACCAGCAGCCCGCCGCGGCCCGTTGCGCCGGCGTACTGGCTGGCGTCGCCTTTGACGACGATCGAGCCCGACATCATGTTCTCGCCGACGCCGGGACCGGCCGAACCATGCACGGTGATCGCGCCGCCGGCATTCATGCCGCCGCAATAGTAGCCGACGCTGCCGCGCACATCGATGGCGACCGGCTGGTCGACGCCGACGGCGACCGAATGACTGCCCTTGGGGTTGAGCACTTCCCAGGCCGTTTCGTTCGAGCCGGGGGTCAGCTGATGCAGCGCCTGGTTCAACTCGCGCAGCGACAGCTCGGCAAGGTCGAACACCCTGGCATGGCTTTGGTCGCGCTTGGCGGTGGACATCTTGGTTGCCGGCATGAACTCAATGCTCCCAGAAATAGACGGTTGCGGGCTCGGGTTCCCACACCCTCGCATTGTCTATGCCGGGCAGTTTGGTGAGCGCGCGATATTCCGAGCCGAAGGCGACATACTGGTCGGTCTCGGCCATGACCGCGGGCTTGCAGGCGATCGGGTCGCGCACCACGCCAAAGCCATTCTTGGTACCGACGACGAAGGTGAAGAAGCCATCGAGGTCGGAGAGCGTGCCCTCCAGCGCCTCGCCGAGGTTTTTGCCATGCGCGATCTTGGAGGAGAGATAGGCGGCCGCCACTTCGGTATCGTTCTCGGTCTCGAATTTCATGCCTTCGCGCACCAGCTCGCGCCGCACATTGTTGTGGTTAGACAGCGAGCCATTGTGCACCAGGCACTGGTCGGCGCCAGTCGAGAACGGATGCGCGCCCATCGTCGTCACCGCCGATTCCGTCGCCATGCGGGTATGGCCGATGCCGTGCGTGCCCGTCATCGAGCGGACGCCGAAGCGCTCGACGACGGCTTCCGGTAGGCCGACTTCCTTGTAGATCTCGACGGCTTCGCCGGCGCCCGTGATGCGGATATCGGGCCGAAGCGATTGCAGTGCCTCACGCGCGGCGTCGACCTTGTCCGGCGTGGTCCTGATCACCGCGTGCGTCGACTTGACCGCGACGCTCACCGGCGCGCCGATTGCTTTGGCAAGCTCGGCGTCGAGGCCGTGGAAGTCGCGTTCCGGTTTCGCGGACTGGATGGTGATCTTGGCCTCGTTGCCGGTCGCGGCGCCATAGATGGCGATGCCGGCACTGTCCGGTCCACGGTCGGTAAGGCAGATCAGCATCTCAGACAGCATCGCGCCAAGCTTGGGCTCCAGCGACTTGTCCTTCAGGAACAATCCGACAATTCCACACATGTCAGCCTCCGATGTTTATGGCTTCCATTTGATGTACCGAATGAGGGATTGGAATTCAACCATATGAAAAAAATTTTCCTCTAGTTACGCATGCGGCCCTACGCCGCTGCCCGCGCCTTCATCGCCCTGGCGATCCTTGTGAGCCCATTGCGCGTAGCGGATACGGGCGATCCTGTAGGCGTCGAGGATCGATAGCGCATAGATCAGGAAGCCGCCGGCATGGCGGCCGACGAAGCTGGCGTCGGGCGGCGCGACCTTGGTGGTGACCCAGGCCAGGATCACCATGAAGAACAGGAACTGCAGGCCGCGCGTCGGTACGCCAAGGATGACGTGTCCGCTCCCCGGCAGCACGACCGCCGCGCCGAGCACCAGATACGGATTCGTCGGGGAAGGGGAGGCGGTTCTGTCGGTCATGCGGCCTGCCGTTTGCGCTCGTTGATCGCATCGCGAAGCGCCAATGCCGAGTGCAGCAGCCTTTCGACCAGCGCCGGATCGAGTCCGGCGTCGCCGAATGCGGCCTGCCGGAACACCCCGTAGCGCGCCCGCTCCGCCTCGGCCAGCAGCCAGACGATGCGCACGCCCTTCGGCGTGAGGAGCAGTTCCTTGGCGCGCCCCTCGGCGAAGATGCCAAGATGGCCGGCGACGATGTCCAGCGGGAAGGTGACACCCTTGCGATCCGTGCGCAGCACCGCCTCGACGGGAAAGCCGATGGCCTTCGGCAGTGTGTGATCGAGATGATCGAAATTGGAGAAGGTGGTCGCCGAGCCCGGCCGCATCATCATGTCGAAGGTAGCAGGCACATCGACCGGTTCGGTGATCGAGATGCTGAGCCAGCGCACCGGAAGCTTCCTGGTCGCCAGCGTGTCGACGATTGTGCGTACCTGCACGCGTTGCCTGTTCCAGGTCCCTGCCCAGGTGGCGACGCCCGCCGTGCCATCCGAGACATCGACGGCGTCGGCGACGACAGCGCCAACATTGGCCGTGTCGGCGGCAAGCGCCGCCCTGGCCCGGTCGCGGCTGTTGCGCGCGAGCCAGGCGAGGTGGGCGACGACGGCGAACGCAATCGCCCCGGCAAACAAAGCTGACGTCAACTCAGACATCTCGGACACGCCAGGCCCGCCGTCGGCCGGCGGGCCTTCTTTCCACTCAATAGCCCTGCGGCTTCGGCCACGGCATGGTGAACTGGTCGCCGCGGCGCACGAATTTGTAGCGGTAGAAGTGGAACCACAGCGAGATCAGGAAATAGAAGATGGTCATCGCGATCAGCTGCGAGCCGAAGCCGAGGAAGATGGCGAAGAAGGTGACCACGCACAGGCAGAACAAGACGATCGCCGGCAGCGGATGGAACGGATGCGTGTAGCCGCGGCGGATCGAGCCGAGCGGCCACTTCTTGCGGAACATCAGGATGTTGATGCTCATGAAGGTGTATTGCAGCACGCCCGACAGGATCGAGAAGGTGATCGCCTGGTTGAGGTCGGCGATGAAGGCGAAGGCAAGGGCGATCGGCAGCAGGAACAGGATCGAGCGGTACGGCGTGCGGTATTTCGGATGCACCGCCGAGAACCAGATCGGCAGATAGCGGTCGCGGCCGAGCGAGAACCAGGCGCGCGCCGCGTCGTTGATACAGCCATTGGCCGACGCCAGTGCTGCAAGCAGCGTCGCGATGAACAAGAGGTTCTCGAGCAGCGGGCTGCCGGTCAGCTTGCCGGCGTCCCACAGCGGGTAATAGGTGATGCCGAGATATTCCCACGGCATCATCGAGGCGCAGACATACCAGGTCATCGCGGCGGCGATCAGAAGCGTGATCATGCCGGCCATGGTGCCGTAGGGCAGCGAGCGGGCCGGAGAGCGCACTTCCTCGGCCGCCTGCGTGGTGCCCTCGATGCCAAGATAGTACCAGATGCCGAACTGGAAGGCGGCGATCACGCCGATCCAGCCATAGGGCAGCGCATTGCCGGGGGTGACCAGTTCGTTGAGCTTCAGCACAGCCCCTTGCGTCCACGGGCTTACCGAGAAGAACAGGATGACGATCGAGACATAGGCGATCGCGGTGATGATGAAGTTGACGTTGAGCGTCATCAGCACGCCGCGATAGTTGAGCCATGCCAACACCACGATGGTGGCGGCGATGAAGGAATTGTGGGTCAGGCCCTCGACCCCGGCCTTGGCGACGATCGTGTCGCCGAGCAGGATCGCGTCCGAGACTTCCAGCATCGTGTAGGCGAACACCAGGAAGAGCGCGACATTGAACGCCATCAGCGGCCCGACGATGTGCTTGGCCTGTGCGTACTGGCCGCCGGCGGCGGCGACGGTCGACGTCACCTCGGAATCGATCATCGCGACCGAGGTGTAGAGCAGGCCGACGAGCCAGCAGACGATCAGCGCGGCCAGCGCGCCGCCCTTGTCGGCGGCGAAGTTCCAGCCGGTGAATTCGCCGACCAGCACGATGCCGACGCCGAGCGCCCAGACATGGGCGGGGCCGAGCACCCGGAGCAGCGAGACCCTGTCGCCGTGAATGGTGGTGGTGTTGTCAAGCGCGACCGTCATCGATCAATCCCCGCTCAGATCCGGTGCTTTTCGGAAACGGCCTCAAGCTCGCCTTCGCGCGACGAGGTCAGGACCTCCTCGGGGTAGGTGGTATCGATCTTGAACCAGTCGTAGAGCATCCACAGCGCAAGCACGATCGAGATGCCCCAGCATGCGTAAGAGAGCGGTATCCACATGATCGTGTCCCCGGATTACTTGTCGTCGAACTTTTCTTTGATGACGTCGCGATATTCACGGTCCGATGCGCGGAACAGGAACACGAAATAGCCGATCAGAACCGCCGCCATGATGATCAGCGTCGGCCAGTCGATCACATAATGGAACCGGTTCTGGATGATGTCGTGCGCGGTCTCGGGCGTGTAGCCGAGTTTCTCCCAGATCGAGGCCATGGTGGCGTTCTGGCCAAGCGCGTCCCAGGTCTTGGCGTCGAGCGGATCGATGGATTTCGCCGCTCCCGCGAGGCCGAGTTTCAGCGGCAGCCAAAGGGCGACGAAAATGGCGACCACGACGACGGCGATGTCGAGGATCTGGCCGGCTTTGCTCTGTTCCGGCGGTGTGTAGCGGGACATGCTTTACTACCCCTCAGGACTTGCGGTTGCGGAAAGCGTCGGCGTTCTTGATGTCGAGCCCGTAGATGAAGTCCTTGTCTTCCTTGTAGTGGTTGACCATGGCCAGGATGGCGGCCGTGTTGAAGATCAGCACGGCGGCGGCGGCGATCGCGACGACGAGCTTGATGCCGGCGTCTGGAATGTATGGCCATGTCATGATGAGGACGAAGAGGATTGTCGCCCACAGGCAGATGATGAGCAGCGCGGATCCGCGCACGTCGGAACGGTACAGCGCTTCGATGCGCTGCTGCAGGTCGGACATCGGTTTTTCCCCTTCTCTCGACGTCCGGCCCCGAATCGAGCGGGCGTCCCTCTCTTTCAAGAGAGTGAAATTTTTTTCATAAATTCCGACCGAATTCCGGAATTGTCAAGCCGCATTTACGATTTGTGAACCGTTCGTTTCGTGTCAACAATTTTGCCTGACAATGAAATTATTTGCTTGCAGGGGATTGCGGCGCTCCGGTGTTTGCGATCAATATTCGCTCAAAGCTCCAGCCATCGGGCCAAGGGGCAGGGAACAGCAATGACTTTCGGACGGAGGACGATCGGATGACGGCATCCTGGAGATTTTCGACCTTGGCGGACCGCCACCGCGCGCTCGGCTCGAAGCTCGAGGACTGGAGCGGCATGGGCACCGCCTGGACCTACGACAAGGACGCCGACGAGGAATATGTCGCCATCCGCACCAAGGCCGGGCTGATGGATGTCTCCGGCCTGAAGAAGGTCCACATCACCGGGCCGCATGCCGCGCACCTCATCGACCTCGCCACCACGCGCGATGTGGAGAAGATTTATCCCGGCAAGTCGGCCTATGCCTGCATGCTGAACGAGGCCGGCAAGTTCACCGACGACTGCATCATCTACCGCATCAGTCCGAACTCCTGGATGGTCGTGCACGGCTCGGGCACCGGCCATGAGGAATTGCAGCGCGCCGCCATGGGCCGCGACGTCTCGCTGCGCTTCGACGACAATCTGCACGACCTGTCGCTGCAGGGGCCGACTGCGGTCGACTATCTCGCCAAGCACGTGCCGGGCATCCGCGACCTCAACTATTTCCACCACATGCAGACACAACTGTTCGGTTTCCCGGTGATGATCTCGCGCACCGGCTATACCGGTGAGCGCGGCTACGAGATCTTCTGCCGTGGCCAGGATGCCGGCACGATCTGGGACAGGATCCTCGACGAGGGCAAGAGCGCAGGCATTATCCCCTGCCGCTTCACCACGCTCGATATGCTGCGCGTCGAGAGCTACCTGCTGTTCTACCCCTACGACAATTCGCAGAAATACCCGTTCGACAGTGAAGGCCCCGGCGACACGCTGTGGGAACTCGGCCTCGACTTCACCGTCAGTCCCGGCAAGACCGGCTTCCGCGGCGCCGAGGAGCACTATCGCCTGAAAGGCAAGGAGCGCTTCAAGATCTACGGCGTTCTGCTCGACGGCAAGGAGCCGGCCGACGAAGGCGCGCCGGTCTACCGCGACGGCAAGAAGGTCGGTGTGGTGACCTGCGCCATGTATTCGCCGCTGGTCGAGAAATCGATGGGCATCGCCCGCCTTGATGTCGACTGCGCGGTCAAGGACACCAGGCTTGAGATCCGCAACAGGAGCGGCCCGATCAAGGCGACCGCGCAGCCATTGCCGTTCGACGATCCCAAGAAAACCAAGCGCACCGCCAAGGGCTGAGGCATTATCAACGGGAGGGGTTTTTAAGGCACGAAGGAAGAATGGCAGCCAAGACGATCATCAGCCGGCCCGTTTACGGAACCCTGTCTCCGCAGCCCGGCAAGCACCATCTTTTCGTGGCGGATGCCGAAGGCGCGCTCGCGATCCTTGACATGGCTGGCAAGGCGCCGGCCGGCTTCTTCGACGGCGCCGAGATCGTCTTCATTCCGGGTTCCGACGGCAAGCACATTGCCGCTCTCGAAGCCCTGAAGCCGGCACAGCTCCACATGCCGCCATCCTTCGCCAGCCTGCTGCCGCGGCTGAAGCAGACACTGACCAACGCCCATATGGGCCTGCGCCTCTATCTCTGCGGGACAGAAGGGCTGATCGGCCAGGCCATGCAGGTGGCGCTCGAGGCCGGCATAGACCACACCTCCATGCAGACCGAGCATCGCGGCTCGCTGGCGCGCCGCATGCAATGCGTGCACTGCAAGGGCATCACCGAGAATGTGACGACGCAGCCGGCGCTGTGCGCGCATTGCGGCCTGCTGCTTCTGGTGCGCGACCACTATTCGCGGCGCCTCGCCGCCTTCCAGGGAGTGTGCATCAACGCCGAGGATCGCACAGAGATTCCTCCGATGGAGGAGGCCTTCCCATGAGCACCGGCACCACCAAGCTCGACGTCGTGGTGAGCGATGTCGTCCCGGTCAACGACCTGGTCACCCGCTTCCATTTCCGCCGCCGCGACGGCGAGCTGCTGCCGACCTTTTCCGGCGGCGCCCACGTCGTGGTCGAGATGCGCGACGGCGATCGCACCAGGCTCAATCCCTATTCGCTGATGGGCTCGCCGCTCGACACCAGGGAGTACACGATCTCGGTGCGGCGCGACGATGTCGGTCGCGGCGGCTCGCTGTTCATGCACAGGTCCGTCAAGCCCGGCCTGGAGATGGTGATCAGCTATCCGGTCAACCTGTTCTCGCTCGATCTCAGGGCAAAGAAGCACCTGATGCTGGCCGGCGGCATCGGCATCACGCCGTTCATGGCGCAGACCGCGCAGCTGGCGGGGTCCGGCGGCAATTTCGAACTGCACTACACCTGCCGCACGGCTTCGCTCGGTACCTATGCCGATGTCCTGCAGCAACGCTACGACCGCCGGGTGAAGCTCTATCACGACGATCGCGACGAGCGCATCGATCTCGACCGTCTGCTCTCCACGCAGCCGCTCGGCACGAATCTCTATGTCTGCGGCCCAGCCGGCATGATCAACTGGGTGCGCGACCGCGCGGCCGCTCTCGGCTGGCCGTCGGAGACCGTGCATTTCGAGCATTTCGCGGCGCCGCAGCCGGGCGCGCCGTTCGATGTGGCGCTGGCCGTCAGCGGCAAGACCATCCGTGTCGGTTCACAGCAGAGCCTGCTCGAAGCGATCGAGGCGGCGGGCGTCGATCCGCCCTATCTCTGCCGCGGCGGCGTCTGCGGCCAGTGCGAGACCAATGTCATCTCGCATGACGGCAAGTTCATCCACAACGATCACTGGCTGAGCGAGGAAGACCATCGCTCCGGCTGCAAGATCATGCCTTGCGTCTCACGCTTCGAGGGCAAGTCGCTGGTCTTGGAAAGATAGGAGGCGAGCTTGGGCATCACCTTTCGCAAGGAAACCTTCCGCGACGACTTCACGTTCAGGAACAGCCCCGAGCACATCAGGCGCTTTCCGTTCCCGTTCAACGAAGACAGCTATATGTATGCGGTCAACATCGAGCCGCATGTCGTCGGACCGAAAGGCAGCGTGCTTGAGAACCTGATCGACGTCGACGAGCACTATGTCGCCGAGATGCAGGACCGCGCCCTGGTGCTGGCCGAGGATCCGCTGCGCTGCCAGTCGCTGCCGCATATGACGCTGGCCGGCTGGGACCTGCTCGAGCTTCTGATGGAGCAGCAGGCGCTCGGTTATCCCGAGCACTTCACGCTGACGCGCGACGGCGACCGCTGGCGCTGGATCAACCGGCCGCTCGGCATCGACGACACCTTCACCTTCGGCGACACCTCGACGCTGCCCTATGGCCCGATGGAATACATCACCCGCCAGAGCCAGGGTGATTTCTGCATCCTCGACCAGCGCGACGGCAATCTGTGGATGGATGCCGGCATGGTCACCACCCAGGCCGACTGGTCGCTTGATTTCGACATCGGCATGAATTTCTTCGAATGGCACGCGCCGGTGCCGCTGGCGCATGAGAAGGGGATTTTCATCCGCGCGCTGAAGTTCCTCACCAACATCCAGCAGGGCAAGCCGGCGCGGCGCCTGAACTGGACGATGACCATCAATCCGCGCCTCGACACCAGCCCGGAGAACTACCACAAATGGGGTCCCGACCGCGCGACGGTGACGCCGGAGAATGTCGGCGACAAGGTACATCTGCGCGTCGAATTGCAGAGCTTCTGGCGGCTGCCGCGCTCGAACGGCATCGTTTTCCCGATCCGCTGCTACCTGATCAAGATGGATGAGTTGGTCACGCAACCCAAATGGGCAAGGCGCCTGCACCGCGTCATCCGCGACCTGCCCGAAGAACTCGCCACCTACAAGGGCCTGACCCGCTATCGCCCGACGCTGGTCGAGTGGCTGTCGAAGCTTGACGACGGCAGCCCGACCAGCCCGGGTTTCGGGCCGGACTGAGGTGTCTCGAGATTTCAGGTCAGGCCGAGTCGAAAATGGTGGCATGCGAGAACCGGAGCGGAGCGTACTTTCGTACGTGAGCACCGGAAGCGCAGGAAGCCGGCATTTGCAGGCCGGCCTCACCCGAATGTCGGTACACCTCACCCAGCGCTGCTCTGCGGATAGCAGATGATCGACAGATAGCGCATCGGCAGCCGCGTCAGCTGTTCCGGTCCGTGCGGTGCGTCGGCGTCGAAGAACAGGCTGTCGCCGGGCTTCATCGGATAGAGATTGCTGCCGTGCCGGTACACCACCTCGCCCTCCAGCATGTAGAGGAACTCCATGCCTGCGTGCTGGAAGGTCGGGAAGACGTCCGAATCCTCGGTCAGCGTGATCAGATAGGGCTCGACGACGACGCCGCTGGTGTTGGAGCCGATATGGCCGAGCAGATTGTACTGGTGGCCGGCGCGCGTGCCGCGGCGCTCGACATCGAGGCCTTCGCCGGCCTTGACGAAGACGGCGCTATGCTCCTCCTCGAAGCGGCGGAAGAAGGCGGTGACAGGAACGCCGAGCGCGCGCGACAGCGCCTGCAGCGTCGTTAGCGACGGCGAGGTGATGCCGTTCTCGATCTTCGACAGCATGCCGAGCGAAATGTCGGTGGCGACCGCCAGGTCAGCGACGGTGATGCCGAGCTTCTTGCGGAACGCCCGCACCTCGCGCCCGATCGCCACTTCCAGCACCTTCTCGCGCGTGTCGCGAATGGCGTGCGGGTTCTGGGTCAGCAGCGTGCGGATCGTGCGCCCGTCGGCCGACACCCCCTTCGGCGAGGGCTTGTCCTTGGCGGCGCCGGCAGCGTGCTTGAGATCGGAAGTCTTCTTCGCCATGTCGCCCCCAGATTCTGCGAGAATTTCACTCATGGTGAACATATTCGGCGGCGATACAAGAGGGCAACCGCGACGGCAAGCCATCTTATGTCGCAGGGTCATTCCTCGCCAACTTGTCCATCGCCGGTTTTCCGGGTGAAATCCGCTGCACGCCAACACCGTTCACGCAGTTGGTTATTGACAGCACAAGAGGGCCAATTACTGTCACTGACAGTGAAATTTGTTTCGCTAGGGAAATGAGAACGGGAGACCCGCCATGAACAGTCGCGTTGCCGTCATTGGAGCTGGACCCTCGGGTTTGGCTCAGCTTCGAGCCTTCAAATCGGCCGCCGACAAGGGCGCCGAGATTCCGGAAGTCGTCTGCTTCGAGAAGCAGTCCGACTGGGGCGGGCTGTGGAACTACACCTGGCGTACCGGGCTCGACGAGCATGGCGACCCCGTGCATGGCTCGATGTACCGCTATCTCTGGTCGAACGGGCCGAAGGAATGCCTCGAATTCGCCGACTACACGTTCGAGGAGCATTTCGGCCGGCCGATCGCTTCCTATCCGCCGCGCGCCGTGCTCTGGGACTACATCAAGGGCCGCGTCGAAAAGTCAGGCGTGCGCAAATGGGTGCGCTTCAACACGCCGGTGCGCATGGTCACCTATTCCGACGCGACGAAGAAATTCACCGTTACCGCGCATGACCGCAGCAACGATGTCACCTACTCGGAAGAGTTCGACAATGTCGTCGTCGCCTCCGGCCATTTCTCGGTGCCCAACGTGCCCTATTTCGAAGGCTTCTCGACCTTCAACGGCCGCATCCTGCACAGCCACGATTTCCGCGATGCCATGGAGTTCAAGGGCAAGGACATATTGATCATCGGCCGTTCCTACTCGGCCGAGGACATTGGTTCGCAATGCTACAAATACGGCGCCAAATCGATCACCTCCAGCTACCGCTCCAAGCCGATGGGCTTCAAATGGCCGGAGAACTGGAAGGAAGTGCCGCTGCTGCAGAAGGTCGTCGGCAAGACCGCGCATTTCAAGGATGGCACCACCAAGGAGGTCGACGCCATCATCCTGTGCACCGGCTACCTGCATTCCTTCCCCTTCCTCACCGACGACCTCAAGCTCAAGACCGCCAACCGCATGTGGCCGCTCGATCTTTATGAGGGCGTCGTCTGGGAGAAGAATCCGAAGCTGTTCTACATCGGCATGCAGGACCAGTTCTACACCTTCAACATGTTCGACGCGCAGGCCTGGTACGCGCGCGACGTCATCATGGGCCGCATCAAGCTGCCTTCCGCCGAGGCGATGGCCGAGCATAGCGCCAAGTGGCGCGCGCGCGAGGAGACGCTGGAAGACGCCGAACAGATGATCTGGTTCCAGGGCGACTACACCAAGGAACTGATGGACCAGACAGACTATCCGGGCTTCGATGTCGAGGCGGTCAATCACACCTTCATGGAGTGGGAGCACCACAAGGTGGAGGACATCATGAGCTTCCGCGACCACGCCTACCGCTCGCTGATGACCGGCACCATGGCGCCGCTGCACCATACGCCCTGGCTGCAGGCGCTGGACGATTCCATGGAGAGCTATCTGGAGGTGAAAGGCGTCGCGGCGGAGTAGCGCGTTCACGTCTCGGTGCGTTTGCCATCAGGCAGGCACGGCGACCCAGCCGTGCCGGCGCTTGTCGTAGACGGCCCGCGTCGGCGCCGGGAAGGACGGGTCGGCAAAACAGCCGACGGCAACGGCGACCGCCGCCGGCACGCGCGAGGGATACCAGAACACCGTCGAGCCGCACGTCTCGCAGAAGTGGAACGCGATCGGAAATCCGCTGTCGGAGTTGCGCTGGAATGTCCGTGACGATCCGGTGACCTCGGTCGCGGCGGCATCGAAGAAGGCCGCGATACCAAACGGGCTGCCGGTCCGCCGCTGACAGTCCAGGCAATGGCAAAGCGAAATGATGTCGGGCTCCTGCGGGCAGCGGATCTGCAATTGGCCGCAGGCGCAGCTGGCTATCCGGCTGGTCATATTCTCTCTCCTTTGGGTGGTTTCGGCGGTTTGGGCTTTAGCCCAGCCTCGCCCTGGCCTTCGCTGTCCAGGCATTGAACAGCCGATCGGCGACGATGCCGATGAAGGCAATCGCCAGGCCCGCCACGATGCCGCGGCCGGAATCGGCCTTGGACAGCGCGATGAACACTTCCTGGCCGAGATCGCGCGTGCCGACCATGGCGCAGATGATGATCATCGCCAGCGCCATCAGGATGGTCTGGTTGACGCCGAGCATGATCTCGGGCAGCGCCAGCGGCAGCTGTACGCGGAAGAAGGTCTGGCGCGGCGTGCAGCCGGAGACCTTCGCCGCCTCGATCAGCGCCGGCGGCACCTGGCGGATGCCGTGGTTGGTGTAGCGTATCGCCGGCACCACGGCGAAGGCGATCGTTGCGATCATCGCGGTGACGTCGCCGACGCGGAACAGCATCACTACCGGAATGATGAAGCAGAAGGACGGCAACACCTGCAGCGTGTCGATGATCGGCGTGACGATCTTCTCGAAACGGTCGCTGCGCGCGGCGGCAAGACCTATTGGAATGCCGATCAGGCATGAGATGAAGGCCGAGATGCCGCAGAGATAGACCGTTGCCATGGTCTTTTCCCAAAGCCCGGTGACGGCGCAGAAGCCGGTCAGCCCCGCCACCAGCGCGGCAAGCCGCAAGCCACCGAGCTGGTAGCCGGCAAGGCCTAGCAGGAACACCGCGCCAAGCCACGGAAAGCCTTCGCAAAAGGCCCGCACCGGATTGAGCACATTGAGGATCAGCGCTACGCGGAAGGCCTCGATCGTGTCGAAGAAATTGATCGTCACCCAGTTCACCGCCGCCTTCCAAAGCGGCGCAGTGGTCAGCGTCATCGCCTTCGGCACCGCCGCGAAGGCCGGCACGAACAGGCTGAGGAGCGTGGTGGCGGCAAGGATGAGAACCGCCAGCGTCAGGTTGGGATAGCGCCGCCAGAAGATCGGGCTCGCCGCCTGATGCGTCTGGCCCATCGCATGGTTGTGGGCGATCGCCTGGCTCAGCCGGTCGAGCGCGATAGCCAGAGCCACGATGGCGAGGCCGGCCTCCATCGCTTCGCCGACCTTCAGGGCTCTAAGTGCCAGGAGCACGTCGTAGCCGAGGCCGCCGGCGCCGATCATCGAGGCGATGATCACCATGTTGAGCGCCAGCATGATCACCTGGTTGACGCCGACCATCAGCGTCGGCCGCGCCGAAGGCAGAAGCACTCGCCACAGCTTCTGCCTGGCCGTGCAGCCGGCCATCTCGCTGAATTCGTCGATCTCGGACGGCACGCGCTGCAGGCCGAGCGTGGTTGCCCTGACCATCGGCGGCGTGGCGAAGATGGCGGTGGCGATCATGGCCGACACCGGGCTGTTGCCGAACAGGAGCAGCATCGGGATCAGATAGGCGAAGGTCGGAATGGTCTGCATCAAATCGAGGGCAGGGGAGACGACGAGCCTCTCGGCCCAGGGCTTCCGCCAGGCCCAGATGCCGACGAACAGCCCGGTGACGATGCAGAACGGCACCGCGATCGAGATCAGCGCCAGCGTCAGCATCGCGCTGGTCCATTGGCCGAATAGCGCGACATAGGCAAAGCAGCCGCCGACCAGCACGCCCAACTTCCAGCCGCCGGCCGAGCGGCCGGCGAGGAACGCCACCGCGCAGACGCCGACCCAGGACAGGCGCGGCAGGGTGAAGGCGTCCGGACCGTGGCCGATCTTGAAGTTCTTGGCCAGAAGATCGAGCGCGAAGTCGAGCGGCACGCCGAGCACGGCGGTGATCGAGCGCGTCAGCCAGGACAGGTTGGACTTTATCCAGCTCATCAGCGCGCCGATCCAGTCGGCGACCGGCACGACGGCATCGGCCGGATAATTGACCGCCCACGGCACGCTGTCCTGCAGCAGGAAGACAACCAGCACCGCGAGAAGCGCCAGGGCCCAGATCATCAGCCATCGCTGGACCGGCGGCCTGGATTCACTGGCGCTGGCCGTCACCGTCATGCGCCAGCCCCGCTGCGCTCGATGCCGGCCAGCAGATCGATCACCGCTTGCGGCGTCACCTCGCCGATCGGCTTGCCGCTGCCGTTGACCACCGCGAAGGGCTTGCCGGCGGCGACGATGCTGGCAGAGAAGCTGGCGATCTTGGCTTCGGGCGAAACCGTGCCGCCATGCTCGGCGCCGCCGCAGGCGCGCATTAGGCTCCTTGCCGAGATCACCTTGGCGCGGTCGACGTCGCGGGTGAATTCGGCGACATAGTCGGTTGCCGGATTGACCACCAGTTCCTCCGGCGTGCCGGTCTGGATGACCTCGCCATCCTTCATGATGGCGATGCGGTCGGCCAGCCTTATTGCCTCGTCGAAATCATGGGTGATGAAGACGATGGTCTTGTGCAGCATCGTCTGCAGCCGCGTCAGCTCATCCTGCATCTCGCGTCGGATCAGCGGATCGAGCGCCGAGAACGGCTCGTCGAGGAACCAGATCTCCGGCTTGGTGGCGAGGCTGCGGGCGATGCCGACGCGCTGCTGCTGGCCGCCCGAAAGCTCGCGTGGATAGAAATGCTCGCGGCCACGCAGGCCGACAAGCTCGATCACCTCGCGGGCGCGCGCCTCGCGTGTTGCCCGGTCCTGCCCCTGGATGCTGAGCGGAAAGGCGATGTTGTCGAGCACGTTGAGATGCGGCAAGAGCGCGAAATTCTGGAACACCATGCCCATGCGGTGGCGCCTCAGCTCGATCAGCGCCGCATCGGAGATCTTGAGCAGGTCCTTGCCTTCGAATTCGACCTTGCCGTGGCTCGGCTCGACCAGCCGCGACATGCAGCGCACCAGCGTCGACTTGCCGGAGCCGGACAGCCCCATGATGATGAAAATCTCGCCCTGGCGGATTTCGAGATCGACGGCGCGCACCGCGCCAACCAACCCGACCGCGGCCATGTCGGCAGGACTGGCTTTGCCGTTGCGCTCGCGGATGAAGCTCTCGGCATTGGCGCCGAACAGTTTCCAGACATTGCGGCAGGCGAGCTTGATCGGCCGCGTCTCCTTTGGCGCGCCGGCTGCCTGCGGTTCAGTCGCTTCGCTCATGCACGCGTCCTTCTGGAATAGGGAGTAGAGACCCGGCCATGGCCGGCCGGGTCTTGCTATTTCCAGCCGGAACGATCACTGCGCCCAGGCTTTCCAGTCGGCTTCGTGGGCGGCGATCCAGGCGGCGGCGACCTCTTCCGGCGTCTTGCCGTTGAGGTCGATGTCGCCGCTCATCTTGTTGAGCTCGTCGGTGTCGATCGTATAGGCCTTGGCCACCTTGTAGGCGACCGGCCACTTCTCCTGCATGCCGCCCCAGGCATATTTCCAGATCTCGCCATGTGGCTTGCCGCAGTCATATTTGGCGTCCGGGTTGGTGCCCCACTTCGGGTCGGTGTAGCACTCCGGCGTGTATTCGGGGAATTGCACCCACTCGCCCTTGTATTTGGCCGGCGCCCAGTGCGGCGAATAGATCCACAGCATGATCGGCGCCTTGCGCTGGTAGGCGGAGTCCAGCTCGGCGAACATCGCCGCGTCGGTGCCGGCATGGATGACGGTGAAGGGCAGTTTCAGCGCCTCGACGCGTTCGTCGTCAAAGCCTTCCCAGGTCACCGGACCGCCGAGATAGCGGCCCTTCGGCGTTGTCTCGGCCGTCGAGAAGGCCTCGGCGCATTTCGGGTCCTTCAGAGCTTCCCAGTTGGGCAGGCCGGGGCATTTTTCCTTCATGTATTCCGGGAACCACCATTCCTCCTTGGCCTTGGGGCCGAGCTTGCCCAGCCGTTCCGTCTGCTCGGTGGCGTCGGAGGCCTTCATGGCTTCGCCGGCCGTCGTGTCCCAGTATTCCAAGCCGACATCGAGGTCGCCATTGGTGAGGCCGGTGGTCAGGCTGGAGAGGTAATCTGCGGTCGGGTATTCGACCGTGTAGCCGAGCTTTTCGAGGATGCCGCCGAGGATCTTGGCGTTGAGGTTGACGCTGGTCCAGTCGAACAGCGCGATCTTGATCGGGTCGCTGGATTCAGGCACGGCCGCTTGCGCCGCCGGTGTCAGTGCGCTTGCCAAGGCAAGCGTCAGGGCTCCCATTGATACTGTCGAAATCATGCTCCGAAGTGACATGCTTGTTCTCCTGTCAAGCTCTGGTGAAGATTATCGGTCGTTCCCTTCTTCTGGTCTTTTTATGATTGTGTTGGAAAAGCCGGTCGCTGCGCAAGCGCGTCGGCGCCATATCGCAATCGTCGATGAAATCGGCGCGACAGGTTGATGGCAAATCTGACGAAGATGCTGTGCGGGACGGGGCCGGGTCATGAGATCAGGTGAGTGACTGCCGAAGCAGCCACCTGCGGATCGATCGCCGCGGTTGCGACGTTCTCAGACATGTACGCCATCGATGGCTCATCACCCCGATTATCGGTTCGCGAGCCCATTGGCGCGCCGAAGCCGTTTCATAGGATGAAATTATATATACCAAGGTTCATGTCGTGCAACGCACAAACTCACTGAGCAGGGCGCAATCTGACGGCCTCACGACATGATCAGGCCGCCGTCGACATTGATCGTCTGGCCGGTGATGTAGGCGGCGTCGTTGCTGGCGAGGAAACTCACCAGACCGGAGACGTCCTCGCCGCTGCCGGCGCGGCCCATCGGGATGTTCTTCACCCATTCGGCCATCAGCTCGCCGGGCTTGTAGTCGCCGAGCAGCTTGCCCCAGGCGCTGTCGTTGTAGGCCCACATGTCGGTGTCGATGATGCCCGGACAGATGGCGTTGACGGTGATCTTCTCCTTGGCCACTTCCTTGGCGAGGCTCTGGGTTATGCCGACGACGCCGAACTTCGAGGCCGCGTAGTGCGGCGTATAGATGAAACCCTGCCGTGCCTGGCCCGACGCCGTGTTGATCAGCCGGCCGCCTTCGCCGTGTTTGCGCATGCGCCCGATCGCCTCCTGGCAGCACAGGAACACGCCCTTGGTGTTCACCGCCATCACCTTGTCCCATTCGGCTTCCGTCATCGCCTCGATCTTCGCGATGGTGATGACGCCGGCGTTTTGCACGGAAATGTCGACGCGGCCGAATTCCTTTTCGGCGAGGTCGTAGAGTGCCGCGACCTCGTCCTTCTTCGTCACGTCCATCCGCATCGCGGCGACCTTCGCGCCCGATGCCTTGAGGCTGGCGGCGACTTCGTCGACGCGCGGGTCGATGGCGCTGACGACCACCGCGGCGCCTTCCGCTGCGAAGCGCTTTGCCATGGCCGCGCCGATGCCGCCGCTGGCGCCCGTGACGACTGCCGTCTTTTCCTCAAAACGCTTCTGCATTTCTTCTCCTACCAGCAGACGAAGCCGCCATCGACGATGAGGTCGATGCCGGTGACGAAACTCGACGCGCGCGCCGCCAGGAACACGGTCGGCCCGACCATTTCTTCCGGCGTTGCCATGCGACCCATCGGCGTGTCGCGCTTGAAGATCTTTATCTGCTCGGCCACTTCCGGCCGCTTGTTCATCGGCGTCAGCGTATAGCCGGGGCTAACCACATTGACGCGCAACCCGCGGTCGGCCCACTCCATGGCGAGGCTCTTCGACATGTGGATGACGGCGGCCTTCGAGGAATTGTAGTGCGCCTGCGTCAGCCCGCGATTGACGATCGAACCCGACATCGAGGCGATGTTGATGATCGAGCCTTTGCGCCGCGGCAGCATGACGCGCGCCTCTGCCTGGCAGGACAGGAACACGCCGCTGACATTGACGTCATAGATCTTCTGCCATTTCTCCAGCGGCAGCGTCTCGGCAGGTTCGGCGCCGGCGATGCCGGCATTGTTGACGGCAATGGTGAGCGCGCCGAGTTCTTTCTCCAGGCGCTCGATCGCCGCCGAAAGATCGCTTTCGGAGGTCACCGAGCCGGTCAGCACCAGCGCCTTGCGGCCGAGCTCCGATATCTTTTGCGCGGTCTCTTCCAGCCCGCCCTTCGAGCTGTGGCCGAAGCAGGCGACGTCGGCGCCGGCTTCCGCGAGTCCGATGGCGATCGCCTGGCCGATGCCGCTGCCGGCGCCCGTCACCAGCGCCACGTCGCCCTGAAGATCGAATAGTTTGGTCATTGCTTCCCTCCTCCCGGCTCTCCCCAAATCAAGGGGCGCCAACGCTTTGTTGGCGCCCCGCGCGGTCCGGTGCCTGGGAGGGTATCACCTGCTGCGCAATGTTTCGATTCCCGGGTTCCTCTCGTCGACCTCAGCTCGTCGCAAGCTCCATGACCGCGACATTGCTGGCTTCGCTGCGCTCGAGGATGCCGCGCTGGCGGCCGCGGCTCAGCACCAGCACACGGTGCGAGAGCCCCAGCACCTCCTCGAGATCCGAGCTCACCACCACCACCGCCATGCCGGAGCGGGCGAGGTCGGCGATGACGTCATAGATCGCCGCGCGGGCTCCAACGTCGATGCCGCGCGTCGGCTCGTCCAGGATGAACACCTTGGGTGGCCGCGACACCCATTTGGCGATGATCACCTTCTGCTGGTTGCCGCCGGAAAGTTTTGAGACCGCCTGGTTGGGTCTTCCCTTGACGCCGAGCCGGGAGATGCCGGCCTCGGCAAACTTTTGCACTGCCTTTGGAAACACCCAGCCCTTCGGCGCGACATGGTCGAAATTGCCGAATGCCAGGTTCTCGCCGATCGTCTGTTCCAGCACCACGCCCTGCGCCTTGCGGTCCTCAGGTACCAGCACCACGCCGGCCTTGATCGCCGCGGCTGGGCCGCTGAGATGAACAGGCTGGCCGGCCACCCGCACTGCACCGGAAGAGATCGGGTCGGCGCCGGCGATCGCCCGCACCAGCTCGGTGCGTCCGGCGCCGATCAACCCGGCGATGCCGAGGATCTCGCCGGCCTTCACCGAGAAGCTGACGGCATTGAAGCTCTTTTCCGGCGAGGACAAGTTCTCGACCTCGAGCAGCGTCTCGTCGCGCGGCGGCGAGAGCTTCGGGAACATGCGCTCGACGCTGCGCCCGACCATCTGCTCGACCACGGTGCGCACCGGGATGTCGGCGCGCTCGTGCCGGGCGACGATGCGGCCGTCGCGCATCACCACCACGCGGTCAGCGATTTGCGCGATCTCGTCGAGGCGATGGCTGATGTAGATGAAGGACATGCCTTCGGCCTTGAGCTTGCGGATCTGCTGGAACAGCAGTTCCGTCTCCTCGCCGCCGAGTGCGGCCGTCGGTTCGTCGAGGATCAGCAGCTCGGCATTCAGCGTCAGCGCCTTGGCGATCTCGACCTGTTGCTGGGCGGCGACGCGCAGCGTGCGCACCTTGCGCTCCGGTGAGACGTCGAGGCCGAGGCGCTTCAATTGCGCCGAGGCCTTGGCGTTCATGGTCGCCCGGTCGATGCGGCCGCCGCGCATCGGCAGGCGCCCGACATAGACATTCTCCGCCACCGACAGGTCCGGCAGCAGCTTCAATTCCTGATGGATCATGCCGACACCGGCCTCGATGGCCGCGGCGGGGTTGGCGGGGGAGTAGGGCTTCCCCCGCCAGATGATGGTGCCGGCATCGAGCTTGGTCGAGCCGGCGATGATGTTGGAGACGGTCGACTTGCCGGCGCCGTTCTCGCCTAGCAGCGCCACGACCTCGCCCGGCCGCACCTCGAAGCTCGCATCGGCCAGGACCTGCACCGGTCCATAGCTTTTGCAGAGGCCGTTGACGAAGAGCCCGTTATGCGGGCTCCCGCTTTGGCGAGGGTCAGGGGACATCGTGGCTCTCTCTAGAGGGGTGTCAGTCCTTACGGATGCTTGGCGATGAACTGCGCGACATTGTCCTTGGTGGTCAGCGTCGCTTCCTGCAGCTGCTCGGCGGGGATCTTCTCGCCGGCCACCAGCTTGATCGCCGCGTCGACCGAAAGCCGGCCCATGCCCTGCGTCTGCTGGGTGGCGGTGACGTCGAACACGCCGTCCTTCAAGGCCTTCAGTGCCGCGACGTCGCCATCGAAGCCGGCAACCCAGACCTTGTGGCCGGGATTGGCGACCTTGACCGCTTGCGCGGCGCCCAGCGCCAGCGCGTCGGCCTGGCCGAAGACGATCGACACGTCGGGATGCGACTGCAGCAGGTCCTGCGTCAGCTTGAAGCCTTCGTCCTGGTGCCAGCCTTCGCTCCACAGCTCGCCGACCACCTTGATGTCGGGATAGGCCTTGAGCGCTTCGCCGCAGCCCTTCGAGCGGTCGACTTCCGGCGTCGTGCCCTTCTGGCCATGGATGATGATCATCTCGCCCTTGCCGCCGGCCTGCTTGGCGATGTAGTCGCACACGCCCTGGGCAGAGGCGACACTGTTGGTGGCGATGAAGGTGTCGCCCGGCGCGCCGTCGGCGTTGCGGTCGACATTGACCACCGGGATGCCGGCGGCCTTCGCCGTCTTGGTCGGCACGGTGGCGGCGGTGGCGCCGGCCGGGATGTAGATCAGCGCGTCGATGTTCTGCGTGATCAGGTCCTGCACCTGGCTGACCTGGGTTGCCGAATCGCCCTTGGCGTCGACGGTGACCACCTCGATGCCCTTCTCCTTGGCATAGGCTTCGACCGACTGCTTGATCTGGTTGAAGAAGTCGGCCTGCAGGTTGGCGACAGCCAGTCCGAGCTTCTTGGCGTCCTTGGCCGAAGCGAAGTCGGACAAGCCAAGCAGCGGTACGATGGCCGCGGCGGCAAGCAAGAGTGAACGTTTGGTCAGCATGGTTTTCCTCCGTTGATATTCAATCTGTTCCGCCCGCGCACCACGGCGCCCCTTGGCCGAACATTCCCAGTCTCGGATCGACCGATCCGTCTATCGCCCGGAGGTCCGGGCGAATTCTCATTGCGCCCGGCTCCTCACTGCGCTCTGCGCCGCCAAGTGTCGGTGGCGACGGCAAGCGCGATCACCACGCCGATCACCACCTGCTGGATGAAGGGCGAGACGCCGAGCAGGTTGAGGCCGTTGCGCAGCACGCCGATGATCAGCACGCCGACCGCCGTGCCGCCGATCGAGCCGACGCCGCCTGAAAGGCTGGCGCCGCCGATCACCACGGCCGCGATCGTGTCGAGCTCGTAACCCAGGCCGGAGCTTGGCTGCACGGAATCGAGCCTTGCGGCGAGCACGATGCCGGCAAGCCCGGCCAGCACGCCGCAGATCGCATAGACCCAGTTGGTCAGCGACTTCACCGGAATGCCGGACAGCCGCGCGACCTCGGCGCTGCCGCCGATGGCATAGAGGCTGCGGCCGGTGGCGCGGTAGTTGAGGAAGATGGCGAAGACGATCGCCAGCACGATCATCAGCCCGACGGTGACCGACAGGAAGCCGAAATGGCGGATGATCGACAGGTTGGTGAACCAGTCGGGGAAGCCGACGATCTGCGAGCCGTCGGTGATCATGTTGGCAAGGCCGCGCGCCACCGACATCATGGCGAGCGTCGCGATGAAGGGTGGCAGCCTGGTCACCGTCACCAGCAGGCCCGAAACGAGGCCGCAGAGGCCGGCGACGACGAGCGCGGCGGCAACGCCGACCGGCATGCCGAGATTGAGATAGTCGGGGTGGGCGACGAAGCCCATCACCATCGAGGCCAGCGCCAGCACCGAGCCGACCGAAAGATCGATTCCGCCGATCAGGATGACCAGCGTCATGCCGATCGCCATGATGCCGAGCACGGTGATCTGGTCGAGCACGTTGAGAATGTTTCGTACCGTCAGGAAGGTGTCGGTGGTCAGCGTCAGCGCCAGGCACAGCAGCGCCAGCCCGATCAGCGGCCCCATGGTTCCGGCGAACAGCGCCGAAAGCTTCGCGCCGGTCGCGCCTTGCGCGCTCGTCGCGGCCTTCAGCTCGCTTGCATCGTTGCTCACAGCCACTTCGTCTCCTCCGTCGACGGACGGGCGATGCGTCGCCGTCCGCTCTTGTTCACCAGGCATCCTCCCTTGTGAACAATTTATCTTTGATATGCAATTTTGTTCAGCTAAACTGTTCATCAGAAAATTGTCAAGGGCCGTCGCGCCGTTCGGCGGCGGTTTGCGCCACCCGCCGGATTGCCCTAGGGAGGGCAAGGCATGATGCGAGACCGGAATCGGATTTCTGGTCCGAAGCCGGTGCCGTTCAGGTCGTGGGTGGAGCAAGACGACCGGGACTGGCGACAGCGGCAGGAGGGCAAAGGATGGCGGTGATCGAGAACGACAAGGCCTCGCGCTTTCCGGATGCCGAGCTCAAGGCCCGCGCCGCCTGGCACTATTATGTCGAGGGCCTGACGCAGGAGCGCATCTCGGAGATCCTCGGCATCGGCCGCATCAAGGTGCATCGCATCCTCTCCGCCGCCCGCGAGGAGGGCGTAGTCCAGTTCCGCATCCGCGACAGCGTCGTGGAATGCGTGCAACTCGAGGAGAGCCTGAAGCAGCGCTTTGGCTTGAGCCAGGCCGTGGTCGTGCCGTCGGCCGCGGACAGGAGCAACGCCCCGCTGATGATCGGCCATGCCGCGGCAGCCTATCTGGCCGACAACGTCAATCCAGGCGACGTCATCGCGCTCGGCTGGGGCCGCACGCTGAAATTCGCCATCAACGAACTGCCCCGGCGGCCGATTGCCAGGACCACCGTGGTCTCGATGCTTGGCGGCCTCACCCACGCGCAGCCGCTCAACCCGACCGAGAGCGCCTGGGAGTTCGCCGAGAAGATCGGCGCCGAATGCTATCTGCTGCCCGTGCCGGTCTATGCCGACAGGCCGGAGCAGCGCGATGCCTTCATGAGCCAGCGCAGCGTGCAGGACGTCGTCTTCCGCGCCCGGCGCGCCAACATCGCCGTGCTCAGCGTCGGCGCGTTCTCCGGCACCAGCCCGATCGCCAATTACGGCTTCATCAAGCCCAGCGAGCTCGAGGAATTGCAGGCGGCGGGCGCTGTCGGCGACGTGCTCTGCTATTTCATCGACGCGGAGGGCCGCCCGGTCGATCATGAGGTCAACCGCCGCGTCTGCGCCTATCCGCTGCAGGATCTTTCGGACATTCCAAATATCATCCTGGTCTCGGGAGGACTGGAAAAGGTGGCCGTCATGCGCGCGGCATTGGCCAACTCCAGGGTCTCGGTGCTGATCACCGACGAGGACGCGGCAAAGGGCCTGCTCAACCGCTGAGCAAATCCAGGAAAAGCGCGAAGCGGTTTTCCGTCCGAAATGACGCAAAGACAGATTCAGCCAATCAGAACTCGCAGACCTTGGGGCGCTTCTCGTAAGACCAGTCTTTCAGCAGCACGGGCTTGAACTTTCCCTTGATCGGCCTGCTGGCTTCCAGGTCCTTGGAGACGGTGCCCTTGCCGGTGAGATAATTGATGTCGCAGTCGCCGAGCAGCGTCTCGACGGTGTCGTCGGACGTCCGGTTGCCCCAGTCCCAGCTGCGGCTGTAGCCGCCGACCATGAATTGGCCGTGGCGATAGACGACGGTCAGCGTCTCTTCGGTCGATTTGCTGGCGCCGCAGCCGAAGCAGGAGGTGATCGCCAGCGATCCCTTGCCCTTGGCTTCGAGATCGACGACCCGGTCCTCGGTCAGCGCTTTCCTGACGAAGTCGGGTTTTCGCGAGGGACCGGGATTTTCCTCGCCCATCGCCAGATAAATGTTGAGGTCGGCCGAACCGGTATTGTCCTGCAGCACCACGGCGCGGTCCATCTTGCCGTCTCGGTCGATATCGAGCCTGAGCTCGAACGCCGGCGCGTTATCGGCAAGCGCCGGCGTCGTCACCGTCGCCAGCGCGACAAGCCAGGCCGCAAGATGCAATGCTGTCGTCATGAGCAATCGTCCGCCGCGCTCCACAACCTAGCACGGCGAGGCCGGACGCAAAACCGCCGCTCGATCTTAGGCCGCGCCCAGCCGCGCGTGGATGTCGCGCGTCGCGTGATAGAGGTCGCGATAGATTGCTTTGCGCGAGCGATAGGTTGGTACCAGAGCTTCGACAGGATCAACTTGCCTTGCCGGCGCAGCGGCCATTGCCTTGGCCGCCTCTTCCGGCGAAGCAAACCAGCCGATTGCCGAGGCCGCCAGTATGGCGGCACCGAGCGCTGCCGCCTCGTTGACCGGCGAGACCAAGAGCGGCCGTTCCAGCACGCTCGCCATGATCCGCATCAGCAGCGTCGAATTGGTGCCGCCGCCCGCCGCGATCATCGCGCCGGCCTTGCCGGTCTGCTCTTCCATAGCATCCGTCGCGATCGCTTGCTCGAAGGCGATGCCCTCGAGTACCGCACGGAAGAGGTGCTTCCGCTCATGGTCGAGCGACAGTCCGACAATGGCGCCACGCGCCGCGCCGTCCCAGTAGGGACTCATGACGCCGGCCCAGTACGGCATGACCAGCAGTCCGTCGCTGCCTGCCGCCACCTCGATTGCCGCCTTCTCTAGTACAGCGGCCGATGGCGAGCCGGTGGTGCGCACGATCCAGTCGACCAGTTGCATGCCCGAGCGCAGCACGGTCTCCAGCATGAAGCCGGAGCCCGTCGGCGAGACCAGCGTGCGGAACGCGTCCGATGTCGCGACCGCACCGGAATAATTGCCGCTGACGACGCCCGAGCCGAGCGAGAGATAGCTCTTGCCGGCACCGTACACTCCCATGCCGAGCCCCATTGCCTGACCATCCCCGGCGCCGGAGATGATCGGTATGCCGGCCTTCAGGCCTGTCGCCGATGCGATGCCTTCAGAAAGCCCACCGCAGATGGCGCCGGGCGCTACCAGCTCCGGCAATTGTTCCGGTCTCAGCCCGGCGGCCTCGACCAGGCGGGGATGCCAGGCGCCGGTCCCGATGTCGAGCAGCCCGAGCGGATCGGCGCTCGCGGTGCTGGTGACCAGCCGTCCGGTCAGCCGGTGAACGAAGAAGCCGTGCACGTCGACGAGTGCGACCGCCTGGCCAAGCGCCTGCGGCCTGTGTTCGGCCAGCCAGGCGAGTGCATAGAGCGCCGGCGTTGGATCCGGCGGCTTGCCGCTCCAGTCGCGGATCGCCTCGCGGCCGAGCTCGGCCGAGAGCCTCGCGACCTGCGGGCGCGCCCGCTCGTCCAGCCACAGGATCGCCGGGATGAGCGGCTTGCCGGCGGCGTCGATCAGGGTGAAGGTCTCGCGCTGATGGGCTATGGAGATAGCCTTCACGCGCGATGCGTCGATCTTGTCTGCGACCTGTTTCAGCGCGGCGAGTAGTGCGGCCCACCAGTGCTCGGCGTCCTGCTCGAAATGGCCGGGCGCCGGATTGGACAGCGGATAGGTCTCTCGCGCCTGGAACAGTTCCGCGCCGTCGCGCGCGAAAGCGATCGCCTTCACGGCCGTCGTCGAGGCGTCGATCCCGATTACGACATCGTCCATCAGGCGGGGATCCGGAAGGTTAATGCATGACGCGCTTTAGGCGGCGTTGGTGACGAACCGTCCGTCCGACTGGTCGAGACGGCGGCGGATCTGGGTTATCACCATCGAATCGTCGGGTACACAATTTTCATAGGTGAGGAAATCGCCGGCCTTCACCGGCTTCACCACCTTGGCGCGTTCGGCAAGCCCGAGCGGCAGGGCGCCCTTGGCGCGCGCGTCCTCCCAGGTCATCGCGAAGCCGCGATAGTCGTTCTCGCCGATCATGCCGAGCGACTGGCCGGCACCAAGGTTGCTCTTGGCCACGGCAACAGCCTCGGCCACCGGATGGTCGAGCGGCTCCATGTCGGCGCGCTTGTAGACCACAGCGCGTGCCGCCGAGAGCGGCACTTCCAGGCTGGTCAGGTGATAGGGGCGGAAGATCGTGAAATAGGGGCCCTTGCCGACCTTGAGGTCGACCATGCGCTCCAGCACGCGCGGATGCCGGGTCTCGATGATGCAGAAGACGCCGGGCGCCACGCCCTTGCCGATCGAATAGTCGACCACGCCCTTGCGGTGCAGCACGCCGCCGTCCTCGCGCGGGCAGAGCACGCTGGCGAGCTCCTCAAGCGACGCCGTCGGGCCGTGCATGCCAGGAACGTCGGGCACCAGGCCGGTGGCGTTGGCGATCGCCACCATCTCGATCGCCGTCTTCGAGCCGTCGATGAACTCGACCAGCATGCGCGCGTTCATGTTACGCTCATGGGCCTCCTTCTCGTAGTCGGCCGGCACCGCATCGATCTTCAGCGGATTGTTCTTGCCCTTGCCGGCGGCAACTATTGTGAAGCCGAGGCTTTTGGCAAAGCCGATGATCTCCAACGTGCAGGCGGGCTCGTCGCCGGCGGCACCCGTGTAGACGACGCCGGCCTTACGCGCTTCTTCTTTCAGGAAACGGCCGATGGTGATGTCGGCCTCGACATTGAGCATGACGATGTGCTTGCCGTTCTTCATCACTTCCAGCGCAAACAGCGTGCCGATGTTGGGATTGCCCGTGGCGTCGATGATAACGTCGATACGGCCGGCGGCGGCAAGCGCGTGCAGATCCTCGGTGACGGCGATCTTGCCGGCCTCGATGGCGCGATCGATGGCTGCGGCATTGGGCGCCTGGACGATGTCGGAACGGTCGTGGCCGGCCAGCAGGGCGGCGTCGATCGCCACCTGCGGCCGGACCTCGGAAATGGCGCCGATGCGCATGCCCGGCATAAGTGCTACCTGGACGACGATGTCGGTGCCCATCTGCCCGGCGCCGGCCAGGCCGATGGTGATCGGCCCGTGCTTTTCAGCGCGCTGCAGGAGCTCCGCTGCGAATTGCGGATGGGACATGTCGCTTCCTCCGGTCCTTGGCGCGCCGCTGCGCCGGGATAATCATTTTGAACATTCCTATTTCTATTTGAAAAATATTTCAACCGGCTTTTCGGCGCTGCCCGGAGGAATCAAGTCGATGTCGGCGGGACAGCGCCCCCTCTGTCCTGCCGGACATCTCCCCCACAAGGGGGAGATCGACAGTCGCCACTGCCTTCGCCAGCTTTCAACGTTGCAGGAATGAGTGGGGCGTCGAAACTGCCAATCTCCCACCAAGTAGGGGAGATGTCCGGCAGGACAGAGGGGGGCGCGAAGGAACGAGACCTCTGCTGTCTGCTTCGCTGCTTTGCTTCGGGATGAGAGAACCGCTCAGAAATACCCGTCGGACGCCGCGGTCGCCTCTTTCGGAAATTCCACCCCGTCGACGAGGATCTTGTCGACCAGCTCGTGATGGAAGCAGACCAGCCCCTTGATGCGTTCTGCCTCATGCACCGGCTCGGGATAGTACCAGACGAGGTTCTCGTGCCGCTTGGTGCTGGTCGTTACATGATAGTAGTTGGAGATGCCCTTGTAGGGACAGCGCGAGATGTAGCGGCTGGGCGCAAACATATCGAGCCTGGTGTCGGAGATCGGCAGGTAGTGGCGCACCGGATGGCCGGTCTCGAACAGGAAAACGCCGCGCCGTGAATCGGCGACCTGCTCGCCGTCGAGAATCACCTGCAGGCGCCGCGACGAGGGCAGGCAGTCGACCCTGCGGAACGGGTCGCGGGCATGGACGAAGATCTCCTCATCCTCCTCATACCAGTGCGTCATCTTCGGCCAATAGAAGGACATGTAGTCCGCTATCGGCGGGCAACCCTTGACCGGATCGCGGTAGCGCCAGGCAGCGTCCTCGACCAGCGTGATGCCGGTGTTCAGGGAATAGTGCGTGGCGACACCCTTGAACGGGTCCTCCGTCGTCGTCTTGCTCGGAAGCAAAAACTCCTCGGGCACGTCGCTCAGCGGGAAGTAGTACACCGGCAGGTGGTCGCTCTCGTAGAACACCAGCGCCCTGGTGGTGTCGGCAACGGTCATCGAGCCGACCTGCACGCGCAGTCGCTTCGGCGAGGGCATGGTGAAGGCGACATAGCCCGGCTCGAACTCGTACTGAACGATATTGTCGAGCAAGGGGAAATGCGGCCCGCGGCCGCGCAGGTGAGGCTTGCGAATGGTGGTCGTCCTCTTCTCGTCTTTTGCGGCCAGGCTCTTGCGCGCGAGCATGGTCAACCTATCGATACACGATCGAGCAGCAGCCCGGCGGCGATCGGCGGCAGGCCGCTGACATTCTTGCGCACCGGTACCAGCTGGTCGGGGAAATAGCTGAAGATGATCGGCGTCTCGTCGAGCAGCAGTTTCTGGATGTCGGAGGCGGCCTTGCGCTGCCCGTCGAGATCCAGCGCCTTGAGATAGCCGGCGACGAGCCCGTCATAGGTCGTGTTCTTGAAATGCGCCGCGTTCCAAGGTCCGTCGCTGACCAGCGGACTGTTCAGGAACACGTTCGGCACGCTGCGATGCGCGTAGTCGGTGATGCCGAGCGGGCTGTCCAGCCAGTCCGACTGGCCGAACACCGCCTTGCCGTAATATTTGTCCTGGTCCTCGATGTTGAGCGAGAGGCGGGCGCCGATCTCCTTGGCGAAGTTCTGGAACAGCTGCGCGTAGCCCGGAATGTCGGAATAGCGCAGCGTCGTCAGCGTGATGTCGAAGCCGCCGGCAAGGCCGGCCGCTTCCATCAACTGCTTTGCCTTGGCGATGTCCTGCGAGCGCTGCGGCACCGACTTGTCGGTGGCCGGGAAGGCCGGCGCGAACGGGCTGTCATTGCCGGTCGCCGCCATGCCGCGGCAGAGCCCGTCGACCAGCTTGGAGCGGTCGATGCACAGAGCGAGCGCCTGGCGCACGCGCTTGTCGGTGAAGGGGCCGGTGTCGCAGCGCATGTGCAACTGGCGGTGCGCGGTCGAGGCGACGCGCAGCACCGTGATGTCCGGGCTGTTCAGCACCACCTGGCTGACGTCGAGCGGGACTGCGTCGAGAAGGTCGACCTCGCCCGCCTGCAGCGCCAGGATGCGCGGCTGCACGTCGCCATAGAACTTGAACTCCAGCCGGTCGGGCAGCGCCTTCTCGCCCCAATAGTCGGGGTTGCGCACGAAACTGGCGCCGACCTTCGGCGTATAGCTCTCCAACCGGAACGGGCCGGTGCCCTCGAAGGTCTTTTCGTAATCGCCCTTGTAGCTCGCCGGCAGGATGACGGCGTTGTAGTTGTCGATCGAGACCGAATAGGGGAAGCTGCCGTTCGGCGCGTCGAGATGGAATTCGACGGTGTGGTCGTCGACCTTGCGGGTGCCGCCTTTCGACAGCAGGCCCTTGAACACCGACAGCGCGTTGGAAGCGCCGCTCGGATCGGCGAGGCGATCGAACGTCGCCACCACGTCGTCGGCCTTGAAGTCTTCGCCATTGTGGAACTTGACGCCCTTGCGCAGCTTGAAGGTCCAGACACTTCCGTCCGCGTTGGGTGACCAGCTTTCCGCCAGCACCGGCTTCAGCGTCAGGTCAGGCTGCGTCACGCAGAGGAATTCGGCGGTCTGGAAGACCAGCTGATAGCTGCCGCTGTCGTAATAGGTGACGGGATCGATGGCGCCGCCCGGCGTCGCCACGCCGGCGCGCACCGTGCCGCCGGGCTTGCCTTCGGCCCGGCTTCCGGGGCGCCAAGACCGACCGCCGAGGCGATGCCGCCGAGGAAGGGCAGCGACAGGCCGAGCACGCTGCCATGCCTGAGGAATTCGCGTCGGCCGATCCTGCCGGCGAGCAATTCGTCGATAGCGGAATTTTCGATTGCGGTGAGAGTCCTGCGGGCGATATCAATCATCCTGAAATGCTTTGGCATGGCGGCATTCCTTGCTTATCGTGAGGGCTCGGCCATCTAGTTCACTATTGATCACCACGGAAAAGCGATAATTTTTGATGGGGGTCATCGAAGATTTCGATGCGGAGGGCAAGCCATGGATACCGAGAACCTGCGCAGCTTCCTCGAGGTCGCGACGCATGGCAGCTTCACCGTTGCGGCCCATCGGCTGAACCTTGCCCAATCGACCGTCAGCGCCCGGATCAGGGGCCTCGAGGAGCAACTGGGGCGCAAGCTCTTCGTCCGCGACAGCGACGGCGTCACGCTGACGCCGGCCGGCCGGCAATTCCTGCCGCATGCCTCGACGATCACCCGCACCTGGGAGCAGTCGAGGCAGGACATCGCGGTTCCCGATGGCTACGAGACGCTGCTGAGGCTGACCGCGCCCGCCTATCTGTGGGACCGCATCACCTCGCCCTGGATCGCCTGGATGCGGGAAAGGCGGCCGAACGTGGCGCTGCGGCTCGAGGGCAGTTTTCCGGACCTTGCGATCGACCAGATGGCCGACGGCCTGCTCGACATCTGCATCCTCTATCTGCCGAGGCCGCATCCCGGCATCGTCTACGAGACTCTGGCCGTCGACCAGGTGGTCCTTGTCCAGCACGCGGGGCAGGCGGGGCCATGGACGGACAACTATATCCTCATGGACTGGGGGCTGGAGTTCCGCATCGAGCACGACCGCGCCTTCGCCGGCATGGTGAAGCCGGCGATCTCGGCCGGGCTGGTGTTCATCGGGCTGCAGCACGTGCTGTCGCAGAAGGCGGCCGCGTATCTGCCGCTGAGCGCAGTGAGCGTCCATATCGAGCGCGGCGAGCTGAAACGCATCGACGGCGCACCGGTGTTCCAGCGGCCGATCTATCTCGCCTATCCGAGCAATCCCGCTTCATCGGATGTTCTGGATGTCGCGCTGACCGGCCTGCGAACGCTGGCCAGGGACTGGTCCGACGTTCAGGGTTTTGCCGAAGGCGACCGCGCCTTCAGCATGGCGGACTGAGCACCGGATCGGTGGTCACGCCGGCTCCACGGCCTTGGGCCTTTGCAGCCTTGCCAATTCCGAAAAAGGAATATGGCAGCGGATCGTGTGGCCGGGTTCCGCCTCGGCCAACTCGGGCTCTTGCGTTTCGCAGATCGCGCCGATCTTGCGCGGGCAGCGCGTGTGGAACACGCAGCCCCTCGGCGGGTTGGCGGCGCTCGGGATTTCGCCGTCGAGACGGATGCGCGAGCTCTCCGTCCGGTCGAGCTTGGGCACGGCGGAGAGCAGCGCCTCGGTGTAGGGATGATGCGGGCCGGAAAAGACCGCTTCGGAAGGTCCGAACTCCATGATGCGGCCGAGATAGAGCACGGCGATCTTGTCGGAGAGATAGCGCACCACGCCGAGGTCATGCGAGATGAAGATGTAGCTGACATCCTGCTTCGACTGCAGGTCGGCCAAAAGGTTGAGGATCGCCGCCTGCACCGAGACGTCGAGTGCCGAGGTCGGCTCGTCGCAGACGACGATGCGCGGATCACCCGCGAAGGCGCGCGCGATGGCGACGCGCTGCTTCAGCCCGCCCGAGAGCTGGCGCGGCTTCACCGCGAGATGGCGGTCGGTGAGGCGGACCGAACGGACGAGCTCCTCGAGGCGTGTGTCCAGCGCCTTACCGGTGAACCCGCCCAGCCGCTTCAAAGCCCGGCCGAGGATGTGGCGGATCGAATGCGAGCGGTTGAGCGCCGAGTCCGGATTCTGGAAGACGATCTGCACCGCCTTGACCTGGTCTTCCGTACGGCTGGCGAGCCGCGGCGCCAGTTGCTTGCCCTCGAGCTGGATGCTGCCGCCCTCGTCCGGCGGCACCAGGCCGAGGAGGAGCCGTGCGAAGGTCGTCTTGCCGCTGCCGGACTCGCCGACCAGGCCAAGCGTCTCGCCGGGCGTCAGGCTGACCGAGACATCCTTCACCGCCCTCAGCGGCAGGCCGTGGCTGGCATAGGTCTTGTTGAGCCCCTCGACACGCAGCACGGGTTCTGCGGCCTTCGGCGCGGCGGCCGCCACATCGGCTGGTGTCGCGCGCGGCAGCGACTGCGCCTTGTCATGGTAATGGCAGCGCGACAGCCGGTCGCCCAGATCATAGAGCGGCGGCGGCTCGGTGCGGCAGCGCTCGGTCGCAAGCGCGCAGCGGTCGGCGAAAGCGCAGCCGGTGATGTTGGCGCCGATGCCGGGCAGGAAGCCGGGGATGGTGTCGAGGCGACCCTGGTCCTTGCGCTGGCCGCCGCGCGGCAGGCAGCGCAGCAGCGCCACCGTGTAGGGATGGCGCGGATCGTTGAAGACGTCCTTGGTCGAGCCTTCCTCGACCAGCATGCCGGCATAGAGCACGCCGACGCGGTCGCACATGTTGGAGACGACGGCGAGGTTGTGGCTGATGAACAGGATCGAGGCCGACAGCTCTCGCCGCAATTGCCCGATCAGGTCGAGCACTTCGGCTTCCACCGTCGCGTCGAGACCGGTCGTCGGCTCGTCGAGGATCAGCATCGACGGGTCATTGGCGAGCGCCATGGCGATCGCCACGCGCTGCTGCATGCCGCCGGAGAGCTGGTGCGGATAGCGCTGCATGACGCTGGCCGGATCGGAGATGCGCACACGATTGAGCATGGCGATCGCCTTGTCGGCGGCCGCCTGTCCCGTGACGCCGGCAAGCTCGAAGATCTCGGTCAGCTGCCGGCCGATACGCAGCGACGGGTTCAGCGCCTTGCCGGGGTCCTGGTAGACCATCGACACGCTCTCGGCCCGCGCCCGCCGCAGCGCCTCGGCGTCGAGCTTCATCACGTCCTGGCCGTCGAGCGAAATCGAGCCGCCGGTGATCGAGCCGTTGCGTGGCAGGTAGCGCACCACAGACAGTGCGACCGTGGATTTGCCGCAGCCGGACTCGCCGACCAGCCCGTAGGCCTCGCCCTGGCCGATGCTGAGGCTGACATTGCGCAACACCGCCCGGTTGCGGCCGGCCACGCGATAGGCGACCGAAAGGTCGTTGAGCTCGAGCGCGTTCTTCTCAGTCATTGAACGCTCCGTGGACACCGTCCGCCACCAGGTTGACGCCGATCACCAGCGAAGCGATGGCAAGCGCGTCGAACAGCACCGTCCACCAGAAGCCGCCGCCGATCATGCCGTAATTGCTGGAGATCGAGAGGCCCCAATCGGGGGATGGCGGCTGGATGCCGAAGCCCATGAACGAAAGCGTCGCGACGGCGAAGATGGCGTAGCCCAGCCGCACCGTCGTCTCGACCAGAATCGGCGGGATGACGTTGGGCAGGATCTCGACGAACATCGTGTGCAATGCGCCCTCATGGCGCAGCTGCGCCGCCGCGACATAGTCGAGTTCGCGCTCGGCCAGCACCGCCGAGCGCACCGTGCGGGCGATGATAGGCGCGAAGCTCAAGCCGATGACGACGATGACGGTCGCCTTCGACGTGCCGAGCGCGACAATGGCGAGTAGCGCGACGATGACCACCGGGATCGCCATGAACGCTTCGAGGATGCGGCTGACGATATCGTCGGCGAGGCCGCGGAAATAGCCGACGAACAGGCCGAGCGCGGTGCCGGCGATGGTCGCCAGGATCGTCGCCAGCGGCGCCACCGTGAGGATGTCGCGCGAGCCGACGATGACGCGCGAAAAGACGTCGCGGCCGATCTGGTCGGTGCCGAACCAGTGCTCGGCCGAAGGCGGAGCGAGCGCGTTGATGATGTCGTCGGCGAGCGGATCGAACGGAACGAAGTGCTCGCCGAACAGCGCGCAGATGATCCAGAACGAGACGATGGCAAGCCCGGTCATGAAGGTGCCTGATCTGAGCAGCGAATGCAGCGCCTCGCTCCACGGACTGCGCCGCGTGGCGTCCGGCGCGGGAATGCCTGCGGGAGTGTCGGTTGCGCTCATTGCTCTGCCCCCAGCCGGATCCGCGGATTGAGCACGGAATAGAGGAAATCGGCGGCAAGCGTGGCCACCGCGTAGACGATGCCGATGGTGAGGATGCCGGCTTCCAGCATCGGGAAATCCTTGCCGCGCGCGGCGGTGAAGATCAGTGAGCCGATGCCCTGGTAGCGGAACAACGTCTCGATGACGACAAGGCCGCCGATGAGATAGCCGGTCTGCGTGGCGATCACGGTGATGGTGGGAAGCAGCGCGTTGCGCAGCACGTGCCGCCAGATCACCGTGCGCCAGGGCAGGCCCTTGAGCACGGCGGTTCGCGTGTAGTCGGAATCGAGCGCCTCGATCATGCCGGAGCGCGCCATGCGCGCGATATAGCCGAACAGCACCAGGAACAGCGGCAGCGAGGGCAGGATCAGATAATAGAGCTGGGTGAAGAAGCCGGCGCCCTTCGGCCAGGCGGCGGCGATCGGCAGCCAGCGCAGCCAGACCCCGAAGATCAGGATGAGGATGATGCCGGTGACGAATTCGGGCAGCACCGTCACCGACAGGCCGCCGAGGCTGATGATGCGGTCGAGTGGCCGGTTGAGGTTGAGCGCTGCGATGACGCCGCCGAGGATGCCGATCGGCACCACCAGCACGAAGGCGACCAGCGCCAGCTTCATCGAATTGCCGAGCGCGTCGAGAACGAACGGGGCGACGGGCGCGCGAAAAATGTAGGACGTGCCCATGTCGCCCTGGAGGAAGTTCCAGATCCAGGTTCCGTACTGCACGAGCAGCGGTCGGTCGACGCCGAGCGTGTGGTTGAGCGCGTCGACGGCGCGCTGGTCGGCGAACGGCCCCAATATGGCGCGCCCGACATTGCCGGGCAGCACTTGGCCACCCAGGAACACCATGACGCTGAGCAGGAACAGCGTGACAAGCGAGAGGGCCAGGCGCCGGACGAGGAAGGAGAGAATAACCGGGACTCCTTATGAAAGATGCTTTAGCCCGGGCAAGCCGGACACGGTCACTGTGGCAGGCGGATCGAATGCTGTCACCGGCGGAACGGCTCCCGTAAATCGCGACACCTGCACCAGCGTCGAATTGCAGGTCGGCGATTGCGCGAGACGGGACGTGCCCCGGTCCGGCGTCAGGACATTTGGGTTGCCGTGCTTTTCCAGGCTGTGCGCCTGTCCCGGGTCGGACGGGTCGAACCATGCGCCGGTGGGCAACTGGACGACGCCTGGGATCAGGCCGTCCGTCAACACGGCGCCCGCCAGGCACGACCCGCGATCGTTGAAGACGCGGACGACCGTTCCGTCCAGGATGCCGCGCGCCGCAGCATCCGCCGGATTCATCCACAATGGTGCGCGGTCTGACACCTTGCCGGCGCGGCTGACCGAGCCGTGATCGTACTGGCTGTGCAGCTTGTCGGCCGGCTGCGGCGATAAAAGGTGCAGGGGAAACCGCCCGGCAAGGCTGCTGCCCAGCCATTCCCGTGGCTCCCGCCACACCGCGTGGCCGGGGCAATCGTCATAGCCGAAGCCGTCGATCGTCGAGGAATAGAGTTCGATGCGCCCCGACGGGGTCGCTAGCCGGTGCCGCTCGGGGTCAGAGCGGAATGGTCCCAGGAAGGTCTGCGAAGTGATCCGGCGGATGAGCTCAGCGTGGCCGTCATGCCAGAACCGCTCGAACGGCGGCATGTCGACACCGCCGGCGTGCGCATTTTCCCGGGCCTGGTCGTAGAGCAGGCGGATCCACGCTTCGGCGTCGCGCCCCTCGGTGAAGGCTTCGCGCACGCCGAGCCGCGCCGCCAGGCCGGCGAAGATCCGATAGTCGTCGCGTGCCTCGCCGACCGGGTCTATGGCCTGCTTCATGGCGACCACAAGGTTTTCGCGGTTCGAAAAGGCGAGATCGTTCCTCTCAAGCGGCGTGGTGACTGGCAGCACGATGTCGGCATGGCGCGCCGTCGCCGTCCAGAATGGCTCATGGACGATGATCGTCTCTGGCCGCTGCCATGCCTCGACGAGCCGGTTCAGGTCCTGATGGTGGTGGAACGGATTGCCGCCGGCCCAATAGACGAGCCTGACATCGGGATAGTTCAAGCTGGCGCCGTTGAAGTCGAACGATCCGCCGGGATCGAGCAGCATGTCGGCCACGCGCGCCACCGGGATGAAATCTGTTACCGGGTTTCGGCCCTGCGACAGCGAAGGCCAGCGAAATCCCATCTCCGGCCGTCCGGCGCCGTTCGTCGAGGAATAGCCGAAACCAAATCCGCCACCCGGCAATCCGACCTGGCCGAGCAGCGCGGCGAGCGTGATCGCCGCCCAGTAGGGCTGCTCGCCATGGTCGGCGCGCTGCAGCGACCAACTGACCATCAGCATCGTGCGCTTGGCGGCCATGTCCCGAGCCAGTGCGACGATCCTATCCTCGGCCACGTCGCTGAGCGCGGCCGCCCATGCGGGATTCTTCGGCTGGCCGTCGGTCTCGCCCATGACGTAGGCCCGCACGATCTCGAAGCCGGTGCAGTACCGCGCCAGGAACGTCTCGTCATGCAGGCGCTGGCTGATGAGGACGTGGCACAGAGCCAGCATGACGGCAGTGTCGCTGTTCGGCCGCAGCGGCAGCCATTCGGTCTCGACGCCGCGCGGCGCGTCGTCGCGCACGGGTGAGACATTGATGAGCCGGGCGCCGTTGCCGACGGCGTTGCATAGGGCCGCCGCCGCTTCGTGCCTCGCCGAGCCGCCGCCCTGTATCTGCGTGTTGCGCCAAGGCAGCCCGCCAAAGGCAACGATCAGCTTGCTATGCTGTTCGATCCCGTCCCAGGTGGAATGATTGCCCGTCAGGGCGTCGGTGCTGCCAAGCACATGCGGCAGGACGATTTCGCCCGCGCCATAAGAATAGCTGAGCACCGAGCCCGTATAGCCGCCGATCGTGTTCAGGAAGCGGTGGACCTGGCTTTGCGCATGATGGAACCGCCCGGCGCTCGCCCATCCGTACGACCCCGCATAGATCGCGCTGTTCCCATGCGCCGAGCGGACGCGTCCCAGCTCGGCCGCCACAATATCCAGTGCGGTCTCCCAGGGCACTTCCACGAAAGGTTCGTCGCTCCGCCTGTCGGAGGGACCGGACCTGTCTCCTTCCAACCAGCTGCGCCTGATGGCGGGGCGGGCGACGCGGAGCTTTCCGTGCACCGTGCCGAGCATCGACTGGCCGATCGGAGACGGATCGGGATCGCCTCTCCACGGTTCGACACCGACGAGCCTGCCGTTCTCGGCGCTGACCTCGTATGTCCCCCAATGCAAGGTGGTGAGCAGGGTTCTGGACTCCATGGGGTGCGTCATTGCTGGATCATCAGGCAATGGCCGGACAAGGCGCCCGGCGCCCTGTCACGGCTGGTCGCCGATTGCCAGCCCCTGCCACGGGGTTGGCAATCGCGGAACCTCTTTCTCCGTCAGGCCTTCGCCGCTTTCTCCAGGAAAAGCTGCGACATGGCCGTCGGCTGCACGCCGGTCACGCCCTTCGCGGTCGCCGTCAGATAATCGTAGAAATAGCCGAAGATGACGGGCGTTTCCTCAAGCAGCAGCTTCTGGATCTTACCGGCGGTGGCCTTCTGTGCCTCGACGTCGAGCGCCGCGATATAGCTGGTCGCCAGCTGGTCGTAGTCCTTGTTCTTGAAGTGCGCGGCGTTCCAGGTGCCGTCGCTCTTCAGCGGCGCGGCAAGATAGACGTTGGGCACGCCGCGGTGGCCGTAGTCGGTGATGCCCATCACCGAGTCCAGCCAGTTCGACTTGCCGAACACCGCATCGCCGTAATAGGCGCCCTGGTCGAGGATGTTGAGCTCGAGTTCGATGCCGATTTCCTTGACCCAGTTCTGGATGAGCTGCGCGTATTCCGGGATTTCGAGATAGCGCTCGGTGGTCAGCGTCACCTTGAAGCCCTTGCCGGCGCCGGCCGCTTCCATCAGCTGCTTGGCCTGCGCGATGTCCTGCTCGCGCTGCGGCACGCTGGTGTCGGTCGACGGATAGGCGGCGGCGAACGGGCTGTCGTTGCCTTCCTGGGCGCGGCCCTTCATCAGGCCGGCGACGAGCTTCTTGCGGTCGATGCTGAGCGCGATCGCCCGACGCACGCGCGGATCCTTGAACGGGTCGGAATCGCAGCGCATATGCAACTGCTGATGCGCCACCGACTTCAGGCTGATGATGTCGACATTCGGATCGCTGAGCAGCCCGACACCGGCCAGCACCGGCATCTGGTTGATGATGTCGATCTGGCCGCCCTGCAGCGCCAGGATCTGTGGCTGCATGTCGGCGAAGAAAGTGAACTCAGTGCGTTCCGGCAGCGCCTTCTCGCCCCAGTAGTCTTCGTTGCGCACGAAGGAGGCGCCGACCTTGGGCGTGTACTTCTCGATCTTGAACGGCCCGGTGCCGTCGAAGCTCTTTTCGTAGTCGCCCTTGTAGCTCGCCGGGATGATGACGGCGTTGTAGTTGTCCGACGACACCATGTAGGGGAAGTTGCCGTTCGGCGCGTCGAGATGGAATTCGACGGTGTAGTCGTCGACCTTCTTGGTCGCGCCCTTCTGCAGGATGCCGGTGAACACCGACAGCGCGTTTGACGAGTTGGCGGGATCGGCGAGCCGGTCGATGCTGGCCACCACGTCCTCGGCCTTCATCTCGCCGCCTGAGTGGAATTTCACGCCCTTGCGCAACGTGAAGGTCCACACCGTGCCGTCGGCATTCGGCTTCCAGCTTTCGGCGAGCGCCGGCTTCAGCACCAGGTCCGGCCCGTCGATGCAGAGGAATTCGGCGACCTGCTGCATCACCAGAAGGCCGCCCGCGTCGGCGATGGTCACCGGGTCGATGGCGGCGGCCGGCACGCTGCTGCCGACACGGATGGTGGCGCCGGGCGCGCCCGCGGCGCGGGCGAGCGAAGGCATGCCGCCAAGTCCGGCGGCCATGCCGATGCGGCCGAGCAGCGGCAGCGACAGGCCAAGCAGGCTGCCGTGGCGCACGAAGTCGCGGCGGCTGACGCGGCCGTCGACCAGGCCGTCGATGAGGTGGTTTTCGAGCGGCGAACGATTGCGCCGGATGAGATCGAGAAGGCGATAATTCTTGCTCATGGGTCTAAACCCTTTCCCCAGTTCTTGTGGTTGTCGAATGCGTTCCGGTTGACGAAATTCCGTGGAGTTCTCCTGTCCCGGCCATCAACTGTATCGGTCGACCGGACTGTAGCATGCGGCTTTGCGTGGTCCATCCGGTCCTTGCGGCGGACGGGTCAGATTTTCTTGATGCATGCTTCGTTCGGTCTTGCGGTCCCGACCGAAATCGCGGCCGCCTCTGGTTCGATGTGTCGTCTCCTTTCCCTCAAAGATCTCCTAGTTCAACGGCAGGCGCCGATAGGTGCCGGGCTTTTGCGGGTCGTGGTATTTGTTGCAGGGCCCGTTCTCGACGAAGTCGCGGTGACAGGCGGCGAGGTTTTCGCGCGACAGCGTGACGCCGAGGCCGTGGCCCTCTGGCACGCGCACGACATTGTTCTGCGGCGAGAACGGCCCGCCCTCGATCACGTCGATCGGCCACATGCGAAACAGCGACTGGTTCGGCTCGCGGATCCAGCCGAGCGCCGCGCACAGATGCAGGTAACAGGCGCTGCCGATGCCGCTGTCGCCACTGTAGCACCAGTAGTCGACGCCGGCATGCTCACAGGCGCCGACGAAACGGACCAGCCGGCCGATGCCGCCATGCGCCGTCGGGTTGCCGACGAAGGCGTCCGGGACCTTGAGGTCGATGGCGCGCGCGATGTCGATGTTGTGGGTCGAGAACGGGGTCGAGCAATGGCGCCTGAGCTCGCGCATCTCCTCGATCGTCGCCACCGGGTCTTCCCAGTTGCGCACGCCGAGCTCTTCCAATGGCCGTGCCAGCTGCCTGGCGGTGGCCAGCGAATAGGCCTGGTTGGAATCGATGCGGATCATCGCCTCGTCGCCGAGCCTTTTGCGGATCAGCTCGACCATCCTGAGAGAAATCCTGGGGTCGCTGGTCGAGAACTTGCCTTCGAAGAAGGTCGTGCCGTGCCGCTCATGCAGCTCGACGCAATAGTCGGCGACCGCCTCCGGCGTCGCCTCGCCCTTCACGCTCGGGCCATCGCCGCGCAGCGAGAAATAGTCGGTGAACGGGATCTCCTTGCGCACCGCGCCGCCAAGCAGCTGGTAGAGCGGCTGCCCCCACGCCTTGCCGCGCAGGTCCCACAGCGCCATCTCGATGGCGCCGAAGGCCATGATGCGGGTGCGGTCGTTGATCGACTGCACCCCGGTCCAGAACGGCAGGCAGGCTTGCTCGGCGCCGGCGATGTCGAAGGCGTCGCGGCCGGCGAGCCGTGGCGCAAGGGCGTCGTTGACGACGGCGGCCGCCGCCGGCGTCGGCGCCTCGCCGAGGCCGACCAGCCCGTCGTCGGTCTCGACTTCGACGATGGTCGGAGAGAAGCCGTCGAGCTCGCCGAACACCCATTGATAGGGCGCTTCCAGCCGCAGGTTGATCGGCGTCGCCGATATGCGGCGGATCTTCATCTCAGCCGCCGATCTCGAAGAAGGGCTTGCCGAGCAGCTCCGGTACCACATCGATGCCGAGGCCAGGCCCGTCGGGAATGCCCATGCGGCTTCCGGTGACCGGCGGCTTGTTCGAGGCGGTGCGCACCGTCACCCATTCGTGGAAGGCGATCGCATGCAGCCGGCGCTCTTCCGGCGTCGACAGCGACAGATGCGCCATGGCCGCGGTGTCGATCTCGGCGCCGCCCGTATCCTCGACCGTGATCATGAAGCCGAGGTCGACGGCGACGTCGCGGATCTGGCGCGTCCTGGTGACGCCACCCAGCCGCGAGATCTTCAGCGTCAGCCCGTCGGCCGCGCCTCTGCGGTGAATTTCCAGCATCTCTTCGAGCGAGGTGACGGATTCGTCCAGCACCATCGGCTTGTCGAGCATGCGGCGCACCGACATGTTCTCGTCGATCGTCGTGCAGGGCTGCTCGAACGTGTAGTCGATGCCGCGCGTGGCGTCGGCGAACTGTCGCGCCTGATAGGGGGTCCAGCCGGCATTGGCGTCGCAGAAGATCACCGTGCCCTTCGGCACCGCTGCGGCGACCGTCGTCACGCGCTCGATATCGTCGCGGACATTGCCGCCGACCTTGACCTGCAGCCGGTGGTAGCCTTCCGTGACGATGCGCTTGGCCAGCGCTGCCATTTGATCGAGCGTGCCGTGGGTGACGACCTTGTAGAGCTCCGCCGTCTCGCTCTCGCGCCCGCCGAGCATCGTCACCAGCGGTACGTCGGCGGCGCGGGCCGCAAGGTCCCAGCAGGCCATGTCGAGAGCCGACTTGATGTAGGGGTGGCCCTTGAAGACCGTGTCCATCAGCCGGCCGATGCCGGCCAGCCCACGCGGGTCGTGGCCGATCAGATGCGGCGCGATTTCCGGCACGCCGGCGCGGGTGCCGGCCGGGAAGGCGGCCGAATAGAAATTGCCGAGCGGCGCCATCTCGCCCCAGCCAGTCACGCCGCTGTCGGAAGTGATGGCGACGATCACTGCGTCGAAGCAGTCGGCAACACGCCCCTTCGACATCCGATACGGCCCGTCCACGAAAGGCTGCACGACATGGTAGGCTTTTATGCTCTTGATCTTCACGGTGTCGTCCGTTCCTGCGGGATTGGTCAGGTGCTCTTCGAGGCGCGCTTTTCGAGGCTGCGCGCATAGGCGAGAAGTTCTTCGAAATCGAGGTCGATATGCTCGCGCGCATGGCGCTGGGCGGCGCGCATGTCCTTGCCCTTGAGCAGCGCCACGTAGGTCTCGTGCACGTCTTCGGCCGGCACCGGTTCCTTGCGCGCCTGCTGGTGCAGCGCGAAATACATCTGCAGCCGGCTGGTCAGGCGCTGCCAGGTCTCGAGCAGCACCGAATTGTCGGCCCATTCATAGATCAGGCCATGCAGTTGCAGCGCCGTCTCGATCTGGCGCGTTGTGTCCAGCGCCCGCGTCGCCTGCTTCACCGCTTCATGGCGGCGGTCGATCTCGTCGAAGAAGCGCGGGTCGCGCAGCGGCCAGGTGCACTCGATGGCGAATTCGTCAAGCACCTTGTTGAGCGAATAGGCGTCGATGATGTCCTTGGCGGTGACATCGATGACAAAGGTGCCGGCGTAAGGAATGCTGGTCAGGATGCCTTCCTGCACCAGCTCCCGCATGGCTTCGCGCAGCGGCGCGCGGCTCACCCGCATCTGTTCGGAAATCCGGAGCTCGTTGAGCTTCTGTCCCGGTTCCAACTGGCCGGTCAGGATGGCGCGTCTGAGCAGCGCGACGATCTCTGCCCTGCGCGTCGTATCCGCGATCGGACTGAAATCCAGCTTCGCCATGCGCCCACTCCGGATGAACCGATTGCAAGACAAGCAGATTGTCGACAATCCAACAAGGGGCCAATTTGCGAATTCCGGAATTTCTGTCGATAGCTCAGGCCGCCCGCCCATAGAAACCGATCCGCTCTTCATCGCTGAACATGACGCCGGGGCGCTCGTAATAGGAGAACACCGCGATCATGCGCTGGCGCTCGCCCTCGACGGTGGTGACGCGGTGCGCCGTGTTCTTGCCGCGGAAGACGTTGAGCGTGCCCGCCTTCATGCGCAGGATCTTCGCCTCGGGGTCGCGCCCTTCGAGCAGTCGCGCCACGCCCTCATAGTTCGGATCGTTGTCCGACCGGAGGTCGGTGCGGTATTCGAGGTCGCCGCCGCGCTCCGGTGCCTGCAGCAGCAGCGTCGTCGTGAACTCCGAACGGTCGAAGTGCCAGTTGAGCGCCTCGCCGGCGCGGTAGCCCATCACGTTGGTGCGGGCCAGCGGATCCTGCATCACATGCAGGCGGGGCTTGCCCATCGCCGCCGCCAGGAACCGCACCAGCGGCTCGTATTCATAGATCGCGAGAACCGTGCTGCCCGGGATCTGGTCGGCGCAGACGGTGTGGCTGATCGTCTCCACCTTGCGCAGCGCCGGATGATCGGACGGCAGCTCCGGGATCGAAGGCTTGAAGTAGATGTTGTGCATGCGCTTGTGCGTGTGCGAGCGCGTATCCATCACCGGCTGGATTTCCGACGCCGCCTTTTCCGCGGCGCCCGGACGCAGGAAGCCCTCGAGGTTGAACATGCCGTTGTCAGCAAGCGCGGCGGCGCAGGCTTCCACCAGGCGCGCCCATTCGGGGCTGCCCTCGCGGTCGAGCGGGTAGCGGTCGAGGTCGAGAATGTCTTGCATCGGCATGTCCTCCAGAAATCTGGGTTCACTAGACAGCAAGGAAATCTTTCTCTCAACGCGGAAAATTGTTAGGCTTGCACAAGGAAAACTTGGGGAAGCTCAACATGGAAAAGCTGCCGCCGCTGAATGCGGTAAGGGCCTTCGAGGTCGCCGCGCGCGCCGGCTCCTTCACGCTCGCCGCCACCGAGCTTGGCGTCTCCTCGGCCGCGGTCAGTCAGCAGATCCGCAACCTGGAGGACTGGTTCGGCAAGCAGCTTTTCGTGCGCAACGGCAACCGCATCGCGCTCACCGATGCCGGCCATGCGATCTATCCGCAGACGGCGCGCGCCCTAGGCGAGATCGCGGCGGTCGGCCGCCGCATGCTGGAGGGCGGCTTGCGGACGCGGCTGGTCGTCAGCGTGCCGTTCTCGCTGGCCGAACTCTGGCTGGCGCCGCGATTGGCCGTGCTGCTCGACGGCTTTCCGCATATGGCGATCGACGTCCGCGTCGAGGACGATCCCGTCGACGTCGTGCGCCAGAACATCGACCTGCGCATCTCCTATGGCGACTATCACTATCCGGCGCTCAAGCTGGTCCGCCTTGTCCATGACGAAGTGCTGCCGGTCGTCGCCCCCGATTTCTGGCGACGCCATGGCAACGGCGCGTCGAGCCTGGCGGACCTGCATGAGAGCCAGTTCATTCACACCAACTGGGGTCCGAACTATGCCTCGCATCCGAGCTGGGCGGACTGGTTCGCGGCGTCCGGCGGCAACCGTGCGCCCGATCCCTCGCATGGCCGCCGCGTCGGCCTTTCCAGCCTGGCGATATCCTCTGCGAGACTGGGGCTGGGAGTAGCACTTGGGCAGAAGACAATGGCCGGCGCCGATCTTGAAGCCGGCCGCCTGATCGCGCTGTCGCCGGTCTCGGTTCGTCTCGGCCAGCCCTACTGCGCCTTCATGCTGCCGGCGAAGGCTGAGCGCGCCGATGTTGCCGGGCTTGTGGAGCTTCTGGCAGCAATTCCAGGAAAAGTGGGCAGCGGTTTTCCGTCCGGAATTGCGTAAACCGATAATAAAACGGCGCCCTCGACGTGGGAGTCGAGGGCGCCGCGGGACCGGGACTGATGGGGGTTATCAGCTGGCCGGTTTCTGTTGCGGCAGCGGCGAGACCGGCATGCCGGGTCCGATCTTCTGCAGATTGCCGGTGATCACCTGGTCGCCCTCGGAAATGCCCGATGTCACGGATATCAGGTCGCCATCGGTCGGCCCGAGCGAGACCAGCTTCTGGTCGACCGTGTTGCCCTTGCCGACGACATAGAGGTACTTGCCGAGCTGGCTGGACCCCAGCGCCACCTGCGGCACCATCAGCGTGTTCGGCTGCTCCTTCACGTGCAGCCGGACCCGCACATACTGGCCGGGCAGCAGCGAGAACTTCGCATTGCCGATCGTCGCCCGCGCCGTGATCGTGCCGGTCGAATGGTCGATCGTGTTGTCGATGAAGGTGAGCTCGCCCTTCTGGCTGGGCTCGGACTGACCGGGCAGCAGCACATCGACGGCGATCGGTCCGGCCGCCTTGGCGGCTTCGATCTCGACGAGGTCGGTCTCGCTCGGATTGAAGGTGACGTAGATCGGATCGAGCTGCACCAGCGTGTTGAGCACCGTGCCGGCGACGCTGACCAGCGTGCCGACCGAGGCCTGGTTGCGGCCGATGCGCCCCGGGAACGGCGCCTTGATCTCCGCATAGCCGAGGTTGAGCTGGGCGGTGCGCAGCGCCGCGTTGTCTACCGCAATCGCTGCCTCGGCCGCGCGCAAGGTGCTGGTGCGCTGGTCGAAACTGTCCTTGGCCAGATAGCCGCTCTTGGCGAGCTCCGTGCCGCGGCCGAGATTGGACCGCGCATAGTCGAGCGACGCCATGTCGCGCTCGATCTCGGCCTGGGCCTGGTCGAGCGCCGCCTGATAGTCTTCCGGCGCGATCCGGTAGAGCAGGTCGCCCTGCTTGACGTCGCTGCCGTCGGCGGCAGCCTGCTCCTGCAGGTAGCCAGGCACGCGAGCCTGCAGGGTGACGCTGCGGATCGACTCGACCCGCGCGGCGTAGTCGAGATAGATCGGCAGCGTCTTCTTCACCACATTCACCACCGGCACCGGCATCACGAACGCCGCCGGAGCCGGCGCTGCCCCTGCCGTGCCGGCATTGAGGCTGAGACTGCCCATGTCGAGCAGGTGGACGCTGGCCATCGAGATGGCGCCGAGCGCCACGGCCGTTCCCAAAGCGATTTTCCACTTACGCATTTTGATCTCCAATCCTATTCGGCCGCCTGGGCGAGCTATTCAGCCGCCTGGGCGAGCGGCTGAATCGCCGGCTCGGCGGTCGGTTCAATATCCTTATGGTGCGGAGCGGGCTGCTTCTCCTCGCCCCGCTCGCGCAGCTTTTCGATCACCGCATAGAACACCGGCACGAACACCAGCGACAGCACCGTCGCCGCCACCATGCCGCCGAAGACGGTGGTGCCGATCGACTGCCGGCTGGCAGCACCTGCACCCGTCGCGAACATCAGCGGCAGGACGCCGAGGATGAAGGCGAACGCCGTCATCAGGATCGGCCGCAGCCTCAGCCGCGCGGCCTCCATCGCCGCGTCGACGATGCTCAGGCCTTCCTCGCGCCGGCGTCTTGCGAATTCGACGATCAGGATGGCGTTCTTCGCCGCCAGGCCGATCAGCATGACGAAGCCGATCTGCGAGTAGACGTCGATCTGCATGCCGCGCAGCAGGAGCACCGCGAAGGCGCCGAACAGGGCGAGCGGCACGGCGAGCAGCACCATGAAGGGCATCGCCCAGCTTTCGTACTGCGCCGCCAGGATCAGGAAGACGAACACCATGGCGAGCCCGAACACGATCGAGGCGATCGAGCCGGCCTTGAGCTCCTGAAAGGTGATGCCGGTCCACTCATAGCCGAAGTCCCTGGGCAGCACCGTCGCCGCCGCCCGCTCCATCGCCGCCACCGCCTGCCCGGACGAGAAGCCGGGAGCGGCGCCGCCATTGATCAGGGCCGACGCATTGTTGTTGTAGTGCGGCACGGTCTCGGGCCCGACGATCGGCACCAGCTTGCCCAGCGTGCTCAGCGGCACCATGCCGCCGGCAGCGTTGCGCACATAGAGCCGCGAGATGTCGGTCGCATCGGCACGCGCATCCTTGTCGGCCTGGATCGTCACCCGGAAGGTGCGGCCGAACAGGTTGAAATCGTTGACGTAGAGCGAGCCGAGATAGATCTGCAGCGTGTTGAACACGTCGGGCAGGCTGAGGCCCAGAAGCTTCGCCTTGCTGCGGTCGAGGTCGTAGTTGAACTGGGGCGTCGACGTCGAGAAGGACGAGAACAGCTGCTGCGGATTGAGCTCCGGCTGCTTGCGCGCCTCGGCGATCAGCGCCTGCGTGACATCGTTGAGCGCCGCACTGCCGCGACCGGACAGGTCCTCGACCTGGAACTCGAAGCCACCGGTGGTGCCGAGGCCCGGGATCGAGGGCGGATCGAAGGAAAGTGCAAAAGCCTCCGGTATCTGCAGCAGCTTGTTGCGCACTTCAGCGACAAGCTTCGACGCGTTCTGGTCGGGTCCACGCTCGTCCCACGGCTTCAGGATCGCGAATTCGACCGCCGAGTTCGACTGCGCGGCGCTGGTCAGGAAGTTCAGGCCGCTGATCGAGCCGACGATGTCGACGCCGGGCGTGCTCTGCAGGATGTCGCGCGCCTTCTGCGCCACCGCGTCGGTGCGCTCCAGCGAGGCGCCGTCAGGCAGCTGGATGACGACGAAGAAATAGCCCTGGTCCTCGACGGGGAGGAAGGTCGAGGGCAGTTTCTGCCAGACGAAATAGGTCGCCACCAGGCCGGCCGCGAACAGGCCGAGCATGGCCCAGCGCAGCCGGATCAGGATGCGCACGCCATGGGCGTAGGCATGCGACAGCCATTCGAAGCCGGCATTGAACCAGCGGAACAAAACGAACTGCGTCTCGCCGCGATGGCGCAGGAACGCCGCACTCAGCGCCGGGCTCAGCGTCAGCGAGTTGAAGGCCGAGATGCCGACCGAGATCGCGACGGTGAGCGCGAACTGGTTGTAGAGCCGCCCCGAGACGCCGGGGATGAAGGCGACCGGGATGAACACTGCCATCAGCACCGCGGTGGTGGCGATGATCGGTCCCGTCACCTCGGCCATCGCCGCGCGTGTCGCGGCGAGTGGTTTGAGGCCGGCCTCGAGTTGTCGCTCGACATTCTCGACCACCACGATCGCGTCGTCGACGACGAGACCGATCGCCAGCACCATGCCGAGCAGCGACAGCATGTTGAGCGAGAAACCCAGCATGTACATCACCGCCAGCGTTGCGATCAGCGACACCGGGATGGCGATGGTCGGGATGATGGTGGTGCGCCAGCTCTGCAGGAAGATGAACACCACCGCCACGACTAGCACCAGCGCTTCGCCAAGCGTGATCAGAACGTCATGCATCGAGGCCGAGACGAAGCGCGTCGTGTCGTAGTGCATGGCGTAGTTGACGCCCTTCGGGAAACGCGCCGACAGCTCCTGCATCTTGTCCTTGACCCGTTGCTGCAGGTCGAGCGCGTTGGAGCCGGGCATCTGGTAGACGGCGAGCACCACCGTCGGGTCCTTGCCGAAGAAGGCGGACGAGGAATATTGCAGCGCGCCGAGCTCGATGCGCGCGACGTCGCGCAGGCGCACCAGCGAGCCGTTTGCGGAATTGGCGCGCACGACGATCTCGCCGAATTCCTTCGGGTCGCTGAGGCGGCCGACCGCGTTGACCTGCATCTCGAAGGCTGTGCCGGCCGGCGCCGGCGACTGGCCGATCTTGCCGGCCGCGACCTGCACGTTCTGCTCGGCGATAGCGTTCTGCACGTCGACAGCGGTGATGCCGAGATTTGCCAGTCTGTCCGGGTCGAGCCAGACGCGCATCGAATAGCGCCGCTCGCCGAAGATCTGCACGTCACCGACGCCGGCCAGCCGCTTCAGCGGGTCGACCACCTGCAGATAGGCGAGGTTGCTCAGCGCCACCGGATCGACCGAGCCGTCCGGCGAGGTGAGGTCGACGATGAGCACGAAATTGGGATTCTGCTTCTTGATCGTCACGCCGCCCTGGTTGACGATCGCCGGCAGCGAGGACGCGGCCTGCGAGACGCGGTTCTGGACGTCGACGGCAGCCGTGCTCAGCGGATAGCCGACATCGAAGGTGATGGTGATGGTCGAGGAGCCGTCATTGGAGCTCGTCGACGACATATAGGTCATGCCCTGCACGCCATTGATCTGCTGCTCGAGCGGCGTCGTCACGGTATCGGCCACGACCTGCGCGCTGGCGCCGGGATAGTGGGCGCTGACCACGACCTGCGGCGGCGTGATGTCGGGGAACTGCGAGACCGGCAACAGGAAATAGGCGATCGCGCCGGCGAGCACCATGATGATGGCGATCGCCGATGCGAAGATCGGACGTTGGACGAAATAGTTCACCATGAGACGCAGGCCTCGTTGAATGCTTTTGCTTCGCCAAACGCGTTGGCGATCCTGGACAGCTGCCGACTATGCGCTGGACCTGAGTCGTCCAGAAAACGCGGCAGCGTCGTGCGGTTTGGCGCCTGCATGGCCGCCTTTGAACGCAGCATCGCCTCGAGGCCGCGCGGATCGACCCGATCCGCCTTCATCACCAGCCGGATCATCGGATCCCGGATGGCTTCATCGATCGTCAGGTCTTTGCGCTTTTGCATAGGAGCGGCTCCTTGCTTGCGGCCCGCATCCAAGGATCGCGAGCCGTTTTTTCGATTTCACCGGCCGAAGCCGCATGACAGGCAGTTTTCTCGCCCTATCTCCGTCTCAGCAGGCCTAACGGCGGTGCAATCGTTGACGGCAGACAAGATAGGTGTTACCAGTAAGTAACATTCTGGATGTTACAGACCGGTAACACCTTAGTCAAGAGGTGGCCAAGGGATTTTTGGAAACGAAAGGAGATCATGATGGCAGACGGCGTCGTGGAGCGCTCTCGCCCCCGGGATCGAATTCTGGAGACGGCGCAGGACATGTTCCACAAGCACGGCATCAAGGGTGTTGGCGTCGACGCCATCACCGAGGCTGCCGGCACCAACAAGATGACGCTCTACCGTCACTTCGAATCCAAGGACGAGCTGATCATCGAGTGCCTGCGCGCCACGGCGTCCAAAGCCGCGGCGATTTGGGACGCGTTCGAGGCCGAATATCCGGGCGACAAGCTGGCGCAACTGCATGCATGGGTTCGCAAAGTCTCCGAGATGCTCGCGGCCGACAGCCGCGGCTGCGACATGGCCAATGCCGCCGTCGAGCTCAGTGAGACCGACCATCCGGCGCGGCGCGTCATCAAGGAACTCAAGGAAGCCCAGCGCGAACGCCTGGTCAGTCTCTGCCGCGATGCCGGCGTCGGCCAGGCCGAGCTTCTCGCTGACACGCTGTCGCTGCTCCTGGAGGGCGCGCGCGTCTCGATGCAGAGCGTCGGCGCCGAAGGCCCGAGCGCGCAGTTCGTGCGCATGGCGGAAGGGCTGATCGCATCCTTCAGGGCGCGCTGACAGCCGCGCCCATCTCCCGTCGGAAGCGGCCGAAACGAAAAAAGCCCGCTGCCGGGAGGAGGTGGCAGCGGGCTCGATTTCGAATGAGGTGCGGGAGGAGGTGCACCGCATTCAGCGTCGGCATCACATCTGGGAGGAGGAGACGGCCGACACCCAAATATCTACTGGTTGCTTAACGATTCGGCAACCATGAAACTTGCATAGCTGATGTGCAGAATTGCCGCACCCCTCGGCAATCCTCCGACAAATCCGGACAAAGCAGCCTTGCCATGGCAAGCTAACCTATTGAACCGGCACGTTTTCCTTGAAGATCAATCGCGGCTCGATGAACTTCTTGGTCAGATAGGGCGCCGAGGAGGCGATCGAGCCCAGCAGGCGGATCACCGACTGCTCGGCGATCAGCCGCGCGTTCTGGTCGATGACGACATCGCAGAGATCGTCGACCAGATAGCCGCGGGTTTCCCTGGTCAGGTCATGGCAGATGAACACCGGCTTCCTGCGCGGCCTGGATTCCAGCAATGCCTTCGCCACCCCCGAACGTCCGGCGCCGACGCAGTAGATGCCGAGCAGTTCCGGCTCGTTGTGCAGCGCCTTCATCGTCGCGGTGTAGCTCACCTCAGGCTGGTCGTTGATCTCGACGGCGCTCGAGATGGTGAGGTTGGGGAATTCCTCGCTGAGCACCGAGCGGAAGCCCATCTCGCGCTCCTCATGGCCGCGATAGGAGCGCGAGCCTACCACCATGGCGAGATGACCGCTGCGGCCGCCGAGGAAGCGCCCCATCAGCAGTGCGGCCGTGCGCCCGGCCACCCGGTTGTCGATGCCGACATAGGCCGAGCGCGGAGCGGCGGGCACGTCGGACACCAGTGTGACGAGGCGTATGCCGGCCTCGACCAGCTCGCGCAATATGTTGCGGGTCCTGGGATGATCGACGGCGATGACGCCGACTCCGTTGGCTTTGAGCGAGAGGTTCTCGATGGCGCCCTGCAACGCGCGGGGCGAGATGCCGGCGAGGCTGTGGATGCGGCAGGAGGCGACCAGCGGCAGCCGCGCCGCGTAGTCCTCGATGTGGCGGGCGAGATCGACCATGAAGGCATTGCCGCCGATCGGCAGGAAGAATTCCAGATGCGCCGGCTTCGACGGCAGCGCGACCTGGTCGACGACCGGCAGGTAACCCAGCTGTTTCGCCGCCTCCATCACGCGCTGCCGGTTGGCGGCGCTTGCGCCGGGCCGGTTGTTCAGCACCCGGTCGACCGTCGCGGTCGACAGCCCGCAGCTCCTGGCGATGTCGGCGACGGTGGCTCTCATGGTTCCAGTCATAGGAGCGTATGCGATCCTGTGCCAGATGGGCCGACGGCCGGAAAATTGCCGCCCGCCAGCAGGGCTTCAGCCTTGCGGTTGCGCGCCGTCAGAGAGAGCGTCGCGGATCTCCTTGTCCGACATGCCGGTGATGATGCGCTCGACCTCGGCGACGGTGGTCTTTTTCGGATCGATGTCGTCGGCCACCACCTTGCCCCGGCGCATGACGACGATGCGGTCGACCACCTGGAAGACATGGTGGATGTTGTGGGCGATGAAGATACAGGAATGGCCGGAATCGCGCGCGTTGCGCACGAAGCTTAAGACGCCTTGCGTCTCGGCGACGCCGAGATTGTTGGTCGGTTCGTCGAGGATGATGAGATCGCTGTCGAAATGCATGGCGCGCGCGATCGCCACCGCCTGGCGCTCACCGCCGGAAAGCGAGCCGATCGGCGTTGTCGGCGGGATGTTCTTGGAGATCCCGACCTGCTTCAGCAGGTCGCGCGCCACCGTGTTCATCGCATCCTGGTCCATGCGGTTCAGGAAGCGCGGCGGCTTGATCGGCTCGCGCCCGAGGAACAGGTTGCGCGCGATCGACAGCTGCGTGACCAGCGCCGAGTCCTGGTAGATGGTCTCGATGCCGTGCGCGATGGCGTCGCTGGTGCTGCGCAGGTTCACCTTCCTGCCGCGGATGAAGATGTCGCCGCTGGTCAGCGGCACGGCGCCCGACAGCACCTTGATCAATGTCGACTTGCCGGCGCCATTGTCGCCGAGCAGCCCGACGATCTCCCTCTCGTTGACGTGGAAATTGGCGTCCACCAGCGCTTGCACGCGCCCGTAGGACTTGCGGATATTTTGCATGCGGATGAGCGGTTCAGCCATGGATCACGTCCCTGCCTGATGCCGGCGTTCCAGCCATGAGTGGAGCGCCATCATGCCGAGGATGATGGCGCCGATGAAGATGTTGTAGGCAAGGCCCGGCACGCCGATCAGCACGATGCCGTTGCGCATCACACGCAGGATCAGGATGCCGAGCACCGTGCCGATGATGGTGCCGCGCCCGCCGGTCAGCGCCGTGCCGCCGATCACCACCATGGCGATGACCTCGAGCTCGTAGCCGGTGCCGCTGTTCGGGTTTGCGGCCGAGGTGCGCAGCGAAGAGATGACGCCGGCAAGCGAGGCCATCAGCGACGACAGCACGAACAGACCGATCTTGACGCCGTTGACGTTGACGCCGCGCGCCCTTGCGGCGTTGGGGTTGCCGCCGGCGGCCTGGATCCAGTTGCCGGTGCGGCTCTGCGTCAGCACGTAGCCCAGAGCGACCGCTGCTGCGATGAACCAGAACAGCGACATGTAGATGCGGAACGGTCCGATGAAGAAATCGCCGACCAGTATGTTGGCGAGCCAACTGCCCTCGGCGCTCCAGGTCCGCTGAGGGAATCCATCGGTGACGAACAGCGCCGTGCCGCGCACCACCAGCAGCATGCCGAGCGTAACCAGGAAGGAGGGGATCTTGAGTTGCGTCACGAACCAGCCATTGACCAGCCCGATGAAGGCGGCGACCAGCAGCGCGACGAGGAGGCCCATCTCCAGCGAGGTGACGCCGCTGTTGAACAGCGTCCACATCAGCACCGGCGAGAAGCCGAACAGCGATCCGACCGAGAGGTCGAATTCGCCCGATGTCATCAGCAGCGTCATCGCCAGCGCGATCAGGCCGAGCTCTACCGTGAAGGCCAGTATGTTGGAGATGTTCTGCGGCGACAGGAAATCGGGGTTGATGCTCCAGAACACGACGAGCTCGATGACAAGCAGCACGAACGGCCCGAACTCCGACCTCGCGATCAGGTTTTGGATGAGGGAACGGTTTTCCACGTTGAATCCGCGACTTGAGTGGAAAGAGCTGAGACCTTCACCCGATCAGGCAGGCTCGGCGGAATGGCAGTGATAGTCGCGGCCGCCTGCGCGGCCGCGACGGTGCCGATCGCGGATTATTTTCCGGACAGGATCTTGTCGTAGACCCCGGCGGTGTCCTTTTCGTAGAGCGCGCCGGTGATGACGTTGAAGCCCGGAGGAATGCCGCCGGCAGCCATATTGGCCAGCGAAAGCGCCACATAGCTGGTCGCCTGCGGATCCTGCCACTGGCCGGCATTGACGTAGCCGTTCAGCACTTCCTGGGTGGTGTCGAGCGAGTTGCCCCAGCCGACGACCGGGATTTCGCCGGGCTTGACGCCGACCTGGTCGAACACCCGCTTGATCGAGCCGGTGACGAGGTCGCCGAGGCCTATGATGGCCTTGACCTTGGCCTTGTTGGCAGTGAGGTAATCGGCCATGCGGCTGATCACTTCGGCCTGGTCGAGCGTCGCCTCGGTGATCTCATAGGTGATGCCGAGTGGCTCGAACACGCTCTTGATGCCTTCCTCTTCCTGCACGCCATAGGTGGCGCCGGGGACTTCGACCGGCATCCAGACGAAATCGCCCTTCTTCACCAGGCCCTTGTCGACCAGGTACTGCGCCCAATGCTTGCCGAAGGTGACGTTGTCACCGCCGACATAGGCATTGAAGTTGGCCTTCGGATCGGGCGTGTTGAAGTTGATGATCGGTATGTTGGCGGCGCGCGCTTCCTTGACGATCTCGACCAGGCTGCCCGGGTCGGGGCTGGTGGTGACGATGCCGTCGGCCTTGGCGGAGATGGCGGCGCGAACCGCCTCCTGCTGGGATGCCACGTCGCCATTGTGGAATGAGGTATTGACCTTGTTGCCGGTGTCGGCCGCCCATTGCTTGGCGCCGGCGAGGAAGTACGTCCAGACCGGGTCGGCAGGGCCGCCATGCGAAATCCAGTAGAAGGTCTTGGCCTGTGCCGCCGCCGGAATGGCGAGCGCCATGACCAAGCCAAACACGATCAGTCTTAGCCTCGTCAGCATATGGTTTCCTCCCATGTTGAAACGACTTCCACGTCAGACGCGACGCGGCCCAAGAACCGCATCTCCTGCCAGCGCCGACCGGGTGCTTTAAGAGCATTCCCTTTTTCGGCCGATGGCAAGCCTCCGTCGCCACTGGATGTTGGCACAGCACGCGGCGCCATCAGCAATCCCATCAGATTGCATCAGTTCGGGTGATTTTTTCCGGGCAGGTGCAGGCGTCCATCCCGTCAGCCCGCGGGGGATGAGAATATCATCGCGGTAGCGCGGTGCTAAATGAGATCCGCTTTGGCGAGGTCGCGCATCAGATGGCTGGCGCCATAGGTCCAGTGCGGGCAGTCGGGCGACAGCCTGACACGGTTGACCAGCGAGCCGAGTTTTTCCGACGAGATGGTGACAATATCGCCGACCTTATGGGTAAAGCCCTTGCCCTTTTCGCCGCGATCCTTCGACGGCACGAACATGGTGCCGAGATAGAGCGCCAGCCCGTCCGGATACTGGTGATGCGGCCCCATCGCGGCCTTGACCAGCTCTTCCGGCGAGCGGCTGATTTCGGCCATCGAGCTCGCGCCCTCCAGCGAGAACCCGTCCTCGCCCTCGACGCTGAGGCGCACCGTGGCGCGCTTTACGTCGGCAATGGAGAAGGTCTCGTCGAACAGCCGGATGAAGGGGCCGAGCGATGCAGAGGCATTGTTGTCCTTGGCCTTGCCCAGCAGCAGCGCCGAGCGCCCCTCGACGTCCCGCAGATTGACGTCGTTGCCGAGCGTCGCGCCGACGATCCGGCCTGTACTGTCGGCGATCATGGCGATCTCCGGCTCCGGATTGTTCCAGGTGGAGACGGGGTGCAGGCCGACATCGGCGCCGAAGCCGACCGATGCCATCGGCTGGCATTTGGTGAAGATCTCGGCGTCGGGGCCAATACCCACTTCCAGATATTGCGACCAGGCGCCGCGCTGGATCAGCTTGGCCTTGATCTCCATCGCTTCCGGCGAGCCGGGTTTCAGCTTCGACAGATCATGGCCGATCAACCCGGCGATGTCGGCGCGGATGGCATCCGCCTTCTCCGCCGAGCCGCGCGCCTGTTCCTCGATGACGCGTTCGAGCAGGCTGACGACGAAAGTGACACCGGACGCCTTCACCGCCTGCAGGTCGGCCGGGGAGAGCAGGATCGGCTTCTTCGCGTCGCGCGCGCTTTCAAAACTGTTGGCCGCGATGTCGGCGAGCGCGCCGATGGGCTTGCCCTTGGCAGAGCGCGCATAAGCCGCCGGGTCCTTGATCTCGCAGAGGTCACGCACCGTTGGCGCCGCGCTGGAGGTGATGTCGAAGACAGTGCCGTCGCGCACCGTGACCACCAGCGGATGGGCCGCTTCGTTGGTTGCCACGCGCCCTATGAAAAGTCCGTCGGCGGGCAGGCGGGTCGGGTCGGTCATGGCACTGGTCCTCTCTTTGGCGCGCGGCACTTTCCCCGGATTTGGTCCAGACGTCCATCCCGCTGATGGGATCATTTATGGGCCACCAGGCGCGGCTGTCGGGGCAGGGGCATTGGCCTGACGAGCGAATTCGACCGCTGATTTCCAGGGCGAGAGGGTCAGAGTCGGCGCAATTCAGCTTGACAGTTTCACAAATATGAAAAAAACTAAGTCGATTTCACAATTCCGACGGGCAGATCGATGTCGGCCATCGCAGCAAGCCAGCCATTGCCGCAAACCCGCACCTCGCCGGCGTTCCGCTTCGCCATGCTGCTGCCGGGCGGATTGGTCACCTTCTTCCTGATCCTGTTCGCGCTCGGCCTGGTGCTGTTCCTCGCCTTCAGGGGCAATGACGGCTCGCTGCTCGGCGTCGGCCTGACCGTCGCGAACTTCGTCACCGTGGCCACCGACCCGCTCTACTGGACGGTGACGTTGCGCTCATTGGTCATTGCCGGCCTGGTCACCCTGGCCACGGTGGTTACCGCCTATCCGGTCGCCTACTACCTCGCCTTCCATGCCGGGCGGCGGCGCAACCTGCTGCTGTTCCTGGTCACGCTGCCGTTCTGGACCAGCTACCTGCTGCGCGTCTTCGCCTGGAAGATCGTGCTGGCCTACAATGGCGTGCTCAACTCGGCTTTCATCGAAAGCGGCCTCTGGTCGGAGCCGACGCTGGCTTTCCTCAACACGCCGGCGGCGGTGGTGGTCACGCTTGCCCATGCTTACGCGCCCTTCGCGATCCTGCCGATCTATGTAGCGCTGGACACGATCCCGAAATCGTTGCTCGAAGCCGCCTCCGATCTCGGCGCCCGTCCCTTCACCGCGTTCCGCCGTGTCGTGCTGCCCAACTCCATGCCGGGCGTGCTGGCGGCGGCCCTCGTCGTCTTCGTGCCGACGGTCGGCGACTATGTGACACCGGCCATGGTCGGCGGTCCGGCCAGCACCATGATCGGCACGCTGATCCAGTCGCAGTTCGGCAAGGCCAATGACTGGCCGTTCGGCGCCACCCTCTCGGTCTGCGTCATGCTGGTCATCCTCTGCGTGGTTCTCCTTGCGCGCGGCGCCGACCGCAGATTTGGCAGCCGCACATGAGCGTGGCGCGCACCGAAACCGACACAGGCGGCCGCTGGCTCGGCATCTATGTGCTTGGCTATCTGGTCTTCCTCTATCTGCCGGTGCTTTTGATCCCGCTGTTTTCCTTCAACGATTCCATCCAGGCGGCGTTTCCGCTGCAGGGTTTCACCCTCCAGTGGTACGAGACGCTCTATGGCAACCCGGTGCTGTCGGGCGCGCTCGCCAACAGCCTCGTCATCGCCACGGTTGCAGCCACCGGCGCCACGCTCTGCGGCATCACCGTGTCCTATATGGACCTCTACGGCCGCTCGCCGCTGGCCGCGACGATCAGCGCCATCGCCCGGCTGCCGATCCTGATCCCCGGCGTGATCGTCGGCATTTCGTTGCTGATCCTGGTCAACCTCATCGGCCTCGGGCCGTCGCGCGTTTCGATTGTCCTCGGCCATATCCTGGTCGCGCTGCCGACGACGGTGGTGGTGATGCGCAGCCGCTTCGCCGCCATCCCGAAGACCATCCGCGAGGCGGCGCTCGACCTCGGCGCCTCAGACTGGACGACGTTCCGGCGCGTCATGCTGCCGCTCAGCCTGCCAGCGGTGCTTTCGGCCTTCATGCTCTCTTTCCTCATCTCCTTCGACGAGTTCATCGTCGTCTTCTTCCTCGCCGGCACCGAGCCGACGTTGCCGCTCTACATCTGGAGCCAGCTGCGCTTCCCGCGTTCGCTGCCGACCGTCATGGCGCTGGGGACCGTGATCCTCGCCGTATCCTTCATCATAGCCGGCCTTGCCGAAATCCTGCGCCATCGCGGCCTCGGCGCGACGCGCCGGCCAGCCGCCGCCAATCCAGCCTGACCATAACAACGAGAGGAGAACGAAAATGACATTCCACCTGAAATCGATCAGCGGACACAAGGCCCGCGCCGGTCTTGCCGCCGTGGCGCTCGCGCTGTCTTCGACGGTCGCCCTTGCCGCCGACAAGCTGCAGTATTTCACCTGGTCGGGCTACGAACTGCCCGACTTCAACAAGAGCTTCCTCGCCGCGCATCCGGACGGCGTCGAGGCCTCGATCTTCGGTGACGACGACGACGCCTTCACCAAGGTCAAGGCCGGCTTCCGGCCGGACATCGCGCACCCCTGCTACGACAAGGTGGCGCGCTGGAACAAGGAAGGCCTGCTGCAGCCGATCGACACCAAGCGCATCAAGAACTGGGATTCGATCTTCCCCGTGTTCAAGAACCTGCCCGACATCCAGGCCGGCGACGGCAAGGTCTGGATGGTGCCGTGGGACTGGGGCAACACCTCGATCCTCTACCGCACCGATCTGGTGAAGGACCCAGAGGCGAGCTGGAGCCTTCTGTGGGACAAGCAGTATGCCGGCCGCATGGCGACCATCGACGCCGTCCATGACACGCCGATCGTCGCGGCGCTCCTGGCAGGGGTGAACCCCTTCGACATGACTCCGGAGCAGATGGACAAGGTTGCGGAAAAGCTGCGTGAGCAGCGGCCGCTGCTCTCCAGCTACACCACCGACATGACTTCGGTCGAACAGGCTCTGGCAAGCGGCCAGCTGGTCGCCGCCATGACCTGGAACGCATCCGCCACCTCGCTGAAGAAACAGGGCGTTCCGGTCGAATTCATGAAGCCGAAAGAAGGCATGCTGACCTGGTCCTGTGGCTTCGTCATGCTGAAGGACGCCAAGAACGTCGATCTCGCCTATGACTTCATCAACAGCCGGCTGGACGCCGACTCGGGCAAGTATCTGATCCAGTCCTATGGCTACGGCAGTTCGCTCAGCACCGCCTTCGCCGGCGTGGCGAAGGACGAACTGGACAAGCTGCAGCTGCCGTCGGATCCGGAAGTGATGCTGAAGACCACCATCTTCACCGGGCCGATGAAGCAGAATGACGACCTCGCGAAGATGTTCGAGAAGGTGAAGGCGGGTGGTTGAGCGTAGGCTTCCCCTTCTCCCCTTGTGGGAGAAGGTGGATCGGCGCACAGCGCCGAGACGGTTGAGGGGTGGGTGACGGATCGCCGTCATTGCCAAGCTGGTGCACCCCTCATCCGTCGCCTTCGGCGACACCTTCTCCCGCAACGGGAGAAGGTGAAAGCGAACGAGGACGAATTGATGGATGTTCTTGATGAAACGGCTGAAAGGCCGAAGGACGATGCCGATGTGCGCGTCGGCCGGCGCGTGCGGGCGCTGAGGCTCGAACGCAAGCTGTCGCTGGCCGAGCTCGCCGCCAAGACCGGCATTTCGATCGGCGCGCTCAGCCAGATCGAGCGCGGCATGTCCTCGCTGCGCGTCAAGGTGATCTGGCCGCTCGCCGCCGCTCTCGACATCGAGCCCTCGGCGCTGATCGCCGACGGCAATGAGGCGGTCAACGACCTCTACTGCGTGCGCGCCGACAAGCGGCGGCAGATCCCCGTCAAGTCGGAAGGTATCGCCAAGGCGCTGCTGTCGCCGCCCGCCGCGACGCTCACCGGCATGCTGGTGACCGTCGAGGCCGGCGGCGGCACGGCCGACGCCTATGCCCATGCCGGCCACGAATTCGGCTTCGTAATGGCCGGCGAAGTCGAGCTGGTGGTGGACGCCACGACCTACGTGCTCAAGGCCGGCGACAGTTTCGCCTTCAAGAGCACGCTTCTGCACGCCTTCCGCAATCCTGGCGCCGAGCGCTGCCAGATCCTCTGGGTCAACACCACCAAGCCCTCCGAGGTGCGCGATGGCGCCTGATGCACTGGTGCGGCTGGACGGAGTGTCGAAGGTCTTTGCCGGCGGCATCGTCGGCCTCGACGCCGTCGATCTCGACATCTCCAGTGGCGAGTTCCTGACCCTGCTGGGACCCTCGGGCTGCGGTAAGACCACAAGCCTGCGCGTGATCGCCGGCTTCGAGAGTCCGTCGAGCGGCAAGGTGCTGCTCGAGGGCCGCGACATCACCGCGCTCAGGCCCTTCGACCGGCCGGTCAACACCGTGTTCCAGGACTATGCGCTGTTTCCGCATATGGACGTCGCCGAGAATGTCGGCTTCGGCCTGTCGCTGCGCAAACTTTCCGGCGCCGAGCAGGCGAAACGCGTCGGCGCGGCGCTCGACATGGTCGGCCTCGCCGACAAACTCGGCGCCCGCGTCTCGGAACTGTCCGGTGGCCAGCGCCAGCGCGTCGCGCTCGCCCGCGCCATCGTCTGCGAGCCGCGCGTGCTGCTGCTCGACGAGCCGCTGTCGGCGCTCGACGCGCATCTGCGCGAGCAGATGCAGGTCGAGCTGAAGCGGCTGCAATCCCGCCTCGGCACCACCTTCGTCATGGTCACCCACGACCAGACCGAGGCGCTGTCGATCTCCGACCGCATCGTCGTCATGAACAAGGGCCGCATCGAGCAGATCGCGCCGCCGGCGATCCTCTACGACCGCCCGGCGACCAAATTCGTCGCCTCCTTCATCGGCACCATGAACCTTCTGCAGTCGCGCTTCATCGGCCGCGATGGCGAGCGCCTGCGCTTTGCCGCCGGCGACCTGCCGCTTGAGGCCGTGTCCGACACCGGTGCGATGCCGGCCGCCGGCGACATGCGCACCATCGGCGTGCGCCCTGAGGATCTGCTGGCGGCCACCGAGGCTGCCGACGGCACCGCGCCGGCACGGGTCAGCGGTGTCGTCTTCCATGGCCGCACGCTGCGCCTCCACGCCGAGCTGGGGCAGGGGACATCCATCGTCATCGATGCCCCGCGCCGCGCCGACGGCTTTCAATTCAGCGTCGGCGACGTGGCGCATATCAGTCTGCGCCGTGGCGCCAGCTGCCCTATGCTCTCCAACTGATGCGACAGGGCGCGTGGCTCACGACGCCTTGGCGAAGAAACCCTGATAGTCGGACTTGGCCTGCAGCAGGCGCAGGATGTTCTCGCGTGACCCGCGTACATGCGCTCGGGCGCGATCGCCCGCCAGAGCCACGTCGCCGGCGCAGATCGCATCGACGATGCCGGCATGCTCCTCGCGGGTGAGCTTCCACTCATCCAGCCACAGAAGCTCCGTCCACACATATTGCTGGCATTTGTCGAGGATGCCGCAGAGCATGCCGTGTAGCATTTCGTTGCCGCCGATTTCGGCAATCACGCGGTGCAGGTCGATGCCGACCTGCAATTCCTCGAACTGCTCGCGGGTGCTGCGGTCGGGGATCGCAGCCAGCCGCTCGCATTCGGCGAGAATCGCGCGCAGCCGTGTCTTGTCGGCGGTGGTGGCGTTGGCCGCCGCCAGTTCGGTGGCGCGCCCGTCGAGCAATTCACGGATGTCGAAGGCCTCGCGGAACATGGTCAGGTTGAACTCCGCCACGACATAGCCCTGGCGCGGGCGGCCGATCACCAGGCCGTCGCGCTCCAGCCGGTTGAAGGCCTCGCGCACCGGCGTGCGGCTGACCTTCAGGCGCTCGGCGATGTCGGCCTCCGTGACGCGGGAGCCCGGCGGGATCTGGCCGGTGATGATCAGCGCCTTCAGTTTCTCGAACACCGAATCGCGCAGCGTGTTCTTTCTCTCCTTGCTCAAGCGTCCCGCCTCCAACGGTCTGTCATGGATTCGCAGTTTAGGGCCTTTTAGCGCTTGCTTGAAACAGGACCGTTTCGAGAAGAGCAAGCACTCCGACCCTACGCCTCTATCTTTCGTCACCAAAAAAGCGCTTGGCCCGTGTTGACATCGGCTTCCGGCGAATTACACTCAAAATTGTATACAAATTCGCATACCAAAGCAAACGATAATGGGAACACCGGTTGGAGAAGCGAAAATGACGAAGCTGCGTTGCATTCAGAACCTTGCGGTCGCAGGGCTCTTGGCCTCGGTTGCCGTCCCGGCATCGGCCGCCGACACCATCACCGTCGCCTCATGGGGCGGCACCTATCAGGAGGCGCAGACCAAGGCCTTCTTCAAGCCGACGGCCGATGCGCTCGGTATCACCATCAAGGAAGACACCACCAACGGTCTCGACGACGTGCGATTGCAGGTTACCGGCAACGCCGTGAAATGGGACATCACCGAACTCGGCGCCGACGAATGCGCGCGCGGTTCTAAGGAGGGCCTGTTCGAGAAGCTCGACTACAACGTCATCGACAAGAGCGGCATCAACCCGAAGCTCGTCCATGACGACTGGGTCGGCATCTCCTACACCTCGGTGGTGCTGATCTACCGGACCGACGTTTTCGGCGACAAGGGGCCGAAGACCTGGGCCGATTTCTGGAACGTCGAGAAATTCCCCGGCCGCCGCGCACTCTCCGGCAGCCAGGCGACGGAAACGCTGAGCGTTGCAGCGCTCGCCGAGGGGATTCCGATCGACAAGGTCTATCCGGTCGACATCGACGGCGCGCTCAAATCCGTCGACAAGATCCGCGGCCATGTCGACGCCTGGTGGACCTCCGGCGCGCAGGCCATGCAACTCGTCAAGGATGGCGAGGTCGACATGGCGAGCATCTGGAACGGCCGTGCCGGCACGCTGAGGAAGAGCGGTGCCCCGGTCAGCTTCTCCTTCGACCAGGGCGTTCTCACCGCCGACTGCATGGTCATCCCGAAAGGCTCGAAGAACAAGGACCTAGCCATGAAGGCGCTGGCCAAATTCGTCAGCCCCGACCTTCAGGCCAATCTGCCGCTCTATGTCGACAACGGCCCGGCCAACGAGAAGGCCTTCGAGACCGGCAAGATCCCGCCGGAGCGGATCAAGGACATCAATTCCGCGCCCGAGAACGTCAAGAAGCAGGTACTGCAGGATCCGGAGTTCTGGCGCGACACGCTGGTCGAGGCGACCGAGAAGTTCAACAACCTGATCCAGCAATAGACAGGTGGCACCGGTCGGGGCAGCGTCCAGGCGCTGCTCCGTTCCGTCCCGCCATGAACGATCCGGAGTCCAGGGAGATGCTTTTGTCCATCGCGCCGACCGCGCTTCCCATCGGTATCAGCGGCATCGAGAAGAGGTTCGGCGGTGTCTCCGTGCTGCGCGACCTGTCGCTCGATGTCGCCGCCGGCGAATTCCTGACGCTGCTTGGCCCGTCGGGGTCGGGAAAGACGACACTGCTGATGATCCTGGCCGGATTCGTCAGGGCAAACGCCGGCAGCATCAAGGTCGGCGGCGAGGAGATCATCGCCACGCCGCCGCACCGGCGCAACATCGGCATGGTGTTCCAGAACTATGCGCTGTTCCCGCATATGAACGTCTTCCACAACATCGCCTTTCCGCTGAAGCAGCGCCGCGTATCGGCGGCGGAAACGGCCGAGCGCGTCGAGCGGGCGCTGGATCTCGTGCAGTTGAAAGGGCTCGGCGAACGCCGCGTCGACCAGCTCTCAGGCGGCCAGCGGCAGCGCGTGGCGCTGGCCCGCGCCATTGTCTTCGAGCCGCGCATCGTGCTGATGGACGAGCCGCTTTCGGCGCTCGACAAGAGCCTGCGCGAACACATGCAGATCGAACTGCGCAACCTGCATCGCCGGCTCGGCATGACCACCGTCTACGTCACCCACGACCAGCGCGAGGCGATCACCATGTCGGACCGCATCGCGGTGATGAACGCCGGGCGCATCGAGCAGATCGACCGGCCGGAAGTGCTCTACGCCAGCCCCAAAACACGTTTTGTTGCCGGCTTCATTGGCGATTCCAATTTCATCCCGGTCGAATGCCGCAACGGCAGCGTCTGGTATGAGGACAGGAAGCTGCGCATGACCTCTGTGGCGCCAGCCGTCGGCTGCCATCTGATGGTGGTGCGGCCGGAAAAGCTGCGCCTCGTCGCTGACGCTGAGTCGGCGGGCACCATCAATGTAATCCCGGCGACCGTCGGAGACGTCATCTACCAGGGCGACAGTTTCGTCTGTTACGCCACCCTGCGCGATGGCCGACAGGTGACTTTGCGCGACTATTGTCGCTCCGACGTGCTGGCGAGGCTGCCAAGGCCCGGCGAGCCGGTCAATCTCGGTATTGATGCCGATGACGTGGTGCTGGTGGCGGCGGACTGATGAGCACGCAATCCGCAAGCCTTTACGGTGCCGGCAGCTTCACTGGGACGCTCAACGCCGACACGCTGAGTGCCGATGCGCGCCGGGAATCGCTCGGGCTGCTGGCGCTGCTGTCGCCCGGCCTGCTGCTCGTCTTCACCGTCATCATCGTGCCGATCGGCTGGCTGTTCTGGCTGTCGCTGTTCGACGAGAGCGGCGCCCTGAGTGCCGCCAATTACGCACGCTTCTTCCAGCAGGCGTCCTATATCAGGACCTTCATCACCACCTTCAAGGTTGCCTTCTTCGTCACCGGCGCCTGCGTGCTCCTTGGCTATCCGCTGGCTTACATGCTGTCGCAGCTGCCGCGCCGCGCGGCCTCGATCTGCCTGATCTTCGTCATCCTGCCGTTCTGGACCTCGGTGCTGGTGCGCACCTATGCCTGGCTGGTCATCCTTCAGCGCAAGGGCCTGGTCAACAGCTGGCTGATCGATCTCGGCGTCATCAGTCAGCCGCTGCCGCTCGCCAACAATCTCGCCGGCGTCGTCATTGGCATGACGCACATAATGCTGCCGTTTCTGGTGCTGCCGCTCTACGCCTCGATGAAGACCATCGACACGGATTGCCTGCGCGCCGGCATGAATCTCGGCGCCAGCCCGGCCGCCACCTTCCGCCAGATCTTCTTTCCGCTGTCGCTCCCCGGCCTCGCCTCCGGCGTGGTCATCGTCTTCGTGCTGTGCCTGGGATTCTTCGTCACCCCGGCATTGATGGGCGGCGGCAAGGTCATCATGTGGGCGATGCGCATGGAGCAAACCACGAGCCTCTATTCCAACTGGGGCGCGGGCGCCGCGCTCGGTGTCGTGCTGCTTGGCGTCACGCTGGCGCTGCTCGGCCTGTTCCAATGGCTGCTCGGCGCGCGCGCCACCGGCGTGTGGAGTTCGCGATGAGCGTGGAAAACAGCCTGCCCATCTCGCACCGGCAACGGCTCTGGCTCTATGGGCTCGGCGGCCTTGTGCTGCTGTTCCTGATCGCGCCGTCGGTCATCATCGTCATCATGTCCTTTTCCGACTCGACGCTGCTGCAATTCCCACCGCAGGAATGGTCATTGCGTTGGTACGAGACCTATTTCGGATCGGTGGAATGGCGCGATGCCACCGTCGTGTCGGTCAAGGTCGCGGTGATGACGATGCTCGTGGCGACGCCGCTCGGCACGGCCGCAGCCTATGCCATCAACATCGGCACGCTGCGAATGACCGGCGTCATCAATGCACTGCTCACCGCTTCGCTCATCATCCCGGTCATCCTCATCGGCATCGGCACCTTCTTCCTCTACGCCCGCATCGGCCTCAACAACACGCTGACCGGCCTGGTCATCGCGCATACCGTGCAGGCTCTGCCGTTGGTGGTGCTGACCGTGCTTTCCGGCCTGAGGTCTTACGACATGAACCAGGAGAAGGTGGCGCGCAGCCTGGGTGCCAACCGTTTCTCGGCGTTCCGCCAGGTGACGATGCCGCAGATCCGCTTTTCGATCGTCTCGGGCGCATTGTTTGCCTTCATCACCTCGTTCGACGAGGTGGTGGTGTCGCTGTTCATCTCCGGCGGCGAGACCACGACGCTGACGCGCCGCATGTTCAATGCGCTACGCGACCAGATCGACCCGACCATTGCCGCCATCTCGACTTGCCTGATCGTGCTATCGATCGTTTTGTTGTCCGCCGCCCAGCTTTTTGGCCGCGGACGTTAAGCAGGGATACCGACAACAGCATGCGTGATTTCCAGTTTCCCGGCCGCTCGCCCGTCCGCGCCACCGAAGCGATGGCCGCGACCTCGCATCCGCTCGCCACGCTTGCCGCCATCGAGATGCTGCGCTCCGGCGGCAATGCGATGGACGCCGCCGTTTGCGCGGCGGCCGTGCAGGCCGTGGTCGAGCCGCAATCGACCGGCATCGGCGGCGACTGTTTCGTCCTCTACTGTCCGAAAGGGCAGGGCGAGGTCCTGGCCTTCAACGGCTCGGGGCGTGCCCCTGCCGCCGCAACCGTCGACTGGTATCTGGAGAACGGCTTCAGCGAGCTGCCGAAGCAGGGCCCGCACGCGGTCACTGTCCCGGGCGCGGTCGATGCCTGGTGCCGGCTGCTGGAAGACCATGGCCGCAAGGGCATCGCCGACGCGCTGGCTCCGGCCATCCACTACGCGGAAAACGGCTATGTCGTGCATGACCGCGTCGCCTTCGACTGGGAAGATCCAGAAACCGATCTGTCGGCCGATGAGGTGGCGGCGCGCATCTTCCTGCCCGGCGGCAAGCCGCCCAAGGCCGGCGACGTCCATCGCCAGCCGGAGCTTGCCGAAACGCTGCGCATCATTGCGAAGAAGGGCCGCGCCGGCTTCTACGAGGGCGCCGTGGCCGAAGACATTGTCGGCCGGCTTCGCCAGCTCGGCGGGCTGCACACGCTCGACGATTTTGCCGCTACGAAGGGAGACTACAAGACGCCCGTTGGCACCTCCTACAAAGGCTACGGCATTCATCAGATGCCGCCCAACAATCAGGGGCTGACGGCGCTCTTGATGCTGAATGTGCTCTCCGGCTTCGATCTCGGCGCGCTCGACCCCAACGGCGCCGAGCGGCTGCACCTGGAGATCGAGGCCGGGCGGCTGGCCTATCAGGACCGCGATGCGTTTGTCGGCGATCAGGATCATGTCGCCGTGCCGGTTAAGGAGCTTTTGTCATCCGCCTACGCGGCCCGGCTGCGCGCCGCGATCGACGCTGAGCGCGCCATGACGGATCTGCCGCGCCTTGATCTGCCTGGCAGCGACACGGTCTACATTTCCGTCGTCGACCGCGACCTGAATGCGGTGAGCTTCATCAACTCCACCTACTATTCCTTCGGCAGCGGTGTCGTCAGCCCGAAGACCGGCGTCGTGCTGCAGAACAGGGGCACCAGCTTCCGGCTCGATCCGAACCACCCCAACGCAATAGCGCCCGGCAAGCGGCCAATGCACACCATCATGCCGGGCATGATGACCAAGGACGGCCGCGCGGTGATGCCGTTTGGCGTCATGGGCGGCGGCTACCAGCCTTTCGGCCATGTCCATCTGCTGACCAACATGATCGACTTCGGCATGGACCCGCAACAGGCTCTGGACGCGCCGCGCGTCTTCTACAACAGCGGTGTGGCGGAGGCGGAGCGCAGCGTGCCTGTCGCCGCGGTCGCGGGCTTGCGCCGGCGCGGCCACCAGGTGGCCGAGCCGGATCATCCGCTGGGCGGCGGGCAGGCCGTGCTGATCGACTGGGAAAAGGGAACGCTGACCGGCGCATCCGACCCACGCAAGGATGGACTTGCGCTCGGCTATTGATGGCCGCTTCATCGGCGGCTTCACGAGACTGTGCTGCCGTTCGGCTGGATTTTTGCAGGTTGGAAAGATAGTCGGTGACCATGACCAATACCGCTGACGCAATTGACATCGCCCATCGTCTTTCGCCTGGCGCCGACGATGCGCCGGCGATCGCCGCGCCCGACCGGGCAACGCTCACGCATGGCGGGCTCCGCCGGCTGATCCGCGACACAGCGGCGCGGCTCAATGCGCTGGGCCTCGGCCGCGGCGATCGGGTGGCCATCGTGCTGCCCAACGGGCCGGAGATGGCGACAGCCTTTGTCGCCGTGGCGGCAGCCGCCTCGACCGCTCCGCTCAATCCGGCCTACCGGGCCGACGAGCTCGATTTTTATCTTTCCGACATCGGCGCCAAGGCGATCCTGGTTGCCAGGGACGAGCAAGGGCCGGCAGTCGCGGTTGCCGAGCGTCTCGGCATCCGCGTGCTGCGACTGCTGGTGCCCGACAGCGCACCCGCCGGTAGCTTCACGATCGAAGGCCAACCCGTTGGCCCGGCCGCCCCACCCGCCCTGGCTGAGGACGGCGATATCGCGCTCTTGCTGCACACCTCAGGCACCACGTCGCGGCCAAAACTGGTGCCGCTCAGCCACGCCAACCTTGCCGCCTCGGCGGCCCATATCGGCGCGACGCTCGGCCTGACCTCGGCCGATCGCTGCCTCAACATCATGCCGCTGTTCCACATCCATGGGCTGATCGCGGCGGTGCTGTCCTCGCTCGCCGCCGGCGGCAGCGTCTTCTGCACGCCGGGCTTCAATGCGCTGCGCTTCTTCCACTGGCTGGGCGAAGCAAAGCCGAGCTGGTACACGGCGGTGCCGACCATGCACCAGGCGATCCTGCCGCGCGCCACGCGTAACGCCGATACTCTCGCGGCAACACCGCTGCGTTTCATCCGTTCGTCCTCGGCGTCGCTGCCGGCGCAGGTCATGGCCGAACTGGAGTCGACCTTCGGCTGCCCGGTGATCGAATCGTATGGCATGACCGAAGCCGCGCACCAGATGGCGTCCAACCGGCTGCCGCCCGGCCAGCGCAAGCCGGGCAGCGTCGGCGCCGCGGCCGGACCGGAGGTGGCTGTCATGGCGCCGGACGGCCGGTTGCTTGAAGCCGGCGAGACTGGCGAGATCGTCATTCGCGGCCCCAATGTCACCGCCGGCTACGAGAAGAACCCCGATGCCAACGCCAGTGCCTTCGCCCATGGCTGGTTCCACACCGGCGACCAGGGCGTGCTCGACGGAGACGGCTATTTGCGCGTCACCGGCCGGCTGAAGGAAATCATCAACCGCGGCGGCGAGAAGATCTCGCCGCTCGAGGTCGACGGCGTGCTGATGGACCATCCGGCGGTGGCGCAGGTCGTCACCTTCGCCATGCCGCACGACAAGCTGGGCGAGGAGGTCGCGGCGGCCGTCGTGCTGCGCGAAGGGCAGAGCGCCAGCGAGTCCGACATACGCGGCTTTGCCGCGACCCGGCTCGCCGACTTCAAGGTGCCGCGCAAGGTCCTGATCCTCGACGAGATTCCGAAGGGCGCGACCGGCAAGCTGCAGCGCATAGGCCTCGCCGCCAAGCTCGGTCTCGGCTGATGCGCGTCACCGTCTTCGGTGCTGGCGCCATCGGCGGCTACCTTGCCGCCAAGCTCGCGATCGCCGGCTCGGTCGAACTGTCGATTGTGGCGCGCGGCGCGCATCTCGAGGCGATCAAGGCCGATGGTCTGAGACTGATCGAGGACGGCCGGGAATTGGTTGCCCCGGTACAGGCCGCCGCCCGCGCTGAAGATCTCGGCGTGCAGGACTATGTCATACTGGCGCTGAAGGCGCATTCGCTGGCGCCAGCGCTCGACCAGATCGTGCCGCTGTTCGGGCGCGAGACAGTGGTCGTCACCATGCAGAACGGCGTGCCCTGGTGGTACTTCTACAAGGCCGGCGGCGCGCTCGAAGGCACGCGCATCCAAGCCGTCGATCCCGGCGGCACGATCTGGCGAGGCATCGGCCCGGAACGCGTCATCGGTTCGGTCGTCTATCCCGCCGCCGAGGTCGATGCGCCCGGCCTGATCCGTCATGTCGAGGGCACCCGCTTTTCGCTCGGCGAGCCTTCGGGAGAAAAGAGCGAGCGTGTCACCGCGCTCGCGCGCGAGATGGTCAAGGCCGGGCTGCAGGCGCCGGTCCGCGAGGACATCCGCTCGGAGATCTGGGTAAAACTCTGGGGTAATCTGTCCTTCAACCCGATCTCGGCGCTGACCGGCAGCACGCTGGCGGCAATCGTCGCCGACGAGGGAACGCGCGCGCTTGCCCGCGCCATGATGCTGGAGGCGCAGGCCATCGGTGAAAGCCTCGGCGTCCGCTTTCCCATTCCCGTCGACAAGCGCATCAAGGGAGCTGGCGACGTCGGCGAGCACAAGACCTCGATGCTGCAGGATCTGGAGCGCGGCCGCCCCATGGAGATCGACGCGCTGGTGAGCGCGGTGCAGGAACTGGGACGGCTGACCGGCCAACCGACGCCGACGATCGACAGCGTGCTGGCGCTGGTGCGGCGCCTCGCAATCGAGCGCGGGTGTTATTCGCTCTTGTAGCTGGCAGCTGGGCGGCGAGAGCGATGCACTGGCCGCGATATGAGCATGTTTCCGCGGCGAGCCGGTCTGGCTTATCCTGACATGAATTGTCACCTGTCGACCGGATCAACGGTGGCGGCCGAGCAACCGACCCCCTACCTGCAACACGTCTGAACAGGAGGAAGTCATGACCATTGCCGAAATTGCCAAGGACTTCACGGAGCTTCTCAAGCAGGGCGACCATGATGGCGCTGCTTCGAAATACAACGCCGACGACATTGTCAGTTACGAAGCCATGGAGGGGCCGATGGCCACCTGCCATGGCAAGGATGCCCTCAAGCAGAAGAGCCAGTGGTGGCAGGAAAACCACGAAGTCCACAGCGGCTCCGTCGAAGGGCCATATGTCAACGGCGATCAGTTCGCGGTTCGCTTCTCGTTCGACATAACGCCCAAGTCTACCGGCCAGCGTGTCACCATGGATGAGGTCGGTCTCTACACCGTCAAGAACGGCAAGATCAGCGAAGAGCGCTTCTACTACTAGCCGGACCAGTTCCGCTCGCTGCGTTTGACGTTACCTCGCGCGGCCGGGGCAAAGCGCTCCGGCCGCCGTCTAGGAGCGAGACCTCAAATCGTCTTCACATAGTCCGCAAGCTGGTCGGCCACCGTGCCCCAGCCATCGAAGAAACCCATCTCTTCATGGTTGTTGCGCGTCGCCTCGTCTCGGTGGATGGCGGTGGCGGTATAGCGCGTGCCTTTGCCTTCTTGTGTCAGCGCAATGACCGCGGTGATGAACGGCTCACCCGACGGCCGGTAACCCGGCAACAGTGCGTCCGTCCACACCAGCCGCTCGTTCGGTACGATCTCGAGATAGCAGCAGTGGCGGTCGTTGACCTCCTTGCCGTCGGGCGACTGCATGCGCGTGCGAAACAGCCCGCCCGGCCTGAGGTCGATCTCGCAATCGGTGATGATCCACGGCTTTGGCGTGAACCATTGCTTGACATGCTCTGGCGTCGTCCATGCGCGCCAGAGCAGTTCGCGCGGGGCGTCTAGGAAGCGCTCCAGGGTCAAAGTCCAGTCTTGGATCGGGCTTGAACGGATAGCTCATTTTTCTTTCTCCTTGAGGGCCATGACATAGGCGTCGAACTGGTCGAGGCGGCGCTCCCAGAGGGCGCGCTGTTCGGCGAGCCAGATTTCCGCGAGCGCCAGCGGCTCGGGCGAAAGCCGGTAGGTCCTCACGCGTCCGGCCTTTTCGGAATGCACCAGCCCGCAGCCTTCCAGCACCTTGAGGTGCTCGACGAAGGAGGGCAGCGCCATGTCGAAGGGCTGCGCCAGTTCGCTGACCGACGCCGGGCTCCTGTTCAGGCGCTCCACGACACGCCGGCGGGTCGGATCGGCGAGCGCACGAAAAATGCCGTCGATCGGCGGCACGCTTTGGCTGACGGCCTGCAGGCTCATGGTCATATCTCCTCGCCGCGCAGCACTTGATAAGTGAGCTCGACTGCGCCGTTGGCGAAGGAATGAGTGGCGGTTAGCCTCAGATTCGTAGCGTCCTCCCTTCGGTCGAAGAACTGCGCGCCGCTGCCCAGGATAACGGGGAACACCATCAACCTGTATTCGTCGACGAGATCATGCTGGCGGAGCGCGTTGACCAGTGTCCGGCTGCCGCCGACGAGGATATCGCCCTTAAGGTTTTGCTTCAGCTTGGCGACGGCGGCCATCGGCTCACCTTGCAGCACGATCGTGTTGTTCCAGGCCGGATCTTTTAGCGTTGAGGAGATGACATATTTCGGCATGCCGTTCATGCGGTCGGCGAAGGGACCCTTGTAGGTCGGCCAGGCGCCGGCGAAGCTTTCATAGGTCACCCTGCCGACCAGCAAAGCTTCGTGGTCGAGCACTTCCTGGAACTTATGTTCGATCTGCTTGGCTTCGTGACGCTTGCCGACCCAGTTGGTGTGCCGGTACCCCGGCTCGCCTCCGGGCGCCTCCGACACACCGTCAATCGACATGAATTCTGCAACGACAAGCCTGCCCATGACGTCCTCTCGATAGCGTTGGATTCCTGGTCGGGAAAATACTTAGGAAAAAACCTTAGTGTTGGCAAGGCCAGATTTCACACGTCAGCAATACGCTGGCAAAGCGGGCAGGGCGGGCCTAGCTTGCCGTCAGATTCGCAAACTCACTTGTCCGAGGCCCATTTTGACGATCACCATGTACGGCATCACCAACTGCGACACGATCAAGAAGGCGCGCGTCTGGCTGGAGAGCCGCGACGTTCCCTACCGCTTCCACGACTACCGGGCTGAAGGGATCGAGGCTGACAGGCTGAACGGCTGGGTCGGCAAGGTCGGCTGGGAAAAGCTGCTCAACAAGGCAAGCACGACGTTTCGCGAATTGCCGGAGGGAGACAAGCAATCGCTCGACGAGAAGAAGGCGAAGAAGCTCATGCTGGCGAAGCCCACCATGATCAAGCGCCCGGTGCTGGAGGTGGGCGATCGCATCCTGGTTGGCTTCAAGTCGGAGGTTTACGAGGAGATGGTGGAGGCGAAGTAGAGTAGAGCGACAGCGACGCCGCCGATCTCCCCCCTTGCGGGGGAGATGGCCGGCAGGCCAGAGGGGGGTGTGACGGATCGCGGCACTGGCGGATTTGTTCTTGCACGACCTACCTCTTACCGTGGTCGCGATCTGTTGAGATGCCGGCGGGACAGCACCCCCCTCTGCCCTGCCGGGCATCTCCCCCCGCAAGGGGGGAGATTGGACGTCACTTCGGCTTTCGCCAATCGCCAGCTTTGCGGGCGCTTCAACCCGTCTCCCGCAAATACCCTGCCAGCGCCACCGCATTGTTGTGCGCCTCATCATGCGCACCATAGAGCAGCGTCACCTTGCCGAGGTTGAGCAGCCCGCGCAGTTCCGCCACCGCCTCACCATTAGCGTCCAACTCCGCCCAATACCGCTTCTGAAACTCCGCCCAGCGCCCGGGCTCATGCCCGAACCATGTGCGCAATTCGTCGCTCGGCGCGATGTCCTTCAGCCACAGCGCTAGCGCTGCGTCCTTCTTGGCGACGCCGCGCGGTCAGATGCGGTCGACCAGCACCCGCTTGCCGTCCGCTTTCGCCGGCGCTTCGTAGATACGCTTCACCGCAATGTCGAAGGCCATCACACCCTCGAGGCGAGACCTCTGTCAGGCCCATTCACCCTTGCGCATCACCGGCACGCGGCTGCCGTCCTTGGCCACGCCGTCAATGTCGATCTTGTTCGAGCCGATCATCCAGTCGATGTGGATAAAACTCTTGTTGCCGCCGCGCGCGGCGATCTCGTCCTGGCTGAGCGAGGCGCCGTTCACGAAGCACTTCGAATAGCACTGGCCGAGCGCGATGTGGCAAGCGGCGTTTTCGTCGAACAGCGTGTTGAAGAACAAGAGGCCGCTCGCCGAGATCGGTGAGGAATGCGGCACCAGCGCCACCTCGCCCAGGCGGCGCGCGCCTTCGTCGGTGTCGAGCACCTTCTTCAGCACATCCTCGCCCTTCGAAGCCTTGGCTTCGACGATCCTGCCCTCCTCGAAGCGCACCGAAATCTCGTCGATCAGCGTGCCCTGGTAAGAGAGCGGCTTGGTCGACGACACGTAGCCGGAAACCCGCCGCGCGTGCGGCGTGGTGAACACCTCCTCGGTCGGGATGTTCGGGTTGCAGGTGATGCTGTTCTTGGCCGTCGAGGCGCCGCCCATCCACTCATGACCTTCGGCGAGCCCAACCGTCAGGTCGGTGCCCGGTCCGGTGAAATGCAGCGCATGGAAATTGTGCTCGTTCAGCCATTTCGTGCGGCTGGCAAGTGCCGCGTTGTGAGCCTTCCAGTTGCCGATCGGGTCTTCGACGTCGACCCGCGAGGCCGAGAAGATCGCATCGGCGAGCTTCGCCACCGCAACATCGTCGGCATCGCCCGGAAACACCTGCTTGGCCCAGGCAAGATCGGGATAGGCGATGATGTTCCAGTTGATGTCGAAGCCGGTGATCTTTTCCAGCGCCGGCTGGTAGGCCATCGAGTTCGCCTTGTTGGCGCGCGCCACCTTGGCCGGGTCCTGCGCCGACAAGAGCGACGGGTCCTCGCCGCGCACCGCAAGCCGCGCCGCATTGTTGGCAAAGGCTTTCGCCATGCCCTCATAGAGCCAGCCGGCGGCGCGGTCGAAGCCGGCATCGGCGCCATACCGGAAGCGCGCCAGCGTGATCTCGTCATCGTTGAATATCGGCGTCACCAGGCCGGCGCCGGCCTTGTAGGCATGCTCGACGATGCGCCGTGTCAAGGGCAGGGCGGCGATTGACGACGTCACCACCAGGTCCTGTCCCGGCTGCAGCTGCAGCCCGACCTTGATGGCGACTTCGGCCAGCCTGTCGAGCTTCACCGGGTCGATGGTTGCTGCAACGCCGCGCGAATGTGTGGTCATGATCCTGCCTGCCGTGATTGTGGGGTCTGGTGCATACATAGACCGGCAGGGCCGGCCTTTCCACAGTGATCGACTGGGTCAGGCGGCGCTGTCGAGCGCCCGGAACTGCGCCGTGGTCGCCTCGATCTCCTCGCGGATCCAGATCTTGAAGTCGCGCACCTTGCGGCTTTCGCTTTTCGTGGCCGAGGTCACCATCCAATAGCCAAGTCCACTCTCGGCGCGCACCCCGAACGGTGCCACAAGCCGGCCGTCGGCCAGCGCGTCGGCGGTCAGCAATTGCCAGGCAAGCATGACGCCGTGCCCGGCGATCGCAGATTCCAGGCAGAGCATCGGGTCGGTGAAGCGTGCCCCCTTAAGGAATGTGACCGGCTCGACGCCGGCCGCCCCGAACCAGCTGTCCCAGCTGATCATCGACCGCTCGTCGGTGATGGCGCAGGTATGCGCCAGATCCTCGATCGAGTGCAGTCTGGCCGCGATCGACGGCGCGCAGACCGGGAAGATCTCCTGTGCAAGCAGCAGTTCCGCCCGCCCGCCCGGCCACTTGCCGTCGCCCATCCGGATGGCGACGTCGACGTCGGAGCGATCCAGATCGGCCAGCCTGCCTGAGGCGTCGATGCGCAGAAGTACATTCGGGTGGCGGGCGAAATGCCGGGACAGCCTCGGCAGCAGCCACTTCGAGGCGAAGGCCGGCGCCACCGAAACAACGAGCGTGCATTGGCTGGCTTCGTCGGCCATCGCCACAGCCTGCGCCAGCTCGCGAAAACCCGCGCCAAGCCTTGCCGTGAACGCCGCGCCGAACTCCGTCGCAACAAGGCCGCCCGGCGTGCGTTCGAACAGCGCCTGGCCGAGCTGCTTTTCCGTGCGCTTGATCTGCTGGCTGACGGCGCTGGCCGAGACGTTGAGCTCGCCGGCCGCCGCCGCAAGCGAGCCCAGCCGGGCGACGGTTTCCACTGCGCGCAAGCCGTTCAGATGGACGCGGTTCAACAGGCTCATACAGTTTTTCTAAACTGACATGGCGGAATTCTCAATTGAAACGCATGATCCAGATACAGATTTTATGGGGGTCAACGCGAATTCGAGGCGGAACCATGAAGATTATGTCATTGCTCAATGGCCTCGCTGGCGCAGGGCAAGGCGCCCAGTACGAAAGCGAGACCGCAAGATGGGTGGCCGATCCATTGGCGCACCCGGTGCTGGACACGATGTCGGAGCGCGAATTGGGCGACATGCCGTTTCGGCTGACGGCGCGCCGCACCGCTTACGAGACGGCTGAGGCGAGCAGCCGCTAACACGGCGGTCGATAGCCCGGCTCGCCCGATGGTCGCTGGCCCAACGCAAACGAATTGTCTTGCTGCTCCGCACACTTATTTTGCGCTGCAATGAGAACCGCCTCGCCATCGCCCCTGCGCCTCGCCGTCGCCGGCATGCTGGCCATGGCCGTCGCCATGGGCATTGGCCGCTTCGTCTATACGCCGATCCTGCCCGGCATGATGGAGGAGCTTCATCTGTCGCCGGCCGACGCCGGCTGGATCGCCTCGGCCAACTATCTCGGCTATCTCGTCGGCGCCTTTGTCGCCGCCGGCGGGTGGGCGCATGGGCGCGAACGCATGCTGATGTTCGCCGGCCTCGCCGCCAGCGCCGCGCTCGCTGCCCTGATGGGCTTTGGCGAGACAATTGCGGCCTTTCTCGTCATCCGCTTTCTTGCCGGCCTCGCCAGCGCCTTCGTCATGGTCTTCATGGCCTCGATTGTCTTCAGCCATCTCGCCGCGGCCGATCGAAGCGATCTGCAGGCGCTGCATTTCGGCGGCGTCGGCCTGGGCATCGCCGCCTCCTCGGCATTGATGGCGGTTCTCGTCACCGCCCATGCCGGCTGGGCCGCGGGCTGGCTGTGGTCGGCGGTGATCTCCGTGTTGGGTCTCGCCATTGTCGCCTGGCTGGCCGGCCCCGCCACGACCATCAACGGTGCCGAAGGCCGCGAGCCGGCGCTACCCAGGGATCGGTCGCTGCTCAAGATGATCATCGCCTACGGCCTGTTCGGCTTCGGCTATGTGGTGACGGCGACCTTTCTCGTCGCCATCGTGCGCCAGGGCGGCAGCGGGCGCGTTTTCGAGGCCATGGTCTGGATGGTCACCGGGCTCGCCGGCTTTCCGTCCGTCTGGCTGTGGCAGAAGGTCGCCGAAAGGTTCGGTCTCTACGCAGCCTACGTGCTCGCTTGTCTGATCGAGGTGGTCGGCGTCGCCGCAAGCGTCGTCGTGGGCGGCCATGCCGGGCCGCTGCTGGCTGGCGTTCTGCTGGGCGGCACGTTCATCGCCATCACCGCGCTCGGCCTGCAGGCGGCAAGGCAGCTCGCGCCGCAGGCGCCGCGCCGCATCTTCGCGCTGATGACCGCCGCCTTCGGCCTTGGCCAGATCATCGGCCCGATCGCCGCCGGCCTGCTTGCGCAGGCGTCGGGCAACTACGTCTCGGCCTCGATCATGGCCGCCATCGTCCTGCTCGTCTCCACCATCATCGCCTGGTCGGCTGCGCCAAAATCGCCATGATTTGTCGTCTTGCTCCGTAGCGGGCACGGGCACGGGCATTTTCTTTCGCCCTAATGTGTGACCTTATGCCCGCCGAGCAGCAACGCCGCTGATTTGCGGTCAGACCGAGGAACCCCCCACAGTGTTCGTTTCTTTCTTCCCGCAGCCGAAGCTCTTCTTCACCTCGGCCGCCCTCTGGAGCCTTGCGGCGATTCTGTTCTGGTTCTTCGGTGGTGAGCAATTGGGCGCCATCGTCGGCCTGCCGCCGGCAGCGGCCGACGCGCCGCCTATCATCGGCATCGCCGTGCTGTGGTCGAAGCCGTTCCTGTGGTTCTATCTCTACTTCGCTTTCTGCGTGGCCGCCTTCTACGCCTTCTGGGCCTGGTATTCACCGCATCCCTGGCAGAACTGGTCGATCCTGATGACGTCCGTCATCCTGTTCTTCATCTATTTCAACGTGCAGGTCAGCGTCGCCGTCAACGCCTGGTACGGTCCGTTCTTCGACTATGTGCAGGGCCTGATGTCCGGCACGGGAAAGTCGACAGATAGCGAGTTCTACCTCGGACTGGCCGACTTCTCGTGGCTGGCGCTGGTCGGCATGAATGTGCAGGTGGTCAACGCATTCATCGTCAGTCACTGGATCTTCCGCTGGCGCACGGCAATGAACGATTACTTCGTGGCGAACTGGGGCAGGCTGCGTCATATCGAGGGTGCCTCGCAGCGTATCCAGGAAGACACGATGCGCTTCTCGCAGATCATGGAGGACCTGGGTTCCAGTTTCGTCCAGTCGATCATGACCCTGATCGCCTTCCTGCCGGTGATGATCCAGCTGCAGGCCCATATTACCGAGTTGCCGATTGTCGGAGCAGTCCCTCAGCCGCTGGTAATCGCCGCGCTGGCCTGGTGTCTGTTCGGAACGATTTCGGTGATGGTTGCGGGCCTGAAGCTGCCTGGATTGCAGTTCCGCAACCAGCGCGTCGAGGCGGCCTATCGCAAGGAGCTCGTCTATGGTGAGGATCATGCCGACAGGGCCCAGCCGGCGACCACCGCCGAGCTCTTCGCCAATGTCCGCCAAAACTACTTCAGGCTCTATTTTCACTACATCTATTTCAACGTCGTCCGCTACACCTACCTCCAGGCCGACAACATCTTCTCGCTGCTGATTCTCGGACCCTCGCTGGTGGCGCACAAGATCACCTTCGGCGCGCTGAACCAGATCTCCAATGCCTTTGGCAAGGTCACGGGATCGCTTCAGTTCCTGCTCACCTCTTGGTCGACCATCGTCGAGCTGCAGTCGGTGCACAAGCGCCTGCGCGCCTTCGAAGCGACGCTGCAGGGCGAGCCGCTGCCCGATATCGACCAGCGCTATATGGCAAGGCAAGGCGCGGAGGATCCGGCCTGACAGTTCAGGCAAGGCGCGGGCGGCTCAGCCGCCCACGATTGCCTGTCGCTCGCCGGCGCGCCGGCGCGTGACATAATTGCGAAAACTGATGCATTCGACCTGCCGCATGACGCAGACTTCGCCAGCAAAGCGCTCCAGCGCATCCCAGTAGGCGCCGCCATTCATCTGGGTGAAATGGAAGCCGAGCTCCAGCGGGATGCGCTTGCCCTGGTATTGCTTGTCGAAGGCGGCGCGGAAGGCGCGGTAGGTCCGCTCGGTGAACTCCGCCGCCATGCTCGGCCGCTCAAAGCCGCCGGAATGGCGGACATAGAGATTGTAGTCCATGGCGATCACCGATCTGGCCTTCGGTCCTTCCGGAATCTGCGGCAGTGAAAAGCGCATGGTGCCGCCTTTCTCCGGCGGCACGGCAGGGCCTGGCGAGACGCCGCTGGCGTCGAACTGGAAGCCAGCCTCGGGCAGCGCCTCATAGAGTGCCTTGTTCGCCGAAAGGTACGGCGCGCGAAAACCGGTCACCGCATGCCGCGCGAAATCGCGCCAGCCGACTGGCTCGGGCACGATGCCGTTGATCGAATAGGCGTTCTCGAGGATGTGGTCGAAGGCGCGGAATTCGGCGAGCCAATCGGCCTTGCTCCAGCCCTTGCCGTCGAAATGGCCGCAGCCATGGCTGCCTATGTCATGGCCTTCCGAGGCGGCCAGGCCGATCTGCTCCAGACGGTCCGCCACCTCCTGCTTCGAGGCGGCAAAGCCGATATTCGATTTGCCGGCGCTCTTGCCGGGCCCCGCGTAGTCGTTGCGCGTTTCCGGCGAGAGCAGGAAGACGCAGGAGACAAAATAGGTGAAATGCGCGCCGGTGCGTTGCGCCAGGGCGCGGCTGCGTTGCCATTGCGAGATTTCGCGGGCGCTGTCGAAGGAGATGATGACGATCTGCTTCGATTTGGCCGATTGCGGTGGCGCGGGCGGATCGGCGAGAGCCGGGCCGGCCAGGGCGAGCGAGGCGACGCAGGATGCAACAACAGGGAATAAACGGGGCATCGGCACAGTTCTGAACATCGGGACGGTCGGCGACCGGCTAGCGGCGAAATGTGGCGTGGGTGCGGTCGGCGCGCGGGGCGCTCCTTGCCGGGTCCGGTCTTCTATCCGCCGATTTTCCTGGCGGACCCCTTCCATGCCGACAAAATTTCGCTAAAACGCGGGCTCAAGAAGCGCCCCGCGGGGCAGCAATGGTTTTGATTGATGTCCGACGACAGTTTTATCCGCGAAGTCAACGAAGAGATTCGTCGCGACCAGGCGCAGGCGCTGTGGGACCGTTTTGGTCCGGCGCTGCTTGGCCTTGCGATCCTGATCGTGCTCGGCACCGCCGCAGTCGTCGGCTATCGCTATTGGGACGAGAGCCGCGCCAACCGCTCGGGCGACGCTTTCTCGCAGGCATTGAAGCTGGCCAATGACGGCAAGAGCGACGAGGCGCTTACCGCCCTCGACCAGCTCCAGAAGGACGGCTACGGCGCCTATCCGTTGCTCGCCCGCATGCGCGCCGCGACCGTCAAGGCCGACAAGGGCGACGTCGCCGCCGCCGTCAAGGATTTCGACGACGTTGCCGCCGACACCGCCATCCCGCAGGGCATCCGCGACATGGCGCGCCTGAGGGCGGCACTGCTGCTGGTCGACACCGGCTCCTTCGCCGACGTCTCAAGCCGCGTCGAGGCGCTGACCGCCGACACCAACACGCTGCGTCACACCGCGCGCGAGGCGCTCGGCCTTGCCGCCTGGAAGGAAGGCAAGACCGCGGACGCGCTGAAACTGTTCGACCAGATCGCTTCGGATGACGGCGCCCCGCGCAATGCGCGCCAGCGCGCCACCCTCATGTCCGAACTGATCCGTGGGTCGGGCAACGCGTCGTGATGCATGAGCTTCAAAGTCGCCATCATCGGCCGGCCTAACGTCGGCAAATCGACTCTTTTCAATCGGCTGGTGGGAAAGAAGCTAGCGCTTGTCGACGACACGCCGGGCGTGACCCGCGACCGCCGCGTCCACGCCGCCAAGCTCTACGATCTTTTCTTCGATGTCATCGATACCGCCGGCTTCGAGGATGCGGCCGCCTCGACGCTGCCCGGCCGCATGCGCCAGCAGACCGAGATCGCCATCCGCGAGGCGGACCTGATCTTCTTCACCATCGACGCCAAGTCCGGCCTGCTGCCCGACGACCGTACCTTCGCCGAGGTCGTGCGCAAGTCCGGCAAGCCGGTGGTGCTGGTCGCCAACAAGGCCGAGGCGAAGGGCGCCCAGGGCGGCATGCTGGAGGCCTGGGAACTCGGCCTCGGCGAGCCGATCCCGATCTCGGCCGAGCACGGCCAGGGCATGCCCGACCTCCGCGACGCTGTGATATCGGCGCTCGGCGAGGAACGCGCTTTCGGCGAGGACGAGGAGGATGACGGGGAGATCGCCGCCAGCGAGGTGCTGATCGGCGAGGACATCGCCGACCCCGACGCCGAGCCCGCCTATGACGACACCAAGCCGATGCGCATCGCCGTCGTCGGCCGCCCGAACGCCGGCAAGTCGACGCTGATCAACGCGCTGATCGGCGAGGAGCGGCTGCTGACCGGGCCGGAAGCCGGCATCACCCGCGATTCCATCTCCGTCGACTGGGACTGGCGCGGCCGCCGGGTAAAACTGTTCGACACCGCCGGCATGCGGCGCAAGGCCAGGATCCACGAAAAGCTGGAAGTGATGTCCGTGCAGGACGGCCTGCGCGCCATCCGCTTCGCCGAGATCGTCATCATCGTGCTCGACGCCACCATCCCCTTCGAGAAGCAGGATCTTCAGATCGCCGATCTCATCATCCGTGAGGGTCGCGCGCCGGTAATCGCCTTCAACAAGTGGGACCTGATCGACAATCCGCAGGAACTGCTGGCGGAATTGCGCGAGAAGACCGAACGGCTTCTTCCGCAGGTGCGCGGCATCCAGGCGGTGACTGTCTCGGCCGAAACCGGACGCGGCCTCGACAAGCTGATGGATAGCGTCATCAAGACGCACAAGGTGTGGAACAGCCGCGTCTCGACAGGCAAGCTCAACCGCTGGCTGGAAGGCATCCTTGCGCATCATCCGCCGCCCGCCGTCGCGGGGCGCCGCCTGAAGATCAAATACGTCACCCAGGCCAAGACCCGGCCGCCGGGCTTCGTCGTGTCCTGCTCGCGGCCCGACGCAATGCCGCAATCCTATGTCCGCTACCTGTCGAACAGCCTGCGCGAGGCCTTCGACATGCCCGGCGTGCCGATACGCATCGCCTTGCGCACTTCGGACAATCCCTTCGCCGGCCGCGCGAAGAAGCGCTGACGGTTGGAGATTGTCGCAAACGCCGCTTCCTCGTCATCCACGGGCGGAGCAAGGAGCGAAGCGACGCCGCGCAGACCCGAGGATCCATGCCATGACTTGGAAGCGTTGCTAGGGTCCGGAATTCAGCTCCGCTGCGCTCTTCGTCGGAGGCATGGGTCCTAGAGTCTACACTCCGCTTCGCGTCGCTGCGCTCGGATAACGAACGATACGTTGCGGCCAAGAAGCTAGGCGACTTTCAGCAGATTCTCTTTCGTCTCGGCGCTCTCGGGTAGGGCCTCGATCGCCGCCTGCAGCAAGATATCCGCCAGCCGCGCCGCCACCGGGTCGAGCTCGGCGTCCTTCTGGTGAAGGTGGAGCGCCATTTTCGGCAGGGCAGGGAGTCCAAGCGCTTCGGGCGCCATCGCCCTGACATTGGCGGGCAGCCCGATATCCGTGCGGATCGTCAGCCCGAGCCCGGCGGCGACCGCCGCCCAGATGCCGCCAAGGCTGGGGCTGGAGAACGCCATTCGCCAGGGCCGGCCGGCGCGGTCGAGCGTTTCGGTAGCCACTGAGCGCAGCAGGCAGGGCGCTTCCAGCGCCACCAGCGGCAGGGTGTCGTCCTCGCCCAGCCCAGCCTCGATCGGCTTTGCCGGCCCGATCCAGCGCATTGGAACATCGCCGACGTGCCGGCTGTAGGGCAGGCTCGCGCCGCTGTGCCAGGCCAGCGCGATGTCGAGGCTGCCCGCGGTGATCCGCTCGGCGAGTTCGTGGCTGCGCGCGATCCGCGCCTCGATCTTGACCTTGGGATGGGTGCGGGCGAAGCGGCCCAGCACCTCCGGCAGTACCGCCTCGCCGAAATCCTCCTGCAGGCCGAGCCGCACCCAGCCTTCCAGCTCGACGTCGTGGATGGCAGCGGCCGCCTCGTCGTTGAGCTCGAGCAGCCGGCGCGCATAGCCGAGCATGGTCTCGCCGGCCTCGGTCAATGCCAGGCCGCGCCCGGACTTGCGGAAGATCGGCGTTGCCGCCTGCTCCTCCAGCTTCTTCAGTTGCGCGCTGACGGCCGAGGTCGAACGGCCAAGCCGCTCGGCCGCCTTGGCGAAACTGCCCAGCTCCATGCCGGTGACGAATGTCCTGAGGACATCCAGGTCGAATGTGACGCGTCGCACGGCATAATCCCGTTTTTCAGGAGTGTTGGTCAAAAACTTCCTGATTTTATGGATGAAGCTATGGCGCTACATCACCCTCGTCAAGCCGGCAGCCGGCCACCACGAGAATGGAACCATGTCCGCCATCGTTACACGCACCGATTGCCCGCCGCCTCCCAATGCCGTGGCTGGCACTGCCGCGAGAACCTTCGGACCCAATCATCGCTGGAAGGTGTTGGGCATCGGCGTCGCCGCCAATGCCGGCTTCTCGGCGACCTTCTCCGGCGTGCCGGCAACCGCGGTGGTGATGCGCCAGGGCTATCATCTCGACAATGCCTCGCTCGGTCTGGCGCTCGGCCTTCTCGGCCTCGGTGTGGCGCTGAGCGAACTGCCTTGGGGCGTGCTCACCGATCGTTGGGGCGACCGCCGCGTGCTTTTGACAGGGCTCGGCGCGACGGCGGCATGGCTTTTCGCGATGGCGATGCTGGTCGTGCCGACAAAGGGTGCCATACCGGGCGTCACATTGCTCTCGGCAAGCCTGCTCGTTGCAGGCCTGCTCGGCGGCAGCGTCAACGGCTCCAGCGGCCGCGCCATCATGGGATGGTTCCGGGAGGGGGAGCGCGGCTTTGCCATGAGCATCCGGCAGACGGCGGTGCCGCTGGGCGGCGGCCTTGGCGCGCTCGTCCTGCCTTCGCTTGCCTCGGGCTTCGGCTTTGCCGCGGTCTTCGGTCTGCTTGCAGCCGTTTCCGCCCTCTCGGCCTTCCTTGCCTGGCGTTGGTTGCACGAGCCACCAGCGGAACGGGGTGGCCAAGCCGCCGCCACGACGGCCGGCCCGGCGCCGCTTCGCAACATCGAGGTCTGGCGCATCTCGAGCGCCATCGGCCTGCTCTGCTTCCCGCAGGTGGCGGTGCTCACCTTCGCGTCGGTGTTCCTGCACGATTTCGCCGCCATGGGGACAATGGCGATCAGCCTGAGCCTGGCTGCCGTGCAGACCGGCGCGATGGTCATGCGCGTCTGGAGCGGCCGCTTCACCGACCGTCATGGCAACCGCCGCCCGTTCCTCAGGCTGTGCAGTGCGCTGAGCGCGCTTGCCTTCGCGGTCCTCTGGCTGCTGGTCGTCGCGGCCGCAGGGCAACCGGCCCTGACGGCGGCGCTTCCCGTCGTGCTGGTCGTCGCGGGCATCGCGGTCTCTGCCTGGCATGGCGTCGCCTATACCGAGCTTGCCACGCTTGCCGGCCCCGGCCATGTCGGAACCGCGCTCAGCCTTGCCAACAGCTTCGTCTTCGTCGGCTTCTGCCTGGTGCCGATCGCCATTCCCGGGCTTCTGCACCTCTGGTCGTGGTCCGGCGTGTGGCTGGCGGCGGCGGCCTGCGCCCTGGTCGCCTGGCCGATCTTCCTGCGACCGCGCTGATTTTCGCGGCATGCGGGGGCGGCGGGAGAACGACGTCCCGTTTCGGGCCAACATCAAAAAAACACGATCGATAGCGTTAACGCCCCATCAAGGTTAATGCATCATTTTGGCTCTCCAGAGGGTCAGTTGCGTTTCTGGAGAGTTCCGTGCATCGACGTGTCTTGAAGCGGCTGGTCGCCGCCGCCGGTGAGAGAAAACGTTCTTTCCTGTCTCCGTTCGTCATTGGCCTCGGCATCTGGGTCGGCTTTCCGACCGTCGTTGCCTACCAGGACATAACCAGCCTGGTTTCCGGTCTGGAGGCGCCGAACGCCCGCTGGAACGCCTATGTCGAGAAATCCGTCGCCGGCTCGGTCCACGCAGCCGAGATGCCCTTCGTCGATTCCGTCTCAACCGGCTCCATCTCCGGCTCCGGCGTGCAACTGCCCGGGGTCGGCTCGGTCGCCTTTCGCGGCAAGGGCAGCGTAGCGGGAACCACGCCAGACGAGGACCGCATCGTGCGCGCCGACAAGAAGGGCCGCATCGTCCAGATCTCGCCGGTGACGCCGCCGAAGGCCTTCAATGCCGGCTCGATCTTCGAGCGCACATCCTCGCTGCTGCGCCCGAGCATGGACAGCGGGCTGAAGCTCGCCTTCGCCAAGCCCGGCATCAAGGGCAAGGAGGTCCAGATCGCTCAGGCTTTCCACATCCGCGAGGACAAGAAGCCCGATCCCGGCGTACCGGCCATGCTGGCGTCCCTCGTCAACAATGACAAGCCGGACGTGCTGGCCACCGCCTATGCCCAGGCCGAGCCGGATTATGCCAAGTCGTCCCCCTTCGAGGCGCTGCTGCAGGACGAGCAGCCGAACGATGGCCGCTTCATCCCGCCGATGGCCAAGGGCGACCACTGGTGGATCCAGAACCCGCTGCCGGCCAGCGTCTTCTCCAAGCCGGAGCAAGCCTGCCTGGCCAACGGCATCTATTTCGAGGCGCGTAGCGAATCCGTGCGCGGCCAGGCCGCCGTCGCCCAGGTGATCCTCAACCGCGTCCGCAACCCGGCCTATCCGAAGTCGATCTGCGGCGTCGTCTACCAAAACGACAACTGGCTGAACCGCTGCCAGTTCTCCTTCGCCTGCGACGGCCGCAAGAAGCGCGTCACCGATCCCGTCGCCTACAAGACCGCGCAGGACGTCGCCATGGCGGTGACCGCCGGCAAGATCTTCATTCCCGAAGTTGGCTCTTCGACCCATTACTATGCCAACTACGTGCATCCGGGTTGGGCGCGCACCATGCAGAAGATGACCAAGATCGGCCTGCATATCTTCTACCGCACCTACGGCGGCGGCTGGAGCTGAGGCTCGTTCGCCGGCACCGTCTGGCCTGACCCGAACGGCCCCGCGCGCCGGCAACTGGAGACCGGTCGCCGCGAGGATTCGGCACGCACTTGCCGGCAACCGCGACGGGCACGATGTCGCACCTCCATAAACAATTGATTTTATTGCAGAAAATACATAGGCTTGAAGTTCGGCCCGTGGCTTGACGGGCGCGGACCCTCTAACTATGTTGCCGGCGACTTTAGAAGCGGACGGACGGTAGCGGTCTGACCGGGCAGGGGGGTTGCGATGGCCGACAAGAAAGGGCCAGACGGAACCGGAGAAACCGGCCGCGGCAGTGAGCGCGAAGCCGACATCCGAGACGACGATCTTGAGCGCCGCCGGCGTGATCTTGAAGCATCGCTTGCGTCAAGAAGGCCGGATCGGCTCGAGGGGAAAGACGACGCGAAAGCAGTGACCGGATACGGTCAGGCACTCAAGCTGTCCAGCGAGTTCATCGCCGGGATAGTGGTCGGTGTCGCAATCGGCTGGATCATCGACCGGCTGGCGGGAATCTCGCCATGGGGTCTGATCGTAGGCCTGCTGCTGGGCTTTGGCGCCGGTGTGCTCAATGTCCTGCGCTCGGCGGGGCTTGTGTCGGAATTCGGACAGGGCGAGAAGTCGCGCGATCCGAAAGAATGAAGTGGCGCTGTCACAGGCGCAATTAGGACACTGAGGCCGCGTGCGGCTTTGACGGGGATGTAAATGGCTGCTGACAAGGTCGATCCGATCCACCAGTTCCATATCGTCAAGCTGATTCCGATCAACATCGGCGGCTACGACCTGTCCTTCACCAACTCCGCTCTGTTCATGGTCGCGACCGTCGCCGTCGCATCGGCCTTCCTCTATCTCACCACCGCCAGCCGCAGCCTGGTTCCCGGCCGCCTGCAGTCGGTCTCGGAAATGGCGTACGAATTCGTTTCCAACATGCTGCGGGACGCGGCTGGGAAGCAGGGGTTGAAGTTCTTCCCCTTCGTCTTTTCGCTGTTCATGTTCGTGCTGGTCGCCAATCTGCTGGGCCTGTTCCCGTATTTCTTCACCGTCACCAGCCATATCATCGTCACCTTCGGCCTTGCCGCGCTGGTCATCGGAACCGTCATTGTCTACGGCTTCACCAAGCACGGCCTCGGTTTCCTGAAGTTGTTCGTGCCGCATGGCGTGCCGGTCTTCCTGCTGCCGCTGGTGGTGCTGATCGAGGTGATCTCCTTCGTGTCGCGCCCGGTCAGTCTCTCGGTTCGTCTCTTCGCCAACATGCTGGCCGGCCACATCACGCTGAAAGTCTTCTCGGGTTTCGTCGTCAGCCTCAGCGCGCTCGGCGCGGTCGGCGTTGCCGGCTCGGTGCTGCCGTTGGCCATGGCTGTGGCGCTGACGGCGCTGGAACTGCTGGTCGCCTTCCTGCAGGCCTATGTCTTTGCCGTGCTGACCTGCATGTACCTCAACGACGCCCTGCATCCCGGGCACTGATTACGAGTTTCCGGCATTAACCGCCGGATGGAATTGCAACGGAATTACAGATCCAAAGGAGTTTGAAATGGACGCAGAAGCAGCAAAGTACATCGGCGCTGGCATCGCTTGCCTGGGCATGGGTGGCGCAGGCATCGGCCTCGGCAACATCTTCGGCAGCTACCTGGCGGGCGCGCTGCGCAATCCGTCGGCCGCCGATGGCCAGTTCGGCCGCCTGATCTTCGGCTTCGCCGTGACCGAAGCTCTGGGCATCTTCTCCCTTCTCATCGCGCTTCTGGCCCTGTTCGGCTGAGCACTGGGAAGATTGGACGGGCCGGCCGCGAGCCTGCGGCGGGCCTGATATTAGGGGATAGTCCATGTTCGTGACATCTGCCTTTGCAGAAGAGTCAGCGCCGGCCGCCGAAGGCGCCGCCGGTGCGGGAGCCGAAACGCATGCCGGTACCGAGGTGCCGGCCGAGGCGCACGGCACGTTCCCGCCATTCGATCCGGCGACGTTCCCGTCGCAGTTGCTGTGGCTGGCGATCACCTTCGGGCTGTTCTACCTGTTTCTGAAGCGGGTGGTGATGCCGCGCCTTGGTGGCATCATCGACGTTCGCAATGACCGCATCACGCAGGATCTCGACCACGCCGCCCGGCTGAAGGGTGAGGCCGACGCCGCCGTTGCCGCTTACGAGCAGGAACTGGCCGAGGCCAAGGCGAGGGCCAATGCCATCGGCCAGCAAGCCGGCGACGCAGCCAAGGCCGAGGCCGAGGCTGCACGCAAGAAGGTCGAGGCGGCGCTCGACAAGAAGCTTGGCGAGGCCGAGGCCAGCATCGCTTCCATCAAGGCCAACGCCATGAAGGAAGTCGGCACGATTGCCGAGGACACCGCTTCGGCCATTGTCGAAGCACTTGTCGGCGGCAAGGCCAGCAAGGCCGAGATCGCGGCCGCGGTCAAATCCGTGGCCCGGTGAGGAGCGCATCATGGACGCCACATCTCTCGCAACGCTTTGGGCCACGGTTGCCCTGGTCATCTTCCTGGGCATCGCCATCTACATCAAGGTGCCCGGCCTGATCGCCAAGGGGCTCGACGCCCGTGCCGCCAAGATCAGCAACGAGCTTGAAGAAGCCCGCCGGCTGCGCGAGGAGGCCCAGCAGCTGCTCGGCCAGTACCAGAAAAAGCGCAAGGAAGCCGAGCAGGAGGCCGCCGACATCGTCGCCGCTGCCAAGCGCGAGGCCGAACTGCTCGCCGCCGAGGCGCACAAGAAGACCGAGGACTACGTCGCGCGCCGCACCGCGCTCGCCGAGCAGAAGATCGGCCAGGCTGAGCGCGAGGCGATCGGCGAGGTGCGCGCCAGCGCCGTCGACATCGCCGTCGAGGCCGCCCGCGCGCTGCTTGCCGCCAAGGTCGACGCCAAGGCCGGCGCGGACTTCTTCAAGTCTGCGCTGCAGGACGTGAAGGCCAAGCTGAACTGAGCGGTCTTAGGGTCGCTGGCATGAAGCCGCCCGGGCAACCTGGCGGCTTTTTTGTTGCCTTGCCGGTCGTCATCCTAGGGCGGAGCAAGGAGCGTAGCGACGCGGCGCAGACCCTAGGATCCATGCCGTAACCTTCGAGCACTGCAACGGTGAAGAATTCTGATCGGACGCACTCTACGGTGGAGTCGCGGCATGGATCCTCGGGTCAAGCCCGAGGATGACGAAGGATCACCAGCCCCGCCTTCACCTCACTCCAGCCCGGCGAAACTCTCTTCCTCTTCCGCCACCTCGACCCCGCCTAGACGGAACGGCGCGAAGGAGGCGCGGTGCAGGCGCGCCACGGGTCCGTGCGCTTCGATCGCCGTGCGGTGGCGCGCAGTGGCGTAGCCCATATGCACCTCGAAGCCGTAGCGGTCGTGATGGCCGCCGCAGCCGCACATCATGCGGTCGCGCATCACCTTGGCGACGATCGAGGCGGCAGCGATCGACTGCGAGCGCTGGTCGCCCTTGACCAGCGCGCGTCCGGCGCAGGTGAGGCCCGGCGGCACGTCGCGGCCGTCGGCCAGCGCCAGCTTGGGCTGCAGCGAAAGGCCGGCGACGGCGCGGCGCATCGCTTCGAGGCTGGCCTTCAAGATGTTGCTGCCGTCTATGCCCTCGGCGCTGATCGAGGCCATCGAGACACCGAGCGCCGAACCCAGGATCCTGGCGAACAGTGCCTCGCGCTGCAGATGCGTCAGGCGCTTCGAATCGTCGAGCCCTTCCGGGATGTTGGCGGGATTGAGCACCACCGCCGCGGCGACCACCGGCCCGGCCAATGGCCCGCGCCCGGCCTCGTCCATTCCCGCCACCGGCCACAGGCCGTCAGCCATCGCCTTCGTCTCGATGGAGAAATCGGGTTTCTCGACGATTTCGAAGAGAAGCGGAGAATCGGAACGCGCGCGAGCCATGGTGCGGCGAGGTTCGCATCGGCTCCGATTCTCCGCAAGTCCCTCCGGGTCGGGGTGGGGCGCGGACCGGGAGGGCACCGTCTCAAGGCCGGGGACAGGCCGGACGGGATTCTTCTCGCGCCGGCCGGCGATGGGCGGCGCGATACCTTCAAAGCAGCATCAACTGCTCGGCGGCGTTGGCTGCGGCAATAAACTGGTCGGTCCTGAGCTGCCGCCGCTCGGCATTTAACCCGAGCCGCTTGGCGGTGATCTCGAAACGGCGGCCGATCTGCCAGGCATAGGGTCCGGCGCCCTTCATGCGCTTGCCCCATTCCGAATCGTAGTCCTTGCCGTCGCGCATCGAACGGATCAGCGACATCACGTGCCGGTAGCGGTCCGGATAATGACGCAGCAGCCAGTCCTTGAAGATGGGCGCGACCTCCAGCGGCAGCCGCAAAATGACATAACCGGCCTCGCGCGCGCCGGCGGCGCGTGCCGAATCGAGGATGCGCTCCATCTCCGGATCGGTGAGGCCGGGAATGATCGGCGCGACCATGACGGAGGCGGGAATGCCGGCGTCGGAGAGCTGCCTTATCGCCTCCAGCCGCTTGGTCGGCGTCGACGCGCGCGGCTCCATGGTGCGTGCCAGCATGCGGTCGAGCGTCGTCACCGACAGCGCCACCTTGGCGAGCCCGCGTTCGGCCATGCGCGACAGGATGTCGATGTCGCGCGTCACCAGCGCCGATTTGGTGACGATGCCGACCGGGTGGCCGCGCGCCTCCAGCACTTCGAGGATCTCGCGCATGATCCGGTACTGCTTCTCGATCGGCTGATAGGGATCGGTGTTGGTGCCGATGGCGATGGTGCGCGGCTGGTAGCCGGGCTTCGACAGCTCCTTGTCCAGCATGCGCGCCGCATCCGGCTTTGCAAACAGCTTCGATTCGAAATCGAGCCCCGGCGACAGTCCCATGAAGGCATGCGTCGGCCTGGCGAAGCAGTAGACGCAGCCATGCTCGCAGCCGCGATAGGGATTGATCGAGCGGTCGAAGGAGATGTCGGGCGACTCGTTGCGGGTGATGATGGTGCGCGGCTTCTCGACCTGCACCTCGGTCTTGAACGGCGGCAACTCCTCAAGCGAGTTCCAGCCATCGTCGAACACATGCCGGCTCACCGGTTCGAAACGGCCGGACGGATTGATGCCGGCGGAACGGCCGCGGTTGCGGTCGGGCCGCACGCGCATGCCGCTCTGCTCGATCATCGCATTGGCCATCTCTGCTCTACCGGCCCCGAAGGCGGCAATGTCGGCACGCACGATCTGTTCCATCTTCGCCCTCTCCCAGGGACTGTCCGCAGGCTGTCGAATCGCTCGGTTCATGAAACTATTCCTATTTTCCGAATGAGAACAAAGCAAGAACTTTTTATGCCGCGATGCAAAAACTGGCGCGGCGCGCGGCTTTCCGCTATTCGGCTGGCAATGCTCAGCGTTCTCATCGAAACCCTGAATGACGAAGAGGGCCTTGCCCGCACGCTCGCCTCGCTGATTGGCGGCGCGGTCGAGGGCGTCGTGCGCGACGTCGTCGTTTGCGACACCGGCTCGACCGACCAGACCCATCGTGTCGCGGACCACGCCGGCTGCCACTACGTTGCAGGCGGCATTTCCGTCGGCATCAGGCAGGCCAAGGGCGACTGGCTGCTGTTGCTGGAGCCCGGCGCGCGCCTGTCGGACGGCTGGATCGAAGAGGTCGCGGCCCACACGGCGAGGCACACAATGCCGGCGCGCTTTTCCCGCGCGCGCGGCAGCCGCGCGCCATTCCTGGCAAGGGTCTTTTCCGGCAACCGGGCGCTCGCCGAAGGGCTTGTCATCAGCAAGCGCCAGGCCACGGCGCTTTCGAAAAGCGCCCGCAGCGCCGAGGCCATGGCGCGCGGCCTGGCGACGAAGAGGCTGGACGCCGAGATCTGGGTCGCGCCGCCGAAGTGAAGCTTGGCGCTTCCCATTCACCGCAATCTTCTATTGTGCATTGCACAAAATATGAGGCGGGGCTAACATCCCTTTGATGCGGGACAATCGGGTTTGGGTAATGCCGGAGCGGTGAGCAGCCGACTTTTCGACGGATGCCGCTCGTACCTGAGGACCCCGATGAACCTTTCGACATCAGACAAATCCGGCGCTGCAAGCCTGGAGGCGATCGCCCGCAACGGCAGCCTGTTTCGCCGCATCGCGGTGCGCATCCCGACCTATTTGACGGATCTGCGCGAGAACCCGGCCTGGCTGCCGATGTTCATGCTGGCGCGCACCATGCCGGGGCGCAGGATGCACTGGCTGGGCGCCAGGCCCGCCCGCCCGGCGCCGAATGCCGGGGATACGATGTTCAGCGGTATCGACCTCGACTCGGCGGTCGAGGCGCTTCGCTCCGAAGGTTTGTTCTCCGGCCTGGTCCTGCCGCAGGCGATCCATGAGGAGATCGCCAGCTTCGCCGACAACACGCCTTGCTTCGGCAATTTCGACCGCCGCCTCGAATTCATGCCCTCCGACCATGCCGAGGCCGAGAAGCGCTTCGGCCGCTCCTTGCTCAGCGGCCACTATTTCGAGCGCATCCTCTCCTCCAAGGCGGCGCTTGCCATCCAGAACGACCCGCTGCTGTCCGGCATTGCCCAGCACTATCTCGGCGGTCAGGCGAAACTGATCACGACGCGCGTCTGGTGGAGCTTTCCGACCGGCGAGGCTTCCGACGCCGACAAGAACCTCGCCTCGCTCGGCAAGTACCATTTCGACCTCGACGACTGGCGGATGCTGAAATTCTTCTTCTACCTGAAGCCCTGCGACGCCGGCACCGGCCCGCATGTCTATGTGCGCGGCAGCCACAAACGCCGCAGCCTCAAGCACCAGCTGACGCTGCTCGTCGGCCATCCGGCGGATGAGGTGCTGAAGGTCTATGGCGACGACAGCCCGGTCACGCTTACGGGTGAGGCGGGTCTCGGCTTCGTCGAGGATCCGTTCGGCTTCCACATGGGCACGGTGCCTTCGCGCACGCCGCGGCTGATGATGGAAGTCGGCTTCGGCGTGTCGCGGCCGTCGCGCCGGCGTTTCCACGGCGAGCCGGTCATCCGCTGAGCCGGCGACGCGGACAGGCGATTATCCGGCCTTGCCGCCACGCTTCAGGTGCTCGTCCAGGCGCGGCATGATCTCGACGAAGTTGCAGGGCATGTGGCGGTAGTCGAGTTGTGGCTTGATGATGCCGTCCCAGGCGTCCTTGCAGGCGCCGGGCGAGCCCGGCAGCACGAACACGAAGGTGGCGTTGAGGACGCCGCCGGTCGCCCGGCTCTGGATCGTCGAGGTGCCGATCTTGTCGTAGGAGATGCGGTGGAACACTTCGGAAAAGCCGTCCATCCGCTTTTCGAAGATCGGCTCCAGCGCTTCCGGCGTCACGTCGCGGCCGGTGAAGCCGGTGCCGCCGGTGGTGATGACGACATCGACGGCTTTGTCCTTCGACCAGTCGAGCACCTTGTCGCGGATCTTTTTCCGGTCGTCGGTGACGATGTCGCGGGCGGCGAGGATATGGCCGGCCTCCGCGATACGGTCGGCCAGCGTCTGGCCCGACTTGTCCTCGGCAAGGCTGCGCGTATCGGAAACGGTGAGAACCGCGATGCGCACGGGGATGAAGGGGCGGCTTTCGTCGATCCGGGCCATTCAGGCCTCCATGCTTCGCGTCGCGGCAACGAACCAGTCGGGATGGCGGTGCCTTATGTCGAGCGCCGCGCGCTTGGCGACATTGCCCGTCTCGAACAGGCCGAAGCAAGTGGCGCCGGAGCCCGACATGCGGGCAAAGCCGGCGTCGGCCTTCTTCAGCGCCCTGAGCGCTTCCGTGATGGCGGGCTGGATCGTCCGGGCGGCAGACTCGAGGTCGTTGCGCGTCGCCTCCAGCCAGTTGCGGATTGAGTGAAAATCAAGCTTCCCGGGCAGCGGCGGCAACGCCTCGTAGTCGCGGCTGGCCAGCGCCTTGAAAACCTCCGGTGTGGAAACCGCGACGCCCGGATTGACCAGCACCAGGCCGAGCGCGGGAAAGCCCAGCACGGCCGACAACTCGTCGCCGACGCCACGCGCAATCAGCGGCTTGGCCGCCAGGCACATCGGCACGTCGGCGCCGAGCGACAGGCCGATCCGCGCCAGCTCGGCTTCGCCTATGTCGAGCTGCCAAGTCTGGACCAGCCCGCGCAGAACGGCGGCGGCATCGCTGGAACCGCCGCCGACGCCGGAGGCGACCGGCAGGTTCTTTTCCAGCTTGATGGCGACCGGCGCCGCCCCCTGCGGGCCGGCTTCCCGGCGCAGCGCCTCGCGCGCCTTGACCACCAGATTGGTCTCGTCCAGCGGCACCGCCGGCGCATATTTGCCCGACACCGAAAACCGGTCGCTCTCGGCCAGCTCGATCTCGACCCGGTCGCCGAAGCGGGTGAACACGGCGAGGCTTTCGAGCAGATGATAGCCGTCGGCGCGCCTGCCGGTGACATGCAGCGCTAGGTTGATCTTGGCAGGGGCGAGCCAAATCCGCGTGCCGGCCTCGGCATCCAACGTGTCTGTTGCTGGCGAGATGGCGTTCAGTCCTTGGCCAGGCGATATTCGCCGGTCTTCGGGTCCTTGACCAGCGTTCCCATCGTGCCGTTGGCCGCCTGTTTCTCGGTGCGCCGGATCTTGGCCGTCACGCGTTCGGCTTCGCGGATGAAAGCGCGATAGCCGAAATAGGCGGCGGCGCCGATAACGACGAAGAAAATGATCTGCGGCATCCCAAAACTCCTCCCTCGAAAAGGCGGCGAATGCGGCCGGTCGGGTCGGTCAAGCGGATATGCTAGTCGCTTTCAACCTTTTTTCAAAGCCCGAAGCGCGCCCACAGCGCGCGCTCTTCCGCCGCATCGACGACGCCACTGGCCGCGGCGGCCGCGATGTCTGGCGCCGAAAAGCGCGACCCGAACAGCCCGAACCTGCCGAACAGGCCGCGCGGCGCAGTGATCAGTTTCAGCTGGGTCTTCGGTCCGAAGCGCGTCTTCAAAACGCCGCGCATGTCGCCCAGAGCATCGACGAGGCCGAGTTCGAGACCTTTCTTGGCGGTCCAGAACAGGCCGGTGAACAGGTCCGGATCGTCCTTCAGCCTGGTGCCGCGCCGCTCCTTGACGAGGTCGATGAAGGTTTCGTGCACCTCGAGCTGCAGCGCCTTCAGCCGCTCGACATCTTCCTTCTTCTCCGGCTTGAACGGGTCGAGCACCGCCTTGTTCTGGCCGGCGGTGTGGACGCGGCGCTCGACGCCGATCTTCTTCATCAGCTCGGGAAAGCCGAACGAGGCCGATACGACGCCGATCGAGCCGACGATCGAGGACGGATCGGCGAAGATCTCGTCGCCGGCGATCGCGATCATGTAGCCGCCGGAGGCCGCCACGTCCTCGACGAAGACCAGCACCTTCTTGTTCTTCTCCACCGCCAGGTCGCGGATGCGCTTGAAGATCAGCCGCGACTGCACCGGCGAGCCGCCTGGCGAATTGATGGAAACCGCGACAGCGGGCGCGTCGAAGGAGAACGCCTTTTCGATGAGGCCGGCGGTCGACGCCAGCGACAGGCTGGGCCGGAACTGGCCGCCGCCGGGCATGATCGTGCCGTGCAGCCGGATGACCGGAACGGTGACGACGGTGGAGCGCCAGGACTTCGGCAGCAGGCGGTTCAAGAGGCGTTTCACGAGATCTCCAGTCGCTGAAAAAGCAGGATGAGGCCTCATCCTGCATTGGGCATGTAGGAATTCACCAGCCTTCGGCAATGCCGCATGGCTGGCGCAGGATCAGTCGCCGAACAGCGACGCCAGTCCATTGTTGATCATTTCGGTCCGTTCCGCCGGTCCGTTGCCCGTCTCGCCATGCAGCACCAGTGGCGGCCGGATCGACAGCTTGCCGCGCGCGCCGAGCGTCGCCCTGACGACGATGCGGATCGCCACCGCGTCGGGGCGAGGGTGGACCGAGAGCATCTCGGCATCGCCGAAGCGGCCCTCGATCGCATCGAGCAGTGCGCCGAGCTGCTCGGGCCTGGCGATGACGGCGAGCCCGCCGCGCGGCCTTGCCACGGCCGCAGCACTTCGGATCCAGCTTTCGAACAGCCCGTCCTCCATCACATGCGCCTGCTTGCGCAGCTGATCCGGCGTGGCGCGGTCCTCGGCGGCGTTGAAGGGTGGGTTCATGATGACGAAGTCGAAGCTGTTGTCGGCAAGGCCGGCCGCGCCGCGCGCCTTGCCGGTCAGTGTGACGTCGGCCCTCAGCACCGCGGCGCGGTCGCCGAGATGCGCATTGCCGGGATGGGCAAGCGTCGCGGCCGCGAATTCGGCCATGTCCGGCGAGCGTTCGACCAGCACGGCCCGCGCGGCGGGACACCGCGACAGCACCGCGAGCCCCGCGGCGCCGGCGCCGGCGCCGAAATCGGCAAGCCGTCCGGCGAAGGAGGAGGGCACGGCCGCCGCCAGCATCATGGCGTCCATGCCTGCACGATGACCGTTTCTCGGCTGAACCAGCCAGAAGCGCCCGCGATGGAACGCATCGACCGTGTGGGCCGGCGTGTCCGGGGCAAGGGCGGTTGACGCTACCATTACTTGCGGCGAATCTCGTTGGCGATGCCGGCGTCGGTCAAGATGCGGCGCGCCGCATCCGCCTGGTCGGCATCGACCATGACGCGTCGGGGCAGGATGCCGATCGAGCCGTCGAGCACGCTCATGTTCTGGTCGGCGACGAAACAGGCGATGCCGGCATCGCGCATCAGCGATTCGACAAAGGATATGATCACGGCATCGTTGGTGCGGATGAGCTCTATCATGGAACGAAAATCGCAGGTTGCGCCGTTCCTGTAAACGTGGGCGTTCCGAGTGCTGGCCGCAACCGCGCCAATTCGCCTCTTGCCGTGCCGGTGGATGCCGCCCTAGAGTCGGTCCGGGACTAGGGTGCCGCGTGCGCTTGGAATAGACGGGAGTGTCTGTGGTGGGTGTCGTTCTCAACATCGAAAACGGGAAGCGGGAACCCGCCTCCATCAAGGATCTGATCGATCTCACGGCCGCCGACATGGGGCGCGTCAACGAATTGATCCTGTCCAAGGCCGGCTCCGACGTCGAGATGATCCCGGAGGTCGCCAACCACCTGATCTCGTCCGGCGGCAAGAGATTGCGGCCGATGCTGACGCTCGCCGCCGCCCAGATGTTTGGCTATTCCGGCGAAGGCCACGTCAAGCTCGCCACCTCGGTCGAGTTCATGCACACCGCGACGCTGCTGCACGACGACGTCGTTGACGAAAGCGGCATGCGGCGCGGCAAGAAGACGGCGCGCATGATCTGGGGCAACCAGGCGAGCGTGCTGGTCGGCGATTTCCTGCTCGGCCAGGCCTTCCGCATGATGGTCGATGTAGGCTCGCTGGAAGCGCTCGACATCCTGTCGAGCGCTGCGTCCATCATCGCCGAGGGCGAAGTGATGCAGCTTGCCGCCGCCAAGAACCTCGAAACGACCGAGGACGAGCATTTCGCCGTCATCAAGGCCAAGACCGCGGCGCTGTTCTCCGCCGCCGCCGAGGTTGGCCCGGTCATCGCCCAGGCGACGCGCAACGATCGCGCGGCGCTGCGTTCCTACGGCATGAATCTCGGCCTTGCCTTCCAGCTCATCGACGATGCGCTGGATTACGGCGGTTCCAGCAAGGATCTGGGCAAGAATGTCGGCGACGATTTCCGCGAGGGCAAAGTGACGCTGCCGGTGATCCTCGCCTACCGGCGCGGCACCAAGGCTGAACGCACCTTCTGGAAGCGCGCCATCGAGGACAATGTCACCGATGACGCCGGGCTCGAAAAGGCGATCGGCCTGATGACCCGTCACGGGGCGATCGCTGATACCATCGGCCGCGCCCGCCATTTCGGCGAGATCGCCCGCGACGCGCTGGCGCCGCTGGAGGCGACGCCGCAGAAATCGGCGCTGATCGACGTCATCGATTTCTGCATCGCCAGAGTGAACTGAGGTTCGGGCGGCGGACTGCCAATCCCGCCCGGCACACGTTCTCGACGCGGCCAATGCACACTATGCGCGGGCCTTTTACACAGGCTTGACGCGCCAGGCCTGCCAGGGCTGCGAATGGGCCGGGCTATCCGGCGGGGTCGCCGCGAGCGGCTATCGTGACGCCAAGGCGTAGATCATCATGTCAAGGTGTAGGTTGGCCGCGCGATCTGCTATAATGCTTCGTCATGGTTCGTTAATCGGGTGACCCGATTGTGAATTCGGCCCGGATTGAAGCCTGACCCCAAAAAGGCCATGCTTTGTCGGGAAAAGACCGAGTCTGTGGCGGTCCCATCGACTTGGGGATTGCGTCTGGCTGAAAGGGATACGATGCGGCAAGGACGTGCGCGCTGGCTCGCAGGGCTGGCAATTGTGACGGGCATGGCGATCTCGGGTCTGCCGGCCTACGCCAAGCAAACCACCGAGCCGGTCAAGATCACGTCGTTCTCCGGCGCCTATCTCGCCGCCCGCATTGCCGAAGGCGACAACGATCTCGACAGTGCCATCGCCTATTACAAGCAGGCGCTCGCCTTTGCGCCCGGCGACACCACGCTGCAGCAGAGCCTGATGCTGTCGCTGATCGCGCAGGGCCGCTTCGGGGAATCGCTCGTCTATGCCGACAAGCTCAAGGAAGTGCCCGATGTCGAGCGCTTCTCGCGCTTGGCGCTGGCGGTAGATTCCTTCCACAAGAAGGATTTCTCCAAGGCTGAGTACTGGCTGAAACTGTCGCTCGAATCCGATCTCGACCGGCTGTTGTCCGGCGTCATGAGCGGCTGGGCCAAGGAAGGCGCCGGCGAGCCCGCCGATGCCATGGCCGCCATCGACAAGCTGCAAGGCCCCGACTGGTTCGGCCTGTTCAAATCCTTCCACCGCGCGCTGATTGCCGACGCCGCGGGCATGTCGGAGAAGGCCGATCAGATCTACGCCGCGACGCTGCAGGACACCACCGCCGGCGGTGCAGCGCCGGAGACGTGGATGCGCAACGCGCAGGCCTACGCCTCCTTCCTCGCCCGCAAGGGCGACAAGGCCAAGGCGCTTTCGGTGCTCGACCAAGCCGAGGCATTCGCGCCGGGCAAGCTGGAAATCACGACGCTCCGCGACAGGATCAACAAGGGCGACAAGATCGAGCCCTTCATCGCCGGCCCGTCCGACGGCGCCTCCGAGATTCTGCTCGATCTCGCCACCGCGCTCAATCGCGGCGGCGGCGAGCCGTTCGTGCGCCTCTATCTGCAATATGCGCTGGCGCTGAAGCCCGACAGCGATGCGGCCCTGGTGCAACTCGCCGCCGTCGCCGAGCAGCTGAAGGACGGCGAGGGCGCAATAGCACTCTATAGGCGCATTCCCGATTCATCGCCGCTGAAGGAGCTTTCCGACCTGCAGCTCGGCCTCAACCTCGCCGATCTCGATCGCCATGATGAGGCGATCACCCATCTGAAGGCGTTCGTCGAAAAGCATCCGGACGATATGCGCGCCTATCTGGCGCTGGGCGGCGTCTATTCCTCCAAGGAGGACTTCCGCTCTGCCGCCAACCTCTACGACAAGGCCGTCGAGGTGCTGAAGACGCCGACCAATGCCAACTGGAACATCTTCTACCAGCGCGGCATCGCCTATGAGCGGCTGAAGGAATGGCCGAAGGCCGAGCCGAACTTCCGCAAGGCGCTGGAGCTGTTCCCCGACCAGCCGCAGGTTCTGAACTATCTCGGCTATTCCTGGGTCGACATGAACATGAACCTCAAGGAAGGCCTGGCGATGATCCAGAAGGCCGTCGACCTCAGGCCGAGCGACGGCTACATCGTCGATTCGCTGGGCTGGGCCTATTTCCGCATGGGCCGGTTCGAGGACGCGGTCCGCGAAATGGAGCGTGCCGTGTCGCTGAAGCCGGAAGACCCGGTTCTGAACGACCATCTCGGCGATGCCTACTGGCGCGTCGGCCGCAAGCTGGAAGCCACCTACCAGTGGAACCAGGCCCGCGACCTGAAGCCGGACCCCGACGTGCTCGCCACCTTGCAGCAGAAGCTGCTCAAGGGCCTGCCGCCGATCGAATCCAACACGGCGCAGGAAACCCCGAAGGTCAAGCCGGTCACGCCCGCGCCGAAGGGGTGATATCGGCGATTTGATTTATGAACGGGGCTCCTGGGGAGCCCCGTTTTTGTTTTCAGAACAGCTTTCTGTAGACGACGAACCCCGAGCGCTCGGCGACCTTGTCGTAGAGTTGCATCGCCGTCTGATTGGTCTCATGCGTCTGCCAATACACGCGGCCGGCGCCGGCGGCTTCGGCGCGCTCGTAAACGGCGCTTATGAGTGCCCGGCCGACGCCCTTGCCGCGCGCGGCCTGGGTGGTGAACAGATCCTGCAGATAGCAGTTCGGCGCGATCGCCGTCGTGCTGCGGTGGTAAAGATAGTGGACGAGACCGAGAAGGCGTCCTTCGCTTTCGGCCACCAGCGCATGCACCGGCTCGTAGGCGTCGAAGAAGCGTGACCAGGTCATGGTCGTGACCTCCTCGGCCAGGGCTGTCTCGCCCGATCGGCCGTAAAAGGCGTTGTAGCCGTCCCAGAGCGGCAGCCATTGCTCGAAATCCTCTCGCCTGACGGGGCGGATGCTGATCGGGTCCGGCATGGCTGACCTGCTGTTGCTGGTGGCTGCGGCGTCGAACAGACCGCGGCCCGGTCTTGCCGGCAATGGGCCAGTCGCGGGCCTTGCCTTGACGCTTGCCGGCCGGGCCTCTAGGACGTGCCCGTATCCAGCCGCTCCATCGAGGCCGCCGTGACCGTCGACATTCCCGCCCATATGCATCCCAGCCGCTCCTTCCAGGGGCTGATCCTGACCTTGCACAATTACTGGGCGAACTATGGCTGCGTCATCCTGCAGCCCTACGACATGGAGGTCGGCGCAGGCACTTTCCACCCAGCAACCACCTTGCGCGCTTTGGGCCCGAAGCGCTGGAACGCCGCCTATGTGCAGCCTTCGCGCCGGCCGAAGGACGGCCGCTATGGCGAGAACCCCAACCGGCTGCAGCACTATTACCAGTACCAGGTGATCCTGAAGCCGAACCCGCCCAATCTGCAGGAACTCTATCTCGGCTCGCTGGAAGCCATCGGCGTCGATCCGCTGCTGCACGACATCCGCTTCGTCGAGGACGATTGGGAGAGCCCGACGCTGGGCGCCTGGGGGCTCGGCTGGGAGTGCTGGTGCGACGGCATGGAAGTGTCGCAGTTCACCTATTTTCAGCAGGTCTGCGGCATCGAATGCGCGCCGGTGGCCGGCGAGCTCACCTACGGTCTGGAGCGCCTCGCCATGTATGTGCAGGGCGTCGACAATGTCTACGACCTCAACTTCAACGGCCGCGAGGGCGCCGATAAGGTCACCTATGGCGACGTCTTCCTGCAGGCCGAGCAGGAATATTCGCGCCACAATTTCGAATTCGCCAACACCGCGATGCTGCTCAGGCACTTCGAGGACGCCGAGGCCGAATGCAAGGCGCTGCTCGCAGCCGGCGCGCCCGGGTCGAGTAACGCGCAGGCGAGGCACCGCATGGTGCTGCCGGCCTATGACCAGTGCATCAAGGCCAGCCATGTCTTCAACCTGCTCGACGCGCGCGGCGTGATCTCGGTCACCGAACGGCAGAGCTACATCCTCAAGGTGCGCAACCTGGCCAAGGCCTGCGGCGAAGCCTTCCTGCAGACCGAGGCGGGCGGCCTGGCGGCCTAGCTCGACACGATTGCGATTTCAGTGGCGGCGGTGATCGGCAGCGAGTTCTGGCTGCTTGCGCCATCGATCGTGCGCATCGCCTGCCGCACACCCGGCATCGTGAACGTGCCATGCGCCTGGGCGGCGAAACAGGCGCTCAGTGCCAGGATCTGCAGGGTTCTCGATACCGTTTTCATGGTCGTTCAGCCAATAGGTCTCTGCCTGAGCGTTGGTCGCTTCAGCGCAGCGTTTGGTTCACGGGATTTCTGCTCTTAGGACGGGTGGGCCCGCTTCGTCCCGACAAAGATCTGATAATTTCCTGAAACAGCTCGATCCGGCGATCGGCAGGCAGGGGTGACAGCGGCGAGCCGAGTTGCTATGCCGCTCCTACCTCCCCCTTGATGGGGGAGGTCGCCGCGAAGCGGCGGGTGGGGGTGCTGCGCGATTCCCAATGCCAAAACTCGATCGGTTCAAGCTGCAGTCCGCGCGAAGGCTTCGCGCGACTATGACCGAGGAAGAACGTACGTTGTGGCGGCACCTCTGGCGCATTCCGGTAGAGGGCACGCACTTTCGCCGACAGGCATCCGTAGGCGGCTACTACCCCGACTTCATCTCACATCGGCTGAAGCTGATTATCGAAGCAGATGGCTTCCACCACAGTTTTGATGACCAGCAGAGCCATGATGAGGCTAGAACACGATGGTTTGAAAGCCAGGGCTATCGTGTCCTTCGTTTCTGGAACCACGAGATAAAAAACGAACTGGATTCCGTCCTCGATACAATTTATGCGGCGGTGGAAGAACGGAAATCACACCTGCGTTTGCGCGATGGTGCCGACGGTGTTGGCGGTTGAGACGCCGCCACCCCACCCCGGCGCTACGCGCCGACCCTCCCCATCGAGGGGAGGGTAAGGAGCCAACCCTATGCCCGACCTGCTTCTGGAACTTCGCTCCGAGGAAATCCCCGCGCGCATGCAGCGCAAGGCTGCGGGCGACCTCAGGAAGATGCTGACCGACGGCCTGGTCGAGGCGGGTCTCACCTACGAAGCGGCGCGCGAGTACTGGACGCCGCGGCGCCTGGCGCTCGACATTCGCGGCCTGACGGCGCGTTCCAAGGACATTCGCGAGGAGATCAAGGGACCAGCCACCTCTGCGCCGGAGCAGGCGGTGCAGGGCTTCCTGCGCAAGGCGGGCCTCGCCTCGATCGCCGAGGCGCATGTCCATTCCGACCCGAAGAGAGGCGACTTCTATGTCGCCCATATCTCCAAGCCGGGCAGGGCGGCTGAAGAAATCATCGCCGAACTGGTGCCGGCGATCATCCGCAGCTTCCCGTGGCCGAAATCGATGCGCTGGGGACCGGCCTCGGCCAAGCCCGGCTCGTTGCGCTGGGTGCGGCCGCTCCAATCGATCGTCTGCACCTTCGGACCCGAGACCGAGGAGCCGGTGGTGGTCGATTTCGAGATCGACGGCATCCGCTCCGGCAACGTCACCTATGGCCATCGTTTCCTGGCGCCGGGCGATTTCACCGTGCGCCGCTTCGACGACTATGTGTCGAAGCTGGAAGCGGCCAAGGTCGTGCTCGATGCCGACCGCCGCAAGGAGATCATCCTTGCCGACGCCCGCAACCTCGCCTTCGCCAACGGCCTCGACCTGGTCGAGGACGAGGGGCTGCTGGAGGAAGTGTCCGGCCTTGTCGAATGGCCGGTCGTGCTGATGGGCGAATTCGAGCAGGATTTCCTCGCCATACCGCCCGAGGTCATCCGGCTGACCATCCGCGCCAACCAGAAGTGCTTCGTCACCCGGCCGCAAGGGGCGGGCGAGGACCTGTCCAACCGCTTCATCCTCGTCGCCAACATCGAGGCGAGCGATGGCGGCAAGGAGATCGCGCACGGCAACGGCAAGGTGGTGCGCGCCCGCCTGTCCGATGCGCTCTATTTCTGGAAGACCGACCAGGGCGATCTGCCGGATCTCAGCGAGCTCCAGGCGTCGGCCGAAAAGTTCGGGCTCGATCTGAAGAAGCCGCTCGACCAGCGCATGGCACGCCTCGACCATCTCAACGTGACCTTCCACGCCAAGCTCGGCACGCAAGGAGCGCGCGTGGAGCGCATCGCGCGGCTGGCTGAGGAACTGGCGCCGATCGTCGGCGCCGATCCGGCGCTGGCGCGCCGCGCCGCAATGCTGGCCAAGGCCGATCTGCAGACCGAGGTGGTTGGTGAGTTCCCGGAACTGCAAGGTGCCATGGGGCGCAAATACGCGCTGCTGGAGGGCGAGCATCCATCCGTCGCCGCGGCCGCCGAGGAGCACTACAAACCGCAGGGCCCGTCCGACCGCGTGCCGACCGATCCGGTCTCGGTTGCCGTCGCGCTCGCCGACAAGCTCGACACGCTGACCGGTTTCTGGGCCATTGATGAGAAACCAACCGGCAGCAAGGATCCGTTCGCGCTGCGGCGTGCTGCGCTCGGTGTGGTCAGGATCCTGATCGAGAACCGCGTTCGTTTGGCGCTGACGTCGATCTTCGCCAAGGCCTTTGCAAACTTCGCAGGCGGCGCAAGCCAGCAGTCCGACCTCCTCGCCTTCTTCCACGACCGCCTGAAAGTCTATCTTCGCGACCAGGGCGCGCGGCATGATCTGATCGACGCCGTCATCACGCCGCAGTCGGACGACCTCTTGCAGATCGTGCGCCGCGTCGAGGCTCTCGGCTCCTTCCTCGACAGCGACGATGGCAGGAACCTGCTCGCCGGCACCAAGCGCGCGGCCAACATCCTGGCGGCCGAGGAGAAGAAGAAAACGCTGGTCGCCGATCGTGTCGAGCCGGCGCTGTTTCGCGAGGATGCCGAGAAATCGCTGTTTGCCGCGGTGAATCAAGCCGAGAAGGAAGCCGGCCAAGCGATTCAAAACGAAGATTTTTCCGCCGCCATGCTGGCGCTTAGCGTGTTGCGTGAACCGGTTGATTCATTCTTTGAACGGGTTCTTGTGAATGATGAGGACCAGGCCGTGCGCGCCAACCGCCTGGCCCTGCTGGCCCGCATCCGCGCCGCCACCGATCAGGTCGCGGATTTCTCCAAGATCGCCGGCTGACGGCTGAAAACGCGGACCCTGCAATTGCCTGCGCCCATCTGCGCGAGGGCGTGTGGTCCCGCTTTCAGGCGCCAATATTTCATACGCTGGAGCCGGCTTACAGTCATATGACGATGACCTCCGCGTGGGAGAATCAGGACGTTCCCCCAACCACGGAGGCTTGCCATGAATTCCGACCACGACATCGAAGTCACTGAAGAAACCACGGCCGCTGCCGAGGCGATCGAATCTGCTTCCGACGACACCCTCGACCATGCCGCCGCTGCCGCGGTCGAAGCCGCCGACCTGTCTGACGATGACGAGGACGGCGACGACGAGGAAGCCACCCTGTCGGGTGACGACGAGGACGAAGACGGCGAGGACGAAGAAGACGGCGTGAAGGCCGAAGGCGAGGACGACGAAGACGAGTCCGACGAGGACAAGGAAGAAGCCGCCTGAGCCATCCTACAGGCGGCCTTGGCCGTCCTGGAGGCGGCCTGAGCCGCGCTCCACAGGTAGCCCGCCTAGTTGAAGAAGGGGCGGCGTCAATGTGCCGCCCTTTTGTCGTCAGTCCTCGAGGATGCTGACGTAGACACTGTTCGAATAGACGTCGACCTGGATCAGCGGCTCGCCATTGACGATGGCGCGACGTGTCGCGCCGCTCATCGCGCCGCCGCGCCTCAGCATTCGCTCCAGATCGGCGCGGTCTTCATTGCTGCGGAACCAGGCATCGCCTTCGTCGTCACGGTCGCGCCGATGGAACTTGTGCCAGTTGGCGCGGTCCTGCCGCACCATCTGCGCAGCGCTGTCCAGCGCGTAGCCGTCGCTGGCGTGATGGTCGCGCTCGGAAATGCGCGCGACATAGGAGCCGAGCATGTCGTCGGCCCGCGCCGTGCTCGTGCCCAGCGCCAGCAGCAATGCGGCGACGGCAAATCGTCTCGTCTCGTTCATAGTGACCCCCTTTTGAAAACCAGTCTTCTTCCACTGAAGCCGCCCGACAATTCGGGCAGTAGCGATGGAATCAGGAGGAATACTGCCATCCGGGCATATGCGCCGGATGACGGATACGCCTCCACTGAAAGCTTACATGGCTTTCTCGACAGGGGATATCGGAGCCGGCTGCGCCGCTGCCGGTTGTGGTTGCTTCGGCTCGGGCTGAGGCTTCGCCTCGGCAGTGCCGTTCGAAGCGGTCGCCGTTTCCGCCGGCTTGCCGTCGTCGGCGGGTTTCGTGTCGGTCGCCGGCGCCGTGGCGGTGGTGGCCTTGGCCGGCGCGGCGGCAGGCGTTGCAAAGGCGCCGCCGACGACGCCGCCGCGAATGATCATCGGGCTCTGCATGGAGCCATGGTGGGCCGGCTTCTCGGGGATCGCCGCCACCTTCTCGTCGGTGACATCGGGCGGCGGCTCGCCAAGCGCCACGACCGACGGCATCGAGCCCGGCTTCATCGGTTCGGGCGCCAGCCGGACGATGGAAGGCGTCGTGGTCGACGCGCCCAACACGACAATGGACGAAGCCTGCGCGCCGCCGGTGATCGCCGACAGGCTGACGCCAAACGCTGCAAGGACACGCATCGACACCATGATAGTTTCCCCTGGCCCTACAAACCGGCACCATATTCCCAGCGGGATTGATGCCTGCTTGCGCGGAAACATAGCATTTTAGGGATTGATAATTCGCCAACGCCCGGACTTGCCCCCCGGACGCCGCCGTATTACGCAGCCCGGCATCCATAGAGGTGACGACAATTGGCTGAGATAGTTGCCGCCGGCGAGGCGATGGAGCAGGCGCTGGCGCTGCTCGAGAGCGGCGATGTCGTCGCCATCCCGACCGAGACCGTCTATGGGCTGGCCGGCGACGCCACCAGCGGCATTGGGGTTGCCCGCATCTTCGAAGCCAAGGGCCGCCCACGCTTCAACCCGTTGATCGCCCATGTCGCCGATCTCGCCATGGCCGAGCGCATCGCGTCCTTCGACCCGTTGTCGAGAAAGCTGGCCGCGGCCTTCTGGCCGGGGCCGCTGACGCTGGTGCTGCCGCAGCGCCCTGGAAATGGCATTCATCCGCTGGTCACGGCAGGGCTGGACACGATCGCGCTGCGCATGCCCAAGGGGTTCGGCGGCGAGCTTATCGCCAGGCTCGGTCATCCGCTCGCCGCGCCCAGCGCCAATTCTTCCGGAAGAATAAGCGCCACCACCGCCGAGGCCGTCGCCGCCGATCTGGGCGACAGGATCAGGCTGGTGGTCGATGGCGGCGCGACCCCGGTCGGCCTGGAATCGACCATCGTCAAAGTCGAGGGCGAGAACGTGCGGCTGCTGCGGCCAGGCGGCATCGCGGCGGCCGAGATCGAGGCCGTCACCGGCAAGCCGCTGCTGCGCGGCGCGGCCGCCGGCATCGAGGCGCCGGGCATGCTCGCCTCGCACTATGCGCCGGGCGCCGCGCTGCGGCTCAACGCCCGACAGATCGCCAAAGGCGAAGCGCTATTGGCCTTTGGCGGCCGCCGCGCCGCAGGCTGGCAAGGTGCGGCCTCGCTGCGCAACCTTTCCGAGGCGGGCGATCTGCGCGAGGCGGCGGCGAACCTGTTCGCTTACATGCAGGACCTCGACCGCAGCGGCGCCGCGACCATCGCCGTCGAGCCGATCCCTTTCGACGGGCTGGGCGAGGCGATCAACGACCGGCTGTCGCGCGCCGCCGCGCCGCGTGACAAGATCGCCTGAGCGCCATAGGTTCTGGCCCCATGAACGATCAAACCGACGACCAGCCCTTCAACCTCGATCCCAGCCTAATCGACCGTTTCGCGGCCATCGTCGGCGACAAATACGCCTTGCGCGACCAGGCCGGGATCGCGCCCTATATCACCGAAAGGCGCGGTCTCTGGCACGGCCGGACGTCGCTGGTGCTGAGGCCGGGCAGCGTCGATGAAGTGAGCCGCATCATGCGGCTGGCGACCGAGACCGGAACACCCGTCGTGCCGCAGAGCGGCAACACCGGTCTCGTCGGCGCCCAGGTGCCGGACAAGTCCGGCCGCGACATCGTGCTTTCGCTATCCAGGCTGAACCGCATCCGCGAGATCGACGTGCTTTCCAACACCGTCACCGTCGAGGCCGGCGTCATCCTGCAGACCTTGCAGGAAGCGGCCGACGCCGCCGGCCGGCTGTTTCCGCTGTCGCTCGCCGCGCAAGGCTCTTGCCAGATCGGCGGCAACCTTTCCTCCAACGCCGGCGGCACCGGCGTTCTTGCCTACGGCAATGCGCGCGAGCTCTGCCTCGGCGTCGAGGTGGTGCTGCCGACCGGCGAGGTGTTCGACGATCTGCGCAAACTGAAGAAGGACAACACCGGCTACGATCTGAAGAACCTCTTCGTTGGCGCCGAAGGCACGCTCGGCGTCATCACCGCCGCCGTGCTGAAGCTCTTCCCGAAGCCGAAGGGCAGGGAGGTTGCCTTTGCCGGCCTGCCGTCGTCCCCGAAGGACGCGCTCTCTCTGTTCACCTTGGCGATGGACCGGGCCGGCGCCTCGCTCACCGCATTCGAGCTGATCGCTAAAAGGCCCTACGACTTCACGCTGAAACATGGTCAAGGCATCACCCGGCCGCTGGCTGACGACTGGCCATGGTATGTCTTGATGCAGGTTTCTTCCGGCCGTTCCGAAGAGGACGGCAAGGCGTTGATCGAGGAGATTCTTTCAGCCGGCCTCGAGCAAGGCATCGTCGGTGACGCCGTGGTCTCGGCAAGCCTTGCCCAGGGCGACGCTCTCTGGAATTTCCGCGAGACGCTCCCCGAATGCCAGAAGCCCGAGGGCGCCTCGATCAAGCACGACATCTCCGTGCCGATAGCCGCGATCCCCGACTTCATCGAAAAGGCTGCCGGCGTGGTGGAGAGCGTCTGCCCCGGCGCGCGCGTGGTCTGCTTCGGCCACATGGGCGACGGCAACCTCCACTACAACATCTCCCGCCCTTTGGACTGGCAGGACGCGGCGTTCCTCGACCTCTACCATCCGATGAACGCGGCCGTGCACGACGTCGTGCGTTCCTTCCATGGCTCGATCTCGGCCGAGCACGGTATCGGCCAGCTGAAGCGCGACGAGCTGATCGCCACGGCGCCGCCGATGGCGATCGACCTGATGCGCCGGGTGAAGGCTGCCTTCGACCCGGCCGGCATCATGAATCCCGGTAAGGTTATCTGATCCTTCCGACATGTTGCGGCTGGTCGCATTCCGATAACCATCGGCTCAGATCAGCAAAATTTAACCGACTTTCTTAAGCGCGGCGGTAAGAAGCCAGCGCTAATGTTTCCCCATAAGCGAGGCCGGAAAAAACTGGCCCGGAGAGAACCGGTAAACGGCCCTCAGGAGACACAGGAAGGCACTCGATGAACACTGGACTGAAGCCAGTCTGGGCTGGGCGCAACATGCGTCTCGACCCATTCCGCCTGCCGCAGATGGTCAGCTATGCGACACGCGACGACTATGGCGATGTTACCTTCACCATCGACCAGCGTGGCGCCGTCATCCGCCGCACGCTGGAGATGAGCGGCGTGCCGGCGATCATCGCGCTGCCCGCCAAGGCGTTTCGCGGCGTCGCCGCCCGCGCCATGGAAGACCCTGAAGGCAATGTCACCGTGACGCTCGAGCTTCTGCACAATGATCCGATGCTGTCGGTGCCGCTGCTGGTCGCCGACGACCTCGACGATGTCGCCGCCGACTGGCGCGCCTGGGCCGATGCCTATCGCCTGCCGATGCTGCTGATCGAGGCCGACGGCGTTGCCCGCACGCTGGAGGAATCGCTCGGCGCCGCCATCAAGGCGCTGCCGCCGCAGGAGCGCCGCAAGGGTCGCGTCTCGACCATGCGCCGCCCGCGCTTCCTCGCCCGCCGCAGGGCCGGCAATCTTGGCCTCAGACTCGTCGTCGACGGCGAGGAGATCATCGCACGCGAATAACGCGATTTCCCCCTTCTCCCCTTGTGGGAGAAGGTGTCCCCGAAGGCGACGGATGAGGGGTGCTCCAGGGAACGCCGACGTTTCACTCCGCTGGAACACCCCTCATCCGTCTCGGCGCTGCGCGCCGATCCACCTTCTCCCACAGGGGGAGAAGGGAAGAAGCTAAATCAGCGGCTTCAGCGCCACCCACAGCGAGCCGCCGATCAGGCCGAGGAAGATCAGCCAGCCGACCTGGTTGTTCGACTTGAACAGCTTGAGGCACTGGTCCGGATTGTTAATGTCCAGCCTAGCGATCTGCCGCGCCATATGCGCGCCGGCGGCGATCAGCCCGGCCAGCGCCGGCATCGGCGCCTGCGCTGAAGCGAAGGCGATGGCGAAGCAGATGAGCGCGCCGCCGTAGAGGCCGACCAGCCAGGTCTTGGTGTTGTCGCCGAACAGCCGCGCCGTCGAGCGCACGCCGACGATGGCGTCGTCTTCCTTGTCCTGGTGCGCATAGATCGTGTCGTAGCCGATCACCCACAGGATCGAACCGATATAGAGCATGATAGCCGGGCCATCGAGATCGCCGAACTCGACCGCCCATCCCATCAGCGCGCCCCAGGAGAAGGCAAGCCCGAGCACGAATTGCGGCCAGTCGGTGATCCGCTTCATGAACGGGTAGATCGCAACGATGACGAGCGAGGCTATGCCGAGCGGAATGGTGAAGCTGTTGAACTGCAACAGCACGGCCAGACCCACCAGCGCCTGGATGACCAGGAACACCCAGGCCTGCCGGCGCGTCACCTTGCCGGCCGGCAGCGGCCGCGAGCGCGTGCGCTCGACCTGGTTGTCGATGTTCTCGTCGGCCAGGTCGTTGTAGGTGCAGCCGGCGCCGCGCATGGCGATCGCCCCGATCAGGAACAGCAAAAGATACCAGGGCGCCGGCAGCAGCGTCAGCAGCGGGTCCGTCGGGCGCGGATAGGCGCTTGCCGCAAGCGCGGCCGACCACCAGCACGGCCATAACAGCAACTGCCAGCCGATCGGACGGTCCCAACGGGCAAGCTGCGCATAGGCCCACAGCCAGCGCGGCAGCGCGCGGTAGACCCAGTGACCGCTCGGCGCGTCGGCGACGCGGCCCTGGGCCGCTTTCGACTGGATGGTTTCCATCATGCTGGAGTGGCAGCAGCGGTGAGCGTCGTCAAGCGGCCGCGTTGTCGCTCATCCGGTGAAAACATCGTGACTGGCGAACCATTCTTTTGCCACCTCGATGAATGCCAGCGCCGCCTTCGGCAGGCGCTGGCGCGTGTCATGGGTGAGGATGATCCGCTGCATCGGCAGCGGATCGGCGAGTGGCCTGCAAACCAGCGGCAGGCCGTCATAGCTCAAGTCGCCATGCGGCCTGGTGTAGCTGACCGCAACGCCGAAGCCGTTGGCCACCATGCTGCGCTGCAGCTCGAACGAGCTCGTCGTCGATTGGGCGACGGGCGACAGGCCGCGGCTGAGGAAGAGGTCCAGCATGTGCTGCCAGCTGTGCGGCTGGTCCGTCATGATCAGAGGGTGCGCTGCGAGCTCCGCCAGGCTGACCGTCCGCCGGCTCGCCAGCGCATGCCCAGCCGGCAGAAGCGCGTGCGGCCGCAGCTCATGCAGGAGAATGCGGGCGAAATGCGCCGGCAGGCCGAGATCGTAGGTGAGGCCGAGATCGATGGCCGAATCGCCGAGCCGCCGGCCCAGCGTCTCGAAGGTCTCGTCGCGCACGACGACTGTGACTGATGGGCAGCGCTGGGAAAACGAGCGGATCAGCCCCGGTGCGAAATAGGGCGCCAGGTCCTCGAAGCAGCCGAGCACCAGCTCGCCGCCGACTTCGGCTTCTTGCGATCCCAGCCCCGCCAGCTCGTCCGCCTCGGCCAACACCTGTCTTGCCTTCGCCACGGCGTTGCGGCCGAACGACGTCAGCGCGACGCCGCTTCCGCGCTGGCGCACGAACAGCTTCTGGCCGAGCGTCTCCTCGACATTGTCGATCGCCACCGAGATCGACGGCTGCGAGACGTTGAGCGCCCTGGCAGCCGCGGTGACGCTGCCATGGCGTGCCACGGCGACGAGGTAGCGCAACTGCGTGAGAGTCAAATTCATAGGGTAGGACTATAAGTAAGATGAGAAGTTATTATTTTACGCGATGTACGGCGGCTGCGATAGTCGGCCATCCCAACCAAGGAGGACAGGATGGCCACCCGGATCGATGCCGAAGCAATTGCCGACTACCAGCGCGACGGCGCGGTCTGCATCCGTGGCGCCTTCAAGGATTGGGTCGATGTCATCGCCGACGGCATCGAGCGCAACGTGCAGAACCGCAGCGCCACCGCTTCCGACATCGCCAACGGCAAGGGCAGTTTCTTCGACGACTACTGCAACTGGGAGCGCATCCCTGAATTCGTCAGGATCGTCAGGGAATCGCCCGCGGCCGAACTGGCGGCGGCGGTGATGCAGTCGCGCAGCGCCCAGTTCTTTCACGATCACGTGCTGGTCAAGGAGCCGGGCACGCAGAAGCCGACGCCCTGGCACCAGGACATTCCGTATTACTTCGTCGACGGCAGCCAGACGGTCAGCTTCTGGATCCCGATCGATCCGGTGAAGGAAGCGACGCTGCGGCTGATCGCCGGCTCACATAGATGGGAAAAGATGGTCCTGCCGGTGCGCTGGCTGAACGACGCCAATTTCTATGCCGGCGAGGGCGACTACCGGCCGGTGCCCGATCCCGACAATGATCCATCGATGAAAGTGCTCGAATGGGAGATGGAGCCGGGCGACGCCATCCTGTTCGACTTCAGGACGGCGCATGGCGCGCGCGGCAATTTGACTTCGGCAAGGCGCCGTGCGCTGTCGCTGCGCTGGGTCGGCGACGACGCCCATTATGTCGAGCGCCCTGGCCGTACCTCGCCGCCCTATCCCGGCCACGGCATGCAGCCCGGCCAGAAGTTGCGCGAGGACTGGTTCCCGGTCGTTTTCCAGAGCTGACTGCGCCGGCGGGACCACTCATCAACCGGGAATGTCGCGACGTTCCCGTGCGCAACCGGCATCGAGCAAGCCAAAAGCCTTGACCCGCCGGCCACGGGGCAATAGCGGGAGGTCCTGTCGTGGATGGACAAGGGACATCGGCATGCGCGTTTTGGTGATCGGCTCCGGCGGCCGCGAACATGCCCTGGCCTGGAAGATCGCGGCCTCGCCGCTTTTGACCAAACTCTATGCCGTGCCCGGCAATCCGGGCATTGGCCGCGAAGCCGAGTTGGTCAAGCTCGACATTGCCGACCACGCCGCGGTTGCCGCCTTCTGCCGGGACAAAAAGATCGATCTCGTCGTGGTCGGGCCTGAGGGTCCGCTGGTCGCCGGCATTGCCGATGATCTGCGCGGCGATGGCATCCGCGTCTTCGGCCCGTCGAAACGGGCGGCGCGGCTCGAAGGCTCGAAAGGCTTTACCAAGGACCTTTGCGCCAAATACGACATCCCGACCGCCGCCTATGGCCGCTTCGCCGATCTCGCCGCGGCGAAGGCCTATGTCGAGAAGGTCGGAGCGCCGATTGTCATCAAGGCCGACGGGCTCGCCGCCGGCAAGGGCGTCACCATCGCCATGACCCTGGACGAGGCGCTCGCGGCGCTCGACGCCTGTTTCGACGGCGCCTTTGGCGCCGCCGGCGCCGAGGTGGTGGTGGAGGAGTATCTGACCGGCGAGGAGGCGAGCTTCTTCTGCCTGTGCGACGGTACCACCGCGCTACCCTTCGGCACTGCGCAGGATCACAAGCGTGTCGGTGATGGCGACGTCGGTCCCAACACCGGGGGCATGGGCGCCTATTCGCCGGCGCCGGTGATGACGCCCGAAATGGTAGAGCGCACCATGCGCGAGATCATCGAGCCGACGATGCGTGGCATGGCCGAGCTTGGCGCGCCGTTCGCCGGGATCCTCTTCGCCGGGTTGATGATCACCGACAAGGGGCCGAAGCTCATCGAATACAACACTCGCTTCGGCGATCCCGAATGCCAGGTGCTGATGATGCGGCTGAAGGACGATCTCCTGGTGCTGCTCAACGCCGCCGTCGACGGCCAGCTTGCGCACACATCGATCCGCTGGCGCGACGATGCGGCGCTCACCGTGGTGATGGCGGCGAGGGGCTATCCCGGCACGCCGGAAAAGGGCTCGGTCATCCGCGGCCTGGAGGAGGCTGCCAGCGGCGGCGCCGAGATCTTCCATGCCGGCACCGCCATCAACGGCGGCGCGCTGGTCGCCAATGGCGGCCGCGTGCTCAATGTCACGGCGACAGGCGCGACCGTCGGCGAGGCGCAGCAACGCGCCTACGCCGCGCTCGATCGCATCGACTGGCCGCAGGGTTTTTGCCGCCGCGACATCGGCTGGCAGGCCGTGGCGCGCGAGAAGGCCGGCGCCTAGGCCGCCTTGCTCCGGCCGCCCTTGCGCGCCCAGGCCGGCAGCCAGTCGCCGTGAGCGGCGAGCAGATCGTCGACAAGGGACCAGATCTGGTCGAGGTCGAGCTCGGCCGCGGTGTGCGGATCCATCATCGCCGCGTGGTAGATGTGTTCGCGGTTTTCCGTCATCAGGGCCCGCACCGTCAGTTCCTGCACGTTGATGTTGGTCCGGATCAGCGCCGTCAGCTGGGGCGGCAGGTCGCCGATATAGGTCGGCTGGATGCCTGAAGCATCGACCAGGCACGGCACTTCGGCGGCGCAATCGAAGGGCAGCGAGGTGATGCAGCCATTGTTGCGGACATTGCCGTAGATCACCGACGGCTCGCCGGTCCACACCGAGTTCATGATCGAGGAGGCGTATTCCTTCGACTGCTCGACCTCGATCCGGTCGGCCGAGCGATAGGCCTCCGCCTGTCCCTTCCAGCGCTCGATCTGTTCGATGCAGCGCTTGGGATATTCGTCGAGCGGGATGCCGAACTTCTCGATCAGGTCGGGGCGGCCGTCCTTGATGAAATAGGGCGTGTATTCGGCGAAATGCTCTGAGCTTTCGGTGACGAAATAGCCGAGCCGCGTCAACATTTCGTAGCGCACCTTGTTCGGGCAGCGCGGGTTCCAGCCGGGCTTCGGCGCGCGGCCCTCGCGATAGGCGCGCACGAGATCGGGATAGAGGTCGCGGTAGGAACCGTCCGGCTGGCGATGCTCGAACTTGAGGTAGAAGGCCATGTGGTTGATGCCGGCCGAGCGATAGCGGATCTCCTCGTAGGGAAGGTCGAGGTCGTGCGCCAGTTCCATCGCCGTGCCCTGCACAGAATGGCACAGCCCGACCTGCTTGATGGCAGGGTATTTCTCGGATATCGCCCAGGTGTTGATCGCCATCGGGTTGACGTACTGCAGCATGATGGCCTCGGGGCAGACCGCGAGCATGTCCTCGCAGATCTTCCATAGATGCGGCACTGTCCGCAGACCCCGCATGATGCCGCCGACGCCGAGCGTATCGGCGATCGTCTGGCGCAGGCCGTATTTCTTGGGCACTTCGAAGTCGGTGACGGTGCAGGGCTCATAGCCGCCGATCTGGAAGGCGACGACGACGAAGTCGGCGCCGGCTAGTGCCTTGCGCTGGTCGGAATAGGTCTCGGCCTTTGCTTTGACGCCGAGCGTCGCGATCAGCTTGTTGACGACGACGGCGCTCTCCTCCAGCCGCTGCGGATTGATGTCCATCAGCGCGATCGTCGCGCCGGAGAGTGCCGGGCGCTGCAGCACGTCGCCGACGATGTTCTTCATGAACACCGTCGAACCGGCGCCGATGAATGTAATCTTGGGATTTCTTGCCACGCTAACCTCCGGCATATGCTCAGGCCACATCGAAAGCGGCTCGGACGAGCCGTTCGGTGTAGGCGGTCTTGGGATTGGTGAGGACCTCGTCGACAGGTCCCTGTTCGACGACCTTGCCGTGCTGCATGACGATGACGCGGTGGCACAGCGCGCGCACCACCTTGAGGTCGTGCGAGATGAAGAGATAGCTCAAGCCGCGTTCGTCCTGCAGCTTGCGCAGCAGGTCGATGATCTGCGCCTGGACCGAGAGGTCGAGCGCCGATGTCGGCTCGTCGAGCAGGATGAATTCGGGCTCCAGCGCGATAGCCCGGGCGATCGCGATACGCTGCCGCTGGCCGCCGGAGAACTCATGCGGAAACCGCGAAAGGATGTCGCCCGGCATGCCGGCGCTGACCAGCGCCTCGCGCACCCGTTCGTTCCGTTCGCGCCGCGTCGCCCCGATGCTGTTGACGATCAGCCCTTCCTCGATGATCTGGCCGATCGTCATGCGCGGATTGAGCGACGAGAACGGGTCCTGAAAGACGACCTGCATGCGCGAGCGCAGCGGCCGCATCTCGTTGCGCGACAGGCCGTGGATCGGTTGGCCATCGAAACGGATCTCGCCGCGCTTGGGATCGAGCAATCTGAGCAGGGCCTGGCCGAATGTGGTCTTGCCGGAGCCTGATTCGCCGACCAGACCCAGCGTCTCGTGGCGACAAAGCTTGAGGTCGAGATCGTCGACGGCGACCAGTTCGCGCCAGTCCGGTTTCAGGAAGCTGCCGTGGCGCAGCATGAAGCAGACGCGCACGCCGTTCGCCTCGAGAATGGTGCCGCAGCCCTCGGGCAGCGGTTGCGGTCGCCCGCGTGGTTCGGAGGCCAGCAGCCGCCGCGTATAGGGATGCTGCGGATCGGCGAACAGCCGTTCCGTGATATCGTGTTCGCACATCTCGCCATGCTGCATAACATAGACGTAGTCGGAGAACTTGCGCACCACGGTGAGGTCGTGGGTGATCAGGATCACCGCCATCCGTAGCTCTTTCTGCAGATTGCGGATCAGATTCAGGATCTGCGCCTGGACCGTCACGTCGAGCGCCGTCGTCGGCTCGTCGGCGATCAGCACGTCTGGATCGTTAGCCAGCGCCATGGCGATCATCACCCGCTGGCGTTGCCCGCCGGAGAGCTGATGCGGATATTGCTTCAGCCGCGCTTCCGGTTCAGGGATCTGGACATGCCGCAAGAGCTCCAGCGCCCGCGCCCAGGCCGCCTTGCGGCTGACCTTGCGGTGCACCCTGATCGCCTCGACGATCTGGCTGCCGACCGTATAGATCGGGTTCAGCGAGCTCATCGGCTCCTGGAAGATCATCGAGATGCGGTTGCCGCGCAGCTTGCGCCGGGCGCTCTCCGGGAATTTCAGAATGTCCTGGCCGTCATACTCGACGCTCGACCTGGGCGACACCGTGGCCCGCCGCGACAGCAGCCCCATGACAATGCGCGCCGTCACCGACTTGCCGGAACCCGATTCGCCGACGATCGCGATCGTCTCGCCGCGATAGAGCTGGAACGACACGTCCTTGACCGCATCGACGACGCCATGTTCGACCGTGAAGGCGACCTCGATATGGCGGGCGTCGATGATGGGCTGGTCCTGGCGACCGCCATGGTCGCGGCGGAAGGCTGGTGCGAAGGGTTCGGCGAGTACGACGGACATCCCAGCCACCTCAATAAGGGTCAACGGCATCGCGCAGGCCGTCGCCCAGCGCGTTGAAGGCAAAGACGGTGACAAGCACGAAACCGACCGGCGACAGGATCCAGGGATAGGTGCCGATGACCGAATAGGTCGCGGTGTCCTGCAGCATCAGCCCCCACGAGATCAGCGGCGGCTTGACCGCGAAGCCGAGGAAACCGAGGAAGGATTCGAGCAGCACCACCGTCGGGATCGCCAGTGTCACGGCGACGATCACGTGGCTCATCACATTGGGGAAGATGTGCTGCATGATGATGCGCCGGTCGGTGGCGCCGACCGCCATGGCGGCACGCACATAGTCTATTCGCGCCAGCGCCAGCGTCTTGCCGCGCACCTCGCGCGACATCTGCGCCCAGCCCAGCGCCGACATGACGATGATGACAAAGGCGAGGAAGACGTTGGTCGGCGCGGTGACCGGGATCAGCGTGGTCAGCGCCAGGTACAGCGGCAGCTGCGGGAAGGCTAGCACCAGTTCGACGAAGCGCTGCACCCAGACGTCGAACCTGCCGCCGAAATAACCGGAGACCATGCCGACGGTGGTGCCGATGATGGTGATGATGAAGACGACGGTCAGCGCGATCATCAGCGAGACGCGCGAGCCGTGGACGGCGCGTGACAGCACGTCGCGGCCGAACTTGTCGGTGCCGAGGAAATGCACTGGCTTTCCGTCCATGGAGGCGAAGAAATGCCGGTTCGCCGGGACCAGTCCGAGGAGCTTATAGGGCGCGCCCTCGACGAAGAACCCGAGCAGCCTCGGATGCTCATAGTCGGGGCCGACGATCGGCTGGAAGGTGACCGGATCGAGATCGGCGGAATCGGCCAGCGCATACACCCTCGGCCGTGCGACGAAATTGCCGTCCTTGTCGTGGAAGCTCGGCAGCTGCGGTGGGGCGAAGCCGATATCCGTCGCCTTCGGGTCCATCGGCGCCAGGAACTCCGCGAACACCGCCATGAAAAGCAGAAGCGCGACGAGCCAAAGCCCGGCCATCCCGGTCCACGAACGCTTCAGCCGCCGCCAGACCAGCGCGATGTAGCTCTCATTGCCGCGCGCGGGCTTCTCGATGGCTCCCTCGGCGGGCGGCGGTGGCAGTGAGGTGTCGCGCGCCAGCATCTAGCTCTCCCCGTATTGGCGGATGCGCGGATCGAGCAGGACGAGCAGCATGTCCGCGATGATATTGCCGACGATCAGTGTCGCCGACAGCACCATCATGAAGGTGGCGGTGACATAGACGTCGCCGACCGCCATCGAGCCGACGATCGCCGGGCCGACGGTCGGCAGCGCGAAGATGATCGCCGTCTCGATCTCGCCGGTCAGCATGTAGGGCAGCACCACGCCCTGGTACATGACCAGCGGGTGCAGTGCATTGGGCACGGCGTGGCGCATGACAACGGCGGCGCCGGTCAGCCCCTTGGCCTTGGCCGTCTCGACATATTGGGCGTTCAGCGTGTCGAGCAGATTGCCGCGCATGACGCGCATATTGTAGGCGAGGCCACCGAAGGTCGCGATCGCCACCACCGGCCAGACATGCTTGACGAGGTCGGCGAACTTTGCCCACGACCACGGCGCGCCGCCATATTGCGGCGAGAAGAAGCTGCCGATCTCCGAAACGTTGAACTGGAAGACCAGCAGATAGACGATGATTAGCGCCATCAGGAAGCGCGGCACCGTCATGCCGAGAAAGGAAATGGCCGACAGCGTCGAGTCGATCCAGGAATACTGCCGGGTCGCCGCCCATATGCCGAATGTGATGCCGAGGACCGAGGCGAGCAAATGGCAGACCAGCGCCAGAAGCAGCGTGCGCGGCAGGCGCTCGCCCACCACATCGGCCACCGGCTTGTTGTAGTAGAGGCTGTAGCCGAAATCGCCGCGGGTGATGATGCCTCCGATCCAGTTCAGATACTGGACGGGCAGCGGCTTATCGAGGCCATGCTCGACGCGATAGGCCTGCGCCTGCGCGTCGGCTTCGGCGAACGAGGCTCCGCCCTGGTTGATAAGCTGCGAGCGGATGTAGTCGGCATAGTCGCCAGGCGGCGCCTGGATGATGGCGAAGGTGACCAGGCTCAGAATGGCAAGGACCGGGATCGCCGACGCTATGCGCGTGAGCAGGAATCGTAACATCGGACGGTCCGTTTCCTTGTCTCGCCGGTCGCTCCCAGCTTGGGCGCGTGCGGGGGGTTGGTTTTGTCCGGCCGCGCCAGCGGCGCGACCGGAGTTCTCTTCGTCAGGGAGGTAAACCTAATTCATTGGGCCCTTGTCTCCGGGTTTGCCGGGGAGCTCCTCGGGGAACAATTCATGCTTGGCCTGCTTGTCGGCCGCGACGAAGACGCGCTCGCGGATGATCGAATCCTCGGCCCAGTTGAACATGAAGATCGGCGTGCCCTGAGGGATGTTCGAGAAGCGCTTGTTGACGATCAGCGCGCCGGGATACTCCGTCAGGCCGACATTGTAGACGTGCTCCGTCGAAATCTTCTGGAACTGTTTCATCAGGCTGGCGCGCTGGTCGTTGTCCTGCGTCGAGACGAACTTGTTCACGATGTCGACGAGGTCCTTCTCGAACGGCATCAGATCGACCTCGCCGCTTTCCGGCGCGCGATGGTTCCAGCTGGTCTTGGGACCGACCGGAGCAAGCTGCTCGGTGTTCTGCACGACAGAGGTCAGCTCCTGGTCGTTGCGCCTGATCAGCCAGTCGAAGCGGCCGGAATATTGCGAGGCGTCGCGCTGGGTGCCGTTGAGCCCGTTGAGCACGACCCTCAAGCCCAGTTTTTCCATTTGGGCGACGACGCCTTCGGCGAGGCTCTTGTCCGTTGTGTAGTCGTTGTTGACCAGCATGACGATCTCGACGTTCTTGCCGCCGGCAGTGCCGGCCGGAAAGTTCACGAAGCCGTCGCCGTCCGTATCCTTAAGGCCGGCCTTGGCAAGCTCTGCCTTGGCGCCCTCGAGGTCGAACGGATAGTACACGGTCGAATTGCGGTCATAGAAGCTGGTGCCCGAGGAGAAGCCGCCGGGATAGATGGCGGTGAACGGACCCTTGACGAGGGAGTCGCCGAGCGCCTTGCGGTCGAACGCCATGGTGACGGCCTTGCGGAAGTCCTCGTTGCGGTTCAGCTCGCGGACGGCCTGCCCGCGTTCGTCGGGATTGCCCCAGCCATTGGCCGAGAAATTCATCCGCAGATTGTAGCCGATGAGCCGCGGTCCGAAGGCAAGCCGGGCCGGTGCATTCGCCTCAGCCGCGCGCTTCAGCGAGGCGACGAAATTCTCCGGCTGCTCCAGGTTGGAGAAGTCGCCCGAGCCCGCCACCGCCTGGACATCGCGGTCGGCCCAGGTCGAGAGCTTGTATTGCAGCTCGTTGAGGTAGGGCAGCTGGTTGCCCTTCTCGTCGACCTTCCAGTAGTAGGGGTTGCGGCGCATGACGATGATGTCGTCCGGGCGGTATTCCACCGGCACCCAGGCGCCCATCACCGGCATGTTCATGAATTCCGGCGGGAAGGCATTCTTGAACTGATCATAGGTGTTCTTCGAATATTTCGGATGCTGCGGCTTCAATATATGCGAGGGGCCGGGACAGAAGGTGCCGTAGGCCATCGCATAGAGGTACTGTCTCGGGAACGCTTCCTTGAAGGTCCACTCGACAGTGTAGTCGTCGATCTTCTTCAGCGTCGTGCCGACACCAAAGGTCTCCGGCGTCGCGCCGTTGAGCGGCGAGACGTTCGGATCGACGACTTCATCGTCCCAGTAGAACATGATGTCGTCGGCGTTGAAGGGCGCGCCGTCGGACCATTTGGCGCCTTCGACCAGATGCATGGTCAGCTTGTGGCCATCCTTCGACCAGTCCCAGCTCCTGGCCAGGTTGGGCAGCGGCTCGGTGTCCTTGGCCTCGACCTGGAACAGCGGCGCGGTGCGGGTCAGGCATTCGGAAAGGCCGATATCGATGCCACCCCAGCCTTGCGTCTGGCCGGCGCCATAATTCCAGCCTTCCGGCCTGCCGCCGATGACATGGCGCATCGTATCGCCATAGACACCGATACCATCCGTCATGTTGCCCGTCTTGAAGACCAGCGGCTCCTTCGGCAGCCTGTCCTTAACCGGCGGCAGCTTGCCGGTCTTGACGTATTTCTCGGTGACCCAGTCAGGCTCACGATATTCCGGCAGCGCCTTGAACTCCAGGATGGAGTCGCGCGCCACATATTTGATCTTGCCCTCGGCCGGGAACGTCGCCGGCTCCGGCGGGACCGTCGGTTCGGAAGCGAAAGCGTTGAGTGCGAAAATCGAAACGCTCAGCGCCAGTCCTGCGGCTATGCCAATTCTGTGTAAGTTCCTCATAGTCTGTCTCCTCCCAGATGTTTGGACGTCTTCTGCTGCCCGCGTTCGATGCGGGACAGCCTATTCGGCGGACCGGCCTCCCGCGGATCCGCCTTCGTGCCCGCGGTCTCAGCCGGCCTGTTTGAGGGCCGCCTTTTCGGCGCGCAATTCCTCGATCGAGCGCACGCTTCGGCGCGCTGCGCCCGCCCATTCACGCGTCTTGACCTTGGATTTCGAAAGCCGTTCCCTGGCGGCTGGAACTGCATGCGCATATTGCGGCAGCCAGGCCGCTTGGGCGACGACCATCTCGTCCACCATCTGCCAGACCTCTTCGGGCGTCGAAACCGCGCCGACCAGCGGGTCGTGCAGCACGGCGAGCTTCAACAGATCGATGTCGCCTGATATCGCGGCATGGACCGACATGCGCTGGACGTTGATTGAGGATATGCAGGTGGCCGCGCAGGCTTCAGGCAGCGTGATGCCGGCGGCCATGTTGATGCCGAAGCGATCGACGAAGCCGGGCGACTCGATGATGGCGTCCTGCGGCAGGTTGGTGATCACGCCATTGTTCTTGACGTTGAAATGGCCGCGATAGACGCGATTGGTCTCCAGCGCTTCGAGGATGTGGCTGGCGTGCTCGTTCGAGCGCTTGGCCGGATCGATCGGCTTCGACGCCGCCTCGAGGAACTGCGGATATTCCGTCTCGAACCAGTTGCGGGTTTCCGTCGAGTAGCGGAGATAGCCGCCAGTCTCGCCATGGATCCAGTCGGACATATCGATCCAGCGGGTGATTTCGTCCGGCCGCTTGCGGTACCAGGGCAGGTATTCGGAGAGATGCCCGTTGCTTTCGGTCGAATAGACGCCGAAGCGCTTCAGCACGTCGATGCGCAGCTTTTCCTGCTTGGAATAGACCGGGTGCGCCTCGAAGGCGGCGACCAGCTCGTCCTTGCCGATCTTGCGCCCGTTCAGGCGAAGCTCGATGAACCAGGTCTGGTGATTGATGCCGGAGCACACATAGTCGAGCTCCTTCGGCGATTTCGCTCCCAGCACCTCGGCGATCTGCTCGGCGCCATGCTGGACGCCGTGGCAGAGCCCGACCGTGTCGACCTTGCCATACTCGATCGCGGCCCAAGTGTTCATCGCCATCGGGTTGGCGTAGTTGAGGAACTTGGCGTTGGTTTCGGCGACTTCGCGGATGTCCTTGCAGAAATCGAGGATCACGGGGATGTTGCGCTGGCCGTAGAGGATGCCGCCGGCGCAAATCGTGTCACCGACGCACTGGTCGATGCCGTATTTCAAGGGAATGCGGATGTCGTCGGCATAGGCTTCGAGGCCGCCGACCCGCACGCAGCTGATGATATAGCGCGCGCCCTCGATCGCCTTGCGGCGGTCAGTCGTCGCCGTCACCCTGGTCGGCAGATTGTTCGCTTCCACGACCCTTTCGAGGATCGCCTTGATCATGCCGAGGTTATGTTCGCTGACGTCGGTCAGCGCGAATTCGATGTCCCGGAATTCCGGAACGCACAGGATGTCGGTAAACAGCTTCTTGGTGAATCCGACGCTGCCGGCGCCAATGATAGCGATTTTGAAACTCATCACCTTCACCTCGATGCGATCAAATGCTAGGCAAGGAGTTGCGAGGGAAGAAACGGCCACACGCCAAAGCGCGCGCGCCATTCAAGCCGGAAATCCCGGCTTTTTCTCCTCCCGCCCGCTCCTCGACTGCGGGTCCTTCATGTTTGTTCGAGGGTGATTATGCGCTTATTCTCGGGCGCGACCAGAGAAGGATTATGCTTTCGAGGGTAATTTTGTGCTGCAAGACCTGATCGCCAACGGACAGTCGATGCGGACGATCTCGTTGCCGCGTGGACGCCAGCGCCTGCATGCCATGCCGACCAGCACGGGCTACGAAGTTCGCGCGGACGAAACCTACGACTGGGACGGTCGAAAGCGCGGCCAGACCCCGTTCACCGTGCTCCAGCACACCATCAGCGGGGCCGGCCAGCTGCGCTACGAGAACCGCAACTACCGCCTCCAGAAGAACGACACGCTGCTGGTGCTGGTGCCGCACAACCATCGCTACTGGCTGGCCAAGGGCGACCGCTGGGAATATTTCTGGATCTCGATGAATGGCGAGGAGGCGCTGCGCATCCACAAATCGATTCTGAGCGTCTCAGGCCCCGTATTCCGATTGCAGCCGGCGACGATAGATCATCTTGCCGATTGCAGCCTACGGCTCATCAAGGGGGCAGCTTCCCCGGGCGCCGCTTCCGCCGTCGCCTACGAAGCCGCCATGGCGCTCTACGACGATGTTTTCGGGTCGCACGCCTTCGCCGAAAAGCTGAGCGCCATGCAGCCGGTGATCGATCACATCAACGCCAATCTCGACAAGCCACTGCCGGTGGCGGATCTCGTCCGCATCAGTGGCCTCAGCCGCGCGCACTTCTCGCGCTGCTTCGCCGAGAGCGAAGGCATCCCGCCTGCCGAATTCGTCTTGCAGCAGCGGCTGCAGCGCGCGGCGAAGTTGCTGACCAAAGCTGATTTCCTGCCAGTCAAGGAAGTCGCCGTCATGTGCGGTTTCGAGGACGCGAACTACTTCTCCAAGGTTTTTCGCCGCTCCTATGGCATCACCCCGACGCAGTTTCGCACCACCGGCATGTATGCCAGCCTGGGGAATCATCGTTGAGGCAATTGCCGCCGTCGATGCTGTATCCGGCTGGTCAGCGCCGGTTGCGGTCGATCGCGGTCGATGCGGTGCTGACCGGATCGGCCGCCGCGAAGGCGGCCTCGATCTGCGTGGCCGAGCGCTGCTCGGTCCGCTTCCAGGCGACATATTCGACGATGCCGAAGCGTGGACGCCGCGGCACGGTCTTCACCACCGGCATGCGGAAGCCGTCGCGGAACTTCTGCCAGCGCTGGCCGAGCACCGAAACCATCTCCTCGACGGTGGGCGGCGTCGCCACATCGGCATAGGTGATGGTGATCTTGCCGGCGAGCCCGGCCTCGCGCGACACCGGCACCGGGATCGAGGCGAGATAGTCGGGCGGCACGTCGATCAGACCGCCGAAGGCCCATTGCTGACGCAACGCTCCGGCATCCATCGGCGCGACCGAGACGTCGATGTCGTTGGGTGTGCCTGGCACGCGATAGGGGCATTTGAAGCGGCCGCAATTGGTGTGCGCCGAAAACTGCCACAGAGCGTAACCCTGCCAGTTGCCCATCGGAAAATGCACGTCGATGTCCGGCTTGTAGCGCGCGTACCACAGCGGCAGCCGCGACAAGAGACGGTACTGGTAGCGGTTGTCGGCAATGTATTGCGCAGTCCTGCCATTGGTGTAGAGCACCGGGAAGCGGCCGAGCCGCCGATGCACCTGGCGCACGAATTCTTCCGCATCCTCAAATGACATCCATTGCGTGGGATCGTTGCCTTCGAGGTCGAGGGCAATCAGATCGTCCGGTGCAGGCTCGGCGAAATCGACGAAATTGTTGGCCTGCTCGACCGGGTTGCCGGGCCGGGCAAGATGATAGGCGCCCCATTTCAGGCCGAGCGCCTTGGCCACCACCTTGCGCGTCTGGAACAGTTCGCGCGTCACCGCGTAGCGCTTCCACAGCGCCTTGCAGAGCCGGAATTCGGTGTCGTCGCCCGAGCAGAAATAGGGCGGCGGCAGCCCGTCGGACGCCTTGTTGATGAAACCGACGACGCGCTTGTCGGTGGCGAGCTCGGCCCAGTCGATGGAATTGTATTCGTAGGCATCGATGACCAGCGCGCGGTCAGCGTTCTTCCATGGCTCGGAGAAATCCGAGGCCTTTGCCGCCGTGCCCAGCACCATCGCAGCCGCGAGAAGTGCCAGGCGGCGAAGAGGGCGCGCCGGCGTTTTCAATCAGGGTGTCCCCACTGACCAGGGATCGATCCTGAACCGCTATGGTTAAGGAAGTGCTTTCAAAGCGGATAAGTCGCTCAACGCCGAAACAGCGACGGCGCCTCGAACGGATCGGGCGCCGGTTCCTGCGGCAACGTGCCTTCGGTCGCGCGTTTGCGGTGATGCGCCAGCGAGCATCGCGGCGAACACAAAATGCCGCGATCGGTCCAGCAGGCGGGGCCGTTATCAAGATCACCATGATAGTAGGAAAAGCCCGTGGCCCGGTACGGCAGGCCGCATTCGATGCAGCGGTACGCGTCGGGTCTGGCGAGCATGAAGGGCTCCGGTTTCTCGCCGGTCGAATGCCGGGTGGACTCAGAATTTAACGCGCGCCGCCGCGATTGCAAAATCCGCGTGACAAAGTTTGACGTTTACGTAAAAAGAAGGTTGGAGGCCGCCTAAAGGCGGATGGTTTTGCATAGGCCCGAGTCTTACGATCGAGCGGCCGGGGCAGCGGAGGAGCAAGCGGCATGTATAAGGCACCGGTCGAGGATATCGCGTTTACGCTGAAGCATGTGGCCGGACTGAAGCCGGCATTGGATTCCGGCACGTTCGGCGATCTCGGTGAGGACCTCGTGGATGCGATCCTGGGGGAAGCAGGCCGCTTTGCCACTGAAGAGGTGGCGCCGCTCTACAAGATCGGCGACGAGCATGGCGCGGTGCTGAAGGACGCCGCCGTCACCACGCCGCCCGGCTGGAAGGAACTTTACCGGCGCTGGATCGACGGCGGCTGGAATGCGCTGTCCGGCCCGGAGGAATTCGGCGGCCAGGGCCTGCCCACCATGCTCGGGGTCGCCGCACTCGAAATGTGGAACTCCGCCGCCATGGCCTTCGGCATCGGCCCGACGCTGACCATGGGCGCGGTCGAGGCGCTGGACAAGCACGCCTCCGAGGCGCTGAAGCAAAAATACTTGGCGAAGCTCGTCTCCGGCGAGTGGATGGGCACGATGAACCTGACCGAGCCGCAGGCCGGTTCCGACCTAGCCGCGCTGCGTGCCCGCGCCGAGCCGGCGGGCGACGGCACCTATCGTATCTTCGGCCAGAAGATCTTCATCACTTATGGCGAGCACGATTTCACCGACAACATCGTCCATCTGGTGCTGGCACGGCTGCCCGACGCCCCGGCCGGCACGCGCGGCATCTCGCTGTTCCTGGTGCCGAAATTCCTGGTCGGTGACGACGGCTCGCTCGGCGCCCGCAACGATGTCTTCTGTTCCGGCCTGGAACATAAGCTCGGCATCCATGCCTCGCCGACCTGCACCATGATCTATGGCGACGGTTTCCAGAACGCGACCCCCGGCGCGATCGGCTGGCTGATCGGCGAGGAAAATAAGGGGCTGGCCTGCATGTTCACCATGATGAACAACGCAAGGCTTGCCGTCGGCATGCAGGGTGTGGCGGTGGCCGAGACGGCCACCCAGAAGGCGATCGCCTATGCCAATGAGCGCCGCCAGGGCAAGGCGTCCGACTATTCAGGTTCAGGCATGGCGCCGATCGTCCACCATCCCGACGTGCAGCGCAGTCTGCTGACCATGAAGGCGCTGACCCAGATCGCGCGCGCCATAAGCTATTCCTGTGCCCATGCCATCGACCGGGCCCGGGTCGGCGAAGGCGAGGCCGCCGCCAACTGGCGCGACCGAGCCAATCTGCTGACGCCACTGGCGAAGGCCTTTTCCACCGATGTCGGCGTCGAGGTAGCGTCGATCGGCGTCCAGGTGCATGGCGGCATGGGCTTCATCGAGGAGACGGGCGCGGCGGCGCTTTATCGCGACGCCCGCATCGCGCCGATCTATGAAGGCACCAACGGCATCCAGGCGATCGATCTGGTGGCGCGCAAGCTGCCGCTCGGTGGCGGCGAGCATGTGCATCGCTACATCGGTGAGCTGAAGGCGATTGCCGATGCTGTGCGGATCTCCAACGTCGCGGGTTTTGGCCGCACCGCCGATTGTCTCGACCGGGCCCTCGACGACCTCTCCGAATCGACGCGCTTCCTGCAGAAGCTGATGGCCGATGAGCAGGCAGACGCGGCGATGGCCGGCGCCACCCCCTATCTCAGGCTGATCTCGCTTGCCGCCGGCGGCGCCTATCTGGCGCAGGGCGCGCTTGCCGACCACGATCGCGTCGCCCTTTGCCGCTTCTTTGCCGAGAACCTGCTCGGCGAAACGCGCGCGCTGAAAGAGCGTGTCATCGACGGCGCCGAAAGCCTCGCCGTGGCCGGCAAGGCGCTGATATCTGCCTGAACACCCTGACATTCGAAGGAACCAGCCGTGACAGACCACATCCTCGTCGAGCGCCAGGGCGCCATCCAGATCATCCGCATGAACCGGCCGGACAAGAAGAACGCGCTGACGCGCGCCATGTACGCGAAGATGTCGGCGGCCCTTGCCGAGGGCGATGCCGATCCGGCTGTGCGCGTCCATGTCTTCCTCGGCGTGCCCGGCGCCTTTTCCTCCGGCAACGACCTCGCCGACTTCATGGTCATCGCCACCGGCGGCGAGGGCGGCACGGAAGTCTGGGATTTCCTGATGGCGCTGGCCAAGACTGAGAAGCCGATGGTGTCGGGCGTCGACGGCATCGCGGTTGGCATCGGCACCACGCTCAACCTCCATTGCGACCTGACCTTTGCGACGCCGCGCACCGTCTTTCGCACGCCATTCGTCGATCTCGGCCTGGTGCCGGAGGCCGGCTCCAGCCTGCTCGCGCCGCAGATCCTCGGCCGGCAGGGCGCCTTCGCGCTGCTCGGTCTCGGCGAAGGGTTTTCCGCCGAGCGGGCGAAGGCCGCCGGCCTGATCTACGACGTGGTCGAGGAGAACGCGCTGGAAGCGGCGGTGCTCGCCGCCGCCAGCGAGATTGCCGCCAAGCCGCCTCAGGCGCTCAAGATCGCGCGCGACCTGATGCGCGGCTCGCGCGACGATCTCGTCGCCCGCATCAAGGTCGAAAGCGAGCATTTCCGCGAACGCCTTAAATCCGACGAGGCCCGCGCCGCGCTCACCGCCTTCATGATGCGCAAGAAGGGCTGAGGTTACGGATAGAGCCGCGTCTTGTCCCAGCCGCCTTCCGCGTTGCGCGAGAAGACCAGGCGGTCGTGCAGGCGGAACGGCCGATCGTGCCAGAACTCGATCGACTGCGGCACGATGCGGAAGCCCGACCAGTGTTTTGGCCGGGGGATCTCGCCGATCGGGTAGCGCGCGGTGTATTCGGCCACCGCCTTCTCCAGCGCGAAGCGGCTTTCCAGCGGCCGCGACTGTTTCGAGGCCCAGGCGCCGATGCGGCTGCCGCGCGGGCGCGTCGCGTAGTAGGCATCGGCCTCGGCATCGCTGACGATCTCCACCGGCCCGCGCACGCGCACCTGACGGCGCAGCGATTTCCAGTGGAAGCACATTGCCGCCTTCATGCTGCCAAGAATCTCGCGGCCCTTGGCGCTCTCGAAATTCGTGTAGAAGACAAACCCGCTTTCGTCGAACCCCTTGAGCAGCACCATCCGCACATCAGGCATGCCGTCGGCATCGACGGTCGCCAGCGCCACGCCGTTGGGGTCGTTGGGCTCGCTTTTGGTCGCGTCTTCCAGCCAGGCGGCAAAGAGGCGGAATGGCTCGGCGGCCTCGGTAAAGTCACCGCTTGTTAACTCAGTTTCGCTCATAGTTTTCCAAATTCTTACCGTTGCCGGAGGACTTTGCCTGTTGTCGCGCATGATGCAAGCTTTTGACAGCAGGCAAAGGAGCGGTTTCGCTTCGGCCAGCGTCAAGCTCATGGTCGCGGCCATGGCACTTCCGCTTGCCGCTTGCGGCGCCGGCGGCTTCAGCCTCGAGAAGGCGGAAGTCGACCGCTCGATCGTCACGTCGAGCGCGCCTGCCTCGCCGGCCGCGCCGGCGAACAGCGACAAGGACTCGGATCAAACCACCATCGGCAATGCCGTCTCTTCGGCCGATATCGAGGAACTCGCCGGCCAGGTGGTGCCTTGGGCGAATGCCGGCACCGGTTCGCGCGGCTCCATCACCGAGCTGGTCGAGTTGAAGGACAAGGGTCAGACCTGCCGCAGCTTCACCGCCTCGCGCGAAAGCTTCGACGGCGTCTCGCTGTTCAAGGGCGAGCTCTGCATGGCCGGCGCCGGCGGATGGCAGATGCAGGACTTCAAGGCGCTCTGATTTTCGCCTGCCGATCTTACCTTGCGCCACTGGAATTTCTTCCTATGCGAGCGCATATAGGGAGCAACCGTGGACTCATTCTCTCTTGCAGGCAGGAAGCATGCGCGACCCCTATGAGGTGCTGGGCGTTGCCAGGAACGCATCGGCCAAGGACATAAAATCGGCGTACCGCAAGCTCGCCAAGAAGCATCATCCGGACCAGAATCCGAATGATCCCAAGGCGAAGGACCGTTTTGCCGCCGCCAACCAGGCCTACGAGATCGTCGGCGACGAGAAGACGCGCGCCGCCTACGATCGCGGCGAGATCGACGCCGACGGCAAGCCGAAATTCCAGGGCTTCGAGGGTGCCGGCGGCGGCGATCCGTTCGCCGGGTTCCGCCGCCAGCAGGGCCCGGGCGGCGCGCATTTCGAATTCCGCTCGGGCAGGCCGGGCGGCGATCCGTTCGATGGCAACAGCGACATCTTCAGCCAGATCTTCGGCGACGCCTTCTCGGGCGGCGCCCGTGGCGGCGGCCCAAGCGGCGCCCGAACAGGCGACCGTCGTCAGCCGGCCCAGGCCGCCGACCTCAACGTCACGCTCGACGTCACCATCGAGGAGGCGGCCACCGCCGAGAAGGTGACAGCGATGTTCCCCGACGGCCGCAAGGTCGCCGTCAAGCTGCCGGCCTATGTCGAGGACGGCCAGACCATCCGCCTGAAGGGCCAGGGCGAGCAGGGGCCGGGTCAGCCGGGCGACGCGCTGGTCAAGATCCATTTCCGACGCCACCCACGCTACCGGGTCGAGGGCCGTGACCTGCATGCCGACCTGCCCGTGGCGCTGGCCGATGCCGTGCTGGGCGCCAAGGTTGCGGTCGAGACGCCGACCGGCCGCCTCGCGGTTAATGTCCCGGCATGGTCGAGCTCCGACAAGGTGTTGCGGCTGAAGGGCAGGGGATTGCCGGAGAAAGCCGGCGGCCATGGCGATCTCTATGTCCATGTCAGGCTGATGCTGCCCGATGGCGGTGACAGCGAGCTGGAAGCGCTGATGCGTCGCCAAAAGGGCTGACCCGGGAGTTTTCTCCCCCGTACAGTCCACTATGGGCGCTTGAAGGGGCCCTGTGCCTGTGCGATAGGGCTCTCCACAAAGCAGACATTCTTGCGGAGAACGCTCACATGGCGGGTGGACAGGGCCTCATGGCCGGCAAGCGCGGGCTGATCCTCGGCGTCGCGAACAATCGGTCGATCGCCTTCGGCATCGCCAAGGCCTGCGTCGATCACGGCGCCGAGATTGCGCTGACCTATCAGGGCGAAGCGTTCAAAAAGCGCGTCGAGCCGCTGGCGGCGGAACTCAACGCACATGTCGCCGGCCATTGCGACGTCACCGATCCAGCAAGTCTCGATGCCGTTTTCGACGATATCGCCAGGTACTGGGGCAAGCTCGACTTCCTCGTCCACGCCATCGCCTTTTCCGACAAGGACGAGCTGACCGGCCGCTATGTCGAGACGACGCGCGACAATTTCCTGCGCACCATGGACATTTCGGTGTTTTCCTTCACCACCATCGCCAAGCGCGCCGAGCCGTTGATGACCGATGGCGGCTCGCTGCTGACGCTGACTTACTACGGCGCCGAAAAGGTGATGCCGCACTACAACGTCATGGGTGTCGCCAAGGCGGCGCTCGAAGCCAGCGTGCGTTATCTTGCCGTCGACCTCGGCGCCAAGAAAATCCGCGTCAACGCCATCTCGGCCGGGCCGATCAAGACGCTTGCTGCCTCCGGCATCGGCGACTTCCGCTACATCCTGAAGTGGAACGAATACAACGCGCCGCTGAAGCAGACGGTCACCCAGGAAGAGGTCGGCGATTCCGGCGTCTATTTCCTTTCCGATCTGTCGCGCGGCGTCACCGGCGAGGTCCATCATGTCGATTCCGGCTACCATGTCGTCGGCATGAAGGCGGTCGACGCGCCCGACATCTCGACCGTCAAGGAATAGTTCTCTCCGCCGGCCCTCCGCCCAGGCCCTGGCCCGACCTCCGGAAGACCAGATGTATCCGCTCGTCTACATCGCGCGCCACGGCCAGACGCAATGGAACACCGAGCGTCGCCTTCAGGGTCAGGCCGATACCGACATCAACGAACTTGGACGCCAGCAGGCGACTGGCAACGGCCGGCGCCTGGCCGCGCTGATCGGCAAGGGCAAGGATTTCGACTTTGTCGCCAGCCCGATGCGGCGCACGTGCGAAACCATGGAACTGATGCGGGCAGCAATGGGGCTCGACCCGCTCGCGTACCGGACAGAACCTCGTCTGGTGGAATTGAGTTTCGGCGACTGGCAGGGTTTTACGTTTCGGGAGCTCGAGGCCCGGCATCCTGGATCGACGCATGGACGGCGCGCCGCCAAATGGGATTTCCAGCCGCCCGGCGACGGCGCGGAAAGCTACGAGATGCTGCTCGAACGGACAAAGCCGTGGTTCGACGCGCTTGACAGGCAGACGGTCTGCGTCACCCATGGCGGTGTGATGCGCTGCCTGTTCCGCTTTGTCGTGGGTCTGTCCAAACAGGAGGCCGCTGGCCTGGAGATCCCGCAGGACCGGCTGCTCCGGCTGGAAGGCCGGAGCCTTGAGTGGCTGTAAGCTGACTGCGCAAGGCGCGACGATTCACGTCACGCCGGAACCACCCGAATTAATTGGCGTCGCTGTCCGGTAGCTGCATATCCGTGACCACGTTCTCGCCGTTGGTGACGTCAAACGCAATCACGATGTCCATGCCCGGCTGCAGCGCGTCGAGATCGGTCTCGGCGTTGAGCTTGTAGGACTTGCCGTCGTCCAGGGTCAGCGTCAGCGTGTCCTTGTCGACCTTCTTGATCAGGCCTTCGGTTTGACCGGCGAACGCGGCGGCGGTGGAAATCAGCAGCATGGCGGCAACAGCGCCAATCAGGGTACGCATCGTCGTCCTCTTTGGTCATTGCGCCGGCACTATCGCGGCGGATCCTCAACGGCGGATGGAAGAGAGCAGAAACCAACCGAATGTGTCAAAACTAAATCCGCGGGATCACAGTTTGATGCACCGGATCACCGTTCGTTCGTTGTGGAAAAACGCAACTGGGTGGCAGCCTTCAGCCGGCTCCACGGCCGGGCGGCGTGGCAGGCGGCTAGGAGACCGGGGGGCCGGGAACGGACGTGTCGAGCCGTTGCTGCGCGAACGGCAGTCCGAGCCTGAAATTCATTGATGAGGCGCGAGCCGTCCAGCCGGGTTTGGGAGGCTCGACATATTTCGACAGGTGGATTTCCACCGAGCCGGCACTCTGCGGGCTGGCCAGTATGAGACGGACAACTCTTTGGTTGGCGACAAATCTGTAGTCGCGGATGGGGAAAAGCTGCTTGCCATCGATCGTTACAGACGTATCGACCGATATGGCATTGCTCTCCGGCGGTGCCTTGACGCCCACAAGATCGATTATCTGGATGGTGTTGGGTTGCTGAACGTCCAGCGTCACGGTTCTGTCTTCGGATGTCGAGGCTAGTATCGGTACATCCCGACGTTGCACGGTCACGGATGCGATGAGCAAGATGATGAGCGCGCCCGTTGCAACTGCGACTGCTCCTCTTCGCCAAAAGGTGGATGGCTTCAGTTTATAGGCGACGATCCCCAACGCGATGGGAAACATCCACTTGTAGTAGTGGACGTTGAAATAACGAAACATGCCGGTTGGAACGCTGTCCCGATAGCTCGCATAGACAACCAGATGCACGGCCATCATCAAGCCGGCCACGCGCATGAAAAGAGGCGCCGGGAAAACGGTGAAAACAATCGCCAGAACGACGACGGTGAAGAGGATGGGGATCACGCTGATCCAATCGGCGTTGAACTCCAGGAAATAGACCTGTGAGGCAACAAGGAGCGAAAAGAGCCGCTCCGGAACCTGGAAAATGTCGAAGCCAATTCCTCCAGCGACTGCGTGGAAATATGTGCCGGCCAGCGTTCCAGCGCTCAGGTAATTGAATGTTGTGAAGAACAGCACCGGCAAGGCAAACCCAGCCGCCCCGGCGCCTATGGAAACGATCCCCTTTCTGCGCGGGTCGGGTTCATTGCCCACCGCCATCGCCACGACAAGCGACGCATAGGCGATCGCAGCCGGAGCAGTCGTGGCGAAGTCCGCGGGACGAACGGGGATCTGGGCGCCGACAACAATGCCGAACAGGAACGCGTTGGCCGCGAATGTCGATGCGGGGAGCGAGGATTCCCTCAGCCGATCGAAGCGGTCGAGAAGCACAAGGGTCGCGGCCAGGAGGAAAGCGCTAAGGGTGCTGGTCCACGCAACAACCCACTGAAGTCCGATGATCGGGTATCCGACCATACCCGCCAGAGTGAGAAGAGCGGCAGGGGCCGGCCCTAGATGTGGTCGAAACAGGCGGAACACCAGCAGAAAGAAACCGCCCATCAACGCGAGGTTGACCAGATAGAAGGGGTGCATTTCCGAAATCGGTAGAAAGAGCGCACCGATGAGAGGATAAAGCGGCGGATAGAAATGCGATGCAGGCCTGAGATCGAGGACGGAGAAGGCCTTCGCGGACTTCCAGTAGAGACCCTGGTCTATCCATCCCCACCAGCCCAGTGGATATTGCGCGCTGTTGCCGGGAACCGAAGGGTAGGTCGAATATCTGTACTGATAGAGGCAAAACAGGACAAGCAGCGCCAATGGCAGAGCCCATGCATTGACCAGTCTCAGGACTGAAGATCCACGCATGGAATGCACCGGCTAGGTCTGAGTATGATCGCCGGCAACGATGGCGATGTTCGAACTGAAGGGGCCGAGCCTGATCCCCGTCATCCAGACGCGCGGCGCCTTGGCTCCCGGCCATTCTCGCCTGATCAGATCGCGGCTGAGAAAGTCCAGGTTCTCCGGCTTCGTCCAATATTCCATCGATGATTTGCCAAGCAGCGCGCGGAACGCGGATGGCGAATAATGAAGAAGCGGCAGCCCGGTGTGATGTTCGACCGGGAACCAGCGGTTGGGGACGGTGATGAAGACGGAGCGGCCAACCCGCAAATGCTCCAGGATGAATCGCTTGCGCTCCCGCACGCCCCCGACATGCTCGAGGACCGCGTTGGACGTCGCTATGTCGAACGACTTGTCCGCAAAAGGCAGCGGTTCATTGGGAACGATTTGCCGAAAGGTGGCGGAGGGGTAACGTGCCTTGACCTGCTCGCCGGTTCCGATCCCTGCGCAAGTCACTTTTCCCGGCCAAGGGTAGGATTTTTCGAGGAAATTGGCGCCTTCATTCTCGTCGTCGGAAACGCCGATATCGAGAACGGTAGTTTGCGGGGAGGGACGCATCTGTTCAATGAACAGATTGAACATGTTCCGTCTGGCGGTCTTGAGCAGGCGCATTGCAAACGAATTCGACGCCCCGTCGCGATAAAAGACGGAGTCGATGTTCTCGTCGCCGGGCGCTTGATGCTGATCAGCGGCCATTTCCATCACCCCAGGCTTCGATGGCCGTTGAAAACCATTCGGTCGTACAGAGCGTAGTTGACGACGAGGCCTGCAATCGCGCCGAGCAGATACGCGGGCACATGGTAGAAATTGGCGTCAATTTTGCTGGCCTCGTTCAACACGACGAGGTTCGCGCCCATCCCGATGAAGGATGCAATCAGATATTTGCCGTACTCGGCGGTTCTGTTTTGCATGCGGCCGTCAACGAAAGTCATGCTCCGGTTCAGGATCCAGGTCACGGTCATCGCGACCAGGCTTGCCAACACGCGCGCCGTGATGATCGAGCCGCCAAAACCGTACACGAAGCCGAAGAACACGACCGCGTCAGTGACGAACCCAATGCCCCCGGCAAAGAGAAAGCGCGCCATTTTCGCGCTCGTCACGCTCACCGCTGCACCGATCGGTAGGATAGATAGGCAAGCAGCTTCGCCTCCTTGCGGCCGCGCGCCACGCTATCGAGAATGAGGCCGGCGAATACGGAAAGGAATGCGAGGATCATTGCTGCCGACACCGCTATCAAGGTCGGAAAGCGGGGCACCAATCCGGTGGAGAGATAGTTGAGGAAGACGGGCGTGCCGAATCCAATCGCTATCAGCGCCAGAGCCGCGGCGATCGACAGGAAAAACGGAAGCGGCAGCAGGTCGCGGATCAAGTGGAAAATCACCCACAGGATGCGAAAGCCGTCTTTGTAGGTCGCCAGTTTGCTCAACGAGCCCGCGGGCCGCTCCTTGTAATGCGTTTCGATCTCGCTCATCGGTACGCCAAGTTCCAGCGCATGGATCAGGAGTTCGGTCTCGATCTCAAAGCCCGCGCTTACCGCCGGAAATGTTTTTACAAACCGACGTGACAGCGCCTTGTAGCCGGACAGCATGTCCCGGCTTTGGTCGCCGAAGAAAAGCGAAACAAGCGATGTAAGCAGGCGGTTTCCGATGAGGTGGCCCGGCCTGAATGCCAGCTGGCTGGCATGAGCGCGTGCTCCATTCACCTTGTCGTATGGTCCGGACAAGAGCTCGAGGACCATGGCAGGCGCCGCGGAAGCATCGTATGTCGCATCGCCGTCGACGATCAGGTACACGTCCGCGTCGATATCGGAAAACATCCGCCGCACCACATTGCCCTTGCCCTGCCGATGCTCACGGCGGACAGTCGCGCCAGCGGATGCGGCTACCGTCGCGGTGTCGTCGATCGAGTTGTTGTCATAGACATAAATGCGGGCTTTCGGCAGAGACTGGCGAAACTCGGCCACCACGGTCGCGATGGTCGCGGCTTCGTTGTAGCAGGGTATGAGCGCCACGATTTCAATTTCGTCATGCGCGCTGCCCGGATGCCTGGCCTGTTCCGTCAGCGGCAGGTCGGCGCGATGCGCGCCTCGATTGCCGACGCCATATTCCCGACTGACAGCCAAGTTCGCTCCGAAGATTTGTCCGGCTCGCTAGCTAGCCGATACTGGCGGCCTTGCCAATCCCAAAAGGAAATCCCAACTCCTCCGCGCCCAACCAGGCAGCTACCTTACTTGCGTGATCCATAATATACTGGAGGGACCGCTTCCCGGCCTCGGTAGCTTCATGGAATGGTCGGGCGACAACAGCTGGTATTAATTGGCCGGCACAACGTTTGTTGTTCAGTCGATGCCGTGACGATGGCTCAGCGAGAGTTATTGCGCGGTGGTTCGACAGCGAACGATGCCGCTGTAGCCGTGAAATCATCCATGATGCTGGATCCACCGGTTTGACCACTGTGGAAAACGCCAATAGAAGGCAGCGTGCAGCGCCGCGCGTCCTTTTGGGCGCGCAAAGGACGCTGCACCACTTTAGACTTCCGGCTCCGCCGCCGGGCAGGGCGCTTTTCCATGTCTCACAACACCTTCGGTCATCTCTTCCGCGTCACCACCTGGGGCGAAAGCCACGGGCCGGCACTCGGCTGTGTTGTCGATGGCTGCCCGCCGGGCATCCGCTTCACCCGTGCCGAAATCCAGGCCGAACTCGACAAGCGCCGGCCCGGCCAATCGCGTTTCGTGACGCAGCGCCGCGAGCCCGACGAGGTCAAGATCCTCTCCGGCTTCATCCTCGACGAGGATGGCGAGACGATGATCACCACAGGCACGCCGGTCTCAATGCTGATCGAGAATGTCGACCAGCGCTCGAAGGACTATGGCGAGATTTCCCGCCAATACCGGCCGGGCCATGCCGACTACACCTACGAGGTCAAATACGGCCTGCGCGACTACCGTGGCGGCGGCCGCTCCTCGGCCCGCGAGACGGCGGCGCGCGTGGCGGCCGGCGCGCTCGCCCGCAAGGTGGTGCCGGGCATGGTGGTGCGCGGCGCCCTTGTGTCGATGGGCGAAAAATCCATCGACCGCGCCAACTGGAACTGGAATTTCATCGGCGATGCGGAAAATCCGTTCTTCACGCCGGACCCGGCGTCGGTTCCCGTCTTCACCCAATATCTCGACGGCATCCGCAAGGCGGGTTCCTCCGTCGGCGCGATCATCGAGATCGTCGCCGAGGGGGTTCCAGCCGGTCTCGGCGCGCCGATCTATGCCAAGCTCGATCAGGACATCGCGTCCGGGCTGATGTCGATCAACGCCGTCAAGGGCGTCGAGATCGGCAACGGGTTCGAGGCCGCCCGCATCACGGGCGAGCAGAATGCCGACGAGATGCGCATGGGCAATGACGGTAAGCCGGTGTTCCTGTCGAACAATGCCGGCGGCATCCTGGGCGGCATCTCGACCGGCCAGCCGATCGTCGCCCGTTTCGCGGTCAAGCCGACCTCCTCGATCCTGACTCCGCGCAAGTCGATCGACAAGGACGGCAACGACGTCGACGTCATGACCAAGGGCCGCCACGATCCGTGCGTCGGCATCCGCGCCGTGCCGATCGGCGAGGCGATGGTTGCCTGCGCGATTGCCGATCACTATCTGCGGCACAGAGGACAGACAGGGAAGGGAATAGGCAGTAGGGAATAGGCAAAAGGCCAGCCTGCCGCCCTACATTTTTTCCTTTTCCCTACTGCCTTACTGCCCTATTCCCTGCGAGCGAAGCGAGCCGCCAATGCCTTACGACCAGAAGAAGATCGTCGAAGCCATCCGCGCCTTCGAGCGCGGCGAGATCGTCGTCGTCATGGACGATGACGGGCGCGAGAACGAGGGCGACCTGATCGTTGCCGCCGTCCACTGCACCCCGGAAAAGATGGCCTTCATCGTCCGCAACACCTCCGGCATCGTCTGCACGCCGATGCCGCGTGAGGAGGCAAAGCGCCTCAATCTGGCGCCGATGGTGGCCGACAACGACTCCGCCCACACCACGGCCTTCACCGTCAGCGTCGACTTCAAGCACGGCACCACGACCGGCATTTCCGCCGACGACCGCACACTGACCGTGCGCAACCTCGCCAACGGTAATGTCGGCGCTTCTGATTTCGTCCGCCCCGGACATATCTTTCCGCTGATCGCACGCGAAGGCGGCGTGCTGATGCGTTCGGGCCATACCGAGGCCGCCGTCGACCTTTGCAAGCTCGCTGGCCTTCCGCCGATCGGCGTCATTTCCGAGCTGGTCAACGACGACGGCACGGTCAAGCGGGGCCCGCAGGTGCAGGCTTTCGCGGAAGAGCATGGCCTGAAGCAGGTTTCGGTTGCCGATCTCATCGCCTACCGGCAACGCAAGGAAACGCTGGTCGAGCGAGTCGCCTGCTCCGACATCGACACCCTCGGCGGCAAGGCGCAGGTCTTCACCTACACGCTGCCCTGGGATTCCATGCACCACGTCGCGGTCGTCTTCGGCGATATCCGCGATGGCGAAGAGGTGCCGGTGCGCCTGCACTCCGAGGACGTCGTGACCGACGTGTTCGGCACCAGCCATCGGCTCGACGGCATCATGAAAGCGATGGGCGAACGCAGGCGCGGCGTCATCGTCTACCTGCGCGAGGGCTCGGTCGGCGTCGCCCACCAGGAACGCAAGCGGCCGGCGAGCGGTGACCGCGAGGACCACGAAGAGGCACGTCGCCGCGAGAACGAATGGCGCGAGATCGGCCTCGGCGCGCAGATCCTCAAGGATCTGGGCATTTCCTCGATCAACCTGATCGCCTCGCGCGAGCGCCACTATGTCGGCCTCGAAGGCTTTGGCATTCACATCGCCAAGACGGAAATTTTCTAGCCATTTGGGGGCGTTGGGATGAGCTTCGAGGCCTATCTCAGTTGCTTTGAAGATGGCGAGGAAAGCTATTTTCCGACGTCGGTCGTCGAGGATGCCTTCGCGCCGTTCATCACCAGGCGTGAAGCTGAATTCTCATGCTGGGTCGTCACCTATGACGATGCTTCGTCGGCCGACCTCTATCTCAATTTCGACCCCGGCGATGCCTCGCGATGTTCCGGCTTCACCGTCGCGCGGCCAACGGACGATCCGCGCTTCTACGAAGCGCTGTGGAAAATCCTGCGTGTCACCTGCTCGGTCGTCTATTGCGCCGGAGAATGCCCGCCGATGGTTGGGCGTGCCGAAACCATACCTCACCTAGACCCGGATATGGTCGAGACACTGGGAAGTCCTGTCGTCGTTCTCGATGGGAACGCGATACGCGAGAGGCTTGAGCAGTCGTAGAAAGCGACGCTCCTTTAAAGAAGCTGCGCCCGGTCCTCTCGAACCGGGGGCTTGGTAGATCACTCAGCGGGAACGGCGGCCGCGTCGCATCCGTCCAACTCGCATGTGTGGGTGGCCAGGCTGCGCTGGCCGATCAACGCCGTAAGCAACGCGATAACCCCGGCAGCCACCGAGACCCAGAACCCGTTGCGGGCGCCGAATTCATCCACCACCGCGCCGGCGGCAAACGAGCCCAACGCCATGCCGATGCCGATGCCGGTCATCACCCAGGTGATGCCCTCGGTAAGCATCGCTTCCGGCACGTGGCGCTCGATCAGGCCGAAGGCGGTGATGAAGGTCGGCGAGATCGCCACGCCGCTGATGAACACGGTCAGCGCCAGGAGCGGCACTGAGCCGGCGGTAAGCGGCAGCAACGTGCCGAGCGCCACGAGGGCGATCGCGATGGCCAACTGGCGTTGCAGCGGCGCCTTCAGATTGAGCGCGCCGACGACGAGGCCGAGCACGAACGATCCCAGCGCATAGACACCGATGACGAGGCTGGCGGCGCCTGGCTGGCCGAGCTCCTTGGTGATCGCCACCGTGCTCACTTCCGTCGTGGCAAAGGTCGCGCCGACGAAGATCAGGGCAAAGGTGATGATCTGGACCGGCCGCAGCCGGATTGCCGATCCGCGCGCGCCATGCTGCGCCGGCCGCACGCCGGGTTCGGTCGCGCGCTGCAGGATGAAGGCCGCCGAGCCGAAGGCGAGGAACAGGGTGCTTACAAGCATGCCCGCTTCCGGGAAGAGCGCGGTGCTCAATCCCACCGACAACGATGCCCCGGCGATATAGACCAGCTCGTCCGCCGCAGACTCGAAGGCGAAAGCCGTGTTCAACTCCGGGCGATCCCGGAAGATCTCGGTCCAGCGGGCGCGTACCATCGCCGGGATGCTGGGCATGGCCGCGGCTAGCAGCGCCGAAGCAAATAGCGTCCATATCGGCCATCCCTGGTTGGCTGCCGTGATCAGAGCTGCGAAGGCGAGCACGGAGATCACCGTCGTCGGCACGACGATGCGCGTCTGGCCGAGGCGGTCGACCAGCCGGGATATCTGCGGCGCGACGAATGCGTTGACCAGCGCGAAGCTCGCCGAAACGGCGCCGGCCAGCCAGTATTCGCCGTGGGTCTGCGAAAGCATGGCGACGATCCCGATCGGCGCCATGGCGATCGGCAGCCGGGCCACGAAACCGGCCGCGGCGAAGCCCTTGCTGCCGGGAGCTCGAAAGATTTCCGAATAGGGGTTCTGCATGGTCTGGCTCCTCGACAAGGGAAGGATCGACAACTACATACGCTGCGTATGAATTCAGATATGTCATACGCCGCGTATGTCAATTGGCATACGAAGCGTATGTGAATAGGGCCAGACGCCATGCACCGACCTCGCAAGGAGATGATCGCCGAGACGCGCGCCAAGCTGATCGCGGCGGCCCGCCACGCTTTCGGCACCATCGGCTATGCCGACGCCTCGATGGATGATTTCACCGCTTCGGCTGGGCTGACGCGCGGCGCGCTCTATCATCACTTCGGCGACAAGAAGGGATTGCTGCAGGCGGTCATCGCCGAGATTGACGGCGAGATGGCTGCCCGGGTGAACGAGGTGGCGGCGCGGGCGCCGACCCGCTGGCAGCGTTTCGTCGACGAATGCACCACCTATATCGAACTGGCGCTGGAGCCGGAGATCCAGCGCATCATGTTCCGCGACGGCCCGGCAGTGCTTGGCGATCCGGCCCAATGGCCGAACGCCAGCGCCTGCACGGCGTCAATGACCGATCACCTGACCAGCCTGCAGGAGGAGGGGGTGGTCGTGCCGGACCTCGATCCAGAGACCGCTGCGCGGCTGATCAATGGCGCCAGCAGCCAGGCCGCGCAGCGGATCGCCAATTCGCAGGATCCCGAAGCGACGTCGAAAAAGGCGGTGACGGCGTTCAAGCAACTGCTCGACGGCTTACGCAAGAAAGATTGACCGCTCGGGTAACTGTAGCGACGGATTTGTGCACCGGTTTGAGACCGGCACGACATGAGCTCCGATTGACAATGGCCAGAGGGAGCGCATCCTCTCCGGCCAACTCTGAGGCGGGAGAGTCGGGCCATGTGGGACTTCAGCATCGGCAGGTCGGTGTCCATCATGATCAGGACCTGGCCTTTCATCGTCTTTCGCATGATCGTCTATTTCGGCATCACGCTGGCCTACATCATGGCGACCGGCACCGGCGCCAGCGTCGGCTACGGCGTCGGCCACATCTCCACCGACCCCGACGGGCCGCTCTCCTTTGCGCTGTGGGGCGGGGTCGTCGGCTTCGGCGTCGTGTCCGTTGCGGTCTACTGGATCCGCGAATACATCCTCTACGTCCTCAAGGCCGGCCATATCGCCGTCATGGTCCATCTGATCGACGGCCAGGACGTTCCCGACGGCCAGAACCAGATTTCCTATGCCAGGGCCGTGGTGACCGAGCGCTTCGCCGAGGCCAATGTGCTGTTCGTCATCGACCAACTGGTCAAGGGCGCCATCCGCGCCATCACCGGCCTTGTCGGCGGCATCGCCGCCTTTCTGCCCATCCCCGGGCTGAACGGTGTTGTCAGCTTCATCAACACGGTGATCCGCATGTCGCTGACCTATGTCGACGAGATCATCCTCGGCTACAACATCCGCATCAACTCCGCTTCGCCCTTCGAGACCGCCAGGCAAGGCGTCGTGCTCTATGCGCAGAACGGCAAAACCATGGTCAAGAACGCGGTGTGGCTGGCGGTGATCATGTGGGGCGTGTCCTTCGTGATCTTCCTGCTCATGCTGGCGCCCGCCGGCGCCATTCTCTGGTTCATGCCGGGGCAGCTTGCCGGCTGGGCTTTCGTGCTGGCAATCGTCTTTGCCTGGGCCTTTAAGGCAGCCTTCATCGAGCCCTTCGCCATCGCTTCACTGATGCAGGTCTATTTCGCCACCATAGAGGGCCAGGTGCCCAACCCCGACTGGGACCACAGGCTGGCGGAAGCCTCCTCGAAATTCCGCGAGCTCAAGGACAAGGCGCTGGCGTCCTTCGGCGGCTCGCGCTGGACGCAGCCGGCACCCCAATAGCCGGAAGCCTGACCTAATCCCTGTTGAACGTTACCTTTTGGCGGCGCGAAAACATGGCCAAACCGGTCTTGCGCGCCTATATCGGGGCATGGTCACCAGGCTTTACACCCACCCGGTCTTCCTCGAACACCTAACCCCACCCGGCCACCCCGAGCGGCCCGACCGTCTGCGCGCCATCGAGCGCGTGCTGGATGACGAGGCATTTTCGGCGCTCGACCGCGTCAAGGCGCCAGAAGGCGACGAGGCCACCATCCTCTATGCGCATCCCGAGGATCACGTCGCACGCGTGCGCGCCGCAATCCCGGAGACGGGCATTGTCTCGGTCGATGCCGACACCAGCGCCAGCCCGAAGAGCTGGCAGGCGGCGGTGACGGCGATCGGCGCCGCCAACGCCGCCGTCGACGATGTCTTCGAAGGCCGCGCCGCCAATGTTTTCGTCGCCGCCCGGCCACCCGGGCATCACGCCGAGAAGAACACGGCCATGGGCTTTTGCCTGTTCAACACCGCGGCGATCGCCGCCCGCCATGCGCAGAAGCAGCACCAGGCCGAGCGCGTCGCCATCGTCGACTGGGACGTCCATCACGGCAACGGCACGCAGGACATCTTCTGGGACGATCCGTCGGTGCTCTATTGCTCGACGCACCAGATGCCGCTTTATCCCGGCACCGGCGCCAGGAGCGAAACGGGCGCCGGCAACATCGTCAATGCGCCGCTGGCGCCGCGAACCGGCAGCGACCTGTTCCGCGACGCCTTCCTGTCGCGCGTGCTGCCGTCGATCGACAATTTCGCGCCCGACCTCATCATCATCTCTGCCGGATTTGACGCGCACCATCGCGATCCGCTGGCCGAGATCAACCTGACCGAGGAGGATTTCGACTGGGCGACCGGCCAACTGATGGAGCGCGCCGGGCGCCACAGCGGCAACCGGCTCGTCAGTCTGCTCGAGGGCGGCTACGATCTGCAGGGATTGGCATTTTCGGTCGCCGCCCATGTCGGGCGGCTGATGAAGGGATAGAGTATGGCAGGCGAAGGCAACGAGGACGTCAAAGCGATGAGCTTCGAGCAGGCGCTCGACGCGCTGGAAAAGATCGTCGATGATCTGGAACGTGGTGACGTGCCGCTCGACCAGTCGATCCGCATCTACGAGCGCGGCGAGGCGCTGAAGGCGCATTGCGACCGGCTGCTCAAGGCGGCCGAGGACAAGGTCGAGAAGATCAGGCTGTCGCGTGACGGCAAGCCGGTTGGCACGGAGCCGCTTGACGCCGAGTAGTTCGGAAACGGGGCGGGGCAGAGGAAAGCAGGCAGGAGTCCAAGCGATGTGCCGAAACATCAAGACCTTGTTCAACTTCGAACCGCCGGCGACCAATGACGAGGTCCATGACGCGGCATTGCAGTTCGTGCGCAAGCTGAGCGGCTCGACCAAGCCCTCCAAGCGCAACGAGCATGCCTTCAACCAAGGGGTCGAGGCGATTGCGGCCGCGGCGCGCGAATTGCTAGATTCGCTTGAAACGACACAGAATCCGCGCAATCGCGAGGAAGAGGCGGCCAAGGCAAGGGCCAGATCCGCCCTCCGCTTCGCCTGAGGGGATCGGATGAGCTTCTTTCCGGGAAACGATCCTGAGCCCGGCGATGCGTTCGCCTGCGACCAGATCGAGTTGATGGTCATTCCCAACGCCAAGGACATTGGCGGCTTCGAGGTGCGCCGCGCCTTGCCCACGGCAAAGCGCCGTCTGGTCGGGCCGTTCATCTTCTTCGACCGCATGGGTCCGGCCATCCTGCGCGCCGGCCACGCCATAGACGTCCGCCCGCATCCGCATATCGGGCTTTCGACCGTCACCTACTTGTTCGACGGCAAGATCAGGCATCGCGATTCTCTCGGCACCGAAATGGTCATCGCGCCGGGCGACGTGAACCTGATGACCGCCGGTCGCGGCATCGTCCATTCCGAGCGCACGCCTGAGGAATTGCGCGGCGCGCCGATGTCGATCTCCGGCCTGCAGACCTGGCTGGCGCTGCCCGACGGCAAGGAGGAGGTCGCCCCGGTTTTCCAGAACACCGCGGTGATCCGCTTGCCCGAGATCGATGCCGAAGGCGTCAGCGGCCGCGTCGTCATCGGCGATTTTTCTGGACTGCGCTCACCCGTTTCGACCGCCTCGGACACCCTTTATGCCGATCTGAGGCTGGCGGCAGGCGCCAGCGTCAAGATCCCGGCCGATGCCGAGGAACGCGCCATCTACACGCTGGAAGGCGAGGTCTCGATCGCCGGAGACCGTTTCCCGGCCGAGCGGCTTCTGGTGTTCAAACCGGGCGAGGAGATCGTCATTTCGTCCGAGCGCGGCGCCCATTTCATGCTATTTGGCGGCGCCTCGCTCGGTTCAAAGCGCTACATCTGGTGGAATTTCGTTTCTTCGTCGAAAGAGCGCATCGAGCAGGCCAAGGAAGAATGGAAGACGGGCCGCTTCGATATCGTTCCTGGAGACGAGGAAGAGTTCATTCCGTTACCGGACAATTAACGCCAGAGCCACCCGCGTCACTGACACGCATTTACATTCGCCGGGCGGCGTCCTATTTCGCCCTTTATCGCCGCGCATGAACGTCAGGTTTGATTAGGCCCTAGCAGTGAACGCAAAGCCCGAAACGCCGCTCCTCGACAAGGTCCGCATCCCCGCGGATCTGAGGACGCTTGATGAAAGCGAGCTGCCGCAGCTCGCCGCGGAGCTGCGCGCCGAACTGATCGACGCCGTTTCCCACACCGGCGGTCACCTTGGCGCCGGGCTCGGCGTGGTCGAGCTCACCGTTGCGCTGCACTATGTCTTCAACACGCCGGACGACCGGCTGATCTGGGATGTCGGCCATCAGGCCTATCCGCACAAGATCCTGACCGGCCGCCGCGACCGCATCCGCACCTTGCGGCAGGAGGGCGGCCTTTCCGGCTTCACCCGGCGGGCCGAGAGCGAATACGACCCCTTCGGCGCCGCCCACTCCTCGACCTCGATTTCCGCCGGCCTCGGCATGGCTGTCGGGCGCGAGCTCTCCGGCCGCCGCAACAATGTCATTTCCGTCATCGGCGACGGCGCCATGTCGGCCGGCATGGCCTATGAGGCGATGAACAATGCCGGTGCCCTCGATGCCCGGCTGATCGTCATCCTCAACGACAACGACATGTCGATCGCCCCGCCGACCGGCGCGATGAGCGCCTATCTGGCCAGGCTGGCCTCCGGAAAGGCCTATCTCGGCCTGCGCGACTTCGGTAAGAAGCTGACCTCCTACCTCGGCAAGCGCGCCGACCGCGCCATCACGCGGGCGGTCGAGCACGCGCGCGGCTACGTCACCGGCGGCACGCTGTTCGAGGAACTCGGCTTCTATCACATCGGCCCGATCGACGGGCACAATCTCGAGCACCTGATCCCGGTGCTGAAGAACGTCCGCGACAATGCCGACGGCCCGGTGCTGATCCATGTCGTGACCCAGAAGGGCAAGGGCTACGGCCCGGCGGAAGCCGCCGCCGACAAGTATCACGGCGTCAACAAATTCGACGTCATCACGGGCACGCAGGCCAAGGCGCCCGCCAACGCCCCGAGCTACACCAAGGTCTTCGCCGAGAGCCTGATCCAGGAAGCGCGCGCGGACGACCGCATCGTCGCCATCACCGCCGCCATGCCGAGCGGTACCGGGCTCGACCTCTTCGGCGAGGTTTTTCCGAGCCGGACCTTCGATGTCGGCATCGCCGAGCAGCATGCGGTGACCTTCGCCGCCGGTCTCGCCACCGAAGGCTACAAGCCTTTCGCCGCCATCTATTCGACCTTCCTGCAGCGCGCCTACGACCAGGTCGTCCACGACGTGGCGATCCAGAAGCTGCCAGTGCGCTTTCCGATCGACCGCGCCGGCTTCGTCGGCGCCGACGGCGCCACCCATTGCGGCGCCTTCGACACCACCTTCCTGGCATCGCTGCCCGGCTTCGTCGTCATGGCGGCCGCTGACGAGGCGGAGCTGCGCCATATGGTGCGCACCGCCGCTCACTACGATGAAGGCCCGATCGCCTTCCGCTATCCGCGCGGCAACGGCGTTGGCGTCGACATGCCGGAGCGCGGCTCGGTACTCGAGATCGGCAAGGGCCGCATCCTCAAGGAAGGTACCAAGGTGGCGCTGCTCTCCTTCGGCACCCGCCTGCAGGATTGCCTGATGGCGGCCGAGGAGCTCGGCGCCGCCGGGCTTTCCACCACCGTTGCCGACGCCCGCTTCGCCAAGCCGCTGGACCAGGATCTGATCCGCCGGCTCGCCCGTTCGCATGAGGTGCTGGTGACGGTCGAGGAGGGCTCGGTCGGCGGTTTCGCCAGCCAGGTGCTGCACTTCCTCGCCCACGAAGGACTGCTCGAAAGCGGCCTCAAGGTGCGGCCGCTGGTGCTGCCGGACGCCTTCACCGACCACGCCAAGCCCGAGAAGATGTATGCCGACGCGGGGCTGGACACGGCTGGTATCGTGCGGACCGTCTTCGTCGCTCTCGGGCAGGCTCCACAGGCCCAGCGCGCCTGAATCAAAGTCTCAAGCTTTTGAATCACTTTGCCGACTTGCGGTCGTAACCAGCTGTTTACGCTGCCGTTTGGCGCTTTGATTACCCTGTCTCTTGGCCGTTTTTCAACGGCGGCCTGTTAGAAGCCTCCCGAGGGTAAGGGGGCAACGACAATGAACAGGTTTCTGTGCGGCATCGCCTTGTTGGCGCTGGCCGCTGCGTCGGCGAGGGCCGAGACGCGCTACGACCGCAATCTAGAAAAAGCGGCGATGGACATCGTTGCCGGCAAGATCGGCGACATCCGCGGCGGCTTTTCCTACAAGCAGGTTCCGCAACTCGTCGTCCTGCCTGAGACCCCGCCGGCGGTGCCGGTCGATCCGCCACGCCGGCAGGCCTCTGGCAATGCCAATGACGGTCTGGCGCCTGCCGTCGAACGGCCGGTCTCGCGGACGATCTTCTAGTCCTTTTGCCAATGTCCTTGCCTTCGCGACCGGCTTTCGCCAAGGAAGGCCGATGAATTCCGCTTTGCCAGCCAGCCCTCGCCAGCGGCTCGACGAACTGCTCGTCCAGCGCGGCCTGTTCGCCAGCCGCTCGCGCGCCCGCGATGCCGTCGAGCGCGGCACCGTGACGGTCGACGGCGCTGTTGCCCGCAAGCCCGGCCAGGCCGTTCCGGCGGACTGCCGCGTCGCCATCGACGATCCGGCCAGGGTCTATGTCTCGCGCGCGGCGCTGAAGCTGCTCGCCGGCCTCGACCGTTTCGGCCTCGACCCTGCTGGCTGCGAGGCGCTCGACATCGGCGCCTCGACCGGCGGCTTCACCCAGGCGCTGCTCGAGCGTGGCGCGGCGCACGTGACGGCGATCGATGTCGGCCACGGCCAGATGCATCCCGACATCGCCGGCGATCCGCGCGTCACTGTCATCGAGGGCCTCAACGCCCGCGATCTCTCCGCAGCCGATCTTGGCGGCCTCACTCCCGATTTCATCGTTTGCGATGTCAGCTTCATCTCGCTGAAGCTGGCGCTGCCGCCGGCGCTGGCCCTGGCAGGTGAGGGCGCCAGGGCGCTGTTTCTGGTCAAGCCGCAATTCGAGGCCGGCCGCGAGGCGATCGGCAAGGGCGGTCTGCTGAAGGACCCGGCCGATGCGGAGCGCGTTGCCGGCCTGCTCGGCGACTGGCTTGGCGGTATTGCCGACTGGCGCGTGCTGGGGCTGCATCCTTCGCCGATCGAGGGCGGCGACGGCAACCGCGAGTTCCTGCTCGCGGCGATCAAGGATGGCGGGACATGAGCGCGCGCTTCAGCATCGCCAGGCTCGGTTCCCAGGGCGACGGCGTTGCCGAGGCCGACGGTGGCGAGGTCTTTGTCCCCTTCACGCTGCCGGGCGAGACCGTGACCGCCGCGCGCGAAAAGCACCGCGCGACGCTGATGTCGGTGCTGGAGGCATCGCCGCTCCGCATCGATCCGGCCTGCCGGCATTTCACCGAATGCGGCGGCTGCGCGCTGCAGCATTTCGAGACGCAGGCCTATCGCGAATGGAAGCGCGAAAAGGTCGCGCAGGCGCTGAAGGCCAAGGGCATTGCCAGCGAGGTCGGAGCGCTGGTGCCTTGCGCGCCCGAGACCCGCCGTCGCGTCGTCTTCAGCGCCCGGCGCACCGATGCCGGCATGCTGCTCGGCTTCGTGCGCGCGCTCTCCTCCGAGATCATCCCGATCGAGGAATGCCCGATCTCGCTGCCGGCGATCGTCGCCGCCCTCGATCGCCTGCGGTCGCTTGCCGGGCTCGTCTCATCCACGCCGAAACCCTTCCACATGACCGTCACCGTGACCGCCTCCGGCCTCGACGTCGCGGTCCATGATGCCGGCAAGCTTGGCGAGAACCAGCGCCGCATCGCGTCGAATTTCGTCATCGCCGAGGGACTGGCGAGGCTTTCCGTCGATGGCGAGATCGTCGTCGAGCCGAAGAAGCCGGTGGTGCAGTTCGGATCGGTCGCCGTCGCAGTGCCGCCGGGCGCCTTTCTGCAGGCGACCGAAGCCGCCGAGCAGGCGATGGCCGGCCTCGTCGGCCAGCACCTGTCGCGTGCCAAAAAGGTCGCCGACCTGTTCGCCGGCTGCGGCAGCTTCGCGCTGCGCCTCGCCGCGAAGTCGGAGGTCCACGCCGTCGAAGGCGACGCGCCGGCTCTGGCCGCGCTCGATCATGCCTTCCGCTTCGCCAGCGGCCTGAAGCGGGTGACCAGCGAGCGCCGCGACCTGTTCCGGCGGCCGCTGACATTCAAGGAACTGAATGGCTTCGACGGCCTGATCTTCGATCCGCCGCGCGCCGGCGCCGAGGATCAGTCGAAGCAGATCGCCCGTTCCGACGTGCCGCTGGTCGCCGCGGTCTCCTGCAACCCGGTGACGCTGGCGCGGGATCTGCGCATCCTCATCGACGGCGGCTACACGCTGAAGAGCGTGACGCCGATCGACCAGTTCCTGTGGTCACCGCATGTCGAGGCTGTCGCCCTGCTGGAGAAGCCGAGGCGAAGGCGGTAATTTCACGCGGCATACCGCGAAAGCCGTACCCGGCTGGTTGTGAATGCTTCTGCTGGCAATGTCAGATAGCGAAGTACCCCAAAGCTGCTCGCTGGACGAAATTGCGCCGCAAAGCTGCGCGAGATTCTGCTCGCACTGATTTCGGAAGATTTCCGTCTCTGCAGCGTTATTGTTCGTACGGATGGCGGATTGTAATGCGCACGCTCCATAAATTCCTCGGCTTTCTTGTCGCGCTCACCATCCTTGCGGTCTGTTTCGCGACCGGGGCTCTCGCCCAAGGCGAAAAGCGTCTGGCCTTCGTGATCGGCAATGCCAGCTATCAATCCGGAGAACTTGCAACGCCGGCCAATGATGCCGGCCTGATCGCACAGACCTTGCAGGCGGCTGGTTTCGATGTTGTCGGGGCGCGCGACGTCGACCAGGAGTCGCTGCGCGGCTCATTCCGTGATTTCCTCGCAAAGGTCTCGGCCGCCGGTCCGGACGCGGTGGTCTTTGTCTATCTCGCCGGACATGGCGTCCAGTTCGAAGGCGAGAATTATTTCGTGCCGGTCGACGCTCAGATCTCGAATGCCGCCGATGTGCCGATCGCGGCGGTGCGGGTCTCCGATCTCACCAAGCCGCTCGCCGCGTTGCCGACCAAGGTCAACGTCATCGTGCTCGATGCGGCGCGGCCAAATTCCTTCGCGCAGTCGAAGCAGCCACTCGCAGGCGGTCTCGTGCTGGTCGATCCCGATCCGAACATGCTCATCGCCTTCAACGCCGCGCCGGGAACCGTTGCGCCCGAGGGCAAGGGGCCTTACGGCGCCTATGCCCAGGCGCTGGCCGAGATGATGCGCGAAGGCGGCCTGGAATTGAATGACGTGTTCGACCAGACGCGGCTGCGCGTCAACGAAGTGACCAAGGGCGCGGAAGTGCCGTGGAATGCTTCGAAAGTCACCGAGCCCTTCGTCTTCTTCGAACGTGGTTCGGATGCTCCCCCGCCCCGGGTTTCAGAGGACGAAACCCGCGACATGCGGACGAGGGAGATCCGTGACTTCGACGCGCGCGACGCTTATGCGGCGGCTCTGGACCGCGACACGCTGCGCGGCTATGAGGACTTTCTCGCCGCCTATCCGCACGACCCGATGGCCAAGCGCGTGCGCGCGATCATCGCGGCGCGACGCGAGGCCATTACCTGGCGCGAGACATGGCTTCGCGACACTCCGGAAGCCTACTGGTCTTATCTCGAGCTTTATCCACATGGCCCGCATGCCTGGGATGCGCGCCGCCGGCTGGAGCATTTCGATGCCGCTCTGGACCCGCCGGAGGATTTCACCGTCTATGTCTATGACGTGCCGCCGCCGCCGCCGGAAGAGATCATCTACGTCGACCGGCTCGTGCTCATTTTCGACGACTTCGACTTCGAGCCGCCGCCGCTGATCGCCGTGATCTTCCTGCCGCCGCCGCCGCCGGATTTCATCGTGTTGCCCCCGCCACGGCCGGCAGTGGATATCTTTGTTCTGCCGGTGCCGGTCTTTGTGCCGGTGCCCGTGTGGTGCAACCCGCCACACAACATCGTGCGGCCGCCGGATAACGTCATCTTCAACAACATCCATAACACCACGATCATCAACAACACGGTGATCAACAACGAGACCATCAATCAGCCTGGACAGGCCGGTGGCAATGCGCTGGGCGGTCTCAACACAGGTCAGAAGATGACCGGTGCCGCCGCGGGCTTGGGCGTGACCGCGCTCGCGGCCAAGGTCGCGTTGCCACCGTTGCTGCAGAAAAGGGCGGCACTAGCCAAACAGAGCCAGGGCGGCCTGCCGGCGAAGCTCGGCCAGGGGGCCGCGCAAAGCCAGCAGCCGAATGGCGCGACGCCGCCGTCGAAGACGCTGCCTGCCGCCAAGCTTTCAACCGAGCATGCCTTGCCTGGAGCCGGCGGCAAGATCCTGCCACTCGTCAACGGCAAGCCACCGCTGCTCGACAGCCAGACCTTGTCCAACGACAAGTCCAGGAAATTTCTGCGCAAGCAAGGCATGGGAGGCAAGGACCAGCAAGCTATCGGAAATGCCGGCGCCGCCGTGACCGGAGAGCAGGGCACAAGCCAGCAGAACGGACAGGGCAAGAAGTTCCGTAAGCTGCCAACCGTCAATGGCGCCCCGGCCGAGAACCGCCCCAGCGTCCAGGAGAGGTTCAAGAGGGACAATCCAACTGTGTTCTCCGACCAGAACAATGGCCAACCCAAGAAGCTGAGGCGCAAAGACCTGTCGTCCGGTCAAGCGGATGTCGTGAGCCCGAACGGGCAAGGCGTGGGCTCGGCGACCGGCAACGAGAGGGTCAGGAAGTTCCGTAAGCTTCCGACCGTCAATGGCGCCCCGGTCGAGAATGGCCTGAGCGCGCATGAGAGATTCAAGAGGAACAATCCAGCTCTGTTCTCCGACCAGAACAATGGCCAACCCAAGAAGCTGCGGCGCAAGGACCTGTCGTCCGGCCAACCGATTGTCGTGAGCCCGAACGAGCAAGGTGCGGGCTCGGCGACAGGCAACGAAAGGGTCAAGAAGTTCCGCAAGCTTCCGACCATCGACGGCGGATCGGCTGGCGGTGAGGCCAACATCCAGCGCAAATTCAAGGTCAACAGGCCCAGCGAAAATCCGCGGCGGCAATTCAAGCTGCCGGAAAGCCCGAATGCTCAGGTGTTCTCCAAGCCCCGGAAACCAGAGTTCAATGCGCAGCCAAGGTCTCAAGTCCAGACGCAGGAGCGCCGCCTGCCGCAGGCGCCTTTCAAGCCGCAGGGCGGCAAGAAGCCGTCTTGCGGGCAGCCGGATGAGCCCCCGTGTAGGCAGTAGACTTGCCGCGCATCCCTCAAGCGGCAGCTTCCATCAAACCCTGGTGCCGCCGACCGTCATCTGGTTCATCCGCAGATGCGGCTGGCCGACTCCGACCGGCACGCCCTGTCCGGCCTTGCCGCACATGCCGATGCCGTTGTCGAGCTTCATGTCGTTGCCGACCATGGACACGCGATGCATGGCGTCCGGCCCGTTGCCGATCAGCATCGCGCCCTTGATCGGCTGCGTCACCTTGCCGTCCTCGATCATGTAGGCCTCGGTGCAGCCGAAGACGAATTTGCCGGAGGTGATGTCGACCTGGCCGCCGCCGAAGGAGACGGCATAGATACCGTTCTTGACCGAGGCGATGATCTCTTCCGGCTGCATGTCGCCCGACGTCATGTAGGTGTTGGTCATGCGCGGCATCGGCTGGTGCGCGTAACCCTCGCGCCTTCCGTTGCCGGTCGCCTTCATGCCCATCAGCCGCGCATTCTGGCGGTCCTGCATGTAGCCGACCAGCTTGCCGTCCTCGATCAGCACGTTGCGCGCCGAGGGCGTGCCTTCATCGTCAACGGTGAGCGAGCCGCGCCGTTCGGGAAGCGTGCCGTCATCGACCACGGTGACGCCCTTCGCCGCCACCTGGCTACCCATCAGCCCGGCGAAGGCCGAAGTCTTCTTGCGGTTGAAATCACCCTCCAGCCCGTGGCCGACCGCCTCGTGCAGCATGACGCCCGGCCAGCCGCTGGAGAGCACGATGTCGAACGTGCCGGCGGGCGCCGGGACGGCGTCGAGATTGACCAGCGCCTGGCGCAGCGCCTCTTTGGCGGCGTGCTTCCAGCTCTCCTCGACCACGAATTCGCCAAAGCTCTTGCGTCCGCCCATGCCGTAGGAGCCGCTCTCCTGGCGGTCGCCGCTGCCGACCACAACCGAGACGTTGATCCTGACCAGCGGCCGGATGTCGCGCACCACCTGGCCGTCTGCGCGCACGATCTCGACATGCTGCCAGGATGCGGCAAGCGAGGCCGTCACCTGGCGCACGCGCGGGTCCTCGGCGCGCAGCCAGGCATCGATCTCCTGCAAAAGCTTTGCCTTGGCCTCGAAGGAAGGCGAGGGGATCGGGTTTTCCTCGCCGTAGAGGTGGCGGTTGGTGCGGGCGGGTGCCGCGGCAAGCGTGCCGGAATAGCCGCCCTTGACCGCCGAGACGGCGTCGGCTGCGCGCAGCAGCGAGGCTTCCGAAAGGTCGCTCGAATGCGCGTAGCCGCTGGCCTCGCCGGCCACCGCGCGCAACCCAAAACCCTGGTCGGTGTTGAAGTTGGCGGTCTTCAGCCGGCCATTGTCGAACATCAGCGCCTCGCTCTCGCTGTATTCGAGGAACAGCTCGCCGTCGTCGGCGCCGTTGATGGTCTCGGCGACGATCTTCTTGATGCGATCGTCGCTAATGTCGAATTGGCCGATAAGGCTGTTCATGGCAGGTCCGTCCGCGGGAGTCGTTTCCCCCGATGTAGGGGCGAAGGCGGTCCGAGACAATCGGCAACAGCGCCGCTCACAATGACGTCAGGCCACCGCCATCGTCCAGGCCTTGTCCTCGCGGATCAAGGAAGCGCGGCGAAACCGTCGGCGAAGCCCTTGAGGTCGACCGGAATGCCGATGCCCTCTTCCGGTGTCTGGAAGACGATGAAAGTGGCCGAGGTGCCGGTCTTCAGCGTGTCGAGCAGCGGCTTTTCGAGGATCACCTCGGCATAGCAGCCGTCCTGGAAGCAGCGCACGAAATAGGCCCGCCCGATGTCCTTGCCGTCGACGTTGAGGCCAAGCCCGTTGGGCAGGAGAACGCCGAGCGGCGCCAGCACGCGCAGGATCTCGGCCTTGTTGTCGGCGGTGCGCAAAACGACCACCGACAGCCCCATCTCGGGCCGGTCCTCGGCGACGACGTTCTGCATCATCACGCATTGCTCCGACGTCGCGCCGGCCGGCGTGTCGCAGATGATCGACCACGCGCCATGCGTCGAGCGCACCGTGCCGCTCGGCTGCTGCGCGGCATTGGCCTGGGCGGCGTACGACGCGCCCGTGCCGGACAGGCCGGCGCCGAGCAAGGCGGCGAGAAAGATGACCTTCGCCAAGGTTCTCGAAAGCCAGGGTCTCATGACGGCTCCATTGCGAATCACGGCACTTTGAAGCCGCGCGACAGCCAAGTAAAGGACGGCACCGCCGCCAGCCCGCCCGGATACGGGCAATTCAGCGCTTTTCCAAGCCAAATTCGCCCTAATTGCGACCGCCCGGCGCACGGCTCCGGAGTGTTCGTTGCCGATCACGCGCCGGTGATCGGCAGAGGCCGCTTTGCCGTCTGGAAGGCGTAGCCGCACTTGCGCGCAAAAATGCCGCACGGTTTCCTCCGCTCCTTTCTTGCGGAGGCAATTAGAGTATGGTTTGAACCAGCCTTGGGACTGTCCGGGATTCCCGTCCCGGCGCTATTCGATATTCCTGCGCATACGGCCGCGAGGAAATGGGAGATGATGAGGGCGATGAGAAAATTCCTAGCAAGCGCCGCTGCTGCCGCCACTGTCTTTGCCGGCGCATCCGCCCATGCGGCCCAGCCGCAGCCCTGGGAGATGACCTTCCAGCCCGCCGCCACCGACATCATGCGGCAGGTCACCTGGTTCGAGCACTACACGCTCTGGTTCATCGTGCCGATCACGCTGTTCGTGCTGTTTTTGCTCGCCTATTGCATCTTCAAGTTCCGTGCCAGCGTCAATCCGGTGCCCTCGCGCACCAGCCACAACACGCTGATCGAAGTGATCTGGACGGTCGGGCCGGTTGTCATCCTGCTCTGCCTGGCCATTCCCTCCTTTCAGCTGCTGACCGCGCAATACACGCCGCCGGAAGAAGCCAAGCTGACGCTGAAGGCGACCGCCAACCAGTGGAACTGGGACTACGAATACCAGCTCGACAAGACGCTCTCCTTCAACTCCGCGATTCTCCAGGACGCTGACCGCGCCGCCGCCGGCAAGGAAGATCGCAAGCTCTATCCGCGCCTGCTCGCCGTCGACAATGAAATGGTCGTGCCGGTCAACACCATGACCCGCGTCCTGGTGACGGCGACCGACGTCATCCACGCCTTCGCCATGCCGTCCTTCGGCGTCAAGACCGACGCCGTGCCCGGCCGCATCAACGAGATCTGGTTCAAGGCCGAGAAGGAAGGCCTCTACTACGGCCAGTGCTCGGAGCTGTGCGGCAAGGACCACGCCTTCATGCCGATCGCCATCCGCGTCGTTTCCGACGCGCAGTACAACACCTGGCTGGCCGCAGCCAGGACCGACCTGCCCGGCGCCAACAAGGCGCTGATGGCCGAGGTCGATGCTCAAGACAAGGTAGCGGCCGCCGGCAACTGATGCCGCGGCCAGGAAAGATCAGGGAACGGAGCGGAACATGGCAGAGGCTGCAGCTCACGACGATCACGACCACAAGCCCTATCATGGCTGGGTCCGCTGGGTCTATTCGACCAACCACAAGGACATCGGCACGCTCTATCTGATCTTCGCGATCTGCGCGGGCATCATCGGCGGCGCGCTCTCGGTCGTCATGCGCATGGAGCTGCAGGAGCCGGGCATCCAGATCTTCACCGGTCTGGCGCAGATGGTCTACGGCATGAGCGGTGACGCCGCCATCGACGGCGGCAAGAGCATGTACAATGCCTTCACCACCGCGCACGCGCTGATCATGATCTTCTTCATGGTCATGCCGGCCCTGATCGGCGGCTTCGCCAACTGGATGGTGCCGATCATGATCGGCGCGCCGGACATGGCCTTCCCGCGCATGAACAACATCTCCTTCTGGCTGCTACCGCCGGCCCTGATCCTGCTGCTCACCTCGATGTTCGTGCCGAGCGCGCCTGGCGCTTACGGCGTTGGTGGCGGCTGGACGATCTATCCGCCTCTGTCGACATCCGGTCAGCCGGGACCCGCCATGGATCTGGCGATCCTGTCGCTGCACATCGCCGGCGCTTCCTCGATCCTCGGCGCCATCAACTTCATCACCACCATCTTCAACATGCGCGCGCCGGGCATGACCCTGCACAAGATGCCGCTGTTTGCCTGGTCGGTGCTGATCACCGCCTTCCTGCTGCTTCTGTCGCTGCCGGTCCTTGCCGGCGGCATCACCATGCTGCTCACCGACCGCAATTTCGGCACGACCTTCTTTACGCCGGATGGCGGCGGTGACCCGATCCTGTTCCAGCACCTGTTCTGGTTCTTCGGTCACCCGGAAGTCTACATCCTGATCCTGCCGGGCTTCGGCATCGTCAGCCACATCGTGTCGACCTTCTCGAAGAAGCCGGTGTTCGGCTACCTCGGCATGGCCTACGCCATGGTCGCGATCGGCGCCGTCGGCTTCATCGTGTGGGCGCACCACATGTACACGACCGGCCTGTCGCTCGACACGCAGCGCTACTTCGTCTTCGCCACCATGGTCATCGCGGTGCCGACGGGCGTGAAGATCTTCTCCTGGGTCGCCACCATGTGGGGTGGGTCGATCTCGCTGAAGACCCCGATGCTGTGGGCGATCGGCTTCATCTTCCTGTTCACGCTGGGCGGCGTCACCGGCGTCCAGCTCGCCAATGCCGGCCTCGACCGCCCGCTGCACGACACCTACTATGTCGTGGCGCACTTCCACTACGTGCTGTCGCTCGGCGCCGTCTTCGCCATCTTCGCCGGCTGGTACTACTGGTTCCCGAAGATGACCGGTTACATGTACTCGCCCGTCATCGCCAACACTCACTTCTGGGTCACCTTCGTCGGCGTCAACCTGATCTTCTTCCCGCAGCACTTCCTCGGCCTGTCGGGCATGCCGCGCCGCTACATTGACTATCCGGATGCCTTCGCCGGCTGGAACATGGTGTCGTCCTACGGTTCCTACATCTCGGCCGTCGGCGTCGTGATCTTCCTCTATGGTGTGTTCGAGGCGTTCCAGAAGAAGCGGGTGGCCGGCGCCAATCCGTGGGGCGAGGGTGCGACCACGCTCGAATGGCAGCTGCCGTCGCCGCCGCCGTTCCACCAGTGGGAAAAGCTGCCGAAGATCAAGTAGGCGGCAGTTCCGCGCGAATACGAGACCGCCGGCTCGTCCGGCGGTTTTGGCCAACGGAATGATGGACTTTTAAGTACGCATGGCCCTTGTCGACGAAAGATTGATTGACGAACCGGGCTTTCGCATGTCGGAAGCGACGGCGGGCGATTTCTTCGCCCTGCTGAAGCCGCGCGTCATGTCGCTGGTGGTGTTCACCGCCTTTGTCGGCCTGGTCGCGGCGCCCGTCACCATCAATCCGCTGCTGGCAGTCATCGCCATCCTGTCGATCTCCATCGGCGCCGGCGCCTCCGGCGCGCTCAACATGTGGTACGACGCCGACATCGACGCCGTGATGACCCGGACCAAGGGCCGTCCGGTTCCGGCCGGCCGCGTCACGCCCGGCGAGGCGCTGAGCTTCGGCCTGGTGCTCTCGGCGCTGTCGGTGATGACGCTGGGCGTGCTGGTCAACTGGCTGTCGGCCGCGCTGCTGGCCTTCACCATCGTCTTCTACGCCGTCATCTACACCATGTGGCTGAAGCGCTGGACGCCGCAGAACATCGTCATCGGCGGCGCCGCCGGCGCCATCCCGCCCGTCATCGGCTGGGCGGCGGTGACCGGCAATGTCAGCCTGGAAAGCCTGATCCTGTTCCTGATCATCTTCCTGTGGACGCCGCCGCATTTCTGGGCGCTCGCGCTGTTCAAGTCCGAGGACTACCAGCGTGCCGGCATCCCGATGATGCCGAATGTCGCCGGACACGCGTCTACCAGGCGCCAGATCTTCGCCTATTCGCTCATCCTGGCACCGGTCGGCGTGCTGCCCTGGGCGCTCGGTTTCACCACGGCCGCCTATGGCGCCGTTGCCGCCGTGCTTGGCGCCGGCTTCGTCTGGTATGCCTGGAAAGTGCTCGGCATGGCCGACGACGACCGCGCCATGAAGCCGGCCAAGGCGCTGTTCGGCTACTCGCTGCTCTATCTCTTCGCCATCTTCGCCGTCTACCTCGCCGACTGCGTGGTCGGGCGCGCGCTCGCCATCGGAGGGATATGATCGTGGCCGACAAGAACCTCGAACTGGTCACGCTGACGGAACGCCAGCAGAAGGCGCGGCGCAGCCGCTCCGTCGCCATCGGCGTGGCGCTGGCGCTGCTCGTCGTCATCTTCTACATCGCCACCATCGTTAAGTTCGGCCACAACCTTTCCGGGACGATGTGAATATGGCGCGCGAAACGGTCACCGATCCCACCAAGAAGAACACCAACCGCGTCGTCGCCGGCGTCTGCATCGCCTTCTTTGCCGGCATGATCGGTATGGCCTATGCCGCGGTGCCGCTCTACACCATGTTCTGCCAGGCCACCGGCTATGGCGGCACGGTCAAGCGCGCCACCCAGCAATATGCCGACCGCGTGCTGGACCGCGACATCACCATCCGCTTCGACGCCAACACCGCCGGTGTTCCGTGGGACTTCCAGCCGGTCGCCCGTTCGGTCACCATCAAGATCGGCGAGACGGTGCAGGCGCATTACAGCGCCACCAACAAGTTCGACCGCCCCTTCACCGGCCGCGCCACTTTCAACGTGCAGCCGGAACTGGCCGGTCCCTACTTCAACAAGGTGGAGTGCTTCTGCTTCACCGACACGACACTGAAGCCCGGTGAGACGCTGGACATGCCGGTCGTGTTCTATGTAGATCCCGACATCGTCAACGTGCCGGAACTGAAGGACTTGCAGACCATCACCCTGTCCTACACCATGTTCCCGGTCGACAAGAACAAGCCGGTCGCATCGTCGGCACCGGCGCAAACCACCAACAAAGTTCCGAATACCGAAGCAAGCCTCGGGGGTTGATATGGCAGACGCGCACGCAAAACCACAACACGACTACCATCTCGTCGACCCCAGCCCGTGGCCGTTCCTTGGCTCCGTCGGCGCGCTGGTGACCGCCATCGGCGGCGTCTGCCTGATGCAGTATCTGAAGGCCGGCAACTTCCCGATCTTCGGCCACAACATCGCCAATCCGTGGCTGTTCTTCATCGGCCTCCTGATCGTGATCTACACCATGTTCGCCTGGTGGTCGGACACCATCAAGGAAGCGCATGAGGGCCATCACACCCGCGTGGTGTCGCTGCATCTGCGCTACGGCATGATCATGTTCATCGCTTCCGAAGTGATGTTCTTCGTCGCCTGGTTCTGGGCCTTCTTCGACGCCAGCCTGTTTCCGGGCGAGACGCAGCAATATGCCCGCACCGCCTTCACCGGTGGCGTGTGGCCGCCGAAGGGCATGGAGGTCCTCGACCCCTTCCACCTGCCGCTCTACAACACCATCATCCTGCTGCTGTCGGGCACGACGGTGACCTGGGCGCACCATTCGCTCATCCATGGCGACCGCAAGGGGCTGATCAACGGCCTGGTGCTGACCGTCGGCCTCGGCATGCTGTTCACCATGGTGCAGGCCTACGAGTACATGCACGCGCCGTTCGGCTTCAAGGATTCGATCTACGGCGCCACCTTCTTCATGGCCACCGGCTTCCATGGCTTCCACGTCATCATCGGCACCATCTTCTTGGCTGTCTGCCTGGTGCGCGCGATGAAGGGCGATTTCACCCCGAAGCAGCATTTCGGCTTCGAGGCGGCAGCCTGGTACTGGCACTTCGTCGACGTGGTCTGGCTGTTCCTGTTCAGCGCGGTCTATGTCTGGGCCTCGAACGGCGCGATGATCGAAGCCCACTGAGCCCAAGGGCTTGAGGACTCTGGTAGGCGGCTGCGGCGACGTGGCCGCCTTATCTTTTGCGCACAATGCTCTAGGATGCCTGCAATGAGTGACGACAAGGCGATCTGGCCACCCATCGAGCCGATCTCGGCTGGCCTGCACGGCCGCTGCCCACGCTGCGGCGAGGGCAAGCTGTTTTCCGGCTTCCTCAGCGTCGGCAAGCGCTGCGTCAATTGCGGCCTCGACTACTCCTTCGCCGATGCCGGCGACGGACCCGCGGTGTTCGTCATCCTGATCATCGGCTTCATCGTCGTCGGCCTGGCGCTGTGGATGGAGGTGACGCTCGGGCCGCCGCTCTGGGTCCACCTGCTGCTGTGGATACCGCTGACGCTGGTTCTGTGCCTGACGGCGCTCAGGCTGATCAAGGGCGTGCTCCTGACGCTGCAATACCGCAACAAGGCCGCCGAAGGCAGGCTGGACCACGGCGAATGACCGAGGCATCCGCTCTGACGGCAGGCAGGTCGCGGCCCAGGCGGGCATTGCTGCTCATCCTTGGGCTGGTGCTGTTCGCCGTCCTGATCGGCCTTGGCACGTGGCAGGTCCAGCGCCTGCACTGGAAGGAGGGCCTGCTTCAGACCATCGACCAGCGCACGCATTCGGCGCCGCGTCCGCTGGCCGAGCTCGAAAAGCAGTTCGCCGCCACGGCTGACGTCGACTACACGCCGGTGACGGTCACCGGCACCTTCCTGCACCAGGGCGAGCGGCATTTCTTCGCCACGTGGGAGGGCGCCTCCGGCTTCGACGTCTTCACGCCGCTCGAACTGGAGGACGGCCGCATCGTGCTGGTCAATCGCGGCTTCGTTCCTTACGACCTGAAGGATGCGGCCAAGCGGCCGCAAGGCGAGGTCGCCGGCAAGGTGACTGTCACCGGGCTCGCCCGCAATCCGCTGGCGGCCAAGCCCTCGATGATGCTGCCCGACAATGATATCGCCAAGAACATCTTCTACTGGAAGGACCGCGACGCCATGGCGTCGAGCGCCGGCCTGCCTGCTGGCGCCGGCCTTTTGCCGTTCTTCATCGACGCCGACAAGACGCCGAACCCCGGCGGCCTGCCGGTCGGCGGCGTCACCGTCGTCGATCTGCCGAACAGCCATCTGCAATATGCCGTCACCTGGTACGGCCTCGCCGCCGCCCTTGCCGGCGTCCTGCTGTTCAGGCTCCGCCGTCCGGCGAAAGCGGGGTGATTGCCGTCGCCGCCCTTGACAGGGCAGGGGTGCGCACCTCATTTCGCGCCTTGAGTTCCGAGTTCCGATCAACCGGTCCGCAATCATGCTTCAGACAAAGCCACCGCTGACGATCAGGCTCTGCCAGCCGCGCGGCTTCTGCGCCGGCGTCGACCGCGCCATCCAGATCGTCGTGCTGGCGCTGAAGAAATACGGCGCGCCGGTCTATGTCCGCCACGAGATCGTGCACAACCGCTATGTCGTCGAGGGACTGCAGAGCCTGGGCGCGGTGTTCATCGAGGAATTGTCCGAGATCCCTCCCGAGCATCGGAAGTCGCCGGTCGTCTTTTCCGCGCATGGCGTGCCGAAATCGGTGCCGGCGGATGCCCAGGCGCGCAGCCTGTTCTACCTCGACGCCACCTGTCCGCTGGTATCCAAGGTGCACAAGCAGGCGATGCGCCACCAGCGCCTCGGCCGCCACGTGCTGCTGATCGGCCATGCCGGCCACCCCGAGGTGATCGGCACCATGGGCCAGCTACCGGACGGCGCCGTCACGCTGATCGAGACCGAGGCCGACGCCGCCGTTTTCGAGCCCGCCGACCCGGCGGCGCTCGGCTTCGTCACCCAGACCACGCTGTCGGTCGAGGACACCGCCGGCATCATCCGCGCGCTCACGGAACGCTTTCCCGAGTTGCATGCGCCGGCTGCCGAATCGATCTGCTATGCCACCACCAACCGCCAGGAAGCGGTGAAGGAGACCGCCGCCGGCGCCGATCTCTATCTGATCGTCGGCGCGCCCAACTCCTCCAACTCTCGGCGTCTCGTCGAAGTCGCCGAGCGCGCCGGCGCAAAGATGTCGCTTCTCGTGCAGCGCGCCGCCGAGATTCCGTGGAATGACATCGCCAACATCTCGACGCTTGGCCTGTCGGCGGGCGCCTCGGCGCCGGAGATCATTGTCGACGAGATCATCGATGCCTTCCGGCAGCGCTTCGACGTGACGATCGAGCTGGCGGTGACGGCGACCGAAACGGAGGACTTTCCGGTGATGCGGGTTTTGCGCGATGTGGAACTGACGGCGGCCGACATGGCCTTCGTCAACGGAGCCGCGTGAAGCACCCATGGCCGTCTATACAGATGTCAGCGAGGGCGAGCTTGGCGCGTTCCTGAAGGCCTACCCGGCCGGCGAATTGCTGTCCTACAAGGGCATCGCCGAAGGCACCGAGAATTCCAACTTCCTGCTCCACACCACCAGCGGCTCCTACATCCTCACGCTCTACGAGAAGCGCGTCGACAAGGCCGACCTGCCGTTCTTCCTCGGCCTGATGGGCCATCTCGCGCGAAAGGGCATTTCCTGCCCGCTGCCGGTCACCGCGCATGACGGCACCGTCATCGGCCAGCTCGCCGGCCGGCCGGCCGTCATCATCACCTTCCTCGAAGGCCTGTCGCTGCGGCGGCCGACGGCGGCACATTGCGGCGAGGTCGGCAAGGCACTGGCGGAACTGCACCTCGCCGGCCAGGATTTCGCCATGCGGCGGCCGAATGCGCTGGCCATCGACGGCTGGCGCAAATTGTGGGACGCCTCCCGCGACCGCGCCGACGAGGTCGAGCCCGGGCTCGCGGCCGAGGTCGACGCCGATTTCGCCGATTTCGAGCGCAACTGGCCGAAGCAACTGCCGGAAGGCATCATCCATGCCGATCTTTTCCCCGACAATGTCTTCTTCCTCGGCGAGAAACTGTCGGGGCTGATCGACTTCTACTTCGCCTGCGACGATCTCTACGCCTATGATGTCGCCACCTGCCTCAACGCCTGGTGCTTCGAGAAGGACTTTTCCTTCAATCTGACCAAGGGCACGGCGCTGCTTGCCGGCTACCAGAGCGTGCGGCCGCTTGGTGCCGACGAGAAGGCGGCGCTGCCGATGCTGGCGCGCGGCTCGGCGTTGCGCTTCATGCTGACCCGGCTTTATGACTGGCTGACCATTCCCAATGGCGGGCTGGTGATGAAGCGCGACCCGACCGAATATATCCGCCGGATGCGGTTCCATCGGGCGATCGGATCTCCCTCGGAATACGGATTGCTATGACCAAGCATGTTGAAATCTTCACCGATGGCGCCTGCTCGGGCAATCCAGGCCCCGGCGGCTGGGGCGCCATCCTGCGCTTCAACGGCAAGACCAAGGAACTGTCCGGCGGCGAGGCCGAGACCACCAACAACCGCATGGAACTACTCGCCGCCATCTCGGCGCTGAACGCGCTGAAGGAGCCTTGCGCGGTCGAGCTTCACACCGACAGCAAATACGTCATGGATGGCATTTCCAAGTGGATCCATGGCTGGAAGAAGAACGGCTGGAAGACCGCCGACAAGAAGCCGGTCAAGAACGGCGAGCTCTGGCAGGCGCTGGACGAGGCCAACCGGCGCCATCAGGTCACCTGGAACTGGGTCAAGGGCCATGCCGGCCATGCCGAGAACGAGCGTGCCGACGAGCTCGCCCGCGAAGGCATGGCGCCATTCAAGAAGGGGCCGGTCAAGCCTGCCGCGGCGCCGCAGCCAGCAGCGCAGGCAAGGCGGTCGACGGTCGCAAAGCCGCGGCGCTCGACGCAGAGCTACTGACGCGTCCAAAGCCGGCAATTGTAGGCTTTGGATTAAAGGCGATTTCACCTCCGAAACATAGACTGCCGCCATCGACCTCGCATGAAAGATCGCGGTCATGAAGGGGCGCAGGACTTTCGGGAAACAGCAGCACAGCTTTGCCGAGCTCAAGAAGATGATGCGTCCGACGCCGGATTCCGACGGCGTGACGCGCGTCTTCGCCAAGGAGCTTTGGGACGATCCGAAGATCGGCTCCTTGCTGAGAGAACTCGGCTTCGCGCCGGACGATCAGCGCAACATCATGCGCATGGCCGACGACTACATCGCCCTCTTCGCCACGGCCAAATACCGTCTTCAGCAGCGCACCGAGGCCTTCAACCGCGACATGACGGCTCGCCACGGCTATTGCCGTGCCGTCCCCTTCCTGGTCATCGACCAATCGATCTGGGACGGCGAGCATGGCGCGTTCCTCTATGCCCAGATGGATCTCGTCGGCTTCGACGATTGGAATGTCGTCATGCTGGCGGCAGATGCGCGGACCTCGCAATTGTGTGGCCTGCCGGCGCATCCGGGCTCGGTGCCGGCGCTTACGCAGGTCATGACGGAGCACGTGATCAGATGGAAGGCGCGCTACGAATTCGCGCTCGAGGAATTCGGCGTTACCGCCACCGGCGGCCAGGGCATCACGCGAGAGCAATTCGAGGCGCAGAAGAGCGCGCTGCGCCAGGAAATCATCGACACCGTTGCCTCGACGAAGCCTGGCACCGTCGGCGAATGGTGACGGTCCTCCGCCCTCAGCGGATCATGAGGGCGGTGCCGTAGAGGCCCAGCGCGAACACCGTGTGCGAGACGAGGTTGAGGGCGCGGATCTGCCTCGGATTGGGCCGCTTCGAGGCGGCCCAGCCGGCGCCCATGCCCGGCGCGAGCAGGAACCAGCCGGCGCCGACGGTGACGATGCCGAGGATGAAGGCCGGCAGGAAGGTCGGCTGGGCGAGCCACGCCGTTCCGGCGAGCACGACCAGGATGATGCCGTAGACGATGCCGACGAAATAGTGGAAGGCCCAGCCCAGCGCCACTTCATGCGCGTAAGGCGCGGCCTGGCCGATATCGTCGTGGAAGACCTTGCTCCTGAGGTGCCAGACCCAGCGGCCGACCGGTCCCCAGTTCGGCCGCGGCTGGGCAAAGGCCTTGTTGAGGAGGATGGCCCAGATATCCATCAGCAGCGTCGCGCCGATGCCGATCGCCACGCTGCGCCAGATTGCGTCGAACATCGGTCAGGTCCCCAAAGGCAAGAAACATCAAGCACCGCCGGGCGCGATCCTTGGCGATGTCCAGTCCGGCCGCGCCTGGCTGAGCGTTAGAGCTGTTGCAGGATGTGCGCGGCACCCGACGTGTCGACGCCGGGCTTGGTCTCGACGTTGAGTGCGGTCACCTTGCCGTCCTCGACGATCATCGAAAAACGCTTCGAACGCAGCCCCATGCCGCTTGCGGAAAGGTCGTTGTCGAGGCCGACCGACTTGGCGAAATCGCCACTGCCGTCGGCCAGATAGAGGATCTTGTCCTCGCCGCCACTGAAGCGCGCCCAGGCACCCATGACATGCACGTCGTTGACGGAGACGACGGCGATGGTATCGACGCCACGCGCCAGGATGGCGTCATGGTTTTCCAGATAGCCGGGCAGGTGGTTGTTGCTGCAGGTCGGTGTGAAGGCGCCGGGAACGCCGAACAGCACGACCTTCTTGCCCGCGAAGATTTCGGCCGTCGTGATCGGCTTGGCGCCGTCGGCGGTCATCGTCTTGAAAGTCGCATCGGGCAGTCTGTCGCCAACGGAGATCATGGAATACCTCGTTCGATGATGGGGTGGTGGATGGCAGGATGTATCCTTGCGATATCGAACTCGGATGCCGCCCGCAACCGCTGGCGCGCCTGGAGCAAAGGATGTTCCGAACTGCGCCCCAATTGGAGCATTACGGAAACGGCAGCAGACCCTCGACCGCGCCCTCGGCGCTTGTCAGCGTGTAATGAAGCCCGCCGTCGGTCGGCGTCGTCGATGGCCGGTCTAGGATCGGCACCGTGAACACCAGTTTGCCGGCCTTCTCGCTGCGCATCGGGGCGCCGAACATATAGTCCCGCTCGCCGGCGACGAAGAAGTCGGCCGCTTCCGGGTCGCCCGGAAAGCTCGCCTCGACGACCAGTGTCTCGTGGTCGCCCGGCAGCACGTTCACGCCGAAGTCGGGTCTTGGCGGCGCCGGCAGCGCCGCGAATGCCCCTTGCACCTGCGCCGCGTCCTCGACATTGTCCGCATCGGAAGCCGGGTCGAGGCTCAGCCGCGTCTGCACGGGAATGCAGATCGTCTCGCAGATGCCGAGGAAGACATCGGCCACAATGACGGCCGGCTGTTCGGCCGCCGACAACGTGAAGGTCACCGGCAATGAAACCGGATGATCGTAGCCGGCCCATTTGCCGTAGCCGTCGTCGTGGCGTTGCGGCGGCGGAAACGAGAATGCGGCGCTCGCTATGTTGGTGCTGGGTGAGATGTCGATCTGCGGCGGCACGCCGGCGTCGCCCGGATCGCGCCAATAGGTCTTCCAGCCTGGCTTCAGTGCGATTTCGAGCACGCCCTGGATGCGCCCGGCCTTGTCGGGCTTGCCGCTGGTGACGAGCCGCACCTTGCCGCCTTCGCTGTTGTACCAGATCGAGGAGGAGGCCGACGCCGGAACGCTCAGTCCCAGTCCAACGGCGGAGCAGATCAGCAGGATCTTCAGGCTTCGCATGGCGGTGATTTGATCGTCAGTTCGTGGCTTCGCAATGATTTCATGAGCCTTTCGGTATCATATTTGCGTGAGATCGTGCATGCCGCCGGCAAGTGAGCGGCGAATTCGACGGCGGCGCCAGGCCTCAAATCGCGTGCTGTGCATCTTTCCGACGCCCGGGAAACGCGTTACCCTTCCTTCCATGGACTTGTTGCGCCACAAGAAGACGACCGCCGGACGCGGTTTTCTCGACGATCAGTTCCTGATTGCCATGCCCGGCATGAAGGACGATCGCTTCACGCGCTCGGTCATCTACATTTGCGCCCACAGCGACGAAGGCGCGATGGGCCTGATCATCAACCAGACCCAGCAGATGCTGTTTCCGGACCTTCTGGTGCAGCTCGGCATCATGAACGAGCAGGAGGCGATCCGCTTGCCGGCGCATGCGCGCGATTTCGTCGTGCGCAATGGCGGGCCGGTCGACCGCAGCCGCGGCTTCGTCCTGCACTCCGGTGACTACCGGGTGGAATCCTCGCTCAACGTCTCCGACGACATCTGCCTGACCGCCACCGTCGATATTTTGCGCGCTATCTCGTCCGGCCGCGGGCCGCGGCACGCGCTGATGGCGCTCGGCTATTCCGGCTGGGGCGCCGGGCAATTGGAAACCGAGATCGCCGAGAATGGCTGGCTGACCTGCCCGGCGACGCCGGAGCTCTTGTTCGACGCCGACATCGAGCGCAAATACGACCGCATCCTCGCTTCGATCGGCATCGATCTGGCGCATCTCAGCCTGGCGGCCGGCCACGCCTGAGTTATCTGGCAAGCTCCTCCAGAGGCCGTTTCGAAACTCGCTCATGCGAGTCATATGGTGGTGATTTCGAGAACCGGAGCGGAGCGTACTTGAAGTACGTGAGCACCGGAAGCGCAGAAAGCGCCATCAGATGGCCGCAGGAGTAGAGTTTCCAAATGGCCTCTAAGCCTGCGTAAGCGGGTACTGCTCTTTCAGCGTCTTCAGCACCTGGTCGCCGGGCATCGGCGCGCCGAACATGAAGCTCTGAACGTATTCGCAGCCCATCTGGCGCAGCTCCAGCGCATCGCTCTCGTCGGAGATGCCTTCCGCCACGACGGACAGGCCGAGCTCATGCGCCATGTTGACCATGGACTTGAGCAGCACCGCGCGCTTCGGCGTCGCGTCGTCGACGAAGCTCTTGTCGATCTTGATCGTGTCGAAGGGGAAGCGCGTCAGATAGGACAGCGACGAATAGCCGGTTCCGAAGTCGTCGAGCGACAGCCCGATGCCGAGCTGCTTCAGCTTGGTCAGCACATGCGAGGTCTGCTCGGGATTGTCCATCACCAGCGACTCGGTGAGCTCGAGGCGGAAGCAGCGCGGCTTCAGATTGGCGCGCGCAATGACCGAACGGACGTCGCTGACCAGATCGCGACGTATCAGCTGGCGGCTGGAGAGGTTGACCGAGACCGACAGCGGCGCGTCGCCGATCTGCTTTTGCCAGGTTGCCAGGTCCTCGGCTGCCTGCTGCATGGCGAACAGGCCGAGCTGCACGATCAGCCCGCAGCTCTCGGCAACCGGTATGAAATCGCCTGGTGGGATCATGCCACGGCGCGGATGGTCCCATCTGAGCAGCGCCTCGAAGCCGGCGACGCTGCCGTCCTCCAGCCGCACGATCGGCTGGTAGGCCAGCGTGAATTCGCGCCGCTCGATGGCGCGGCGCAGGTCGGACTCGAACTGCAGCCGGTCGGTGCCGACGGTGCGGAAGGCCGGCCGGAACGGCTCGATCCTGTCGCCGCCGAAACGCTTGGCCTGGTGCATGGCAAGTTCGGCGTCCTTGACCATGTCCTCGGACGAGGTCTGCGCCGTCGTCCAGGTGATCAGCCCGATCGAGGCGGTGAGCACGATCTCGCGCTTGGCGAAGGTGATCGGGTTGTTGATGGCGTGCTTGATGGCGTCCGCGACCGCGGCGATGCGGGCCGGATCCTGTTCCGACAGAAGCATCAGCGCGAACTGGTCGCCGGCAAAGCGCGACAGTGAATCCTTGGGCTTCAGGAGCCGATGCAGCCGGCGCGCGATGGTGAGCAGGATGGTGTCGCCGGCGGAGATGCCGAGGCCGTCATTGACCTGCTTGAAACGGTCGATGTCGATGACGAAGACGGTCGGGCGCACCTTGTCCTCGGTGCGGGCGATCGAGATGATCGCCTCCAGCCGGTTCATGAACAACTCGCGGTTCGGCAGGCCGGTCAAATTATCGTGCACGGCGTCGTGCAGCAGCCTTTCCTCGGATTTCTTTTGCTCGGTGACGTCGACCATGGTGCCGACGCAGCGGATCACCTCGCCGTCCGAGCCGATCACCGGGCGGGCGCGCAGCGCGAACCAGTGATAGTGCCCGTCGGCGCCGCGCAGCCGGAAATTCTGCGAAACCCGGCCGCGCCGGTGCTCCAGCACCACGTCGAGCGTGGTGCGGAAGGTGTCGCGATCATCGGCATGCAGCACCGGCAGCCAGTTGCGGGCAGCGCCGCCAAGGCTGTTGGGCGCCAGGCCAAGCTGGATGCTGACATCCGGTTTGGTGACGACGCGGTCGCGCAGCACGTCCCAGTCCCACACCGTGTCGCCCGAGCCGGCGACGGCCAGCGCCTGCCGTTCGAGATCCGAGAACAAGCCCTGATGCAGCGCGCCGCCGGCAAAGGCGTGCTGCATGACGGTGAAGCCGATCAACAGGATGATCAGGATCAGGCCGCCGCCCAGCGCCGGCTGGGCGATGTCGTTGTCGAGCATGCCGGTGATCGCCATCCACGATCCGCACAGCCACAACAGCACCATGACCCAACTGGGCACCAGCATGATGGCGCGGTCATAACCACGAATACCGAGGAAGACGATGAGCCCGAGGCCTGTCAGCGCCGTGGCTGCAAACGAAATGCGGGCAATGCCGGCCGCGACCGCCGGATCGACGATGGCGACGCCGGCGATCAGTAGCAGGCCGAGGATCCAGACCAGCGCGCCATAACTGAAATGGCCGTGCCAGCGGTTGAGGTTGAGATAGGCGAACAGGAACACAACGAAGGTCGCCGCCAGCGCCACCTCCGTTCCGGCGCGCCACATCTGCTCATTGCCGGGCGATATCTCGATGATCTTGTTGAGGAAGCCGAAATCGACGCAGATATAGGCAAGCACCGCCCAGGCAAGCGCTGCCGTGGCCGGGAACATCGAGGTTCCCTTGACGACGAACAGGATGGTCAGGAACAGCGCCAAAAGGCCGGCGATGCCGATGACGATGCCGCGGAACAGCGTGTAGGAGTTGACCGAGTCCTTGTAGGATTCCGGATCCCACAGATAGACCTGCGGCAGTTTCGGCGAGGCAAGCTCGGCGATGAAGGTGACCACCGTGCCAGGGTTAAGCGTCACCCGGAACACGTCGGCATCGGGGCTGGTCTGGCGGTCGAGCGCGAAGCCTTCGCTGGGCGTGATCGCGGCGATGCGGGTCGAGCCGAGGTCCGGCCAGAATATGCCCGAATTCACCAGCCGGAAATGCGGCGCCACGATCAGCCGGTCGAGCTGCTGGTCGGTGGTGTTGGCGAGCGCGAACACCGCCCAGTCGCCGGTGGAGCGCGCGTCATTGGCCTCGACCTCGATGCGCCTGACGATGCCGTCGGGACCCGGCGCGGTCGAGACCTGGAAATTCTCGCCCTGGTTCCGGTAGATCTCGACGGCGCCCGACAGATCGAGCGCCACGTCGTCGCGGGCGATCTTGATCGGCTCGACGGCGAGCGCCGGCGAGGCTGCGCACAGCGCAACGACCATCGCCAGGACAAGGGCGAACAGCGACGCGAATCGCGAAAAATTCGTCAACAATCAGCCCTTCGTTCCAGCGCCCGGCGGATCGTCCGCGATCCGGGCGTAGAGGTAATGATCCTGCCAGATGCCATTGATCCTGAGGTAGGATCGCAGCAGTCCTTCGCGCCGGAATCCGGCTTTTTCAAGCACGCGGATCGAACGGGCATTGTCGGGAATACAGGCCGCTTCGATCCGGTGCAACCTCAACGTATCGAAGGCGAAGCGCGACACCAGCTTGACCGCCTCGGTCATCAGGCCGCGGCCGCCATAGCGCTCGCCGATCCAGTAGCCGATATGGCCGCTTTGCGCGACGCCGTGGCGGATGTTGCCGAGCGTAATGCCGCCGGCGAGCTTGCCGCTCGACTTCTCGAAGATGAAGAAGGCGATCGCCGTTCCTTGTGCGTAATCCTCACGGTAGCGGCTGATGCGCAGCCGCCATGCCGTGCGGTCGAGCTCATCCGGCGTCCAACGCGGCTCCCACGGCTCTAGGAAGGCGCGGCTTTCACCGCGCAGCGTCGACCATTCGCGGTAGTCGTTGGTCAGCGGCACGCGCAGCGTGACCGTGTCACCCTTCAGTGCCGGCAGGTCGCGGCGAAAGAAAGGGAGCGCGAACATGGCGCTTGGACTGGGCTAGACGGCGAGCTTGCGGGCCGTCGTCTGCGGGCCCGCAAGCGAATCGAGGATCGCCTCATAGGGCGCCAGCGTCCCCACGGGTCCGACGGCGGTGAGCGTCGGCTTGGTCGAAAACAGCCGCGACGAGAGATCGGTCAGACGCTCGACGGTGAGCGCCGACAGCCGTTCCATCAGCTCTTCCTTGGCGATCGGCCGGCCGAACAGCAGCAGCTGCCTGGCGATCTGCGAGGCGCGGCTGGCCGGGCTTTCGGCCGACATGATCAGGCCGGCACGGTATTGCGCGCGGGCGCGGTCAAGCTCTTCCTGCAGGATGTTCTCGCCGGCCTTCTGCAATTCGTCGATGATGACCGGCACCAGCTTGGCGATGTCGCTCTGCCCGGTCGCGGCATGGACACCGAAGATGCCGGTGTCCGAAAAGCCCCAGTGGAAGGCATACACCGAGTAGCACAGGCCGCGTTTTTCGCGAACCTCCTGGAACAACCTGGACGACATGCCGCCGCCGAGGATCATCGACAGCACCTGCGAGGCGTAGAAATCGCGCACATGGTAGGCGCGGCCCTCGAAGCCGAGCACGATCTGCGCGTCCATAAGGTCGCGATCCTCGCGGAAGTCGCCGCCGACATATTGCGCATATTGCGGCATGTTGCTTTCCGCCTTGGCGCGGAAGCCACCAAGCTGCTTTTCCACCTCGCGCACGAAATTGTCGTGCTTGATGTCGCCGGCGGCCACGACCACCATGCGCTCGGCGGCATACTGGCGCTCGATGAAACTGTGCAGCTGCGTGGACGTGAAGGATTTGACCGTTTCCGGCGTGCCGAGGATGGAGCGGCCGATCGTCTGGTGGCGGAAGGCGGTCTCGGTGAAGCGGTCGAAGACGATGTCGTCTGGCGTGTCGTGCGCGGCGCCGATCTCCTGCAGGATCACATGCTGCTCGCGCTCGAGCTCCTCGGGGTCGAATTCCGACTCCTGCAGGATGTCCGCCAGGATATCGACCGCCAGCGGCACGTCGTCGGAAAGCACCCTGGCGTAATAGGAGGTGGTCTCGACGCTGGTGGCGGCGTTGATCTCGCCGCCGACATTCTCGATTTCCGAGGCGATCTCGAAGGCGGTGCGCCTTTTCGTGCCCTTGAAGGCCATATGCTCGAGCAAATGGGCCATTCCGTGCTCTTCGTCACGCTCATTGCGGGCGCCTGACTTGACCCAGGCACCAAGGGCAACGGATTCGAGGCTTGGAAGGGTTTCGGTTGCGACTGTCAGGCCGTTCGACAGACGGCTTACCTCAACACCCATATGGTTAGTACTCCCTAACGCGCCGCCCGCGTGTGGCGTGTAACGTAATCTTCCACCATTTTCAGGTCGGATGGAAGTACCGTGTATTTTTCGTCGGCTGTCATCAAATCGCCTAGCCATGCGGGCAGGGCGGGGGTGATGCCGCTGGCGGCCTCGACGGCGGCCGGGAACTTGGCCGGATGCGCGGTGCCCAGCACCACCATGGGGACAGTGCCTTCGACCTTGCCTGCGGCAACATGGAAGGCCGCCGCCGTGTGCGGATCGAGCAGATAGTTGCTTGCCGCGAGCGTCGAGCGGATGGTGGCGGCGACCTCGTCGACGCTTGCGCGGCCGGCATCGAATTCGGAACGAATCTTCGCGATTTCGCCCGCCTCGATGGTGAAGGCGCCGGACTGCTTCAGTCCGTTCATGTAGCGCCGCACGGTTGCGGCGTCGCGCTCCGCCGCCTCGAACAGCAGGCGCTCGAAATTGGACGACACCTGGATATCCATGGACGGCGAGGTCGTGGCGAACACGCCCTTGGTGCGGTATTCGCCGCTCGCCAGCGTGCGTGCCAATATGTCGTTGTCGTTGGTGGCGATGATCAGCCGCTCGATCGGCAGCCCCATGCGCTTGGCGGCATAGCCGGCGAAAATGTCGCCGAAATTGCCCGTCGGCACGGTGAAGGACACCGGGCGATCGGGCGCGCCGAGCGACAGCGCAGACGAGAAATAATAGACGATCTGGGCCATGATGCGGGCCCAGTTGATCGAATTGACGCCGGACAGCGAGACCCGGTCGCGAAAACCGTGGTCGTTGAACATGTCCTTCACCAGGCCCTGGCAGTCGTCGAAATTGCCTTCGATCGACAGCGCATGCACGTTCGCTGCGCTCGACGTCGTCATCTGCCGCTGCTGCACCGGCGAGACCTTGCCGTGCGGGAAAAGGATGAAGATATCGGTGCGGTCACGGCCGGCGAAAGCGTCGATCGCGGCACCCCCGGTGTCGCCGGAGGTGGCGCCGACGATCGTCGCGCGCTGGCCGCGCTCGGCCAGAACATGGTCCATTAGCCGCGCCAGCAGCTGCATGGCCACGTCCTTGAAGGCGAGCGTCGGGCCGTGGAAGAGCTCCAGCACAAAAGTGTTCGCCCCGGTCTGTACCAGTGGGCAGACGGCCTCGTGGCGGAAGGTCGCATAGGCTTCGCGCACTAGCCTTTCGAAGACGGGCGCCGCGATCTCGCCGCCGAGAAACGGTGTCAGCAGGCGGATGGCGAGGTCGGGATAGGCCAGGCCGCGCATGGCGCGGATATCCGCCGCCGAGAATTGCGGCCACTCGCGCGGCACGTAAAGCCCGCCATCGCGGGCCAGCCCGGCCAGCACCGCGTCGGAAAATCCAAGCACGGGCGCGTCCCCGCGGGTACTCACATATTGCATCGTCTCAGGTCCGTTGCAGCCGGCGGGTTCATCCACCGCAAATTGGTTAATTTTCCGAGCCGGCTCAGTCGCATTTTTGCCGCGCCGTTGCTATACGTCACCAGCTTTGCGAGAGGGAAGTGCAGTTCATGGCGTTTCATTCGGTCAACCGTCGTTTTGTCGCGGGTCTGGCGCTTGCCGGCTTTATGCTTGCCGCCGCCGGCTGCCAATCGAGCGACAATGGCATCCTGAACCTTGGTTTCGGCAAGAAGGATACGCAGGCGCCACCGCCGCCGCAGGATCCCAAGGTGCTTGCCAGCCAGTTGCAGGCCTATTGCCCGAAAGTGACGCTGCGCGACGGCACCGCCTACTTCAACACCTATGCCAAGGGCGGCGCCAAGCCCAGGAAGAAAGCAGATGCCGCGCAGGATGCCGCCGCCGCTGCAGCCCAGACTGCGCCCGACGGTACGGTCGTCGATCCCGATCGCGATCCCGCCAAGATTATCTACCAGGCCTCGATCACCGACATGACCCGCGATTGCAGCCGCGCCAACGGCCAGATGTCGATGAAGATCGGGGTGGCCGGCAGGGTCGTGCCGGGGCCGATGTTCTCGCCGGGCACCATCACCATGCCGATCCGCGTTGCGGTGATGCACGGCGACGACGTGCTCTATTCGCAGATCCATCAGTACCAGGTCCAGGTCTCCGACCCGTCGGCCGCGACGCAGTTCGTCTTCACGGACCAGAACGTCGTCGTGCCCGAGCCGACCGCGAAGGACTACCAGGCCTTCGTCGGCTACGACGAGAGCGCGCCGAAAGCCGCGACCGACAAGGGCAAGCGGAAGAAAAAAGCCGCTCCGGCGACGAACTGAGCCCGCCATCGAGTTTAGGTGAGGTCCGTTTGGAAACTCGCTCCTGCGAGCCTTATGAAGGTGTTTTCGAGAACCGGACCGGAGCGTACTTTGAGTACGTGAGCACCGGAAGCGCAGAAAACGCCTCAGATGGCCGTAGGAGTAGAGTTTCCAATCGGACCTCAGGCGTCCGCCGACCATTCCGACAGCGCGGCAATCACGCTTTTCAGCTCGGCCCAGCGGCGGATGACCGTTTCCGCGCCGGCTTCGGTCAGCGTGTCGGCATGGCCGGGATAGCTATGCCCGGCGCCGGTGAAACCGATGACGCGCATGCCGGCCGCCCTGGCGCCGGCCACGCCATGCACGGAATCCTCGATGACGAAGCTGTTCCTGGGGTTCGCTCCGAGCTTTTCGGCTGCGAACAGGAACACGTCCGGCGCGGGCTTGGTCTTCTTGCTGGGTATGTCGAGTCCCGAGAAGATGCGGCTGGCGAAGAACGGCAACAGCCCCACCTTCTCCAGCATGAACTCGACCCGTTCCGTGCGGGAGTTGGAGCAGACTGCGCGCGGCACGGTGACGGACGCCACCGCCTCGCGAACGCCGTCGATGGCACGCACGTCGCTACGCAGCTTGCGGTCGACAAGCGCCTCGGCGCGGTCGATCAGTGAAGCCTGGAAGGGGATGGCGGACTTCTCCTCCACCCGCATCATGATGTCCTTGAAGGTCAGCCCGGCATAGGTCTCTGCCAGTTCCTCCGGCGTTATCTCGTAGCCGGCCGAGGTCAGCAGCTCGGCCTCAATGCGGGCGGCGATGATTTCGGAATCGACGAGCACGCCGTCGCAATCGAAGATGACAAGGTCTGGCTGGGGCATGGCAATCCGGAACGCGGGAGAAAAAGCCTGATGCGGCTCAGGCGGCGCGGCATACACCAACCGGCCAGGCTTCGCAAACTCGCGAAGCTGTCGACCGCCGGGCGGTCCTGTCCTTCACCGAATATTTACGCTGATCGGTAACCATAACGGACAGTAAAACAGTAACGCGTGCCTTGGGTGTAAAAATGTCAGCCGTGCGTCTTCTCGACGAGCTTTCCCACGCTCCCCAGCAATCCGAATGGCTGGACACTATCCTCAAGGGCGATTGCATCGCGGCCCTCGACAGGCTGCCCGAAAAGTCCATCGACGTCGTCTTCGCCGACCCGCCCTACAACCTGCAGCTCGACGGTGACCTGCACCGGCCCGACCAGTCCAAGGTCGACGCCGTCGACGACCACTGGGACCAGTTCGAGAGCTTTGAAGCCTATGACGCCTTCACCCGCGCCTGGCTGCTCGCGGCGCGGCGCGTGCTGAAGCCCAGTGGCACCATCTGGGTCATCGGCTCCTACCACAACATCTTCAGGGTCGGCGCCAAGATGCAGGACCTCGGCTTCTGGATCCTCAACGACGTCGTCTGGCGCAAGACCAATCCGATGCCGAACTTCCGCGGCCGCCGCTTCCAGAACGCGCATGAGACGATGATCTGGGCCTCGCGTGACCAGAAGGCCAAGGGCTACACCTTCAACTACGAGGCGCTCAAGGCCTCGAATGACGATGTCCAGATGCGTTCCGACTGGCTGTTTCCGATCTGCACCGGCCAGGAGCGATTGAAGAACGACAATGGCGACAAATTGCATCCGACGCAGAAGCCGGAGGCGCTGCTCGCCCGCATCATGATGGCCTCGACCAGGCCGGGCGACATCGTGCTCGATCCCTTCTTCGGCTCCGGCACCACCGGCGCCGTCGCCAAGCGGCTTGGACGCCACTTCGTCGGCATCGAGCGCGAGCAGGCTTATATCGACGCCGCCAACGAGCGCATCGACGCGGTCCGGCCGCTGGACGGCGCCGACCTGACCATACTGTCTGGCAAGCGCGCCGAACCGCGCGTCGCCTTCATCAGCCTCATCGACACCGGCCTGGTGGCGCCGGGCGCCACGCTCTACGACGCCAAGAAGCGATGGGCGGCCAAGGTGCGCGCCGACGGCACGGTGGCGATCGGTGACAGCGCCGGCTCGATCCACAAGATCGGAGCCGAGGTGCAGGGGCTCGACGCCTGCAACGGCTGGACCTTCTGGCACTATGAGCGCAGCGGCGGTCTCACCCCGATCGACGAGCTGCGCCGCATCGCCCGCCTCGGCATGGAGCGGGCAGGGGCCTGACCCCGCACGCTCGCCGTTAAGGTTGAATCAGAACTTCAACGGATCGCCCGAAGCGATTCAAATCACGCTTTGATCCCGAGACGATCGAGGTCCGCTTGAAGCGTACGGGCGTTGGTGAACAGCACCGCCTGCCAGCCGGCGGCCCTGGCGCCATCGACATTTTTCTGGCTGTCGTCGATGAACAATGTGGCGGACGCCTCGAGGCCGAACGCGGCGACGTGATGATCGTAGATGGCGCGATCCGGCTTGATCTGATGGATGTCACCCGACACGGTCACGCCGCGTGGCCGGTTGAGGAAGGCGAAACGCTGCCGGGCTTCGGCAAGCGTGTCCGAGGCAAAGTTGGTCAACATGGTGACGTCGTGACCGGTCTCGATCAGGCCGATCATGATGGCGACGCTGTCGTCATAGGCATGCGGCACCATTTCGTGCCAATGGCGGCGGAAATTGCGGATGTTTTCCGCGTGCTCCGGGTATTCGGCGATCAGCAGCGCCTCGGCTTCTTGCCATGTCCGTCCGCGGTCCTGCTCGAGGTTCCAGTCATGCGTGCAGACATTGTCGAAGAACCATTTCCGCTCGCCGGCGTCCGGAATAAGGCGGCTGAACGGGATATTCGGATCGTAGTGGATCAGCACCTTGCCGATGTCGAACACGATGTGGCGGATCTCGGTCATGCCTGTCCTTTCAATGCGACCGCTTTTTGGTTGCGCCCGGTATCGCCGCCTCGATTACCTTTTTCATGACAGTGGGCAGTGCTTCCCCCGAAATTTCATGGGCCAGCGACCAGAAATGGCCTTCCGGGGCATCACTTTTCACATGGGCATGAAAGACGTCGAGCTCGAGCGCGAAATGGGTGAAGACATGCGCGATCTGTCCGGCGCGCCGCCAGTCGGCGGCGAACGGCGCCGCCGCCTCGGTGGTCGCGCCGTCCACCCTTGCAGTCCAGGCCGTCGTCGGCACCTCGGTCATGCCGCCGAGCAGGCCTCTTTCGGCCCGCTTGCGCAAAAGGATGGCGCCGTCATTGCGCTCGGCAACGAAGGCCGCACCGCGTCTGAGCGGCTTGTCGTCCTTGGGCAGCCGGACGGGGAAACGCTCCGGATCGCCTGAGACGATGGCGCTGCAATCCTCACGCAGCGGGCACAGCATGCAGCGCGGCCGGCGTGGCGTGCAGATCGTGGCGCCGAGATCCATCATCGCCTGGGCGAAATCGCCGGGCCTCACCTGCGGCACAAGCTTTTCGACCAGCGCGCGTATTGCGGGCTTGGCCTCGCTGAGCGGCGTTGCGATCGAGAACAGCCTGGACACGACGCGCTCGACATTGCCGTCGACGACGGCCGCCGGTCGGTCGAAGGCGATGGCCGCGACCGCCGCCGCCGTATAGGCGCCGATCCCCGGCAATTCCTTCAGGCCGGCTTCCGTGTCCGGAAAGCGGCCGCCGCGCCCGGCGACCAGATCGGCGCAGGCCTTGAGGTTGCGCGCCCTTGAATAATAGCCGAGCCCGGCCCAGGCCTTCATGACATCCTCGACGGGTGCCGCCGCCAATGCTTCGACATCAGGCCATTTTTCAAGGAAGGCGCGGAAATAGGCTTTGACCGCTTCGACCGTGGTCTGCTGCAGCATCACTTCCGAAAGCCACACACGATAGGGGTCGGGTCTTGCGCCCCCGGCCAGCGCCCCGGGCGGGACGCGCCAAGGCAGGTCGCGGTGGTGCGCGTCGTACCAGGCGAGCAGGCGGGGAGCGACTGAAGCTGCTTCGCTGCTTTCGCCGGATGCAGCCTTGCGGGTCTGGTCGTGCGGTGCCATTGATCGGGTGAGCCTGGGATTGGAGAACGCACATGGCAGGGAAAAGGCCCTACGGCAATCCCGTTCCGGTGAGCGATCTCGCAACCGAGATCCTCGATCCGGTGCTGAAGAAGCGCGCCGGCATTTCGATCGGACTGGTGCAGTCCTGGGAAGAGATCGCCGGGCCACGGCTTGCCGGCCGCTCGCGCCCGGAAAAGATCCAGTGGCCGCGTCGCCTGCATGAGGACGATCCGTTCGAGCCGGCGGTGCTTGTCATTGCCTGCGAGGGCATGGCGGCGCTCCACCTCCAGCACGAGGCAGGCGAAATCATCAACCGCGTCAATGCCTTCCTCGGCTTCACGGCAATAGGCCGTATCCGGATCGTGCAGAAGCCGGTGCTGTCCGAAAAGGCCCGGCCGAAACCGGCGCCGAGGCCGCTCAACGACGCCGAGAAGGCGAAACTCTCGCGCACCGTCGGCAAGATCGAGGACGATGGCCTGCGCGCCTCGCTGGAACGGCTCGGCGCAACTATTCTAGGGCGGAAAAGGCCATAGGATTGTCGTTAATCTCGCGTATTCGTGAACGCACGCCAAAATTTGGCGATTGGAATGGGGACGGCGATGCCTTAATTCGCGCCAGCTCTCGCCTTTTCTAGCCTTTGCATTGCAAAATCCAACCGATATCAGGTGATTCGCATGAACCGTCCTTTGTCCCGCAGGAACCTTCTGACCACGCTGGCCGCCATTCCGGCGGTGGCTCTCATCGCCGCATGCAGCGACTCGGGCGAGGATGCAAAGGCGGCCGATGTGAAGCCCGCCAATCCGGCTACACCCGCCAAGCCGGCAACGCCGGCGGCCGCCAAGGTGCCGGAGGCGCAAGGCACGGTCGACATGGCGGAACTGCTGAAGCCTGGTGCGCTGCCCGAAAAGCAGCTCGGCAAGGACGACGCCAAGGTCACCATCGTCGAATATGCCTCGATGACCTGCCCGCATTGCGCGCATTTCAACGAGGCCACCTTCCCTGAGTTGAAGACCAAGTATATTGATGCAGGCAAGGTGCGTTACATCCTGCGCGAATTCCCCTTCGACCCCAGCGCCGAGGCCGGCTTCATGCTTGCGCGCTGCGCCAAGGACAACTATTTCCCGATGGTCGATGTGCTGTTCAAGCAGCAGCCGAGCTGGGTTGGCGTCAACAACACCAAGGAAGCTCTGCTGCAGATTTCCAAGCTCGCCGGTTTTACACAGGAGTCCTTTGAGGCCTGCTTGACGGACCAGAAACTTCTGGACGATGTGAGAGCTGTCCAGAAACGCGGCGCGGACGAGTTCAAGGTCGACTCGACGCCGACCTTCTTCATAAACGGAAAGACCTACAAAGGGGCGATGTCGATTGAGGAAATGTCGGCCATCATCGACCCTCTGCTCTGACGTCCAGGCCGCCCCGAAGCTGCTAGGCTTCGGCGCACCAGCCTGTATGGAGCGGCGCGAATGAAGTTTTCGCGCCTTCGCCTCCTTGGTTTCAAGTCCTTCGTCGAACCCGGCGAGTTCGTCATCGAGCGCGGCCTGACCGGCATCGTCGGGCCGAACGGCTGCGGCAAGTCGAACCTTGTCGAGGCGCTGCGCTGGGTCATGGGCGAAAGCTCCTACAAGAACATGCGCGCGTCTGGCATGGACGACGTGATCTTTTCCGGCTCGGGTACGCGGCCCGCCCGCAACACCGCCGAAGTCACGCTTTTCCTCGACAATTCCGACCGCACCGCGCCCGCCGCCTTCAATGACGCCGATGAATTGCAGGTGTCGCGCCGCATCGAACGCGAGGCGGGCTCGCTCTACCGCATCAACGGCAAGGAAGCCCGCGCCAAGGATGTGCAGCTTCTGTTTGCCGACCAGTCGACCGGCGCGCGCTCGCCCTCGATGGTCGGGCAGGGCCGCATCGGTGAGCTGATCCAGGCCAAACCCCAGGCGCGCCGGGCGCTTCTCGAAGAGGCTGCCGGCATTTCCGGCCTGCACACGCGCCGCCACGAGGCGGAACTGAGGCTCAAGGCCGCCGAGCAGAACCTCGAGCGGCTGGACGACGTCGTCGGCGAGCTGGAAAGCCAGATCGACAGTCTGAAGCGCCAGGCGCGCCAGGCCTCGCGCTTCAAGAACCTGTCGGCCGACATCCGCAAGGCCGAGGCGACGCTGCTGCATCTGCGCTGGACGCTGGCCAAGACCCAGGAAGGCGAGGCGCGTTCGGCACTCGCTGCCGCGACGACCCTGGTCGGCGACCGTGCCGCCGCGCAGATGGCGGCCGCGAGGGAGCAGGGCATCGGCGCGCATCGGCTGCCCGACCTGCGCGACGCCGAAGCCGCTGCCGCCGCAGCCTTCCAGCGCCTGTCGATCGCCAAGTCGCAGATCGAGGAGGAAGCCGGCCGCATCCGCGCCCGCCAGGCCGAGCTCGAGCGCCGGCTGCAGCAACTCGACGGCGATATCGCCCGCGAGGAGCGCATGGTGCGCGACAATGCGGACATCCTCGAGCGCCTTCGCGTCGAGGAAGCCTCGCTCAACTCCGAGAATGCAGGCGCCGCCGAGCGCGAGGCCACCACCCGCGCCGCCTTCGAGCAAGCCGGCGCGACGCTTTCTGCCAGCGAGGCGAAGCTTGCCGCGCTTACCGCCGAACGGGCCGAAGCCGCCGCCTCGCGCCATCAGATCGAACGTACGCTGCGCGAGACCGCCGAGCGCCGCGACCGCTTCGCCCGCCAGCTCGCCGAGGTCGACCGCGAGCTTTCCGATATTGTCTCGCGCATCTCCGGCCTGCCCGATCCGGCCGAGAAGCGGCTGCTGGTCGAGGACGCCGCGGCGCGTCTGGAGGAGAGCGAGGCCGGCGCGATCGCGGCCGAGCAGGCCGTCGCCGACGCGCGCGCGGCCGAAAGCGCCGCCCGCCCGCCCGTGCAGGATGCCAAGGCCGAGCTGGCGCGGATCGAGACCGAGGCCCGCACGCTCTCCAAAATTCTGAACGCCGCCAGCGGCGACCTTTTCCCGTCCGTGCTGGAGCAGCTCAGCGTCGAACGCGGCTACGAAACCGCGCTTGGCGCCGCCCTTGGCGAGGATCTCGACGTGCCGCTCGACCGCAGCGCGCCGGTGCATTGGGGCGAGAGCGCGATCCAGCCTGGCGATGCAGCGCTGCCCGGCGGCGTGAAGAGCCTTGCCAGCGTCGTGCGCGCGCCCACCCAGCTTGCCCGTCGCCTCGCGCAGATCGGTATCGTCGAGGCGGCCGATGGCCGCCGTCTCCAGGCCCTGCTTGCGCCCGGCCAGCGGCTGGTCAGCCGCGACGGCGCGCTGTGGCGCTGGGACGGTCTCACCGCCAGCGCCGACGCACCGACCGCCGCCGCGCAGCGGCTGGCGCAGAAGAACCGGCTGGCCGAGCTCGATGCCGAGGCGGTGCAGGCGACGCGCATCCTGCGCGAGGCCGAGGCAGCCCTTGTCCAGGCCGAACAGGCGCTGCGCCAGGCGAGCGAGGCCGAGCGCAATGCGCGCCAGGCCGGCCGCGATGCCCAGCATGGTCTGGACGCCGCCCGCAACGCGCTGGCCGAGGCCGAGAAGGCTGGCGGCGAGCTGGTGAGCCGGCGCGCCGCACTGGATGAGGCGCGTGCGCGTGTCGTCGACAGCCACGAGGAAACCCAGACGGCATTACTGGAAGCCGAGATGCTGTTGCAGGACGCGCCGGACCTCGGCGACCTGCAACTGCAGCTCGAACAGTCCTCGGCCAATGTCTCGCGCGATCGCGCCACGCTCGCCGACGCGCGCGCCGTCCATGAAGGTCTGCGGCGCGAAGCCGAAGCGCGTACCCGCCGCCTCGAAGCCATCGGCGCCGAGCGGCGCAACTGGCTGGAGCGGGCCGAGAACGCATCGACGCAGATCGCCGCCCTTGGCGAGCGCAAGGCCGAAGCCGAGGCCGAGCGCGAACGGCTGGCCGACGCTCCCGATGAGATCGACGCCAAGCGCCGCGCGCTGCTGTCGCAACTGGCCGAGGCGGAGACGCTGCGCCAGGCAGCCGCCGACCGCCTGCAGGAAGCGGAGAACAAACAGGCCGAGTTCGACAAGGCCGCGACCGCTGCCATCCAATCGCTCGCTGAAGCGCGCGAAACCCGCGTCCGCGCCGAGGAGCGGCTGACCGCCGCGGACGAGCGGCGGCTGGAGGTCGAGGCGCGCATCCAGGAAACGCTGAACACGCCGCCGCATCTGGTCATCAAGCATACTGGGCTGGAAGCCGACGATCCGATGCCGGAAATGGCCGATGTCGAGCGTCAGCTCGACCGGCTGAAGGTCGAGCGCGAGCGGCTCGGCGCCGTCAATCTGCGCGCCGAGGAAGAGCAGAAGGAACTGTCGGACCGGCTGGAGACCATCGTTTCCGAGCGCGAGGACATCATCGAGGCGATCCGCAAATTGCGGCAGGCGATCCAGAGCCTGAACCGGGAGGGGCGCGAGCGGCTGCTGTCGGCGTTCGAGGTGGTAAACGGCCATTTCCAGCGCCTGTTCTCGCATCTGTTCGGCGGTGGCACAGCAGAACTGCAGCTGATCGAATCCGAGGATCCGCTGGAGGCCGGGCTCGAAATCCTCGCTCGCCCGCCGGGCAAGAAGCCGCAGACCATGACGCTGCTTTCCGGCGGCGAGCAGGCGCTGACGGCGATGTCGCTGATCTTCGCCGTATTCCTCACCAATCCGGCGCCGATCTGCGTGCTCGACGAGGTCGACGCGCCGCTCGACGACCACAATGTCGAGCGCTTCTGCAATCTGATGGACGAGATGGCCCGCACCACCGAGACGCGCTTCGTCATCATCACCCACAACCCGATCACCATGGCCCGCATGGACCGGCTGTTCGGCGTCACCATGGCCGAACAGGGCGTCAGCCAGCTGGTCTCGGTCGACCTGCAGGCGGCCGAGGCGATGCGCGAGGCGAGCTGATTCAGGGTCTCATTGCCAGCATAGATCGGCGTGACTATTCCAGATCCGATTGTCCTGAGCGGCTCCTGAAGCAAGGTCAACCGCCCGAAGCGAGGGGGCGAATTGCATGGCTGCTTCGGGTTCACCGCTAATCGCATGACCGGCTTCATGCCCACAGAACGGTCTGTGGACGCGACTTCGCTCAGACTTGCGCGAAGCATTAAAATCAAGAAAACGTGTCCTGCGCGAGCCGAGGCTCATATTGTGCGCAAGGCCGCGCCGCTGATAGCGTCCGCAAACAGTAGGGGGAGGCTTGTCGGACGGTGCGATTGTTTGTCGTGCTGCATGATATCTGCATTCTGGCGAATGCATGATTTCCAAAAGCAGTGACCCCGCTGATTTTTCTTCAATTGTCTTCGAACGCATAAATCCAGGCGGATGTAGGGGCTTGATGTTGGAAAACGATCTGGAGCGGAAATTCTACTATTCTACCCAAAAACTCATCAAATCATGTGCCATATCCGCCTTGATGTTGGGTCTCGGGATTTTCTCCCTTCAGGCTAAACATCCGCCGCCCCTACTTGTCCTTAGTGGGTGGATCTGCTTGATTGCCGGCGCTTTGATGGCCGCCACAATGGTGCGCCGGTTGGTGATGCGAGCGCCTGCGGTGGTGCTTTCGTCGCAAGGTGTGCAAGTTCCCTATATAAGTAGGCTCGTACCTTGGAACGCGATAACGAAGCTTTCTGAGATATCCGGCAAAAACTTCGTCATTCTGAGGCTGGCCGTCGATCCTGCCTATGCCGCAAGCGTGCCGCGGCGATGGTGTATGCTGCAGCGGGGTAGCAAACTGGCACTGAGTATCCCGATCAGCCAAATCGATACCGCAGGCACGGATATCGCTCAACTTTGCCGTACCTATATGGCGGCGCACCCAACAGCGCTCGATGCGATGGAAGAACAAGGTGGCCGCAGTCTACCATCGTCCGCCACACAGCCGCTTGCTTCCTACGGACTCATCGCGCTGCTGGTTTTGATCTATTGCGCCGAGTTGAAGTTTGCCGTCGATCCCAACCAGGGCGGATCGCCCTCGCTGCAAACCTTGGCCGCGCTCGGCGGCATGTGGCAGCCCTTGATCTTGAACGGCCAGTGGTGGCGGCTGGTCACGGCTACATTGATGCACGCCAGCCTCGTGCATCTCCTCGGCAATAGCTTTGCGCTTTGGCGCGCAGGGCTTTTGTTGGAGGGGTTGGTGGGCCGTCTATGGTTCCTGGCGCTTTTTGCCGCATGCGCGGTGGGCGGAGAGGTGGCTTCGCTGTATATGACCCCGGCCACTGTTGTTGCGGTTGGCGCATCAGGCGGCATTGTCGGCCTTTTTGCCACGGCAATCGTGCTCAGCTTTCATTTCCAATCCAGCGCCAAGCGCAGCCTGATGCAGACGCGCGCGATTTCGATCCTGGTCCCCGCGGTGCTGCCGCTTTTTTCGGGTCCCGATAAAGGCCTGAGGATCGACTATTCCGCCCATATCGGCGGCGCGATAGTGGGCGCCGTGCTCGCTCTGGCGCTGATGTCGTCCTGGTCGCGGGAGCAGGCTCGTCCGCGCTATGCTCGCGCTGCGGGAGTTGTCGCTGGCGTTTTCGCCCTGGTGGCGTTGGGCGCGCTTGTACCGATCTCCCGGACCTATGCCGCCTATCAGACAGAGAGTGGTTTTACAGCCTTCTTCAATGGCCGTTACGACGATGCCGCGCGGCTGTTTAAGCAGCAAAGCGAAATGCCGGGTGCGCAGGTGGCTTATGACGATCTGTGGCGCATCATGGCGATGGGGTATGCAAAAGATCCGGCGTTGCAAACGCAGGCGCAGCAGGCACAAGCCAAACTCACGCCTGCCACTTGGCCCTATCCGATCTTCGATCTGTTCATGGGCGATCTGTCTCCGCAGGCTCTGCAAATGAAAGCCGTCGGCAATGACCAATTGTGCGAGGCCACTTTCTACGGCGCCGAGGAAGATTTGATCGCAGGGCATATCGACGACGCAAAGCCGCTATTGGAGAAGGCGATATCGATATGCCCAAAGACGTTTATCGAACTTGGAGCTGCGGAGTCGGAATTGAAAAGGCTGCAGAAAGACAACGCCGGCTCTTGAAAGTCCGCTGTTTGTCGCGCGGCTCTTATTTGAAGCATGCAGGCCGTCAAAACGATACAAGGCGACGCGAGTGAGCGGTAGCGTCCACTTGCTTTTTGACCAGCCCTACTGCGGGCAAGCACCACTTCCGCAGGGTTCAGTAGCCGGCTTGTGAAGCGAAGGAAATCCTCGCCGCCCGGGATGAGATACCGCTTCATTGGGGGGCTTCTCCGGATCCTTCTTGCGCAGCCCTCGATGACCTTCTCGTGCTCCGCTAGGCGAGCGCCAGAACGCGCGCGACATGCGCGGCGATCGCCAGGCTGGACGTCAGCCCGGGGCTTTCGATGCCGAGCAGATTGACCAGGCCTTCGATGCCATGCGTCGCGCTGTCCTGGATGACGAAGTCGCTGTTGGCGTCGCCGGCTCCGGAGAGCTTTGGGCGGATGCCGCTATAGGCCGGCTGCAGGCTGCCGTCCGCGAGCTGAGGCCAGTATTTGCGGATTGCATCGTAGAAGCGCTCGCCGCGTTCGGGGTCGACGCGGTAGTCGAGCCGGTCGGTCCACTCGACATCCGGCCCGAAACGGGCCGTGCCGCCGAGGTCCAGCGTCAGATGGACGCCGAGCCCTCCGGGCTCGGGCACCGGATAGATCAGCCGCGAGAAGGGCGCGCGCCCGGCCACCGAGAAATAATTGCCCTTGGCGTAGCGGAGTGTGGGCAGCAATTGACGGTCGAAGCCTTCGAGCGAGGCGGCAAGGGCCACCGCGCCGAGTCCGGCCGCGTTGATCAGGCGCGACGTGGCGATTTCGAACTGCTCGCCGCTCGCCGTGTCGGCCGTCCGGAGCAGGATGCGGCCGTCCTCGACAAGGCCTGAAACGACGCGCGTGTTGAGCGAAAGCATCGCGCCTTGTTCCTCGGCATCTCGAAGCAGGGCCAGCATCAGCGCGTGGCTGTCGATGATCCCGGTGGAGGGTGACAGCAGCCCCGCCCTGCAGTGCAGGGCCGGTTCCAGCGCCTGCGTCTGCGCGGTGGAAAGGAAACGCAGGTCGCCGACACCGCAGGCGGCGGCGCTGGCGCGGATGGCGGCCAGCACTGGTTCCTGCGTCTCGTCGGTCGCGACGATAAGCTTGCCGCAGCGCCGGTGCGGGATCGAACGCTCCGCGCAGTAGCGGTAGAGCATCTCACGCCCCTCGACACACAACCGCGCCTTCAGCGAACCCCTTGGGTAGTAGATGCCGGCGTGTATGACCTCCGAATTTCGTGAACTGGTTTCGGTGCCGATGGCGACGGCCGCTTCGAGGATCAGCGTGTCCAGGCCTTGCGCGGCCATGGCGCGCGCAACGGCCAGACCGATGACGCCGGCGCCGGCGACGATGCAATCGACCTGTTCCATGCTCAGTCCATTCTGTTGCGCTAACCGCGCCATTGCAGCCTTTGTCTAGGATCGTATCCACCGCGTTGATCGCGCAAGCCGCGAGACACCATTGGAACTTGCCAATCGCATGGCGCTATCGATCGTGACACAGCGGCTCTTGTGGCCCGACCTCCGGATGGGGCATCAAGCAGCACCAACGCAAGACGGATTTTTCGGACTTCTCAGGAAGCAAGGCGATCCCATTTCGTTTGGACGCCAGACAGGAGCCATCATGGACACCCGACCCAATTCCCCTGAAGCCCGCGATATCCGCTACCATCTGCATGGCTACACCAATGCACGCAAGCATCAGGAAACGGGTCCGCTGGTTATCGAAAAGGGCGATGGCGTCTATGTCGAGGACATTGCCGGCAACCGCTACATCGAGGCGATGGCTGGCCTGTGGAGCGTCGCCGTCGGCTTCTCGGAAAAGCGCCTGGTCGAGGCGGCCACGCGGCAGATGTCGAAGCTGCCCTACTATCACGACTTCGGCTCGAAGGCGCACGCGCCGCTGATCGACCTCGCCGAGAAGCTGGTGCAGATGGCGCCGGTGCCGATGAGCAAGGCCTACTTCACCAATTCCGGCTCCGAAGCCAACGATACGGCCATGAAGATGATCTGGTACCGGTCGAACGCGCTCGGCCAGCCGGCGCGCAAGAAGATCATCAGCCGCAAGCGCGGCTATCACGGCGTCACCATCGCTTCGGCAAGCCTGACCGGGCTGCCGAACAACCATCTTTCCTTCGACCTGCCGATCGCCAACGTGTTGCACACGTCGACGCCGCACCATTGGCGCGACGCCGAGCCGGGCGAGAGCGAGGAGCAGTTCTCCAGCCGTCTCGCCGACGACCTGGAGAAACTGATCCTCGCCGAGGGTCCGGAAACCATCGCCGCCTTTATCGGCGAGCCGATCATGGGCGCCGGCGGCGTCGTCGTTCCGCCCGCCTTCTATTGGGAGAAGATCCAGGCCGTGCTGTCGAAATACGACATCCTGCTCGTTGCCGACGAGGTCATCTGCGGCTTCGGTCGGACCGGCAAGATGTTCGGCTCGCAGACCTTCGGCATCAAGCCCGACATCATGGTTCTGTCGAAGCAGATTTCCTCCTCATATCTGCCGATCTCGGCCCTGCTCATCAACGACAGGGTGTTCGAGCCGATTGCCGACGAAAGCGACCGCATCGGCACTTTCGGACATGGTTTCACCGGCGGCGGTCATCCCGTCGCCGCGGCTGTCGCGCTGGAGAATATCAAGCTGATCGAGGAGCGCGACCTCGTCGGCAATGCGCGCACCGTCGGCTCGCATTTGCAGGCAAGGCTGCGCAGGCTGGCCTCGCATCCGCTGGTCGGCGAGGTGCGCGGCGTTGGCTTGATCGCCGCCGTCGAGCTGGTCGCCGACAAGGCGAACAAGGCGCCATGGGGCAAGCCCGCCGCTCTCGGTGCGCTGGTCAACGGGTTCCTGCAGCAGAATGGCGTCATCTCGCGCAACATGGGCGATGCCATCGCCTTCTGTCCGCCGCTGATCATCACCGAGTCCCAGGTGGATACGCTGGTCGATGCGTTCGAGCGGTCGCTCGACGCCGCCCTGCCTCAGGTTCGGACGCAGGGCTGAAAAACCGTCAGCACCCCCATGCCTTTATGAGCAGGCGCTCATTCTCTTGGTCCGTTCAAGCCTTGTGACGCAGTGGTGATGGCCGGCGCCACATAGGGCGTGTTTGGGTGCGGGTATGTGGCGCCGGCCATCGAACAAAAAATCCGCCGCTCTAATAAGCTACCAGACAATCCGTCGGTGCGGTGGCGTGATCGCGGACTTCTTGCGGCCCGGCGCGCTCTTGTCGTGCACATGACAGAGAGGCCGAGCCTTACCGGCGTTGCCTGAGGAAACGGCAACCGGCTGGCGAAGAAATATATACGCCGGCTGAAATAGGCGGAACACATCCATATGGACGAAGCTGGGTAGCAACCGGATCAACCCGGTGCCGCTTGGGCCTTGGCCTTGACCTCGCTGAAAGCTAGGTCCGGATCGTAGCGATAGGCGGGATTGCGCACCACGCGGTTGACCTCAGCCTCGCCATTCGGCGCCGGCTCTCGCGACTGCCGCGCTTCCAGGTTCCTCAGAAGACTTTAGTTTCAGCTAGCTGCCATTTCGGCAATCGACGACTGGGAAGAATGCCACGCGCCTTGGCGTAGGCTCTGACGAGACCGCGCGCCACTTCTTGGTCCACTTCGCCCCGCATCGCCGCCCTGCAGGCGTTCAACGCCGCGCTGTGCGCAGGTCCCCGCATGTGCGAGGGCATGTCGTTGAGCAGTTCGAAGGCCTCCGCGGCGTCAGAAATCTCCCTGGGAAATCCGAGACCGATAAACATGCTCAGAGGTTTGCTGAATCCCGTTCTCATCTGTTCCTCCCAAGCCATCAGGCATTCATGCAGGGTTGCGTGTTCGGCAAGGTAGCGCTGCCCGACAAAGTAAGACCTTGAAGTCGCCGCGCGACAAATCCGCCATTCCATCGGCAGCGCGTCGCAGCTCTCGGCGAAGTTCACGCATTGTCATCGTCTCACCCCAGCGCGACGCAGCGAAAGCTTGTCGGATTTGGACGGGTCTCCTAAGCCATCCGACGAACAGCCTCTCCTCGATCAACCGTAGACCTGCGCCCGAATGGGGCCGCCTACATCGGACCCTTGGAGCGGGAAGGGCTCCACCTGCCCTTCGGTCTTGTCCAGGTACTGCATCAACGCCGTTACCAGGTGGTAGAAAATGCTCGCGGGGACCTCCGTCGCCACTGACCTCCCGCGCTCGTCAATCCTGTCAACCCACAGGCCAAGCGGTGCCGGATCGATATGCCATCGGAAGAGGCGGGCGACACGAGCTTCGATCTCGGGTTTCAGATCAGGCCCGCCAATGCCGTCAAGGGCGATGGCCGCCTTGACGGCCTCGCATTGCGGCCAACTGCGAGAGAGCCGGTCGAAGGGGATTCCCTGCCGTGACACGGCCGCATAAGCCAGACCGGTGGCCCTGTTCAACCCGCTGGCGATCGCCGACGAATAGAGCTTCCTTGCGTAGACTGCCAAGTCCTTCTGCCCGCTTGCCCGCGCGAAGTCGACGAGGAGCGAGGCCCATTCGAAATGGTGCCCCGGTTCGGTCCATTGTCCATCGTCTCCAGGCAGCGGCAGCCAGTCGACGTCGAAGCGTTCGCCAAGCGTCCAGCTATCCTGGTCGAAGAAATGGCTCCGGAAGAGATCGATGATGCGTGCCGCCCGACGCAGATAGGCGCGGTCGCCGGTGACGCCATACCAGGCAAGGAAGGATTCCAGCATGTGCATATGCGGGTTCGAGAACCGCACCCCGTTCCAGCCAGGGCTCTCGAGGAAGCCGTTCAAGCAGCCGTCCTCGAGATGGGTGTCGATGAAATGAAATGTCTCTTGAGCAAGCCGCAAGGCATCCCGATCGCCGCATCGATGAGCATGGGCAAGCGCCAGGAGCACGCAGGAATGGTCGTAGGCGTCCTCCACCGGGTCGGCCACGCTGCCGTTGGAATTGAGGGTGCGAACCCAGCCGCCGCGGTCGGTGCGGCCGAATTTCGCGATGAAGTCGATGCCATGGCTGATGAGCCTGTCGGCCGGTCCGGCCCAGCCGCGTTCCTTGGCTACCGCGAAAGCGTAGATCTGGCGAGCCATCGTCCGTATGCGCTTGGGTTTGCCCAACGGCCGTGCATCGAAACCGAGAGCCTCGTGAAAGCCGCCATGCACTTCGTCGACACCTGCAGTGGACCACAGCGGCAGGGTCTCGTTGAAGAGCCAGTGCTCGACGCGCTTTCGCCATGATCCGCTGATGATGACGCGGTCTTCCGACGCCGTGAACTTCGTCTCGAGGCGTCCGCTCTTCTCTAACTGTTCGACAACTTTCTTCACGTTCTGGCTGTGGGTGACGGGAGCGACGAATACCGCGTCCGGGGTCGCCACCACCGCCACATCCTTCATTCCGATGACGGTCAACAGCCTGCCCTGGCTTCTGAGGTAGGAGCTGCCGCAATCCATGGCGACGACGTCGCCCATCACGACATTTCCGTCGCGGTCTGTCGGGCTGGCTTCGAGCAGCGATTGCCACGAACCAAGGTCATTCCATCGGAAGGAAGCCGTGACCATCGCGATACCGCATGCATGCTCCATGATCGCATAGTCGATCGATGTCGACGGGACGGTCGAGTAGAAGCCCTGAGGCAAATAGATGCCTGAGACGTCGGCCCGTGCGGTCTTGTAGGCCCGTTCCGCAGCGTCCCAGATGTCCGGCCGGAGGTCGAGAAATGCCTTCCGCATCGTGTCGGCACGAAACAGGAAGATGCCGGCGTTCCAGTAGAATCTTCCCGAAGACACATATTTGCGGGCCGTCTCGACATTGGGCTTTTCGACAAAGTGGGAAACGGCGGCTACTCCGTCACCATTTGCCGCAGCCTTAACCTTTATGTAGCCGTACCCTGTTTCGGGATGCGTCGGTTTGATGCCGAAGACGACTATGCTTCCTGAATCTGCGGCAGGCATGCCCGCTTCGACGGTTTCCCAGAATTGCCTTTCGGTCGATATCTCATGGTCGGAGGGGACTACGAGTACAAGCGTGTCGCCGCCATGTTTGGAGATTGTCTGCAGGGTGGCTATTGCGACCGCCGCGGCTGTATTTCGTCCAATGGGCTCGAAGATCGGTCTGCCGCCGTTCAGGCCGAGCGCACCGATATCCGAAATGACGCGGTCGGCATGCCGTTCCGAGGCTATCAGGTAGATCGGCGTCCCACCGTCCGACCGCGCCTTGAGGCGCCGAACAGTTTTTGCAAGCATGGAGCCGTCGCCCGAAAAGTCATGGAATTGCTTGGGATTGTCTTCGCGCGAGAGCGGCCACAGCCGCGATCCGACGCCCCCGCTCATGACAAAACTTACGATCCGGTCCGGCATGGTCCAGTTCCTCTCAGAATGTCCGGTTGTAGGCTCCGACCTCTGGATTGGGGCGCGGCACGGCATCGAGTGCCTCGAGCATCTCGCGACGTCGCTCCGGCGAGAGCACTGGTTTCGAGGCGAATGTGTTCGGTCTGGCTTGGCCGACTACGTTCAGGACCACGGTTTCCCCTCCGCACTGCGGGTGCCGATCCTAGCACGCAGCCGTGCCCAGGACCCCTTGATGAATTGGAGGTAGCCCTAACGCCCCGGTTCTCACCCATTTATCCAACGGGACCATGTCCGCCGACGGAGAGGGGTGTCTGGTGCGTCCTGCTTTGGCGCCGACGACAAGGGTGGGCTGCGAAATTAGCGCTGACCGCGTTCAGTTTCGCAAGAGGGTCGACGAAAGGCGTTTCGGACGCCTGGCTAGCTCCGGCAAACAGCCGTTCACCGCTCGTGCAGCGATTCCTGCTTGGTTTTCGCCAGCGGCGAGAGAAAGTAGCCGATGATACTGCGCGTGCCAGTCTTGATCTCGACCGTCACCGCCATACCCGGACCGAGCTTGACGAGCTTGTCATCCACCTGCATGTCCGTACGGTCAAGTGAAACGCGCGTGGCATACTGCAGTTCCTGATCTCTCGGCTCACTGTCGCTCGCGCGGTCGTTCGACGCGCTCTGCTGCCTGTCGCCTACTATGGCGTCAGATGACACGCTAAGCACTTCACCATGAAGAAGCCCGTAGCGGGTGAAGTTGAATGTGTCGACCTTGACTTCCGCTTTCTGTCCCGGATGGACGAATCCGATGTCTCGGTTGGAGAGCATGGCCTCGATCTCGAGATGGCTCTCGCTCGGAACCACCACGGCGAGCGGCTGAGCAGGCGTCACCACACCTCCCACCGTATGAACGGCGAGTTGTTGCACAACGCCATCGACCGGCGCGGTCAATTGTTGGAGCTTCGTGCGCCGCTCTGCCTTGATCACCTCCTGCCCGGCGCTTGCAGCTCTCTGCTCGGCTTTCGCGAGCGCCTCATAGGTCGCGCGCCGGTACTCCGCGGCGGTCTTTTCTTTCGTTTCCTTTAGCAACGCGATGGCTGCGTCGGCTTCGCGCAGCCGGCTCTGCTGCAGGTTGAGATCCTGCTGAAGGCCGACCAGTTCCTGATACTCGGAGAGATAGACGACCTTCGAAGCGAGTGCCTTGTCGACGAGCTGCTTTTGAATGTCGACCCGCTCCTGCAGCAGCGGTATCGTCGCCTCGAGCTTGGCGCCGCTTGCCAAAGTGGTCGATCGTTCCGCTTCTTTCTGGGTTTTCTCGCGATCGATCTCGGCGAGCTTGGTGTTCTGTTCGGCGAGCTGGCTGGCAAGAAACTGACGGTGCATCTCGATCTCCGCCGCGCTCGCGCCCTGCGGCGGCCGGAAGGCCGCAAGCGGATCATCCGCGAGCGCCGCGCGCAGCCGTGCGGCGTCGAGTTCGGCCGAAAGGAGATCGCTTTTCTCGCGCTCCTGGTCGGCATCCGTCATGGTCGGGTCGAGCTCGATCAGGACGTCGCCGGCCTTCACGCTCTGTCCATCGCGTACGTTGATGGCGCGGACGACGCCCGTGTCGAATGGCTGGATCAGCTTGGTGCGCCCGTCTGGCACGATCTTGCCCGTCGCGGTTGCGACGATATCGACGCTGCCCAGCGACGCCCATGCCAGCGCGAAGCAGAAGACCGCGATGATACTCGCGCCGATGGCGCGCCCGATCGGCGACGGCGGCGATTCGGTGATTTCGAGCGCCGCCGGCAGGAACGCAACTTCGTGCTCGTGGCGACGAAGATTGACTTTCGGAAACTCGACGATGTTTTGGCTAGCGGACTTCATGAATGCCGGCCTGCAGATAGTGGAGGTTTGCGTAACGCCCGTTCGAGCGGATCAAGTCATCATGTGTGCCGTCCTCGACGATGCGGCCATGCTCGATCGTGATGATCCGGTTCGCGTGACGCACGGTCGAGAGCCGATGAGCGATGACGAAGACGGTTCGACCGGCAGAGATTCGTGTCATGTTCTGCTGAATGGCTCGCTCGCTTTCGTAGTCCAGGGCGCTGGTCGCCTCATCGAGGATGAGGATGCGCGGATCGGTAATGAGTGCCCGCGCGATTGCGACGCGCTGGCGCTGTCCGCCGGAAAGACTGCTGCCGCGTTCACCCACGACAGTGTCATAGCCCTCGGGCAACTCCAGGATGAAATCGTGAGCGCCAGCGAGCGACGCCGCTGCAACGACGCGCTCCATAGGCATAGCCGGATCAGCGAGCGCGATGTTTTCGCGAATGGATCGGTTGAAGAGCACGTTCTCTTGCAGGACGACTCCGATCTGGCGTCGAAGCCAGGTCAGGTCGACCATCGCCAGATCGACGCCATCGACCAGCACGCGTCCGCTTTCCGGCACATAGAGCCGCTGTATCAGCTTGGCGATGGTGCTCTTGCCGGAGCCCGAGGAGCCCACGATGCCGATGACCTGACCGGGCTCGACGCTGAACGACACGTCGTGCAGCACCTCGGGGCCGTCGACTCGGTAGCGGAAAGTCGCATGCTCGAATGTCACCCGTCCGCGGATCGCCGGCAATGCGGCGCGGCCAGGACTGAGGCTTGGCTCGGGAATGGTGTTGAGGATATCGCCGAGACGATCGATCGACAGCCGGGCCTGATGGAAATCCTGCCAAATCTGCGCGAGCCGCAGCACCGGCATGCTTACGCGCGATGCCAGCATATTGAATGCGACGAGTTCGCCGACGGTCAGGTCGCCGCCGATCACGAGCTTGGCACCGAAGTACAGGGTTGCGGCGACGACCAGCTTGTTTATCAGCTGCACCGCCTGGCTCGCCGTATTGTTCAGGCTGAGCACGCGGAAGCTCGCGGTCACATAGGCGGCGAGCTGCTCCTCCCAGCGGCGCTGCATCTGCGGCTCGACCGCCATGGCCTTCAGCGTCTCGACGCCCGTGACGGTCTCGACCAGGAAAGCTTGATTCTCCGAGCCGCGATCGAACTTCTCATCAAGGCGCCGGCGAAACAGCGGCGCAACTCCCGCAGAAATGCCGATGTAGAATGGGAACGACGCCAGAACGATCAGCGTCAACGAAGTCGTGTAGTAGAACATCACCGCGAGGAAAACGACGGTGAAGAGGAGATCGATGACAAGCGTGAGCGCCGAGCTCGTCAGGAACTGGCGGATATTCTCGAGCTCGCGGACGCGCGCGACCGAATCCCCGACGCGGCGTGTCTGGAAATATGCGATCGGCAACGCCATCAGGTGACGAAACAGCCGGGCGCCGAGCTCGACGTCGATGCGGTTCGTCGTATGCGCGAACAGATAGACGCGCAGCGTGCCGAGAACAGTTTCAAAAACGGTCAGCGCGACGAGACCGGTGACCAGAACGTCGAGCGTGCTCATGCTTCGATGCACGAGCACTTTGTCGATGATCACCTGGAAGAATAGCGGTGAGAGAAGGGCAAAAACCTGAAGGAAGAATGACGCGATCAGCACTTCGCTGAGAAGATGGCGATACTTGTGGACTGCGCCGAGAAACCAGCCGATATCGAACCGTCGAGAGAGGTCCGTCAGGGCCGCGCGCCGGGTCATCAGGATGATGTCGCCGTCCCAGATGGCCTCAAGTTCGGCCTGAGTCATTGTAATGGGTTGCGGCGATGACGGGCGCTGAACGAGGAGCTTGTCGTCGACGACTTTGCCGAGGATCAGGAATCCACCGTCCCGAAGCACGGCGATTCCCGGCAACGGAGTAACCGCAAGCCGACTCCACTTCGTCCTCTGTGATTGAGCTTTGAGTCCGAAGTCTTTTGCACAGCGCAGGACTTCGGTAACACCCATGCGCGCCGCGCCCATCCGATGCCGGATTTGGTCCGGGTCGGCCGCGATGCCATGGCAACGCAGCAATATCGCCAAGGCGATGAGCCCTGAGTCGTCGTCGCTCTCAGATGCGGTGCTCGTCGCCTCGACGGCCGTATCGCGTCGATCGGCGAAACGCGGACGCATCACGCTATCGCGGGCGCGCCGCAGCAGATCACGTCCGCGGATACCCACGCCAACAAGGGCATGAAGCGCCCGCTGCGCGACGTTGTGTGATCCGGCCAGGATTAAACGGCCGTCCCAGATTGCTTCCAATTCCGCGCGCGTGATCCGCTTCGGCCCCGACGAGTTTGGATGCAGCACAACCGCGCTGTTGTCGTCGACCTTTGCGAGAAGCAGAAATCCGCCATCCTGCAACGAAGCGATACCGGGCAACCGAACGCTCGAAAGTCGTTTCCAATGTGCCTTGCGCGCGCCGACCTTAAGCCCGAGCTCGCGGGCGCAGCGAAGCATCGCGCGGATGCCGATTGCACCGCCGTCGCCACAGCGATCGCGGATCTGGTCGGGCTTGGCGTCTACGCCATGAAAGCGCAGGAACAGAGCCAGGGCCCGAAGTCCATGGTCTGCTGCGTGGGCATTCTCGTTCTGCATCGCCATTTTGGCCTAACCCTTCGCGGATATACGTCCGCGTTCGATCCCCCCAGCACTCACAAACTTGACGGTGCCGCACCCAGGAGCTGAAGCCCCTGGGTGCGGAAACGATCAACGGCGTGGTGTGGTCAGGTACGATTCCTGATTCCAGCTGGCTCCATTCGACAAGGAAGCCACGATCTGACCGGCATCGACCCGGCCGGAGTTGCTGGCCAGATACTGGTTCAGCAGCGCAAAACTCTGGCTTGCCAGGGACGCCCTGGACGTGCCGGTCGCAACCGGATGATCCGCCGTGGCAAGGTTATGCGGCGCCCAGGTCTTAGCGGCGCCGGCGACCAGGTCCCTATGCTTGTGCAGCAGCTCAAAGCCCCGGGTTGCCAAAGACCCTAGCGACGTTGTGGTGGCTGCAGGGCGAGGATCCGTTACGGCGATGGTCTGCGGCGAGGCTGTCGCGACGGCGCCGGTGACGGGGTCCTTGGCCGTTGCCGTCAGCGTCAGTGTCGCCACGGGATGTGCCGCGCCCCTGTAGTTCGATTGCAGCGTCAATCCGCTGTCGACCTGCGCGGCCGTCAAGGTGATGCTCTTGCCACTAAACGTCTTACCATCGAGTTTGTCGGTGATCGTCTCGTACATAGGCAAACCGGTCACCTTCACGGTCACGACATCGTTGGGGTCGGTCGTTGTCACCTTGACCCCGAGGTCAACCGTACCGCCGAGCCCGTTCACGTTGAGCGTTGGATCCGCGATGGTGAGGACCGGCGCGATCGATGACGGGGTCGTGGGGGTCGTTGGGGTGGTTGGGGTGGTGGGCGTGGTTGGGATCGTTGGGGCTGTCGATGACGTCGCGATCTGGAGACCGGAGAAGGTCTTCACTGCGCCCGCAAGATTCGCAGCGACACCGCTTGCGTCCTTGATGCTCGCACCGTTCGTCAGATTGACCCCGGTGATGGCGAGCGCCGAGGTATTGGTGTCCGTCGATGCGACGGTTGTGCGGAAGTTGAGCGCGCTCGTTCCGGAGCCGCCGACATAGGTGGCGGTCGCGCCATTGTTGAGCGATAGGGTCGGCGTGCCCGACACCTTCACGGCCTCGTTGAAGCCGAGTGTAAGCGTGACCGTGTCACCGACGTGCTCGGTGCCGGTTCCCGGTGAGGCTGTGGCCTGCGTCACCGCCGGCAAGACCGGATCGATCTGCAGCCCGGAGAACGTCTTCACCGCGCCCGAGAGGTTCGCCGCAACACCGGATGCATCCTTGATGCTCGCGCCGCTCGGAAGATTGACCCCGGTGATGGCGAGTGCCGAGGTATCCTTGTCGGTCGAAGCGACCGTGGTGCGGAAGGTGAGTGAGCTGGTGCCCGAGCCACTGACATAGCTGGCCGTTCCGCCATCATTGAGCGACAGTGCGGGCGTGCCGGTGACGGTCACGGCCTTGTTGAAGGCGACCGTCAATGTGATGGCATCGCCGGCATGCTCGATTCCCGTTGCCGGTGAAGCGGCGACCTGCGTCACCGCCGGCTGGATCGTTGGCGTCGTCGGGGGCTGGGTCGATGATGTTGTCGAGGGAGTGACGTTGGCACCCGTGACGGTGTCTCCGCTGCCCGCCCTTTGATAAAGCTGGATCGCATCGACCTGCATCTGCATCGACGATGGGGTCGAACTGTCGAGAGTCGTGTGCCATCCCGATGTGTTGGAATTCGCGACCTGGTTGTCCAGGATCAATTCCATCGGTTCATTCGGGATCGGCACCTGCGCGCTGGTCACTTGCGCCATCTGTTTCCCGTCAAGATACCAGGTGATCGATTTACCGGGCACCCAGTCGATGGCGTAGGTGTGAAAGCCCGCCGTGAGGTCGATGCCGGTGTCGACCACGCCGCCGACCGTCCCCGATGGCGTGTGAAGGTGCCAGGAGAACGCCTGGTTGGCCGGTCCCGAGCCGGTGTATCCACCCTCCTGCATATCGATCTCGAAATTGTCGCCGCTGCTGCCTGCGCCTTTGCCGGGCATCAGCCAGAGGCCCGGCCATGCGCCGTCGCCGCTCGGCGCCTTCATGCTGATCTGAAGGTAGCCGCCATTGAATTCGAAGTTGCCATAGCTGCTGACCGCGCCGGACGTGATCGGGAATGTCTGCACGGTCCCCTGATTCAGGCCCGTGACGGGCTGCTTGATTGCCGTGAGATTCAACAGCCCGTTGCTTACGGTGGCCTGGCTCGGCATGAAGTAGTCGGCATCATACGGCCCGCCTACTCCGCTTCCTCCTGATCCATAGCTGTTCCACGCCCAGCCGTTGGCGGCATTGCTGGTGATGTAGTTATGCCAATCGCTGTCGAGCGCCGTACCGGAGAAGTTTTCCTCGTAGACGAGGTCGCCAGAGGCAAAGCCTGCGGGTGCGGAAAGAGTCATTCAGGGATCCTCTTTGGCGTTGAAAACAGGGAATTCCACTGCCGCGCATCGCCAAGGCGCGCGACGTGTCGCATGCTCGCAGCTGGCACCGCGAACGGATTTCAAGTGGCGGAGATTTGGAAGTCCTCGCCCCAGACGTGATTGTCGAGCGAGCCTAACGTTGATCTCGCCATCGGAGGCGAGTGTTGTCGACGGGAATGCCTGTCAGGCCTTCGCCATTGAACCCATAAAGGGTGTTGCTGACAACGCGCGCAAGATGTTCGACGGTTCGAGCCGCAACCGAATTTAAGTTGAGCGCATCTCTCCCGGCGGACGATCCGCCGAGCTTGCTGTCTAGTATAGGCACAGTAGTTCCTTAGTTAATTGCGTCTTTTTTGTTTTTCATTTCACCCGCGCCCCTAAGTAAAACACAGGCATTTCCGCACATTTACTTATTCGCCCACATCGTCTTGTACCTACTGAATTGATCATTCGAGGACGATGTACGAAACCCAGCCGGACCTTACCACGGTTTGCGGCGAGAATGAGGCTTGGTTAACGCTTATTAACACTTTCCTAATATAACTTATTAACACATTCTAATATCGAAAGTGATCGAGCGGCCGCGCCGAGACAGCCTTCCAGACGTCCCTACGAAACCGTGTCCGTCGGCCGAAATGTTGCTCTGGCTTGGACGCCAGTCGGTCCGAGCGGGTCGTTCGCATATGAGGTCATCGAGAAGCACGTCCGGGATGACTTCCGCTACTGCGTGGCGGACGGGTCGTCGAGTCTGTTGGGGCTGCCGGCGACTTTGCCGTTTTCGCGAGGTCGCCTTGCGGCGTTGACGACGTTCCTACACGTGTTGCTGAGCGAAGTCGCCGGCGGCATGGCGGCGATGTCCGCATCATTCGCTTTCAATGATCGAAGGTGCAAGGCTGGCACCGTCATCGAGCGCAGTCTCAGCGGCACTGGACCGGCCGTTCAATCGCTACGCCAATGTGCCTGTATCGGGATCATATTTTCAAGATCTGAATCGCGCCAAGACGTGCATCCGTGTCCAAGGGGCAAGTGCGATCGCTTAAGCGGCTTGTTCAAATGGCTGGAACGTGGCGCTACGGCACGAGGGTGCTTTGTCGCCGCGGGACGGCCCCGCGGTTTGTCAATTTTGAACCGCGCAACCAGTCGCCAAAGCTCCACCTCGTGGCCGTCGGCAAACCGCCTGGCGTGCTCTTTGGCCGTAGTGTCGTCGATGCAGGCAAGGCTGACCCCGCCCATGAATTGGCCGCGTTCGTCCAGAACATAGAACAGATAATGCTGCATCGCTTGTCCCGACCTGCAACAACACTCTAACAGTCAGCCTCGCTGTGGAACGGCGAGAGTTTGGTTCCTACGAGTTACCCGCGATGGGCCGCGTGCCTGAAAATCTCGATGGAGCCGGCGCCGCCAGTCAACACGGCCATCTCAGAGATTTTCCGCACCGGCCGAACCGGCTTCCCTACAAGGCCTGCATCGGCGCTGGCTATGCTCTCCAAGCTCGGACCTGCGATAGCAAATGCTGTGACAAAGCTTCGGCGGCCCCGCCGAGGCGCGTCGTGGCGTAGGCGAACGCAGTAAGGGCAAAGCCCGCCATGATCGCCCCGGCCCGCCGGGCGGCGCCGACCTTGCCGTGCATGGCCGCCTTCAGGTCGCTCGCCACGGCGCGCGGCAGCACCTTTTGGACGTAGCGCCATTCGGCTCCAAGCCCGTCTTTGGACCCTGCGAGACCCGTCAACACCGCCTTGGCTGTGCCTTCGACAAGGCAGCGGTGGACGAAGTATTTCCACGTAGTGCGCTGGATCGGCACAGCGTGGAGCACATGCGCCGCTGGCCGATACGCCCAATAGCCCCCGGGGTATAGGCCGGCGGCCCGGATGCAGAATTCCGTCTCCTCACAGCTCTCGGCCTTGCCGCCGATCCTTGCTCGGCCGCTGACGGAGAATCCGAGCTTGCGGCGCCCGAGATCCGGCGCGAATCCACCGGCGCGCCGCAGTACGTCGGCGCGCACCGACATGTTAGCCCCGATCGGGTTGCGGATGCGCCCGTCCCGCACGTGCATACCGGCGTAAGTGCAGCCCACGACCCAGTGGAACTCGCCGGGAAACCAGGAGGGTGGCGGCACTTGCCACAGCGGCTCAACCGGGCCGCCGGCGCCCAACACTGCTGGATCCCGATAAGCCTCCAACAGCTCCTCCAGCCAGTGCGGGTTGGCGACGGCGTCATCATCGATGAAGGCGATCACCGGGGCCGTGGTGTATTCCGCTCCTGTCATGCGCCCGCCTGACAAGCCGGGTTGCCTGGCATTGGCGAGGACGGTGACGCCCGCAATCTCGCGCGCGGCGCGCTCTAGCAAGGCCTCGTTGTTGTCCACGACCACGACGATTTCACGTGGGGCACGCGTTTGGGTACGGACGGACACGACCGCACGCTTCAACTCCTCCCAGCGGTCGAGAGTGTGCGCGCAGATTACAACGGAGGCTTCGGTCATGGGGCTTCCCGCGCGATTTCTGAGGCCAGGCGAGTCTCGCGGGTCTGCGCCGCCCGGGCCGTCGCGGCTTTGAGGATGTTCCAGATCACGCTTCCATCATTGCGGATATCGAACTGGTCGTGTTCGTCGGCGGGATAGCGTCCGCTGTCCTGCTGCGACACCAGCCGCCACACGATCCAGCCAGCGCATTTGGGATCGCGGGTAAGCGTATCGAGCCATTTGGCGTAAGCATCGGCGGAGTTCCGATTTGAGCGGGCATAGCCGAATTCCTCCAGAAGGACCGGCTTCTTGGCGCGGGCTCCCGACTGGCAGAACTCGGTGATCATGTCGTTAAATTGCTGGACGGTGAGGTTGGTGTAGAGCGGGTAGCCGTGCCAGGTCTCGAAATCGAGGGTCGGGATGGTCAAATCGGCTAACTTCGGGTCGACAATGTTGGCATTCCCTGAGCTGACAAGGTGATTGGAATCGAGGGACTTCACGTAGGCCGACATTTCGGCAGTCCAGCTCAACCGCAAGGCCAATGGCTGCGCATTGCCTTCGTTGATCAACTCCCAAGCCATGATGGTCGGGTCGTCCCGGTAGGCAAGTCCGGTGAGCGGGTTGACACGCTGCACGACGTGGCGGACCCAGGTCCGGTAGTCCTGCTTCGTGCGCGGGTCATTGAAGAAAAACGTGGACTCGTCGCTGCTTCCATACCAGGCCCGCATCTGCTGGGCGCCACCCGTGTAGGCCCAGAAATCTACGACAGCGATGATCAGCCTCAGGTGCCGCTTGCCGGCCTCGGCGATAAGGAAATCGACCTTCTGCATGCCGTTGGCGCCGTCATTGATTGCCATCCCGTTTTGACTCGGATCCCAGTAGAGCAGGTACGTGCCCTTGACCGCGAGATTGCTGGCTTCGCCTTCAAGGCGCCAATCCCAGATCGTGGGGACGCTTCCATCGACCGACCCGATCACCGGCTGGAGGAAGGTGCGGACCACATTGGCGCCCATCGCCACCGCGTCATCGAGAACGCGGGTGACCTCAACCTGCGAACCGTAGGTCAGATAGTGGTTGTTTGCGCCGGTCACGAAGAACGGCTTGCCGTCCAACGTGAAATTCGTTCCGGAAGTCTTGATGAAGGACATTGCCGATGGCTTGTCCACGGTGCTCGCGATTGCCAGAACGGACACGAACGCCAACGCAAGACCACACAGCCACGCATTGCGCAGTCCGTATTTCGCCCGTTGCCAGTCGACAGTCATCCCCCCACGTGACCCTTGCCGGTGGCACAGCGCAAGAGCCCCAGAAGGACTACCCCTTCTGGCCTCGCACAGGCCGCCATCGATCGGGCATAGTGGTGCTTGGCCGGTTACGGTCGGTCGCTTAAGTGGACCCGTGCTGTCAGACATCTCCCAGTCAAGTTGTTCGGCTCCCCACATGGCGAGTCTCCGCAACCTCGGTAGGTGGAAACGACCCTCGCGCCACAGGGCGCGCTGCGGCTTTCCATCTGCTGCCCTTGGCCCGCGGGCCCGCGGCAAAGTCCAGGTTAGGCGGTTCGTCTGAGGTGGTTCTAGTGGAAGCCGTAGGCTGGCGTCCTTTTGAAATCCGAGAGCAAACAATGCGCATTTGCCTGAGTCTCGATCCGTCCCGGCTACTGCGGTGGCACCTCTGGCTGGCAGAAGCGCTTGCTGAAGTGCCCGGCAACGAAGTCTTCTGCGCCTTGGCGGCCGGTCGCCGGCCGCTGCCGTTAGTTTGCCGTTTGGCGCTCGAACTCGAACGACTGGTCTACGGCTTTCGCGGGAAGGGCGCCATCGACCCCGTCGAGGCGGCGCTGCGCTGCCTGCCGCCGCCTCCAGCCGGCCAAGTGGATGTGGTGATCGATTTGAGCGGGTCGGAATCGCTCCCGGCGGCGCGGCGCGTACTCACCCCGGTCTTCAATGGCGCACCCGGCGAGATCGGTGTCGTAGCGGCCTGGGTGAATCATCAGGATCTTCTCGTCGACCTGCATGACACGGCGCGGCCGTTGCGACCGTGGACGGCGCGCCCGGCCAGTGCAGACCGTCGCGTGTTGGCATCGAGGCTCGACAGCGCCCTTTCCTGCGCTGTGCCGCTGATCCTCAAAGCCCTGTGCGAGGAAACCGGTTCAACTGCGTCTGGCATCCCCGGTCCATGGTCGGCAGTACCTTCGTTTGGCGCGCTTTCGGCGCTCGCAAGGGCGACCGGCACGGTTGCATCGAAGGCGATCGGGTTTTTGGACGTCCTGGCGAGGGGCGGCAGGATGTGGGGGATTGGCTGGCGCTTCGACGAATCGGCGAGCCTGCTCGACAAAGGCGAAGCAGCCTTCCGGGTGCTCACCGGCAATGCCGACAGCTACCTTGCCGACCCGTTCCCATTCCGGCACCAGGGGCAGGATTTCATCTTTGTCGAGCAGTACCTCTACTCGACGAACCGGGGGTGCATTGCGGTCGTGGCCGTGAACCGGGACGGGACAGCCGGTGCATCCCGGATCGTTGTGGAGGAACCGCATCACCTCTCGTACCCGTTCGTGTTCGAGCAGAATGGTCAGATCTGGATGATCCCTGAATCAGGGGAGGCCAGGAATGTCTGCCTCTACAGGGCAGTGGAGTTCCCCTACCGGTGGACACGGGAGGCCTGCCTCATGGAAGGCATTGAAGGCTACGACACCACGCCGCTCTGGCATGAGGACCGCTTTTGGTTTTTCGTCAGCCCAAGGCTGTGGAGGTCCACGTCCTGGGATGCCTTGAGCCTCTACCATGCCGAGAGCCTGACCGGCTCTTGGACGCCCCATGCCGCCAACCCAGTCCTGATCGATGCCGGGCTCAGCCGCCCTGCAGGCGCCGTGATCCGACACGGCGGACGCGCGCTACGCCCGGTCCAGGATTGCACGCGCGGCTATGGCGGCGCCGTAACGTTCTGCCAGATCGATGCGCTCGGCGCGTCGGAGTTTGCCCAGACCCCGGTCGGTCGCATTTGGTCCGAAACGTTGGGATGTCACACCTACAACCGCCGGTCTGGCTTGGAGGTGATCGACCTGTTCGGGCATGTCCGCGGGTTGCGAGAGGTCACGACCTCGTATCGGGGACTGGCACCCAACGCGCCGGTCTCGGGACCGCATGGGGTCTCGGGGCCGTGTGGGCAGTTCCTCTCCTGGCCGGTCTCACATCCGGGTTAGCTACCAGCAGCAAAGGCGGTCGAGTGCAAGGTGCGGTCGCTGCCGCACTATCCGCGCTGGCGGTATGGGCTGGAAGTAACCCGAAGGGATACCCCAGAAGAGCTAATCATCTATTGTTTCTTCCTAATCATCCATTGTCCTTCCATTTCAGATATTCACCGGTAATGCTCGTATAATAACCAAAGCTCTAAGGGGGCCATAAGCGCACCGATCTTCTTTCATCTCATCTTCATTTCACTACGGCTGGGAGCCCTCATATGGTTGGATCAAGCACATCCTCGGATGTGGCGGTCATTGGAGTTGGCCCTTGCGGCTTGTCGCTGGCAGCGCACTGCCATGAATGAGCGCCTCCCCAGCAAACTCGCCCACGTCGGTGCCGTGTCGCCGCCCGACCCGATTGATTTTGCCCTGCAGCGAGCACTGACTCTGCCCCGAGTGAGCTTCATCGTCCCGACGCTCAATGAAGCCGAGAACCTCCCCTGGCTGCTGCCTCGCATCCCCAGCTGGGCGCATGAGATCATTATCGTGGATGGTCGTTCGACTGACGATACGGTCGCGGTCGCGCGCCGCCTGCGCGCGGACGTGAAGGTTGTCATGGAGCCCCGCCGGGGCAAGGGCGCTGCACTGCAAGCAGGATTCAGGGCCGCCACAGGCGACATCATCGTCATGCTGGACGCTGACGGCTCCATGGTGCCGGAGCAGGCGATCGTCTTTGTCAGTGCGCTGATGGCCGGCGCGGATCTCGTCAAGGGTTCACGCTTTATCCAGGGCGCCGGTACCGACGACATGTCGTTGTTCCGGATGTTCGGCAACAGGGGGCTGACCCTGTTCGTGCGGCTGCTCTATGGCGGTTGGTTCTCCGATCTATGCTACGGATACATAGCCTTCTGGACCAAGCACGTCGGCACGCTGAATTGCGACTGCGATGGCTTCGAGATAGAGACCCTCATCAACGTACGGGCATTGAAGAACCACCTCAATATCGTCGAGGTGGCGAGTTTCGAGGCTCCGCGCATCAGCGGTGAGAGCCATTTGCGGGCAATCCCGGACGGCTGGCGCGTCCTCAAGACCATCGTGCGTGAGAGGGTTCACCAACAGCACAGGCGAGGCGTGACAGCCTGTGATGACGGCGGGTAGGCCTGATGCGAATCCTGATGGTTGCGGCTCGCTGCTACCCCTATATGGGCGGCACTGAAACTCACATCCAGGAGGTCGGTCCCCGCTTGGTCGCGCGTGGCCACGCGGTCGATGTGCTCACTACCGATCCCTCGGGGGAACTGCCGGTTGAGGAGGAGGTGCGCGGCATGCGTGTGCGGCGCGTGCCGGCCTGGCCAAGGGAACTGGACCTCTATGTGGCACCTGGCATTTATACCGCGATCCGGCGCGGCGCTTGGGATCTGGTCCACTTCCAGGGTTACAGCAGTTTCGTGGTGCCGATCGGACTGCTTGCGGTCATCCGCGGGCACCTGCCGTTCGTCCTGACCTTCCACAGCGGCGGACATTCCTCCCGGCTGCGCAACGCCATACGCAGCACCCAGCATGCGCTGCTCCGGCCGCTGGTAGCCCGGGCCGCGCGGCTGATCGGCGTCTCTGAATTCGAAGCCGATTTCTTCAGCGCGAGGATGGGCGTGCCGCGGGAGCGGTTTGTCGTTATCCCCAACGGCGCCGCGATGCCGGCTCCGAGCCCCGGCGTCAAGGTCGATCCGCACCTGATCGTCTCGAGCGGCAGGCTGGAGCGCTACAAAGGCCATCATCGGGCGATCGCGGCCTTGCCCGAATTGATCCGCCGGGTACCGGACGTGCGGCTGCACATCGTCGGTACAGGGCCGTACGAGAGAGAATTGCGGCGCCTCGTCGCCACGCTCGGCCTCGAGAAGCGGGTCACAATTGCGGGTATCCCCGGATCCGAGCGGCAGAAAATGGCAGACCTGCTGGCGAGTGCCGCGCTTTTCGTGCTGTTCAGCGAGTACGAAGCCCATCCGGTCGCCGTGATGGAAGCCCTGTCGCTGCGCCGTCCGGTCCTCGTCAGCGACACGTCCGGTCTGCGGGAGCTGGCCGCCAATGGCCTGTGCCGGGCGATTTCGTGCAACGCCGGTCCGGGGGAACTGGCCGCCGCCATGGCCGAGGAACTGGAGGGCCATCGGGAGGTGCCGGATTTGGCGCTGCCCGACTGGGATGCCTGCGCGCAAATGCTGAGCGACGTCTATTGCGATGTCCTGAGCAGCCGATCCCCGGTCCGATTGGCTCCCGGCGGCGTGATCTCGTGGCCTCCTGCGACGGGGGCATGAGGCTGATGATTTCGGCTCATTTCACCGTGGGAGCCAGGATCAACCCGCTCCGGGCCGGAATACGGTTCGTGTCGGCCGTGATCGGACCTGACCTTCGCGGCGGGAGCGCCGATGCCCCGCTGCAACGGGCCAACTCCGGATGGATCGCGGTTCTGTGCCTGACAGTCGCGACGGCTCTGCTGCTGGTCGTGGCCGGGCACGCCGCCGGGCGTCGGGACTATGACGTGGCGCCGCTGTTCTTCTGGTCCGGTGTCGTCCTCTTGGTAGTCCCGACCAGCCTTCGCATCGCCTGGCCGACAACAGCCCGGGGTGAGCGCCTGTTCCTCCTGTTCCTGCTTGCCGAAGCTTTCTTGTACTGCAAGACAGTTTATTCCCCGACGAGCTTCGGCGGCTACGACGAGTTCTTGCACTGGATCGCGGCCCAGGATCTCATCACCGCCCGCCGGTTGTTCCTGTCAAACCCGCTTTTACCGATCGGGCCGACGTATCCCGCTCTGGAAATCCTGGCGACGGCGATCGTCAATCTGACGGGATTGCCATTGTTTGTGGCGGGGGCGCTATTGTTGGCCGTCCTCAAGGGCACGTTCGTCGGTGCCCTGTTTCTGTTCCTTGAAAGCATCGCCGGATCGCCGCGTATCTCGGCCATCGCCTGTCTGGCCTATATGGGCTGCTCAACCTTTTTCCTGTTCGACTCGATGTTCTCCTACCAGAGCCTCGGCATCGTGCTGTGCGTGCTGACCTTCGCTGTCGAAGCAGCGTCCAGGGATCTCGTCGGGCGACCGAGGTTGAAGTCGCTCGGGCTGATTGCGTTGCTGCTGGCAAGCCTCGCGGTCACCCATCACCTCTCGGCCGCCTTCGCCGCCATCTATTTTGGAGCGCTGGCGGCCCTCGAGGCTTGGCGCAGGCACGACCCCTTGCGGATCAAGACCAGCACCGCGGTGGGCCTCGCGGCGATCCTCGCCATAGCCCTGCCGTCGCTGTGGGTGCAGGCCCGTGGCATCCCTCTCACAGGCTATCTCGGCCCGGTGGTCGAAACCGGCTTCAAGACATTGCTCGGAAAGATCCTGGGCGCGCCCACTCCACCGTCAGAGCACCTCGGAGTGCCGGACAAGGCCCTCTATATGCGGCTGACCACCTTGCTCGCGCTCCTGCTGGTGGCACTCGGACTGGCAACGGGATTCTTTCGGTCGCTGGCCATGGCAGCGCCTGGTGGTACGCGGTCCGGTTGGCGTGCGATCCAGGACATTCTCAAACGCCGCTGGCACGACAGCCGCATCATACTCCTCACCTTGTTGGCCTTCGGGTTTCCGGTCTCGGTGGGCTTCCGGTTGACCAGCGCCGGATGGGAAATCGGCAACCGCATGGGAACGTTCGTGTTCATCGGCGTCGGGCTGGTCGTCGCGGTGAGCGTCGTCCACTTCTGGGAGGGGCGCACGCCACGCGGGTTGCGCCGCGTCGCTCCGGCCGTTGCTCTGGCGGTCATCGTCCTGGGCGGCGTCATGAGCTCTACGCTCAATCCGATCCATGGGCGCTACAGGGTGGCCGCCGATCAGGAGTCGATCGAACCGATGGGGATCGAAACGGCACGCTGGACCAAGGAATGGCTCGGTGCCGGCAACCGCTTCACCACCGACCGCATCAACCGCCTTCTGCTTGCGGGCTACGGCCGGCAGGACGTCAGGGTCGCAGTCGTCCAAGGCATCGATGCCGCGCTCTTATTCGAGGCCGAGACATTAGGGCCCGACGAGTTTTGGGCCTTGACGAGAAGCGATATCGATTTCCTGCTGATTGACCTGCGCCTGACCACGGCTCCGCCGGTGCTCGGCTTTTACTTTCAGCCTTGGCAAGCGCGGCGGACAACGCCGCTCTCGGGCGCGGCGCTGCTCAAGTTCAATGACGTCAAGGGCGTCGCCCGCATCTACGACAACGGCTGGATCGTCATCTATGACGTGAGGGGATTGCGTGAAAACTCGTAGCAAGCGGGACCTTCTGGCCGCGTGCCTGTGGGCGGGGGCCGCGGTGGCGGCCGTTGCGGCCAGCGACAGCGTGCTCCTCCGTACTGTCCTGGGCGCGCCCATGGTGTTCCTCGTCTCTGGCCACACGGTGCTGCGGGCCATTGGCGTCAGGACCACCTGCGCGTCGCAACACCTCGTCTACGCGGTCGGAGCAAGCCTCGCCGCCGGCATCGCCGGGGGCTTTGCCCTGAATGCCGCAGGCTTCCTTACGCCGCTCGGCTGGGCGCTGTGGTTCTGGGTGGTGACGGCCGCCGCAGCGCTGGTGGCCGCCATCCGACGCGACACTCCCGATCTGCCAGCCTGGCCGGCTCTGGTGCCGCTGCGGCTTTGGCAAGGGGCTGCGGTCATGCTGGCGGTACTTGTGGCGACCGGAGCCTATGCGCTGGCCGTCCGGGACGAAGCGGACCACCGGGAATTCAAATACACGGAGTTCTGGTTGTTGCCCTGGGCCAGCGGCGGGTCCGGCCGGATCACCGTCGGCATCAGGAGTGGCGAGACCCAACCTCAGCGATTCGACCTGGAAATCACTCTTGATGGGCAACCGTTCGCCGTTTTCCGATCGGTCGCCGTCGCGCCGGGCGACACCTGGACGCAAGAAATCCCGGTGCCCGCCTTGGCAACTCGCCAGACGGCCGAGGCGCGGCTCTATCGACCGGAGGATAACCGGCTCTATCGCAGGGTTTCGACGCTGGTGCCGCGCATCTGAAATGAGGTTCGATCATGCGCATCCTGCTGCTATCGCAGTTCTATCCCCCGGTGATCGGGGGAGAGGAGCGGCACGTCCGCAATCTCGGCGCAGCGCTGGCGCAGCGGGGCCATCATGTCAGCGTCGGGACCTTGATGCATCCCGGATCGCCCGAAACCGAGCTGGACGGCGCGGTCCGCGTGCATCGCCTGCGCGGCACGCTCCAGCGCCTGTCGGGCCTCCACACCGATCCCGAGCGTCGCCATGCACCGCCTTTCCCGGATCCCGAACTGGTGCTTGCCCTGAAGCGACTGGTCGCCCGGGAGGAGCCGGACATCGTTCACGCCCATAACTGGATTTACGCGTCCTTCCTGCCGGTTAAAGGTCTCAGTGGGGCACGCCTCGTGGTTACGCTCCACGACTACGGCCTTGTCTGCGCCAAGAAGAACTTCATGCACTTGGGCGCCCATCTCTGCAGTGGCCCAGCGCCGGCCAAATGCCTGCCCTGCGCTACAGGGCACTACGGCGCGTTGAAGGCAGCCGCGACCACCTTGGGCAACTGGGCGTCGAGCTTCGCCGCTCGGCGCGTGGTGGACCGCTTCATCGCGGTGAGCCACGCGGTGGCCCGTCACACCGGACTCACCCAAGGCCGCGCCCCTTACGACGTCATCCCCAACTTCGTGCCCGACGATGTCGAAGTGCTTGGCCCGGAAGATGCCTGCCTGCGGCAACTGCCCGGGGATGGATTCATCCTGTTCGTCGGCGACATGATGCGCCTCAAGGGCATTGACGTTCTCCTGCGGGCCTATGCCAGCCTGGAGCGGGCGCCGCCGCTGGTCCTGGTCGGGCGCCGGGTCGCCGATACGCCAACCGAATTTCCGCCGAACGTTCGAGTCTTCACCATGTGGCCGCATTCCGCTATCATGCATGCATGGAGGCGCTCACTGTTCGGCGTGCTGCCGTCGGTGGGGCCAGAAGCCTGCGCGACAGTGATCATGGAAGCAATGGCGTCCGGCAAGACCGTCGTTGCAACCGACATCGGTGGCATGCCGGATCTCGTCGATCATGGCGAAACAGGCCTTCTCGTGCCGAGTGGCAACGCGTCCGCCCTCGCCAACGCAATGCAGACACTTCTTGACGACCGCGCCTTGCTCGCACGCCTGGAGGCGACAAGCCTCGCCAGGGTCGAGCGCCTCAAGGCCGGTGCGGTCGTGACCCGGATCGAGCAGGTCTACCGGGACGTCCTGCGTACCAGCAGGTCCGCGGTGCCGGCGCAGCAAGGTTCGGGACAGCCATCATGTCGGTAGACCCCGCCGGGACGGCCATTATTCGCGTGCGCAAAGAACTTCGAAAGAGCGCCGCCCTCGTGACGAATTCCGGCGCTCTGGCAATCGGATCGATTGCAGCGGCCGGTCTCGGGTTTGTCTATTGGTGGCTCGCGGCGCGGCTGTTTCCGCCAGAGGTGATCGGCAACGCCTCTGCCCTCCTGTCCGTGATGGGGCTTATCGGCCTGCTGGGGGAGGCGGGGATCGGGACCATGCTGGTGGGCGAGATCGTCCGCAATCCCGGCAAGGAGCGCGGCCTGGTGGCCGCGGCAGCGTGCATCGGGGTGGCGCTGGCGGTCGGCCTGGCCTTGTTGTTCGTCTTCGGGCATGCGTACATCAATAGCTCGACCGGGCTGATCGGCGGCTGGTTCGAGGGTCTTGCGTTCGTCTTCGGCTGCGGTCTGACCGTTCTCGCCATCGTGGTCGACCAGGCATTCCTGGGCAACCTGCGCAGCACCGGCAGGATGATCCGGCAAGTGCTGTTCGCCACGTTCAAGCTGATGCTGATCGCCACAGCCACGGTTGGCGGCTACACTTCCATTGCCGCGCTTCTTCTGAGCTGGGTGGCCGGCCTGCTGGCGTCCGTCATCGGCGTGGACCTGTTGACGCGGGGCGGTGCGCGCCACCTCTTTGGGCCTCCCGACTTCCAGCTGCTCCATACGCTCCGAAGCAAGGTTTTCGACCACTACGCGCTCGACGTGGCCTTGCAGGCCCCGAGCGTCATTATGCCGTACCTTGTGCTGATTCTCCTGTCGCCGGCCATCAATGCTGCCTTCGTATGCTTATGGATGTTGGTCACCATCGCCTCGGTGATTCCCGCGGCCATGGCTACCGCCCTGTTCCCCGTAGTGAGAGCGAGCCCGAAACAATCCAGACACGACATCCTTTTGTCGGTGATGGCGTCATTGCTCTTCTCGCTGGTCTGCGCCGTCTTCGTCTTCACCTATTCGCAGACGATCCTTGCGGTCTTCAATCCGGCCTATCCTGAGATCGCCGGTTCGAGCCTGCGCTTCCTCGGCTTCAGCCTGTTGGGATCAACGCTTAAATTTCATGCCTGCACGCTGGCGCGGTTAGGCGACAGGATGCGTAAGGCATCCCGCTGGTTCGCGCTTGGCGGATTGCTGGAGCTGTGCCTGGTGATCGTGGGAGCGAAACTTGGTGGCCTTCAAGGCCTGGTCCTGGGCTGGACGCTCGCCGTCAGCATCGAGGGTGCGTTTGCGGCCCTGATTTTGGCCTTCGCGACAAACCTGGATTCTGCCGCCGGCCCTGTGCACGAACAACCGACCGCGTCGCGGCTCCAGACTTGAGGAGACAATCGATCATGGCGCAAGGGTTATCGACCGCAATTGGATGGCCTTCAGGCCATCGCATATATGCCGCGTCCGTGGCCGCCGATGCCTCGTGGCCAGGTGGGACCGCGCATCTGAAGTCCGGCGCTGTTATTTGGTGGCGACTGCCGTGATGCCCATCAGGAAATTGGCCAATTGATTGCGCCGCAACCGAGCCGGAAGCCGTTGCAGAGCCAGTTCGGTACCGTGCAGGAGCTGGTAGGGCGGCGTAGCGAGCCAATATCCGGCGACCACCAGCGGGAACTCGATCAGGCGAAAGCCCGCTTGGAGCATCAGGGCGCGCAGTGAGCAATAGTCATATTCCCGCATGTGCATGCCCGTCGCCACCTCGTCGAAATATATCGAGATATCGTGCGGCCCCGTGATCGCGCTCGGGGTCGTGCACACATAGTGCGCGCCGGGCCTGAGCACCCGGTGGATCTCCTGGAGCTGGGCCTCGGCGTCCTCCACATGCAGATGCTCCATGAGCTGGTCCGAATGCGCCAGATCGACGGAGTTGTCCGCGAGCGGGATCGCGACCCCGTCCGTCTTCAGGAAGCGGAAATTGGCCGGAGCGGCGGCGAAATCCACCAGGGCGTCCGTGACATCGAGGCCCAGCACCTCACGAGTGATCCCAGACAGCGCGAAGGGCAGCGAGGCGTCACCGCAGCCGATCTCCAGGTACACGTCGCCGCGCCCCATCAGAGGCGAGAGGACCCTGACCTGTTTCGCGATCCGGTCCGGGCGCGAGCCGACGGCGGCTTTTTGCGGATGGTCCGGCAGGCTGTTGAACAGTTCCGAATAGACCGCGGAATAGAGTCGGGAACGCTCGTCGCGGGGGGCGGCCCGTAGCCGATCCGCGAGTCTGCGTTCGAGTTCGTAGTGCGCGATCAGGTGGTCGGGCGGCCGCGTGTCCTTGCAGCGTCGCTGGATCGCGACATAGTCAGGCTTCAGCTTTGTCAACACACGAGCCCCATTCGATCTGCCCCGGGCTCGGAATTGTTTTCTGTATCGATGGCCATGGCTGGTGACTTTCATTTCAATGGTGGGCATGCCGTCCCGAACTGGTCGAGCACGGTCGACTGGCAAGGCTCTGGCTTTATCGTGATCCTTCACCGCCAGCGACACAACCACCCTTTATGGGCACTCCCTCCGGATTAAGCACAGCCTTGTGGCGGCGGCATTTGGCTCACGACATCGACGCGACCACCTCCAGCATCACCTCCGTCGCGCCGCCGGCGATGGATAGGATGCGGGCGTCACGCGCTATCCGCTCGATCGGACTCTCGCGCATGACGCCCATGGCGCCGTGGAACTGCACGCACGCATAGGCAACCTCGTTGACGAGTTCGCCGCAGATGGCCTTCAACATCGAGATCTCGCGCAGGCAATCTTCGTCCGCCGCCATCCGCCAAGCGGTGGCATAGAGAAACTGGCGGCTTGCCTCCACCTTCGCAGAGAGCATCGCGAGACGTTGACGGATCGCCTGCATGTCCCAAAGGGCGCCCCCGAATGCGCGGCGAGCTTTCACCCAGGCGAGGGTCATATCGATAGCCGCCTCGGCCGTCCCTATCGCCATGGCCGCGAGGACCAGGCGCTCGTTCTGGAAGTTGCGCATGATGGAGTAGAAGCCCTGTCCCTCCGCGCCGAGCACGCTCTCGGCGGGGATACGGCAACCGTCGAAGACGAGCTCCGCGGTGTCGGAGGAGCGCCAGCCGTGCTTGTCCAACTCGCGGGCGACGCTGAAGCCGGGCGTGCCCTTCTCGACCAGGAACATCGTGATTCCGTTGCTTCCTGCCGAGGGATCGGTCTTGGCGGCGACGCAATAGAGATCTGCGTGGACGCCATTCGTGATGTAGAGCTTCGTGCCATCGAGGACATAAGAGTCGCCCTCTCGGAGCGCACGCGTGCGGATGGCCTTCACGTCCGAGCCCGCATCCGGCTCCGTGATGGCGACCGCGGTGATCACCTCGCCGCTGATAATGCCCGGCATCCACCGTGCCCGCTGGGCTTTGGTCCCATCGTGAAAGACATACATGGAAGCCATGTCGCTATGGACCAGCATCGCATCGGCGGCGCCGCCATAGGTCGAGCGCCCGAGCTCCTCGGCGAAGACCGTCGATGCAACCGCATCCATCTCGGCACCACCATACTCGGCCGGGTAGCGGATGCCGAAGAAGCCGAGTTCACCCATGCGGCGCAGGACCGGACGGGGAATGAACCCGTCCTCTTCCCAGCGATCCGCACAGGGCTTGATCTCCTCCTCGACGAACCGGCGGACCTGGTCCCGCAAGAGCTCATACTCCCCCGCTGTCCAAGGCAGCCCCGATCCTCGCGACGGTACCCAAGCTTTGTCCATCATCTTCATCCGCCCCAAGGCCATTCGGATGGCCGTCCGATGGGCTAGAGTTCGATTTCCTCTCTCGGTCCCTCGAGTGAAGGGGCTCTGGAATCGGCCACCCAGCGCATTGCGTCGATCACTTCCGCCAGTCCGGCCACTGTCGGGCGTTCGAATAGATTGCGAAGCTGCACGTCGACGCCGAAGGTCTTTCGCATGTGCGACACCACTCGCATCACCAAGAGCGACTGCCCGCCCAGGCCAAAGAAGTTGTCGTCACGGCCGATCGACTCGACCTTGAGCAGATCGCACCACAGCGCGGCCAGCATCTTCTCGGTCTCCGTCGAGGGAGCGGCGAAGTCTTGTGCAGGCTGGATGTTTTCCGCCGTCGGTTCGGGAAGCGAGGCGCGGTCGATCTTCCCGTTGGATGTGAGCGGCATCCGTTCGAGGCGAACATAGTGTGTCGGAATCATGGACTCCATGAGTTCTTCGGCAAGGTGGGCGCGCAGGTCCGCCACGGTCACTGGTTTCGACGAGACATAGTAGGCCACAAGTCGTGCGATGCCGTCTTCGACCGCTGACGGTTCGACATGGCCGATTTGTGTCGCCGGTTTCACCACCGAGGTGGCGATGGCAGCGACAGCGCATTCCTGAACGTGCGGGTGCTTCAGAAGCCGCGCTTCGATCTCGCCCAGTTCGACACGCGCGCCACCAACCTTCACCTGATGATCGGCGCGGCCGAGAAAGTCCAGGCGCCCTTCCGAGTTCCAGCGGGCGAGATCGCCCGTCTTGTACAGCCGCAGCTGCGAAAACCGATCTCGGGGATCGGCGGCCGTGAGGAAACGTTCGTCAGTGAGGTCAGGGCGATTGAAATAGCCTCTCGCCAGGCCGTCGCCGGCAATGAACATCTCACCGACAATGCCGGGTGAGGTGGGCTGATGTGCCTTGTTGAGAACGTAGATGCCCGCATTGGCGGCCGGAACGCCGATCGGCACCGATGCGGATTGATCCCGGTCGATGTCGAAGCGGTGTATCATGCAGCCCACAGTGGCTTCGGTTGGTCCGTATTCGTTGTAGATCTCGACAGGATGGGGGATGGCTTTCGTGATATCGCGAGCCAATTCGGTCTTGAAGTCCTCGCCACCCACGATGAACTTGCGCAGCCTTGTGGTCCCAAGATTGCGGTCGCGGATCATCGCGAGATGCGCCGGCGTCAGCTTCATGATATCGACGGCATTGTCGTCGATGACCTTGAGAACGACCATGCTCTGGATTCCGGGATCACCAAGATAGACAACGATGCGGCCACCGGTGACGAGTGGCGTGAAGAGCGTCGTGACGGTCAGGTCGAAGGCGAGGGATGAGAAAAGGGGCCATGCGAGACGTTCGCCGGAACTGTACACCCGAGCGGCCCACCAGATGTAGTTCACCAGGTTCCGGTGCTCGATCACGACGCCCTTGGGCGTGCCGGTCGAGCCGGAGGTGAAGATGATATAGGCGGCGCCGTCCGGAGTGGCAGCCGACGCTCGGGCCGAGGCCGGCTCGTTCAAGATCGACCCGAAATCGGCGTCTAGGACGAAAATGTCGGCGAGGTTCGGGGAAATGACGGACTGCAGGCGCGCCTGGGTGATCGCCACCGGCACCCGCCCGTCGGTCCCGTTGGCAATGTCCTTCAGGATTGTTGCGAGACGCCCCTTCGGTGTTGCCGCATCCACCGGCACGTAGGCTGCGCCCGACTTCAGGACGCCTAGGATCGCGACGACGACTTCAATGGAGTGCTCCATGAACACAACGGCAATCCGACCCGGCCCCACGCCGGTCGAGGTCAGATGCGTGGCCATCTGGTTGGAGCGTTCGTTGAGCTGCTGATATGTCAGCGCTGCGTCGCCGAAGCGGATCGCTTCAGCGTCAGGACCACGCGTCACCTGGTCGTGGAAGAGATCGATGATCGTCCTGTCCGACGGGTAGGGTGCTGCCGTGGCGTTATATTCGACAACCAGCGCCCGATGATCGGCATCTTTCAGCAGGGTAAGCGCTACACCCTCCGCTGCGATAGGTAGGACTTCGTTCATGAGATACCAGCCTTTTGGGTTGCTTGGCGATAAAGCTCTGCGATGGCAGGTGCGTCCGGTTCCTCCAGCATAAGGGTATCGTTGCAGTCCTCGGGCCCGAAATAGAACTCGGCATGGGGCACCACTCGAAGCCATCGGTGCGGTGCTGCACCCGATCGCATCCAGGCCTTGTTCGGAAGGAATATGCATACTCGACCCGAATACGGGGTGGGAACGTACCGCCGCAAAGCCGTGATCGCCGTGGATTTGAGTCGAGCTCTGCTCGCCAGCACCGGATCTGTCGTGACAGGCTCTTTGCTTTTGCCAACAGGGGTCACGAGGGCGCGGACGCGCTGGTCGAGATTCCGGAAACGACTGCCGAAATACCGGAGACGGGCGCCGAATGTCGGCAACTTCGCTATCTCTCGCAGGAATGAATCGGCGCTACGCTTGGCAAGGAAATAGAGTAGACGCGGCGATTCCCCATAGGTGGTGGGGTGAAGTGGGCCAAAGAGCGGCAGGCATGGAATCTCTGCTCCGCGTTGGCGCAGGATTTTCGCCAGCTCGAGAGCGGTTGCAGCGCCGGAGCAGTAACCGGCGATGATGTACGGACCGGTGGGCTGATATGCGACGATCTGGCGGGCGAAGTACTCGGCGATATCTTCGACGCGGTCCATCGGCTCGCTCTGCCCATCGAAGCCAGACGGCTGGAGTGCGTAAAACGGTTGATCGCCGCCCAGGTGCTTCGACAGGTCCGAGAATGAGAAGGGCGCCCCGATATGCCCGGGTACGGCGTAAATGGGCGTGCGTGTTCCGCGAGACTGGAGGGGAATGATTGCAGGCTGTTGCCGGGCCGCCGCCGTGGCCATATTCAGAAACGTGATGATTTCGCCCTTCCGGTCCCGCAACTGGTCGGACGACTCCGCCGTCAGTGCGCCAACTGGGGCGTTGCACCGCAGCCGGTCGCCTTCTACCCAGACCTTGATGTCCTTGACCGCGAGGTCTGCGAGAAGCTCCGGGATCTGCATCACGTCCCCCGACATAGGGCCCCCCAAACCACTTTCACGACGGAGCCGAAGTGGCTCCCGCGCCCCAACTCCTTCCTGCACGACGGTTTCATCGATGAAACAGCCGCCTCTTTCTCGGTACGCCCGGGACATGTTGAGTTAAGCGCCGTCCGGTGAATGAAACTTGCGTGCAATCCGCAGTGCATCGTAAGTGAATGATGGCATCGCGGGCACTTCAATTCCGGACTACCAATTCCGGACTACCACCGTCCCGATGTACCCGGGTCTCGGTACGAAGCTACGGGCAGCCCAAATCCCTTTCTCTGACGAGCAAGGCTGCTGCGCTGGGTTGGCCAAGGAGCAGCTAACTGGGCCGTAAGGTCCTTACTCAACAACCCGAAATGGTGGCTCCAGCGGTAGGAGTCGAACCTACAAGCCTCGCGGCGCCGCATCAACAGTGCGGTGCGTCTACCAATTCCGCCACGCTGAAACATAGATTTGAGAGCCCGCCGCGCGAAATGGTGCTCTGATCCCGAATTGAACGGGAGACGCGCTCTGCTTCAAGCAGCCGCACTGCCGGCGAGCTATACAGAGCAAAGATGGATGCCAAGGTAGGCCTCGAACCCATAAATCCTTCGCCGGGTTTGTGTTGTTTGGCGAAGTCTCGTATCGGCAGCGCGAGAAGTGAAGGCCCTATTCCTGACTACTCACGGCGGGCGGTCCACGCCAACATTTTGCACTCAGCGGAGGCGGACATGCTTGTTCATGAAACGGTTCGGGCTGTCAGCCAGTGGTCGTTTCGCGCCTCCCACTTCGTCCGGACGAGTTTATCCACGCGGACCATAGGGTGCGCGCGCGTCCCTGACTTTGGCGTTCGCGACGAATCTGGATTTTGCCGCCGGCCCTGTGCACGAAGAGTCTCGGCAGAGATGACGCTGAGACTATCTCCACCTCAACCCTCGTTGATCTTTCCGGTATGTTGAAATCGGTTCAGCTTTGACGGGGCGCCAGATGACACGGCGCAGCGTTTTTTTCGCGCCTTCTGCTGCCTCCAGCAGCGCCGGGCCTGGATCGTCCCAACGCCAATAGGCGTTATGAATCCGATAGCTCGCTGGATAGAAACAGCCGGTGCGAAGGAGTCGGGCCGAAATGAAATCCCTGAATTCGTCGCGCCAGACATGGGTTGGATCAAGCTCCAATGGTGGGGGTGGCTGCCCAGCGGCGTCGCAATAGCCGACATAACACAGATTGACGCCACACAGGGCGGAGATCTCCACCTGCCCATCAATCCGGCCCACGGTTGGCTCGACAAATCGAAATACACCGTCACGCCGGTCGCGCTTGAATTCCATGCTGGCGAAGCCGTTTGTCAAACCGACTGACAGGAAGAAGCGGATTGTCAGATCCTCCAATTCCTCGGCGACATCCGGCGCCGCCCAGCAACTAGCAGTCACGCCGATCTGAGGCGGCCAGGAACGGCCTTTGCGGCCTGTAAAGGCGACCGAAGCATCCGGGCGCAGGTAGCACAGGGAAAAGTAGATGGAGTCATTCGACCCCTCAATCCACTCCTGAACAATCACCTCCCCCACCGCGTCCAGTACTCGCTCGCAGAGCAACCGAGCATCGGCACGGCTTTCGATGCGATAGGCCTTCTTGAAAGAGCCATCATATGCCGGGGAACGGCCGTTTGGCTTCACGCAAAATGGCGGCCGAAGGTCACGCATGCCGTTCAAATCAGCATGGTTTTGCACCAAGAGGGTTCTTGGCACCGGAAAGCCACCGCGCTGGGCCAGACGAAAAAACGGCTCCTTCAGAGTCAAGTCGACCAGCAGTGCGTGGGGTGGCAGTTGGAAGCCGAACCAGGGGGCTATGCGGTCACGGTACCGTGACACAGTCAAAAGTGGGCGATCATCGGCAAATATTATTACGCCTCCTTGAGGCATTACTTCTCGCAATCGAAATAATTCATCTACAAACACTTCACCGTCAAATGTTGATACGGTAATTCTTCGGGCATATCGCGATACAGATGCCACATCATGATTTTTATCGACGACGACAATTGGTCGAAGCCCAACCTGAGCTAAGCTCCGTACAGCCGATAGACCGTTTATTCCTCCTCCTAAGACTATAGGTGTTGGTACGCAATCGACTGACAGAGCGTGTTGCTGCAGATTTCTTACCTGACCGAGCATGGTAGTCTCAATTCTAGCGATTGACCTCCCTTGGTTGGTTCAAGGTGAGGGTTCGCAGGCATTCCCGGACTGAAGATGTCGACGCAGTGGAGCGGCACTGCCCCGCACTCCTGTGAGGGGACTCTCGCCACGTCCTAGGCCGCAGACTCGCCAGGTGCCTTGATATCGTGCGAGAGGTGAAGTCGGTGCCAAACACGAAACGCATGACCGGTCCAAACGTCGTAGTCGATACCTGTCCGACGAAATACAATCCCGGGATGGACGACTCAAAGTTCGCGGACAACCTCGGAGTTTTTCCGACAAGACGCAGCTGTTCGACAATTGAAGAGCCCAAGAAGGGAAAACGACGCACGTCAGCCTTGTATCCGGTCGCCGCGATTATGTGGTCTGTTTCTACAACTTGAGTGTCGCCGTCCATGGAGAGTAATCTTAATTGTATTCCGCGCTCTGATAGTCTCGCTTCCTGAGGCGAGCGTCCCACAAGCAAAGGAATGCTTGCTGCCCGCTCCTTCATTGGCTCTCCTGCGGAGGGCGCGGGAAACGTTTCTGCCATTTCAAGTCGATAGTTCTCGGGGAGATACCGAAAGAGCCAAGGCCAGTCCGCGAACAGCCGATGTTTCCAACCCGGGCCGATTCCAGAAACGGGAAGTGCCAGGCGGCGCAACACCGGGTGCGAGCCTGAGCCTCCCCACCGGCCACTGTACATGATGGTTGGCTTGCGCGAGATAAGCTGAACGTCGACCTGCGCTTCGTTCAAGAGCACCGCTATGTCAATTGCGGATGCTCCGCTTCCGAGTACGGCCACTCGTTGCCCCCGGAATCTATGGAGGTCGTGAACGTCAGCGGCATGCGAAAGCCTATCGCTGGGCAGTCGGGACAACAACTCGGGGATATGGCGGAAATAGGTCAGGCCTGTTGCAATCACTACCTTGCGCGTCCTGAAGGACAGCCCGCTCTTCATGCTAAGATCGAATCCTTCTGGAGCCGGTATCAAGGAAACGAGTTCCTCGTCTTCCACATCCGGCACCCAGCGTTTTTGGAACGCCACCCCGTAGGCGGAGAACGTCTCCAGCGGAATTGGGAGATTCAAATGGTCATAGGGAATGCCATGCTCGATGCAGAATTGCCTAAGCGTAAAAGCCTGCTCGGGGTCAGAAAGGTTTGATGCGAACCCAGCTGATTTGAGCAGCATGCCTTTCGGCATCTTGCTCTTCCAGCTCTCCATTGGGTTGCCGATTATCCGGTAACCAACGCCCAGTCCGCGCAAGTGTGCTGCTACCGACAGTCCATAGGGGCCAGCACCGACAACGGTTGCGTCGCACAACGTAGACAAACAGCACCTCCCGTTCGTCCTCGGGAGCCGGAGGGCCGAACCCGCCTACCGATTGTCCAAGAACCTGCCTCCAATCAGAGTGGCAGCTCCTGCTTTTGGGCGGCGCTTCAAGTCACGGCCTCTTTCATATTCGTAGCAATGGTCCCTAGCACCCGCTTGGCACCGCGCAGCTTTGCCTCGATGCGACGCTCCGGGCCGTCTCTGCCTATTGCGATCCACTTCATTGGATGCTCCGCATTGGCCAGGTGCGACTTGTGCCCGGAGAACCCTGCCAGAAAATCGTAGCCGCACTCCCCACGTGCGATGCTGTCCTCAATAGCCAGAACATGGCTGACAAGCCCGGGCTTGAGCCGGCCGTCGCGCTCATAGAGAAAGCCGCTTTGGTAGTTGTAGACGCGGCCGTCATGCACGAAATTGTAGAGGATCCCAATTGTCTGCTCCCCAGCCAACGTCCGTGAGATGCGGACGGTCCCGGCGGGAACTCCGAGTGAAATGAGCTCCTCGTGAAATCGGCGGAAGCTCGAATTGGCAAAGGCTCCCTTGCGTCCCCACCGCGCCTGATGAAGCTCGGCGAGCAAATCAAACGCGGCGAGCGCCTCCGATGTCACTTCCATAGTCCGGAACGCAATGAGGCCGCGTTCGGCATATAACCGCATGGCGCGGCTTACCGCCTGCCGGGTATTGCGGCCCAAGGTGGCGCGGAAATTTCCGCCTTTCTCGCGGACTTTTGCGAAATCGATCCACCGCGCCGTATCGTCCGCTCTCACATCGGTAAGGAGCCCGGCCCGGCCCGCGGTGCGACAAGCGGCCAACTCAAAGTCCGGATCAATTCCGGAGAGCACCAGCTGGTCGGAGTAGCGCAAGTGCTGCGCTAAGGCCTCGAGGCATGCCACCCTGGTGGCATCGGCCAGGGATCGCTCCGCAAGAATGTTGTTGTACTCGATGAACAATCGATCGAAACGAACATCGCCGGTTTCATTGAGTAGCCAACGCGCCCGCGCATGCGGCCCGAAACTCCAGGCGCTCCGCCGGCAAATAATCGCCAAGCCAACGATTCTGCTTGACGTCCGGGCGACCAAAACATGTGGTTGCGCGCCCCCCGGCAGATGCCGCAGCCAAGTTCCGATCCAGAGCCAGGACAGGTAGAATGAGTGAGTTGCTCGGGCTTCGAGCTCCTTCCAAATGGTCTCAAGTCTCGCGATGTCCGGCAAGGCCTCCACGGTGACGTCGATAGCCGTATCCTGGCGCATGGCTTGTCCTACTGAAGCCACACGATGGGGTTGTGCACCGATGACTGAGACATCAAGAACTCCTGCCCCCGCGCGCTGCTGGTCAGCCATGGAGCGCTCGGGGTTTGCCCTGTTTGGAGTAGTTTCGTATCGCCGGCGCGGGAAGTGAAGACTCTATTCCTGACTACCCACGGCGGGCAGTCCAAGCCATCCTTCGAACTCGGCGGAGGTGGACATGCCCGTTCGTGAAACGGTTCAAGCTGTCGGCGAATGGTCGTTTCGCGCTTCCCACGTCGGCCCGACGAGTTCATCCAGGCAGACCATGCCGTGCAGACCAGTTTCCTCGCTGGGCATCAGTTCGGACCGATCGGCTGCTCCGCCACCTCGCTGCCAGGCGCTGCATCGTTGAGCGTGGACCCGGCCGGCGGCGACGAGGTCGGGACCGGCGAACCGCCCAGCTCTCCCGGCTCGCCTTCGCCCACGATGATGTTGACGAGGTCGCCAGGCTGCAACAGGGTCATCCCGGGGGATTCGATGCTGACCGGCCCGGCTGCCGATTGCCGCACGATTTGATAGGTTACGCTGTTCGCGTTCACAGCCTGGGCGCGGGTCATCGGCAACGTGTCCAGGACGCCTTCGCTGGCGTTCAACTCGCGCATATTGGCCGCGATCTGGGTCTCCGTGGACTCGATCTCGACCTCCAGATCGTTCCTGAGGTCGGCCTGGGTCTGCAACGCCTCAGCCTCCAGCGAAGCGAGGCGCTGCTTGGCCATCGCGTACTGGTTGAGGGCGTCCTGCCGACGCTGTTCAGCGTCGGACAACTCGCTCCGGACCTGATCCATCACCGTCATGCTGAGAACGTTGCGGTTCACGAGCGTGCGCATGCTGTTGACGCGCTCCTCGCGCAGCTTGACGAGTTCGTCGAGGGAGTCCATGCGCCCATACGCGGCAACATCTTGCCTGGCCGCCTCCAGTGCACGCAGGATCGTGCGCTCGCGATCCTTGCGGGTCGTGGCGACGGCCTTGCGCCGGTCGCTCTGCTCGCTGACGAGGTTGGCGGCTTCAGTCGCGCCGGCCAACTCCAGTAACTGGCGCGGGATCTTGGGCGCCGTGCCGTCGCGCTCGGCTTTCAGCACCGCCACACGGGCGAGCAACTTCGAGATTGCATCGATCGCCCCGCCCCGCCTTTGGGTTTCACGCACGGCTTCGATCTTCTGCCACGGCTCGCCCTGGCCCCGGTCGAGGCCGCCGGCCAGCGCGATGGCGTGCAGGATCGTCATGCCGGGCGCGTACTTGAACGAGCCTGGATTCTTGACTGGTCCCAGTACGTAAATGGGCGGGCGCTCCAGCGACAGGATGTTGACCAGTCCTTTGCGGCCCAGCAGCTGTTCGAAGGTATCCGCCAGGTCGGCCTGTACCTGTTGTGTCGACCGGTTGGCGACCGGAATGAAGCCAAGCAAGGGCACGGAAATCGTGCCGTCCTCTTGGACCATAAAATCGCCGCTCAGCTCCGGGCGCTGCACGATACCGCGCAGGGCCGAGGCTGAGGACGCGCCCCCCCATTTGTCTTCCTCGACGTCGACCCGCTCGTAGAACACGACCTTGAGACGGTCGCCGACGCCGAACAGGCTTCCGGTTAGCACGCCTGGCGCCGCGCTGACGGTCTTGGGGCGCTCGGCTTTGGTGGGGACGATAGGGACGACGCTCCCTTCGACCAACGTCACGGCCGACGCATCCGGTCCCTTGCCGAAAGTTTTGGGGCGCTCGGGACTGTTGGGGACGGCAGGGAGGACGCCCCCTTCGACCAACGTTGCGGCCGACGCATCCGGTGCCGACACGATCGCGCGGGAGGGTTCGGCCTTGGCTGGAGCCGGTTGATCTTGCCAGCTATCGATAGCAGCAGACACCTTCTGCGCCACGGCGTCGGAGACACCCTCGAGCTTCTGCACCGCCACTCCGGAGAGATCGTCGACCTTCTGCGCCACGGCTCTGGAAACAACCCCGATGGTCTCCCGGTTGAATGGCTCGAAGTTTCTGACCGCTGCCCCTCCCAGGACGGCGACACCGCAGAGTCCAAAGACCAGCAGGATGGCCTTTGTTCCCCTGATCCGCCTGTGGCCACCGGCCCGCGACGAGGGAGTTACGGGCTCGGAATTGTGTTCTGTGGCCATGGCGTGTGGCTTCCACCTTCTATGGTGACGATGCCGCCCCGAACTGGTCGAGCACGGGTCGACGAGCAAGACTCTCCCTCATCGTGACCCTCCACCGCCTGCGGCACAACTATCCCTTTGTGGGCACTCCTTCCGGATAAGGCACCGACTTTGACGAGCTCGTCCAATGCGCTGCGCTGCAGAAGAACGCCGGCCCGCCGCCCGCGTCATACCTTCCGCCAGGGCATAGGTTTGAGAAACCCGGATAGTCTCGAGGATGCTGCCCTACGCCTAAAGAGGGTATTTTGGTGTAGGGTTTTCCTAGCGTAACCTTAAAAGATATACGGTTGGCGCGCCGAGCGCGTCACCGGGGCGCGTTGGGGAGACTACCATGACAAAACAATCTTTTATGACGGTGCTTGTCGGGCCAAGCGAGTTACTCCGAGAAGGCCTTAGTCGAATCTTGGATACGGCGAAGTTTCGTATTCTTTTCTCTGCGGCCTGTGTTCACGATCTTCTGCAGAAGCCGCTACCCCAGCACCGGCCGATCTTGCTCATCATGGATGTCGGCGGTACGGACGCCGATGCTGAATTCGCACAAATTGCTGACTTTAAAGCGATTTGTTCGAACAGCCATGTCGTTGTGCTAGACGATCACTGTCGATCGAGCGATATAGTTTCAGCTTTTCGTGCGGGAGCTGACGCATATTTATCAAAAGTCGCTCCTTCCGATACGCTCATCAAAGCTCTTGAGTTAGTTATGCTTGGGCAGACGGTGTTACCTGTGGAGCCTTCGGCATTTATTCAAGATATAAGGCATGGTCTTAAATATGATGCGGTGACTGATGATTTGACAATCGCAGCTGTTAAAATGGAGAATGTGGACAGAGACCTATCAATTTTGTCAGACAGAGAAAGATGTATTCTACGTTGCCTGATCCAAGGGGAGTCTAATAAAACCATCGCGCGCGAGATTAGAATCGCCGAAGCTACAGTGAAGGTGCACGTCAAGGCGATCCTTCGAAAGATACGGGTTCGCAATCGTACACAGGCTGCAGTTTGGGCGATGAACCATGGTGTGGTCTCACCCGCGGCCGGCCCGTCAGGGAACGAAAAGATGGCAAGTCAGCCCTCTCATTTTCCGCAAGATCTATTTGAAGCACAGAAGGGGTACCACTTTCTCGAGAACGCTCATCCGATTTGACCGCCTTGTTCGGGGCTGATGCATTCACTTGCCTCGATACGAGGCTCGGCGACGAGAAACGTGTAGGTTCGAATCGCCCCCGGCGATGGTAGCAAAGGGGTGCGGTGGAGACGTATCCGCCATGGGGCGCATGACGATATAAGAGCCCAGGCGAGATGTAACCCACTCTAGGTTCGATGCCCGGCAGGACCACTGGGAGGGTCTTCGCTTACGTGCTCGCTTGCGGCCGATGTATCGGAACGCAAGATCGACCTCTTTCCACGAGCGCTTCGGGACGCAATGCTGCAAGATCTTGTTCGACCGGGAGACACTCGCGGGACTTGCGAGCTGTCCGAAATGGAATGCATGGCGCCCGAGCATTTCGCCGAGGCCTCCGCGCTTGGGAAGGCCAAAAATTCCATGGCAATCGCACATTTTGTCGCGAAAAAAAGGACGGTGGATGATGGAGTGAAAGAGCTTGACTCGCCGGCGATCCGCTAACAGATTCGTGCGTGACGTTTACAGGAAAGACAGACACAGAGCTTTTCTGCTATCCATTTGAAGTTGAGGGGATTTATCAAGGTGAGCAAAGCAACAATTGCTCCAGGATTTTCGCTCAACGAAGCTCGAATCGGAACGGTCGAGGGTGGAGAACTGGGGCTCCTGGTCTGGAAGTTCGACCAACTGGTTGCAGTCCTGACTCGGATCGACGAGGAAGCCTACTCGACGAAGGGCAAGTGGTTCCTCGAGACAGGGTTCGGGTTGCTGAGCGGGCAGCACAAGAATTTCGATACGGTCGAGGACGCCGTAAGCTGGGTGGGCAGATACACCTTCCCCGACTCTGCCCACTCTGATTGATCGGCGGAACCCCCGCCAGCTGTTGACCCAAATCCCGGTTACCTTCCGGTATGGCGGAAGTCGGTCGCTTCCTTCTTGCGCGGTCGTCTTCGAAACCACGCCGAACAGAGGCCGGCATCTCGGATGCCATTCAGCTGCAGCGGAGACCCGCGAACTTACTTAGGGTCACTTTCAGCTAGTGTTCGCTCCGCGAAGAGATCCTTGACCTTGCAGGCGACTTCCGTGCGGTTGGCCGCCTTCAGTTTCTTCATGATATTTCGGATGTGGACCTTCACGGTGCTTTCGCGCAGGTTCAGCTCGTAGGCGATGATCTTGTTCGCCTTGCCGTGCAGGAGCGCTTGCGCGACCTCGGCCTGCCTGAGCGTGAACAATCCCGCCAAAGGTTGCCTGTCGCAACTGCCTGGATCTATCAGATGCCGCATCGACAGGACGCTGCTCGCCGGGACGAAGATACCTCCAACTGCCGCGAGATTGATTGCCTCGACGCACACATCGATCCCTACCGAGGTCGGAATGTAGCCGCGTGCGCCGCATTCGAGAGCCGTCAGTATCTGTGCAAGGTCTTCGTTGTCGGCCAGGATAATGACCGGGATTGATCTGAACTGGGACGATATATGCCTGATCTCGTCCGCTACGCCGTGATCGGTCGCCTTCCGGCCGCCAAGGTTGAAGAGTATGGCGACAAGAGGAGGAAACGAACTCTTCTTCACGCGCCATTGTTCGATCGAACCCATAGCGGCGACCACCATGCCGAGTTCGTGGTCAACGAGGGCCGATGCGAGACATTCACGGTCCAAAGCTCTTCCATCCAGGATAAGGAGGCATTCCTTACGATGGACATTTTCGGTTCCGCTGGATCGAACTCCTGACTGATTGGCCGAGGTGTAATTGCGCAGTCCTGTTACGCCACCCATACTACCCACCCTTTCCCAACACTGACAGCCTTGCGGCCCACATAACTCCTTGTAAACGTTGGAGACTTAATTGCAGCAGCTAGGCGCCGTCCTCGCTGCCCCACAGCGAGAACGGCTTGGGTAGTTTATAGCCTATTTATGAGCGGTCTCTAACATAAGTTAATTTTCGGTAAATTTCGGGTCCGAAAAGCCGTCGACTGACCCATGACACCGGAGGGGTAACTTCTACCTGAGGTACTCCTTGTCGAATCCGGCTGTCTCGACCAGCTTCTTGCGATTTATGACCTCCACACGGCCTCCCTTGAAAGAGACGAGATCGGCCTTGCGAAGTTCCCTCAACGTCCGGTTGACGTGGACGGTGGTCATTCCGAGGATGTCCGCCAGTTCGTGCTGGGTAAGGGGACACTCATATCTTCCATGGTCCGACATGCCAACTTTGGAGAGCCTCTCCTCCAACTCGAGCAGGAAATGGGCGGTGCGGCTCATCGCGTTCCGCCGTCCGACATCCACGAGATGTTCTGCAAGGATGGCATTCAGCCGGGTCAGGGCGCAGGCGATCTTGTTCCCGAAGCGACCTTCCGACAGGGCGGCATCGACCAGTGCTTTCCTGGAAATTTCATAAACTGCTAGCTCGGTTATGGACGCCAGCGACGCAAAACGGGGTCCGTCCACGAAGTGGAAACCGACAATGTCCCCCCACAGGGGAGTGTCGATGACCTGCCGCTCTCCATCCAGCAGTTCGCGGTAAAGGATGGCCCAACCCGATTTCAGGATGAATACCGTGTCATCGGTGTCACCCTGGCGGCATATCACCGAATGGGGTTTGTAGATTTTCGCGGAAACACCGAAAAAATCGGTGATTCCCCAGCCGTTCTTCGACAACGTCCCCCCCACGGGATGCGAACCCATGAACTGCAACAGCGTTTGCATCAAGCTTCGCGTGTCTGCCCCAACTACCGCGCAACCTACAATAGCCGCTCGCGGAAAGCCAGTTGTACGTTGCTAACCCTTGGTCGGCCTCCTCTTTGAATGACGAAACAGATCCTTACGGTCTGCCAGAAGAGCCGCTGCCTATTGGCCAACCTTGAATGGTTCGGAGCCCCCTTCGGCGCGCAACATTCTGACCCAGCCACTGATACTGACGCAATAGCGAATTAAGCAACGCCGCTTTCTTGGGGCATTTTTGACCGAAGTTTGCTCGATGTCGATCGGCCCCGTCCGCGGCTTGATCGCCATGGCAGAAGACATCTCGTGGTGGTCCAGTCGTGGATCAGAAAGTTCGATGGGCGCATCGACGGCGCCTTCTACGGCCGAATGCAGCTCAGCGGCGGGTCGAACAAACGCGCTTGCTCCGCGAGATCGAGCGGCATGGCGAAGCCGAGGAACACATGGAGGATGAAGTGCGCATGCTGGAGCTGGCGCAATGCCCGCCAACTGTTCGCCCCGCAGGCTCCTGGCGAGAAGAAACCACTTCTGAGTTCGGCACTGTCGAACTGCACGTGTGACGATGGGAAGCTCGCGCGGTGTTCCGACAACCATTTGATTTGCTGGCGGAAACGACGGCAGCGCTTTCGGCCGAGAAAGCCAAAGGAAGCAAGTTTGGCTGGGGCGCCAGGATTCGAACCTGGGAATGTCGGTACCAAAAACCGATGCCTTACCACTTGGCGACGCCCCAACAGCGGCAACGTGCCCGCTGAGCGCGGGCCTTATAGGACGAGCCGCCGCAAAGCTCAATGCTTGGACGAGCTGCGTCCAAGGTAATCTTGCCGCATGTTTCCCACTACGGACCGTCACGCGTTTGGGGGAACATGACTGTCACGCGACACCTGGCTCGACGAGTTGCGGGTTGCCGTCTACTCGCCCCAGACCGCCAGCTCATTGCCGGCCGGATCCACGAAATGGAAGCGCCGGCCTCCAGGAAACGGGAAGATCGGCTTGACGATGGTGCCGCCGGCATTCTCGACCGCGGTAAGCGTTTCCTCCAGCGCTTCCGAATAGAGCACCGGCAGCGGTTTGGCGGCGGCTTCTCCGGCATCGGCCTGGAAACCGCCGTCAAGCCCTTCGGCAAAGGCCGAATAGGTTGGCCCGTAGTCGGTGAACGACCAGCCGAGGGCGGCGCTGTAGAAGGCCTTGACGCTGTCCAGCGTGCCGCCGTGGCAGGCAGTTCCAGATAGTCGAGCTTCCCGGTCAGTCTCATGACGCAACTCCCCACAAAGTTCTCGTTATGTTCTACATCGCCCGGCACTGTGCCGCAAGTCCCTCTGGTAGACCTGTCGGGAGCGCGCGTTCATGCCTCCAGGCTGGAAAGATCGCAAGGCGTTCAGCCTTTGCGGCTGCCGAGCTGACGGTAAAGCTCGGCGTAGGATTTCCCCATCCTGTCGGCGGTGAACAGGCGCGCGTAGCGGTCGCGCGCGGCTCGTCCCCAGCTCGCCGCTTCCGTCGGCGAGGCAATCAGCCGGTTGATCGCCTGGGCAAGCCCGGCCGGATCCGAAGGCGCAACTACGAGCCCGGTCTGGCCGGCTTCATTGACATAGCTCGTGCCAGTTCCGATTTCGCACGAAACCATCGGCTTGCCGCGCATTGCCGCCTCGACCAGCGAAAGCCCGTAGGCCTCCGACCTCTGGTTCGAGGGAAAGATGAAGCCGAGGCAATTGTCGAGCAATGCCATCTTGCGCGGCTCGCTCACTTCGCCAAGGAAGATCACATTGTCGCGGCGCAGGGTCTCGGCCTGCAGCCTGAGCTCCCGTTCAATGGGCCCCGAGCCGGCAATGACGATCTTGCAGCGGACCTCGCCAGCGGCCTGGATCAGGACATCCAGTCCCTTGTAGTAACGCAGGACGCCGACGAACAGCACGAACGGCTCCGGAACTGTCGACCGGCACCAGTCATTGTCGGCCTCGGTCGGGGAAGGGTAGGCGCCTTCGTCGATGCCGATGGGAATGACTTTCGCCTTGGCCCTGAATGCCGCAAGAACGGGGCTCGATCGCAGATAGTCCGGCGATGTCGCCACGATGGCGTCGACATCCGCCAGGAAGCGCGTCATCAACGGCCGGTAAAAAGGCAGGATGAGCCGCTGCTTGACGATGTCGGAATGGTAGGTGACGACCGCCGGCTTGCCGTGGCGGGACTGAAAATGCACCACGTCCATGAGCGGCCATGGAAAGTGATAGTGGATCAGGTCGGCCTTGGCGGAGAGGACCCGGAATCTGCGGAAAACCTCGCGCGAGAATCCCGTCGACGCCAGCTCGAAATCAAGCTTCGCCTTTGTGGCCATATGTTCGTCCAGGGGACGCGTGGCCTCGTCGGGCGTGCGGCTGAGCGACAGCACTTCCGTTTCGATGCCATGGCGGGCCGTGCTTTGGGCGATGGCATGGATCGTCCGTTCGACGCCGCCAAAAGTGTCCGGCCAGTAGGTCTTGAAGAAATGCAGGACTCTCAAGCCGCGGTCCTTCGTCTTTGTCCGATGGCCTGTTCAAAGATGTCGAGCATGCCTCTGGCGTGATTTTCCCAGGTAAAACGTTCCGCATTGAGGCGCGCGCCGGCCGCGATCGTCTGGCGCAATTGCGCATCGCTGCAAAGCCGGCCGAACGCGTCGGCGATCGCCCTGGGATCGTTCGGATCGACGAGAATGGCGCTGTGGCCGGCGACTTCCGGCATCGAGGATGTGTTGGACGTCAGGACCGGCTTGCCGAAGGACTGCGCCTCGACAATCGGAAAGCCGAAGCCCTCATAGAGGGACGGCATCGCCAGGAAAAGGCAATTCGCATAGAGCGTTGCAAGCATCCCGTCGTCGACGAACCCGGTGAAGATGACGTTCTTCTCGAGCCCGCCGCGGCGCACGTCGTCGGCCAGGCTCGTCTGTTTCCAGCCACTGCCGCCGACGATCACCAGGTCGCAGGCGGACCGCGCGCTTGCCGGCAGCAGGCCGTAGGCCTCTATCAGCCTGCCCAGGTTCTTTCTCGGCTCGAGCGTGCCGACGAAAAGCGCGTAGGGCCTGGTGATGCCGACCTGCTCCAGGCTCGAAAAGCCGCCCGGGGTGGGGAGCGAGGTCGTGCCGGGGGCGACCGTGCTGATCGGCGACCGCAGCCAGGAGAACTCTACCGTCAAGGCGGTTGCCGTGGCGTTAGAATCGGTCGCCACCCTGTCGGCCCTTTGCAATGCCGGTTTCATCAGCAGGCGCTCGCCGATCCGGGTTCGGGCGCGCATGGTCTCCGGCGCGTGCACCCAGACGAGATCGTGGATGGTGACCACGCGTGCGATACGCTCGGCGAGGGTGAGGGGCAAGCGGTGCGCCGGCCCCCATAACACATCCACGGTGTCGCGCGAGGCTAAGGACGGCAGGACGACTTGTCCCCACAGCGCGCGGGCGGGGAGTGACCTAAATCCGGCGGTCCGCAAGGCTACGCCACCTGGGATATCGTAGCTGGCGTTGATCTGGCCGGGAGCGTAGAGAAAGACATCGGCGCCGAGCGCCGACAGGGCCTTGATCGAGCTGTGGACGAACCTGCCGATGCCATCGGTGGCCGATCCCAGGTTCCTGCCATCGACCCCGATTCTCAATCTTTTCTCCCGGAAATGAAACCTAAGCGAAGGATCCGGCCTAACAGACATCCCGCCAATTCGGCAACACCAAGCGGGAGGACAAGTTTCGGCCGGGGAAAACCGCTTGCGCCCCGGCCTCAGGATGATAGATGCACGGTTGTCAACCTCCCGATTTCGAGGGCGAGCTGCTGCCAAAGCTGATCATCCAGATTCCTTGCTACAACGAAGCAGAAACACTGGCGATAGCGCTGAGCGATCTGCCGCGGACCGTCACAGGCTTCGATAGCGTGGAATGGTTGATCATCGATGACGGAAGCAGCGACGAAACGGTCAGGATTGCCGAGGAAAACGGCGTCGACCATGTCGTCCGTCACACCAGCAATCGGGGCCTTGCCGCCGCCTTCATGACCGGCATCGAGGCCTGCCTGGCACGGGGCGCCGATGTCATCGTCAACACGGACGCCGACAATCAATACCATGCCGCCGATCTTCCGGCCCTGACCTTGCCAATCCTGCAGGGGCGCGCCGACATGGTCGTCGGCGCGCGGCCGATCTCGGAGATAGAACATTTCTCTCCGGTCAAGAAGCTGCTGCAGAAGCTTGGCAGCTGGGTGGTTCGGGTGAGCAGCGGCACCGACGTCCAGGATGCGCCGAGCGGGTTCCGCGCCATCTCGCGGAACGCGGCCCAGCGCCTGATCGTGTTCAACAACTACACCTACACGCTGGAAACCATAATCCAGGCAGGCCGCAAGAACATGCGCGTGGTCTCGGTGCCGATCCGCGTCAACGGCGATCTCAGGCCATCGAAGCTGGTCAAGAGCATACCTTCCTATCTGAAGCGTTCGATCTTCACCATCGTGCGCATCTTCGTCATCTACCAGCCGGCCCGCTTCTTCGGCATCGCCGCGGCGCTGCTTTTCGGGCTTGGCTTCCTGATCGGCCTGCGCTTCCTCTATTTCTACCTGACCGGAACGGGCACAGGCCACATACAGTCGGTGATCCTGGCGGGCGCGCTGATGTCGATGGGCTTCCAGTGCCTCCTCGTCGCTTTCCTGGCCGATGTGATAGCGGCCAACCGCAAGCTTCTCGAGGACATCCGCTATACGCAGCGGGCGAATCTCGTCCGGAACTCGGAGCGTTGATGCGCATAGTGCTAATTGGGCCTGTTCCGCCCTATCGCGGAGGAATAGCTCAATACACGGCTCAATTGCATCAGGCTCTCGCCGAGTCGGATGATCGATTTACGATATCTTTCTCGCGTCAGTTTCCAGCATTCATGTACCCCGGCGGAAGCGACAAGGAACCCGAGCCGCGCGCATATCTGCCGGACGTCGAATACATCGTCGATTCCGCCAATCCGTTCACCTGGCCAGCGGTTGGCCGCCGCATTCGATCCTTGAATCCGGATCTGATCGTCGTGCAGTGGTGGCACGTCTATTGGGCACCGTTCATCATTTGGGTGAAACGGCTTGCCAGACGCTGTGGCAAGCGGCTGGTGGTGATTTGCCATAATGTGGATGATCACGAAGCCGCCGGCTGGAAAGTCAAGCTTCGCAACCTGGCCTTAGGCGACTGCAAGGAGTTGTTCGTGCACTCCAGTCGCCATCGTGAGAGTCTGGGCGAAATGTTTCCGGCAGCATCGATCCGGATGCATCCGATTCCCGCCTACGATGCCTTCCCTGCGCCGGATCGCGAATTGCCGCGACGCGCGGGAACGGAACTCCTCTTCTTCGGGTTGATCCGGCCATATAAGGGCTTAGACATACTTTTGCAGGCCTTGGCCAGGCTTGCCGACAGGGACTTCCATCTCACCATTGCCGGGGAAAGCTGGGACGGCGCTTCAGCATACGAAAGGATTATCAGCGAAGGCGGTATCTCCGAAAAGGTCGAAATGGTGAATGCCTATGTCTCGAACCAGTCGGCAGCCAATCTCTTCGCGCGTGCGGACGCAATTGTCCTGCCCTATCGCTCAGCCTCGGGCAGCGCTGTGGCAGCGCTTGCCTTAAACTACCACAAGCCTGTGGTCGCAAGCGAAGTTGGCGGCTTCGTCGATATCGTTGCGCCCGGAACAGGCATTTTGGTCGAGGCGGGAAACATAGACGCGCTTGCGGGTGCCTTGTCGCGCGTTATGGATGGAGGCAAATGGTATGAGCCTGACGCCATAGCGGCAACCAATGAACGGCTCACCTGGCGCAGCCTTGCGTCGGAATTGAAGAGACAATAGGGCGACGCGCATGGAAGCCTTCCGCCTTTCACACGCGATCCTTGATGCGGAAAGCCGAAATGCCAAGGCCCGGAAGATTGCGATGCTGTCCGGGATGACGGCACCGAAGTCGGGAATGCGCATGCTCGAGGTCGGTTGTGGCTCCGGCTTCATCGCAAGTTACTTTTCCGAGCTCGGTTTTGGCCCGCGCGGGACCTTCGCGACCGACATCAATGACGAGCGCCAGATAAAGCAGGGCTATGTCTTCCATAAGGTGGACGACACCAGACTGCCGTTTCCGAACGAGCACTTCGATCTGGTCGTCACCAACCATGTTATCGAGCATGTCGGTGATCTTACTGAGCAGCGGCGGCATCTCGACGAAATTCACCGTTGCCTTAAGCCGGATGGAACCTTGTACTTTGCGGTCCCCAACAAATGGCGGCTTTTCGAAACTCACTACAAACTTCCGTTGCTGAGTTGGCTGCCCGCTCCAATCGCGGATCGTTACATCCGACTTCGTGGGGCGAAGCATCGCTATGACTGTCGGCCTCTCTCTCGAACCGAAGCTGAAACTCTGTTGAGCGAAGCCGGGTTCGACGCGCAAGACAAGACCATCGACGCGATTCGCCTTGTCGGCGATTTGGAAAGAAATGTCGGCGCCTACAAATTCGCGAGCAACATTCCGGATTTCGTCTTCAGGGCGACGCGGGGGATCGTTCCGACCCTCATATTCGTGGCAAGGAAGCAACGGTGAAAGCGCTCCGCATTGTCGGGATCACGCTGTCGTTGGCGGGGCTGGTATTCTTCATTGCGGCAGTTGCCCGTTCACCCGAGGTGCTTTTCCGGGCTGCAACCGCCCCCTTCTTTTGGACTTCGCTGCTGATCGGTACGGCGGCAATTTTTTGCAGCCTCCTGCTCGCCGCTCTCAACTGGCATATGCTGCTTGGTGTTTTCGGCGTAGGTCGCCCGCTTGGTCTCATAGGCCCGGTTTTTCTCTCCACCCAGATCGGCAAGTATCTTCCCGGCAATGTCGGCCATCTCGTTGGCAGGGCTGTGGTGCTCAAATCTTACGACATACCCGTCAGCGCATCGACGAAAGCGATGATCGTCGAGGCGATCGCCTTGCTTAGCGTCGGCTTCGCCCTGGTTGCGGTGCTTTTGCGCGAATGGCTGCTGCAGGCGCTGAGGTTCAGCGGTGTGGCGACCTGGCTCGCTGTGGGTCTTTTGTCCATTGTCGTGGTCGTGACAGTGGCGGCCATAGTGTTTCGAAGCCGGATAGCCCCCTTCATCCGGCAACTCCTGGCTGACCTGGCCGCCTCGCGCAAACGGCTTCTTGCTGTCGGAGCCATCGACCTCGTCAACTTCGGTTTGAATGGACTGGCACTGTGGTCTTCATCCGGTTTGTTGTTCCCGGACAAGCCGATTGGAATGCTCGCCTGCGTCGGGGTAGCGTCCGCGTCGTTTCTAGCCGGCTACATCACGCCGGGATCGCCTGGAGGAATCGGTGTCCGTGAAGCAACGACCGTCCTTCTCCTCTACCCCACCTTTTCCGCAACCGAAGCCGCAACGCTTGCGCTCCTGGTGCGCCTGGCGGCGACCCTGGCAGACCTTATGGGCTTTGTTTTGGGGATCGCTCTCCTGGCGCTCAGGAGAACCGGATCAGTCTCATGAAATTTACCGGACAACTTTCTTTCGCGCTGATCACGGCCGCGCTCGCCTCGCTCATCCTCGCGCGATTTCACGTCTTCAACGGCTATCTCGTGTTTGCACTGGCGTATCTGGCTGCGCTGCTGTCGCCAAATTTTCCTGACGCCGATCGAAGATCGGCTGTTCTTGGTCCTTCGCTCCTTGCGCTGATCTTCGGCGCGTACGTCTTCACCTTCGCCACAACGGAACTCGACGCCGGGCGCGACAACGGTGTGTACAATATCATCGCGCAGACCTCGGCCGACTTTGGCTGGCCGAAGGTTGACGCTTGGGAACAGGTCGCCCGAGACGCGGCCGCTCACGCCGCGCCGGCGGAGTTGGATAGTTACCCGGGCATCTATCCCGGGCCGCCAGCATCCCACGCGCAATTCAACCATGTCAGCGCGCTGTTTCGCGCAGCGTTCGTCGATGTTTTTGGAGAAAATGAGATCGCCATTTCGTCGGCCGTTCTGGCAACGTTGGCGCTGTTCTTCTACTCGATCCTGGCACGAAGACTGGTTGGTTCCTGGTGGCCGTTTGCGACGATATTGCTCGCGACCAATGCCGCCGTGGTCTATGTCGCCAGATCGTCGCTCAGCGAAGTGTTCACGGTTTCATTGTTCAGCGTGGCGCTGTTGTTCATGATCAGGTCGATCGAGCGGCGCTCAGCCTGGGAAACATTCACCGCCAGCATCGCGTTCGGCTGCGTCATGCTCTCGCGCGTCGACGGGTATCTCGTCGCATCCTTTTTCCCGCTATGGATATTCGCGCTGCTGTGCTCCAATCCTCGTGACTGGCCGACAGGCCTTTTCGCTCTTGCGCCCGCGACGGTTCTTTGTGTCTGGAGCATCGTCGATCTGCGAGACAATTCGTTCGGCTATTTTTCCGACCTATGGCCAATTGGCTTGGGGGCCAGCTTCGCGGGCGCCATGGCCTGCTTGATGTTTTCCGGGCTTGAAATTGCCCTGTCCATAATTGCTCCGCGGCGTTTCTCCGTCGTGGGCAACTTTTTGGAGCGATGGGCACTGCCGCTTTCCCAGGTGTTCGTTGCGCTTGGATTTGCAATCACGGTCTACGTACTTCTGAAGAGCGTTTTCGCCGATCAGTCGCAGTACGATATCTATTCTGCATTCAGCTATGTTCGAGCGCCTCGCGAATTCACCTGGTACACGACAGTGCCCGCCTTGCTTATCGCATATGCGGGTGCCTGGCTGCTGGCGCGCCAGAGTGGCTTGAAAGGCATGGCATTCGCCGTGCCCTCAGTCCTTTTGATTGTCCTGATGCTGTTGTACACCCGAATTTCACCAGATCACCCATGGGGAGCAAGGCGCTGGGTGCCATTTGCGATCCCATTGACGATCCTGCTGGCGACCGTTGCGTTGGTCAACTTGGCCCAATACCGGCGTCGGGTCGGTCTGGGCGCCGGTCTTGCCTTGTTGGCCCTCTACCTGGCTCAGCAGAACGCGATGGCACGCAATTGGTGGTTCGTTCCGCTGCAAGAAGGCTGGGCGAGCGGCTACGATCGATTGGCCACGGAACTCAGGAAACGAGGCGCACCATACTATCTGACGAACTACTCCCCCACGGCCTCCGTTTTGACCTTTCTGGAAAATGTTCCAACCCTGCCGGTCAAACAGCCCCTGACTGAGTCTCACGTAACCGAACTTGTCGACTTGCCGCAGGTCTGCGGAACAGCCCTGGAGCCGGTGGTTGGTTCGCGCGAGGAAGTCGAATGGATTGGTCCGCCCAATCAGGTTGTCGAGCGATGCATCCAGGCGAAAATATACGCGCCAGCGGACGTCGCGCAGGTTTCGAACAAACCATACCGTCTGTTGACCGGCTGGCATATTCCTGAAGAGTGGGGCGCCTGGACTGAAGAGCCGTTGGCAACGCTTTCGTTGCGGGTCCCCAACCCGGGAAAACCAGCCAAGCTTCGGATCGCCGGCATGGCCTTCCTTGCGCCTCAGGATCCCACCCAAACGGTGACAATCTCCATTGCGGGTCAAGTAATCGGATCTCTGAATTTTGCCGCGCAACAACCAACAACTGAGACGTCTTTCGATCTTCCAAAGGAGTTGTCTTCAGGTAGCGAGATCATAGTAACATTAGCTGTAGCTAAATCATACTCGCCGCGACAACTTGGGTTCTCCACCGACGATCGGATGCTTGGATTCGGCCTGACCGATATAGCAGTCGATCCAAACTAGGCCAGCCGTGTCCGGCAAGAGGCTCGAACTCGACAATCAACTGCTGGGCCAATGAGTTTTCTTGTGATTTGAGGGGAAAGGCAGTTAGCAACGGCGGGTAGTTTGCTATGTGAGGCATTCGAGTGAAACTCCGGAGTGCTACACATTGCTCTAGGTGGCCGAGTAGGATACTGCGGATCAAGCGGCCCGGGGAGCCACCATGAGCGATCACGCAAGAAGGTATCCATAACGGCACCCATGCTGGGTCTTGCGACGGCACCACGCAACGAGGATCGCGCGTACTTCTCAGAGAAAGTCAATGAACAGAAGACATATCCAGTTTGGTGAACAGGATGTCGCCCTCTGCGGACGCGAGGGCGATAGCTACTTTGACCATGCTGCTCCCGATGCGCCGTTCGCGTTTGCAATGCGCGCACTTCCCGATGGCGCGGTTGTTTTCGACGTCGGATCCAATATCGGAATGACAGCGGTGGTTGCGGCGAAGTCGGGGGCCTCGAGGGTCTATGCCTTCGAACCAGACCCGAGCGTCTTTCCGTTTTTGCTGGAGACCATCAAGGCCAACGCTGCAGCGGTGAACGCCTACAATATCGCGCTGGGAGCCGAGGAACGGTCGCTATCCTTCTTTTCCAACCCCGATTCCGCTTCTGCCAGCCACCTTGTGACGGGAGACACGCTTGGACATTCCCCAACGGGAACTGTGGAGATGTCGACGTTCGATGCATTTGTGAAGTCGCATCGAATTGAGGCGATCGACTTCATCAAGATTGATGTTGAAGGCTTCGAAATAGACGTTTTGCAAGGCGCACGAGATACGATAGCGCGTTTCAAGCCTTCTCTGCTCGTAGAATTCAATGCCTTTACCATGGTCGGTTTTCGGGACATTAACCCTCGCGACCTGTTGCGACTGTTGCGGGAGGTTTTTCCGTATGTGTACCGTTTCAAGGATGGGCAGCCGCAATTGATCGATAGCGATGGTGCCGCGCTCGCATTCATTCACGACAATCTCGTTTCAGCCGGATGCGTAGACGACCTCTACTGCGCTTTCAGACCAAATAGCAGCAGCATGAATTAGCGAGCCCTTGACGGCGCAGCCGGCAGGTGACTGGCCTCGTCCGAGCTTGTTGAAGCTGGCTGTCAAGGATCGGGGTGACCGGTGATGACTGGCCTCGCGCTCCCATGCGAGGACTTCGCGGACGAGGCCGTATTGCTGGCAGAGACTCTGGCTCGCATGATCGGAAGCGGCAATGACATCGTCGCGTCTGATCATTTGCTTCCCACCGCCATTCAGCCAACCCGAAGAAACCACTACAACGCCACCCGAAGAGGATTGCCGAACCAACGAACTCCCTCCTGGACGAGTTCAACATCGACGAATGCGGCGCCCCGCTCTTTCAGCGACACCGGTACAGCCACAGCCAGATAGATCGTGTCGCCCGGCACCAGCACAAACGGAATACTGGTCCGCGCATTGTCGTATTGTACCGACTGGCCGGCAGCGTCGAGCGCGTGGTAGCCCAGTGTAATGCCCAAATCTCCATCAGCCGTGCCGAGACTCGACCAGACCGTGTTGGAGAGGTTGGTCACGTTGACGACGATCTTCGACGCGGCGCCGTCATCGGTCGCGTAAGGGCCCTCCACAAGCTCCAGACGATGAGCGCGCTGCGCTTCCGCAAGGGGCGCCATGATCCGTGTCGTGCCAAGATCGGTCCGCGGGGCGAGGGATCTTGGATCCTTCGGCTCGTAGATCTTGTACCATTTCTGCCCAACGACCACATCTTCGAGCTGCGTCGCGCTCTCGGACCAGGTTGGCCACGAGGCATCGCCGGGCGTAGCTGGGGCCGTGCGATTCAGGAAGTCCCTGACCGCCGCGCCAAGTGCGGCGGCAGAGCCGGCTTCGAAGAAGGATGCCGCGGCCGCGCCCTTGCCAACCTCCCGGAAGACCGGAATGTCGCTGGCAATCACCGGCTTGCCGAAGTGGCCCGCCTCGACGATGGGCAGACCAAAACCTTCCGCGAAGGAGGCCGCGATCAGCGCGTCGCAAACCGCGTAAAGCGTGGCCAGGTCGCCATCGTCGACCTGTGAGTGCAGATGCAGGCGCTTGCCGAACTCCGCGTGGCGCCTGATGCGGTCGTCGAGATACGCCGTTCCCCACCCGGTTTTCCCGACGATGATCAGTTCTATGTCGAAACCGTCGGCCCACAACGCCTCGAAGGCATCCATCGCAATGCGATGGCCTTTGCGCGGCTCCAGCGTCCCGACCATCAGGAAACGGGGGCGCATCGCGCCTGTGCTGGCGCGAACCGGCTTGGATGCGGTCGGCCCGTTGGCGAAGTCCGCGCCAAGCTGCCAGTAGCCGACTTTCATCGGCCGTGGGAACCGGATTCCGGCGAGCAGGTCTAGCAATTCGTCGGCGACCGCGCGCGAGATGCAGACAAAACCGGTCGAATAGGCGAGCGCCGTCTGAAACCATGCGCTGAAAGCGGGCGGCATGCCTTCATGGCAAAAGGCGGCCGAGCGCAAGGGAACCGTGTCATAAAGGCAGGAGATGACCTCGCCGCCCTTGATCAGGGCCGGCCGAAGGAATGCCGGGTGCAGCGTATGGTAGGTCCACGAACTGTCCAGCATCAGGATCGTATCGCCGGCCTGGGGCAGGAGCCTGGTCGACGACTGCTTCGGCGGCGCGCGTCCGGTCCACTCCCTGGCGAAATACCAACCGGATTCGTCGTCGCAGAACGAGATGTACTTGCCCTCGCTCTTCGATCGGCGCGGAAACAGGCTTTCGCAGATTCGCCGTACGACCCGCTGGATGCCGCTCTTGCCGTCGTCGATCAGCGTCGAGCTCGCATCCACCAGCAACCGCGGTCTGGCGACCTCTGGTTCGGCCAGCGCCATCAAGGTCGCCACTTCCCGCTCTTCATTTTTCTTGACCTCGAGCGCCTCGACCAATCCGAGCCCGGGCGGCGGCGCGGAGCGGCGATCGAGCCCTTGCAGGCCCTGGACGACACGCTCCGAGACCTTGTCCCAGCCGAACGCCTCTATCCTGTCCCGCGCCAGTTCCTTCAGCTTGCGCGTGTTGGGCTTGCCTGCCGCGACAGCTTCGATCTTTTCCGCCAGATCCCACGGCGAAGTGGGGTCGAACAACAGCGCGTCATCCCTGACAATCTCGGGAAGCGCCCCCGCCCTGGCCGCGATCGCGGGTGTCCCGCAGGCGATCGCCTCCAGCGCCGTTAGCCCGAAGCCCTCCATGAAGGAGGGTTGCACCAGGGCAAGAGCTCCCTTGTAGAGGCAAACCAGCGTCCGGTCATCGACTGCGCCTGCAAACACGATCCGGTCGGCCGCCAAACCACAGGACGCCCATATGTTTCTCAGCTCACCCTCTTCCAGAGGTCCGACGTCGCCGGCAATGACGAACTTCAGGTTCTCCCGCAATGATTTGGAGATCATGCAAAAGGCGGCCGGGACGACAGCGATATTCTTGCGCCAATCAAATCCTCCCACGTAGAGGACGTAATCGCCCTCGATGCCGTTGCGATCCGTGCTGTCGTTTATCAGTTCGACAAAAGTGTTTGATATTCCGGTCCCGATATACAGGTCGTTTGTCGCGTCGACGAAATGGCGCAATTCGCGCGATGAGAAATCCGAAATCGTGAAGGCGAGATCGAAGTTTCTGTAGCTGGCGAGGCGACGATTGAAATAGTCCTGCCGGCGGCTGTCCCGCATATACTTGTCGGGAAACCTGAAGGGTATCGCGTCATAGAATATGGCTGCGGTCTTGACCGTCGCCAACGGCCCTCCGAGGTAGGGAACCGCGGGATCCAGCGCGCCTTCGAAAGGGCTGGCGGAAAGGGCAACGTCCGGATTGAGTTGATTGACGTGGTGGACAAGGGCTATTTCGCTGCGCTTGCGCCACGGCGTGTATCCGAAGTCGGCTTCGCCGCCTTCGACTTTCCCGTGCCAGACATGAATACGGTCCGCCGGGACGATGTCTGAAAGCAATGACCGCGCGGCCATCGCGCTCTCGGGCATTGCGGCATTGAGCGAAACCAGCAACTCGATCTCGTCCTTGTGGGTGGAAAGGCTGCGCAGCAGATCAAGGACATAGCGTCCAATTCCCCGCATGCGGCTATGCGTCTGCAGGCACTGGCCATCGACCCAGAGTTTCAAGGGCTCGCTGGTCATGTCGGCTTTCCGGAATTGAGACGTTTGCTCCAGGCTCGCAGGGTAGAGGGGTCGGGCTCGAGTGCCCAACCCGTGTCCGTCGTGACAAAGCCTCCTCCGGCGCGCGCGAAAGCCAGCAGGCGGCGTTCGAGTGGCGGGACAAGCCGCACTGTCCGCAAGACCACAGCGGCAATGCGAGGTCTTCGGCGCAACCACAGCACGGCGTGCTGCATCACAAGCTTTGCGTTTGCCCTTGCGGTTCGGCGCCCGGCGGGAGGTTCGACGCGAAAGCCATTGTCCGTCGGCCGCCCGAGAGCGGTCCGGTACAGGTGTTTCATCCCCCGCAACGGAGCCGCAAGCCTCCACGACGTCGAATTCTTGAAGGCATCCGTCAGGCTCGACAGTTGCTGAACCTGCTCGGTTAGAACGGTCTCCTTTTCACGCAAGCGGGCGATTTCGGCATCCCGCTCCTGGATGGATGCTTCCTTCACGGCAAACTGTTCCCTGTTCGCGATCTCCTCATCGGCGATATGCTGGCGAAGACGCTCGATCTCTGTGTCGCGCGCAGCAACGGCCCTGTCTTTGATAATGTCTTTCAACTGTTTGCCGAGAGCGGCAACCGTGTTCGTGAGCACGGTGTTTCCCACGCGCATCATCTCCGACTGGGCGGCGAGATTGTCCGTCAGCAGCTGAATCTGTTGCGCGGTGGATGCCATGGTCGCCTTCACGCCGTCCGACAGGTTGACGATCTCGTCATCGGCCGAACGGAGCCACTGCCTGATCTGTCCCATGTCGGCGGGATGCTGTTGTGATGCGGCGTTTACAAATGCCGCAAGGGCTTCGGAACCTTCCGCCGCACGCTTCGTTGCCAGGCAGGCATAGTCGCGCGCCACCTCGAACATGAGGTGGACGCTGCGCTCGATCGGCCCTGCCTCGATCATCGGCGCGCCATTCAGCCTGAGGATCGCTGTTTGCGCGAAGCCGGCCTGTCCCACCAGAAATTGAAGCAGCTCCGGCGGCAGCGGGCTTTTGTGAGTCGGGTCGAGATGAAAAGTATGCGTGCCGACCGAGATGTTTTCCGGGTTGGGTGTTTCCAGGATCAGCAGACCGTCGTCGATCAGCACCCTTTGGCATTCGTCCAGCAGTTCGATCAGGTAATCGGTCGGCACGTGCTCGACCATATGGAAGGCCGAAACGACCGCCACGCTGCTGTCCGGCCTGCCGCCGAGATATTCGAGCGCGTCCTGCAGTTCGATCTTGAGGCCATGGTCGATGGCTTCCTGCGCCATGCGCGTGTTCGTATCCACGCCCACCGCTTCCAGCCCGGCCTCGCCGAGTACCTCAAGCCACTCGCCGCGTCCGCAGCCAAGATCGATCGCAAGAGTGGGTCCATCGGCCTGTCGCGGCACCTGCGCCAGCAAGGGCTCGTAGATCTTGAGCCGCTCCTTGACGAGTTCCCTCGAGCCGCGAAAGCGATCCTCGAACGCCTTGTACAGTTCCTCAAAGCTCTTTTTCATCGGGTGATTTCGAGCGCGTGTTCAACGCAGCCCGCCCCGGTAAAAAGGGGACGGTCCGGATGGATGATGTCAAAGCCTTCTGCATCTTTGCCATCGGTCAGCGTCACGGATTCCAATGCTACCGCCTTGGTTCGCACTTTTGCTGCAGAGCCAAACATCTCTCTCTCGCCGCTGCTTGGCGTCAGCTCCGCCAAGCGCATGTCGCCTCCCACGGGCGGGTATGGCATGCGGTGCACGCCACGACAATGGCGGATTCCACGCGTCGGGTCGGGGCCGGAGCCAGTTACGGAAAGTGGCCAGCGGCCTGAGCCCGTCTTTGCTGAGGGCGGGAGATCGGCTAAGGACCAGCCAAGGAATCGGGGATGTTCTCATGCGCGGCTTCGCGATCTGCACGGCACCACGGTCGGGCAGCAATTTCGTATCGCAACTGCTCTCCAGCACCGGTCAGCTCGGGCGCCCGCTGGAATACTTCAACGGCCCAGGGCGGCGCTATTTCGACGATCCGGACTATCCCGACGACAGGGCCATGCAGGTCGACAGAATCCTGACCATGGGCGCGACGCCCAACGGGATCTATGGGCTGAAGATCTTTGCCCATCAGCACGACTGGATCGAAGGCACCATAAAATGGACCTCGATGCTTCCAAGCCTGCAATTCGTATTCCTGCGCAGGCGGGATATGCTCGCCCAGGCGATCTCCTGGGCTCGGGCCCTGCAGACTGGCCAGTATCGGCATGGGCAGACGCCAACCGGTGAAGCGGGATTTGATGGCGAAGCGATTCTGGCCCGTCTTCGCGCGATCGCGGCGGAATATGCTCGGTGGGAGATGTACTTCGCCAGGAACGAAATATCAGCCCTGCGTATGGTCTATGAGGAGGTCGTGGACGCACCGCAACAGGCAATCGATAGGGTAGCAAAGCGGTTTGATCTCCACAGCGCGCACGTCGACATGCGCCAAATCAGCGTTACCGTGCAGCGCGACGAAGTCACTGAAAGGTGGCGCAAGCGCTTCACCGAAGAATTCGGCGATCCAGATAGTGTTGATAGGCTATAGAGCCAGTCGTGGCGCCATGCACTCCGGCCGGCTCGCGCGCGAACGATCCATCGTAAGGGAACCCGCGGATACATGACGCTCGAACAGCCGCTGACGGTCCTGATCGCCAACATTTATCTGACAGGCCGTTCGGGGACCGAGATCGTCACCAGGGAAGTCGCTTTCGCCCTCATGCGCGCCGGGCACAGGCCGATCGTCTATGCGCCCGAACTGGGGCCGATCGCTCAAGAGCTCCAGGCGCGCGGCATAGCCGTCACCAGTGACATCTCGACCATCGCTGCGGACGTCGACATCATCCACGGCAACCACACCCAGGTTACCGCCATCGCCGCGGCACGCTTCCCGAACGCTCCGGTCCTTTACTTTGCGCACGATTTCGTCGCCTGGCATAGCGCCCCTCCGCTTCTCGCCAATGTCTGGAAGTATGTCGCCGTCGACGACACGCTCACCGAGCGGCTGCAATTCGAAGCCGGCATTCCGGCAGACCGTATCGTCACGCTACTCAATGCCGTCGATACAGACCGTTTCGCGCCCGGCCCGCCGCTGCCGGCGCGTCCGCGCCGCGCCCTGGCCTTCGCCAAGAACGTGCAGCATTTGAATGCGGTGCGCGCCGCCTGCGAGGCGCGTGGCATCGAGCTGGACGTGATAGGAGCCTCCGTAGGCAACGTCGCGAGCGAGCCAGAAACCCTGCTGCCGCAATACGATCTTGCCTTCGCGTCCGGGCTAAGCGCCCTCGAAGCCATGGCATGCGGACGCGCCGTCATCGTTTGCGACGGTCGCGGCCTCGCCGGAATGGCTCGCTCCGACAATTGGGGTGCATGGCGGCGCCGCAACTTCGGACTTCGGGTGCTGCAGCGGCGCCTCTTGCCCGAGGCGATCGCGGCCGAGATCGATCGCTACGACGCGGCCGACGCGGCGGAAGTCTCGAGGAGAACGCGCCAGGAGGCGAGCATGTCTAAATGGTTGGACGCTTGCCTGTCGCTCTACGGTGAAGCGATTAGCCAATACCGCGCCGCGCCTCCGGTCAGGCACGAGTTGAACCTCTCGCTGGCGCGTCATATGCAGACCTGGCTGCCGAAGCCAGGACCTATATGGCCGTGGATGAAGGAGCGCGAGGATCTCCTGACACGGCTGGCACGCCTGCCGGCCGAGTTGGAACCAGTCAAGGCGGGCGAGCCGGTTTCCTTGGCGCTGGCCGACGAGCCCGAAAGATTCGTGCGCCTGACGGGGTTCGGCGCCGTTGAAACCTGGGGAGTCTGGACCGACGGCGAGCTGGCAATGGTCGAATTCAAGATAGGCTGGGGCCCTGCGCCAACCTCACTCAGACTGGTTTTGGAGCCTTTCCTGCATGAGCATCGTTCGGAAGTCGCCGCTGAGCTTTTCATCAACGGAATGCGGATTGAACGACGGATATTTGGGGGACGGCAAGACTGGGAGGTGGCGCTGTCGTCCGAAGCTGCGCTAGCCCGGAATTTTACCGTCGGCCTTCGGATTGAGAATCCCGCAAGTCCACAGCAGCTGGGGCTGTCGAGCGATGAACGGCGGCTTGGGCTGGGACTGCGCCTGATCGAACTCGGCAAATGAGAGACCGCCCCGACCGTCCGCCAGGATTCACATCGCCAGTTGTCTGGCCAGTGGCTCGACATGCTCCTTGAAGCGCAGCACTGTCGTGTAATAGCCGCTCTTGACCCGCTGCTCACCCCATCGCTCGTAGGCTGGCGGCTGCTCCGAGCATTCTGAAATGTCCAAATGGTAATCGACCGGAGTGAGGCGTTCCACGCCGAAGCTTGCAAGGCCGTGCGCCGCGCGCAGGCGGTCGGCCTCTTCGGTCAATTCCGGATAATTGTCGATGGCCCCAAGCTTGCGGTCGAATGCCGCGGCGTCGAGGTGAAGCTCGATCCCCCCTGGTGCTTCCGTCTCGCGCCTGAGCGCGTCCGCCTCGAGCGGAAACTCGAGATTGGGCAACTCGCTCCCGTTTTGGCCGCGCAATCTCGCCAGCGCCGCATTGACGAGCAGCCGGCAGACGTCGTGCCCCGGATTGAAACCTTCGACCGCGTCAGCCGCGACATAGTCGATCGCTTCATCGGCGAGAACTGTGGTCATTTCGTCAACGAGCTGTTGGAATGTCTCGGCTTCGCCGGTCAGGATAGCCCGGTAGAGATCCCGGTCCGCCATCTTGCCGAAGAACGTTGCCGATGGACGTGCCCCGGCGCCGGCCAGGACTTCGGTCGTGCGGTCGAGCCTGCCGACACCGAGATGGCCCGAACCGTCTGTCAGGACAAGCACCAAAGGCTTGGCGGTTTCCATCCAATGGTGGACCCGCAATTCATGCCCCGGATGGGCGACGACCAATGCCGCCTTCTTGCCGCGCCACCAACCTTGCTCGTCGCTGCCCATGGGTGCGTCCCCCAAAATCTGAAACTGAAATGATCAATGTAAAATTTAAGTACCGAGTGTCGATTGGCCTTAGCGCAATCCCGGGAAAAGTGCGTAACGGTTTCCGTCCAGAATTGCATAGAATGTGAGGCCGCACGTCAGGCGCACTTGCCACGGGCTTCAACCGAAATAGGCCGGGAGGACCTCATTGGTAGGGCCGTCCATCAGCACGCGGCCATGTTCCATCCACAGGATGCGGTTGCAATTGTTCTGCAGCAACTCGCGCGAGTGGCTGGCAAGGACGAGAATCTTGGTCGTGTCGACGATCTCGCGCAGCCGCTTGTCGGCCTTGTGCTTGAAATCCTCGTCGCCGGTCGAAAGCCATTCGTCCATGACGAGTATCTCCGGCCGGATCGCGGTGGACGTCGAGAATGCCAGCCGAAGCTGCATGCCGGACGAATAGGTCCGGAATGGCATGTCGAGGAAGTCGCCCAATCCGGTGAACTCGGCGATCTCGTCATACTGCTCACGCAATTCTTCCGGACGCATGCCCATCATCGCGGCGCGCAGCCGGATGTTTTCGCGGCCCGTCGCTTCCGGATCGATGCCCAGCGAGATGTTGATGAGAGACACGCATTCGCCCTGGATCACGGCCGATCCTCGTGTCGGCCTGTAGATGCCCGACAGCACGCGAAGCAGCGTCGTCTTGCCGGCGCCGTTGTGGCCGACAAGGCCGATCCGGTCCCCCTCCCGCAGGGAAAAACTGACATCCTCGAGGCCGCGCACGATGACATGGCCGTCCCCTCGGCGGTCGATCGCGCCGCCGGTCGCGACACTGAGCACCCTGTTCTTGAGGGAGCGGCTTGCCGCGTTGAACACCGGAAATTCGACCGAGACGCCGGTCAATGTGATGGAAGCCATAGCGCTGTTCAGAGCCAATAGGGGATGCGATGACGATAGCGGCCGAAGAGGGCCAATGCGACCATCCAGCCGACGACCGCGAACACGACGCACGCCATCCAGCTGGTTGCCGACGGCAATTCGCCCAGAAGTGGGTCCCGCACGACGCTGATCAGATGGTAGAAGGGATTAAGCTCCACCAGCCGTCTCGAGAAGCCCTCCGGAAGCGTTTGCGGCATCCACATCACCGGGGTTAGGTACATGATGACCTGCAGGAGGTTCTGCATCACCTGCGTCATGTCGCGGTAGCGCGCGCACAGCACCGCCAGGATGAGCATGATCCAAAGCAGATTGAGCGACAAAATGACAAAGCCGGGCAGCGCCAGTAAGACGTGCCATGTCGGCATGCGCGCGACGGCCAGCAGGACGAGGGGATATATCAGGATGTTGTGGCCGAGGATGATTGCGTTGCGGTACAGCGTCCGCAACACATGCGTGAACAATGGCATGCGCACCTGGAGGATTATGCCCTCGGCGCCGACAAAGGCGATGCACCCCTCGTTGATTGATGTAGCGATGAACCCCCAGAAAATCAGGCTGACGCAAATGTAGGGGAGAAACTCCTCCAGGGGTGTGCGGAACAGCGTGCCGAAGAGGAACCCGAGCGCGCCGATCAGGACACCCATGTTGATGGTCAGCCAGAACACCCCGACACGCGAACGGCGATAGCGCTGGGCCACGTCCTGCCAGCTGAAAGTCGTCGCGAGGTGATGTTTCGTCAGCGCGGCGCCTATATCGGCGAACGCCTCTGCAAGGAAGCCCGTTTTAGTCGGCAGCATATGTCCCGATCGTTTGTTCTGCCCAGGCCGGCTGTGTGCGACAGGTTCGATACATTATTGCCCGGTGGACATCAAGTTGATGCGCCGACGCGGAATACCGGCCGGCTCGCACTTCGTTGATGACATGACAGAACAGAAATGTTGCCAAGGGCTTGTGCTCGACCTTTGCGCTTTCAGCGGGCGCCGTGCATCCGGCGCCAATAGTCGAGCACGTCGGCTATTGTCTGTTCGAATGGCACGACGGGCCTCCAGTTTAGCCTGTCGCGCGCCTTTGATGCATCACCGCATGCGAAGGGCGTGTCGTTGAGCCGCAGTCTTTCCGGATCCGTGCGCACCTCGATATCGAGGCCCGACCGCGCGATAAGCATGTCAAGGATATCCCGGATCTTGCGGGGCTGTCCGGACGCTATGTTGTAGACACGGTCCGGTTCGGCATCGAAGTCGACCGTGGCCAGACGCGCATAGGCGCGCACAACGTCGCGGACGTCGAGGAAATCCCGCTCGACCTCCAGATTTCCCACATGGATGACGGGTTCGTTCTTGCCGGCCATGATCTCAGCCACCTGGCGCGCGAAGGCGGGGACCACATAGGCGTCGGACTGGCCGGGGCCAGTATGGTTGAACGGCCGGCAGCGGACGGCCCGCAGCCCGTCATAGGCCATCTGCCCGATCATCAGGTCGGCGGCGGCCTTGGTGGCGCCGTACACCGTCGTCGGCCGAAGCGGCTCGTTTTCCGTCACCGGCCGGCCGGCCGCGCTTTGGAACGACGCGCCATAGGCTTCCGAACTGCTGACATAGACGAACCTGGCCTCCGGAGCATGTCGCATCACGGATTCGGCGAGGTTCATGGTCCCCGTCACGTTGACATCCCATGCATGTCGCGGCGCGTTGCGCGCATCCGCCGGCGCCGCGACCGCCGCCAAGTGCACAAGCGCTGTGGGACGGGTTTTTCGGATCGCTGCCTCGACCGCGCTCCGGTCCGTGAGGTCGATCGGGTTCATCTGCCCGTTGCCATGGCCAAAGGCGAACACCTCGCATTCGCCATGGTCCCGCGCGAGCAGCTGTAGCAGCGCCGAACCGACAAAGCCGCTTGCCCCGGTGACCAGAATGCGATGCGCCAAGCTATCGACCATTACGCAAGGGGCCCTCTGCTCGACTTAGCGTGCGGGCTGGTTGGTATGACGTTCAAGGTCGGCATCCACCATTTCCCGGATCATGTCTTCCAGCGAAATCGTCGCCTCCCACCCCAGCTTCGCTTTTGCCTTGGCCGGATTTCCCAGCAGGATTTCGACTTCGGCGGGCCTGAACAGTTCGGGGTCGATGACGAGATGGTCCTCGATGTTGAGCCCGACATGCTCGAAGGCGATGCGGCACATGTCGCGCACGGTCGTCGTCCTGCCCGTGGCCACGACATAGTCGTCCGGCACATCCTGCTGCAGCATCAGCCACATGGCGCGGACATAGTCCTTGGAGTGGCCCCAATCGCGCTTGGCGTCGATATTGCCGAGCCGCAATTCCCTGGACAGGCCCTTCTTGATGCGCGCAACCGCGTCCGTGACCTTGCGGGTCACGAACTCGATGCCGCGGAGCGGCGATTCGTGATTGAACAGAATGCCGCTCGAGGCATGCAAGCCGAAGCTTTCGCGGTAGTTGATGGTGATCCAGTGGCCGTAGAGCTTCGCCACCGCGTAGGGCGAGCGAGGATGGAAGGGGGTCGTTTCCGACTGCATCGGTTCCTGGATAAGGCCGTACATCTCGGACGACGAGGCCTGATAGAAGCGAGCCTCGGGCTTTTCGAGGCGAAGCGCCTCAAGCACGTTGGTCACGCCAATGCCGGTGACGTTGCCCGTCAGGATCGGCTGCTGCCACGATGACTTGACGAAGGACTGGGCGGCAAGGTTGTAGACCTCGTCCGGCCCGATGTCGCGCATCGTTCGGGCCAGGCCGGAAAGATCCGTCAGGTTTCCGTCGACGATCCTGACGTCCTTCTCGATGCCGAGCCATTTCAGGCGCGTCGTGTTGACGTCGGCTGTGCTCGATCGCCGCGCAAGTCCGTGGACCTCATAGCCCTTGGAGAGCAAGAGTTCTGCCAGATAGGCGCCGTCCTGCCCGGTGACGCCCGTTATCAATGCTGTCTTTGTCATCAATGCTCTCGATGTGTCCGATGATTGCTCCACCCAAGCCGTGTTTCCGATGGTTGCCCGCCCCAGCCCGGCGAGCCAATGAAATTGTCAGGCGCGACCGTATACGTCGTCGAAGCGCACGATGTCATCCTCGCCCAGATAGTCGCCGCTTTGGACTTCGATGATCACCAGGTCGATCTTGCCCGGGTTTTCGAGCCGATGCTTGTGACCACAAGGAATGTAGGTCGACTGATTGGTCGCCAGGAACAGTTCCTCGTCGCCATTAATTATCTTCGCCGAGCCGCTGACAACGACCCAGTGCTCCGAACGATGGTGATGCATCTGCAGGCTCAGGCGCCGGCCAGGCTTGACCTCGATGCGCTTGATCTTGAATCGCTCGCCTTCCTCCAGGACCGTGTAGGTGCCCCACGGCCGGTGCACGGTGCTGTGAAGCAAGTGCGCTTCATGCCCGGAGGCCTTGAGCGATTCGAACAGTTTCTTGACGTCCTGAACGCGATCGCGGGACGCCACCAGCAATGCGTCGGGGGAATCGACGATCACCAGGTCGCTGACGCCCACCGTGCCGATGACGCGTTTGTCGGAACTGATGTAGCTGCCCGCTGTATCGACCATGCGAACGTCACCGCGAATCCGGTTGCCGTTCTGGTCGGGGGCGACCAGTTCGGCCATCGCGTTCCATGATCCAATATCGTTCCATTCCATGTCGCAGGGAACGACGGCCAGGTTTTGCGCCTTTTCCATCACCGCATGGTCGAGCGAAATGCGCGGAGCCAGGGCGAAATGCTCAGGCGAGAGTTCGATGTTGGCGAAACCATCGCCACGGCTGGCGCGGCTGTCATCGTAGCTGGCGAGAACGGCCTCGATCACCGCGGGACAATGCTTGGCCATTGCGTCGAGCATGACCTGCGCGCGGAAACAGAAGATGCCGGCGTTCCAGAAGAACCGCTTGGAGGCGACATAGGCCTTGGCCGTCTCCAGATCCGGCTTCTCGACGAAACGGACGACGTTTTCGCCATCCGCCTCGATATAGCCGAAGGCCGTGTCCGGTCTGGTCGGGTTTATCCCCAGCGTCGCGATGCGTCCTTGCCCGGCATGCTCGATCGCCTTGGCCATGGCGCCCAGGAATGCCGGCAAGTTTCCGATCATGTGGTCGGCGGGAAAAATGCACAGAACGGCGTCGGGGCCATGCATTGCCTTGGCGTAGATCGCAGCCGCGGCCACGGCTGCAGCCGTATCGCGGCCCTCAGGCTCGAGCAGGAAGGTCCGCTGCGGAACGACGGACTCCAGCGCGTCGAAGTCGTCCGTCGTGAGGAAGAGGTGTTCCCTGGACGTCACCGTGACGAGCTCGACGACGTCCTTGATCGAGGCGGCGCGCAATGCAGTATGCTGGATCAGCGAATGTCCGTCCGCCACCTTGAGGAAGGGCTTGGGATGCGACTGCCGCGAGGCAGGCCACAGGCGCGAGCCGGCTCCACCGCTGATGATCACCGGAACAACCTTCATCAAATGCCCTCTGTGCCCGTGGATGCGAATGCCCGCGCCTTTTCCAGTGTCAGTGCCACGATCGCCGTCGCCCTGGCGTGGCTCGCGGCCTCCGAATAGCAGCGCAATTCCGGCGCATTTCCGGACGGCCGCAAATGTATGATCTCGCCACTGTCCATCCGTGCCCTGAGGCCATCGGTTTCATCGATTTCGGCAACGATGCCAAACGGAGCCAGGAATTGCTGGAGCGCATCGGGTTTGGCGAGTTGGGCCATCAACCGGCGTGAGCTCTCCAGGGGGAAGTTTTCGAGTCGCTCGCTCGCGCAAAACGGAAGGTCCCAAAGCTCGCGCAAACGCGACAGCGGTCTTTTCGTCGATGCCATGGTGCCGAGCACGGCCAGGATCGGCAGCAGCGAGTCCCGTGTCGGCAGGGCCGCCAGCGTCTTTCCATTCAGCAGGCAATCCGACCCCAGGAGAACGCCGCCATTGGCTTCGAAGCCGATGACAATGTTGCCGCCACGGTACGATGCTTCCATGCCGGCGATGACGAAGGGAGATCCAACCTTGGTTCTCTTCACCTCGAAACCCAGAGTATCCGAAATGCCCGAATTGGAGGTCACGGGTGTCACGACGGTGTCCGCGGCCACGAAAAGCGCGGTGACGAGCCCGATCAGGTCGCCCCGGAACAGATCGCCATTTTCGTCGGCGACAAGCGGGCGATCGGCGTCGGCGTCCGTGGACACGATGGCGTCGAGTTGGAACTCGCCGCTCCACGCCTTGAACTTCGCAAGCGTCGCTGCATCCACGGCTTCGGTGTCGACCGGCACGAAGGTTTCGCTTTTGCCGACCGGGACCACCTCTGCTCCGAACGATCGAAGGACCCGCACCAGCAATTCCGCCGCGACCGAACTGTGCTGGTAAACGCCGAACCTCATGCCTGACAGCGAATCCGGTCCCAGGATATCGTTGGCGCGTTCCTGGTAGCCGGCAATCGCTTCGTCATGGCGATTTGGCCAGGCCGTCCCCGCAAGGCTTGGTGACTCGTACACGTTCGACTTGTCGGCGACATATTGCGTTATCGCAGCCTCGTCCGCCTTATCGATCTCGCCATTCGGGCGATAGAATTTGATGCCGTTGCGGTCGGCGGGAATATGGGAGCCGGTGACCATCAGGGCGGCCGCGCCGTGCTTTTGGGCGTAAAGGGCGAGGGCGGGGGTAGGGATGACGCCGCAATCCATCGGCTGGAATCCGCTCACGGCCAAGGCCGCCATGCAATGGCCGGCAATCGCCGGGCTGCTGTCGCGCAGGTCGCGGCCCACAAAGATCGGGCCGCTCGATTGAAGTCCGCTCGAGGTCAAACGCCAGGCGAACGCCGCAGTATAGAGTCCACTGGGCTTCCCAACCAATTCCGAAGCCAGACCTCGGACGCCGCTCGACCCGAATTTCATCATTCCGCTTTTGCTGTTTGGAAGATCAGGCCGGTAATATTGGAGTGGGGTTCGCTGTCAACAAAAAATCATACCGGCGCGCCCTCGGGCGCAGTTGAACGGAATCGAACCGGCTCGATTTCGTGAGCGGCCTGGATGTATCGCCGGAATTTTAGCGGCTCCGCATTTTGCAATGTATTCCGGACGATGAGACCTATCACCGGCTGCATGGCGGGCTCCGGATACTCGCTTTGCGTCTATCTCGATCAACGTTTGAGCGTCCGGTCTTTTTGACGCAGCTTTTGCTTAATCGATTTTAGGGGTTTTCCTTAATCGATTGTAGCCACCGGCCGGCTTTGCGCACGCCTTGCCTTTCGCAGTGCAGCATCATATCGCTCGAACCGGAACGGGCGGAGCCGAGGCCATGGGCTTCGCCGGCCTGCAATCTGCGACCGTTGGAGGGCGAGCATGACCAAGTGGGTTTACACCTTCGGCGATGGCGCCGCTGAGGGCCGTGCCGGCGACCGCAATCTTCTCGGCGGCAAGGGCGCCAACCTGGCCGAGATGTGCAGCCTCGGCCTGCCGGTGCCACCGGGCTTCACCATCACCACCGAGGTGTGCAATGCCTTTTACGCCAACGGCCGCACCTATCCGTCGAAGCTGGAGGCGGATGTTGCGGTTGCGCTCGACCATATCGGCCGGCTGACCGGCCGCCGCTTCGGCGATCCGTCGAAACTGCTCCTGGTGTCGGTGCGCTCCGGCGCCCGCGCCTCCATGCCAGGCATGATGGACACCGTCCTCAATCTCGGCCTCAACGACGAGACGGTCGAGGCGCTCGCCGGCGATTCCGGCGATGCCCGCTTCGCTTATGACAGCTACCGCCGCTTCATCCAGATGTATTCGGACGTCGTCATGGGGCTCGACCACGAGGTTTTCGAGGAAATCCTGGAGGATGAGAAGGCAAACCTCGGCCATGAGCTCGACACCGAGCTGACGGCGCTCGAATGGCAGGGCGTGATCGCGCACTACAAGGCCAAGGTCGAGGAGGAACTCGGCAAGCCGTTTCCGCAGGACCCGCACGAGCAGCTCTGGGGCGCTATCGGCGCTGTGTTCTCCAGCTGGATGAACAACCGTGCCATCACCTACCGCCGCTTGCACGACATTCCCGAGAGCTGGGGCACGGCGGTCAATGTCCAGGCCATGGTGTTCGGCAATATGGGCGATACGTCCGCCACCGGCGTCGCCTTCACCCGCAATCCGTCGACCGGCGAAAAGCAGCTCTACGGCGAGTTCCTGGTCAACGCCCAGGGCGAGGATGTCGTCGCTGGCATCCGCACGCCGCAGAACATCACCGAGGCGGCGCGCATCGCCGCCGGTTCCGACAAGCCATCGCTGCAGAAGCTGATGCCGGATGCCTTCCAGGCTTTCGTCGACATCTCCGACCGCCTGGAGAAGCACTACCGCGACATGCAGGATCTCGAATTCACCATCGAGCGCGGCAAGCTTTGGATGCTGCAGACCAGGTCCGGCAAGCGCACGGCCAAGGCAGCGCTCAGGATTGCCGTCGAGATGGCGAAGGACAAGCTGATCACCAGGGAAGAAGCGGTCGCCCGCATCGATCCCGCCTCGCTCGACCAGCTCCTGCACCCGACCATCGACCCCAAGGCCGCGCGCGACGTCATCGGCGTCGGCCTGCCGGCCTCGCCGGGTGCGGCCACCGGCGAGATCGTCTTTTCCTCGGGCGATGCGGAGGATGCCAAGGCGCAAGGCCGCAAGGCGATCCTGGTGCGCATCGAGACCAGCCCGGAAGACATCCACGGCATGCATGCGGCCGAAGGCATCCTCACCACGCGCGGCGGCATGACCAGCCATGCCGCCGTTGTGGCGCGCGGCATGGGCAAGCCCTGCGTGTCGGGCGCCGGCTCGCTGCGCGTCGACTACAAGGCCGGCACGCTGATGGCGATGGGCCAGACCTTCCGCAAGGGCGACATCATCACCATTGACGGTGCCAACGGCCAGGTGCTGAAGGGCGTCGTGCCGATGCTGCAGCCGGAACTGTCGGGCGATTTCGCCGCCATCATGGAATGGGCCGACGCCACGCGCCGCATGAAGGTGCGCACCAATGCCGAAACGCCGCTCGATGCGCGCATGGCGCGCTCCTTCGGCGCCGAAGGCATCGGGCTCTGTCGCACTGAGCACATGTTCTTCGACGGCGACCGTATCGTCGCCATGCGCGAGATGATCCTGGCCGACACGGAAAAGGACCGTCGCGTCGCCCTTGCCAAGCTGTTGCCGATGCAGCGCTCGGATTTCCTCGAACTGTTCGAGATCATGGCCGGCCTGCCGGTGACGATCCGCCTGCTCGATCCGCCGCTGCACGAGTTCCTGCCGAAGACGGAAGCGGAGCTCGCCGAAGTCGCCGCTGCCATGAAGGTCTCGCCCGACAAGCTCAGGCAGCGCACCGAGGCCCTGCACGAGTTCAACCCGATGCTCGGCCATCGCGGCTGCCGCCTGGCCGTCTCCTATCCCGAGATCGCCGAAATGCAGGCCCGAGCCATTTTCGAGGCGGCCGTCCAGGCGGGCCAGAAGGCCGGCGCCCTGGTGGTGCCTGAGATCATGGTGCCGCTGGTCGGCATCGTGAAGGAACTCGACTACGTCAAGGCGCGCATCGACGCCGTCGCGGCAAGCGTCATGGAAGAGAGCGGCATCAAGATCGACTATCTGACCGGGACGATGATTGAGCTCCCCCGCGCGGCCATCCGCGCCCATGCCATCGCCGAGGCGGCCGAATTCTTCTCCTTCGGCACCAACGATCTCACCCAGACCACATTCGGCATCTCGCGCGACGACGCGGCCTCCTTCCTGGAGACCTACCGGCAGAAGGGCATCATCGAGCAGGATCCGTTCGTGTCGCTCGACATAGAGGGCGTCGGCGAATTGGTGCGCATGGCGGCCGAAAAGGGCCGGGCGACGCGGCCCGGGATCAAGCTCGGCATCTGCGGCGAGCATGGTGGCGATCCCTCGTCAATCCGCTTCTGCGAAGAGGTCGGCCTCGACTATGTGTCGTGCTCGCCCTACCGCGTACCGATTGCCAGGCTGGCAGCGGCGCAGGCCGCGGTGCAGGTGGCAAAGGCAGCAGCATCGCGCGGCTGATCCTTTTCGGTCGCGGCCAAGCAGACTCCGGAAAATTGTCCTACGGTTTTCCGACGAGGATCCGCGACAAAACAGAGGCCTAAGCGGAGCATTCGCTGGCTTGCCAAGGAATGCCCTGCTTAGCCGATCGGTGCCCGCCGATGGGCCCTCCGCCTTACGGTTTTGTAAGCAAACTCACGCGAACGTGCGCGTGGCGGCTCCCAATCTCGACATCGTTTCCGCCCAGTCTCCAGGGTCTCCGATCCCCCCCGGTGCCCGAGACAGATGTTGCAGATTTCCCCCGCCCCCTTCCGCTCGATCCTCATCCTCCAGACCAAGTTCATCGGCGACCTCGTTCTCGCCTCCGCGCTGGCCAGGAACCTCCAGCTCGGATATCCGGGCGTCAGGATCGTATTCCTTTGCGAGGCGCGTTTCGCCAGCTTCCTTACGGCTCACGGCATCGCGTCCGACGTCGTCACGTTCCGGCGCGCCATGATGCGCGGGTCGCCGATGCAGCGGGGGCGTGAGCTGTTATCGATGGTGCGCAGGCTGCGCCGGTACCGCTTCGACATGACGATCGACCTGAGCGATTCGAAGACCTCGCGGATCGTCAGCAACCTCGTCAACGCCTCGATCCGGGTCGGCTACCATCCGTCCGAGAGGCCCTTGCGCTGGCACGAGCGTCAGCCCGCCAACGTTCGCGCCAAGCCGTTCGGCTTCGGCGAACAGCACTATCTCTACCGCTATCTTTCACCGCTCGAGGCGCTTGGCGTCGATCTGCGCGTGAGAGCGCCGTCCATCCGCCCGCTGCCTTTGGAGACGGCGCGCGCGCTTGCGTTGCTGGACAAGTACCAGCTGAGGCGAAACGGCTTTGTCGCGGTGCATGCCGGAGCGAGCTTCCTTGGCCGGCGCTGGCAGCCGGAACGTTTTGCCGCCGTCATCGACGAGATCGCGCACGAGACCGGCCTGGACTTCGTGCTGGTCGGCGGCCCGGACGAGCACAAGCCCGCCGACGAGATTGCCGCGCGGACCGCCTCGCCGGTCGTCAATTTTGTCGGGGCGCTTTCGCTCGAAACCCTGCTGGCGCTGCTGAAGGAGGCGCGGCTTTTCCTTGGCAATGAAAGCGGCCCCATGCACATGGCCGCCGCAGCGGGAACTCCGGTCGTCGGTCTCTACGGGCTGACCAACCCGATCCGCTGGGGCCCGGTCGGCGTGCCGAGCATCTCGCTGCAGCCCTCCATGCCGTGCGAATGCGTGGCGAGCGACTTCTGCAAGCGGACGGATCCGAGCAAGGCATGCTGCGTCTGGCGCCTGGAGGTTGGGCCTGTCGCCGAGGCTGTGCGCGAGATCCTCGCTCTGACCGAAAAGCAGACCGAACACACGCTTTCGCGCTACGCCTGAAGCAGCAGACAAATTGTCGCGACACCGTTCTTCGCGTAGGCGCCGTCCCGATTTTTGCCTTGATGCGGGTCTTCTGGATGGTATTGCAACCACCCAGCTTTGGAATAATCGACCATGCGTCTGCTGCGGAAACATCTTTGCGCGATCGCGCTCTCGGTCTGCGCTGTGTCCGCAGGGCACGCCGCGCCGCTGGTCGAGCCGACGCTGCATCTGAAGCCGCAGGCCGCCGGCAGCGGCCGCGTCGCGCTGACGCTCGACGCCTGCGGAGGCCAGACCGACACGCGCATCCTCTCGGCGCTTGTCGACAACAGGATCCCGGCCACGATTTTCGTCACCGGCATCTGGCTGAAGCGCAACGCGGCCGCCGTTGAGATCATGCGCGCTCATCCGGACCTGTTCGAACTGGAGAACCATGGCGGCCGCCATATCCCGGCGGTCGACACGCCGCGGAAGATCTACGGCATCCGCAGCGCCGGCAGCCCGGATGCCGTGCTGGCGGAGGTCGAATCGGGTGCCGCGGCGCTCGCAGGGACCGGCGAACCGGCGCCGAAATGGTTTCGCGGCGCCACCGCCGAATACAGCCCCTCGGCCATCGCCATGATCCGCAAGCTCGGCTTCAAGGTCGCCGGCTTCTCGATCAACGGCGACGGCGGTTCGCTGCTGGGCGCCAGGGAAACCGCCCGGCGCATCGGTGCCGCCAAGGATGGCGACGTCATCATTGCCCATATCAACCAGCCGACCCATGCCGCCGGCGAGGGCGTGGTGCAGGGGCTGCTGGCGCTCAAGCAAAAGGGCCTGACCTTCGTGCGGCTCGACGATGCCGACGGCATAGGCAACGACGGCACCACGGATTAGCTAGCCAACACCGTCATCCCAGCCGGTGCGAAGCTCCGTCGCGGAGACGAAGCGACCTTCGCTGGGATCCTCAGGCCGGCGTGGCTTCGATCGTCACCTTGCTGGAGTAGAAGGCGGCGTGATCGAGAATCTCCGTCATCTCGTCGAAGGGCTGCTCATAGGCCCACATTGCGTCCTTGCCGGTCTCTTCGGCCGGCAGAACGCTCCAATAGCTGGCATCGCCTTTGTAGGGACAGTGCGTCGAGTGACCGGTCTTGGCCAACTGGCCGAAATCGATGTCAGCAAACGGAATGTAGAAGACCGCAGGATAGGGCGGCTCCGACAGAAGCTTCGCTCTTGTCGACGAGGCGATGACCGTTTCGCCGGCGCGCACGGTGACGGTACCGCGATAAGGCTCGATGGTGATGACCTTGTCAGGATTGCGCAGGAAGCCGGGAGCTGGGTTGGCGATCTGGTCCATTGGCGGGTTTTCCTTGTCCGGTTGAGAGGTCGCCCGCAATAGGTGTGTCGGACAGACGGCTGGCGCAAGGCCGAGCCCATGCCTTGGCGGCGTTCAAACCGACCCTTTCGCCGGAATTGTCAGGCAGCCGTCTGGAACACGTCCATCAGTCCGGCATAGGCGGCGGCGATGCCGGCCACCGGATTGGTGCTCCTTGACGCGGTCTCGACCTTCAGCGCGCCGCCGACGGTCGGCAAGGTGAGCAGCAGGAACTGGCGATTGCCGCCGTCGCCGACGCAAGCGGCCGCGACATGCTGGGCTTCATCGCCGTTCTGGACGCACATCTTGAACAGCAGCGTGCCGCCGACCGCCTCCAGGGCGCCACCGACAACTTCGACGAATTCATCTTCGGAAACGGTTTTGGCGTCCGGCACCAAATCGGTCAGACTTTCGGCAAGCGTATTTTCGAGGGCCAAGTCTTCGAGAGCCAGGTCTTCGGGAGCCTTGTCATCGAGCTGCGTGTCCATGCGAACCTCTTTCATTCGCCAATCGCACCCACAGCCCGTTAACGAAACTTAACGCCGACGATGGCCGGATTGTGGCGGTTTCCGCAGGGGCTTCAAGGAATGCACCGCTTTCAGCGCTAACGGCTGGACAATCCGCCGGTTCGTCCCACAATGGCGCAAAAAGATCGCCGGAAGCGCAGGGGAGGAACAAATGCTTGGACTGATGCAGGAATGGCCGCTGCTTTGCCACAAGCTGATCGACAACGCCGAGCGGCAGCATGGCGGACGCGAGATCGTGTCGCGCTCGATCGAGGGGCCGATCGTGCGCACCACCTATGCCGACATCCACCTTCGTGCGTTGAAAGTCGCGCAGCGGCTGGAGCGGGACGGCTTCAAGCTCGGCGACCGCATCGCCACGCTCGCCTGGAACACGGCGCGCCACATCGAGGCCTGGTACGGCATCATGGGCATCGGCGCGATCTATCACACGCTCAATCCGCGTCTCTTTCCCGAACAGATCGCCTGGATCATGAACAACGCCGAAGACAGGGCGATCTTCGTCGACCTGACCTTCGTGCCGCTGCTGGAAAAGATGGCCGGCGCGGTCAAATCGCTGAAAAAAATCATCGTACTGACCGACAGGGCGCATATGCCGGAGACGGCGCTGCCGAACGCGGTTGCCTATGAGGAATGGCTGGCCGAAGCCGACGGCGCCTTCGCCTGGAAGACCTTCGACGAGAACACCGCCGCCGGCATGTGCTACACCTCGGGCACCACGGGTGATCCCAAGGGCGTGCTCTACAGTCACCGTTCCAACGTGCTGCACGCCATGATCGCCGCGATGCCCGACGCCATGGGCATTTCAGCCCGCGACGTCATCCTGCCGGTCGTGCCGATGTTCCATGCCAATGCCTGGGGCCTTGGCCAGAGCGCGCCGATGATCGGCGCCAAGCTGGTCATGCCCGGCTGCAAGATGGACGGCGCCTCGATCTATGAACTGCTCGATACCGAGAAGGTGACCTTCAGCGCCGCCGTGCCGACGGTGTGGATGATGCTGCTGCAATATCTGGAGGAGACCGGCAGCAAACTTCCCCATCTGCAGAAGGTCGTCATCGGCGGCTCGTCCTGCCCGCGCGCCATCACCCAGAAATTCCAGGACAATTACGATGTCCAGGTCATCCACGCCTGGGGCATGACCGAGATGTCGCCGCTCGGCACGCTGTGCACCATGAAGCCGGAATATGCCGCGCTGAAGGGCGACGCCAGGCTCGATATCCAGGGCAAACAGGGCTATCCGCCCTTCGGTGTCGAAATGAAGATAACGGACGACGACAACAATGCGCTGCCCTGGGACGGCAAGACCTTCGGCCGGCTGAAGGTGCGCGGCCCGGCCATTGCCCGCGCCTACTATGGCGGCGTCGGTGCCGAGCAGTTCGACGCCGAAGGCTGGTTCGACACCGGCGACGTCGCCCATATCGATGCCGGCGGCTACATGCAGATCACCGACCGCGCCAAGGACGTCATCAAGTCCGGCGGCGAATGGATCTCGACCATCGATCTCGAAAACCTCGCTGTCGGCCATCCCGATGTCGCCGAGGCGGCGGCAATCGGCGTTCCGCACTCGAAATGGGGCGAGCGGCCCCTGCTGGTCATCGTGCGCAAGCCGGGCAAGGAGCCGAGCAAGAGCGACATCTTGACCTTCATGGACGGCAAGGTGGCCAAGTGGTGGATGCCCGACGACGTCGCCTTCGTCGGCGAAATCCCCCATACCGCCACCGGCAAGATCCAGAAAATCACCTTGCGCGAGCAATTCAGGGACTATCGCTTGCCGACGGATTGACGGGATGTGCGTTTTTGAGGCTTCTGGCAGCCGTCAAAAAACTCTAGGTACCGTTCGGGTTGGTGCGGCGGATAATGGTTGTTGTTGCTGAACGGCAGACGTCGAGCGCCGCCGGCTGGTCGCGGCGGACTGCGGCTTTTTCGGTCGTCCTGCTCCTGACGGTGCTTGTCGGCCATCGTCTCGACCTCGTCGAAACGCCTGTATTCCTTTGGGTTCTGGCGATCGTCGCGCTGCTCGCCGCCTTCGCGCTGCTGTTTGCCGGATTCGCCTTGTCGAGGCTGTGGAACTTCGGCGATCGCGGCGGGCGCGATCTCTCGGTCGGCGCGCTGCTGGCGCTTCTGGTGCTTGCTCCCTTCGGCGTCGCCGCCTACTGGGCGACGACCTCGCCGCCGCTCAGGGACATTTCGACCGATCTCGACGATCCACCGGTGCTCGACACGTCGGACCGGACGGCGGACATGAATATGCTTTCGCCGCCCACGCCTGGCGAGCAGCGGCTGCAAGGCGATGCCTATCCGCTGGTCACCGGCCGCAGCTACAATCTGCCGTTCGAAACTGTAGTCGATGCCGTGGAAACCGTGCTCGACCGGCGCGACTGGCAGCTTAAGGGGCCGTATCCCGAAACCGACGGCCAAAGCGAGGTGACGATCAACGCGCTGGCCAGGAGTTTCGTGCTGAGCTTGCCGGCCGATGTCGCGATCCGCATCGCCGATGACGGTGACACTGTCATCGTCGACATGCGTTCGGCCTCCCGTTACGGCCGCTACGACCTCGGCGACAATGCCGCCCGTATCGTCGATTTCCTCGGCGAACTCGACCAGGAGGTGGCCGGGCAGGTAGGGCCTGCGCCGGCCGAGTGAGCTTCAGGCCGCCGGCCTGAAGACGCCGTCGATGGCCGGGTCGCCGTCGGTGGCGACGAGGCCTCGCGCCACCAGATCCTCCAGATGCGCCAGCACCGACAGGCCGGCGGCGCCGTGCAGGCGCGGGTCAGTGTCGCGATAGATCGCCGCCACCATCTCCTTGATCGTACGGTCGCCGCCGCGGATGCGCTCCAGGATCGCCCGCTCGCGCATCCTGCGATGCGTCTTCAGTCCGCGCATGAAGCTGCGCGGCCTGGTCACCGGCCCACCATGGCCGGGCAGCAGCACGTGGTCGTCGCGCGCGATCAACTTGTCGAGCGAGCCCATATAGTCGGCCATGGCGCCGTCGGGCGGCGCCACGATGGAGGTCGCCCAGGCCATGACATGGTCGGCGGAAAACAGAATGCCGGTCCCCTCGAGCGCGAACGCCGCGTGGTTGGCGGCATGCCCCGGCGTCAATACCGTCCTGATGCCCCAGCCGTCGCCCTGGACCAGCGCACCGTCGGCGAGCGCGGTATCCGGAACGAAAGCCGTGTCGGCGCTGGCATCGAGCGGATTGACCTCGCCGATTCGCAAGGGCCGCGCCGGGCGGTGCGGGCCTTCGGCAAGCACGGCCGCCCCAGTGCGCTCTTTCAGCCGCGCCGCCAGCGGGGAATGGTCGCGATGCGTATGGCTGACGAAGATATGGCTGACCGGCCTGCCGCCGATCGCCTCGATCAGGGCCTGGAGATGGGCGTTGTCATCCGGTCCCGGATCGATCACCGCCAGCGTCTCGCGGCCTACCAGGTAGCTGTTGGTTCCGTGAAAGGTGAACGGACTGGGGTTTCTGGCGGTAAGGCGTTGCACGTCCGGTGCGACGCTCACCGCCTTGCCGTAGGCGGCATCGAAACGCGTGTCGAACTTGAGGGCCATGAGGGGCGCGAAGCTCCGTTCCGTGAGACGGCAAAAGCAATTGCCGCATAACACGGAAGCCAATATAGGAAAACGCGAGGCCGCGTGTCGGCGGCAGCTTAAATGGGGATCACCATGGCACTTGCAGCAACGATGCGTCCGCTTGTTTCTCTGGCACTGCCTGAAAAGGGCGCGGCGCGGCTGGCGACGCAGATCCTGCTGGCGATCGCCGGAACGCTGCTGCTCACCTTGTCGGCAAAGACGAAGGTGGTGCTTGGGCCGGTCGACATCTCGCTGCAGACGCTCGCTGTGCTACTGATCGCGTCGGCGTACGGCCTGCGCCTCGGCGTCGCCACCTTGCTTCTCTACATGGCCGAGGGCGCCATGGGCTTCCCGGTCTTCCAGGGCACGCCCGAAAAAGGCATCGGTATCGCCTATATGCTCGGCTCCACCGGCGGCTATCTTGCCGGCTTCGTCGTCATGGCCGCGATCGTAGGCTGGGCCGCCGATCGCGGCTGGGACCGTCATCCGGTCAAGCTCTTCAATGCCATGCTGGTCGCCGAAGTCATCATGATGGCCATGGGCTTTGCCTGGCTGGCAATGCTGATCGGCCCGGAAAAGTCCTGGCAGTTCGGCGTTTTGCCGTTCATCGTCGGCGACCTGATCAAGGTGGCGCTCGCCGCGACCCTGGTGCCTGCGGCCTGGTCGCTGCTCAAGCGCGCCTGACACCAATCAAGGTGAAACGAGCCGGCTGGCAGTCGCTGCCCGCCGGCTTTTTCATGCCGTCGCCAAACGACGCTGGAAATAGGCGACCGTTTGCCTCAGGCCGTCTTCCAGACTGATCCGCGGCCGCCATCCGAGCGCCGCCCGCATGAGCGAAATGTCCGGGCATCTTTGTCTGGGGTCGTCCGAAGGCAAGGGCCGGAACTCCAGCTTGGAGCCGCCGCCGACAAGCCGAAGCACATGTTCGGCCAGTTCGATCATCGTCACCTCATGCGGGTTGCCGATATTGGCCGGGCCCGTGAAATCGGCGGGCGATGCCATGAGCCTCAGCAGGCCATCGACGAGATCGTCGACATAGCAGAAACTGCGTGTCTGGCTGCCGGTGCCGTAGATTGTCAACGGCTCGCCACGGATCGCCTGGACGATGAAATTGCTGACGACGCGCCCATCGTCCGGGTGCATGTTCGGGCCATAGGTGTTGAAGATGCGCGCCACCTTGATCTCGGTGCGGGCCTCGCGCCAGTAGTCGAAGAACAGCGTTTCGGCGCAGCGCTTGCCTTCATTGTAGCAACTGCGCGTGCCGATCGGGTTTACCCGCCCCCAATAGGTTTCCGGCTGTGGATGGACTTCTGGGTCGCCATAGACCTCCGAAGTGGAGGCCTGCAGGATCCGCGTGCCTCGAGATCTGGCGAGATCGAGCATATTGATGGCGCCGAGTACGTTGGTCCTCGTCGTACGGATCGGGTCGTTCTGATAGTGGATGGGCGCTGCCGGTGAAGCAAGATGGTAGATGCCGTCGACGTCCAGGTCGAGCGGCAGCGTCACGTCATGCTCGATCAGCTCGAAAGCCGGAACTGCCAGAAGCTGACGGATATTGTCCCTGGATCCGGTGCTGAAATTGTCGGCGCAGACCACTTGATGTCCAAGCTCGACAAGCCTGCCGCACAGATGCGATCCGAGAAAGCCGGCGCCGCCGGTGACGAGAAGTCTGGCCATGGGATTTCCGTTTTCGCGGCCGGTCCGTTGCTGTTTAGCACCGGATTGCGATTTGCCAACCGACAAACCTCGCGCCGCCGGTCTGATTGTCGTGGCGCGCGCGACCGGGTGTCCACGGGCCGGGTCGGTCGGAGGAATGGCAGCCTGGCGCCGACGGCCATCGAGATTGACAAGCCATCGTGCGAAACCTTAGCACGGTGGTGCCGAAGGGGGTTCGGCGAGGCAAGGAGGATCTGTTGAAGGGAATTATCCTTGCGGGAGGCAACGGGGTCCGTCTCTATCCGCTGACGCTGGCCGTGTCCAAGCAGATACTCCCGATATACAACAAGCCGATGATCTACTATCCGCTGAGCGTGCTGATGCTCGCGGGAATCCGCCAGGTCCTCATCATCTCAACCCCGCGTGACCTGCCGGCATTCCAGCAGTTGCTGGGCGATGGCTCGGAGTTCGGGCTCGACGTTTCCTATGCCCAGCAGCCCCACCCCAATGGACTTGCCGAAGCCTTCATCATCGGTCGCGACTTCATCGGCAAGGACAACGTGTCGATGATTCTTGGCGACAACCTCTACTTCGGCGAAGGCCTGTCGCAGCTCTGCCGCATGGCGGCGAAGCGCGAACGTGGCGCCTCGGTGTTCGCCTACCGTGTCGAGGATCCGGAGCGCTATGGCGTGGTCTCGTTCGACAAGGCCAGCGGCAAGGCTCTGACGATCGAGGAAAAGCCGCAACTGCCCAAGTCCAGTTGGGCCATTACCGGCCTCTATTTCTACGACAACGACGTCGTCGACATCGCGTCGACCATCCGTCCGTCGAAGCGCGGCGAACTCGAGATCACGGCGGTCAACAATGTCTATCTCGAACGCGGCCAGTTGCAGGTGCATCAGCTCGGCCGCGGCTATGCCTGGCTCGATACCGGCACACATGACAGCCTGCATGAGGCGGCGTCCTTCGTGCGCACCATCGAGCATCGCCAGGGCATCAAGGTGGCTTGCCCGGAGGAGATCGCCTTCGAGCAGGGTTGGCTGACGGCCGACAAGGTTCTTGAACGCGCCGCCCGCCTTGGCCAGAACGAATACGCCGCCTATTTGCGCAGGCGCGTCAGCGAGTTGTCGGAGAACTAGGGTGCTGGAGATCATCCCACTCGGCCTCGACGGCGTGCTGGAGATCGTCCCGAAGCGTTTTCACGACGCTCGCGGCTATTTCGTCGAGGACTGGAACGCCAAGCGCTTCGCCGAGGCCGGCATCGATCTCCGTTTCGTGCAGGACAACCGCTCCTATTCCGCCGCCGCCGGTGTGATGCGGGGGCTTCACTACCAGCTGCCGCCGCGCGCCCAGGAGAAGCTGGTGCGCGTCGGCAGAGGCAGGATCCTCGACGTCACCGTCGACATCCGCCGCGGCTCGAAGAGCTTTGGCAAATGGGCCGCCGTCGAACTGTCGAGCGAGAAAGGCAATCAAGTCCTGGTGCCGAAAGGTTTCGCGCATGGGTTCGTCACGCTCGTGCCGGATACCGAGGTTCTGTATAAGGTGACCGACATTTATTCGCCTGCCGATCAGCGGTCGATCCGGTTCGACGACCCCGCCATCGGCATCGAATGGCCGGCAATGGCGGGCGGGTTCCAGCTTTCGGACAAGGACCTCGAGGCGCCGGTGCTTGCCGCCGCGGAGGTGTTTGCGTGAGGAGAGGAGCGGCATGAATTTCCTGGTGACCGGCGGCGCCGGTTTCATCGGTTCGGCCGTGTGCAGGCACCTGTGCGCCAATCCGGCCTATCGCGTAACCAATCTCGACAAGCTCACCTACGCCGGAAATCTTGAGTCGCTGCGGTCGGTCGAGAACGCGCGCAATTACAAATTCGCTCACGCCGATATTTGCGACGAGAGGGCGGTGCTGGAGATCTTGCACCGCGACGCCATCGACATCGTCATGAATCTCGCCGCCGAGAGCCATGTCGACCGCTCGATCGACGGACCCGACACCTTCATCGAGACCAACATCGTCGGCACGTACCGCATGCTGAGTGCGGCCCTGGAATACTGGCGCGACCTGCCGCAAGGGCGCAAAGGCCGCTTCCGTTTCCATCAGATCTCGACCGACGAGGTGTTCGGCGCTCTGCCGTTCGACGGCGGCATGTTCGTCGAGGAGACGCCCTATGCGCCATCCTCGCCCTACTCCGCCTCGAAGGCCGCCTCCGATCATCTGGTGCGGGCCTGGCACGAGACCTATGGCCTGCCGGTGGTGCTTTCCAACTGCTCGAACAATTATGGGCCCTATCATTTCCCCGAAAAGCTCATCCCACTGGTCATCCTCAACGCACTCGACGAGAAACCGCTGCCGATCTATGGCGCCGGCGCCAATGTGCGCGACTGGCTCTATGTGGAAGACCATGCCAGGGCGCTGGAGCTTGTCGCCACGAAGGGGCGGCCGGGCGAAAGCTACAATGTCGGCGGCAATTCGGAACGCAGCAATCTCGGCGTCGTCGAGGCGATCTGCGATCTTCTTGACCGTCGACGGCCGCGCGCCAGCGGCGGCAGCTATCGCGACCTGATCACTTTCGTCACCGATCGCCCGGGGCATGACCGCCGCTACGCCATCGATGCCTCCAAGATCGGCCGCGATCTCGGCTGGTCACCGAGGGAGGACTTCGACACGGGTCTGGCAACGACCGTCGACTGGTACCTCGACAACGAATGGTGGTGGGGGCCGATCCGTGACCAGCGCTATTCCGGCGAGCGGTTGGGCCGGGCCGCGGGCGGGAAGGGCGCGGCGTGAGACTTGTCGTGACCGGGCGCGCGGGCCAGGTGGTTGCCAGCCTGCTTGAGGCCGGGCAAGGGCTGGAGGGGGTGCGGGTCGTCGCCGTTGGCCGACCGGAACTTGACCTGGCTCGGCCCGATACGGTGTTCGACGCACTGGCGGCGTCAAGGCCGGATATCGTCGTTTCCGCTGCCGCCTACACCGCTGTCGACCAGGCCGAAGACGAGAAGGATATGGCCTTTGCGGTCAACGCCGCCGGCGCCGGCGCCGTCGCCCAGGCAGCGGCGCGGCTCGGCGTTCCCGTCATCCATCTTTCGACCGACTACGTCTTTGACGGCACCAAGGACGGGGCCTATGTCGAAACCGACGCCACCGCTCCGCTCAACGTCTATGGCGCCTCGAAGCTTGCCGGCGAACAGGCGGTGGCGGCGGCCAATCCGCGTCATCTGATCCTGCGCACCGCGTGGCTCTACAGTCCTTTCGGCAGGAACTTCGTTGAGACCATGATGAGGTTGGCCTGCGACCGCGACGAGATCGCGGTGGTGGCCGATCAATGGGGAAACCCTACCTCCGCATTCGATGTCGCCGCCGCTATCCTGCAGGTGGCGGCGAGGCTCGATGGCGACGGCGATTTCGATGCCTTTGGCATCTACCATCTGGCGGGAAGCGGCGAGGTCAACTGGAGCGGTTTTGCCCGCCAGGTCCTGGAGATGAGCCGTGCGCATGGCGGTCCGCATGCGCGGGTTCGCGATATCGCCACCAGCGACTATCCGACCAGGGCTAGACGCCCCGGCAATTCGCGCCTGTCGACGGCGAGGTTCGGGAGCACGTTCGCCTGGCAGGCGCCGGACTGGCGGCTGTCCGCGCAAAGGGTGGTGTCTCGTTTGCTGGGAAAGGGAAAAGGCGATGCGGGCGGATCCTTCGCCGGCTCGGATCGGCTGTAGCGATCTCCAATGTTGCACCCCAACTGTCCAGTCCGGCGCAGTCCGCGCAAGCAGATCAATTTGCAGACGAGAAGTATGCAGGCCTTCAATCCTGCGTGCTTCCAAAAAAATATATGGCGATGATCTCAACTCCACGCTATGCGATAACGGGGTGAAGGGGCTGGGGAATGGCGCTCTGGATCGGTGCAAGGATGATGATCTGTCCGGCGCCAGTCTAGCGGCAATGTCTTCGTGCCTGGAGTTCAGTACTACCCAATGACATCCTATGTAGAAGCCGTGTCCGGACTTCGACCGAAGATGCGGCGTGCTATCATCATGCTTCAGGACATCGTCATGGTCCTGATCGCGGTGGCGCTCAGCCTGGTTTTGTCGCAGTCGAGGCTGTCGTTCGACGCGTTCTCTTATGGCGGCCTGGCCTGCTGGGCGGTCATCGTGCTGATTGCCCATCTGCTGTTCAGATATTGCGGCCTTTACAACACCGTTTGGCGATTCGCCTCGACGCCCGATTTCTTCAACATCCTCAAGGGCTGCGGGATCCTGACACTAGCCCTCTATTTGTCCTCGCTCGCCTTCCGTTTCTTCCAGCCCGTCACCGGCCTCAACGAGCGCCAATTCATCGTCTTTTTCCTCGTCTCCTTCACCATCATTTCCGCGCCTAGGCTCTACTACCGGTTCCTGCGCGACGGTGCGAGCTGGCGCATTCTCGGCCGCGGGAAGGACGCAGGCGACGCGCGGACCAAGCAGGCGCTGTTCATCGGCAGGTTGAGCGAGGCCGACGTGATCATCCGTTTTACGCGCACCGCGCAGCCCGCCGAGTATGCCATCGCCGGCATCATGGCGATCGAAGGCGGGGCGCCGCTGGGCACGCAGATCCAGGGCGTTCCGGTGGTGGCCGCCCGCCCGCGGCTGGTCGAAGTGCTCGAGGAATACGCCAGGGGCACGGAAAATATCGACCTGCTTATCTTTGGCAATGGCGCCGAACGCGAGATCGAGGAGTATTCGGAGCTGGTTCGCGTCGCCCGCCACAGCGGCATCGCCGTCGTCCAGTTCTCGGGCTTCTCGGAACTTGGGCAAGGCGGCAAGCTTGTGCTCGACGCCGTCGAGATGGAAACCATCCTGCGCCGCTCGACCGTGCCGTCCGACATCGAACGCATCGGCGCCTTCGTCCGCGGCAAGCGCGTACTGGTCACCGGGGGCGCCGGGTCCATCGGCCGCATCCTGGTCAAGCGCTCGCTGGAACTCGGCGCGGAGGCCGTTCTGGTCGCCGACATTTCGGAATTCGGCATCTTCCAGCTCGACCAGTCCATCGGCGAAAAGGACCACGATCGCCTCAAGAGCCGTATCGTCGACGTCACCGACCGGCGCCAGATGACCCGCGTCGTCGGCGAATTCAAGCCGTGCATCATCTTCCACGCGGCGGCGCTGAAACACGTGCCGTTGCTCGAGGAGAACTGGGAATCGGCGATCCAGACCAATATCTTCGGTACGCTCGCCTGCGCCGAGGTTGCCGCCAAATGCGGGGTTCCGCAGTTCCTTTTGATATCGAGCGACAAGGCGGTCGACCCGACCTCGGTGCTCGGCATCACCAAGAGGGCGGCCGAGCAGATCGTGAGCTCGCTCCACGAAACGCAGGCCGTCGGGCAGGGCGGACGCCGTTCCGGCACCAAGTTCATCGCCGTGCGCTTCGGCAACGTGTTCGGCTCCAACGGTTCGGTGGCCACCATCTTCCAGGCGCAGATCGAGGCCGGCGGCCCCGTCACCATCACCGACCGGCGCATGACCCGCTATTTCATGACGGTGGCGGAGGCCGTCGATCTCGTCATCATGTCGGCCGCCGATGCCGAGCAGCGTGAGGGCATGGACGACTACGCCATCTATATGCTGGACATGGGCAAGCCCGTGCCGATCCTCGAAGTCGCCGAAACCATGATCCGTATGGCGGGTAAGAGCCCCTATACCGACATTCCGATCCGCTTCACCGGCATCAGGCCGGGCGAGAAGCTGCATGAGACGCTTCAGGGCGAGAATGAAGAGGTCGTCGCGCTGGATATCGCCAAGATTTTCGGCCTGCGGGCCGATGTGGTGGAGTGGCCGAGGATTCAGGTCGCGCTGACGGCGCTGCAGGCGGCGATGCGGGACCAGGACAAGGCGGCCGCCCTTTCCGTCCTGGCGGGCCTGCACGAGGCCGAAAAGATTCCGACCGGGGCACTGCGGGCAGCCAGCCCGAAAGCGGTTGGACAGGCAGGTTAGGCCTGTCCCGCGCGACGATGATTGGCTATTGAAGCCAACCCGGTAACCTCGCGGACTGGCATTCGGTTGCGCCGGACCTGGATCGTCGACGGCGGAGCAACATTGGATGACCCCGAAAGGGCCGAAGCGAACCTTCGATCTTGTGGCGGCGGCGGCGATGCTGGTGGTGGCGTCGCCCGTGCTGCTTGTTGCCATGCTGGCCATCAGGGTGTCGTCACCCGGGCCAGTTCTGTTTTCCCAGGCCAGGGTCGGGCAGGGCGGTGTGCCGTTTCGCTGCCACAAGCTGCGGACCATGTACCGGGGAACGCCGTCGCTACCCACGCATGAGGCGCCCTCGCACGCCGTTACCGCCGTCGGCAAGGCGTTGCGCGGGACCAAGATCGACGAGTTGCCGCAGCTTTGGAACGTTCTGAAGGGTGAGATGAGCCTGGTCGGCCCGCGCCCATGCCTGCCCACGCAGACGGAGCTGATCGAGCGGCGGCGGGAACTGGGCGTGCTGTCGGCGCTTCCCGGCATCACCGGCCTCGCGCAGATCCGGGGTATCGACATGTCGGACCCGAGGCTTTGCGCCGAAACCGATGCCGCCTATCTGCAGACTGCCTCGCTCGGCCTCGATCTGAGGATACTGCTGGGAACCATCTATCGCGCTTGAGCGGCGCGCGAACGGCTCCGCCGCGCCAGTTCAGCGAGCTGTTCCAGCGTATCGGTTTCCGGCGCCCAGCCCTCCGAGGCGAGCAGCGACGGATCGCAAATCTGCGTTGCCGTCAGGGCTTGCCATGCACGGCCCTTGCCGAACAACGTTGCCGCCATCCGCATCGGGGCGGCCGGCACGGCAACCCGTCGCGGCGGCCGTCCAAAACCGCGCCGGAAGGCGGCGATGATCTCGGAGATTGCGGCAGGCCGCCGGTCGCCGGCGAGATAAATGGGCCGGAGCGGCGTCGGTTTGGTCAACAACCGCAGCACCGCGGCGGCCACGGCGCTGGCCGAAATCAGCGAGCGGGTTCCGGTCAGGGCCGCTGTCGGCAGCGGCAGGGCGCTGTCGGCAAGCCGCATCAGCGTTGCCAGGTTCCCTTTCATGCCCTCACCATGAACAGGCGGCAGGCGCAGCACTGCGGCGTCGGAACGGCCCGCCGATCGATAGGCGTCGAGTGTCCTGATCTCGCCATCGCGCTTCGAGCGGCCATAGGCGTCTTGCGGGGCAGGAACCGTTGCCTCGTCGATCGCGCCGCTGAAATCCGAGCCGACGACCGCCCGGATCGACGACAGATAGAGGAAGCGCCCGCTTGCCCGCGCCGCCGCCGCATGCGCGAGCCGGCCGGTCAGCACTCCGTTCACCGCCATATAGTCCGCCTCGCTTGCGCCGTGGTCGTTGTTCAACGCCGCGCAGTGGACGACGTGTGTCACGCCGTCCATCATTGCCAGGAAGGCGTCGGCAGGGGCGTCGATGCCGGGCAGCTGGACCACATCGTCCGCCCGCTCAGGCCGTACCGGGCGGCGCGAGGCGATCCGCACCTCGAACCCGGCATCGTTGAGGTGGCTCACGATCTGGCGTCCGATGAATCCCGTCGCGCCTGTGACCAGCACTTTCATGGCGTTGTCCCGGCTTTGCGCATGGCCTTGGTCAGGCAGCCGGCGCTGTGGCCGTCGCCGGCTCCTGCGGCAGCCTCTGCTGGCGTCCCGACGCAAGGTAGGTCCCGGATACCATGAAGACCATGAAGGTCGAATCGAGGATATCGTGGCCGAGCAGGATGCCGGTCAGTCCGCCGATCAGGTAGACGATCACCGTGACGACGACCATCGTCGCGCCGAAGCGCTCGAGCGGATCGGCGCTGAGGCGCAGAACCTTTGCGGCGTTCAGCGCGGCGACCACGAAGATCGCCGCGAGCGTGATGGCCCCGGGCAACCCGGCCTGCACCAGCGCGGTCAGAAAGCCGTTGTGGAAATGGCTGAAGCCCATGGTCATGCCGAACTGGTCATGGAAGCCTTGCTTCATCAGCGCCTGACTGGCGGCGATGCCATGTCCGAAGATGGGAGCGTCCCGGAATGCACCCAGCCCGATCTGCCACAGCGCCACGCGCAACCCAGTCGCGGTCGCGTGGTCGCCCTTGGCAAGCGCGTCCCAGTCGCTGAACAGGAAATCCGCGCGTTCCGATACAATTTGGAACCCGACGATGGCGATCACCAGCGACATTGCGACGGCGATCAGCAGCAGGCGTGCTAGACTTGCCTGCTGCAGTCGGCGCCGGTTGATCAAGAGCACGGCGATGCCCGACACAGGTATGGCTAGCCAGATGATGCGGGTGCCCGAATAGAGGATGGCGATGATGCCTGCCACCACCGCCGGGATCAGAAGGCCTTTGGCCCTTTCAATGCCCGACAGCGCCCCGGCCACGCACATCATGACGCCGAGACAGGTGACCGTGGCGAACGGAATGGCGTTTCCGGCCCCGCCTTCGGCCCGCATGCCGAGCCAGTAATATTGCACCACGGCCAGCACAAGGGCGCCAAAACATGCCGCCATGCTGGCGACCACGACGATGCGGGCAAGGGTTGCCTTCGCGGTGATGCTCCAGGTCGAATAGGAGATCGGGAATAGCAGGAAGGTGACCAGCGCCAGGAGATGCGGCGCATCGGCCCCGAGCGCGTTGTTGACGGCCGACGCCAGCACGTATGCCGCGCAATAGGCATAGATCGCCACGGTCATGGCGAGCATCGGCGGGTCGAAATTGAAGCGTCGCCGCTTCAGGGCGAGCAGCACCACCGACCAAAGGCCGCCGCCGTTGAACACGAAGCTCACGGCCGAACCCAGAACCGGCGGACAAAAGAAGCAAAGGACGGAGAAGTAGATGTTGATCTGCGCCGGCGTGAGGTGCCGTTTGATGGATAAAAGCCGGTTCAATGCTCTGTTTCGCAATGTCTGGGGTCTGTGGGGCGCCGGCGGCGGGCCCGCTCACCTTTGAAAGTCATTTTGATGCCGTGACGCGCCGGGTGGCATTGGTGGCGGTATAGCGGCTGGGTCCGATTCCCGATAGTGCGGCCGCTCGAGCGCTCATCACAAATCGGCAGCCTGGCTCGCATCCGCGTGACCGCAAGCCCCAGCGGCAGGCTGGTCGCCGTCACCCCGAAAGGCAATAGTTTCTCCGTCCTTTCGGATGCATCTGGCGGCTGGGCAGGATTTTCCCATATATGCGCCGATCGTGGAAAATTCATTCCTGATTGGCCGTTTGGCGGGCGCGTCTGGCATTGTTCCCGGCAATCGCGATCTGCTAGAACGCCGGCACGAATGTCCAGAAGCAAAGCTTGAACCGGGCTGTTTTTTAGGAACAGGTGCCTGATCCGTTGATGCAAGGTCTGGATGGCACGAGAGAACGCTCACAGTCCATGAATATCGCGCTTACGCACCTGCAGCGGCTTGAGGCCGAATCCATCCACATCTTCCGCGAGGTTGCGGCCTCCTTCTCCAAGCCTGTCATGCTCTACTCGGTCGGCAAGGATTCTTCCGTGCTGATGCATCTGGCGATGAAGGCCTTCTATCCGGCCAAGCCGCCCTTTCCCTTCCTGCATGTCGACACCACCTGGAAGTTCCGCGAGATGATCGCCTTCCGCGATCAGATGGCGCAGAAGCTCGGCTTCGACCTCCTGGTTCATGTCAACGAAGATGGCGTGCGCGACAACATCAACCCGTTCGACCATGGCTCGAACACCCATACCCATGTGATGAAGACGGTGGCGTTGCGCCAGGCGCTCGACAAATACGGCTTCGACGCCGCCTTCGGCGGCGCCCGTCGCGACGAGGAGAAGTCGCGCGCCAAGGAGCGTATCTTTTCCTTCCGCAACGCCCAGCACGCCTGGGACCCGAAGAACCAGCGGCCGGAAATGTGGAAGATATTCAACACCCGCATCGCCACCGGTGAGTCGATCCGCGTCTTTCCGCTGTCCAACTGGACCGAGCTCGATATCTGGCAGTACATCCTACAGGAAGACATCCCGATCGTGCCGCTCTACTTCGCCAAGGAACGGCCGGTCGTCGAACGCGACGGCATGCTGATCCTCAAGGACGACGATCGCATGCAATTGCGTCCGGGCGAGGCGATCGAGAACCGGATGGTGCGCTTCCGCACGCTTGGCTGCTATCCGCTGACCGGCGCCATCGAGTCCGATGCCGACTCGCTGGAGGCCATCGTCGGCGAGATGCTGACGGCGCGCACCTCGGAGCGCCAGGGCCGCCTCATCGACCGCGACGAGGCGGGCTCCATGGAAAAGAAGAAGCGCGAGGGGTATTTCTGAGCATGCGCCACATCTTGGCCAAGAGCCTCGCCCCCACCGACGGTATCCGCGAATACATGGCCGCGCAGGAGAAGAAGTCGCTTCTGCGCTTCCTCACCTGCGGCTCGGTCGACGACGGCAAGTCGACGCTGATCGGCCGCCTCCTGTCGGACACCAAGCAGATCTTCGAGGACCAGCTCGCCGCGCTGGAGCGCGATTCGCGCAAGCACGGCACGACCGGCGACGACATCGATTTCGCGCTTTTGGTCGACGGCCTCGAGGCCGAGCGTGAGCAGGGCATCACCATCGACGTCGCCTACCGCTTCTTCGCCACGCCGAAGCGTAAGTTCATCGTCGCCGACACGCCCGGCCATGAACAGTACACGCGCAACATGGCGACCGGCGCCTCGACCGCCGATCTCGCCATCGTGCTGATCGACGCGCGCCAGGGCGTGCTGCGCCAGACGAGGCGCCATTCGATCATCGCCTCGCTGCTCGGCATCCGCCACATCGTGCTGGCCGTCAACAAGATCGACCTCGTCGGTTTCGACCAGGCGGTGTTCGACAGGATCGTCGAGGACTACAGCCAGTTTTCGCAAAGCCTCGGCTTCCAGACGATCGTGCCGATCCCGATGTCGGCCCGCTATGGCGACAATGTCTCCAGCCGTTCCGGCAACATGCCGTGGTATTCGGGGCCGACGCTGATCGAGCATCTGGAAAGCGTATCGGTCGACGAGGCGGCGGTCGAATTGCCGTTCCGCTTCCCGGTGCAGTATGTGAATCGCCCCAATCTCGATTTCCGCGGCTTCGCCGGCACCATCGCTTCCGGGTCGGTTTCGCAGGGCGACGAGGTCGTCGTCGCCAAGTCCGGCAAGTCGTCCCGCGTCAAGCGCATCGTCGCCCACGGCGGCGACCTCAGCCAGGCGGTCGCCGGCCAGGCGATCACGCTCGTCCTCGACGACGAGGTCGAGGTCTCGCGCGGCAACATGCTGGTCGCGCCGTCGGCCCGACCGCAGGTCGCCGACCAGTTCGCCGCCAACATCGTCTGGTTCGACGAGCATGCGCTGCTGCCCGGCCGCTCGTACATCCTGCGCACCGAAACCGACCAGGTCAGCGCTACCGTCACCGAGCTGAAGTACCGCGTCAACGTCAACGATTTCGCGCATGAGGCGGCGAAGTCGCTGGAGATGAACGAAGTCGGCATCTGCAACTTGTCGACGCGTTCGCCGATCGCCTTCGACAATTTCGCCGAAAACCGCACCACTGGCGCCTTCATCCTGATCGACCGGATCAGCAATGCGACCGTCGGCGCCGGCATGATCCTGCATTCGCTGCGCCGCGCCGAAAACATCCACTGGCAGTCGCTCGATGTCGGCAAGCGCGGCCGTTCCGACCTGAAGAACCAGCGCCCGGCCGTGTTCTGGTTCACCGGGCTCTCCGGCTCCGGCAAGTCGACCATCGCCAATCTGTTCGAGAAGAAGCTGTTCGCCTCCGGGCGCCACACCTACATCCTCGACGGCGACAATGTCCGCCACGGCCTCAACCGCGACCTCGGCTTCACCGATGCCGATCGCGTCGAGAACATCCGCCGTGTCGCCGAAGTCGCCCGCCTGATGGCCGACGCCGGGCTGATCGTCATCGTCTCCTTCATCTCGCCCTTCGCCGCCGAGCGGCGCGTGGCGCGCGAGCTGATGGCGGATGGCGAGTTCGTCGAGGTGTTCGTCGACACGCCGTTCGAGGAATGCGCCAGGCGCGACCCGAAGGGCCTCTATGCGCGCGCGCTGAGCGGCGAGATCAAGAATTTCACCGGCGTCGATTCACCCTATGAAGCTCCGGAGAACCCCGAAATCCATCTCAAGACGCTCGGCAAGACGGCCGAGGAGATGGTAGAGGCCCTGGAACTCTGGCTGAACGAGCGCGACATTGCCGAAGACCAATACGACAGCGGCGGCGGCATCTGACGACGAGGCCATGCTCGGCGTGTTCGAGCGCCTGGCGCTGGATGCCGGGCGCGAGGTGATGCGCGTCTTCCACGAAGGCTGCGCCGTCGACAGCAAGTCCGACAACTCGCCGGTGACGGAAGCCGACCGCGAGAGCGAGAAGATCATCCTCGCCGGTCTGCGCGCCGCCTATCCTGACATCCCTTGCGTGGCCGAGGAAGAGGTCGCGGCGGGCATTGCGACGCCCGATCTCGATGGCGCCTTCTTCCTGATCGATCCGCTCGACGGCACCAAGGAATTCGTCAACCGCCGCACCGATTTCACCGTCAACATCGCGCTCGTCCGCCACGGCGTGCCGGCGGTCGGCGTCGTCTTCGCGCCTTGCACCGGGCGTTTCTTTTCGGGCCGGCCGGGCAGGGCGGAAGCGCTCGAGGTCGACGGCGACTTTCGCATCACCGGACGCCGTCCGATCGCCGTACGGACAGGGGGCACGCCGCTCGCCGTGGTCGCCAGCCGCTCGCACAACACGCCGGAAACCGACGCCTTCATCCGCGACCTTGGGGCTGCCGAGATCGTCTCGGTCGGCTCGTCGCTGAAATTCTGCCTCGTCGCCGCCGCCGAGGCCGATGTCTATCCGCGCTTCGGCCGCACCATGGAATGGGATACGGCGGCAGGCGACGCCGTGCTCAGGGCCGCCGGCGGCATGACGCGCACGCTGGACGGTGAGCCGCTCGCCTACGGCAAGCGCAACCAGGTTGATGACGCGGATTTCGCCAATCCGCATTTCATTGCGACGGGCAAGAGCGCCAGCGCCGCTTGAAAGGCCTCAGGCCGCCGCGACGTGCGCCGAGTTCGAGCCGATGTAGTTGCGGATCGTCTCGATGATGCGGTCCTGGTCGGCTTCGCTGAGATAGGGGTGCATCGGCAGGCAGAGGATCCGCTTCGGCAGCTCTTCCGAGACGGCAAGGCCGGTCGGCGTGCGCGGATAGTCGCGATAGGCAAGCTGCACGTGCAGCGGCTTCACGTAGTAGATGACCGAAGGAATGCCCTTTTCCGTGAGATGCGCCTTCAGCCCGTCGCGCTTCGGCGTCTCGATGGCGTATTGCGCCCAGGCCGAGCGGCTGCCGTCGAGATTGCGGGCGGCGGTGACGATGTCGCCGAGGCCTTCGGCGTAGCGCCGCGCCACCACCTGCCGGGCAACCATCTCGTCTTCCAGGATGGCGAGTTTCTCGATCAGGATCGCCGCCTGCAGCGTGTCGAGGCGCGAATTGATGCCGACGCGGATATTGTCGTACTGGGTCTCGCCCTTGCCATGGAAGGCGAAGGATCTGAGCTTGTCGGCCATCGCATCGTCATTGGTGAACATCGCGCCGCCGTCGCCGTAGCAGCCGAGCGGCTTCGCCGGATAGAAGCTGGTCGAGCCGACATGGCCGAAGGCGCCGCACATCTTGGCGTCGGCGGAACCGCCGATCGATTGGGCCGCATCCTCGATCACCAGCAACTCTTCGCGGCTGGCGATCGCCATGATCGCCTCATAGTCGGCGGCGAGCCCGAACAGGTCGACCGGAATGATCGCCTTCGGCTTCAGCCGGCCTTCCTTCTTGATCATCTGGATCGCCGCCTCGAGGCTGGCGATGTCGATGTTGTAGGTGTCGGGATCGACGTCGACGAAAACCGGCTCGGCCTTGGCCAGCGCCACCACTTCCGCCGTGGCGGCAAAGGTGAAGCTCGGCACGAACACCGCGTCGCCCGGGCCGATGCCGGCCGCGAACAGCGGCAGGAGCAGCGCGTCGGTGCCGTTGGCGCAGGCCACGACATGCTTGGTGCCGACGTAAGCCGCGAGCTTGTTCTCGAATTCGGTGACCTGAGGTCCGAGGATATAGCGCCCTTCATCGACGACGCGGTCGATAGCGGCTTTCAGCCGGTCGCGGATACGTTCGCGCTGCGCGCCAAGATCGATGAACTGCATGTTTGCCTCAACAAGGGTTGGTGCGTGTCGCCAGGGCAAGCGGCGGGGCAATGACGCGCACAGAAACAACAACTTAACTGGCCGCTGGTACCAGACTTGGGCAATCCGAGAAAGCCGGCCCCGCGGGGCGGGGGGCTGCGCGGATGTCGCAGCCTGTTACCGCCTATCTCCACCGCTTTGCCCCAAGATGCCGGAAATCCGGCCTTTGCAAGGCGCAATCGGCACCTTTTCTCGCGCCTTTTCAGCCGGTGGAAACATAAAGTGATCAGCCGGCTGAGCAGCCTTGCCGCCGGATGGACGGTTGGTCAGGCGATTTCGTGACGCCAGGGCGGATTGGCGCCGGCGCGCGACACCGTCACCGCCGCCGCCTTGGCGCCGAGCGCCAACGCCTGGCGGATCGCGTCTTCCGACAGGTCGCCGATCGCCGCCTTGGTGAGCAGGCCCTGCTCGTGCAGCGAGGCGAGGATGCCGGCATTGAACGTGTCGCCGGCACCGACCGTGTCGACCACCGTTACCTTCTGCGGCATCACCGTGACCCTGTGGTTCTTGCTGTACCCAATCGCACCCTCGCTGCCATGGGTGACGACGATCAGCTTGGGGCCGCGATCCAGCCAGTTGCGGATGACGTCCTCATGTGAGCCGGCCTCGTCGAACCAGTTGAGGTCCTCGTCCGACAGTTTCACGATGTCGGCCATCGCCATCATCTCGCGGATGCGCCTGAGATGCTTTGCCTTGTCGGGGATGAAGTTCGGCCGGATGTTGGGATCGAGCATCATGACGCGGCTGTTGTGCTCGCGCCGCATGAACTCCTCATACGCCGACCCCGCCGGTTCCGAGATCAGGCTGATGGCGCCGAACAGCATCGCTTCGATCTCGGCGCCGAGGTTCGGCAGATCCTCGATGGTCAGCATGCGTCCGGCGGTGTTCTCGTCGTAGAAAGTGTAGGTCGCCTGGCCGTTGGTGAGCCGCACGAAGGCGAGCGTCGTCGGGCGAGGGGAGGTGTGCGCGTAGGTCGAGCTGACCTTGCTCGCGCCGAGCGCCTCGCGGAACTGGCCGCCGAACAGGTCCGAGGACAGGCCTGAGAAGAAGCCGGCCGGCGCGCCGAGCCGCCCAAGCGCGATCGCCGTGTTGAACACCGCGCCGCCGACATAAGGCGCGAAGGCGGCCTCACCCTCCGTCGTCGTACGCGGCAGCATGTCGATTAGGGCTTCGCCGCAGCAGAGGATCATTGTTTCTCGGTCTCCGGCGGATAGATCACGCCCTTGCGGATGATGATGTTGGCATAGAGCCGCGGCTCGCTGGTGGCGACGATGGCGTGCGCGGCCTTGACCCGTGCATAGAAGTCGGCGCCGGCCAGCGCAACCACCTTATGGCCGGGCGCGCGCCTGGCGCAGACCGCTTCCATCTCATGATGGACCGGATCGGCAAGCGCGGGATCGCCCTTGACCGAGGCGCGAAACAGCGCTTCCGGCACGGCGTCGTCCACCGGCAGCACGCTCAATATGGCGTCGAGCACGGGAACCAGATGATGGCCGTCGGCGCGGATCAGCCGGTGCGCCTGCTCCGCGGCCGGGTAGTTGCCGTCGACCAGCGCGATCTCATCGCCATGGCCCATGGCGCGCAGCGTCGCCAGAAGCTCCGGGCCGAGCAGCGACGGGATGCCGATCAGCATGCTCAAGTGCTCCTGGAAATTGTGGTCGAGCCAATCAGGAAGCGCTCCGACAGCGGCAGGCTGGCGCCGCCCAGCGCCCGCGCATGGATGCCCACGGTTCCCTCGCGCACCACCGGCAGCTTCAGGCCTTCGCCGTCGATCGTGCCGATGGCCTCTGTCACAGCATCGACGAGGCGGCCGCGCACCGAGAGCGGCATCCAGCCGTCGATCACCGCCGCCTCGAAATCGATGACCGAGGACGCCGCGACGATGGCATAGGCAAGCGCCTGCGCGGCACTGGCGATCCATGTGTCGAGCTCAGGGCCGATCTCGCCCCAGTCCTGCGGCGACGTCCACAGATGCGAGGCCTCGACCCCGCGCGCGTTGAGCGCCTTCTCCAGAATGGCGATCGAGGCCACGTCGATGAGCTGGGTCGGCTTGCCGTCCGGCCCCGGCACCGGCATCGAGCCCAGCGCGCCGGCATTGCCGGTCGGCCCGCCGAACAGCCGGCCGTTCAGCACGATGCCGCCGCCGGCGAAGGCGCCGATGTAGAAATAGACGAAGTCACGCGCTGCACCCGCCTGGCCGAAGACCAGCTCGGCGCCGCAGGCCGAGGTGGCATCGTTCTGCAGGTAGACCGGGAAGTCGCACTGCGCCTGGATGTCGGACCGGATGTCGCGGTGGCGCCATTCATCCATGATCTCGCGCGGCGCGCCGGCGGTGTCGGCCCAGTTCCACAATTCGAACGGCATGGCGATGCCGAGACCGGCAATGCGCTTGTCCTGCGCCTGGGTGAGTTCGCCGCGCATCTTGGTCATGCCGGAGAGCGCGAACTCCACCGTCTCGCGCGGCGCCGGATAGCGATAGGAGTGCTGCAGCATCGAGCGCACGTTGCCGAGGAAGTCGATCAGCACCAGCTCGGCGCTGCGGCGGCCGATCTTGAGGCCGATGAAGAAGGCGCCTTCGGGGTTGAGCGCCATGGGAATGGAGGGCTGACCAATCCGGCCGCGCAACGGCGCCTGGCGCACCAGCAGCCTGTCTTCCTCCAGTTCACGCATGATGACCGAAACGGTCTGCGCCGAGAGTCCGGTCATGCGCGCTATGTCGGATTTGGCCAGGCTGCCATGCTGGCGCACCAAGGACAGCACAAGCCGCTCGTTGTGGTCGCGCATGCCGCTCTGGTTGGTGCCGCGGTGCAGGCGGCTCTCTGCCGCATCGGGCGAACCGTGCTTCGCAATGCCGGTCTCCACCCTTGTTCCTCCCGTCGTTTCCCCTCAATGCTTTTCGTGCAGAATGAGTGAACGATGCAAGGCTGTCAATAATAAATAAGAGTGATTTAATTATTGACAGCCGCCTCGGACTGGTGTCTTTTGAGATGGCGTCCACGCTGGGAGAAATGGTTGGATGCGCTTGAGACGCCGGGTGGCCCGGCGTCCGCTATGGTTCCACTGGGAGGAAAATCGTGACCAAAAAAGCACTGCTGAAGTCCACCGTGTTCGCGGCGGCCGGGTTGGGCCTGATGGCGTTCGCCTCGACGGCATCGGCCGCCGGCGTCGGCGCCTGCCTGATCACCAAGACCGACACCAATCCCTTCTTCGTCAAGATGAAGGAGGGCGCTACCGCCAAGGCCAAGGAGCTTGGCGTCGACCTCAAGACCTATGCCGGCAAGATCGACGGCGACAGCGAGAGCCAGGTGGCGGCGATCGAAAGCTGCATCGCCGACGGCGCCAAGGGTATCCTGATCACCGCTTCAGACACCAAGGGCATCGTCCCGACGGTGAAGAAGGCGCGTGACGCCGGCCTACTGGTGATCGCGCTCGACACCCCGCTCGATCCGATCGATGCGGCCGACGCGACCTTCGCGACGGACAATCTGGAAGCCGGCAAGCTGATCGGCGCCTGGGCCGCCGCGACGCTCGGCGACAAGGCCAAGGACGCTAAGATCGGCTTCCTCGACCTGACACCGTCGCAGCCGACCGTGGACGTGCTGCGCGACCAGGGCTTCATGATGGGCTACGGCATCGACGTGAAGGACCCCAACAAGATCGGTGACGAGGACGATCCGCGCATCGTTGGCCATGACGTGACCAACGGCAACGAAGAAGGCGGCCGCAAGGCGATGGAGAACCTCCTGCAGAAGGACAATACCATCAACGTCATCCACACCATCAACGAGCCCGCCGCTGTCGGCGCCTACCAGGCGCTCAAGGCCGTCGGTCTCGAGAAGCAGGTGCTGATCGTCTCGGTCGACGGCGGCTGCCCCGGCGTGAAGTCGGTCACCGAAGGCGTCATCGGCGCCACCTCGCAGCAATATCCGCTGCAGATGGCGGCGCTCGGCATCGAGGCGATCGCCGCTTTCGCCAAGGACGGCACCAAGCCGAAGCCGACCGAAGGCAAGAACTTCTTCGACACCGGCGTCAATCTCGTCACCGACAAGCCGGCCAACGGTGTGAAGTCCATCGACACCAAGGAAGGCCTCGCCAAGTGCTGGGGCTGATGCTGGGCTGACCGGCACATAAACCTTGCGGCTGGGGGCTTGATCCCCGGCCGCATCGGGTGGACGATGCGCTTTCGTAAGCGCGGACAATCCAGGCGATAGACCGGAATGCGTGAACGGGACGGGGAGCCGTGAGAAGCTCCGCGCAGACGGGAGGAGATATGTCTCAGATTCAGGAATTCGAGAAGGTGCTTTCGAGCAGCGACACCAGCGTCGCCGCCTTCGATGAGCACGGCAAGTCGTTCGTCAAGCGCGCCCAGCATTTCCTGCATTCGACGCCGGCGGCGGTGCCGCTGATCGTGCTGGTCTTGTCGGTCGTCATCTTCGGTATCGCCATCGGCGGACGCTTCTTCTCGTCCTACACGCTGACGCTGATCCTGCAGCAGATCGCCATCGTCGGTATTCTCGGCGCCGCCCAGACGCTGGTCATACTGACCGCCGGCATCGACCTGTCGATCGGCGTGATCATGGTGATTTCTGCCGTCATCATGGGCAACTGCGCCATCACCTACGGTATGCCGACCATTCTCGCCGTATTGGTAGGTCTTGCCGCCGGCGGCGCCTGCGGCCTGCTCAACGGCCTGCTGGTCGCCTACATGAAGCTGCCGCCGTTCATCGTCACGCTCGGCACCTGGAACATCGTCATGGCGACGAATTTCATCTATTCGGCCAACGAGACGATCCGCGATGCCGATGTCGATGCGCAGGCACCGCTTCTCCACCTCTTCGCCCTGAGCTTCAGGGTCGGCTCCGCCGTGCTGACGGCCGGCGTCATCGCCACGGTCGTGCTGGTGGCGGTGCTTTGGTATGTGCTCAACCACACCGCCTGGGGCCGCCATGTCTATGCCGTCGGCGACGATCAGGAGGCTGCGAAACTGTCGGGCATCCAGACCAAGAAGGTGCTGATTACGGTCTACGCCCTTGCCGGGCTGATCGCCGCTTTCGCCGCCTGGGTCTCGATCGGCCGCAACGGCTCGATCTCACCGTCGGCCGCCGTCACCGATTACAATCTGCAGGCCATCACCGCGACGGTGATCGGCGGCATCTCGCTCTTCGGCGGCCGCGGCTCGATCCTCGGCACGCTGTTCGGCGCCATGATCGTCGGCGTCGTCTCGATGGGCCTCAACATGCTTGGCGCCGATCCGCAATGGAAAGTGCTCCTCACCGGCGTGCTCATCATCGGCGCCGTGGCGGTCGATCAATGGATCAGAAAGGTTTCGGCATAGTCATGACCCAGGAACCCATCCTCACCGCGCGCGGACTTACCAAGCGCTATGGCCGTGTCACCGCCCTCGACAACGCCGATTTCGACCTCTATCCGGGCGAAATCCTGGCGGTGATCGGCGACAACGGCGCCGGCAAGTCATCGCTCATCAAGGCGATTTCAGGCGCGGCCGCGCCTGACGAAGGTGAAATCCGGCTTGAAGGCAAGCCCGTTGCCTTCAAGTCGCCGATGGAGGCTCGGGAAGCCGGCATCGAGACCGTCTACCAGAACCTCGCTCTGTCGCCGGCGCTGTCGATCGCCGACAACATGTTCCTCGGCCGCGAGATCCGCAAACCCGGCCCGCTCGGCAGCTGGTTTCGCATGCTCGACCGTCCGGCGATGGAAAAGCGCGCCCGTGACAAGCTCACCGAACTTGGCCTGATGACCATCCAGAACATCAGCCAGGCGGTGGAAACGCTGTCTGGCGGCCAGCGCCAGGGCGTCGCGGTGGCGCGTGCCGCCGCCTTTGGCTCCAAAGTCGTGATCATGGACGAGCCGACCGCCGCACTCGGCGTCAAGGAAAGCCGCCGCGTGTTGGAGCTGATCCTCGACGTCAAGAAACGCGGCCTGCCGATCGTGCTCATCTCGCACAACATGCCGCATGTGTTCGAGGTCGCGGACCGCATCCACATCCACCGGCTTGGACGTCGCCTTTGCGTCGTCGATCCGAAGCAGATTTCCATGTCGGACGCGGTCGCCCTGATGACCGGCGCGAAGAAGCCGCCGGAGGAAGCGCTGGCCGCCTGATCCGCCTCGACGGTAAATTGCCGCAGGGGAGCCGGGTGGCTTGTCGATCTAAATCGATTGAATATATGCTGCAATGCAGTAGGATGGGCTGGGAGGAACGGTGAAAGCCGGTATGATCATGGCAACCGCACGAGAGGCGACATGACAAGCGCGATGACATCCGAAGCTCCCACCCTAGAAATCCCCGATCCCAAGACGCTCGCCGACGAGGTCTTGCTGGCCCTGAAATACAGGGTCGGCAAGGGCACCAACGTCGCCACCCAGTACGACTGGCTGACAGCCTCGATCAAGGTCGTGCGCGACCGCGTCGTCGATCAATGGATGCAGGCCACCCAGGAGGCCTACGCCCAGCAGGAAAAGCGCGTTTACTACCTGTCGCTTGAATTCCTGATCGGCCGCCTGATGCGCGATGCCTTCTCCAATCTCGGCCTGATGGAGAACATGCGCGAGGCGCTGCGCACGCTTGGCGTCGATCTCGACCTCATCGCCGGGCTGGAGCCCGATGCCGCGCTCGGCAATGGCGGCCTCGGCCGGCTTGCCGCTTGCTTCATGGAGAGCATGGCCACCGTCGGCATTCCGGCGCACGGCTACGGCATCCGTTACGCCAACGGCATGTTCCGGCAGGAGGTCCATGACGGCTGGCAGGTGGAGTTGCCGGAAACCTGGCTCGACCACGGCAACCCCTGGGAGTTCGAGCGGCGCGAGCGCTCCTTCGAGGTCGGCTTCGGCGGCTCGGTGGAATCGATCACCTCCAAGGACGGAAGGCTGGAGCGGCACGTCTGGAAGCCGACCGAGCATGTCCTGGCCGTCGCCTACGATACGCCGGTGGCCGGCTGGCGGGCAAACCGCGTCAACACGCTGCGACTGTGGTCCGGCATGCCGATCGACCCGATCCTGCTCGACAAGTTCAACGCCGGCGACCACATCGGCGCGCTCGCCGAAAGCAACAAGGCCGATGCCTTGTCGCGCGTGCTCTATCCCGCCGATTCCCACATGGCCGGGCAGGAGCTCAGGCTGCGCCAGGAGTATTTCTTCTCCACCGCCTCGCTGCAGGACATCCTCCAGCGGCATCTCAGCCAATATGGCGACCTGCAGTCGCTGCCGGACAAGGCGGCGATCCATCTCAACGACACCCATCCGGCGATCGCCGTGCCCGAGCTGATGCGGCTCATGATGGACGTCCACGGCATGGATTTCGACCAGGCCTGGGACATCACCAAGCGCACCTTTGGCTACACCAACCACACGCTGCTGCCCGAGGCGCTGGAAAGCTGGCCGGTGCCGCTGTTCGAGCGGCTTTTGCCGCGCCACATGCAGATCGTCTACGCCATCAACGCGGAAGTGCTGCTCGAGGCGCGCGCCACCAACAAGTTCTCTGGCGAGCAGATCAGCCGCATCTCGCTGATCCAGGAGAACGGCGATCGCCGCGTGCGCATGGGCAATCTTGCCTTTGTCGGCTCGCATTCGATCAACGGCGTGTCGGCGCTGCACACCGAGCTGATGAAGGAGACGGTGTTCGCCGATCTCCATAAGCTCTATCCCGGCCGCATCAACAACAAGACCAACGGCATCACGCCGCGGCGCTGGCTGATCCAGTGCAATCCCGGCCTCACCGCGCTAGCCCGCGAGGCGATCGGCGACCGCTTCCTGGACGATATCGATGCCATCAAGGGGCTCGATCCGCTTGCCGGCGACGCCACCTTCCGCGAGAAGTTCGCGGCGGTGAAACGGTCGAACAAGGCCAGGCTCGCCAATCTGGTCGCCGACCGGCTCGGCATCAAGCTCGACCCCTCGGCGCTGTTCGACATCCAGGTCAAGCGCATCCACGAATACAAGCGCCAGCTGCTCAACATCCTGGAAGCCGTCGCGCTCTACGACCAGATCCGCTCGCATCCCGAGCGTGACTGGATGCCGCGCGTGAAGTTCTTCGGCGGCAAGGCCGCGCCCAGCTACCACAACGCCAAGCTGATCATCAAACTCGCCAACGACGTCGCCAGGGTCATCAACCGCGACCCGGCGGTGCGCGGCCTGCTGAAGGTCGTGTTTGTGCCGAACTACAATGTCAGTCTGGCCGAGGTGCTGATGCCGGCCGCCGATCTGTCGGAGCAGATTTCGACCGCCGGCATGGAAGCATCCGGCACCGGTAACATGAAGTTCGCGCTCAACGGCGCGCTGACCATCGGTACGCTGGACGGCGCCAATGTCGAGATCAAGGAGTGCGTCGGCGACGACAACATCTTCATCTTCGGCCTTACGACCGCCGAGGTCGCCGAGCGGCGCAACAATGGCTACAATCCGCGCGCGGTGATCGAATCCTCGCCGGAACTTTCGCAGGCGCTCGCCGCCGTCTCCTCGGGCGTCTTCTCGCCTGACGATCCCGGGCGCTACCGTGCCCTGATCGACGGGCTCTACAGCACCGACTGGTTCATGGTGGCGGCCGACTTCGACACCTACGCCGCCACCCAGCGCGACGTCGACACCGTCTGGCGCAACAGTCCCGACTGGTACGCCCGCGCAATCCGCAACGTTGCCCGCGTCGGCTGGTTCTCTTCCGATCGCACGATCCGCCAATATGCGAAAGAAATCTGGAACGTGCCCGTCTGATATGATTGCATGAGGCCACGAACAACGTGGCCCCTAGTGGAGTGAGTTTGACATCTGCGACCGATCCAGGACCAGGCGGCAATGCAGATGTCAAATTCGGACCTCCGCTGGAATTTGAGTACGAGTGCCCAGGGAGGGCGACCGCCTGATGAGGAAGCCGCGCGCGACCGCTGCGACGAGCGGGCCGGACGGACTGGCGCCAGCCGGCGATGTCGCGGCGATCGTCGCCGGCACGCATGGCGATCCCTTCGCCGTTCTGGGCGTGCATGAGGCCGGCAAGGGTTTTGTCGCCCGCTGCTTCGTGCCGAACGCCGAGTTCGTCACCGCCTACACGCTGACCGGCAAGAAAGCCGGCGAGCTGTCGCGCAGCAATGATGCCGGGTTCTTCGAGGGCAAGCTCACGCTCAGGAAGCGCCAGCCGCTGCGCTATCATGCCAGGAACGCCGGGGGCGACTGGTGGCTGACCGATCCCTATTCCTTCGGCCCGGTGCTCGGTCCGCTGGACGACTACTATATCGCCGAGGGCTCGCATCTCAGGCTCTTCGACAAGCTTGGCGCCCATGTCATCGACCATGAGGGCGCCACCGGCGTGCATTTCGCCGTCTGGGCGCCCAATGCGAAGCGCGTCTCTGTGGTCGGCGCTTTCAACGAATGGGATGGCCGCCGCCACACCATGCGCGACCGCCGCGACACCGGCATCTGGGAGCTGTTCATCCCCGATATCGGCGCCGGCCGGCCTTACAAATTCGAGATCATCGCCCCCGACGGCGTGCGGCTACCACTCAAGGCCGATCCGTTCGCCTTCGAGTCGGAGCTGCGCCCGGCCACCGCATCGGTGACGGCGCCGCCGATAGCGCATGAGTGGGGCGACGACGCGCACCGCGCGTTCTGGCGCAATGCCGATCCGAGGCGCGAGGCGATCTCGATCTACGAGGTCCATGCCGGCTCCTGGCAGCTTCGCGATGACGGCACCTTCCTGAGCTGGGACGAACTCGCCGCACGGCTGATCCCTTATGTCGCCGAAATCGGCTTCACCCATATCGAGTTCCTGCCGATCTCGGAGCACCCCTACGACCCGTCCTGGGGCTACCAGACCACCGGCCTCTATGCGCCGTCGGCCCGCTTCGGCGATCCCGACGGCTTTGCCCGTTTCGTCGACGGCGCGCATCGCGCCGGCGTCGGCGTCATCCTCGACTGGGTGCCGGCGCATTTCCCGGTCGACGAGCACGGCCTGGTGAAATTCGACGGCACCGCGCTCTACGAGCATGCCGATCCGCGCCAGGGTTTTCATCCGGACTGGAACACCGCGATCTACAATTTCGGCCGCCGCGAGGTGGTGTCGTTCCTGGTCAACAATGCGCTGTTCTGGGCCGAGAAATACCATGTCGATGGCCTGCGCGTCGACGCGGTGGCCTCGATGCTCTACCTCGATTATTCGCGCAAGGCCGGCGAATGGATCCCCAACGAGAAGGGCGGGCGCGAGAACCTCGAGGCGGTCGCCTTCCTGCAGAAGATGAACAAGGAGGTCTACGGCCACCATCCCGGCGTGGTGACCATTGCCGAGGAATCGACCTCATGGCCGAAAGTGTCGCGACCGGTGCATGAGGGCGGGCTGGGCTTCGGCTTCAAGTGGAACATGGGCTTCATGCACGACACGCTGGAGTATTTCTCCAAGGAGCCGATCTATCGCAAGCACCACCACAACGACATCACCTTCGGCCTGGTCTACGCCTTCTCCGAGAATTTCGTGCTGCCGCTGTCCCATGACGAGGTCGTGCACGGCAAGGGCACGCTGCTGGGCAAGATGGCAGGCGACGACTGGCAGAAATTCGCGACCTTGCGCGCCTATTACGCCTTCATGTGGGGCTATCCCGGCAAGAAGCTCTTGTTCATGGGCCAGGAATTCGCTCAGCGCCGCGAGTGGAGCGAGGCGCGCGCGCTCGACTGGGACTTGCTCGATTACGCTCCGCATCGTGGCGTCTGGCAGGTGGTGCGCGATCTCAACTACCTCTATCGCTCGCGTCCGGCGCTGCATGGGCGCGACTGCGAGCCGGAGGGTTTCTCCTGGCTGATCGTCGACGACAGCGAGAATTCGGTGTTCGCCTGGCTGCGCAGCGCGCCCGATGGCAATCCGATCGCCGTCATCTCCAACTTCACGCCGGTGCCGCGGGACAATTACCGCGTGCCGCTGCCGAAGGCCGGCAAGTGGCGCGAGATCATCAACACCGACGCTGCCGACTATGGTGGCTCGGGCAAGGGTAACGGTGGCCTTGTCGAGGCGCGGGAGGAAGGTGGAGGCGTCTCGGCGACGATGCTTTTGCCGCCGCTGTCGACGATCATGCTCGAACTTGTCGCGGACTGAGCCATGGTCCGCACCAGACATTTGGGAGGGTAAAATATGGCAGACACGAGAAGAACCCAGCCTCTGGCGCGCGATGCCATGGCCTATGTGCTTGCCGGCGGACGCGGCAGTCGACTCAAGGAATTGACCGACCGGCGCGCCAAGCCCGCGGTCTATTTCGGCGGCAAGACGCGCATCATCGATTTCGCGCTGTCCAATGCGCTGAACTCTGGCATTCGCCGCCTCGGCGTCGCCACCCAGTACAAGGCGCATTCGCTGATTCGGCACCTGCAGCGCGGCTGGAACTTCCTGCGGCCCGAGCGAAACGAGAGCTTCGACATCCTGCCGGCCAGCCAGCGCGTCTCGGAAACGCAGTGGTATGAAGGCACGGCCGACGCCGTCTACCAGAACATCGACATCATCGAGGCCTATGGCCCGGAATACATGGTCATCCTCGCCGGCGATCACATCTACAAGATGGATTACGAGCTGATGCTGCGCCAGCATGTCGACGCCAATGCCGACGTCACCGTCGGCTGCCTCGAAGTACCGCGCATGGAAGCGACCGGCTTCGGCGTCATGCATGTCGATGCCAAGGACACCATCATCTCCTTCATCGAAAAGCCCGCCGACCCGCCCGGCATCCCCGACAAGCCGGACTTCGCGCTGGCCTCGATGGGCATCTATGTGTTCAAGACCAAGTTCCTGATGGAGCAGCTGCGCCGCGACGCCGCCGAGCCCGGCTCAAGCCGCGACTTCGGCAAGGACATCATCCCCCATATCGTCCAGCACGGTAAGGCGATCGCCCACCGCTTCGCCAAATCCTGCGTGCGCTCGACGGCCGAGAACGAGGCCTATTGGCGCGACGTCGGCACCGTCGACGCCTATTGGGAAGCCAATATCGACCTGACCGACATCACCCCCGAACTCGACCTCTACGACCGCGACTGGCCGATCTGGACCTATGCCGAATTGAAGCCGCCGGCCAAGTTCGTGCATGACGAGGATGGTCGGCGCGGCTCTGCCGTCTCCTCGCTGGTCTCGGGCGACTGCATCGTCTCCGGCGCTTCGCTGAAGCGAAGCCTGATCTTCACCGGTGCGCGCATCAATTCCTATTCGACGCTGGAAGAAGTCGTCATGCTGCCGGACGTGCATGTCGGCCGCAACGCGCGTCTCAAGCGTGTCGTCATCGACCATGGCGTGCGCATACCGGAAGGGCTGGTTGTCGGCGAGGATCCCGTCCTCGACGCCAAGCGCTTCCGCGTCTCGGAGAAGGGCATCTGCCTCGTCACGCAGGACATGATCGACAAGCTGAAGCTATAGGCAGGATTGGATCGGTTAAGCGCATGCAGGTTCTGTCGGTCACGCCCGAGATCTTCCCGCTGATCAAGACCGGTGGGCTCGCCGACGTGACCGGCGCCTTGCCGATCGCGCTGGCTGGCAAGGGCGTCGCCATGCGCACGCTCATCCCCGGCTATCCCCAGGTGATGGCGGCCTTCAAGAAAAAGAAGGCCGTCTACCAGTATCCGCTGCTGCAGGGCGGCAAGGCCTCCGTCCATGCCGTCCAGATCGCCGGGCTCGACCTCTTCGTGCTCGACGCGCCGCATCTGTTCGATCGCCCGGGCGGCCCCTACGGCAATGCCACTGGCGCCGACTGGCCGGACAATTGGCGGCGCTTCGCGGCGCTCAGCCAGGTCGGCGGCGACATCGCCGGCGGCGCCATCTCCGGCTACCAGCCCGACATCGTGCACGCCCATGACTGGCAGTCGGCGATGGCGCTCGCCTATATGCGCTACGGCAAGGCGGTCGGCGTGCCGTCGCTGATCACCGTGCACAACCTCGCCTTCCAGGGCCAGTTCGGCGCCGGCATCTTCGGCGAGCTCGGCCTGCCGGCGGTGGCGATGGCGCTCGACGGCGTCGAATATTACGGCGGCGTCGGCTTCCTCAAGGCCGGCCTGCAGGCTGCCTGGGCGATCACCACGGTGAGCCCGACCTATGCGCAGGAGATACGCTCGCCGGAATTCGGCATGGGTCTCGACGGCCTGATCAACATGCGCGCCATCGATCTCCATGGCATCGTCAACGGCATCGATGTCGACATCTGGAATCCCGAGACTGACAAGCTCCTGGCGTCCCGCTATTCGGCCGCGACGCTCGATGCGCGGCAGCCGAACCGGCTTGCGGTCGAGGAACGCTTCAGCCTCGAGCACGACGACAGCCCGATCGTCTGCGTCGTCAGCCGCCTGACCTGGCAGAAGGGCATGGACATACTGGCGGCCGTCGTCGACGGCATCGTCGCGGCCGGCGCGCGCCTCGCCATCCTGGGCTCCGGCGATGCCGGCCTCGAAGGCGCACTGCTTGCCGCCGCCGCCCGCCATCGCGGCCGCATCGGCGTCGTCGTCGGCTATGACGAGGCGCTCTCCCACATCATGCAGGGCGGCTGCGACGCAATCGTCATCCCATCGCGCTTCGAGCCCTGCGGACTGACCCAGCTCTATGGCCTGCGCTATGGCTGCGTGCCGGTCGTCGCCCGCACCGGCGGCCTTGCCGACACCATCATCGATGCCAACGAGGCGGCGATGTCGGCCGGTGTGGCGACCGGCTTCCAGTTCGCGCCGAACAATGGCGGCGCGCTCGTCCATGCCATACACCGATTGGTCAGCGCGCATGCCAACCCCACCGCGTGGGCGTCGATCCAGCGCCAGGGCATGAAGGCCGATGTCTCCTGGGACAAGAGCGCCGAGAAATATGTAGAACTCTATCGCCTGCTGCTTTCGAAAAGGGTTGCCTGAAGCATGATACGGACCGTCCCCACCAAACCCTATCTTGACCAGAAGCCCGGCACCTCAGGCCTGCGCAAGAAGGTGCCGGTGTTCCAGCAGGAGCACTATGCCGAGAACTTCATCCAGTCGATCTTCGACGCGCTTGAAGGTTTTGAAGGAAAGACGCTGGTGATCGGCGGCGATGGCCGCTTCTACAACCGCGAGGTCATCCAGACGGCCATCGCCATGGCCGCCGCCAACGGCTTCGGCAAGGTCATGGTCGGGCAGGGCGGCATCCTGTCGACGCCGGCCGCCTCCAACGTCATCCGCAAATACAAGACCTTCGGCGGCATCATCCTGTCGGCCAGCCACAATCCGGGCGGCCCGCACGAGGATTTCGGCATCAAGTACAACGCCGGCAATGGCGGCCCGGCGCCGGAGAAGATCACCGACGCCATCTTCGAGAAGACCAAGACGATTTCGAGCTTCAAGATCGCCGACATCGGCGCGATCGACATCGACACGATCGGCACCGTCAAGGCCAGCGGCATGGCGGTCGAGGTGATCGACCCGGTCACCGACTATGCCGAGCTGATGGAAAGCCTGTTCGACTTCGACGCCATCCGCGCCAATTTCAAATATGGCTTCCGCATGCGCTTCGACGCCATGCATGCGGTGACTGGCCCCTATGCCAAGGAAATTCTCGAGCGCCGGCTCGGTGCGCCCAGCGGCACCTGCCGCAATTTCAAGCCGCTGCCGGACTTCGGCGGCCATCATCCCGATCCGAACCTGGTGCATGCCAAGCATCTCTACGACGAGATGATGGGGCCGGACGCGCCGGACTTCGGCGCCGCCTCCGACGGCGACGGCGACCGCAATCTGATCATCGGCAAGGGCATTTTCGTCACACCGTCGGACTCGGTGGCGATGCTCGCCGCCAACGCGCATCTGGCGCCGGGCTACAAGGACGGCCTGAAGGGTATCGCCCGCTCGATGCCGACCAGCGGCGCGGCCGACCGCGTCGCCGAAAAGCTCGGCATCGGCATCTACGAGACGCCGACCGGCTGGAAGTTCTTCGGCAATCTGCTCGATGCCGGCATGGCGACGATCTGCGGCGAGGAAAGTGCCGGCACCGGCTCCAACCATGTGCGTGAGAAGGATGGTCTGTGGGCGGTGCTGTTGTGGCTCAACATCCTCGCCGTGCGCGGCGAGAGCGCCAAGCAGATCGTCACCGAGCACTGGGCGACTTACGGCCGCAACTACTATTCCCGCCACGACTATGAGGAAGTCGAGACCGAGCGCGCCAATAGACTGGTCGACGAGCTGCGCGCCAAGCTCGCTTCGCTGCCCGGCACCAGCGTGCGCGGCCTGAAGATCGCCAACGCCGATGACTTCGCCTACCTCGATCCGGTCGACGGCTCGGTGAGCAAGAACCAGGGCATCAGGATCCTGTTCGAAGGCGGCTCGCGCGTCGTCTTCCGCCTTTCCGGCACCGGCACGTCAGGTGCGACGCTACGCGTCTACATCGAGCGCTACGAGCCGGACAAGGCAAGGCACGATCTCGACACGCAGGAGGCGCTGGCCGACCTCATCGCCGCCGCCGATGACATCGCCGGGATCAAGAGCCACACCGGCCGCGACAAGCCGAGCGTGATTACTTGAGGCTGGCGGTGAGCGCAGTTCTCCCTTCTCCCCTTGTGGGAGAAGGTGGCCGAGCGAAGCTCGGTCGGATGAGGGGTGCTCCAGCTTGGCGCGAACCCACGTCCAGATCATGGACGCCTCACTCCGTCACCCACCCCTCATCCGTCTCGGCGCTGCGCGCCGATCCACCTTCTCCCACAAGGGGAGAAGGGGAGGCGCGCGCATGACCCAACTCGGCGCAACCATAACCCCCGATGGCATCCGCTTCGCCGCCTGGTCGTCGTCGGCGCGGCGCCTCTGGGTCTCGATCTTCGACGCCACAGGCTCCCGCGAGATCGACCGGCTCGAACTCCTGCCTGAAGGCGAGGGGGTGCATGCGCTGTTCGTTGCCGGCCTTGCCGCCGGCACGCGCTACGGCTTTCGCGCCGATGGCGATTACGCACCCGAGCGCGGTCTCTGGTTCGACCCGGACAAGCTGCTTGCCGATCCCTATGCCATCGAGATCGACAGGCCGTACCAGTACCACTGGCGACTAGCCGCCAAACGCAACGAAGGCACCGATACAGCCCCGCTGATGCTGAAGACAGTGGCGCGCGCCTTGCCGCCGCCGCTGCCAGCCCAACCACCGGTGTTCCAGCCCGGCGGCCTGATCTATGAGCTCAACGTCCGCTCCTTCACCAGGCTGCATCCAAACGTTCCCGAAGCGCAGCGCGGCACGATTGTGGCACTTGCCCATCCGGCCGTCATCGAGCACCTGCAAAAGCTCGGCGTCTCCGCCGTCGAACTGATGCCGATAACGGCGTCGATCGACGAGCGGCATCTGCCGCCGCTCGGGCTCCACAATGCCTGGGGCTACAATCCCGTCACCTTCATGGCGCTGGACCCGCGCCTGGCGCCGGGCGGCCTGACCGAATTGCGCGACACGGTCGCCGCCTTGCGCAAGGCCGGCATCGGCACCATCCTCGACCTCGTCTTCAACCACACCGGCGAGAGCGACCGCTTCGGCCCGACACTGTCGCTGCGCGGCCTCGACAGCCAAGCCTACTACCGGCACGAACCGGACGGCAGGCTGGTGAACGACACCGGGACCGGTAACACGATCGCTTGCGATCATCCGGTCGTCCGGGAAATGGTGCTCGACACTCTCCGCCACTTTGTCCGCCATGCCGGCGTCGACGGTTTCCGCTTCGACCTCGCTACGGTTCTCGGCCGGGCGGACGGCGCGTTCGACCCCGCGGCGCCGTTGCTTCAGGCCATCGCCGGCGATCCGGTGCTGGCCGACCGGGTGCTGATCGCCGAACCCTGGGATATCGGACCGGACGGCTACCAGCTCGGCAATTTTACCCCGCCCTTCCTCGAATGGAACGACCGCTACCGCGACGATGTCAGGCGCTTCTGGCGCGGCGATGCCGGCATGGTCGGCGCGCTGGCCACCCGGCTTGCCGGCTCGTCCGATGTCTTCGCCAAGGCCGGGCAGGGGACGAGCCGTACGGTCAATTTCATCGCCGCGCATGACGGCATGACACTGGCAGATCTCGTCGCCTATGAGGAAAAGCACAACGAGGCCAATGGCGAGCAGAACCGCGACGGCCATAGCGACAACCTGTCCTGGAACAATGGCGTCGAAGGCGAGACTTTGGATGCCGCTATCGCCGAGGCGCGGTTCGGTGATCAGCGCGCGCTGCTCGCCACGCTGTTCGCCTCGCGCGGCACCATCATGCTGACGGCGGGCGACGAATTCGGCCGCACGCAGAAGGGCAACAACAACGCCTATGCGCAGGACAACGCCACAACCTGGCTCGACTGGGCCGGCCGCGACCGGTCGCTGGAACGGTACGCCTCGTCGCTCTCGGCACTGCGCCGTGCCTTCCCTGCACTATCGGACACTCGGTTCCTGATCGGGATGCCGGCAGGTGGTCGGGACATCCCGGACGTCGACTGGTTGACCGAATCCGGCGCGACACTCGGTGAGACGGACTGGAACGATGCGCGGCGGCACCGCCTCACCATGGTGCTTGGCGGCGCCGGCGATGACCGCCTCGCGGTCATCGTCAATGGCGACCGTCGCCAATGCGTCTTCACCCTGCCGGAACGTGCGGGCTTCCGCTGGCATCCCGCCATCGAGGCAGCGGATGGCGGCGTCGACCTGTCGCGACCGGTGCCGGGACGGACGGTGGTATTCATGATCGAGCGCAAGGCCGGCGGCAGGGCGCGCATCCGGAAGGAGAAATAATGGCTGACGACACTGCGGGGCGCGGGGCCGAATGGTGGCGCGGCTGCGTCATCTACCAGATCTATCCGCGCTCCTTCCAGGACACGACCGGCGACGGCAGCGGCGATATCAAAGGCATCACCGCCAGGCTCGCCCATGTCGCCTCGCTCGGCGTCGACGCCATCTGGCTGTCGCCCTTCTTCAAATCGCCGATGGCCGACATGGGCTACGACGTCTCGGATTATCGCGACGTCGATCCGATGTTCGGCACGCTGGAGGACTTCGACGCGCTGGTCGCCGAGGCGCACCGGCTCGACCTGAAGGTCGTCATCGACCAGGTGATCTCCCACTCGTCCGACAAGCACGAATGGTTCGTCGAGAGCCGCGCCGGCCGCGACAACCCGAAGGCCGACTGGTACGTCTGGGCAGATGCCAGGCCGGACGGCAACGCGCCTAACAATTGGCTCTCGCTGTTTGGCGGGCCGGCCTGGGAATGGGACGCCACCCGCCGGCAGTACTACATGCACAATTTTCTCGCCGCCCAGCCGGACCTCAACTTCCACAATGCGGAGGTTCAGGACGCGGTGTTGGACACGGTGCGCTTCTGGCTCGAGCGCGGCGTCGACGGCTTCCGCCTGGATACGGTCAACTACTATTTCCATGACCGCTGGCTGCGCGACAACCCGCCTCTGGCTGAAAGTGTCGCCGGCACCAACGGCGCCACCACCACTTATGCCTTCCAGGAGCACCTGTTCGACAAGACGCGGCCGGAGAACCTCGACTTCCTCCGCCGCTTCCGCGCGCTGCTCGACGAATACCAGGACCGCGCCGCGGTCGGCGAGGTCGGCGACGAGGACCGCTCGCTGCGAACGCTCGCCGCCTACACCTCCGGCGGCGACAGGCTGCAGATGTGCTACACATTCGACCTGCTCGGGCCGCAATTCTCGGCGGCGCACATACGCGGCTGCGTCGAGGCATTCGAAAGCACCGTCGCCGACGGCTGGGTCTGCTGGGCGTTCTCCAACCACGATGTGGTACGCCACGTCAGCCGCTGGACGCGGCCGGGCGGCGACCCGGACGCGGTGGCGAAATTCTCGATCGCGCTGTTGTCGTGCCTGCGCGGCTCGATCTGCCTCTACCAGGGCGAGGAACTCGGCCTGGAGGAAGCTGAACTCACCTTCGAGGATCTGCGCGATCCGCTCGGCATCCGCTTCTGGCCGGGCGTCAAGGGCAGGGACGGCTGTCGCACGCCGATGGCCTGGGAAGCGGGCGCCGGCAATGGCGGCTTCACGACGGGCAAGCCCTGGCTGCCAGTGCCGGCAAGCCACCGCGCCCGAGCCGTGGACGTCCAGAACGGCGAGGAAGGATCGGTGCTTGCCGCCTACCGGTCAATGCTCGCCTTGCGCAAGCGGCACCCCGGGCTGGTCAAAGGGTCGATCCGCTTTCTGGACACCGAAGGCGATGTCCTTGCCTTCATCCGCGAGGCTGACGGCGAAAGGCTGGTCTGCGCCTTCAACTTCGCCGACGAGCTGGCTGTTTTGCCCTTGCCGCCGGATCTGGGGCCAATTGAAGCAATCGACGTCGGTGCCAGCGCGGCGATTCAGGAGGATGGGCTGTCCTTGCCGCCGCTGGGTTTTCTGATCGGACGCGCAGGCTGATCGTTACTGCACCAGCACGGAACGTCCGCAGGTGCCGCCGGTGACCCGGATATCGGCCTCGCCGACATGCACACCGAGCGCGCCAAGCACGTTGTAGACGAGGCTGTCGACAGGTGCGGTCACGCCGTTGAGCGCCGTCACCACCGCCGGTTTCACCGTGCCGAGCAGGGCGGTGACGTCGAGGCCGAGGCCGAGCGCCTTGACCGACAGCGACAGGTTGTTGACCAGCGATGTGGTCAGCGACTGCGTCAGGTTCTTCGTTGACACCGTCTTGATCGTCTTGGCGGCGATCTCGGTGGCGTTGAAGGTCAGGTTCGTCGGCGCCATGTTGGTGATCGAGAATGCCGAGGACCCATTGATCTGCAGCAGGCTGAGGTTGACCAGCAAAAGCTTGACGCTGACATCGGCGATCTCGGCGTCGCTGAACGATTGCGGCTTGGTGAAGTCGGCAAAGCCGCTGGCACTGCTGTTGGCGAGATGCGCGGCGACGACGCCGGGCTGTGCCGCGATCGTGACCTTCAGGCTGTCGGGACGCCCGGTCGGGCAGCTCACGTCGGTGAGCTTCGCCTCGGCATACGCCACTTCGACATTGAGCGGCAGGTTGACGGCGAGCAGCTTGATGCCGCCACCCAAATTCTGGCCGGCGTTGCCGCTGCCATTGCCATTGCCAAAGCCGTTGCCGTTGTTCCCGTTGCCGAGGCCGACGCTGGCATTGAGCTTGATGCGGGTCTGCGCGGTGCGCACCACGGTGCCGGCCTCGCCGATCCTCAGCCACGGCGAGGATTGCGGCGGCTCACCGATGGCGATGCTGAGCGTGGTGGACGTCAAGCCCGGTATGGTGGCGCCGAGATTGACCTGGACCTGGTTGGTGCCGTTGGCAAGTGCCGCCGCCGCCGTCACCATGCTCATGGCGCTCGCCGCGACGGTCAGCCCTGCCGGTTTCTGTCCGACGCCGAGGCTGCCGACCGAGCCGAGATCGATCAGCTGGCTGAGCGGGATCTTGACTGTGTTGGTGGCACCAGTGGCCATTGTCTGCAGTGCCAGCTTGGAGGTGCGGTCGAGCCCTGGAACGTTGGCCATGGCGGTGGCGATCTGGCCGACGGTGGCCTTCGAGGCCAGCACGTCCGAATAGCTCACGCCCGTCAGCCGCAGTTGCGTCGCCAGCGCGTCGGTGAAGGAAAGCACGTCGATATCGGCCGATACCAGGGCGTTGTAATCCATCACGCTGAGCGAGATGTTGGTGCCGAGCAGCGCGCCGAGCAGCGCGTTGAGGACGCCGCCATTGAGGCTGGCGAGCCTCGATCCGACCGAAAACGCGGCCTCGGCCTGGGCGCTGGCGGTGGCCGTCGTGCCGATCACCGGCGGCTTCATCATCATCGCGCCGAAATAGAGCGTGCCTTTCTTCTTCAGCGACACTTGGACGGCGTTGTAAGGCAGCTTGCCCGCCTCGAAGCGGCTGCCGGTCGCAATCGAGCTGACGCCGGAATAGCGGCCGGGCACGACCTCGACGACCGCCTTGCTCTCCGTCGGCTCGATGGCCGTCCCCTGCTTCTGGACGGCGACCGAGTTGAACCCGTTGTCCTTCAGCGTCGTCAGCACAGCCTTCTCGGCATTGTTGATGTTGGCCGCCGCGGTGATCGCCGCGAGATCGACGATCGACTGCGCAGCGCGCCGTTCGTTGAACAGCGCGCCTTCATCGACCGCGAAGGCAGTCAGCGCCAGCGCGACCGGCGCGCTCAGCGCTGCCATGACGGCGAAATTGGCGCGACGATCAGCGATCAGCCTGCGGCTTGACCGCAGCATCGCGGCAGCAGCGGTGCGCATCATATGCCCCCGACCCGAATCGTCGATTGGCGCTTGATCGTCATCGATGGCATCGGCAGGTTGTCCAGCAGGTTCCAGATCGGCAGGTCGCGTGCGTCGTAGCTCACCGAAACCACGAACTGGCTGCCGTCGATGGTGCTGTCCTTGGCGTCGACCGTCAGCTTGTGCGGGTCGACGAACGGGTAGCCGGCGACGTCGTGATTGATGAAATCGGTGACCAGGGCCTGCCGCTCGGTCTGGTTCAGCCCGGCTATCGCCGTTCGCGCCGCGTCGGCCGCGATCTGCTGGACGGAATGGCTGGCGCCGAAATAGATCCCATATGCAACCATGCCGAGCAGAAGCAGGATGAAAAGCGGCGCCAGCATCGCGAATTCGACCGCCGTCGTTCCCCCGGCGTCAGCCCGGAAACGAGACCACGAAACACGGTTTTTGGGGTTCTGCTGCATGGGGCGGAGCATGCCAAACCCGCACTACAAAAACCGAAAACGGTTCGAGCAACCGCTAGGTGCAGCAAGTTGAAAGTCGTGTTTTTGCTTAAGTTGCCGCTGTTTTAGCGATTGCGTGCTCACTTAGCGTCAAGCGTGCGCGAAGCAAGACTCGGTTGAAATCGGATATCTGTCTGTCTAGTGTCCTGCCACCAGCCGCCGGAAGGGATCGGTGGCACGCCCAAAAGCGACCAGAATTGGTTCAGGGGCGTCAACACGTAAAAGGTGTGGCTGAGGGGCCGCGCCGACAGGGAGAACTTCATGCTGAAAAATGTGCTGAAGGCGACGGTGTTCGCCACGACCATGGCATTGGCCGCGGGCACCTTCTACACGCCGGCTTTCGCCGAGACCGTTTACAACCGCGGAGCCGCCGCCGAGGCGGAGACGGTCGATCCGCACAAGACGTCGACTGTCTACGAAGCCGATATCATACGCGACCTGTTCCAAGGCCTCGTCATGCATGACCAGAAGACGAACCTCATTCCGGGCGCCGCCGAAAGCTGGACGGTGTCCGACGACGGCACTGTCTATACCTTCAAGCTGCGCAAGGACGGCCTCTGGTCGGATGGCAGCCCGGTGACGGCGGACGACTTCGTCTATTCGTTCCATCGGCTGGAAGATCCGGCCACCGCTGCCGAATACGCCTCGATGCTCTATCCGGTGAAGGGCGCTGAGGACTTCAACACCAAGAAGGGCAAGGCCGAGGACATGGGCGTGAAGGCGGTGGACGCCAACACGCTGGAAGTGACGCTGAAGGCGCCGACGCCTTATTTCCTGGAGATGCTGACCCACCAGGCGACCTATCCGGTCAACAAGGCCTCCATCGACAAGCTCGGCGCCGACTGGATCAAGCCGGGCAAGCTGGTTTCCAACGGCGCCTATACGCTGGCCGAGTGGGTTCCGAACGACCATATGAAGCTGGCCAAGAATCCGAAATTCTGGGACGCCGCGAGCGTCAAACTCGACGTCGTCAACTACATCCCGACCGAGGATCGCTCGTCGGCGATGAAGCGCTTCGAGGCCGGCGAACTCGACAGTTATGGTGACCTGCCGACCGAACAGCTCGCCGATCTCAAGACCAAATTCGGTGACCAGGTCCGTGTCGGGCCATATCTCGGCACCTATTATTATGCGATCAAGACCGACAAGGCGCCGTGGGACAATGTCGAGCTGCGCAACGCCATCTCGATGGCGATCGATCGTGACTTCCTCGCCGAGAAGGTCTGGCAGAACTCGATGCTGCCCGGCTATTCGATGGTGCCTCCGGGCGTCGAGGGCTACACGCCGGCACTGGCCAAATACGCCGATATGCCGCAGATCGACCGCGAGGACGCTGCCAAGAAGATCCTCGAGAAACTCGGTTATACACCCGAGCATCCGTTGAAGATGGAGATCCGCTACAACACCTCGGAGAACCACAAGAACACGGCGGTCGCCATCCAGGAGCAGCTGAAGCCGCTCGGCGTAGAGGTCACGCTGCTCAACACCGACACCAAGACCCACTACTCCTTCCTGGAGCAGAAGGGCGACTACGACGTCGCCCGCGCCGCCTGGATCGCCGACTACAAGGATCCGGAGACCTTCCTCGGCATCTCGCGCAAGGCGAGCGGCAACAACTATTCGGACTACAACAGCCCGGCATACGAAGCGGCTATGGACAAGGCGGCCGCCGCCGGCGGCAAGCCTGAGGAGCGCATGAAGGACCTCGCCGAGGCCGAGCGCATCCTCGTCGACGACGTCGGCCAGATCCCGCTCCTCTATTACAGCTACCACGACATCGTTTCCTCGAAGCTGCATGGCTTCGACGACAATGTGATGGATGTCCATCCGTCCCGCTTCATCTCCAAGGACTGACAAGAAACCTTGGCCGTGCCGCCGCTCCCATTTTGGGCAGCGGCGGCCGCGGTCTGTCGTCGTACCGGGCCGAAAGTCGGGTTGGATTTTCGGGGATGCCGGTGCGAAGATCAGAGATGCCAGCGTTACGGGTCTTCGTTTGGAGAGCTGTCACCCTGGCTGAAGCGGGGCGCCGATGCTGCGTTATGTCTTCCGGCGGCTTCTGACCGCCATCCCGACGCTATTCGTCATCGTGACCATGGCGTTTTTCCTGATACGTGTCGCGCCGGGCGGACCGTTCAATCAGGAGCGAGGGCTGAGCCCCGAGATCAGGGCAAATCTGGAGGCGCAATTCGGTCTGGGCGATCCGCTCTGGCTGCAATATGCCCACTATCTCGGCAATCTGCTGCGCGGCAATTTCGGCCCGAGCTACAACATGCCGGATTTCACCGTCACCGAATTGTTTGCCAAGGGGCTGCCCATCTCGGTGCAGCTCGGCGCCTCGGCGCTGCTGCTGGCCCTGCTGCTCGGCAGCGTGCTCGGCACCGTCGCTGCGCTCAACCAGAACAAGCTAGGTGACTTTGCGGTGATCGCGCTGGCGACGGCCGGCAGCACAATTCCCACTTTCGTCATCGCGCCGGTGATTCAGCTCCTGTTCGGCCTGACCTGGAAGCTCTTGCCGATCGGCGGCTGGGGCGACGGCGCCCTGATCAACAAGGTCGGCCCGGTGCTGACGCTGGCGCTGCCGCAGATTGCGATCGTCGCCCGGCTGATGCGCGGCTCGATGATCGAGAGCTTGCGGTCCCATCACATCCGCACCGCCCGCGCGCTCGGCCTGTCCGACTGGTCGGTGGTGGTCAAGCATGCGCTGCGCGGCGCGATCCTGCCGATCGTCTCCTTCACCGGCCCGGCGGCGGCGGCGCTGCTGACCGGCTCGGTCATTGTCGAGACCATCTTTTCCATTCCGGGCGTCGGCCGCTACTTCGTCGATGCCGCCTTGAACCGCGACTACACGCTGGTGATGGGAACGGTGGTGGTGATCGCCATCTTCACCATCGTCTTCAACCTGATCGTCGATGTCATGTACGCGGTCGTCGACCCGAGGGTTCGCTATGACTGATATCGCAGCCGCAGCCCCCGCCGTCGTTGGCCGCTCGCTCTGGGGCGACGCCTGGTCGCGCCTCAAGGCCAACCGCGCCGCCATGTTCAGCCTCTACTATCTTGCCCTCATCGCGCTCATCAGCGTGTTTGGCCCATCCCTGGTGCCGCACGAATACACCACGATCTATGGCGACTATGTGCGCACGCCGCCGAGCCTTTCCGCCTATCCCAAGCCTGACATGATCCAGACCGCGCTTACCGATGCCATCAAGCGGATGCGCGTCGACGTTAAGGAGTGGCATCAGGAGGGCAACCGCGTCATCGTCACCGTAACCTCGACCAAGCCGATCGACGACCGCAACGTCCGCTATCTCGACCGTTCAGACGCTTTCGACGACACCAAGATCGAGAGCAAGTCGCCCGACGGTCTCGAAGCGACGATGAGCGCGTCGATCAAGCAGCAGTATTTCCTGTTCGGCACCGACAACACCGGCCGCGATCTGCTGTCGCGCACGCTGATGGCCGGGCGCATTTCGCTCGCCATCGGCCTGCTTGCCGGCGTCGTGGCGGTGGTGATCGGCGTGCTCTATGGCGCCGCGGCCGGCTTCGCCGGCGGCAGGGTCGACGAGGTGATGATGCGCATCGTCGACGTGCTCTATTCGCTGCCCTTCATCTTCTTCGTCATCATGCTGGTGGTGTTCTTCGGCCGGAACTTCGTGCTGATGTTCCTGGCCGTGGGCGCCGTGCTGTGGCTCGACATGGCCCGCATCGTGCGCGGCCAGGCGCTGTCGATCCGCCGCCAGGAATATGTCCAGGCGGCCGAAGCCATGGGCGTCGGCCAGCGCGGCATCCTGATGCGCCACGTCATTCCCAACCTGCTCGGCCCGGTGGTGATCTACATGACGCTGCTGGTGCCGCAGGTCATCATCCTGGAGAGCTTCCTGTCCTTCCTCGGCCTCGGCGTGCAGGAACCGATGACGAGCTGGGGCGTGCTGATCTCGGTCGGCGCTAAGAACATCGGCAGCGCCAACTGGCTGCTTCTGTTCCCCGCTTTCTTCCTCGTCTCGACATTGTTCGCGCTGAACTTCGTCGGCGACGGCCTGCGCGATGCGCTCGACCCCAAGGACCGCTGAGATGGCCGCTGCCGAAACGATCCTCGACGTCAAGGACCTTCGCGTCCGCTTCCGCACCCTCGACGGTGCGGTCGAAGCGGTTAAGGGCATCAACATCAACGTCAGGGCTGGCGAGACCGTCGCCGTGGTCGGCGAATCCGGTTCGGGCAAGAGCCAGACGATGATGGCGGCGATGAGCCTGCTCGCCTCCAATGGCGAAGCGACCGGCGCCGTCGACTATCGCGGCCGCAATCTGCTCACCATGACGAAGAGCGAGCTCAACAAGGTGCGCGGCCGCAAGATCAGCATGATCTTCCAGGAGCCGATGACCTCGCTCGATCCGCTCTATTCGATCGGCAACCAGCTGATCGAGCCGATCCGCAGGCATCGCGGGCTGGGTGTTGCGGAGGCCCGCGAAGAGGCGCTGAAGCTCCTGCGGCTGGTGCACATTCCCGATCCCGAGCGGCGCATGAAATCCTATCCGCACGAAATGTCGGGCGGCCAGCGCCAGCGCGTCATGATCGCCATGGCGCTCGCCAACGATCCCGACATATTGATCGCCGACGAGCCGACGACGGCGCTCGACGTCACCATCCAGGCGCAGATCCTGATGCTGCTCGCCGAGCTGCAGCGCAAGCTCGGCATGGCCATCGTCTTCATCACCCACGACCTAGGCATCGTGCGGCGCTTCGCCGACCGCGTCTATGTCATGCGCCAGGGCGAGGTGGTGGAGGAGGGCGAGGCGGAGACGCTGTTCGCCAACCCGCAGCACGCTTACACCAAGATGCTGCTGGCCGCCGAGCCGACCGGTTCCAAGGCGCCGCCGCCGGCCAGTGCCCCGGTGCTTCTGGAGGGGCGCAACGTCGAAGTGGTGTTCAAGATCGGCGGCGGCTTCCTCGCCGGCGAGCCGTTGATGCTGCGCGCCGTCGATCGCATCTCGGTCCGGTTGAAGCGCAACCAGACGATCGGCATCGTCGGTGAATCCGGCTCCGGCAAATCGACGCTCGGCCGCGCGCTGCTCAGGCTGCTGCCCAGCGATGGCCTTATCCGCTTCGGCGATCGCGACATCTCCACGGCCGACCGCCAGGCCATGCGGCCACTCAGGCGCGAGATGCAACTCGTCTTCCAGGACCCGTTCGGCTCGCTGTCGCCGCGCATGACCGTCGGCCAGGTCATCACCGAAGGATTGCTGGTGCATGAGCCGAACCTTTCCGGCAAGCAGCGCGACCAGCGCGCCATCGAGGCGCTGCGTGAGGTCGGGCTCGATCCCAATTCGCGCAACCGCTATCCGCACGAATTCTCCGGCGGCCAGCGCCAGCGCATCGCCATTGCCCGCGCCATGATCCTGAAGCCGAAGCTGGTGGTGCTGGACGAGCCGACCTCCGCGCTCGACCGCTCGGTGCAGAAGCAGATCGTGGAATTGCTGCGCAAGCTGCAGGCCGACCACGAACTGTCCTACCTCTTCATCAGCCACGACCTTGCCGTGGTGCGCGCCATGGCCGACTACATCATCGTCATGAAGCAGGGCAAAATCGTCGAGGAAGGGCCGACGGAGGCGATCTTCAGCGATCCGCAAGCCGCCTACACGCAGACGCTGATGAACGCGGCGATCGACACGGCGCGGTTCAGGCTGAGCGCGTGAGCTGAAAGGCCACCTGTCAGCGGCAAATCACTGCGTGGACGCGCACTGACGCTTTCGCGTCGCGATCATCGCCTGCTGCTGTTGCTGCAGCCGTTCGATTTTGGCCGTTTCGCGATTGGCCACTACCGTTTTCACACGCTCGCCGCCCAGCAGCCAGTTCGGCACGCTGGTGTTGGCGACCTTGCCGCGTGCGATGGCGGTTTGCGAGATCTCAGTGGCGGTGTCGCCGAGCGCGACGTTGAGTTCCGGGCAGGTCATTCTGTCGTATTTACCTGGATCGATCGATGCAACGGTGGAGGAGCAGCCAACTGCAACGAGCAGCACAGTGATCAAAGTGAGCGGGAGTGCTGCCGTCGGCGTGAACTTCATACTCTCACCTGCCTCGCCGTTCCTCAGTCCCGCACGCCTGTCGAACTAGGGTAGGACGCCATTTAGGTCAAAGCGAGAGCCTGTTGTCGAGCACAATGGAAGGCCAGCTCGATGTGCGGCGTGGATGGGTGATTTCGGGAGCGGGAGGCAACAAACATCTAAGTGCTTGTTTTTCTGGTCGGAGTGGCAGGATTTGAACCTGCGACCCCATCGTCCCGAACGATGTGCGCTACCAGACTGCGCTACACTCCGTGACCAGACCGCGGGCTTATAGCCGCCGCTTTTCGATACTGCAAGCGCCAATGGCAGCGCCTCTGTCGCATTTCGTCACATTCGCCGCAGGCTGTTGAAATCTTCAGGCTGGCTCGGCAGTCCACAACACCAATTGGGCAAGCGGACCAGCGCCAGGGATTGGCTGATCCGCTTGGCGAAGCCCGGTGTATTCAGGCCGCCGACCGATCGAGCTCGCTCCAGTCGAAAGCACGCGCCCAGTCGGCGAAGCTGTGCCAGCGGACCTCCCGGAACTCCTTGTGCAGGGCAGGGATGTCGACATCGTAGCCGACGCGGTCGAACCACTCGAACATGAGGGCCGCATCCTCACTCTGCTGGCGGGCGACGGCGATCGGGATTTCCTGGTAGCCGATCGTGCGGCCGATCACCTGCGACAGCACTTTCGCCTGCTCCTCGCCGGACAGTTCGTCACCAGCGAAATCGAAGCGCTTACCGAACACGCGCTCGCGCCGCTCGGCGAGCGCGGCGACGAAGCCGCCGATGTCGGACAGGGCGACCAACTGCAGGGGTCGCCTGGGAGGCATGGCGAAGGCATACGTGCCCTGGCTGAGCGCGCCGACCGACCACGGTGCGACGACATTCTCCATGAAGGCGACCGGGGCGCTGATCGTGTAGGGGATGCCGAGCCGGACAACGTGCTGCTCGACCAGATATTTGCTTTCGAAATGCGGGATGCCGGTTTTCTTGTCGGCGTCGGCGACGGACGAATAGATCAGATGCCCGACGCCGGCAGCCTTCGCCGCATCGGCGGCAAGGATGCCCTGGCGGGTTTCCTCCTCCATTCCGGCCTCGTAGCTGTTGCCCATCAGGAACATGGTGTCGACGCCGCTCGCCGCCTTGATGATGGACGCAGCATCGGAGAGATCGCCGGCCACGATTTCGGCGCCGGCCGCCGCCAGCTGCCGCGCGGCCTTGCCGTCCGGCGAGCGCGTCAACGCCTTGACGCCATGGCCCTTGGCAAGAAGGGCGCGCGCGACCGCGCCGCCTTGCTGGCCGGTGGCGCCGGTCACCAGAATGTCTCTTTTGGTGGTCATCTGTTTGCTCCTTGTTTCCATGGAACAAAGTTAGGGTTTGCACCATTGATGCATAATCGCCTATAATTGGAAAACTTTGTCCCACTTTCGGATACAATGATCGACCTCAACGACATCGTGGTCTTTGCCCGCGTTGTGGAAGCCGGCAGTTTCACCGCCGCTGCGCGCCTGCTCGCCATGCCCAAGACCACGGTCAGCCGCCGCATTGCCGCGTTGGAGCGCGAGGTCGGCGTCCGCCTGCTGCAGCGCACGACGCGCAGCCTCAACATGACGGATGCCGGGCGCCTCTATTACGAGCAGAGCAGCCAGGCGCTGCGGGCGATCGAGCAGGCCAATCAGCGCCTTGCCGAGGCGAGCGCGGAGCCATCGGGCACGATCCGCATATCGGCGCCCGTCGGTTTCGGCGCCTATTTTCTCAATCGTGCTGTGGTCGACTTTCTCGAGATCTATCCGAAGACCAAGGTCGAGCTCCGCCTGACCGACGACAAGCTCAACCTGATCGAGGACGGGATCGATCTAGCCTTCCGCACCGGAGTGCTTCAGGATTCAACGCTGATCGCCCGCAAGCTCGGCTCGACGCACAGGCAGCTCTGCGCCAGCCCTGACTATCTCGCGCGCCATGGAGCGCCGGAAGCGCCGGCGGACTTGGCACACCATCAATGCGTCATTGCCGGCGCCTCGGCGGCCGGCGCCCACTGGGTGCTGGACGGACCGCAAGGCCAGGAGACGGTCACGGTCTCCGGGCGCTTCGCCGCCAACGAGATGCAGGCCGTCGTCGCCGCCGCCATCGCCGGCTATGGCATCGCCCAGCTGCCCTACGGCATTGCGGAAGCACTGATCGGCGAGGACCGGTTACGCCGCGTGCTCAAGGAGCATACCACCCCGGCCGGCGGTCTCTACGTCCTCTATCCGAGCAGCCGCCACCTTTCGCCTCTGGTCAAGGCCTTCGTCGATCTGGCGACCGAGCGCATTTCGAATCGGGTGAACAGTGCTTAAAGCTGTATGTCGCCCGGCCCAACAACTTCTGAGTGCGAGACTTAAATGAGCCAGCGCATCGTCAGTTTCGTCATGAGCGGCGGCGTCGGCTCGCGGCTCTGGCCGTTGTCGCGCGAGGACAATCCCAAGCAATTCCACGATTTTTCCGGCGACGGCTCGATGCTGGCCAAGACCTTGCGCCGGTTGGCGGCGAGGCCCGCCGGCGAAACGCCGATCTTCCTGATCGCCGCCGAGCGCCATGCCGAGCGCGTCCACGCCGACCTCGCCGGGCTCGATCTCGCCGGCGGTGGCCCGCTGTTCGAGCCGGCCGGCCGCAACACCGCCGCCGCCGTGGCGCTGGCAACGCTGCGCACGCTTGCCGAATTCGGCGACAGCCTGATGCTGGTGGTGCCGTCGGATCACGAGATCTCGACCGCGAAACAGTTCTGGCGGAGCGTCGAGGCCGGAGCGGAGGCGGCGAGCGCCGGTCGTCTGGTGGTGTTCGGCATCAAGCCGACCCAGCCCGAGTCCGGCTACGGCTATATCGAGGTCGCCGCCGACACGGACGGCATATTCGATGTCTCGCGCTTCGTCGAGAAGCCCGACCTTGCCACCGCGCAAGCCTATGTCGAAGCCGGAACATTCTACTGGAATACCGGCATCTTCCTGTTTCGCGCCGGCGCCATGCGCGACGCCTTCGCGGCTCTCCAGCCCGACATCTGGCAGGCCACCGAAGCCGCCTACAAGGCAGCGACATCGGACCTTTCCGGCCTCTATATGCCGATCGAGCTCTATTCCGCCATTCCCTCGACCTCGATCGACTACGCCATCATGGAGCGGGCCAAGGGCATCGCCATGGTGCCGGCCGGCTTCCGCTGGAACGATCTCGGCTCCTGGCAGTCGCTGCTCGATGTCGGCCCTTCCGACAAGGATGGCAATGTGATCGTCGGCGACGTTGTCGCCATCGACTGCGAGAACTCCTACATCCGCGGCGACGGCCGGCTGCTTTCGGCCATCGGCATGAAGGACGTCGCCATCGTCTCGACCGCCGACGCCACCTTCGTCGCACCTGTCAGCCACAGCCAGCACGTCAAGAAGATCGTCGAGCAACTGGAGAAGTCGGGCCGGTTGGAAACGAGGTTCACGCCGGCGCATGACCGGGTCATCGAAAGCGGCGCCTGGCGGCAGCGTGTGCATCATTGGCTGTTCGACGAGACGCTGCCGCTGTGGTCGACGTCGGGCGTCGACGAGCGTCACGGCGGCTTCCACGAGGCGCTCGGCTTCGACGGCTCGCCGCTGATGAAGCCGAAGCGCATGCGCACCCAGGCCCGCCAGGTCTATGCCTTCGCGGTGGCCAAGGAGCGCGGCTGGACCGGCCCGGCCGACCGGCTGATCGCCCATGGCATCGATTTCATGGCCGGCAAGGGCCGCACCGCAAGGGGCGGTTGGGTGCGAACGCTCAACATAGACGGCTCGGTCGCCGACGCGGTCGAGGACGCCTACGACCATTCCTGCGTGCTTCTGGCGCTGGCGCACGCCCATATATCGGGTCATCCACATGCGCTCCGGCTCGGCGAGGAGACCTTCGCCTTCCTCGACGCCCATCTCGAGGACAGCCGCATGACCGGCTTCCTCGAAACATCCGATGGCGCGGGAGAGCGACGCACCAACCCGCATATGCATCTGCTCGAAGCCTTCCTCGCCTGGCATCAGGCGACCGGCGAGCGCGCCTATCTGCGCCGCGCGGCGCGCATCATCGATCTCTTCCGCAGTCATTTCTTCGATCCGGACAGCTGGACGCTCGGCGAATATTTCGACGACGGCTGGAAGCCGGCGGCCGGCGAGAAGGGCAGCTGGACCGAGCCCGGCCATCATTTCGAATGGGCCTCGCTGCTTACCGATTTCGCCGGCCGCAGCGGCCAGACCGAACTTACCGCCTTTGCCCGCAAGCTCTACGCCTCCGCCGTCGCCAATGGCCTCAACCGCGCCACCGGCCTCTCCTACGGCGCCGTCTCCAGGCAAGGGCTGCCGCTCGACCTGGTGTCGCGCAGCTGGCCGCAGGCCGAGGCGGTCAAGGCGGCGGTCGCGCTGGATGGCACCGGCGGGCCGGACCTCAAGCCGGAGATCGAGGCGCGCGTCGGTCGCCTGTTCCGCTGGCACATCGATCCGGCCCCGCTCGGCCTCTGGATCGACCGCATCGACGAGCGAGGCCGTTCGCTGGCGACCGATGTGCCGGCCAGCATTTTTTATCATCTCGTCTGCGCGCTGACGCAGTACCTGGATGGAACGGCCGGGAAAGCCGCGTAGTCGAACGACTTAGTACGGGCTCGCCACGTCCCCGGTCTCGACATAGATCGCCTTCAACTGCGAATAGAGCGCCAGCGCGGCAAGCGAGTTCTCGCGCCCGATGCCCGACTGCTTGACGCCGCCGAAGGGGATTTCCACTGGCGTCAGATTGTAGGCGTTGATCCAGCAGGTGCCGGCCTGCAACTCGGCGATGACGCGGTGGGCACGCGGCAGGTCGCGCGTGAACACTCCGGCTGCCAGGCCGAATTCGGTGTCATTGGCGCGCTCGATGACCTCGTCCTCGCTGTCGAACTTGAGCACGCTCATCACCGGCCCGAAGATCTCTTCGCGGGCGATGCGCATCCCGTCGGTGACGCCGGTGAACACCGTCGGCTCGACGAAGAAGCCGCCGTCGAAACCCTGCAGCGACGGTACGTTGCCGCCGCAGGCGAGCGTCGCCCCATCCTGCCTGCCGGCGGCGATGTAGCCGACCACCTTCTCTTGCTGCGCCTTGTTGACCAGCGGACCCATCTGCGTTTCCGGATCGAGCGGATCGCCGATGCGGATCTTCTTGGTGCGCTCGACCAGCCGGTCGACGAAACGGTCATGGATGCCCTTCTGCACGAAGACGCGCGTGCCGTTGGAGCAGATCTGGCCGGTGGAGTAGAAATTGCCGAGCATGGCGCCGCCGATGGCGTTTTCGAGATCGGCGTCGTCGAACACGATCAGCGGCGACTTGCCGCCGAGCTCCATCGTCGCGTGCTTCATCTTCGAGCCGGCGAGCGACAGCACCTTGCGCCCTGTCGGCACCGAGCCGGTCACCGAAACCTTGGCCACGACATCATGGCCGACGAGGCCGGCGCCGACATCGCCATAGCCCTGCACGACGTTGAACAGCCCGTCGGGCAGGCCGGCCTCGCTGTAGATCTCGGCCAGCGCCAGCGCCGACAGCGGCGTGTTCTCCGACGGCTTGAACACCATGGCGTTGCCCATGGCGAGCGCCGGCGCCGATTTCCAGCCGGCGATCTGGATCGGATAGTTCCAGGCGCCGATGCCGACGCACACACCGAGCGCCTCGCGCCTTGTATAGGCAAACGGCCCGCCGAGATCGACCGCCTCGCCGTTGAAGGCGGCGACAGCGCCGCCGAAATACTCTAGGCAATCCGCCGCCGAGGGGGCATCTGCCACCAGCGTTTCCTGGATTGCCTTGCCGGTGTCCAGCGTCTCGATGCGCGCTAGATCCGCATTGCGTGCGCGAAGAATGTCGGCGGCGCGACGCAGGATGCGCCCGCGCTCGACGGGCTTCAGCCGCGCCCAGGCCGGCTGCGCGGCGCGCGCGGCCTCGATCGCCAGCTCCAGCACGTTCGGCGTTGCCGAATGCAGCGTGGCGATGGTCTCGCCCGTCGCCGGATAGATCACCGGCAGCGGCGCGCCGCCCTCGTCCTCGATATAGCGGCCGTTGACATAGTGCGATGCCGTGGGCTGGGCGCGCATGGGGTTCTCCATTGATGGTCGCCAGGCGGGGAGGGTGCCCGGCTGACAATGCTCTATCTGTCCGCCACCTGCCAGCGTGGATTGATCCAGGGCTCCTGGTTGGACGGCGCCAGCGGCGTGCGGCCGAGGATGTGATCGGAGGCCTTTTCGCCGGTCATGATCGAAGGCGCGTTGAGATTGCCGTTGGTCACCCGCGGGAAGATCGAGGAATCGGCGACCCGCAGCCCCTCGACGCCGATCACCCGGCATTCCGGATCGACGACGCTCATGAGGTCATCGGCGCGTCCCATCTTGCAGGTGCCGCAAGGGTGGTAGGCGCTTTCGGCATGGTCCCTGATGAAGGCGTCGAGATCTTCGTCCGACTGCACATGGCTGCCCGGCGAAATCTCCTTGCCACGGAAACTGTCGAAAGCCTTTTGGCCGAAGATATCGCGGGTCAGCCGGATGCAGTGGCGGAACTCCGTCCAGTCGTCCGGATGCGACATGTAGTTGAAGCGGATCACCGGCTTGGCGCGGGCATCTGGCGAGCGCAGCGTCACCGAGCCGCGCGACTTCGAGCGCATCGGCCCGACATGCGCCTGGAAGCCATGCGACTTCGCCGCCGCCTTGCCGTCGTAGCGCACCGCCGCCGGGATGAAGTGGTACTGGATATCAGGATAGTCTACGCCGGCCTGCGAGCGCACGAAGGCGGCCGCCTCGAAATGGTTGGTGGCGCCGAGACCGGTCCGGAAGAACAGCCACTGCGCGCCGATCAACGCCTTGGAGAACGGGTTGAGCACTGAATTCAGCGTGATCGGCTTGGTCGATTCCTGCTGAATGTAGAGCTCCATATGGTCCTGCAGATTGCGGCCGACACCCGGCCGGTCGGCGACGACCTGGATGCCGTTCTCCTGCAGATGCGCGCCCGGGCCGATGCCGGACAGCATCAGGATCTTCGGCGAATTGATCGACGAGGCCGCCACGATCACCTCACGTCGCGCCTTAACGACCTGAATCTGTTTGTTAGCTTCGATCTCGACGCCGGTGGCGCGTTGATTCTCGATGACCACGCGGCGGGCGAAGCCTTTGACCAGAGTGACGTTTTTGCGCTTGAGAGCCGGCTTCAGATAGGCGTTAGCGGCCGACCAGCGGCGGCCGCCCAAAATGGTCTGCTCCATCGGGCCGAAGCCTTCCTGCTTCGATCCGTTGTAGTCGTCGGTCAGTTCGAAGCCGGCCTGGCGGCCGGCCTCGACGAAGGCGCCGTAGAGCGGGTTCTTGCGCGTGCCGCGCTGCACATGCAGCGGGCCGCTTTTGCCGCGCCAACCATCCTCGCCGCCGTCGGAATCCTCCATGCGCTTGAAGTAGGGAAGCACGTCGGCGAAGCCCCAGCCGGTCGCGCCCTGCTCGGCCCAGTGGTCGAAGTCGCGCGCATGGCCGCGCACATAGACCATGCCGTTGATCGAGGACGAGCCGCCGATCACCTTGCCGCGCGGGGTGGCGAGCACCCGGCCGCCGAGATGCGGTTCCGGCTCGCTGGCGAAGCCCCAGTCGTAGAGGCTCATGTTGAGCGGGATCGACAGCGCCGACGGCATCTGGATCAGCGGCCCGATATCGGTGCCGCCGAACTCGATGACGATCACCGAGTGCTTGCCGTCCTCCGACAGCCTGTAGGCCATGGCCGAGCCGGCGGAGCCGGAGCCGATGATGACGAAATCCGCTTCAAGCATTGTTCATATGCGCCATGAAATCGGCGAGCGAGACATTGCCGCCGGTAGCCACAACAAGGACGGTTTTTCCCGCCACGTTCACCTTGCCCCCAAGCAGCGCCGCGAGCGACGCCGCGCCCGACGGCTCGAGCACCAGCTTCATCCGCTCGAAGGCGATCTTCATCGCCCGCCGCACCGAAGCGTCGTCGACGGTGACGCCGCGCACGCCGGCCGCGCTCACCGCCGCGAAGGGCGCTTCGCCGGGCTTCCTCGCCATCAGCCCGTCGCAGATCGATTTCGGCCCGATCGGCATCGTCTCGATGGCGCCATGCGCCAGCGACGAGCCCATGCCGTTGAAGCCTTCAGGCTCGACGGCGATGATCTCGGTCTTCGGCGACCGATAGTGGAAGGCGAGCGACACGCCGCCGATCAGCCCGCCGCCGCCGACCGAGCAGAACACCAGGTCTGCGTGAGTATTCTTTGCCGCCAACTGGTCGAGCGCCTCCAGCCCGGCGCCGGCCTGGCCAGCGACGATTTCGGGATCGTCGAAGGGATGCAGCAGGGTGAGGCCCTCGGTTTCGGCAATCTCGCGCGCCTTGGCGGCCGCAACTTCCTCGCGTGCACGATCGCCATGGTCGGTCAGCACGACGCGCGCGCTATAGCCAGCGGTGGCGTCACGCTTGGCGGCCGGCGCGTCGATCGGCATGACGATGGTGACGGGAATGCCGAGCGCCTGGCCGGCCGCCGCCAGCCCTTGCGCGAAATTGCCCGACGAGTATGCGACGACGCCCTTCTTCGCTGCATCAGGCGAAAGCTGTTTCAGCCGCCAATAGGCGCCGCGCACCTTGAAGGAGCCGGCCCATTGCAGCGATTCCGGCTTGACGAAGGCGCGGGCCGCACCGGTTTCGCGGGCGAGCGCTGTCGATTCCAGCAGCGGCGTCACCTGCGTTGCCGTCGAGGTGACGGCATAGGCCTGCTTTAGGTGATCGAGGGAGGGGACAAGGGTGGTCATCATTCGCCTCGCGGATACCGTTTGCTCTCTTCGAGATTGTCGAGGTTCATGTGGTTGCGCATGTAGCGCTCCGAGGCCTTCTGCAGCGGCTGGAAATCCCACGGGTAATAGGCGCCGTTGCGCAGCGCCCGATAGACGACCCAGCGGCGCGCCTGGCTCTCACGCACGGCGGCGTCGAAGCCGGCCATGTCCCAGCGCGCCCGGACCTTGTCCATGAACGCCGCCACCAGGGCCGCGTTCGCCGGATCGTCGGCGAGATTTTCGCGCTCGAGCGGATCGGCCTCGAGATCGAACAGCTGCGGCGGGTCGAGCTCGCAATGGACGAACTTGTATTTGCCGTCGCGGATCGCCACCAGCGGCGCGTAGGAGCCCTCGGCCGCATACTCGATCAACACCGGCGCACTGCGCTGCCTGCCATTGGCAAGCGGCAGCAGCGACTGGCCGTCGGTCCATGGCGCGATCGCGCTCATGTCGATGCCGGCGAGGTCGCACAGCGTCGGCGTCACGTCGAGATTGGAGACCGGCGTCTCGATCAGCCCGGCCGGGACGCCCTTGCCGGCGATCATCAGCGGCACCCGCGCCGAGCCTTCGAAGAAGCTCATCTTGAACCACAGGCCACGCTCGCCGAGCATGTCGCCATGATCCGAGCAGAACAGGATGACGGTGTCGTCGAGCATGCGGGTGCGCTTGAGAACGTCGAGAAGCTCGCCGAGCTTGTCGTCGACATAGGAGATGTTGGCGAAATAGCCGCGCCGCGAACGGCGCACCTGCTCGCGGGTGATCTCGAAAGCAGCATAGTCGCTGGCGCGGTAGAGCCGCTGCGAGTGCGCATCCTGCTCGTCATGGGCGATGAACCCGGTCTCCGGATCGAGCGCCTGGCAATTCTCGTAGAGATCCCAATACTGCTTGCGCGCGACGTAGGGGTCGTGCGGATGCGACAGCGAAACGGTGAGGCACCACGGCCGTCGATCCGCATCGTCCTGCTCCCGCGACAGCTGGTAGAGCTTTTGCGTCGCCAGGAAGACGACCTCGTCGTCATACTCCATCTGGTTGGTGGTCTCGGCGACACCGGCGCCGGTCACCGAGCCCAGATTGTGGTACCACCAGTCGATGCGCTCGCCGGGCTTGCGATAGTCCGGCGTCCAGCCGAAATCGGCGGGATAAATGTCGGTGGTCAGCCGCTCCTCGAAGCCGTGCAACTGGTCCGGCCCGACGAAATGCATCTTTCCCGACAGGCAGGTGTAGTAGCCGGCGGCGCGCAGGTGATGCGCGAAAGTCGGGATCGAGGAGGTGAATTCGGCCGCATTGTCATAGACACCGGTGCGCGACGGCAGTTGCCCGCTCATGAAGGAGGCGCGGCCCGGCGCGCAGAGCGGCGAGGCGGTGTAGTTGTTGGCGAAGCGCGCCGAGCGCTGGGCGAGCGCCTTCAGATGCGGCACGTGCAGGAACTCCGCCGGCCCGTCGGGGAACAGCGTGCCGTTGAGCTGATCGACCATGACGATCAGGAAATTTGGCCGTCCGGTCGTCAAGGCAGGCTCCGTCCGCTGAGCTTGGTTTCGAGATAGTCTTCGACGAGCGCGATGGCCGTCGCCGCGCCCGGCACGCCGTCCTTCAGCGCGCGCCGGATGTAGAGCCCGTCGATCAGCGCCGCCGTCGCTTCCGCGACGCGATCCGCTTCACGCCTGGACAGGATCCCGGTCAGCCCGCTCATCAGGTTCGAATGCAGCCGCCTGGCATAGACCTTGAGCAGGCGTCGCAAAGCCGAGGACTTCTGCGCCTCGACATAGAAGGCAAGCCATGCGGCGATGGTCTCGGGCTGGAACTGGTCGTCGGAGAAGCTGACCGCGACCACGGCCGAGACACGCTGGCGCGCCGTGCCGGTGGCGCGAAGGGCGCGCCGGGTGTCGGTGTTGAGCTCCGCCAGTATGTGCCGCATCGTCGCGAACAACAGCTCGTCCTTGGCGCCGAAATAGTGGTGCGCAAGCGCTGACGACACGCCGGCGCGGCCGGCGATCTCCGACATCGTCACGTCCAGCGAGCCGCGCTCGCCGATCGCAGAGATCGTCGCGTCGATGAGCGCCTTGCGGCGCAAGGGTTCCATTCCGATTTTCGGCATTTTGGGATCCGGGCTCGCTGCGAGATTATTTTTTATTGACGGATCAATCAACAAAAAATCGAGCTGGGATCAACCGATCGTGCGGCTCTGGCCCATCCCATTGGCTGGAAAAAAGTTCACTGTTGAACAATATTGGATCTCATCCCGCGACAGGACGTGCTAGCGTGTGTTGAGGTTCAGGTCAGGCCGCGCCGAGAATGGCGATTTTCGAGAACCGGAGCGGAGCGTACTTAAGTACGTGAGCACCGGAAGCGCAGGAAATCACCATTCGCAGGCTGGCATCACCTGAAGATCAATACACGCGGGGCCGCGCGGCAAATGGAGGCTGTTATGACCGCATGCATCGTCGGCTGGGCGCATTCGCGCTTCGGCAAGCTCGAAGGCGAGACACTAGAGGGCCTGATAACCAAGGTCGCCGTCGAGGCGTTGGACCACGCCGGCATCGGCCCGGACGATGTCGACGAGATTGTGCTCGGCCATTTCAATGCCGGCTTCTCGCCGCAGGATTTCACCGCGAGCCTGGTGCTGCAAGCCGATGACCGGTTGCGCTTCAAGCCGGCGACCCGCGTCGAGAACGCCTGCGCCACCGGCTCCGCCGCGGTCCGTCAAGGCATCCGCGCCATCGACGCCAACGCCGCCCGCATCGTTCTGGTGGTCGGCGCCGAGCAGATGACCACGACGCCTGGCCCCGAGATCGGCAAGAACCTGCTCAAGGCCTCCTATCTGCCTGAGGATGGCGACACTCCGGCCGGCTTTGCCGGCGTTTTCGGCAAGATCGCGCAGGCCTATTTCCAGCGCTATGGCGACCAGTCGGATGCACTCGCCATGATCGCCGCCAAGAACCACAAGAACGGCGTCGACAATCCCTATGCGCAGATGCGCAAGGATTTCGGCTTCGAATTCTGCCGCCAGGAGAGCGAGAAGAACCCCTTCGTCGCCGGTCCCTTGAAGCGCACCGACTGTTCGCTGGTCTCTGATGGCGCCGCCGCACTCGTGCTGACCGACACCGCGACGGCGCTGAGGATGCGCCGCGCCGTCACATTCCGCGCCAACGAGCACGTCCAGGATTTCCTGCCGATGTCGAAGCGCGACATCCTTGCCTTCGAGGGCTGCGAGCAGGCCTGGAACCAGGCGCTGAAGAAGGCCGGCGTGACGCTCGACGATCTCTCCTTCGTCGAGACGCATGACTGCTTCACCATCGCCGAACTGATCGAGTATGAGGCGATGGGCCTGGCCAAGCCCGGCGAGGGCGCCAAACTGGCGCTGGACGGCACGACGGCGAAGGACGGTCGCTTGCCGGTCAATCCCTCCGGCGGGCTGAAGGCCAAGGGCCACCCGATCGGCGCCACCGGCGTCTCGATGCACGTGCTGACCGCCATGCAGTTGACCGGCGAGGCCGGTGGCATCCAGGTGCCGGGAGCCAAACTTGGCGGCATCTTCAACATGGGCGGCGCCGCCGTCGCCAACTACGTTTCCATTCTCGACCGGATCAGGTAGAAGCGGCCCGCATTTAAAGCGGCGCCCTCTGGGCGTGCGCGTGCGGGAGGCAGCATGGCAAATCCGGTTCTGGTCGAGGTTCTGCGCGGCGCGGTGGTCGAGAGTGCCCATCGTGGCGCGGTCGCTGTCTTCGACGCCGACGGCAAGCCGTTGCTGGAGATTGGCGACACGGCGCGTCCGGTGTTTCCGCGCTCGGCGGTGAAGGCGATCCAGGCGCTGCCGTTGGTCGAAAGCGGCACGGCCGACGCCTATGGCTTTGGCGACCGTGAACTGGCGCTCGCATGCGCCTCGCATTCCGGCGAGCCGGCGCATGTCGAACTGGCGCAAGCCATGCTGGCGAAAGCCGGTCTCGACAGAACCGCGCTGGAATGCGGTGCGCATTGGCCGTCGAGCCATGAAGCGGAGATTGCTCTCGCCCGTACCGGCAGCGTGCCGAATGCGCTGCACAACAACTGCTCCGGCAAGCATTCAGGTTTCCTCTGCACCTGCGTGCACGCCGGCATCGCCCATCGCGGCTACGTCAAAGCCGGCCATGCGCAGCAGGAGATGGTCCGCGACGCCATGCAGTCGGTCACCGGCGCCGCCCATGACGTCTCCCATTGCGCGACCGATGGCTGCTCCATCCCGACCTATGCCGTGCCGCTGAAAAGCTTCGCGCTGGGCTTTGCCCGCATGGCGACGGGCAGGGGCTTTTCGCCGCTGCGCGCCAAAGCGGCAAAGCGGCTTTTGTCTGCCTGCATGGCCGAGCCGTTCCTTGTCGCCGGAACCGGCAAGGCCGATGTCGCGCTGATGCAGGCGGCTCCCGGCCGCATCTTTGTCAAGACCGGCGCCGAGGGCGTCTATTGCGCCGCCGTTCCCGAGCTTGGCCTCGGCATTGCACTGAAATGCGATGACGGCGCCGGCCGCGCCGCCGAGGTGATGATCGCCGCTGTGCTGGCCAAGCTGCTCAGCGACGACCAGGCGCTGGCGGCAAGGCTCATCGAACAGGCCAATCCGCCGGTCCAAAGCCGCATCGGCGCCAAGGTGGGTTCGCTAAGGCCGACAGCTGCATTTGGCTAGCGAGCTCTAGATCGCCGAACGCGCCGCGGCGAGCGCGGCATTCGACAGGGCTTCCCGTAGGCCGGTGCGGACCACTGCCGGATCATAGCTCTTGCGGGCGAAGACCTCGCGCACCATTGGGGCGAAGAGATCCAGCGGCCGGGTCGGGTAGTCCGGGTCGAAGCTCGACTGGTCCCATTTTTCGCAGAACTCCGCGCAGTCGTCGAAATACTCGCTGTCCCTAAAGGCATCCCGCTTGTGCGGGTTCGCGCCGACGTGCTCGCCATAATAGACCAGCTGAAAGTCGCCGTGCTTCTCGACAACCCATGCACATTGCTCGCGCACGAAGGGGCGCAGGATCGCGGCAGCGTATTCGTCGTGGTTGTAGGGAGCGTAGATGTCGCCGATGTCGTGCAGCAGTGCAGACACCACCCAGTCGATGTCGGCGCCAGCGTTCCAGGCGCGCGTGGCGGCCTGCAGCGAATGACCGAGCCGCGTCACCTTGTAGCCTGACAGCGATTTGTCGAGTTCGACCATCGCCGCCAGAAGCCGATCTGCCGTGCCGGCCGCAAATTCGATTTCGTGTTCGGTCAGGAAGGCATAATCCTCGCGGTCGCCGTCCTTCATCTGGGTGAACTTCACGGTTTCCATTGTCGAAACTCCAATTGCTGGTTGCCGTCAGCGGCCCATTTCGAGATAGATGTCGTCGCCGTCGACATGCACTGGAAAAGTGCGCGCCTTCAGCTTGTCGTCGACCAGGCATTTGCCGGACCGGATGTCGAACTCCCATCCATGCCAGGCGCAGCGGATGATCTCGCCGGCGCGCTCGTAGACGAACTCGGTCTTGTCCGTTTGCCTGGTGGTGCCGGATATCGGCCCTTCGCAAAGCTGGCCCGCCCGATGCGGGCAGACGTTGAGCAGGGCGGCGTAGCCATCCTCGAGCTGGAAGATGCCGACGCTGAGGCGGCCGTAAGGAACGATCCTCGGCTTGCCCACCGCGACGTCGGCAGTCTTGCAGGCGAAGGTGAGTGCGGGAGCGGTCGCGGCGGCGCTCATCAGGCGACCCTCGCTGTGGCGGCCGGAGCCTCGATGCGCTTGTAGACCTCCAGCGCATTCAGCCCCATGACCTTCTCGCGCCATGCCGGCGGGATGTGCAGATTGGTCGGCGCGTCGAAGTCCCAGTGCGGATAGTCGGAGGCGAAAAGCAGCGTGTTCTGCCCGTCCATGTGCTCCAGCGTCTCCCAGAGGTGCTTGACGTTCTGCGGCTGCTCGAGCGGCTGGGTGCTGAAGCGGATGTTGCGGCGGCAATATTCCGACGGCAGCATCTTCAGCCACGGCGTCTCCTTGCGCAGCGCCTTGAAGTTGGCGTCGAGCCGCCACATCAGCGACGGCACCCACGACACGCCGCACTCGATGACGACGAAATAGAGGTCGGGATATTTCTCGAAGACGCCGTTGGAAATCATGCTGACCACATGGGTCATCGCCGGCTGGCTGAGGAGGGCGTGCGTTTCCCAGTAGTAGGCGGTCGGGCCGCTGGCGACCGCGTTGTGGTTGACACCGCCCTGGCCGCCGAAATGGATGGCGAAGGGCAGGCCGACCTCTGCGCAGGCCTCGTAGATCGGATGGTAGAAAGGATCGCCATAGGGGCGCTGAGAGCCGTGGCTTGCCAGGACTTGGACGATGTCCTTGTGGCCGCCGAGCCGCCGGATCTCTGCTGCCGCGCCATGCGGGTCGGTCGGCGAAATGATGATCGATCCCTTGAAGCGGCTGTCTTTCGGCAGCCACCAGTCGATCATGTAATCATTGTAGGCTTTCACCAGCGCGTTGGCATAGTGGTAGTTGGCCAGCGTCGAGGCTTCCAGAGGCTCGTCAGCGGTGAGGATCGCCACGTCGATACCGTAGAGATCGAGGTGCTTCTCCTTCATGATCAGGTAGTTGTCTTCCTCGGTCTGAGGGCGGATATCGTGCCGCGAAAAGCCCTCCGGATGCAGCCAGGGGCGGTGGCCATGCGGAAAGCTTCCCGTTGGGCCGGGTTTTTCGCCGCGCACCAGGAAATCGCGCCAATAGGGTTCGAGATAGGGGAGCAGCACCTCGGCGCTGGACCAGTAATTGTGAACGTCGGTGTCGACGATGAACATGGATGCTTCGCCTGCCATGGGGTGGGATGGATGAAGCGACCGTGCGCTTCGGCGGCCGAACCGGCAACGCAACCAGGGACAGGGTATTAATCGAAGAATCCGATTACCCGTTGCGGAGCGCGGTGAAAAAGCGATAGCCGTTGCGGGATTTTTCCGTTGGATGGCCGAAATGCAGATCGAACTCCTGGATACGTTCCTTGACTTGATCGAAACCCGCAACTTCAACAGGACGGCGGAGCGGCTGGGCATCACCCAGTCAACCGTTTCGAGCCGCATCCGCACGCTGGAAGCGCTGCTGGACAAGCAGCTTTTCATCCGCGGCAAGAGCGGCACCGAGCCGACGGTCGCAGGCCTGAGGTTCGAGGAACATGCGCGTGCGGTCAGGCTGCGCTGGCTCGACGCCCGCCGCGAAATCCAATCGGTCGGCAAGTTCGATCGCCTGATCCGCATCGGCATCCAGTTCGAGCTATACGAGCGCGTGCTGGAAGGGTGGCTGGAATGGGTGCGGGCAACGATGCCGAAGCTCGCGATCTATGTCGAGATCGACTACTCGAACCAGATGATCCTCGACCTCACCACCGGCAGCCTCGATTTGGCGGTGCTCTATTCACCGCAGCACCTGCCGGACATGCACTACGAACAGATCGCCGAGGAGAACTTCGTCATGGTTTCGACGCGCGGCCTTGCCTTCGGCGAGATTACGGCGGCGGACTACATCCGTGCCAATTACTCGGCCTTCTTCAACCGTGCCCACAAGCAGATGCTGCCGGAGCTGGAAAACAGCCCGGTCTCGACCGGAAACGGCGGCGCCGTTGCCTATCTCCTGCGCAGCCGGGGTGGCACCGCCTTCGTCACCGAGACGGTGGCGACGAAATTGCGGCAGGAGGGCGTGGTGCAGCTCGTTGCCGATGCGCCGAAGATCTCACATCCCATCTATTCAGCCGTGCATGTCAGGCACCACCATTCCCACACCCATGTTCGCCTGCTCAAGGCGCTCAAATTGATGACGTCGTGAGAACCAGAGCGACGACGGGCTCTAAAGGTCGATGGCAATGTCGCCCCTTGGCGTGCTGCAGCAGGCGAGGATGAAGCCGTCCTGACGCTCCATATCCGACAGGCCGCCCATATCGTTCAAGTCAACCTCGCCTTCGAGCAGCTTGACCTTGCAGGTGCCGCACACGCCCATCCGGCACGATGTGTCGATGTAGACACCCTCGGCTTCAGCCAGTTCCAGGATCGTGGCGTTGTCGCCGGCCTCACAGCGGACACCGGAACGCTCGAAGGCGACAATAGCCTTCGCCGTCGGAGACATCCTCTTCGCGGTCGCCAGCACGGCGCCAAAGGCTTCCTCGAAAATCCGTCCGGCCGGAACCCCGAGTTCGACCATGTGACGGCGCATCGTCTGCATGAAGCCTGCAGGTCCGCACAGGAAGACCGCGCGTGCCGTCGCGTCCGGAACAAGCCGCGCCAGCCGCGCCATATCCAGCCGGCCGATGACACGCGGATCGGGGGAGCCCGATGCCTGGCTGCACACCGTTTCGACGCGCAGCTTCGGCATGCTCTCGGAGAGCATCCGGAGTTCATGGCCGAAAAGGATGTCGTCCGGCGTGCGGGCGCATTGGATGAACGCGACGTCCAGATCCTCGCCGTTGTCGTGCAGGTCACGCACCATCGACATCAGTGGCGTGATGCCGCTTCCGGCGCAGAGGAACAGGGCCTTCTCTACGGCGCGGCCCTCCAGCGTGAAGTCGCCGCCGGCGTCGCTGATCTCGACAGCGCTGCCTTCGCCGAAGTGGTCGTGCAGGATGCGCGTCGCCCTGCCGTCTGCAGCCGCCTTGATCGTCAAGGCGATGCGGTCCGCCCGGGTTGGCGGTGAGGCAATGGTGAACACCCGTGAGTACGTCTGGCCACCCGAGGAGAAACGGATGGTGACGAACTGCCCAGCTAGGAAATCGAAGGCCCGGCCATCGGCCCTCTTGAACACCAGGGTGACGACGTCACCGGTTTCTTGGATGCGGCCCGTGCACAGGCAAGGATGCATGCCGCGTGATGGCGATCCTGTGTCGATGAGAGCGATATTGGCGTCCATGCGGCCATGACCTGGAAGGAACGGAATATCGACCGTCCTAGCAGATCAGGCGATCTCGTCCTCGCGTCTCGTTGATCGCCAAAAGCGTTCAGGCCGCTTCCAACTGAAGCGTCTTCAGCTTCGTTGTCATGTCAGCGCCAAGCGTCTTTTCCGAATATTCGATGAGCAGCGTCCTCGCCTCCAAACGTGAGATATCGTCGTCGGAGTGCCCCCGCCTCAGCCAAAGGCCGTCGAGCATGGCGGCAAAGCCACGCACGAAATGGTCGATCTCGCCCTTCGCACAAAATGGCGAAAGCGCCGAGCCTATGTTCGACCGCAGCCGCTTGTAGAACAGCTGCTGCAGACGTGCGTAGCGGGGGTTGTGCGCCGCTTCCGCGTAGAAGGAGATCCAGGCGTTCGCCGTGTTGCGTTCGAATTTCTCTTCCGGAAAATTGCCGTCGACAATCGCCATCAAACGATCCCATCGGGTCTCTGCCTGACGGAGATTGACCACAACCGCATCCATCAGAAGGCGATTGGCGAACCGCACCATTTCAAAGAGGACCTGGTCCTTGTCCTTGAAATAATAGGTCAAAATACCCTGCGACATGCCAGCCTCATGGCATATCCGGGTCGTCGTCAGGCCCTTCAGCCCATCACGCAGAAAGATGCGATGCGCTGCCTCGATCAGCTCGATCCGCCGGATATCTTCGATCCGGGTCTTCTGCTTTTTCGCTTTGGTTGCCATGCGATTCTTATAACTGACCGATTTTTTGTACGCTCTAACAAATTTTTCTCTTGTCATATAATTTTCGCGAGCCTAGGCTGCCAGGACAAGACAAATGCAATGCCTCGACCGCAACTGCGCCGGCATCGCCGGAACGAGGCGACGTGTGCGAGGCGGAGGCCCAACGGAGTATCGATGACGTTGAACACATCCACTATGCGGGCTGCGGTCTTGTCCAAATACGGCGAGCCGCTTGACGTCACCAGCGTGCCACGCCCCATCGCCGGGCCAGGCCAGATCCTGGTGCGGCTGCAGGTCTGCGGGGTCTGCCACACCGATGTGCACATCTGGCGCGGCGAGAGTGTTCCGCCGCATGCGCCTTCGCCCTTTGTCATGGGCCATGAGGGCATCGGCCGCGTCGAGGCGCTCGGAGCAGGCGTGAGCGGCTGGACGCCCGGTGAGAGGGTGGGCGTCCCCTGGATCCACGACACCTGCTGCCATTGCGACGAATGCCTGGATGGCTATGAGTCGTTCTGCCAGCACCATCGGGCGCATGGATTAAACGTGCCTGGCGCCTTTGCCGAATACGTCGTCTGCGATGCCAGGTTTGCCGTTGCGCTGCCCGAGACGATCGACCCTGTGAGCACGGCCCCGGTGATGTGCGCCGGCATTACCGCTTACGGCGCGGTGAGGCGGGCCGCGCTGAAGGCGGGCGAGAGCGCCATCGTCTTCGGCTGCGGTGGGCTTGGCCTCTATGCGGTGCAGATCGCCAGCCGGCTCGGCGTCAACGTGCTGGCGGTCGATCGCGACCCGGCGAAGCTGGAAATCGCGCGCCGTTATGGCGCGACAGAAACCGAGATCGCCGATGTCAGCTTGCCGTCGAGGCTGGCAGCGAAGGGCACGAAGTATCATGCCTGCATCAATTTCGCGCCGACAACCGCGACGTGGGACGCAATGGTCGCGGGTATTCGTCCACGTGGAAGAATCATTGCCGCTGCCATGGTGTTCGAGCCAGTGCCGCTCATCCAGGAATGGCTGACGGCGACCGGCGTCGTCGTCACCGGAACCAGCGTTGGCACGCGACAGGAGATGCGCGAACTGATCGCTATGCACGCGGAACGACCCCTGGAAACCATGGTCGAGACCATAACTCTTGAGGAGGTGACCGACGCACTGATCGCGCTTGAAAAAGGGCAGTCAAAAGGTCGTTTCGTAATCAGGTTCTGAGAGCAACGCAGCGGTTCAACAAACCATTCTCGCAGCTGCGGGCGTGGCGCGGGAAAGTGCTGATTTCAGGTGAAGTTGGAAGTCCAAGAAAAACGGACGCAACCATGCTGCTGCGGCCGCAACGGGCGAAGAAAGTAACCGCCCTACAAACCGATTCACAATGGGAGAATCCTCGATGTCGCGTAGAACCATTTTCGCCGCCGGCTTTGGCCTGGTGGCTTTCCTGTCCACGGGCGTGGCCTTCGCCGCCGACCCGGCGAGTTGCAAAAAGGTGCGCCTGTCAGACGTCGGCTGGACGGACATCCAGGCGACCACGGGCATCGCCTCCGTCCTCCTGACCGCGCTCGGCTACGAGCCCGAATCGACCCAGCTCTCCGTGCCGGTGACCTTGGCCTCGCTGAAGAACAAGGACGTCGACGTCTTCCTCGGTAACTGGATGCCGTCGATGACCAACGAAGTGAAGCCCTATCTCGACGAAAAGACGATCGAGTCGGTCAGCACGAACCTCGAAGGCGCCGGTTACGGCATCGTCGTGCCGACTTATGTAGCTGATGCCGGTGTCAAGACGCTTACCGACCTCGGCAAGTTCAAGGACAGGTTCGGCGCCAAGATCTACGGCATCGAGGCTGGCAATGACGGCAACCGCATCATCCTCGACATGATCAAGAACCCGAAGGACAATCTGGAAGGCTTCGAACTGGTGGAGTCGTCGGAAGCCGGTATGCTGACCCAGGCTGAGCAGTCGATGAAGAACAACGAGTGGATCGTCTTCCTTGGCTGGACGCCGCACCCGGTGATGGGCGAGATGAAGCTCACCTATCTCGACGGCATGGGCGATTCCGGTTTCGGCGCCGCCATCGTCCACACCCTCGTGCGCGCCGGCTATCTGACCGAATGTCCGAATGCAGGCAAGTTCGTCTCCAATCTGAAATTCAACCTGGGTATGGAAGGCGTGATGATGGATGCTATCCTGAAGGGTGCCGAAGCCAACACTGCGGCGACCGACTGGCTGAAGGCCAACCCGGACGCTGTCACTCCATGGCTTGCCGGCGTCACGACCTTCGACGGTGGCGATGCGGCCGCCGCGGTGAAGACCGCGCTGCAATAGGTCCGTCCCCTTGTGAGGAGGGTCGCGAGCCGGACAGAGCGGCGAGGTGGGGATCGGCGACTTGGACGCGCGCGTGCAAGTGCCGATCAGGCGATGTCGTCCTCGCGTCTCCTTGATCGCCAAAAGCGTTCAGGCGATCCTGGGTCTAGCTGACGTGATTGCGCTCGACGGCCAGATGGCCGTGCCCCGTGCTAGTTGACTGGGCGAGGTCGCCGGTTGCCGGCTCCGCCCAGCGCTGGCCGATGATGGCGCCGTTCAGCGCGCCGTCGATGACATTGTCGGAGATGATCGCCGTTCCCGCGCCTTCGACCACCGAGACGGCAATGCCGGTTCCGGCCTTGCGGATGATGTTGCCGGTGGCCACGACATTGCGCAGATACGGCCCCCAGCCGATCTGCATGCCGTAGAGCGGCGCGTTCTCGACGACATTGGCGGACACCGTGGTGTCGGCCTCGACGCTGATGCCGACGCCGAAGCCGGGCGCGTCGGCGGGGTAGGGGCCGACGGTCGAGAGATTGCGCACGATGTTGTTCGAGCACACGCCCATGCGGCCGCCTTCGTTGAAATTGACGATCGAAATACCGTTGGCCGCACCGTCTATGATGTTGTTGCCGATGATGACGCCCTCGAAGGAGAATTCGGAATAGAGCGCCGTCTCGCCCGAGCGCGAGCAGGTGTTGCCGGTGACCTGCAGATTGCTGGAGCTGTTGGCGCGGATCGCCGAGAAGGCGCAGTCCGAGACGATGTTGCCCGATATGACGACATTGCCGGCGCGGAAGGCGTTGATGCCGTTGCCGTTCTGGCCGGTGCCGCCGCTCCTCGCGCCGATGCGCTCCACGCGGTTGCCGCTGACGATCGTGCCGTCCTCCGCTTGCTGCCAGCGATGCACGAGGATGCCGCCATTGGCGCAGTCGGAGACCGTATTGCCGGAGATCTCCAGCCCGCCGGCCTCGACCGAATAGATGCCGGCATCGGCCGCGCCGGAAATGTCGGAGCGCTCGACCCGGCCCGAAACATGCTGCAGCGCCAGTCCGTTCTTGCCGCTGCCAGTGACCTGGCAATTGTCGACGACGAGGTGGGCGACGCGGCGCAAGTCGAGCAGTCCTTGCGTGTAATCGGCCAGCCAGCGGTTCGAGCCGTCGAGCACCAGCCCGCTGAGCTCGATATGCTCGGCCTGCTCGGCCATCATCAAGTGGCCGTTGCCGCCATAGACGATGCGCGTGGCGCCCGGCACGCCGGACAGGCGCAGTCGCGCCGGCAGCTTGAGATTGGAGACGACATAGGTGCCCTGCGGCAAGAACACAGGCGCGTCGCGCTCGCTGGCATCGTTGAGAAGCTTGGCGAAGGCTTTGCTCTGGTCGTCGAGCGCGCCCGGCTGCACGCCAAGCTCGGCAGCGTTGATCGAGCCGCGCATCGAGGCCTTCTCGATTCCCGGCAGCACCTTCGCCGAGGCCTTGCCGAGGCAAAGGCCGGCCACGGCAAAGCCGGCGGTCTGGGCAAGCAGCGTTCGTCTGTCCAACATCGGCACAGGTCCTGGCGTTTGCCATCTGCGTCGCAGGAATCGTGCCAGGCCAGCCGTCGCACTACGACTTGTGCCCAGGCCACACCGGGCCTAAGTTCATTGGATGAGCAGAGCTTTCACCCGCGAAGAAGACAGCGAGAATGCCATCGCCGGCGTCGGCGAGCGGCCGATCAGCACGCACCGCAATCTGGTGACGGAGCGCGGCCTAGCGATGATCGAGGACAATCTCGCTGAATTGCGCGACATTCTGGCGAAGGCCGAAAGGAAGGGCGACCGCGAACGGATTGCCGTCGTGTCGCGCGACCTGCGCTACTGGACCGCGCGGCGCGAGAACGCCGAGCTTTCCGCGCCGGAGCCGGGCAGCGACGTGGTCCGCTTCGGCATGGGCGTCACGCTGGAAGGCGACGACGGCAAGAAGGTGCACTGGCGCATCGTCGGCGAGGACGAGGCCGATCCGTCAAAGGGTAGCATTTCCCATGTCTCGCCGATGGCCGTGGCGCTGTTCGGCAAGAAGGTCGGCGACGTGGCTGCGGTCAACGGCAAGGAATGGGAGATCACCAAGCTTTCGGACGGCTAATCCTCGAGCTTGACGACGTGGTCGCGGAAGAAGGCTGCCGCGCCCGCCTCGTCGATCTCGCCTGCGGCAACGCCCATCACGAATTCGTAGACCGTTCCGTTGTCTGCCGTAAGGCTGTAGCCGTTGATGATCAGGAAAGCGCCCGCGGCGACCATGGCCGTACGCTTGTTGCCATCGACGAAAGCATGGTTCCTGGCAATGCCGAAGAAATAGGCCGCCGCTAAATCCTCGACCGACGGATCTCCATAGTTGGCCTTGTTCTCGGCACGGGCGAGCGCGGATTCGAGAGCATTCTCGTCTCTCAAACCTTGGGCGCCGCCATGGCGGCGCAACTGCTCCGCATGCATCGCTTCGACGGCGCGACGCGACAGAAACTCCCAGCTCATTCGGCGAGCTTCTGAAGCGCAACCTTGTACTTATCCATGACCCTGCGGGCAGCTTCCATCTGCCGCTCGAAGCTGTCGTCCACCGGTTCAAGGGCAATGCCTTTGTCCGTCTCGACGATCTGAAGCTGGTCGCCCGCCTTCATGTTCAAGCGGTCGAGAAGCTCTTTAGGCAGGATAACGCCTTCGGAATTGCCGATCTTGCGAATGGTGGTGTTCATAACGGATCATCCCTGTTGCAACGCCGATTATAACGCGAGGCGCCGATTGTTGCAACGGCAATTATAACGCCCTTATGCTGCAGCCAGCAGTCGGTCCATAAGCCTGTCCGCCGCCTCCGGAATGACAGTGCCCGGCGGGAAGATTTCCGCCGCTCCAGCTTTGAGCACGGCGTCATAATCCTGAGGCGGAATGACACCGCCGGCGACGATCAGCATGTCGCCATGGCCGAGCTTCTTCAGCGCCTCCCTGAGCTCCGGAATGAGCGTCAGGTGTCCCGCCGCCAGCGAGGAGGCGCCGATGATGTGGACGTCATGCTGGACCGCCAGTTTCGCGATCTCCTCCGGCGTCTGGAACATCGGACCGACGGTGACGTCGAAGCCGAGATCGGCAAAGGCGGTGGCGATCACCTTCTGGCCGCGGTCGTGGCCGTCCTGTCCCATCTTGGCGACCAGGATGCGCGGCTTGCCGCCGGACGTCTTCTCGAACGCCTCGATCTTGTCCTGCAGCTTTTCGAGCGCCGGATTGTCGCCGAGCGCATCGCGGTAGACGCCGGAGATCGTCTGCACCGAGGCGACATGGCGCCCGAAGACCTTTTCCAGCGCCAGCGAAATCTCGCCGACGGTCGCGTTGGCGCGCGCCGCGCGGATGGCGAATTCAAGCAGGTTCCCGTCGCTCTCGGCCGCGCGGGTCAGCGCGGCAAGCGCGCTTTCGACCGCGCCGACGTCGCGCGTGCCTTTCAGCCGCTGCAGCTTCGCCAGTTGCCGGGCCTTGACCTCGGCATTGTCGATCTTGAGCACGTCGACCGCGATGTCGGTCTGAGGCCGGTGCGCGTTGACGCCGACCAGCACCTGCTCGCCGGAATCGATGCGCGCCTGGGTGCGGGCGGCCGCTTCCTCGATGCGCAGCTTGGGAATGCCTTGCTCGATCGCCGCGGCCATGCCGCCAAGGCTCTCGACCTCCTCGATATGGGCGAGCGCGCGCGCCGCGAGATCATGCGTCAGGCGCTCGACGAAGGCCGAGCCGCCCCAGGGATCGACGATGCGCGTGGTGCCGGATTCCTTCTGCAGGATAAGCTGCGTGTTGCGGGCGACGCGGGCCGAATGGTCGGTCGGCAGCGCCATCGCCTCGTCGAAGGAATTGGTGTGCAGCGACTGCGTGTGGCCTTGCGTCGCCGCCATCGCCTCGATCATCGTGCGGGTGATGTTGTTGTACGGATCCTGCGCTGTCAGCGACCATCCGGACGTCTGGCAATGGGTGCGCAGCGACAGCGAGCGCTCGTCCTTCGGCGAAAAGTTCTTCGCCATCAGGCTCGACCACAGCAGGCGTGCGGCCCGCAGCTTGGCGACCTCCATGAAGAAGTCCATGCCGACCGCCCAGAAGAAGGACAGCCGCGGCGCGAAGCGGTCGATATCGAGCCCGGCGGCGACACCGGCGCGGGCATACTCGATGCCGTCGGCGATGGTGTAGGCGAGCTCCAGGTCGGCCGTCGCGCCCGCCTCCTGCATGTGGTAGCCGGAGATCGAGATCGAATTGAACTTCGGCATGTGCCGCGAGGTGTAGGCGAAAATGTCCGACACGATCCGCATCGAGGGTTTCGGCGGATAGATGTAGGTGTTGCGGACCATGAACTCCTTCAGGATGTCGTTCTGGATGGTTCCAGCGAGATCCTTCTCGGCAACGCCCTGTTCTTCGGCCGCGACGATGTAGAGCGCCATGACCGGCAGCACCGCGCCGTTCATCGTCATCGACACCGTCATTTCGCCGAGCGGGATGCCGTCAAACAGCTGGCGCATGTCGAGGATGGAGTCGATCGCCACGCCCGCCATGCCGACATCGCCGGCGACGCGCGGATGGTCGCTGTCATAGCCGCGATGGGTGGCAAGGTCGAAGGCGACCGACAGGCCCTTCTGCCCGGCGGCGAGGTTGCGCCGGTAGAAGGCGTTGGATTCCTCCGCCGTCGAAAACCCCGCATATTGCCGGATCGTCCATGGCTGCTGGACATACATTGTCGGGTAGGGGCCGCGCACGAAAGGCGGCAGGCCCGGATAGGTATCGAGGTTCGCCAGCCCTTTGAGATCGCCCTGCGTATAGAGATGTTTGACGGCGATGCCTTCCGGCGTCATCCGCTGGCCCTTGAGCTCGACCGGCGCACGCCGAGGCGCGGACCAGCCGATCTGGCTGAAATCGGGGATCATGCGCCGGCTCCGATCGACTGGTCGATGCGCACCGGAAACAGCGGCTCACACACAGCGACGCCCTCCGTCAGCGCCGGCCGCCGCTCCGCCGGCAGGGTCTCGACCTGGCGCTCGCTGCCGGCGCGGAACAGCGTGGTGCCGATGATCGCGCGCGAGCCTGTCCGGTACTCGGCATTGCGCTTCGCCGCGGCCGTCTGCACGCGGTTCTGGATATATCCTTGCTGCAGGCTCGCCAGCACGCCGCCCTCGGCCTCGATGCGCTGGAGTTCCTCCCACGCTGTCGCGCAGAGATCATTGGTCAGCGCCTCGACCGCGCCCGAGCCGCTGGCGGGATCGGCGACATGATCGACATGGCTTTCATGCGCCATGATCAGCTGGGCGTTGCGGGCGACGCGGCGGGCAAAGCCGGCCGGCAGCCCGTGCGCGATGGTGTGCGGCAGGATGGAGATCGAATCGGCCCCGCCGGCGGCGGCCGCGAAACAGGCGATCGCCGTGCGCAATATGTTGGTTTCCGGGTCCGCCGTCGTCATCATGCGATAGGATGTCTCGGCATGGATGCTGGCGGTCGAGGCCGGGATCGAGCAGACTTCCTGGATGCGGGCCCACAGCCGGCGCAGCGCCCGCACCTTGGCCATCGACAGCAACTGGTCCTGGTCGACGCTGAGCGCGAAGCCGATATGGGGCGCGGCATAGACCAGCGGCTGCCGCGCCTTCTCGAACATCCTGAGATAGGAGACCGCGGAGGCGAGCATCGTGCCGAGCTCCTGCGCCTCGGTGGCGCCGGCATTGTGGAAGACGCGCCCGTCGGCCTCGAGCAGCACGCCCGGCACGCCCATTGAGAAGAAATGCGCCATCGATTGCGGCATCGATTCCTGCAGCGCTTCGATCGACATGCGCAGCCGGCCGGTGCCGGCGAAGATCGCCGCCGGATCGATGCCGAACGAGAGGTTGAGCTTGGTCGGATCGGAGCGGCGCTTGCCGAGGAACGCCACCAGCCAGTCGGCCACCGCGCGGCTCCAGGGATGGGCGTCTATGCGGACCTGGACGCGATTGAGCGGCACGCCGTCGAGCACCGTCTCCAGCGCCTCGGCCGTCCGTGGCAGGCCGTAGCCGAAAGCGTTCGGCGCGCCCTCGAAGACCAGCGACAGGCCGGTGGCGCCCTGCGCGACATCCTCCAGCGCCTGCGCCTTGGCGCGGGCGACATCCGGATCGTCGACACGCTGGCTGACGATCCATGACGCTCCGGGATTTGCCCTGACCAGCGGTTCGGCGGTGACCGAACGCTCATAGAGCGGCTCGATGCGGATGCCGTCGTCGCTGTGGGAAACGAGCCGCTCCTCGAAGGAGCCTCCGGCCAGCGCCTTTTCGGCAAGCGTCAGCCAGCGCTGGCGGTCAGCGTTCTGAAGGTCGACTTCCCTGGTCAAGGCGCCGGCGCCCATCCGTTCTCCTCCCTTACAGCGCCGCGCGCAGCGTACGCTGTAGCACCTTTGATTCAGCGCGTGATCCTTTCGTGGTCATGCGCCGTCTGCCGCATCAATCGAACCGTCAGTCTAAGGTTCCACGGCCGATATCACAATGCGCCACGCAGGCGGCCGGGTGGATCACCAACCGATGCCAAACATGCGCGGAATTCGCAAGGTGCAGGAAGTCCGGCAAGGCCCAGCTTTGGCCTGAGTGTCAAATCCGACTGAAGCCAAATTGCGATTGAACCCCAAATTGCGATAGGAGCATTGTCGCTGCTGCGACGCGTCACTATACCTCAGGCGAGGCCTTTTGCTTTTAACTTCATCAGGTTCGCGGAGACCGGACACATGGCTGACGACGAGAGCATTTTCATCGGCGCCAGCCGCAAGCCCGACGACAGCTACCAGCGCCCCGAACAGCTTCTGCTGCAATATGGCAACCGCCACGGCCTGATCACCGGCGCCACCGGCACCGGCAAGACGGTCAGCCTGCAGATCCTCGCCGAAGGCTTTTCCAACGCCGGCGTGCCGGTGTTCTGTGCCGACATCAAGGGCGATCTTTCCGGCATCGCCATGATGGGCGAGGCCAAGGATTTCCTGGTCAAGCGCGCCGAGCAGGTGAAGCTCGATCCCTACGACTTCCAGGAATTCCCGGTCATCTTCTGGGACCTGTTCGGCGAACAGGGCCATCCGATCCGCGCCACCATCTCGGAGATGGGGCCGCTGCTGCTCTCGCGCCTGATGAACCTCACCGAGGCGCAGGAAGGCATCATGAACATCGCCTTCCGCATCGCCGACGAGGAAGGCCTGCTTTTGCTAGACCTCAAGGACCTGCAGGCGCTGCTCGCCAACGTCGCCGAGCGCGCTGACGAGCTCAGCGCCCGCTACGGCAATGTGACGAAGCCGTCCGTCGGCGCCATCCAGCGCACCCTCCTGGTGCTGGAGCAACAGGGCGCGGCGAACTTCTTCGGCGAGCCGGCGCTGCGCATCGCCGACATCATGCGCACCACCCGCGACGGCCGTGGCGCGATCAGCGTGCTCGCCGCCGACAAGCTGATGATGAACCCGCGCCTCTACGCCACCTTCCTGCTCTGGCTGATGTCGGAACTGTTCGAGGAAATGCCCGAGGTCGGCGATCCCGAAAGGCCGAAGCTGGTCTTCTTCTTCGACGAGGCGCATCTGTTGTTCGAGGACGCGCCGAAGGTGCTGATCGACCGCGTCGAGCAGGTGGTGCGGCTGATCCGCTCCAAGGGCGTCGGCGTCTATTTCGTCACCCAGAACCCGCTGGATATTCCCGAAAAGGTCCTGGCCCAGCTCGGCAACCGCGTCCAGCACGCGCTGCGCGCCTATACACCGCGCGAGCAGCAGGCCGTGCGGACGGCGGCCGAGACGTTCCGCCCCAACCCCGATTTCGACTGCATGACCGCGATCACCCAGCTCGCCACCGGCGAGGCGCTGGTTTCGACGCTGGAGGCCAAGGGCGTGCCGTCCATGGTCCAGCGCACGCTGATCCGGCCGCCGTCGTCGCGGCTTGGCCCGATCACGCCGGACGAGCGCCGCCAGCTGGTCGCGGAAAGCCCGGTCTCCGGCCAGTACGACCAGACCATCGACCGCGAATCGGCCTTCGAGATGTTGCAGAAGAAGGCCAGGGAGGCGCAGGAGGCCGAGCAGCAGGCGCAACAGGCCGATAGCGGCCGCTCGCGCTGGACCATTCCCGGTTTCGGCGACGATCCCGCCCCGCAGTCCGGCGGCCGCCGGGCGCCGGCGCCGCGCCCCTCCAATCGCCAGACGGTGGCTGAAGCGGCGATCAAGTCGGTGGTGCGCTCGGTCGGCTCGTCCGTCGGCCGCGCGATCGTGCGCGGGATTCTGGGCAGCCTGGCCAGGGGGCGGTGACAGGCATACCGCAGCAAGCATCAATGGGCGAACCACCCGCCTAGATGTTCTCGCGCGTGTAGATGTCGAAGGGCAGGATGGTCGTGACGTTGCCGCCTTCATTCGGTGCGGAGACGGCGCGGACCATGCCGGCCATCACCTCATTGGCCAGGCGGGAAAGCGGATGCGCGATGACGAAGGTCAGTGTGCCATCGAGCAGTGCTTCGCGGGTCACATCCATCATCTCATAACCGACGACGACGAGGCTGCCGGCCCGTCCGCTGGCGCGCAGCGCTGCAATGGCGCCTGTGATGCCGCCACCGGCGACATAGAGGCCCGACAGATCCGGGTTGTCGGTGAGCAGCTTCTCCGTCATCTCCTGCGCGATGGCGCTCGACTCGAAAGTCGGCAGCGGCTCGAGCAGAGTGAAGCCCGGCGCGTGCTCGCGGAAATAGGAGCGGAAGCCGCTTTCGTTCATTTCCTGGCAACGATAGCGGTGATTGCCGACGAGGATTCCGAGTTTGCCCGGCGCCTGGCAAACATGTTCGAACACCCAGGCGGCGGTGCGCCCAACTTTCCAATTGTCCAGGCCGACATAGTGGACCTGGCCGGTCGCCGATATCTGCGAAATCAGCGCGAAGACCGGCACATTGCGGGCATGTAGCGCGTCGACCGCCTGGATGACGAGCGGGTGCACCGCCGCCACCACCCCGATCGCGTCGCATTCGGCGCCCAGTGCCAGCATCCGCGATGCAATGTTCTGCGGCGATAGATCGTCCAGGAACTCCGTTCGCACGTCTATTTCGGCGTCGACAACGCCCTGGGCCGCCGCGCGCAGCGCTTCGGCGGTGTTGCGATAGAAGACGCGGCCGGGCTGGTGCAGCAGGAAGCCGAACTTGTAACGCGGCCGCGCTGCCGCGACACGGCTCCTCAGCGCGCCGGTGCCATAAAAACCGATCTGCTCCGCCGCCAGCATGACGCGCTCTCGCGTCCCCTGGCGCACGGCGTCCGAACCGCCGAGCACTCGGTTGACGGTGGCGACCGAGACTTTCGCCTCGGCGGCAACATCCTTGATGGTCGGTCGCTTGCGCTGATCCATTTCATCTCACTCGCGCCCTATCGATGATACGAAAATATCATCCAGCGGGCGATTTTGACACGAATGACACAATCATTTTGGAATAAACATTCTATTCTTGATTCATTTTGGATCAAGATGTTTATCACTGGACAAGCGAGCGCGGCAAGAACGTCGCCGGCCGCGGGATAGCAACAGCACGAGCGCATTGCGGCCGCCTGACCCGAGGCGGAAGCGCCGTCGCGTGCGGGCCATCCTTGCGGCATCGCTGAGTGGAGGCCCGGCATGGACGATCTCGAATACGGCAAGCGCGACAAACGCGGCGACTGGAAGCCGAACGCCGCCCTCGAGGTCGTGCCGTTCTGGACCTGGCCACTGAGGCTGCCGAAAATCCTGGCTTGGCTGCCCGGCTATATCTGGCCGTGGAATGCCTTCCACATGGCGACCGCGCTGCTTTACTGGTTCTACATTGTCCCTGGCGTCGAGACGATGAAGACGATCAGCTGGGGCTGGGTGCTGTGGCTCTATGCCGTCAACGCCGCCGCGATCTTCGTCTTCTACGGCATCTTCGAGCTGCGCTATTTCATCCAGCGCGCTCAGGCGACCCGGTTCAAGTACAATCACAAATTCCCGAGCGATACGCCGTCCGACGTCTTCTGGTTCCAGAGCCAGAACCTCGACAATTTCCTGCGCTCGTTCTTCATCACCATCCCGCTTTGGACCGTGGTCGAGGTCGTCTTCCTGTGGTGCTTCGCAAAGGGATATGTGCCGTGGCTCGGCTGGGCAGACCATCCTGTCTATCTCGCGGCACTGGTTTTGATCGCGCCGGCGATCCACGAGGTGCACTTCTTCTTCATCCACCGCCTGATCCATTGGGGACCGCTCTATCGCTGGATCCATTCGGTCCACCACAACTCGATCAACCCGTCGCCATGGTCGTCGCTGTCGATGCATCCGGTGGAAGGGTTCCTCTATCATGCGGTTGTCTTCTGGCACCTCGTGATCCCGTCCAACCCGATCGTCGCGCTGTTCCAGCTGCATGTCGCGGGCTTTGGCGCCGTCAACGGCCATCTCGGCTTCGAGAAACTGGAGCTGACCGAGGACACGGCCGTTTCGAGCCACGCCTATGCGCATTACCTGCACCACAAATACTTCGAGGTGAACTACGGCGGCGACGGGCTGATCCCGCTCGATAGGTGGTTCGGCACCTGGCACGACGGCACCAAGCAGGGCGATGCCCTGATGGACGCCCGGTTCCAGAAAAAGCGGGAGCGCGTGAACGCCAGGGCGTGAGCCCAGGAACCCTTGAACACGTCACACGCGGCCGGAGGGGACGCGCGTGGAGGAGAGGCAGCAATTTTCAAAAACCCGTCTGAAGACGGCAACTGGGAGGAAAGACATGAAGCGTATCACCAGACTTTTGGCGGCTATCCTGCTCGCCGGCGTGGCCGGCGCGTCGGCGACATCGGCAATGGCCGAATCCAAGGGCGCAAAGATATTCGTCATCGGCGGCAAGGCCGACGATCCGTTCTGGTCGAAGGTCAAGAAGGGCGCCGACGACGCCGGCAAGGTCGCCGAATTGACAGGCGGCTCGGTCACCTGGCTCGGACCGCAGAATTACGACAATCTCGGGCCTGACGCCGCCAAGCTCATCCGCACCGCGCTCAGCCAGAACCCGAGCGCCATCGTCGGCCCGGACTGGGTGCCGGAGGCGATGGACGACGCCTTCAAGGAGGTCGTTGCCGCGGGCGTGCCGCTCATCATCTACAATTCCGGCGGCATGGACGCGGCCAAGCGGCTCGGCGCCATGAACTATGTCGGCAACGAGGAGTACACGGCCGGTCTCGGTGGCGGCGCGTACTATGGCAGCCATGGCGCCAAGAACGTGCTTTGCGTCAACACGCTTCCGGGCGCCACCAACACCGAGGATCGCTGCAAGGGCATTGCCGACGCCATCGCCAAGAGCGGCGGCAAGTCGAGCCAGCTGCCGCTGCCCTCGTCGAGCTTCGGCAACCCGACCGCGGTCGCCGAGGCGATCAAGGCCGCTGTGTTGAAGGACGCCAGCATCGACGGCGTCATCACCATCAGCGCCGGCGATGCCAACAGCGCCGCCAACGCGATCGGCCAGGCCAATGTCGGCGACAAGGTCAAGCTCGCTTCCTTCGACATGGACGAAACCGGCCTGCAGCGTATCAAGGACGGCAAGCAGATGTTCTCCATCGACCAGCAGCCTTACCTCCAAGGTTATTTGGCGGTGTCGCTGCTCAACGGCTTCGTCAACTATGGGCTCGACCTGCCAACGAAGCCGGTGCTGACCGGACCGGGCATCGTGGACGCCGCCAATGTCGATGCGACGTTGGCGGGTGCCACCGCCGGCGCCCGGTAACGCTCAGCTCTGCCTTCTTCCCTTATGGGAGAAGGTGGATCGGCGCTCAGCGCCGAGACGGTTGAGGGGTGCGTGACGGATCGCCGTCGCCGCCAAGCTGGAGCACCCCTCATCCGTCGCCTTCGGCGACACCTTCTCCCGCAAGGAGAGAAGGGAGTCGTGCTCACGTCACAACGCCAGGGACACTTCGATGAAATCCCAAGCCCTTGACCAAGCTGCCTCGCCAGCGACTGCGCCACCGCATTCCTCGATGCCTTCTATCGGCAGCCTTGTGCGACGCCCCGAAGTCGGCTCGCTGATCGGCATGATCGCCGTGCTCGGCTTCTTCTCGATCTTCGGCGGCGCCAACTTCCTGTCGGCGGGCGGCGCAGCGAGCTGGCTCAACGTCGCCTCGGAACTCGGCATCATCGCGCTCCCGGTGGGGCTGCTGATGATTGCCGGGCATCTCGACCTTTCGGTCGGATCGATGGTTCCTGCCAGTTCGATGACGATTGCCATCCTGTCGGGCCACTACGATCTGCCGATCATCGTCGGCATCCTGGCGTCGCTCGGCCTTGGCCTTGCCGTCGGCTTCATTAACGGCGTCCTGGTGATCCGGACAAAGGTGCCGTCCTTCGTCGTAACGCTGGCGACTCTGTTCGCGCTGGCCGGCCTGACACTCGGCCTGTCGGTGATCCTGTCGGGCAGCACCAGTGTCGCGCTGAAGAGCGGGCCTACCGCCAAGCTGCTGCTTGGCGACTATCTCGGCGGCAAATTCCAGGTGACGCTGTTCTGGTGGCTGGCCGTCATCCTTATCGTTGGCTTCATCCTGAATTTCTCGCGCTTCGGCAACTGGATCCTGGCCATGGGCGGCGACGCCGTCAGCGCCCGCAACGCCGGCATCCCGACCGACCGGCTGACCATCGCACTGTTCATGAGCAGCGGCCTGTGCGCCGCGTTCGTCGGCATGTCGCAGGCGATCCTCTACAACAGCGCGCAGGTGGCGGCCGGGCAGTCCTTCATCTTCAACTCGATCATCGCGGTGGTCATCGGCGGCGTGCTGCTCACCGGCGGCTATGGTTCGGTCGTCGGCATCGTGCTTGGCACGCTCACCTTCGCCATCGTCAACCAGGGCATCTTCTACACCGGCTTCGACGCCAACTGGGCAAGCCTGATCATCGGCGTCCTGCTGCTCGCTGCCGTGCTCATGAACAACACCTTCCGCACCATGGCGCTGACCTACGCGCCTCGCAACAAGGCGAGGACACGCTGATGACGACACCCCTGCTCAGGCTGACCGAGATCAACAAGTCGTTCGGCCCGATCGACGTCCTGCACGACATCTCGCTCGATGTTCACAAGGGCGAGGTGCTGTGCCTGCTCGGCGACAATGGCGCCGGCAAGTCGACGCTGATCAAGATCCTCTCCGGCGTCCACAAGCCCACCTCGGGCACGATGGAGATGGATGGCAAACCGGTGGCGTTCGACAGCCCGCGAGATGCCAGCGACCATGGCATCGCGACCGTCCACCAGTTCGGCGGCACGTTTCCGCTGATGAGCATCGGCCGCTCCTTCTTTGTCGGAGCGGAACCGACACGGCGTTGGGGACCGCTTACTGTTTACGACCGCAAGCGGGCCAACGAGATCGCCGTCACCGAGATGCGCCAGCTCGGCATCACCCGCATCGACGATGGCGACCGCCTCGTCGGTGGCCTGTCGGGCGGCGAGCGCCAGGCGCTTGCGATCGCGCGGGCCGTCCATTTCGGCGCCAGCGTGCTGATCCTCGACGAGCCGACCGCAGCCCTTGGCGTCAAGGAAGCCGCGCACGTGCTGCGCATCGTGCTGCAGGCGCGCCGCAAGGGTATCGCCGTCATCTTCATCACCCACAATGTCGTCCACGCGCTGACGGTCGGCGATCACTTCGCCGTCCTCATCCGTGGCGCCAAGGCTGCCGATTTCCGCAAGGGCGAGAAAAGCCGCGAAGCCGTCACCGACCTGATGGCCGGCGGCGAGCAGATGGCGGAACTGGAAGCCGAGATCGAGGGCTTCGCAACGGCACATGGCGAGCAGGCATAGACCGTCGAAGACGCCCATATCCTCCACGGGCATCTTCGCTTGCGGCCGGCGGATCGCGTGGTCCGTCGGCCGCCTCTCTGACGAAACCGAAGACAGACGGCAGGCAGCTAAATGGCAATGTGGATTGAGGCGTGTGGCACGGACGATATCGACGAAGAGGATCTGATCCGCTTCGACCATGGCGGCCGGACATTCGCCATCTACCGCGGTCCCGACGACGACTACTTCTGCACCGATGGCCTGTGCACGCACGAAAAAGTGCATCTGAGCGACGGCCTGGTCATGGAATACAAGATCGAATGCCCGAAGCATAATGGGGTGTTCGACTATCGCACCGGCGAAGCGCTGCGCGCGCCGGTTTGCGTGAACCTCAAAACCTATAAGACCAAGGTCGAGAACGGCCGCGTGCACATAGAGGTCTGACATGTCCGACACCTTCACCCTTGCGGCCTGCGCCGAGATGCTCTGGCGCGACCGGCCGATGGAGTTCCGCATACGGCGCCTCACTGAATTGGGTTTCCAGGTCGGGCTCTGGAACTGGCCCGACCATGACCTCTCGATGCTGGAAAGTTCCGGCGCGACATTCTCGATCATGAACGGCTATCTGCGCGGCCGGCTTGCCGACGACGAGGGGGCAGCCGAACTCTTGAAGACGGCCAAGGAGACGGCAGCGGTCGGCAAGCGCCTCGGCGTCGCGCGGCTCAACCTGCATGGCACGGGGCTGGGCGAGGGCGGCCTGCCGGTCACGCCTTGCGAGACAGTCAGCGGCGCGATGTGGCTCAAGGCGCGCGACACGCTGAACCGCATCGCCGACCTCGCCGAGGCGGAGGGCGTGACCTTCACGCTGGAGAATCTCAACCTGCCGGTCGATCATCCCGGCGTGCCGTTCGCGCGCGCCGAGGACACGCTGGCGCTGGTCAAGAGCGTGAACCGGCCCGGCCTGCGCCTCAACCTCGATCTCTACCACGCGCAGATCGGCGAGGGGAATCTGATCGAGCTCTGCCGCGCCTGCCTGCCATGGATCGGCGAGGTCCAGGTGGCCGACGTGCCGGGTCGGATGGAGCCCGGCACCGGAGAGATCAACTATCGCGGCATCGCCCGCGCGCTGAAGGACATGGGCTACCGCGGACCGGTCGGCATGGAGGCGTTTGCCTCCGGCGATCCCGAGGCGGCGCTCCACGCCTTCCGCGACGCTTTCACCGTCTGAGGGAAGAAAAATGGTCACCAAAACCAACCGGCCGACGGTCGCCGACATCCGCGCCATGAAGGGTCGCGGGCAGAAGATCTCCATGCTCTACGTCACCTCGCTCGAAGAGGCCGCGGCGGCGGACGCGGCTGGCGTCGACATGCTGTCGATCGAGGGCCGCTTCTTCTCGCCTGAAATGCGCGACGCGGCCGGTCGCTGCTTCGTGCAGGTCGGGCTGCCCTATGGCCCCTTCGGCGACCTGATCACGGCCGAAGATTATCTCAAGGCCGCCTATCACTTCATGCGCATTGGCGGCGACTGCTTCTACTGCGCCGCCTCGCTCGATATCCAGAAAGCGCTCTGCGACAATGCGGTGCCGATCATCGCCCATGTCGGCCTGATCCCCTCGCAATGCACCTGGACCGGTGGCTTCAAGGCCGTCGGCAGGACCGCCGAGGGCGCGCGGGTCGTGTGGGACCATGTGAAGCGCCTGGAAGCAATCGGCTGCTTTGGCGCGGAGCTGGAGGTGGTGCCCGACCGGATCGGCGAGCTGATCACCAGGAACACATCGATGATCATGCTTGGCATGGGTGCCGGGCCGCACGCCGATGCGCAGTATCTTTTCAGCGAGGACGTGCTCGGCCACACGACCGGTCACAAGCCCCGCCATGCAAAGACATATCGCAACTTCGCCGCCGAATACGAGCGGCTGCAGCGCGAGCGCATTGCCGCCTACCGCGAGTTCATCTCGGATGTGCAGACCGGAGCCTACCCGGAGCCGCAGCATGTGGTCTCGATCGCCGACCAAGAGCTTGCAGCTTTCAAGGCGTCTGTGGGGCTCTGAAGGAACGTTTACGCGCCGAACGCCGCGCGGCTTATTCGGCAGCAACGGTCTGATGGCGGTCCATTCGCAATCGCTGAGTTCGTAGCGCATGACTCGAAGCTCCGGTTTTGGAGAGCGCCATCAACCCGCCAAGACTTATAGCCTTGCCGATAATACTTTGATTTACTTACGCTTTCGGCGGCATAGCGGACTTGGCCGAACTTGCCACTGGCTCGACCCGGTCGCGAATGACCCCTAGCAGACGCGTAGCTGCCTGACTTCGCTCTGGGACCACTGGTTACGGCCAGGCGCGGCAGTGCTATCGTGTCATCAACCAGACTCTGCAAGGGAGCCCAGGTGACCAACTGGGGCACTATCGAGTGGTGGAGAACTCTGTTCAGCGCCGTCTGGCTGCCATCCTTGCAGCCGATGTAGTCGGTTACAGTCGGCTGATGGGCGTGGACGAGGACGGCACTCTGACGGTCGTGCGGAACCTCCGCGCCGAAGTGATCGAAACTAGGATCGCCGAGCACCAAGGTCGGCTGTTTAAGTCTATGGGGGATGGCTTTCTCGCGGAATTCCCCAGCGTCGTGAAGGCCGTGGCCTGCGCAGTTGCATTACAGAAGGATATGGCAGCTCGGAACGCAGAGCTGCCAGAGGACCGCGCCATCCAACTCCGCATTGGCGTCAACTTGGGGGATGTGATTGCTGAGGATGGCGATGTTTTCGGTGAAGGCGTGAACGTCGCTGCGCGGATCGAGGGACTTGCCCCGGCGGGCGGCATTGCAGTCACCGGCATGGTTCATGACAACGTAGGAAGTCGCCTTGATCTCTCGTTTGAAGACATGGGTGAGCAGCAACTCAAGAATATCGCCCAGCCGGTCCGGGTCTATCGTCTGGGAGCTCCCTCAGGAACATCGGTGCGACCGACAGCGGTAGAACGAATCAAACCGTCCATAGCAGTACTGCCATTTACCGACATGAGTGGTGATCCCGGGCAACAGTACATTTCCGATGGGATCACCGAGGATATCATTACCGAACTCGCCCGCTTTCGCGGCCTATCCGTAGTATCTCGCCACGCGTCGTTTCACTTTGCCAACAGAGGAAAAAGTCATATCGAAGTAGCGCGGGAACTGGGCGTTGCCTATGTAGTTGAGGGTAGTCTACGCAGATTGGGCGACCGAATACGCATCACAGCCCAATTGGTCGACGCCAGAACCGGCAATCACGTCTGGGCCGACCGGTACGATCGCGATGCGCAGGATATCTTCGCTATCCAGGACCTTGTTGTGGCCGCAATCGTAACAAGTCTGGAGGGCCGTATGTACGCTGCAGAAGCAGCAAAAGCCCGTGCAAAACCAACTACTAGCTGGTCGGCTTATGACTGTCTGTTACAAGGCCGCGACCTATGTGACCATCAGCGTGATGCCGAAGCCGTACCCCTACTTGAGCGCGCAATTGCCGTCGATCCGCATTTTGCACTTGCTCATGCCTGGCTGGCGATAGCTCTTACCATGAGCAATGTCATTCTGCTCGATGACGATCAGATGGCCAAGGCTGAGAGCGCTTCGAAACAAGCGCTGGAACTAGATGCCAACGACGCCACGTCTCATTGGGCAAGGGCGCTCTACTACCTTTGGACAGGCGACCATGACCGTTCACGCTTCCATTTTGACAGGGCGCTGACACTCAATCCGGCCGATATACAGATTAAGGGCGACTACGCGAACTGGCAGCGCGCCAGTGGCAGGCCGGCCGATGCGTTGGCCACAATCGATGCCGCCATAGGCTTGGGTCCCTTCGTGCCCGATTGGTTTGCAGCGGTTCGCGGCCTGACGCTCTTTGACCTCGCTCGATATGCTGACGCAGTCGAAGCGCTCGAGAGTGTCCCTGTACCACGCTCCAGTGGCTCCTTGTACCTAGCCGCCGCGCGCGCGCAATTAGGCGACTTAACTGGTGCAAGTGAGGTGATCGCCAAGGTGAAGCTGGTGAAACCGGATTTGTCGCTTCGGAATGTGATCCAGGTACTGCACTACGCACGCCCTGAAGCTCAGCAACACTTGATTGATGCCCTGCGGAAGGCGGGGCTGCCGGAGCAGTATGTGCGCCCCTTACGAGCAAGTTGAGTTAACTTCTGCTTGTGGCCCATTGCTTCTTTTAGCTGCGCTGCAAACGTTGGTCGCTTTCGGTGCATAGCGGACGCCGGCAAGTCGTCCGCCCGGCTGATTTATGGGTTTCACGGCCTAGCAGGAAAGTGTACGGGGCCGGGACTTCACACCAGGATGAGAGGCGCGACCTCGCGGTCCGAGGGCCGGTCGCTCGCCGCAAGGCCGGACGCGACACCGGCGCGATCGGTCGCGTTGCGGTTCTGGCTCATCTTGCGCTTGCCTTCCAGCCTCGCGACCGGCATGCGTAGGCCGACAATCCCCTTGAGTTGCGATTGAATGAAATCTGGCGGCGCATCCGACACGGACCAGGGTGAGGCGCGCCCGCCTTCATGCAGATTGGTGAGACGCGTCACCACCTCGAGCAGCCTGTCGGCGTCTTCGAAGAATTGGACCGGCCCATAGGCGTGGATGGCGACATAGTTCCAGGTCGGCACGACCTTGCCGGTTTCCTGCTTGGTTTGATACCACGCCGGCGTCACGTAGGCGTCCGGCCCCATGAAGATGGCCATGCAATCGCCCAGCACGGGTGCGCGCCACTGCGGATTTGCCTTCGCCACATGGCCGTAGATCGTCCCGTGCTCGCCCTCGCTCTCGTCGAGCAAAAGCGGCAATGGCGTCGCCAGCAGGCCTTCCGCCGTGGCGGTGACCAGGGTCGCCAGCCGCGCCGCGCGGATCGTTGCTCTCAGGCTCTCCTTGTCGTCATCCCGGAAGGCGGGCGGTATGTACATGGCGAAACTCCTTGCGTCGCGACTGAAGATGCCTGATGTCTGGCTTGCTTGGAATATCCAGTTTTGCAGGTTTTCGGTGGTCCAGTTGGAGCAGGATGGTGTCGCACGCCGGATCATCGCGGCGATAAAGGAACAGATACACAGCGGCGCCTACCGGCCCGGCGACCGCCTGCCGTCGACCCGGGGTTTCGCCGCCGAATGGGGCGCCTCGCGAACCACGGTGACGGCGGCCTACAACCAGCTTCACGCTGAAGGCTATCTGATCACCCGTCATGGGGCGCGCGCCGTCGTTGCTGCAGGGCTGGAGAGGGCGACAGGGGAGGCGACCGTCTCGACCGCCTCGCCTCGGAACCTCTCGGCATTCGCGCGCCGGCTGCTGGTTCTGCCTCCGCCACCGGAACAGCAGCCGGGCAAGGTCGCGGATTTCCGCTATGGCGATCTGTCCGGGGCGGACTTCCCGGTGCTGGCCTGGCGACGAGCGTCCAACAATGCCATCCTGCGACGCGGACCGCGGCTGCGCTACGGCGATCCGCAAGGGTCTTCCGCTCTCCGCGGTGCGCTTCAGGGCTATCTCTGGCGCGCTCGCGGCATCAGCTGCGCGCCGGACCAGATCGTCATCGTCAACGGCTCCCAGCAGGGGCTCGACCTCTGCGCCCGGCTTCTGCTCGACCCCGGCGACCCCTTCGTGATCGAAAACCCGGGATATCCGCTGGCTCGCAATGTCTTCGCCGCGGCAGGCGGCGTCGCTGTGCCCGTTGCCGTCGACGCGGACGGGCTGAGGACGGATGCGCTCCCGCCAGCCCGCCTGGCCTGCGTGACGCCGTCGCACCAGTTCCCGCTCGGCAGCGTGCTTTCGGCGACGCGGCGGCGTTCCCTCCTTGCATGGGCCACGGCGACAGGCGCCTACATCGTCGAAGATGACTATGACGGCGAGTACCGCCACGACATCGTCCCCATCCCGCCCCTGCAGACCCTCGACGCGGAGTCAGTCATCTATGTCGGGACGTTCTCCAAGACGCTCTCGCCCACCTTGAGGCTTGGCTATCTTGTCGTCCCAACCGGCCTGTGCCGGGCGTTCAGCGAGGCGAAGCGCCTGACCGACCGGCATGCGCCGATGTTGGAGCAGGACGTGCTGGGCGAGTTGCTGGCGAGCGGCGCCTACGAGCGGCACGTTCGCAGCATCCGCAGAAAGAATGCCGAACGCAGGCAGGTGCTGCTACAGGCCTTGACCGACCATCTGGGCTCGAGGGTCACCATTGCGGGAGCCGATACGGGACTGCATGTCGTGGCTTGGATGCATGGCTTCGCCGCCGGGCGCGAACCGGCGATCATCGCGGCCGCGCGAGCTGCCGGGATCGGTCTCTACCCGGTATCGCCGCTCTACGACCCGACCGGGCCTCGGCCGGAAGCGGCTGGCTTCATCATGGGTTATGCCGGGCTTGACGCGGAAGCGCTGCGGCGGGGCGTCACGGTGCTGGCGAGGATACTGGCCGAGCACCGGTGACGAACCCGAAGCTCAGAAGATCTCGTTCGTGAGCCGCTTCACCGGGCCGAGCAGGATCGAGCCGGTCGGCACGCCGGCATCGATCGGGATGGCCCTGCGATCCGGCATGTCGGTCATCGGCGCGCCGATATCGGCCGTCACGATGACCGGGGTCTTGCTTGGCACGCGGTCGTAGAGGTCGACGATGTCCTGGTTGATCAGCCGCACGCAGCCCGACGACACGGACTTGCCGATCGACCACCATTCCGGCGAGCCGTGCAGCCGGTAGAGCGTGTCTTGATCGCCCTGGAAGAGGTAGAGCGCGCGGGCGCCGAGCGGGTTCTTCAAGCCGCCGGGCATGCCGCCGTTCTTGGCGCTGTATTGCGTCAGTTCCGGCTGGCGGGCGACCATCTCGTCCGGGGGCGTCCATTTCGGCCATTTCTGCTTCCACTGCACCTTGGCATCGCCCGACCACTCGAATCCGGCGCGGCCGAGGCCGACGCCGTAGCGGATCGCCTGGCCGCCCTCGCGCACGAGGTAGAGGAAGTGGTTGGTGGTATCGACGACGATGGTGCCCGGCCGCTGGCCGGTCGGGTCGGGAACGATCTGGCGCAGGAATTGATGATCGATCTTGTTGACCGGGATGGCCGGCAGGTCGAAGCCGTTGTCGGACATCGCCCCATACATCGTCTCGTAGTCACCGAGCGGCGGCTCGACATAGGCGGGCGGTGGCGGTTGCACTGGCTCGGGAGCCGGACCGGTGGTCGTGCAGGCGGAAACCGCGGCCGACGCAGCGCCAAGGGCTGTGAAGTTGAGGAAGCCACGACGGCTGATGCGGAAGGAAGCGTCTGACATGGTTGCCTTTTCTAGGTCTTAATTTGCAAGAAAGCATGAATCCGCAGGCGGCTGCCGGCAGCTCCAATAACAGTCGGCGGTGATAGGCGGTTCCAAATCTGGCCTGAGGGTGGACAAACAAAGGCGAAGCTGTGACCGATTTGCCCCTGTTGCACTGCAGCAACAGCGCGGTCAGGCGCCTGCTAGAAGGCCCTCGAGCGAAGGCAGGATCAGGCCTGGCGGGAAGTCCCGGTATTCGTCGGGCTGGTTGGCGCGGTTGATCCACACCGTGCGGAAACCGAATTTGGCGGCGCCCGCGACGTCCCAGCGATTGGAGGACTGGAACGATACCGCCCCCGGATAGAGGCGCCAGCTTGTGGCCACCATGTCGTAGACGGAGGGATCGGTCTTGAAACGCCGCACCGCATCGACGGAAAAGACATCGTCCAGCACCTGGTCGAGTGCGGCAGACTTGACCGCCGCCTCCAGCATTTCGGGCGAACCGTTGGAGAGGATCGCAAGCCTCGCTCCCGATGCCTTGAGCGCCTTGAGCACGGCCGGCACCTCCGGATAGCAGTCGAGCCGCCAGTAGGCCTCCAGCAGCTTGGCTCGCAGGCCCCTGTCGGCGGAGGGTACCTTGCGCAAGGCGAAATCGAGCGCCTGCTCGGTCAACTGCCAGAAATCGACATAGGCGCCCATCAGCGTCCTGACCCAGGAGTATTCGAGCTGCTTGGCGCGCCAGATCTCGGAGAGCAGCTGGCCGTCCGGGCCGATCTCGCCGGCATGGCGGCGCACGGCGGCATGCACGTCGAACAACGTGCCATAGGCGTCGAAAACATAAGCCGCGTGATGCATGGCGACAGTAGTGAGGCGAGGGGAAGCGGAGCGCAAGCGTTGATTGCAGCCAGCACCAGTCGATGGCTGCGGATCGCGACCAGGCCGGGGCCGACATGGATCGGCGGGGGGCGGCTGGCCTCAACAAATCTCCGCGATACCGGTTGACGGCGGCCGCCAAAGCATTTTCCTATGCCCGCTTCGCAAAACACCTGGACGGACCCAAGCAATGACACTGGCGGCAGCGGCGCAATCCGCGACATGGACCTTCGTCGACGGCGACTGGTACGAGGGCAACGTCGCCATCCTCGGACCCCGCAGCCACGCCATGTGGCTGGGCACCAGCGTCTTCGACGGCGCCCGCTGGTTCGAGGGCGTGGCGCCCGACCTCGATCGTCATGCCGCGCGGGTGAACGCCTCGGCCATCGCGCTCGGGCTGAAACCCTCCATGACCACCGAGAAGATCGTCGGGCTGACCTGGGACGGGCTGAAGAAGTTCGACGGCAAGACGGCCGTCTATATCAGGCCGATGTACTGGGCCGAGCATGGCGGCTATATGGGCGTGCCGGCCGATCCGGCCTCGACCCGCTTCTGCCTCTGCCTTTACGAATCGCCGATGATCTCGCCGGCGGGTTTTTCGATCAGCGTCTCACCGTTCAGGCGGCCGACCATCGAGACCATGCCGACCAATGCCAAGGCCGGCTGCCTCTATCCCAACAACGGCCGCGCCATCCTCGAAGCCAAGATGCGCGGCTTCGACAATGCGCTGGTGCTCGACATGCTGGGCAATGTCGCCGAGACCGGAACCTCGAACATCTTCCTGGTCAAGGACGGCCATGTGCTGACGCCGGCGGCGAACGGCACTTTCCTGTCCGGCATCACCCGTTCACGCACCATAGGCCTGCTCGGCGACTACGGCTTCAAGACCACCGAAAAGACGCTGTCGGTGCGCGATTTCCTTGAAGCGGATGAGATCTTCTCCACCGGCAACCATTCCAAAATCGTGCCGATCACCCGCATCGAGGAGCGCAACCTCCAGCCTGGCCCCGTCGCCAAGAAGGCGCGCGAGCTCTATTGGGACTGGGCGCATTCCACATCCGCCGCCTGATCCGCGGACAGGCTTTTCGTTTTTGACGCAGCCGCCTGCCGCAAAACCGTGTGACACTTTTCAGGAACCTCTCTAGAAAGGGAACCGGCGCTTCATTCCGGAGTTGTCCCAAATCATTCCAGACCTATCTTAGTCCGGTAGTGACACCGGATTTTCCATGAGGGAGTACCATCCATGGCTTTCGAGCTGCCTGCTTTGCCCTACGACTACGAGGCCCTTCAGCCTTATATGTCCAAGGAGACGCTGGAGTATCACCACGACAAGCACCACAAGGCCTATGTCGACAACGGCAACAAGCTCGCCGCGGAAGCCGGCCTGGGTGACCTTTCGGTCGAGGAGGTCGTCAAGCAGTCCTTCGGCAAGAACGCCGGGCTCTTCAACAACGCCGCCCAGCACTACAACCACATCCACTTCTGGAAGTGGATGAAGAAGGGCGGCGGCGGCTCCAAGCTGCCGGGCGCGCTGCAGAAGGCGGTCGACAGCGACCTCGGCGGCTACGACAAGTTCAAGGCGGACTTCATCGCCGCCGGCACCACCCAGTTCGGCTCCGGCTGGGCCTGGCTTTCGGTCAAGGACGGCAAGGTCGCGATCTCGAAGACCCCGAACGGCGAGAATCCGCTGGTCCATGGCGCCTCGCCGATCCTCGGCGTCGACGTCTGGGAGCACTCCTACTACATCGACTATCGCAACGCCCGGCCGAAATATCTCGAGGCCTTCGTCGACAGTCTCATCAACTGGGACTATGTCCTCGAGCTTTACGAAAAGGCGAAAGGCTGAGCCATCCGAAGAAAAGCCCCGGCATGCCGGGGCTTTTCTTTTATGCCGATGCAACAGGTTCATCCTGACAGGAAAAATCGTTGCGACGTTGAAGGAATATTTCTCCCGCGATGCCCGTTAACGTCTAGTCGCGACCTCTCTTCACCATGGAGTCATCGAATGAGAAAGCTTGTCCTCGCCATCTCTATGCTCGCTCTCGCCGCTTCGGCATCGCTTGCCGATCCAATCCTCGACCGGCAGGCCCTGATGAAGGAGCGCGGCAAGCTCGCCGGCCAGTTGTCGAAGGTCGTCAAGGGCGAGGAAGACTTCGACGCCGCCGCCGTGCTGACGACGCTGCAGGCGCTGCAGGCCAATGCCGAGAAGTTCGATGCCGAGAAGCTGTTCCCCGCCGGCAGCGACAAGGGCGACACCACGGCCGCGCCGAAGATCTGGGAAGACATGCCCGGCTTCAAGGCCGCCGCGGACAAGTTCCTGGCGAACACCAAGGCTGCGGTTGCCTCGCCGCCGGATGACGTCGATGGCCTGAAGGCGCAGCTCAACACGCTTGGCGGTGATTGCGGCGCCTGCCACCAGAGCTACAGGATCAAGAAGGGCTGATCGCCGGCCATGGCCTGGCTGAAGAAGCTCTCCGGCGCCGTCGTCGCGCTGGGCGCCGCCGGTGCGGTCGCCGGCTGGTTTCTGTCGGCGCCGGTCAGGCTTGATGCCGCGACTGTCGCGCAACTCGGCCCCGGCGATGCCGCCAGGGGCAAGCGCATCTTCTATGCCGGCGGCTGCACCTCCTGCCATGCCAAGCCCGGCGCGAAGGGCGAGGCTCGCCTTGAACTCACGGGCGGCCTCGAGCTGAAGACGCCGTTCGGCACCTTCGTGCCGCCAAACATCTCGCAGGACGCTAAGGACGGCCTAGGCGCCTGGAGCGAGGAGGACTTCGCCAACGCCATGCTGAAGGGCGTCTCGCCTTCCGGCGAGCATTTCTATCCCGCCTTTCCCTATGCCTCCTACGCGCGCATGAAGCCGTCCGACGTCGCCGACCTTTACGCCTTCATGAAGACGCTGCCGGCGGTCGCCGGCAAGGCGCCTGATCACAAGCTCGGCTTTCCCTTCAACATCCGCCGCGGCATCGGCCTGTGGAAGCTGCTCTACCTCAGCTCCGCGCCGGTGATCGCTCTTGCCGACGGCGCGTCGGACAAGGTCGCTGCCGGCCGCTACCTGGTCGAGGGGCCGGGCCATTGCGGCGAATGCCACACGCCGCGCGATTTTGCCGGCGGCGTGAAGAAGGCCGAGTGGCTAGCGGGCGCCGTCGCCGCCGAAGGCAAGGGCATCGTGCCCAACATCACCCCGGGCGGCAGCGCCATCAAGGACTGGTCCGAGGCCGACATCGCCAACTTTCTCGAAACCGGCTTCACGCCGGATTTTGACTCGGTCGGCGGCGCCATGGTCGACGTGCAGCGGAACATGGCCGAACTGACCGCCGACGATCGCGCCGCGATCGCCGCCTATCTCAAGGCCGTGCCGGCGCACGCCAACGGCTACCCGGCGCGCAAGAAACCGGCGACCTGAACCGATTCCGGCCGCGCCTTACGGGTGGCGGTCGCCGAGGAAATCGAAGCCGTTTTCGAAGAAGTGATTGTAGTTGCAGGTCATTTCCTCGCCGGGCGCGATGTCGCGCAAGGCATACGTCTCCTCCGGCGAGGAGACATCGCAATTCGGATCGTCGTCGTGGTTCATAAAGCGCGCGTCGTCGGCCTCGAAGACGATGTAGGCCGGGTCGCGGCGGTCGGGATAGGAATAGCGGTCGAGATAGGATTTCACCGGTCCGGTCTCGCTCTCATAGGTGTCGACCTCGATCACCCGGTCGAACCTCGGGTCGAGTTTCCAGATCAGCGTGCCCCGTGGGATGTGGTTCTTGGCGAAGACGCCGATGCCCTGGATGGGCGATTTGTCGAGATAGACGTCGACGAGCAGCATGGCGGACCCTTGCGAGATGATGGCAGGCGCGGCTTCTAGAAAACCGTGCACTGGGTAGCGCGCGACAGAGCCGATTGCGAGCAGAAAATCGACGCGCTTCACACTCGAACTGAAGCGTCCCAAGGCATCATGCGCAAATCAAAAATTGATGAGCTTCGTTGTTTGCCGAGAGCAGGGTCAATCGGCCGGGCAATCGCGCCGTGGACGGGCTGCGGAGCGGCTCTCGAACGGGGTCAGCGCTGTTGCAGCGCAAGGCGCACACCAAGCGCGCAGTAGATCGCGCCGACGACCTTGCCTTGCCATTTCAGCACTGCGGGATTCCGGCGCAGGAAGGCGCCCAGCCCACCCGCGCTCACCGCGAAGACGACCGTGCTGACCAAGCCGAGCAGGACGAAGATGATTCCCAATGCCGCCAGTTGAAGCATGACCGATCCATTTTCGGGCCGCACGAATTGCGGCAGGAAGGCGAGGAAGAACAGCGCGGTCTTGGGGTTGAGCATCTCGGTGAGCACCGCCTGGCGGAAAGCCTTGCCTGCCCGGATCGCAAGCGCACCGGCGGTTGGATCGGTCGATGTCTTCTCGATGATCGCGCGGATGCCGAGATAAACGAGATAGGCCGCGCCGATATATTTGACGATGCTGAACAGCATCGCCGATGTGGCGATGATCGCCGAGATGCCGACCATCGCCATGACGGTATGGAATATATCGCCGGCCGCGATCCCGGCGCCGGTGGCGATGCCGACTTTCGTTCCGGAACTCGTCGCCCGCGCGACGGTCAGCAGCGTGGCGGGGCCGGGGATGAACACAAAGCCGAACACGACCGCGACATAGGTCGCCAATGTGGCCAGGTCGATCATTCCAAGGTCCTCCGCGACTTTTGCCAATCAAAGCCACGCCGTGGCTCTCGACGCAATGGCCTTCTCACGCGCTCGCCGCCGCCGAAACAGAATCGGCCTTGCCCGCCACCTTCAGCGCGAAGGCGTAGGTGTAGGCGATCTCTTCCAGCCTCGAGAACCGCCCGGAAGCGCCGGCGTGGCCGGACTCCATGTTGATCTTGAACAGCACCGGATTGTCGCCGCGCTTGCGCTCGCGCAGCCGCGCCACCCATTTGGCCGGCTCCCAGTAAGTCACGCGCGGATCGGCGAGACCGGCCTGCGCCAGGATCGGCGGATAGTCGAGCGCAGCCACATTGTCGTAGGGCGAATAAGTCGCGATCGTCCGGTAATCTTCGGCCGAGGCGATCGGATTGCCCCATTCGGGCCATTCCGGCGGCGTCAGCGGCAAGGTGGCGTCGAGCATGGTGGTGAGCACGTCGACGAACGGCACTTCGGCGACGATGCCGCCGAAGCACTCCGGCGCCATGTTGGCGATCGCCCCCATCAGCATGCCTCCGGCCGAGCCGCCCTGCGCGACGATGCGGTCATGCGCGGTGTAGCGCTCGGCCACCAGATGGCGCGCGCAGGCGATGAAGTCGGTGAATGTGTTCATCTTCTGGGCCCGCTTGCCGTCGTCGTACCAGCCGTAGCCCTTGTCCTTGCCGCCGCGGACATGGGCGATGGCATAGACGAAGCCGCGGTCGACCAGCGACAGGCAATTGGTGTTGAAGGAGGCCGGCACGGCGATGCCGTAGGAACCGTAGCCGTAGAGCAGGCAAGGTGCCGAGCCGTCGAGCGGCGTGTCGCGGTGATGGATGAGCGAGATCGGCACCAGTTCGCCGTCGGCCGCGGGCGCCATCAGCCGGCGCGTCACATAATGATCCGGATCATGGCCCGAGGGGACCTCCTGGGTCTTCAGCAGCACGCGCTCGCGGGTGCGCATGTTGTAGTCGAAGACCTGCGCCGGCGTCGTCATCGACGAATAGGTGAAGCGCATGGTTTCGGTGTCGTATTCGTAGGATCCCGACAGGCCGAGCGAGAACGCTTCCTCGTCGAAGAAGATGAGGTGCTCCTCGCCGCTTGCGCGGTCGCGCACGACGATGCGCGGCAGGCCCTCCTTGCGCTCCAGGCGGACCATATAATCCTTGAAGCCGATCACCGACAGGATCAGCCGGCCAGCCTCATGCGGCACCAGGTCCTGCCAGTTGGCGCGCGTCGGATCATTGGCCGGCGCCGTCATGATCTTGAAATCCTTGGCGCCGTCGGCATTGGTGAGGATGAAGAAGATGTCGCCGCCTTCCTCGAGATCGTATTGCAGGCCGGTTTCGCGCGCGGCGACCAGCTTCGGCTCCGCAAGCGGGTCGTCGGCGCGCATCAGCCGGTATTCCGAGGTCTCGTGATCGTTGATCCCGATCATGATCCATTCGTTGGAGCGCGTGCCGCCGACATCCATGAAGAAGCCCGGATCGGTTTCCTCATAGATCAGCCGATCGTTTTCGGCGTCGGCGCCAAGCGCGTGGAACAGCACCTTGGAGGGGCGGTGATTGTCGTCGAGGCGTGTGTAGAAGAACCCGTCATCGCCGGCATTCCAGACGCCGCCGCCACCGGTGTCGGGGATCTGGTCGGCCAGTTCCCGGCCGTTGCCGAGGTCGCGCACGCGCAGCGTGAAGAATTCGGATCCCTTGTCGTCGAATGCCCACAGAAGCTTTCCGTGGTCGGCCGAATGGTCGACGCCGCCGAGCCGGAAATAGGGCTTGCCTTCCGCTTCCGCGTCACCGTCAAGCAGGATCGTCTCGTCACCGCCATCACGTGGCGTGCGGAAGTAGCGTGGCTGCTCGCCCCCCAGCCGGTAGGACGAACCATAGGCATAGGGGCCGTCCTTCATCGGCACGGTGGAGTCGTCCTCCTTGATGCGCCCCTTCATCTCGGCAAAGAGCTGCTTCCGAAGCGCAGCCGTATCGGCCATCAGCTCCGCCTGGTAGGCATTCTCCGCTTCGAGATGGGCGCGGATCCGGCCGTCGAGCAGGGAAGGGTTCCTGAACATCGCCTGCCAATTGTCGGCCCGCAGCCAGGCATAGTCGTCGGTGCGGGTGAAGCCGTGATGGGTGTCGAAGACGGGTCGCTTCTCGGTCTGCGGCGGGCTGGCGGTTGGAAAGGCGGGGGATCTGGTCATTACGTCTCGCTGTGGAAGTTGCTTGAATGGCAAATGAACACGCCGATCAGCGCCGGTTCAAGGGCCCGATCATAGCCTGATGGTCGCTCTGATATTGGGCTGGGGAGAGGAAAGTTGATGATATTCTATGCTCGCACCGCCGCGGCTCTTGCCGTCGCTTCAACCGTTCTGGCCTTCGCCGGCCAGTCTCATGCAACCGCCTTCGCCGCTTGGCAAGTGTCGGGCGTGCCCTTCGGCGACCGCTCAATGCGCGTAAATATCCTTCGGGCATCTCGCAGAAGCAGGCCGCCTACCCGAACGGCACCGTGCTGCAGATGACCGGGCGCTGCACCGGCGGGATAAACCTGCTCGACATTGCGGGCCAGCCGCGCTGGAGGCAGCAGCAGACGATCCGTTACCGTTGGTGCGAAATCTGGCACGACCCGTCGCGGAACGGTCATTTCGTCACCGGCTGGGTTTATGGCAAATACATCGCGCCCTATTGATCGCGGTTCCGCCGCTCCAGCCTGGTCGCACGCGCACCAGTAATGTCTTGCAACCCGTGATTTCATTAGGATCGGGAAACCTTGCGACCTGTCGCGGGTCAAGCATAGCCGAAGCATCGAGCCGATTTTAGCTGCTTTTGCTGATGTAACGGCGGATTGACGTGGCGTCACCTGGTGCTGGTCTGACCAAAAAATCTCGCTAAGTTACGCGATGCACGAAAGTTTGAAGCTGAACAGGGAATATTTGATATATATCGTTGAATATAGCGCGATATGCGAATTGACTTACTTGACTAGTAGGATCATTAAGATAATCCGACGCGAATCGCAGAGACGCTTTCCTGAATGAAATTCGCGCGATGCCCGATCAAAAAAGGGCGCAGTTAGAAACAACTCTCGTTGGGGCCTGAACACAATGGATATCGCCGAAACACCTTCCCGAAACAGCGACGCGCTGATCGAGCTGACCGCCGATGTGGTCGCCGCTTATGTCAGCAACAATCCCGTACCCGTCGGCGAACTGCCGAACCTGATCGCCGATGTCCATGCCGCCCTGGGGCGCGTGGGTGGCACCGCCGAGGCGCCGCCCGCCGACAAGCAGAAACCCGCGGTCAACCCGAAGCGCTCCGTCCATGACGACTACATCGTCTGTCTTGAGGACGGCAAGAAGTTCAAATCGCTGAAGCGCCACCTGATGACCCACTACAACCTCACGCCCGATGAATATCGTGAGAAGTGGGGTCTCGACGCAAGCTACCCGATGGTCGCTCCCAACTATGCCGCTGCCCGCTCGCAGCTTGCCAAGAAGATGGGCCTCGGCCGCAAACGCAAGGGCCGCTGAACAGGGTCTTTCCCGTTTCGATGCCGGACGGCGCCTTCGGGCGCCGTTTTGCTTTGGCCGTGCCGGCAGCTCAGCCCGTTGCCACGCCGGCCAATCGTCCCAAAAATACGATTTGTCGGATCAGGCGGTCTGCTTCAGCGCCGTTTCGGCGTCGTGCTTGATGCGCTTGACCATCGAGCGCAGGCCGTTGGCGCGTTGCGGCGACAGATGCTCGTCGAGGCCGAGCCCCTTGAGTGTCGCTTCCGCGTCGGTCTTCTGGATCTCGCTCGCCGGCCGCCCGGAAAACAGCGCCAGCATGATGGCGACCAGGCCCCGCACGATATGGGCATCCGAATCGCCCTGGAAGGTGATGACGGGATCGGTCCCCGATCCCTGTTCGGTGGTGAGCCACACCTGGCTGACGCAGCCCGGCACTTTGTTGGCGGGACTGCGCTCGGTGTCGGGGAACGGCGGCAGCGCCTCGCCGAGCTCGATCACGTAGCGATAGCGGTCCTCCCACTCGTCGAGCAGGGAAAAGTCATCGCGGATGGTCTGGATCGTCGTCGTCATTACGCCGGATATAGTCATCCGGCATCCCCGCGTCACGGAAAAAGAAGAAAACACCGCAGGCGTCGAGAGGTCGGACGGGCCTGCGGTGTCGCCAATCAGCGGCTGAAAACTCAATTCTTCGTCGGCGCCTTTGCCGGTATGTTGACGGTTGCCGGCAGGACGATGTTCACGCTGCCGGTGGCGACGGACGTATCGGGGCCATTCGCTTGCACGTCGCTTGCCTTGTCGCCGGCCTGGGTGTCGTCCATCATGGCGGCAGCGATCTTGGCGGTCTCCCTGGCGCGGGCGCCGATCGTATGCATGGCGGATTTGCCGGTCTCGCAGACATCGGGCTTGCGCTCGCAGATGCCGGCAATGTCGCCGACCGCCTCGCGTGCCGCGAACAGCGCCTGGATCGGCCCGACGCTCTCATGGCCGGCCTCGTCGCTGCCGACATTCAGCGGCAGCGCCAGAAGCACCAGCGAAAACCAGAAAGCCATTCTAATAAGAAAGCCCATCTTGATGCCCTCTCGTCCGTGACCGGATCATGCATCCGTTGGCATGACCTCTTTATGAACTGGATCGTGGCACAGACGCGCAAAGGACGGCTTGCATGCAAACAGAAAGTTTTCCTCAAATTTTAGGCAAATTCGAAACGATTGGTTTTGCAATCAGTTTCGCTTAAATCTCATCGATTGCGTTAACTTTACAATAACCATATAACTTTTTGTTTTTTAATGATAATTTGAAAAGAGGATGCGGTCGGCGTCAAGTTTTGCGCGCCTCGTATCCACCTGCGGAGGCTAACCCTCCGTTTACCATGGCGCGAGATCGCCCAGCTTTGCCGCGCCGGCGTCCCAATATTTGCCGCGGGCCGGGCGTCCACCGGGTCAGCCTTATCCATTCCTTAAACGCTGGATGCGAGTTTCAGAGCAAGCAAAAGCGACCTGCAAAAAGCAGGGCAGTTCACGACCGGGTGCGAGTGCGTTGAGTTCGATTACGGCCAGATACGCTGAATTGCCTGGCGCGATGGCTGCCGGCTGCGAACGTATGGTCCATCCGACCATAACGGGCGTGGGCGAGCGCCTGCGCCAGCGCCGCTTCATCGGCGTCATGCTGGCGGCCCCCTTCCTTGCCGCCGGCGCCGCGGTGACCCTGGTCACATCGAGCCTTGGCGCCGCCGTCACGATGGCGGCGATCTTCACCGCCTTCGGGCTTTGCTGGTTCGCCGCGCTGCTGGTCGCGGCATCGGGCCGGATGGCGCTTGCCGGCCGTGCGGCGCTCGTGCTTGGCGGCCTTGCCCTTGCCGGGGCGATCTTCTCCGCGGGCGGGCTTGCCTCGCCAATCGCGCTGCTTGCGCTTGCACTGCCGTTCGAAGCGTGGTGGATCGGCGGCTCGCGACGCGCCGCCCTTTGCGGCGCACTGTCCGCGCTCGGCGCTGTCCTGCTGCAGCCTTTCGCCGGCTCGCTTTTGCCAGACGCCTCGGCTGGGATTGCCGCCTGGCACTGGCTCTTGCCGCTGGCCTGGGCGTCGACGCTGGCCCCGCGTCTGAATTCGCTCCGTGACGCGGACAGCCAGCCTGCGTCGCTTGCCGGCGACCGGCTTGAGGATATCATCGATGCCGTGGTCATGCGCCTCGGCCGGCAGGGCGAGGTATTGGACGCTTCGGCCAAGGCGCGCGCCATCCTGAAGCTGCAGCCGGAGCTTCTCTTCGGTACCGGCCTGTTCGAACGCGTCCACCTCGCCGACCGTGTCGACTATCTCTCCGCGCTCGCAGACATGCGCGACGGTGCCGCCATGCGTCGGGTCGACCTGCGCATCCGGCTGCCGCGCGATGGTTCAGGCGCCGCCGACAATTTCCGGCCGTTTCGTCTTCAGCTGATGCGAGGCGAGCTGCAGGACACTTTTACGCTGCTGCTCAGCGAAAACGACGATGTCGCGGCGCTGCGCGAAGAGCTCGCCGCCGCCAACGAAACGGCCGCCGCGGCCGAAGTGGCGAAGGGCCGCTTCCTCGCCGTGGTCAGCCACGAGCTTCGCACGCCGCTCAACGCCATCATCGGCTTCTCCGATATGCTGCTGCATGAGATGTTCGGGCCCTTCGGCGATCCGCGGCAGAAGGAATATGTCGGCCTGGTCAGGGATTCCGGCCAGCATCTCCTCAGCGTCGTGACCTCAATCCTCGACGTTTCCCGGATCGAGGCCGGCGCCTACGCGATGGAGCCGGAGCCGTTCCGCTTCGCCGAAGCGGTCGACATGTGCCGGTCGATGATGCGGTTGCAGGCCGAGGCCAAGCACATCGGGCTCGCCACGCAGATCGCGCCGGATGCGGGCGAGATCAACGCCGACCGCCGCGCCGTGCAGCAGATCCTGATCAACCTCGTTTCCAACGCCATCAAGTTCACGCCTGACGGTGGTGATGTCGTGGTCGGCGCCAAGCGGGTCGGCTCGCGGCTGCACTTCTGGGTCAGCGATACCGGCATCGGCATCGCCGAGGAGGATTTCGCCAATCTCGGCAAGCCGTTCATGCAGATCCAGAACGACTATACGCGCCGCTTCGAGGGGACCGGGCTCGGCCTCTCGCTGGTCAAGGGCCTTGTGGCGCTGCACGACGGCACGATGTCGATCGAAAGCATGCCGGGCGAGGGCACCACGGTGACGATCAGCCTGCCGGTGAACGGGCCGAAAGGTCGTTCGAAAGACAAGAGCGATGGGGTGTTGGCGATACCCGCGGTGAAGACCAAGGGGCATGCGAAAGGGGACAGGAATGGCTCGCTCCGCAAAACAGCCTAGGGCGGTCAAGCGTCAGAGCAGTGCCTTCGAGGAGGGCGCGATCGCACTCGGCGGCATGATCTCGCGCAATCCGGTGCTGGTCGGCGGTTCGACCGCTTTCCTGGTGACGCTGTTCTATGTCTCGGCCAACGCGCTCTGGTACCAGCCATTCCCGCATGCCGGCGCCTTCTTCGCCACCAGGAGCATCGAGGACTTTCCGCGGGCGGGCGCGGATGAGCCGGAGACCACCATCAACATCGTGCGGCCGGCGGTCAAGAGCGACCCCACCGTCGAACAGGTCCAGGGCATATTGAAGGATCTCGATTTCTACTCCGGCACCGTCGACGGCATCACCGGCCCCAACACGCGCAAGGCCATCCAGGCCTATCAGCAGAAGGTCGGCCTGCCGGTCACCGGCGAGATCGACGCCGTTCTGCTCGACCAGCTCGGCGCCAAGCAGACGACGGCGGCCATCCCGCATCCTGTTCCGAGGCCGGTGGACAGCGCCATGGCCCCGGCAGCGGCGTCCGCGCCGGTCCCAATTCCGGTCTCCGCGCCGGCCGATGCTGCCGCGCAGACGCCCGACGCCCGCATCATCAAGATCCAGGCCGGGTTGAAGGCCTTCGGCAATAACGACATGCAGCTCGACGGCGTCGTCGGCGCCCGCACCAAGGCGGCGATCAAGGAGTTCCAGTCGTTGTTCGGCTTACCTGAGACCGGCGAGCCCGACGAGATCGTCTACGTCAAGATGCGCGAGATCGGCCTCACCAACTGAGCGCCGGGCGACAGCTGGGGCAATCTGTTTTGGTTTCCGGCCCGATGCTGTAAGGAGCCGCGCATGTCGTCCGGAATCCTGCCATGCGCGTGACCACCGATCTGTGGGTGTCGGCCCTCTTGCGCCGGGTGTTCGCTGCCGGCGGTTTTGCCGCGGTGGTCAAGCGCGGCGCGGCCGAGGCGGGTGCGGTCTTCGTGCTGTCGCGCGGCCGCCTGGGCGAGGTCGCCCTGTTCGGGCCGGCGCCGCAGACCAGCTACGATTCGGCCAAGCCCGACGAGCGCTTCTTCAGCCTGCTTGGTGCCGGTGACGATGCCGCGCCGTTCGACGCCAGGCTGGAGCGCGAGAAGAAATTCGATCCCGACATCTGGGTGGTGGAGATCGAGGCCGGCGCCGTTCCGGTAGAGGAGCTTTTGTCCGTCAAGATGGACTCATGACGCCTTGAGGTTTGCGACCGCGTCGTCGCTGTTCGAGGCCCTGCGTTCCTCGGCATTCGCCACCTCGCTTGCATTGCCGCGGATCGCCCGCGACAGGGTCTCGGCCTTCCAGGCGCGCACCTTGTCGAGTGCGGCCTCGCGGTGCAGCAGGCGGTAGCGGTCGAGGAACAGGCGGATCGCCTGCGGGTGCGGAAACTCCCGGGGATATACGGCGACGGCGATCAGGAAGGCCCGGTCCTCGTTGAGGTCGAGCGCGCGCAAGGCGGCAAGCAGCGCGGCATAGCTTGCCTGTTCGGTCAGCGCCCGCGCCGTCTGGAAATCGATATCGAGCGCGTCCGCCAGCGCCGTCTGGAAGAAGGCGGCGTTGCCGGTCAGCGCCGTCTCGCGCAGCTTGCTGTAGGTCGACGGGGCGATAAACGGATTGACGCTCTCGGTTCCAGCTTCGGGCCGCATCATCGCGCGCAGCCGGCGCCTGGCATTTTCGGCGGCGATGCCGGGCGCCTCGCGCACGTCCGCGCCGGCGGCAATCGCGGGCTCGTCCATGGTCGGTGCCGCATCGGCCGTTGCGGGTGCCGGCTCGGCCGTCGCGGGCAATGCCTGGACGATGGGCTGTGGCGGCCGCACCCTGACCAGCATCGGCTTTTCCAGCGCCTTGATCAGGTCCGCGATGGTCGGGTTCAACCCCTTGCGGCGGGCGATGGCGCGCGCATGCGGCAGGCCGTGGCGGCCGATCAGCGCGATGAGGTCTATGTCGCTCAGCGCCCGCGAGCGGGTGAGCAGCGGCGCCGCGGTTTCGACCGGCTCTTCCGCCAGCCGCCGCACCAGGGCGGGGGGCGCATATTCGCATTCGGACAGCGCGGCGGCGACGTAGCGGCGCGATTCGACCGATACGTCGTCGAACAGTGGCAGCGTCAGGTCCTCGAGCTGGCTGATCTCGCGGCGCGAGGGACGGGTGAGCGAGCAGAAGGCGGAAACCGCGGCGCGGAACAGCCTTTCGGCCTTTCCCGCCTCCGTCCGAACAGCGATTTGCCTGAAATCCGAAGATGACACGGAGGATACGCCCGATACTCGACACAACCCCGGCGACGCTCGACCGAACCGTGCCGGTTGCGCGTCGCCAGAGAACAAAGTTCAAATTAGCGGCGATCCGTTAGCGCCCCGTTAACCTAAGGCCCAAACGCATAGGCAACTCCAAATCGGTGAAGTGCGCCACAGACGTGAAAAGGTCCGGCTGATACGTGATTAACCGGACCGGAAGAGCGTTTGAGGTTTCGGGCCAAATGTTTTGAGCGTTTCAGCGAATTTAGCTGAAAAAACAGCCCGTTAATTTACGCTCCGTTAACCCTCTGCCCGCCTTAATCATATTTGGAGGCGTTGCGTTGTGCTCCGGGGCAACCGAGAGGAATACGCGAACCATGGGCATGGTACTGTCTTTCGTGCCGCGACCGGCACCCGTAAATCGAACAGTTCAGGACACCGGCACGCCGGCGGCGGTGATTATCTTCCCCGGCGTCCGCTATGAACAGCCGCCGCTGAACGGCCAGTCGCGGCCGGCGGGTCCGGACAAGCCGCCGCGGACGCCTATTCCGCATCACTAGAGCGCTGCGCAAAAGACGCTCTAGCACTTGGAATCCCTCGTGCGCCGGCGGATCAATAGTCCTGCAATTCGCAGGAGCTCTGCTCCAGGAACCGCGACACGATCGGTTTCCAGCTGTCGTCCGGCACGAAGGCGCGGATGACGAAGATGCCTTCCTCGATCGGCGCCTCGACGAAGATCGCGCCCTGCAACTCCTCCGGAAGCGCCCGGCGCACATCGATCATCTGCGCCGGCGTCAGCACCACCGTGTCGAGCACGCCGTCGGTCGCGGTGTGGTCGTTGAAGGAATAGAAATTGTGGCCGTTGCGGTCGTAGACCGAGACCGACCAGAACGGCACGTGGCCCGGCGCCTTGATGCGCACCATGCCTTCGGCGAGGTCGAAGCGGCAGGCGGCCGCGTAGAAGAGCGGATCGACCGATTTCACCACCGGCGCGCCGCCGGCCTCGGCGTCGAGCCTGGTCATCCTGTAGAGGTCCGAAGCCATCGCCAGCCGCGACCAGGCATCGCGCTCGGAGAATTCCGGCACCAGCATCAAAACGATGATGTGGACGATGCCGGCGCCGATAAGGCCCAGCAGCACGGCGTGGAAGAGCCTACGCATTGCAGCCCACTTTCACGATGCTGGGCAGCGTCACGTCGGAAAGGCCGGTGCTGCTGGCGATCGGCGTGTCGTAGAAGGTGAGCACGAAATACATCTTGCCGAAGCCGTCGGTCAGCAGCCAGTTGCCGGGGGCGGCGCGATTGCCGACGGCGATGGTCACCGAATTGTCGGGCTGGCGCAGCACCTGGTAGGACTGGAGCGCGGCCAGCCTCGCCTTGCCCGTGTCGACCACGCCGAGCGACTGGTCGGCGGCATAAAGCGTCCAGAAGCGGGCGGTGGGGAATCCGCCTTCGATCGTATAGGCGCATTCGCGCTTCAGCGGTTCGCCGCCGGCGTCGCGCTCGGCGATGAAGGACAGACCCTCGGCCTTGCCGAGCGCCAGCACGCCCTCGCGCGCCACGCGCGCCTTCGAATAGGGGTCGGCGCCTTGCGTGCCGATCTCGGGAAAGGCCGTCCACTGGCCGATCCTGATCGCACCGACGCCGTCCTGCGCCTGCAGCGCATACCAGACGCTGCCGCCGCCGACGCCGACGGCAATGGCAAGCGAAAGCAGCGTCAGGAGGGCGGTCTTGAGCATGGAGAGCCGGTGAATGAAGGACTTGCCGCTCGGGGATATCGCGCCGCGGGGCCTCGTGGCAAGCCGGCTTGCTGTAAAGGCGTGGTGATACTCGGCTGATGCCTGCAAATGCTGCCAGTTCGCACCGATCCGATGCCTGTGCTTGAAGCCGCCGCCATTTCGTTCCACATCGATGGGGATGAAAGGCGAGACAGAAGAGCGCCGTTGGACTTTGGTGTGGGCCTTGCCCGCATCGCTGATCCTGCATGTGCTCATCGCAGCATTTCTGGTCTACAGCCTGCCGAGGCCGGCTCAGCAGCCGGATTGGGAACAGCCGGTCAATGTCGCGCTTGTGCCTCCGCCCGAGCAGCCAAAACCGAAGCCTCCGCCCGCACCGGAGCCAAAGGAACCCGAGACCGAAAGGTCGCCGGAACCGAAGGCTGAAAAACCACCCGAGCAAAAGGTTGAAAAGCCGCCCCAGCAGGAAAGGCAGCCGTCGAAGCCACCGCCAATTGCGGTGCTAAAGCCCGTTTTTCAGTACGGCGACAAGGATACCGGTCCGAGGAAATCCCTGGATGGAGCCGGCGATCGAGACAACGCGCCGTCGCCAGCCAAGAATGACGATTCGAAGCCGCCTGCCGTGCCGAAGCCTGCAGCAGACCAATCTGCCGCGCAAGCAGACTCCGATCAGCAGGCAGATCCAAGCAAGGCTGACGAGAAGCCGGTAACCGCCGCGACGGACGCCAAGCCCACGCAGAGCGAGGAGAAGCAGGCAACCCGGGACACGGATAAACTTCAGGCAGACGCACAAGAGGCAGGAGCGCAAACCGTGAAAAGGCAAACAGCTATGGCGTCAACGCCGCTGGGTGCCGAGAGCGACGGTAAGGTCGAGCTTCCGGCCGCGGCCGAAAAGCAAGAAACCAAACCCGCAAATGTGCTGAAGTTCAGGCCAGCAAACGTCTCGAAGTCCCGGAGCATGAGCGCCGGGACGCGAAGTTCCAGCAACGCCGGCGTTGCTGCATCGCCGATCTATTCGGGACTTCCGGGTGTTCGAAAGCTCTACTCACATGGCGCTACCGGCGATGCGCTGGCCACAAGCTCCATGACCGATGTGCCTCGCGATAAGCGGGTTGCCAACCTTTGCGGCAGCATTTTGAACCAGGAATTGCGGGACGCCTCCTATTCTCCCAAATGGCTGCCATCTATTCCGCTGAAGGTGGGCAATGTTCTTAGCCCTCCGCAGGCCGCCTTCAGCACGGCAACCACTTGGTACCGCCTGAGCTTCCGGTGCGAGGTCGACACCGATGCGACGAGGGTCTTGTCGTTCAACTTCCGTGTCGGTGCTGAGATCCCGCCCGGCGAATGGGGCCGTCTCAGATTGCCTAGTCTCCACTAAAGCATGTCTCCCGAAAGCAAGAACCGGTTTCGAGACAAAGACGTGCGTAGAATCAAACCTATAGCGCCGACAGCGTCTCCGGCGCCTTGGGCGCGTCGAGCACAGGGGCTGTCTGGAACGCCTTGGTCATCTCGCGCAGCATCTGCGTGGTCTGGCTGGACAGCACCGGCGGCCGCTCGGCCTGGGCCTGCGCTGCGGTCTCCTCGGCATTCTTCTGGGCGGCCTCCTCGGCCTTGGCCGCGACTTCCGGATCGACGAACGGATGATCGAGGCCGGGGATCGGCTTCAGGTCGATATTCTGGTGCGCGTAGACCATCAGCCGCTGCCAGACCATGGCCGGCAGCGTGCCGCCGGTCATCTTGTTGGTCGGCGTGAAGTCGTCATTGCCGAGCCAGACGGCGGCCGTGTAGTTGCCGGTGAAGCCGACGAACCAGGCATCGCGGTAGGATTGCGTCGTGCCGGTCTTGCCGGCGACGACGATGTTGGGGAGCTGGGCGCGCCGCGCCGTGCCGATCACCGGCACCGCCGCCAGCATGGTGTTCATGTATTTCAGCGCCTGTTCCGACAGCACCCGGTGCGACGGCGGGGCGTCCTTGGTCCAGTCGTAGACCACCTCGCCGGTGCGGGTGACGAGCTGGGTGATGCCGTGCCTCGAGCCGACGAAGCCGTTCTGCGCGAACACGCTGTAACCCGTCGCCTGGTCCATCACCGTCATGCCCGACGTGCCGAGCACCATGGTCTTGTGCCCTTCCAGCGGCGACTCCACGCCCATCGCCTCGGCCATTGCCTTGATCGGCCCGATGCCGAGATGGTCCTTGGCGAGCCGCACCGGCACCGTGTTGATCGACTTGGCGATCGCCGTGATCAGCGTCACGTTGCCGGCCGAGCCACCATTGTAGTTGTGCGGCGACCAGCCGCCCCAGCTAATAGGGCCGCCGGAAACTACCGAATCCGGCGTGAAGCCATGTTCCATGGCGGTGGCGTAGACATAGGGCTTGAACGAGGAGCCGGTCTGGCGCAGCGCCTTGGTGGCGCGGTTGAACTGGCTGGCGCCGTAGTCACGGCCGCCGACGATGGCGCGCACCGCGCCGTTGGTCTCGATCACCACCACCGCGCCTTCGGTGACGTTGTATTCCTTGCCGAACTGGCGCAGGTGGAATTCGACGGACTCCTCGGCCGCCTTCTGGATGTTGGCGTCGAAAGTGGTGTGCGCGACCAGCGAATGCTGGCCGGGCTTGGCGATCTTCTTGACCTCGTCGAAGGCCCAGTCGAGGAAATAGTCCGGGCTCTTCTGCTCGCCGCGGTCGACGACGTCGGCCGGGTGCAGTCTCGCCTGCAGCACCTGGCCCTCGGTCATGAAGCCGGAATCGACGAGGTTGGACAGCACGACATTGGCGCGCGCGCGGGCGGCCGGCAGGTTGATGTGCGGGGCGTATTTAGTCGGCGCCTTGAATAGCCCGGCCAGCATCGCCGCCTCGGCGAGGTTGAGGTCCTTGACGCTCTTGCCGAAATAGAAATCCGCCGCCGCCTCGATGCCGAACGTGCCCCCACCCATATAGGCGCGGTCGAGATAGAGCTGCAGGATCTCCTTCTTCGACAGGTTCGCCTCCAGCCACAACGACAGGAAAGCTTCCTTGATCTTGCGCTCGAAGGTGCGCTCGTTGGTCAGGAACAGGTTCTTGGCCAATTGCTGGGTGATGCTGGAGCCGCCCTGCACGACCGAGTTGGCGCGCACGTTCTCGAAGATGGCGCGCGACAGGCCGAGCACGTCTATGCCGTAATGGTCGAAGAAGCGCCGGTCCTCGGTCGCCAGCACCGCCTTGATGACATGGTCGGGCATTTCGTCGACCGGCACCGAGTCGCGCTGGATGATGCCGCGCTGGCCGATCTCGTTGCCGTAGCGGTCGAGGAAGGTGACGGCGAAGTCGCCCTGCGCGCGCCAGTCGCCGGCAGTGATCTCGAAGGCGGGCATCGCCAGCGCAAGCAGCACGACGATGCCGCCGGCGCCCATGGTGACGCCTTCGCTGAGCACCTCGATGATGCCGCGCCGCCAGCCCTTGACGCGGAAGCGCCGCGAAAAGATCGTCGCCGCTTCCCAGAATTCCCTGGCCTTGAAGCCGATTTCGTAGAGCGAGGAATCGAGCCACGCGTCGACGGCAAGCAGCGCCGAGGCGATGCGGCCTCTTCTCTTGCGTGGTCTCGAAGGACTTGCCATTCCAGAATTCCGCCCCAGCGCACTTCCCCAAAACGGCATGGGCAGTTTCGAGGGTGGCTCCCTGACTGACTATTCGACCATTTTATCACCGCTCACAAGGGCAGCGAAGCCACACACAAGCTTTGTTGATCGCTAAGGTTGATAGCGGGTACTCGAGCGATATCACCGCGCCGCGATGAAGCGCATGAAATGCGCCACATCCGCATCGCTCGGCTCCTGGCCGGTGAAGGCGCGCAGATAGGCCGCGAGATGGCTGACGCGCGCCTCGACCGGTTCTTTGAGGTCGAGCACATAGTAGCCGATCTGCATGTAGTAGAGCACGCGCGCCCGGATGAAGGCGTCCTCCGCGTCATAGCCGTGCCGGCGGTACATGTCGCGGATGGCGATGAGGCGCTCGTCGTCCGCCTGGTCGATCACGCGGCGCACATCGTCTGAACGCCTGGCCCATTCGCGGACGGCGAAGTCGAGCCTGGGATCGAACAGCCGCTCGTCGGCCCAGCATTCGAAGACGTTCATGACGCCCATGATGATGGTTTCGGAAGGGCGCCTTGCGCGCTCGACAATGGCCTTGGTGTTGGTGTCGTGCCAGTGCGCCAGCAGCTGGTCGAGCAGGTCCTGGCGGCTTTCGAAATACCAGTAGAAGCTCGAGCGCGACACGCCGAGCTTCTGGCCGAGCGGCAGCACCCGCACGCTCTCTATGCCGTCCGAGATCAGCGTCTGCAGCGCCAGATTGATCCAGTCCGAGCGCGTCACCTTGATGTTGCCGGGCGCCGGCTCGTCCTGCGGAGAAATCATGATCATGGACACACAAGTGGCACGCCCGGTCACGGCGCGCAAGCTCTGGACATAAGTGTCTAGACACATGTGTACAGTGCATATATGGTCATGGCTTCCAACGAGAGGGAGAGGCTCGTGAAATCGCATTATCGCGCGGTCGTCATCGGGGGTGGGGTGGTAGGTGCCTCCGTGCTTTACCATCTGGCGCGCTTCGGCTGGAGCGATGTGGCGCTGATCGAGCGCGCCGAACTGACGGCCGGCTCGACCTGGCACGCGGCGGCCGGCTTCCATGCGCTTAATGCCGATCCCAACGTGGCGGCGTTGCAGGACTACACGATAAAACTCTACCGCGAGCTCGAGGCCGAGTCCGGCCAGAATGCCGGCCTGCACATGACCGGCGGCGTCAACATGGCGAGCGACCCGCAGCGCTGGGAATGGCTGAAATCGGTCTGGGCGGTGTTCCAGTCGGTCGGCATCGAAACGGCGCGGCTGGTGACGCCTGAAGAGATCAAGGAGATCTGCCCGATCGTCGATGTCAGCGATGTGTTGGGCGGCCTCTACGATTCCAACGAAGGCCATCTCGACCCCTATGGCACGACGCATGCCTATGCCGGTGCGGCCAAGAAGCGCGGCGCCGATGTCATCCTGCGCAACCGCGTCGTCGAGCTCAGGCAGCGTGCCGATGGCGGCTGGGATGTCGTCACCGAGCAAGGTACGATCGTCGCCGAGCATGTCGTCAATGCCGGCGGTCTCTGGGCAAAGCAGGTCGGCCGCATGGCAGGCGTCGAGCTGCCGGTGACACCGATGGAGCACCATTATTTCGTCACCGAGGACATTCCCGAAGTGGCCGCTCTCGACAAGGAACTCGGCCTCGCCGTCGATCTCGACGGATTTTCCTATCTGAGGCAGGAGCGCAAGGGCGTGCTGCTCGGCGTCTACGAGCAGAACCCGAAGCACTGGAACATGGACGGCGCGCCCTGGGATTACGGCATCGAGCTGATCCCCGAGGATATCGACCGCATCAGCCCGGAGCTGTCGAAGGCCTATGAGCGCTTCCCTTGCCTGGCGAAGGCCGGCATCCGCAAATGGGTCAACGGCGCCTTCACCTTCACGCCCGACGGCAACCCGCTCGTCGGCCCGGTGCGCGGCTTGAAGAATTACTGGGTCGCCTGCGGCGTCATGGCAGGCTTCAGCCAGGGCGGCGGCGTCGGCAAGTCGTTGGCCGAATGGATGATCCATGGCGAGCCGGAGGCCGACATCTTCGGCATGGACATCGCCCGCTATGGCGCCTTCGCCGCCAACCGCGAATATCTCAGGCAGACGACAGGCCAGTTCTACGCGCGCCGCTTCGTCATGACCTTCCCCAATGAGCGGCTGCCGGCCGGCCGGCCGCTGAAGCGGCCCGGCGCCTATGACGGCATGACGGCGGCCGGATGCGAATGGACTTCGTCCTGGGGCCTGGAGATCCCAGCCTATTTCGCGCCGATGGGGTTCCGCGAGGAGACGACGCTGAAGCGTTCCAACGCCTTCGATATCGTCGGCGACGAGGCCCTCCAGGTGCGTCGCGCCGCGGGGCTGGCCGATACATCGGCCTTCTCGCGCTATGCCATATCCGGCGCGGGCGCCGAGGCCTGGCTCGACCGGCTGCTGGCCTGCAGCCTGCCGAAGCCGGGAAGCGCCAAGCTCGCGCCCATGCTCGGCCATGACGGGCGCCTGAAGGGCGATCTCACCGTGCTCAACTGGGGCGGCGGAGAGTACTGGATCATGGGCTCCTACTATCTGCGCGAATTCCACATGCGCTGGTTCGAGGCGCATCGGGCCGACGGCGTGACCGTCACCGACATCTCCGACACCGTGTCGGGCTTCCTCGTCACCGGGCCGAATGCGCGCGAGATCGTGGCGCGCACCACGCATCAGGATGTCTCGGCCAGCGCCTTGCCGTTCATGGCCTGCGGCGCCTTCGACATCGGCATGGCGCGCGCCCGGGTTGCGCGCCTCTCCATCGCCGGCGAGCTCGGCTTCGAGATCAACTGCCCCGCCGTCCTGCATTCCACCATGCGCGAGACGCTGCTTGCCGCCAGCGAGGATCTCGGTCTCGCCGAGATCGGCTTCTATGCCCTCAACGCGCTGAGGCTGGAGAAGAGCTTCGGCATCTGGTCGCGCGAATTCACCCAGGCCTATACGCCCGGACAGACCGGCCTCGACCGCTTCATCGCCTTCTCCAAACGCGACTTCATCGGCCGCGACGCGGCGCTGAAGGAACGCGACGCCGGCGTCTCGCGCAGGATCGCGACGCTGGAGATCGATGCCGTCGACGCCGACGCCAGCGGCTTCGAGCCGGTCTGGCACAAGGGCCGGCGCGTCGGCTTCGTCACCTCCGGCGGCTATGGCTACACGGTTGGCAAGAGCGTCGCGCTGGCGTTGCTGGACGACGAATTTACCGGGGAGGGGACCACTCTTTCGGTGCACATTGTCGGCGTCGAACGGCCGGCTCGCGTCATCTCCGCCTCGCCCTACGACCCCGAGGGCAAGGCGATGCGGCAATGAGGAGGACAGGACATGGTCGACAACGCCGCTCATGACAGGCGCGAGCGCCGGCGCGGACGCACCGGCCAGGCCGGCAGCGAGTCAAGCCGAAGGCCGGACTACCGCTCCCTGAAGAACCCATTCCTGCCGCAGCCAGTGTTCTCGGACGATCAGGTCGCCGCGATCCACGACACGGCGCTGCGCGTGCTGGAGGAGCTTGGCATCAAGGTGCTGCTGCCACAGGCGCGGCGCGTTTTCGCTGGTGCCGGCGCGCTGGTCGACGAGGACAGCCAGATGGTGAAGATCGGCCGGGACATGGTCGAGGCGGCTCTTGCTTCGGCGCCGCGCTCGATCCGGGCCAATGGCGGCGCGCGCGAGCGCGATTTGATGCTCGAACTGGGCTCGATGGCCTTCCTCGCCGGCGCCGGCGCGCCCAACGTCACTGATCTCGAGCGTGGTCGGCGGCCGGGCACGCTTGCCGCTTTCGAAGATCTCACGCGGCTGATCCAGCATTTCGACGTGCTGCACATGCTGGGCCCCTGCATCGAGCCGCAGGACATCGACAATCATTTCCGCCATTATGCCGTCAACCGCGCCCAACTGACGCTGTCCGACAAGTTCCCGTTCGTCTTCGCCCGCGGCACGCCGCAGGTCGAGGACGGCTTCGAGATGTTGCGTCTGGCGCGCGGCCTCTCCGAGGACGAGTTCCGCGCCGGTGCTTATTGCTACACCATCATCAACACCAATTCGCCGCGCCAGCTCGACATCCCGATGGCGCAAGGCATCATCGATTTCGCCAAGGCTGGCCAGGTGTTGGTCATCACACCCTTCTGCCTGGCCGGCGCCATGGCGCCGATCACGGTCGCCGGCGCGCTGACGCTGCAGCATGCCGAGGCGCTGGCCGGGCTGACGCTCGCCCAGATCGTTCGCCCAGGCGCGCCGGTGGTCTACGGCTCCTTCTCATCCAATGTCGACATGAAGTCCGGGGCGCCGGCCTTCGGCACGCCGGAGCACATCAAGGCCACGCTCGGCGCCGGCCAGCTTGCCCGCTTCACCGGCCTGCCGTGGCGCTCCGGCGGCGGCAGTGCGGCCAACATCTCCGACGCGCAGGCCGCGCACGAGACGCAGTTCGCGCTATGGGGTTCGGTGCTTGCCGGCGCCACCGTCTGCATCCACGCCGCCGGCTGGCTGGAAGGGGGCCTCAGTGTCTCCTTCGAGAAGCTGATCACCGACATCGAGGCGCTGCAGACGGTCGCCGAGCTTTGCGCCCGGACACCGGGCGACGAGGATTCCATCGGCTTCGAGGCCATCGCCGAAGTGCAGCCGGGTGGGCATTTCTTCTCGGCCGGTCACACGATGGCGCGCTACCGCACCGCCTTCTATGAGCCGCTGGTCGCCGACTGGTCGAATTTCGGCAATTGGACGCAGGCAGGTTCCAAGAGCGCCACCGAACGCGCCACCGGCATCTGGAAGCGGCTGCTCGCCGACTTCCAGCCGCCGGCTTCGGCCGCCGCCACCGCCGGCGTGCTGGACGAGTTCATCGCCCGGCGCTCGGAAGAGGGCGGTGCGCCGCCCGTGTCCTGAGGATCAGTGCAATAGGGAAACCGCCTTGCGCGAGTAGGTGGCGTCGCTGATCTGGCCGAGCATGAAGGCCGCCACGTCGGTGCGCGCCAGCGTCGGTAGCAGCGATGCCGCCCGGATGCCGTTGCCGTGGCGAAACTTGCCGGTCGCCGCGCCATTGGTGAGCTTGGGCGGCCGTACGATCGTCCAGTCGAGGCCGGATTGCGCGATAAGGCCTTCCTTCGTTTCGTGATCCGCCACTTCATGACGCAGCACGAGCGGCGCGATGATGCCGCCGAGCAGTGGCCCCAACTGCCGCCGGCTGTCGCGCACGCCAAGGAATGACAGGTAGATCAGCCGGGCCGGCCCGGTCCGCCGCATGGCATCGACGATGTGGCCGACGCCGGCGATGACGGCCCCATCGTGCCTCAGCAGCACGCCGCCGCCGAGACAGCTCAAGACTGCGTCTTGCCCGGCGATGGCGCGCTCCACCGCTTGCCGGTCGGCGACGTCGCCGACGATCATACTCAGCCTCTTATCGCTGATGGCAAGCTTGCCCGGCGTGCGGACGAAAGCGGTCACCGCATGCCCCTCGGCCAGCGCTGCCGAGACAAGAGCACGGCCCGTCGCGCCCGAGGCGCCAAAGATCAGCAGTTTCATCACCAGCCTCCCTGGCCAGTCTCCTCGGCTGTCAACCCGGCTTGCGCCCGGCGACGAAAGCCACCGGCGCCCCGGCCGGGCCGGGCAGAAGCTTCGTCTCGGCATAGCCGCTTCGTTCGACCAGCGCCTCGGCGGCGCCTCTTTCGAACACCGTGCCGCCCCAGATGGTGGTGCGGAAGTGGGCAACCGCCTGCGCCAGCGCGTCCGGACCGGGATTGATCATCGCCAACAGCAGCCAGCCGCCGGGCCTGAGGGCCGCGCGGCAGCGCGCGACGATCGCCCCGACATGCGCTTCTGGAATGAAGGCGCTTGGCACGAAGGCGAGGTCGAACATGTCCTTGTCCGCAATGTCCTGGCCAAGGCCGACGCGCAGCTCGATGCGGTCCGCGACGCCGGCCGCTTCGACATTGCAACGGGCCTGCGCGATGGCGTCGGAAGACCGATCGACACCAACCGCCCTGAGCTCCGGCCACTGCCGCAGCATCGACAAAGACAGCGCGGCGACGCCGACGCCAATATCGAGGAAGGCCGCGCCAGGCGCCTCGAGCCTCTCCGGCAAACCTGCAAGCTGCGGCGTGATCAAACGCTTCAGCAGCGCCGGGAAGCCGCTCGAGACGTCGCCCATGGCCTGCCGCAGGCTGGCCTCCCTGGCCTCCGCGCTGGCGGACGGCTCAGACACCAGCTTGCCGCCCGACAAAAAGTCGACCTTGATGCCGGCCAGCACCGGGGCCAGTTCGGCCACGCTGGCATTGGCCACGATGCCCGAGAGGCCGAGACTGCCGAGTACCGCTTCGGCGCGGCGGGCGGCATTGCCGTCGAGCACCGTACCGCGCACACGCGCATCCAACGCCAGGCCGATCGCTGCCAGCGCATTTGCCGATGCGGCGTGTCGCGCCACCGTCATTCGCAGGTTGTCGATATCCATGGCTCGCTCCCGAAATCTGGGCCGATCCTCGCGCGGACGGCTTGGTCCGGCCATTCGCGATTTTCGCGCAAGCCTGTGCAAAACCGCACAGGCATCCGGCAGCGAACTGGTCTAGAATGTGCCCGATGAAAACCGGTGAACCGGACTGGAACGATCTGCGCTACTTTCTCGCCGCGGCGCGGGCGGGGACGCTCTCGGGTGCTGCGCGCGCGCTTGGCGTGCGGCACACCACCATCAGCCGGCGCCTGGCGGCCCTCGAGGGCGCGCTCGGCGCCTCGCTCGTCATGCGCGGACCGCAAGGCATCGAGGTAACGCCTCTCGGCAAGAGATTGCTGCCGTTCGGCGAGGATCTGGAGCGCGCCATCGAAGCGATGACCGCGCTGGTGCGTTCCGGCACGCGCCGTGTCAGGCTGGCGCTGCCGACCGGCCTAAGCCCGTACTTCGCCGAACGCATGGCGGCTTTCCACAAGGCCTGCCCCGACATCAGCCTGGAATTGACCAGCGGCAGTCGTCCGGTCGATCTCCTGCACGGCGAGGCCGATCTAGCGGTCAGAATGGGCGTCGTCGCCGACGAAACGCTGATCGCGCGCAAGCTATGTGACGCGGGCTGGTCGCTCTATGCGTCCGGTCCCTATCTCGAGCGCCACCCGATGCCAATCGATCCTCGCCGGCTGGCCGGACATGAGATCATCGGCTTCCACGAGAACCTGGCCAGGGTGCCCGGCGCCCGATGGATCGAAGCGCACGGCGCCGGCGCGACAACGGTGTTTCGCGTCGCCGAAATGACCGAGATGCTGGCGGCGGCCCTGAGCGGCGCCGGCCTCGCGGCGATGCCGTGCATGCTGGCCGAAGCGGAACCACGCATGGTGCGGCTCGCTCCCGACATTCTCGGCAGCCATGCCGTCTCGCTCGTCTACCGCCGCGAAATCGGCGCCGAAGCGCCGGTGCGGGCCGTCATCCGCTTTGTCACCGCCGTCATCAAGGACCATGCCGCGCTGATCAGCGGCGAGGCGCGATGAGCGATTGATGCCGTCGATTGCATGGCGGCTGCCGAGGATCGGCAGTCGTCACATGGGGCGCTTGTCCCCTGTCTTCGGCGGGTCGCGGCGTATCGTGCCCGGGTCAGATTTCTTGTGCTTTTCAGCGGCAAGTCGGCGAATACGATCGAAGCGGCTTTCCTCGGCTGGTTCGCTCGCCGGCATGGCACTTGGTTTCGGCACGAACGTAATCATTGTCGCGATCTCCCTGCCATCGGGCTGTGCCGGGGAGGATCCCCCGGCCCATGCCTTTCAGGCTCTCGTGAAGAGGTCTTGCGCTTCGGATAGGTCGATAACTTCAGGCGGCGACAGCAACCGCGCAGCTTTCGGCACCGAGCCTGTCCGGAGAGGTTTTCCCGGGCATGGTTGCCCAGCCGCCTTTTTCGATGAACTGGCGCTTCGTGTAGCTGTCGGTCAGGGCCTTGAGCTCGACACGCTTGGCCGCCGCGTCGGGCGCAGCGTTGAAGCGATCGACGCAGATGGCCGAGGCCAGTTCGCCGCGCGCAACATCGCCGGCGGTTGCCGCCAGCGAGCGCGACGTGCCGCCTGTCACCCAGCCGCCCCAGTTGAAACCGACGATCAGCGTGGCGACGACAGTCGCCGCGCACGCCCAGAAAAGTGCGGATTTGCCCGGCTGGTAGTCTTCCCATCGACGCGCGAGAGATGGCTTGCTGCTTTGTGTGGCCACGGAACAGTTCCTTTTTGATTTGTGTTCGGATCAGTCGCCCGACGTGCCGGCGCCGGGCATTGCAGATCTGTTTCCGGCAGGGGAGTTGGTTAGTAGCCCATGCCGCCGCCATTGGGGGACGGCGCTGCGTCCTTGGCCGGAATGTCGGTGATCATGGCTTCGGCGGTGATCAACAGGGCGGCGATCGAACAGGCATCCTGAAGTGCCGTCCGCACCACCTTTGCTGGGTCGACGATACCGGCCTTGATCATGTCGACATAGATTTCTTTCTGGGCGTCGAAACCCTGATTGTGGTCCTTGCTGCCGGTTAGCTTGCCGACGACGATCGAGCCTTCGACGCCGGAATTCTCGGCGATCTGGCGGATCGGCGCCTCCAGCGCCCTCAGCACGATCGAAATACCGGCCGTCACATCGGCATTGGCGCCGGTCAGGCCGCTGAGCGCTGACCTGGCGCGCAGCAGCGCCACCCCGCCACCTGCAACGATGCCTTCCTCCACCGCGGCGCGCGTGGCGTTCAGCGCATCGTCGATGCGATCCTTCTTTTCCTTGACCTCGGACTCGGTGGCACCGCCGACGCGGATGACCGCAACGCCGCCGGCGAGTTTCGCCAGCCGCTCCTGCAGCTTTTCCTTGTCGTAGTCGGAGGTGGTTTCCTCGATCTGTCCCTTGATCTGCTGAATGCGCGCCTGGATGGTGGCCTTGGTGCCGGCGCCATCGATGATCGTTGTGGTGTCCTTTTCGATCAGCACGCGTTTGGCACGGCCAAGCATGTCGATGGTGATGTTTTCCAACTTGATGCCGAGATCCTCCGATATCATCTGGCCGGCGGTGAGCACGGCGATGTCTTCCAGCATCGCCTTGCGGCGGTCGCCGAAGCCCGGCGCCTTGACGGCCGCGACCTTGAGGCCGCCGCGCAGCTTGTTGACGACCAGCGTGGCAAGAGCCTCGCCTTCGACATCCTCTGAGATGATCAGCAGCGGCTTGCCGCTTTGCACCACGGCTTCGAGGATCGGCAACAGCGCCTGCAGATTGCCGAGCTTCTTTTCATGGATGAGGACGTAGGGGTCCTCCAGCTCGGCGCGCATCTTGTCGGCGTTGGTGACGAAATAGGGCGAGAGATAGCCGCGGTCGAACTGCATGCCCTCGACGACGTCGAGTTCGGTGTCGGCGGTCTTGGCTTCCTCGACGGTGATGACGCCGTCATTGCCGACCTTGTCCATCGCCTTCGCGATCATGGCGCCGACGGTGTCATCGCCATTGGCGGCGATGGTGCCGACCTGCGCGATCTCGCTCGACGATTTGACCTTCTTGGCTCGCGCCTGGATTTCCTTGACCACTGCGGCAACCGCCTGGTCGATGCCGCGCTTGAGGTCCATCGGGTTCATGCCGGCAGCGACCAGCTTGGCGCCCTCGCGCAGGATAGATGCGGCCAGCACCGTGGCGGTGGTGGTGCCGTCGCCGGCAAGATCATTGGTCTTCGAGGCCACTTCGCGCACCATCTGCGCGCCCATGTTCTCGAACTTGTCGGCAAGCTCGATCTCCTTGGCGACCGTAACGCCGTCCTTGGTGATGCGCGGCGCGCCGTAGGCCTTGTCGATGATGACGTTGCGGCCTTTGGGGCCGAGCGTGACCTTGACAGCGTTGTTGAGGATCTCGACGCCGCGCAGCATGCGGTCGCGGGCATCGGTGGAGAATTTGATTTCCTTGGCGGACATGATTTTTCCAGTTCGGTTGGTTGGGGCAAGCAGCGCCGCCGATCAGGCGGCCTTCTTGACGGCCTTTGTCTTGTCGATGATGCCCATCTCGCTCTTGCCGATGATGCTCATCTCGCTCTTGTCGATGATGCCCATGATGTCGGCTTCCTTCATGATCAGAAGATCCTCGCCATCGAGCTTGACCTCAGTGCCCGACCATCTGCCGAACAGGATGAAGTCGCCCGCCTTGACGTCGAGCGCGATCAGCGCGCCGCTTTCGTCGCGCGCGCCTGGGCCAACGGCGATCACTTCGCCTTCCTGCGGCTTCTCCTTGGCATTGTCGGGGATGATGATGCCACCTTTGGATATGGTGTCGCTTTCGGCGCGCCGGATGACGACGCGGTCGTGGAGTGGCCGGAATTTCATGGAAACTTCTTTCTGGGGCCGGCACAGGCGGCCACGTCCTTCTTATAGACCGATTGGCACTCGATAGATAGGAGTGCCAAAAATTATTCCCCGGCCATCACAAATATTGAAAAGTATTATTTCCCCACCGGATTTCTAAAAACGCGACCGGCTCCAAATATTTCAAAAATTGAAATTCCAATTATGGATAGCTATCTTAACAAGTGAATTCATTTTAACGGCGGCAGCCGCAAAGGGAGATTTCGACGATGGGCGAAGCCAGTCAAAGCATCATGGAAAAGGCCGAGGCCCGCTTCCTGGAAAGGCAGAAGAAGACGGTGGAGCGAAACAAGGCGACGGCCGAGTATCTGTCCGAGGCGAAGGCCAGGATCATTAAGACGGCACGGCTGAGGGAGTTGCGGCTGGCCAAGGAGGAGGCCGACCGTGTTGCCGAAGCCCTGAACCCCACACCGAAAAAGAAGCGGGCACCGCGGGCGGTGAAGAAGACCGCTTCGACGGAGGTAAAGTCATGAGCCTTACATTCCCCAACCGAAGCCGCAGCTATGACGAGGCCGGCAGACGAATTCGCTTCGTCGGCCATGACGGCATGTTCCAGATTTCCTTCTCGGTCGCCGCGAATGCCATTTCCAATGCGCCGCCAGGAACGGCGACCGCCGAAGCCGCGTATCTGGCGGCCTTCGATACGGCTTCCGGTTCCATCCATGACGTCGCCAGCAAGGCCTATGCCCGCACCCGCAGGAGCATGTATGTGCTGACCGCCGCCGATTTCGGCTGAATGCGATTGTCGTAATGGCCAGCGGGCCGTGCCGGCGTCAGGATTTGCGGTCCGCGTTTGCTCGACGCTCGACGTCGCGGCGGTTCTGCTGGTCGCGCATCTCTTCGGTCTGGCGTTCCCCGCCGTCAAGCCTTCGATATGAAGAACACTGCCACCAGGACGAGGATAGTCCAGACCAGCACGGACAGCTTCAAGGCCAAGCCCCCGTGTTGGGACAGAGCCTCCCGTATGCGGTTCGGCATCTTGTGCATGACTTTCGATGTGATCGGCGCCGCCACAATCACGGCCGGTGGCTTGACCCCAAGCTTTCCAAAAACAGGCAGCAGCGATGGCTCGCGCACGAAAATGACCTCGAATGTCCAGAGAAACGAGGCACGTTCATATCACCGTTTTTCAAACGCCTCGCATGCCAAAGTAAATTAACTGGCTGGTCGGTATCCTTGAAAAGTGTCCTGGCGCGAAAGGCCGCTACATTGACGGCCTCGTGATCTGGCGCAGGTACTTGTAGGTAGCTACGCTGCAAGCGAAACTGCCGACGGCGTAGAGGTTTGGTCAAGTCATGACAGGCGAGCGGAGACGACCATGACGGCGCCCGACGATTTGCTGCAGGCCTTGTTCCAGCGTTTGAAGAGCGACACGAAGCTGACCGCGCTGCTGGGCGGCGCCGGCCTGCTTGAGCGGCCAACCGGTAACGCTGCCTTCCCCTATGTGACGTGCGGTCATACCAGCGCTTTCGATCTGGACACCGGCGCCGACAACGACGCCGACCAGCTTGTCACGCTGCATGTCTGGTCGAAAGCCCATGGCGAGACCGAAACCCGCCTCATCATGGACCGCATCGAGGCGCGTCTCGCCGGAGCGGCGCTGTCCATCGGTCCGCACGGCCAAACACGCCTGTCTCTGGAGTTCGCCGAGGCCCGCTATGACGAGGACCTGGCGGTGCATCATGGGCTGCTGCGCTTCCGCGCCATCACGAGGCAAGATGCCTGACTTTAGAGCTGTGCAGCGATCTCGGCCTTGTCGATGACCGACCAGACCTCGCATATCCGCGCGTCGCGGAATTCGTAGAAGACGTTTTCGGCGAAGCGAACCCGCTTGCCGTTCACCTTCAGCCCGAACAGCGTGCCCTTGGGCCTGCAATCGAAATGCAGGCGGGCAGCCACGCGCGGTGGCTGGCTGACCAGGAGCCCGATGGTGAAGCGGAGATCGGGAATGGCCTCGAAATCGCCTTCGAGCATGCGGCGATAGCCCGACAGTCCGATCGTTTCGCCATTGTAGCGCACCTCCTCGTCGACGAACTGGCCGAGATTGGCCCAGTCCTGGGCGTTGAGGCAGGCGATGTAGCCGCGGTAAAGCCCGGCAAGTTCACCACGTCGCATCGCCTGCTCCTCTCCTGATCGGGTCTTCGCATCCTACCCGGGGCAACGCGAAAGTTCTGCACACACGAAACAATTAGCCGTGACCGCGGTTTTCCAGCTATTAGTCCGGGGTCGGGCCTGAGGGGGAACGGCGAGATCGCAATCGGTTCGGCATTGCATTTCAGGGGGTGTCTGCGGGCATGGTTTTTCGAGCGTTCACCGTTCATTTCACGTTCAGCACCGATGCGTTACAACGCTCACCATGAAAACGCTTCGCTCCCATTTCCGAACCGCGACACTGGCGCTTGCTGCGGCCGGTCTTTTCGCGTCGCAGGCGATGTCGGCTCCGGCCATCGCGCCTGACGATACGCAGCCCTTTGTGGTCGCCGCATCGGACTGTTACGCGATCGGCCAGCAGGTGGCGGCGCAGAATGGCGGCACGCTGGCCAAGGCCTCGCAAGCCACGCGTGGCGGCCAGGCGGTCTGCGTTATCGTCGTGCTGGTGCCCGGCAAGGACGGGCAGCGTCCGCGCCGCACTGAGATCGTCGTTCCGCTGAATTGATATCGAAATTTCCCAAGCTGTTGGAATCGCTGTATATCTGCCCTGAACGTCAAGAGGTTTGAACTCCGGCATGCGTGTGCTCGTCGTCGAAGATGACAAGGATCTCAACCGGCAGGTGTCGGATGCGCTGATCGATGCCGGCTATGTCGTCGACCGCGCCTTCGACGGCGAGGAAGGGCATTTCCTCGGCGACACCGAGCCCTACGACGCCGTCGTCCTCGACATCGGCCTGCCGCAGATGGACGGCATCAGCGTGGTCGAGCGCTGGCGCCGCGGCGGCCGCAAGATGCCGGTGCTGATCCTGACCGCGCGCGACCGCTGGAGCGACAAGGTGGCCGGCATCGACGCCGGCGCCGACGACTACGTCACCAAACCCTTCCACATCGAAGAAGTGCTGGCGCGGGTCAGGGCACTGATCCGGCGCGCCGCCGGCCATGCCTCGTCGGAACTGACCTGCGGGCCGCTGCGCCTCGACACCAAGGCCTCCAAGGCCGATGTCGACGGCGTGCCGCTGAAGCTGACCTCGCACGAATTTCGCCTGCTTGCCTATCTCATGCACCATATGGGCGAGGTGGTGTCGCGCACCGAACTGGTCGAGCATCTTTACGACCAGGATTTCGATCGCGATTCCAACACCATCGAGGTCTTCGTCGGCCGGTTGCGCAAGAAGATGGGCATCGACATGATCGAAACCGTGCGCGGCATGGGCTACCGAATGCGTGAGCCGGAGGCGTAAGGCGGAACCGCTCGCTACAATCGCAAGGAAGCCTTTTTCGGCGCGGCTGTGGCCGCGCTCGCTGGCTTTCCGTGTCATTGCTTTTTCGACCATCTGGGCGATCCTGACGCTGGTCGTCATCTTCACCCTGATCACCACGCTGTACCGCCAGGCGAGCGAGCGCGGCTTCGACAGCCTGCTGTCGGCGCATCTGTTCAACCTGATCGGCTCGGTCGGCATTTCCGAAAATGGGGCGCTCACCGGCGCGCCGGACCTTGGCGATCTGCGCTTTTCCGAGCCGAACTCCGGCTGGTACTGGTCGGTGGAGCCGGCCTCCGAGGGCGTCCATGGCGAGATCCATTCCTCCTCGATGACGACGTCGGTCCTGTCGCCTCCCGTCGCCGAGGTTCCGTTCAACGCGAACTTCCAGCGCAGCTACGCGACCGAAGGCATCGAGGGCGAGGAGCTCGAAGTGTTTGAGAGCGAATTCGTGCTCGATGCCAAGAACCGCGCCGCGCGCTTCCGCGTCATGGGCAACCACACCGAGCTGGAGCAGGAGATCGCCAGCTTCCAGCGCCGGCTGCTCACCTATCTGTCGCTGTTCGGCGTCGGCATGATCGCCATCAACGCCATCGCCATCCTGATCGGCCTGCAGCCCTTGCGCCGGGTGCGCAACGCGCTGGCCATGGTGCGCGAGGGCACCGCGCAGCGGCTCGACGGCCGCTTCCCGGCCGAGATCGAGCCGCTCGCCAACGAGACCAATGCGCTGATCGAGAACAACAAGCGCATCGTCGAGCGCTCGCGCACGCAGGTCGGCAACCTTGCCCATTCGCTGAAGACGCCGCTCGCTGTGCTCCTCAACGAGGGCCGGGCGCTGGGCGGCGCCAAGGGTCAGCTCATCGCCGAGCAGGCCGCCTCGATGCAGAAGCAGGTCGACCACTACCTGCAGCGGGCGCGCGTCGCCGCCCAGCGCGACAGCGTCGTCTACCGCACGCCGGTGGCGCCGCTGGTGCAGCGCATGGTCCGCGTGCTGCAGAAGCTCAAGCCCGAAACCAGCCTCACGCTGTCGCTGCCGGCCGCCGAGATCATCTTCGGCGGCGAGCGCGAGGATCTGGAGGAGCTTTTGGGCAACCTCCTCGACAATGCCCTGAAATGGGCCAAAGGCGCCGTCGCCGTCTCGGTGGCGCCGATTTCGGCCAAGGACGGCGCCGGCGCCAACATGTTCGAGATCGCTATCGAGGATGACGGCCCGGGCATTCCCGAGGACAAGGCGCGCGAGGCACTGAAGCGCGGTCGTCGGCTCGACGAGACGAAGCCGGGCACTGGCCTCGGCCTCGCCATAGTCGCCGACCTCGTCAACGAATATGGCGGTGCACTGGCGCTGGAGCGCTCCGCCATGGGCGGGCTTAAGGCGGTGGTTCGATTGCGGAGCCTTCAGTGATGCCTTGCCGGGCCCGGTCGACATCGACAGGCGTCGCATGGTATGCGCCGGGTCGATTGCTTCGAAGGTCGCCGGCCGCGGCCAAATTTCCGACAAACATCAACACTATGGCCACGCCGAATTTCCTGATGGCGCCGCCCCCAGCTCATCCTTCTCAAGAAAACCGGTTGTTGGCATGAAGATTCGCGTCGCGCTCGTTTCCGTACTGCTGGCCGTTTCCGGCTGCACGACGCTGGGTCGAAGTGGCCCCGACACGAAGCCGTCGCTTGCCGCCACGCCCCCGGCTGGCGGCAAGGTGGCCACCACCATCATTTCGGCCATGAACGGCGGTCTTGTCGGCGGATCGATCGGATCCGGCCTCGACGACACCGACAAGCGCAAGGCGCTGGAGGCCGAATACAAGGCGCTCGAATACACGGCGAGCGGCCAGAAGGTGACCTGGAAGAGCGATAGCACCGGCCATTCCGGCGAAGTCGTCGCCGCCCAGCCTTACCGGGTCGGCTCGCAGGACTGCCGGCAATACACCCACACCGTTTTCACCGGCGCCACCAGCGCCACGGCGCGCGGTACCGCCTGCCGCAACGGCGACGGCAGCTGGACGCCGCTGACCTGATCTATGCTTGTCGCCCAAAAGTGCGAAGCGGTTTTGGGACAACGACAAGAAATCGGCTAGAAGCTTGTCCGGTTGACGTCGATCAATGACAGGTGGCGCCTTGGCCGCCAAAGCGTCGCAGTGTGCCTGTGTTGGCAGGGCAGGGCTCTGCCGTTATTGGAAGTACCATGCTGTTCTGGGTCATAGCCGCCATCCTCACGCTGGGCGCCAGCCTGGCGGTGCTGCTGCCGTTGGCAGGCACCGGCAAGGGCGAGTCCAACGCCGGCGATCACGATCTTGAAGTCTATCGCGACCAGCTGTCCGAACTCGACCGCGACGTGGCGCGCGGCCTGATCCAGCCGGCCGAGGCCGAGGAGGCGCGCGCCGAAATCAGCCGCCGCATCCTGCGCCTGGGCGCCGGACAGTCCGGCGCGGTCGCCCGGCGACCCTCCATGGCGACCAGGCTGGTCGCGACGATCGCCGTGCTGGCGGTGCCGCTGGTCAGCTGGGGTCTCTACATCAAGCTCGGCTCACCTGATCTGCCCGCGCAGCTGCTGGTCGAGCGGCTCGCCAAGAATCCCGCCGATTCCTCGGTCGACGAACTGGTGGCGCGCGCCGAGGCGCATCTTGCCGCCAACCCGTCCGACGGCAGGGGCTGGGACGTGCTGGCGCCGGTCTATCTGCGGCTGCAGCGCTATTCCGACGCGGCGCGAGCCTACCGCAACGCCATCCGCCTCGACGGCGACAGCGCCGCGCGCCAGGCTGGTCTGGGCGAAGCGATCGCCAACGCTGCCGGCGGCATCGTCTCGGCCGAAGCTCAAGCTGCCTTCGAGGCGGCGCTGAAGCAGGACCCCGCCAATGCGAAGGCGAGCTTCTACCTGGCGATGGGCCTCGCGCAGGAAGGCCGCGCCGGCGAGGCGACGGCTGCCTGGCAAAAGATGCTCGGTGCGCTGCCGCCGGACTCTCCGTGGCGCGGCGCGGTCGAGCAGGCGCTGGCCGACACGGCGGGCAAATCCCTCGCAGGGGGCGCGCCCGCCAATGGCCCGGACGCGCAAGCGGTCGATGCCGCGCAGCAGATGTCGCCGCAGGACAGGCAGGCGATGATCGAGACCATGGTCGCCGGCCTCGATGAAAAGCTCAAACAAAACCCGCGCGACGTGGAAGGATGGATGCGGCTCATTCGTTCCTATGCGGTGCTGGGCAAGGCCGACCAGGCGCGCGATGCGCTCGGTCGCGCAGTTGCCGTTTTCGGCGCCGGCAGTGAGGAAGCGAAGAAATTCACCGCCTTTGCCGCCACGCTCGGCCTGACGGCGACGGAGTAGACGATGACGCGCAAGCAGAAGCGGCTGTCGGTGATCGTGGCGGGGCTGGCGTTCCTCGCCGCCGCCACCGGTCTCACCTTTTACGCGCTTGGCCAGAAGGCCTCCTATTTCTACATGCCTGGCGATCTCGCGACGGCAAGCGTCCAGCCCGGCCAGCGCATCAGGCTGGGCGGGCTCGTCGAGAAGGGCACGATCGTGCGCGGAGAGGGCACGACTGTCGCGTTCTCGGTGACCGACAAGCAGAAATCGGTCAAGGTCACCTATACCGGCATCCTGCCCGACCTGTTCCGCGAAGAGCAGGGGGTCATCACCGAAGGCAGCTTCGGACAGGACGGCGTCTTCATCGCCGACAGCGTGCTCGCCAAGCATGACGAGCGCTATATGCCCAAGGAAGTCGCCGATGGGCTGAAAGCCAAGGGCGTCTGGCAAGAAAGCAAGAGCGAATAATGGTCGAAACCGGACATTTCGCGCTCGTCCTCGCCTTTGCGCTGTCACTGGTGCAGATGCTGGTGCCGCTCTATGGCGCGCGCGTGGGAAACCGGAAGATGATGGCGGTCGCCGGTCCCGTGGCTGTCACCGGCTTCGCGCTCACCGCGCTCTCTTTCACGGCACTGGCCAGCGCCTATGCGGGGTCGGATTTCTCGGTGGCGAGCGTATGGGAGAATTCGCATTCGCTGCAGCCGCTGATCTACAAGATCACCGGAACCTGGGGCAACCATGAGGGCTCGATGCTGCTCTGGGTGCTGATCCTGACCTTCTTCGGTGCTCTCGTTGCCGTTTTCGGCTCGAACCTTCCGGCAACGCTCAGGGCCAATGTGCTCGCCGTCCAGGGAACGATCGGCTGCGCCTTCTTCCTGTTCATCCTGGCGACGTCCAATCCCTTCATCCGGCTCAGCCCGGCACCGATCGAGGGCCGCGACCTCAATCCGATCCTGCAGGATCTCGGCTTGGCGATCCATCCGCCGCTGCTCTACCTCGGCTATGTCGGCTTCTCGATCTGCTTCTCCTTCTCGGTCGCTGCCCTGATCGAAGGCCGCATCGACGCCTCCTGGGCGCGCTGGGTGCGGCCATGGACGCTGGTCGCCTGGATGTTCCTCACCGGCGGCATCTCCATGGGCTCCTACTGGGCCTACTACGAGCTCGGCTGGGGCGGCTTCTGGTTCTGGGATCCGGTCGAGAACGCCTCCTTCATGCCGTGGCTGGCGGGCACGGCGCTGCTCCATTCGGCGATCGTCATGGAAAAGCGCTCGGCGCTGAAGATCTGGACGCTGCTGCTAGCAATCCTCACCTTCTCGCTGTCGCTGCTCGGCACCTTCCTGGTGCGCTCCGGTGTGCTCACCTCGGTGCACGCCTTCGCCACCGATCCGGCGCGCGGCGTCTTCATCCTCTGCATCCTGACGCTGTTCATCGGTGGTTCGCTGGCGCTGTTCGCGCTGCGCGCCTCCAGGTTGACCGCCGGCGGCCTGTTCCATCCGATCTCGCGTGAGGGCGCCCTGGTCCTCAACAACCTGTTCCTCACCACCGCCACCGCCACCGTGCTCGTCGGCACGCTCTACCCGCTGGCGCTCGAAGCGCTGACCGGCGGCAAGATCTCGGTCGGCGCGCCGTTCTTCGACCTGACCTTCGGCCCGCTGATGCTGCCGCTGCTGGCGATCGTGCCGTTCGGGCCGCTGCTTGCCTGGAAGCGCGGCGATGTCTTCGCCGTCGCGCAGCGCCTGATGACGGCCTTTGCAGTGGCGCTCGCCGCCGTGCTGGTGACGGCGCTGTTCATCGACGGCGCCTCGGTGTTCGCCGCCCTTGGCGTCGGCCTCGCCGTCTGGCTGATTTGCGGCGCGCTCACCGATCTCGCGGTGAAGTCCGGACTCGGTAATGTTTCGCCGGTGGTTGCGCTCGGCCGCTTCGCTGGCCTGCCGCGTTCGGTGTTCGGCACCGCGCTCGCCCATCTCGGCCTCGGCCTGACCCTGCTCGGCATCGTCGGCACGGTCTCATTCGGCACCGAGAAGATCCTCACCATGCGCGCCGGCGAGACGGTCGAACTCTCCGGCCAGACGCTGCGCTTCGAGGGCCTCTATCCGGCGCAAGGTCCGAACTACAGCGAGGACCGTGGCCGCTTCCTCGTCATCGGCACTGACGGCAACGCCAGAGGCGAGATCAGCTCGGCCAAGCGCTTCTATCCGGTGCGACAGATGACGACGACCGAATCCGGCATCAGGACGCGTTGGTTCAGCCAGCTCTATCTGTCACTCGGCGACGAGGGCAATGACGGCTCGGTCGTCGTCAGGCTGTGGTGGAAGCCGCTGGTGACGCTGATCTGGGGCGGCGGCCTTGTCATGATGGCGGGCGCGGCGATGTCGCTGATGGACCGCCGCCTGCGCGTCGGCGCGCCGTCGCGCCGCCGCAAGCCGGCCGGCGCCACGCCTGCCGCGAGCGCGCCATGACGAGGGTTTCGCTTGCCTCGCTGGCATTGCTGCTGGGTCTGCTCTTCGCAGGAACCGCCTTCGCGGTGAAGCCCGACGAGGTGCTCGCCGATCCGGCGCTGGAGGCGAGGGCGCGAGCGCTCTCCGAAGGCCTGCGCTGCATGGTCTGCCAGAACCAGTCGATCGACGAATCCGACGCCGACCTTGCCCGCGACCTGCGCATCCTGGTGCGCCAGCGTCTGGTCGCCGGCGACAGCGACCAGCAGGTTATGGACTACATCGTCTCTCGCTACGGCGAGTTCGTGCTCTTGAAGCCGCGCTTCAGCATGCGCAACGCGCTTTTGTGGGGCACGCCGGTCGTTCTTCTGCTGGCAGGCGGGCTGTTCATCGTGCTCGGCGCCCGCTCGCGCCGTGCGGCTCCCGCAAGCACGCTCACAGCCGAGGAGCAGGCCGCGCTGGACAAGATGCTGCGCGACTGAGCGCCAACATTACAAAACTTTCATGTACCGGAAATGGCGCCGTAATGTGCGCCTCTCTATTCCTCTTGCCCGAGGATGCTCCGCCTGAGCGCATCCCTTGTAAAAGAGGATACGAGACCCATGAATATTGCCCCCAATTCATATTTCGGCACCCGCAAGCGCCTGACTGCGACCGTCGCTTCGCTGGCTGTCGTCGGTGCTGTCGGCGCTGGCATGCTCGCCACCGGAACCGCCCCCGTTCTGGCCGACGCAGTGCGTGTCGAGGCGCCGCAGGTGCCGAGTTTCGCCGATGTCGTCGAGCGCGTCTCGCCGGCGGTCGTCAGCGTCAAGGTCAAGGCCAAGATCGAGCCGGCGGCCGATGATGGTTCCGACCAGTCCGACGACCAGGACGGCATGAACAACCTGCCCGACAATCCGCAGCTGCGCCGCTTCTTCAAGGAATTTCGCGGCTTCGGCGATCAGGGCGGCCAGTTCGGCATGCGCCGTTTCAATCACCGTGGCCACAACGATGGCCAGCCGCGGCCGGTCGCTCAGGGCTCCGGCTTCTTCATCTCCGATGACGGCTACCTCGTCACCAACAACCATGTCGTCGAGGAGGGCTCCGCCTTCACCGTGGTGATGAACGACGGCAAGGAGCTCGACGCCAAGCTGATCGGCACCGATCCGCGCACCGACCTCGCGGTGCTCAAGGTCGAAGGCGACGGCAAGTTCACCTATGTCGACTTCGCCGACGATTCCAAGGTTCGAGTCGGCGACTGGGTGGTGGCTGTCGGCAACCCGTTCGGCCTCGGCGGCACCGTCACCGCCGGTATCGTCTCGGCCCGCGGCCGCGACATCGGCGCCGGCCCCTATGACGACTTCCTGCAGATCGACGCCTCGGTGAACCGCGGCAATTCCGGTGGCCCGACCTTCAACCTCAACGGCCAGGTCGTCGGCATCAACACCGCGATCTTCTCGCCCTCGGGCGGCAGTGTCGGCATCGCCTTCGACATCCCGGCCTCGACCGCCAAGGAAGTGGTGCAGGATCTGATGAAGAGCGGCTCCGTCCAGCGCGGCTGGCTGGGCGTCGAGATCCAGCCGGTCACCTCCGACATCGCCGAGTCGCTGGCGCTGAAGTCCGAGAAAGGCGCGCTGGTGTCGAGCGCCCAGGACGACGGTCCCGGCAAGAAGGCCGGCATCGCCGCCGGCGACGTCATCACCCAGGTCGACGGCAAGGATGTCGCCTCGCCGAAGGAGCTTGCCCGCCTGATCGGCGCCTTTGCGCCGGGCAAGTCCGTCGATGTCACCGTGTGGCGCGACGGCAAGAGCGAGACGATCAAGGTCGACCTCGGCAAGCTGCCCGCCAGCGACAAGCAGGCCTCGAACGATGACAGCAAGCAGCCGGCGGCACCGAAGGCTGACACGCTGGCCGATCTCGGTCTCACCGTCACCAAGTCGGATAACGGCAAGGGCCTGGTGGTGACCGATGTCGATCCCGACAGCGATGCGGCCGACCGCGGCATTCAGCCCGGCGATGTCATCACCTCGGTCAACGCGATGGAGGTGAACGGCACGGCGGATGTCGACAAGGCGATGGCCGGTGCCGTCAAGGCCGGCCGCAAGGCGGTGCTGATGCAGATCACCCGCGACGACTCCAACCGCTTCGTCGCGCTGCCTGTCGCCAAGGGCTGACGTTCGTAACTTTTCCCGACGCGGCGGTTTCAACACCCCCGAGCCGCCGTGGGGGAAAGCACGGGGCCCGAATACGTTAGTCAGTCACCGTGTTCCGACCCCGGCGGCAGCGGGCTTCCCATCGCCCGCTGCCGCTCCCAACCATAAAGCCCCCGACGCTCATGCCGGCCTCTCATCCTCAGAGCGAAATCGCGTATAACGGCTCTATGAAGATTCTCGTCATAGAAGACGATCGCGAGGCCGCCGATTACCTGCAGAAGGCCTTTGCCGAAGCCGGGCATACCGCCCATGTCGCCGGCGACGGCGAGACCGGATTCGCGCTTGCCGACGCCGGCGATTATGACGTCATGGTCGTCGACCGCATGATGCCGCGCCGCGACGGCCTGTCGGTCATCGCCGGCCTGCGCTCCAGGGGCAACACGACGCCGGTGCTGATCCTGTCGGCGCTGGGCGAGGTCGACGACCGCGTCACCGGCCTGCGCGCCGGCGGCGACGATTACCTGACCAAGCCCTACGCATTCTCCGAATTGCTCGCCCGCGTCGAGGTGCTGAACCGCCGCGCCAGCGCGCGGGAAGCTGAAACCGTCTACCGCGTCGGCGACCTCGAGCTCGACCGGCTTTCGCATTCGGTCAAGCGCGCCGCGCGCGAGATCACGCTGCAGCCGCGCGAGTTCCGCCTGCTCGAATATCTGATGCGCCATGCCGGCCAGGTCGTGACCCGCACCATGCTGCTCGAGAATGTCTGGGACTATCATTTCGACCCGCAGACCAATGTCATCGACGTCCACGTCTCGCGGCTGCGCGGCAAGATCGAGAAAGGCTTCGACAAGCCGATCCTGCATACGGTCCGCGGTGCCGGCTACATGCTCAAAGGCGGATAAGGCCGATCATGGCTCTTTCCCTGCCGGCCATCATGAGGACGACGGCAGCGCGGCTCTCGGCGCTCTATTTCCTGCTTTTCGCGCTGTGCGCCGTGCTGCTCGTCTTCTACATGACCTCGCTGTCGGCGCGCATGCTGACCGCGCAGACGCAGGACACCATCAACGATGAAGTGGCCGGTCTGGATCGTGCCTATCGGCGCGGCGGCCTGCCAGTCCTGGTCCGCGTGGTCGAGGCACGTTCCCGCCAGCCCGGGGCCAACCTCTATCTCATCGCCGACGCCAACGGTCAGATCCTGACCGGCAACGTGCAGAGCCTGGAGCCGGGGGTCATCGAGACGGAGGGCTGGACGACCGAGCCTTTTTCCTATCAGCGCTTCGGCGAGGGCGAGCTCGACCGGCTTCGCAGCGGGGCATCGGACCAGGCCGCGCCCCCGTCCGGCGAGAACGAGATGCAGGTCGAGGGCGAGAAGGGCCACAACGCGATCGCGCTGGTGCTGAGGCTCCCCAACCAGATGATCATGCTGGTCGGACGCGATCTCGGCGAGCCCGAGCGCTTCCGCGCCGTCATCCGCCGCGCCCTGATGCTTGCGCTGGGCATGATGGGGCTTGGCGGCCTCCTGATCTGGTTCTTTGTCGGGCGGGCGGCGCTGAAGCGCATCGATAGCGTCTCGGAGGCCAGCCGCCGCATCATGGGCGGCGACCTGTCCGGCCGGCTCCCGGTAACCGGCGCCGGAGACGAATTCGACCGCTTGTCCGAGAATCTCAACACGATGCTGGCCAGGATCGCCAAGCTCAACGAGGGGCTGAAGCAGGTTTCCGACAACATCGCGCATGATCTGAAGACGCCGCTGACCAGGCTGCGCAACCGCGCCGAGGCGACGCTGGCTGGCCGCCAGAAGACCCCCGACTATCGCCAGGCGCTGGAAAGCACGATCGCCGAGTCCGATCAGCTGATAAAGACCTTCAACGCCATCCTGATGATCTCCAGGCTGGAGGCCGGCTATTCCTCGGAGACCACCAGTCGGGTCGATCTCGCGGCAGCCGTCCGCGATGTCGTCGAGCTCTACGAGCCGGTGGCCGAAGAGGCTGGCGTCATCCTCGAAACCTCGGCGACGCAGGCCTTTGCCGTTGACGGCAACCGCGAATTGATCGGCCAGGCGCTGTCCAACATCGTCGATAATGCGATCAAATATTCGGCCGACTCGAGCGGTCAGCCCACGGTGCGTGTGGCGCTGGAACGGGTCGGCCACGAAATCCGGCTCTCAGTCTCCGACAATGGCCAGGGCATCCCCGACGATGCCGACCGCGCCAGGGTGACCGAGCGCTTCGTACGCCTGGAGAAGAGCCGCTCGCAGCCTGGGTCGGGCCTGGGCCTCAGCCTCGCCAAGGCGATCATGACTTTCCACAAGGGCAGGCTTGATCTTCTGCCCGCCGATCCCGGATTGTCCGTTATCATGAGTTTTCCCACACGGGAGGACCACTGATGGCGATGAAGATGGCCAGCAAGGCAGCGGAAACCGAATTGCAGTTGCGGCCGAAGCTGGCGCTTCTCCCCCTGGACAAGGGGCGTGCCAGGCGGGAGTTGTCGGAGGTCGCCGCCGCGGCCGGGGAAGAAGATCTGTCGAGGCTGGTCGAATTCCTCTCCGGCAGGGGGCAGCAGCAGGACCTGCTCGCCGCCATCTTCGACCTGTCGCCGTTCCTGCGCGATACGGCGCGCCGGCGGCCGGCCATTCTTGACGCGCTGTTCGAACAGACCATCGAGGCCAGGCTGCGCGCCATAGGCGAGGCGATCGGCCTTGCCGGGCGCGCCGAAGCGGTCACCGAAACCGGTCTTATGATGGATCTCAGGCTGTTGAAGGCCGAGGCGCACTTCCTGATCGCGCTCGCCGATCTCGCCGGCGAGGCCGAGACATCGCTGACGGTGCGCCGCCTCAGCGACCTCGCCGACGCCTGCACCCGCGCCGCCGTCGACTTCCTGCTGCGCGACGCGCACGGGCAGGGCAAGCTCAGGCTGCCGGATCCCGAAGAGCCGGCGCGCCAGTCGGGCTGGATCCTGCTCGGCATGGGCAAGCTCGGCGCGCATGAGCTGAATTTCTCCTCCGACATCGACCTCGTCGTCTTTTTTGACCCGGCCGCGCCGGCGATCGTCGATCCGCTCGACGCGACGGAGCTGTTCGCGCGCCTCACCCGCCGGCTGGTGCGGATCCTGCAGGACCGCACAGAGCACGGCTATGTCTTCCGAACCGATCTGAGGCTGCGGCCCGATCCCGGCTCGACGCCGCTGGCGATTCCAGTCGACGCGGCGCTTCACTACTACGAGGGGCGTGGCCAGAACTGGGAACGCGCCGCCATGATCAAGGCGCGCCCCGTGGCCGGCGACCTTGCTGCGGGCGCCGCCTTCCTTAAAGAGTTGCAGCCCTATGTCTGGCGCAAATACATGGACTATGCGGCGATCGCCGACGTTCATTCGATCAAGCGCCAGATCCATGCCCACAAGGGCCATGGCGAGATCGCGGTCAAGGGCCACAACGTCAAGCTCGGCCGCGGCGGCATCCGCGAGATCGAGTTCTTCGTCCAGACGCAGCAGCTGATCGCCGGCGGCCGCTTCGCGGAACTGCGCGGCCGTGAGACGGTGCCGATGCTCGGCCAGCTTGCCGCGCGCGGCTGGATCACCGCCGACGCGCGTGATGCACTCGCCCGGCAATACTGGTTCCTGCGCCGCGTCGAGCACGCCATCCAGATGGTCGCGGACGAGCAGACGCATATCCTGCCCGACAGCGATGAGGGGCTGCTGCGCATCGCCTTGATGCTCGGCTTTGCCGAAGAGGCGGAGTTCGCCGAGGCCTTCCGGGCCTCGCTGCAGCAGGTCGAGCGTCATTACGCGGCGCTGTTCGAGACCGCGCCGGAGCTCTCGGCTGGCGTCGGCAATTTGGTCTTCACCGGCGACGTCGACGATCCCGACACGCTGCAGACCTTGCATCGCCTCGGCTTCCAGCGGCCGAGCGACATCTGCCGCGTCATCCGCGGCTGGCATTTCGGCCGCTACCGTGTCACCCAGTCGGCGGAAGCGCGCGAGCGGCTGACGGAGCTGACGCCGGCGCTGCTCAAGGCCTTCGGCCAGACGCGCCGCGCCGACGAGGCGGTGATGCGCTTCGACGAGTTCGTTGCCGGCCTGCCCGCCGGCATCCAGCTGTTTTCGCTGCTGCAGTCCAACCCGGCACTGCTGAAATTGATGGCGACGATCATGGGCGCCGCTCCCAGGCTCTCCGCCATCATCACGCGCCGGCCGCATGTCTTCGACGGCCTGCTCGATCCGGCGCTGCTGAGCGAACTGCCCAACCGCGCCTATCTGTCGGCACGGCTTGCCGCCTTCATCGAAGGCGACCGCGCCTATGAGGACGTGCTCGACCGCTTGCGCATCTTTGCTTCGGAGCAGAAATTCCTGATCGGTGTCCGGCTGCTTGCCGGCTCGATCGATCCGACCCGTGCCGGCCGCGCCTTTTCCGACCTCGCTGACCTCACCATCGATGCGGCTCTGCAAGCAGTCATTGCCGAGTTCGCACAGCGCCACGGCCGGATCGCAGGGGGGAGGGTGGCGTTGCTCGGCATGGGCAAACTCGGCAGCCGCGAGCTCACTGCGGGCTCCGACGTCGACCTCATCCTGCTCTACGACCACGACGCGGATGCGGAGGAATCCGACGGCGAGAAGCCGCTGGCGCCTTCGCACTACTATACCCGCATGACGCAGCGGCTGATCGCCGCCGTCTCCGCCCCCACGGCCGAAGGCGTGCTCTATGAGCTCGACCTGCGCCTCCGTCCTTCGGGGAACAAGGGCCCGGTCGCCACTCATGTCGACGCTTTCAAGAAGTACCAGCGCCAAGATGCGTGGACCTGGGAGCACATGGCGCTGGCGAGGGCCCGCACTATCGGCGGCGATGCGGCACTGTGCGCCGAGGTCGAGACGGAAGTGGCCGCGATCTTGGCCCTGCCGCGCGACGCCGCCAAGGTGATGGCCGAGGCATCCGAGATGCGCGCCATGATCGAGAAGGAAAAGCCGCCGCGCGATCTCTGGGACATCAAGCTGATCCCCGGCGGCCTGATCGACCTCGAGTTCATCGCTCAGGTTGCGGTGCTCACCGGCCATGTCGAGGCTGGCCGCAGGGCGACCGCGACCGCCGACATCCTGGCGAGGCTTTCGCCCGACTTGGCCGGCGCCGATGTCAGGCAGGCCCTGTGCGATGCCTATGCGCTCTATCTGGCGCTGACCCAGATGATCAGGCTTTGCCTCACCGGCGAGTTCCAGCGGCACGACGTTCCGCCGGGCCTTTCGGATTTGCTTCTGGCGGTGACTGACCTGCCGGATTTCGCCGTTCTCGAAGCATATCTCAAGGAGACGTCGCAAAAGGTCAGGCAGGATTTCGACCTTTTGCTGCGTGCGAAAAAGTCATGATGGGCGAATGAACGTCAAGGCGGAGCGTCGGAGCCGATGCGGAGAAATCCGATGCTCGAACAAGGAGATAGGGTGGCGACCTGAATCTGATTGAGAGGTTGCCGCTCTGGCATCGGGGGTGACGATGCAACAGGAGAAGACCATGAGAAAGTCAATCACACTTGCCCTTGCCTTCGCAGCACTTGCTGGAGCCGTCGGCACCACGGCCTATGCCGAAAACAATGCCAGCGCCAAAATGCGTGAAGGCATGATGATGCGCCTCAACAAGGCGATGAAGGATTCGGACGGCACCATCACCTTCGACCAGTTCTCCGACGCCATGAATGCACGGCTGAAGAAGTTGGTCGCCGACAATGGCGGCAAGCTGACCGTCGCCCAGCTCGCTGACGCACTGGAAAAGGCGCGCTTCGAGCGCATGGCCAGGCGCATCATCGCCCGCTACGACACCAGGGGCGACGGCACGTTGACCGCCGACGACATTACCAGCCGTCAGAAGAAGGTCTTCGCCCTGCTGGACAAGAACAATGACGGCAAGATCGAGCAAGGCGAACTGCCAAAGGGCGCCCGCGCCGGGCAGCTTCGCCAGTGGGGTGGTGGCGACGGTGACGATGGCGTGCAGTGAGGTTGGTGGACCTGAGTCCGGCGGCTAAGCCGCCGGACTCTCGAAAGGTCTCAATCAGGCCGCGGCCTTCGCCGTGGGCGTCACCTTCTTCAGGGGGATTCGCACCGACACGATCGTGCCGACGCCTTCGGTCGAGCGGATCTTCAGCGCGCCGCCCTGCAGCTCGGCCAGCGAGCGCGAGATGGCCAGACCGAGGCCCGAGCCGGCATGGTTCTTCGAGAACTGGTTTTGCACCTGCTCGAAGGGCCGGCCGAGCTTGCTCAGCGCCGCCTTGGGGATGCCGCAGCCATTGTCCTCGATGGTCAGCACCAGGGCTCCTGAAGCGCTGCGCGCCCGCACCGAGATGTGGCCGCCCTGGCCGGTGAACTTCACCGCGTTGGAGAGAAGGTTGATGGCGATCTGCTTGATCGCGCGGCGATCGGCGAAAAGCCGCATCGAATCGGCGATGCGGGTCTCCACAGTGATCGATTTCTCCGCCGCCTGCAGCGAGATGACGCGTACCGTCTCCTTGATCAGCGGGCAGAGGTCGATCTCCTCGCGGTCCATCGAGAACTGGCCGGCCTCGATCTTCGACATGTCGAGTATGTCGTTGATGACGCCGAGCAGGTATTTGCCGCTGCCGTTGATGTCGGTGGCATATTCTTCGTAGCGCGGCGAGCCGAGCGGTCCGAACAGGCCCTGTTCCATCAGCTCGGAGAAGCCGATGATGGCATTGAGCGGCGTGCGCAGCTCGTGCGACATGTTGGCCAGGAATTCGGACTTGGCCCGGTTGGCCGCTTCGGCGCGCTCGGTTTCCTTCATGTATTTGCGGTTGAGCTCGACCAGCTCCTTGGCGCGTTCTTCTTCCGCCCGGCGGGCCAGGCTGAGGTCGTGGATGGTCGCCATCAGCCGCCGCTCGCTGTCGACCAGCTTTTCCTGGTGCAGCTTGATCTGGGTAATGTCGGAGCCGACCGAGACGGTGCCGCCGTCCCTTGTCCTCAGCTCGTTGACCTGCAGCCAGCGACCGTCGGCAAGCTGGCGTTCGAAGGTCGAGCCGCCCTGTGGGCCATTGGCGTTGGCCAGCCTGCGCTCCGAGGCGAAGGCCAGCATGCGCTCCTCGAGCACGGCGCGCGCCGCGCCCGGCATCACGTCGCGGTCCGACAGGCCATTGTCCTTCTGGAACTTCGAATTGCACATGATCAGCCGCTCGGCGGCGTCCCAAAGCACGAAGGATTCGTTGATGTTCTCGATCGCGGTCCGCAAGCGCAGGTCCGCCGCCTCCGAGCGCAGCGCCAGGTGCCGCTGCTCGGTGACGTCGACGGCGATGCCGATCAGCTGGATTTCCGGCGCCTCCGGGTCGATCACCTGCGCTCTCGCGCGCATCCACACCCATTGCCCGTCGGCATGCCGCATGCGGAACACCTGGTCGATGTGGTCGATCTCGCGTTCGACAATGCGGTTGGCGAGCTCGAACAGGTCGCCGTCCTCCGGGTGGATGATCTCGTCGACCTCGCCGAAGGACAGCATCGTGTCGCAGGGCTCATAGCCCAGCATGTCGTACATCGAGCGCGACCAGTACATCTTGCCGCGCACCATGTCCCAGTCCCACAGGCCGCAGCGGCCGCGCACCAGCGCCATGTCGATGCGCTGATGCGCCTCGAGGTAGATGCGGTCGGCGGCCTGGGCGCGCGCCGCCTGGCCGAAATAGGCGTAGAGGATGATGATCAGCACCCCGGCCGTCAGCACGAACAGGGTGACGTTGAGCGAGACGGTCTTGCGCCAGCTGTCGAAGACGGCATCCTGCGGCACCAGCACGGCGGCGGCATTCTTGCGGTCGCCGGTCAGGCTCACCGCCCCATACCAGTCCTTTCCGTCGATGCTGATATCCATGACGCCGGCCCGCTCGCCGAACATGAACAGCGGCTGGCCGCCCTGGACCAGGCTGTCCAGCGAGCGCCCCTGCCAGCCGCTCGACAGCGGCGACACGGCGATGATCTTGAAACTGCCGTCGGTGATGGCAAGCACGTGGCTGCGGCCCATGGCTCCCTGGCGGCCGGTGCTCTCCATCAGGTCCGACGCGCTGACGGTGGCTGCGTTCGGGTCGGCGGTGATCGCGCTCGCCATCTGGGCCACCGCCAGCGAAAGGATAGCCTTGGCGTCGCGCTCGACCTCGTCGCGCTCGTTCATCAGCGACAGGACGCGCAGCGCCGCGATGACGATCAGGAAGATGATGATGAGGGCAGGGATCGAGCGGCGCAGCCACGGCTCGGCCGCCAGCAGCCGCCTGTAGGCGGGTTCGGCGATCAGCCGGGTGTTGCCGGCAAGCCCGTCGCCCCGCGCCTTGCGACGCTCAAAAGCCTTCCCTCCGGGCGCGCCCCACGCGTCCGCCTTGGCCATAAATGGCTACTCCCCGAATTCCGTATGCTTGATGATCCGGCTACGCCGCACGCCCCGAATCGTCAGTAAAGAATCAAAGGTGATTCGCCTTGTCCAGAGGCGCGGCCAAAAAAGATTAAAAGTTGATTGAAATTCGTCGAAACTGCGCGCTTTTCCTTCTCCCCTTGTGGGAGAAGGTGTCGCCGAAGGCGACGGATGAGGGGTGCTCCAGCTTGGCAATGGTAGCGATCCGTCACCCACCCCTCAACCGTCTCGGCGCTGCGCGCCGATCCACCTTCTCCCACAAGGGGCCTGTTGCGTAATTGGCTGGTTGTGATTCTCTGAGGGCGGAAGCCGTGGAGAGTCGCAATGGCGGTGAAGCAGACAGGTCAGTTGAGCTTGGCGGAGGCGTTTCTTGGCAGCAAGCTTCCAGGTGGCGCTTCGCCACTCGATCGGCTGTCTGGTCTGGTGAAGTGGTATCGCCTCGAGAAGCTGCTTGTCGCGCTGCGCGATGGCGGGCCGGGACGCGCGGCCTGGCCGCCGCTGGTGCTGTTCAAGGCGCTGCTGCTGCAATCGCTCTATGGGCTGTCGGATCGCGAACTGGAGGAAGCGCTGGGCGACCGGTTGTCGTTCCGCCGCTTTGTCGGGCTTGGTCTTGAGGAGAGCATCCCCGATCACACGGTGCTGTCACGCTTTCGCAATCTGCTTGTCGGCGAAGGGTTGATGGAGAAGCTGTTTGGCGAACTGGACCGACAGCTGGAGAAAGCCGGTGTGATCCTGAAGCGTGGCACGATGCTGGATGCCACGCTGATCGATGCCGTCTCGGCGCCGCCGACGCCGGAGCGGGTGTCGAAGGACGCAGACGCTCGCATAACCGCACGCAAGGGCAAGGGCGGCCTCACCTTCGGCTACAAGGCTCATGTCGGGGTGGATGAGGGATCGGGCCTGATCCGCACGGTGATCACTACACCGGCCAACGTCAACGACACAGTGCCGGCCGATCGCTTGATCTGCGGCGACGAGAAGACGGTGTGGGCGGATGCCGCCTATGACACCCATGCCCGCCGTGCCCGGCTCAAGGCTGAGGGCAAGAAGGTGCGCATTGCGCGCCGCCCCAACAAGCATCATGCGCTGCCGGCGCGGCTCAAGCATTACAATCGTCTGATCGCCAGACGGCGAGCGGCGGTGGAGACCACCTTCGCCACGCTCAAAAACCGCATGAGGCTGACCACGATCCGTTATGTCGGACTGGCCAAGGCTGCTGGTCAGGTGACGATGGCGGCGATCGCCTTCAACATGCGCCGATGGGCCGCCATCACGGGATAGGTGCGCCTAGCGACCGGCCAAAGGGCCGGACCACCACCCTTAAACCCCAAACCAGAAGCCCAATCCCAGAAGCAAAGCGAAAGCCAACGGCGAAATCGCTCCGCAAGCCTCTCCCCGATAACTACGCAACAGGCCCACAAGGGGAGAAGGTAAGGGCGCTCACGCCAGCGTCCGCTCGGCGATGTCCCTCAGGTCCGCCGACAGCTTCTCCGTGCCGGCGATGGTAAGCAGCGCCTCCCTGGCCTTGGCCTGGCGCCCTGGCTCCAGCGAGCGCCAGGAGCGCAGCGCCGTCGCCAGCCTTGCCGCCAGCTGAGGGTTGCGCTTCTCGACCTCGAGCACGGTCTCGGCGAAGAAGCGGTAGCCCTCGCCGTCGGCGCGGTGGAAGCCGGTCTGGTTGGCGCTGGAGAAGGTGCCGACCAGCGCGCGCACCCGGTTGGGATTGGCCATCGAGAAGGCAGGGTGACCGGTCAGCGCGCGCACCGCCTCGACGGTCCGCGGGCCGGGTACGCCGGCCTGGATCTGGAACCATTTGTCCATGACCAGCGCGTCGCCGCCGTATTTCGCCTCGAAGGCGGCCAGCGCCTCGGCTGCCTGGCGCGAGCCGGCATGCCGGTGCGCCAGCACGGAGAGCGCGGCCGCGCGGTCGGTCATGTTGCTGGCGGAGCGGAAGTGAGCGGCCACAAGCGCGACACCTTCCGGCAGCAGTGCCAGATAGTCGAGCAGGATGTTGCGCAGCGCGCGCCGTCCGGCGCTCGCCGCATCCGGGCTGAACGGCCCCTTGTCGGCAAGCCGCTGATAGAGGCTGGTGAAGTTTGGTCCATTCGCCCTGGCAATCGCCAGCGCCAGCGCCTCGCGCGCTGCGAAGATGGCGTCGGGGTCGATGCCCTTGCCGATGTCGCGGGCAATGTCCGCCTCGCCAGGCAGCGACAGCGCCAGAGCCCGGTAGGCCGGCTCCAGCGTCTCGTCGCCGGCGATCTTGCCGGCAAGCTCGGCGAGTCGCGCGGTGAAGGCCGGCTCGTTGCCGCCGAGCACCTGGCGGAAGGCCGCTATCAGCGCGTCGGTCAGCAGCGTGTTGAAGGCCTGCCAGCGCGCGAAGCTGTCGCTGTCATGGCCGGCAAGGAAGAACTGGTCGTCGGCCTTCTGTTCGACCGAGAGCGTGACCGGTGCCGAGAAGCCGCGGTTGAGCGACACCGCCGGGCGCTCGGCGACGCCGGTGAAACGCACCAGATGGCGGCGCTTGCGGATATGGATGACGCCGTCCTCGACCGTCGCCCCCTCGACGGCGTCATAGGCGACCGGCTTGCCTCCGGCGCCGACCAGGCCGAAGGCCAGCGGAATGTGCATCAGCCGCTTGCGGCTCTCCGACGGTGTCGGCGGCACGGACTGCTCGATCTCCAGCGTGAATTCCTTTGTCCCCGCATTGTGCGACGAGCTTATGGTCAGGTTCGGCGTTCCCGCCTGATGATACCAGAGGGCGAATTGCGACAGGTCGCGTCCCGACGCGTCCTCGAACACTTTGACGAAGTCCTCGATCGTCGCCGCCTCTCCGTCGTGGCGCTCGAAATAGAGGTCCATTCCGGCGCGGAACGCGTCGGCGCCGAGGATGGTGCGGATCATGCGCACCACTTCCGAACCCTTCTCGTAGACCGTCGCCGTGTAGAAATTGTTGATCTCGCGGTAGCGGCGCGGCCTGACCGGATGCGCCAGCGGGCCCTGGTCCTCGGGGAACTGGTGGGCGCGCAGCGTGCGCACCTCGGCGATGCGCTTGACCGCCCGCGAGCGCTGGTCGGCGGAGAATTCATGGTCGCGGTAAACGGTCAGCCCTTCCTTCAGGCAGAGCTGGAACCAGTCGCGGCAAGTGATTCTGTTGCCTGTCCAATTGTGGAAATACTCATGCGCGATGATCGCCTCGATATTGGCGAAATCGGAATCGGTCGCGGTCTCCTCGTCGGCCAGCACATATTTGTCGTTGAAGATGTTGAGGCCCTTGTTCTCCATCGCGCCCATGTTGAAGTCTGAGACGGCGACGATGTTGAAGACGTCGAGATCGTATTCGCGGCCGAAGGTGTCCTCGTCCCATTTCATCGAGCGCTTCAGCGCATCCATCGCATAGCCCGCCATCGGCTCCTTGCCAGGCTCGACATAGATGCCGAGCTCGACCTTGCGGCCGGACAGCGTGGTGAAGCTGTCGGCCACTTTGCCGAGATTGCCCGCCACCAGCGCGAACAGATAGGACGGCTTGGGGAAGGGATCGTGCCAGACCGCATAGTGCCAGCCATCGGCAAGCGCGCCGCTTTCCACGGGGTTGCCGTTGGAAAGCAGTAGCGGTGCCTCTTCGCGCCTCGCCTCGATGCGCACCGTATAGACCGAGAGGATATCCGGCCGGTCGAGGAAATAGGTGATGCGCCGGAAACCCTCGGCCTCGCACTGCGTGCAATAGACGTTGCTGGAGCGGTAGAGCCCCATCAGCGCCTCGTTGCGCGCCGGCACGATCTCGGTCTCCAGGACGAGCTCGAAGCGGGAAGTGGCCGGCGGCTTCAGGATGGCGAGTTCGTCGGGCGTTGCCGCGTAGTCCGCCGGCTGAAGCTCGCGGCCATCAATGGCGATGCCGATCAGCGTCAGCCCGTCACCGTCGAGCACCAGCGGCGCTGACGCGGCAACGCCAACGCGCCGCTCCACAATGAGCGTGGCGGTGACACGCGTTGCCCCTGGCGAAAGGCGGAAAACGAGGCTGGTCTCCGGGATGAGATAGTCGCTGGGGCGATAGTCTTCGAGCTTGAAGACCTGGCCGGTGTCGGTGCGCATTCCCAAGGGTTTTCCTGTCCATTGCCGGCGCGGCAAACGGGGCCCGCTGGTCCAAAAAAATCGAAGTCCGCGCTCTTTACACGAAACGCTCACTCGACAAAACTGCGCCAATGCCTATTCAGGCATCCATTCCCCACCATATCACCGCGAGGCATTCATGAGCGTGGTCGCACCGAAATTCGCCACGCCGGCGCGCGTCTGGGCGGCGATCCGGGACGCCGCGCCAAGGTGAGCGCCGAGGTGGGTGCGGAGCCAGACGGCGACGGCGGACACGCCGGTCACCACGGCACGCTGCGGGGCATTGCGTTGAAGATCGTCTCGGTGGCGGTCTTTGTCGGCATGCAGACCTGTATCAAGGCGGCCGGCGACGTGCCCGCCGGGCAGATTGTCTTCTTCCGCTCCTTCTTCGCCATCTTCCCGATCATCGCCTTCCTGGCGTTCAAGCGACAGCTGGCCACGGCATTTGCGACGAAACGGCCGTTCAACCACGTTGCGCGCGGCATCGTCGGCGTCGGCGCCATGGGGCTGGGCTTCTTCGCGCTCACCCGGCTGCCGCTGCCGGAGGCGATCACGCTGAACTATGCCCAGCCGCTGCTGGTGGTGGTGTTCTCCTCGATCTTCCTCGGCGAAACGATCCGTATCTATCGCTGGAGCGCTGTTGCCGTCGGTCTTGTCGGTGTGCTGATCATCTCCTGGCCGGAGCTGACGCTGCTGCGCTCGGGCGCGGCGCTCGGTGACCAGGAGGTGTTGGGCGTCATCGCCGCCTTCGCCGCGGCGGCGATCTCGGCCGTCGCCATGCTCTTGGTCCGCAACCTCGTCCAGACCGAGAAGACCGCGACCATCGTGCTCTGGTTCTCGTCGACGGCGAGCGTTCTCTCCCTGCTGACATTGCCTTTCGGCTGGCAGTCGCTGACGCCGATGCAGGCCGCGCTTCTGGTCGTCGCCGGCTTTTGCGGCGGGCTCGGCCAGATTCTGATGACGGCCGCCTACCGCCACGCCGAGGCTTCCGTCGTGGCGCCGTTCGAATACACATCGATGCTCCTCGGCGTCGTCGTCGGCTATCTGGTGTTCGGCGACGTAGCGGCGCTCAACACGCTGGTCGGCGGCGTGATCGTGGTCGCGGCCGGCATCTTCATCATCTGGCGCGAGCGGCAATTGGGGCTGGAGCGCACTCGCATCAGGAGAGCGACGCCGCCGCAGGGCTGATCACGACCGTTCGGCCCGCTCCTTGGCCAATCGCACCAGCGCCGACCGCGTCTGCTCGTCGGCCGGGAAGAAGGATTCGATCGCCAGTTCCGACAGCGTGACGTCGAGCGGCGTGCCGAAGACGGTGGTCGTGCTGATGAATGAGAGCACGGCATCGCCATGCGCGAGTCGCAGCGGATGGACGATGCCGCTCGGCTCGACCGGTGCCGGGCGTCCGCTCTTCAGGCCCGATGGATAGGCGCGCAGCTCTTGCTCGAGCGCGACGAGCACGGGGTCGCCGGTGGCGTCGTTCTGGTGCTGCAGCCGTTCCAGCAGGTGCGCGCGCCATTCGGCGAGGTTGACGATGCGCGGCGCAACACCGCCGGGATGCAGGCTGAGCCGCAGCACATTGACCGGGGGCTGGAGCAGCGACGGCTCGGAAACGTCGGCGAGGAACGGGCCGATCGCGGCGTTGGCTGAAACAAGGTTCCAGTGCCGGTCCACGGCCAGCGCCGGGAAGGGCTCATGCCCTCGAAGCACCGTCTCGACCGCCGCCATGGCCGGCGCCAGCGACGCATCGGAAAGCGGCTTCTCGCTGAAGCTCGGCGCGAAACCCGCCGCGAGCAGCAGCCGGTTGCGCTGCCGCAGCGGGATTGAAAGCTGCTCGGCCAGGTGCAGCACCATCTCGCGCGAGGGCTGGGCGCGGCCGCTCTCGACGAAGGAGAGATGGCGCTGCGAGATCTCGGCCTCCATGGCGAGGTCGAGCTGGCTCATGCGCCGGCGCGTGCGCCATTCGCGGATCAGGCTGCCGGCGGAGGTTTCGGATGTGGTCATGCGGGAAGGACTAAGGCGGCGAGGGGAGCAATTCAATTACCCGGGAGGTTATGGCGCCATCTCCTTCTCCCCCAGGGGGAGGAAGGGAGATGTTTCACTCCAACCCTCTCAGCTTCGCCTTCACCTCCAGAAAATCCCGCCAGGCCAGCTTCTTGTGCGCCGGCGTCCTCAACAGATAGGCCGGATGCAGCGTCGGCATGGCGGGAATGATGGTGCCGGACGCGGTCGTATGCGTGCGCCAGTTGCCGCGCAATCGCAGGATACCCTCGGTGGTGTTGAGCAAGGTCTTGGCCGAGGGGCCGCCGAGATTGACCAGCACCTTGGGGTTGACCAGCTCGATCTGCCTTTCGATGAACGGGCGGCAGATTTCGGTCTCGTGCGGCGTCGGCGTGCGGTTGCCCGGCGGCCGCCAGGGGATGACATTGGCGATATAGGCCGATGTGCGGTCGAGGCCGATAGCCGCCAGCATGCGGTCGAGCAGCCGGCCCGAGCGGCCGACGAAGGGCAGGCCTTCGAGGTCCTCGTCGCGGCCGGGCGCCTCGCCGACCAGCATCAGGTCGGCTTCGGGATTGCCGTCGGCGAAGACCAGGTTCTTGGCGGTGAATTTGAGATTGCAGCCGTCGAAGGCCGCCATGTGCTGACGCAGCTCGTCAAGCGTGGAGGCGCTCGCCGCCATCTGCCGCGCGAGCAGCGCCTGCGCCTCGTCGGGCACTGCCGCGGTGGCGGGCGCGGTGCGCGCCGGCGCATCCGGCAGCTTGCTTGCGTCCAGCCCGGATGCTGCCGCCGGTCGCTCTGGCGCTCTGTTCGCGTCGCGGCCCGGCTCCGATGCCGGCCGTTCCTGGGACCGGCTTTCGCGCGCGGCCGGTGCCGGCGCGCGCTCGGCTTGCTTCGGCTGGACGTCGGCGAAGCGGTTGATGGGCGCGTCCTCAAGTGCATCATCGACACCGGCGCTGGCATAGAAGGCGAGCAGCTCGGCGATCTCGGCAGGGGTGCTGGGGGAGGCGACAGTCATGGCGCGCCACCTTCGTCCGCGCGGCGCCAATTTGCAACCTCGGTGAGTTTATCAACCGGTAGGAATCCGCGGATCCTGCACCAGATAGAACGTCCAGCGCGGCGTGTAGTCGGTGATCAGGAATTCGAAGCTGCCGGTCTTCAGCGGGTCGATCTTGCCGTCCTTGAACAGCAGCCGGTCATAGGGTTCGAAGTCGCGGTCGAACTCGGCGAAGTTGCTCGACACGATGTTGTCGGGCGACTTGTTGCGCTGGTCGAAGGACAGGCCATCGCCGAACACGCTCGGCTGGTCGAGGATCTCCTGCAGCTCGAACTGGAATTCCACCCAGGCCTGGCCGCTGTTGTTGAGCGCCTCGATGCGCATGTACATGATGCCGTTGGCGACGTCGCCGGCCTTGCCGAACGCCTCGATCGGCTTGGTGGTGCGGATGGTCAGCGTCACCGGTGTCGCCGAATTCAGCTCTTCGGTGATGACGATCGGATCCTCCTTGGTGCCGATGCCGGAGGCGCCAGTGATGTGAAAGCCGCCGAGCTCGTCGGAAAAGGAATAGGCGCCGGTTGCCCAGACCTTTTGCGGATCGGCATGGGCAGCTGGGGCCAGCAGCGGAAGGAGCGGAAGAACCGCGCGGCAAAGCCGGCCGGGCGTCGAGAAAAAGCGCGTCAATGAGAAGCCGGATGGCTCAGGCGTGCGCATGGCGCGAAGTATTGCCGATAAGCAAGCCGTCGAACAATTGAAAAACGCCAAGGGAAATGGTTCTTCACGGCCGGGCGCGACTTTTTGTCGAAATCGGCTTTGTCCGTTAAGCGCCGGTTTCCCGTCGCGAATTGATGCGCTATGCAGCGCATGAGCCAGCACAATGCGGGAAAGCGCGGCAAGCCAGTGAGGGGTCGATGAGCGATATCGAACGCGAGAGCATGGAATTCGACGTGGTCATCGTCGGCGCCGGTCCGGCCGGCCTCGCCGCCGCGATCCGTCTGAAGCAGGTCAATCCCGAGCTTTCCGTCGTTGTGCTGGAAAAGGGCGGCGAAGTCGGCGCTCACATCCTGTCCGGCGCCGTCGTCGATCCGATCGGCATCGATCGCCTGCTGCCGGGCTGGCGCGAGGAAGAGGGGCATCCTTTCAAGACGCCGGTGACGGACGATCATTTCCTGGTGCTTGGTCCGGCCGGCTCGTTCCGCCTGCCCAACATCCTGATGCCGCCGCTGATGAACAATCACGGCAACTACATCGTCTCGCTGGGCAATGTCTGCCGCTGGCTGGCCACCAAGGCCGAGGCGCTCGGCGTCGAGATCTACCCCGGCTTCGCCGCCGCGGGCCTGCTCTACGACGATGCCGGCGCCGTCACCGGTGTGGTGACCGGCGACATGGGTGTCGAGAAAGACGGCACGCATGGCCCGTCCTTCGCGCCCGGCATGGCGCTGATGGGCAAATATGTGCTGATCGGCGAGGGCGCGCGCGGCTCGCTCGCCAAGCAGCTGATCGCCAAATACAAGCTTGCCGATGGCCGCGAGCCGGCCAAGTTCGGCATCGGCCTGAAGGAGCTCTGGCAGGTCAAGCCGGAGCACCACAAGCCTGGGCTGGTGCAGCATTCGTTCGGCTGGCCGCTCGACATGAAAACCGGCGGCGGTTCCTTCCTCTACCATCTCGAGGACAACCAGGTGGCGGTCGGCTTCGTCGTCCACCTCAACTACAAGAACCCGTACCTCTCGCCCTTCGAGGAATTCCAGCGCTTCAAGACGCATCCGGCGATCAAAGGTACCTTCGAGGGCGCCAAGCGGATCGGCTATGGCGCGCGCGCCATCACCGAAGGCGGCTGGCAGTCGGTGCCGAAACTGTCCTTCCCCGGCGGTGTGCTGATGGGCTGCGCGGCCGGCTTCGTCAACGTGCCGCGCATCAAGGGCTCGCACAATGCGGTGCTGTCGGGAATGCTGGCGGCCGAGCATGTCGCGGAAGCGATCGCCGCCGGCCGCGCCAATGACGAGCTTGCGTCCTACGAGGCCGCCTGGCGCGCCACCGACATCGGCAAGGATTTGAAGAAGGTGCGCAACGTCAAGCCGCTGTGGTCGCGCTTCGGCACCATCGCCGGCGTCGCCATCGGCGGTCTCGACATGTGGCTGAATACGCTGTTCGGCTTCTCGCCCTTCGGCACGCTGAAGCATGGCAAAGCCGATTACGCGACGCTTGAGCCGGCGTCCAAGCATCAGAAGATCGCCTATCCGAAACCGGATGGCGTACTCACCTTCGACCGGCTCTCCTCGGTGTTTCTGTCCAACACCAACCACGAGGAGAACGAGCCGGTCCACCTCATCGTCGGTGACGCCGCGCTGCAGCAGCGCTCCGAGCACGATGTCTTTGCCGGACCGTCTACGCGCTATTGCCCGGCCGGCGTCTACGAATGGGTCGACAAGGATGGCAATGCGGCGGCCGACCCGTCGGCCAAGGACGTGCGCTTCGTCATCAACGCGCAGAACTGCGTCCACTGCAAGACCTGCGACATCAAGGACCCCAACCAGAACATCAACTGGGTGCCGCCACAAGGCGGCGAAGGCCCGGTCTACCAGGGCATGTGAGACAGGCAGGTGCCTGACCGGGCCGTCTCGACCGCCGCCCGAACGAAAAGCCGGCGAAGGCCCGGCCTACCAGGGCATGTAACGGACCAGTTGAAACCGCGGCGCGCTTGTGTTTCCCTTCCCTGGTGAGTGGAGGAAGGCCATGCGCGTCCCGGTTCTGGCATGCCTTGCGACGATTGGCGCCCTGTGCTGCTTCAGCCCGGCGGCTTCGGCAGGCACCAAGCTGCTGGTCAAGACGCGGACCTACGAGATATCAGGCACGACGGGCGCCGCCCTGGTCGAGGCGATGGACCGCAACGGCCCCAAGCACGGCTTCATGACCCGCGCCATCGCGGACACCGCCTATACGGTGAATTGGGACCTCGCCATGAACCGGACCGATGGAGTCTGCCACTTGCGGCAGGCCGATGGCGTCCTCGATCTCACCTACACCTATCCGCGCCTGGCGCAGCCGGCCAATGCCCGGCTCGAGCGCCGCTGGCAGCGGTTCTTCGCCGGCGTTCGTGGGCATGAAGAGACGCATGGCCGCATCGCCAGGAGCATGATGAAAGCCACCGAGAGGTCGATCCGGGGGCTCAAACGCGCCGACAACTGGTTCTGCACCGGCACCCGCCAGGAGGCGAGACGGCGCATCAACGCCGTCTATGTCGAATACGAGGCGAAGCAAAAGGCCTTCGACGCCCGCGAGCACCGCAATGGCGGTCATGTCGAGCATCTGGTGGATGCCTTGATCAAGCCTTGAGGGTCGAAGGAACGCAGCGCTAGCGCAGCGTCTTGCCCGGTTGCTGGACAGCCGCCAGCGCCGTCTCATGGTCGTCGTCGGGCTTTTTCTCTTGCGGACGCAGCGAAAACTCCACCAGCACCGGAAGATGATCGGAGCCGGTTTCTTCGAGCCGCGTCGACGAGTGGATCATCAGCCCGCCCTTGCTGAACACCTGGTCGATCGGCAGACCGGCGAAGCGCCGCAGGACATCCGGCAGCTTGATGTACATCCATGTCGGCCCGGCCGACGGCATGACGGCGAGCTTGCCGAGCGCCGCGACGCGCCGCACCGCCGCGCTCCACGGCACGGCGTTGCAGTCGCCGGCCATGATCGCAGTTTCGCCGAGCGAGGCGATCTGGTCCGACAGTTCGCCGATCTGCCAGTGTTGCTCGCGCGGCCACGGCCAGCTGAGATGGATGGCGGCAACTTCGACGCCGATGCCGCCGAAGTCGACAGTCGCGATCGCCATCGCGCCGCGCCGCTCGCAGTGCGGCTCGGTCCCGGCGACGAACGGACGTCTGGAGAGCAGCGCGACACCGAACACGCCGTTCGGGTAGGGACAAAGGATCCGGTATGGATAGGCGCTGGTGATATAGCCAAGCTCGGTCGTCCACATCTCCGACACCTCATCGAGGGTGATCACGTCGGGATTGGTCCGGCCGATCAGCGACAGCACCTTCTTCGGCGTCGGATTGTCGAAGCGCAGATTCATCTGCAGCAGGCTGTAGACGATCTGGTCGGCGGGTTTGGCGTCAGCCTGCACCGGCCACAGCCTGGGCAGCGCGCTCAGCGTCGTGGCGAAGCTTGCGATGGCGAAGAGCAGTGCCGCGGCCGCCTGCAGGCGAAACGAGGTGGCAAGCAGCGGCAACGCCAGCAGCGCGATCAGCACGGCGAGATGAACGCGGAAATGCGAGAAGGAATCGAAGGCCGGATGCAGCGTGCCGAAAAACCCGGCAATCAGGGCGGCCGCGACCGCCATCATTGCCAGGAATGTCACCCCAGCCATCATGTTCGAGCGCGATCCGCCTGGTCTCATCTTGCCTGACTGCTCAGTGCCGCTGGCAACCCTGTTCGGCTTGCTTATCCGCCAAATTGCGGCCCGATCAAGACGACGAATTGCCTCGCCATCCTTTGCAGCCGGTGGCCAGCTATTGGAAGGCCGTCTCGGAAAAGCTCCTGAGCTTGCGCGAGTGCAGCCGCTCCATCGGCATTCCGGCCAGCTTTTCCATCGCCTTGATGCCGATGGTGAGATGCTGCGCCACCTGCCTTTTGTAGAACTCGGTCGCCATGCCGGGAAGCTTGAGCTCGCCATGCAGCGGCTTGTCGGAAACGCACAGCAGCGTGCCGTAGGGAACGCGGAAGCGGAAGCCGTTGGCGGCGATGGTCGCCGATTCCATGTCGAGCGCGATGGCGCGCGACTGCGACAGCCGCTGCACCGGTCCGCGCTGGTCGCGCAGCTCCCAGTTGCGGTTGTCGATGGTGGCGACGGTGCCGGTGCGCATGATGCGTTTGAGGTCGTAGCCGGAAAGCCCGGTGACCTCGGCGACCGCCTCCTGCAGCGCCACCTGGATCTCGGCCAGCGGCGGGATCGGCACCCAGACCGGCAGGTCGTCGTCCAGTACATGGTCCTCGCGCACATAGGCATGCGCCAGCACATAGTCGCCAAGCGCCTGCGTGTTGCGCAGGCCGGCGCAGTGGCCGAGCATCACCCAGGCATGCGGCCTCAGCACCGCGATATGGTCGGTGATCGTCTTGGCGTTGGAGGGGCCGACGCCGATATTGACCATGGTGATGCCGCCATGGCCGGGCTTCTTGAGATGATAGGCCGGCATCTGCGGCAGGCGTTGTGGCGGCGTGCCTTCGGCGGGCACACTCGACCCGGCATGGGTGATGACGTTGCCGGGCTCGACGAATTCGGCATATCCGCCGCCGCCGCTTTCCATCAGATCGCGCGCGCGGGCGACGAATTCGTCGATGTAGAACTGGTAGTTGGTGAACAGCACGAAGTTCTGGAAATGCTGCGGGCTGGTCGCGGTGTAGTGTGTCATGCGGTGCAGCGAATAGTCGATGCGCTGCGCGGTGAACGGTGCCAGCGGCCGCGGTTCCCCGAAGGCTACCTCGAACGTGCCGTTGGCGATCTGGTCGTCGGTGCCGTCGAGGTCCGGCACGTCGAACAGGTCGCGGATCGGCCGCTTGATGCGCTCGGCGGCGCTGCCGTCGACATAGGTGCCCTCCAGGAAGGCGAAATGCAGCGGAATAGGCGTGGTCGATTCCGACACCGTGACCTGGACGCCATGGTTGCGCATGATCAGCCGAAGCTGCTCGACGAGGTAGTTTTCGAACAGCGCCGGCTGGGTGATGGTGGTCGAGAAATGTCCGGGCGTCGGCATGTGGCCATAGGCCTGGCGCGAGTCGACCTGGCTGAAGGAGGTCGTGGTGACGCCGATCTCGGGATAGAAGGCCCGGTAGCGCTTGTTGTTGTCGCCGCCGGCTGCCAGTGCCGCGAAGGAATCGCGCAGGAACTTGGTGTTGCGGTCGTAAAGCACCTGCAAGGCCGCGACCGCCTTCTTGGCGTCGCTGAAACTCTGCCTGCCGAAAGGCTCAGGCATGACGACTGATTCGATGGCTTGGGGGTAGATTCGCTTTTCCATGGCTCAATATAGAGAGTTGGAAGAGCGGTTGGGAGGGGGAGGCGGGCGTGAAGGCTGCCAAAGTGCCGATTTTTGTCCGCGTCTTGCGATGGGGTGAGATCAGGTCAGCCCCGGCCTCACCTGATTATCGAAGCGCCTCAGCCGCGCTGCAGGGAGACCAGCAGCACGAAGCCGACGCCCGACTTCCGCGGCGACGGGGCCTCGATCGTCGAGCCGTTGTCGGCGCGCATCATCGGCACAGCCAGCACCGGGGCGGCGAGCAGCATCAGGATGAGCGCCGCCCGCGGCAGGAGCCGGAGGGTCTTCAGGGCGCTGGTGGCGATGCGGTTCATGGTCGTTGCTTCTCGGTTGAGGGTTGGTCGGTTCAGCGGTTCAAATGGTTCATGCAGCCCAGCCGGCAGGCATTGGCGCTATCCCAGGCGCGGGCCGGGCGGCCGGCCTCGGCCACCAGGATGGCGAAGAACATGCCGAACAGGCTCATCAGCAGGCAGACGATGGCGAAGCGGCGGGCGAGCATTGGTGTTGGTCCTCTCCTTCAATGCCAAGGAGAATGCCCGAGCGCCGCTGAACCGGCTCTGATGCCGGCATTCATCTGCGGTTCAAGTTCGTTGATGGGATTTTGGCGGCGCGCCTGTCGCCGAAAAAGGAAACGGGGCCGCGAAGGCCCCGTTTCAGGTGAGTGCGGCGAAGGCGCCGATCAGAGCTTGTGCCAGACTTGGCTTTTATTTTACGGAATGCGAAGGACGCATAGCTCTCTTGCGGCGTTGGTCCCCGCTCGCTTTGTACCCGTGGCGGCGTCGTGGGGAGATTTAGGGTGCGGTTGAAGGGCATCGGCGTCGAATAAATGTTGGGGTTTTGTGCAGGTCGCCTTGTACCGTTCGTGCTATTCCTAGTACCGTTAAGGTACCCCCAGGGGGACGGTGGCTAGTTGTCTGTATGTAAATATCGATGCAAATTTTTTGCAGAAAATGTCCGAATGGGACACCAGTCCTCGCGAACAAGCGCCGCTACAAGAGGTTGCACCGTTTTCAAGTGAATATGACAGATCAATGCATCTATTCTACGAATGCCGAAAACGCATGGCCGAAACGCAGGGTCTCTATCTGATAGGGTCGAATGAACGGGCATCGGCATTAAGGGTTCCTGCTGTTCATGCCTTACTGTTAAGCCCCCGAGGGGAGGATATCACGCGACGTTTATATGAAATGCCAAGACAGATTATTCGCCAAAAAGCTCCGAATGTCGGCCCTATTAGCTTCGCGAAACGAAACTAGGCTAAGTCAAGGGCGTGCGTCGCTGGCCGATGACCCTAGAGGTTTAAGTTCTTGCCAGTTTGGTCGTTCCCCTTGACAACCGTTCGATTGAATCTTGAGTTCCCAAACGAGCTTAGGGGATACCACGGCGGATGAAAAACGTCATGGACAGCAAAAACTCACCGTTCCTGTTTAATGCGTTTGAGATTCTGGGCCTTTCTCCGGATGCCACAGTGGAATCTATTTCTGACGCGCTTGAAGACGGGCTAGGACGCGACCCGGCCAACGAGCACCAGTTGATCGCCGCGAAAGATGCACTGGTAAGACCAAAGTCCCGGCTTGTCGCTGAGTTGAATTCGCTTCTCGATACACCAAAAAGCGCGGCGCGAGCTATCATGCGCCAAGTTAGGAGCGCCGACTCGTCTGCAGACGCGCTCATTCGTACGGCACTCCCTCTTGCCCCGATTTCAAGATCAAACCTACTAACCCATGTCGCCGAGACATCTGCACAGTTCAACGATGCCCTCCTTGTAGCTTTGATCGATGCCTGGGCCGCCTTTGACACGCGCGAGATACTCAAGTCGCTGACGCGGGTACACAAAGCGGCCGCGTTTCCTGCGCCTACCGAAAAAATGGTAGCAGACCTTGTTCACGAACTGAGGAGAAGCCAAGCCGACCGCGCGACGATGAGTTTCGTTGAACAACCTGATCAAGCAGCGGCGACAATGAAGAAAGTTGTCTCCGTCATTCTGATGAGCCCGGATTCAAATCGCATCGAAGCCGCGGACACCTTGTTGTCAGGGTATAGTAGCCAAATAAGTAAGAGTATCCAATACAGAAAAAGCACCCTATTTGATACGCTGGAAATGCTTATCAAGAATCCGTCCAATAGCACCAATGTTTCAGAATTTAAGTCGAAATTGTTATCATGGGATGAGCTGAGTCAGCCTCTTCAGTTGATGGAGAATTACAAGGGCCGAGATGAGCCCGGATCACGCGAGGTATTTGAAAAGGTTCGCTCATCCTTAATAACCATCGCAAACGAATCGAAAAGATTCGATATCGCTTTTGAAATAAATGAAACTGCTATTTCCGTTTTCCAAGAATTGCCCCGCGCCAGCGAGAGATTGACTGAAGACAGAGTCACTTTAGAAGAAAATTTGGTAATTTTTCATGCGTCAACCCTTATAGAGTTCGGTGATAAGTGGAGGGATCATTACCAAGAGCTATCGGAGTCATTGTCCAGAGGCAAATTTGGAAGTGGCAGTGTGGGTTCAGCCAAGACACTATACCAAGCTTTTTTGACCGCCGTAGCCGCAACGAAAGGCAAACCTTCTTCAGACATGCCCTTTGCGATTATACGTAGTATCGCAATCGATATAAACAACGAATTTGACAATCCGAAAATCGCATTCGTGTTAATCGACGGGCTTATTTCGTCGCCTCACTTCCCGGCGGCTAGTCAAGAGATGCAGCGACAATTAACTGAGGACAAGCGCCTTGCGCAAAGGAATTCGCTACAAGAGCAGATTCTTAAGGGCGCGAAAGAAAATGACAACGCTGCCGCAATTACTGCTTTGCGGAATCTTGAAGAATTAGCAGATACGCCTGAAGAGCGGATGACATTTGCAGGAACGCGATCTGTTCTTGAAAAAAAGGTAGCGAAACGGAAACTAAACTGGGTTTGGTTAGCCGCTGGCGCTGCCTTTTTCATATGGATTGCTGTGTCAAATAACCAGCCGAGGACATCCAGTCGTGAAGTCTTTCGCCCGTCCCCATCTCCCTCCACATACCCATCTCCGCCCCCAATCACGGTGAATCCTGTCGCCGTAAACGAGTGGGCTGAACAGGCGCCAGACAAGGGTTCAAACCTGGTGTTAAGTGTGGAAGGTATCCGATATTGCAAGTTTGAAAGCGAAAGGCTCTCCTATATCCGCACGAGGATATCCGATGAGCTGGTTGATAGATTCAACACGGAAGTAAACGATTATAATTCTCGATGTGGTTCTTACAGGTATCGGGACTATGATATGATCATTGTGAACTCTCAATTGGAAGGTAGGCGCACTTTCCTGCAAGTGGAAGCTCAGGCGCGGATCAAGGTCTGGGAACGGCAGGTTACTCCGCCACCGGTCACCTCGTACCCTGAGGCTGCGCCGTCAGCTCCAACTGCGGCCCCGGTTCAGAGCCCAAAACCTGATGTGTCGGCCGACAAAGATGTGCCGACAGACGAAAACACCCAAAAGGAAACTCAGTTAGACCTGCTCGACCCGCAAGCCGCCCAAGTCGTGCAAGACATTTTGATCGATCTGGGATATCTCCCAGGCCCAGGTGACGGAACTTGGGGTCCCAGCTCTCGTAGCGCCCTATACCGTTTCAAGGTCAGCAACGGGCTTGCTTCCGATGATGTCCTCGACAATGCCACTATCAAGGTTTTGTTTGGCGGAACAGGGAGTCGTAACGACCCCAGTCGATCCCTATCATCTCCTTATAAATCAGCGTCGAGATATCCGGCTATAGACGGAGGAAAATTGAATCCTCTCAATACAGAGGACGCGGCGATTATTAATCGCAAATTGCGAGAATTAGGCTTCTATGACGGGAAGAACGAGAGGTTATGGAGCGGAAAGTCGCGAGAGGCCCTGGTCAAGTTTTCCAGATTGAGGGGGTTGGATGATAGGGGGATATGGACCGCCGCTCACGAGCAGGCGCTGTTCGGGGGGTGAACATGGATCAATCGGCACAAACGGAAGCGACAACGGCAGAAATCGCATCTGAATATTGGAAATTGATAAGGTCGTTTTCAAAGATAGTCGAAACCCTTGGACCAGAGTCTCGCAGCAGAGTTGAGGCTCAGGTTAGGTATTCGACTAATAGGCTTAATGCGATTCTTTCTCAAGTTGATATGAATTTGATAGTTTATCGCGGTGAAATGTTTGACAGCTATTTGCCTGTGGTTGCCATTAATGCTGATGAGTTTGTTGGTGATGCTAATTTGATAATTCAGGACACGATAGAGCCGACGATAATGTTGGGACGTAGGGTCATTCGCACCGGAAAAGTGTACCTGACTAAGGGGTAGGAGAGAAAGCCGTGTATCTTGGAATCGACTTAGGAACGTCAAACTCTGCTGTTGTGGGAATAACGTCAGGTCAGGCACGGCTATTCAAGACGACCGAAGGAACGGATGTCTTGCCGAGTGCGGTTATGATCGACCGGCGTGGAAACTATCTGATCGGTAAGCGAGCTTATGATCAAGCTGCATTTTCCCCAGGAGATGTGGCGCAGGGGTTCAAGCGCCTTCTAGGCACCGGTAGCGTTATCAAGTTTGAATCGACTAAGCGACAGATGACGCCAGAAGAAGCGAGCAGCGAGGTTCTGAAAACCTTAGTCGCTCAGGCGCGCATGGCCGTAGGGGACTTCGAAATTGCGGGCGCAGCGGTGACGGTGCCTGCCGCGTTCAATCAGATGCAATCTGAAGCGACCATGCGTGCTGCGGGAGTGGCTGGCCTTGAGAGAGTGGTACTCCTCCAAGAGCCAATTGCGGCGGCCATGGCTTCAATCGGAAATAGCGAAAAACGAACGGCGAATTTCCTGGTCTACGATCTTGGTGGTGGAACTTTCGATGCGGCGATAGTCCAGAGCGTGTCTGGATCCGCCACAGTGATCGCACATGCAGGGATCAACATGCTTGGAGGTCGCGATTTCGATCTGACCATCCTAAACACGTTGGTCAGGGAATGGCTCCTTTCAAACTTCGATCTTCCGGAAGATTTCCAGGCAGACAAAACCTATGATCGGCTTTTGAGGGTTGCGCTCTACAAGGCCGAGTTATCAAAAATCGCGCTGTCGACACAGGTCAGCGACCATATTTTCGCCGACGAAAACCAAATTGCAGCCAAAGATCGGAGTGGGAAGGAAATATATCTTGATGTTGAGATCACGCGAGAGCACCTGAACGGCCTGATAGAGAAAAATGTCGGCGGCACATTGGAGCTTTGCGAGAGCTTACTTTCCCAGAGCGGCTATTCGCCCAGCGATATGGATAGGGTCGTCATGATAGGCGGTCCGAGCAGAACTCCTTACATTCGACAACAGGTAGCAAGCGTTCTTGGGATTCCCATTGATATTGATACTGATCCTATGACGGCGGTCGCAATGGGTGCCGCCATCTACGCTGAAGGAACGGACTGGGGCGACCTAAAATCTGCTAAACCAAAACGGACGCGTGCTTCAGCTACGTCCAGCGGAAAGGTGAACGTACGATACAATTATCCTGAGCGCACCCCCAACAATAAGGCGAGTGTCCGGCTCGAGGTTGTAGATAGTGCCGGAATCGAAGGGCTTCGGGTAATCGTTGACACCCAGGGGGGTTGGAGTACCGGGCAAGTCCCTCTGACCGACAAAGTAGATATCAAAGATATCCCTTTGGAAAAGATGGGTGCAAATAAGATTCACGTTAAGATCATCAGCTCAGCTGGGAACGTTAGAACCGAGGATGAGCGAGAGTTAACAATCACGAGGATTGGGGCGTCATCTGGAGGGATGCCCCTGATGCATACGGTTGCCATAAAGGTGGTGACTGGAGCGGTGGGTGAGGAAAGAAACACACTTATGCCGCTGATCTTCAAGGGCACCCCCACGCCTACGATTGGCGCAACCCGGCTGAGCGCCGCTAGAGATATGAGGGCGAACGACGGGTCGTCCTTGGATTTTGAAATCTTTGAGATGGTTGAGGATTTGAGCGACCCGGATCTCAATTTGCCGATAGGGCTTTTTCAATATCACTCTAGCAGCCTGAACGCTGGTGAAGTCGTTAGGCGTGGGGACGCGGTTCATATCAAATGGGAGGTAGATTCGAACGGCCTATTAGACTGTGAAATATCTTTTGAGGAACAGGGAGTAAGTTATAAAACTGGTAAGATGTACGTGCCCGAGGCGAGCCATAGAATGTATGATGGTGAGATCGGTAAGGCGAATGCGGCCGCGGTGATAGGTAAAGCGCGAAATGATGTCTTCGAAATCGAGAAAGCTCTTGGTGTAAACATTACAAAGCAGGTGATGGATTTCAGGAGACGATTGGATCAGTTGGATGATGACGTAAGGTTGTCGTTTGACGCTGATACGAACCGATCAATAGCAGAGAAGGCGCGACTGCTGCGGCAGGAGATAGCAAAGCTTCGGATGAAGCCCGAGTTTGAAGGTAAGATACTTCGGGCGGAGATTGATGGGTTTCTCAGCAGTTTTTCAGACTCTCTGTCTGACATTATGGACGAGGATACGAGGGCGAAGGTGAAGCGCCAGGCGGAAATGGCGCGCGACAGGGTTTCGCAAGGGCTTTCTAGTGGCATAGATGATGGGCGGAAATCCTTGAAGGAGGCCCGCGCCCTAGTTATGGAAAAGTTGGCTGCTTTGCCACAGTTCTGGGTTTCGGTTTTTGAAGATTGCGCGGAGGAGCGGCATTTGTCGATCGATAAGAGCCAGCACGACCGACTAGTCAAACAGGGGGAAGTGGCGATCAACGATGGCGACATCGACCGCCTGAGAGAGACGATCCATCAGATGCGTGACAACCTGATTTTGGAAGCTGATAGCGGAAGGACTAGCGCTCTCTCCGGGTTGATGAAGTTTTGATGCTCAACGCAACAAAAAGATGCTTGTCCATAGCGGCGGGTAGAGGCGATGTTTTGCGAAGCCAAAGCAAGTCGATCCCCACACCACTGGGAGCCTGCTGCTGATTAGGCCATTGCAACCTGGATGAGAGCGGGGGATCTCGAGCTAATCCTATGGGCCAGCCGAACAGCGAGCGATAAGGACCGCGAAAGGCTTGGCGGGGGACATGCCGGTGTCATTGCATGGTTGCGTGAAGCCAACCGGCACTTCGCAAATACCGCGAGCCGACTACGCTCTTTGTTAGGGGCGACGTGCCCGATATGGAGTTAGGATTGGCACTTAATCCTCCATAAATAGGCGTTTCAAGTCCTGCACATCGCGCTTGTCTCGTTCTAAATCTGCTTCCTTCGCTGTCGGGAGCGGCTTGGCGGCCATCGTCTCGGCGAAGTGAGCGAGCAGGGCGGGCTTCAAGCCGTATTCTTCGGCGATCTCAGCTATGGCCGTCCCCCGCTCCTGGCCAGCAGCCAAGGCAACGCGGAGATCGGAAAGGGCATCATTCATCTTAGACATAGATGGTGTCATGGGGCTGTTCCCTGCTGAACGCATCCGCGAACTGGAGGCCAACCCGCCGCCGTCGGGGAGGAACGTCGCGACTTCGAACCGATGACGGTCGTCGCGCATTGGTTCGACATAACCAACATCCACAGTATCGCTCGGCTATTCACCGACCGCAAGCAGGGAGTGGATCAGCGAGTGGGGCTTGCCAACGCTCTTCCTTTAGGTCCCGCTTTCGAAGCTGGCAGCCATTCGTCATTCTCATCATCTGAGGAGTCGGCATTCGAGCGGGGACGCCTTAGCTGTCGCTATCTTTTCGTTGCAGGCGTTCTCGGTGGTAACTTCAGGGTTCGGTGCGCATCGGGCCACAGACTTGGGTCAATTGGGATTGAATCGCCTTTGTCATCATCCTTCACAGCTCTGAGGGTGCGGTCATTTCCTTCTGCAGCAATCGTATGAAGTTACCTCGCGATTGCCAAATCTGCTGTCTTAGCGATTCCTCGTCAGCCGCACCAACAGATGCGAGGTGCCTCGCCACATAACAGGCTCGGAGGACCTCATCTAATAATTTGATGCGCGTGCCTTCATCATCCTTTGCAGAGCGCCGCCGATTTTTCACATTAGGGAAGAACAGGCGCCCTTTGTCGACAAGCGCACTGGCCCTATGGCCGATTCGCTCGATCTCGGCGCGGGTAGGGCGACCTTCGGTAACCAGTGGAGAGCAGGCTGTCTCGAGTTCTGCCATGAGATCGATCACGTCGCCCCCCCAACGTGTTAGATCACTGTCCCGCTGCCGTGCCGCAGCTCTATTCGAAAAGTACCATTGGACGCCTGCCAAAATACCAACGGCCAAGGTTGCAATTGCGCCGTAGTAGTCGCTGATCATCAAAATCCCCCAGGTTCTGCTATTAAAAAACTACAACGGCCCAATTCTTAACGGAGTGCATGTCGGCGATTTCCAGGTCCAGTTTCTTGATCTTCGCGCGGGTGTTGCGGACTAATTCCACAGCTTCTTCGAGCGCTGAACCGAGCCCTTTCCGTTTGGCAATAGGCGCGTTGTTAGTGACGGGCGGTCTCGCGAGAACCAGCCGGACGGTCCGACGATTGAGCTTCCCCCGATGTACCCACCTTTAGCCACGCATCCTCCCCTTTGTTCAGGTTGTCGGTTCCTTGCTTCTTAAGTCCTCCCAGAGCCGCCCAGGTCCCAATAGGATCTCTTTGAGGCCCTCTCGTATCTTCGCCGAGCCCAGCGCCTGTTTGCCCAGGTTTGAATGGGTTTCATCGGCATCCATGATCGCGTTCACGATGCATTTGAGGATGTCGGTAGAGTTGGCGAACTGCTCCTTGGTGTTGTTGGCAGCCTGCTCGATTAAGGTATCCGACTTCAGCATCTGGCCCTTGAGATCGCCCATGACGTAGCGAACCTGGTCTTCATCATCCACGCCCTGAAACAGGTCGTTCAGCTTGGCGACGATCTCGGCCAGCAGAGCCTTCTGCTTCTCCTGAACCGATCCGGAGCCTGCGTCATAGATCGGCTGCAACGGCTCGCTGAAGCCGCCAAGAGCCAAGGTCCGCTTGCCCTTGTCGGCCAGCTTGTGGTGGGTCAGCACCAGCCCCGACACGTCGATCTCCTGCCGCTCGCGCCCGAACTCCAGCAGCGGGATGAGGCGGCGGTAGAATATGTGGCGGCCTTCGATGGCGGTGTTGCCGTAGTCGAAAATCTGCGACAAGAAGGCGTAGAGGCGCACGAAAGCGCCCATGTCGGCCCGGAACAGCACGAGCGCGTCCATCGTCTCCTGCGCGTCTTTTGCTACCTTGGCGTCATCCCTGGACCGGGCGATGCGCAGTCGCTCCTGAGCGTCTCTGTAGGCTCTCAGGAGCCGGTCGGCGACGGGCGTGATGGCGGCGACGAGGTCGCCTTGTTTCGACGCCGGGTCCAGCTCGACCTTCACCACGCGCTCGACCTCGAAGTCGTCGTAGTGCCCCAAGGCGTCCAGCTTGGCCCTGAGGTCGAACACGAGGTTCGGGTCGGTGACGTTCTCAAGCGAGGCGGTCTGGTAGTAGGTCTGGAAGGCCTTGAGGATGTCGTCGCCGGAGTTGACGAAGTCGAGGACGTAGGTGGTGTCCTTGCCGGGATGGGCGCGGTTGAGCCGCGACAGCGTCTGCACGGCCTGTATGCCAGCCAGCCGCCGGTCGACATACATGCCGCATAGCAGCGGCTGGTCGAAGCCGGTCTGGAATTTGTTGGCCACCAGCAGGATGTGGTACTCGGGCAACTTGAAGGCCTCGCGGATGTCGCGTCCGTTCAGGCCGGGGTTCAGTTCCCGGCTGGTCTCGCTGAAGGGGTCGGGTCCGCTCGCCGGGTCGTTGACCTCGCCTGAGAAGGCGACAAGCGTCCCGAGCTGGTAGCCCTTGTCCCTGATGTACTTGTTGATGGCGAGTTGCCAGCGCACGGCCTCGACGCGGCTGCCCACCACCACCATCGCCTTGGCCTTGCCGTCGAGCAGCGGCTGCACCAGCGAGCGGTAATGCTCGACGACGATCTGCACCTTCTGGCTGATGTTGTAGTCGTGCAGGCGCACCCAGCGCATGAGGGACTTGACCGCCGCGCTGCGCTCGACCTCGGTGTCGTCCATCTCCTTGCCCTCATGGGCGAGTTTGAAGGCGAGGCTGTAGGGCGTGTAGTTTTGCAGCACGTCGAGGATGAAACCCTCCTCGATGGCCTGCCGCATCGAATAGACATGGAAGGCGGCTGGCAGGTTCGTTTCGCTGGCTGGCTGATCGGGATGCGGGCGACGACCGAACAGCTCCAGCGTCTTGCCCTTGGGTGTCGCGGTGAAGGCAACGTAGGTGATGCCCTTGTCGCTGGCGCGTGCCGCCATCTGGGCCGCTAGGATGTCCTCGGAGCTGACCTCGCCGCCGTCGCCGAGATCGGCAAGCTCCTCGGGCGAAAGAACGGCCTTGAGCTTGGCAGCGGCCTCGCCGGTCTGGCTCGAATGCGCCTCGTCGGCGATCACCGCGAAGCGTTTGCCCTGCGATGCCGCAAGCTCCCGCACGGCCTGAAGGGCGAAGGGGAAGGTCTGGATGGTGCAGACGACGATCTTCTTGCCGCCCGCCAGCGCCTCCGCGAGCTGGCCGCTCTTGGCCCCGCCCTCGCTCTTGATGGTCGCGACCACGCCGGTGGTGCGCTCGAAATTGAAGATCGCTTCCTGCAGCTGGGTGTCGATGACGTTGCGGTCGGACACAACCAGAACTGTGTCGAAAACCTTCTTGTGCTGGTCGTCGTGAAGGTCGGCGAGGAAGTGCGCGGACCAGGCAATCGAGTTGGTCTTGCCCGAGCCTGCCGAGTGCTGGATCAGGTATTTGCCGCCAGCACCCTCGGCCAGCACTGCGGCCCTGAGCCTGCGCGTGGCGTCGAGCTGGTGGAAGCGCGGGAAGATGACGCCCTTGATCTTCTTCTTGGTGTCCCGCTCGGCCACCATGTAGCGCCCGAGGATTTCCAGCCACGAGTCCCGCTGCCAGATGTCCTCCCACAGGTACGCCGTCGGGTGCCCCTTGGCGTTCGGCGGATTTCCCTTGCCGCCGTCGTTGCCCCTGTTGAAGGGCAGGAAGCGCGTCTGCGGGCCTTCGAGCCTCGTGGTCATCATCACTTCGGCGTTGCTGACCGCGAAGTGAACCAGCGCCCCGCTTGGGAAACTCAGGAGCGGCTCGGGGGCCTGGCCCTTGGGGTTTGGTAGGCGGTCGAACTTGTACTGGTCCACCGCGTCAGTGACGGATTGCGTGAAGTCCGTCTTCACCTCGACAGTGGCCACCGGAAGCCCGTTGAAGAACAGCACGAGATCGATGGCGTTCCCGTTGGCGAGCGAATAGCGCACCTGCCGCACCACGCGCAGCCGGTTGGCCTGGTAGCGGGCGAGGATGTCGGCGTTCATCGCCAGGGCTGGCTTGAACTGGGCGAGCGCCAGGGGTGCCCTGAGGCCGATCATCTCGACGCCGTGGCGCAGCACGTCGAGCGTCCCGCGCTCATCGATCTGCCTGCGGATGCGGTCGAGCAGCGTCGTTTCCGCCGCAGCGCCATGGGATTTGCTCAGCGTGTCCCAGGCGTTCGGCTGGCTGGCCTTGATCCACGCGACGACGTCGGTGGGAAAGAGCGCGCGTGCACGGTCATAGGCGGCGGCGTCACCCTCGGCGTAGAGCCAGCCGTTGGCGGCGAGATACTCGCACATCTCGGTCTCGAAACTGACTTCCTTGTGGAGTGTCATGTCGTCTTCGCAGGGCGCAGGCCGAGCGCGGCAAACCCTTCAGCCGCCTCCGGCTTGATGGTCCAGCGATGGTCGGCGGAGAGGTCGGCGAGGACGCCACAATAGAAATCGGCATCACGTTCCTCGGCGTAGGGCGCTGGCCACAGTGATCCGATACGGTTTTTGCACAAGGTGCCGAAATTCTTGTGCCAGATTTGCCCGCCCCAGCCCAGCTTGTCGCTCAGGCCCGTGGACGTGAGGCCCGGATTGTCGAGCAAGGCCTGTACAACATTCCGTTCGTTCTCGGTCATCGGGTGACCCTTAAAGGCCTCAATGACCAGCTGTGCCCTTGGAAGGCTGCTTGCATGATCGATACGCTGCTGCCGTTCCTCCGCTTCGTACTGGTCCAAAGCATCGAGAAGTTGCCTCGCTTCCACCGAACCTTTCGCCAACGCCTCGTTCGCACGGGCGCGCATCGTGTCGCGCTCCTTCTGGCTCTTGGACCGGATGGACGAAATGACTTTTGAAACATTCATGCAAACACCCTTCGATCTGTCTGGGCGGGAGCGGCATCGGCCTGGCTGCGATCTTCAAATGGCCGCACGTCAATCTTGCCGGTGACGGCGGCAGAGATGAGGGATGCTCGGCGCTCCAGCAAAATCTGCACCGCCAAGTTGCATTCAGCGGAAAGCTGCGAGAGCCTGCTGAGCTGTCGGTCTACCTGTTGAAGGATTTCTACTTGCTCGTCGCGCGAAGGAAGAACGAGCGGCAACTCCATGATGTTGGTGGATGAAATCGACGCTAAGTTTGTGCTCTGTTTTGAGCGGCTCATGAAATAGAATTGAGCATACGCTGAACTGGTCACTGCATTGAGCCATTCGGGCGAGACCTCTCTTGGTCTAACTGCGAAGACATGGTTCTGGTGGATGCAAGGATCGATCTCTCCATACCAGACATGTCCCCGACCCAATTTATCGAAGTCGCCCCCCTCGTTCATGAGGACGTCGCCTTTGCGAAGGCGGTAACGGTCGAGATCGGAGGCTGGTATTTCAATCTCTGCAACGTCTGTAAGATCGAGGTAGCCGTCTTGAACGTTGGCTACCCTGAGATACGGTACTCTCACTGTGTCTTTACCCGAATTGTCCTTCCCCTTGGCTGTCCCGGTCTGGACTGAGGCAGCCAATTTTAGGGGCTTGACGTCCCAATGCTCCGGCACCTCGCCCAGCCACTCGACGCCCGAGGCCTTCATCGGGACATCGGGGTTGAGCCCCTTGGTGACTGCGTGGGAAATGACGGCCTGGCGCTTCTCCTTGAGCAGTTCGATCAGCCGCTTCTGCTCCTCCACCAGCGTATCGATCTTGCCCGTCTCGCGGTCGAGGAAGGCGGCGATGGCGGTTTGCTCGGGAAGGGGCGGCACACCCACGACGAGGTTCGCGATCATCTCAACCGAAATGCCTGGCTGCGCAGCGGAAGTAGAATAGCGGCCGAGGTTCATTGTTCGCAGCAGTTCGCCAAGCCAAGTCACAGGCATCCCACAAAGGGGAGTTGCGACGATCGCGTGTTCCGACGCCCAAAACTGTCCAGACGCGTAGTTGACGTTGCCACAAAGCGCACCTTGTCTCCCTACGAGGGCATAGGTGCCTTCATGGGTGTAGGTGGAAGTGTAGCCGCGCAATCCGTTTCCGCCGTAGACGGGATAGGTCCCAGTTTCATCGACTTGGTCCGGTCGGATCATCTCTCCGCTGCGGAGGCTGACAATCCGCTTGAGTGGCATTACGTCCCAATGGTCTGGGAGGTCGCCAATCCATTCCACCCCGCTTGGCTTTAGCCTCGGATACGATGGGAAGCTCATGGTGAGCCCTTCAACCCGGCAACTTCGGCGACTATCCGCACCGCTTGCCACAAGTCTGTAACCTTGAAGCAGATCAGATCGGCGTCCTTGAAGGCAGCTTCTCCAAAGAGATTGTGGTTCGGCTTGCTCTCAGCGAATGTCGAATGGTCGTAGGGTTCGCTGTCAATGTCGCTCAGGCGGTTGACGCGCACACTGTCGGCGCGAACCCAGAGGTTCTGGTGCCTGACCCGAGCGGGTTCAAAGCCAAGCGGTGCCCCGTTGGTTGCAACATAACGCTCGGCGTGTGTCGCATGGCCTTTGGACGAAATGGAAATAGCCGGATGGTCTGCCAGCAACGCCCGGATCGCTTCCCTCAGTTCTTCGCCGGTCACGCCGATAGCTCCCCGATCATCGTCAGGATGCGGTCGGTGACCTGCTTCAGCTCGGCGTCGATCTCGGCCAGCGGACGCGGCGGCTCGAAGACGTAGAAGTGCCGGTTGAAGGGGATCTCATAGCCGACCCTGGTCTTCTCGTGATCGATCCAGGCATCTTCCGCGTGGGGCAGAACCTCGCGCCGGAAATAGACGTCGACATCCTCGGCCAACGGCACGTTCTCGGTGCCCCTCAGCCCACTGTCGGCCTGCGGCTTGCCCCTGTTCTTGCCGCGCTCGCCAAGGACCAACCGGCCCTTGTCGTCGCGCAAGGGGCGCTCGACCGTGATCGTGCGGTAGCCGAACGCCTCGTTGGGGAAGACCAGCGACAAGGGTGCGAGCCTTACCTTGCCGCCCTCGGGGGCCGCCGGGGGCTGCTCGCCCTCCAGCACGACCTGCCGCGCCACTTCCTTGCCGTCGGCGTCCGTCACCGTAGCCAGCCTTGCCTCGTGGAAGCCGCCGAACAGCTTCGTCACGGTGGCGATGTCGTCGTCGCCCATCTCCTTGCGCTTGGAGCCAAGGCTCTTGCGCATCTTGCGCCAGAAGCTGGAGGCGTCGATCAACTGCACCCTGCCCTTGCGGTGGGCTGGCTTGCGGTTGGACAGCACCCACACATAGGTGGAGATGCCGGTGTTGTAGAACATATCAGTGGGCAGCGCGACGATGGCCTCGACCAGATCGTTCTCCAGCACGTAACGCCTGATCTCGCTCTCGCCGCTGCCCGCGCCGCCGGTGAACAGGGGCGAGCCGTTCAGCACGATACCGAACCGGCTGCCGCCATCGACAGCTGGTCGCATCTTGGAGAGAAGATGCAGCAGGAACAGCAGCGACCCGTCGGAGACCCTCGGGAGGCCCGGACCGAAACGGCCATTGAAGCCCTGCTGCTCGGCCTCGCGACGGACCTCCTTCTCGACCTTCTTCCACTCGACGCCGAAGGGCGGATTGGACAGCATGTAGTCGAACTTCTCATGCGGATGGCCATCGTCGGACAGCGTGTTGCCGAAGACGATGTTGGCTACGTCCTGCCCCTTGATGAGCATGTCGGCCTTGCAGATGGCGTAGGACTCCGGGTTCAGCTCCTGCCCGTACATGACCAGCGAGGCCTTGTCGTTGTGTTCGACGAGATGCTCACCGGCCACCGACAGCATCCCGCCGGTGCCAGCCGTCGGATCATAGATCGTACGCACCACGCCGGGCTTCGAAAGGATGTCGTCGTCCTCGACGAACAGGAGGTTCACCATCAGACGGATGACCTCGCGCGGCGTGAAATGCTCACCGGCGGTTTCGTTGGAGAGTTCCGAGAACTTGCGGATCAGCTCCTCGAACACGAGGCCCATCTGGTGATTGTCGACCTTGCTGGGATGCAGGTCGATGCGTGCGAATTTCTCTGTGACCTGATAGAGCAGCCCCGCCTTGGCCAGCCTGTCGACCTGCACCGCGAACTCGAAACGGTCGAAGATGTCGCGGACATCAGGTGAGAAGGCCCGGATGTAGGTGAACAGGTTCTGGGCGATGTTGTCCTGATCGCCCATGAGCCTCCGCAGGTCGAGCTTAGAGGTGTTGTAGAAGGTCTGCCCGGCCTTGCGCAGAAGGAACGGCTCGGGGTTCATGCCTTGCGCGGCCTTTGCGGCTTGTTCGGCCAGCACGGCGTCCTTGGTCGGCTCCAGCACACAGTCGAGACGCCGCAGCACCGTGAAGGGCAGGATGACCTTGCCGTAGTCGGCTTGCTTGTAGTCTCCTCGGAGGAGGTCCGCGACAGACCAGATGAATGCCGATAGTGCCTGCTGGTTCAATTACAGATACCCCCCCAAATCAGTCCGGGAAGACTAAAGACTACAGGTCAACAAATGGCAACGGCAACGCAGCGGTCTTCCACGCAACGCGGTTGCTCTCTGCGCTAACGGGGAGGCTTTGGTAGTCGCTCTTTTTTCCTGTTCAAATGTGTGAAACATCGGCTGTCGGCAATAATGCCAAATGATTGGAGCCGACGGCATGACACATTTCAAGATCGTGTTTTTTGGGAGCAGAGGCCGGGTCGTGGCAGAGCGCACCATCCCCTGCGAGAGCTACTGGGATGCATGTCAATGGGGATGGAAAAATATGCCTTCAAAAGCGGAAGATTTTCACACCGAGGAAGCCTCGTACGAAGAAAAGGTGGAGGAGTCCGAGCGGGAGAATGACCTGATAATCCTGAGAGCTTTTCACATTCTCAGAAAGCGGGCGGGGCTGACCAAAGGGCTAACGTGAGTGCGTCGGGCGTCGCCGTCGTGGTGCTGTCGAGCCAGCGACAAAAAAGGTGGGGGCAAGGATGCAGGACGCAAAGCGAGCCCGTGAGCCAACTTCAGGTTATCGTCAGGTAGGCTATCGCAGAGACGGGCTTCGCCCGTATCGATAGAGGCTCCTGACGGTCCTGAAGCTGTGGCTCAGGTGAGACAAAAGAAATGATCATCAATGATGACCATCAATCCTGTCTCCGAAACTTGTCTCCAAAGCGAAGCTGGCAGCACGGTCGATTATCCCATGAACGGCGAAGCCGTCTCATCCATGGGTTCCCGACTGGGCCGCCAGCTATCTCCTCGAGGGAGTCTGCCCCCCAGTTACCTCTCGTCTATAGTATAGCGACGACCAGTTTCTTTGACTTAGAGGTTGCTAATGGACCTTGCGTGGTACCAAACCGCCTGCTTGGACATGCCACTCAGTTGAACGATCTCTGCCTGCGTTCTGCCCTCGGACAATAGTGCCCACACGGTATCCCGAGCCTTGGGTTTCTTGACGGCTCCCGCTGGTGCCTTCAGGAGCCGCGCGAGAAACTCAAGTCCATCTGGGGTGACCAAGGTTCGGACCCACTTCTCTTCCTTCCGTCCGTAGTGAATGGGTATCAGAAGGCCAGCGCCCATCGCTGCTGTGGTGGCTACTGCGTCATGGCGATACTCTGGTTTCCTTGCGGTCGTGTCAGTCACCATGGGCACCATGCGCCAGGCAAGGCGGCGCTCCAGAAGCCCCTTGCGTTCCAGCTTTGGGATAAGCTTTCGGACGGTGGTATCGATGCCGTAGCGTTCCCGAAGGACGTCGAGGGCATTGGAGAGTGAGAGGCAGCCGGTGACGATCTCGCCCGTGATGGGGTTGAAGATTTCTCCGCGAGCAAGGATGGGCCGACCGCTCTCGGCCTTGTAGCGGACACTCTCGGCGATCACCTCTGCGGCGGTGAGTGACCGACCGCCACGGGCAATGGCTGCCGACTTGTGTTGCTTGACCCATCCCTTGAGGCCGGGCGTGGGATTGGTATGCATAGTCATGGCGATGGAATGCCTTTCTTCGGGCCGTACGGCGCGTTGGGAGTCGATTGGCTGAGGTTGGCAGTATAGGAACTGGCCAGGGCTTGACGCTTCTCAGGCCACGCTCTGGGGTCAGGCGGCGTTGCCGTCCCGAAGAAGGGCCCTTAGTTCATCGACCGAATGGCGGCGGGTGAACCAGTCAGGCATAAGGTTGGGTGTCTTTGGGACGTCAGGTGCCCTCGACCACAAAGCTGCCCGCCGCTGACGATAGGAGGGGTTCCCGGGTGATCACAGGAGACCACCAAGACAACAGCGTAGAAGGCAGGGGAGGAAACAGGAAGCGGACGCGCAGCGGAGAGCTTTGCCATGATGCCGGGTAGTCGCTGCAGGAGGGCGTTCTATCCCTCTATATGGCAACCTAATGAACGGCTTCTATGTCCAATATGGGCCCCTAATTAGCTCTCACTAATGAGCAGCTCTATGGGGTATTACGGCAGGGGAGGAAAGAAAATTTTCCCGTTCTATGTCCCATATGAGGGGGTAATTATTTTGTTCTATTCGCCGCTGCTTTTTGGGGGTGTTTGAGGAACAATTTTCTCATAGCGCCTTTAAGCGGCGGAGGTTCTATGTGCTATATGACGACTTAATCAGCCCGGCTCCCCGGTGCTGTCGAAAACAAGGGGGTGGCTGTAGCCGCTTCGCATGGTGACGACCGCCCGCCTGAGGGTCTTGCTGTCGCTCTCAAGGTCGATGCGCTGCACGAGATTGGAGATGAGCCCTTGGGCTCCCTTCCGGTCTTCCTTGGCCAGCCGCTTGATCTCCTCCTGATCCATCTCGAAGTCGACGACAGCCGACGCACTCTCACGGTACCGTGCGTCATTCTCTCGGATGCCCATCATCTCCCTCCGCTTCGCCTCTATTTGCCGGGCCAGTTCATCGGCCTTCCCCAGCAGGACTTTGCGCACGTCGGCGGTTTCAGCCTCGGCGATACCGGCAAGGACGTTGGATTGCTTGGCCTCAAGGGCACCTATGGTCTCCTCAAGTTTCCCTGCGAGATCGGGGGTTGTCTGGTCCTGCGGTACAGGAACAGCCAGGAAACCAATGCGGTCAATCAACTCTCGCTCGAACTGGTCATATCGCCAGTTGGGGGCGGTGCATCCGGTGCGCTTGAAGGTCTTGCCCGTACAGGTGAAATAGCCCCACACCGCACTGCCTTTCTTGGAGGACGTGAGAACCATCGGGGAGCCGCAGTGTCCGCAGTGGACCATGCGAGAAAACAGGTTCGATGTCCGCCCCACCTGTCTGCTGTGGCGACGGGCCTTGGTGCGCTGGCGAGTGGCCAGCCATTCGGTCTCGGTGATCAGCGCCGGGAAATAACCGGGGACCTCTTCGCCCTTGAGGACAAGGCACCCGTAGGCAGCTTGGGACCGAAGAACATCCCCGACGACGGCTTGTGCCCAAGTGTTCCCTCCGGGCGAGGGGATGCCGCGAGTGTTCAATATCTGTGTGATTGCCTGCTGTCCGTGGCCCTCCTCGGCAAGCTTGAAGACGAGCCGGGCGTCATCGGCTCGTTCATTCAGCCCGTTCGTTTCGCGGTCAATCCAGAAGGGCAGCTTGGAGACCTTGATGCGTCCCGCCCGTGCCTTCTCTGGCTTGCGTTGCCACGCCTCGCGGACACGGTAGGACAGCTTGGCGCTGTACTCATGAGCCGCCTGCATTGCCATGAGTGACATCATGAGGTTGGCGAAGCTGTCGTCATAGCCCTCGCTGGTGTGGATACGTTGATCCGTCAGGGTCACGAGCGTGAGGCCGGTGTCCAAGAGGTCGAGGAAGTAGCGGATTGCCCGTGTAGGCTTCACGCGGGTGATGCGGTCAATGTTCTCGACGATCAGGACCACGTCATTGGGTATCTTGCCGGTCCTGACATCGCTGACGAATTGGCCAAGGCTGGCTTCAAGGTTCGCGCCCTTGAAGGCGGAGATACCTTCGTCGGTCAACTTCTGGTCCAGCGTCAGCCCATGCGCCGCACAGAACTCCTCGGCATTCTTAGTCTGTCTGGCAAGGCTGTCGCCCTGTGTCTGCTTGCCGGAACTCCAGCGAGCGTACGAAATCGCGGTGCGGCCCTTGAGGTCTCGGGGTTGTAGCATAGCGGATGGCGTCTCCGTGGGTGTCTGGAGACGCCGGGGATATCAGTCTGCAGAGTTACTGTCTAGTCCAGGTCTGGCTCTTGCAGATCAGGCCGCCAAGCACGCAGCCGCTCATCTTCAGCGACGTGCCCGAAAGCGTCGCTTTGCCGGAATAGGTCTTGTCATTTGCCGGATCGGTGATGCTGCCGGCATATTTGTTGTCGCCTGCCGGCTTGAGCGAGCCGATGGTCTTGCCGGCATATTTGCCGGTTTTCAGCGTGATGGAAAACGCGTCGCTCCCGCCGATCGCCGCCGTATCGCCGGCCTGCGTCTTCCAATTGCCTTCGATCGGATCGGCAAAGGCCGTGCCGGCCAGGATCAAGGTGGCCGCTACGGCCAGGCTCACTTTTCGCAACATTTCTGTCCTCCCTATAGGTTTCGGTGGGCTCCGTCCCGCCTTCCTACCCCTTACGCAAACGTAAGCTAATCCAGCTTCCGGCAAAACGAAAGCGGTGCCGCCGGGGAAGGTTGCAGGATTTTGCCGCCCCCCCTTCAACGCGGAAATGAACGGATCGCTTCGTCGTCTTTGGTTCCCGTGGTTAGCGGAGTCTTGACCCGGTCGTTCGAAGTTTTCGTCAAATTTGCCGCAAACAGGCTGAATTGCGGGCTTTGTATGCTTAACGAATTTGAGCGTTTACCTCTTGTTTTAGCTTTGTTTTCCTCAAATTAAGCACGCCATTTAACGACGGATTCAAGGCTCGGCTTCATCCTCGAAAGCATCGAAAGAGCGGCCCCCCGAGGGATACCAAGGGACAGAAGGAGGCAGCTCTCGGGAGCCAGACAGGGGATTGAAATGGCACGTTTTGAAATGCTTGAAGCCGGCTTCGGCGCCATGGGGGCAACCGCCCAGGCCGACATTCTTTTCGAACTGGGCATGATGTATGCGACCGGCCGCGATTGCGAGACCGACGTCGTGGCCGCCCACAAATGGTTCAACATCGCCGCGATCAAGGGTTCGGTCCGCGCCGCCGCGTTGCGCTCGGAACTATCGGCGGCCATGTCCAAGGCCGAGATCGCCCGGGCGCTGCGCGAAGCGCGCGAATGGATGACGATGCACTGAGGAATAACGAGGGCGGAAACGCTTCGGGCCAAGGCCGCGCAAGACGGCCGGTGCCAGGGACAAGGCCGCGGCAAGACGGCTGGACGAACAGGAAGACAGGGAAGCGAGTGGGGTTTTCGGGCGCGGGGGCGTTCGGGGAAGCTCGTTTGGCAAAAGCCGCGACCGGCCGGGACAAGGCCGGCGCGGCTTTTGCCGTTTTGGGCCATGATCCCAAAAAGTGGGACCCGGCTTTCGGAAAGATCAGGGTCAAACAAGAGTTTCCAGCCACGCGCACAGGCCCAATCGAGTACCGTCGATGCGCCAAGACATGCCGGACGAAGGGTGAAATTGTCCGGCCTCTCTGAGAAGAAGCGCGGCCGGACCGGCCGCGCGATAGTGGAGGAGTTATCGCTATGAAAAAATTGGGTATTTTGAGCGCGGCCGCATTGGGCCTGATGATGAGCGCTCCCTTGGCGTTTGCCGACGACATCACCATTTCGGTGGTCGGCCCGATGACCGGACAGCTTGCCACGATCGGCGACCAGTTCAAGCAGGGCGCGCAGGCCGCCGCCGACGCCATCAACGCCGCCGGCGGGGTCAACGGCAACCAGATCAAGCTCGACATCCAGGACGACCAGTGCGATCCGAAGCAGGCGGTTTCGGTCGCCAACCGCATCGTCGCCGACGGCACCAAATTCGTCGACGGCCATGCCTGCTCGGGCTCCAGCATTCCGGCCTCCGCCGTCTATGCCGAAGCCGGCACGCTGATGATGAGCCCCGCCTCGTCGAACCCGGTGCTTACCGACGCCGCCGCCAAGGCCGGCTGGCCGACGATCATGCGCCTCTACACGCGCGACGACGCGCAGGGCGCCTTCATCGGTCCGTGGATCGCCAAGAAATATGCCGGCAAGAACGTTGTCATCCTGCATGACAAGAGCGCCTACGGCCAGGGCGTGGCCGACGCCGTCAAGGCGACGATGAATGCCGGCGGCCTCACCGAGGTGGATTATGAAGGCATCAATGCCGGCGAGAAGGACTATTCGGCCCTCGTCACCAAGCTGAAGGAACTGAAGGCCGACGTCGTCTATTTCGGCGGCTATCACCCTGAAGCCGGCCTTATTCTGCGCCAGGCGGCCGAGCAGAACGTCAAGTTCCAGCTGATCATGCCGGACTCGATCGCCTCGCCGGAATTCTGGCAGGTCGCCGGGCCGGCCGGCGAAGGCACGATGTTCGTCTTCCCGTCCGATCCGCAGGCCAAGCCGGAAGCCAAGGACGCCGTCGCCAAGATCAAGGCAGGCGGCTTCGTGCCGGAAGGCTTCACGCTGTTCTCCTACGCCGTGGTCCAGGCTTTCGCCGAGGGCATCAAGCGCGCCGGCAGCGACGACCCGGCCAAGGTGGCGGACGCGCTGAAGAACGGCCAGCCGATCAGCACCGTTGTCGGCGACGTCATCTTCGACGAGAAGGGCGACCTGAAGAACGCCAGCTACGACATCAACCAGTGGCACGACGGCAAATACGCGCCGATCCAGCCGTAATCTTGCCTGCCTGACAGTTGGAAATGGCCGGATCTATTCCGGCCATTTCCATTTTTTATGTCTGCATCTCTTCGGCGAAGCGCACCAGCACGGTGCCGTCGCTGACCTGCGCGCCCTCGGCCGCGATCTCGGCGATCACCCCGTCATGCGGGGCCGCGATGGTGTGCTCCATCTTCATCGCCTCCAGGATCAAGAGCGGTTGGCCCTTGATGACGGCATCGCCCTTTGCCGCGCGCACCAGCTTGACCAGGCCCGGCATCGGCGCCCGTAGGCTGCCCGAGGCGGCTGCGGCCTCGTCGGCCTTTGCCAGCGGGTCTGGCACCACGAAACTGTAGCCGACGGCATCGTCGAACACGGTGACGTGGCCTGGCCAGCGGGCGAGGCGAGGGGCGGTCCTGAGGTCGTGGGAATTGACCTCTTCGTAGGGCGCTTCGAGCGCCACTTGGAAGCGGCCGTCCGGCCGCACCGAAACGCGCGCGAGGATATCCTCCTCGCCGAGGCGCAGCCGGGTGCGGCGCTCCACCGTGTGGAAATGCGCGTAGCCGGCGAGCGACGACCAGGGATCGCTGCTCGGTGCCTGCGCGCTGGCGCCGGAGGCGGCTAGCGCCGCGGCGGCAATGATCTCGCCGTTCGGAGGGGCGACCGCCACCAGTTCATCCTGATGCCGGCCGATCAGCCCGGTGTCGACATCGCCCGCCACGAAATCGGCATCCGCGGCGAGCGCTGCAAGAAAGGCGGTGTTGACGGTTGAGCCGGCGACTTCGGTTCGTGCCAGCGCCTTGCGCAGCGCTTCGAGCGCCGAGGGCCTGTCCTTGCCATGCGCCACCAGCTTGGCGATCATCGGATCGTAGAAGGGCGAGATCGCATCGCCCGCGCGCACGCCGGTCTCGATGCGTATGGCGGCATCCTCCGGCCCGGCATCCGGGAATTTCAGATGATGCAGCGTGCCCGTCGCCGGCAGGAATCCCTTGGCAGCGTCCTCGGCATAGATGCGTGCTTCGAAGGCATGGCCGGCGAGTTGGATCTCGCCTTGCGTCTTGGGCAGTTTCTCGCCGGCAGCGACGCGAAGCTGCCATTCGACCAGATCGACGCCGGTGACCATTTCGGTAACGGGATGCTCGACCTGCAGGCGCGTGTTCATTTCCATGAACCAGAAGCGGTCGGCCTTCAGCCCCTGCGAGGCGTCGACGATGAATTCGATCGTGCCGGCGCCTGAATAGCTGATCGCCTTGGCGGCCTTGACCGCGGCCTCGGTCATCGCCTTGCGCAGCGCCGGCGTCATGCCCGGGGCAGGCGCCTCCTCGATCACCTTCTGGTGGCGGCGCTGCGCCGAGCAGTCGCGCTCGAAGAGATGCACGGCACTGCCGAAATTGTCGCCGAACACCTGCACCTCGATATGGCGCGGCTTGTCGACGTATTTTTCCACCAGCACACGGTCGTCGCCGAATGCGGCCTTGGCCTCGCGCCGCGCGCCGGACAGCGCCTCGGAGAAATCGTCCGGGTGGTCGACGCGGCGCATGCCCTTGCCGCCACCGCCGGCGCGCGCCTTGATCAGCACCGGATAGCCGATCTCGCGCGCCTTGGAGGCGAGCAGCACGATCTCCTGCGCTTCGCCGTGATAGCCGGGCACCACGGGCACGCCGGCCTTCTCCATCAGCCGCTTGGCCGCATCCTTCAGCCCCATGGCGCGGATCGAGGCCGCCGACGGGCCAATGAAGACGAGGCCTGCCGCCGTCACCTGGTCGACGAAATCGGGGTTCTCCGACAGGAAGCCGTAGCCGGGATGGATGGCCTCTGCGCCGGTGGCAAGCGCTGCCGCGACGATCCTGTCGCCGCGCAGATAGCTCTCGCCGACCGGCGAGGGTCCGATATGCACCGCCTCGTCGGCCATCCCGACATGCAGGGCCTTCGCATCCGCATCCGAATAGACGGCGACGGTGCGCACGCCCAGCCTTCGTGCCGTGCGGATGACGCGGCAGGCGATCTCGCCGCGATTGGCGATCAGGATCTTGCCGAACATGGGGCCCCCCAAGCTTGCGATGGGCGACGTTGGCGATCCTTCGCGCCCCCCTCTGTCCTGCCAGACATCTCCCCCACTTGGGGGGAGATTGGCAACTTCGGCGAACCGCCTATTCCTGCAACGCGCGCGATTGGCGAAATCGGCGGCGACGTCCGTTCTCCCCCCTTGTGGGGGAGATGTCCGGCAGGACAGAGGGGGGCGCTGTCCCGCCAGCCTGTCCTTGCAAGTGTTCGCGCATGGGCCTCTCCCTTACCAAGGGAGTGCTCTCCGCGATGCACGGTCCGACCTACTTCGAAGCCGCGATTTCGCAGCCGCCGCTCGCGGTCCTGACCTTCCACCTCTTCAAGCCCGCCTGGCAGGATCGCAGCGCCCGCTCTTCCGCGGCCTTTTGCGAGGGAGCGTTCAGCCCCGAGCCGCAGATGATGTAGAGGTCGACGACGCGCGAATAGAAGGTCGTCGCATAGGCCGAATGGCCACTTGCAGCCACATAGTCCTTGTAGGCCCTGGTGCATTCGTCCTTCGCGCTGCCCGGCAAATACGGAGAGAATCGTTTGTCGCCGACCTTCCCGGCCAGCGATTGCGCCGCGCCGGCCCCGGCTGCAGCGCATATAAGCAATCCTGCAAGTATCGAAACAGTCGTCCGTCGAAGATAGTTCGGTTTCATTTTGACCCCATGCCCATTGCCCAATGCAGAGTGAGCAATAGCCAATATCTTTGGTCGCCGCTAGTTCCACGGCCAAAATTGCCACCTGCCTATGCTGACGAAACCGTTGGTCCATCAGTTCAGCCTTCCCCTAGGGCAGCAACGGCCTGACGGTATAGTTCCGCCATTTGCTCGTCAAAGCAGCAAAAGGTGACGATTTCCGGTACCGTTGTCTGGCCCAGCAAGGCATCTACGGTGCCGACAGCAATCCTGGTCGCCTCGTCTTTCGGATAGCCGTAGATGCCGGTCGAGATCGCCGGAAACGCCACCGTCCGGCAACCCTTGCCGGCGGCGATTTCAAGCGAGCGCCGGTAGCAGGACGCGAGCAGCTCGGCTTCGCCCTTGCCGCCGCCCTGCCAGACCGGTCCGACCGTGTGGATGACGTAGCGTGTCGGCAGCCGGTAGCCCTTGGTCAGCTTGGCATCGCCGGTCTTGCAGCCGTTGAGCGTACGGCACTCGGCGACCAGCTCGGGTCCGGCCGCGCGATGGATGGCGCCGTCGACACCGCCGCCGCCGAGCAACGACGAATTGGCGGCGTTGACGATGGCGTCGACCGCCAGCCTGGTGATGTCGCCGGTATGGATGCGGATCCTGTCGCCGGTGTCGCTCATCTCACATCCTGAACACGCCGAAGCGCGTCTCCTCGATCCCGGCATTGAGCGCGGCGGAAAGGCTGAGCGCCAGCACCTCGCGCGTCTTTGCCGGATCGATGATGCCGTCGTCCCAGAGCCTTGCCGACGAATAGAGCGGGTGGCCCTCATGTTCGTATTTCATCAGGATCGGCTTCCTGAATTTGGCTTCCTCTTCGGCGCTCCATTCGCCGCCCTTGCGCTCGATGCCCTCGCGCTTGACCATGGCAAGCACCGTCGCCGCCTGCTCGCCGCCCATCACCGAGATGCGCGCGTTGGGCCACATCCACAGGAAGCGGGGCGAATAGGCCCGCCCGCACATGCCGTAATTGCCGGCGCCGAACGAGCCGCCGATGATCATGGTCACCTTCGGCACCTTGGCGGTGGCGACCGCCATCACCAGCTTGGCGCCATCCTTGGCTATGCCGCCGGCTTCGTACTTCTTGCCCACCATGAAGCCGGTGATGTTCTGCAGGAAGACCAGAGGAATGCCGCGCTGGCAGCAGAGCTCGATGAAATGCGCGCCCTTCAGCGCGCTTTCCGAGAACAGCACGCCATTGTTGCCGATGATGCCGACCGGCATGCCGTGCAGATGGGCAAAGCCCGTGACCAGCGTGGTGCCGTAATTCTGCTTGAACTCGTCGAACTCCGAGCCGTCGACGACGCGCGCGATCACCTCGCGCACGTCATAGGGCTGGCGCAGGTCCGTCGGCACGATGCCGTAGAGTTCATGCGGGTCATGAAGCGGCGGAATCGGTTTCTGTAAGTTCAGTCTTACCGCCTTGTTCCGATTCAAATTCCTGATGATGCGCCGGCAAATGGCCAGCGCATGCTCGTCGTCCATCGCGTAGTGGTCGGCGACGCCGGAAAGCCTGGTATGGACATCGGCGCCGCCGAGCTCCTCGGCGCTGACATCCTCGCCGGTGGCGGCCTTCACCAGCGGCGGGCCGCCGAGGAAGATGGTCGCCTGGTTGCGCACCATGATCGTCTCGTCCGACATCGCCGGCACATAGGCGCCGCCCGCCGTGCAAGAACCCATGACGCAGGCGATCTGCGGGATGCCAGCCGCCGACATGTTTGCCTGGTTGTAGAAGATGCGGCCGAAATGCTCGCGGTCGGGAAACACCTCGTCCTGGTTGGGCAGGTTGGCGCCGCCGCTGTCGACCAGATAGACGCAGGGCAGATTGTTCTGCAGTGCGATCTCCTGTGCGCGCAGATGCTTCTTCACCGTCAGCGGGTAGTAGGTGCCGCCCTTCACCGTGGCGTCGTTGACGACGACCATCACCTCCGTGCCCTCGACGCGGCCGATGCCGATGATGATGCCGGCGGCGGGAATGTCCTCGCCATACATCGACCATGCAGCGAACTGGCCGATCTCGAGGAAGGGCGAGCCGGTGTCGAGTAGCTGGGCAAGGCGCTCGCGCGGCAACAGCTTGCCGCGGCCCTGGTGGCGCTCACGCGCCTCGTCGGAGCCGCCGCGCTCTACGTTCGCCGCCTTCTCCGCGATGTCGGCGACCAGCGCCCGCATGCGCTCGGCATTGGCGCGGAAGGTGTCGGAGGCGGGGGAGATTTGGGTTTGCAATGTGGCCATCGGTGGGCTCTATACCTGCGCCAGGAGTTTGCCGTTGCGACGTTCGAAAATCTTGTCGGACAGCAGATTGAAACCGTCCTTGAATGTGACGTCGATCATCTGCCTGGCGGCGCTTTGGGCTTGTGGATTGCCCGCGTCGAAGACGAACAGCTGATCTCGACGTGACAGCGCGAACAAAACATCGCCAGGAAACTGAGGTTTGATCGACAGCCAGAACTCGTCAATAAGGATCAAGCTCGTGGACAACATAGTATTGCCATCGACAAAGTACAGGCAGGCTACCGCGGCTTCGCCGTCGGAAACAATTTTGGGAAGCCATTTCCTTACATTGTCCAGCGCGACAGTGCGCAAATCCGCGAGCGCCCGGCCCGGGAAATCCTTCGGTGCCACGGGCGATACCGAATCCGGAAGGTCGGCCATGTAGACGACCGCAATTTCACCAACCAGCGGTTCATACAACAAATCCAAACCCATCGATTTGAGGTGCTCGACATATTGCTGGGTCCGGATCACTGCGATGAGATTTTCTTCGCTCGCCTTGGTTCGCGTTTCGGTAAGGCCTCGGACAAGTCTGTCTATGGCCGCATCGGCGTCCTCGTCGGGATATGAGTTCAAGTAGCCGAACACATTTGTGACGTCGGGCGTCACTTCCACGCCGCCGATTTTTGCATCGATCTTTGCGGGATCCGATGGGTCTGCAGTAGCGCTATCGACACCCGGGTGCCGTTTGAGTGCGGCGATTACGAGATCTCTGAATTCCGCAACATTAGAGAAGCGCCGCTTCTGTGCTTTGGCGCGCCCGAGAAGGCCCGCAATTGTGGAAAACAAAGCCACCGCAAATATCCCCCGCCTTGTGACTAGATGCGCCGATGACGGAACCATCTATCGCCCCTGCTTGTCTTTCAATACTCGCAAAACCACAGCCCCCCATGAGATAGGTGTTTGATGTGTCAAGAAATCCGCAGTCCTTGGGTACGTCCGGCACGCGCCTGCATCATCTTGGCGGGCATCACGCCCCCTCCGCCATGATCTCGCGCCCGATCAACCAGCGGCGGATTTCGCTGGTGCCGGCGCCGATCTCGTAGAGCTTGGCGTCGCGCAAGAGCCGCCCGGTCGGATAGTCATTGATGTAGCCGTTGCCGCCGAGCAGCTGGATGGCGTCGAGCGCCATCTGCGTCGCCTTCTCGGCCGCGAACAGCACGCAGCCGGCGGCGTCCTTGCGCGTAGTCTCGCCACGGTCGCAGGCGGCGGCAACGGCATAGACGTAAGCGCGCGCGGCGTTCATCGTCGCGTACATGTCGGCGAGCTTGCCCTGCACCAGCTGGAAGGTGCCGATCGGCTGGCCGAACTGCTTGCGCTCGTGCACGTAGGGGATCGCCACGTCCAGGCAGGCCGCCATCAGCCCGATCGGGCCGCCGGCCAGCACCGCGCGCTCGTAGTCGAGGCCCGACATCAGCACCTCGACGCCGCGCCCTTCCTCGTGCAGCACGTTCTCGAACGGCACCTCGACATCCTCGAACACCAGTTCACCGGTGTTGGAGCCGCGCATGCCGAGCTTGTCGAGCTTTTGCGCCACCGAGAAACCGGCAAAGCTCTTCTCGATGATGAAGGCGGTGATGCCGCGCGAATGGCGATCCGGGTCGGTCTTGGCATAGACCACCAGCGTCTCGGCGTCCGGGCCGTTGGTGATCCACATCTTGGAACCGTTGAGCACATAGCGGTCGTTGCGCTTTTCGGCGCGCAGCCGGAGCGACACGACATCGGAGCCGGCACCCGATTCCGACATCGCCAGCGCGCCGACCTTCTCGCCCGAGCAGAGTGCAGGGAGGTATTTCTCCTTCTGCGCCGGCGTTGCCCAGCGGTTGATCTGGTTGACGCACAGGTTGGAATGCGCCCCGTAGGACAGGCCGACCGAGGCCGAGGCGCGCGAGATCTCCTCGACCGCCACGACGTGGGCGAGATAGCCCATGCCGCTGCCGCCGAATTCCGGATCGGCGGTGATGCCGAGCAGGCCGAGCGCGCCGAGCTCGGCCCACAGATGCGCCGGGAATTCATTGGCGCGGTCGATCTCGGCCGCGATCGGCGCGATCTTCTCCTGCGCGAAACGCCGCACAAGGTCGCGCAACGCCTCGATGTCCGGATCGAGTCCGAAGCTCAACGTATTCGTGTACATGCCGCTCCTCCCTGCCCATGTCCCGGTCTTCGCCCGGGATCATGCGTGAACTCAGAGTGCCACGGCGTCCCTGGCGCGCCCCGACGGGCGCGCGGTGCCATGGCTGATTGTCGCGCCGACCAGGCGCATTGTCATCGACAGATATGACGCGGTGACTTCGTCGATCGACAGCCGCTCGCCCGGCCGGAACCAGACGATGACGCCGGTCATCATCTGGATCAGCGCCATGGCGGTGAGCCCGATGTCGTCGATCGCAAATACGCCATCCTCGGCGCCGTCGCGCAGGATGGCGCGCAGTTCCTTCTCGTAAGCCGTACGCTGCTTGAGGATCAGCGTCAGTCGGTCGTGCGAAAGGCTGCGCAGCTCCATGTTCGAGACATGCGTGGCGTGGCGGCGTTCAATATGGAAGGCGATATGGTTTTCGACATAGGCGGCAAGCCGCGCCACCGGATCGGCGCCGGCCGGACGCGCCGCGTCCCAGGCCTGCAGCAGCCCTTCCATATGCTCGCGCATCAGCGTGAACAGCAGGTCTTCCTTGGTTGGGAAATAGCGATAGAGCGCGGCGGCCTGCACGCCGACTTCCGCCGCCAGCAGACGCATCGACATCGCCTCGTAGCCGAGGCGCGCGATCAGGCTGACCGCCGCCTCGCGGACGGCCGCTTCGGTCTTTTCCCCGTCGGAACCTGTCGTGCGCGCCATGGTCGCTCCCTGGGTCGAACTAATAAAACAAACGTTCAATTAATTCAAGGGGGGGGGTGAAACGGCCGCGACTAGACGATTATCCGGAAGTCGGCGGGTAGGCTGTGCGGTTCCAATCGCTCGGTCTCGACCTTCAAGACCACGGCGCCCCTCGGCCCCTGCCACAAACGGTCGATCATGGTCGAAACCGCTGCGTCGGTCCCGGCCAGCATGGCCGTCACCGTGCCGTCGCTCTCGTTGCGCACCCAGCCGGCGAGGCCGAGCTGCATGGCTTCGCTCCGCGTCCAGACCCTGTAGCTGACGCCTTGCACCCTGCCATGGATGCGGGCCCGCACTGCTCTTTGCTGGTTGGTCATGACTCGCTCCCTGCACAGAGTCTGGCGCGGGATCGAGCGAAAGCAACCGGCTTGAGGGGATATTGCCACGATTTGATGGAGGTGGGGTCGGCGCCCGGAAGATAGGCGCCCGAGCCGCTGTCAGTTCCCTCTTGCAGCCGCCAGCGCGCCGGGCAGTTCCTCGGCGAAGATGTCGAGCTCGTGGTCGAGCCCGACGCTGACCCTTACGCAGCGGTCGAGCCCTGGTGCCATCGGCTTGCGGATGAACACGTCGCGCGACAAAAGCCCCTGCAGCACCTTGAGCGCGAAGGCACCGTTACCGCCGCAGTCGATGGTGACGAAGTTGGTCGCCGAGGGCAGGGGCCTCAGCCCGTTGGTCTCGGCGATCTCGGCTATGCGCCGCCGGCCGGCGGCGACGCGCGCCACCACGCTGTCCAGGAAGGCCTGGTCGGCCAGCGCCTCGACACCGGCGATCTGCGCCATGCGGCTGACGCCGTAATGGTTGCGGATCTTCTCGAAGTCGCGGATCACCTGCGGCTCGGCCACCGCGTAGCCGCAGCGTATGCCGGCCAGCCCATAGGCCTTTGAGAAGGTGCGCATGCGGATGACGTTCGGGCGGGACACGTCGATCGGCGGCAGCGCCGAGGCTGGCCCAAGCTCGCCATAGGCCTCGTCGAGCACCAGCATGGTGGTCTCGGGCAGCGCCTCGATGAAGCGGATGATCTCGGCTGCCTCCCACCAGCTGCCCATCGGATTGTCGGGGTTGGAAAGATAGACCAGCGGCGCCTTTTCCCTGACCACTGCCGCGAGCAGGGCGTCGAGGCTTTCCCGGTCGTTCTCGTAAGGCACCGCGACCAGCCTTCCGCCGACGCCGGCGACATGGAAATTGAAGGTCGGGTAGGCGCCAAGCGAGGTAACCACCGCGTCGCCCGGCGCCACATACATGCGCGCCACCAGGCTGAGCAGTCCGTCTATGCCTTCGCCGACCACCACATTGTCGGCGCCGACGCCGAGATGCGCTGCCGCGGCCTGCTTGAGGTCAAAATTGTCGGGGTCGCAATACATCCACATGTCGCCGGCGATCGCGGCCATGCGGGCAATGACACGCGGCGAGGGCCCGAAGCTGCTCTCATTGGCGCCGATGCGGGCGCGAAAGGCGCGCCCGCGGTCACGCTCCTGCGCCTCTGGGCCGACAAACGGCACCGTCGAGGGAAGCGCGGCGATGAGCGAGGTGAGGGGAGGGCGCTGGCGCATGGCAAGAGGCTCGGTTGAAAGGGGTCTCTTGCTAGCGTGGACAGGTAGGTCGCGCAAGTTTGTTGCGGGACTGGAGGACAGAGCGAACGGGGAATCCCTGAGGGACAGATCGAACAGTCACCCAGCACTCGTGCGTTTCTGTGGGGCGGCATGACCTGGCGGCCGGGCGGGCGCCTGTACGGAAGGTTTGTGGATTTTCGCCAGCGGCCTTGATCCGTCCAAAGGCTGGATTCTCCCACCTCGTTTTGCTAGCGAGACAGGATGAATAACCGATTGCCGCCCGCCTGGGCCAAGCACCTGAAAACCCAACCCTCGGTTAGGGCAGCACCGCCGAAGGTTCCACTGCCGAAAGCCAAGACGCAGGCCGGCCCATCGCGAGCGCAGGCCGACGACATGCTGTTGAGGCAAGCGCTCGAACTGCAGAAGGCGGAGCGGCTGCCGGAGGCCGAGGAACTCTGTCATCGCGTTCTGGCAAGAACGCCCGAACACCCGCTTGCTTTGTATATTCTCGGCACGCTTGGACTGGGTTTCGACGACGAATTGGCGATCGAATATTTCTCTCGAGCGGCAGCCCAGGCGCCGAATAATCCATACTATCAGCTTAGTCTGGGTGAAGCCTGGTTGAAGGTTGGCGACTACCCGCCGGCGGTCAGGCATTTGCAGCGGGCCTGCGAATTGAAGCCCGATTTGGTGGAGGCGCATTGCAGCCTGGGACAGGCCTATGGAAAGTTTGACAAGGGCGAGCTGGCCCTGCCTGCCTATGACAAGGCGCTTGAAATCGAGAGAGATCACTCCCTCGCTCGAATCGGCGCGGCGCGGACTCTCATCAACCTGGGACGGATGGACGAGGCAGCGATCTACTTGAAAGAAAATATTGCCCGGCGCGTTGCCGTGGCTGATTCCTACAGCGTTCTCGTGGGCACCCGAAAATTTTCCTCCGAGCCGCCCGAACTCGCATCAATCCTCGACGAACTGGGCAGTTCCGCGATTTCGGCGCACGAGGCGCATGAACTTAACTTTGCCGCGGGAAAGGTTTTCAACGACCTTCGGCATTACGACAAGGCAATGGACCATTTCCTGAGGGCCAGAACGTTCAAGGTCCGCGACTTCGACATCGATTCCCATCGCAAGCGGATCGACGCTCTGATTGAGCTCTTCGATCCGAAGCTGTTGGCCGCCAAGGTAGGTTGTGGCGACCCGTCCGAAGCCCCAGTGTTCGTTGTGGGGATGCCACGTTCAGGCACAACCCTGACGGAACAAATCTGCTCAAGCCATCCGGATGTACACGGGGCAGGCGAACTGACCAAACTGGGGCGGATCGCTGCCGCCAACGGTCTGAAGCTGGGCTCGGCGGACGCCTTTGGACAACCCATTCGATCGCTGACCATGCAGCAGTCGCACGCGCTGGCCAAGGACTATCTTGCCAATCTGGCTCTGTACACCTCGACCGCACCGCGAATCGTCGACAAGATGCCTCATAATTTCGAGCTGATCGGGCTGATCGCGATTCTTTTCCCGAATGCTCGAATTATTCATTGCAGGCGTGACGCCATCGACAATTGCGTTTCGTGTTTCATTTCAAGCCTGCAGCAGGGCCACAGCTACAGCTACGATCTCAAAAGCCTCGGTCTGTATTACCGCGAGTATGATCGCCTCATGCGTCATTGGCAGGCGGTTCTGCCCGGGCGGATTTTTGAAAATCGCTATGAAGATCTCATTTCGGATCAGGAGGGGCAATCGCGCCGCCTGATAGGCCACCTTGGCTTGACCTGGGACGACGCGTGTCTTCGTTTCTTCGAAAAGGAGGGATCTGTCAGAACCCTCAGCCGCTGGCAGGTTCGGCAACCGATCTACACCTCGTCGGTCCAACGTTGGAAGAACTATGGCAACAAAATCCAGCCATTGATCGACGCGTTGGGCGATCTCGCGGCAACCTGAGCAGTGCGGCAGGGCCGGGACCACTTTTCATTCGCCGTACGTCCTTCGAAGTTGCTCATCGGCGAAACTCTTCTGAAATGCATCTCGACCTGCCTTCGTCGCAAGGCAGCTTTAGCGCGCGCTTGCCTTAAAGCAATTCCAGGAAAAGTGCGCAGCGGTTTTCCGTCCGGAATTGCGTAAAAACAAATACTTAGAGCGGGTCGGCGATTCTGTGAAAAGTTGAACCGCTCTAGCTCTGGAAATCGAACCAGCGAGCCGTTCCCGAAACGAAAAAACCCGGCGGTTGCCCGCCGGGTTCGATTTCAGTCAGACGCTGCTGATTAGAACGAGCGCTGGAAGCGGAGGAGACCGCCGACGCTGTTCTTCTTGTCGGCGTTGGTCCAGTTGGAGACGGTGTCGTCACCGAGATGGAAGTAGTCAACTTCGGCCGTGACCGTGAAGCCGGGAACGATGTCGTAAGCGACGTTCGCAGCAACACCGACGTTCTTGCCCTCGTCAGTCGACGCCTGAATGTTGAACGAGGTCTTCTCGTTGAACTTGTAGGTGCCGCCGCCCCACACTGCCCAGTTGCCGCTCCACTGCTTGTAGTAGCCGCGGCCACCGGCCGGGATGGCCCAGGTCGGGTCGCTGAGGTTGTCGTCGGTGCCGTAGCCGGCCATGATGAACAGCGAGATCGCGTCGGTGGCGTTCACGTCCAAGCGGACCTTGCCGGCCACTTCCTCGTAGTTGCTGTCGTAAGCAACGACACCACTGATGGCGCCCCAGCCCTGCGTCCACTTCAGACCGCCGACGACATGCGGAACGTAGCTGTCGATCGTGCCGATGACGCCCGAACCTTCTTCGAGCGAGAGGACGGCGGAGAAGCCGTTGCCGGCGTCGAAGTAGTACTGGATGACGTTGGTGTCGAAATCGCCATAGGGAACCAGCGTATCCTGGATGACGTTGCCGGCGTAGCCGATGAACGTGTTGAAGGCCGATTCGTCCTTACCGACGCGGAGGCCACCGAGCTGGATCCAGGCGAAGTTCAGCGACACGCCTTTGTTGAAGGCGGGATTGCCGGGACCGCCTTCGTCGGTGGTGAGGCCATAATTGTTGCGGTTGCCGAAGTTGAAGCGGGTCTCGGTGTAGGTCTTCAAGGTGCCGAGCTCGGTTTCCTGGCCGGTCCAGGTCTTCAGCGTGAAGCGGGCGTTCTTGTACCAGGTATCCTGCTCATCACCATCCTCGTGGTCGAACGACTTCGCGCCGTCGAACGAGCCGACGTCACCGAGGCCGATGTCGTAGCGGACATAGCCGCCGATGCGCAGGCAGGTTTCGGTGCCGGGGATGTAGAAGTAGCCCGAGCCGTAGACGTCGCAGATCTTGACGTATTCAGCCGGTTCCGGCTCGGCGACGACGACGGCGTCGGCGGCGCGCGCACCGGAAACTGCGATCAGGGCCGCAGCTGAGCCGAGAAGAAGGCTCTTGATGTTCATTTTCTGACCTCCAGTCAAAAGTTAAAAAACGGGTCTGGGTATTCTTTGCTGAAGGACAGCGTTCCCTGCCCCATCCCCACTACCGAAAAAGATGCGCACCGCGCCGCTCCTTCAAACCCGACATTACCCATGAGGCGGCGGCGTTCAACCACGATCGTACCGGCAAACGGGCTGTCCGGGCGCTATCCCTGAGCGTTGTTGCACAAATGACACGATTTGGCCTCACTCAGAAAGCTCTCGTTAACCTTCGAGGCTCCCACGCCCCTTGCAATCGGGGCGAATCCGGCGGTGAGCCGACTGAATTGCGGCATGCATGCCGAGTCGCGAGCCAGGGAATCGCCGCAGAATCGCCGCATGGCGGGGCGGCGGCGCGGCGAAGCGCCGATTTTTCCGCGATAATGCGGCCAGCTTGTTGATTGTGCCGGCGCTTTTCTTTATCCAGCGGCGCAACGGAGAGGTGGCCGAGTGGTCGAAGGCGCTCCCCTGCTAAGGGAGTAGAGGTCAAAAGCTTCTCGTGGGTTCGAATCCCATCCTCTCCGCCATCGTGCTTCGCGTTGCGCGCAGAACAAGCCTGGCGAATCCCTTGCAATCCAGACTCGGCGTAGCTCGTTGCGGCGCACTTGATGCCGCTTCGTCTGTCGCAGCAGCTGCGTCGGCGCACCGGGGCGGGTGCCGAAGCCCTCTCGCGATTTTGTTCGAAAAAAATAACAATATCAAATAATTATCGGTGGAGCAGCCGCTTCCAAATCCGACATTTCGTTCGATTCTGACTGGAGGTCAGAAAATGAACATCAAGAGCCTTCTTCTCGGCTCAGCTGCGGCCCTGATCGCAGTTTCCGGTGCGCGCGCCGCCGACGCCGTCGTCGTCGCCGAGCCGGAACCGGCTGAATACGTCAAGATCTGCGACGTCTACGGCTCGGGCTACTTCTACATCCCCGGCACCGAAACCTGCCTGCGCATCGGCGGCTTTGTCCGCTACGACATCGGCATTGGCGATCGCGAAGGTCACCAGGATGTGGACGACGTTTTGGGTGACGGCACCAACGACACCTACCACAAGCAGGCCCGCTTCACGCTGAAGACCTGGACCGGCCAGGAAACCGAGCTCGGCACCTTGAAGACCTTCACCGAGACCCGTTTCAACTTCAAGGACGGTTACCATGACGACGCCGGCAGCTCGACGTCGCTGAACTTCGCCTGGATCCAGCTCGGTGGCTTCCGCGTCGGTAAGGACGAATCGGCCTTCAACACGTTCAACGGCTATGCCGGCAACGTCATCGACGATACCATCGTCCCCTACGGCGAATTCGACACGAACGTCATCCAGTACTACTTCGACGCCGGCAATGGCTTCTCGGCCGTGGTCTCGCTCGAAGACGGCGCTGGCGTCAATACGATCGACAGCTATGTTCCGCATATCGTCGGCGGCGTGAAGTACACGCAGGGCTGGGGCGCCATCAGCGGCGTCGTTGGTTACGACAGCAACTACGAATCGTGGGCTGGTAAGGCTCGCTTGGACGTTACCGTCAACGACGCAATCTCGCTGTTCGTGATGGGCGGCTACGGAAGCGACTCCGACTTTGTCGATCCGAACACCGGCCACAGCTTCTTCAAGCTTTGGGACGGCAGCTGGGCGGTCTGGGGTGGCGCCAGCTACAAGTTCAACGAGAAGGCCTCGTTCAACGTGCAGGCGTCGTATGACGATGGCAAGACCTTCGGTCTCGCCGCCAACGTCGCTTACGACATCGTCCCCGGCTTCACGGTCACGGCCGAAGTCGACTACTTCAACAAGGACGACAGCGACTGGCACGTCAGCGACGACGGCGTCGGCGGTATCCTCCGCTTCCAGCGCTCGTTCTAAGGGCTGGTTGTCCACAGGTGAAATCCAGCCCGGGCGTTTAAACGCCCGGGCTGTTTTGTTTTCGTGACTGGGTCGGGTGAACTGAAGGAAAGAAGGGGGTTCGGTAGCTGAACTGAAGTCTGCGGAACGGTTTCGTGGGATCCGCCGTCATGGCGGATGGAATCGTTTTGTCTGACATAAGCTCTTGAAAGGACGCTTCCAAGCGGATAGGTGTCGCCTATCCACTCGGGGGTGTGGCTAAAAAAATGACGAACGAAGCGATTCAAGAGGGAATGCCCTCTGACCATTTCGCGATATTTTCTTCTCAGACTGCAAAAATAAAATACAGCTACAACAAGATAAGAGAAGTAAAGTCGTACCGGGTCGGAGAGCTGTTTTCAGCATATCGGGATATACTCTGGGATGATGGGCGACATAAATACAATGTCAGCTCTTTCATCGGCGAAATCGATGAGATTCTCCTCGGGGAGCGTTTCAGCGCTTTTGACCAGGGCACCCTGGACAACCTTATCGGAACCTTGCGCCAGCGCGGCAACAGCAACGCAACCATCAATCGCAAGATGGCTGCCCTTAGCAAACTGCTGCGCAAGGCTCACAAGATGGGGGATATCCATAGCCTGCCCGAATTCCGCCGCCAGAAGGAACGGGCGGGACGGATTCGTTTCCTCGAAAAGGACGAAGAGGCGAGGCTGTTCGCGGCCATCAGGAGCCGCAGCGAAGACGCTTACCGGCTCTCGGTCTTTCTTGTCGACACCGGCTGCCGCCTCGGCGAGGCGCTCGGCCTGATCTGGAACGACATCCAGGAGCATCGCGTCTCCTTTTGGATCACCAAGTCCGGCCGCAGCCGCACCATTCCGATGACCGCTCGCGTCAAGGAAGTGGTCAAGCTGCCGGTCACCGAGGGACGCCTCCCCAAGGGGCCCTTCACCACATTCAGCCAGGCGCAATTCCGCGCCATCTGGAACGAGGCGAAGGCCGAGGTCGGCCTTGCCGCCGACGACCAGGTGGTGCCGCACATATTGCGCCATACTTGCGCCTCGCGGCTCGTCCAGGGCGGCATAGACATCAGACGCGTGCAGATGTGGCTCGGCCACCAGACACTGTCGATGACCATGCGCTATGCGCATCTTGCCACCAACGATCTCGACGGCTGCGTTTTCGTGCTGGAAACGCCGCGCTGCGACGGGGCGGCGAAAGGCGCGGAAAACTCCATGTTTTCCTCTCCCGTGACCACGCCCACATCCTCAAAGCCGGCGCGCAAGCCGAAGAGCCAAGCGGGCACGACGAAAGCTGCGGTCAAGGCACGCGGGAAAAGCTCCAAGGCCAACTAGCTTGAGTCCTTCTCCCCGTTCACGGGGTGAAGGTGCCGAAGGCGGATGAGGGGCGGCGCCGACGTTCGGAATCGGTCGCCGCCATTTTCCTCAAGCGATTGCCGTTCTAATGGCTTCTATACTGTTGCAATAGCTCAGCCGCCGATTTTGAGCTTAGGATTACTTCTTTTGAATTTTCCGCTCCGCGCGATCCAGGAACGCGGCGATGGCGACAGGCAACGTGCCGGTTTCGAGGAACGGCGCATGGCCTTGGCCCTCGACCGTGATTGCTTCCATGCCGGGATGGCGCCTTTGCATCTCCGCAAGCGTTGCCGCTGACAGCAGGCTCGAGTTGGCCCCGCGTATGGCAAGCAGAGGCATCGCCGTCAGCGTCTCGAATTGCGGCCACAGATCGGGCAGCGGCTTGCTGAGGTCGAGACCTGCCAGCGTGTCCACCAGCCTCGGGTCGAAATCCGGCACCAGTCCCACTCCGGTCTGGCGATAGAGCGCCGAGACCATCCGTTCCCAATCCGCGTCGGTCAGCGCCGGAAAATCCGAGCCATGCACGCCGCGCTGGGCGCCGAGCGCCTCGGCGAATGTCTTCGGTTTCGGCGCGCCATCGAGATAGGTGCGGATATGGGCGAGGCCCGAGGCCTCGATCACCGGCCCGATGTCGTTGAGCACGACCGACTTCAGCATGGACGGTGCCATCGCGCCGAGCACATGGGTGATCAGCCCGCCGCGCGAGGTGCCGATGAACCCCGCGCCCTCAATGTCCAGTGCCGCCAACCCGGCCAGGACATCGCCGGCCTCGACGCCGACGGTGTAGTGGCTGATATCGGGGTCATAGTCCGATTGCCCGCGCCCGCGATAATCGAACGCGACAACCTTGCGCCCGGCCTGTCTCGACAGCTGCAGCGCCAATTCGTGGAAGTCGCGCGCATTGCGGGTGAGGCCGGGCAGGCAGACGACCGGCCAACGGCCGGAATCGGTCGCGGCATAGAGTCGGGCGTGGAGCCTGAGCCCATCCGGCGCGTCATAGAAGAAGTCGGAAAACCCCTCGTGGTTTGGCATGCGGGCTCGATTCCTTGCCGTTGTCGGATCGTCCGCGAGTGCTACAGGCGAGGGCAGGGGCGGTCAAATCGGTAGGGCGTCGGCTGGGAAATTTTGAGAGATGGCGGGACAGCACCCCCCCCTCTGTCCTGCCGGACATCTCCCCGCAAGGGGGGAGATTGGCAACTCGGCCGCTCCGCCCATTTTGCGACGTTGAAGATTGGCGAAAGTCGTGGTGACATTTGATCTCCCTCCTTGCGGGGGAGATGGCCGGCAGGCGAGAGGGGGGTGTGACGGAACTCGATCGAACGAAATTGTCATGCCAAAACGGGCACGCTCAGCTCCGCCCGTTCACCAGATCTCCGACGATGTCGTACTTCCCCGAAATACGCATCTTGTAGACCTCGTAATTCTCCATCACGCGCTGCACGTAGCTTCTTGTTTCCGTGTAGGGAATCCGCTCGACCCAGTCGACGACGGCGTCCACGTCCTTGCCGCGCGGGTCGCCATACTTGGCCACCCATTGGGCGGCGCGGTTGGGGCCGGCATTGTAGCCGGCGAAGGTCAGCACGTAGGATCCGCTGAAGCGGTCGAGCTGCTCGCCGAGGAAGGCGGCGCCCAGCGTCGCATTGTAGCCTGCATCGCTGGTCAGCCGCGTCTGCGAGAACGTCAGGCCGGCCTTCTTCGCCAATTGCCTGGCGGTGCCCGGCATCAATTGCAGCAGCCCGCGCGCGCCGGCGCTGGAGACGGCGCCGACATTGAACTCGCTTTCCTGGCGGGCAATCGCGTAGGCCAGCGCCTTGCCGGAACCGGAAATATTGGCGGTGTCGGGGATGACGCCAAGCGGGTGCGACAGCGCGCCGACATCGATGCCGCGCTGGGCGGCGATCTTGCCGACCTTCAGCGCCATGAAATGGTTGCCCTGCTTTTCGGCGAGCACTGCAAGCAGCGCCAGTTCCCCCGGGCTGGTCAACTGCCCGGCAAGGTCGCGATAGAGCGTCTCGGCGTAGCGGTCATAGCCGGCCTCCTGCAGCCGCTTGATGGCGCTGACGGCCTCGCGGCCGGCAAAATTCTGCCGGTCTGCCGCGCTCGGCTGCGGATAGACGATGTTGAGGGTCCGCAAGCCCACGCGCTCGCCGGCGAGCTGGCCGTAGAACGTCGTGCCAAACGCGGCGGCGCGAGTGAAGTACTGCTTCGAGTCGCCCGGGCCGCCGACTTCCGCCGCGCGGCCGAGCCAGTAATAGGCGCGCGACAGCGACACCGGCCCCTGCGCGAGGTCGGCGATGCGTGCGAAGTGTGTGGCTGCGGCGGCCGGGTCGTTGAGGCCGCGCAGCGCATACCAGCCGGCGTGGAACTCGGCTTCGGCGGCGCTGGCCGGGCTTTCGGCCGCGTGCATGGAGACGATTTTGTAGGCCGTCTTCATGTCGCCCTGGTCGACGAGTTCGCGCGACAGCACCCGGCGCTCCACCCACCAGGCGTCGGGATCGACCAGTGCCTCGCGATCGGTCGGCGCCTTCATCACGACAGCGGCGGCGTCGGCAAACTTCTGCAGCTTGCGCAGATACTCGGCCTCGGCAAAGAAATAGCCGGCCTGGCGCTGCGCGGCGGGAACGGCCTTGAGCAGCTTGGCCGCGTTCTTGTCGCCGCGGCCAGCCGCCGCCCAGGCATCGGCCAACGGCTGGGCGCCGGCAAGTGCGGCCACGCGCAGCGCCGAGGACGGCCGATCGGCATAGAACATGCGCTCCATGCGGAAGCGATGATCGGCGGCAGGAATCAGCGCGCCGAACTCCTTGATGATGGTCGCCTCGTCCTTGGCTTCCAGTCTTTCCGTGCGCCAGAAGGGCGACAGCACCGAGCGCGCCGCATTGGCGTTGCCCAGCGCGACATAGGAGCGGGCAAGGATGATCACCCCTTCCGGGGTCAGCGGCTGGCTGCCCTTGAACGCCTGCACCACGACCTGCGGCGAGGGGTTCTCGCGGTAAAGCGCGCGCTCGCTGTTCTTGCGCAGGGCGATCGTGCCCGGCCAGTTCGGCAGCATCTGCGCGGCGTCGGCGATATCGCCGCTCGGAACCTGGTCGCCACCATAGAGCGCGATCGCCCAGGCCAGGATGTGGCGGTCGAGCGAATTGGCTGGCAGCGCCTCGCGCACCTGGCGCGCGCCGGTAATGTCGTTGGCAGCCAGCCTGTCGAGGCCGCTCTTCAAAAGGGCAACATCCGTCGAAGGCGACGCGGGTGCGTCCGGCCGGCCCTGGTAGGCCAAAGGGGGTATCGGAACGGCCGACGTCGTCTGCACGTCGACGCCGCCGATAGCCGCGGCCGGCATCAGCACAAGAGTTGTGCCGAGAAGCGCGAAAAGACGTGGCCGCCGGCCTGACATGGGTTTCGTCATTTCCTGTTCGTGCACACTACCAGCAGGGCAAGGCGCCTCGAAGCTAAGCGCAGGTCGTGAAAAGCCCGTAAACAAAAGGTTATCGAGGTCGTTCGAATTGCCCTTGCTGGCACCATTGCAATGCTTGCCGCTGAACAGTGTCGAGACTATGGTGCGCGGCTTCGCTTTCGGCTAGAAGGCGCGCACGATAGACCGACCGATGCATGTCGCCCAAAAGCGGATACCGGTTTTGGGGTGACGACATGCATAGACCAACAATGCATGTCGCCCAAAAGTGGATACCGGTTTTGGGGTAACGACATGCATAGACCAACAACGCATGTCGCCCAAAAGTGGATACCGGTTTTGGGAACAACGACGTGCATAAACCAACGAAGTCCCAAGGAGTTTGGACGATATGCTGAGAGGCTCGCTGACCGCGCTCGTTACACCGTTCGACAAGAGCGGGCGTTTCGACGAGAAAGCCTTTCGCGCGTTCATCGAATGGCAGCTCGCCGAAGGCACCAAGGGGCTGGTTCCGGTAGGCACCACCGGCGAGTCGCCGACGCTGTCGCATGACGAGCATCGCCAGGTGGTCAAGGTCTGCATCGAGGTCGCCAAGGGTCGCGCTCCGGTCGTTGCCGGCGCCGGCTCCAACAACACCGAAGAGGCGGTAGGCCTGGTGCAGTTTGCCGAGAAGGCCGGCGCCGATGCGGCCCTCGTCGTCACGCCATATTACAACAAGCCGACGCAGCGCGGGCTCTATGAGCATTTCGCAGCCGTCGCCCGCGCGACCAAGCTGCCGATCATCATCTACAACATCCCGCCGCGCTCGGTCATCGACATGATGCCCGAGACGATGGGTCGGCTGGCGCACGACTTCAAGAACATCGTCGGCGTCAAGGATGCCACCGGCAAGGTCGAGCGGGTCTCCGAACAGCGCGCCACCTGCGGCAAGGACTTCATCCAGCTTTCCGGCGAGGATGCCTCGGCGCTGGGCTTCAACGCGCATGGCGGCGTCGGCTGCATCTCGGTGACCTCGAACGTCGCGCCGCGTCTCTGCTCGGAGTTCCAGGAAGCGACGCTGTCCGGCGACAGCGCCCAGGCGCTCGAATTGCAGGACCGCCTGCTGCCGCTGCACAAGGCGATCTTCGTTGAGCCAGGCCTGTGCGGCGCCAAATACGCGCTGTCCAAGCTTGGCAAGGTCGAGAATGTCGTCCGCTCGCCGCTGGTCACGATCGAGGCCTCGACCGCCGAAAAGATCGACCAGGCGATGAAGCACGCCGGCTTGATAAACTGAGGATGAGGCGCCACCTCTCCGCATTATGAATCAAGTCAAGAAAGCCGATCCCAACAACAGGACCGTTGCGGAGAACCGCAAGGCGCGGTTCTCCTATGAGGTGCTCGACACGGTCGAGGCCGGCCTGGTGCTGACCGGCACCGAGGTCAAGTCGCTGCGCCAGGGCCAGGCCAACATCCAGGAATCCTACGCGTCGGCCGAGGGTGGCGAGATCTGGCTGATCAATTCCTATCTGCCGGAATATCTGCAGGCCAACCGCTTCAACCATGAGCCGCGCCGGCGCCGCAAGCTTCTGCTGTCCAAGCGCGAGATGGCGAAACTGTCGCAGAGCGTCGATCGCGAAGGCATGACGCTGGTGCCCCTTAAGATCTATTTCAACGATCGCGGCCGCGCCAAGCTTTTGCTTGCGATCGCTCGCGGCAAGAAGCTGCACGACAAGCGCGAGACCGAGAAGCAGCGCGACTGGTCGCGCGAGAAGGGCCGGCTGCTCAAGCAACGTGGGTGAGGAGTGGTCCGCGTAGCGGACGAAAAGCCAACGATTTGGCTTTTCGAGCGACGAACGCCCGGAGCCATAGCGTAGGGCAGGCCATCCGGCGGCGGCCTGAAAAAAGCCTACAGTCGGCCTTCAGCTTCCGGAAACGCGGAGCAGACAGCGGGGATAGTCTTGAAGAAGCGGATCGTCCTCTGGACCTTGGCCTGCCTTGTTCTGGCGTGCGTCGTCGTCGTGGGCGGGCTCATCTATTTCCACACTTTCTCGCCCGACCGCGGCCGGTTCCCGGTCCGCGGCATCGACGTCTCCCACCACCAAGGCCGGATCGACTGGCGGCGTGTCGCCGCCGACGATGTCGCTTTCGCCGTCATCAAGGCGACCGAGGGCGGTGATCATGTCGACGATGCCTTTGCCGCCAACCTGCGCGAGGCGCGGGCGGCGGGCCTGGCGGTCGGCGCCTACCACTTCTTCACCTTCTGCCGGCCGGGCGCCGACCAGGCGAGGAATTTCATCTCGGTGGTGCCGCGCGGCGAGCCGCTGTTGCCGCCGGTGGTCGACATCGAATTCGGAGGCAACTGCCCGCAGCGCCCGTCGCCCGAGCAATTGAGCGCCGAGCTCGGGGCATTCCTTGGCCCGGTCGAGGCGGCCTTCGGCAAACCGGCGATCGTCTATCTGACCGACGAGGCGGCCGAGGCCTATTCGGCGCATATCGCCGCTCGCCCGCGCTGGCTGCGCTCGCTGGCGATGCTGCCCGGCGAGGACGACTGGATCTACTGGCAGTACCACAATCGGGGCCGCGTCGACGGCATCGAAGGCGATGTCGATCTCAACGTGCTCAAGGGCGGGCCGGAGAAGTTGGCCGAGTTGTTCGCGGCGACGGCTCCCGATTCTATTCCTGCAGAAACGCCGCGATCTCCTTGAAGACGTTGACGAACATTGCTTCCGTCAGCACGCCCGTATTGGTGTTGTAGCGCGAGCAGTGATAGCTTGAGAACAGCGTGATGCCGCCGGCCTGCTGCCGTCCGCCATGGCGGAATGGATAGGCGGCGACGCGTTGCCCAAGCGCCCGCACGGTAGACTGATGCGCGATCGAGCCCAGCGCCAGCACGGCGCGCAGATTGGGAAAGCGCCCGATCGTCGGCACCAGGAAGCTCCTGCAGGTGGCGATCTCACCGCCCACCGGTTTGTTCTCCGGCGGCACGCAACGCACGGCATTGGTGATGGCGGTCTGCACCAGCTCCAGCCCGTCGTCGGGCCTTGCTTTGAATTCACCGCGCGCAAGACCCTGCGCGATCAGCGTGCCGTAGAGCAGGTCGCCGGCATAGTCGCCGGTGAACGGCCGCCCGGTGCGGTTGGCACCGCGCAGCCCGGGCGCCAGCCCGACGATGAGCAGCCGCACCGCGTCTTCGCCTTCCGGCGGCACGAAGGTCGGCACCGGCGCGTTGAACCAGGACGGCTCGCGCCGCCGCCAGTCGGCGATGAAATCATGCAGCCGCGGGCAGAGCGGGCAGTCGCGGCTGGGTTCAGGGGAGGGCGCGGCCACCTGGGCCGCCGCAGTCAATAGTCGCCCTCGTCGGCCTCGGCCGGCTCGGGCCGGCGCACCGGCCGCTCGGACGGATCTCGGCCGACTTCGTTCTTCAAGCTCATCAGGTCGATGAAGTGGTCGGCCTGCCGGCGCAGATCGTCCGAGATCATCGGCGGCTGCGAGGCCATGGTGGAGACGATCGAGACCTTGCGACCGCGCCGCTGCAGCGCCTCGACCAGCGTGCGGAAATCGCCGTCGCCGGAGAAGATCACATAGTGGTCGACGACGTCGGCGAGTTCGAGCGCATCGACGGTCAGCTCGATGTCCATATTGCCCTTGATCTTGCGGCGGCCCGTCGAGTCGGTGAACTCCTTGGCCGGCTTGGTCACCACCTTGAAGCCGTTATAGTCGAGCCAGTCGATCAGCGGCCGGATCGAGGAATATTCCTGATCCTCGACCAGCGCGGTGTAGTAGTAGGCGCGCAGCAGATAGCCGCGCTTCTGGAAGCTCGACAGAAGCTTGCGATAGTCGATGTCGAAACCAAGCGCTCGCGAGGTGGCGTAGAGATTGGCGCCGTCGATGAAAAGAGCGATTTTCTCACGAGGGTCGAACATGGAAAAATGTCCTTTTTCAAAATAGGCGGTCGTCTAAATGCGTCGGCGACCATGCCCGCGGCCCCATAAAGGACCATACGGCCTGTATCATCCGAGATAGCGCCAGTTTTACGGCAATCCAAGCAGTGTCGGCGCCTCGCAAGCAATTGTGATCGGCGGTGCCATCGTCGCGGGTCTTGTCCCGCACCGAGCCGGGATAACCCGTGGAGCCGCACCCGCCTTGCCAAGAAGCTTGTGTTTTGGCGGCGTTCAGGTTATGGACCGCGCCTGTTTTCCATCAAATCCATCGCATGAAAGGGGCAATTCATGGCCCGCGTAACCGTTGAAGATTGCATCGACAAGGTCGACAACCGCTTCGAACTGGTGCTTCTGGCCGGCCACCGCGCCCGTCAGATCAGCCAGGGCGCGCAGATCACCGTCCCGCGCGACAACGACAAGAACCCGGTGATCGCGCTGCGCGAGATCGCCGACGAGACGCTGTCGCCCGACGATCTCAAGGAAGACCTGATCCACTCGCTGCAGAAGCATGTCGAGGTCGACGAGCCGGAAGCTGACGGCGAGGTGATCGCGGACCAGACCGGTGTTGCCGTCGCGGCGACCGATGCCGACGATGCCGAGGACAACATCGCTTTCGACCGCATGACCGAGGAAGACCTTCTGGCCGGCATCGAAGGCCTGGTGCCGCCGGAAAAGAGCGACGACTACTAAGCTCTTGGAATTGCCTGGATCAAGCATCCGGCACTTCCGTATCGGCAGTTTCGTGGCTATCTATGACATGCGCCGCACGCCAGTGCGGCGCATGATTCATTTCAGCACCGCGAGATCCCGCCCATGATGCGTCAGTATGAGCTTGTCGAGCGCGTCCAGCGCTACAAGCCTGACGTCAACGAGGCGCTGCTCAACAAGGCCTATGTCTACGCCATGCAGAAGCATGGTCACCAGAAGCGCGCCTCCGGCGATCCCTATTTCTCGCACCCGCTCGAAGTCGCCGCCATCCTCACCGAGATGCACATGGACGAGGCGACGATCGCCGTCGCCCTGCTGCATGACACGATCGAGGACACCACCGCGACCAGGGCCGAGATCGACGAATTGTTCGGCCCGGAAATGGGCAAGCTGGTCGAGGGTCTGACGAAACTCAAGAAGCTCGACCTCGTGTCCAAGAAAGCCGAGCAGGCGGAGAACCTGCGCAAGCTCCTGCTGGCGATCTCCGAGGACGTGCGCGTGCTGCTCGTCAAGCTTGCTGACCGCCTTCACAACATGCGCACCCTCGACCATGTGCCGGAAGCCAAGCGCCTGCGCATCGCCGAGGAGACGATGGACATCTATGCGCCGCTCGCCGGCCGCATGGGCATGCAGGGCATGCGCGAGGAGCTGGAGGAGATCGCCTTCCGCTACATCAATCCGGAAGCCTATCGCGCCGTCACCGCGAGGCTGGCCGAGATCTTCGAGCGCAACAAGGGTGTTCTCTCGGAGATCGAGAAGTCGTTGTCGGCGCTGTTCGAAAAGCATGCGATCAAGGCCGGCGTGAAGAGCCGGCAGAAGAAGCCGTGGTCGGTGTTCCGCAAGATGGAGGCCAAGGCGCTGTCCTTCGAGCAGCTTTCCGACATCTTCGGCTTCCGCGTCGTCGTCGACTCGGTCGAGGACTGCTACCGCGCGCTCGGCGCCATCCACACCACCTGGTCGATGGTGCCAGGCCGCTTCAAGGACTACATCTCGACGCCGAAGCAGAACGACTATCGCTCGATCCACACCACCATCGTCGGCCCGTCGCGCCAGCGCGTCGAATTGCAGATCCGCACCCGCGAGATGAACAAGATCGCTGAATACGGCGTCGCCGCCCATTCGATCTACAAGGACACCGGTGGCAAGACGAATGGCGCCGGCCATGCCATTTCGAAGGAGACCAACGCCTATGCCTGGCTGCGGCGCACCATCGAGCAGCTGGCCGAGGGCGACAACCCGGAAGACTTCCTCGAAAACACCAAGCTGGAGCTCTTCCAGGACCAGGTGTTCTGCTTCACGCCCAAGGGCATGCTGATCGCGCTGCCGCGCGGCGCCACCCCCATCGACTTCGCCTATGCCGTCCACACCGATGTCGGCGACACTTGCGTCGGCGCCAAGGTCAATGGCCGCATCATGCCGCTGATGACGGAGTTGAAGAACGGCGATGAGGTCGAGATCATCCGCTCCAAGGCGCAGGTGCCGCCGGCGGCCTGGGAATCGGTGGTCGTCACCGGCAAGGCGCGGGCCGCCATTCGCCGCGCCACCAAGAATGCGATCCGCAAGCAGTATTCCGGGCTTGGCGCCCGCATCCTGGAGCGCGCCTTCGAGCGCGCCGGCAAGAACTTCACCAAGGAGAGCCTGAAGCCGGTGCTTCACCGGCTGGCGCGCAAGGACATAGAAGACGTGCTGGCCTCTGTCGGGCGTGGCGAACTAGCCTCGACCGATGTCATGAAGGCGGTGTTCCCCGACTACAAGGACGAGCGCGTCACCGTCGCCGCTCCCAAACAGCGCGAGGAAGGCTGGTCGAAGATCCGCAACGCCGCTGGCATGCTGTTCCAGATGCCGGGCCGCGCCGCGCGCAAGGACAAGGACCAGCCGCGCGATGGCGCAGTTCCGATCCGCGGCGTGCGTGGCGATCTGCCGGTTCGCTTCGCGCCGGAGGGCGCCGTGCCTGGCGACCGCATCGTCGGCATCATCCAGCCGGGCACCGGCATCACCATCTACCCGATCCAGTCGCCAGCTCTGCAGGCCTTCGACGACCAGCCTGAGCGCTGGATCGATGTGCGCTGGGACATTGACGAGCGGACCAAGGAGCGCTTCCCGGCACGCATTTCGGTCACTGCCATCAACGCGCCGGGTTCGCTCGCCGACATCGCCCAGGTCGTAGCCGCGAACGATGCCAACATCCATACGCTGTCGATGGTGCGCACCGCGCCCGACTTCACCGAAATGCTGATCGATCTTGAGGTCTGGGATCTGAAGCATCTCAACCGGCTGCTGTCGCAGCTCAAGGACAATTCGAGCGTCAGCGATGCGCGACGCGTGAACGGTTAAGCTACCGCTGGGGGATGGAATGAACACCGATGAAGTGCTGGGCATTTTCCGCGAGGCGGGCGCCGTCCTGGAAGGGCATTTCATCCTGACGTCGGGCTTGCGCAGTCCGGTCTTCCTGCAGAAGGCGAGGGTCTTCATGCACGCCGACAAGACCGAACGCCTGTGCAAGGCGCTGGCCGAGAAGATCCGCAAGGCGGTGCCCGGCCGGATCGATTATGTCGTCGGCCCGGCCATCGGCGGCCTGATCCCCGCCTACGAGACCTCGCGCCATCTCGGCGTGCCGGCAATCTGGGTCGAGCGGGAAGGGGGCGAGTTCAGGCTGCGCCGTTTCGAGATCGCAAAGGGCTCGCGTGTCGTCATCGTCGAGGACATCGTCACCACCGGGCTGTCGATCCGAGAGACAATCGAATGCCTGCGCGAGCTCGGCGCCGAGGTGGCGGCGGCCGCCTGCATCATCGACCGCTCGGCCGGCAAGACTGATGTCGGCGTGCCGCTGGTTGCGCTCGCCGAATATGAGGTTCCGGCCTATCCGGCCGACCGGCTGCCACCCGAGCTTGCCGCAATCCCGGCCGTCAAGCCCGGCAGCCGCAACATCTGATCTCGCCATGCATGGAAACAAGCAGTTGGGCGCGTCGCTTGACTCTCGTCGGCAGCGACGTCCGCTGACCGCGGCGCTGCGATGATCGCCGGCATCGACCATTTCGTGCTGACGGTCCGCTCGGTGGAAGCGACCTGCGCCTTCTACGAGCGTGTGCTCGGTCTGCGACGCTTGGACCAGTCGAACCGGCCGACGGCGCTTTTGTTTGGATCGCAGAAGATCAACCTGCACGAGGTCGGCCGCACCTTCGAGCCGAAGGCCAAGGCGCCGACGCCGGGCTCCGGCGACTTCTGTCTCGTCGCGGCAAGGCCGCTCGCCGAGATCTGCGCCAGCCTTGCGGCCAACGATGTCGTCATCGAGGTCGGGCCGGTCGAGCGCATCGGCGCGCGCGGGCCGATGCTGTCGGTCTATTTCCGCGATCCGGACGGCAACCTGGTCGAGGTCAGTGAATACGGTTCCGGCAAGACCGGAGGGGCTTGAGCCGAAGTGTGAAGGCGCCGCCTCCACAAATCCGCCGTGTTTCTAATATGCTCGATGTCCCGAGACGCTGGCCGTATGGCGGGTGCGACGCATGTGGCATCGCCAGCGTTGTCCTTAGGCTGGCGCGTCGCTATATCAAAGTCGCTGTTGCCTTCAGCCGGCCTCGAAGCGCAAGATATGGCTTTCGCCTGCCGGCTCAGGGTCGCCGGAACAGCTGATGTTGGGTACTAGGAACCGGAACTGAGTGCTTTTTCGACGCCGCAAGCCTGATGGCCTTTTCGAGCGGGTGCGTACCTATTTGTGGCCGCGCCGCTCGTTCTCGCGCTCGGTGCAGTATTTTTCGAAGCGTATCCTGCGGCTGAAGGCCACTCCGCATGCCGTCGCCGCTGGCGTCGCGGCCGGCGTGTTTGCTTCGTTTTTCCCGCTCGGCTTCCACTTCATCATTGCCGCCGTGTTGTGCTGGGTCATCGCCGGCAATCTGGTGGCTGCCGCCCTCGGCGCGGTGTTCTTCGGCAATCCGCTCACCTTTCCGCTGCTCTGGGGTGCGTCTTGGGAGACCGGCAAGCTCATCCTGCATGAGCGCCTGCCCAAGAATGGGCCGCCTGAGCACCTTGGGGAAATGATGCACACGCTTTCGTTCGCGAAATTGTGGCATCCGGTGCTGGAGCCGATGCTGATTGGCGCGGTGCCGCTCGGCCTCGTCTTCGGCCTGTTCTTCTACGGCATCACCCGATGGGGCATGACCGTCTTTCGCGAGCGGCGCAAGAAGCGCATGGCCGAAAGGGCGCGCAAGGCCACGCACGCTGGACACGGCGGACGGGAAGTCCCCGCGGAATGATCATCGGCATTGGCAGCGACCTGATCGACATCAGACGCATCGAGAAGTCGCTGGAGCGGCACGGCCAGCGCTTTATCCAGCGCATCTACACCGAGGTCGAGCAGGCGCGCTCGGAGAACCGCGCGGCACGCGCGGCCTCCTATGCCAAGCGCTTCGCCGCCAAGGAGGCCTGCGCCAAGGCGCTGGGCACCGGTCTGGCGCATGGCGTCTTCTGGCGCGACATGGGCGTCGTCAACCTACCGGGCGGCAAGCCGACCATGGCCTTGACCGGCGGCGCAGCGGCGCGGCTGGACAAGATTCTGCCGAAGGGACACAAGGCGGCGATCCACCTCACCATCACCGACGATTTCCCGCTCGCTCAAGCCTTTGTGATCATCGAGGCGTTGCCCGCCGAAGAAGCGCCACATTGATTGCTTCTGACCTCCGGCTGACGTTGCCCAGCGCGCGCCGAGACTCTATACCAACCAACGCACAATCGAGGACGACATGAGCGTGGCTGAAAAATCCGAGAAGAAATCCGGCGGGCTTGGCGAAACCGTCAGCGTCATCATTCAGGCGCTGCTGCTCGCGCTGGTCATCCGAACCTTCCTGTTCCAGCCCTTCTCAATCCCGTCCGGTTCGATGCGTCCGACCTTGCTCGAGGGCGACTATCTCTTCGTCACCAAATGGTCCTATGGCTATTCGCGCTATTCGCTGCCGTTCGGCCCCGACATCTTCTCGGGCCGCATCTGGGGCTCCGAGCCGAAGCGCGGCGACGTCGTCGTGTTCAAGTTCCCGCCGGACCCGTCCATCGACTACATCAAGCGCGTCATCGGCCTGCCCGGCGACAAGATCCAGGTCAAGGACGGCCAGCTCTTCATCAACGGTGTCGGCGTGCCGCGCGCAAAGGTCGGCCAGATCGACAACCCCGACATCACCGAGGTGGATCGTCCGGTCGATGTCTATCGTGAGACGCTGCCCAACGGCATCACCTATGACACGCTCGACCTGACGCCGAACTCGATCGGCGACAACACGCGCGAGTTCGACGTGCCGCCCGGCCATTATTTCATGATGGGCGACAACCGCGACAATTCCTCCGACAGCCGTTTCACCGTCGGCTTCGTGCCGGAAGAGAATCTGGTCGGCCGCGCCAACATCATCTTCTTCTCGATCGCCGATGGCGCCAGCCCGCTCGAGATCTGGAAGTGGCCGTCGCTGATGCGGGCCGCGCGCCTGTTCCATTTCGTCAGCTAGGTGATGGCGACAACCAAGCGGCTTACCGCCGATGCGCTCGCCGAGGCGCTCATGCAGCGCACCGGCCATGCCTTTGCCGACCGCCAGCGCCTGCAGCGGGCGCTGACCCATGCCAGCGCCCGCTCGAGCCATGCCGGCGTCGACTATGAACGCTTCGAATTCCTCGGCGACCGCGTGCTTGGCCTCGTCGTGGCCGACATGCTGCTCGCGGCATTCCCGAACGCGGCCGAGGGCGAGCTGTCGCTGCGGCTGAACGCCCTGGTCAATGCGGAGGCGCTGTCCGAGATCGCCGAGGAGATCGGCCTTCCGGAATTGATCCGCGCCGGCTCGGATGTGCGCGGCCTCGAGGGGCGCAAGCGCGTCAACCTGCGCGCCGACGCGCTGGAATCGCTGATCGCCGTGCTCTATCTCGACGGCGGCCTGGCGGTGGCCCGCGCTTTCATCGACCGCTATTGGCGGCCGCGCTCGCAGGCGATAGGCGCCGCCCGCCGCGACGCCAAGACCGAGTTGCAGGAATGGGCGCACCAGGCAGCGGCGGGCGCCACGCCGGCCTATCGCATCGACGGCCGCGAGGGGCCGGACCACGATCCGCTGTTCACTGTCAGCGTCAAGGTCGGCCAGTTCGCTCCTGCCATCGGCAGCGGCCGCTCCAAGCGCGAGGCCGAGCAGGCAGCGGCTGCGGCGCTGCTGCTGCGCGAAGGTATCTGGCTGAATGAAGGAAGTGCGGCATGAGCGAAGACGCGGCACCGGCGGGCGAGGCCTCCGCGACGCATTCCGGCTTCGTTGCGCTGATCGGCGCGCCCAATGCCGGCAAGTCGACGCTGGTCAACCAGCTGGTCGGCGCCAAGGTGTCGATCGTCACCCACAAGGTGCAGACCACCCGCGCCATCGTGCGCGGCATCGCCACGCATGAGAATGCGCAGATCGTCTTCGTCGACACGCCCGGCATCTTCAAGCCGAAGCGGCGGCTTGACACGGCGATGGTGACGACCGCCTGGGGCGGCGCCAAGGACGCCGATGTCGTGGTGCTCCTGATCGATGCCGAGCGTGGTATCCGCGGCGACGCCGATGCCATCCTCGACAGACTGAAGGATGTGCGGCAGCCGATGCTTCTGGTCCTCAACAAGGTCGACCGCGTCAAGCCGGAGACTCTCCTGGCGTTGGCGGCGACAGCGAATGAGCGCGTGCCGTTCAAGCGCACCTTCATGGTCTCGGCGCTGACCGGCTCCGGCTGCAAGGATCTGCTCGACTACCTCGCCGAGACCTTGCCGGCCGGGCCCTGGTACTACCCGGAAGACCAGATCTCCGACCTGCCGATGCGCCAGCTAGCGGCCGAGATCACCCGCGAGAAACTTTACCTGCGGCTGCATCAGGAACTTCCCTATTCTTCCCATATCGAGACCGAGAAATGGGAAGAGAAGAAGGACGGTTCGGTGCGCATCGAACAGGTCATCTATGTCGAGCGCGACAGCCAGAAGAAGATCGTTCTCGGCCACAAGGGCGAAACGATCCGCGCTATCGGCCAGGCCGCGCGCATGGAGATCGCAGGCATCCTCGAGCAGAAGGTGCATCTCTTCTTGTTCGTCAAAGTCCGCGAGAACTGGGGCGACGACCCAGAGCGCTATCGCGAGATGGGCCTGGAATTTCCGCACTGAAGCAAGAACGCGGCGCCCCGGGGAGGGCGCCGCGTTTGTTTGCTTATCTGCCTCAGGCAGCGGCGACGGAAAGCTCTGCCTTGGGTCGGCGCACGAAGCTCTCGGTGCCGTAGTAGGCGACAATCGCCACCGCAATGACAGCCCAGATCGCGACCCCGATCCACTGCTGCTGGATGTAATCGTCGTCGAGGAACACCTTGCCAAGGAAGCGCACACTGTTCTGGTGCGTGACGTGCATCAGAATGGCGAGAAGCACGCTGCCGGTGTTCTGGTAGAGCCAGGTGAAGACGATGCCGGCCAGGACGACGTTGATCGTGCTGTAGAGGCTGAGGTCGCCGACCAGACCGAGCGGGAAATGCCAGATCGCCCAGATCACGCCGAGGATCAGGCTGCCGGCCAGCGCCGAGTGACCGGCGAGCAGGCGCGGCGTTGCAAAACCGCGCCAGCCGGGTTCCTCGCCGAGCGGTCCGCTGAAGATCGCATAGAGGCCGATGATCGGCAGTATCTCAGAGAACGGCGGAATATTGCCCCAGGCGGGTGCGGCCGCGCCGAACAGCGGATTGATCAGGATCGAGGCAAGCTGTGCCCCGAAAGGCAGTCCGAACGCCACCAGATACCAGAACGCGCGGACCCGCCATCTCACCATGGAGGCGAGGATAGGCTTGACCGATCCCCAGCCTCCGGCGATCGCCGCGACAGTGAAACCGGCGACCATCGGCCCGAAAGTGAACCAGGGAATGCTGTCGCCGCCGGAGAGCCAGAAGGGGATGAACGCCAGCCAGGTCAGGCCGAGCGCCAGCGAAAAGAACGCGGGCAGCTGGTGCGTCCGCACCAGGCTCAGGAAGGAAGTCATGTCAGGTCCTCTCGTCGGGCTGATTGGTTGCGAGAGGCCGCCTGCCCGGGAGGTCGACACATCAGCATAAGACCGGCCGGACCGTTCCGGCTGATAACGCCGGCCACCGGTCAACGCGCCCCTACATGGCGCCTGTTCGGTCCAAGAATCCCGATCGCTTTCTGAAGGTTTTCCGATATTTGCTGTTGGCAGCACTCTGCGTGCCCGGCCCGGTCCAAGCTTGATTTCGCCACCCAACCGGTGAAAAGCTCCCATCATGGAATGGCGCGACGAGGGAATCATTCTCGGCACCCGAAAGCATGGCGAAACCAGCGCCATCCTCGAGGTGATGACGCGCGCCCATGGCCGCCATCTCGGTCTGGTGCGCGGCGGCCGCTCGCGCAAGCAGCAGCCGGTGCTGCAGCCGGGCAACCGCGTCGATCTTTTATGGCGGGCGCGCCTCGACGAGCATCTCGGCACCTTCCAGGCCGAGGCGATCGAGATGAACGCCGCCCGGCTGATGGACAGCGCCGTCGCCGTCTACGGCCTGCAAACCATGGCCGCGCATCTCCGGCTTTTGCCCGAGCGCGACGCCCATGGCGCGCTTTACGAGACGCTTGCAGTGATGATCGCCCATCTCGACGATGCCGATGCGGCGGGCGAGCTGGTGGCGCGCTTCGAGCTGCTGATCCTCGACGAGCTCGGCTTCGGCCTCGATCTCAGCCAGTGCGCGGCGACCGGCTCCAGGCAGGACCTCGCCTATGTCTCGCCGAAATCCGGCCGCGCCGTATCGCGCGAGGCGGGCGCCCCCTGGCACGACAAGATGCTGGCGTTGCCGGCCTTCCTGCAGCGTTCGGGCCCCCGCGCCGACCAGGCGGCGCTCGAGGATGCCTTCCGGCTGACTGGCTTCTTCTTCACCCGCCATGTCTATGAGCCACGCGGCATCGAGCCGCCCGATGCCCGCGCCGGCTTTCTCGCCGCGCTGCGCCGGCATCATGCCTCGCTCAAAGAAATCGGCGGAGGGTAGCGCTGGCAGCTAACCGGCGTTTCTCCGCTCCATGAAATCGTCGAGCATGGCGCGCTGGCCTTTGAGGATCTTCAGCCTGGCCTCGGACAATGAAAACCAGCCGGCTTTGTCGACTTCAGGAAATTCCTTCCTGGAGCCTGACCTGGGCGGCCATTCCATGGTAAAAAAATTGCTTTTGACGGCGTCCGTATCGACGTCCGATTCAACGCTCCACGCCGTCACGATCTTGCCGCCCGGTTGCCGGTAGCTGCCGAGCGGCTGGAAATCTCCGTCGATGGCGACGCCGAGTTCCTCCTCGGCCTCGCGCCGCGCGGCCGCCAATTCGTCCTCGTTCTCGTCGATGAGCCCCTTGGGGATCGACCACGCCCCTTCGTCCTTCCTTGCCCAGAACGGCCCGCCGGGATGGACCAGCAGAAATTCGAAAAAACCGCTGGTGAGCCTGTAGATCAGCAGGCCCGCGCTTCGTTGCGGCATCGATCATCCTCATCAAATTCGGCTTAGGATAGCACGAGTACTTTCGGCACGTGGCACGCGACCTCGCCGTGCAAGCCCATTATTGGCCGCTTAGACACCGCGGCATTGGATAAAGGCTGCAAGTTGCTGGCATTTGGTCCTGAAACATGCTCGATCTTTGCTGTCGCCGATCCGGCGGCGCGTTTGCCTGGAGGAACCGGCCGTCTGGCCGCCGCAATTGTCAGTGACAACCGGCCTGGTTTGGGGGAACCGCCATGTTTGAGAGCCTGATCGGCCTTGCCGCCATCATCGCCCTGTTCGTCATCATCTCGCGCCAGCAGAGCCGCATCGGCCTGATCGAGCGCGAGCTTGGCGCTCTGCGCAGCCTCGTGCTTTCCGGCGCCTCGCCATTTGCCGCAAAACCCTTGGAGCAGGCGACAGCCGACGGCAAGCCGGCCGAGGCAGAAACGGCGGAAGTCGCCGGCGTGGCTCCTCCGGCAACGGGCGAAGCGGCCGCCGAAGCGCCGGCCGAGGCCGCGGCTGCCAGCGGTGAAGTGGTGTCCGGACCGTGGGCCAAGGATGAGGCGCCGCCGCAAGCGGCAGAGCCTGCGGCCGGCCCGGCCGAGGCGGCGCAACCGGCGAAGGCCGCCAGGCAGACCGACGTCGAGACCGCGCTCGGCACTCGCTGGGCAGTCTGGGTCGGCGGCATCGCTCTGGCGCTGGGCGGCCTGTTCCTCATCCGCTACACGATCGAGGCTGGCATTTTCGGCCCTGGCGTGCGCCTCACCATGGCCGGCGTCCTCGGCCTGGTGCTGGTCGGCGGCGGCGAATTCATCCGCCGCACCGGCTTCAAGGTGCCGGTGCAGGGCGCCGCCGGCGCCTATATCCCGGCGATCCTGACGGCGGCCGGCGCCTTCATCCTGTTTGGTACCGTCTATGCCGCGTATGGCATTTACGGCTTCATCGGTCCGGCCCTGGCCTTCACGCTTCTTGGCGCCATCGGCGTTGCCACGATCGCTGCGAGCCTGGTCCACGGCCTGGCCCTGGCCGGCATCGGCCTCGTCGGCGCCATGGTGACCCCGGCGCTCGTCTCCTCGCAGGCGCCCAATCCCTGGGCCTTGTTCGTCTATCTGGCTATCGTGCTGGCCGCCACCGCGGCGATTGCCCGCCTGCGCGACTGGAAGGCGCTCGTCGCGGCGGCCTTCGTCGGCACCGGCATCTGGACCATCCTCTACATGGCCAACGCGCCCGCAGCGAACCTCTCGGCCATCCTGTTCATCGATGCCGCGACCCTGGCCGTGCTCGCCTTCATTTGGCTGGGCGTTCGTGGCGCCGAGACGGAATCCGCCGGCGGTTTCGACTGGCCGTCGATCGCGCCAGCCGTCTTCATCGGGCTTTCGGCGCTGGGGCTTTCGGTCGACCCGGCCTTCACTGTCGCCGGGGACGCCCTGGCGGGCGCCGCCGTCCTTGCAGCGATGCTGGCAGTGGCGCTTTATCGCCCCCGCGCGCTGCCGCTTCTCCATGCCGCCGGCCTGGTGACGGCGATGATCTATCTAGGCATCATTCCGCCGACCTCCATTGGCTCCGATATCGTCGGTGGCAGCCTCGGCTTCGACGGCCAGCCGGTGGTGGTGTCCGATCAATTGACGCGCAACATCGGTATCGGGCTCGGCCTGCTTTTCATCGCCGCCGGCTTCTGGGCCGCGCGCAAATGGGTGGCAACCGCGCGGATCCGGTCGGCGTCCTGGGCGGCCTGGGGCGTGATTGTGCCGCTGGTCGTGCTCACGGCGCTGTGGTTCACCTTCGGCAATCTCGACCGCGACTTCCTTTACGCCGCAGCCGCGGCGCTTCTGGTCGTGGCTTTCGCCGCGGGCGGCGAATGGATTGCGCGCGCTGAACAGCCGCCACTCAAGGGCGACGCCGCCGTCTCCTTCGCGCTCGGCGGCGCGGCCATCGCCGGCCTGTTGATGCTGCACATGGCGTTCGGCTCCGGCTGGACGACGGTGCTTGTCGGCGCCGCGGCCATGGTGCCGGCGCTCGCCACGCGCCAGCGCTCCTATCCGGTGCTCGGCTGGATTTCGGTCGGCGCCGTCATCGCAACGCTTGGCCGCGTCGCTTACGACCCGACCATCGTCGGCGCCACGGCCCTGTCGACGACGCCGGTCTTCAACTGGCTGCTGCCGGGCTACGGCGTGCCGGCGCTGGCCTTCGGCTTCGCCGCCTGGCAGCTTGCCCGTACCACCGATGGCCGACCGCGCCTTGCCATGGAAGCGGGAGCAGCGCTTTTCGCGCTGCTCACGCTCGCCATATTGGTGCGCCACGCCATGCATGGCGGTGTGTTGGACACCGGCACGGTCACGCTCGCCGAGCAGGCGATCTACACCCTGATCGCCATAGGTGCCGGCGCCATCCTGGTCGCGATCGACATGCGCTCGCCAAGCTCGGTGCTGCGCTACGGCTCGATGGCAGTCGGCGTGCTCTCCGTCGCTTTCATCGCCGTGCGGCATTTCGTGGTGCTGAACCCGCTGTTCACCGACGAATCGACCGGGGCGATCCCAGTGTTCAACCTCCTGTTCCTCGCCTATCTCCTGCCGGCCGTCGCCGCCGGGGGACTGGCACTTTACGCGAGGGATAAGCGGCCGAAATGGTATGCGCAGATGCTGGCGCTGGTCGCGTCCCTGCTCGCCTTCGCCTACGCGACGCTGTCGGTCAGGCGGCTGTTCAAGGGCGAGTTCATCGGTCTGTGGAGCGGGCTCGGCCAGGTGGAGACCTACACCTATTCGGCGCTCTGGCTGGCCATCGGCGTGGCACTGCTTACCGCCGGCGTCTGGCTGAAATCGCAGGTGCTGCGCATCGCCTCGGCCGTGCTGATCGCCGTCGCGGTGCTCAAGGTCTTCCTGTTCGACATGTCGGAGCTAGAAGGGGTGCTGCGGGCGCTCTCCTTCATCGGCCTCGGCGCCGTGCTGATCGGCATCGGCCTGTTCTACCAGCGGCTCTTGACGCGGGCGGCGAAGGAGAGCTGACGATCGCTTGCTATTTTCGGACGACGCCACGCACGCGGCGTTGCGCTACTGCCTCTTTGATGAGGACCGCGATCTTGCGGACAAATGCCGGGCTGAAAGAGCCGATTGGCTTCGTGGTCACGAGATCATAGGCTTCATCAACCTGTACCCGGTTGTACTCGTCGAGGATCAACCATGACGGAAAATCGAGCCCACCCCTTCGGCATTCGATTTCGCTGATGGCAATATTCGCGCGGGACAGGTCGGGCTTTTGCGAGGTGAGTGGGAACAAGAATAGCGCGGCAGGCGTTGCCGGCGTTCGGACCACAATGCAGACAGGCCGCGCTTTGCGACCGGATTCCTCGCCTGTGTCAGCCTGCCGTGCCCACAGATAATAATACCGGAGCAAATCGCCGGGCTTAAGCATCCGACTCGTCGTCAGTTGTGATGGCCTCCAACCCGGACATGAGTTCGTCGTGGATATCGTCCGGCGCGTCCTCAAGCGTGTAGGCGACGGCATGGGGCGAACCGACGAGTTGCCGATATTGGGTAGCTGACAGGATGATCAGCTTCTCCTTGCCGCGCTTTGTGAGAGCGACAGGCTCGATCATTGCCGTTTCGAGAATTTCGCCGGACGCCCGGTTCATGTCTGAAAAGGTGAATTGCTTCATCGAACGATCCTCGTACGTATTTTACATACTGTGCATATTTTACGTAATTGAGCAATCGATTTGCTCTCTGCCGCGGATCCGGGAATAAACCGGCACCCGCGTGCGTTATACCTCTGCTTGGGTAACCGGAGCGGTAGGCCGCTTCGCGCTGGCTGCTTGCGCCGCGCCGGAAAGGCGCGTTCAATCGGAATGGGAAACGACCTCGAAACCAGCGGTCATGGACGAAAAGAAGGCAGCGATCCTTGGCGAAATACCGCGTTTGCGCCGCTACGCGCGCTCGCTGTTGCGCGACCGTGATTCCGCCGACGATCTCGTCCAGGACTGCCTCGAGCGGGCTCTGGTCAGGCTCGACAACTGGCAGACGGGAGAAAGCCCCAGGAGGTGGCTGTTTACGATCATGCATCATCTGTTCATCGACCAGATGCGCAAGGTGAACCGACGCGGCGAGGCGGCAATGCTGCCGCTCGAGGCAGGCGAGGCGCAGGCCGCTCCCGCCGACCAGGTCGAGAGCATCGCCTCGCGCGAGATCATCGATGCCTTGCAGGCGATCAGCCCCGATCGCCGCGCGGCCCTGGTCATGGTGGCGATCGAAGGCTTCTCCTATGCCGAGGCGGCCAACATCCTCGGCGTGCCGGCCGGCACGCTCATGTCACGCATCGCGCGCGGGCGCGAGGAACTGCGCGGGCTGCTCGACGACACGGCACGCCGCCGCTCGATAAGGATCGTCGAGAAATGACCCGGCGCGACTTCACCGAACGCGACATCCACATGGCCCTCGACGGCGAGCTGCCTGGCGAGGAGCGCATGGCCTATGACGCCTGGCTCGAGGCCAATCCCGAAATGAAGGCAAGGAGCGCCCGCTTCGTCGCCGACCGGGCGGCCCTTCGCGCCGCCTTTGCCGGCGTGCTCGACGAACCGGTGCCGGCGCGCCTCAAGCAGGCCGTGTTTGGCGAGACGACGGTGAGGGCATCCGCCTTGCGTTCACGCTGGTGGCTTTCGGCGGCGGCCGCCGCCGTGCTGGTGATCGGCGGGCTTGCCGGCTATGTCGCCGGCATTGATGGTATCGGCAGGGGAAATGAAAGCGAGGACCTGCTGGCCGAACAGGCGATCGCCGCCCACGTCATCTATGCCGCCGAGAAGCGCCATGCGGTCGAGGTGCCGGCCAGCGACAAGGACCATCTGCAGACCTGGCTCTCCAACCGCGTCGGCCTGAGGCTGGTCGCGCCCGATCTGGAGGCCGAGGGCTTCCAGCTCGTCGGCGGCCGGTTGCTGCCGGCCGGCCAGGGCAAAGCGGCGATGCTGCTCTACGAGGACGCCAGCGGCGAGCGCATCTCGCTGTTCGTCACCGCCGAATCGGCCGGCAAGTCCAAGGGCACCTACACGGCCGAGGCCGATGGTCCCGAAGCCGTCTACTGGCTGGACAAGGGCTATGGCTGCGCCGTCGTCGGCTCGCTGCCGCGCGAGCGCCTGGCCGCCGTCGCCAAGAGCGCCTACGGCCAACTTCTGGCCGGCCTTGCCAGTTGAAAACCTGCGTTTTTCTGACATCGGCGCCATTGCGAAAACAGCGGGCCAGTACAGAGCTCTTTCAGCATTGGACCACTATTCAACCTGTCACAATTCGGCCCTAATCGAGGTGCGATAGCGCTTGACGAATACCGGTGATTGCGCCGGTATACCGATGTTTCGACCGGGGCCGTTTCCACAACCCAATCGAGGTTTTCTGAAGCCCGCATGCCTGCCGAGATCCGCAAGGCCCGCGTGTCCGACGTCGATGACCTCGCCGCCATCGAGAAGGCCGTCTTTTCAAGCGACCGCATGTCGCGCCGCTCCTTCCGCCAGCTGATCGAGCGCGAGACCGCCGAGATGCTGGTCGCCGAAAGCGATGGCCGCGTCGCCGGCTATGCCGTGGTGCTGTTCCGCAAGGGCAGCGGCGTCGCCCGTCTCTATTCCATCGCCGTCGGTCCCTTCTTCGGCCAGCTCGGCATCGGCCGCCAGCTCCTGGCGGCCGCGGAGGAGGCGGCCTTCGAGCACGACCGCATGATGCTGCGCCTCGAAGTGCGCGAGGACAATCATCGCGCCATCCGCGTCTACGAGCAGGCCGGCTACCGCAAGATTGGCCGCGAGCCGGACTACTACGAGGACGGCGCCACCGCGCTGCGCTACGAGAAGACCTTGCGCGGCGACGTTCCGATCGCCACCATGGTCCCGTTCTATCCGCAGACCTGCGAGTTCACCTGCGGCCCATGCTGCCTGATGATGGCGATGGCCAATTTCGACCATGGCTTCGTGCCCGACCCGGTTATGGAAATCCGCCTGTGGCGCGAGGCCACCACCGTCTTCATGATGTCGGGGCCCGGCGGCTGCGAGCCGTTCGGCCTGGCTGTGGCCGGCTATGAGAGCGGGCTCGCTGCGGAGATATTCGTCTCCTTCTATGGCGCGCTGTTCCTGCAGTCGGTGCGCAGCCAGGACAAGCGCCGGGTGATGGAGCTTGCCCAGGTCGACTTCCGCCGCCGCGCGGAACTTTACGGCATCCCGGTGAATTACCGTCCATTCGCCCTCGACGACATCCGCGACGCGCTCGCCGGAGGCAAGCTGGTGCTGGTGCTGATCAGCGGCTTCCTGATGTTCGGCAAGAAGGTTCCGCACTGGGTGCTGGCGATCGGCGACGACGGCGACCATATCCTGATCCACGATCCCTGGGTCGAGGACGAGCGGCAGGAGACGATCCTTGATGCGGCCAATATTCCCGTGCCTTACGGCATCTTCATGAACATGGCGCAGTTCGGCCGTGACGGACTGCGTGCGGCCATCATTCTGGGGAAGCGCTGAAGACATGACCTGGGTCATCCTTACCGGAAGGCAGAACGACCTCGACCAGGTGGCGACGCCGCACAAGATCATCACCAACCGTGATTATCTTGCCCATCCCTCGCTGTTTCGCGGCCAGCGGCCGAAGGTCATCAACCTTTCGAACAATTACGGCTACCAGAGCCGCGGCTACTATGCCTCGCTGCTCGCCGGCTCGCGCGGCCACAAGGTGATCCCGACGGTCGAGACCATGATCGACCTGTCGGAGCGCAAGCTCTATGAGCATGCGCTGCCCGAGCTGGAGCTTGCGCTCAACAAATGCCGCAAGGATCTCGGCGGCGTCTTCCCGGCCAAGGTCGCCATCTTCTTCGGCATTGGCCCCTCCAAGGTGTGGGACCGTTTCGCCAAGCTGCTCTTCGACTGGTTCCGCGCGCCGGCGCTGGAAGTCCACATCAAGGACAGCGCCGAATGGGCCTCGATCCGCAAGATCGGCTTCCTGCCGCTCGCCCGCATGACCGACGAGGAGGATGCCTTCTTCCTGCAGTGCCTGGAGACCTACACCAACCGCGAATGGCGCGACACAAAGGGCCGCACGCCGGCGCGCTACACCTTCGCGACGCTGGTCGACCCGCATGAGGAACTGCCGCCGTCCGAGATTTCCTCGCTGCGCTACTGGGCGCGGATCGCCGAGAAGATGGGGGTCGAAATCGAGCCGATCACCAGGAAGGACCTGGCCAAGCTCGCCAACTACGACGCGCTGTTCATTCGCGAGACCACCTCGATCTCCAACCACACCTACCGCTTCGCCCGTCGGGCGCAACAGGAAGGCATGCCCGTCATCGACGATCCTTTGTCGATGATCCGCTGCACCAACAAGGTCTATCTCAACGAGCTGATGACCTACAACAAGGTGCCGGTGCCGCCGACGGTGATGATCGCCGGCACTTCGGATCTCGAAGTCGCGGCGCAGACGCTGGGCTTCCCGCTGGTGCTGAAAATCCCCGATTCCTCCTTCTCGCGCGGCGTCAAGAAATGCGAGAACCTCCAGGAATTGACGCGGCTCGCGACGGAGTGGCTGGAGGATTCCGACCTCCTGATCGCGCAGAAATTCATCCCGACCGAATATGACTGGCGCGTCGGCGTCCTCGGCGGCCAGCCGCTGTTTGCCGTCCACTATCTGATGGCCAAGAAGCACTGGCAGATCGTCAACCACAAGGCCAACGGCAAGCCCGACCAGGGCGGCATCAAGACCTTCACGCTGAAGGAGACGCCGCCCCATGTCGTCGAGACGGCGGTGAGGGCGGCGCGCTGCATCGGCGACGGCCTCTACGGCGTCGACCTCAAGGAGACCAAGGACGGCGTCTTCGTCATCGAGGTCAACGACAATCCCAATCTCGACCACGGCTGGGAGGATTCCGGCGAGAAGGACGAGGTCTGGGTGCGGCTGACGCAGTGGTTCCTGGACCGACTGGAGCGGCCGGGGCGATAGATCCGAATTGAGGATAGGCATGCTGTTTTTCGTGATCGAGGATTTTCACGGCTGCGACCGCAAGGAGATCTACCGCCGCTTCCGCGACCGCGGCCGGCTGAAGCCGGACGAGCTTGTCGTCCACCACAGCTGGATCCCTGCCGATATGAGCCGCTGCTTCCTGCTGGTGGAGGCCGACGACGTCACGCTTCTGCAGCGCTGGGTCGTCGAATGGGCGGACCTGGTGGAGTTCGAGATCGTTCCCGTGGCGACCAGCAAGGACATGGTCGCGGCATTGAGCGGGCACCTCTGAGCGGCGCCTGCCGTCACCGACCGTTGGATGCCGTAGCGGTCAGCGCCGGCGATTTGACGGCGCGGACGCATTCCGCGATCAGCCATTCGCGAAACGCGGCCACCACGTCTCGCCTGGCGCTTCGCTCCGGTATCGTCAGGCAATAGGGTTGGCGCAGCTCGATCGCGTGGGCGACGGGCCGGACCAGCCTGCCGTCCTCCAGTGCCGCGGCGCAGTAGACGCCCTGGCTGAGCGCCACGCCCAGCCCTGAAACGGCGAGATCGAGCGCGGCCCGCGACGAGTTTGCCGAAAGGCCGCGCCGCACCGACCGGCCTGGATCGATCCCCGCCGCCTCGAACCAGTTGCGCCAGGACGGAAAGGAGGCGCCGGTCGGGCCCCAGTCCGTGTGGACCAGCGGCAGGCTAGCGAGGCCTTCACGCTTGATCGCTACGGCGAGCGCCGGCGCGCAGACAGGGTAGACGGCGTCCCTGACGATGTCCTCGGTCGGATGCTCGCGATAGTGTGGGCCGTAGGAGAGCCTGATGTCGATCAGCTCGCGCTCGAACGGTACCGGATCGTCGTCGCCTCTGAGCGAGATGTCGACGGCGCCGTGGCCGGCGACGAAGCCTGCAAGGCGCTCGGAAAGCCAGCCCATCGCCATGGATGGCGGCACCGACACGACGAGCCTGGGGCGGAATGCGTCGCCGCCGACTTCGCGCGCGACGCTGCCGATCTCCTGGAAGGCCATGCTCAGCCTCGGCAGCATCTCCACGCCGGCTTCGCTCAGCACGACGCGCCGGTTGACGCGATGGAACAGCTTGCGGCCCATCTGCTCCTCGACGGTGCGGATGAGCTGGCTGACTGCGGCCGCCGAGATCGACAGCTCTTCCGCCGCCGCGGCAAAGCTGCCCGTGCGCGCCGCAGCCTCGAAGGCCTGCAGTCCTTTCAGCGACGGTAGCGCGGCCATGATGATCCGATAGATAAGGTCAGCTTATCTATTTTGCATAAATCCTCGTTTTAAGAAAGGTTTCTTGTTGGTTATTGTGACTCACCGAACTCAAGCAACTGGAATGAGCAATGGATCATCGCGACGTCATCGCTTCGCTGACGAACGAGGAGCGCAGTCGCCTGACCGGCAAGTCGGACGGGCCGGGCCTCATCCAGTTCGCTGCCCATTTCGGCGCGATCCTGCTGCTCGGCGGCCTGATCGCCGCCAAGGTGCCGTTCTGGCCGTTGTTGATGCTGCCGCAAGGCATTTTGATCGTCTTCCTGTTCACGCTGCTGCATGAGACGGTGCATCGCACCGCCTTCGAGACGCAGCGACTGAACGATGCCGTCGCGCGTCTCTGCAGCCTGGCGATCGCGTTGCCTGCCGACTGGTTCCGCTATTTCCATTTCGCCCATCACCGCTTCACCCAGGACCCGGACAACGATCCGGAACTCGCCTTCCCGAAGCCCGAGACTTTGCGGCAATACGTTGTCCACGTCTCGGGCCTGCCGGTGTGGTGGGCCCATTTCAAGACGCTCTACTCAAACGCGAGTGGCGGCAGCCAGGAGAGCTACGTGCCGCCGAAGGGGCGGCCGAAGGTGCGCGCCGAGGCACGCGCTATGATCGCCTTATACGCCGCCGTGCTGCTGCTCGCGTTCTGGTTCAAGGCAACGGTGCTGCTTTATGTCTGGATCGTGCCGGCGTTGCTCGGACAGCCGTTCCTCAGGCTCTATCTGCTGGCCGAGCACGGCCGTTGCCCGATGGTTGCCAACATGCTGGAGAACACCAGGACGACGCTGACCAACTGGCTGGTGCGCAAGGTCGCCTGGAACATGCCCTTTCATGCCGAGCATCACGCCTATCCCGGCGTGCCGTTCCATCAACTGCCGGAGTTCCACAGGCTGATCGAGCGCCATCTCAAGGTGATCGAGCCCGGCTATGTCCGCTTCCACGAAAAGTACATCGAGACGCTGCACTGAGCGCTCCCGCTTATCCCGACTGGCGCAGCGCCGTCCCCGTTCTCAGCAGCCGGTTGATCTCCGCCGCTTTCGATGGCACGCCGATCAGATAGCCCTGCGCCTCCACGCAGCCGGCCTCGCGCAGCATGTCGAGCTGCGCTTCGGTCTCGACGCCTTCGGCGGTGACGGTGATGCCGAGCTGCGCGCCAAGCCCGATCACCGCGCGCACGATCGCCGCGGTGTCGCGGTTGTCGATGTCGCGGATGAAGGAGCGGTCGATCTTGATCTTGTCGACTGGGAAGCGCCGGAGATAGCCCAGCGAGGAGTAACCGGTGCCGAAATCGTCGAGTGCGATGCGGATGCCGAGATCGCGCAGCAGGCGGAGCGTCTTCAGCACCGTGTCGCTCTCGTCCATCAGCACCGTCTCGGTGATTTCGAGCTCCAACCGGTTGGCCGGCACGCCGGAAAAGGCCAGCGCCGAGATCACGCTGCGCGCGAACGTGCCGCTCTTGATCTGCACGGCCGAGACGTTGACCGCGATGCGCATCGCATGTGGCCAGCCCGCCGCCGCCGTGCAGGCCTTCCGCAGCGCCCAGTCGCCCAATTGCACGATCAGCCCGGTTTCCTCGGCGGCCGGTATGAAATCATCGGGCGACACCCGGCCGCGCGTCGGCGAATGCCAGCGCATCAGGGCTTCCGCACCGACGACCTCGCCGGAGGCGATGTTCATGATCGGCTGGAACTCCAGCTCGAACTCTTGCCGCGGCAGCGCGGCCTCGAGGTCGGTTTCGAGCGCCTGCCGCGCCAGCACCATGGCATCCATGCCGGGCTCGAAGAAGCGGTAGACGTTGCGGCCCTCGCTCTTGCCCCGATAAAGCGCCATGTCGGCATTCTTCAGCAGCGTGTCGGCATCCTTGCCATCGTCGGGATAGAGCGCGATGCCAAGGCTGATGCCGACATGCATGTCGCGGCTCTTGTCGCGATAGGGTTTTCCGATCACCTCGACAATACGCTTGGCCAGCCTTTCGGCGTCGTCGGCGCCCTTGACGTTGAACTGGATGATGGCGAATTCGTCGCCGCCGAAGCGGGCGACGACATCCGTCTCATTGCGCAGGCAGCGCTGCAGCCGTTCGGCCACGCATTTCAGCAGCCAGTCGCCGGCAGGATGCCCGAACGTGTCGTTGACCGCCTTGAAGCGGTCGAGGTCTAGCGAGAAGATCGCCATCGGCGCGACCGTCGCCTCGCCCAAGGCCTGATCGAGGCGCTCGCGGAACATCGAGCGGTTGGGCAGGTTGGTCAGCGTGTCGTGATGCGCCAGATGCGTCATGCGCTCTTCGACGAGCTGGCGCTCGGTGACGTCGTCGAACGTCGCCACCCAGCCGCCCCTCATCGGCCGTCTTGTGACCAGAAGCGTCCTGCCGTCGGCAAGATGGCGGTATGTCGAGTGTATTTTCGCCGCCTTGCGGCAGGCCTCGGTCTTGGCGACCTCGCTGTCGACATCGATCTTCGTGTAGATCCCGAGTTCCACCAGCCGTTCGAGCGCATCGCGATGCGTCGTCCCCAGCGGAAAGTCGGCGGCGGTTACGTTGTAGAGCTCCAGGAAACGCTCATTGCGGACGATCATCTTGCCGTCCGCGTCATACATCAACAGGCCTTGCGACATGTTGGCCAGCGCGGCGTCGAAACGGCGGTGCTGCTCCTTCAGCTCCAGCTCGGCGCGCCGCTGCACGGTGATGTCCTCGTAGATCGACACCCAGCCGCCCGAAGCCAGCGGCCGGTGCGAGATGTCGATGATGCGTCCGTCCGACAGCCCTTCCTCATAGGTCGAGGGCTTCGCTCCGTCGATATAGGGCTTGCGGATGGCATAGAGATCCGCCGCGCTATGTGACGCGACACCGATGTCGACGCTGTGCTGGAGGATGTCGAAGAAGCGTATGCCTGGCCGCACGATCGCGGGATCCAGGCAGAAGATGTCGAGGTAATTGCGGTTGCAGATGATCATCCGCTCGTCGGCGTCGAACATGCACAGCCCATGCGACATGTTTTCGACAGCGGCCGAGAAGCGCTCATTCTGCTGGCGCAATTCGTCCTCGATGCGCCGCGCCGGGCCGATGTCTGCCGCTCTGCGCCTGCGCGCGGGCGAACCAGCCTTGACGTGAGCGAAGGGCATATACGCGCCTGCGAACCGTGACCTGACCGGCTACTGTGGTAGTCTCCGGTTAATTTAGCGTTTGTTCAACTGGCCGAATGCAGCGCAACCGGTGCCTGACGCTTTGCCTCGATCGCCGTGAAGCGCTTGAGGAAAGCCGCCTGCGCCCAGGTCACCGAGCGCGGGGTGAAATCGAAGCGCTCGGCGGAAAACCCGCGCGGGCGGCCGAAATACTCGGTCGCTTCCGCGGTTGAGAAGCCGGCCAGCAGCGTCGCCTCGTAGTAGGCGGCGATCTGGTCGGCGCGCTTGATTTCCTTGCGTAACGTCGCCCCCAGGTCCGCCGGCAGCGAAAAGCGCAGATGGATGGCGTGCTGCAGGCGCAGCTCGCACTCCTTGTAGGAGCCGCCCATCACCGACTTGAACGGTGAGATCATGTCGCCGATGACATATTCCGGCGCATCGTGCAGCAGCGCCGCCAGCCGCGCGTCGGCGGAGGCCGCCGGCACCAGTTCGGAAAACAGCGCCTCGACCAGCAGCGAGTGCTGCGCGACCGAAAACGCATGTTCGCCGCTGGTCTGGCCGTTCCAGCGTGCCACACGGGCAAGCCCGTGCGCGATGTCGACAATTTCGATGTCGAGCGGTGAGGGGTCGAGCAGGTCGAGCCGACGGCCGGACAGCATGCGCTGCCAGGCGCGCGGCGGCGCCCCGGCGCGATCGGCCGCCATCAGGCCTCCTCCACGCCGGCGGCTTCCTTGGGAAAGCCGAATTTGGCGAATGGCGGGATGGCGAGCGAGACAGTGACGTCGCCGGCCATGATCGGGTGGCCGGCGTCGAGCGCCGCCTTGACGCGGTCGATGCGGGCAATCGCAAGGCCAGTCGCGCCGGCGGTCGAACCGAGCGTGCCGACCGGTCTTCCGGCGACCGTCAATTCCGTGCCCGGGCCGGGCAGGGGGGCTTGCGCGGAAGCGATCAGAACGCGCCGCCTGGCGGTGCCGCGATGCTGCATGCGCGAGACCACTTCCTGGCCGACATAGCAGCCCTTCCTGAAGCCGACGCCACCGGTCTCGTCGAGCAGCACATCATGCGGGAAGGCATCGCCGAGCGGATAGTCGGTTCCACTTTCGGCAATGCCGTTGGCAATGCGCAGGGCCTGCCATGCGGCGACGTCGCCACCATCCGCCGCGGCGCCATAGCTGCGCTTGACCGCGAGGTCGCGGAAGCGGGTATCGGCGAGCGTCATTGAATCGGAATCTGAGGCGGTTGAATCATCGCCCCACGCGACGGTAACAAGCACCTGATCCTGCTTGGCAATCTCGGCCTTGGCCCTTAGCCGGTACAACGTCAGCCGGCGCAGGAAATCATCCGCTATGTCGGCGCGGCACTCCAGCCGGAAGCCGTTGTCGCCCTCCCGCGAGATCAGGAAGTCGAACAGGATCTTGCCTTGCGGCGCCAGCAGGGCGCCGGGCTTCGCCTCGCCGGTGGCGAGCGCGTCGAGATCGGTGGTCAGGATGTTCTGCAGGAAATGCTCGGCATCCGGGCCTGACACGGAAATGAGCGCTCGGTCTTTCAGCAGGGCAAAGGGCATGGATGGAAATTGAGCCTGATCTTGCAAAACGGTCGGCCTTTACGTAAGCCGACGACACTCCCCCCGCAAGAGACCGGACGCCCATGGCCACTACCTACGACCTCATCCTGACAGGCGGCACCGTGGTCAACCATGACGGCGAAGGTCTTCGCGACGTCGGCGTGAAGGAGGGGCGCATCGCGGCGATAGGCGATCTCGGCCAGGCGTCAGCCGCAGAGACTATCGACTGTAAGGGCCTGCACATCCTGCCCGGCGTCGTTGACAGCCAGGTGCATTTCCGCGAGCCGGGGCTGGAGCACAAGGAGGATCTGGAGACCGGTTCGCGCGCGGCGGTGCTGGGCGGAGTCACCGCCGTCTTCGAGATGCCCAACACCAACCCACTGACCACCAGCGAGGCGGCCCTTGCCGACAAGGTGCGGCGCGCCAGCGGCCGCATGCATTGCGACTTCGCCTTCTGGGTCGGCGGCACCCGCGACAATGCCGGCGACGTCGGCGACCTCGAACGGCTGCCGGGTGCGGCCGGCATCAAGGTTTTCATGGGCTCCTCCACTGGCGATCTGCTGGTCGAGGACGACGAGGGCGTCGCCTCGATCCTGCGCAACACGCGCCGCCGCGCCGCCTTTCACTCCGAGGACGAATTCCGCCTGCGCGAGCGGCTGGGCGAGCGCATCGAGGGCGACCCGTCCTCGCATCCGGTCTGGCGCGACGAGATCGCCGCATTGCGCTGCACCGAGCGGCTGGTGCGCATAGCCAGGCAAACGCGCGCCCGCATCCATGTGCTGCACATCTCGACCGCGGAGGAGATCCTCTTTCTCGAACAGCACAAGGATGTCGCGACCTGCGAGGCGACGCCGCATCATCTGACGCTGTCGGCCGACGACTATGCGCGGCTGGGCACGCTGATCCAGATGAACCCGCCGGTGCGCGCCGCGCGCCACCGCGACGGCGTCTGGCATGGCATTTCGCAAGGCATCGTCGACGTGCTGGGCTCGGACCATGCTCCGCACACACTGGCCGAAAAGGCAAAGCCCTATCCGGCCTCGCCGTCGGGCATGACCGGCGTGCAGACGCTGGTGCCGATCATGCTCGACCACATCAACGCCGGAAGGCTGACGCTGCAGCGCTTTGTCGATCTCTCCAGCCACGGTCCGCAGCGCATTTTCGGCATGGCGCGAAAGGGCCGCATCGCCGCCGGCTACGACGCCGACTTCACCGTCGTCGATCTCAAGCGCCGCGAGACCATCACCAATGCGCAGTCCGGCTCCAAGGCCGGCTGGACGCCCTATGACGGGAAGGAAGTGACCGGCTGGCCGGTCGGCACCGTGGTGCGCGGTAGGCGGATCATGTGGGAGGGCGAGATCGTCACGCCTGGACAGGGCAGAGCGGTGGAGTTCTCCGAGGCGCTGCCGGGCTAGGAGCCTGCGTCCCGATCAATCCCCGGCGACGAAGAACATCCACTGGCCGGCCGGCGTGATGCCGACGCGGTAGAAGATGTAGGCGCCGAACTGCTTCATGTCGTTATAGTCGCCGGCGGTGACGATCTTGAACAGCTCGACCCGCTGCTTGGCGTCGAGCTTGTCGAGCGGCAGGGCGAAGAAATACGGCCAAACATAGAGCTCCTGTGGCGTGCCGGCATCGACGTGCACATAGCCGGCACTCAGCACCTCTTCCATGATGGCGAGAATCTCCTGGCCTTCCGAGTCGCCGGCCAGCCCCTTCAGGAAGGTGATCGGGTCGCCCTCGATGTCGCCCAGCGACAGTTGCGTCATCGAATCACCTTTGCCGATCAGCGGCCTCAGCTTCTCGATGTCGCCGCTCCGGCAGGCCTCGACGATCAGGTCGTGCATGCGCTTGACCGGTTCCGGCAGCTTGCTGAGGTCGTAGACGACTTCAGGCGGCGGCGCGTCCGGGTCGGAGTTCGGGCTGACGGAGCCGCCATCGTTCGCCGGCCCTTCCGGCTGGCTCTCTTCGGGCTCGTTGCCGGGCTGACTGGTGGCGGGCGGAGTCGTGCCGAGCGGATCGGGCATCGGCACAGCACTTCCCGGCGGCGCCATGTCGTCGTCGGCCGACGGCGTGACTGGGGAGGGCAGATCCTCGCGCTTGATCTCGCTCAACGCATGGGCAGGACTGATCGTGAGGCTGAGCGCCAGCGGAACCGCGGCACAGAAAGCGGCAAGCCAGATGCTGATAACCAGGCCACGCGGCTGGCCTGAGGTCGAGAAATTCACCGCCTGCCTCTCCATGTGCCCAAGCCGATCAAATTGCTCGAGCCCGTTAGGTGCCTGGGGCAATGATGCCCAAAGACACCGCGCCGCCGTCAAAGAACGTGCTTCAGTGCTTCAGCCGTTCCGGTTCGAAGGCGCCGGCGACCACCTTTTCACGCATGCGGTCGAGCAGGGCAAGAGCCGAGGTCTCGCCATTGGCGCGCAGCATTTCGCCGAACGCGGTTTCCAGCGCCGCCTCGGCGATGATTTCCGGCTCAATGCCGGCCGACAACCCTTCCGCCCATGCCTCGCTGTGGCTTTCCACGGCGGTCAGGCGCTTTTCTTCCCTGACCAACGCGTCGATGTCGTTGACGGCATGTTCCATTGCGATGTCCACCCTGTTCAAGCGGCGATCCGTGGGTGCGGATCGGGCCTGGGCTGTCCGTTTCACACGCAGGCTTGAGTAACCATTTGTAAATACGACATTTTTGGGGTCATCCCCGGCAAAATCCGTCGCGTTGCAAAAGCCTGCGTTCGATAGTTTTCAAACTTAGCCGATTAGGCTGGCGAGCGGCACCAAAACCTTCAGTTTGAGTTAATTTCACATCCGCGCGCTAACGTTTCGTTAACGCTGTTGCAGAAGTGCAACATCAGGATTGCACCAATATGCCGGCCCGCACAAGCGCCGGCTCTGAAAACCCTGTTAGCGGAGAGGAGGTTGCGGCAGGCCGGAAGCCGTCAGTTGCCGTAGCGCGAGGCGATGTCGCGCGACAGCGTCTCGCCTTCCTTCATATAGCGGCTGATGGCTTCCGTCGCCGAGGCCGTGCATTGCGTATAGGTGCCGCCGAAAGAGCGGTAGCCGCGGTTGAAGGAGGCGATGAAGCGGGCGCGCCGCTCCGGGTCGGGGTTTTCCGACGCGAGCAGTTTTTCCATCTCGACGCGCCACTGGTCGCCCTTCTCGCCACAGAGGTTGCGCAGGAAGTGGAGCGATCCCAGCACTTCCGCCAACCGCATCAGCCCCGGCTCGAACGGCGCTTCGGCCGCCAGCGCCGGCCGCGCCGGCAGCATCATGCTGGCGGCAAGGCATACGGCAAGGAGAGGTGAGGCGCGGGTCATCAGGACCTTGTCGTGGCGAGGATCAGGCTTTGTGGCGAATCATTTTGTCGCCTGCAAGGCGATTTTCACCGACCTTACGGTCCTGCCTTTGCCTGATCCCCGAGCAATTCCTCGGCCACCTCGAAAACGTCTCCCGCCAGCGGCATGGTGGCCATCTCGGCCAGCGTATAGAACGCCGCCGTCTCCGCGTCGTCGCTGGCCACGGGCTCGCCGCCGGCGTAAGCCGCACCGAACACCGTCAGCAGATAGTCGACCGCGTGGTTCTCAGCACGGCCGTCGATATGGATGTCGCGCAGCGGGCGGTAGCCGCTTGCTTCCAATCCGGTTTCTTCAAGCAATTCGCGCGCCGCCGCTTGCGTCAGAGTCTCGTCCGCTTCCACCTTGCCGCCCGGATAGGCATAGAGCCCTTGCGACGGCGGGCGCGCCCGCTTGACCAGAAGCACTGTCCTGCCGCGGACGACCGCGACGGAAACGGCCGGGATGACCTTGCGAGCCTCGTTCATGCGCCTCGAATCGCGTCAGTTGCTGGCTGAGGTGTGGACCGCACAACTTTAGCGGTTGCAGTGCCGCGGTTCCATCGCCACTTTCACGATCCCGATCGAAGAGCCAAATCCATGTGCGGACGCTTTGCCCTGACCGCGACGCCCGACCAGACCGCTGCCTTGCTCGGCCTGGCGGAGCTGGAGGCATTTCCGGCCCGCTATAACATTGCGCCGACGCAGCCGGTGCTGATGGCGTTCGCAGGTCCGCCACGGGCGCCGGGCTCCAACCTGCCGGACCGGCAGGCGATGCTGGTGCGCTGGGGGCTGATCCCGGCCTGGGTCAAGGACACGAGGGAATTTCCGCTGCTGTTCAACGCCCGCTCGGAAGCGGCGGCGGAAAAGGCTTCGTTCAAGACCGCCATGCGCCATCGCCGCGCTTTGGTGCCGGCCTCCGGCTTCTATGAATGGCAGCAGGCCGGGGCGGGTGCCGCGAAGGGGCAGCCTTTCTGGATCCGTCCCAGGCATGGCGGGCTCATCGCCTTTGCCGGACTGATCGAGACCTACGCCGAGCCGGGCGGCTCCGAGATGGACACCGGCGCCATCCTCACCACCCGTGCCAGTTCGGGCATCGCCCATATCCATGACCGCATGCCGGTGGTGATCGACGAGCGCGACTTCGCCCGCTGGCTGGATTGCCGCACGCAGGAGCCGCGCGATGTGCACGACCTGTTACGGCCGGCTCACCCTGATTTCTTCGAGGCAATTCCGGTTTCCGACCTTGTCAACAAGGTCGCCAACACCGGGCCGGAAATTCAGGAGCGGGGCATCGTCGGGCCGCAACCCGAGAAGGTCAGGCGCCAGAAGCCCGGCGCGGATGACAGTCAGATGACGCTATTCTAGCGAACCCTGTCGAGGCCTTCATTTCCAGGGCGCTTGTGCGCGCCCTCATCGCCGGCGCCGGCGCCGGCTGCATGCCTGTTCAGGCAGCGCGCGGCGAGATGATCTTCTGCGCCGGCTTCTTCTTCTTCGCGGTGTGAAGAAGGGCGGCGACGATCGCGGCCGGTCCGATCGCCCTGTAGTGGTTGGCGAGCGCCGGTTGCTTGGCGCGGCTCGATTCCTGCTTGCTTCGTTGCATTAGTCTCTTCCCTGGTAACATTTCCGTGTCCGCGTTTGATGGCCGATTCCGACCAAATCGTGACGCCGGGCGGTCTAGCCGGCGAATGTTTCATCACTGTGCCGACATGTTTAATAAAATGTTTCACAGCCTCATAAGCCGTGACCCGGTCGCTCGTTTGCTCAAAGTTGCGACTTGACGGCAACACACGGCAAGGCGATAAAGCCGCGCATGAAAACGTTTTTCGCCATTTGTGGCATTTGCATTATTGGCTAGCCTCGCGCTGGTCCGGACGTTTTCGCCTCATCTTTTCCCAGATTGGACAAACGCCCCGGCCAGCAGGCTGGAGCCCGATTTGCGTTTCGGCGCAGGCCTGGTTCCAACCAACCCAGATCAAAGGACCGGGACCGCATGTCTGACGCATCGAAGGGCCTCAGCCTCTACAACACGCTGACGCGGACCAAGGACGATTTCGTCCCCATCGATCCGCTGAATGTGCGCATGTATGTCTGCGGCCCGACGGTCTACGACTTTGCCCATATCGGCAATGCGCGGCCGGCGATCGTCTTCGACGTGCTGTTCCGTCTGCTGCGCCAACTCTACGGCGAAAGCCACGTCACATATGTGCGCAACATCACGGATGTCGACGACAAGATTAACGCCCGGGCGCTGCGCGATTTCGGCGGCGAAATTGCCGGGGGAAAGCTGTCGCTCAACGACGCCATCCGGCTGGTGACGGAAAAGACCGCCGACCAGTACCACAAGGATGTCGCCGCCCTTGGCTGCCTGGAACCGACCTTCGAGCCACGCGCCACCGAGTTCGTCGCCCCCCGTGCCGACGGCAAAGCCGACATGCTGTCGTTGATCGGGCAACTCATAGAGCGCGGCCATGCCTATCAGGCCGAGGGCGAGGTGCTGTTCGATACCGCCTCGATGCCCGATTATGGCGAGCTGTCGAAGCGCAATCTCGACGAGCAGCAGGCAGGCGCCCGCATCGCCGTCGACGCCCACAAGAAGAATTCCGGCGACTTTGTCCTTTGGAAACTGTCCTCGCCTGAAGAGCCGGGCTGGGAAAGCCCCTGGGGCAGGGGTCGGCCTGGCTGGCACATCGAATGCTCGGCGATGTCGGCCGCCTATCTCGGCGAGGTCTTCGACATCCATGGCGGCGGCCTCGACCTGATCTTCCCGCACCACGAGAACGAGATCGCCCAGTCGCGCTGCGCCCACGGCACGAAGGTGATGGCCAATGTGTGGATGCACAATGGCTTCCTGCAGGTCGAGGGGCAGAAGATGTCGAAGAGTCTCGGCAATTTCTACTCGATCCACGAGTTGCTGGAGACCGAGACCTTCGGCGGCCGCAAATGGCCGGGCGAGGTGTTGCGGCTGGCGATGCTGATGACGCACTACCGGCAGCCAATTGATTTCACGAAGGCGAAACTCGAAGAGGCCGAGCGAACTCTGCAGAGATGGGCGGATCTCCGCAGAGATGCTTCGAACCTGAATTGGAGGGCTGTCGCCAATAGAATGGTGGATCCTCTGCCCAGCACTGGTCTGATTGCAGCCCTGTCTGATGATCTAAATTTGGCAGCGGCGATTTCGGAATTGCACCGGCTTTCAAAGAAGGCGGAAGAGGGCGACGAAGAAGCAGCATTTCAGCTTCTTAGCGGCTGGAGCTTGCTTGGCTTTACCTTGGAGGGTGTAGTTGCGAGGGCTGACGTTGCGGCTGTCATAGAGGCAACAGAGGGCGCGAACATACAAGCGCTGATCACTGAACGCCTCACGTTGATCGCGGCGAAGAACTGGGCCGAGGCCGACCGCATCCGCGACGAGCTCTTGGCGCAAGGCGTGCAGCTCAAGGACGGCAAGGACCCCGCCACCGGCGAGCGCGTGACGACGTGGGAGGTGAAGCGGTGAGGGTGGCGCCAAGTACCCCCCTCTGCCCTGCCGGGCATCTCCCCCTCAAGGGGGGAGATTGGCCTTCACTTCCGCTTTCGCCAATCGCAGACGTCGATGATTGGGCGCCGTCGGCGAACCTGCTGATCTCCCCCCTTGAGGGGGAGATGTCCGGCAGGACAGAGGGGGGCGCCTCGCGATGACCCATCATCCCGTATCTCCCGTCAATCGCGGCAACGCTCGCAAGATGCGCAAAGCCATGACCGACGCCGAGCTGAAGCTTTGGAATGAGATACGCGCGCACCGACTCATGGGCCTGGCGTTTCGACGTCAAATGCCGATAGCTGGCTACATCGTCGATTTTGCTTGCCCCAACAAGAAGCTGATCGTTGAGCTGGATGGTTCCCAGCACGCTTCTCATGAGGTTTCGGCGTCTGATGCCATGCGAACAGCCAAGCTTGAAGCGTTGGGCTGGACAATCCTGCGCTTCTGGAACGACGACGTCATCCGCGATATCGACAATGTCTGCCAGCACATCGTGATCGCGGCCGGCCTGGCCGGCCCTGAAATGCCAGCACGTGAACCAGTAAGGGAGGCAGTTCCATGATCGACCATCTCGGCATCACCGTTTCCGATTTCGACGCCTCGAAGGCCTTCTACGACAAGGCGATGGCGCCGCTCGGCGCTTCGCTGCTTTACATGGTGCCTCTCGAATATACCGGCGGCGCCAAGGTCGGCGGCTACGGCCGCGAAAGGCCGGTGTTCTGGCTGAGTTCCGGCAAGGACAAGCCGAAGGACCATCAGCACGTCGCGTTCACCGCGCGCAGCCGTGCCGAGGTCGACGCCTTCCATGCCGCAGCGCTTGCCGCCGGCGGCAGGGACAATGGCGGACCGGGCCTGCGTCCTCACTATCATCCGAACTACTACGGCGCCTTCGTCTTCGATCCCGACGGCAACAATGTCGAGGCGGTCTGCCATGATCCGGAGTAGCCCGCCATGAGCCTCGACAACCGGCCGGTCTACACAGGCGGCTGCCAGTGCGGCGCGGTGCGCTTCCGCGTCGAGGGCACGCTCGGCGATGCCTCGATCTGCCACTGCCGCATGTGCCAGAAGGCAAGCGGCAATTTCTACCTGCCGCTGGTCTCGGTGCGCGGCGCCAAGGTTGACTGGACGCGCGGCGAGCCCAAGCGCTTCCGTTCTTCCAGCGCAGCATGGCGCGGCTTCTGCGCGGAATGCGGCACGCCGCTGACCTTCGAGGCGCCCGACGGCATGGCGCTGGCGATCGCCGCCTTCGACGACCCGGCCGGCATCGCGCCGACCATCCAATGGGGCGTCGAGGCGAAGCTTCCCTATGTCGATGGCATCCCGAAACTGCCGTCCGAGGATACGATGGCCGACATCGGCTCGGCGCCTTATCTCGCCGAGCTCATCTCCTATCAGCATCCCGACCACGACACCGACCAATGGCCGCCAGAGGAGAGACCATGACCGATCAAGTTCGAACCGGCGGCTGCCAGTGCGGCGCCGTACGCTTCCGCATCAACGGCAAGCTGGGGCGCCCGTCCATCTGCCACTGCCGCATGTGCCAGAAACAGTTCGGCTCCTTCTTCGGTGCGCTGGTGACGGTGCCGAAGGACGGCGTCGAATGGACCCATGAGGAGCCGAGCTATTTCCGGTCCTCGATCAACATCGATCGCGGCTTCTGCGCCCGCTGCGGCACGCCGCTGACCTACCGCCAGCCCGGCGCGCTGGAGATCGCCATCGGCGCCTTCGATGACCGCTCCGACCTGGCGCCGCAGATCCAGGTGAACTACGCCGTCCGGTTGCCCTGGGTGGAAAAGATATTCGAGGCGCCGGTCCTCGACGACCCCGACTTCTATCGACGGCAGGAGCAGATCATCTCCTTCCAGCATCCTGATCACGATACGGCCAACTGGCCGCAGCAGGGCTTGAAACTATGACGATCCACAGCAGTTCCTTGCGTACGCTCTATCCCGAGATCGAGCCGTTCGACAGCGGCATGCTCGATGTCGGCGACGGCCATAGGGTCTATTGGGAGCGCTGCGGCACAAAGGGCGCCAAGCCGGCGGTGTTCCTGCATGGCGGGCCGGGCGGCACCATCTCGCCAAAACACCGGCGGCTGTTCGATCCGAAGCTCTACGACGTCATCCTGTTCGACCAGCGCGGCTGCGGGAAGTCGACACCCAACGCCTCGCTCGAAGCCAACACCACCTGGCATCTCGTTGCCGACATCGAGCGGCTGCGCGAGATGGCGGGCTTCGACAAATGGCTGGTCTTCGGGGGCTCCTGGGGCTCGACCTTGGCGCTCGCCTATGCCGAGACGCATCCCGAGCGCGTCAGCGAACTGGTCGTGCGCGGCATCTACACGCTGACCCGCGCCGAGCTCGAATGGTACTATCAGTTTGGCGTGTCGGAAATGTTCCCTGACAAGTGGGAACGCTTCCTGGCGCCGATCCCGGAGGCCGAGCGCGGCGACATGATGGCCGCCTATCGCAAGCGACTGGTCGGCAGCGACCGCAAGGCACAGGTCGGAGCCGCCCTTGCCTGGAGCCTGTGGGAAGGCGAGACGATCACGCTGCTACCGGAGCCGGAAACCAGCACGCCGTTCGGACAGGACGACTATGCGGTGGCCTTCGCCCGCATCGAGAACCACTATTTCGTCCATGCCGGCTGGCTGGAGGAGGGGCAGTTGCTGCGCGACGCCTGGAAGCTGAAGGACATCCCCGGCACCATCGTCCACGGCCGCTACGACATGCCGTGCCCGGCCCGCTACGCCTGGGCGCTGCACAACGCCTGGCCGAAGGCCGATTTCCACCTCATCGAGGGTGCGGGGCATGCCTATTCGGAGCCAGGGATTTTGGACCGGCTGATCCGGGCGACGGACAAATTTGCAGGCAAATGACCATGACTCGCGAGCGCCTTTATCTCTTCGACACCACGCTGCGCGACGGCCAGCAGACGCCGGGCATCGACTTTTCCGTCGAGGACAAGATCGCGATCGCCAAGCTGCTGGACGAGTTCGGCATTGACTATGTCGAGGGCGGCTATCCCGGCGCCAACCCCACCGACACCGCCTTCTTCCAGGAGAAGCGCACGGCGAAGGCCAAATTCGTCGCCTTCGGCATGACCAAGCGGGCAGGGGTCTCGGCTTCCAATGATCCGGGGCTGGCGTCGCTGGTGCAGTCGAAGTCCGACGCCATCTGCTTCGTCGCCAAGAGCTGGGACTATCATGTGCGCGTCGCGCTCGGCTGCACCAATGAGGAGAACCTGGACTCGATAAAGGTTTCGGTCGAGACGGCGGTCGCTTCCGGCAAGGAGGCGATGGTCGACTGCGAGCACTTCTTCGACGGCTTCAAGGCCAATCCCGATTATGCGCTGGCCTGTGCCAGGACCGCCTACGATGCCGGCGCGCGCTGGGTGGTACTGTGCGACACCAATGGCGGCACGCAGCCCTCGGAGGTTCGCGCCGTCGTCGAGAACGTCATCGCCGGCGGCATACCGGGCGACCATCTCGGCATCCACGCCCATGACGACACTGGCCAGGCGGTGGCCAATTCGCTGGCCGCCGTCGAGGCCGGCGTGCGTCAGATCCAGGGCACGCTGAACGGCATCGGCGAGCGCTGCGGCAACGCCAATCTGATCTCCATCGTGCCGACGCTTGCGCTGAAGCCGGCCTTCGCCGACCGCTTCGAAACCGGGATTTCGGCCGAGGCGCTGACCGGCATTTCGCGCCTGTCGCGCGCTTTCGACGAGTTGCTGAACCGTGCGCCGGAAGCGCAGGCGCCCTATGTCGGCGCCTCGGCCTTCGCCACCAAGGCCGGCATCCATGCCTCGGCGCTCGCCAAGGAGCCGGCAACTTACGAGCATGTGCCGCCGGAGGCGGTCGGCAACCGTCGCCGCGTCATGGTCTCCGACCAGGGCGGCAAGGCCAATTTCCTCGCCGAGCTGAAGCGGCGCGGCATCGACGTGCCCAGGGACGATCACCGGCTCGATGCGCTGATTGCCGTCGTCAAGGAGCGCGAGGCCTCGGGCTATGCCTATGAAGGCGCCGATGCCTCGTTCGAGTTGTTGGCGCGCAAGATGCTGCACGGCCTGCCGGAATTCTTCGGCGTCACCTCATTCCGCTGCATGGTCGAGCGTCGCTTCGACGCCAACGGCCAGCTGAAGACGGTGTCGGAAGCGATCGTCAAGGTGCTGGTCGACGGCGAGGAGAAGATGTCGGTCGCCGAAGGCCACGGCCCGGTCAACGCGCTCGACATCGCGCTCAGGAAGGACCTTGGCAAGTACCAGAACGAGATCGCCGATCTCGAGCTCGCCGACTTCAAGGTGCGTATCCTCAATGGCGGCACCGAGGCCATCACCCGCGTCCTAATTGAATCGCACGATTCCACCGGGGCCCGCTGGTGGACGGTCGGTGTGTCGGAAAACATCATCGACGCCTCCTTCCAGGCGCTGATGGACTCGATCATCTACAAGCTGATGAAGAACCGCGACATGGCGGGGCTGGTCGCTGCGGAGTAGACGCGTGGGATTCTCGATCAGCTGGTTTGGCTTCCGGGGCTACGGAGTCAAGGAAGCCGCAGCCTTGTTCGGCAGGGAAGTCGGCGGCTCATCGGAGGATTTCGATGCGCCGGTGAATGCTTATCGCAGCGACAAGAACTGGGCTATCATCATCCTCGGCTACTGCAGCTTTCCCAATCCTCCTGACAGCTATCTGTCGGCGTTCTCGCAAGGCAGGGAAATGGTCGTCGTGCACATAGAGGAACACACGATGTTTTCTCGCGCCGAGCTCTGGAGCGCCGGCAAGAATATCTGGAGGGTTTGGCACAACGGCGACAACGAGGTCACGGATCTCCACACCACGGGCGATCTGCCATCCGCCTTTGAATCCCTGAGGCAGCAAGCGTTTTCACAGCAGGACAAGGAAGCTGATGTCGATTATGTTTTCGACATTCCTCTCGATCTGGCGGCGCAGTTGACGGGCTTCAGGCATGACGAGGGGGCACCCGACAGGCTTTTCTTCGAGCTTGTAGAAAAACCCGCCCAGCGTTGAGCAGACATCGCAGTTCAGGCGCATGTCGCGAAGTCAACCGCTTGACCCATCAGCGGAAGTCCATTGATCCATCATAATTTTGTGATGGTCTTGGATGGCCGGCTGGGCCATAGCGTTGGGCCATGGTCACCGAAACCGCTCTCCTCGATTCAGACGCCAAGGCCCGCCGCGGCTTCCTCCTGGCGCTGGGCGCCTATCTGCTGTGGGGGATGCTGCCCTTCTACATGAAGGCGGTGGCGCATCTGCCGCTGATCGAAGTGATCTCGCACCGCATCGTCTGGTCGGTGCCGATCGCAGCATGCGTGCTGGTCTGGGCCGGCCGCACCGCCGATTTCAAGGCCGCGATCCGCTCGCCCAAGAGCATCGCCATGGCGGCGCTGACGGCGACGCTGATCTCGGTCAACTGGGGCATCTATGTCTGGGCGATCGCGGTCGACCGCACCGTCGAGACAGCGCTCGGCTATTACATCAACCCGCTGGTCAGCGTCGTCGTCGGCGCCGCGCTGCTTGGCGAAAGGCTCGACCGGCTGCAGATCGCGGCGGTGGCGCTGGCGGCGATCGCGGTAGCGGTGTTGACGGTCGAGGGCGGCAAGCTGCCATGGGTGTCGCTGGCGTTGGCCTTCTCCTTCGCCGCCTACGGCTTCTTCCGCAAGACGCTGCCGATCGGCCCCAGCCAGGGTTTCTTGCTCGAGGTGCTTTTGCTTTCGGTACCGGCGCTTTGCTACATTGCCTTCCTGATCGCCACCGGCCAGGATCATTTCATCTCCAGCACCGCCACCGACACGGCGCTGCTCGTCGGCTGCGGTCCGGTGACTGCCGTGCCGCTCCTGCTCTTTGCCTTCGGCGCCAGGCTGCTGCGCCTCTCCACCATCGGCATCATGCAGTACATCGCGCCGACCATAGTGTTCCTGATCGCCGTGCTTATATTCGACGAGCCTTTCGGCAGGACGCAGGCGATCGCCTTTGCTCTGATCTGGGTGGCGCTGGCGATGTATTCCTGGTCGATGTTTCGTGGCCGCGAAGTCCGCCCGGCGGCGCCGGCCACGCGATAAAAGCAATTCCAGGAAAAGTGTGAAGCGGTTTTCCGTTCGGGACTGCGTCAAAACAAGGAGGGGAGCGCCCGGTGTATTTGCTGCATATCGCCAACAAGAACTATTCCTCCTGGTCGCTGCGGCCCTGGCTACTGATGCGAACGCTGGGCATCCCGTTCGAGGAGCGGCTGACCCCGTTCCCGACCGGATCGAGCTTTAGCCTCTACCGGCAGTTTTCGCCGAGTGGCCGCGTGCCTTGCCTGGTCGATGACGGCTGGGCGGTCTGGGATTCGCTCAGCATTGTCGAATATCTGGCCGAGCGCCATCAGGGCGTATGGCCGACGGACCCGAAGGCAAGGGCCTGGGCGCGATCGGCCGCCGCCGAGATGCATTCGAGCTTCACAGCCCTGCGTTCGTTGTGCCCGATGAGCTGCGGCCTCGGCGTTGAGCCGTATCCGATGTCCGATGCGCTGAAGCACGATCTCTTCCGCCTCGGCGACCTCTGGAACGATGGCCTTGGCCGCTTCGGCGGTCCGTTCCTGGCCGGCGAGCGCTTCACCGCCGCCGATGCCTTCTTTGCTCCGGTGGCGTTTCGCGCGCAGTCCTATGGGCTGGCTTTCGAAGGCGCCGCCGCTGCCTATCCGAAGCAGCTGCTCGACCTGCCGGCGATGCGCGAATGGTACGCCGCGGCCCTCGCCGAGACCTGGCGCGAACCGGACCACGAGGCCGAAATCGCCGCCGCCGGCACCATCATCGAGGATCGGCGGGCGACAGCGTAGGCTCCAAGGCCGCGCGAGCGGCTTCGGGCGCTGCGTGGGCCGCAATGAAGGCGTCGATGGAACCGAAGAACGCCGGCTGTTCGGCGCGGATTTTCTCGTCGCTCCAATCCCACCACCGGATCGCAAGCAGGCTTTCGATCTGGCGCCCGTCGAACCTGTAGCGGATAAGTCTGGCCGGATTGCCGGCCACGATCGCGTAGGGAGCGACGTCCTTGGTGACGATGGCTCCGGCGCCAACGACGGCACCGTCGCCTATCCTGACACCAGGCATGATCGTGGCACGGCGTCCGATCCACACGTCATTGCCGATCTCGATGGGGCCATTCGTGAGCAGGTCCGATCCATCCGGCTCCTCCCGCGTCACACGAACCTTGAACGGATAGGTGGAAACAAATGATGTCGGGTGATTGGCGCTGCACATGAAAAGCGCCTCATTGGCGATCGAGCAAAAGGCGCCGATCCTGAGCGAGCAGTGCTCTCCACAGCCGTAAATCATTCTTGACTCGACGCCATAAGTCCAACGGCCAACGGACGCAAATGGCGGCAGCGCGCTCTTGTCTCGGCGGAGCCCGAGCCATGTTCTGAGCTTCCTGGCGAACCCCATGCGCATCCTCGTCGAAAGCAACGGGATGCTGGTCGAAGCATCCGCGATTCCGAGTTGTGTACCACAACCCAAAATCCCGGAGTATGGTCTCCCGGAAGGATCCGGTCCTACACTCGCCCGAGGCGCCTGACGAACAGATAGACAGCGCAAGCGACGAGCAGCGACACCGCCGTCACCACCCAGAAGCCGATCGGCGAGTCGAGCAGCGGCAGGCCGCCCACATTCATGCCGAACAGGCCCGAGATGATGGTCATAGGCAACAGCACCGCTGTCATGACGGACAGGATATAGAGCAGCTGATTGGACTGCATCGTCAGCTTGGCCATCATCTCGTCCTGCAGCAGCCTTGTGCGCGCCTGCAATTGCTCGCTGTCGTGATAGAGCGTGTGCGCCCGGTGCGAGAGCCGCGCGGCCATGTCGTTGACCGGATCGGGCAGGTCGTTGCGGTGCGAATGGTCCAGATGCCGAAACAGGCTGGTCAACGTCGCCATCTGCCGGTGGATCACCACCAGCTGCCGGCGCGCGTCGACCAGTGACTGCCGCTCGCTGTGCCATGCATCGCACACGATGCGGTCCTCGATGCCGTCGAGCGTCGCGGAAAGGCCGCCGAGCTCGGCCGCCATGCCGTCCAGGGACTGGCCCATGACGGCCTCGATCAGTTCCGCCGGCGAGCGGAATTTCCGCGTGCCGTTCTCGACCGCCTTGCGGATCGTGTCGACCGACTGCAGCGGCTGCTTGCGGGCACCGATCAGCATCCGGTCGTTGAGCGCGAAGCGGAAATGGCCGAGCCCGCGCGCCTCGGCCGAATAGTCGTGGCGCAGGTCCGGCAGGTCGCCATAGAGCCAGTCGTCCTCGAGGTCGATATGACAGCCCTGGCTTGCTCCGAGGAACGCTTCGCGCACCGGTCCGGGCAACGCCGTCTCGGCGGCGATCTCGCGGCGGGCGCGCAAGTCGGAGATCTGGTAGCTGCGCCAGGTCCAGTGCGCCTGCGCCGCATCCTTCGTGCGCAGGCCTTCGGCGGTGAAATGATAGAGAAAGAACAGCCCGTGTTCATCGGGCAGATAGGGCGAGAGGGCGTTCTCTTCCGGGGCGAGGGCAATATTCATGGTGGCTTCGCCGGGTCTTGATACGGTCCAGGTCGCAGGGACGGCCAAGCCAGGTTTCTAGCATGGTCGCCTCCATTGCGTGTGACGGTTCCGTGACGTTGGACGCCGTGCACGCAAACGCCGCCTGTGATGATTGGCTCATGACCATCTCCGCCGGACGTGCGTGGGACATCCCGGTCGTCAGTGCAGATAGCCGAGCAGCCAGAGGATGAGGATGATGGGCAGCGGAATCCCGATGATCCAGAGCAGTGCGCCTCGCAGCATGACGATCTCCTGAGTTGCTGTTCACTGAGGCAACGCCAATGCGAGGGCTTGGTTCCGAGACGGGAATCTGCTGCAGTGGCTCGGCAGGCGATGGGGGAACCGATGCTCAAATGGGGCGCGATACTGGGCATCATCGGCTTTCTCGGCGGTTTCGTCGGGCCGGTCATCTTCACGCCCGAGGCAAACCAGGGTCCGCTGCTCGGCATCTTCATCACCGGGCCGCTTGGCTTCGTCCTTGGCCTGATCGTGGGCTTCGTCCTGTCGCTGCGGTCCGGCCGCTAACGTCGAGGAAATAGCGGCGGAAGGGCTTTGCGCATCGCTGGAGAAAGCCGGTATGCCGGCGAGCGGGGTGCTGGGCGGCCTCTATGCGTTGCTCGTTCTCGCCGCGACCCTTCAGATATGGCGCCGGCTGCAGCGCAAGGAGACCGACCAGGCGCGATCGGCCGTGCTGCGGTTGGCGCTGCTGGTCGCGCTGCCTTGCATTGCCTGGTTCTCCGTAACGCAATGAAGAATGCCTGGCCGAGAGAGTCTGGGCTGAGCCGCTGCGAACTGGCAAGATGCCGCCGATCGGACGTGGTCCGGGAGGCGAGGGTTAGGCGATGGCTTTGCTTCAGTTCGATGTCACCGGTGAACAGGTATCGAACGATGAAACGGAAGAGGTCATCCGCAAGGCCGAGCCGCATCGCGACCTGATGCGCTACCGCCCCGACGGCAGTGGGCTGTTCGTCCGGGTGAGGGTGAACATGGCGCTTCTGCGCGCTGCCGCGTCGTTTCCGATCTTGCTCCTGAAGCTCACCCCGCGCGCAAACGAAGTGATGCCGCGGGATGCCCTGCTGACACCCAAGGGGTCGAGCCGGAACTATGCGTTTCTCGAACGATTGTGCGAGGATCTGGTGACCGCGAACTGCCCCGCATGCTACATCGCGGAGCAGCATGGCGATGGGCGCCGCGACTTTTACTTTACGACCGAGGATGTCGTCGGCTTCGAGCAGATAGCCCGCGCTGCCGCCGGGGCGTCGGCCTTTCCGCTCGCCGTCGAACAGCATTCGCTTGGCGCGCTGGCGCCGCTTATTCTTCCTGCCGAGGCGATTGGCGACCTCAATCTGGAAATCGCCGCGAGCGCCCGCATCCGGCCGACACGCTTCGAGTTCTGGGGCGCGGAGCCTTCCCTGGCAAGGCTGCGCGCCGAGCTCGAAAAGCGCGGCTATCGCTTCCTCGGCATCGAGGCGTTCGCGCGCGAATTGCACATGGTCAAGGATGTGCCGATCGACGGTGAGGGGTTCGGGTCGGTGCTGAAGGAGATTGTTCCCCTGGCTCGGTCGCTGCAATGCAGCTATCGCGGCACCGAGACGGTCGAGGGGCACGAGCAGTTCTTGCTCACCAACCCTTTGCCTGAGCGCTACACCGCACCTCGGGCAAGCATTTTCCGTCGCTTGTTCGGTCGCGGAGGTTCATGAGCGCCGCCGATTTCACGGCAGCACTCATCTCCAACATTTGGTCGCCTCAGCGCTTCGGTCCGAAGCCGGGGTAGGGATTGAGCGGCACGACCGCCGAAATCTCCATCATGCCGGCCTTGACCAGCGGCAGCGTGCCAAGATGACTGCGCACTTCGGCGTCGTCGGCCGCCTCGAACATCATGCCGCTGCCGGGAATGTCGCCCCGGTTCCAAACCTGGCGGACCGCGCCATCCACATAGAGCGTGCGGCGCTGCTCGGCCTCGCCGGGCAGCAGCGGTACGAAATCGGCATCGCTGAACTTCTGGGTGTTGCGGGTGAGAAGGGCAAAGAATTGCATGTCGGTCTCCTGAGGCGTCCTGGTTGGAATGGCGGGATTGTCGTCGCCACTGGCCAGACAGTCCAAGACTGATTAGGCTAAAGTTGAGACCTTCAAGGACTAATTCTCGGAGCAAGAATGTTCGATCTGCGCCAGCTCCGCTATTTCGTCGCCGTGGCCGAGCAGGGCAATGTCGGCCGCGCCGCCGAATTGCTGCACATCTCGCAATCGCCGCTCAGCCGGCAGATCATCCAGCTCGAGGAGCAGCTTGGCGTCGCGCTGTTCGAGCGGGCGAACCAGCGGGTGCATCTCAATGCCGAGGGCCAGGCTTTCCTCGAAGAGGCGCGGGCGCTGCTTGCTGGCGCAAGGCGCCTTGAGGAGCTGGGGCGCGACCTGGCGAGCGGTGCCGCCGGTCGCCTTGCCATCGGCTATGTCGAGGGCGCGGTGCATGCCGGCCTGCTGGCGGTGATGCTCCGGCAGTTCCGCAGCGATCGGCCGGACTTTCATCTCAGGTTGATGAGCCAGCGTTCGGCCGCGCAGCTCGAAGGGCTGCGCCGGCGAACGCTCGACCTCGGCCTCGTCTATTCGCCGCCTTCGGCCGACGACCCCGACGTCGCCTCCATGCTCGTCCGGCGCGAGCCGCTGGTGCTGGCGATGCCGGAGGGTGATGCGCTCGCCGATGTCGCAGACATCCGCCCGCATCATCTCGACGGCCGCGCCTGGATCACCGTAGTGCGCCAGCCTGACGACACCAACCGCGCCCAGTTCCTGGCCGCCTGCTCCGAGGCCGGCTTCATGCCCGACATCGCCTATGAGACGGCCGATCCCTTGACCTCGCTCGGCCTGGTCAGCGCCGGCCTTGGCCTGGCGACGGTGCAGGAGAGCCTGCGCAGTGCGGCGCCCGGCGGCATCGTCTTCCGCGACCTGCCCTGGTTCGAGCGCAGCGTTTCGATTCATCTGGCCTGGAGGCGTCGGGATCGGCGGGCGGTGATTGCGGATTTGAGGAAGGCAGTAGGCAGTAGGCAGTAGGCAGTAGGCAGTAGGCAGTAGGCAGTAGGCAGTAGGCAGTAGGCAGTAGGCAGTAGGCACTTGCCGTTCCCGGCAGTCTACACACTGCCTACTGCCTATTCCCTACTGCCCTACATCTTGTCTATCACCGACTGCACGCCTTCCGTCGGGGCATCGACGGACGAGCCGGCCACCATGATGGCGGCGACGATCGCTTCGGGGTCCTCGACCACCAGCGGCTTCACCCGGTGGGCGGTATGGATGAAGCCTTCACTGCCCATATGGTCGAGCAGCGCCAGCATCGGATCCCAGAACCCCTTGATGTTGGCGAAGACGATCGGCTTGCGATGGTGGCCGAGCTGGCCCCAGGTCATGATCTCGACGATCTCCTCGACCGTGCCGATGCCGCCCGGCAGCGCCACAAAGGCGTCGGATTTTTCGAACATCCTGTGCTTGCGCTCGTGCATGTTGTCGGTGATCACGAGCTCGTCGAGCCGGTCAAGTGCGGTCTCGGTTGCTTCCCTGTTGATGAGGAAGCGGGGGATGATGCCCGTCACCTTGCCGCCGGCCTTGAGTGCGCCCTCGGCGACGGCGCCCATGATGCCCTTGGTGCCGCCTCCATAGACCAGCCTGAGGCCGGATTTGGCGAGCGAGCGGCCGAGCAGATGGCCGGCCTTGATGTAGGTTTCATCGCGGCCCGGAGACGAGCCGCAATAGACGCAGACGGATCGAATCGTGTTCATGCCGATGATTGGTGATAGCGACGGCAGACATGGTCAAGCCCGGCACGGGCTTTTTCTTGCAGGGCCGTTTTTCTTGTGGGACTCGCTAAAACACGCTAGACCGGCGTTAGGTGGCTAAGGGGCAGTCAAATATGGCAATTAATCCGTTGAAGGCGTTGTTGTTTACCGCGGGCGGCGCCGTCGCCGCGGCGGGAACCGCCTATGTTTCGGGCGCGCTCGATCCGTATCTCAACCGCACGCCGCCGGCACAGGTCGCGGCGCTGGAGCCGGGCGACACCAAGCCAGCGGAAACCAAGCCGGCCGAGCCGGGCACCGAGGGGCGGCTGCCGGCCGCGCCAGCGCCAGCCACTGATGCGGCGGCCCCGGCTGCGCCTGCGGCCCCGGCGGCGGAAGCTCCTGCCGCTCCGGCCGCGCCAGCGGCAGCATCCGCCGCGGCCGGGCCGGTTGCGCCGACATTCGATGTCGTGCGCGTCGAAAGCAATGGCTCGATCGTCGTCGCCGGCAACGCGGCGCCCAATTCCAAGGTCGAGATCCTCAACGGCACGACGGTGCTCGGCTCGACCATCGCCGGTCCGGACGGCGCCTTCGCCATCGTCCTCGACGATCCGCTGAAGCCCGGCGACTACACCATCACGCTGCGCTCGGCGACCGGCGACGTCGTGACCGCCTCGGTGCAGACCGCCGTCGTCTCGATCCCGCAGAGCCCAGCCGGCCAGGTGCTGGCCATGGTCGAGGAGCCGGGCAAGCCGTCAGAACTGCTCACTGTTCCGGCGCCCGAGGCGAAGCCCGCGGCACCCGCCACTGGCGACCAGGCGGCCGCTCCGGCGGCCGAAGCGCCCGCTGCGACGGCCCCGGCCGCACCGGCGCCGGCCGCGGTTGAAGCCGCGCCAGCACCGGCGCCCGCCACGCCGGCTACCCCGCCGGCAGCACCGGCGGGCGAGCCCAAGATCGTGGTCGAGGCGGTCGAGATTGACGGCAACAAGATTTTCGTCGCCGGCACCGCCGACCCCGGCCGCAAGGTGCGCGCCTATGCCAACGACATCCTGCTCGGCGATGCCCAGACCTCGCCTGACGGCCATTTCCTGGTCGAAGCGGCGCGCGACATTCCGGTCGGCAGCTACACCATCCATGTCGATGCGCTCGATGCCGACGGGGTGAAGGTGGTGGCCCGCGCCGCCGTGCCGTTCGAGCGCGAGCCGGGCGAGTCGGTCGCCGCCGTGGCGCCGGCCGAGACCAAGCCGGCAGAGGCAAAGCCCGCCGAAGCCAAGCCAGCCGCGCCCGCGACAGCAGGCGAAGCGCCTGCTGCTGCTCCTGCCGCCGAAGCCCCGGCCAAGGTGGCTGCCGCGACGCCCGACGCCCCCGAGACGGTGGCGCCCAAGCTCGAGCATGCCGACAGCGCCGTCATCATCCGGCGCAACGATACGCTGTGGCGGATCTCGCGGCGCGTCTATGGCCACGGCGTGCGCTATTCCACCATCTATCTCGCCAACCAGGACCAGATCAGCAATCCCGACCGCATCTGGCCGGGCCAGGTGTTCAAGGTCCCGCAAAAGTCGAAGGAAGGCGAGGACGCCGACATGAAGGCGCTCGGCGACCAGATGACCACGGCGCCGACCAAGACGCAGTAGGGTTCGGCGATTGGCTGATCTCCCCCACGAGGGGGAGACTGGCAGCTTCGGCGTTGCGCTCGCTTCAGCAATGCCATCTACCCATCGGCCTAGCTTGCCCTCTCATCGTTCATCGTCTATCGCCGATCAACGATGACCGAATCCCTGGCTGAACCCACTCGCGCAAACAACGCGCCGCCTGGCCGCGTCCTCGACAGCCGCGCTGTCGCGGCGCGGTTCGCGGCTCTGTCGCATCCTGCGCGCATCGAGATACTCAGGCATCTCGCCGCCAGCCGTTCCTGCTGCTGCCGCGAGGTGGTCGACCATCTCGATCTCGCCCAATCCACCGTCTCGCAGCATTTGAAGATCCTGGTCGAGGCCGGCCTGGTGCGCTTCGAGCCGGACCGCCAGCGCTCGCGCTATGAGATCGACCATGTGGCGCTTGCCGATGTCTCGGCATCGCTTTCGGCCCTGGTCAAATCTTGCTGCTCCGCCGGCTGAAAAAAGAAGGCAAAGAAAAAATGGCCGAAAAGACCGTCTCCGCCGAGTCCTCGACCTTCGCGACGTTGCGCAATCTGTGGCCCTATATGTGGCCGGCCGACCGCGCCGACTTGAGGGCGCGGGTCACCTGGGCGACGCTGCTCCTGGTTGTCGCCAAGGTGACGCTGGTGGCCGGCCCCTATTTCTTCAAATGGGCGACCGATGCGCTGGCCGGCGCCGCGAAGACACCGCCGCCGCTGCCGTCCTTCCTGCTGGCGCCGGTGATGCTCGTCGTCGCCTACAACGTACTGAGGCTGGTGCAGCTCGGCTTCAACCAGCTGCGCGACGCGCTGTTTGCCCGCGTCGGCCAATATGCGGTGCGCCAGCTTGCCTTCCGCACCTTCGTCCACATGCACCAGCTGTCGCTGCGTTTCCATCTCGAGCGCCGCACCGGCGGCCTGTCGCGCATCATTGAGCGTGGCACCAAGGGCATCGAGACGATCGTGCGCTTCATCATGCTGAACACGGCGCCGACCATCCTTGAATTCGCGCTCACCGCCGGCATCTTCGCTTTCACCTATGGCTGGAAATACGTGGCCGTGGTCGCTGTCACCGTCTGGATCTATGTCTGGTTCACGGTCAAGGCCAGCGACTGGCGCATCTCGATCCGTCGCGACATGAACGACAGCGACACCGACGCCAACACCAAGGCGATCGACTCGCTGCTCAACTTCGAGACGGTCAAGTACTTCACCAATGAGGCCATGGAGGCCGAGCGCTTCGATCGCTCGATGGCGCGCTATGAGATCGCCGCCACCCGCACCTGGACCTCGCTCGGCTGGCTGAACTTCGGCCAGGGTGTCATCTTCGGCCTGGGCACCGTCATCGTCATGTGCATGTCGGCGCTGGAGGTGCAGGCCGGCACGCAGAGCGTCGGCGATTTCGTCTTCATCAACGCCATGCTGATGCAGCTTTCCGTGCCGCTCAACTTCATCGGCTTCATCTACCGCGAGATCCGCCAGGGGCTGACCGACATCGAGCACATGTTCGACCTGCTAGACGTGCCTCAGGAGATCGTCGACAAGCCCGACGCGAGGCCGTTGGTCGTCAGCTCCGGCAAGGTCGAGTTCCGCGACGTGCATTTCTCCTACGATCCCAACCGCAAGATCCTGAAGGGTGTCTCTTTCGAAGTGCCGGCCGGCAAGACGGTTGCCATCGTCGGCCCGTCCGGCGCTGGCAAGTCGACGATCTCCAGGCTTCTGTTCCGCTTCTACGACGTTCAGTCCGGACAGGTGCTGATCGACGGCCAGGACATCAGGGACGTCACCCAGAAGAGCCTGCGCGCGGCGCTCGGCATGGTGCCGCAGGACACCGTGCTGTTCAACGATACCATCGCCTACAACATCCGCTATGGCCGCGTCGGCGCCAGCGAGGACGAGGTGCGCAAGGCGGCCGAGCTCGCCCAGATCGGCCCCTTTATCGAGAAGCTGCCCGACGGCTACCGCTCTATGGTCGGCGAGCGCGGGCTGAAGCTCTCCGGCGGCGAGAAGCAGCGCGTGGCGATCGCCCGCACCATCCTGAAGGCGCCGCCGATCCTGATGTTGGACGAGGCGACCTCGGCGCTGGACACCCAGACCGAGCAGGAGATCCAGGCGGCCCTCGACCTGGTCAGCCAGGGCCGCACGACCATCGTCATTGCCCATCGCCTGTCGACGGTGATCTCGGCCGACGAGATCATCGTGCTCAAGGACGGCCAGATCGCGGAACGCGGCACCCACGCCGCGCTGTTGAGCAAGCACGGCCTCTACGCCTCGATGTGGGACCGCCAGCGCGAGGCGACCGAAGCCGAGGAGCGGCTGCGCATCGCACGCGAGGGCGACGAGCTTGGCGTGATCGTGCGCCGGAGGACGTCGGAGGTGAGCTAGCGCCTCTCCCTTCTCCCCTTGTGGGAGAAGGTGGATCGGCGCGCAGCGCCGAGACGGTTGAGGGGTGCTGGAAGGAATGAGACGTTGGTGTCATCTGGAACACCCCTCATCCGACCGAGCTTCGCTCGGCCGCCTTCTCCCACAAGGGCAGAAGCAGAGGGTGCCAAAAAATCCCCTTGACCTCAACTTACCTTGAGATTGCAAAACCGTCTCCGAGCCCCTGCGAAGCACATCGTCCAACACGGAGACGGATCGAAATGAGCAAGACAAATCAACAGCATGGCAAGGACAGCGTGTTCCGGGTCGACAAGTTCGTCGTGCCGGCGGCGGCCCGCGAGGAGATCATCGGCAAGGTCAAGGCGACTCATGAACTGCTGCGCCGGCAGGACGGCTTTGTGCAGGATTTCCTGCTCGAGCAGTTCTCGGGGCCTGGCGAATTCAACCTCGTGACCATCGTCGAATGGGAAAACCAGGCGGCGGTCGACAAAGTGGTGCCGATCGTCAAGGCAGCGCATGAACGCGTCGCCTTCAATCCGCAGGAGACGATCGCCCGGCTCGGTGTCCGCGCCGATATCGCCAACTATCAGCGCTTGCCCGAACTATAGGAAGGATAGCCAACGCCAGGTGCCGGCGCTTCGACGCTGAGCACCTGGCCGGTGCGGGCGTCGCTGACCATATGCTCGAAGCCGCGCCATTCGGCGGCGGCGATGTAGAGCGTCCTGCCGTCCGGCCCGCCGAGCATGCAGGCAAAGCAGCCGCGATCGGCCTCGACCCTGTCGATTTTCGCGCCGCCTTCGCGCACCCGCACGCAATGCCGGTTGGGCACGTCGGCATACCAGATGCAGCCCTCGGCATCGATGCAGATGCCATCGGGATAATCGTCGCCGAGGTCGGCCCAGACACGGCGGTTGGCAAGGCTGCCGTCTTCGGCGATGTCGAAGGCGGTCAGCCGGTTGGCGTGCGACTCCGCCACGATCAGCGTCCTGTTGTCGGGTGTGACCGCCATGCCGTTGGCGAAGGCGATGTCTTCGGCCACCTGGCGGATCGTGCCGTCTGGCTGGATCAGCACGATGGTGCCTGGCCCGAAATGCTCGCCCGGCGCCGGCGCCGGTCCGCCGCCATTGACATAGGCATTGCCGCGCTCGTCGACGACGATCTCGTTCCAGGGGCTCTTCGACAGCAGCCTGAGGTCGGCATGGGTGACGAGCGTCCCGTCCCGCTCCTGCCGCAGTAGCAGGCCTTCACGGCCCGAAACCACCAGCAGGCGTCCGTCCGGCAGCCAGTCGATCGAATAGGGCAAGGTGGCCGGTATTGTGAGCATGATCTGGCTGTTGCCTTGGGCATCGATGGCGACGATCTCGCCGGTGCCCCAGTTGCAGAGCCAAAGCCGCCCCTCACGCCAACGCGGCGACTCGCCGAAGGCGAGGCCTTCTGTGATGACCCTGGCGGCCTTGGTTGCGGATTTCGGCGATGGCATCGGCTGGCTCCATGGTTTGACCGTCTCGCCAAGGACGCGCGAGCGGACCGGTTTCCGACAGCCGGCACGGAAAAATCGTTTGCCAGAAACCGGAGCCGTTGCATCACTTCGCGCCCCTGCTGTCCCACCAGCACAAAGGGGAGCCACCTGTCGCCCCTTCCTCTCCCAATGTTGCGTTGCGGCGAGGGGGGCTTTCCGCTATTGAGGCCGGACCTGAAACAGGGACCGCCCCCAGCCCATGAGCATCGTCGATACGATCAAGAATACGCTCGTTCCGATCCATCGCGAGGGCTATCCGTTCATTGCCGCCTTTGGCGCGGGCACGCTTTTCCTGGGCTATTTCTCCTCGATCCTGTTCTGGATCGGTCTGATCCTGACCGCCTGGTGCGTCTATTTCTTCCGTGATCCCGAGCGCGTCACGCCGGTCGACGACCGGCTGGTGGTCAGCCCCGCCGATGGCGTCATCTCGGCGGTCGGGCCGGCCGTGCCGCCGCGCGAGCTTGGCCTGGGCAGTGGCGAGATGACCCGCATCTCGGTGTTCATGAACGTCTTTTCCTGCCATGTGAACCGCGCCCCGGTGCGCGGCCGCATCACGAAGATCGAGCATCGGCCCGGCAAATTCCTCAACGCCGAGCTCGACAAGGCAAGTTCGGAGAACGAGCGCAACGGGCTGGTCATCGACAGCCCCAACGGCACCGTCGCCGCCGTGCAGATCGCTGGCCTGGTGGCGCGGCGCATCGTCTGCTGGGCAGAGGCCGGCGGCTCGATCGCCATCGGTGAGCGTTTCGGCCTGATCCGTTTCGGCTCGCGCGTCGACGTCTTCCTACCGCTGAATGCGGTGCCGCGCGTCGCCGTCGGCCAGACGGCGGTCGGCGGCGAGACCGTGCTTGCCGAATTCGGCGGCGCGGCGGCGACGCCGCTGGTCAGGATTTCCTGAGCCGTGGGCGCGCCCTTCAAAAAATTCGAGGCGCATGCCAGCGGCGGTCCGCGCATCCGTGAAATCCCGATGCGCATGGTGCTGCCCAATCTGGTCACCGTGCTTGCCATCTGCGCCGGCCTCTCCGGCATCCGCTTCGGCTTCCAGGGCCGCTTCGAGCCGGCAGTGGTGATGGTGCTGCTCGCCGCTTTCCTTGACGGCATAGACGGCCGCCTGGCGCGCATGCTGAAGGCGACGTCGAAATTCGGCGCGCAGATGGATTCGCTGGCCGACATCGTCAATTTCGGCGTGGCGCCCGCGCTGGTGCTCTATGCCTTCCTGCTCGACCGGGCCGGCTCGTTCGGCTGGATCGCGGCGCTGCTGTTCACCATCGCCTGCGGCTTGCGGCTCGCCCGCTTCAATGTGCTTGACGACGAGAAGGCTGACCGGCCGATATGGCAGACCGAATATTTCGTCGGCGTGCCGGCGCCGGCCGGCGCGGTGCTGGTCATGCTGCCGCTCTACCTCTATTTCCTGCGGCTGGGACTTGAGCCGACCCGTCTCGCCGGCTTTGTCGCCACTGGCTTCACCGTGCTCGTCGCCTTCCTGCTGGTCAGCCGGCTGCCGGTCTATTCCGGCAAGAGCATCAAGGTTCCGGGCGACAAGGTGCTGCCGGTGATCCTCGCCGTGGTGCTCTATGTCCTGCTTTTGATGACCTATCCCTGGTACACGCTGACGGCTTCCGTCGCCGGCTATCTCGTCTTCCTGCCGTTTTCAGTGCGCGCCTACTCGAAGCGCGCCATGCGCGAAGGCGAGAAGGTGCCGCCTTCGGATATCGGGTGACGAGGACCCCGCCACCCTACGCCGCGGCGCTCAGCCCCAGCCGGTCGATCGCCAGCCTGCGGGTCGAGACGTAGTCGGTCTTGCCAGAGCCCAGCACCGGGATCTCCTCGACCTTGATGATGTCGTTGGGCACCATCAGCTCGGCCGCGCCCGCCTTCTTGCCGAAGGCGCGCAGTTCCTCCGGGCTGGCGTCGTCGGCCGTGGTCACCAGCACGATGCGCTCGCCGCGTCTTTTGTCCGGCACCGCGACTGCGGCGTGGCGCTCTTCCGGCCACAGTGACTGCACCAGCATCTCGACCGCGCCCAGCGACACCATCTCGCCGGCGATCTTGGCGAAGCGTTTGGCGCGGCCGCGGATGGTGATGAAGCCGTCGCGGTCGACCGAGACGATGTCGCCGGTGTCGTGCCAGCCATTGAGCGGCTGCAGTTCGCCCGGCCGGTCGGCCGTCATGTAGCCCATCATCATGTTCGGCCCGTCGAGCCACAGCCGGCCGGCATCGTCGATGCCCTCGACGGCTTCGAGCTTCATGCGGATTGCCGGCAAGAGGCGTCCAACCGTGCCGTCGCGGCCATGGATGGCGGTGTTGACGGCAACGACCGGGGCGGCCTCTGTCAGCCCGAAACCTTCGATGATCGCCGCGTCGAAGCGCTCGCGATAGACGCGGCGCGTCTCCGGCTTGACCGCCTCGGCGCCGGCGACGACGAAGCGCAGGCTGGAGAAGTCGCCGTCCTTGGCCGTGCGCGCATAATTGGCAAGGAAGGTGTCGGTGCCGAACATGATCGTCGGCCTGACCTTGCGCGCGATCTCGGGGATGATCTTGTAGTGGAGAGGCGACGGGTAGAGGAACAATTTCACGCCGGTGACCAGCGGCAGGATTGTGCCGCCGGTAAGCCCGAAGGAATGGAACACCGGCAGCACGTTGAGCAGGATATCGGCGGGCGAAATGGTGATGCGGGCCTCGGCCTGCATGGCATTGGCGAGCAGGCTCTTGTGTGAGAGCACCACCGCCTTGGGCGTGCCTTCAGAGCCCGAGGTAAACAGGATCACCGCCGGCTTTGCCGCATCCTGTGGCCGCAGCGGGAAGCGCCACAGCAGCGCGGCGGCCAGCTTGTCCAGCATTGTCACGCTCTGGCGTGCATCCTCCAGCCAAAGCATTTTCGCGCCGCCCGCCTCGACCGCCTCGACGATGTCGGCGAGCCCGGCCTTCTCGATGAAGGCGCGGGAGGAGACGACGGTTCGGATGACGGCGGTGCGGACAGCGGTGGTGACGCTTGCTGGCCCGGCCGTGTAGTTGATCATCGCCGCCACCCGGCCGGCGGACAAAAGGCCGACGAAGGACAGCACCACGCCATTGGCGTTGGGCAGGAGCAGTCCGACCGCTTCGCCCGGCGCCGTCACCGCCTCGATGCGACGGCCGAGCACGCGCGCGCCGATGAACATCTTGCGATAGCTGAGTGCGCCCGAGATGACGTCCTCGATGATCGGGTGCGAGGCGCCGACGCGATCAGCCGCGTCGCGCATGGCGAGGAACAGGCCGCGGTCGAGATTGGTGCCGAAGAGCCTGGCTTCCGCGAAGCGGTCGAACAGCGCGTTGGTGTTGGAAGCCTGGTCAGGGTTGCGCGCCACCAGCTCGGCAATTGTCATCGGCTCCAGCACGCTTATCGCGAGGCGCGGGAACCAGTGGCGCGGCGCCCGGTCCGCCGGGGTCAGCGACACCGGCAGGTCGCGCGCGCCGGCGATGAAGATCGGCACGATGCTGGCGTCGGCCTGCATGGCGATGCGGGTGATGGCGCGGAACAGGCGAAAGGATTTGACGTCAGGCTCGACCGCATCGGGCAGATAGACGGCAAGCCGGCCCTTGCCCTTCAGCACCCTGACCAGCCGGCGGCTGACGAAGACATGCTCGGCGTTGAAGGCGATGGTGCGGCCGAGCTCGCGCCATGGCTCCAACCAGGGTGAGCGAGCCGACGCATCGTCGAGGATGTGCAGCGTGTCGTCCGGCAGCAGCGACAGCATCAGCGCCGGCTCGAAGCGCGACTGGTGCGAGATCACATAGATGACCGGCGCCTTGGCATTGCGGGCGACGCGGATTCGCTCGTCGGCGATCCGGTAGGCGAGCTTGAACGGTACATAGAGCAGCGCCTGCGTGAAGCGCAGGCCAAGGCGCACCGTTTCGAGTACGCCGATCAGCAGCCAGGCCACGACGAGGCCTGCAAGCAGCGCCAGGATCAGGATCATTGCCGCTCTCTCCCAACGTCCTCCACGTCGCGGCTCTTGGGCGGCCGCTTCGAGAGGAGAGGGTAGCGGAAGTGGGGGGAAGGTCAATGTGGGTGTGCAAGCGCCCCTCACGCCGCCTTCAGCCTCCCGCTGATGAAGCGGAACTCCTGCGTCTTGCCGCCATAGCCGTAGGCGGCGGCCGGAACCTCGTGCACGAAGGCGTAGCTCTCCTCATGCACGCCGCCCAGCAGGCGGCCGAAGGCGGCGAAGATCGCCTGGAGATAGGCTTCGAGCTCGAGCTTGGTGTTGGTGCCGTCGACCACCTTGATGTCGAGCCAGAAAGTATTGGAACCGCGTTCGGCCAGCGACTTGCCGCCGGCGAACCAGTGCTGCGCATCGATGTAGTTGATGGCGACCGCGGTGATGGTCGGGTCCTTGCGCAGATGCGTGGCGGTGATCTCGGTCACCTCCTTGGCGATAGTGGCCGACAAAGCGACGTCGGGCTTGCCGGTGACGCTGACATTGATGATCGGCATTTTCTTTCTCCTCGTTGTGAGCGGCGCTTCCTCGCCGCTGGGAAAAACCATGTCATGACCGTCGAATCAAAAAAATCGAATTGTTTTGAAGAAAAGATTCGATACAATCGAATTATGCAGGCGCTCGACCCCGACCTCCTCAAGACCTTCCTCGCTTTCGTCGATGGCGGCTCGCTGGCGAAGGCGGCGTCCGCCGTCGGCCGCTCGCCGTCGGCGGTGACGGCGCAGATGCAGCGTCTGGAGGAGATCGTCGGCGAGCCGCTGCTTGCTCCCCAGGGCCGCGGGCGCGCCCTGACGCCGGCGGGCGAGGATCTGGTCGGCCATGCCAGGCGCATCCTTGCCGTCCACACCGAGGCCTGGCTGGCGCTGAAGGGCGCGCGTGCCGGCGGCCGCGTCGCCATCGGCACCACGCAGGATTTTGCCGATCGCGGCCTGCCGGAGCTGCTGCGCGCCTTCGCCGTCAGCCATCCGCGCGTCAGGATCGAATTGCGCGTCGGCCGCTCCGCCGAGCTCGCGCAGGCGCTGCAAACCGGCCAGCTCGATCTCGCGATCACCATTCGCCAGGCCCCGACGCCGGACGAGGTCGCGGTGATCGGCGAGCCGATGCTGTGGCTCTGCTCGCAAAGAGGGCTGGCTGCGCGCGAAGAGGAGTTGCCGCTGGCGCTGCTCGATCCGCATTGCGGCTTTCGCGAAGCCGCGCTCGCGGCGCTCGACGCTACGGGCCGCCGCTACCGCATCGCCGCCGGCAGCGCCAGCCTTGCCGGCTTGCGTACGGCGGTCGATGCCGGCATCGCGCTTACCTTGCGCACGGCGCGCTTTGCCCATTCCGGCATTGTCGAAGCGCCGCGCGAACTTGGCCTGCCGCCGGTTCCGACGGCAGAATTCGCCATCCGGCTGCGCCCGGACGCCGACCGGCCGGCGCGGGACCTGGCCGCGTTGTTCGGCGAGGGCCTTGCACCGTCGGCAATCCCGGGCTGAGCGTTCGCGCCAAAGAAAAAGCCGACCTAATGGGTCGGCTTTAAGTAGGGCGGGTCGAGGGGTTTGGGGGGACTTGGGGGTGACCCGCCATCGCAACAATGCCTGAGTCGGATGATGGTTCCGTGACCGGCAAAATATTTTTCAGTTGGCGGCTGAACGTCTAGCCACGAGCCAGTCGCGCCCGGCATGGGCAAACACCGCGCAAAGCACGATCGCGCCGCCGATGATGCTGGCGGCCGGCGGGATCTCGCCCAGGAACAGGAAGGCGAACAGGATGGCGAACGGCACCTCGGCGGAGCCGAGCAGGCCGGATTCGGGCGCCGGGATCAGCCGCGAACCCTCCGTCCACAGTATCGATGCCAGCGCGAAGGATCCACCGAATGTGGCAAGCAGCAGCGCATCCCGCGCCGAGACCGCCAGTGGATCGGTGACGAACCAGCCTAAGACGAACAGCAGGAAGGCCGATACCGCGCCCGCCCACACCACTGGCGTGTCGCGGAAGGCGCGCACCATGATCATGTAGAGCGCGCTGCCGGCGGTCATCAGCAGCGCCAGCCCATCACCGACGAGATGGCCGGTGCCAAAGCCCGCCCACACCATGACGCCGACGCCGCAGAGCGACACGGCGGCGGCTAGCATCGTCTGCAGTCGGACCTTTTCGCGCACCAGCAGGAAGGCGAGCAACGCGGCGATGAAGGGCGAGGTCGCGTAGATGACCGCGACATTGGCGACATAGGTGAACTTGAAGGCGGCGATGAAGGCGATGCTGGCCGCCGCCCCTTCCACCGCCAGCAGCCAGCCGCGCCAGCCAAGCCGCAGGCTTTCGCGTCCGCTGGCGCGCCTGCGCCGCCACAGAACGTAGAGCGCGATCAGTATCGACCCGACGAAACCGCGCCAGCAGGTGATGGTCAGCGGATCGGCATGGATCGATTTCGTCAGCACGCCGGTGAGGCCGAACACGACCGACGACGCCGACACCAGGATGATGCCCAGCGTGCGCTCGGCAGCCGCCTTGGCCGCTCCCTGCGCGAAAGTGTCCGGCGGATCGAGGGAATCAGTCATGCCGCCAGTCTATTGTCCTCCTGCTGACATCATTCTGTCAGTTGCTACCCTAAAGCCGTTTGCGGAAATGCTCATTGCCGACGATGAGCAGGCCGGCGGCGACGATCAGCACCGCCCCCAGGAATACCTCGCGGCGTGGCACGTCGCCCCAGATGGCGAAGCCGAGCGCGAACGCCCAGACCAGCGACGTGTACTCGAACGGCGCCACGATCGACACCGGCGCCCGTTTCATGCCTTCGAACAAAAGATATTGCGCCATGCCGCCGAGCGCCCCGACGCTGGCCAGAAGCAGCAACTGGCCGCCATCGGGCGTCTGCCACCAGATCAGCGCCGGCACCGCCGAGAAGAGCAGGAAGTAGAAATTGTTGAGCACGAGCTGGATGGTCGTGCGCTCCTGCATCGCCGTCTTGCGCAACAGCACCACGGCGATACCCCAAAGCAAGGCGGCGGCCAGCACAAGCAGCATCGGCAGCGAGACGCCGAGATGGGTCGGATCGCAGGCGACGAACACGCCCGCAAAGCCGATCAGCACCGCCAGCCAGCGCAGCAGCGGCACCTTCTCGCCAAGCATGAACACCGACAGCACGGTGACGATGATCGGGGCGGCATAGTAGATGGTGGTCAGCTCGGCGAGCTGCAGGGCTCGGGCGGCATTGTAGTAGCAAAGCCAGGCCGCCAGCGTGAAGGCGCTGCGCACCAGCATCGGCCGCATGATGGGCGAGCGCGCCGTATCCGTGAACAGGCGCCGCCCGCCGATCGCCGCGCAGGCGGCAAGGATGGTGATCGAGCGGAAGAACATGATCTGCCAGACGCTGATGCCGACGACCAGCAGCTTGATCGCCGCGTCCTGCGCCGAAAACAGGAAATAGGCGCCGCCGGTCAAGAGGATGCCGGCAAGCACCCTTTCGCGGCTATCGAGAATGGCGACATCGGCCATGCGGCACCGGTCTGCGGATATTGCTTGAAATTGGCCCAGCAGGATCAGCCTACACGGGCGACAGCCCGCGCGGCGCTACGCCAGCTCCAGGCTTGCGTTAGGGCACAGGCTGGCGTCCTGCATTCGCCCGATGCCTACAGAGCGCTTGCAGTGGTCGCTGGCGCACCCCGCGAGGTGGCGCCGCCCATGTCCGGCGTCCTGCAATGCTGGACGGCCACAGCCCAATCAGCTAATTTCGGGGCTCGCGGATTGATCGGCGTGGCTCACCCGCAAGTGGGCTGCTGGGAGGCGCGCCAATGTGTGCGCTGCATAAGTCCGGGAGTTTCGATGACCGACGTGATCGATCGACTGGTGACGGCGATGAACGCGCATCAGCTCGACGCTGTCACCGCGCTCATCCATGAGAACTATCGCAGCGTACAGCCGGCGCACCCGGGCAGAGCCTTCGTCGGGCGCGACCAGATGCGCGCCAACTGGGAGGCCATGTTCGCGGGAATACCCGACTTCCACGCGACCGTCACGCGCTCGGTCCAGGACGGTGACACGACCTGGACGGAATGGCATTGGTCCGGCACCCGCGGCGACGGGCAACCCTTCGAGGTGCGCGGGGTCACGCTGTTCGAGATCGTCGACGATCAGATTGTGGCCGGGCGACTGTATCTAGAAGACGTCGAGCGGCAGCTTGTCGGCATCGAAGACGCGGTTGAGGCCCTCTCCGGGCGCCGTCCGCCAACGGCTGGCACCGGTTCGTGACCTCGCGACCGCGCCGCGGCAGAGACCGGCAGCTTCGCCGGGCTATGCACTTGGAAGGGTAGGTTGGCTTTGAAAGGTGAAGCCACGTTCGGCCCAGGCTCGCGAAATCAGGCCAGGGCTGGCAATGATGCCGCCGGATGGTAGTCTACGAGAAAGCCCCTTCTGAGGGAGTGCGGGTGAGAAGATTTCTCGTGACTGGCGCAGTGCTGCTTGCAAGCACTGGCAGCTTATACGCTCAGGGGGAGGCCGCAGCCGTTCATCGTGACGCACGAGGACCGTCGACAATGTGCGGTCTCCACGGTGCTGACTCGCATGATTTTCTCAGGCAGGTGAAGGCATCCACAGCCCTTCATCGGACACAGGATTCGGCCCGCTTCGAATTGTTCGTTTCAGATGACGGACTTACGCTGTGGGTTTTCACAAGGCCCACCGAGGACGCCTATCCAGCCGTAACATGCAGGCGCCTCAACAGGGATGGGCAGGGCCATTGGATCGCGAAACGGTCTCTGCGCTGTGAGGCAGGCCGCATTGCCTGCGACAGTCTGGTTGTGGAATTTCAAAGGCTCGACGAGCAGTTCCAACGCTCGCTCGCTGATGGGAAGTAGAATACCTGCGAGGCAAGGGCACATAACGTTTGGTAGTGTCTCAGTTTGAAATCTGACGCCTCGCTTGTCGCGATCCAGCCCGAATGCCTATATGCTTACCGGAAAGCATGGGAGATAGCGCCATGGACGAGGCGACCGCGCGAGCGCTGATCGAGGATCATTTCGAGTGGGCCGGCAAGGATGAGGTCCGCGCGTCCGAAATCTATGCGGACGATGCCGTGATTGAGTTCCCCCAGAGTGGCGAGCGGCTTCGTGGGAAAGCAAACATTATCGCGTTCAGAACCGCTTACCCCGCCGATGTGACCTTCGAAATGCACCGGATTATTGGATGCGATCATCTGTGGGTGAACGAGTATACGATCCGCTACAACAAGGAAAAGCCGCACAAGGTGGTGGGGATCATGGAGTTTCGCGATGGCAGAGTATTTCGGGAGCGGCTGTATATCAATGAGCCTTGGGAACCACCCGCATGGCGCGCCCAATGGGTAGAGCTAATGACGGAGAAAGACCAGCGAGGGGAACGTGCCGACCGGACCTAAAGGCCAGAAGCGCCCCGCCGATGTGATCGGCAATGCCGTCCGCGTGATGCGCATTGCTACCGGCGAGGAACCGACGAAGTGCAGGACGACGGCAAGAGCGCCGCCGCCAAAGAACTTGGATCCAAGGGCGGAAAGAAGCGCGCCGCCAACATGACGCCGGAGCGGCGCGCCGAGATCGCTAGTTGCTGGACGTGGTGTTCTTCACCGTCATGCCGACGTTCGGCGGGCCGCTTGCCTTGCTGGTTTTGGAGCTATTGATTCTAATCCCGCTGGCGAAGCGGATGGGCATGCAAGAGATCGCCCAAATCCTCAGTAGCGTTCTGCACCGCATGGCCGGCAAGGCCGGCGACAGCAACTAGATTTCAAACTGAGACACTACCTAACGTTTACTGCGTTGCCTGGTAGAGTTCCGCCGCCGCCTCCTTCAGCGCGCGTCTTCCGTCCGGCCTGAAATACATCATATGCCCGCCCTCCACGACGTCGAGGCGGATGGGTTTGGCATCGGCGAGCGGCGGAACCTGGTTCACGAGATAGCGCGAGGCGAGATACGGCGTGACCAGGTCGGTGTAGCCGTTGACGATGACGACGCCGAGAGCGGGGTTCAGCGAGCGCGCCCGCTGCAGATCGTCCATTACGCCGGCATAGCCTTGCCGGGTGGTGCCGTAGTCCCAATTGTGGGTGACCTCGCCATTGAGCAGCCGGTAGCTGACATCGGTGTGGAAATTGAGCTCGTCGCTGATATAGCCGACGAAGGCCGAGGTGAGCGCCGCCACGCTGCGGTCGAGCACCGGATCGGGGCCTGCGATGCGAGCGCTCTCGGGCGCGATGTCGGCTGTCCCGATCATGCCGTCATAGGGGCTGAGCACCTTTCCTTTGGCGCGCTGAAACTCCCTGGCGAACAGGCTGGTCGGGATGCGGGCGAAATTGCGCTGGACGAGGTCGAGCGGCAGCCCGGTGATGTCGGCCACGTGCTGGCTGGCCAACCTTCCGCCTTGCTCCAGCCCGCTGGCCAAAGCGGTGAGGTAGTCGCCCATCGCATAATGCTCGACCTCGGCGAGCTTTTGCCGCAACGCATCGCCGCTGACGCCTTCGCTGCTGAGGCGCACCGCCGCCAGCGACGGCAGTTCGAGCGCCCAGTGCAGCGGCTCGAATTCGTCCGGCTGCACCAGCATGAATTCCAGCGCCGGCGAGATCAGCACGATGCCGCTGGGGCTGATGCCGATATCCTCCTGCAGCGTGCGGGCAAGCAGCGCTGCGCGGAAGCCGCCATAGCTTTCGCCGGCGAGGAAGAGCGGCGATCCGGTGCGGCCGTTCTTTGCCAGATAGAGCCGGATGAAGGCGCCGATCGAACTGGCATCCTGGTTGACGCCCCAGAAGTCGTGCGTGTCCTGGCCAGGCGCCTCGCGGCTGTAGCCGGTTCCGACCGGATCGACGAAGACAAGGTCGGTCATGTCGAGCCAGCTGTCCGGATTGTCGATGAGTGTTTGCGGCGAGGGCAGGAATTCCCCGTCGGATCCGGTGGCGATGATGCGCGGCCCGAGCGCACCGAGATGCAGATAGGCGGAGGCCGCGCCGGGGCCGCCGTTGAAGACGAAGGTGATGGGGCGAGGGGAAGCCTTCGCCGGACCTTCCGATGGCGGCAGCGTATAGGCGACGTAGAAAATCTCGGCCGTGACATCACCCTTGCCGGAAAGCAGCGACAGCGTGCCGGCCTTGGCCTGATAGTCCAGCTTGCGCCCGGCGATGGTGATCGAATGATTGGTCGTCTGCGGCTGCGGCAAGAGCGATAGCACCCCGCCCGCGGGCGCCGGCCGCTGAGTGGTCTCGGCAAGGCCGGGTTGCGCGAAAGCGGCAAGCATCAGCAGGGTGAGGGGGACGAGTTTCAGCTTGAACCGCATGATGCCTCCGCGGGAACAACTCCCGCATAGGTATGGCCGGGGCGGTCGAAGTCAAAGGGGATGATGGACAGGTCAGTGGTTCAGCATCACAAAAGTCGAGTTCCTCCGCGCCCCCCTCTGTCCGGCAGGACAGAGGGGGGCGCTGTCCCGCCAGCGTATCAGTGCTATCAAGACACGAAGGACTCGAAAGGAGCGCAAATGGACGCGACCGCACTCAAGGCCATGCAGGCGCCTCTGAAGGAAGCCTATCGCGAGGACGCCTCGCTCGCGCTGATCACGCTTCGCGCCAGGGGCTCGATCGACGACCAGTCGATCGCCTGCAAGGTCGAGACCGGCAGGGCGCTTGCCATCGCCGGTCTGCACCCGGCGACCGGCGGGACCGGGCTCGAGCTCTGCTCGGGCGACATGCTGCTCGAAGCGCTGGTCGCCTGCGCCGGCGTCACGCTGAAGGCGGTGGCGACGGCGCTGGAATTCAAACTCGGCGCCGCTACGGTGCAGGCGGAAGGCGACCTCGATTTTCGCGGCACGCTGGGCGTCGCCAGGGATGCGCCGGTCGGCTTCCGCGCCATCCGGCTGAATTTCGACCTCGATACCGACGAGCCGCAGGAGCGCATCGATTCATTGCTCAAGCTCACCGAACGCTATTGCGTGGTGTTCCAGACGATCAGCAACAAGCCGGAACTGACGGTCAGCGCGCGGCGCTGAAACCGCCAATCTCCCCCACGAGGGGGAGATCAGCAGCTTCAGCGTCGCTACTGCGCCGAGGGCTCTTCGGCATCCCCTTCGTCGGTGAAGGGCGAGGCGCTCGGCACGCACTGCACCGCCCAGCCCTGTGGGGTCGGCTGCTTCTGGTATTCGGTGATGGCGTTGGTGCACTGTTCGCGGGTGTCGAAGGTGCTGGGCAGCACCACCATGCCGCCCTGCGGGCCGGCGATCACCAGATACCAGACCAATGCTACGCTGGGAGCAGCCATGGGAATTCCTTACTGTGTTGGTGTGGGAGAGTCGGCCGATCCTAGCAACTCCGGGCGAGCGGTGAAAGCTCGCCCGGCGCGCGGTGAATGCGCGCGACATCACAGCCGCGTGATGTCAGCCCTGCTCTCCAAGGCGTCATTCGACGGCAAAGCAGTAGAAGAGGCCGTCGCCGCCGGTGCCCTGCAGCGCCTCCTGGCTGCAGCCGCCGCGCGAGGCATGCGAGGAATTCCACGACTTGGCCGCCGCCGAATCGTCGAGCCCGGTGCGGTCGTGGTGGCCCATCATGGCCACTCCCTCCGCGCCGCTCATTGTCCAGTCGCCACAGGTCTGGTCGGCGATCTTTGTGCCGTCGGGTTTCGAGCCGGTCAGCACGTCATGCCGGTTCGGCTTGTCGCCGCGGCCGTTGACCACCTCGCCCTTCTCGTTGAGCGCCGTCTGCTTGCTGATGGCATTGGCGTCGCCGTGCAGCGAAACGACATCGTCGGCGATCTTCTCACCCTTGGCGTTGAACCAGGGACCCTTGCCGATGCGGTCGCGCGCATCCTCGGCGCTGGTCGACAGATAGGCATGCCAGGTCTTGCCCTTGACGCCGGCGGCTTCGGCCAGCGAAGCGCAATGCGCGTCGGCGCCCTTCAGCCCGCCGAGATCGGCCCCCTTGCCGGAGCCGACACTGGTGACGAAGAAACTCATCTTCGCGTCTTGCGAGAGCGCAGCGCCCGCCGTGACGGCAAAAGCGGCGGCAGTCGCGGTGGCGGCAACGAGAATAGATTTGCGCATGGCGGTCCTCCGGTTTCGAATGTCCTACATTCGAAGAACGTAGCCGGAGGCGTATTTAATCCGCCTTGAGCCGAGCTTTATTCCGGTTGCTGGTAGGCGACGAAGCGGTTGTGCTTGGCCTGGAAGATAAGCCCGGTTTCCTTCAGCTCCGGGCTTGCCAGCGGCAGGATGCGCCTGGCGATCTCGGACGGATGCGGCAGCGTCTCCGGGTCTTCGCCGGGCACGGCCTGCGCGCGCATGGCGGTACGGGTGGCACCGGGATCGGCGGCGTTCACCCTCAGCGGCAGGCTCTGCGTCTCGTGCGCCCAGGAGCGCATCATCGTCTCGACAGCCGCCTTCGAGGCTGCGTAGGGCGCCCAGAAGGCGCGCGCCGAGTGCGCCGCGTTGGAGGACATGATGATGGCGCGGCCGGCATCGGAAAGCCGCAGCAGCGGGTCGACCGAGCGGATCAGCCGCCAGGTCGCGGTGACGTTGATGGTCATCACCTTCTCGAAGGTCTTGGCCTCGACGTGGCCGATCGGCGAGATGACGCCGAGCACGGCGGCGTTCGCCACGAGGATGTCGAGCTTGCCCCAGCGTTCATGGATGGCGCCGCCCAGCCGGTCGATACCCGCCATGTCGGCAAGGTCGAGCGGCACCAACGTTGCCTCGCCCTTGCCGGTCCTGGCGTGTTCGGCCTTGATCTGGTCGTCGAGTTCTTCCAGCCCGCCGACGGTGCGGGCCACCGCGATCACATGCGCGCCGGCGGCTGCCAATTCCTTGGCCATGGAATAGCCGATACCGCGCGAGGCACCGGTGACGACCGCCAGGCGGCCGGAAAGGTCGAGGGTCATGCGAGAGCTTCCGTGAGGTGGTCCGGCCTACGCGCCGCTGGTCGCCAGCAGCGACAGCGTGCGCACATTGTCGTGGCCTTCGAAGTCGAGCAGCCGGGTCGGATACTGGCCGGTGAAGCAGGCGTCGCAGAACTGCGGCTGGTCGTTGTCGCGCCGCGCCTCGCCGACGGCGCGGTAGAGCCCGTCGATCGACAGGAAGCCGAGCGAATCGACACGGATGAACTCGGCCATCTCCTCGACCGACATGCGCGAGGCGAGCAGCTTCGACTTCTCCGGCGTGTCGACGCCGTAGAAGCACGACGCACTGGTCGGCGGCGATGCGATGCGCATGTGCACTTCCCTGGCGCCCGCGTCGCGCACCATCTGCACGATCTTCTGGCTGGTGGTGCCGCGCACGATGGAATCGTCGACCAGCACCACGCGCTTGCCCTCGATCATGCGGCGGTTGGCGTTGTGCTTGAGCTTGACGCCCATGTGGCGGATCGAATCGCCGGGCTGGATGAAGGTGCGGCCGACATAGTGGTTGCGGATGATGCCGAGCTCGAAGGGGATGCCGGCCGCCTGGGAAAAGCCGATCGCCGCCGGCGTGCCGGAATCCGGCACCGGCACGACGATGTCGGCCTCGACCGGGTTTTCCTGCGCCAGCTCGGCGCCGATGCGCTTGCGCACTTCGTAGACGTTGCGGCCCTCGACCGAAGAATCCGGCCGCGCGAAATAGACATATTCGAAGATGCAGAAGCGGGTCTTCTGCGGTTCGAACGGGAACAGGCTCTCGATGCCCTTGGAGGTGATGACGACCATCTCGCCGGGCTTCAGGTCGCGCACGAAGCGGGCGCCGATGATATCGAGCGCGCAGGTCTCGGAGGCGAGGATCCAGGCGCCGTCAAGATCGCCCAGCACCAGGGGGCGGATACCCAGCGGATCGCGGCAGCCGATCATCTTCTTGGCGGTCATCGCCACCAGCGAGAAGGCGCCCTCGACCTGGCGCACAGCGTCGATGAAGCGCGAATTGAGATCCCGCTCCTTGCTGGTCGCGACCAGATGCAGCAGCGTCTCGGTGTCGGAGGTGGAGGAAAAGATCGCGCCCTGTTTCTGTAGCGCGCGCTGCACGGTCATGGCGTTGGTGAGGTTGCCGTTGTGGGCGACCGCGAAGCCGCCTTCGGCGAGCTCGGCGAAGAAGGGCTGGATGTTGCGCAGGCCGGCGCCGCCGGTGGTGGCGTAGCGCGTGTGGCCGATGGCGCGGTTGCCTTGCAGGCTGTCGATGACGCGCTGCTTGGTGAAGGTGTCACCGATCAGGCCGACATGGCGTTCGACATGGAACTGGCTGCCGTCATAGGAGACGATGCCGGCCGCTTCCTGGCCGCGATGCTGCAGCGCATGCAGGCCGAGCGTGACGATCGCCGCCGCATCCTGGCGGCCGAAAATGCCGAACACGCCGCACTCGTCGTGGAAATGGTCGTCGGCCTCGGCGGAAAGCACGTCGCCTGCGTCTGCCTTCGAAACTGCCATGGGGGCTCAAGCTCCGCTAAAGTCGCCATATAAGGCGATCGCTCGTCGAAAGCAACGCATGCCTTGCGGCGTTCACACCATCGTCAATCCCCGGCAAGCACCCGCTTTGCCGCGGGCGCTCGTTCTGGCAGGGATCAGTTTGCCGGCGCCGGAGCGGCGGGAGCCGGCGCGGGCGCGTTATCGGCCGGTGCTTCGCCTTCGTTTTCATCGGCCGGCGCATCGGCGTCATCGCCATTTGCCGGCGGTTCGGCCGCCGGCTGGTCGGTCGTGGCACCTGGCGCCGCCGGCGTTTCAGCCGCAGGCGCGCCCTTGTGGGTGTATTTGTTGACGAGCTCTTCCGTGTTCTCCGGCAGCAGGCTTTCGAGCTTGGCGCCGATCGTCTCCAGCAGCGGCCGCGACTTGGCGTTGGCGACCCAGCCCGGCGCCTTGGCGCCGGCCAGCCAGTTGAAGAACAGCAGCGCCACCGCGACCACCAGGATGCCGCGCGCCGCGCCGTAGAGGAAACCGAGCGTGCGGTCGAGCGCGCCGATGCGGGAATCGATGATCCAGTCGGCGAGCTTCATGGTGATGACGGAAACGACAATCAGCGCGATGATGAAGACGACGCCGGCTGCGGCCGCCATGGCGATCTTGTCGTTGTCGACATAGGGCTGAACGTAAGGCAGAACCGGCTTGTAGAAGAAGAACGCCGCCACCGCCGCCGCTACCCATGACACGATGGAGAGCACCTCGCGCGAAAAGCCGCGCACCATGGCGAGCATCGCCGAGACCAGGGTGAAGCCGACGAGAATTCCGTCAAGCAGCGTAATCGGCATGTCCTTCGCCCCACTCCATGTCTCTACCGCTCGACGAGCCGCGTCATTCTTGCTCGTCGGCGCGGCTGCGCCGTGAGCCGGCTATGCGCGCGACGAGGTCGGCAAGCTCGGTGGGCTGGAAAGCGCTGGCCCCGATCCCCCCAGCGCCATTGCCACCGACAAGGTCCTCGCTGCCCAAGGGCAGTACCGCGCTACCGAAACCCAGCTTTTCGGCCTCTTTGAGGCGCTGCTGCGCATGCGCAACCGGCCTCACCGCACCCGACAGGCTGATTTCGCCGAAATAGACGCAATCGGCGGGAAGGGCAAGACCGGTGAGCGACGAAACCAGCGCGGCGGCCACCGCCAGATCGGCCGCCGGCTCGCTGATCCGGTAGCCGCCGGCGACATTGAGGTAGACATCATGGCTGCCGAAGCGCACGCCGCAATGCGCCTCCAGCACCGCGAGCACCATCGACAGCCGCGCGCCGTCCCAGCCGACGACAGCGCGGCGTGGGGTGCCGAGCGAGGACGGCGCCACCAGCGCCTGGATCTCGACCAGCACTGGACGCGTGCCCTCCATGCCGGCGAAAACGGCCGCTCCCGGCGACTTCGCGTGGCGCTCGCCGAGAAAAAGCTCGGACGGGTTGGCGACCTCGCGCAGCCCCTTGTCCGACATCTCGAACACGCCGATCTCGTCGGTCGGTCCAAAACGGTTCTTCACCGTGCGCAGGATGCGATAGTGGTGGCCGCCTTCGCCTTCGAAATAGAGCACGGCGTCGACCATGTGCTCGACGACGCGCGGGCCGGCGATCTGGCCTTCCTTGGTGACGTGGCCGACGAGCACGATCGCCGCGCCTGTGGATTTCGCATAGCGGATCATCGCCTGGGCGGCGGCGCGCACCTGGGTGACGGTGCCAGGCGCCGAATCGGCAAGGTCGGTCCACAGCGTCTGGATCGAATCGAGGATGACGAGGTCCGGCCGCTTGCCGTCGGAGATCGTCGCCAGGATGTCCTCGACATTGGTCTCGGCGGCGAGCTCGACCGGCGTCGAGGCGACGCCGAGGCGCTGCGCCCGCAGCCTGATCTGCGCTACCGCCTCCTCGCCGGAGACATAGACGATGCGGTGGCCCCTGGAGGCGAGTGCTGCGGCGGCTTGCGTAAGCAGCGTCGACTTGCCGATGCCGGGATCGCCGCCGACCAGGAGCGCCGAGCCGCGCACGAAACCGCCGCCCGTGGCGCGGTCGAGCTCGCCGATGCCCGACACAATGCGCGGCGCGTCCTCGATGTCGCCGGAGAGGCTGGTCAGCACCACCGCGCGCCCCTTGCGGGCATTGCGCGTGTTGGCCGGCCCCGAGCCGATGCCGCCCGCCGTGCCTTCCTCGACCAGCGTGTTCCACTCGCCGCAGGCATCGCATTTACCGGCCCAGCGCTGATGCACCGATCCGCAATTCTGGCAGATGAACTGGACGCGGGATTTGGCCATCAGTTTTGCGCTGTTCGCATATGGCGTAAGGCTGGCGTTCCCGCCCACCCCCCTCTGTCCTGCCGGACATCTCCCCCGCAAGGGGGGAGATTGGCTGTCACCAATGCTTTCGCCAATCGCCGAGGTTGCAGGACGAGCGCCGGCGCCAAAACTTCCGATCTCCCCCCTTGCGGGGGAGATGGCCGGCAGGCCAGAGGGGGGTGTGACAGAGCGCGACGGTAGGTCAAAAAGCTACTCAAACCGATCCGGCAGATGATGCTCTTCCGCCAGGTCGGAGAAGCGGGTGAATTCGCCGTGGAAGGCGAGGCTGACCGAGCCGGTCGGGCCGTGGCGCTGCTTGGCCACGATCACCTCGGCCTTGCCGCGCATCTCGTTCATCTCGTTTTCCCATTTGACGTATTCCTCAGTGCCGAGCTTCGGTTCGCGGTTCTTCAGGTAGTACTCCTCGCGATAGACGAACAGCACCACGTCGGCGTCCTGCTCGATGGAGCCAGATTCACGCAGGTCCGAGAGTTGCGGACGCTTGTCGTCACGGCTTTCGACCTGACGCGAGAGCTGCGACAGCGCGATGATTGGCACGCCGAGCTCCTTGGCCAGCGCCTTCAGGCCCGTGGTGATCTCGGTGATCTCCTGCACGCGGTTCTGCGAGGCCTTGGCGCTGGAGCCTTGCATCAGCTGGATATAGTCGATGACGATGAGGTCGAGGCCGCGCTGGCGCTTCAGGCGGCGCGCGCGGGCGGACAGCTGGGCGATCGAGATACCGCCGGTCTGATCGATGAACAGCGGGATCTTCTGCATGGTCTGCGAGCAGGCGACCAGTTTTTCGAAATCCATCTCGGAGATCTCGCCGCGGCGGATCTTCGATGACGAGATTTCGGTCTGCTCGGAGATGATACGGGTGGCGAGCTGCTCGGACGACATTTCCAGCGAAAAGAAGCCGACGACGCCGCCATTGGCGGCCTTGAACGAGCCGTCGGCCTGCTGCGCCGGCACATAGGCCTCGGCGATGTTGAAGGCGATGTTGGTGGCAAGCGACGTCTTGCCCATGCCGGGGCGGCCGGCAAGCACGATCAGGTCGGAGGGCTGCAGGCCGCCCATGCGGCGGTCGAGGTCGCGCAGGCCGGTGGCGATGCCCGACAGGCCACCGTCGCGCATATAGGCGGCATTGGCCATGTCGACGGCGGTCTTGACCGCATCGGTGAAGCTCTCGAAGCCGCCATCGTAGCGGCCAGTCTCGGCCAGTTCGAACAGCCGCCGCTCGGCATCCTCGATCTGGTCGGAGGGCGACATGTCGACGGGCGCGTCATAGGCGATGTTGACCATGTCCTCGCCGACGGTGATCAGCGCGCGGCGCGTGGCGAGGTCGTAGATGGCGCGGCCATAGTCGGTGGCGTTGACGACGGTGACCGCCTCGACCGCAAGCCGCACGATATATTGCGCCACCGTCATGTCGCCGACCTTTTCGTCGGCGGGAAGGAAGGTCTTCAGCGTGATCGGCGTCGCGATCTTGCCCATGCGGATGAGCTCGGCCGCCACCTCGAAGATCCTGCGGTGCAGCGGCTCGTAGAAGTGTCCCGGCTTGAGGAAGTCGGAGACCCGGTAGAAGGCGTCGTTGTTGACGAGGATAGCGCCGAGCAGCGCCTGCTCCGCCTCGATGTTGTTCGGTGCCTCGCGATAGAGCGGTTGCTCCGCCACGCCGAATTTGCGCGCTGCCTCAGCCATGATGTCCCCGATTTCGATCCCGACCCCTCGATAGCAAGAACGAGATGAGTCGGTGCTGACCTTTCTGCATCACCCCACGGCCAATCAGCCTTGATGCCCGCTGTTCACAGGAACGGCAAACCGTCCACAGGACAGAATTCCCGTGCCCCGATTCCGGTTGACTCGGCAAGGTCGCGATTCTACGCGAAGGTCTGGAACAAATAAAGAACAATCGTCATTCAAATATCCAGCGAGTCGCCCCAGTCCGCCCGCCGCGCCGCCTTGAACATTTCGCCGTCGCGCTTGCTGAAAAGCGTCTCGCCGGCATTGCCATCAGAACGGCAAAGCTTGAGCAGGACCTTGCCGGAGCCGGCTTTCGGTGGCGCGATCACCCGTGCCGGCCGGACCGGCGCCGGTCGCCGCGAGGCGGCGATGTAGATGAACTTCTCGTCCTCCCACGGCACGTCGGCGTCCTTGGCGAGGCGATGCAGGCGCGAGCGGGCGACTCGGCGCGAGAAATGGCACCAGTCGGGCTGGGCGAGCGGGCAGGGCGCCTCGTGCGGACACGGCGCCAGCACATGCGCGCCGGCCTCGACCAGTTGCCGGCGCACGGCAAGAATTCGCTGCCAGCCGGCCGGCGTGCCCGGCTCGACGATCAGTAGCGTGTCGGCAGTCAACTGCCAGAGCCGGCCGACAAGCTTGGGCAGCGAGGCCGGCACGATCTCGTCCAGCACATAGGCAGCTGTGACCAGATCGGCGGGCTGGAGATCGGCGAGATCGATCGTGGCGTCGCCGGCGAGCCACTCCGTCCTGGCGGCGATCGCATCAGTGGCAAGCGACTGGCCGATCTTGCGCACCGCCGCACTCGCCTCGAGCATTACCGCCGCTTCGAGACCGGACCAGAGATCAGTCGTGGCCCAAAGCATCGTGCCGGGCCCGGCGCCGATATCGAGCAGGCTCTTCGGCTGAAAATCTGGGCGTGCTTCGGTGAGCGCGTCGAGGCTGGCGCTGACTGCGGCGTAGGTGGCGGGCAGCCTGGTCGCCAGATAGGCCTTCACCGCCATGTCGTCGCCCATGTGCAGGCGACCGTCGCGCAGCTCAGCGCGGTAGCGGTCGGACAGCGTCCTCGCCGCCTGTTTGAGGGCCGGCAGCGGCACCTTTTCGAGCAGGTTGTCGACACCTTGCCGGAGCGGGGCGGGGAGTTCCACGGCTCAGGCTCCCTTAGAACTGGATGATTTCAGGTCGCATCGACCTGAAATCATCCAGTTCCAGGTCAAAGAGATAGAGCATGATGTCCTCCGAAAACCGCCTCACACTTTTCGGCATCATGCTCTGGGCGCGAGCAGGATGACCGAGGCGCCGACGATGCAGAGCGCTGCTCCGCTGAGGTCCCAGCGGTCGGGGCGCACGCCTTCCACCAGCCACAGCCAGGCAAGCGATGCCGCAATGTAGATGCCGCCATAGGCCGCATAGGCGCGGCCGGCGGCCGATGTGTCGACCAGCGCCAGCAGGAAGCCGAACAAGGCGAGCGAGACGAGGCCCGGCGCCAGCCATAGCGGCGACTTCTCCAGCCGCCACCAGGCCCAGAACGAAAAGCAGCCGGCGATCTCGGCCAGCGCGGCTGCGATGTAGATGAGGTAGGTCATGAAAAAGGTCTCGCGATAACGAGACCTTTTTCATGCTTGGGCAGCCTATGGCAAGGACAATGGGCGAATTGGCCGCGATGCCGCTGGCGTCCTACTCGCCGTCCGCCACTTTCCTGCGCCGGGCTGGTTTGGCCACCGCCGGTTCCTGCCGGCGGCCCATGTCGCGCATTTCCAGCGCCTTCTCGCATTTTCCCATGTAGTCGCGGGTGACCGGCAGCGTGTCGTTCCTTTTGGCGAGCTGGATCTGGAAGATCACCAGGTCCTGCCAGCGGAAGGCGGCCTCCGAGGCGGCGAGATAGAATTCCCACATGCGGCAGAAGCGCTCGTCATAGATCGCCTTGGCTTTGTCGCGGTTGGCGGCGAAGCGCAGGCCCCAATGCTTCAGCGTGTCTGCATAATGCAGCCTGAGCATCTCGATGTCGGTGACGACGAGGCCCGACTTCTCGATCGCCGGCATCACTTCGGAAAGCGCAGGTATGTAGCCGCCCGGGAAGATGTATTTGCGGACGAAGGCGCTGGTCGCCCACGGCACGCCGGAACGGCCGATCGTGTGCAGCAGCATCACGCCGTCGGGCTTGAGCAGCGTCGCCGACTTGTCAAAGAAGGTGCGGTAATGGTTGACGCCGACATGTTCGAACATGCCGACCGAGACGATGCGGTCGAAACGTTCGTTGAGCGAGCGATAATCCTTGAGGTCGAAATGCACCCGGTCCTGCAGGCCCAGCGTATGCGCGCGGTCGGTGGCGACGCCATGCTGCTCGGTCGACAGTGTGACACCTTGCACGTCGACGTCGAAGGCCTTGGCGAGATAGAGGCCGAGCCCGCCCCAGCCGGAGCCAATGTCGAGCACGGTCTGGCCGGCCTTCAGCCGGAGCTTGGCGGCGATGTGGCGCTTCTTGGCGGCCTGCGCCTCGTCCAGCGTCATGTCGGGCTGCTCGAAATAGGCGCAGGAATACTGCATGTCCTCGTCGAGGAAGAGCCGGTAGAGGTCGCCGGAGAGGTCGTAATGGCGCTGCACGTTGCGGCGCGAGCGCGACGCGGTGTTGATCTGCTGCAAACGGCGGAAGGCGTGGCGCAGGCCTTCGATCGCCTTCGACCATGTCGCGTCGATGCCGCCGCTGCCCATGTTCTGGAAGGCAATGCGCATCACCCCAAGCACGCCGCCTTCGAGGATATCGAGTTCGCCGTCCATATAGGCTTCCGGCACTGCCAGCATCGGATCGAAGGTGATGGCGCGTTCGGCGTGCTTGGTCTTGATGTGCATATGCACTGGCTCGCCGCTGCCGTCGCCGAAGATGACTGTCGAGCCCTTGGGCCCGGTCACCTTGAGATTGCCGGTGCGAACCAGGCGGTCGAGAAGGCGTTTCAATAGAATGTTCATGACCAAATGTCCCCAACGTCAGACAGACTGGCCTGGCGCAGGGTCCCGAAATCGGTTCCGATTTCGCGGGGGGATCCATGCGCCAAGTCGAAGGACTACGACGTCCTTTGTGCGTCCAAAGGACGCGCGACGCTGTAGTCTGCCTCAAGATATAGGGGTTCGAAAAGTTCCATTTGGTATAAAAATGCCCGGGCGCGAGGCCCGGGCATTGGTCCAGTCGAAACCGGAAAGCGACAAGGCGTGTTCGAGCGCCGCTGCGGCGCTCGATCGTGCCAGGTCAGCCGTTCTCTTCGCCGCCTTCGAACTCGGCGTTCGGGTCAAAGAAGTTTTCCGGCCGCGCATTGTCGTTGATGTCGTCGCCATAGATGGCTTCGGCGGTGGTCAGCGTCTCGCCCTTGGCCTGACGCTCGGCTTCGTCGGCCGTGCGGGCGATGTTGAGCGTGATCGTGACCTCGACTTCCGGATGCAGCGCGATCGCCACATTGGTGAGGCCGATGGTCTTGATCGGATGGTTGAGCTGGATCTGGTTGCGGTTGACCGAGAAGCCCTCCGCCGTCAGCAGGTCGGCGATGTCGCGGGTCGACACCGAGCCGTAGAGCTGGCCGGTCTCGCCGGCCGAACGCACGGCCACGAAGCTCTTGCCGTCGAGCTTTTCGGCAACCTGCGAGGCTTCCGACTTGCGCTCGAGGTTACGCGCTTCGAGCTGAGCGCGCTGGCCTTCGAACTTCTTCTTGTTGGTTTCGTTGGCGCGCAGCGCCTTGCCCTGCGGCAGCAGGAAATTGCGGGCGAACCCGTCCTTGACCTTGACGGTGTCGCCCATCTGGCCGAGGCGGGAAACGCGTTCGAGAAGAATGACTTCCATGGTTTTGTTCCTTCATCTGGGCAATCGATCCCTCAGGGACCGTCGCCGAATGGTCTGGAACAGGTCAGGAAGCAAAAAGGGCGTTGCCGCCGGTGTCGCTGTCCTGCCTGTCGCGGCAGTTAGAGGTCTTGCAACCTCAACTCGGGATTTGATGTTCTGCCCGCCACGCCCGTCGCGGCGGTGAAAAAAGCGGGCGGCAAGCCGCCCGCTTCGGAAGTCTTAGCGAACCACGTAGGGCAGCAGGCCGAGGAAGCGGGCGCGCTTGATCGCCTTGGCGAGCTCGCGCTGCTTCTTCTGGCTGACGGCGGTGATGCGCGACGGCACGATCTTGCCGCGCTCGGAAATGTAGCGCTGCAGCAGACGCACGTCCTTGTAGTCGATCTTGGGCGCGTTGGCGCCGGAGAACGGGCAGGTCTTGCGGCGGCGATGGAACGGGCGCCGGGTCGGGATCTGGTTGATGTCGACCATTATTCTGCACCCCCTTCAAAGCCTTCGCGCGGACGGCGCGGACCACGGTCGCCGCCGCCATCACGGTCGCCGCCGAACGAACGCGGGCCACGGTCGCCGCGATCGCGGTCGCCGAAGCTGCGCGCCGGGCGGTCGCCACGGTCGCGGTCGCCGAAGCCGCCGCGCTCGGAGCGCTCTTCGCGCTTCTGCATCATCGCGGAGGGACCTTCCTCATGCGCCTCGACCTTGACGGTCAGGAAGCGCAGCACGTCCTCGGACAGGCCCATCTGGCGCTCCATCTCGTTGAGCGCGGCCGGCGGGCAGGTGAGGTCCATAAGGGTGTAGTATGCCTTCCGGTTCTTGTTGACCCGGTAGGTGAGGGACTTCAGTCCCCAGTTCTCGACCCGGCCGACGGACCCGCCATTCGCGGTGATGACGCCCTTGTACTGTTCGACAAGCGCATCGACCTGCTGCTGCGAGAGGTCCTGCCGGGCAAGGAACACATGTTCGTATAGAGCCATAGTGATCGGTGCCTTTCTTCGTTTCTCTCCCGGTTCCTCGCGGCTAAAGCCTCTGCAACTTCTCTGACCCGCGAAAGCGGGGAAGAAAGGAGCATGACGAGACGGTCGAGAGCGGAGACACGGGAGGCGGAAGCGCTTCTGGCTTCACACGCGGGTTTTCGAGAAAACCCGCGGCCCTCCGTTCAGCCCCCAGCAAGGACCGGCAGATTGCCGGCGTCTATACAGCAATTCCCGAGGAAGGCAAGGGAGGGGCGTCGGTCCTTGCTGTCACAGTCGGGAAAAACGCCGATGTTCTGGGACGAACGATTTTATCGATTTTCCGGTAATCCCGCTTTAACCACCAAGAGCGGTTGTTTTGGGTTGTAACACTAATTTCACGGCGAGAAGTGCACGAAACCGGGTGACCGCGCGGGGGCGGTCTGGTTGGGCGACCCGGGGGTAGGATGCTTCTCAAGAATTTCTGGCGCTCGAAGCGCGGCAACTTCGCGCTGATGCTGGCGCTCGGCGTGCCGGCGATCCTCACGGCCGTGGCCTTCGCCACCGATGTCTCGACACTGATGAAGGCCAAGAGCAATCTGCAGAACGCGCTCGACGCGGCCAATCTTGCCTCCTCGCATCTCGGCGACATCGACATCTCGCGCACCGATGCCTTCAACCGCTATTTCCAGGCCAACGTCGCGACCCACGGCGAACTGTCGAACGCCGAGGCCACGCTCAGCGTCGACAAGGGCGTCAACTACATCAAGACCAAGGCTGTCGCTTCGGCCGACGTCAATTTGAACTTCGCTTTCCTGTTCGGCGGCGACAGGCACATCACTGTCGACGCCTCGGCGATGGAATCGAACAACCAGCTCGAAGTCGTGCTGGTGCTCGACAACACCGGCTCCATGGCCGGCGCGCGCATCAGCGCGCTGAGGCAGGCGACCAAATCGCTGCTCGACTATCTCGAGGCGGCCAAGTCGCCGACCCGCGAGGTGCGCGCCTCGCTGGTGCCGTTCGTTACCGCCGTCAACGTCGACGGCCCCGAATTCGACCCGTCCTGGATCGACATGAACGGCAAGTCGTCCACCAACGGCATCAATTTCCCGGCAGTAAAAGGCAAACGTCCCGATCACATGTCGCTGTTCAAGCAGCTTCAGCAGGATGTTCCGGCTTTGAAGCACACCGGCTGGAAGGGGACCGGCTGGAAAGGCTGCGTCGAGGCGCGGCCGGGTGCCTACAACATCTCCGACACGCCGCCCGATCCGTCCAACCCCGACACGCTGTTCGTCCCCTATTTCGCGCCGGACGATCCCGACGTCGCCCGCAAGCCGTCCGCTTCCTACGGCAATTCGTCGACCGGCTACAACAATTCCTATCTGGACGACACGATCGACAAGACCAAGCTGGCGCTGCCGGGCGTCAACCTCCTCGGTGTCGATCTTACCGGCGTGCCAGACGCCAACGTCAACAAGATCGCGCGGTATGTCGCCTCGACCAACAAGATCGTCATCGAGGCCGGCAGCACCATCACTATCGGTCCGAACCGTGCCTGCCCGACGCCGATCGTCCCGCTGACCGACGATTTCGACGGCCTGCGCACCGCCGCCGCCCAGATGAGCGAATGGAACGGCTCAGGCACCAATGTCTCGGAAGGGCTGGCCTGGGGCATGCGGGTGCTGTCGCCGCAGGCGCCCTATACCGACGCGACGCCCTGGAAGACCTCGGGGGTCAGCAAGGTCGTAATGCTCTTGACCGACGGCGAAAACGTCGTCTACGGCGCCAGCGGCCAGCCGACCAAGTCGGACTATACGTCCTACGGCCATCTTGCCGGCGCCCGCTTCGGCTCCGACAACCAGACGGCGGCTGCGCGCAATGTCGATGGCTGGACCAAGGACGTCTGCACGCAGCTCAAGAGCCAGGGCGTGCAGGTCTACACCATGGTGCTGCAGGCCGACACGGCGGCCAACCGCGCGCTTTACAGCGCCTGCGCCTCCGATCCGAGCGACTATTACGCCGTCAATGATCCGAGCAAGTTGCCGAACGTCTTCCAGACCATCGCCAACAAATTCTCAAAGTTGCAGCTGACCAACTGAACGGCGGTTCCGCCCCGCCGGCTCAGCTCGTATGGGCGACGACCTTGTCGACCGTTTCGGGGAAGAAGTCCGGAGCGGCGTTTCGCTTGCCGAACATCATGTCGTACTGGATCAGGCGGAAATCGTTGATCGCCGGGTCGATCTTCTTCTGCCGCGCCCAGTCGGGCGTGGCCTCGCCGGCCGGCGAGAGCAGAAGGTTGCGGTCGACGACGCGGTAGCGCTCACGCAAGGCACCGAGGAAGCCGGTGTAATAAGGATGCGTGATGCCGGCTGTCGTCAGGATGTGGTAGGGCAAGAAGGCAGGGCTCACCGCGCCCATGTCCTCGGCCGGACCGGTGCGGTTCGACCAGATGATCAGCGGCGTCTGGTGGTGCTCGAGCGCAGCCTCCGGCGAGGGTTCCTTGCGCGGCGCCACATTGTCCTTGAGGAAGCCGGTCTCGACATAAACCGGGCCGAGCGGCGGCAAGTGGTCGCCGAAGAAGGCGATCACCGTCGGCCGCTCGCGCTTCTTTGCCCATTCGACCAGCCGCTGCAGCCCGCGGTCGGCGTCGGACGATCCTTCGGCGTAGGAGAGTAGCGATTCCCGCGCCCAGGAGCTGATTGGCGCTGCGACCTTGTGGGTCGGATTGTAATAGCGGTACGGCTCGTAGGGCCCATGGTTCTGCAGGCTGACGGCGAACAGGAAGACCGGATCCTCGCTGTCGTCGGCCTCGCGGATGATCTCGTCGGTCATCGCCGCGTCGGAGGCGAGTGGCCCGCGCTTTTCCATCGGCGGCAGCGTCTCCTCCGAGCGGAAGTCGGTGAAGCCGAAATCGGCATAGACCGCGCCGCGGTTCCAGAACCAGTTGGTGCCGGGATGGATGGCGCGCGCCCGGTAGCCCTCGCTCTTCAGGAAGGTCGCCAGCGACGGCGTCGGCGTGCGCACATATTGCTGGTAGGGGATGGAGCCCGCCGGCAGGAAGGCGTTGGAAAAGCCGGTCAGCGCCTCGAACTCGATGTTGGCGGTCATTCCGCCGAATTCCGGCGAGAACATGTAGCCGGAACGCAGCGCCCGCACATTTGGGATCGGGTCCGGCGTGATGGTGACGCCGGGCAGCTTGGTCGGATCCCAGAAGGATTCGCTCATGACGATGATGATGTCTGGCTTCTCGTCGGGCACCGAGGCCGCCACCTCGGGCCTCTCGATCGCCGCGATCGCCTTGTCGGAATAGCCCGAAGGCGCCGAGACATGCGCCATCGGCACGTTGAGCGCGAAGGCCAGCGCAAAACCGTTGGAGGCGTAGTTTTCCTTCTGGTCCCACATGATCGGGATGATCTGCAGCCGATCGCGGGTCCACGAGAAGGTGGCGTAATCCATGATCGAGACGAAGAAGGCGAGCAGCGGCACCGCCAGCGTCAGCCGCGCCAGCCGTCCCTTGCGGCTGAGGATCGGCACCTTGCGGCGCCACAGGCGCCAGCCATAGACGAGCAGCGCTAGGCCGGCGACGATCCCCACTGCCAGCATGGCGGCGGTCCACGGCCGTTCGCGCACCAGAAGCGGCATCAGCGCCATGATCTGGCGGGAATAGAGGAAATCGGTCGGGTAGAGCGGATCACCGAGATAGTGCGATTTCTGGTGGCCGACAAAGGCCAGCGCCAGCGTCAGCGGCGCCACGATCATCAGGCCCTGGTGGCTGCGGCCGATGACGGCGTCGAGACCGATCAGCACCAGCGCGAAGACGATGATGGTGGTCCAGCCCGGCTTGAAGGGCTGCAGGAAGAAGGCGACCGTGCCGGAAAAATCGCCGCGCACGATCCATTCGATGGCGAAAACCAGTATGGCAGAGGCGAGAAGGGTGGCGAGACCGTAGCGGACGATCGGCCATCTGCGCCCCGGCAGGTAGCCGGTGGACGGATCGTCTTCCAAGAACTGTGGCGCGGGTTTGACCGCGCCCTTCCTGATCCTTGCCACTTCACTTCCCCCGGCCCGCGCAACGCGTTTTTCCACCCGCGTCACCGTTCTGTCATGGAACTGTCATCTAAAAGCTAGCGGCCTGTGGCGAAAATAAGAAGAGCCAGCAAACGATTCGTGAGCGGTTTTCATCATCAGTGATCGCCAAAAAGCCTTTTGGAACAGGCACTCGGGCGGGATTTCGCTTCCGGATGGGGCAGCGCGGGCTTGACTTGCCCGTCCGCCTTGCGCCACAGGCAGGAAAAATCAGCCATTGGAGAGCCTCGACATGGCCGTCGCATTCACCTTTCCGGGACAGGGCAGCCAGGCTGTCGGCATGGGCAAAGACCTGGCAGACGCCTTTCCCGAGGCGCGCAAGGTGTTCGAGGAAGTCGACGCCGCGCTCGGCGAAAAACTGTCGAAGCTGATCTGGGAGGGGCCGGAAGAGACGCTGACGCTGACCGCCAACGCCCAGCCGGCGCTGATGGCGGTGTCGCTGGCCGCGATCCGGGCGCTGGAAGCGCGAGGCTTCTCGCTGAGAGACAAGGTGGCCTACGTCGCCGGGCATTCGCTGGGCGAATATTCGGCGCTTGCCGCCGCCGGCTTCGTTTCAGTGGCGGACGCAGCGCGGCTGCTGCGTGCGCGCGGCAACGCCATGCAGGCGGCGGTGCCGGCGGGCGAGGGCGCCATGGCGGCGATCATCGGGCTGGAGCAGGCCGATGTCGAAGCCGCCTGCACCGAGGCGGCGAAAGGCTCCGTCTGCCAGATCGCCAACGACAATGGTGGCGGCCAGCTGGTGATCTCCGGCGCCAAACCAGCGGTCGAGCTGGCGGCGAAACTGTGCACCGAAAAGGGCGCCAAGCGGGCGCTGATGCTGCAGGTCTCGGCGCCTTTCCACTCGGCGCTGATGCAGCCTGCGGCCGAAATCATGCGCGAGGCGCTGGCCGGCGTGGCAAAGAATTCCCCGGCTGTTCCCGTCGTCTCCAACGTCACCGTGACGCCGACCAGCGACCCGGATGAGATCGCCCGGCGGCTGGTCGAGCAGGTGACGGGCCGCGTGCGCTGGCGCGAGACGGTCGAATGGTTCGCCGCCAACGGCGTCGCGACGCTTTATGAGGTGGGTGCCGGCAAGGTTCTGTCGGGCCTGGCGCGGCGCATCAACCGTGATGTCGCCACCGGCGCCGTGGGCACCGCGGCCGATGTCGAAGCGGCGCTGGCCGCGCTTGCATAATCCACTGGCGATTTGAACGCACCCATGTGAAGGGTGTCCTCTGAGATCAGGAGACAAGAATGTTCGAACTGACCGGCCGCAAGGCGCTCGTCACCGGCGCATCGGGGGGCATCGGCGAGGCGATCGCCCGTGTGCTGCACAGCCAGGGCGCGATCGTCGGCCTGCATGGGACGCGGATAGAGAAGCTCGAGGCGCTGGCCGCCGAGCTCGGCGACCGCGTGATGCTGTTTCCGGCCAACCTGTCCGACCGCGACGAGGTCAAGGCGCTCGGCCAGAAGGCGGAGGCCGACCTCGAAGGCGTCGACATCCTCGTCAACAATGCCGGCATCACCAAGGACGGCCTGTTCGTGCGCATGTCCGATGCCGACTGGGACAGTGTGCTGGAGGTCAACCTCACCGCCGTCTTCCGGCTGACCCGCGAGCTCACCCATCCGATGATGCGCCGCCGCCATGGCCGCATCATCAACATCACCTCGGTGGTTGGCGTCACCGGCAATCCCGGCCAGACCAATTACTGCGCTTCCAAGGCGGGCATGATCGGCTTTTCCAAGTCGCTGGCGCAGGAGATCGCCACCCGCAACATCACCGTCAACTGCGTCGCCCCGGGCTTCATCGAATCGGCCATGACCGACAAGCTCAACGACAAGCAGAAGGAGACGATCATGGCGGCGATCCCGACCCGGCGCATGGGCACAAGCGCCGAAGTGGCGTCCGCTGTCGCCTATCTCTCCTCCAACGAGGCGGCCTACGTCACCGGCCAGACCATTCATGTGAATGGCGGCATGGCGATGATCTAAGGTGCGTTGATGTTCAGGTGATGCCGGCCTGCAAACGGCGGCTTTCTGCGCTTCCGGTGCTCACGGACCCGAATGTCCGCTCCGCTCCGGTTCTCGAAAGCGGCATTTTCGGCTCGGCCTGACCTGAATCTCGACACACCCTGGCGGACCAAGGTCCGGCGGTTGTGAAAAGAGCCGTTTCGGCTTGGACCTCAGCCATTTTTCGTGTAATGCGGCCCGCAACCCGGCGGTTCGGGCAAAAACCGGTCCAGTCCGTTGCGTTTCCGGCAGGACCATCTTTCAGCTTGATTAGCGGCATTCCGCCCGCTAACGAAGACAAACAGACAAAAGACGAGGATGCCCCAAATGAGTGACACCGCAGAGCGCGTCAAGAAGATCGTCATCGAGCACCTGGGCGTCGATGCCGACAAGGTGACGGAGCAGGCGAGCTTCATCGACGATCTTGGCGCTGACAGCCTCGACACGGTCGAACTCGTCATGGCGTTCGAAGAAGAGTTCGGCGTCGAGATTCCGGACGATGCTGCCGAGACCATTTTGACCGTCGGCGATGCCGTGAAGTACATCGACAAGGCCTCTGCCTGAGGCTTTTCGCAGGCATTATCGGGGAGGACCTGCGATGAGGCGTGTCGTCGTCACGGGCCTTGGCCTGGTTTCGCCGTTCGGCATGGGCTTCGAGCACAGCTGGAAGGAACTGCTGACCGGCCGCAGCGCCGCCAAGCGCGTCACCGAGTTCGAAGTGGAGGATCTTGCCTGCAAGATCGCTCACGTCATTCCGCGCGGTGACGGCTCCAACGGCACGCTCAATCCCGAAGCCGTGCTCGAGCCGAAGGAATTGCGCAAGATCGGCGACTTCATCCTCTACGGGATTGCGGCCGCCGACGAGGCGCTGAAGGATTCCGGCTGGCAGCCGAGCAGCGAAGAAGAGCGTTGCGCCACCGGCGTCATGATCGGCTCCGGCATCGGCGGCCTCGAGGGCATTGCCGAGAATGCGCTGATCCTGCATGAGCGCGGGCCGCGTCGCATCAGCCCGTTCTTCATTCCCGGAAACATCATCAACCTGGTGTCGGGGCAGGTGTCGATCCGGCACGGGCTGAAAGGCCCCAACCATGCCGTCGTCACCGCTTGCTCGACCGGCGCGCATGCCATCGGCGATGCCGCCCGGCTGATCATCTTCGGCGATGCCGACGTGATGCTGGCCGGCGGCGCCGAGGCGCCGGTGACCAGGCTTTCGCTGGCCGGTTTTGCTGCCTGCCGCGCGCTGTCGACCGAGCGCAACGAAACGCCGGAAAAAGCCTCCCGTCCCTATGACCGCGACCGCGACGGCTTCGTCATGGGCGAGGGCGCCGGCGTCGTCGTGCTGGAAGAGCTCGAACATGCCAAGGCGCGTGGCGCGAAAATCTATGCCGAGGTCACCGGCTACGGCCTGACTGGCGACGCCTACCACATCACCGCTCCAGCCGAGGATGGCGACGGCGCCTTCCGTTGCATGACCGCGGCGCTGAAACGGGCGAAGCTTTCACCGGCCGACATCGACTACATCAACGCGCATGGCACCTCGACCATGGCCGACACGATCGAACTCGGCGCAGTCGAGCGACTGGTCGGCAATGCCGCCTCGAAGATCTCGATGTCGTCGACCAAGTCGTCGATCGGCCATCTGCTGGGCGCCGCCGGTGCAGCGGAGGCGATCTTCTCGATCCTCGCCATTCGCGACAATACGGCGCCCGCCACAATCAACCTCGACAACCCGGAACGCGAGACGGCGATCGACCTCGTGCCGAACAAGCCACGCGCCCGCCAGATCGACGTGGCGCTGTCCAACTCCTTCGGCTTCGGCGGCACCAACGCCTCGCTCGTCTTCCAGCGCTACAATGGCTGAGCGGGCGGCCGACGGTCGCCCGCGCGGCCTGTCGTCAATTTTGCCATATTCGCCCCTACTCTGCCCGTGGGGAATCGCGCATCGGGCCGAAAACCGGAGCAGGTTTTGGCAAGGCACGAGGCGCAGGCTTGAAATGTTGGAGCGCGGTTCGCGCGTCCGCTCGGACGCAGGCCGCTCCAAGAGATCAAATGGTAGGGCGCTATGAACACAAATCCGGGCGGCAGCGGAGAATTCGGAAAGCAACAGGCTCAATCCGGTCCGATCGTGCCGAAGACGGCTGCCGAGGCGCTGCGCCCCGAGGCCGGCACGCCGCCGCCGAGGCGCTCGCGCGCCTCGCGCAGCCAGGTCGTCGTGTTCATGAATTTCGTCATCTCGCTGGTGATGCTGATGATCCTGGCGGCCGGCGCCGCGCTCTATTTCGGCAAGCAGGCTTTCACCGAACCCGGCCCGTCGGCCAATGGCGACACCTTCCTGGTCAAGCCGAACACAGGCGTCCAGGACATCGCCGACCAGCTCGAGCGGCGTGGTCTGATCAGCGACGCCCGTATCTTCCGGCTTGGCGTGCGCGCAACCGGTAATGATTCCGCGCTGAAAGCCGGCGAGTACGAGATCAAGCCGCGCGCCTCGATGCGCGACATCATGGAGCTGCTGAAGAGCGGCAAGTCGGTGATGTATTCGCTGACCATCCCCGAGGGGCTGACGGTCGAGCAGGCGCTGCAGCGCATCGCCGAGCAGGACGCGCTGACCGGCGACATGCCGGCGACCATGCCGACGGAGGGCAGCCTTGCGACCGACACGCTGCGCTTCACCCGCGGCGCCACGCGCCAGCAGATGATCGACAAGCTTCTCGCCGACCAGAAGAAGCTGGTCGACGATGTCTGGGAGCGGCGCGCGCCGGACCTTCCGATCGCCAATGTCAAGGACTTCGTCACGCTGGCTTCGATCGTCGAGAAGGAGACGGGCAGGGGCGACGAGCGCTCGCGGGTGGCCGCGGTCTTCCTCAACCGGCTAGCCAAGGGCATGCGGCTGCAGTCCGATCCAACCATCATCTACGGCCTGTTCGGCGGCAAGGGCAAACCCACCGATCGCCCGATCTACCAGTCCGACATCGACAAGCAGACGCCCTACAACACCTATCTGATCAACGGCCTGCCGCCGACGCCGATCGCCAACCCAGGCCGAGCGGCGCTCGAGGCCGTGGCCAACCCGTCGAAGACCGACGACCTCTATTTCGTCGCCGACGGCACTGGCGGCCACGTCTTCGCCGCGACGCTCGAAGAGCACAACCAGAACGTCGCCCGTTACCGTGCGCTGCAGAGGAAGCAGGCCGAGGACGCCGCCAAGGCCGGCGCCGCCAAGGTCGAGGGCCAGACCGACGCGCCGGCCGATGGCGATGCGGGTGGCGACGCCGGCGGCGATGCGGGCGCCGCCCAATAGCGACAAACGGTTTTGAACTTGTCCCTTGGCACTTGGCGGCAAGGGGCGCATTGATATTTAAGATATTGACGGCGGCGCCCCGGTTAGAGGGCGCCCGATTGGTTGGCGCGTCATCCGCGACCACGCGCAAGGGGGGCGCAAGGGCATCATGAATCTGCAGAGCATGACCGGTTTTGCACGGGCGGTCGCCGAACATGACGGCACCTCGATCGCCTGGGAGGTGAAGTCGGTCAACGGCAAGAGCGTCGAGGTGAGATTGCGGCTGCCGCAAGGCTTCGAGCGGCTGGAACCGGCCGTCCGCCAGACGATCCAGAAGCGTTTTTCGCGCGGCAATTTCCAGGCCACGCTGACGGTCGGCCGCGCCGCCGGCCATCAGGTGCAGCCGGTGGTCAACGAGGCTTTCCTCAAGGACCTGGCCGGGCTCGCCAAGCGCCTGCAGGAACAGTTTGGTGTTGCTGCGGCCACCGCCGACGGGCTGCTTGCGCTGCGCGGCGTGCTCGACATTCCCGAGGCCATCGAGACCGAGGAGGCGCGGGCGGCGCTCGACGGCGCCATTCTTGCGTCGCTCGAGACGGTGCTGACCGGACTGGAAATGGCGCGCCAGGGCGAGGGCGCCGCCTTGCGCTCGCTGCTTGCAGGCCACATCGACGCCATCGAGGCGCTGACACTGAAGGCCGAGGCCGATCCGTCGCGCGAGCCGGCGGCGATCCGCGAACGCATCGCCGAGCAGGTCCGCCTGTTGATGGACGCTTCGGCCAATCTCGACGCCAGCCGCCTGCATCAGGAAGCTGCCTTCCTCGCCACCAAGGCCGACATCCGCGAGGAGATCGACCGGCTGAAGACGCATGTCGTGTCAGGCCGGGCGCTGCTCGCCAATGGCGGCGCCGTCGGCCGCAAGCTCGATTTTCTGGCGCAGGAATTCAACCGCGAATCGAATACGCTGTGCTCGAAGTCGAACGCCGCTGCCGTCACCGCCATCGGGCTGGAACTGAAGGCGGTCGTCGACCAGTTTCGCGAACAGGTTCAGAATCTGGAGTGACCCGGATGGTTGCCAAGGAGCCGATGGTTGCCAGGGATCTGGGATCCCGCATCCGCCGCCGCGGGCTGATGCTGGTCTTGTCTTCGCCGTCCGGCGCCGGCAAGTCGACGATCGCGCGCAACCTGCTGGAAAGCGATGCCAGCCTCGAACTGTCGGTGTCGGTTACGACCAGGCCGCGCCGCGGCTCGGAGATCGAAGGCGTGCATTATCATTTCCGCACCATGCGCGAATTCGAGCGGCTGCGTGATTCCGACGCGCTGCTCGAATGGGCCGAGGTGCATGGCAACTGCTACGCCACGCCGCGCGAGCCGGCGGAATTGGCGCTGGCGCAGGGACGCGACATGCTGTTCGACATCGACTGGCAGGGCGCCCAGCAGCTCAAGGAGAAGATGCGCGCCGACATCGTCTCGATCTTCATCCTGCCGCCGTCGATGAAGGAACTGAAGGCGCGACTGAAGCGCCGCGCCGAGGACCAGGAATCGGTGATCGAGACCCGGCTGAAGAACGCCCGCCTAGAGATCGAGCACTGGAAGGAGTACGACTTCGTCATCGTCAACGACGATCTCGACCGCGCCTCCGCCGAGGTGCGCGGTATCGTCACCGCCGAGCGCCTTCGCCGCGACAGGCGGCCGGGCCTGTTCGATTTCGTCTCGGGCCTGCTGGACGAGAAGACGGAGTGAGGCGGCGCCTCTCCTTCTCCCCTTGTGGGAGAAGGTGGATCGGCGCGTAGCGCCGAGACGGATGAGGGGTGTTGGCAGGATCGCCACGTCTCATTTCTTCCAGCACCCCTCATCCGTCGCCTTCGGCGACACCTTCTCCCACAAGGGAGAAGGGAAGAGCGCAGGCTACACCGCGTTCGTCAGCCTCACGAATTCCTCGACGCTGAGCGTTTCGGCGCGGCGCGTCGGGTCGATGTCGGCGCGCACCAACAGCGCCTCGCCGCCGAGGCTCTTCACGCTTTGCCGCAGCATTTTGCGGCGCTGGCCGAAGGCCGCCTCGGTGACGCGGCCGAGTTTCTTCGCTTCGGTCGGCAAGGGCGTGGCGCGCGGCACCAGATGCACCACCGACGACGTCACCTTTGGCGGCGGCGTGAAGGCCTGCGGCGGCACGTCGAAGGCGATCCTGGCCTGCGTGCGCCAGCCGGCCAGCACACCGAGACGCCCATAGGCGTCGCTGCCTGGGGTCGCGGTGATGCGCTCGGCCACCTCGCGCTGGAACATCAGCGTCATCGATTGGTAGAAGGGCGGCCATGCGGAAACTGTCAGCCAGCGGATCAAGAGTTCCGTGCCGATATTATAAGGCAGGTTGGCGACGATCTTCACCGGTCCGCCGGCGTCCCTGGCGAGCGCTGCAAAATCCGTCTTCAGCGCATCGCCGGGAATAACCTCCAGACGGCCGGGGTAATGGCTGGAGACTTGTGCCAGCGCCTCCAGGCAGCGCTCGTCGCGCTCGATCGCGACGACCCGTTTGGCGCCGTTGAACAGCAGCGCCCGCGTCAGCCCGCCGGGGCCGGGGCCGACCTCGATCACCGTGGCATCAGTGAGGTCGCCGGCGGCGCGCGCGATCTTGCCGGTCAGATTGAGGTCGAGCAGGAAATTCTGGCCGAGCGCCTTCTTCGCCTGCAGCCCATGGCGCTCGATCACCTCGCGCAGCGGCGGCAGCCCGTCGATCGTCATGCGGCCGGGCTCATCGCGATGCGGCTCATGCTGCGGCAGCCTCCGCCCCGCTGTCGGCAAGCCGGCGGGCGAGCCTCAATGCGGCGATCAGGCTGTCGGCGCGCGCAATGCCCTGGCCGGCAATGTCGAAGGCGGTGCCGTGGTCGGGCGAGGTGCGGATGAAGGGCAGCCCGAGCGTGACGTTGACCGCCTCGTCGAAGGCCAGCGCCTTGGCCGGGATCAGCGCCTGGTCGTGGTACATGCAGAGCGCCGCGTCGTAGCCGGCCCGCGCCCGCGCATGGAACATGGTGTCGGCCGGCAGCGGCCCGAACGCGTCGATGCCTTCCGCCCGTAGCTGTTCGACCGCCGGGCGGATGACCAGATTGTCCTCAAGCCCTATCGCTCCGCCTTCGCCTGCATGCGGGTTGAGGCCAGCGACCGCCAGCCTCGGCCTGGCGATGCCGAAGCGGCCTTCAAGGTCGGCCGCGGTGATGCGTCCGGTGGCGACGATCAGCTCCGTGGTCAGCGCCTTGGGTACATCGGCAAGCGCGATGTGGATGGTGACGGGGACCGTGAGCAGTTCCGGGCCGGCAAGCAGCATCACCGGCGTCACTTCGACGCCAGTGTGCCGTGCCGCCAGATGCGCCAGATATTCGGTGTGCCCGGGAAAGCGGAAGCCGGCATCGTAAAGCGGCTTCTTGGCGATGGGGCCGGTGACCACCGCCGCGGCGCGGCCGGCAAGGCAGTCGGCCACGGCGCGGTCGATGGCCTCGATCGTGCCGGCGGCATTGGCCGTGTCGGGCCGCCCGGGATTGTCGATATGGCCGGCATCCAGCGGCGCAATCGGCAGCGCCCGCGAAAACACCCGCGCTGCTTGCGCCGGCAGCGTTTCGGCGATGGCTATGTTGGCGCCGATCCTGTGCGCCCGCGCCTCGATCAATGTCGGATCGGCAAGCAGGTAGAAGGGGGGTACGCCGGCGCTTTCACCGGCGAGCCAGGCGGCGATGGCGATTTCCGGGCCGACGCCGGAAGGATCGCCAACGCTCAAGGCCAGCGGGGCATCGATCTTGCGCACGCTATGCCGCTTTAGCGCTCGACGATGCGGGCCTTCTTCCGCAGCTCCTCGACATACTTCTTCGAAAGCTCGTCGGCCTCCTTGTCGTTGCCGCCCTCGCTCTGGAACACCATCTGCGCCGCCTTGTCGTCGGACACTTCGCGCGACGAGCAGATGCCGATGAACTCGACGCCGCGCTCGGTCTCGCGCGTGGCGGTGGCGCCACCGACCTTGGTCGCCTTGATCTGGTCGGCCCAGTCCGGCGGAAGCTGCGGTGCCAGCACGCGGCCGAGATCGCGCACGGTGACGTCGAGCAGACCCTTGGCGAATTCACGCGTTGTGGCGCAGCCGTTAAAGCGGGCGCGCATGGCGTCGGCCTCGCGCTTGCGCTTGGCCAGCGTCGCGCTGCGCTCGGAAGGCGGCACCACGAAGATCACCTGCTGCAGCATGTATTCCATGGCGGTCGGCTTGGCGCCGCCCTTGTCCAGCATGCGCCGGACCGCGTCCTGCTCGGTCACCGCGCCGCCCTCGCCGGAGCGGTAGCGGGCACTCAGCGCCTGGTTCCAGGCCATCTGGGCGCGGATGAAGTCCTTGAAGTGCTCCTTGGTGACCCCCGCCTGCGCCATGATGCCGTCGAGCTGCTTGAGCTGCATCTTGTTATTGGTGGCGAAGCGCTGATAGGCGGCGTCGACCTGGGCGTCGGTGATGCGGATGCCAAGCCGCCTGGCTTCGGCCAGGCGCAGCGTCTGGTCGATCATCTCCTGCCCGGCGTCGCCCTTCTTGTGCTGCAACTTCAGGAACGCGGCCCGGTGCGCGATGTCGCCTGTGGTGATCGGTATGTTGTTGACGACATATTTGATCGTGCTGGCGAAGGCAGGCGGCGTCATCGCCATGATCGAAACCGAGGTTGCCGCCACCAGCAGCGCGAAGCCTGCTGAAAACAGGAATTTCCTCATCTCACCTATCCCAATTCTGTCCCGCTTTTACAGCGCCGCGCGTCCCCTGGGAACCGCAACGGACACTGCAGTACCTGATTTGGCGCATGATCCTTGCCGCAATCGCTTCGATTTCGGGGGCACGCGCAATAACCGAGACCCCTGCCAGCCCTATGCGGCGAAACCATGTCGTCGGCCTGCCGTCACTGGATGGTGTCGATGGCACTGGTCGACGAACCGAAATCGCCAAGCGTGCGGAACGACAGGTTGAAGCCGACATTCTGCGACACTTCCTTGGTCACAAGGTCGCGCGATTCCGAGAACGTCATCAGATAGGTGAAGCAGGAATCGTTGTACGCAAAGCCGATGCCGTCCTTGACCAGAACGCTCTGCTTCAGGTCGTAGGTGCCGGTGCCGAAGACGCGCCAGTTCTCGGCAAGGTGCGTCGAGGCGCCGAGCGTCACCTCGTGGCGATCGGTCTCGAAGCCGTAGAGTGGCTGCGCCTGGATGAAGGCATATTTGGCGCTGAGCGAAACCGGCAGGCCGGAATAGGCGGCCTTCACCTCGGCGCGCCTGACGTCGAAGGTCTGTTCGTCGAAACGGCCGCTGAGCGAGCCGGAGAAACCGCTCGGGCTGTTGAAGCCGATCAGGCCGACATAGTCGGAGGTCGGCTTGTCGAGACCTGAATAGGCGCCGACATTGACCAGATCGGGCGCGGTGAACGAATTCTCGCCGGCGATCTGGTAGGATTGGCCGAAGATGGCGTTGGTGCTCCAGCCATTGCCGTAGGCGCCGGAATAGCGGAAGCCGACATTGGCGCGCGTGCCGCCTTCCATGCGGTCATAACCGGAGAACTTGTCGCGCTCGAACAGCGTCGTGGCGTCGAAGACGAAGCTCTGCGCATCCTCGTTGGGAACTGCGAGGCCACCGACATACTGCTCGTTCGGACGCACGAACAACTGCGCCATCGGCTCGACGATGTGGCTGGAGTTCGCCATCGAGAACAGCACCGGCCAGCGCATTTCGAGGCCCAGCGTCGCCATGTAGCGGGCGAGCGAGGTCTGCATATTGTCGTCGACGCCGAGATTGGTCGCCATCTGGTTGACCGCAGCCAGCGAATCGGAGCTCGCGTTGACATAGCCGGCATCGCCGCGCAGCGCCAGCAGCGGCGTCAGTTGCAGGCCGCCATCGGTGGTGAAGGTGCGCTTCCACTCAGCCTCGGTGGTCAGTCGGCTGGACTGGCCTTCGATGCCGCGCACATTGTTGATCGAGGTGGCGTCGCTGGAATCCGCCAGCACCGCGTCCAGCCGGTCGCGGCTGATGACCCGAGCGTTGACGTTGAGCGACAATTGCCCGCCGGCAATCGCCATGTCCGGAATATAGGCATAGTCGAGCGAGGGCAGCACCCAGGGCTGCTTGGCGGAACGCGCCGTCAAATCGCTGGCCAGCGTGTTTTCCTGCACCTGGAAGCGCATGGCGCGGATGTCGAAATAATTGCGGTCGTTGAGACCGGTCAGATAGACCGACGACTGGTGAACTGTGTCGCTGTAGCCGTCGATGGCGTAGGTGCGCGAGAAGTTCTTGTCGGTCTGCAGCAGCACGTCCCAACCGAAGTTCCAGCGCTGGTTGATGGCGAACTGGCCCTTGGTGCCCATCATGCCGCGGAACTTGTTCGGGTCGCCCGCCGCGCCCGAATCGACATTGTGGACGCCGTTGTCGATGAAGGCGTCGGGATCCTGCTGATGGATGCCGGCGATCTTCAGGCTGTACTCGCCATTGTTGAAACGCTGGCGCCACTCGGCCTCGCCGAGGAAGCCTTGCTTGGTGTAGCCGGTGCCGGTGACGGTGAGGTCGTAGGTCGGCGACAGGGCGAGGTAGTAGGGGACCTTGACGCCGACGCCGAGGTCGCTCTTGTAGACGATGCCGGGGATCAGGAAGCCGCTCTTGCGCTTCACCGTCGGGTCGGCGATCTCGAAGGCCGGCAGATAGGCGAGGGGGAAGCCGAAGAACTCGAAATTCGCGTTCTCGAAGCGGACCGTCTTCTTCTCGCCGTTCCAGATGATCTTGCGAGCCTTGACGCGCCAGGTCGGCGCGCTGTCCGGCTTGTCCTCGCAAGGTTCGCAGGCCGTGTAGACGCCGTTGTGGAAGGTGGTCAGCACGCCGCCCATGCGCTCGGCGCTTTCGGAGGCGAAATAGGCCTTGTTGACGGTCTCGACGCGCAGCGCGTTGACGAAACCGTCGGCGAAATCGTCGGTGATGTCGATATGGTCGGAATTGATTTTGGTGCCGTCGCTGTTGATCAACTCGACCGCGCCGCTGGCGACAAGGCGCTTGGTGTTGCGGTTGTATTCGACCCGCTGGGCGACCAGCTTGTTGCCGCCATAGTCGATCTGGACGCCGCCAACGGCGGTCACCGTGTTGTTGTCGTTGTTGTAGACGAGCGTGTCGGCGGCAAGCAGCATCTGCGTGCCGGAGGGAACCTTGGTCGCCATGCCGGTGACGTCCTGTGCCAGCGCGGGCGCCACTGGCATCACGCAGGCGAACAGGCATGACAAGGCGCTCGCCCCATAAAGGCGTGCCAAACCGGCCTGCCTATGGCTGCGCAAAACCGCCTCCCTCACTAGCCGTCTTCCTTGTATAGCAGAAATGTCACCCCGAAGAACATAGCCACGACAACCGGAACCCATGCGGCCACCGCCGTAGGGACGAATCCCGCCACGCCGAATGCCTTGACCAATACCGAAACGACATAAAGCAGAAAGCCGGCGAGGACGCCACCCAGAATCATCGTCGCCGACTGCCCCATTCGCGCAAATCTCATTGAAACCGTTGCCGCAATCAGCGTCATGGCGACGAGAAGGAACGGCAGCGCCACCAGCGAATCAAACTGCATGGCGAAGGCATTTGCCTTCAGCCCGAAGGAACGGGCAACCTCGATCTTGCCGGGCAGGTCGTAGAAGGGGATGGTTTCCGGTCGCGCCAGCCTTTCCTGCACGAATTCCGGCTTGAGGTTGGTCTCGACCCGGTCGGATGTTTCCGTGCGGATGTTGCCGTCCTTGAAAGCCTTGACGTCCTGCAGTTCCCAATAGCCGTCGCGCAGGAAGGCGCGCGCCGCGTCCTTGCGCTCGACGATGTTGCCTTGGTGGTCCAGCACGAAGAAGACCGCATCGGCCATCTCCAGGCCCTGGTTGAGGATCGCCCGGGCGCCGATGATGGTGTCGCCGGAAGCGGTCTTTTGCCGGATCCACGGCGTCGTATCGGCCGGGACCGCGTTGGAATTGCCAGCGCGCAGCTGGTTTTCCATCTGCTCGGACCAGGAAAAGCCGTGCGCCGCGATCGGATTGAGCACGCCGACCGACAGTACGCCGAACAGGAGCGCGCCGATGCAGCAGGGCAGCAGGAACTGCCAGGCCGAGACGCCGGCCGAGCGCGCGATGACCAGCTCGTATTTGCGGTTGAGCGACACCAGCGTCGCCATCGCCGAGAACAGGCCGACGAACGGCACGGTCTGCAGCATGATCATCGGCATCCTCAGCGCCGAAATGGCGAAGGCGGTGCCATAGGTGAAGCCGGGCAGGCCGGTGGTGCGGCCGGACAGCTCGGTGAAGTCGATCAGGAACACCAGCGCCAGAAGGCCGAGGAAGAACCAGATGGTGATCGACACATAGCGGAAGAAGAAGTAGCGGCCCAGCGTCCAGCCCATCGTCATACCCCCTGGCCGGAAGCGCGCCGGGAAAGACGCAGCTTGATGGACGTCCAGGTCTCGCCGACGCGGCCGGCGAGGTTGGTCATCCAGTCGGCCCAGGCGGCCGGCAGCTCCATCGACCGCGAGGAAACGATGAACCAGGTGGCGACGGCCGAGGCCACGATCGGCACGCCGTAGACCATATAGGCGTAGAACGGCACCTTGTCGGCCTTGCCGGCGGCGAAGAAGCCAAGCCAGCGCACGAACAGCGCGATCGCGATGGCCGTGATCAGCGGATGGATGCGCGCTTCCCGGTGCGAGCGCGCATCGCCCGCCACCGCCAGCGCGATCAGCGCGAACACCAGCGAGTAGGACCATTCGGAAAAGCGCTGGTCGACCTCGGCCTTGTAGCTGCTCGGGTTGCGCTGGAACATCTTGTCGTTGGAATCCGGGTTGAGCAGATACTGCGTCGTGCGGTCCTTGGGCAGGAGCGTGATCTCGTTTGCCGCCGACATGAAGGCCGAGAGGTCGAAGGCATAGGAGGTGAAGCGGATCACCGACAGGTCGCCGGTCAGCGATTTGCGGTTGATGACGCCGTCATTCATCATCAGCACCTTCTCGTCGCCCTTTTCGACGATGCTGCCAGTCTTGGCGTAGTAGATCAGGTTGGCGCCTTCCTCGCGCGAATCGGCCACGAAGATGCCGCCAAGCTTGTTGTCGGGGAGGCGCTCGCCGACCTGCAGGAACAGGCCGTCGTCGATCTTGCGGAACGTGCCCTCCTGGATGATCAACGACAGAAGGTCGGCGCGCGAAGAGGCCACAAGCTGGCGGTTCTTCTGCCTGGCATAGGGGTCGACGCCATTGTCGACGGCGAAGGAAAAGACGCTAGCCGCCAGCGCAAGCAGCAGGATCGGCCGCGCGATCGTCCAGCGCGAGGCGCCGGCGGCGTTGATCACGGCCAGTTCCGAATCGGTGTTCATGACGCTCAGCGTCTGCGCCACCGCCACTACCAGTGCGAACGGCACCACGATCGGGATGATGGAGGGGATGATCAGCGCCGCGACCTCGAAGAAGGTCAGCGCCGACTGGCCGCTATCGGTGACGAGATCGATCTTGGCCAGCACCTGGGTCGTCCACACGATCGCCAGCGTCCAGGTCAGCGCAGCGAGGAACACCGTCGATGCGCGACGCATGATGTAGCGTTCAACGACCTTCATGAAGGCTTTCTCGATTTTGCCGAACGGCATCATGCCCGCCGACAAGGTAGTCATCCGGCGACGGCAGTACAACTGGCTGCATTGGCGCCTCGACTTGGTTCCCGTTCCACATCACGCGCCCCGGCCGGCCGGAGTGTCTAGGGCAATGCATAAGAAATGCAAAACATTGATGGTTAACAATATGTTACGGCAGGAGATCGGGGCCATGCCGCGACGAATCCACTGATGGTTGCGGCGGCGATATAGGCTGCGATTTCGGCCAAAGTCTTGCCAAATGATGGAAAACGACCAAATGTCGCGCACTCTTGAAAGCCGTTGTCCGGCACCTATCCCCGAAAGCAGGTTCTGATGAATTCGACACCCTCTATTGCCTTCGCCAAATTCGCCGCGCCGAAAAAGGGCAGCGTCTTCGTGCTGGCGGCCGACGACGGCGCCGTTGGCGAGGCCGGCAAGGCTTGCGACCCGGCCGGCGCGCTCGCTCGCGCGTTCCCGGTGGCCGACTTTTCCGGCAAGTTCGGCAGCGTTGCCGAGGTGCTGGCGCCGGAGGGCACGTCGCTCGACCGTCTGGTGGCGGTCGGCGCCGGCAAGGCGTCCGCCCTCGACGACCAGGCATGGCTGAGGCTCGGCGGCACCATTGCCGCCTCGCTGCGCAAGGCGACTGAGGTCGCCGTCGTGCTCGATATTCCGGGCGTCGAGGCCGGTGGCAGGCAGGCCGCCAACATCGCCGCGGGCATTCTTTTGCGCAGCTATTCCTTCGACAAGTACAAGACCAAGAAGGACAAGGACGAGTCGAAGAAGCCGGTCAAGGTGACGATCCACTGCGCCGACCCCACGGCGGCGAAGAAGGCGTTCGCCGACGAGGCGGCGGTGATCGACGGCGTGCTTCTTGCGCGCGATCTTGTGAACGAACCTGCCAATGCGCTGGGGCCGGTGGAATTCGCCGCTCGCGCCAAGGGGCTCGAGGCGCTCGGCGTCGAGGTCGAGATCTTGACCGAGAAGGAGATGAAGAAGCTCGGCATGGGCTCGCTGCTCGGCGTTGCGCAAGGCTCGCCGCGCGGCGCCCGCATGGCCGTCATGCAGTGGAAGGGCGGCAAGGCCAAGGACGCGCCGGTCGCCTTCATCGGCAAGGGCGTCACCTTCGACACCGGCGGCAATTCGATGAAGCCGGCTTCAGGGATGGAAGAGATGAAGGGCGACATGGGCGGTGCCGCCGCCGTCACCGGGCTCATCCACGCACTTGCCGCCCGCAAGGCGAAGGCCAATGTCGTCGGCGTCATCGGTTTGGTCGAGAACGCCGTCGACGGCCACGCCCAGCGCCCCGGCGACATCGTCACCTCGATGTCGGGCCAGACCATCGAGGTGCTCAACACCGATGCCGAAGGTCGCCTCGTGCTGGCCGACGCGCTCTGGTACACCAACGACCGCTTCAAGCCGAAATTCATGGTCAACCTGGCGACGCTGACCGGCGCCATCATGGTGGCGCTCGGCCAGCACTATGCCGGCCTGTTCACCAACAATGACGAACTGGCGGAGCGGCTCTCCGGCGCCGGGCAGGCAACGCAGGAGCGGCTGTGGCGCATGCCGCTCGGGGCCGAATACGACAAGCTGATCGATTCCAAGAATGCCGACATGAAGAACATCGGCGGCCGTTACGGCGGCGCCATCATCGCGGCGCAATTCCTGCAGCGTTTCGTCAAGGAGACACCCTGGGCGCATCTCGACATCGCCGGCACGGCGATGGGTTCGCCGCCGAGCGAGATCAACCAGTCCTGGGGCTCGGGCTTCGGCGTGCGCCTGCTCGACCGGCTGGTGCGCGATCATTACGAAGGATGACGCCTCCAACTCGATGTTTTGACGCAATTCCTGACGGAAACCGCTACACACTTTTCCTGGAATTGCTTTAGAGGCGCGGTGATGGCCGAGGTCCTGTTCTACCATCTGACCGAATCGACGCTGGAGGAGGCTCTGCCGGGCCTACTCGAGCGCAGCGTCGATCGCGGCTGGCGCGCCGTGGTGCAGACTGGCACCGAGGAGCGGCGCGACGCGCTCGACCAGCACCTGTGGACCTTCCGCGACGATTCTTTCCTGGCGCACGCCACCGACCGCGAGGCCTTTCCGGCCGAGCAGCCAATCCTTCTCACCACCGGCGAGGCCAACCCGAACGCCGCCCAGATACGCTTCCTGGTCGACGGCGCCGCTCCGGCAGACCTTTCGGGCTACGAGCGCGCCGTGTTCCTGTTCGACGGCCATGACGCGGCCCAGCTCGATGCCGCGCGAGGCCACTGGAAGACGATGAAGGACGCCGGCCACACCGTGACCTACTGGCAGCAGACACCGGACCGGCGCTGGGAGCGCAAGGCGTAGGGCTTATCTCTGGCTTTTGGAAAAGCTGGCGCCGACTCCTGCCCAGAGCTTAGATACGGGGACAGCATCGTCGCCTTCGCGCGCGATCCGGTCTATGGGTTAGATAGACGCAACTCGCGGCGGGTTGAGAATGCGCATCAATATCATCGGAACCGGTGGGGCGGTGCCGACTCAATGCGTGACCTCGCGCGCGCTGGAGGAACGGTTTGGCCTTGAAAAAGGTCGGCTTGAAGCCGCCACCGGTGTCGTCGAGCGCTATGTGTGCGAAGGCGAATCGCAGATCGATCTCGCTTGCACGGCAGCGAAGCTTGCACTTGAGGATGCAGGGATCGAGGCGAGCGCCGTTGACCTGATCATCGGCGGCTGCGGCGTGCCGTATCAGCCGCTGCCCGCGACGTCGCCGCTCGTCATGCAGCGCCTTGGCCTTGCCGATGGCTCGGCCGCCGCCTTCGACGTCAACAGCACCTGCCTTGGCTTCCTCACCGCCTTCGAGACCGCCTCACGCCTGATCGAGGCAGGGCAGAGCAAGACAGCGCTGGTGTTCTCCTCGGAGGTCGCCTCGCGCGCCCTGCCGTGGCGCGACCAGCCGGAGGTCGCGGCACTCTTCGGCGACGGCGCGGCGGCGGCGGTGTTGCAAGGGGCCAAGCCTCGCGAGGGCAGGGTGGCGGCAAATCTGATGCGCACCTACCCCTCGGCCTACGAGGCCTGCGGCATCGGCTCCGGCGGCACCCGTTTCGATTTCCACAGCCAGCCGGAGGAATTTGCCCGCCACAGCCTGTTCCACATGGACGGCAAGGAATTGTTCCGCGTCACCTCGCGCCACTTCAACGGCTTCGTCACCGAGCTTCTGCAGCGCGCCGGCTGGCGGCACGAGGATGTCGACCTCATCGTGCCGCATCAGGCAAGCCCGTTCGCGCTCGCGCATATGGCGCGCCAGACCGGCTTTGCGCCGGAAAAGCTCGTCGACATCTCTGCCCGCTACGGCAACCAGATCGCCGCTTCCATTCCCTTCGCGCTCGACATTGCGCGGCGTGAGGGCCGGATCGCGCCGGGCGCCAGGCTGCTGTTCCTCGGCACCTCGGCCGGCGTGTCCTTCGGCGGCATGGCGCTGGAGGCCTGACCATGGCCGTGCTCGTCACCGGCGCCAGCGGCTTCCTCGGCTCACACGTGCTGGAACGGCTGGCAGCGTCCGGCACGCTGGCGCTTGGCCTCGGCCGAGATGCGAACCGCTGTGCGGCGCTGGAGGCCGCCGGCCATCGAATCACCCGCCAGGACCTGTCCCGGCCACTCGACAGGTCGCTCGATCCGAGGTTGGGCAAAGTCGAGCGGATCATCCACTGCGCGGCGCTCTCCGCGCCCTTCGGCCGGCTGGCGGATTTCGAAGCGGCCAATGTCCAGGCGACGCGAAACCTCCTCGATTTCGCAACCCGGCAAGGCGTCAGCCGCTTCGTCCACATCTCCAGCTCGTCGGTGTGCTTCGCCTTTCGCGACCAGCTCGATCTTGCCGAGGAAGCGGCGCTGCCGGAACCGGTCAACCACTATGCCCGCACCAAGCGCGAGGCCGAGCGGCTGGTGCTGGCGGCGCCCGCCACCCACCCGGTGGTGCTCAGGCCACGCGGCATCTATGGCGCCGGCGACCGCGCGCTCTTGCCGCGCCTCATCAAGGCCGCGAAGCGCCGCCCGCTGCCGGTCTTCCGCGATGGACGGGCGCGTATCGACCTCACCCATGTCGACGACGTCGTCGATGCGGTCATGGCGGCGCTCGCCGCGCCTCGGGAGGCCGAGGGCCAGATCTACAACGTCTCCGGCGGCGAGGTGCTGCCGGTGCGCCGCATCGCCGACGAGGCCTGCGCCCGCGCTGGCATAACAGTACGCTGGCGGCGCATGCCGCTGTGGCCGGCCATGCTGGCAGCCGGCGCCATGGAGGCCGTGGCGCTCGCTCTGCCCGGCCGTCCCGAGCCGCCGGTGACGCGCTACGGGCTTGGCCTGTTCGCCTATGCGCAAAGCCTCGACCTCGCCAAGGCGCGCCGACTGCTCGGCTGGGCGCCGAAAATCCCGTTCGAGCAGGGGCTCGACCGCACCTTCGCCGGCGGACGCCTGGCATGAAGATCACCTTCGCCAACAGCGCCTGGGTCAGCGCCACCGAGCGGCTGATCCTGCGCGGCGGCGGCTGGCAAAGCGTCAGGCTGCGCGTGCGCTACGGGCTGTTCATTCATCCGCAGGCCGGGCCGGTGCTGGTCGACACCGGCTACACGCCAGAAGCCACCACGGGGGAGGGGCGCGGCCGGATGCTGCGGCTCTATGGCGCCGTGCTCAGGCCCGAGCTCAACGCGGCCGAGCAGGTGCCGCCGGTGCTCGATCGCTTCGGCCTTGCGCCCGGCGATGTGCGCGCGGTCATCGTCACCCATTTCCATGCAGACCATATTTCCGGCCTGGCGCTGTTCCCCAACGCCCGCTTCATCGCCAGCGATGCCGCCTGGGCGCGCGTCAAGGCGCGCACGCCCCGGCAGAACCTGCGCCACGGCGTCTTCACGGAGCTCTTCCCCGTCGATTTCGAGACGCGGCTCGACAGGCTCTCCGGCAAGCGGAGGGTCGAGGCCCGTGGTGGCGTGCCCGGCGGCGCCGATCTGTTTGGCGACGGCAGCGTAATCGCGGTCGACCTTCCCGGTCATGCAGACGGCCAGTTCGGCCTTCTGTTCGCCGGGCTGGAGCGGCCGCTGCTCTATGGGGTCGACGCGCAATGGCTGCTGGCCGCGCTCGATCCGAAGCGCGCGCCAGGCTTTCCCTCCAGCCTCATCGCCGAGGACGTTGCCGCCATCGGTCCGGCCTGCGAGACGCTGCGCCGCTTCCAGGCGGCGGGCGGGCAGGTGATGCTCTGCCACGACCCGGAGATGACGCAATACGACCTGACGGCGGACGAACTGGCGGCGGCGTCCGGATGAACGGGCTCGCGGAAGCCATCGGCTCCTTCGCCCTGACGCGCTGGGTCTCGCGCAAGACCCGACCGGCCTTCGAGCGCTGGCAGGCGGCCGCCCTGCGCCGTTGGCTCGACCAGGACCTGCCGCTGGCGCCGTTCTACGGCCAGGCGCCGCGTCAGCTCGGTGACCTGGCTATCACAGACAAGGCGCTGCTGATGGCGAATTTCGAGCGCTTCAACGTCGGCGGCGTGTCGGCCCGCGATGCCTGGGCCGCCGCTTCCGCCGACGGCCGCCTCGGCGACCTGACGGTTGGCGCGCTCACTGTCGGAGCTAGCACCGGTACATCCGGCAATCGCGGCCTGTTCGTCATCTCCGAGGCGGAAAGATACCGCTGGCTGGGCGCGATCCTCGCCAAGGCTGCGCCTGACCTCATCTGGCGCGGCATGCGTGTCGCCGTCATCCTGCCGCAGAACACCGGGCTTTACGACAGCGCTCGCAAATCCCGGCTGATCAGGCTCGCCTTCTTCGATCTGACGCTTGGGCCGGAAAGCTGGCGAGCGGACCTCGAAGCCTTCGACCCGACGGTGATCATCGCGCCGCCGAAGATGCTTCGCCATTTCGCAAGCGCCGGCTTCCGGCTCGCGCCGCGGCGCGTCTTCTCGGCCGCCGAGACGCTCGATCCGGTCGACTGTCCGGTTATCGAAGATTTCTTCCGGCTGCCGCTCGACCAGATCTACATGGCGACCGAAGGGCTGTTCGCGGTGACCTGCCGGCAGGGCGGCCTGCATCTCGCCGAGGATTCGGTGTTCTTCGAGTTCGAGCCTGCCGGCGACGGGTTGGTGACGCCGCTGGTCACGGCCTTCCGTCGCCAGACCCAGATCATGGCCCGATACAGGATGAACGACCTGTTGCGGCTCTCCGAAAGACCATGCCGCTGCGGTTCGCCGCTGCGCTGCGTCGACGAGATCGCCGGCCGTATGGACGATGTCTTCCGGCTGGCTTCGGCCGACGGTGAAATCCTGCTCACGCCCGACATCCTTCGCAACGCGGTGCTCAAGGCCGACCGCCGCGTCGACGATTTTAGGCTGATCCAGATCGCGCCCGATGCCATCGAACTCAGGCTGGCGCCCGGTCTCTCCGATGAAGCGGCCGCCGCAGCGCTTCAGGCGGTGCGCACACTGCTGGCGGCGCGCAAGGCAACGGCGACAGTCGGCCTCATTCGGACGGAACTGCCATTGGAGACCGGCCGTAAATTGCGCCGCGTCGAGTGCAGGCTTGGAGCGGCGCCGTGAGTCCGGCCGCCATCATAGAGGGGGCGCGTCAACAAGCCGACCGGGTCGAGAACGATCCGGCCAAGGTCGAGGCTTTCGTGCGGCTCTTCAACGACGTGCCGGTGCGAGATCTCGTTGCCAACCTCACGACATCGGTCGCAAGCGCTGCGGTCGCCGGCCGGATCCTCCCGCTGACTCTAAACGATGCCGGCGAAGCGCCAAACTGCTATATCTGCTGCCCTTCCAGCGCCTATGTCGACTATGCCGTCGACGAGACGCGCAATTTCATCGCGCATCCCTTGCTGCGGCGCTCGCTCACGGCGCTGATCGGCGCCTGCGCGCCGCTGGTGCGGGCGAGTGGTCTCGACCATCAGGTTCAGCTCAACAACTGGCTCTATTCGACCAACCCGGTGCCGCTGCTCGACCGTGCCGCGATCGCCGCGTTGCGCGCCGACCTTGTGGCGCGTTTCCCGGACCGCGCCATCGTCATTCGCTCCCTGAACGAGATCGCCGATCCCGCTACCATAGCGGCGCTGAAGGCCGAAGGTTTCCGCATGCTGGCGGCGCGCCAGATCTACATCTTCGCCGACCGCGGCGCGGCACCCGCCATGACCAACAACATGAAGCGCGACCGCAAGCAGCTCGCCACCACGCCTTTCGAGCGCGTCGGCGACGCCGATTTCAGCGAAGCCGACTATGCGCGCGCGGAAGAACTCTACAACATGCTCTATCTGGAAAAGTACACGCCGCTCAATCCGCACTACACCGCCCGCTACATTGCCGAGATGCACCGGCGCGGCATCATCAGCCTCGCCGGCCTGCGCCGGCCGGGTGGGCAACTCGTCGCCGTCACCGGCCTGTTCGAGAATGGCCGCACGCTGACCCAGCCCATCGTCGGCTACGACACCGGCCTGCCGATGCAGGAAGGACTTTATCGCATGGTGATGGCGATGGCGCAGGAGCATGCGACCGCGCACGGCCTGTTCTTCAACATGAGCGCCGGGGCGGCCGGCTTCAAGCGACTGCGTGGCGCCGTGGCGGCCATCGAATACAACGCCGTCTATGCCGGCCACCTTTCGCGCCGCCGGCGCGCGGCGATCCGCGTCATGGAAACCGTGGCGGCGCTGGTCGGCATTCCCCTGCTCAGGAGGTTCGAACTGTGAGCGTGCGCCAAAGGCACAGGGAAGATCACGAGCGCAAGGATCACTGGCAGGCGGTGGCGCTGTCGGCCGACATCAGGCGCAGGCCCAGGCGCATCCTGTTCGACGGCCAGCCTGTCGTCCTGTTCCGCTCGGCCCAGGGCATCGCGGCGCTGTTCGACCGTTGCCCGCACCGGCTGGTCGAACTGTCGACCGGCAAGGTCGTCGGCGGCGAGATCGAATGCCCCTATCACGGTTGGCGCTATGACGGCGAAGGCCGCTGCACCGCCATTCCAGGTCATGTCGGCGAGATGCCGCATTACCGCCTCCGCCGCTTTGGTGTCATCGAGCGCGATGGCGTCGTCTTCGTCTCGTCCGGCACCCCGGATGGCGAGCCCTATCTCCATTGCATGCAGGGCAAGGATGTCGTCGTGCGGCGGGTGCGCAGCTCGACGCAATCGACGGTGATCGACGCCGCCGAGAACATCCTCGATGCCACCCACACCCACTTCACCCACAAGGGCCTGCTGCGCGGCCTGGGTTCGAAGCGCCATCTCGTGCGCGTCGAGGTGACCGGCGGCGAGGGTTGGGTCGAGGCCTGCTACACCGGCGAGGATCGGCAACAGGGGCTGATCAGCCGGCTGCTGGAGGGCGAGCGGGCGAGAACAATCGGCCGCTTCCGCCATCCCGGCATCGCCGAACTGGAATATTGGAGCAAGGACGGGCTGGCCCTCGCCACCACCTTCCATCTGCGCCAGGCCGACGAGCGCACCGTCGAGGGCATCGGCTGGCTGATCGGCCCGCGCCAGGGCTGGCTCGGCCAGCTCAAGGCACTCGCCTTCAAGCCGCTGTTCAACATCGCCCTGCAGCAGGATCGCCGCGTGCTGAAATCGGCAAGCGACAACGCCCGCGTTGCGCCACCGGCGCTGCCGGTGATCGGGCCGCTCGATTTCATGCGCCGCGACATCGCCGCGATCATGGCGGGGGACCTGCCGCCGGCGGCAAGCGAGCCAAGGGTGCATCAGATCGAGCTGTGACGGCAGGCGGGAGGAGCGTCTCATTCCTTCGCTCCCCTCTGTCCGCTAACGTCATTCGTTCGGCCCGTTCCATTCGATGTCGCGGGTCGACGCCGCCTGCAGGCTGATGCGCTCACGAAGCGCGACGCCGGCGATCTCGGCCAGCGCCGCCCATTGCGCCTTCACCGGCGCCGGGTCGCCCGGCCAGTCGAGCAATTCCTCGGTCTCGCGCATCGCCTTGCGGAAGCGGCCGAGGCCGCCGGTGCGCAAGGCCGCCGGCAGCCCATAGATCCACATGGCGAGCCGCACCGTCTGGGGCGCGGTGATGTCGGGCCCGACTTCCAGGCCGTCTCCCAGCAAAGCTTCGGCAAAGCGAGCTGGATCGCGGAAGAAATGCAGGCCGCTGACTGCGCGCGGGTTGCATTCCAGCGGCAACACCCTTCCTTCCGTCTGCCGCATCAGGTCGAAGGAGATCTGTCCGGTCCATGACGTGGCGGCGACGATGCGCTCGACCAGCCGCCGCGCCGCCGTGTCATCGACCGGCTCGAACAAGATGCCGGCGCCTTTGCCGGCACGGAAGAGCGATCGGTAGAGCGAGAATGCCTTGAGCCTGCCGCCGCGCGCCACCGCATAGGCGCTGATCTCCTCGCCCGGCACGAAACGCTGTGCCACCCAGGGCGCGGCGGGCGAGGGATTGACGGCATCGAGTTCGCCGGGCGAGGGGCGCAAAAGCACATGGCTGGCAAAGCGCGACCACACCGGCTTGAACACCAGTTCGCGCGCGTGGCCGCGCATGGCCTCCAGATCGTCGCGCGATTGCAGCAGCACCGTTTCCGGCACCGCCAGGCCGAGCCGTTCGGCCAGCCGGATGAAGGTATGTTTGTTGTGGACTTCAGCGAGCAGCTCGATGCCGGGCGCGAACAGGCGAGCCGGGATCGTGCGGTCGCGCCAGGCGAGCGCCAGATGGAAGATCTCTTCGCAGGTCGGGATGACCAGGCCAATCCCTTCGACGCGCACCAGCGCCTCGACCGCCTCGGCGTAGGCCGCCGGCTCGAAGCGCGGTGGCGGCAGGCGGTAGTAGCGTGCGCAGGCCACGCTGGCGGCAGCAATCGGGCGGGCAGGTGTGTCGGCGAGGATCACCCGCCGTCCGGCGTCATGCAGCAGCCGTGCCAGATGCAGCGCCACCGGCGAGCGCGCTCCGGTGACGAGTATGGTGCTATCGGGCACGGAATACCGGCATCTGTAAGCTCATCGGCGGTGATTGCGGTTGCCGGCAGCGTTGCGCAAAATCACCGCGCTTGGCAACGGAGCCTTGCAGTGTGTCGTGCGCCGGTTCGGGCCGTCCCGCACAAAGCCGACGGCGATCCTTGGAGCCAACGGCGATCAACTCTGATCTTCGACGTCATCGTTGCCTTCCAGTTTTTTGCGCAGCGCCATGATCACGCCGTGCATGGTGTTGATGTCCTCGACGGAAAGACCGTCGGCGAGGTTGTTGATCCAGGGGGCCTGCAGGCGCATGGCGGCGTCGTAGGCTTTGCGCCCCTCGACGGTCAGCACGACAAGCTGGGCCCGCCGGTGATGCGGGTTGGTCCTGAAGGCGACCAGCCCTTCGCCCTCGAGGTCGTTGACGATGCGCTGCACGTTCTGGCGGTTGGCGCCGAGATCGCGCGCCAGCCACGCCACCGGCTGCGGACGCTCGGCAGCGACGATGGCGCCCAGCACCTGCCAACGGGCGCTGGTCAGGCCGAGATCGGCGACCAGCCTGTCGCCCGCCGCGCTGATGCGGCTGTTCAGCCTGAACAGGTCGAGGATGAGATCGCTCAAGGCCTTGCCGGTCGGTGTTCGCTTCGTATCGGGCATTTGTCATCTTATATCGATATTGACATCATGTTGTCAAATGCACATGTATGCATCATAACAGAATGACATCATAACACCAAATGAAGGAATTCTTCCGTGATCCATATGCGCCCCCTCGACCTGCTTTCCCGATCGATCGCCAGGTTGCGGTCGATGCCGCCCCCGTCGTGCTGGTGAACGTGTTCACGCTCGACAAGGCCGACGAGCAAACCTTCCTCGACGTCTGGCAGGACGACGCTGCCTTCATGAAGCAGCAGCCGGGTTTCATCTCGACCCAGCTCCACCGCGCGATCGGCGAAAGCCCGACCTACCTGAATTATGCCGTGTGGGAATCGACCGCCGCCTTCCGCGCCGCTTTCTCCCATCCGCAGTTCGGGGCGAGGATCTCGGCCTATCCGTCATCGGCTGTCGCTTCGCCGCATCTGTTCCAGAAGGTCTCGGTGCCGGGTATCTGCGTGGCTTAGCCAGCGGGCAGGAGGGGCGCCACATGCCGGGGCGCCTCGGCAGCTAGGCAAGCCAATTAGCATCGACTAATACCTTCGGGTGGAAGGCTTGAGGGTGTCATCCGATGAAGGTCAATGTTGTCTACGCGCATCCGGTGGCCGACAGCTATTTGGCATCGCTTCACCAGCGCGTCGTCAAGACGCTCAAGGCAAGAGGCGACGAAGTCATCGACTTCGACCTCTATGCGATGAAGTTCAACCCGACGATGCAGCCTGAGGAATGGCGTGGTCACTATGATCCCACCCAGGCGCCGAAGGATCTGCAGCCCTACATCGATGCGTTGCTGTGGGCCGAGGCATGCGTGTTCTGCTTTCCGACCTGGTGGTCAGGCATGCCCGCCATCCTGAAAGGCTATTTCGATCGCGTGTGGCGCCCGGGCATCGCTTACGAAGTGCCGCCGGATGACGGCCTGATCAAGCCGGCGCTGCTCAACATCCGCCGCATGGGCGTGGTCACCACATGCGGGTCGCCGTGGTGGTACACGCGGCTCTACATGCAGAACCCCGGGAAAAAGGTGCTTTTGCGCGGGTTGAAGACCACGTACGGCCGCGGCGTGCGGCATTTGTACCTGTCGCGATATTCCGTGCACAGCATTTCGGATGAAAAGCGCGAAATGTTCGCGCGCGAGGTGGAGCGCCGCTTTGATACGTTTTGAGGTTTGTATCGTTTGTCCGCAGTGCTCGGCCGATCCTGACTATTGCAAGGCCGATGCATTCCGGCGCATGTCGAAAAGATGGTTGAGCGGCGTGCATTTGGAGCATTCATTGTCGGCACGGGCGTCGGTTCGCTTGGCGGACTGATCGGCCTTGGTGGGGCGGAATTTCGCCTGCCGTTCCTGATCGGTCTGTTTCGCTTTGCGGCGCTGGAAGCCGTGATCCTGAACAAGGCGACGAGCCTGGTTGTCGTCGCCAGCGCGTTGCCGTTTCGGGCGGCAACGGTGCCGTTTGGCGATGTCGCAGCCAACTGGCCCACCATCGTCAATCTCCTGGCAGGCAGTCTCATGGGTGCCTGGTTCGGCGCCGGGTGGGCGACGCGCCTGAAGTCAGGCACGCTTTACAAGGTCATTGCCGCGTTGCTGCTGCTGATCGCGGTCGTCCTTGTATTCGGTCATGATCCCGGCGCAACGGGCCATGCTTTGTTCGAGGGGACAGCGTTGATCGCCGCAGGCGTCATCGCCGGCTTCGTGATTGGCGTCGTGGCCTCGCTGCTGGGCGTGGCCGGCGGCGAGCTTCTGATCCCGACATTGGTCCTGCTGTTTGGGGCCGATGTCAAACTCGCCGGCAGCCTGTCGCTCGCGGTGAGCCTGCCGACGATGCTCGTCGGCTTCACGCGCTACAGCCGCGACCAGAGCTTTTCCGTGCTGGGCAGGAACAAGGCGTTCCTGCTTGTCATGGCGGTTGGTTCGATCGTCGGGACATTTATCGGAGGACGATTGCTGGGCGTAGTGCCGGAGCAAATTCTGCTGCCGCTCTTGGCTCTCATTCTCGTCGTTTCAGCCTACAAGGTCTGGCGCCATCGATAAGTCTGCTGCCTGTCATCCAACTGTCATATCTCGGCGCTAGGCATCCTTAAATCCGGATTTATGGATATCTGAAATGGATAAGGAATCGGCCCTTCTTGCACTGGCAGCCCTCGGCCAGGACACGCGCCTGGAGGTTTTCCGCCTGCTGGTGAAGACCGGGGCGGGCGGTCTGCCGGCGGGTGAGATCGCCGCGCGGCTCGATATCGTCCAGAACACCATGTCGGCGCATTTGAAGGTGCTCGACCATGCCGGGCTGGTCCGCGCGGCGCGGGAAGGGCGCGTGATCCGCTACGTGGCCGACATGACCGGCTTCCGCGACCTGCTCGCCTATTTGATGGAGGATTGCTGCAACGGCGCGCCGGAGCTTTGCCAGCCTGCCATCCGGGCCGTTGCCTGCAAATGTTAGAAGGGAGGGACCTATGAGCGATCAAATCTACAATGTGCTGTTTCTCTGCACCGGCAATTCGGCGCGCTCGATCCTCGCCGAGGCGATCCTCAACCGGGTCGGCGCCGGCAGGTTCAGAGCCTTTTCCGCCGGCTCGCACCCGAAGGGTGAGGTCCATCCTTACACACTCCAGCTCTTGAAGACCCTCAACCACGACACCGCCTTTGCCCGTTCGAAGGCCTGGGAAGAGTTTGCGGTAGCCGGCGCGCCGGAGATGAATTTCGTCTTCACCGTTTGCGACAATGCCGCCAACGAGTCCTGTCCGGCCTGGCCGGGCCAGCCGATGACGGCGCATTGGGGCGTGCCCGACCCGGCTGCGGTCGACGGCACCGATGCCGAGAAGCACCTGGCTTTTGCCGAAGCCTATCGCATGCTCAACAACCGCATCTCGATCTTCGTCAGCCTGCCGATGAGCTCGGTCGACAAACTGGCGCTGCAGAAGCGGCTGGACGAGATCGGCCGTGATCTTCCAAGGGCGGGTTGAACATCATGACCGTTGATCTTCCCCGCCGTCTCGCCGCCGAGGCGCTCGGCACCGCGATGCTGGTCGCCGCCGTCGTCGGCTCGGGCATCATGGCCGACAGGCTGACCGACGACGTCGCGCTTTCGCTGCTTGGCAACACGCTGCCGACCGGCGCCATCCTGGTGGTGCTGATCACCACGCTCGGCCCGATCTCCGGCGCCCATTTCAATCCGGCCGTGACGCTGGTGTTCGGGCTGAGGCACGAGATCGGTTGGCATGCCGCGCTTTGCTATGCCTTGGCTCAGCTCGTTGGCGGCATCGCCGGCACGGTCATTGCGCATGCCATGTTCGGCCTGCCGCTCATCGAGCTGTCGACGACGGTGCGTAGTGGGGCGGGGCAGTGGATCGCCGAACTGGTCGCGAGCTTCGGCCTGGTCTTCACCATTCTCGCCGGCCTGCGTTTTCGCGGCGATGCCATCCCCTGGCTGGTCGGGCTCTACATCACCGCGGCCTATTGGTTCACCGCCTCGACCTCTTTTGCCAATCCGGCGGTGGCCATCGCGCGCGCCTTCTCCAACACCTTTGCCGGCATCCGGCCGCTCGATGTCCCGGCCTTCATCCTTGCCGAACTGGCCGGCGCTCTGCTCGCACTGGCGCTGGCCGGCTGGCTGCTTGCCGACCCACAATCCAAACCCGAGCCGAGGCCCGCCGAATGACCATCACCATCTATCACAACCCCGCCTGCGGCACCTCGCGCAACACACTGGCCATCATCCGCCAGTCCGGCGAGGAGCCGGAGGTCATCGAATATCTGAAGACGCCGCCTTCGCGCCAAAAGCTCATCGAGCTGATCGCCGCCATGGAGATGACGCCGCGCCAGTTGCTGCGCGAGAAGGGCACGCCTTATGCCGAGCTCGATCTCGGCAATCCGAAATGGAGCGACGACGAGATCCTCGATTTCATGCTGGCGCATCCGATCCTGATCAACCGGCCGATCGTGGTGACGCCGAAGGGTGCCGTGCTGGCCCGGCCGTCGGAGGCGGTGCTCGACATCCTGCCCAATCCCGATATCGGCCCCTTCACCAAGGAGGACGGCGAAGTGGTGATCGACGCCCACGGCAAGCGGGTCGGCTGATCGGGGTGCAAAAGGGTTCCTTGCCGAACATGGACGAGGAACAGTTCCAACCGACGTCAAACCGTCCGTAGTCGCGACAGGCAGGCTCCTTGACTGTATCCTCCGGGGGAGGATACATGCTGTCGTATGACAGAAGGCATTCACACCTCCCATCCCGCGATCGTGAAACGCCTGAAACGCGCACAGGGCCATCTTGCTGCGGTACTGTCGATGTTCGAAGCGCATCGCGCTTGCGTCGACCTCGCGCAGCAGCTCCATGCCGTCGAGAGCGCCATCAGCAGCGCCAAGCGCGAGCTGATTCACGATCACATCGAGCATTGCCTGAGCGACACCGCCGAGGGCGGCTCGCATGACGCGCTGGCCGAACTCAAGCAGTTGGCGAAATATCTGTGAGCGGTCCCGGCGCGCGCATCCTCGACTGGTTCGGCTTCGGTCCGCACGGCCATGCCGGGCATGGCCACGACCATGGCCATCACGGCCCGCAAGGCCATACCCACGGTGTCATCGATGCCACGATCGCCACCACCGATCACGGCATCTGGGCGATCAAATGGTCCTTCATCGTCCTGGCTGTCACGGCGGCCTTGCAGATGGTCGTGGTGTTCCTGTCGGCCAGCGTGGCGCTGCTTGCCGACACCATCCACAATATCGGCGACGCCACCACCGCCATTCCCCTGTGGGTCGCCTTCATGCTTGCGCGGCGCAAGCCGTCGACGACCTTCAGCTACGGGCTTGGCCGGGTCGAGGATCTCGCCGGGATCGTCATCGTGCTGATCATCCTGTTCAGCGCCGTCGTCGCCGGCTATCAGGCCATCGAGCGCCTGATCCACCCGCAAGTCGTGTCGCATATCGGCTGGCTCGCGGCGGCGGGCCTTATCGGTTTCCTCGGCAATGAGGCCGTCGCGGTGTTCCGCATCCGCGTCGGCCGTGAGATCAACAGCGCGGCACTGATCGCCGACGGCTACCATGCCCGCGCCGACGGCCTCACCAGTCTTGCCGTGGTCGTTGGCGCCATCGGCGTCTGGCTTGGGTTTCCTCTCGCCGACCCGATCATCGGTCTGCTCATAACCATCGCCATTTTCGGCATCGTCTGGCAGTCGGCGCGCTCGGTGCTGACCCGCATGCTGGACGGCATCGAACCCGGCGTGATGGCCGAAATCCGCCACGCGGCGGAGCACGTGCCCGGGACGAGGATTGTCGATGCCAGGGCCCGTTGGATCGGCCACAGACTGCATGCCGACATTGCCATCGCCGCCGATGAAACCTGGCAGCTCTCCGAGGCAAACAAGATTGCGGCGGCGCTCGAAGATGAGCTGTTCGAACACATGCCTGCCTTGACCGCGGCGAACATACGTTTCGCGCGGGGCGATGACGATCACGCGCATCCGCATGACCACCATGGCCACGGCGACCATGTCGGACACCAGCACTGACGCCTCGGGAAAGTGGTGATCGACGCCGACTGCGAGCGCGTTGGCTGACTTCGCCGAAAGGCGCTCGCCTCTCAGTCCGGATTTGCGGATCTGGCGCTTGCCGCTCGCGAGCGATCGAAGTCCAGGGCCACCGGATGCCGCAACAAGGCATGGAGGATTATCGGCATTCCGATCGCGCTGGGCAGAACCCAAAATGCAACAGGCGGGAGCTCCCTCCACAAGGGCAGGTTCTTGCCGTTATCGACGTAAAATGCAGTAAGCATCACGACGTAGGACATTCCCATGCCGGTGAGATGCAGCCTGGGCCATTGGCGCCAGCCTCGCCGGGCAGCAGTGCGCCCGAAGCAGGCGAGCCCGAAAGAGATGCTTCCTAGCGCGAACAGGTGGTGGTTTTCCTCCCAGCGCATCAGCGACAAGGCGCTCATGGTGACAAACACGCCGAACAGGCACCAAAAGTAAATGATTCCGAAGTTCGAGTGCCGACCGCGCCCCTTTTGAGCGAGCATCGCGGCAGCGCCGGTGGTCACGGTGGCAAGCCCGAACAGAATATGGACACCGACGACGGCCAGAAACACCGGATCGCTGGACGGAATGGGGATGCCCAGGACGATGGTTGTGCCGTCGCTTTCCATGTTCACTCGCCGCTGAATCCCATGCGCAGGATCGGCGACCATGTCTCCGTCTTCATGGCCGATAGCTATATCACCTGCAGACCAGTCGCGCGCTGGTGCTAAGAGGATGGCTGCCCTTATATTTCCATAATATTCGAAATTTCGTTGACGGCGCGGGCGATTTGGCCTATTCCTATTTCCATGAAACTCGAACAAGCGGCAAAGCAGTTGGAAGCGCTCGGCAATCCGACGCGACTCAACCTCTATCGCATCCTGGTTAGGGCCGGCGACGCCGGCCGGCCGGTCGGCTATCTGCAGGAAAGCCTCGGCATCGCCGCCTCGACCTTGTCGCATCATCTGCACCGGCTGATCCTGACCGGCCTCGTCTCGCAGGAGCGGCAGGCGACGACGCTGATCTGTCGCGCCAACTATCCGATCATGCGCGATCTGATTGGGTTCCTCGCCGACGAATGCTGCGCCGACGCCGCTTGCAATCCCGCCACGGGAGAGGCCGCCGCATAATTTTTTGCCCCGTATTTCGATAATCCCGGAATGATGGAAGGTAAGACCATGAGCAAGCAGAACGATCTCCCGGTCGCCGTCATCGGCGCCGGCCCTGTCGGCCTGGCGGCGGCCGTCCATTTGCTGGAGCAGGGCGTACCGGTGAAACTCTACGAAACCGGCACCGCGGTAGCCTCCAACCTCAAGGATTGGGGCCATGTCCGGGTGTTCACGCCCTGGCGCTATTGCGTCGATCGGGCGGCGCGGGAACTGCTGGAGGCGAGTGGCTGGAAGATGCCCGATCCGGAAGCCTTTCCCACAGCCAATGACCTAGTCGCACTCTACCTCGAACCGCTGGCGAGATTGCCGGAACTGTCGCCGGTGATCGAGACCGGTGCCCGCGTCACCGGCATCTCCCGCTGGGGCGCGGACAAGGTGCGCGGCAAGGGACGCGAGGCGCGCCCGTTCATGCTCGTGGTCGAAACCGCCGGCGGAATCAGGCGCGACAGCGCCCGTGCCGTCATCGATGCCTCCGGCACCTGGCGCACGCCCAATCCGTTAGGGGCCGGCGGCATCGCTGCGGAGGGGGAGGCGGAATTCGCCGGTCGCATCGCTTACGGCATTCCCGATATTCTTGGCCGCGACCGAGCCCTCTATGCCGGCCGCACTACGCTGGTTGTCGGTTCCGGCCATTCGGCCGCCAATGCCTTGCTCGACCTCGCCAGGCTGGCGGATGACGAGCCGGGCACCGCCTTCATCTGGACGACGCGCGGCACCGACCTCGTGCGCATCTATGGCGGCGGCGATCTTGATGCCTTGCCGGCCCGCGGTGAACTTGGATCCGATGTGCGACACCTTGCCGAGAGCGGCCGCGTCCGACTGGTCACCGGTTTTGCCACCACGGCGATCCGCGAGGAGGGCGGCCGCCTGGTTGTCGAGGGCGAGACGGCCGACGGTTTGCGACGCATCGGCCCTGTCGACCGCATCATCGCGGCGACCGGCCAGCGACCCGATCTCGGCCTGACCAGGGAACTGCGGCTCGACCTCGATCCATGGCTGGAAGGCGTCAGGGCGCTGGGGTCGCTGATCGATCCCAACGAACATTCCTGTGGCGACGTGCCGCCGCATGGGCACCGCGAACTCGCCCATCCCGAGCCCGGCTTCTACACGGTCGGCATCAAGAGCTATGGCCGGGCGCCAACCTTCCTGCTGCTGACCGGCTACGAGCAGGTGCGCTCCGTCGCGGCCGCATTGGCCGGCGACATCGCGTCGGCCGATGCGGTGCAACTCGTGCTGCCGGAAACTGGTGTGTGCACGGTACCCGGCTCGGTCACCGTGACCGGCAAGGCATCCGCCGGCTGCTGTGGTGGTCCAGCCCCTCAGGAAGCGGATGCCTGCTGCGTCGCCGATGCCCAAGCGAAAACCGCCGGCAAGAGCGGCTGTGGCTGCGGCGTTGCCGCATGAGCATCACGGCCGGCATGCGCGGCCGCGGCACGATCATCACCGTGCTCGGCCTGACGCAGATCATGGCGTGGGGCTCGTCCTACTATCTGCCGGCGGTCATCGCGCCGGCGGTGGCCCGTGATACCGGCTGGCCGCTGGCATGGGTGGTTGGCGGCTTGTCGCTTGGGCTTCTGGTCGCCGGCCTGATATCGCCGCGCGTCGGCTCCTCGATCGAGCGCCATGGCGGCCGCAATGTGCTCGCCTTCAGCGCCGTCTGCATCGGCGCCGGCCAGATCGGCATGGCCGCGGCGCCTTCGCTTGCCGTCTATATCGGAGCCTGGCTGGTCATCGGGCTCGGCATGGGGGCAGGGCTCTATGACGCCGCCTTCGCCACGCTTGGCCGCCTCTACGGCAGCAGCGCGCGTTCGGCCATCACCACGCTGACCCTGTTCGGCGGCTTCGCCAGCACCGTCTGCTGGCCGATTTCGGCTTTCCTGTTGAGCGCGATCGGCTGGCGCGGCGCCTGCCTCGCCTATGCCGCCGTGCAGCTCCTCATCGCGCTGCCGCTTTATCTCACATTGCTTCCGCGCACCGTGCCGCAACGCAGTGCCGTGTCCGAAACCGCCCGCAACACCGCCGCGGCGCAGCCAGTCAACCCGTCCTTGCCCGTCATGGCCCTGCTCGCCACCACCATCACGCTTGCGGCGGTGATTTCCTCTACGCTCTCGGTGCATCTGCTGTCGATCCTCCAGGCCGGCGGCCTGGCGCTCGCCGCTGCGGTCGGTCTTGGCGCTCTCGTCGGTCCCGCGCAGGTGACGGCACGCGCCGTCGAAATGATGATCGCGCGCTACCATCATCCAATCTGGACCAAGCTTGCCTCGGCGAGCTTTGTCGCCATCGGTGTCCTGGCCCTATGGGCCGGCATGCCGGCAGTGCCTGTGGCGCTTGGCTTCTATGGCGCCGGCATCGGCCTCGAATCGATCGCGCGGGGAACCCTGCCGCTCGCTCTGTTCGGGCCGTCGGGCTACGCGAGATTGATGGGCCGCCTTGCCATGCCGAGCCTGATCGCCCAGGCGGCCGCGCCATCGATGGGCGCGCTGCTGATGCAGTGGACAGGAGCGCAGGGCACGCTCGCCGTTCTCGGTGCTCTTGCGCTGCTCAACGTCGTGCTGGCGTGCGGTCTGCGCTGGCTGATGGCCCGCAACCGGGGCATCCAGCTGCTGCCGGGCTGACCGCCGCCGAGCGGCTGAACGCGCCGGCAGGTTGCGCGTGCCGCTACATCAGCGACGCGGTCGCTAGGCGATTATTGGCGGTGTTCGGCTTGCTGTCGCCTACGTATTCGACATTCGTGTCTATGAGCCGGTCGCTGTCGATCCCGGCCGCGGTCAAGATATCCACCATCGCTTTCACGCGCTGCCTGGCCAGTTCCTTGTTCGCCTTTGCGGCGGCGGCGCCGGTCAGCTCCTTTGCCGCCAAAGCTGTCAGTTCGACATTGCAGCGCGAGTCTTTGATGCTGGCGGCGAACTTGTCGAGGTCGTCCTTGACCTGCGGTGAGATCACCGAGGACTGGCTGTAGAAGAAGAGGGCGACCTGCGCAGGGGCGCGCTTCTCGTATTGCCGGCATGATATCCCTTGCTTCGGTAAGGTGTACAGGATCGCGCTGCGCGCCTTGTTCGTGTCGGCGGCGCCATCGTCGACCCAGTGCGCGAGCGCCAGCACCATTTCCGGCTTGACGCCTTGCGCCTTGAGGAAATCGCTGGTTACGTCCAGCCTGCGGCCGGCAATGTCGTTGGCCTTGTTGTAGCTGCCTTCCTTGCTTGCCGTCGCATAGAGCCTGTAGCCGCAATCCTTCCCGGCATCCTTGATGAAGGCCTTCAACGCGTTGGCGGAATCCTTGGATATCTTGCCGTCGCCCTTGTTGAAGAGGACGCGATAGGAATTCCACTGCGTGCAGTTCGGGCCAACGTCACGTTGCTGGGCCGCCGCGCCGAAAGACACCGCACTTGCAACAGTGCTAATAAAGGCCAGAACAAGAATGAATGATTTCTTCATTGTCTTGGCGCCTCCTGCTGCGGCTTAGAGCAATTCCAGCAAAAGTGTGAAACGGTTTTCCGTCCGGAATTGCGCAAAAACAAAGAGATAGAGCGGTTCATCGTTTCCATGAAAACGATGAACCGCTCTAGTCTAATGCAGCATTCTTTACTGCGGCAAGGTGGCAACCGCGGCAGGCGTGCTCGTCAGTCCCATAGCAGCAGCAGCTTGCGCCAGAAGGCATTGGACGGCATCGGCTTGGAGCCTCGCGGCAGGCGGATGGCCAGGTAGATCGTCAGCCATTTGCGATCTATCTCCCGGATCGAGACTTTCAAGTCCTGCAGCTCGAAAGGCCGCGAAACCCGTGTCCATCCGGAGAAGGCGAGGGCACCGGTCGGGGCATCGCCTTTCCACAAAAGTTTTTCCTCCGGCCTGCCCAGCGCGATGGCGAACTCGAAGGGAGACGCCTCCTCATGAGCGATCTCCACCGTGGCGACGACGCTTCTGGCAAAAGCCGGGAAAGCCGACTTGAGGGCCGCGACAACCGGGCCATGCGTGTTCGGCCGCAGGAACAGGCCGCCATCGTCGCCGGCGACGAGCAGCGTCGGCAGGTCGGAGGGATGGTTGGTTACGAGCGAGGCTTGCTTGATTTCGTCATTGGTAATCCGGCGCATGCGCCGGCGCTCCTGCGGCGCGTTGAGACGCGGGTGTCTCGCCCCGTCCGAAACGACATGGCGGATCTGGATACTCGAAAAGCCGCCCAGCACACGCGCCTGCGGGCGTCCGCCGCCGCATCTGACTGCGAGCAGAAGATCGCGCCGGCCCGATGCCGGCGAACTGATGGCCGTTCTTATTTCGCGCGGCTCGTGCGGCCGGCTGACATCGGCCCAGCCGCTCCCGCCATCCTGGTCGAGCATTCTGGCAAGCTCGCCGAAAGTCTGGTTTTCCGCATCGACGATCGCGAGCTGGAATTGCGCCGTCCCGGTGAGATCCTCGTCGAGGTAGATCCAGCAGCTTGCGCCGATGACGCCCGGCGGACAGACGCCCTTCAGCAGGGCCATCGTCACGTTGCCGCCCCTTGCTTCGAGAAACAGCTGGTCCGGCGATCGTTCGACATAGCTCAGCAAATCCGTGCCGGCATCGGGATGCGAAGCGACATGAGCAAGGCGCAGCGGCTCGGCGGAGAGGTACTGCTCGCGGTAAAGCGAGGAATGCAGCTCCGGCACGGTCTCGTCGGCCGCGGCGCTGAGCATGTCGACGACGCCGAGCGTGAAGTCGGACCGGCCGGCATGGGCGAGCAGCGAGATCGCGGTGTCCGGTCTGCCCTCGCGAGCCGCGATCTCGGCCAGCAGCTGCATTGCATCGGCCGCGTTGGCGGGCCCCGAGCTCAGCCGGAGATAGCGCTCGTCCTTGACGCGCAGCTCAAGGTTCCAGAGGTTGAGGTCCTTTTCATGATTGGCGGTATTCGAGCTTATGCCGAGCTGCACGAACATGTCCGTGTGCGCGAATTTGTGCTTGCGGAAGACCTCGATGATCGGCCGGCGATTCCTCAGCCATTCGGCATTCCGGTTCATGCCCGTCGGCGCCGACCGGTACCAATAGAGCGGCTCCGGCACGGTGACGATCTCGAGACCCGCCAGATCGGCGCGCAGGAAGAACTCCCAATCGCTCGCGGAAAAGCCGCGCTCTTCGTTAAGGTAGCCGACCTTGTCGAACACCTCGCGCCGGAACATCGCATTGGCATCGCCATAGGGATTGGTGATCAGGGCGATGTCAGGCGGACCTCCGACCGGAAAGTAGAGCATGTAGCCGCTCTTCGTATCCGGTGGCACGAAGGGCTCGTTCAGCCATTTGGCGAAGGTCGTGCAGATGTCGGCGCCGGAATTCTGCATGCCCGAGACGAATGTACTGACCGCGTTCGGGAAGAGTGCGTTGTCGTCGTCCAGGAACAGGATCAGCGAGCCCTTGGCGGCGCGGATGCCGGTGTTGCGCGCCTTGCCGAGGAAGCCATTCTTCTGTCGGATGATCCGCCAGCCGCGCTGCTCGAACTCCGGTTCGAGCTCGGCCAAAAGTTCGATCGCGTCAGGATCGGTGCTGCCGTCATCGACGACGATCAATTCGATGTTGGGATAGTCCTGGCGCCGAACCGAGGCAATCGCCTGCGGCAGCAGCCGCGCCCGGTTGTAGTGGGCGGTGATGATCGACACCAGTGGCGGCCGGCTTCGCCGCGCCGCGGCCTTGCGCGGCTCGCGGCGGAATTTCGCGTGCAGCCGGCTCCAGGCCTTCTCGCGCGCCGCACGCCCGTGCAGCGGCTTGGCCGGGCTGATCGTGCCGCTTTGCAGCACCACCGCGATCCTGGCCGCGATGGCGGACGCGGACGCCTCCATCATGACGGCGTCGGCCGACTTCGGGTGCAGCATGTCACGTATGCTGCCGACGTCCGTGGCGACGAAAGGGATCTCCTCGTCGAGGCATGCGACAGCGTCCATCGGAAGCTGCGCGGCCGCGTGCGTAATCGCCACCAGCGCGTGGCTCTGCCGCAGATATCGGAAGATATCGGGTTCGTCACGAATAGGCAGCAGCTTCAGTTTGAACGGCCATTGCCGCGCGCGCCGGACGATCATGCCACCCGAATGCTCGCCGAGCACATGGCCGAATGCGCCGACGACCGTCACCGCCAGGTCGGTGACGCCGCTGTCGGCCAGATGATCGAGCGCATCGCAAAACAATGTCAGCCCGCCGCGCGACTCGGTGCCTGAGAAATGAATGATTTCGGTGGTGAGCCGCTGCCGCCGCCAATAGTGGTCGGAGTGGAAGTTCGAACGCCATTCCTCAGGCACGAGCGGGGCGGCGACGTGGCGGCTGGCGGGCAGGTTCCAGCCTGCCTTGGTCATCCAGTCGAGCAGCGACTGGCCGGTGACCACGAGATGGTCGCAGGTCTCCGCCGATGTCCTTTCCATATGCGCGATGGTCATCTGCTCCTTGCGCTCGACCGCCTGGCCATTGGCCTGCAGCTTCCACATCAGCGGTTCGTGGGCGAGCACGACGATCGCGGGAGGATCGGGAAAGACCCCGGTGCGCTTGGCAACGGTCGGGAAATGCGCCAGGCCGCCCTCGAGCGCGAAGTAGACGACGTCGAATGCGTTCTGCTTGAGATAGTGGTAGACGGCCACCGAGTGCTTGTCGCTCGAATCCAGGCCGCGCAGCAGCTCGGGCGACTGCGGCAGCAATTCAAGCCGCACCAGGAAATTGTCGAAGCACCATTTTCCGAGCCTGGCGATCTCCTGCTCGTCGGGCTGGCTGCCGATCGGGTTCTGCACCCAGAGCAGCGTGACCGTATCGCCGGTTACCGCAAGGTGTTGCGCCAGCGCGTAGGTCGCCGATCCCGGATCGGCGGTCACAATCGAACCGAACTCGACCTCTGATACGACGCATACATTGCGGGGCTTCTGGCTTACCTGTCGCTTGCCGTTGGGCGTCGCGCCTACCTTAGAACCAATGCTCAATCAGTCCCCCTTGATCATCAGCCGCAGCGGACAGTCTTGCCAACAGTAGGATAACACTTTGATAATTGTCTCGCGGGGATAATCGGTTCGCGGAGCCGCAATACCTCACCCCGTTTCGCGTAACCCGGATCATGACGCTCGGATGCTTGACCATCGATCTCCGAAACACCTCGAACGGCTCGATGATAGGCCGATCGACGTAAGCAAGGGCGAGATCCTGTGCTTTGTCGGACTGCGCAATGAAGCGACGCTGCTGCCCAAGCTTCTCGATCACTATCGCGGTCTCGGCGTCGATCGTTTCTTCTTCCTCGACAATGGCTCCACGGACGGGACGCTCGAACTGATCCTGGAACAGCCGGACAGCCATTGCTTCCATACGGAAGGATCGCACTTCGCCGAGAACATCGATCCGCCGCGTTGGATCAACACGCTGATGAACGTCTTTGGCACTGGCCACTGGTGCCTCTCGATCGACGCCGACGAATTGCTGGTCTACCCGGATTTCGAGCGGGTTGGCCTGCATTGGCTTTGCGACTATCTCGACTCGACCGGCGCCGACGCGGTCATCGGCTCCATGATCGACATGTACGCAGACGGCCCGCTGGCGGAGGGCAACTATGACGGCACGATCCCGCTTATCGAGGCCTCACCGTATTTCGATCCGGAACCGGGTTGGCTGCGGGCGCGTGACGGCAAGTACCCTCCGCAGCAGATGTTCGGTGGCGTCAGGGAGCGCGTCTTCTGGCACGGCCGGTTCAAGCAGACCTTCCCACCATGTCTGACCAAGGTGCCGATCGTGCGATGGGAGCGGGGCAGGCGCTATCATGTGGCGCAACACACGATCAGCAAAGTCCAGTTCAGCGAGCTCCGCGTCGCGCTGCTGCATTTCAAATTCGTCTGGGGTTTCCGCCAGAAATCAGCGTCGTCGCTGAGCGAGAACACGCAGCTCAAAGAAAAGACGCTGGAGGAGCGCGCCGCCTACATGGAGGCATTGGAGCGCGATCCGAAACTGTCGCTCCGGGACCCGCGCTCCGTTCGCTACCGTGACGCCGCGCAACTTGTGGAGCTCGGCTGGATGAGAACCTCGGATCGATATGCCGCATCCGTATCCAACGCATCGAGGCCGCGCCAAGGCGCGGCCACTTGAACGTGGCAGTCGATTGAACGGAAAGTTGCGGCAGATGTTATCCGCCGTAGCCGCCGCCACCGTCTCCATGGTCTCCGTCGTGGCCATTCGGACCGAACTGAGCCAGCGTGTTCAGCGCAAGCGCCTTGCAGGCCGTCGGAGCATTCGGATAACGATGCAGATAGTCCTCGAGCGCCTCGATCGTGCCGATCTTCAGGGCCTGCTCACAAGCGAGCTCGGCCTCCTTGACCCCGACTTCGAATTGCGCCTGCGCCCCGCCAGTGAAAGCGACGCTCACGCCAAGAATACTAAGCCCACCCAATAGTAGCGATTGGATCTTACGCATAACTAGCCCCTTACACCACGCACCACGTTGAAATTATTGTTTTGTTAGCAATTTGTCAACCATATCAGCCGTGTGCCGGGCCCCATCCTGGCGCAAGGTTAACGGCCGGATCCGCGGCGGACGCACCGCATGTCGCGCAAAAGCGTGCAGCGGTTTTTGGGAAAACGACATACATGAAAACAAAGGCTTGAAGCGCGTCGACGGAATCCGTTTCCGCGCGACGCGGTCTAGTCGCCGATCAGTGTCAGCGTCCGAAAGAAAGCGTTGGTCGGGGAGCCGTTGGGGCTTCCGGCGAATCGGACCGCAAGCATGATCGAGAGCGGCATTTTGCGCCGTACACGAAGGGTCGCCACCAGGCTACGGCGCATGAATTTGTCCGCGACGGTCGTCCAACCTGAGAAGGCGAGGGTCTGCCCGGCGATGTCCCCATGCCAGTCTATGGTCTGATCGGGGCGGGCAAGCGCAAGCGCGAAGTCCAGTGCCGGCGCGTCGGCATGCGCGATTTCGACCGTTGCCTCGATGCTCCGGAAGAAAGCCGGAAACTGATGGTCAAGCGACGCGGCGACCGCGCCGTCCGTGTGGGGGCGCAGAAACACCCCGCCGCCATCCGGCGCGACAAGCAGCAGCGGCAAGGCCGACACGCGCGGCGTCAGCAGCCGGGCGGTCTTCAGCACTTCGTGAGCGAGGGCGGTTGGACCGCCGCCGTCGCCGGTACGCTCAGCGGCGTCGAGGCGAGTGGCGGCGGGCCGTCCAAGCAGGCCGGCCGCGGTTTCGCTGCGACCCACCCGGTTGGCGATGCCCGCCAGTTTCTGCAGGGCCGCATCGCTGTTCGGCTCGAGGGCGCAGAGCTCCAGATGGTCTCGATAGGCGGGCCTGTACCGCAGGTTCTCGCGCGCGCTCTCGATTTCGGACCGTGCCGTGTTCTGGGCGATGGCCAACTGATGGAGCAGCGCGGCGCCATCGAACTGGCGCGAGCCAAATGTCTTCAGGACGGGGCGGCGATTGTCGTACCAGTTCGACGTCCGGAACATGCCGTCCGGTTTCGAGCGGTACCAGTAGAGCGGCTTCGGGATCGGCCTGATCTTCAGCCCGGCAAGCGAGGCTCGTGCGAAGAATTCCCAGTCGTGCATGGCGTAGCCCGGCTCTTCGACCAGGTATCCGATGCGCTCGAAGACCGACCGGCGCACCATCGCATTGGCGTCGCCATAGACGTTGTGGATCAGGCCGAGCGCGTCGGGACCGCCGAGCGGCAGATATTGGATCAGCCCATCGCCCCGGTCCTCGGGCACGCTGTCCTCGTAGAAGATCAGCTGGAACGCGGTGCAGATGTCCGCGGCAGATGCCGACATGGCGCGCACGAAATGCTCCACCGCTTCCGGGAACAGCGCGTTGTCGTCGTCGACGAACAGGAGCAACTCGCCTCGCGCGGCGCGGACGCCGGCGTTTCGCGCCGCGCCGAGATGTCGGTGCGGCCGACGCAGGATCTTCCACCCGCGTTGGCGGAAGCCCGGCTCCAGCGCGTCCAGCAGTCGCCTGGCTTCGTCCTGGTCGCTGCCGTCATCGACCAGCACCAGCTCCAGATTCGCATAGGTCTGCGCCTCTACCGCGGCGATCGCCTGTTTGACATAGGACGGCCGGTTGCGGTGGGCCATGACGATCGAAACCAGCGGCGATGGTCCGGCGCCCTTGCGGGCCCGCTTGCGCGACGGATCGCGCGTATCCAGCCAGGCCTGGCGATTTTGGCGCAGGCGGTCGATCCGCCGCGGACGCGGCGGGCTGCCGAGCGCCGCCGTGATCGCCTGCGCCAGCGCGGCGGGATCGGGGTCGACCAGCCCGGGCTGGCCGGCCTCCACCACCCAGGCCTCGGCGTTCGCGCCGACATTGGTCGCAACGACCGGCAACCCCGCCTCGATACAGGCGGCGACGGCCGCGCCGGTCGATGCGGCCCGCGCGGGAACGACCGCAAGCGCCCCGGTCCTGGCGGCGCGGTCGAGCCCTGTGTTCAGGTCCGCATTCGGCACAAGGTTGAGCCTGAACGGCCATTGCTCGGCGCGCCGCACAAGCAGTCCGCCGCTATGCTCGCCCATGATCTTGCCGAACGGGCCGAAGGCGGTGATCGTCAAGTCCTTGGGCGCCGTCGGCGCAAGGACGTCCAGCGCATCGCACAGCAGCGTCAGGCCATCGCGATTCCGCCACCCGGCCAGCACGACGAGCTCGCCAGCGCTTCCCTTGCCGGTCGACAGCAGTGGGCCGGCCTGGTCGGCAGCGTCCCGCAACAGCGGGATCACCGAAGCCTTCCTGGCCTTCCAGCCCTTCGACACCATCCACTTGCGCAAGGCGGCCGACGCGCAGACGGTGCTGTCGGCCATCTCGGCGCAGTATTTCTCCATGAAGGCGACGGCAATCGCCGCGGTGCTGCCCATGAATGCCTTGTCGGCTTCAAGCTCCCATTCCGCGGGAGCATGGGCGACGATGACGATGGGCGGCACGGCGAACGCCGCCGTCTCGGCCGCGAGCAAGGTGAAATAGGGCAGTCCGCCCTCGAGCGGCGCGTAGACCAGGTCGTGGCCGGACCGCTCGAGATAGTGCAGCAAGGCGGCCGAGCGGCTCTCCGGCGTCGCCAGCGAGGGAAGCAGCTGATCCGACCTGGCGAGGACGTCCAGCCGGACCGATGTCGCCTCCAGCGCGTCGCGGTGCGCCGCCACCGCTTGGGAAGATGGCGCCTCCTGGCCCGGTACCCAAAGCAGGGTGACGTCGTCGCCGTCTTCGGCGAACAGCCTAGCCAGCGCGGCCATGGCCGCGTCGTCCTCGCCGCGATGGCCGATCACGCTCGTCACGACACAGATGCTGCGCCGCCCGCGTTCCGGCTGCAACGGCCTCAGCTGCTTGCCACCAACGGCCATCGAAATTCCCTGTTCAGTTCCACCGCCAGCGCCTCCGCGGCGCAATCCTCCGGTCATGATGCCCGCGCCAGGTTTACTTTTTGGTGATCATGCTTCTGCGCTGTCGGTAAACCAACTCCTCAAGCGGGTCCTAAAATGGCTGTACAATCAATCGACTGTTACAAGTTTAGCGACACGGCATAAGCAAAGTTTACGGCTCCCGGCTAGTCATTGACGGCATAGCAGGAGGCGCAAATGAAAACGACAATGAAGTTTCTCGGTGCGCTCGCCGTAATGGGCGCCATGGTCTCGGCGAGTTCCGCAGGCGAACTGATGCGGCCGCGCATCAACCTTGGCAGTGCCAACGTCAAGACGATCAGCGGCGATCGCGGCGGCTACGTGATCGACTATGCCATCCGTGCGCTGAAGATGCGCCGCAGCGGCACCTTCGTGCGCTTCAGCGGCGCGTGCGACTCGGCCTGCACGCTGTATCTGTCGATGCCCAGGAGCAAGGTCTGCATCACGCAGCGCGCGTCGTTCGGCTTTCACCTGCCGTATGGCGCCGGCGCACGGGGCAACCAGGTGGCCGCCAATTTCATGATGAAGAACTATCCCGGCTGGGTTCGCGGCTGGATCGCCAAGCGCGGCGGGCTGAAGGGTTCCATCGCCACGATGACCTACGCCGATGCTAGCCGCTTCCTGCCGACATGTCCTTCCGAGCAGCGGAGCACGACCATCGCCAGCCTCGGTCCGACCCGGCTGCGCGGAGGCTGATCCCGCGAACCAGTGTTGAAAAGCATCGCGATGGCGGGCGCTGAGCAGCGCCCGCCATCGCCGATTCACGCCGCGGCGGCTCGCAATTGATCCAAGGGGTCGTTGGTGTATTTTCGCAGCCGTCTTCGTCCTCATGAGCCTCGTGCGAATGCAATCTTGCCAAAAGTTCGTGCTTATCGCCTCGCCGAGGACCGGATCCCAGGCGCTCAACCGTCATCTCAACCAGTATGACGGGATGGTGATGCATGGCGAGGTCTTCAATCCGGCCTTTGTCGGCCTGCGCCACAACTACCACGACAAGATGAACCTGCCGCGTGAGGGCGTCGAGGCGCGGGACGCCGACCCCGAGCAATTCATCGCGCGGATCTTCGACGACCCGGCGGCACGCTTTGTCGGCTTCCACATATTCCCCGAACAGACGCGGCCGGCCGTTCTTCCGGTGCTGGAAGACGAGAGCGTCAAGAAGCTCTGGCTCGTCAGGAACCCGGTAGCGTCCTTCGTTTCACTGCTCGAGGCGGAGGCATCAGGCATCTGGACTGTTCATGCTTCTGAGCCGTTGCCCTCCGGCAACCACCGGAAAAAAGTGCATTTCGACATCGGTCGGTTCAATTCTTACCTCAACGAACTGAACCTGTTTCGGGCCAAGATCAAATCCGTACTGTTCGAGACCGCGCAGCCATATTTCCCGATCCACTATGGCGACATCGCGGATCCGCTGGTCGGAAACGCTATCATCGCCTATCTAGGTGGCTCCCAACGCCTCGACCGTTTCGAGACCGAGATCCTGAAGCCGCCGTTGCGTCCCTTCGTCGAGCGCATCGAGAATTACTGGGAATTCACCGCCTATTTCAGGGCCATTTCCACGGAAGCTTTCTACGCGCTCGGGTGACGTCGGCGCTTGGCCGGCGAGGGCGGTCGCGGCGCAGCCGCCGCCTGCGTCGAAAAATTCGCCGGCTTCCAACGCTTAGCTGATGTCCAAACCGGCAAGCGCAGCGCCAAAAGCGGTGTCGTTCAAGCGTTCGGTTAACCAATCCTCAACAAGCTTGGTTAACTCACATTTGATTTTGTTGACTCTTTTTTAGCGCAGGCCGATTTTGTCATGGGGGTTTGAAGGCTTTTGGCCGTGGCCGGGCCGAAGCGCAAACTGGCGGCGGGTGTTCCTATGAGTGTTGCTGCGATTGCCGACATTATTGGCGGCACGGGCTCGGCGAGCCGTACCGGCATGGCGGGCAGGGCAGAGCCGTGAGCGTCCGGAGAGCATCGAAGGCGAGCCCGGTTTCGGCGCAGGACGCGCGTTTCCGGCGCATGAGCCTGCAGATCATTTGCACTGGTCTGCTGTCGTGGCTGCTGCTTGGCGTCTACCGAAGCGTCATCGTCGATCCGCAAACCACGTTAGGGGGCCTTGTGGCATCCCTCCCCAAGGGATTGGCATCGAGCTACTACGACCTCGTCGTCATAGCATCGCTGACCGCGGCAGCCTTGATCTTGCTCGTTCTGCTCAAGGCCAGCCGTCTTGGGTCCGCCATCGTCTTCTTCTTGTTCTACCTTGCCGTCCTGGTGTCGCTGAGCTGGGGGTTTGCCAACATAAATCTGGTCAAGATGCTGGGCGAGCCCTTTACCTTCCAGTGGCTGGTCTATGGCGACTTCCTCCAGAATGCGGACGCCAGGAACGCCATGGGCGACGCGCTGAACATCACGGAAGTCTCTATCCTGTCGGTGTCCATCGCGCTGGTGCTCGGTCTCGGCTATGCGGCGGCCAGATTGTGGCTGCGGCTGGGTGTCATCGGTCACAGGATCCTTCTGGGCACACTCGTGCTGGGTGTCGCGGGCGCCTTGGCCGGCACGGGCTATCACGTGCATGCGGAAGCGCTGCCGGCGGCGAAGATCGACAATCCGATCGTGCATTTCGTCGAATCGGCCCTGCTCAGTCCGACGCCGGTGGTGCTGACCATGAGCGCCAACGACAAGGATCCAGATGTCGCCAGCGTCGGCGAACGTCCGCCGGAAACCTCCAGCTTCAAGGCGCCAACGCCGAATCCCATCAAGAACGTGCTGATCTTCATGATGGAGTCGGTGCCGTCAAAATACATCGAGACGTTTGGCGGCAAGTACCCGGTCACGCCGAGCATCAAGAGCTATGCCGCGGATTCGATACGCTTCGACAACATCTACGCGCATGCCCCTTCCACGCACTACTCGATATTTTCGCTGTTCACGTCGATGTACAACGACATTTCATACTACGGCATGACCAGCAGATATCCTTACCTGCCGCTGGATTCGATCTCCAATACGCTTTCGGCGCACAGCTTCCGCACCGGGTATTTCTGGAGCGCGGATTCCCGCTTCCAGCGTGTCGACGAGTTTCTGCTCAACAAGGGCCTGGGCACGATCCAGGATTATCGCGGGCAAAAATGCGCCACTCCCACCTTCCAGCTCAGTTCCGAGCAGTGGAAGAACATGGACTACAACAGCGATCTCTGCACGGCACAGTCGATCATCGACTGGATGAACAAGGATCCGGGGAATCCCTTCTTTGCCATCATGTTCACGGCGATGACCCACTACCCCTACATCACCGACAGTCCGATGTTTTCCAAGATGGCGCCTTCTTCTCACGACAAGGGGCTGGTCCACTATTCGGACGACGAGAAGTTCAACTCCTATCTCAACGCCTTGAAGGTCGGCGACACCGCGCTTGGCGAGATACTTGAGTCGCTAAAGCAGTCCGGCAAGCTCGATTCGACGTTGGTTGTGATCCTTGGCGATCACGGCGAGGCGTTCGGAGAGCATGGAGACTATGTCCATGCCAGCGCGATCTATGAGGAAAACATCCACATCCCCCTCATCATGATCAACAAGCATCTGTTCCACGACCAGGTCGTGCACTCCGTAGGCGGAATCGTCGACATCGCCCCGACCATCCTCGACATACTCGGGCTTCCATTGCCGAAGCAGTGGCAGGGGCGCAGCCTGTTCAGCGAGCAGCGGCCGAACAAGACCTTCTTCTTCAATCCCTGGAGCGGCTTCCTGTTCGGCTACCGGGAGGACGATCGCAAGGTCATCTTCAACGCCACCACGGGCAAGGTGGAGGAGTACGACCTCAAGGCCGATCCCGACGAGAGGACAAACCTCTTCAACGACGCCAGCGACCGAAACGCGCTGCTGCAGCCGATCGCCGGATGGGTGCAATCGCAGCGGCGGCGCATCGCCGATCTGGTCGCCGCCGAGGCGAAGAACAGCGCGCGCTGCACCGTCACCAGTCTGGAGATCGATGCCGTTGGCACCGAGTTCCAGGGGCCGCCCCGCCTGGACGTTCTGGTGGACAGCAAGCCCGTCGCCGAGATCGACGTCTCGGGCGTGCAAAGCAAGGCCATCACGCCCAACGAGATCGGGGTGGAGCTGCAGGCGGCATCAGCCGATGCCAAGCCGTTCCGTGTCGACCTCAGCGCCGTGCCGAGCCCGCATTTGATCGAGCTTCGTTTCGTCAACGATCTGTGGGCAGGCGGGGGCAAGCCAGGCGATCGCAACCTATTCATCAAGAGCATCAAGGTGAACGGCCAGCTGGTGCCGAACAGCCGGCTGCATATCGACAACAAGGCCACCGGCTACACCGACGGCAGCGGCACCAGCATGTACAACAACGGTTCGCTGTGGGTGAACGGCCCCTTTGTCGACGGATGCGTGTAGGATGCGTCTGACCGTTCGCCCCTCGACGTACTCGCATTCTTTCGAATTCTAATAATATCCGGCGCAGCGGCTAAAGACGGTGCTCACCACGCCGTTTGCCTGAATTTTAATCAGCGCCGTCTAATATTCTGAAGCAGCGAGACAAGCGGGCCGGCATTCAGGCCGCTGCTCGCGACACTGATCTTTCGCCGGGGGGCGCGAGCCGAGGGCGAGAGGCTGGCGCAGGCCTTGCGCCTTACCTCTTGCCCTCCGGCCGCCATTCCCCGCGGTACCAGTCGACGAACTTTCCTCAGGCCATCCTCGATCCCGACCTTCGGCTTGAAGCCGAAATCCCTTTCCAGCGCGCTGGTGTCGGCAAGAGTCTTCTCGACCTCGCCGGGCTGCAGGGGCAGGTTCTCGCGTGTCGCCTTGACGCCGAGCGGGCTTTCCAGCGTCTCGATGAAACGGCCGAGATGGCGAGATCATCGCGATCGCAACTTCCATGAGAGTCCGGTCAAATCATGGCGCCGGGCGATGCCAGCCGTCGCCTTCCGCTTGATCCGGCCGCGGCCGCGCAACATAGGCCGACGCCCCGTTCGCCTCGTGATAGACGCGCGCCAGCATTTCCGCCAGCACGCCGGACGTCACCATCTGCACCCCGGCGATAAGCAGGAAGAAGCCGGTGAACAGCATCGGGCGCGTGCCGATGTCCTGGCCGAGGAACAGTTTCAGGCACAAGAGATAGGCAAGCACCAGCGAGCCCAGCGCGCCGAGCACGATGCCAATGCCGCCGAAGAAATGTCCGGGCCGGGTGCGGTAGCGCATGAAGAAATACATGAACACAAGGTCGAGCACGACCCTGAAGGTGCGCGAGATGCCATATTTGGACTGGCCGTGGATGCGCGGGTGGTGGGTCACCACTTCCTGCGCGATGCGCCGCGGCGTCGTCACCGTCGCCAGCCAGGCAGGGATGAAGCGGTGCATCTCGCCATAGAGCCTGACACTGCGGATGACGCTGCCGCGGAAGATCTTCAGGCTGCAGCCGTAATCCTTCAGTCGCACGCCTGTGACGCGCGCGATCAGCCTGTTGGCGATGCGCGAGGGCAGGCGGCGCATCAGAAAGCCCTCCTGGCGGTCCTTGCGCCAGCCGGCGACGAGGTCGAGGTCTTCGGTCAGCAGGCGGTAGACCATGCGCGGTATGTCGAACGGGTCGTTCTGCAGGTCGCCGTCGAGGGTGGCGATGACGTCGCCGCGCGCGGCGTCGAGTCCCGCCTGCATGGCGGCAGTCTGCTTGTAGTTGCGGACCAGCTCGACCGCGTGCACATGCTGCCCGTACTCGGCGGCGAGCCGCCGGATCTCAGCCGGCGTCGCGTCCGTGCTGCCATCGTCGACGAGCACCACTTCCCAGGGTTGGCTGTAGCCTTCCATCGCCTGGTGGATGCGGGCGAGCAGAGGCTCGACATTGTCGGCCTCGTTGTACATCGGAATGACGATCGAAAGCCTATGCTCGGGCATGACCGCGCCGTCGGGCAACCCCGATGCAGGGATGGGCAGCAGGTTCATAGCGAGGACTTCCTTGCTGTTTCCGCCGCCGGACTTTCCGGCAGCGTCGATTTCGAGGGGAACAGCCAGGCGATCGCGCCGGTGGCGATGGCCGAGCCGAAGATGAACAGATGCAGCGCGAGCGCCGCCTGCAGACCGCTTTTCACGGCGATGCCGGAGGTGAGCAGCGCCGCCGCCGCGCCCGCCTCATAGGTGCCGAAGCCGGCAACGCCCTGCACCGGCAAGATAGCCGCGCCCTCGGCGCCGACCACGCCCGGAAAGGCGGTGGTGAAGGATGTCCCCAGCATCAGCGCCAGCAGCCATGCCTGCACCGAAAGCTTCAGCGCCCAGTTGGCGACCGTCCACCACCAGCCGTAGCGGGAGCGTCCCGTAGCCTCGGTGAAGATGTCGCGAAGGAGGCCGAGCTTGGCCACCAGCCGGCCGCGCCCCGCCCAGTCGTGCGGCGCGCGCGCCCAGCGGGGCAGATACCAGGCGGCAATTGTCAGCGCCGCGATCCCCGCGGCCCGCAGCGCTGGATGCAGCCCTGGCCACACCAGGCAGGCGAGGATGGCGACGACGAAGGCGTCCTGCAGCCGGAACCACAGAAGCGATGCGCTGGCGCGCATGATCGGGATGCCGAAAACCTGGCGCAAAAGCAGCGGAAAGGCTGTCTCGCCGCCACGGAAAGGCACGACATTGATCATCGCGTTATGGATCAGGATGACGCGCAGGCAGGCGCCGAAACGACCGTTCACCTCGCCGCGGAATTCGTCGCAGACGCGCAGCGCGCGCAGCACGTAGGTGACGAACAAGGCAACGGCCACGGCCACGAAGGCGGCAGGCGTGACACGGTCGAATGCGTCGCCCACCATCTTCCAGCGCGCGTCGCTGGCAAGCCAGGCCAGCAGCGCCAGGGTAACGACTATCGAGACTGCTCGTTTCAACCAATTCTCCGCAGGCTTCCGCCGCCGCGCTCCGGTGGGCTGCATCGGGTGAGGTCCGCGTGTTCCCGGGGATCGGCCGGGATCGGGTCCGTCGCCGATTGGCAGCCCTTGAGCCCTAAGGCCGCGGCTCCTTCAATGCGGCTGCTCCTATAGACCAGCAGTCTGTTCGAATCCACAAGCTTGGTTCCGGCGCGTCGAGAAGATGTGTTCGACCTCACTCTACAACCGGTTGACACCGCTCCGCGCGTGTCGATTAATAGCGGGCGGGGGCGGCAACTGCGATGCCTTGGGGAAGGCTTGGGTTTGTGTTGGCGCCGTATCGGGGAGGCGAAACCAACATGCGACCCACCATATCGACGGCTCAAAGCTTGTTGCCATATCAGCCGGAAAATTGGGTGCTGCGGAGCCCACTTGCGAGGCGCGCCTTGCTGATGGCTCTCATCGCCTGTGGCGGGTTTGCCGCTGCCGCGAATACGGCCGCCGCGAAGGATCGCGCCCCCACCCAGGCCGTTCCAACGGCGTTCGAGATGCAGCTGTTCTATGCGGACCGTACGTGGAACTGGCAGGATGGAGCCGCCTATTTTGCGCAGGACAGGCGCCTGCGCGCCTGGACGGCCGAGCAAGGTTCCACTTCCATCGCCGAAGGCAGATGGCTGCTGACCAATGACGGCAAGATGTGCATGGAGCTTGTCTGGCGCTCCAAGACCTATGCCGCGACGCCGGTCCGCACCTGCTTCAGCCATCGTATCCAGGACGGCAATGTCGAGCAGCGCAAGGATCCGGATGGCGGGTGGTACAGCTTCAAGCACGCGTCCGACCACCCCGCTGACGAACACCAGAAATTCCAGGAAGGCGATGCCAAGAGCATCGAATTCGATACGGCGCGCAAGCTGGTGGAGTCGAAGGGCTGAGCGCCATACGCTGAAACGGATTCAGTCGGCGGACCTTTGTCTTCATGCATGTCGCCCAGACCGCTGCACCCGTCAGGGATTGCGTCAAAACAAAAGAAATAGGGCGGTTCAGCGTTTCGTCGAAACGCCGAACCGCCCGTGAGCAACTCCAGGAAGGTGCGTGGTGGTTGCCTGGAACTGCTTAGACCAAATATTGGGGCGGGTCGGCAATTCAAAAGCCGAACCGCTCCGGTAATCAGGTCTGGCCGCCGGCGGCGGATCAGACAAGAAGAGGCCCGCTGAGAAAGCCCTCAACCCAACTCAGCGAGCCCGCGCCCCGACGCATTACTCACAGGGACGACTGCTAGCCTTGCGGGCTGGCGTTGTTTGCCGGTGTTCGTGTCGTGCGGCGCGCGTCTGGCGCGCGACGCGGCCGTGGCAGTCGGGACAGAGATTGCTGGCGCCGGCATTGCCGGCCCGAGTCCGAAGAAGGGCGCGGCCGTCCTGACAATGGTGTCGATGTCGGACAGCTCCGCCACGAAGCCCAACTGCTCGCGCGCCAAGCTCGGATCGGCATAGAGTTCGGCCGGGTCGCCGGGACGCCGAGCCCGATGGACGACCGGAACCGGGCGCGCCGTCATGCGGCCGACCGCGTCCAGGATCTCGTTGATGGATACGCCTCGGCCGGTACCGAGATTGACCGACAGGCTTTCGCCGCCGGCTTCCAGATGCATCAGGGCCTTGAGGTGCGCGCGGGCAAGGTCGCTGACATGGATGTAGTCGCGCACGCAGGTGCCGTCGACCGTGTCGTAGTCGGTGCCGAAAACCTCGATCGCGTCGATCATGCCGGACGCTGCCATCAGCACTCTGGGTATCAGGTGCGTTTCAGGCGTATGCCATTCGCCAAGCTCTCCCTCGGGATCGGCGCCGCAGGCGTTGAAGTAGCGCAGGATCGCGTATTTCATGCCGTAGGCCGAGGCATAGTCCTTGATGATCTGCTCGCCCATCAGCTTGGTGCGTCCATAGGGGCTGATCGGGTTCTGCGGCGAGGTCTCGCGCACCGGCAGGGTTTCGGGCACGCCGTAGGTCGCGCAGCTCGAGGAAAAGATGATGTTGTCGATGCCATGCGCCCGCGCCACATCGAGCACCGCGATCGTTCCCGCCACGTTGGTCGAATAATAGTCGGCCGGCTCACCGACCGACTCGCCAACATAGGCGAGTGCTGCGAAGTGGATGATCGCCTGTGGCCGACGGGTGGTGATCACCCGTTCGAGCGCCCGACGATCGCGGATATCGCCGACGATCAGCGGACCCCAGCAGACGGATTCCTCGTTGCCGCGGCTCAAATTGTCGTAGACCACCGGCAGGTAACCGCCTGCCGAGAGCAGCTTGCAGGTGTGGCTGCCGATGAAGCCGGCGCCACCGGTTACGAGGACCGGGCGACGAGTCATGACACCGCAGCCTCCCTGACCCACCTGAGGCTGCTGCGCGGGGCGGCGAACCGGCGGCCGCCGAGCAATGCGTCGAAATACGCCGTGGTGTGGGCGAGGCCTTCGCTCAAGGCGACCTTCGGCTCCCAGCCGAGATGCTGCCTGGCGAAGGAAATATCGGGCTTGCGCTGCTTCGGATCGTCGACCGGCAGCGGCCGGTGCACGATGCGCGAGCGGGAATTCGTGTAACCGACGACCAGCTCTGCCAGCTCCATGATGGTGAACTCGACGGGGTTGCCGAGATTGACCGGATGCGGCGCCGCCGCCGGGGCGTTCATCAGCCGGACGAAGCCTTCAATGAGGTCGTCCACGAAGCAGAAGGAGCGCGTCTGCGTGCCGCTGCCGTAGACGGTAATGTCCTCGCCGCGCAGCGCCTGGACGATGAAGTTCGACACCACGCGGCCGTCGTCGGGCTGCATGCGCGGGCCATAGGTGTTGAAGATGCGGGCGACACGGACGTCGATGCCGTATGTCCGCGAATAGTCGTAGAACAGCGTTTCGGCCGAGCGCTTGCCCTCGTCATAGCAGGAGCGCGGGCCATGCGTGTTGACGTTGCCGAAATAGCTCTCGGGCTGCGGATGCACCAGCGGGTCGCCGTAGATCTCGGAGGTCGAAGCCTGGAAGATCTTGGCCTTGTGGCGGCGGGCGAGCTCCAGAAGGTTGATCGAACCCAGCACGCTCGTCTTGAACGTATGGATCGGATCGGCCTGGTAATGCGGCGGGGAGGCGGGGCAGGCGAGGTTGTAGATCTCGTCGACCGCAAGGTCCATCGGCAATGCGTCGACGATGTCGTGCTTGATGCAGGTGAAGAACGGGTCGCGATGCATGCCGTTGAGGTTGTAGCGCTTTCCGGTGTGGAAGTTGTCGAGGACGACGACCTCGTAGCCGTCGAGCAGCAATCTTTCGCACAAATGCGAACCCAGGAAGCCCGCGCCACCGGCGACCAGCGCACGGCCACGATCGGCATTGGCGCCTTTGCGGCCAGCCCCCTGGCCGAGCTTCACGACCTTCATAATCCTGCTCATGACACCCCCTTACTCGGCACGCACACCACCGCCCCGGCCAGGCAAGAGCATTGCTCGACCAAGTCCTGAAACCGTGGCGAACCCTCGGCGTCAGCCAAAGATGCCATCACCCATGATGTGCGTAAAAAAGTCTGAGTTTGCGGGAGCTGTACTGTACGGCTTATTGATTGCCGCTCAGCCCGCTATGCCCCATCAATCGCGATCACGCGTGGTTGCCACCATCGCCGATCTTGCTCGCCCAAATTGCACACCCAACACATATAAAAATATACCTGTGGGGATAGTAGTCAACTAAATTAGGTGTTTGTTAACCTCACTCATTCGCGATTGGTTAATCATGAGCCGCGCGGATCGGGGCTTCCGCCGGTCCGGAATGGGGTGGCGATAGCGGTCGCGGTCAGCGGAGAAGCAGGCACTCAGGCCAGTGAGAAAAGCTTTGTAGCCAACGGCGCTGGTGGGCTTGAAGGTGTCGGATGATCGAGCCGGCAAGTGCATCGCAAGTCTATCTTTCCTTGCGCCGCGGATGTGCTTGGTCGACCTTGGGAAATACAGATGCTTTTGGCCGGACCACGATCAGCGCCGGCGAAAGTCGGTGCGATTGTTGTCTGCGCCTGCCCGGATCGCGGTTGGGCGACAGAGCCGCGGAGCCGCCGTCGCCCGCCCGGCAGGCGGGTGTGCTGCCCACCTCGGCAAGCCGGCCGGGTTTCAACCGGCTCGGAGTGGCGTTTCCACTCTGGGGTGCAACGGGCGGGGTCGGGCGTCGCTCCACGAAAACCGGCTGCGGGGCTAGCGCCTGAGGACATCCGGGGCAGGGCTTCCGAGCCAGTTGCCCGGATTGGACGGAGGGGTCTGACCAGTGGACAACAAGGCCCGCGAACAGCGGGCCTTATCGATCATGCCGAAACCTTTGCCGGCGGCGGCCTACTCCCCGCCCATCTCCTTCTTGAACTGCTCGAAATCGACCTGCATGCCGTTGAAGATCGTGCTCCAGTGGCGGGTCAGCGCCGCCATCGCCACCGCCTCCTGGATCTCCTCGTCGGTGGCGCCCGCGCGCTTGGCGTCCTGCGTGTCCGACCAGATGCAGTAGTTGCATGGGATCTGCGCGGCGACCGCCAGAGAGATCAGCGATTTCACCTTCGGCGGCAGCGCCGTCTTGTCGCTGAGCTCGATGGCCTTGACCTCGGCCCAGGCGCCGGGCAGACCGGCCTTCGGGAACTGTTTCACGAAGCTCGGCACGCCGCCCATGGTCGACTGGATGTCCTTCAGCGTCGCGTCGTAGTCATCGGCCTGGGCGGGCGCCGGGGCCAAGGTCAGGATCAAGGCGCAAGCGGCCGCGAGCATGGATGCGGACGCCAGGCGAAGGAAGGAATGCGTGTTTGAAAGCGTGCAATGGATCGACATGGTTTTCTCCTCTGGCAATTGTTAGCCTTACGATGTAAGGTAGTGTGGAAAATGAACCTTACAGCGTAAGTTGTCAAGCAGCGCCATGGACACATCGAGCAAAAAAAAGCGAGCGCGCGGCCGGCTGTCCCGCGACATGATCGAGGACGCGGCCTTCGAGGTGATCGAGCGGGAAGGGCTTTCCGGCTTTTCGATGCGCAAGCTCGCCGCGGCGCTCGGCTGCGAGGCGATGAGCATCTATCACCACTATCCCTCGCAGGCGCATCTCTACGAAGCGCTGGTCGACCGGCAGATGAGCGCGCTGGTCATCCCCGACGACAGCCTGACCTGGCGCGAGAGGGTCCGGGGCGGCATGCAGGAGTTCCGCCGTGTCGCGACCGAGCACCCGGCTTTCGCGCCGTTCATCGTGGTCTACCGCATGAACTCGCCGCCCTGTCTTGCCAAGCTGAATAGCATCATCGGCGTGTTCGAGGCGGGCGGCTTCGGGACCGAGCTCAGCGCCCGGCTGTTCCGCGCCGCCGGCTACTATCTGATGGGCGCGATCCTCGACGAGACCGCCGGCTACGCCAAGGGACCGTCGGCGGTCACGACTGTCAGCGACGAAGAGCTGGCGCGCGATTTTCCCAGCGTCATGGCGGCCGGGCCCTATTTCGGCACCGCCGGGTTCGACAAGACCTTCGACCTCGGCCTGGAGATGCTGCTGGACGAGATGGAGCGGATTCGCGATGGTGCCCGGGCCGCGACCGCGCAAGGTTGAAGTGATCACGGCCACCGGAACTAGCTGCCAGGGTCCTCGATGCGCTTCCTCTTCGTTCTTGTCCTCTTTGCCGGCGTCGCCATCGGCGTGCTCTATCCCTGGGCGGTGAGCAATTTCTCCGGTCACGAGATCGGCACCTGGCGGGTCTACGAGCAGGGACGCTTCCGGCCAGTGACGGTGCCGCTCGCCGCGCGCGACGCGCCGCTGAGGGTGCTGGTCGACCTAACCGCGCGGGCCGAGCGCATAGTCTCGCAGCAGCGCACCGTGCTGACGCTGACCGCCGCCACCGGCGGCCGCACCGCGCTCGCCTCGACGCTCCAGTTCAACCATTCCGACAATCCGCGCCAGGCAAGCCCGCAGCTGCCGGACAAGATCTTCCGCGACGAGGCGGGCGTGATCCAGACGGTCAGCCCCGGCCCCTATCTCTTCACCGTCGGTCCGGGCGATGCCGAGGGCATCCCCATCCGGGCGGTCGATCTCGTGCTGCGCGCCGAAGCCGGCGCCATCGACGAGCGGGCACGGCCGGTCGGCTACGCGGTGATGGGCGCAGGGCTGATCGGGCTGGTCCTGTCCCTGGCGTTCGGCCGCGGCGGCCGGCCGCAGAACCCCAACTCGCAGCCGCCACCACCGCGCTGGGGCCGCGGCGGCTCGTCGAATTGAGCGCGGCATGAACTATCGCCACGCCTACCACGCCGGCAACTTCGCCGATGTCGTCAAGCATGTCGTGCTGACGCGGCTGGTCGATTATCTGAAGCAGAAGGACAAGGCCTTCCGCGTCATCGACACTCACGCCGGCATCGGCCGCTACGACCTGTCGTCGGTGGAAGCGCAGAAGACCGGCGAGTGGCAGGGCGGCATCGGCCGGCTGGTGGGCGTGCAGCTGGATGCGAGGGCCGCCGCGCTGCTGGCGCCCTATCTCGAAGCCGTTCGCGCGCTGAACCCCAATGGCGAGATGAAGACCTATCCGGGCTCGCCGCTGATCGCCAGGCAGCTGCTGCGCAAGCAGGACCGGCTGACGGCGCTCGAATTGCATCCCCAGGACGCGGCGCGGCTCAAAGCCGTCTTCGCCGGTGATATCCAGGCAAGGGTGATCGAGCTCGACGGCTGGCTGGCGCTCGGCGCGCATCTGCCGCCGAAGGAGAAGCGCGGTCTCGTGCTCGTCGACCCACCCTTCGAGGAGGAAGGGGAATTCTCCCGCCTCGTCGACGGGCTGGCGAGGGCGCACAGACGCTGGCCGGGCGGCCTCTATGCGCTCTGGTATCCGATCAAGGACCGCAAGGCAGTCGCGGCGTTCAGGGCGGCGCTGAAGGAGGCGGATATCCCGAAACTGCTCGACATCGGCTTCGAGATCCGGCCGCCGTCCGGCGAGCCCAGCCTCGACGGCAGCGGCATGGTGGTGGTCAATCCTCCGTTCACGCTGGAAAGCGAATTGCGGATCCTGCTGCCGGCCCTGCACAAGGTCATGGCAGTCGCGCAGCCGTCGCGCTGGACACTGGACTGGCTGGCGGGCGAGTAGGGCGCTGACCGCGCGGCGTGGCCTCCACCAAGGCCGTTGGCGTGACGACGGCCGCCGGCTCTCGCGGATGAGATGGCCTGCACCGCCGCCGATGCCGGCGGCCACGCCTTGGAAACCATTGCCATCGCAACCGCTTGACCGCCGCCAAGCGAATCCGCACAGTGCGCGCAATCGATCTCGAGAGGCTGCCATGACTCGCTTCGCTCGTTCCGCTCTTGCCGCGCTGATCTCGCTCTGCACGCCGCTTGGCACATCGCTTGGCTTCACCCAGGCGGCGCATGCCGCCGACCTCGCCGTCTATTCCGACGAAGACAGCGGCGTCTGCGGCGAGGCCTGGGTGCTGAACAAGATCACCAACCGCTTCGCCTATCAGGTGAAGCACGTGCCGCATCTGCCGGATGTCGCGATCACCGATTTCCGCCGCATCCACCAGCACCGCTACCTGCCGGCCAGCGAGAAATGGCCGATCGGCCGCCGCTATTGCGGCGCCACCGTCGGGCTGTCCGATGGCCGCGCCCGCACCATCTGGTACCTGATCGAGGAAGGCCAGGGCTTCGCCTCGATCGGCGACAATGTCGAATTCTGCGTCTCGGGCTTCGACCGATGGATGGTCTATAACGGCCGCTGCCGCGTCCTGCGCTAGACCAATTCCAAGGAAAAGTGCGCAGCGGTTTTCTGCCTGCCATCCGCGAAACCAGCGTCGTCTTCGCCGCCTTCATCGGCCGGTTCTTCCTCGGCGAGGAACTGACGCCGCGCCGGCGCCTGCGCCGTCGTCGCGCTGGGCGCGCCATCTGCCTAGGCTATCAGGCGTGAGCAAGGAAGCGCGCTATCCCGTCCGTGCACTCCGGCTTGCGCCGGAGAGGTAAGCGCAGATCAGCTCGACGAGTTGCTTGCGCAGCTCCGGCGCATCCAGCATGTCCCGTCGCGCCGCATTGTGGATCACGCCCTCGACCGCCGAGGACAGCACGCGCGCGATCGTCTCGACGTCCTTCCGCCGTCTGCGATACTGCGCCACGGCGGCCGTGTAGTGCTCGAGATAGCGGGTCTGGAACGAGGCGTGCGCGGCGCGCGAGCCGCGATCGCCCGGCGCCTCGTCGAGCAGCACCTGATGCAACGTCGGATGGATGCTGTGCGCCTCGATCATGCCGCGCACAAGGTCCTGCGCGAATCGCTTGAGCGGCTTGCCGCCTTCGGCTGATTCGGCGATCACCGACAGCACCTGATCGAAATGGCGGCGACGGATCGCCTCGAGCAGCGATAGCTTGTCGGGAAAATATTGGTAGAGCGAGCCGATGCTGACGCCGGCCGCCTCGGCCACCTTGTTGGTGGTGAAGCCCGCCCATCCGAGCTCGCTCAGAACATGAGCACCCGCCTCGATGATCGCCTCGACGGTCGCCCGCGAACGCGCCTGGCGCGGCAGCTTGCGCATGCGCATGCGCGGCTTGGCAATGCGAGTAGACATGCTTGTTCCACCTCGCGAGAATGTAAACAACATACTCACATTTTTGAAAAAAGGAACAACGGCCATGAGCGCGCTTTCCCTGCTTCGCAGCCTCTTCATCTATCAGGCCTGGGCCAACGGCGAGCTGCTGGAAAAGCTGGACCAGCTTGATGCGGATGCGCATGCAAACGAGCGCCACGCAGCTATCCGTCTGCTCAATCACAATCTCGTCGTGTCGAAGATATTCGCCGCGCATCTTTCCGGCATGCGCCATTGCTATGTTTCCGACAATACCGAGGACACGCCGTCGCTCGATGCGCTGCGCGACGATGTCGAAGCGATGGACCGCTGGTATCGCGACTATCTCGACGCGGTGGCGCCGCAGCTTCTGTCTGAGCCGGTTCCGTTCGTCTTCACCGACGGCGACAAGGCGATGATGTCTCGCCAGGAGATGCTGACCCATGTCGTCATCCACGGCGGCTATCATCGCGGCGAGATCGGCCGCATCCTCGCGCAGATCTCCGTCGCGCCGCCATGGGATACGTTTGCCGTCCATCTCCACCAGGCAGAACCTTCGCGGCGGCTGCAGATCGTGTGCGAGCCGGCGCGGGTCTGACGGCTGGAAAGCCTTGGATTTCAAGGGAAAAGCGACTGCGCGGGACAAGAGGTGCTGCGATCTTGCGCGCCCCCTCTGTCCTGCCGGACATTTCCCCTACAAGGGGGAGATCAGCTGTTTCGCCGCCTCCATTCAATCCTGCAGCATTGGCGATTGGCGAAAGCCGGCCTGACATCCAATCTCCCCCAGGCGGGGATTGAGGAGCGGCCCGCACAGCGGACGGAAAGCCAACTGCCTGGCTTTCCGAGTGACGAAAGCCGTCAGGACAGAGAGGGGTGCTGTCTCCCCAACATATGCAGCTTCATCGCCACTTACTCGGCCTTATTAAATATAAGCCATAAGCTCGCATTTCACTTTGTGCTGTTCTGCGGCCGACCTATCAAGCAAGGCGACAAGATTGCTCTTCTTGTGGCCGCACGCGATCGACACCGTTGCAAGAGTTCGCGAGCTTGACGAGAAGATCGCATGAGTCGCGACGCCTCAAATTTCTCTCGTTGAAGTTCGTTGCGAGCTGTGAAGAATCTCCGCGGGCTTCTGTTCCGATCATTGCGAGCATGCTTTCGCCGTAACCGAAATTTAATCTGCGAAATTCAGTGTAATGCTTCGCTGGCTAGAAAGCCGCGAGTCAGATATGCATTAGCACGCCGGATCACTAACGATCGCCGGCAAAACGCAAGGGGCATCGCATGGCAAAGACGACAACCAAGGCGCCGGCAGCGAAAGCGCCGGCAAAGAAAGCGGCACCGAAGGCTGCCGCGAAACCTGCAGTGAAGAAGGCAGCGCCGAAGGCAGCAGCCAAGGCGCCGGCGAAGGCAGCGGCGAAACCCGCAGCCAAGAAGCCGGCCGCCAAGGTCATGGCCAAGCCCGCCGCCAAGGCAGCGGCGAAACCCGCAGCCAAGGCAGCGGCGAAACCCGCAGCCAAGGCAGCAGCGAAGCCTGCCGCCAAGAAGCCTGCGGCCAAGGCAGCGGCAAAGCCCGCCGCCAAGGCTCCGATGAAGGCAGCCGCCGCCAAGTCGACGTCGGCAGTGAAGAAGGCAGCTCCGGCAAAGAAGCCGGCCGCCAAGAAGTAATCGCGTAGCTTCGGACGAAGCAGACGCCCTTCCTAAAGCTCCCGGGACTTTGCCATCGGCAAAACTTCCGGGAGCTTTTTTGTTTTCCGACTTCCCAGCAGTTTCGCTGCCGAGGCATTGGCTTTCCGGTTTCGCGCCACTGGCCGTTGTCTTGCCGGCCATGATCGGTCAACAGTGCGCGCAGACAATCAGGAAACCGATCATGCCGAAGCTGCTCTACGCCTCCACCTCTCCCTACAGTTCGAAGGTCCGCATGGCCGCGCTTTACGCCGGTATCGCCGTCGACCTCGTGCCGGTCAAGACCGAGGAGAAGCCGGCCGAATTGATCGGCGCCAACCCGCTCGGCAAGATCCCGGTGCTGGTGCTCGACGACGGCCGCACCATCCATGACAGCCGGGCGATCACCCAGCACCTCAATCGCGTGTCGAAGAACGCCCTGTTCCCGCGCAATCCCGACAAGCGGCTGGAGGCTGAGGTGCTGGAGGCGCTGGCCGACGGCATTTGCGATTGCGCGCTGTCGATGGTCTATGAGCGGCGCACACGGCCGGAAGAGATGGTCTATCAGCCCTGGCTCGACCGCCAGTGGGCGAAGATCGCCGCGGCGCTCGACCTGCTCAACGCCAACCCGCCGAAGCTGCCGAAGAAGATCACCGCCGGCCAGATGGCGCTGCGCGCCACCCTCGGCTACCTGGCGCTGCGCTTCGCCGGCAAATGGGAAAAGGGCCGCGGCCGGCTGACCCGCTGGGCGGCGCGCTTCGACGAGAAGTTCCCGGAATTGAAGCCGGCGGTGCCGGCCTAGTCACCGATCCTTCTCCCACAACGAGAGAAGGCAAAGTGGGCTTGAACCGCCGCCCGCATTCGTGCTTGCCTGAAGCCACGCAAATTGCGGAGTGGTGAACATGGCGAAGGCAGTCACCCAAACCGGCGTCGCTCTCGACCCGATGCTCGAGCGTCTGCGCGCCGCCCTTGGCGGGCGCGCCTTCACCGAACAGAAGATGTTCGGCGGCACCTGCTTCATGCTCAACGGCAACATGCTGATCGGCACCTCGAAGCGCGGGCTGCTGGTGCGCGTCGGCAAGGTGGCGCATGCGGTGGCGGTCGCCCGTCCGCATGCGCGCCCGATGGAAATGGGCGGGCGCGCAATGGAGGGCTACGTCCACGTCGCGCCGGAAGGCACGGCGACCGAAACCGATCTCGCCCGCTGGCTCGATCTTGCCCTGGCCTTCGTCGAGACGCTGCCGCCGAAGTCGAAGCCGGCCAAGGTCGCAAACAGGCGCATCTAAGGCGATGGAGCAGCGTATCCCTGTTGCATCGGCTGATGTCGTGAACCGGCGCTGTCATGCGGCCGGCGGGGAGGAAAGCCATGGCGTTTTTGACAGGACGCTGCATGTGCGAGGCGGTCACCTGGACATATTCCGGGGACATCACGCGCAATCTGGTCTGTTACTGCGCCGATTGCCAGCGCGCCACGTCCGCTCCGTTGACGGCCTTCCTGGGCATGCGGCCGGAGCAGCTGAGCTGGAGCGGCGACATCAGGCACTATGAAAGCAGCCCGGACACCTTTCGCGGGTTCTGCCCGTCCTGCGGGACGCGTCTCTATTTCCGTTCGGACAGGTGGCCTCACGAGATACACGTGCATGCCGCCACCATGACCAACCCGGATGACTACCAGCCCGATGCGCAGGTATTTATGCCCTCACGCGTGAAATGGCTCGATCGGCTGCCGACGATTCCGACGCATGACGGTTTCCAGCAGCGGCCGTCAGGTCCACCAGCCCACCGAACCGCGTTGAGGTCCGGCTGAAGGTGCCAGGTATTGCGGCAAAGCTGGGTGGCTGGCTGGCCACAAAAAAAGCCGGGCGCGAGGCCCGGCTTTTTCGTGTCGTGGCTTGGACGACTTAGAACTTCATACCGACGCCGAAGGTGACGCGGTTGTCCTTCGACTTGACGTTGCCGACATTGTCGAAGTCCTTGTCGCCGTAGTCGGTGTAGCGGTACTCGACACGGCCGAACACGTTGTCGGTGATCTTGATGTCGGTGCCGACACCGGCCGTCCAGCCGAGCATCGCCTTGCTGTCGCTGGAGACGCCGTCGTCGATCTTCTGGTTCTTGGCGGCAAGACCGCCGGTACCGTAGAGCAGGATTTCCGGGGTCACGCTGTAGCCGAGACGGGCACGCAGCGAGCCTTCGAGGCCGGACTTGGCTTCGATGCCGTTGCTGGAGCCCTTGGTGCCGTTGTAGCCGATATCGGCTTCAGCACCGTACACGAAGTTCTCCTGCTGCCACTGATAGCCGCCGAAGACGCCACCGACAAAACCCTTGGTCTTGATGTTGGTGCCGGCATCGCGGGCATCGGCATGGCCGCTGAAGCCGTAGCCGGCGCTGAGACCGGCATAGGGGCCGGCCCAGGAAGCGACGGGGAGTTCGGCAACCGGGGCGGGTGCCGGCGGCTCTTCCGAGACGACGTCGGCGGCATAGGCGGTACCGCCAAGGGCGAAGAGCCCGAGCGCGACCGCGAGCGGCGCGAATTTGAGGTTGGCTTTCATTGTTCTTTACTCCTTAAGCCACAGGACACATAGGCTTGTTGTTCATGAGCGCCCCAAGACCCGTCCGGGGGGATAAACGGACCCGGCGCTCAACGGTTCCAAATGTCGTGTCGAAATGCGGCTGAAGCGAACCTGAACTTGGGTCATTCCCCGGCGCGAATGAGGCTGAACCGTGACGTTGCATCTTCGCAACAGCGAAATGTCAGGAGGTCTTCCATGCTGCGCTGCACGCGGCTTGGTGCAAGGAGTCCAGCGTCCTATATTGCGATCCTGCCGGCGCGATTCCGGATCACGCAAAGGTTGCGGCGAGGCCGCTTCGCCACATTCCCGCCCCAGGAGGAAACGGCGCTTAACCCCTCGGCCCGTCATAATGTGCCGGCTAGCGGAATCGAGGCGCCGATTGAGGATTGACAGATGACGAAGATCGCGACGGCGCTGGTGACGGGTGGCGCAAAACGGATCGGCAAGGCGATCGTCGAGGATCTGGCGGCACACGGCTTTGCCGTCGCCATCCATGCCAACCGCTCAGGCGCCGAGGCCGAGGCGCTGGCAGAGCGCATAAGGCGCGAGGGCGGCCGCGCCGCCGTGGTCGCCGCCGACCTCACCGACATGGACGCCGTCAGCGACTTGGTCGGCCGCTCGGAGGCGGCGCTTGGGCCGGTCAGGCTGCTCGTCAACAATGCCTCGCTTTTCGTCGACGACCGGGTGGAGGATTTCGACTGGCAGGCCTGGGACCGCCACTTCGCCATTCATGTCAAGACGCCGGCGCTTCTGGCGCAGAATTTCGCGCGCGCCCTGCCGCAAGGCGAGGAGGGGCTGATCGTCAACATCATCGACCAGCGCGTCTGGCGCCCGACGCCGCGCTATTTCTCCTATGCGCTGTCGAAGTCGGCGCTGTGGACGCAGACCGAGATGCTGGCGCAGGCGCTTGGCCCCCGCATCCGCGTCAACGCCATCGGGCCCGGCCCAACCTTGAAGAACGCCCGCCAGGACGATCATGATTTCGACAGGCAGGTCGCCGGGCTGATCCTGAAGCGCGGCCCGGATTTGTCCGAATTCGGCGCCACAATCCGCTACCTCTGGCAGGCGCGCTCGGTCACCGGCCAGATGATCGCGCTCGACGGCGGTCAGCACCTTGCGTGGCAGACGCCGGATGTGACAGGCATGGTGGAATGAGTCCCGCCCAAACGCACAAAGGAAACGGCGTCGCCGACGACCTGCCGCCCGACCTCGACCTCGAGGACGAGTCGGCCGAGGAGATCGTCGAGCCGGAGACCGTCGGACCGGATGTCGCCTTCACGGCGATAGACTGGTCGCCGCATGCCGGCGATGCCGACGGCATGGTCGGCGCCGAGGTGATCCAGACGCTGGTCAAGCGGCTGCCCAACGCGCCCGGCGTCTACCGCATGATGAATGCCGCCGGCGACGTGCTCTATGTCGGCAAGGCGCGCAGCCTGAAGAAGCGCGTCACCAACTATGCGCAGGGGCGTTTCCACACCGCCCGCATCGGCCGCATGGTGCGCGAGACGGCGACGATGGAGTTCGTCGTCACCCGCACCGAGATCGAGGCGCTGCTGCTCGAGGCAAACCTCATCAAGCGGCTCAGGCCCCGTTTCAACGTGCTGATGCGGGACGACAAGTCTTTCCCCTACATTCTGCTCACCGGCGACCATGTCTCGCCCGGCATCTATAAGCATCGCGGCGCGCGTTCGCGAAAAGGCGATTATTTCGGCCCCTTCGCTTCCGCTGGCGCCGTCGGCCGCACCATCAACTCGCTGCAGCGCGCCTTCCTGCTGAGGAGCTGCACCAACTCCTTTTACGAGAACCGCACCCGGCCCTGCCTGCTCTACCAGATCAAGCGCTGTGCCGGACCTTGCACCGGCGAGATCTCGCAGGAGGACTATGCCGGGCTGGTCGCCGAGGCGAAGGATTTTCTCTCCGGCCGCAGCCAGAAGGTGAAGACGGAAATCTCCGCCGCCATGCAGGAAGCGTCAGCGGAGCTCGATTTCGAGCGCGCCGCCATCTATCGCGACCGGCTGGCGGCCCTTTCGCATGTGCAGAGCCACCAGGGCATCAACCCGCAGACGGTGGAGGAGGCCGACGTCTTCGCCATCCACCAGGAGGGCGGCCAGACCTGCATCCAGGTGTTCTTCTTCCGCACCGGCCAGAACTGGGGCAACCGCGCCTATTTCCCCAAGGCCGACCCGGCGCTGGAGCCGGCGGAGGTGCTGGGCTCGTTCCTGGCGCAGTTCTATGACGACAAGCCGACGCCGCGCGCCATCCTGCTGTCACAAGCCGTCGAGGAGCAAGAGCTTCTGGCCGAGGCGCTGTCGACCCGCGCCGGCCGCAAGGTGTCGATCTCCGTGCCGCAGCGCGGCGAGAAGAAGGACCTGACCGACAACGCGCTGCAGAATGCGCGCGAGGCGCTCGGCCGCAGGCTCGCCGAAACCTCGACGCAGGCGCGCCTGCTGTCGGGGTTTGCTGGAACCTTCGGCCTGGCAAAGCCGCCGGTGCGCATCGAGGTCTACGACAATTCGCACATCATGGGCACCAACGCCGTCGGCGCCATGGTCGTCGCCGGGCCGGAAGGCTTCGTGAAGAACCAGTACCGGAAATTCAACATCCGCTCGACCGAGATCACGCCCGGCGACGATTTCGGCATGATGCGCGAAGTGATGGAGCGGCGGTTCTCGCGCCTGCTGAAGGAGCATGGCGACACGCCGCAGGAGGTGGAAGGCGCCGCCGGCGGGGATGATGGCGAGGACGGCATTGAGGCCAACAGCGGCTTTCCGGCCTGGCCGGACGTCATCCTCATCGACGGCGGCCAGGGCCAGATGACGGCGGTGCGCAAGATCCTCGCCGATCTCGGCATCGAGGACCGCGTCGCCGCGATCGGTATCGCCAAGGGCCAGGACCGCGACGCCGGCCGCGAGCGCTTCTTTGTCAGGGGCAGGGACTCTTTTTCGCTGCCGGTGCGCGATCCCGTGCTCTATTTCGTCCAGCGGCTGCGCGACGAGGTCCACCGCTTCGCCATCGGCTCGCATCGTGCCCGCCGCAAGAAGGAGATGGTCAAGAGCCCGCTCGACGAGATCGCCGGCATAGGCCCGGGCCGCAAGCGCGCGCTGCTCTTGCATTTCGGCACCGCCAAGGCGGTCAGCCGCGCCGCGATCGAGGATCTGGTCAAAGTCGACGGCATTTCGGAACAGATGGCCAAGCTGGTCTACAACCATTTTCATGACAGCTGACCATTCTTGCGCCTATTTTCGCCTGACCAATCGAATCTGACCTGTTGACCCCCCACATTCCCTTCTGATTTGAGTACGCAGCGGAGAGAGTACCCAAAACGACATGGCCCAGCGCGCGTTCAACCTGCCGAACATCCTCACCTACGCCCGCATCATCGCGGTGCCGCTGGTGGTGCTGTGCTTTTTCCTCGAGGGACATCTGAAGTCGAGCGACTTCGCCCGCTGGTCGGCGCTGGTCATCTTCCTGCTCGCTTCCATCACCGATTATTTCGACGGCTATCTGGCGCGCGCCTGGCAGCAGACCTCCAACATCGGCAAGATGCTCGATCCAATCGCCGACAAATTGCTGGTCGCCACCTGCCTGCTGCTTCTGGCCGCCGACACCGACCGTCATGCCGGCATCGCCGGCTGGTCGCTGTGGGCGGCGATCATCATCCTGTGCCGCGAGATCCTGGTCTCCGGCCTGCGCGAATATCTGGCGGCGCTTAAAGTGTCGGTGCCGGTCACCCAGCTCGCCAAGTGGAAGACCACCATCCAGATGGTCGCCATCGCCTTCCTGCTCGCGGGCCCCGCCGGCGACAAGATTTTCCCGCTGACCACGCAGACCGGACTGGTGCTGCTGTGGATCGCGGCGCTGGTCACGCTCTACACCGGCTACGATTATTTCCGCGCCGGCCTCAAGCACATCATGGACGAGTAGAATGGCGACGCGGCTCATCTATTTCGCTTGGGTGCGCGAGCGGATCGGCAAGCCGGAAGAGGATGTCGAACTTCCCGCCGGCATCGAGACGGTGGCAGATCTCTTGCGTTGGCTGAAGTCGCGCGGCGAGGAATACGAGAACGCGCTGCAATTTCCCGACGTCATCCGCGTCGCCATCAATCAGGAACATGTCGGCCACCGCGAAAAGATCGCGGGCGCGCGCGAGATCGCGCTGTTCCCGCCGATGACCGGGGGCTGAAACCGTGCCCGGCGCCGTGCGGCCGACGGTGCGCATCGAGCGCCAAGATTTCGACGTCGCCGCCGAGATCGCCAGGCTGACCGCGGGCCGCGCCGACATCGGCGCCGTCGTGACCTTCTCCGGTCTTTGCCGCGATGAGCAGGGCGCGCTTTCGGCGCTAGAGCTTGAACATTATCCCGGGATGGCCGAGGCCGAGATCGGCCGCATCGCTGCCGAGGCGATTGAGCGCTGGCCCCTCCAGGGGCTGACCGTCATCCACCGCCACGGCAAGGTCCGGCCCGGCGAGAACATCGTGCTGGTGGTGGCCGCCTCGGCGCACCGGCAGGCGGCATTCGAGGCGGCGAATTTCCTCATGGATTACCTCAAATCGCGCGCGCCCTTCTGGAAGAAGGAGCACCATGCCGATGGTTCCGAGGGCGGTTGGGTCGAGGCCAAGGAGGCCGACGACGAGGCAGCCGGCCGCTGGAAGACGAAGCCGACCGATTAAATCCACCCCGTGGCCATGCATTGACCTTAATCCTGCAGGACGCTTCGCAGGCTGGCGCAACCTAGGGGAGCTGGGTCATGCTGGACAGGATCGCTGAGTTCTTCATCTTCGGCCTGGTGCCGTTGGTCGTTGGCGTGCTTGCGGTGCCGGAACTCTCCGTTGCCGCCGAAAAGAAGCTGCAGGGCGAGGTAATGTATCGCGAGCGCATCGCGCTGCCGCCCAACGCCGTGCTCTCCGTCGAGCTTGCCGACGTGTCGCTGGCCGACGCGCCGGCCGCCATCATCGGCGAGCGCAAGGTGGCGCCGGCGGGCCAGGTGCCGATCAAGTTCGAGATCAGCTTCGACCCGCAGGTCATCCGCCCGAACATGACCTATGCGCTGCAGGCGCGCATCACCGTCGACGACAAGCTGCTTTTCATCACCGATACGCGCCTTCAGGTCGACCCGCTGAGCGACAAGCCTGAGACCATCGTGCTGAAGATGGTGGCGCCGGACCCGAAGGCGGATGCGCTGATCGGCCAGAGCTGGCTGATCGAATATATCGACGGCATCGGCGTGATTTCGCAGCCGCAGGCGACGTTCCGCATCGGCGAAGCCGGCAAGGCCGGCGGCAAGGGCCCCTGCAACGCCTATTTCGCCACCGCCAAGGTGGATGGCGAAAAGATCGCCATCAGCGACATCGGCTCGACTTACATGGCCTGCGCCCCTGAGGTCATGGCCGAGGAGAAGGCGCTGTTCGAGGCGCTCGCCAAGGCCGCCTCCTACCATGTCGATGCCGGCAAGCTCACCATCGCCGACAAGGACGGCCGCGAAATACTGCGCTTCAACGCGGCGAGTTGATTACCGGAAAATCTCGACAGCCGGGAATAGTCCGAACGGCCGAAGCGTTACTTCCTCAGATGGCGGGCAGGCAAAAGGGAGAAGTCCCTTCACTGAAGCCGCCAGACCGAATGCGGCTCGATCTGGCCACTCAAAAGGAGTTCCAGATATGAAAATGCACGCGCTCATCCTTGCTGCCACAGGCGTATCGTTGATTGCCTTCGCTGGCCTCGCCAGGGCGGACGACCATCTGTTCAATGCCACTCAGCATGGCCTCAGCCCCGACGGCCAACCCTTCCAGACCAACAAGGCCGGCCATAGCGGCGACCTCGCGCCTGGGCAGGGCAGTCCGTTTGTCGGTGAGGAAACCAAGACGCCATCCACCGACACGGATGCAGCGAACTTGCATGCGAATGTGAAAGAGCGCCAACCGAAGTAACAGGGAAGCCCGCCGTGAGGGGCGGCGGGATCTCGTTCTCCCATATGCTGCGCCGCGAGCGCACCACTCCTGACGGGATTACGCCTGCGATGGCGGTGGCGCCGGTGTCAGGCCGAAGCGGCGCATCAGGTCCATGATTTTCGCGCGGTCGGGCGGGCCGCCGGTGCTGAAGATGGCGAAGGCCTCGCGGAAATATTCCGGACCGATCGCGGCTGGCGTCACCACGCACAGCACCTTGGCGGTCTCGGCGGTGTTGTTGTCGAAACGGTGGACGGCGCCGCGCGGAATGCACAACGCTTGTCCAGGCCCGATGTCATACTGGTGCCCGTCGACGGTCAGCGTCAGCGAGCCTTCGATCCCATACCAGGTTTCCTCATAGTGGTCGTGGCTGTGCGCCGGGGCGAGCAGCCGCTGCGAGCCGGGGACCGTCAGCTCGAAGGTCGCGATGCTGCCGTTAGACTGTTCGCCGGTGAGCAGGAAGCGAACGGCAAGGCCGTCATGGCTGATCGTCTCGTCCGCCGGATTGACGCGAACCTGCCTGGTTTTCTCTAGCATTCCATCCTCCTGTGTGGTAAATCGAATTTACCGAAATGAGTAAACTCAATTTACCATAGTGTCAATGCCATCATCCACGGAAGATCCTCCGAAGAAGCCTCCATTGATCGGCGCGCTGCTGCGCGTGCCGGCGATGGCCATCCATCGTAAGCTGATCCGGGAGCTCAGGGCAGCCGGCTTCGACGATATCAGCCCGCCGCATATGGCGGTGATCCAGTATCCCGGCCCGGACGGCATGCGGCCGAGCGCGCTTGCCGAGCGCGCCGCCATGAGCAAGCAGGCCATGAACCAGCTGCTGAAAACGCTGGAAGGAATGGGCTACGTCACGCGCTCAGCCGCCCCTGACGAAAGCGGCGGGACGATCGTCAACTTTACCGACCGCGGGCGAGCCGCCTACCAGAAGATGGCCGACATATTGCTCGACGTCGAACGGGAATGGGCCGAGGAACTTGGCGAGAAGCGCTTTCATGAACTGAAGACGCTGCTCGGCGACCTCTGGGACACGCCACTGATCCGCTAGAGCAATTCCAGAAAAAGTGCGCAGCGGTTTTCCGTCCGAAATTGCGTCAAAACAAATACTTAGGGCGGTTCAGCGATTCCATGGAACGCTGATCCGCCTAAGGGTCGGCTGGCAACCGGCGTCCATCCGCGACCGTTTTCGATTGCGGCCGGCGATCAGCCCTTCGCCCTCTCGAAGAGCGCGCCATAGTGGTAGGGCGGCACCTCGACCAGTCCGGCGAATTTCAGGCCGCCCGCCTCGGCGGCCGCGATGGTTTGTTGCGGCGACAGCCTGAGCTCGGTCCTCGGTCCGCGCGGTTCGCCGAGCACGGTGGTTGTCTCGCGTGGATGCTGGTGCCAGTTGACGATGGCGAACAGGCCTGCAGGGCGAAGCGTGGCGGCAACGGCGCGCGCCAGCCGTGCCTGGTCCGGAACGCCATGGAAAGCGTTGGCCATGAACACGAAATCGGCCGGCCGGGGCGTGAGCCGGGCAAGCTCGTAGGCATCGCCCGCGACGAAATCGCAATTGGCTACGCCGTGTTCCGTCAGCCGCCGCTGGGCGGCCTCCAACTGGTCGGCATCGATGTCGATGGCAACGACGTGCCGGGCCATTCCCGCCATCGGCAAGGTGAACCAACCATCGCCGCAGCAAAGGTCGATCGCCTCCGTGCCGGGTCTCAAGCCCGTTGCGGCGAGCACGCCGGCGGGGTCTGGCCACAGCGCCTCCCACCAGGCGCTCGACGGCATTTCGGTGCCTTGGAAGAAGCCGGGAATGGCACTGGTCATGGCGGGTTCCGGGGTCGGTGAAGCCCAAGCTTAGCGCAATGGTGGCTTGCGGAGGAGCCCGCCTGACATCTCCGACGCCGCCAACAAAAAGGCCGGCGAAGCGCCGGCCTTTTCAATCGTGCTGGACGGGTTCGTTCAGCCGACGATCTCGGTGTCGGAGAACCAGTACTTGATCTCCTGCGCGGCGGTCTCCGGCGCGTCCGAGCCGTGCACGGAATTCTCGCCGATCGACAGCGCATGCACCTTGCGGATGGTGCCTTCGGCAGCGTTGGTCGGGTTGGTGGCGCCCATCACGTCGCGGTTCTTGGCGATGGCGTTTTCGCCTTCCAGCACCTGCACGATGGTCGGGCCCGAGGACATGGATTCCACCAGCTCGCCGAAGAACGGGCGTTCCTTGTGCACGGCGTAGAAGCCTTCCGCCTCGCGGCGGCTCATCCACACCCGGCGGGAGGCGACGATGCGCAGGCCGGCATCTTCCAGCATCTTGGTGATGGCGCCGGTCAGGTTGCGCCGGGTCGCGTCCGGCTTGATCATGGAAAAGGTGCGTTCGATCGCCATTGGGTCGTCCTTGTGATGAGAATGGATTGCGGGGTGGCGGGCTCTATACAAGCCGCTTCGCCCCTTGCCAAGGGGAGCGCCAAGGGAAGCACCTGCCGACGGCGTTCTGGCCAAGGGCGGCTCTTTGCGCGACAATGGGGGCCTCGGGACCAGAAAGAAGGATGCCGGGCGCGGCGTGAAATGAACTGGCCCTATCTGAGACGCGGGGATATCGCCGGGATCCTGTTCGTGGCGGTGTTTGTCGGCGTCGCCCTCTTTGTCCTGCTGGTGTTTCCGAGGCTGGGGCCAACGGAGAATTTCGGTTTCGGCCCGGAATGGCAATGCGCCCGTATTGAGAAAGGCGACCCGATCTGCGTCAGGCTCGTCGCTAGAGATGGAGCGAAGTGACGGATCGTTCTTTTACAGCGATATCTCGATCGCCAATGCCGCCGTGTCGCCTGCCCGAAGGCCTTCGCGCTGCCGCACCGAAGCTTTGATCGGCAAGAGCAGGCTTCCGGATGCCTTGTCGGGAAACAGCGAGGTGCGCCAGCGGGTCTCGCCAATGACCGCCTCGACGCCGAGCGAGCCCCACGGCCGCGCCATTCCCGCCATCGCCGTCCTGATCCGCGCACCGAATTCGGCCGGCAACGTCACGAAATGCCAGCCGCCCTTGCCCGGATAGACCCAGATTTCGGCCTGCATTTCGTATCGGAACATCTTGCGCTCCATTCGTGGCGGCCACGCTCCGCCACCGCTCCTACCGCCGGATCACCACCGGCGGGCGCCGCTGTTCCCAGCCCTCGCGCTCCAGCGTCGGCACGCAATCCTCCTCGCTGGGGTAGCCCAGGCAGAAATAGCCGATCAGCGTCCATTCCGGCGGTGTGTCGAGGATGCGGGCGATCTCGGCCGGATCGAGGATCGACACCCAGCCCATGCCGATGCCTTCGGCGCGAGCCGCCAGCCACAGAGTGTGCACCGCCATGACAGCCGAATAGTCGATGGTGGCGGGCATGGTCAAGCGGCCGAGCCCATGGCCTTGCGCCGTCGTGCGGTCGGCGAAGACCGCGAACTGGCAGGGCGCCTCGGCCAGCCCGGCGAGTTTCAGCCGCGCATAAAGCGCCGCGCGCTCGCCGGAAAAACATTGCAGCGCTTCGGCATTGCAATGCTCGAAGCAGGCTCGCACGGCCTCGCGGCGCTCCGGGGCATCGACAACGACGAAGCGCCAGGGCTGGCTGAGGCCGACGGATGGCGCGATGCTGGCCAGCGCCAGCAGCTGGTCCAGCGTGCCGTCGGGAAGCGGCGCCGTCTTGAAACGCCTGACGTCCCGGCGCCACTGCATGAGGGTGATGAGCCCGAGGCGAAATTCGTCGGAGAAATCCGGGGCCGATGCCATGCGCAGCGCTGCCTTCGTGTGATTGCCCGGGTCCGCCGGCTGCTTCTTCTTTGCCCCGATCAAGGCGGCGATGAGGCACGCGAAGCGACTCAGGCACGTCCACTTTGTCGCATTTGGGGAGGGTAAGGGAATAGGCAGTAGGGCAGTAGGGCAGTAGGGCAGTAGGGCAGTAGGGCAGTAGGTGTGCCCCATATCTTCCCTACTGCCGTACTGCCTATTCCCTTACTCCCTTAGAATCGTCATTGGCGCGAATCCTCCAAGGGTTTAGGTAGGCCTGAACTGGAACGCGAGCGGGGCCGGAGAGATGAAACAGCATTTCATGATGTTTGCAGCCTACAACCAGTGGGCCAACGGCCGCATCTACGATGCGGCCGCCGATCTCAATGACGCGGAGTTCGAGCGCGATGTCGGCGCCTTCTTCGGCTCGATGATGGGAACGCTCAACCATCTTCTGGTCGCTGACCGCGTCTGGATGAAGCGCTTCAGCGGCGAGGGCGACGCGCCGGCGAGCACCGACAGGATCATCCACCGCGCTTTGTCTGTCCTCAGGCTGGCGCGCGAGGCGGAAGACAAGAGGATCATCAACTGGATCGACGGCACGAGCGAAAAGGCACTCGCCGGCCGCTTCTCCTACATGACCCTTTCGGACATGCGCACCATCTCGCAGCGGCTGGCGCCGGCGCTCAGCCATTTCTTCAACCATCAGACCCACCACCGCGGCCATGCGCACATGATCCTGACCGTACTTGGCCGACCTTCTGTGCCGCTCGACCTGGTGCTGTTCCAGCGCAGCGAGGAAGGCCGCGCCTACGCCTGACGGTTGGGTTGTATTATATTAGGAATTTCTAAAGTTTTAGAATAAACCGCGCCTTGTTTTAGCGGGGCTATGAAATGTTCAAAAACTAAGATTCTTGGAAACACAAAGTGCGGTGAAACTGGAATGCATCTCAAAGCGTAGCCCTTGATGCATGAGCAATGTAGTGGATTTTTTCCAGGAGATTGCAGTGCGGGAACTGGAAGGGCAACCAAGGAGAGTGCCATGTCTAGTATCGTGCGGAAAATCACCAGAACATTCGCCAGCGGAGCAATTGTCGTAATTCTTGCCATTCCTGTAAGTGCGGCTGACGTTGGCCTTGGTGGCCTCGGCGGCGCGTCCATCGGCGGCAACTCAGCCAGCGGCAATGTCGGCGGCGCCAACGGGGCCAACGCCAGTGCTTCCTTCGGCGGCAGCAGCACCGATGCCACCGCTTCGATCGGCGGCACGAGTGGCGCCAATGGCGATGCCACGATCGGTGGCGGCGGTGGCACCGCTACGGTGTCCCTGGGTGGAACCAACGGCGCTGGCGCCGACGCAACGCTGGGCACCGGCAATGGTACCAACGGCGCGCTGGGGATAACACTCGGCGGAACGAGCGGCACGAACGCCAATGTCGGTGTCGGTATTGGTGCTGGAACGCTAGGCGTTCCTGGCCCCCTTGGCGTTCCTGGCACCCTTGGCACTGCGGGAACTACCAGCGCGCAGGCTCTGCCAGGGGTGGTCGCCAACATGTCGAGCGGCCAGCTTGCGCGGATGAAGAAGCGCTGCGTCGACGTGCTCGCCAGCGAGGGCACCTATGACCGAGACCTGCGGCAGCTCTGCCTGCTGATCGCGCGCCGCTGACAATTCCGGCGCCGGCCGCAACGCTGTGCGACGGCCGCCAGTCGCAGTCGCTACGCCCGCCACCCGCCACTCGGGTGGCGGGTATGCCACATGGATGGTGCGCTTTTTTGCGATAGGGCTGCCCGCTTTTCGACAAGCGGTTAACCACATTTGAATTGCAACTAATATGTTAGGAATTCGTTTGCGCTCCGGCTTCAAGATAGGCCAGTTGTAGTGGGAGCAACGGAATGCGCATCGATTTGTCCCCGACGAGCTGGGGCAGGGTCATCGCCGTTACCATTGCCGGCACGGCGGTCTGCATCGCCGCGGCCTTCTTCGTCGATTCCTACAATTTTCCCTTGCTGTCGCCCGATGCGCTGTGGCGGGCGCAGATGACGGACCTCTTGCTGCCGCTCGTGCTGGCGGGGTCGTTCTTCTTCTTCCTGATGTTCAAGATGCGCCAGCTGGCGGTCGCGCAGAAGGCGCTGAGCATCGTCGCGGCCACCGACAGCCTGACGGCGGTGTTCAACCGCGGCGCCTTCTCGATGCTCGTCGAGGCCTATCTCGATCAGGCCCGCAGCCAGGCGGTCGTCGATGCTGGCGCCTTCCTGATCGTCGATGCCGATCATTTCAAGACCATCAACGACCGTCTCGGACATGACTGCGGCGACCAGGCACTGAAGCTGATCGCCAAGACGATCAAGGGCCAGCTGCGCGGCGCCGATATTGTCGGCCGCATCGGCGGCGAGGAGTTCGCGGTCTTTCTTCCCGGCGCCGATGCGTCGCAGTCCTGGCTGGTCGCCGAAGGGATCAGGCGGCGCATCCGCGAGGTGGAATTCTCGCCCGACGGCCGGCCTTGCCCGCTTTCAGTGAGCATCGGCGGCGTCGCCTTCAGCGGCAACACAACCTTTGCCGACATGTACCGGACGGCTGACAGCCACCTCTATAAGGCAAAGTCGAACGGCCGCGACCAGGTCAGCTTCGCGACGGCCGCGCTGCTCGGCACGCTGACCGACGACGCCGCGACGGTTCATTAAGATAAGCGAATAGCGAATAGCGAGTAGCGAATAGCTTTGCGCCGGCTGGCGCATTCGCTGCCTTCCCTATCCGCTACTCATTCACTTCATGCCGCATAGCCGCCAAAGCTGCGCGCCACCGGCTTGACCGAGACGGCGGGCTGAGCGGCGGGCCACAGGATGCCGGCGGTGACCGCGAAGGCGATCAGCGCGTCACGCGCCGCATCGACGGAGATTTCTCCGGCCCGAGCGGCCTCACAGGCCTTCACCGCGGCGCCATAGCTCAGCCGTCGCCGTGACGGCGGGAAGTCGGTCAGGAATTCATGCATGTCGAACAGCGACGCGATCATGCGCTTGTGGCCGGCGCCAACGGTAAGGGCGACCGGGGTGAAGAACATCCTGTCGTGCATTCTGGCCTCTTGGGTTGGGCGAAGAAAGCGGCGGCCGCCACTCTCGATCGGGGGTCGAACGCCAGAGAACGCGGCAGGCGGCGGGTGGTTCCATGAAATGTGAGGCAGTAGGCAGTAGGCAGTGGTTCCCCATTCCCTGATGCCCACTTCCTACTCCCTAGTATTCCTGCCTTGTCGGCCGAAACAGGATCTCGTTGACGTCGACTTCTTCCGGCTGGCTCATGGCGAAAGCCACCATGCTGGCGAAGGAACTGGCCGGGATGGCCCAGCGCTCGTAGAGCTCGCGCACGCCTTGCGCGACGTCCGCCTCGGTGACGCTCTCGGGCAATTCCGTCGCCACCGCGCCGGGCGAGATGATGGTGGAGCGGATATTGTAGGGTTTTACTTCCTGCCGCAGTCCCTCGGAGATGACGCGCACCGCGTGCTTGGTTGCGGCGTAGACCGCGCCGCCGGGGCCGACCTTATGGCCGGCGACGGACGAGACGTTGATGATATGGCCGCTCTTCTGCGCCTTCATGTAGGGAAGCGCAGCGGCGATGCCGTAGAGCACGCCCTTGAGGTTGACATCGATCATCCGGTCCCAATCCTCGACCTTGCCGCGCTCCAGCGGCGAATGCGGCATCAGGCCGGCATTGTTGAGGATGACGTCGATGCGCCCATGCGTTTTCACCGCATGGTCGACGAGGCGCTGGACCTCGTCGCGCCGTGTCACGTCGGTCTGCAGGACAGCGTCCTGGCCGAGCGACAGCTCGCTCGCCAGCGCCTTCAGCCGGTCGAGCCTGCGCGCGCCCAGCACCAGCCTGGCGCCATCCTTGGCGAGAAGCCGCGTCGTGGCTTCGCCGAGCCCGCTGCTGGCTCCGGTGATGACGACGACCTTGTCTTCGATACCTTGTGCCATGGTTTTGCTTTTCCTGATTTCCTTGTGCTCAGCGATCGATCCTCGCCGCCTGTTGCGGGGAATAGCGATCTCCCTGCACGGCGATCGCCGAGACCGCGTTCTCGATGTTGCGAAGATCGTCCGTCGACAGCGCAACGGCGGCTGATCCGATGTTCTCCTCGAGGCGATTGAGCTTCGTGGTGCCGGGGATCGGAACGATCCACGGCTTTTGCGCCAGCAGCCAGGCGAGCGCGACCTGTGCGGGAGTCACCTTCCTGCCGGCCGCGATCGCGCCGATCGCATCGACCAGACCCTGGTTCGCCTTCCTGGCCTCCGCCGCAAAGCGGGGGACTGTGTTGCGGAAGTCGCTGCTGTCGAATGTCGTGTTGGCGTTGATGGCGCCGGTGAGGAAGCCCTTGCCCAGCGGGCTGAAGGGCACGAAGCCGATCCCCAGTTCTTCGAGGACTGGCATGATCGCCTCCTCGGGTTCACGCCACCAGAGCGAGTATTCGCTTTGCAGCGCCGCGACCGGCTGCACCGCATGCGCGCGCCGGATCGTGCGCACGCCCGCTTCCGAGAGGCCGAAGTATTTCACCTTGCCTTGGCTGATCAGGTCCTTCACCGTGCCGGCCACCTCTTCGATGGGCACGACCGGATCGACGCGGTGCTGGTAAAGCAGGTCGATGCGGTCGGTCCGCAGACGCTTGAGCGACGCCTCGACGACGTCGCGAATATGCTCGGGCCGGCTGTCCATGCCGCTGTGTCCGGCCGTACCGGCGATGTCGATGCCGAACTTGGTGGCAATCACCACCTGGTCGCGGATCGGCTGCAGCGCCTCGCCGACAACCTCCTCATTCTTGAACGGTCCATAGACCTCCGCGGTGTCGAAGAAGGTGATGCCCCGCTCGAATGCCGACCGGATAAGACGGACCGCGTCCGCCGTCTCCATGGGCTGCCCGTAGGATTGGCTCATCCCCATGCAGCCGAGGCCGATGGCCGAGACTTCCAGGCCGCTGTTTCCTAACGTGCGCTTTTGCATTGTCTTCTCCTTGTGGATGGAAGTGCTGAACCGGCGGACCTGTGCCGCCAGATAGGCCCGACGAGGATGATCTCCAGGATACCCTTGCCTCGATGCCGTGGCCGTGATCAGCGCGAATATTGCTCGTCGCTGACCTTCTCCATCCAGTCGACGACCTTGCCGTCGAGGGCTTCGGCGATGGCGATATGGGTCATGGCGGTGGCCGGCTGGGCGCCGTGCCAATGCTTCTCGCCCGGCGCGAACCAGACGATGTCGCCCGGGCGGATCTCCTCGACCGGGCCGCCTTCGCGCTGCGCGAAACCCGCGCCGGACAGCACGATCAGCGTCTGGCCCAGTGGATGCGTGTGCCAGGCGGTGCGGGCGCCAGGCTCGAAGGTGACGGTGGCACCGCCGACGCGGGATTCGTCTCTGTTGAAGCGCGCGTCGAGGCGCACCTGGCCGGTAAAATAGTCGGCCGGGCCCTTGGCCGACGGCTGCGAGCCGTTTCTCGTGATGTCCATTGCCATGTCCTTCGCTTGGGCGAGGGGACCGTGTGCCGCCTCGTTGATGGGTGGGATGTAGCGGCTGCGGCGGCGAAGGATTAGATGGTATAATGCGCATGAACCTATGAGGACGATTCATATATGCCGCGCGAAAACCTCAACGACCTTCTCGCCTTCCTCGCCGTGGCGCGCGAGCGCAGCTTCACCAAGGCCGCCGCCCAGCTCGGCGTCTCGCAATCGGCGCTCAGCCACACCATGCGCGCGCTCGAGGAACGACTGGGACTGAGGTTGCTCACCCGCACCACGCGCAGCGTTTCGCCGACCGAGGCCGGCCAGCGTCTGCTCAACACCATCGGTCCGCGCTTCGAGGAGATCGAGACCGAGCTGGCCGCGCTGAGTGCCTTTCGCGACAAGCCGGCCGGCACGCTCAGGATCACCGCCGGCGAGCATTCGGCCGAGACCATATTAGGGCCGGCGCTGGAAAGGCTGCTGCCCGACTACCCGGACATCAGGGCGGAGGTGATCATCGACTATGGGCTCACTGACATTGTTGCGGAGCGCTACGACGCCGGCGTGCGCCTCGGCGAGCAGGTAGCCAAGGATATGATCGCGGTGCGCATCGGGCCGGACATGCGCATGGCCGTGGTCGGTGCGCCGTCCTACTTCGCCACCCGCAAGCGGCCGAAAGTGCCGCAGGACCTGATGGGCCACGACTGCATCAACATCCGCCTGCCGACCTATGGCGGGGTCTATGCCTGGGAGTTCGAGAAAGGTGCCCGCGAATTGCGCGTGCGCGTCGAGGGCCGCCTGGTGTTCAACAACATCTCGCTGCGGCTGAAGGCGGCGCTTGCCGGCCTCGGCGTCGCCTTTCTGCCGGAGGACCAGGTGGAAAAGCATATCGCCGACGGACGGCTGGTGCGTGTGCTCGCCGACTGGTGCCCGCCCTTTCCCGGCTACCACCTCTATTATCCCAGCCGCCGCCAGTCCTCGCCGGCCTTCACCGTGCTGGTCGAGGCGCTGCGCTACAGGGGATAGATGGAATCCGGGCCGATGTTATGGCGCCGCGGTCGTGATGAGCTGGTCCGGCGCGGAGGGCCCCGGATGGTGCGCCGACAGCGCCAGGAAGAGGATGGCGACGCCGGCGATGAGCGCGGCAACGACATTGACGAACAGTCGTCCGGCCAATTGGCCAAGCCGCTGCCGCCAGCTCATGGTGGCGGGAACGAAGCGCATTGGAACCCTTCTGCCAAAGCAGATCCCTGACAACTGTCCCACGGTTTTCCGACAGGAATCTGCGACAAACGAAAGGCCTGAGCGGAGCATTCGTCGGCTTGCAAGGAATGTCTGCTCAGGGTTGGACAGGCGCTCACCGAAGCTCGAACTCAAGCCTGGTTTGCGCCATGTCCCTGAGGTCACCAGCCCCTGTGCAAGCCGCAACTCCACACCTTCTTGATCACCAGCCGGTGGTGGTGCCAGCGCTTATGTACCCTGACGCGGCAGCGGTCGTTGTCACGATTGTGATGGCGCCAGTCGGGTCGATAGTCACGGTCATAATCACGCATGGCATAGTTGCGATGGTAACGGCGCCACTGGTAATCGTCACTGTATCGTGGGCCGTTGTCAGTAGTAATCGTCAGACTTGCAGCCTGTACCGGAACTACGGTAGGCGCCAGCGTTGCTAGGCCAAGCGCGGCCGCGAGGATCATCTTCTTCATAATTGCCTCCTTTGCATTAGGTCTTGCTAACGGGAACCCGCTCGGCGGCAGATGGTTCCATCGCGATGAAGAGCGTCCTTGACACGTTTCGTGAGCGGGCCAGCGACGATGCAGACCAATCAGTCCGTCGCATCCGGGGCATGGAGGACCAGATAATCCATGGAAACGGCATTGGCGCCGGTTCCGCGCGTCACGCGCACGGATGCCAGCTCCTTCCCCTCAGCGACTGTCTTGAGCGTTGCCGCATCAACGGGCCGGCATCTGCCGATCATGCCGCTTCCCCGCAGTCTGTCGGGCAGCGCGGCGGTGCACTGTGCCATGTCTTGATACACGACTGGACGCGTCTGTGCCGGATGGCAGGACACCATGTCCGGGCTGCAGGAAAGCAGGATCATTACCGCCGCTGCTACAGGGTCCATCGTCGCGCTCCGCTTTGAACGCGGGTTAACGCGAGCTCCTGACTTTGGTTGCCGGCAAAGGAAGCCGCAGGCAAGGCTTCGCCTATTTCCACATGCCGCGCATGCGCTGGCCGAGATCGACGCGAACCTGAGGCTGGTGGCGCGGATCCTCCTTCGCCTGCACGCTCGCCCAGGACGTCTGCTCGAAGGCGCCAAGCATCGAGGCCGGGATGAAGCGGCTGCGCGCGGCATAGACATGGCGGTCGCCGCGCGCAGCCTGGCCGTGCACGAAGAAACGCTGCGGCATGACGAGATGCAACCTGTCCTTGGCCCGCGTCATTGCCACATAGAGCAGGCGCCGCTCCTCCTCGATATCCTCCTTGCTGCCGACGCCGAGGTCGATCGGGATGCAGCCGTCGACGGTGTTGAGCACGAAGACGTTCTTCCATTCCTGGCCCTTAGCCGAATGGATGGTCGACAGGATGAGATAATCCTCGTCACGGTGCGGAGGGCCGGCCTCGTCGCTGGTGGCGTCCGGCGGGTCGAGCGTCAGCTCGGTGAGAAAGCGCTCGCGCGACGGGTAGCCTGAAGCGATCTGCTCGAGCTGCAGGAGATCGGCCCTGCGCATCGTCGCGTCCTCGTGCATGCGCTCCAGATGCGGCTCGTACCAGAGCCTGATCCTTTCGAGGTCGGCTGGCCATTTGGCGCCGGCGCGCAGGCCCTCGTAGAGCGACAGGAAGGAAGGCCAGTCCTCGGCCGCACGCTGTGGCGGCCGGTAGCGGGCCAGCCCCATCGCCTCGTCAAGCGACGTCGCCATCGTCTCGACGATCTGCGCGGCCGCCGACGGCCCGATGCCCGGCATCAGCTGCAGCACGCGGAAGCCGGCAACGCGGTCGCGCGGGTTTTCGGCGAAGCGCAGCACCGCCAGCATGTCCTTGACATGGGCGGCATCAAGGAACTTCAGCCCGCCGAACTTGACGAAAGGTATGTTGCGGCGGGTCAGCTCGATCTCCAGCGGCCCGCTGTGATGCGAGGCGCGGAACAGCACCGCCTGCGACTTCAGCACCGTGCCCGCCTCGCGCTCGCTGAGGATCGCCTGGCAGACATAGCTCGCCTGCTCGGCCTCGTCGCGCACGCTGACCAGGAGCGGCTTCTCGGATGATCTGCGTTCGCTCCAGAGGTTCTTGGTGAAGCGCTCGGAAGCCTCGCCGATGACCGCATTGGCAGCCGCCAGGATCGTCTCGGTCGAGCGGTAGTTGCGCTCCAGCGTGACGATCGCCGCTTGTTGGGCGAACTGCTTTGGGAAGTCGAGTATGTTGCGCACTTCCGCGGCGCGGAACGAATAGATCGATTGGGCGTCGTCGCCGACCACCGTCAGCCCGGAGCCGTCCGGCTTCAGCGCCGTCAGGATCGAGGCCTGCAGCCGGTTGGTGTCCTGGTATTCGTCGACCAGCACATGGTCGAAGCGCGACGACAGATGCGCCGCGATCTCCGGCTCGGTCGCCATCTGCGACCAGTAGAGCAGCAGGTCGTCGTAATCGAGCACGTTCTGCGCCTGCTTGGCCTCGACATAGGCCGAAAACAGCGCCTTCAGCTGTTCCGCCCAGCCCGCGCACCAGGGAAACACCGCGCCCAGCACCTCGCCGAGCGGCGCCTGCGCGTTGACGGCGCGCGAATAGATCTGCAGGCAGGTGCCCTTGGCCGGGAAGCGGCTCTCGGTCTTGGAAAACCCCAGCTCGTGCCGGGCAAGGTTCATCAGGTCGGCGGAATCCTCGCGGTCATGGATGGTGAAGGCGGGGTCGAGGCCGATCTCCAGCGCATAGTCGCGCAAGAGCCGGGCGCCGATGCCGTGGAAAGTGCCGGCCCAGGAGAGCGCATCGGTGATGACGGAAGCATCGCGCCCCAGCACCTCGCCGGCGATCCGCTCGACGCGCTTGGCCATTTCGGACGCAGCGCGGCGGGAGAAGGTCATCAGCAGGATCCTGCGCGGATCGGCGCCCTTGACGATGAGATGCGCCACCCGATGCGCCAGCGTGCTGGTCTTACCCGACCCCGCGCCGGCGATGACCAGCAGAGGTGCGGCCACCTGGCCGTCGCCATGCACCACGGCCAGCCGCTGCTCGGCGTTGAGCTTGTCGAGGTAGGCGGGCTGGAGGGTCGAATCACGGATGGCGAGGTTCATCGCCCATCAAGCATCGTTTCCGCTTTGTTCGCAATGATTTCGCGACGCCTTTCGTCTCCTCCACTCGCGTGCGGGCGAGGAACCAAGTCTGCTACCGCCGTGGCTCCACACCCATCGCCGCCCGCTGGCGCCGCAATGACCGGCGTTCCTCCGGCAGCGGCAGTGGCTCGAAGCCGTCGGGCACCTCGTCGATGACCTTCTTGGTGAAGCGATAGGTCGCATAGGCGAACAGGCCAGCAATCAGCAGACGGATCATGACCATATTCTCCTTCAGCGGACCAATCGGGGAGGGGGCATTTTGTTCCGCCGCCCTCCGATGCGACCCAGCTTGCGGTGCAACCAAACCGGTATCGTCTCGTTTGCCCTGGTGAAAGGGGCGAACGAGAGGAGGTTGTCATGATGAGGCTTTTGATGCTGCTGGCCTTGGGGCTCGCGCTCGCCGCCTGCGACAACAACATCCCGCCGACCAAGGCGCCCGTCGACCAGAACCCGCAGGTCGACACGAACCCGGTGCCGAAATCGACCACCGGCGGTGACCAGCAGGGCACACAGCCGGCGCAGTGACGCACAGGGCAGCTCAGGCAAATCTGGTAGCTGTTGCCACAGAAGAAGGCCGGCGCTGCTTGGGAGGAAGCGGAAAGCGCCGGCCAAGCGGGAAAGTCAGGCCCGCCGCAAGACAGATCATAGCTGAGTCTTGCCGCTGGGTCAGGGGATAGGTTGGGGAAGACTGCTGGAAGTAGGGGAAATCCGGCTGAATTCCAGCTATTGTGTGAAATCTACAACAAAAACCCAGAGTTGCGGCAGGACATCGTCTTCTGTACCTGATCGACCGCCCACATGCCTTGAACCAGTGGGAAGTATAGAATCAGAAACAGCGTGTGGTACCTCAAGCCATCGCCGCCCGCTTCACCGGCACCCCGGCGATCTCCTGGTCCAGCTGGCGCTGCGTCAGCGCCGCTTCGGCCATCACCCACTGCTTGAACAACACAACCTTGCGCGCCGCGTGCTGGGTGTCGGGGCTGACGAAGTACCAGCCGGCGGTGTTGGGGTGGTGGATCGCGAACGGCGCCACCAGCCGTTCGGCGCGGATGTCGCTCGCCATATAGGCGCGGTTGGCGACGGCAAAGCCCATGCCGGCGTTCGCCGCCTCATAGGACATCATGCAGGAATCGAAATAGATGTTCTTGGTCTCGCCGAGCACGAAGCTCGCCCCGGCAAAGCCCAGCCACGACTGCCAGTTCTGGGTGCAGGTGTCGGAATGGAGCAGCGTGAAATGCCGCAGGTCATCCGGCGTCACCTTGGACAGCGGCTTGTCGCCGAGGATCTCGTGGAAGAGCTTGCGGCTGCACACAGGCGTCAAATCTTCCTTGAACAGCAGGTCCCCCTGCAGGCCGGGGAAGCTGCCGTCGCCGTAGCGGATCTCCAGGTCGTATTCGGACGTCGCGAACTCATGCGTGGCATAGGACGTCGACACCCGCATCTCGATGTCTGGATATTGCCGCTGGAACGCCGGCAGGCGCGGGAACAGCCAGCGCGCCGCGAAGGTCGGCAGCACCGAGATCTTGAGCACATGCGCCTGCGATTGCCCGGTCGCTTCCATGCTGGCTGCCACGATCCGCTCCAGGGCTTCGCGCACTCGTGACACGTAGGTCTCGCCTTCCGGCGTCAGGGACACGGCGTTGCCGCCACGCTGGAAAATCTTGAAGCGCAACTGATCTTCCAGGCTTTTAACGCGCTGGCTGACGGCGGAAGCGGTGATGAACTGTTCTTCGCCGGCGCGCGTGAAGTTCCCGTGCCGGGCAGCACTCTCGACGATCTTCAGCGAATTGAGGTTGACCTGACTGAGCAGACGCACCGTTTTCGACCTTAAGCTCCGCTTACGGTAGCACCAGCATTCCTAAATTTACAGGGGTGGGCGGATTAATCGACTGTTTACCAAGTGTTGCCCCCACCCTGGAGAAGTAGAATGAACGCCCATAGCATTCCCGATCTACGCTATGCGATGAGCCGTGAAGCCATCATCGGCCACGACACAGCCTGGAAAGTGTCGAGTTTCGGCGTCGCGCAGTATTTGCACGGCTACGACCCGGCGCTGCTTGCCGCGATCGAGGAGGCCGCCTTGAAGCTGAAGGCCAGCCATGCCGTGCACAAGCATCTCGATCTCACCTTCATCACCGGCGCCGACCGCTACATTCCCGAGATCAAGGAGATGTTGAACGACAAGCTCCGCCTGGAGCGCCTTTCCGACATGATGGGCACAAAGCTCGAGCCCTATCCGCTGTCGATCGTCGGCTCGACGGTCACCTTCATGAATCCCAAGGACGGCGCCGTCGAATGGCACTGCGACGGCGTGCCGGTCACCGAGCTCATCCCGCTGTCGATCAGCGATCCGCTGATCGGCGGCCATCTGGAGATCTACTGCGACGATTCCGAGACGGGCCGGGCGATCCTGGAATCGGGCCGCGAGATCCCGCGCAACCGTATCATGCGCATCGACCACAAGATGAACTATGCCACGCTCGGCCAGTTCCTCGGCGTGTTGCATCGCACCGCCCCTATCCAGCACGGCTCGCGCGTCACCCTGGTGCTCAACCAGCGCTCCGTCGCCAAGCCCTATGTCGACGACAACCGCATGTTCTACCTCGCCGCCGACAACGACCACGACCGCGAATGGGTGAACGAACTGGCCGAGGACGTCTGGAACAACCAGCTGCCGGCCTATCGCCGTTTTGCCGAGGAACATCCCGCGCCGCAGCCGGTCGCCGATCCGGTCTCCGGCGGCGCCAGGGAATCATGGTAGTGAGGCCATGGGCGGGAACCAGCTTGCTTTACTGATCCACAATTCGGAACAGGTCATGGCCAGGCAGGAAAACAGGACGCCATCCCGGATCGGCCGGGATGGATCGGCTCCCGCAGCCGCGCTGGCCTTCGCCGCCGGCGCGGTGGCGCTGTGGTCGACCAATGCGCTGGTCGGCAAGTCCCTGCTTGAAGATCATCCGGTGTCGCTGGTGCAGTTCCTCCAATTCACCGGAGCAGCCCTGGTCTTTGCGGTGATCAGGCTACGCGCCTTTCCTTCTCCCCTTCTCCCGCAAGGGGAGCAGGCGAGGCCAGCGAACAATCTCGCCGCCATCGCTATCGGCTTCATCGGCCTCGTCGGCACCATGGTCCTGCAATACATCGCCTTTGCCGCGATGCCGGTGATCGAGGCCAACCTCGTCGCCTACACCTGGCCGCTGATGGTGGCGGCCGCCATCATCGTGCTGGACAGCCCGCGCCGCCCCGTGCTGCTCGGCATCACCGCCGCGCTCGGTTTTCTCGGCGTGGCGTTGGTCATCTCGGGCGGGCGCGAGCAGTCATGGTTCCAGGGCAATCTCGCCGGCTATCTCGCAGCCTTCGGCTCGGCGCTTTGCATGGCCTTCTATTCGATCGCCGTCGGCCGCCTGGCGACGCCGCCGGACCGTTTCCTGCTGCCCTCCGCGCTCGCCGGCGTGGCCCTGACCTTCGCCTGGTGCCTGCGCGACGGCGTCGCCTGGCCGGTTGGAATCTATCTCGTTGCCGGGCTTTATCTCGGCGCCGGCCCGATGGGGCTCGGCTACTACTTCTGGTCGCGGGCGCTGAAGCTCGACCGGGGCGGCAAGGTTGCGGTTGCCGCCTATCTCACGCCGATCGCCTCGACGCTGCTTTTGGCGCTGTCGGGCGAAACGCTGACGACGACGGCCATTGCCGGCGCCGTCCTCGTCATCGGCAGTTGCATTGCTGTGGGCATCGAAGGTCCGGAGGCAGGGAACCATGCTTGACGAAGACGAGCGGCGCGCCAGACAGGAAGCGCATTGGCTGGTAAGGGAATTCGGCGCCGAGGCGCCGCTTTACGCCGCGATGAAGGCAGAAAAGGCGATTGAGCAGAAAGATTTCGGTCGCTGCGCCCGTTGGAAGCGTATTCTCGAAATTTTAGCCGATTCCGGCCCATCCAAGTCTGCCGCTTCCAAGTATTAGATTTTCTAAATTGCGCGGTGCCAGCGCCCTATTAAAATATCAGCCCGTATTGAGTCTGCCGGGTTTATTGACTCTAGTGGACCCGTTGGGGAGCACGGTCAAATCGATACATCGTCAAAAGTCTACAACTAGAGCTGGTGACTTGATCGCCGGCAGAGGGAAAAAAATTGCACAATATCGACGACAAGACCGCAATTGAACTGACCGCCGACATTGTCTCGGCCTATGTCGGCAACAATCCGCTTCCGGCCTCCGGTCTGCCGGACCTCATTGCCAGCGTCAGCGCCTCGGTGCGCAAGCTGGCCAGTGTCGCCGCCGTCAAGGAGACGCCGGTGCTGACGCCGGCCGTCAATCCGAAGCGCTCGGTGTTTCCGGACCACATCGTCTGTCTGGAGGACGGCAAGAAGTTCAAGTCGCTGAAGCGGCATCTCGCCACTGATCATGGCCTGACGCCGGACGAGTACCGCGCCAAATGGGGCCTCGCGCCCGACTATCCGATGGTGGCGCCCAGCTATTCGGCGACCCGCTCGGCGCTGGCCAAATCCTCCGGGCTCGGCCGCAAGCCGGCGGCTCAATCCGCCAAGGTGGCGAAGCGCAAGGCCAAGGCCTGATTTCCCTCGGGTAGCGCCCCGCGCGTTGCGGCGCCGTGGCGCGTTCAGTTTGCATGGCGCCTTGGCGAACGGCCAGGGCGCCACAGTTGGTCGTCTGCCGACCGGCCCGACACGCCGCACAAATCAATGCCGTGGCGTTTCTTTGTGAGCCGAAAGGCGCGGCGCTTCTCCCAAGCTAACGAAAAAATCCATCCCGTTCCCATCGGGGTGGAGCAGTCTCCCGCATGGTCAGTTCTTGGGCTCGGGCGGCTTCCGTGAACCCGTCAGCTTCGGGTCCTGCGCGTCGGCCAGGCTTTCGGCTTCGACCGCCGTCATCTCGAGAAAATAGACGAGCATGTGGTAGCGCGTACGCGAAAGCATCTTCGCCAACTTCCGCGTCATGTCGGCGACAAATCTGAGCGCGCGCAGATCTTTCGCTGCCTCGTCCATCGTGGCTCCTGAGCAAAGAAATTTATCGTTGGCGCTCGAGGCGACTCGCGGCGCGAACCTAAGATCACAGTATCAGCCAGAAAATGAAATCAACTTTTCGCAAAGCATCACGCGTGCGCGGGAAGATTTTTCCGGCCATCGCATATCGCACGCACACGCCGGGCGCTAATATATGCTAAGGCTGAACTTCAAGTTGTCTGGTATATCGATTTCTCGGCCGAAAACCGCCAGTGTACCGGTAACATTCCGGTTTCGAGCAAGCGCCCACTATCCGCGATGCATCGAGGTAGGAGATGTCAGGCCGAACAGGGGCGCTGTCCCACCGGCCTCTCAGTCATTCACCGGAGATGCTCAGATTGGTTTTCCGGTATCAATTTGGATCAGCAGGTGTTGCTTCGCGCCCCGCTCTGGCCTGCTCGCCACGTCCCCCACGAGAGGCAGCGTTGGTGCTCCGCTTGCTCCCCCCGCCAGTTGCAAGGATTGCACGTCAGCGGTCTGGCCCTCAAACAGCACCACCTGCGTCGCCAGCGCGGCTGTCGTGGCGACCTGGAAAAAGATGAAGGCGAGGGCGAAATAGCGGATCACCGGCTCCAAACGCCTCGCCGCGCATCTGGTTCCCGCCGGCCGCGCATTTTGCAATTTGGCCAGCGCTGGCCTCGGGGCGAGCCATGCCGCGAGGCTGGCACTTGCGAAGCGTGGGCCAGCCGTGCAAAAGCGCGGCCATGCTTATCATCAACGACCTCTCGCTGCGCATGGCGGGGCGCCTGCTTCTCGATCATGCCTCGCTGACCCTGCCGGCCGGCACCAAGGCCGGCCTGGTCGGCCGCAACGGCACCGGCAAGACGACGCTGTTCAAGGCGATCACCGGCGATTTCCCCTCCGAGACCGGCTCGATCAGCCTGCCCAAGAACACCCGCATCGGCCAGGTGGCGCAGGAAGCGCCGGGCACCGAGGAGCCGCTGATCGACATCGTGCTCAAGGCCGATGCCGAGCGCCAGGCGCTGATCGAAGAGGAAAAGACCGCCACCGATCCGCACCGCATCGCCGAGATCCACACGCGGCTGGCCGACATCGACGCGCATTCGGCCGAGTCCCGCGCGGCCACCATCCTTGCCGGCCTCGGCTTCGACGACGCCGCGCAGAAGCGTCCGGCTTCGTCCTTCTCCGGCGGCTGGCGCATGCGCGTTGCGCTGGCGGCCGTGCTGTTCTCCGAGCCCGACCTGCTGCTGCTCGACGAGCCGACCAACTATCTCGACCTCGAAGGCACGCTGTGGCTGGAGAACTACGTCTCCAAATACCCGCACACCGTGCTTTTGATCTCGCACGATCGCGACCTGCTCAACCGCGCCGTCAACTCCATCGTCCATCTCGACCAGAAGAAGCTGACCCTCTGGCGCGGCGGCTACGACCAGTTCGAGCGCCAGCTCACCGAGCAGCGCGAGCTGCAGGAGAAGAGCCGCGTCAAGCAGGAAGCGGCACGCAAGCACATGGAGTCCTTCGTCGAGCGTTTCCGCGCCAAGGCGTCGAAGGCAAGGCAGGCGCAGTCGCGGCTGAAGGCGCTGGAGAAGATGAAGCCGATCGCGGCGATCGTGAACGACACGGTGCGGCCGTTCTCCTTCCCCGAGCCGGTGAAGACGGTGGCCTCGCCGATCGTTGCGCTCAATGGCGTCAATGTCGGCTACAGCGAGGGCAATCCGATCCTGAAGAAGATGACGCTGCGCATCGATGCCGACGACCGCATTGCGCTGCTCGGCGCCAACGGCAACGGCAAGTCGACCTTCGCCAAGATGCTCGCCGGCCGCCTGAAGGCCGAGACCGGCACCATGACGGTGGCGCCGGGCCTCAAGGTGGCGATTTTCGCGCAGCACCAGCTCGACGATCTGCGCCCCGAGGAAAACGCCTATGAGCATGTGCGCCGGCTGATGCCGGAGGCGCCGGAATCGAAGGTGCGCGCCCGCGTCGCCCAGTTCGGCCTGACGACCGAGAAGATGAACACCGCCGCCAAGGATCTCTCCGGCGGCGAGAAGGCGCGCCTCTTGATGGGCCTGTCGGCCTTCGAGGGCCCGAACCTCTTCATCCTCGACGAGCCTACCAACCATCTCGACATCGACAGCCGTGAATCGCTGATCCATGCGCTGAACGATTTTCCGGGCGCGGTGATCCTGATCTCGCACGACCGCCATCTGCTGGAAGCGACGGCGGACCGGCTGTGGCTGGTCAAGGACGGCGCGGTCAATCCCTATGACGGCGACCTCGAAGACTACAAGACGCTGGTCACCGGCGTTTCCTCCAATCGCCGCGAGCAGAAGGAAGCGGACAAGGCCTCCAAGGCCGACCGCCGCCGCGAGGCCGCGCAACGCCGCGCCGCGCTCGAACCGCTGGCGAAGGAAATCCGCGCCACCGAGGCGCTGATGGATCGCACCCGCAAGCGCATCGACCTGATAGAGGACGAGCTCGCCAATCCGGCGATCTACGAGAAAGACCCCTCGACCGCGACGCGACTGGCCAAGGAGCGCTCGCAGCTTGCGGCTACACTGGCGCAGAACGAGGACAAGTGGCTGACCATGTCGGCCGAGTACGAGGAAGGGATCGCGGAGTAGGGCGCGTAGTTCTTCCTTCTCCCCTTGTGGGAGAAGGTGGATCGGCGCGCAGCGCCGAGACGGATGCGGGGTGTTGGAAGAAACGCGGCGTGAGAATATCGAGAGATTTCAAGCGTCTAGAATCTTCGAAGTAGCACTCCGTCCAGCACCCCTCATCCGTCCGAGCTTCGCTCGGCCACCTTCTCCCACAAGGGGAGAAGGGGAGGTGCCACTTACCCCGCCAGCCGCACCTCCACTGCCTGCGCCCGCGCCAGGCATCGCTCCTGGTCGCGCGGGCGGCCGAGGTCGGCGTAGCGGGCGGCCGCTTCGCGCAATAGCGCGGAGGCCTGGTCGCTTTCGCCCCGCGCCTGGCGGTGCACGCCGCGCGCTTCCCAGACGGCGGCGACCCAGGGTCCGCCTTGCCACATGCCGGCCAACCGCTCGGCCTCGTCGATGCGCCGGCTCGCCTGGTCGAGCTCGCCGGCCTCGGCCAGCGCGATCGAGGATGCGACGCGAAACCCCATCGAGCAGGGCTGGCAGGTGCATTTTTCGGCGAGCCGGCGGTCACCTTGCCGGATCGCCTCAATCGCCTGCGATTGCGTCGCCGCCGCCTCGACCGCCAGTGCCTGGAAACGGATCAGCAGATGCGGGGCGAGCCACGTCGATTCGGCAAGGCGCAATCCCTTCTGCAGGAGCCGGCCGGCGCGCCATTTCTGGCCGCGCGCCAAAGCGATCTCGCCAAGCCGATGCAGCGCCAGCGCCTCGCCGAACGGGGCTCCGGCCTCGGCGCTGAGCTGTCCGGCGCGGGTCAACAGCTCCTCGGGCGCGGTCAGCCGGCCGGAGAAAAGCTCCGCCTCGCCGAGGATCAGCGAGGCAAGCACGCGGCCGGGGACCGATCCGGCGGCCTCGGCGATGCCGAGCAGCTCGCGCGCCGCCTTGGCCATATGCTCGTGTCCGCCGGCCCGGTAGAGGCAGAATTCCGCCAGGCACAGGTGCCCATCGAAGACGCTGGAGGCAACGCTTGGCGCGCCGCGAACCCAGTCGACGAACTCGGACTGGAAAAGCTCCTGCCATTGCCCCTGCATATGTGCGGCGAGCCCGATCAGCGCGCTTGCTTCGCCGACCTCGCGCCCGAGTTCGGCGGCAATCGCCAGGGTGCGAGCTTCCGTGCCCTTGCGCCCGGCATCGCCGAAGTCGCCGCTGTTGAGCTGGATAATGCCCCAAGCCAAAAGCCCGCGCACCCGCTCGGCGATTCCGGTCGGCTGCGCGCCGCCGAGCGCCAGCGCCTTCTCGTAGATGACGACCGTTGCCGCTTGCGGGCCGACACCGAGATCGACGCGCAGGCTTTCGCGCAGCCGCTCGAACTGCCGTACGACCTCGCCGCGATTGCCGGCGTCGAGCGCCACCTGCATCAGTGCCCGCGCGGCGCGCTCGTCGGCGGGGTCGACCGCCAGCAATCGTTCCCAGAGGCCGGCGGCCTCCAGCACGCGCACATAGAGCTCGCGCAGCCGTTGGCGCGGCTCCTCGGCCCATTCGGCGTAGCGGTCCTCCGGCAGCAGGTCGCCGGCGTAGCGCTGGGCAGCCTGTTCCGTGGCCGCGCGATCGTTCGCCTGCAGCGCCGCCGTCGCTTCGGCCTCGAACAGGGTGGCGTCGACGGCAAGCTCGGCGCCGGGCGCCAGCGCCACGATCTCGCCGTCGAGCGCGATGATGTCATGCGCGCCGAGCGCGCGCCGGGTGAAGTGGACGGCCTTGCGCAGATTGGCGGCCGCCGCATCAGGTTCAAGGTCCGGCCACAGCGCATCCATCACCTGCTCGCGGTGCAGCCGGTGACGCCGTGCAAGCGCCAGCAATTTGACCAGCGTCACGCTGCTCGTACGCCGCCACGCCGCCGCGGAAGACGCGCGTCCATCGACGGACACACGAAACTGGCCAAGCAAATCCACCTTTACGCGCATTTTGACTCCCCAGCCGCCCCGCGCACCATAGTCATGCAACTGCATCGATGGAAAGGGCCGGCACACGCAAAGCGCATTCGGGGAACGGTGGAGGAACGCGGGCCGGCCAGTATGGGCGCGTCAACCCATTCCCAAGAGGAGAACGCACATGTCTATCCGCATCAACGACACCGCCCCGGACTTCGAAGCCGAGACCACCGAAGGCCATATCAGCTTCCATTCCTGGCTCGGCGACTCCTGGGGAGTCCTTTTCTCCCACCCCAAGGATTTTACGCCGATCTGCACCACCGAGCTCGGCTACATGGCCAAGCTCAAGCCTGAATTCGACAAGCGCAACGTCAAGATCATCGGGCTCAGCGTCGATCCCGTCGACAGGCACCAGAGCTGGGCCATGGACATCAAGGAGACGCAAGGCCACGCGCCGAACTACCCGATGATCGGCGACCCGACGCTTTCGATCTCCAAGCTCTACGACATGCTGCCGGCGACCGTCGGCGACACGTCGGAGGGCCGCACCGCCGCCGACAACCAGACAGTGCGCAACGTCTACGTCATCGGGCCCGACAAGAAGGTCAAGCTGCTGATCTCCTATCCGATGACCACCGGCCGGAACTTCGACGAGATCCTGCGCGTCATCGATTCCCTGCAGCTCACCGCCAGGCACCGGGTCGCGACGCCGGTCAACTGGCGCCAGGGCGAGGACGTCGTCATCGCCGGCTCGGTGTCGAACGACGAGGCGGCCAAGATCTACCCGAACGGTTGGAAGGCGCCGAAGCCCTACATCCGCATCGTCCCGCAGCCGCAAGCCTGAGCCGTGGCCGCGTGAGCCGCGGCCGGGGAGCGGCGAGACCCTTCCCGGCCGCGCGCCCAAGCACCATCGGAGGAGCTGACCGCCATGACCGTGCACTACAGCAAGCCCGCCATCGCCGTCTTCGAAACCACGCTGGAGCGGCTGTTCCAATATATGAGCGCCGGCAACCACCGGCATCTGGCCTTCAAGAGCCATCGGCTCGCCGGCGTGGCCGGCAATGTCGTCACGCTCGACGCCGAGGTCTATAATCCCGACGGAACCACCTTCGTCATGCAGGTCCAGCATACGCTCGATCCGCCGCGCGGCATCGAAACCAGGCTGACCGGCGGCGCCTTCGACGGCGCGCGGTTCACCCATAGCTACACGCCGATGGGTGGCAGGACCAAGGTGGATATGGAAGGCGACTTCCCGGCGCTGCCCGGCATGAGCGATGCCGACACGCTGAGAATGATTGACGGCTTCTTCGGCGTGATCTTCGCCGAGGACGCCGCCACGCTCAGCCACTGGTACTAGGGGGAACTCCGGGTACGACGCGCGTCATTCCAAGCAAACAACCAGAGGGTAACATGAACACTTCCAGCAAACCGCGCGTCCTCGTCCTTGGGGCGGGCTTTGGCGGCCTCGAACTCACCAGCCTGCTGTCCGAGACCTTCGGCGCCAACATCGACGTCACCTTGATCGACAAGAGCGACGCCTTCGTCTTCGGCTTTTCCAAGCTCGACGTCATGTTCGGCCACAAGACTGCGGATCAGGTGCGCCTGCCTTACTCCAACTATGCCAAGCCGGGCGTGCGCCTGCTCAGGCAGACGGTCACGGCGATAGACCCAGAAAGCCGGCGCGTCACCACCGATGCCGGCGTCCATGAGGCCGATTTCCTCATCGTGGCGCTTGGCGCCGACTATGATTTCGAGGCGACGCCGGGGCTCGCCGGAACCAATGAATTCTACACGGTCGCCGGCGCCGAGCGGCTGCGCGACGTGCTGCCCACCTTCACCAAGGGAAGGGCGCTGGTCGGGGTTTGCGGCGCGCCCTACAAATGCCCGCCGGCGCCCAGCGAATGCGCGCTCATGCTGCACGACTATCTGGTCAAGCGCGGCGTGCGCGAGGCCTGCGAGGTCAATTTCGTGCTGCCGCTGCCGAGCCCTGTGCCCCCGTCGCCGGAAACCTCGCGCGCGCTGGTCTCCGCCTTCGTCGAGCGCAACATCGGCTTCATTCCGGGCCGCCGCGTCACTTCCATCGACAATGCGAGGAAAGTCGCGATCCTCGACGACGGGGTGGAGATGCCATTCGACCTGTTCCTCGGCGTGCCCCGGCACCGCGTGCCCGACGTGGTGATTGCCAGCGGCATGACCGAGAATGGCTGGATCACAGTCAATCCGAGGACCCTGGAGACCAGCTTTGCCGGGGTCTATGCCGTGGGCGACGGCGCCAACACCGGCACGCCGAAAGCCGGCGTGTTCGCCGAGGGCGCCGCGCGCGCCGTCGCCAGTGACCTGATCGTCAAGCTCTCCAACAGCGGCACGGCGAAACAATATGACGGCTTCGGCACCTGCTACATCGAGTTCGGCGGCGGCCGCATCGGCAAGGTCGAGGTCGATTTCTTCTCCGGTCCGAAGCCGACCGGCACCTACCACGAAGCCTCGCTGGCGCTCAGGGCCGACAAGGAGCATTTCGGCTCCAGCCGCCGGGCGCGGTGGTTCGGGATGTAAGGGGGCGGAGTTCGAGGCGGCGCGGTCGAGCGCGTGATCTCCCCCGCAAGGGGGAGATTGGCAGCTCGGGCGCCGCGCAAAGATTACATCGTCGCAACCGCGCTGCGCAGCACATCCTCGCAAGCCAGCACAAATCCACGCCCAATCTGGACCTACACGCCGCGCCTTAAAGCCGCTAGACAGGGTCCATGAACCAACATGCCAAGCTCAGGATCGGCCATTCGGCCTGTCCGCATGACTGCCCGTCGACCTGCGCGCTCGAAGTCGAGCTACTCGATGAGAAACGCATTGGCCGCGTCTATGGCGCCAAGGCCAACAGCTACACTTCAGGCGTGATCTGCGCCAAGGTCGCGCGCTATGCCGACCGCGTCCACCACCCGGACCGTCTGCTGAAGCCGCTCGTCAGGGCGGGGGCCAAAGGCGACGGCGCCTGGAAGGAATCGAGCTGGGATGCGGCGCTCGACCTCGTCGCCGAGAAGTTCATCAAGGCCGAGGAGCGGTACGGTTCCGAGACGGTCTGGCCCTACTACTATGCCGGAACGATGGGCCTAGTGCAGCGCGACGGTATCGACCGGCTGCGCCACGCGAAGAAGTACTCCGGCTTCTTCGGTTCGATCTGCACCAACCTCGCCTGGACCGGCTGGATGGTGGGGGCAGGCGCGTTGCGCGGTCCCGATCCGCGCGAGATGGCCAAGTCCGACTGCGTGGTGATCTGGGGCACCAATGCCGTGGTCACGCAGGTCAACGTCATGACGCACGCGATCAAGGCGCGCAAGGAACGCGGGGCCAAGATCGTCGTCATCGACGTCTATGAGAACGCGACGATGAAGCAGGCCGATATGGGCCTGGTGCTGAAGCCCGGCACCGACGGTGCGCTGGCCTGCGCGGTCATGCATGTGCTTTTCCGCGACGGCTTTGCCGACCGCGCCTATCTCGAGAAATACACCGACGATCCGCACGGGCTGGAGAAACATCTCAAGACGCGCACGCCGGAATGGGCAGCTGCGATCACCGGGTTGAACGTCGCCGAGATCGAGGCCTTCGCGCATCTCGTCGGCACGACCAGGAAGACCTATTTCCGCCTGGGCTACGGTTTTTCGCGCCAGCGCAACGGCTCGGTCAACATGCATGCGGCGGCCTCGATCGCCGCCGTAACCGGCGCCTGGCAATATGAGGGCGGTGGCGCCTTCCACTCCAATTCGGGCATCTTCAAGCTGAACCAGGACGTGCTCGAAGGTACGGCGATGCGCGATCCCAAGATCCGCCATCTCGATCATTCGCGCATCGGCCCGGTGCTGACCGGGGCAGCGGACGCGCTCTATGGCGGACCGCCGGTGACGGCGCTGCTCATCCAGAACACCAATCCGGTCAATGTTGCGCCCGAGCAGCGGCTGGTGAAGCAGGGTTTCCTGCGCGACGACCTGTTCGCCTGCGTGCACGAGCAGTTCATTACCGACACGGCCAGCCTCGCCGATGTCGTGCTGCCGGCGACGATGTTCCTGGAGCATGACGACATCTACAAGGGCGGCGGCAATCAGCACATCACGGCGGGACCAAAACTGATCGATCCGCCGGAAGGTCCGCGCACCAACCACTATGTCATCGAGGAGCTGGCAAAACGGCTCGGCGTCGGCGACAGGCCGGGCTTTGGCCTGACCGAGCGGCAGCATATCGACATCATCCTCGGCAAACGCGGGCTCGGCAGCTTCGACAGCCTGAAGGAGCAGAAGTGGGTCGATGTGCAGCCTGATTTCGAGGCGGCGCATTTCATCAACGGCTTCGGCCATCCGGATGGAAAGTTCCGCTTCCGTCCCGACTGGGCGGGGCAGTCGGCGCCCAACCGGCCGCCGAAGAGCATGGGCCTGTTCGGGCCGGTGGAGCGGCTGCCGGAATTCCCCGACCATGTCGAACTAATCGAGGTTGCAGATAAAGAGCACCCGTTCCGGCTGACCACCTCGCCGGCGCGCAACTTCCTCAACTCAACCTTTGCCGAGACGCCCGTGTCGAAGGAAAAGGAAGGCAAGCCGGTGCTGCTCCTGCATCCCGAGGATGCCGCCGAGCTCGGACTTGCCGATGGCGGCCGCGTCGAGGTCGGCAACCAGCGCGGCGAGCTGGTGCTGCACGCCAAATTCTTCGACGGCATCAGGCGCGGCGTGGTGATCGCCGAAGGCATCTGGCCGAACAGCGCGCATGAACGCGGCGAGGGCATCAACGTGCTGACCGGCGCCGATGCGCCCGCGCCCTACGGCGGTGCCGCGCTGCACGACAACAAGGTGTGGCTGCGCAAGGCGCAAGAGCTTAGCGCCTGATCCCGCGATCTGGCCTAAGCGCCTCCCGTCGCAGCCGCCAGCTCCCGCGTCTATAGAGGCAACCTATCAGTTGCGACGAGGGAGGATGACGTGAGCAAGATATCGCTTCTGGGCATTCCGCATGACGAGAATTCTTCCTGGCTGCGCGGTGCGGCCGAAGCGCCGGCGCTGATCCGGCGCGAGCTGCAAAGCGATGCCTACAGTTCATGGTCGGAAACCGGCTTCGACCTGAGCGACCGCTTCATCGATCACGGCGACATCGATTTCACGCAACCCGGCGATCCGTGGGAGCGGATCGAAAACGAGGTCGGCCGCGCGTTGGATGCCGGTTATCCGCTGATCTCGCTCGGCGGCGACCACGCGATCTCCTGGCCGGTGCTACGAGCGGCGCGGCGCCGCAATCCCAGCCTGACGATCCTGCATATCGACGCGCATCCCGACATCTACCATGCCTATGACGACAATCCGCGCTCGCACACGTCTCCCTTCGCGCGCATCATGGAGGAGCGGCTTGCCGACCGGCTGATCCAGATCGGCTTGCGCACCGTCAACGACCACCACCGAGGCCAGTTCAAGCGCTTCGGTGTTGAGGTGGTGGAGATGTGGCACTTCAAGGAAGGGCTGCAGCTTGACCTCAAGACGCCCGTCTATGTCTCGATGGATATCGACGCTCTCGATCCGGCCTTCGCGCCCGGCATTTCCCATCGCGAACCAGGCGGGTTCACCACCCGCCAAGTGATCGGCCTGATCCAGTCAATCGACCAGCCAATCGTCGCCGCCGACGTCGTCGAATACAATCCACGCCAGGACCTCTCCAACCAGACGGCGCTGGTCGCCGCCAAGCTGGTGAAGGAGATCGCCGGCATGATGCTGAAGACGAATGGCGCTCCCGTCGAGTGAATCAATCTTGCAAAGCGTTGTTCCAGCTGATTGTTCTGACTCGTTTTGCCACGGGAGCCGCAATGCCGAAGTCGCTCAAGATAGCCATCGCTGGCGCGCTTGGACGCATGGGCCGGTCGATGGTGGAAGCCGTGGCGGCCGACCCGCGCCTCGAACTCGCCGCCCGCTTCCACCGGCCAGGCTCCACGGGTGAGGATCTGGTCAGCCGCGACGACGCGCTGGCGCTCGCCGACGTCGTCATCGATTTCACCACGCCGGCCGCGTCGGCTGAGCTTGCCGAGGCTTGCGCCCTGCATGGCGGCCCGGCGCTGGTGATCGGCTCGACTGGCTTCGACGGCGCCGAGCTTGCCGCGATTGCCGACGCCGCGAAGAAAATCGCCATCGTGCGCTCCGGCAGTTACTCGCTGGGCCTCAACATGCTGACCGGGTTGGTCGAGCAGGCGGCCCGCGCGCTCGGCCCCGGCGATTGCGACATCGAGATCTTCGAGGCGCATCACCGCTCGAAGGTCGATGCGCCGTCCGGCACGGCGCTGATGCTGGGCGAGGCGGCCGCGCAGGGACGGAGCGTCGCGCTGGAAGACGTGGCGCGGCGCGGCCGCGACGGCGTCACCGGTCCGCGTCCGGCCGGTGAGATCGGCTTCGCGGTGGCGCGCGGCGGCAGCATCGTCGGCGAGCACAGCGTCAGCTTCCTGGCCAATGGCGAGGTGCTGACGCTCTCGCACTCGGCCGGCGACCGCTCGATGTTCGCGCGGGGCGCGATCGCCGCCGCACTCTGGGTGGCGGGCCGCCCGCCCGGCGAGTACACCATGCGCGACGTGCTGGGTCTCGGCGCCTCCTAGCCGGCAATCACGCCGGGTTCCATTTCGGCAGCCGCTAAAATGACTGAAAGCCACCTGAAAGCTTAGGCATGCCATCACAGCGTCGCGGCGCTTGCCGTGACCGGCCTGGGAGCGGCCGGCAAGGAGGAAATGCGGCGCCGCCCCAAGGCGCGCCGCCCAGGTGGAGGAAATTTCGTGACCGGTTTCATTTCGAAGTGCGCCTTGCGTTCAGCGGCGCTGACACTCGCCATCGTAGCGGCGGGCGCAACAACGGCTTCGGCGGCCGACAAGATCTCGATCATGGTCGGCGGCTATGAAAAACAGATCTACCTGCCCGCCAAGCTCGCCGAGGCGCTCGGCTATTTCAAGGATGAGGGCCTCGACGTCGAGCTGCTCAACGAGCCTGCCGGCGTCGATGCCGAGAACGAGATGCTGGCGGGCGCCGTGCAGGGCGTGGTTGGTTTCTACGATCACAGCATCGACCTGCAGGCCAAGGGCAAGTTCGTCGAATCCGTCGTCCAGTTCAGCCAGGCTCCCGGCGAGGTCGAGCTCGTCTCGGCCAAGCATCCCGAGATCAAGTCCCCGGCCGACTTCAAGGGCATGAGCCTCGGCGTCACTGGACTCGGCTCCTCGACCAACTTCCTGACCGAATATCTCGCGGTCAAGAACGGCGTGAAGCTCGGCGAATTCACCTCGGTCCCGGTCGGCGCCGGCAACACCTTCATCGCCGCCATGCAGCAGGACAAGATCCAGGCCGGCATGACGACGGAGCCGACCATCAGCCGGCTGCTCAAGACCGGGGAAGCGAAGGTCCTCGTCGACATGCGCACGCTGGAAGGCACCAAGGCGGCGCTCGGCGGCACTTATCCGGCCGCGTCCCTCTACATGCAGACAGACTGGGTCGAGGCGCACAAGGACACGGTGCAGAAGCTCGCCAATGCCTTTGTCAAGACGCTGAAGTTCATCAATACACACAGCGGCGCCGAGATCGCCGAAAAGATGCCGAAGGACTACTATGCCGGCGACAAGGAAGGCTATGTGAAGGCCCTCGATGCCGGCAAGGCGATGTTCACTCCGGACGGCGTGATGCCGCAGGGCGGCCCTGAGACGGTGCTGACCGTGCTGTCGGCCTTCAAGAAGGAACTGCAGGGCAAGCAGATCGACCTTTCCAAGACCTACACAACGGAATTCGTGAAGAACGTGAAATAGCGGACAGGCCGGCGCGAGGTTCCGACCTCGTGCCGGCGCCCTATCCTGTTTCCACGTCCGGCGATCCCCCGCGCGGCGGTCGCCCGCTATTGGAGTTTGCACAATCATGGCCGTCCAAAAGACCGCTCCGGCGATCGAGCTGATCAATGTCAGCCGCCGCTTCCTCTCCCCCACCGGCAAGTCGCTGACGGCGATCCGCGATTTCACCATGACGGTCGAACGCGGCGAGTTTGTCGCGGTTGTCGGCCCGACCGGCTGCGGCAAGTCGACGACGCTCAACCTCGTCACCGGGCTCGCCAACCCGAGCGCCGGCGAGGTCCGCGTCATGGGCGCGCCGGTCAAGGGCATAGACCCTCGCATCGGCTTTGTGTTCCAGACGGACGCGCTGTTTCCATGGCGCACCGTTATCGAGAACGTCATGGCCGGGCCGCTGTTCCGCGGCAAGCCGAAGGCGGAGGCCCATGCCTCGGCGCACAACTGGCTGGCACGCGTCGGCCTGGCGCGCTTCGAGCACCACTATCCGCACCAGCTTTCCGGCGGCATGCGCAAGCGCGTGGCGCTGGCCCAGACCTTCATCAATGGCCCCGAGATCCTGCTGATGGACGAGCCGTTCTCGGCGCTCGACGTGCAGACCCGCGTGCTCATGCATGAGGAGCTCTTGCGCCTGTGGTCCGAGGCCAGGGCATCGGTGGTCTTCGTCACCCACGATCTCGAGGAAGCCATCGCGCTGGCCGACAAGGTCTATGTGCTGACGGCCGGGCCGGCGACGGTGAAATCCGTCTACACGATCGACTTGCCGCGCCCGCGCGTGGTGGCCGACATCCGCTACGAGCAGAGTTTCATCGACTATTCGCGCACCATCTGGGCGGACCTCAAGGAAGAGGTCGAGACTAGCTACGCCCGCGCTGCGGCGTGAGGGAGGCCTTTATGACAGACGCCACCATCAATATCTCGACCGGCAGCTTCAGGCCGGGGACCTCGGACGCCGAGATCGAGGCGGCGGCCGCCAAGGCGGCCGCGCATCGCCGCCACACCGTCATCTTCTGGCGGCTGGCGATCCTGATCGCCTTCCTCGGTTTGTGGGAAGTCGCCGGCCGCATGGCCTGGATCGATCCCTTCTTCTACGCCATGCCGAGCGCGATCGCCGGGCGGCTCTATGAATGGATCACTGAGGGGACATCGGAAGGTCCGCTCTGGTACCACCTCTATGTCACTATGGAGGAATCGGTGCTGGGCTTCGTCACCGGCTCGGTCGCCGGCATCATCATCGGCGTCGCGCTCGGCCGCAACCGCATGGCTGCCGACATCTTCTCCATCTACATCAAGGTGATCAACTCGATCCCGCGCGTCGTGCTGGCGCCGATCTTCATCATGATCCTCGGCCTCGGCCTTGCCTCGAAGGTGGCGCTGGCCTTCGTTATGGTGTTCTTCGTCGTCTTCCACAACGCCTTCCAGGGTGTGCGCGAGGCAGATCGCGCGATGATCGCCAATGCCCGCATCCTCGGCGCCTCCGACTGGCAATTGACGCGCTCGGTGATCGTGCCGTCGGCGATGAGCTGGATCTTCGCCAGCCTGCATGTCAGCTTCGGCTTCGCCATCATCGGCGCCATCGTCGGCGAGTTCGTCGGCTCGCGCTTCGGCATCGGCCTGTTGATCAACATCGCCAAGGGTTCGTTCGACGCGGCCGGCATGTATGCCGCGATCGTCATCGTCATGGTCGTGGCGCTCGGCGCCGAGTACCTGATGACGCTGGTCGAGAACCGGCTGGCGAAGTGGCGGCCGCAGCCGCTGCACGAGACGCAGTGAGCGGCAGGCTTCCCAAAACCGGTGCAGGCTAGCCGCCAGCCAGCGGCAGCCGCACCTCGACCACCAGGCCGCCGGCCGCGCCATCCGCGAGGCTGACGCGGCCGCCGGCATTTTCGACCACCTCGCGCACGATGGCGAGGCCGAGACCACTGCCTTCCTGGGCGGCGTCGCCAAGGCGGTAGAAGCGCTCGAAGACATGCTCCCGCTGGTCCGCCGGGATGCCCGGCCCGTCGTCGGCGACCGTCAGCACCGCTTCGCCATCGCTGGCGGCCAGCCCGACGGTGACGGTGCCGCCAGCCGGTGTGTAGCGCAGCGCGTTGTCGACCAGGTTGACGATCATCTCGCGCAACATGGTGCCGTCGCCGACCACCGGCACCGGCCCGCTTTCGTCGAACCCGAGATCGATGTTGCGCGCGAGCGCTGCCGGCGCTTGCGTCTCCAGCACATGGCGGGCGGCTTCCGTCAGGTCGATGCGATCGGCGCGCGGCCGCCGGCTTCCAGGCTCGGCCCGGGACAGGGTCAAGAGCTGTTCGGCCAGCCGCGCCAGCCGGCCGGAACTGGCCTGCAGCGCAACCAGCGCCTCCTGGCGTTGGTCGGCCGCACTTTCGCGCAGAGCGTAGCTCGCCTGCGTCGACAACAGCGCCAGCGGCGTGCGCAACTGGTGCGCGGCATTGGCGATGAAGCGGCGCTGCGCCGCCATCTGCGCCCGCACCCGCTCCATATAGGCGTTGAGCGCGTCGATCAGCGGTCGAATCTCGCTTTGCGCGCCGGGCACTTTGACCGGATCGAGGTCGTTTCGACTGGGCGACCGCACCGCGTCGCGCAGCCTGATCAGCGGTGCCAGGCCGCGATGCAGGCCGAGCAGGACGAACACCCCGGCAATGGCGACCAGTGCCAGTTGCTGCGTAAAGTCGCTCAGCCACAGGCGGTTCACCATGGCGTCATGGCCGGCCAGCGTGACGCCCACGGTGACTGTTATGGGCGAATCCGCCCCGGCGCCGATCACAGTGTGGCTGAAGGTAAGCAGCCGCAGCCGTTGGTCGCGGAAGGTTGCTTCTGTGCTGGGTGCCTTGGGCGCCTCGGGCAGGTCGGGATAACCGGTCAGCAGCCGGCCCCTGGCTGTCTTGACTTGATAGTAGACGCGGTCGCGGTCGCCGGTATCGAACATCTCGATGGCCGCCGGCGGGATGGTGGCGTCGAGCACGCCGTCGGTCATGGCAACCCGCTCGGCAATGGTCCGCGCCGAGCCCAGCAGCATCCTGTCGGTGACTAGATCGGCGGTCGCCAGCGCATTGCCATGGCTGGTCCACAGATTGATGGTGGCGAGCCCGGCGAGTGGCAGCACCACCCAGGCCAGCAATTGCAGGCGGAGGCTGCTAATCCTCATGACGCCTAATCTTCATGGCGTAGCAGATAGCCGAGGCCGCGCAAGGTGGCGATCTGGACCCGAGATCCCTCGAGCTTCTTGCGCAGGCGATGCACATAGATCTCGATGGCGCTGGGGTCGGCGTCGGTTTCGAAATCAAAGATCGCCGACGACAGCGCCGCCTTGCTCACAGTGCGTCCCGCCTTGACCATCAGCTGCTCCAGCACGGCGTGCTCGCGCGGCGTCAGCGCCAGCGTCTCGCCTGCCAGCGAAAACAGCCGCGTGTTGGTATCGAAGACGAGATCGCCGCAAGCGACGAGGGGCGCGGTCCGGTCGTTGACGCGCCGCAACTGGACACGGATGCGCGCCTCCAGCTCCTCGACCTGGAACGGCTTGGCCAGATAGTCATCGGCGCCTTCGTTCAGGCCTTTGACGCGCCCGTCGAGGCTGGCGTTCGCGGTCAGCACGATGACCGGCACGCGGTTGCCGCGCGCCCTGAGTATGCGCAACACGTCCAGGCCGCCCATGCGTGGCAGCGCAAGGTCGAGGATCACCAGCGCATGGTCGCCGGCGGCAAGAGCATGCTCGACATCCTCGCCGTCATGGACGATGTCGACGACATAATTGGCCTGGCGCAGCGTCTTGCCCAGCCAATCAGCCAGTTCGCGATTGTCTTCGACAAGCAGCAGCCGCATTTTCTATCGCAGTTCAGGTATCCTGCCCGTCGCAGTCTCGTCGACCTTTCGACGAACGCAGCCGGCAGCGGCCGATGAGATGCACGCACACAACGGATAATATCGATCCGCCCACAAGGCAAACATCCAGCTGGCATGAGCGCAGGCGGTCTTTGAGAGGGCAGGGCGGTCGCCCACGCTTTTCAAACCGGCTTGTCCCGCCGCTTTGCTCTTGTGGAGCAGGCGGCGACCTGAATCGGTCAGGCAGCCGCCTCTTCTATCCCTTTGTTCAAGGTGGATTTTTTCGGAGAAAGCCCGGCCATCCTTCGCCACGGTCGGCGAAGAAAAGATCTGGCTCGGGAATAAATCCGGGCCGATTCGGGTCTTGTTGGCAGCGGGGCCATCCTCCCAAGGCCGCCGCCCCACGCTAGGAATAAGGAACCATTGATATGACCAAAACCGCTCTTGTTGCGGCTGCGATGCTCGTTGTCTGCGGCAGCGCTTTCGCCAGCAGCGACCACTACGGCTCGAACAACGCCAGCCAGCCGGCTGCCAGGGTCGACCACGCACTGACCGCCTCGATACCAATGAAGGTGAGGCATGCAGGCGTCGACCCCAAGCCGGCTGCCGAATCCGACCTGGATATCGCCGACCCTGTTGCCAGACATATCGCCGATGGGCTCTGGGGCCGCTGACCGCGTCCAGATCACCCAATCCTGCCAGTCAATCTTCAAAATCAGGAACCACTAACATGTCCAGAATTGCCTTCATCACTGCCACGATGCTCGTTGCTACCAGCAGCGCCTTTGCCGGCAGCGACCATTACGGCTCGAACAACGCCAGCCAGCGGGCTGCCAAGGTCGACCACGCCTTCACCGCCTCGATCCGCAAGCAGACCATGACGAAGCACGCGGGCGTTGACATGATGACCGTGACCGACCCGGCCACCACTCAATCCTTCCCGCCGGAATCGGGGCAGGGCATCTGGGGGAATTGAATTCACGGGACATTCGGAGCAAGGCGGCGGGCTCGTCCCGCCGACCTTTCGCAATCAAAGCGCCGCTACTTCTGATCCTTCGGCCACAGGCAATGCGTCAGCCGCGCGCCGCCGAAGCCGAGATGCGCCCAATCCCCGTCAACATCAAAACGGGCAAGCGCTGCCGTCGGGAATTTTTCCTCGAGCTTTTGCAGCGCGCCGGCATCCGATCCTGGGCCCGCGAGGCGCCGGGCGAAATCTTCCAGTCCGGGATTGTGGCCGAGCACCAGCAGACTGCCGGCCTTTGCCTGCCGCACTTTGGCGAGAATGTCCGCCGCTGCGGCCGCGTAGAGCGCCAAGGCAAAATCGGTCGTCACGCTCTTCGGCAGTTCCGCTGCGACCAGCCGCCAGGTGTCGCGGGTGCGCAATGCCGGTGAAACCAGGGCGAGGTCCGGCAGCCAGCCGCGCCGGGCAAGCTCACGCCCCATCAGCGGCGCCGTCTTCAGCCCGCGCGGGCCGAGCGGCCGGTCGAAATCGGCGAGTTTTGGATCGTCCCAGCTCGACTTGGCGTGGCGCAGGACGAGGAGCTGTCTTGTCGCCATGCCACCCTCAATCCCTCAAGGCGTGATGCGCGCCAGCTGCTCGAGGTCACGCTCCTCGCGCAGCGGGTCGGGCGCCATCACCACCGAGGTACCGTTCTCGGCGTCGTCGGCGAAATGGGCAAGCACGGTGTGGCCGTTCTCCATGCGCGCCTTGCCTTCGGCGACCAGCCCCAGCGCCAGCGAATAGAGCCGGTGCTCGGCCTTGAGCACGCGGGCGGCCAGCGTGTCCTCATTGTCGCCGACCATGACCGGCACGGCGGCCTGGGCGATTATCGGGCCGTCATCCATGTCGAGCGTGACGAAATGCACCGAGCAACCATGGATGCGAACGCCGGCGCGCAGGGCCCGCGCATGCGTGTCCAGCCCCTTGAAGGCGGGCAGGAGGGCAGGGTGGATGTTGACCATCCGTCCCAGCCATTTCTCGACGAAGCGGGCGCCCAGTATGCGCATGTAGCCGGCCAGCGCGACGATCTCGGCGCCGAAGCCGGCAAGGGCCGCGTCGATCGCGCCGTCATGCGCTTCCTTGCTGCCATAGTCCGAGCGCTGGATCACCTTGGTGGGGATGCCGCGCGCGGCGGCGATGGCAAGGCCCGCGGCGTTCGCGCGGTCGGAGATGACGCCGACGATCTCGGCCGGATAGGCCGGGTCGCTCGCCGCCGCGATCAGCGCCGTCATGTTGGAGCCGCGCCCCGAAATCAAGACGACCGTGCGTTTCCTGCTCATAGGCCGATCGAGCCCCGATAGATGACGCCGGCGTCGCGACGCGGCACGATGCGGCCGATCGGCGTCACCGTCTCGCCGGCCTCCTGCAGCACGGCCGCCACCTGCGCCGCCTGGCCGGAGGCCACCGCCAGGATCATGCCGATGCCGCAGTTGAAAGTGCGCATCATCTCTTCCGGCGCGACACCGCCGGTCTTGGCCAGCCAGGAAAACACCGGCGGCACGTCGATGGCGTTGAGGTCGAGTTCGGCGGAAAAATCCTTGGGCAAAACGCGCGGAATGTTTTCCGGGAAGCCGCCGCCGGTGATGTGGGCGAGCGCCTTGATGCCATGCGTGTTGCGGATGGCTTTCAGGATCGACTTCACATAGATGCGCGTCGGCTCGAGCAGCGCCTCGGCAAGCGTGGCCTCGTCGTTGAATGGCGCCGGGTCGCTCCAGGCAAGGCCGCTGCTAGCCACGATGCGGCGCACCAGCGAAAAGCCGTTGGAATGCAGGCCGGAGGAAGCGAGGCCGAGCAGCACGTCGCCCTCGACGATGTCGTCGGTGGGGAGCAACTGGCCGCGTTCGGCGGCGCCAACGGCAAAGCCCGCGAGATCATAGTCCTTGCCGTGATACATGCCGGGCATTTCGGCCGTCTCGCCGCCGATCAGCGCGCAGCCGGCCTGGCGGCAGCCCTCGGCGATGCCGCCGACGATCGACGCCCCCTGGTCCGGATCGAGCTTGCCGGTGGCGAAATAGTCGAGGAAGAACAGCGGCTCGGCGCCCTGCACGACGATATCGTTGACGCACATGGCGACCAGGTCGATGCCTATCGTGTCGTGTTTGCCGGCGTCGATCGCGATCTTCAGCTTGGTGCCAACGCCGTCATTGGCGGCAACCAGCACCGGATCGGTGAACCCGGCGGCCTTGAGGTCGAACAGCCCGCCGAAGCCACCGATTTCGCCATCGGCGCCCGGCCGACGCGTCGCGCGCACCAAGGGCTTGATCTTCTCGACCATCAGGTTGCCGGCATCGATGTCGACACCCACCTCTGCATAGGTGAGCCCGTTCTTGCGCTCGGCTGTATCGCGCTTGGTCATGTCCGGCTCGTCGCTGTTTCCACTTTGCTTGCGGGCTCTTCGCATGAATGGTTTCGGGGAGCAAGGATGACGCGGCGGTGCAGCGGTTTTGCCCCCGACAAATACGACATTCTGGTGTTCTCCCTGAAGGGGAGATTGGCCCGCATCGCAGCTTTCGCCAATCGCCAACGTCAGAGAATGAGGAGCGTAGTGCTTGCGCCCACCCGCCATCTCCATCATCTATCTCTAGACAAGACGCGACGGGGCATACTGTTGACCATCCCCAACATGATCACGATCATGCGCCTGCTGCTGGTGCCTGCCGTGGTGCTGGCGATGCTACAGGCGCGTTGGGACTGGGCCTTCGCCGGCTTCCTCGTCGCCGGCGTCTCCGACGGCGTCGACGGCTTCATCGCCCGCCGCTACAACCAGTTTTCGAAGCTCGGCGCCTATCTCGACCCGATGGCCGACAAGCTCCTGCTGGTCTCGGTGTTCGTGGTCATGGGCTTCATCGGGCAATTGCCGCTGTGGCTGGTCGTCACCATGGTCTCGCGCGACGCGCTGATCGTTTGCGCGGTGCTTTTGTCGACAGTGATGGCGCATCCGGTCGAGGTGAAGCCGCTCTATGTGTCGAAGGCCAACACCGCAATCCAGATCGTGCTGGCGGCGGTGGTGCTGGGTGAACTGGCGTTTTCGCTCCACCTTGATCCGCTCAGGCCCGCGCTCATAGTGCTGTCCGGGGTCTTGACCGTAGCTTCGGCCGCGGCCTATCTCGTGGCCTGGCTGAGGCATATGAGTGGCTATGGCGAAGGCTCCACACCGGGCACCTGACCAAGGATCCATCGAAGCGGCCGCCGAGGCAGCGGCGGCTGGCGAGGCCGCGTCCCTGGCGTTCCGCCGCCAGATCTTCTTCTGGCTGGGCACGGCCGTGTTCCTGGCGCTGTTCCTGTATGTCTTCTCCAGCATCCTTCTGCCCTTCGTCGCCGGCATGGTGCTCGCCTATTTCCTCGATCCGGTCGCCGACCGGCTGCAGCGTCTCGGCCTCTCCAGGCTGATGGCGACGGTGGTCATCCTGATCGCCTTCATCGTCGTCCTGGTGCTGGCCTTCGTCATCCTGGTCCCTGTGCTGGCGACGCAAATGGCCGATTTCGCCGGCAAGCTGCCGGAATATCTCACCCGCCTGCAGGCGCTGATCACCAGCTTCGATCCGCAATGGCTGGAACAGAGATTCGGCGTCAATGCCGCCAGCCTGCGCGACGGGCTGAACTCGCTGCTCACCTCCGGCTTCGGCCTGCTCACCACCGTCTTCACCTCGATCTGGAGCTCCGGCGTGGCGCTGGTCTCGGTGGTCAGCCTGTTCGTGGTGACACCGGTCGTCGCCTTCTACATGCTGCTCGACTGGGACCGCATGGTGGCCGAGGTCGACAGCTGGGTGCCGCGCGACTATGTCGAGACGGTGCGGGCGATCGCGCGCGACATCAACACCGCGACCGCCGGCTTCGTGCGCGGCCAGGGTACGCTCTGCCTGGTGCTCGGCGCCATGTATGCCACGGGCCTCACGCTGACCGGCCTCAACTTCGCGATCCTGATCGGCCTCTTCGCCGGGCTGATCTCCTTCATCCCCTATGTCGGCTCGCTGACCGGGCTGGTGCTCGCCGTCGGCGTCGCCTTCGTCCAGTTCTGGCCGGACTGGACCATGGTGCTGGCGGTGGCCTGCGTGTTCTTCGTCGGCCAGTTCATCGAGGGCAACATCCTGCAGCCGAGGCTGGTGGGAAAGAGCGTTGGCCTTCATCCGGTCTGGCTGATGTTCGCGCTGTTCGCCTTCGGCGCGCTGTTCGGCTTCGTCGGGCTGCTGATCGCCGTGCCGGCCTCGGCCGCCGTCGCCGTGCTGGTGCGCTTCGCCATCGCCCGCTATCTCGAATCGCCGCTCTACAAGGGCCACGTCACCGAGCCCGCTCCGCCGCTGCCGGCCGACCGCCGCCGGGGCGCCAAGCCGCGCGGCTGAAGCGCCATGGCCGCTGACAGAACCGACCCGCCGCGCCAGCTGCCGCTCGATCTCGGCCACGGCACCGGCTATTCGCGTGACGAGCTCGTGGTGTCTTCGACCAACGCCCAGGCGGTGGCGCTGGTCGATCGCTGGCCCGACTGGCCGTCGGCGGTCGTGGTGCTGGCGGGTCCTGCCGGCTCGGGCAAGACGCACCTGGCCTCGATCTGGCAGGCCCGCGCTGGCGCGCTAAGGGTGGATGCCGGACGTATCGAAGAGTGCATCGCCGATCTCGGCGACAAGCCTGTCCTGATCGACGATGTCGACAAGCACCCGGTCGACGAGGCGGGCCTTTTCCACCTCATCAACGCCGTGCGTGGCGCCGGCTCAACCCTGCTGCTGACGGCCAGGCGCTTTCCCTCGGCCTGGGGCGTCGCGTTGCCCGACCTCATCTCGCGGCTGAAGGCGGCCGCGACCGTCGAGATCCACGAGCCTGACGACCTTCTGCTCGCCGGCGTCATCACAAAACTCTTCGCCGACCGCCAGGTCGAGGTCGAGCCGCATGTCGTGCAATATCTGGTCAGGCGCATCGAGCGCTCGCTGGCCACAGCCATGCGCGTCGTCGAGCGCCTCGACCGCGCGGCGCTGGAGCGCAAGACGCCGATCACCCGGGCGCTCGCCGCCGAGACCGTCAGCGCCATGGACGAAGGGCAGGGCGAGTTCGAGATTTAGGCTGGCCCTTTTCGTCGTCAAAAGGATGACATCATCCGCCGAAATATGATATCATTTCAGTCATTGATATCGGAGTGATACCAATGACAGCGGTGACCATTCGAAATCTGCCGGAAGAAACCCACCGCGCTTTGCGCGTGCGCGCCGCCTTGCATGGTCGCAGCACCGAGGCGGAAATCAGGGCCATACTCGAGAACGCCGTGCGCCCGGAAGGGCGTGTGAGGTTGGGCTCTTTGGTGTCCGAAATCGCCCGCCGCGCCGGCGTGAAGGACGAGGATGTCGATGCCCTGGAGCAGGCCCGCGATAAAGGCCCGGCCGAGCCTCTGAGGTTCGAATGATCCTCCTGGACACCAATGTCGTTTCGGAGGTGATGAGGCCGGAACCCCATCCGGCGGTGCTGGCATGGCTGGACGATCAGGTTGCTGAAACATTGTATATTTCCAGCGTCACGCTTGCTGAGGTGCTGTTCGGTATCGAGGTGATGCCAGCGGGCCGCCGCAGGAACGTCCTGGCTGAGGCCTTTGCCGGCATATACGCAGTGTTCGATCAGCGCGTTCTGGCATTCGATGCACAAGCAGCGCGTCAGTATGCCGGCCTTGCCGCAACGGCCAGAACCGCTGGCAAGGGGTTTCCCGTACCCGATGGCTACATAGCGGCGATCGCCGCCGCAAGGGGCTTCCACGTCGCTTCGCGCGACACGTCGGCCTTTCATGCGGCAGGCATACCAGTCGTCAATCCTTGGGAAAGTGCGGCGTAGCTGTCCCAATACGGGACCAAGCCGCTGGCACCCATCTTGCACCGTCCAATGTGCCGGCTGACCCCGGTCCCGATCGCGTTCCAGGTCGGGTTGTAGGCTCGCCGGGTGCAAGGCGGTTGGGGTTCTCGCCCGGCGAGCTTGCCCGTCAGATTCAGCGCATGGTCGTCGCCCAGGAGCGCGTCAGGAACCCTGCTTCCGCCTCAATTTCTGCCGCAGCCGGCGCAGCGTTCGCCGCCACCATGGCTTGGGCCTTTTCGGCACCAGGACCATCTTGCCGTCGATCGTGGCGTCGTCGACTCGGTCGAACACCTGCATGCGCCAGTTTCCCCTCACGCGGCTCAGCGCGGGCAAGGGATCCGGCCCGGTGATCCGCACCAGATCGGGATTCTTGAGCGCGCTTGCGAAATCGAAGCCCTGGGCGATCAATGCGTGAAGCAGCAGCTGCTGCCGCCGCAGGCGTTGGATGTCCGTGCCGGGGCCGTTGACCATGGTGCGCGCGCCGATCCATTGGTGCAGACGCACGCCGGACAACAGCTCGCGCGGCGGCCGGAACGACACTTCGATCCTGCCATCCTCGGTGCGGCCGGTTGGGCTGAGCGGATACCAGAAGTCGAGCGGCTCGCTGACCGGCACGGTGACGGAGACGCCGGCGAGTGCGGCCTCGCTTGCCGCGCGCCTGAGGCAGAGCACGCTGCCGGCCCGAAAGCCGAGTTCCGCCAACGCCTTGAGCAGCAGGGCGCCGCCGCCGTTCGCGAAGGCTTTATTGATGCGATCGCCTATCATGGGCGACCAGAGATCGCGCGGCACCCAGGTCAGGCGTCGCCTGAAGGTGTCGACCAACACGATGACGTCGGTATTCTCGGACCAGTCGTCACGGTCGAGGATCGCCACGACAACCGCGGCCATGGCTGGGGCCTTTCTGGTCCGGATCGAGGCGGATTGGCTTGCCGGGTTTGCAAACGACGCCCGTGCTCCGGCCACAAGCTGGAATGGTCGGAGTGGCAGGACTCGAACCTGCGACCCCCTGATCCCAAATCAGGTGCGCTACCAGGCTGCGCTACACTCCGAGGCCTCGCGGCGTATAGGGTTCCAGGCCCACGAAGGCAACCCACGAAAAGAAAAAAGCGAAGACGAAGAAGGATCGCTGCGTCCTGCAGCCGCTTAGCGTCGCTGTCCGGCGATCTCGCGGGCGATCGCGGCGCCCTGGATGCGGGCATTGGCAAAGCAGCCGCGGATGCTCGGCCGCATGCCGGTGAACCACAGGCCCGGCAGCTTCGGATCGCTGTCGGCGCCGTTGAACAGCGGCACGCCCTTGCCGTCGAGCACGCCGAGCAGGCCGAGCATCGGCTCCAGCCCGGTGCGGTAGCCGGTTGCCGCGATCACGATGTCGGGCGTGATGGTCCGGCCGTCATCCAGAATGACGCCGTCGCGGGTGAATTCCCTGATCTGCGGCACCACGATGACCCTGCCGGCCTTGATGGCATCAACGGCGCCGTCGTCGGAGGCGATCGCCGTATAGTCGGAGCCGAGGCGGCTGGCGCCGCCCGAGAGCGCGCGCGGCAGGCCGAATTTGCTGAGGTCGCCGAAGACAAGGCGTTGGGTCAGCGCCATCGCCCAGTCCGCCAGCCGCACGGGCAGCCGCGCCATGAAGGGCGAAAAGCGGTGCACGGCGATCTGACCGATGCGCTTGGGCAAGAGCGAGGGGCCGTTGCGGGCCGCCAGCCACATCTGTCCGGTCTTCGCGCCGGAAAGGTGATTGAGCGCGTCGAAGCCCGAATTGCCGGCGCCGACAACCAGCACCTTCTTGTCCTCATAGTCCTTCGCCGCGCCGAAATCCGCCGAATGGACGATGCGCCCGGCAAAGTCCTTCATGCCTTTCCAGGCGGGAATGAACGGCTGCCGGTCGCGGCCGGTGGCGATCACGACATGGCGCACGCGCCGCGACCCGGCGCTGGTCCTGACCGTCCAGTGCTCGCCGTTGAAGCTCACCTCTTCTACGGCGATGCCGAATTCGACCGGCACCCGATGCATTTCGGCGAATTCATTGAGGTGGCTGATCACCGTGGTGCGGTGCGGAAACGCCGGCGTGCCGGCGGGATAGGCGACACCTGGCAGCGCGGAAAGATCGCGGTGGGTGTTGAGATGCAGGTTCTCGTGCCGCCTGTGCCAGGGCTCGGCCAGCCTGTTCTCCCGCTCCAGCACCTGTGTCGGCACGCCGGCCGCGGCGAGCGCCTGGGCAACGGCGAGCCCGGCGGCGCCGGCGCCAATCACGATCGCGCCGTCGAAAGTCCCCGGGTCGGCCAGCAAGGTTTCCGCTACCATATCCGTCATTGTCATAGCCGTGAGTGGCACACCAGTGTATCCGACATATGCCGCCTCCAGTCTCGCGCCAACCAAGCGCGTTTGCAAAACGTCGCAGGCGCGTTTTGCAAAACGTCGCAGACGCGATTGCCAATCGTCGTCCGCGCGATTGCCAATCGTCGCCCGCGCGATTGCCAGTCGTCGCGCGGTCCGTTGCAGACCCGCCTTGCCGCCGGCGTCATTGCACAGTAATGACGGGGTGGGCGCGCGACCGGGAGAACCTGAATAGGGTTTTTCGAGGGCGGGCGCCGGTACAAACGCCTGGAGCGCTGCTCCGGGGAGCAACGAGGTGGACATGTCCGCGCGCATTTTCAGCCCAGCCAAAACCGCGATGCAATCGGGCAAGGCCAAGACTGGTCGCTGGGTGCTGGAATTCGATCCCGCGCAGCGCAAGAAGATCGACCCGCTGATGGGCTACACCACCTCTGGCGACATGCTGAGCCAGATCAGGCTGACCTTCGACACCAGGGAAGAGGCGGTGGCCTATGCCGAGAAGGAAGGCCTCGCCTTCCGCGTCGAGGAGCCGAAGGAGCCCAAGCGCCGGCAGATTTCCTACGCGGAGAATTTCCGCTATGACCGCAGGACGCCCTGGACGCACTGAGCCGGCAAGCCGGACGGCGTCCTTCGCGAAGCATCAGCCGGCACGGCCGGCCAGCGGTCCCGTAGCTCAGCTGGATAGAGCACCGGCCTTCTAAGCCGATGGTCGCAGGTTCGAATCCTGCCGGGATCGCCAATTCGACTGGAATGACCGCCGGCCAAGACGCACGGAGCCGTTGCACGACCGCGCCGCCGCTCGAAACGCGCCGCTACTCCACCAGCACATGCGCCTCACGCGCGGCGCCGATGAAGGCGTCCCTGGCCGCATCGGCCGAGACCTCGCCGCTCATCGCCCTGCGGCAGGCGCGCAGCGCCGAACCGTGCAGCGCGCTGCCGGCGTCGCGCCATTGGCCCGCCAGCAGTTCTGCCGCCTGCTGTGCGCTGGAAATGTGCCTGATCGCGCCCGCGACACCCACCGAAACCGTGACCGGCCTCGAAAACCATCCCTGGGTCATGTCGGGAACCCTCATTGCCTTCAACCAGCTAAAACGCAGAAAGGGCCGTCGGGTTTCATTGCCCGTCTCAATAGGGCGTGAGGTCGCCTTGGCCGCTCCTGCGGCCTTCGCGCGGCCGCCTTGAAACGGGCGGGGCGCCGCAAATGCGGCGCAAGAAATCGTTATATTCTTGCTGAAAGAGCGCCGTGCTGGTACTTCTTGGTAGCGCTGGTTCGGAAGTCTGCGAATCTGCGCCGGCTTGCGCCGCTTTCCAAGGCGCGCAGGACGTCCCGGCCATGATCCCGAATGGTGGCAACCGGTTTTTCGAGAAGGATCATGGTCAATACAAGAAGCAGAGCACAGTTCCGACTTCGTCGGGATGGTTGGCTCAGGTAACGCTCTGGATGTCTGATGCCATTGCCCCCGTGGCTTCGGAAGAGCACGAAGCATGGGGAAATCGATGGTCTCGAAGGAACTCACTTCCAACGCCGAAACCGCGGCAGCGTTTCTGACCGTGATGGGCAACGGGAAGCGGCTTTTGATCATGAACTATCTGGCTGCGGGCGAACTCTCGGTGGGCACTCTCGCCGAGAAGGTCGATCTCAGCCAGTCTGCCCTGTCGCAGCATCTTGCGAAGCTGCGCAGGTTTGGCCTGGTCGAAACCCGCCGCGACCGGCAGATGGTCTACTATTCCTGCAAGTCGACCGCGGCGCGCGAGCTGCTCGCCTTGCTCGATGGCCTGCTGGCGACGGAGCGCCCGCTCGCTGGTCAGCACCGGCAGTATGTCGCCGAAAGGCAGCGCCGGCCGCAGGCGGCCTGAAACAGGTAGCCTGGCGCCCCCGCCGCGCCGGGCAGCCTTGCGATCTGCGAGCAGAGCACCGGCCTTCCAGGCCGGTGCTCGAAGCTGTGTCTGACGGTTCCCTCCGCCGAAGCTTACGAATTTGTAAATCGTGCGGCGGAGCCATATCGGCTAGGCTGCTTCCCGATCCATACCCCCGGATCACATGAAGGTTCAAATCCCACAGAGCCTAAGGAGGCTCGCTAACCGGCGGGCCTCCTTGCCTTTTGGCCTAGATGGAAAGTCGCCAGACGGGCATGGCGCCCTCGCGCCGCGTGGCGTCTGGAGATAATGCTGCGCACGGCCAGGCAGGATTGGCAACGGTGGCCGTCCGGCTCAGCCACAAGAAAACTATCTCTGCTAGTATCGGGCCCGGCCGCCGGACATATCGAAAACAGCGCCGGTGTTGAACGCGCAGGCATCCGAGCAAAGCCATACCACCAGCGCCGCTACCTCGTTCGGATCGCCAAGCCGCTTCAGCGGACTTGCCGATATCATTGAGTCGACGGTCTCATTGCCGAGGTCCCGGATAAGGCGGGTATCGATCGGACCCGGAGCGATGCAGTTGACGCGAATATCGGTATCGCTGACCTCCCGCGACAGCGCTTTGGTGAAGGCGATGACACCGGCGCTCGCTGCGGAATAGGCCGCAAGGCTGGGCAGTCCCTCTTTACCGGCAAGGGATCCCATGTTGACGATACGACCCTTGCCCGATCGTCGCATAAGCGGCAGCACCCGATGCGTAACTTCGAACGTGCCAAGCAGGTTGACCTGCAGGATTCGCTGCCATTCCGCCGGTTCGAATTCCTCGAACGGCTTATAGCTGCCTAGCCACCCCGCATTGTTCACGAGAATGTCGATTTCGCTTGCGCCCATGAGTGTCAGCGCTTGCATGATGCTATCGCGTTTCGTCACGTCCACCGACAGAGAGCGTGTGCCTTCAAGCTCGACAGGCTCGATATCCCAGATCCAAACGTCCGCTCCACTCAACGCAAGCTTGCCTGCTATCGCTCGACCGATACCGCGAGCGCCACCTGTGACGATGGCTGTTCGGCCGGCAAAGTCGTAAGTCACCGACACCATCACCTCCATGAAACGCCAGTGTCTTGTGTACTAAGCGCCGCTTGGTGAGTGAAGTCGAGCAGACCAGATGGGCGCCTCGCGTCAGATGGCCTGACGATTTGATCAGGTTGGCCACGTCTCGCTGAGGTCTAGTGCGCCCCGCGCTGCCTGGTTACTATGCTCCTCACCGCAAGCACCAGCACAGTGATGATGATCAGGATCACCGACAGCGCGGCGATCGCCGGATCGATGTTGTCGCGCAGGCCCATCCACATCAGGCGGGGTAGCGTGATGGCGTTGACCGAGGTGATGAACAAAGTCACGCCGATCTCTTCCCAGGAGAGCACGAAGGAGAGCAGGGCGGCGGTGACGATGCCGAACTTGATGTTGGGCATGATGATGCGCGTGGCGCGCTCCCAGACGCTGGCGCCGAGGCCGCGCGCGGCAAGGTCGATGCGGCGGTCGAGCTGGCTGAGCGAGACCAGGATCAGCACCGTGGCGAAGGGCACTGTCATCACCGAATGCGCCATGGCGACGCCGAGCCAAGTGTCGTAGCCGAAGAACGAGCTCATCCCCGAGATCGAGGTCAGCAGGAAGTAGAGCGTGATCGCCGAGACCACCGGCGGCACCACCATCGGCAATAGCACGAAGCCGACAAGGGCAGCGGTGAAGCGCGGCTGGAACATCCAGATCCCAAGGCTGAAGCAAAGCGCCAGCATGGTGGAGATTGCGCTGCTGACGACGCCGATCCGGATCGACAGCAGGATGGCATCGATCCAGCGCGGGTCCTCGTAGAGCGCCCGGTAGTGGCGCAGCGACAGCTCGCCCGACGGCATTGCCAGCATCCTGCTCGGCGTCAGCGACACCGGGATGACGGCCAGCAGCGGCAGAAGCAGGAACAGCGCCACCAGCACGGCGAGGATCAGCGAGACGGGACCGGGACGATAGGTCGGCATCGCGCTACACCAGCTGCTTCGGTTTGACGTAGCGGAAGAGCAGCGCCATCAGCGCGCCGACGAAGATCACCAGCACGACGCTGATCGCCGCGCCCAGCCCCCAGTCCGGGCTCTGGAAGATCCTGAGATAGATCAGCTCGGCGATCATCACGCTGCGGCCGCCGCCAAGGATTGCCGGCGTGACGAAGAAGCCCAGCGAGAAGACGAAGACGATCATCGCCGAGCCGATGATGCCGGAGCGTGTCATCGGAACGAACACCGTCCAGAAGGTGCGCATGCGGCTGGAGCCCAGCCCGCGCGCCGCGAGCAGCACGCGCTCGTCGAGGCTGCGCATGGCCGACGCCAACGGAAACACCGCGAAGGGGATGAGGAAATGCGTCATGCCGATGATCACGCCGAATTCGTTGCGCACCAGCGCCAGCGGCTCGGAGATGAAGCCGATCGATTGCAGCCAGGTGTTGATCAGGCCGCGGTTGGAGAGCAGCGCCACCCAGCCGAAGGCGCGCGTCAGCACCGAGATCCAGAACGGCACCAGGATGCAGAATTCGGCAAGCACGCGCTGCACCGGGCTGCCGCGCACCCACACCACGGTGATCGCGTAGGCGGCCGTCACCGACACCAGCGTGACGATGAGCGCAATGCGCAGCGTGCGGATGAACACCGACTGCACCAGCGGGTCGGTGGCCAAGGCGCCATATTGCCCGAGCCCCGGCGTCGGCAAGGTGAAGCTCCACTTCACCACGCCGAGGAAGGGCCAGGCATAGGCAAGGATCAGGAACAGGAGCAGCGGCGCCATCAACAGCGCCGCGCCCGTCCTGTCGGAGAGGGTGCCTCTCATGTCAGATGATCGTCTCCGCCGGTCAGGCGGAGATGATCTTGGTGTATTCGTCGAGCGCGGCGCCGTAGTTCTTGGCGTACCACTCCATGTCGAGCGCGATCTGCTTCTTCATGTTCTCGGGGTCGACCGGGTTGATGCGCTTCTTGTCAGCGGGGATCAGTGCGTCGGCGGCCGGATTGGCCGGGCCCTGGCCGAGCTTGTCGAACATCACCAGCTGCTTTTGCGGGTCCTGCGCGCTGGCGATGAACTTCATCGCCGCGTCCTTGCCGCCGGGGTTGTTCTTGAGCACGGCAAGCGCGCCGGGCGAGATCAGGCCCTGGTCCCAGATGAACTTGATCTTGCCGCCGGAGTCCTGCTCGATCAGCGAGGCGCGCGTCGACCAGACGATCGCCATCGAGGCCTCGCCGTTGAGCAGCACGCTCTGGCTCTCGGCGCCGCCGCCCCAATAGGCGACGACGTTCTCCTTGAAGGCGGCGATCTTGTCATGCGCGCGCTTCAGATCGAGCGGGTAGAGCGAGGCCGGCGCGATACCGTCGGCCAGAAGTGCCGCCTCCCAGCTCGACACGCCCCATTTGTAGAGCGAGCGCTTGCCCGGGAATTTCTTCACGTCGAAGAAATCGGCCATGCCGGTCGGGGCGTCCTTGCCGTATTTCTCGGAATCGTAGGCGATCACGTAGGAGAAGAAATAGGTCGAGGCGGCATATTCCCAGCCGAAACCCTCGCGCATCTTCTTCTTGTCGACGACCGTGTAGTCGATCGGCTCGAGCATCCCTTGCGCGCCGAGCGTGATCGCCGAGAACGGATCGACGTCGACGAGGTCCCAGGTCGGCGCGCCGCTCTTGAACTGCGCCGCGATCGCGCCTTCGGTCGGGCCCGAGCCGTCCATCTTGACGGTGATGCCGGTGTCCTTGGTGAAGGCCTGGCCGTAGGCGGCGTCATAGGCGGTGATGGCGTCGCCGCCCCAGTTCACCAGCACCAGCTCCTTCGCCGCGGCGAAGGCGCCGGTCGAGCGCATGAGCATCGGCGTGCCGGCAAGCACCAGCCCGGCGAGCTGCGCGAACTGCCGGCGCGAGATCTCGCCACTTCTTGCCCTGGCGGCAAGCGATTCCATTGCGTGTTTCTTGGTATCGGTCATGTCAGTTCCCCTTGTTGTCGTTGATATTCCAAAAACCGGTGCGGCGAGGTCAGGCCGCAGCGGCGCTCATTGCCCTCCGTCCGGAAGGAGGAAACCTTTTTCGGCTGGCCAGGTCAGCCAGACGGAATTGCCCTTGCTGAGCGCCGCGGCCGCTACTTCGTTCGGCACCGAAACCGTGACCTTCGAGCCTTGCCGCGTCGTGAGATCGAGCCTGGTCGCGGCACCCAGGTAGGTGGAGGCGATCGCCGTCGCGGCGATGCCGTTCTCGCCCACTGCCGCCTCGCGCGCGATCGACATGTGCTCGGGGCGGATCGCCAGGATGGCGTCGCCTTTGACCGCCTCGGCCTTGCAGCGCATGCTGACAGCGCGGTCTTCGCAAAGGCCGACTGCGCCGTTGTCGGCGGGCGTCACGCCCTTCACCGGCAGCATGTTTATCTCGCCCAGGAATTCGGCGACGAAGCGGTTGGCCGGCCGGTCGTAGACCTCGTCCGGCCTGCCGACCTGCAACAGCTTGCCATGGTTGAAGATGGCGACGCGCGACGACAGCGCCAGCGCCTCGCTCTGGTCGTGGGTGACGAAGACGAAGGTGGTGCCTGTCTCCTGGTGCAGCCGCTTCATCTCGGCCTGCATCTGGCCACGCAGGCTCTTGTCCAGCGCCGAGAACGGCTCGTCGAGCAGAAGCACGCCCGGCTCGAACACCAGCGCCCGGGCCAGCGCCACGCGCTGCTGCTGGCCGCCGGAAAGCTGCGCCGGCAATTTCGTCTCGTGGCCCTTCAGCCCGACGCGCTCGACCATCTCGGCGACGCGGCGCTTGATCTCGGCGGCCGGTTTCTTGCGCACCTTGAGCGGGAAGGCGATGTTCTGCTCGACGCTCATATGCGGGAACAGCGCATAGCCCTGGAACACCATGCCGGCGGCGCGCTGTTCGGCCGGCCGATCGGTGATGTCGACGCCATCGCTGAACAGGCGCCCTTCAGTCGGCTGCACGAAACCGGCGAGGATCATCAGGAAGGTCGTCTTACCGGAGCCCGACGGCCCGAGCAGCGTCAGGAACTCGCCGCGGCCGATATCGAGCGTCAGATTGTCCAGCGCACGGAACGAGCCGAAGCTCTTGCCGATCCCGTTCGCCTTGATCTCTGCGGCCCGGCCGGGTTGCTGCATCCTGCCTCTTCCTTGGTGGCTGGGTGAAATCGTAGGGCACGGCGATGGCTCACCGCAACCGAATAGTTTTCGCCTGATCGGCAAATTTGATTCACGTCTGGGCGGGTTTGGGCGGAAAGGTCGGCGCTGCGTCGCACACGCGTCCGCCGTATCGCTTCAATACGGCCCGACCCGGTTCTCCGAAAGCTTCGACCGCAACCACCCGCCGAACGCCTGCAGCACCGGGTGGCTCGCCTTGGCGTGTTCCGATACCAGGAAATACGAACGCGGCGATTTGATCGCGATGTCGAAGGGTCGCACCAGGCGGCCCTCGTTCAGCGCCTTGCGGCTGGTCAGCTCGTCGCCCATGGCGATGCCCTGGCCGGCGATCGCCGCCGAGAAGACGAGGTTCATGTCGGAAAAGAAGATGCCGCCCTCGGTATCCGGATTTTCCACCTTGGAGAGCGCCAGCCAGCGCGCCCAGTCCTCGGTGTCGCCGAGATGCAGGAGGTTGGCGCGCAGCACGTCGGCGGGCTTGGAAAAGCCGCCGACCTTGTTGAGCAGCGTCGGGCTGCAGAGCGGCGTGAACGAGATCTCGCACAAAAGCTCGGCCGCGCGGTTTGGCCAGTTGCCGACGCCGAAAGCGATGAAGGCATCGGCGTCTGGATTGCTGACGTCGTCGAGGCGCCTCGGCGTCAGGATGTGCAGCGCGACGTCCGGATACATCTGCCGGAACTCGCCGATATGGGTGCAAAGGAACAGCGAGGCGAAGCCCGGCGTGCAGGAGACGGCGAATGAGCCGCCGACGCCGGTGCCGGCATTGCGACCCACCGCGTCGCCCAGAACGGTCAGCGCCTTGCGCACGTCGCTGGCGTAGCGCTGGCCGCGCGGGGTGAGCGCGACGCCCTTGCCGATGCGCTCCAGCAGGTCGAAGCCGAGGTCGCGTTCGAGCAGGCGGAGCTGATGCGAGACGGCGCTGCGAGTGAGGTGAAGTTCGTCGGCGGCGCGCCAGACGCTGCCATGACGGGCGAAGCTGTCGAGGGCGCGAAGCGCCTGGGTGGAAGGTATGCGCAAGGGACCTCAGGTGAACCGAATTTGCACGAACCGGGAAAACATATCACTTTTTGAAAAGCCGCTTCACTGCTTTCTTCTGGCCATGGAGAAACCGCTGACGACATCGGCGCAAGCGACCGCGGTTGCCTGCCTCGACGACATCCAGCCGTCGCTGTCGGCATGGACGCGGACCATCTTCGACTTCGGCGAGACCGCCTGGCGCGAGTACCAGTCGGCCGCCTGGTATGTCGAACGGCTGAGACAGGAAGGCTTTTCGGTCGAGGAAGGCTCGGCCGGCATGCCGACCGCCTTTTGTGCTCACTGGACGAACGGCGCCGGCCCGACCGTCGGCATGTATGCCGAATACGACGCCGTGCCCGGCAACTGCCAGGATGCCGCCACGGTGAAGCGGCCGCGCCCGGGCCTCGGCTTCGAGGCCGGCGGCCATACCGATCCGCATTCAGGGCTGGGCATCGTCAGCCTCGGCGGGCTGCTCGCCGCAAAGGCGGCGATGCAGCGCCACGGCATTCAGGGCACGCTGCGCTTTACCGGCGAACCGGCGGAAAAGGTGAGGGGTTCGAAGCCGATCCATGCCGCAAGGGGCTATTATGACGGCCTTGCCGGCATGATCTCCTTCCATCCCTTCTACATGCTGCCGCTCTGCAACACGGCGCGCTGGGACACGCATTGCGGCGCCGCTTACGCGATGATCTACCGCTTCATTTGCGACGAGCCCGAAAACTGGGTTCGCGCAAGCGATGGCGCGCCGATCCCGCAGGCGCATTCTGCGGTCCGCGCGCCGGGCGCCAACGACGCGCTGATGACGATGTACATGGCCTCCAAGGCGTTGCGCGATTCCATGCTGCCGCATCAGGGCGGCTGGTCGATCAGCGAGGCGATCCTGACGGCCGGCCAGGCGACGGCCGACAATCTGCCGGCGGGCATGGCCGAGATCCAGTACATGATCCGCGTGCCTACCATTGCCATGGCCGAGCAGGTTACCGCGGTGCTCGACCGCAATGCGGCGGCCGCCGCTGCGATCAGCGGCTGCCGTTTTGAGCGCCACTGGGTCTCGAAGTCGCGACCGGGCCTTGCCAATCACGCCATGGCCGACATCACGTATCAGGCGCTTTCGACCGTCGGGCCGCCGCGCTGGGACGAGGCGGCGAGAGCCATCGCGCGCGAGATCCAGGTCAATGCCGGCGGCAAGGCGACGGAGAACCCGTTCATCGACGAGCTGGAGCGGCTGGTTTCGCCACAGGAGGCAGAGGCGATCCTGCGCCGCCACCTGCCGCCGTCGCAAACCAATTCGACCTCGGACGACTACACCGACATGAGCTGGCACGCGCCGACCGCACGCTTCTATGTCGCCCGTCCGGCGCTGCGTTCCGCGAACGGCCAGGCCTATCCGGCCTGGGTGATGAATGCGCTCGGCGGCATTGCCGCCACCATCGATCCGATGGTGACCTGCGCTTCGAAGACGGTCGCGCTGACGGCGCTCCGCCTGCTCGAGGACAAGGCCGCACGCGACGCCGCCATGGACGAGTTCGTTGCCCGCACCGGCGGCGGTGTCGGAGGCTCGAACTGGACCGCGCCGCTCTGCGACTACGAACCGCCGATCAACTTCCGCTGGCCGGAATATGTCACCACCGCGCGAGGGCGCGACTGGTGGATCCCGGCCGCTTCCACCGCATGACACGCAACTCTTTCAGTTCGAGGAGAACCCCATGACCGTCCATGACCGCATCGTCGCCGAACCGTTCTCGTTGCAGCGCCGCAACCCGGCCGGCGGCACCGAGCCGCTGACCGCCTGGGGCTTCGCCAACGAGACCGATGTCTTGACCGACGTTCTGCTCGGCTCGCCGAATTTCCTGCGCCATCTGTCGACCAGCTCGCTGTCGAGAAAACATCTGCGCGAGGCGCCCTGCAACGTCCAGATCGCCCAGGCGCAGCATAAGGACCTGGTCGCGGCCTACGAGCATTTCGGCGTCAACATCCACTGGCACGAGCCGACGCCGGAACTGCCCATGCAGGTCTATTCGCGCGACTCCAGCGTCATGACCCCTTACGGCGCCATCATCACCGCCATGGCCAATTGGTGGCGGCGCGGCGAGAACTATGCCGCCATCCGCACCTATGAAAAGCTCGGCATCCCGATCTACGACATGGTCACCGCCGGCACCTTCGAGGGCGGCGACTTCAACGTCATCGAGGACGGCGTGGTCCTGATCGGCTGCGGCGGCGCACGCACCCAGGAGGAGGGCGCCCGCCAGGTGCAGGCCTGGTTCGACAAGGAAGGCTGGGAGACCCGCATCGCCTTCATCGACGAATACTATGTCCATATCGACCTGATGGTCGTGCCGATTGCCGAAAAACTCACAGCGGTCTGCCTCGCCTGCACCGAGCCCGGCATCGTCGACTGGCTGAAAGGCAAGGGCCACGAGATCATCGACGTGCCCTTCCAGGACACGATGGCGCTCGGCTGCAACTTCATGTCGCTCGGCAAGGACAGGGTGATCGCGCCGACCTCGAGCCAGACGCTGATCGGCCAGTTGAGGGCGCGGGGCTTCGAGGTCGCGGCCGTCGACATGAGCGAGATCTCCAAGACCGGCGGCGGCATCCACTGCATGGCGCAGGCGTTGAAGCGCGAGGCGGCGTAAGGCGGCGCTTCGGCCGGCACACAGGAACGCAAATGGCGGGCGTCGGCGCCCGCCTTAACTTGCGTGATTGCTAACATAAGAGCACACTAAAAACAGAAAGGGGGGCTCGTCCACAAGATCGGGAGGAAATCATGAATGCCATGAGCTTCACTACCCTTGAAGGCGGCAAGACGACGCTCGGTGCCGCCGCCCTCGAAGCACTTTCGGCACAGATACGCGGCACGGTGCTGCGCGAAGGCGACGCCGCCTACGATGGCGCGCGCAGCATCTGGAATGCGATGGTCGATCGGCGGCCAGGGCTGATTGTCTGCTGCGTCGGCGCATCCGACGTCGTAACGGCCGTGAATTTCGCCAGGGAAAACAGACTTCTCGTCTCCGTGCGCGGCGGCGGCCACAACATCGCTGGCAGCGCCGTCTGCGACGGTGGCCTGATGATCGATCTGTCGATGATGAAGTCGGTGCGGGTCGATGTCCGGGCACGGCGGGCATGGGTCGGACCCGGCGCCACGCTTGCCGATGTCGACAGGGAAACACAAGCCTTTGGACTGGCGGTGCCGACCGGCATCAACTCGACCACCGGTATTGCTGGCCTGACCCTGGGCGGCGGCTTTGGCTGGATCACCCGCAAATTTGGGTTGAGCATCGACAATCTCGTTTCCGCCGACGTGGTCACCGCCGACGGCAAGCTGCTACGCGCCAGCCAGAGCGAAAATCCCGACCTGTTCTGGGCGCTGCGCGGCGGCGGCGGCAATTTCGGCGTCGTCACGGCGTTCGAGTTCCAGCTCCATGAGTTCGGGCCGCAGGTGCTGTCGGGGCTTGTCGTCCATCCCTTCGCCGATGCCGGGAAAGTGCTGCGGGAATATCGCGAGGCGCTGGAAGATGCGCCCGACGAACTGACCTGCTGGGTGGTCATGCGGCAGGCGCCACCGCTGCCTTTCCTGCCGGCCGAATGGCACGGCAAGGAGGTGCTGGTGCTGGCCATGTGCTATTGCGGCGACATCGAGGCCGGCGAGAAGGCGACGCGGAAACTCCGCGCCATCGGCTCGCCGATCGCCGATGTCGTCGGGCCCAATCCGTTCACCGGCTGGCAGCAGGCCTTCGACCCGCTGCTTGCGCCAGGCGCCCGCAACTACTGGAAGAGCCATGACTTCACCGAGCTTTCAGATGGCGCGGTCGCGATCACCACGGCGGCGATTGCGAAGCTTCCGGGTCCCGAATGCGAGATATTCTTCGGCCATGTCGGCGGGGCGGCCGGTCGCGTCAAGGCAGATGCAACGGCATTTCCGCAGCGCAGTTCGCATTTCGTCATGAACGTCCACGCCCGCTGGCGCGAGCCGGCAATGGACAAGGCCTGCATCGACTGGGCTCGCGGCATCTACGAAGCAGCCAAGCCCTTTGCCGCCGGCACGGCCTATGTGAACTTCATGCCGGAGGACGAGGTCGACCGGGTCGAAGCGGCCTATGGCGGCAACTATCGCCGGCTGCTGGAGATCAAGCAGCGCTATGACCCGCAAAACCTGTTCCGCATGAACCAGAACCTGCGTCCGAAGGAAGGTCTGCGGGCCGCCTGAGGCCAGTCATCCGTCGGCGCGACGACGCGGCCAACCGCGCAGCAGCGCCGACGGACTGCAAGTTGACGGCGCGACAAGGCCCCGACACTGCTTCCGGCAAAGCTCTTGCCGCATGGGCTTACGCGGCGCGTCGAGCGCATCCGGCCGCTCCTGCAAATGTCCGTTGAGCAAGATCTCTCCTTCAGCGCCATCGGCCTGGTTGCCGCTTTCGGGATCGACGGCGTTCCCGGCCGAACCTACAGTGACGGCCCCCGACACCCTCGAGTCTGCCCGGAGCCGCCCATGGACAGCCGCCTCGACCACATGATCGCTCGCCTCACCACCCAGCGCCGGGCGCTGGAGCGGGCGGCGGAGGAGATCCGGGGCCTGCCGGGCCCGGTGCTGGAGATCGGCCTGGGCAAGGGCCGAACCTACAGCCATTTGCGCAAGCTGTTCCCGGAGCGCCGGATCATCGCCTTCGACCGCGACCTGCACGCCCCGGCCGATGCAGCGCCGGCCGGCGCCGACCTGGTGCTGGGCGATTTCCGCGAAACGCTGTCCGCCTTGTCCGGCCGCGCGCCCGCAGCCCTGGCCCATGCCGATTTCGGCAGCGAGGACCGCGCCCGTGACGCTGCCCAGGCAGGCTGGCTGGCGGCGCTGATCGACGGGTTGATGGCACCGGGCGGCGTGGTGGTCAGCGACCGGGCGATGCAGTCGCCGCGCTGGACAGCCCTGACCTTCGACACGCCGGACTGGCCGTATTTCCTCTGGCGCGTGAACTAGCCGCCACCATTGCTCACTTCGTATTTCGTCATGAACGTCCACGCCCGCTGGCGCGAGCCGGCGATGGACAAGGCGCGCGTCGACTGGGCTCGTGGTGTCTACGAGACGGTCCCAAGGAAGGTCTGCGGGCCGCCTGACGCTAGGCATTCGTCGGCGCGACGACGGGGGCAACCGCGCAGCAGCGCCAACGGCGCTCAGCCTATCACCGCCGGCGTATCGTCATAGCTCACCGACACCAGCTCCGGGTGGCGGTGGGCAAGTGCGAGGATCTGCGTCTCCAACTCGCAATTATAGGCCATCAGCGCCTTCACCGTTTCCAGCGGGCTCGCATAGCGGGCGATCAGCTTCTCAGCTTCGGCCTGCAATTCCGCCTGCGCTTCGGCATCAAGATGCAGGATGCTCATTGCCGCCTCCTTGAAGCCTGCAGTGCATCCAGCCGCTCCTGAAGGTCGCCGTTGAGCACGATCATCTCCTTCAGCGCCTTCACCGCATCGCCCTTGTGGAGCGCGATGAACTTGTCGGCCACGGCCTGAAGCGCCGCCTCCTGGCGGCTGTCCAGCGTCACGATCTGGTCCATCCCGGCACCTCCTGATGTGTCACTTGGTGAGTGAACAAAAAGGGAACAAAAATGTCAAGGACGAATTGACCGGAAGAGGAATGCGTTCCTATTATTAGGCATGCCTGATACTGACGGAAGACGAAAGCGCGGCGGCGGACGACGGCTCAGCAATGCCCATGAGATCGGGCAGCTCGTGCTCGTCCGCTGCGGCCTCTGCAACGTCAAGCGCTGGTATCAGCCCGACGACCTGCAGAAGATTTTCGGCGACATCGAACCTGACCTCGTCGGCAGCAAGATGCGCTGCGAGCGCTGCGGCAAGAACGAGTTCATGCACGCCGAGACGCAGAGCCCGACTGCGCGGGAAAGGCAGGGCATCCGGGTGAGGCGGCTTGCCGAAATAAGGACGGTGCGGCGGGTGGTGTGGAAGGACGAGCAGTAGGGAAGGCGGCTTTCGACCCTTTGCCGTCGTTCAGTTGCGAGCGTCGCATGAAGGAAGGCGTTTGGAGAGCGGTCATCGCGAGACGCGTGCGTTCACTCCAGCTTGGTGGTCCAGGCACCTATCTCCGATCTCCCCATCAACGTGCCGCCGGTACCGACCTCCGAAAGGATACGGTCAGCGAGTGCGAAGGGCTCGACCTGCGAAGCTGCCACGATCCCTAGCCTCTCCATGGTCGGCAATTGTGTCTCCACGAGATCGGTCACAAGGTGCACAACGTCAACTGCGCGTGGTCCTGACGAGATGACCGCCTCCAACCTCAGGATCGGCGAGGGCAAACCAGCATCTTCAAATAGAGAGGCAAGTCGCGCACCGAGGCGCACCTGCGCTCCCGCACCCTCGATTGTACGGCTGAGCCACCTGCATACCTGGTCGTATGTTGGCGACGGGGGCGACGAACGAGCGCCATCCCAATCAAGTTCGTGGAACACGACGACCCCACCGGGCCGCAAATGACGGACGATCTGTCGGAGCGACTGTGCTGGATCGGGCATGAATTGCAGAACGTAGCGACCAACTATCGCATCGAATGGTTCGTCAAAGTTCAGTTCAGCCGGATCGCCGTGTCTAAAGGAGATTCTGCCTGACTCGGCATTCCTGGCGCGTAGTTCACCCCGTTCGACGGCTGCAAGGGCAAGGTCAGTACCTACAACCTCTCCAGTCGGCCCAACGAGTTCGCTGCAGAGAAAGGCGACATCGCCAGCCCCGCTGCCGATATCGAGGATACGCATACCTTTTGCGATCCCGGCGGCTTCCAGAAAGCGACGCGTGATCGGATCGATCAACCGCGCCTGGGTACTGAGGCGGTGCAGTTCGGCCTCGGCATGCCCCAGCACATAGTCGGTATCGTTCATCGACCCCCCAAGATGCCTAATTCTAGCACCGATCGCACGTTCGCTACGTCCAGCGCCAGTGTCTCGACTTGGCGCTAATGGCTCGTTCCTTCCTTGAGCCGTCTAAAACAACGACCCCTGCGCCGGCGGCTCGGCGGGAAACTTGATCTGCGTCGCCGGCTTTTCGACGATCACCAGCGCGTCGTCCGGGGCAGGGCGCTGCAGCTTCTTCGCGTCCGACCACGGCGCGGTGAGCCATGTCTCGGTCTCTTCCGGCGTGGTCAGGATCACCGGCATCGCCTTCTCGTGGATCGGTGCGATCAGTGCGTTGGGCCTTGTGGTCAGGAAGCCGTAGAGCTGGTGGTCGCCCGGACCTTCCTTGACCTTGCGCACGCCCTGCCATTGCGTCCACAGGCCGGCGAAGAAGAACAGCGGCCGCTCTTCGCCGAGCGCAAACCAGAAATTCTTCTGGACGCCGGTTTCGGGGTCCTTGTCGCCTGGCGTCGGCGAGGGCTCGGCGAAGCTCGTCACCGGCACAACGCAGCGGTTCTCGATGCCGAGGTAAGGCATCCAGTGGCCATATTGCGGATTGCGGATGTTGGTGGTGCCGGGATCGGCATTGCCGCGCATGCGCTCCGCCGGCGTCGGCATGCCCCAGCGCAGACTGGCAAGCTCGCGCGCGCCGTCGGCGGCGTTGCGCACCACCGGGCCGAACTGGTTGGGATAGATGTCGATCGAGGGTTCGAGGTTGCCCAGAATATCGCGCAGGGTGCGCGTCCACTGGCGGATCGCCTCCTGGCTGGTCGTGATGTTGTAGAGGTTGCACATCGGCAGCGTTTCCCGGCTGTCGATTGATCCCGCATTTTCCACGAAAGCGCCAGTGCCAGGCGCCGCCGGCGAGTAACGTGCCGCCAGCGGCGCTCGCCGCGATGATCTTCGTGCCATGCCGTGACGGGCTCAGCCACAACCAGGCGGAGTATGTGGAACCAGCCGACGCGATTGGGCGTGAACTGAGGGCCGTCTCGGGCTGCTCAACCCCGGCGCGTTGACAGAACCGGCGAAGCAGCGGAGAATCGGGCTTCCGCTCAAGGAGGGATTCCGTGAAGAAGACCTACGCAAAGCCGACACTGCTCAAAGCCGGAAAGCTTGGAGCGCTTGCCGCGGGCGTTTCCTCGAAGGCTCCCTGAGCGGAAGCTTCTCTCGCCTCAACCGATCGCCGGGGCGTCATCATCGCTTCAGTAGCGATCCTTCGCGGTCCCCTCTGGCCCGCAGGCACAGGAAGGCGTCCACCGCCTTGCCGGCGCAGCTCGTCGGCGCCCTGGTGCGTACTTTCATCTCATCTTCGGAAGTTAGGTGGCCCGGCCGCCGAGGGGGGGTGATGTATGGGTTGGCCGCCGGGCCTGACCGGCTTCTGCGACCTCGCCGGCTTGTCTGAACATGCGCTCATGCTAATACGAGGGCAATAGCGACCTAGGGCCTAGGACCAACGTGTACGGCCTTGATTCTCCTCAGTCCTCGACGGCGTGCCCGGCGTTGTCCCCGGCCGGAATTGCCTCAAAACGAAGAGATGGAGCGGTTCAGCGTTTCCATGAAGCGATGAGACGTTCTCGGGCAGGAGCGTCGATGAAACGGAAAGATCGAATCCCGACGCCAAGGCGCGGTCCCGGCGTTTCCGCGTTCAGAATCCGAAGAACTGCCGGCCGACGAGATAGCCGAGCGCCACGACGACCAGCGGAAACAGCGCCGGCGCCACCTTGCCGGCCAGCGAAGGCTTGACCTCGTGGATCGGAGAGCTGGGGGTGGCGTTGTTGAGGCTCTTGGTCATCATATTAGCGTCTGCTCAACAAGTTAATTTTTAGCAAACACCGCGACGGAAGGCCGTGCTCACTCCACCTTCTGCCGGAATTTCGAATGGCAGCTCGAACAGTCCTGTAGGATCATATGCAGGAGATGTTCCGCCGGCAGTGTGGCCGGATCAGGCTGCACGGCATTCGGCCGCTTGCCGAGCAGGCTGCCGCCATCCATCGGCAGTATGGCGCCCATGCGCATGTCGCCGGTGATCTCGACCGGCGCCTTTTCGGCCTTGGCGGCGAGTGCCGAGGCGAGCCCGCCGATGTGACGGGCGAGCGCCTCGAATTCCGGCCGCGCTTGGTCGATCTCCGCCCTGGCGCCGGAAGGCGCGCCAAGCGTGCCCTGCGGGAATTCGCCGATCAGGGCAGGGCCGGTGCGGGCGCGCAGCGCCTCGGCCGCCGCCTTGAAGCCGGCAGCTTCGTAGGGACGCTTGCCGTCGAACATCTCGGCGATGGTCTTCGCCGCTGCCGCCATAGCCTTCATCGAGGCCTGGCGGGTGGCCACGATCGCATCGCCCGAGGCGGCGGCCAGCGGCGAAGAGAGCACCAGCGAGCCGGCGAGCGCCAGCATCACCGCCCCGGAAGCGATGCCGGCCCTCATGCCGTGACGTCGAGCACGCCCATCATGCCGAGCTGCTCGTGCTCGAGGATGTGGCAGTGATACATGCGCTGTCCCGGCCGCTCCTGGCGCAGCAGCAGCCGCACCGTCTCGCCGCGCGCCACGTTGACCGTGTCCCTCCAGGCAAGGAAGGGCGGCTTCGAGACCTTGCCGTCGCGCTCGTGCTCGATCACCTGGAATTGCGTGCCGTGGACATGGAAGGGATGGTCCATGTCGGCCTGGTTGACGATCTCCCAGAGCTCGGTCTCGCCGGCCTTGCCGACGATGTCGACGCGCGCCATGTCGAAGGCCTTGCCGTTGATCAGGAAGCCCATCTCCATGCTGGTGGCGTTCATCGCCATGGTCTCGGTGAGGACGAGGCGCCGAGAGAGCGCGGGCGCGGGAAGGGGCGCGAGCGGCCGCAGCCGTGCCGGCAGCGGCGGCATCGCTTCTCCCGCGTCTTCGGAGACGTCGACGGTCAGCAGCGTCAGCCCCGCATCGGCGGGGCGGCCAGGTCCCATCCAGCCGCGATCGTAGTCGAGCGTGTACAAGGTGACGGGGCCTGGCCTGTCGAAGGCGACGACCAGCTCGATGCGCTCGCCCGGGCTGAGCAGGATCTCGTCGGCCGCCACCGGCGCCGCCAGCAGCCCGCCATCCGAGCCGATGATGGTCATCGGCGCGCCGTCGAAGGCGAGCTTCAGGAAGCGCGCATTGGTGGCATTGTAGAGGCGCAGGCGCCGTTTCGCGGCCTTGGCCACGGCGAGCCGGGGGTTCTTCTGGCCGTTGACCAGCACATGGTCGCCGACGCGGCCGTTCATCAGGTCGTTCATGTTGCTGGCGGGCATCGAGCCGTCGGCGGCGAGCCTGAGGTCGGTGAACACCAGCACCGTGTCGCCATATTCGGCCGGAACGGGATCGGCCTTGGCCTTGACGACGAAGGCGCCGGCCAGGCCGCGATAGACCTGCTCGGCCGTCCTGCCGTGCGGATGCGGGTGGTACCAATAGGTGCCGGCCGAGCCTTCCGGCAGCTCGAAGGCGTAAACGCGGTCGGTGCCCGCCGCCACCGGGTCCATCGGATTGCCGTCCTGGTCGGCCGGCACCGGCATGCCGTGCCAGTGGATGGTGCTTGCCTCGCCTTCGATGCGGTTGGCGAAGGTAATCTCGACGCGGTCGCCTTCGAAGGCCTCGATCAGTGGGCCGGGACTCGTGCCGTTATAGGCGAGGATCGGCGTGTCTTGCCCTTCGGCGAACCGCGCGACGGCCGGTTCCGCCGTCAGCCGGGCCTTGAACAGGCCGGGCTGGCCGGCCTCGTTGGCGAGCAGAGGCAGGCCGCGCAACGGCTGGCCTTCGGGCAGGGTGACGGCGCCTTGCGCCATCGCGCCCATGTCGTGTCCGGCATGGCCACCCATGTCCATGCCGGGCATGGAGTCCATGTTTTTCATCTGCGCCAGCGCGCGCGGGCTCGCCAGAACCGTCGCCAGGCCTGCCGCCAGAAAACCGCGTCGATGCATGTTTTGCTCCTGGATAGTGAGGGAAGTCCGCCGCCGGATTCCGTCACGCTAAGGGTTCCAGTTGCTGGAAGGTCAAGGGGAGTCGCGCCGGGCAGGAATGGACCGGCCGGACCGGCTTTTTTGGGGGCTATTGCCCCAATCTTGCGAAGGGCGGTCACCCATGCTGGCTGGTCCAGAGCATTCCAACCGCGCATTTCAGCACCTGGCGTGCGGTCGCATTTTAACCCTAATCCACCTCTAGCCGGCTGAAGGCGTTGCGGTTCCAATGTTCACGGTTTCTTGACAGAGGCCGGAAAAACGGGCAGCAAAGCGGGTGAGGGAGAGCATTTTTACCGTGGCGCAGACCATGGAGGGCTCTTTTTTCGTATGGACCGTCGCCGTATCGGCGATTGGTGGAGGGATTGGTTAACCATCTTTGTCCATCTTTTGAATCAATCGGCAACAGACGCGTGAAGGTGCAGGGGGCACCAGGCGAACTGTGATCGTGACGGGTGCCAGGTCCGCGAACCGGCATGCCGATTGAGAGTGGTCGTATGGCGTTTTTGCGTTTGAAGAACCGGGGTGACGCTCCTGAAGAAGGGGTAGCTTCGAAGAAATCTGGTGGTCGTCGTTGGGTTGTGGTGCCTGCTGTCGGCGCCGCGCTTGCCGTTTGGTCCGTGGCGACCATGGCGGGCCTCTATTCGATGGGCACCTCGCTCACCGCCGCTTCCAACGGACTACCGCGGAGCCTGCTTGCTCCGGGAAGCATCGCGCTTGCCGATCCGCGCCGCGCGCTCGCCAATTCCTGGACGCTGCCGCTCCCGGCGGGCGCCTCGCACCGGCAGGCGCTGCTAGGCCGTTGCGATGCCGGCTGCGTGCGCCAGGCCGCGAATTTCTCCCATGACGGCAAGACGGCGCGGCTTGTGCCCGCCAGGCCCGACAGCGTCGCGCCGAGGACGGCCGTGCCGCAAACCGTGGCGCTTGCAGCCCCCGTTGATCGCTTCGACAGCGTCGTCGCCAGGACAAAGCTGTCGCCGCGAAAGCTCGCGGATGCCTTCGCCCGCGCACAGGACAAGCCGTTCCTTCTGGCCAGCCTGCCGGCCGATGCCCGCTTCGCCGAGCCGGTCCGCCTGCCCGACGAGCAGGGCCCGGCTTCGGTGCGCTTCGGCCCCCCGGTGGCGGAGATCGAACGCTCGTCGCGCCTGGCCCTCGCGCTGGCCAATGCAATGCCTGAGGCCGACATGCTGGCGCCGCCGCCGTCGGTGGCGCTGGCCGTGCCCGGCGCGCAACAGGAATCTCAACAGGCCGAAGTCCAGCTCGCCTCGCTGCCGCCGCAGGACGAGATGCCGAATGAAATTCCGTTGCCGGCCTACCGGCCACGGGCGCAGATCGAGCAGCCGGATCAATCGCCAAAAGCTCAGACCTCCAGGGCACCAAGCACCGAGGCGTCACAGGAGCAGGCCCCTAAGGCGGAGGCTTCGAGGACCGGCAAGACCCAGTCTGCCAAGGCTGCGGACGTGCAGTCCGGCAAGGTGCCGGCCCTGTCGCTGCGCAGCTCGGAGCAAGCGGCGGTGCCGGCCCTGCCGGGCGTGCAAGCCAGCCAGGGCAAGCCGGCCAAGCCGGGCAAGCGGTCGAAGCCCCAGGACGCGGAAATGCTGGCCTACGCCAAGCCGGACATGCCTGAACGCGGCGCGGGTGGCGTCTTCGGCAACCTGTTCACCGGCAGGCCGAGCGTCGGCAATGGCGTCGCCGTCTACGACATCGCGGCCAGGACCGTCTATATGCCCGACGGCTCCAAGCTTGAGGCTCATTCCGGGCTGGGCTCGATGGTCGACCAGCCCCGCTTCGTCAACAAGAAGAATGTCGGCCCGACGCCGCCCGACACCTACAATCTGTCGATGCGTGAATCGCGCTTCCATGGCGTCGAGGCGATCCGGCTGACGCCGACCAGCGGCAAGAACAAGTTTGGCCGCGACGGCCTGCTTGCCCACACCTACATGCTGCGTGGCGGCCGCGCCGAATCCAATGGTTGCGTCGTCTTCAAGGACTATGCCCGCTTTCTCGCCGCCTACAAGAAAGGCAAGATCAAGCGCCTGGTGGTGGTGCCGCGCATGTCGAAGCCGCTGGTCCAGGTCGCCCAGGAAGGGCGGGACGGCTAAGGACTTTCAGCTTGCTGGCACCGTTTGCACTCGACTTGGAGCGGATCATGTCAGTTCCGAGCGTGGCGATGGCTGCCCATTGCGTCGCCGAAGGCAAGACGCCCACGACATGAGCGTCGAGTTTCCAGGATCTAAGCTGAGATGAACCGAAGAGGGGGAACCGCCCCCTCTCGTAATGCATATATGGCGCACCCGGGACTTGCGGCAAGACCCCGGCCATGGCGTATGAACGCTGCCCTCGACCTGGATTTTAGGGAAAGGGAGTTCCTGAATGCGGATTTTGCTGTCGACTTACGGTTCGCGTGGCGATGTCGAACCGGTGGTGGCGCTCGGCGCGCGGCTGCAGGCGCTTGGTGCCGAGGTGCGGGTGAGTATCCCCGGCGATGAGGAATTCGCCGCGCTGTGCGCCCGCGCCGGCGTGCCGCTGGTGCCGGCCTTCGCACCGGTGCGCGAATGGGCGAAGGAGATGGTGCGGCGCCGATCTTCGGCGTCGCCCGAGGGGCTGGCCGCGCTCATCTCCGGCCAGGCGGCCGAGATCGTCGCCAGGCAGTACGATGCGCTCATGCCGGCCGCCGAAGGATGCAATGCGGTGGTGGCGTTAGGCCTGTTTCCTTCCTGTGCCGCGGCACGCGTGGTCGCTGAGCAACGGGGCATGCGCTATCTGCTTGGCACCTTCTGTCCTATCTGGCTGCCCTCGGCGCACAACCGGCCGCATGAATATCCAAGCCATCCGCTTCCAGCCGGGGTGACCGATAACCGGCTGCTGTGGGAGACGGATATCCGGACCAAGAACGCGCTGTTCGGCGGTGCCATCAACCGCCACCGCGCCTCGCTCGGATTGCCGCCGGTAGCGAATGTCCGCGACTATGTCTACGGCAATCCTGTCCTGCTCGCCTGCGACCCGACGCTTGGGCCGTGGCTGGCCTCGGACCTGATCGACGCCGTGCAGACCGGCGCCTGGATACTGCCGGACGAACGGCCGCTCCCGGAGGGACTGGAAGCCTTCCTCGAAGCCGGCCCGCCGCCTGTCTATGTCGGCTTTGGCAGCATAGCGGTCTCCAGGGAGGCCGGCCGCGTGGCCATCGAGGCGATCCGTGCCAAGGGTCTGCGCACGGTGATTGCACATGGCTGGGCCGGGCTTGAGCCGATCGACGAGCGGGACGATTGCTTCGCCGTCGGCGACCTCAACCAGCAGGCGCTGTTTGGCCGCGTTGCCGCCGTCATGCATCACGGCGGCGCGGGCACCACGATCACAGCCGCCCGGGCAGGGGCGCCGCAGGTGGTCGTGCCGCAGATCGGCGACCAGCCCTATTGGGCCGGCCGCGTCGCCGAGCTTGGCATCGGGGCGGCGCATGACGGGCCGAAACCGACCGTGGCGACATTGTCGGCGGCCCTTGCGACGGCGCTTGCGCCGGAAACCCGCAGCCGTGCGGCCGCGCTCGCCGGCACCATCCGGGGCGACGGAGCGGCGGTGGCCGCCAGGCGCTTGCTCGACGACTTGAACCAGCGCGGCTCGTGACCTTACTGCTTCAGTTCCGCCAGCGCCCTTTCGAGCGGCGCTGGCGAGATCTGGATCGGGCCGGAGAAGGGTATGTCCATGTCCATGATCAGATAGAGCGCGGCGGCGACCAGCGCCGCCGAAACGATGAAGGTGCTGACCACGGTGGCGTTGCAGGGCGCCCTGAAGCCGAAGCTGGCGAAGATCAGCATCAGCCAGGCGACCAGGAGCGCGATCAGCGCTCCGGGGATGGCGCCCTCCGACTGTTCGGCCAGCACCCAGCGCGATTCGATCACCTTCTGCAGCTGCTGGCGGGCTTCCTGCAGCATGGCGATGTGTTCGTCATCGGGCGGCGTCAGCGCCCGCAGCTGGTCGCCGACATTGTTGAGCAAAAGCTCCGACAGCCTGTTTGCGACGATCGGGGTTTTCTGGCTGGGCGAGGTGGCGTCGACGACGCGCTGCACATAGGCGATCAGCGGTTGGCGCGCGGCCTGCGTCTCGGGGCCGTATTGCCTGAGCGACCTGTCGAGCAGGATTAGCTCCGTCGCATAGGCATGGACGTTGTGGTCGATGGACTCGAATGTGTTCTTGGCCGAGTTGATCATCAGGCCGAGCACCAGCGAGGTCATCACCACGAACAGATTGGCGGCGAGCCGCACGATCGCGCTGGTATCGTCCTGGCGGTGATGGGGCGGAAACCGGCCATGGATCAGCAGGCTGGTGAGCGAAGCCCCGGCCAGGCAGACAAAGATCGCGACCCCAAGCAGTGCCTCGCGCATGGCGGCCATTGTAGCCGAGGCGCGACGTTTGCCAAAGGGTTGCCCAGCAGCGTTGATTCAGGGTGGCAGCACATGGGCCTATGTCGTTGTTGGCAAAGGATGCTTTCGGGTCGGCGCATTCGCTGGCGAGGGCCTCCGCGAATTCGTCGTCCATTCGCAACCACTTCGAAAAGCGCTTTCAATGCCGGCCGAAGGCTCTATGTATGGGCCAGGGGCGGGTCGGCTCCGGTTTCACCACGAGGATGTCATGACAATACGCGCTGTCGTCTGGGGTGAGAATATCCATGAGCGCACCAATGAGGTGGTCGCATCGATCTATCCCGAAGGGATGCACACCACGATTGCCAACGCGCTGAAGACCGACCCCGGCATTTCCGCCTCGACCGCGACGCTGGAGCAGCCCGAGCACGGCCTGCCCGAGGCCCGCCTTGCCGAGACCGACGTGCTGGTCTGGTGGGGCCACAAGGATCATGGCGCCGTCGCCGACGAAGTGGTCGAGCGGGTGGCGCGCCGCGTCTGGGAGGGGATGGGGCTGATCGTTCTCCATTCCGGCCATTTCTCGAAGATCTTCAAGCGGCTGATGGGCACGCCCTGCACCCTGAAGTGGCGCGAGGCCGGCGAGCGCGAGCGGCTCTGGGTGACCAGCGCCAGCCATCCGATCGCCGAGGGCCTCGGCGAGTTTTTCGAGCTCGAGAACGAGGAGATGTATGGCGAGCAGTTCGCCGTGCCGGAGCCGCTGGAAACGGTGTTCATCTCCTGGTTCCAGGGCGGCGAGGTGTTCCGCTCGGGGCTGACCTATAGGCGCGGCGCCGGCAACATCTTCTATTTCAGGCCGGGCCACGAGACCTATCCGACCTATCACGACGCCACAGTGCAGAAGGTGCTGCGCAACGCGGTGAAATGGGCGCATAACCCGCAAGGCGCGAAGCGCGCCATCCACGATGCCCCGAACGTGCCGGTCGACAAGGCGCTGGAGCCGATCGTCGAGCGCGGCGGCAAGCTGCACGCTGATGGCGAGGCCGGCTTCCGCTAAAACGTTCCCGGAAAAGAGCGCAGCGGTTTTCCGTCTGGAATTGCGTAGCGATAACGCTTAGAGCAAATTCACCCAGTCTTTGAATCGAACCAATTCGCCCGGAGGAGCACAATGCGGCTTTTGATACTCGGTACCGGCTGGATGGCGCAGGAGCATGCCCGCCGCTTCAGCGCCATCGAGGGCGTCGACATTGTCGGCGCCGTCGATGTCGATCCGGCCCGCGTCAGCGAATTCGCCGACAGTTTCAAGATCCCCAACCGCTTCACCACGCTGGAGGAGGCGCTGAAATGGGGTGAATTCGATGCCGTCGCCAACGTCACGCCGGACCGCATCCACCATCCAACCACCATGGCGCTGATTGCCGCCGGCAAGCCGGTGCTGTGCGAGAAGCCGCTGGCCGAGAATTTCGGCAAGGCGAGCGAGATGGCGGATGCGGCGGAGGCAGCCGGCATCGTCAACATGGTGAACCTCACCTACCGCAACGTCGCGCCTTTGCAGAAGGCGCGCGCCATGGTGCAGGCCGGCGAGATCGGCGCGGTTCGCCATGTCGAGGCCTCCTACCTGCAGAGTTGGCTGGTGTCGAAATTCTGGGGCGACTGGCGCACCGATCCGAAATGGCTCTGGCGGCTGTCGCGCGGCCATGGCTCGAACGGCGTGCTCGGCGATGTCGGCATCCACATTCTCGATTTCGCCAGCTACGGCGCAGCGCTCGACATCGACCATGTGTTCTGCCGCCTGCGCGCCTTCGACAAGGCGCCGGGCAACCGCATCGGCGAATACGGGCTCGACGCCAACGACAGCTTCGCCATGACGCTGGATTTCTCCAATGGTGCCTTTGGCGTGGTGCATGCCAGCCGCTGGGCGACCGGCCATCTCAACGAGCTCAGGCTGCGCATCTATGGCGACAAGGGCGGCATCGAGGTGGTGCACAATCTCGAAGGTTCGCTGCTCAAGGCCTGTGTCGGCGCGAATGCCGAGACCGCGAAATGGGAGGTGCTCGACGCCGGCACCGTGCCGACCAACTACCAGCGCTTCGTCGAGGCGGTGAAGAGTGGCGTCCAGCCCGAGCCGTCCTTCCGCCACGCCGCCGAGTTGCAGAAGGTGCTCGACCTGGCGGTGGTGTCGGACGAGAAGCGAGCGGAGCTGCGGGCGCACGCCGACACGCAGTGAGTGTGGAGCGCCAGGGCCAACTGGGTTCGCCTTATCGTTGCCAGAAGGGCAGCTTGGCGATCTCTTCCTCGACCTGCCGTCTCGTCAGACCGATATCGTCGATCAGGTGCGGATTGGTCTCCGAAATCCGCTTGAGATCCCAGCGAAAGCGGGCTTGCTCGCGGAATGCCGCGATCATGCTTCGCAGGGTCGCCAGGCGCCGCAGCGGTGCCCACCCGACCGGCGCTGCCCGATGCTGCATCGATGCAAAACTATTGTTCATTGCAACCTCCTTTAGTTTGAGGCCCATGCGATCTGGGGGCCTCGACCTGAATGAGGTTGAATTCTGCAGGATGCCGGCAGCGGCGTAATTAAGCCGTCCCAAATAGTTCTCAAAACTTCCAAATCGGCTATAGATCAGCCCATGCAGGGATCGCGCTTTGCCTTTGGTCCGTTCGTGCTCGATCCGGGTGCGGGAACGCTCCTTCGGAACGACGATCCTGTTGCCGTCGGCTACCGGGGGCTGAAGCTGCTTGCGGCGCTCGCCGGGCGGCCGGGCGAGATCCTGGCCAAGGCCGAGTTGATGGATGCGGCGTGGCCGGGCACGGCCGTCGAGGAAGGCAACCTCACCGTCCAGATCGCGCAGCTCAGGAAGCTGCTCGGTCCGGCCGCGGACGGCGGTGAATGGATCTCCACGGTGCCGCGCGTCGGCTACCGCTTCGCCGGGGCCATCGAACAGCTCGACGAGACCAGGCGCAAACCCTTGCCGCTGCCCGACAAACCGTCGATCGCCGTGCTGCCCTTCGTCAATTTCAGCAATGACCCCGAGCAGGACTCCTTCGCCGATGGCTTGACCGAAGACCTCATCACCGACCTGTCCCGGAATGCCGGCCTGTTCGTCATCGCGCGCAACTCGACCTTTGCTTACAAGGGCAAGGCGATGGATGTGCGCGAGATCGCCGAGGACCTTGGCGTGCGTTACCTGCTGGAGGGCAGCGCTAGGCGCGCCGCCGGACGCGTGCGCATCAACGCGCAACTGGTCGACGCGATGAGTGGCGAGCATCTGTGGGCGGAACGCTTCGATCGCAGCCTGGAGGATATCTTTGCCGTTCAGGACGAGGTGACGGCCAAGATCGTCGAGGCGCTGCTCGGCCGGCTGCGCGCGCCGCCGCCGCGCAATCGGCCCAGCAACATCGAGGCCTACGATCTATGTGTGCAGGCGCGAAAGCTGATCGAGGGGTCGCCGCAGACGGCGCGGGAGGCGCATCTGATGCTGACGCGCGCTGTGTCGCTCGATCCAGACTACGCCGAGGCCCATCGCTGGCTTGCCATGAACCACTGGATGCAATGGGTGCATTGGGGCGAACCCATCGAACCCAACCGCGGCCTCGCCCTGGAACTGGCGCGCAAGGCCGTGGCGATCGATCCCAACGATGCCGGCTGCCGCTGGGTGCTCGCCAACCTGCTGGCCTACGAGCGCCGTTTCGACGAGGCGGATACGGAATTCGCCAAGACCTTCGAGCTCGACCCGAATGAGGCCGACGCCTGGGCGACCTTGTCCGACATTACGGTCCTGGCCGGGCGGGTGAAGGAGGGTCTTGAGTACATCCGCAAGGCGTTTCGACTGAACCCGTTTCCAGCAAGCTGGTACTATCTGCTGCTCGGCGCGGCGCAATATGCGGCAAACGACTACGAAGCCGCTGTCGAGACGCTGCGCAAGGAAGAGACCTATCGCACAAGCTCGCGCCGTTTCCTGGCGGCAAGCCTTGCCCAGCTTGGCCGGCTCGACGAGGCGCGTGCGGAGGTCGAGATGTTCCTCATCGCCAATCCGCATTTCACCACCAGCCACTGGGTTGCGACCGAGCCGTTCCGCGACACGGCGACGCTCGAACATTTCGTCGACGGCTTCCGCAAGGCCGGCCTTCCGGACTGAGGCACCGGCGTGACCGCCAGAACGGCGTGGCCTAACCTTCGTTACGGCCTGCGGCGTCGCGATCGCGCTCGTAGCGTCTGGCGAGCGGAAACGGCGGCAACCAGGACTCGCGACGGACGGTCCAGAGCTCGTAGGTCGGCACAAGCTGGTCAGGGGCATCCAGGGAGCCCAGGTGAACTTCGATCTCGTCTCCGGTGCGCGCGAAGACGGACGAGCCGCAACGCGGACAGAAATACCGCCCGGCGTAGTCGCGTGTCTCGCCCTCGATCGTCACCGCCTCCTGCGGGAACACAGCGGCGGCATAAAAGAGCGCTCCGTGATGCTTGCGGCAGTCGAGGCAGTGGCAGATGCCGACCCGATACGGGGCACCTGACGCCACAATGCGGACGTTGCCGCACAGGCAGCCGCCGGTGATTGGGTCCATGCCATGTCTCCTTCAAAGTCAAGCGGTCGCAATGGCTACAACGAAGGGCACCGTCACGGCAATTGCCCGCCCGATTGCCGGGCGCCTCGCACAATTGTTTCAATCGTTTCTTGAAGCGTGGTTCGGGCCTTTTCGTGCTCTATTGCGGCGAGCGAACACGGGAGACGTCTCTTGACCGACTACATCGCTTTGCCGAAAGCCGAGGTGCACATCCACGTCGAGGGCTGTTTCGAGGCCGATGACGTGATCCGCAACTGCGAGGAGTCCGGCATTCCGCTGCGCGCGCCGCGCGACAGGCTGTTCGAGGCGCATGACCTGAAGAGTTTCCTCGAGATGCTCGACTGGCTGTGCGGCACGTTCCGCACGCGCGAGCAGCTGGCGACCACGGCCTACAAGTTCGCCCAGCGCATGGCCAGGAGTGGCGTGCGCTATGCCGACGTCATCGTCAACCCGACCCACTGGCCGCACTGGCACAACAACATCCCGGGCATGATCGACGCGTTCGACGCCGGCTTCGCGGCGGCAGAGCAGGATGGGCACCCGCCGGTCGGGCTTTGCGTCAGCCTGCTGCGCAGCCAGTCGGCGGAAGAAGCGATCGAGCTGGTGGAACTGTTGAGCGGGCTCAGGCATCCGCGCGTGGTTGCGCTGTCGATCGACGGCAACGAAGCCGCCGCCGGCCGGACCGGTCCGCGCTTTGCCGAGGCGTTCCGTCGTGCTGGCGCGGCGGGCCTGCGGCGGACCGTCCATGCCGGCGAGTCGAGCGGTCCGGAGGGCGTGCGCGACGCGATCGAACTGCTTGGCGCCGACCGCATCGACCACGGCGTGCGGGCGATTGAGATGCCGGACCTTGTCGACCTGCTGGCTGAAAGGCAGATCCCGCTTGGCGTCTGCCCGGTCTCCAACGTCACTCTCGGCCTCTACCGGTCGATCGCCGAACACCCGATCGACGCCTTGCGTAAGGCCGGCGTTCCCGTCTCGATCAACACCGATGATCCGGCGCTGCTCGACACCACGCTGGAGGCGTCCTATGACGCCTGCGCCGAGGCTTTCGGCTGGGATGGCGAAACCATCCGCGATCTCGCCGCGACATCGGTCAGGGCGAGCTATGCCGACCCCGCGGTGAAGGCACAAATCCTGGCGGATCTGGCGGCCTGGCGCGCCTGACAAGGGCCGTCATTTTATCGAGGCAACGGAAGCTGAGAAGCCAGCGGTTCGAGGCCCGAACAGAAAAAAAGGCGTCTCAATTGATTGATCCTCAACCCATCACGAACGAAAATATCCTGAGGATTCTGGGTATCGTTCTCGTCGAAATTCGCGCGACCGATGATCTACCCAAAGCACGTATGCTTGCAGACTCATTTCACAACGCGCCGGCCATGATCGCGTCCGGCGTTGATCCGCAAGATACGTGGAGAAGCATTTTGAATACCGCTCGCAGGCTTGAGATGGAACGATATGTTGTCTCACTCTTGAACCACGTTCAGGTGAGACAAGTTTCAAACTGACCCACTACCAAGCCGCAGCGCTCCCGTGACAGGCGAGAGTATCCTTCCGCCGCGCTTCCGAACTCAATAAGGTGCCGATCTGCGCTGACCCGGACGAGCCCGGGCGGAGCTGAAAGGAGCCGGTCATGGTCACCCGTCGCGCGGAATGCTCTTGCGGCCAGCTTTCGGCCGTCTGCTCGGGCGAGATCGTGCGCATTTCCGTATGCCATTGCCTGGCCTGCAAGCGGCGCACCGGCAGTGCCTTCAGCTACAATGGCCGGTTCAAGGAAGGTGACGTGGCGATCCACGGGCGAGCGGCACAATTCACGCGCGTCGGCGAGCAGGGCGGCCGCGTCAGCTACAGCTTCTGCCCGGATTGCGGCACCACCGTCCACTACCGCATCGACACCCAGCCCGGCGTGATCGCGATTCCCGTCGGCGCCTTCGCCGACCCGTCCTTCCCGCCGCCGTTCCAGTCCTTCTACCACGACAGCCGGCGCTGCGAGTGGGTCGAAATTCGCGCCGAGCCTCTGACGAAATTCGGCTGACGCTGAGTTGAGGGCAGCGAGATCTAAACGGCTGATCTCCCCCGCAAGTGGGGAGATTCACCTCACGCCGCGATAAATCCGCACCGCCGCTGCCACCAGCGCCGGATTGCCCGCCGCAATGCTGCCGTCCGGCAGGTGCTTGCCGTCCTCCAGCCCGACACGGGTGGAAAACTTCCGCGCTGCCGCCCGCTCGACGAAGGGCCACACCGTCGCGTTCTCGCCATGCAGCAGGATCGAGCGGCGGATGCCGGCTCGCGCCAGCACCGCTTCGATGCCGTCGGCAACGGCGAAGGCCTCGTCGAGCGTCTGTTCGGAAATCTCGACCAGGACGCGCAGCACGCGTCCGCCATGGTCGAGCGCCACCAGCCGTTCGGCGTCGGCGATGGAAGCCAGGCCCGCCTCGATGCCGATGCCGCGCTGGCGCAGGCTTTCCATCACGACAGGCGCGGCCGTCTCGCTGAGATTGACCGAGGCATAGTCCGGCAGCTCTCCCCAGCCGGCGATGGCGACCAGCGTGCGCAGGTCGTCCTTTTCGATCCAGGCGCCGGTCGACACACCGATCAGCGTGCCCGGACAGGCGCGCCGCAGCGTCGCCACCGTGCGGTCCACCGCTTCGGGCGTCAGGCTTTCCTGCCCGTCGGCGCCGCGCGCATGGACATGCAGCTCGGCGGCGCCGGACGCAGTTGAAGCAGCGCCGTCGCGCGCCATGGCGTCCGGGTCAAGCGGCAGGGCGGCGTGAAAGTCGGCGGGTCGGGCGCCGTTGATGCAGGCCTGGACGATCATGGCGGCGATCCCGTTCGAGTTGAGTCTGACGCACAGGCGTATAGCGTCAGTGTGGGCGATTTGCGTCGCCGCGCCTAACCCAAATATTCCTGTCTCAGCCTCTCCTTTACCCGCGCCAGAGCCGGCTCGCCGCCGTCCGCCAGCTCAGTGGCAATCTGAGCAAGGTCATCGTCGGCCTTGCGATATTTACTGCCCCAGGCGCCGAGCGTCGCCAGGACCGGCAGAAGGTGGATGCCGGCTTCGGTCAGCCGGTAGATCGCCTTCAGCCTGTGGGTCGGGTCGTCGCTGCGGGTGAGGATGCCTTCCTCCTGCAGCGTCTGCAGCCGCTCGGCGAGCGTTCGCGACGAGATGCCTTCGTCCGACTGCAGGAATTCGCGAAAATGCCTTTTCCCGGCGAAGACCAGGTCGCGGATGATGAGCAGCGTCCAGCGGTCGCCAAGCAGCTCGAGCGACAGGCTGATCGGGCAGCCGGACCGTTCCCTGGTCGACATAACTACGGTTCCATTTTTAAATCACTTTACCATTGACACCATTGCCTTCGTGCGTCAAATGGTTCCAAAAGTAAATTGATTGGAAGCACGACGAGGGACGGGAGATGAAGAAACTCATCCTGCAAATGCAGATGTCGGTCGACGGCTTCGTCGGTGCCGAGGACGACCATCTCTGGCAGCTCTGGGAGTGGGGCGACGACAGTGCTTGGGACGACGAGCTGAAGCAGGACTTCAACGCCGTCTTCGAAAACATCGACACCATCCTGCTCAGCCGCAAGATGGCGGAGGAGGGCTATCTGAACCACTGGGGCAAGGCGGCGACGAAATTCCCGAAGGACCGCTTCTATGCCTTTGCCCAGCGCATCGTCGAAGCGCAGAAGGTGGTGCTGAGCGACAGGCTGAAGGCCACGCGATGGGAGCGCACGACCGTCGCAAGCGGCGACCTGCCGCGCGAGGTCACTAGGCTGAGGGCGGGCGAGGGCGGCAACATCGCCGTCTTCGGCGGCGCCGGCTTCGCCTCGGCGCTGATTGCCGCCGGGCTGGTCGACGAATTCCAGCTGTTCATCAATCCGGCGGTGCTGGGCGCCGGCCGCCGCATCTTCGGCCGGGGCGGCTTCTCCAGGCTGAAGCTCATCGGTTCGAAAGCCTATGCCAGCGGCATGGTGGTGAGCCGCTACGCGCCGGCCGTGTGAGGGGCACTCAAGGCGTGCTCCTGAATCGGTCTCGCAGTGCGCCCTCTCAACTGCTTGTTCGCTTGGGCTTTTCCTGCGGGACGGGGAATTGTCTGCGTTCCGCTTTACCGGCCAGGATGCGACCCCGGCACGACTGCCCGAATCTGGATTGCTCCGGCGAGGTCTGCCTCAAACGGCCCCGGTGACCGGCGCCAGCTCAACCCGGTGCCGACGCCCAAGGGTTTGCGTCCCCGCCCTGAGGTTCCAACATTGGCTACGGCCGCGAACCACTGGGCTTCACGCAATGTCAAACCAGCAAGCACGCAGCCAGCGTAGTCCGCAGGCTCGTCAATCCTCGTGTCAAACACCGCCCAAGTATCAGGCGGCTCCTGCACTGCAACGAACCGCATTTGAGACCCCATCATGCGAAGAGCACCCACTGTAGCAGCGGGCGTGCTGTAGTCATGTGAGCAAGTCAACATATTAGCAACATCTCATATTAAAGCCCAGCCTTCGCCTTTGAACTTTTCGGCATCGAGATCGGGCAGATGCCTGGATAGGCGCCCGGGCATCGCATCCGTCGTCACTCGATCGGCAGCAAACCGCGCTGCCTGTCGCCATCTGAATCGACCGTGTCCATGGCCGAAAACAGGCGCTCGCGCCCGATCAGCCAGGGTTTGTGTCGCTGATTGACGTCAAGGACGTCCTCCGCCTCAATGGGCCGGGGCGCCTCGCTGGTCCGCATCGGTCAGCGTGCCCAAGAAGGCGACGATGTCGTCGATCTCAGCGTCGGTCAGCGCCGGCCTGTCGCCCGGCTTCCTGCCGTTGAAAGGCGGGTCCGTGTTGAGGTTTCCCCAATAAGCCTTTGGCAGGTCGTCGAATTTATCGACCGTGCCGTCGGCCTTCTTCGGATACCAGCGGCCGGGATCGCTGTCGCGGCTGACGTAGAAGGCAACCGCATCGCGCAGCGTGTGGAAATAGCCATTGTGGAAGAAGCTCTTCCGCAGCGCCACATTGCGCAGCGTCGGCGTTTTGAACAGGCCGCAATATTCGGACCGACCCTTGAAGTCGGTGCGTAGCGGACCGCACATGCCAAGGTCGACATAGGCCGGATCGGCATTGGCCGGGATCGCCGGGTTGCGCGGCACGCCGACGGCGATCAGGCCGTAATCGGTGAATTGGGGCGGCTCGCCATTGTTGGAGGGCTCGCCCAAGTGACAGCTTGCGCAATTGCCCTTGGTCTCGTCCTCGAACAGGGCGCGGCCGCGCAGCTCTTGGGTCGTAAGCGTCGCCTTGCCGGCGAGGAAGGCGTCGTAGCGGCTGGAATAGGGGTAGAAGTCGGCGCTGCTCTGCTCGAAGGTGCCGAGCGCCTCGACCGCGGCGTCGAAGGCAGCATCCGGCCGTTCGAACACGTCGTCGCCGAACGCCGCTTTGAACTCCTGCGCATACGCGGCCTTGCTCAGGGCGGCGGCCACAGCGCTCTCATCCTTGTTGGCCATTTCGAAAGGCGAGAGCAGGGGGATCTTCGCCTGCTCCTGGCCGCGATCGGCGCGGCCGTCCCAGGTCAGCCCGCCGGTCGGGCCGTTGTCGACGCTCTCGTCGCCCTCATCCTCGGAATCATAAAAGTGCTCGCTGAAGGCGGGCGCCGCCTGCAGGTAGCGCAGCGACGGGACGGCGCGCAGGCCCGGGCGGTCGAGGTTGGGTCCGCCTATTTCGACGGGCGCGGCCGAGACCGGACCGAAGGCGTGGTTGGGATCATGGCAGGAGGAGCAGGCCTGCCTGCCCGAGGCCGACAGCGACGGATCGAGGAACATTTTGCGGCCGAGCGCAGTCAGCGCCTGCGCCCGCGCATAGGCCCCCGCGCGCGACAGCGGACCGGGATGGGTGCTGCCCGCCGTGTTCGCGGGCGCGGCGAAGCCGGAAATCGACGCCGTGGCGATCGCGATAGCCAGGCTTTTCCATCGTCTCGTCATGGGGCGCGGTCCGGTTTTCCCACCCGGCAACTAGGTGCCCAGTGCAACGGATTGATGACCGGTCTCGGTGCTCACGCAACCGTGTTCGCGGTGGCGAAAAATGTCACAAAAGTGACAGGGCATCGCAGTAGCTGCTTCCACGCCTGTTTGTTCGTCGATTGCCGCCCTCCAGCCATTCCCCAAGCCACGAGGCACCATCCCATGACTAGGTCTTTCTCCTCGCTCTGCCTGGCCTCCACGGCCCTGGTATCGCTCGCCGCCGCCGCGCAGGCGGCCCCCGCCGGCTACGACAAGATCGACACCGTCGTCGTCATCTATGCCGAGAACCGCAGCTTCGATAATCTCTATGGCGGCTTCCCTGGCGCCAATGGCCTCGCCAATGTCTCGGCCGACCAGGCGCGCCAGCTTGACCGCGATGGCAAGCCGCTCACCGAACTGCCGCCGGCCTGGGGCGGCCTGACCGGCAAGGGCGTGACGCCGGCGGTGACGGAGGCCGAGACCGCGCATCTCGCCAATGCCAGCTTCGCCATCGACGATCCCAAGGGCTTCAATGAGAACACCGGCGTCATCACCCGCGACCTCTGGCACCGCTTCTACCAGGAGCAGATGCAGATCGACGCCGGCCGGAACGACAAGTTCGTTGCCTGGGCCGATTCCGGCTCCCTCGTCATGGGTCACTATGACGGCTCGGCGCTGCCGATGTGGGCGGTGGGCAAAAAATACGTGCTCGCCGACAATTTCTTCCAGGGCGCCTTCGGCGGCTCCTTCCTCAACCACATCATGCTCGCCTGCGCCTGCGTGCCGGTCTATCCGCATGCCGATACCAGCCCGGTGAAGGGCCAGATCGCGGTCGTCGAGCCCGACGGCGTGACGCTGAAGGCGGCCGACAATTCACCACCCTCCGCGCTCGGCGGCGCGCCGAAATTCGTCAATGACGGCGCCATCACGCCGGACTTCTATGCCGTCAACACCATGCAGCCGCCTTACCAGCCGAGCGCCAACAAGCCGGCCGAGGGCGGCGACAAGGCGCTCGCCGATCCGGCGGCGCCCACCACGCTGCCGCCGCAGCACGAGATCACCATCGGCGACCTGCTGTCGCTGAAGGGCATCTCCTGGGCCTGGTATTCCGGCGCCTGGCAGGCGGCGCTCGACGGCAAGAACGCCACGCCGGTGCCGAACTTCCAATTCCACCACCAGCCGTTCAACTATTTCGCGGCCTACGCGCCAGGCACGCCCGCGCGCGCGGAGCATCTGAAGGACGGCGGCCTCGACGGTGTGGAATTCATCAAGGCGATCGACGAAGGCAAGCTGCCCTCGGTGAGCTTCTACAAGCCGCAGGGCAATCTCAACGAGCATGGCGGCTATGCCGACGTCACCAGCGGCGACAAGCATCTGGCCGATATCGTGTCGCATCTGGAGAAGAGCCCACAATGGCCGCACATGCTGGTTGTCGTCACCTATGACGAGAATGGCGGCTTCTGGGATCATGTCGCGCCGCCGAAGGCCGACCGCTGGGGTCCGGGCAATCGCATCCCCGCCTTCATCATCTCGCCCTATGCGAGGATGGGCACCGTCGACCACACGCAATACGATACGACCTCTATCCTGCGCTTCATCACGGCACGCTACGACCTGCCGGTGCTGCCGGGCATCGTCGCCCGTGACAAGGCGCTGCGCAACAACGACCAGCCGCCGATGGGCGATCTCTCCGCCGCGCTCGATCTGACGCGCTGAGCAGTCGAAGCTCCGGCGAAAGGCCTGCCCAAGCAGGCCTTTCCGTTGCGCGTCGGAAAGGCTCGCTTCGCCTAGGCCGTCAAAGCGCCAGGTTGTTCGAAAAGCGCGTAGAGCTGGGATGCCGGCATTGGCCGGCCGAAGAGCCAACCCTGGACGTCGGTGCAGCCGTTCTCCCTGACCAGGCGATACTGGTCTTCGGTCTCGACACCCTCGGCGGTCGTGGTCATGCCGAGTGTGGTGCCGAGCTCGGCGACGGCCTTGACGATGGCCCGGCTTTCGCTGCTCTCGCACATCAGGCTGACGAAGCTGCGATCGATCTTGATGCGGTTGAATGGGAACGACCGCAGATAGCTCAATGAGGAATACCCGGTGCCGAAATCGTCCATGGCGATGCTGATGCCGAGATCACGCAGGCTGTGGAGCGTCTGGATGGTGTGCTCGTTGTGGGCCAGGAGCACCGACTCGGTGATCTCGAGCTCCAGGCGCGACGGCATGAGACCCGACGCTGCAAGTGCCGATGCGACCTGAAGCGGCAGTGACTGCTGCTTGAACTGCGCGGGCGAGAGGTTGACGGCGACCTTAACGGGCAGGGGCCACTTCGCCGCATCGGCGCAGGCCTGCCGCAGGATCCAGTCGCCGAGCGTGTCGATGACCCCGGTCTCCTCGGAAAGCTGGATGAATTCCGACGGCGCAAGCAGGCCAAGGCGCGGATGGTTCCATCGCACAAGGGCTTCGAAGCCAGTGAGGTTCGACGTCTTTGCTTCGTGCAGCGGTTGATAGTGCAGCACGAACTGATCGTTTGCCACTGCCAGAGCCAGCTCGGCCTCAATCAGCCGACGCTCCTGCAGTCGCGCATCCATTCCGGGCTCGAATGACCGGCACGTGCCGCGGCCTTCCATCTTGGCCTTGTACAAAGCGAGGTCGGCATTGCGGATGAGGATTTCCGAGCTATCGCCGTCATCTGGAAAGACTGCGATGCCGATACTGCCGCCGATGTTGATGGTATGGCCCTGGATCTGGAATTCGTCGGACAGTGCGTGAATGACCCGGCTGGCCAGCGCGCCTGCCTGCTCGTCGCCATCGAGCAGAAGCTGGAGGATGATGAATTCGTCGCCGCCCACCCTTGCCACCATGGCGGTTTCGCTGGCTTGTTGAATGAGGCGCTTCGCCACGGCGCCAAGAAGCTCATCTCCGATCGGATGGCCGAGCGTGTCGTTCACCGGCTTGAATCGGTCGAGATCGACGCAGTGGACCGCCAGTTTCTCGCTGTCTCTGAGGCTCTTCAAGGCCTCGTCCATGGTCTCGGCGAGTAGACCGCGATTGGGCAGGCCGGTGAGAATGTCGTGCGTGGCAAGGTGCTGGATCTCGGCGGTACGTTCCTCCACCCGCCGCTCCAGGGTCTCGGCGGCGTCCGCCTGCATCGACATCGTACGCCCGATCGCATGCCAGCACACCAGCGCCAGCAAGGTGACGATGACGGTCGCGGCGTAGCCAGCCCGTTCGAACTCGCGAACCGACCGGACGTCGACATTGCCCTCGAACCTGCTGTTCGGAAAACCAACCCAGAGCCGCCACGCGCTTTTCGGATCGTTGAGGGAAAGCGGGATCACTTCCGAGTAGACCAACTTCGGATCGGGCGCGGTGAACGACCGTGTGTCGGCTGCCAGCGAGGTCGAAAGTCGATGCTGGTCGGATTCGAAATCGTAGCCCGCATTGACGATGACATAGTCGGTGCTGGGCACAAGCTTCCTGAGCGCCGAGGTGAGCATGATCGCTGAAACCGAGCCGCGCAGGTTGCCGTCGGCCGCAAAGACGGGAACAGAAAGGATGAAGCCCGATCGGTCTGCGTCGTCGCCGCTGTGGAAGAAGTCCGTGTTGTCGCAGGTGATCAGTTCCTTGGTGCCGATGATCGGCACGTTGAGCCCCTCGATGTTGCTCGAATTCGGATAGTTGGCCTTAAGCCAGGCAAGCTGCTTGGCGAGCTCATGGTATTCGTAGGTTTCGACCTCCTCGGCCGGGCGCGCCAGCGCGCTGTCATCGAGCTTTGCCTGCTTTGGCGATCCCGCCGCGTCCGATCGCGCCCTGGCATTCACGATCAGCTGGTCGAACTGGAGGATCGGCTCCTCCAGCTTGCCCGTCACCGCGTCGAAACGGTCGGGGTCGAAATCCAGCGGCAGGAAATAGACCTCGGAAATGGAAACGTTGTTGGCCAGGTTGTTGTAGATCTGCTGGATCGTGGCGCGGCCCTCGTCGCCAAGGTTCGTGCCATGGCGGTCAAGGTTTCGCACGCTTGGCAGGTAGGTCAGCGTCCGCACGTTCTCGTAGATGGCGTGCAACGCATCTTCGACGGTCTTGGCGGTCGCCTGGGATGCCGCATGGGAATTCTCGAGGTAGCGTTCCTTTGCCAGCGCGAAATTCCGCTGGGCGTCGATGTGCAGCGCGGCCAGCGCCACCACACCGGTCAACAGGATCAGAACAAATCCGGCCAGTCGCCTGAAGGCGTTCATTCCGCGGCCCCCGTCAATCGGCAAGACTTAGCGCACCGCGGTTTAGGAATCGCTAATATGGGTGAGATCGCGCTGCCTTGGCGCCCCGCCAGACACCAGCGGTGAGGTCGTCTCAGCGGGATCCATGCGGTAATGTCCCGGCCCCCTGCGATGCGGCACGCAGCCTGAATCGATTAGGCAGAATATGCCGCCATCGGATTGTTTTTTCAGGCTTTCAGCAGGACCGTCGCCTTCCAGCCGGCGCCTTCAGCCTTGCTCGTCCACCCAGATCAACCGCAGCAGCCGCAGCAGCGTCGCCCGTTCCTTGCTTGTCAGCCGGTGCAGGAAGCGGTCCTCGTGCCGGCGCACCTGCCGCCGCCAAGCCGGCATCGCGTCTCTGGCCGCCTCGGTCAGGCTGAGCTCCTGCACGCGCCTGTCCTCGGCATGGTCGTCGCGCTCGATCAGGCCGCGCTCCTCCAGTTCGGCGAGCAGCGGCGCCATGTTGGCGCTCTTCATGCCGAGCAGCCGGCAGAGCTCGGCGGCGCGGATGCCCGGCCGCTCGTCGATCAGCGCCAGCATGGCATAGGTGACGGGACGCAACGACGCCTCCGCCATCTCGACGGCGAAATCGTTGAGTGCCAGCGCCGAGGCGCGTCGGAGGTTATAGCCGATCTGCGCGTCGAGCGCGTCCTCGTCGAGGTCATTGCTGGTTTCGTCCATGCCCGATCGATTGCCGCGATCCGGCCCCTTGTCAAGGTAAAAATATTATGCGACATAGCAAAGGTAAACGCTATGCAGCATAGCTATCTCGGAGGAGTTGACCCATGGCAGGAGAAACCGAAGACACCGTCGCCTTCGATGTCGAGGACGGCATCGCCTGGGTGCGCTTCAACCGGCCGGCCAAGCGCAATTCGATGAGCCCGGCGCTCAACCGGCGCATGATGCAGGTGCTCGACGAGCTCGAATTCCGCGACGATGTCGGCGTTCTCGTGCTCTCGGGCGAGGGCGCCGCCTGGTCGGCGGGTATGGACCTCAAGGAATATTTCCGCGAGACCGAGGCGAAGGGCCTGGGCGCCGTGCGCAAGGCCCAGGGCGAGGCTTACGGCTGGTGGCGGCGGCTGCGCTGGTACCGCGTGCCGACCATCGCGATGGTCAATGGCTGGTGCTTTGGCGGCGGTTATGGCCCGCTGTTTGCCTGCGATCTCGCCTTCGCCGCCGACGAGGCGCAGTTCGCGCTCTCCGAGATCAACTGGGGCATCCTGCCCGGCGGCGGCGCCACCAAGGTGGTGGTCGATCTGCTGTCGATGCGTGACGCCATGTATCACGCGCTGACCGGTGAGTTGATCGACGGCCGCAAGGCGGCGGCCTGGAAGCTGGTCAATGAAAGCGTGCCGCTCAGTGGCTTGAAGGCGCGCGTCGCCGAGGTGGCAGAAATCCTCCTGAAGAAGAACCCGGTCGCGCTCAAGGCCACCAAGGATGCCATCCGCCGTGTCGCCGAGATGACCTACGACAATGCCGAGGACTATCTGGTGCGGGCGCAGGAGGCGGCGAATTCCTTCGACAATGAAGGCCGCAAGGAAGGCATCCGCCAGTTCATCGACGAAAAGAGCTACAAGCCCGGCCTCGCCGCCTACGACAAGGCGAGATGATCCGGGCGGTGACCTGACGCCCTGCCGGCATTGATGCCGCAGGCAACAGATACGGCGCGTGACACGGGAGGAGATCGCAATGCCGGCCTGGACGACACCGGACCCCGTTGCCCTGCACGCCAGGGCGCAGCCGGACCGCCTCGCTTGCGTCGACCTGGCGTCCGGGCGGCGCTGGACCTATGCGGCGCTCGACGACGCCATCCAGCGCGCGGTCGCGGTGCTTGAAAGCAACCATGGCATAAAGCAAGGGCAGCGGATCGCCACGCTGGCCCGCAACAGCGCCGACCTCGTTATCCTGCAGCAGGCGGCGACGCGCCTCGGCGCCATCTTCGTGCCGGTCAACTGGCGGCTGGCCGCGCCTGAGCGCCAGGCGATCCTGGCCGACTGCGGTCCCGTGCTTCTGGTCCACGACACCGCGCTCGACATGGCGCCGCCTGACTGCGCGCCGCTCGAGGTCTCGCGCTTCGCGGCGGCGGTAGAGGAGGCCGCGCCGGCGCCGCGCCGCCCTTTGCCGGAAGCCGACCGGCCGTCGATCATCCTCTACACCTCGGGCACATCGGGCCAACCGAAGGGCGTCATCGTCACCGAGGCCAACGCTTTCGCCACCGCGGTCAATTTCGGCGTCATCGGCCGCGTCGGCCATGACAGCGTCTTCCTCTGCGACGCGCCGATGTTCCATGTCATCGGCCTGATCACCAACCTGCGTCCGGTGCTGCTCAAGGGCGGCACGGTGCTGGTCTCCGCCGGCTTCGACCCCGGTGTCACCAACCGCCGGCTGGCCGACCCGGCGCTCGGCGTCACCCACTATTTCTGCGTGCCGCAGATGGCGAGGATGCTGCGCGAGCATGCCGGCTTTGCGCCCGCGCGCTGGACCTCGCTTGTCGCACTCTTCACCGGCGGCGCGCCGAATCCCGCAGCGGACATCCTATGGTGGCTGGCGCAGGGCGTGCCGATGGTCGACGGTTTCGGCATGACGGAAGCCGGCACCGTGCTCGGCATGCCGCTGGAGGTCGAGCGCATCACCGGCAAGGCGGGCTCGGCCGGCCTGCCGGCGCCGATGGTCTCACTGCGCATCGTCGATGACGCCAGCAATGATGCCGCACCGGGCGAGACGGGCGAGATGTGGCTCGCCGGCCCCAATATCACGCCGGGCTATTGGAACCGGGTGGACGAGACGGCGCGCGCCTTCAGCGCGGACGGCTGGTTTCGCACCGGCGACTTGGCGCGGCGCGACGAAGACGGCTTTGTCACTTTGGTCGACCGCCGCAAGGACATGTTCATCTCCGGCGGCGAGAACGTCTTCCCGGCCGAAGTCGAGATGGCGCTGCTCGCCCATCCTGATATCGCCGAGGTGGCGGTGATCGGTGTCGCCGACGAGCGCTGGGGCGAGGTCGGCCGCGCCTTCGTGGTGATGCAGCCGGGTCGCGCGCTCGACCCGGGCTCACTCGCCAGCCACTGCGCCGCGCGCATCGCCCGTTACAAGGTGCCCAAGGAATTCTTCCCCGTGGAGATCCTGCCGCGCACAGCATCGGGCAAGGTCCAGAAGCATCTGCTGCGGAGCCTGAAATAGATAGTCTGGAATCCGGTCCAGCACCTTGCATTGAACACCCATCCTGCGCCAGGAAGGAGTATGTCCGACAACTACCTGCGGTTGGTTTCGTATGATCCGCACTGGCGCCCCGGCGAGGCGGCAGCCAGGGATGCGGTGACGATCGTGCGAGGTTTGTTTCCACGGGCCGAACATATCGGGGTCGAATTCGAAGAAGGGGTGACATTCTTCGACGCCGGCGCGAACACGGAAAGCATCAACTGCCCCCTGTGTGGCAGTGACCTCGAGGACTGGTGGGGCGAGGCGATGGACCGGGCGGCTGTATCGGGCTTTGAAGACCTTGCGGCCGTGACGCCTTGCTGCCACAGGCCCACTTCGCTCAACGATCTGCGCTATGTCTGGCCTGCCGCGTTCGGCAGCTGCGCGCTCACGGTTTTCAATCCAGGCGAGACATCACTTGCTGCCGACCAGCTGGGCAGGGTCGAGCAGGCAATCGGTTCACCGCTGAAGGTCATCTGGCATCATCTTTGAGGCCATCGTCGATCGACCTCGGTTGGATCTAGCGCGGCAAAAGCTCGTCGATTTCTGGGCGGAGCAGCGCGCGACCCGATCTACTCGATCAGCAGCAAGCCTCGCTTTTTGTCGCCATCGCTGTCGATAGTGTCCATGGCCGAGAACAGACGCTCGCGCTCGATCAGCCACGGCTTGTAGCGCTCGTTTACATCGAGGACGAAAACCATGTCTTCGGCCTCCAGATATCCTCCGATCGGGGAAAAATGGCCGCTGCCGGCGCCGAAAATCTTCTCGCGTGTAAAGTTGATGATGTAGCGGCGGCTCGGATCGTTGGCACGCCTCAAGTGCTCGCGGAACTCGTCGGCGCTCAGGTTCCGCAACACCGAGACTTTCCGCGTGGTCTTCGTTCGAGCGACCTCGGCAACCTCGTCCAACGTCAGCCCGATAATGCAAAAGCCTGTCCAGCATTTGCCTGTGCCCTCGAGGACTTCGGCTTCGGTCGTCTCCTCTTCGCCGATCGAGCGGAATGTATTTGCGAGGCTTGCCGGCCCACATCGTGAGCTGTTCGATTGCCAGTCAAGGGCAGTGGTGAAAGTAGCAGCCACCGGCAGCTTCCAGGCGCTGTCGATCAATGCGGGGGTGCGGATAACCGACGACTGGATTGCGTCCGGCGAAACCGCGGACCGACCAGTCAAAAGTGCGCCGCCGCCGAGCAGGCCAACGCCGGCAATGCCTGCAATCAAAGCGAAAACGAGACTGCGCTTCATTGCCGAACCTCGAAACAGTGCAGCAACAGGACAATGCAGGAGGCAGTACAGCGTAGTGAAATCCGAGACATCAGTCGATGTTGCTGCGTCGGCCCTAAGCGTACCATATAGCGGGCCAGGGCGCGCGCCACTGTGGCTGCGCCCCTGATTTTTGACGGGCCGCCGACCGAAAGGGATTCTGCGATGAGCGAGCTGAAGATCAGAACCCGCGTCACCGGCGCGCTGGCCGTCCTGCAACCCGGCGGCCTGCCGGTCGTCACAACGCCGACCGGCGGCGCGGTCGATGTCGTCACCAGCGTAAGCGCGCCGGGCTTCAACCCGCTCGACCTGCTCTACGCCTCGCTCGCCGCCTGCATGGTGCTGAGTGCCCGCATCGCCGCCACGCGCCTTGGCGTCGCCGCCCGGCTCGGCGAGGTGCGCGCCGAGGTCGGCGGCGAGAAGGCGGCCGACGAGCCGTCCCGCGTCGCCCGCTTCAACATCAGGCTCGATATTTCCGGCGATCTCGACACGGCGACCAAGCAGCGCATCGTCGAGGATGCCGAGGCGATCTGCACCGTCTCCAACACGCTGCGCGCCGCGCCCGAACTGCACACGACGCTTGGGTGAGGGGTCCATTCCCATGGCCATGATCCAGCCAATCGACTACGCGACGGCATCCGAAGAAATCCGCGCCGAGCACGACAGGGAGCTCAGCCTGCGCGGCCGCATGACCAACATGAAGCGCATCCTGCTGCATTCGCCGGCCGCCCACCGCATCTATGCCGAATGGTTCACGCTGCGCGACCTGCTCAAACCCGCGCTCGACGACCGCGCCATCTGGCTGTTCTCGACGGCGATCGCCGAGACGATGCGCGCCGAAATACCGATCACCTTCTTCCGCCGCGCCCTGATCGATTCCGGCCTCGATCCCGAGGCGATCGAGCCGACCGCCGACGAGACACTGCTTGTCGCCTTCGGCAAGGTGGTCGCCGCCGATGCCAATGCTGTTCCGGATGATATCTGGGCCGCGCTCAAGGCGCGCTACGACGATACGCTCTTGGTCGACCTCGTCGCCTTCGCCGGCATCATGCTGGCGACGTGTGTGTTCACCAATGCGGTCAGGGTGGATCTCGATCCGGAGCTGGAGAAGTATCGGCGCAAGGGTTGAAGGTTTGCGAGGCCGGCGGAGAGCCGATCTCCCCCCTTGCGGGGGAGATGCCCGGCAGGGCAGAGGGGGGTGCTGTCCCGCCAGCCTGTCAGTCTGCAGCTACCGTCTTCAACCGGCTTGCGATTGGGAATTGGGCAAAGCCGGCATTCCTTCGCACCCCCCCTCTGGCCTGCCGGCCATCTCCCCCGCAAGGGGGGGAGATTGGCAGCTTCACCGCCGCGCCTCCGCACGAATCGGGTGGCTCCCACCCTCCGTCCGCCCCATCTTCATGGCAGGCAAGCGACAGGAGGCCAGGCCCATGACCGTCCATTCCATAAGCGCCAAACGCGCGGCGCGCTCGGCCGAAGCACGCGTCGCCGACCAAGACTGGCGCGCTCTGACCGCCGAGCTGAACGCCCATGGCTGCGCCGTCATGGAAAACCTTCTCACCCCCGACGAATGCGCCGAAATCGCCGCGCTCTATCCGCACGAAGAACATTTCCGCAGCCATGTGGTGATGGCGCGCCATGGTTTCGGCAAGGGCGAGTACCGCTATTTCCGCTATTCGCTCCCCGATCTGATCGAAGGCCTGCGCACCGCGCTCTATCCGCGGCTTGCCGGCGTCGCCAACGACTGGAACGAGAAGATGGGTGTGGCGCTGCGCTATCCCGCTGACCACGCCGCCTTCCTCAAGCGCTGCCACGCCGAGGGGCAGACGAAGCCAACGCCGTTGCTCCTGCAATACGGCCCCGGCGACTTCAACTGCCTGCATCAGGACCTCTACGGCGCGCTCGCCTTTCCGCTGCAGGTGGCGATCCTCTTGTCCGAACCCGGCGAGGATTTCACCGGTGGCGAATTCGTGCTCACCGAGCAGCGCCCGCGTATGCAGAGCCGCGCCGAGGTGGTGCCGCTGAGGCGAGGCGACGCGGTGATCTTCGCCGTGCACAATCGGCCGGTGCAGGGCACCAAGGGCCACTATCGCGTCAACCTGCGCCACGGCGTCAGCCGCCTGCGCTCCGGCCGGCGGCATACGGTGGGGATCATCTTCCACGACGCGAAGTAACGTCCTCCGCTTCGGTGCTGCTCCTTCGTTCCGCTCGGAGACCGGCGAAGGCTTACACTTCATCGACGTCGAACAGCAGCATCGTCAGGTCGTCGTCTCCTGGCGCGAGTATCCGCCGGTCAGCGGCGCAGGCGATGCCGATTTCGGTTGCAAATGCGCTCTGCATATCGGCGAGGCTGTCGAAATACAGCGTCCCCACCAGATACGGCATCTCGCCCGCCGAGCGCTTGATGATGGGCCGCCTGCTGATGTCGTAGCGCCGCAGGCCGGGAAGCTTCTTGGCCAGCGGCACGTGAACCTCGAAATAGTGCCGGTCGAATGCCTCCGGATCGGCCGGGGTTTTGTAGATCACGAGCATCTTGGCCATCGTCTTGTTCCTGTCCTGTTGGTGTTGCCGGTCGGCTGCCAGGCAGGCCGCCGCGCCAATGTCGTTCCGCGAGGGCGGATTTCGACAATCCGCGGATTCTTGTTTTCCTGCGCGGGGCCTCGCCACCATCTGCGGCGCTTCTGCCTCTTCCCCCGGCAGCTTCATTCGGGTAAGCGCTCGGGACAAATCCCGCCACATCAGCGCAGTTACCCGGACCTCCCCATGATCCGTCTTGAAAATATCGGCAAGCAGAACGGCCGACAGATCGTCTTCATCGAGGCCTCGGCCGCCTTGCAGAAGGGCGAGAAGGTCGGCCTCGTCGGTCCGAACGGCGCCGGCAAGACGACGTTGTTCCGCATGATCACCGGGCAGGAGCAGCCGGACGAAGGGCAGGTCCAGGTCGATCGCGGCGTCACCATCGGCTATTTCAGCCAGGACGTCGGCGACATGGAAGGCATGAGCGCCGTCGCCGAGGTGATGGAGGGTGCAGGACCGGTGAGCGCGGTTGCCGCAGAGATGCGCGAGCTGGAGCACGCCATGGGCGACCCCGATCGCGCCGACGAGATGGACGCCATCATCGAGCGCTACGGCGAATTGCAGCACCGCTTCGAGGAGCTCGACGGCTATGCGCTCGACGGCCGGGCACGCGAGGTGCTGGACGGCCTCGGCTTCTCGCAGGAGATGATGGACGGCGACGTCGCCAAACTCTCCGGCGGCTGGAAGATGCGCGTCGCGCTCGCCCGCATCCTGTTGATGCGGCCCGATGTCATGCTGCTCGACGAGCCGAGCAACCATCTCGACCTCGAAAGCCTGATCTGGCTGGAGCAATTCCTCAAGAATTATGACGGCGCGCTGCTGATGACCTCGCACGACCGCGAGTTCATGAACCGCATCGTCACCAAGATCGTCGAGATCGACGCCGGTTCGCTCACCTCCTACTCCGGCAACTACGAATTCTACCAGGAGCAGCGGGCGCTGGCCGACAAGCAGCTGCAGGCGCAGTTCGAGCGCCAGCAGGCAATGCTGGCGAAGGAGATCGCCTTCATCGAGCGCTTCAAGGCGCGCGCTTCACACGCGGCACAAGTGCAGAGCCGGGTGAAGAAGCTCGACAAGATCGACCGCGTCGAGCCGCCGAAGCGCCGCCAGGTCGTGAACTTCGAGTTCCAGCCGGCGCCGCGCTGCGGCGAGGACGTGGCGACGCTGAAGGGGATCCACAAATCCTACGGCAGCCGCGCCATCTATTCAGGCCTCGACTTCCAGGTGCGCCGGCGCGAGCGCTGGTGCGTCATGGGCATCAACGGCGCCGGCAAGTCGACGCTCCTGAAACTGGTCGCCGGCGCTTCCGAGCCCGACCAGGGCACGGTGGCGCGCGGTCCGAGCGTCAAGATGGGCTATTTCGCTCAGCACGCCATGGAGCTGCTGGAGGGCGAGCGCACCGTGTTCCAGACGCTGGAAGACAATTTCCCGCAGGCCGGCCAGGCGCCGCTACGCGCGCTTGCCGGCTGCTTCGGCTTTTCCGGCGACGAGATCGAGAAGAAATGCCGCGTGCTGTCTGGCGGCGAGAAGGCGCGGCTGGTGATGGCGCTGATGCTGTTCGACCCGCCGAACCTGTTGGTGCTCGACGAGCCGACCAACCATCTGGACATGGCGACCAAGGAGATGCTGATCAACGCGCTTTCACAGTACGAAGGCACGATGCTTTTCGTCTCGCACGACCGCCATTTCCTGGCCGCGCTTTCCAATCGCGTGCTCGAACTGACGCCCGACGGCGTCCACACCTATGGCGGCGGCTATACGGAATATGTCGAGCGGACGGGCCAGGAGGCGCCGGGCCTGCGGGGTTAGAGAGACCGCTATGACCCGAAGCGGCCCTCAGCCGGCCGATGCGGCGGTGAAAACCGCCAATTGAGCGTCGAAGGCACGCTTGAAGGCCGGCCGCGCTTCGCCACGGGCGACATAGGCGGCGAGGTTCGGATATTCGTTCAGCAGACCCGATCTGTGCAACCTGCGCAGCACACCCACCATCATCAGGTCACCGGCGCTGAACGCACCATCGAGCCAGTCGGCATCGGCAAGGCGATCGGAAAGCGCGCCGAGCCGGTCACGGATGCGATCCTCGACCATGGGCAGGCGCTGCGAGTGCCAGCTCTCGCCGCGCTCGAGCACTACGGCGTTTTGCAGCTCGAGAATCGGCGGCTCCAGCGTGCTGAGCGCGGCAAACATCCAGGTGATGGCGCGCGCCCGGGCGTTCGCATCGTCTGGCAGCAGGCCCGCGTGGCGCTCCGCGATATGGAACACGATCGCTCCCGACTCGAACAAGGCGAGATCGCCTTCCTCATAGGTCGGAATCTGCCCGAAGGGATGAAGCGCGCGATGCGCGGGTTCCTTCATCTGGCTGAACGAGACAAGGCGAACATCGTAGGGTTGGCCCACTTCTTCGAGCGCCCAGCGAACACGCATGTCGCGTGCCTGTCCGCTGCCGCGGTCCGGCGACTGTTCGAAGGCTGTGATTGTGGGGGTCATTGAAGGGCTCCGGTATCGCGCTTTGCATCCAGAGGACGAACGACCGGCGCGGCTCCCGACAACCTACCTGGTTTTCTTCTGCCATGCGATTTTGCGGTCCGCATTTTCCGCGCGGCCATTGCTGGCGAACGGCGCAAGAGCGGCGTGCCAAGCTTGTCAGCGATATCGAGCTTGTCCGCGCAAGGGCAGACGGGAGCTGCTTGCGCGCCGACGTCGCTGCCTGACCCAACTCGGGGACCTTCGCAGTGCTCCGACGGATAGCGGCTTTGGCTCGGGACGAACCGACGATGCGCTGATCAAAGACTCTGACGCTCGCTTACTACTTGACCTTTAGCGTCTCCAGCCACCCGGCGACACGCTCGATGGTCTGGCGCTCTTGCGGCGCCTGCATCGAGAACCCTTCCATCAGGCGCGCCTGAGGGGCGTGGCTGGCCAGAACGGCCTGGCTGTTGCCGAGACCGAAGCCGCCATGCGTGATAAACGGAATGATGGTCTTGCCCGCGAGGTCGCTGACCGCCAGGAAGGAGCGGATTACGGGCGGTGCGGTTTCACCCCAGATGGGGAACCCCAGAAACACCGTCGTATAGGATGCGGTGCTCGCAAGCTGCGCCTTGAGCGGCGGCCGATCACCGCGATCGCGCTCCTGCCTCGCCTGCTCGACGGTCTCGAAGTAATCGGCCGGATAAGGTATCGCCAACTCGATCTCGAAGAGATCGGCCGGCAGTGCTCGGCTGAGTTGCCCGGCGATGACACGAGTGTTGCCGCTTCGCGAAAAGAACGCCACGAGCGCCTTGCCATCCAAGCGGGGTGCGGCTTCGACCTGCGTGACCAACGCACTTCCGGCCGCGAGCGGCAGCAATAGGGATGACATGAGGAACTCCCGGCTGGTAGGCTTTTGCGTATCGTTCACGGTGCAGATCCCAATCAAAGCCCGGTCATCTTGAGCGCGGCTTCAGGCAGGCGTTCGCCCTGAACCTCGATCTTCGCCAGGGCGTAGGCGAGTTCCTGCAGGTCTTGCACGGTCAGCGTTACGTCGATGGCTCCAAGGTTCTCCTCGAGGCGGTGTGGTTTGGTGGTGCCGGGGATCGGCACGATCCAAGGCTTCTGGGCCAGCAGCCAGGCAAGTGCTATCTGGGCAGGTGTTGCGCCCTTGCGTTTCGCCACAGACTTGACGACGTCGACCAAGGCCATATTGGCTTTGCGCGCCTGCGGAGAGAAACGCGGCACGCTGTTGCGGAAGTCGGTTGGGTCGAATTTGGTATTCTCATCAATCTTGCCGGTCAGAAAACCGGCGCCGAGCGGGCTGAACGGCACGAAGCCGATGGCGAGTTCCTCAAGCGTTGGCAAAAGCTCGGCTTCCGGCCCGCGCCAGAAGAGCGAATATTCGCTCTGCACTGCCGTGAGCGGTTGCACCGCATGGGCTCGGCGGATCGTCTGAACGCCTGCTTCAGAGAGACCGAAGTGTCCCACCTTGCCGTCGGCAATCAGGTCCCTGATCGCGCCTGCGACATCCTCGATCGGCACATCTGGGTCGACACGGTGCTGATAGAAAATGTCGATGCGATCGGTCTTCAGGCGCCTGAGCGAGGCCTCGGCCACCGCCTTGATGTGCTCGGGACGGCTGTTGGTGCGGCCGCTACGGTTGCCCGTTTCAAGGTCGATGTCGAACCCGAACTTGGTGGCGATGACCACCTGGTCGCGGATCGGCGCAAGCGCTTCGCCGACAAGCTCCTCATTGACGAAGGGACCGTAGGCCTCCGCCGTGTCGAACAGTCTAACCCCGCGCTCATGGGCGGTGCGGATGAAGTCGACCATATCCCGTTTGTTTGCCGGTGGGCCGTAGGCCGAGCTCATGCCCATACAGCCGAGCCCAAGGGCGGAGACCTCGAGTGTTCCAAGCTTGCGAGTGTTCATAGCAGGCTCCCTTGCGTCGCTTTGGGGTTGTTGAGCTCAGGTCTTTTCCGGGGCTTCGACGCCGGAAAAGATCAGCACTGCGTCAGGAAGGCGCGCTCCCTGAACCTGGATTTCGCCGGCCGCAGCGTTGAATTCCGCAAGTTCCTCCGGCGTGAACCGGACCGAATCCGCGCCGATGTTTTCGAGCAGGTGCGGCATCTGGGTTGTCCCTGGAATGGGAACAATCCATGGCTTCTGCGCCATCAACCAGGCGAGCGCCATTTGCGCGGGACTGGCGTTCTTGAGCTTGGCCCAACTCTTGAGCAGTTCAACGAGCGCCAGATTGTGCGGCAGGTTCTCCGGTGAGAACCGGCCCTCGACCTTGCGGATGTCGCCGTCGGCGAACCGGGTTTTGGCGTCGATGGCGCCTGTCAGGAAACTCACTCCGAGCGGGCTCCACGGGACGAAGCCGATGCCGAGTTCCGCGCAAAGCGGAAGCACCTCCCGTTCCGGACCGCGCCATAGCAGCGAGTATTCGCTCTGGACGGCCGTGATCGGCAGCGCGGCGTGAGCGCGGCGGAGGGTGTTCAGCCCCATCTCGGACAGGCCCCAGTGCATGACCTTGCCCTGGTCCATGAGATCCTTGACCGCGCCGGCAACGTCCTCGATCGGCACATCCGGGTCGACCCGGTGCTGGTAGAGCAGGTCAACGCGATCAGTGCGCAGGCGCTTTAGCATCCCGTCGACCGCCAGTTTGATGTGGTCCGGACGGCTGTTCAGCCCTGGGCGGCGTTCGCCGGTCTCAAGATCGATGTTCCAACCAAACTTCGAGGTGATCACGACACGGTCTCGGAACGGCGCTACTCCCTCGCCAAGGATCCGCTCGACCTCGTGCGGGCCGTAGGCCTCGGCGGCGTCGAAGAAGGTCACACCTCGATCGAAGGCAGTCCGGATAATGTTGATCATCTCGGGCCGGGTCGGGATTGTCGTCTGATAGGTCCGGCTCATGTTCTGGACACCGAGGCCAAGGCTCGAGACTTCCAGCGAACCCAACTTCCGCCGCCCGCTCAGCGATGCGGTGCTGCTGACGCCCGTCCCTTGAGCGGCCTCTTGGGCTGGCGCCTTGGATCCGGTGGCTACGAGAAGCGGCGCCGCCGCGAGACTTCCCGCCGCGCCCAGAAAGCCACGGCGCCCCATCCTCAAAATGCGTTCGTTTGCCATGCTTGCTCTTCCTTCCGCTGATGCTGCGAAGAAGATAGGGGATGCGGCATCATGCGATAACCTGCTACAATCCGCATGATCCTGTTGGCTGGACTAACAAATACGCCATGCAGAACTTCAACGATCTTGCCGCATTCGCGACTGTCGCCCGGGAACGGAGCTTCACGCGCGCGGCAGCCAAGCTGGGGGTATCACCCTCGGCGCTCAGTCAGACCGTCCGCAATCTTGAGGAGCGGGTCGGACTTAGACTTCTCACTCGGACCACGCGCAGTGTGGCACCAACCGAAGCCGGTGATCGCCTTTTGCGCACGTTGATCCCAAGGTTCGAGGAGATCGAGGCCGAACTGGCCACTTTGAACGAGCTACGCGAAAAACCGGCCGGAAGGGTCCGCATCACCGCCGGTGAGCACCCGGCGATTGCCGTTCTGCAGCCCGCACTCAAACGGTTCCTGCCGGACTATCCGGACGTCCAGGTTGAGATCATCGTCGACTACGGCCTGACTGATATTGTCGCCGAAGGTTACGACGCCGGCGTCCGCATGGGTGAGCAGGTGGCGAAGGACATGGTGGCTGTCCGCATAGGGCCCGACATCCGCATGGCCGTGGTTGGTTCGCCGGAATATTTCAAGCGCTTCCCGGCCCCACAAACCCCGCAGGACCTTACCGCGCACAAATGCATCAACATGCGGCTGCCGACTTACGGCGGGCTGTTTCCGTGGGGTCTCGAGAAGGACGGCCGCGAGGTAAAGGTGCGGGGCGACGGTCAGCTGATCTTCAACAATCTTGGCATGCGGCTGAGTTCAGCGCTGGACGGGCTGGGAGTCGCCTATATGCCTGAGGATCAGGTGCTGCCCCACATTGCGGAGGGGCGGCTCATCCGGGTGCTGGAGGAATGGTGCCCGTACTTCCCGGGCTATCACCTGTATTACCCAAGCCGGCGTCACACGTCACCTGCGCTATCCGTCCTGGTGGACGTTCTGCGTCATCGGGGCAGCTGATAGGTGCGGTACGTGTCCGACTCCAGCCAACGCCGGTAATGACCGACATGCGGCGCATAGCCGCCGTGGGCTGCGGGGGTAGGGCGCCTAGCCGCTACCCCGCCTGGAGCCACTTGCGCGACTGGGCGAAGGCCTTGAAGGTCTTGGCGTCCATCGGAGTGCCGAAGGCGTAGCCCTGCAGGATGTCGCAACCCAATTCCTTGAGGATGCGCGCGTGATCCATCGTTTCGACGCCTTCGGCCACCACTTCAATCCCGAGCGACTTGCCGATCTCGATGATTGACGACACCAGCCGCCGCTGCGCCGTTGAGCCGGTGATCGGCGTGATCAGCTGGCGGTCGATCTTCAGCCGGCGCGGCTGCAGCTTGAGCAGGCTGACGATCGAGGCGTAGCCGGTGCCGAAATCGTCGATCTCGATGTCGATGCCGAGTTCCTTGATCTGCTCGATATTCCAGGAAACGAAGTCGTCGTTCTCGTCGAGGAAGATCGACTCCACCAGCTCGAACGACACGGTCCCTTGCTTGATGGCGAGCTTGCGCAAACCCTTGATCAGGTCCCGGTCCTCAAGACGCCTGGCCGAGACGTTGACCGAAACGCGCGGAATGTTGAGATGCGACCAGCGCTCGAAATTCTCCAGCGCCTGCTTGAGGGTGGTGCGGTCGATCAGCGCCACGACGTTGAGCTCTTCGGCCACCTTGAGATAGGCGGCAGGCGCGAGGATGCCGCGGCGCGGATGCTTCCAGCGAGACAACGCTTCGACGCCGACGATCTCGAGCGTCCTGGCGTCGAACTGCGGCTGGTAGTAAGCGATGAATTCGTTCCGCTCCAGCCCGCCCAGGATTTCATCGGCGATCTGCTTGGTCCGGACGATCTCGCTCTGCAGCTCCTCGTTGAAGAACTCGTAGCGATTGCGGCCATGGCTCTTCGCCCGGTACAGCGCGAGATCGGCATTGACGAGCAATTGCCTGGCGTCGACGCCATCATTGGCGGCAATGCCGATGCTGACGCCGAACCGGCACTGGTGGCCCTGGTAGTTCACCGGCTGGCGCATCTCCTCGATGATGCGGCTGGCGAGTTCTGCAAGCTTGTCGTTGCCATCCGCATGGCTCACCACCACGAACTCGTCGCCGCCGATGCGCGCGACAAAGTCGGCAGGCTCTGCGTTGGCCTTGATGACCTTCGAGGCATGCATCAGCATGGCATCGCCCGCTGCGTGGCCGAGCGTGTCATTGATCTGCTTGAAGCGGTCGAGGTCGAGATGCAGCAGCGCCGTGCGCCGGCCGGCTTCACCGCTTTCGGCCAGCATCTCATCGAGATAGCGGCGATTGGGCAGGCCGGTCAGCGAATCGTGCAGCGCCACATGCTCGATGCGGGCACTGGCGGCCTCTAGCTCGGCGTTCTTCGATTCCGACAGCTGCCGCTCACGCACGAGGTTCTCGTTGAGCAGCACGTCGCTGGTCACGTCCCATTCGGCGCCGATCATCTTCGGCGTGCCGCCGGTGTCCTGGAAGAACGTCGCGCGCGTGCGGACATGGCGGATCGTGCCGTCATGGTGGACGAGGCGGTACTGCGAGGAGTAGAGGCCCTTTGTCGCCGCGGCCTGGTCGAAATCCTGCCGCGCACGCTCGATATCGTCGGGGTGGATCGTCCCTGCCCAGTCATCGTAGCCACGCGGCTTGCCGTCGGCGGGCAGGCCGTAGATCTCGTTGACGCGCTCGTCCCACACCAGTTCGTTGCTGGCGAGATCATGCTCCCACACGCCGATGCCTGAAGCCTCCAGCGCCAGCTCCAGCCGCCCGGACAGACGTCTCAACTCGGCATAGTTCTTCTGCCTTTCGCCGAACAGCCGTCCGGCCACCAGGATCGGCAGCACCACCAGCACGCCGGCGAGCGCCATGAGTGCCTGCAAGGTCAGCTCATTCTTCGGCGCCGCTGGCCAACCGCCCTTGGGAATGGCCGAAATCCGCCACGAGCCCGAGGGCAGCGCCACCTCGGCCGTCACCGGGTTGCCGGCGATGACATTGCCGCCGCCGAAGAAGCGTTCGCCGCCGTCGCCCAGTGCATCCTTGCCGGTCAGCGCGACATCGATGTCGATGCCGGGATCGGTGAGGCCGCTCGCCGCGTAGAGCCGGTCGACATCGACCACAGCCGAGACGATGCCCCAGAAGCGGTCGCCGCCGCCCGCCGTCGGCACGAAGACCGGGATGCGGCCTATGAAGCCGCGCCCGCCTTGCGCCAGGTCGACCGGGCCGGCGAACACCAGTTCATGCCGGTCGCGCGCCCGAAGCGCAGCCGCGCGTTGCGCTTCGTTCTTGCGGTAGTCGAGCCCGATCGCCTTCTCGTTGCCTTTCATCGGGTACATCAGCGAGATGACGAGGTCCGGCGCGCCAGCGATGTTGCGCAACTGCGACTTCTGCTCGAACAGATTGCCGGCAAGCAAGGCAAATCTCTGCTGGCCCAAATAGGGCTCGGTGACGATGGCCGACACCAGGCCTTGCGTGAGCTGGAGATTGCCGTTTATGTTGCCCTCGAGCTTGGCGCGGATAATGTTGACCTTGGCCAGGACATCGGCGCGCACCAGTTGATCGGAGACTTTTCTGTTCTGCTGGTCGGCAAAAATGGCGCAGATCAGAAGCACGACAAAGGCTATCGCCGCCGGCACGTTGGCGGTGGAAAAAACGGCCTGCCTGATGCGGCCGACGCTGGAATCCGTTTTGGCCAATTCGACCCGAATGCCCTTCCTGGACAATAGTCAGTCGGTCGAACCTAGTAGAAAGTGCTTAAATTTAGACTTCCAGGCTGGCCAGAAGTTTCAGCATCGGGCCGATTGCCGCGGGGATGGAAGCGCCAGGGCAGGCGCCTCTCAGCGCCTACTTTCCCGCCATCTGGTCTGCAAGCTGCTGCGCCTGGGCAAGCAGCGCCGGGAACGCCGCGTCGCCCGGCAGGCGCTCGCCCATGCAGGCGCGGTAGTCGGCGTCGCCTTTTTCCCAGGCGACATTGGCCGCATCGTAGGATTTTTCGTCCTTGAGTTCCGAAGCCTGGTAGGCCTCCTGGAATTTCTGGGCGGCGGCGTCGGCCGCGGTCCAAAGCGCATCGCAGGCCGCGATCTTCGGAACGGCGGGCGCAGCGGCTGCCTCGGCGATCAGGACGCGATCGCCCTTGACCAGCGTGACGATGACCTGCTGGTCGTAGATCGGCCCGACGTCCTGAGTCCAGCCGCCGAGCCGCGCGATCGCCATGTCGGCGCCTCCAGGCTTCTTCAGTGCAAAGTCGAGCGTCTTCACGAAGGCTGCGTCGGCGCCGATGGCCTGGGTGTAGAAGGCGTCGAGCTTCAGCGCCTCGTCGATGCCGGCGGGCAGCTTGAGGTTTTCGTCGGTCTCGTCGGCCCTGGACTGCAGCCAGCGTTCGGCAAGCCCGCGCGTGGTCGCGACAAGGCTCGGGCCGTCGTCGCTCGTAGCGTATCTCAGCCCGTCGAGCATGCCGAATCCGATGTCGGAGTCGCTCAGGCTTTGGAGATTGATCGTGCCGGTTGCCGGAAAACCCTCAACCGCCAGCGGGCCGAGAAGGGCGGAAAGACGCTTTTCGAGATCGGCCAGCGCCTTCGCGCCGACCGCATCGAGCGTTTCGACGGGAGCGTTCGCGCTTTGCTGCGCGGCGATGTCGGCAATCGCCTTGTCACGCGCGGCGATATAGTCGTCCTCCGGTGAGGCAGCGAGTGCCGCGCTGCCCGCAAGCACGAAGAGAAGCGTCCAGACCAATCGCATGATTTAGCCCCCAGATTAGCGATCAATAGCCCCGGCAGCCTTCGCCCGAATTGGCGGCTTTTGCGTGGCGGAAATCAACGCAGAGCCGAATCTTTACCCGGCCTTGCGCTTCTCCACCTCGGCCTTGCGCAGCAGGAACCTTTGGATCTTGCCGCTCGGCGTTTTCGGCAGTTCGGCCACGAACTCGACCTCGCGTGGATAGGAATGCGCCGAGAGCCGTTTCTTGACATGCTGGGCCAACTCCTCGGCGAGCGCCTCGCTCCCCTGATAGGCTGAGGCCAGCACCACGAAAGCCTTGACGATCTCGGTGCGTTGCGGGTCGGGCACGCCGACGACCGCCGCCTCGTTGACCGCCGGATGCTCGATCAGCGCGCTTTCGACGTCGAACGGGCCAATGCGGTATCCGGCCGAGGTAATGACGTCGTCTGCCCGGCCGATGAAGGAGACCGAGCCGTCCGGCTCGTATTCCACCGTGTCGCCGGTGCGGTAGTAGCCGCCCGAGATCGCCGGCGTCTCGGCCTGGTGATAGCCGTCGAACCAGCGCAGCGGCGATCTTGCGATGTCGACCGCGAGGATGCCTGGCTGATTGGGGCCGAGCTCGTTGCCCGCCTCATCCAGCACCACCATCCGGTATCCGGGCATGGCAAAGCCGGCCGAGCCCGCGCGCACGCTGTGCGCCAGGCCATGATGGTTGTTGACCATCATGCCGTTCTCGGTCTGACCGTAATGGTCGTGGATGGGGGCGGCGAGGTTGGCGTCGAACCAGCGGATCACTTCCGGGTTGAGCGGCTCGCCGGCGCTGCTCACGACACGGAGCCTGCCCTTGACGCGGGCTGCGGCCTCAGCGCCTTCCGCCATCAACAGGCGATAGGCGGTCGGCGAGCCGGCGAGGCTGGTGACGCCGAGCCGCTCGATGATGTCGTAGGTGCTTTTGGCGTTGAAGGCGCCTTCGTAGAAAGTGGTGGCGATGCCGAGCTGCAGCGGGCCGGTTATGGCGTAGTAGAGCCCATAGGCCCAGCCCGGGTCGGCGATGTTCCAGAACACATCGTCGGCCCGCAGCCCGATCGCGTCGCGCATGTAGGCGCCGAAGGCGAGCAGCGCCCTCAGCGGCACCGGCACGCCCTTCGGGTGTCCCGTCGTCCCGGAGGTCGACATCATCATGAACAGGTCGTCGCCCGTGCGCATCACCGGTTCACACTCGGGCGAGGCGGAGGCCAGCGCGGCGCGGAAATCGATATCGCCGGCGGGCAGGGCATCGCCGGCCCCGAGGATGGTCGCGACGCGTGGGTGGTTCTCCACTTCGTCGAGCTTGCCGCGGTTTGCCAGATTGGTCACCACCAGCTTTGCCTTGCTGTAGCTCAGGCGGTGCTCGATCGCTTTCGGGCCGAAGGCGGTGAACAGCGGCTGGTAGACCGCGCCGATGCGCCATGCGCCGAGGATCAACGCCACCAGCTCGGGGATGCGTGGCAGCATGCCGGCCACCACATCGCCCGGGCGAACGCCAAGCTCCTTAAGCATATTGCCGGCGCGGCCGGACATGTCGGCGAGATCGTCAAAGCTGAATTCACGCAGCTCGCCGCCGGCGGAGATGGCGCGCAGCGCAAGACGGTTTTGCCCCGTGTAGCGGCCGCAGCATTCGACATAGGCATTGATGCCGGTCGCCGGATCGCCGTGCAGTTTGGCGATCTCGTCCTCGATGTGGAAATGCGCGACGGCGTCGTCGTAGCGCGGCAGCCCGGCTGGCGTCCTGGTCATGGCAATCCTCCCTCGGCGGCCATCATCTGCCCATGATCCGCCGACGGATGGGAGATTGCCCGAAAAGGCGGCTCCGGTCGATTGCGGCTAGGGCAGGCGCAATCCTTGCGCCTCCATGTGCCGCTTCCAGCGGCTACGCAGCTCTGCAGGCCGGCAGCCGATGCGCTCGTCGAGAAAGGCGGCGGCGCTGATGCGGTCGGTGCGGAAATGGCGGAAATCCCGGCGCAGCTCGCACCAGGCGGCGAGCAGCCGCACCGTTTCGGCATAGCCGATCATCGTCGGCCAGATGACGCGTTCGCTGTCCTCGTCGCGCTTGTTGCGGTAGCGGATGCGGATCTTGTGGCCCGTGCGGATCGATGCGCGAACCCGCGCGACATCCAGCCCGTCGGGCAGGCTCGCCCGGCTGAGCGGCGCCCCGACGCTGGGTTGGCTGACGAACGGGCGAAGGCGCTCGGGCACAACGGTGGCAATCTTGGCGATCAGGTCGCGCGCCGCACCCGCCAGCACCGCATCGCCCTTGTCGGCCACCCATTGCGCGCCGAGCACAGCCGCCTCCAGCTCGTCCGGGGTCAACATCAGCGGCGGCATGTCGTAGTCGCGGTCCAGCACGTAGCCGAGGCCGGCCTCACCGCGGATCGGCACGCGCTGGCCGATGAGGTCGGCGATGTCGCGATAGACCGAACGGCGCGAGGTCTCGAGCTCCTCGGCGATCCGGCTGGCGGTGATCGGGTGGGTCGAGCGTCGCAGGATCTGGATGAGCTGGAACAGTCTGTCGGCGCGGCGCAAGGCAAGTCTCCTGTTGCCACTATGCTGGCAACAGCCCTGGTCCACAAGGCGGACACGGCGCCTCGACGGGCGCTTCCGCCGACGGAGAACACTCCGCGGCCCGCCGACGGAGAAGACTCCACGGCCAAACGACGGAGTAGACTGAAAATGAATTTCGTTTCGATCCGCATCATCACCGCCGATGTCAGGCGGCTGGTCGCCTTCTATGAGGAGATGACCGGCACCCGGCTGACGCTTTACACCGAGGATTTCGCCGAGCTGATCACCGCGGCCGGCACGCTCGCCATCGGCAGCACGCGTACCCTGCAGCTCTTCGGCGGCGATCATGTCGCGCAGCCTGCCGCCAACCGCACGGCGATCATCGAGTTCCGCGTCGCCGATGTCGATGCGGAGTACCGACGGCTCGCCGATCGCATCGCCGGCTCACTGGTGCAGGCGCCGACCACGATGCCCTGGGGCAACCGTTCGCTGCTGTTCCGGGACCCCGACGGCAATCTCGTCAATTTCTTCACGCCGGTCACACGAGAGGCAATCAAGAAGTTCGAGCGCTAGGTCAGAAGCGCCTGCCCCTCTGTCCTTCGGCGGGACAGAGGGGCGCCGCGCTACGGTCTTACGCGACTTTGTAGACAACGCTCACCCGACCGCCCGGCAACTGCTCCACCTTGGCAAGTTCCAGCTCCCGCCGTTGCGCGGTCCTGGCAAACAGCACCTTTCCCTCGCCGGCGATCAGCGGGTAGAGCACGAAGCGGAATTCGTCGACCAGGCCGGCCTCGCTCAGGCTGTCGACGATGGTCGAGCCGCCCATAAGGTAGATGTCCTTGCCGGGTTGGCGTTTCAGCGCAGCGACATCGTTGGCCGAACGCAGGAACTTCGTCGTCGGCCAGCTGGCCGAAGTGACCGTGTTCGACAGCACATAGTGCGGCGTCTTGGCCGCGAAGCGCGCCCAGGGCAGTTCTTCGCGCGCCGCCGGCTTGCCGGTCATCGGCAGCGGCTGGTCCGGCGCGTTCTGGATCGCGGTCCAGTACTGCTCGTAGCCCGGATACATACGGCCGCCCAGGATGCAGGCATCGACCTGATCCATCAGCCCGTAGTCCTCCGACCAGGCATGGACCCAGTCGGCGATACCGGACGGCCCCTCCGCCTTGCCGTCGATGGAAATCTTCATGGCGGCGATCAATTTACGCATAGCTTTCTCCATGGCGCTCAAGGCGCAGTTGTGCGGCCCGCGGGCCGGCGGTTGAAAATTTCGGGAATGTTCGGGGTTTGCCGCTGCAACGGGCAGCGGTCGTTATGCGGGCTATCGCCCGCTTGTCGGTCGTCGTTCAGTCAAGTCTCGAAGTGCCTGTTTATCGTCTCCTTTCCTGGTTCGCGTTCTCTCGCTTCAAGCCGGCAGGCGCTCGTCGTAATCCTTCCTCAGCCGCAGCCAGCCATCCCAGAACGGCTCGGGCCGCTCGCCGCGCAGCCTGGCGGCGAGGATGTCGAGATGGATATGCCAGCCGGGTGCGATGTTGAGCAGCATCGAGCGCTCGCCCAGGCGGCGGTGGATGACGGTGAGCAGCACGTCCGTGCCTTGCGGCTTGAGTTCGAAGGTGACGCCGCCGGTGCTGCCCCAGGTGATGGCGAGCTTGCGCGGCTGATCGATCTCTACGATTTCGCCCGGCATGCGATGCTCGTCGGGAAAGCCGGGTGGACGCTCGCCCGGCGGATCCGTGAGCTCGCTGTTGCGCCAGACCAGCTCGAAGGCGGCGCCTGCGGTGTTGCCCATCGGGCCCGAGGCCAGCCACTGGCGGCGCAATTCCGGGTCGATGATGTAGCCCCATATGCGCTCGGCCGGACCCGGCAGCAGCCGCTCGATCATCAAGGTGGCTGGCTCGATGAGTGTGCCATAGGAACCGTTGCGGTCGGTCATGTCTGGTCTCCCTTCTTCTCGTTCGCGGCCTTGCGGCCATCGTCCTCGCGCAGCAACCGTTCCAGTATGTCGAGCCGCCCTGTCCAGAAGCGCGAGTAAGCTCCGAGCCACTCATAGGCGCTGGCCAGCGGCCCGGCTTCGAGGTGGCAAGTATGCGTACGCCCCGTCACTTCGCGGCGGATCAGCCCGGCGTTCTCCAGCACCTTGATGTGCTTGGACGCCGCCGCCAGCGACATTGCGAACGGCTCGGCCAGTTGGCTTACTGTGCGCCCGCCGCCAGCGAGTTCCCGCAGCATCTGCCGACGGGTCGCATCGCCTAGGGCGTGGAAGATCTGGTCCATCTCGTCTGTAAGTAATTCAACCATGTGGTTGAATATGGAGGAGGCAAAAATGATTGTCAACCGTTTGGTTGAATTTTTTGGAGGAGTGGGAGTCTTCAGTTGGCTGGCGCTCTGCGCCGCCCCGCTCTGTGCTGCCGAACATCTCCCCGCGACATGGAGACCAGCACTTCGCTCCGGCTTCCCGCCCACGATGTCGCCCGGACGAAAGCCGTGTTCCTCAAGCCGATTGCCATCGGAGCGAAGGCTTGGCCTCGCCTGCGCCGGCCTGTACCATTGGCGGGTGAATGCAGGGAGGGGAGGCGCCAGCATGCGGCCTGATTGGAATCTCTGTCATTTGAGGATTTTGGCCGTCATCGCCATCCTGGCGTTTTGGCCCCCTGCTGCGGCGTCGGCCGACCCCATCACGCCCGAGCGCATCACAGCCGCCCTGCCGAAGCTCGAAGCGCTAGCCGAAGCCACCGTCGCGGACGGTGGCGTGCCCGGTCTCGCCATCGCGGTCGTGCATGACGACGAGGTGGTCTTCCTCAAAGGCTTCGGCCATCGCGAGGCCGGCAAACCGGAGGCCGTCGACGCCGACACGGTGTTCCAGATCGCTTCGCTTTCCAAGCCGGTCTCCGCCACTGTCGTGGCGGCGCTGGTCAGCGACGGCATCGTGTCCTGGAATTCGAAGATCGCCGACCTCGATCCGGCTTTCCGGCTCGCCGAAGCCTATCCGACCAGCGAACTCACCATCCGCGACCTGTTCTCGCACCGAAGCGGGCTTCCGGGCACCGCCGGCGACGACCTCGAGGACATTGGTTACGATCGCGCCGAGATCCTGCACCGCCTGCGCTTCGTTCCGGCTTCGTCGAGCTTTCGCGCCGGCTATTCCTACAGCAATTTCGGACTGACCGAGGGTGCCGTCGCTGCCGCCAAGCCGACAGGCAGGCCGTGGGAAGAGGTCGCCGAGGAAAAGCTCTACCGACCGCTCGGCATGGCCTCGACCAGCTCGCGTCATGCGGATTTCCTCAAGCACGCCGATCGCGCGGCACTCCACGTCAGGGTCGATGGCGCCTGGGCGGCGAAGATCAAGCGCGATCCGGACGCGCAAGCGCCCGCCGGCGGCGTCAGTTCCACCGCACGCGATCTGTCGCAATGGCTGCGCCTCGTGCTGGGCGACGGGGTCTATGCCGGCAAGACGCTGATTGCCGCCGACGCGCTGGGCCAGACGCATGTGCCGCTGATGACGCGGGCAGGAACCCGGTCTCCGGCGGCGAATCCTTCTACGGCCTCGGCTGGAACGTCGAATTCGGCCGGCACGGCTTGAGCTGGGGCCATGCCGGCGCCTTCAGCGTCGGCGCACGGACCCTGGTGACGATCTTCCCGAAGGAAAAGCTTGGCATCGTCATCCTAGCCAACGCCTTCCCGACAGGTGTGCCGGAGGGGCTGTCCGACAGTTTCGCCGATCTCGTCTTCGACGGTTCGGTCGAGAAGGACTGGATCAAGGCGTGGGACGGCATCTACGGCGGGATGTTCGGTCCGGTGGTCGAGGCGGCCAAGGCCACCTATGCCGCGCCGCCGTCTCCGGCAAGGCCGGCCGAGCCAGCCAGTGGCTATACCGGCCGCTACACCAACGACTTTATCGGCGATGCGGTCGTGGCGAGCGCGGGAGACGGCCTCGTCCTCAAGGTCGGCCCGGGGGGTGCCCGGTCCTATTCCCTGACGCATTTCGACGGCGATTTGTTCCTGACCTTCCCCGATGCCGAGACGCCGGACAGGCCGACGGGCGTCAGCTTTGCCGTCGGCGCCGACGGCAAGGCGTCGGCAATGACCATCGGGTTTCTCGACGACAATCATCTCGGCACGCTGCGGCGTGTCGCCGACTAGAATGGCTGAGAAGGTCATTCTCGTCGGTTGTAGCCCGTCCGTTCAGGTCCGCTCACGAAGCAATCCCGGACATTTGATTTGGCCGTTGGGGATGCAGATCGCAGCGATAGCAAGCACCTTTGCGCTTGCCCTGAAGGCATTCTATCTTGGAGGATAGTGGCGGCTCGTGGGCACAGCATGTCGGTACTGCCTTTCCTGAGAATTTACGCGCCGCTCAACGCGGTACTGGCTGCGCCAGGGCTCCTGGCGGTGGCTGCGCTCACGACACCGAACATTTCGGGACGAAGCAGACTGGCTCTGCTTGCCCTGCTCGCCGTCATTTGGGGCGCCTATCTTGTGCAGATGGCCGCGACGCTGCTCAAGCGCCGGGCGGGAGACCTTCACGACAGGACGCCGGCAATCGCCATCGATGTGCTCGCGGTCCTGGCTCCACTCGCCGCATTTCTGCTCGTCGGCACGCCCGACTGGAGCCTCTACTGTGCCGTCTGGCTGCTGAAACCGCTGCGCGACTCGACCTTCTTCCCGGTGCTGGGCAGGGTGCTGGCTAACGAGGCGCGCAACCTGATCGGCGTCACCACGCTCTTCGGCGTCGTTCTGTTCGGCGTCGCGCTCGCGGGCTATGTTATCGAGCGCGACATCCAACCGGAAAAGTTCGGCAGCATCCCCCAGGCAATGTGGTGGGCGGTGGTCACGCTGTCCACCACCGGCTATGGCGACGAAATTCCGCAAAGCTTCGCTGGCCGCGTCCTTGCCGGGGCGGTCATGATGAGCGGCATTGGCATCTTCGCGCTCTGGGCCGGCATTCTTGCCACCGGCTTCTCTCAGGAAGTTCGCCGCGGGGAATTCGTCCGTAATTGGCAATTGGTCGCCGGCGTGCCGTTGTTTCAGAAGCTCGGCCCGGCCGTGCTGGTCGAGATCGTGCGCGCGTTAAGACCTCGCACGGTGCCGGCGGGCGCCGTGATCTGCCGCAAAGGCGAGCCCGGTGATCAGATGTTCTTCGTCGTGGAGGGGCGCGTCACCGTCGCGACGCCGAACCCGGTCGAGCTTGGCCCTGGCGCCTTCTTCGGCGAGATGGCGCTGATCAGCGGCGAACCGCGTATGGCGACCGTCAGCGCCGCAACGGCGGTCTCACTCCTGTCGCTGCACGCGGTGGATTTCCAGATGCTGTGCAGCAGCAGCCCGGAGATCGCCGAAATCATCCGCAAGACAGCGCTCGAGCGGCGCAGCGCGGCGCCGACGGCTTGACCGTACCAGGTGTGCAGTTCCGAACTGCAATGGTGTTTCATCCATCCTGAGTCGTCAGGAGTAGGATGCGCCGGCAAGGTTGCCCAATTTCCTGCCGATGTCGATCCGGGCTGCGACGCGCAGTATTGGCCTCAACGTGGGAGAAGCATCGAGACCTTGACACGGGGTGCGAAAAAGCAGCGCAAATACGGCTGATTGGTTATGACGTAGGTATTCTCGCAGATATGGAATTGGCCGTCCGGGGATTCCTGTACGCGGTCCCGTGGGATGGTGAAACCATGCGGCAGGTAAGTGTAGCCGCCGTCAATTCTGGCCCGCACCGAAGACGGAGGGATGGCGCGGCAATCATGACCACCGCAACACTTGAATTTCGTCAGCGGGTCAATCTTGTCCTCGTACCAATCATGGGCGTTCGCGCCTGTTGCGGCGGCGATACATATTGCTGTGAGGATGAACCTTCGCATGGCATTCGTCAGGCGCTGCCCATTCGAGCGTCCATCTATATTAGCGTTCCACCAAGAACACCATTGGTCTCCGAATGACCAACGCTCCAACAGGCGAGGATCGCAGCTGAAAGGCCGCAATGAGTCGAACCCGACCGTTGAGAGTAATTGGGCTTTGACACCCACAACGCCGGGCTTCATCCGCTCATTCTCAACCCGCTCTGCGCCCGGTTTTGCCGCCGCGAATAGAGCTTTGCTCGCGGGCCACCACCAGGATCATACCGTCGATGGGCTAATCGCCATTGTTGAGCTGAGCTCATAGGTCTCTTCAGATTAATCACCCTAATCTCGGGACCGAGCATAGGCTACATAGGCAGCCGAGGGCTTCACGCGGTCTTCGGGAAGGGAATGCATCCATGGTGGAGAGATTTGGGCTTTGACTGGCGACGGGGCTGATCCTGGCGGAGTCCGATTGCTGTTCATCCTTGCCGTCTTGCTCGGCTTCGCATCTATCTCGACCGATCTCTTCCTGCCCGCCTTGCCAACCATGCGAGCAGCCCTTGGAGCGAGCGAGGGCACGCTGCAATTCGCGATCTCCGGCTACCTTCTCGGCTTCGGCTTCGGTCAGCTTTTCTGGGGACCGGTCAGTGACCGCTTTGGTCGGCGGGGGCCAGTGGCACTTGGCATCGTCGTCTTCACCATCGGCTCGGCCGGCTGCGCACTGTCGACCGATGGCTGGCAACTGATCGGCTGGCGGGTCGTGCAGGCTCTGGGTGCAAGCGCCGGCGTCGCCTTGGCCCGCGCCATGGTGCGCGACCTTTACGAGCGGGACCGGGCCGCCAAGGTCCTATCGACCCTGATGACGGTCATGGCGGTCGCACCCCTTTTGGGACCGAGCGTTGGAGCGCAGATCCTGGCAGCCGCATCATGGCAGGCCATCTTCTGGACCCTCGTCGCGATCGGAGGCATCACAGTGATCGCGATATTGACGGTTCCCGAGACACTGCCCCCCGAGAAGCGGCATGCCGACAGCGCCTGGCAAGCCATCGTCGGCTACAGCTCGGTACTTCGCAATCGCGTGCTGCTTGGATACGCGGCAGCCGTCGGCTTCTTCTATGTCGGCGTCTTTGCCAACATTGCCGGGGGTGCCTTCGCCTACATCAGCTATCACGGCCTAAGCCCTCAGCTATATGGTCTGGTGTTCTCGTCGGGCGTGCTGGGCCTCATGGCGACCAACTTCCTTAATTCGCGCTTGGTCACCCGCTTTGGCAGCGACCGCATGTTGCTGGCGGGGGCATTGGGCGCGGGCGTGTTCGGCATTGCCCTAGCGCTGGTGACCATCACTGGCTTCGGTGGCGTTGCCGGCCTCATCGTCACGCAATTCCTGTTCACCGCGATGAACGGTCTTATCCTCGCCAATGCCGTCGCCGGTGCGCTCTCCAGCGTCAAGCAGCGCGCCGGCGCGGCCTCCGCGGTTGTTGGCGCCATCCAGTACGGCAGTGGAATGGTCGGCTCGGCCCTGGTCGGCCTGTTCGCCAACGGCACGCCGGCACCGATGGGCATCGTGATGGGTCTCGCAGGCGCGGGCTGCCTGGTGTGCGTCGTGCTTGCTCGGCGCGTCGCTCGCGAACGTCGTGGACCGGCTCAGTAGTCCAGGATTAGTCAGAGGTGTACCCACGCCAACGTACGCCCGCTCGCTCTCAGCTCACGGCGCCTGGCCGTAGTGGAGCAGCTTGAAGCAATCGCCGCTGCCCGACCTTGACTGTGTCAGCAGCGGTTTCGATCGCTCGATCCATTCCTGTTGCGACCTAGCATCGGCCTCGATCTCGTCGGCGGGTCGAAGGGTGACGAAGCTCTTGCCCTTGCTGAACAGCCAGCACGCGCGGCCGAGAAACAGCCTGCTGCGCTGGCGCAGCAGGTCGGCATCATAGAGGATGTCGAGAACCTCGTGCTTGATCTTCCGTTCCTTGTCGGGATTGGCGACAGCAAGCTCGATCGGCTCGTCGCCGATCGCCTCCTGCAGGTCCTTGTAGTCGAGGGCGAGCTGGGTGCTGGCATATTTGATCTCGCTCTCGTCCCGCACGATGTTGAACCACAGCGTCGGATCGAGCTCGTTGACAATGAACGTCGTTTCGAAATCACGCGACAGGTTCAATATGTCGAAGTCCCGGACATCGACGTCGCGTTCGACCAGCCGGATCTTGCCGACCTGCTTGCCAAGCTCGGCCCCCTCAGCGCTGATCGCAGCGTTCTTTCCGCCGAGTTCTGGACTGACATAGGCGCCGCCCTTATCCAACACGTCGTCGAACTCGCCAAGCGTTTCGATGACGGGGGCGCCGCGGGCAATGCGTGCCGCCAGCTTTGCCATGACCTGCTGCAGCTCCGTCTCGCGTTTGCGCTGGTCCTGGTAGTTCTGCTGGAAAAAGAAGATGAACAGCGAGACGCCGATGCCGATCAGAATCACGCCCAGTTGCGAAAAGATGTTGCGGTAATATTCCAGCAGCTTTTCACGATGGCGCACCTCGTCGCGCACGCTGTGCGCCACACGAAGATTGACGATCAGCGAAAGGATCAGCAGCCCGGCGCCAACCAGGATGAGCCCGCCGATGAGAAGGTAGCCATGGCCTGCGCTGAAATCCATTGGCCTGCCCCGAAGCCCAGCCTGCGCAGATTAGTACCTTTTTGCTCAAACACCTATGGTTCGGGGCAGGGGGCCTCGGCGTCGGCCTTCGCGCTGCTATGCCTGCTTGCGTTTGCCCGTTCGCTTTTTCGCCGGCGAACTGGCCGCGGGGCTGGCTGCCTCGATGGCTTGCATGGCAAGCCTGGCCTGCCTCAAGCGTTCGGTCTTTCGCTCGCGTTCGGCCACTTCCCCGTCGAGGATCTGGCGGGCCGCCCTGGTCGTGGCGTCCTGCTTGGTTTCGCCGGCTGTCGGCTTCGGCTTGAATATTCCTTCGGGTACCGGCTGGTGCCGCATCTGACGGTCTCCAATCCTGAAAAAGCAAAAAGGCCGGGCGAAACCCGGCCTCTCCAATGCGCCTCGATAGTCAGTGCCAGTACATCCGTGGTCAAGGACCAGAAGCGCAGTTCTCGTTACGCGGCCTGAAGGTTCTCGGCCGAGCTCTTGCCGTTGCGGTTGTCCTTCACGACGTCGAAGCTGACCTTCTGCCCCTCGACGAGGGACCGCATGCCGGCGCGCTCGACGGCCGAGATGTGCACGAAGACATCCGGCTGGCCGTTGCCCAGCTCGATGAAGCCAAAGCCCTTGGTCGCATTGAAGAATTTTACGGTACCAGTATTCATGACGATTTCCTTTCAATCAGTCACAGAAAAATTGCTCGCCGCACAGCCTGCGCGGCAAACGATTCAGATCGATTTTGAGAGGAAGGTCGCCAAGAGCGCAGATTGCGCCAGAACAAAGTTCAACAAGCAAGATCGATACTTTCAACATAGAGCCATATGGGTTTTCAGACAAGGCGCGATCCGAAAATAATTCTTTCGCCCTGAAAAACAGGCCAGGCCGGCTTGCGGATTTCCATCTGATGGACCGGATCAATCGATCAGCGGCTGCCTGGCTCGCGCGCGGCCTTCCGGGTTCACCCTTGGGCTCCAATGCTGTATCCAGCGGCGCAAGTTCAAGGAGCCTCCGATGAATTCAGACCTCGATATGCCGGACGCCGGCATTTCCGACGCCAGCACGGCCGATGAGCGCGCCGCCGATGCCGTCTGGCAGGACGATGTGCGCGCCGGCGTGCGCCATGTCCGCGACCTGAATTCGCTGCCGTTGTCGCCCGCTGAGCGCGCGGCGGCGCAGCAGGCGGCGGCGCACCACAAGGTGCGCGCCCCCAAACCCTATCTCGACCTGATCGACTGGAACGACCCGCACGATCCGATCCGGGCGCAGGTGATCCCGTCGCCGGCAGAGCTGGTGGCGACGGAAGGCGAGCTCGACGACCCGATCGGCGATCATGATTTCAGTCCCGTTCCGAGGCTGACGCACCGCCACGCCGACCGGGTGCTTTTGTTCCCGACCTATCAATGCGCGGTCTATTGCCGTTTCTGCTTCCGCAAGGAGTCGCTGACCTCGATCGGCCGCGGCTATACGCGCGAGGCGCTTGAGCCTGCCTTGGCCTACATCGCCGGCCATCGCGAAATCCGTGAGGTGATCCTGACCGGTGGCGACCCGCTCTCGCTGCCCGACAAGGCGCTCGGCGAAATCCGCGCCGGCGTCGAGGCGATCCCGCATGTGCGGCTGTTGCGCATCCACACCCGCGTTCCCGTAGCGCTGCCCTCGCGCGTCACCGCCGGACTGGTTAAGGCTCTCCAAGGCCGGCTGATGGTCACCGTCGTCACCCACTTCAACCACGCGCGGGAGATCACCGACGCTACCGAAGGTGCCTGCCGCACCTTGAGGCAGGCGGGCTTCGTGCTGCTCAACCAGAGCGTTCTCTTGAAGGGCGTCAACGATACGGTCGAGGCGCTGGAGGAGCTCTGCCGCGAGCTGATGTACCGGCTGGGCGTCAAACCCTACTACCTCCACCACGGCGACCTCGCGCGCGGCATGGCGCATCGCCGCACGACCATCGCCGAGGGCCAGGCGCTGGTGAGCGCGCTGCGCCAGCGGCTGTCGGGCATCTGCAATCCCACCTATGTCATCGACCTGCCCGAAGGCGGCGGCAAGGTGCCGCTGGCGTCGTGCGCGATCGAGGGGCGGGATGGCGAGACCTGGCGCATCCGCGGGCAGGACGGTGAGGTGAGGGCGTATAAGGAGGTGGTGGGCGCCCGTTGACGCTTGGGTTCCTCGCCCCTTGCACTCCCTCGGTTGGAACCAGCCTCACCGCCCCGCATTCTATGAGCGGGGGCTGAAGGAGGCGTGGCGTGAGAGCTTTGTTGGCAATTCTGGGTGGCTTCGTGCTGACCCTTGCGGTTTTCGCCAGCGGCTTGGCCTTCGCCACCTGGCTTCTGGCCGCCAAGCCGGCGGGCATGGTCGCCCCGAGCGCTGGCGTGGCCGAGCTCTGGACCAGGAATGCCGGGCCCGTGGGCGCGGCCAGCCAGGCCTTGGAGCGACTTCCCTCCCGTCCGGTTCCGATGGACCCCAAGCCCAGCAATGCCGCGAAGCCGGAGATCGGGCCCGAGGTGACCGCCTCGATCGAGCCGTCGGCGGGCGATGGGCAGGCCGAGGTGTTGGCCGCCGGCGAGGATAGCGCGCAGGCCGCGGAACTGCCGGCCGCCCATGTCGAATGGTGCGCGAGCCGCTACCGCTCTTATCGCCCGGACGACAACAGCTACAGGTCCTACAGCGGCGAGCAGCGCCCATGCATCTCGCCCTACATCGACGCCGGCGCCACCGAACAGGGCTACGTCAAGGTGCGGGACACCTCGATGGACGCCGCCGCGATGGATGGCTACGCCACGACGTATCAGGGCTGGTCGGGCGAGGACGTCTCGGCCGAGGGCGCATCGAGTGGGCCTTCCGCCGGCCATGTCGCCTCTTGCTTCAGCCGCTATCGCTCCTACCGGCCGGAAGACAACAGCTACCAGCCCTATGACGGCGGCCCGCGCCGGCAGTGCGAGTAGGGGGCGTTTTCCGGCCGGCCAGCCTTGGCCCCCCCTAATCCAACACCCGCCGGTCGATTTCCTCGACGCTTCTGGTGCCGGTCAGCGCCATGGTGACGGACAGCTCCTTGCGCAGGATCTCGATGGCTGTTGCGACGCCCGCTTCGCCGCCGGCGCCGAGCCCGTAGATATAGGCCCGCCCGACCAGGCAGCCACGGGCGCCCAGCGCCAGCGCGCGCATCACATCCTGGCCGGAGCGCACGCCGCCATCGAACAGCACCTCAGTTTCGGCGCCGACCGCCTCGACGATCCGCGGCAGTTTGGAGATCGTCGACGGCGCGCCGTCGAGCTGCCTTCCGCCATGGTTGGACACCACGATGGCGCTGGCGCCGGCTTTGCTGGCCATCCGCGCGTCGTCCGTGTCGAGAATGCCCTTGATGATGAGCTTGCCCGGCCAGATGCTCCGGATCCACTCGACATCGCTCCAGTTGAGCGTCGCGTCGAACTGGTGCGACACCCAGTCCGCCAGCTCCTTCACGCCTTGCTCGCCCTTCACGTGGCCGGCGAGGTTGCCGAAGGTCCAGCGTTTGGCGCTGAGCATGCGCCAGGCCCAGCCCGGCCTTGACGCCATGTCGAGGATATTTCTCAATTTCAGCGCCGGCGGCACCGCGAGCCCGTTCTTGACGTCGATATGGCGCTGGCCCAGCACCTGCAGGTCGACGGTGAGCACCAGCGCGCTGCAGCGGGCGGCAATGGCGCGCTCGACCAGCGAGCGCACGAAGCCGCGGTCCTTCATCACATAGAGCTGGAACCAGAACGGTTTTTCGACCGCCTCGGCGACGTCCTCGATCGAGCAGATCGACATCGTGCCCAGCGTATAGGGCACGCCGGCGGCCTGCGCGGCGCGACAGGCGAGGATCTCGCCATCGGCCCACTGCATGCCGCCAATGCCGATCGGCGCCAGCGCGATCGGCAGCGCGGCCTTCTCGCCGAGGATGATGGTCGCCGTATCGCGTTGCGCGACGTCGACCAGCACGCGCTGGCGGAAGCTGAGGCGCTCGAGATCGGCGCGATTGGCGCGCAAGGTCTGCTCGGAATAGGCGCCGGCCTCGACATAGTCGAAGAAGGCCTTTGGCACGCGGCGGCGGGCGGCCTGCCTGAGATCCTCGATGCAGGTCATGCCGGTCAGCAGCCGGGGCGCCACCGATGATGCGCCGACCTTGTCGGGCAACACCACGATCCCGGTGGGAACATCGAGTGCCGTGGGGACTACTCTTTCCATCGTCGCCTCCCATCCAACATTAGCCGTTGCTGATCATTGAATGCCGCGCCATGGTCGATGTAAACTCACTAGCGAGTATACAATCGAGCGGCGACAAACCCGTGCCCCGATCGTCCGACCAGACCAGGCCAGTGATATTGCAGGCGGCCTACAAGCTGTTTCGCCGCCGCGGCTTCTTCCGCGTCGGCATGGATGAGATCGCGACCGCCGCCGGCGTCACCAAGAAGACGCTCTACTACCATTTCGACAGCAAGGACGCGCTGCTGACGGCGGTGCTCGCCTCGCAGCACGAGCGCGCCTTCGCCGAGTTCCAGACCTACGGCATCGACCTCTCGGGCGGCGCCGAGCAGCTGATCGACAAGCTGTTCGCTGGGCTGGCCAGATGGTCGGCAAAACCGCGCTGGGCGGGATCGGGCTTCACCCGGTTGGCGATCGAGCTCGCAGACCTCTCCGGCCATCCCGCCCGCTCGATGGCGCGCGAGCACAAGGCGCTGATGGAACGGCATCTGGCGACCCTGCTGGCCGAGGCGCAAGTGCCGTCGCCGGCCGAGCGGGCGCGCGAGCTGTTCCTGCTGGTCGAGGGCGCCATGGTGATGATCCTCGTCCACGGCGACCGCAACTACTGCACCGCCGCGGCGGCGGCCGCGAAGCGGCTGATCAGCCTGGCTTCCTCGCCCCCGTGAAACGGGGGAGAGGTGGCCGTGAAGCGGCCGGAGAGGGGTCTCGTAGAGCGCAGACCCTTCTCCCAGGAGCACACCTGGCGCAGGCCCGCGCCACAATCCCCGCTCCGTCTCGGCTTCGCCGAGCCACCTCTCCCCCACTTTGTGGGGGCGAGGAACCTGGATCCTGCGAGCCTCACTCCCCGGAAATAATCTTCCCAGGATTCATCACATTGCCCGGATCGATCAGCCCCTTGATCGCCCTTGCCAGCGCCTGCTTGACCGGGTCGGCGTGGCGCTCGTAGGCGTCGCGCTTGTCGAGGCCGACGCCGTGCTCGGCCGAGAACGAGCCGCCGCTTGCCTGCAGGCCTTCATAGAGCACGTCCTCGATCGCCTCGTGCAGCGCGTGCGGGACCGGGCCGTCGGTGTTGATCGAGATGTGCAGGTTGCCGTCGGCGAGATGGCCGAACACGTAAGGCGCGTAGGAAGCGTCGATGCGCTTCAGCTCGGCCTCGATGCGCTGGACATAGGCATCGAGCCCGCCCGCCGGCACCGAGACGTCGAAGGAAGGCGGCAGATGGTGCATTCGCTCGATCATCTCGGTCTCCTCGCGCAGCCGCCAGATCGCCTCGGCCTGCGCGACCGAGGTGGCGACCAGCCCGTCGATGATGCCGGCTTCCTCCCAGATCGCCGCCAGCCCGTCCTCCAGCGCGTCCGATGCGGCCTCGACGCTGTCGGCGCCAAGCTCGAGCACGAGCAGGCAAGGGGCATCGAGCGGCAGCTGGCCGGGCGCGAAGCCGAGCATCCGGTTCATGGCGGCAGCGAAGCGCTGCCACAGGATCTCGGCGGCGTTGAGCCGGGTCGCGGTGGCGCCGAGGAAATGCCGCACGATGCGCTGCGCGCTTGCCGCATCCGGCACGCCGACCAGTGCTGTGGCGCTCGCCCCCGCCACTGGATCGAGCCGCAAGGCGACGCGGGTGACGATGCCGAGCGTGCCCTCGGCGCCGATGAACAGATGTTTTAGATCGTAGCCGGCGCTGGTCTTGAGCACACGGGTTAGGTCGGAAAAGACGCTGCCGTCGGGCAGCACCGCTTCGAGGCCGAGCACACGGTGGCGCATCGTGCCGTTGCGGAAAGCCTGGATGCCGCCGGCATTGGTGGAAACCATGCCGCCGATGGTGCACGAGCCGCGCGCGGCAAGGTCGATGCTCGGGTCGAGCCCGTGCACGGCCGCCGCCTCCTGCAGCATCGAGAGCGGCGTGCCGGCCCCGACGATCGCGACGCGGGCGAACGGGTCGATCTCTTCCACTCTGTTCAGGGCACCGAGGTCGCAGATGACCTGGCCGGCCACGGTCGCGGCGGCCCCTGTCAGCCCGGTGCGCCCGCCCTGAGCGACGAGGCTCAAACCCCGCGCCGCACAGAACTTCACCAGCGCCGCCACGCCCTCCGTGTCGGCTGGCCGCACCAGCGCCGATGCGCCGAAATTGCGCTGGTCGAAGCCCGGATCGCGGCTGGCGAGCTCGGCCTCGTCCCACACCACGGCGTTGGGGCAGGCGGCGCGCAATTCGGCGATGAGGGCGTTGTCGCTCACGCTGGTGGACTCCATTCAAGGTTGGGACTCCAACCTATAATGGCAGCGCAGCCTTGGAGTCACTCCCCGGGGCGGGGGCGTCGCCGAAGATTGGATTGTCGTTGGTGGCGGCCGAGGCGCTCGCGGCACGCGCCGGAGATTGGCGCGTCAAATCAGACGGTTGCGTTCCGCCAGTTCACGTTCCCGCCGCACCGTTCCGTCGGTGTCGGCGACCTTGCGCCTTGCTGCTTCGTCCTTCCTGATCGTGAGCCGCGCGGACAAGACGTTTGACTTGACGATCGGTATGATCGCGATCGGGGGCGCGTCCGGGGTTTTCATGTTTCTCAATCCGTAGTCCTTTCAGGTGAAAAGCTGGCAGGGGAGTGGCTAGCAGCTACCGCAACCGCCTCGACAAAGTCATTTCTGCATGACCCAGGCCAACAGCGCTGAATCGCAATCGAAGTTGCCGGTATAATTTCGAATTAGCTGCGCGGCGCATGCGTCCCACTGGTCTTCGGGGATCTGACCTTCAATGACCGATGTCCTGAAGGCGTCGCGCAGTATGTTGCAGTCGAAGGTCGAAATGGCATCGGCCGGAAGATCGCTTTCCATGATGCAACTCCCATCAAAGGGCACGATGGACGCTCTTGAGCGCCGGTGCCCATGCTATGACCGGCGAGCGCAGGACTGTATGCCCGGATGAGACGCTGGCGGTCATTTCCCGCGGACGTTTGGCGGCGGCACCGATCAGGGTCTCCTGTCGGCCTCTTCCCGCCTCTTGGCATCCTGCGCGTTCAGTTTGACCACCGTCTTTTCAGCACGGTGCGTCCTGATGCCGACCATGAGCTTCTGCTCAAATTCGGCGGGCTGGCCCGTGAAGATGTCGAAAACTGTCCAGCTGTTCCGACCTTCCATCCGAAGCGCGTAGCGGTTTGCCATGTTCGCCTCCTTCTCGGTTGCGCCTGCATGGCAGCTTCTTCCTGGCGTCCAAACCTTTCTTATAGACGCCTTGGCATGGGATAGATAGGAGCGCAGAAATTAATTGTCGGGTTTGCAAAAATATCTGGCCGAAATATTTCTAAGCTCGAAAATATTAGAGCGGATAAGGCGAATTTCTGCCTGTTTTTCGGGCATGAAATTCAGATATTTTATTTAACCAATAAAAATAAAATGCCGCCGCCTCCTTGTTCGCGGCGCAATTGGGGCGCATATATTAAATTCGTTGATTTGGTCGAGGTGGCCTTTCGTATAGCGAAGCCTCGCCATCCGCCTCCGAATTTTCGATAGCGAATGCATCGCGCCGCTCCGGCGCGGCATTTCGTTTCGTTCGAACCCTGAAATGATGCCGGCGTTGACCACGGATGTACTGGCAGCACCGGACGTCGTTTCGGCGGTTCGGCTGGAATTGAAGCGGAAGGCGCATGCGCGCGTTTCCGCGGAAAGCCGCAAATGACCACTCGCACCACGCCATCAGTCGTTCGCTTCAACTCGGCGTTTGTGCTGCCGGGCTTCGATGCGCCGCAGCCACCCGGAGAATACCGCGTCGATCTCGACGAGGAGTCCCTCGAAGGGCCCTCCCGCACCGCATGGCGCCGCGTGGCCACTTTCATTCACCTGCCGGCGATCTCCACGAAGGGGTCGACGCAGCAAATGGTGCCGATCGAAGCAGCCTCGCTCGAGGCGGCGCTCGTCGAGGACCGGAGACAATCATGACAACCCTCATGCAACGCAATGCACGCCCGATCCAGCACGGAGCCGCGGCGCATCTTTTCGACGTCGGGCAGGCCGTGCGGCTGAAGGGCGGCCTTGGCGCGGGTCCAAGGGTCGGGGAGATCTACCGCGTCACCCGCGTGCTCCCGCCGAAGGGAAACTCGCCGCAATACCGCATTCGCAGCGAAGGCGAACCGCATGAACGGGTGGCGACCGAGGACAGCCTCGAACCGGCCGGAACATTGCCGGGCGACGGCATAACGCTCATCGAAAGGACGTTTGGACATGGCCAAGGGACAGAAGCGATCGAACCGCGAGATCAGGAAGCCGAAACAGGAAAAGGTGCCGGTCATGCCTGAGAGCCTGTTCGGCAGCCAGGTCAAGGGCGCTGCCAGTGTCGTCGCCCGCGGCAAGGGCAAGGGCTGACGGGAGAGCGGGGCGCCGACGACGATGAAGATCGTGATCGAATTCTACCGCACCCGCGCCGCCGACGACGCGCACGCCCTCATCGGCCGCGAGTCGGCGCTGGCGGCAGGCCTCGACGACGCGATCGAGATCGCGCGGATTCTGGCACGGACGCTGAACATGCCGCAATGGCCGGATGCCGTCGCCATCGCCGACGCCGACGGCGCAATGATCTACTCCGGCGTCATCGCCGCGCAGGCGGACAAGGACGAAAGGTCGACATCATGAACGGCAACAAGAACAGAACCGATAGCGCACGCAATGCCGAGGCACTTCGGGTCTGGGAGAACGAGGGTGGCGCGCTGGCCCGCGACTTCCGGGATCATCAGTATGGCCGCCGCGTCGAAGCCGATCGTTCCTGGACCGTCTATCACGTCTTCACCGGCATTCCGGCACATGTGGACGGCGCGTTCATGATCGGCCTGAACCGTTCGGACGCGACGCACGGCATGTTGTCCCTCAATCGTCGAAACAGCGAGCGCAGAAGGGAGCGGGCCGCGGCGCGGTCTTTGGCTCCTGGCGCTAGCCAGACACAAGCAGGCCAGTCATGACGCTCGCCTTTCCAAACCCCAGCCGCAGCTTCGATGAAACGCGCAACGCCGTCTGCTTCATCGGTCACGACGGCATGTCGAAGGTCCGCTTCTTCGTCGAGGCCGAGGCGCTGGCGCGATCCGGCGTCGCCCTGGGCGGCAAGGGAACTGCCGAGACGGCCTATCTTTCGGCCTTCGACGCCTTGCGGGCCTCAATCCTGGACGTTGCCAGCAAAGCCTATGCCCGCAAGCGCGGCGACTCCTACACTCTAACCGCTGCCGATTTCCGGTAACCGGATGCTGATCCGCTACGGTTATGAGATCACACTGACCTGCCAGCAGCCGACGGCCCTGGTCTGCCTGCTTTCGGTCCACGAGGACCGCGCGGCCGATATCAGGGTGCCCGAAACCCTGTTCACCACGCCCGCCGTTCCGACATCGACCTACCGCGATCTCTTCGGCAACCGCTGCCGGCGGCTGATCGCGCCCGCTGGCGACCTGACGATGTGGGGCGACGCGACCATCGAGGACGACGGCAGGACCGACAGGCAGTCGCCTTCCGCCCGCGAAGTCGCGGTCAAGGAATTGCCGGACGCCTGCCTGGTCTACCTCATGGGCAGCCGCTATTGCGAGACGGACCGCCTCAGCCAGACGGCGTGGGACATGTTCGGCGCCGTCGCGCCGGGTTGGGGCCGCGTGCAGGCGATCTGCGACTTCGTCCATGGCCACATCCGGTTCGACTACATGCAGGCGAGATCGACGCGAACCGCTTTCGAGGCCTACCAGGAGGGCATCGGCGTCTGCCGCGACTTCGCCCATCTCGCGCTGACGCTCTGCCGCTGCCTCAACATCCCCGCCCGCTACGTCAACGGACATCTTGGCGACATCGGCGTCCCGGTCGTCGACCCGATGGACTTCAGCGCCTGGATCGAGGTGTTCCTGGAAGGCGCTTGGCATACTTTCGACCCGCGCAACAACACGCCCAGGATCGGCAGGGTCGTCGTCGCGCGCGGCCGCGACGCGGCCGATATTCCCCTCATCAACTCCTTCGGCCCGCATGTCCTCAAGGCGTTCCGGGTCTGGACCTATGAGGTGCCGGGGCTGGTTGCGCAGTAATCCGTTCCGGACCTTGCCGGTCGATCGCGCAGATTTCTTGGATCGTTCGGCCGCGCCCGGCGTTTCAGAAACAGCTGAAATGGAGGAACGGACAATGGGCGATGACGATCGGCTGGCAAAGATCAGGCAGCGTGCCTACGAGATCTGGGAACGCGAGGGCCGCCTGTTCGGCAATCACCAGCGCCACTGGGACCAGGCCGAGGCGGAAATCGACCGCGAGGCCGCCTTGCCGCTGACGGCGGGCGACGCGCTGCCCAAAACCCGCGAGATCGCGAGCACCGACATCCTGACGGTCGAGGAACTGGCCATGCGCGCCGGTATTTCGGGCGACGAGGCGCAGGAACTGATCGACAGGCTGGGCAACGACCGCGCCGCGATCGAGTCGGCCGCCCGCAGCCTCAAGGCAAGACGGCGGCTTTAGCTTGCGGGCTTGCATTGAACCCGGACGGCCAGTCCGCGCTGGCGGCAATGCTGGAACGGGTGGCGCCGATGCGCGTTGAACTCTGTCAGGAGATCATGATGGCTGTGCAAAAAATCCAAAAGGAAGACTACCGGACAAATCGGGCCGATTACCTGATTGCGAAGACGCCGATCGTCAAGGCCGAGCCCAGGCCGAAGAAGCGGTCGTCGCGGCAGGATGATCAGCGCACGGCCCGGCTCTCGGAGAACCCTTTCGAGTCCAGATCGCATCCGCGCCACTAGCCGCAGGGTTATCAAAACAGGGCGTTAGGCCAGTCGGTTGAATCGGTTTCGAGGCGTCAGAGACAGATGATCCGAAAACTCAAATCCGGAAAATTCCGGCTCTATTCGCGCAAGAAGGACGAAAAGACCGGCAAGCGCCGCAACCTCGGCACCTTCGACACCCGCGAGGCCGCCGAGAAGCACGAGCGCGAGGTGCAGTACTTCAAGCGCCATTGATGGGCGCTGATGGCACCGGCGAGGGGATTGGCCCCAACCTGATACCGCGACGAGACATCGCTGAAACACGCCGCGCGAGCGGCGACATGAGTGCGAAACGCCCTGGTAGGACAGTCGCCGCTTACCAACCATTGGAGCGCGCGCATGACACCCGACCAGATCAGACTTGTCCAGGACAGCTTTCGCGAGGTCGTCCCGATCCGCGTGGCCGCCGCCGCCATATTCTATGAACGCCTGTTCGCCATCGACGGCGATCTTCGGGCGCTGTTTCCGGAAAGGGACATGACCAAGCAGGGCGCCAAGCTGATGGCGGCCCTCGGCTTCGTCGTGCATGGGCTGGACCGCGCCGAGACCATCCTGCCCACCGTGCGCGACCTCGCCAGGCGCCACGTCGGCTACGGCGTCGAGGAGCATCATTACCCGATCGTCGGCCAGGCGCTGATCGAGACCCTTGCCGCCGGCCTGGGCGAGGCCTTCACCCGGCCGGTCCGCGAGGCCTGGGAGGCCGCTTATGGGTTGCTGGCGAGTGTGATGATTGCGGCCGCGCGCGAGGCGCAGATCGCGGCGTGAGGGGATGGGTGCGGTCGAGGGCGACCAAAACCGTCTTACACATACCGTTCCGGGACGCTAGGGGGCGCAACGGATGGAAGTTGGCCGACGCCACATTGGGCGGGGGGCGTTGGGGTATATGGCGCCGGCCAGGCGAACCGGGGTCCGCCGCGCGAACAAACTAGCAGAGTTCTATTCGGGGCGTATGGCGTGATCGCGTAGGGGCCTCTCCCTTTTGAGGAGGGACAGATGATCAGGAAACGCGCTGGCGAGGCTGAAGGCCCCGGCGGCCGAAAAGCCCAGCGGCCGGAAGGCGCATGGGCTCGGGGTTCGACCGCCGGGGTCTGACCTGCAAACGGGGTAGGTTTGCCGGCTGGAAAGATTGTAGGCCGGTCATGCCTTCACCACTAAGTTGATAAAATGGCTGTGTTGCGGCTCCTCCTGTCCTCCAATCGGATGAGCCCGATCAAAAGCCGTCGCCTATACGCTCGGCTATGGCGAAAGCCTCTAGGTTCTTGGCCTGTCCGCGTTCTTGGTTGGCGTTGGCAAGAAATGAAAAAGCACGCCGCGCGGGCGCGCACCCCGCTCGGGCAAACTCGTCCGGGCTTCATAAATCCGTTGCGACGGTTTCGTACGAAGGGACGGCTTTGTTTTGAGGCCGCCCCCGGAAAAAGGATGGAAAGAATGTCCAAGCTCCCCGCCAAGACCGAAACCATCGAAAACGTCGAAACCCCTGCCTTCGACCCGTCCAAGGCTGTCGAGCAGGTCCGCGCTGTCGCCGAGCAGGGCGTTGAACAGTCGAAGGAAGTATTTTCCAAATTGAGTTCGGGCGCCGAGACGACTCAAAAGGCCTTTGAGTCGAGCCTCGAAATGGCCAAGACCACCGGCAACGAGGTGTCCCTGCAGATGATTGCCGCTCTGCGCACCAATGCCGAAGCCTCCTTCACGCACCTCGAAGCACTGATGGCCGTGAAGTCGCCGTCCGAGTTCCTCGAGCTGCAGACCGCCTTCCTGAACAAGCAGATCGAAAAGTCCGCCGAGCAGGCCAAGGCCCTCCAGGCATTGATGTTGAGAGCAACCGAGGACCTGTCCAAGCCGATCAAGGATGCCTTTGAGAAGGCCCTGAAGGAACGCAAGGCTGCCTGATTGCCTGAGGCAACCCAAGCCGGCGCCTCGCGCCGGCTTGGCGCCTTGTAGCCCCATTCGTTGGGACTAATTCGTCCAGATCGAGCATCCAACCTTTCGGCCGGTGGCGGGATCGCGGACGATTTTCGCGGCGATGCGGTGAAGGCCAACACGGTTGGATTTGAGTTCCTTGCTGGCGAGGTAGGTCGGATCGCCGACTTCCCAATGATAACGTGTGTTTGCCGGAGCCCGCTGCCAGGTGAACTTCGAGACGTAAGCCACCTGACCCGGAACGGCACGGTCGAAGCGGCAGTCGATGGATGCCGGCATCAGTCCCTTCGCTGCCATCTGATTGACCACCGCATCGGCATCGGTCGCGGTCAACCATTCTTCTATGCCGCTGGTCTGGAATGTGTCTCTGCCGCTCGCCCGGTACGTCATGCATCCTGCAAGGGATGCCAGCAACAGCGCGCCAAATGTCGCGCTTGCCCTGCCTGCCCACTTGCTGCCTGACCGCCTGCTGCCTGCCTGATTGATGCGCATGCCCCGTCTCCTTCCGGAAAGAGTGGAAATCAGCCGCGCCAGATCGTGCCCGGTGCGGCATACCTGCGTATATTAGGAACTTCACATGCTGCAGCCGTTGGTCGGGTCCTCGGTTGCCATCTAACCGCCCCCTCAGGATGGATCCGGTCCCTGTGACCACCTCGCCACAACAGTTGGCCAAGTCAGCTCTTAACGCTCCCAACCCCCAAAATTAACCATTCGTTAACCATTCGGCCCCTAGCGTTTACCTATCAGTAAGGAATCGCTTCCCGTGACCTTCGCAGCCCCTGTCGAGACCAAATCCATCCGTTTTCGTGCCCGCTCATTCGTCGCTTTCACGCTCACCCCCGAAGCGCCTCTGGATGTCTGGCTGGAGAGCCTTGATCGCTGGATCGGCAACTCGCCGGGCTATTTTGCCGGGCGGCCGGTGGTGCTCGATCTCAACACGCTGAAGCCCGATGTCGCGGCCATCGATTCGCTGGTTGGCGTGCTGGGCCAGCGCGACATCCGCGTCTATGCCATCGAGATGGATGGCGGCGCCGAGCTTGGCGCGCATCTGCCGCCGAAACTGATCGGCGCCAAGGAGGCGACCAGCGATGGCCTGCTGCTGCATCCCGGCCGCAAGATGGCGGAAGAGGGCAAGGCTGAAGAGGTGAAGGCCGGGGACGGCAAGGCAGGCGGCCAGACGAAGGCGACGCCGCCGGGCGGCGACACGCTGATGGTGCGCACGCCGATCCGCTCCGGCCAGTCGATCTTCCATGCGCATGGCGATGTCATCGTGCTCGGCTCGGTCGCGTCCGGCTCGGAGATCGTCGCCGCCGGCTCCATCCATGTCTACGGCACGCTGCGCGGCCGCGCTTCGGCCGGCGCGCTCGGCAACATCTCGGCCCGCGTCTTCTGCCGCAAGAACGAGGCCGAGCTGATCTCGGTCGACGGCTGGTACACCACCGCCGAGGAGATGGAGAAGGTCTCGCGCGGCAAGGCGGTGCAGGCCTTCCTGGAAAACGACGTGCTGTGTGTGGTGCCGCTCGGCTGACCCCGGCCGATTTGGGGCGGCGCAATCGTAAGCCTGGGACCGGTTTCGCGTGCGATGGTCCTTCAACACCGTGCCTGGCACGGCCGAAATAACAATCGCCAAACGGAGGCATTTCATGGGCAAGGTAGTCGTGGTCACCTCGGGCAAGGGGGGCGTCGGCAAGACGACGTCGACGGCGGCGTTAGGGGCGGCGGTCGCCAAATCCGGCAAGAAGGTGGCGCTGGTCGACTTCGACGTCGGCTTACGCAACCTCGACCTGATCATGGGCGCCGAGCGGCGCGTCGTGTTCGACCTCGTCAACGTCATCCAGGGCACGGCCAAGCTTTCGCAGGCGCTGATCCGCGACAAGCGGGTGGAGACGCTGTTCCTGCTTCCGGCCTCGCAGACGCGCGACAAGGATGCGCTGACCGAGGAGGGCGTCGGCGAGGTGATCGAGCGGCTGCGCTCCGTCTTCGACTATGTCTTCTGCGACAGCCCGGCCGGCATCGAGCGCGGCGCCCAGCTCGCCATGCGCTTCGCCGACGAGGCGGTCATCGTCACCAACCCGGAAGTCAGCTCGGTGCGCGATTCCGACCGCATCATCGGCCTGCTCGACGCCCGCACCATGAAGGCCGAGCAGGGCGAGCAGATCGCGAAGCACGTGCTGGTGACGCGCTATGACGCGGCGCGCGCCGCGCGCGGCGAAATGCTCTCGATCAACGACGTGCTGGAGATACTCTCGACGCCGCTCCTGGGCATCATCCCCGAGAGCCAGGATGTCCTGAGGGCCTCGAACCTCGGCTCGCCGGTGACGCTCACCGATCCGCTGAACAGCGCCGCCAAGGCCTATCTCGACGCGGCAAGGCGGCTCGAAGGCGAGGACCTGCCGGTGGTGGTGCCCTTCGAGCGCAAGGGCTTTCTCGACCGTCTGCTCGGAAGGAGGGCGGCATGAACATTTTCGACCTCTTCAAGCGGCGCAACAGCGCGCCGGTAGCGCGCGAGCGGCTGCAGCTGCTGCTCGCCTATGAGCGCCAGAGCCGCGGCCAGCCCGATCTCGTCTCCGTCCTGCGCGAGGAGATCATGGCGGTCATTGCCAGGCACGTGCAGATCGACCAGGACTACCTGCAGGTCTCGATGGAGCGCGGCAAGACCATGTCGACGCTCGAAATCGACATCCAGATCCCCAACAAGAGCGCCACGCCGCTGGCGCTGGCGGGGTAGGGATCAGCAGTAACTTTTGACAGCCGGCGGGACAGCGCCCCCTCTGTCCTGCCGGACATCTCCCCCTCTTGGGGGGAGATTGATCGTCACTGGCGGTTTCGCCAATCTCCAAAGCCGCAGGATGAGAGCCAGCGCCGAAGCCGCTAATCTCCCCCCTTGAGGGGGAGATGGCCGGCAGGCCAGAGGGGGGCGCGACGGAACGCGGCGATACTTGTCCTGCGCTGTTGCACCAGCCTCCCAATCTTCGCACCCGAAGCTCCCAAACGTCCGCGCGCTCTTCAGCAGCACCACCTGGGGCGGTGTATTCCCTATGCACGCTAGTCCCATCGGAGGACTTCCCTTGCGGTAGTCGCGGGTGTAAAAGCGAATATTAGCAATTCGTTAAGTATCTGGATCGTGTGTGCGTAGAAGGTGTTCTGTTATGAACTTCAAGAAACTGATCAAGCGTGCCGACGAGGTGGACAAGGCGTTCGAGGAGCTCCAGACGGATCTGGCGGAAGCATTTGATGCCTGCCTCGACGAAGAACAGTTGTTGCAAGACGCCGATGCCGGCGACGAGGATGCCCCGGCGCAAGATGACGGGCCACGGCCCGAGGCCGATGCTGACGGTCCCGAACGCCCGCCGCGGTTGACCCCGCACACGCAGACCCGGCTTGCCGCGCTGGGCGCCTTGGACGGCCTGTTCCGCGACGCGCAGGGGCATCTGGAGGAGATCTCCGGCAAGCTCTCAGAGGTCGCCACCTCGCACCATCTGACGCGCGAATTCCTCGGCATACTGCACGGCGACATCCTGCGCGCCAACGAGATGGAGCTCACCAACGTCGGGCTTGCCGGCGAGCAGCGGGCGCTGTCGGATCAGCTCTCCGAGGCGGCGCGCAGGCAGCGCGAGCGCGACGGCGCCTTTGAGGCGCTGCAGCAGCGCGAGGCCGGCCTGGTGCAGGAGCGGGAGGCGCTGCGCGCCGCGCTCGCCGCGGCAAGGCTCGAACTGGTCGAGGCGGCCAATGCCGGCGCCAGGCGCGAGGCCGAGTTCGGCGACATGGCCAAGCAGCTTTCGGCCAAGGCCGTCGAAGCCAACCGGAGCGCCAGCGAAAGCAAGATGCTGAGGGAAAAGCAGGTCAGCCTGGCGATCGACCTCGACCAGTCGCAGAAGCGCGAGGCCGAGGCGCGCCACAAGCTGGACGAGGTCGCGGCCATGCATGCCACCGACATGGCGCGCATCACCGACCTGGCGGCGGCGCTGGGCAGGAGCGAGAAGGAAGAGGCGCGGCTGCAGAAGGCGCTGGAGAACGCGCAGGCGAAGCTCCAGGAATCGGCCGAGGCGAGCAGCCAGATGGAAGCCGACCGCGAGGCCGAGGTCGCCCGCAGCCTCCTGGAAATGCGCGGCCTGCGTGCCGAGATCCAGGCCCTGCAGGCGCGGCTGGAGCATGCCGCGAACGAGAACGGCGAAGCCGTCGCCGAGATCGCCAGACTCAAGGCGCAGGCCAGCGACGCACTGGCCGAAAAGCAGATCGCCGACGAGAAGCTGGCGGTGCTGAGGAACGAGAGCGAAAGCGTCAAGATGAACCTCTCGGCCGTCAACGCCAATCTCTCGCAACTATCGCTGCAGCAGGCCTCCGAGCAGATCGAGCTCGATATCCAGAAGCAGGAATGCGAGGACCTGCGCGCGGAGGTCGCCACACTCAACGCCCGCATCAAGGAACTGCTGCCCTATGAGCGCCTGCACCGGGTCACCGCCGCCAGGACCCGCGAGGACAATGTCGTCGAGATCGCCGGCGTGGTAGCCGATCCCGCGCACCCCACGCACCGCCGGCGGGCGCGCCGCCGGCTGCACGCGTCGTAGGCTTGGCAAGGCGAAAGCCCCAAGCTGCCGATCTCGCCCACGTGGGGGAGATCGGCAGTTTCGGCGCCGCTTCACTCCGGCTGGTAAAGCTCGTCCATGCTGCGCGCGGCCAGCGTCGCGAACGCCGCCTGCTTCTTCACCCGGCCGTGCTCGAGGATCACCACGTCGTCGCAGAACGAGATCGTTGAGTGGTGATGGCTGATGACCAGCGTCGTACGCCGGCCGGCGCGCGATTTCAGCGTTTCCACGATCGCCGCTTCCGACAGCCCGTCGACCGCGTTGGTGGCCTCGTCGAGGATCAGTATGTCGGGGTCGCGCACCAGCGCCCGCGCCAGCGCGATGCGCTGCCGCTGCCCGGCCGAGAGGTTGACGCCGCGATAGCCGGCCACCGTGGCGTAGCCTTGCGGCAGCCGCTCGATGAACTCATGCGCTTCGGCTAGCCGCGCCGCGCGCTCGGCGTCCGCGGGCGTGGCGGTGTCGTGGCCATAGGTGATGTTGTCGAGGATGCTGCCGTCGACCAGCTCCAGCTCCTGGCTGGCGAGCGCGATGTGGCGACGCCAGCCAGAGGGATCGATCTCGCTGAGCGGCGTGCCGTCGACGAGGATCTCGCCGCCGTCAGGCTCGACGAAGCGGCACAGAAGGTTGACGATCGTCGTTTTGCCGGCGCCGGAGCGGCCGATCAGCGCTGTCGAGCGTCCCGCTTTGATCTCGAATGTCGCGGCGTGCAGCACCGCCGCCCGCTGCTCCTCGCTGGCATAGGTGAAGCTCACGCTTTCGAAGGCGATCCTCTCGCCAACCCCTGGAAACGGCAGGCTGCCCCGCGGCGGCGCGGGTTTGCCGACGGGATCGAGCAGCCAGGTCACTTCCTCCAGCGAGCCCGAAAGCCCCTGCAACTGGCTCCATGACATCTGCAAGGCTCGCATATGCGGCTGCAGCCGGTAGAGCAGGATCAGGAAGGCGGCGGTCAACGGAAAGCTGACATTGGCGACATAAGCGCCGATCACCGTCGCCAGGAACAGCAGCGCATGCAGCACCTCGGTCAGCGGCGGCAGCGCGCCCTGGCGGGTCGAGAGCACGAAGGAGGCGCGGCGCACGCCGTCGGAGGCTTTGTCGAAGGCAGCCTTCTCGCGCTCCTCCTGGCCGAAGATGCGGATCAGGCGCCCGGCATGCACGAGATGCAGCATCTGCGAGGCAAGCGCGCTGTTGCGCGCCGCGACGCTGCGGCTCGGCGCCTTGAGGTGCGCCGACAGCACCGCGTGCGCCACCTGGACGAGGGCCAGCCCGAGCGTCACCAGCAGCGTCATCTGCCATGACAGGAGCAGCAGGAAGGTGAGCAGGATGAGCGCCGCCGAGGCACTGACGACCGAGCCGAGCAGGGCCTGGATGGCGTCGGAAGCGCGCCAGGACTCGTTGGAGATGATGTTGAGCAGCCGGCCCGGGCTCTCCTTCAGGAAGAAGGGATAGCCGATCCTGAGCAGCCGTTCCGACAGCGCGCTGCGGAGCGAATAGCTCGCCTTGCCGTAGATATGGGCGGTCAGCACCGTGTTGGCGTAACCGAGCAGGTTCTTGAGCAGGATCGAGCCAAGGATCGCCGCCGAGATGGCGACCAGCCGCTCGCGCTCGCCAAGCCCGGCACCTACCTTCTGCAGCAGTGCCGAGAAACCGCCCATGCCGGAAGCGTCGCCATGGCCCATGATGATGCCGAGCAGCGGGATGATCAGGCCGATGCCTAGGCCCTCGAGCGCCGCGCCGCCAAGGCCGAGCAGCACCACGACCGGCAGCAGGCGCATCAGCCTGCCGCCCAGCGCACTGCGCAGCATGGAGAGGGCGGGAGGCAGCGGCCGGATCATCTTGCGCTGGCCTCGGCTTCACCCGCTTCGGCGCGCAACGGTTCGGGCGGTGGCCGCCTGGCGATGACGAGCAGCGCGAATTTCGCCGCCCCCGCCAGGTTCATGGCGACAACGGGCCAGTGCGACAGCCTGAGCTCGGGGTCGAACCTCGGCCCGCCGGCAAGCTCGCGCAGTGCGGCGCGCGCCGCCCAGTAGAAGTGGCGCAGCAGCCAGGGCGCGCGCCGGATGTGCTTCAGGCAGAGCGCACCATTGCCGAAATGATAGTCGCGGTGCAGCCGGTCGATCGCCTTGCGGTCGCGCCGGCCGTGATGGTGGAAAATGGTCATGTCGGGCACGTATTCGACCGGCATGCCGATGAGCATGGCCCGCACCAGATAGTCGGTGTCCTCGGCCGAGCGCAGCGCGCCGCCGGCCCCGAAGCGCTCGTCGAACGGGCCGATTCGCGCGGCGACGTCGCGGTGCATGGTCATGTTGCAGCCGAGCACGAAGCCGCCCGGATGCACGGCCGGCGTCAGCCGTTGGCGCTGTTCGCAACGCTTGATGGTGAAGGGCAGGTCGCGCGCGTCGCCGAGCTCGACGCGGCCGCCGCGGATCAGCCATTTCTCGCCGCTTGCATAATGCCGCTGCAGGTCGCGCAGATAGGTCCGGTCGAGCTTGCAGTCGTCGTCGACGAAGACCAGCACGCGGCCGCGGGCCCGCGCCAGCCCTGCATTGCGCGCCGCCGCCAGTCCGGGCCGCGGCTCGAGAAGCGCGGTGATCGGCACCTGCGAGGTTTCGGCGATCGACGCCAGGCGCTCTGTCGTGCCGTCGCGCGAGCCATTGTCGACCACCACCAACTCGGCCGGGAAGGCCGGATGCGCCCGGCAGGCGGTCTGAATGGAGGCGATGCAGGCTTCGAGTACCGCGGCGCGGTCGCGCGTGCAGACGATGAAGGAGACCTCCGGTCGCTGCCTGCGGGGTGAAGACGGACGGGCGGGCTGGACAACGGGCCTATCCATCATGCCACCCCCAATCGAAAAGGCTTCAGCACTTCGGCTTCCGGCTTGGTCTTGAGATAATAGGCCAGCCAGTCGGCCTTCTTGCCGGCGGTGATCGAGGCGAGGCTGAGCCAGGGAGCCCAGTTGCCGGGGCTGAGCGCGTATTTCTCGCGGCGGCGGATGGCGTCCCATTTCGCCGTCCGCGTCAGCAGCTCACGCGTCAGCGGCGGCGTCTTCTCGTCGCCGACAAGCTGGTAGAGGAAATAGAACAGGTTGAGCGCGCCGGCGGCGAAGCTCGGCCGTGTCTCGTCGGGAAGTGAGGCGATCCGCTCCTCCAGCGCGACGATGAATTCGGCCGCGCGGGCGACCGTATCGAAGGAAACATCCTCGCCGATGGCGCGCAGGTCCTGCGTCGCCTCCGCCAGGCCCTCGCGCTCGAGATTCTCGGCCACGATACTGAGATGCGTCCGGCGCATCTCCTCGCTGTGCCGGCTGGTCACGCTGCCCGGATGGATGCGGTAGACGAGCAGGTTCTCCGGCATCATCGCCGCCGGGTAGCGGGCGGCGAGCCGTCGAAAGAGATCGAAATCCTCGGCATGCCTGTATTGCGGATCGTAGCGCAGGCTGTCGTCGCCGATGACCTGGCGGTTGTAGACCACGGTCGGGTGCATGAAGATGGTGAAGAACTGCGACAGGATCGGGATGCGGCCGATCTTGAACACCGGATCGGGCACGCCGCTCTTGATGCGGCCGTGCTGCAGCATGTCTATGCCGGCGCCGCAGAAGCCGAGCTCCGGCCGCTCGGCGAACAGCGCCACCTGGCGCGACAGGCGCCAGGGATAGGCGAAGTCGTCGGCGTCCATGCGGGCGACCAGTTCGCCACGGGCGAGCTGCAGCCCTTCATTCAGCGTGGCGACGAGGCCGCGGTTTTCGCGCGAGACGAGCCTGACGCGGCTGTCGGCCTTGCGGTGGCGCTCGAGGATCTCCAGCGAGTTGTCGCTCGAGCCGTCGTCGATCGCGATCACCTCCAGGCGATCGTAGTCCTGGCGCAGGATCGAGCCGATCGCGGCGGCGATGTAGGGCCCGGCATTGTAGACCGGCAAAAGCACGGAAACGAGCGGCGCGGCAGTCATTGGCGCGCATCCTTTCGCTGGAGGTCGAGCGACGGCGCGCGGCCATCGGGCGATCCAGTAGGATATGCGCCTGCAGTTCGCCCGAGCCATGCGGCATCGCTTGTATCGACGCGTGGCTGAATACTGGCACGGGTTTTGGCGACATAGGGAAAGTAGCGCTTGAAGCTGTTGAGCGGCCTTTCGAGAACCAGCCATGAAATTGAAGCCACGATGACAGTGGCCGTTCCCACAATCAGAAACCGTCCCGGCCCCTGTCCAGAGACGTTGAGGGGGATCCAGGGCTGGGACATGACGGCAAGCGCCAGGACTATGTTGTGGTACAGGTATACACCGTAGCTGATACGGCCAAGGGCCTGCAGGGGCCAAAGGTCGAGAAGCCGTCCGCGATAGCCGCCAACGCCAGACGAGCAGCTTGCAACGACCATGACAAGCGGCGCGAGAGGCAGGACTTCCAGGAGCAACCAGCGGCCCCATTCCTGCACGGGATTTTCGGGCGTCGGACCAAACCACTGCAAGACGAAAAACGCTGCCGCGAGCGCCGGCCAGCCAAGCCGCAACCACTGCGGCAAGCCGGCAGTTCTGGATCGCCAAGCCGCAAGCAGCGCACCCGATGCCAGCGCATCCATCGATGCGGGCGGAAGCAGGTCGCGTGCAGGGCCAGGGGTGCCGGCGATCGGCCAGTAGAAGCGAAACGACAGCGACAACAGAATGACGCCGATGCAGATCGACTCAAGGCGTCGGCGTGGCGCCAGAAGCACGATCAGCGGCCAGGCTAGATAGAACTGTTCCTCTATGCTCAGGCTCCAGAGATGGGAGAGGACCCAGGGGGTCCATTCATTGTGCAATGCGTACCAGAAATTCGACAGGTAAAGCGCATGCCAGACCAGCGATCCCCTCGACGATTGATCCGGGTTAACCAGCCAGACGAGGCCGAGCACGGCGAAATAGGGCGGGAATATCCTGAGCATGCGCCGGATGTAGAAAGCCCTTAGCGCCGGTCCCGCCTCGAACGCGGCGGCGTCGCGCGCCTCGAGCAGGAGCCGCGTGATCAGGAAGCCGGACAGCACGAAGAACAACCTGACGCCGAGATGGCCGACAAAGGAAGTCCCGCCGGGCGCCAGGAAGTGGGCATAGAGCACCATCGTCACCGCAACGGCGCGCAGCGCATCGAGCTGTATGTCGCGCACGTTTGCCATCAGTGGCTTCCGCCGGCGTCATCATTCGTTGAGGCTGGATTGAAATCGGCGCCGGTCAGCAGAAGGCCCAAGCTGCTCAACTCCTCCACGGCACATTCGCAACTGCTAACGAGTGTAGCATGGAATGCTGCAATGCAACACAAAATGTTTACCGTGTTGAAATACATCTGTGATGACAGGGCGCAGAAATGGCACGAAATTGCCAATATTATGCCATACTCCGCAATCTCGTGCCCGAGAGCTGGTAAGACACCACAATCATGCCAGGGACAATGCTGTCTGCCTGAAAGTATTGATCGGGTTGCATTTTAGAAGATGCTTCGCAACTTTCGCGGGCATTTCGGCAGTATATAGATAAAAACTTTTCATTTCTCCGTTCTGGCTGCCGCATGGTAGACGGATGGCTGGTGCAAGCTTTGTGCGATGCAACGAGAGTCGGTGCGAAATAGGATGCGTTGGCGATCCTCCACACCCGAGCGCGCCCGTCCCGCCAGCGTCTCGGCTTTTGGCCTCCGGCGGCCAACCTCGCTGTTGCCCATCAACCATCCTCTTTGCGGCCACGACAGGCAGGCGTGTTGACTCTATCCCAGGCACGCAGTCGCAAGGGTAGGGGAGAACAGCGACGTTGACGCCGATCGTCAAACCTCGCCGAGAAGCCAGCGCCATGCCCGTCGCGGCGCTTCTCTGCGCCATGACATCGGTGCAGATCGGAGCTCTACATCGTCTTTGCGCAGAAGGCCGGTGCCGAGCTTGGCGTCCGCACCACGGCCTGGGGTATGGCGATCGCTGCGCTTGTAGCGCTGCCCTTCGGCTTTGCCGGCGTCGAGCCGGTACTCGCCCAGCCGTCGATCCTGATCAGCGCCATGCTCGTCGGACTGCTCTCGAGCGCACTGCCGTTCTGGCTGGAGATGGTGGCGCTGACCAGGATGCCGGCCAGGGTCTATGGCATGCTGACCTGCCTGGAACCGGCGCTGGGCGCGCTGATCGGCTTCCTGTTCCTGCATGAGAGCCTGACGGCACTGCAATGCGCCGGCATTGCAGCCATCATTGCGGCAGCCTTCGGCACGGCTATGACGGCACGATTGCCAACGCCGCTGCCAGGCCAGAGATTTGAGTTCTGCCCTTGAAGGCTTGCGTCAGGACGGCCCAGGGCCATTGGCGATCACCGAACCGCCATTGCCAGCGGTCACGCGCGAAAGCTTGTCCTTCTTCACAAGCTCGGGCTTTTCATAGGTTTTCTTGGTCATCCCACCCTCCAGAAAATGCTGGGCGAGTTTGCCAGACGAATCGGGCCTGTCAACCGTCCGGCTCGTCGGCCCGGCCGGTCAAATGACTTGGGTCTCAAATCGCATTAGAGACGCCACTTAAGTCATTGTTTCGATGTATGCTATTCCTGACCTGTGCTTCGTTCAGGAACATGCCCCCAGGCAATATGCTCGGCCGCCGCCTTGCCTTCATGGCTCCCAGCGCCGTCTGGGCGAAGCGTTTCCGCAATTCTGGCCAGTTCCTGCCGGCAGTGCGGGTGCCTGCTCCAGTGGGGGCGGCGTCGCCGGCCCGGATTGCGGCGCCGGTGCTTCCTGAATCAGCCTTGCAGGACACTGCGCAGGACCACATCCTGAGGTTGAACTAAGACCTAAGTCTGATATCGGCCAAGCAAAAGGTCTGAATAGGCAAGACAAGGGTCGTGGGCCACTTTCGCGAAGCCCCGCGATTTGTGAATGCTTTCTCATCGACAATGCCGTTGGGGTTTTCGGCTAGCTGTCGCGCCGGTTGACCGGCAAGGGGAGAGTGGGATGCGCGTACTGCGCATGGGCCAACTGGGCTGGCTTGTCTTGCGCGTATTCGCCGCGCTTGCGCTGATTTTCGCACCCTTTCACCTCTCAGTCGATGGTGTCGCCACGAGCAAGGCCTATGCCGGCAAGGGCGGCAACGGCAATGGCGGCGGGAACGGAAACGGCGGCGGCAATAGCGGCGGCGGGAACGGAAACAGCGGCGGCAATAGCAGCGGAAACGGAAACAGCGGCAACAGCAACGCCGGCGGCAACGGCAAGGGCAACAGCAAAGGCAAGGCCGACGATGTCTCTGTCGATCATGTCAACGCCGTAACCGGCGACAAGGTCGAAATCGACGGCAAGAACATCAGGGTCACGCACCCTAACGGAATGAAGGAAGAAATCGAAAACGGCCGCTTCACGATGGAGGACGCGCTTGGGCGCACCATCGTCGAAAGAGCGGCAACCGCGGCCGATGTGGCGCGGTTGAAGAGTTTTTGAACGGTTTGTGAGAGCGAGGTTCTATCTGGAGTGATCTTTTCGGGACCGAAGGTCAGCGCTGCAAAATCAGGTTGCCACCTTTTGCTTCGTCTCTTCGGTTCTTGATCATCGGTTGACAGGACTTTCGTTGCTCACCTTACCCCCGCTCTCTGGCGGGGGTATTTTTTTTTGGGTCCGCCTCGCATTCCTGCTGGGCGACCCTTGGCGCATCGCGTTTCGTTGGCGCGGTCCTGTGTTTTTCTCGCGCTATAGTTCTAGAGAATTACGCTCCGCTTTCCAAGAGGTTTGGTTAATGCCCCGTAAGCCGGCCTCGGTTCGCGGTTGGCGGGCGCGCGCCTGGCGGCGTTGCGCCGACAGTGCGACATAGGTCCGGCACTGGCCGTAAAAAAGGTCCGAACCGGCAAGGCATGGGTCGTGGGCCGCTTTCGCGCGCGTGCGTATGCATCGATGTTCGCCTTCTCAATCATGCCGGCCGCGGTCAGCCAGACCGCTCAGAACGCCGGCAGGGAGAGAAGGATGCCCAAACTGTCCTTGAACCGGCTGAGCCGGCTTGCTCTGGGGATCTCGACGGCGCTGGCGCTGACGATCGCGCCTTGCCACGTTAAGATTTACGGCGCCGCCAGGATCGTTCCTACCTTGGCTTACGCCGATGGCGGAAATGGCAATGGCGGCAACGGCAATGGCGGGAACGGGAACGGCGGCAATGGCAACAGCGGCGGCAATTCAAGCTCCGGCGGCGGCAACAGCAACAATAGCGGTAGCAACAACTCAGGCAACAACAACGCCAACCGCGGCAACAGCGCCAATCACAACAGCCACGTCAACGCGGCGACCGGAGACAAAATCGAGATCGATGGCAGCACGATCAAGGTCACCCATCTCGACGGCATGAAGGAAGAAATCCAGAACGGCCGTTTCGAGATGGAGGATGCCTTTGGCCGCACCATCATCGAGCGCGAGGCGACGCCTGAGGATGTGGCGCGCCTTTTGGCCTTGTGAGGGCAGGGAGCTACCCCCTCTCTGTGCCTCACGCACCCCCGTCCTGAGGGCGGGGGTGATTTTTTGAGGCAGTAGGCAGTAGGCAGTAGGCAGTAGGCAGTAGGCAGTAGGCAGTAGCAGTCTTCCCTACTGCCCAATCCCTAATCCCTTTCGTCCCTACAGCCCTCGTTCCTTCGCCTCGTGCATCAGCAGCGCCGCCTCCGTGCGGTTGCGCACGTTGAGCTTGGCCAGCACCCTGGTCATGTGATGCTTGACCGTCTTCTCCTGCAGCGAAAGCCTGGCGGCGACCTCCTTGTTGCTGAGGCCCTCCGCCACCAGCCGCAGGATCTCGGCCTCGCGACCGGTGAGCTGGCTGAGCGGATCGGGCTTACGGCTCGCCGGCTGCAGGAGGTCCGACAACAGTCTCGCCGACAGCGTCGGCGAGACATAGCTCTGGCCGGCCGCGACATCGCTGAGGATCTCGGCCAGCGTCTTGGAGCCGACACCCTTCAGCACATAGCCGCGCACGCCGGTGTTGAGCGCCTGGGCGACGTCGGCATTGGTCTCCGACACGGTTAGCATGACGATCTTCTGGCCGGGGTGGCCGGACAGGATGGTGGCCGCGGCATTGAGCCCGCCGCCAGGCATGCTGATGTCGAGCAGGAGGATATCGGGCGCGATCGTCTGGACCAGCCTTTCGGCGTCCTCGGCGCTGGCGCCTTCGCCAACGACGGCGAAGCCGCCGATCTCGCCCAGGCTGCGCGCGACACCCTCGCGAAACAGGGGATGGTCGTCGACAATGGCGATGCGGATGGTTCCGGTCACGGCTGCTCCTCGACAGACAATGTAATTACCAATCGCGTGCCTTGCGGGCCGGACAGCGTCTCGAACTGCCCGCCAATGCTCTCGATGCGTTCCCGCAAGCCCGCAAGCCCGAGCCCTTCGCTCTTGCCCGGATCGAAGCCGGGACCTCCGTCCATCACCTCGACCATCAGCCTGCCACCTTTCGTGCCTGCCCGCACCGCCTGATCCTTGCCCTTTCCGTGCCGCCAGGCATTGTTCAATCCTTCCTGGACGAAACGGTAGATGCTGATCTTCTCGGAAGTGCCGAGTTCAGGCAAGCGGGCGGGAAGCGTCAGCGCCACCCTGCTGCTTGTGCGGCGTTCATGTTCCTTCACCGCCAGCCGCAATATGTCGGGCACGGCCTGTGTTTCGATCTGCGGCAGCACCAAACCGTTGCAGATGCCGCGGATCTCGCGCATCGCCTCGCCGAGCGTCTTATGGATGCCTGATATCTCGGCCTCGCGCAACTCGCTCGAAGCGGCGGGATCAAGCAGGATCGGGCTGTCCATCCTGAGCGCGGCGAGCGCGACAAGCTGCGCCGGCCCGTCATGCAGGTCGGCGCCGATGCGCCTGAGGTAGCGCTCGTTGATGGCGGTGGCGCGACGCGAGGCGCGCTGCACGCGCTGGCGCAGCGTCGAATTCTGCGACAGCGCCGCCTGCAATTCCGCGATCTTGGCCTCGAGCGCCGCGCGCTGCGTCTCGATGGTGCGGCTGCCGCGAAAGACGATGCCGGACAACAGCGCCAGCGCCGCCGCCGTGGCGCCCGCCACCACCAGCCAGCTCGACCAAAGTGCCGCCCTCAGCGTCGCCTGGAACTCGTCGGCGACCTCGTAGAATTCCGACACGGCAACGACTTCGCCCGACCAGGGCTCGCGCACCGGATTGTAGATCTCGAACAGCGGCTGGGCGAAAGTCTTGTTGTCCCTGTTTTCGACATCGTCGGAGACGTCGTTGTACTCGGCCACGACATTGCCGCCGAAGGCGGCGATCAGGTGTGCGTTCGGCTCGAACGTCTTGCCGATCAATGTCGGGTCCTTGGCATAGAGGATGGTGCCGTCGCGTCGCCACAGCTTGAACGAGACCAGCCGGTTGCCGAGCGCGCCCTGGCCGAGCGTCTCGTCCAGCGCCCGCTTGACGGTGTCGCCGAGCTCGCGGCTCTTGCGCATGTCGGGCAGCAGCGGCGCGATCACGCTGTCGACATAGAGCGCCGTGGTCGCGGCGGAGTTGGTTATCACGCCCTCCCGGATCTGCGAGGTCACCCAAAGCCCGACCACAAGCATTGCCGCCAGCAGTCCGACGCCGCCGGCAATGAAGAACTGCAGGGCGAGCGAAAGCCTGCCCCAGCGCCGCAAATATCCCCCCAAGAAAGCTTCGAGCAATCGCACCACCTCTCCCCTGGCTGAGAAGACTATAGGCTTAGCGCGGCGTTTGCGACATCGACCTTGGTGTGGCCACGCGGGTTTTCTTTCGGCCAGGCGCGGCAACAGTCTCGGACAGGCGGGGGGATCGGTCTTTACCTGCAGGCCGATGGCATCGCCTTCGCCGGCGGCGCCAGGTGGCGCGGCCGCCAGGCCATGCGGGTGTCGGTCATCTCTTGGCTGACCGACAAAAGGGAGGGCGAGCACGCCGCCGACGCCATGATCGCGGCGTGGCGGGAGGTAAGGTAGGGCTCGTCGCGATCTCCGCCCGCTGGCTGTGTATTCAAGGAAATGCTAATATTGATCAGGCTGGTGGAAGCCATTCCGGCTTCGCGCGGCCGATCACGGCGGCGGGCGTCGAGGGGACGGCATGCGGATCGCAATGATAGGAGCGGGCGGCATCGGCGGCTATGTCGGCGCCAGGCTCGCCGAGGCGGGGGGCGACGTCAGCTTCATTGCTCGCGGTGCCCATTTGCAGGCAATGCGCCAGAGCGGCCTGCGCATTCAAAGCGACCTCGGCAACATCCTGCTGTCAAATGTATCCGCGAGCGATGCGCCGGCCGACATCGGTCCTGTCGATCTGGTGATTTTCGCGGTCAAGCTCTACGACAGCGAGAAGGCCGCCGCCGCGCTCGGGCCGCTCATCGGCGGGAACACGCGCGTCGTGACGCTGCAAAACGGCATCGACGGCATCGGCATACTGCGCCGCCATATTCCCAGCGACAGGGTGATCGGTGGGGCCACCTACTTGTCCGCATTCATCAAACAGCCCGGAGAAGTCGTCCACGCGGGCGGGCTGCTTGACATCCTCGTCGGCGGATACCGCGACCCTGTCATCAAGGACTTCCAGGCACTGTGCGATCGGGCCGTCGGGCTCGAGCTGAAGCCGGTTGCCGACATCGAGGATGTCCTTTGGGAGAAGTTCGTGACATTGGCGGCCTTCTCCGGCGGAACGTCGCTCATGCGCTCCGGGATCGGTCCGATCCTCGACGACCCTGAAGCCCGTATCTTCATCGAGCAGTTGCGCGACGAGGGGATGGCGGTCGCCGCGGCCGCCGGCCATCCGATGGCCGAGGGGTTCGAGGGGCGCGTAATGACCAGATGGACCGCATTTCCACGGCACGTAAAATCGTCGATGGCCAACGACCTCGAACGGGGAAAGCCGATCGAGGTCGCCTGGCTGTCCGGGCGGATGCACGCGTTGGGCGTCGAGTTCGGTATCGCGACCCCTGGCCACACGGCGGTCTTCCGCGCCTTGCATCTCTACGCAGCAGGTGCCGCTTCCTAGCGGCATCCCACCGACCTTCCATGGAGGGCATCGTGACATCGAGCGAAGGCATGCCGGTGACGACAGGGAGCGAGCCAGCCGGCTCCCAGGACATGTTCAACCAGGAGCTCGACACCTACCGCAGGATCGTGGCCGCGAACCTCATGTTCCATCGCGAGGTCTACCGCCTGCTGCGCGACCAGCTCGCCGAACACGCGCCGGCATCGTTCCGGTTCCTCGACGTGGCGTGCGGCGATGCCGCTGCCTCCGCCGCGATGCTGAAGACGACGGCGATCGGCGGTTATGTCGGCATCGACCTGTCCGAGGCATCGCTGCGGCTGGCGGCTCGCGTGCTCGAGGATCTCCCTTGCCCGGTCGAACTGCGCTGCGGCGATTTCGCGGCGGCGATGGCGACCTGGTCGGAACCCGTCGACGTGATCTGGATCGGCATGTCGCTGCACCACCTGCCGACCGAGGACAAGGCGAGACTGATGCGGCACGCCCGGAGGGCCCTGGGCGGCGCAGGCCTGTTCGCCATCTGGGAGCCGGCGCTGTTAAGGGGAGAGGATCGCGCCGCCTGGCTCGCCCGCTTCTCCCTGCTGCGTGACGAATGGTCGGCCGTTTCCGACGAGGAATTCGCCGCCATGGAACGGCATATGCTGCTGGCCGATTTCCCCGAGACCGTCGACACATGGCTCAGCATGGGCCGGGATGCCGGCTTTCGCCGGGCGGAGGAGATGTTCATGATGCCGAACAGGATGGGCAGGATGTTCCGGTTCTGGAACTAGGGCATTCCAGGAAAAGTGTGAAACAGCTTTCCGTCCGCAACTGCGTCAAAAGATAGGGTGCGCACGACAATGTCATCCAAGCTGAAACCGAACGAGGTCACGCCGGGTGATGCGCCGGTTCCCATCCCCATCGAGCTTGCCGGCCGCTGGGGGCGGCTGCGGCCGCTCGACGCCGCGCGCGACGCGGCAGAGCTCTATCCGCTATCGCATGACGAGCATACGCAGGCCACCTGGGTCGACATGAAGGTGGGACCATTCGCCACCGAACAAGCCTTCGCCGAGCATATCGCCGCCCTCGTGGCCGATACCAAGCGTGCCTTCTTCGCCGTCGACGGTCCCGATGACCAGCCGCTCGGATGGCTCTGCCTGATGGAGGCGAGACCCGCGCACCATGTCGTCGAGCTCGGCTACGTGCTCTACACGCCGCCCCTGCAGCGCACGCGGCTCGCCACCGAGGCGCTCTACCTCATCCTGCGCCACGTCTTCGACGACCTCGGCTACCGGCGCCTCGAATGGACCTGCACTTCGACCAACCACCGCTCGCGCAAGGCGGCCGAGCGGCTCGGCTTCGTCTACGAGGGCATGCTCCGTCAGGGCCTGTTCTTGAAGGGCAAGCCCTGCGACATCTGCATGTATTCTATGCTTGCCAGCGAATGGCCGGCCCGCTGCGCCGCCCTCGAGGCCTGGCTCGATCCCGCGAACTTCCGCGATGGGCGGCAGGTCTGGTCGCTGACCGAAATCCGTTCCGCTGCCGGCCATGATCCTGTGGAGCTGGCGGATCCGCCCCTGCCGATCTGACGGAAAACCCTTGCCAATGACGATGCCGGTTTTGTGCTAATCAACTCCAATGATTTCGCTTGCAGGGGGGCAGGCCAATGAAGGCGCTCGAAATCTCCAATCAGGAATTGTCGCAGCTGGCGGACGAGGCGATGGACCTCGCCACGACCTATTGGGCCTCGCTCGACGACCGTCCGGCCTATCCGTCGACCAGCGGCAGGGAGACAACCGCGCTCTTCTCGCGGCCTTGGGCCGAGGAAGGCCGAGGCCGTGACGTCCTGCACGACTTCAAGCTGATCGCCGAGCATGCGCGACCATCCGCCGGCAGGTTCTTCGCCTATGTCTTCGGTTCCGGCGAGCCGGTAGGGGCGGTGGGTGAATTGCTGGCGGCGGTGCTCAATCAGAACGTCACCTCGTGGCGATCGGCGCCGGCGGCGACATCGATCGAGCACGCCGTCGTCGGTTGGCTGGCGGAGGCGGTCGGCTGCGCCGGCTTCACCGGCAGCCTGTGCGGCGGCGGCTCGGCGGCAAACCTGATGGCGCTGGCGATGGCGCGGGAGGCAAAGCTGCCGGCCAACGAAACAGGGGTGCGCGGCGGCGTGATCTATGCGTCCGAGCAGGTGCACATGTCTATTCCCAAGGCGGTGGCGCTGCTCGGCATCGGCACGGCGAACCTGCGCCTGATACCCGTCGACGACCAGTTCCGGATGCGTCCGGACGCCCTCCAGACGGCCATCGCCGCCGATCGTGCGGCCGGACAAATGCCTGTCGCGATCGTCGCCACGGTCGGCACCATCGTCTCCGGCGCCATCGACCCGCTGCCCGAGATCGCCGCTATCGCCGGGCGCGAGGGCCTGTGGCTGCATGTCGACGGCGCGTATGGCGTTCTGGCGGCCCTGGCCTTGCCGGATCAGCTCAATTCGTTGGCGCTGGCGGATTCGCTTTCGCTCGACGCGCACAAATGGCTGTACCAGCCGCTCGACTGCGGCTGCCTGCTGCATCGCCACCAGGACATCGCGCGCAAGACGTTTTCGCACAGCGACGACTATGTCGGCCTGCTGAGTCAGGACCCAACGGAAGGTTTCGCCTTCTTCGAGGAATCGTTCGAGCTGTCGCGGCGTTTCCGCGCGCTGAAGCTTTGGCTGTCGCTGCAATATCACGGGCGCCGCGCCTTTCGCGAGGCGATCGCCGAGGACCTGCGCCATGCCCGGCTTTTGGCGGAGACGGTCGAGGCGCATCCGGAGCTGGAGCTTCTGGCGCCGGTGCCGCTCAGCGCGGTCTGTTTCCGCCATCGCGCCAAGGACAACAGGGCGATCCTGAGACGCGTGAATGCCCGCGGTCGCGTCTATCTGTCGAACGCGTCGGTCCGCGACCAGTTCGCGCTGCGGGCATGCTTCGTCAACCACCGCACGACGGACGGCAATGTGCTCGAAATCGTCTCGGAGGTGATCGCGGCAGCCGATGAACTCAACGATTGAGGCTGAGTTCGCCGACTGCCGGTCTGATGGCCTCGACGGTACTTTGGGAGTCAGCCATGGCAGAGAGGAAAGACGGCCGGACTCTGTTACCCAACGGCGCTGGCGCCGACTATGACCTGATCATTGTTGGTGGTGGTCTTGCGGGATCCTCGCTGGCCATCGCCCTTGCCGGTCGCGGCGCGCGAGTTCTCATCGTCGAACAGCAGGACGAATTCAGGGACCGCATCCGTGGAGAGGTTCTCATGCCCTGGGGAAGTCTCGAGGCCCAGCGCCTGGGCATCTATGCTTTGCTTCTGGGAAGTTGCGCCACCGAGGCGGCCTACTATTCAAGATTCAGGGACGGCTCGCTGCAGGCTGTGCGGGACTTGATCGCGACGACGCCTTCCCGGACCTGTTGCATGACGTTTCCCCATCCGCAGATGCAAACGGTTCTGTTGAAACATGCCGAGAACCTGGGAACGGAGGTGAAGCGCGGGAGCGTGGCCTCGGCGGTGACATTTGGCGATGTCCCACGAGTTCACATCGGCAGCGACGCCAAGGGACTCTCGGCGCGCCTGGTCGTCCTGGCGGATGGCAAGGACTCGCGTCTACGTTCGCTTCTTGGATTTGAGGTGAGGCATGACCCGGAACAGCTGATCACGGCCGGCATGATCCTGGAGGGCGACGTCGATTGTTCGGAGTTTCTCGCCAGCAATGCCCCACCGCGGGCAAACACCATCAATCTCTTTTATGATCCCAGGGGCGGGCGCATGGCAATCGCGATGAAAATTGCGCCTGGGCGCAACCGCATCTATCTCATCCACCACAAGGATGTTCTGCCGAAGCGCCTTTCCGGCCGTCATTCGGTGGAGGAGATGATACGGCAGCTGCATGCAACGGGCGCGCCCGGCCACTGGTTCGATCGGGCACGGCAGGCAGGTCCGTTTGCCAGCTTCGACGGGTCGCATCGATGGGTCGACAGGCCCTGTCGCGACGGGGTTGTTCTGGTCGGCGATACAGCGGCCGCCACCGACCCTGCCTGGGGCAGGGGGCTGTCACGGACGCTTCGCGATGTCCGGTTGTTGCGGGACCGATTGCTCGAAAACCCCGACTGGCGATCGGCGGCCGAGGCCTACGCTGGCGACCACGATGATTTCTACGGCTGCATGCGACGACTGGAGGCGATGGAGACAGCTTTGCTGTTCGAGCGCGGAGAGGCGGCCGACCGGCGGCGCCAGCATGCCTTTGCGCTTTTTGCCCGCGATCCGACGCGGGTTCCGGATGTCGTCGGATTGGGACCCGAGGCTCCCTCGGATGATCTGGCGCGTGCTCGTTACTTCGGAGAAATCTGAGATCAGCATCGCACGGCAGGATAATCACTTTGATGCAGGACAGCGCATCGGGTGATTATCCCGGCAAGTGGCCGGGAGGAGTCACTCTCGGTCTCCCGAAGGGGCGGCCCGGATGCCGTCTCACTCGACGAAGCCGAACCGGTCGACGTCGAACAGGCCCATGTCGGTGAGCTTGAGATGCGGGATGACGGGCAGCGCCAGGAACGCCACCTGCAGGAAGGGCTCGGGGATCGTGCAGCCGATGTCGCGCGTCGCCTCGCGCAGCCGGTGCAGGGCGTGGGTGACGGTCTCGAAGGATTCAAGGCTCATCAGCCCGGCCAGCGGCAGCGCCAGCTCGGCGGTGATGACGCCGTTGTCGGCCACCGCCATGCCGCCGCCCATCTCGATCAGCCGGTTGACCGCCACCGCCATGTCGGCGTCGGTGGCGCCGACGACGGTGATGTTGTGGCAGTCATGGCCGATTGAGGAGGCGATGGCGCCGCGTTTGAGGCCGATGCCCCTGACAAAACCCTTGCCGATATTGCCGTTCCTGCCGTGCCGCTCGACCACCGCCGCCTTGAGGATGTCGGCTTCCGTGTCGGCCTGCAGGCACTGGTCGAGGACGGGCAGGGCGGCGTCCTCTCGGAAGGTGATGATCAGGCCGGGCTTGATCGCAATCACCGGCGTCTGGTTGCGGCCGGGCCTGGCCTCGACGCGGAAGGCCTCCGCCGTGACGGGCTTGGCCTTCACCGAGCCGAGGCCGACCGGCGCCACCGCCCGCCGCGTCTCGAACAGCGCCGGCGTCACCAGACGTCCGGCGGCGATGACGTCGCTGACGCGGCAGTCCTCGAGGTCGTCGAGAAGGGCGATGTCCGCCCGCCAGCCGGGCGCCACCAGGCCGCGGTCGGTGAGGCCGAAGATGCGCGCCGCCGAATGGCTGGCGGCGCGGTAGACGTGATGCAGCGGCCGACCCTTGGCGATCAGCCGCCGGATCGAGGAATCGAGATGGCCTTCCTCGGCGATGTCGAGCGGATTGCGGTCGTCGGTGCAGAGCGCCACGAAGCTCGACGTGTCGGCATCGAGGATCTCGGCCAGCGCGTTGAGGTCCTTGGAGGCCGAACCCTCGCGGATCAGGATCGCCATGCCCTTGGCGAGCTTTTCGCGCGCCTCGGCGGCGGTCGTGGTCTCGTGGTCGGTGCGGATGCGCGCCGCCAGGTAGCCGTTGAGCCGCTGGCCCCTGAGCAGCGGCGCGTGGCCGTCTATGTGGCCGTCGGAAAAGGCGTCGAGCTTGGCGATCATGCCCTCGTCGCCGGCAAGCACGCCCGGAAAATTCATCACCTCGGCAAGGCCGACCACCTTGGGATGGGTGCGCAGCGGGATGAGGTCCTCCGCCTCCAGCCGTGCGCCCGAGGTCTCGAACACCGTCGACGGCACGCAGGATGAAAGGTTGACCCGCACGTCGAGGATGGTCCGTTCGGTGCAGTCGAGGAAATAGCGGATGCCTTCGACGCCCAGCACATTGGCGATCTCATGCGGGTCGCAAAGCACGGTGGTGACGCCGTGCGGCAGCACGCAGCGGTCGAATTCGAGCGGGCTGACCAGCGAGGATTCGATGTGGAGATGCGTGTCGATGAAGCCGGGCACCGCAAAGCGGCCGCGGCCGTCGATCACCTCGGCCGCCTGATAACGCGCATGGGTGCCGACGATGCGGTCGGCGACGATGGCGATATCGGTTTCGCTCACCGTGCCGGTGACGACATCGAGCAGCCGCACGTTGCGGATCACCAGGTCGGCGGGGATCTCGCCGGCGCCGGCGCGGATCATGCGGGTGAGCAGTTTCTTCGAATCCATGGGTCCCCCACGCAAAGTCTGCCGCTACGCTCGTCCCAACCGCCGGAGCGGTCAAGGGTCGTGACATCGGCCGGTGCCGGCAGGCCTCGTCGAGCCGCCGCAGACTGGGGCAACGTCGCGACGTCCGCTTCCCTTGCCGCTCCCCGGCATGCCCGCAAGCTTGCCGCGACCGGCCTTTCTCCAAATCCGTCCGCAAGGCGATGGGTTGAAGGCATTCGCGTCACATGCTTCGCTGAGCAGGGCAGGGTGCGAGAGAGGACAGGCCTTCAAGAATTTTGAGAGCCCGTGTCGGGCCGGCCGGCCCCCACGCGTCCTTGGGGCATCGATCGGCAAATCAGAAAGGACATACGATATGCCAAGCACCGTACGTTTGCACCGCGTTCTGGCGACCAAGCCGGAGAAGGTTTACCGCGCATTCACGGAAGCGGACGCGCTGGCGAAATGGCTTCCGCCGAACGGCTTCACCTGCACGGTGCACAGCTTCGAGGCGAAGGTCGGCGGCACGTTCAAGATGTCCTTCCGCAATTTCACCACCGGTGACAGCCATTCCTTCGGCGGCGAATATCTCGAGCTCGTTCCGGGCGAGCGCCTGCGCTACACCGACAGGTTCGACGACCCCAATCTGCCGGGCGAGATCCAGGTCACCGTGATCCTGAAGAAAGTATCGCGCGGCACCGATCTCGATATCACGCAGGCAGGCATTCCGGACGCCATTCCGGTCGAAGCCTGCTATCTCGGCTGGCAGGAGTCGCTCCGCAACCTGGCAAAACTCGTCGAGCCCGAGATCAATCAGTAAGGTATATCGCCCAAATGGGCGCAACAGTGACGGCATCGACGCCTTCCTCTCCCCGCCAAGGGCGGGGCAGAGCAGGGCGTGACGCTCTCGCTTGCCGTCGATGTCACCGAGCGCCTCGGCTCGACCTCCTGTGTGCATGGCCAACCGGCGAGACCGTGGTCGCCGAGCGGCGCGAGGACCAGCCACACTTCGGCGAGACTATCACGCTCCGCTTCCAGCCGGCGCGCACGGGTGTTCGACGCCGAAGGCATGCGCATCCGGCAGGCCTCCGCACATCTTTACTTTGCTGCCGACGTGATTGTCGCTGCGGGCGGTTTAGGTTAGGCTTTTCCGGGCACCGAACCGGGGGCGTGCCAAGAATGCTTTTGCCATTCTTGCGTTGGCCTGCACCTCGTCACCATCGCAGTCTGGGCTGGCTGAGATGGGCAGCTCTCTTTGCACCCTTCATCCTGTTGTCGGGCTACATCGTCTACGGCTTTGTCGGCATCCGGATCGACTCGCCGGCGACGGCCCTCAGGCACCTTGCCGCTTTCCCGAACTGTACGGCCGCTCGCTTCGTTGGTCTGGCTCCCGCGCGTCGCGGACAACCCGGCTACTGGCCGACACATGACGCCGACCGCGATGGGATCGCCTGCGAGCCATGGCACGGCGGAAGCGCCAGCGGTGTCAGGGTTCACCGCTACTGGAGCACCGGTCGCCGGTAGGGCGATGTTGGCGATTGGCGAAAGCGGCCAGCTCGGGCGCCTTCGCCAACTACAACTCCTTCTCCGCCAGCTCCCTGAATTCGTCCGGCACCGAGCGCGCCGCCTCCAGCGCCACCGTGCCGTAGCCGACGGCCTCGCGGCCAAAACGCTGGCGGATCTTGTCGATGGCGCGGTCGGCGCCGAAGCGGGCGAGGCCCTTGCGGCTGCCGGGCTTGAGCTTCTCGTCGGCGAGGCCGAGCGGTAGTTCGAGCTGCAGCTCGGCACTTTCCTCCAGATGCGAGACCGAGATCGCCAGCAGCGAAATCTCCCGCTCCTGCGCATTGGCGGCGAGCACGCCGCGCACCAGCTCCTCGGCGATCTCGGCCAGCATCGTGGTGGCCTGGATCGGCTGCTCCAGCGTCACCGAGCGGCTGACGGCGCGCATATCGGCGAAGCGCACCCGCACCGTCACCGTGCGGCCGGGACGCGCCTTGGCGCGCAAGCGGCTGGCGACGCGGTCGGCCAGGTGCAGCAGCGTCGGCACGAACACCCGCGCCACAGCCGGCTTGCGCCCAAGCGCCGACTGCGCGCCGGCCGAGTGCGCCCGGCGGTGCGTCTCCAGCCGGCGCGGGTCGCGGTTCCAGGCAAGTGCCGCGAGCTTTTCGCCTGCGGCCGGGCCAAGCAGGCGTTTCAGCGCGCCGCCATGGCTGCGCGCCAGCTGCCCGATGGTCTCGACGCCGATCTCGGCCAGCCGTGCCCTGGTCGCCGGGCCGACGCCCCACATCAGCGTGACCGGCAGGTCGTGCAGGAAGGCGAGTTCGGTGCCGGGCTCGACCACGACAAGCCCGTCGGGTTTCGCCACCTGCGAGGCGACCTTGGCGAGGTGCTTGGTGCGCGCCACGCCGATCGAGATCGGCAGGCCGAGCTCGGCCTTGACGCGACGGCGGATGGCGCGGGCGATTTCGTCCGGCGGCCCGAACAGATGCGTGCAGCCGGCGACGTCGGCGAAGGCCTCGTCGATCGAGATGCGCTCGACCAGCGGCGTGAAATCATCGAGCACCTTGATCGCCGCGTCGCCGAGGCGCTGGTACTCGCTGAAACGACCGCCGACGAAGATGAGTTCTGGGCAGAGCTCGCGCGCCTTGCGGCCAGGCATGCCGCCGCGCACGCCGAAGGCTTTCGCCTCATAGGAGGCGGCCAGCACCACGCCACCGCCGACGGCGATCGGCTTGCCCCTCAGCGACGGGTCGAGCAACTGCTCGACCGAGGCATAGAAGGCGTCGAGATCGGCGTGCAGGATGGTGGCTTCCGTGCCCTGCACCATCCCGGTCACCTTGCGGCGTTGCAGCATTAGCAGGGCCTGTTTTAAGGAATTTTTTGCCGAACAAAAAGAGAACAAATAGGGTCTTTTGTCAAGCGGTGCCGAACCGTCGGCGAGGGCACGCATGGCGGTGATCGCGAGGATGCAAGATTCCGGCGGAATATCGTTTTTTTGTGCCTCGGATGGGAGTCTGGAGCGCAATGCAGCATCGACCAAGGTCGATGCCGCGTGGCCGGAACATCGTCTGGTCGGCGGCGTTTATGGCTGGAAGGGATGCTGTTTTGCGGAGGCCTGAGATGGGCCAGTTCGAGATCACAGACCTCGTCTATATCGTCGATGCCTGCGCCACCGGCCGCGCCGCCGGGCGGCTCGTGTCGATGGCGCGGGCGGTGGAGGAATTGCGTGTGCTGACCGGGGACTTCATCTCGCCCGACGAGACGGTGGCGAACGCATTGTCGGCGGTGGCGCTCCAGCGCGGCTGCACGGTGCTGTTCGACGAGCAGCCCGGCGCCGACATTCTGAGAGCGCCGTAAGCCGACATAAGCTGCTATATGCTGCCGCTAGCCGGAGGGCCCGCGCAGTTCAAGCCTTTGAAAAAAATGGCCCTTCAAGCGCCGCCCGCGACAAGTCGAGCGAAAAAATTAGCCATTCGTTTATGCATGCTTGCTCATATGGAAGCATGGCACCGCGCGTCCGTTTCTTTATGAGGGATCACCTTCGTCGCCTGCTGGGAAGCAGAGGCGTGGGCGGCAACGTCGCCGTCATCTTCGCCTTCGCCTTGCCGGTCGTCGTCGGCGGCGCCGGCCTCGGTGTCGAGACCTCGCTTTGGTACTACAGCAGCCTGAAGCTGCAGGCGGTCGCCGATGCCGCGGCCTATGCCGGCGCGCTCGAGAAGATCGCGGGTTCCGACAACCCGACCATCGTCGCCGCCGCCACCCAGTCGGCGACCTCGAACGATTTTGTCGCGCCGGGCACCATCGAGGTCAACACGCCGCCATTGTCCGGCCCGAACACCGCGAAGAAGGCGGTCGAGGTCATCGTCAAGCATAACCTCGATCGCTACTTCACGGCGATCTTCAACAGCACTCCCGTTCCGCAGCGGGCGAGGGCGGTGGCGCTCATCACCGACGCCTCTAAGGCTTGCGTGCTGGCGCTCAGTCCTTCGGCGGTCCAGGCTGCGCTCTTTTCCGGCAACACCACCGTCAACCTCACCGGCTGCTCGGTCATGTCGGACTCGGTTGCCGCGGACGCCATCAGGACCCAGGGATCGGCGACGATCAAGGCCGACTGCCTGATCACGGTCGGCGGCATGGTGCTGAACAACCCGGTGACCACGACCTGCAGTTCCAACCTCACCAAGGCCCTGCCCGCATCCGATCCCTACTCCAGCCTGCCGACGCCCACGGGCGGCAACCCGTGCAAGAGCGTCAACGGCAACAAAACCACGCAAACGCTCCAGCCTGGAACCTATTGCAGCGGCATGGATCTCAAGGGCAATGTCACCCTGCAGCCCGGCGTCTATGTCGTGCAGGGCGGCATGAAGGTCAACGCCAACGCAGTCGTCGCCGGCAGCGGGGTAACCATCTTCATGGCGGGCAGCAACACCGTCAGCATGAACGGCACCGCCACGGTGACGCTGAGCGCGCCGACCTCCGGCACCTATTCCGGCGTGCTGTTCTATGGCGACAGGACGGGGGCCGCGGCGCAGAGCACCTTCAACGGCACGGCGACGTCGCTTTTGACCGGCGCCATCTATTTCCCCAGGCAGCAGGTCAATTACCTCGGCAACTTCTCCGGGAACGGCGGCTGCACCCAGGTCGTCGCCGATACCATCCAGTGGTCCGGCAGCACGACCATCAAACAGAACTGCACCAGCCTTGGGATGAAGGACATTCCGGCGACGCAGTCCGTTCAGCTGGTCGAGTAGCGGGATGGCTGGGCGGATCTCGCGCATTCTCCGGGATAGATCCGGGATAGCCGCCGTGGAATTTGCCATGGTGCTGCCCATCCTGTGCTTCGTCTGCCTCGGCATCGCCGACGGCTGGTCCTACATCACGAGCTACCTGCAGATGCGCGCCGGCGTCAAAACCGCGGCCAATCTCGTGATGGCCGGCGCGACCAATGACACGGGAACGCAGGCGGTCGCGCTGTCGAGCTGGAACAACAAGCCCGACGATGCCGCGGTCGTACTGGTTCGGTCCTATCTGTGCGGCACCACGGTCGTGACCGAGACCACGATCTGCGGCGGAACCAAGCTGCCGAATGTCTTCGTCCAGATCTCGGCGACAGGCACCTGGGTGCCGCCGTTCAATTTCGGCGTCTTTCCGGATCCGCGGGTTATGACCCATCAGGAGGTGATCCGTGTCCGCTGAACGGATCGCCGGATGGCTCCGCGACCGTTCCGGCGGCGCCGGGCTGGAGTTCGCGCTGATCGCGCCTTTCCTGGTGATGCTGCTGTTCGGAATCTTCGCGTTTGGCTGGTCGTTCAATGCCACGTCGACCGTCCGCTACACGCTGGAAACGTCGGCCCGCGCCCTGCAGCTCAACAACACGCTTACGCAGAGCCAGATCCAGGCGATCGCCACGCAGAAACTGCTGGCGCTGGGCCTGAAGAACGTGGTCGTGACGATAGCGACCGATCCTGCCAGCGGCGGCTTCAAGATGGCGCATCTGACCGCCAGCTACGCCTTCGTCATCGAGTTTCCGTATTTCGACCAGTACCCGATCAATTACGCAACGACAGTCACTGTACCCTTGGTTGCAAGCTGAGCATCTTGCCGCCAAAAGGTTTCACTTGATGTCTGCAAGATGTTGCTGGCGTAACTGCGTCTCAAGGTCAGTTAGGACTAAGGTCTGATCAGTATAGGGCTTCTGCGGTCCAAAGGGTGCAGTTGCTGTCGGTTTGCCATAATCATATTTAAATTCAATAGCTTATCCATGTCTCTCGATGCGGTACTCGCGCATCGCAACTGTATTTATCTAAAGTTTACTCCATGGAATTAGCAAATTCGCATATGACGCTGCTATAGCGGGTGGGCGAGGTGGCGAATCCCCGAGGAGGTACTATGACAACCCGAAAATCCCTATTGGCGGCGGTGGCCGCATTCGCGCTTCTCGCAGCTCCTGCGCTGGCCGGCAACGGCCATGGCGGCGGCAATGGCAATGGCGGCAGCCATGGCAACAGTGGCGGCGGCAACGGCGGCGGCAATTCCGGCAAGAGCGGCACGCAGGGCAATTCCGGCAAGAGCGGCACGCACGGCAAGTCGGCATCGGCCAAGTCGGGCAAGAAGACAGAGGCCGCCGTCGATGACGTCGAGGTCGCCGCTACGCCCAAGGAGAAAAATCTCCACGCCAAGCTCGGCCGGCTGAACTCGCTGCAACGCAACATCAACGCCTACATGCACTCCAAGAGCAAGAACTTCGCCAGCGTGCAGGCTTACGTGATGGGATCCGCGGTTGCCCAGAACGCCCAGGCCGCGGCCGACGCGGCCGCCGCCGCGGCCGCCGGAGCGCAGGCTCAGATTGACTCTCTCAAGACGGAGCTCGACGGGCTGAAAGCGACTGACCAGACCAACATGACGGACGACGAGAAGGCGGCTCTCGCCGGGCAGATCGCCGATGTGCAATCGCAAATCGACGCCCAGCAGGGCTTGATCGACGCCGCAGCCGACGCCCAGGCCAAGGCCGACGAAGCCGCTGCCGCCGTCCCATCGCTCGACGATGCACTTGCCGGCATGGCCAACAAGCCGGTCGACGACGAGGTCAAGGACTGGGCCACGGGTGTGCTTGCCGACAAGATCGACCAGGCAGCCGCCAAGCTGGCGGAAGAGGCTCCGGCAACGCCGTAAGGCCGATCGAAGGACTCAGACGAAATTATGCCGCCGGGCTCCACCCGGCGGCATTGTTTTGAGCGTCTCGCGACGTAGAACAAAGTCGTGCCGTCCGCGTTCGCGCCCGCCTACATCTCCTCGACTTCCGGGAGAGAACGGCAACATCGCCGCCGGCAATTTCGCTCCGGCGCGCACCCACGCAACGGTTGCTAACCCCAAGTGCGGCATAGCTAATATTCGTTGGCTCGTGTACCGTCCCAGAGTCGGGTTCAACGGCATTGGGGAGAACAACAGCATGCCACGGGTTTCGGAACTCTTCTTCAAAACAGCCATCGTGTTTCTTATCCTGGGCGTCGCCGCCGGCCTGGAAATGGCCATCTCGGGCGACCATGGCGCGTTTCCCGCGCATGCCCACATCAACCTTCTCGGCTGGGTTACGTCGGCGCTGTTCGGCGGCTACTACGCGCTCAATCCGGCCAAGGCGGCCCGCCGCATCGCCATGATCCACTACGGCCTCTACACGCTCGGCCTGGTGATCATGATGCCCGCGCTCTACCTCATGCTGCACGGCAATACGACGCTGGAGCCGGTCGTGGCCGGCGGCTCGTTGATCGTCGCCGCCGCCATCCTGATCTTCGCCGTGGTGGTGTTTTCGTCCGAACCAGTGCCGGCCGCCTCAGGCCTGCAGTCGGCGCCTCGCTGAGGAACTGACGCCGGCGGCGCAGTTGCCAATCTCCTCCGCAAAGGGAGATTGGCCAATCGCCAGGCGCTTAGAGCAGCCGCGACAGCAGACTGTAGATGATGCCGTCGCGCTTGAAGGGGCCCGGTATCTTGGCCGGCATCGAGCTGTCGCTGGTCTTGGCGGCTGAAGAGCCGCGGCCGTAGATGATCCCCAGCACGGCGATGAAATAACCCACTTGCAGCAGCAGGGCGGCGACGAAGGCCCAGCCCAGCGATTGCCAAAGCGATCCCGTCTCCGCGTAGGTCCATCCAAGGACCACGAGAAGCGTGACCGACATTCCCACAAGAAACTGCGGAAAATACATTTTGCCCAATCGAACGCTCCGGACTGTCTAGTGTCCGGAATGCCCGCCCATGTCTCTACCCTATTCGAGCGTTGCACCTTTCACGCAGGGTCGCAAGTTGGCACTGTGCCGCGCTCTCATCTGCCTTTCGGCCTGTTGTTTGCGACCTACGTCTTAGGACTTAGGGCCTTACGACCTTGGGTGCAAGGGTTGTCTAGATCTCTTCCACTGGCGGTTGAGGCGAGCCCGCTGCCCCAGCCGAAGCGCCGCCTTTTGGGCGCGTCAGGGCCGCCTTTTGGGCGTGCCAGGGCCGCCTTTTGGGCGTGTCAGGCCGCCTTTTGGACGTGCCCCCGGGGGCATGCCCGGCGTGTCGCCTCGCGCCGGGCTGCTTGCGGTCAGACCACCATCTTTCCGAGGATCTTCGCCATGTCGGCGGCGTCGAAGGCCTTCAACGTCTGCGTGCGCACATTGCCGAGCGACGCCACGGAGAGGCTGAGGGCCGTTGCGGCGATGTCGTCATTGGCCTCGACGGCCGCCACCACATCGTGCTGGCCGAGCGTCCACAGCAACGAGTTCACCTTCACTCCGCTCTCGGCGGCCATCGCCTTGAATTTCTCCGCACGTTTCACCGTGTCCTTGATGGATTTGGCGCCCTGCTCGGTGAAGTTCACGAGTATAACGTAATGCGACATGATTTCCTCCCATTGCGGTCGGGGGCGTGCGGAAGCGTCTCCGCCGCGGCCGTTGTTTCTCCCGACGAGATCGTGCCATCGAGGCGGCACGCGAGGAGGAGTGCCGGCCGAGGCAGCTTTATGGAGACTCGGCCGGCGCTCCACGCGGAGATTGGGTGTTCTCTCCGCGCGCAATCATATTAGCACTTGCGAATGTTTGGGGAAGCCAGTTTTGCCGTCGGCCCCAGGGACCTCAGGCCTCGAAGAAATGGAATGTTCCGCGCCCGCCTGACTTGCTGCGGTAGAGCGCCATGTCGGCTTTCTGCAGCAGCTCGTCGCTGCTCACGCCATCGCCGGGGGCCAGCGCGATGCCGACGCTGAGGCCGAGGACCAGCGGCTCGCCGGCGACCGTGAAGGGTTCGCGGAAGCGATCGATGATCCGCGAGGCAAGCGCCGCCGCATCGGCCCTTTCGGCGATGCCAGTCTGGACGATGGCGAATTCGTCACCGCCAAGCCGCGCCACCGTATCGTGGTCGCGCACCGTGCCGCGCAGCCGGGCGGCCACGTCGACCAGCAGCCTGTCGCCGGCCTTGTGGCCGAAACCGTCATTGACCGGCTTGAACTTGTCGAGGTCGAGATAGTGCACGGCCATCAGCGCCCCCCGCCTGGCAAGCGCCACCGCGCTGTGCAGCCGGTCGGAAAACAGCATGCGGTTGGGCAGGTCGGTCAGCGCGTCGTGATGCGCCATATGAGCGATCGTCGCCTGGTCGCGGCGCTGCTCGGTGACGTCGAAATAGGTGGTGACGAAGCCACCGCCCTCGATCGGCATGCCGCGCACCTCGACAATGGTTCCGTTCGGACGGGTCCGCTCATAGACATGCGCCTCGCGCTGCTTGACCAGCGCCAGCCGGCGCGCGACATGCAGCTCGACTTCGCCCGGCCCGTATTCGCCGCGCTCGGCGTTGAAGCGAAACAGCATCTCCATCGACGGATAGCCATTGGCGAAGAGGTCGTCCGGATAGTCGAGGAGGGTCCGTTGCCGCTGGTTGCAGACGACCATGTTGAGGTCCTGGTCGAACAGCGAGACGCCGCCGGGGAAATTCTCGATCACCGCCTCCAGCAGCCGGATCCGCTCGCGCGAATGCTCCATCAACTGCGCCATCCGGCCGATCGCTTCGGCAAGGTCCGCCGTGCCCCGGTTTGCCGGCACGTCTGCTTCCAATGCGCCAGCCGCGCTACGTAATACCATCGCCATCGGCCGCTGACCCCCTCAGCAATCCCCGAAATATTCGGCTACGCTAATATGAAAGGATTGCCGCCGGATTAACGTCGCGCCGGCGGCGGCGTCTGTGTCCGTTTCCTGGGCACCGCGAACGGGAAGGCCCGCCATGCCATAGGGCGCGGCGGGCCTGGTGACGCGGCCTCGTGAACGCGCGTCAGGTCAGGATGATGACGATCTTCAGCGTGTCCGGATCGACGATCACGATCCTGCCGTCGGCCAGCACGAAATATTCGTAGGCTTCGTAGGCTGGAACGATCTTGACGATGCGCGCCGGCAGGCGATGCAGCCGCACCTTGTGCCGGGGCACTTCGACGCCGACGGAGATGTCGAAATCGACCCTGGCGACCGGCGAGACGTTCGTCTCCCGGATCACATTGGTGATCTCGGTCTTCTGTTCGACCGTCACATTGGTGATCGATGCGGTCGAGCCCTGGTCGGTCTGGGTCGAGGTCTTGCCCTGGGCCTGCTCCTCGGTGGTGGCGCCGGCCTTGCCCTGCGCCTGCTCATCCGTCTTCAGCTTCGGCTTGCCCTGGGCCTGTTGCTCGGTGGCGGTGCCGGCCTTGCCCTGAGCCTGTTCCTCGGTCTTCGCCTTTGCCTTGCCCTGGGCCTGCTCCTCGGTGGCGGTGCCGGCCTTGCCCTGCGCCTGCTCATCCGTCTTCAACTTCGGCTTGCCCTGGGCCTGTTCCTCGGTGGTTGCGCCGGCCTTGCCTTGCGCCTGTTCGTCGGTCTTCACCTTGGCTTTGCCCTGCGCCTGTTCCTCGGTCTTCATCTTGGCCTTGCCCTGGGCTTGCTCACCGGCATTGCCGCCCTTCTGGCAGTCGGCAGCGCCGGCGACACAATTGGCGTCACCGCTTGGCTGGACCTCGGCCGGCGCCTGTGCCTGGGCCATCGCGGCGCCGCAACCGACACCGAGCGCGAGCATGCTGGTGATCAGAATCTGTTTCATGAGAACTCTCCTCGAAGTGTAGTCCCTTCGTTGGGGTAACCCTCACTCGGGACCTTTGTTCCGAAGCAAATCGGCCGCCTTTCAAAGCAAGTCGGCTCGGCCACGAAGTCAAAAAAATGCCCGGAACAAGCCCAGTGCCGTGACGTTAACGACCGAGGCGGCCCGGCTGCGGACGGCATTTTGCGCGTGGTGGAAGAGGTCGCCGGTCAAGACAGGAGACCATCATGAGACTGCATCTCAAGACAGCCGCCGCAGGCCTGCTGCTGCTCGCCGGCATGGGCGCCGCGGCCGCTCAGGATGTCATCATCGAACCCCAGCAGGAAACCATCATCCGGGAATATGTGCACAAGCAGCCGCTGGCTTCGGTCAAGCTTCCTGGCGTTGAGCTCAATGTCGGCACCGCACTTCCCGATACGGTAGAGCTGCGCGAAGTTCCCAACGTGAAATACCGTTACGTGGTCGTCGACAACCAGACCGTGCTTGTCGATCCGGGAACTCGCAAAATCGTGAAGATCATCCAGTAACCTGAAAAGGCAGTCCGCCGCTTGCCGGAGCGGTGGGCGGGCCACCCGGTATTATTTCGTGACCATTATATGCAGATATATGCAGGAACCTTCCCTCTCGCCGTGCGTTGCCGCGTCTGACTTTGTGCTGCCTCATTAGTAGGCAGTACTCAGCAGGGCAACGAATCAAGCGACCGGCGAAGAAGAAACGGGTTGGGGGAGGGAGCATAACTGTTATGTCGAAACGTGAAATCGGAACATCCCTGGCATTGGGGATGCGTGTCGCCGACCTGCGGGCCAGGATGCGAAACGCCCGCATTACCGAACATGAGATGAAGACTTTCCAGAAGGTCGTCGCCATCATGGGAGGCGCCGACGGCTCCCTAAGCATCGACGCCGACGACCTGATCGCGGCCTCCTTCGTTGCCGAGACGGTGGGCGACGGCGCGCCGAACTGAGCGCCGCCGGCGGCTGCGTGTCGGGCCAATTTTTGCAGGACTCGCGAAATTCGCAGTGCGGCGTATAATTCCCAAGCCGCCCGTATCGAATAGGGGCATGCGGGCGCTTGGAAGCTGGCAGTGCTTCCGCCTATCTGTGCGGGATCACGACAATGCCACGCGACAAGGTCTCGGCAAGCGACAGCGAAATTCTGCGAAGTGCTTTTCGCCGGGCGATCATTCAAGGGAAGATTCCAGAAAGCCAATGGCGCGAATTCGCCGCGCAGATGGTCCGCGATTTCACCGGCTTTGAGACCGTCGATCCTGACTTCGTGGAATGGATCGCGCGGAAGTCAGGGCATCCGGAGCGGAAGCCCCCGAAATATCTCGATCACAAGCTGGAATGCCCATACTGCTTGACCATCAGGCTGAGAATTCCCGAGGATGCCGGTCCAGACACGCCGATTTTTTGCGATGATTGCGGAAAATACCTTGGCACCTGGGATGAGTTACAAACCGACTTTGAGAAGCAAGGCGGCAACAACGGAGTATTTCACCTCGAAAAGGGCCGCATCAGGCGGATCGGTTAGCGCTCGGCGGCGACACCTCTGGCGACACCTCTAGTGTCGACCTTTCAGGAACTTGGCCTCGCGAAGCAGCGAGTTCCAATCAGTCCCTATCAGCTTGATCAGCCGCTCGGCTTCATCCTCGCTGATACCAGTCTCCCTCGCCAGTCGATCGGCCAACAGTTTTAGGGGGGCCTGGTGCTCATCCCCATCGTTGATTGTCGGCCACATAGGTTCCTCCAATGAAGAGGAACCGCTGAAACTAACTTTTGTTTCGAGCCGCTCTTTGCTGACAAGGCTTTTTCGTCCGGTCGCGGAAATCCTGTAGCGAGGCATAGCGCAGATCCTCCGCACTGCGGAGGTGCTTCACACGCCGATCAGCCCCGGCTTGACCCATTGGGTCGCCGGCCGCGTCTTAGCCTTCGGAGCCACGCAGGCGCGTTCCTGGACGGAACGGTTGCCCGTGAATGGGGACAATCCGGCCGGCATTTCCAACGACAGGAGGCGAACTTTGTTCTCGAGCCATCTTGCGAGAATCTCACCGAGCCGCAGCCTGCGGGCTACCGATTTGGGCGGTCCTCCGCCATAACGTTGAAAAGCACCAGGCACGCCAGTAGCGAGACGAATCCACCTAACAGATCGTCGCCCGTCAGGCCGGAAAAAAAGACGAAATCAAACGCCGACACGGCCATTGTTCAACTCTTGGAAAACGCACCAAGATAGAACTGTTAGAGAGTTCTAATGTTCCGCCCATGGGCCAAGCGATAGCGTCCTGGCGAGGACCGGACCGCCATTTCCGATTTGGCTCGTTAGATTGACACCCTACTAGCCAAACAGACATCTGCCTCGCTCTCGGCAGGGTATCCGCGCGCCTGCCAGCGTCGGCCTCACACCTCGTCGAAAGGTCCGCCGCGTCTTGCCGGATCGCGCGCGATGGCCGCTTCTTCGGCATCGTCGGGCAAGGCCTCGTCGCTCTCCTGGTAGGGATTGTCGTCGTCCTCTTCCGGCAGGGCGCCCGCCTTCTCGATGCCGGTGGTTCCCGGCACTTCCTCTTGCGGTAGGGCGCCGTCCGGCAGGATCCTGGCGCCCTTGATCGCGTCCCAATCCTGCTGGCTGGGTGAGGGCGCCTCGACCTCGTCGTTTGGCGCCTGGGCCTTGTCGCCGGCCACTGACGGCTCGACCTCGTCATTCGGTTTCTTGCGTGGTCCCATGACTGCCTCCTTTGGCTCGCCACTGAAACTCCGGTCTCAGGATTTGAACTCGCGGCCTGGCCCCCGGTTCCCGCGACGCCCTCGCCGGAGAGGGGGCGCCCGGCCGGCGCCAGGGAACCAATCGGCGCCCGCATCCTTTTCCGGACAAGGAAAGGAGCCAGACCATGAGACCTTTCGCCTTTGCGCCATGCGCGCTTCTGGTCATGGCGCTGGCCGGTCCGACGGCCGCTCAGGACAGCAACGACCAGACGCAGGCGCCCGCCGGCCCATGCCAGGCCGAGCCGCAAGTGCCAGGCAGTGCCGACCAGAAGCCGGCCGCCGACACCGGCACGGACAATGGACTCACCGGCAAGCTCAAACCTTGCGGCGGTGTGCTGCAGCCGCCGCCGACCGGCGACCAGGGCATGGCCCAGCCGGCGCCCGAGCAAGGCAACATGCCGGTGATCAGGCCAGGCGAGTTGCCGCCGCAGCCCAAGCAATAGCGATGAAGGTCAGCGCGGGTGTCGGTCGCGCCCGGCGTGCGTGGCGCGCATCGTCCTGACCCTGGCCCGGCGCAGCGTCGTCACCGGATCGATGCCTGTCCAGATGATGCCGGCCGCCCTGGCGAAGGCCATGAAGGCGCGCCGTGTCTGCGCCAGGGTTGCGTCTCCGGCTCGTGCCGCCTCGCAGGCGCCGAGCGCCTTGGCGTGGAGCGCGTCGTTCTCGGCCAGCGGCCATTCCTTCAGGAAATTCTGCATTTGCGCCAGCGATGCGATGTCGCGCCTGAAGCCGGCGCCAACGGCGATGGCGACCGGCGGGTCGAATGGCATGTCCTCAATCATTTTCGCGCCTCCGCTTGTGAATCATTCGCCTTCAATGCGGCGCATGGCGGCAGGGTTCCGGCATGGATCAATTCGTGCCCGCCAGCGGAACAAGAGCCATGCCGCGGCGTTTGCCTTTGAGAGCCCGCCAATTCGAACTCTCATGCTTCCGCAGGCCGCGGAGGCGGCGACGCTCGCAACCAACCAACAGGAGGCAGACATGAAAATCGCCCTTATTCCTGCTGTCGCCGGCCTGGCGATGATTGCCGGCATCGGCGCGGCCGTCGCGGATCAAGTGATCGTGACGCCCGAGCAGCGCACCGTCATCCGCGAATACGTTCACAAGCACCCGCTGGCCTCGATCAACCTTCTGGGCGTCGAGCTCAATGTCGGCTCGACCTTGCCTGATACGGTCGAGCTGCGGGAGGTTCCCGACACCCAGTACAGATACACGGTCGTCGGTGACCACACAGTGCTGGTCGATCCCGGCACGCGCCGGGTTGTCGAGGTTATCGAGTGATAACCTAGGTCATCGAGTGATGGCCGGATCCGGCTAAGCATGACGGCCCCGCCGCTTCCCTGGCGAAGCGGCGGGGCGAGGGGTTTTGGGTGGGAAAGGAGCACGTCCATGTTGCCGCATGTCGAGACCCGAAACTCAGAGAATGTGGCGGCTTGTTGCGACAAGCTGCTGGCCGAGCGGGGTACCGGATTGCTGTCGATGAAGGATGCGATCGACGAGCTGCGCCGGCGCACCGGCACCGAGCGTTCGGATGCCGATCTCGCCGGCCTGATCACCAAGAAGGCGGCCTTGCTGGGCGTCGCCGTCCTGGCCGAGTAGGAGCTAGGCCCTGCGACGCTTCGAAAGCGCTCGCCACAGTTCCGTTTCGTCCGTCACACCGATTTGGAAAACGCTGAAGACGTCTTCCGCGAGCGCTTCCCTCTGTTCCTTGTCTTTCAGGGCGAGACGGCGCTCGGCGCACAGCTTGTCGAACACCCGCTGGATCAAGTCCAGATCAGCGGGTTCATATATTCCGCCGTGGCCATGCGTTGGCATCTGCCGCCTCAAATGCGGCCTGCGGCACGATTATCTCATACAACCGACTCGTTGCGAAGGACTTCGACTGCCCCATTCGTCAACTGAGCACCTGTCTCGCTCTCCACCCAAGACGCCGGCTCAAATTTCGGCTAATCTTTGCCGGGGATTTGGACCCACCGATTGGACCCAGCACGGAGGCAACAGTGACGGACGACAGGCAGGAACGCATTCGCCAGCGGGCACACGCGATCTGGGAACAGGCCGGCCGGCCTGAAGGCGCGGACATGCAGCATTGGGACCAGGCCACGGCCGAGATCGATGGTGAGGCCGCCAAGCCGAAGAAGAAGGCGGCGCCGAAGAAGGCTGCCGCCAAGCCTAGCAAAGCCGCCGCCGCCAAGACGGCAAAGCCGGCCGCCGCCAAGCCAAAGGCAGCCAAGCCGAAGGCGGGCAAAGGCTGAACGCCAGGCTGACCACATGCGCCGCCGTGTGTGGCGTATGTGGTTCGCAGCAATTTCCGTTACGCCGTGGCGTCTTCTGCATCCAATAGCGCGACTCGATCTCGCGCCGCCGCGCATCGAGGGATCGCCCCTGGGCAGGCTCTGCGCCGGATCGCACGCAAATTAGCTAAGGCTAATAAAATCGGCTATAGTGCGTAGCCAGCCAGCGGCTATCCCCCCCTCGAAAAAACGGCGTTGGTCAGGCTCAGCGGCCCGCCCCCCGAGTCCGCTGGGCCGCCCCCTGCGAAGGGCATCGTCGTCGTCCGTCTTCGGATCGAAATCGACCGGATCGAAATCGACGGCATGGCATTCCGGCCAAGCCAACGAAAAGACCCGCCGGCCCTGCCGGCGGGAGGAGGTTTGGAGTAGCCAGAGTGCATCTGGCGAATGAAAAACGATTGCGAAGCCGTTTTGTTGCAACGGCGCGGCGCCGCCTTCTCCTCGGCGCCTTGGCGCACCTGCGACCGGAACCTTTAGCTGTCGCTCATGTTGTCCTTCCAGCACCCATCTTTGCGAAGGAGCACGTCATGAACAACATCATCTGGCTGGTTGGAGCCGTGGTCATCGTCATCGCGATATTGAGTTTTCTTGGCCTGAGGTAACGGCCGGCACGGAGCCGGCGGCACTTGCGTGGCGAGACAGGTCTTCGCCACGCCCATGCGCCATTCCTCTAGTGCCGGGAGCGCCTGTCGGCGTATTGCGCCACCGCGCACAGGAAAGCCAATGCAGCGGCGTCGCACGCTTTGCGCGACGGGCCCTTGGCGAAGAGGACCGCATCCGCGGCCGGCACGGTCAGTCCGTGCTTCCTGGCAAACGCGATGACTTCATAAGGCTGCTCGTCAGGTAGATTGTTCTCGTAGTCGTACTCCATCGATTACATTCCTCCCTGTTCGCGATTTCGCCCTCCTTCGCCTGCCGCGAATTTAACCCCCGGCAGGCCGTGCGAGTCCACCAATTGGCAATTGCGTGAAACGTTCCATTCCGTGTGCGGCGGCTCGCTGGTTGTAGGAATGAAAACCCATGCGCGGCAGGCGAACCACGCGGACGCGGGGAGAGCCAATGTGGAGGCCACTTCGCGCTCAATACGGCGGACGACACCACCAGAAAGCCTCGGCTTCCTCTTTGGACGTCATCGGACGGATCTCCCATGAATCCGTTCTCGCGATGTAGCGTTTCCAAATGGGCGTGCCTTCAACACTGACGCTTTCGTGCCAGTCGGTAAACCCCATCAGCGGCAACAACGCTTGTCGGATCGAGCGAAGCCGCAGTGCTGCCGTGCCCATGGGAGAGGCTCCCTTCGCTGTTGCGGCACTCCCGCCGTAGCGTTGCCAAGCCGATTTCCAGCGGCTCGGCGGTCATGGGCGGGGGCTCGGGGTCTGACCGCCGGGCCTACCGGCAAACGGGGTTAGGGTTGCCGGCTGGCAAATTATAGGCCGATCATTGGAATATTCAATTTTCCTAAAATGGCGCGGGAACAAAATCTGGCGCGTCTCATTGGAAATGCCGGCCGGAAGGCATGGCCCCACCATCCTTCCGGTCTCCTTGTGAAAGGCCCGCTGCCATGTCAAGGCGGCGGGTTTCACATTTTAGGGATTGCTGAAACATAAGCCGGCTTGAGCCGTTTATTGTTCGCCAGATTGTACCTCTGGTGACACGGTAGACCTCCCGCCGGCTTCGGTCGGCGGGCTTTTTAGCGAGAGCTAACGGAACGGAAAAGGCCGTGCGATATTGAATCAAATTCGATGTTGCGGGGCGTTCTAAGCGTAAGCGTGCCGGCGGGGGGCGGTTGGAGTTCATCGAGCCTCTGATGCCTACCCTCGTGGACCTCCCGAGGGCGATGGCTGGATTCATGAAGTCAAGTTCGACGGCTACCGCTCCCAGATCATCAGGGATGCCGAGGGCGTGCGCATCTTCACCCGGCGCGGCCTCGACTGGACGTCGATATCGCGACCTACGACTGGAAGCCGACTTTCGACAAGCGCTAGGATGGCTCAGGTCGCCGGCGCCGCATGGTGCAGGGGTTGTTCTTCAATGCCGTCGGACAGATCAGACAGAGATGCCTCGCGTCCGGCTGCGTCCCGCAGGACGAATGTCGCGATCAGGAAGGCCTGCACTAGCACCAGGGCGTAGGTGGCCAGAATGACGGTGCAGGGCACGACGAAATTCAACTGCGGCACAGCGCCAAGCACGACCGGGGCGGTCCAGGATACAGCGGAAATGACGCCGCAGCTGATCAACGCCGTCTTGGTGCGGCCATTGATCCCCGACAGAAGCTGATGGCCGATCCGCTGGCGTAGGAACGGCAGCACAAGCCGGTGAATGGCCAACCCGTTGATCGACAGGATGGCGACGATGGTCACCTTGGCCCAGATCTTCGGGTTCATCAGCTTTTGCGGTTCCGTCACCTGATAGAGCAGTAGGAATCCGATGCCGGAAATCCAGAGAATCAGGAGCCCTATCGCCACAAGGCGGCTGATCCATCCAACATGGCCAACAAGCTCGGCGGTCACGACCGTTCGACGGTAGCGTGCCAACAGCAGATCGAGGAAGACGGCGCCGCCCAACCCGAAAACCAGGCCCGCGAAATGGAGCAGCCGAAGCAGTGTGCGGATGTAGGATGCCAAGACCGGCGCCAAACTCAGCGAGAAATCCAGACCGCTCAACTTCCCCCCGAAAAGGCGCAAAGATATGTTCACGCCGCGATAGCGCGTCGCTGCGCACGAACACCGTCATTGTTGATTTGCATTCACGAATCCGCTCGGACCGGAGATCCGACGCGGGGCTCATCTATTTAATCATGAGTTTAGGTGTCAAGTATTAAATGCAAAGAATCCAGCGATTTCAGGGCCCGTATCGCGCGGAAGCATCTACGCGTTGCCGTCCGTCCCGCTGTCCTCGTCGATCGTTCGCACCGGTAGAAGGCGTTGGTCTCCAGCCATTCGCGCACGATGATCTGATGAGCTCGTTAGCGACCGCTAATTTATTCAAATTGTTTGCAACGCCGTCAATGAGAGCGCCAGCCCCATCTTGACCAAGGTAAGGGAGTGAAATGGCCGGTGCAGTCGGGCGCTCGTTGCTAGATCTATCGCACCGCACCGGCCTTTTTGCGGGAAAGGAAGAAGCCCCAGCCCCCGCATGACTAATCTATTAGAATATTAGGGATCACTCAATTAAGACTGAGTGCCCTAGTTCAGTCGGCCTAAAAGCACCTTTTTTGGCTGATGCATGTCGGCGACCGGACGGAACATTGGCCGCATCGAATGGTTGAGGTGTTGCGTCGGACGTCGCTGCTTGGCGTCCCGCGCTGGCTGGTGGACAAAACACCAGCCGGCCCGCGTCATCGGTCCCTCCGTGGCGCGGGCTTTTCGCGACAATGCCCATCTGACCAAAGCGCTCGCGCCAGAGCGGCCTTCCGAACACCAGGAAAATGCCGCCGGCGAGAGACGTCAACAGCAGCAAGGCGAGGGCGCTCGCTATCATGTCTCCCAGGCGCATGGGATCACTGCGTGGGCGGGTGCCCGCCGACACACGGGGGACGATGGACGGGCACCCGATGACCGCCGATGAAGGGACGTAATCCGGTGGTCCGCTTACCAATGAGTTGGCAAGGCTCCGGTTTCCTTGAAAATGACAGCTTGGCCTTCTGCGCGTGGCGGTGAGACTTCAGTCTCATGATCGTGGGGACCGTGGTCCGATGACGGAACGTTGCTGTACATGCTGACGGAAGGCATCGCCAAACAGTTTCCGGACAAGTTCAACGGGTGAACACCGTCTTGGATTTGTAGGGCAGGAGATAAGGTCGAACAGGCGGCGCCGAGCCTTCGGCACCACCTGAAGGCAAGCTTAAGAATATTAGAATGCATGCGATTGGTTTGGTTGAGCGCGCGGGGGATTTACTAGTGTAGCGAGACATCCGGCGCGGCATCGCCGCAACATGCGCGATGCAAACCAAAATACACCCAGTAAAAGTCATGTATTGACCTGATCGCGCCGTTGACACCGCACGCGCCCGCGTGCGCCTTTTCGCGCCAGGGTTTTTTCGGCAACGAGCTTCGGGGTAGGGGCAATGCAAGGCATCAACCGGTTCATTTCATTTGTGTTTGTGGCCGCGGCAGGCGGTCTGTCGGCGCCAGCCTTGGCGGCGCCGGTGGAGTATGTCCGTGTGTGCTCGCTCTATGGCGCGCGATACTACTACAGCCCCGGCACGGATACCTGCATCAACGCCGATACCGGCGAGACGCGCCGCGCCACCGAAGATGGCGTCGTCGTGGGGAAAACCGCACTGGCAAGCAAGGTCGACGACATTGACGGCCGTGTCGCCCGCGCCTTCGAAAGCGCCTCGGTGGCCTCGGCGCTGACCAGTCCGGATTTCGTCCATGGCGAGCATTTTGGCGTGCGCGTCAACTGGGGCAATGCCGGCCAGTCCAATGCCATGGGCGTCACCGGAGCGGCCGTGCTGGGCGAGGGCTTCCTGCCCAGCGGCACCGGCCGGCTGACCGGCGCGGCGGGCGTCGCCTTCTCGGGCAAGACCGTCGGCGGCAATGCCGGCCTGCAGCTCACCTGGTAAGGCCGGGGGCCATCATGCTCAGATATCTTCTTGCGCCGGCGATGCTCGGCGCGCTCTGCGGCCTGTCGGCGCCGGCGCTGGCGAAGCCGGTCGAATACGTCAAATTGTGCTATGCCTACGGTGCCAACTACTATTACAGCCCCGGCACCGACACCTGCATCAACGCCCAGACCGGCGACACCAGGAAGGAGGTCGATGACGGCAATGGCGGCACCACCACCGTCACCGGCAAGACCGCGTTGGCCAGCCATGTCGACGACATCGACAACCGCGTCACCCGCGCCTTCGAGAACGCCTCGATCTCGGCCGCCCTTGCCGCGCCGGATCTCGTCCAGGGCGAGCATTTCGGCCTGCGCGTCAACTGGGGCAATGCCGGCGGCGCCGACGCCTTCGGCTTCACCGGAGCTGCGGTGCTGAGCGAAGGCTTTGCCCATGGCGGCCGGCTGACCGGGACGATGGGCATCGCCTTCTCCAGCGGCACCGTCGGCGGCAATGCGGGGCTGCAGTTCAGCTGGTAGGGAGGCATCTGACCTTCTCGCCCTTGTGGGGTGAGAAGGGGAAGCGCCCGCCCTTCAAGCCTCCCACGCATCGCTCGACAGCGCAAACCTGACGCCCGCCGCCGTCATCGCGAGCTCGCATTCGGTGATGGCGCGCAGGTTGCGCAGATAGCGTGCCACGGTTTGGGGCAGCCAGCCGGCACAGGCCTCGACATAGGCGCGGCTGTGGACCAGCGTGCCGGTCGACAGGCGTTCGTCCTTCTCGGCGATGACCTTCAGGTACTGGCGGATGAAGCGGATGTCCTCGGCGATGTCCTGGCTGGCCATCCGCCAGGCGCCGGCGAGGCGTTCGCGCTGCTCGAGCGGCAGTGGCGACAAAAGCGGGCGGGAGAGGTCGGCGAAGGCGGCGTGGTTCGCGGTATTCAAGGAGGTCCCTCCGGAGAAGAAGGGAAATATCGTACTTTACGTACGAATATCGGTCAAGCAACATTCGTACAAATTGAACGATTGGATGGCTGCGAGAAACCCGCAAAAATCTTGTGACGCGCCATCTCCCCCTAGGGGGAGATGAGGCGCTTGGTCTGACGGAGGCCGCCAAAAACCGCTTCCCCAAGCCTCCAAACAGTGCTTTAACCGCCGCATCCACAGGGGTGCTCCGTACGGTCGGGGCTGAGATGGGGGCGGCAAGCCTCCGGACCCTAAAGCTGATCTGGATAATACCAGCGGAGCGAGGCGGGCCATGTTTTCCGGCGCACAGATTTCCCTTTATCCGATGGCCGACGATTTCGTCGGCGTCATCCTCGGCGCGCTCGGCGCGCTCGATCCTTGGCGCGACAGGCTGCGGATCGAGACCGACGACATCTCGACCCTTCTGGTCGGGCCGCCCGAGGTGCTGTTCCCGGCCATGCGCGACCTGTTCGTGGCGGCGGCAAGGAGCGGCAAGCACTGCGTGCTCTCGGCGGCGGTCTCGCGCGGCTGTCCCGGCGAGCCCGACGATCCGATCTGCCGCTCCGACGAGATCGGCGGGCCGGTGATCCCGCTGGACGAGCGCAAGCTGGCCGCCATCCGCGCCGTTCAGGCGACGCCTTCGGTCGACCAGCCGGCCGCCGCCCAGTTCTCGCTCTACGTGATGGGCACTGGCGACCATATGGACGAGATCTATGGCTGCATCGACTTCCTGAAGCAGTCGGGCGTCTTCGAGCGCTCGAAGCACTTCTGCACCAAATTGCGCGGCGATGCCGGCGCGATCTTTGCCACGCTCGCCGAAGCCTTCTGCCGCTTCGGCCCCGGCGCCGGTCATGTGACCCTCGACATCACCATTTCGGCGAACAGCCCGACCGCGGTTTGAGCGGCGCGCAGGCGCTGTCGAGGATATTGTCGTGGCTGTTCCGTTCGACCCTTTGCGTGGGGGAGAGATCCCCGCATCTGACCGCTTCTCAGAAGAGGGAGCGGGGTCATCGGTGATTGGCGAAAGCCGAGGCGACGGCCAATCTCCCCCCTTGTGGGGGAGATGCCTGGCAAGGCAGAGAGGGGCGCTGTCCCGCCGGCCTGTCAGTTGGCTACATGCGCGGCGTTCGTCAGTTCCTTCAGGACAAATTTCAAAAGCTGGCGCTCCGTCACACCCCCCTCTGTCCTGCCGGACATCTCCCCCGCAAGGGGGGAGATCAGCCTTCACCTCGACCCTCGCCAAGTTGGTTCCCGCCGCCCTCGCTTTCGCGCTGCTGCTTGCCGCATGGGAGCTCTACGCCCGCCTCGGCGGCATCGCCCCTACCGTGCTGCCGGCGCCGTCGCGCGTGCTGCTGCAGGCCTGGGAGAACCGCGAAGCGCTGGCCGAAAACACGCTTCCCACCATCCGTGCCACGGCCGCCGGCTTTGCCTGCTCGCTCTTCGCCGCCTTCATCCTCTCGGCGCTGGTCGATTTCCTGCCGCGGCTGCGGCGCGCGCTGTTTCCGCTTTTGATCGCCAGCCAGACCTTGCCGCTGGTGGCGATCGCGCCGCTGGTCGTACTCTGGTTCGGCTTCGGGCTCGCGCCAAAAATCCTGCTCGTCGCGCTCGTCACCTTCTTCCCGATGATGGTGGCGCTGGTCGAGGGTTTTGCCGCGACCGAAAAGGAGATCGCCGAGATGCTCGCCGCCATGGGGGCGGGGCGCTGGCGCATCTTCTGGCTGGCGCGGCTGCCTTCGGCGCTGCCCTATTTCTTCGCCGGCTTGAGGATCTCCATCACCTATGCCGTGGTCGGCGCGATCTTCGCCGAATATGCCGGCGCGGCGAAAGGGCTGGGCATCTACATGCTCAGCGCCAAGAACAATTTCCGGCCGGACCTCGTGCTTGCCGCAGTCGCCGTCAGTGCCGCGCTTACGCTAGCCTTGTTCGGCCTGGCCGTGCTGGTGCAGCGGCTGGCCATGCCCTGGGAAAATGCTAAGAGCGAGCGCGGCGGGCGCGATCGCAAGCCTGGACATGCCCGGGACGGGTCGCCATGACCCGGCTGGAACTCCGCGACGTGCGCAAAAGCTTCGGCGCGCTCGAGGTCCTGTCAGGCATTTCGCTTGATGTCGCGGCGGGCGAGTTCGTCTCCATCCTCGGGCCGTCGGGAGCCGGCAAGTCGACGCTGTTCCAGTTGCTCACCGGCGCGCTGAAGGGCGAGGGCGAAATGCGCTTCGACGGCGCGCCGCTCGACGACCATGGCCGCCGCTTCGCCTTCATGCCGCAGCGCGACGCGCTGATGCCGTGGCGGCGCATCATCGACAACGCCACGCTCGGGCTGGAGGTGCAGGGCGTGCGCCGTCGGGCGGCGCGCGAGCGCGTGGCGCCGCTGTTTGCCGAGTTCGGCCTCGCCGGCTTCGAACGCGCCTGGCCGGCCGAGCTTTCCGGCGGAATGCGCCAGCGCGCGGCGCTGTTGCGCACCGTGGTGCAGCAACGCGACATGCTGCTGCTCGACGAGCCTTTTGGAGCGCTGGATGCGCTCACCCGCGCCGCCATGCAGCGCTGGCTGGAGAAGATGTGGCGGAGCCACCGCTGGACGGCGTTGCTCATCACCCATGACGTGCGCGAGGCCGTGCTTCTGTCAGACCGCATCTATGTGTTTTCGGCGCGGCCCGCGCGCATCGTCAGCGAGGTTGCGGTGCCGCTGCCGCGCCCGCGCTCCGAGAGCGTCGAGTTGGCCCGCGAGGCCGCGGCAATAGAGGCCGGCATCCTCGACACTCTGCTTTCCGGCGCCGGTCCCGCAAAAACCATCATCCAAAGGAGAGACTGAATGACTGACTTCACCCGCCGCCAGACGCTGTTTCTGGCACTCGCCGCCGGCCTGCCGCTTCCGGCCCTCGCTGGCGCGACTACTCGCGCCCAGGCCGCCGCGCAGAAGATCACTGTCGCGCTCGACTGGACCGCTAACACCAACCACATCGGCCTGTTCGTCGCCCGCGACAAGGGTTTCTACCGCGGTGCCGGGCTCGACGTCGAAATCCTGCCCTATGGCGACACCGGCGCCGGCACGCGGTTGCCAACCGTGTCGCCGATTTCGGCATTTCCGGGTCGCTCGGCCTGTTCACCCAGAAGAGCGCGGGCGCCGACCTGAAGGCGGTCTACGCCGTCGTCCAGTCGGAGACCGGCCGCGTCGTCTTCAACGCCGACCGTGCCGCGATCAAAGGCCCGAAGAATCTCGACGGCCTGACCTATGGCGGCTTCGGCAGCGCCTGGGAGAACGCGCTGATCTCCACCATCATCCGCCATGACGGCGGCAAGGGGATTTTTGAGACGGTGACGCTCGGCACCTCGGCCTACGAGGCGCTCGCCAATGGCGCCGTCGACTTCACGCTGGAGGTCTCGACCTGGGAAGGCGTCGAAGCGGAGCTGAAGGGCCTGAAGCAGCGCTCGTTCCGCTACGCCGACTACGGCGTGCCCGACGAGCACACCACGCTGATCGTCTCGAGCAACGCTTTCCTGTCAGCCAACCCGAAGGCGGCCGCAGCCTTCGTCGAGGCTACGCGGGCCGGCTACGCCTTCGCCGTCGACCACGCGAAAGAGGCAGGCGACCTGCTGATCGCCGCCAACAAGGACACGCTCGCCAACCCGGCGCTGGTGCATACCTCGCTGAAGGCGCTGAACGAGGGGCACTTTTTGAAGAGCGCGGCAGGCGCCATCGGCACGATGGACAAGGCGAAGATGGAGGCGATGGGCAGCTATCTGTTTGCGTCGGGGATATTGCTGGATGGCGAGGGCAAACCGCTGAAGGAAAAACCGGATTTCTCCGCCTACTTCAGCAATGATCTTCTTGCGTAAGCGTCTCGTCGGGACTTGCCAGGCAATTCCAAGGCACGGCGCCTAATTCTTCGCGAGTTCGTAGAGTAGGGCGGTTTTGATGTGCCGCCCGGGCTCGCCCGTCAGCGATAGGGCAGCCATGTAGAGTTTCGCCACAGCGGGACATAGGCCCGCGAAGTCCTGGTTCACGTTCGCGATCGCGTCCATCTCGGCAGGCGTGCCGCCGTTGCTGGTGAAGGCATCGGCCACCAGCGACCAGTCCTGATCCGCTGGCGCAGCTGCTAGCAGGCCGCTGCCTTTGGCGGCGCCAAAGGCGTGGAACAACGTCGCGCCGATCCTGTCCAGATCCGCCATGAAGTCGTCGCTGGGCGCGCTGATCGCGTCCGGCCCGTTGCGCAGATAATTGTTGCAGGTGGCCGGCGTTTCCCGCGCCATGACATGATTGAGCATGTCGAGCTGCGCGGAAAGCGCTTCCGAGGCGTTGCTGTCCGGCGTTGAAGGCAGGAGCGGTGCATATCTATGCCTCAGATCGGCGACCGCCTGTCTGCTCGCATTGCGCACCTCTAGCTCGCTCTCCGAACGGGCCGCGGCTGTGATCTTGCTGAGCATAGCATCATAGTCATCCGGAAATTCCTGGGCGATCGCCTTGAAGATCTGGAAGCCCTGCTTCTGGATCTCGGCATTGACGTCGGCTGTCGTCAGCGCCTGGGGCGCGGATGATCCCGCCACGGTCTGATAGAGATATTTGCCGCCGGCAAAGCCGAGCACCCAAGGCAGCATCTTCACCGCAACGAAAGACAAAGCGGCGACCGCCGCAACACCCAGACCCTTCCAACGCGACATCCGCCGCCCCTCCCGATACCCGTCTAGTTCAGTCCGAAACTCAACGCCTTCTTGCGGTCGGCCTCGGCACGCTTATGATTGCCCGTGGCTTCCCAAGCGCGGCTTCGGGCTTTGTAGACAATTGCGAAATCCGGTTGGAGTTTTATCGCCTGATCGAAGTCGGCGATCGCCCCGTCATAGTCTGCATTGCTGGTCCGGACTACGCCCCGGCCAAAATAGGCAACAGGGCTCTTGTGGTTGAGGCTGAGAGCTTTCTCGAAATCCTTCAGGGCCGCAGCGTCCTCATGCCTGCCCATCCACAAGATGCCTCGGTCGGCATAGACCCGCGCGTCCTTGGGATTGAGACTGATGGCCTTTGCGTAGTCCGCAAACGCTCCGTCGTAATCGCCTTGGAAACCGCGGTTCCGGCCGCGGTCGTAGTATGTCTCGGCATTGCTCGGATTGCGCGCGATCGCTTCGCTGTAATCGGCGACGGCATGACCGTAATCGCTCTTCCCCTCCCAGGCCATGGCGCGCGCTAGGTAGGCGTCGTGGAACTCTGGAAAGAGCGCAATCGCTTTGCCGTACATGGCAATGGCGCCGTCATAGTCGTTTTTTTGATGCAGCTTCCGGCCCTTGCTGAATGCTTGCGCTGCAGGCGAACCGCTGCTTGGCTTGGTCGCCGCCTCACCGGCCTGACCGGCGACCACGCCTGACTCTTTCGAGGCGCTCGCCTTCTCCCTCGCCGCCACCGCAAGCTTGCGGCCTTTGCGGGCGAGGCTCATCTGCGGATCGAGCTTCAACGCCTGATCATAATCTGCGATCGCCTTGTCGAAATCACCCTTGGCGAACCAGGCGCTGCCACGCCCGAAATAGGTCGGCGCGTAACCGGCGTCGATTTCGATTGCGCGACTGAAATCGGCAATGGCGCGATCAGCCTCCTTCTTTTTGGTCCAAGCGACGGCACGGCCGAGATAGGCGTCGTGATTGGTCGGATAAAGCGCGATAACCTTGCTGTAATCGTCGATCGCCGCGTCGTATTTGCCTTTGTCGACAAGCGATATGCCGCGCCCGATATAGGCGGACGCCCTCTTCGGATCGAGAGCGAGCGCACGGCTGTATTCAGCGATGGCGCGATCATACTTGCCCTTCTTGTAAAAGGCATCGCCGCGATCGATGACGACCTGGACGTTCTTCGGATCAGAGCCGACGGCGTCGGGCGCCGCGCCGCCTTTCTTCAACGCGGCCACCGCCGCCTCTCGGGCAGTCGCGAAGTCTGCATTATCGGGATTCAGTCTGATCGCTTGGTCGAAGTCTGCAATGGCACCTTCATAGTCTTTGCTGTCAGCCCGCTCTACGCCGCGCCCGTAATAGTTGAGGGCATCTTTCGGATCGATTTCGATCGCCGCCGAATAGGCGGTGATCGCTTGGCCGGCATCGCCCTTCGCGTGCCAGGCCATGCCCATGCAGAAATAGGCATTCATTGTCTTGGGGTCGAGTTCCGCGGCTAGGCCGCAATCGGCGAGTGCGCCTTCGTCGTCGCCTGATGTGGCCCTGGCCATGCCGCGGCGAATGCGGGCCGAGACCAGATTCGGCAGGACCCGGATCACGTTGTCATAGTCTGCAATCGCCCGATCATAGACTTGCTTGGAGTCCCAAACCTTGCCGCGGCCGAAATAGGCGAAGGGGCTATCGGGGTCGAGCGCGATTGCCTCATCATACGAGGCGATGGCCTCGTCATACTTGCCTGCGGCTGCCAGTTTGTCGCCTCGCAGTAACGCGAACAGAACGTCCGGGTTGGTCGCCTGAAGCATCTCCGACAACTGTGAAGCGGAAAACTTGTCTGTTGGCTTTGCTTTGCCTTGCCCGATTTGCTTGGCCAGGGTTTCGACGGCAGCCGCAACGGAGGGGTTCGGCTGTTGCATGTCCGGCGGCGGAGCGAGCCTGCTTTCGCCGCCGACGACCTGCTCGCCGCAGCTTCCTGTCCGATTCAGGTCGAGTTCGATGGCGCGCCGGCAATCGGCTGCCGCGCCGGCCTGATCGCCCTTGAGCATCCGGGCGCGGCTGCGGCCGAAATAGGCGTCGGCATTGTCGGGATCGAGGCCGATCGCCTTGTCGAAATCGAGCAGCGCGCCCTCGACGCCATATTTCGACAGCCGCATCTGGGCGCGCTCGAGCAGAGTTCCGGCGGTCGCCGGATCCCTGTTTGCTTGCGCGACAGCCGGCTTGCCTTGTTCGCCGGGCAAGTGTTCCCAGCACGTGCCGGCGCGCTTCGGATCGAGCTCGACGGCTCGCCGGCAGTCGCCGACGGCGAGGTCGAAATTGCCAACCAAGGCCTCGGCGATCGATCTGTTGTAATAGGCATCGGCGTTGTAGGGATCGAGGTGGATGACAAAGCTGAACGTGTCTATCGCGCCCTTGGGGTCGACCTGCATCTGCTGCAACCCCGATTTGAGGTTCGAGGCGATGGCGGCGGAATTATCCTGCTTGGCGTATAGTTGCGGCGGCTCGTAGGTGGCAGGCGGGGTAGGCTTGGCCGCCTGCGGCATGGCGGGTACAGGGACATAAGCCTGACTGGTCGCATCGGGGATTTCCGCGCTGTCCTCGGCGATAGGCGTGCAGGCGGCGATCTGCTGGTCCGCAGGAACCTTGCCGTCGCTGAAGCATGCGGCGTAGTCCTTGCCAGCCGCGAATGCCGGACCGACTGGTCCGGCGAGCATCGCCAGCCCGGCCAGCACCAGCCGTAAAGAGCAATGGCGCGAACGCCATGCAGCTAATGCGCGCGCAAACGCGCCTGTCCGGCGTGACATTGGTGATCCTCCCCCCGATACTGCATCTGTCGCTGCAGTTACTGTATAGTTCTCATTTTGTTCCAGAATGCAAGCACAAATTGCAGTGGCTGGATTGCGCGCCCGGCCTGAGCCAAGCGAAGGCACTGGAGGCGCGAAGGAACGCGACCTTCCTGCCTGGCCACCTACTTCCCGCCAAGGCCAGCCGCCATCTTCCGGTCGGCCTCGGCGCGTTCGCGGTTCCCCTTCGCCTTCCAGGAGGCGCTTCGGGCGCTGTAGAAATCGGCCGATTTCTGATTGAGTGCGATTGCCTGGTCGTAGTCGACGATGGTCTGGTCGTGATCACCCTTGTGCGCCCAGGCGAAGCCCAGCGCGTAGTACGCATCGGCTAGCTTCGGGTCGAGGTCCACGGCCTTGTCGTAGTCGGCGATCGCGCGGTCGTCGTCGCCCTTGTTTGACCAGGCTAGACCCCGGCCGTAATAGGCGTAGGCGCGTTTCGGATCGAGGTCGATGGCCACGTTGAAATCGGCGATGGCGCGGTCGTAGTCGCCTTTGCCGCCCCAGCTCAGGCCACGATTTTCATAGACCCCGATGAGTGTCGGATCGAAGGCAATGGCCTGGTTGTAGTCGGCGATGGCGTGATCGAAGGCGCCCTCCGCCGCCCATGCGCCGCCGCGGTTGAGGTATGCGGATGCGTTCTTGGGGTCGGCGATGATCGCCAGGTTGTAATCCGCGATGGCCCGGTCATTGTCGCCCTTGTACGACCAGACAAGGCCCCGGTTGTTGTAAGCAGCGCTGCTTTTCGGGTCGAAGGCGATCGCCTGACCGTGATCGGCAATGGCCCGGTCGTAATCGCCCTTCGTGGCCCAGTCGTAGCCGCGGTTGTAGTAAGCCGATGCGTATTCAGGATTGAGGCCTATCGCCTGGTCGCTATCGGCGATGGCGCGGTCGAGATCGCCTTCCATGGACCAGGCGTAGGCGCGCTTGAAGTAGGCTGTCGCGCGCCTGTCAGGACCCTCGGCCTGGTTATCGATGATTTGCGTGCAGGCTTCGAGCCGGCGGGCCGGATCGGCCGCATTGCCGATGCAGGCCGCATAGGCGAGATTGCTGGCAATTCCCATCGCGCCGCGGACATCCAGCGCGGCGAGGCCGGTCAGCAGCAGCAACAGCAGAAGGCGCCATTTTCGCACCAGCCGTATCAGCCGGCTTTCGCCCACGCCTTCCCGGTTCGTCATTTCGCCGGTTCTCCCCCGAAAACCATTGACCTCGGCCGACGATCGGCATGCAAGCAGAAATTTCCGTATCGAGAAAGAGCATCTTTCGGATTTCGTGAGCTATTTCACGAAGGCCATTTGGCGGGAGCCAAGAAACACTTGACCTGTCCTAGCATCGTCCAAATATGATGTGATGCATTTGGGTGAGTGCTGGGGGCGAGTCTTCGAAATGGAAATGACGCTCAGTGATGGGGCTCTTGCCTCATACTCATGCGGCGTGCGCTTCTTGGATGCCTATCTGGCGGCCGCGCTTTTCTGTGGGACAGGCGCCGCAGTGCTCTTCCTGATCCTGAACGGATTCCTCACAGTCATGGAAAGGACGGCTCAAGAGAAGGCCGTTCGATACGCCCAATACAGCTTTAGCTCCGAGAACGCCGCTTTCCTTCACTATCCCATGACCAGGACGACAACCAGAGTGCTGCTTGGCATTGCCGTGGCAGGTGTTCTTTTGATTTCCTTCGTCTTATCGCTATCCCCTTTGCGAGCGCGGCTGTTTGCCACCGAGACGTCGATCATCGAAACCGGTTGCCACGTCCTAAAGCCCTACCGCGAGGTCTTTGACCGCAACCTCGTCGAGTTTCAATATCAGTACGGTCGAGGCAAAGGTGGCTTCGACGCGCTTGAGATCAGTCAAACGGGCAAGCGCTCGTTGAGTGTCGATCTGCGCGGCAGCCCCTACCTCAAGAACCTGGTTGCGTTGGCGCCTGAAGCGATGAACCGCTACTTCGATGAGTTGAAAGCCGAAGGCAAAGCCCTGCCGCAGCTGTAACGCTCACATATCGATCATCGACCGCTTCACCCGGCCGATGATGGTGATCGCTCCCTCCAGCTCCGGCGGCGGGATGTCGAGATAGGACGCTGGCTGGAAGGGCGGGGTGTCGTTGGGGCGCCAGCGCTTGTAGGTGGCGCGTCCCGTCTCGTCCGAGATCACGTAGCAGCCATTGGTCACCAGCCGCTTGTCGCGCAGGTTGACGAAGATGATCGAATCCGGTGGCGAGATCTTGTTCATCGATGGCCCGTCGACGCGCAGCGCGATCCACTCGCCTTCCTCGAGGTCGGCGGTGGGGATGGTCGGATAGTCGGAGAGGTTGACGACGCCGTCCTGGCTGCCGAGCTCGCCGGCGCTGATCCAGGACACGATCGGCACGTCGACGGTGACCGGCGAGGGCGCAAGGCTGACCGGCGCGGCCTCGCTGCCGTCGGCATTGAACAGCAGCCAGCCGGGGTCGACGTTGAACAGGCGGCCGTATTTCTCCGCCGCCTTGCGCGACAGCGGCCGGTTGCCGTTCTCGTGGCTGATCAGCGTGTTCTTGTTGATGTCGCGCAGCGCCCGCGCCGCGTCGCTGGGCGAGGCATAGCCGGCCTGGGCGCGCGCCTGCTGCAGTCTGTGCCGAGAATCCATCATCGTACAAAATGCCCAAAAATTGTCGTCCAAAGTGTACGATTTCGCTTGCGCACCATTCGTACATAACGTACGCTTAGCGCATGAATGAGCATCCCGCAAGCATTTCCGCATTGCCTACGAGCGTTTCGGCTCTGCCCACGAGCGTCTCTGAGCTGCCCATGAGCATTTCGGGGCCGGCCGGCCATCGCGCGCCGCAAGGGGAGGCGGCATGAGCGTGCATTTCCAATCGCCTTCTCAATCCAGATCGTCCGGGCTGTCCTCCTCCCCGGTCCGGACGAACACCGGGACCTTCGTCCCGGATCCGGTCGAACCGCCCGCACCCCGGTCGGCCGGAACGGCCGGAGCCGCTCCTCCCCCGGCTCCGGCCCCCTGTCTTTGCCAGGCCGCCAGCCCGCCGCGGGCCGACGCCACCTCCCTGATCCGCACCGAGGACGGCACCGTCATCCTCTTCGATCGCGCAACCGGCCGGGCGGTGTCCGGCCTGACCAGGCAGGCGGCCGAGGCAGCGCTTCTGCGCCTTGAGGGCGAGGCACGCGGCCCCGCCTGATCCGATCTCACCCGAACGATTTCGCGACGGCCTTCGGGCCGAACCCTGGCGCTCGCCCGCGAGGCCGCAAACCGATGGATGCCGATATGCCTGCCGCCTATACCGAGAAGGAACTCACCGAAATCGCGACATGGCTGAGGGAGGGGCTTTGGGCCTCCGGCATCGCCGCGCGCTTCAGCGCGCTGCGCGGCGCGCGCGTGTCGCGCAATGCCATCATCGGCATCGTCCATCGCAACACCGGCCTGCGCGCCATCGGCTTCGCCAACCCCAAGGGTGGCCGCGCCGACGGACGGCCGAGGAAGAATGCGATGCGGCCCGATCGTCCAGGCAAGCGGAGCAGGGTTGCCGCTGGAGGGGTGACGCTCTGCGAACCGTCGGCGCTTTCCGGACACGCTCAGTTGATGGAGGGCGCCAGCGCCGAAACCGCCAATCTCCCCCCTTGTGGGGGAGATACCCGGCAGGGCAGAGGGGGGCGCTGTCCCGCCGGCATGTCCGTCATAAGGCCCTCCGCGGATGCATCCGCGATTACGGCCCGCACCACCGCCAAGCCCAGGCCAAGAAAACCCGCCCGCACGCTGCCGCCGGCATGGCTCGCGCCGGGCGGGCTGGAGCGCGAGAGATCCGAAGCGCAGCTCTACAAGATCCCAGCGGCCCCGCGGCCAACGCCGCCCGGCCGCCAGCCGCATGTCGCCGCCATGCGCTTCATCGACTGCCTGTTCGGCCGTTGCCGCGCGCCGCTCGATCTCGCGCTGGAGGAAGATCCGCAGAAGGATGCCCCGGGCGCTCGCCCCGGACCGGAGATGCTGTGCTGCGGCCTGCGCACGCGACCGACGCGCAGCTATTGCGCGCATCATCATGCACGGTTTCATGGGCATCGCGGGAGGGGCATGTGAGGGTGCGGACGCCGAAGTCGCCAATGTTCTCATGCTTCCCGCAATCCGCGCTCTGACCGTTTGAGAAGTCACGCACGCCGCTCCCCCGCTCCGTCCGCTTCGCGGCCACCTCTCCCCCCACTTTGTGGGGGCGAGGAACCCAAGTCCTGGAACACCCGCCCACAACCAACCCAAGGACCCTCATGCCCCGCAGGACCGCCAAAAAACCGCAGCCGCCGAAATTGCCGAAGGGCGAGGCCGAGCAGGTGCGCATCCGCCGCGAGGTCGGCCATGACTTCGCGCTGAAGGAAGACGCCTTCGGCCGCCAGCGCCTCACCGCCGGCACCGCCGAGGCGCGCCGCCTCTACGAGGTCTCGAACGGCGGCTACACTTCGACCGGCGGCATCGTGCGCTTGCGTAACGTCGACCCGCTGGTGGGCATCACCTCGCTCTCCCGCCAGCAGCGCGAGGCAGGAGGGCGCTTTCGCAACGATTTCGAGCGCGCCCATCGCGAGGGCCTGCAGCCCCAGTCCTGGAACGAGCGCGTCGACGGCAGCCGGGTGAACGGCATCCCCGACCGCGTGCTCAACGCCGGCCGCGCCCACGCCCATGCCGCCGCAGCCCTTGCCCACTGGGAGGTGGCCGACGTAGTGCGCAAGGTTTGCCTCGAGGGCCAGTCAGTGAAGGCCATCGCCGAACGCACCGGCGACGGGCGCGATGTGGTGGTCAAGCTGCTGAAGGTCGGGCTGGACCTGCTGGCGGTTCACTATGGGATGATGGGGCGGCGGGCGGGGTGAATATTAGAAAACACTGGTTGATGGTGGAATAACCATAATCAGCGATGGAAAAGCCAAATTGGCGAAAGACAGGTATTCATGCGATCATCTTGCGTTGTTGTTAAAGCAACGCAATCGGCGGAGCGGGACAAGGTGCTGGACTATCGCTGCAAGCAGTTGGTGCTGGTCTTTCTGCACGAGGCGCTGTGAGTTCAACTCCCATGCGGTTGAGCACCAAAAGGAGGAGCCGAATGGATGAGGGCGACGATGAAATTCTGGAGGACATAAAGAGGAATGTAGAAATCCGCATGACGCTTCTGCGCGAGAAAAAATTCGCTGAATTGCGGAAGTTCCTGGACGAGACCTATGGCGCTGAACCCGATCAACGGCACGCATATGAGTGCGAAGTTCTCTGGGAGGAAGGCAAGCAAGACCAGGCCCTGGAGGAAACGGTTGGTCGCCTGAAAAGCAGCGACTACAACGTCCACCACATCATCCTCTGCGCCACATATGCATGGAAACTTCGTCGAAAGGACGTGGCGGACTACCTGGGGCTATCATTCAAGTCCAAGGAACTCGAGACCTCGTCCATCGTGCTCGCGCAGTTCGTTTACCGGGACCTCAACGGGTTGGAGGTCAGTGACGAGATGAGACACACGGCCTGGATGTTGGGCGCTGACCAATGATGGACCGATGGGAACTGGAAAGACCATCGAGCTGGAATTCGTGATGGAGCCGGAGCACCAGCACATGCGGCTGACAGCGAGACAGACATGAAGCCATGGAAGAGGCAATTCCTGGCCCATTTCGCCATCGCCGCGGTGTCGCTGATCATGGCGCTGCTTGCCATCGGGCAAGCGGTCACGCTTGCCTGGCTGTCTCAATTTCCGGCGTCGGAGCCAAGGCTTGCATCGCTGCAGGTCGGTTTCTGGGTGTACCTGGCAATCGGTTTGATCGCGCTTGTGGCTGGTGCCGGGGCCGTCCTGCGCTGGGTCCGGCTGCAAAATAGCGGCCTGTTTCAGAATGGCGGATCGCCCAGGGGAAATGGGACTGCAGGTGAGGATCGATGAAGCTCTGGCGATTTCTTCTGGCCGCCGCGCTGGCACCGGCAACTGGCCCGATCATCTACTGTGTCGGCATGCTTGTCGGATCGGGCTATCCCTACTCAGGCCCGGGACATATGGAGAAGCTTCTGGACATCGTTCTCGTGTTCATGGCGATCAGCTATCCCGTAAGCATCGGCCTTGGGGCGCTGATCGTTGGCGCCCTTTACTTCAGGCATGGATTGGCTGGCCTGAACTGCATCGGCTGGGCTTTGCCAGCCGGCGCCGCGGCAGGTGTCATTTTCCTGTGGTCCGTTGAATCCCCGGGCTATGAATCTTCCACGTCGATCAAACTTATCGTCTGTGCCGTTTCTGCCGTAATAGGTGGGCTGACTGCCTTGACCTTCTGCCTGATCGCCGGTCTGAAAATGAAGCAGCCTGCGGACATGCCGGGCAGGGTCGAGGACTCAACGGCAGTTTGAATTTGCCGAGCTTCGGACAGGGCCGATCAAACCTCTCGCGCCGTCTTCCCCAAATTCGGCTCCTCCACCTCAGGACCCTCAGGCGCCTTCTCCCACCCAAACACACTCCGCCCGCCCAGCAGATGCGACTGGTCCATCTCCCCGGCCACGATCTCCTTCAGGCTCGGCCCCGTCACATAGCGCTCCATTCGCCGCGACTCGCCATCCAGCCGCCGCAGCGCCTGCAGCTCCTCATCCCGCCCGAGCCTCGCCTTGCTCACCGCCGATTTCAGCACCGAAATCGTCTCGTCATAGACTTTCAGCGGCACCGGGAAGGGGTGGCGGTCCTTGCCGCCGTGGGCGAGCGAGAAGCGCGCCGGGTCGGAGAAGCGGTAGGGCGCGCCGTGCACCACTTCCGACACCATGGCGAGCGCCCGCACCGTGCGCGGGCCGACGCCGGGCACAAGCAGCAGCTCGGGAAAATCCTTCGGCCCGCTCTCGATCGCCGCCGAGATGTTGCCGTGCAGGCGGCGCATGACGATGTCGCTCTCGCGCACGTCGTGATGCGCGGGCATGATCAGGTTGGGAAGCAGCGGCTGCGCGGCCGGCTCGGGCTCGGGCTGCGGTTCCAGCACCGCAAGCTCGGTCAGGATCTTCTCCGGGCTCATCGTCTTCAGAAGGGCGATCTGGCCGCCGCGCGCCTTTTCCGCGCGATGGTCGGTGAGGTTGACGATCTCGCCCTGGCGCTCGCCCTCGATCGCCGCGTGCGGCTGGTCGACAAAACTCGTCAGCCCCTCCGACAGCCAGTGGTAGCGGCGCGCCTGGCGGGCGTCGCCGTTCATGCCTTGCTGCACCACCACCCAGCGCCCGTCATCGGTGACGATGAAGCCATGCAGGTAAAGGTCGTAGCCGTCCTGCACGGCGGCGCTGTCCACCTTCGCCACCAGCCGGCTGGCGGTGGCCAGCACCGAGCCGTCGAGGCCGACGCGGTCACCGATTGCGATAAGCTCTCCCGGGGTCTTGCGCGAATGCGCGCCGCGCCCGCCGCAGACATGGATGCCGAGTTCGCCCGCGAGCGGGTTCAGGCCGCGCTTCAGCGCGCCGATGACCGAGGTGGTGATGCCGGAAGAGTGCCAGTCCATGCCATCACGGCGCCGAAGGACTGGAACCAGAAGGGATGCGCAAGCCGCCTGAGCAGCTCGTCGCGGCCGTAATGGTGGATGATGGCTTCGCACAGCACCGCGCCCAGCCGCGTCATGCGCTCACCCAGCCATTTCGGGACCCGCCCTCCATGCAGCGGCAGGTCGGCGCTGCCGCTTCGCTGCGTCACGCGATTGTCTCCCTGGATACCGGAGAGGTAGATGGCAGGGGTGGCATTTGCAAGGCGCCCGCTGCTTCGTCATCCCAGGGCGGAGCAAGGAGCGAAGCGACGCGCGCTAGGATCCATTGCTGTGACTTTCGAGCGTTGCGGCAATGCGGAATTCTGATCCGCCGCATGTACGACTAGCGTCACGGCATCGATCCTCGGGTCAAGCCCGAGGATGACGAAGGTCAGTAACGGCAAATCCGCACGCGTTCCAGCACCCGGTGGTGATGGTGCCAGTGCCTCACCCACTTCACGTGGCAGTGGCGGTAATGGTGGTGCCGATAGTAGTAGCGGTGCGGATAGCGGACCACGTAACCGGGATAATAGTCATCGTAATAGCGCGGGCCGTAATAGCGCCCGCCATAGTCGTAGAACGGTCCGCCGCCATAGAATGGTCCACCATAGAACGGTCCACCGTAGAACGGACTGAAGCCGCCGAACGGACCGAAAGCGGGACCGAAAAATCCCAATCCGCGCGCATCCGCCGGCGCGACCGTGGCTGCCGCGGAGGCAACGGCGATCACTGAAGCAAGTAGCAGTTTTTTCATGGCAACCTCCTCCTGAAGGCTGATCATCGGCTAAACGCACCGCAGGAGGCCTATGTTCCCGATCGCTAATATTCGCCGGTGTCGATCTGGCCCATGAGGAGGAGATTGCCGCGAAGCAGCGGCAAGGGGGCGTCAATGTTGACCGCCACCGCAAACATGGATGTCAAGCTCGCCGGCAAGCGGGTCCAGCCCGCGCTTCAGCCCAGCCATTTCGGGAGCCGCCCGCCATGCAGAGGCAGGTCGGCACTGCCGCTTCGCTGCGTCAAATCCTTGCCTCCGCCGACCCCCCGGCGCTGAACAGATGATCCGATCGGCCGGGATCTGCAAGCGCGATTCCCCTTCTCCCGCAATGGAAGAAGGGGACGCCGGTATCAACCGCTTACCACCGCCGTTCGCAGATGCGGATCTTCTCGATCACGCGGTGGTGGTGGCGCCAGTGCCTGCGGTACTCGGTCCAGCAATTGCGGTGATGGCGCATGTAGTAGCGCGGACGGTAGCCGTCGTCGTAGACATTGTACCGATAGTGCGGGCGATAGACATAAGGATCGCCATAGTAGGGGCCATAGCCGCCATAATAGTCATCGTCATAGGCGGGGCCGATGCCGATGCCGAACCGCAGGCTGTCAGCACCGGCCGGTCCGATCATGGCCGCCGCAGACGCAACAGCGATGACGGAGGCGAGCAGGAGCTTTTTCATGGCTACCTCCTTTTCAAGGTTGATCCAATAAAACCCCCGAGACGCGCTGCTGTTCCGATAAAAAGTGGTTTGGGTCTGATACGCGGGCCTGCGGGCATCACCGTGACAACACAAACAGGATATAAAGCTATCTGGCAGACTGGTCGTGGAAAGCCCCGCCGTCATGAAACCGATGAACGAAGAGCACCTTACGGTGTTACGCAGGCACATGGTCGAGATGATTGCGATCCTTGCCGACCTTTCAAGCGAGGAAATCGGCAAGGCGACGCTCGACGAGCGCGTGATGGCATCGATGCGGCAGGTTCCCCGGCATCTCTTCGTGCCAGCCTCGGTCGCGCCTTATGCCTACCAGGACATGCCGCTGCCGATCGGCTTCGACAAGACCATTTCACAGCCCTTCATGGTCGCCCTGATGACCGATCTCCTTGCTCCCCGACGCCACGAGTCAGTGCTCGAGATCGGGACTGGTCTCGGCTATCAGACCGCGATCCTCGCGGAACTCGCCGGACAAGTTTGGAGCGTCGAAATCATCGAGGAATTCGCAAGCCAAGCCGAGGCTCTGCTGCAGGGCCTTGGCATCTCCAATGTCGCCATCCGTGTCGGAGACGGGTCTCGCGGCTGGCCCGAGCACGCCCCATTCGATAAGATCCTGGTGAGCGTGGCGGCCGAGCGTACGCCGCCGGCTTTGCTGAATCAGCTCAAGCCGGCGGGACGTTTGGTTCTGCCTTTGGCGTCTGAAGAGGGTCAGTTTCTGACTGTCATCGACAAGGACGCGGCTGGGCAACTCAAGACACGCAAACTCATCCCGGTTCGGTTCAGCCGGCTCGAAACCGTCTGATGAGGTGCGCACGGCTGGCGCGACCGCGCCTTTCCGACCGTTCGCGGCCCGACGCGCTCAGACGGCGATTTGAAGCGCCCCGTAGCGCTTTACTTCAGCCTCGATCTCCCTGACCAAGGTCTCTAGCGCGGGGTTTCGGGGGGTGCGCGCGCGCCTGATCACATAAGCCAGGTCCGGAGGCTTGGGGAATTGGTTGTCGACAATTTCCATTTCGGGCTGCAGGTGCCGCTGACTCAAAAGTGCGACACCGAGTCCCGCGGTCACGCCTGCAATGATTCCGGCTGCGCTGGAACATTCGAACACGGTCTCGAACACCGTACCCTCGTCCTGCCCGACGTCGATGCCCCAGCGCCTGAAAAAGCAGTTTTCATCGAAGGAAAGAAATGGAATCGGCTCCCCCTTCGACAGAACCAGGTCGCGAGATTTCACCCAATGCAGAGTCTCGCGGAACAGGAGGATGTCGGCGGGACGGACCTCGTGCTGGAATACCTGGATGATGGCGGCATCAAGGGCTCCTTGGCTGAGCTGCTCCTGCAATACGAGGCTCATGCGCACTTGCGTGCGGACGCTCACCTCTGGGTAGAGCCGGCGAAACCGGCCAAGAATGCGCGAAAGGTCCGTGCAGGTCGTATCCTCGGTCATTCCTAGCGCGATCTTGCCTTGCAACGTGCTTTTCGACAGGCTCAGGACCGCCTCGTCATGGATGCCCAGAATGCGCCGCGCATAGCCAAGCAGATCCTGTCCGGCCGTGGTGAACATCGGCGCGTTTGCTTTCCGGGCGAGGATTTCGCAGTCGAGGCTCGCTTCCAGTCGCCTGATCTTGTGGCTGACAGCCGACTGCGACAAGCCGAGGATCTCAGCCGCGCGCGTGACGCCGCCGTTCTTCTCGATCGCGACCAGTGCGCGTAAGGCGTCGACATCCAGGCGACGGCTCATCACTCCGGCCATGACAATCCTCGCTCGAACCAAAGCAGCGCGCCAATTTCTGATCCACCGACGCTTTTCAGGCAAGCTGCTATGCTCGTTTTCGTGGCTATTTCATGAACGTATCGAAATTTGTCATGTGCAACATGCGTTGCGTGTCGTCAATAGTCCGCGCCAACATTGGCCGTGATCCGCTTCCGGGCCACGGGCGCCAGACCAAAGAGATCCCGTGACGCTCCTGCACACCAAAACCCATCTCCTCGTGTGGCCAATGATGGCGACGGCCCTGGTCGTAAGCTGGAGTTCTGGCTTCGTCGGCATCCGCTACGCCAGCGAGAATGCCGATGTCATGCTGGTCCTGTTCTGGCGGACCTTGATGTCGGGATTAATCCTTTTGCCATTTGCCCTGCTGATCAGGCCGCGCATAAGCGCCCGTGCCTTGATCCAGCAGATGGTCTTCGGCGTGGCGATGATGTTCCTCTATCTGGGCGGATTCGCGCTTGCCATCGGCCAGCGCGTGCCGACCGGCCTAGTCGCGCTGATTTCCGATCTTGTCCCTCTCGCCATCGCGGCCTTGTCGCAGCCGGTTCTGGGACACCGATTGACACGGAGGCAATGGATCGGAACGGCTCTCGGAGTGACGGGCGTGCTCATCGTCTCGCTGGACAGCCTGACCTTCGGGACGGCTCCGGCCTGGGCATATCTGTTGACCGTCACTTCCATGATGGTTTTGGCGCTGGCGACGGTAGTGCAGAAGCGGATGGGGACGATCAATATGCCCATCCATCAGAGCCTGTGCATTCAATGCCTGACGGCGGCGATCCCATTCGCCGCGTGCGCCGAATGGAATGGCGGGCTGATGCCGCCCCTCGATGCCCGTTTCGGCTTCGGCATCGCATGGCTGGTGCTGTTTTCGACCTTCTTCTGCTACAGCACCTATTATCTGAGCCTGCGCCTCTACTCGGCCTCGCAGGTCAGCAGTGTGATCTATCTCAGCCCACCGGTGACGATGCTCTGGGGCTGGTCGATGTTCGGCGAGCCGCTTTCGACGGCGATGTTCGTTGGCCTTGCGGTGACACTGTTTGGTGTCTGGTTCACATCGTCGCGCAGCGCAGCGTGGAAGGACCTGGAGCTCAGTCAGCAGCACATCGGATAATCAGTCGAACACGGCTCGTACGATGCACCGATCGCGATCTATTCCAGCGTCGATTCAATCATGGACATCAAGGAGGTAAACCCATGAAGCTCACAGATTTCAAAGCCCTGACCTTCGACTGCTACGGTACCCTGATAGATTGGGAATCCGGCATGATCGACGGCCTGAAGCCGCTGACCGAACGGGCTGCCCGCAACTTGAGCCGTAACGACATTCTGGAGGCGCATGCCCGGCACGAATCCAGTCAGCAGAAATGGACTCCGGGGAAACGCTACCGCGACCTTCTGTCGATCGTTTACAAGCGACTGGCGGAGGAATGGGGTGTCGTCGTCACCCGCGAGGATTGTGTGGCGTATGGCGAAAGCGTCAAGGATTGGCCGGCTTTTGCCGACTCCGCCGAAGCCCTGCGGTATCTCAAGAAGCACTACAAGCTGATCATCCTCTCCAACGTCGACAACGAGAGCTTTTCGTTCAGCAACAAGAAGCTCGGCGTGGATTTCGATGCGATCTACACGGCGGAAGATATCGGTTCCTACAAGCCTTCCGACCGGAACTTCGACTATATGCTCGAAAAGCTCGGGACAATCGGGCTCGAGAAGCGACAGATCCTGCATACGGCGGAAAGCATGTTCCACGATCACGCTCCCGCCAACCGCTTCGGTCTCACATCGTGCTGGATCTATCGCCGGCATGCCGATCAGGGCTTCGGCGCCACCATGAACCCCGGCGACATGCCGACGGTGGATTTCCGCTTCGACAGCATGAGCGACCTCGTGAAGGCGCACGCTGAAGAATTGCGGGTGGCCGACATGAGAGCCGCCAGGCCGCCTGTCGCCTGACAGCACGCGTCGGCCGAACCGATCTCTCGTGATTCGCCAGATATTGGTGAACGAAGGCGATCGCCACGCTGCCTTCGTCGCTGCTCGTTCGAGCGTCTATTGGCGTTCCATCAGAAATGCCGTCGGTCTGCGCATGAGTACCGCAGCTCCGGCAAGCGCCGCTGGCAACTGAAAGACCGCAATAGGCAAGGCTCTCGCCCCCTAGCTCCCCATCTCCCGCAGCACCGTCTTTTCCACCACCGGCTCTAGCGATTCCGCGAAGGGGGTCGCGAGGTGATGGCGGTCGCGGAAGGCGAGCTTACCGTTGATGAAGACGTGGCAGGTGGTCTGGTCGCAGAACTGGCTGGTGAGGTCGACATAGAAGGCGCCTGGCACGCTTTGCACGATGTCGCGCTCCACTGCGGCCATGCCGTCATTGGCGGCATAGGCGCGCGTCTGGTCGCAGAGCGATGGCGTCTCGCCGCGCCAAAGCGCGCGCGCCACACAGGTGTCGACATGCTCGTCGTTGAACGGCACGTCGCGGATGAAGGCGACCTTGAGTCCGGCCTTGCTGAAGGTCTCCAGCGTCGAGCGCAGGCCGACCTTCCAGTCGGCGTCCTGGCTTTCCGGCTCGTCCATGCCCTCCGACATCTTGCGCGAGCTGCTCAGCGCGATCTCCGAGATCACCACCAGCGCCGGCCGCATGGCGATGATCTCCCTGATCGACTGCTCGCGCCATTCGTCGCATTCGGTGTAGTCGCGCTTCAGCTTCGTCGCCCAGATCGTCAGCCTGGAGGCCCGGCAGGACGATTTGAGCCAGGTCACCACCCGGTAGTCCTTCTTCTCGGCCGCCTCGATCAACGGCGTCGACCAATGGTCGGCATGCGAATCGCCAAACAGCGCGATCGTGCGCGGCGCGTCCTTGGCGCCGAACACGCAGGGTTTCGGCGTCACCGTCTCGTAGTCGAGCACGCAGCCGTTCCTGGCGCGCGCGGTGGAGGGGCGCGCCGCGCTTTCGGCGATGACGCGCTGCTCGGGGTCGAGGTCGTGCACGGCCAGCCGCGCATTGGCGTAGGCGGCGACGACGCCGGTGCCGGTCAGGAGGACGGCCGGCACCAGCGCCCGCGCCGCATTGGCCATAAGCCAGCCATTGCGGCGTATCGGGTTCTCGATGAACAGGTAGGTGAAGGCCGACAGCGCCAGCGTCAGCGCCAGGCAGAACAGGCGCTGCGCGGTGGAGAGATCGGCGGTGAGCATGCCGGCATAGACGATGACCGGCCAGTGCCAGAGGTAGAGCGAGTAGGAAAGCTTGCCGACCCACTGCAAGGGCGGCAGCGCCAGGACGGCACTGAGGCCATTCCTGGCGCCGGCCGCTCCCGCCAGCAGCATGAGGACGGTGCCGGCCACCGGCACCAAAGCCAGCAGGCCGGGGAAGGGGGCGTCCTCGCTGAAGGAAAGATAGGCGATGGCAATCAGCGCCAGGCCCGCCGAGGCCATCGCGGCGCTCAGGCCGCGGCGCTCCCGCAAGGCCGCTGCCGGCACCAGCGTCGCCAGTCCGCCGGCGGCAAACTCCCAGGCGCGCAACGGCGAGAAATAGAAGGCCCAGGGCTGGGCTACGGTGGTCAGCCAGGCACAGACGGCGAAGGAGACAAGGCCGGCAAGCCCGATCACCAGGATCACCGCCCGCTTGCCCGGCCTCAGCCATGCCGCAAGCATCAGCAGCGCCGGCCAGGCGAGGTAGAACTGCTCCTCGACCGACAGCGACCAGAAATGGATGAACGGATTGTTGGCGGCGTCGGACGCGAAATAGTCGAACGACCAGCGGATCAGCCACAGATTGATCATGTAGGCCGAGGCGAACATGGCGCCCTTGGAATAGAGCGACTGCTCCTCCGGCGACAGGATGAAGGCGCCGGCGACCAGCGTGGCGAGAATGACGAACAGCGCGGCCGGAAGCAGCCGGCGCGCGCGCCGCGCATAGAAGCGCCAAAGGTCGAGCCGTCCGGTCTCGCTGATCTCGTTCACGAGATGGCGGGTGATCAGATAGCCCGAGATGACGAAGAAGATGTCGACGCCGGCAAAGCCGCCCGGGAGCGCCGTGAGCCCAAAATGGAAGGCGATCACGCCGGCCACCGCCAGCCCGCGCAAGCCTTCGATGTCGGGTCGGAATGCGGCCGAGGCCGGGAATTGTGCTGTCAATACGACGCCTCGTCTGGTCGTTGGCAGCCCACCCAGGGGCAGACTCGACCCTGAGCGTCGATATCGCAATGCAACATATTTAACGCAGTGCAACATAAGTGGAGGGGGCGCCCTGCCTTTCCCCTCGTGGGAGAGGTCGGATTGCCCCGATTTGTCCTTCACAAATCGGCGGGCAATCCGGGTGAGGGGAAGGCTGGCGCCAAGCTGGAGCACCCCTCATCCGTCCGAGCTGCGCTCGGCCACCTTCTCCCACAAGGGGCCTGTTGCGTAGTTATCGGGGAGAGGCTTGCGGAGCGATTTCGCCGTTGGCTTTCGCTTTGCTTCTGGGATTGGGCTTCTGGTTGGGGGTTTAAGGGTGGTGGTCCGGCCCTTTGGCCGGTCGCTAGGCGCACCTATCCCGTGATGGCGGCCCATCGGCGCATGTTGAAGGCGATCGCCGCCATCGTCACCTGACCAGCAGCCTTGGCCAGTCCGACATAACGGATCGTGGTCAGCCTCATGCGGTTTTTGAGCGTGGCGAAGGTGGTCTCCACCGCCGCTCGCCGTCTGGCGATCAGACGATTGTAATGCTTGAGCCGCGCCGGCAGCGCATGATGCTTGTTGGGGCGGCGCGCAATGCGCACCTTCTTGCCCTCAGCCTTGAGCCGGGCACGGCGGGCATGGGTGTCATAGGCGGCATCCGCCCACACCGTCTTCTCGTCGCCGCAGATCAAGCGATCGGCCGGCACTGTGTCGTTGACGTTGGCCGGTGTAGTGATCACCGTGCGGATCAGGCCCGATCCCTCATCCACCCCGACATGAGCCTTGTAGCCGAAGGTGAGGCCGCCCTTGCCCTTGCGTGCGGTTATGCGAGCGTCTGCGTCCTTCGACACCCGCTCCGGCGTCGGCGGCGCCGAGACGGCATCGATCAGCGTGGCATCCAGCATCGTGCCACGCTTCAGGATCACACCGGCTTTCTCCAGCTGTCGGTCCAGTTCGCCAAACAGCTTCTCCATCAACCCTTCGCCGACAAGCAGATTGCGAAAGCGTGACAGCACCGTGTGATCGGGGATGCTCTCCTCAAGACCAAGCCCGACAAAGCGGCGGAACGACAACCGGTCGCCCAGCGCTTCCTCCAGTTCGCGATCCGACAGCCCATAGAGCGATTGCAGCAGCAGCGCCTTGAACAGCACCAGCGGCGGCCAGGCCGCGCGTCCCGGCCCGCCATCGCGCAGCGCGCCAAGCAGCTTCTCGAAGCGGTACCACTTCACCAGACCAGACAGCCGATCGAGTGGCGAAGAGCCACCTGGAAGCTTGCTGCCAAGAAACGCTTCCGCCAAGCTCAACTGACCTGTCTGCTTCACCGCCATTGCGACTCTCCCCGGCTTCCGCCCTCAGAGAATCACAACCAGCCAATTACGCAACAGGCCCACAAGGGGAGAAGGTAAGGCCCGCCCAATCACGCCTTCTTCAAGAACTCGGTTTTCAGCACCAGGCCCTTGACCTGCTTGGTGTTGCACTCGATCTCGCCGGGATTGCCGGTGAGGCGGATGTTCTTGACCAGCGTGCCGCGCTTGATCGTCTCCGATGTGCCCTTGACCTTCAGATCCTTGATCAGGGTGACGGAATCGCCCTCGCGGAGCTCTGTGCCATTGCTGTCTCTTACGATCGTCTCTGTCATGGCCGGTCTTTCATCGGGTGGAATAGGGAGCTTTTGACCCGGCCTATCCCGCCGATGGCGGCATGGTCAAGCGGGCCGGCAGATATCGGAACCACACACCCCAGCCGCGTTGCCCGGCCCCCGCGCATCGGCTATGCACCGCCAGCCACTGCCGGCTGAGTTCAAACGGAGCCCACCATGACCGACCAGACCATTCTCAAATTCGGCGCCGTCGACAATGCCGAGGCCGGCGACCTGCCGGGCTGGGTGGTGGTCGAGGGCAGGCCGACGATGAAGACCGCAGTCCAGCACACCACCGCCGACGGCAAGGTGATGTCGGGCACCTGGCAGGCGACGCCGGGGACCTACCACGCCACCTACACCGACTACGAATTCGTGCACATGATCGCCGGCCGCATCGTCATCACCCCCGACGGCGGAACGCCGGTCGAGGTCGGCCCGGGCGATGCCTTCGTTGTCGAAGCCGACTTCAAGGGAACCTGGAAGATCGTCGAGCCGGTGACCAAGCATTTCGTCGTCAGGGTGGGCTGAGGCGGCCCGCCGCCAGGCACACGGAGAGATCTGCAGCTTCGCCGCCGCCCCACCGGAACCGGGCGATGGGCGAGCGCGTTGCCTGCCGGCTAAATATGGCCGATCATGGCCTTTGGCAGGGCGGAGGCATCAGGTGAATCGTCGGAACGGCATGCGGGCATCGGAGCCGGGACTGGCCAGTCTCCTCGCGGCATCGAGGGGCCATCCGCGCACGGTCCTGCCCACGGTCGCCACTGTGGTGACGACGGTCGCCGCGCTCTATTTTGGCCGCGAGGTTTTCCTGCCGATCGCTATCGCGCTGCTGCTCACCTTCGCCATAGCGCCGGTCGTCGCCTCGCTCAAGCGCGCCGGGATCCCCCGCCTTCCCGCCGTCATTGCCAGCGTGCTCGGCGCCTTCGCCGCCCTTGCCCTGTTCTCCTTCGTCGTCGCCACGCAGGTCAGCGATCTCGCCCAGAACATCCCCGTCTATCAGATCAACATCCTGACCAAGATCCGCTCGCTGAAGGAAAGCGGCCTCGGCGGCGGCATCATCGCCAGGCTGAGCGGGGTGATCGAGCGCGTCGGCCAGGAGATCGAGCGCCAGGAGCCGCAACTGCCATCGGCGACCGAGGCGCCGAAGCGCGATCCGATCCCGGTCGAGATCGTCGCGCATGAAAAGCCGCTACAGGTGCTGCAGAACCTGATCGCGCCGCTGCTCAGCCCGCTCGCCTCGGCCGGCCTGGTCATCGTCGTGGTCATATTCATGCTGATGGAGCGGGAGGATCTGCGCGACCGCTTCATCCGCCTCGTCGGCTATGGCGATCTCCACCGCACCACGCAGGCGCTGCAGGATGCCGGCAAGCGGGTTGGCCAGTATCTTTTGATGCAGTTGGTGGTCAACATCGTCTATGCCGTGCCGATCACCATCGGTCTTTGGGTGCTGGGTATCCCCAATGCGCTGTTGTGGGGGATGCTGGCGCTGGCGCTGCGCTTCGTCCCCTATATCGGCCCGATCATCGGCGCGCTGTTGCCGCTGTTCCTGGCGCTGGCCGTGGCGCCCGGCTGGGCGCTGCTCTTGTGGACGGCGGCCCTGTTCATCGTGATGGAGCTGATCACCGGCAATGTGATCGAACCCTGGCTCTACGGCTCGCGCACCGGCCTCTCGCCACTCGCCATCATCGTCGCGGCGATCTTCTGGACATGGCTGTGGGGTCCCCTTGGCCTGGTCCTGTCGACGCCGCTCACCGTCTGCCTGGTCGTGCTCGGCCGCCATGTGCCGCAATTCGAGTTCCTCGACGTGCTGTTCGGCAACGAGCCGGTGCTGGAGCCCCATGCCCGGCTTTACCAGCGACTCTTGGCCGGCGACCCCGACGAGGCGACCGACCACGCCGAGGAATTCCTGGAAGACAAATATCTGTTCGAGTTCTACGACAAGGTGGCTATCCCCGCTTTGCTGCTCGGCGAGCACGATCGCATGCGCGGCGTGCTGGACGATGAGCAGCGGCGCCTGGTGGCCGGCAGCGCCGAGATCCTGGTGGCGAACCTCGACGACAGCGCCCAGCAGGAAGCCGAAGAGGAAGAGGTCGAGCCGGAAGCCGCCGGATCGGGCGATGACAAGGCCGGCGAACGCAAGGCGTCCGAGCGAAAGGCCGGCGAGGACAAGGAGACCGAGGAGGCCGAAGAGGTGAACCTGCCGGATGGGACCGGCATTGCGGTTCTATGCGCCGGCGGGCGCGGCGAACTCGACGATGCCGCCGCTGCCATGCTGGCGCAGGTGCTGGAAGTGCAGGGCGCCGCGGTGACGAAGGCGGGCTTCACCGATATCGAGCCCGACGGTGTGCGCCATCTCGAACTCGACGGGCTCGACACGGTCGTCATCGGCTTCCTCAACCGGGACTCCGTCAAGCATGCACGCTTTCTGGTGCGCAGGCTGAAGCGCCGCAGGCCGAAGCTCAGGGTCGGCATCGTCTTCTGGTCGGAAACCGGCAACAGCGACAAGCAGGCCGCCACCGCCGAGGCCGGCGACCTCAATGCCGATTTCGTCGCCTATGGCATGGTCGACGCCGTCACCGGCGCGCTGTCGAGCGCACCGCCGGTGGCCCTCAAGCTCGCCGCCAAGCGCCGCCCGCGCCGCGCCCGGCCTGCCGCCAGGAAAGTGCCGGCGGCGGCTGCCGGCTGACGGCGCCTTCGGCCATGTGCGTGCGCCGGTTCTCTGCCGACAGCGGTCCCTCGCGCCCCTCCGTCGTGCCGACCCGGTCGTCGCCTACTGGAAATTGAGATACAGCGCCGGCGGGTACTGCGACCCGTCGGTGGCCGGCGCCTTTGCCTCCGCGGCAGGCCTTATCCCGCCTGTCGATGTGTTGTCGAGCGGCGGCCGGATTTCCTCGACCTTGGCGGCGTTGTCCTGGTTCGCCGGAACTTTCTTCTTGGCCTCCACGGCCTGCGCGAACACAAGCATGAAGAGGAGCGCGGACAGCGCGGCTAGAACGACTTTCATGACGGATTCCTTCCTTGGTTCCACGGCCTCATTGCTTGAAACCGGACTCGTCGAGCAGCGCGACCTGCTTGCCGTCGATGTAGAAGCGGATCGCGTGTGCCGCGTTGTCGATGTCGATGCGCGTCGGCTGCGCGGCCTGCGCCGCTGGGCCTTTGACATATTTCGACGCAGAGTCACCGGTCGGCGCGTATCGGAAGAGCAGCGCCAATGCGATGCATCCGGCGGTAAATACAATGAAGGTCAGCTTGGAGGAGGCGTTCGAGGTCATCTGGTCGTTCCTTCAGGTTGAGTGGCATTACGGTTCGGTTGCTCCAGGCTCCCTGAGCCTGGCTTCGCCGTTGCTTGGTTGAAGCGTGTCACTGCTCTGCGAAGGAAGACGTGCCCAGCCCACATTCCGTGTGTTGTCCTGACGGTCTGCCCCTTGCCCGCGGCGAGCTTAGCGCCGGCCGGTCAACCGAGAAGGCAGCACGTGCGGAATGCCGTGGAATTCTTTGGAATTCCTGGAATATTAGCTTGTGGAAAAGTACAATGGGAGGATGCGCCAGGGCATGTTATGGCTGACGGCGGGCAGCAAGGGGCAGCGGCATGGCACAGCATATCGCGCAGAAATTGCGCCTGACGTCAGCCCTGCTGGGAACCGTCACCCGCAAGGAGCTGGCGGCGGCGTTCCGGGCCGTCAATCCGAAGACCGCGTTCGATCTCGGCCGCGCCGACAAATGGCTGCAGGGCCGCGCCCAACCACGTGAGCACAGCGTCTATGACGATTGGGCGAAGCTGCTCCGCCTGGAGCACCCGGGCGCCTGGATCGCCGACTGCGACCTGCCGGATTTCACCGCCACCATCTCGGACCGTCACGGCGTCGACAGAGCGGAGCTCGAACGCCGCGCCAGCACTCAGTTCGAGACTGCGTTCACTCATGAGGAGCGCAGCCAGGCCAACGCGCTCGCCGGGATCTACGCATGCTATTCGCGCGCCTGGTCGCCCTACTATCGCGGCCAGTTCATCAAGGGCATCCTGTCGATCGAGCCAGGGCCGGGCCTGCATGGCCTGACCGCGACCTATCGCGAGTCCTTGCCGACCGGCCAGTTGGTGCTTGGCGGCCCGGTCACGCCGGCCAAGCGCGCCCTTTACGTGCATCTGAAGGAAGTCGGCGGCGATGCCCAGTTCTTCATCAGCCTGTTCCCGCAGTCGCAGCCGGGCAGCGTGCTTGGCGGCTATATGTGCGGCACCGCCATCATCGGCCCGGAGGCGCAGCCGTCGCTGACACGGATCCTCATCGTGCGTCTGCGCGCTCCGGTGCCGGGCGCCGCCTCGTGGGGCGGATACCTGCTGCCCGATCAGTCGATATCGGGGGATCTGGCATCGCTCGGCATCACCATCGAGCAGCCGGAGCAGGTCGACCGGCAGCTCACGCGCTTCCTCGTCGGCGGCAGCGATGGCGGCGTCCACCAAATCCCGCCGACCGAGTTCCGCGCCATCCTTGACGTCTTCGACCGGCACTGGCTGCGGCATTCGGGGCAGGGTTCAGTGGCCCTTGATGGGTGAAGGCGCGGCGCCTCAGCTGCGATCTCCCTCACGCCGACCAGAAATGCCTGTCCGTGCGGAAGAAGCCGCGCCGAGTCTTTCAGTCTTCCTTCAAATCTTCGGCTTCGTCCTTGAGCTTGGTCCAGTCGGCACCATGCTTGCGCAACAAGGCGCGCGCCTGTTTCGGCGAGACGTCGGTAATTTCCGTCAGGTGCTCCACCTCGAGCTCTTGCCCTTTCACCACGCGGCTCGCCTCCTCGTTTCCTTTCTTTTTCTTGGTGGCCATCTCTGTGTCCTTCTCTTGCATCATCGGATGAACGAGGACTGAGAAGTGTTGGTTCCGGTTCGCGCATTTGTCGCTTGCCGGCTCGAGGTCACAATTGGTCGAGGCGGCGGTTGTTTGTGGCAGCGCTGCAGCTCTCGGACGCGGCTGGTGCGAAGAATCTCTTCAGCGTCGCGAACAAGCTATCGCCCGTGGCACGATCGCGGAGGATGCCACAACCCTCGGCGCAGTTAACCATCGCCTCGATTGTCATCGAACCAACAGTGCGCCTTTCCCGTTTCGAGGCCATGCAGGATCATGGAAAGGCAAGATTCCGCTGTCGTCCAGAACCTTCGGGAAACTGGATGGTGTGGGATGAGTTTGAAAACGCTCCTGGTAGCTTGGGAGGCCGCTCACTGGTGGGTCGCACCTGGCAGCGCGCCAAAGTGGCCTGCGATCTGCTGGTGCGCATTTATGACAACCGACTGGATGCTCGATCGCTTGGCAAGCCGCATGCTCACCCGGTGGATCGTGTCGACGAGCTCATCTCTTCCATCCGCAGGGCACGCGACTAGGCGCTTGGGCGGCCGCCAGGTCTAACCAACGGTATCGGGGCGATGCACCGCCAGCCGGCGCCCGAAAGGGCGCGTGGTTGGTTCATCGGACCGTCATGAAACTGCGGCAAGTTAGGCGGGGCAGTTCCCAACCTCCAAGAGCCATCTCGCCGGTCACGCCGGGCGAGCTTTTTGCTTGTCGTTACCATAGGGCCGCTGCCCGGCCCCGGCACGAAACCAAATCGTCGACCGCGCGTTTCTAACCCAGCGAGGTTCTCTCGCTATCGACACCAAATCTGCCCGCCGGCTGCACACCGGCGGGCTCTTCTTTGCAGCGGCCGCCACCTGAATGGGATCGGCTGGTGTCGGACGCCGCTTGCGGTCGCAAGCTGAACGCGGCCTCACGCCGACCAGAAATAGCGCACTGTGTGGAAGAACACCGGGGCGGCGAAGACCAGGCTGTCGGCGCGGTCCATCATGCCGCCATGGCCCTCGATCAGATGGCCCCAGTCCTTCACGCCCTGGTCGCGCTTGATGGCCGAGGCGACGAGGCCGCCAAGAAAGCCCATCAGGCAGGCAACGAGGGCCACCGCTGCCGCCTGCAGCGGCGAGAACGGCGTCAGGAACGACAACAGCGCGCCGAGCAGGCTCGACGCCGCGAGCCCGCCGACCAGCCCTTCCCAGGTCTTTGACGGCGATACGGTCGGCGACAGGAGGTGTTTTCCAAACAGCTTGCCGAAGATGTATTGCAGCACGTCGCTGCCCTGCACGGTGATGATCAGGAATGCGATCAGGAGCAGGTTGCGCCCCTCGAAGCCTGGCACGTTGAGCGTCAGCAGCGCCGGCACGTGGCTGACGAAGTAGACCGAGATCATGATCGCCCATTGCTGCGCCGAGACGCGCTCGAGGAAGCGCTCGGTGTCGCCGTTGAGCGCGGTGATCGCCGGCATCAGCAGGAAGCAGTAGACCGGGATGAAGATGGTGAAGAGCCCGTACCACGCCGTCCACACCAGCCAGTACTGGAACGGGATGATGATGCCGAACATGCCGAGCAGAACCCAATGGTCGCTGCGTCGGCTGTGCGTCAGCGTCACGAACTCGCGCAGCGCCGCGAACGAGATCAGCGCGAACAGGATGGTCATGCCGGTGCGGCCGAAGAAGAAGGCGACGGTGATCGCCACCACCATCACCCACCAGGCGTTGATGCGCTGGGTGAGGTTTACGAGCGTCGGCGACAGCGGCTTCGGCGCCCGCCACGACAGGATGCCGGCGGTAAGGCTGGCCGTCGACAGCACGGCCACCAGCCCGACGACCAGGATCAAGGTTTCATGTATCGGCGGCAATGGCATCAATCGTCTCGGTCAGGGCGGGGGTTGAGCGCGAGCAGCGTCTGGCGGGCGCGTTCGAGGAAGGCGCGCCGTTCCTCGCCGGGGGTGATGGTGACAGCCGGGCCGAAGACGACGCGGCACAGAAGCGGCACCGGCAGGAACTGGCCCTTGGGCAGGACCCGCGACATGTTCTCGATCCAGCACGGGATGAGCTCGACCTCCGGCCGCGCCATCGACAGATTGTAGAGGCCGGAACGGAACGGCAGCAGCGGCTCGTCCGTGGTGTTGCGGGTGCCCTCGGGAAACAGGATCAGCGAATGACCCTGGTCGAGCACTGACAGCATGATCGAGATCGGGTTCTGTGACTCCTCGGTCCACTGCCTGTGGATCAGCACCGAGGACAGCATGTCCTCGGCGATGTAGCGGCGCAGCCGCGACTTGCCCCAATATTCGGCCGCCGCAACCGCATGGGTGCGGGCGCGCACCTTCTCGCTGAGGCAGGCCGAGAGCAGTATGAAGTCGCCATGGCTGGCATGGTTGGCGAAATAGATGCGCTGCCGCTCCGACGGCTGGCTACCGTTCCAGATCGGCCGGACACCAGTCACCACCCAGGCCAGCGCCGACAGGCCGACCGAGGTGATGGTCTGCAGGAGGGTGAAGGAGTTGGCGCGGATGTGGAGTTTTGTCATCGGGGTCTCAGAGATACGCCGCCACGAGTGAAGCCGCCGTGAACAGAGCGAAGGCAAGGCGCTGCCTCATGAGCAGCCGCCGCGTGCCCGATATGCGCTGGTCGAGCGGACGGGTGGCGGGCGGCTTGGGCTTCAGCCGCATGCGGGCGAGCAATTCATCGACCGCGGCGCCGCCCGAAGCCTCGCTGTCATGGCTTGCCATCAGCCGGAACAGCAGCGCATCGAACAACAGGAGCGCGGAGAAGGCGAGGGTGGCGAGGGCTCCCACCGCCGCCACCAGCCAGGCTGCCGCCGACAGCGCAGTCGCTTGCGGTCCGGTGACCAGGCCGATTACGGGTGCTGCAAGCACGCAAGCCGAGACCAGCAGCGGCGGCCACACCGCCTGCACCATCAGCCCGGCGGCGAAGGCGCCGGCTCTGTCCTGATAGCTATTGCTGCTCATGCCGCTTCGTCCGCCCCAGCGTGAATGTGTACCGGACGGCCGGAGGCGGCGAGCAATTTCCGCGCCTGCGCTTGTGTGTGCGAGCGGCCGGTGCCGACCAGCCATTCGGCGGCGACCGTGGCGCTGCGCTGGAAGCCGAGCGCGCAGCAGATCAACACCGTCCCCTTGCGGCGAGCCGTCTCGACCGCCGGTACCGCTTCGGCAAGTTTCGCTCCGGACGGCGGCAAGAGATCAAGCACGGCGAGGCTGATCCAGCGGCAGGATGCGCCGCCCGGCCTTTCCAGTTCGGCGGCAAGGTCGATCACCGTGCCGAAGCCATTGGCCTCGGCCGCGGTCGGGAAGCGGCCGAGGAACACGCCGTCGGCGACCGGTACCGTTGGCGATAGCTTGCGCGTCCATGCCCACAGATTGACCTTGGCGCCGATGCGGTAGGGCCAGAACAACAGGCGGCTGGCCAGCGAGACGCTGCCGTCCGCCGCCTTCTGGAACACCTTGGCGCCGGCTCCGGCATAGCCGAAGGCGACGATGGCGAGCGCCAGCGCTGGCCAGAGCAGGGCAAGCGCAACCGCCGAGACGAGGGCGCCGCCGGCCGCGGCCGCCAGCAACAGCGCGGCGCCCAGCGCATAGAACAAGGCTAGCCGCCGCGCTGTGCTGTCGGTGGCCAGTCGGAAGCCGGCGAAGGGCAACTCGCCCTCGCGCGGAAACAGCCACAGCGCGAACAGGCCGAGCAATGCGCCGGTCGGGATGTCGATGAAATGGTGCTGCCATGTCGTCAGCACCGAGGCGCCGATCAGGAAGCACCAGGCGTGCCAGGCGATCCCGACGATGCCGGTCAGCCGGTGCCGCCAGTGATCCCAGATGATCACCAGGAGCGCGATGTGCAGCGACGGCGCCTGGTTGAACGGCTTGTCGAAACCGCCGAGCACCGCGAACAGGAAGCCCGGCAGGCCCGTTGTCTCCGGCCGCACGAAGGTCGCCCTGAGCGGGAACAGGATAAAGCAGGTCACCGCCACCGCTTGCGCCGTGAGGTAGCGGCCGGCGAGGCGGTTTACGCCGCCCTTGGTGTCGTTGAGCAGCAGCGACAGGCCGTAGAACAGGTTGATTGACCAGTAGGGCACGATCGTCCAGGCCATGAACGGGATGTCGCGCTCCCAGGCAAAGACTATGCTGCCGACATCGTCGCGGCGCGAGGCCAGCCAGTTGGCGAAGCCGTAGGTGGAGTAGAACAGCGGCGCGAGCAGCGCCAGCCACAGCGCTGCCCTGAGCAGGATGGCGCCGAAGGCGTCCTTCGGCCGCTCGGTCGCGACGGGGGCTGGGAGAGGATCTGTGGCGGCGGGCACGGCTTCCTCAGACGCGCCGGGCGACCGAGACGGTGAAGATGCCCCACTGGTCGATGCGTTGGTCGATCTTCTCGAAGCCGGCGGCCTGCACCAGCTGGTCCATCTCGCCCTGCGTGCGCCGCCGCATTACCCAGGCCTGGCCGCCGCGATGCGAGGTCAGGCTGCGCGCGATCATCTCCAGCTGCGGGTGCCAGGGCTGGTTGGTGTAGATCAACAGCGCGCCGGGCTGCATGGCGCTGGCCAACCCACCGAGCGAGCGGGAAATCAGCGCATTGTCGGCGAAGAGCTCGTAGAGGCCGGAGACGATGGCGAGGTCCGGCGCCGGCTTCAGCGCGGCCAGCATCGCAGCGTCGAAAGCGTCGGCCTGGCGGAAGGTGACGCTGGTCGGCAGGTGCCGTTCGGCGATCAGCTTGGTGCCGAGCCCGACATTGAGCTCGGAATAGTCCTGCAACCGCACACTCGCCGGGGGCGTCGGGCATTTGGCGACGGCATCGAGCACGTAGCGGCCATGGCCGGCGGCGATATCGACGATGTGCACGGGCCGGCCGGCGGCCTTGAGCTGCGCCGCGGCATTGTCGATCAATTCCTCCAGATGGAGCTTGCGCTGGCGGATGCCCCGCCAGCCGATGGCGTCGAGGAAGGTGCGGTCGACCATGCGGCCGATATGGCTGACGCCGCGTGCCTCGTTCTCATAGACATAGTCGAGCGTCGAGCCGGAATCGAAACCGGTGGTAATCCCGGTCTTCAGGCCGTTGGAGAACCAGGAGCCGATGCGGATGAAGGCGCGGCTCAATGCCCAGTAGAGACCTTTCGGCGAGAGCAGCGGCAGCGGCGAGGCGAGCCTGTCGGCCTCGTCGCGCGTGTACCCAGCGCGGTCGGCCGCTGTGAGGTCGATCGGTTTTTCCGGCGCCGAAAACTGCTTTTCCAGGAACGGCCGGATCAGGTCGAGCGCGTATTTGCGATCGCGCTCGCCGAGCGTGTCGTGGAAGAAGTCGGGCAGCACGTGCCGCTCCTTGGCCGGGCTTGCGAGGTTGACGAAGAATTCGTGCTGCGGCCCGTGCCGCACCACCCAGTCGGCGCCCGAGATCAGCAATTGCGTCGGCACGGTGATGGCGCGCGCGTCCGCGACGATGCGGGCCGCATGCGTGTAGAGCTCGACCAGTATGTTGGAGGCGATCGGCCTTGTGATCAGCGTGTCGGCGTCGAAGGAGGCGATGCGCTCCGGATCATGCGTCAGGAATTTCGCCTTGACGTAGGAGTTGACGAAGAAGCGCCCCTTGAGCCGCTGCCATAGCGCGATGCCTTCCTTGGCGAAGGGCACGTAGAGCTTGACCGAAAAGGCCGGCGACGCCACCACCAACGCGCGGATGTCCGGTGCGTAGTCGTGCACCCAGGCCGCGGCGAGCACTGCGCCGAAGGACTGCGCGATGAGTGCTACGTCGCGCTGGGAAAAACCGTCGCGGGCGATCTCGTGGACGAAACAGTCGATATCGCGCACCAGCGCGGCGAAGGACGGTGCGTAGCCGCGCTCGCCGGCCGAGCGGCCGTTGCCGCGCGCGTCCCAGGCGTAGAAGGCGTAGCCGGGCATCGCGAGCTCGTCGACCAGATGCGCCATCCGGCCGCCATGCTCGTGGCCGCGATGGAAGAGAAGGATGGCGCCCTTGGGCTTCTCGCCCACCGCCGGCCAGTAGCGGTAGAAGATCTCGGTGCCGTCATGGGTCTTGAAGGTCCGCTCCTCGGCCACCCGTTCGAGGTTCGCCGGCGCCGCAGCGGCGATATTCTGCTGATGGATCATGGTGTTGCCCCCGAGGTCGGTCATTGCTCGACTGCTCCTCTAAGGCCGCTGCGTATCCGGTTGATGGCGGTCGCCAGCGACAGTGTTGCGACCGCCGGAAACACAAAGGGCGTGAGTGCTGCCGGCCAAAGGCCGAAGGCGATGAGCGCGCCGATGACGCCGAGCGCCAGCGCCCGGTCGCTCTTGCCAAACGGCCCGGCGTAATCGCGCTTGGCGCCAGCGGCGATCCCGAGCACGCCGGCGAATTCGACGATGACCGCCATGACCGCGAAGGCGACCACACCCCAAGCCGGGAAGAGTACGGCGAATGCGAGAATCAGCGCCAGGTCCGAGATGACGTCGCAGAGCTCGTTGAGATACATGCCGAGTTTTGAAGCTTGCCCATGTTCCCGCGCGAGCATTCCGTCGATGGCGTTGAGCGCCATGCGCGTGAACAGCACCACCGGCATCAGCAGGAACACCGCGGGATGGGCCGCGAAGGCGGCCGCCACCACGCCGGTGGCCACGGAAAGGCCTGCGGCGAGCAGCGTGATCTGGTTGGCGGTGACGCCGGCCCCGGCCAGGCGATCGGCCAACGGCCGCAGCCTCGCCTGGAAGGCCGGTTTCAACGCGTAAAGCGTCAGCATTTGCGATTCCCCAACCGCGCCCGCGCATGATCCCATGCGCCAATACCCCGGCCGCTACTCCGGCTGGAGGCGCGGCACCGCAATGAGGATGGTCAATCGGCGGACAAGACGCAAGGGCGGCGAGCGCCAAATGCGCTGACGGCTGGGCGATGTCTTCCTTGCCATGCGGCAAGGCGGCTCAAATCCGCGTTTCGAGAGGACCCGGCCAGGAGCGGGCGGTGCACAGGATCGTGCCCGCCCGTCCGGCGCCGCCGCCAAGCTGTTGAAACCCCGTCCGTCCCCAACAGCTACGGTTATGGCGTGACCAGTGGCTTCGGAATATCCATCGGCGGCGTGCCCTGTCAACGCCGCCTCCCGGGCCGTCCGAGCGCCTGTTTTGCCCCCGGTGGACCGCCTCCGGGCGGCTGCGCGACCACGCAATTGCTGTGCCTGAATGCCCGGAAAAGCCGGTTTTCCATTCGGCCACTGCGGCTGCCGGCACGGCAGCTTCCAACTATGCGCTTGAATCGGCTTGTCTTTCGCCGGCTGAGGCTTTTCGGTCCGGCATTATCAACCTGACTTTTTTTGGGTGTATCTGGGGAAGCGGAGTTTGGAGGCTGGCGACGGCGGCGGAGCCGCCAATCTCCCTCAAGCGGCGGGCATGCCCGGCAGGCCAGAAGGGCCGCTGTCTCGCACGTCTGTTGCCTGATTCGCGCTTCATTTTTGGCCATTTCTTTAGCCGGATCACAAAGCTGCGATCCCTTACGCCCTCTGAAACGCCGGACGCCTTCTCCACGGGGAGGATTGGCCGTCACCTTGGCTTTCGCCAGCCGCCAACGGTCGCGGACCCTCTGTGAACCGCTTCATGGTGCGCCGACGCCAACCGGTGCAGAAGGACGGAACCGAAGCGCGGGGGCGCGATGGCCGGGCGGCTTGCATCGCTTGCCGCCTCGCCTTGGGTATTGCGTATCGCCGCCGCCGTGCTTCGGCCGCCATGCAGCTTCCATCCCGCCAATCTCAGCCGAATTTCAGCCCGGCATCACGACGGCCGGCCGGATCCGGGGCAGGCTGAGCGGAAACGGGAAGGAAACATCATGGCGCAGGCGCAAGGCACGGCACATTGGGACGAGAACCATTCCCGCGGCTTCCTCAACAACGGGCGCTATTTCGTGCCGGAACGCGAGCGCCAGATCGAGATCATCGCCGACCTCATCCCGCAACCCGAGCCGGGCGCCCTGCTGGTCGAACTGTGTTCAGGCGAAGGGCTGCTCAGCCGCGCGCTGCTGGAGCGCTTTCCTGACTGCAGCGTCCTGGCGCTCGACGGTTCGGCCGAGATGCTGGAGCAGACTCTGGCCACCTGCCGCGACCATGCCGGCCGCCTGACCACCGCCGCCTTCGAGCTGGCGCAGCACGACTGGCGGACCTTCTCCGAGCCGCCGCAGGCCATCGTCTCCTCGCTCGCCATCCATCATCTCGACGGCCGCCAGAAGCAGGAGCTGTTTGCCGACCTCGCGGCGGCGCTCAGGCCGGGCGGCGTGCTGGTGGTGGCCGACATTGTGCGCCCGCCGAGCGCAAGCGGGCTCGGCATCGCCGCGCGGCAATGGGACGAGGCGGTGCGTGCGCGGGCGCTGGCCATCGACGGCGATCTCGCGGCCTTCGCCGAGTTCAACCGCCTCGGCTGGAACTATTTCCGCAATCCGGACGGCGAGCCGATCGACAAGCCGTCCTCGCTGGCCGAGCAGCTTTCCTGGCTTGCGCAAGCGGGCTTCAGCGAAGTCGACTGCGCCTGGCTGTTTGCCGGCCACGCCATCTTCAGCGGGCGAAAGCCTTGATGTCTTGGGGCGGGCGTGATGTCTTCGAACATGCGAGGGCCGTGACAGACTCCTAGCCGTCGCGCGGATCGAATTGGTTTGACGTCTCCTTGAGGGGCGACATGACGACGTTCGAATTCTCCGGCCACAGGCTCGATCTGCACAAGGGCAGGCTGCAGAGGGGCGGGCACGACGTCGACCTGCGCGCCAAGTCGCTCTCGCTGCTTACCTACCTGCTGGAAAATGCCGGCCGCGTCATCGGCAAGGACGAGCTTGTCAATGCGGTCTGGCCGAACATCGCCGTTTCCGACGATTCGCTCACCCAATGTATGAAGGACATCCGCAAGGTGCTCGGCGCCGAGGCCGATGGCCTGATCCGCACCGTGTTGCGGCGCGGCTATGTGATCGACGAGGAGCGCGTGCGCCGCCTCGAGGATCGGGTTCCCACCGCGGCCGGGGAGGGGACGGCCGACGACAGGCCGTCGATCGCGGTGCTGCCCTTCGAGAACCTCAGCGGCGACCCGGCGCAGGACTATTTCGCCGACGGTATGGTCGACGAGATCACCACGGCGCTGTCGCGCATGCGCTGGCTGTTCGTCATCGCCCGCAATTCGAGCTTCGCCTACAAGGGCGAGGCCGACGGGGTGAAACGGGCCGGAGCCGAACTCGGCGTGCGCTACGTGCTGACCGGCAGCGTGCGCAAGGCCGGCGATCACATCCGCCTCACCGGACAGCTCATCGACTCCGCTTCCGGCAAGACCATCTGGGCCGACCGCTACGACGGCACCATGGCCGATGTGTTCGACCTGCAGGACCGCATCACTGAAAGCGTCGTCGGCGCCATCCAGCCGTCCATCCTGTCGGCCGAGATCGAGCGTTCGCGGCGCAAGCGGCCGGAAAGCCTCGCCGCCTACGACTACGTGCTGCGCGCCTTTCCGCTCACCTGGTCGCTCGAGCGCGCGCAGAACGAGGAGGCCGGCACGCTGCTTGAACGTGCGATTGCGATCGAGCCGGATTATCCGCTGGCGCTTTCGCTACTGGCCTGGTGCCATCTGCAGCGCGCGGGCTACCGCTGGACCGAAACGCCGGCCGCCTCCCGGGAGGAGGGCCTGCGCCTGGCGCAGAAGGGCGCGGCGCTATCCGGCGACGACCCGATGGTCCTTGCGGTGCTCGGCGCGGCGCATTCCTTTGCCCGCGACTACGATGTCGCCGACATGCATCTGGCGCGGGCGCGCGCGCTCGATCCGAATTCCGCCTGGGCCTGGCTGCGCAGCGCCTGGCTGGACGTCTATCGCGAGCGGCCCGAGGCGGCGATCGAGAAGTTCGAGCATTTCGAACGGCTGAGCCCGCGCGACCCGATGGGCTACATGGCCGAGATCGGCATCGGCGCCGCGCATTTCGTCGCCGCGCGCTATGACGAGGCGGTGGCCCTGACGCAGCGCGGCCTTAGCCAGCAGCCGGGCGCCTGGTGGGGACTGCGCCTGCTGGTCACGGCGCTGGTTCATGCCGGTCGCAAGGACGAGGCACGGCACGCTTGCCGCAGGCTCATGGAAACCTACCCGGGCCTCACCATTACCAGGGTTGGCGACGCCTCGCCCTTCGAAGCGGGCACGAGCGAACGCATCGCCGCCGGCCTGCGCGAGGCCGGCCTGCCGGACTGACCATGATCCGGAACCAGATCCGGTGCGGGGCTTGCGCCGGTGCTCAGCATTCGCGGCGATGGCGGCGATCATCTACTATCTGCGCAAGCACGCCGGTGGGGTCGCGGTCGACAGGCAGTGTCAGCGCGTTCTCGACGTCGAAGGCGGTCAGGCCGATGTCGCGGCGCTCGCATTCGCTCATGGCGGCAAGCGCGGCTAGCTCGCCGCGTGCCTTCCAGAAGCGCGGCAGCCACAACAGCGCCGATACGGCAGCGGCCGCCAACTTGTAAGGCTGTGAAGGGGCGGCCTGGCGCCGGTTGTGAGCAGTGGCGCCGATGAAGGAAACGATCGTGGTCATGGCCTTGATCTCCGTCTCGAACTGTCCTCTGTGACAGCAAGGCCGAGGATAGTTGGCGCCAGGCTGGAGATCGTGATGCTCCGGCGAAACTTCAGGGAAATTGCGACGAAAACCGCGGGCGGTTCGGGGGAGGCGCGCACCGATAGGTAACGGCCGCGATCCTTGGCGAGCGCAATCTCCCTCGGGAGGGGGAGATTGGCAGCTTCAACGCCGCGCGCCTGAGTTTTGTTCTCGGCCGGGTGCCGCCTTCAGTCTGCGCCTTCGGAAGCCTTGCCGCATTCCGCCAGCACCTTGCCGATCGCCGCGCTCGAGCCGGTAAGCGAAAAACTGTTCTCGCCATATTTGTCGGACGTGACGGTGACCTCGCCCTTGCCGCGCAGCAAGGCGAGCAGCGGGTCGGCGCTGCTGAACTGCGTTGTGAAATAGTTGTACATCGCCTCGAGTTCGAGCGTCTTCGCCACCGTCTTGCCGCCGGCCTTGAACGCGAACGCAGCGTTGATGCCGGGCTCAAGCTGCGGGCCGGCTTCGCCGAGATCGTAGCTCAGCGTCGGCTTGCCGAAGCAAGTCAGCATCAGATGCGCGCCGCCAGTCGGTCCGCCGCACACCGACGCCGTCAGCACGCTGCCGCCCTCGTCCTCCTCCATCTTGGCGCTCCAGCCGCAGGAGGCGGCATGGGCCGGCAGGGCGGCTGCCAGGGCGCCCAAGACGATGACTATCGCCAATACGCTTCGCATGATTTCCCCCCATCGAGACATTCGTGGCGGCGGGATCATACAGGGCAATTGATTGGGTGGCAGCACCGAGATTGACGAAAGCGGTGGTGACGGCCATCTCCCTCGCAACGAAGGATCGGTAGCTTCAATGCCGTCGCCCCACCAATGTAACCCATCGCACATTCCGCGCGCGCTTCTTGTCGTATCGGCTTCCGTAAATTAGCCGATTTTGATATTGCGGTGCGGTCTTCTCTCGCCGCGTCGATGAGGAGCCTGGGGCAAATGGCAGTTGAAGGATGTCCGGCCGCATGACCGACAGTCCGCAAGCCGGGCTGCTGGAACTGCGCATGCTCGGCGATTTCCAGGTGGTCCGCGATGGCGTGCTGCTCGACCTGCCGCCGTCACGGAAGACCCGAGCCCTCCTCGCCTACCTCGCCGCCACCAGCCGGCCGCACCAGCGCGAGCGGCTTTGCGAGATCTTCTGGGACATTCCTGACGATCCGCGCGGTGCCCTGCGCTGGAGCCTGTCCAAGATCCGCCAGGTGCTGGGTAGCGACGAATCCGTCCTGCTCGCCGACCGCAACGCCGTCGCGCTCAAGGTCGAGACGGACTATGCCCGGCTGCGGTCGCTGGTGAAGGCCGATCTGTCATCCCGGCCGACGCAGGAGCTCGAGGCCGTGGTCGGTTCGATCCGTGGCGATTTCCTCGCCGATCTCTCGCTCGAGCGCAGCTCCGGATACGAAGCCTGGCGCAAGTCGATCGCCAGCGAGGTCGAGATCGTTGAAATCGGCATATTGCGCGAACTGGTCGAGCGCCTTGCCGAGGAGCCGAGGCGGGCGCTGCCGCTGGCCCAGCGCTTGCACCGCCTGGTACCGGAGGATGTAGGCCTGGCTGCCGAGATCGAGGCGCTGGAGGAGAAGGTCCGAGTGGCGGCCGCCCAGCCGACGGGACGCTCGCCGCAACCCGGCGCAAGCGTCGCGGCCCGATCGCCAGCGCCGGCAAAGAGCCTGACGGCCGCGCAGGACCCGGGCCGCGCCGTCCATTTCTGCCGTGGCCTCGACGGCACGAGGCTGGCCTATGCCAAGACCGGCACCGGCCCAACGATCCTTCGCGCGGCCCATTGGATGTCGCATCTCACCTTCGACTGGGACAGCCCGATCTGGCGGCACTGGATGTCGGAACTTTCGCGCGAGAACCAGCTGGTGCGCTACGACGAGCGCTGCAACGGGCTCTCGCAACGCCACGTCCTCGATGTCTCGTTCGACACCATGGTGTCGGACCTCGAATGCGTGGTCGAGGCAGCCGGGCTCGACCGCTTTACGCTTCTTGGCCTCTCGCAGAGCTGCGCGGTGTCGATCGCCTACGCCATACGCAATCCCGAGAAGGTCTCGGGCATGATCCTCTATGGCGGCTATGTCAAAGGCTGGCGGGCGCGCGGCGATGCGGGTGAGATCGCGACCCGCGAGGCGATCGCAACGCTGATGCGCGAAGGCTGGGGCAAGGCGAACCCGATGTTCCGCCAGGTGTTCTGCTCCATGTTCATCCCCGGCGCCACCCATGAGCATTTTGGCTGGATGGACGATCTGATGCAGCGCACCATATCGCCGGAGGACGCGTTTCGCCTGCAAAGCGCCTTCTCCGTGATCGACGTCAGTGCTCTCCTCGAACAGGTGCGGGTGCCGACGCTGGTGTTGCACGCGCGCGAAGACAACGTCGCCCCGGTCGAATCCGGGCGCACCATGGCCGCGGGCATTCCCGGCGCGCGCTTCTTCGAGCTGGAAAGCCGCAACCACATCCTGCTCGAGGGAGAGCCGGCCTTTGACGAGTTTATCGCCCATGTCCGGGCGTTCGTCGCCGAGACGGCTGGATCGTAGGCGCTTTCACGATCGCGAAATTTCACCGCCGATACGAACCATGTTCATCGCTTGCCGCCTGCCATCTTCGCCGCATCGGCCAAGCGCCGAAGCGCCAGCATCGCGGCCACGCCGGCAAACGGGCCAGGTACCAGCATGAGGAAAGCCCAGCGCCAGCCGAGCCAGTCCGCCACATGCGGCAGCAGCCAGATCGCCAGCACCGTCAGCCCGAAGCCCGATCCAAGCTGTACCGAGAGCGCCGTGCCGACGAAACGGCGGTCGGCAAGCTCGGTGACCGCCGCCGAGAACTGTGCGGAATCGCCGATCACCGAAATACCCCAGACGACGATCACCAGCCCCAACAGCCAAAGCGGCCCGTCGAAGACGAAACCGACCGCCAGCGCGCAGAGGCCGGACACCATCATCATGCCGGCATTGGTGAGGCTGCGGCCGAAGCGGTCTGAAAGCACGCCGCCGAGCAGGCAGCCCCCGGCGCCGGCGGCGATGGCGAGGAACGTCAGCAGCGAGGCGAGCGCAGGAGAGGGATGGTGCTGCGCCTCGAGCGCGGCGCGCACATAGGCGATCAGCCAGGCCCACATCGCATAGAGCTCCCACATGTGGCCGAGGTAGCCGATATTGACCAGCATCAGCGCCCGGTCGCGGAAGATGGCGCCGATCCGGCGCGGTTCGAAGACAGCCTTGCCGAAAGGATGCGGCCCCTCGCTTGCGAACCAGAACAGCATCGAACCGACGAGCGCGGCCGAGCTCGCGCCCAGCACCACAAAGTGCCAGTCGAACGAGCCGGCCAGCGCCCGGAACAGATGCGGCAGCGAGGATCCAAGCGTCAGCGCGCCGATCAGGGCGCCGAGCGCCAGCCCCCGGCCGCGCGCGAACCATGTGGACACAAGCTTCAGGGCCGGCGGATAGACGCCGGCCAGCGCGACGCCGGTCAAGATGCGCGCGGCAACGACGCTGGCAGGCGCCGGCTGCAGCAGAAGCGAGGCATTGGCCGCCGCCGCCACGAGCGCCGAGATCGCCATCAGCCGGTTGAGCCTGACGATGTCGGGCAGGTTGAGCAGGCTGGCGGCCAGTGCGCCGGCGACGAAGCCGATCTGCACGCCATTGGTCAGCCAGATGTCGATCGGCCCGGACAGGCGCCATGCCGCCTTGAGCTCGGCCGTGATCGCCGTTGCCGAGAACCAGGTGGTCAGCGAGAGCACGACGGCCAGGCACAACAGCCCGAGCATCCCCCAGCGGCGCATTTCCTCGGGAAGGTCGGCCGATGCGAGCTCGGAGCGCCAGAGCGTCATTGCGATGGGTCAGCTTTGGCCAGCGGCACGGTGAATACCGTCGCGGTGCCGGTCAGGCAGATGTCGCCCGCCTCGTTGCGCACCGACGTCTCCAGCTTTGTGATCGGCTTGTCGGCGCGCACCTCCTTGACCTCGACGCGGCCGGTGATCAGTTCGCCGACGCCGACGGCCTTGACGAATTTCCATGCGACTTCGAGGAACACCGAGCCCGGGCCGGGGAGATCTTCCGCCACCAGCGCGTTGAGGATGCCCGAAGTGACGCCGCCCTGAACGATCAGCTTGCCGAACACCGATGCCTCGGCAAGCTCCTTGTCGTAATGCAGCGGGTTGCGGTCGCCGGTCATGTCGGTGAACGCCTCGACGTCCTCAAAACCGGTGCGCCGCGAGCGCTCGGCGAAAGCGCCCACCTGCGGCCGGCCGTTTACGATGCCGATCCAGCCGTCCTTCATCATATGTGCGGTCATGGTCATGCTCCCGTTCGGTTGCGATAGAGGCTCGAGCCGGCCGTGGCCGGTGCCTTGTCCTGGTTTGCCGGTGCCCGATAGGTCGCCGCTTGCGACGGGGGCGCCCCGCGGCGGGCAGGCAGCGCCTGTCCGGCGAGCATCTGGACCTCGGCCTTCAGCACCGCGCTGAAGCGACGATGCCGCTCGCCGAGTTTGGCAAGCGTCCAGTCGAAGCCGGCGATGGCGTCTGTGGTATCGAGGATCTGGTTGGCGAAGAGGTTGCGCTCCTGCCGATACGCCTCGAACGCCAAGGGCGAGCCGTCGATGATGGCGCGTGCCAGGCTCTCGGCATCGCGCAGCGCATCGGAAATGCCGTGCGAGGTGATTGGGTCGCGGAAGAAGCCGGCATCGCCGACCAGCGCCCAGCCAGGACCGTGCGCCTGGCGCAGGTAACCCGGCACGCCACGGAACGCCTGCAGCCGAACATCCTTCGGCGCCCGGCCCGCCTGTTCGGCAAGCGCAGGCGAGAGCGCTCCCAGCACCTCCATGCGCGCGCGGCCATGATCTCGGCGGAAGTGCTCGTCGAACAGCCGTGTTGGCACCGAGGCGACGATGCAGGCGAGCCCGTCATTGGTCGGGATGAGCGAGCCGGCGATGCCGTCGCGAAAATACCAGTGGTAGTCCGCGCCTGGCTCGACGGGCGCGTAGCCGTAGACATGGGCGGCCGACACGGTCCCCTGTCGCAGTGCCCGCGCGTTGCTGCGTTTGGCCACCAGCGAGCCGATGCCGTCGGCGCCGATCACAATGTCGGCGCTCAGCTGCAAGACGTCGCGGCCGGCAGCGCGGATCTCGACGCCGCGCACGCGCCCGCGCACATCGGCAAACAGATCGGCGACCGCCATATCATGCAGGAACTCCGCGCCGGCCTTGCGCGCGGCGTCGACCAGGATGCGGTCGAGCACGGTGCGCCGCGGCGCGATCAGGCCGGGAAGGTCGGGCCCGGCTTTGAGCGGGATGGTGATCTCCTCGTCGCCGTAATGGAAGGTCGTCGCCTCGATCAGCGGCGTGCCGGCCCTGAGCAGCGGCTCGAGCAGGCCCCAGCGCGAAAGCTGCAAGACGGCCGGCCGCATCAGCGCATGCGTCGACAGCGTGTCTGAGCCGTACGGTCTGCGGTCGATCGAAAGCACCTTGAGGCCGGCGCGGGCGAGCAGCAGAGCCGTCGAGGCGCCGGCGCAGCGCGCGCCGACGATGACGGCGTCGTAATGGGTGCGCTTGGGCGTGGGTGGAAGGGAACGGATCGTGGTTATCGGCATAGTGAGTCCTCAGGCGGCGGCTTGGCGGCCGTTGCGATCGAGATAAAGCGAGACCTCGGCGGCGATCGCCCGCGCATCCGTGCCGACGCCGCCGATGAAATTGGAATCGCGTTTGCGCAGGAAGCGGAAGCCGAGCGCATAAAGACCGGGAACGCTGGTGACGCCCCCGTGGTGCGCCAACTCGCCGTCGGCGCCCAGCGTAAGCGGCTCGAGCCATTTGAAGGAGCGGGCGTAGCCGGTCGCCCAGACGATCGTACCGATCGATCCGTCGGTCAGCGAAAGCCGTCGCGCATAGGTCGAAGGCACGATCACCGGCTCGCGCCGGCCTGGTCGTGCATCGCCGGCGAAGCGGTCGATCTCGCCGAGCAGGCGCGTCTGCTTCGCCTCCGCCGACGCCACTTGCGCCGCGAGATCATCGGCGAAGGCGATCCCGCCGCTGGCAATCCCACGCACGCGGCCGGTTAGCTCGACGCCAAGCGCTTGCAAGGTGGCGAGGTCGACGTCCGCCCGGTCGGGCCGGCCGGCGAGCTGCAGCGAAGGCTGGCGCCTGGCGCTGTCGGGGTTGGCGAGGTCGTCCGGGCGCTGTGTCATGAAACCCATCTCGCGGAGCCAGAAGAAGATGTCCCTGTCGCGCCAGCGCCTCGGCAGGCGCGTGTGCTTGCCGACCGAGAGCAGGACGCGCCGCCCGGCGCGGGCGAGCTCATCGGCGATCTGCACGCCGGAGGAGGAAGCGCCGACAATCAGCACGCCGCCGGGCGGCAGTTCGCCAGCAGAGCGATAGCGCGAAGCGTGGATGCTGAGCGGCCCGCCCACGGCATCGAGCGCGAAAGGGATGATCGGCTGGTCGCAATGGCCGGTGGCGACCACGACAGCCTTTGCCAACCAGTCGCCGGCACTTGTTTCGAGCACAAAGCCGTTGCCGGTCCGCCTGCAGGAAAGAACCTCGACGCCGCATTCGACCGGCGCCTGCCAACGCCGGGCGTAGGCCTCCAGCCTATACACGAAGGCGAATTTGCCCATGAAGCCGTCGGGATCGTCGCCCTGATAGGGCGAGCCCGGCAGCGCGTTCAGCCAGTTGGGCGTCAACAGCCGCAGCGAGTGCCAGCTCTGCGAGCGCCAGCGTTCGCCGATGCGGCCGCGCTCCAGCACGGCATGCTCGATGCCGATCCGGCCGAGGCAATGGCTGAGCGCAAGGCCGGCCTGGCCCGCGCCAACGATGATGACGTCAGCCCGTTTCATGGTTCTTTCCATTGGCAGGGAGGAGACGGTCCGGTCCGGACCGTCTTCCCCGGCGGATCATCAGCGGCTCGGGATTACTGGATGGTCTTGATCCCGACCGTGACCGGCACGCCCTTGGTCAGGACGTCGAAGACGGCCGAGCGTGCGCGAGCCTGTTCGACCAGCTGGTTAAGCTTCTCGGCCGGCGCGTCGCCTTCAACCTCGAACGACACCTGGATGTTCTGGAAGCCATTGCGCACTTCGTCGGAGATGCCGAGGATGCCGCGCAGGTCGATGTCGCCGTCGACCGAGCACTTGACACGGGTGAGCTTGATGCCGCGCGCGGCTGCGATGTTGGCCAACCCCGCCATCAGACAGCTCGCCAGCCCATGCAGCAGCCATTCGACCGGGGTCGGCGCGTTGTCGGCGCCGCACAGGATCGCAGGATGATCGCTGTCGGCATAGAACGGCTTTTCGTGCTTCTGCTCCTGCCCGGCGCCGTGGAAGCCATGCATGACGCTCTTGCTGTGCGTGCCCTCGATCCATTCGTTGTGGGCGCGGAACTGGAACTTCGCCAGTTCCGGCTGGCCGGCCACGAAATTGATCGTCGCGAGCAGGTTCGGCGTGTCGACGCCATTGAGCGGAACGCGTACAGGTTTGGTCTCGGGTTGCATGTGACTACTCCAAAGGTTGCTTTTGCGGCTTGGTTGCCGTGACGCCTTCATTTGGCGGTCGAGCGTTTGAACGAGAGTGGGTGCGAGCGTGGAATTTTTGATACGCCCACCGTGGAAATTGCATCGCCGTTTCATTTTTGACGGGGCCCGATCAAAAGCATCCAGTTGTCAGGTGCGCTCGCCCGGCGGCGCACCGAAACGGAAAACCCCGGCGATGCCGGGGCTTCTCGTTCCGCGTTACGGCCGCTTCCGCGCCGCCGAAGCGGCCTTCAGCGGTGCATGCCATCCGGGTCTGACCGCGTATGGCGCACCGAGGTGTAGTGCTCGATCTGCCAGCGGTTGATGCCCATGTCCTTGAGCAGAAAGTCCGGCATGGCCTGCATCGCGGCGCGTTCGCTACGCATTTTCATGGCGCGATAGGCCAGGCCGAGAGCGCGGCCGGCGAAGCCGGGTAGGCCGAAGCCCGCCCGGCCGGTTTCGCAGGTGGTTCGATCCAAAGTCGTCATAGTCGTCTCCATCGGTTGCAGGCGCGTTCGTTCGCGCCGTCGGCGGAGACAATGCGGAATGGGCGAGGGAGCCAACGTTGGAGCCCGCGTCGAAATTGCCGTGGAATCGTAATTGAGGCCAACGCGCCCGAGCTCCTCGGCCCTTATTGGACTTCGCGCGGGCACAACCCCATATTGAATCCAAGGAGCTTTGAGCGTGAGACTCGCGCGGTTGGTCCTTCTCGTCGCGGCCTGCGTGGCCGCCGCGGTCCTTTTTTCCTTTCCTTCAACCGGGGCGGTGGGCGGGAAGGTCGCGCTGAGCGTCGCCATTGACGGCGCCATCGGGCCGGCGAGCACCAGGCAGCTCGAGGAGGCGCTCGACACCGCCGCCAAACGCAACGCCGCGGTCCTCATCCTTCAACTCGACACGCCGGGCGGCCTGGTTACCTCGATGCGCGAGATGATCGCCGACATCCTGGCCTCGCCGGTGCCCGTCATCGGCTATGTCGCGCCGGCTGGCGGCCATGCGGCCAGCGCCGGCACCTACATCCTCTACGCCACGCATGTCGCGGCGATGGCGCCGGGCACCAACCTGGGCGCGGCGACACCGGTCGAGATAGGCGGGCTGCCGTCGCTTCCCGGTGGTGAGAAGGACAAGGACCAGAAGGACGCCAGCGGACGGCCGGAGGGCGACGCGATGATGGCCAAGGTCACCAATGACGCGGTGGCGCTCATCCGCTCGCTTGCCGAACTGCGCGGGCGCAATGGCGACTGGGGCGAAAAGGCGGTGCGCGAGGCGGCGAGCCTGTCGGCCAATGCCGCATTGCAGGAACATGTCATCGACTTCGTCGCCCGCGACACCACCGAGCTTTTGCAATTGGCCGACGGGCGCACCATCGACGTGGCCGGCAAGAAGCAGGTCCTGGCGACGAAAGGCCTCGCCGTCGAGACGCTGGAGCCCGGCTGGTTCATCCGGCTGCTTTCCGTGATCACCGATCCGAACATCGCCGTCATCCTGATGCTGGTCGGCGTCTACGGTCTCGTGTTCGAATTCACCAGCCCCGGCGCGGTGGCGCCCGGCGTCATCGGCACCATCTGCCTCGTGCTCGGCCTCTATGCGCTCAACCTGTTGCCGATCAACTATACCGGCCTTGCGCTGATGCTACTCGGCGTCGCTTTCCTGATCATCGAGGCCTTCAATCCCACCGTGGTGCTGGGGCTGGGCGGCGTCGCCGCCTTCCTGCTTGGCTCGGCCATGCTGCTCAAGGTCGAGGGTCCGGGCTTTGCCATGTCGTGGGCAGTCATCGGCCCCGCCGCCGCGCTGACCCTGGGGCTGGCGCTGCTTACCGGAACCTATGTCTGGGCGGCGCGCAAGAACCCGCCGCGTGTCGGCGGCGAGGCGATGCGCGGCCTGCCCGTCGAGATCCTCGACTGGCAGGGCGGCGAGGGCCATGTGCTGGCCTTGGGCGAGCGCTGGCGGGCGAGGGCCGACGGGCCCGTCGCGCCCGGCGACAGCGTCGAGGTGACCGAGGTCGGCGATCTCGTGCTGACAGTCAGGCGTCGCGGCGCGAACAACAACGGAGCAATCAAATGATGGTCGGTTACGTCGCCTATCTGGTCCTTGCGGTGGCCGTGATCATATTCCTGTCGGTGGCCATCCGCATCCTGAGGGAGTATGAGCGCGGCGTGGTCTTCACGCTCGGCCGCTTCACCGCGGTCAAGGGTCCCGGCCTCATCATCCTCATCCCCTTCGTCCAGCAGATGGTGCGGGTGGACCTGCGCGTCGTGGTGCAGGACGTGCCGCCGCAGGACGTGATCTCGCGCGACAATGTCTCGGTGAAGGTCAACGCCGTGCTCTATTTCCGCATCGTCGATGCCGAGCGGGCGATCATCCAGGTCGAGGATTTCATGGCCGCCACCAACCAGCTGGCGCAGACCACGCTGCGCTCGGTGCTCGGCAAGCATGAGCTCGACGAGATGCTGGCCGAGCGCGACAAGCTCAACAACGACATCCAGGAGATCCTCGACCAGCGCACCGATGCCTGGGGCATCAAGGTCTCCAATGTCGAGATCAAGCATGTCGATCTCAACGAGAGCATGATCCGCGCCATCGCCAAGCAGGCCGAGGCCGAACGCCTGCGCCGCGCCAAGGTGATCAACGCCGATGGCGAGCAGCAGGCAGCGGCCAAGCTGGTCGAGGCCGGCCGCATGCTGGCGGCCGAGCCGCAGGCCATGCAATTGCGCTATTTCGAGGCCCTGCACGACATCGCCGGCGAGCGCTCGTCGACGGTGGTGTTCCCGCTGCCGGTGGATCTGCTCGGGCAGTTTTTGAAGGGGCAGGGGAAGTGATGCGCGGCTCTACCTTCTCCCCTTGTGGGAGAAGGTGGATCGGCGCGCGCGCCGAGACGGATGAGGGGTGTTGGACGGATCGCCGTCCTTGCCAAGCTGGAGCACCCCTCATCCGTCGCCTTCGGCGACACCTTCTCCCACAAGGGGAGGAGGGGAAGCGTAGCTCCCGCCGCATCGCCCGGCTCGGTCACGGATGCGACGAAGTAAGCTTGTCTGCAACAAGCGACTGCAAGCGCCACAAGTTGCGATCCCGAATGCCCAAGGCCTCCAATTGCGAGATTGTGTTGTGAAGATATTCTGCGCACGACCCTGCGTGGCCACAGGCTCTTGCCAAAATGCCGGCCGTCTCATCCAGGGTAAGGCCTCCCATATAGTTGCCTCCCTTTCGGTTGACGACGAAGGCAATGGCTCGAACGAGCCCTTGAGATGTCTGAACCTGCAGCCAGCGGTAGCCGTGGGTGAACGGCTTGCTGGACGGCCTCACCGGCATTTCGCGCCGGACAAGTTTTCCGAGTTGGGCCTCAACCGTGTCCTCCGCCAGCCGTAGGGCCATCCCCCTGCACTGGCCTCCCCGGTCGAGCCCCATCATCAGGCCTGGCTGGTCGACAGTTCCGCGCCAATCTCGCATGCGAATACAGAACGAACGGTGCCACCCCGGCACTACGCCCGCACGTTCCTCCACGTGCTCCACGGCCGGGTTCCAGAGAAGTGAGCCATAGGCGAAAATCCACACATCCCGTCCATCAGGACGCGTTGCCAGCATTTCCCGAACGATGGCGTTCCACTCGGTTTCGGTATTGCGAACCAGATCCGGGGGCGGACCGGTATTCTCAATCGCGCGAATTGTACGCGCGACCAAATCAGCTGTTAGTGCCATCTGGCGTCGCGCTCGCGGCATACCTCTCGAATCCCACGTGAAGTTCAACAAACCCGTGCAGCAATATTACTGCCGCTGCCGATGTTGGAAAACCACTCTTTGGCGAGTCGTCGCGAGCTACAGCAGGCGCGAAATGCTTTTCCAAGAAGCCGCGCAAGGTCTTCTCACCGGGCGCCTTTGCTCGAAACTCGTTTCCTCGTGCTCGGATCGAATTCGAAGGCCAAATGCGACAGGCTGAATTATGCAAAGGCCCCCTGAGGGGGAGATGCCCGGCAGGGCAGAGGGGGTGCCTCGCGCTAACCTCAGATCACCTTCTCCGATTGCCGTCTGGCCGTCGCAAAATAGCCGCTGTTGCCGGAAATCCTACCGGCTCCAACAGCGTGGCCCCGGGGGAGAGTCATGATGAGATTTTCGATAATGGTGGGTCTTGCGCTCGCAAGCTCCATGGCGCGGGCGGGCGACAACATCCCCTATTCGCCCTCCGCTGACGTCCCCGACTATGTCGCGACCATAACGGTCCAACCATTGGTAGGACCGACCGCAGCCCATACGAGGATCGTCACGCATCATGGCGGCTGGGTCCGTGTGGAGGAAATGCAAGCCACAACCTATGGAAATCCGGCAAGGCAGATATCAGTCACTTTCGGCGGAGACTCCCAGACAGGCTATTCGCCTGTTTCGATAAGTCGTGAGACATCGACATCCTACGAGCGAATTCGCAGGGTCATCGAAACCGGACAGACCGAGACGCACGGTGGCGAGCGATGCGATGTACGGGAAGTCCAGCGGCGCGATCCAGACAGGTCAGAACCCGGGCTGAAATGGCTGAGTTGCGTGACAGCCGATGGTATCGAGATTGCCACCAAGGTGTTTGTGAACGGTTCGCCGTTTCGTCAGACAACGCTTGTCAAACTCAAACGCCGGCCTGTGTCCGCCGAGGAGGTCGCGCTGCCTGCCAAGCTGCTCGACGTCGCCCAATGGCTGCACTTCGACGACCAGCCGGCTGCGGCTGCCGTTAAGCGGCCGCCGGATTTTGCCATGCGCATGCAATGGAAAGGTGCGGTCAGGGTCATGCGCCGGCACGATCCGTGGATCTACGATCAAATATCCTATCCGGATGGACGACGAAGACTGAGCATCCGGAACACCCGAACGGGACAGGGCCTATTCTTCAATGCAGCCAAGGGCGGCGCGTTCGAGGGCCTCTCCCTTTGCCAGAAATGCGCGTCCGGAGATGTAATGCCTATTATCCCTGGCCATGCCATCATCCCAGAGAGCTTGGGTCGCACGGATAGCATTCTCGGCGAGCCATGCGAGTGGTTCGACATGGCGCCACGCACGTTTGATGTCAACCATTCGCAATGTCTGACGCCGGACAAGATCCCGTTGGAAATCGGCATCGGCGGGGCGTGGGGGCCGCGCGAGGAATTTGTCGCCGATGAGATCCAGCGCCGTGACCTCAAACCCGAAGAGATCCTTCCGCCCTGTGATGTTCTGACACGATCGAACTGGGACATTCCGGGATAGGCCGGAAACCGGCGAAAGCGGTTGGCGGCCATCTTCCCGCGAAGACGGAATTCAGCAGCCTCACCGCCGCCAGGGCGGCTCCGGCGCGAAGCGCTTGCCGATCCAGTCGGCGAAGGCGCGGGTCTTGGCGGCCTGGCCCTTGGCTGACGGCATGACGACATAGACCGCGCCTTCGTCGGCCAGCGTCCAGTCCTCCAGGATCGGCACCAGCCGTCCGTCGGCGAGCTCGCGGCCGACCAGCCAGTCGGTGCTCATCATCAGGCCGACGCCTTGTACGGCTGCGTCGACCAGCACCTCGGCATCGTCGGTGACGAGCGGCCCCGACACCTCGACGCGCGCGCGCCGGCCTTCGCGGTCGGTCATCTCCCAGGCCGGAAAGGTCTGGAAGCCGGAGAAGCCGAGGCAGGCATGTTCGAGCAGCGCCTGCGGTGTTTCCGGCCTGCCCATTCTGGCGAGGTAGGAGGGGGCGGCGCAGAGCAGCCGGCGCCGTGTCGCCACCTTGCGCGCCACCAGGCGTGAATCCTCCAGCGCGCCGAGCCGCACCGCCACGTCGAAATTCTCGGCGACGAGGTCGGCGAACCGGTTGGAGAATTCGGCCTCGATGCGGACATCGGGAAATTCGGCGAGGAATTGAGGCAGCAGCGGCGCGATCCACATGCGCCCGAACGTGCCGGGCAGCGACAGCCTGAGCAGGCCTCGCGGGCCGCCGCCGGCATGGGCGGAAGCGGCGGCCTCGGCCTCGTCGACAGAGGCGAGGATGGCGCGCACGCGCACCAGGAACTCGGCGCCTGCTTCGGTCAGCGACACGCTGCGCGTCGTGCGGGAGAGCAGCCGGACCCCCAGCCGCTCCTCCAGCGATTGCAGGCGCCGCGACAGGATGGTGGCGTCGCGCCCGACACGCGCCGCTGCCCTGGTGAAGGAGTGCGCCTCGGCGATGGCCGCGAAGGCGGCCATTTCGGCAAGGGTCGCCGGTTCATGGGATTGCTGCATATCTCGCAATACTCAAATGTAGAAGCCAAGGATTATCCAGAAATAACGCAGCAACTAGCTTCACTCAACCGATCAATCGTCACACCGGAGTGAACCCATGAAAGCCATCGAACTGAGCCAGCCGAGGCTCGACGCCTTCCGCGCCGCCACCGTGGCCACGCCCGAACCACAGCGTGGCGAGGTGCTGATCCGCCAGCGTGCGGCGAGCCTCAACTTCGTCGATGTCGCGGTGGCGAGCGGCAACTATCCCGGCCCGAGCTTCCCGCTCATTCCCGTCGCCGACGGCGCCGGCGAGATCGTCGCGCTCGGCGAGGGCGTCACCCGGTTCGCTATTGGCGACCGCGTCGTCGCCCATGCCAAGCCGCGCTGGATCGGCGGCCGGCCGCGGCCTTACGAGATGACGCAGATGCGCGGCATCTCGCTGCCCGGATCGCTGGCCGAATATGTCGCGCTGCCGGCCAATTCGGTTGTGGCGATCCCGGCGCATCTGTCCTTCGAGGCGGCCTCGACGCTGCCGATCGCCGGCACCACGGCCTGGAACGCCATCCGCGTCGCCGATATCGGGCCGGGCTCGGTGGTCGTGCTGCTCGGCACCGGCGGCGTCTCGATCTTCACCCTCCAACTTGCCAAGGCCGCCGGCGCCACCGTCATCATCACCTCGTCGTCGGACGAGAAGCTGGAGCGGGCGAAGGCGCTCGGCGCCGATCACCTGATCAACTACCGCGCGACGCCAGACTGGGACGGCAAGGTGCTGGAACTGACCGACGGCCTCGGCGCCGACCTCGTCGTCGAGACCGGCGGCACCGCCACCTTCGCCCGCGCCGTCAACGCCACCGCGCCCGGCGGCACGCTGTTCACCATCGGCTTCGTCACCGGCGCCGAGGCAACGGTCAATCTGCTGCCGATCATCATCAAGGCGCTCAAGGTGATCGGCAACAACACCGGGTCGGTGTCCGACCTCAAGGACGCCACCCGCGCCATCGGCGCCGCCGGTATCGAGCCGGTCGTCGACAAGGTGTTTTCACAGAACGAAGCGGCCGAAGCCTACGCCCACATGGCCGCCGGCGGCCGGCATTTCGGCAAGCTGGTCTTCGGACTGGAGTGGTAGGCGGCTGCTGGAGATTGGCGAACCGGGGCGGGATTCTTTTGAGAGACGCCGTCGGGACAGCACCCAATTTGCGCTCCCGCTACCTCGGCGCGCGGGATGCCGCACCCGGTCACGGATGCGACGAAGTAAGCTTGTCTGCAACAAGCGACTGCAAGCGCCACAAGTTGCGATCCCGAATGCCCAAGGCCTCCAATTGCGAGATTGTGTTGTGAAGATATTCTGCGCACGACCCTGCGTGGCCACAGGCTCTTGCCAAAATGCCGGCCGTCTCATCCAGGGTAAGGCCTCCCATATAGTTGCCTCCCTTTCGGTTGACGACGAAGGCAATGGCTCGAACGAGCCCTTGAGATGTCTGAACCTGCAGCCAGCGGTAGCCGTGGGTGAACGGCTTGCTGGACGGCCTCACCGGCATTTCGCGCCGGACAAGTTTTCCGAGTTGGGCCTCAACCGTGTCCTCCGCCAGCCGTAGGGCCATCCCCCTGCACTGGCCTCCCCGGTCGAGCCCCATCATCAGGCCTGGCTGGTCGACAGTTCCGCGCCAATCTCGCATGCGAATACAGAACGAACGGTGCCACCCCGGCACTACGCCCGCACGTTCCTCCACGTGCTCCACGGCGGGGTTCCAGAGAAGTGAGCCATAGGCGAAAATCCACACATCCCGTCCATCAGGACGCGTTGCCAACATTTCCCGAATGATGGCGTTCCACTCGGTTTCGGGATTGCGAACCAGATCCGGGGGCGGACCGGTATTCTCAATCGCGCGAATTGTACGCGCGACCAAATCAGCAGTCAGCGCCATCTGGCGTCGCGCTCGCGGCATACCTCTCGAACCCCACGTGAAGTTCAACAAACCCGTGCAGCAATACTACTGCTGCTGCCGATGTTGGAAAACCACTCTTTGGCGAGTCGTCGCGAGCCACCGCGGCCAACCACTCTTGGGCAAAGCTGACTGGCAGTCGGCCCGTCACGGCTCCCAAGCCAATCCGTGACCCAGCCGTCGGCGCATCCGCAGGCGCATATTGCCAGCGGCGACGTTTGCCCCACCTATTTCATCGATGATCCGCCCGCCACGCGATTGCAGGGAGGCAAACCAATGACCGAAGACGAAAGCGCGATCCGGCAGGTGGTCGATGCCTGGATGGCGGCGAGCCGGAAGGGCGATCTGGAGACCGTGCTCTCGCTGATGACCGACGACGTGGTCTTCATGGTTCCCGGCAAGGAACCGTTCGGCAAGGAGGCCTTCGCCGCCGCCTCAAGGGCCATGGGCGAGACGAAGATCGATAGCTCGAGCGAGATCGTCGAACTCAAGCTGCTCGGCGACTGGGCCTATATCCGCAACCGCATCGACCTGACGGCAACGCCGGCGGGCGGCGGGCCGGTGCGGCGGTCCGGCTACACGCTCACGCTGCTGCGCAAGGAAGGCGATGGGCGCTGGCGGTTGGCACGGGATGCGAACTTGCTGGCGAGCGTCTGATCTCCCCAAGTGAGGTGTGATTTGCTGAGACGCCGGCAGGACAGCACCCCCGCTGGCTTGCCGGCCAGGGGGGGGTGTCTCGCGACAACTTCAGATCACCTTCTCCAAGGTAATCGGCAGATCCCTGATCCTCTTGCCCGTGGCATGGAACACCGCGTTGGCGATCGCCGGCGCGACGCCGACGATGCCGAGCTCGCCGACGCCCTTGCCGCCGAGCGCCGAGGAATGCGGGTCGGGGATGCCGACCGAGATCGTCTCGATGTCCGGGATGTCGGCATTGGTCGGGATCATGTAGTCGGCGAGGTTGCCGTTGACGATGCGGCCGTGGCGGCGGTCGACCATGCCTTCCTCGAGAAGCGCCTGGCCGATGCCCATGATGATGCCGCCCTTCCACTGGCTTTCCGCCAGCTTCGGATTGTAGAGCCGGCCGGAATCCAGCGCCGACACGACGCGCGAGACCCGCACAGCGCCGAAATCCTCGTCGACCCTGACCTCGACGAAATGCGCGCACCAGGAGTGGCGCGAATAGTCGCCCTCGGTGTGCGGGATCGACACGGCGATGGTGGTGTAGTTCTTGTAGCGCTCCTCAACCGTAGCGTTCGCCGGCAAGGTATCGCCCTTGGCCTCGATCCGTTCACGACCGACGGCGGACAGAAGTTCGGCGATAGGGATCTCGGGACCGTCGCCGCGCGGCGAGGCGATGCGACCGTCTCTGACCACCAGCGTGTTCGCCTGCAGGGCATGGAAGGGCGAGCGCGGATCGGCGATCGCCAGCCCGATCAGCTCGTCCAGCGCCTGGCTCGCCGCCTTGTAGACCGCGCCGGTCATGACGCCGGCAAGGCGCGAGCCGCCGGCGACGCCGGCGCGGGCGAAGTGCGAGTCGCCGAGCTTCACCGACACATGCTCCACCGGCACGCCGAGCGTCTCGGCCGCCGTCTGCGCCAGGATCGTGTAGGTGCCCTGACCCATGTCGATGGAGGAGCTTTCGACCTCGACCGAACCGTCGGCCAGGATATTCACCACCGCCTCGCCATGGGCGCGCCGCACCGGATAGGTGCCGGCCGCCACGCCCCAGCCGATCAGATGATGGCCGTCGCGCATCGAGCGCGGCTTTGGCGGGCGCTTCGCCCAGCCGAACGCCTCGGCGCCGGCGGCGAAGGCCTCGCGGAGCTGGCGCGTCGACCACGCCTTCCTGGCGTGCGGATCCTGTTCGGCATAGTTCCGCAGCCGGATTTCCAGCGGATCGATGCCGACCTCATAGGCGAGCTCGTCGATGGCGCATTCGATGCCGAAGGCGCTGGGGTTCTCGCCCGGCGCGCGCTTGGCGCCCGGCACCACGGTGTTCACACGCACCACATTCTGCTTCGAGGAGAAGTTGGGCGTGGCGTACATGATCGAGGTGACGGAGCCGAGCGGCTCGACCCACATGCCGTCGACGGCGGTCTCGTTGACGCCGCGATGCACGATCGACTGAATCTTGCCGTCGCGGTCGGCGCCGATCGCCACCGTCTGGCGGGTCGCGGCGCGGCCGCCATAGGAGGTGAAATTCTGCGGCCGGGTCAGCACCAGCTTGACCGGCCGTCCCAGCATTTTTGCCGAGGCCGCCGCCACCGCGCTGTGCGCCAGGGCCAGCGCCTTCGAGCCGAAGCCGCCGCCAATATACGGCGAGACCAGCCGCACATCCTCGAACGGGATCGCGAACCATTCGGCATAGGTGCGCGCCATGCCGTCCAGCCACTGGCTGGGCTCCCAGATGGTCAGTTCCTCACCCTGCCAGCGCGCGATCAACCCATGCGGCTCCATCGCCGTCTGGAATTCGCGCGGCGTGTTGTAGGCGGCGCAGATGCGCACGGGCGAGGCGGCGAACACGGCCTGCGCGTCGCCCCACTCCTTGGTCATGGCGTCGATCGGGATGCCGTCGCCGGCCTTGGGGTCGCTGAGGTCGACGATCGCCGGCGTCTCGTCATAGGTCACCTTGACGAGGGCGGCCGCCGCCACCGCCTGTTCGAAGGTCTCGGCCACCACGGCAGCTATATGCTGGCCGGAATAGGTGACCGTGCGGGCAAGCGGTGCGTATGTCTTCTGCGTTGGCGGGTTGCCCAGCCAGTCCGACGCGCCTTTCAGCTCCATGATGGTGTCGGGCGTCAGCACTAGCAGCACGCCGGGCGCGGTTTCGGCCGCCCGAGTGTCGATCGCAACGACCGTGCCGGCGGCGATGGTGCTTCCCACCATCACCGCGTGCGCCAGTCCTTCGAGCTGCTGCTCGACCGCGTAGTGCGCGGCGCCGGTGATCTTGGCCGGGCCGTCGACGCGCGACAGCCGCCCGCCGATCGCTTCGAGGCGGGCGCCGTCCGAGGCTGCATGCTTCATGTCATGAACGGTCATGCCGTCTCTCCCAATTTGAGGATGGCTCTAGCTGCGACGCGCGGCGCGAGCTCGATCTTGTAGTGGTTGGCGCCGTGGTCGACGGCGCCCTCCATGGCGAGTTCGCTCGCCCTACGAACGGTGGCCTCGTCGAGCAGCTTGCCCTTCAGCGCCTCCTCGACTGCCCGCGCCCGCCACGGCTTCGTCGCGACGCCGCCGAGCGCGACACGAATGTCGCGGACGGTGCGGCCGTCGCTCTCGAGCTCGAGCCCGACCGCAGCACTGGCCGCCGCGAATTCATAGGACTGCCGGTCGCGCACCTTGAGATAAGTCGAGCGCCGCGCGGTGGCGGAGCCCGGGATCTCGATCGCCGTGATCACCTCGCCGGGGCGGATGTCATGCTCACGCTCGGCGGTCGCGCCGGGAGCGAGGAAGAAGTCCTCGACCTTGAGCTTGTGCTCGCCGAGATGGACCTCGGCGTCGAAGGCGACAAGCGCGATCGCGAGGTCGCCCGGATAGGTGGCGATGCAGGCCTCGCTGGTGCCGAGAACGGCATGGCCGCGCGTCACCCCGCCGATCGCCGAGCAGCCGCTGCCCGGCTCGCGCTTGTTGCAGGCCGGGAAGTTGGCGGGGTCGCGGAAATAGGGGCAGCGCGTGCGCTGCATCAGGTTGCCGCCGATGGTCGCCATGTTGCGGAGTTGCGCCGAGGCCGCCTGCCAGAGCGCTTCCGACACGGCCGGGAAGCGGCTCTTGATCTCGGTATGGTCGGCGACATGGCTCATCTTCGCCAGCGCGCCGATCACGGCGCGGCTGGCGGTGACGTCGATGGCGTTGAGCCCCTCAATATGGCTGATGTCGATGACGGTCGCCGGCTCGGCGACGCCGCATTTGGCAAGGTCGACCAGCGTCGTGCCGCCGGCAAGCAGCATGGCGCCGGGAAGGGCGGAAGCATTGCGCGCGGCCTCGATACTATCGGCGCGGACGTAGGAAAAGTCCCTCATGACCGGAGCTCCTGTGCTGCCTGGCGGACGGCGGCGACGATGTGCGGATAGGCACCGCAGCGACAGAGATTGCCGGCCATGTATTCGCGGATCTCCTCGTCGGACCCCGCATGGCCCTCGCGGATGCAGGCCACCGCCGACATGATCTGGCCGGGCGTGCAATAGCCGCACTGGAAGGCGTCCTGCTCGAGGAAGGCGGCCTGGACAGCGCCGAGCGTGCCGTCTTCAGCCGCCAGCCCCTCGATGGTGGTGATGTTGCGTCCCTCGACCTGCGCCGCCAAGGTCAGGCAGGCAAGCACGCGCTCGCCGTCGACATGCACGGTGCAGGCGCCGCACTGGCCTTGGTCGCAACCCTTCTTGGTGCCGGTGAGGTGGAGCCGGTCACGCAGCGCGTCGAGCAACGTCACGCGCGGCTCGACGTCGAGCGCATGGGTCTCGCCGTTGATGGTCAGATGGAGGGAGAGGGTGGTGGAACTGGTGGTTGATTGGTCATTCATGGGGCGTCGGGCTCCAATTGCTGGACGCTAGGCGGATGGAAATGGGGCTTGGGAGGACAGGGGCAAGGGATGAGGGTTGCGGGAGGGCGGCCTTTGCTTTCGGGCGAACGGCGCCGTGTCTCCACCGGCCAACGGAACTTTGCCGTTCTCGAACACGTGACATACCGCTTCCCCTGATTATATGATAAAGCTGCTCCACTAAAGCGGAGGCACCTCCGTTTATTAACGTGGGGGCTGACCCGGCCGGGTTCAAGCCCCATATTGTGAGTGTGGAGAAAAAACTGTCCGACCAGCCGTCAACGACCGCCGAAAAGCCCGCCGCGCCGGCGCCAAAGCCGTTGCGCGCCGACGCCCAGCGCAACCGCGACAGGCTGGTCGAGGTCGCGGCGCAGGCTTTCGCCGAGGCCGGTGTCGATGCCTCGCTTGAGGAGATCGCGAAACGGGCAGGGGTCGGCATCGGCACGCTCTACCGGCATTTCCCGACCCGCGAACATCTGGTCGAGGTGGTCTACCGCCGCGAAGTGGAGGGGCTCTGCCAGGCCGCCGACGAGCTTGCAGGCCTGCATCTGCCCGATGTCGCGCTGGAGCTCTGGATGCAGCGCTTCGTCGATTACATCGCCACCAAGCGCGGCCTGGCGACCAGCCTGCGCCTCCTGCTCACCACCAACTCGACGCTGTTCTCCGATACGTCCGGGCGTGTCTCGCAGGCGCTGCGTGGCCTGGTCGAGGCGGCGGTTGCTGCGGGAACGATCCGCGCCGACGTCGATGCCTCCGATGTGCTGCATGCGCTCGGCGGCATCTACTCCGCGCCCAACACGCCCGACTGGCGCGATCGCTCGGGGCGGCTGGTCAAGCTGTTGATGGATGGGTTGCGGTTCGGGGCGCGGGAGAAGATGCCCCGATAGCCGGGCGCGCCTCGACAGGCCTATCGTCCCAGCGGTTGCTTCGACAGCGAGAGAAGTTCTTCCTCGTCGCTGATGCCGGCCATGTAGTTGGCAAGGATGCGGGACGCCAGGCCCTCGAGGCGGTCAGGCGAATCGCTTTCAAGCTTCAGCCGTTCGAAGACCCTTGCCAGCAAAGCCAGTTCGGATGGATCGAAAATACCCGCGTCCTGAGCTTTTCGACGAATTGGCATGACGCCTCCCAAGCAGACGTTTTCGCAAGGCCATTGCAACGCGCCCCCGTCGAGACTGCGAGCGCGCGGTTAAGAAAACATTAGCCATGCAAAAAGTTCCAGTGCGGTCGAAAAGGGCCGCATGGAGAAGGAGGGCGCTTCCCCCTACGCCACAGCCACAATCACATGCGCCTGGATCTTGGCGGCAACCGCGCCGCTGCCGTGCTTGTCCTTGATCATGGCTTCGGCGTAGTCGGTCGCGGCCTGCAGTTTCCCCGCGTCCCTGGCCACGATCTCATTGCGAAGCAGCGTTCCCTGGCAATAGGCGACGGCCGGAAGGCGCGGCGAGGCTGCACGGCTTTGCTCGGCCCTCGTCTCGATCACCACGTGCGAGAAACCCGCGTCCTCCAGCTCTCGACGGATCAGCGCCTTGTCGTGGTAGCCGTGCGGCGTGCGCGCCAGGAATCGCGGTGGGTCGTCCGGGAAAATCATTGCCAGGGCATTGGTCACATCATCGGCAAAGACATTCTCCTCAATGCGATCCCAGACGTTGAACAGGAAACGCCCTCCGGGTTTCAGGACCCGCCTGGCTTCGCGGTAGCCGGCCGTGCGGTCGGGAAAGAACATCGCGCCGAACTGGCAGCAGACGAGATCGAAGGCGGCATCTTCAAACGGCAGCCCCAGCGCATCCGCCTGGCGCCATGTGATGCGGCTGTCGGGAGCTTGCCGCGAGGCGGCGTGGTCGAGCATCGGCTGGTTGAGGTCGGTCACGACATAGGTGGTGGCGGGAGACAGTTTTGGCGCCAGTGCGCGGGTGACAACCCCGGTTCCCGCGGCGGTTTCCAGAACCGCGCCGGGCGACAGGGACGCTGCCCGCCCTGCTAGGTCCGCTGCGTAGGGCTCGAAGATCAGTGGCACCATATGGCGGTCGTAGTTTTCCGGAACAGAGCCGGCAAACACTTTGTCCGTTTCCAGCATTGCCGTCCCTCGCGGTGCATTCGATTGCTCGCGAGGCTAGCATATAATTCTTTGTTTCGGCTCGATTTTCGACCGAAAGGCATCCGACGCCATATGCGGCTATGCCGGACCTATCTCGCCTGATCCAGCTTGCTTCGTTGAGCGCGCCGCCCGAAGCCAGCGCCCCGGCTATCCCTTTTCTTCTACCAGGATCACCAGCGATTCCGGTACGACACCGTCAAACTCCATGGCATCGGCGGCTGCTTTACTCTGCATCAGCGCCGCAAGCTTGTCCATGTCGGGGACGTCCATCATCACAGCCACCCTGTTCGGGTTCTGCGGATCGACGAATGTGCGGATGTTGGTGATCCCGAGCGGGGCGAAAATCTCCTTACGCTTCGGCGATGTCAGCCAGTGCTTGGCGCCTTTCGTGATGTTGTGATGGCCGATGACCGTTGGCATTTCAGGCCCTCCCGAGGGTGATGCCCGACGGGGTCGAAATCGCCCGTCTGGCGCAATTTCTGCGAGCGCCAATCAGCGCCGTTTCCAATGGGCTGTCAATTAGCATTTGCTGATGGGACGGCACCTTCTCCCGCAAAGGCAGAAGGATTAGGCTGCGCGTCGCTGCTGCCGGGAGCCTGCCTATTCCAAAACCCACCTTCCTCGAGATCGCCCGCCGCGCCGGCGTCGGCACCGCGACCGTCGAGCGCGTGCTGAACGGCAGGGGCGGGGTGCGCCCGGCGACCGTCGAGAAGGTGGTCGCGGCGGCACGCTCACTCGACTATCCGCGCCGCCTGCCCGAGGCGCATCGCGGCGTCATCCGCATCGAGGTGATCCTGGTCAGGCCGGACGCCACCTTCTTCGCGCGGCTGTCGCGCGCCTTCGAGCGCATCGCCGCGACGCTCGACCGAACCATTGCCGTCCACCGCACCTTCCTCGACGAATCGAACCCGGCGGCGATCGCCGCGCGCATCCTCGATCCGGAGATGCGCCGAGCAGCCCTCATCCTCGCAGTGCCCGACCATCCGCTGGTGAGCGCCGCCTTGCGCAAGCTCGAGGCGGAAAACATCCCGACCGTGCAGATCGTCACCCAGATCTCCGGCACCAGGAGCACCTATGTCGGCATCGACAACTACGCCGCCGGCCGCATGGCCGGCCTGCTGATGGCGCGCATGCAGCGGCAGCCGGGCAAGGTGGCCGCCGTCTGCCACAGCCATATCTACCGCGTCCACCGCGACCGGGTTCGCGGCTTCTTCGACTATCTCATCGAGGCCGGCGGCGAGTTCGAGCCGGTGGCGGCGCTGTTCGGTTTCGACGACGGCGACCGCAACGCCGAGCAACTGCACGAGTCGCTGAAGCGCTGGCCGGACCTTGCCGGCCTCTACAATGCCGGCGGCGCCAACACGGCGCTGAACGAGGTGCTGCGGCGCCACCCGCGCGGCCGCGAAATCTTCTTCGTCGGCCACGAACTAACCGAACGCAGCACGCGCGCCTTGCGCGACGGCACGATGGACGTCGTGCTCGACCAGGCGCCGGAGGCGCAGGCCAGGCGCGCCATCGACCTTGTGCTGGCGGCGCTGAACCTGCACGACCTGCCGGTCGACAACCCGCCGATCCGCTTCGTCACCTTCACCGCCGAGAACCTTTGATCTGATTTGATCAAGGAACGAGCGGCGCTCCGCCGGTCGCGGTGTTATCCCGACACAAACGGGAGGACATCACGTGGCGAGAAGATTGACGGCCTACGATTTGCAGAGCGCCAAGGGCAGCCGGAAATGGCTGCAGCTGCATGTCGACACGCCGGCCGAGGCTTCCGCCGCGGTGGCCTGCGACATCGTCATCCTCTCCTGCGAACCCGACCACAATCTGGAATTGATCCGCCAGGCGGCACCCTTCGCCTTCCTCTCCGTCGGCATGCCGCATGGCGCGGTCGCCTCGCCGGATGAGGCGGTGCGGCTCGGCTTTACCATGATGAAGCGCGGCGCCGATGCGGTCTATTGCTCGCATTCGCCGCGCTTCATCGAGGCTATGGCTGAGGAGGGCATCCCGGTCACCGGCCATGTCGGCCTGGTGCCGAACCGCGCCACCTGGACGAATTTCCGCGCCGTCGGCCGCACGGCGGAAGAGGCCTTCAAGGTCCTGCGCGCGGCAAAGGACATCGAGAATGCCGGGGCCGCCTGCATTGAGGTCGAAGTGGTGCCGGTCAGGCTCGCCGAGCACATCACCCGCTCGACCCCGCTGATCACCATGGGCATGGGCTGCGGCAGCGCATGCGACACGCAGTACCTGTTCTCCTGCGATGTGCTCGGCACCCATGCCGGTCACTATCCGCGCCACGCCAAGCGCTATGCCGACTTCGTCACGCTGGAGGCCGAGCTGCAGGAAAAGCGCATCGCCGCCTTCCGCGCCTTCGGCCGCGACGTTGCCGGAGGCGCCTACCCGGAAGCGAAGCACCAGGTGGACATGGACGATGCCGCCTACGACCGCTTCCTCACTCTCTCTCAATCCCTGTGAGATCAGCCATGGACGACCTGCAATACGGCACGCGCAACAAAAGGGGCGACTGGGCTCCGAACGAACCGGCCGGGACCGCGCCGCTCTTCGTCTTCCCGCCGCGCCCGCTCGCCTTACTGAAATGGCTGCCGAGCTATTTCCTGCCCTACAATGTTCTATTCGCGCTCTCGGCCGTGGCGTGGTGGCATTTCGTGCTGCCCGACGCCGTGGTGATGAAGACGCTCTCCGTCGGCTGGATCCTGCGTCTGTTCATCGTCAACTGCGCGGCGCTGCTCGTCTTCTTCGGCGTCTTCGAGCTTCGACTCTACATTTTGAGAGCCCAGGGCAACCGCTTCAAATACAACGGCAAATGGCCATCGGAACAGAAGAGCAAGGCCTTCTTCTTCGAGAACCAGAACCTCGACAACATGCTGCGCACCTTCGGCACCGGCATGCCGATCTGGACCACGATCGAGGTCGCGATCCTCTACTCCTACGCCAACGGTTATGTGCCGTGGCTGACCGTTGCCGAACACCCGGTCTACCTGTTCTGCCTGGCATTGCTGGTGCCGATCATCCACGAGACGCACTTCTACCTGCTGCACCGGGCGATCCATTGGCCGCTGCTCTACAAATGGGTGCATTCGGTGCACCACAATTCGGTGAACCCGTCGCCCTGGTCGTCGCTGTCAATGCATCCGGTGGAGCAGTTCGGCTATCTCGGCGTCGCGCTCTGGCACCTGGTCATCCCGTCGAATCCGCTGCTTGCGCTCTACCAGCTCCACTACGCCGGCTTCGGCGCTATCCCTGGCCATGTCGGCTTCGACAAGGTCGAGCTTGGCGAGAACACGAGCGTCGATAGCCACGCCTACATCCACTATCTGCACCACAAGTATTTCGAGGTGAACTACGGCGACGGCCTGATCCCGTTCGACCGCTGGCTCGGCACCTTCCACGACGGCAGCAAGGACGGCGAGGCCCGCATGCAGGCCCGCTACGAGAAGAAGAAGGCGCGCGCCAACGCTGCCGCCAAATGATGCCCGGTGAATGCCAGGTGAGATGGCCTTTGGCCATCCACCCAAGCCATCCCGCAAGGGCCGGAAGAACAGAAGAGGGGTGAGCCGGCACTCCATCCGCAAAGGGAGGAAACCCGTGAAGAAACTTCTGCTCTCGACGGCGCTCGCCGCACTGATCGCGATGCCGGCAAACGCCTTCGCCGCCAAGATCGGCGTCTCGATCGTCAATTTCGACAACAATTTCCAGACTCTGCTGAGGAACGGCATGCAGGCCCGCGCCAAGGAAATGGGCGCCGACATCCAGGTCGAGGATGCGCAGAACGACGTCGCCAAGCAGCTCGACCAGGTGAAGAACTTCATCGCCAGCGGCGTCGACGCCATCATCGTCACACTGGTCGACACCAATGCCTCCAAGACGCTGAGCGAAGAGGCCGCCAAGGCCGGCATCCCGCTGGTCTTCGTCAACCTCGAGCCGACCGACATGGCCAAGCTGCCCGAGAAGCAGGTCTATGTCGGCTCGAACGAGGTCGAGTCCGGCACGCTGGAAGCCTTCGAGGTCTGCAAGATGCTGCGCGCCAAGGGCAAGTCGGCAGGCGCCAACGCCTACATCGTCATGGGCAGCCTGGTGCACCAGGCCGCGCTCCAGCGCACCAAGGACGTCGAGCAGATCTTTTCCACCGACATGTGCAACTTCATCAAGGTGATCGACAAGCAGTCGTCGGAATGGTCGCGCGACAATGCGCAGAACCTGATGACCAACTGGCTGACCGCCGGCCAGGCGCCGGATGCCGTCATCGCCAACAATGACGAATCCGCCATCGGCGCCATCCTGGCGCTGAAGGCCAACGGCATCGACATGAAGAATGTCGTCGTCGGCGGCATCGACGCCACGCAGGACGGGCTGCAGGCGATGAAGGCGGGTGACCTTGCGGTAACGGTGTTCCAGAACGCCAACGGGCAAGGCGGCGGCGGCGTCGATGCCGCGCTCGCGCTCGCCAAGGGCGACAAGGTCGACCGCGTCGTCTACGTGCCGTTCGAGCTGGTCACGCCGGCGAACGCTGCCGAGTACATGAACAAGAACTGATCCCAGGACTGGCCCCGGGGCGGCAATCCGGCCGTCCCGGAGGCCCGCCGCGATCGAATTTTACAGGGGAGAAAATGACCAGCTGGATCAGGGCCTGCGGCCTCGACGACATCGAACAAGAAGGCGCCCGCCGTTTCGACCATGGCGGCAGGACCTACGCCGTTTTCCGCTCGCCCGACGACGAGGTGTTCTGCACCGACGGACTCTGCACGCACGAGGCGGTCCACATCGCCGACGGGCTGGTGATGGACTACGAGGTCGAATGCCCGAAGCACGCTGGCGCCTTCGACTACCGTACGGGGGCGGCCAAGCGCCTGCCGCCGTGCATCAACCTGCGCACCTATCCGGCCAAGGTCGAGGCGGGTGAGGTGCTAGTGGAGGTGGGGTAGGGCTCCCCCTTTCCCACAAGGGGAGAAGGGTCGGTCGCCGCTAAATCCCCGATCCGTCCAGCACCTCGTCGCCCTCCCACGGGCTCGGCAGCGAGCCGCGGCCGGCGGTGGGCAGCGGCATCCAGCATTTCAGTTCCGGCTCGGCATATTCGACCACGCGGCCCGGCTGGGAATCGGAGGAGCGCCAGCCTTCTTCGCCATGCTGGTCGGCGCGCGACCAATAAGCCATGTCGACCTCGGCCGGTCCCTGCTCGGTCGGCCGCACGGTGACCAGGATCCGGCTGCCATCCCTCGGCGCGCTCGACATGTGACGCCAGCGATCGGGCTCGTCCATTCGCATCTCCTCCTGCATTCTGCCCGCCATCGTGCGGCGCGGCGGCGGCTTCCATTCTTGTTCGTTTTCCGCCGGAAGGCCACCCAAGATCGAATGGACCGCCGAACTTTCGGTCGCTTACCGCATCCTGTCCTTTGTGACGGTACATCGGCGGCAGTAGGGCAGCGGCCACGCCTCGGCATCACGTGGCGCAGCCTGTCTCCTTGATCCCTGATTCTCCTACTGCCCTACTGCCTTTCCCCAAGACAGCCATATCATTCACAGCTAATATTTCCCCATGAACGAAGGACTGCTGGCGGGCGCCACGCATCTCGGGCCGGTTCACCTGAGGGTGGTCAACATCGCGGCTGCCTTGCCCGTCTGGCGCGATGCGGTCGGGCTCGCGCTGCTTGGCGAGGATGACGCGGTGGCCGGGCTTGGCGTCGACGGCAAGGCGCTGATCGTGCTGCATGAGGGCGCTCAGTTCGTGCTGCCGCAGAAGGCGCGCGATCTCTTCCATGTCGCCATCCATGTCGTGACGCGCCGCGACCTCGCCCACGCCGCCGCGAGGCTCAAGGCCTCCGGCCTCAGATACAGCGCCCAGGACCATTTGATCTCGGAATCGCTTTACGTCTCCGATCCGTCGGGCAACGGCATCGAGCTCTGCTTCGACACGCCCGAACGCCTCGCCAGCAGGGTGGAGACGGCGGACGGTCGCGTCTCGCTGATCGCCACGGACGGCAGCGCGCATTCCGGGCTTGAGCCGCTGGATGTGGGCGCCTTGCTGCGCGATCTCGGCAATTCCGGCCATGTCGAGCCACGGCTGCCGGCGAACGCTTTCATCGGCCATATCCATATGCGCGCCCGTTCTCCCGAAACGCTGATGACGTTCTATGTCGATGTGCTTGGCTTTCGGCCGCACATCCAGTCGAGATCCTTCGGCCTGTTCGACTGCGGCACCGACCGGCGCCCGCACATGGTCGCCTTCAACATCTGGGCGCGCGACGAATTGCGGGAACCGCCACCCGGCGCTGGCGGGTTGGAGCGCTTTACGGTCGTGCTCGCAGGCGCCGACGAGCTGGCCGCGGTGGCGGGGCGGCTCGGCCAGGCGGGCGTGCCCTTCGCCGAGGCGGGCGGCACGCTGGCCTGCGCCGATCCGGAGGGCAACCGGTTGCTGATGATGACCGCCGGCACCTGACACGCTTTGGTCTGAACGGGGAGGGGCGAAAATGTCGATCAGGGTCATCGGCACGGGCTTTGGCCGGACGGGAACGGATTCGATGCGCGAGGCGCTGACGATCCTCGGCTTCGGCCCCTGCCACCACATGTCCGAAGTCATGGCCAAGGAGGAGCAGAAGCGACTGTGGCGCGCGCTGGCGAAAGGGGCCGCGCCCGACTGGAACGCGCTGTTCTCGGGGTACAATTCCTGCATGGACTGGCCGTCGGCGCACTATTGGCCCGAGCTGATCAAGGCCTATCCGGACGCCCGCGTCATCCTCACCTGGCGCTCGCCGGAAAGCTGGTGGGAGAGTTTCGAGAAAACCATCCTGGCCGGCATCGGCCAGATCGAGGACCAGGATGCGCTCGGCCTTACCCTGATCGCCAGCCAGGTGTTCGCCGGCCAGCCGCATGACCGCGCACATGCGATTGCCGTCTATGAAGCCAATGTCGCCGCCGTCATGGCGACCGTGCCGCGCGAGCGCCTGCTGGTCCACCGGCTGGGCGACGGCTGGGAGCCGCTCTGCGCCCATCTCGGCGTTCCCGTGCCCGACGAGGCCTATCCCAACCGAAACAACACGAAGGAATTCCGCGCGGCGTTTTCGCTGAAATAAGCATCAAGCTCTTCAGGCGATAGCGAGATTGACGCAATTCCGGACGGAAAGCCGCTGCGCACTTTTCCTGGAATTGCACTAGTGCGCGGTTCCAGCGACCTTTTGCCATCGGGACCTGACCACCTCCAGCAGTTCACGCTCGGTGGTGTGGACATTTCGAAAGATGGCCACAACCATCTCCGCCAGAATTTCCGTGTCCGGCCCCAAAGGGTCGAGATGTTCATCCGCGCAGACCTGATCGAAGACGCGTTCGCAAATAGCCAGATCGTGCGGGCTGAAGCAGGTGTGATTGAAGTGCCGACGCGGCATTTGAGCGAACCTTTGAGGGCCCGCCGCCCGTGCTCGCGGCGGGCTTTTACTGGGGAATCGCCGAGGCGATGAAATGCCCGAGTAACAATATCGGCAACAGTATTGTCATACGACTACTCGGGCCCCGGCAGCTGCATTGTCAATAACCCCAAGATCTGCGCGCACTCGCGAGCCTTGTACTGCCCGGCAATCATCAACTGATAGTAATCTCGCCGCTTTTCTTCGGGGACGCGAAAGCCGCGTCGAAATGCGGCCGCCTCCTTCGGGGTCCTGGTGCAGCCGAGCTTACTGGCGCTGACCTTTAAACTCGCCAGAGAGCACCCGATCCTGGCCGCGATATCTTTCAAGGGTTCGTTGTTAAAGTACCCGTCAAGAATGATCTTGCGGCGAGCTTCCGCTTTGAGCTTCGCGTTCATCTCATAGCCTCCTCAACTACGCTTTCACGATGCCGGATTCTATACGCACCAGGTTGAAGAGTGTCGTTATCGTCACATCCATAAACTTGTCTCGGAATGCATTTCTTACCGTAATCCTGCGTGATGATGGCCGCTTCTGTGGACTTGGGTTCCGCCAGTCTTGCCAAGTGCCTGTGGTACACCACATGATTGACGTGGGCGCATGGGTATACCGGATTCGGATAGGTACCCTGCGATGGATGCGAAGAAGCAGGACGAGGCGAGCGCGAGGCAGGTGCCGGAGCGCGATCGACGTCGTTGGCCGCGCGAAGCGCAACCTCAAAATGAGGTTGTCACTTCACTTGCGCCGGCGCTCGAACCTTTGCCATTTTCAACGCGCGAACTGGCGCCGAAGGACCAATTCACCGCCTGGCAGGCGCATGTGGCACCGCTTGTCGAGGTCAGGTTGCCGGATGACAAATCGCTCGACGACGGCTTTCCCGCCGACCATACGGCTTGGAACTTCGGCGGCATGCTGATCGTTCAACAGCGCGCACCGGCGCATAGCTATGTGCGCTCCGCCGCTAAGCTTCGGTCCAGCTCGATCGATCATTGGTATATCGCTTCGCCACGTACTGGCCGGTCGTGGACGGAGGTCGATCGCCGCGTTGCGGAAAACCAGCCGGGCAAATTGGAGATCAGATCGCTTGGCTACCCGTTTCGCGGCAGGACAACGGAATCCGAAAGCCTCTTTCTCTATTTGCCGCGCGATTTGTTCGCCGATGCGACGGGAACCCTGGACGCAAAGAACAATTCAATTCTGTCCGGCAACTTTGCCAACCTCTTGCTCGACTACCTCAACAGCATAGAGGCAAGACTGCCCAGTCTCACGGCTGACGATCTGCCTCGTATCGTGCACGCAACACGCAGCATGATCATTGCCTGCCTCTCGCCCCAAGCGGAACATGCAGCAGCCACCGAACAATTGGTGAGTGTCGCGCTGATGGAGCGAGCGCGTCGATACGTCCACAACAATCTGGATGCGGCTCATCTGACGCCGGATTCAATGTGCCGGGCGCTCGGTGTCTCGCGCTCCCGTCTCTATCAGTTGTTCGAACCGAGCGGTGGTGTCCTCCACTACATACAAAGTCGCCGACTTCTGGCAGCCCATGCTGCGCTTGGCGATCCGGCGGACAGCCGGCGCATTGTTGATATTGCGGAAGCTGTCGGGTTTAGCTCGGCGGCCAATTTCAGCCGGGCATTCAGCAAGGAATTCGGTTACAGCCCCCGCGAAGTCCGAAGTTCCGTGGCGTTGCCGCGCCTCGCCCAGTCTGTCTCGCTTGCTGAACACGACAAGGCCCCGTCCTTTGAAGGCTGGCTCAAAGCGCTCGGAAGCTGAGTCCAATGCATGTCGCCCAAAAGTGCGCAGCGGTTTTGGGAGAACGACATGCATAAAACTGGCGCATGTCGCCCAAAACGGGCTTGCCGGGGCGGGGAGGCTGCTTCGCCTCATGGCGCACAATATTTCGAATCGCCACCATCGCGCCGTCAGTCACATAGCTAAATTCCCGCCGATTTCCGTTTATTAACGAATCGTGACTGTTCATCGTTATCGATAACTTGCCGCCAATCCCAGCGCAGCATGCATCGCAATTGCGCCGTATGCGGCGCTTGTTAAGACAACGAGCTGAAAGTTTTGCCAAGCTTGACGGTTATGCTATTTCTAAACTGGGGGACGCAGACATTTCACCGCCTATGGAGGTGGCTCTTGCGGCCAGAGGCATCAGGCGTCGGTATGGAGAGCGAGGGGCCGTCCTCGAGCGATGTTCCACGCGCTGGCGATGCGGTTCTCCCTGACCTTTTGGCGAACACGACCGAACTCTTGTCGTTCTATGATCGCGACTTCCGCCTGACGCACTACGCAGCCAGCCTCAAAGGCATATACGGAAGCGCGGTGGCGCTGGGCGCCGCCATTTGGGAGATCTACCCGAGCTTCCTCGATGCGAGCTGTCGCGACGAATTTCTTCGGGTATTCCAGGGTGGTTCTCCGGCAAGCATCGACTTGCCGCGATCGGCGGGCGAGGCGCCCCGGTCCGTTTTCGTCTTCGGCACTGCAGATGGTGCGGGAATCATCGAATCAAGGGAGCGCGGCGGGCGGAGCGCAGCGGATGAGCAGGAGCATGTAATTCTGCTCCATCAGGCGACGCACGACGTGCTGACCGGACTGCAGAACCGGCGGCGATTCGGCGAACGGCTGCAGCAAGCACTGACGGCCATCGGCGGATCAAAGCCGAAGGTCGCCCTGCTGCAAATCGACCTCGATGATTTCAAAGCGGTCAACGACACGCTCGGCCATGGAGCAGGTGACGCGCTTCTTCAACTCGCGGCAGGTCGAATCCGTGACGCGCTGCAGGACGGCGAATCCGCCTACCGGTATGCCGGTGATGAGTTCGCTGTCATCCAATTGGGCAAGGAGCAGCCCGCGGAAGCCGAGCGCCTCGCCGGATCGCTGGTCAACGCGTTCAAGGAGCCGTTCGTCATCAACGGCATTCCTGTCTTCGTCGGCTCGAGTATCGGAATTGCTCTCGGGCCGGAGCACGGGACCGACGGCGAGCAGCTGATGAAAGCCGCCGACATTGCTCTTTATGCAGCCAAGACAGATGGGCGCGGCTGCGCTCGAACGTTCAACCGCTCGATGCTGCTCCTGCTCGAGCAACGCGAAAACCTGAGGCGCAGCCTTCGAACCGCGCTGGAGCGGAACGAGCTTTATCTCGAGTATCAGCCGCTCATTCGACCTCCTTCGTCGGTGATCGGTTTCGAAGCGCTGCTGCGGTGGCGGCACCCCGAGATCGGGATCATTCCGCCCGGCGTGTTCATACCGATCGCCGAAGCCGACGGCCTGATGGACGAGATTGGACGATGGGTGCTCGAGCAAGCCTGTCGCCAGGCATTGACCTGGCCGTCCTCGCTGACGGTCGCAGTCAACCTGTCGCCGGCTCAGTTCCTTAGCGGTTCGCTGACAGATACGGTCGCTCAGGTCATCGACGAAGTTGGTATCCGAGCCGACAGACTCGAACTTGAGATAACCGAGACGGTTCTTCTTGAGAAGACGATCGACAATATCGACACGCTAAACACTCTAAACGTCTTGGGAATACGAATCTCTCTCGATGATTTTGGAACGTACTATTCATCATTGAGCTACCTTAAGAATTTTCCATTCGACACTTTGAAAATAGACCAATACTTCATTGCGGATCTGGAGACCGACCTCAAAGGCCAGACGATCGTGCGATCGATCATCAATCTGGCGCACGGCCTGGGAATAAGCGTCACCGCCGAGGGGGTCGAGACGTCGGCACAGGCGCGGTGGTTGATCAAGGAGAATTGCGATTGCCTGCAGGGCAATTTGCTCGGCCGGCCGCTCGGTGCCGAGGCAACCAGCGATTTCATCAGGCGGTCTCCGCCGAAGGGGATACGGGCGATGGAGGGATCAAATCGGGCGGTGTAGCGCCTTGCACCCTTTGTAAAGTTGAGAGTGGTAAAACGATCGAGGCAGATACCGCGCAATTCTCGTCATGCGGGACTGGCTGATCTCGCGGCGGTCAATTTCGTCTCGGAGGTCATCGCGCCACCAGGGCTCAAATACGGATGGAATAAGGAGGACGCCGATGGGACCTGTTCATCATGACTTGGCTGGCGAGCCGAGTTTTGAGCCGATGATCCAGATCGATATGGAAATCAGAACATTTGTCTCCGCCTGGAGACACTGCGACTACGTCTCGACATATATGGCCCGCATGATCAGTCAGAATCGATCAGACTCGGTCCGCCATTCAAATCTCTTTTCCTCAGCCTTCAACGAATTGCTGGAAATCGCCTTTCGTACGCGCCATGCCGACGGCGAACTGGCGTGCAGGGTGTCTCGCCATGGCGCGACGGACAGGATCGAGCTGACATTTCCCTGCGTGCCAGAGGAACGCCAATTCTACGAGGAAGCGGTGTCGCAAGTCGCTGGCTTCGAGGCCAGGGAGCGATACCTCAATTCGGTTTCTGGGGATCTCGCGCCCAGCCGGGAGGTGGTCCTGCTGGAATTGGCTGTCGACTACAACGCGACACTCAGGGTCGAGGAAGCCGACGGCGATGCGATCACACTTATCGTGGATCTTCCGCTTGAGGGCCTGCAACATTGAGCCCTTACAACCTTCTCCCGCGCTTCAAGGCGCAATACGACGCCAACAACCAGGAGTTCTCCATATCGGGGGTGGTCCGGCCTCAGGCGATCGATGAGCTTGGGCCGAGCTTGGCAATGCTTCGTGATGCGATCGGTCGCGTGCGCGGCGTTTTCTATGTCAATGTCAGACGCCTGACGCAGATGAACAACGCTGCATTTTACGCCTTTGCGAGGATCATCATTGACGCCTGCCGCGCTCGACCCGATCTCAAATTCGTCGTCGTCACGTCAAGCGTCGTCGGATGGACCTCGCGAAAATTCGGCCGCTTGAGCAAAATCGAACCGAACATCACGGTCGAGGAGTATGACAGCCAATTCTATCCGGGGCAGGGCTTCCTTGAGGAAGGCGGGTTTGTTCCAATCCTGCGCACACAGACAAAGATGACCTGGCGCCACGAGCGCGCAATCTTGCCGCGACACGGCATGAGGCCCGGGATCGTCATGGCCGACATCTGTTGCGGGATCGGTGATTTCGCTGTGCTCGTGCAGAAGGAGTTCCAGCCATCGCGGATCGTCGCCCTCGACCACTCCATATCAAGCCTGAACTATGCCCGGCAAGTGATGCAGGAATTCGATATCCGGGGCATCGAATATACCTATGGCGATGCGTCGGAAATGCTGCTCGACGAAGCGCAGTTCGACCTGGTCACCTGCCGACATTCCCTTCAAATCTTCAATCGACCTGAACTTATCCTCAAGGAGCTCTACCGCATTTGCAAGCCAGGCGGGCGGGTCTACATTACCAACGAGAAGAATTCGCATTGCCTCGGCGAGCCACGCGCCGAAAGCATCCGTTGGACCTACAACGAGGTGGCGAAGCTGTTCGGGCATTTCGAGATGGATGTCGAGCTTGGGCCCAAAAGTAGGCGATACCTGATCGAAACCGGATTCGAAGACATCCGTGTCGAGACCTTCATGGTCACCAACCTGGACGGCGATCCACAGGACTTCGCCGATGTCATTGTAGCCTGGGCGGATGTCTATGCAGGCGAGATGGCGACCAGGCGCGGCGACGGACCGGAGTTCGTTGCACGGTTCCGGCAGGGCTTCCAGGACCACATTTTCGCGGCGTTGCACCCCAAGGGTTATGCGGGTTGGCCGATCTGGGTCGCATCGGGGCGGCGACCGCAATGAAGGCCGACGCTGAACCTACACCGCGCTTCGGTCTGCGCTCCTTTCGAGCGAAATTCGTATTGGTCGTTGGCGGCGCGGTGCTGTTCGACCTCCTGATGAGCGGTGGCCTGGCGCTTTGGAACGTTCAAAAGCTGTCGCGCGATGCCACATCGGAAGTCGGTGAGGGCCTGACCACCGCAAACCAGGAATACATTCGCTCCTATGCCGAGTCGACGGCGTTGAGTGTCGACCTGCTGCTCGATCGCGTTCATGGGGACGTCAAAGCGCTGGCCGGCGTGCTGCAGGCCCAGATCGACGACCCGACGAGGCAGCAGCAGGTCGGAGCGACGCTGTCGCATCAGGCGCCGGGCTCCGTGAAGATCGTCTACGACACTAAGGGCGATTGGGCGCAGAATCTGCCAGGCTCGCCATCCGTGGTAAGCGTCTGGGGCTACCTATTGGGCGCCGACCACAGTCCGCTGCCGGGCGTCCAGAAGGAAATAGAAGACAGTACCGTGATCGATCTCGTCGCGCCGACCCTCATGGCCAGCGGGGCGTCCAAACTGCAGATGTACTATATTGGTCCAAAGGAACGGCCGATCTTCAGGACGGTGCCCTATACCGACCAGGCACAGACCTTCGACAAGCTCTATCCAGGCCACAACAAGGCGGAGTTCTGGGAGTTCTTCTTTCCGGGTATCTATGGGTCATGGCAGCAATGGGCCACGGATCCAGCCTCACGTCCGGTCCCCGACGACATCACCCAGACCGCGCCTTACACCGATGCAATCACGGGAAAGCTGATCGTCAGCTTTTTCCACCCGCTGTGGACTCACGATCGCACCGGTATCGCCGGCACCGCGGGGGCGGACATCACGCTCGATCAGCTCGCGGAAGTCGTCGAACGTGTGAAGATCGCCGAAACCGGGTTCGGCTTCCTCACAATGTCGACCGGCAACGTGGTGGCGATCAATCCGTCGGGCCAGGCGATCATCGGCCTGACTTCATCAAGCGATGCGGGCACGCAGGGCGTCACCGGCCTGGAGAGGTCGCTGCGCGGCAGCACGCAGCCCGCCATCGCGTCGCTGCCTCTCGACCAGAACAATGACGGTGTCATCCAGCACATCATGCTCGACAACAAGGGCGAACGCGTCCCCTATATTGTCGTCCTCAAAAGATTGAAGCCGACCAATCTGTGGAGTTCGGGACCGATCAAGTCCGAAACGATGTCGGTCGGGATCGTCGTTCCCGAACGCGAGATCTATGCGTCCCTCGTCGCTGCGCAACAGAGTATTTCGCGCGCAACCAATCGTATCCTGCTCTTCCAGGTCGCCGCGATCGTCGTTTCGCTTCTGATTGTCTTTGCTGCCGTGCTGGGGATTTCGAAGCGGATCACCGCCGGCCTCAGGTCGCTTGCCAGCGCCGCCCAGCGGCTCCAGTCCAAGGACTATTCAGTGCGCGTGAGCATCCCAACGCGCGACGAGGTTGGAGCGGCCGGGGTTGCCTTCAACCGCATGGCTGAGGAGATCAGCTTCCACACGGAAAACCTCGAGCAACTCGTCGACGAACGAACCAGGGAGCTCGGCGACGCAAATCTGGAGATTTCCGCACTCAACGAAAAGCTGCGGGACGAGAACGTCCGCCTCGGTGCCGAGCTCGCGGTTGCCAGGCATATCCAGATGATGGTCTTGCCGAAACCGTTCGAACTCGAAGCGATTCCGGGGCTGGAGATCGCAGCCTACATGCGGCCGGCCGACGAGGTCGGCGGAGACTATTACGACGTCCTGCGCAACGGATCGCGGGTCAAGATCGGCATCGGCGACGTGACCGGCCATGGTCTCGAAAGCGGCGTACTGATGCTGATGGTCCAATCCGTTGCACGCGCGCTGCAGGAGACCAACGAAGCGGATCCGCACCAGTTTTTGAATCGGCTGAACAGAGCGATCTACAAGAACATCGAGCGGACGAACACCGACAAGCATCTGTCGCTGGCCTTTCTTGACTTTGAGGATGAGCGGGTAACGCTATCCGGCCAGCACGAGGACGTTCTCGTCGTGCGCGCGGATGGGGAAGTCGAACGTATCGATACGCTTGATCTGGGTCTGCCGGTTGGTCTGGAGAGTGACATCTCGCAGTTCATAGACACGCGTGACATCCGGTTCGGGAGCGGCGACGTGATCGTGCTGCACACCGACGGTGTGACCGAGGCGGAAGACCAAAACAAAAGACTTTTCGGGTTCGAGCGCCTCTCCCAGAGCGTGCAAAGACGTCACGGCAGCAGCGCCGAGGAAATCAAGACCGGCATCATCGACGATCTGATGGCCCATATCGGAATCCAGAAGATCCACGACGACATCACCCTCGTGATCATAAGGCACACCTAGGAAATGACAGCGCTGTTCGGTACTCCTGACATTGCAATCGGGATGAGGGAGAATGTCAGTCGTGTGCGGCTGTTCGACGGACCTCTCGACCTGAGTTGGCGTCATTGCGCTACGACATCGGATTTCATCGCTGATCTTTTCGCTTTGCGCTTTCAGTCGTCTCGCAATGACTACATGGAAGTGCGCCATAGCATCGGATATCTGGTCAACGAGCTCATCGAAAATGCTGTCAAGTTCCGCGCACCTGGTGAGATCGTGATCGAGGCGTCGATGGATTCGGAATGCTTCAAGCTCAAGGTGTCGAATGACGTCGATGGCCAAAACGTGTCCGAGTTCCAAAGCCTACTGGCGGACATTACGGTTGGCGACCCCAAAGACCTGCTGATACAGCGGATTGAAGCGAATGCTGCGAACCCCGATGTGGGCGGCTCCGGGCTCGGATTGCTGACGTTGATGAGCGATTATGGCGCACGCCTGGCCTGGATATTCAGCGCCGCCGACGAAAGCGATCGGATTTGCCTGGAGACATATGCCTCCATACCGATCTCGCAGACTCACAACTAGATGAAACGAAGCCAGGCTATGGAAATCAAGACCGACGACTACCGCGTGTGGATTGAAGGAAGCGATATTTTTTTCGACGGTTCAATGCGGCTTGCCAGTTCCGAGGCCGGTGCGCCCATCACGGCTTTGGCGACCAGTGTCCTTGCCGCAAATCCCGCTTCCATCACGCTCAATTTGAAGGACCTTCACTTCCTCAACTCTTCCGGCATCAACCTGCTGGCGAAATTTACCATCGAGGTGCGCAAGCATCCCGATGTTCGACTCGTCGTGCGTGGAACGCCCGACATACCCTGGCAATCGAAATCATTGCCGAACCTGAAGAAGCTGCATCCGGCCCTGGTGCTTTTAATGGACTAGGTCTTCAGGTCAGGCCGGCATCACCGGAAGACCAGCACACCTTAACCAGGTCGCCCGAAACTAGCCGAGGGACTGCCTGGGCCAGCGGCAATCCCAGATGGCACAGGCCAGTCGGGACGGCGCGGGAGCGCTGCACCCGAGCAAGATATGTACGCCAGGATAAGTATTAGGATGCCAAGGTAACGACAACCCGGCCCCGTTCGTAGATGTTCGAGATGGCTTAGCGGGGGCTCGGCCACAGTGGCTCAGCGGGGGCTCGGCACAGGCGGCAAGGCGTTCCAGTTGGGGGGATGTCCGGCTGCCTGTGCCGATCAGCCGCCGCTTGGCGGTCAAAGGTGGCGTCATTGAGTAAGCGAGCCAAGGTCAACAGCGGCCGGCTGGAGTTCATTCCGCCGCAGATCCCGACTCGGGTCGAGCAGCCGCCTGACGATGAGGGATGGGTTCACGAGGTCAATCTCGACGGCTACCGGACGCAGATCATCGTAGATAAGGGCGGCGTGCGCCTTTACAGCAAGAACGGTCGTGACTGGACCACGAAATACTGGCCAATCGCGCTGGAAGTCGAGCTGCCATGCCGGGCTGCCATTATCGACGGCGAGGTCATTGTGCCAGGCGAGCAGGGCGCTCCCGATTGCCCTGCGCTGGAAGCCGCGATCTGGAACGAGCCGAGCCGGCTGGTGTTCGTCGCTTTCGACATCCTCCATCTCGACGGTCGCAATCTGGCCTCCTTGCCCCTGCTGCAGCGCAAGCAGGCGCTGTGGCAGCTGGTCGAGCCCGGCCTCGGCAAGATTAAGTACAGCGAGCATTTCGAAGGCAGCGCGCCAGCAATCATCCGCGCCATCGACAAGATGGGGCTCGAAGGCATCATCTCGAAGCGCGCCGACAGCCGCTACAGCAGCGGACCGTCGAACACATGGCTGAAGGCCAAATATTCCGCGCCCGTCTCGGCGTAGCCGTTCCGGAGGAGGCCTGTGCCAATCAGTTTCCTAGGCAGGTACCAGGACGGCGATGCGATGCACACCGACCTCCTTGCTGGTGTTGGTCGCCTCGTCTGTCTTGCCCTTGGAGCAGGTGTACATGTCGCCCACCTTGAGCTTGAATTCCTTGTCCGCTTTTTTGATGGTGAATGCGCCGGACGTAATCGTGCATACCATGTCGTTGTCCATCATGGTCTGAGGCGCGTGTGCTCCAGGCTGAAAGACCACGTCGACAATCGAAATGCTCTTGTAGGCGGGAATGTCGGAATTGCCTGTACCGACCTCAACCACTCTGACGCCGGGCGCAATCTCCTTGCCTTCCTTCGGGCCGTATTTCTTGGTCTTTGCAGATGCCGCCAGGGTGAACAAAGGCGATACCGCGGCGGCCGTCACACCGAGAGCAATTGCAGACCTGCGATTCATGGTTTTCATCGCATCCTCCCAATATGTTGGCCACGCACGAACGTGCGTGATCAGCGTATATTAGCACAACCGCAAATAGACTGCAGGGGATTCCGGAAGCGCAAGCCGGCGCCGCGACAACGGTCTGTTTCGCTCTTCAAAGCGCAGCCGCGAGGCCGTTTGGCTTGGTCTGGCGCGATTTCGTCACCAGTGACAATCCCCACTACCGCAGGGAGCCGGCCCGTCCACCCGCCTCCTGGACCGGCGGACACGGCACATCGCCATAGGAGCAGAAGACGCAGCAGTCCCCCGCCTTCGGCCGAAGCATGGTCCCGCAGCCCTTGCACTCATAGAAGAACTGGCAGACATCGACCGGCATCGTTTCGGTAGCCCGATGCCCGCAATGGGGACAGGTAAGTGTGGTTGTGAGTTGGGTCATTGGGATCGCACCAGCTGTGTCAATTCAGGTTGCCGTTTCAATTGGCAGCCCTGCAGCCTTCCATTCCGGGTAGCCGTCCTCGAGCCGGTGAACGACATACCCTCGCGCCCGCAGTGACGCGACGGCCTCGAAGGACAGAACGCAATACGGACCACGGCAATAAGCGATGACCTCCCTGTTGGCGGGAAGCTCCGCCAGCCGGCGTTCGAGTTCAGCGAGCGGGATGTTGAGCGCGCCCGGAAGATGTCCGAGCACAAACTCTTCCTCCGACCGGACGTCGAGAACCGTGACAAGGCCGTCATGCAGTCTCGAGACGAGGTCTTCGCGCGTCACAGCCTCCAGCGCGTCGCGTGCGTGGAAGTAGTCGGCCATGACGCGATTGACCTCGGCGACGTTCCGCTCGCCGACGCGTCCCAGGGCCTTCATCAATTCAACCACCTGGGCATCCCCGGCAAGACGATAAAGCACATGCTTGCCGCGCCGCCGCGCCTCGACAAGTCGCGCGCGTCGGAGGATCTGAAGGTGGCGCGAGGCGTTGGCAAAGTTGAGGCCCGCCCGTGCTGCAAGTCCCTCGACGCTCCGTTCACCCTGGGCGAGGTGCTCCAGCAATTCCAGCCTGTGCGCATGCCCGAGAGCTTGAGCTACTTCGGCAAGGCTGGCGAAAATCGCCTGTTTCGGTCCGACGCTTGACATGCGATTTTTCTCGGCAGAACATTCAGCAGAATGATTGAATGTTATCGCGAGCGAGGCAGGGAGTGCAAGTCATGATCCTCCGCCAATTCCTCCATTCCGATCCCGTTGCCGCATCCTACCTGTTCGGATGCGGTGGCAAGTCGGCCGCCGCCGTCGTCGATCCGGTCGGCGACATAGCACCCTATCTTGGCGTTGCCGAGGCGACCGGCATGCGCATCCTCTACGTGGTCGATACGCACATCCACGCCGACCACATCTCCGCCGGGCGGACGCTCGCCGCAGCTTCCGGCGCGGAATACGTGCTCTTCGAAGGCGCGGAAGCCGGTTTCCCGTTTCGGCGCGCCAAGGACGGCGACGTGCTCGAGCTCGGCAACGTGACCATGGCCGTCATGCACACGCCCGGGCATACGCCGGAGCACATCTCGCTCCTGGTCACGGACAGGACCCGCGCGGCCGAGCCATGGTTCGTGCTGACGGGCCACACTCTCATGGTTGGCGATCTCGGACGAACCGAACTGGCAACCAGCGCCGAGGACGGCGCGCGGACACTGTTTTCGAGCGTGCGCCGCCTCAAGCAGCTGCCGGACCACGTCGAAGTGCTGCCCGGCGCCTACTCCGGCTCGGTCTGCGGGCGCTCGCTCAGCGGCAAGCCGACATCGACGATTGGCTTCGAGAAGCGCTTCAACAAGGCGTTCCGCATCGATGACGAGGACACTTTCGTCGCCACGATGATAGCAGACATACCGCCGCCGCCGCCGGATGCGGCGCGCAACCGCGCCGCCAATGCCGGTCTGGCCGCCGCCGCGGCCTGAGCAATGAACGAAGGGGCATCAGTTTCGGCAGGCTCGACTGTCAGGCTTGGACTCAAGGAAAACTGGCGCCAGTTTGCCCTGCTCATGCTGGTGAATGCCTTTGTCGGCGGCATGGTCGGGGTCGAACGAACGGTCGTGCCGCTCATCGGATCGGAAGAGTTCGGCATCACCTCGACGACACTCGTCGTCTCCTTCATCGTCAGCTTCGGCGTGGTCAAGGCGCTTGCCAATCTGGTCTCGGGCCAACTGGCGGACAGCTGGGGGCGCAAGCGCGTTCTCGTCCTCGGCTGGCTCATCGGCTTGCCGGTTCCGTTCATGATCATCTGGGCCCCGAGCTGGGGATGGGTGATTGCTGCCAATGCGCTGCTCGGCATCAATCAGGGGCTCGCCTGGTCGATGACGGTCATCATGAAGGTCGATCTCGTCGGCCCGAAATCGCGCGGCCTCGCCGTCGGCCTCAATGAATTTGCCGGCTACCTCGCCGTCGGCGCGACGGCGTTCCTCACCGGCTATTTTGCTTCTCAATACGGATTGCGGCCGGTGCCGATCTATCTCGGGATCGGCTATGCCGTCTTCGGCACGGTGTTGTCGGTGCTGCTCGTCCGCGACACGCGCGACCACCTTCGGCTGGAAACAGTCGCCCACGCACAGCAGTCCGCGCCGATCAGCTTCCGCGAGGTTTTTGCGCTGACCTCGTTTAAGGATCGCAATCTGTTCGCGGCATCGCAAGCCGGCCTCGTCAACAACCTCAACGACGGCATGAGCTGGGGTATTTTCCCACTGTTCTTCGCGTCCTTCGGACTTGGTATCGAGCGCATCGGCATCCTGAAGGCGATCTATCCCGCGACCTGGGGAATCCTGCAGATCGTCACCGGCCCGTTGAGCGATCGTTGGGGCCGCAAAGGCCTGATCGTCGCCGGAATGTGGATCCAGGCCTGCGGCTTGTTTCTCACCGCGGCCACAAGCCGGTTCGAATGGTGGCTCGTCGGCAGTCTTCTGCTAGGGCTTGGAACAGCGATGGTTTATCCAAGTCTGATCGCGGCGGTTTCCGACGCCTCGCATCCAAGCTGGCGCGCCCGCTCGCTCAGCGTTTATCGGTTCTGGCGCGACCTCGGCTACGCAATCGGCGCGCTCTCCGCGGGCCTCATCGCCGACCGGTTCGGGCTCTCATGGGCGATCACGTCGATCGCTGCGTTGACGTTTCTCTCCGGCGCGATAGTCGCCATCGTGATGCAGGAGACCGCCAAGGGCTAGCCAGCCTGAATGATCTTTTTCACCTGTTGCCGGTCTTCCGGCGACCACTGCTCAGGCTTCTCCTGATGAGCTATGGTGGCGTGAAGCTCGATGTGTTTCCACAGTTCGGTCTCAGTCTCAGCCGTAAACGATCCTGGACAGGCTTCCATTCCAGGGTAATCCTTGCACCGATATGAGTAGGCCATATCTGCACCTCCCTAGTTTGCCCAGTAAGCAGGCAAGGGAAGCGGCGCGCTTGTCAACTCACAGTTTTCGAATGGCAGGAAGTGCCGCGCGCACGATCTCAGCCGCGCGTCTGGCCGTTAAGTTCGGCTAGCGTTCCTATTCAGCTGGCGACATAGGGCGAGGGCTGCTCAACTCGGCGAGCGACTGGCTGGTGACAACGACTGCACCTTGAATAGCCAGCGCTGCCATGATGCCAGCGACAGCTGCGTCAGGCCAGCCGGAGCCGGTTCCAAAGACGCCGGCGGCGGCAACCAGGACAGCAAGGTTGCCGAGTACGTCGTTGCGGGTGCAAATCCACGTAGAGCGCATATTCGCGTCGCCGCTCCTGTAGGCCCACAACAGACCAAATGAAGCAGCGTTCGAAAGCAGGGCCGCAAAGCCGACTGCACCAATTGTAAAGGCTCCCGGCAGCGTCCCGTAAACCGTGTTCCAAACCGCTATCCCGATGACCCAGGCTGCGAACAGTCCCATGGTCGCGCCCTTGACGAGCGCTGCGAGAGCGCGATAGCGAAGCGCCATGCCGACCACAAAGAGACTGATCGCGTAGTTGCCGGCGTCACCAAGGAAATCGAGGGCATCGGCCTGCAACGAGGCAGAGCCAGACGCAACGCCAGCGCCGATCTCGACCGCAAACATTGCTGAGTTGATACCCAGAACTGCCCAAAGAACACGCCTGTATGATGCGTCTTCCCGCTTGGTCGGGTGCCTATCGTGATCGGCCCCGCAGCATTGTGCGCCCATCACCATCTCCCATGCTTTCCGCTAAGCATACAGGTGGTCGGCCGATGTGTGAAAGCATATTAACCCTTGGCCTCCGCACCTGCTTTCGTGACCGGCACCAACTGGATCGCCGGACGCTCGCCCGGCGGATTGTTCCTGGCGACGACGACGCGGTCGCGCCCTTCCGCCTTGGCATCGTATTGCGCGTGGTCGGCGGCGTTGGTGAGCTCGGCCCAGCCCGCGCCATGCTCGGGGTAGGCGGCGACGCCGAATGAGGCGGTCACGGTGCCGAGCGTTCGGCCGCGATGCGCCAGATGCAGCTGCTTGATCGCCTGGCGCAGCGTTTCAGCGCGGGCGGCTCCCTCCTCGAGCGAGCAGCCCGGCATGACCAGGGCGAATTCCTCGCCGCCATAGCGAGACACGACATCGCTGTCGCGCGCATGCTCGATCAGGGTCGCGGCGACCTGCTTCAGCACCAGGTCGCCGGCTTCGTGGCCGAACGTGTCGTTGAACTGCTTGAAGTGGTCGACGTCGAGCATGATGATCGCCAGCGGCTGGCTCGAGCGCTCCATGCGCCTGAGCTCGCGGCTGCTGGTTTCCTCCAGATAGCGGCGGTTGAACAGGCCGGTGTTCGGATCGCGGATCGATTGCTGCCGCAGTGTCTCGCGCAGGCGCAGATTGGCCAGCGCCAGCGCCAGCGTGTCGACGACGCCGCGCAGGATCTGCTGCCGCTCGGCCAGCCATTGCGGCTTCTCGGCCGCATTCGGCTCGCACAGATGCAGGATGCCCAGCGTCTCGCCCTGCGCCGCCAGCGGCATGCAGACATAGCCCTTCTTGCCGTTCTCGGTGATGTGCGCGCAGCGCGGCGTCAGCATGCCCGGGCCGGCGACATGCTCCTGGCCGCGCCGCAGCGCCCAGCAGTCCTCTGGCGCGAACTGGTTGACGCTCGAGCGGACATCGCCCCAATGCGCCATCTCCTCCACCAGGTTGCGCGAGGCGCTGGTCAGATGCACGCTGCCGCTCAAGCCGCCGAGGAACTCGGTCATCGCTGTGCCGACCACCGAGAAGGCCTCGGGGAACGTCACGCAGGCCTGCAGCAATTCGCCGAGCCTGACCAACCGCGTCGTGGTCTCCGACTTCTCGTGCAGCTCGCGATTGAGGACCGCCAGCTGGTCGGCGCGCTCGTTGACGACCCCTTCGGCGCGGCGCAGCTCGCTGATGTCGTTGAGCGTCAGCACCAGGCCGCCCTCGGAGCGGCTCAGCGGGCTGCAGCTGGCGATGACAGGCATTTGCGAGCCGTCCGGTCTGGTCAGGCGCACTTCGCCCTGGTGCTGGCGGCCGGTGGCCAGGGCCATCTCGACGGGCGACGTGCCGCCGGCGAAATCGCCGCCTCTCGGGTCATGGAGCTTCAGCGCAGCGTCCCATTGCAGCCCGACGATCTTGTCGGCCCGCCGGCCGATCATTGTCGTCGCGGCGGGATTGACGCTGGCGATGCGGCCGTCGCCGTCGAGCACCGCGATGCCCTCTGCCACCGTCTCGACGATATCTTCGATATGCGCCCGCGCCGAGGCGAGCTGGTCGGCCATCGTGTTGAAGCCGTCGGCCAGTCGTCCGAACTCGTCCTTGCGGTCGTGGCGGATACGCATCATGGCGTCGCCCTGCGCCAGCGCCTGCATGCCGCGCATCATATCCCTGAGGCCGGAGCCGAAACGGCTGAGCAGCAGCCAGGCGAAACCCGCCGCCACCAGCATGGCGGCCGCCGCGCTGAGACCAACCAGCCAGAGCAGGCCATTGGTCCGCAGTGCGGCGGCGTTCAGCACCGGATCATATTCCAGCAGCACGGCGCCGACGATCGTGTCCTCGCCCTGCTCGATCGGAACGGCCAGGATGGCGTTCGCTTCCCCAGGGTCGACGAACCTGCGCGGGACGCCGTCCTCCAGGGTCTGGCCGACCTCGTTGCCGGGGTCGTGGTCGAATTTTTCGCCGGCCTTGTGCTCCTCGTCGGCGGCATGGGCAACGACAAGCTTGTTGCGGTCGACGACGATGAAATCCCGCTGCGAGCGCCGGTACTGCAGTTCCAGGAACTGCTTGAGCGACTCGGTCTGCTCGAGCAGCGAAGGCGCCCCCGCGGATGGTTTGAAGACGATGGTGTCGGCGAGCTCGCGCGCGACATTGGTCGCTTCGGTCAGCCCCAGATATTTGGTCGCCGCCATCTGCGTGAAGACCGCGACGCCACCAACCAGTCCGATCAGCGCCGCGGCGCCGACCATGCTGACGATGATCAGGCTCCTAATGCGCATGGAAGGACCTCGCCGGCGATGGCGCTAGTCTGTTCGCGGATTGAGGCCAGTCTCTCATCCATGACCTTTTATTACCAATAGCTTATCAACGTGCTAACGGTGGCCCGCCCGGAGGTTGTCCCGCCGGGGCAACGGACGGGTTTCTGCTTTCTTCGAAAGCAGCGGCTGAATTTCCATCAAATTGCGGCCTGCGCCCGTTCAGACATGCACGGTGCCATGCGAAAGCTCGCCTTCCTCGCTGCTGACCAGGAAGGCGGCGGCGAGCAGGCCGACATAGAACAGCGCCACAATGGACGCGACGACGATGCCGGGCACCGGGCCTAGCGCGGCCACGCGCATCGCGTCGAGGAACGAGGCGCCGAAGCCGATCGGCGAGCCTTCGCGCTGCAGGCTGGGCGTCGTGATCTTGAGCACCCAGGCCAGCATCAGGATCGTGTACATGAAGATGTAGTTGCGGCGCAGCCGGCGGACCAGCGCCGCGCGCTGCGAGATAAGGAAGCGCGGCGAGCGCAGTCCTTCGCCGACGATCGCCAGCCAGTTGGACGCGAAGTCGGGCTGCGGCGAGAAGATCTGCGCGAAATAATAGCGCTCGAACTGGCGCACCCGCGCCCGGTAAACGTCGAAGAAGCGGTAGCGCCGCGCCTCGATCCACAAGAGCAGCGTGATCAAAAGCATGGCAAACAGCAGCACGCCATGATGCGAACTCGGCGTCGACAGCGAGACCGAAAGCATCGCGGCGGCGACGGTGATCGCCCAGTTGCTGGTCCGGTCGAGCCGGTCGCGCCAGCCGGCCATGCGCGCGATCTCGGCACGGTGGAAATGCGACATGGTCGTTGCGAGTTCGGAGGAGGTGAGCTTCAACGCGAACGCATCGGAGGCCCGCGGCGCTGCCGCCGCCTCGACGGGCTTCACGGTCTCGACCTTGGACATCCCCTGCCATCCAAATGCAATGGCCGGCCGAAACGGCCGGCCATCACCCCGATGACAACAATGCGCGGCGGACCGAAACGTTCCCGCGCCTCTGTGTCGAAAAGCCCGTATTCAGGCCTGATAGGAGATCTTTCTCCTGGTGGGCATCGGGAACTCCACCACATCCGCCGAATGTCGGCTGTACTGGGCCACCGCGATTGCCTCTATCAAGAGATCGAGCGCCGTAATCGTCGTTTGGCTGGTTTCGTCATCGCCGCGCAGATAGTGGCCGGCCCGCTCGAGGTGCAGGCGAGCGGCGGCAAAGTCGCTTTTCATTAGCTTCTCCTTATTGCCCGCCGTGCCGCGAAGATGCTCGAGTCGCTTTACCCGAAAGCAAACATCCACAGCCGCATTTGAATCGAATTGTCGCGGAAACGGCGATCTTCCCGCAAGGGGCAATTGGCGGTTGTGACGCCTCGCTTCAAATCGGTTATGTTCGCCGCCGACGAGGTGACGATGGGCTTCATCGCAAAACCCCTGGACGAAACCACCTGGCCGGATTTCGCCGCGCTGGTCGAGCGCCACAATGGCGTCTGGGGCGGCTGTTGGTGCATGGCCTTCCATGCCAAGGGCAGCGGCGCCGGCGGCAATCGCGCGGCCAAAGAGGCGCGGGTTCGGGAAGGCAGCACGCATGCCGCGCTCGTCTTCGACGGCGCGGCCTGTGTCGGCTGGTGCCAGTTCGGGCCGACCGGCGAACTGCCGCGCATCAAGCACCGGCGCGCCTATGAAGACGGGCTGACGACCCTTCCGGACTGGCGCATCACCTGCTTCTTCATCGACAAGGCGCGTCGCGGCGAAGGGGTCGCCGCCGCCGCGCTCGCGGGTGCGCTCGGCGAAATCGCCCGCCTTGGCGGCGGGACGGTGGAAAGCTATCCCGAGGATGCCGAGGGCCGGAAGGTCGCCGGCGCCTTCCTGCACAATGGCACGCTGGCGATGTTCGAAAAGCAGGGTTTTCGCCGCGCCCGCCAGATCGGCAGGCACCGCTGGGTGGTCGACAGGATAGTGGCGCCGGCGCCTGAAGGCTTGGGGACCACCGCTTCGCGCAGTCACTGAAAATGACGCCCTGCAATGGCCGCTGGCGTGTCGCAAACCCTCTGGGCAATGGATGGCCCTTGCGACAAAATGGGCGCAGCCGCGCCGAAGCCAGGGCCACGCGGGCTGCATAAGGAGCGCTGCCAGGAAACAGGGGAGGGTAGACGTTGGCTCAAGATACGCCAGTCAGACCGCTTGACCGCGATCTGCTTCTTGGAAGCTGGAGGATGACGTCCTGGATGACGAGAGACGTCGCGACCGGGGAGCGGCGAGAAGCTCTCGGCCAGCATCCTCAAGGCATCGTCATCTATACACCTGAGCGCGTCATTTTCTTTATCCTCAGGAGCAGTCGCAAACGGCCCGAGCGGATGCCGCCATCGGACGAAGACAAGATCGCGTTGTTCGACACGATGTTCGCCTATTCGGGCAGCTATACGGTTGAGCCGGATCGGGTCGTCCACCATGTCGACATGAGCTGGAATGAAGCTTGGAGCGGCACAGAGCAGTTGCGGTTCTGCAACGTCGACGAAGATACGCTGACTTACACGTCTGCTCCCGCCCCGAATCCGTTCGACGGGCGCGAGGTTGTCCACGAAGTGACCTATGTCCGGGAGAAACGGCCCGCCGAATAGACTTGCCCGTTCATCAAGGGCGTGCCGCCGGTCTGACGCCTGTCGCCGAACGGTGCGCGGCAGGTTCTTCGGCGCGTGTGGGTCACGGTCGGCCGCGCCGAGCGCTCACTTGCCTTCGAAGAAGCTGTGGATGGCGGTGTCCAGCATCTCGATGAGCTGGGCGTTGCGGGTGCTGCCCGCCCAGATCAATGCGTTGAGCCGCATGTCCTTGTTGAGGAAGTTCACCTTCCTGGACTCAAGCAGATACTCGGCGACCTCGTAGTGCCGTCCCTTGATGGCCTCGATGAGCGCGCTGTTCCGTCCCGTCTTGTCGGCCAGATTGACGTCCGCGCCATGCTCGACGAGCAGCTTGACGACGTCGAGATGGCCGTTCCTTGCCGCTTCGATCAGCGCCGTCCTGCCGTAATAGTCTGCGCGGGCATTGATATCGATCCGAGCATCTCCCACCAACGCCTGGATACAGTCGTAGTGGCCCTTGGCGGCGGCCAGGCTCAAGGGCGTGCTCTTCCATTTATTCCTGGAATTGATGTCGATCGCCGGGTGCGCGATCAAGGCTTCGAGCACCGCGATGCGGGCATTGTGGGCGGCGAGATGCAGCGCCGACCAGCCGCCTTCGTCGGTCTGGTTGATGTCCGCCCCGGCCGCGAGCTCCGCGCGCACGGCCTGCGCGTCGCCTTTCTCGGCCGCGACCATCAGGTTGGACCAACTCCTGGCTTCTTCGGCTTCCAAGCCTGCGGTCACTGCATGTCCCCCGGACGATGGGATTTTGCCCGCATTCATCGGATGCGGTGTCTTTGCGGAGCCTTTCATACTCGCCGGCGTCCGGCAATTGGATTTCGCGCCAACGGACGGGCGATCCCGAGATGATCGGGACCGCCGGGCGCCTTTGAGGACTACGCCATCTGCAGCCGCTGCCGGCTCGGCTGCGGCGGGAAGGCAATAGCGATGCCGACGGCACCCAGCCCGACCAGGGCCGAGCCGATGAACAGCCAGGAATAGCTGTGATAGGCATCGAAGATCATGCCGCCGGCAAGCGGCCCGAACGACATGCCAAGGCTGGACAGCATCGTGGCGGCGCCGAACACCGTGCCGATGATACGCGGTCCGAAATATTCGCGCGCCAGCACCGCGTAGAGCGGCATGACGCCGCCATAGGTGGCGCCGAAGATGATGGCGAGAACGTAGAACTGCTCGAGGCGGCTGACGGCGAGATAGGCGGTGAGGACCACGGCCTGGATGGCAAGACCCACGATCAGCACCGGCTTGACGCCGAGACGGTCGCCGAGCACCCCATAGAGCAGGCGGCCGCCAAGGCCGGCCAGGCCCTCGACGCTGTAGATCGTGACGGCGGCCATCGGCGCGATGCCGCAGGCCATGGCATAGCTCACCATGTGGAAGATCGGTCCCGAATGCGCCGCGCAACAGGCGAAGAAGGTCATGCCCAGCACCAGGAATTGCGGCGAGCGCAGCGCCTGGCCGACGCTCATGCCGGGATCGTCAGTGGCGCGCGCCGGCGCGCCATCGGCTGCTGCGGCCGCGGCCGGCGGCTGGCGCACCAGGAAGGCGACGGGAAGCAGCAGCACCCAGGCCATCACGCCGATGTCGAACATGGCGGTGCGCCAGTCATAGGCGGTGATCAGCCAGCGCGCGAAGGGCGAGATGGTCATCGGCGCCACGCCCATGCCGGCCGAGACCAGCGACACGGCGAGGCTGCGGTTGGTGTCGAACCAGGCGGTGGTGAGCGCGATCATCGGCGCGAAGAAGGCGCTGGCCGCGAGCCCGACCAGCACGCCATAGGTGAGCTGGAAGACTGTGAGCGAGCCGGTGCGGCTGGCCATCACCATGGCCAGCCCGAGCAGCAGCGCGCCGGCGAAGGCGACGGGGCGGGCGCCGATGCGGTCATAGATGGCGCCCCAGGCGAAGCCGCCGAGGCCCATCACCAAAAAGTTCAGCGTCATCGCGCTCGATATGCCGGCGCGCGACCAGCCGGTGTCGAGCGAAATCGGCTCGAGAAAGATCGCCAGCGAAAACATCACGCCGATGGCGACACAGCTCATCAGCGCGCCAGCCGCGACGATGACCCAACGATAGGAAAGTTTCATGTCCTTCTCCCATGCCGGAAGTTAGAGTTTGTCGACACGGCGCAACCTTTTTCGAGCTTCGTCACGCCGTTTGCGTCCGAAGGACGTTGGCGTCGGTACCGATCCGACAATCCGGTTGCATTTTTTAATCAGATTTTTGATGTCGCGGCACCTTAGAAAGCGATTTCAACATCTTAGCCAAAAGGCCAAGTGTTAGAAATCGCAAGAGAGCGGATTTTCACGCGCCGACGCTGGCGCTCCTTCCCTTCTGTCCCGCCGTGGCCCCAAGTGTCAGGAGCCTGCAATACCCGACGTTGACCGGAGGTTGATCGCTTCTAGATTGACCCATTCAATGCAGGAGGATGCCATGGAACTCTATCGCGGCCGGCTCATCGACCACATCCAGCTGGTGGTGCGCGACCTGAAGGCGAGCCGGCGCTTCTATGGCGCGGTGTTCGAGGTGCTGGGCATTCCGGTCGGCGGCGAGGCCGAGGATTATTTCTGGGCCGACGAGATGTTCATCTCCAGCGCCGACAGCCGCGCCGCCCAAGGCGTGCTCACCGGCCGCCATCATCTTGCTTTCCAGGCCGGGGACCGCGCCATGGTCGATGCTTGGTACAAGGCGGGGCTCGCCGCCGGCGGCAAGGACAATGGCGCGCCTGGCGAGCGCCCCTACCACCCCGGCTACTACGCCGCCTTCCTGCTCGACCCCGACGGCAACAACATCGAGGCGGTGTTCCATGGCGAGGCGAAGCGGAGTGCGGCCGCGGTGGAGATCAGCTTTTAAGCGCAACACCCAGGCCTTGAAATTCAGCCCGCATCGCCCGCATCCAGCAGCCATTGCCGGACGGCTTGGGTCGGTTCAGGGTGCCGCTGCTTGCGCGGCATGACGACATGGAAATCCTGCGTGCCGCGCATGTCCCCCTGGACCGGCTGGGTGAGCCGGCCGGCAGCGAGGTCGGCGGCGACCAGGAAGCGGCTGGCAAGCGCAATGCCCTGGCCGGCGATGGCGGCGTCGATCGCCAGCGCCGTCTGGTTGAAGCGCATGCGCTTGGCCTCCGCCGCCATCTTCAGGCCGAGCACGGTTTCCATGAACTCCGGCCACAGATTGTGGGCATCGTGCAGCAGCATATGATGCTGGATGTCCGACGCGGCGATTTCGCCGGCGCCGGGCGGCAGCAGGGCAGGGCTGCAGACCGCGATGACCTGCTGCGGGAACAGGAGGTCGACGACGAGGCCGGGACCGAAGGGCGGACGGCCTTGCCTGACCGCGATGTCGACGCCGTCGGCCTGGAAGCTCGACAGGCTTTCGGTGGCAAGGATGCGCAGGTCGACGAGCGGGTTGTGCGCGACGAAGTCGGGCAGTTTCGGGATCAGCCATTTGGTGGCGAAGCTCGGCGTCACGCTGATCGTCAGCCGTGCCGGTTCCGGCCGCAGCAGCGCTGTCGCCTCCGAGATCAGCTCGAAGGCGCGGCGGATGTTGGGCACATAGGCACGGCCCTCGTCGGTCAGCGCCAGGCCGCGCGGCCGCCGTTCGAACAGTTTCGCGCCAAGGCTGGCCTCCAGCCCGCGGATATGCTGCGCCACCGCGCCCGGGGTGACGTTGAGCTCAAGCGCGGCCAGGCGAAAGTTGAGATGCCGCGCCGACGCCTCGAAGGCGCGCAGCGCATTGAGCGGCGGCAGACGCAGGAAGTCCTCAGGCATCGAGCAGTTTTTCTACAGTCTGATTTCAGGCTTTCTGGTTCGAACCAGCGGCAAAAGCCGAATATAACACGTTGTGATCAATGGTGGTACAGGCCGAAAACCAATCCTGAAAGGAAGACGCGATGAGTGTAGAAAAAGTAGCTGTCGTCGTTGCCGGCGGCAGCGGCATGGGCGCGGCGGCGGCAAGGCGCCTGGCCGCCGACGGCTTCAAGGTCGCGATCCTGTCGTCGTCCGGCAAGGGCGAGGCCCTGGCCAAGGAGCTCGGCGGCCTCGGCGTCACCGGATCCAACCAGTCGAACGAGGATCTTCAGCGCCTTGCCGACCTGACGCTCGAACGCTTCGGCCGCGTCGACGTCCTGGTCAACAGCGGCGGCCACGGGCCGCGCGCGCCGATCCTCGAGATCACCGACGAGCAATGGCACACCGGGCTCGACGTCTATCTGATGAACGTCATCCGGCCGGTCCGCATCGTGGCGCCGCACATGGTCAGGCAGAAGGCCGGCGCCATCATCAACATCTCGACCGCGTGGGTGGTCGAGCCAAGCCCGATGTTCCCGACCTCGGCCGTGTTCCGGGCCGGTCTCGCCGCCTACACCAAGATCTTCGCCAACACCTATGCCGCCGACAATGTGCGCATGAACAACGTGCTTCCCGGCTGGATCGACAGCCTGCCCACCACCGAGGAGCGCCGCGAGAGCGTGCCGATGCAGCGCTATGGCACCAGCGAGGAGATCGCCGCGACCATCGCCTTCCTCGCCTCCGACGGCGCCGGCTACATCACCGGCCAGAACATCCGCGTCGACGGCGGCATTATTCGCGCGATCTGATTGGTGGTCCTCGTCAGGGTCCGCCGGCTAGGCCGGCTTCGATGACAATGTGCTGGCAGACATTGTCGATGTCGCGGACGACGTCGTCGTTCCAGAACCGGAGGATGGTCCAGCCGCTCGCTTCCAGATAAGCGCTTCGCGCAGCGTCACGCTCGAGGTGTTCGGCATCCGCGTGCTGGCTGCCGTCAACTTCCACGACCAGATGGTGAAGCGGACAGGCAAAGTCGACGATGTAGGGCCCGATCGGTACTTGCCGGCGGAAGCTCATTCCCATCTCCCCCGCAAGGGGGGAGATTGGCAGCTTCGCCGGCGGCTCTCTTCTTGCAAAAAAGCTCCGTCGCCATCTACTCCCCATTCACAAACGCCAACACCAGCCTCTGCAGATTGCCGCCGGGCCCGAACTCGATGCGGTCGAAGTCGCGGCTGGCCTGGCGTTGCGCTTGTGAAAGTGCGGCAAGCCGTGCGGTGAGCTCGGTCCTGATCTTCTTGCAGGCAGGGTCGTCGGCGACGGTCAGCCCTACGCTCAGCGCCTCGATCTTTTGCACCATGTCGATGATCTGCCCGCCATGCACCTTCTCATGCGCGGCAAGGCCGGCGGCGAAGCTGTCCCAGCGTTTCTGCAGGCCCGGCGGCAGCGGGCCGACCGGCTTCGGCAGCGTGTAGGTGATGGTGAGCTTCGGCCGCGCCGTTTTCAGCATGCAGGCGCCGCCTCGCGGTTGGTAGTCGCGGGTCCAGGTCAGCTTGAAATTGGTGTGCGCGATGACGCGCTTCTTGCTGTCGCCGATGAGCGGGCCTTTTTCGCCGATCGAAGCGTAGAGCTCGGGCGGGGTCTGGCCGGAGATGGCGTAGGTCTCGACCTTTTCTACCGGCTTCCAGTCGCCGGCCCGCGCCGGTGCGAACGGCAGCATGGCCGCGAGCAAAGGCAAGACGATGGCTGGTTTCATGGGCCCCGCGGACTGGCAATGGAGCCCGATTCGGCGGGCGATCGCCGCATCATGCCTGTTGCGCGGCGGGCTGGCTATGCCGCCGTGTTGTCCCAGCCGGCCCGCTCGAGACCGATCCGCAACCGTTCACAGTCCTCGGCGCACTCCATGCGCAGGTCTCCAAGGATTTCCGCCATGGTCAGGCCGGAATCCAGCGCGCGGCCTTCCCTGACGCAAGCCCTGGCTTTCTCGGTGTCGCCGTCGAGCGCGTGGCAAGCCGCCAGTCGCGCCCATTGCCAGACACTCTTGCGCGGCAGGGAGGAGAAGGAGGTTGCGGCCTCGCGGTAGCGTCCAGCAATGAACAAGGCTACGCCTCGGTCGAAATAGTACCAGCTCGGATGCATCGGGTTGAGCTGGAAAGCCTGGTCGAGCAGGGCCAGCCCGGCTTCGCCATCGCCGCGCAGCGCCTTGAAGTAGCCGGTCTGGGCGAGCGTGTCGGCATCATAGGGATTGAGGTCCAGCGCGCGGGCGAAATGCTTCTCGGCGGCGTCGTACTCGTCGCAACCCCGGTAGAGCAGGGTCAGCGCCAGGATCCTGTGGCATCGCCCCTCGTCGGGGCTGAGCGCAATGGCATGCAGCGCCCGGTCGCGCGCCTGGTCGAGCACGGCGCGCGGCGCGCCGGAATAGCCTCCTATGATCAAATCGGCGAGCGCCAGATAGGCATGCGCCAGGCCCGAATTCGGGTCGCGTTCGAGCGCCTTGAGCAGATGCGCGCGCGCCTCCTCGTTCACCCCGTCGCCATAGCTGCGCAGCAGGGCCATGCCACGCAGCAGGTGGAGATAGGCCTCGACATTTGCGGCCGAAGCGGGCTGGCCGCGGCGCATGACGGCGTTTTCAATATTGGCCACAAGCGCCGTCGCGATCCGTTGGGCGACCGTCCTCTGGAAGGCGAAGATCTCGCCTTTGGCGAATGTGAAACTCTGTGTCCAGACGCGACGGCCGGATATCGTCTCGGTAAGCACGACGCGAGCGCTGTAGCCATCCCCGGCGGATTCCACGCTGCCTTCCGCGATATAGTCGGCGCCAAGCCGCAAGGCGGTCGCGTTGATATCCTCCGTCCAATGCTCGGCCAGCACGAAGGCCGAATGGCGTGCCAGCACCGCGACGGTCTTGAAGTATGACAGCGCGTTGGTGATTTCCTCGACCGCGCCGTCGAACAGCACCTTGCCGGTGGTGTCGTCGGCTTCCACGCGGAACGGCAGGATGGCGACCATCGGTTCGGCCGCGCGTCCCGCTTGAGCCGCCATCTGCGCAGGCGGATCGGTGGGCCGGGTTTCCGCGACCTGGAACAGATAGCCGCGCCGGGGAACGGTACGGATCAGTGCCTGCGCCTCGTCACCGATCGATTTGCGCGCGTCGCGAATGCACTGGGTGAGCGAATCCTCGGTGGCGATGATGCCTGGCCAGACAGCCTGCAGCAACTCGTCCTTGCTCAGCACCCGCCCGGAATTGCGTATCAGAAACGCCAGAAGGTCGAAGGTTTTCGGCCGGATCGGCACAATCTCGCCGTCACGCCTGAGCGTGCCCAGGTCAAGATCGAGAACCGCGTTGCCGACCTGTTGCGACAAGCCCTTGCCCCATCGCCGTGCCCATTCGCGCGGCGACTATCGGAGCGGCAGAATGCCGGCAAGGTCAAGCCCGAAAGAATGTCCCCGGAAAAACACCGTGCGGCAGGACATGGCGAATCCGAGGCCATAGCCCCGGCCGTTTGCCGGATGGGGCTGCCGTCTCGCAAGGCGCCTGCCGTTCGAAATAGGCCAGCATCTCATTGGCTTCCCCGCAGATGAGCCCGGCGACGCCCATCGACAGGATGCGCTGCGTTTCCTCCTGCGCCAGCATCGAGGACCAACGCGCTCCCTCAGCTTTCTCACGCATGATCGATCTCCAGGATCAGTGGTTCACGGTCGCTCATCGGCCTGTATTGCTTCAGCATTGCCGCAACGGGTGCTCGCTGTCCTGAACGGCTGCTGATATTTTGCTGAAATCGGCTCTCGACGCCGCCGCCTGGCGACCCCGGCCTTTTGGTTGCTATTCGCTCGCCAGCGCGTCGAAGCGGGGACAGTGCGGACGGGCGCCGACGGGGACGATCTCATAGCCGACGGCGGTCAACTGCTGCTTCATCTCGTCGAAATGCCGCTTCGAGCCGCTGACGATCGCATCGGGTGCGTAGTCCCAGCCATTGCGTGCGGCATTGGCCAGGATGTCGGCATAAAGACGCATGCTGGCGATCTTCACATCCGATTCCAGCAACTGCCTGCAGCCGCTTGCGAATGACGGCGATGAGGCGGACGAACCCAGTATCGCGCATGCCAGCACTATGGAAACACGTCGCATGGAAACCTCCCAAGATTGCAGACCGTAGCGAGCTTGTACCCCTGTGCGAGTGCCGCAGCTCCTCATCGGCGCCAGAACGGCTTGGCGAGTTCCGCCCGCACATCGGCCATGGTCAGGCCGATGTCGCCGATGAGATGCGGCGTGTCCCTGGCCTTGAGCGCCAGGTCTTCGCGAAACCGCGCCCGCTCGCTCCAGGCTGTGAACAGGCCGCTTTGCGGGAAGAGGCGTTCTCCGGCCGCCGGCTGGAGGACATCCAGCCGCACGGCGCCGTAGAGTTCGGAAATGGTGTTCAGCATCGTTTTCATGATCGGCTCCTCGGCATGGACCCGCGTTGGAGGGTATACGGGGAGCCTGGACCTCCAGCGGCTGGCGAGCCATCGGCCAGATGCGGTGTTTTGGGTCCTGCATTTGTAGTATTTTGTCGCGGCAGGCGTTGATAGCGCGTGCGTCCGCGGGCAAGGGATCGGCATGAACCACAACGTTACAGCGGCCATGTCTTCACCGTCCTCGCCGGTCCTGTCCGAGCGTGAGCGCGTCGTGGCCGAAAAATTCGCGGCCGGCCTGACCTATCGCGAGATCGGCGAGGCGCTGTTCATTGCGCCGTCGACCGTGCGCACCCATCTGGCCGCGATCTACGAGAAGCTCGGCGTCCGCAACAAGGTGGCGCTTGCCGCGCATGTCAATGGCGTCGCCGGTGCCGTGTCGGACAAGCCGTCGGCCTTGCCCGGCGCCTCGCCGGTGCTGGCGATATTCCCGATCGAATGCCTGAGCGCCGAAGAGCACTGGCGCCGCTTCGCCGACGGCCTGTCGTCGGACATCACCGTGGACCTTGCGCGCTATGCGGACCTTCCGGTCATCGCCTTCCACACCATGAAGGCGCTGGGCAGCAAGCCGGCCGACTTCGCCGCCGATGGCAGGGCGCTGGGCGTTGCCTACATCTTGTCTGGCCAGTTGCGCGCCGACGACCGGCGGGTCCGGCTGACGATGGAGCTTGCCGACGCCGGGACCGGCGTCAGCCTGTGGCGCGAGCGCTACGACCGTCCGGTCGAGGATATCTTCGCGCTGCAGGACAGCCTGACCGAAAGCGTCATCAATGTGCTCGCCGGCTGTTTCGGAGCCATCGCCACGATCGGGCGCAACGCGGTTCGCCGTAAGCCGCCCGCCAGCCTGCGCGCCTATGATCTCTATCTGCTGGGTGTCGAGCAGCACAACACCTTCAGCCGCGCCGGCAATGCGGAGGCGATCCGGCTGTTTGCCCGCGCGCTGGAGCTCGACCCGATGCTGGTCAGGGCCTGGACCGAGCTCGCCTATGCCTACTCGATCCAGGCCGGCAACTGTTTTGGCCACGATCCAAGGGGATCGATCGAGAAATGGCGCGCGGCGGTCGAAAATGCGATCCGGCTCGATCCGTCCGACAGTTGCGCTTGCAACTGCCTTGGCGATCTCATGGGATGCCTTGGTGACCTCGAGGCGGCGGAGCGCGCCTACCAACGGGCCTATGAATATGGCTCCAACCATGCCGATACGCTGGCGTTGCTTGCCGGCAGCAAGGCGCTGGTCGCCGGCGACCCGGCCGAGGCGATCCTGCTCATGGAGCGCGCCATGCGCCTCAATCCGCTCGCCGCGCCCTGGTATTTCGGCATGCAGGGCCGCGTCCTGTTCTGCGCCGGCCGGCACCGGGAAGCCATCGCTTCTTTGCGCAGAAGCACGCCGGACTCGCCCAATGTGCTTATGTTCCTGGCGCTCGCCCATGCCGCGTCGGGCGAGGACGCCGAGGCAGCCGGATATGTGGCCCGGCTCGCCGCCGAGTTCCCCGACTTTTCCATCGAGGGCTTCATCTCGGGCTATCCCGTGACCAACCCGGGGGCCGTCAAAGCCATCCGCACCGCGGCGAAGCTGGCGGGGCTGGGCTGAGAAGCCTCGCTCTCCCCATCCCGCCTCCTCCCCCACAAGAGGGAGACGGAGCGCAGCCCCACTTGTCCCGCCTACACCTCCCGTCATAGCCTGCCATGACCTGGGAGGGGAGGAAAACGCTTGGATACCAATGTCGTGATTGTCGGCGCCGGGCCGGCCGGTCTTGCCGTAGGCGCCTGCCTGCGGCGGGCAGGGGTCGATTTCATCATGCTCGAAAAGGCCGCGGAGGTGGCGCCGGCCTGGCGGCGGCATTACCGGCGGCTGCATCTGCATACGGTGAAGTCGTTCTCCTCGCTGCCCTTCGTGCCGTTTCCGAGTGACCATCCGCGCTACGTGCCGCGCGAGAAGGTGGTCGCCTATCTCGACGCCTATGCCGAGCGTTTCGAACTCAGGCCACGCTTCGGCGTGACGGTCGACACCATCCGCCACGACGCGGACGGCTTCCGGGTCGAGACCGGATCCGACGCGCTGACGGCGCGCCATGTCGTCGTCGCCAGCGGCAACAATGCACAACCCATCGTTCCCTCTTTTCCCGAGATCGAAGCCTTCAAGGGCAAGGTGCTGCACAGCGCCGACTATACCGAGGCGGCCCCTTATGTGGCTAAGAAGGTGCTCGTCGTCGGCATGGGCAACACCGGCGCCGAGATCGCGCTCGACCTTGCCGAGTCAGGCGCCCACCCCACGCTGTCGGTGCGCAAGGGCGTCCACATCGTGCCGCGCCAGCTGTTCGGCGTGCCGATCCAGATGGTGGGCATCGCCAGCCGGCCGATGCCGCAGGGCCTCAACGACCGGATGTTCCCGATCATCCTCGACCTGGCGCTGGGCAAGCTCGAGAAATACGGCATCGTCAGGCCGAAGGAGGGCATCCTGAAACAGATCGACGCCGGGCGCATCCCGGTCATCGATGTCGGCACGGTGGCGGCGATCAAGGCCGGCAAAATCAAGGTGGCACCCGATATCAAGCGCTTCGGCGAAAGTGGCGCCACCTTCGTCGACGGCCGGCAGGAGGAGTTCGACGCCGTCATCCTCGCCACCGGTTATCGCCCGGCCTACGACAAGTTCCTGCCGGCGGAGATCAGGCCGCCAAAGAGCGGCGTCAACGCCCGCGCCTCCGAGCTCAGCCTCTATCTCGTCGGCTTCCACAATCCGGTGACCGGTCTGCTGCGCGAGATCGGCCTGGAGGCGATGGCCGTGGCTGCCGATATCGAGAAGCGGGGGTGAGGGCGGCTTCCGACGACGCATAAATCGGGTGGCGCACACCCCTGCGCCATGCGAAGCCATCCCGGTTCACAAGAGGCCTCGTCATGCTCACGCTTTACGATTATCTGCCATCGCAGAATGGCTGGAAGGTGAGGGTCCTTCTCGGGTTGCTCGGCATCGCCTACGAAACCCGCATCGTCTCGATCTTCGAGGGCGAGAGCCACACGGAGGCTTTCCTCAAGCTCAACCCGGCCGGCGCCGTGCCGGTGCTCGCCGTTGAGAATGGCCAGGCGATCGCCGAGTCCAACGCGATCCTCGTCTGCGTTGCGGAGGGCACATCCTATCTGCCGGCAGACCGGCTTCTCCGCGCCAAGGTGATGCAATGGCTGTTCTTCGAGCAGTATTATGTCGAGCCGGTGATCGGCTCGCTGCGCTACTGGACGCTGACCGGGCGGCTGGAGCGCCACCAGGCGATGGTTGCGGGCAAGCGCGAAGCAGGCGCGCGCACGCTGGCGGCGCTGGAGCGCAGCCTCGCCGGCGCTGCGTTCCTTGTCGGCGACACCCTCACCATCGCCGACATCGCGGTCTATGCCTACAGCCATAGGGCCGAGGATTGCGGCTTACTGCTGACCGACTATCCGGCGGTCCTTGCCTGGACGAGTCGCGTGCGAGACGCTGTCGGTCCTGGCTATCCCGTCCATCCCTATAGCATCGATCCGCATTCCAGCGCCTGAAGACGCGGACGGAAGACGACGGGGCGCGCGCGAGGCGCCCGTCGTCCATCTCCCCGCCGACATGCCTCAATGCTTGGCGCTGCTTGCCTTGCCTTCGTTGACGGCAATGCGCCTGGCCTTGGTCTGGGCGCGCTTGGTCTTGGGCAGCGTCACCGTGAGCACGCCGTTGCGGAAGTTGGCGTGGACCTTGTCCTCCTCGACTTCGTAGCCGAGCGGGATGCGCCGCTCGAAGCGGCCGTAGAAGCGTTCGGAGAATTGCTTGCCCTTGTCCTCAGTCTCGGCGCGCTTCTCGCCGCGCAGCGTCAGCACGCCGTCGTCAAGCAGCACCTCGATGTCCTTTTCCTCCATGCCGGGAATCTCGGCGGTCACGTGGATGTCCGTCTCGCTGTCGGAGATTTCCACGCTTGGCCAGGCTTGCCCGGCAAAGGCCCCGCCGAAGGACGGCATGCGCGTTTCGAAGCCGCGCATGGCATCGTCGAACAGGCGGTTCATCTCGCGATGCAGCGTCATGAAGGGGTCGCCCCCCCGCTGGAGATCGCGATACATGTCGGAGAGCTGGCTGCTCTCCCGGCCCCAGGGAATGAGATCACGGATTGCCATTGCTTTTCCTCCTCATCTGGTCGCGGTAGATGTCGTCGAATGTCCCGGCCTGGGATCGCGTGACTCTCAAGTCGAACCGCGCCGCTGCATTGGGCCCCGTTGCCCAAATTGTGGCCGGCAAACGGCGGCCTGCAAACCGGCGGCGTTGCCGGTCCCCTCAGGCGGCCGGCAAATGTCGATCTGGAGGTTGTCTGGACGAAGTCAAGACCCACATTCTGTGTGTCGGCAGATTTGATTGGAGACCGGATGCCGCCGGATGCCGGGTCCAGCTGTCGTTCAAGGACCCGCCCTTGCATGTCGCCCAAAAAGTGCGAAGCGGCTTTGGGACAACGACATGCACAAGAACCTCGCATGGACCCATGGAGGCGACCATGACACGCAACGACATCATTTCGGTGCTGGGCCCGGTGGATGAGGCCGTCATTGCCGATATAGCGCTGACCGGCGCAACCCTGGGCGAACTGCGCGAGGCCTTCGCCTGGATCGGCGCCGACGAGGCGCTGGTCAATGAGGGCCGTCATTTGCCGGGCGCGCGGGTGGCGCGGCTGATCGAGATCCTCGAGCCGCCGGAGGAGGATGACGGGCCGCGGGCGCCAGCGGTAGGGTTTGAGTAGGGGTGCGAACGTGGGCCGCCGCGATCCATCGCGCCAGCGTCTCTGACTATCGGCATTGCCTGCCTCAGCTCATCCGCCCCGGCACGCCGCCTCATAGTCCGCCAGCACCGCATCGACCGCCGCGAGCAGGATGGCTTCGGGCTTGCCCGCCGGCCCGAGGCCCGCCGGCAGCGTCGGCAGGAACTGCCGCATCAGCGTTTCGGGGATGCTGACGCCGGTGACCACCTCGCGCAGGCGGCCGACGGCGACGCTGGCGCTAGGATGGCTCCAATAGTAGCGGACGCGGTCGCTGTAGCTGTAGTGCCGCTGCAGATAGAGGCTGGCCTCGTCGCCATGATAGTGGCTGCGCCAATGGCCGGGTGCGGCGAGCATCACCCGCTCCATCGTCCGCGCCAGCGATCGATCGCCATAGCCGGCGACCATTTCGGTGGCGATCAGGTCGAGCCCGTAGAGCGCCTCGCGCAGAACGAATGTCAGGCCCGGGCCAACCTTGAGGATCGGAAAGCCGTTGGCGACCAGCGCCGTCAGCGCCGCGCGGCTCTGGTAGTCGGTGGAATGCGCCTCGTAGACGAGGGACGGCTGTTCATCGAGCAGTCCGGTCAGCGCCTCCGATGCCTTGGGCTTGTAGGCGATGACGTTCTCGCTGCCGAACTCGACGCCCGGTTGCACGACCAGGGCGATGACGCGGCCGAATGCCTCGGCGAGCCCCTCGCGCGCGAAAATCTCGCGATGGATTTCGATCGTGCGCCGCGCCGCCGCCGCTTCGGTGGGCCTCAGGTCGCTGAGCGCGTGGTCGGCGCCACCGGGGACGGGAACCTCGGTGCCGATGATGTAGAGCGGCAGCGCGCCGCCCTTCGCCCGCGCCGCCCTCTCGGCGGCCTTGGCGAGCCGGGCGGCCCGCGTCGCGATGGTCTCGTCGTCAAGGGCGGCGGGTTCGCCGGCGCAGCCAATCGAAGCGTCGAGATGGATCTTGCTGAAGCCGGCCCAGACATAGGCCGTGACCATGGCTTTGGCCTTGCTCATCGCCTGCGCCGCCGGCTCGGAGCGCCAGGGGTTCGGCCCGAGATGGTCGCCGCCGAAGATGATGCGCGAGGGCTCGAGCCCCTCGCGGCTGGCGATTTCCAGCACGAAGGCGACGAACAGGTCGGGCGTCATCCCGGTATAGCCGCCGAACTGGTTGACCTGGTTGCAGGTCGCCTCGATCAGCAGCATCGAATGCGTGTCGGCGACGGCGCGCCGGATAGCCGACTGGATCACCAGCGGATGTGCCGAGCAGATTGAGGTGATGCCGTAGGGCGACCCATTTCTGCGCGCGGTGGCAAGGCCTGCAAGCGGATTGGTCGTCATCTCATTTAGCCCGATCGGTCCCGGCGATGAAGTCGTCAAGCACGTCGAAGCCGGCAAGGCCTTCCATCGGCCCGCGCCGCGTCACGTTGCGGGCGCCCGCGGCATTTGCATAGAACAGCGCCTTGGCCGGCTCCATGCCCTTGCGCCGGCAGGTGAGGTAGGTGGCGCCGAAGCAGTCGCCGGCTCCTGTCGGGTCGACTTCTTCGACCAGGAAGCCGGCGCAGTCGATCCGGCTGCCGTCGGCGCCGAAACGGGTGGAGCCGGCGGCCCCCCGTTTCAGCACGATCTCGCCGACGCCCCTGGCAATCAGCGCGGCCACGGCCTGCGTCTCGTCCTCGACGCCGGCCGCGGCGAGCAGTTCGTCGCCCGAGGGCAGCAGAAGGTCGGCATCGTCGACCAGAGCGGAAAACAGGGCGCCATCTGCGCCGTCGATCAGTTCCTTGCGCACATTCGGGTCGAAGGAAGTCGAGCCGCCGCGCGCCCGCACCGCCTTCACGGCATAGGCGACGATCTCCTTCAGCCCCGCTACCGACAGGGTCGAGCCCATGACGTGCAAGTGGCCGGCACTGTCCGCCAGTCGCCGCGCTTCTGGTGTGAGGCGGATCTGCCCGGCGGCGGATTCGGCGATGTTGTAGACGAAGTCCCGCCCGCCGTCCGGCCTGTAGCGCACGAAGGCGCTGCCGGTCGGATAGCGGTCGCTGACCGACACCGCCGAGACGTCGACGCCGTCGCGCCTGAGCCGCTCCAGATTGATGGTGCCGAAATCGTCGCGGCCGACGCAGGCGATGATGCCGGCGCCGCCGACGAGCCTCGCCACCTGGTCGATGAAGATCGCTGGCGCGCCGCTCGGATAGGGACCCATCAGCGCCAGCGGCTCGAGGAAGCCCAGGCCCGGCTCGGTCGCCATGATCTCGACCAGGATCTCGCCGGCGACAATCGTCGGGCCCGCGGTCTCGGAGGCGATCTCCCTTCGGCGGCTCATTGCTGCAAGTCCTTCTCTCCCCAGCCTTGTCGTGCGCCTGTCCCGGCGCGCCGGCCGCACGATAGCGCCTGGCTGCAGTCCGGGTAAATCGCGGCGAAGGCGAAGTCAACATAAACTACACGCATGTTCACTTATTTTAATGCGCGCGCAGCCTTATGGTTTGCGCCAACCGGGCAAAATTTACCGCCGGGGCGAGGGTAGGGCACCGAAAATCAGACCGGAAGCGGCTTGACTCAAATTTTCTGTAGCGCGATAAAATATATACGCATGTTCACTTACACATGCGCATTCGTAAAGGAGGAGACGAAATGCCAACGGGTAAGCTTATTGGGATTCTCGCCATATCGGTCACCGCTTCGGCGCTGGCGGCAGGCACGGCGCTCGCCACGGAAATCACCGTCGCCACGGTCAACAATGGCGACATGATCATCATGCAGAAGCTGACTCCGGAGTGGGAGACGGCGACCGGAAACAAGGTCAACTGGGTCACGCTCGAGGAGAACGTGCTGCGCGAGCGCGTCACGACCGACATCGCCACCAAGGGCGGCCAGTTCGACGTGCTGACCATCGGCGGCTATGAGACGCCGATCTGGGGCAAGGCGGGCTGGCTGACCTCGCTCAACGATCTCGGCGACGACTACGACTATGACGATCTGATCGCGCCGGTGCGCAACGGCCTGACCGTCGACGGCAACCTCTATGCCGTGCCGTTCTATGCCGAGAGCTCGTTCACGCTCTACCGCAAGGACCTGTTCGACGCCGCCGGCCTGAAGATGCCTGAGGCGCCGACCTACGACCAGATCACCGAATTCGCCGCCAAGCTCACCGACAAGTCGAAGGAGCAGTACGGGCTCTGCTTGCGCGGCAAGCCTGGCTGGGGTGAAAACATGGCCTTCGTCGGCACACTGGTGAACACTTTTGGCGGCCGCTGGTTCGACATGGACTGGAAGCCGCAGATCAATTCCGACGCATGGAAGAAGGCGATCGGCTGGTACGTCGACACGATGAAGAAATATGGACCGCCGGGCATCAGCTCCAACGGCTTCAACGAGAACCAGACGCTGTTCTCCTCCGGCCATTGCGCCATGTGGATCGATGCCACTTCCGCCGCGGGCCGCGTCTATGATCCGAAGCAGAGCAAGGTCGCCGACAAGGTCGCCTTCGCCAAGGCGCCCGTCGGGGTCACCCCCAACGGTTCGGCCTGGGGCTGGGCCTGGAGCCTCGCCATCCCGGCCTCGACCAAGAAGGCGGACGTGGCGAAATCCTTCGTCAAATGGGCGACCTCGAAAGCCTATGTCCAGCGCGTCGGTGAAACCGAAGGCTGGGTGGCGGCGCCGCCCGGAACGCGCAAGTCCACCTATGCCAGCGCGGACTACCAGAAGGCGGCGCCCTTCGCCGCCACTGTGCTCTCGGCGATCGAATCCGCCGATCCGACCAAGCAGACCAAGGACCCGGTCCCCTATACCGGCATCCAGTTCGTCGCCATCCCTGAATTCCAGGGCATAGGCACGCAGGTCGGCCAGGCTGTCGCCGCCGCGGTGACCGGCGAGCAGTCGGTCGACGACGCGCTGAATGGCGCCCAGACCGAGGTGGAGCGCACGATGACGGAAGCGGGCTACATCAAATAGCACCCGCCTAAGCCAGGGGCGCAGCGTGCCGCCCCTGGTGATCCGGCCTGCCCAGACCTCCCGTTGCAGCAGGCCCGGAGGATGCACGGATCCCGCAAGAGCAAAGCGGATCCGTGCGTTCCGCGCAAGGCTGGCCCGAGGCCTTTCGCCGGCCGCCCGGATATCGTTTTTGAAACTTGAGAAAGTTGGACATGAAGCTGAACAACAAGACTGCCCTGATCACCGGTGGCGCGCGCGGCATCGGCCTTGGCTTTGCGCAAGCCTACGCCCGCGAGGGCGCTAGGGTGGTGATCGCCGATATCGACATCGGGCGCGCGACGAGCGCTGCCGCCGCGATCGGCCCGGCGGCCAGCGCGAAGAAGCTCGACGTCACCGATCTCGCCGCGATCGAGAGCGTTGCCGGCGAGGTCGACCGCGAGTTCGGCGGCATCGACATCCTCGTCAACAATGCGGCGATCTTCGACATGGCGCCGATCACCGACATCACCGAGGCAAGCTACGAGCGCGTCTTCGGCATCAATCTCAAGGGACCGCTATTCATGATGAAGGCTGTCGCCAATCTGATGATCAAGCGCGGCCGCGGCGGCAAGATCATCAACATGGCGAGCCAGGCCGGCCGCCGCGGCGAGGCGCTGGTGACGCTCTACTGCGCCTCCAAGGCGGCGATCATCTCGGCCACGCAGTCAGCGGCACTTGCGCTGGTCAAGCACGGCATCAACGTCAACGCCATCGCGCCCGGCGTCGTCGACGGCGAGCACTGGGATGTCGTCGACGCCCATTTCGCCCGCTGGGAGGGCCTGAAGCCCGGCGAGAAGAAGGCGGCGGTGGCCAAGTCCGTGCCGATCGGCCGCTTCGCGAACCCCGAGGACATTGCCGGGCTCGCCGTCTTCCTCGCCTCGTCCGACAGTGATTACATCCTGGCCCAGACCTACAATGTCGATGGCGGCAACTGGATGAGCTGAGGCGTAGTCCGCAGGGAGAATGACATGAAGGCCATCCGATTTGCCGCCGCGGGCGTTGCCGGCATGGCGGAGCTGGACATGCCGCAGATCGCGCCGGGGCACGCACTGGTCAGGGTCCGCGCCGCCGGGCTCTGCCATACCGACATCGAGGTCCTGCATGGCCGCTATGGCGAAGGCGCGTTTCCGCTGGTTCCCGGCCATGAATATGCCGGCACCGTCGAGGCGGTCGCCGGCGACGTGACGACCGTGAAGCCCGGCGACCGCGTCGCCGTCGATCCCAACATCCCGTGCGGACACTGCGCCGCATGCCGCAAGGGCCTCACCAATCTGTGCGCCTCGCTGAAAGCCTATGGCGTGACCGAGAATGGCGGCTTCGCCGAATTCAGCGTCGTTGCCGTCGATCATCTGCACGGCGTTGGCGATCTGCCTTTCGAGACGGCGGCGCTCGCCGAACCGCTGGCCTGCGTGCTCAACGGCCTCAGCGCGGCCGGGGTCGAGCTCAGCAAGCCTGGCAGCGCGCTGGTCTTCGGCGCCGGGCCCATCGGCCTGCTCATGGCGCTGTCGCTTCGCGCCAAGGGCGTGGCGAAGGTGGCGGTCGCCGACATCAGCGAGCCCCGGCTTGCCTTCGCTGAGGCGCTCGGGCTGGAGCCGCTGGTGTCCGGATCGCTGGCGCTGGCGGCAAGGGCGAGAAGTTTCGATTTCGTCGCCGACGCCACCGGCGTCGCCAGGGTGGTCGAAGGCATGATCGGCTTTACCGCCGATGGCGGCACCGCGCTCGTCTTCGGCGTCTGCGCGCCCGATGCCAGGATCTCGGTCGCGCCTTTCGAGATCTTCCGCCGGCAGATCAGGCTGGCCGGCTCGCATTCGCTGAACCGCAACATCCCGCAGGCGCTCGACATTCTGAGGCGCGACGACGGCACCATGGCGCGGCTGGTCAGCCACCGGTTGCCACTTGCGGAGCTTTTGCCGTTCTTTGCCAAGACGGGCGGCGATCCGGCGACGATGAAGGTACAGTTTTCGGCGGACATTTGAGCGAGGATGCACGGCACGCCATGAACCGGCAAACTGGCACTACCACGGTCGAAACCTTGCTGCTTTGCGCAGCAAGGTGACTCACGTAGACAGGGGACGGGGAAGGTCGAACAGGGGGCCATGGATGGCAAAGACGATCAGGACGATGGAGGATTTCTCGGACTTCGTCGGCTTGTCTCGCACGACCGTCTCCAAATACTTCAACGATCCCAATTCTGTTCGCAAGAACACGCGCAGCGCCATCGAGGCCGCGCTGAAGAAGTCCGATTTCCGGCCGAGCATGTTCGCGGTCAATTTGAACCGCCGCCGCAGCAACATCCTCGGCGTCATCATCCCGAATTCGACCGACCCGTTCTACATGGCGCTGACGCGCCGCATCGAGTCGATCGCCAACGAAGCTGGCTTCCTGGCCTTCGTGCTGTCCTCCGACGGGCGCGCCGAAATGGAGGACCAGGCGATCCAGACGTTCCGCTCGATGAACATCGCCGGCGCCATCATTGCGCCGCTCGGCGTGCGCTCGCACCACCGCATCCTGGCCGAGCTCGGCGCCTCGATCCCGCTGATCTATGTCGACTCGCCGCTCGACGAGACGTCTTCCTTCGTCGGCACCGACAACCGTCAGAGTTTCCGGCTGATGGTCGACTATCTCTGCCGGTCCGGCGAGCCGCCCTGCTACTTCGCCATGCCGCTCGTCAATAACAACGCCTCGGCCAGGCAGGAGGCCTATGTCGAGGCCATGCGGCAGTTCAAGATGACGCCGCGCATCGTGCCGGTCGAGGACGCGCGCTCATGGGATTTCGAGAAGTTCGGCTATGACGAGGCGACGCGCATCCTCAAGGGTGGCGGCTTTCCGACCAAAACCGTGCTGTGCGCCAACGACCGCGTCGCCTTCGGCGTGCTCGGCGCCGCCTATCAGCTCGGCCTGAAGGTAGGGCATGGCGCCGATTGCGACCTCAGGGTCGCCGGTCACGACGACCATCCGCTGTCGCGCTACGCTTGCCCGCCGATCACGACGGTGGCGCAGAACTACAACGAGATCGGCCGCCTGGCCATCGAGCTTCTGCTCGAGCGGCTGGATGAAAAATCCTCCGCCGCCAAGCGCGGCGACGCCCGCATCCTGCTGAACGCCGAGCTGATGCTGCGCAGTTCGGCGTGAGACACGTCTACCGATCCACCATCGACATCGTCCGCTCGTTGTAGCGCGGCCCGGAGATCCTGTCGGGTGTCAGCGCCATGTCGAGCAGCAGCATCTCGGTCGCGTCGAGCTTGATGTCGGCTGCGGCGACATTCTCCTCCAGGTAGCTCCGGCGCTTGGTGCCGGGGATCGGCACGATGTCGATGCCGAATTCCGGGCCCTTGGCGAGAAGCCAGGCGATCGCGACCTGGCCCGGCTTCACGCCCCTGGCGGCGGCCACGTCGCGCACCGCGCTTGCCGCCGCGACATTGGCGTCGAAATTCTCGCCCTGGTAGCGCGGGTCGCCGCGCCGGAAATCGCCTTCCGGATAGTCTTCCGCGCGCTTGACGTCGCCGGCGAGGAAGCCGCGCCCGAGCGGCGCGAAAGGCACCAGGCCGATGCCGAGCTCCTTCAGCGCCGGGATGATCTCGGGCTCGAGATTGCGCTCCCACAGCGAATATTCGCTCTGCAGCGCCGAGACCGGGTGCACGGCATGGGCGCGGCGGATGTTGACGATGCCCGCCTCGGACAGGCCGAAGAAACGCACCTTGCCTGCCGCCACCAGCTCGCCGACCGTGCCGGCAACGTCTTCCATCGGCACGGCCGGGTCGACGCGGTGCTGATAGAGGAGGTCGATACGGTCGGTGTCGAGCCGCTTCAGCGACGCCTCCACCACCGCGCGGATGTGCTCGGGCCGGCTGTCGCGGCCGGTGCCGTCCTGCTTGCCGTCCACGATGCGAAACCCGAACTTGGTCGCGATGGTCACCGCATCGCGACGACCCTTCAGCGCTCGGCCGAGCAGCTCCTCGTTGAGGAACGGCCCATAGGCTTCCGCTGTGTCGAGGAAGGTGCAGCCGAGCTCGATCGCCCGGTGCAGGGTGGCGATCGATTCCGCCTCGTCCGCCGGCCCGTAGGACTGGCTCATGCCCATGCAGCCGAGGCCGATCGCCGAGACGACAAGCCCCTGGTTGCCGAGTTTCTGTTTGCCCAGGCTCATCTCGTTTTGCTCCGGTCGAATTTGCAACCCGGCTAAACTATAGGGCTCGCGGACGAAGCGTCCAGCGACAGGCGGATGCTTGATCAAGATCAGCGTATGCTTGATCAAGATCAAGGGAAGCGGTCGGGAAGGATCGTATCACTCGATTGTCTTGGGAAGGACACAAGGCGGACGGATGGTTCCCGGCGAAACCCACGGCCTCGGGACCATCCGTGCCGCCTGCGCCAGCTGATCGACGGCCTCAGGCTCTCGATAGCAGCCGGCGCATGATCAGCGAGGCGTGGCCGCCGACGCCGTGCGCGGCAGGCCTGCGTTCAACCACTTCAAAACCGTGCTTGCGGTAGAAGGCGACCGCCCGGTCGTTGCCCTCGATCACTTCGAGCGCGATGCTGGGGATGCCGGCATGGGCGGCGAGCACGGCGTGGAGAAGGTTGGTCGCCAGCCCGCTGCCGAACTCACCAGGCTCGATATGCAGCCGGTCGAGCATGACGTCGCCGCGATCGTCCATCGCCGCCATCGCATAGCCGGCGATTGAGCCGTCGGGCCGCTCGGCGACGAAGGACATCTTGTCGTCGTCCCCGAGCTCCGCCGCCAGCTTGTCCGGCGCATGCCTGTCGTCGGAAAGCCGCGCCGTCGCTTCCGCCCCCATGATCGGCGCATAGGTCCGCCGCCAGGACTGGCCGAGCAGGCGCGACACTGCGGTGAGGTCGTTTTTTGTCATCGCTCGGATCTGGGTCATCAGGCACTCCCTCGCAGGCATCGTCATAGGATATAGCGCCGCGCCGATGAGAGCCAATCTCCCGCCAAATTGACTCCCCCGCCGCTCTCCGCCATCCTAATGGCAGGCCGCCAGTGCGGCAGCGTGTTTCGAGTGAGGCCATGGCCAGTCCCGTCGCCAGAGAAAATTCCCGCCGCGCCGCGGTGAAGAAGGCGCTCGACCGCCACAAGGTCTATGTGACCGCGCAAAGCTTCTCCGACGGCACCTACCAGGCGCGCGTGCTGGTTGACGGCGAAGCCTACTGGGTCGACGAGTTCCGGCTGTCGCAGCTCAGGCAAGGGCTATCGCCGGCCGAGCTGGAATTGACGCCGGCTGCCGACGATTGAGTTCTCACGGATGATGACGGCAAGGCTGGCGGGACAGCGCCCCCCTCTGTCCTGCCGGACATCTCCCCCACAAAGGGGGAGATTGGCAGGTTCGTTGGCGGCGCGCATCTTGCAACGTAGGAGATTGGCGATAGCCGGCGCGCCGTGTGATCTTCCCCCAGGTGGGGGAGATGTCCGGCAGGACAGAGGGGGGCGCGAAGGAACGCAGCGTATGTTGCTTCCGCCCGTCACCGCCTGACATGCCCACCCCCTCAAAACTCAAAACCTACCGTGGCAAGCGCGAGTTCTCCCGCACACCCGAACCTAGCGGCGGACAGTCGGGCGAGAGCGGCAACCGCTTCGTCGTCCACAAGCACCACGCCACCGCCGACCACTACGACCTGCGCCTCGAGGTTGGCGGCGTGCTGAAGAGCTGGGCGGTGCCGCGCGGGCCCTCGCTCAATCCGGCCGACAAGCGGCTGGCGGTCGAGACCGAGGACCACCCCATCGAATATATCGACTTCGAGGGCGTCATCCCCGAGGGCGAGTATGGCGGCGGGCCGATGATCGTTTGGGACACCGGTACCTGGGCGCCGATGGACGATGTCGAAAAGAGCCTGCGCACCGGCGCCTTCAAGTTCCGGCTGGCCGGCCGGAAGCTGAACGGCGGCTGGATGCTGACCCGCCTGAAGCCGAAGCCCGGTGAGGATGAGGGCAAGAAGAACTGGCTCTTGTTCAAGGAGCGCGACCTTGCCTCCGACACCAGCCGCGACATCCTCAGCGAGCGGCCGGAGAGCGTGAAATCCGGCCGCCGCATCGAGGAGCTGGTGGCGCCGCCGAAGCCGGTCAAGCCGGCAAGGCCGGCGGTGCTGAAGCCCGGCGCGCTGCCCGGCGCCGTCAAGGCAGACCCGCCGTCCCGCATCGAGCCTCAGCTTGCCACGCAGGTGCCGAAGCCGCCTGGCGGCGAGGGGCCGGCGGACAACACGCGCGAGCTCTGGCTGCACGAGATCAAGTTCGACGGCTACCGCACCATGGCGCATGTCGTGGATGGCGAGGTTCGCCTGATCACGCGCGGCGGCATCGACTGGACGAAGCGCTATGGCGACCTGCCGCACGCCTTCGCCAAACTGCCCTGCCGCGAGGCGATCATCGACGGCGAGATCATGGTGCTCGACGAGAAGGGCATTTCGCGCTTCGCGCTGCTGCAGGACGCACTGGCCGAAGGTGCGGGCTCCAAGCTGCATTTCTACGCTTTCGACCTTCTCCATCTCGACGGCTGGGATCTGCGCAAAGCGCCGCTGCGGAAGCGTAAGGCGCTGCTTGCCGAGCTGCTCGCGGGTCAGGCCGCCAACGCCGCCATCCAGTACAGCGACCATGTCGAAGGCGACGGGCAGGGGCTTTACGACCAGGCCTCCGAGCTTGGGCTGGAAGGCGTCGTCTCCAAGCGCGCCGACGCCATCTATATCAGCGGCCGGACCAAGAGCTGGACCAAGGTGAAAGCGCAAAAGACGGATGACTTCGTCATCGCCGGTTACACGGTTTCGGACCGGGCGGAGGGTCTGGCGGCGCTCGGCATGGCCGAGTTCGAGAACGGCGAGCTGCACTATCGCGGCAAAGTCGGCACCGGTTTCGACCGCGACACGGCGACAGAATTGCTGGCACGGCTGGAGCGGCTGACGGCCGGCGCCAGTCCGCCCGAAGGCGCGCCACGCGAGATCATGCGCGAGATGCATTGGGTGAAGCCGCTGCTTTCGGCCCGCATCCGCTATTCGAACCGCACCGCCGACAATGCGATCCGCCACGGTGTGTTTCGTGGCCTGCGCGACGTCGGCGGGCTCACCACGCCAGTGCCGGTCAAGCGCAAGCGGCTGATCGCCGAATCCGACCTCGCCACCATCTGGGTCACCAATCCGGAGCGCCGGCTGTTCGGCAAGACCGGGCCCACAAAACTCGACATCGCCGTCTATTACGCGCTGGTCGGCGATTTCATGCTGCCGCACATCATCGGCCGTCCGGTGTCGCTGGTACGCTGCCCGACCGGCAAGCCACAGGACTGCTTCTTCCAGCGCCACGCCTTCACCGGCATGCCGCCCTCGGTGGCGGTGTTCGAGTCCATCAACTCGGAAGGCGAGACCAAGACCTATCTCTCGGTCGAGGACGCCAAGGGTTATCTCGCGCTGGCGCAATTCGGCGTCGTCGAGTTCCACACCTGGGGCACGCACCGCACCAAGCTCGATAAGCCCGACCAGGTCGTCTTCGACCTCGACCCGGGCGAGGGGATTTCCTGGCGAGAGGTGGTGGAGGCGGCGGTCCACATCAAGGGCGGCCTGGAAAGCCTGGGCCTGGTGCCCTTCGCCAAAACCTCCGGCGGCAATGGCATCCACATTACGGTGCCGGTGACCAGAAAGCAGAACTGGAAGAAGCTGCACCAGGCCTCGAGCGCCATCTCGACCTATCTCGCATCGACCGCGCCCGACACCTTCACCACGACGATGGGCAAGGAGAACCGCAAGAAGCGCATCTTCATCGACTTCCACCGCAACGCCCGCGGCCACACGTCCGCCGCGCCCTATTCGCTGCGCGCCCGCACCAACCTGCCGGCCTCGACGCCAGTGAGCTGGACGGATTTGGAAGCAATCGACGCCCCGCAGGACCTGAACTACGCCTCGCTGCCGGGGCTCCTGGAGACCTCGGGCGACCCTTGGGCGGAGATCGATGAGGCGGCAAAGGATTTGCCGGCGTTGGAGGAGAGGCGATAGCCTCTCGGCGTCGTCATTCTAGGGCGGAGCAAGGAGCGAAGCGACGCGCGCAGACCCTAGAATCCATGCCGTGACGCCTGAGCAACGCGACGGCTCAGAACGTTCACCAGCCGGCCCCGCGAAACAACTCGAACCATTCCGGATTGCTCTTCTCGATCAATTCCACCTTCCATTGGCGTGGCCAGCGCTTCAATGACGTCTCACGCTGGATCGCGTCGGTGATGTCGAAATACTCCTCGTACCAGACGAGACGCTGCACACCGTAACGGCTGGTGAAGCTGGATCCTTGGCCGGTCTTGTGCTCTGGCATTCGACGGCCGAGATCATTGGTGACACCGATGTAGATCGTGCCGCCTTTCTGGCTTGCGGTCATGTAAACATAGCCTGTCATGCTGCGATCTTATCTTGCGCCGTTGCCAGCAGCTATTCTGAACCGATGCATTCTCTGGCAGAGGTAACGGCATGGATTCTAGGGCGTGGACTCAACGTGTCGCAGCCATATTCGGAGCGATGCGAGATTGAGGATGGCCAGGTAGTTGCGTGCGAGCTTGTCAAAGCGGGTTGCGGCCCGGCGGAATTGCTTGAGCCTGCAGAAGAAGCGTTCGATGCGGTTGCGCTCCCGGTAGAGCTCTGGCGGAACCACACGTTTATTCTTGACGTGACGGCGGGTTGGAATGTTGGCCGAGCCACCGGTTCTGGCAATGAGAGCAACTAACGGCCAGCTGTCGTAGCCTTTGTCAGCGACAAGCGCCTTTGCCGGCGGCAACCCTTCAATCAGCTGCGGGGCGATGGTCTTATCGGATGCCTTGCCCTCGGTGATAAGCAAACGGATGGGCAGACCATCCTGATCGACAAGGGCATGAACCTTGGTGCTTAGTCCGCCATGAGAACGGCCAATGGCGTTATCCGGACCCCCTTTTTACCGCCCGCGGCATGCTGGTGAGCGCGGATTATCGAACTGTCGATTAAGTGCAAAGACTGTGGTGACTTAGCCGCCAGGGCTTCAAACATCGCCAACCAGACACCTCTCTTGGCCCAGCGGTTGAAGCGATTGTAGACCGTGGTGTAGGGGCCATACCGTTCGGGCAGATCGCGCCAAGGCGATCCGGTCCTCAAAACGTAAAATATGCCATTTACCACCCGCCGATCATCGACCCGCTTCTTGCCCAAACCGTGCGGCGGCAGAAGCGGCTCCACGATTTGCCATTCCGTCTCGCTTAGATCGTAGCGTGCCATCATCGCCTCCAAATCAAGGCGTTGAATCACTGCTTCAAACGTCGTGCAAGGGTTGAGTACGCGCTCTAGGGTCTGCGCGCGTCGCTTCGCTCCTTGCTCCGCCCTAGAATGACGAAGTGTCGAGGCCTTCAGCCAATCGCCAGCGTCTCAATTCCATCTCCATCGACGCTACCTACAATTTGAATTATTCTCCCGATCAGCCTCATCCGCCTGCATCCCAACCCGCGCTAAAACATTTCGTCAGGGATTTGCCGGTATCATCGGGGGTCGGTGTAGGATTTCCACGGCGCCAATCGTCCTCCGGACGAAAAGGCGCTGCAATAACAGTCAGTGCATGGCCGCGTAGGAGTTCATCATGGCGCCCAGGGCAAGTTGGAAGGGTTACCTCAAGCTCAGCCTCGTCAGCTGTCCGGTCCGGCTCTATCCGGCCACCAGCGCGAGCGAACGCATTGCGTTCAACCAGCTGCACAAGAAGACCCACAACCGTATCAACATGAAGCCGGTCGATCCCGAACTCGGACTGGTCGAGCGCTCGGACCTGGTCAAGGGCTACGAGTACGAGGACAAGCAGTACATCATCATCGATGACGCCGACCTCGATGCGGTCAGGATCGAATCCAACCACACGATGAACATCGAGGCCTTCGTCGACGAGGGCGAGGTCGACGTCATCTACCAGGATTCGCCCTACTATCTGGCTCCCGACGGCGCCATGGCGGAAGAAACCTTTGCCGTGCTGCGCGAAGCGATGCGCAAATCCGGCAAGCTGGCGATTGCGCGGCTTGTGCTCTCCAGCCGCGAGCGCGTGGTGACGATCGGCGCGCGCGAGAACGGCATGTTCGTCTGCACCTTGAGGAACCCCAACGAAGTGCGCGGCACGGCTGAATATTTCGGCAACATCCCGGCCGGCAAGCCGGACCCGGAAATGCTGGAGCTCGCCCAGGCGCTGATCAAGCAGAAGGAAACCCACTTCGATCCGAAGAACTATGAGGATCGCTACGAGGTGGCGCTGATGGCGATGATCCGCGAGAAGCTGAAGGGCCACAAGCCGATCATCGCGGCCGCACCGGAGCGCGGCAACGTCATCAACCTGATGGATGCGCTGAAGGCGAGCCTGTCGCAGCAGGCCAAGCCGCCGGCCAAGTCGAAAAGCAAGGCTGACGAGGCGGCAAAGCCCGCCGCCAAGAAGGCGGCGGCCGGAGGCGCGCCCGAGAATCCGCTGAAGGCGAACCTTCTGAAGGCCGTCGGCAAGAGCAAGAAGTGACGGGAGGGCCAGTGATCGTTCCCGGCGCCGTCTTCGGCGTCGTCGGCGCGCTGGCTGCCTTTCCGTTGCGGCTTGCCGCGCGCGAGGTCGAGCGCCGCCATGCGGAGTTGAGGCGCGGCGTCACCCGTCGCACCTCTCATGTCGTGTTCGGGCGCGCCTTGCTGGCGAAAGCCGCGACGGGCAGGACGGGCGATGCCGAGATCGAGCGCCGCGTGAGGGGCGAGCGCGAAGCCGGCCGAGCGCTGGTCAGCGAAAACGGGTTCCTGCGCCTGCTCGGCCTGATGAAGGCGCCGGAGGCCTCCTCATTGTCCCGGCAGTCGCTGATCGACCAATCGAGGCTAGCCGCCGACGATCTCGACCTGCTGTCGCTTTTCGATGCCTTCGAGCACGATGGCGAGCCCTATTCCTTCCACGACCTGATCCTCGCCCGTAAGTATGCCGGGCTGATTGCCAGCGGGGCGTCCTGGGGCGCGATCGCGCGCTCCGTGCACCGCTCCGGCCCGGTGGCCTCGCTTACCGCCAAGTCGCTCAACCTCGGCTCCCAGCACGGCCGTCCGGACGCGATCTACCTCGACGACGGTGCGAGCGAGCTCGACGGCCAGCTGCTGTTCGACCTCGGCTCGCCCGAAGATGATACGCTGGAGGAGCTGTTCGCTGAGGCGGAAGCCGCGGAAGAGGAGGGGCGCCACGACGACGCGGCGGCGCTCTACCAGCGCTGCCTGGCGATCGACCAGAAGGACGCCATCGCCGCCTTCAACCGCGCCAACTGCCTGCGCGGCGCCGGCCGCGTCGCGGAAGCCGCGCACGACTATGCCCGCGCCATTAAGCTCGATCCGGGCTTTGTCGAGGCCTGGTTCAACCTCGCCGGGCTGATGGGCGACGAGGGCAAGGTGGCATCGGCGCGGCGGCACCTGCAGAAAGCGATCGCGCTCGACAAGGCCTATGCCGACCCGGTCTTCAACCTCGCGCGGCTGGAGTTCGAAGCCGGCAATCTGGCCGAGGCCCGGCGGCTATGGGCGCGCTATCTGGAGCTCGACGCGGAATCAGAGTGGGCGAAGCTGGCGCAGAAGGGGATACAGTTCGTCGATTTGCATACGGCGCGGACGGCGGGGTGAGCGCCTCACCTTCTCCCCTTGTGGGAGAAGGTGGATCGGCGCGCAGCGCCGAGACGGATGAGGGGTGTCGGAAGGAATGAGGCCGCTGGTGATTTTGTCGCTTGCCAATGTTTGGATGAACGTGTCCGCCAAGCTGGAACACCCCTCATCCGTCCGAGCTTCGCTCGGCCACCTTCTCCCACAAGGGGAGAAGGGGTCGCCCGCGCCGGAGTGCTCATGACCCATTTCCTCTTCGACGGTTTCGACACCGCTCCCATCACCATCCTGCTCGCCCATGGCGCCGGGGCGTCGATGGATTCTCCTTCGATGACCGCCACCGCCAAGGCTCTGGCCGCCGCCGGCTTCCAAGTTGCGCGCTTCGAGTTCCACTATATGGCGGCGCGCCGCTACGGCCACCGCAAGCCGCCGCCGCGCGCCGAGACGGTGAACCCCGAATATGTGAAGGCGATCGCCGATCTTCGCGCCAAGGGCGTGACCGGAAAGCTCATCATCGGCGGCAAGTCGATGGGCGGGCGCGTCGCCTCGATGGTCGCCGACGAGATGTTTGCCAAGGGCGAGATCGCCGGCCTCATCTGCCTTGGCTATCCGTTCCATCCGCCGGGCAAGCCGGAGCAGCTCAGGACAAAACATCTCCTCGGCCTCAAGACGCCGACGCTGATCTTCCAGGGCACGCGAGACGAATTCGGCACCAAGGACGAGGTCGCGACCTACGGCCTTTCCGACGCCATCGACGTGATCTGGCTGGAGGATGGCGACCACGATCTGAAGCCACGAAAAGCGATCTCGGGTTTCTCCACGGGGGATCACCTGAAGACGGTAGCGGAGACGGTGAAGGCCAGGCTGGCACAACCCTTGGGCTCGTCATCCTAGGGCGGAGCAAGGAGCGAAGCGACGCGCGCAGACCCTAGGATCCTGTGTGTTTGCTCAGTGCTATGGTTGAAGTGGGAAGGAGGCCGAGAGGATCCTGGTCGTCCCTTCGAGGACAGGCCGCGGCATGGCTCGGTCCCTTCCCACCAATGAACCATCAACCTGAACAGTTGCACGGGGCTGTCTTCAGCAGACCCCGCACCACAGGAAGAGGCATGGCCATGATAGTGCAGAACTATGTCGGCTGCGACATCTCCAAAGCGAGGCTCGACTTCTTTGATGAGGCAAGCGGCCGCTACCAGCGGATCGCCAACCAGGCTGAAGCGATAGAAGCCTATGTGGCAGGCCTTTGCGCTGGTCGTGACTTCGTTGTCATGGAGGCGACCGGGGTCCATGACCGGCTGCTGCGCCATGCGCTGGGCAAGGCCGGCATTGCGTTCTCGCGGCACAATCCGGCGCACACCCACCACTACGCGAAGTCGGCGACCCAGCGCGCCAAGACCGATCGTCTCGATGCCCGGATGCTGAGCAGCTACGGTCGTCGCTACCAGCCTGCGGCCGAGGCGGCACCTTGCGAGAAAGGCGAACGCCTTCAGTCGCTTGCCCGCCACCGCGACCATCTTGTTGAGATCCGGGCAAGGTTGAAGAGATATCTCAGCGAGGCCTTCGATGAGGACGTCATAACCGAGACTGAAAGTCTGATCGCCGACTTCGACACACGCATCGATGCACTCGAAAGCCGGATTGCCAAAGCCATTCGCGAAGCCGAGGACACCGCTCTCGACTACACGCTGATGGTCTCTGTACCAGGCGTCTCCACCATCACCGCGCTTTCGCTGCTGGCCCACATGCCCGAGCTCGGCCGGCGCTCGCCCAAGTCGATCGCGGCACTTGCAGGCCTTGCCCCGCTCGACAACGAGAGCGGCAAGGCCAAGCGCAAGAGCAAGATCAGCGGTGGCCGCCCGCGCGTGCGCCGCGCCCTCTACATGGCGGCGCTGGGCGCCATCCGCGCCAACGATCGCTTCAGAACTTTCTACACTGCGCTCGCCGCGCGCTCCGGATCGAAGAAACTTGCCATCGTCGCTGTCGCAAGGAAGCTCCTAGTCACTCTCAATGCCATCATTCGAGACAAAACGGCCTTCGCATGAACACAGTTGCCATGCCGTGACGCTAAGGCGTTGCAACAGTTCAGAATTCTGCCCCGCAGCGTTCCACGGCGAGGGTCACGGCATGGATCCTCGGGTCAAGCCCGAGGATGACGAAGCGAGGGGCGCTTTCGGCAAATGAAAATCGCCACCTTCAACATCAACAACATCAACAGCCGGCTCGAAAACCTGCTGGCCTGGCTCGCCGAGGCAAAACCCGATGTCGTCTGCCTGCAGGAGCTGAAGGCGCGCGACACGCAGTTTCCGCGTTCCGCTCTCGCCGCCGCCGGCTATGGCGCGGTGTGGAAGGGCGAGCCAACCTGGAACGGCGTCGCCATCCTGGCTCGCGGCGCCGAACCTGTGCTGACCCGAGAGGCGCTGCCCGGCGACGACGCCGACCGCCAGGCGCGCTACATCGAGGCGGCGGTCGACGGCGTTGTCATCGCCTGCCTCTACGCGCCGAACGGCAATCCGCAGCCGGGGCCGAAATTCGACTACAAGCTCGCCTGGCACGAGCGCTTTGCCGCCCACGCCGCTGAGCTTCTCGACACCGGCCTGCCGGTGGTGCTCGCCGGCGATTTCAACATCGTGCCCGAGCCGCGCGACATTTACGCCACCCGCTCCTATGACGACAACGCGCTGGTGCAGCCGCAGAGCCGCGCCGCCTTCGCGGCGCTCATCGGGCAGGGCTGGACCGATGCGCTGCGCAAGTCCTTTCCGAAGCAGACGCTCTACACATTCTGGGATTACCGCCGCAACCGCTGGCCGCGCGACGCGGGCTTGCGGCTCGACCACATCCTGTTGTCGAAGACACTCGCCCGCAAACTGAAGGTGGCCGGCATCGATCGGGAAGTGCGCGGCGAAGACGGCGCCAGCGACCATGCGCCGGTGTGGGTGGAGCTGAAGACGTGATATGCTGTCCACGCAGCAGGCAAGGACCGTGATGCCGGTTGACTATCCGCATAGGCTGGACGGCAGCTCGAGGAGCTGGCAGCGATGACCAGCGCGCTCGGCGCCGGGTTTGGCTTCGCCACTGTGCATGATGCGCCGATCGCCTACATCCAGAGGATCCGCGACTACTACACGGCGCTTGGCTATGGCGCGGCATACGAATGGGCGCACTATGCCGAAGTGCCGTTCCAGCCGCTGCCAAGGCCGCTCGCGCGATGCCGTGTTGCGATCGTCACCACAGCAGCACCCTATCAGGCGGGGAAGGGCGACCAGGGCCCGGGCGCACCCTACAATGCGGCGGCGAAATTCTACACCGTCTATTCCGGCGACACGTCGAAGGATCACGATCTGCGCATTTCGCACGTCGCCATCGACCGCAAGCACACGACGGCCGAAGATTCCGGCACCTGGTTCCCGCTGCCGGAACTGCGTCGCGCCGCTGCCGGCGGGCTGATCGGCTCGGTCGCGCCGCGCTTCCATGGCCTGCCGACCAATCGCAGCCATCGCACCACGCTCGACGTCGATTGTCCGGAGATCGTCGAGCGCTGCCTGACCGATGCGGTCGACGCGGCGGTTCTGGTTGCCAATTGCCCGGTCTGCCATCAAAGCGTCAGCCTCGCTGCCCGCGCGCTGGAAGCAAACGGCATCGCCACCGTGGTGATGGCCTGCGCCAAGGACATCGTCGAGCATGTCGGCGTGCCGCGGCTGCTGTTTTCGGATTTTCCGCTCGGCAACGCCGCGGGCCGGCCAAACGATGCGGCATCGCAGGCCGCGACGCTCGAACTTGCGCTCGCCGTGCTGGAGAAGGCGCCGGCTCCGCGCACCACCGTGCAGTCGCCGCTGGTCTGGAGTGCCGATGCCGAATGGAAGCTCGACTATCAGAATGCGGCGCGTCTGTCGGCCGAGGAATTGGCGCGCCTGCGCGCCGAATTCGACCGCGGCAAGGCGGTGGCAAAGTCGCTGCGCGGACAAGCCGGCTAGAGCGGCTCTTCGTTTCGCGGCAACACAGACCCGCTCGTCTGTCCCGCCCGGCATAGGATGCGAGGACATGCGCCGCATCACCTTCCAATACCATCTGTGCAGCCACGACGTCCCAAGCTAGGGTGCCGCAAACCGTCGGGGATCGTCCCCTGAACAGCATCCCCGCCGAGGTTCGCCCTTGCCCAGCCTGACCGTCGTCATCTCCTCAATCGTCCTCGCCGCCGTGGCATTGCTGGCCTTCCTCGTCTGGCAGGCGCGCGAGCGCCGGCGGACGCGGCGCCAGGCCGATCCTGCCCATGACTATGCGGTGCGCTCGCCCTGGCGGGCGACCGCCGGCAAGCTCAATTTCTCGTCCTATGTCTATATGGATGTCGATGGCGACGGCACTTATGGCCTCGCCGACCGGCCGATGGCCGGCATCATGGTGCGGCTCTACGACGAGCGCGGCGGCTTCCTCGCGGCGGCGCGCACCAACCCCGCCGGCTTCGCCAATTTTCCGATGTCTTCCAGGCGCCGCCGGGCCAGGATCCGGGCGCCCGGCATCTACCGGTTTTCGGTCTCGGTGCCGCCGGGCTGGCGCGCCAGCGGCGCGAACGCGGACCAGTCGATACGCCTGCTGGACGCGCCCGGCTCCGTGGTCGGCCTCGTCGGCGAGGACCTGCCGAAACCGGTCGGCCTCGCGCCTGATCGCATCCTGAGCGGCAGGATGCCCGGCGCGGTCGAGGCGACGCTGTCGGTGATGGGGAAGGGCCAGCTCCTCGAAAGCCGGCCGCTTGGCGCGGGCGCTGCCTTTCGCATTCCTCTTGCCGTCGAGGCCGACACAGTGGTGGTCTCCGGCGGCCTCGACCGACAGCTCGCGTTGTCAGCCTATCCGACCGATCTTGGCCTGCTCACGCCTGCCATCGCGGCCGGCACGGCGCTCAGCACCATCGGCTTCGACGATGTCACCACGCGCGGCCTGCGCAAGGTGCCCACGGGCCATGCCGGGCTCTCCTGGCGCAATATCAACGCCATGGCGGGCGACCACACCAAGAACAGCGAGGGCTACGTCAACGGCAACGTCTCGGGCGACCACATCGCCTATACGAGCAGCGGCCATCCCGCCGAATTCGGGCGGCAACAGCCTTTCGGGCTGCATTCGATGATGCTGACCGCGGCCTGGCTGGCGTCGGAGGGGGAGACCGCGCTGATCGAAAGCTGGCTGGGGGACGTGTTGGTCGCGAGCGAGGAGATCACGCTGTCGGCGCTGACACCGTGCCACTATGCGCCGATGCTGAAGGCCGTGACGCGTGTTCGCCTGTCGACCAAGCACCATTGGCAGCTTGTGGTGGATGACCTTGTGCTGGCCCTTTAGAACAGTTCCAGGAAAGTGCGCAACCGTTGGGCTCGGCGACTTCGCCGTAGCTTTCCGCCCGAAATTGCGTCAAAACAAATACTTAGAGCAGTTCCATGAAGCGCTGAACCGCTCCAGAAGCAGGCCTGCGAGGGATCAGATCAGGTTGTTCGAGCCGGCGCCATTGGCGGTGATCGCCGACAGCCTGTCCTTCTTGACCAGCACCGGCTTCGCGTAGGTTTTCTTCATGCTCGAATCCTCAAAAAAACGCCCAGGCGGATGTGCCGCGTGTCCTTGACCAATGCTTCGGCGCAGTCGCGCCGCGTCAGCCTACCGGCCCGATGGGGCCGGAGCCGCCATTGCCCGCCGTCACCGCCGAAAGCCTGTCCTTCTTGACCAGCACCGGCTTTTCATAGGTCTTCTTCATGCCAGAACTCCCCGATGTTCGGAACTACTGCGGCGAACACTGTCTATAGCATGCGCTCTTGCCGCCTGAATCAGCCTGGAGCCAGCACGGAGCCGCCGTTGCCTGCCGTCACCGCCGAAAGCCTGTCCTTCTTGAGGAGGATCGGCTTCTCATAGGTCCTCTTCATTTCATGGCCTCCGATAGTCCACCTGAATAGTATCCAATAGTATCCAATGGGGCCAACGCCTGGGGGCGCTAGCCTGCTGAAATCACTGCGGAGGGGGGGCGGAACCGCCGTTGCCCGCCGTCACCGCCGAAAGCCTGTCCTTCTTGAGGAGGACCGGTTTCTCGTAGGTCTTCTTCATATCCAACTCTCCATTAACGCGGACGGATGATGTCAGACTCTCGTCCTCTGTCAACCATGGCGACCGATGCTGCAGTCTATTCTTGGGGCATCCGGTGTTTCTTCTGCCTTTATCCCAGTTGCGTTGCATCAAAGACACTGCACGCATCCGGATAGTCACGTCGCCTGGCGCGAAGGTCTGCCGGATAGAGCGCACTGCTTTGCCGAGCGGAGCGCGGACGACGGATTTATTCCCGCGCGTGTGATTTCCGACACTTAGCCTGCGCGGGAAGCTGGGCTAGGATGCCGATATGGGACGAAGGGCGGGGGTCATCCTATGAACAGAACGATCGACAGGTTGCTCTCGCTTCCCTTGCTGGCGGCCGCCATCGCCTGCGTGATCCATGCCTATCCGCTTTTGGCCACCGGAGCCGTGAGCCTCGCGCATCCGCTGGCCGACTTCGCCTCCGCGCGGCTGACCGGCTTCCTGGTGGCCGCGCTCGCCCTGGTGCTTGGTGCGCTGCTGTTCCTCGCCGGCCTTTTGCCGGGACGGCCGGCGCATCAGGCCGGAACGCCGCTGTTCGGTCGGGCGGCGGAGCTGCAGGATCAGGGCCGGCCGGGTCTCAGGCGCTTCTTTCAGGTCCTGCCGGCGGTCGCGGTGCTGGCGCTGCTCGCCGACCAGCCGTGGCGGGGCTCGGGCGAGGTGGCGAACGAACCCAAGGGCGGACAGGATCTCGCCAGCGCGCCGCCGACCCCGATAACACCGCCGCCGGCTGCCCCCGTTCCAGCTCCCGCGCCACCGGAACAGGCGGCAAAGACGCCGCCTCCGGCAACGCCGGCGCCGGCAAGTCCGCCACCGGTCGTGCCGGCTTCGCCGCCTGCCGAGCCGCCGAAGACCGCGCTCGCGCCTCCCGCTGCGCCACCCGGGACCTCCTTGCCACCGGAACCGGCTCCGCCACCGCAGGTGGCTTCACCGCCCGAGACCGTCGCTCCGCCGCCGCCGGCGCCGCCGCCACTGCCGACCCGGTCCGACGGCCATCGCGACGCCGTCGTCTGGCTGGCGGTGTCGCGGGACGGGCGCGAGGTGATGAGCGCCAGCACCGATCGCATGATCAAGCTCTGGGACATCGACGGCAAGCGGTTGATCCGCAATCTGGGCGAGCACAAGGACATGGCGCGCACGGCGCTGTTCATGCCCGACGGGAAAAGCGCGCTGACCGCCGGCGACGACGGTGAGATCGTGCTGCGGAACCTTGCCGACGGCGCGGTGCTGCATGTCTTTTCGGCGGGCCAGAATGGCGGCGCCAGGAACCTTGCGATCAGCCCCGACGGCAAGGTGGCCGTCAGCGGCCACGACACCGGCGCCGTCATCGCCTGGGATCTCGAAAAGGGCGGCGTGCTGCATGTGCTGCCCGGCCACGACTGGTCGGTGAGCGCGGTCGCCGTCTCGCCCGACGGCACGAAAGCACTATCGGGCAGCATCGACGGCGAGCTCAAGCTCTGGGACATGGCGTCGGGCAAGCTGCTGCGCAGCTGGTACGGGCACGAGCAGGGCACCTACGGCGCGGTCTTCACCGCCGACGGGCATCATGCGGTGACCGGCAGCGGCGACCACACGATCAAGCTCTGGGATCTCGACACCTTCAAGGAGATCCGCCGCTTCGAGGGCCATTCCGGCACCGTCTATGAAATCGCGCTGTCTCCTGACGGCAAGCGGCTGGCGTCGGTCTCGCTCGACGGCACGGCGCGGATCTGGAACATGGACACCGGCGACCAGATCGCCGAGTTCGATCCCGGCACCGGGCCGATCTACGCCGTCGCCTTCGCCGCCGACGGCACGCTGCTGACCGGAGGTTACGACCGCACCATCCGCGACTGGCCGGCGGCGGGCGGCGATGGCGTGGTGTTGTTTGCTGGGGCGCCGGAGTAGCGTGGTATCCAGCGCTGCGGATATTTCACAGCAGCCAATCTTGCGCTACTGACTATTGTTGGTCGCAAATGGGCTGGTGGTCTTGAGCAATTTTGAATGGCCGCCGAGGTCACAAACGGAAGTCTATAGCGCGCGCAGGCCGCGTCCCGGGCTGATGCTGTGCCTCGCCTTAGTCGTTCTGGCTGGCTTCGTGCTGTTTGGGCCCGCCCTGAATTACTACCAGCAGTGGTCCGCGATAAGGAAGGCACAAGCCGCCAACCTGGCAAAGGACTATGCGGAAGAGTATCGCCAGCTTTCTTTACTGGCGAATATGGGTAATTCCGGCGCCCAGTATGGTCTCGGGGGCCTGTACTGGCAAGGCCATGGCGTCGCGCAAAGTCGCCAGCAGGCTCTCTACTGGTGGCGGAAGGCCGCAGATGGAGGAAGCGCCCAAGCTGCCTACGGTATCGGTCGCGCCTACTACGTTGGCGAAGGTGTGGAGAGGGACGACAAGATTGCGGCGACTTGGGTAAGAAAAGCCGCCGACAAGGGAGAGCCAAACGGGCAGAGTTTGCTCGGCACGCTTTATGCACGCGGCCACGGCGTCGATCAGGACTTCAACAAAGCATTCGAATGGTGGATGAAGGCCGCTGAGCGTGGTCAGGTCGACGCACAAGTCGCCGTCGGCAATGCTTATGCGCTAGGCAGCGGGGTCGGAAATGATGATGCCCAAGCTGTTGTCTGGTACCGCAGAGCGGCCGAGCAAGGTAACATCCCGGCGCAGTCGGCGCTGGGCTATGCCTTTTCGGCGGGCAAGGGTGTTACCAGGAGTGAGACAGAGGCAGCGTCGTGGTGGCTGAAGGCGGCGAACCAAGGCGACGCGTATGCGCAGCTGAATCTGGGCGTCGCCTATTCAAAAGGATACGGCTTGACTCAGAGCGATACCAATGCCGTTTCGTGGTGGCTCAAAGCGGCGAAGCAGGGGGATGTTTCAGCTAAAATGTATGTGGCTTACGCCTATGCCAACGGCGAAGGCACCCCCAGGGACGACAAAGCCGCCGAGATCTGGTGGCTGGAAGCGGCGAAGGCTGGAAATGTTGACGCTGAGTTTAGTCTGGGCACGCTCTACTATCGCGGGGTCGACGGAAAGCCGAACTACCAGGAAGCCGCCAAATGGTTCTTCAAGGCGGCGGAGCACGGCAACGCCGCGGCCAAGACCCATCTGGAGCTCATGAAGGAAAACGGCCAGTTCGACAGCAAGACTCTGTGAGACGAATTGCCCACAACGCTCAGCGATTTGCGAGAACCTGCGTGAGCTTCGATCTACCCCTTGTGGGGAAGATGCCCCACAGGGCAGAGGTGACGGAACGCCACCCGAGCTACACCATGACCGACCTCCACCTCGTCGAAGCCTCGATCGCCGACCTGCGCCGCGCGCTGCAGGCGGGCACCGTCACCAGCGTCGAACTGGTCGGGGCGTATCTCCGGCGCATCGCCCACTACGACCGCCACGGCATTACGCTCAACGCCGTGCCGGTGCTCAACCCCGACATGTACGCGGAGGCCGCGGCGTCCGACCGACGCCGCCGGGCGGGCGCCACGCTGGGCCCCCTCGACGGCATCCCCTACACCGCCAAGGACAGCTACAAGGTGGCCGGCCTGACGGTCGCCGCCGGCTCGCCCGCCTTCGAGCATCTGGTGCCCAATGAGGACGCCTTCACCATAGCGCGCCTGCGCGCCGGCGGCGCGGTTTTGATCGGGCTCACCAACATGCCGCCGATGGCCAATGGCGGCATGCAGCGCGGCGTCTATGGCCGCGCCGAAAGCCCCTACAATGCCGATTATCTGACCGCCGCCTTCGGCTCCGGTTCCTCCAACGGGTCCGGCACCGCCACCGCCGCCAGCTTCGCCGCCTTCGGCCTCGGCGAGGAAACCTGGTCGTCCGGCCGCGCGCCGGCTTCCAACAACGCGCTGGTCGCCTATACGCCCTCGCGCGGGATGATCTCCGTCAGGGGAAACTGGCCGCTGGTGCCGACCATGGATGTGGTGGTGCCGCACACGCGCTGCGTCGCCGACATGCTGGAGCTGCTCGACGTGATCGTCGCCGACGATGCCGAAACGCGGGGCGATTTCTGGCGCGTGCAGCCCTGGGTGACGATCCCGAAAGCCTCGGCGCTCCGGCCGCCAAGCTACGCCGGGCTGGCGCTGGCGGGCGCGCTGAAGGGCAAGCGGCTCGGCGTGCCGAAAATGTATATCGGCCGCGACGCGGACGCGGCAAAGCCGATCGAGACCCGGGCCTCGGTGCTCGACCTCTGGCGGCAAGCCGCGCGCGACCTCGAGGCGCTCGGCGCCGAGCTGATCGAGGTCGACTTCCCCGTCGTCTCCAACTACGAGCGCGACCGTCCCGGTGCGAAAACCATGGTCGAGCGCGGGCTGGTGCCTGAGGATTTTGCCGAGCGCGAGATCTGGGACCTTTGCATCTGGTCGTGGGACGATTTTTTGCGCGCCAACGCCGATCCCGTACTTCCCGATCTCGCCTCGGTCGACGGAGCAAAAATCTTCCCGCCGCCGCCGGGCGCGCTGCCCGACCGCTATGGCGACGACGGCTTCGACCTTGCCGACTATGTCGAGCGGGCGAGGCAGGGCGTGACGCCGTTCGAGCGCATCGCGGCGATGGAAGCCGGGCTCAAGGGACTGGAGGAAACGCGGCGCGTCGATTTCGAGGACTGGCTGGACGCGCACGGGCTCGACGCCGTGGTGCTGCCCGCCGCCGCCGATGTCGGCTCGGCCGATGCCGACGTCAACGACGCGTCCGCCGCGCTTGCCTGGCGCAACGGCACCTGGGTCGCCAATGGCAATCTGGTGTGGCGGCATCTTGGCATCCCGACGGTCACCGTGCCGATGGGCACCATGGCCGACATCGGCATGCCCGTGGGGCTGACCTTCGCCGGCAAGGCCTATGAGGATACAGCGCTGCTTCGGATGGCCGGCGACTACGAGCGCTCCACGAGCCGCCGCACCACCCCGCCGCGCACGCCGGCGCTGGCCGACGATGTGTTTGCGGCGGACGGGACGGGCGCCGCCGCTTCCGCCCGGACCGGTGAGATGCCACTTGCCGTGAGCCTCACCGCCGAGACCATTCATGTCGGCGACACTGACGAGATCGTCGTCACGCTGGACATCGATGCGGGCGACGCTGCTGCCGCAAGCCTCAAGGTTCACGTCAACGGCGAGCCGCTGACGATGCGACTGGACGGCGGTCGCCACACCGGCCGCGTCCTTGTGCCCGCTTCGGTGCATCAGGCCTTCCACAGCATCTGGCGCGGCTCCTACGGCTCGATCGTCACGGCAGTCGTGCGCTTTCCCGACGGCCGCGCCGCCGGCGCCTATGCGGTGACCGGCGGGATCGGGTGAGGGGCGCGGCCTTTCCTTCTCCCCCTGTGGGAGAAGGTGGCCGAGCGCAGCTCGGACGGATGAGGGGTGCTGGACGGAGCTCGAACTTGAACAATTAAGCATCGGAAATCGTTTGATTTTTCGCACGTCTCATTTCTTCCGGCACCCCTCATCCGTCTCGGCGCTGCGCGCCGATCCACCTTCTCCCACAGGGGGAGAAGGGAAGGGCTTTGATCCTTGACCCTCCCATCCCCCACGCTATCTTCGCGCCCATGCCAGATTCCAGCCTCGCTCCGCTCATCGTCATCGACCTCCAGACCGGCATGTTCGACGGCCGCTTCGAACCGCCGATCCATGATGCCGACGGCATCGTCGCGCGCGCCCGCGCGGTCATCGGCTGGGCGCGCAGGTCCGGCCGCAAGGTCGCCTTCATCCGCCATGACGGGCCGCAAGGCGATCCGCTGGCGCCGGGCGCCAGCGGCTGGCCGGTATGGCCGGCGCTCGGCCAGGACGCCGACGAGCCGACCTTCGGCAAGACGGTCGGCGATGCCTTCTCCAATGCCGCGCTCGGCGGATGGGTTGCCGGGCAGGGCGCCGGCGCGGTCATCCTGCTTGGCGCGCAGAGCGACTTCTGCGTGGCGGCGACCGTGAAGGGCGCGATGGCGCGCGGCCTCGGCGTCACCGTGGTGTCCGACGCGCACTCGACGCTCGACACCCCCGCCGAGAGCGCGGCCGAAATCATCGCCCGCCACAATGTGGCTTTCGAAGCGGCCGGCGCGAAGCTGGCGACGGCGGCCTCGCTGAGCGGACGCTGAACCTTCTCCCAGAGGGGAGAAGGGGGTGCCCTTCAACCAACCCCGAGGGAGACCCACCATGCCAAGCCTCAACCTGCCCGCCGAAGGCGGATGCCGCTGCGGCCGCGTTCGGCTGCGGATCACCGCGCCGCCATTGTTGACCATGGCCTGCCATTGCACCGGCTGCCAGCGTATGTCGGCCAGCGCCTATTCGCTGAGCGCGGCGATCCCCAGCGAGGCTTTCGAGGTTGCCCAAGGCGAGCCGGTGATCGGCGGGCTGCACGGCGCCTCGCGGCACTATTTCTGCCCGCATTGCATGAGCTGGATGTTCACCCGGCCCGAGGGGCTCGACTGGTTCGTCAATCTGCGCCCGACCATGCTCGACGATCCAGGCTGGTTCACGCCCTTCATCGAGACCTGGACCAGCGAGAAATTGCCCTGGGCAACGACGCCCGCGGTGCACAGCTACGCGGCGCTGCCTGCGATGGAGGAGTATGGCGAACTGACGGCTGAGTTTGCCCGTGCCTTCGCGACGGGAACCTTCGCAACGAGCGGCTCCGCCGGCTGAGGGCATGTTATCAATATCTCAGCCGGCGGAGCGGGGGCTGCCACCACTTATGCCGTCGCTGTTGCCCTTGGCATTTTCGAATTGGATAATATTGCGGAACGTCCAGTGGACATTCCGGGAACCAAGCGCAACGAAAACCTTCACGGGCCGCGCCATGCCGATGGCGCAGCGTAGTTCTGAAGTGAGCCGGCCGTGGTCGACGGGGCCGCGGGGGCGCATGTTGGGGTGCTTTCGGGCCCGCGTCGACCAGGGCGGCTCGTACCGCCGCGAAAACACCATCGCATATCGGGAGCGAACCGGAACTTCCGCGATAGCGGAATATGCCAGCGCGATTATGCGGATTCGAGCTCGGAACTTGCCACCCTGACGCGAACTTGGCGATCGGCGGTTGCGCCATCGCCAAGAAACAGTTTCTACGCCTCACCGCATTGACCTCGGCCGGCCCAGCGGCGACGACTGGCGCTTCGACCAGACCGGACGGCGCCCGTGACCGAACAGACGATTTTCCGCAACGCCAGGCTGGCCGATGGCTCGCTGGCCGATCTTCACGTGGTGGACGGCCGCTTCAGCGCCATCATGCCCGCTTCCGCTCCAGCCGCCGGCGCCGCTCCGTCCGCCGGCACCGATCTCGGCGGCCAGCTCGTGTTGCCGGGTTTCGTCGAGGGGCATATCCATCTCGACACCTCCTTCTATGGCGATGCCTGGCGCCCGCACATTCCTTGCACCAACGGTTTCGACGTGCGCGAGCGCGTCGCCTTCCAGGCGCGGAATCTTGCCGCCGCGGCCCCGATGGCGGAGCGCGCGAAAAACCAGCTCGAGCTCTGCATCGGCCACGGCAGCCTTGCCATGCGCAGCCACGTCATGGTCGACGGCTCGGTCGGTCTGAAGCACCTCGAGGTGATCCTCGCGGTGCGTGAAAAATACCGCGAGCGGATCGACATCCAGCTCGTTGCCTTCCCGCAAAGCGGCATCCTGTCGTCGCCCGGCACGCCGGAGCTTTTGGACGAGGCGCTGAAGCTCGGCTGCGACCTCGTCGGCGGGCTCGACCCCGCGAGCTTCGACCGCGACGTGAGCGCCCATCTCGACGTGGTGTTCGGGTTGGCCGAAAAGCATGGCGTTGGCGTCGACATCCACCTGCACGATGGCGGCATGCTCGGCCTGTTCCAGATCGAGGAGATCGCCGCGCGGACGAAGGCCTTGGGCATGGCAGGCAAGGTCGCCGTCAGCCACGCCTACGCGCTGGGCGACATCCCGGCCGACGCGCTGGCCAGGGTCGGCGGCATGCTCGCCGCCGCCGGCGTCGCCATCATGACCAATGCGCCAGGCAACCATGCCTTCCCGCCGGTGGCGGCACTGCGCAAGGCCGGCGTCACCGTGTTCAGCGGCTCCGACAACATCCGCGATTCCTGGTGGCCCTATGGCGACGGCGACATGATGAACCGCGCCAACATGATCGGCTACCGCTCCGGATTCTACGAGGATTGGGAACTGGAAGCCGCCTTTGACGTGGTGAGCCACGCCGGCGCAAAGGCGCTGGGGCTGGAGGGATATGGTATCGTGGTGGGCGCCAGGGCGGATTTCGTGGTCATGTACGCCGCGCATGTGCCGGAGGCGGTGGTGGCGGTGCCGAAGGAGCGGACGGTGTACCGGGCGGGCAAGGTGGTGGCACAGGGCGGGAAGATGGCCCGATGAAGCGGGCAGCTTATATATCGCTCGCCTGATATTGCCTGAACAGTTAGAGTGCGCCCGGATGGCTTCTGGAGGGACAGCCATGTCGGATTTCAATGTCGGCTTCGTGATCTTTCCCGGTATCACCCAGCTCGACTTCACGGGCCCGTTCGAGGTCTTGAGCCGGCTTGCAACGCCGGCCTCGATGTTCTCTGCCAGCAAGTTCCCGCAAGCGAAAACCCATGTCGCGGCAAAGACCTTGTTGCCAGTCACGAGCGACCGGGGCCTGGCGCTCATGCCGAGCTGTACCTTCCAAGACTGTCCGCCGCTCGACCTGATCTGCGTGCCCGGCGGCGCTGGCGTCGTCGATGCACTCGCCGATGTCGAGACGATCGATTTCATCCGCCGCCAGGCCGCCGGTGCGCGGTTCGTCACGGCGGTGTGCATCGGGGCATTCCTGCTTGGCGCGGCCGGATTGCTGAAGGGGCGTCGCGCCACGACGCATTGGGCGTACACAGGCCTGTTGCCGCTGGTTGGCGCCAGCCACGAGAAGTCGCGTATCGTTCGCGACGGCAATGTCTTCACCTCGGGTGGCGTCACCGCGGGAATCGACTTCGCCTTCGCGATCATCGCAGAGATTGCCGGGCCGGATGTCGCGAAGGCCATCCAGCTCTCGATTGAATATGACCCGGCGCCGCCTTTCGATGCCGGCCACCCCGACAAGGCATCCGAAGCGGCCATGGCGCTGATGGTTCAACGCAACGCGGCGGCCCATGCGGGGATAGCGCAGGCGCTGAGCAAGCTGGCGGCGCCGGGCACTGACCATCCGGCCGGTGGGGTCTCATCGGGCCAGACCATCCGTCAGGCTGGTTCGCATGCGCAGGCGCCGGAGACATAAGGGCGCGAACTGCTCTCGTTCGTGCCGGGTGAATCAACGCTTCAACCGACAGGGCCAAGTGTTGGATATCGCAAGTGGCGCGCCAGCCGCGGTCGCGTGCCGCAAATTGGTTTGCATGCAAATGTTTCGCGCTGGCGCCGTTTTGTGAAGCGCTTCACCGTTGTCGCGCAATCGACCGGATACATACGCGGCGCAAAACCGTTGCCGCGTGGGGGGCAGCATTGCTCTTTGCGCCGCTGCGATACGGAGGATATCGATGTTCAAGAGCCTTGGCTGGCTTGGAGCCGCTCTCAAGCGAGTCTCCAGCCGCAAACAAACACTGCGTGCGTTGAACGAGTTGCCGCCGGAAACCCAGAAGGACATCAACTGGCCGCACTCGGTCGAGAGCTGGCCGGAATCGGTCCAGCCCTACGAAATCCGGCTGCCGTTCTGAAGCAATTCCGGGAAAAGTGCGTATCGGTCAACCGTCCGGAATTACCAAGACCAAATGCTTGGAGCGGTTCAGCGGCTGCAGCAAAAAGCTGAACGGCTCTAACGGGCAAGGCCACGCGCGGCGATCGACATGCCGCCGCGCGTCCAGCCGAACGGCGCCGGCCGAACACACGCCTGGCGGCCCGGCCATCGCCGATTGGCGGCGTCCTAGCTTATTTCCGCGACGACTGTCCCGGATACAGGGTCCGTCACTCCGAGATCGCCGCCGAGGTCCTCAAGCATATCGCGGAACGTGTCGAGGACGCCGATCATCGTCGGGCGCGCCGCGGCCAGGCTGTCCATGTCGTTCCATTCGCCGACCATGCAGAAGGTGCGTTCGCCGGTCTTGATCAGCGCGCCCTTGCGAAAGCCCTTGGCGTTCAGCGAGATCTTCTCATGCGCATCGACGAAGGCCTTCTCCTTGCCTGGTTTGGTGCGAAAGCGGACGACGTTGTAGGCGGTCATGGTTTCCTCCGATCAGTCTGATATCAGCCGGCGGGCTTGTAGGCGCCGGCAGCCTTGTTGGCGGCCGCGAGCACGGCCTTCATGTCGAGTTCTTCGAGGATGACAAAGTCGCTCAACGAACCGCTTGCCCGCACGGCAAGGGCGATGCCCATCCCGGCAGCCTGGTCCGGCACCTCACCATTGACGACGACGTCATAAGCGCCGCGCGTAAACATCAAGCCGGTCATCTTGCCGCCGACGCTTTCAAAAAGCGCCTTGACTGCAGCTTGCCGGTCCGAGCCCTGCATCAGTCCTTTGGCGGCGTGGGGTGCATAATTTGCCAACACGGTGACCTTCATGGGTATCTCCTCCAAATATCATTGTCCCGGGCTGCTCGATTGTGTGAGCAGCACCCCGAGTTGCTTGTCTTTTCACTGACATGTGACGTGGCCTGTGGACCGCCTGGGCAGCCATGGCCAACGGCGGTTTACAACCGGAGCAATGCTTCGGCCTGTGCAATATGCACCTATTCTAATATAACAACAATCCCGTGGGCGTGTGTTGCCCGCTCGCTCGACCGGGAGGATGCCATGTCGATCCGCGATGATTTGCAGGCCTTTTGGAACACTTACGCCGCCGCCTACCGGGCTGGCGATGCCGCTGCTTGCGCGGCAATGTTTGCCCTCGACGCGGAATTGCATTCGCCCTACGCGCCTCTGGCTCGCGGCCACGCCGCGATCCAGGCGCTCCATAGCATCTGGACCAAGGATGGCGGCGGCGCCGACAAGCAAATGACGGTAACAGATGCGGGCAGTTCCGGTGATCTCGCCTGGTGCCTCGCTGCCTATTCGGAAGGCGAGGCCTCGGGAGACGGCACTTCACTCGGTATCCTCGAGCGCCGGGCCGGTGAGGACTGGCTGATCCGCATGTGCAGCCTGAACAGCAGCGATCCTCACACCGAAGGTTGAGGCCTCGCCCACGCTATCCCAGCCACCACCACGACCCGCCCACCGCCAGCGCCACCGCAGCCACCACGCCGGCGAGCATGGCATAGGAGCCGATGATCATGCCGCGGATGATCTTCTTCAGGCTGGTGCGGTCATTGAGGTTGGGAAAGGGCTCCGCCGGTTCGGGCACGCCGAGGAAGCGGCAGAGCGGGCCCCAGCCTTCGCTCACCGTGAACACCAGGAGCTTTTCCGGCGGCACCGCCGCCTTCACCTCCTCGACATAGGCATTGTAGCGCGCGATCGCCTTGTCGCGGTCGTCCATCACGCCCGCGAGCGTACGGCCCCACACAAGCTTGCTCGACATGTCGCCGAATTTTCGACCGAACGGCGTCAGCCATTCCAGGATCTTGAACTGCCAGACGTTCTTGGTGAAGTAGATCGTGTCGATCGTGCTCTCGTACCAGGCTTCGGCGCCGCGCGGATGCAGCGTCAGCAACACCTTGGCGTCGGGATAGGCGGCCAGCAATTCCCGCCACACGCAGCAGCCGGGATTGTCGACCGTCGCCTTGTAGTTGGCGAACACCCGGTTCCAGTCGTGCTGCGTGCCGGGCGGGCTGTTCGCCACCTTGCGCCAGAAGTCGAGATGTCCCTTGTTGGCCTTGTTGATGATGACTTCCTGCATGTGGTAGCTCGGAAAGCCGAGCCTGTTCAACGCGGCGAAGGTCGACCACGTGCCGGTGCGGCCGAATCCGGCCCCGATGAGCTTGAGTGTCATTCCCCCATCCCCTTTTTGGACCAAGATTCTTCTTTTGTCGGCCCGCCCGGAACGAGGTTGCATCCGACCTCACCTTGGCGCAATGGATTTCCATGCGCGGTCGCTAAAATGTGTCCTTGGGCCACGTGGATTGGCCGTCTGGCTATTCCAGTCGGCGGGAGAGCCTGATAATAGGTCAGTCACATTGACCTAAATTCCTAACACCATCCACGGGGAGGTGGGCCTTGACCTTGATGAACCTGTTGGCGTCGCGCGCATCGCGCATGAAGGCGTCGGAAATCCGCGAACTGCTGAAACTGCTCGACCAGCCCGACATCATCTCCTTTGCCGGCGGCATTCCGGACCCGGCGCTGTTTCCGGCGGACGCCATCAGCGATGCCTATGCCTCGGTGCTCGGCGGCGCGGAGGCGAGCGCCGCCCTGCAATATCAGGTCAGCGAGGGCTACCTGCCGCTGAGGAAATGGCTGGCGGGCCAGATGGGCAAGCTCGGCGTCGCCTGCGACGAGCACAACATCTTCATCACTTCCGGCTCGCAGCAGGCGTTGGATTATCTCGGCAAGCTCTTTCTCTCGCCGGGCGACACCGCGCTGGTCACCTGGCCGACCTATCTCGGCGCGCTGCAGGCCTTCAATGCCTACGAGCCGCGCTACGACCGGCTGACGCCCGATGGCGGCAACATGACGCCAGCCGCCTACCAGGCGGCGGCAGCGGCAGCCGGCGGCAAGGTGAAGTTTGCCTATCTGGTGCCGGACTTCGCCAACCCGACCGGCGAGACGCTGGGCGTCAAGCAGCGCGAGGCGGTGCTCGACCTCGCTGGCGAGCTCGACATCGCGATCATCGAGGACGCGGCCTACCGCGCGCTGCGCTATGACGGTGAGGGCGTGCCGCCGATCCTTGCGCTGGATTGCCAGCGCTCTGGCGGCATCGAAAATGCCCGCACGCTCTATTGCGGTTCCTTCTCGAAGATCCTGTCGCCGGGCATGCGCGTCGGCTGGGTCTGCGCGCCGCGCCGCGTGGTGGAGCGCCTTGTGCTGATGAAGCAGGCCTCCGACCTGCACAGCCCCTCGATCAACCAGGTGGCCATGCACCGCGTCGCCGAGGCGATCTTCGACCAACAGGTGGAGAAGCTGATCGGCGCCTACCGCGCCCGCCGCGACGGCCTGCTCGGCGCGCTCGAGGCCAATATGCCCGCGGGCGTCACCTGGAGCCGGCCGGATGGCGGCATGTTCGTCTGGGTGACGCTGCCGGAGGGCAGCGACGCCACCGCGCTGCTTGCCCGCTCGGTCAAGGAAGCCCGCGTCGCCTTCGTGCCGGGCAATGCGTTTTACGCCGACGGCACCGGCCGCAACACGCTGCGGCTAAGCTTCACGCTTGCCGACCAAAGGGCGGTGGGCGAGGGGATTCCAAGGCTGGCGAAACTGCTGGGGTAGGGGGGCACACCCTCCCATCTCCCACAAGGGGCGCGTGGGCGCCGCCGCCGGAACCTTGCTGGCATGCCGGCCGTTTCATTCCGAGCGTTCAAACAGTTGGAGGTGAGATGGCTGTCATCCTCATCGGGGCTGTGCTCGTTGTCGCCGGCGTTGTCTATATGGCGGGCGCGGCGCTCGGGCGTGGGCGGCTCAGCGAACCGGCGCCGCTCGGCACCCCCGCCGACCGCTCCGCCGCAAGGTTGGCAACGCCTGGCCCGACGCTCGAACCGCGACGGCGCGGCATGGGCTTCCTTGGCTTGTCGCCGAACTGGCCGGGTCTGCTGATGATCGGCGTGGGCCTCGTCATGCTGTTGTCGGCGGCGGTGCTTTAAGCCGCAATCTCCGTCGCCGCGAGGACAAAGCCGCCGGGATCGGCAGCTTCGCCGAGCCGCTATCCTCGTCACGCGAAGTTGCGCGCCTCCAGCGGATCCTCTCGGCTAAAATGCAGGCGGTTCAGCCAGAAGGAGAGGAAAGCCATGACCCCACGCTTTGGCCTCATCGCCCTTGCCCTGTCAGTCTTCGCTGGCCAGGCATCGGCCTTCGAGATCTCCAGCCCCTCCGTCTCGGACGGCAAGTGGGACAACAGATACATCGGCGACAGCGCCGGCGGATGCACCGGCGGCAGCGTCTCGATCGCCTTGAACTGGAAGGACCCGCCGGCCGGCACCAAAAGCTACGCGCTCACCATGTTCGATCCCGATGCTGGCGGCGGCAAGGGCTGGTGGCACTGGCTGGCCTGGAACATCCCGGCGAGCGCCAAGGGATTGCCCGAAGGTGCCGGCTCGAAGGGCGGCAAGGGCTTGCCCAAGGGCGCCGTGCTCGGCAAGGGCGACATCGGCCGCGCCGGCTATTTCGGCCCGTGCCCGCCGCCCGGCAGCGGCGCGCATCACTATGTCTTGACGCTCTATGCCCTCAAGGCGGCGAAGCTCAACGCCAAGGCGAGCGCTTCTCCCGCGACCGTGGCGGCCGCCGCGAAGGCGCAGTCGCTCGGCACGGCAACGGTGACCTATACGTATGGGCGCTAGAGGCGGCCAATCCCCCTTGCGGGGAGATCGGCAGCTTCAACCGCTCGGCCCTATTCCGCCGCTAGCATCTTGTCCTGCGTCCTGGTCTCGAAGTCGCTGGCGTCGTGGCGCTCGTGCAACTGGTAGGCCGGGTCGCCGGAGATGCGGTTGACCATGCGGCCGCGCTTCACCGCCGGCCTTGCGTCGATCGCATCGGCCCAGCGCTGCACATGCTTGTACTCATGAACGGACAGGAACTGGTCGGCATCATTGTAGCTGCGGCCCTTGGCGAGCCCGCCATACCAGGGCCACACCGCCATGTCGGCGATGGTGTAGTCCGGTCCGGCGAGGTACTCGCTCTCCGCCAGCCTGCGGTCGAGCACGTCCATCTGCCGCTTGGTCTCCATGGCGAAGCGGTCGATGGCGTACTCGATCTTCTCCGGCGCATAGGCGTAGAAATGGCCGAAGCCGCCGCCGAGATAGGGCGCCGAGCCCATCTGCCAGAACAGCCAGGAGAAGGTCTCCGCGCGGGCGGCCGGGTCCTTCGGCAGGAATTCGCCGAACTTTTCCGCAAGATAGGTGAGGATCGAGCCGGATTCGAAGACGCGGATCGGCTTGTCGCCGCCGCGGTCGAGCAGCGCCGGGATCTTGGAATTGGGATTGACCTCGACGAAGCCGCTGCCGAACTGCTCGCCTTCGTTGATCCGGATCAGCCAGGCGTCGTATTCGGCGCCCTTGTGGCCCAGCGCCAGAAGCTCCTCCAGCAAGATCGTCACCTTCTGGCCGTTGGGCGTGGCCAGCGAATAGAGCTGCAGCGGATGCTTGCCGACAGGCAGGTCCTTGTCATGCGTCGGGCCAGCGATCGGCCGGTTGATGCTGGCGAAAGTGCCGCCATTCGGCTTGTTCCAGGTCCAGACTTTCGGCGGGGTGTATTGGTTCATCGGGAGGCCTTGTCGTTTCGGCGGGGCGCGGGTTGATCGGGTGGGGCAAACTACACTTAGGTACGGGCGGGCGGGCGTCAAATAGGGAAGTCCAATTTTTGTTGAACTATTGTTGAGGCACGGCCGTTCCCATCTCACCCCACAAAGCGGAACGGGAAAGCAACCCTTGCGCCGCACCCCATCCGCCATACCTATAGAAGAAACGATCTTGCCAGGATGAACCGATGACTCTCGACCACATTTCTCGCTCCGTCGTGGCTGTCCGCGCCACGGTCCCGGACGACGCCTTCACCGCCAACACGCTGGGCACGCGCCGCGAAGGCAGTGGCGTCGTCATCCGCGACGACGGGCTGGTGCTGACCATCGGCTATCTCATCACCGAGGCCGAGGAGGTCTGGCTGACCGACCAGGACGGCCGCGTCGTGCCCGCGCACGCGCTCGCCTACGACCAGGAATCGGGCTTCGGCCTGGTGCAGGCGCTTTCGCCACTCGGCCTGCCAGCTGTGGCGCTGGGCGATGCCCACAAGGCCAGCATCGGCGACGGCGTGACGCTCGTCGACGGCATCGGCCAGAGCGTGCGCTCCCATATCGTCACCAAGCAGGAATTCGCCGGCTATTGGGAATATCTGCTCGACGAGGCGATCTTCATCGCGCCCGCCCATCCTTCCTGGGGCGGTGCGGCGCTGTTCGACAAACTCGGCAACCTGCTAGGGGTCGGGTCACTGCGCCTGCAGATGAGCCGTGCCGGCGAAGTCGCCGACATCAACATGATCGTACCGATCAACCTTTTGCCGCCGATCCTCGATGACCTGCTGACGCGCGGCAGCGTTGCCAGGCCGCCGCGACCCTGGCTAGGCGCCTTCTCGGCCGAGTCGAACGGCGTGGTGGTGGTGATGAGCGTCGCCGAGGGCGGCCCCGCCGCCAAGGCCGGCCTGCGCCAGGGCGACATCATCTCCGACGTCAGGGATGGCGAGGTCGACGGGCTGGCCGACTTCTACCGCAAGCTCTGGCAGAACCCGGCCGGCTCCGAAATCCCGCTGCGCGTGGTGCGCGACGGCCGCGAAACCTGGCTCAGAGTGAAATCCGCCGACCGCAACAGCTTTTTGCGCAAGCCGCATTTGCAGTAGCGAGCCTCCCTTCTCCCCTTGTGGGAGAAGGTGGCCGAGCGAAGCTCGGCCGGATGAGGGGTGTTGGACGGATCGCTACATCGAGGATGTAAGTGCCTGAGAATTCGTCTATTTTCAACGTCTCATTCCGTCCAGCACCCCTCATCCGTCTCGGCGCTGCGCGCCGATCCACCTTCTCCCACAAGGGGAGAAGGTAAAAGAGGAACAGCGATGCCCCCTGTAAAAGTCGATCCCGGCAAGGTGCATGAATTCCCCGACGCCGACAGCTTCCGTGCCTGGCTCGGCCGTCACCACGCCAGCGAGACCGAGGTCTGGATCAAGATCCACAAGGTCGGTTCCGGCCTGCCCTCGATCACGCCGAAGCAGGCCATCGACGTGGTGCTCTGCTTCGGCTGGATCGACGCGGTGCGCAAGAGCCTGGACGGCAAGAGCTACCTGCAGCGCTACACGCCGCGCGGCAAGAAGAGCATCTGGAGCAGGATCAACATCGACAATGTCGCCCGCCTGGTCGAGGAGGGCCGCATGACCGAACACGGTCTGAGCGAGGTCGAGGCGGCCAAGGCCGACGGCCGCTGGGCGCGCGCCTATGGCGGCTCTCGCGAGATGACCATTCCGCCTGACCTGCAGGCCGCCATCGACGCAGAGCCGAAGGCGAAGGAAATGCTGGCAAGGCTCAGCGCCCAGAACCGCTTCGCGCTCGCGTTCCGCACCCACAACATGAAGACCGAGGCCGGCCGCAGGAAGAAGATCGCCGACCTCGTCGAGATGCTGAAACGCGGCGAGACGATCCATCCGCAGAAGAAGAAATAGCGGCCGGCGCATCTATGCATCAAACGAAAACGCCGCCTCCGGGGGGAGGCGGCGTTTCCGGGGAGGGATGATCCTGGGGGTTAGGACCATCCGGCCATGAAGAAACCATCCCGGTGGGAGGGGTCGGGATTTAGGCCGCCTTCTTGGCGACGTGCTTCTTCACGTGGTGCTTCTTCACATGATGCTTCTTGACGTGATGCTTGCGGTGCTTCTTCACGTGATGCTTGCGGGCGTTATGCTTGTGATGCTTCTTGTGCTTCTTGTGATGAGCGACCTTGGCTGCGGGCTTCGCCGTCTCGGTGGCCGCGGCAGGAGCGGCGGTCGTGGTCGTCGTGGTCGCGGCAGCCGTGGTTGCGGCAGCGTTGGCTTCGGTGGTGCCGAGCGCCGGCACCGCGAAAGCGAGCGCGACGGCCAGGCCGAGAACGGAGAGGAGGGTCTTTTTCATAATCGGCATTTCCTTGTTCGAAGATCGATATCGGTTGTCGCTGGCCGCACTCGGCTGCTCCGGGAATGGGTTGTGCCACCCGGTTTTTTCGCGAGTTTTTCCCGACTGTTGAATCTTGTTTCTGGATTGTTTCTGGCAGGGAGGGCCGCTGCTGGTTGCAGTGTGCCTGGTACGGCGCTTACGGACAGGAGCGGACATCAACCGACCAACAATCCTCGCCGAAGTCGGTGGAAATGACCCAAACCGGACTTCCTTCTCAATGCAGCTAAGCCGCAATCAGTCCCTCGTGGTTTGAGTGTGAATAGGCCTCGTCTTCACCCCCGTAGTTGATGGCCCCTTGAATAGGTGACATCATCATGAGCATGGGTTTAGACCGCAAACCGCGGGTACGCCGGACGACGCCGCCGTCGGAAAGTGTTGTTGCGAGCTGGTACGAGAACGCCAGTTTACTCGATAGCTACAGCATTGACATGAGTGCATCGGAACAGTCGAGCATGCGCGAGCTGGCGACGCGGACACTCGTCAATCCGCCCGCGCGGCAAAAGGCGTTGATCGCGCTGCGCGACGCCATGGTTACACCCTTTGGCATCAAAACCTCCGATACGGTCAGGACGTCCCGGGACAGCCATGAACGGGTGGACTTCTTCCCGGTGCATTGGGAGGGCAAGGACGAAATTGTGCTCGGTACGGATGACCGACACCTGGACTTCCGGCTATCTCTGCTCCGACGCCATTCTCCAATAGGCACGTTGCTCATCGCGACAACCGTTGTGCATACCCACAATGCCTTGGGCTTCACCTATCTCAACGCGATCAGGCCTTTTCATCATCTCGTGGTCAGAGCCAACCTGGCACGCTGTGCACAAACACAACTGCAGTAGATCTTTAGAAACCTCGAATGTCGTTCGACGTTCCGTCTGCTTTTGGATCATCGCGACATTTTGCGCTGTCGCACAACTCCGGCAACTACAGGGGCAAAGCAGACATTGCCTTCGCGCCCGCCGCCGGGTTTATGGGTACACAGCCTAATCAACTGGGCGCGGCAGTGGGAATGTCGCATTCTGCTTGCGAAGAGCTTGAGAGAACAAAATGACCGGCACGACAGATCACTCCGGCAAGGTCGCCCTCGTCACCGGCGGCAACCATCGCATCGTGCTGGAGACAGGCCGCCAGCTTGCGGCGCTCGGCTTCACCGTACTCATCGGTGTGCGCGACCTCGCCAAGGGCGAAGCCGCGGCGAAGAAGCTCGGCGGCGATGTCGAGGCCATCGCGCTGGATTTCGCCGCGCCTGATGGACCAGCCCTTGCCGCAGCCGAGGTGGAGCGCCGGTTCGGTCGGCTCGACGTGCTCGTCAACAACGGCGCCATCCACTACGCTCTATCCGCTCGGGCGCTGCGGCCTGGCCGCACGTTGGGCCGCAAGACCTTCGAGACCTATGTCGTGGGCGCCTGGCGGATGGCGTTCGCCTTCGCGCCGCTGCTCAGCGCCTCCGGTCATGGCCGGCTGGTCATCGTTTCTCCCGAGGCTGGTTCGCTGGCCTCGATGAACGCCGGCGCGCCGACCTATTCGACCGGCAGGGCGACGCTGAATGCGCTCACCCGTATCCTCGCACCCGAACTGCGCGGCGCCGGCGTCCTGGTCAACGCCGTCAGCCCTGACTGGGTGGAGACCGACATGGGCGGGCCGGACGGCCGCCCGGTCGCGCCAGGGGCGGCCGGCATCGTCTGGGCCGCGACCTTGCCCGATGATGGCCCGACTGGTGGCTTCTTCCGCGACGGCAAGAGGCTGCCGTGGTGAGCGGACAAGCCCGCCCCCTCTTGCCCGGTCGCATGAGCGATTGGGCGCTGACCAGCAGCCGGCCGGTTACGCCGCGCGCTTGGGCTCGACGGCGAACGGGCTGAGCCCGAGCCAGGTCTGCATTTGCCTGCCGATGCCCTGGTTGCCTGTGAGGGCGACTTTCGCGCCGGCCTTCTCGACCGTCAGCACGCCCATCCAAATTGCCGTCATCGTGTGCAGGTCGGTCGAGACGTAAAGATCGACCTCGAAGCCCGGATCGTACCAGCAAAGGTCGACCTCGCCATGCTTCTCGACGATCAGCCACCACGAGCGCTTGGACGCCGGTAGCTCCTGATACAGGAACTGTATCACCGTTCGTCCTTCGGGCAGTGGCGTGGGGTTCAGATTGCGCCGCATGTCCCACATCAGCAGCGACGGATCGAGGTTCTTGAGCGAGAGCCGGGACTCGACCCATTTCTGGCCCCAGAAACCCATCGCCTCGACGACCGGGCGCAGGTCGCGTCCCGCCTCCGTCAGCCGGTATTCGAAGATGCCCTTCTCGCCCGGCACTTCCCTGCGCTCGACGATTCCCGCCAGCTCGAGCTCCTTCAGCCGTTGCGACAGAAGGGTTGGCGACATTTTCGGCACGCCGCGGCGCAGGTCGTTGAAGCGGGTGGAGCCCGCCACCAGCTCGCGCATCAGCACCATCGTCCAGCGGGTGCACAGCACCTCGGCGGCCATCGATAGCGGGCAGAACTGCTTGTATCCGTGCTGGGTCATGAATGCGCCTCTCCCTTCAACCTCGGCCGGCATATTAGGCGCCGATGAACAAGCCGGCGAGTACAGAAACTGTACCGGCCCGGTACAGATCGCGGACTGGTTGGCGCCGGCCCCGTCATGCGACCCCTCTGGTGGATGCACGGGATACCCCTGTGCGCCGCAACCAGGAGACTACCCATGACCACCTACATTATCGCGGACATCAAGGTGAAGGATCCGAAATGGATACCGGACTACGCCGCCTCGGTGCACGACCTCGTCCACAAGCACGGCGGCAGGTACCTGGCGCGCAGCGGCAATGTGAAGACGCTGGAAGGTAAGCCGCTCGACACCACGCTGATCGCGCTGATGGCCTTCCCGTCGGAAGCAGCGGCGCGCGCTTTCACCGGCGATCCGGCCTACGCGCCCTTCGTCTCGGCCCGCCAGGGCGGCAGCGACAGCCGCTTCCAGCTGATCGACAACACCGATCTGGCCGGAACGATTTCGTATCTGCCGAAGGGATGATCGACGGTCGTCGCATCGAATTCGGGATCGTCAACCAGCAACACCCTCAGCGCTTGCCTGTCGCGCCGCCGTATTTCCGGCGGCCGGCCGGCCGTGCTTTTTCAGGAAGAATGGAATGAACATGCAAACCAACTTTTGGAACAGGCTTCTCATGGCCGCGGCCGTGCTGTCGGCCTGCACCACCCTCGCGCAGGCCCATCAGGAGGCAGCAGCGCCTGAAGCAGGCGCCAATCCGCTGGCCGACAAGGTGCGGGCTGCCAACAGCCGCTTCCTCGACGTCAAGGCCGCAACGGCCGAGGGCTATGCGCCCATCCCCTGCGCCAGCGGCATCACCGGCGGCGCCATGGGCATCCACTACGTCAACGGCCAGTATCTGAAGGACGACAAGATCGACATCGCCCGTCCGGAGGCGGTGATGTACGAACCGATGGCCGATGGCACGCTGAAGCTGGTGGCGGTCGAATACATCAGCTCGAAGGGACCCGCCGCGCTGGACGGGCACCTGTTCAACTTCAACAGCGCCCCCAACCGCTATGGCCTGGGCGAGTTCTACGAACTGCATGTCTGGGCCTGGAAGGGCAACCCGACCGGCACCTTCGCCGACATGAACCCGAAAGTGTCGTGCGAACACACGATGGCTCCGAGCCAGTAAGAATAGGCAGCCGGCGGAGAAGCTGCCGATCTCCCCCCTTTTTGGGGGAGATGCCCGGCAGGACAGAGGGGGGGCGCTCTCCCGCCGGCCTATCAGCTGGCTGCAGCCGCGCCATCCGGCAGGCATCGGCTGGCAATGGGTCAAATCAGAAAAGTTGGCGATCCTTCGCGCCCCCCTCTGGCCTGCCGGCCATCTCCCCCAGAGGGGAGATTAGCCACTCACCCCACCGGCACCTCCAGCCCGACTTTGACCCGGTCCATGGCGACAAAAGTGCGGAAGCGCTTGACGTTGTTGTTCTCGAAGAACAGGCGCCTGGTCAGCGCCTCGTAGTCGGCCATCGTCGCCGCGGTGACGACCAGGATGAAATCGGCCTCGCCGGTCACGTAATAGCACTGCTGCACCTCAGGCACGTCGGCGAAGCCGCGCTTGGCGGCGTCGATCAGCTCGGCGCGCTCGCTCTCCACCTCGACCTCGACGAAGATCGTGATCGGGTGGCCGACTTTGGCCGGGTCGACCAGCGCGACATTGGCGCGGATCACGCCAGTCTCCTCCATGCGCTTGATGCGCCGCTGCACTGCCGGCGCCGACAGGTTGACCCTCTCGCCGATGACCCGCTGCGGCGTGGTGTTGTCCTTCTGCAGCATGGCCAGGATGGCGCGGTCGAAGGCGTCGAGATCGGGCAAGACAGGCATGGTGTTTTCCCAACGAAACAAACTTGCATTCAAACTGGCAAAACAGAGCGCTTTTATCGGCAGTCTTGCAATAAATATCCAGCAGCGAGACGGAGAGAACCAAGCCATGTTCCTGCTCAACCACCACCCGGACCACCGCCAGCCACTGACCCCGCTTGATGCCGCGACACTCGGCACGGCCGGCGCCGAGGAGGCCGAGCGCTTCCTTGCCGCGCGCGACAACGATGCCGAGACGCCGCTGCATGCCTTGCCGGCGCTGGCGGGCGAGCTCGGCATCGGCGCCCTGCATGTGAAGGATGAGGGGCAACGTCTCGGCCTCGGCAGCTTCAAGGCACTGGGCGGCGCCTACGCCGTGATGCAGCTGGTGCTGGAGGAGGCAGGAAAGCGGCTTGGTCGCACCGTCGATGTCGCGGAACTGCATCGGCCGGACGTGAAGGCGATAGCCGCAGGCATGACTTTCGCCTGCGCGACCGACGGCAATCATGGACGCTCGGTGGCGCAGGGCGCCGGCCTTGTCGGCGCGCGGTCCGTCATCTTCGTCCATTCGGGTGTCAGCAACGAACGTGTGGCGGCTATCGCCCGCTTCGGCGCCGAGATCGTGCGTGTCGCGGGCGACTACGACCACTCGGTCAGGGAAGCCGCCCGCGTCGCCGCCGAGCGCGATTGGACGGTCGTCTCCGACACGTCCTGGCCGGGTTACGAACGCATACCGGGACTGGTGATGCAGGGCTACACGGTGATGGTGCGCGAAGCGCTGAAGCGCTTGCCAGAACCACCCACCCATGTCTTCCTGCAGGCTGGCGTCGGCGGCTTCGCCGCGGCGGTGGCCGGCCATCTCGCCATCGTGCGTGGCGAGGATCGCCCGAGGGTAATCGTGGTCGAGCCCGCGCGGGCGGCCTGCATCTATGAAACCGCAAAGGCCGGAACCCCCACTACGATCGCACACAGCAAGCCAACGGTGATGGCGATGCTCGAATGCTACGAGCCGTCACTCGTTGCCTGGCGCGTGCTGTCGCGGATCGGCGATGCCTTCATGACCGTGGACGAGGAGGATGCGGTTTCGGTGATGAACCGCCTGGCGCGGCCTTCAGGCGATGACCCGGCGATCGTCTCCGGCGAGAGCGGCGGGGCAGGGCTCGCCGGGTTGATCAGCGCTGCCGGTGACAAGAAGATGCGGGCGGCGCTTCACCTCGATGGCCATTCGCGCGTGCTCATCATCAACTCGGAAGGCGCGACCGACCCCGGCCGCTATGCAGAGTTGGTCGGGATGGCGCCGGAAGAGGTTGCGCGGGCGAGGCAGCCGGCATGAGCAATCTGACGATCAATGCCGACCGGCTTCTTCGCCGTATCCAGGAGCTCGGCAGCCTCGGCCGCGATGCGCAGGGCCGGCTGGTTCGCGTCGCCGCCTCCGACATGGACCGGATCGGCCGCGACCGCCTCGTCGGCTGGCTGGAGGAGACAGGGCTCGAAGTCGCGGTCGACCGCATAGGCAACATCTTCGGCATCTGGCAGGACGATGCCAATGCCGGCCAGCCGCCGGTCATGCTCGGCTCGCACATCGACTCGGTGATCGATGCCGGCATCTATGACGGCTGCTATGGCGTGCTTGCCGGGCTGGAAGCGATCGCGACCCTGAAGGAGGCCGGCTTCGAGCCTTCGCGCCCGATCGTCGTTGCTGCCTTTACCAACGAGGAGGGCGTGCGCTATTCGCCCGACATGATGGGCTCGCTGGTCTTTGCCGGCGGCGTCGGGGCGGACGAAGCGCTCGCAGCAGTCGGCACCGACGGCTCGATCCTGGGCAAGGAACTGGAGCGCATTGGCTATGCCGGTCGGCATCAGCCTGGCTTCTTTAAGCCGCAGGCCTATGTCGAGCTGCATGTCGAGCAGGGGCCGGTGCTCGAACGCGAGGCAATCGCCATCGGCGCGGTCGAGAACCTGCAGGGCATTTCCTGGCAGCGCATAACGATCGAGGGCGAGGCCAACCATGCCGGCACCACGCCAATGTCGATGCGCCGCGATGCCGGCGTCGCCGCCGCGCGGGTTGTCAGCTTCCTCGCGGACCGCGCCAGCGCCTCGCCGACGCCGACGGTGGCGACCGTCGGCACCATCGCTTTCGAGCCGAACGCCGTCAACGTCATTCCGTCGCGGGCGACCTTCACCGTAGACCTTCGCGATCCCGACGAAATGCACCTTCGCGAACAGGAAACGGCACTCGTCGCCTTCCTCGACAAGCTTGCCGCAAGCGCCGGCGTCACCATCCATGCCGAGCGCCTCGCGCGGTTCGAGCCGGTCACCTTCGACACCCGGATCGTCTCGTTGATCGAGGATTGCGCCCGGGCAAACGGCTTGTCCTGCCGGCGCATGACGTCGGGTGCCGGGCACGACGCGCAGATGATTGCGCGCATTGCGCCGTCCGCGATGATCTTCGTGCCGAGCCGGGGCGGCATCAGCCATAACCCGGCAGAGTTCACCCCAGCCGACGAACTGGTTGCCGGGGCCAACATCCTGCTCGGCGTCGCCGCGAGATTGGCGGCCGACTGACCGCAAGAGCAGAAAACGCGCATTGGCGGCTTCGACGACACAGTGCCGCCAAGCCAAAACACCACCAAAAATAGTCCGGTCGAAAGCGTAGGGCCCTGTCGAGACAGACATTCGGCGACATATGGCCGAAACAAAAATCAATCATTCAGCGAGATTAGAACGCAAATTTTTGCGCGCGCCAATAAGTTCAGTGCCTCGAAGAAAGAATGCCATGTTGCTGCTCAACCAACGTCCCGAACACAACCAGCCGTTGGTGGCGGCCGACGCCGAGGCCCTCGGCATTGCGGGCGCCGAGCGGGCCGAGCATTATCTCAAGGCGCGCGACAACCACGCCGAAACACCGCTGCACGGCTTGCCGGCATTGGCCGGCGAGCTCGGCATCGCGGCGCTTCATGTCAAGGATGAGGGCCAGCGTCTTGGCCTGGGCAGCTTCAAGGCGCTGGGCGGCGCCTATGCCGTCATCCGGCTGGTGCTGGAGGAGGCAGGCAAGTGGCTCGGCCGCACCGTCGATATCGGCGAGATCAACGACGCTAAAGTGCGCGAGATCGCGTCCAGCATGATCTTCGTCTGCGCCACCGATGGCAACCATGGCCGTTCGGTGGCGCAAGGCGCCGGCCTGGTCGGCGCGCGTTCGGTCATTTTCGTTCATGCCGGCGTAAGCCGCGAGCGCGTTGCGGCCATCGCCCGTTTGGGCGCCGAGATCGGGCTGGTCGAGGGCGGCTATGATCATGCGGTGCGCGAAGTCGCCCGCGTCGGCGCCGAGCGCGGCTGGAAGATCGTCTCCAACACGTCCTGGCCGGGCTACGAGCGCGTCCCCGGCCTGGTCATGCAGGGCTATACCGTGATCGTGCGCGAGGCGCTGCGGCAAATGGCCGAGCCACCCACGCATGTCTTCCTGCAGGCCGGCGTAGGTGGCTTCGCGGCGGCGATTGCCGGCCATATGGCTATCCTGCTCGGCGAGCGGCGGCCGAAGGCCGTGGTGGTCGAGCCGAGGCGCTCGGCTTGCGTCTACGCCTCGGCTGAGGCCGGACGTCCGGCAACGATCGCGCATCAGCAGTCGACCGTCATGGCGATGCTCGAATGCGCCGAGCCGTCCCTGGTCGCTTGGCGCGTGCTGGCACGCGTCGGTGATGCCTTCATGACGGTGGAAGAAGAGGATGCGGTCGCGGTGATGAAGCGGCTGGCGCGACCCTTGGGCAACGATCCGGCAATCGTCTCCGGTGAGAGCGGCGGTGCCGGGCTCGCCGGACTGATCCGCGCGGCAGCCGACAAGCACATGCAGTCGGCACTCGACCTCGACAGCCATTCGCGCGTGCTCGTCATCAACTCGGAGGGCGCGACCGACCCCGGCCGCTATGCCGAGCTTGTCGGCGCGGCGCCGAACAGACTGCTGATGCAGTTTGCCTGAAGCCATTCCAGGAAAAGTGTACAACGGTCACGCTCGGCGACTTCGCCGTAGCTTTCCAGTTGCATAACAAAAAAGGGCGACGATGGCCAAACTCGACCTCGATGCACTTCATGACGAGATGGCGGCGTGGCGGCGCGATCTCCACGCCCATCCCGAATTCGGCTTCGAGGAGAAGCGTACTTCCGCCTTCGTCGTCAAGAAACTGCGTGAGTTCGGGCTGGAGGTCGCCGAGGGCGTCGGCGGCACCGGCGTCGTCGGCACGCTGACAAGGGGCAGCGGCAACCGGGCGATCGCGCTCCGCGCCGACATGGACGCGCTGCGCATCGCCGAGCAGGGTCAGCAAACCTATCGCTCGCAGACGCCTGGCACCATGCATGCCTGCGGCCATGACGGCCACACCTCGATGCTGCTAGGCGCGGCGAAGCTGCTTGCCGCCGAAGGCGGCTTCGACGGCACGGTGCGCTTCGTCTTTCAGCCCGCCGAGGAATGGGGCAGGGGCGCGCTCGCCATGCTGGATGACGGCCTGATGCAGCGCTTCCCGTTCGAGGAGATTTTTGGCCTGCACAACATGCCGGGCCTGCCCGTCGGTCACTTCGAGACCCGCGTCGGACCGATCATGTCCGCCGAGGACAATTTCGAGATCGTGCTGAAGGGCGTCGGCGGCCATGCGGCGCGGCCGCATGCCGGCCAGGAGACGCTGGTCGCCGCCTGCGCGCTGGTGGTCAACCTGCAGACCATCGTCTCGCGGCGCCTGAGCCCGGCCGATATCGGCGTCGTCTCGGTCACCGAGCTGATCACCGACGGCACCCGCAACGCGCTGCCGGGGCTCGCCCGCATCCTCGGCGACTGCCGGAGTTTTCGCCCCGAAGTGAGTGCGGCGATCGAAAACGAGATGCGCAGGATCGCCGAGGGAACGGCGCAAGCCTACAACGTCTCGGCCGAGGTGACCTATACCCGCGAGTTCGTGCCGCTCGTCAACGATGCTGCGCTCGTCGACGAGGCTTTTGTCGCGGCCCGCAGCGTACTGGCCCACGACGCCGTCGGCATCGCGGCCGAACCGATGACCGGCTCGGAGGACTTCGCCCGCTTCCTCGCCCATGTGCCCGGCTGTTTCGTCTTCCTCGGCAACGGCGCCTCCGCGCCGCTGCACAATCCGTCCTACGACTTCAACGACGATGGCCTGCTGCACGGCGCGCGGTTTCATGCGGCGATTGCGAGGCGGCGGCTGGCGGTTGGGTGAGGGCCGCCTAGACCCCGTCGTCCGCCTTCTCGATCTCCTGCAGGTAAAACACCTTGCTCGGCTGCAGGTGGTCGACGCAAAGCTGCGCCAGCACCCAGTTGTCCTTGCGCTTCATCGCCTCGATCATGAACCAGTGGTGCTGGCGCGAGACTTCGAGCTTGTCCGGGTCGGCGAGCGAGTTCGCCCGCACCGGCAGGCTCAGCCGCATGTAGTGGTCGATCGACGACACCAGGTAGTCGTTGCCGCAGGCCGAGAACATGGTCAGGTGGAAACGGTCGTTGGCCTCGTGGATGCCGCGCAGGTAGTGGGCGTCGACATGGGCGCTATAGATCCGGTGGATCTCCATCAGCTCCGCGATCAGCGCGTCGCTCGCCGGCAGCGGGATCATCAGCGCCGCCTGCCGCTGCAACAGCTCGCGCACCTCGTAGATCTGCCTGACCTCGTCGGGTGACAGCCTTCTCACCATCGCGCCCTTGTTGCGCTCGCGGGTGACGACGCCGAGCTTTTCGAGCTGGTAGAGCGCCTGGCGGATGGTGTGACGCGACACCGGGAAGCGGCCAAGCAGCACGTCCTCGACCAGCCGCGTGCCGGGCGCCAGGCGGCCGAAGATGATGTCCTCCTCCAGCGCCCGCACGACGTCGGCTTCCTTGCCGCCATAGTCTGCCACGTGGAGCATTTTTTCGTCCTTGCCGCGTCCTCTGCGGTCACTCTAGCCGCAGAGAGAGCCTTTCCGCAACTGCGGCGCGCGGTCGAGATAATCGATAATATGATACGTCAAGAAACTGGATGTGCCAAAATTGCAGTGCCTTCGCAGGAGTCAAAATCAGGATTATTGACAATCTGAACCGTTTGCCTATGGTGCCGATCAACGGTCGCCCCGCCGGGGCGCCCGCGGTCAGCGTGAAATCCAGCCCAAAGGTGTCGATTGGCGTATCGCGGCCTCAGGAAGGGAGTGACCAGCTACGGCGACGCGGCCTTTTCGCTGTTCCTGCGCAAGGCCTTCATCAAGGCGGCCGGCTATTCAGATGATGCGCTGGAGCGGCCGATCGTTGGCATCGTCGACACCGCCAGCGACTACAATCCCTGCCATGGCAACGCGCCGCAGCTGATCGAGGCGGTCAAGCGCGGCGTCATGCTGTCCGGCGCACTGCCGATGGTGTTCCCGACTATCTCCATCCACGAATCCTTCGCCCACCCGACCTCGATGGTGCTGCGCAATCTGATGGCGATGGACACCGAGGAGATGATCCGGGCGCAGCCGATGGATGCGGTGGTCGTCATCGGCGGCTGCGACAAGACGCTGCCGGCGCAGATCATGGGCGCGATCAGCGCCGACCTGCCGGCGGTCGTGGTGCCGGTCGGCTCGATGGTCGTCGGCCATCACAAGGGCGAGACATTGGGCGCCTGCACCGACTGCCGCCGCCTGTGGTCGAGCCACCGCGCCGGCGACATCGACGCCGCCGAGATCGATCTCGTCAACGGCAGGCTGGCGCCCTCGGTCGGCACCTGCATGGTCATGGGCACCGCCAGCACCATGGCGATCATCGCCGAGGTGATGGGTTTCTCGCTGCCCTTCGCCGCTTCCATTCCCGCACCCCACGCCGAGCGGGTCCGCTCGGCGGAAGCGAGCGGCCGCGTCGCCGCCGCGCTTGCCGTCTCCGGCGCGCCGCTGCCCAGCGCCATCGTCACGCCGGCCTCGATCCGCAACGCCATGGTGGCGATGCAGGCGATCGGCGGCTCGACCAATGGCATCATCCATCTCGCCGCGATCGCCGGCCGGGCCGGGCATCCGGTCGATCTCGCCGAGTTCGACCGGATCGGCCGCGAGGTGCCGGTGCTGGTCGACCTGAAGCCGTCGGGCGAACATTATATGGAGCATTTCCACCAGGCCGGCGGCGTGCCGAGGCTGCTGGCCGAGCTCGCTGGTGTCCTCGACCTCGAGGCACCCATGGTCGATGGCGGCACGCTCGGCGACCGCGTCATGAAGACCGAGGAGATGCATGCGCAGGACGTCATCCGGCCGCTCGGCCGGCCGGTGACGGGGCAGGGCGCCATGGCGGTGCTGTCCGGCAATCTCTGCCCGCGCGGCGCGATCATCAAGCATTCCGCCGCCTCGCCGGCGCTGATGCAGCACACCGGCCGCGCCGTTGTCTTCGAATCCGTCGCCGACCTTGCCCAGCGCATCGACGATCCGGCGCTCGACGTCACTGCCGAGGATGTCCTGGTGCTGCGCAATGCCGGCCCGAAGGGCGCGCCCGGCATGCCCGAGGCCGGCTACATCCCGATCCCGAAGAAGCTCGCCGCGCTCGGCGTCAGGGACATGGTGCGCCTGTCGGATGCCAGGATGAGCGGCACCGCCTTCGGCACGGTGGTGCTGCACGTTTCACCGGAGGCCGCGGCCGGCGGTCCGCTCGCCTTGGTGAGGAACGGCGACATGATCCGCCTCGACGTGCCGGCGCGCCGCATCGACATGCTGGTCGACGAGGCCGAGCTGGCGCGCCGGGGAGCAGACATTCGCCCAGCAGTCTCCCGGCCTCCGCGCGGCTACGCCCAACTCTACCACGACCATGTGCTGCAGGCCGACCAGGGCTGCGACTTCGATTTCCTGACCGCGGCCGGCACCACCGGCAAGGAGGAGGCGCAATGAGCACGGCGCATCCCCTATCAGGGACGGGACCCCGCCAGTGCCTGCCGCCGCTGGCGCCGGTGCGGCGCAACGTCAACCGCCTGCCGGAAGGCAGCTGCGACACCCACGCCCATGTCTTCGGGTCGGCCGCGCGCTTCCGGCTCGATCCCGGCCGCGGCTACACGCCGTCGCCGGTGACCATCATCGACTACCGCCAGGTCATGGACGCCTATGGCATCGATCGGGCGGTGCTGGTGCATCCGAGCGTCTATGGCTTCGACAACGGCGCGCTGTTCGAAGCGCTGGAGACAATGCCCGACAGGCTGCGCGGTGTGGCGGTGATTTCACCCAATGCGCCGGAGAGCCTGTTCGCTTTGGCGCATCGGCTTGGCGTGCGCGCCCTGCGGGTCAATCCGCGCAATCCGGCAGGCCTGACGATGAGGGATTTTCAAGCCGTCGCCGAGCGGATCAAGGCATTGGGCTGGCACATCCAGCTGCAGGTCAACATTGAGGATTTTGCGGACTTCGGCAGCATAGTAACCAGTGCCGGCATGCCGGTCGTCGTCGACCATTTCGGCTTTCCCGACCTGGCGCAAGGGCCGGACGGCCGCGCCTTCGCCGAGCTGGTCGATCTGGCGGCGGCCGGCCGCTGCATCGTCAAGCTGTCGGCGCCCTACCGCGTCGCCCCCGGCCGTTACTCAGCGCTCAAGCCTTTCGTCGAACGCCTCGTCCGGCGCGCCCCGGCGTCGCTGATCTGGGCACTCGACTGGCCGCACACCGAATGTTTCGAGGCGGTGCCCGACGACAATCCGATCCTCGACCTCGTCTGGGGCTGGCTGCCCACGGAAACGTTGCGCCGGCAGGTGCTGGTCGACACGCCACGTCGCCTGTTCTGGGCCGACCAGCCCCACTCAACCGAAGCCTCCGGATCCGCAGCATGAAAACCCTGAAAGGCGTCATCGCCGCCACCGCCACGCCGCTCAACGCCGACCTGTCGATCGATGTCGAGCGCCTGATCGGCCATTGCCGCTGGCTGCTCGGCGAGGGCGGATGCGACGGTATCAACCTGCTCGGCACCACGGGCGAGGCGACCTCGTTCTCTGTAGCCGAGCGCATCGCCGCCATGCGCGCGGTGGCGCAGTCGGGCCTGCCGCTCAATCGCATGATGGTCGGCACCGGCGCCTCGGCGCTGGCCGATGCGGTGGCGCTGACCAGGACGGCGCGCGAGTTCGCTTTTGCCGGAGCGCTGCTCCTGCCGCCTTTCTATTACAAGGGCATCGATGCTGAGAGCCTTGCCAACCATGTCGGCGAGGTGATCGCCAAGGCCGGCCCGTTCGGCCTCAGGATCTACCTCTACCACATCCCTCAGAACACCGGCGTGCCGTTCGGCTCCGAGACGATCGCGCGCCTGCGCGAGCGTTATCCCGATATCGTCGTCGGCCTCAAGGACTCGTCAGGCGACATCGCTTTCTCGCGTTCGCTCGCCGTGCAGTTTCCCGGCTTCGACGTGTTTCCGAGCTCCGAGGGCAGCCTGGCCGAGTGGAGGAGCTCACGCTTCGCCGGCTGCATCTCTGCCACCACCAACGTCACCGGCGCGCTGTCGCAGATCGTCTGGTCCGATCCCGAAGGCGAGAAGGGTCGCCAGGCGGCGGCGTCGGCCATGGCGATCCGCGGCTTGCTCGGCGGCTTCCCGCTGATGGCGAGCGTCAAGGCAGCGCTTGCCGCGATGACCGGCTACGCCGGCTGGGAACGGCTGATGCCGCCGCTGCGCCGGCTTTCGCCGTCTGAGCGGGCGGAGCTGTTTGCGCGGCTGGACAAGACTGATTTCGCAGCGCTGCGCGCTCCCGCTGCCGGCTGAGGGTTTTACGGAAGGAGAACGGGAGGTCCGTCGCAAGAACAGGAAATCGGGCGCGCCGGCCGGACCTCGGGCGCGCATCGCAGCAAACATCAACGGAGGAGAACCGAAATGAAAAGACGTACATTCATCGCACTCGCGGCCGCAGCGGCGGCCCTGGTCAATGTTTCGCCGGTCTTCGCGCAGTCGAAGGAGATCGTCTATCTGGCGCCGGCGCTCGACGTGCCGTTCTGGCGCACCGTGGCCAAGGGCGTCGAGGCCGGCGCCAAGGAGGGCGGCTACACTTTCCAGGCGCTCGAGGCCCAGAACAACGCCCAGAAGCAGCTCACCAACGCGCAGGACGCCATCACGCGCGGCGTCGCCGGCATCGTCATCTCGCCGACCGATTCCTCGACGGCGCCGAGCGTGCTGAAGCTGGCTGCCGACGCCAAGATCCCGGTCGTCATCTGCGACATTGGCACCAAGGAGGGCGAGTACGTCTCCTTCATCGCCTCAGACAACACGGCCGGCGCCAAGGGCGTCGGCGAGGCGGTCGCGGCCGCCGCCAAGGCCAAGGGCATGAAGGAAGCGCCCTATGGCATGATCACCATCTCGCTTGCCCGCATCAACGGCCAAAAGCGCACCGACGGCTTCCGCGGGGCGATGGAGGCCGGCGGCTACGGCAAGGAGATCGCGCTGCAGCAGATGCAGGCCTACACGGCCGACGAATCCTTCAAGTTCGCGCAGGACATGCTGACCGGCAACCCGAACCTGAAGGCGATGTTCATCGAGGCCGACACGCCGGCCATGGGCGCGTTGCGCGCCATCAAGGCCAGCAATCGCGCCGGTGACATCATCGTCGGCGCCTTCGACGGCATTCCCGAATTCGTCGACCTGCTGAAGAGCGGCGAGCTGACGGCCGCCGGCATGCAGCAGCCCTGGCTAATGGGCGAGACGGCCGCCAAGTCGCTCACCGACCACCTTGCCGGCAAGTCGCCGCCGAAGGAGGTCCTGGTGCCGGTGATGATCGCCACCAGCACCAACATCGAGGAGCTGCTTCCCGAAGCCAAGAAGAACGTCTTCGGCGAGTAGCATCGGCATCGAAGTCCAATGCCGCGCCGGCTCGACCGGCGCGGTCCCTTTCGGGAAGGCGTGAATGCAGGCAGCGGCGAAGGAAACCCTGTTCAAGGCGAGCGGCGTCGAGAAGACGTTCGGCCGCACCCCCGCGCTCAGCAGCGCCTCGATCACGCTGCGGCGCGGCGAGATCCATGCTTTGCTCGGCGCCAACGGCGCCGGCAAGTCGACGCTGTCGCGCGTCATCTGCGGCCAGATCCGCGCCGATGCCGGCGACATCGCCTACAGGGGCAAGCCGTTCTCGATCCGCCGCGCCCGCGACGCCATCGACGCCGGCATCTCGCTGGTGATGCAGGAGACCAGCCTCGCTCCCGACCTGTCGGTGGTCGAGAACATCTTTCTCCCCGAGCTTGGCAGGCCTGGCCTGCCCAGGTTCGGCGAGATGCGCCGGAAAGCCGAGGATATACTCTCCCGCCTCGGCCAGCGCGCGCAGTTGCCGCTCGACGGCGACGTGCGCGCGCTTTCCGCCGCGCAGCGCCAGCTGGTCGAGATCGCCAAGGCGCTGGCGCTGGAATCCGACCTCATCATCTTCGACGAGCCGACGGCATCGCTCAGCCCCGGCGAGGTCGAGCGGCTGTTCGACATCATGGTGAAATTGCGCGAGGAGGGCAGGGCGCTGGCCTTCGTCTCGCACCGGCTGGAGGAGGTGTTCGCCGTCACCGACAAGGTGACGGTCTTGCGGGAAGGCCGCACCGTCGCCGCCGATCTCGCAACGGCCGAGCTCTCCCAGACCGAGCTGATCCGCCACATGGTTGGCCGCGAGCTCAGCCAGATCTACACGCAGCGCGCCACCGGCGCTGAAGTCGAGCGCCCGGTCGTGCTCGAGGTCGAGCATCTGAAAAGCGCGCCATTGGTCCGCGATGTCTCCTTCAGCCTCGGCCGCGGCGAGATCGTCGGCCTCGGCGGCCTGGTCGGCGCCGGCCGCTCCGAGACGCTGGAAGCGATCTTCGGGCTGCGGCGCCGCGACGGCGGCACGGTGCGCCTCAACGGCAAGCCGTTCGCGCCGGGCAAGCCCGCGCACTCGATTCGCGCCGGTGTCGGCTTCGTGCCGGAGGACCGCCGCCGCCAGAGCATCGTGCCCGACCTCAGCGTGCGCGAGAACCTTCTGCTCGCCCATCTCGGTGCCCATCGCGGCTTCGGCCTCGCCTATCGCCGCCGCGACGAGAAAGTGAAGGAGCTGCTCGCCATGCTCGGCCTGCCGCCGGACCGGTTGCTCGATGCCTCGATGCTCAACTTCTCCGGTGGCATGCAGCAGAAGATCATCATCGCGCGCTGGCTGATGCTCGACCCCGGCGTCATCCTGCTCGACGAGCCGACCAAGGGCGTCGACATCGGCACGCGCTCCTCGATCTACGCCATGCTGCGCGCCATCGCCGACCGCGGCGTTGCGGTGCTCATCGTGTCGTCCGACTTCGACGAGCTGCTCGGCATTTGCGAGCGCGTCGTCGTCATCAGCGACGGCATGTCGATCGCCGACATGCCGAGCGCGGTGCTGGACGAGGAGAAGCTGACGCTGCTGGCGGCGCCCCGCACCTCGATGGAACGCAATGTCCGCTTCCTTGCCGATCTCGCCGCCACCTGCGGTGGTGCCGCCTTCTGGGGGCTGGTCGAGGACGAGAGATTGTTCTGCCTCAAGGTTGCCGTCGCCGACCGGCGCGCCGCGCCCGGCTTCGGCGACGGCGCCGCCGTGACGTTTGGGCAAACGCGCATCCCGGCAGCCCTTGCCGCGCGCGCTTCGCATTTCGTGATCGAGGCCGACGGCGGCCTGAAGACGCTGATCGTCGACGTCACGGGGTCGCGCGGCCACGCCATGGGCGCGGCCGGCCTGGTGCTGCCCGGCGACGCCGAGCCACCCGACGCCGGCCAGCTCGCGGCCGCCATCCGGGCCCACTACGCCGACCATGACTGATGCCTCCGATCCGCCCATGACCGACAAGGAACGCCCTGGAATGGCCGCCAATGAAGCGATCGGCACCGTCCGTGAAACCGAGCCGCGGCGCCAGCCGCTGAAATGGCTGACGGCGCGGCTGGAGATCAGGATGCTGCTGCTCGCCGTGCTGATCGCGGTGACGCTTTCGCTGGCTTCGCCCTATTTCCTCACCACCATCAACGTGCTCAACCTGCTCGACCAGTCGGTGGTGGTCGGCATAGTCGCCATCGGCATGACCTTCGTCATCCTCACCGGCGGCATCGATCTGTCGGTCGGGGCGGTGGCGGGGCTCACCGGCATCATCTTCGGCCTTGTCGTGCCGGCGCTCGGCGTGCCGGCCGGAGCGCTGGTGGCGGTCGTTGCCGGCGGCCTGATTGGCCTCGTCTCCGGCGTGCTGATCAGCTATTTCGGGCTCGCCGCCTTCGTCGTCACGCTCGGCATGATGTCGATCGGCCGCAGCCTTTGCTACATCTTCTCCGGCGGCATCTCGATCTCGGACATACCGGAATCGCTGAGCGACTTCGTCTACACCAAGGTCGCCTTCATCCCGATGAACGTCTTCGTGCTCATCGTGCTCTATCTGCTCGCCTTCCTCTATCTCGGCTACACCAAGGGCGGCCGCACCATCTATGCGATCGGCTCCAACGCCGAAGCGGCCCGTACCGCCGGCCTCAACGTCGTCGGCTACGCCATACTGCCCTATGTCGTGTCAGGCGCGCTGTCGGCGGTCTCGGCGCTGCTTTTGGCCGGCAAGATCCTCTCGGTCGATCCGCTCGCCGGCAATCTGCTCGAGCTCGACGCCATCGCCGCCGTCGTTATCGGCGGCGCCAGCCTGTTCGGCGGCCGCGGCTCGATCATCGGCACGCTGATCGGCGTCTTCATCATGGTGATGATCCGCAACGGCCTCAATCTGATGGGCGTGTCGCCGTTCTGGCAGGGCTCGGCCATCGGCGCCATCATCATTGCCGCCGTGCTGGTGGAAAGGCTGGTGAGCCGCCGGGGCGCGCGATGAGGCAAGCGCCCTACGCCGTCGCCCGCATCCGGAAGGGAGGGCCATGAGCGTCCGCATCGGCCTGATCGGCGCCGGCTGGGTGACGCGCCACCACCTCGATGCCTGGCGCGCGCTGTCCGGCAGGGCCACCGTCGTCGCCATCGCCGATCCATCGGCCGAGGCGCGCGAGGAGCGCGCCGCGCAATACGCAATCCCGAAAACCTATGCCGACGCCGCCGATATGCTTGCGGCCGAGAGCCTCGACGCCGTCGACATCGCCTCGCCGCGCGAACTCCATGCCGCCCATGTCCGGCTGGCGGCGGCGGCGGGGCTCGCAATCCTCTGCCAGAAGCCGTTGGCGCGCAGCTTCGCCGAGGCCGAGGCGCTGGTCGACGAGATCGGCGATCGCGTGCCCTTCATGGTGCACGAGAACTGGCGTTTCCGGCCGCACTACCGGCTGATAAGCCGCTGGCTGGACGAAGCCGGCGTCGGCCGTCCGCTGCAGGCGCAGATGAGCGTGCTGACCAGCGGCCTGGTGCCGGATGCCAGGGGCGAGCTTCAGGCGCTGAAGCGCCAGCCGATGCTGGCCGGGCTGAAGCAGATGCTGGTCAAGGAGATCCTGATCCACCACATCGACACGCTGCGCTTTCTGTTCGGCGATCTCAGCCTGCGCTCGGCCGCCGTCGGCCGGCTGAGCGATGCGGTGATCGGCGACGACCATGCGCTGCTGTCGATGACGACGGCCGACGGCGCACCCGTCATCCTGCAGGGCAATCTCCATGCCCGGGGCTATCCGGGCGAGGTGTTCGACTGGCTGGAAATCTTCTGCGAGCACGGCCGCATCCTGCTCGACCGCGACCGCCTGACGCTCCAGGGCAAGAGATCCGAAACCGTCTCGCTCGACCTAGCCGCCAACTACGCCGCCTCCTACCGCGACACGATCGCCTGTTTCCTCGACGGCCTGGCGGCGGGCCGCATCCTGGAAAACCGGCCCGCCGACAATCTCGGAACGCTGCGCATCGTCGACGAAGCCTATCGCTGGCGGCGCCCGGCCTGAGCCGGCAGTAACGGTTTCTTGTCTGGTTTTGTGCACACTGTTCACAACAGGGCGGACAAAAACCGGGCATGGCGGACGACAAGACACGCAAGGGGGAGTTCTGGGCGCTGGCGCTGGAACGCGCCCATCTCGGCGTCTGGGACTGGAACGTCGCGAGCGGCGATTGCTACTATTCGCCGACCTGGTGGCGCATGCTCGGCTATGAGGATGGCGAGCTTGCCGCGTCGAGCGAGCTCTGGCTTGAACTGACCCATCCGAACGACCGCAAGAGGGCGCTGGAGAGCGGCGAGCGCCACATCGCCGGCCTTACTCCCTCGATCGAGACAGAGCTGCGCCTCAGGCACAAGGACGGCCATTGGGTATGGGTGCTCGACCGCGGCGGCATCGTCGAGCGCGACGCCGATGGCCGGCCGCTGCGGCTGATGGGCGTGCAGACCGACATCACCCGGCAGAAAGAGGCCGAAGCAGCACTCGATGAGGTCAATGTGCGCTTCCGCCTGGCGCTCGCCGCCAGCGGCACCGGCATCTGGCATTATGACATCGCCACCAACAGAAGTTTCTGGGATGCCCGCAGCCGGGAGATCTTCGGCCTCGTCGCCGATACCGACGAAGTGTCGGCCGATCTCTGGCACACCTTTCTGCATCCAGACGACAAGGAAGCCACCGAGCGGGCGCACCTGCCGCCGCCCGGCTCCGAAGCCGTAACCGCCTCGCAATACCGCATCATCAGGCGCGACGGCGAGATCCGCCATCTGGAATCGCTGGTGCGCTTCATTGCCTGCGCCGGTGGCGCCGGCCAGATTCTCGGCACCGTGCGCGACATCACCGAGGACAAGAAGCGCTCGCAAGAGCTCACCTACGCCGCCAACCACGACGCGCTGACCGGCCTTTGGAACCGCGCCGCCTTCGACCGGCTGCTGGCGGACCATATCGCCACTCCGCGCCGGCTGCCGCTCGCCGTCTTCTATGTCGACCTCGATTACTTCAAGGCGCTGAACGACTTCGCCGGCCATGCCGCCGGCGATCTCGCGCTGAAAAGCATCGCCGCCGGCATCCTCGCCAGCCTGCCGTCCTCGGCGCACGCGGCGCGGCTTGGCGGCGACGAATTCGCGCTGCTGGTGCCGAACTGCGGTCAGGCCGAGGCCGAGCGCCTTGCCGGCGCAGTCCTTGCCGCCGTGCGCAATGCCGAGCTGGCGGCGACGACGCGAAAGCTCGCGGCCAGCATCGGCATCGCCTTTGTCAGCGACCGCGACACCAGGGTCGCCGACGCGCTGGCCTGCGCCGACGATGCCTGCTACGCGGCCAAGGCTGCCGGGCGCAACCGTTTCGCGGTGTTCTCGGTGGAGACGGCCTCCGGTTCCGGCGGCCTCAATGCGGCGCGGCTCGCCGCCGACCTGGTCGATGCCATGGAAGACGGCAGGCTGAAACTGTTCGGTCAGCAGATCCACCGGCTCGGCCTGCCCTGGCGCGACAGCCGCCAGGTCGAGGTGCTGGCGCGGCTTTCCGCCCGCAACGGCAAGATGATCCCGCCCGGCGAGTTCATCTCCGTGGCGGAGCGCTTCGGCATCGCCTCCAGGCTCGACCGCTGGATCGTCAGGGCGGCGCTGGAACTGCACGGAGCGGCGATGCGCTCGGGCGCCGTCTCGCTCGACTTCAACCTGTCGGCGCAGACGCTGAGCGACCCGCAGTTGTGGGAGTTCGTCGACACCGTCATCGCCGAGACCGGCGCGCCGCCGGCTGGCATCGGCTTCGAGATCACCGAGACCGCGGCCGTCACCAATTTCGATGCCGCCGAGGCCTTCGTGCGCAAAGCGCGCGAACGGCACTGCCGCGTCAGCCTCGACGATTTCGGCGCCGGCATGAGCTCGTTCGAATATCTCAGGCGCTTTCCCGTCGACGCCATCAAGATCGACGGTTCCTTCGTCGAGCACATCGCCGAGAGCCGTTTCGACCGCGAGATCGTCTCGGCGATTTCCGGCATCGCCAGGAGCCTCGGCTGCGGCGTCGTGGCCGAAAAGATCGAGCAGCGGGTGGCGTTGGACATATTGAGCGACATGGGCGTCGCCTACGGTCAGGGCTACCTGCTGCACCGGCCTGAGCCACTGGAGGCGATCGTCGCCAGGGCGGTCGGCGATGCGGTCTTGCCGGCGAGGCGGGTCGGTTGAGCCGATCGGCCTAAGAAATTCTTAATCGGGATCAGGTTATCGCTTTGCCGAACCGACTTGTTCCGCTCAAGGCATGATGTCTTGGCTCGAATGTCCGGCGCGCCCTTCCATGACGAACGGGCTCGCCCGCGAGACCGGCAATGTCCTCACTCTCCGCGCTGAACAACGCCGCCCTGCAGATTCTGCAGCAGCAACGCCCGCAATCCGCGGCGGCGGAAGACAGCCTCGTCGCGAGCGTCAATGGCGTCTCCAGCCCAGCCGGTTCCGGCGCGGGCTCGCCCCTGATCCAGGCGCAGGCCAAGATCTCGGGGTCCATGTTCAGCGTGAACAGCCTCAACGTCACGGCCATGAAGGTCCGGTTGATGGAGCGCGTCGGCAAGGAGTTCGCCATCGACCAGGGCGACTACCAGTCCCTGTTTTCCTACGGCACGGCCGTCAAGAACGCGGTCGAGGCGCTGAAACAGAGATCCGCCTCCGAGATCATCGCGATCGAAAAGAAGCTGGGGTTGGATCAACTCGGCGTTTCGCTCGATACGCTCGTCAATGCGATCATCGATCCGAACGGCAGTGACAGCGACAGGCTGGACGCCGCGCTGAAGAAGCAGGCGGGCGACGACGTCAAGGACGCGTCGAAAACCATCGGCCCGGACGAAATCGGGCTTTACGGCCGCTGAGGCCGATCTGCCGTGGGCGGTCCTGACATGCGTGACCGCTGAGACGGCTTGGCCGTAGAGGCGGCAGACCCGAACCGGCTTTTCACCGGCATCTGGAACGCGCAGGCGCTCCTGCTGCATCCAGTCGCAGCCCTCGTTGTTGACTTCCAAACATTATACATTATATGCAATTGTATATTGACGACGCCACAAAGGGAAATTGAGCCATGCAGCCCGTCAGGATCACCGACAAGCTCGCGGTCGTGGGGCAGCCTCCACTGGGGGCCTTTGCGACGTTTTCAGGGCTGGGCTATGCCGCCATCATCAACAACAGGACGGACGGTGAGGAGATCGGCCAGCCGGCTTCAGCTGCTGAGCAGGCGGCGGCCGGCGAGGCCGGCCTCGCCTATGTCCATATCCCCGTCACCGGAGCGACTATCACGATCGCGGATGTGCGCGCTTTCCAGGCGGCGATCGCCGCGGCCGAGGGGGCTGTGCTCGCCCATTGCAAGAGCGGCACCCGCGCTCTGACGCTTCATGCCATCGGCGAAGTGCTGGACGGACGCATGAGCGCACGGGACGTGCCCGCCTTCGGCGAGGCGCACGGTTTCAACCTCGCCGGCGCCGAGGCCTGGCTCGCCAAGCATCCGCCCGTTGCGCGGCCGACTGTCTGGGGCCTGTTCGATCCCCGCAGTTCGAGCATCCAGTATGTCGTGTCCGACCCGGCGACCAGGCGGTGCGCCATCGTCGATCCTGTTCTCGACTTCGACGAGAAGTCCGGCGCGACGGGCACCGGCAATGCCGATGCCATCCTTGCCTATGTCGCGGACAACGGCCTGACGGTCGAATGGATCCTCGATACCCATCCCCACGCCGATCATTTCTCGGCGGCATCCTATCTGAAGGGCAAGACAGGCGCGCGGACCGCGATCGGCGCTCGCGTCGTCGACGTCCAACGTCTCTGGAAGGGCATCTACAACTGGCCGACGCTGCCGGCGGACGGCTCGCAATGGGACCGGCTTTTTGCCGATGGGGATCGCTTCAACGTCGGCTCGATCGACGCCCACGTGCTGTTCTCGCCGGGCCATACGCTGGCCTCAGCAACTTATGTGGTCGGTGACGCGGCCTTCGTGCACGATACGCTGTTCATGCCCGACAGCGGCACGGCGCGGGCGGATTTTCCCGGCGGCAGCGCGAAGGTGCTGTGGGGATCGATCCAGCGGATCCTGGCGCTTCCCGATGAGACCCGCCTGTTCACCGGTCATGACTACCAGCCGGACGGCCGCGAGCCGCGCTGGGAAAGCACGGTGGCCGAGCAGAAGCGATCGAATCCGCACATCGCCGGGGTTGACGAGGCGGCCTTCGTCGCGCTTCGCCAGGCGCGCGACCGTACGCTGCCGATGCCCAAGCTGATCCTGCATGCGCTGCAGGTGAATGTGCGCGGCGGGCGCCTGCCGGAGCCGGAAGACAATGGCCTGCGCTACCTGAAATTCCCGCTCGATGCGCTCGCCGGCGCGGCATGGGGTTGATCATGACGACACTATCCGCAATCGCGATGACTCGTGCCGAGATGGAAGGCAAGGCAGGGGAGGTGGCCGGCCTGCTGCGGACCCTGTCGCATCCGGCCCGGCTGATGATCGTCTGCACGCTGGTCGAAGGCGAATATTCCGTCGGCCAGCTCGAAGAGGAACTCGGCATCCACCAGCCGTCGCTGTCGCAGCAGCTCACCGTGCTGCGCGACGCCGGCATCGTCGAGACGCGGCGCGAGGCCAAGCAGATTTTCTATCGCCTGACGGAAGCGAAGGCCGCACGCCTCGTCGAAGCGCTCTACACCATCTTCTGCGCGCAGGCGCCGACGCCATGATGCCCTACTGGCCCTCACTTCTCGGTGGCATGCTCATCGGCCTTTCGGCCAGCGTGCTGCTGCTTCTCAACGGCCGCATCGCCGGCGTCAGCGGCATTGTCGGCCGGCTGCTGCTGGCGCGCATCTCGACGAACGCCGCCTTTGTCATCGGCCTGCTGATCGGCCCGCTGCTGTTCCTGGCCGCTTTCGGCCACTGGCCGGCGGTGACGATCACCGCCTCGCTGCCGATGATCGCCGCCGCCGGCCTGCTGGTCGGGTTCGGCTCGCGCATGGGGTCGGGCTGCACCAGCGGCCACGGGGTTGCCGGTCTCGCCCGCCTGTCGCCACGCTCCTTCGTTGCGGTGCTGACCTTCCTGTCGGCCGGGGTGGCGACCGTTGCCCTGATGAGGATCGTCGGACTGTGAATCTCCAGACATTGCGTTTTCTTGCCGCCCTCGTCTCGGGCGCGATGTTCGGTTTCGGCCTGTCGCTTTCCGGCATGCTCGATCCCGCCCGCGTAAAGGGCTTCCTCGATGTCGCGGGCGACTGGGATCCGAGCCTCGCCTTCGTGCTCGCCGGCGCCGTAGCCGTGGCGATGCTGGGCACGTGGCTGTCGCGGCGGATGAGACGGCCGGTTCTCGACAAGGCTTTCCATCTGCCGCCGGATATCGGGATCGACCGGCGCCTGATCCTAGGCTCGGCCCTGTTCGGCATCGGCTGGGGCATGGCCGGTTTCTGTCCCGGTCCGGCGCTGGCGAGCCTCGCGCTCGGCCTCGCGCCTTCTTTTCTGTTCGTCGCGGCCATGATCGTCGGCATGACTGTCCATGATCGCCTCGTCGCCGCTCGCGAGAGGCCATCGCCGGCGGGCAGGCCGTCATGACCGGTCCCATCCTCGAAGCCATCGGCTCCGGCAGCCTCGTCGGCTTCACGCTTGGCCTGATCGGCGGTGGCGGCTCGATCCTGGCGACGCCGCTGCTGCTCTATGTCGTCGGCGTTTCCAGTCCGCACGTCGCCATCGGCACCGGCGCGCTGGCGGTCTCCGTCAACGCCTATGCCAACCTGCTCGGCCATGCGCGCAAGGGCCATGTCTGGTGGCGCTGCGCCATCGTCTTCGCCCTTGTCGGCGCGGCTGGCGCGCTGGCCGGTTCGACGCTGGGCAAGACCATCGATGGCCAGCGCCTGCTCTTCCTGTTCGGGGTGCTGATGACGGTGATCGGCGCCTTGATGCTCAGGCCGCGCAAAGATCAGACCTCGGGCATCGGCAGGGTAAGCCGGCGCATGTGCGTGGCGACTGCGGGCGTTGCGGTGGTTGCCGGCGCGGCCTCGGGCTTCTTCGGCATAGGCGGCGGCTTCCTCATCGTGCCGGGGCTGATCCTCGCCACACGCATGCCGACCATCAACGCCGTCGGGTCCTCGCTTCTGGCCGTCGGCACTTTCGGTCTCGCCACAGCGACAAACTACGCGCTGTCCGGAATGGTCGATTGGACCGTCGTGGCCGAGTTCATTGGCGGCGGCATTGTTGGCGGCCTGCTGGGCATGACGCTCGCCACGAGATTGGCCGGCCGGAAGGACACCCTCAACCGCATCTTCGCCGCGCTGATCTTTGTCGTCGCCGGCTATGTGCTTTACCGCAGCGGCGGCCAGCTGTTCGGCTGGTGAGAAGATGGGCATGGTGCCGGCCATGAAACCGATTGGCGTGGCGCCGACGGCATCGTCGAACAAAATAAGCAACTGCTAAAATTGCTTCTACTCATTTAAGCGCGCCGTAATCCGGCCGGACAATGATCCGCCATCGACAATGGCGGCCCGCGTGCCGGATGGGAGACGACGATGAAGACTGTTCCTCTGCTGCTGGCGGCTTCGGTCAGCCTGTTCGGCATTCTCGCAACGCAGCAGTGCTTTGCGGGCGAGTTCACGGACCATGGCGGCCCGGTGACGGCGACGCTGCCCAACGATGACGACCAGGGCGCCAGCGCAGGCGATGAGCGCGACCACGACGTGGCCGAAAATGAGGAAGGCGATCACAAGGGCGACAGCGTCGACGGCGGCTCGCATGAGGGCGACCAGGGCGATGACGAGGGTGACGATCACGAGGGCGATCATCATGATGGCGACAGCGGCGGCCATGATGGCGCAAGAAGCGGCGGCGATGGTGGTGACGGCGGCAGTGGCGGCGGCGACGGCGGTGGTGATGGTGGCGGCGAGGGCGGTGGAGAAGGCGGTGACGACTGAGCCGCAACGCTGAAGCCGCGATCTCCCCCCTTGTGGGGGAGATGCCCGGCAGGGCAGAGGGGGGCGCTGTCCCGACAGCTTGTCAGTTGATTGGAATTACACCTAAAGCAGTTTGCAGTTTATGGCTAAGGGAGAGGCCGGCGTTCCTTCGCGCCCCCCTCTGGCCTGCCGGCCATCTCCCCCACTTGGGGGAGATTAGCAGCTTCAGTGGCTGCTCCATCTCACCCCATCACCCACCGCAGCACTCCGGCCGAGGCCACGCCGATCACCACTGTCGGCAGCATCGACAGCCTGGTCGCCGCGAGCACCGTGATGGCAAGCGCGGCAAGGTCGGCGGGATTCCTGGAGACGAAGTCCGGCGCGATGACCGAGATCAGCACGCAGCCCGGCGCTGCCTCCATCACCGCGGTGGCGCGGCGGCTGAGCGTCCGGTTGCGCAGCACGACATAGCCGCCGATCCTGGTCAGATAGGTGACGCTGGCCATCAGCACGATGGCGACGAGGTTGGCCGGATCGATCATGCCTCGTCTCCCGAAAACATCCAGGCCGAGACCAGCCCGGAGAGCGCGCCGGCCGCCACATACCAGGCGCCGGGAACCAGGAGATAGGTGAGCGCCGCCACCACCAGGCTGACCAGCCACGGCCGCGCCGCGGCAAGACCCGTCCACATGCCGCGCATCAGCACCAGGAACACGGCCGGGAAGGCCATCGCGAAGCCGTAATTCTCGACATTGCCGAGCACCGGGCCGAGCGCCCCGCCGGCAGTGGTGAAGACCACCCAGGCGAAGTAGACGGGCAGGGCGGCGCCGGAATAATAGGGCAGGCTGAACGCCGGGTTCAGGCCGGCCGCGGCGCGCTGCCTTGCATCCGCCAGCCCCAGCGCCCAGCTCTCGTCGCACATCACGAACAACGCCGGAAATACCTTGCGCCGCGGCAGGTGGCTGAGGAACGGGGCAAGCGCCGCGCCCATCAGGAAATGGCGGCTGTTGACCAGCAAGGTGATGGCGGCGATCAAGAGGATATGCGGCGGCGAGGTCCAGAGCTGGATCGCCGCGAACTCGGAGCCGCCGGCAAAGTTCATGCCGGTCATCAGCGGAACCTCTACGACGCTGAGGCCCTTCTGCGCGGCCTGCGCGCCGAGCACCAGCGCATAGGGGATGAGGCCGAGCAGCACTGGCGTCGAGGCAGCCAGGCCGCGCCGGAATTCGGACCGCTGGCGGTCTGGCGCCCCGTCCAGGGTGAAGCTTGCTTGCGAGATGCTCATGGGTCTTCCTTGCGCGAACGAGAGCGGACGCGCCTTGCGGCCGCCTGCGTCCGAACCATCCGGTCTCGATGACTATCTGCCGCCAAGCATAGGCGAAACCCGCCGCAATTTGGTTGCGAATATTTGCCATTTCTGTGAGGAATTGGCATTGGATATCGAAATCAGAAAGAAAGATGGAATCGTGAGCCATGAAGCTGGATGAGATCGACAAGCGCATCCTGCGCGCCCTGCAGCGCGACGGGCGCATGGCCAACAACGATCTGGCGCGGGAAGTCGGCCTGTCGCCGTCGCCATGTCTCAGGCGGGTGAAGCTCCTGGAGGAGGCTGGCGTCATCGACCGCTATGTCGCGGTGCTCAACCCGGCCAAGGTCGGCCGCGGCCGCACCTTCTTCACCCGCATCTGGCTGAAGCAGCAGGACGAGGACACGATCGAGCATTTCGCCGCCGAGGTGGCCAAATTTCCCGAGGTGATGGAGTGCTACCTGATGCTCGGTGACTGCGACGCCATGGTGCGCGTGGTGGCCGCCGGCATCGACGAATACCGCCGCTTCCAGTCGGAGCACCTCAGCCGCATCAAGGGCGTGCAGAACGTCAAGACCGAGGTGCCCAGCCAGACGATCAAGCAGACCTCGGAGATGCCGCTTTAGTGGGGCGCCTTCCCCTTCTCCCCCTGTGGGAGAAGGTGGCCGAGCGCAGCTCGGTCGGATGAGGGGTGTTGGACGGAGCGCGAAGTCGGAGGCGTAAGCGCCTGAAAATCCTTTATCTTTGAACGCCTGGGTTTCTTCCAGAACCCCTCATCCGTCTCGGCGCTGCGCGCCGATCCACCTTCTCCCACAAGGGGAGAAGGACAGGACTGCGTTGCCGGCCGATCTCTCCCTGCGCGCGGTCAGCTCTCCGCCTTCATCGTGCGCGCGATTTTCAGAAGCTGCTCCCGGTCATGGCCATGCTCGCGGATGAGTTCCCGGGCCTGCATCGGCGAAAGGTCGGTGTTTTCGGCCAGGAACCGCACCAGCCGATCGTCGCCGCCCTTGGTCGGCAAGCGGTCGCCGGTTGCCTCGGGGACGCGGCCGGCGCCGGGGCGGTGTGGAATCTTGTGGCTTGGCCGGTTCATGGCGGGCTCCTTCGCTAGCTGGCCTCGGCCTTTTCCTGTTTGCGGCGCTCGGCCTCCTTCTTCCGCCGCAGCACCTCGTCGGTGCCGACAATCTCCTTGGCGCCGCCGGAAATGGAGGTCGAGACCACGGCTGGCGGATCGCTGGCCGGAAAACTATCCTCCAGGCCGGTTTCCAACTGCTCTTCCAGCGTGTCCGGATTTTCGGAGCGGCCCTGCGTTCGGCGCTCGGCCATCTCCTCGAGATCGCTTTTGGCGTCCGGGTGCTCGCGGGCATTCTTCAGCGTGGAGACCACGAGTTCGATCGCGAACTCCTTCATCGCCTCGGCATGCGGGGCGGCGATGTCGGCGTCCTCGACGAGGCGGATGAGCGACTTTTCCACCTCGCCCAGCTCCTTCGCGCCCTGGCAGCGCGCCAGCCGCTGCGTCAGCGCGTTGAGCAGCGCAGGGAGGAAGGTCGAGTAGGCATGCATGCGCGTTTCGTCGACATGGTCGGGATGAAGCTTGTTCAGGGACATTGGTGCCTCCGCTGGAACGATCATGCCCACCGGGCTCGCCGGCCAAGCGACGTTGTCACGCCGCTCGGCCGCGCATGCCAGGTCCGCACATCAAGAGAACTGAACGAGGCACGTCTGGTTCCATTGGAGAATGAGCAGGCGCTTCGCCGGTTGCGCTGCAACCCCCCGCTCGCTCCGGCGTTTGCTCTTGCAACACAGGATCGGAACCGAATGCTCGAATCCCTCTATCTGAACCTTGGCCAGCACGACCTCCTCTCGGAGGCGGAAGAGAAATTGCTGGCGGGTGCCATCTCGACTGAAAGACAGGTCGCCACGGGCGAGGACATCGTCGCGGAAGGGTCGAGGCCGACCCATAGCACCCTGATCCTCGACGGCATCGCCGCGCGTTACAAGGTGCTGGAGGATGGCGGCCGGCAGTTCACGTCCTTGCAGGTTCCCGGCGATTTCGTCGACCTTCACGCCTTCCTCCTGAAGACGATGGACCATGGCATCATCGCGCTGTCGCCATGCCGCGTGGCCGCCGCCGAACACGGCAAGTTGCGCGCCATCACCGAACAGGCGCCGCATCTCACACGGCTTTTGTGGCTGGACACGCTTGTCGATGGCGCTATCCACAGGGAGTGGATCGTGGCCATGGGCCGGCGTTCCAAGACATCGCATCTCGCCCATCTCATTTGCGAGCTGTTCGTCCGCCTCCAGGTCGTCAAGCGCACCGCCGGGATGAGTTTTCGGCTCCCCATGTCGCAAGCGGAACTGGCCGACGTGCTCGGGCTGTCGGTCGTCCATATGAACAGGGTCATCGGCACGCTACGCAACATCGGTCTGGTCAGTTGGTCAAACTATACCGTGACCATCCTCGACTGGGATCTGCTGGTGGAGATGGCCGAGTTCGACCCCACCTATCTCAGCATGAACCGGGAGCCGAGATAAGCGTCATGCGTCCGGGACCGTGCGACCGCTCCCGGACGTTCCAGACCATGGCGTGGTCAATCGGGCTTTCTGCCCGGCGACCACAATTGGTCCAGCATGGCAAGCGCGGCGCTCGGGGCGACCGGCTTCAGCAGCCCTTGTTCGGTGGCGGCTTTCTTGAACGCCGCGAAGGCGACCGCAGGCCGGCAGATGCCTTCGAGCGCATCGTCGACCAGACGGACCGCCGCGACATAGGCCGGGGCGTCCTTATCCTTCCAGGATCCTCCCAATGCCTTTTTCGCATCGGCTATGGATGAAACCACCATCGAGCCGCCATTGGCGAACCTGATGGTCACAGGCAGGAACCTGCTCATGGCCGATCACCAGCCGAACCACTCCCTCGTTCGCCACAGCAGCCCCGCAAAGGGCGCGATCGTGACGGCGGCGACGCTCAGGACCACAAGAGGATTGTTTGTCCGAACCGATTTCATGAGTTGCTCCGCGGAGAACGGGATTTCGATGAACGAAAGTTTCGCCGGTTGTTTGCGTCCTGCCCGGGTGGCAGTTCAGCGCGGCAAGGCCGCCGGTCGGATTTCGAACGTCCATCGGACTCCTTCCGAAAGTCCCTTCATCGGATCGGCTACCACCTCCCGCCGGCGACCGCATTTAACTTTGATATGCCGCCGAGGTCGGGCGTCACGAACGGGGCGGCAAGAAAGTGTTCTTCGAAATCAGGGGGCCTGGGGGACGCATCCGCACCCGCGATGGCTGGACCGTCCTTGCGTCGCGGGGAAGAGAGGTCGTGACTAACCCTTCGGCTTGCCCTCGGCGGGCGTCTTTGCGCCGGCCTGGGCCTCGCGCATGATCCTGAGCGCCTCGTCGCGGGTCAGACCGCATTTGCGGGCGAAATAGGTCGCCTCGTAAGCCTCGGCCGCGGAGGCGGGCGAGATCGCGGAAAGCATGGGTCTCGGTTTCTTCTTGGCCATCGGCTTTGCGACACCACGAATCGTTTAGTCAGCTAATATAGCAACTTTGTTTGCCAATGCAAATTCCGACTATTTGCCAAGCCGCCACCGGCAAACGCGTCGACGTTCCGGGAGTTCCTCAAAATTGCGAAGTCTCTGGTGCCGTGCGTCGGGATGACGAGAGCGGCTGCCGGCAGCCCGACGGCGTGGACGTCGCCGGGCCCTGCCGCCGCTGGTTGCAGGACCCGATCCTTGAAGGCCGGTTGAAGCGTAATTATATCAATGACTAAGCGTGCCTTGCACGCGAAACGTAGTGCTTTGGTCAAGCTTCATCTTCATGGAGGTTGTCTATGGCAATGATGATGGAAGGAAAGAGGGGCCAGGATTGGATCAATCTGGTCCTTGCGATCTGCCTGTTCATCTCCCCCTGGATCATCGGGTTCGCCGCTGAAACGATGCCCGCGTGGAACGCCTGGATCGTTGGCGTTGCGCTCGGTGCGCTGGCTTTGGCGACGCTTTCGGTGTTCGCCGAATGGGAGGAATGGGTCAATCTCGTCCTCGGCCTTTGGCTGATCGTCTCACCCTGGCTGCTGGGCTTCATGGCAAACGCCAACGCGATGGCGACCCATGTTATCCTTGGCATACTGGTTGTTGCCGCATCGGCCTGGGCGGTCTGGGACGTCCATCATCCGCACGCGCATGCGTGACGGGTGATTAACTGGGAGCCCGCCGCGCGAGCGGCGAGCTCCTTTGAAGACGGCTTTCCGTCTGGAGACATATCGGGGCATGGGCTGAACCGGCGGCAGCTTCACGAATTGCTGCAACCGGAAAGGTTTTTGTGCATTCTTGGGAATGGCTCCGATGCTTCGCCCCGACACCCCGGCAAAATGCTGCTCCTACTGCGGTGGTCGCGACCACGACTACGAGGATTGCCCCAAGCGCAAGGCCGATGCCGAGAAGGAGGTCGAGGAGCCTGCCGAGCAGGACTCGCAGCCCCGTAATTCGAAGATCCCGCCTGACTAGCATCGCCCCGATCAGCCATTGCCTGCATCCAGCGGCGCAACTGCCTCTCTCGCGAATCCCGATAGCAATTCCATTCCCTCGGGCCAGTCGCCCAGCCCACTCTCGCCATTGATGTGGCCGAGCGCTCCTGCCACCTGCAGGCCGCTTCCCCACTGCGCGGCCTTTGTCCTGGCATGCTCCAGCGAGCCGTAGGGATCGTCGGTGCTGGCGACGATGAGCGAGGGGAAGCGAAGCCTTCCTGCCGGCGCGCCGGCAAAGCTTTGCACTGAGGCCGGAAAGGCCTCGCTCGCAGGATCGGGAACGGCGACCAGGAGGGCGCCGGCGCAGGCGCGGCGCGATGCAAGCTGCCAATGTGCGACGAGCAGGCAGCCGAGGCTGTGGGCAATGAGGACGGGCGGGCGCTCGCCGCCGCTATTGCCAGGTCGAGGGCGGCGATCCAGTCGTCGAGGTCGGGCCGGTGCCAGTCTGCCGGGCTGAAGCGGCGCATGGCCGGGTTCGCCTGCTGCCAGCGTGTCTGCCAATGCGCCTCGCCCGAGCCGCCGATGCCGGGCACGATGATGAATTCGCTCATGGATTGCCTTTCCTGCCGATGCGATGCCGCCAATTCTAGGTCTTCCGCCGTCCGGCGGAATGAGAGATCATCGGAAAACGAGCATGGATTCCGATGGATTGAAGGCAGGCATGGCGAACGGCGAGACAAGACCGAGGCTCGACCCCACCGACATGGTGATCGTGGAGATCCTGCAGGAGGATGGCCGCATCGGCATTTCCGAGCTTGGCCGCCGCGTCGGCCTGTCCCAGCCCGCCACCTCCGAGCGGGTGAAGCGGCTGGAGGAGCGCGGCATCGTCGTCGGCTATCGGGCGGTGATCGATCCGGCGGCCCTTGGGCTCGGCACCATGGCCGTCATCCGCTTGCGCACCACGCATGAGCACATCCAAGCCTGCCTGAAGAAATTCGCGCAGATGCCTCAGGTGATCGAGGTGCTGCGGGTGACCGGCGAGGACTGCTTCCTGGTCAAGGTCGTCGTCCCGTCGCCGCCCGATCTCGAGGCAATCGTCGACGGCATCGGCCGCTACGGCGCGGTGACGACGAATGTGGTGCTGCGGGCCGAGCCGCCGAAGCGGCTGGGGCGGGACCTCGTCATGCGGTGACCGCCGGGCGAGGTGCCGCCTACCGCCGCGCGTGCCCCGCGGCATCGTCCGGCGCACGCCGGGCGACCGGCTGAGCCCCTCGCGCCGCATGCGGTCGAGCGCCACAACCCCCCAGGCGGGAAGGCGGTGCGCTTTCCGGAGCGCCAAGCCATCGTGGCCCTGACTTTTTCTGGGATGGCTTGAAACACGGGCGTTGAGCCAGTCTATAGTCGCGACGGGGGTACGCGGGTGGCGGATGTCGTCTCAATAAGAAGCGGTGCGGAGCCTGTCGGGCGGGTGTCGGCGGGCCGCTTGCGGTTGCTCGCATTCATGGCGATCGCCGCGTTCATGATCGCCGGTCCGGCCGCCGAGCAGGTCTTAGGAGTGCAGACGGCATGGTTGCGCTCCTGGACCATGTTCAGTGCGATTGGGCTTGGCGTCATCGACGTGTCCTTCGAGATCCGCCGGCCCGACGGCGCGCTTGTCCCGCTCGACCGCTTCGAGATGCTCGGCGCTCCTCGCAACGGCCGGCTGAAGCGGATCGAAAGCCGCGACGAACTGGCCTCCGTCATCAAGCGGCTCTGTGCGGCCGCCGGGCAGGGCGCCGACATCCGTGTCCGTGCCCGCCAGGCCACGCGCAGCGGCTGGCAGACCATCCATACCGATGCCGAAAATGCCTGCGCCGACTGACGCCGCCGATGACCGGCCGGGCTGGCGGCTGATGCACGCTATCGCCGCGCGCTTCGTCGGCTGGGCGGTCGACACCGAGGGCTCGTCGCGTTCCTCCGCGTTGATCCGCGTCGGCCTGGCGATGCTGTTCTGGTCGCGCTGGGCGGGCGAGTTGCTGCTCTATATGGACCAATCGCCGATGGGCCTGTTCCTCGCCGCCAACTTCTTCGTCGCCACGGCGCTGCTTTTCGTCGGCTATCACAGCCGCGTCGCCGCCGTCTGGACGGGCGCGGTCGGGCTGGCGATGTACTACTATTTCGGCTTCCAACTCGGGCGCGAGCCCTGGACCCACCACCATACCTATCTGCTTGCCGTCGCAGCACTGCTGATCGCACTTACCCCTTGCGGCCGCTCCTATTCGCTGGACCGCTACCTGGCGGTGATGCGCGCCGAGCGCATGGGCCTGCCGCCGCCGGCGGAGCGCGGCAATCTGTGGGGGCTGCGGCTGATCGTGGTACAGCTCTCGGTGCTCTATTTCTTCGCCGCCTTGGACAAGACGAGCTACGCCTTTTTGAGCGGCGCGCGGATCGAGGCGATATTCCTCTGGTACTATGAGGGCTCGGACCATCCAGCCGGCCTTGCCTGGCTCGCCACGATCGTATCCATCGCTGTGGTCGCGCTCGAATATTGCCTTGCCTTCGGGCTGCCGTTTCGGGCAACGAGGCGCTACCTGCTGCTGCCGGGCCTGGCCTTTCACGCCATCATCTATCTGACGCTGCCGGTCTACACGTTCAGCGCCACCATGGCGTTGCTCTATCTTGCCTATTTCGATGCGGATGCCGTCGACAAGGTCATCGCGCGGCTCCAGGGGATCGGACCGACAGGGACTGCCAGAGAGGAAATTTCGTGAAGCGTTGTTTGTTGTTTTCGGGCGCCCTCGTCACCGCAGGGGCCATCGGCCTAGTCTGCGGCGCGGCGCGTGCCGGCGATGCGAGTGACTATTATCCCAAGCGCGCATGGGGTTCCTTCGAAGGTGGCCAGATGAACACGTCGCTGCTCGTGTTCCGCGACCTCAACAGGAACGGTGTCTACGATCTCGGCGACCGGCCGATGTCGCGCGTGGCCGTCGAGCTCGGCAAGCCGAACGGCAGCACCATCATGCGATTGACCAATGTCGACGGCTTCGCCAATTTCCGGATGTCGGTCATCCAGCGCGATCTCGAAGTCGTCGATCCCGGACATTATGCTTTCCGGGTCGTGCCGCCGCCAGGTTTTTCCGTCACCACCGGCAACGCCTCGCAGGAAAGCGACTATGTCGTATCGCCCGGATCGCCGGGCGACATGATCGCCTTGCGCACGACGCACCCGGTCGGGCTGGCGGCGGATCTGACGATCAGCGGCACAGTCACCGCCGGGTCGCGCGTTTCCTTGACGGGGCCGGACGGAGTGACCGCCGCCGCCAAGGTTGGCCCGGATGGCCGCTTCAGCGCACCCGCGACATCAGGCGAATGGCTGGTCGATTTTTCGGCTGACGGCGTGACGCAGCGGCGCAAAATTGTCGTCGGCTCCGCACCGGTCGAGCTCTCCGCGTTGTCGGGCAAGGGCGGACCCGCCGAGGAGCCGCTGCCCAACCAGCACGTCGTCGGCTTCGACGACCTGATGACGTCGCCCGGCGTGTTCGAAATTCCGTCCGGCTATGGCGGGCTCAACTGGTATAATCTCGTTGCCATGCACCAGAGCTTCACCGCTGGCCCGGGCTACATCAACACCACCATGTCGGGCGAATTCATCGCCTACAACAGCTCTGGCCACCCGGCGCAGGTGTTCAGCGACAAGCCGTTCGATTTCACCGGCGCCTATTTCGGCGCGGGCTGGGACGACGCGGAGGGCGAGACGCTGATTCTCAAGGCCTGGCGGGGCGACCAGCCCGCATATGAGGATCAGCTTGTGTTGTCGGCGAACGGGCAGGTCTACTTCGCGGCCGATTACAGGCGCATCACGCGGCTTGAGATCCGGACGAAGCACTACTGGCAGGCCGCGATCGACGATTTCGCCTACCGCACCGGTCAGTAGCGGTTCGGAGCGCGACCTGCCGCGCTCCGACGTTCGCCTCCGGCTCCGGGAAGCGCGTCACCCGAATCCGCTCAAGCGCGACGCCCCTTAGGGCCAAGGCGCATCAGCAGGACGATCCCTGGGAGGTTGCGCAGGAACGGGGGCCGCCATCCGAATGGCCCGTGTCGTAGCGGCCGCCATGGCCACCGGAACTGCCGTTGCCGCCCGAGCTGCCATTGCCGTCCGAGCTGCCATTGCCACCCGAGCTGCCGTTGCCACCCGAGCTGCCGTTGCCACCCGAGCTGCCGTTACCGCCCGAGCTGCCGTTGCCGCCCGAGCCGCCGTTTCCGCCGGAACCACCGTTTCCACCGGAGCCGCCGTTTCCGCCGGAGCCGCCGTTTCCGCCGGAGCCGCCGTTTCCACCGGAGCCGCCGTTTCCGCCGGAGCCGCCGTTCCCGCCGGAACCACCGTTGCCGCCGGAACCACCGTTCCCGCCGCCGTCTCCGCCATTTCCAGCGGAGCCGCCGTTGCCGCCATTGCCACCGCCGCCGTTTCCAGCGGAGCCGCCGTTGCCACCGTTGCCGCCGTTCCCACCATTGCCGCCGGCGTCGCCGCCATTGCCGCCAGCGCCGCCGCCATTGCCGCCATTGCCGCCAGCGCTGCCGCCATTGCCGCCAGCGTCGCCGCCATTGCCACCGTTGCCACCGTTGCCGCCCGGCGCACCACCACTGCCGCCATTGCCATTGCCGCCGGTGGCCTGCGCCAGAAGGGCGCGTTTGGCTTCCTGCAACTGGGCGACCGGATCCATCGGCCGGTGCAATCCGTCGCGCGGCTCCGGCAGGACAGACGCCGCACGAAGCGCCGTCGGCAGCAGCATGGCCGATGCAAGCAGCGCCGCGGCCAGAATGTTCCTGGAGGAACAACGGAGCATGGCATTGGCAATGGCCATTGGTGCGAAAAACCGTAAGCGTCCCGCCGCCGCCCGCCCGGCAGGCTCCGCACAGATTCTGATTGAGATCACATCCACCACCCGCATATCCCCGCTCCTACATAGACCGGTTCAACGCCCGCGCTTCAACCCTCCCAAAAAAAGTCAGGGCTCGACGCCGCACCCGGCGTCCACGGCTCGGTCCGGAGGGCGGACCTCACGCGGGCCTTCGCCAAATCGCTGGCGGGGCGGGAAGAGAGGGACGCCGAGGCAGCCGATCTCCCCCTGGCGGGCCGCGCAGCTTATCTCCTCAGCGCATGCGCGGCCGCATTGGCGAATGAGATATCACCCTTGATCTCGCGCATCGCCATCGAGGTGATGGTGCGCCGCACGCCGGGCAGCCGGCTCAACTCCTCGCGCAGCATGCGGTCGAGCGCCATCATGTCGACCGTCACGATCTGCAGGAGATAGTCGGCCTCGCCGGTGGTGGCATAGCAGCGGCGGATCAGCGGGTGCCTCTGCACAGCCGCCTCGAAGGCGTCCGAGACCTCGAAGTCGATCGACACCTGGATGAAGGCCTCGATGCCGAAGCCGATGCTCGCCGGATCGACGCGGGTGGAATAGCCGCGGATGACGCCCGCTTCCTCCAGCGCCTTGACCCGCTTCCAGCACGGCGTCTTGCTGAGGCCGACCTCCTCGGCCAGCTCGCCGAAGGAGAGGCGCGCGTCGCGCTCAAGCGCGGCGACGATCTTGCGGTCGAGGGTATCCAGCATAAATCGTTCTCCAAATATTGCCAAAATGGAGGTATTCGTCCTTCAATCTATGCTATTTGGATAACAGAAAGGAACAATGTTCAAGCGAAAAGGCCTATCCTGGTCTCAGGATCCAACGATTGCCCCGCGCCGCAAGCCGGGCAGGGGAGAAGAGCCATGCTGAAGTCCGAATACCACGCCCGCATCGAGGCGCCCGAGATGCGCGATTATGGCGTCTATCTGCAATGCGACAAGCTTCTGCAATGCCAGAAGCCGCTGGCCGAGATGGTCAATGCCGACGAGCTGCAGTTCCAGATCGTGCACCAGGTCGAGGAGCTGTGGATGAAGCTCATCGCCTACACGCTGGCCGACGTCCTCGACTATTTGGAGAAGCAGGACACCCACCGCATCGTCACCTTGATGGGGCGCGTGCACCGGCTGATGCGCATGATGACGGCGCAGCTCGATGTGCTGGAGACCATGTCGCCCAAGGAATACCAGCAGATCCGCCTGCAGCTCGGCAATGGCAGCGGCCAGGAATCGCCTGGCTTCAAGCTGCTCTTGCGCATGCCGCCGGATCTCTGGCGGGGCTTCAAGGCCTCATACCTCGACGGCCGCGGGCTCACCGTCGCCGACGTCTATGACGCCCACTACGACCATGGCGACTCCTACGTCGTCGCCGAGGCGCTGATCGAGTTCGACGAGCTGTTCCAGAAATTCCGCGCCAACCACCTCTACCTCATCCACCGCTCGATCGGGCTCGGCTCCAGATCACTGAAGGGCCGCCCGGTGGAGATGCTGGAAGGCGGCGCCCGCCACCGCTTCTTCCCCGAGCTCTGGGACATTCGCTGCGACATGACCGACCGCTGGGGCGCCGAGTACGGCACGGTCAGGGAGTCGATCAGCCAATGTCCGCACGCGAAGGCTGGGTAGGGGGCGCGCCTTCCCCTTCTCCCCTTGGGGGCCTGTTGCGTAGTTAGCGGGGAGAGGCTTGCGGAGCGATTTCGCGGTTGGCTTTCGCTTTGCGGGATTGGGCTTCTGGTTTGGGGTTTAAGGGTGGTGGTCCGGCCCTTTGGCCGGTCGCTAGGCGCACCTATCCCGTGATGGCGGCCCATCGGCGCATGTTGAAGGCGATCGCCGCCATCGTCACCTGACCAGCAGCCTTGGCCAGTCCGACATAACGGATCGTGGTCAGCCTCATGCGGTTTTTGAGCGTGGCGAAGGTGGTCTCCACCGCCGCTCGCCGTCTGGCGATCAGACGATTGTAATGCTTGAGCCGCGCCGGCAGCGCATGATGCTTGTTGGGGCGGCGCGCAATGCGCACCTTCTTGCCCTCAGCCTTGAGCCGGGCACGGCGGGCATGGGTGTCATAGGCGGCATCCGCCCACACCGTCTTCTCGTCGCCGCAGATCAAGCGATCGGCCGGCACTGTGTCGTTGACGTTGGCCGGTGTAGTGATCACCGTGCGGATCAGGCCCGATCCCTCATCCACCCCGACATGAGCCTTGTAGCCGAAGGTGAGGCCGCCCTTGCCCTTGCGTGCGGTTATGCGAGCGTCTGCGTCCTTCGACACCCGCTCCGGCGTCGGCGGCGCCGAGACGGCATCGATCAGCGTGGCATCCAGCATCGTGCCACGCTTCAGGATCACACCGGCTTTCTCCAGCTGTCGGTCCAGTTCGCCAAACAGCTTCTCCATCAACCCTTCGCCGACAAGCAGATTGCGAAAGCGTGACAGCACCGTGTGATCGGGGATGCTCTCCTCAAGACCAAGCCCGACAAAGCGGCGGAACGACAACCGGTCGCCCAGCGCTTCCTCCAGTTCGCGATCCGACAGCCCATAGAGCGATTGCAGCAGCAGCGCCTTGAACAGCACCAGCGGCGGCCAGGCCGCGCGTCCCGGCCCGCCATCGCGCAGCGCGACAAGCAGCTTCTCGAAGCGATACCACTTCACCAGACCAGACAGCCGATCGAGTGGCGAAGCGCCACCTGGAAGCTTGCTGCCAAGAAACGCCTCCGCCAAGCTCAACTGACCTGTCTGCTTCACCGCCATTGCGACTCTCCACGGCTTCCGCCCTCAGAGAATCACAACCAGCCAATTACGCAACAGGCCCCTTGTGGGAGAAGGTGTCCGAGCGAAGCTCGGACGGATGAGGGGTGTTCCAGCTAGCTTGGCGATGAGTGCGAAATCGCCGCCGCCTCATTCCGTCACGCACCCCTCATCCGTCTCGGCGCTACCGCGCCGATCCACCTTCTTCCACAGGGGGAGAAGGGGAAGCCTGCCTTGCCATCCCGTCATCCAAAACTATTTGCCACCCCCATGTCGGAACTCCCGCTTCTCGCCCGTCCTAGTGGGCGAAACGCAGCTACTTGGAGAGACATCATGGAAGACACCCAATCGACCTGGCAGACCGTGGTCATCCTCATCGCCCGGCTGATCTTCGCCGGCATGTTCGCGATGGGGGTGGCCTTCAAGTTCATGGACATGGGCATGACCGCCGGCTACATCGCCGCCGCCGGCTTCCCGTTCCCGCTGTTCCTGGCCTGGTGTGCGGCGATCCTCGAAACCCTGCTGGTGATCGCCTTCCTGACCGGCGCCTTGCTGACCCCGGCAGCGCTGATCGGCGCGGTCTATGTGACCTTCCTCGGCTTTGCCTTCCACGGCCCTTCGCACTGGGCCGGCAACCAGGCCGAGTTCGGCGCCTTCATGTCGCATTTCCCGTTCGCCGCCGGCCTGCTTTTCGCCGCCGTCCACGGCCCGGGCAGCGTGCTTTCGCTGCGCCAGGGCTGGCCGGGCAGGGCTTGAGTCCTACGAAATCAGCCGGGCGACGAATTTCGACCGGCTGCCGTCCCATCCGCACTGCTCACACCGTCCGCCTTCGAACCGATGCTCGCAGTTGGCGTAGCCGTAGAGCCAGTGCGCGCAATCAGGGCAAAGCTCAGCCATGGCGCTGGACCCGGCGAAGTAAGTGCTGCCACAGTCGTCGCAGGTTTGAATTGCCCGGCCTGTCAAAAGACTCATCATTACCGGAACACATCCGCCACATCGGAAAGGCGATATCGCCGTAATATCAGGAAGCCAGTCACGCCGGTGATGAAGGGAATCGCGGCTCCACCATATACCCAGGGCTTTGCTGCCTCGATGTTGCCGTCCCAGTAAGCTTTGACCATGAAAAGGGTCGCATTTGATATGACGAACGAGAGCACATACTCTCCCGCAAAAATACCGCTAAGGACGATAAGCCGAGGCATGAAGCGTGTTGCAGGCGCGGCGATGGCTACAACCAAGGAAACAATAAAGCCTAAAACGAGCGGACTAGCTGGGTTGTGCCCCACATTGGCCTTGAGGACATAGACTTGAGAGAGAACGATCAGTCCGACCAAGGTTGCCAAGACTAGGGCGCCAACATTGATCAGTAGCCACTTCAACCAGTAATTCATCAGTCCCCCCAGATCTCCCAACGCCAACATAAACCGAATTCTCCGGCCGACGCCAGCTTCTGGGAGACTGCCTCACATCTGGTCGTTGTAAGGTTCCTTCATCTGGCCGACCATGCGCGCCAGCTTGGAGAAGGACGGCATGTCCACCTCCGGCTGGCACCGGTTGGCCAGTTCCAGGAGCCGGATCGGGAAGTTGACGGCATCGCGGCTCGATGCCGACATGCCTTCCGAGCGTTCCTCGCCGGTCTCTGAGGCTTCGGCCCGCCGCAAGGCGATGTCGATCTCCTCGACTGTCAGCACCCCCTTGCGCACCAGCACCTGGTTGATTGACGCGACGGCCATCAACAGGCCTTCGAGCTGCAGATTGGCGACATTCATGGCGCATCCTCCCATTGGTTTGGGCCTTAACGCGCGAAGGGGCGGTTCCGATCCGAAGAAGGGGCGGGCGGGTTGGTCTCGGCGGCGGAGCTACACCTCCAGCAGGCGCTCGCCATATTCCTGCCAGAGCGCCCTGACCTCGCGGCTGCCGAGCGGCGGGGTCGCGCGGTCGCCGTAGGAAATGGCGACGGCGCTGAGGTCGTATTGGCCATCGGTCTGGACAATGAAGCGGATCGCCTCGCCGAGCGGCCTGGAGTGGAAGATCGGATCCGCCTGACCCCTGCCAAGGCTGCGAACGCCTGAAATGGTTGCTGGCAAATGCCGCATCCGAAAGACGGATGCCATGGCAGGTTTGTCCATGCCGCTCTCCGCGATTCCCTGACGGAATGATTCCATAAGGCCCGGCTAATGACCAGCCCATGCGGAAAGGCCGGGCGGTACCGCCCGGCCTTCCTGTCATGCGTCCTTCTGCCGGCAGAAGTTGTCAGCTTCTCCAGTGACGCTGGAACCAGTCGGGCTGCGGCACGGCGCTTCTGGCGATTGCCAGGCCGATCAGCACGCCGACAAGCCCGCCCAGCGTCATTGCCGTCGAGATCGTGCCGGGGTTCTGCCTGACCGTTTCCGACACGCTATGCGCCTGGCCGCGCACGCTCTGTGCCTGGCTGCGAAGCTGCTGCGCGGCGCGCGAAGCGCGGTCGGCGGCACTGTCGTACCAGCCGGAGGCCCGGTCGGCAGCACTGTCGTACCAGCCATGCGCTGTCTCCACTGCGTCCTCCGCCTGCTCGGCCAGGGCGCGGTTGAGCCTGCTGACCTCGCGCCGCAGCTCCGCGATCTGCTTCTTCATCGCCGCTTCCGAAGCGCTTGACGAGCTGCTGCTGCGTGGCGCGCTGTTGCGTGTCGCGGCACGACTGCGCGCTGGTCTGCTCTGGCTTCTTGCATTGCCGTTGCTCATCTGGGCTGAGCTGTTGTTCGGGCTGCTCTCGTTCTCGGCCATGGTTTTCTCCTTTCGATGTACGCCAACGATCCCGACAGGTCATGGTTCCCTGTCGGGCGTGGCGAGAAACAAGATTGCTAGGAAAATGTTCCTTGCCAGGTGACGGCAGCTATGCTACTATTTTGTCCATGGTGCTGATTTGCGCCAACGACCCGCCCCCGAGGCGGGTTTTGTTTTCAGCCTGCCTCCCGCAGCCATGCAACGGTCATGCGCGCTTCGTGCTCGGCTTCTTGACCAAGGGCGAATAGCCCGGATACCCGCCATCCACGCCACTCAGGCAAGGGGAAACCATTTTCCGGATCGGCAGGGATAAGTTCCTCTTCCTTCCACCGGAAGAGACCGCCGCGGATTTCGAGCACCACGACGCGGCGAGTGGCCGTGGGATCCGTCAGGGTTTTCGCGATCCGGTCGGTCATGGTCTCTTCGCCGATCCGCTGTTGAGTGGCGAGCATCACATCGATGTGTCCGTTCCGCAATGCACGCGAGCCCAACCGAGAGCCCATGCCCCGCTACGCCACCATCATCACCGCTGACGACGGCAGCGACGTTGTCAGCGCCATCGGCATTTTCGAAGGCGCCGCCAGGCCGCTGCGCTCCGGCCGTGTCGAAGAGGTCGCGCCCGGCGTGTCGATCGGCATGGTGCGCGGCGGGCCGGTCGACGCGGTCGGCGGGTTTGGCTTTCCGAACGGCGCGCAGGGCATCGGCCGAATGATCCGCATCGCCAGGATGGCGAGGCTGGGCAAGGCCGAGCCTGCCGCGATCCCAGGCGAGCTCGCGCCAGCCGGCGCGGTGGCTCCGGCCGAGAGCGAGGCGCCCAAGCCGGCGCGGAAGCCAGCCAAGGCAAGGCGCGCCAAATCCGGCAAGCGCGGGAAGTCCGCCGGCGCGCGGTCCAGGCCGGCGAAGCCGGCGGTCGTTCCCGCCAGTGTGTCCGGCGGCGGCGAACCGGCGGCGTCCCATGGCTGACGCACTATCGCGCTCGCGCCGGGCGCCAAAGTTGGCGGCACGCCCGAGGCGAACGAAGAAGACGCTGAGCGACGACTTCGCCGCCGCCCTGCGCCAGGATTTTCGCGACCATGGCGCCGGCGTCATCGCCAAGGTCAGGGCGGAAAAGCCCGACCAGTATTTGAAGATCGTGCTGTCGGTGCTGCCCGACCCGAAGGACCCCGATGCCAACACCAACACTCTGGACGCGCTGAGCGATGAGGAGATCCGGTCCCGCATCCGCGCCCTCGAAACCGTCGTCAGGCCGTTCCTCGGGGACGGAATATCTGGCGCTGCTGAGGGAGCTGGAGCGCCGCCGCCGCGCTAATTTTTTGGCCGCCTACCGGCCCTATCCCAGGCAGGCGGAGTTCCATGCCGCGGGCGCCTTGAACCGGGAGCGCCTATTCATGGCCGGCAACCAGCTCGGCAAGACCAGGGCAGGGGGTGCCGAATGGGCCATGCACCTCACCGGCCGCTATCCCGACTGGTGGCGGGGCAAGGTGTTCGACACCCCTGTGCGGCTCTGGGCCGCCGGCGTCACCGGCGAGGGCACGCGCGATAACCCGCAGCGCGTGCTCATCGGCCCGCCGCAACAGCAGGCCGCCTGGGGCACCGGCATGATCCCGGCCGACGCGATTGTGCACATCGTGATGGGCCGTGGCGCGCCGGCGGCGCTCGACAGCGTCGTCGTGCGCTGGGGCGGTGGCGGCGACGTCCAGGCCGGCGAGAGCGTGCTGTCCTTCAAGTCCTACGAGAAGGGCCGCGAGAAATGGCAGGGCGAGACCTTGCACGGCGTCTGGTTCGACGAGGAGCCGCCGCTCGACATCTATTCCGAAGGCCTCACCCGCACCAACGCCACCGCCGGCATCACCATCGTCACCTTCACGCCGTTGCTCGGCATGAGCGATGTGGTGCTGCGGTTTCTGTCGGCGGCGGAGGTGGAGAGGATGGGCAAGGGGTGAGTGACTTGGCGAGGCCTTTCCTTCTCCCCTTGTGGGAGAAGGTGGCCTCGCGAAGCGAGGTCGGATGAGGGGTGCTCCAGCTTGGCATGGACTCTTGCCAAACTGGGACTTTGCGACAGGATCTTCAGCGCCTCATTCCGTCCAGCACCCCTCATCCGTCTCGGCGCTGCGCGCCGATCCACCTTCTCCCACAAGGGGAGAAGGCAAGAAGCGCCGCGCTCGGCCGGAAAATTACGTCCGAACAAACCTTTATCGCCAAATCCTGATTCAACCTGGGAACTCCATGTCCCGACACGTCACGTTCGCTGCCCAGTTCGGTCAGGCATAGTTCGGGTGGCTGTCGGCAATGAAGAATGCCAGACCGCATGCTGCGATATCTGGTTGTGCTCGAAGCAATCCGCCGCCAGCTTGCTGATTTCTGGATCCGCCGACGCCTGCGCCCATTCAACAAAGGCATCGACGACCACAAACCTCGCCCGACCGGCCAACCCCAGACCGTACCGGCAGTTCTACTGGGATGCCGTCGCCGGCGCCGAGCTTCCGGACGGCATTGACTATGCCGTGTTCGACTTCGCCGTGAATAGCGGGCCGGGCAGGGCGGCGAGATACCTTCAGGCGATCGTCGGCGTTATCCAGGACGGCCGGATCGGTCCGGCGACGCTCGGCGCCGTCAAGGCCCGGCCAGCCGGCGTCGTCATTGACACGCTCTGCGACGCACGCCTGGCGTTCCTCAAGCGGCTGCCCACATGGCCGACCTTCGGCAGGGGCTGGAGCGACCGGGTAGGCTCCGTGCGCGCCGAGGCGCTGCTGCTGTCGGCGGTTGAGCCGGCCGCGCCGGCACCAGCGCCTGGGCAAGCGGGCCTATCCGTACCTTCGGTTAAAGCTGCCCATCCGGAGGTTGCGCCTAATCCGGCCCTGCCTGCCGGCAACGCATTCTGGCGCCTGTTGCTCGCCATCTTCAAAACCATTCTTGGAGGCAAGAAATCATGATAGCCGTCATCATCCGCATCGCGTTGCGCTATGGCGCGGCCGTCCTCGTGGCGCGCGGCCTGCTCGGCGCGGGCGACGCCGCCGCATTGTCTGGCGATCCCGACATCCAGATGGCGCTCGAGGCCGGCATCGGCCTGGCGATCAGCCTCGGCACCGAAGCCTGGTACGTGCTCGCCCGCAAATTCCACTGGCATCGATGAGGGGCAGAATGGTCGAGGTCTTCACCGAGCTCCTGCGCCAGGTGCTGCCCTGGATGGCGGGCGCGCTCCTCATCGTTGCGGCACTTGTCGTGTGGTGGCTGTCATGACGGCGCTGCTTTCCTTTCTGCTCGGCAATCCGGCGATCCTTGGCCTGTTGGCCTCGGTGGCGGCCGCGCTCGGCTGGGGCTTCCGCCAGCGGCTCGCCGGCGCCGGCGCGGAGCGCGCTCGGCAGGCCAAGGCCGAGGCAGCGGCCCGCGCGCTCGCCGACCAGGTCGACAACGATATCGGCGCGCTGCCTGCGGGCGCGGCCAGCAAGGAGCTGAAAACATGGGGAAGGGATTGATCCTCGTGCTTCCGCTGCTCGTTGCCGCCGGATGCACCACGACCAAAGGAAGCTTCTGCGCCGTTTCCGCGCCGCTGCGCCTCTCCGTCAAAGCCGTCGACGCGCTGTCGGACCGGGAGGCGAGGGCGCTGCTTGCGCACAACCGCAAGGGCCAGGAACTCTGCGGCTGGAGGCCCTGATGCAAGATATGTTCGATCTCCTGGGCATCAAGGGTCCGGTGGTGGCTGCGGGATTGGCCGGCGGCGCGCTTAGGGCCCTGTCGCGTCATCGCTACAAGTTGCGCGAAATGATCGCTTCGCCGATCTGCGGCGCGCTCGCCGCAGCCTATCTGACGCTGCCGGTCGTAGCCTGGTTCAAGGCAAGCGGCCTGCCGATCCCCGATCCGGCCGACGACACCACCACGCTCGCCGCCGCCTTCCTGATCGGCGTCTCGGCGATGTGGATATCGGACATCGTATTCGAGGTCGTCGTGCGAAGGTTCAAGCCGACAAACGAAGAGTGACCATCGTAGAACGACGGAAAGCTTCGCAAAGCGATGTCCAGTATTCGTCAAGTCTGAAGGACGCTGGTGGCGATTGGACCTTTGAGGAACTCAATTTTTTATCTCAAACCCCGCACTCGCTTTGCCTGGAACAGATATGAGTTTCCCGGGTCTGCAGGACGAGAAGCAGCGGGCAGACCTCGCTTACCTGCGGACCTTGAGTGACACACCGTTGCCGCTTCCCGAGAATTGATTTTTGCCCAACAAGCTCCGGGCCGACCGCTGCTGCGGCATCGGCGACCCTGCCTCGGTGGGTTGAGCCGCTGGACGAAGAGCGTCACAATCCCCATCTATGGAGAAATCCAAGGGAGGTGTGACATGGCGACTTCCACCGAACGCGCGGTGCTTGCTGGCGGCTGCTTCTGGGGCATGCAGGATCTGATCCGGCGCTTTCCGGGCGTCATCTCGACCCGCGTCGGCTACAGCGGCGGCGATGTGCAGAACGCCACCTACCGCAACCACGGCACTCATGCCGAGGCCATCGAGATCGTTTTCGATCCGGCCAGGCTGAGCTACCGCACACTGCTCGAATTCTTCTTCCAGATCCACGATCCGACAACAACGAACCGTCAGGGCAACGATGTCGGCATGAGCTATCGTTCGGCGATCTACTACACCAGCGACGAACAGAGACGCATCGCCGAAGACACGATCGCCGATGTCGATGCCTCACGCCTGTGGCCGGGCAAGGTCGTCACCGAGCTCGCGCCGGTCGGCCCCTTCTGGCAGGCCGAACCCGAGCATCAGGATTATCTGGACAGATATCCGAACGGCTACACTTGCCATTTCGTCAGGCCGGGCTGGAAGCTCCCGGTCCGCGAAAAGGCCGCTTCATAAGCCCGATCGGCCGCCTGGCAAATTTTTGGCGCCTGCGTTGGAACATCAGCATGCGCTAAGAGTTCATGTTCCGGCAGCGCGCAACGGTATGCTGCCTGATCGGGGCCGGCATCCCGATCCGGGCCCGCGTCCTCGCGAGAGGCGCGGGCTTGCTTTGCATCGACAACTCGGCCCGGACCGCCGATCCCACCAGTTTTCGCCCGTCGTGCCGAAAGGCACGGCGGGCTTTTTGCGGTTCAGGTCCAGGCAACGAGCCGCGGCTGCCTTGGTACCATGCCGACTTAAAGCACGTCGTGCCCGAACGAACTCAGGCGATGCGCTTCAAGCTAATGCATGGCGTCGCCCCAGAACCGCGACACACTTTTGACAGGCGTCAGCCCTTGGCGCGGCGGCCGTCGCTCTCATGGCTCCCGATCCAGTGTGCGCGGATGCGGTCGCTGGTTTCGAGATAGGCCATATCGATCAGATAGGTCAGAAGCTTCTCGCCATCGGCTTCAGCTTTCTGGCGCAGTTCCCTCAAGATCCCCTGCGCGAACTGCAGGTTTTCCATTTTGCTCGGCTGGTCCATCGGTGCCCCCAATATCTGCGTGGGAAGTGTGGCTGACTGTTGCTTGCATCAAGATTTTGGAGTGACTCGCGGTGAAGCTGTGCTTGGTTGTATCGACGCCCGATCAACGAAGCTGTTGGACATTCTTCGGAAATGTCGATATTTTGCGCGACCAATCGGACCGCGACGATGCACGAAGACGAGGGCAGCACTCCTGACAAGTTGCAAGCCATGCTGGATGTGATCGCCAGGAACGGCCCCTCGAGCCACAGCGAACAGGCCGACGTCGGCAGGCTGAAGGCCGACGCGGCCACGGCGGCCGCGGTGCTGGTCGAATTCTATGGCGATACGGCGCTCGAACGCGCCCGCCTGCTTGAGCGTCGTTCGCCGCAGTCCCATTTCGCGCGCATGGTGACGGCTGAAGTCAGCAAGCACGGCAAGATCCCGCCCAGAAGCTAGGGTGCGCGCTAAGACGATTTGCGCCTCCTCGATCCGCCGCCAAGACGCAGTTGCACCTCTTCCTGGGCATTATCCAGCAGGTAGAAGAGCAGGTTGTGTCCGATCGACTGCGAGATTTCCTTGGCCTGCTTGATATGGAGGTGGATTTCCCGCAGGGAGGCCGCCTCTGTATCCTCCTCTTGCGTCAGGTCGACGAACCAGCCGGGATAGAGCGCTGCCTCCCCAAGGTTGTCGACATAGCACTGGCCGACGGCCAGGATCTTGCGTAGCCCCATCTTTTCCGAGCGGACCTTGCATACCTCCCGGAAACTCGATCGGCGCTCCACCGCCCGGCGGATCGCTACATGGACCCTCAGCCGATCATCGGCCTCGATGCTTTCCATGCATCTCTCGAGAGGCGCGCCATGGGAGAATTCCTCGAGCGTGAGCCCGAAATAGTCGGAGAGGTTGGCGTCACCGTAGACACGGTTCCGCTTGATGTCCCAGGTCCAGAACCCGTCTATTGGGGGGTATTGCAGGTGAACTCTGCGCCCCCCTTCAGCTGCCGCCGTCATGAAAACCGCCCCGTTCGGTTTCAAGATTCGCAACAGTATGTGACATGAACGAAAAGAAACAAGGTGGCCTTTTGTACAAGACTCCTCAAGGATCGCCCCGCGTCAGCTTGTCTGCTACTTGGACAGCGTAGTTGACGCAGTGAAAAATATAACTTTGAGAGAATTTTCTTTCATCGAAAGAATGTATGGCGCTGGCAGCCCAACCATAACTTGGTACTTCACTAGATAATTAGGCTTCGTGAGTCGTAAAACAATATCAAAGGTTGTAGCGCTCTGCCCGGAAGAACACGCCGCGCGTTCTTCGACTCTGCAAGGCCGACGCGGCTATGTTGGGAGCGTTGCCTGAGCCGCGCCGGCCAAAGCGGTTTCCAGAAGGTCCACCGCAAGTCGAATCTTAACTGAGCATGGTACCTGCGGCAAACCGACCGTCGGTTGCAAAATGCAGTCGGCTTGCCCTCTTGGTTGGAGGCTGTTGCTGGCTCAAGCCGCACTGCGCGCCGCCTCCCCGTCGCCATCGGCGGCGATGCTTGCTTCGCCTTCGTCCATCGCCTCACCATCGGCCCGGTCGTGTCCGAACTGCCGGGCACTGGGCAAGGGCTGCAGCCAGTGCTCGCGGCGCACCGTCCACAGCTCGTATGTGGGTTCAAGCTCCGTCGGCGCCACATCAAGGCTGCCAAGCATCACTTCAACCTCCTCTTCGCCGACCGATGTGACGCGGCCACCGCAGGTCGGGCAGAAGCTCCTGCCGCCATAGGTGCTGACGATACCGGCCGTCTCGAAAGCCTCGAGCGGCCAGATAGCGAAGGCCTGATAGGCCGATCCGCTGGTCTTGCGGCAATCCTTGCAATGGCAAAGCCCGACCCGAAGCGGCTCGCCGGTGACCGAAAACTGGACGCCGCCGCACAGGCAGCTGCCGCTGCGCCTGATATCGCTGGACATGGCTGTTCCTCCTCATACGAGCCGCTCTGGCTGAGCTGGCCGAACATCGCCGGAATGTCTACCGCGAATCAATTCGCACCAGGGGCAAACGGTTCCACGCCTCGTGAGGGGAGGGGCGGCCTGCGTCAGCGGGGGAAATCGAAAACCGGCTCTCCGCACCGATAGACGCGGCATTGGCCGTCGCGTGTCGGAACGGAGGCGGCGGTCGGCACATCCGGCCAGTCGCATTCATTGCCGAATGGACGCACATAGCGGTCGTAGGTGTTCTGGCCAGTGGTCAGCACGGCCGCACGATGGCCCTGGATCAGGGACCGTACCTGTTCGCAGCTCATGGTGCGCGTGTCGGGGCGGGCATCAGCGGTGGCCGTGACGGCAAAAACCATCGCGCCGGCAATCCATGCGATCGAACGGGCTTTCATTGTGGAGCCTCGGTTGGATAATCCTCCTCAAAGACTAGAACACAGCCAGATACTTCAACAGCGAAATGATGCCGATGATGATGACGACGATCTGCGCGATCTGTCTCGTCCGGCCGTCCAACGGCAGCCGCTGGACCAGGTAGAGTACGAGGATGATCACCAGGAAGGTGATCAGGATGCCGATGAGCGCCGATGAAGCCACGTCCTCTCTCCCAGGTCCTTGTTTCGGGTACGATGGGAAACGTCACTGCGGCCAGATCGGTTCCTCACCGGAAAAGCAGCCGGGAATTGGAATGCGCTGGCGGGCCGGCGCCGCTTCGCGGAACCGAAACCCGTCACGCGCATTCTCTTTTGTGACAATCCGCGAGCATCGAAAGGCGATGGGCGGTGGATACCATTCAACATGAGGGTATCGGGCTTCCCGGCGCCCAGACCGTCGACATGATGCAGGCGTTGCCGGTTGCCGTCTACACCACAGACAGAGAGGGCCGCATCTCCTTCTTCAACGAAGCCGCGGCCGAGCTTTGGGGCCATCGTCCCGTCATCAACGAGGATCGATGGTGCGGCTCGTGGAAACTGCGTCATCTCGACGGCCGCATCATGGCGCATGACGAATGCCCGATGGCCATAGCCTTGCGCCAGGAAAAGGACGTCTGCTGGGGGCGGGCGATAGCCGAGCGGCCGAACGGAGAACTCATCCCGTTCAGTGCGCACCCCGTCCTGCTTCGCGATGCCGCCGGCGATCTGGTCGGCGCGATCAACACCTTGCTGGACCTGCGCACGCAGACGATGGCGGACGAGGCTCGCACACGGCTTGCCGCCATTGTCGATTCGTCGATGGATGCGATCGTCTCAAAGGACATAAACGGCATCATCACCAGCTGGAACGACGCGGCTGAGCGCCTCTTCGGCTACACGCCCGCGGAGGCGATCGGCCGGCCGGTGACGATGCTTATTCCGATCGACCATCTGGACGAGGAGACTTCGATCATCAGCCGCATACGCGCCGGCGAGCGCGTGCCGTCCTACGAGACGGTGCGCCAGCGCAAGGACGGTTCGCGTATTCCGGTTTCGCTGACCGTCTCGCCGATCCGTGACGGCATCGGCAGGATTGTCGGTGCTTCCAAGATCGCGCGCGACATCAGCTCCCACAAGGAGAGCGAGCGGCGCATCCGCCTGCTGATGCGCGAGGTCAACCATCGCGTGAAGAACCAGTACTCGGTGATCATTTCGATGATCCGCGAGACCAGCAAGCAGGCGAGCACCCCGGCGGTTTTCCTGGAAAGGGTGCGCGAACGCATCCTGGCGCTTTCGGAATCGCACGATCTCCTGGTCAACGCGGAGTGGCGTGGAGCGACCGTCGCCGAGCTGGTCGAGGCGCAGGTAAGGGCCTTTGCGGCCCAGTCGCGCGTGTCCGCACAGGGACCGGTGATCATGCTCAAGCCGAACGCCGTCCAATATCTCGGCATCGCCTTCCATGAACTGGCCACCAATTCGGCAAAATACGGCGTTCTGTCCCACCCGGGCGGCCAGGTCGACGTCGAATGGGCCGTGACCGCCGCCGCCAATGGTGAGGAAATCTTCGGGCTTGTCTGGAGCGAGCGCGATGGACCGCCCCTGGATGGCGAGACACGCCGCGGGTTCGGATCGATTGTGCTGAAACGGATCGCGCCGCAGGCGCTGGGCGGCACCGGACTGCTGGAGTTCGGCGAGCACGGTGCAAGCTGGACGCTCGAAGCGCCGTTGCGATACGTGAAGAACTCTCCCGACGATATGGATTGACCGCTGTGGTGCGGTCGAAAATGCGCGCTGAGGTCCTATCCTTGTTCGGAAGCCGGCGTTGCTGGACAAGGAACTTCAATGATCTCGGCAATTGTCAAGCAATCGAACTCCATGGCTGCCCCGTAAAGTTCGGCCGTTTGAACAACGAGGTACTCAATATCCTCGCGCGCGACGTTCTCGTCGAGGTTCCGCAGGCGCACGTCCTCGGCCACGGCGGTGACATGGACCACGCCCTTGCCTTGCAGGGCGGCAAGGACCTGGGAATTGAGATCCTCCCTCAGTCGGCTCGAAAATGTCCGGAACATGGAAAACAGCCTTTCGGGAGCAGGTTCGTCCCTCATGGTCACGATGCATCGCGTGCCTCCCCATGGCAAGCGAAATGTTCAGAATATTCAAATAAAATCAATTAGTTAGTATAGTCTGCCGATTGCTTGATCGACGCCTTGTCCTCATCGTTGGTCTTACACGTCGATCACCCATCGGTCCCTCTTGACGCCAAATGCAGTGAATTCTAATTCTACTGATAGTGAGCCACATACTAACTCGATGTATTCTGGTCTGAGGGCGGAGGCGAGGATGGCCGAACTGGAAAGGCCCGAGCGGTTGCAGATCATGCTGACCACCAGCGAATTGGCCGCGCTGGAAAACTGGCGCTTCGAAAAGCGCATGCCAAGCCGGTCCGCCGCCGTGCGGGAGTTGCTGCGGCGCGGCCTGTTATCTGACGGGTTCCTGACGGCGGAGCAAGGGGCCAAGTCGCAGGATTTCGGGGTTCTGGGTCCTGGGAGCGACGAAGCTGCGGCCGAAGGCTGATCAAAACAGGCCCGGCCGCGCGAGATCGTTGGCGTCGCGGCGCGGCTGACCAAAGTTGCCCGGGATCGCTTCCGGCGCTTTCGCTTTGCCGCGCACTTGCTAAACGTTGCTAACCGGCAGATTCGCCGGGGCGGGAACCGATCGACCTTGAACGAGACTTTCCACCAATGACATGGACTGGAGCGGCGGCGCTTCTGATCCTCATCCTGACCTATGCCGGGGTCGCCGTCGGCCGTTTTCCTGGCCTGCGTCTCGACCGTGCCGGCATTGCGCTGCTTGGCGGCGCGGCCATGATCGCCGTCGGCGCGATCAGCATGGACGATGCCTACCGCGCTATTAATTTCGACACCATCACGCTGCTGCTCGGCATGATGATTGTCGTCGCGCATCTGAAGGTGTCGGGTGCCTTCCGCGCACTTGGCGGCTACGCCATCGAGCACGCGCATGCCCCCTTCATGCTTCTTGTGATGGTGACGCTTCTGACCGGCGTGCTCTCGGCCTTCCTGGTCAACGACGCAATCTGCCTGGTGATGGCGCCGATCGTCGTCCATGTCACCCGCGTCATCAACCGTAACCCGGTTCCCTACCTCATCGCCACCTGCACCGCCTCCAACTGCGGCAGTGTTGCCACCATCACCGGCAACCCGCAGAACATGGTGATCGGCGCCTTGTCCGGCATTTCCTATCCGGCCTTTTCGGCCGCGCTCGCGCCGGTTGCGCTGTTCGGGCTCGCCGCCGTCATCGTCATCATACGCATCGTCTACCGTGCCGAATTCTCTCGCGACGTGGAGCTCAGCCCCGAGGTCTATCGGGGACGCATGCTGCCGGGTCAGGTGCTGAAGGCAGTTGTCGTCTGCGTCGTGCTGGCGGTCGCCTTCTTCGCCGGCATCCCCGTCGCCAAGGCGGCGCTGATCGCCGGCGCCTTCCTGCTGGTCACCCGCGCGATCAAGCCGCATCGCATCTATCGCGAGATCGACGGCCCGCTGCTGTTCATGTTCGCCGGCCTGTTCGTTGTCGTGGCCGGGGCCGAGCGCACGCTGCTCACGCCGGACATGATCGCCTGGGCGAAGAATATCGGGCTCGACGATGTCTGGCGGCTGTCCGGCTTCACCGCCGTGTTATCCAATATCATGAGCAACGTGCCGGCGGTGCTGGCGCTGAGGCCGTTCATCCCTGGCCTGGAAAACCCCGAGCGCGCCTGGCTGGTGGTGGCGATGAGTTCGACGCTGGCCGGCAATTTCACGCTGCTCGGCTCCGTTGCCAACCTCATCGTCGCCGAGCAGGCCAAGGCTGCCGGCAAGGAGCTTTCCTTCTCCGCCTTTTTCAAGGTCGGCCTGCCGCTGACGCTGGTCACGCTCGCCGCCGGCACGGCCTGGTTGGCTTTCACCTCCTGATCTCCAAGTTTTCAGCCCGCGGCAAAATTTGTCGGAGGCTTTTGTCGAATCGATTGCGCAAACGTTTCGATGACTCTATTGTCTCACCAAATTCGCCGAAGAGCGGACGGGAAACACAGGGAGGAGCGCTTGCCGGTACTCCATACGCATGCCGACAATGGCTGAGGTCGCGCGCCGCGTCGGCGTCTCGGTTTCGACCGTCTCACACGTCGTCAACGGCACCCGCTTCGTCTCGCCCGAGAAGGCGAAGCTGATCAACGACGCCATCGCCGCCATGGGCTACCAGCCCAACGAGCTTGCGCGCTCTCTGAAGGTCGCCTCGACCCGGAGCGTCGGGCTCGCCATCTCGGCGATCTCAAATCCCTACTTCACCGACATCATCTGCGCGGTCGAGGCCGAATGCGCCCGGCTCGGGCTGATGGTGTTCCTCTCCGACACGCAGGAAGACCCGGATCGCGAGCTTCAGGTGGTGCGCGCCTTCCACCAGCGTCGCGTCGACGGCGTCATCCTGGCGCCGTCGGGCTCGCCGGAGCGCGCCATCGATTATCTGGCCGAGAAGAAGCTGCCCTGCGTGCTGATCGACCGCTTCGCCGACGACCGCTTCGACCAGGTCGGCGTCGAGAACGATACGGCGATGCATGCCCTCATCGACCACGTCGCCTCCTTCGGCCACCAGCGAATCGGCTACATCGCCGGCCAGCCGGGGCTGGCTACCACGCGCGAGCGCATCGAGGCGTTCCGCGCCTCGCTCGCCGCCAATGGACTTGAGTGCCTGCCGCACTATGTCTCGCCGGAGAATGTCGACACGGCGAGCGCCACGGCATCTGCGTATGCGATCCTGTCGCTGCCCTCGCCACCCACCGCACTGGTTACCGGCAACAACATGACGACGATCGGAGCAGTCCGCGCCATCCGCGAGAAGGGTCTTTCGATCCCCGGCGACGTGTCGCTGGTTGGCTTCGACGATTTCGAATGGGCCGACTGTTTCGAGCCCAGGCTGACGCTGGTCGAGCAGCCCTGCACCGAGATCGGCCGCCAGGCGGCGGCGCTGCTCAGCGAACGCATCGCGTCCAGCGACGCCGCACCCCGCGCCGTGCGGCTCCAGGCAAGGCTGCAGACGCGCGCATCCTGCGCGAAACCGCCCCACACGAGGCCGGCATGAGCGCGCCGCTTCTTTCCGTCACCGGTGCCGTGAAGCATTTCGGCGGCGTGCAGGCGCTGCGCGGCGTCGACTTCGACCTCAAACCCGGCGAGATCCACGCGCTGCTAGGCGAGAACGGCGCCGGCAAGTCGACGCTGATGAATCTTCTGTCGGGCGTCTACGCGCCGGACGAGGGCGAAATCCGGATCGACGGCAAGCAGGTAGCCTTCAGCAACCCGCGCGAGGCGCAGGCGGCCGGCATCGCCACCATCTTCCAGGAGCTCGACCTCGTGCCCTCGCTCGACGTCGCGGCGAACCTCTTCCTCGGCCGCGAGCTGATGCGGCCGGGCGGCCTGCTCGATGTGCCGGCGATGCGCCGCGAGGCGAAAAAGCGGCTGGAGGCGATCGAGCTCGCCATCGACCCGGCGCGGCTGGTCGCCGACCTGTCGATCGGCCAGCGCCAGGTTGTGGCGATCGTCAAGGCGCTGTCCTATGCGTCGCGCGTGCTGATCATGGACGAGCCGACGGCGGCACTCACCGTCGGCGAGGTCGAGCGCTTGTTCGACATCATGAGGAAGCTCGCCGCGACCGGTGTCGGCATCGTCTACATCTCGCATCGCCTCGAGGAGGTGCCCGAGATCGCCGACCGCGTGACGGTGATGCGCGACGGCCGCGTCGCCGGCATCACCGAACCGCACGCGCCGCAGGCCGAGCTGGTGCGGCTGCTCGTCGGGCGCTCGCTGGACGAGCTCTATCCCAAACGCGCCAGGAGCGCCGGCAAGACGCTGCTCAGCCTCAAGGATGCCAGCTTCAGGCTCGCCCGTGAGAGCGCCGGCTGGCAGCCGCCGAGCGGTGTATCGCTAGAGGTGAGGGAAGGCGAGATCGTCGGGCTTGCCGGCATCATGGGGGCAGGGCGCACCGAGCTGCTCAGCGCGCTCTACGGCACCGGCCTTGCCGGCCGCTGGGAGGGTGAAGTCGCGGTCGACGGAAGGCCGGTGAAGCTCGAGTCCATCAAGGCCGCGCGCGACGCCGGCATCGCCTTCGTCACCGACGACCGGCGCGGCAGCGGCCTGATGCTGCGCATGGCCGTCGGCCTCAATCTGGTGATGTCGGTGATCCGCCGCATCTCGCCGGCCGGGCTGATGTCGCCGCGCCGCCAGGCGGATGCGGTGAAACAATCCTTCGGCCAGTTCGACATCCGCCCGAAGAACCCGGACATATCGGTCGGCGCGCTTTCCGGCGGCAACCAGCAGAAGGTGGTGCTGGCCAAGGAAATCCTCGGTAGTCCGCGCCTGCTGCTTCTCGACGAGCCGACGCGCGGCGTCGATGTCGGCGCCAAGGGCGAGATTTACGCGCGGCTGAGAGCCCTCGCCACGCAGGGGCTGGGCATCCTGGTCGCCTCCAGCGAGATGCCGGAGCTGATTGGGCTCTGCGACCGGATCGTGGTGCTGCGCCAGGGGCGCAATGTGGCGGAATTCATCGGCGGCGTCGACGAGCACACGGTGCTTGCCGCGGCAAACGGCAGGGAGGCCTGATGTCGGACCAGAAGATTTCGGTGGCCGCAAGCCCTTCGGTACCCACTGCTCCAGCGGCGAGGCGCGTCGACCCTCTGGCGCTCGTCGTGCGCTTCCAGAGCCTGATCGGCCTGGTGCTGGTGGCGATCGGCGGCATCATCTTCTCGCCCAGGCGGCACGGCGAGATCCTGTTCCTCAACCCCGACAACATCGCCAACATCGTGCGCGCCGTGTCGGAGACCGGCATCATCGCCATTGGCATGACCTTCGTCATCATCACCGCCGGCATCGATCTGTCGGTTGGCGCCGTGCTCGGCCTCTCCAGCGTCGTCACCGCGACGATGATGATCTCCGGCGGCTTCGGGCTGATCCCGACCATTTTGGCCGTGCTCGCCATGGGCATCGCCTTCGGCATCGTCCAGGGCACGATTTCCACCCGCTTCCGGCTGGAGCCGTTCATCGTCACGCTTGCCGGCCTGCAGGCGGCGCGCGGGCTTGCGCTCATCGTTTCCGGCAACCAGTACATCAACATCTCCTATGGCGATGGGCCGGGCCTGGCGCCGCCGGTGTTCGCGGTGCTGGGCGAGCGCCTATTTGACAACACGGTGCCGGTGGCGACCATCGTCTTCATCGTCTTTGCCGCAATCGCCACCGTGGTGCTCAACACCACGCGCTTCGGCCGCTATGTCTTCGCCGTCGGCGGCAACGAGCGCGCCGCGCGCATTTCCGGCGTGCCGGTGTCGATGGTGAAGATCGCGGTCTACGCCATCACCGGCTTTGCCTCCGCCCTAGCCGGTATCGTGCACGCCGGCCAGTTCAATTTCGGCAGCGCCAATGACGGCATGGGCTATGAGCTGACGGCGATCGCCGCCGTTGTCATCGGTGGCACCAGCCTGTTCGGCGGCGCCGGCTCGATGGTCGGCACGGTCGCCGGCACGATCATGCTCGGCGCTTTGGCCAACATCCTTCAGCTCAACAACATCACCCCCGCCACGCAGCTGCTCGCGACCGCAGCGATCATCGTGCTGGCGGCAGTGCTTCAATCCCTCGTTCGCCGCCGCGAGGGATTGGGCAGGTAGGAGGCCAGGCGGCAAGCATACACCGGAGACTGAAACCAACAGGTCTGTCCGCCCCCGGCCAGACGAGGAGGAGAGTGAGCATGAGAACCACGTTGAGAGGATCGCGCGTCCTTCGGGCCGCGCTTCTGGCAGGCGCCGGCCTGTGTATCGCCGGCAGCGCCCAGGCCGCCGAGCCGCTGGTCAAGGCCTGCGCCAAGGACGGTCAGTTCGTCATCGGCTTTTCGCAGGCCAACAACGCCGAGCCCTATCGCCAGCACGTCAATGACGAGCTGACGGCGGCGGCCAAGGATGTGCCGGGCTTTACGCTGCAGATCGCCGACGGCGCCGGCAACGTCAACACGCAGACCTCGCAGGTCGACAACTTCATCACCCAGAAGGTCGATATCCTGCTGATCTCGCCCTTCGAGGCGGCACCGCTGACGCCGGCCGTGAAGCGCGCCATGGATGCCGGCATTCCGGTGATCGAGCTCGACCGCAAGACGGTCGGCGACCCCGGCAAGGACTACACGGCCTTCATCGGCGGAGACAACTACAAGATCGCGCTCGAAGCCGGCAAGTACACGGCAAAGACGCTGCTGCCCGATGGCGGCGAGACGGCGGTGCTGGAAGGCCTGCCGAGCTCGACGCCGGCGGTGGAACGGCTGAACGGCTTCAAGGACGGCGTGAAGGAGAACGCCAAGATCCGGGTCGTCGCCGAGCAAGCCGCCGACTGGGTCCCGGACAAAGCCCAGACCGCCTTTGCCGCCATGCTGCAGGCGCATCCCGACATCAAGGTGCTCTACGCCTCGAACGACATGATGGCGGCGGGCGCGCTGCTGGCCGCCAAGGGCGCCGGCAAGGACGTCAAGATCATTGGCACCGACGGCCTGCCGGGTCCGGCGGGCGGCATCGAGGCCGTGGCCAAGGGCGACTGGGCGGCAACCTTCACCTATCCGACCGGCGCCAAGGAAGCGATCGAGATGTCGAAGAAGATCCTGCTCGACTGCGCGACCTCGGTGGAGCCGACGGTGACGGTAGAGACGACGGCGATCACCGCCGAGAACGCCAAGCAGCTGATGGGCAAATAGGGCAGGGCGCAAGCCCCGATGGCGATACGGCAGGGCCCCGCAAGGGGCCTTGCCTTTTTCACGAACCGACCGGCTCCGCTTCCTCGGCATTGGGGTCGCCCGGCGCCGTCGCCCAGGCGAGTTCGACCAGGGTCACCGTCCGCCGGCCGGTGCCGTCGACCTGGCAGACGATCAGGCCCTGCTCCTCGATATAGGTGAGCAGGCGGCGCGCGCGGCGCAGCGAATGCGAGCCGTAGGCGCGTGCGATCGCCGCGTCGCTGGGGCAGGGCCGCGCCTCCTTGGCCGCGCGGGCGATCATCATGAACACGCCCTGCATGTCCTCGGGTAGCAGCGAGGCGCGCACCGAGACGTCGCGCCAAGCGTCGTCCTCGGCCATCTCGGAGCCGAGCCCGGCCCGAGCCCGCGTCAGCATGCGGCGGAACTCGGCAAGGTCCGGCACGACCGAGGCGAGGCCCTCGATGCGGCAGCGGACGACGAACTCCTGGTAGAGCACGCCGATGACGCGGAAGCCGGCGTCGGGTTCGGCGAGCACGGCGCCGAGCACGCGGTCCATGCGCTCGCGCCGCTCGGCGAGGTCCTCGGCGCTCGGCGCCGCGCCCGTTGGCTCGGGGCGGATCTCCAGCGCCGCCGACTTCGCCGCCATCAGCTGGTCGAGCAGGTCGGGCGAGGGTGCCCGGCGCTGCGGCCGCACCGTCTCGGGCGGCGGCGCGGCGAGGATGATCGCGCGCGCATCTTCCAACGCAGCTTCCGGCAGCGGCATCAGCCGCGGCGTGCCGTTGCGCGGGCTCGTATCGGTCGGGCCGATGCGCAGGCCGAGCGGCCGGCGCGACAGCGCCGGACCCAGCGCCATGAACTGCCCGCGTTCGAGGTCGCGGAAGGCCTCGGCCTGCCGCCGCTCCATGCCGAGCAGGTCGGCGGCGCGCGCCATGTCGATGTCGAGGAAGGTGCGGCCCATCAGGAAGTTGGAGGCTTCCGCCGCGACGTTCTTGGCAAGCTTCGCCAGCCGCTGCGTGGCGATGATGCCGGCGAGCCCGCGCTTGCGGCCGCGGCACATCAGGTTGGTCATGGCGCCGAGCGAGAGCTTTCGCGCCTCGTCCGAAACCTCGCCCGCCACCGCCGGCGCGAAGAGCTGCGCCTCGTCCACCACCACCAGCATCGGGTACCAGTGGTCGCGCGCGACCTCGAACAGTCCGCCGAGGAAGGCCGCAGCGCGCCGCATCTGGTTCTCGGCGTCGAGGCCTTCGAGGTTGAGCACGGTGGAGACGCGGTGGATACGCGCCCGCTCGCCGGCCGCCTGCAGACCGCGCTCGGTGTGCTCCTCGGCATCGATCACCAGATGGCCGAACCGCTCGGCGAGCGAGACGAAGTCACCTTCGGGGTCGATGATGGTCTGCTGCACCCAGGGCGCGCTCTGTTCGAGCAGCCGGCGCAGCAGATGCGACTTGCCGGAGCCGGAATTGCCCTGGACCAGAAGTCGGGTCGCCAAAAGCTCCTCGAGGTCGAGGGCCGCCATGGCCCCCGCGCTCGTCTCGCCCATCTCGATCGCAACCGTCATCTATCGACTCGAAAAAGTTTCCCTGTGGGGCTTATCAACCCGGGCGCGCCCGGTCGAGCGCGCCGGGCGGCGAACGCCCCTTGTTCCCCAGGTCTTCCGTGGCCGTCCACTCCTGGCCGCGAAAACCCCGAGCGCGCCCAAGCCAAGCTTGGCTTGACCATTCCCAAGGCCGGCGACATTGTGGACCGCAAGTTGCAGTTCCTTGGCCAAGTGGTCGTGGCAAATGGATTTTCGCGACGCCATCGATAGATCGCTGGCCTGGGCCGGCGGATGGTTCGACTATGCCGCCACACCATGGTTCGTCTATCAGGTCGGCATCATCGCCGCGCTGTTTGCGGTGGCGAAGCTCGCCGCGCTGCGGGTCGAGCCGCTGGTGGAGGGCCATGCGCGCCAGATCAAAGGCCATCCCGGGCTGCTAAGGGTGGTGATCGCCCTGCTGCGGCGCACCGACTGGATACTGTTCACGCTCTTCCTGTTTGCCGCGCTTAGCCTCCTGCGCGCCGTCACCTGGCCAAGCCGCACCCATCTCATCCACGTTGTGCTCCTGCTCTCGCTGGCGTGGCTGTTCGCGGCGGTGCTGTCGCGCATCATCCGCAACCGGCTCGTCGCGCGCACACTTGGCTGGCTGGCCTGGATCTACGCGGCCCTTGTCATCCTGCACGTCAGCGACGACGCAGCCACCTTCCTCGACAGCCTCGCAATCCCGCTCGGCGCGGTTCGCCTTTCGGCGCTGGTGGTGCTGAAGGCAGCACTGCTTTTGGTCGCCACGGTCTGGCTTGCGGTGGTCATCGGCAACTACATCGACGAACGTGTCCGCCTCTCCGAGGAGCTGACGCCGTCGATCCGCGTCCTCGTCGGCAAGGTGGCCAAGATCGGCCTCGTGCTGGTGGCGGGCGGCGTCGCGCTTTCGGCCGTCGGCCTCGACCTGACGGCGCTGACGGTGTTTTCCGGCGCCATCGGCGTCGGTCTCGCTTTCGGGCTGCAGAAGGTCGTCTCCAACTTCGTCTCCGGCGTGATCATCCTGCTCGACAAGTCGATCAAACCCGGCGACACCATTTCGCTCGAAGGCACATTCGGCTGGATCCGCGAGTTGCGGGCGCGCTTCGTCTCCGTGGTGACGCGCGACGGCCGCGAATTCCTGATCCCCAACGAGGATTTCATCACCCAGAGGGTCATCAACTGGTCGTTCAGCGACAACCTCGTGCGGCTCGACGTGAATTTCGGCGTCTCCTACGACGCCGACCCGCACAAGGTCAGCGAACTGGCGATAGAAGCCGCGATCAGCGTAGGCCGGGTCGAGGCCGACCGGCGGCCGGTCTGTTGGCTGACCGACTTCGGCGACTCCTCGCTGAACTTCGTCCTGCGCTTCTGGATCCGCGACCCCCAGCAAGGCCTGACCAACGTGCGCGGCAAGGTGCTGCTGGCGCTGTGGGATACGTTCAAGGCCAACGGCATCAGCATTCCGTATCCGCGTCGCGAAATCATCATGAGAGAGGGCGGGCCGGTCAGACGAGGGCACGACGGCCAGTGATCTTCTCGATGTTGATGCGGAAGAAGAGGTGAGGCGGACTGGCCACCTCGTCCTCGGAGTGAGGTGTCTCGCTGCCGGGTTCCCACCAGTTGGGGCGCGCTTTCTGCAACAGCGACCATGCGTGGTCGCGCTCATTCTGCCGGGAGCCAGCTTCGGCGAGTTCTTCGTAGCGACCGAAGGCAACGACACTCCACCAACTGCGAGGGTTGGCAATCTCGTCGACTTCGAAGCAAACCTGAGGATTTGCCCGCATCGCCCAGACCTTGTGACCGATCAGGGAGAAGCTGTAGATGTGGCCGTTCTCGTAAACAAAGCTGATTGGCACGACGTACGGCATCCCGTCTCTTGCGCAAGCGAGGCGCCCGACCCTGCTTGCGGCCAGGTGCTTCCTGCATTCTTGTGCTGTCATCTCACTGATGATCACCGGACTTCCTTGGTGAAAGAGCCAGCTCCACTCGGTGCATCTCGATGCCGCGGAAGTGGTCTTCTTGTTTCCACGAGGTTCGCGATCGCTCGCGCTATACGCCACGTTCCATGCGCCACGCCGGCAAATACGGCGAAGGGTGCGCCGATGCAGGCTGCGCCAAACTCAGGCACCTCCTTGTTTAGCCATCTCAAGAAATCGATCAGAGAAGGTGGCGAGTGCGTTCCAGTCAGTGAATTCGTGATCGCGCTCTTGGCTCGGATCGCCGCTCTTCATGACGACGAATTTTACGAACTGTTCCTGAAAGCAATCGTACTTGGTGAAGCGCAAGGCACCCCCGAGAAGTAGGGTCATGCGTGGTTGCCACCCTGTCACGGAGACGAAGCGATCCACGTATTTTTGAGCTTCCGTCTTTTGGTCTTCCAGCGCCGCCGAGAGACTGACGGATATGAGGGCTGAAGGCTTGGCGTTCAGCGCTTCGTGATGCGCAAATACGAAGTTCGTGACGGTTTCCTGGTGGTGCTCCTGGTGGACCGACGCTGCAATGAAGAACGCGTCGAAGTGTCCGAGCTTCAAATCGGATGCGAGCGCTGCGCTATCTAGCAGCTCGACTTGGTGCCCGCGCTCGCGAATATGCGTTGCCGTCCGTGCGGAAATTTTCTCCGTCTGCCCTTCGGTCGTTCCGTAGACGATCAGGACGTTCACGATGTCCCTCCGACAGCGCAAGAGACATTCATAGGGACGACCGATACGAGCGAGCCCGGCATCCCGGTACCTCAATGCTTCGCACATTATAGCCCATGGAACGGGCTCCACGAACTGCTTTTCGCTGCGCGAAGAACCCGATCGTGGCCAGAGCCATGATCAGCACCGCAAGCCATACGATCACGACCATCCACCGCGGGGCGGACGTGCTGCGACTTGGCTAAGTAGACATTGAAGTGCGGATGTGCGCCATGGTCTCCGCCGCTGATTTTGACATCGTCTAGCCGCTCACATTTGACTGCGTGCCGTCATGGCGGCATCGCGCGCTCGATCCATGCTGCCGTTTGCAGCCAAGCGTCAGCCCTGTGCCCGCACCCGCTCAATTGCCTGCCGCAACCTTCGTATCCCTACCTCCGTCTGCGCCTTGTTGCAGGCGGCGTAGCCAAGCACCAGGCCGTTGCCGGGGGTCGACCAGTAGTATTTCGACAGCGGCGAGGCATTGACGCCGAGCCTGTCGGCTGCCTCGACGACGGCGCTGTCGTCGCAACGCTGCGGCAGATGCGCGACCACCTGGATGCCGGCTTCGGCCGGCGACAGCGTCACGTCGGCGGGGAGTTCTAAGGCGAAGAGGTCGTGGAACAGCTTGCGCCGCTCGGCATAGATGCGGCGCATGCGCTTCAGGTGCCGGCTCATATGGCCTTCGTCGATGAAGTCGGCCAGCGCCGCCTGCAGCACCAGCGGCGCGAACTGGCCGGTGGTGCTCAGCGCATGCGGAATGCCCTCGCATAGGGCCGGCGGCAGGACCATGAAGCCCAGCCTGAGAGCCGGGAACAAGAGCTTGGCGAAGGTACCGACATAGATGACGCGGTCGGCGTAATCCATGCTCTGGATCGCCGGCACCGGCCGTCCCTGGAAGCGGTACTCGCCGTCGAAATCGTCCTCGATGATCCAGGAATTGTGGCGCTCGGCGATCTCGAACAGGCGCAGCCGCTGGTCCATGCGCATGGTGATCCCGAGCGGATGCTGGCAGGCCGGCGTCACATAGATCAGCCGCGGCGCGATCTCGGGCGGGTTCATCTGCCAGCCGTCGCGGTCGACGGCCAGCGGCAGGATGTTGGCGCCGGCCACGGTGAAGGTCGCCCTGGCGGCGTAATAGCCTGGCTCCTCCAGCCACACCACGTCGCCGGGGTCGAGCAGCAGGCGGGCCAGCAGGTCGAAGGCGGCCTGGGCGCCGGTCGTCACCACGATCTGCTCCGGCGAGCAGCGCACGCCGCGTGCCGACACCAGATAGCTCGCGATCGCCTCCTTCAACGCCGGCAGGCCGGTGACATAATAGGTGCCGAAGAGCATGTCGGCGCCGAAAGTGGCGCGGCGGGCGAGCAGCCGCCCCCAGACCCCGAACGGAAAATTCTGCGCGTCGGGCATGCCGGGGTGGAAGGCGAAGCGCCCGGGCGCGCCGTGGTGGAAGGGCTGGCGCATCAGGCTCTCGCCGCGCTTCGACAGCGGGTGGCGGATGGCGGTCGTGGACGCGTTGCGCTTGTCCTTGCCTGGCGAACTGGCCGGCAGGTCGACGACGATGGCGCGCGCGCCCGGCCGGCTGGTGAGATAGCCTTCAGTCGTCAGCTGGTCGTAAGCGCCGACGATGGTGTTGCGAGCAAGGCCGAGATCTTCGGCCAGCGCGCGGGTGGAGGGCAGCTCCGATCCCGGCGCCAGCCGCTTGTCGCGGATCATCGCGGCGATCTGCCGGTAGAGCTGGCGCTGGATCGGCTCGGCCACCGTCCGCTCGATGGCAAGCGCTTCCATCGGAAAGGCCTGGCGCCTGCGCCTCGACATCTGCATCGAAAAGCCCCGCGGCAAGAGGGAAGGGCAAACTTAGCCGACCTCAACGGAAAGTGAAACTGGCACCTTCACTTCTGCCCGAACTGGCCCTCGCGATGGATACAGATTGGCGCTTAAATTGAAAGAAAAACGGGAACAGCGCGCCAGGGATGCCGTAGGCAGAGCGTTTTTCACCGCCCGCAGCGAGCGGGGTGGAGCGCCATCGCCACGGAAGCCTGCGCCGGCGGGAGCCAGGATGGCTGTCAGGATAGGCATCAATCCGATTACGTGGACGAATGACGACGTGCCCGAACTGGGCGGCGACACGCCACTCAAAACCTGTCTCTCCGAGACCCGCCAGGCCGGCTATGCCGGCACCGAGCTCGGCGGCAAATTCCCAAGGGAGAGCAAGGCGCTGGCGGCCGCTCTTCAGCCATATAATCTCGCGCTTGTCTCAGGCTGGTACGATGGCCGTATCTGCGAAAAGGCGGTCGAGGAAGAATTCGACGCGATCCTGCCGCACCTGACGCTCTTGCGCGACCTCGGCGCCAAACACGTCGTCTATGCCGACACTTCGCGCGGTCGCCACGGCGCCATCCATGACCCGATCTCGCAGCGCCCGAAATTGGCCGGTGACGAATGGAAGGCCTATGGCGCCAAGATCACCCGGCTTGCCGAACGCTTCGCCGATTTCGGCGTGCGTATGGCGTTCCATCACCACATGGGCACCATCATCGAGACGGACGAGGAGATCGGCCGGCTGATGGCGGGGTCGGGCGAGGCCGTCGGTCTGCTTTATGACACCGGCCATTGCGCCTTCTCTGGCGGCGATCCCGAAAGCCTGCTGCGCCGGCATATCGGCCGCGTCGTCCATGTCCATTGCAAGGATGTGCGGCCGCAGGTGCTGAAGCGGGCGCGGGCCGCCGACATGAGCTTCATGGGCGCGGTGATGGAAGGCATCTTCACCGTGCCGGGCGATGGCGCGATCGACTATGCGACGCTGCTGAATGTGCTGGCGGACCACGGCTATGCCGGTTGGCTGGTCGTCGAGGCCGAGCAGGATCCGGCCAGGGCGCATCCGCTCACCTATGCGACGATGGGCTATCGCAACCTTCGCGATCTCGCCCGCGGGGCAGGGCTCAAGGTCGACGAACGCAAGGACTAGGCTAGAAGCGGGGGCGCCGGGGAAGGCGATGAGTTCGGTCCTGTACAAGAGCGTGGTCAAGAATTTCGGCGCACTCAACGTGCTTCGATCGCTCGACCTCGCCGTGCCAGACCACAAATTCCTCGCTCTCCTCGGCCCGTCGGGCTGCGGCAAGACGACGGCGCTACGCATCCTGGCAGGGCTGGACATGCCGAGCGCCGGCAAGGTGTTCATCGGCGAGCGCGACGTCACCCGCCTGCAGCCGCGCGACCGCGACATCGCCATGGTGTTCCAGAGCTACGCGCTTTACCCGCAGATGACGGTTGCCGAAAACATCGGCTATCCGCTGTGGATCCGCGGCACGCCGGACATCGAGCGCAAGGCCAAGATCGGCGAGGTCGCCGCCATCCTCGAGATCGGCCATCTGCTCGACCGCAGGCCGCGCCAGCTCTCCGGCGGACAGCGGCAGCGCGTGGCACTCGCCCGGGCGATCGTCAGGGATCCGGCGGCCTTCCTCATGGACGAGCCGCTGTCCAATCTCGATGCAAGGCTGCGGCTCACCATGCGCGGCGAGATCAAGCGCCTCTGCCAGCGCCTCAGCGCCACCACCATCTACGTCACCCACGACCAGGTCGAGGCCCTCACCATGGCCGACCTGGTAGCCGTCATGCATGGCGGCGAGTTGCAGCAGATGGCGCCGCCCATCGACATCTACGACCGTCCGGCAAACCGCTTCGTCGCAACCTTCGTAGGCAATCCGCCGATGAATATCCTACCGGTGTCGCTGGCCGAGCAAGGCGTCTTCGCCGGCGGGAAGATCATCCCGCTGGAGCGAACGCGCTTCGTCGCCTGCCGCCTCGCCGAGATCGTCGAGATCGGCCTCAGGCCGGAAGATTGCAGCGTCGCCCAGCCTGACGCGCCAGGCGCGCTGCCCGGCGAGATCTACGTCGTCGAGCCGATGGGCAACGAGACGCTGGTCAACGTCCGCGTCGACGGCGGCAACGTCTCGGTGCGCACGGGGCGCGATTTCAGGGGTGCCGTGGGCGAAAACATCGGCGTCGCCTTCGACGCCGCGAACGCCTGTTTCTTCAATTCGGTCGGCATCACCGCCGTCCACAGGGTCAACAGTAACGGGAGAGAGAAATGATGCATTCCAGCAGAAGCAGACTTACTCGCCGCTCCGTCATCAAGGGCGGGCTTGGCCTGGCTTTGGCCACCACGGCCCTCACCACGCTCGGCCTGCCGATGCCGGCACGGGCCGCCGGCAAGAAGGTCATCATCGGCGCCTTTACCGATGGCGGGCTGACGCCGTTCAAGCAGAAAATCATCCCGCAGGCCAAGGAGGCCGGCTTCGACATCGAGTTCCTCGAGGACGAATACGGCGTGACGCTGGAGAAGTGGTTCGCCGATGCCCAGAGCGGTGCCGGCCAGTACGACCTCTATCTGCTCGACGATCCTTGGGTGCCGCAGTTCGGCGCCGCCAATGTGCTCGAGGATCTCGGCGCCGGCGGCATCGACGGCGCCGACAAGGACTGGATCGGCTCGATGATCGACATGGGCTATTGGCCGCCGCAGAAGGGACCGCGCGTCAAGGGTTTCGAGGACGCCAAGCCGACGCTGATCTGCGTGCCGTTCGTCGGCGATCTGCAGACACTCACCTACCGCAACGACGTCTTCACCGGCGGCGCGCCGAAGACCTGGGACGAGGTGATCGCCAAGGGCAAGGAAGGGGTGGCGGCCGGCAAGATCAAATACCCGGTCGTCTTCCGCGGCGTCTCCGGCAACTCGATCGTCACCAGCTGGTATCCGGTCTTCTTGTCGTTCGGCGGCGCCTTCTTCGACGACAAGTGGAACCCGGTCTTCAATTCGGCGGAAGGCAAGGCCTCGGCCGATTTCTTCGTCGGCACGATGAAGCAGAACGCGCCGAGCGGTGTGGTCGAGTTCGACTCCGACCAGGAAGGGGCGGCAATCCTGGGCGGCGATGCCGGCGCGATCATCCAGTATTCCGGCAATGCCTTGAAGGCCGACGATCCGGCGCAGACCAAGGTCGCCGGCAAGCTCGATTTCGGCGTCGTGCCGAAGCAGCAGTCGGCGATCGCCCAGATGGGCATCTTTATCGCCGGCGTGCCGAAATCGGCACCCAACAAGGCGAACGCGGTCGAGTTCCTGAAGTGGTACACCAGCGCCGAAACGCAGGCTAAGCTGTCGGAGGCCGGCTCGATCCCGGTGAAACGCAGCGCCTTCGGCATCGCCAAACCAGGAAATCGGCTGATCCCGGTCGCCTTGCAGCAGCTTGATGCCGGCGCGCTGCCCCGGCCGCGCACCCCGGACTGGGCCAAGGTCGAGGAGCTGCTCGGCATCGAGCTCAACAAGGCACTGCAGGCCGGTTCTGGCGGCGGTGCGGCGCTCGACAACGCCGCCAAGCAGGTCAAGGACTACCTGACCACGGCCGGGTACTACTGATGCAAAGCGGCACGCAGGCGCGCAAATATCGCCTGCAGGGGGCGGGGCTCGACCTCGCCCTCCCATATCTCATGCTGGCGCCGGGCCTGATGATCGTTCTCGGCGTCCTCGTCTATCCGCTCTGGGATGGTCTCAGGGCCAGTACCAGGGCCTACCGCTACGGCTCACCCATTTCGGACGTCGGCCTGCAGAACTATGTGCACCTGTGGAGCGACGCGCAGTTCCTGAATTCGCTCTGGGTCACTGTGAAGTTTGTCGCGCTGTCCGTATCCATCGAAGCGGTTCTGGGCTTCGCGCTGGCGCTGTTCTGCCTGCGCGAGTTTCGCGGCATCCGCTTGCTGAGGACCGTGCTGATCATTCCGATGGTGATCACCCCGGTCGTCGTCGCCATCGTCTTTCGGCTCATCTACGCCAGCGACGCCGGCATGCTGACGGTGATCTCCGAGGCGTTGGGGGGCGGCGCGGTGCAGATCCTCGGCAAGCCGCTCAACGCCTTCATCGGCCTCGTCGTCCTCGATGTCTGGGAATGGACGCCGCTGATGTTCCTGATCCTGCTCGCCGGGTTGCAATCGCTCCCGCACGAGCCGTTCGAGGCCGCGCGCGTCGACGGCGCCGGCGCCTGGCGGGTGTTCGCCGATCTCACCTTCCCGATGATGCGGCCGGTGCTGGCGGTGGCCATCGTGCTCAGGACCATCGACGCCTTCGGCACCTTCGACCAGGTTTTCGTGCTGACGCGCGGCGGGCCGGGCGAGGCGACCAGGCTGGTCTCGATCTACGGCTACGACACCGCCTTCAAGTTCCAGCAGACCGGCTATGCGGCCGCCCTGTTCGTGACCATCGGTCTCGTCGTGCTGGCGCTCGCTTTCAGCGCCATCAGGCTGTTGCGAAGGATCGATGCGTCATGAGGGTCCGTCTGGCACGCATCCTGACGACGAGCTTCGTGCTGGCGATCGTGCTGCTGCCGATCTACTGGCTGGTCTCGACCTCGCTGAAATCCAACCGCGAGATCACGCAGGAAGGCACGCTCTACCCGCATGTGCTGACATTCGACAATTACGTCAGGCTGTTCACCGAAAAGCAGTTCGGCTCCTACCTGACAAACTCGCTGGTGGTGACGTTCTTTTCCGTCGCCATCGCGCTGGTGGTCGGTGCCATGGGCGCCTATGCAATCGCGCGTTTTCGGCTGCCTTTTGCCATGGAAGGCAAGGTCGGCCTGTTCCTTTTGACGCTGCGCATCATCCCGCCGGTCGTCATCCTGATCCCCGTCTATCTCTTGATGCTCAGCCTCGGCCTGCTCGACAGCTGGCTGGGACTGATCGCCACCTACACGGCCTTCAACGTCACCTTCTGCGTCTGGATGATGGAAAGCTTCTTCCGCGAAATCCCGGTCGATCTCGAGGAAGCGGCGATGGTCGACGGCGATTCCCGCTTCGGCGCCTTCCGTCGCATCACGCTGCCGCTTGCCGCACCCGGGCTTGCCGCAACCGCGATCTTTGCGGTGCTGGTCACCTTCAACGAATTCCTCTTCGCGCTGGCGCTGACGGCGACGCCCCGGGCGATGACCATGCCGCGTGGCACCGCCACGCTGATCGGGCGCATCGACACCGACTGGGCCTCGATGGCGGCTGCCGGCGTCATCGGCGCGCTGCCGATCGTCTTCTTCGCGCTGCTGGTGCAGCGCCACCTGGTTCGCGGGCTCACCATGGGCGCCGTCAAGTGACAGGAAAGTCGAACGCATGATGGATGTCTGTCTGTTCGGAGTGGGGCTGATCGGCCGGGTGCATGCCGGCAATCTCGCGCGCCATCCAAGAGTGCGGCTGCGCTACATCGTCGATCCAAACCGGGAGGCCGCCGAGAGGATCGCTGCCATGACGGGCGCAGAGATCGCCGACACCGAAACGGCGATGGACGACCCTGCGGTGAAAATGGTGTTCATCGCTTCGGCGACGCGGACGCATGCCGAACTGGCCATGGCCGCGGCGGCGAAGGGCAAGGCGATCTTCTGCGAGAAGCCGATCGATCTCGACCTCAAGCGCACCGACCAGTGCCTGGCGGCGGTCGAGAAGGCCGGCGTGCCGTTTCAGATCGGCTTCAACCGCCGTTTCGATCCGAGCTTCCGGGCGCTGAAGGAGCGCGTCAATGCCGGCGAAATCGGCGCCGTCGAGCAGGTCATCATCACCAGCCGCGACCCGGAACCCGAGACTGAGGAAGCGCTGGCCGGAGGAGGGGGCGTGTTTCGCGAAATGACCATCCACGACTTCGACATGGCGCGGAATATGCTCGGCGAAGAACCCGTCGAACTCTTTGCGACCGGGTCATCCCTGGTCGCGCCGCAGTACAAGAAGCTCGGCGACTACGACACCGCTATGTTCATCCTGCGCACCGCGTCCGGCCGGCAGTGCCACATCAACAACAGCGTCAGGGCCGCCTATGGCTACGACCAGCGCGTCGAGGTGCATGGCGCCGATGGCATGCTGCTCGCCGGCAATCGGCTGCCGACCTCGGTCGAGATGTGCGGCGCCAACGGCATCTCGCGCGACAAGCCCTATTACTTCTTCGTCGAGCGCTACGCCGAGTCCTACGCCGCCGAGATCGACCACTTCATCACATGTGTCGAGATCGGAAAGAAGCCCGACGTCACCGCCAGCGATGGTCGCAAGGCGATGATCCTTTGCGAAGCAGCGATTGCCTCCGTCAGATCCGGCAGGTTCGAGCCGGTGAAGCTCTGACGGAACGGTCGCAAGTCAACCAGGAGCCGCCCCATGAAGATTGGCATGATCACAGACAGCCTGGGCAACCTGTCTTTCGAAGAGATGCTGCGCGCCTCGGCCGAATTTGGGTTGGAGACGCTGGAGTTCGCCTGTGGCAATTGGTCGTCGGCGCCGCACATCAATCTCGCGGCGATGCTTGACAGCGCTGCCGCACGCAGCGAATTCGTCGCCAAGGTTCAGGATCACGGGCTGACGATCGCGGCACTCAACTGCTCGGGCAATCCGCTGCATCCGGGATCGCAGGGCAAGAAGCACCATCAGGTGACGCAGGATACGATCCGGCTGGCGAGCTTGATGGGCATCGATCGCGTCGTCATGATGTCGGGACTGCCAGGTGGTCCGGGCGATGCCAACCCGAACTGGATCATCACCGACTGGCCGCCCGAATGCGCCGACATCCAGCGCTACCAGTGGGACGATTGCATCATTCCCTACTGGCGCGATCTGGTAAAATTCTCGAACAATCTAGGCATAAGCAAACTCTGCCTGGAACTGCACGGCCACCAGGCCGTCTACAACGTCCACACGCTGTTCAGGCTTCGCGACGCCGTCGGCGAAACGGTCGGCGCAAATTATGACCCGAGCCACCCGATGTGGATGGGCGCCGACCCCATTGCCGCCGTCCGCAAGCTGGGCTCCGCGATCTACTATGTTCATGCGAAGGACACACGCGTCGAACCGATACCCGCGGGCATAGATGGCACGCTCGATGCGCGCGCGCCGAACCACTATGCCGAACGGGCCTGGAACTACATCACGCTCGGCTATGGCCACGGCGAGCTCTGGTGGCGGCAGTTCTGCACCGCGCTCGAGCAGGTCGGCTACGACGATGTGCTGTCCATCGAGCACGAGGACATGATACTGTCGCCGATGGAAGGCATGCGCAAATCCGTCGCGCTGCTGCGCAACGTTGCCATCAATCTGGCTTGAAGCCGTATCCGTGACGCGACGCGGCCCTGAAGGCGGTCCACTTCACGAGGCGGCCAAGAGCGGCGACCTGGCTGTCATCGCGGCGGCCCCGATGCAGGGGCGAAGTTCGCGTTGGGCGGTCTCGTGGACGCTCTTTCTCCAACTTGCACATCACGGTCCGCGCCACCCCCGGCCATAGCGCCAGCACCAAGCATGCACTACATTCCAGCTTGACCCCCATGGGCCGGCCGCTGTTCAAATTGGGGAAATAGCCATGACCGAACATTGCTGTGGACCGGGCTATGCCTCTCCCGCCGAGGCGATGCGGGCGCCGCGCGAAAAGCTGCTCTATACGATTGCCATCTACACCGGCACCGGCATCCAGAAGCCGGACTATCTGTGCACCATCGATGTCGACCCGCAGAGTTCGACCTACAGCCAGGTGATTTCACGCCTGCAGATGCCGAGTATCGGCGATGAGCTGCATCACTCGGGCTGGAATGCCTGTTCGTCGTGCCATGGCGATGAGAGCATGGAGCGGAAATACCTGATCGTGCCGGGCGTGCGATCGTCCAATCTGCATATTGTCGATTGCGCTACCGATCCCCGCAATCCGACGCTGTTCAAGGTCATCGACGGCGCTGAGATCAAAGCCAGGACCAACCTGTCGGCGCCGCACACGGTGCACTGCCTCGGCTCGGACATCATCGTTTCCATGCTTGGCGACGCGCAGGGCAATGCCCCCGGCGGCTATCTGCAGCTCAGCAAGGAGTTCGAGATTGTCGGCCGCTGGGAAAACTCCATGGGCGGCATCAAGTTCGGTTACGATTTCTGGTACCAGCCGCGACACAACGTGATGGTCAGCTCGGAGTGGGCCGCGCCCAACACCTTCATGCCGGGTTTCGACCTGGAAGAGGTTGGCCATCTGAAATATGGCCGCGAGATCCATTTCTGGGATTTTGCGAAGAAGGAGCCGAAGCAGACATTCTACCTCGGTGAAGATGGCCTGATCCCGCTGGAAGTGCGCTTCCATCACAATCCAGACAGCAGCCACGGCTTCGTCGGCGCGGCCCTTTCCGCAAACATCATCCATTGGTGGAAGGATGCGGCGGGTGAGTGGCAATGGGAAAAGATTGTCGACGTCGACAATCAGCCGCATCCCGAATGGCCGATCCCGATCCCCGGCGTGATCTCGGTCATTCTGCTCAGCATGGACGATAGATACCTCTATCTCTGCAACTGGCTGCATGGCGACATCCGCCAGTACGACATCTCGGACCCGCACAACGCCAGGCTCACCGGGCAGGTGTGGATGGGCGGACTGCTCGGCCGCGCACCCGTGGTCAATGGCGTCAAAGTCACCGGCGGGCCGCAGATGATACAGCTCAGCCTCGACGGCAAGCGGCTCTATGTGACGACCTCGCTGTTCTCGACCTGGGACAATCAGTTCTATCCGGAAATCCGTACCAATGGCGGATGCATGCTGATGGTCAACTGCGACACGGAAAACGGCGGCATGGCAATCGATCCGCGATTTGTCGTCGATTTCGGCAAGGAACCGAATGGGCCAAGCCGCTGCCACGAAACCCGTTATCCCGGCGGCGATTGCACAAGCGACATCTGGGTATGACCCGCTTCACCATCACGCTGGCCAATCAAGGCGGCGCGGCCTATGAGGTCGATCACCGCAAGCCCCTCCTGCAAAGCCTGCGCGATCAGGGCGTGGACCTGCCCTACGGCTGCAAGTATGGCGGCTGCATCACCTGCGCGGCCAAGATGATCAGCGGCAAGGTCGATCAAAAGGCGCAGGTCGCGCTGAACAACCGCCAGATCGCCAATGGCTACATAATCCTCTGCGTTGCCCGCCCCATGAGCGACTGCACGCTGGAGGTCGGCGTCGAAAGCCACGACAAGCTCTATCGCAACCCTTTCCTCGACCCCCTGGCCGCGCATGAATTGAAAGCCGATATCGCGACCCCGCTGGACGACAAGAAATGACCCATATGAATCACGATGAGCCCTATCCGGAGGCTTATCTGCAGGACATTCTGAAATCGGTCAAAACCATCGCGATGGTGGGAGCCAGCCCCGACAGGACCAAGTTCTCCTATGGTGTCCTCAGGGTGCTGCACGAAACCGGCTACGACATGATCCCGGTCAACCCCAGTTCCGGTGTCGAGGAAATTCGAGGGCTCAAGGTGTACCCGTCGCTGGCGGCCATCGATCGGCTTGTCGACATGGTCGAGGTGTTTCGCCGCTCTGAGGATCTGCTGGAGGTTGCGCAGGAGGCCATCGCAATTCATGCCAAGGTTCTGTGGGGTCAGATTGGCGTGCGCGATGACGCTGCCGCCCGGCTGGCGGAGGACGCGGGCTTGAAAGTGGTGATGAACCGCTGTCCCAAGATCGAATTGTTCCGCCCGTTCTGGAAGCCGAAGTTGCATCTGGGAATTTGATTGCAGGGTCGCGGAAATCGCAGGTGACCAGCCTGGTCCCTTTGGTGTTGGCGTTGGTTCTGCCAGGCCGTGGACTCACACACCCGAAGCCACTGTCTCGATCGGCGATTTTGAGGTAGGCTTTGCCGTTTTGAAATCGTGCCGGATCCTCAGGCTTGCCTTGGGAGATGCTAATGCGCGGGTTCTTGCCTTTCATTCTGTTGGTGCTTCTACACATTCCGATTGCATCGCATGCCGCCGCCATCCACGACGCCGCCACGAAGGGCGATGTCGCGGGGATCACGGCAGCGCTGGACGCTGGTGCCGGCGTTGATGAGAGCGATGGGAAAGCGACACCACTCTATCTTGCGGTCAAGGGTGGCCATCTTGCAGCGGCAAAAATGCTCATTGAACGCGGTGCCGACGTCAACGCCGCCCCGACACCGCTTTTGGGTCCTGCGCTCATGCCGGCTTTGGCAAAACGCAGGATCGACTTGATCAAGCTGTTGCTGGACGCGGGCGCAAATCCAAATTCGAAGCGCAGCCGCGAAAACGCTATCCACATCGCGGTCAATCTCGGTTGCCTCGATTGCGTGAAGGCACTGGTCGAGGCCGGCGCCGACGTGAATGCGAAGACAAAGGACGGCAAGACACCGATCCATCTGGCAAAATTCAAGGGGCAACGCGAAGTTGCCGACTATCTCATGTCGCACGGCGTCGTCTTGCCCACACCAGCTCCGATCTCGATGAAGTTGGCTACTGCCGATGTCGAGAAGGGCCGAACCCACTTCACCCGCCTGTGTGCCGGTTGCCACAATGCCGTGTCGCAGGGAGAGACCAAGACGGGGCCGAACTTGTGGAACGTCGTCGGCCGCGACAAGGCCTCTATGCCAAAAATGCGCTACTCCGAAGCTTTGCTCGGCTGGGAAGGCGTGTGGACCTACGAGGACCTGAACAGATATCTCTTTGGGCCCATGCTCACCACGCCCGGCGTCTACATGGAGACGCCTGGTGTTCCGGACGACACCGAACGAACAGACGTAATTGCCTACTTGCGCACACTCAGTGACAAGCCGATCCCGCTGCCCTGAATGTCTTGTGCAACTGCTGCGGGCCTGCGTCGGCTAGCACGTTGAATCTCGCCCGAGGTACGACGCCAGATGGTCGCTGAGATCGCGCGCGTCGTCGCCGGCGCCATCGATCAGCGCTGACTTGCGGCGGCGCAGGAACTGCATCCCCATCACGTACAGGCCGGGATGGTCGGCAACGCCGCCGTCGTGGCGGACGTAACCCTTGCGGTCGAGGACCGGCAGTTCCAGCCAGGAGTAGTCCGGCCGGTAGCCAGTGGCCCAGATGATCGTCCTGATCGCGCCTGCGGCGAGGTCGAGGCCGAGCGGCGGGTTGTCCTCGACACGGGTCGGCGGCAGGCGATCCGGCGGCCCGACCGTCGCGTCCAGGCCGTTGTCGCGCGCCCATTCGTCGATGAGGTCGAGCAGCCGGGCCATCTTGAGATCGGACAGCGCGCACATGTTGCGCAGCGACCCCGCAAACTGGGCCTTGCCATCTTCGGTGATGCCGGCGAGACGGCCGACGAGCCTGACGCCGAGGCCGACCAGCACATTGAGGTCGAGGGTGGTGCGGTCGGGCGTGCCGGCAAGCTGCAGCGAAGGGACCCGTCGCGCCCGCCTGATGTCGTCGACCTCGTCGTAGCGCTCGTCGAGCACGCCGGCGGCATCCATCCACCATTCCAGATCCTTGCCGCGATAGACGCGGGGCGCCCGGATGTGCTCGCCCACCGACAGGGTCACCTGACGCCCCGAACGCTGCAGCTCCTGTGCGATCTGGGTGCCGCTCGACGACGCGCCCACCACCATCACGCCACCGTCGGCGACCTGGCCCGGATTGCGGTAGGACTGCGCCGTCAGCATGGCGATCGGCGGCGGCACGCGCACGGCGAAATCAGGCAGGCGCGCGATATTGCACGCGCCCGACGCCAGCACGACGGTCCGGCAGCGCCACTCGCCGCGGTCCGTGCGCACGAGATATCCCGCCCCCTCGCTGCGAACCGATATAACGGTCGTCTGGGTCCTGACCGGAGCCGAGATCGCCCTGGCATAGTCGCCGAGGAACTCGATCACCTCCGGCAGCGTCCGGTAGCCGTCGGGGTCGTCGCCGTCATAGCGGAAGCCGGGCAGCCGGCTCTGCCAGTTCGGGGTCAGCAGCCGCAGCGAATCCCATCGCTCGGTGCGCCAGCTATGGGCGACCTCGCCGCGCTCCAGCAGCACATGGTCGATAGAGCGCTCCGCGAGGCAGCGGCTCATCGCGAGCCCCGCGTGCCCCGCGCCGACGATCACTGTGGTGACGGAACTAATCGCGCCCTCTCATCAGGCGAGTCTACGGTTCGAAGCGCCTTTCAGTTCACCACGACCGTGACGTTCGTAGGATTGGTGACAATGTCGTAGACCGCCGACCGCTTCTGCGACTGGGCGACGAGCGCCTCGATGTCCTCGCGCTTGGCGTCGGCATCGATGGCGTACTTCACCGTGATGCCGCTGAAGCCGTTGCGGACGTCGCTGTCGATGCCGAGAATGCCCGCGATATCCATGTCGCCTTCGATGGTCGCCTTCACCGACTTCAACTGGATGTTCCGGTTCTGGGCAACCGCGGCGATGCCGGCGGTCAGGCAACTGGCCAGCCCGACCAGCACGTATTCGACAGGCGTGGCGCCCTGATCCAGGGAAGCGAAGACCTCCGGATGGTCGGCGTCGAATGCGAAGGTGGTCTTGCGATGCTGGTCCTGGCCGAGACCGTAAAAGCTCTCGACCGTCGAGTGGCTATGGGTGCCGTCCTTCCATTCGCAAGCCGCGCGCCACTTGAACTGCGCGGCCTCCGGGGCGTTGGTAAGCGCTTCTTTTGCGGCGAGCAGCGCCTCTACGTTGACGCCATTGTCGGCCTGTACTGCGGAAGCCATAATTTATCCTCCCTACCTTGCACTGGCTCAAAAACCCGACCGATTCCACTGACCTCCTGATCAGATTTCACCATGACCTGACATGGTATGGGCAGCCACGCGTTTCGACAAGGTGATTCCGCAGCCGCATGGCGGGCCCTCATGCGCCGAGTTGCGCCTTCGCAGGCTCAGGGTGCCCAGGGTGTCATCGTGCGCACGGGCGCTCAACGATGCGACATGATCAGGCCGGCAGCGACGATTGCACGGCCAAGGCGCACCCGCCTGGGCCTGCATAGGCACCGCGCGGCCGGCCGACCGGTTCAACGCGCCAGCCACTACCGAAGCTGCTCCTTACCTTCCGATTTGCGACGCGACCGACATCATCGTCTCAGAGCTCGGGTGGGCGCCCAAGCCGCCATCGAAAACCTCGGAGAACGTCCAGCGAACGACGCCGTTGCGGTCGAGCAGGAACTGGCCCACGAGCTGGCCCACGCCGGTAGCCATCATTTGCTGGTCCGCTTCAGTGATATCGTAATTGTCTTTTTTGTTCAGATATTCGAGCGTGGTAAACGGATCCATCGGCTCAGGCATTTCGCCCGGCACGTTGAGCCGCATAGCCTTCACATCGCTCATCGAAACCTTTTGCGGCCAAGCGCTCTCGTCTTCGGTGATCTGCATATTCGGCAGGCCAAAGGCGCGATGTGAAGTCCGCTCCGGATCGGATGCCGCAAGCAAACCAACCATCGGATGGTACCGCAGATAGAGGCGCGCCCGCTCGATAGGCGTGTTGACCACCGTCAGGCTTTCGATGCCCTTCTCGTGGAGGGCTGGGGTGAGCCGCGAAATCGTCGCGATATGACGCCTGCAAAAAGGACAATGGAGACCTCGATACAGCCCAACCAGCACTGGTTTCTCGCCGCGGAAATCGTCGATGGCGATCTTGCCCTCGCGGGTAATCGCGTCGAGCACGAAATTGGGCGCCGTTTCCCCAAGGTGCAGCGGGCCTCTATCGAGACGTTCTGACATGCTGATCCCTCCTCGCGGGTCAATCCACAACGGATGTGCGGGCGGGTGGCTTGAGCCCATGTGCACATACGTACTTGGGCATGCTGAAATAGCGGTCGGCCTTAAGACAGCGTCGAGGTCGGCTTCGATAGTCAATTTATAGCTAAAATGGCGCCCTGACGAGGGGGCCGCCCCGCCAAAGGCAGGAGGTCGTCGCTTTGACCCACGCGCGTCCGGCCTAGCCGTGCCTCTCGTCATTCGCCAGGTACTGGTGGACGAAGGCGATCGCCATGCTGCCTTCGCCGACGGCTGACGCAACCCGCTTGACCGGACTGAGGCGCACGTCGCCGCAGGCAAAGACGCCGGGCGCGCTCGTCTCGAGCAGATATGGATCGCGGCCGTGCGACCAGCGCCCGGCCTTCTTCACGTCGTCCCCGGTCAGTACATAGCCGCGTGCGTCACGAGCGACGTCTTGCGGCAGCCACTCGGTCTCGGCGTTGGCGCCGATGAAAACGAACAGCCCGCCAGCCTCGTGCCGGCTCACCTCGTTGCTGGTCTTGTCGAGGATGTCGATCGCTTGAAGGCTGGTCTCGCCGTGCACGGCCTGGACCTCGCAGCGAAGCCGCACCTTCACGTTCGACTTCGCTCGCAGCTGCTCGATCAGGTAGTGGGACATGCTGTCGGCGATGGACTGGCCGCGCACGAGCAGCGTCACGGTGCGCGCGTGGCCGGAAAAATGCAGCGCCGCCTGTCCGGCCGAGTTGCCGGCGCCGATCAGGAAGACATCCAGGCCATGGGTGGCGCTCGCCTCGCTGCGCGCGGCGCCATAATAGACACCCTTGCCGATCAGCCGGTCGAAACCATCGATGGCGAGACGACGCCATGCCACGCCCGTTGCCAGGATGAGGCTGCGCGCCCGAACGACATCGGTGCCGTCGAGAAACACCTGGTGCGTCGCCGGATCGATGCCGGCGACCGCGCGGGTGACCAGGATTTCGGCGCCCAGCCGCCTTGCCTGCTGCAGCGCGCGACTGGCAAGCTCGTCACCGGAAATGCCGCTCGGAAAGCCGAGATAGTTCTCGATCCGGGACGATGTGCCCGCCTGGCCGCCGGGCGCTTCGCGCTCGACCACGATGGTGCGCAGCCCCTCGGATGCGCCGTAGACCGCCGCCGCAAGGCCGGCGGGGCCGCCGCCGACGATCGCGACATCGTACTCGGCGCTGTGCGGACGTGTCTGCAGTCCGAGGCGATTGGCGAGATCGCGCACGGCCGGTCCTTCGATCATCTCCCCATCCGCCAGCCGCGCCACCGGACCGTCAATGGCCGGCTTGCCTGCCGCCGCCCAGAAAGCCTCCGCGTCCGGCGTGCCGGGCAACAGCCAGGTGAACGAGATCTGGTTGCGGGCCAGAAACCGGCGCAGTTCGCCGCAAGCCGTGTCCCAGCGATGCCCGATCAGCGTCACGCGCGGCTTCTGCGGTTCCGCGGTAATGCTCTGCAGCCCGCCCATCCGCTCGCGGGCAAGGGCGCTGAGCTTCTGGGCCACATCCTTGGAAACCGCCGCGACGGCATAATACTGCTGAACCTCGAGCCGTAGGACGCGGGATGGTTCGGCAGCGCGGTAGCCGCCGGGGAAACTCGTGCCAAGGGAAATCGGCACCTCGCCGAAGATCGTTCCCGGCAGTCGCCAGCCAAGTGTCCGCTCGACCCCGTCGAACGTCTTCACCACTTCGATCTTGCCGGAGATGACGGCAAAGAGCGCGGCCTCGCCGCCCTCGTGAACCGCGAACTCTCCAGCACTGAGGTGGAGGTCGGCGGCTGTTCGCGCAAGACGCTCCAGCTCAGCCGCCGACAAACCCGAAAACAGCGGAATCGCTGCAACTTCATCAATCGTCAACATGGCCCCTCGCGAGACCAGTAAGCTTTGTTTTTCGGTCTTGAGCAATAGGAAACGGGCGCAATCAATGGGAAGCGGTCGGAGCCCGAATGTCCGATATTCAAGATGGCCCGGTCGCCGCCAACTATGCCTACCCCTAAAATTCCTAAGCCTGGCCCCTAGAACTACTCGTTTGCGCCGGCATAGCATCGCCGCCACCATTCAGCATCACGGTGGAGACAAAAATGACCGCTCTTGCTCGCAGGCCCTGGGTTCCCTCGCAGTCTGAGGATTTTATCCAGCGGCTCGCCACGGAAACGAGCGGGCAGGGGCGCGACGCCGTGGTTGCGGCGATCGAGGCGGGCATCGCGCTCAATCGGTCCATCCATGAGGCCGACTGCGTCAACCTCAATCCGGCGACCAATGTTATGAACCCCAGGGCTGAGGCCGCGCTTGCCTCCGGCCTCGGCTCGCGCCCGTCGCTCGGCTATCCCGGGGACAAATACGAGATGGGGCTGGAAGGCATCGAGCGCATCGAGGTCATGGCGGCCGAGCTGGCGGCCGAAGTGTTCGGCGCCCGCTATGCCGAGATCCGTGTGCCTTCCGGCGCCATTGCCAACCTCTATGCCTTCATGGTCGCGGCGCGGGCCGGCGACAGCGTGATTGTGCCTTCGCCCTCCGTCGGCGGCCATGTCACGCACCACATGGCCGGCTGCGCCGGGCTTTATGGGCTCGACATCCATACGGCGCCCGTCGATGCCGATGGCTATACGGTCGACGTCGCCGGGCTGCGCGAACTGGCCGTCAAGGTGCGGCCGAAGATGATCACCATCGGCAGCAGCCTCAACCTTCTGCCGCATCCGATCCGCGAGATCCGGGCGATCGCCGACGAGGTCGGCGCGCTGGTGCTGTTCGACGCGGCGCATCTCTGCGGCATGATCGCCGGCCACGCCTGGCAGCAGCCGCTGGAGGAGGGCGCCCATCTCATCACGATGAGCACCTATAAAAGCCTCGGCGGCCCGCCTTCCGGCCTGATCGTCACCAACGACGCCGACATCGCCGAGAAACTGGACAGGATCGCCTTTCCCGGCATGACGGCGAATTTCGATGCCGCCAAGTCCGCCGCGCTCGCCATCACGCTGCTCGACTGGAAGGCGCATGGCCGCGCCTATGCCGCCGCCATGGCCGGCACCGCCAAGGCGCTTGCGAGCGAACTCGTGGAGCGCGGCCTGCCGGTGTTCGCGACGGCGAAGGGCCACACGACCTCGCACCAGTTCGCCGTCCAGGCGGCCGAATTCGGCGGCGGGCAGGCGGCGGCGAAAAAACTCAGGCGGGCGAACATCCTCACCTGCGGCATCGGCCTGCCGATCGCGGCGGTCGACGGCGACATGAACGGCCTGCGCTTCGGGACGCCGGAGATCGTGCGCTGGGGCATGACCGAGAAGGACATGCCCGAGCTTGCCGCGCTCATCGCCAGGGGGCTGCGCGGCAACGACGCGCCGGACGCGGTCGCTGCCGATGTCAGTGAATTCCGGCGCCGGTTCACAAAACTGCATTTCGTGACCTGAGCGCCTGAAGGCGCGGGCGAGGAGCCCGCTTTCTCAAAAACAAAGGGGAATAAAATGCGCATGATTCTGCGAATGATGACTGCTGCCCTGATGACGGCCGCCGCCGCCGGTTCCGCCAGGGCGGATATCGTGCTCGGCGTCGCCGGTCCGATGTCGGGGCCGAACGCCGCTTACGGCGAACAGTATCGCGTCGGCGTCGAGACGGCGGTCGAGCGCATCAACGCCAGGGGCGGCGTGCTCGGCCAGAAACTCACCGTCTCGGTCGGCGACGATGTCTCCGACCCGAAGCAGGGTGTGTCGGTCGCCAACAAATTCGTCGCCGATGGCGTGCATTATGTCGTCGGCCACTACAATTCCGGCGTCACCATTCCGGCTTCCGATATCTATGCCGAGAACGGTGTGCTATTCGTGACGCCGACGGCCACCAACCCGATGGTCACCGAGCGCGGCCTGTGGGACGCCTTTCGCGCCTGCGGCCGCGACGACCAGCAAGGCACCATCGCCGCCAAATTCGTGCTCGAGCGTTTCAAGGGCAGGAAGGTGGCGATCATCGACGACAAGTCGACGGCGGGTAAGGGCCTCGCTGACGAGATGGCGCGCGCCTACAACGCCGGCGGCGGCAAGGAAGTGCTGCACGAGGAAATCAACCCCGGCGAGAAGGACTACAGCCCGCTCGTCGCCAAGATCAAGCAATCGGGCGCCGAGCTTGTCTATTATGGCGGCCAGCACACCGAGGCCGGGCTGATCGTGCGCCAGATGCACGACCAGGGCGTCACCACCATCCTGATGGGTGGCGACGGCATCTCCAACAGCGAGTTCGGCGCCATCGGCGGCGACGGTGCCGTAGGCACGCTGATGACGTCATTCCCCGATCCGGCGACCTTCGCCGAGGCCAGGGATGCGGTCGCCGACCTCAAGGCGAAGAACGTGCCGACCGAGGCCGTCACCCTCTATGCCTATGCCGCGACGCAGATCCTTGCCGAGGCCATCGACAAGGCGAAAGCCGACGACCCCAAGGCTGCGTCGGACTTTCTCCATTCGGGGGCAGGTATCCCGACCGTGCTCGGCACCATCTCCTATGACGCCAAGGGGGATATCAAGCAGCCGGGCTTCGTCGTATTTGAGTGGCGGAAGGTCGACGGCAAGCTGACCCCGGTGGCCCTCAAATAGAAGTTTTTTTCGCGCCGGCGGGGTAACGGCCGCCGGCGCTGTCTCGGGAAAGCCATGGCCGTCAATCCGCCGCGTCCGCGCATGCCGCCGCTCAACGCGCTCCGCGCCTTCGAGGCGGCGGCCCGCCACGAGAGCTTCGCCAAGGCGGCCGACGAGCTTGGCGTCACCCCGGCGGCGGTGTCGCACCAGGTCAAGGCGCTGGAGGCCTGGCTCGGCGCGCCGCTGTTCGTGCGCCATGCGCAAGGGCTGCATCTGACCGACGCCGGCCGCGCCGCTTTGCCGTCCTTCTCCACCGCCTTCGATGCCATGGGCCTGGCCGTGCAGGAGCTGCGCATCTCGGCGCCGCGGCCGCAGGTCAGCATCGCGGCATTGCCTTCGATCGCGCAGCTGTGGCTGGCGCCGCGCCTGCCGGCGCTGCGCGCTGCTTTGCCGGCGCTCCGCCCGTCGATCCACGCGCTGGAGGAGCCGCCGGATTTCCGCCGCGAGCCTTTTGATCTCGCCATCTTCCTGACCAGGCAGGCGCCGGCCGGCAGTCGCGCCTTCAAGCTCTGCGACGATTTCATCTACCCGGTCTGCGCGCCGGCGCTGGCACGGCAATTGAAGACACCGGCCGACCTCGCCGCGCAGCTTCTGTTGTGGGACACGACCTGGACCGGCGACTGGGCCCTGTGGTTCGAGGCGGCCGGCGTGAAAGGGCCGTCGATCGAGTCCGGTTCGGAATTCTCGCTCTACAGCATGGCGCTGCAGGCGGCGGTCGACGGCGCCGGCGTGCTGATGGGGCACGAGGCGCTGGTGTCGCGCGCGCTCGCCGCCGGTTCGCTTGTGGCGCCGTTCCCGCAGCGCGTGCCGACAGGCCTCAGCCTTTCGATCCTGGCGCCCGACCGATCACCCGCCCACGCCGCCGCGATGGTCGACTGGCTGCTGGGGGAGCCGCCGTCTGCATCCGCACCTTGACCAGCGTCGCTGCCGCGTGGCCGGCGGCGGTGATGTAATCGGGATTGTGGTGGATCAGCATGCTGGAGAAGGCGCCGTCCATCAGAAGCACGATCTCGCGCGCCAGCATGGTGGGCTCGCTGACGTTATGGCTTGAAAGCTCTCCGGCCAGCCATTTCTCGAAATTGGTCTTGTGGCGCGACCCGGATTTCACCGCCGGGTGCCCGGGCATCGCGGCGAGTTCGGCTGCGGTGCGCAGGTAGCCGCAGCCTCTCCACTTCGGGTGCTTCGCCACGCGCGCCAGATTGGTGAAGATCGCTGCGACCTTCCTGTCGACGCCGCCCTCGGCCGCTTCGAACCAGCCGGACATCTGCTTGATGTTGGGCTGGTCGCGGCCGTCGAGATAGGCGGCGATCAAATCGTCCTTGCTCCGGAAATGGTAGTAGAGCGTGCGTTTGGTGAGCCCTGCCTTTTCAGCCACCGCATCGACGCTGACGCGGCCGACGCCTTCGGCATAGAACAGTTTCGTCGCCGCATCGACGAGGCGTTTGCGGGTGGGGTTGGCGGGTTCGCGCATGCCGTCAAGTATACCGACTAGTGAATATACAGGCAATCCGAAAACTGATCCTTTCCGGCCATTCCATGCCTGAGAGGAAGAACATGACCGAGCCTGTGCTTTGCGAAACCCGCGACCGCGTTGCGGTGCTGACCCTCAATCGCCCCGAGAAACTCAATGCTTTGAACTACGCGCTGATCGACCGCCTGCTCGAGATCCTCGACGCGGTCGAGACCGACGATTCGGTCCGTGCCGTCATCCTCACCGGGGCCGGCGAGCGGGCCTTCTCGGCCGGCGGCGACATCCACGAATTTTCGGCCAGCGTCGCCGCGGGCGCGGATGTGGCGCTGCGCGACTTCGTCATGCGTGGCCAGCGGCTGACGGCGCGGCTGGAAGCCTTCCGCAAGCCGGTCATCGCCGCCGTCAATGGTATTGCCTTCGGCGGCGGCTGCGAGATCACCGAGGCCGTGCCGCTGGCGATTGCCAGCGACCGCGCTTTGTTCGCCAAGCCCGAGATCAACCTCGCCATGCCGCCGACCTTCGGCGGCACGCAGCGCCTGCCGAGGCTGGCCGGCCGCAAGCGGGCGCTGGAGCTGCTTTTGACGGGAGAGGCCTTTTCGGCGGAGCGTGCTGCGGAGCTCGGCCTCGTCAACGGGATCGTGCCGCATGCCGAGCTGATGCCGGCGGCACACGATCTCGCGCGGCGCATCATCAGCCATTCGCAGGCGGCGGTGGCCAGCGTCCTCACCGCGGTGGCGCGCGGCATCAACCTTGGCATCGCCGAGGGCCTGCTGGTCGAGGCCGAGCAGTTCGCCCGGATCGCCCCGACCGCAGACCTGCGCGAAGGCCTTGACGCCTGGATCGAGCGCCGCAAACCCGTCTATGACGGCTCATGGACACACATCACCCGGCCGAGCGAGGCAAGGCGCGCCTCGCTTGCGCTCGACCAGGCGGCGGATCAGGGCGAAACGTCGAGACGGCCCTTCATGTTGGGATGGAAGCGGCAGAAATAGTCGACCGTGCCGGCTTCCTCGAGGGTCATCCTTCCCGTCGACTTCGGCGGGATCATCACCTCCCAGCCGCCTTTCACAGTGGCTGTGTGGGCGAACGCATCCTTGTTCACCCATTCGATCGTGTCACCGACCTTCGCCTCGATGCGTGCCGGCGAGAAGACCAGCCTGTCGATGGTCACCGTGATCGTGGCGGCCGGCGCCGGGCTGGCGGCGAACGCCAGCGCCAGCGCGCCGATGAGCGGCAGCGCCCTCATTTCAGCATGCCGGCGACATGTTCGGCATGCTGCTCATGCCCCTGGAAGATCTTCAGCCCGGTCTCCAGCAGGCCCTTCAGCTCGGCATTGCTGGCTGACGGAATGAGCAGAGTTTCCAGCGCGCCATTGACCTGCTTGTGATAGGCGACTTCGTTCTCGACATAGGCCTTGTCGAAGGCCGCGCCGTCGAGCTTGGCGAGCTTGGCGCGCTCCTCCTCCGCCGCCTTGGTAAGCGCTTGGCTGGTCGGATTGTCCTCCGGCGTGACGTTCAGTTTCTTGACCAGATCGAGCGCCTGGACGTTCACCGCCTCATGGTCGCGCACCATGTCGTTGGCGAAATCGACGACCTCCTTGGTCTTCGACTTCTCGATCGCCAGCTTCGCCGCCTCGACGTCGATCACGCCGGCCGTGTAGGCGATGTGGGCGATCTGCGGATCGGTCGGCTTGTCGGCGGCCTCAGCCAGCGGCGCGGCGCCGAGCATGAGCAGGGCGGCAAGGGCAACGGTCGGTCGGGAAAGCATGGCATCTCCTTCGCCCGGCGGCGCCGGGCTCTCGTTTTCAGTTGACGCTCATTGGATGCGGGGAGGGGCGAAACGTTCCCGGAAAAGGGATGGCGGTGCAGAAAGCGGCCGCTGGCCAATAGCGAGGCGCGCTAGCCCTCAAAACCGAGGCGCTTCATCACCGCTTCGGTCAACCTGTCGCAGCGCCGGCCAGCGAAGGGGAAGGCGTCGAGCAGCACCGGGCCGATCTCGTCGTCCAGCGCCTTGCGCACCAGCGCACGCGCCCGGTGCAGCCTTGTCTTGACCGTTTCTGGCCTGAGGCCGAGCAGGTCGGCGGTCTCCTCCATGCTGAAGCCCTCAATGACGCGGGCCACGAACACGGTGCGGTAGACGTCGGGCAGGCTATCGGTCGCCCGTTCGACAAGTGCGAGGATCTGCCGCTGCGCCATCGTCCGCTCCGGATCGTCGCTGGGATTCAGGGGGAAGCGGATGATCTGCGCTTCCGGGTTGTCGGGCATCGCCACCATGCGTCGCCGCTTGCGCAGCCGGCCGATCGCCTCGTTGATGACGATGCGCGAAAGCCAGGTGGAGAGCGAGGATCCGCCGCGAAAGGTAGAAAGATTGGCGAAGGCGCGGAGATACGCCTCCTGGACGATGTCCTCGGCCTCGGCGTCGTTGCGCACCACGCCGCGCGCGATGCGGTAGAGTCGCTGGTTGTTAGCCTTGATGATGGTGCGGCAGGCTTCGGCCTCGCGTGCCAGCGCCCGGCGCACCAGCGTCATGTCGCCCGACAGGCTTTCCGCCCCTGCCGGCGCCGCGACGGGTGTTGCGAGCTTGTGCATCTCGAGCCGATCTCCTGAACAGACACTCGCGACGTTGGACGCGCCGGCCTGAAAAAGGTTCCCGGATTTCGGCAGTCCGGCGAAACTATTTTAGGCAGCCGCCAAGCCCTTGTCCGGTGTCTGCACACGCGCTGCCGCCGCCAAGAGGTCGGTCTGCGTGATCAGGCCGAGGATGCGCCGCTCGGCATCGACGATCACCACCGCATGGCTGCGCCCGTCGGTCAGCACCGGCAGCAGGCTCATCGCCGGCGTGTCGGCGGAAGCAGTACCTACGTTGGACATCACGCCCTTCACAGTGTCGGTCGCCTTCGTCAGCTCGCGCAGACCGACCGCGCCGGAGAGCCTGGCCTCGGCGTCGACCACCGGCAAGGTGCGGATATTGTGGTCGAGCAGCTGCTGGCGCGCCGCGTCGGCCGGCGCATCCTCTGGCACCGAAACCACGTCGCGCGACATGATGTCCTCGCAAAGCAGCGTCCGGTGCGAGCGCACCATCGCCTGCAACTCGACCTGCCTGAGCAGCCGCTCGAGGTCGTCGCGGTCGATGTCGAAGGTCTCATCGAGCGTGGCGAGCGCCGCGTCGACGTCCTCCGGCCGGAAGCCGACGCGCTGCCGTGGCGGCGGATCGGCGGTGCCGTGGCTGTTGGCGGCGGGAGCGGCGACATGCGGATAGTTGCGCCGCGCCAGCCGGTGGAACAGGAAGCCGAGTGTGACCAGAATGGTCGAGTTCAGTGCCACCGGCACGAAGGGGAACAAAAACCCGGCGCTGACCACTGCCGGCCCGCCGAGCACGGCGGTGAGGGCGGCCGCGCCGCCCGGCGGATGCAGGCAGCGCGTGAAAGACATCGCCGCTATCGCCAGCGCCACCGCAAGGCCGGAGGCGATGACGGGGTCGCGCACGAAATGCGCCACCGTCACGCCGACCAGCGCCGAAATCGAATTGCCGCCGATGATCGACCAGGGCTGCGCCAGCGGGCTGGACGGCACGGCGAACAAGAGCACGGCCGACGCGCCCATCGGCGCCACCAGCAGCGCGACATGCGGGCCGCCGCCCATCGCCAGCCCGCTGATCACGCCGGTCAGCGCGATGCCGATCGTGGCGCCGATGCAGGCAAGCAGCCGCTCGCGCAGCGTCGCGCCGGCAAGGATGGGGACAAAGAGGCGAAACGCCATGGCAAGCCCTGGAACGAATGGCGAGGAATTCGCATCGCACGCAATGGCGCCGAACTCCCGTATTTTGAAGCCAAACAAATCCGGAAATCTGCGGCCGGGAAGAATAATATTGCGTGGCGCGGCCGGGACGGACCGCCACGAGCGGCCCCGGCTTTGTCAATCGCGCCAAGGCCTTGCGGCCGTTCGCGGAATCGATCCCGCAGGCCGGGCCCGTCCGCGGATCAGGCGGCGGCGGCCGCCGCAGCCAGCCCCCGCAATATGTCCGCCTTGAGATCGTCGACGTCCTCAAGGCCGACCTGCAGGCGGATCAGCGGCCCCGCATAGGAGCCCTTGGCTATGGTGCGGTCGCCAAGGAAGACCGGCACGGCGAGGCTCTCATAGCCGCCCCAGGAATAGCCGAGGCCGAAGATCTTCAGCGCGTCGAGGAAGGCGTGCTGCGCTTTCTGTCCGCCGCCCTTGAGCACGATCGAGAAGATGCCGCTCGAGCCGCAGAAATCGCGCTTCCACAGGTGATGGTCAGGATGGCTCTCCAGCGCAGGATGCAGCACCTGCGCCACGCCCGGCTGATCCTCCAGCCAGCGCGCTAGCGCAAGCGCGCTCTTCTGGTGGTGCTCGAGCCTCACCCCCATCGTGCGCAGGCCGCGCAGCACCTGGTAGATGTCGTCGGGCCCGGAACAGCAGCCCAGCGTGCAAAAACCTTCGTAGAGCTGTTTCCAGTAGGTCTCGTTGGCCGAGACGGTGCCAAGCAGCACGTCCGAATGGCCGGCCGGGTATTTCGTCGCCGCATGGATCGAGATGTCGACGCCGTGGTCGAGCGGCTTGAAATAGATCGGCGTCGCCCAGGTGTTGTCCATCATGACCATGGCGCCGGCTTGATGCGCCGCCTTGACGATCGCCGGTATGTCCTGCACCTCATAGGTGTTCGACCCCGGCGACTCCGTGAACACCACTTTGGTGTTGGGCTTGATCAGCGTGGCGATGCCGGCGCCGATATGCGGATCGTAATACTCCACCTCTACGCCCAGCCGCTTCAGCATCGTGTCGGCAAAATGGCGTGTCGGGTGGTAGATGCTGTCGACGATCAGGAGATGGTCGCCGGACGCAAGGAAGGTAAGCAACGGCACCGTCACCGCGGCAAGGCCCGAGGGCACGGCGATCGTGCCGGCCGAGCCCTCCAATGCGTCGACCGCAAGCGTCAGCGCGTCCATGGTGGGAGTGCCGCGCGTGCCGTAGGTGTATTTCTGGCTGCGCGCCGCCATCGACGCCGCATCGGGATAAAGCACCGTCGAGGCATGCACGACTGGCGGATTGACGAAGCCGAAATAGTCGCGCGGATTATTGCCGGAATGGGCAAGCCGTGTGTTGATGCCCAGTTCGCTGCTGTCTTTTGCCATGTCTCTCGCCTGTGGTGGGGGTGCCGCCAGCCATAATGCGGCGGCCCTGGCCACGCAACCGCCCGGCGTCCGCCAGTCGGCAGTGTTTCGATGTGCCAAATCCGCGCCGGGCGGACGGACATGGAGCCCGGCCTTTGCGTTGAGACAATCGGACTTTGATCCGACTATCAGGCCTATCGGGAAAGCGCGATTGCGCGTATCTCGGGCGCCCCGATGGCGGCCGTCGGCGTCTGGCTGCTTGCCGGCGTGCGGTGATTGTTCGCGGGCTGATCATCATGCATGTCAATCTGTATTGATGAATGCAGTCGGCCGTCCGGTTCGGCAGGGCGCGGTTGCCGGCGAGGTTTTCCCCAATGAAACGTCAGCCTGGTCTTTGCCGATGTTGGGCGCCTGCGGGATGGCCGGACTTTGCCGACTTTGTTTGCCGCCGTGGCTAATTTGCGGGCGCGTTTGTCTGCAATTCGGGCATTTCCGGCAATCGGTTTTCAAACGCGTTGGAATTCGGTCATTTCCCTTGACCTCACTGGAATAATCGCCTTCGATGCAGTTCGTGAATGGGAGGCAGCGCGTCGGTTACGATGCGGGGTCCGGGAGTGGCCGGAAGGGAGCTGCGTTCACGCGGGAAAAAGATCAGGGTCACCTGAGAACAGGGTTACCTGTAAAACAGAAAAGGGTCTGTGGGTCATGAAACACATTGCATTCGGCATTCTTGGCGCCGCCGCGCTTGGGTTTACAGCATCGGCGGCTTCGGCCGGCACGCTCGACACCGTCAAGCAGAAGGGCTTCATCCAGTGCGGCGTCTCGACCGGTCTGGCCGGCTTCTCGGCGCCGGACGACAAGGGTGACTGGCAGGGCATCGACGCCGATTTCTGCCGCGCCGTCGCGGCCGCCGTCTTCGGTGACGGCTCCAAGGTCAAGTTCACACCGCTCAGCGCCAAGGAACGCTTCACCGCGCTGCAGTCGGGCGAGGTCGACATCCTGTCGCGCAACACCACCTGGACGATCAACCGCGACACCGCGCTCGGCCTGAACTTCGTCGGCACCACCTACTATGACGGCCAGGGCTTCATGATCAACGCCAAGAAGCTGCCCGGCGTGAACTCGGCGCTTCAGCTTTCGGGCGCCGCCGTCTGCGTGCAGAGCGGCACCACGACCGAGCTCAACCTTGCCGACTACTTCAAGTCGAACAAGATGGAGTACAACCCCGTCGTGTTCGAGAAGCTGGAAGAGGTCAACGCCGCCTATGATGCCGGCCGCTGCGACGTCTACACCACCGACCAGTCGGGCCTCTACGGCATCCGCCTGACGCTCGGCTCGCCGGCCGACCACGTCGTGCTGCCCGAGATCATCTCCAAGGAGCCGCTCGGCCCGGCCGTGCGCCAGGGCGATGACCAGTGGTACCACATCGTCAAGTGGACCTATTTCGCGCTGCTCGACGCCGAGGAACTCGGCATCACCAAGGCCAATGTCGAAGAGATGAAGGCCTCGGACAACCCCGAGATCAAGCGCGTGCTCGGCCAGGAGGCGGACACCAAGATCGGCACCGATCTCGGCGTCTCCAACGACTGGGTCGTCAACATCGTCAAGGCGGTCGGCAATTACGGCGAAGTGTTCGAGAAGAATGTCGGCTCGGGCAGCCCGCTCAAGATCGCGCGCGGCATCAACGCGCTCTGGACCAAGGGCGGTCTGCAATACGCTCCGCCGATCCGCTGATCGAAATGTGATCCGGGAGGCAGGTTGTCTACCTCCCGGTTTCTCTTTCCAGGGGACGGTCGCATGGCATCGCAGGAAATCCTTCGCGAGGAGCCGAGCAGGGCTTCCTTCATCAATGACCCCAAGGTACGCAGCCTCTTCTTCCAGACGCTGGTGATCGTCATTCTGTTCGGCTCGGTCTGGTGGATCGTGCAGAACGTCATCGACAATCTGGCACGTCTGCATATCGCCTCCGGCTTCGGCTTCCTTAAGGGACGCGCCGGCTTCGACATCTCGGACACGCCGATCGCCTATACGTCGGATTCGACCTATGGCCGCGCCATCCTTGTCGGCCTCGTCAACACGATCATCGTCGCTGTCGCCGGCATCATCACCGCGACCATCATCGGCTTCGTTGTCGGCATCGGCCGTATGTCGCACAACTGGCTGATCCAGAAGATCTGCACCGTCTATGTCGAGATCTTCCGCAACATCCCGCCGCTGCTGGTCATCTTCTTCTGGTATTCCGGCGTGCTGGCCGTGCTGCCGGCGCCGCGCGAGAGCTATCATCTGCCCTTCGGCTCCTTCCTCAACCAGCGCGGCTTCTATTTCCCGCGCGCCGTCTGGGGAGACGGCTCCTGGCTGATCCTGGTGGCGTTCATCCTGGGGCTTGCCATGGCGTGGTTCGTCGCCCGCACGGCGCGCCAGCGCCAGATGGCGACCGGCCAGCAGTTCCCGGTGCTCTGGACTTCCGTTGCGCTGATCGTCGGTCTGCCGCTGCTTGCCTTCCTGCTGAGCGGGATGCCGCTCGCCTTTGATATGCCGAAGCAATCGACCTTCAACCTGACCGGCGGCTTCCAGGTCAAGCCGGAGTTCCTGTCGCTCTATCTGGCGCTGTCCTGCTATACGGCGGCCTTCATCGCCGAGATCGTGCGCGCCGGCATCAGGGGCGTCAGCAAGGGGCAGACCGAGGCCTCTGCCGCCCTGGGCTTGCGGTCCGGGCCTATCCTGAGGCTGGTCGTGGTGCCGCAGGCGATGCGCATCGTCATCCCGCCGCTGACCAGCCAGTATCTCAACCTGACCAAGAACTCCTCGTTGGCCATCGCCATCGGCTATCCGGACCTGACGGCGACCGCCGGCACGGTGCTCAACCAGACCGGTCAGGCGGTCGAGGGCGTGCTGATCATGATGATCGCCTATCTGGTGCTGAGCCTGGTGACCTCCGCGGTCATGAACGTGGTCAATGCCAGAATGGCGCTGGTGGAGAGATAGGGCCATGCAGGAACACGACATGTCCTGGGTGCGCACCGAGATGGCTCTTGCCCAGCCGGCGCCGCCAAGCGAACGCGGGCTCTATGCCTGGGTGCGCAAGAACCTGGTCGGCTCGGTCGGCGACACCATCCTGACCGTCCTTGGCATCCTCATCGTCGCCTGGGTGCTGCCGCAGGTCATCAACTGGGCGTTCCTCAACGCCCAATGGACGGGGCCTGACCGTACGGTCTGCGCCACCGTGGCCCAGGGCGGCATCCAGCCGGACGGCTGGAGCGGTGCCTGCTGGGCCTTCGTCAACGCCAAGTTCGGACAGTTCATGTTCGGCACCTATCCGGTCGACCAGCGCTGGAGGCCGATCCTGGTCGCCATCCTGTTCGTGGCGCTTTTGGTGCCGATGCTGATGCCCCGCATGCCGCGCAAGGGGCTGAACGCCATTCTGCTCTTCCTGGTGCTGCCGATCGTTTCGTTCTTCCTGCTGATCGGCGGTGTGTTCGGGCTGGCGCATGTCGAGACCTCGCAATGGGGCGGGCTGCTGGTGACGCTCAGCCTGTCCTTCGTCGGCATTGCCGTCTCGCTGCCGCTCGGCACCGTGCTGGCGCTCGGCCGGCGCTCAAAGATGCCGATCGTCAAGATGCTGTGCGTCATCTTCATCGAAGCTGTGCGCGGCATCCCGCTGATCACCGTGCTGTTCTTCGTCAGCGTCATGCTGCCGCTGTTCTTGCCGGCAGGCGTGACGTTCGACAAGTTCCTCAGGGCACTGATCGGCGTGTCGCTGTTTGCCGCCGCCTATATGGCGGAGGTGGTGCGCGGCGGCCTGCAGGCGATCCCGAAGGGCCAGTATGAGGGCGCCGATTCGCTCGGCCTCGGCTACTGGCAGAAGATGGGGCTGATCGTGCTGCCGCAGGCGCTGAAGCTGGTCATTCCCGGCATCGTCAACACCTTCATCGGCATGTTCAAGGACACCAGCCTGGTCCTCATCATCTCGATGTTCGACCTGCTCGGCATCGTCAAGCAGAACTTCTCCGACGCCAATTGGGCGACGGCGCAGACAGCCAAGTCCGGCCTGGTGTTCGCCGCCTTCGTGTTCTGGCTGTTCTGTTTCGGCATGTCGCGCTATTCAATGTACACGGAGCGCCGGCTCGACACCGGCCACAAACGCTGATGCATGTCGCCCAAAAGTGTAGCGGTTTTGGGGTAACGACATGCATCAAATACAACGACAAGGGGAATTGACCATGGCCACCGAAAACGCCGTCAGCGCCGACGAGATCAAGGTTGACGCCAAGAAGATGCACATCTCGACCACCGATGTCGCCATCGACATCGTCGGCATGCACAAATGGTACGGCGAGTTCCATGTGCTGAAGGACATCAATCTGAAGGTGATGCGCGGCGAGCGCATCGTCATCTGCGGCCCGTCCGGTTCCGGCAAGTCGACCATGATCCGCTGCATCAACAGGCTCGAGGAGCACCAGAAGGGCAAGATCATCGTCGACGGCAAGGAACTGACCAACGATCTGAAGAAGATCGACGAGGTGCGCCGCGAGGTCGGCATGGTGTTCCAGCACTTCAACCTGTTCCCGCATCTGACCATTTTGGAGAACTGCACGCTGGCGCCGATCTGGGTGCGCAAGACGCCGAAGAAGCAGGCGGAGGAAATCGCCATGCATTTCCTCAAGCGGGTGAAAATTCCGGAACAGGCCAACAAATATCCGGGCCAGTTGTCGGGCGGCCAGCAGCAGCGCGTGGCGATCGCCCGTTCGCTGTGCATGAACCCGCGCATCATGCTGTTCGACGAGCCGACCTCGGCGCTCGACCCGGAAATGATCAAGGAAGTGCTGGAGACGATGGTGGGTCTGGCCGAGGAAGGCATGACGATGCTGTGCGTCACCCACGAGATGGGCTTTGCCCGCAAGGTCGCCAACCGGGTGATCTTCATGGACCAGGGCCAGATCGTCGAGCAGAACACGCCGGCTGAGTTCTTCGACCATCCGCGCCATGAGCGGACAAAACTGTTCCTGTCGCAGATCCTGCACTGAGCGGTTCCACTCCGAACAAAAAGCCCGGCCGTAATGCGGCCGGGCTTTTTTCTTATGGATCCGCTGATGCGATTGGCGGCAGAGCAGCGGGGGCGTCATCGATGAGAAAATTCCGGCGGTTCCTTTCCATGCTGGTTGCCGTGATCGTGCTCGCGGCGACCTTCGGCACGCTGGTGCCGCGGCCGCTTTGGCCGGCGGCGGCCGCGGGCGAGGGCACGCGGCACATTCTGGTGCTGAGGAACCCGATCCACACCGACATCGCCATTCCGGTCGACGACGAGGTGCGCCGGCGCTTCCATTTCCTCGCCGATGCCGGCCTGCCTTCCGACGCGCCGGCGGTGCGCTACATCGTCTTCGGCTGGGGCGGCCGTGCCTTCTACCTGGAGACGCCGACATGGTCGCAGGTGAAGGCGGTGCCGGTGTTGAAGGCGCTGACCCTCGATGCTTCGGTGATGCATGTCGATGTCGCCGGCGCGATCGCGGAGCCGCATCCAGACGTCGCCGGTTTCGATGTCGACGAGGCGCGTTTTGCAGCACTGCTCGACTATATCGCGGCGAGTTTTCAACAAGGGCCAGACGGGCCGATGGTGATTGAAGACGCCGGCTACTCGACCTACGACCGCTTCTACGAGGCCAACGGCCATTTCAACGCACTGGTCGGTTGCAACACCTGGACGGCGGCGGGCCTGCGCACCGCCGGCCTGCGCACCGGCTGGTGGAACCCGCTGCCGGCGTCGCTTGGATGGTCGATGCAACTGTATGACTAGTCGTTGTTCCGGCTGATCAGGGCGAACGCCTTATTCCTTCGCGCCCCTCCGGGCGTTTCTCCGAGGTCGAAACCTACCGGCGCACAGCCTTCCGCTGCTCCCACCCGTACAGCCAGTCCAGATCCGCGGCGAGCTTGTCCGCCGGCCGTGTCGCCAGCACCAGGTTGCGCGCGACCGCCACCGGTCCCCGGGCGTGCCAGGCAAGGCGGTTGAGCGCGCCGCGCCGGATGACCTTTTCGATGCGCGGCCGCCTCAGCTTCTCCCAAGTGGCAAGACCCTGTCGCAAGTCGGCAGGGAAGTCGGCGATCAGGCCGGCAAGCATGGCGGCGTCTTCTATGCCCATGGCAGCACCCTGCGCCGCGAACGGCGTCATTGCATGCGCCGCATCGCCGATCAGCGCGATCCCGTCTGGCATCGTCCAGCGCTGTTGCTCGACCGTGTGGATCGGAAACGCCGTCCACGGACCGGCCAGCGCGACAAGCCTTGCCAGCGCCGGCGCCGTGCCGCGCATGGCGCCCGAGAGGATCGCCGGGTCGGCATGGCCGGACCAGCCTTCCGCGATGCGCTCGCCCCTGGTGAAGGCGGCGAGGTTGACGGCGCTACCCTGGCTTACCGGATAGGCCACCAGGTGGAAACCGGGATGGAGGAAGGTGGTGACGCAATCCGCGGCACCGATCGCGGCAAAAGCCTCTCCGGCGGCACTCTCCGCCGCGACGGTGGCGCGCCAGGCGAGCTCGCCCGAGAAACGGCTTTTGCCGAAGCTCGGCTCCTTACCGGCGAGCTTTTCGCGAACCGACGACCAGACGCCGTCGGCGCCGACCAGCAATTGGCCTCTGGCCTCGATCGTGCGGCCGTCGGCTTCAGCCGTCACGGCAATGTCCTGCGGTCCGGTGGCGACACCGGTCACCCGCGCGCCGGTGACGAGTTCGACATCCGGGCGTTCCGCCACCTGAGCCGTCAGCGCCGCCTGCACGTCGGCGCGATGGGCGGCGAGATAGGGTGCTCCCCAGCGGCTCTCGGCGGCTCGTCCGAGCGGCACACGCGCCAGTTCCCTCAGCGCGGCGGCATCCTTGAGCACCACCGCCTCAGGCCGCACCGCATGCGGCAGGAGCCGCTCCAGCACGCCGAGTTGCCCGAGGATTCGCGTCGCATTGGGGGAAAGCTGGATGCCGGCACCGGCGGCCTCGAGTTGCCTGGCCTGTTCGAACACCGTTACGGGATGGCCGCGCTCGGCGAAGGCAAGCGCCGCCGTCAGCCCCGCTATGCCGGCCCCGGCGATGACGACCTGCCGGGACCGCGTCTCGCTCATCGTCGGAAGGGGATCAGGCGGCCTGGTCGATATAGAGGCAGCCTGCGGGGGCCGTTTCGGTCGCCTTCAGCTTCGCCGAATAGCGGTAGAGCGTCGAGCAGTAGGGGCAGACCTTCTCATTGTCGTCGCCCATGTCGAGGAACACATGCGGATGGTCGAAAGGCGGGTTGGCGCCCGTGCACATGAATTCCTTGACGCCGATGTCGATCGCCGGATGGCCCGCATCGTTCTGGAAATGGGGAATGGAACCGCCTGCCATCGTCGTCTCCAATTGGTCTCGGCTTGTTTCGGCCAGTCTGCATCTGGATCATAACCGGCCTCTTTGCAAGATCGATGAAATGAAACTGTCGCAAAAGCCTGTCAGAGGATAAGTTGAGCCGGTTAAGCGCATGACCCCGGAATCGGGACGGCTTCACGAAGGATCGTGCGTCACAATTGCAAGTTGGAGCGCCGCCGGCCCATCGGGGATAGCGGCGCCTCAAAAGAGAATGGTTGCGGGCAGGGAACAATGAACGAACTGAAGCCGGTGCAGAGCGAGTTCATCACCATCGAGGCGGCAAGCGCCGAGAGCGGCAATCCCGACCGCTTCGTCAACCGCGAATTCTCCTGGCTGCAGTTCAACCGGCGCGTGCTGGAGGAATCGCTGAACCCTCACCATCCGCTGCTTGAGAGGGTCCGGTTTCTGTCGATCTCGGCTGGCAATCTCGACGAGTTCTTCATGGTCCGCGTCGCCGGCCTTGCCGGCCAGGTGCGCGAGGGCATCGCGCTGAAGAGCCCGGACGGCCGCACGCCCGAACAGCAGCTCGAACAGCTGCTGCGCGAGGTCGAGCGCCTGCAGGAGGACCAGCAGAAGAGCCTGTCGGCGCTGATGGAGCTGCTCAACAAGGAAGGCATCGAGAGCATCACCCGCGACGCGCTGACCAAGGACGAGAAAGCCTGGCTGGAAGAGCATTTCCAGGAGCAGGTGTTTCCGGTGCTGACCCCGCTGTCGATCGACCCGGCGCATCCGTTCCCGTTCATCCCCAACCTCGGCTTCTCGATGGCGCTGCAACTGCGCCACCGCAAGAACGGCGAGGAGATGAGCGCGCTGCTGCGCCTGCCAGTGGCCCTGAAGCGCTTCATCCGTCTGCCCGATCGCAAGCACCATGTCCGCTTCATTCCGTTGGAGGAAGCGGTCGGCCTCTATATCGGCAAGCTGTTCCCCGGCTATGAGGTCAAGGGCTCCGGCACCTTCCGCCTCATCCGCGACAGCGACATCGAGGTCGAGGAAGAATCGGAAGATCTGGTGCGCCTGTTCGAGACGGCGCTGAAGCGCCGCCGCCGCGGTTCGGTCATCCGCATCGAGTTCGACATGTCGATGCCGGCCCAGCTGCGCGACTTCGTCGCCGGCGAGCTCGGCGTCTCGTGGAGCCGCATCAGCGTGCTCACCGGACCGCTGGCGCTCAGCCAGATTTCCGAGATCGTCGCCGTCGCCCGCGACGATTTGAAGTTCACGCCCTACAATCCGCGCTTTCCAGAGCGCATTCGTGAGCATGGCGGCGACTGTTTCGCCGCCATCCGCGAGAAGGATATCGTCGTCCACCACCCCTACGAATCCTTCGACGTGGTGGTGCAGTTCCTGCGCCAGGCGATGGCCGACCCGGAGGTAGTGGCGATCAAGCAGACGCTCTACCGCACCTCCAACGACAGTCCGATCGTGCGCGCGCTGGTCGACGCCGCCGAAGCCGGCAAATCGGTGACCGCTCTGGTTGAGCTTAAGGCGCGTTTCGACGAGGAAGCCAACATCCGCTGGGCCCGCGACCTCGAACGCGCCGGCGTCCAGGTCGTGTTCGGCTTCCTCGAATTGAAGACCCACGCCAAGATGTCGCTGGTGGTGCGGCGCGAGGACGGCAAGCTGCGCAACTACGTGCATCTCGGCACCGGCAACTACCATCCGGTCACCGCGCGCATCTACACCGACCTGTCCTTCTTCACCACCGACCCAACCATCGCCCGCGATGTCGCGCAGCTGTTCAACTTCATCACCGGCTATGCCGAACCCACCGAGGAGATGCGGCTCGCCGTCTCGCCGTTCACGCTGCGCAACCGTATCCTGAAGCATATTTCGGACGAGATAGCCCATGCGCGGGAGGGCCGGCCGGCCCGCATCTGGATGAAGATGAACGCGCTGGTCGACCCGATCATCATCGACGCGCTGTATGACGCCAGCCGTGCCGGCGTCGAGATCGACCTCGTCGTGCGCGGCATCTGTTGCCTGAGGCCGCAGGTGCCGGGCCTGTCGGAGAACATAAGAGTGAAATCGATCGTCGGCCGCTTCCTCGAGCACAGCCGCATCTACTGCTTCGGCGACGGCCACGGCCTGCCGTCGGACGAGGCGATCGTCTACATCTCCTCGGCCGACCTGATGCCGCGCAATCTCGACCGCCGCGTCGAGACCATGGTGCCGATCACCAATCCAACTGTGCATGAACAGGTGCTTGGCCAGATCATGCTGGGCAACATCATGGACAACCAGCAAAGTTTCGACGTATTGGCTGACGGCACCTCCCGGCGCGTCGTGCTTGAGGAGGGCGAGGAACCGTTCAACGCGCAGGAATATTTCATGACCAATCCGAGCCTGTCCGGACGGGGTGACGCGCTGAAGTCGCATGCGCCCAAGCGCATCGCCCAGTTCAAGCGCCGCAAGAAGAACGGCGCCGCGTGATTTCTGCTTCCCAGGGCCGGCTCCAGGACCGGCGGCCGCTGTCGATCATCGACATCGGCTCGAACTCGATCCGTCTTGTCGTCTATGAAGGGCTGGCGCGCTCGCCGACCTTGCTGTTCAACGAAAAGATGCTGGCCGGCCTCGGCCGCGGCATCGTTTCGACCGGCAAGCTCGATCCCGAGGCGGTGACCCGCTCGATGGAGGAGTTCCGCCGCTTCCGCGCGCTCTCAGATCAGGCCGGCGCCGAGCACATGTATGTGCTGGCGACCGCCGCCGCCCGCGAGGCGGTGAACGGTCCGGATTTCATCCACCGCGCCGAGGATGTGCTGAAGACCGAGATCCGGGTGCTCTCCGGGCGCCAGGAAGCGCACTATTCGGCGCTCGGCGTCATCTCCGGCTTCCACCCGGCCAACGGCATCGCCGGCGACCTTGGCGGCGGCAGCCTCGAGCTGATCGACATCAACGGCGAGGCGATCGGCGACGGCATCACGCTGCCGCTCGGCGGCCTGCGCCTGCAGGACATGGCGAAGAATTCGCTTGCCCAGGCGCAGAAGATTGCGCGCGAGCATCTGGCGCGGGCAAAGCTCTTGAAGGGTGGGCAGGGCCGGGCCTTCTACGCCGTCGGCGGCACCTGGCGAAACCTCGCCCGGCTGCACATGGAGATGACAAACTACCCGCTCGGCGTCATGCACCACTACGAGATCTCGGCCGACAGCGCGCAGAACTTCCTGAAGCAGGTGACGAAGGCCGAGATCGAGAAGGTCAAGGGCATCGAAGGGGTTTCCAAGAACCGCCGCTCGCTGCTGCCCTATGGTGCGGTCGTGCTGCAGGAGATCATGACGGCGATGCAGCCGTCGAAGATCGTCGTCTCGGCGCTCGGCGTGCGCGAGGGTTTTCTCTATTCGCTGCTTGACGAGGCCGAGCAGAAGGCCGATCCGCTGATCTCGGCCGCCGAGGAGCTTGCGCTGTTGCGCTCGCGCTCGGTCCACCATGCGCATGAGCTGGTCGAATGGACCGGCAAGGCCTTTGCCGCCTTCGGCATCGACGAGACCGAGGACGAGGCGCGCTATCGCCAGGCCGCCTGCCTGCTCGCCGACATCGGCTGGCGCGCGCATCCCGAGTATCGCGGCAGGCAGTCGCTCAACATCATCGCGCATGCCTCCTTCATCGGCGTCGACCATCCCGGCCGCGCCTATCTGGCGCTGGCCGGCGCCTATCGCCATGACGGCGTCTTCAACGAATCCATTGCGCCCGAGATCAAGGCGCTGGCGCCGCCGCGCATCCTCGAGCGCGCCCGCGTGCTGGCGGCCATGATGCGCGTCGTCTACCTGATGACGGCAGCGATGCCGGGCGTGATGCCCAGGCTGAAATGGGAAAACCGCGGCAACGGCATGCTGGCGCTGGTGCTGCCGGCCTCGCTTTCCGACCTCTATGGCGAGCGTCCGGCCGGGCGGCTGGCGCAACTGGCGCGTATCACCAACCGCCGGCTGGTTCTGGCGGTCGAGGGTGGGCCGAGCGTTTCGGTAAAATAGAGCGTCAGGTGATGTCGGCGCCGACGCCGAAGCTGCGCCCGTCGATGGACCAGGCGCCGGCGCCGGCCATCGCCAGCGCCAGGAAGCCGCCGGCAATCGCGATGTCCTTCATCAGCATCTGCTGGTGCAGGAAGGCGAGCATGGCGTCGTCGCCACCCTGGCCGTGATGGCCGATGAAGCCCGCTGCCACGCAGAAAGCGGCGAGCAGCAAGGCAACGATCCGCGTCTGGAAGCCGACGAGGATAAGCAATCCGGCGATCAGCTCGAACAGGCCGGTGCCCCAGGCAGCGAGCGCCGGCAATGGCAGGCCGAGGCCGGCGAAATAGCTGGTCGTGCCGGAAATATTGGCCAGCGCCTGGAAGCCGGAAGGGACGAAGAGGGCGGCAAGCAGCAGGCGGGACAACAAAAGCAGCGCGTTGCGGGGCATCGTCACCTCCTTTGCCGGCACCCTGTTAGACTCACCCCGGCATCCTGCTCAGTCTACGCTCCGAAAGCTCACGCTGAAATCGGGACGCATGCAGAGACAACGAAAAAGCGGCGCGGAAAATTTCCGCGCCGCTCTTTTCTCGTTTCCGGACTTGAGCGTGTCTCAGCCGCGCTTGGCGTCGATCGAATAGGCGCCGGCGCCAGACGAGGCCAGCAGGATGAAGCCACCGGTGATGGCGAGGTTCTTGAGGAACTGGATCATCTGCATCTGGTCGGCCCAGCCGGTGTGGGCGACCAGCCCGGTGGCGACCGTGAAGATAGCGAGCACCCAGGCGGCGGCCCGGGTCTGGAAGCCGACGAGGATGGCGAGGCCGCCAAGCAGCTCGATCAGGCCCACGACGACAGCGGTCACCGTCGGCAGCGGCAGGCCGAGGCTGCCGAAATAGCCGGCGGTTCCGGCAATCGCGGTGAGCTTGCCGAAACCGGAAAGCAGGAAAATGACGGCCAGCAGGATGCGGCCGAGCAGGATCGTGACAGAACTGTTGGACGTGGCGCCCGAACCGGCGACGGAAGTGTTGATGGACATGGCTCTCTCCGGGAGGATTGGAATGACACCTCACATAGAGCAGGCGGACTGTTCACCAAAGACACCGATCTGGCGACAGATCGTTCACTCGGTTACGTCGGTGATACTAACTTACCCCGGATGCGTCATGTCCTCGGGCCGCACCAGCCGGTCGTAATCGGCCTCGCTGACGAGGCCAGTGGCCAAAGCCTCCTCGCGCAAGGTCGTGCCCTTCTTGTGCGCCGTCTTGGCGATCTTGGCGGCGTTGTCGTAGCCGATAGTCGGCGCCAGCGCCGTCACCAGCATCAGCGAGCGGTCGAGCGCTGCCTTGATGTTGTCCTCTCGGGCCTCGATGCCGACCACGCAATTGTCGGTGAAGGAGACCGAGGCGTCGGCAAGCAGCTGCACCGATTGCAGGAAATTATAGGCCATCAGCGGGTTGTAGACATTGAGCTCGAAATGGCCCTGGCTGCCGGCGAACGTCAGCGCCGCATTGTTACCGAACACCTGCACGCAAACCTGCGTCAGCGCCTCGCATTGGGTCGGGTTGACCTTGCCCGGCATGATCGAGGAGCCCGGCTCGTTTTCCGGCAGCGACAGTTCGCCGAGGCCCGAGCGCGGGCCGGAGCCGAGGAATCGGATGTCGTTGGCGATCTTGAAGAGCGCCGCCGCCGCCGCGTTGATCGCGCCATGCGAGAACACCATGGAATCATGGGCTGCCAGCGCCTCGAATTTGTTCGGCGCGGTGACGAAGGCGATGCCGGTGATGGCGGCGATGCGGTCCGCCACCTTTTCGGCGAAGCCGACCGGCGCGTTGAGGCCGGTGCCGACGGCGGTGCCGCCCTGCGCCAGCTCCTGCAGGCCGGGCAGCGTCATCTCTATGCGCTTGATCGAGGAGGCGACCTGCGCGGCATAGCCGGAGAATTCCTGGCCGAGGGTGAGGGGGGTGGCATCCTGCGTATGGGTGCGGCCGATCTTGATGATATGCGCGAATGCCTCGCTCTTGGCCACCAGCGCCTTGTGCAGGTGCTTCAGCGCCGGCAGCAGATCGTGCACGATGCGCTCGGCGCAGGCGATGTGCATGGCCGTCGGATAGGTGTCGTTCGACGACTGGCTCATATTGACGTGGTCGTTCGGGTGCACCGGCTTTTTCGAGCCCATGACGCCGCCGAGCAGCTCGATCGCCCGGTTGGAGATCACCTCATTGGCATTCATGTTGGACTGCGTGCCCGAGCCGGTCTGCCACACCACCAGCGGGAAGTGGTCGTTGAGCTTGCCGTCGATCACCTCCTGCGCGGCCTCGACGATCGCCTTGCCCACCGCCGGGTCGAGCCGTTTCAGCTCCATGTTGGCTTCGGCCGCCGCCCGCTTGACGATGCCGAGGGCGCGGACGATCGAGGCCGGCTGCTTCTCCCAGCCGATCTTGAAATTGCCAAGCGAACGCTGCGCCTGCGCGCCCCAGTAGCGGTCGGCGGCGACCTCGATGGGACCGAATGTATCGGTTTCGGTTCTGGTCTTCTCAGCGCTCACGGGAAGTCTCCGGTCTGTCGATTTGGGCAACGGCGTATCGCGTTGCACAAATGGCATCAAGCGGAGATTGCGGGCGGCGAGGATGCAAATCGGTTGAAGGGGGGCGCCGCTCACCCCAAAGGCGGCCCGACAATATCGATGCCGTTCTCCGCGCAGATTCGCGTCAGCGCTACGATCATCTCTGGGCTCGGATGCATCGGAGGCGGCAGGTCCGCTCCACCGGCCGGGCGGCTGGCCTGGCGCAGCATCGTCTCGAAATCCGAGCCGCGCGTGATGGTCAGCGTGCGCGCGCCCTCCGCGGATTCGACCCGGAACGTGTGCGGCAGGCCTTTCGGCGCGATCACCGTCTCGCCGGCGGCGGCGACCTGCTCGTGGCCGTCGATCTGAAAACGCAGCCGTCCTTCCAGGATATGGAACACCTCGTCCTCGTTCCGGTGGACGTGCAGCGGCGGGGAGTCGCCATGCGGCATGCGATGCTCGACGACGCAGATGCCGTCCTCGCCATCGGCCGAGGAGACGCGAATGGCGACGAGCGTGTTGTTGAACCAGAAGAGTTCCTTGCCTGCGACGATCCGGTTGATCATTGTCATGAGCGCTGTTCCTTCCTGTTGACGGTGCCGGCCGAGTGGCTTCGACGGCGACCTAACCAAGGATGGGCGGGCGGCGGAAATCGAATGATCGTATGGGGCGAATTGATGCGATGAATTTGAACGCGCTCGACCTCAATCTCGTTCGGGTGTTCGACGCCCTCTTGCGCGAGCGGAGCGTGACGCGCGCCGGCGAGCGGATCGGCCTCAGCCAGCCCGCCGTCAGTGCCGCGCTCAATCGCCTGCGCCACGCCCTCAACGACCAGCTTTTCGTGCGGCGCGGCAACGACATGGTGCCGACGCCGCGCGCCGAGAGCATGGCTGAGCCGGTGCGCGCGGCGCTGCGTGAGATCGAACGCGTCTTCCAGTCGGCGGAAAAGTTCGATCCGGCGGAGCTCGACCGGACCTTCACCCTGATGGGCGCTGATTTCTTCTCCATGCTGCTGATGCCGCCGCTGGCGGCGCGCATCGCGACCTTGGCGCCCGGCGTGTCGTTCCGTTTTCTGGACAGCGCGCGCGGCGACGTTTCCCGGCTGCTTCAGGAGGATGAAATCGACGCGGCGCTCGAACGCCCGCTCGATGTTGCCGACTGGATCTCCAGCACGCCGCTTTTCCATTCGCCATTCGCAATCATTGCCGCGAGAGGCAACACCGCGGTCAGGCAAGCCGGGATCGCCGAGGGCGAGCGTCTGCCGATGGAGCTTTTCTGCGAACTGCCTCACGTTCTTCGCTCCATCGATGGTTCGATGTCCGGCTCCACCGACGAGGCATTGGACAGGATCGGGCGAAAGCGCCGGGTGAGCCTGGCATTGCCGCACTTTCAGGCAGTCGTGCTGGCGGTGGCGAACGGAAACTACCTTGCCGCGGTCCCGCGCCAGTTCGCGGTGTGGGCGGCAAAGAGCCTGCCGGTTGCCACCTACGAGCCGCCACTCCCGATTGCCGTGCCCGAGATCCGGATGTACTGGCACGGCCGCCATGATGACGAGCCGCCACACCGCTGGCTTCGCAACCAGATCCTCGAAGCCGTCGCGGCGCTTGGATTCCGCGATGCGGCTGACGCCGGTGGGACGGGCGACTAGTCGGTCGACGGCCTCAACCCGCCGTATAGCCGCCGTCGACGGCAAAGATGCCGCCGCTGGTCCATGCCGCCTCGTCGCTGGCGAGATACACTGCAATGCCGGCGAGGTCGCTGGTGCGGCCGATGCGGCCGAGCGGATAGGAGCGCTCGACATAGGCCTTGAGATCGTTTTGCGCCTGCTGCGGCAGGTTCTCGATCGATTTGCGCCGCATGGCGGTGTCGATGGTGCCGGGGGCAATCGCGTTGACCCGGATGCCGCGCGGACCGAGCTCGAAGGCGAGCGACTTGGTCAGCGAGTTCAGCGCGCCCTTGGAAAGCGAATAGAGGCTCGACGGCCGGTTGGGGATCATCTTGTTGGCGAAATAGGACGAGATGTTGATGATCGAGGCGCCGGCGCCGAGCCGCGGCAACAGCCGCTGCGTCAGGAAGAAGGCGGCCGTCACATTGAGCGCGAAGGAATGCTGGAACTGCTCTTCGCTGACGCTCTCGAACGGCACCAGATAGGCGACGCCGGCATTGTTGACGAGGATATCGAGCGGCCGGCTGGATCCGTTGACCCGGGCAACCACCGCATCGATGCCGGCGCTGGTGGCAAGATCGGCCGACAGCGCTTCTACCACCGCACCGCCCTTCGCCGCCTTGGCCAGAGCGCCGCGCGCCGTCTCCAGCCTGCCGGCATCGCGGCCGACGATCAGCACGTTGGCGCCTTCGCGCAAAAACGCTTCCGCTATCGCCAGGCCGATCCCATCCGACCCGCCCGTCACCAGCGCCCGCTTGCAGTGAAGTCTCATGGGATGCTCCCGTCATTGTCGCGCCAGGAGTGCAACGCTGACGGGCAGGGGCGGTCAACCCGAAGGGCTATCCCACAGTATGAACTTCGCCTGACCTGGGCAGGCTGCGCCTAAGCGCCGGCCGGTAAAGGCTCGCGCATGGCCAGCCGCGCCGCGACATAGTCCTTCACCTGGCGGATCGCCTGTTCGCGCGACACACTTCCCGGCTGTAGGCCGAGCCGCAGCCACAACCCGTCGATCAGCGCCGTGACGCCGAGCGCGATCTCGTCGGCGTCCTCGGACGGGGCAAGGGCGCTGAGGCCGGACAAAAGATTGGAGCGCATGCGCGCATGCAGCACCTTCTGGATGCGCGCCAGCTTCTCGTCGCGTGGCACCTCGGCACAGAGCGAAAGCCAGGCATGGCAGAGCGATGGCTGGAACAGGTGCGGTTCGAAATTGCCGTCGATGATGGCATCCACCCGCTGCATCGGCGTATGGGCGTGCCGCAGCCGCGCCACCACGGCCTTGCGCAAGACGAGGTTCGATTCGCGCATCGCATGTTCGAAGAGTTCCTGCTTGCTGCTGAAATAATGCAGCACGATGCCCTTCGAGGCGCCCGCCTGTGCGGCGACCTTCTCGATGGTTGCGCCGGCAATGCCTTCGCGTTGAAGCACGGCAAAGGCCGCCTGCCGCAGCTCCGTGCGGCGTATGTCACTGAGACGCTTGAGTTTCACAGGCGAATTCCATGCATCGAGAATCGAGGTTGACATTTTCGTCCGTCGAGATCAAGAATTGACCAGTGGGACAATATAACGACCAAATGGTCAACGACCCGCAAATGAGGAGAACCGAAATGCATCGCTTACTAGGGGCAGGCGCCGCGCTCTGCGTGCTGGCGCTCTCGACGCAACCGGGGCTGGCGGCGGAGTCCAAGGAATGCAGCGCTGTTCGCATGGCCGAACCCGGCTGGAACGATCTCGCCTTCACCACGGGAATAGCCAACGTCCTGCTGCAGGCGCTCGGCTATCAGCCGCAAAGCCAGGTGCTCGGCATCAACGTCATCTACGAGGGCATGAAGAACAATGATCTCGACCTGTTCCTCGGCTACTGGAACCCGGCGATGGTCACCTATTACGAACCCTACAAGACGGACGGTTCGGTCGAGAATGTGCGGGTCAATCTCGAGGGCGCCAAATACACCTTCGCGGTGCCCACCTATGTCTGGGAGGCCGGGGTCAAGGACTTCTCGGACCTGCACAAGTTCGCCGACAAGTTCGGCAAGAAAATGTACGGCATCGAGCCCGGATCCAACCAGCTGATGATGGATGCCATAGCCGACCCGTCGCTGGACCTCGGCGGCTGGCAGGTCGTCGAGTCGAGCGAAGCCGGCATGCTTTCGGAGGTCGGCTACGAGATCAAGGAAAAGCAGTTCATCGTCTTCCAGGGCTGGGCGCCGCATCCGATGAACACCATGTACGACTTCAAGTATCTGACCGGCGGCGACAAGTTCTATGGGCCCAATTTCGGCGCCGCGACGGTGACGACGCAGGTCCGCAAGGGCTACCTCCAGCAATGCCCGAACGTCGCGCAGCTCCTGAAGAATCTCGTCTTCGATGTCGATTTCGAGAATGTCGGCATGGGCTATCTGATCAATGACGGCATGAAGCCGGAGGAGGCTGGACTGAAGGCGATCACGCTGAACAAGGACCGCCTCGACGCCTGGCTCGCCGGCGTCACCACCTTCGACGGCAAGCCAGGCCTTGCCGCCGTCAAGGAGAAGCTCGGCCTGTGAGCCCTGCCGCACTCGCCCCTTGGCCGGAACAGGAAGTCTGGGCCAGCCGCAAGCGGGTCATCGACCTCGACGGCCTCGAAATGGCCTATGTCGAGATCGCCGGGTCGGAGCCGGCGCTGCTGCTGGTGCACGGCTTCACCGACACCAGCCGCAGCTTTTCGCTTCTTGCGCCGTACCTTGCCGGTCGCCGCCTGGTCATTCCAGACCTGCGCGGCCATGGGGCAACGCGGACGGGCCGGGGCTTCAGCATTGGCGACTTCGCCGCGGATATCGCCAGGTTGGTGCAATGCTTGCGGCTAGAGCGACCGATTGTGGTCGGCCATTCGCTGGGCGCCATGATTGCGGTCGAGATGGCTGCACGGCAGCCGGAACTCATCGGCGGGCTGGTGCTTCTGGCCGGCACTTTGAAGCCCGATCTCGCAGCGGACCATCCAATGGTCGCAGGCGTGCGGGAATTGCGCGATCCGATCTCGCCGGCGGACCCGTTTTATGCCTGGTGGCATGCCTGCCAGCCCGGCGTGCCACAGGCTTTTCTCACGGCCGCCGCCAGCGAGGCATCGGCGATGCCAGCGGCGTGCTGGCGCGCGATTTTGGACGAAATACGCGGAACGGACCTCACCGCCGCCGCCCGCGCCTTGCGTGTCGCGACACTTGTCATCGCGGGCGGGCGCGATCCGATCTTCGACGCAACCCATCAGCAACGGCTCGTCCAGGAGATTCCCGCCGCGATGCTCGTGGCCGCGGCGCATTGCGGGCACAATCCGCACTGGGAAGATCCGGCGCTGGTCGCAGCCGCCATCTCGGACTACGTCCAGACGCGGATGGACGACGGGCCTCGCCGGATGGATGGAGGGCGCTCATGAACCTTGCGCAATACATGGCGTTGGACGCCGTAGCCCTGGCCGGCCACGTCCGCTCCGGCGAACTGTCCGCCGTCGAAATTGCCGAAGCCGCGATCGAAGCGATCGAACTGCTCAACCCGGCAATCAACGCGGTGACGCTGATCGACGCGGAGCGCGCGCTTGCCGCCGCCGCGCGCTGCGACGCAAAGGCTGCGCTGGCAGGCGTCCCGTTCCTGGTCAAGGACACCGGCGTCCATGTGCGGGAGTGGCCGACCACCCACGCGTCGCTGTATTTCAGGGATGCCGCGCCGAAGCCCGACAGTGAAATCGTCAGGCGCTGGCGGACCGCTGGCCTGACCTTGCTCGGCAAGACGAACACGCCGGAATTCGCCAACGACTTCGTCACCGAGCCTCTCGTTCACGGCCCGACCTTGAACCCGTGGGACCTGTCGGTGACAGCGGGCGGCTCGAGCGGCGGCGCCGCGGCCGCGGTGGCAAGCGGCATGGTGCCGGTTGCCCACGGCTCCGACATCGGCGGTTCGATCCGGGTCCCGGCCGCGTGTTGCGGCGTTTTCGGCATGAAGCCATCCCGGGGGCTCAATCCCGTCGGCCCTTATCGCGATCAGGTCGGCGCCGGACTTTTTGTGGAGAACGTTCTTTCCCGAACCGTGCGTGACACTGCCGCAATGCTCGACATCACCGCCGGTCCCGAACCGGGCTCGCCCTGTTTCGTGTCGAGATCGGTGCCGTCCTATCTGGATTGGCTGTCGTCGCCCGATGAACGCATGCGCGTTGCCTGCCTGGCGCAGCGGCCGGACGGCACGCCCGTGGCCGCGGAGATCGAGGAGAAGTTCCAGCAAGCCATGGTGCTTCTGGAGGAGATGGGGCACGAGGTGACCCAGGCGCGCTTTCCGCCCGAGGCCGATGGCGGCGCCGAATGGAGCATTTTCTGGATGTCGGAGGTCGCATTGCTTGTCGACGAGCGTGCGAACGAGATCGGCCGCATGCCTCTGCCCGGCGAGATCGAAGCGCTGAGCTTGCATGCGCTGGACCGTTTCCGCCGGTCGTCGGCCGCCGACTATCTGAGGGCGCAGGCCCGACAGCATCGGGCATCGCTTGCGATGGCGCGGACGTTCGAGGGGTTCGACCTGACCATGACGCCGGCGACGGCCGACTTGCCGCCCCCGATTGGCACCGTCCGTGGCAATGACGTCGCATTCGACTACGCAGCATGGGTGGACCGAGCCTACGGCTTTGCGCCGTTCACGGAAATCTTCAACGTCACTGGGCAACCAGCCGCCAGCCTTCCGCTTTTCCTGTCCAAAGGCGGCCTGCCGATCGGCATTCAGCTTGTCGGCCGCCCCAGCGAGGACCACAGGCTGCTTGGGATTTCCCACGCGCTGGAGCAGGCAACCGGCTGGAGCAAGCGTTGTCCGCCCGTCCAGGCCATGCATGCCCCCGCCATCGGTGCGGGCGTCACCGGCAGCATGCGTGCGCCGGAGCGATCATTGCAAGGCTAGCCCGAGCAGCGACCGCGATGTCGGCGAGAGCCGCAGGGTTTCCGTCGGCCTGGCCAGATCCGGCTCGGCCTTGCCGAGAAACACTTGCCATGCCGGCGAGGCGGCGAGGGCGGTCAGATGCCCCGTTCGCGCAGCTTCGTCGTCGAAACCGGTGACGACGAGAAGGACGTTTTCGTCCGACCGTACCGGCAGGCGCGGGAAGGTGTTTTCCGCACGTTCGCTGAGAAAGGCTCCGAGCAACCGGGCACCGTTCGCCGCAAGCAGCGGAACGGCATCGGTCTCGAAACGGTTTGCGAAACCGGCTTCAGCGCCGGATCGCAAATGATGAATCCGGATCTCAACAATACCGGGCAAGCGATTATTCTCGCTTTGGTTTTCGACTTCGGCCGGCGCTGGCCGGCACAGCCCTTTGAGGTCGAAGCCGGCGCCCGGCCATGCCGGCCTCAGCAGCAGCACGTCGTCGGAATCGATCATCGTCGCATTGGCGGCATCCTTGTGCACCGCCCAGACCGGCCCGTCATAGAAGGCGGTCAGCGCGTCCTTCCGTGCCGCCATGTCATCGAAGCCGCGCATCCAGACGAACATGTCGGGCCGATCGAGGTCGCGGAACTGGCCGATGATGGTCATGCCCGCCGCCTCCTGGCTCTCGATGAACTCGCGGTCGAAGAGATCGATCAGCGTTTCGCGCCGGCCGGGCTTCAGCGTGTACTGCCGGAGTTCGGCGACGGGTGAGGCCGTTTTGTTTCGAGCAAGGTCCATAGTCGGTCTCCAAAACAGGGTGGTCATCCTGTTTTCCAAAACAGACCGGTTGTCCTGTTTTGTCAATCTGCTATTTCTCCTTTGCCTTCTCCCCTTGTGGGAGGAGGTGGATTGGCGCGCAGCGCCAAGACGGATGAGGGGTGCTGGACGGATCGCCGTCTTTGCCAAGCTGGAGCACCCGCCTTCACTTCGTTCAAGCACCTTCTCCCGCAAGGGGAGAAGGAGGAGATGGCGATGCGCCAAAAACGCACCAATGACCCGGAGGGCATGCGCCGCCGTGTGCTCGACGTGGCGGAAGAATCTTTCCAGGCACGCGGCTATCACGCCTCCAGCCTCGGCGACCTGATGGCGACGGCGGGCGTCACCGGCGGCGCGCTGCATCACCATTTCCCGACCAAGAAGGCGCTGGCGCTGGCGGTGATCGAGGAGCGCGTGGCTGCCGCCGTGGACGAGACCTGGATCGTGCCGGTGCGCGCCGCCCCTTCGGCGCGCGAAGGCGTGCGCGCCGTGTTCGAAGCAGTGGCGGCGGAACTGGAGCGGCAAGGCTTCGTGCGCGGCTGCCCGCTCAACAACCTCGCCCATGAACTGTCCCTCGCCGACCCGGATTTCCGCTCTTCGCTTGCCGGCATTTTTGCCGGCTGGCGGCGGGCGATTGCCGACAAGGTGCGTGCCGACCAGCAGGCCGGCAGGGACGAAGGCACCGATCCCGAGCGCTTCGCCGCGCTGGCGGTCGCCGCCTATTCCGGCGCCATGTCGATGGCCAAGACGGCGCAGGATGCGGGCGTGCTGCGGGAGTGTTTGGAAGCGCTGGAGCGGAGTGCGCCGCCATCACCCAGCGGATTGGCGGCGAAACGACGCCGCAGGGTGCTGCTCAGACCATCTTGATGCCGAAGCGCCGGCGCCTGCGGCCCTCAGGCGCTACTGCGCCAGCGGCTTGATCGTCTCGTAGCCGACCACGCTCTCCGAACTCGTGCCCTCGTCATAGCGCCTGGCCAGCGATGCTCCGAGATCCGGCGCGTAGAGCGCGGTGAACGTGTCCAGCGTCTCGCCGGCCTGGTTCTTGAATGTCTCCTTGACCGCCAGCACATTGTATTTGCAGCCGCCGAGGCTGAAAGTCTCCTTGCCCTTCACCGCCAGCTCGAGCGTCTTGGTGCCCTTCGGCTGCTTGTTCGGCGACAGTTCGACAAACTGCGTCGTGCTCTTCGCGCCCGCTTTCAGCGGAAACAGCTTTTTCAGGTCGCCGAGCGGCAAGGTGGCCGGTCGTGCTGTCGCGAAACACCTCGATCAGCCCGGCATAGAGGAACTGCGTCTGCGGCGATTCGGACTGGTATGTGTTGGCGACCGAAACCATGCCGCCAGCGGCCGGCCGGAACTCGCTGCGGATGCCCGGCATCTCCAGCACGAAGCCGGTCTTGGCGGTTTTGGCGTCAACGCATTCGGCGCCATGCGCGGCGCCCGCCATGGCGAGCAGGGCCATGCCGATCGTTGCGGCTCTCATCGCATTCTCCTCTTCCCGCTCAAGTTGAAGGCCCAAGACTGCCAGACCCATACCGCCATGTCGATGCTTGGCGGGCCGGGGTGGGAACTGGACGGCCGGGCGCCGCCTGTGCTCAATCTCGGCCATGATGCATCGCAGGCGAACCCGTTCGATCTCCCGTCGCGCTTTCCTGGCGCAGATGGCGAGCTTTGCGGCTACCGGCGTCTTTGCCCGTCCGGCATTCGGCCAGACCGGGCAGCGCATCCAGCCGATCGACGCCACCTTCCTGTTCATCGCCGATATCCATGCCTGCCGCATGGCAAGCGGGCTGAGCCCGAATTGCCTGCAGGAGGGCAAGACCGACGCCGCGCTGCTGCGCAACGTGGCAGCGCTGAACGGCATCGCCGACAAAGAATGGCCGGCCGAGATCGGCGGTGTCGCCACCGGCCTGCGCTCGGCCGGCAGCCGCATCGGTACGCCGCTCGGCCTCGTCACCGGCGGCGACATCACCGACGATGGCGGCGGCCAGGTCACCGAGCCCAGCGAGGGCACGCAGCTCCTGCAGTTCAGCCAGCGCTACCAGCAGGGCATCGGGCCGGACCGCGTGCACATGCCCGTCTATGTCGGGCTCGGCAACCACGATCTCGACCAGAACGGCTCGCCGCCGCATGTCGACTGGTATCGCCGCGAGCTGCGCGACTATGTCGAGGTCAACCACCGCGCCGGCGTGTTCTTCAAGCCGCCTGTGCCGGCGACCGAGTACGACGTCGACACAGATTGCTATTCCTGGGACTGGGGCGGCCTGCATCTCATCCAGACGCATCGTTTTGCCGGCGACACCGCCCATGGCACTCTGAGCAGCCTGCCGTGGCTGAGGCAGGACCTGGCGACCTACGCCGGCGACGGCCGCCCGGTCATCCTGTTCCAGCACTATGGCTGGGACACGTTCTCGATCGAGCGCTGGGATCCGGCCAAACGAACCTATGACGACGACGGCACCGGCGCGCCGCATTGGTGGAGCGAGGCCGACCGCCAGGCTCTGCTCGCCGCTCTCAAGGGCTACAACGTCATTGCCATTTTTCATGGCCACCAGCATGAGGTGCCGATGATCTACCGCCGCGATGGGCTCGACCTGTTCAAGCCGAAGGCCGCCTATAGGGGCGGCTTCGCGCTGGCGCGGGTGACCGGCGACAGCCTGGATGTGGTGCTGGGCGCGGCGGCAGGCGACCACGGCGAAGTGGTCTTCACCAACGCTTTTTCCAAGAGCCTGAGCTTCTGAGGCGGGCCGGACGGCGGCCCTGGTCGTTTTTTCGGGATCGGCCTGGTAGGCAGGCGGGGTAGGGTGCGCCTGCGCAGGCGAGCGCACGGGAGGAACCATGGCTGAATTCACGCTCTTCATCGGCAACAAGTGCTTTTCCTCCTGGTCGCTGAGGCCTTGGGTGGCGATGCGGCATCTGGAGATCCCGTTCGAGGAGAGTTTCGTGCGCCTGCGCACGCCCGAGACCTTTGCCAATCTCGCCAAGGTGTCGCCGACCGGACTGGTGCCGGTCTTGAATCACAATGGCAGGATCGTCTGGGAAACCCTTGCCATCCTTGAATATCTTGCCGACCTGTTTCCGCAAAAAAGGCTCTGGCCGGACGATATCGGCGCCCGCGCACTGGCGCGCTCGGTGGCGACCGAGATGCATTCCGGCTTCCGCGAGGTGCGCTACGGCTGGCCGATGAACCTGCGCCGGCCGAAGAGCCACAAGCCGCTCGACGCCGAGGGCGAGGCGCAGCGGGCGCGCATCGAGGCGATCTGGCGGCAATGCCGGGCCGCATACGGCAAAGCCGGCCCGTTCCTGTTCGGCCATTTCACCGCGGCGGACGCCATGTACGCGCCGATCGTCACCCGCTTCGACACCTATGGCGGCGAGCTGGCGCCGGATACCCGTGCCTATGTCGACGCCGTGCTTTCGACGCCGGCGATGCGGCATTGGTACGCGGAGGCGGCGAAGGAGACGTGGCCGGAGCCTGGCCCTCACGAACAGGACTGACCACAAGGAGGGGCCTCCAGAAGGGCTCAAGGCGATCCTCGATCGCTTCGACTGCCAGGGGGGCTTCGGCATGGATCAGGCCGTCCGCCCTCGGCTGCGGCATCCCATACCTCTTCAAAAGAATTGACCGCGGCGCCGGTTCAGCATAATACGTAACCAAATGGATACGTATCATGCCGCAGGCTGATCCCGAACGCTCCGTTTTCCGCGCCATTGCCGATCCGACGCGCCGCGCCATCCTCGACCGCTTGCGGCAGGGGCCGGCGCCGGTCAACGAACTGGCCTCTGCGTTCTCGCAGAGCCGGCCGGCGATCTCCAAGCATCTGCGCATCCTGCGCGAGCTCAACGTCGTCTCCGAGCAGAAGCGCGGCCGCGAACGGCTCTACCGGCTGGAGCCGGCGGAGTTGAAGGACGTCGCCGACTGGATCCTGCCCTTCCGCGACTTCTGGCAGGCGAGCCTCGGCAATCTGAAATCCTATCTGGAGGACGAGTGATGGCGGGCAATGACAGACCACGCGCGATCGCCGACGTTTCGGTGGGCAGCATCCTGGCGACGGTGACGATCGCCGTGCCGCCCGAACGCGTCTTCCGCGCGATCACCGCTGAGGACCAGATCCCGCTCTGGTGGGGTGCCGACGACATGTACCGCACCACGAAGCACACCGCCGACGTCAGGCCGGGCGGCGCCTGGCGCTCCGAGGGCAAGGGCGCCGATGGCCGTGATTTCCACGTCCAGGGCGAATATCTCGAGATCGAGCCGCCGCACCGCCTGGTGATGACCTGGAAGGCGCCATGGGACGGCGATCAAGTGACGACCGTCACCTATACGCTGGAGGCGGTCGGGACCGGGACCCGGCTGACGCTGCGCCATGAAGGTTTTGGCGCGCGCCACGACTCCTGCCGCGATCATGGTCAGGGTTGGGAGCGCGTGCTCGGCTGGCTGGGCGCCTTCCTCGCCGGCGAGGCCGGCATCAAGCCGCCCGGCGTGTACCATTGCCGGCTGATCCCGCCGCGCCCGGATTTCGCCTTCACCCTGACCGAGGAGGAGAGGGCGCTGATGGGCCGCCATGCCGACTATCTGCGCGGCCAGCTTCGGGAGGGCAGGATGATGATCGCCGGTCCGGTCGCCGATCCGGCGGGGCCCTGGGGCCTCTGCATCCTGCGCGTCGGCACGGAAGCCGAGGCAAAGGCGCTGACCGACGCCGACCCGGTCGTGCTTTCGGGGCGCGGCTTCCGCTACGAGGTCCTGCCGATGATGAGCGTGATCATGTGAGGCGCCAGACAAAAAGAACGCCCCTCGCACCTTTTATCGCGCGGGAGGCGTCCTTTGTGCCAGCCTTTCCTGAAATTGCTTCCATGAATTGCTGACCGTACCAAAATGCGCGGATGCCAAGATGGTTCCCGCGCTTTGCGATTTTTTTTCGATCTGGCGCTTGACGGCTCTTTGCGCCCCCGACCGCGACGGTCAGTAGCCTCGTCTCGCAATCACCCGGTACCATGCGGCTCGCTTCGGTGGCTCGCCAAACGAGGAATTTGACACGCGACGAAAAGAAGTTTACAAGAAATACGTCGATATTTGTTTGACCGACTTTTGTTATCCGCGCGCCAAGCGCGCCTTTGACGAACTTCCCCCATCAAAAATCGAGATAAACGTCGTTGTGCTTTCGCATGGCGGCGAATGAATATTTGCAATGGAAAGGGTTCGTTATGACCACAGGTACGGTTAAATGGTTCAACGCCACCAAGGGCTTCGGTTTTATTCAGCCTGATGATGGCTCGGCCGACGTTTTCGTCCACATCTCGGCCGTCGAGCGCGCCGGAATGCGCGACATCGTCGAAGGTCAGAAGCTCGGCTACGAGATGGTCCGCGACAACAAGTCGGGCAAGATGGCCGCCGACCAGTTGAAGGCGGCGTAATACGGAATTCAGCCTTCCCGGTGACCACGGATGTACTGGCACCGGTCGATGGCGAGAGGAGGGTCAGGCAATGCCTGACCTTTTTCGCTTTTGGGCACTGAATTGTGCGTCGCAGGTCGGTCGGGATGTGCTAAGCACCGTCGCGCCGGCCTATGGATGCGCCGGACCAGGAGAAGATTTTGTCCCTCACTTCGAAGACCCAGGGCGACCAAGCTGAATCGCTTTTCAGCCGGGCCCGGACCCAGTCGATGTCGCTAAGCCGCATCGTTTCCGAGCAGGATGCCGCCAGCCAGGCCCGCGAGGCCAAGACCGCGCGGCTGCGCGAGCTGCGGCTGGAAAAGGAAGCCGAGGACAGGGTGGCCGCCGCCGCGCTCGCCGCCTTGCCGAAACGCACGGGCAAACGCTGATGGCCACCAAGCGCGTTCCGCCGACGCCGATCGCCGCCGATTCGACGATTGCCGATATGGTCGATGTCCTGGACAAGCCGGTCGAGTACGTCCGGCGCGTGCTGGAAAAGCTGGAACGCTGCAAGCGTGCCCATGGCGATGCCCAGGTGCGGGTCGGTGTGCGCAGCCGCGCCGGATGCCCCAACTATCTGATCGAGTATGTGCGCGAGGATGGCAAAACCCATGAGCGGGTAACGCATCCGGACGCCGCCTATAGCGGCAGCACGCATCGCGAGCTGGCCCCGCATCACCTGGCGGAGGCCAGGAACTGGTCGCCCGAGGAAATGAACATCACGGCGGTTTCGGCGCTCATCGGCCGTCTGCGCAATCCGCGGGCGCCGTCATCGCGTTTTGCTGACGAGGACTGACATGGCCATAAAATTCTCCGCCAAGGACCAGCCGGCGACACCCGCCGCCGCTGCAAAGCCGGCCAAGCCGGCCGCCGCGCCGAAGGCCGAACCGGCCGCGACCGACCTGTTCGAAGGGCCGGTGGAAACGCCGCCCCGCAAGACCAAAGGGAAGAAGTAGCGCATTGCCGAGCGACGCGGATCGTGGAGACCTGGGCCGGCCATCCGGCGCGGCCGCCGGTCTGGCCTCGCCGCTTGCCGTCGACGGCATGCTTTTCGATTGCCAGAGCTGCGGCGCCTGCTGTTCCTATTCGGCCGAATGGCCGCGCTTCTCCACCGAGGAGGATGAGCAGCTCGACCGCATCCCGGAGAAATTCGTTTCGGCCGACCTGTCGGGCATGCGCTGCGACGGCGTGCGCTGTTCGGCACTGACCGGCGAAATCGGCAAGCACACGGCCTGCGGCATCTACGAGCTCCGCCCCGACGTCTGCCGCGCCTGCATGCCCGGCGGCGACGACTGCCTGATGGCGCGCCAGGCGCATGGACTGCCGCTAAGCTAGGTCCTCACCCCGCTTGTGCCACCGCCGTCTCCCCGATACCTTCCGGCCGGGCAGGGCCGCGGAGGATCAACCCTTGAGCATCGAATTCCTGTTGACGACGCTGATCGTCGTCGCCTCGCCGGGCACCGGCGTTCTCTACACGCTGAGCGCCGGCCTTTCGCGCGGCGCGCGCGCCTCGATCGTCGCCGCCTTCGGCTGCACGCTGGGCATCATCCCGCATATGGCTGCCGCCATCACCGGCCTCGCCGCCGTGCTGCACACCAGCGCGGTCGCCTTCGAGACGCTGAAATATCTCGGGGTCGCCTATCTGCTCTACATGGCCTGGAACACGCTGAAGGAGAAGGGCGGCCTCAGCGTCGACGAGAACGTCGCGCCGCGCTCGGCTGGCAAGGTCATCACGTCCGGCATCCTCATCAACATCCTCAACCCGAAGCTGTCGATCTTCTTCTTTGCCTTCCTGCCGCAATTCGTCAGCACCACCGAGCCGAACGCCTTGTCGAAGATGCTAGAGCTCTCCGGCGTCTTCATGCTCGTCACCTTCGTCGTCTTCGCCGGCTACGGTATCTTCGCCGCCTCGATCCGCAGCCATGTCGTGTCGCGGCCGAAGGTGCTGACCTGGATGCGCCGCACCTTTGCCGGTGCGTTCGTCATGCTCGGCGCCAAGCTGGCGCTGACGGAGCGGTAGTCCAATGCATGTCGCCCAAAAGTGTGCGGCGGTTTTGGGATAACGACATGCATGAAAGCAAGGACTTAAAGCGCGTCGTCCGAATCCGGGCGACGCGCCTTAAGCACCCTGGTTGGGGAAGCAGGCCGTTGCGCTGAGCAGCGGCCCGCTGGCCAGCGCGGTCAGGAAGGTCGGCAGCACGGTCGAGAACGTGTAGGAGATCCGCACCGTCGAAAAACCGCTGAGGCCTGAGCATGTGGTGTTGTTGTTGACGGTGATGTTGCTGCCGGTCAGCACGATGCCGTCCGTCGCCGCCATGCTGCTGATGTAGCTGATCGTGGTCGCGGCATTGTAGACGCCGCTTTTCGTGCATCCGCTCTGCAGCACGCCGACGCAGCGCGCGCCCGTGGTGGCGGTTTCCTGCAGCACGTGTTGCGCCCAGTACATGCGGCCGAACTCCACCGTGCCGAACAGCACCAGCAGCAGCGGTACCGAAAGCAGGGCGAACTCCACCGCGTTGGCGCCGGACCTGTCGCGGAGAAATGACGGCAGCTTTCTCATTTCGGCTGTACCATGGCCTCGATGCTGATGTTACCGCTGTTGACGATGCCGAGGCCGCCGAAGAGCGGTGCAAACGGCCTGCTTGCGGTGATCGCCACGAACTTCCCGGAGACGCCGCCCTTGGGGCAGGCGGTGCTGCAGGTCACCGACGAGCCCCAGGTGACGGTGCTTCCGGAGACGGTCGGGCAGTAGCACAGGTCGGCATTGGACGCTGTTCCGCTCTGGGTCGCTGTCGCGGTGCTGGCGTTATAGTTCACCGCGGCGCCGTTGTTGACGACGACCTTGATATTGCCGCCGCTGCTGCCGAGGCCGCTTGCCGCCACCGCCATGATGTTGGCGGCAAGCGTGCCGCCGCCGGTCGAGCTGACCTTGTCGGCGCCGAGCAGGGCATAGTTGGAGCCGGCGGAGATCGCGGAGCTGAGGTCGAACTTGGCCTTCAGCGAGGCGCCGATATCGACGGTTGCGGCCAGGATGACGATCAGCACCGGACTGACCAGCGCGAACTCCACTGCCGACACGCCGGCCGTCTCGCGGCGAAGGAACCGGGTGAGGGCGGAATCGCACAAGGCACGCGGCAGGCCGCGAAGAATGTTCGAGATCATTACTGGACCAGGCTCACTTTGCTTGCGGTGGTGGCGCTCGTGGCAGCGATGCATTCGGACGCAGCCGCAGTGCCGCCCGACAGTGTGATGCGCGAGCCGATCATCTGCAGGCACTTGGTGCTATCGGTGGCCGAGCCAAGCACGCTGGAGCCGCCATTCATGATGATCGGGCCATAGGGGAAATAGAAGGCGCCGGAGATCTGGGCATTGGAGCCGCCTTCGGCGAAGGTGGCGCCGGCGGTGACCGAGGTCGATGTCGGCCCGATCACGGCGAGCTTTGCCATGGTGCCTGACTGCGGCGCGGTCAGCACGATGTTGCTGTAGCCCGCCGCCACGCAGAAGACGTAGCCGCTGCAGCTTCCCGAGCTCGATTTGGCCTTGCCTGACAGCACCAGGGTCACGTCGGTGCCGCTGATGCTGATCGTGCTGCCGCCGCAGCTGGCGCTGCCGCCACCGCTGCCGCCGAGCGCGAAATAGCCGTCCACCGTGTAGATGCCGGCGCCGAGCAATATCGCGCCCGAGCCGATGAAGTTGCCTTTGATGTCGTGCTGCGCCGTTGCCGGCACGACGAAGCAGCTGCCGCCGCCGCCGCCATTCACATTGCCGACCACCTGGAACACGCCGGAACTGCTGGCGTCGGCCATGATGGTCTTGGAGCCGCCGCCGAGCGTGATGGCGTCGCCATTGCCGCCGGGGCCGATCTTGTAGCTGTTGGAGGTTCCCGAGCCGAAGGTCAGCGTGGCGCCGCCGGTGTTGTTGAAGCCGCCGGGCAGCTCGAACGTGCTCGGCCCGCCGAAGGTCAAGGTGCTGGTGTTGCAGAGGCTGACGCGCGCGGTGCCGCCGCAGATGTTGTCGCTGATGCCGATCTTGAAGGTGCCGGCGCCGAAGGTCGTGGTGGCGCCGCCGCCGGTCGTCAGCCCTTTGGTGAAGTTGAAGCTTCCGGCGCCGAATGTGGTGGTTCCGGCGGTGGTCACCTGCTTGCCGAAATTATAGGTGCCGGCGCCGAAGGTCGTGGTTCCGGCGGTGGTCAGCGTCTTGGCGAAATTGTAGGTGCCCGGACCAAATTTGGTCGTGGCGCTGGTCGTCAGGTCGCCGGCGATATTGTAGACGGTCGTCGCCGCGCCGCTGGTCGCGAAGTTGAGGTTGATGCCGCCGCCGATGGTCATGGTGCCGAGGTTGACCGTGGTCTTGCTGCCGCAATTCAGCGTCCAGGTCGAGGTCGATGACGCCCAGCTGGCCGTGCAGCCGAGCGCGGTCGCCTGGCTCTGCGTCGAGCTCTGGTTCCATGCAAAGGCGATATCGCCGCCGCTGACGCTGGTCGGAGCCGTCGGCGCGGTCGTCGCCGAAAGCGCGGCCACGGTGGAGATGCGGGCGACTGCGGCGGCGACGGCCGTGTTGCCGGCCAGCGGATCGGCGGTGTACTTCTTGGAGACCGTGCCGGTGATGCCGCTGCAGGGCTGGCTTGGCGCCGCCGTCGAATTGTAGTTGACGCCGATCGCCGAGATGGTCGTGCCGCACGGCACCGTCACCGTGTTGTTGGACGAGACCGTGCATTTCGGCGCGGTGATCTTGGTGCCGCCGGAAAGTGTGATGCCGGTCTGGGTGCCGTCGAGCGCCAGCATGCAGCCGGGCGTCGATGCCGCCGCGCCGACTTCGGCGATCGAGTTGGCGTGGATGTTGAGCTGCTGGCGGTCCTGCAGCACCCGCGCCAGGATCAGCGATTTCTGGGTGTTGATCGACACCGAAACGGCGTTCATGCCGCTGGTCTTCGGCGACGTCACCAGCGAGGCTTGTACGTCGGCCGCGGGCACCCCGTTGAGGACGGCGACATTGACCGCCGTCGCCTTCATCTGGTCGCTGGATTTCGTCGCGTTGTAGGCAAGCGCGCCGGCAAAGGCCGCGAGATCGGCGACACGCTGGTTGCTGGCCCGCTCGACGAGCGCGCCGCCATATTCGGTGACCAGCGCCGCCATGCCGATGAGCAGCGGCAGCACCAGCGCCGAGATGATGAGGACGTTGCCATCGCGGCTACGCGCAAACCGCCGGAAAATCTGCATGAGGCTGACCTGAAGAACCTACACTCTAGAGCAACCCTGGCGTGCTCAAGTCCTTTAGTAACCTCGAATGTGTTAAAATTTATTGTCCGACAATTTCAGGCCTGGACCCTGGGCGCCTGATCGAAATTGCTGATTTCGTTGGCAATTTGCCTGGGAAAAGTTAGCGGGCAGGGGCAAGGGCGTTGAGGCGTTGCGCTGACACAGCGCAAAACGATCACGAAAAAGGGCGGCATTTCTGCCGCCCTTCCACATGCGATAGCTGGATAGCCTAGATTAGAAATCCATGCCGCCCATGCCGCCCATGCCGCCGCCGCCCATGCCGCCAGGCATGCCGCCGCCAGCCGACTCCTTCTTCGGAGCCTCCGCGATCATGGCTTCGGTGGTGACCAGCAGGCCGGCGACCGAAGCCGCGTCCTGCAGGGCGGTGCGAACGACCTTGACCGGGTCGACGATGCCCATGGCGATCATGTCGCCATACTCGCCGGTCTGGGCGTTGTAGCCGAAGGTCGCGCCCTTGTTGTCGAGGATCTTGCCGGCAACGATCGAGGCTTCAGCACCGGCGTTGGCCGCGATCTGGCGGGCCGGAGCCTGCAGTGCGCGACGCACGATGTTGATGCCGGCGGCCTGGTCCGAGTTGGCGCCGGTGGCCTTGAGATTGCCAGAAGCGCGCAGCAGGGCCACGCCACCGCCGGCAACGATGCCTTCTTCCACGGCCGCGCGGGTCGCGTTCAGGGCGTCGTCAACGCGGTCCTTCTTTTCCTTGACCTCGACCTCGGTCGCGCCGCCGACGCGGATCACCGCGACGCCGCCGGCGAGCTTGGCCAGACGCTCCTGCAGCTTCTCCTTGTCGTAGTCCGAGGTGGTCTCCTCGATCTGCTGCTTGATCTGGGCAACGCGGCCCTGGATCTCGGCCTTCTTGCCGGCGCCGTCGACGATGGTGGTGTTCTCCTTGGAGATCGACACCTTCTTGGCGCGGCCGAGCATGTTGAGGCCGACGTTCTCGAGCTTGATGCCGAGGTCTTCCGAGATGACCTGGCCACCCGTGAGGATGGCGATGTCTTCCAGCATGGCCTTGCGGCGGTCACCGAAGCCCGGAGCCTTGACGGCGGCGATCTTCAGGCCACCGCGCAGCTTGTTGACGACCAGCGTGGCGAGCGCCTCGCCTTCGACGTCTTCCGAGATGATGAGCAGCGGCTTCGAGGTCTGCACGACAGCCTCGAGCACCGGCAGCATGGCCTGCAGGTTGGAGAGCTTCTTCTCGTGGAGGAGAATGTAGGCGTCTTCCAGATCGGCGACCATCTTGTCGGCGTTGGTGACGAAGTAGGGCGAGAGGTAGCCGCGGTCGAACTGCATGCCTTCGACGACTTCCAGCTCGGTCTCGGCGGTCTTGGCTTCCTCAACGGTGATGACGCCTTCGTTGCCGACCTTCTGCATCGCTTCCGCGATCATGGCGCCGACCGACTCGTCGCCATTGGCCGAGATCGTGCCGACCTGGGCGACTTCCTCGGAGGTCTTGATCTTCTTGGCAGCCTTGCCGAGCGCCACGACGACTTCGCTGACGGCGAGGTCGATGCCGCGCTTCAGGTCCATCGGGTTCATGCCGGCGGCAACAGCCTTGTGGCCTTCCTGGACGATCGCCTGGGCGAGAACGGTCGCGGTGGTCGTGCCGTCGCCGGCGATGTCGTTGGTCTTCGAAGCGACTTCGCGGACCATCTGCGCGCCCATGTTCTCGAACTTGTCCTCAAGCTCGATTTCCTTGGCGACGGTGACGCCGTCCTTGGTGATGCGCGGGGCGCCGAACGACTTGTCGATGACGACGTTGCGGCCCTTGGGGCCCAGCGTCACCTTCACCGCGTCGGCGAGGATGTTGACGCCGCGCAGCATGCGCTCGCGGGCATCACGGGAGAATTTTACGTCTTTTGCAGCCATTGTAAGCTCCTGTCAGGGGTTCGGGTCGAACCCGCAGATTCAAGATTCAGTTGACGGTGAGGCCGATGTTCAGCCGATGATGCCCATGATGTCGGATTCCTTCATGATCAGAAGGTCTTCGCCATTGAGCTTGACTTCGGTGCCGGACCACTTGCCGAACAGGATGCGGTCGCCGGCCTTGACGTCGAGCGGCACGAGCTTGCCGGCCTCGTCGCGTGCGCCGGAGCCGACGGCGATGATCTCGCCTTCCTGCGGCTTTTCCTTCGCCGTATCCGGGATGATGATCCCGCCGGCGGTCTTGGATTCGGATTCGACCCGGCGAACGACCACGCGGTCATGAAGCGGGCGGAACTTGGACTTTGCCATTAGTGTCTTCCTCGATGAGAACGGTGAGAACTGTTCCTCCATCCGGCGAAGCCGGACTTGGTTAGCACTCACCATTGGCGAGTGCTAACGTGGCGCTGAGATAGGCCGGAGGGTTTCGAGAGTCAAGGCGCGCGCAAGGAGCGAACCGCGCGAAATTTTTCCCGGCCTGCATTCGCATGAGGAATGCGGTCCTTCGCCGATGGGATCGCGAAGGAACTTCATAGGTGCCCGTTAACGCCTCGGCGAGCGCAGCACCAGCAACGGGCATCGCTCGGCGAGGCCATAGCTGCCTGTCGGAACGACGCCGACATTGTCGAAGAACGCATGCGCCTCGCCAATCAGCGCGTCAGCCGGGGCGAAGCTGTAGATGGCCGAAGAGTTGCGGTAGACGTCGATGGTGCCGATGACCGGCAATTCCCACCCGGTGCGTGCTGAAAGCTCCGCGCGGTCGGGGAACAGCGCGTCGAAGCGTTCCGCGATGGTCTTCACGGGGATAGCATAATCGGGCGCATTGCCGGCCGCGGTCATGGCAACGCGCCATTTGAGCTCATGGAAGGTGGAGACGCCACCGGACAGCGCGAGCCCCCGTACCGCATGCGGGTCGTCGGGTGCTTGCGGACCAGCAAACAGGCGCGCCCCCGCTCGGCCGCCTGGACGGAGCACGCGTGCGATTGCCGCGAACAGCGCCCGCCGTGCGACCGACAAAGCGAGCGCGGAAAGGCAGCCATCACCGATGACCACATCGACGCTTGCGCCAGGAACGGGCAGGTCAAGCCAGTCGCCGTTCACCGCTCTGCGCGACGTCGTGTCGCCCGGCCAGATTCCCGCGATCATTTCGGGTGACTCGTCGACGGCCGTCATCGTCGCGCCGAGGCCGGCGAGTTCCGGTGTCACGCCGAGCAGAACGACATGTGCTCCGGAGGGATCAAGTTCTCGCTCATATGTTGCGACAGCTTCCGCCGGCGGCCTGAGTGGCGGCCCCAGCAACTGCCAGTGCTTGCGAATTGCATTCCAGTGCTGCGTCATGCAAAACGCCCCGGTTCCCACGCGACCGTGTCGATTACTTGATGGCCGCTTGGAAACCAAGGGGCATATGTCACGCATCGCGGTCATCACGCATGAGTTCGACCGGTTTCAGACCCGGCGTGGGCTACTGCTGCGCCGCGACAGCCCTTACATGCTCTTCGACCTGCTGGAAGAACTGAAGCGGCGCGGCCATTCGGTCCGCGTCCTTGCCGGCACGGCGGCCAGGCCGGAAGCCGACATTGCGGTACTGCATGTCGACGCGACCGTGACGCCGGCCGAATATGTCGAATACGCGCGCGCCTTTCCCTTCTGCCTCAACATCGGCGCCGCCGACATCTCCAAGCGTCGCGTTAGCGGTGCCGTGATCGGCAGGGGCGACGGATGGCAGGGGCCCGTCATCGTGAAGAGCAGCCTCAACAACCTCGGAACGCGTGAGCGCTCGCTGAACCGGCGGTCGCGACGCGCCGGAAAGCCGGAGCCGTTTCCCAGCCTCGAAGCTTTAGACAGCTATCGTGTCCATCGCTCGCTTGCCGATGTTCCGACGACAGTGTTCGACCGCGAGGATCTCGTGGTGGAAAAATTCGTTCCCGAACCGGAGCCGGACGGCTTTGGAGCCCGCTTCTGGCTGTTTTGCGGCGAACGCGAACGCTGCACCCGCCACGTGTCGCCGCAAAGTCTCGTGAAGGGCGACGACACAATCCGCCACGAACCTGTTCCGGTTCCCGACGAGCTTCGCGCGTTAAGGCGCCAACTTGGCTTCGACTACGGGAAATTCGATTTCGTCATGCATGAGGGCAGGGCGGTGCTGCTCGATGCCAATAAGACCCCTGGCCGAGCCAGGAGCCTTTCGAGCTTCGTCGCCGCCGGCAATTCAAATCTCGCCGACGGCTTCGAAGAGCTGATCCGCCAGGTTACCTAGATGTTCATGCCGCCCGACACCTCGATGCGCTGGGCGTTGACCCAGCGATTGTCCTCCGACAGCAGCGAGGCGACCATCGGGCCGATATCGTCCGGAACGCCAGCCCGGCCGAGCGCGGTCATGCCGGCGACGACGCGGTTGATGTCGGCGTCGTCGCGCACATGGCCGCCGTTGAAGTCGGTCGCGATAGCCCCCGGCGCCACCGTGTTGGCGGTGATGCGGCGGACGGCGAGTTCCTTGGCTAGGTAGCGCGTGAACACCTCGATGCCGCCCTTCATCATCGCATAGGCGGACGAGCCGGGGACCGAGAAGCGCGCCAGCCCGCTCGACACGTTGATGATGCGGCCGCCATCCTCGATCAGCGGCAGCAGCGCCTGGGTGAGGAAGAACACGCCCCTGAGATGGACGTTCATCAGCGTGTCGAATTCCTCCTCGGTCGTCTCGGCGATCGCCTTGCGCAGGCCGGTACCGGCATTGTTGACGAGAAAGTCGAAGCGGTCGCGCTGCCAGGTCTCCCGAAGCGTGCGGGTCAGCGCTTCGACGAAGGCCGGGAAGGTCGAAACTGCGCCGGTATCGAGCCGCAGGGCGGCGGCGCGGCCGCCGGCCGCCTCGATCTCGGCGACAGTCGCCTGCGCCTCGTCGGCGCGCGAGCGATAGGTCAGCACCACGTCGACGCCCTTGCGGGCGAGGCTGAGCGCTGTGTTGCGGCCGAGGCCCCGGCTGCCGCCGGTGATCAGGGCAATGGGGCGATTGGGATTGGTCATGGTCATCTCCATCGGTTGCGATGACACCCATATATTCGTCTATCTTCCAGGAATAATTGGGCAGAGATTGCCTTCTCTATTCAATCCATGCGAACAATCGGCGTATGGACAGGCTCGACTGCATGCGGCTCTTCACGCGCGTCGTTGAGCGGCGCAGCTTCACCGCGGCGGCCGCCGATCTCGGCCTGCCGCGCTCCAGCGCGACGTCGTCGATCAAGCAGCTGGAGCAGCGGCTCGGCGTGCAATTGCTCAGGCGCACCACCCGCCACGTCACGCCGACGCTCGACGGCGAGGCCTACTACCAGCGCTGCCTCGGCATCCTGACCGATGTGGAGGAGGCCGAGGGCGGCTTCGGCGCGGGCGAGGTTCGCGGGCGGCTCAGCATCGACGTCAACGGCCATATGGCGCGCACCTTCATCCTGCCGGAACTGCCAGCGCTGCTGGCAAGGCATCCGGGCCTCACCGTGCACATCGGCGAGGGGGATCGGCTGGTCGACCTCGTGCGCGAGGGCGTCGATTGCGTCATCCGGGCGGGCGCGCTGCCCGACAGCGATATGATCGTGCGCCGGTTGGGCATCGCCCGCGAGATCACGGTGGCGAGCCCTGCCTATCTCGAGCGCCACGGCGTGCCGCGCTCCCTGGATGATCTCACCGGGCACACGATGATCGGCTTCGTCTCCTCGCGCACCGGGCAGGTGATTCCGCTGGAGTTCACGGTCGAGGGCGGGGTTCGGGAAGTGGTGCTGCCGTCCCGCGTCACCGTTGCCAACTCCGACACCAGCGCCACGCTGGTGCGACTTGGCTTCGGCCTGTTCCAGGCGCCCAAGCTTCGCTATGCCGAGGACCTCAAGGCGGGCAGGCTGGTCGAGGTGCTGCCCGACAATCCGCCGGCGCCGACGCCGATCTCGGTGCTCTATCCGCGCAGCCGCCAGCTGTCACCGCGCGTCAGGGTGTTCATCGACTGGCTGGTCGAGATCCTGGCGCCGAAGCTGGATGCCTGACGCCGGTCAAAGAAACAGCCGCAACTGCGTGTGGATGATCGACCGGTAGTCATCGATCGTGCGCCGGCTTTCCGCTTGATCCTGCGTTAGCGCCAGCCGCACCACGCCGCCGGCGAGCTGGAAGATGAGAAACACCACGCGGCCGAACGCCTCGCGCCTGTCGGGCTCAAGCATCGGGCCGACATGGTCGCAGAACATCCTGGCCTGCAGTCTTGTCTCGGCGATGTCGAGATTCTGCAGCGCCTTGTCGGCTTGGATCGCATTCTGCAGGTCCTGGATGGCCGGATCTTCGGCGACGCGTTGATAGTAGTCGTCGAGCAGGCGATCCGCGGCCGCCGTCACGTCCTCCACTCCGCGGATCCCGGCGATGATCGCGCCGAAGCGGGCGCGGCTTTCCTCCGCAAAGCGCTCGTAGAGCATGGCCAGGATCGCCGATTTGTTGGGGAAGTAGTGATAGACGGTAGCGATCGGCCCGCCGGCCAGCGCCCCCACTTCCTTCATCGTCACGGCGTCGATGCCCTTCTCGCCGATCAGCCGCATGGTCGTCGAAAGGATCGCATCGATGCGGTCGCGGCTGCGCTCCTGCTTCGGCTTGCGCCTGGGCGCCGTCGCCATTCGCCTTGCTTCGCTCATTACGCCGATCTCTCGCGAGAGCTCCAAATTTCTGGTTGACAAGAAACATGATTAACTATCAGTTTCCAGAAATGCTGACAGATTGTCAGTTTTTTCGTTGTGCGGCAAGGACGTTGAGGAGGCGCCTTTGACTTCGACACATGCGGGGCAGATGCAGGATGGCGACTGGCTGGTCGGCAATCCGAGCGGGCTGCAGCTCGCTTCGGCGCTGTGGATCGGCTCCGTCGGCCTGCTGATCCTCGGGCTTCAGCCAGTGCTACTCGGCGCGCTCTACACCGAGGGCCACGTCACCGGCGACGAGCTGGCGCTGGTCGCAACGGCGGAAATGATCGCCATTGCCATCGGCTCGGGGGTCGTGGCGATGGCCTTGCCTGCCCGCAACATGCGCTGGAAGAGCACCATTCTCCTGGTCCTGCTGGCGGCCGCCAACTGGTGGACGGCCTATGCCGCCACCCCGAACGCGCTGATCGGCGCGCGCACCCTGGCCGGGTTCGCCGAGGGCGGGCTGGTCGCCGTCGCCACCGAGCTGATCGCCCGCTCGCGCCGGGCCGAGCGCATCGGCGGCTATTTCGTCACCGTGCAGACTTTGGCGCAATGCGCGCTGGCGCTGATACTGGCGCTCTATGTCGTCCCCGCCGCCGGCTCGTCCGGCGGCTTCCTGGCCCTCGGCGTGGTCTGCATCCTCTCGCTGGCGGTCGCCTGGATCGTGCCGGACGACTATGCCGACCTGCCGAAGGAAGAGCATCTGGCCAATTTGCTGACGCCCGGCTCGATCACCGCACTGCTGTCGATCTTCTGCTACTTCATGTTCTTCGGCGCCATCTGGGCCTTTCTCGAACCGCTCGGCGCGCAATTCGGCATAGATGGCCGCACCGTCGGCCTGATCGTTTCGGCAAGCCTCGCCGCGCAAGTGGTCGGCGCCATGACCGCGACCGCCTTCGAGGCGCGCATCGACTATCGCCTGGCGATCACCGCGATAGGCGCCGTCGCCCTTGTCTGTTCGCTCGTTCTCGCCGGCGGACCGGGGCTGACGATATTCTGGACCGCCGCTTTGGCGATGGGCTTCATCCTGCTCTTCATCGTCCCTTACCAGATCCGGCTGGCGATCACCGCCGACGAGACGCGCACGGCGGTGCTCCTGGTGCCGGCCGCCCAGCTCTTCGGCCTGGCGATCGGGCCGATCGCGGCCTCGCTGCTCATCGACGGCAAGGATTTCCGTCCGGTGCCGGAATTCGCCGCCGCCAGCGCTGCCGTCAGCGTGGCGCTGCTTGGCCTGTTCATCCTCCTTGCGCGGCGCCGCCGCGCCATTGCCTGAGCGGAGAGGGCCGATGCTGAACACCTGGAGCAACTGGTCCGGCCTGGTGCAGGCAGCACCCAAGCTGATCGCCACCCCGGCCGATGCGGGCGAGCTCGCCGATCTCGTGCGCACCGCGCCCGGTCCGCTGCGCGTCGCCGGCGCCGGCCATTCCTTCACGCCGCTGGTCAAATCCGAAGGCACGATCGTGTCGCTGGAGAAGATCGAGGGGCTGGTCTCGCATGAGCCCGCGACCAGCCGGGCGCGGCTGCGGGCTGGCACAAGGCTCGGGCCGCTGATGCATCTCCTGCAAGGCATCGGCCAGGGCCTGCCCAATATGGGCGACATCGACAAGCAGGCGATCGGCGGCGCGCTCGGCACCGCCACGCACGGCTCCGGCCCTAAACTCGGCGCCTATCACACGCAGTTGGAAACTGTGCAACTCGTCGACGGTAACGGAAAACTGCGCGAATACAGCCGGACGGGGGATCAGGACATGATCCACGCCACCGGCGTCGCGCTTGGCGCCTTCGGCATCCTCACCGAAGTGACGATCAACAACATCCCGACCTACCGGCTGCGCCGCCGCAAATGGGTGCTGCCGATCGCCGACATGCTGAAGAGCTTCGAGACGATGATGGCGGCGCATCGCTCGGCCGAGTTCTACTACATCCCGTTTTCGGGCTACGCGCAGTTCATCGCCAGCGATCTCTCCGACGCGGCGACCACAGCACGCCCGACCGAGGATGACGAGGCCGGGCTGGCGACGCTGCGCAAGCTGCGCACCGCGCTGCGCTGGCTGCCGTCGCTGCGCCGCCGGCTGATCCTGGGCGCGATCGCCAAGCTGCCGGCCGAGGACTACGTGCAGGACTGGCTCAACGTCTATGCCAGCGACCGGCAGACCAAATTCAACGAGATGGAATATCATCTGCCCTTCGAGGAGGGGCCGAAGGCGCTGGCCGAGATCATCGAGCTGACCGAAAAGCACTTCCCGGAAGTCTATTTCCCGATGGAGGTGCGCTCGGTGGCGCCGGACGAGTTCTGGCTGTCGCCGTTCCACAAGCGGCTCACCTGCTCGATCGCCATCCATCACGACGCGGCAAACGATCCCGGGCCCTTCATGTGGGCGGCCGAGCCGATCTTCCGCAAATATGGCGGCAGGCCGCATTGGGGCAAGATGCACAGCCTAAAGGCGGCGGACTTCAAGAAACTCTACCCGCGCTGGGATGAAGCGCTTGCCGTGCGCCGCGACATCGATCCCGAAAACCGCTTCGTCTCGCCCTACATGGCCGGCCTGTTCGGCATCGAAAAATGAGCGCCTATTTCGCCGACATCTCCGAGGCGCTGAGGCAAGCCGGCATTTTCCAACCGACGCTCCTCCTCGACCGCGACCGGCTGGACGGCAACATCGCGCTGGTCAGGGAGAGGCTGGCGCCGGGCCTGGCCGTGCGACTGGTCGACAAGTCGCTCGCCTGCCTGCCGCTGCTCGCGCACATTGCCGGCGCGCTGGGCAGCAGCCGTTTCATGACCTTCCATCCGCCAGTAACGCAAGCCGTGCTCGACGCCTTTCCGGACGCCGATCTGCTCTACGGCAAGCCGATGCCGGTCGGCGCGGCCAGGGCCGCGCTCGCGAAGGGCGGCTCCGGCTGGTTGCGCGTCTGCTGGCTGATCGATACTGAGGAGCGGCTGGCCGAGTATGGCGCGCTCGCCGCCGAACTTGGCACGGAACTGCGCTTTGCCTTCGAGGTCGATGTCGGGCTGCATCGCGGCGGCTTCGCCAGCCCCGAAGACCTGAAAGCGCTTACCATCCCGAGGGGCCTGCGCTGCGAAGGCATCATGGCCTATGAGGCGCATGCACCGGAAATCCCCGGCCTGTTCGGCGGTGAGGCTGGCGCGCTGAGGAAAGCCCAGGCCCTGACCGAGGAATTCGCCGACTGCCTCGGCGAAGACCAGCGCCGCATCCTCAACATAGGCGGCTCGAAGACGGCGCTCCTGCATCATGGCGGCGTCGCCAACGACGTGTCGATCGGCTCCGCCTTTGTGCTGCCCAGCGATTTCGACAAGCCCGGGCTCGCCGGCTTCGAGCCCGCCGCCTTCATCGCGACGCCGATCCTGAAGGTGGTCGAGCCGGTGCTGCCGGGTCCGCTTGTGGTGTCCAAGACGATGCAAGCGTTTGGCCTGTTTCCACGCAGAGGCTGCTACCTCTATGGCGGCAAGTGGATGGCCGAGCCGGTGTGTCCCGAGGGGATGAAGACGAACAGCCTGGTCGGCCTGTCCTCCAACCAGCAGTTCATGGGCCTGCCGGCGGGAGCGGACGTGAAGCCCGGCGACTATGCCTTCCTGCGCCCGACGCAGAGCGAGGCGGTGCTGCAGCATTTCGGCTCGATCGCGGTGTTTTCCGGCGGGCGCATCGTGGAGTTCTGGCCGGCGCTCCCGATGGGGTGAGGCGACGCTTCAGCGCTCGCTATTTGCGCAGGCGAACGTGAGGTCGTCATTCTAGGGTCTGCGCGCGTCGCTTCGCTCCTTGCTCCGCCCTAGAATGACGAAGTTGTGAGACGCATCGGTACCAGCATTTGCTTGACTCAGTCAACTAAATGCATGATCTTCTCCTCGACAGGAGAAGCGCCATGACCATCCATCACCCACCCGCCAAAGAGCGCATCGACGCCGTGCGCGCCTTCAACCGCTTCTATACCCACCAGATCGGCCTGCTCGACGAAGGCCTGCTGAAGAGCCCGTTCTCGCTGACCGAGGCGCGGGTGCTTTATGAGCTTGCCAATCGCGATGGCCTCGTCGCCAGCGATCTGGTGCGCGACCTCGGCCTCGACCCCGGCTATGTCAGCCGTCTCCTGAAGAAGTTCGAGGAGCGCGGCCTGGTCGAGCGCGCCGCCAGCGAAGCCGACGCCCGGCGCTCCTCGATCGCGCTGACGCAGGCGGGGAGGGATGCCTTCGCGCCGCTCAACAAGGACTCGCATGCGCAGGTCCAGGCCTTGCTCGACAAGCTTCCGCCGGCCGAGCAGGACAGGCTGGTCAAGGCGATGGGCATCGTGCAGCGCCTGCTCGGCGATCAGCCGGAACCCAGGGTCCCCTACATCTTGCGGCCTTTGCAGGTGGGTGACATCGGCTGGGTCACGCGTCGCCAGGGCCTCATCTACGCGCAGGACTATGGCTGGGACGAAACCTATGAGGCGCTGGTCGCCGAAATCCTGGCTGAATTCGTCAAGAAGTTCGACCCGAAATGGGAGCGCGCCTGGATCGCCGAGCGGGAAGCGGAAGTCGTCGGTTCGGTCTTCATCGTGCGCAAGTCGGACGAGGTGGCGAAGCTCCGCCTGCTCTATGTCGAGCCGTCCGCGCGTGGCCTCGGCATCGGCAAGCGGCTTGTCGACGAATGCATCGGTTTTGCCCGCGCCAAAGGCTACAAGACCCTGACGCTGTGGACTAACGACATCCTCGTCTCGGCCCGCCGCATCTACGAGGCCGCCGGCTTCAAGCTCGCCGAAGAGGTGCGCCACCATTCCTTCGGCAAGGATTTGGTCGGCCAGACCTGGAATTTGGAACTGTAGGTCTTCCCCCGAGATGACACCTGGCTAGACTTCGACAATGCGGCAGGCGCGAAAACCAAAGACCCTGCCCATTTTTGCCGCCCGCAGCGCTTGGGTCAGCCGGTCGCTCAGGAAGAAAATGCGGATCAGGGGCGGGCTAACCCACAGGTCGGGTCCCTCCAGGGCAGCCGGGCTGACGGCAACCTCATCGTCATGAAGGTTTGGCGGCATCATCAGAGTCCTGTCGCCAAACTCCTCGACCAGCGGCGAATGCTCGCGCAAGAAAGCACCCTTGCGCTCGCCGATGTTTAGACAAAAATACACTCCCTCCACTGGCGTCTTGCGGTCGTGCTGGAAAAGCCTGATCGGATAGAGCGAGGAATGGCCGAGATCGAATTGCTTGAGCACATCGGCGCAGGCCGCCGAAACCACCACTGCGCCAGCGGCAAGCACCAGGTCCGCCTGCTTCTTTTCTCGTCGGTCCGGATAGTTGGCGAATATCTCCTTCGGGAAATGCTCGGCCGACATTCGTTCGCCGGTTTCATTCAACTCGGCCATCTGGCCGAGGTTCATTCCGGTTGGCAAACGATCAGCGGTGAATCCCTTGATCCGTGATGAGTCCATGAAGGCGCGGCTGGCCCAGACCCGTGCGTTTCGAGACTGCGTCATTGCTGCAATGCTTTCCTGAAATTCAATTCCAAGCAATTCCCATCAAGTAACTTGTATCCAGGAAGGTTGCCAGCTTCGACATCACGTCTTCTTCAATATTTCATTCTTCTTGCCCTGCGAGTCCTCGGCCCTTCAGATGCCACCTAAGACGTTGCGAGAAAACTGGACAGCTCCTCACCCCTTCACCGGTATCCATATCTCCAGCCCGCCATCGCCGCTGCGCGGATCGAATTCGGGGCCGTAGCGCTCGAACTCCGGCGCATCGGCGACCTCGTGGCCGGAGGCCGGCAGCCATTTGTTCCAGATCGTGTTGACGGTGCGGCGGATGGTCGAGATGTGTTCGCGGTGGGAAAAGACGGCGTATTTCTGCGCCGGCACGCGTACGCGGAAGAACTCTTTCGGCAGCCCCGAGAAATCGGCGACCTCGACGCCGGCGATGTAGTCGAAATTGCCGGCATCGTCGCCATTGACGCAGACGCCATAGGCAACGTCGCCGATCTCGCCGGGGATGTTGCCGATATAGGGACCGAAACGCTGCCACAGCATCGGGATGCCGGCGCTGGTCTCGCAACTGTAGCGCTCGCCAAGCCCGGCGATGAAGAAGGGGCGGCTGGTCTCGAAGCGCGGCGGCTCCAGCGAAGGCAGGAATGACTGGTCCATCAGGATCGGCTCCACAAGATCGAGAGTGTCGAGGTTGCCTTGCGCGCGCACCAGTTCCGGCGTGGTGCCGAACTGGTCGCGAAAGGCGCGGGTGAAAGCCTCATGCGAGCCGTAGCCGGCATCGAGCGCGACCGCGAGGATGTCGGGCGCGCCGCCGGAGAGCTTGCGCGCCGCCTCGCTCAGCCGGCGTGCGCGCATATAACCCATCACCGAACGGCCGGTGGCGGCGCCGAAGGCGCGCGTCACGTGGAAACGCGACACGCCGCTGCTTTGCGCGACGTCGTCGAGCGAGATAGCTTCCGGCAGATGGCTTTCGACAAACCACAGCGCTTTCTCGGTCGGGTTCATGCGGCTCCTTTCGCATTTGGCCGGCCGACGATAGCGCCTGCGCGGACGGCCAGTTTGATCCAAATTGCGCACTGGGCAATAATGCGTTTCGTCCATCCCGTTCGATGTGGGATCGATGCGGGCATGATGATACGCAGTGTCAGGGGAGAGGGGTGTCCCGATGACCGCGGTGGCGGCCGATCAGGTTTTCCGATTTGGCGGGTTCACGCTGGACCTCGCCATGGGGACGCTGCGCGGCGTCAACGAGCCGCTGTTCCTGCGGCCGAAAGCCTATGCGCTGCTCGCCCACCTTGCCCGCAACATGGGACGCGTGGTTCCGAAATCGGAGCTGATGGATGTCGTTTGGCCGGGTGTCTACGTCACCGAGGATTCGCTCACCCAGTCGGTGCGCGAGATCCGCAAGGTGCTGGGTGAGGACATGGTGCGCACCGTGTCCAAGCGCGGCTACATGCTTGCCGCCGAGGCGGAGGCGGCGCCGGAGATCGGCGCGCAGCCGATCGTGGCGGTGGTGCGTTTCCGCAACGAGAGCAGTGACCCGGCCGACGAGGCGATGGTCGACGGCTTCGCCGAGGATCTCATCAACGGCGTCGCCCGCTTCGGCACGGTGACCGTGCTGGCGCGCAATTCGAGCTTTTCCTTCTCCTCGTTCGGCCGCGCGGAGTGGCCGCAGATCCGTGCCCGCATCGGCGCCGACTACCTGGTCGAAGGATCGCTGCGCCGGCAGGGCGAGCATGTCGTGGTGGCGGTCAGCCTCGTCGACATCGCGACCGCCAGCCAGCTCTGGGGCGACCGCTATCAGTCGCAAGGGGCGGGTCTGTTCGCGACCGGGGGGGAGATCGTCGAGCAGATCGTCAGCCGGCTGGTCACGCGCGTCACCAATGCCGGTCTCGAACAGGCTTCACGCAAACCGGTGACCAGCCTTGCCGCCTATGAACTTCTGGTGCGCGGTTTTGCGCTGCTTCGCGACCCGGCGCAGACCGACCAGCGTGGCGCCGAGGCCCTGTTCGAGGCGGCAGTGGCCAAGGATCCGAACTACGGGCTGGCCTACACCTATCTCGCTCTGGCGCGGGCGCTGGATGGGGAGTTCGGCCGCGCCAGCGACGCGGTGCTGCAAAACGCGCGCGATCTTGCCGACAAAGGCTTGGCCTTGTCGCCGGACCAGCCGACCGGCCATCGCGTGCAGTCGCTGATCCGCCTCTACATGCGCGAACATGAGGCGGCCGAGCATCACATGCGCATCGCGCTGCAGCTCAACCCTTATGATGCCGACAGCATCGAGCAGATGGGCATGCTGCTGACCATGCGCGGCCGACCGCTGGAGGCGCTGACCTGGCTGGCACGCGGCATCCGCATCGATCCCTTGCACCCTCACTGGTACCAGTTCGACCGTGCGCTGGCGCTCTACATGATGGGGGAATACCGGCAGGCGGCGGAAGCGCTGGAATTGGCCACGCGCCCGGCGCCGTGGATCCGGACACGCCTGGCGGCTTGCTATGCCCAGATGGGCGAAATGGAGAAGGCGCGGCGGCAGATCGCTCTTATCGAGGAAGGAGATCCTTTCTCGCCGCTCGACTATGCGCTGCGCGGTGTGCCGTTCGAAAGTCCCGCCGATGCCGAGCATCTCGCCGAGGGCGTCAGGCTTGCCCTCGGCGAGGTTGCGCCCGAGGCGCCTCAATCGACGACCACCACGATGTAGCGGCCCTGATAGGCCCGGTAGTAGGTGCCGCCGCAACGCAAGACGTCGAAGCCTTTGACCTTGGTGCGGACGCAGCCGACCGGCAAGGTCGCGACCCAGGCGGTGGTGTGCCTGAGCACACGCCATGTCGTGTTGCGACGCGCCACGCCCGCGGCGCTGCGCGGCGTCCAGGGCTGGCCGATGCGGGCCTCGGCCGCGCCGACCAGCGACAGGGCCGGCACGGTGCTTCCGATGATTTCGACAGCGGCCATGCCGATGGCGAGCAGGGCGGCCATTGAGCGGATTTTCTTCATGGATTTCATAGGCATTTTCTCTCTCCTTAAGTTGTCGATCAAAGTTTGGTTGGAGGATGCGGCAAGCCGGGCCGAGCCCGTCAGCGCCGCCATGTGCGCAACCACGAACAGAAAGCGCGCCGCTGTTGTGACGTAGCCGACGATGAGCACATCGGCGCCCGCGGTTCAGGCGGGCGCCGAATAATCAGGCCAGGCTGTGCATGGTGCCGGCCACACGATACGGCGCGCGCTCTCCCGTCCTCGGCCTGATGGCGAGGCCCGCGAGGTAGCGCTGGAAGGCGGCCGCCTCCTGCACGGGCGAGGCGAGCGCGACATGGCCGTCGGGCCTCACCAGATAGGCGCCGTCACGCTGCAGGCCGGCTTTACCGGCGGCTTCGGACCAGGCGAAGGCGTGGATCGGAACGCCGGCCGGCGCGAGCATCGCCCGGAAATCGCAATTGACCTCGCCATAGACATGGACCTGCCAGTCGAGCGAGCGCAGCGGCTCGAAATTGTCGCCGTCGGAGCCGACGACATAGGGCAGGCGGTCGCCGCCGCTGACCTTGCCGGCCGCGCCCGAGCTGATCGGTCCGGAGCGGTACTCGATCGCCGCCTGCGAGATCACGCCGAAGAAGGCGCGCGAGCCGAACGAGGTGTGCAGCGCGACATTCATGATCTTCGGCATCACGTAGCGCCGGAACAGGCCGACGAGCCGCGAGCGGCTGGTGATGAAGCGGAACACCTTGTCGGTGCTTTCGATCAGCTTGCGGGCGAAGGCGATGCGTTCCGGCTCGTAGCTGTCGAGCAGGCGCGCGTCGGCGCGGCCCTGGACCACGGCGGCGAGCTTCCAGGCGAGGTTCACCGCATCGCCCATCCCGGTGTTCATGCCCTGGCCGCCGGCCGGGCTGTGGATATGGCCGGCATCGCCGGCAAGGAACACGCGGCCGACGCGGAAGCGCTCGGCGACGCGGTGATGGACCCGGTAGGTCGAGAACCAGTTGACCTCGTCGACCTTGACGCCGGTGTCTCGCTCGACATCGGCGCGGATCGCCTCGAAGGTGATCGTCTCGTCCGCCTCATGCGCCTTCGGCACGATGCCGATCAGCCTGACCGAACCCGACTGCCGGACCGGCATGACGATCGCGAAACCATAGCTGCTGATCGTCGTGTCCATGCCGTTGCGGGTGATTTCGCCGCTGCCTTTCACGTCTGCGACGTAGAAGGCCTGCTCATAGGTGCCTCCGGGGAAGCCGATGTTCAGTCCATGGCGCACGGCGCTGCGCGCGCCGTCACAACCGGCGAGATAGGCCGCGCTGACGGTCTCAGTGCGGCCGTTCCGGGAAAGTGTGGCAATGACAGCGTCGCCCTTGTCCTGGAAAGCGACGAGCTCGGTGCCGCGTTCGACTTCGACGCGGGCGCGCTCAAGATGCGTGATCAGCACACGCTCGTGGATATCCTGCGGCAGCGCGAAGGCAAAGGAATAGGGGCTGATGCCACGGCCGAAATCCGACAGCGGCAGCCTTGCCGCAACGCCGGCCGGCGTGTGTAGGGTGAGCCGCTCGAGCCGAATACCCTCGGCAAGGATATCCTCGACAATGCCGACCTGGCTGTGGAACTCCAGCGTGCGCGCCTGGACGGCGAGCGCGCGCGAGGTTTCACCGGGCGCCGCGGCCTTGTCGAAGATGCGCACCGGCACGCCGAGCTTGGTCAGCCACAGCGCGAGCGTCAGCCCGGTCGGGCCGGCGCCGGCGATCAGGACCTTGGTCTTGGACATGCTCATTTCTCTTCCCCTTCAACGATACGGACTTTTTCATGTTCCCGCAGCCGGTTGACGCCGGCGGTGACGACGATGCGCCTCAGCGGCCTGTGGAGGAGTGCGGCAATCATGTTGTCTCCGTGACCAAGGTTGCGGCCGCGCGGGAGGATGCGTCGACCGGGAAAATGCGGTGGCCTGGGCGATCGGGCGTTGCGGCCCTTCGTTCTCCAGCCCGATCTTTTTGCGTCTCCGGGCCCGCGAAATCCCGAACGGTTTCTGAAAATTTTCCGATGTTTTGGCGATCCACGCGCCGCCGGGCTCGTCGAAGCCGGGTGTTGACAGCACAAAGCGGCAACTGCCGGAGGCAATCTACCGTGGAAAAAATGATGATGGTTCCTGGATCGAAAGGCGAGGGTGAAAAGGGAACTCGGTGAGACCCGCTTTGGGCGCCATCGTCGCCGGCTCGCTCGGCGCGTTCTTCGTCGTCACCATGCTGATCCGCAACCGGCTGTGATTGCGGCCGCTCAAGTCAGCCGTTTGCGCAGCCAGTGCTGCAGCTTGATCAGATGGCGCATCGGCGAGCGGTCGATGCGCTTGACGTCGATCAAGGTAACGCCGCCGCCGTCCGAAAGCGTGTGAAACCCCTGGTCGAAACCTTCGAGCCAGCCGTCGGGCGACAGGCGCTCGACGATGTCTGCCGAAAATTCCCCAGGGCTCAGCCGCTCGATGCCGAGCAGGTTGATGGCGCTGCCGTAGCCGGTCGTACAGTCCTGTGTCGGGAAATAGAGCTTGTCGCCGTCCAGGAAGGGCGAGCCGGCCGGCCGTGACGAAGCGCGGCCCGTGCGCACCGGGTTTTGCGGATGCCTGTGCCACGGGCCGGTCAGGCTGTCGGCAAAGGCGACATGAAGCTCGCGGGTGTCCCTGCCGTCCGCTCCGAAGAGCGCATGAAACATCCACCAGCGCTGCTGGTGGTGAAAGACGGTCGAATCGACCGCCGGCTCTTCCAGCAGCACCGCGGCCGGCTCCCAAGCCCTCGGGAAATCGACCGCCCGATAAAGCGTCAGCCGGCCGCTCTGATAGGCCTCCGGCAGCATGAAGATATCTTCGCCCGACCGGATCAGTTGCGGATAGGAGAGATGGAAAGGTTCCTTCAGCGCAATGCCGCGCTCCCGCAGCCTCCAGTCCCGGTCGTAGCTGTAGTAGTGGATCTCGCCGCGCTTCACCCGGTAGTCATAGGCTTCGACCAGCACGGTGAAGCGATCGCCGTGGCAAAGGCCGAACGGGTCGGCGATGAAGCGGAACGAGCCTTGCGGCGGCAGCCAGATCACACGGCTCCTGTCGAGGCCATCGGCGGCAAGAACGCCCTGGATCGGCACAGGAACGATCCCCACCTGCCAGATGTCGGCCATCCCCCGTATTCCCCCCGCGTCGAGCCCCGGCATCTATGCAACAAACCGCGCGGCGCGGAAACAGCCGGGCATCGATCCGCGCGTTCACCAACCGCTAACCATGCTCGCATCGCGGGTCTGCCATGCACTGTTGCCGGCTTCTGGATCAAGCCGTCCCTTGAATACTAAGCACGCTTATTATATATGCCGCTTATGGTTTCCGACGGCATCGACAGACTGGGCTTCCTGATCCACGACGTGCAGCGCCTGATGCGCAAGCGCTTCGAGGCGCGCGCCAGCGGCTTCGGCCTTTCCTCGGCGCAGTGGCGGCTTCTGGTCCGTGTCGCCAAGGAGGCGGGTGTCGCGCAGGCGCGGCTCGCCGAGCTTCTCGAAATCGAGCCGATCAGCGTCTCGCGCCTCGTCGACCGGATGGAGGAGGGCGGCTGGATCGAGCGCCGTCCCGACGCGACCGACCGGCGCGTGCGCATGATCTTCCCGACCGCCAAGGCGAGCGAGGCCTATGCCCACGTCAAGAGCCTCGCCGGCGAGGTCTATGAGGAATCGTTGGTCGGCGTGTCGCCGGAAGATCGCCGTGTCCTGATCCGGGCGCTGGATGCGATCGTGCAGAATCTCGCGGACGGCGAAGCGTCGGCCCTGGAGAAAATGAAGAATACGGAAGGCACAGCAGCATGAACGCGGTCGTAAAGGTGGACGAGAAGGTCACCAGGCTGGAAAGGGAGGCGCCGGCGCAGCCGGTCGCCGAGGCGCCGGCGGCTGCCCCGGTGTCGGTAGCGCCAACACCGCAGCCGGCAGCGGTGGCGCTGAAGAAGAAGCGCCGCGCCGGCCGCTTTCTCCTGATGGTCGCGCTGCCCGCGGCGCTGCTTGCCGGCGGTGCCTACGTCTGGGTCACCGGCGGCCGCTACCAGGAGACCGAGAACGCCAATCTGCAGCAGGCCAAGGTGTCGATCGCTTCCGACACGGCGGGCCGCATCGTCAAGGTCGGCATCGCCGACAACCAGCTCGTCAAGCAGGGTGACGTGCTGTTCGCGGTCGACCCCGAATCCTACCGGATCGTGCTCGCCCAGGCCGATGCGGCGGTCGCCACCGCCCGCCTCAATGTCGAGCAGCTGCGCGCCGCCTACAGCCAGGCGATGGCGCAGGAGAAGTCCGACACCAGCGAAGTCGCCTATGCGCAGTCGCAATATGACCGCGCCGCCGACCTTGCCCAAAAGGGCATCAACGCCAAGTCGTCGCTGGACGAGGCGAGGAACGATCTCGACAAGGCCAGGCAGCAGCTGGCGGTGGCGGAGCAGGGCATCATCAGCGCCAAGGCGGCGCTCGGCGGCAATCCCGACATCGAGACCGACAAGCACCCGACGGTGATGGCGGCGCTCGCCGCGCGCGACAAGGCCGCCTATGACCTGGCGCAGACCACGGTCACGGCGCCGTCGGACGGCGTCATCAGCCAGGCCTCCTCGTTCAAGATCGGCCAGTATGTCGCCGTCGGCACGCCGCTGTTCTCGCTGGTAGAGACCGGCGACACCTGGATCGACGCCAATTTCAAGGAAACCCAGCTCACCCATATGAAGCCGGGCCAGAAGGCGGAGATCGTCGTCGACACCTATCCGGGCAAGACCTTCGAGGCCACCGTCAAGGCGATCGGCGCCGGCACCGGGGCCGAGTTCTCGCTGCTGCCGGCGCAGAACGCCACCGGCAACTGGGTCAAGGTCACCCAGCGCATTCCGGTGCGCCTGGAACTGACCGACCCCGACGCCAAGATGGCGCTGCGCACCGGCATGAGCGCCACCGTCAGCGTCGACACCGGTGTGGCGCGCGGCCTGCCGAAGATCTTCGGCCACGCCACGGCCGGCGAGGCGGCCGAGTAGACGATCCCGGGCGCCTTGGCGGCTGGGATGGACAAATGGCGGAATCCTGCCGGGACCTGGCGGGTGGAAGCAAACGGCAGATTGGCCCGATGGGAGGAGTGGGAAGGACCGGGATTGGACCGGGCCGCGTCGCGGCCTGATCGAAACCTGAAGCCTTCGACACAGGCCTCTTCGGTCCTCAGGTTTCCGGGCGGCAGGCGTCCGATCAAGAGAGACGTTCGATCGATGTAACCCCCACATCGATAGTCGCGTCCCACCGCGATGAGGGTCTTTCAATGGAAGGCCTCGCCGCCCGGAAACCCTCGTGTACACGTTTTTGTTACCTGCTGGAAGTTCCGCATCATGAGCACGCCAGAACCCTTCAAGGAAGTGCCGCACCGCGGCCTGATCACCGTCGCGCTGATGCTGGCCACCGTCATGCAGGCGCTCGACACCACGATCGCCAATGTCGCGCTGCCGACCATGACCGGCGATCTCGGCGCCTCTCCGGACAACATCAACTGGGTGCTGACCTCCTACATCGTCGCCGCGGCGATCATGACGCCGGTCACCGGCTGGCTTGCCGACCGGCTCGGCCGCAAGGAGCTGTTCCTGACCGCCGTGGTCGGCTTCACCATTTTCTCGATGCTCTGCGGGCTGGCCTGGAGCCTCGAGACGATCGTGCTGTTCCGGCTGCTGCAAGGCGTGTTCGGCGCCGCGATCGTGCCGCTGTCGCAGACCTTCCTGCTCGACATCAACCCGAAGGAGCGCCACGGCCAGGCGATGGCGATCTGGGGCGCCGGCATCATGCTGGGGCCGATCCTCGGCCCGACACTCGGCGGCTGGTTGACCGAGAACTTCAATTGGCGCTGGGTGTTCTTCATCAACCTGCCGGTCGGCATCCTCGCCTTCCTCGGCATGGCCGCCTATCTGCCTGCCGTCGCCAAGCGCCTGCGCAGCTTCGATTTCTTCGGCTTCGCCATGATCTCGCTCGGCGTCGGCGCGCTGCAGCTGATGCTGGATCGCGGCGGCGAGGTCGACTGGTTCTCCTCGGTCGAGATCTGGATCGAGCTCGGCCTGGCCATCACCGGCTTCTGGGTGTTCACCATCCACACGGTGACGGCGGAGCATCCCTTCATCGATCCCAAGATATTCCTCGACCGCAATTTCGTGACCGGCCTGGCGTTCATCTTCGTCATGGGCGTGCTCATCCTGGCCTCGATGTCGCTCCTGCCGCCCATGCTGGCGAACATTTTCGGCTATCCGACCATGACCATCGGCGTCGTCATCGGTCCCCGCGGCATCGGCACGATGATTTCGATGCTGCTGGTCGGTCGCATCATGCACAGGGTCGATGCGAGGATCCTCGTCGTCATCGGCTTCCTTTTGACCGCGCAATCGCTCTACACCATGTCCAGCTTCTCGCCGCAGATGGACAACTGGCTGATCCTCAGCTCCGGCGTCATCCAGGGCCTGGGCATGGGCATGGTGTTCGTGCCGCTGTCGACGGTTGCCTTCGCTACGCTCGACGCGCGCTACCGCACCGATGCCACCGCGCTGTTCAGCCTGGTGCGCAATCTCGGCTCCTCGATCGGCGTGTCGGTGGTGACGGTTCTGCTGGTGCGCAACACGCAGGTCAACCACACCGAGCTCTCGGCCTTCATAAACCCGTTCAACCCCAATCTGTGGGCGGCCTCGCCGGCGGCCGCGAGCGGCGATCCGGCGGCGCTTTCGCAGGTCGATCGGCTGGTCAACATCCAGGCGATGATGATCTCCTACGTCAACGACTTCAAAATCCTGATGGTGATGACGCTGCTTGCCATCCCGTTCGTCTTCCTGCTGCGCAAGCCGAAGGCAGCGCCGGCGGGCGGCGCGCCAGCCGCGCATATGGACTGACACATGCGGATTGGCGCGACGGGAGCGGCCGCGCCTGCATCCGGAGCCCAAAATCGTGGCTCGGCAACAGCGCCAGGATTTTCGGATATCTACAACCGACCGCACCTGGTTCATCTACCATTAGTATATATCGATCACGATGCGGTCGCTTTTGGGTTGAGGGCGAGCCGTGTTGCTTTGTGCCGGCACCAAACTGGAGGAACTCTGTTTGGGCGAGAAATCATCCAGGAAAGCCGTCGAGACACCCGAGTCGGCCAACCTTGCGGCGCTGGCAAAGCTGACGATCGCTTCATACGAAACGCTCGAGCGCGATCTGCGAGGCAGGATCGCAACGCTCGAAGGGCAGGCGCTGCGATTTGAGACGGCGATCGACAACGTTTCGCAGGGCATCTGCTTTTTCGACGCCGCTGAACGGCTGATCCTGTGCAACCGCCGCTATGCGGAAATCTACCACATCGCGCCTGAGCAATTGCAGCCGGGGCTGACGCTCCGGGAAATCGTCGAACGTCGCGTCGTTGCCGGGACATCCGCGACCGATGCCGACGCCTATCTTGCATTGGCCCGCGCCGTCAATGCGGGCATGGCTCCAAGGGTATGGACAGCCAACCTCGCCGACGGTCGGAAAGTTCAGGTCTGCCATCAGCCTATGCCCGACGGCAGCTGGGTGGCCACGCATGAGGACATTACCGCGCTGGTTGCCAATCGACAGGTCGTCGACGAGCGCATCTCGCTGCAAACGCTGATCGACTGGGTGCCCGACTATCTCTGGGTCAAGGACACGGAGAGCCGCTTCGTCGTGGCGAACAGGGCTCTTGCGGTCGACAGCGGACGGCAGAAGACCAGTGACATGATCGGTTTGACCGATTTTGATCTCCATGCCCCGGAACTTGCACAGAAATTTCGCGCGGTGGAGCAGAAGGTGCTCAGCAGCGGGCAACCAATGATCGACAAGGAAGAGTTCATTGTCGACGCGTCCGGCACCGGCAAGTGGGTGTCATCGACGAAGGTGCCGCTGCGCAATGCCCAGAACGACATTATCGGTCTGGTTGGCATCGCTCACGATGTCACCGCGCGCAAGCAGGCGGACATCCTTCGGGATGGGCAGGCGCATATTCTCGAAATGATCGCGATGAGCGCCCTGCTCGAAGACGTGCTCGACCGTCTGATGCGCCTCGTCGAGTCGCAGTTGACGGGGATATTCGGTTCCGTCCTGCTGCTGGACAAGGACGGCAGCCATTTGCGGCACGGCGGCGCGCCGAGCCTGGCGAAGGATTATACCACTGCCATCGACGGCATCGCCATCGGCCCCAAGGTTGGATCATGTGGCACCGCCGTCTATCGGCGCGAGCCAGTCATCGTCGCAGACATCATGCAGGATCCGCTTTGGGAAGATTACCGCCAGGTGGTGGCGCCCTTCGGCTATCGTTCCTGCTGGTCGACCCCGATCCTGTCGCATCAAGGCGCCGTGCTGGGTGTCTTCGCCATGTATTCGATGACGGTGCGCGAACCGACCGAGGCCGAAACACGGCTGATAGACTTCACGACGCGCATTGCAGGGATCGCCATCGAGCGCAAATTGGCTGAAGACCAGATTCATTTCATGGCCAATCATGATGTGCTGACAGGGCTTCCAAATCGCGCTCTGCTCGAGGACCGGCTCTCGCAGGCTCTGCTCTATGCGCAGCGATATGATCGCTGGGTGACGGTGGTGTTCATCGATCTCGACAATTTCAAACTCGTCAATGATACGCTCGGTCACAATGCCGGTGACGTGCTGTTGAAGACCGTCGCCAACCGTATGGTCGAATGCGTAAGGCCAACCGACACCGTCGTGCGGCTTGGCGGCGACGAGTTCGTCATAGTTCTGTTCGACCAGCCGACGAACGTCGATCTGATCTCCGAGACCCTGCAAAAGATCCGGGCGGCGATCGCGGAGCCGGTTCATCTGGGAAGGCATCGGCTGAGGGCGACGGCCAGCATCGGCATCGCCAACTATCCCAAGGATGGGAAGAGTCCGGATCAGCTGCTGGCCAATGCCGATGCCGCAATGTACCGCGCGAAGGAATTCGGCCGCGACAATTTCCAGTTCTACGCTCCCGAGTTCAACACCAGGGCGCATGAGAAATTCCTGCTACAGGAGGAGTTGCGAAATGCCCTGGCTCGCTCGGAATTCATCCTGCTCTATCAGCCGCAAGTCGATCTTCGCTCAGGAGAGGTCTTTGCAGTCGAAGCCTTGCTGCGCTGGAAGCATCCGACACGAGGCATGGTGGCGCCGAACACATTCATTCCGACCGCCGAGGAGACCGGCCTGATCGTGCCGATCGGCGACTGGGTCCTGCACGAAGCCTGTCGGCAGAACAGGGCCTGGCAGGATGCCGGTCTTCCACCTTTGACCGTCTGCGTGAACGTCTCGGCGCGGCAATTCAGGGAACCGAACCTGATCGGCCGTGTCGTGAACGCACTGACGAACAGCGGCCTGGAGGCTAGGCATCTCGAGCTTGAGGTAACCGAAAGCCTTATCATGCAGGACGTTGAACTGGCGGTCGCAACGATGAACGCGTTGCAGAGCCTGGGCGTTCAGATATCGATCGACGATTTCGGAACCGGCTATTCCAGCCTCAGTGCGCTCAAGACGTTTCCCGTGGCGCGGCTGAAGATCGACAAGTCATTCATCAAGGATCTCGCCGCCGACGAGAACGATCAGGCTGTCGCCAGCGCCGTGATTTCATTGGGTCAAAATCTGCATCTGCGGGTCATCGCCGAGGGCGTCGAGACAGACGACCAGGTGGCCTTCCTGCGCAAGAACAATTGCGATGAAATGCAGGGCTATCATTTCAGCAGGCCGGTCTCGGCCGAGGGTATCGAGAAATTGCTCGGCGGCGAGCGCGGCGGTTGACGGCCGGGGCGTTCCTGTGTCGAGAACTCTGATGACAAACCGGAGATAGGCGAGGCCTATCTCCCGAGCACGAGGCTCCAGTAGCGCAGGCTCGGATCGCGGCCGTCGCGCACATAGGCGAGGCCGAAGCGGGAGAAGTCCGGGTCGAGCATGTTGCGGCGGTGGCCGTCCGAATGCATCCATATGTCGAACAGCTTCTGCAGGTCGAAACGGCCCTCGGCGATGTTCTCGCCTGCGGCGCCGCGCACGCCGTTGTCCTTCATGCGCGAGGCGAAGTCCTTGCCCCAGCCGGTGGTGTGGCTCATGCGGGCACGTGAGGCCATGTAGCCGGCTTGCTGCAAAGCTGCCTGCTCGAGCTGCCCGTCCGGAACCAGCGCCGGCAGGCCGGCGGAAGACCGGATGCCGGCGAGCGTCCCGGTGGCGGAGGAGGAGACGCCGGCGCCTTCGCCGGTCGGCAGCACTGTGGTGGAGCAGGCGGCGAGCCCGGCCAGCGCGGCAAGGCCCGCGCCCCTCAGCAGCAGGCGCCTGTTCAGCTTCGAGGGCTGGCGGTCTTTGATTCTAGCAACGGTCATGCCCGCCTCAGATAATGGCGATCATGGCTTTTGCCGGGCAAGGCGGGAGAAATCGCAAACCGTTATCGAAAGATGAGACAGAGACAGGTGCGGCGCGCGACCATCCGTTCACTTCACCAGCGTGATGAGGCGGCTGGCATACATGTCGCGACTTCCAAGCACGGCTGAGCAGTCCGTTTTGATGGACGAGTTTCCGGTCATCTGCACCGTCTTGCCGACGAGCCTCAGACAGTCTCCCTGGCCGCTCATGTCGGAGTTGCCGGCATAGGCAACGGGCGCGTCCGGCGCGTAGACGAAACCGCTGATCACGGAGTTTGCGCCGCCGTTCAGCGTTAGCGCCGACGTGTTCCCGTGATTCTGGAAAATCGTGATGCCTTTATAGGGGTCGCTGGTGGATGGAGAGAGGATCACCTTCTCATTGGCATTTATGTAGATCTGGGCGTCCTCCATGAGGAATATCGTCACGCCCTGGCCGGTCAGGCTGCCGTTCCCCCCGGGTTTGATGGTGGTGCCGCGCATGATGTAGACGCCCGGATTGAGCGTGATCTTTCCCGACAATGTCTTGTCGCAATAGGTGCCGGGCGACAGCGTGTAGGTTTTGCCGTTCGGGACCGGCAGGCACAATGTGTAGGCGGGCGGGACGACGTCCGCCAAGGGGTCGAAAGACGCATATTGACGTTCGAGCGGCGCTCCGCAGGTGAGATTGGCGCTGGGCAGCGAAAGTCCGGACGTGCCGCCGACGGTCGAGACGCATGCAGCCGTGACCAGCGCGGAGCCGCCTCTGCTGACGGCATCGGACGCGTCCGAGTTTGCCGCGATCACGCAACTGCTCATCGAGACATTGGTCGAGCCCTGCAGGCTTACCGCTGAAGACACATGCGGATCGAGCGCCAGCACGCAGGCCTTCGCGCCGGGGTCCATCTTGACCTTGGCCGAGCGGTTGGCGTTCCAGGAGGCCGCATCGCTGAGGAAGCTTGGCCGGCTGAGGCTGGATGAAAGCGAGATGTAGTAGCCGCTCGGGCTTCCGCTGGCGGCAGCAGAAAAGGCGGAGACGCTGTCCGAATATTCCTGCTCGTCGGCGGCGCGCATGTTGGCCGCGAAGAATGTCAGCCCAAGCGACTGGACGTCACTCGCCGTCATGCCGGCCGAGTACTTCGTCGCGACTGCAAGCCCGGCCGCGTCCAGCGAGTTCTGCAATTGCGCCGCGTCGTCGCTGGTGCCCACCAGATCGATGGTGCCGGCCACGCCGAGCATGATCGGCAGCATCGCTATGGCGGTCGCCATGGCGAAGTTGCCGCGCTCGGAGGCCCGGAAGCGCTTCAATGCGAACATTGCCCCTCGCCGAACTCTGCAAAGCTCAACTGTTACGGCAGGGGTCTCTACGACCAATTTAAGCAAATGATAAAATGCTTAAATTGTAAAATGCAGCGCGTTTGTTTCAGGACAGGTCGGCTTCACCTGAATGTCGGCACGCCCGTCAGCGCTGCGCCTCGGTCGCCATCCTCAGCGCCAGCGCCGCCAGCACCGTGCCCATCATCCAGCGCTGGATGACCATCCACAGCGGCCGTCCGGCGAGGAAGGTCGCGATCGAGCCGGCGGTCACCGCGATGATGGCGTTGACGGTGAGGCTGATCGAGATCTGGGTCACGCCAAGCACCAGCAGCTGCGACAGCACATGGCCCTTGGCCGGGTTGATGAACTGCGGCAGCAGCGAAAGGTAGAGCACCGCCACCTTCGGGTTGAGCAGGTTGGTCATCAGCCCCATGGCGAACAGCTTGCGCGGCCTGTCCCTCGGCAGCTCGCGCACCTCGAACGGCGAGCGCCCGCCGGGCCTCACAGCTTGCCAGGCGAGCCACAGGAGATAGAGCGCGCCGGCGATGCGCAGCAGGTCATAGGCGAAAGGCACGGCGAGCAGCAGCGCGGTGATGCCGAAGGCGGCCGAGACCACGTAGAACAGGAAGCCGCAGGCGACGCCGCCAAGCGAGATCAGCCCGGCCTTCGGCCCTTGCGACAGCGAACGCGAGACCAAGTAGAGCATGTTCGGTCCGGGCGTCAGCACCATGCCGAGGCAGACCAGCGCGAAGGCGAGGTGGTTGGCGATATCGGGCATCGATGCGTCTCCGGGCGGCTCGCCTGACATTTGCCTTGCTTCGCAAACAGGCACAAGGGCTTGGCTGTGCCGGGCCGTTGCGCCAGAAAATGCTCGTGGGGCAAGGCCCAGCTTGCGTTCGGTCGCACGCCCGCCGTCCCGCCAACGTCTCGGGTTTCAGAGAGGCTGCTCACCCGACGACGCGCAGGTTCGACAGCTCGTTGGCGATTTCCTTGAAATTGTCGGACAGCGTGGCGCCCGTCGCGTTCCAGAACAGCTTGGCCGGTTTGCTGGGATCGGTCGGATCCTTGCGGAAGCGGGAGTCGGAGGAGCAGGCCTTCAGCGCGTCCATCGCTTTCTTGTCGCCGGAATCCGTGGCCGACATGTCGAGCGCCACCGTCATCACCATGATGTTGGCAGCCTTGGCGTTGTCGCACAGGCTCGCCATCTGGTCGTTGAGCGCGGCGGTGTAGTTGCTGGACGTATAGTTGAACTGGCCGATGGCGCTCGACGTGCCGGTGAACAGCCGGGTCACCGCCGTGCCGTAATAGGCAAGGCCGGTGTAGCCATAGGCGGCATAGGTCGACTTGTTGCCGGCCGGGTCGCTGCTGACCGTCGAGTAGGTGTTCTCGCCGTCGGTGAGCACGATGACGACCTTGTCGTTGCCGCGCTCGCTCTCCGGCCGCCCTTCGGTGAAGGGCTCGGTACTCGACACGGTGCGCCAGCCCCAGGCCATGCCTTCCGGCACGTTGGTGTTGCCGTTGGGCTGCATCAGGTCGATCGCCGCCTTGATCGCCGTAAGCCCTGCCGCCTGGGTGACGTCGGTCAGCGGCGTGATCGGCGTCGTGGTGCAGCTGTAGTTGGGACCGGCGCCAGTCGACAGCACCGGCGCATTGATCGGCCGCGGCTGGAAATATTTGGCCATGTTGGACTGCCGCGTCTTGCCGGTGGTGCTCGACGGATCGTCGTTCCACCAGCTGTTGGCGGCGCCGTAGGTCACCGGCTTCGGCTCGTCCGGATCCTGCGTCAGGTACCAGTGGTTGCCGGGCTCGTCCGGCGCGAACATCGGCACGAACATGGTTGCCGGGTCGCCGACGCCGGTACCGGTGTTGTTGGGGCCGCCCGAGGCCGGCGCGTCATTGACATTGTAAGGGTAGGGACGGTCCTCGACGCAGCCCTGCCAGCTGGCGAACGGACCATAGGTGTCGTTGTAGTCATATTCGTCGTGGCTGCGCTTGCAGGTATGGTTCGAACGGTACTCGTCGCAGACGACGCGCTTGGAGCCGACGATACGCTCGTGGCTGGTGACCACCTTCATGTCGCGGTAGAGCGAGAAGCGGGTCAGCATCTGGCCTTCCTGCTCGCCCCATTCGGAGCCCTTCTTGTACCAGATGCCGTTGATCTTCTGCGCGTATTTGTTGGTGGCGTTCAACGTCGTCCAGTCGAAATTCTCGTGGTGGACCGGCGACAGGCCATAGGTGTCCATCCAGGAAGCGTTGTCGTTCTGCGTCCCGACATTCACCGAGGCGGCGAAGGGCACGATGCTGAACTGGACCGGCTTGTCGATCTGCTTGATCGCGGCCGCCTGCTGCGCCAGCGTGTCGACAAGCTGCTTGGCGGCCTGCTTGAGCAGGTCGATGCGCTTTTGCCCCGCGCCGGTGCCGAGGCTGCTCATCGAGCCGGAATTGTCGAGCACCATGGCGACTTCCAGCGTGTTCTTCAGCCGCACTTCCGAACATACGGAGTAGTCGACGTCGGAAGACTGTTTGTCGATCAGCATCGCCGCCGCCGGCAGGAAATAGGGCTTGTAGACCAGCGCCGCGCAAAGCTTCACTAGGCCGCCGCCGGTGGTGCTGCTGGGCAGAGTGACGCTGAGCGTGGTGTTGGCCGGATCGATACCGTCGCCGAGGTTGGCGTTGAAGAACTCCACCGCATAGGCCCTCAGCTGGTCGTCGGTGGCGCCTTCGGCAAGGCGGCGGGCGGTGGCGAAATTGGCGGCGTCGAGCGCGTTCACCACCCTCTGCTTCTCGTTGATCATGCCCGAATAGTCGACGCTCAGCGCCACGGCCCCCATCAGCGGGACCATGGCAAGCGCGGTCATGAGGGCATAGTTGCCGCCCCGATCGCGACAGAAGTCACGCCAAAATTCTCGCATTCTCGTAAGCGGCCCCGCCTGCGGATTCTTCACCCGGGCCACAGTTTCACAAAACGCTGAAGGACGGGTGTGCGAAACCGCTCGATTGTAGGGCGGGTGTTTCACCGAATGCTAACCAAGCGGAGCGGAGCATGATGCGACTCGAACCGAAAACGCCCCGCCGTCGGGCGGGGCGTTTGTAAGGCGGTTTCATCGGTCAGCTGACGATGCGCAGGTTCGACAGTTCGTCAGCGATTTCCTTGAAGCTTTTCGACAGCGTGGCGCCGGTCGCGTTCCAGTACAATTTGGCCGCTGTTTTGCCGGTCTGGTCGGCCGGGTCTTTTCGGAACCTCGAGTCCGAGGAACAGGTCTTCAGCGCGGTGATTGCGGCCTTCTCTGCGGATTTGGTTTCCACGAGGTCGAGCGAAACCGTCATCACGATGACGTTCGAATTCTTTGCATTGGCGCAGAGCGTCTGCATCTGCTCGTCGAGCGCCGTCGTATAGTTGGCGCCGGTGTAGGTCGTCTTGCCAACGGAAGCGCTGGTGTTCATGAACAGTCGGGTCACCGTGCCGGAGCCCGGATAGGTCAGGCCCGTGTAGCCGTACGCGGCGTAAGTCGACATGTTCTTGGCATAGGTGGCGTCGGCGATCGGGCTGTAGGTGTTGGCGCCGTCGGTCAGCACGATGACGACCTTGTCGTTGCCTCTTTCGGTGTTGGCCCTGCCGTCCGTGAAAGGCTCATTGCTAGACAGCACTCGCCAACCCCAAGCGAGCCCTTCCGGCACGTTGGTGTTGCCCGTCGGCGTCATCGCGCTGATGGCGTTTGTGATGGTGTTCTTGCCCGTGGTCGTGGTTATGTCCTGCAGCGGCGTGATGGCGGAAGTCGTGCACCCGGAATTGGGACCGCCGTCAGTCGGTTCCGCCGCCGCGTTGTAGGGCTTTGTGACGAAATACTTGCGCATATCCGCCTGGCGTTTTGCGACGGCCAGGCTGTCGGCCGAATCCACCCACCAATTGTTGGTGTAGCCCCATGACGTCGTGCTCGTGTGGGTGGAGTCGGTCCAGAAATTGCCGGCCTCGTCCGGAGCGAACATCGGGACGAACAGGCTGGCGGGCGTGGCCGTCGTCGGCGTCGTGTCGTCGACATTGTACGGATACGGCCTTGCTTCCACGCAGCCTTTCCAGGCTTGGTACTGGGCGGTGGTGTCGACATAAGTCTGACACGTGCCGTGGTTTTTCTTGGTGCAGGTTCGCGTCGTGGCCATCATATCCTGGTAGAGAGTGAAGCGGGTCATTGCCTTCCCCGTATCCGCGCCCCAGCCGCTGCCCCTCTGGTAGTAGGCGGCGCCAACTTTCTCGATGTATTTGTTCGGATCGACGCCGGAGACGGTCTTGTACATCTGGGTCCAGTCGAAATTCTCATGATGTACCGGCGAGATGCCGCCGAGATCCATCCAGGTCTTGTCCTTGTTGGCTGAGCCGACATTAACCGAGGCCGAAAACGGAACCAGGGCGAACTGTACCGGTTTGGTGACCTGCTTCATTTGCGCGGCCTGCAGGGCCAACGTGTTGACGAGTTCTGTTGCGGCGGTTTTGAGCAACTCTATTCGCTGTTGGCCGGTACCGGATCCATTCGTGCTCATCGAGCCAGAATTGTCGAGCACCAGGGCAACTTCCAGGGTGTTCTTCAGTCGAACTTCCGAGCATGCGGTCAAGCTTCGATCGCTGACGGTCCTGCCGATCAGCATTGCGGCAGCCGGCAGGAAAAACGGATGGTAGCGCAGGTTCGCGCAAAGCTTCAGCGTACCGCCGCCGGTATTGTTGCTGGGCAAGGTGACGCTCAGCGTGGTGTCGGCCGGGCTGACATGCGCCAGATTGGCTTCGAAGAAGTTCTTCGCATAAGCCTTGGCATCGGCATCGCTTACATTGGCGACGATCTGCTGCGCCGTGGCGACGCCGGCGGCATCGAGCGCATTCAACGTTTCCTGCTTTTGGCGCAATAGTTCCGTATAGTCGACCGCCATTGCTACGCCGCCCATTATGGGCACCATGGCGATGGCGGCGATCAGGGCATAGTTGCCCCGCCTGTCGCGCACGAAGCCGCGGATCATCGCTCCGAATCTGCGGATCATAGCCTTTAGCCCCCCGCTAATGTACGACCTTAGTCGTAGTTGATCTGCGACCATGCGCATAGATCGTTAAATTTCAGGTTGCTCGATTGCATCCAACATCAACCTGCGTTTTCAAAGCTCGTTAACTATCGGGCTTGCGGCGCGGGTGCCGAGGGCCTGGAAATTCCACCGAGAACGCGGGTCTTGCGCCCGGCATCGGTCCTGCGGTGGCGGCCACTGTCTGCCGAAAGCTGGTGACAGGATGAGGCGCTTCGGTTAATGCGGGACCGGCCGCGGCGGACCGTCGGCGGCGGCTATCGCAACGATCACCCAGGGAAAACGGCATGGCGGATTCGCCCGACATCATCGGCTCGCTCGCGGACCTGTCGGGCGCCTATTCGGCCATCCTGTGCGATGTCTGGGGCGTGGTGCACAATGGCGAATGGCATTTCCCGCAGGCCGCGCAGGCCCTGGCCGCGGCGCGCGCTGCTCGCGTCCCCATCGTGCTGATCACCAATTCGCCGCGCCGCTCCGCCGACGTGGCGGCGCAGATGAATGCGATCGGCGTTCCCGCTGACGCCTATGACCGCATCGTCACCTCCGGCGACGTCACCCGCGACCTCATCGCCGAGGGGCCGAGAAAAATCTTCCACATCGGCCCCGACCGCGATTTCACCCTCTATGACGGGCTCGGCGTCGATCTGGTCGAGGAATTCGAGGCTTCCGGCGTGGTCTGCACCGGTCTCTTCGACGACGAGGTGGAAAAGCCTTCCGACTATGCCGAATTGCTGCGGCGGCTGCGCGCCCGCGACCTGCCGTTCATCTGCGCCAATCCCGACATCGTGGTCGAGCGCGGCGAGCGCATGATCTGGTGCGCCGGCGCGCTTGCCCGCGACTACGCCCAGCTTGGCGGACGAACGCTCATTGCCGGCAAGCCATACGCGCCGATCTACGACGTTGCCATGAAAGAGGTTGCCGGCCTGCTCGGCCGCCCGGTCGAACGTTCGCGGGTGCTGGCCATCGGCGACGGCATGATGACCGACATCAAGGGCGCGGCCGACAATGGCTTCGACGTCCTCTATGTCTCGGGCGGCATCCATGCCCGCGACTATGGCGATCCGCTCCAGCCCGACCCCGAGAGGCTAGCCGCCTTCCTCGACAAGCACGGCTACCGTCCGGTCGCGGTCATTCCGAGACTGCAATAGGGGGCGTTCCATGACGGAAACCTCGCAGAGCTTCGCACGCATCTCCGCGACGTCGCCGCTGCCGGCCCAATTGCGCGGCGGCGTGGTGGCGATCGGTAATTTCGACGGCGTCCATCGCGGCCATCAGGCCGTGCTTGAGCGCGCGCTGGCCGAGGCACGCCGCCGCGGCGCGCCGGCCTTGGTGCTGAGCTTCGAGCCGCATCCGCGAAAGGTCTTCCGCCCCGAGATCCCGCTCTTCGTGCTGACGCCGCCGCCGATGAAGGCGCGGCTCCTGTCGCTTCTCGGCTTCGCAGCTCTGGTCGAGCAGCCCTTCACCCGCGATTTCGCCTCGCTCTCGGCGGAAGCCTTCGTGACCGGGATTCTGGAGAGGAATCTCGGCATCGCGCACACCGTCACCGGCTTCGATTTCCACTTCGGCAAGGATCGCCAGGGCGGCCCCGCCTTTCTGATGGCCGCCGGCGAGCGCCACGGCTTCGGCGTGACGCTGGTCGATGCCTTTCGCGACGAGGGCGCTGAAGTGATCTCGTCCAGCCGCATCCGCGCGCTTCTTGGCGAAGGCGCCGTGGCCGAGGCCGCAGGCCTGCTCGGCTACCGCTTCACCGTCGAAAGCGAGGTGATCGGCGGCCAGCAGCTCGGCCGCACGCTGGGATTCCCGACCGCCAACATGAGGCTTTCGCCGGAAGCTTCACTCAAGGAAGGGGTTTATGCCGTCCGGTTCCGCCGCGCCGACGGCACGCTGCATGACGGTGTCGCCAGCTTCGGCCGTCGCCCCACCGTCGATGACAATGGTGCGCCGCTGCTTGAAACCTTCGTCTTCGACTTCACCGGCGACCTCTACGGCGAGACCTGCGAGGTCTCGTTCTTCGGCTTCCTGCGGCCCGAGCTGAAGTTCGACGGGCTGGACCCGCTGGTCGCGCAGATGAAACGCGACGAGGCCGAGGCGCGGGCGCTGCTCGCCGGCGTCAGGCCGCTCTCGGAGCTGGACGCGGCCGTGGCGTTCTGAACTATCTCTTCAGCGCCAGCCCGAGGGCAATGAAGGTCCATCCCTGGAAAACGAGGTCGATGGCCAGGAACAGGCCGAGCACCCACATGCTGTTGACCGGCCAGCGCATGGCGATGATCAAGCCGAGCAGGATGGTGATGATGCCGGCCGCGAGCAGCCAGCCCCAGCCTTGCTCCGGCCGGTGATTGAAGGCCACCCAGGCTCTCAGGGCTCCGGAAGCGACGAGCGCGATCGCCAACAGTAGCGTCAGCACCGCGGAGGCAAGCAGCGGGTTGTCGAAGGCGAAGAAGCCGGCGATGGCGTAGAGCAGGCCGCTCCCCAGCCAGTAGAAGAAGCGCCCCCAGGTCTTGACCCCGAAGGCATGGATGATCTCGATCACGCCCGCCATCAGCATCAGCCAGCCGACGACATAGACCGAGGCCACCGTGGCGATGAACAGATTGCCGAAGGCGATGCCGCCGAAGATCAAGAGCAGCACGCCAAGCGCCACGAACCATCCCCATTTGTCCCGCGTCCTGCCGATTGCGTCTTTCAGGGCATCGCCTTGCAAGGTCATCACCGCATCTCCTCGGGAAGTCGCGGACGCGACGCGCGCCGGACAAATTTCTTTCCAGAACCGCGCCGCGAAGGTAACGCCGATGGCCCTTCCCGTCCAGCGAGCGGGGCGCCATGGGCACACGCGGGCGACGAGCGAATCCCCCCGGGAGCCGGCTCTTCATCAATCCTTCACCATAGGGATAGAGGTTCTGGAACCTTCCCGATCGCCGCCGATTTCTGGGTTTCCGTCAATCCAATCGAGGCGTCTTCCCTATGAAGGTCACCGCAGCAGGAATCGACCGCATCAAGATCGGCAACGCGGACGCGAGCGGCCAGGGCGCGCATTTCGTCGTCTGGCTTTATCTTCAGGTCGACGAAGGCGGCATGCAGACCGGGCAGGAACTGGTGGTGTCCTTGCCGTACGACGCCAAGATGACGTTCGACGATCTCGCCTCCCAGGCCTTTGAGAAGGCGCACGCCATGCTTCGCGCCTGCTGCGAGATAGATGAGTCGATGTGGTGGAAGCAGTTCAACCGCAGCCTGGCGCCGCTGCCCGAATGGACGTCCGGCGCGCAGTAAGGACGAATGCCGCCCGGCATTGCCGCTTTGTGCTGCGGAATGCGGTGCCGGGCTGAGCATCGCTGCCCGGCCACGACGGCTTCCGGCGCCCGGCGGACGTCCCGTAACCGCCGCCATTGTTACAGATTTTAAGTCAAATTTTACCGAACCCGCGCCATGGCTTGAGCGCTGCCGGTTGTTTGCGCCGGTGTGTTTCGCGTATGGGGTAACGATGCGTATTGTCCGGGCGATTCCGCTGGTTCTGACCGCCGTCCTGCTGGGTGTCCCAGCTGCCGAGGCGGGTGAGGGCAGCTGGATTTCGGGCGACTGGTACCTGACGCTCGGCGCCACCGGCCTGGTCGCGCCGAATTTCGAGGGCGGCAAGAAGTACATGCTCAGCGCCCAGCCGATCATCTCTCTGGGCAAGGCAGGGCCCGAGGCACGCTTCACCTCGCGCAACGACAACATCTCGCTGGCCCTGATCGATGACGGCAGCGTGCGCGCCGGCCTGACCGGCAAGTTCCTGTTCTCCCGTAGCAGCAAGGATGAACTGGCAGGGCTCGACCCCGTGCGCTGGGGTGGCGAGGTCGGCGGTTTCTTCGAATTCTATCCGCTCGACTGGGTGCGGGCGCGGGCCGAGCTGCGGCACGGCATTCGCGCCCATGACGGCTTCGTCGCCGACATCGCGGCCGACGCCTTCTACGACGTCACGCCCACGGTCCGTATCTCCGGCGGACCGCGCGTCTCCTTCGCCTCGTCGGGCTATTTCGATGCCTATTACGGCGTCAACGCCACGGAGGCGGCGGCTTCCGGCCTCAGCGAATACCATCCGGGCGGCGGCTTGAAGTCGACAGGCCTCGGCGGCGCGATCACCTGGAAGGTGACGGAGCCGATGACGGCCAGCCTCTTCACCGAATATTCGCGCCTGATGGGGCCGGCGGCCGATTCCAGCCTGGTCAAGGAGCGCGGCGACCGCAACCAATGGACCGTCGGCGTCTCGACCACCTATCGCTTCGACTTTTCAATGTAGCCGTCTGAACTCCGCGCTTTATTCCTGCTGACTAATCCGCTAAAAGCCCGGCCATGACGAGCTTTTCGCGCCTGTTTGCGATCGCGATACGAATTACGAGCCCGGTGTTCCGGGTGGCCTGAGCGCCGCCGGAGCCGCCGGGACGTTTGCGCGTGGCCCTCGCGCTTTTTCCAGATGATGATAGTTCAACGCCCCGAGCTTTCCCGCCGCCGGGCAATGCACATGGCAGACCAATGACCGATACCGCTGAAACCATCGACTATTCCCGCACGCTCTACCTGCCGCAGACGGACTTCCCGATGCGCGCCGGCTTGCCCGAGAAGGAGCCGGCGCTGGTCAAGCGCTGGCAGGACATGGACCTCTACCGCAAGCTGCGCGAGGACGCGGCCGGCCGCGAGAAATTCGTGCTGCATGACGGCCCGCCCTACGCCAACGGCAACATCCATATCGGCCATGCGCTGAACAAGATCCTCAAGGACGTCATCAACCGCTCCTTCCAGATGCGCGGCTACGACGCCAACTACGTGCCCGGCTGGGACTGCCACGGCCTGCCGATCGAATGGAAGATCGAGGAACAGTACCGCGCCAAGGGTAAGAACAAGGACGAGGTGCCGGTCAACGAGTTCCGCAAGGAATGCCGTGACTTCGCCACGCACTGGATCAAGGTGCAGGGCGGCGAGTTCCAGCGGCTGGGCGTCGTCGGCGATTTCGACAACCCCTACACGACGATGGCCTTCCATGCCGAGTCGCGCATCGCCGGCGAGCTGTTGAAATTCGCCATGTCGGGCCAGCTCTACCGCGGCTCGAAGCCGGTCATGTGGAGCGTCGTCGAGCGCACGGCGCTTGCCGAGGCCGAGGTCGAGTACCAGGACTATGAGAGCGACACGATCTGGGTGAAATTCCCGGTCGCGAACCTTGCGCGCCCGGTCACCGGCGCCGAGGACGCGGCTGCGGCGGCGCTGTCGGAATCCTCGCTCGACCTGCTCGAGGCCCATGTCGTCATCTGGACGACAACGCCCTGGACGCTGCCCGGCAACCGCGCCGTCAGCTATTCGCCGCGCGTCGCCTATGGTCTCTACGAGGTGACAGCGGCCGAGAACGCGTTCGGCCCGCAGCCCGGCGAGAAGCTGATTTTCGCCGACGCGCTGGCCGAGGACGCCGCCGCCAAGGCCAAGGTGACATTGGCGCGCCTTCACGACGTTTCGGCCGAACAGCTTGCCAGCCTGACGCTTTCGCATCCGTTCAGGGGGCTGGCCGACGGCTATCAATTCCCCGTGCCGATGATCGCCGGCGAGCATGTCACCGACGATGCCGGTACCGGCTTCGTGCACACCGCGCCCAGCCACGGTCGCGAGGACTTCGACGCCTGGATGGACGCTGTGGCGGACCTGCTCAAGCGCGGCGTCGACACCACGATCCCGTTCCCGGTCGATGATGCCGGCTTCTTCACCAAGGACGCGCCGGGCTTCGGCCCGGACCGCGACGGCGGGCCGGCGCGCGTCATCGACGACAACGGCAAGAAGGGCAACGCCAACCAGGCGGTGATCGACGAGCTCATCAAGCGCAACGCGCTGTTCGCGCGCGGCCGCCTGAAGCACTCCTATCCGCATTCCTGGAGGTCCAAAAAGCCGATCATCTTCCGCAACACGCCGCAATGGTTCGTCTATATGGACAAGGACCTCGGCGACGGCACGACGCTGCGCAGCCGCGCGCTGAAGGCGATCGACGACACCCGCTTCGTGCCCTCGGCCGGCCAGAACCGCATCCGCGCCATGATCGAGGAGCGCCCGGACTGGGTGCTGTCGCGCCAGCGCGCCTGGGGTGTGCCGATCGCCGTCTTCGCCGACGTCGACGGCAATGTGCTGAAGGACGAAGAGGTCAACCAGCGCATCATGGACGCCTTCGAGAAGGAGGGCGCCGACGCCTGGTTCGCCGACGGTGCCAAGCAGCGCTTCCTCGGCAATCACGATGCCTCGCAATGGCATCAGGTGATGGACATCCTCGACGTCTGGTTCGATTCGGGCTCGACGCATGTCTTCACGCTGGAGGACCGCCCGGACCTGAAATGGCCGGCCGACGTCTATCTCGAAGGCTCCGACCAGCATCGCGGCTGGTTCCATTCCTCGCTGCTGGAAAGCTGCGCCACCAGGGGCAGGGCGCCCTACGAGACCGTCGTCACCCATGGTTTCACCATGGATGAGGAGGGGCGGAAAATGTCGAAATCGCTCGGCAACACCGTCGTGCCGCAGGACGTCATCAAGCAGTCGGGCGCCGATATCTTGCGGCTCTGGGTGGTGACGACCGACTACTGGGAAGACCAGCGGCTCGGCAAGAACGTGCTGCAGACCAACATCGACGCCTACCGCAAGCTCAGGAACACCATCCGCTGGATGCTGGGCACGCTCGCCCATGACGATGGTGAGGAGGTGCCGCTAGACAAGATGCCGGAGCTGGAGCGGCTGATGCTGCACCGGCTGTCCGAGCTCGACGAGGTGGTGCGCCAGGGCTACGACGCCTTCGAGTTCAAGCGCATCACGCGCGCGCTGCTCGACTTCATGGTTGTCGAGCTGTCGGCCTTCTATTTCGACATCCGCAAGGACGCGCTCTACTGCGACGCCCCCTCCAGCGTCAGGCGCAAGGCCGCCGTGCAGGTGGTGCGCCACCTGTTCGACTGCCTGGTGAAATGGCTGGCGCCGATGCTGCCCTTCACCACCGAGGAGGCCTGGCTCGACCGTCACCCGGATGCCGTCTCGCTGCACCTCGACCAGTTCCAGCAGATCCCGGCGGACTGGCGCAACGAGGCGCTGGCGGAGAAGTGGCGCAAGGTCAGGCAGGTGCGCCGCGTCGTCACCGGCGCGCTGGAGATCGCGCGCGCCGAGAAACTGATCGGCTCCTCGCTGGAAGCCGTGCCCGTCCTCACTCTCGATGACGCCGCTCTGGAAGCGGCGATATCGGATGTCGACATGGCCGAAATGGCGATCACCAGCGATCTCATCATCGCCAAAGGCAAGGCGCCGGATGACGCGTTCACGCTGGACGACGTCAAGGGCGTGGCGGTGGTGGTCGAGAAAGCCGAGGATCGCGGGCTGAAGAAATGCGCGCGCTCATGGCGCTACACCGCCGATGTCGGCCAGGACAAGGCATTCCCCGATGTTTCGGCCAGGGATGCGGCGGTGCTGCATGAGCTGAAAGCGCTCGGGCGGCTTTAAGGCCGTCAAACAAGTGCACAAATGCCACGCCGGGCGGTCCAAAACCGCCCGTGCGTTGCCCTTAACGGGTGGTTGAGGTAAACACGCGAAACTCCCGACGACAAATTGTCGCCGGATTTCCGTCGCAAGTGCATCAGTCGATGGGGACCGGACCTTTTGGCCGGTGGCGATCGAGAGGCTGTCTAGAGTGGGACTTTTTGGCATGACCGAGAGAATCTGTGCGCGCGCCGCACTGCTGGCGCCGCTGGTCGCATCCGGCCTTGCCTTGTCGGGCTGCATGGGCTCGCCCACCTACGGCACCGACAAGACCGCCGGCGAGCAACTGGCCGGCGACCTTTCCAGCGCCTTTTCGATCGCGCCCAAGCACAAGGACCCGATCGACTACAAGCCGCGTCCCGATCTGGTGAAGCCGGCGCCGGGGCTGAAGGAAAACCTGCCGCCGCCGCAGGAAAGCATCGAGACGGCGAGCGCCGATTGGCCCGAATCGCCTGAGCAGCGCCGCGCCCGCCTGCGCGCCGACGCCACTGCCCACCAGGACGATCCGTCCTACCAGTCGCAGATCGTCGACGACGTGCAGACGGATCCGGCCGCGGTGAAGAAGGCGATGGCGGATTCGGCCTCGAGCCACCCGCCGCGCTGGTCGCCGGAGGATTCCGACAAGGGCCGCGCCGCAGAAATCCAGCGCCGCACGGCCGAAGGCAAGCAGGGCGACCCGACCACCCGCAAATATCTGAGCGAGCCGCCGCTTGGCTATCGCGTTGCCGCCGACACCGCGCCGCAGGGCGAACTCGGCGAGGACGAGTACAAGAAGGAACGCCGCCTCAAGAAGGAGGCGGCCGCCAAGAGCAAGAGCGGCGGCTGGTTCGACTGGTGGTAAGGTTTCGGCGCACCGCTGTACAACGACAGAGGTAGCGATCCTTCGCGCCCCCGCTGTGCCGCCGGCTTCCAAATTCGTGGCTAGACCTCCCGCCTCTCCCTGAAGAAATCCTTGAGGATGAGCGCCGCCTCGCTCTCGCCCATGCCCGGATAGATGTCGGGCGTGTGGTGGCAGGTCGGCGAGGCGAAGAAGCGCACGCCGTTGACGACTGCGCCGCCCTTCTCGTCGGCGGCGCCGAAATAGAGTCGACGAAGCCTCGCGAAGGAGATGGCGCCGGCGCACATGACGCAGGGCTCCAGCGTCACATAGAGATCGTGGCCGGTGAGCCGCTCGCTGGCGAGCTTTTCGCAAGCCTGGCGGATCGCCAGCATCTCGGCATGCGCCGTCGGGTCGGCAAGCTCGCGGGTGCGGTTGCCGGCTCTTGCCACGACGGTGCCGCCGCTGGCGATGACCGCGCCCACCGGCACTTCGCCGCGCCGCGCGGCGGCTGCCGCCTCCTCAAGCGCCAATGCCATAAAATCCGGCCGCTTCACGCGGTTTCCATTCCGATTATCTCCTCGCCACCCGACAGCGATCCTGTTATCTAGCGCCTAACCTCGAAAATCGGACTCGGTTTTCGGAAACGATCATGCGCCAAATCAAAGTGCTACAGCGTCCTTTGCGCGCCCGAAAGGATGCGCCACGCTGTAGCAGCGCAAACAGGCAAAGGCCACATGGACGACAACGACAAGAAATTCCGACCTAAGAAGGGTCCGGTCAGGGGCGGCCCGAAAGCCGCGGGATCGCGCAGCCGCGACGGCGCCGCGGGCAAAGGCGGCAAGCCGTCCTTCGGCGCCAAGAAGCCTTACGCGCCGCGTGGCGACCGGCCGATGGCCGCCGAAGGCGAGCGGCCAAAGCGCAATTTCAAGAGCGACGACCGTCCTCGCGAGGTTGGTGAGGCTCGGGCGGAAAAGCCGTTCCGCAAAGGGCCGCGCCCTGAAGGCAAGCCCTTCGAGAAGCGCGAGGGACCGCGCAAGCCCTACGCGCCGCGCGGCGACCGGCCGATGACAGCCGACGGCGAGCGACCGGCGCGCGACTTCAAGCGCGAGTACAAGCCGCGTGAGGCGAGCGAGGGGGCTGCGTCGCGCGGCGAAAAGCCGTTCCGCAAGCCCCGCCCCGAAGGCAAGTCTTACGAGAAGGGACCGCGCAAGCCCTATGCGCCGCGCGGCGACCGGCCGATGGCCGCCTCAGGCGAGGGCGGCGAGAAGCGTTTCGACCGGCCCAAGCGTGATTTTGGCGATCGCCCGAAGCGGGATTTCGCGGATCGCCCGAAACGCGACTTCGCGGATCGTCCCAAGCGCGACTTCAGCGATCGCCCCAAGCGTGACTTTGGTGACCGGCCGCAAGGCGCATCAGCCGGCGGCTTCAAGCCGCGGCCGCGCCCCGCCGAGGCAACTGAGGAAGCCGGCGAGCGCATCGCCAAGCGGCTTGCCCGCGCCGGCCTTGCCTCCCGCCGCGACGCCGAGGAACTGATCGCCGCCGGCCGCGTCAAGGTCAATGGCCGGGTGCTGTCCTCGCCGGCCTTCAACGTCATGCCCAACGACATCATCCATCTCGATGGCATGGAGATCCCGCCGATCGAGCGCACAAGGCTGTTCCTGTTCCACAAGCCCGCCGGCGTCGTCACCACCAACCGCGATCCCGAGGGCCGCAAGACCGTCTTCGACGTGCTGCCGGCCGAACTGCCGCGGCTGATGACCATCGGCCGCCTCGATATCAACACCGAAGGGCTGCTGCTGCTCACCAATGACGGCGGCCTGTCGCGCGTGCTCGAATTGCCGGCCACCGGCTGGCTCAGGCGCTACCGCGTGCGCGTCCACGGCAAGGTCGAGGAAAGCGCGCTCGCGGGCTTGCGCGAAGGCATCGCCGTCGACGGCGTCTTCTATGGCGCGATCGAAGCCAGCCTCGACCGCGAGCAGGGCACCAACGCCTGGCTGACGATCGGCCTGCGCGAAGGCAAGAACCGCGAGGTCAAGAACATCCTCGGCGCGCTCGGCCTCGAAGTGACGCGGCTGATCCGCATCTCCTACGGGCCGTTCCAGCTCGAGGACTTGGCCGAGGGCCATGTGCTGGAGATCAAGGGCCGCGTGCTGCGTGAGCAGCTCGGCGAGCGCCTGATCGAGGAATCCGGCGCCAATTTCGACGCCGAGATTGCAAAACCCTTCTCCAACAGGCCGGTGCGCCGCACCGAGCCGCGCCGCGAGGAGGCCGAACCGCCGAAATTCTCGCGCGACGGCGACCGCCGGCCGATCGGCGAGGGCGGCCTGATCAAGGCGCGCAAGCGCCGCGAGGGCAGCCGCGACGAAGCGCTGGGCAAGCTGTCGACGAAGCCCGACCGGGCGTTCGGCGAGCGCGGTCCGAAACCCGAGCGCGGCGGCTTTGGCGACAAGCCGCGTGGCGGTTTTGGCGACAAACCCCGTGGTGGTTTCGGCGGCAAGAAATCCGAGCGAGAGCAGCGGCCGATCGAGCCGCCCGGCCAGCGCAAGGCCAATGTCTGGATGGCGCCCGGCGCGCGTCCGATCGGCAAGGGCAGGGCGGAGGCCGATGCGGCCAAGGCGGCCGATGCCAAGGCGCGCAAGGCCTCGTTCAAGCCGGCTTATGGCAAGCCCGGCGGCGCCAAGCCGTACGGCAAGCCGCGAGGCGACCGCCCGGAAGGCGGCGGCAGGCCTGGTGGTGACAGGCCGCGTGGTGGCCCCAAGGGTCCCCGCACCAGATGAGGATCGTCGGTGGCGAGTTTCGCGGGCGCCCGCTGGCGACGCCACGCAGCAATGCCATCCGTCCGACCACCGACCGCACCCGCGAGGCGGTGTTCAACGTGCTGGCGCACCGCTTCGCCGACAAGCTCGACGGCGCGCGCGTGCTCGACCTCTTCGCGGGCACCGGCGCGCTCGGGCTTGAGGCGCTGTCGCGCGGCGCTGCCTATGGCGTCTTCATCGAGGAATCGGCCGAGGGACGCGGCCTGATCCGCGGCAATGTCGAGGCGTTCGGGCTCACCGGCCGCACCAAGATTTTCCGGCGCGACGCCACCGCTCTGGGAGAGGCTGGCACGCTTGCCGCCTTCGGCCTGATCTTCGCCGACCCACCTTACGGCAAGGGCATGGGCGAGCGCGCGTTGCGCTCCGCGAGGCAAGGCGGCTGGCTGCTGCCCGGCGCGCTCTGCGTGGTCGAGGAAGCGGCGTCCGCGCCGTTCGAAGCCGGGGAAGGGTTCGCCGTGGTCGACGAGCGCGGTTACGGCGAGACGGTGATCCGGTTCATCGAGGTCGGGTGAGGGCGTCGCGATTGGCTTCCTCTCCCCCGCTCCGCGGGGGCGAGGAACCGAACACCGCCTCGAAAATGACGAACAATTCACTTTGCCTCGCCTATCAACCTTGCCTATCGTCGCGCAACCGGAACCGGAGCATTTGATGACATCGAGCACCAGACGGCTGCGCGCGGCGCTGCTCACCTCCGCGCTGGCGTTTGCCGCCCCCGCACTCGCCGGCGATGACGGCAAGGTCACGGATTTCCTGCTCGACAACGGCATGGAGGTGGTGGTCATCCCCGATCATCGCGCGCCGATCGTCACCCATATGGTGTGGTACAAGATCGGCAGCGCCGACGAGCCGGCGGGCAAATCCGGCATCGCGCATTTCTTCGAGCACCTGATGTTCAAGGCGACGAGCAACCACGCCGCCGGCGAGTTCGATCGCGCCGTCTCGGAGATCGGCGGCTCCAACAACGCCTTCACCTCCTACGACTACACCGCCTTCCACGAGACGGTGGCGCCCTCGGCGCTGGGCGAGATGATGGCTTTCGAGGCCGACCGAATGCGCAATCTCATCCTTACCGACGACGTCATCAAGACCGAACGGGACGTGATCCTGGAGGAGCGCCGCTCGCGCATCGACAACGAACCGCAGGCGGTGCTGGACGAGGAGGTCGACGCCACACTCTGGCAGAACCAGCCCTACCGCATCCCGGTCATCGGCTGGATGCAGGAGATGGAACAGCTGAACCGCACCGACGCGATCGCCTTCTATGACAAGTATTACCGGCCGAACAACGCCGTGCTGGTGGTGGCTGGCGATGTCGAGCCGGACACGGTGAAGGCGCTGGCCGAGAAGACCTACGGCAAGGTGGCGCGCGGGCCCGACCTGCCGCCGCGCATCCGCCCGGTCGAGCCCGAGCAGAACACCAAACGCACGGTGACGCTTACCGACGCGCGCGTTTCGGTGCCGAGCTTCTCGACGCAATGGGTGGTACCGTCCTATCACACGGCCCGGCCAGGCGAAGCCGAGGCGCTCGACCTGCTGGCCGAGATCCTCGGCGGCGGCAACCGCAGCCGGCTCTACCAGCAGCTCGTGGTCAAGCAGGGCATTGCCGCGGAAGCCGGCGCCTTCTTCCAGGGCACCATGCTCGACGCCACCAACTTCACCGTCTTCGCCGCGCCGCGCGGCGATGCCAGGCTCGCCGATGTCGAAGCGGCGGTCGACGCCGAGGTCGCCCGCATCGCCAGGGACGGCGTCACCGATGACGAGCTGGAAAAGGCCAAGCAGCGCTATGTCCGCTCGATGATCTTCGCCCGCGACAAGCAGGACGACATGGCCAACATGTACGGCGCGACGCTGGCCACCGGCGGCAATGCGCGCGACGTCCAGGAATGGCCGGACCGCATCCGCAAGGTCACTGCTGATGAGGTCAAGACGGTCGCCGCCCGTTATCTCGTGCTCGACCATTCGACGACGGGCTATCTTCTGCCGCAGCAACAGGCGGGGAATTGATGATGAGCCTGGTTTCGATGCGCCGCGCATTCTTCCCTTCTCCCCTTGTGGGAGAAGGTGGCCGAGCGAAGCTCGGTCGGATGAGGGGTGTTCCAGCTTGGCAACAACGGCGCTCCGTCCAACACCCCTCAACCGTCTCGGCGCTACGCGCCGATCCACCTTCTCCCACAAGGGGAGAAGGAAAGGCCCTGCGCACCCTCGCCATGCTTCTTCTCTCCGCTCTGTTCCTCGTCCTGCCGGCGCTTGCCGCCCGTGCCGCAATGAACATCCAGGAGGTGAAATCTGAAAAAGGCATCACCGCCTGGCTGGTCGAGGATCATACGGTGCCGATCGTCGCCATCCGCTTCGTCTTCGACGGTGGTGCCGCGCAGGATCCGGTCGGCAAGGAGGGACTGGCCAATCTGATGAGCGGCCTGTTCGACGAGGGCGCCGGCGACCTCGACAGCGACGCCTTCCAGGTCAAGCTCGACGATGCCGGCGCCGAGATGAGCTTCGACGCGCAGCGCGACGGCACCTATGGCTCGATGCGCATGCTGTCGGAAGAGAAGGACGCCGCCTTCGACCTTTTGACGCTTGCCGTCAACAAGCCGCGTTTCGATCAGACGCCGCTCGACCGCGTGCGCGCCCAGGTGTTGTCGGGCATCATCGCCAACGAGCGCGACCCCAACGCGATCGCCCAGCGCAAATGGCTAAGCGCGATCTATGGCGAGCACCCCTATTCGAGGCCAGACGAAGGCACCAGGCAGAGCATCGCCGCGATCACGCCGCAGGACCTCGGCGCTTTCCACAAGGCAAGTTTCGCCCGCGACGGCCTGCATGTCGCCGTGGTCGGCGACATCGACGCGGCGACCCTGAAGCGGAAGCTCGACCAACTGTTTGGCGACCTGCCGGAGAAACAGGCGCTCAGCCCGATCGCCGACACCCAGCCGAAGCTGGGACAGCAGCTCGAGGTCGATTACGATCTGCCGCAGACCTCGCTGCAGCTGGCCTATCCCGGCGTGAAGCGCAGCGCGCCGGATTTCTTCGCCGCGGTGCTGATGAACGATATCCTCGGGGGCGGCACCTTCACCTCGCGCCTCTACGACGAGGTGCGCGAAAAGCGCGGCCTTGCCTATGGCGTCGATTCCAACCTGATCGACCACCAACATTCCAACGCATTGGTCATCACCACCGCGACGCGCTCGGACCGCGCCGCCGAGACGCTCGCTCTGGTGCGCAAGGTGGTGAAGGAATTGGCGGAGCAGGGCCCGACCGAAGCTGAACTCGAGGCGGCCAAGAAATACATGATCGGTGCCTATGCCATCAACAATCTGGACTCGTCCGGCTCCATCGCCGCGACGCTGCTGGAACTGCAGCTCGACAATCTCGGCATCGACTATCTGCAGCGCCGCGCGGCCCTCATCAACGCGGTGACGATCGCCGACGTCAAGGCGGCGGCGAGGAAGCTTTTGTCGCCCGATCCCGCCATAATGGTCGTCGGTCCACCGCTGGGAAGCAAGGGATGAGGCCAAGGGGCGGGAAGATGGCAAGCAATGGCTAGCGGCGGTCCCACCTTCGGCGTTGCCTTCGGCGGCGGCGGTGCGCGGGGTCTCGCGCACATCCACGCCATCGAGGCGCTGGACGAGCTCGGCATCAGGCCGGTGGCGATCGCCGGCTCCTCCATAGGCGCCATCATGGGCGCCGGCATGGCCTCTGGCATGACCGGGGCGGAGATCCACGCCTATGCCCGTACGATCCTCGGCAGCCGCGCCGAGGTGGCCTCGCGCATGTGGCGGGCAAGACCGGGAACCATCGCCGAGGCCATGCAGAACGGCATCCGCGTCAGCCAGTTCAATGTCGAGCGCATCCTGAAATCCTTCCTGCCCGACGCCATCCCGGAAACCTTCGCGGAGTTGAAGATCCCGCTGAAAGTGACGGCGACCGACTATTTCGGCCACAAGCTCGCCGTCTTCGAGGATGGCGACCTGCACTCGGCATTGGCCGCCTCGGCGGCCATCCCCGCCGTGTTCCGCCCGGTTACGCGCGACGGCCGCGTGCTGATCGACGGCGGCATCTACAACCCCGTGCCCTTCGACCTCATCGAAAAGGATGCCGACATCATCATCGCCATCGATGTTGTCGGCGCGCCGAGCGAGGCCGAGCGCCGGCACCCGACCACCGTCGACCTGATGTACGGCGCCACGCAGCTGATGATGCAGTCGATCATCGCCAACAAGTTGCGGCAGTGCCCCCCCGACATACTGATCCGCCCGAACGTGTCGAAGTACCGCGTGCTCGATTTCCTCAAGATCGAGGCGCTGATGGCCGAGACGGTTGAGATCAAGGACGAATTGAAGCGCGCCGTCGAGAAGGCGGTGAACGCGCATGGCGGCAGGCGGAGCAAGAAGAAGGTGGTCTGAGAGACCCTCGCGGTTGCCTCCCTTTAGACGGATGGGAGGGCGACCTAGGTCCGACGCCTGAAGTCTGATGGCGCAGCGCATAGGTCTCCCATAAGGGTGGACCTAAGAATAACGTCAAGTATTCTTTATGCTGGCTGGCCGCATTTCGCGCACAGGCTTCGGTCTTGTCACCAATTCTTTACAGAAATGCCCGTTGACGCACGCACCGGTAGAGTTAATAATGTGCTAATATAAGAGTAGCGTGAAAAGCCTCCCGACCGGCAACAACGAGTAACGGCGCTACTAGGGTAGGAATCGCATTGCGGCATTTTCGCCGCCGTCGCCGTCATCCTTGAGCAGTAAGCCGTCGAGAGCCGCCACTCGCCGGCCAGAGCAGTTGGTGCGGCTTGCTCGACGCTATGCAAATCCTCCCTTTACGGAGTAGGCGCTGATCTCAGCGCCCCTTGGCATGGTGTTTGGGCAGCCTTGCGCGGCCATCATGCCAACGGCGGCAACTGACGCGCCCGGGGATGTGAAAGGCGAGTCGTGGCCGTGGGGTTCAGTAGAGCGCCGCTCCGGTGGATCGGCAAAGCGAGATTTGGTTCGGCGCAGGCGAACGTGAGGCTTTTTGGCCTGACGCTGGTCGCATGCGTTGTCGGATACTTTCTCTTTGGCCCCGGCCGGCATGTATCAATAGGGCCGATGCTCCTCGCCTTGGCGCTGGCGGGTTTCGGCATACTGGCCATATTTCGCGCCCGCGCTGACGCGCTTCAGACGATGCGGAACGCCATAGCCGACACGCCCCGCCGGATCGTGCCAGGCGGCAAGCCGTCGGCGTCGAGACCGGTTGGCAATAGGCGGGCCGGCTCCGCTCGCTCGGAGCTCGCCGAGGCACTCGCCAGCTGCCGCTCGGCCTTCCTCGCCGTCGGGCTCTTCAGCGGCATGCTCAACGTGCTGATGCTTGCAGGCTCGCTCTACATGCTCGAGGTCTATGATCGCGTGCTGCCAAGCCGCAGCCTGCCGACACTCGTCGGCATCACGATCCTGCTCGTCATCCTCTATTGCGGACAGGGCTTTCTCGATTTCGTGCGGGCGCGGGTTCTGGTGCGGATCGGCGGTGCCCTCGACGAGGCGCTCGGCCATCGCGTCTATACCTCGATGCTGAGACTGCCGCTGAAGGCCGGGCGCGAAGGCGACAGCCTGCAGCCGATGCGCGATCTCGACAGCGTGCGCGGCTTCCTGTCCGGCATGGGTCCGACGGCGCTTTTCGACCTGCCATGGATGCCGATCTACCTGGTCATCATCTTCATGTTCCACTGGGTGCTTGGCGTGACGGCGCTACTCGGGGCGATGGTGCTGGTCGTGCTGACCCTGCTTGCCGAGCGGCTGACGCGACAACCGGTATCGGCCGCCACCTTGAGCGGGAACCGGCGCGGCGGGCTTATCACTGCCGGCACGCGCAATGCTGAAGTGGTCGCCGCCATGGGCATGGCTGGCGGGCTGGCGTCGCGCTGGCAAGATGCCAATCTCGAATTCATAGCCGACCAGCGCAAAGTCAGCGACGTTGCCGGCAGCTTCGGCGCGGTATCGAAAGTGCTGCGCATGCTGCTTCAGTCGTCGATGCTCGGCATCGGCGCCTGGCTTGTGATCGAACAGGAGGCGACGGCGGGCGTCATCATCGCCGCTTCCATCCTCAGCGGCCGCGCGCTGGCGCCGGTCGATCTCGCGATCGCCAACTGGAAAGGTTTCGCAAGCGCGCGCCAGGGCTGGCAGCGGTTGACCAAAATCCTGGCGGCGATGCCCGCCGAGGCCGAACCGATGCCGCTGCCGGCGCCGGCCGCCAGCGTAGTGATGCAAAATGCCCACATCGCGGCCCCGGGCGTGCAGCGGCTGCTGGTCCAGGACGCCAGCTTCGCCATGGAAGCCGGCCATGGGCTCGGCATCATCGGCCCGAGCGGTTCGGGAAAATCCACCCTGGTGCGGGCTCTCGTGGGAGCCTGGAACCCCGTCAGCGGCCGCGTCAAGCTCGACGGCGCCGATCTCGACCAATGGGCCTCGCAGGAACGCGGCCGCCATATCGGCTACCTGCCGCAGGATGTGGAACTGTTCGCCGGCACCGTCGCAGAAAACATCTCGCGCTTCGAACCGGACGCCGATGCGGACGCGATCATCGCCGCGGCCAAGGCCGCCGGCGCGCATGGGCTGATCGTCAGCTTCCGCCAGGGCTACGAGACCGAGATCGGCGAGCATGGCGAGGCTCTTTCGGCCGGGCAGCGTCAGCGCATCGCCTTGGCCCGCGCGCTCTACCGGGATCCGTTCCTGGTGGTGCTCGACGAGCCGAATTCCAATCTCGACATGGACGGCGAGCAGGCATTGATCCGCGCAATGCTCGGCGTTCGCGAGCGTGGCGGCATTGTCATTATCGTCGCCCATCGTCCGAACGTGCTGGCCGCCGTCGATTTCGTCATGGCGATGAACCTGGGGCGCGTGCACGAATTCGGACCGAAGGACGAGGTTTTCGCCAAGATTTTCCCGATGCTGCGGTCGGTCCCGTCAGGCAACCCGCCGCCGCGGACGGCTGCGGAAACAGCCTCCGTAGCTGTCGCCACCCGAACCGGGGGAGGGACCTGACATGGCCGCGCCGGGCACCTCCCACGCGTCGATCCGCTTCTACACACGGCTAGGGCTTGGAGCCGTGCTCCTGCTTGCCGGTGGCGTCGGCGGCTGGGCATCGGTCACCGAGATCGCGGGCGCGGTCATCGCGCCCGGCACGCTCGTCGTCGATTCCCATGTCAAGAACGTGCAGCACGCGACCGGCGGCATCATTGCCGAGATCGATGCCCGCGATGGCGACAAGGTGAAGGCTGGCGACCTTCTGCTGCGCCTCGACCGTACCGTTCCGGCCGCCAATCTCGCGGTGGTGAGCAAGGCGCTGGACCAGCTCACGGCGCGCAAGGCCAGGCTCGACGCAGAGCGCCAGGGGAGCGACTCCATCGTCTTTCCGCGTGAGCTTTTGGATCGCGTCGCCGATCCTGACGTCGCCGAGGCGGTGGCCGGCGAAAAGCTGCACTTTGAGACCCGGCGCACCTCCCGCGCCGGCCAGAAGAGCCAGCTCGGGGAGCGCATTGCCCAACTGGAGAAGGAGATTTCCGGCGACGTCGCACAGGCCGATGCCAAGAGCAAGGAGATCCAACTGGTGCAAAAGGAGCTCGCTTCGGTGCGCACGCTCTGGGCCAAGAAGCTCATCTCGCTCGATCGCCTGACCTCGACCGAGCGCGATGCCACGCGCCTCGATGGTGAGCGTGGCCAGCTCATAGCCGCGCAGGCGCAAGCGCAGGGGAAGATCGCGGAGACCAAGCTGCAGATCATCCAGATCGACCTCGACCATAGTACCGAGGTGAACAGCGACCTGCGCGACATCGACGGCAAGATGGGCGAGCTTCTGGAGCGCAAGGTCGCCGCCGAGGATCAATTGAAGCGTGTCGACATTCGCGCCCCGCAGGACGGCATCGTGCAGCAGTCGCTCGCCTACACGATCGGTGGCGTGGTCACGCCCGGCCAGACGATCATGGAGGTCGTGCCGGACAATGACAGCCTTGCCGTAGAAGCCAAGATCGTGCCGAGCGACATCGACAAGCTATGGGTCGGCCAGTCGGCCTCGCTGCGCTTTTCGGCATTCAACACCCGCACGACGCCGCAGATCGATGGCGTGGTCGAGCGGACCTCGCCCGACATCACCACCGATCAGCGCACCGGCGTCAGTTACTACACCGTCCGCATCAGGACGACGGCCGACCAGGTCGCGCGGCTCGGCGAGGTCAAGCTGGTGCCCGGCATGCCGGTGGAATCCTTCATCAAGACCGAAGACCGCTCGGTGATCTCCTACCTGGTGAAGCCATTGCAGGACCAGATCACCCGAGCCTTCAGACAGTAAGCCCGCTCCGGCGGGAAAATGGACGACAGATACGGAACACAACCGCATTCGAATTGAAGGGGAAATGTCATGGCCTCTGGCGATATCACCGACAATCTGACAGGCGATCCGCTCACCACATCCACCACGACTGAAAGCTCTTCCTCCAATCCCCTTCCGCCGCTCGCCGTCTCCCTCGACCAGGCGGATCTGGATTACGCCCCCGGCGAAACCGTCGGGATCACGGCGACCGACGTAGAGGACGGCGGCTCGCTGTCGTTTTTGGTCGCACACCGCAGCGCCGGCGCTGACGGAAACCTCGGCACTGCCGACGACGTGCTCACATACAACCTCAACGGCACTGGCACGCCCTGGACCGTCACCGATGGTGGCGTCGGCGATCTCGATGGCGTCGTCAACGGCACGATCAAAACCTCATGGTACGTCAACAGTGACGCGGCGAATCAGGCCTTCACGCTGACGACGACAGATCCGTCGAGCGGCCGGGTCACGGCGGTAAATTTCACCGACGCTGCGACCATGGTCGATCTGACTTTCAAAACCTCTGCGACGATCAACGGCGCGATCTTTTCTTCCTCGGATGTCGCCACCGGCGCCGGAACGGGTCTGCTTGATCCCTTCGTCCGCATTCAGAACAACGGCACGGAGCAGGGGTATAATACCGACGCCAATGTTAAAGTGCTCGACGATACCCAAAAGGGTGGCAGTCAGTATGTTCATTCATTGAACATCGCCGACATTCCGATTCAATACGTGAACGGTGTCGGCTATTATCGGTTTGACCTCGACATCAACGAATCGAACTCTGGCAATGTCCAGAACCTTTCCCTGGATACGCTCCAGATCTGGCAGGCCACTGCCGGCAATTTGAGCAACTACGCGCCCGGAGCAACCCCCGATTAGGGCACCGGCGCTTTCCCGACCGCCACGAAGATCTACGATCTGGATGCCGGCGGCGACAAGTTCGTCGGCCTGAACGGCGAGCTCCAGCCGGGCAGCGGCAACACCACCGACATGTCGTTCCTGATCCCGGTGGCCAATTTCGACCCGAGCAAGCCCTTCATCTATCTCTATTCCGGCTTCGGCTACCAGCCCGGCACTTTTCAAGGTTCCACGGAATCGACGCCGAGCACCTGGGCGGCTGAGTCCGGTTTCGAGGAATGGAACCGCCAGCTCGGCCAGGTGATCGATGGACACAAATTCAACGACCTGAACGCCGACCACGTCTGGGAGGCCGGGGAACCGGCTCTCGCCGGTTGGAAGATCTATCTGGATGTAAACAACGACAACCAATGGGAGTCGGGCGAGCCATTCACCTTCACCGACGCGAACGGCTATTACAAATTCACCGTCACGCCCGGCACCTACACAGTCCGCGAGGTGCAGCAGGCGGGATGGTCGCAGGATGCGCCGAACAACGCGCAAGGAGAATACAGTGTCACCGTCGTGGCCGGCGCGGACAGCCACAACAACGACTTCGGCAATTTCCAGTTGGCTTCGATCTCGGGCCACAAATATGTCGACGCCGACGGCAGCCTGGCGACAACCGGCGACGAGACCGGGGTGAGCGGCTGGACGATCACGCTCTACAAGGACGACAATCACGACAACATCGCCGATGCCGGCGAGCAGGTGGCGCAGACGACTACCGATGGCAGCGGCGCCTACCAGTTCACCGGATTGCTGCCCGGCGATTACCTGATCAAGGAACAGGACCAGGCGGGCTGGACGCATCTGAGCCCGGTGCAGATCAACCAGAACAGCGTCACCTCCGGTCAGAACCTGACCAACCAGGACTTCATCAACACCCAGCTCGGCTCGATCTCGGGCCACAAATATGTCGACGCCGACGGCAGCCTGGCGACAACCGGCGACGAGACCGGGGTGAGCGGCTGGACGATCACGCTCTACAAGGACGACAATCACGACAACATCGCCGATGCCGGCGAGCAGGTGGCGCAGACGACTACCGATGGCAGCGGCGCCTATGAGTTCACCGGGCTGCTGCCTGGCGACTACATTATCAAGGAAGAGGACAAGGCTGGCTGGACGCATCTGAGCCCGGTGCAGATCGACCAGGACAGCCTCACCTCCGGCCAGGACCTGACCGACCAGGACTTCGTCAATGTCGAGCTCGGCTCGATCTCGGGCCATAAGCTCGAGGATGCCGACGGCGACCTGGCGACGACCGGTGATCAGACCCCGGTCGAGAACTGGACGATCACGCTCTACAAGGACGACAATCACGACAACATCGCCGACGCCGGCGAGCAGGTGGCGCAGACCACCACCGACGCCAGCGGCGCCTATGAGTTCACCGGGCTGCTGCCTGGCGACTACATTATCAAGGAAGAGGACAAGGCGGGCTGGACGCATCTGAGCCCGGTGCAGATCGACCAGGACAGCCTCACCTCCGGCCAGGACCTGACCGACCAGGACTTCGTCAATGTCGAGCTCGGCTCGATCTCGGGCCATAAGCTCGAGGATGCCGACGGCGACCTGGCGACGACCGGTGATCAGACCCCGGTCGAGAACTGGACGGTCACGCTCTACAAGGACGACAATCACGACAACATCGCCGATGCCGGCGAGCAGGTGGCGCAGACCACCACCGACGCCAGCGGCGCCTATGAGTTCACCGGGCTGCTGCCTGGCGACTACATTATCAAGGAAGAGGACCAGGCGGGCTGGACGCATCTGAGCCCGGTGCAGATCGACCAGGACAGCCTCACCTCCGGCCAGGACCTCACCGACCAGGACTTCGTCAATGTCGAGCTCGGCTCGATCTCGGGCCATAAGCTCGAGGATGCCGACGGCGACCTGGCGACGACCGGTGATCAGACCCCGGTCGAGAACTGGACGATCACGCTCTACAAGGACGACAATCACGACAACATCGCCGATGCCGGCGAGCAGGTGGCGCAGACCACCACCGACGCCAGCGGCGCCTATGAGTTCACCGGGCTGCTGCCCGGCGATTACCTGATCAAGGAAGAGGACAAGGCGGGCTGGACGCATTTGAGCCCGGTGCAGATCGACCAGGACAGCCTCACCTCCGGCCAGGACCTCACCGACCAGGACTTCGTCAACTTCAAGCTGTTCGAGATCTCCGGCCACAAATATGAGGACGTCAACGGCAACGACGGCAAGGACGGTGTTGGGCTCGACGACAAGCCATGGGCCAACGTCACCATCTTCATCGACGCCAACGACAACCAGACGCTGGACCCCGGCGAACTGCAGACGACCACGGACGCCAACGGCTTCTGGCAGTTCACCGGCCTCGACGCCAGCTATGCCGGCGACAAGGTCTATGAGGTCCTGCCAGACGGCTCGGAGCAGACGCTGGGCAACGCCGGCTACGCCATCACAGGCACCTCCGGCACCGACCAGGACAATCTCGACTTCGCCAACTTCAAGTTCTTCTCGGTCTCAGGCACGAAGTACGAGGACCTGACCGGCAATGGCAAGACGGCGGACGATATTCCATGGTCGCACGATCCTGTGACAATTTACATCGACATCAACGGCGACCACAGTTTCGACGCCGGCGATCTTTCAACGACGACGGGAGCCGGCGGCGCCTGGTCCATCGGCGGTCTGACACTGGCGGATGTCGGCAAGAGCATCTACGAAGTGGTGCCGACCGGCTCCCAGCAGACCGGCATCCTCGTGCAGACGGTCGACAACCCCGGCAGCGGCGGCACCGACACCGGCAACGATTTCACCAACTTCCTGCCCCCGGCGGGTCAGGGCCTGACGCCGGGCTTCTGGAAGAACCACATCGATATCTTGAACCAGGAGTTGGGCGAGTTCCATGCGGGCTGGAACTCCAACACGTCCTTTGAAACCATCTTCGGTTTCCAGAACTTGTCGAAGATCCCCGGAACGCCTTCGATCGCGGATGCGTTGGGAGCCAAGGGTGGCGGCATCAATCACCTCGAACGCTCGTCGGCGGCGGCGTTTCTCTCCGCTGCCGTCACTGCCGTGCCCGACGGCCCAGGCGGTAAACCGGAGCTCAATTTCAGTTTCTCCGCGGCGACCAGTTCGAACCCGGCCATCATTTCTGTTCTCAATCTGATTGACGTGAACCACGATCACACGCTCCAGCCGGGCGAGGTAACTGGCGCAGTGCGGGACGTCCTCAACGACACCGGCGCCCCGACTTCCAACTTCGGCCTGACCGGTCAACCGGGGATCAACGATATCGCCAACGCCTTCGACGCGATGAACAATCAGCCGCATCCGGACGCCAGCGTCTTCCTCATTTGACGAACTGTGCGCAAATCTCGTGATCGGGGGCGCCTAGCCCCCGATCGCAGGCCTTCTAAGCCTTCACGGCTGCCCCGTACTCCATCGCCACCACGCCATTGCTGAACGGCACGGCCGAGACAAGCTCAAGCGCGGTCGGCTTCTCCGCAGGAAAAGGCCGTTCGCCCTGGCCCGCGGCTGCCGGATAGACGAGCAGCCTGAGAATATCGACAAGGCCAAGGCCAAGCAGCTGCCGGGCGAGATTGATGCTGCCATGCACATAGATGTTGCCGCCGGTCCCTTGCTTCAGCCGGTTCACCGCGTCGGGCATGGGGCCTTCGAGCAGTTCGGCCGGGTGCCAATCGACCGCCTGCAAGGTCGTCGAGGCGACGAATTTGGGCAGCGCGTTGAAACGCTCGGCGAAGTCGCCTTTCTCCTTCGGCCAATGGCCGGCAAAGATGTCGTAGGTCACGCGCCCCAGAAGCATGGCGCCGCTGTCGGCCAGCTCATCCTCCTTGAAGGCCTGCATCTCGTCGGTCCACGTCACGTTCGCCAGTTTCTCGTGTTCGGCGACGCCGTCGATGCTGATGAATTCGGTGACGATGAGTTTTCTCATTGTGTTCTCCACAGGCTAGGGGTCGCACCATAGGACGCGCGGGCTGTCCTGTTGCCGACAAATCACAGCAGGCGCGTATCTTCCCCCTATCCTCATCGCATTCCTTCATCCTAATCTCCGCCACCACCGAGGCGACCCGACCACAGCATGAGCCAGCTTCTTTTCACCCGCGTTCCTTTCAATCCGTTCTCGCTTGGTCTGGTCTGCAACTTCATTGCGCACCACCCGCCCTTCGACGGCTACGAATTTGGCCAGATGGTGAAGTCGTTGCGCTACCAGATCGAGCAGCAATCGCATCTTATCGGTGCCATTGACGACGCGATCGTCGCTTATGTCGGCTGGGTCGTGACCAGCCGCGAGATCGCCGAAACATGGGTCGCGAACAATGGCCCGCTCAATCCCGATCCTGGCGGCAGCGCAATTGCCGCAACCGTTATGGCCACGCGCTCGTCCGCGTACATCCTGCCGCTGATCAAGGAGGCGAAACTGCTCAACCTCGACAAGTCGGTCTACTGGAAGCGCGACTTCATCGACGCTCGTGGCGCCATGAAACGCGCCGTGCGCAAGCGGGACGCATGATGGACCAGGTCGCACTCGGCGCGGGGCTCACCCAGGAGATTCTGATCCGCCTCGGCGACCGTTATGCGTCGATGTTCGTGCGCATTTGGCAGCCGGCAGGCCAGTCTCGCGGGACCGTCTATTGCCTCCACGGTTTTACCGGGAACGGTGCCGATTTCGATTATCTCGCGGCCTTCCTTTGCCGCAACGGCTATCTGGTGATCTGCCCCGATCTGCTCGGACGCGGGCGCAGCGTGTATCTTGGTGCGGGTTACGACATCGATCTCTATTCCAGGTGCTTGCGCGCGCTCGGTCAGTTTGCCGGCAAGGAGAACCATTTCATCGGTACATCGTGGGGCGGGCTGATCCTGACCCTGTTCCTCCACGCAAACCGCGGCCGTGTCGATCGGATAGTCCTCAATGATGTTCCCATGATCGGCGGGCCGAAGGTCGACGCCCTGAGAGACGCGGTCATCCGGGAAAGCAAGCTGACCTTCGAGACGCGCGCCGCGGCGAGGGACTATCTGCGTGCCGCAAGCGCCGAGATCGGCTCCGTCGAGGAAGAGGTTCTAAACCGATACATCGAGAACCGCATCGCCGGCGGCACCGAAGGCGTTCGGCTCGCCTATGATCCGGCCGCGACCGAGAATTTCGCGGCAATGACCGGACGGGCATACGACCTGTTTCCCATGGTGGCCAAGCTCGATGCGCGGATCTTGCTGATGTATGGGCGAAAGAGCGAATTCATCGACAGGAGCGCCTTGGATCGGACGTGTCGCGTCCGGCCCGATATTTGTGTCGTCGACAATATTGATGCGAGCAGCTCGCCCTCGCTGATGACGCTTGATCAGGCCTTCTCGATCCTGGGTTTCCTGTCCGCAGTCTGAACTGGCGCTGCCTTTGTGGGGATCGGAAATGCACTTCGAGGAAGCATACAGCAAGCTACTGTCGGCTGCTTTCGATCAAGCTGGACCAGACGGCAAACCGATCAAGATCCTGATCTGCACGACGCCGCGAACGGCCGGCCATTCCTACTGCCAGGTACTGAGGCATTTCGGGCTCGGTCTGCCGACCGAGTACTTCCAGTGGCAGTTTGCGGTGCCGCTCATGCGCCGCTGGACTGGCCACGAAGCCATCGACATCCCGGCACTCGATCACGCCGCAGCGTCATACGGACGGCAACTTCTGGCAAGACGCGCGGTCAATGGCGTGTTCGCGGCAAAGTTGTTCGCAGGCAATTTGAACTTCGCCCGTCGCTCGATCGGCCAGGACGATACCAGTTCATTTTATGTGTTCCTGTCCCGCCGGAACAAGGTCGATCAGACCGTCAGCCTGCTTTCGATGCTCTATACCGGGCAACCGTTCGATGGCGGAGATACGCTGCCAGGAATCCCGAAGTTGAAGACGATAAGCCAGAAGGCGGTCATCGATACGGTACGTCATATCGCCGACTGTGAGGTCATGTGGCGGAACTACCTCTCGACCATTGATCCCATGAGGGTAGTCGATGTCGCCTATGAGGATTTTGTCGCCAGTCCGTACGAGAATGTGCGAGCAACGATGCGAAAATTGTTTCCGACCCGCGATCTGGACAAGGCCGCCGTCGAGGCAAGCGGGCGCTATCAGCATGATGCGGTCATGAAGACGATCATCGCAAGGCAATTCGGAAGCCTGATCCGGGACCTTTGGCGCGACATGCCTGGCGAAACGGACCGGCCCTTGTCAGCGCCTTGACACCGTGACCGCCATGCCGCTCGCCGGGCGCAACGCCAGCGCATAGTCGAAGCGGATAATGTCGTCGGTGCGGGCGAATACGAACTGCCGCACCACCGCGCGAACCGCTTGCTCGACCTCGAGTCGGGCGAGACGTGCGCCGCCGCACATGCGCGGTCCGGTCAGGAAGGGGATGAAGGCGCGACGGTCGAAACTATTGTCGATGAACTCCTTGCGGCTGGCATCGAAGGTCCTGGGATTTTCCCAGAACTCGCGATGCTGGTGTACGCCGACGATGGACAGCATGATGAGTTGTCCGGCCTGCAGCGCCACCCCGTCGATGACCGTGTCGGCGCTCACCTCGCGCGTCAGGAACGGAATTGGCGGAAAATACCGCATAGTTTCGTTGATGAAGCAGTCGGTGAACGGCGTGTCAGCCTTGGCGCCGGCGATCTCGTCGTGGATACGCTCCTGCACCTTTTGGTTGGCGCCGAGCCTGTCGATCACCCACAACACGGTCGTCACGGTCGTTTCAACGCCCGCGAACAGGTTCATCACGAACTCTTCGATTGGCGAAAAGCTGTCGATCGCGCCTGATTTCTCGGAAAAGCGGCCCATTTCCGCCGCCGATTGTGGGTCCGCCATCAGTTGCGCTCCGAAGTCGGCTATGACCGCGTGGGCGTCACTGATGACGCGGCTGCGCTCGGCGTCGGTGGGCGTGACCCAGGAAAAATATTGCAGACGCCGCAGCACGTCGCGCGTCCGGTCAAGCAATACCGCCGTGGGCCGGGGCTCAGCCACAAGTCTGAACGCCTGGTAGAAGATGGTCAGAGCGCCAGCGAACAGCGCTTCCTGGATACCGGCCAGGGACGTTTCGCACTCGGCGAAGCACGAGGCGAAGATATCGGACACGCTTTGCACTTGGGCGGGTTTCGCCGCCGTGAGGTAACTGTCCTGCGTGATCGAGCGCCTTGTCGCCCACTCCTCGTCATTGGTGTTGAAGCGGCTGAAGCCGAGTGCGGAGATCAGCGAGAAGTTCTTGCGAAACAGGGTAGGGGCCTTGGCGATCCTGTCGACCGCGTCTGGATGGTCGAAGACAGCGAGATTGCCGATCTCACGGGGCTCGGGGGTGGTCTGGCCACTCTGGGCAAAGAGGGAGTAGGCGAGATTGTTCAGAAAGCCTTCGATATGCGCTGGATTGTCCACAAAGCCCCCTTTTTGGCTGTCGCCCGACGCTAACCCTCTCTACTCATTGTGTTTTTTGTCACTGTGGCAAAGAGGTGACACTGGCGCAGCAAAGTGCCAGAGCATCCTCTCGGCAATAGGCTGTTATCCGAGTCTCTGCAATATTGACGCCGGCGAGAATCTGGGTGGGGATAAGCATGCGGGCTCAAGTACCGGGTAAACTATTAGCGACGGTGGCGGCATCGGCTGCTTCCGCGACAACTATAGGCATGGCCACGGCTCATGCCACCGAGGCGCAACCATCGGACCAGGCGGTCATCGATGCGCGCATCAAGATGTCGTTCGAAGGCGCCTATTTCTGGAACAATGTCCACAAGGACGACAAGCTCAGCAGCGACAAGCTGGGCAACAGCAACGGCGACATCTCCGGGTCAGTCGCGTTGACCAAGCAGATTTCCCCGGAGCTGGACTGGCGTCTTTCCGGCACCTTTCATGTCGGCAAGCACCGGTCGGTCCTTCTTGGCGAGGGGCCTGTCACCGATCCAGACGGTACCATTAGCGCTCGTTACGGCGACGGCTACGCCTTCCAGGCTTTCGATTTCGACGTCGGCAAGCACGTCAAGGCACAGCAGGCCGATATCCGCTTCTTCGGCGGCCTGCGGCTCGTGCATGCGGACGAAAAGGTATTCGACTTCTCTGAGACGTTCACGCCTGACAATCCTGCCGACAAGGGCATTTCCGCCGACAAGATTGGATCGTCCGAATACTGGGGTATCGGCCCGCGGGTTGGTGCCGAGGCTTACTACCCGGTCGGCGAAAACTGGGGTCTGACGGGTAGCGTTTCGGGCGCCGTTATGTGGGGTCGCCGCACCAACCGTGTTGGCGGCAGTGTCACGCAAACAAATCCTGATATGCATGCTTCCGCAACGCTGTTCAGGGAGAGCTCAAGCGAAACGGTCACGAACCTCGATGCGTCGGCCGGCTTGAGCTGGACGCCGATACCGAACACGACCTTCACCGCAGGCTACAAGATCGAGGCGTGGCACAACCTGCTTGTGAATGCGGACCACGAGAATCAGGTATTCCAGGGGCCGTTCCTGCGCCTCGAAGTCAAGATGTGATCGCAGCGGCCGGTCAGGGTGGCTTCGGTTACGGCTTTCGAGTCCAGGTTCGCATCGAACGGGAACGTTAGGTTGCACTACATGGCGGCGGGCTCTGGCCCGCCGATCGTTTTTCTACACGGGTTCCCCGACCATGGTCTTGGCTGGCGCCGTCAGATCGAAGCTTTATGCGGCAACTTCAGGGTCCTGGCGCCGGATCTGCGCGGATTTGGGCTAAGCGACAAGCCGAGAGGACATGCCCATTACGCGCTGCTGCCGAACCTCGTCCAGGACGTGCTGTCTATCCTCGTGGCAGAACAACTCGCCCAGGCTTCGATCGTCGGGCACGACTGGGGTGGAACCATCGCCTGGTGGCTGGCCATGCGTGTGCCGTCGGCGGTGCGCCACCTCGTAACTCTCTCCACTCCCCATCCGCGCAACTATCTTCGGGCCATAGCCGATCCAGCCAACTCCGGATATTTCGGTTACGTGCGCCGCTTCCAGGAAGCCGGCGCGGCCGCCCTGCCCACGCCGGAGGAGCTTGCCAGCTGGGTTGCCGACGAGGACGACAGGCAGGCGCTCGTGGCGTCGCTTCGACAATCCGATACGGAGGCGATGCTGGGTTACTATAGGGCCAATGTTCCGCTGGGCAGGGTGCCGGATATCGGTCATTTGCCTTTGGTCAGGGCGCCGACTTTGGCGATCTTCGGAACCGACGATCCCTATGTTCCGGCCGGTGCCTTCGACGGCACGTTCCGCGAGGTCGACAACGTCTGTTCGGTGGTGGCGCTGCCTGGCGCCGGCCATTTTATCCATCACCAGGCGGCTTCCTTCGTCACGCAGCAGATCGAGGCCTGGGTGGCGCAGCCACCGTCGACCTTCCGCCATCTGGCCTGAAGCCATCCGCGATCGGAGATCGTCGACATATCCCGTTCGCTGGGCGATGATCGCGTCGGCCTGACGTCCCTCGTCGCCATTCCGGCCTTCCGGCGTGTCCCATTACCGCTCAGGCCGCTGCGTGGGCTCTTTAGACCTCGGATAGGTTTTGCCGGTATCTATCGGAAAAAAGGAGCCGGAAGTCATGCCCGAGATCTGGCACTCACTCCTCGCCAATCTTGCCCTGGTCTCCATCCTCGTGGTCGCCTGGGACCTTGTGGCGGATTTCACCGGGCGTCTCTCGCGGCGGAGGCAGTCGCTGGTTCTCGGCGTGGTCATGTGCGCGGGCGCGATCATTTCCATGGCGACGGCGCTCTCCGTCGGCGGCTTCATCGTCGATCTGCGCGCCGCCTTTATTGCTGCCGCTGCGTTCTTCGGCGGATGGCCGGCAATGGTCATCGCCACCGCCGGTTCGATTGCCTATCGCATCCATCTTGGCGGTCAGGGCGTCAGCATCGGGATCGTGGGCATCCTTATCACCGCTATCGTCGGCATTGCCTGGTACCACATCGTCACGGCCCGGACGCGCACCATCTTCGACGTTTTCGGCCTCGGCGTGTCTGTCGCGCTCGCCGGGCTGATCACACTCCTGATCATCCCCCCGCAGGTCGTAGCCGGCATGGTGCAGCAGAGCACGTTCCCGTCCCTCGTGTTCCGCTTCCTCAGCACCATCATCATCAGCGTGCTGCTCGACCGGCAGGAGCGGCGGCGCGAACTCGCCATGTCCAACATGATCTACCGGGCCATGGTTCGCGAGCTGCCGGATTGCCTGAACATAAAGGATGACGAGGGCCGCTTCATCGCCGCCAATCCCGCCACCGCCGAGATGATGCGCGCCGCTTCGGTCGAGCAATTGATCGGCAAGACCGATTTCGATTTCTATCCCAAAGAGGTGGCCGAGCGCTTCCGGCAGGACGAGTTGGGTGCGCTGGAGGCCGGGCAGACGCTGCGCATCGACCAGCCGGCGGTCTTCCCGGACGGCAGGCAGGGCTGGCTCTACACGCTGAAGGCGCCGTTCCGCGACGAGGCCGGCAAGATCGCCGGCGTCATAACCTACAATCGCGACATCACCGACCAGAAACGAAATGCCCAGCTCAAGAACGATTTCATCTCGACAGTCAGCCACGAATTGCGCACCCCGCTGACGTCGATCCGCGGTTCGCTCGGCCTGATCGCGGCCGGCGTGGCGGGCGAACTGCCGCCAAAAGCCGCCAACCTCATCAACATCGCCCACAACAACAGCGAGAGGCTGGTTCTTCTCATCAACGACATCCTCGACATGGAGAAGATCGAATCGGGCGTGATCGCCTTCAAGATCAGGCAGATGCCTGTCCGCCCCCTGCTGGAACAGGCCATTGCCGCCAGTTCCAACTATAGGGCCGACGGCGGGATCCGCATCGTCCTGGTCGACGATGCTCCGCGCGCCGAGGCCAACATCGACGAGGATCGCCTGCATCAGGTGATGGCCAACCTGCTGTCGAATGCAATCAAGTTCTCCGACGCCGACGGCACTGTGACAGTGAAACTCGAGCGGCGCGATCGCGACATGCTGCGCATCTCGGTGATCGATCAGGGCGCCGGCATTCCCGAGGCATTCCGCAGCCGCATATTCGGCAAGTTCGAGCAGGCGGACGCGTCGAGCACCCGCAAACAGGGCGGTACCGGCCTGGGCTTGAGCATCGTCAAGACCATCGTGGAAAAGCTGGGCGGTGCCGTTTCCTTCGAAACCGAGGAAGGCAAGGGAACCTCGTTCCACGTCGACCTTGCCGAAGCGCAAAGGCAGCCGGAGAGGCCGGTCTTGACGGAGCGCCGGTCGCGGCCGCGCGATGGCCGCCTGCGCGTTCTCATCTGCGAGGACGAGAGCGATGTCGCGGCGGTGATCGCGGCACTCCTCGATGCGGAAGGCTTTTCCAGCGACGTCGCCCCCGACATCGACACCGCCATGGCACTCCTGCGCTCTCGCGACTATGTGGCGCTGACGCTCGACATCAAGCTTGCGGGGGAATCCGGCATCAAGCTCTTCCACGACATCAGGGCGTCACCGGTCAATTCCGACATTTCGGTCATCGTCATCTCCGCCGTCGCCGATGAGGCCAAGCGCTCGCTGAACGGCACCGCCGTTGGCATCGTCGACTGGCTGGAGAAGCCCGTGGATGCGAAGCGCCTTCACGCCGCTCTCGCCAAGATCGTCGCCGGCAAGGTCGAGCGGAGGCCGAGGATCCTCCACGTCGAGGACGACGAGGGCGTGCTTGCCGTGATGTCGGCGGGGCTGGGCCCGGACGTCTTGATCGCCTCGGCGAAAACGCTGCAGGAGGCCCGGCGGGCGATCGCGAAGCATCGCTTCGACCTGGTCATCCTGGACATCGCGCTTCCCGACGGATCGGGGCTGGACCTCATCATCGATCTGCCGCAGGAGACCCGAGTCATCGTGTTCTCGGCGGCCGAGATGGACGAGAAACTCGGCGACCGGGTGCAGGCGATGATGACCAAGACCAGGGCGTCGGAGATCGATGTCGCCAGGCTGGTCCGGCGCATGTTGGTTGCGTCCCGCAACGCCGCGGGACCCACCGTGCAAGCAAGGGAGTGACGTTGATGTCGGCAAGGATCCTTTATGTGGATGACGAGGACGACATCCGCGAAATCGCGCAGATGTCGCTGGAGCTCGAGCCCCGGTTCGAGGTGCGGTCCTGCTCTTCGGGCGCCGAAGCGTTGGCGGACGCCGCCGATTGGCAGCCCAACCTCATCCTGCTCGACGTGATGATGCCGGACATGGACGGGCCGGAAACGCTGAAGCGGCTGGCCGCTTCACCGCTCACGGCATCGATACCCGTGGCTTTCATCACGGCGCGCACCCAGACGCATCAGGTCGAACACTATCTGGCCATGGGAGCGGTTGGAGTCATCGCCAAGCCCTTCGACCCGCTGGCGCTTGCCGGCGAGGTCAGCAAGCTGCTGGCGCTGCGCGCGCGCTGACAGGCTGGTTCGGATGCCCACGCGGTCGGCATAGGCGGGAAGCTGCCGCGGAAGCTGTGCGGCGCCGTTTACGGCTCCTATACCATGCCCTCATATTCATCTACTGATTGTATCGAAATGCGGCCGTCGCGAATCGGCTTTATCTATGATCGCACGGCTGTTGGCGGGCCCGCGGCGGAGCCCGCGCGGAACTATGGGTGTGGACGACATTTGGCGGACGGCGGTCCGTGGATTGATCACTCCGGGGGGCGACGGAACCGGAGCAGGACAGGTGGACGGAGCGAAGGCAAGAATTCTGATCTGCGATGACGACCCGCTGCTGCTCGAGCTGATGGAATTCAGGCTGAGGGCGAAGGGATACGAGGTCATCAAGGCGGTCGACGGGGCCGAAGCCCTCGCCAAGGCGGAGCAGGACGCGCCCGATATCATCGTACTCGACGCGATGATGCCGAAGGCCGACGGCATCGAGGTGCTGGCGCGCATCAAGGGCAACCCGGCCCTGTCGGAAACCCCGGTCGTCATGCTGACCGCGCGCAAAGCCGAAAAGGATATCGTCTCGGCGCTCGAAAAGGGCGCCGACGACTATCTGGTGAAGCCGTTCATCCCCGAAGAGCTGCTGGCGCGGCTTGCGCGCCTGATCGCGCGGAAGAGGCGCGGATGAAGCGAAGCCGGCGCGCCGCCCTTGCCGCATGCATGTTCCTGGCAATCGCCGCGCCTTCCGGCGTCTCATTGGCCCAGACGGTCGACGAGCTCTACGCATCCGGCGTCAAGGCGAGGCAGGCCCAGCATTTCGACGAGGCGGCGGACCTGCTCAGGCGCGCGCTGGCGCTGAGGCCCGACAATGCCGATGCGCTGGTGCAGCTCGGCTTCGCCGAGCTCGGCCGCAACGATCTGCCGGCCGCGCGCGAGGCGTTTTCAAAAGCGCTCTCGCTTGCCCCGGCCTATCAGGATGCCAGCTTCGGCCTGGCCGAGGTCGAGTTCCGCTCCGGCAATCTGGATGCGGCGCTGCCGCTGGCCGAGAAGGTCGCGGGCGCCGAGCCCGGCAATGCCGACGCCGCTGCGCTGGTCGAGACCATCCGCAAGGCAAAGCAGGCCGCCGCCGGCAGCAAGGTCAAGCCTGCTCCAGCGACCGCCGCGAAGAAGGCGCCGCAGCGGCGGGCGGATCCCGTCGCCGGGCTGATCGAGCAGGGCCGCAAATTGCGGGCGGCGGGCAAGCTGCCCGAGGCGGAGCAGGCCTATCGCCGCGCCCTCAGAGTCGCCCCGAAGAACACCGACATACTGGTCGCCCTTGGCCTTGTCCTCGGCTCCGGCCAGCGCTTCGACGAGGCCGGGCAGTTCTTCGACCAGGCGCTGACCATCAGGCCCGGCCTGCTCGACGCTCGCCTCGGCAAGGTCCGGCTGGCGATCTGGCAGGGCGACGTGCCGCGCGCCCGCACGCTGGTTGATGCGGTGCTGGCCACGGCGCCGGACAATGTCGAGGCGCTGAACCTCGACGCCAGGATCGCCCTGCTCGAAAGGGATTACACGCGGGCCGAGGGGGCTTTCCAGCGCGTGCTTGCTGCCGATCCGCGCAATGCCGAGGCACTGGTCGGGATCGGCGATGTGCGCCGCGCCGAGGGCGACGACGCCGGTGCGCGAGAAGCCTACCAGCAGGCGCTTGCCATCGAGCCCGGCTCCGCCGACATCGAGCAGAGGCTGGCCGTGCCGCCGCCGCGCAAATGGCGGCTCGATATCGGCACCGAGGTCAGCGATCTCAGCAACGGCCTGGGCGACTGGACCGACAGTTCGGCCGGCCTTGCCTATCGGCTGTCGCCGGCAACGACTATTTCCGGCCGCACCCGCGTGGCGACCCGCTACGGCCACACCAACGTCCAGGTCGAGGGCCGCATCGACGAGGCTTTCTCACCCGTCTTTTCCGCCTATGCTCTGGCGGCTGTGACACCTGACGCCGATTTCCTGGCGCGCTATTCGATCGGCGCCGGAGCGTCCTGGCAGATCGTGGCGCCGGCGAAGGAATTCGGCCCGGTCTCGCTCAACATCGATGCCCGCTACGACGATTTCGCCAATGCCGGCGTCACCAGCATCTCGCCGTGGGTGCAAGGCTACATCCTGGATGGCCGGCTTGGGCTGTCCGCCCGCTGGGTGCATGCCGAGGACGATATCGGCACGCGCGCCGACGGCTATGTGCTGCGCGCCGACCTTGCCGTGACGCCGCACTTCAACCTGTTCGGCGGTTACGCCGACGCGCCCGAAATCTCCGACGGCACGCTGGTGCCGACGCGCACCGTCTTTGGCGGCCTTTCCTGGGACGTCAGCGACCCGCTGACGCTGCGCGCCAGCCTCGCGCATGAGCAACGCCCGACCTTCGACCGGACCATATTCGGGCTCGGTCTGACCGCGCGGTTCTGATCATGTGGCTGGTCTGGGACATGTCCATTCTGCTCAGCGCCTTGTCGCTGGCGATCATGCTGCTTTTGATCGCGCGCCGCGTGCTGCAGGAGCGCCGGGGCGCGGCCAACGCCGACCAGCGGCGCCAGCTTCTGACGGCGCTGATCGCCTTCACCGAAAACCGCGACCGCGACGCCCTGAAGGCGGCCATCCTTTCCGTGCCGGCGGGCGTGGCGATGAATGCCGGCTTCGAGTTCCTGTCGCTGCTGCGCGGCGAGGAGCATGACGACGTGCTTGCCGCCTTCAACGAATGCGGCGTGCCGGCCCTGGTCGGCAGGCAGCTGGAACGAGGCAATGGCGCCCAGCGCATCCATGCCGCCGAGATGCTGGCGGCGCTGCGATCGGAAAACGCCATTGCCAGCCTGCTTTCGGCGCTCGACCGCGACCGCTCGCGCGAGGTCAGGATTGCCGCCGCGATCGCGCTCTGCGATCTCGGCAGCCTGCCGCCGCTCGGCATCACGCTGCGCAAGATCGGCGTCGCGGCACAGCGCTCGCGCCGCCTGATCGAGCTGTTCAGGCGCTTCCCGCCGGCGCGCTTCGAGGAGCTCAAGGATCATGCCGCGCGCGCCGACGCCGTGCCCTTCATCCGGGCCGCCGCGATCGACGCGCTGGCTCGCAGCGGCGGCTTCCGCTTCGCCGATTTCTTCGCCCACGCCGCAGGCGATTCCTCGCCCGAGGTCGCCGCCGCCGCGCTGCGCGCGCTCGGCCTGACCGGGCACGCCGACGCGCCAGCGATCCTGGCCCGGGCGATGGCAAACGACGACCTGGACGTGCGCGCCGACGCCGCCGACGCCGCCGGCCGGCTCGGACTTTCTGCGCTCGCCGCGCCGCTGGCCGGGCTGATGGACGATGAGGTGTGGACCGTGCGCTATGCCGCAGCCAACGCGCTGCGCTCCTTTGGCCAGCCCGGCGAAAAGATGCTGCGCGAGATGGCTGCCAGCGACGTCTCGCGCAGCCAGCGCACCGCTTCGCTCATCCTAGCCGAGGGGCCTGCCACATGATCGCCGACTGGGGCCACGGGGTCATTCTGACCGCCACCATCCTGTCCTGGTTCATTATCGGGGCCGGGCTGGCGCAGACGGCGATCTATCTCCTGCAGCTCATCGTCGCCGCCTACGCGCTGTCGATGCGCCCGCCGGTGGCGCGCTCGGCACTGCTGTGGCACCGCTATGGCGACGTCGCGCCGCCGATCGCGCTCCTGGTGCCGGCCTATAATGAGGAAGTGAACGTCGTCGAGAGCGTCCATTCGATGCTGGCGCTCGAATATCCGAACTTCGAGGTCATCGTCATCAATGACGGCTCGAAGGACCAGACCCTGCAGCGCCTCATCGAGGCCTTCAAGCTGGTGAAGTTCCACCGGCCCTATGAGGAGGCGCTGGCGCACATGCCGATCCGCGGCCTCTATTCCTCGCCGATGACCGAGCGGCTGTTCGTGGTCGACAAGGAGAATGGCGGCAAGGCCGATGCCCAGAATGCCGGCATCAATGTCTGCCGCGCGCCGCTGTTCTGCGTCATCGACGGCGATTCCATCCTCGAGCCCGATGCGCTGATGCGCGCCGCGCAACCCTTCATCGACGACCCCGAGCGCACCATCGCCGTCGGCGGCACCATCCGCATCGCCAATGGCTCGACGATCGAGGCGGGCAGGGTGCGCGAGGTGCGCTTGCCGTGGCGCCTGCTGCCGCTGTTGCAGGTGGTCGAATATCTGCGCGCCTTCCTGATGGCCAGGCTTGCCTGGAGCCGCATCAACACGCTGATGCTGGTCTCCGGCGCCTTCGGCATGTTCCGCCGCGCGGAAGTGGTGGCGGTCGGCGGCTTCACACAGGGCTCGATGGGCGAGGACCTCGACCTCGTCATCAAGCTGCACCGCCACATGCGCGATACCAAGCGCAAATACCGCATCCAGTTCGTTCCCGAGCCGGTGTGCTGGACCGAGGCGCCGGAGACGCTGAGCGTGCTGGCCAGGCAGCGCACGCGCTGGCAGCGCGGCGCGCTCGAATGCTTCTTCCGCTATCGCTCGATGCTCTTCAACCCGCGCTATGGCCGCGTCGGCTTCCTCGGCTTCGGCCACATTCTGATCGTCGACGTGCTCGGGCCGGTGGCCGAGGTGCTGGGCTATATCCTTATCCCGGCCTTCTGGCTGCTCGGCATCCTGTCGGGCGAATATCTGCTGGCCTTCACCTCGCTGATCTTCACCTATGGCGTCTGCGTCAGCGTCTGCTCGCTGGTGCTCGAGGAGGCCGAGCTGCAGCGCTTTCCCCGCGCCAGGGACCTCGCCATTCTGACGGCGGTCGCCGTGATCGAAAATTTCGGCTACCGCCAGCTCAACAATTTCTGGCGCGTGAAGGGCTGGTGGCAGTTTTTGCGCGGCGACCAGGGCTGGGGCGAGATGACCCGGACCGGCCTCGGCGGCGCGAAGAAGTAGGCACGGCGGCACGAAGAAATGAGCATCGCCGGCCGGCGCCCGGCCAGCCGCGTCATTGCAGCGCGCGCTCGATCTCCGCGATGAGCGCATCGAGCGCCGCGCCAATGGCGCCGCCATCCGCTTGCTCGACCAGCAGCGTCTCCAGCGCCGACGCCCGCGCGCTGATCTGCGGAAACCCGAACGTGCCGGCCGCACCTGCGAGCGAGTGGGCGAGCCTGATCAGCGGATCGTTGCCGGGCAGGGGAGCCTCACGCGCGGCCTTCAGCTCGGCGAGCTGATCGGCGCAGCGGGCGAGGAAGCGCTGGCGGAGAGGAGCGAAGGGATCGGTGGGGATGGCGGCGGTACTCCGTGCAATGTTGGGGGTATTCAAGCAGAAAGCGCGAAGGGTTGGAATGGCAGGTTGGGGCTGCTCATCGCTGTGGCCCGGCTCAGACGGCATGATGTCCTGCTTTGACCCAAACCGGTCATTCAGAACCCGGTCCTAGACAGGATGTCTCCCCTGGTGGATCATGCGTGGGCAGGCAAGCCAGGGGCGCTGCCATGGACGTCGGAGGTTGGCTGCGGAGGCATGGCCTCGAACAGTATGAGGCCGCCTTCCGCGAGAATAAGATCGACGACACGATCCTGCCGAGGTTGACGGCCGAGGACTTGAAGGACCTTGGCGTCGGATTTGTCGGGCATCGTCGTAAGCTGCTCGACGCCATCGCAGCCCTGCGCGCTCAAGCAAGCGCACAAACGCAGCTGTTATCCGATGCGCCTCTGGCAATCGACAATGCCGCGAAGGACATCGCTGAGCGCCGGCAGGTCACCGTGATGTTCTCGGACCTCGTCGGCTCGACAGCACTCTCCGCGCGAATGGACCCTGAGGATTTGCGCGAAGTGATTGCGGCCTATCAGAAGTGCGTTGCCGACGCCGTGCGTCGCTTTGGCGGGTTTGTGGCGAAATACATGGGCGACGGCGTGCTGGTGTATTTCGGCTATCCAAAGGCGCATGAGGAGGACGCAGAGCGAGCCGTGCGGGCGGGGCTGGCGGTCATTGATTCGATCGCAAGGCTCGCGACCCCGGCGCAAGGGGCGCTTGCGGTACGTGTCGGCATCGCAACGGGGCTGGTGGTGGTGGGCGATCTCATCGGCGAGGGAGCGGCGCAGGAGGAAGCGGTGGTCGGCGAGTCGCCGAACCTAGCGGCGCGGCTGCAAGCATTGGCGGCGCCCGGCCAGATCGTGATCCCGCTCGCGACGCGCCGACTGCTCGGCGGGCTGTTCGAGTTCGCCGACCTGGGCCTGCACGAGCTGAAAGGGTTCGACGCCCCGGTCCGCGCGTGGTGCGTGCTTCGCGAGAGTACGGCCGAGACTCGGTTCGAAGCGCGCGCGACGAGCGGCCTCGCCCCCACAGTTGGGCGCGAGCACGAGCTTGCTCTGCTCGCGGAGCTGTGGAGCAAGGCCGCGTCCGGCGAGGGGCAGATGGTCCTGCTCTCCGGGGAGCCCGGCATCGGCAAGTCGCACCTGATTCAGGCGCTCCGCGAGCGCGTGCGGGACCGGCCGCACATCCGCATCCGCTGCCAGTGCTCGCCGTTCCACGCAAATAGCGCCCTTCGCCCGTCGATTGTCCAGCTCACCCGCGCGGCTGGCTTCCATCCAGACGATTCGCCGAGCGCAAAACTCGACAAGCTGGAGCGCCTCCTGGCGCGGTCCACAGACAAGGTCCGGGACGTCGCCCCCTTGTTGTCGGCGTTTCTTTCGCTCCCGGTAGGCAGCCGCTACCCACCCCTGAACCTCAGCCCTCAGCGCCAGAAGGATCTGACCCTGGAGGCTCTGGCCCGGCAGCTTATTGGCTTGGCGGCCCGCCAGCCCGTGCTGATGGTTTTCGAGGATATCCACTGGATTGATCCAACTTCGCTAGAGCTTCTCGACCGATTGGTCCCCCAGATCCCCCGCCTTGCAGTATTGGCGATCTTCAGTTTCCGCCCCGAGTTCGTGCCGCATTGGATCGGCCACCCACAGGTCACCTCGCTCACGCTGAACCGCTTAAGCCGCCGGCAGGGCGTCGCCCTGGTGGAGCGGTTGACCGGGGGCAAGGCGCTGCCGGGCGAGTTGCTCGAGCAGATGGTGGCCAAGACAGACGGCGTGCCCCTATTCCTCGAGGAGGTGACCAAGGCGGTAATTGAATCTGACGTGCTGACCGACGAAGGCGACCGCTACGCGCTCTCGGGCCCGCTGCCACCGTTGGCGATCCCTGCAACCCTGCAGGATTCTCTGGTGGCGCGGCTCGATCGGCTAATGACGCCAGCGCGGGAGGTCGCGCAGATTGGCGCCGCCATCGGCCGCGAATTCTCTTATGAGCTGCTAGCGGCGGTCGCGCAGCGCGAGGAACGGGAACTGCAGGGCGCCCTCGACCAACTAATCAGCGCCGAACTCGTGATCGCGCGCGGTCGGCCGCCGCACGCGACTTGCATCTTCAAGCACGCATTGGTGGGAGATGCCGCTTATGCCACCTTGCTGCGCAGTCGCCGCCAGGAGCTGCACACCCGGATCGCCCGCGCGCTCGAGCAGCATTTCCGTGAGGTCGTCGAACACGAGCCCGAGATCGTGGCTCAGCACTATACGGCTGCAGGCCTCTCTCTTCAGGCCATCAGCTATTGGCAGCGCGCGGGAGAGAGCGCCAACGACCGTTCGGCCAACGATGAGGCCCAGAGCCATCTGCAGAAAGCGCTGAACTTAATCGAAACGCTCCCTGCGGGCCCGGAGCGCCAGCGGCGCGAGCTCGCAGCGCTAACGGTGCTGGGCCGCGTGCTCACTGCCAAGAATGGCTACGCAAATGCCGAAGTCGAGCCGGTTTATTCTCGGGCGCGCCGCCTTTGCGAGGTGATGCCAGAAGATGCGGATGTCTTCCCGGTTCTGCTCGGCCTGGCCATCTACTCGGCCACGCGCGCCGAACTCACGTCGGCGCACGAGCTGAGCGGACGGCTTCTCGACCTTGCCCTGCAGAGTAGCGATCCCGTGTGGATGGTCGAAGCCCATTATGCTCGGGGGGTCAGCTTTTCTTGGCGCGGCGACTTCAGGGAGGCACGGAAACATCTAGATCTGGCCTCCGAAGCGTATCGCCCACAGCGACACCGAGCTCATCTCGCCCTCTACGGCCAGGATCCCGGACCGATTTGCTTATGTCGTGGGTCAGCCGTGCTTTGGCACCTTGGCTACCCCGACCAGGCGCTGGCCCGGATGGAAGACGCCCTTATCTTGGCCGAGCGATTGGCGCACCCCTTCAGCCGCGCTTACGTGCTGGTATGGGCTGCGTGGCTACGACTATTCCGACGCGAGGTGGCCGAAGCCGCGGAGCAGATCGACCGTGCGCTCACGTTCGCGACCGAGCAGGCGTATCCCTTCTGGGTTGCCATGGCCGCCCAGCAGAAGGGATGGCTCTCGGCGAAGCAGGGCCATAAGGAGCGAGCGATCGCCCAAATTGAGGATAGCCTGGCTCTGATGCAGGCCGTCGGAACGCAAGTGACGCAGGCGTACACGATGGGATTCCTCGGGGAGGTGCTCGGGAGTGTCAATCGCTCATCGGACGGCGTGCGCCTGATCGATCGGGCTCTCGACCAGGTGAACCGGACCCGCGAGCAGTGGTGCGATGCCGAATTGCTGCGGCTCCGAGGTGCCATATGCGCTGCCGCGGAACCAAGCGATTGGCACGAGGCTGAAATCTCGTTCCGCCAAGCGATCGAACGGTCTCGTGAGCAAGGTGCCAAATCATGGGAGCTCCGCGCCGCCACATCGCTTGCGCGCCTTTTGGCCGCACAGGGCAAGCGCGCGGAGGCGCATGACCTGCTCGCGCCGACCTACGGCTGGTTCACCGAGGGCTTCGACACGCTCGATCTGAAAGAGGCCAAGGCCTTGCTCGACAAGCTGCGGGCATGATGAGGCACATGCTAGCCATGCAATCTCCGGTCATGGCGCAAAACAGTTGCCGATTTGCTAGGCGCGAAGGTCGGCGACATCGCGGTCACCCCTATCGTTACCGGCCCGGCAACTGAGCGATCACGTTGCAATCGACCGTGCGGTCTGAACGCGCGGTGTAGTCGGCGTAGATTACCTGACCCGTGCTCATTGAGATTTCGCGCACCAGCTTTTGACGGACTGCGGTGGCGAACGTTGCGGCCTCGGTGACGCCGATTGTAAATGCGTCTGGTCCGCCAATGACGCAGCGCTCGAAATAGGATTGTAGGTAGGAACGGTCGTACATTGCAAACCCGCCGACCCCGCCAGCTCGGGGCAAGGCGACTGGCAGCCCGTTGATCGTCACGCCTTCCGCGAGAAGGACCTGCCGGATGGGGCCAAGGATTGCTCCGGCATTGTTGGGTCCGTCGCCGGAGACATCAATGACCCTGCGCGGGCTGCGCAGGCCACTTTTCGCGAACAGAGCATTTGCGGCCGACAATGCGCCGGAAATTGACGTTCCTCGGCCTTCAGTCAACGGCAGCGCCGCGAGTTCGTCCGCCAAATTCAGAGCGTCCTCGCTGCCTTTGACGATTGTCCACGGCAAAACGACTGTTTGTTGGCGTGGCCCGGCCCACTCCAGATAAAGCACTGCGATTCTACCCCGCTCTCCCGACCCGATTGCCCTGGCGATGTCCGCGTGGCGGAAGGCAGCGACGTAGCCGTCGCGCTGCACCTTCTGCTCAACGTTGCTCATCGAGGGCGAGACATCGACGGCAAGGATCAATTGCAGATCGACTTCGGCCAGATCGCGTGCTGGACGGTCGGTCGAGTGAGCCCGGGGCGTCGCCGCGAACAACAGTGTGAGCAGGCAGACGCCGGCGAGCCATAGCACCGGTCTTGCACCCGCACGTCGAGCAATCGGAACCAAGTAGTCCATGACGAGCCCTCCCGCTGACAATGCAATTGTCGGTCCGCGGCGTCTCCCGGGTCACGAACGGCTTCCGATCATTCGCCGAAATCTGCGCTCCCCGCCGGACTGGATGGTGGTGACTCTTCGCAGCGCGAAACCATGCTAAGATCGAAGAATTGGACTGCGGCTTCGTGCTTGAGGGAATCGGCTTGTATAGCTCGCCGCCCACGACGTTCGTACTCAACGGCGTTACCGCCGATCTGAGCAGCGAGACCTTGCGCGACAAGTCCAACAGGACAATCGCACTTCGCCACCAGACCTTCGCGGTGCTTCGTCACCTTCTGGAGAACGCTGACCGCGTCATCACCAAGGACGACCTGATGAAGGCGGTCTGGAACGGGATAGCCGTGACCGATGACAGCCTGGTGCAATGCATTCACGAGATCCGTGCCGCGCTCAACGACAATCGGCAGGCCGTCGTGCAGACAGTGCCGAGGCGCGGTTACAGGCTGGTGCTTCCCTCAAATGCCGGACCGAGAATGGCCGCTATCCTGGCCGCCGAAGCAGCCGCTGACGGCCGGCCGACAGGCAAGGATGCGGGAATCTCTGCTGCAACTTTCCGGGCGTACAGGCAGATCATCGACCGGCTGCTGGCTCAACATGCGGGTCGCGTGTTCTGGAACGCCAAAGAGAGCGTGGTCGCCGAGTTTACCGGCCCAGTCGAGGCGATGCGGTGTGCGAGCGAGATCCAGCGTGACGTCGATAGGCGGAACTGCGAAGTTCCCGAGACAAAGCGCCTGCACTTCCGCATCGGCGTTCACCTGGGTTATGTCGTCGCCGAGGGCGACCACCTCGCGGGTGAGGCCGTCGAGGTCGCCGCTCAACTGCAAAAATTGTCACGGCCGGGCGGGATTTGCGTCACCGACGCGGTCCACGCCCAGGCTCAAGACCGACTCTCGCTGGAATTCGTCGATCTCGGCGAGCACAAGCTGAAGAACGTCGCGCGCGCCTTGCGCATCTACCGCGTACCCCTTGCTTCGGAAGAGCCGGTCAGGTCGCCATTTCGCGGTCTCGATGCCTTCGAATTCGAAGATGCCGACCTCTTCTTCGGTCGAGCGCGAGCGATTGCTGCCTGCACTACAAGACTGGAGCAGCAAGCAGCAGGCGGTACGGCATTCCTGCTCATCTACGGAATGAGCGGTTGCGGCAAGTCTTCCCTCCTGCGCGCTGGTCTGCTGCCGTCATTGATCCGGCCTGGAGCCGTGGCGGGCATATCCTTGTGGCGCCGCTGCCTGATCCGCCTCTCTGAAGGACCGGATGCATTCGCTGTGCTGGCTGGGGCACTGCTTGGCGAGGCTGCTTTGCCGGAACTGTCCTGCGAAGTAACGGCCGCGGAGTTGGCTCTGCTTTGCAGGAGCGCGCCGGATCGGGCGCTGGCGATGGTCCGAAAGGCGCTTGGCAAGGCCGCCGGGTCGGCCCGCTCGCAGATCAGATTGCTTGTCGCCATCGATCAGCTGGAGGAGCTATTCACGACGGAGAAGCAGCCGGCGACGCGCGAGGCCCTTGTGCGGCTCATGGCTGTGCTGGCCGCGAGCGGACTGGTCTGGGTGATCGCGGCGATCCGTTCGGACTTTTTTCATCGCTGCGGTGAGGTCCCGGGTTTCTCGGTGCTCAAGGACGGCCTCGCCAGCTACGAACTCCTGCCGCCGACTGGCCCAGAGATCGCCCAGATCATCCGCGAACCGGCGCGCGTTGCCGGGCTCCGCTTCGAGGAGAGTGCCGAGTTGGGGCGGCTCGATGATGTGCTGCAGGAGGCAGCAGCTGCCGATCCCGGATCATTGCCGCTTCTCGAGTTTGTGCTCGACGCGTTGTACGAGGCCGGCCGCGAGCGCCGCGTTCTCACCTTTGCGCACTATCGCGCACTCGGCGGGCTCGAAGGCGCAATCGCGCGCCGCGCCGATGAAGTCGTGGACTTGCTCGCGCCCGGGATCCAGGAGGCCTTACCCGCGGTGCTGCGCGCCCTCATCACGGCAAGTCCGGGCGATGAAACGGTCACGGCACGTCCGGCCATGTTCACCGAAGTTGCAGGCACTCCCGCGCGATCGGCCCTCGTCAGGGCCCTGATCGACGCTCGGCTCCTCGTCAGCGATGAGGACGCCGCAGGACATGTCCTGGTCCGCGTTGCACATGAAGCACTGTTGAGGCGCTGGCCGCGCGCCGGTGACATTGTGAATGCAAACCGCAATTTCCTCGAGACGCGCGAACGCCTGAGGTCTGACGCCCACCGGTGGCACCTGGAGAACAGGAATAGAGAGCTTCTGCTTCCGTCCGGCAAACGTCTGGCGGAGGGCGAAGAGTTGATGCTGTCAAGACGGGAGGAGGTCGACGATTACGTCCTGGAATACATCGAGGAGTCCTTGCGTGCCTGTCGGCAGAAAGAGGAGAAGGACCGGCACGCAGAGCTGGCGCTGATCGCGGCCGCCGAAGAGGCAAAACGCGAGCGCCTGGAGCGCGAAGCCGAGCGCCGGAACCTCGCGGCTGCCGCGGCAAACCGGCTTGCCCGACGTACACGCAACGCCGCGATCGTGGCGATAATGCTCGCTCTCATGGCGGGCGCAGGTGCACTGGTCGCCTTCAGGGCGCAGGAGGAGGCAAGGTGGCAACGAGACCAGGCGCTGCGCAATCAGTCTCTTTCGCTCTCGTTCCTTTCGGAGCAGTCCACCGCGGCAGGCAACACCGAGGCTGCGATCCTGTTGGGGCTTGAAGCACTGCCCTCGAAAGACCAATCCGAGCGGCCATATCTCTTCGAGGCGGAGGCAGCCCTCTACAAGGCTCTGCTGGCGCACCAACAGATCAAAATCTTCCGGCATGGCGCCGGCGTGACGTATGCGGCATTCAATCCGACCGGCGATCGCATCGTCACCGCATCCTACGACAAAACCGCAGGCGTCTGGGACATCTCCAGCGGTGCCGAAACTGAAGTTCTGAAAGGTCATGAGGAGGTCGTGGAGAGGGCTGAATTCAGCCCGGACGGGAGCCGCATCCTGACGGCCGCGAGGGACGGCACTGCACGCCTCTGGGACGCCGTCTCGGGAGAACAGCTCTTCATCCTGCGGCCGGTAGGCAATTATCCGACGGCAATCTTCAGCCCGGATGGCACCCGGGTGCTGACAGCGGGGGAGAACAGCGATGCAACGCTCTGGGATGCTCGGACCGGAAAGAAAGTGCTGGGTGTAAGGAGCGACGCATATACGCGTGCTGCTTTCAGTCCAGATGGCCGCAGCTTCGCGACGGCGGGCAAGCATTTTGTTTCGATCTGGAATTCCTCAGACGGCGCGCTGACGCAGTCAATCCGAGTGACCTCCTGGCCCTACAGCCTGGCGTTCAGCCCGGACGGAAGCCGGATGCTGGCCGGCCCGTGGGGTTGGCATTCACACCGCGACACCTCCAGCCTTTTCGATTTGTCGAAAGGAACGGAGATCGCAAAGTTGGCCGGCAGCAAGAGCGACACGCAATTGAACGGCGTGATTTTCAGTCACGGGGGTCGGCGAATCGCCACGGTATCCCTCGATGGCACTGCCCGGATTTGGGATGGAGCGTTGGGAACGCTGGATGATGTGCTCGGCCAGGAGGTTTCGGGGTTGAAGCCAGACATCGACACAGATGAACGCGATGTGGAGATGAACGGTGCTTTCACCCCGGACGACCGCTTCCTGGCGACCGCCTCGATCAATGGGCCGATCCGCATCTGGGACGCTGAACGCGTCTCGTTGGTGACGACGATCGCCGGTCATGACTCTTTGGTCGAGCATCTGGAATTCAGCCCGGTTGACAGCAACATTCTTCTCACTGCTTCACACGATGGCACCGCTCGGCTGTGGGATGTCGACGGCGCCCTGACGACCGCGCTCTCGCATGAATACCGGCCGACTTTCGCGGTCTTCAGTCCCGACAATGTCCATCTGCTGACCGGCGGCGGCGACAGCGCGGCGCACCTGTGGGATGTTGTAAGCGGGCGCGAGACAATCCGGCTCGATACACAGGAGATCGTTCAGAACGCGACGTTCAGTCCCGATGGAAGGCGCGCCGCGACGGCCTCCCTTGGCGGCCAGGTCCGAATTTGGGATGTGGCCACGGGACAGGAGACCGCCCGGTTCCAAGCGCATGGCGGACTGATCCAGATCCAGTTTGGTCGCGACCGCAAATCGCTGGTTTCCGCATCGATGAATGGCACCGCGCAGCTGTGGGACGCGGCGAACGGCACCGAGCTGGCGGTCATCAATACAAGCAGCAATCTGCCGCAGGCCATTCTTAGTCCTGACGGAAATCTGATCCTCTCGGCCAGGGAAGACAATGCGGGCCACCTCCTGACGACGGGCGGAGCCGAGCTCAGGGCTCTTGCGGGGCATCAGGATCGCATCACGGCAGCGGCCTTCAGCCCGGACGGTCAACTCGTCGCCACGGGCTCACTCGACCACACGGCCCGAATCTGGTCGACCACGGACGGAGCAAACGTCAGGACGCTGGAGGGACACACCGGCGCGGTAGCGGTCGTCGCCTTCAGCCCCGACGGTCAGTCGCTGCTGACCGGCTCGCGCGATGGAACCGTCCGGATCTGGAGCGTCGCTGGCGGGTTGGAAAGGGCCGTTCTAAGGGGCCACAGCGGCGCGGTGGACAGCGCCCAGTTCAGTCCCAGCGGTTTGTATGTCGTGACCGCGTCCTCGAAAGATCGCACGGTCCGGCTATGGGCGACGCAATCGGGGCGCCAGATTGCCGTCCTTGACAGCCACGACGAAGCAACCGTTCTACTGGGCTTTACACGCGCAGCTTTCAGTTCCGACGGCACCCACGTTGCAATTGTTGCCGGCGAAAAAGGTGTCCGCATCGTTCGCGTCTTCCAGACACCCAAGGACCTCATTGACTTCGCCCGGCGCACCGTCCCTCGCGAACTCACCGCTTGCGAGCGGCGAAGCTTCTTCCTTCCTGAAGACCCCGCAACTGGCACTTGTCCGCGCTGATGTCGGCAACGGGTCGCCGCTTGAGCCGGCCGCCGGAACGGGCAACTCATCGCCGCATCTCGGCCGTCGCCGTGATCGAGAATTTCGGCTACCGCCAGCTCAACAATTTCTGGCGCGTGAAGGGCTGGTGGCAATTCCTGCGCGGCGACCAGGGCTGGGGCGAAATGACCAGGACCGGTCTCGGCGGCGCCAAGAAATAGGCGCGGCCGGGCAGGGCCGCGTCATACCAGCGTGCGCTCGATCTCCGGGTGGAATGGTGGGGCGGGACCGCTGATTGCGTATGGCTGGCGGTCAGAGGAGCAAACCGCGATGGGCTGCTTTTGACCCGCTGCGACCAGACGTGAGTTCAAGATCGAGTGGCGGCCGTACACTACATGGTGTCTCCTGAAATTCCATCCGTCACCGGCGCTGCTGCGGGGCGGCGCGCTACTGCAAATCGGATTGGAGACGCACTCGGGCGACCGATTTCTCGCGGGTTGATCTGGAGCAAGTCGCTTCATACCAGCGCGCGCTATCTTTTCATCTGAGGTTGCCTCGATGGAGGAGTCCAATCTGGACCGAGCCTGCTATGAAGTCTCTGCGCATCGTTGTTCGTCACTATGGCGGACCTGAAGTTCTGGAGATTGTGGAGGAAGACGCGCCCCATCCGGCATCGGGTGAACTGCGGGTGCAAACAATCGCCGCCGGCGTCTCCTTCGCAGAGCTACTAATGCGAGAGGGGATTCATCCGGAAAAGACGACCCTGCCATTCACGCCAGGATGGGACATCGTAGGCATCGTGGATGAGGCCGGAGAGGGCGCGTCCGATACGATGGTTGGCAAAATGGTTGCGGCGTTGCCCATTCATGGTGGCTACGCCCAGTTCATCTGCCTGCCGGAAGGTGAACTCACTCCGGTTCCAACTGGTGTTGATCCCGCAGAGGCAGTTAGCCTCGTGCTGAACTACGTTACGGCCTATCAGATGATGCATCGCTTTGGGCATGCCTCACCGGGACAACGGGTCCTTATTCATGGCGCGGCCGGCGGAGTGGGGACGGCTCTGCTGCAACTCGGCCGCCTGGCAGGTCTGGAGATGTATGGGACTGCATCTCTTGCAACTCATCAGATCGTATCCGATCTCGGGGCCACGCCGATCGACTACCAGCGGGCCGACTTCGTCAAAGAGATCCATCGCCTGACAAACGACGGCGTGGATGTCGTCTTCGACGGGGTCGGCGAAGCCAATGTCTGGCGTTCGTTTCGGACTCTGAGGCCTGGTGGCCGCGTCATAGCCTATGGCTTCACTTCATTTCTGCAGAAGGGCCAACTGGCAGGGGGCTTGCGTTATCGTCTTCGCGGAATATTGCGACCGGCGTGGTACGCGGTCCGCGCTTTCGTGTCACCAGGCCGACGGCGCATACTCCCCTATAGCATACAATACTTGAAACGGTGGAAGCTCGCTTGGTTCCGCGAAGATCTCGGCGCCCTACTCGAGCTGCTTCGTGATGGGAAGATCAAGCCGATGGTGGCCGAGCGGATGCCATTGATCGAGGCTCGTCGCGCCCAGGAGTTGCTCGGTCAGGGAGGCGTCAAGGGCAAGCTCGTGCTGATCTGCAATTCGCTGGCCTCCCTACAAGGATTTCCGATCTAGCTTTGGCGCGAAGCGGTCATCGATGACGGCACTAAGAGATCTCAGGCGCGCCAAATAACCAAAGTTATCCCCTTGCCAACCCCGGCACCTTCCCCTAGTCTCCCTCTGAGAAAACCTTTTCCCAAATTGCCCGAAGCGCATTGACCTCACCAGTCAACACCGCGCAGGACGATAAGAGAAAACCTTTTCCCACCTTTAGGATGCGCCTCGACACATGTCCTCCGACGCCTCGCCAGCGCCAGCTTCCGCCCCGGTCACCCTGCGTGAGGTGGCGTCGGCCGCCGGCGTCAGCGTGGCGACGGCGTCAAAAGCGCTGAACGGGCAGGGGCGGATGACCGCGGAGACGCGCGAGCGCATCCGCGAGACGGCGCAGCGACTCGGCTTCCGCCCGAACAGCCTGGCGCAGAGCCTGTTGCGCAAGCGCTCCTTCACCGTCGGGCTGCTCACCAACGATACTTACGGCCGCTTCTCGCTGCCGTTGATGGCCGGCGTGTCCGACGCGCTGGTCGATGCCGGCGTCTCGGTGTTCCTGTGCAATGTCGAGGACGATCCGCGGCTTGGCCAGCTGCATGTCGAGGCCATGCTCGACAAGCGCGTTGACGGCATCATCGCCACCGGCAAGCGCATCGACCGCCATCTGCCGATCGACCTCTCCAACCTGCGCATTCCCGTCATCTATGCCTTCACCCAGCCCGATCCCGGCTCGGTCGCCTTCGTCTCCGACGATGCCGGCGGCGCCCGGCTGGCGGTCGAGCATTTTTGTCGGCTCGGTCGCCGGCGCATCGCCCATGTCAGCGGGCCGGCGAGCTTCGCCGTGGTGCACGCGCGGGCGCAGGCATACCGCGATGTCCTTATCGAGCACGGCCTGCCGGTTGCCGAGCCGCTGCTCGGCGCCTGGTCGGAGGGCTGGGGGCATGAGGCGGTGGCGAAACTGTTCGACGGCAAGGCGGGCGAGCGACCCGACGCCGTCTTCTGCGGCAACGACCAGATCGCGCGCGGCGTCATCGATGCGCTCCGCGAGCGCGGCATCCGGGTGCCCGAGGATGTCGGCGTCATCGGCTTCGACAATTGGGAGATCGTGGCCGAGGCGACGCGCCCGCCGCTGACCTCGGTCGACATGAACCTGGCTGCGCTCGGGCGCGAGGCCGGGCTCGCTCTGCTTTCGCTCGTCGGCGGCCAACCGGCCACGCCGGGCATACGGAAACTGCCGTGCCGGCTGGTGGCGCGTCAGTCATGCGGCCGTCCGCCGGGCGGCTAACGGGCCAGCGCTGCAAGCGCGGCCGAACTGGGAGGAGAACCAATGAGGAGGAGAACCATGAAGACCATGATTGCCGGGCTCGCGCTCGCCGCGAGCATCTTTGCGCTGCCCGCTTTCGCCGCCGACACCGCCAACATCTGGGTGCGCGCCGACGGCTCCAACTTCATGCCGCGCATCGTCGATGCCTTCAACAAGAGCCATGAGAACCAGATCAAGCTCGACATCATCCCAAATGCCGAGATCATCCCGAAATACGGTGCGGCCGCCGCTGGCGGCACAGCGCCCGACGCGCTCTCGCTGGACCTGATCTACACGCCATCCTTCTCGGCCGCCGGCCAGCTCGAGGACATCACCGACTGGGCGAAGTCGCTGCCCTATTTCGCCAGCCTGTCGCCGGCGCATGTGAAGACCGGCACCTATAAGGGCCGCATCTACGGCCTGCCGTTCTCGGCCGATAGTTCGGTGCTGATCTGGAACAAGAAGCTGTTCAAGCAGGCAGGCCTCGACCCCGAGAAGGGGCCGACCAACTGGGCCGAGATCGAGGCCGACGCCGAGAAGGTCAACGCGCTCGGCGGCGACATCAAGGGCTTCTATTTCTCCGGCAATTGCGGCGGCTGCAACATCTTCACCTTCACGCCGCTGGTCTGGGCCTCTGGCGGCGACATCCTGACCGAGGACGGCTCCAAGGCGACACTGGACAGCCCGCAGCTGCGCGGCGCCATCGACCTCTACCGCTCGATGGTCAAGAAGGACCTGGTGCCGTCGGGCGCGCAGACCGACACTGGCGCCAATTTCTTTGCCGCCTTCGCCGCCGGCAATATCGGCATTTCGCCGTCCGGCGCCTTCGCCATCGGCGCGCTAAACACCCAGTATCCCAATGTCGACTACGGCGTCACCTTCCTGCCGGGCAAGGATGGCGGCTGGTCGTCCTTCGCCGGCGGCGACAATTTCGTCGTCACCAAGGGCACCAAGAAGCTCGCCGTGGTGAAGGAATTTTTGGACTTCGCCTATTCGCTCGAAGGACAAACCCTCTTGGCGAAATATGGCAGCCTGCCGGTGCGCGGCGACATCGCCAAGGAGGCGCTCAAGGATCTCGACCCGCGCTACCAGATCGCCGCCGAGGCGATGGCCAAGGGTCGCACGCCCTATACGGTGGTGTTCAACGACCTGATCAACTCCGCTAACGGCCCGTGGACGCAGATGGTCAACGAGGTCTTCTTCGGCGACGATGTCGACGGCGCGATATCGAATGCGCAAGAGACCATGCAGTCGATCATCGACCAGGCACCGCAGAAATAGGCGTTACGGCCTGCGGGCAGGGAAGGCACGCCTTCTCCTCGCGGACCACAACCCGGCCGCCCGACCCGTCTCCCTGGACGGGCGGCCGGAGATTGCATCGCTAACGGCAGGGTTTTTCGCGTTGAGACAGCACTTACCTATCAGTATCGCGGCGCGCCGGAAGGTTGGCTCCCACCTTCTCCCCTTGTGGGAGAAGGTGTCGCCGAAGGCGACGGATGAGGGGTGTTCCAGCTTGGCAAGGACGGTACTCCGTCGCGCACCCCTCATCCGTCTCGGCGCTGCGCGCCGATCCACCTTCTCCCACAAGGGGAGAAGGAAAGTGAGCGCTTACCCATGACCACCATCACGGCAGAAACGTCCGCCCCCGCGCGCCCCCGAAAACTGGTCGGCGCCGGGCGCCGGCAATGGATCGGCCTGCTCTATGTCGCGCCGGCGGTGGCGCTGGTCACCGTGTTCTTCATCATCCCGCTCGGCATGACGGCGTGGATGTCGCTGCACAACTGGCCGCTGATGGGCGAGCACTCCTATGTCGGCCTCGACAATTACTGGGCGATCCTGCGCGACACCCGCTTCTGGAACGCGCTGCGCTTCACCGGCTGGTACACGCTGGTGGTGACGATCGCGATCTTCGCCGTCGCATTTCCGCTGGCGATCTTCATCGAGCGGCCGCGGGCGCTCACCAATGTCTACCGCACCGCCTTCTTCATGCCGGCCGTCATCGGTTTTGCCTCGGCGAGCCTGCTCTGGTCGTGGCTGCTCAACGTCGATTCCGGCCTGTTCAGCCCGGCCGCCTACGATCTCGGCCTGACCGAGAAGAAATTCAATCTCTTGGCTACCTTCCAGCCGGCCTTCTGGTCGATCATCGCCATGGTGGTGTGGAAGGTGGCGGGCTTCACCATGATCATCCTGATGACCGGCCTGCAGTCGATCCCGTCGGAACTGCAGGAGGCGGCGATGATCGACGGGGCAGGGCCGTTCGCGCGCTTTCGCGCCATCACCCTGCCGCTGATGCGCCGCACGCTGGCGCTGGCGCTGATCCTGTCGGTCGCCGGCTCCATCCTCGCCTTCGACCAGTTCTACATCATCCTGCGCGGCGGCCCGCGCAACCAGACGCTGACCGCCGTCTACTGGATCTTCAACCAGTCCTTCGTGTCGTTCAAGCTCGGCTATGGCGCGGCACTTTCGATGATCCTGCTGATGATCCTCGTCGTGCTCAGCCTCTTCCAGCTTTGGCTGCTGCGCAAACCCGAGGGGGTCGACTGATGGCGCAGGCACGCAGCCGCAGCAGCCGCATTCGGCTCGGCATCGCCGAGCACGCCACCGGCATCACCGCCTCGCTGCTGTTCCTGGCGCCGATCGTCTGGACGGTGCTGTCGGCCTTCAAGCCGTCACAGGAGGCGCGCCTGCCGCCGCTGCCGCCCTGGCCGACATCCGGCTTCTCGGTCGAGAACTACGGCACGCTCAACACCTTCGGCGACGGGCTCTGGCTGCCGGCGCAAAACAGCATCTACGTCTCGGTAATGACGGTGGTGTTTTCCGTCATCGTCAGCGTGCTCGCCGGCTACGGCTTCTCGCGCTTCCGCTTCCCGTTCAAGGACATGCTCTTCGTCATCATCCTGTCGACGATCATGATCCCGTTCCAGTCGATCCTGACGCCGATCTTCCTGGTGCTGACCAAGGTCGGCCTGCACAACACGCTGACCGGGCTGGTCTTCGTCTATGTCACGCTGCAGCTGCCGTTCTCGATCTTCATGATGCGCAACGCCTTCGACGCAGTGCCGCGCGAGATCGAGGAGGCAGCCCGCATGGACGGCGCCAACAACGTCACCATGCTCTTGCGGGTCATGCTGCCGCTGGTCTGGCCGGGCATCGTCACCATCGCGCTGTTCGCCTTCCTCGGCGCCTGGAACGAGTTCCTGGCAGCACTCGTGCTGATGACCGACCAGTCGAAGTTCACGCTGCCGATCATGATGACGGCGCTGCAGTCCGGCCGCTTCGGCGCCATTGACTGGGGCGCCGTGCAGGCCGGCGTCACCGTGATGATGGTGCCCTGCCTGATCCTCTTCCTGGCGCTGCAGCGCTTCTATATCCGCGGCCTGATGGCCGGGGCCGTGAAATGAGCCGCGCTCGACCGACACTTTCGACATTGAATGGAGCATGCCGATGACCGCCCAAAAATCCGCCGCGCAAGAATCCGCCGCGCAAAAGACCGGCAGACTGAGCCTCGCCTTCCGTCCGCTGCCGGTGCCGCAGGTCGACGTGCGCGGCTTCTGGGGCGACCGGGTCGACGCGGTCGCCTCGCGCACCGCCGAGATCCTCTACGAGCGCTGCGTCGAGGCCCGCATGCTGGAGCAGATCGACCCCGACCGGCCGTCGCCGGGCGTCGTCATCCCCTTCCATTCGCCCTCGCCGGACGAGGCCGCCAATCCGGGCTTCACCGGTTCGACCGTGACGACGCAGATGTTCTGGGACTCCGACTGGGGCAAGACCATCGAGACCGCCGCCTATTCGCTCTACCGCCGCCGCAACGAGGCGCTGGAGAAGAAGATCGACGCCGTCATCGACCTCTACGGCAAACTGCAGCAGCCCGACGGCTACCTGTCGAGCTGGTACCAGCGCATCCAACCCGGCCTGCGCTGGACCAATCTGCGCGACTGCCACGAGCTCTACTGCGCCGGCCATCTGATCGAGGGCGCCGTCGCCTATCTCCAGGCGACGGGCAAGCGCAAGCTGCTCGACATCATGTGCCGCTATGTCGACCACATCGCCGACAATTTCGGCCCCGAGCCCGGCAAGAAGAAGGGCTATTGCGGCCATGAGGAGATCGAGCTGGCGCTGGTCAAGCTGTCGCGGGCGACGGGTGAGCAGAAATACATGGACCTGGCAAAGTACTTCATCGACCAGCGCGGGCAGCAGCCGCACTATTTCGACGAGGAGGCGCGCGCCCGCGGCGCCGACCCGAAGGCCTATCATTTCAAGACCTACGAATACAACCAGTCGCACAGGCCGGTGCGCGAGCAGGACAAGGTCGTCGGCCATGCGGTGCGGGCGATGTATCTGTTCTCCGGCATGGCCGACGTCGCCACCGAATATGGCGACGATACGCTGCGTGTAGCGCTCGACCGGCTGTGGGACGATCTCACGACCAAAAGCCTCTACGTCACCGGCGGCCTCGGCCCGTCGGCGCACAATGAGGGTTTTACCAGCGATTACGACCTGCCCAACGAGACAGCCTATGCCGAGACCTGTGCCGCCGTCGGCCTCGTGTTCTGGTCGAGCCGTATGCTCGGCATGGGGCCGAACGCGCGCTACGCCGACATGATGGAGCGCGCGCTCTACAACGGCTCGATCTCCGGCCTGTCGCTCGACGGTTCGCTGTTCTTCTACGAGAACCCGCTGGAAAGCCGCGGCAGGCACAATCGCTGGAAATGGCACCGCTGCCCGTGCTGCCCGCCCAATATCGGCCGCATGGTGGCGTCGATCGGCAGCTATTTCTATGGCCTCGCCGACGATGCGCTCGCCGTCCATCTCTATGGCGACTCGACGGCCCGCTTCGAGATATCAGGCAAGCCGGTGACCCTGGTCCAGACCAGCAATTATCCCTGGGACGGCGCGGTCTCGATCCGCGTCGAGCCGGAGGCGCCGGCCACCTTCACGCTGCATCTGCGCGTGCCGGCCTGGTGCCGCAAGGCGGCACTCAAGGTCAACGGCAAGGCGGTGGACCTCGATGCCGCATCGAGCGACGGCTACGCGGCGATCGAACGCGAATGGCAAAAGGGCGACCGCGTCGAGCTCGACCTCGACATGTCGATCTCCCGCCTGTTCGCCAATCCGGAGGTGCGGCAGGACATCGGCCGCGTGGCGCTGGCGCGCGGCCCGCTGATCTACTGCGTCGAGGAGGCCGACAATCCTGGCCAGCTGCACCGCATCAGCCTGCCGCGGACGGCGGAGATCGAGGCGCATCACGAGCCGAACCTTCTCGGCGGCATCGTCACGCTTTCGGCCACTGGCAGCCGGGAGGCGTCGGAGGATTGGCGCAACGGCCTTTACCGTGACGACCCGCCGGCCCTGGAGGAGGCAAGGGTGAAGGCGGTTCCCTATTATGCCTGGGACAATCGCGACCCCGGCGAGATGCTGGTCTGGCTGCGGGAGGGGTGAGGGCCGGGTTTATAGATGCACAAAGGCGGTGAGCGGCAGGTGATCGGAGGCCACCCGCGACAGCGGCGTGTCATGCGCTTCCACCGCTGAGACCATGCCGTCGCGGTTGCCCATGATCCGGTCGAGCGCAAGCACCGGCAGGCCCGAGGGAAAGGTCGGCACGACCGGCGGCGGGCCGAAGGTGGTGTGCAGCGTGTTCAGCGCCGAGCGGTTGCCCAGCCGCCACTCGTTGAGGTCGCCGAGCAGCAGCGTCGGCCGTTCATCCGCGCTGCTCATGATGTCGAGCACGACGCGCGCCTGTTCGGAGCGCGACCGACGCAACAGGCCGAGATGGGCGGCAATGACGCGCAGCGCCCGTTTCTCGTCGAGGTCGATTTCGGCGACGAGCGCCCCACGCGGCTCCAGCCCCGGCAGCTTGATCTGGTGGACGTCGCGCACGGTGCCGCGCTTGAACAAAAGCACATTGCCGCGCCAGCCATGGCCTTTGCCGTTGCCGGAAACCGGCACCGGCACCAGGCCTGTCTCCAGTTCGAGACGCTGAAGATCGAGAAGCCCGGCACGGTCGCCAAAGCGGTTGTCGGCCTCCTGCAGGGCGATGACATCGGGACTGATTTCGCGGATGACGCGCGCGGTGCGTTCGGGGTCGAATTTGCGGTCGGTGCCGATGCATTTGTGGACGTTGTAGGAAGCGACCACCATCTCGGCGCCGTCGACCCGCTTGCGCGGCGTTGCCTTTGCCTTCCGCGCCTTTCGGTGGCGGATCGACAGGAGCACAGTCTCCGGGAGGGTGCGTCCATTTATCTCCATGGTCCTGCTGCTCTGTTCCTTGCGCTATAGATAGGGCGATCCCAGCCAGAGCAACCGGTCGAAGACGCGGATGATGAAGGGGCGGGCTTTCAACGTCTCAAGCGTCACCGGCTGGGCGGACGCGATTGCCGCGCCGATGCGCGCGTCGATCTCGGCGGCAAAGCTTTCATCCAGGACCTCCATGTCGATCTCGAAATTCAGCCTGAGCGAGCGGGCGTCGAGATTGGAAGAACCGACATAGGCCCACACGCCGTCGATTGCCATCAGCTTCGAATGGTCGAAGGCGCCTTCGTGGCGCCACACCCGGCAATAATGCTTCAGCACCTGGTCGAACTGCGCCGTCATCGCGCGGTCGACGAGAAAGAGATTGTTCACCGCCGGCACGACGATGTCGATTTCGACGCCGCGCCGGCCGGCCGTCGTCAGCGCGCTGATCAGTTCGCGGTCGGGCAGGAAATAGGGCGACATGATGCGGATCGATTTGCGCGCGACCGAAAACGCGCCCATCAGCAACTTATGGTTGGTTTCGTTGGAGGCGTCCGGCCCCGTTGCCACCGCCCGCACCAGCATCGGCTGACCGAGGAGCGGCGTGAGCTTTTCCACCTGCCAGACCGCATCTGTCATTGCCTCGTTGCCGGCAAAGCGCCAGTCCTCGGCCGCCACCGAGAACAGGTCGGCGACCACCGGCCCGGTCACCTCGAAATGCGTATCGCGCGAACTGTCGGAGCCGGCGAATTCGTCGGAGAACCCCTTGCGGATGTTCATGCCTCCCGTGAACGCCACCGCGCCATCGACGATGAGGATCTTCCTGTGCGTCCTTAGATTGGCATAGGGGAGTCTCAACCCCATGACGATGTTGCCGTTGAAGAGGTCGGTGGTGACGTCCGCTTCCTCGAGCTGCTTGAGGATGCTCGGCACCGAATAGCGAACGCCGACGGCGTCGATCAGCACGCGAACGGTTACGCCGCGCTTGACGGCACGGCCAAGCGACTCGACGAACATCTGCCCGACTGCGTCATTGTCGAAGATGTAGGTCTCGAGCAGGACGCTTCTTTGCGCCCCGTCGATCGCCAGGCACATCGCCGCATAGGCTTCGTCGCCGGTCTTGAGCACGGCGATCGTGTTGCCGGACGTCATCGGCCGCCGCGCCACCCTGTCGCCCAGGGTCTTCAGCCCGGCGAAGCGCTGGCCATATCGTGCCGCGATCATGGCTTCGGCGGCAATGTCGCGCTCCTGCTTTGCCAGGGCCGCCTCGCCGGAAAGCGGCCGCATGGCGCTGATCGTCGCGCGGCGGATGCGGTTGATGCCGGCGATGGCGTAGATGATGGCGCCGAGGAAGGGCGACAGCAGCATGACGCCCACCCAGCCGGTGGCGGCGCGCACGTCTTCCTTCGTCATGATGGCGTGGACGATGCCGACGGCCGCCATCGCCAACGAGAGGATCAGGATAAGCTCGGACCAGTGACTCGCTATCGCCTGCAACATCGGCACAACTATTGTGCGAGCCGGCGTGGAAGGCAATGCGGCTGGTCACGGCAAGTCGAGGGTGATCAGGAGGCCGATTGCCAACCGGCCAGGATTTGGCCAGCCGGCACGGCCGGTTACGTTGCGTTTAGCCGCGCCATGTAAGGAATTCTGAATCCGGAGGCCGCACGCCAATGTTGGACAATTACGAGGTGGACAGGTTTGGCGTTATCCACCAGATCGACTTCACGCCGATCAAGTACGACAAGCAGTACATTTCCTATTACGAGGACCTGAGCGACCGGACCATCAAGCTCGGATATCAGCGGCTTGGCTGGGTGCTGGGGATCACCGGCGAGATTCCCCGGTCCGTTCTGGAGATCGGATATGGCACCGGCACATTCATCGAAGCCGCGAAGATAACCGGGGTCCCCGACTGCGCCGGCTGCGACATCGCCAGGTTTCCGCTGCCCAAGGGCGTCCGCTTTGTCGATTGGGATGAGGCGCTCGCCAGCGCGTGGGATCTCGTGGCGATGTTCGACGTGCTCGAGCACATCCCGGATCTCAGTTTCCTCGCCCGCCTTCAGGCCCGCCACCTGGCCGTCGCCGTCCCCTATTGCCGCTGGCGTGAGCTCGGCGCCGACGGCGACGCGTGGTTCAGCACGTGGCGCATGCGTCTGCCCGACGAGCACCTGCATCACTTCGACCGTGACTCGCTGGTGGCGCTGCTCGCAGACAACGGCTTCGAGTGCGTGACGCTGAACTGCTTCGAGGACGGGATCAGGCTGCGGCCCGGCGAAGCGGGTCCGAATATTCTGTCCGGCTTCTTTAGAAGACTATAGGCCGGTTAGTTCCACGGCTGCGGTCAGCCCATTCAGGCAAAGGCCATGCCGCTTTACCGTCATGCGGCAGGCGCGTCCGGCCGGGCGCGCCTGCACGCTGTCGGATTTACTGCGCCGGCGCCGGCGCGGGGGCCGCCGGCGCGGGCGCTGGCGTTGCCGTTGTGAACCCGCACTGCTTCTGTTCCATCTCGATCTGCTTGGTGATGCGGATGGCGTTCTGGGCGTAGGCTTCCGTCACGGTGCCGCTGTTCACGGTCTTGTCCTTCAGCGGACTGACGGCTGCGCAGAGGTGGAAGACATGCTCCGTCTCGGACTTCGCGGCTCCGTTTTCCGGCGCGATCCAGTACACGACATCCTGACCATTGGGATGTGCCGGGTCCTTGGTCGCCGCGGTCACCGCGGCGGAGTCGGTGGCGATCGCCTGCGCCTGGGCGGCGACCTCGGGCGAACACGCTGTGGTCGGCTGCCCCGCCTTGATCTGGGTCGCGCACGCGTTCATGTCCTGGGTGTACTGCTCGACCGATGGGGGTTGGAAGCTCACCCCGATGACAGTCGCGAGCACGGCCAGCACAGCGCCGACGCCGCCGGCAACCTTCTTGCTCTGCGGATCCATGTTCTTGTCGGTGAAGATCAGGAGAACCAGCGGCAGGAAGGCAATCAGCGTGATGATCGCGCCAAGCTGGTTCTGGACGAAGAACCTGAATGGCTCGGAGGCGCGGGCCGGATCATGCCTGTTGGCCGCCTTCCAAAGCAAGTTGCCGGCGATGGCGAAAATCGCGATCCCGACCAGAATGCCGATCAGCAGCGGCAGGTTTCCGTGGTCGAACTTGTGCCGGTAGAGCAAAACAACCCCGGCGATCTCGCCGCCAATGGCAACGATCCACGAGAGCGCGGCGAAAAGGCGGAGGCGCGTGGCGCTGGACTTCTGGCCCTGCGTCGCTTGCCAATCCTTGGTAACGTCTGTGTTCGGCTTATTGTCGGTCATGACTGGGTCCCCCGTATCGACACTTTTGCAGGGCGGCGTCACATCGGAAGGCGCCCGGCGCAGCGTCATTGCACGAACGTCGCCTGCCTTGGCGACGAAAGCGCCACAGCAGACCATATCTCCATCCCTATTGCGCATGATCGGATTCGTCCATACCCAAGGGACACGCCGATGCGGCTTCGGCGGTGTCAGCCGGCGGCTGGCTCCCGGTTCCGGTTTTTTCGAGAGGCAGGGATTCCGCTAGGTAATAGCCGCATGCGGGGATAGCATGCCGCTGACGGGGTGTGCGATGACAGACGTCTCGATACGCCGGGCGGACTTCATGATGGTCCTGGCCTATGCTTCGGACCTCGCAACCGGTCATTCTCGCGACTTCGCCCTGAAATCCTGCGTACTTGCGATGCGGATCGCACAGCTTGCGGGCGTTCCGGAACAGGTTCGGCGCAATGCGTATCACCAGTCAATGCTGCGCTATGTCGGCTGCAATGCCGACACCGACCTGCTCTCAGCCACCTTCGGCGACGAAATCGCGCTCCGCCAGGATCTCGTCGGTCTCGACATGGGCAACCGTGCGGAACTGGGCAGGGTCTTCGTCCAGGCCTTCAAACGGTTCTACTACGATCTCGATCCTGACGCGCAGGCCAGGGCGATCGGGGCCGCGATGTCGCAGGCGCTCGCGGTGGCGCGTCCGGTGCTCACGGCGCATTGCGAGGTCGCGCAGCGAATCGGCGAGCGGCTGGGCCTGTCCGATGAGGTCCGGCGCAATCTCGGGCAGATCTACGAACGCTGGGACGGCAAGGGCCTGCCGCGCGGACTGAGCGGCGAGGATGTTCTGCCAGCCGTGCGCCTGATCACATTGGCCCAGGATGCGATTGCGCTCTGCGATGCCGTCGGCATCGAGGCGATGGCCGAGACAATTGCCAGTCGCGCCGATGGCCCATACGAAGCGGATCTGGCCCGGCTCGTCTCCGCCAACGCGGCGAAGCTGATGGAGGGCATCGGCGCGACAGTCGACCGCGAGACGATTTTGGCGCTGGAGCCCGATCCGCCGGTGACACTGGATGAGGCGGCCTGTGACGAGGCTTTCCTCGCTATCGCCGACATGATCGACATGCGCATGCCGTTGACGCAGGGCCATTCGCGGATGGTGGCGGAACTGGCCGCGGGTGCCGGGAAACGGATCGGGCTGCCCGATCCCGACGTCCGCGCGCTGCGCTGGTCGGGATGCATCCATGACATAGGCGAACTCGTGGTGCCGGTGGCGACCTGGATGCGCAACGGTCCGTTGTCGGTGCGCGAGCGCGACGCGGCGCAACTGCACGCCTACTACGGCGAGCGGGCACTGGCGTCGTTCGGCCGCGAGGGCGATGCGATGGGTGCCCTCGTTCTACGCCATCACGAACGCCTGGACGGCTCGGGCTATCACCGCAAGGTCAACGGCTCCGATTTGTCCCCGGCCGCCAGGATCCTGGCCGCCGCCGAAGCCTTCCAGACATCGCGAGAGGAACGTCCGCACCGCAGGGCGCTGTCCAGTGAGGCGGCGGCGGCCCAACTGCGCGCCGCTGTTCGTGACGGCTGTATCTGCCCCGATGCCGCCGAGGCCGTGTTGTCCTTCGCGGGGCAGCCGTCGCGGCGGGCTCTGTCGCGGGCCCTGGCCGGCATGACGCCGCGCGAGATCGAGGTGCTGCGCCTGATCGCCGCCGGGCTCACGGCGAAGGAAGTGGCCCGCAAGTTGGATATCTCGCCCAAGACCGCGGACCATCACATCCAGAGCGTCTATGCCAAGATCGGCGTGACCACCCGCGCCGCCGCGGCCCTCTATGCGGTCGAGCATGGCCTCGTTCGGCCGGGTGAGACGCCAGCATAGGGAATCCACCCCATGTGCGCCTGCCGCAAGGCGCGCATCGTGATCCTGTCGACGGACCAATGGTGGCCGCGACCGACAGGAGGAAATCCGATGCTTCTCGCAACGACCAGGGTGGCGGACGTCGACCGCTTCATCCGTATCTTTTCGACCAAGGGCGCAGACAAGCGCCGGCTGCACGGCTCGAACGGCGCAACGGTGTTCCGAGACCCGAGCGAACCCGACCGCGTCTGGGCGATTTTCGACTGGGACGCCGAGGGCTGGAGGAACTTCGTGTCGGATCCGGAAGTGCCGGCGATCCTGCAGGAAGCCGGCCATGTCGGCAAGCCGCAGGCTGCACTGCTGCTCGGTCACTACGAAGCCTGATGTCCGCGATGCGCGCCGCGTGCCTTCGGCGGCGGAGTGCCCGACGAAACCCCAGAATCGGAGAAATCAGATGAATTCGAACCCAATCAAGATTGGCCTCATCGCCGAACTGACCGGCCCATTGTCATTCATGGGCATCGCCAACGCCAACCTCACGACCATGCTCGTCGACGACATCAACGCCAAAGGCGGCCTGCTCGGCCGGCCTGTGGCGTTGGTCATAGAGGATGGCGAGACAATCGAGAGTGTCGCCAAGGCAAAGGCCGCGAAACTGGTCGACGTCGACAAGGTCGATGTGGTCGTCGGCGGCATCTACAGTTCGACCCGCCTGGCCATCAAGAGCGAGGCGGTCACCCGCGGCAGGACGCTCTACATCTATACCGAGCAGTATGAGGGGCAGGAAAACGATCCCCTGATCTTCTGCACCGGGCCCGTGCCCGCGCAGCAGGTCGAGCCGCTGATACCATGGCTCATGAACAGCACCGGGGCGAAGAGGTTCTATCTGCCGTCGGCCGACTACATCTGGCCCCATTTGCTGAACAAGGCCGCCAGCCGGGCGGTCCGCGCCAATGGTGGCGAGATCGTCGGCGAGGAGTATTTTCCGTTGGACACCGTCGATTTCCGGCGCACCGTGCAGCAGATCATGGCGAGCGGCACCGATGTGGTTTTCAACACCATCGTCCCGCCGGGCCTGACACCGTTCCTCGAAGAACTGCACAAGGCCGGTTTCGGCAAACGCGGCGGCAGGATCGTCTGTACCTACTTCGACGAGAACTTCTTCAATCTGGTGCCGTCCGAGCAGATCGAGGGCCTTTACAGCTGCCTCGACTACTATCAGGAACTCGACGAACCGTTCGGTCGCGCGCTCTTGCGCCGCTACAGCGAACGGTTCTCCGGCGGTGCCACCTTGACCGCGGGCAGCGGCTGCACCGGCCACTACCGGGCGATCAAGATGTGGGAAGCGGCGGTGAAGGAAGCGGGCAGTGTCGAGCGTGATGCGGTTATCCGGGCGCTTGATCATGCCCGGATCAGCGAAGGCCCGGGCGGTCCGGCCGAAATGGTTCCCGGTCAGCACCATGCTCGAATGAACATGTACATCGCGCAGGCGCAGGGCGGTCGATTCCGTGTGGTGAAGAACTTGGGCATGATCGATCCCAACGAGCGCATGCTCAGCGATGAATTTCAGATGAGCAACGTGGGATGACAGGTGGCGCTGATCACCGTTCTTCCAAATGGCGGGGGCGGCCAGATGGTGCTCTCGCCATCACCGCTTCCTGCGCAAAGCAGACATTTGGGCCGGGATCGCGGTCATGCGCCGCAATCTCAATTTCACGCCCGCCTCGCTACCAGCCGCAGCCACGGCGCAAGATGGAAGGCGGCCATCAGCAGGTACATCGGCACCATGCCGCTGAGCATCGAGGCGCCGGGGCCGGGCATGCACATCATGTCATGGCTGCCATAGGCTGCCGTCAGCAGCGCCATGATCGCGAAAGTGGGTGCTGCCGCCAGGCAGAGCCAATCGGCGAGGCCAAAGCTCAAGCCGGACGCGCGGGGGGCGGGGTTGTCGATGCTCATCTCTTCGGCCTTTCGAAATGCTTGGGCTCCCAGCGAAACGTTGGAAGGATCAGCTCCGGCGGCGCGGTCGGCGCCGCCAGAGTCGCTTCGCGCTCAGGCGCTCTTGTTGCGGAACGCCGCTTCGCCGGCATCCGACACCTCGACCCATCTCTGGTCTGGGGCGGCACCTTCCTCGTAGCTGTCGTGCCAGTTCCACCACTTGTAGGTCTGGGTCTGCGGATAGCCTTCCGGCGAATCCTCCCACACCTCCTGGCGGCCGAGCGGGGTGACGTCGAGATAGCTCCAGACGGTGCCAAAAGCCTCGTCGCCGCGGTTGTTGATGAAATAGGTGCGGAAGATGCGCTTGCCGTCGCGGATGAAGACATTGTGGCCATGCCATTCGTCGACGCCGAAATCCTTATCCCAGCTGTCGGTGATGGTGTACCAGGGCATCTCCCAGCCCATCCGCTTCTTCAGCCGCTGAATGTCGGCCTGCGGTGCGCGCGAGGCATAGGCAAGCGTGGTGTCGCGGGCATTGAGATGGGCGAGGTTGCCGACCTGGTCGGCGCCGAGCGAGCAGCCGCGGCAGGCATGCTCCGGCCAGCCATAGACACCGGGCTCGAAGAAGGCGCGGTAGACGACCAACTGGCGGCGGCCCTCGAACAGATCTAGCAGGCTTGCCTTGCCGTTCGGGCCCTCGAACACATAATCCTTCTCGACAAGCATCCATGGCATGCGGCGGCGTTCCGCAGCGAGCGCATCTTTGGCGCGGGTGAGCGCCTTCTCCTTCACCAGCATCTCTTCGTGGGCGCCTTCCCAGGCCTCCTGCGAAACGATCGGCGGTGTCTTCATGTGCTGGGTCATTGCTCTTGTCCCGTTCTTTCGGTTTGGTTGGGATTGACGAGGACAGACATAGGGCCGGACGGCGCGATGGCGGGAGTTACAAGTGTGGCGGGATTTCTTGCGGCGGGTCGTGAATGGACTCGCTGATCAATGCCGCCGGCCGTGCGCTCGCCGCTGGGGATCCGCTCGGCGCCCTGAAGCGCGTCGCGCTGCGCCAGGACGCAGCCGCACTGGCTCTGCGCGGCATCGCCATGGCGCAGCTCGGCGACTTCGCCAAGGCAAAGACGCTACTGAAGAGCGCGGCCCGCGCCTTCAGCCCCAGGGAGGCGGTGGCGCGCGCCCGCTGCGTCGTCGCCGAAGCCGAGATCGCGCTGGTCTCGCGCGACCTTGGTTGGCCCGAAAAGGCGCTGCGGGCGGCGCGCGCGACGCTTGATGCGCATGGCGACCGGGTGAACGCCGCCTATGCCGGCAGTATCGAGGCGCGCCGCCTGATCCTGATCGGCCGGCTCGACGAAGCCGAGCGCCTGCTTGCCGGCTTCGATCCGGCGCCGCTGCCGCCGGTCGCGCGTGTCGCGCATGAGCTCGCCGCCGCCGGCATCGCGGTGCGGCGTTTGCGGACGAAGGCGGCGCGCTCGGCGTTCGGCCGCGCATCGCTCGCCGCCTACGAGGCCAACATTCCGGCGCTGAGGGCGGAAGTCGAAGCAGCCTCCCTGGTGTTGAACACGCCCGTAGGCCGGAAGATTGCGCAGGCATCGGAGACATTGCTGCCGCTCGATGAGGTCGAGACGCTGCTGGCGTCCGGCGCGCTCGTTATCGATGCCTGCCGCAACGTCGTGCGTGAGGCGGATACGGTTGTCTCGCTGGCCACCCGGCCGGTGCTGTTTGCGCTGGCGCGCACGCTCGCCGAGGCCTGGCCAGCGGATGCCTCGCGCGAAACGCTTTTGAGACGGGCCTTCCGGGCAAGGCATGCCGATGAATCGCATCGCGCGCGGCTCAGGGTCGAGATGGGGCGGCTGCGCGCCGAACTCGGCGCGTTCGCCGAAATCAACGCGACCGCCGCCGGCTTTGCGCTGACGCCGCTTGGCGCCAGCGAGGTGGTCGTACTGGCGCCGCCGGTCGAGGAAGAGCACGGCGCGGTGCTCGCCTTCCTCGCCGACGGCGAGTCCTGGTCGAGTTCGGCGCTGGCGATCGCGCTCGGCGCCAGCGCCCGCACCGTGCAGCGGGCGATGGAGGAGCTTTCGGCAGAGAAGAAGGTTCAGGCCATTGGCCGCGGCCGAGCCCGCCGCTGGATGATGCCGCCGGTGACCGGATTCCCGACTGTCTTGTTACTCCCGGGTCCGCTGCCGAGCGACTAGGGTTCCGCGCATTATTCAGGTCGATGGAGAATCAAGATGAAACGAGCCGCTGCCGAAATCCTGCGTGAGTACGGACCCTTTCCGGGGGTGAAGACCGTGGCTGGCGTGACGTTCGACGGCGAGAAGGTCTGGTTTGCCTCGGGCGACAAGCTCAATGCGCTCGATCCCGGGTCAGGAGCGACACTGCGCTCGATCGATGTCGCCGCGCATGCCGGAACCGCCTTCGACGGCAGGCATCTTTACCAGATAGCCGAAGAACGCATCCAGAAGATCGATCCGCAGACCGGCGAGGTCATCGCCACAATCCCGGCCCCCGGCAATGGCGGCGACTCCGGCCTGACCTGGGCCGAAGGTTCGCTCTGGGTTGGCGAGTACCGCGCCCGCAAGATCCATCAGATCGACCCCGAGACCGGCAAGGTGATCCGCACCATCGAGACCAAGCGCGTCGTCACTGGCGTCACCTGGGTCGACGGCGAGCTCTGGCACGGCACCTGGGAAGGCGACGAGAGCGATCTGCGGCGCATCGATCCTGCGACCGGCGAGGTGCTCCAGACGCTGGATATGCCGCCCGGAATGGGCGTGTCCGGACTGGAATCCGATGGCGCTGGCTGCTTCTTCTGCGGCGGCGGCAACAGCGGCAAGGTGAGGGCGGTGCGCCGGCCCGGCTATGCCCCCACGGTGGCGAACAAATAGAAGGCGAAGCCGGGGGCGTGTTCAGAACTTCGTGATCGAGGCGCCCGCCGTGCCCTCGCATATTGCCAAGTCACTGAAAGAAAAGCTAAATGCAGAGGGGCTTTGGGAATATCTTCATGCGTTTCGGCATGGCGATCAGCAATCTGTCGGCTTTCGGCGGGCTGCAGCGCGACTGTCTGTCGATTGCCAGGCATGTCGCCGCCGCCGGCCATGACGTCACCATCCTGACCACCGAAATACGCGGCGCGATCACCGATCCCGGCTGTCAGGTCAGGATCGTCAAGGCCGCCAACCGCACCAATCCCGGCCGCGACGTGGCGCTGGGTGCGGCGCTCAACCAGCAGCGGCGCGACTTCGACCGCATCGTCGGCTTCAACAAGCTGCCGATGCTCGACGTCTACTATTCGGGCGACCGCTCCTATGCCAAGGTCAAGCAGGGCGCCTGGCGCGCTTTGTCGCCGCGCTTCCGCACCCAGATGCAGCTCGAGCACGATTGCTTCGCGCCCGACGCCCGCACCAGCTTGATCATGCTCAGCGAGCGCCAGCAGAGCGAGTATCAGAGCGTCTGGAAGACGCCGGATAGCCGCTTCCGGCGGATTTCGCCCAACCTCGATCCGGCGCGGCGGCTGCCGCAATTGCGCAGCGATGGAACGCGCGAGCGCGTCCGGGCCAAGCTCGGCATCAGGCCAGGGGCGGAAACCTGGCTGTCGGTCGGCTGGGCGGCCTGGGTGAAAGGTTTCGACCGCGTGGCCCGCGCGCTGGAGGCCTTTCCAGGCTGCGTCTGGCTGGTCGCCGGGATCGCCGCCGACAGTCCGATGGCGCACCATGTGCTGCGCGGAATGCCGTGGCGGGTGCGCGGCAACGTGAAATTCCTCGGTTTCCGCGACGACATTCCCGCGGTCATGGCTGCGGCCGACTTGCTGCTTCACCCGGCGCGGATCGAGACCACCGGAACGGTCCTCGTCGAGGCGCTGGCCAATGGATTGCCGATCATCGTCACCGAGACCTGCGGCTTTGCCCATCTGGTGGAGCAGGCCGATGCCGGCCTCGTCATCTCCAGCGCCAGCTCGCGCCGCGACCTGATCGCGGCGGTCAAGGTCGCCCGCGCTCCCGGCCGGCAGGCCTCATGGTCGGCCAATGCCCGGCTCTTCGGCGCCGATCCGGCCTTGTCGCGCGGCCATGAAGAAGCGGCCCGCCTGATCGCCGGCGAGCTCTGGTAAGTTTGGAGGTCTGGGCTCAGTCCTTGGCGCGCTCGACGTAGGAGCCGTCGGCGGTCATCACCACCACGCGCGTGCCGGCGGAAATGTGCGGCGGCACCGCCGTGCGCACGCCGTTGGACAGCGTTGCCGGCTTATAGGACGAGGATGCCGTCTGGCCCTTGGTGACCGGCTCGGTATCGACCACCTCGAAGGTCGCGCGCTGCGGCAGCACCAGCGAGATCGGCACGCCGTTGAACTGCGCCAGCTGCACCGCCATGCCTTCCTGCAGATAGGGAGCCATGTCGCCGACCACGCCTTCCGGAGCCACGACCTGGTCGTAGCTTTCCGGATTCATGAAATGGAAGCCTTCGCCGTCCGAATAGAGGAAGGTATGCTCGCGCTCCTCGACATAGGCGCGCTCCACCATCTCGGTCGTGCGATAGCGTTCCGAAATCTTCACGCCGTCGCCGATGCGGCGCATGTCGAGCTGGGTCACCGGCGTGCCCTTGCCAGGGTGGATGTTTTCGGCAAAGAGGATGACATAGAGCTTGCCGTCCTTATCGACGACGTTGCCTTTGCGTAAGGAGCTGGCGATGACCTTGACCACAGTGTTCAATCCCAATCGAGTTTTTCGGCCTGCAAGCGTTGATTGCCACAAATCGGCTACGGCGGCCACCGCGTGCGCCCTAGCGCATCTTGCGCCGAACCGCCAGCCTTCTTGGCGATTTTCCTGCCGATGAGCAGCGAAGCTTCCCCCTGGTGGACGCCTGATGTCCATGCCGACCGCCGGTCGCGGCTGCTGGCGCGCAACGCCATTGCCACCGCCTTGCGCGGCTGGTTCGGCGAGCGCGATTTCATCGAGGTCACGACATCGGCGCTCCAGGTCTCGCCCGGCAACGAGGCGCATCTGGCTGCCTTCGCCACCGAGGCGATCGGGACGGACGCTGCGCGCCAGCCGCTCTATCTGCACACTTCGCCGGAATTCGCCTGCAAGAAGCTGCTTGCCGCTGGCGAGCGGCGCATCTTCAGCCTCGGCCCGGTGTGGCGCAACCGCGAGCGCGGGCCCTTGCATCATCCGGAATTCACCATGCTCGAATGGTACCGTGTCGGCGAAACTTATGAGAGCCTGATGGCGGACTGCGCCGAATTCCTGGCGCTGGCGGCGGAGAAGGCTGGCGCTAGAATCTTCCGTTTCCGTGGCCGCGAGGCCGACCCTTTCGCCGAGCCGGAGCGGCTGAGTGTCACTGAGGCTTTTTCTCGCCATGCCGGCATCGACCTTCTCGCCACCGTCTCCGCCGACGGCGGCACCGATCGCGCTGCGCTGCATGATGCCCTCGTCCGTGCCGGCCTGCGCACCGCGCCCGACGATCATTGGGCCGACCTGTTCAGCCGCGTGATGGTCGAGAAGGTTGAGCCGGCGCTGGGGCAGGGGCGGGCCACCATCCTCCATGGCTATCCGGTCTCGGAAGCTGCCCTTGCCCGGCCGAGCGCGGCGGATCCGCGCGTTGCCGAGCGTTTCGAGCTCTATTGCTGCGGCGTCGAGCTCGCCAACGCTTTCGGCGAACTGACCGACCCCGCCGAGCAGCGCCGCCGCTTCGCCGCCGAGATGGACGAGAAGGAGCGCGTCTACGGCGAGCGCTATCCGATCGACGAGGATTTCCTCGCGGCGCTGGCCAGCATGCCGCAAGCGAGCGGCTCCGCGCTCGGCTTCGACCGGCTGGTGATGCTGGCGACCGGCGCGGCGCGGATCGACGATGTGATCTGGACGCCGGTGGCAAGTACCTGAACCGCAGGCTGGCGTCCCACCGCCCCCTTGCATCCCTCTCGTCCCACCACAATGATGGCGTGATCGCCGCCTATCCCGGCATGGCGATCGGCGGGCAGGGGCTTGTCATTGGGGCTGGTTGATCTGAAGTCGGCGCGGGCGCTTTGGCGCCTGGCTCGCATCTGTGTCGTGGCGGTCGGGCTGGCGTCCGTCGCCGCGCCGGCGGCAGCGCTGGCAGCCGACCGACACCTCGAAGAAGCGTTCGAGGCAGCGCAATGGGCGTTGCTTTCCTCCGCCGGCAACGCCCTGCAGCAGCTTGGCCTGCGCGCCGCCGCCGGCTCGCCCGAGCTGGCCGGCATCGTGCGCCAGCGCCAGGATCTCGTGGCCATGGTCGACGAGAAGGAAAAGGCGCTGGGGCAGGCGACTTCTGCCGGCGCGAGCGGCGCCGACGCGCTGGTGCGCTTGCGCGGCGAGATCGATTCGATGCGCGCCGAGCTGGTCGGTGTCGACACCAGGCTGGCGCGGTCCTTTCCGCGCTATGCCGACCTTGCCCATCCCAAACCGCTGTCGGTGGCCGACGTGCAGGCCCTGCTGGAGGAGGACGAGGGCCTGCTGCTCATGCTTGCCGGGCACGACCACATCTTCGCCTGGGGCATCGGCAAGCACGACAGCGCCTGGACCGAGACCGGTTACGGGGCGGAAGTCCTCGGCGACGACATCGCCAGATTGCGGGCCGAGCTCGATCCGGCGGCGGCCGCGCGCGGCGCCAGGACGCTGGTTCCCGGCATGGACAGACCGCGTGTCGCGCCTTTCGATCGCTTGACGGCCAATATCCTCTACGGCGAGTTGGTCAGGCCGGTCGAGACGGCGCTGAAGGCCGCGCGCCATGTCTTTGTCGTCAATGACGGTCCGCTGGCTGGGCTTCCCCTGTCGGTGCTCGTCGCCTCGGCGCCCGTCGGCGAGGACACCGACCCGGAGGCGCTGCGCCGGACCGATTGGCTGGCGAGGCACTATGCCTTCACCACCTTGCCGTCGGTCGACAGCCTTGCCGTCATCCGCAAATACCCGCCGCCGCGCGGCGCCGAAAAGCGCTCCGCCTTTCGTGGCTTCGGCGCTCCGGTGCTGGGCGGCGAGACGGTGCAGGTGGCATCCGCCTCGTCCACCGGCTTCTTTCGCGGCAGCCTGGCCGACGTCGAAGCGGTGCGCGATCTGCCGGCGCTGCCGCAGACCGGCCCGGAACTGCGCAAGCTCGCCGCCATTCTCGGCGCGCCCGAAACGGACCTCTATATCGGGGCGCGGGCGAGCGAGATCATCGTCAAGCAGGCCGACCTGTCGACGACCGATGTGCTGGCCTTCGCCACCCACGGCCTGCTCTCTGGCGACCTGCGCGGCCTGGCCGAGCCAGCCCTGGTGCTGACGCCACCGCAAGTCGCCACCGCGCAGGATGATGGTTTGCTGACGGCGTCCGAGGTGGCGGAACTGAAACTGTCGGCGCAATGGGTCATCCTGTCGGCCTGCAACACCGCCGGCGGCGACGGCCGGCCGGATGCGGAAGGTCTATCGGGCCTGGCGCGCGCCTTCCTCTATGCCGGCGCGCGGGCGATCCTCGTCTCCCACTGGCCGGTCCGCGACGATGCCGCCGCCCGCCTGACCACGCAGACGCTTGCCGCGCTCGGCAGCGGCGTCAGGGTCCGCCGTGCCGAGGCGTTGCGCCTGGCCATGCTCGATCTCATGGGGAACAAAGACGATCCCTCGCTTGCGCACCCTTCCGCCTGGGCGCCTTTCGTCATTGTCGGGGAGGGCGGCTATTGAAGACGGTTTTGCGCCTCATCGCCGCGTCCCTGCTATGTCTCCAGGCAAATATTGCCCTGGCTGACCGCATCGATCCTTTCGCCCTGGCTGGGAAGGCGGCCGAGGCCTACCGCAAGAACGACAGCTACCCCGAAGTGCGCGGCATATTCAGCGAGGCTCTGCGCGACGCCCGCCGCAAGGGCGAGCTCACGCCCGACTTTGCGATCATCTACGCCATGTATGCCGACACAACCCGTTTCGACGGCAACCCGGCCTTCGCGTTGCAGCTGGCGGATGAGGGCCTGGCGCTCGCGCTCGGCGCGCCGCAGCCCGATGCCGACATGAAGAATTCGCTGTTGGTGTCGCGCGCCTATGCGCTTGCCGATCTCGGCCGCTACAAGGAAGCGATCGAGACGGTGACCATCACCGCGCTGTGGATGGGCGAACGCTTCGGCGAGGCGCAGCGCAAGCAACTGGAGGACCAAGCCCAGTCGTGGGCGAAGCTCTCCGCCGGCGCCGCTGCCGGGCAGGCCCTGCCGTCGGCCGCTGAACTGGCGCTCGATCTTGCCGGGAAGGCCGAGCAGGCGCTCGCCGTTGGCAATACGGAACTTGCTCTCGCGCTCGCATCGCGGGCCATGCTGCCGGGCGGCACCGGACTTGCCCCGGACGACGTCGATTTCCAGAATGCCCGCTGCCAGTCGATCTCCGGCGTGGCCTATGCGCTCGAGGGGCGCAATGCCCTGGCCGTGATGGCGCTGCGCAGGGCTGGCGACCTTCTCGTTGCCTCGCCATGGGACGGCCAGTCGAAGCCCAAGTTGCGCGATCGGGTGCTTACGGATCCTGGCTGGCGACGCCTGGCCTGGGATGTCTTCAGCCATCTCAGCGCTTCGGCCCAGGCGACGGGCGACTTGAAAGGCGCCGCTATCGCCGTCGCAACCGCGAGTGCCTTTGCCGAGGCACCGGAACAGCGCTTTTCGCTGCTGTCGCAGCAGGCCGCGCTCGCCTTCGCCGATGGCGACTACCGGCGCGCGGAGGAAGCCTTCAGGAAGAGCGAGGCCGAAGCAGTCGAATCAGGCAACGCGGTCAACGCGGCGCTGTCGCGGCTCTATATCGCAATCGCGGCCCTGGCGCGTGGTGGCAGCACGTCCGACGGGACCGAATTGCGCGCTCTCGTGCAGGCCGCCACAGCCGCGGCGGACGTCTCCCGGGACGATCCGCAGATGGCCGAATATGTGCTGACGACGGCGGTGCGTATGATCGTGACCAAGACCAATAGCTATGAAGCCGCCATGCCGCTTGCCCACCGCGCCTACGACGTCTTCAGGCAAAGGCAAACGGCGATGGCCAGTTACGACGCCGGCCAGGAAGCCTCCCGCCGCGACGGCCGGCGCTTCCTCGAAATCTTCATCGCCGGCCAGTACGAGGCGGGCGCGAAGTAGCGCGCCGCGCGGCGTGGTCCGGATCGCGCATCAATGCGCGAAAACCTGTTCCAGCGAGCGGAAACCCTTGAATTCCAGGGCATTGCCGGAGGGATCGCGGATGAACAGCGTGGCCTGCTCGCCGGGCTCGCAACTGAAGCGCACCATCGGTCGTTCCAGCCAGTCGATGTCGTCGCGGGCTTCCAACCGGGCGGCCAGTCGCTCCCATTCGTCCATCAGCAGCACCGCGCCGAAATGCGGAATCGGCACCGCGACGCCGTCGACCTCGCCGTCGCGCGCCGCTTGCGATGCCCGTGGCCGCAAATGCGCCGACATTTGGTGGCCGTAGAGGTCGAAGTCCACCCAAGTCGCCGAGGAGCGGCCGATGGCGCAGCCGAGCACCTCGCCATAGAAAGCGCGGGTTTCATCGAGATCACGCACCGGAAAGGCGAGATGGAAAGGCGTCATGGCGAAGGCTCCTGGCAGTTTGGCGATGCTCCGGCCGGTTGCATTGGCCGGTTCGGACGCGCTTTGGTCGCGGCGCCCTGATTGCCCTTCTGCCATTGCACAAGCGGCAGGGGAACAATAGATGGTGCGGCAGCCTCTTAATCGGGCCGAACAGACAGGATCAAGTGCATGACCGACAAGCTCGACGCAGCGAAACTGACCGACCGCGTCGCGGCGCTTGTCGAGGCTGCGAAGCGCGCCGGCGCCGATGCCGCCGACGCGGTCGCGGTGCGCGGCCGTTCGGCCGGCGTTTCGGTGCGGCTAGGCAAGGTCGAGGGCACCGAGTCGTCCGAAAGCGAGGATGTCGCGTTGCGCGTCTTCGTCGGCCAGCGGGTGGCGAGCGTCTCCGCGACCGCCGCATCTGACTCCAAGGCGCTTGCCGAACGCGCCGTCGCCATGGCCAGGGGATCGCCCGAGGATCCCTATCAGGGCCTTGCCGATCCCGCGCTTCTGGCCCGCAGCCCGCGCGACCTCGACCTGTTCGACGCCACCGAGGTTCCGGCCGACGCGTTGAAGGAGGCGGCGCTTGCCGCCGAGGCTGCAGCGCTCGCCGTGAAGGGCGTCACCAATTCGGCCGGCAGCAGCGCCAGCGCCGGCCTCGGCGGCCTGGTGCTCGCCACCTCGCACGGTTTCGTCGCCCAATATGTCGCCTCACGCTTCTCGCGCTCGACCAGCGTCATTGCCGGCGAGGGCACCGGCATGGAGCGCGACTATGAGTTTTCCTCCCGCCAGCATTTCGCCGATCTCGATGCGCCCGAAGAGATTGGCCGCAAGGCCGGCGAGCGCGCCGTGCGCCGTCTCGGCGCGCGCAAGGCGGCGACCGGGCCGGTCGACGTCGTGTTCGACCCGCGCGTCGCGCGCGGCATCGCCGGCCATCTCGCCGGCGCAATCAATGGCGCGGCAGTGGCGCGCAAGACCAGCTTCCTGCGCGACATGATGGGCAAGCAGGTTGCGTCTTCCGCAATCACGGTTACCGACGAGCCGCTCAGGCGCCGCGGCCAGGCCTCGCGCCCCTTCGACGGCGAGGGCGTCGAGGGGCAAAAGCTGCTCATGCTCGACAAGGGCGTGCTCAACCACTGGTTCCTGTCGACCTCGGCGGCTCGCGAGCTCGGCCTGGTCACCAACGGACGCGGCTCGCGCAGTGGCTCTTCGGTCTCGCCTTCCTCGACCAATCTTGCCATCGAGCCGGGCGAGCAGGCGCCGGAGGATCTCATCAAGTCGCTGAAGAGCGGCTTCTATGTCACTGAAGTCTTTGGCCAGGGTGTCGACATGGTGACCGGCGAATACAGCCGTGGCGCCTCCGGCTTCTGGATCGAGAATGGCGAGCTTGCCTATCCGGTCGCCGAGGTGACGATCGCCTCGAATCTGAAGACCATGTTCCTGAACATGGTGCCGGCAAGCGACCTCGACCGCAATTTCGGCACCGCCGCGCCCTCGCTCCTCATCGAAGGCATGACCCTTGCCGGCGCCTGACCCGCTCATCCTGACCGGGGCGCGCGAGGATCTCGCTCTGCTGCGTGACGCCGCCCGCGAGGCGGGCGCGATCGCCATGCGCTATTTCGGCAACAACCCGCAAGTCTGGATGAAGGGCGGCACCTCGCCGGTCAGCGAGGCCGACCACGCGGCGGACGCCTATCTGCGCGAAACCTTGCTCAAGGCGCGGCCGGACTATGGCTGGCTGTCGGAGGAAACCGCCGACGACCACGCCAGGCTTGCCGCGCGCCGCACCTTCGTCGTCGATCCGATCGACGGCACGCGCGGTTTTCTCGACGGCCTGCATTCCTGGTGCGTCAGCGTCGCCGTGGTGGAAAACGGCGTAACGCTCGCCGGCGTGCTCGAATGCCCGGCCAAGCACGAGACCTATTGGGCGCTGCCCGGCGAGGGCGCCTTTCTGAACGGCGAGCGCATCCGTGTGCGCGCGCCGGCGGACATGGTGGATATCGGCGGACCGAAGCCGCTGGTCGACCTGATGCCGGAAGCCTGGCAGGGCCGGCTGCACCGCATGCCATACATCCCCTCGCTGGCCTACCGGCTGGCGATGATCGCCGCCGGCAAGCTCGATGCGACCTTCGTCAAGCCCAATGCGCATGACTGGGACATCGCCGCCGCCGACCTCATCCTGCGCGAGGCGGGCGGCGCCTTGCTCGACCGGCAAGGCCTGCAGCCGCGCTATGCCGGCGCGGTGATCCACCACGGCGCACTGGCCGCCGGCAGCGGCGAGCTGCTCGACGTGCTTGCCGGCGTCATCGCCGGGCTGGAGAGTTGAACCATCATCAAAGGTTCCAAAGTCGGCGGCTTTGGTCTAGACCTTTGCAAACTCACGATATGTGAAGGACCGACATGGCCGTGGAAGACGGAAAGAAACAGCTTTTGCACCTGGTGTTCGGCGGCGAGCTGAAGAAGCTGGGCGGAACCGAATTCCGCGACCTCGACGGGCTCGACATCGTCGGAATCTATCCCGACTATCAATCCGCGCACGCGGCCTGGAAAGCAAAGGCACAGTCCAGCGTCGACAATGCCCATATGCGCTATTTCGTGGTTCACCTGCACCGGCTGCTCGATCCGGACAGCAGGGCCGCCGGTTGAGACCGATGGAGCATGAAGCGGTGAAAGGGCCGGTCACCAGCCCTGCGCGGCGCGGCGGCACGACCCGCACGCTCTGGCGCCGGATCCGCGAGCCGCTGGCGCAATCGCGGTTCGTCAAGAGCTTCATCGCAGGCCTGTTCGCCAATTTCGTCCGTCTGGTTCGCCTGACCAGCCCGCTGGTCAAGGGGTCGACTCAGGTCGCCGGCGGCGCCTACGCGCATCTGGAACCCGGCATCATCGCCCTCTGGCACGGCCAGCATCTCTTGACGCCTGCGTATTATCCCAAGGGCCGGCCGCTTGTCGCCATGGTCTCGCGCAGCGCGGATGCCGAGCTCAACGCGCTGATGCTTGAGAAATTCGGCATCGAGGCGGTGCGCGGCTCCGGTGGTCGTGACAGTTCGAGGCATGTCGACAAAGGCGGCGCCAAAGCCTTGATTGCTCTGAAGAAATCACTCGCCGCCGGCAAGAACGTGGCCATGATCGCCGACATCCCGCACGGCACGCCGCGCGACGCGGGGATGGGCATCGTGCTTCTGGCGCGCCTGTCCGGTCGGCCGATCCTGCCTTCGGCGATCGCCACCAGCCGCCGCAAGGTGCTCGAAAAAAGCTGGGACAAAACCACCATCAACCTGCCTTTCGGCCGCTCAGCGGTTATCGTCGGGCCGCCGGTATTCGTGCCGGCCGATGCCGACGACGCCGAGATGGAACGCAAGCGCCAGGAAGTCACCGCCGCGATCAACGCGGCAATGACCGAGGTCTATCGCCTCGTGGACGGCCCGAAATGAGCGAGCGCTGGGCGCGCGCCATGCTGTCGGCCTACCGCTACGCGGGCGCCGCCGCCTATCCGCTGATCGGCCCTTATGTCGCCTGGCGCACCTCCAGGGGCAAGGAGGATCGCGTGCGCCGGCGCGAGCGCTACGGCGTCGCCGGCCGTCCGCGCCCGGAAGGGCCGGTGATCTGGATCCACGCAGCCAGTGTCGGCGAGACCCTCGCCGTCGTGCCGCTGGTCGAGAGCATCCTCGACTACGGCGTCAACATCGTGCTCACCACCGGCACGGTCACCTCCGCGCAGGTCGTCGACGAGCGGCTCGGCGACCGCATCATCCATCAATATGTGCCGCTCGACCTGAAGCCCGCGGTCAGCCGCTTCCTCGATCACTGGCGGCCCGATCTCGCCATCATCGCCGAATCGGAGATCTGGCCGATGACCATGCTCGAGCTCGGCGCCCGCCGCGTGCCGCAGGTGCTGGTCAATGGCAGGCTCTCCGACCGCTCCTTCTCGTCCTGGAAGAAGCGCGCCAACATCGCCGAGGCATTGTTCGAGAACCTTGCCCATGTCATTGCCCAGTCGGATGTCGACGGTGAGCGCTTCCGCACGCTCGGCGCCCGGCCGGTCACCGTGTCGGGCAACCTGAAGGTCGATACCGCGCCGCCTCCGGTCGACGAGCGCGCGCTCGCCTCGCTAAGGCGGCAGATCGGCGAGCGTCCGACCTGGGCGGCGATCTCGACCCATGACGGCGAGGAGGTGGTGGCGGCGGAGGTGCACGCCACCTTGCACCGGCGCCACCATGGCCTGCTCACCATCATCGTGCCGCGTCATCCCGACCGCGCCGAGGCATTGTCCGCGCAGATTTCCGGCATGGGCCTGAAGCTTGCCCGCCGCAGCAAGGGCGACAGGATCACGGCCGACACCGACATCCTGCTCGGCGATACGATCGGCGAGATGGGCCTCTATCTCAGGCTGACCGAGATCGCCTTCGTCGGCCGCTCGCTGACCTCCGAGGGCGGCCAGAACCCGCTCGAGCCGGCGATGCTTGAGACGGCGGTGCTTGCCGGCCGCAACGTGCAGAATTTCCGCGAAGCCTATCAGCGCCTGCTCGACAGCGGCGGCGCCAAGCTGGTGCGCGATCGCGACATGCTGGCCGGCGCCGTCAACTTCCTGCTGAGCAACGAGGTGGCGCGCCACGAGATGATGGCGGCGGGCGCTGCCACCGTCGACGAGATGCGCGGCGCGCTGGCGCGCACGCTGAAGTCGCTGGAGCCCTATATCCAGCCGCTGATCGTCAAGTCGCGCCTGAAGGGCGCCGACGGGAGGTAGCGTGACCTCCGAAGCACCACCCTTCTGGTGGGAAGAACCGGACTGGCGCGTGCTGGCGCTGTCGCCGCTGTCGGCCGCCTATGCGCTCATTGCCGGCCGCCGCATGCGCCGCGCGCCGCGCGAAAAGGTCGAGGCGCCGGTGCTGTGCGTCGGCAACTTCACCGTCGGCGGCAGCGGCAAGACGCCGGTGGCGATCGCGCTGGCGGGGCAAGCCAGGCGCATGCAGCTCCGCCCCGGCTTCCTGTCGCGCGGCCATGGCGGGTCCTTCGGTGAGCCGCATATCGTCGATCTGCATCACGATGCCGCCAGGCATGTCGGCGACGAGCCGCTGCTTCTGGCCGAGCATGCGCCGGTGGCGGTGACGCCGAACCGCGCCGCCGGCGCCCGGCTGCTGGTGGAAAAGCTGGGCTGCGACTTCCTCATCATGGACGACGGCTTCCAGAGCGCGCGCCTCCATATCGACTTCGCGCTGGTGGTCGTCGACGCGCGCTACGGCATCGGCAATGGTCGCGTCATTCCGGGCGGGCCGCTCAGGGCCAACATCGTCGACCAGCTGGTGTTCACCAGCGGGCTGCTCAAGATGGGCGAGGGGACGGCGGCCGATCCGGTGGTGCGCCGGGCGGCGCGCGCCGGCCGGGCTATCTTCGAGGCGCACACCGAGCCTCGCGGCGCTGAGCGCTTCGCCGGCAAGCGCTTCCTCGCCTTTGCCGGCATCGGTCATCCCGACAAGTTCTTCGGCACGCTGCGCCAGGCCGGCGGCGAGGTGGTGGTCTCAAAATCCTTCCCCGACCACCATTTCTACGCCGAGGACGAGCTTGCCGAGCTGGCGGCGACCGCCAGGCGCGATGGGCTCCGCCTCATCACCACGGCCAAGGACGCAGCCCGGCTGCGCCATGGCGCGTCGCAAGAGTTCCTGGACCAGCTCGAGGTGCTGGAGATCGATGCCGTGTTCGAGCTCGGCCACGTGCCCGAGCGCATCATCAACGAGACGCTTGATGCGTGGCGGCAGCGCAAGCTGCGGGGGTGAGACGTGCCTACCCGCGGCTGCGCAGCTCCGGGCGCACCTCGATCTCGCGGCGCAGCGAGGCGGTGGCGTTGGCGTAGGGTTCCTGCCGGGCGACGCTCCAGTATTTGAGCTCGTCGAGCGGAATGCTCTCGCCGGTCACCGCGCAGCGCACGAACGCGCCGGGGCTGGTGACCTGGAAGTCGCCGTCGAGATAGCGGATGCGGGCTTCCTTGCCGCCCGGGCCTTCAAAACGGTTCATCATGAAATTACGCTTGGGTTCATGGGATTCAATCGCCACAAATCGCGGGCAAGGTCAAGCTTGACGCAATGCTCGTGGAGTATCGCTGCAACGGCATAAGGATTGCTGGGAGCCGGCATGGACATTTCCTCCACCCGCCTGACGTCGCTGCTGAAGGAGGCGCTGACGCCGCAGCCGGTGCCGTCTGCCAAGGCCGATCCGGCGACCACCGCGCTGGTCAAGGCGCTGGTGCAGCCGCCGGCGCCGTCGGTCGCGTCGTCGGTGCAGTTCGCCGCGCAAGCCCTGAATGGCTCGTTGCCGAGGCTGCCCGCCCATGCGACCCAACGGCTGTCTTCCGACCAGATCGAGGACGCCTACAAAGCGGTCATGGAACCGGATGCTGATCGCAATTCGGCGGGCGTTCCCGCCGGCAGGCGGGCAGCGGAAGCCGAACAGGGCTCGCGCCGCCTGACCTCACCTCAGCCGCCAATCGCCGACAACATGGCGAGGGCCGCGGCGGCACCGTCATTGCCGGTGTCGACGATTGCGGTTTCCTCGTCTGTGCTGGTTGCGGCCAATTCCAACGCGCCTCGGCCTCGTGGCGCGGCCGCCCGGCCGGGTCACGCTCGATCGCCGGAACCCAGCCAGCCGCCGCTGTGGATGATGTCTATCGCAACGGCGCTGCTCTCGGCCACGATCACGACGATCGCGCTGTTGCTGCTCCGCTGACCCGGCCTGACCGGCTTAAGCGTCATCCTTCAGGAAGGCTTCGAGCTTTTCAGTCGCCAGCCCGGCCGCGGCGGCGATGCGCCGCGCAAGGTCTGCCGCGGCGGCGCGCGGGCGGCCGACAGGCCGGTCCAGCCAGTAGGACACCGGATTGAGCGCGACGCGGTCATCGACGGTGACGATGCGGCCGGATTTCAACTGGTCCTGCGTCAGCGGCGGCCGCGCCAGCGCGATGCCCAGCCCGTGCGCCGCCGCGTCGAGCACCAGATTGTAGTCCTCGAAGCGCCGGTCCTGCGGGCGAGGGCGGTAGTCAATGTCCTGCGCCGCGAGCCAGGCGCGCCAGCCCGACGCGTCGGAATCGTTGATCAGCGGATATCTGAGCAGCCGCGCCGGGTCGCCGCGGCCGATCTCCCTCGCCAATTCCGGCGAGGCGATCGGGAAGATGTGTTCCTCGAACAGCTGCACCGAGACCCGGCCGGGAATGCGGCCGCGCCCGCAGCGCACCGACAAGTCGATGCCCTCGTCGGCGAGGTCCGCCTGCCGGTTGTCGACGTCGAGCACGATGCGCAGCCGCGTCGGGCTGTTCTCGAGCGCCGCCATGCGCGGCATCAGCCAGAGCCCGCTGACCGAGGGGATCGAGGCCAGCCGCACCACGGCGGTGCCACGCGGCTCCACCCAGCGGTCGGAATTGACCGAGATCAGCGCGAAGGCCTCGGTGGTCCTCAGATGCAGGCGGTTGCCCTCATTGGTCAGCGTCACGCCGCGCGCGTTGCGCTCGAATACTTTCAGCCCCAGCCAGTCCTCCAGCTTGGCGATCTGCCGGCTGACGGCGCCATGGGTGAGGTTGAGCCTTTCCGCCGCCGCCGAAAAGCTCCCGGTTCGCGCGGCAGCATCGAAGGCGCGCAAGGTCTCCAACGGCAGTAGCTGGTTCGAGCTGTGATCCATGCTCACAGGTGACCCTCGATTTGGTCGTTTGTCAATCGACTGACGATGCGGTTTCCTGTCCTCATGGAGCCAAGGAACGAGGATACAGCGATGAGCGCCTATGCCGGCACGTTGAATCAGACACAGCGCATGGACACCACCGCGGTCGTCGCTGTCGCGCTCACGGTGGTCGGCTGGGCCTCCGCCTTCCCGGCGATCCGCGCTGGGCTGGCCGCCTTCCAGCCGCTGGAGCTCGGCGCGCTGCGCTTCGCCATCGCCGCGGTGCCGGCGGCGATCTTCCTGGCCGTCAAGCGCCCGACGCTGCCGCGGGTCGACGAGCTGTGGCGCTTCGGCTTCGGCGGCGCCATCTTCGTCGCGCTCTATACGGCCATGCTCAATTTCGGCGAGCAGACCGTCTCGGCGGGCGCTGCCGGCTTCATCATCAATGTCAGCCCGATCTTCACCGCCATCATGGCCATGGCGCTGCTCGGCGAGCGCTTTTCGGCTGTCGCCTGGCTCGGCACGCTCATCTCCTTCGCCGGCATCGGCATCATCGCCGTTGCCGACGGACAGGGCCTGCACTTCAACGCCGGCGCGCTGTTGGTTCTTGGCTCGGCGCTCTGCTCGGCCGTCAACACCATCGTCCAGAAGCCGCTCTTTGCCCGCCATCACCCGCTTACCATCGCCGCCTCCAACATGGTGCTCGGCGCGCTCTGCCTGGCGCCCTTCCTGCCGGAAGCATTGTCGCAGGCGGCGGTCGCCGACACTGCCGGTCTCGGCGCCGTCATCTACCTCGGCATCGTACCCAGCCTGATCGCCTACGCCGCCTGGGCAACCGCGCTATCGCGCCTGCCGGCGGCGCGTGCCTCGAACTTCCTCTATCTGGTCTCGCCGATGTCCGCCCTGATCGGCTTCTTCTGGCTGGGCGAAGTGCCGACGCTGCTCGGCATCCTCGGTGGCGCGCTGGCGCTCGGCGGTGTCATCGTGGTGAATTTGAAAAGGTAAAACAGGATATTGTAGCCGTTTCCGGACTCAAACCGAGAGCCCCGCTGCGATACAGACACGCGCCATGCGGGCGGCTATGGTGGCTGCCTTGGTGGTGCAGGGGGTCGGGATGGGAAGACAGTTCATATCGGCTATTTTTTGGCTGTTGCTCTGGAGCGTCACGGCCACGGCCGGCATGTACCATGTGGAAAACTACGAAGGCTCGATCGGGTCCAATCCCGTTCATGTCTCGCTGCAGACCTATGACGGCTTCGGCAGCGGGATAACGGTCGAGGGGAGCTATTTCTACGACGCCAAGCAAACCCCCGTAGCGGTTTACGGCAAGATCGACGGCACCAGGATCGCGCTTTGCGAAATCGCGGACGATAAGGAATTCAACCGGGTCCTTGTCATGGGATCGAAAGCACCCGTCGACACCGCCGGATGCCCGTTTTCCCTCGGTATGAGCGAAAGCGGCGCGACCGGAAGCTGGAGGAAAGGGGCGGACAAGCATCCCGTCACGCTCAGGAAGGTCGCCAGCCTCGACGACACAGGCGAGGGGAAGATCGACGGAGCCGTCGAGATTCCCTTTTGGGCCGAGACAGCCGCCGACAGGTTTGCCGGTGTCTATACGAAAACCAGCTCCGGCATCTGCATGGCGAAAATGCAGGTCATCAAAAAGGCGAGCGGCAAGGTCATCCAGGAGATCGCCTTCGATGACGATATCTGCGGCGCCGGCATGCTGATGACGCCGATCTATATGAATGTCCAGAAGTTCGTCGAGCGAGGCAAGGACGTCATCTCCGTGAATTTTCGCGATGGCGGCGCTGGAGATGCGAAGGACTACGTTTTCAATCGGAAGACCAAGAAGTATCAGCAAAAGAAATGACGCCGCGGTCAGCTTCCTCGCGATGCCGGCTCACCGCCGTCCGAACAGCCGCTCGATGTCGGCGAGCTTGAGCTCGATATAGGTCGGGCGGCCGTGGTTGCAGGTGCCGGAACCGGGCGTCGCCTCCATCTGGCGCAAGAGCGCGTTCATCTCCTCGGGCTTGAGCAAGCGGCCGGAGCGCACCGAACCATGGCAGGCCATGGTGGCGGCGATGTTGTGCAGTCGCTCCTTCAGCGTCTCGACCGTGTCGTTGTCGGCGATCTCGTCGGCAAGGTCGCGCACCAGTTGCTGCACGTTGGTCTCGCCGAGCATCGAAGGCGTCTCGCGCACCGCCACCGCACCCGGGCCGAAGCGCTCGACGCCGAGGCCGAATCTGGCCAGCGTTTCGGAATGCATGGCCAGCCGCTCGGCGTCCTCCTCCGGCAGGTCGACGATCTCCGGCAGCAAAAGCATCTGCGAGGGCACCGCGCGGGAATGCAGCGCGTTCTTCAACGCCTCGTAGACCAGCCGCTCATGCGCGGCGTGCTGGTCGACGATGACCAGGGAATCCCTGGTCTGGGCGACGATGTAGTTCTCGTGCACCTGCGCGCGCGCCGCGCCCAGCACCGTGCCAAGCAGCGTCTCGGCCGGCTCGGCCGCGCCAGCGCGAGCGTCGGCGCTGGCGAGCGGCCCAGCATCGAACGCCGCCTGCTCGTTTTCGCCGAAACCGGCCCGTTGCGGCCGGCCGTCGCCATATCCGATGTCGAGCGGTCGCTGCTGCGAATGCTCGAAGCCGGCGAAACCCGACGCGCGGTAGGCAGCCTCGTAGCTGCGGTGGCCATTGGCCGGCCCGCCATGGCCGAAGGGGGCAGCACCCGGCCGGAACGCCGCCGTCATGCCCGCGGCCCCGGTCGTCGCGGCGCGAATGCCGGCACCGGCCAGCGCCTCGCGGATGGCGCCGACGATCAGCCCGCGCACCAGGCCGGGATCGCGGAAGCGGACATCGGCCTTGGCCGGGTGGACATTGACGTCGACCGTCGCCGGATCGAGCGTCAGGAACAGCACGGTCACCGCATGACGGTCGCGCGGCAGCACGTCGGCGAAGGCGCCGCGGATCGCGCCGGCGATCAACTTGTCGCGCACCGGCCGGCCGTTCACATAAGCATATTGCTGCAGCGCGTTCGCTCGCGTGAAGGACGGGATCGAAACATGGCCGGCAAGGTGCACGCCCTCCCGGCTGGCATCGATGGCAATAGCATTGTCGGGGAAGTCGGCGCCCATCACCTGCGCGACGCGTTGCAGCCGGCCCTCCGCGCTATCGTCGGTCGCCGGCAATTCGAGTGTCGAGCGGTCGGAGCCGGCAAGCGTGAAGCGCACGGCGGGGAAGGCGATGGCGATACGCTTCACCACATCGCTGGTCGCCGAGCTTTCTGCCCGCTCGCCCTTCATGAATTTGAGCCGCGCCGGCGTCGCGAAGAACAGGTCGCGTACCTCGACGGTGGTGCCGCGGTTGGCCGCCGCCGGCTTCACTGCCGAAACGCGACCACCCTCGATGCCGATCTCGGCAGCGCTGTCGCCATGTGCCGTGCGAGACCGGATCGATAGCCGCGCCACCGAGCCGATCGAGGGCAGCGCCTCGCCGCGGAAGCCGAGCGAGCGGATGTCGTGGATGTCGTCTGAAAGCTTGGAGGTGCAGTGGCGCGCGATCGCCAGCGCCAGCTCCCTTTTCGGGATTCCCGAGCCGTCGTCGGTGACGCGGATGAGGTTCAGCCCGCCGCCGGCGGTGACGATCTCGACCCTGGATGCGCCGGCATCGAGCGCATTCTCGACCAGTTCCTTCACCACGCTCGCCGGACGCTCGATGACCTCGCCGGCGGCGATCTGGTTGATCATCGTTTCGGAAAGCTGGCGGATGGGCATCCGGCAATTATAGGCGGATTCGTGCCGGAGGGGCGAGGGGGCAATCGCGTCAATGCCGGGTGCCGCTGATACATTCGGCGCGCTCTGTCCCGCCAGCACAGCCATGCCCGGCGCAGCCAGGGGGCCTCACGCCTGCGCCACCAGCCAATCGCGCACCTTGCGCGCATTATCGCTGAGCTCTCGGTTCTTCGGCCAGATGACATAGAAGGCCGTGCCCGTCTTCATCACGTGATCCGTCACCGGCACAAGCAGGCCGGATGCAACCAGGCGCTCAACGAGATGCCGCCAGCCAATCGCAATGCCTTGCCCTTCCATGACGGCCTGGATCACCAGTGCATAGTCGTTGATGCGCAGCCCGCGCCCGGCATCGCTGCTCAGCCTGACGCCGGCCGACTGGAACCATTCGTCCCAGCTCGCCGCCTCGCGATAGGGTTCCTCCAGATGGATCAGGCGGTGCGAGGCCAGTTCGCCGACGGTCTTGGGCAGGCCGAACTTCGCCGCATAGCTCGTGCCGGCGACGGGGAAGATCTCCTCCTCAGCAAGCGCCAGCGAATGATAGTCCTGCCATTCCCTCGGCTCGCCGCCGCGCACGGCAAGCGGGATGCCCTCGGCGATGATGTCGAGGTCGCGGTCGGCGGTGTGGATGCGCAGGTCGATGCCCGGTAGTTCGTCGCGGAACTGCTGCAGGCGCGGCATCATCCAGAACGAGCCGAAGGCGGTCGAGGCGGCGAGCGTGACATGGCCGCCCGTCGCCTGCAGGCGCAAATCCTCCGCCGATTTGCGGATGTGGGACAGGCCGAGCGAGACGTCGGCGTGGAAGCGCTGGCCGGCCTCTGTCAGGCTGACCTGGCGGTGGCGGCGCTGGAAGAGCTTCGCGCCAAGCTGTTCCTCCAGCCCGCGCACCGCATAGGAGACGGCGGCCTGCGTCATGCCGAGCTCGCGTCCGGCGGCCGTGAAGCTCGACAGCCGTCCCGCCGCCTCGAAGACGATCAGGCTGCCGGCCGAGGGCAGAAGATGGCGCAGGCTTCGCATAAGCAGAATTTATACAAGAGATCAGGATTTTCCAGCGTCACAGCCCATATTTGTGCGGCTAGGCTGGATGCATAGAGGAATGGAGTTGCCATGAGTGCGCCGGCCGCTGAAATGATTGAACCTGCCCACCGCCGCGGCGGTGGCCGCTTGGGCCGCAAGGCGCTGAGGAGCGCGCCGATCGCGTCGTTCCCGACGCTTGTCCGGCAGATTCCCGTCTACGAGATCGTTCCCGACGAGGCGGTGGAACTGATCCATGAGGAGTCGCTCAAGATCCTCGAGGAGGTGGGCTGCGAATTCCGCGACGACGGGGCGATCGCCCTCTGGAAGGCGGCCGGTGCCGATGTCAGGGAAACACGTGTCCGCATCGACCGGGCGCTGCTGATGGAACTCGTCTCGAAGGTTCCGCCGGAGTTCACGCTCAATGCGCGCAACCCCGAGCGCACGGTGCGCGTCGGCGGCAAGAACTCGATCTTCGTGCCGATGTATGGCGCGCCCTATGTCCGCGACCTCGACAACAAGCGACGCTACGGCACGCTCGCCGACCTCAACAATTTCCATAAGCTCGCCTACATGGCGCCGGCGTTGCATTCCTCGAGCTCGGTCATCTGCGAGCCGATGGAAATCGCCGTGCCGAAACGGCATCTGCACATCATCCAGTCGGCGCTGAAACATTCCGACAAGCCGTTCATGGGCATCGTCACCTCGAAGGAGCGCGCCGAGGACACGATGGCGATGGCGGGCATCGTGTTCGGCGAGGAGTTCGTGCGCGATAATCCTGTACTGGTGGCGATCACCAACTGCAATTCGCCGCTGGTGTGGGACGCCACCATGATCGACGCCATGCGCGTCTATGCGAGCCACAATCAACCGTTGATCCTGGCGCCTTTCGCACTGTGCGGCGCTTCGACCTCGGCCTCCGCCGTCGGCGCGGTGGCGCAGGTCAACGCCGAGGCGCTGGCCGGCGTGGCGCTGACCCAGCTCATCCGCCCCGGCTCGCCGCAGATCTACGGCCAGTTCATGGTGACGGTCGACATGAAGACCGGCGCCCCGATGGGCGGCACGCCGGAGGCCGCGCAGATGATGTATCTGATGGGCGCGCTGGCGCGGAAATACAAACTGCCGTGGCGCACCTCCGGCTTCCATGTCGGCTCCAAGCTCAACGACGCCCAGGCAGGCTACGAGGCGAACATGCTGATGCATGCCGCGATCCTCTCCGGCGCCAACTACATCTGGCACTCGGCCGGCTGGCTGGAGGCGGGCCTCACCTGCGGCTATTCGAAATTCGCCACCGACTGCGAGCAGCTCGTCGGCTGGTACAAATATGCCGGCGGCGTATCCTTCGACGATTTCAAGGAAGCGATGGCGGCGATCCGCGAGGTGGGGCCGCAGGGCCATTTCCTCGGCACCCAGCACACGCTCGAACATTTCGAGTCCGCCTTCTTCATGCCCACCATCATGGACTTCAACTCCTTCGAGCAGTGGAGCGCCGAAGGCGCGAAGGACCATGACGCCCGCGGCCGCGAGAAGGCGCGCAACATGCTGGCCGACTATGAGGAGCCGAAGCTCGACGAAGGCGTCGCCGAGGGTCTCAAGGATTTGATCGCGCGGCGTGAGGAAATTCTGCCGGACAGCGTTAGTTGATACGACAGGCGAAGAACCTGACGAACCATAAGGGAGGAAAACATGACGCTCTTTAGAAGCAATGGCGACCGCGTCCCGGGCGCTATCGAGGCAATGGCGAAAGAGGCGCGTACGGGCCGCATGGACCGGCGCGAATTCTTGGCGTTGGCCAGCGCTTTCGGCGCATCGACGGCTTTCGCCTACAGCATGATCGGCCTTGCGGCGCCGACAAAAGCCCTGGCCGAGGAGCCGAAGAAGGGTGGCACGCTGCATGTTTCGATGTCGGTCAAGGCGCAAAAGGATCCGCGCACCTATGACTGGACAGAGATGGCAAATATTACACGCACATGGCTTGAGCCGCTCGTGCGCTACACGCATCAGTTCACGTTCGAGCCGGTGCTGCTCGAAAGCTGGGACATCAATGACGACGCCACCGAATACACGCTGCATCTGCGCAAGGGCGTTACCTGGAACAATGGTGATGCTTTCAACGCCGATGACGTGGTCGCCAATCTGAACCGCTGGTGCGAGAAGGGTGCTTCCGGCAACTCCATGGCCGCGCGCGTCGGCGCGCTGATCGACGCCAAGACCGGCAAGGCCAAGGATGGCGCGATCACCAAGGTCGATGACCTCACGGTCAAGCTGAAGCTCGGCGAACCCGACATCGCGATCATACCGGGCCTCACCGATTATCCGGCGCTGGTGGTGCATCGTGATTTCGACAAGGACGGTGCCGACCCGATCAAGAAGCCGATCGGCACCGGAGCGTTCGAACTGGTCTCGTACGATGTCGGCCAGAAGGCGGTCGTCAAGCGACGCGAGAACGGCAAGTGGTGGGGTGGCGAGGCGCCGCTCGACGGTGTCGAGTTCATCGACTACGGCACCGACTTCAACGCGACGCTGAATGCCTTCGAGTCCGGCGAGATCGATCTCGATTTCGAAACGCCGGCCGACTTCATTGATGCCCTCGACAAGATGGATCTGGTGAAATCGGAGGTCGCGACGGCGACCACGCTCGTTGCCCGCACCAACATCACCCACAAGCCCTATGACGACCAGCGGGTGCGCAATGCGCTGCAGATGGCCGTCGACAACAATGCCGTCATGCAGCTCGGCTACGCCGGGCGCGGCACGGTGGGCGAGAACCACCACGTCGCCCCGATCCATCCCGAATACTATCCGCTGCCCAAGAAGACGCGCGACGCCGCCGCCGCCAAGAAGCTGATGGCGGATGCCGGGCAGGCCGACTTCGAGCACGAGTTGATCACCGTCGAGGACGAGTGGCAGAAGAACACCGGCGATGCCATCGCCGGCCAGCTGCGCGATGCCGGCATCAAGGTGAAGCGTACGGTGCTGCCGGGCTCGACCTTCTGGAACGACTGGACGAAGTATCCATACTCGATGACCATCTGGTACATGCGGCCCCTCGGCGTCCAGGTGCTGGCGCTCGGCTATCGCTCCGGCGAGGCCTGGAATGAGACGGCGTTCGCGAACCCGGATTTCGACGCCAAGCTCAAAGAGGCGCTTTCGCTGGCCGACCCCGCCAAGCGCAAGGAAGTGATGAAGGACGTCGAGCAGATCCTGCAGGATTCCGGCGTCATCATCCAGCCATTCTGGCAGAAGCTCTACTGCCACATGAACAAGAAGGTGAAGAACTACTCGATGCACCAGACCTACGAAATGGACTTCCAGAACGTCTGGCTGGACGCTTAAGCCCGACTCCCGGGGCTACCTGGGCCGGCACTTGCTCACGCGGGCAGATGCCGGCCGATTTTTGAAACGTCACTGTGCAGCTGGATCGAAAAATGTCCGACGACGAGATCATCCTTTCCGAGCTTTCCGACGACGAGCTCGTGCAGCAGATGCACGACGACCTTTATGACGGTCTGAAGGAAGAGATCGAGGAAGGCACCAACATCCTTCTCGAGCGCGGCTGGGTGCCTTACAAGGTGCTGACCGAGGCGCTGGTCGAAGGCATGCGCATCGTCGGCGAGGATTTTCGCGACGGCATCCTGTTCGTGCCGGAGGTGCTGTTGTCGGCCAACGCCATGAAGGCCGGCATGGCCATCCTGCGTCCGCTGCTGGCCGCCACCGGCGCGCCGAAGCAGGGCAAGATGGTGATCGGCACCGTCAAGGGCGACATCCACGACATCGGCAAGAACCTCGTCGGCATGATGATGGAGGGCGCCGGCTTCGACGTCATCGACCTCGGCATCAACAATGCGGTCGAGAAGTATCTGGACGCCATCGAGCAGCATCAGCCCGACATCATCGGCATGTCGGCGCTGCTGACCACCACCATGCCCTACATGAAGGTGGTCATCGACACGATGAAGGAAAAAGGCATTCGCGACGACTATGTCGTGCTGGTTGGCGGCGCGCCGCTCAACGAGGAGTTCGGCAAGGCCGTCGGCGCCGACGCCTATTGCCGCGATGCGGCGGTGGCCGTCGAGACCGCCAAGGACTTCATGAAGCGCAAGCACAATGTGCGGGCTTGAGCAAAGCAGTGCGATCCGATCGAGATCGGGCCATCCATGCTGTCGCACGCTGAACGAGAGAGGCATATGTCTGAGCGGGTCTTCAAGCGTCTGTTCGAGCCGGCGGCGTTGCGTGGCAAAACGTTGCGCAACAGGATCGTGTTTGGAGCGCACACCGCGAACATGGCCGAGAATGGGCTGCCGACTGAGCGCCATGTCGGCTACTATGCCGAGCGCGCGATCGGTGGAGCCGCCATGATCGTGGTTGAGCCGATGCCTGTACATCAGGCCGCGGTGCTGACGCGCGGCAATTTTCGCCCTTCCGACGACAGCGTCGTTCCTCATTTTCGCAAGGTAACCGAGGCGATCCGCGGCAATGGCGCCATCGCCATCCAGCAGCTCTACCATGTCGGTCAACATGCGGACGCGGATAACTCGTTCCATGCTGGCTGGTCGCCTTCTGGCTTGCCGAGTTATCACGACTCCGACGGTTCGCATCGAATGTCCGAGCGCCAGATCGAAGAAACGATCGACGGCTTCGTACAGGCGGCGCGCCGCTGCCGTGAGGCCGGATTTGACGGCGTCGAGGTCTGGGCCGCCTACCATTCGATGCTGGACCAGTTCTGGACGCCCTGGTCGAACCGCCGGGATGACCAATGGGGTGGCAGCCTGCAAAATCGCACCCGCATGAGCCGCGAAGTGATGACCCGCATCCGCAAGGAATGCGGCGAGGATTTCATCATCGGTCTGGCAATGAACGACGAACCGGAAGTCGAGGTGACGCTGAAGCGCGAGGCGCTGGCCGAGATAGTCGACCTGCACGACCGCGACGCCCTGATGGACTATGTCACCTGCGGATCGGGTTCCTACTTCGATTTCTACAAGATCATGCCGACCTTCCTTTATCCGGAAAAGCTCGGTGCGGACCTTGCGGCGGTGTTGAAATCGACCGTGAGGCACGCGCTGGTTACCGCCGAGAGCCACATTCGTACTCCGGAGAATGCCGAGAGCGTGCTGAGTGAGGGCCGCGCTGACCTGGTTTCCATCGTGCGCGGCCAGATCGCCGATCCGCATCTTGCCGCAAAGGCGGCCGCCGGGCGGCACGAGGACATACGCGGGTGTCTGTCCTGCAACCAGATGTGCTGGGGCCGACGCGGCCGCGACTACTGGATCAGCTGCGTGATCAATCCGTCGGCGGGGCGGGAATGGGAGTGGGGAGGCGACCGCTTCACCCCGGCCGATCGTCCGAAACACGTGTTTGTCGTCGGCGGCGGGCCGGCCGGTCTCGAAGCGGCGCGTGTGGCGGCCGAGCGCGGCCACCGCGTCACGCTGGCCGAGGCATCGGACCGTCTCGGGGGACAATTCCGACTTGCCGGCCTGCAGCCGCGCCGGGCGCAGATCCTGGACCTCATCGACTGGTACCAACGCCAGCTCAGCCAGCTTCAGGTGGACGTGCGCTACGGTCAGTATGTCGAAGCGGAGGATGTAGAGCGCGAAGGCGCGGATCACGTCATTGTCGCGACCGGCTCCGTGCCTCGGGACGGCGCATTCCAAAGGGCGCTGCCGCAGTGGGACAGCATTCCGGGCGGTGGCCCTGTTCTCTCCGCCGAAGCCGTGATGGCCAGGGAGGCAAGGCCGGGCAAACGCGTGGTCATCGTCGACGACGGCGGCAATTGGAAAGGGTGCGGCACCGCCTGGAAACTTGCTGAGGACGGTCACAACGTGACGATCGTGACGCCCGACGCCATGATTGGCAAAGAACTCCAGCGAATGGCCGTGGATGCGCCGCTGCGTCGGGCGCTCGCCCGGCTGAAGGTCAGGTTCGTGACCGAGAGCGCGGTCGTGCATTGGGATGGCCAGACCGCCAGGATCGCTTCGCTGCTCGACGAGGCCGAGCAGGAGGTCGAGGCCGACGCCTTGGTCTTTGCCGCCACCAACATGGCGGAGGACAGCCTGTCCGTCGAGCTCGAAAAGCGCGGTATCGGACATACCTCCATCGGCGATTGCACCGCCTCCAGACAGGCGGCATTTGCCATCCATGACGGGCGCAAGGTGGCGCTGGGTCTTTGACGGATTGCACTCGTGGGAGATCAGGTCCCATCTCGCCGATTTCTGAAACGCTCCCGCAGAACATCTGGCCTGGCGCCGGATGCTGGCGCTGCGGGACTTCATGGGCCGCAAAAAAGTCGATATGCAGGATGCGTGGCGCCGATCTCGCCACCTTGCCGCCGAACACCCGGAGATCCCGCATGAGACCGTTAGTGCTGGCCGCCGCCATGTCGATTGCCTTGCCCGCCGCCGCCCTGGCGGGACCGGCTTCCAACGCCGTGAAATTCTTCTACGTGCCCGAAGTGAAGTTCGAGGGCGACGAGCAGTATCGCGACCGCTTCACCGACCCGGTGACCAAGCTGTTCGCCCTCAACGACCAGGCAGCGAAGAACAATCCGGACGAGGTCGCCTGCCTCGACTTCGATCCCGGCCTCGACGCGCAGGACTTCGACCAGAAAACCCTGTCGAAGACGCTAAAGCTCGCCGAGGCTGTCAACGGTGATGCCGCGGAGGTGACGGCGACCTTCAGCCTCTTTCCGGAAGGCGATGATTCCAAACGCGAAATGGTCTGGTCCTTGAAGAAGGTCGACGGCAAATGGAAGGTAGCCGACATCGCCTCCAAGACCAGCGGCTGGACGCTGAGCGCTCTGGAATGCATGCCCGACAAGGCGCCGGAGTGACGCCATGGTTCGCCGCATTGCCCTGGCGCTTGCGACCATTTTGATGCTGGCGACTGGCTTGAGCGGCGCCGGCGCCCAGGGCCTGTTCGGCGCGCCGCCGGCAAATGCCCCGGCCGACAACGCGCCTTCCGATGACGCTTCGCCAGCGACCCCGCCTGCCGCGTCGCCGCCAGCGGAAAGCGCACCTGCCGCGCCCGTGTTGCCGGGCTCGCCGTCGGCGCTGGTCAAGCCGTTCTACGAGCATCTCGGGCTGGAGCTCGACCCCGCCCAGCGCAGCAACTTCATCGACCCTGCCAGGACCGTGCTCGACAAGAGCGACGCGTTGCGGAAATCGGGGCAGGGCGAGTGCCTCGATCCCAATATGGCGTTGGACAATGCCGACTACGACAAGGCAGCTATCGACGGCAGCCTGAAGACAATTGAAGCGGTCAAGGGCGACGAGGCCAAGGTGGTCGTCGCCTTCGTCGTCGCCAACAATGCGCACCGGCTGGAATGGAAACTGAAGAAGGTCGGCGGTGACTGGAAGATATCCGACCTTCTGTCGGTCACTGGCGAGTGGGCGCTCAGCCAGTACCAGTGCGAATGAGCGCGGTCACCTCATCCCGCTCAGCCGCGCCCCCGATAGGGCGCAACGCCGGTATCGGGCAGCCAGGCGCCTTCCGGCGGTGCGCCGGTCTGCCAGAACACGTCGATCGGGATGCCGCCGCGCGGGAACCAGTAGCCGCCGATGCGCAGCCAGAGTGGCTTGGTCGCCGCCACGATGCGACGGCCGATCATCACGGTGCAGTCTTCATGAAAGGCGCCGTGGTTGCGGAACGAGGTCATGAACAGCTTCAGAGACTTCGATTCCACCAGCAGGGCATCGGGCGCATAGTCGATGACGATGTGGGCGAAATCCGGCTGGCCGGTGACCGGACAGAGCGAGGTGAATTCCGGGCAGGTGAAACGCACGATCGCCGGCGGTCCGTCGCCGCGCGTAAACGGCACGGTCTCAAGGACCGCCTGTTCGGGGCTTTGTGGCGTCTCGACGTGCTTGCCGAGCTGGGTGAGGTTTTTGGCTTCAGTCATGAGCGGGGCCTTCTTGGTTTTCGCCGCTCAATAGCACCAGGGGCAAAGGCGCGCAGCGGTTTTTGGACAAATCCGATGCGAGAAATGGACGCTGGGGCGGTTCACGCTGCTCCAGCACAATTTGAAACAGCAGGAAGACGATGACCAGCAACGACCCGCTTCTCCAGCCCTACCAGCTCAAGCACCTGACGCTGAAGAACCGGGTGATGTCGACCAGCCATGAGCCGGCCTATTCCGAGGACGGCATGCCGAAGGAGCGCTACCGGCTCTATCACGCGGAGAAAGCCAAGGGCGGCATGGCGCTGACCATGACCGCCGGCTCGGCCATTGTGTCGCGCGACAGCCCGGCCGCTTTCGGCAATCTGCATGTCTATGACGACCGTATCGTGCCGTGGCTTGCCGAACTCGCGGATGCCTGCCACGAGCATGACTGCAAGGTGATGATCCAGATCACCCATCTCGGCCGCCGCACCGGCTGGAACAAGGCCGACTGGCTGCCGGTGCTGTCGGCCTCGCCTGTGCGCGAGCCGGCGCATCGCGCCTTTCCAAAGACCATCGAGGATTGGGACATCGAGCGCATCGTTTCCGACTACGCGTCCGCCGCCCAGCGCTGTCAGGCGGCCGGCCTCGACGGCATCGAGTTCGAATCCTACGGCCATCTGATGGACGGCTTCTGGTCGCCCGCCACCAACCATCGCGACGACGAGTATGGCGGCTCGCTCGACAACCGGCTGCGCTTCACCGACATGGTGCTCGATGCCGTGCGCGCCGCGGTCGGCGAAAAGTTCGTCGTCGGCATCCGCATGGTCGCCGACGAGGATTTCGAGAAGGGCCTGTCGAAGGAAGAGGGCGTCGAGATCGCCAAGCGGCTAGCCTCATCCGGCAAGGTCGATTTCCTCAACATCATCCGCGGCTCGATCGAGACCGATGCGGCGCTGACGAAGGTCATTCCGGTGACCGGCATGCGCTCCTCGCCGCATCTCGATTTCGCCGGCGAGGTGAGGGCGGCGACGAAGTTCCCGACCTTCCACGCGGCGCGCATTTCCGACGTCGCCACGGCGCGCCACGCGATCGCCACCGGCAAGCTCGACATGGTCGGCATGACCCGCGCCCACATCGCCGATCCGCATATCGTGCGAAAGGTGATGGAGGGCCGCGAGCACGAGATCCGCCCTTGCGTCGGCGCCACCTATTGCCTCGACCGCATCTATGAGGGCGGCGAGGCGCTGTGCATCCACAATGCGGCGACCGGACGCGAGGCGGAGATACCGCATATCATCGCGAGGAGCGACGGGCCGAAGAAGCGTGTGGTGGTGGTCGGAGCAGGCGCCGGCGGACTGGAAGCCGCGCGCGTCGCGGCCGAGCGCGGCCATCAGGTGACGGTGCTCGAAGCCTCCAGCCAGGCCGGCGGCCAGGTTCGGCTGGCGACGCAGAACCCGCGCCGCAAGGAGTTGATCGGCATCATCGACTGGCGGCTGGCAGAGCTCGATCGTCTCGGCGTCGAGATCCGCTACGATACCTGGGCGGAGAAGGATGACGTGCTGGCGCTGTCTCCTGACGTGGTGATTGTCGCCACCGGCGGCCTGCCGCAGAACCCGCCGCTGACGGCCGGCGGCAATCTCGTCACCTCGAGCTGGGATATCATGGCGGGCGCCGTCAAGCCGGCCGAGACCGTGCTGCTCTATGACGACAATGGCGGCCACCAGGGCATGGGCGCGGCCGAGCTGATCGCCAACAGCGGCTCCAAACTTGAGCTGGTCTCGCCGGAGCGCTTCTTCGCGCCGGAAATGGGCGGCCTGAACCACGTGCCCTATATGCGCGCGTTCCAGGAGAAAGGCGTCACGATCACCATCAACACCAGGCTGCGTTCGTTGCGGCGCGAAGGCAACCAACTCGTCGCCGAGCTGGCGTCGGACTTCGCCGATGGCTGGCGCGGCGAGCGCCGCGTCGATCAGGTGGTGGTCGAGCATGGCACGGCGCCGCTCGACGACCTCTATTTGTCGCTGAAGCCGCTGTCGCAGAATACCGGCGCGGTCGACTACGAGCGGCTGGTGAGCGGCGGCGATATTTTCCCAAGGCGTAACCCGCAAGGCGGCTTCGTGCTGTTGCGCATCGGCGACGCGGTCGCCTCGCGCAACATCCACGCCGCCATCTATGACGGCATCCGCTTCGGCCTGCGGATCTGAGCGGTTGCCGATCGGCCTGACTGGACTTGGCCGGTCATATTTGCAATTTTCTGCCACCGGTCCGAGGCTGGCACAACCTGTGCCGAAGGGTCCGCTCAGTCGGGGGCTTGCTTGACCGCAGAAGACTTGTTCGTTCCGCGCCAGACCAATACGGCGCTTTACATGCAATTGCACGGGGGCGGGCACACGGTGGACGACATCCTCCGCGTCCAGAAGGCCTACCGCGTGGCTTGCGCTATGTTCAACGGCCGCTACCGCAAATCGGCGCGGCCCTTCATCTGCCATGCGGTGGGCGCCGCATCATCGGCCGCGCATTTCGACAGGAACCTCGACCTTGTCATCGCGGCGCTGTTTCACGCCGCCTACGACAGCGCCCAATATCCGGACGGCAAATCCAGCCGGCGCAGCGATGCGCACCGAAAGTGGCTGGAGCAAAAGATCGGGCCCACGGTGGAAAATCTTGTGGCAAGGGTCGACGCAATGAAGTTCGACACCGGAGACCCAGAGCGCCTTGCCGCGCAAGGTGTGCCGGCTGGTGACGAAGACATCCTGTTTGTGCGGCTTGCCCACGAGATCGATGACATGGCGGATGGGGGAATGGCATTTGCTCCCAAATATGGCCAATCGATAGAATCGCGGGTCAAGGCCTGTGCCACCCTGGCCAGGCGGTTGGATCGCGAGCGCTTGGCCGCGACGATAGAAGGCTACGGCAGCCTGTACGAGACGCAGGCGTGGGCGAGCGCGCTGCAGGACGCCAAGTTGGGAGGTTTTCGTATCGCGCCGAATTTGCGCACATACATCAAGCTGCGTTGGGAAAATTGGCGCGGAGGCAAGGTCGAGGTGCTTTGATTGGCAGGGCGGATGTCCGCGATCATGGCTGCACGCGCACCGGACCTTCGCAAGGAGAGCCACCTGCCGCGCCGGTCCGGTGCGCGCCGCGCCTGGCACCGGCTTGGCGCCGGCGCCGAGCGATCTTTTCCGACCTAGAACATCCTGGCGGTGGCCATGCACAGCACGGTAAGCACCAGCAGCCAGGCGGCGATGCGTTCGCCCACGGCCATCTTTGCGCGCAGCATCGGTTCGGTGGTTGCATCGGCACCGGCGAGTTGGCTGCTGGGCCGGCGCACCATGGCGCCGAGGACGCCGGCGGCCGCGATGGCCGCGACGATGCCGATTGCCAGCACGATCTCCATCGAGCCGAAGCTGCCCTCGTGGAAGAAATACCAGAGCAGCGCGCCGGTCACGAACACTATGCCCGATGCGCCGAGTTGCGGCCGGATGAAGCGCTCCGCCTTGATCTCGGGATCGCGGGCGAGCGTGATTGTCGTGCCGGCCCAGAACACGCCGGCCATGACGTGAAGGCCGATGACGATAATGTAGACATATTGCATGACCGCATTCCTTCCTTCCGCCGCCCACCAAATAGTTAGATATCGAATGATTCGATGTCAATCTATAATGGCAAGTTCCAACGCCCAATGCCTTGTTCTACTGTCGCATCATGACACCCTTTGACCGCCCCCCCGTCGGAATGAACCTCGCCCGCACCGCCAAGGTGGTGGCGCAGGCTTTCGATGCCGCCCTGGTCGAAGCCGGCGGCACGCTGCCGGTCTGGCTGACGCTGCTCTCGGTCAAGTCGAAGGAACTCGCCAACCAGCGCGAGCTCGCCGGCATGATCGGCATCCAGGGTGCGACGCTGACCCATCATCTCAACGCCATGGAGGCGCAAGGGTTGCTGACGCGGCGGCGCGATCCGGATAACCGCCGGGTCCATCAGGTGGCGTTGACCGAGGCCGGGGAAGCGATGTTCGAAAGGTTGCGCACGGCAGCACTTGCCTTCGACAAGCGGTTGCGGGCGGGATTGCCGGACGAACGGCTGGCCGAATTCGCTGAGGTGCTTGCGGCGCTGCGGACGAATGTGGGTGGCTGAAGCGACGCTCCGTCACCCGTCATAAATACTGATGCACCCTAAGCCAGGCTGCCCTGCAGCACCTTCAGCTTCGCCTTCTTCGGGTTGCGCGCCGTCAGCCATTCGCGCGCCTTGTCCTGCGGCATCGGGAAGGCGATGGAATAGCCCTGCACCTGGTCGCAACCGATCGCCATCAGCGAATCGAGCTCGGCTTCGGTCTCTGCGCCTTCGGCCACGATCGAGATGCCCAGCCCGCGGGCAAGCTCGGTGATGGCGCGCACGATCTTGGAGTTGTCGCCATTCTCGTTGATGTTCTGGACGAAGCGGCGGTCGATCTTCAGCCGATCGATCTCATTCGGGTTGACGTGGCTGAGCGAGGCATAGCCGGTGCCGAAATCGTCGAGCTCGAGATGGACGCCGGCGGCGCGGATCTGCCTGAGCTTGGCAGCGATGCCGGTCTTCTCGTCATCCAGGATGACGGATTCGACGATCTCCAGCGACAGTTTCTGCGGCGCCAGCCCAGCCTTCTCCAGCGTCCCGAACAGGAACCTGTCGAAGTCCGGCTCGCGCAGCTCGGTGCCGGAGACATTGACGGCGAGCCGCCCGAAATCGATGCCGGCCCGGTCCCACTCCGCCGCCTCGTTGATCGCCTTGCTGATGACGATGCGGCCGATCTCCGGCATGAAGCCGCATTTCTCGGCGACCGGAATGAACTCGCCCGGCGAGATCATGCCGCGTTCGGCGTGCTTCCAGCGCACGAGCGCCTCGATGCCGCTGATCTTGCCACTGGTCAGCGACACCTGCGGCTGGAAATAGACTTCGAACGTCTTGTCGGCGATGGCCGCGCGGATGTCGTGCTCGAGCTGCTTTCGGTAGTCGAGCTCGCGCCGCAGCTCCTCGGAGAAGAACGAGAAATTGCCGCCGCCGAGCTTCTTGGCCGAGTAAAGCGCAAGGTCGGCATGGACCAGAAGATCCTCCGCATTGTCGGCGTCGACCGGGTAGACGGCGATGCCAGCGCTGGCGCCAGGCAGGATGGTCGTGCCCTGGAAGGTGATCGGCTCGTTGATCTGCTCGAGGATGCGCCTGGCCAGCATGTTGATGTCCTCGGTGCCACCGGCGCCGTTGAGGATCATCACGAATTCGTCGCCGCCGAGCCGGGCGCAGAGATCCGAGGCCCTGCAGGAGTCGCGCATGCGCTGCGCGGTAACGACCAGCACATAATCGCCGGCGGCGTGGCCCAGCGTGTCGTTGATCTGCTTGAAGCGGTCGAGGTCGAGCTGGATCACCGCCAGCCGCTCGCGCCGGCGGTGCGCACCCTTGATCAGCGTGTCGAAATGGTCGGTAAGGAAGGTGCGGTTGTGCAGGCCGGTCAGCCCGTCATGGACGGCGATGAAGGCCATCGAGTTGCGCGCGTCGACCAGCTCATGCGTCTTGCGCAGGATCGCCTTGGACATCGGCCTGAAGATGAACAGCGCCACCAGCACGATGACGCCGATGGTGGCGAAGAACAGGGTGCGGTGGAGATCGAGCAGCTTTCCCGAGCGCTCGTCGGCAAACGCGCTGATGCGCTGGCCAAGCGCGGCGTAGCCCGACAGCGTGGCATTGGCGACCGAGGCGTCGAGATCGACGCGGTCGGCGCCGCCCTTGTAGCCGTCGAGGCCGGTCGTCAGCTTGGTCTCGAACGAGGAGATCAGTCGCTTGCCATTGGCGATCAGGCCGACGGAGAAGTAGTCGAGGTGGAACGGCTTGGCGAACAGCACGTTCTCGATCGACTTCGGATCGAAGCGCGCCGGCGACATCGGGTCTGCGCCCGTCTTGTCAAGGAGCAAGTCGTAATTCGTTTCGAATTCCGCGGTCGCCTGCTTGAGCGCGGCAACCAGGGCCGGCTGCTTGTCGCGCGAGGCCGCGCCCGTCGCGCCGGCCAGGAAGACGATGCGCTGCGACAGCGCCTTTTGCGTGCTGACGATGTTGAGCAGCGAGTCGTTGTTCTGCTGCGCCGCCATCATCTGCTGCAGGAGCACGAAGGAACCCATAACCATGGCAGCGATGATCAGCAGCGCCAGCCAGTAGCCGCTCTTGATCAGCAGTGTCAGCTTGCGCGAAACGCTATGCACCGGCTGCTGCGACATTTCTGGGTGACCCCTCCCGCCGACGGATTCCCGTCCTGGTTTTCATTGCGTGAAGACCATTGACTTGAAAGGGTTAACAGGCAGGCAAGCAGCCCGGCCGGCAACGCGGCCGGCACCGGAAAGCTGCGGAAATGGTTATCACGTCCTTTCGCCGGATCGGTGCATTTGAACGCATCGCCGCCCGTGCCGCCGAAATTGGATGTCGTCAAGCTTTCGCCGCGCCACCGAAGCCGTCGCTTTTGCGATGGATTTTTCAGCCGCGCGGCGCGACAGTCCGCCTCGAACCGAACAGGGCCGAACCATGAGCACAGCGTTCCTTTCCCACATCGACAATGAACTTGCAGGGCTGAAATCGGCCGGCCTCTACAAATCGGAGCGGGTGATCGCCTCGATGCAATCGGCCGAGATCGAGGTTGCTGGCCAGAAAGTGCTGAATTTTTGCGCCAACAACTATCTCGGCCTCGCCGACAGCGCCGAATTGCGCGAGGCGGCCAAGCAGGCGCTGGACCGCTACGGCTACGGTATGGCCTCGGTGCGCTTCATCTGCGGCACGCAGGAGGAGCACAAGCAACTGGAGGCGACGATCTCGTCCTTCCTCGGCATGGACGACACCATCCTCTACGGCTCCTGCTTCGACGCCAATGGCGGCCTGTTCGAGACGCTGCTCGGCGAGGAGGACGCCATTATCTCCGACGCGCTGAACCATGCCTCGATCATCGACGGCGTCAGGCTGTCGAAGGCAAAGCGCTTCCGCTACGCCAACAACGACATGGCCGATCTCGAGGCGCGGCTGAAGGAGGCGAAGGACTGCCGCTTCCGGCTGATCGCCACCGACGGTGTGTTCTCGATGGATGGCATCATCGCCAACCTGAAAGGCGTCTGCGACCTCGCCGAGAAATACGATGCCATGGTCATGGTCGACGACAGCCATGCGGTCGGCTTCGTCGGCAAGAACGGCCGCGGCTCGGCCGAGCATTGCGGCGTCGAGGGCAGGGTGGACATCATCACCGGCACGCTCGGCAAGGCGCTCGGCGGCGCCTCCGGCGGCTACACGTCCGGCAAAGCCCAAGTGGTCGACTGGCTGCGCCAGCGCTCGCGGCCCTATCTGTTCTCCAACACGCTGATGCCGGCGATCGCCGGCGCCTCGATCAAGGTGTTCGACATGATCCGCAATGGCGGTGCTATGCGCGAGCGCCTCTATGCCAATGCGGCGCGGTTCCGCTCCGAAATGGGCAAGCTCGGCTTTACGCTCGCCGGCGCCGACCATCCGATCATCCCGGTGATGCTGGGCGATGCGGCACTCGCGCAGGAGATGGCGGCGCGCATGCTGAAGCGCGGCATCTACGTCATCGGCTTTTCCTTCCCGGTGGTGCCGAAGGGCCAGGCGCGCATCCGCACGCAGATGTCGGCCGCCCATTCGAGCGCCGACATCGACCGCGCGGTCGAGGCGTTCGGCGCGATCGGCAAGGAACTGGGCGTGATTTCCTGAACGGCTGGCGCTGAAAACGATTCCGGATCAAGAGATTCAAGGGACAAAAGAATGTCGAACATGATGAAGGCGCTGGTGAAGGCCAAGGCCGAGCCGGGCATCTGGATGGAAGAGGTGCCGGTGCCGGAGATCGGCCCCAACGATGTGCTGATCAAGGTCAGGAAAAGCGCCATCTGCGGCACCGACGTCCACATCTACAATTGGGACCAGTGGGCGCAGAAGACGGTGCCGGTGCCGATGGTAACCGGCCATGAATTCGTCGGCACAGTCGCCGATTTCGGCGCGGCGGTCACCGAATACAAGCTCGGTCAGCGCGTCTCGGGCGAAGGCCACATCGTCTGCGGCCACTGCCGCAATTGCCGGGCGGGCAGGGGGCATCTCTGTCGCAACACGCTCGGCGTCGGCGTCAATCGGCCGGGAGCCTTCGGCGAATATGTCGCCATCCCGCAGCACAATGTGGTGCCGATCCCCGACGACGTGCCGGACGAGATCGCCGCGATCTTCGATCCCCTGGGCAATGCCGTCCACACCGCATTGTCCTTCGATCTCGTCGGCGAGGACGTGCTGGTCACCGGCGCCGGGCCGATCGGCATCATGGGCGCGCTGGTGGCGCAGTGCGTTGGGTCCAGGAAAGTCGTCATCACCGACATCAATCCGGTCAGGCTGAACCTGGCCAGGAAACTGGGCGTCCAGCATGTCGTCGACGCCTCGAAGGAGAAGCTGCGCGACGTCATGCCTAAGCTCGGCATGACCGAAGGTTTTGATGTCGGCCTGGAGATGTCGGGCGCGGCGCCCGCCTTCCGCGACATGATCGACACCATGAACAATGGCGGCAAGATCGCCATCCTCGGCATCGCGCCGACCGGCTTCGAGATCGACTGGAACAAGGTGATCTTCAAGATGCTGCACCTGAAAGGCATCTACGGCCGCGAGATGTTCGAGACCTGGTACAAGATGATCGCCCTGGTGCAGGGGCCGCTCGATGTCAGCGGGCTGATTACGCATCGCATCGGCATCGACGATTTCCAGACCGGCTTCGACGCGATGCGCAGCGGCAATTCCGGCAAGGTGGTGATGGATTGGTAGGGCCTTGATGGGAGGCCTTCGCGCCCCCCTCTGTCCTGCCGGACATCTCCCCGCAAGGCCCATGCGGAGGCGAAGAACGCCGCCCTATCCTTCGTCATTCTAGGGCGGAGCAAGGAGCGAAGCGACGCGCGCAGACCCTAGAATCCATGCCGCGACGCGCGAGCCCCGCAACGGCGCAGACGTTCACCAGCCAGTTCCGCGAAACAGCTCGAACCATTCCGGATTGGTCTTCTCGATCAGCTCAACCTTCCATTGGCGTGGCCAGCGCTTCAACTACGTCTCACGCTGGATAAAATCGGTGATGTCGAAATATTCCTCGTACCAGACCAGGCGCTGCACGCCATAGCGGTTAGTAGATCGTGAGCCTTGGCCGGTCTTGTGCTCGGACATTCGGCGGCCAAGGTCGTTGGGACACCGATATAAATTGTGCCGCCTTTCTGGCTTGCGGTCATGTAAACGTAGCCGGTCATTAGGCGATCTTAGTTGGTGCAGTCATCGGCGGCTATTCTGGACCGTTGCATTCTTGGCTTAGGTAACGGCATGGATTCTAGGGCGTGGACTCAACGTGTCGCAGCCATATTCGGAGCGATGCGAGATTGAGGATGGCCAGGTAGTTGCGTGCGAGCTTGTCAAAGCGGGTTGCGGCCCGGCGGAATTGCTTGAGCCTGCAGAAGAAGCGTTCGATGCGGTTGCGCTCCCGGTAGAGCTCTGGCGGAACCACACGTTTATTCTTGACGTGACGGCGGGTTGGAATGTTGGCCGAGCCACCGGTTCTGGCAATGAGAGCAACTAACGGCCAGCTGTCGTAGCCTTTGTCAGCGACAAGCGCCTTTGCCGGCGGCAACCCTTCAATCAGCTGCGGGGCGATGGTCTTATCGGATGCCTTGCCCTCGGTGATAAGCAAACGGATGGGCAGACCATCCTGATCGACAAGGGCATGAACCTTGGTGCTTAGTCCGCCATGAGAACGGCCAATGGCGTTATCCGGACCCCCTTTTTACCGCCCGCGGCATGCTGGTGAGCGCGGATTATCGAACTGTCGATTAAGTGCAAAGACTGTGGTGACTTAGCCGCCAGGGCTTCAAACATCGCCAACCAGACACCTCTCTTGGCCCAGCGGTTGAAGCGATTGTAGACCGTGGTGTAGGGGCCATACCGTTCGGGCAGATCGCGCCAAGGCGATCCGGTCCTCAAAACGTAAAATATGCCATTTACCACCCGCCGATCATCGACCCGCTTCTTGCCCAAACCGTGCGGCGGCAGAAGCGGCTCCACGATTTGCCATTCCGTCTCGCTTAGATCGTAGCGTGCCATCATCGCCTCCAAATCAAGGCGTTGAATCACTGCTTCAAACGTCGTGCAAGGGTTGAGTACGCGCTCTAGGGTCTGCGCGCGTCGCTTCGCTCCTTGCTCCGCCCTAGAATGACGAAGGGATAGGGCGGCTTTCCTTCGCTACGGAGCGGAAAGAGCCCCCTCCAGCGCCGCCACCCCGCTGACGATCGCTGCCCGCTCCTCGGCACTCAGCCTCCCCAGCAATTCCCGTTCGAACGCTTTCGCCAATGGCACCATCTCGCGATAGGCGGCAAGGCCCGCCTTGGTAAGCGCGAGATCCTCGACGCGCCGGTCGTTTTCATCGGGCGTGCGCGTCAGCCAGCGCCGGCGTTCCAGCTCGGCCACGGCGCGAGAGACCTTGGTCTTGTGCATGGCCGATTGCTCGCCGAGCGCCGTCGCGGTCATCGTGCCGTGCTGGCCGAGCCCCGAAAGCGTGCGCCATTCCGGCCGGGTCAGGCCGTGACGGTCCCTGTAAATGGTCGAGAATTCCCGGCTGACAGCGTCGGCCAGCCGATAGAGCCGGTAGGGCAGGAAGCTTTCGAGCTCGAGGATTTCCGTTTCCATCGCCTGTGCCCTGTTCTTGATAGTTACATTCTAGATGGTTACAAATGAAACCAGTTTGGTCAACATCCCCGGAAGCCGAGAGCGGCATGACGGGGATACGGGAGGATCGGATGGCCTTTTCCTACATGCCGGGTTTCGGCAACGACTTCGAGACCGAGACGCTGCCCGGTTCTCTGCCGCAGGGGCGCAATTCGCCGCAGCGGCCGGCCTACGGGCTCTATGCCGAGCAGCTTTCCGGTTCACCTTTTACAGCGCCGCGTGGCACCAATGAGCGCTCCTGGCTCTACCGCATCCGGCCGAGCGTCCGGCACACCGGGCGCTTCAAGTCCGCGCTCTATCCGCTGTGGAAGACAGCACCCAATCTCGGCGACCACGAGCTGGCGCTTGGCCAGTATCGCTGGAACCCGGTGCCGATGCCGAAGGAGCCTACCGACTTCATTGAGGGCATGCGGACCTTCACCACTGCCGGCGACGTGCTCGGGCAGTCCGGCATGGCGGCGCATGTCTATGTCGCCAACCGCTCGATGACCGACGACCATTTCTTCAACGCCGACGCCGAGATGCTTGTCGTGCCACAGGTCGGCGCCTTGCGCTTCGTCACCGAGATGGGCGTCATCGAGTTGAGACCCGGCGAAATCGCCGTGCTGCCCCGCGGCCTCGTCTTCAAGGTCGAGCTCACCGATGCCGAGGTGCGCGGCTATGTCTGCGAGAACTACGGCGCCAAGCTGACCATGCCCGACCGCGGCCCGATCGGCGCCAATTGCCTTGCCAATCCGCGCGACTTCAAGACGCCCTGCGCCTGGTTCGAGGACAGGGAGACGCCGTGCCGGCTGATCGTCAAATGGTGCGGCTCCTTCCATGTCACCGAGATCGGCCATTCGCCGCTCGACGTGGTCGCCTGGCACGGCAACTACGCGCCCTACAAATATGATCTGGCAACCTTTTCGCCGGTCGGCGCCATCCTGTTCGACCATCCCGATCCGTCGATCTTCACCGTGCTGACGGCGCCGAGCGGCGAGGAAGGCACCGCCAATATCGACTTCGTGCTTTTTCCGCCGCGCTGGCTGGTGGCCGAGGATACGTTCCGGCCGCCTTGGTACCACCGCAACATCATGAGCGAGTTCATGGGCCTGGTCCATGGCCAGTACGACGCCAAGGAGGAGGGCTTTGTGCCAGGCGGCATCAGCCTGCACAATCTTATGCTGGCCCATGGCCCCGATGCGTCTGGCTTCGAAAAGGCCTCGCGCGTCGAGCTGAAACCGGTCAAGCTCGACAACACCATGGCCTTCATGTTCGAGACCCGATTCCCGCAGATGCTCACGCGCTACGCCGCCGAGGTAGAAACCAGGCAGGACAATTACATCGACTGCTGGGCCGGATTGAAGAAGCGTTTTAACGGCACGCCCGAGGGCGACTGGTCTTGAATTTGGACCGCCTCGTTCTTCTCGGCTGCAAGGGCGGTCCGGCGATCCGGCCGGGCGGGCCGTGGCCGAGTTCCTCGCTGCTTGAGATTGGCGGCCGCGTGATCGTCGTCGATTGCGGGCTGGGCGTCACCCGCGGACTGGCCGATGCCGGGCTCAGCCTGACGACGCTCGACCTTATCTTTGTCACGCATCTTCATTCCGATCATGTGCTGGAGCTCGGGCCGCTGATCCACACCGCCTGGACGGCGGGCCTCGCCACACCGGTGACCGTCTTCGGTCCGCCCGGCACCGGCCACTATTGGCAGCGCTTCTGCGAGGCGCTGCAGTTCGATATCGAGATCCGCATCGTCGACGAAGGCCGGCCGGACATAAGGGATCTGGTCTCGGTCGATGAGTTCGGCGAAGGCCTGGTTGTGGAGGAGCGCGGCTTGAAGGTGACGGCGCTGCGCGTCGACCATCCGCCGGTGACCGACTGTTTTGCGCTGCGTTTCGAGCATGGCGGCAGGAGCGTGGTGTTCTCCGCCGACACGGCCTTCTTCCCGCCGCTGGCCGGCTTCGCCAGAGATGCCGACATCCTCGTCCACGAAGCCATGCTGGAGGAAGGCATCGAGCGGCTGGTGGCGAAAACCGGCAACGGCGCCCGGCTGCGCGAACATCTGCTCGCCAGCCACAGCTTTGCAGAAGAGGCCGGGCGCATCGCCAGCGATGCCGGCGTCAAAAGACTGGTGCTCAATCACCTCATTCCGGCCGACGATCCCGAAATCGGCGAGTCCGATTGGGAGGCCGCGGTCAGGAAATCGTGGGCCGGTGACTTGACGATTGCCCGCGACGGCCTTGTTGTGGGGTTTCGGGAGTGATGATGGCCGACAAAGAGCTTTGGGACGAGGTGGATAAGTCCGGGGAGAAATCCTGGGCGCAGCTCTCCCCGTTTCTCGACGACGTGCGGGACTTGCCGTCTTTTGTCCGCTTCATCGATGCGCTGCGCAAGGACCGCGAGGATGCCGACCGCAAGGAGGCGTTGCGGTCAGCAGCGCCTTACACCAGCTGGAACGGCTGGGAAAACGGCTCGATAGCAAATTTCCTCGAAGCCGCGGTCGCTTGGGCCACCACCTGGACTGATGACAGCCGTGGCGATGCAGCCCATCTCATGGCTGACAATCCCTGGAAGGCCGCGGCCAGAATTCTCTATGCCGGCAAATATTACGAATAACCATTGGGAGGATGCATGAAGCTTGCCACATTGAAGAACGGGACGCGCGACGGAAAGCTGGTCGTGGTCTCGCGCGATTTGACGCGGTTCACCGATGCCTCCTTCCTGGTGCCGACGCTGCAGGCCGCGCTCGACGACTGGCGGCGGATTTGGCCGCATCTGGCGACCATAGCGGAATCGCTGGAGAACAATGCCGTGCCCTCGGCGCGCTTCCACGAGCACGACGCGCATTCGCCGCTGCCGCGCGCCTATCAGTGGGCGGATGGCTCAGCCTATGTGAACCATGTAGAACTGGTGCGCAAAGCGCGCGGTGCCGAGATGCCGGCAAGCTTCTGGACCGATCCGCTGATCTACCAGGGCGGCTCGGATAGCTTCATTCCGCCGCGCGACCCGATCCGCATGGCGGACGAGGCCTTCGGCATCGACATGGAAGCGGAAGTCGCCGTCATCGTCGACGACGTGCCGATGGGCGCCGGCCTCGACGAGGCCAGGGACGCGATCCGGCTGGTCATGCTGGTCAATGACGTGACGCTGCGCGCCATCACCGGGCCGGAGCTTGCCAAAGGTTTTGGCTTCTTCCAGTCGAAACCGTCCTCAGCCTTCTCGCCGGTCGCGGTGACGCCGGACGAACTCGGCGATGCCTGGGACGGCGGCAAGGTCAGCCTGCCGCTGCTGGCCGACCTCAACGGCAAGCCGTTCGGCCGGGCGAATGCCGGCATCGACATGACCTTCGATTTTCCGGCCCTGATCGTCCATGCCGCGCGGACGCGGCCGCTCGCCGCCGGCACCATCATCGGTTCGGGCACCGTCTCCAACAAGCTGGATGGCGGGCCGGGCAAGCCTGTCTCGGCGGGCGGTTCCGGCTATTCCTGCATCGCCGAACTGCGCATGATCGAGACCATAGAGAGCGGCGAGCCGAAGACGCCCTTCCTGCGCTTCGGCGACGCGGTGCGCATCGAGATGAAAGACAAGGCCGGCCATTCGATCTTCGGCGCCATCGAGCAGAAGGTCGAAAAATACGTGGGGTGAGGGGATGCCAGGCGAAGCCGTCTATTTGCTGTTTGGCGTCTGGACGCTGGCCATTCTGGTGGTCTTCATCCAGGCAATCCGGCTGAGCTACCGCATCGAGGCGCGCTCGCCTGATCTCACCAACCGCAGCGGCTTTCCGCGCAACGCGATGATGTTTCACACCATCACCAATCTGAGCGTCGCGCGGGATGAGGAAACGCAAGGCCTGCGGCGGAAAATGATCCGGCTGCTGCTGATGGTCGTCGCCGGCTTCGTGGTTTTGGCGGCGGGCATCGGTCTGGTCGACAGCGCGCCATGACTCTGCTCGAGCATCTGCGCCGCATGGCGCGCAACAATCGCTGGTCGAACGACCGGCTCTACCGTGCCGTGCTGCAGCTAAAGCCCGGTGAATTCGAAGCCGAACGCACCAGCTTCTTCCCGTCGATCAGGGAGACGCTCAACCACATCCTTGCGGTCGACCATCTTTATCTCGACTTCCTGACAGAAGGCGGAGCCGGCGCCGCCGCCTATGATGATTTCGTGCCGTTTGACGACGTTGCCGATTTGGCAGTGGCTCAGATCACGTTCGACCGCAGGCTTATCGCCTTCTGCGATGCTTTGTCCGAGGCCGATCTCGACCGCCGCGTCATCACCGACCGGCGCGAAGACGGTATGATCCCTGAGCGGATCGGCGACATCCTCGCCCATGTCTTCCTGCACGACATCCATCACCGCGGTCAGGTGCATGCGATGCTTTCCGGCACTTCCGTTCCGCCGCCGCAGTTGGATGAGTTCCTGCTCGACTACGATTTGAAGCTGAGAAAAGAAGAGGTCGAGCGGCTCGGGTTGTGAGCCGCTCGACGCCTGAGGCCTACGCCGCCTTGCCGTCCAGCTTGATCACGCCGCGCTTGATCTGGTCCTGCTCGATCGACTCGAACAGGGCGCGGAAATTGCCCTCGCCAAAACCTTCGTCGCCCTTCCTCTGGATGAACTCGAAGAAGATCGGCCCGATCACCGTTTTCGAGAAGATCTGCAGCAGGATCTTGGTCATGCCGCCGTCGACGACGCCTTCGCCGTCGATGAGGATGCCGTGCTTCTTCATCCGCTCGATCGGCTCGTCATGGCCGTTCACGCGGTCATGCGACATCTCGTAGTAGGTGTCGGGCGGGCCGGGCATGAATTTCAGCCCGTTGGCGGCGAGCCTGTCGGTGGCCTCGTAAATGGCGTCGGTGCCGACGGCGATGTGCTGGATGCCTTCGCCATTGTACTTCTTCAGATATTCGGCGATCTGGCTGGTCTCGTCCTTGGACTCGTTGAGCGGAATGCGGATCTTGCCGCAGGGCGAGGTGATCGCCCGGCTGACGAGCCCGGTGATCTTGCCGTCGATGTCGAAGAAGTGGATCTGCTTGAAGCCGAACAGGTCGCGGTAAAAGTCCCACCACTTGTCCATGTTGCCGCGATAGACGTTATGGGTGAGGTGATCGAGGTAGTAGAAGCCGACGCCCTCGGGCTTCGGGTCGCGCTCGCCCAGCCATTCGAATTCGGCGTCATAGGCCGAGCCCTTTTCGCCATAGGTCTCGATGAAATAGAGCAGCGAGCCGCCGATGCCGACGATGGCCGGTACGTCGAGCGCCTTGTCGGGGCCTTCATAAGGCGTGGCGCCCTTCGAAACGGCATGCTCGAAGGCGTGCTTGGCATCGACCACGCGCCACGCCATCGAGGCGGCGCAGGGGCCATGCTTGTCGACGAACTTCATCGCATGCGAGCCGGGCTCGGCATTGACGACGTAGTTGATGTCGCCCTGGCGCCAGACGGTGATGTCCTTGCTGCGGTGCTTCGCCACCGCGACGTAGCCCATGCGGGCGAAGAGCTCGGCAAGCTTGGCGGGCTCTGGATGCGCGAACTCGACGAATTCGAAACCGTCGGTGCCGGCGGGGTTCGCCTTGCTGATCCTGGCGGGCGGGGCGTCGTGCGGGAAGGGGCCCATGGCGGTTCTCCGAAAAGCTGTTGCGGCCGGTCTTGGCCATCTTCGCTCATGATAACGCCTGAGGGCCGCACGGTGCTTGCATTCGAACGCCTGAAATGCTCATGTCATGCGTAGAACGTGCATGAATGGAGAGAAATCCGTGGATGATGCGCGCCTTGATCAATTCGACCGCAAGATACTGGCGCTGCTGCAGGGCGACGCGCGGCTCACCAACAACGACCTCTCGGAGCGGGTGAACCTGTCGGCTTCGCAGTGCTCGCGCCGCCGCCAGCGGCTGGAAGAGGACGGCTACATCAAGGGCTATCGCGCCGTGCTCGACCGCGACAAGCTCGGCTTCTCGCTGGTCAATGTCATCTCGGTGACCTTGGCCACCCACAACCGCGACAACGCCCGCCGCTTCGGCGAGCTGGTGGCGCGGCTGCCCGAAGTGCAGGAGGCGCACGCGCTGACCGGCGAGATGGACTACATACTGAAAGTGGTGACGCCCGATCTCAAATCACTGTCCGAGTTCGTCAACGGCGTGCTCCTGCCGCACGAATCCGTCCAGCACGTGAAGACGGCGATCGTGCTGGAGACGCTGAAGGAGACAGGCGCGCTGCCGATCTAGCCCCTCGACTGCTGGATCAGCCCATAGAGATTGGTGCAGCGCGCGCCGGAGCGGCAGTAGGCGAACACCGGGCCCTCGAGCTCGTCGAGCGCCGCGGCCTGGTCCTGGACATTCTCGAAGGTGATCTGGCCGCTGATGACCGGGATGAAGCGGAAGGCGAGGCCCGCCGCCTCGGCGGCCGCCTGGACGCTTTCGGCCGAAGGCTGGCCGGGCTGTTCGTTGTCCGGCCTGTTGCAGATCACGCTCTTGAAGCCGGCTTCCTTGATGGCGGCGATGTCGCCGGGCTGGATCTGGCCCGAGACCGAATAGTCGTCGCTGATCTCTCGGTATTCCATGGTCGTCCTCGCAATCTGGTTCGGCGGCAGTCTTGCCACTCCGGGAAGAGACTGGCAACCGCCGTTGCCGGGCGGCACCCTTGGCACTGCTCGGCGTCCTAGCTGCAAATAGATATTCGCCGTGGAAAATCCAGCCGGGCCGTCATGACCCGGCTGGAGTGCAAGACCTCAGCTGCCGAGGATCGCGCCTTTGATCTGGGCGATGTTGTTGTGCATCATGTCGATGTAGGTCGAGGCCGGACCGTCGGGCTGCGACAGCGCATCCGAATAGAGCGTGCCGCCGACCTTGATGCCCGTCTCGCTGGCGATCTGCTCGATCAGCCGCGGATTGGTGATGTTTTCCACGAAGATCGCCGCCGCCTTGTCCTGCTTGACCTGGTTGACCAGCTTGGCGACGTCGGCCGCCGACGGTTCGGAATCGGTCGAGATGCCCTGCGGCGCGAGGAAGGTCAGCCCATATTCGTGCTCGAAATAGCCGAAGGCGTCGTGCGAGGTGATGACGACCCGCTTCTCCTCGGGGATCGACTGGATCGCCGCCTTCACTTCGCCTTCCAGCGCATCGAGTTTCTTCGTGTAGGCCGCCGCGTTGGTCTGGTAGCCGACGCAACCCTCGCTGTCAGCCGTGCAGAAGGCCTCGGCGATGTTCTTCACATATATCCTGGCGTTGGCGATCGACTGGAAGGCGTGCGGGTCGGTGACCGTCTTGCCGCCGCCGGTGCCGGCGCCTTCGGCTGCGTCGGCATCGGCGAATTCAGGCTTGAAGTCGATCGGGGCGACGCCGTTCGTCAAGGTGACGATCGCGGCCTTGGTGGCGCTGGCGTCGACCAGGCGTTGCAGGAAGCCTTCGAAATGCAGGCCATTGACCAGCACCACGTCGGCGCCGGCCATCGCCACCGCATCGGCCGGGCTCGGCTCGTAGACATGGGCGTCGCCATCCGGCCCGACGATGGTGGTGATGTTGACCCGGTCGCCGCCGACATTCTTGGCAAAATCCGCGATAACGGTGAAGCTCGCCACCACCTTGAGCGGCGCGGCAAAGGCCGTCGAGGCGCCAAAGGCCGTTAATGTTATAACGCTCATGGCCAAGGCGGCGCGGAAGGATTTCAGCATTGGGCGGGTGTCCTTGCTTGGGGGGTCAGGCGGTCCGGTGACGATGGTGCACGATGCGGGCGCGCAGCGCGCCGCGCGAACCGAACACGATCGAGAAGAAATAGACGACGCCTGCCGACAGGATGATGGCCGGGCCGGACGGCAGCGACGCGTGATAGGAAAGCAGCAGCCCGGCGATGCAGGACGCGAAGCCAATCAGCACTGCCAGCACGCACATCGGCTCGACGCGCACCGTCCAGAAGCGGGCGGCGGCGGCCGGCAGCATCATCAGCCCAACCGACAGCAGCGTGCCCAGCGCCTGGAAGCCGCCGACGAGGTTGAGCACGACGAGGCCGAGGAAGATGAAATGCACCGGGCTGCCCATGCGGCTCACCGAGCGCAGGAACAGCGGGTCAAGGCATTCGGCGACCAGCGCCCGCCAGAAGATGGTGAGGGCGACCAGCGTGACCACCACGATGCCGCCGATCAGCGCCAGCGCTTCGTTGTTGAGCGCAAGCACGGTGCCGAACAGGACGTGCATCAGATCGACGCTGGAGCCGCGGATCGATACCAGCAGCACGCCAATGGCGAGCGAGATCAGGTAGAAGGCCGCCATCGAGGCATCCTCGCGCTGGATGGTGAAGCGCGAGACCGCGCCGGCGCCAAGCGCTACGATAATGCCGGCGATCAGCCCGCCTATGGTCATCGGCAGGATCTCCAGCCCGTAGAGCAGGAAGCCGGCGGCGGCGCCCGGAAGGATGGCGTGCGCCATCGCGTCGCCCGACAGGCTCATGCGCCGCAGCATCAGGAAGACGCCGACCGGGCAGGCGCCGAGCGACAGCATCAGCGAGCCGAACAGCGCCCGCTGCATGAAGGCGAAATCGGCGAAAGGCGCGATGAAGAGGGCGTAGAGAAAGTCCATCAGGCCGCCCTCGGTCCGGAGCCGTGCTGGTGATCGTGATCATGCGCATGACCATGGTCATGGTCATCGTCCCCGGCATGATCATGATGGTGATCATCCGGCTCGCACCACGGCGCGTTCTCTTCCCACGCCTCGTGGAAACGCCGCGCCTTGAGCAGGTTTTCCGGCCGCAGCGTCTCTTTTGTGTCGCCCCAGGCAACCGGCTGGCGGGCGAGCAGCAAGGTTTCGGGGAAATTCTGCCGGACAAGCTCCAGGTCGTGCACGACGACCATGATGGTGCGCTCCTCGCCATGCCAGCGTTTTATCAACTGGATCAGGTCGCCGACGGTCTTGGCGTCGACGGCGTTGAACGGCTCGTCGAGCAGGATGAGGTCGGCGTCCTGCAACAGCACGCGGGCAAACAGCGTGCGCTGCAACTGGCCACCAGACAGCGTGTCGATCGGGCGCTTCTCGAAGCCGCCGAGGCCGACCGCCATCAGCGCCTGGCTGACCGACTCGCGGTCATCTTTTGTATAGCGGCCGAGCAGGCCGCGTTTCGGCCAGAGACCGAGCGATACCAGGTCGACGACCCGGGCGGGGAAGGTACGGTCGAGTTCGGACTGTTGCGGCAGATAGGCGGTGCGCACGCCGGGCATGCGGACCACGGCGCCGGCCATCGGCTTCAACACGCCGACGATGCCTTTCATCAGTGTCGACTTGCCCGAGCCATTGGCGCCGACCACCGCCGTCAGCGATCCCTTGCGGATGGTGCCGTCGAGATGATGGATCGCCGGATGACTGCCGTAGCCGAGCGTCAGGTCGCGGAAGGTCAGGCAGGCATTGGTCATCGGCGGTCCGTTGGGGCAATGGCCCTTCGTCAGGGTCGTCAAGTCGATATGTGATGTTATTACATTAGTCAACCTGGCCAGTCGGGCGAGACCGCGGCGCGGTGGTCACTTCGGCGTGTACGATTGGCCTTCGGTTGCCGTCTTGGCTCAAGAGGTTTCGCGCCGGCCGGCCTTGCCCGGAGCAAGCCGCAACTCTAAAGAAACGCCACCGACAACAGGAAGGAACGCCCCATGAGCATTCGTCGCATCGATGTTGGCCCGCGCATGAGCCAGATCGTTATCCACGGCAACACCGTCTATCTGGCCGGCCAGGTCGGTGAGCCCGGTGGCAACGTCGCTTCGCAGACCCGCGACATCCTGAAGACCGTCGACGAATTGCTGGCCAAGGCCGGCACCGACAAGACCAAGATCCTGCAGACCATCATCTGGCTGGCCGACATGAGCACCTTCGCCGAAATGAACGCGGAATGGGACAAGTGGGTGCCGCAGGGCCACACGCCTGCCCGCGCCACCGGCGAGGCCAAGCTGGCTGGCCCGGAATATCTGGTCGAGATCATCATCACGGCGGCGATCTAGCGCCTGCCTTCTACCTCCCCCTTGTGGGGAGGTCGGACCAAAGGTCCGGGTGGGGGTCTGCGCCGCACCCCCGCCCCGCCGCTTAGCGGCGACCCTCCCCACAAGGGGGAGGGTAAAGAAGCGCTACCCCTGCGACGGCGTGAACCTCGCCACCAGCGTGTGGCTTTCCGCCGGATAGATGAAGCGGACATGGGTGACCGGATGCTCGGCGCTCCAGGTCCGGCGCTCGACCACCAGGCAGGGCGCGCCGGTATCAATGTCGAGCGCGTCGGCGATGTGCTCGTCCGCGGCCGTGGCGCGGATGCGGTGCTCGGCTTCGCTCCACGGCACGCGGCCGATCAGCCAGGGGCCCGGTGCAATGCCCAGAAACTCCTCCTCGGCGGCTTCCGCGACGGCGGCGAGATTGATCAGCCGCTGCTCATGCGCAAACGGCCGCTCGCCGGCGAAATGCAGGCATTCCAGCGCAAGCACCTGTCCTGAGGCGGTCAGCTCCAACAGAGCGCGATCCTCGGCGCTGCTGCGTCGCTTCAGCCGCGCCAGCCTTTCGTAGCGGTAAGGCAGGCCGAGCGCCTCGACCTCGATCCGGATGTCGTGGATTTCCAGCACCGCCGCCTGCGATTGCGGCCGGCGGACAAAGCTGCCGGAACGGCGGCGGCGTTCGATCAGCCCGGCCTTGGCAAGCTGCGACAGCGCCTTGTTCACCGTCATGCGCGAGCAATTGTATTCCGCCGTCAGCTCGTGCTCGAAGGGGATGCGATGGCCGGGCGCCCAGGCGCCGGACAGGATTTTTTCGCTGATGTCGGACAGGATGCGCTGGTGCAGCGAGACGCCGTCGCTGCTTTCCATCTCTGTTGTCTCGACCATGCTCATGGGAAATACCTGACCCGCCTCAGCCCGCGGAAAGCGCGGTTATCACCTTGCGGAACCGATCGGCAATCGCCTCGCGCCTGGCATGCCTGCCGCCGCTGACCTGCTTCCTGCCGTGCACCCAGACGCAATCGATGCTGGTGCCGTTGGCGAAGATCCAGGCATCGAGGATCGCGTCGCCTGTCTTGCCGGCGAGCGTGGGATGGTTCGGATCGAGCGACACGAAATCGGCCGAGGCGCCGGCGACGATCCCTGCCGGACCGGCGCCGAGCGCGGCGCTGCCGCCATCGCGCGCCGCATCGAACAAGGCCCGACCGGTCGAGCCGCCAGCCACCGCCAGTACGTTGCGGGCGCGGTGCACCAGGCGCTGCGAATATTCGAGCTGCCGAAGCTCGTCCGGCAGGCCGATGAGCACATTGGAATCGGAGCCGATGCCGAAGCGGCCGCCATGTTCGACGAACAGCGGTGCCGCGAAGGTGCCGTCGCCGAGATTGGCTTCGGTGATGGGGCAGAGCCCGGCGATTGCGCCGCTCTTGGCCATACCTATCGTCTCGGTCTCGGTCATGTGCGTGGCATGGATCAGGCACCAGCGCCGGTCCACCTTGGCATGGTCGAGCAGCAATTCGACCGGCCGAGCGCCCGACCAGGCGACGCAGTCCTCCACTTCCTTCACCTGCTCGGCGATATGGATGTGGATCGGGCCATCAGGCGCCATCGCGGTCACCGCGTCGAGCTCCTCCGGCGTTGCGGCGCGCAGGCTGTGCGGGGCGACGCCAACGATCGCCTGATCGAGCCTGCGAACGCTTTCGCGGCTTTTCTCAAGTAAGCGTCCGAACCGCTCGACATCATTGATGAATCGCCGTTGGCCTTCATTGGGTGCGGCGCCGCCGAATGACGAATGGGCATAGAAGACGGGCAGCAGCGTCAGGCCTATACCGGTGCCGGCGGCCGCCGCCGTGATGCGCTCCGCCATCTCGGCGATGTTGGCGTACGGTTTTCCATCGCGGTCGTGGTGGAGGTAGTGGAACTCGCCGACGCGGGAGAAACCGGCCTCCAGCATCTCGACATAGAGCTGCGCCGCCACTGTCTCGACCTGGTCGGGCGTCATCGACAGCGCGAAGCGGTACATCACCTCGCGCCAGCTCCAGAAACTGTCGGCCGAAGGGCCGCGCAGTTCGGCGAGCCCCGCCATGCCGCGCTGGAAGGCGTGGCTGTGCAGATTGGGCATGCCGGGAAGAAGGATGGCATGGCGCTCGTCGCCGGCCTGCGGCAAGGCGCCCGGCTCGACCGCCGTGACGTGGCCGCCGGCCAGCGTGACCCTGACATTGTCGTTCCAGCCGTCCGGCAGAAGTGCCTGTTCCGCGAAGATCGCCGTCACGTTTTTTCTCCGAATCCCGTTTTCCGATGACAATAGCGCTTGCAGTGCGTTTCAATATGTATATACATAATCGTCATCCAATCAAACGGAAAAGATGATGGCGGCACAAATCAAAAGCCGGGCAGGGAGCCTTCACCTTTGGCGCAACGCGCGCCTGGCAACCATGGCCGAAGGCGCGCCGGGATTGGGCCTCGTCGAAAACGGCGCGATCGTCGCCCGCGACGGCCTGATCGCCTATGCCGGACCGGAGGCCGACATGCCGGCGGCGCTCGTTCAGGGTGCTGACATCACCGACTGTGAAGGCCGCTGGATCACGCCCGGCCTGGTCGACTGCCACACCCATCTCGTCTACGCCGGCAACCGCGCCAACGAGTTCGAGATGCGGCTGGCCGGCGCCACCTATGAAGAGGTGGCCAGGGCCGGCGGCGGCATCGTTTCCTCGGTGAAGTCGCTGCGTTCCGCCAGCGAGGATCAATTGGTTGCCCAGACGCTGCCGCGCCTCGATGCGCTGATGGCCGAGGGCGTCACCACCATCGAAGTGAAATCTGGTTACGGCCTCGACGTCGACAACGAGAAGAAGTCGCTGCGTGCCGCGCGCCGCCTGGGCGGCGAACGCCCGGTGACGGTTCGCACCACATGCCTCGCCGCCCATGCGCTGCCGCCCGAGGCCAAGGGCGATAAGGACGCTTTCATCGACCTCGTCGCGAACGAGATCGTGCCCGCCGTGGCCGCGGAAGGCCTGGCCGACGCGATCGACGGTTTCTGCGAGGGCATCGCCTTTTCTCCGGAGCAGATGGCGCGCGTCTTCGACAAGGCCAAGGCCCTCGGCCTGCCGGTAAAACTCCACGCCGACCAGCTCTCCAACCTGCACGGCGCCGAGCTGGCCGCGCGCTACGGCGCGCTGTCGGCCGACCATCTCGAATACACCGACGAGGCGGGCGCGGCGGCAATGGCCAGGGCCGGAACCGTGGCGACGATCCTGCCCGGCGCCTATTACTTCATCCGCGAGACTAGGAAGCCGCCGGTCGAGCTGTTCCGCCGGCATGGCGTGAAGATGGCGGTCGCCACCGACAGCAATCCCGGCACCTCGCCGCTCACGTCCTTGCTGCTCACCATGAACATGGCCGCGACCCTGTTCGGCCTGACTGTCGAGGAATGCCTTGCCGGCGTCACCCGTGAGGCCGCGCGTGCGCTTGGACTGCTGGACAATACCGGCACGCTGGAGGCGGGAAAGGCCGCCGACCTTGCCATCTGGGACATCGAGCGCCCGGCCGAACTCGTCTACCGCATGGGTTTCAACCCGCTGCACGCCCGCATCTGGAGAGGACAATGACCGAACTCATTCTGAAACCCGGAAGCGCTACGCTTGCCGACTGGCGCGCCATCTATCGTGGCGCCGTGCCGAAGCTGGATGCCGCCTGCAAGCCGAAGATCAAGGCCAGCGCCGAGGCGGTCGAGCGTATCGTCGCCAAGGGCGAGCCGGTCTATGGCATCAACACCGGCTTTGGCAAGCTGGCCAGCGTGCGCATCCCCGCTGCCGATCTCGAAACCTTGCAGCGCAACATCGTGCTGTCGCATGCCGCCGGCGTCGGCGAGCCGATGCCGGTCGCTGTCACCCGGCTGATGATGGCGTTGAAGCTCGCCAGCCTCGCGCAGGGCGCCTCCGGCGTGCGGCCGCAGACCATCGAGTTGCTGGAGGCAATGCTTGCCAACGACGTCATTCCGGTTGTGCCGGCGCAAGGCTCGGTCGGCGCATCTGGCGACCTCGCGCCGCTGTCGCACATGACGGCCGTCATGATCGGCGTCGGCGAATGCTTTACTCCGCACGGCCGCTTCCCGGCTAAGGTTGCCTTCGTCTCGCACGGGCTGGAGCCGGTGACATTGGGTGCCAAGGAAGGCTTGGCGCTGCTAAACGGCACCCAGTTCTCGACGGCATTCGCGCTCGCCGGCCTGTTCGAGGCCGAAGTGCTCTTTCAATCGGCGCTTGTCGCCGGCGCGCTCTCGACCGACGCCGCCAAGGGCTCGGACGCGCCGTTCGACCCGCGCATCCATCTGCTCAGGAAGCATCGCGGCCAGATCGAGACGGCGGATGCGCTGCGCAACCTGATGGCCGGCAGCGCCATTCGTGAATCGCACCGCGTCGGCGACGAGCGCGTGCAGGACCCGTACTGCCTGCGCTGCCAGCCACAGGTGATGGGCGCTTCGCTCGACGTGCTGCGAAAGGCGGCCGATACGCTCGAGACCGAAGCCAATGGCGTCACCGACAACCCCCTGATCTTCGCCGAGGATGATACCGCGCTTTCGGGCGGCAATTTCCACGCCGAACCGGTGGCCTTCGCCGCCGACATGATCGCGCTTGCCGTCTGCGAGATCGGCTCGCTGTCGGAACGCCGCATCGCCATGCTTGTCGATCCGGCGCTGTCCGGCATGCCCGCCTTCCTGACGCCGAAGCCGGGCCTGAATTCCGGCTTCATGATCCCGCAGGTGACGGCAGCCGCACTCGTTTCGGAGAACAAGCAGAAGGCCTATCCGGCGAGCGTCGATTCGATCCCGACCTCGGCCAACCAGGAAGATCACGTCTCGATGGCCGCGCACGGCGCCCGCCGACTGCTCGGCATGATCGAGAACGCCACGGCGGTCATCGGCATCGAATTGCTGGCCGCGGCGCAAGGCTGCGATTTCCATCAACCGCTTGCGTCGAGCCAAGCGCTCGAGGCCGTGCGCAAGCTGGTCCGGGCCGAGGTGCCGCATCTCGACAATGACCGCCATTTCCATCCCGACATGGAAAAGGCCATCGCCATGGTGCGCAGCGGCGCCGCAGTGAAGGCAGCCAGCGCGATCGCGCTGCCCTGGATTGCGGGAGCGGCATGATGGCTGACTGGCTCACCGTCACCCGGGGCACGGCACCGCTACTGGTCTCCATCCCGCACACCGGCATCGATCTCGCGGGGCTGGAGAGCCGGCTGGTCTCCCCTTGGCTCGGCCGCCGCGACTGCGACTGGTGGATCGACAAGCTCTATGATTTCGCGGCAGATCTCGGCGCCACAGTCGTCCACACCGCAATCTCGCGCACCGTCATCGACGTCAATCGCGACCCTTCGGGCGTCTCGCTCTATCCCGGCCAGGCGACGACCGGACTCTGCCCGACCGAGACTTTCGATGGCGACCCGCTCTATCGTATGGGCGGTGAGCCGACACCCTCGGAAATCGACGAACGCCGCGAGACCTACTTCAAGCCCTATCATGCGGCACTGCAGGCCGAGATCGACCGGCTGCGCGGGATGCATGAAAGAGTCGTCCTCTACGACTGCCACTCGATCCGCTCGGTGCTACCGCGCCTGTTCGGTGGCACGCTGCCGGTGTTCAACCTCGGCACCAATGACGGCAAGAGCGCCGCTCCGGCGCTCCAGGCCAAGATCGCCGAGATCATGGCTGGTACCGGTCAGACCTGGGTCGTCAACGGCCGCTTCAAGGGCGGCTGGATCACGCGCCATTTCGGCCAGCCGCAGAACGGCGTCCATGCGCTGCAGATGGAGCTTTCCAACCGCGGCTACATGCGCGAACCCGAAGGAAGGGGCGCGCCGGACAACTGGCCGGTGCCCTACGACGCCGAATACGCCGCGCCGATCCGCGCCACGCTGAAGACCATCCTCGAAACCGCCATTGACTGGGCCGGGCGCTGACGCGCCGCCTTACTCGAAAGGGACAATGATGACCAATCCCCGTCACAACATCCGCGAAATCCGCAGCCCGCGCGGCACAGATCTCAACGCCCGCAGTTGGCTGACCGAGGCGCCGCTGCGCATGCTGATGAACAATCTCGACCCCGATGTCGCCGAAAACCCCAACGAGCTGGTCGTCTATGGCGGCATCGGCCGCGCTGCGCGCACCTGGAACGATTTCGACCGCATTGTCGCCTCGCTGAAGGCGCTAGGTGATGACGAGACGCTTCTGGTCCAGTCCGGTAAGCCGGTCGGCGTCTTCCGGACGCACGCCGATGCGCCGCGCGTGCTGATCGCCAACTCCAACATCGTGCCGCATTGGGCGAACTGGGAAAAATTCAACGAGCTCGATAAGAAGGGCCTGATGATGTACGGCCAGATGACGGCCGGCTCCTGGATCTATATCGGCACGCAAGGCATCGTCCAGGGCACCTACGAGACCTTTGTCGAGGCCGGCCGCCAGCACTATGGCGGCAATCTCAAGGGCAAATGGATCCTGACCGCCGGTCTCGGCGGCATGGGCGGCGCGCAGCCGCTGGCGGCCGTCATGGCCGGCGCCTCGTGTCTCGCCATTGAATGCAACCCGGACTCGATCGATTTCCGCTTGCGCACCCGCTATGTCGACGAGAAGGCCGAGACGCTGGACGAGGCGCTGGAGAAGATCGAGCGCTGGACAAAGGCTGGCGAGGCGAAGTCGGTCGGCCTGCTCGGCAATGCGGCCGAGATCGTGCCGGAAATGTTCAGGCGCGGCATCCGCCCCGATATGGTCACCGACCAGACATCGGCGCACGATCCGGTGAACGGCTATCTGCCTAAGGGCTGGACCATGGCCGAGTGGCGCGAGAAGCGCGTCTCGGACCCGAAGGCGGTCGAGAAGGCGGCGCGCGCGTCGATGCGAGAGCATGTCGAGGCGATGGTCGCGTTCTGGAACGCCGGCGTGCCGACGCTCGACTACGGCAACAACATCCGCCAGGTTGCCAAGGAAGAGGGATTCGAGAACGCCTTTGCCTTCCCCGGCTTCGTGCCGGCCTATATCCGTCCGCTGTTCTGCCGCGGCATCGGCCCGTTTCGCTGGGCAGCACTTTCAGGCGATCCGGAGGACATCTACAAGACCGACGCCAAGGTGCGTGAGCTGACCCCCGGCAACACCCATCTGCACAACTGGCTGGACATGGCGCGCGAGCGCATTTCCTTTCAGGGGCTGCCGGCACGCATCTGCTGGGTCGGTCTCGGCGACCGCCACAGGCTGGGTCTCGCCTTCAACGAGATGGTGGCCAGGGGCGAGCTCAAGGCGCCCGTCGTCATCGGCCGCGACCATCTTGATTCAGGTTCGGTCGCCTCGCCAAACCGCGAGACCGAGGCGATGAAGGATGGCTCCGACGCCGTCTCCGACTGGCCGCTTCTCAACGCGCTGCTCAACACCGCGTCGGGCGCCACGTGGGTGTCGCTGCATCATGGCGGCGGCGTCGGCATGGGCTTCTCGCAGCATTCCGGCATGGTCATCGTCGCCGACGGCACGCCGGCGGCCGCCAAGCGCCTGGAACGCGTTCTGTGGAACGATCCGGCGACCGGCGTCATGCGCCATGCCGACGCCGGCTACGACATCGCCATCGAATGCGCGAAAGAGCACCAGCTCAACCTGCCGGGCATCCTGGGCTGAGGCGATGCGCATCCTTCGTGCCGCCGGCTACCGCGTCATGCCGTGGAAGAACGGCGGCGGCACGACGACCGAAGTCGCCGTCTCACCCGACGGTGCCGGGCTCGACGATTTCGACTGGCGCGTCTCCATGGCGCGCATCGAGGCCGGCGGCGCGTTCTCCAGCTTTGCCGGCATCGACCGCACGCTTTGCGTGCTGGAAGGGCAGGGGATCGTGCTCGACATAGCCGGCGGCGCGCCGGCCGAACTGACCGCGGCCTCCGCCCCGTTTTCCTTTCCTGCCGACGTGCCGACCGGGGCCGTATTGATCTCCGGCCCGATCACCGACCTCAACGTCATGACCCGGCGCGGCCGCATGGCGCACACGGTCGAGCGGCTGACGGTCGCGGCGCCGCTGGAAATCGAGGCAGAGGCGGATACCACCCTCGTCCTGCCCCTCGACCGCGAAATCATGCTGGTCGGCGACACGCCGGACCGCCTCGGCCCGCTCGATGCGCTGGTGCTGGATCGAGGCGCCCGCAAACCGCGCCTGGAACCCATTGGAAGCACAATCCTGTTTGTGATCCGCATCGATCGGCCCGGCGGCAACCATTAACGCCTGTTGCCAAACATGATCGCGACGCCGGCGAAATTTGGCGTAAGCTCTTGTCCGCATCACGAAAAAGCCGGAATCCTTGCCTCGATCAGATATGGGACGGGGAGCGTGGGGCGCTCGTCCATTGAGTTGCTGAGAGATGACGCCCTGTCGTGGTGCGGAAAACGAACTTTCGGCCTAAGTTGACATGCAACCAATTGCATTTGAGCAGGTTTTAGGGCCATTGCCGTGGCGGGGACGCCGCACCGTGCCCGCCATACGGAATTATAAATGAACATACAGACGAATCCCGCCAAGATCGAACTCACGAGCGCCAGCTTCCCGGTCATCACCGAAGCGCCGATACGCTCCAATTTCATGCCGGAAGACCGGCTGCGCGAGCTTGGCGCCGGTCTCGCCAAAGGGGACGTCAAGGATCTGTTCGGCCTGGCGCCGTTCGAGTTCCAGGCCCGCATCCGCGACAGCGCCAAGCGGATCCTCGAAGTCTACCGCTCGACCAATGCTGCCCAGGCCAAGGGCGAAACCATCACGCCGGCGGCGCAATGGCTGCTCGACAACAACTACCTGGTCGAGGAGACCATCTTCCAGGTCAAGCGCGACCTGCCGCGCCGCTTCTACCGCCAACTGCCGACTCTGAAGCTGGCGGACGGAACCAGCGTGCCGCGCGCGCTGGCGCTGGCGTGGACCTATGTCGCGCATTCCGACAGCTCGGTCTCGGCCACCATGTTCAAGGGGATCGTCGAGGGATTCCAGTCGGTCGAGCCGCTCAAGATCGGCGAGCTCTGGGCGCTGCCGTCGCTGCTGCGCTTTGTGCTGATCGAGAATCTCCGCCGCATCGCCGTGCGCGTCAACCGCACCAGGCAGATGCGTCAGATCGCCAACGAGGTCGCCGACCGCGTGCTGGCGACCGACGACAATGCCGACCGGCAGAAGATCCTGTCGCACTATGGCAGCCACGCGCAGGACACCACTTTCGCCACCCAGTTGCTCTACCGCTTGCGCGACGGCTCGCAGAATGCCGGCCGGGCGCTGGAGTGGCTGGAGGGCGAGCTGGAGAAGACCGGCTCCGATGCCGAGGAGATCATCATCTCCGAGCATCACACGCTGTCCAGCGGCAATGTCACCACCGGCAACATCATCCGCGGCCTGCGCCTGATAAACGACGTCGACTGGACGGTCTGGTTCGAGGGCGTCAGCCGCATCGACACGCTGCTACGCGAGAAGACCGACTTTGCCGCGCTCGACTTCTTCTCGCGCGACCAGTACCGCACGGCGATCGAGGAACTGGCGCGCCGCTCGGAACTCTCGGAATTCCGCGTCGCCGAAAAGGCGATCGAGCTTGCCGGCCATGTTTTGATCGCCGATGCCTCCGGCGCTGAGGTGCCTGACATCGAAGCGCCCGGTACCGGCACGACGGCGCATACCGATGTCGGCTTCTTCCTCGTCGGCCCGCGCCGGCTGGAGCTGGAAAAGGCGATCGGCTATCGGCCGACCATCAGTGTCACGGTCAAGCGTGCCTTCTCCGCCACCGGCTGGCTGGGCGTCGTCGTGCCGGTCTTCGCGCTGACGGTGCTGTTGCTGGCGCTCGCCGGCAACGCGCTCGACCACCTCGGCCTGTCGCTGCCGTCGATCGTCCTGATGCTGGCGCTGTTCGCCGTGCCGGCCTCGGAAGGCGCGCTCGCCTTCTTCAACACCGTCGTGTCGCTGTTCCTGAAGCCGACGCGGCTCGTCGGCTATGACTACAAGCATGGCGTGCCCGCCGAGGCGCGCACGCTGGTCGTGGTGCCCTCGCTGATCGGCTCGCGCGACGACGTCGAGGAGAACATCCGCAACATCGAGGTGCATCACCTCGCCAATTCGGCGGGTGAAATCCATTTCGCGCTGCTTTCGGATTGGCCGGATTCGAAGACCGAGATCGACGCCGCCGACATCGAGATCCTGCAATATGCCCGCGACGAGATCGCCAGGCTCAACGCCCGCTATCCGACCGAAGGCGCGCCGCTCTTTTATGTCCTGCACCGGCGCCGGCTCTACAACGCCGCGCAGGGCTCCTGGATGGGCTGGGAGCGCAAGCGCGGCAAGCTGCATGAGCTGAACCTTCTGCTGCGCGGCGACAGCGACACCACCTATCTGCCGCTTGACGTGCCGCTGCCGGAAAACGTCGTCCATGTGATGACGCTGGACGCCGACACACGCACCACCCGCGATGCCGTGGCCAGCTTGGCCGGCAAGCTCAGCCACCCTCTCAACCGGCCGCATTTCGATGCCACCAAGCGTGTCGTCACCGCCGGCTACACCATCCTGCAGCCGCGCATCACCGCTTCGCTGACCAGCGGCGACGATGCCTCCTTCTTCCAGCGCGTCTTTTCCGCCAACCGCGGCCTCGACCCCTATGTCTTCGCCGTTTCGGACGTCTACCAGGACGTCTTCGGCGACGGCTCCTTCACTGGTAAGGGCCTGTACCATGTCGACGCCTTCGAGGCGGCGCTCAAGGGCCGCATCGAGGAAAACACCATCCTCAGCCACGACCTGCTCGAAGGCGCGCTGGCGCGCTCGGCGCTCGTCACCGATGTCGAACTGGTCGAGGACTATCCGACCCGCTATTCGGTCGACGCGTCCCGCCATCACCGCTGGGCGCGTGGCGACTGGCAGCTTCTCGGCTTCATCCTCGACCCGCGCTCGGGCGTGCCGGCGCTGTCGCGCTGGAAGATGGTCGACAATCTGCGCCGCTCGCTCACGCCGATCTTCTGGGTGATGGCGGCGATCGCCGGCTGGACCTTGCTGCCGTTCACGCAGGCCGCGCAATGGCAGGCGCTGCTGATCCTCACCTTGTTCATGGCGCCCACCTTCGACATCGTCAACGGTATCCTGCCCAAGAGCGGCGACCAGACGCCGCGCGGCCATTTCTCGGCGCTGGCGCGCGACACCATCTTCGGCACCGCCCTGGTGGCGCTCAAGGTGCTGCTGATGGCGCATCTCGCCTGGATGATGGGCGACGCCATCATCCGTACGCTCTACCGCCTGTTCGTCAGCCGGCAGAACCTGCTCGAATGGCGCACAGCCTCGCAGGCGCACAAGAGCGGCGGCAGCGACCTCGGCGCCTATTACGGCATAATGTATGGCGCGGTGATCATCGGCGTCGTCGGCCTTGCCATCCCCGTGCTGGCCGATTCCACCGGCGCCTTCGTCGCCTTCTTCTTCGCCATCTTCTGGATCGGCTCGCCGGCTGTCGCGTGCTGGATCAGCCGCTCGGCCGAAACCGAGGACCGGCTGCGCATTTCGGCCGCCGACATCCATACGCTGCGCACCATCGCGCGGCGCACCTGGCACTATTTCGAGACCTTCGTGACGGCCGAGCATCACCATCTGCCGCCGGACAATTTCCAGGAAAGCCCGGCGCCGGTGGTGGCGCCGCGCACCTCGCCGACCAATATCGGTGTCTACCTGCTGTCGGTGGTGTCGGCGCGCGACTTCGGCTGGATCAGCCTGTCCGACGCCATCACCCGCATCGACGCGACGATGACGACCATCGAGAGCATGCCGCGCGACCGCGGCCATCTCTACAACTGGTACGACACGACGACGCTGAAGCCGCTCTATCCGCTCTATATCTCGGCGGTCGACAGCGGCAATCTCGCCGGCCATCTGGTTGCGGTCGCCGCGGCTTGCGCCGAATGGGCGGAAGCGCCTTCCGTGCATCTGCAGGGCGACTTCGAGGGCATCCTCGACACGGTGACCATCCTCGACGAGAGCCTCGAGGAACTGCCGGACGACCGCCGGCAGCTGAGGCCGCTGCGCCAGCGGCTGGCCGACCGTCTCGACGGCATGCGCCGCGCCGTGATGACCATCAAGGCGCAGCCTGAGATGGCGTCGATCCGCACCATCAACCTGGCGGTGCTGGCCGGCGAGATCCGCAAGCTCGCCGCCGCCATCCACAGCGAGGCGGCGTCGCCGAAGAGCGACGTCATCGCCGACTGGGCGGCGCGGCTCGAAGCCACCTGCGAGGCGCATGTGCACGACTCGCACAATGACGAGAACGCGGTCGAGGCCTTGCGCGCCAAGCTGCTCGCGCTGCGCGCGCGCACCCGCCGCTACGCCTTCGAGATGGATTTCTCGTTCCTGTTGCGGCAGGAGCGCAAGCTTCTGTCGATCGGCTACCGGGTCGAGGAACACCAGCTCGACGAGAGCTGCTACGACCTGCTCGCCTCTGAAGCGCGGCTCACCAGCCTGTTCGCCATCGCCAAGGGCGACCTGCCGACCGAGCACTGGTTCCGGCTTGGCCGGCCGATCGTCGAGATCGGCTTCCAGGGCGCGCTGATGTCCTGGTCGGGCTCGATGTTCGAGTACCTGATGCCGCCGCTGGTGATGAAGGAGCCGCATGGCTCGATCCTCAACCAGACCAGCAAGCTGATCATCAGGCGCCAGATCCAGTACGCGCGCTCCAAGAACGTGCCCTGGGGCATTTCGGAAGCGGCCTACAACGCCCGCGACCGCGAACTGACCTACCAGTACACCAATTTCGGCGTGCCCGGCCTCGGCCTCAAGCGCGGCCTTGGCCAGAACACCGTGATCGCGCCCTATGCGACGATCCTGGCGGCGCAGTTCAATCCGCGCGAGGCAGTGCACAATCTCGCCCGGCTGAAGGCGATCGGCGCGCTTGGCCGGCACGGCTACTACGACGCCGTCGACTTCACCCCGCAGCGCGTGCCCGAGGGCACCGATCATGCCGTGGTGCTGAACTACATGGCGCACCATTCCGGCATGTCGATCGCAGCCGTCGCCGACGCCATCTTCGAGGGCCGGCTCCGCGACCGCTTCCACAGCGACCCCGTGATCGAGTCGGCCGAGCTCCTGTTGCAGGAGAGGGCGCCGCGCGACATCCCGACCGCCACCGTCAGGACCGAAGCCGACGAGCGCTCCAAGGACGAGACCGAGACCGAGAGCCCGGACACGCGCACCATCCTCGAGCCGGCCAAGGCGCTGCGCGCGACCAACGTGATGTCCAACGGCCGCTATTCGGTCATGGTCACCGCCACCGGTTCCGGCTACAGCCGCTTCGGCGAGCTTGCCGTCACCCGCTGGCAGCCGGACCCGAGCGAGGACCGGCTCGGCTCCTACGTCTTCCTGCGCGACGCCGGCACCGGCGATTGGTGGTCGGCGACCTCAGAGCCGCGGCGCGCCGACCATGAGCGCGTCCAGACCCTGTTCTCCGACGACAAGGCGAGCTTCATCAAATCGGTCGGGTCGCTGCGCTCGGAGGTCGAATGCATCGTCATCTCGGAAGGCAATGGCGAGGGCCGCCGCGTCACGCTCTACAATGACGGCGCCACCGACCGGCACATCGAGGTGACATCGTTCGCCGAGCTGGTGCTGGGCAACGAAGCTTCCGACAATGCCCATCCGGCCTTCTCGAAGATGTTCGTCGAGACCGAGATCGCCTCGAACAACAGCGCGATCTTCGCCGTCAGGCGCAAGCGCGACAAGAACGACCCCGATATCGCCGTGGCGCATTTCGTCACCGATCCGTCGGGGCCGTCGCGCGATGCCGAGGCCGAGACCGACCGGCGTGCCTTCATCGGCCGCGGCCGCACCATCGTCGACGCCGCCGCCTTCGATCCAGGCGCCAAGCTCGGCGGGCATTCCGGCTTCACGCTGGACCCGATCGCCTCGCTGCGCCGTCAGGTGCGCGTGCCCGCCAACAAGAAGATCTCGCTGACCTTCTGGACCATTGTCGGCGCCAACCGCGCCGAACTCGACGAAGCCGTCGCCCGGCTCGACCATCCGGAAAGCTTCGCCCGCCAGGCGATGCTGGCCTGGACTCGAAGCCAGGTGCAGACGCGCCATCTCGGTCTCAGCCTGACGGATGCCGCCAACGTGCAGAAGCTGGCGCGCTACCTGATCTATCCCGATCCGTTCCTGCGCCTGCCGGCGGACTCCATCGCCTCCGGGCTCGGCAAGCAGTCGAGCCTTTGGCCGACCAGCATCTCCGGCGACTTCCCGATATTCCTGGTCCGCATCGGCGACGTCGCCGACCTGGAGATCGTCGCCCAGGCGTTGCGCTTCCAGGAATACATGCGGGCGCGCGGCATGATGATCGACTTCGTCGTCGTCAACGAGCAGGCATCGTCCTATGTGCAGGACCTGCAGCGCGCGGTCGAGACGCTGTGCGAGAACAGCCGCCTGCGCGGCAAGGAGCTCGGTCCGCGCCAGCACATCTTCGCCGTGCGCCGCGACCTCATGGACGAGGCGACCTACAAGACATTGCTGGCTGTCGCCCGCGTCGCGCTGCATACGCGCAACGGCACCATCTTCGACCAGATCGAGCGCGCCGAAGCGGCGGCCCTGCAGGCGCGAGACGCCCTGCAGCAGGCCGGCGGCGTCGCGCCTGGGTCAACCTTGCCGGCCATTGCGCCGCCGGCATTTGCCGCCCCGGCCTCTACCAGTGCCAGCGCCGACGGCAGCGGCTTGAATCTCTGGAATGGCTTTGGCGGCTTCGATGGCGACGGCCGCCACTATGTCACGCGTCTCACCGGCCGGCGAACGACGCCGCAGCCGTGGATCAACGTCATCTCCAACGCCTCGTTCGGCTTCCATGTCTCGGCCGAGGGCGCCGGCTTCACCTGGAGCCGCAACAGCCGCGACTACCAGCTGACGCCTTGGTCGAACGATCCGGTCACCAACCGGCCGGGCGAGGGCATCTACATTTACGACCACGCCAGCGGCAAAGCCTTCTCGCCGATGGCCGCGGTGGTGCGCGACCCCGCCATGACCTACGAGACCTGGCACGGCCAGGGTTTTTCGACCTTCCGCACGAAGCGCGGGCCGCTGTCGATGGACCTGACCCAGGTCGTCGATCCGGCCGATCCGGTGAAGGTCACCCGGCTGCGCATCCAGAATGCAGGCGCAGTGCCGGTGAGGCTGCGCGTCTATGCCTATGCCGAATGGGTGCTGGGCGGCCATCGCTCGCGCACGGCGGCGACCATCGTGCCGTCCATGGATGCCGCGTCAGGCGCGCTGCTGGCGCAGAACCCCTACGGGCTCGACTTCAGCGAGAGGGTGGCGTTCCTCGCCGCCTCGGCCGAGGTCCAGTCGGTGACGACCGACCGCAGCGAGTTCATCGGCCGGCACGGCAGCAGCGAATATCCGCAGGCGGTGCTTGCGGGCGCCGCCCTGTCCGGCCGGGTCGAGGCAGGTGATGATCCCTGCGCGGCGATCGCCAGCGATATCGAAATCCCCGCCGGCGGCGACGTGACGCTGGTCTGGGTGCTCGGCGACGCGGCTTCGCCCGCTGAGGCGAGCGCGCTTGTGCAGGCCCATCGCGGCAAGGATTTCGACCAGCGGCTGGCCGACAACGAACGCGTCTGGCGCGGCTTCCTCGACACCATCCAGGTCGAGACGCCGGACAAGGCGCTGGATGCCATGGTCAACCACTGGCTGCCTTACCAGAGCCTTGCCTGCCGCATCCGCGCCCGTTCCGCCTTCTACCAGGCGAGCGGCGCCTTCGGCTTCCGCGACCAGCTGCAGGACACGCTGGCCTTGCTGGCGCATGATCCGAAGCTGGCGCGCGACCAGATCCTCAACGCGGCGCGCCGGCAGTTCCCGGAGGGCGACGTGCAGCACTGGTGGCTGCCGCGCACCGACGCCGGCGTGCGCACCATGATCTCGGACGACGTCGTCTGGCTCGCCCATGCCACGGCCCGCTACATCGACGTGACCGGCGATGCGGCGATCCTCAAGGAGCAGCTTCCCTTCATCGACGGCCAGCCGCTCGGCGAGGGCGAGCACGATGCCTTCTTCACGCCTGAAATCTCCAAGACCACCGCCTCGCTCTACGATCATTGCGCGCGGGCGCTGGATCTCGCCATCAAGCGCAGCAGCCCTGCCGGCCTGCCGCTGATCCTCGGCGGCGACTGGAACGACGGCATGAACCGCGTCGGCGAGGGCGGCAAGGGCGAGAGCGTGTGGCTTGGCTGGTTCCTCCTGAAGACGCTGGGAGACTTCGCCCCGGTCGCCAAGGCGCAGGGCGACGCCAAGCGGGCGCAGGCCTGGAACAAGCATGCCGACGGGCTGAAGCGGGCGCTGGAGGCCACGGCCTGGGACGGTCAGTGGTATCGGCGCGGCAGCTTCGACGACGGCACGCCGCTCGGCTCGCACGACTCCAAGGAATGCAAGATCGACTCCATTGCCCAGTCGTGGAGCGTGCTTTCGGGCGAGGGCGATCCGGCGCGTTCGACCACCGCCATGCAGCAGGCGACGAAGATGCTGGTCGATGACGAGTTGAAGATCGTCAAGCTGTTCACGCCGCCCTTCTCGAAGACCGAGAAGGACCCAGGCTACATCAAGAGCTACCCGCCCGGCGTGCGCGAGAATGGCGGCCAGTACACCCATGCGGCCACCTGGTTCGTCATCGCACTCGCCGAAATGGGCCGCACCGACGACGCCTATCGCTGCTTCTCGATGCTGAACCCGGTCAACCACGCCTCGGACGAGGCGGCAGCCGAGCACTATAGGGTCGAGCCCTATGTCGTGGCGGCCGACATCTATGCCGGCGAAGGCAAGGGCGGCCGCGGCGGCTGGACCTGGTACACGGGTTCCGCCGGATGGCTCTACCGCGCGGCGGTGGAAGGAATTCTCGGCATTGAGCGGCGCGGCAAGCAGATCACGTTCAGGCCGAAACTGCCCGGCCACTGGGACGGTTACGCGGCAACGCTCAAGATGCTGGGAGCTGAAGTCAAGGTTCGCGTCATCCGCGACAAAAAGACCAAATCCATCTCGCTCGAAGTCAATGGAGCCAAGACAAAATCCGCGTCCTTCGAGCCGAAAGCCGGTGAGACGGCTGAGGTGGTCGTCAAGATACCTGCGTAAAATCAATGGCTTGAAGCCGTTTTCGCGCGCCCTTCGGGGCGCGCGTTGTTTCACCGTCTTTATTTGACGGCGCTCTTGGCCGGCATCGGGGCCGGCCTATTAGCTTCCGCTACGTAAGCTTCCGGTGATTAAAAATGTGGCAGCGCTTGGCCGCTGCCATGATTTTGCCGCAAGCCTGACATTTCACCTTTTATCTCAAACCGTTAGGTGATCACGGCAGATTTCGCAACGTCGTCATCTTTTGTTCGCAGATTGGGAACGGAAGAGCTAGACGGGCATTGTTTTGCGACCCGTTAACCGGTACGTGTCAAGAAATGGTGCACTGCACAATGAAAGTTTGGCGGAGTAGCTGAAGTGTCACTTCTGCAGATCTACTGGAGAGCGCTGGGTTATCTGGCCGCCGACAAGAAGCGTGTCGCGCTGATTTGCGGCGCCAACGTCGCGCTTGCCGCGATCGCGATCCTCGAGCCGATCCTGTTGGGCCGGGTGATCGGTGCCATCTCTGAAAACGGCCCGGTGTTTTCGACGCTTGCCGTCTGGGCCGCTCTCGGCGCGTTCAACGTCGTCGCTGTCGTGCTGGTCGCACGCGGCGCCGACCGCTTCGCCCATGCCCGTCGCTCGGAGGTGCTGTGCCAGTCCTTCGAGCGCGTCATCACCATGCCGCTCGCCTGGCATCACCAGCGCGGCACGTCCAATTCACTGCAAACGTTGTTGCGCGCCATTGAGACCCTGTTCAGCCTCTGGCTCGAATTCATGCGCGTGCATCTCTCGACGGCCATCGCCCTGGTGCTTTTGGTGCCGACCGCGATTGCCATGGACATTCGCATGTCGGCGGTGCTGCTTGGCCTTGGCGTGCTCTATGTCGGCATCGGCCGCATCGTCATGCGCCGCACCAAGTCGGGGCAGACCGCCGTCGAGCGCCACTACCACACCGTGTTTGCCCATGTGACCGATAGCGTCAGCAATGTCGCCGTGCTGCAGAGCTACAACCGTATCGGCCATGAGACCGCGACACTGAAGCGCTACGTCAAGGACCTGCTCGACGCCCAGAACCCGGTGCTTGACTGGTGGGCGATCGCCAGTGCGTTGAACCGGCTGTCGTCGACCATCTCGATGATGATCGTGCTTTCGATCGGCGCCTATCTCGTCACCCGTGGCCAGCTCCGCGTCGGCGATGTCGTTGCCTTCATCGGCTTTGCAGGGATGCTGATCGCCCGCCTCGATCAGATGTCGGCTTTCTCCAGCCAGATCTCCGAGGCCCGCGCCAAGCTCGAAGACTTCTACCGCCTCGAGGACTCGGCCGCCGATACCGCCGAGCCGGACGGCATGCGCGAGCTTGCCAACGTGACCGGCCATGTGCGCTTCGAGAATGTCGGCTTCGAGTTCGCCAATTCGGGGCAGGGCGTCGACGACGTCTCCTTCGAGGTCCAGGCCGGCCAGACGGTCGCTATCGTCGGTCCGACCGGCGCCGGCAAGACGACGCTCATCAATCTCCTGCAGCGCGTCTTCACGCCGTCCAGCGGCCGCATCCTGATCGACGGCATCGACACCCGCACGGTGACCCGCAAGTCGCTGCGCCACTCGATCGCCACCGTGTTCCAGGACGCAGGCCTGCTCAACCGCTCGATCGAGGACAACATCCGCGTCGGGCGCGCCGAGGCGACCTATGACGAGGTGCACGCAGCCGCCAATGCTGCCGCCGCCCAGGACTTCATCCTGTCGAAGAGCAACGGCTACGACACCGTCGTCGGCGAGCGTGGCGGCCAGCTCTCGGGTGGCGAGCGCCAGCGCATCGCCATTGCCCGCGCCGTGCTGAAGGACGCGCCGATCCTCGTGCTCGACGAGGCGACCAGCGCGCTCGACGTCGAGACCGAGGATCGCGTCAAGGAAGCAATCGACGAACTGCGCCGCAACCGCACCACCTTCATCATTGCCCACCGCCTGACGACGGTGCGCGATGCCGACCTGGTCGTGTTCATGGACAAGGGCCGGGTGGTCGAGCAGGGCGGCTTCGCCGAACTGTCGCTGCGCAACGGCCGCTTCGCCAGCCTGCTGCGCGCCGGCGGCCTGCTCAACGACGAGGAAGTCCGCCGCCTCAGCCGTACGGTCAACGAAGCGGCGTAATTGAGCGCCTTTCCCTTCTCCCCTTGTGGGAGAAGGTGGCCGCGAAGCGGCCGGATGAGGGGTGCTCCAGCTTGGCATAGCCTCGCGGTGAACCGCCTCATTCCTTCCAGCACCCCTCATCCGTCTCGGCGCTGCGCGCCGATCCACCTTCTCCCACAGGGGGAGAAGGAAGAGCCTGCCCTGCCTGCGACAACTACTCGATTGCCCAACACACGCCGCGGGTCTATTTAGGTCGGCATGAGCGACACCACTTCACGCCTGAACGGCTGGGCCGACCTCGCCAACCCGACGCGCTTCGTCGGACTGGCCGACAGGCTGGTGCCATGGCTGGCCTCGGTTGCCGTGCTCCTCCTTGCCGTCGGGCTCTACATGAGCTTCGTAGCACCTGAGGATTTCCAGCAGGGCATCACGGTGCGCATCATGTACATCCACGTGCCTTTCGCCTGGCTCGCCATGATGTGCTACTCGCTGATGGCAGTTTCGGCGCTCGGCACGCTGGTGTGGCGCCATCCGCTGGCCGATGTCGCGCTGAAATCGGCGGCCCCCATCGGCGCCACCTTCACGGCGCTGGCGCTGATCACCGGTTCGATCTGGGGCAAGCCGATGTGGGGCACCTGGTGGGTGTGGGATGCCAGGCTCACCTCGGTCTTCGTGCTGTTCCTGATGTATCTCGGCATCATCGCGCTGACCCGCGCGCTGGATGATGCCAGCCGTGCCGCCTGGGCCGCCGCCATCATCACGCTCGTTGGCTTCATCAACATCCCGATCATAAAATTCTCGGTCGACTGGTGGAACACGCTGCATCAGCCGGCCTCGGTGTTCCGCATGGGCGGTTCGACCATCGACCCATCGATGCTCTGGCCGCTGCTGGTGATGGCGCTCGGCTTCACCGTGCTGTTCTTCGCCCTGCACCTGATGGCGATGCGCACGGAAATCCGCCGCCGCCGGGTGATTGCGATGCGCAGGGTGGCGGCAAGGCAGGCTAACTGATCACCCCATCTTCCCACGCGCCGCTACCGGCAGCGTCTCAAGCACCTGGTCGCCGTCGACCAGATGCACCTGGTCGAACAGGTTCGTCACCACGCAGCAATGGTCGGGCACGACGCGCACACGCTCGCCGATGCGCAGCTTTGCCTCGCCCGAAAGCGTGACATTGCCGTGCTCCTCGCTGAGGCCGGTGATCCTGGCGCCGGGAATGCCTAGCAACTCGCCGAAATCGGCCAACCCCAGCGTGTCGCTGGAGAGCGCCTTGCTGCCTGAATCGAGGATGGCGCGGGTCGGCGTCGGATGGCTGACGACGGTCGCGAGCACCGTCAGCGCGCAGTCGTCGAGGCTGCCGACGCCTTTGGCGACCTGGTAGCGGTCCAGATAGATGTAGGTACCCGGCCGGTATTCGGTGACGACGCTGTCCTCGCCCGAGCGCCACATATCAGGCGTGCCGCCGCTGGAGATGCGCTGGCATTCAAGCCCCGCCGCGGCAAGGGCCTGCTTGGCCGCTGCGAGCCATGCCTCCGCCTCCGCCTGCTTGCCCGCCGCCGGATAGGTCATCAGCCCGCCGAAGGTCAGGCCCTTGGCGCTGTCGATCGCCTTCGCCAGCGCCGAGGCTTCGGCCGCCGTCTGCACACCGCAGCGGCCCATGCCGGTGTCGCACTCGACCAGCACCGGCAGCGGGTGGCCGGCATCGGTGAAGGTCGCGGCAAGACCTTCCAGCGTTTCCCGGCTGTCCGCCGTCACCGACAGCGTCACACGGCCGTGCAGCGCCTTCAGCCGCTCCAGCTTGGCGCGGCCGAGGATGTTGTAGGGGAGAAAGATGTCGGTTAGCCCGGCATCGGCCATCACCTCGGCCTCGCCGATCTTCTGGCAGGTGATGCCGACCGCGCCGGCCGCCACCTGCTTTTTTGCCCAATAGGGCAGCTTGTGCGTCTTGATGTGTGGGCGCAGCTTCAGCCCGTGGCTGTCGGCATGCGCCTGCGCCTTTTTGATGTTGGCTTCGGCGCGGGCCGCGTCGATCAGGATCGCCGGCGTATCGAGGTCGTCTATGCTTGGCATGAGATTGTCACCACCACAAAAACCGGTCGCGTTATGGCCTCGATCCGGTCGGATGTCACGGGGCCAGAGCCGTTAGTTTGCGTCGACAGCGGATCGGCATTCGGCTATGCGGATGGTACAATTTCAGCAGGCAGCGGCCGGAGGAAGAGGACCCATGAAACGCTCCAAGATCAACGACATCATCCGCGAAGCCGACGCCTTCATCCGCTCGTTCGGCTACATCATGCCGCCCTTTGCTTATTGGTCGCCGGAAGAGATGAAGGCGCATAAGGGAGACTCTTCGGCCATCTTCACCTCGCGCCTCGGCTGGGACATCACCGACTACGGCCAGGAGAAATTCGACGAGCTTGGCCTGTTCCTGTTCACCGTCCGCAACGGCCGCTACGAGGACATGAAGCTCGGCATGGGCATGCTTTACGCCGAGAAGATCATGATCTCACGCAAGGACCAGCTGTCGCCGATGCATCGCCACAACATCAAGGCCGAGGACATCATCAACCGCGGTGGCGGCAAGCTGGTGCTGGAACTGTTCATGCACGATCGTGAAGGCGGCATCGATCCGAAGGCCGAAGTGTCGGTGCCGGTCGACGGCACCATCACCAGATTGCCGGCCGGCGGGCTCTTGAAGCTCGATCCGGGCCAGAGTGTCACCCTTCTGCCCGGCGTCTGGCACGCCTTCTGGGCCGAGGGCAAGGATGTGCTGATCGGCGAGGTCTCGACCGTCAATGACGACCTGACCGACAACGTCTTCCGCGAGCCGATCGGACGCTTCTCCAACATCGACGAGGATGTCGCGCCGGTGCACCTGTTGGTGTCCGACTATGAGAAGTGGGTGGGGTAGGTGGGAGGGCCGCACTGACTGGAACCGAGTTGGTGTCAGTAGGAAGTCGGTTGTCGAGAGATGGCGAGCGTATGGTGAACTGAAAGTGATGAATGCAAGGAGCAGTTCACAACTAAGCCTAAAGGCACTGTACATCTTTTTGATGATATCAGTGTTTATTATTTCAATTTTGATTATTAATGGAATTGGTGGGTGGATAACAATATACGGAGATGGGAACTTTAGCGGGAGTCATATTATAAGAGGTATTTTTTTACTAGTAGTGTCGATGATTATGTTTTATGGATATGTGAAGTACGATGATAGCGAGCGAGGCCTTAGGGAAAAGTTAATTGAAAGACAAGCGCTGATAGTTCGATTCTTGCAAATAATGGGCATTACCTTAATCTGCCTGTTTTTGTTTTTGACGTCGTAACTGTAGCAAAAATGCGTCTTACCGCGCGTGCTTGTCCGTCTTGCGATTCCCAAGCAGCAGCTTGCGCTCGAGATGCGCCCTGAGCTCACCATAATAGGCCGTGAGGAACGCCTTGGAATCCGGCGCTTCGACCGTCACGCCGATCTTCTTGCCGATCGTGTCCGCCACCGTCCGCAGCGCGAAGTAGTCGTCGCGGCGCAGCACCTCTTCCAGCTTGTGCAACTCGGCGATGCCATAGGCGTCGAGCTGCGCCTGGCTGAAACGGAAGACCCCCGCCACCGGATCTTTCCTCCGCGACAGATCCTCGACCAGCTTCAGCCTTGGCGCCTCGACCACCCATGTCCCGGCGAGCAGGTCGCCGATGCGCAGCCGGTCGCGGTTGAAGAGCGGGAAGAGCGCGAAGAGCAGCGCCCACACCAGTCCAAAGACGGTGGTCAACGTATCGGCGACGCCGGCGCCGCCGCGTCCGGCGATGATCGACAGCGGCAGGAAGATCTCGATCTCGCGCATCAGATTGCGCGCGATGACCTGGTCGACCGACAGACCGGCGCCGCTGCGCGAAGCGACCCGGATGCCGACGATGCGCTTGCCGGGCGTCGCGGCGCGGCGGCCGGCCTCGAAGGCGATGAAATAGGCGTTGCGCAGCAGGAAGATCAGAATGATCCAGACGACGAACAGCGGCTGCAGCCCGCCGAAGCCGATGCCGTGAAGTCCGAACAGCGCGACGATGGTGATGACGACCGCGGCGGTGGCGATGATCACCACATCGAGCAGGAAGGCGGCGGCCCGCGTGCCGGCGTCGGCCAGCTTGATGCGCAGATCGACGCCTTCCGGCGTGATCAGCGGCCGCGTCGGCGCGAGGGTGGCGCGTCTAGCCATCGCCATGCCGCACCATTCGGAACAGATAGAAATAGGCAACCCATAGCGCCAGCATGCCGCCGCCAATGGCGTAGCGAGCGCCATCGTCGGTGATCGTCTGCCTGCCGGTGCCTTCGAGCAGGCCGGCAAACAAAAGCATCACGACGACGCCGACCATGACCGTCGCGGCGATCCGTCCGGCCTCGGCGGCGGACGCCATCCGGGTCAACTCGCCGGGAAAGGCGATGCGCGTGCCGATGCGCATGCCGGCGGCCCCCGCCAGCGCGATGGCGAACAGCTCGGTGGTGCCATGGATGGCGAGCCAGCCGCCGAGCCCGAAACCCAGCCCCTTGGCGGCGTAGATCTGGAATATCGCGCCGAGCATGCAGCCGTTCATCAGGATGATCAGCACGCTCGGCGCGGCAAAGGCAAAGCCGAGCGCAAAGGCGAAGATCGCCACCTGGGTGTTGTGGGTGAAGAGATAGGCGGCAAAGCTCGACAGGAATTGGCTGTCGGCGCCGCCATAGAGCACGCTGCGCAGCATCTCGGCCGACGAATCCGGATTGCGCCCGCCGGCGAGGCTCGGAGCAATGATGGCGTCGTACCAGCCCTTGTTGGACGCCACCAGCCAGTAGCCTGCGCCGGCTCCGACCGCCGTCAGCCCGACCGACACAAGGGTCTCGCGCCACAGCGCACGGATGGCGTTCGGCCAGTCGTGCAGGAAGAAATCGCCGATGCGCTGCCGCAAGCCGCGCCGGGCGCCGTAAAGGTAGAAATAGCCGCGCAGGCAGAGCGCTTCGAGATAGGAGACGAGCGCATTGTCGAGCGACGTCGCCCTGGCCACCGAGAGCGAGGACAGCGCCGAGCGGTAGAGCAGCGGCAGCGACAGAAGCTCGTCTTCCGACAGCGTGCGCGGCGCCCGTTTCTCGACCCGCGCCAGCAGCGCCTCGAACGCCTGCCAGTCGGCCTCGCGCTCCTGGCGGAAGCTGGCGAGCGTCTGGCGTACCGCATCGGTGCCGGCCGGGATCGTCACAAAAGATTCTCCTGCTTGAGCTCGAGATAGCGCTCGACCAGCGCCGGGCCGAGCCGCTGATGATCGGCCTCGATGACATGCGCGCCGAGCAGCCTCAGCCGCCCGATCACCACCTGCCGTTCCCGGAGCAGGCCGCCGGCCGTGACGGCGCGCGCCACGTCCTCCGGCGTCGCGGGCGGCATGTCGGCCAGGCTCTCCAGTTCGACATCCTTCATCATCATGAACAGCACCAGGTGCCGCTCGGTCAGCCGGCCGACGGTGCGCAGCATCAGCTCGGCGCTGATCGGGTCGACGAAATCGGTGAAGATGATGACCAGCGAGCGCCGGTCGAGCCTGGCCGCGAGCGTCGTCAGCGCCAGCGTAAAATTGGTCTCCTCGCTGGAATAGTCGATCTCGGCAGCCCGCTTCTGGATCATCGGGAAGCCGGCGGAGCCGCGCACCGCGCCGCTGGAGACGCGCGGCCGCGCGTCGAAGGAGAACAGGCTGACGAGGTCGCCGCCCTTCAGCGCAATGAAGGCCGACAGCAGCGCCGCCGTCACCGCGCGGTCCACCTTCGGCACGCCGTCGACCGGCTCGCACATCAGGCGCCCGCTGTCGATGGCGAGCACGATGTTGTTGTTCTCCTCGATCCGGAACTCGCGCGCCAGAAGCTTGCCGTGGCGGGCGCTGCGCTTCCAGTCGATCATCCGCCGGCCCATGCCGGGCTGATAATCCTTCAGCGCCTCGAACTCGCGGCCCTGGCCGGCGCGCTTTTGGGCATGACCGTCGGCCTGCGCCGAGCGCTGCAGAAGCGTGATCGCCTCGTCACGGGCGCGGCTGACGTCGGGCAGCACCGCCACCTTCTCGTCCATCGGCAGCACGACCTGGTTCCAGACCAGCCCGAACGGCCCGAGCCAGCGCAGCCACAGCCGGTCGAAATTGGCCATGCCGCGCCGGAGTGCCGTGAATTCGAGGTCGAGCGTGCCGCCATCCGCCGGCAGCGCGCCGCCGGTGCCCTTGATCGGCTCCAGCCGCTGGTCGTGCCCGACGCGCGCCTGCAGCATGCGCGCCTGCCTGCCGAGGCTGGCGGCGACATGGACGGCGAAACGCCCGCCGACGCCCACCTGCGGCGGCGCGTCGAGGCTGGCGCTGAGCGAGGCGCGCCCGCGACCGGCGGCCGCGTCCACCGCCAGGAAGGCAAGCAGCAGGCAGATCCAGAGCAGACCGAGATACCAGAAGGACGGCAGCGCCAGCGCGATCAGGAAGGCCGGGATCGCTCCCGCCGCCGCTGCCCAGACCGCTCTGCCGCTCGGATAGATCAACGCGGCGCTTCCGTCTGGTCGACAAGGTCGGACACGATCTGCTCCACCAGCCGCCCGTCGATCTGGGCTGCCGGCGAAAGGATGACGCGGTGGCGCAGCGCCGGCACGGCGAGCGCCTTGACGTCGTCGGGGATCACGTAGGCGCGACCGTCGAGCGTCGCCCGCGCCCGCGCCGCCCGCGCCAGCATGGCGCCCGCGCGCGGGCTGGCGCCGACCTCCAGGTCCGGGCTCTCGCGCGTGGCGCGCACGAGCGCGGCGATATAGTTGACGACGTCGTCGACCAGAGTGACGGAGCCGACGGTTTCGAGCGCCTTTTCCAGCGTCTTGCGGTCGGTCTGGGCCTTGATGCCGTATTGCGCGATGTCGTGCGAGGCGGAACCGCTGCCGTGATGGACGATGATGGCGCGCTCTTCCTGCAGGTCCGGATAGCTCACCCTGTGCTTGAACAGGAAGCGGTCAAGCTGTGCCTCGGGCAGGGGATAGACGCCCTGATGCTCAATCGGGTTCTGCGTCGCCACCACCATGAAATTGCGGCCGAGCGAATGGGTGGTGCCGTCGAAGGTGACGGCGTGCTCCTGCATGGCCTCCAGCAGGGCGGCTTGCGTCTTGGGCGGCGTGCGGTTGATCTCGTCGGCCAGCAGGAGATCGCAGAAGATCGGGCCGCGCGTCAGCGTGAACTGCCCGGTCTGGAAATTGTAGATGTTGGAGCCGACGATGTCGCCGGGCATCAGGTCCGGCGTGAACTGGATGCGCCCATAGGCGACGCCGAGCGCCTGCGCGAAGCAGCGCGCGGTCATGGTCTTGGCGGTTCCCGGCGGCCCTTCGAGCAATATATGGCCGCCGGCGAACAGGGCGGTCAGCATCAGGTCGACCGTGTCGTGCTGGCCGGTGATCGCTTTCGCCACTTCTTCCCTGATCGCTATCGCCAGGGCCTTCACATCATCGACGTTCACCGAGCCTCCTTGCCGTCCAGTCGTGCAGCCGTTCGGCTGCCTCATGCATGTCCGCCAGCGTGCTGGCATTGTCCGCAGCCTTGAGCCGCGTTGTGAACCCCTGGGCCTCGCCCTTGTCACGGGAATCGAGCCAGCGGTCGAGCGCTTCGCCCTGCAGCCCGTGCGGGGCGCCGAGCAGCGCGCCGGCGCGCTGCCGCATCAGCGCGCCATAGCGATCGCCCAGTTCCTCCAGTCGTCCGGCGCGCTTGAACAGCATCGCCGTGGTGTCGACCAGCGCCCGCTTGCCGAAGGCGATCGCCCGGCCTTCGGCGCGCGGCGGCCCAAACCGGCCAAGCCCGTGCAGGAAGGCCAGCGCCGCGGCGGCGAGGATCGACAGTGTCAGCGCCAGGAAGGGCGGCTCGACCAAAAGCTTGGCGAGGTCGTATTTGCGCCCGGCGCCGTGCAGCGTGAGATCAAACATCACCGCACCCTTGCCGGGTTCCAGCATGGCGATCAGGTCGAGCGCAGCCCGAGCTTTGTCGAGATCCTTGAGCGCAGCGTTGTTGATCAGGTCCGGGTCGGTCAGGATGTAGAAGGGCTTGTCGTCGAGTTCGATCAGAACGGCCTTGCCATTGCCGGCGGAGATCAGCGGGTGATCGTCGGCCACCCATTGCATGTCTTCGGGAGCGGCGACGAGATGCCCTCCAATGTCGAGGTGTTCGATCGTGCTCTTGCCGACACCGAGCTTGGCCTTTGCAATGCGGCCGAGCCACTCGTTCACGACCGCCTCGGGCAAGCGCTCGATTTTCATCTCCCAGCCGTCGTGCGTTTGTAGTGGCAGGGTTTGCCATTTGGGCAGCACGAAAAGCGTATCCTTGCCCGACCGGAGCTTGATGATGCGGTCGAGCGCGGCCGGGTCGCTGTCGGGCGATATGGTGACGATCAGCAGGAAGCCGGACACCAGCCTGGTGCTCAGATCCTCCTCGCTGCGCGCCATCGGCGGTGGGGTACCAGTCAGTTTCAGCCATTCGACGATCCCGGCATAGCCGGTGCCGCCCTTGGACAGTGGCGTCGCACCACCATTGCTCGGAGCACGGAAGTCCGGAGCATATGTCGACAGGAGGAAGAACCCGGCGGCGGCGAACAGGCTGGCGAAGATACCCCAGAACAGTGTCCTGCGGCTGAACGGTTCTTGTTCCTCGGCTGCCTGCGCGCTCATGCCCAGGCATCCCGGAAGGCGAAGCGCTCATAGGCGCCGCGCGCCTTCTGCCAGCCCTCGGCGCCGACCGGCCGGCGGGCGAACAGCGCAGCCTCGACGATGCGCGCGATCTCGCTGAAGGCGCCGCGCGCCCGCGACGGCAGGGAAGGGGCATTGGCGATGTCGCGCGCCGTCAGCGACGGCCGCAGGAAGTCGGGCAGCCGCCCGGCAATGTCGGCAACGCTGCGGCGAAGCAGCAGATGGACCGCCTCGTCATAGTCGCCGCGCGCCGCAAGGGCGTCGGCTTCCGACAGCAGGATTTGAGCTGCGGCAACGTCCGGCCGCCATTCCTCCTCCGCCTCGGCTTCGCCCCGCGCGCGCCGCCACGGCAGGCGCCAGGCAATGCCTTTCATTTCGAGAACGACCAGAAACAGGATGATCGTGGCGCCCGATATCACCGCGCCCCAGAACAGGTAGATCATATAGGGGCCGAGCTGGGCCAGGAAATCCAGCAGTGGCTTCAGCCAGGCCGGCGGCTGGGGCGGCGCGAAGGCCGGCAGGTCGAACTGGATGGACGTGTCGGCCAGCAGCTGCTTGTGCGCCTTCGCCAGCAATTCGGCATCCGCTGTGCCCGGCTGTGCAACTGCCACCCATTCGCTCCCCTGCAAACCCGCGGCGCCGACACTGGCAATGCGGCAAGACAATTGCAAGTAGGCTGGACGCCAACTGTTAATCTTGTCACATTTACTATCGTGAGAACCAGCCATTATGCGGTGGTGGTTAAGGGGGTGCCTTATGACTTCAACGACACTGACACGGCCTGAGAAATTCCAGATCGGCAGGGTGTTCAACAACACCTTTTCCGTGATCGGCCGCAACATTGGACTTTATGTTGGTCTTGCAGCGCTGTTCTCCGGCTTGCCGGCGCTTGTCGCGCAGCTTTGGACCGAATCGCGTGTGGACGTGATGCTGCAGACGGATCCCGGCGCGGCGGCCGATCCCGAAGCGATGTTGCGCAATTCCTGGGTCAGTATCGTCGCCGGACTGGTATCCTTCATCTGCGGGCTGCTGCTTCAGTCGGCGCTTGTAAGGGCAACCGTCGAGGACCTTAACGGCAAGTCACCCTCCTTCGGCGATTGCATCACGATAGCGATACGCTATCTGCTGCCGACCCTGGGGATCGGCATTCTGGTGGGTCTTGGCGCGGGCCTTGCCGCTCTCGCTCTGCTCGTTCCCGGCATCATCCTTTGGCTCGGCTGGTCTGTGGCGGTGCCGGTCCTGATCCAGGAGCGGCTCGGTGTCTTCGGCTCGATGTCGCGCAGCCGTGTGCTGACCAAGGGCAGCTGCTGGGCGCTGTTCGGGCTGTTCGTGATCCTCTTCATCATAGCCATGGTGATCCAGTCGGTCGCGGCGGTGGTTGTCGTCTTCTTCCACGGAATCCTTGCCGCCATTCTGGCTGCGCTGGTGCAAAGCGTGGTCTCGATGGTGATGTCGACAGCCACGGCGGTCGGCTACATCGAACTGCGCCAGGTCAAGGAAGGCACCAGCGTCGAGGAGCTGGCGGAGATCTTCTCGTAGCGGAGAAGGTGGTCGCCGTGTTCGCAACATCATGAAGCCGGCGACGTCGGCGTCGTCGCGCATCAGGCCGCCTGCTCGGCCTGCAGCGCGGCGGTGAGCCGCCTGGCCCAGGCCTCGATGGCCTGGCGGTCAGCCAGCAGGTCCTGCCGGATCTCGATCAGCACGGCCGGAATGCCGCGATCGTCGCCATGGACAGGCACGGCATAGTCGTCCTCGCGACCGATGAGATAGGGCACGTTGGCCGCGACATTGAGTGTGCCGTCGCGGCCGAGCCCGGCGAGGATCGCCTCGCCGAAATCGCCGGCCTGGCTGTAGAGCACGCCGGCATGCCAGGGCCGCGACGCCTCGAGGAAAACCGGCGTGAAGGAGTGGATGGTGACGATCCGCGTCGGCCTGCCGTCGCCGATGCGGCTGTCGAGATGCGCCGCCACCCGGTCATGGAACGGCGTGAACATGATCTCGGCGCGCCGCGCCCGTTCCGCCGCATCGAGCCTGACATTGCCGGGGATCTCGGTCGCCTCGGACAGAACTGGGATGCTGGTGCTGCTGCCCAGCGGCCGGTTGAGGTCGATCAGCAGCCGCGAATAGCCGCCGAGGAAGGCCGGCGCATCGAGCAGGCCCGACATTAGCCGCGTCACCCCGGCGGCGCCGATATCCCAGGCGATGTGTCGCGTGAGATGGCTGCCGTCCAGGCCGAGCTGGCGGTATTCGGCCGGGATATGGTTGGACGCATGCTCGCACAGAAGCACGATGTCCGACGGCCCCTGTTCGTTGAGCACCTCGACGGCCGCCGGCCAATCGCTTCCGGGCCTGCTTTCATGCTGAAGCGTCATCAATAGAGCGTCCGGTAGAGATCGCAGACGGCGACCGGATCGAGGCCGGCAAGGCGCTCGCTCTCATGGCGCTTCAGGCCGACAAAGGTCTCGACGAAGAGCGGTGCGAACCATCCGGTGACGGTGCTGTCAGTGGTGAAGGCGTCGACCGCCGCCGGCAGCGTTTCCGGCAGCCGCACCAGGCCGAGCCTGGCGCGCTCGGCCTCGCTCATCTCGGTCGGGTCGCCGGTGACCAAAAGAGGCGACGGCAGCCTGGCCTTCAGCCCCTCTAGGCCGGCGCGCACGATCGCCGCCAGCGACAGATAGGGATTGCCGGTGGCGTCCGCCGCCCGGTATTCGATGTTGTACTGCCGCGCCGGATTGCGCCCGCCTATCGTCGCCGTTGGGCAGATGCGCAGCGATGCCTCGCGGTCGCGGTCGGCGAGCCAGGTGTACGACGAGCTCCAGCTGTGCGGCTTCAGCCGGTAGTAGGATGGCACGCTCGCCGCGGTGATGGCGGTGATAGCCGGCAGATGCCGCAGCACGCCGGCGCAGAAGGCGCCGGCCTGTTCGGAAAGCCCGCCCGGCCGCTCCGCATCGTAGGCCGCCGGCTTGCCGGCCTCGTCGATGAAGCTGAAATGAATGTGGACGCCGTTGCCGACGGCGTCGGGGGCCGCCTTCGGGGTGAAGGAGGCGCGCCAGCCGGCCACGCGCGCCACCTCGCGCGTGATCTCGCGGATGGCGACCGCGCGGTCGGCGGCGGTCAGCGCGTCGGCCGGCTCATGCGTCACCTCGAACTGCTCGTTGCCGAATTCGGCGATCACCACCTCCGGCGCAACGCCCGCTTCCTCCAGCGCCGCCATCAGATTGGCGGCGAACGGGTCGGCGCGACGCAGTGCTGCGAACGACATCGAATGGCTCGGCGCGAAGTCGGCGTCGGCGATGTGGAACTCGTGCTCGAAGGCGGCGGTGACCGACAGCCCGGTCGCGGCCTTCAGTTCGGCCAGCGCGTCCTTCAGCATGATCCGCGTGCAGCCGAGCCACGGGCTGCCGTCGAGTTCGACGAGGTTGCCGCAGATCATGTCGAAGGCGGTCGCCGAGCCGGTGCGGGTGGTGCGGAAGCGCGCGTTGAGGTCCGGCAGCAATCTCAGATCGCCAGACGATCCCCACGGGTTGGGGCTGACGATGGAGTTGAACGGGGTCAGCGACAGATTGGCCTGCAGCCAGCCGACGCCGGTGGCGCTGATCTTCTGCAGCTTGCTTTCCACCACCGAGCGGCCGCGCGTGATGGCCGAAAGGTCGGTGGTGACGACGGCGACGAGCGATTCGGCCGGCGTGTTCATGCGGCTTTCCCCAGCGCCTCGAAGCGGGCCACGACGGTGTCCGTATCAGTGATCCAGCAATAGCCGCCGAAGGCTTTCAGCGCGCCGTCATGGCGCTCCGGCGTGGCGGTGGCGCAGGCATCCGAGACGCAGGTGACGAGGTAGCCGCGGTCGGCGGCGTCGCGCACCGCCATGTCGACGCACTGGTCGGTCATGATGCCGACGACGACGAGATAGCGCACGCCGAGGTTCTTCAGCACATAGTCGATGTTGGTCGAGTTGAATACGCCCGACGAGGTCTTGGGCAGCATGATCTCGTCGCCGACCGGCGCCAGCGACGGCACCGGCAGTCCTTCCGGTCGGCTGGGCGCGATATGGATCGGCGTCAGCTTGTGGTCGAGCGAGCAGTCGCGGCCGTCCTCGGTCAGGCTCTGGATGATGGTGTGGACGACCTCGACGCCGTTGGCGCGGGCGGCGGCCAGCAGGCGCTCCTGGTTGGGGATCGTCTGCCTGGCGGTCTGCCGGTAGAAATAATGGTCCGGGCCGCGTTCGGGATGCGAGGGATCGGCACCGGGCTCCAGCCAGACGCGCTGCATGTCGACCAGGAGCAGCGCGGTCTCGCCGGCGCGGAAGGCCTCGTTTCGTTTCGGCAGTGTCTGCGTCATGCTTTCTGGTCCTGTGAAACCTTATTCCCGGACGAATCCTTGCGGCAAGGACGCAAATGGCCTTCTCACGGCCCCAGGGCCTTGAGCGCCGCCGGAACCGGATAGCGGCTGCCGTCATAGCGGAGCCGGTAGGTCTGCTTCACCGGCTTGCCGGGATGGGACTGGCACTCGCCGTCCTTGTCGGGGGAGGGCTCGTCGGTATTCATCCGGTCGCGCACGTTGATGTCGTGATAACCGTGGTGGCTCGCCGATCTCATCGACAGGCTGGCCTGGCTGGAATGAAAGGATCCGGCGCAACTGGCGTCGCCTTCGCCGCCAAAACTGTCGACGACGAGGCCGTCGAGCACCAGGCGAAGCGCATCGCGGGTGAGGGCATAGAGCCGGAAGTCGGTTTCACGGAAGGGATTGGGCTGCGAATGGTTCGCCATTTCGATGCGCAGGCCGAAGGCGGTGACATCGGAGGCCAGCCTGTAGCGGCCGGTATCGAATTCGATCTTGCGGATGGCGATGGCGTCATCGTTCAGCAGCCCGGGCTGGAGCAGGCGCTGGCGCACCTGCGAGCTGTTCATGTCGAAGACCAGGAGCTCGATATCGCCGACATGCTCGCCGTCGCTGGACTTGGCGCTGTCGATCAGCGGCACCGCGACCAGCAGCACGTCGTCATGGGCGGGCCAGATCTTGCAGACCAGACCGAACGAATTGTCGCCTTCCGGCAGCGTCAGGGCGATGCTGGTATGGGTTTCGAGCGTGAACGATTTGCCGTCGGCGCTCTTCTGGGCCTTGGGATAGGCCAGTTGCACCAGTGCGGCCGCATCGCCGCAATCGTCGGCCGCGGCCCGACTGGGCGACAGGCTGACGGCTGCGAGGCCGACGAAGAGACTACTTAGCAGCAATCGCATGGGGGTCCTCACGTCGCAGGCCAGCTTGGGTCAAGACTGTCTACGCGAGATCGGTGGTGGCGCACAGAGGGCCATGTTCAGTGGCAGCAGCTCTGCCCTGACCGCGCGCCTGTCCGGCACAGGCAGGACGAAGTGATCGGCACGTCGGTCTTTGCCAACGCCGCGGCGAGCCTGGCTTTGAACCCGGGCAGTTCGTCGGTCTCGCCGCGCCGCTTCAGGCATTCGACAAGCCCATGCAGCGCCCAGACATTGTCCGGATGCTGGGCGCAGCGCTGCACCGCGCCGCTCAAGCCCAGGTCGTCGCGATAGACTTGCTCGGCTTCCTCGGCATGGCCCCGGTCGAGAAGCAGCGCCGCCAACGCGTGGCGTGGCGGATGCATCCAAGCCCAGGGCTCGGTGTAGGAGAGGTTGTCGTCGAGCTCGACCGCACGCCGCAGATGAACATAGGCCTCGTCGTGCCGGCCCTGGTGATAGGCAAGCTCGCCGTCGAGCAGGGCGGCGCCGACGGCGAGCGAAGCCCGCGTCGGATTGCTGAGAAAGCGCCGCTCCGGCGGGATGCGGCTCATATGCATGTGGAAGCGCTCGCGCTCTCGTTCGGCCGCCGCGAATTCTCGCAGCGCCGCATGCGCGACACCCTTGGCGTAGTGCTGCATGGCCGTCGTCAGCACATAGAGATCGGGCTCGCCCGCCATCGGCTCGTCGATGATCTCGCGCCAGCGGCCGAAGCGCACCTGCACATGCGATTTCATGGCGTGGTAGCCTTCCACCGTCTGCGTCAGCTTCGGCCGGTCGGGAATGCTCACCACATCGCGTGTCACCAGGCTGCGCACCTTGTCCGCCGCCCACAGCGCCGGCTCGTATTGGCCGAGGAACATGCAGGTGAACATCATCAGATGCAGGTCGTGGCAGCAGCCGAGCAGGTAGTAGGTCGTCTCGCCGGCATAGGCGAGATAGAAGTCGTTGGCGCGTACCGCCTTCTCGCTGGCAAGCTTCGCTTTCTCATAGTCGCCGCACAGCACGTAAATATGGCCGGGCATGTGGTTCATGTGACCGGCATCGGGACACATCGTGCCCAAGCGTTCGGCCGAGCGTATGCCGCGCTCCGGCTGCGTCGACATTTCGAGCAGGTGGATGTGCAGATGCAGGATCGCCGGATGAGGTGTCGTGCCTGCTTCGTCCGACATCCGGATCGCGCGCTCGCAGACGTCCAGCGCCTCCAGCACGTCGGAGTTCGGCGCCGGCTTGCCGGTCTTCAAATCCCACAGCCGCCTGACCGTGCGCATCATCAGCGCCTCGACGGTGAGCGCCATCACGTCATGGTCGTTCGGGAAGTCGCGATAGACCTCGCGCATCGCTGCGGCATAGGCGTCATCCCACTGCGAGAATTCCGCTGGCGCCACGCGGTGCGGTTTCTGGAAGCGCACGGCCAGCGCCTCGATCAGTCGCCGCTCCACCGCGCTGGCCTGCGCGCTGCTGGCGAGCGCGAGCTGGACATGATCGCAGCAGAGCCTTGTGGCCCTGTCGGCCTCGGCCTCGCCATGCTCCTTCCAGGTCAGGTTGTAGAAAGGGCCGGCGGCATAGGCGATGCCCCAATGCACGAAGGCGCAGTCAGGATCCGACTCCAGAGCTTTCGCGAAGCACTTAGTGCCTTCCTCGTGGTTGAAGCCGTAGCACCAGTTCAGGCCGATATCGAACCAGCGCTGCGTCTCCGCCGAGCGGGTAGAGATGGGGCGCCGGTAGGTGCCGAGGTCGAACTGATCCATGCCTGACGGATTCTCGCTCTTGCCGGCGGGAGGAAACCCCGAGCCGGGTTCGCGCTCAATCTGGGATGAATACGCATGCATGGCAACGGCCGGCGCGGCTCTGTTGAGCCACGCCGGCCGAGGGTCGCCACCTTGGGAGGGATCAGCTCTCCAGCCAGACCTTTTCAAAATGCTGCTCGAGCGACTGGTGCTGCTCGCAGCCATGCACACCCTTGCGATAGGTGCGATAGACCGAGCGCCAGTAGGGCTGGATGATGATGCCGGATTGGCGCAGATTTTCTTCGATCTTGGCCATGATCTCCTTGCGCTGGGCAGCGTCGGGCATCGCCAGCGCCTTGTCGAGAAGCTCGTCGAACTCCTTGTTCGCATAAGCGCTTTCGTTCCAGGCGGCACCCGATTTGTAAGCCAGCGCCAGCACCTGGACGCCGAGTGGCCGTCCCAGCCACTCGGTGCAGGAGAAGGGGTATTTGCTCCAGTCGTTCCAGAAGGTCGCCGCCGGCAGCACGGTGCGTTTGATCTTGAGACCCGCCTCGCGCATCTGCGCGGCGATCGCGTCGCCGGTACTCTTTTGCCATTCGACATCGACGGAGATCAGGTCGAACTCGTGATCGGCCTTGCCGGCCTCGGCAAGCAGCTTCTTTGCCCCATCCACGTCGCGTTTGGCTGGACCGATATCGGCAAATTCGGGATGCATCGGGCCGACATGGTGGTTGTCGGCCGGCCTCCCTCTGCCGTCGAGGCCAAGCTTCAGCACGGCGGCATTGTCGACCGAAAGCTGGGCGGCGCGGCGCACCTTGACGTCGTCATAGGGCGCGTTGCCGACGTTGAAGCGGGCAACGATGGTCGAGCCGGTGGCGATCTCGGAATTTTCGAGCCCCATCTTGTCGGTCTGCGAGACGGCGTCGGAGGCGGTCTCGTGGTCGGTGTCGATCTCGCCGGATTCGAAGGCCGAAAGCATGGCGTTTGGATCGGAGCCGTAATCGACCCATTTGATGCCGTCGAGATGGAACTCGCCCTTCCACCACGGCTTGTCCTTGCGCTTCACTTCGGCGCCCGTCTCGGCATCCCAGCTCACCAGCTCGCAGGGGCCGGTGGTGATGGCCAACGCCTTCTTCGGGTCGCCGTCGCCTTCGTAGGAGCGGTGCATGATCAGCGCCGGATAGTCGGCCATGCCGGCGATCAGCGAGATGTCGGGCTTCGGCAGATTGAGCCTGACGGTGAAGTCGTCGACCTTCTCGATGCCGCCGTCGACCGGCTTCTTGGTGTCGGCATTGACCAGCGCGCCCATGCGGGCGGCGACCGAATTGCCGGCGACGGAAGCATCGCACCAGCGGGTGAGATTGTGGATCACGTCGTCGGCGTTGAAAGTGTCGCCGTTCGACCAGGCGATGCCCTTGCGCACATGCAACGTTATCGTCCTGGCGTCATCGCTGGTTTCCCAGCTCTCCAGCAGCCATGGCTCGAAGCTGAAGTCGGTGTTCCAGCGCACCAGATATTCGTTGCAGTGGCGCGCCACGTTGGACATCTCGACGCCGTCGAAAGTGCGCGGATCCTTAAAACCCTTGACGTTCATGGCGACGCGCAGGATGCCGCCCTTTTTCGGCTCCTCGGCGCGAGCAGGCGAGGGGTTGAGCCCGCCCAGCGCCAGCGCGCCGGCGGCGCTGACGCCGAAGCCGGCCATGATGGCCAGATATTCGCGCCGGCTGATGCCGCCCTTCCTGAAATCGTCGGCAATCGGCCTTGCCCGCGGGTGCAGTTTTCTGTCGGTCAGCATGTATTTCATCGTCGTTCCCTCTGTCGTTGGGTGCCCCGGCTGGTTGCGTTGCGGGGGGCGGATGCGACCGCCGGGGCGCCGTTGTCTTGAGGGAATGATAGGGCTGGGTTACGCGGGGAAATGTTCGCTTTTCCGCAGTTCTTGTGCGCTGTTCCGCAGGAGTGTCGCGCGCCTATCTCCCCCATGTGGGGGAGATTGGAGCCCCATCGCCGGTGCCCAGCACAGTGACGGAAGCGATCGCCGAGAGGATGTCGAGGAACGCCTCGGCCGCGCGCGGCACGCTGTTGCGGGCGCGGAGAAAACTGTGCACGAGGCGCGGCTCCTCCTGCCACCAGGCCGAGCCGCCGGCGGCTACAATGCGGTCGCGATAGGCCTCGCCGTCGGACGACAGCGGATCGCATTCGGCGGTGATGATGAAGGTTGGCGGCAGGCCGGAGACATCGCCGTCGCGAAGCGGCGAGAAGGTCGGGTCGTCGAGCGATTGGCCCGGCACCGAGCGGCTCCGGCGGTAGAAGTCAATATCGCTGACACCGAGCAGCGGCGCCTCGGCATGCTCGACATAGGAGCGCGCCGTCTGGTCGCCGCCGAGTTCTGGATAGATCAGGACCTGTCCGTGGGCGCGGCGAGGGTGATGGCGAGTCGCGTGCGCGGCCGCCGCAGCGAGGTTGCCGCCGGCGCTCTCGCCGCACAGCACGATCGGCAGCGCGCTCGTCGCGGCCACCCATTCGAACACCGCCAGCGCATCATCGAAGGCGGCGGGATGGAGATGTTCCGGCGCCAGGCGGTAGTCGGCCGAGACCACCTCGAAGCCGGTGGCGGCGCAGATCTCGGCGCAGATGTCGTCATGGCTGTCGAGATTGCCGAGCACGAAGCCGCCGCCATGATAATAAACGACAATCGCCTGTGGCGCCTTGTCGGCCATCCGGTAGCGCCGGATCGCGATGTCGCGGCCGTAGGCGGCGACTAGGCCGTCGCTCGCCGAGACCCCCGCCCGATAGCCCTGATGGAAAGCCCGGCACATCGCATCATAGACCGCCCGTTGCTCCGCGATCGGCCGGGCCGCGATCTCGGGCGGAAACCATGCATTGACCTGGTCGATGTAGTCCCACAGCTCGGGGTCGAGCAGGGCGGCGTATTTTCCCCGCCTGGCCGTTTCGAGCTGGTGGATCGTGCTCATCGCTTCCCGCGTCAAAGCTCGTCGTAGAGCCGGGCGGCGTTCTCATAGGTGAAGCGCAGCGGCACCGAGCCCTCGACCTGCCAGACGCTTACCGTGTCGCCAGCCAGCAGCCGGCAGGCGTCGAGCGTGTTGGCGACGGCGCCGCCATAGAGCCGGTTGGCGAGATTGAGGATGGCGGTCTGGTGCATGGCGCTACTGGCGCTGCCGCAGGCATCCTTGACCAGGAGAACGCGGAAGCCCGACGCCACCGCGTCCTTCACCGTGGCGTCGATGCAGGCCTCGGTCCACACGCCGGCGATGACCAGCCATTCGATGCCGGCGGCCTTCAGCGTCTCGGCGAACGCGCCCTTGCCGAAGGCGCTGGCCTCGGTCTTGACCAGCATCGTCTCGCCCTCGGCCGGGGCCACTTCGGCGCAGATCGCCGTCAGCGGATCGTCCTTGTCGGAGAAGGCCGACTTGCCGCTGGCGTCCACCGGATGGAACGGCCGCGCCTCGGCGAGATCGACGATGTAAGCCCAGTGATAAAGCGGGACGAAATTGCGCCGCGCCGCCGCCTGCAGCCGCTGGACATTGGCGAGGATGTCGCCGAACCCCTCGACGAGGTAGCGCCTGTCCTTGCGATGCTCCTCCTGGAGATCGATGAACACTGCGGCCACGGTGCCTCTGCTGATTGAGATCGGGTTTTTCATGCTGACTGCCTAGCATCAAACGTCGAGGAAATCGTCCTCATAGGGGAAGCGCGAGAGCAGCTCGGTGCCGGTCTCGGTGATCAGAATCTCGTCCTCCAGCTTGACGCCCTCGCGGCCGCCTTTCTCGCCGATATAGCTTTCGACGCTGACCACCATGCCGGGCACGATGATGCCGTCGCGGCCATAGGTCTCGTAATCCATCGAGTGCGCGATGAACGGCGTCTCGCCATGCATGCCGACGCCATGCATGACCGAAGTGTAGCGCTGGTCGACGAAGCGGTCCGGAATCTTCCACGCCTTCTCGGCGATCTCGCGGAAGGCCATGCCGGGCTTCACGATCCCGATGTTGTGCTGAACCTGGTCGTGCGCCATGCGGTAGAGCGATTTCTGGTAGGCGGTGGGCTTGCCCGGCCCGCAGCGGAAGGTGCGCGAGAAATCGGAATAATAGCCGTAGCAGCCGATCGTGTCGGTATCGAGCGCGACCAGCTCGCCCGGCCTGATCTTGCGGCCGCTCGCCTCGCTGAACCACGGGTTGGTGCGCTGGCCGGAGGTGAGCAGCCGCGTCTCGATGAATTCGCCGCCTTGGCGGATCACCTCGCCATACATGATGGCGAACAGCTCGTTTTCGGAAACGCCCGGCTTGATCGCCTCGCGCACGGCAGCCACCGCCGCCTCGGCGCCGGCCATCGAGGCCTGCAGGCATTTCACTTCCTCCGGCGTCTTCACCGCGCGCACGGCGAGGATTTCGCCCTGGCAATCCCGGACCTCGCAGCCGCGCTTTTCCAGCGCCAGCGCCTGCAGATGGCTGCAGCGGTCGAGCCCGATCTTCATCGAGCCGCCGCCATGCTTTTTCAGAAGTTCGGTGATCTCGTCGGCGAACGGACCGGCGGTCTCGTCGTCGCGCCCGGAGACCGACGACCACACCAGTTTCGACGGCCGCGCCTCGTCGATCGTGTCGAGCACCATCGAGACGTGGTAGCTCTGCGGATATTCGAACAGCACCACCGGACCTTCGGTGGGGATGAAGAAATAGCGGGTCGAGTTGCGCAGGAAATAGCCGAACATGTTGCGCGAGCCGGTGGCGTAGCGCTGGTTGTAGGGGTCGAAGAGCACGACCGCGCCGTAGCCCGCCTCCCGCATCCAACCGCGCAGTTTCTTGAGCCGCCCCTTGCGCAGCGCGTCCGCGTCGATGAAGGACGGCTCGGTATCGGAAAGCCACATGCCGCCCGCCGGATCGGCCGCTGCCGGGTGGCGCATGCGGTCCTTGAAATCCACATCCTCGGTGCTGTCGGGGTCGAATACGACGATGCTCATGGCGGTGCCTCCTGATCGAGGGAACATAGCCGCGCGTTGAATGGAGCTTGTGCGGAATCCCGCAAATGTCGTGCCGGATGCCGCAGTACGACTTCGTCATGCAAGCGCGACGTTGGCGGGACAGCACCCCCCTCTGGCCTGCCGGCCATCTCCCTCGCAAGGGGGGAGATTGGCAGTTCTGCCCGCCGCATCTCCTTTTGAACGTGGGAGATTGGCGAAAGCTGACGGACATCTGATCTCCCCCCTTGCGGGGGAGATGTCCGGCAGGACAGAGGGGGGTGTGACGGAACTCGACGTTGCGCGATAAACGCTACTGCCTCCGCATCGCCTTAGGCGCGTGCCCGTGTTCTTCGCGAAACGCCCTCGCAAAACTCGACATCGACGCAAAGCCACAGGCCAGCGCCACGTCGCGCACCATCAGCGTCGAATGCGCCAAGAGATCGGCGGCACGCTTCAACCTCAGCCGCCGGTAATAACCGTTGGGTGAGATGCTGAGCTCGGCGCGGAAGTTGCGCTCGAGCTTGTCCGGCGAGACGCCCAGCCTTGTCGCCAGTTCCGCCATGCCCAGCCGCTCCTCGACCGCGTCCTCCATGATGGCGATGGCCGACAGCACCAGTTCGTTCTGGACGCCGGTGCGCAGGCGCAGCGGCATCAGCTTGCGGTCGACGCTAGATCGCAGCGGACTGTGCACGAACCATTCGGCGACGCCGGCGGCGAGCTCGGCGCCGTAATCGCCGGTGATGATCTCCAGCATCATGTCGAGGCTGCCGACGCCGCCGGCCGAGGTAAAGCGCTTGCGGTCGATGACGAAGAGGTCGCGCCTGAGCTCGATGTCCGGGAATGCCTCGGTGAAGGCCGCCTGGCTGGTCCAGTGCAAGGTGCAGGCATGGCCGTCGAGTAGGCCGGCGCGGGCGAGGAAGAACGCCGCGTCCGCCACCGCGCCGATATGCGCGCCATTGCGCAGGCTCTTGCGGATCCAGTTCATCGCCTCGTCGGCCACGACATGGTCGGCGTCGCCGCCGGAACAGACGACGATGCGGTCGACCTTGGGCGCGTCGGAGGCGGAAAAACCCGGCTGGATGACGACGCCGTTCGAGGCCTCGATCGTGCCCTTGTCGGCGCCGACGATCACCCAGCGGTAGCACTCCTTCCTGGCCAGCACGTTGGCGGCGCGAAGCGGCTCGATGAGCGAGGAAAACGCCATCATCGGAAAGCCGGGAAAGACCAGCACGGCGAAGGTGAGGGGGGCTTCGCCCACCGCCGGCGGCTGCGCGCGGTCGCGTTTTCGGGTGGCGGGAATGGAACTCACGATGCTCTTTCCTCGGGCGCGGTGGCCGGAACTGTAGCGGGTGGCCCGCCGGGCTGGCAACGAGGCTAGCGCGGCCGCCGGTCAACCAGCCGTTCACCATGCGAAATAGGCAAACCTTAAGCGGAAGTTGCGAGACTTAACGCAGGTCAGGGTGATTGAAACGCCGGAGGCTTTCGATGGAACTGAACTACGGCTTCGAACTCCAGACGATCTTTCCGAAGGCCGTCTGGCTCGTTCCCGAGTGCAAGGCTCTGCTTGACGAGGTTGGCATCGCCCACAACGTCCAGGGAAACCATGTCCCGGCCTTTGTCGATCCCGCGACCATCGTCGCCCTTCGGCGCGAGCCCGACAAGGTCAGGACGATGATGCTGGAGGCCGGCTGGAGCTTGCTGCCCTATGAAGGCGAGGCCTCGCCGGAGAAGGCGCAGTTCCTGATCCCGCAACTGCTGGAGATCCATGCCAAGGCCCAAAGTCGCGCCTATGACGCGCAGGCCACCCAACATGCCGTCTGGGATCTCTTCGGCTTCACCAAAAAGTTGACCATGGGCGAGATCCTTGGTGCCGACGGCAGCCCGACCTGTTCGGAACTGACCCGGCAGCGAATGCAGGGCGCGCGGCCGGCATCCGGCTTCGAGATCTACAAGGCGCTGATGGCGATGGCGGGCGACGAGAGAAATCATCCGGCGACCGAGCCTGCGCCCCCGCCGCCGGTCAAGCCGGCTGCTCCGACTCCCGGCCCGCTGGGGCGCGTCGCCCGCGTGTTCGGCCGCCGGCAGAGCTAGCTGCCAACCGGTGGAACTGAAGAACTATGTTGCGGTGCAATCCGGATCGCCTAGGTGGAATTCGTGATAGCCTCGCCGCCCTATTGGTGGCAGAGAGAGCGAACCGGGCGGAGCGCCGCGCTGGCAACGGAGGCACGACGATGTTGGCGGCAAAGGCCATCGAGAGCACGGACAAGCCGGCCTTCTACGCTGAACTCGCCGCGCAATTGAAGGCGCTGCTGGAGGGCGAGCGCGACTCGATCGCCAACGCCGCCAACACCGCGGCGCTGATCTACCAGATGGTGCCCGACCTCAACTGGGCCGGTTTTTACTTCCTGCAATCGGACGAGGAACTGGTGCTCGGGCCCTTCCAGGGCAAGCCGGCCTGCGTGCGCATCGCCGTCGGCAAGGGCGTCTGCGGCACCGCGGTCGATCTCGGCATGTCGATGCTGGTCAAGGACGTGCACGACTTTGCCGGTCACATCGCCTGCGACGCGGATTCGCGCTCGGAACTGGTGGTCCTGCTCAGGGACAATGACGGCGTCTTCGGCGTCCTCGACCTCGACAGCCCGCTGCCTGGCCGCTTCGACAAGGAGGACCAGGCCGGTATCGAGAAGCTGGCCGCAATCTATGTCGCGGCGAGTTCGTTCGAGGATTAGCTCCTCCAATAGAGGTCCGCCGTCGAGTTCTACGACGCCCCCTCTGTCCTGCCGGACATCTCCCCCACGGGTGGGGAGATTGGCTGTCTCGACTGCTTTCGCCAATTTTCGCCGGTGCTGGACGAGGGCTGGCGTCACAACTGCTGATCTCCCCCCCTTGCGGGGGAGATGGCCCGCAGGCCAGAGGGGGGCGCGAAGGATCGCGACCTTGGAGCCTTAGGCGAACTTCACCAGCGTCAAACTAAACGCTGCGATGAACACAAAGGCCGAGAAAGCCAGCGCCAGCGGGCGCAGGCCGCGCGAGCGGATCTGCGAGATGTCGGCCTGAAGGCCCATGGCGGCGAGCCCCATGGTTAGCATGATCTGGGTGGCGAGGGCGATCGCCGAATGCACTGCGGCCGGCATGGTGACCAGGCTGTTCAGCGCCACCACCGCGACGAAGGCCACGACGAACCACGGCATCGGCGGCTTTGCCGCTGAGCTGTCGGCGTTGCCGCGGCGCGCCATCAGGCCGAGCGCGATCACCATCGGCGCCAGCATGGCGACACGGGTCAGCTTGGCGACGGTCGCCGTCTCGCCCGCTTGCGCACCATCCTGGAAGCCGGCGCCGATCACCTGCGCCACCTCGTGGATCGACGCACCGGCCCAAAGGCCGAAAGCGTGCTGGTCGAGGCCGAGCACCGGCGCCAGCAGCGGGTAGCCGAGCATGGCGATGGTGCCGAACAGCGTGATGGCGGCAACCGCGTAGGTGACGTCCTCGTCGCGCGCATCGGTGACGATGTTGGTGGCGACGATCGCCGAGGCGCCGCAGATCGAGGTGCCGGCGGCGATCAGTTGCGCGAGCTTGCGGTCGACGCCGATCAGCCGGCCGAGCGTGACGGTGAAGACGAAGGTGGCGCCAAGCGTGGCGGCAATGATGCCGACGCCGCCAACGCCGATCGCCGCCACCTGGCCGAGCGTCAACTGGAAGCCGAGCAGCACGATGGCGAAGCGCAGCAGCCGGCGCTGCGAAAACGCGATGCCGGCCTTGGCATGCGCCGGCGTGCCGAGCACGTTGGAATAGATCATGCCGGCGACGACCGCGAGGATCATCGGGCTGAACAGCGCGAAGCCGGAGACATTGCGGGCCGAATAGGCAACGCTGGTGATCATCGCCACCAGGACGAGCCCCGGCACGATGCCGGCCGAAAGCGAGGCGAGGGCAGGGCTGCTGCTTCCGGGATTGGCCGAAGTCAGGCTGCTTGGAAGATCGTTCGCGGTGGCGGGCAGGAAAGACAATGCAATTCTCCAGACGTGCTCACCCGGGAAATGGCATTCCGAAACCAATCTTTCCAACGAATTATTCGAGTTATAATGATCGATTTTTCAAAACGATTGCACGTGCTATGAGCAAGAGGTTGGCGCCTTAAGCCTTGTCTCTTTGCATGTCGTTTTCCCGAAACCGCTGCACATTTTTGGGCGGTATACATCGGGAATTCAACACACTGGCTCAATCGCCCGCGCTTGCCTTTGACGGTGCGATTGCCGCATCGTTATTTCTCACGATATACGACGACTAGTTGACGATAAACGGACCGGAACGGACTAGGAGAACGACCATGTCGCACAATCTGCAGTTCTACATCGACGGCGCGTGGGTCGATCCGGTGGTGCCGAACAATTTCGACGTCATCGATCCTTCGACCGAGGACGCCTTCGCGCAGATTTCGCTGGGCACCAAAGCCGATGTCGACAAGGCGGTGGCTGCGGCCAAGCGCGCCTTCAATACATTCGGCTTCACCTCGGTCGAGGAGCGCCTCGACATCCTCAACCGCGTCATCGAAATCTACAAGAAGCGCAGCAAGGACCTGGCGCTGGCCGTCTCGCGCGAGATGGGCGCGCCGCGTCAGATGGCGCTCGACAGCCAGGTCGGCGTCGGCCAGGCGCATCTGGAGAAGATGGCGGAGGTGCTGAAGAGTTTTCAGTTCCGCCACGTCAAAGGCTCGTCGCTGATCGTCAAGGAGCCGATCGGCGTCGTCGGCCTGATCACGCCGTGGAACTGGCCGCTGAACCAGATCACCTGCAAGGTCGGCCCGGCACTCGCCGCCGGCTGCACCATGGTGCTGAAACCCAGCGAGATCGCGCCGCTCGACGCCATCATCTTTGCCGAGATCATCGACGAGGCCGGCGTGCCGAAGGGCGTCTTCAACCTCGTCAATGGCGACGGCCCGACCGTCGGCCAGGCGCTGGCCAGCCATCCCGATGTCGACATGATGTCCTTCACCGGCTCGACCCGCGCCGGCATCCTCGTCGCCAAGGCCGCCGCCGATACGGTCAAGCGCGTGCATCAGGAGCTTGGCGGCAAGTCGGCCAACATCCTGTTCCCCGATGTCGACCTCGCCAAGGCCGTCACCAAGGGCGTCGCCGGCTGCTTCGGCAACAGCGGCCAGTCCTGCAACGCGCCGACGCGCATGTTCGTGCCGCGCGACCGTCACGACGAGGCGGCCGCCTATGCTAAAACGGCGGCCGAAAAATTCACCGTCGGTCCGGCCGATGCGCCGGGTTCAAAACTCGGCCCGGTGGTCAGCCAGCTCCAGTTCGACAAGATCCAGGATCTGATCCAGAGCGGCATCGACGAAGGCGCCACGCTGGTCGCCGGCGGCCCCGGCCGCCCGGCCGAGCTCAACCGCGGCTACTATGTCCGCCCGACCGTCTTCGCCGACGTCACCCACGACATGCGCATCGCCCGCGAAGAGATTTTTGGGCCGGTGCTGGCGATCATGCCCTACGACACGGTCGAGCAGGCAATCGAGCAGGCCAACGACACCGTCTTCGGCCTTGCCTCCTACATCCAGGCCAAGGACATCGAGAAGGCGCGCCAGGCAGCCGCCCGCATGCGCTCCGGCAACGTCTACATCAACTACCCGACCTGGGACGCCGGCCTGCCCTTCGGTGGCTACAAGCAATCCGGCAACGGCCGTGAATACGCCGAATACGGACTGGAGGATTTTTTGGAGATCAAGGGCATCGCTGGGTACGAGGCGGCGGAGTAGGTCGACATTGGTTTGAGGCTGGTGCCTAGCACTGGCCTCAGCCCTGCGGAATCCATCGCGAACGCGCTCGTCTTCGGCCGCGTTACCGCCTCGTCTGAGGGCTCGGTCCGTCAGCAAGGCGAAGAAGCGCTCGACCTCATCGAGGAATTTGCGCAACTCCCCGGGCGCAGCCAAACGTGCACACGAACCCTGCGCATCTGAAAGTGCAATACTTCGTCACGCGAGATCTGGCAAAGAACCGCCAAAACAAACTCAGTAAAACTCGAACAATCGGATTGCGCCGACGTTAACTGGCCATAATGCAATCTTGCCGTGTAGAAACCGGTCGGAACGACATGCGATTTATGACAGTCAAGGCGTGGGCTGCTGCCTTCCTAGTGTCCGTTCTAATGTGGGGTGCCCAATTGGGTGCCGCGCGGGCAGAGCAGCCATGGCTGGAAAAGCTCAACGAGCCGGATCGGCAAGAATTCATGCAGCTGATCAGCGCGGTCGACGGCTGGACAGCTGCAAATGACCAGAAAATAAGAGGCGAAGTCCAGGCCTTCATCGCCGCACACCCGGATTTCGTCCCTGCGCAGGTTGAAGCGACCCGGGCAAAGTGGCTGAGCGTTGCCGCTTACATGGGAATGGCCCTCTCGAGCAAGTCCTTCTTCATTGTGTTCGAGGAGCTGGAGAAGCTCGATCCATCCTATCCAGCGGCCTATATCTACGGGGCTCGAACCTATATCTATTCCGGCTATCCGGCTGGAGCGCGAAAGCAACTCGAGAAAGCGCAGGCCTTGGACGCCGCGAACCCCTGGGTCGACATCACCTGGTCTCTGATGTTCGACCGGCTGGGCCACCGCGAGGAGGCGCTGACATGGGCAAGGACGGCACTGCCCAAGACGGTCGGAAAGACCAGCGCGATGGCCGACGCGATCCTGGCGATCGCGAAGATGCAGGCGATCACCGATCACGATGCCGCGGTCGCCCTGGCCAATCAGATATACGCGCTCGAACCAGATATGGGAAAACTGGCCGAGGTCATCCATGCGTGCCTGAGCGGCTATGAATTTCAACCGGGTCTGCTGGATGTGCTGACGGAGATCGTCCAGCGCGCTGAAGCCAAGCAGCCGCCTTCAAAAGCACTTTTGTACGAGACCGCACGCCTCAATCTGACATTGGGCTATATGTACAACGAGGGCATCATGCCCCGGTACCGGCCGGATTATGCCGCGGCCGCGATCGTGATCCTCGACAAGATCAGGGATGACCCGCAACAGGCTGTGCCGGTATGGCAGCTTCGATTTGATCTGGCGCTTAGTCTCGGCAACGTTGCGGCCATGTCTCAACTTCTCGACGAGGCCGGTCTCAAGGGCTACGACGTCACGTCGATGGGCTATCGCGAAGCGCAATTGTTGTTTGTTCAGGGCCGGTACGGCGACGTTATGGACCTGTACCAAAAGCGGCATTTTCCTGACGACACTCTGCTGGCGCTGGCCTACGAGATGGGAGGCGACCATACCGTGGCCGATCGAATCTACCTCCGCGCTTTGGAGGTGGATGCGACCTCGGGTACCGCGAATGCCACTTATGCCAGGCTAAGATTGTTCCGCGATCGCGATATCGATGGCGCGATCAAATATGGGGAGAAAGCCTATTCGCTGTTGCCATCCCCCTATAACCGTTCGCTGGTGACAATTGCATGGCTGGTCAGATCCTCCGACTACTTGAAAGTCCGTCAACTCAAGGAGGCCAAAGAAGCGTTCGCGCGTGCCCGCGAAATCGGCATAGACCGCGATTACATTCAAGCCTTCTGCAGCAATCTGTGCAACGACATCAATTTGCCGCTGACCGAATTCCGCTAGACAATGCCCACGCGATAGCAGCGCCCGCCTTTGTCGAGGCCGGCGCGTCGGTCGATGTCGTCGATAGCCCAGGAGCACGTCAATCTTGATCGTTCCCCTGCGGTGATGACTTGCGGAGAACAAGGATTTGTTTGATCAAGTTGGGTACGAGACCAAGAGTTCGCAATTGTGATCTGAAGTCTGCTGACACGATGTTTGATAGGCTGCAAATGAAGCGGTTGACTGGGGAGGGTTCCGGTCTGTTCGGGCTGGCCGTTCTCATGATTCTGCTGGCGCTTTGTGTTCCCGCATCTGCCACGGGCAACGACTTCGACACCTGTACCAATCGCGATGCCGAAGCCTCACAGCGGATCGCGGCTTGCACGCATATCATGGCGGACGACAAGCAATCCTATCGCAGCCATGTCATTGCCTATTCCATGCGCGTGAACGCGCTGGCCTCCATCGGCGACTACGACCGCGCTATAGCGGACTACGATCAGGCCATCGTCTTTGAGCCGGAAGACGCCCGCGCTTTCGACAACCGCGGGTGGGTCTGGAGCCATAAGAAGGACTACGATCGTGCCATCGCCGATTACAGCCAGGCGATAAGCATCGATCCGAAGTCCCATACCTACTTCAAGCGCGGCCTGGCCTGGTTGCGGAAAGCTGAAGCCGATCGAGCCATCGCGGACTTCAATCAGGCGATAGAACTCGATCCCGATTTCGCCTTGGCCTATTCCAGCCGGGGCTTCGCCTGGACGGTAAAAGGCGACAATGGCCACGCCATCGCTGACGGTAACAAGGCTGTTCTCCTGGACCCAAACAGCGACATAAGCTACGCCAGCCGGGGTTCCACCTGGCTTTACAAAAGAGACTATGACCGCGCCATCGCCGACTTCGATCAGGCCATCGGCCTCAATCCAAAGCTTTCTTCCGCCTACGGCGACCGGGGCTATGCCTGGTGGCACAAGGGCGATGACGACCGCGCGATAGCCGACTACAACCAAGCCATTCTGCAGGACCCGAAGGACGCTGAAGTGTTCAACGACCGGGCGATAGTGGGGTACTAAGGGAGTTGACGCCAAGGCCATCGCTGACTTCAGCCAGGCGATCCTGCTCGACCCGACGCACGCTCGATCCTTTCAGGACCGGGGCATCCAGCGCTTCTATTCCGGTCCGATAGCCGATGCGCGGGCCGACCTGGAACGGGCTGCCAGGCTGGCGCCGAGCAATGCCTATTTCGCCATCTGGGTGGATCTTGCGCAGCGGCACGACGGCCTTGCCGGCAGTTTGCGCGGCGCGGAGAGCAAGCTCGACATGACCAAATGGCCGGCGCCTGTGGTGCGCATGCTGCTTGGCGACCTGACGCCAGAGGCCACCCTTGTCGCCGCCGACGATCCGGATCCGGCCAAGAAGACCGGGCAAGCCTGCGAGGTGAACTTCTTCACGGCGGAGCTCAACCGGCTGCAGAAGCACGACGATGAGGCCTTGCGCCTCTATCGGGTTGCGCTACGCGACTGCCCCAGAACCTTCGTCGAATACCGTGCGGCAGGTGCCGCGCTTCGTGCCTTGGGGGTGTCGCCATGAGGTGGTTTCTGAGCTTTCTTGAAGGATCTCCGCTCGGCTACTAAGGCGGTACCTCTCGATGCCGAAACGCGCGACGCGGTCTGCTATGCGTGAAGGTTCTCATCCCGCATTGCACAATCCCCCCGCTTCGACATATTGGAGCCATGGTCCGCTCTTCACTCGCCGTCCTTGTGATCGACGAAAACCGCATCCGTGCCTCGATCATCGAGGCCGGGCTGCGGGAGGCCGGGCATGAGCACGTCACCGTCATCCATGACGTCACCGGCATTGCGCGCCGCATTGCCGAGATCGAGCCTGACGTCATCGTCATCGATCTCGAAAATCCCAACCGCGACATGCTGGAAAACATGTTCCAGCTGTCGCGCGCGGTGAAGCGGCCGATCGCCATGTTCGTCGACCGCTCCGACCAGGCCTCGATCGAGGCGGCGGTCGATGCCGGCGTGTCGGCCTATGTCGTCGACGGTCTCAGACAAGAGCGCGTCAAGTCGATCCTCGACATGGCGGTGAGCCGCTTCAACGCCTTCTCGCGCATGGCGCGCGAGTTGGAGGAGGCGCGCAGCGAGCTGGAGAGCCGCAAGGTCATCGACCGCGCCAAGGGCATCTTGATGAAGTCGCGCGGCTTGAGCGAAGAGGCGGCCTACACGCTGCTGCGCAAGACGGCGATGAACCAGAACCGCAAGATCAGCGACATCGCCCAGAGCCTGGTGACCGCCGCCGGGCTGCTCGGGCCGCTGGAGGACGAATGAGCATGGCCGCTGCGCATCAGATCACCGCCGGCTTCATGCCGCTCTTCGACAGCGCCGTGCTGGTGGTGGCCGGCGAGCTGGGTTTTGCCGCGCGCGAGGGCGTCGAGCTGACGCTGCACCGCGAGACCTCCTGGGCCAACATCCGCGACCGCATCGCCATCGGCCATTTCCATCTGGCGCATATGCTGGGGCCGATGCCGCTCGCCTGCAATCTCGGCCTGACGCCGTTGGCCTCCGAGACGATCGTGCCGTTCTCGCTCGGCCTCGGCGGCAACTGCGTCACCGTCTCCAACACTGTCTGGGAGGGCATGGCCGAGCATGGTGCTGCGCCCGATCTCGAGCCCGCGCGGGCCGGTGCAGCCCTCGGTGCCTTCATCCGCGAGCGGGCGGCCACGGGCAGCGACCCGCTGCGCTTCGCTGTCGTGCATCCGCATTCCGGGCATAATTACGAGCTGCGCTACTGGCTCGCCACCTGCGGCATCGATCCGGAACGCGACATCGAGATCGTCATTGTGCCGCCGCCCTTTATGGCCGACGCGCTCGCCGCCGGCCGCATCGACGGCTATTGCGTCGGCGAGCCCTGGAACAGCGCCTCGGTTGCCGCCGGCACCGGCCACATCGTCACCGTAAAGGCGCTGCTCTGGCGCAACAGCCCGGAGAAGGTCATCGGTGTGCGCAAGGCCTGGGCCGAGGAGAACCCGGAGGCGCTGGCGGCGCTGTTGCGCGCGTTGCATCATTCGGCGCGCTGGTGCCAGGACCCGAAGAACCATGCGGAACTGGCGGCGCTGATGGCGGGGCAGGGCTTCCTTGGCCTGCCGCCGGCGGTACAGATGCCGATCCTGACCGGACGGCTGAGGCTTGGCGGCGACGCCGAGCGGGCGATCGAGGATTTCTTCGTGCCCTTCGACAAGGCGGCGAACTTTCCGTGGAAGAGCCATGCGCTGTGGTTCTACACGCAGATGGTGCGCTGGGGTCATGTCGCGCACACGCCGGAGAACCTCGCCATCGCCTGGAACTGCTACAGGCCCGACCTCTACCGCTCGGCGCTAAAACCGCTCGGCGTGGCGCTGCCCGGCGCCAACGCCAAGGTCGAGGGCGCGCTGAAGGCCGCGACCCCGGTCGGTTCGGCGGGCGCAAGCCTGGTGCTCGGTCCCGATGGCTTCTTCGACGGCCAGATCTTCGATCCCGACGAGATCGACGCCTATATCGCCGGGCAGAAACACGCTGGTTCCTTGGCGCAGTAGTTCCGACGTGCCGGGGTGGCGGATCGCCTAGGCGCGCAAGTACATACGTCAAAGGCAACTCTGGTGTGCTATAACGCTGCGTTCTCGGGCGGATACGAGATCGATGGATCAGGAAAGAGTTCTGGCCGCAGTCCTTTTGGCTGATGTCGTGGGCAGCACGCCCCTCTATGAGCGCTTCGGCGACGATGCCGCACTGCAGCAGGTTTCGGATTGCCTGGACGCAATGCGAGCGATCGTCGCCCAGCACGGCGGTGATTTCATTTACTCGAAGGGTGATGACGTACTTAGCCTGTTCGAGAGCCCGGAGATGGCGCTGAGGGCCGTCTGCCAAATCAGCCAACAATTGACGAAAGGGCCGTTGAGCGCCCGTATCGGATTGCATTTCGGGGCGGTCATTCGCGCGCGGGCCGCGGTATTCGGCGACGTCGTCAACGTCACCGCCAGGTTGTCCAGCACGGCCAACCCCGGGGAGGTGCTGATCAGCCAGAGTTTCTTCGAAGCCCTTACCGCGGGGAGCCGCAGTGCCTTGCGGCTCCTCGACAAAATGGCTTTCAAGGGGAAGCAAGAGCTCTTCGATGTCTATACCCTGAGGAGCGACGAGGGTGCCCTCAGTACGCCCATCGCGAGCCAGGGCACCATTATCGATAGGCGCTTCGCCCCAACGCCGCGGATCAATCTGGTCATCCGCTATGGAGATCAGGTGCGATCCTGTCGAAACAACGAACTGGTGACGATCGGCCGCTCTCCGGAATGCGATATTGTCGTCGAGCGGCCCTGGGTCTCAAGGCACCACGCCACCTTCACCATTTCGAATGGCAAGGCCCGGCTTGTCGAGCGAAGCTCGTCGGGCACGTTTGTGTCGATGGGGCCCGGCCATGAAGTATTCGTTCGCCGCGAAGATATTGTCCTCTTCGGCTCCGGCTTCATCTCGCCTGGACTGAGGTCGTCCCTCGGCGACGCCCAGCTCCTTCACTACGAAATTGTCTCAGACTGACCCGGACGGACTCGTTGGCGGTCGGCGCCGAGCGGGCGATCGCCTGCTCCCGGCCGACCGCCTTTCCTTGGTCTCAGCAATTTGCAAGTATGGATGATCCATTTGGAAGGGCAGTGAAGGGGATACACATTCAGGCCATTGATGGTGTTTGACGAGTTGGCGACGCGGTCGATTTGACGGCCTCGTGGGACTGGGCTGCCCCGCCGATCAAAGTGGTCGCATCGGGTAGAGCCAGTCTTCATCCTTCGAAGGCAACGTTCGGTATCAGGGACACTCTATGATGGACGTCAGCACGCTTCTAACAATTCTACGCAGCCGCAAGGTGAACCTGTGGGTAGAAGGGTCCCGGCTTAGATGCAGTGCTCCTGTGGGTGCAATCGACGCGGAATTGAAATCGGCACTTGTCGATCAGAAAGATGAGATAATTGCCCTTCTGCAAGCGGATACGCCGCCAGGTCGTTTGGCTGAAGCGCCGCCAGCCAGATCCGAACAGCCAGCAAGCTCGACACTGCAGACGATTTGTCGCGAAGTTGCTGCACCGGTCCCGGTGGCACCTGAACGAATGACGCAATTTGTGAACGAATTGCGCAGTTGCAGTTTTGACCTCGCCAGTTGCGCAAAGCGACTGGGGGTTTTTCCTCGCCTAGGGGTTAATTTCTGGGCCTCGATGAGACCCGACTGGGTCGCTCGTGCAAACGATCCCATCGACAATCTTATTTCGCTCTTTATTGATGGCCGTCAGGTCAACGCGAACCTCGTTGCCAAACAGCTTACGTCGAGGTTCGTCGATACAGCGCTTGATATGGGCCTCCTGACCGACTGTGGGGACGGAGTCCTGCAAGCGAACGTGTGTCTATTTCCTTGCTACGGCAGCTACATTGTAACGGACCATGCTGCCAAGAATTCCGCAATCAATCAGGTCATGTGGTTATGGGGAGAGAGCTTTGTCCTCGGCGGCTTGGTAAAAAGAAGTCCACGACGGCGGGCAGTCGATTTGGGGACAGGATCCGGTATTCACGCGATACTGGCGGCAGATCATTGTTCGTCGGTAATCGGTGCTGACGTCAATCCGCGCGCCGTTGAATTTGCAACGTTCAATGCAATGCTTAACGGTAAAAGCAACGCACAGTTCATTTTAAGCGATTTGTTCAAATCAATCGAGGGAACATGCGATCTCCTCTTGGCCAATCCTCCTTACGCTCCTGACAGTGCAGCGCAACCAGGAGACAATTTCTGGAGCGGCGGACTGCAAGGGACCGACCTGCTTCGAAAAATTGTCGAATCGCTGCCTGCCAAGCTCGATCCTGACGGAACAGCACATCTAATTGCCCTCTATCCGAATCCGCCCGCCACAAAGATTCGAGATCATTTTGATATGTGGCTTGGTGGGAAGATAGGCGACTGGGATGTGCTGGATCACACCTGGCCGGTGCCGCACTACGAAGATTTGTTCTCCTTGCAGCCCTACCAGGGCGACAAGAGCGCGTGGCGTTTCGGCGTGGTCAGTCTGCGTCGCTCTGCGTCCGGAAATGGTTGGTGGAAAGAGGGGGCCGGCGGAGGTTTGTTTTTCGGGACGGATGGACGCTGCAACTTGGTTGCCGATCACGACGGCCACTGACTCTCTTGCGCTCGGATCCCAGGGTCTCCGCGACGGAGTTTCGCTCCTGCTTCGCCCTGGGATGACGAAGTTGCGAGGGTTTCGGCCAATCGCGATGGTTCGCGACGATCCATCCAGACGACCGCTGAAACCTTGGCCGCCAACAGGTCCCCAACCTGCCAAAATCGCTGTGTCGAGAGCCGATTTTACGCGCCTGATTATTTTCGCGCCAATCTTGTGCATTGCACAATAATTATGCGTGCGCGAGCGCTAATGAACAATCTTTGGCCTGCGCGCCTTGTGACCCGGCGCATGCGTTGTCGGCATGGGTCATTGATTTAATTGATACTTTTCTCCTCGCCTGAAACTGGCACGGTTTCTGCATTGCAACAACCAGGCTCTTCACGGGGTCACGGAACCGGCGTCCAATGGCGGGCGCCACAGGCAAAGCTGCCGCTCAGGTCAACACGCGATCCCGGATGGACGGACGCGCGAGGCCTGGCCGGCGGCTTTTTTGTTTTGACCGAACACGCAATCGACGGCGCCGATCCCAAGCGGCGTCCAACCGGAGATGACGATGACGAAACGGATCGGAACTGGAACGACATTCAAGGGCATGAACCGTCGCGATTTCCTTGCTCGCAGCGCGCTGACGGCCGGGCTGTTGGTGGCGGCGCGCAAGCTCCTGCCGTCGGGCGCCTATGCGGCGGCCGCCGCGCCGGAAGTGACCGGCGCCAAGCTCGGCTTCATCGCGCTGACCGACGCAGCACCCTTGATGATCGCTAAGGAGAAGGGGCTGTTCGCCAAATACGGCATGCCCGATGTCGAGGTGCTGAAGCAGGCCTCCTGGGGCGCGACGCGCGACAATCTTGTGCTCGGCGGCGAGGCCAACGGCATCGACGGCGCCCACATCCTGACGCCGATGCCCTACCTCATGCACACCGGTAAGGTAACGCAGAACAAGCAGCCGCTGCCGATGGCGATCGTGGCGCGGCTGAACTACGACTGCCAGGGCATTTCGGTGGCGCAGGAATATGCCGCCACCGGCGTCGGCCTCGACGCCTCCAAGCTGAAGGAGGCTTTTGCGGCCAAGAAGGCCGCCGGCAAGGAAGTCAAGGCCGCCATGACCTTCCCGGGCGGCACGCATGACCTGTGGATACGCTACTGGCTGGCCGCCGGCGGCATCGACCCCGACAAGGACGTCTCGACCATCGTCGTGCCGCCGCCGCAGATGGTGGCCAACATGAAGGTCGGCAACATGGATGTGTTCTGCGTCGGCGAGCCGTGGAACGAGCAGCTCGTCCACCAGGGCGTCGGCTTCACCGCCGCCACCACCGGCGAATTGTGGAAGGGCCATCCGGAAAAGGCGCTCGGCCTGCGCGCCGCCTTCATCGAAAAGTATCCGAACGCCACCAAGGCGATCCTGATGGCGGTCATGGAAGCCCAGCAATGGTGCGAGGCCATGGAGAACAAGGAGGAAATGGCCGCCATCATCGGCAAGCGGCAATGGATGAACGTGCCCGTCGCCGACATCATCGGCCGCCTCAAGGGCGACATCAACTATGGCAACGACCGCGTCGCCAAGGGCACCGACCTCTACATGAAGTTCTGGAAGGGCGGCGTGTCCTATCCCTTCAAGAGCCATGATACCTGGTTCCTCGCCGAGAACATCCGCTGGGGCAAGTTCGCGCCGACCACCGACATCAAGGCCCTGGTCGACCAGGTCAACCGCGAGGATCTGTGGCGCGAGGCGGCGAAGGATCTGGGCGTCGCGGCAAGCGACATCCCGGCATCGCCGTCGCGCGGCGTCGAGACCTTCTTCGACGGCAAGACCTTCGATCCGGCCAATCCGTCCGCCTATCTCGACAGCCTGAAGATCAAGGCATCTGCGTAAGCGCAAACGGCGCTTGCGCCGTTGTCGCCCCCAGCGCAAGCGGCGTCAGCCGCTTGTCGCCAGATTCGCCAACGGAGTTTTTCTACGACATGTCCATCCAAACCGTCGAGGACACCAAGGTGAAGGCGTTTCCGGTAAAGCCCGCCGAGGTCATCGCCTTCACCGCAAAGGCGCGGCGCCGCATCGACCCGCTTGCCATTGCCGGCAAGTTGGCGACGGCGCTGGTGCCGCCGGCCGTCGTCATCATCCTCCTGCTCGTCGTCTGGCAGGTCGCCTGCTCGTCGCCGACGGCCAGCCTGCCGCCGCCGAGCCAGGTGTGGAACGAGGCCTATGACCTGATCGCGCATCCGTTCTTCGACAACGGTCCGCAGGATATCGGCCTTGCCTGGCGGGTGCTGATCTCGCTGCAGCGCGTCGCCATCGGCTTCGGCATGGCGGCGGTGGTCGGCGTGGCGCTCGGCGCCCTGGTCGGCCAGTCGGTGTGGGCGATGCGCGGCCTCGATCCGGTGTTCCAGATCCTGCGCACCGTGCCGCCGCTCGCCTGGCTACCGCTGTCGCTCGCCGCCTTCCGCGACTCCAATCCGTCGGCGCTGTTCGTGATCTTCATCACCTCGATCTGGCCGGTGATCATCAACACCGCCGTCGGGGTGCGCAACATCCCCGAGGACTACCGCAACGTCGCCCGCATCCTCCGGCTCAACCAGCTCGAATTCTTCGTCAAGATCATGGTGCCGGCCGCCGCCCCCTACATCTTCACCGGCCTCAGGATCGGCATCGGGCTCTCCTGGCTCGCCATCGTCGCCGCCGAGATGCTGACCGGCGGCGTCGGCATCGGCTTCTTCATCTGGGACGCCTGGAACTCCTCGCGGCTGCCCGACATCATCGTCGCGCTCGTCTATATCGGCATCACCGGCTTCTGCCTCGACCGGCTGGTCGCGGCCGTCGGCGCCTTCGTCACCCGCGGCACAACGGCAAAGTGAGGAGGGCGCCATGACCGCCTATCTGAAGCTCGACCATATCGACAAATCCTTCGCGCGCGGCGGCCAGGTCAGCGAAGTGCTGAAGGACATCAGGCTGACCATCGACAAGGGCGAGTTCGTCTCCATCATCGGCCATTCCGGCTGCGGCAAGTCGACCTTGCTCAACCTGATCGCCGGGCTGACCAAGGTGTCCTCCGGCGCGGTGCTGCTCGAGGATAAGGAGGTCGACAGTCCCGGACCGGAGCGCGCTGTGGTGTTCCAGAACCACTCGCTGCTGCCCTGGCTCACCGTCTACGAGAACATCAACCTCGCGGTGTCCAAGGTCTTTGGCCGCACCAAAAGCCGGGCCGAGCGGCATGACTGGATCATGCGCAACCTTGATCTCGTGCAGATGGCGCATGCAAAGGACAAGCGCCCGGCTGAAATCTCGGGCGGTATGAAGCAGCGCGTCGGCATCGCCCGCGCGCTCGCCATGGAACCGAAGATCCTTTTGCTCGACGAGCCATTCGGCGCGCTCGATGCGCTGACCCGCGCCCATCTCCAGGACGCGGTCATGGACATCCACGCCAGGCTCGGCTCGACCATGATCATGATCACCCACGACGTCGACGAGGCAGTACTTCTGTCCGACCGCATCGTGATGATGACCAACGGTCCGGCGGCGACCATCGGCGAGGTGCTTTCGGTGCCGCTCGCCCGGCCGCGCCGGCGCATCGAGCTTGCCTCCGACCGCACCTTCCTGCGCTGCCGCGAGGCGGTGCTGAAGTTCCTCTATGAACGCCACCGCTTCGTCGAAGCCGCGGAGTAACGCCATGACAAAAGACTCAATGGGCAATGCAACAACAGCAGGCAGTCTGCCGCACTGCACAAAGTTTATGCTGCCATGCAAGGCGTTCTGACTAATCTTTGATCCGCTTTCGGGCTAGTCAAAAGGCGCGCAGCTGCGAATTCTGATTGATTTTATTCGATAATTTGGAGCGCTGTCGAATTGGCACGCTTCCTGCTTAACAGACTGCAGGTCCGCAAGGGCCAAGAGACACGGCGTCCAATGGCGGGCGCCACAGGCAAAGCTGCCGATCAGGTCAACACGCGATCCCGGATGGACGGACGCGCATGGCCTGGCCGGCAGCTTTTTTGTTTTGACCGAACACGCAATCGACGGCGCCAGCGGCGCCAACCGGAGACGACGATGACGAAACGGATCGGAACTGGCGCATGCCTCGAGGATTTCACGCGCCGCGATTTCCTGGCCAGCACTGCGTTGACCGCCGCGCTGTTCACCGCCGCGCTGCTGCTCTTTCCCGTCGGCGCCAAGACTGATGGCAAGCGTCCCGAAGTGACCGTGCACGGCTCGGTTTCGACCAGCTTGCCGATGCCGCGCCGCTGACAACCGCGAACGAACAGACATATGCGGCGCACGCCGCAAACCGGAGCATAAGATGACCGCAAATCTCCCAGCCGCGCCCAGCCAGGACAGTGCTCCCCGGCAGGCGCTCGTGATGTCCACCATCGCCTTCACCGTCTGCTTCGCGGTGTGGACGATCTTTTCGATCATCGGCGTGCGCATAAAGCAGGAGCTTGGGCTGAGTGAGACGGAATTCGGCCTGCTCATCGGCACGCCGATCCTCACCGGCTCGCTCGTGCGCATGCTGCTCGGCGTCTGGACGGATCGTTACGGCGGACGGCTGGTCTACACGGCCGTCATGCTTTCGGCGGCGGTCGCGACCTTCCTGCTGGCTTTTGCGCATACTTATGGGCAGATGCTGCTCGCCGCGCTCGGCGTCGGGCTCGCTGGCGGCTCCTTCGCCGTCGGCGTCGCCTATGTCTCGCGCTTCTTCCCCGCCGGCAGGCAGGGCACGGCTCTCGGCATCTTCGGTGTCGGCAATGTCGGCGCCGCGGTCACCAAGTTCCTGGCTCCGCTGGTGCTGCTCGCCTGGGGCTGGCAGACGGTGGCGCTGATCTGGGCGGCAGCCCTCGTCGTCATGGCCATCGTCTTCTGGTTCACCACCGCCGACGATCCGGTCATCCGCGAGCGCCGCGCCGGTAACGCGATGCCGGCAAGGAGCTTCTGGCAGGAATTCGCGCCGCTGAAGAACCTGCAGGTCTGGCGTTTCGCCTTCTACTACTTCTTCGTCTTCGGCGCGTTCGTGGCGCTGTCGCTGTGGCTGCCGCGCTACCTGATCGGCGTTTATGGCTTCAACATCGCCACCGCCGGCATGATCGGTGCGGCCTATTCGATCCCGGCAAGCATCTTCCGCGCCTATGGTGGCGTGCTTTCCGACCGCATCGGCGCACGCACCGTGCTCTACTGGACCTTCACGGTCTGTGCCGTCGCGACTCTCGTTCTGTCTCTCCCCTCGGCAGACTATGTCGTGCGCGGCATCAGCGGGCCGATCGCCTTCCATTTCGAGATCGGCCCGCTCGCCTTCATTGCCGTCGCCTGCGTGCTCGGCTTCTTCATGAGCCTCGGCAAGGCCGCCGTCTACAAGCACATCCCCGTCTACTACCCGAAGAATGTCGGCGCTGTTGGCGGCGTGGTCGGCATGATCGGCGGCCTCGGCGGCTTTGTCCTGCCGATCGCCTTCGGCGCCCTCAATGACCTCACCGGCGTCTGGTCGAGCTGCTTCATGCTGCTCTTCGTCATCGTCGTCGGCTGCCTTGCCTGGATGCACGTCAGCATCCGCCGCATGGAGCGGGTCGCGACTGGCGAAACGTCAGCCCTTTCCTACGCGGCCGAGTGAAACCGGAACGGATCAGCAAATATGACCGAGAAACTCGTCATCATCGGCAACGGCATGGCCCCCGGGCGCATGCTGGAGCATCTCCTGGAAAAGGCGCCCGATCGCTACCAGGTCACCATCTTCAACGCCGAGCCGCGCGTGAACTACGACCGCATCATGCTGTCGCCGGTTCTGTCGGGCGAGAAGGCCTATGAAGAAATCATCATCCACGGCGACGGCTGGTACATCAAGCACGGCATCACCCTCTACAAGGGCCACAAGATCGTCGCCGTCGACCGGACGGCGAAAACCGTCACCTCCGACCATGGCGTGACCGAGCCCTACGACAAGCTGGTCATCGCCACCGGCTCGGTGCCGTTTATCATCCCGGTGCCAGGCAACAACCTGCCGGGCGTGCTCACCTATCGCGATCTCGACGACGTGCAGGCGATGATGCTGGCCGCCCAGTCGCGGGCCAAGGCCGTGGTCATCGGCGGCGGCCTGCTGGGCTTGGAAGCCGCGGCCGGCTTGAACGCGCAAGGCATGGACGTCACCGTGCTGCACGTCATGCCGACGCTGATGGAGCGCCAGCTCGACCCCGCCGCCGGCTATCTCCTGCAGCGCGCGGTGGAAGCGCGAGGCATCAAGGTCATCACCAAGGCCAACACCCAGGCCATCACTGGCAACGGCAAGGTCGAGCAGGTCGAGCTTGCCGACGGCACCGTCATCCCGGCGACGCTGGTGGTGATGGCGGTTGGCATCAGGCCGAACGCGGCATTGGCCAAGGAGGCGGGCATTGCCGTCAATCGCGGCATCGTCGTCGATGCCGGCATGCGCAGCAACGACCCCGACATCTACGCGCTCGGCGAATGCGCCGAGGTCAACGGTATGGTCTACGGCCTGGTGGCGCCGCTCTACGAGATGGCGCGCGTCGCGGCCAGCCAGCTTGCCGGCGACGAGGCTGGTGCCTTCGTCCATTCGGACACGCCGACCAAGCTCAAGGTCACCGGCATCGAGCTGTTCTCGGTCGGCGACTTCGCCGATGGTGACGACCGCCAGGAGATCGTGCTGCGCGATGCTTCGGCCGGCGTCTACAAGCGCCTGGTGCTCAAGGACGACCGCATCATCGGCACGGTGCTCTACGGGGAGACGGCCGACGGCGCCTGGTTCAACGACCTGAAGAAGAAGCAGACCGATATTTCGGAGATGCGCGACACGCTTATCTTCGGCCAGTCATACCAGGGGGGTGCCCCCCTGGACCCTATGGCGGCCGTTGCAGCCTTGCCGGATGATGCGGAAATCTGCGGCTGCAACGGCGTCTGCAAGGGCAAGATCACCGGTGCGATCACCGGCAAAGGCCTGACCTCGCTCGACGATGTGCGGGCGCACACCAAGGCGTCCGCTTCCTGCGGCTCGTGCACCGGGCTGGTCGAGAAGCTGATGGTGCTGACCCTCGGCGACACGTACAACCCGGCCGCCGTGCAGCCGATGTGCTCCTGCACCACGCTCGGCCACGACGAGGTGCGCCGGCTGATCAAGGCCAAGGGGCTGAAGACCATTCCTGCCGTCATGCAGGAGCTGGAGTGGAAGACCTCCTGCGGCTGTGCCAAATGTCGGCCGGCCCTCAACTACTACCTCGTCTGCGACTGGCCGGACGAATATGCCGACGACTACCAGTCGCGCTTCATCAATGAGCGCGTGCACGCCAACATCCAGAAGGACGGCACCTATTCGGTGGTGCCGCGCATGTGGGGCGGCGTCACCAGCGCTTCCGAACTGCGCGCCATCGCCGACGTCGTCGACAAGTTCGAGATCCCGATGGTCAAGGTCACCGGCGGCCAGCGCATCGACATGCTGGGCATCCGCAAGGAGGACCTGCCGGCGGTGTGGGCCGATCTCGGCCAGGCCGGCTTTGTCTCCGGCCATGCCTATGCCAAGGGCCTGCGCACGGTGAAGACCTGCGTCGGTTCGGACTGGTGCCGCTTCGGCACGCAGGATTCGACCGGCCTCGGCATCCGCATCGAGAAATTCATGTGGGGCTCGTGGACGCCGGCCAAGGTCAAGATGGCGGTGTCGGGCTGTCCTCGCAATTGCGCCGAGGCGACCTGCAAGGATGTCGGCGTCATCTGCGTCGACTCTGGCTACGAGATCCATTTCGCCGGGGCGGCCGGCCTCGACATCAAGGGCACCGAAGTGCTCGGCCTGGTCAAGACCGAGGACGAGGCGCTGGAGCATATCGTGGCGCTGACGCAGATGTACCGCGAGCAGGCCCGCTATCTCGAGCGCATCTACAAATGGGCCAAGCGCATCGGCATCCCCGAGATCAAGCGCCAGATCATGGACGACGACGAGAAGCGCAAGGCCTACTACGAACGCTTCGTCTTTTCCCAGAAGTTCGCCCAGGTCGACCCGTGGTCGGAACGCGTCTCCGGCAAGGACAAGCACGAGTTCCGGCCGATGGCCTCTGTTGGCTTTGCGGAGGCGGCGGAATGATGGAGACGTTGGTGCGAGGCACCCCCCTCTGGCCTGCCGGCCATCTCCCCCTCAAGGGGGGAGATCCGCCTTCACTGCGGCCTTCGCCAATCGCCAACGTTGCAGAACGGGCGACGAGCCCGAAGCTGCCAATCTCCCCCCTTGAGGGGGAGATGTCCGGCAGGACAGAGGGGGGTGCCCTGGCGCTTTCCTATCAAGCAAGGGCAACCCAATGACCTGGATCGCTATCGGCACCATCTCCGACATCCCGCGCCGTGGCGCGCGCTGCGTGACCACCCCGCAAGGCAAGATCGCCGTCTTCCGCACCGCGGACGACGACGTCTTCGCCATCGACGACCATTGCCCGCACAAGGGCGGGCCGCTCAGCCAGGGCATTGTCCATGGCGCGGCGGTGACCTGTCCCTTGCACAATTGGGTGATCTCGCTGGAGACCGGCAAGGCGCTCGGCGCAGACGAGGGCGCGGTGCGCACCATTCCGGTGAAGCGGGAAGGCGAGCGCCTGTTCCTGGCGCTGGAAGCGCTGGCCAGCCGCGCGGCCTGAACCGATGGAGATCGACGAAGCACGCGAGGTGAGGACCACCTGTCCCTATTGCGGGGTGGGTTGCGGCGTGCTGGCGAAGGTCGCCGCGGATGGTGAAGTCACCGTCCGCGGCGATCCTGACCATCCGGCGAATTTTGGCCGGCTCTGCTCGAAGGGTTCGGCGCTGGCGGAGACCATCGACCTCGATGGCCGGTTGCTCCACCCGGAAATTCACGGCCGCCGCGCCGGCTGGGACGAGGCGCTTGACGTCGTCGCCTCGACCTTCTCGCAGACCATCGCCGAGCACGGGCCGGACGCGGTCGCCTTCTATGTCTCCGGTCAGTTGCTGACCGAGGATTATTACGTCGCCAACAAGCTGATGAAGGGGTTTGTCGGCTCGGCCAACATCGACACCAACTCGCGGCTCTGCATGGCCTCGTCGGTCGCCGGCCACCGCCGCGCTTTCGGCTCCGACACGGTGCCGGGCTGCTATGAGGATCTGGAACTCGCCGACCTCATCGTGCTGGTCGGCTCGAATCTCGCCTGGTGCCACCCGGTGCTCTACCAGCGCATCACCGCGGCGCGCGAGAAGCGGCCGCAGATGAAGATCGTGCTGGTCGACCCGCGCCGCACCATGACCGCTGACATCGCCGACCTGCATCTGGCGATCGCGCCGGATGGCGACACCGCGCTGTTTTCCGGTCTCCTTGCCTATCTGGCGAAGAACGAAGCGCTCGACCGCGCCTATATCGCCGCGCACACAAACGGTCTCGACGAGGCGCTGGCAGCGGCCGCATCGCTCGACCTTGCCAGCGTCGCCAGCGCCACGGGCCTGAGCGAAGACGAGCTTCTGCGTTTCTACGAACTGTTCGCGGCGACAGAGAAGATCGTCACCGTCTACAGTCAGGGCGTCAACCAGTCCTCGCAAGGCACCGACAAGGTCAACGCCATCATCAACTGCCATCTGGCGACGGGGCGCGTCGGCAAGCCTGGGTCAGGGCCGTTCTCGGTCACCGGCCAGCCCAACGCCATGGGCGGACGCGAGGTCGGTGGCCTGGCCAATATGCTCGCCGCCCATATGGAGATCGAGAACCCCGCGCATCGCGCCCGTGTGCGCCGTTTCTGGAACGCGCCTTCGATGGCTGAGAAGCCGGGCTTGAAGGCGGTCGACATGTTCAAGGCGGTGGCTGACGGGCGTATCAAGGCGCTCTGGATCATGGCCACCAACCCGGTCGATTCGATGCCGGATGCCGATGCCGTGGAAGCGGCGATCAAGGCCTGTCCCTTCGTCGTGGTGTCGGACGTGCTGGCGAGCACCGATACCGTTCGCCATGCCCATGTGTCTCTGCCGGCCACCGCCTGGGGCGAGAAGGATGGCACCGTCACCAATTCCGAGCGCCGCATCTCGCGCCAGCGCGCCTTTCTGCCGGCGCCCGGCGAAGCAAGGCCGGACTGGTGGATCGTTGCAGAAGTGGCGAAGCGGATGGGGTTCGGCGAGGCGTTTGCGCATGCCGCGCCGGCCGGGATCTTCGCCGAGCACGCCGGGCTGTCGGGATTCGAAAATGACGGCGCGCGGGATTTCGACATCGGCGCTTACGCTGATGTTGATGCGGACACCTACGCATCGCTTGAGCCATTTCAATGGCCAGCGCCGAGCCCAGCCACCCCCCTCTGGCCTGCCGGCCATCTCCCCCTCAAGGGGGGAGATCAGTTGTCGCCACCGGCTTCGCCAATCATCGGCGGCGCAGGAGAACTGCCAACTAGTGCGGGAGATGAGCCGGCGCCAAAACTGCCAATCTCCCCCCCTGCGGGGGAGATGTCCGGCAGGACAGAGGGGGGTGCTCAAGCTCGACGTCACCCGGAGGCGGGCAGTTCGGCCGAACGCCAACCAACCCGCTTCTTCGGCAACGGCAACTTCTACACCGCCGACGGCAAAGCCCGCTTCATCCCCATCCATGCCGTGCCGGACACCCGCACCACCCCCGATTTCCCGCTGGTGCTGAACACCGGCCGTATCCGCGACCACTGGCACACGATGACGCGCACCGGCAAAAGCCCGCGTCTTTCCCAGCACATCGCCGAGCCCTTCGTCGAAATCCATCCGGCCGACGCCCGGCAGCATGGCATCGGCGACGCCGATATCGTGCGGCTCACGACCCCACGCGGCGAAGTGCTTGTCCGCGCGCTGGTCACCGCCCGCCAGCGCCAGGGCAGCGTCTTCGCGCCGATGCACTGGACCGACCAGTTCGCGGCCAAGGGACGCCTCGACACTCTGACCGCGGCGCTTGCCGACCCGGTCTCCGGCCAGCCGGCGCTGAAGCATGTCGCGGTGCGCATGGAGAAATTCGCAGCGAATGCCTTCGGCTTCGCCGTGACGCGAGAACGCCCCGAGGCCGTCGCCGCCGACTATTGGGCGGTGGCCCGCTGCAAGGGCGGCTGGCGGGTGGAGCTTGCCTTTGCCGACGAGAACGTCGACTGGCCAGGTTTTGCGCAGTCGCTGTTCGGCGCGTCGTCAGATGCCGAAATGCTCGCCTATCACGACCGTGACGCCGGTCAGCACCGCATCGCCGCCTTTGAAGGCGAGCGCCTTGCCGGCGCGCTGTTCGTCGCGCCGGGCCCGGTCGCCGTGTCGCGCGGCTGGGCGGCCGAGCAGCTCGAAGCCGCCCATGCCGGCCAGCGCGAACGCTTCCGCATTGTCGCCGGCCGCGCCGGCGCCGACCGGCCGGATATCGGCGCAATCGTCTGCTCCTGCTTCGGCATCGGCGCCAACCAGATCGCAGCGGCTGCGGGGGCTGGCTGCTCGACAGTCGAGGCCATTGGCGAAGCACTCAAGGCCGGCACCAACTGCGGCTCCTGCCGCGCCGAAATCCGCGCCATCATCGGAGCGGGCAGGGTGCAGGCGGCGGAGTGAGAGTGCAAGGCGCCTGGCTTGGCGCCCAGCCTTGATATGCTTTCGAGGAGTGATGAATTACCGTGCATCGGCCATCAGCAACGACAACCGCTGCAACCAAAAGCTAACTGAAAAATAAACATTCGATGGAAAGATAGCTGCTCCGCCGACAGTATCGGCGAGCCGGCAACGGTTGGTACTGGCCATGGAAATGGAAAGGACTGCGTCATGTTGCTGCTCAGTAGACATTTGTTTGCACTTCGCCGGAGCCTGATCCTTCTGGTCGTTTCGGCAATCGGCGCGCTGCCTGCGGCCGCCATGGAACCCGCGAAATATCCGGAACCTCCCGACACCGTTGCTTTCAATGTTGAGAAGAACGGGGAATCGACCCCGGTCACGCTGCGACAGCTGGAAAAGCTCGGCCTTTACAGCGTTTCCACCCCAAGTCCCTTTGAAAAAGGGCAACTTGCGTTTCAGGGTGTTCTGTTCCGGGATGTGGTCAAGCTGGTCGGATTGGAGGGTGAATCGTCAGTCGTCCTGCGGGCGGTGGACGACTATGTGCAGGTAATCCCGAAGGAAGACTGGACCGACGGTCCCCTTCTTCTTGCCACTCGCCAGGACGGCAAGCTGTTGACGCGGCGCACGCAGGGTCCCACGCGGCTGATCTACCCCCTCGATGACTATCCGGCCTTCGATACGCCAGTTCGCAAACCCCGATGGATCTGGTTGATAAAAACGATGGCCCCTGGCAATTGAACCTCACCTGACGTTCAGCCATGTGGTCTAGAAGCAAAGCCTGGCGGCTTCCTGTAACCTACCTAGCCGCGGCTGCAACGGCAGCCGTCTGCTCAGCCATCTTGATCGCGGTGCTCTTCACCAGCGTCAGCAAGATTGAGAGCGCGATGCCGCGTTTCGGCTTCTTCGCCATTCGCGAGTTTCACATTGCGATACGCGACGTGACCCATCTGCGGGATATGGTTTCGCTTGCCCAGTTGGCCCGCAGTTCGCCGGAAAGTCTTGAGCAATTGGCGGCCGCGAACGACCTGGTCTACATCCGTTTCGAGCGGATCGACGGCGGCGACACGATTAGCGAAATCCCCGCCTACGCCGGCATCGTGCCGCAGGTCAATGACGCTGTGAAGCGGATCGACGCCGTCCTTGCGGCGGGCCTGCCTCTGGATGAAAAGAGCCTGAAAGAACTGGGAATTGAGCTCGACCAGATCGTCGCTCGCATGAACGACGAATACTACAAATATGGCGAGGAAGTTAACGTCGATCTTTATGCCGCGGAGAAGAACCTGAACAGGTTCAACTACCAGATCGCCTTTGCCTTGACCGTATTGTCGGCGCTCGCGCTCGGAACCGCCGTGCTGCTCATCGGCCGTCGGGAAACCATCAGCAAGCTCGAATTTCTCGCCTGGCGCGATGCGACGACCGAGTTGAAGAACCGCGCCTGGATGTCCGCCAACAGGGACGGACTGCTGGAGCGGGCAAGGCTGGCCGGCAAGCCGCTCCGACTGTTCCTGATCGACCTGGATCACTTCAAGAGCGTCAACGACACGTTCGGCCATCACATTGGCGATCTGCTGCTGAAGGCCGTTGCCGAGACCTTGCAGTCGGTCGAACGGCCGGACGAAGTGGCCGCAGTCCGCCTGGGAGGAGACGAGTTCGCCATCATGGCGATCGGGCATTCGGACGATCTCGGACATCGCCTGCGCGAGCAACTGAACCGGTTTGCCGATCTGGACGGGCACCAGGTGCGGATCGGCGCCAGCATCGGCATGGCGTCCTTCCCGGATCATGGCTCGGATATCTCCACCCTGTTGCGCAACGCCGACAGCGCCCTCTATGCCGCGAAGGCGGAAGGGCGGTCCGGCTTTGTGACGTTCTCGCCTGCTATCCTCAGCCAGATCGACGTGCAGCTCGGCGAGGAAGCGGCGATCAAGCAAGCGCTGAACGCCGATGAGTATTTCCTGGTCTGGCAGCCACAGTTCGAATTGGCGACCGGGCGCATGATCGGCGCCGAAGCCCTGGTCCGCTGGCGCGACCGCGCTTCGGGAGCGGTTCGCCTGCCTGACTCATTCATTCCGACCGCGGAACGGAGTGATTTGATATTGGAAATCGACAAGATCGTGCTGAGCAAGGCCTGCGCGCAGGCAGTTCAGTGGATGTCGATTGCCGCCGCCGATTTCATCTGCGCGGTCAATGTCTCGGGCAAGACCCTGCAGGACGATGGATTTTTCGTGCACCTCGTGGAGGTGCTTCAGGAAACCGGGTTGCCGCCGTCGCGCCTGCAACTGGAAATAACCGAAGGGGTTTTCATCCAAAGCAGGAACGCTTTGAACACATTGTCGAAAATTCGCAATCTCGGGGTCAGTCTGGCGCTCGACGATTTTGGATCCGGATATTCGAGTTTCGGCTATCTTGCCGATCTCGACCTCAATCAGCTGAAGATCGATCGTTCGTTCTTGAACGATCTGGAGGCGTCCAGGAAAAAGCAGGACGTTGTCGGAGGAATTATAGCGTTGGCCAACTCCCTCGGTCTGACGGTCATGGCCGAGGGGGTGGAAACCGAAGGACAACTGGCCTTCCTCATCGCCGAACAATGCCACGGCGCCCAGGGGTTTTTCATGTCGGAACCGATCGATGAGAAATTGCTGACAAATCACCTGATTGCGCGGCGAGGCAGCCTCAAAGCCAAGGCCAGGTCCAAGCTGAACCTTTCGGCTTGATCGCAGCCTGGGGACCGGTTCCATGCTTCCGTGAAGCGTCGACCTTTCAAGGCCGGCGATATGAAAGCGATGGCGACCAAGCCTAATGTGGTCGCCCTGGCCAAACTGCCGAACTCTCAACCCGAGGCCGATTGGCGCTTCGCTCTGCGCCTGGGCTGCGGCCTGTTTCGATGATCCCGACCATTGCGCGGGTAAATTCGACCACGCTGTTTGCCGTGATGGCTGCCTTGTCGGGGCTTTGGCCAATCTGCTCGGCGGCCCCGCAACATGACAGGCGGATGTGATCGTAGTGCGGATCTCTCTCATCGTCTGGCAACGTCGCCAAATTCAGAGCCCGCCGGTGAATCATGCGCAGCAGCTGCGCCAGTGCGGTTTCGACACTCATGCGTTTTACTCCGCATCGGTCGAACGTCGCGGCACACATAAGATGCCGGATCGTCGATGGGGGAGGGTTGGTTCCCGTCGCCCGATACGGAAAGGCTGCATTATAGCCGTTAACATATCGTTGATTGCTAATGTAAGCGGCGGTAGTAGTCGGCTCAGCTGCGCATTCGTAGAAGCCTAGCCAAAGCTCTGAAACCGGAACCAGCTTAGGCTCCTGCTTCGTCGGTATCTCGCGTGATCGCCCAGACTAGCAGGGTGCAGGCGACAAATTGAGGTGCAGTCCGAGGCGCGTTCCCTCGCAAAAAGGCGTCAGTCGACCATGGCGGCAGTCGAAGGTTTCCCGGGATCGCAAAGACTTTGTCAAAAGTACCGCCCAGTCGGCACTTTGTGCCGATTGCGCCGGAATTTGAGTATTCGACTTCCCTAAAATAAGCTATAAATGCGTCGTGTGGGGATGGGGGTCTCTGCCATGATCGATTCAGATGTATTCGACTTTGTCGAACGCTGCAGGAAGCACACGGCAACCGGGCCGCTTTTAAGCGACCTTCTTGAGACTGTAAAAAACCTTGGATTTGAGCATCTTATCTTGAGCGGAGTCCCCTTGGGTGGGCAGAAGCTCGCACCTATGGTGGAATTGAACGGTTGGCCTAAAGGCTGGTTCGAGCGCTATGTCGAAGCCGAGCACGCCGCGGTGGACGGCGTCTGCATCTACTCCGCAAAAACCCTGAAGCCATTCCTCTGGGCGGAAGTTCCGGCGAAGTGGTCCGACACGGAAGGCTCCCGGCGCGTTGCAGGCGAGGCGACGGAGTTCGGCATCTGCAGCGGCTTTGCCGTGCCAATGTTAAGCGTCCATCACTGGCAATCCGTGCTTTCGTTTGCCTCTTCCGCGAAGTCCTGCAAGCTGTCGCCGCGCCAGCAGGTGCAACTGGTTACCATGGCCGTTTACGCCGGCATGACGATCCAGGCTCTTTCGCATGACGATGAAGGTGATGAAGGCCCGTTGACCGACCGGGAGAAAGAAGTGCTGCTCTGGGCGGCCGCTGGCAAGACCTCGTCGGAAACGTCACAAATTCTCGGCCTGACTGAACGCACCGTCAAATGGCACGCGACACGAGCCCGCGAGGCCTTCGGCGTTGCGACGACCACGCAAGCCGTCGTCGAGGCGGTGCGCAGGCGACTAATCCACCCATAACCGCGTCAACTGTCCGATCGGACAGGTGACGTACTTTAGGGCGGCTGCAACTATCCCCCGAGAACGATCGGGGGATCGCGCCATGATTACGGCTCATGTCGTCAACGCGCAGAACAGGCATCTCTACGAAAACGAATTCGACGAGTTCTTGCGCCGGCGGCACGACTTCTTCGTGCACCAAAAACATTGGCGCCCTCCGAGCCCGGACGGTCGCGAACGAGACCAGTTCGATACAGACGCGGCGACCTATCTGCTCGGTATCGAAGACGATCGCGTCGTGACCTCGGCTCGATTGATCCCAACGAGCGAGCCGCACATGGTCTCGGAGGTTTTTCCTCACATGTGCGAGAGATCGGGCGTCCCGAGACGCCCCGACTGGGCCGAATGGACCCGCACCTTCGTCGTTCCCGACAAACGCGCAACCGGCTTGCGCGGCACGCTGACGCAACTGTGCTGCGCGGTGATGGAGTACGCGCTCGATGAGGGCCTGAGCGCGGTCGGCGGCGTCCAGGAAACCTACTTCATGCCCCACCACGGCGCGCTGAAATGGCGTGCTGAGCCGCTCGGCATGGCGCGCGAAGAGAACGGCGAATGGTACATCGTCGCCTACATCGACGTGAACGAGGCGGCGCTGGCGAGTGTCAGGAAGATCTTGGGGATTGAGCATTCCTTGCTGGTGAGGCGGGGGATGCAGACGTCATTTATCGAGAAGAAACTCACAGCGGAGTCAGCGCAGTTCACGCGAAGTAAAGAGAAGTGTGAGCAGTAGTATCATTACAATCAAGAAGACGAACGTCCTGACCTTTGCGTAATTTCGCATTTGGGGGTGAAAATGAAGATTTCGCGCCGTGCAGCCCTAAGAGGGGTATTTACCATAGGGGCTGCTTCATTCTGCAACGCGAGCTTTTCTACGCAGTCTGAGGCTAGGTCGGCCGAGAGCGCTTCGCGCTACGCAGAAGAATTCAACCGTGTCGTGGCACAGGCTCAGCAATTCAATTTGGCGCCGGCTGCTATGGCAAGTACTGGGTCGAGGGATACTATATATATCGCCGATTTAGTACTCAATGCTTTGGAACTGGCATCGACCGATGATAACGCGGCGCTAGTTGCACGTCGCGCGGGTCTGCTTCTTAGCGATATCAGTCGGGACGAACACGACGGTATCCAATATGATCCATTGCTTCCAGCCCCCGCGGCCGCAGTAGTATATAGCAAATCTGTGCGCGATAATTATGTCCGACTATATACTGACCCGGATTTTCATATCGATATACGAAAAAGACCTCTTCTTTCGAGGGCGGCGCGCTTCATTGCATCGACGCGTGCAAAACCTCGATACCAGGCGGTTGAAAAAGTTACCGATGTACCCTGGTACGTAGTCGGTGCTCTTCATTATCGAGAAGCAAACTTAAATTTTATGGGCCATCTGCACAACGGAGACCCATTGTTGCTTCGAACGGTTCACGTCCCCAGCAATCGTCCGCCTAAGCCTTGGCCCACCCCTGGCGTCGATGATCCGCGCGAACTCTGGCAAGAAAGTGCCAAAGACGCTCTCAAACGGATTTCTGGCCTCGTTCCGGAGTGGAATTTTCCCCGCATGTGTTTCGGTCTCGAGGCGTACAACGGCTTTGGATACCGTCCCTATAACATCAACACCCCTTACCTATGGTCCTTCACCAATCGCTACAGTGGAGGTGGCTATCCACGCGACCATGTTTTTGATCGTTCGTATCGCTCAAAGCAGGCCGGCTTGGTCGCCCTCATCAATGCGATCTCTCAGATTGACCCAACAGTGCAGATTAAAATGAAAGACGAAAGCGTCTAGATTACCGACGGAGAACGAAATGACAAAGTACATTTCTACTATAATTTGCGTGTTTTTCCTAGCGGCCTGTACCCATACCTCACCAGCAACAGAAGCTTCGACCAACGTAAAGCCAACAGTTGCTGACGTCCAGCAAGCTGCATTGGGCGTGTGCGGTTGGCTCCCGGTTGCTGAGACTATTCTTGAACTCGTTCCCAGCGTGCCTGCGGCAGTACCGAAAGTAGCTCATGCTATATGCGACAAAGTAAGTAAGGCGCCATCTCCGGCCTCTCCCCATGGACGTATGGTTGTAATTGTTGATGGACGGAGAGTTGTCGGTAGTTTCGTCCGACAGTGAGGTGCGTCAATAGCTAAATCACAGGGAGGCGCGAATGACTAGACGGCGGAAATTCCTCATGTCGGCAACGTTGCTCGCGGCACTCGCAGTCGCGCAGCAAGTCCAGTGCCAGGAGGTGCCGCAAGAACGACCCGCTTCGATCCCAAAAACTGTAGATGAGATGCCCGGAACCTCAGTGCCGGAGCCGGGACTGGAAGACAACGGCACATCTTGGTTTGCGGACCAAGTCTTCCCCCCGGGGGTGGGCGTAGGCGCATCGGCTTCTACATTTAGGTCTCCGGACCAAGTCTTCCCTGGGATGGGAGTCGGCGCATCGGCGTCCGGCTTTTATCGAGTCGTTCCCGGCAACGCGGTCGAGGGAGGGGTCTTCCAGGTCATTCCCGGTTTCGGAGTGGGTGGAGGCTCGCCCGGTACCTTTCAGGTGATTCCCGGCACCGGGGTCGGCGGGGGGGGCTTCCAGGTCGTTCCCGGTTTCGGAGTGGGCGGAGGCTCGCCCGGTACCTTTCAGGTGATTCCCGGCACCGGGGTCGGCGGGGGGGTCTTCCAGGTCGTTCCCGGTTTCGGAGTGGGCGGAGGCTCGCCCGGTACATTTCAGGTGGTTCCCGGCACCGGAGTCGGCGGGGGGCTGCCAGGCAGCTTTCAGATGGTTCCTGGCAGTGGTTCCAGCCTCGGCTCTTCTGGATTGGCAAATGGCGCAGCCGCGACGATTGCGACCATTCGTCAGCAGCAAGCAATTCCAAGTCAGAGTATTCCTGGCATCGGAAGCGATGGCAACTTCGTAGACGCGAGCAGCGGGGGGCTTATTTTGCGGGGGGCAACATATATCCCGACGGTTGCCTCTGTTATTGCCGCGGCTGCACCGCAACCTGCAATACCAAAGGAATTGCAGTCTGGAGTTCCTGTACTAAACTACCAGGACTTGGATAGTGGACTTAGGGATTGCGATATAGCATTCAAAGATCTGCCTAAGAAGTCTCCGTTCTGCGCTGGTGGAAGGGAGAAAGACGGTGAACGATGCGAACGGTTTTCCTTCAATCAGTTTCCGGAGGTACTGAAGATTGTCGTAGAGAAGCCCAATGGTGCGCCTGCTGAACTGTGCAGTGGCACGCTTCTTTCAAATCAGTGGGTCTTAACAGCGGCCCATTGTTTCCTGGGCGAGTACGGGGTGAAGGACGCCACTGGCACTGACCGGAGAGATTTGTCCTGGAGGTTTGGAGATCAAAATGACCTATTCGTGGACGTTGTAGTTGAAGCAAGTAACGCGAAGCTTCTTTCCCCACAAGATAGGCTCAGACGAGCCAGCAGGGTAGTTATCAAGAGAGACTACGGCGGTCCTGCATCGAGTTTCCAGAATGATTTCGCACTACTAGAGCTTAACGCACCCTATCCTGGCCCAGCTGCTCAACCAGCGGTGCTGGCGACGCAAAAGCAATTCTCATCAGAAGTTACTTCCGCCGGTTATGGCTTTTCAAACATCAGAGGCGGTATTATCGGGCAGTTTCTGGTGACTTGGCCGCCGCCGGTGAAACAAGAGGCAGGCCAATTGAGTTTCGTGCCCGTGGCGGGTGAACTGAAGAGTGGATTCTGCCAAGGAGACTCTGGTGGGCCGATTTTCGCGGGCCGATATAGAGGATGCAAGAACGTGGACATTGCCGGGGAAGATCGCCCCAGACTAATTCAAGGTGTACAGTCCTATAACTTTCTCGGCGATCCTGGCAGCGGCACGACCGCGCAGCAGTCCGCGAACGCATGTATTAATGCTTCGCGGATGGTAATGCAGGATACCACCTTACCAAAGGTACGAAATTGGTTGTGTCAGACCACTGGAAATGCCGCCCGCGGCTGTGCGCCCTAGCACTCCTTTCGCTGGTTTTGGCAGGTGGGCTTTGCGCGTCACAAGAGAAGCCCCCTACGCTTGATGTCATTTGCAACGATGAGACATACCGTAGAAAACTGGAGGGGCGGGAGGTGGCTGAGTTACTCGAAACCCTGGCCCATGAGAGTGGGGGGCGAAGGATACTGGTGTTGCGCGTGGGGAAAGACCCTGCGCCGGCCAACTATGATCCCGGTGGCAGGATCATCGTCCAAGTTGATGGCGAGGGTCGAATATTGAGTGCACGTTGTGGATAGTTGGCACGGACCGGGGGACTAGCTGTCGCTTTCTCAGGGCCTGGAGCCGTCGTGGGCGCCTGTGTGGGGAACTGGGAAACTGCCCGATTGGCCCGCGCGGTGTTGTAGCAGAGGGCGTGACTATCTTGCCCCTTCCTTTGGAGGCTCTACGGGATGAATTTGCGGAGAATTGTTGTGCACCAACGACGATGCGCTTTACTGCAATTTTTCTCCGGCCTGCTTTTTCTGACCGTCTTCATCGCTTTTAGGGCGACCAGCATCGCATTCGCCAACGAACCTCCGAAATACGCGCACATCGTCGTTGTGATTATGGAGAATCATTCCTTTGAACAGATTCTTCAAACATCGGCCGCTCCATATTTGCAGAGGCTGGCAAGGAACGGTGCAGTGTTCGACAACTCGCATGCCGTAGGTCATCCCAGCCAGCCTAATTACCTAGCACTGTTCAGTGGCTCAACGCATGGCGTACGCGACGACGGTATCCACGACATTGAATGGCCTAACCTTGCTGTACGCCTGCGTGCTGCCGGCAAGGCTTTCGTCGGGTATGTTGAGGATGGATCCCCGCGGAAGCACAATCCGTGGGAGTCGTTCGCCGCCGCCAAGCGAGTAGAGAAACCATTGGCTGCATTTCCGCGCGATTATGCAACTCTGCCAGCCGTAAGCTTCGTCATCCCTAACCTTCGCAATGACATGCATGACGGTACAATTCGGCAGGCCGATGCTTGGCTGAAGGCCCATCTAGGCAATTATGCTAACTGGTCGCGAAAGCACAGCAGCCTACTGATCATCACCTTTGACGAAGACGACTACGGAATCGAGAATCAGATTTTCACGGTGCTCTATGGCGCCCGTATTAAGCCCGGCCGTTATGCCGAAAGAATCGATCATTACACCATTCTTCGGACCATCGAGGACATCGAAGGCATCGTGCCTCTGGGCGCCACTGTCGTGAGAAAAGCTATCGCTAGTGTGTGGAGCAGGGAATAAAATCTATCCTACTCTGAGGTTTGCGTCCTGGCACCGCAAATTGGAGCCTACCACCTTCAGACAACCGTTTGACTTGCTTGCAGAAACAGCGGTGGCCGCAAGTTCGGAAGACGCTCGACGAACCACGTCTGTCCACAGGGCATCCAGTTTGGCTGGGGAACCTGGATTCGAACCAGGACTAACGGAGTCAGAGTCCGTGGGTCTACCGTTAACCTATTCCCCAGCAGGCGCGGTCGATAACCGTGCGAAGCGGGCGGCTCAAGCGCCGCGAGCGCTGCCTTGTAGCCGCCGCCGGAAAATAGTCAACCCCGCGCTGCGTTTCAATCGCAGCTTTTGATCACTCTGGCTGGGAGCGGCTGGAAGCCTGGCTCAGCTCTCGCTGCGGCCAAGCTGCGAGTGCTCGAAAAACAGCACCACGCAGAGTGCGATGAGCAGCGGGATGATCAGGTAGAACAGGCGAAACACCAGCAGCGCGGCCAGAACGCCGACCGGGTCCATATCCGAGAGGCCGGCGAGGAAGACCACCTCGAAGACGCCGAGCCCGCCCGGCGCGTGCGAAAGCTGCGCCACCGAGAACGACACCAGGAAGACGCCGAGGATAACGAAATAGCCGGGGTTGCCCGCCACCGGCAGGGCAAAGAAGATGATTGCCGCCGCCGCCAGAAGCTCGACCGGGCCGATCAGCAATTGCCGCGCCACGATGGGCAGCGCCGGATAGTGCAGCTGGAAGCCGCCGATCCTGAGCGGCTTCAGATGCAGCCAGCTGCCAAAGATGTAGGCGCCGACCAAGATCAGCATGGCAATCCCGGCGGCGACCGCCGCTCCATGATGCGGCGCGCCTGAGAAACGGTCGATGACCTCGGGCTCCAGCACCAGCACGAGCCCGCCGAGGCAGATGCTGGACAGCACGAAGGTGATCCAGCAGATCGCCACGAGAACGCCGACATCCTGACCGGTCAGCCCCCTCGTGCCGTAGGCGCGGTAGCGGATCACGGCGCCCGAGATCACCGAGCCGCCTATGTTGTGCGACAGTGCGTAGGTGGTGAAGGAGCAGAAGGTGACGAACAGCCACGACACCTTCTTGCCGATATGGAGCAGCGCGATGTGATCGTAACCGGCAAGCGAGGCGTAGGCGATCACCGAGCTCAGCCCGGCCAATACCCAGCCGCGCGCGGGAATGGCGACAATGCCGGCCCAGACGTCGTCGAGCGAGATGCCGCGCAGTTCGTGGATGAGCAGCCACAGCGAGAACACCACCGCCGCGATGCCGACGACCGGCCAGAAATAACGCCTCCAGTTCATGGCGTCGCCATCATGCGTTGCGGCTCATTGGTTGATGCTGCCCAGCCCTTTCGGTCCCTCCTTTGAGACATGCCTGATTGAAGCCGGCTATTCAACTGCGAAGCCGTCGTAGCCGCGGGCGTCGGCAAAATTCGCCGCATGCGCTCTTGGTGATCCAGCGCGGCGCTGTTAGTCTGGCGGTAACTTGAAACATTGAAAGCGCCTGCTGCGTCCGTTCCCCGGTTCGCGCGGTGCCGGAAGGAACGACAGTGGAAGACCACGACACCGGCGCCCGCGCGCCGGAAGTGGGTGTGTCCAGGGCTTCGCCGCCCGATTCGGCGGGCCCATCCGCAGGGCGGCATCATGACCGCCATGCGGGGCCGGGCGGCAGGCATGCCCCTGGCGACGCCCAGCAGCAGAAAGGCAAGACCCGCAAACGCCGCAAACGCCGGCGTGGGCGCAAGGTTTTCGCCCGCGACGACAATCATGCCGCGACGACGGGGCAATCAGCGCCCGCCGCCAGCGCGCCGGCCATGCAGCCGCCGCCGGCGCCAGCCCCACCTCAGCCTGCCGCACAGGGCAGGCCGATGCACAGCGGGCCACGCCCGCCGCAGCAGGAACTGCCTGTCTTCGCCGCGCTCGATCTCGGCACCAACAATTGCCGGCTGCTGGTCGCGGTGCCGACGCGCCACGGCCAGTTCCGGGTCATCGACGCCTTCTCGCGCATCGTCAGGCTGGGCGAGGGGCTGACCGCCAGCGGCAGGCTCGGCCAGGCGGCGATGGACCGCGCCGTCGAGGCACTCAAGGTGTGCGGCGAGAAATTGCGCAACCGCAAGATCAGGAAGGCGAGGCTGATCGCCACCGAGGCCTGCCGCACTGCCGAAAACGGCGTCGAGTTCCTCGATCGTGTCGAGCGCGAGGCGGGGCTGAAGCTGGAGATCATCGACCGCCAGACCGAAGCCAGGCTGGCGGTGTCGGGCTGCGGCTCGCTGGTCGAGCGCGACACGCAAGGCGTGGTGCTGTTCGACATCGGCGGCGGTTCCTCCGAGATCGCGCTGATCGATCTTACCGGCCACCGTTCGCCGCGGCTCGCCAACCACATCGTCTCCTGGACCTCGCTTCCCGTGGGCGTCGTTTCGCTGGCCGAACGTTTCGGCGGCCGCACGGTGACGCGCCAGACCTTCGCCGCCATGGTCGAGGACGTGGCGGCGCGGCTGAAGTCCTTCGACGGGCGCCACCGGCTGGCGCATGTTCTCGCCAGTCCGAAATTCCACCTGCTCGGCACCTCGGGCACGGTGACGACGCTCGCCGGCGTCCATCTCGACCTTGAGCGCTATGACCGTCGTCGGGTCGACGGCCTGTGGATGGACCGCCAAAGCGTCGACCGCATGGTCGAGAAGCTGGTCGGTTGGGATTTCCAGCAGCGTGTCGCCAACCCTTGCATCGGCGCCGACCGCGCCGATCTCGTGCTCGCCGGCTGCGCCATCCTGGAAGCGATCCGCGGCGTGTGGCCGTCGGAGAGGCTGCGCGTCGCCGACCGCGGCCTGCGCGAGGGCATCTTGAGCGAGCTGATGGCCGATGACGGCGTCTGGCGAAACGACGGGCGCCGCGCATGATCCCAAAAAGTGGAAGCCGGTTTTTGGAAAAGATCGTGCGCCAAAGAGAACGCCCATGACCAAAAAACCGGAAAAGCCGGGTGGCGGCATTCGGGTGCTGAAGACCCGGATCAAGAAGAAGAGCGGCCTGAAGGAATCCTCGCGCCGCTGGCTCGAACGCCACATGAACGATCCCTATGTGCAGCGCTCGAAAGCGGACGGATACAGATCCCGCGCGGCCTACAAGCTGATCGAGATCGACGACAAGCACCATCTCCTGAAGCCCGGCATGAAGGTGATCGACCTCGGCGCCGCCCCCGGCGGCTGGTGCCAGGTAGCGGCCGCGCGGACGAAGTCGACGGCGGAGAACCCGCATGTCGTCGGCATCGACTATCTCGAAATGGACGCGGTGCCGGGCGCCCCGGTGCTGCTGATGGATTTCCTCGACCCCGAGGCGCCGCAGAAACTGTCGGATGCGCTCGGCGGCCGGCCGGACGTCGTGCTGTCGGACATGGCGGCGCCGACCACGGGCCACCGCCGCACCGATCACCTGCGCACCATGCATCTGTGCGAAGTGGCGGCCGATTTCGCCCTGCAGGTCTTGAAGCCCGGTGGGCACTTCCTCGCCAAGACGTTTCAGGGCGGTGCGGAAAACGAGCTGCTGTCTCTGCTGAAGCAGAACTTCCGCTCGGTCCACCACGTCAAGCCGCCCGCATCGCGCGACGAGTCGGTGGAACTTTACCTGCTGGCGAAGGATTTTAAGGGGTAGCGCCTTTCCTTCTCCCCCTGTGGGAGAAGGTGGCCTCGCGAAGCGAGGTCGGATGAGGGGTGTTGGAAGGATCGCTACACAGCAGGTTAAGCGCCCACAATTGCTTGATCTTTCCGCGTCTCATTTCTTCCAGCACCCCTAATCCTGTCTCGGCGCTGCGCGCCGATCCACCTTCTCCCACAGGGGGAGAAGGGAAGAGTACTTTCACTCCCCCGGCGACCTCACCGGCTCCAGCGTCTTCGGCGTTGCCAGCCTGCCATGTCCCGACACGGCGCTGCCGGCATCGGGTGCCAGCCGCATGAACGTCAGCGATGCCGCCGCCGACACCGCCGCGACGATGAAGAAGGCGGTGTGGAAGTCGCTGAGCGTAAGCGGCCCGCCATGAATCGACGTCGAGACTTCCAGGATGCCGCCGGCCAGCGCCACGCCGAGCGCGATCGACAGCTGCTGGAACACGGCCGTGATCGGCGTTGCCTTGCTGGTATCTTCGGCCGACACCTCGGCATAGGAGAGCGCGTTGACGCCGGTGAAGAACATCGAGCGGATGAAGCCGCCAACCAGCAAGATGGCAAGCATCAGCACATAGGGCGTCTCGGGGGTGAAGAGGCCGTAGATGGCGATCGAGCCCGCCGCGATCAGCGAGCCCGAAATAAGCACCCGGCGGAACCCGGCGATCCTGAAGATCAGCGCGGTGACGAACTTCATGCCGATGGCGCCGATCGCCGAAACGAAGGTGATCATGCCCGACTGGAACGGTGTCAGCCCGAAGCCGATCTGGAACATCAGCGGCAAAAGGAACGGCACCGCGCCGATGCCGATGCGAAACAGCGAGCCGCCGAGCACCGACGAGCGGAACACCTGGTTGCGGAACAGCTCCAGCGCCAGCAGCGGATTTTCGGCGCGCCTGGCATGCAGGAGATAGAGCACGCCCGACACCAGCCCGACCGCCACGGTGATGAAGCCGGCGATCGGCGGCAGGGCCGGCAGGCTGACCACGGAAAGGCCGAAAACGACGCCGGAAGCCGCCAGCCCGCTCAGCACGAAGCCAGGGAAATCCAGCGGCGGCGTCTCGGCGGGCTCGGTCTTTGGCAGGAAGCGGGTGGCGAGCCAGATGCCGACGAGCCCGATCGGCACATTGATCAGGAAGATCCAGTGCCAGGTGAAATAGGTGGTGATGAAGCCGCCGATCGGCGGACCGACAAGCGGTCCGACCAGGGCCGGCACGGTCAGCCAGGACATCGCGGCGACCAGCTCGCTCTTCGGTGTCGCGCGTACCAGCACCAGGCGGCCGACCGGCGTCATCATCGCGCCGCCGATGCCTTGCAGGAAGCGCGAGACGACGAAAGCCGGCAGTGAATTGGACATCGCACATGCCACCGAGCCGACGATGAACACGCCGATCGCGGCGCGAAACACGGTCTTGGCCCCAAAACGGTCGGCCATCCAGCCGCTGATCGGAATGAAGATCGCCAGCGACACTAGATAGGCGGTCAGCGCCAGCTTGAGCGCGATCGGACTGGTGTGGATGTCGACGGCGATCGCCGGCAGCGACGTCGCGATCACGGTCGAATCCATGTTCTCCATGAAAAGTGCGACCGCCAGGATGAGCGGAATGATGCGGTTCAAGGGAACGCCCTGATTTGTCTTCGCGATTCTGTGCCCGGCTTGGGGGCGAGCCGGCATGACCGGCGGTTACCACGCCTTGCCCGGGAAGTCGCATTAAATTGCTGTCACGTTTGTGCGACTGGCCACCGCTGGTGGCGTCCCCTTTCGGACAACCCAAGACTTTGTGGTTGCGCCGCAATGAGCGGCTTTTCATCGGCCGCGGGACGTGTTACCAGCCAGCGCCAATCCTGAAAGGGAAGAAACGAGTCGGCGCTGTCCATAACGGTCCAGCGCTTTTTTGTATTCCCCCAGCGCTTTTTCGAATTCTAAGGACTGGCCATGGCAAAAATCATCGAAACGTCCACCGGCGCGCTGGCGCTGACCTTTGACGACGTGCTGCTGCAGCCCGGTCATTCCGAGGTCATGCCCGGCGAGACCGATATCCGCACCCGCATCGCCGGCGACATCGACCTCAACGTGCCGATCCTGTCGGCGGCCATGGACACCGTCACCGAGGCCCGGCTTGCCATCGCCATGGCCCAGGCCGGCGGCATCGGCGTCATCCACCGCAATTTCTCACCGGCCGAGCAGGCCGAACAGGTCCGCCAGGTCAAGAAATTCGAATCCGGCATGGTGGTCAACCCCGTCACCATCGGCCCGGACGCCACGCTCGCCGACGCACTGGCGCTGATGCGCACGTACAGCATTTCGGGCATTCCGGTGGTCGAGAACGGCGGCACCGGCGGCCACACGGTCGGACGGCTGGTCGGCATCCTGACCAACCGCGACGTGCGTTTCGCCTCCGATCCCTCGCAGAAGGTCTACGAGTTGATGACCCGCGAGAACCTGATCACGGTCAAGGAGAATGTCGACCAGGACGAGGCCAAGCGCCTGCTCCACCAGCACCGCATCGAGAAGCTGGTGGTGGTCGACAGGAAAGGCAATTGCGTCGGCCTGATCACCGTCAAGGACATCGAGAAGTCGCAGCTCAACCCGCACGCCACCAAGGACGCGCAGGGGCGGCTGCGCGCCGCCGCCGCCACCAGCGTCGGCGATGACGGCTTCGAGCGCGCCGAACGCCTGATCGATGCCGGCGTCGACCTGCTGGTCATCGACACCGCGCACGGCCACTCGCAGCGTGTGCTGGACGCCGTGACCAGGGCCAAGAAACTCTCCAATTCGGTGCGCATCCTGGCCGGCAACGTCGCCACCGCCGAAGGCACGCAGGCGCTGATCGATGCCGGCGCCGATGCCGTCAAGGTCGGCATCGGTCCGGGCTCGATCTGCACCACCCGCATCGTCGCCGGCGTCGGCGTGCCGCAGCTGTCGGCGATCATGTCGGCGGTCGAGACTGCGCACAAAGCGGGCGTCACGGTGATTGCCGATGGCGGCATCAAATATTCGGGCGATCTCGCCAAGGCGCTCGCCGCCGGCGCCAGCGCCGCCATGATTGGCTCGCTGCTCGCCGGCACCGACGAGAGCCCGGGCGAGGTCTATCTGCACCAGGGCCGCTCGTTCAAGGCCTATCGCGGCATGGGCTCGGTCGGCGCCATGGCGCGCGGCTCGGCCGATCGCTACTTCCAGGCCGAGGTCCGCGACACACTGAAACTGGTCCCGGAGGGCATTGAGGGGCAGGTTCCCTACAAAGGACCTGTGTCTGGCGTGCTGCACCAGCTTGCAGGCGGCCTGAAAGCCGCTATGGGTTATGTCGGTGGCCGCGATCTTGCCGATTTCCGGGAGCGCGCCACCTTTGTGCGCATATCCAACGCCGGACTTCGTGAAAGCCACGCCCATGACGTCACGATCACCCGCGAAAGCCCGAACTATCCGGGCGGAATTTGATCAGGTCGCCGAGCCTGATCAGCGGGATCGTTTCACGCTTTGGCGTAATGTGACGGCGACTGCGCTTCGGCTGTCGCGTCACGCGGCGGCCCTCTCGGTCGTCACGCTAGCGGTCTTTGCCGCCATGACGGTGCTGGAATTCCTCTATTTCCGACGGTTGAGCGGCGGGCTGCCGTCGCTCGACATGCGCTTTGCCGGCTTCACGCCGGATGAGGGCATGGCCTGGCTCACCGCGCTCGGCCGGCGCGGCGGCGAGATCATCCTCGTCTGGCACTATTTGACCTTCGACCTATTGTTCCCGGTGCTCCTGTCGCTGACGCTTGTCAGCCTCCTTCTCGCCACCGGACGCCGGCTGGCCAAATTCCGGGCGATGGCCGCGCCCGCCCAGTCGCTGTTGGCATTCGTGCTGGTGCTGCCCTACACGCTCGCCGACTATGCGCAGAATTTTGCCGTGGCCCGGCTGCTGTCCGATTTCCAGTCGGCCAATCCCGATTCGCTCGCCTTTGCGTCGGCCCTGACCGTCACCAAATTCGCGCTGCTGGCGATCCCCTTGATCGTCATCGCGGCCTTCTACCTGGCGGATCAGCGACAGACCGGGCAGGGCGGGGAGCCGTCGTGAGTCAGGCAGCGATCTTCTGGCCGATGCTGGCGCATGTGCTGCTGGTCTATATCGTCTATCTCGTGATGGCGCGGCGGCGCTATTTCGCCATCAAGTCAGGCGAGGCCAAGGCCGGCCAGTACAAGGTCCGCTCCACCGAGCCGGCTTCCAGCGTCACCGTCGCCAACAATCTGATCAACCAGTTCGAATTGCCGGTGCTGTTTTACGCGCTGTGTCTGACGCTGTTCGTGACCAACGGCGTCAACTACCTGACTCTGGCGCTGGCATGGATCTTCATCCTGTCGCGCTACGTCCACGCCTGGGTGCATCTGACCAGCAACAAGCTGCGTCATCGCAGCCGCGTCTTCTTCTCCGGCGCGGTGGTGCTGCTGCTGGCCTGGGTTTTGTTCGCGCTGCACCTCGCCGGCGTGGCCTGAACGCCGTCCGGAGCGGCTACAGGTCGAACACCGCGATCTTGCGCTTGTCGAACTTGATGCCGATCTCGCCGCGCACCAGCTTCAGCGCCTGCTCGCCGAACACCGCGCGCCGCCAGCCTTGCAGGGCCGGCACGTCGGCGTCCTCGCCCTCGGCGGCGATGCGGTCGATGTCGTCGCTGGAGGCGAGCACCTTCGAGGCGACGCCTTGCTTTTCGGCGATGATGCGCAAAAGCACCTTGAGCAGCTCCGCGGCCGCACTCGAGCCTTCGGGCGGCTGGAACGTCTTCGGCAGCTTCGGCATCGCTTCCTTGGGCAAGGCGAGGGCGGTGTTGACGGCGCCGAGCAGGGCCGTTGCCGTCGCCGAGCGTTCCCAGCCCTTCGGCGTCGTGCGCAGCCGGCCGAGCGCGGTGGCATCGCGCGGCGCCTGCTGCGCGACCTCGTAGATGGCGTCATCCTTCAGCACACGGCCGCGCGGCACGTCGCGCTCGCGCGCCTCACGCTCGCGCCAGGCGGCCACCGCCTGCACGATCGCCAGCTCCTGCGGCTTGCGCAGCCGCATCTTCAGCCGCTTCCAGGCATCCTCGGGGTGCGGATCGTAGGTCTGGCGCGAGGTCAGAACCTCCATCTCCTCATTGAGCCAATGAGCGCGGTTCTCGCGCTCGAGCTCGGCGCTGAGCTTCTTGTAGACGTCGATCAGATGCGTGACGTCGGCAAGCGCGTAGTCGAGCTGCTTGTCGGAGAGCGGCCGGTGGCGCCAGTCGGTGAAACGCGAGGATTTGTCGAGCCGGGCGCCGGTGATGCGCTGCACCAGCTGGTCGTAGGAGACGCTGTCGCCGAAGCCGCAGACCATCGCCGCCACCTGGGTGTCGAACACCGGATGCGGGACGAGATCGCCGAGATGGACGATGATTTCGATGTCCTGGCGCGCCGCGTGGAAGACCTTGACCACGGCTTCATTGGCCATCAGCCGGAAGAACGGTTTCAGGTCGATGTCGGGCGCAAGCGGATCGATCAGCGCGGTGATGCCCGGCGCCGCCATCTGGATCAGGCAAAGAATCGGCCAGAAGGTCGTCTCGCGGATGAATTCGGTGTCGACGGTGACGAATTCCGACTTTTCGAACGCGGCGATGGCGCTCTCGAGCTCAGCTTGGGTGGTGATGACGTGCATCAAATCGCTTTTGGCAACATATTAGGTCTCTTTCAATTTCAGCCGCGGACGCTTTCGTCAAGCCGCCGCAAGGTCATGGCTCGCTCGATCCGTCTGAATCGCCGCTGCGCCGTGCCAGCCGGGCGAACACCGTCGATGTGCGCAAAAGCGCGGTGAAAGGGCTGCGCCTGCCGGCAGGCACGCCGGAGCGCACCTGCATGCGGTAGAGGATGACGAGGATCAGCACCGCGTAGACGACGGCGCTGAAAACGAACAGGGCGCCCGGTCCGAAATACTGCATCGCCGTCGAGGCCGCGAACGGGCCGCCGATGGCGCCAAACGAGTAGAACAGCATCAAGGCCGCGTTGATCAGCACGAATTCGCCCTTGCCGGCGCGGTCGTTGGCGTGCGCCGCCGACAGCGAATAGAGCGGCATGGCGAAACTGCCGAAGATGAAGACGATGACGAAGTTGAGGAACGGGTCGGCGCCCGCCACGAACACCAACGCAAGGGCCGCGATCATGGCGCAGCAGGTCGTCGCCAACAGCACCGTGCGCCGGTCCCGGCGGTCGGAGAGATAGCCGAGCGGATACTGGATGAGGGCGCCGCCGAAGATGCCGACGCTGACGAAGGTGACGACATCGGCGACCGACATGCCGATCTGTTCGGCATAGACGGGCGAGAGCGTGCGGAAGGCGCTGTTGGTGACGCCGACGGCGATGCAGCCGATCGAGCCGAGCGGCGAGATGCGCCAGACCCGCGCCAGGTCGAGCTTCACGTCTTCCGGCGGCGTCGGGTTGGAGCGGTCGCCAAGCGACACCGGCACAAGCGACAGCGTGATCATCATCGACATGATGGCGAAGATGGCGAAGCCGCCGGCGCCGAAGATCGGGATCAGGAACTGCGCGCCGGTGACCGAGCCGATGTCGACCATGCGATAGATGGCAAGTACCCGGGCGCGGTCCTTGTTGGTGACGCCGGAGTTCAGCCAGGCTTCCATCACCGTGAACAGGCCGGCAAAGCAGAAGCCGCCGGCAAAGCGCACCGCGCACCACATCACAGGGTCGATGACCAGCACCAGCAGCAGCGTGCCGGCCGAAGCGGTGGCGGCGAGCGCCGAGAATGTCCTGACATGGCCGACCGCCTTCAGGATGCGCGTGACGGCCAGGCAGCCGAGCAGAAAGCCGGCGAAATAGAAGGTGCCCATCAGGCCGATGACGGGGGCGGAAAAGCCTTCCTGCGCGCCGCGCAGCGCGATCAGCGTGCCCTGCAGCCCGTTACCGCCAAGCAGGATGCCGGCGGCGATGAGAAGCGGGATCAGCGGGCGGATGGAAGACATCGGGGGAAGGCAATCACATGTTGGTGACCCTTCTTGGACCATCGCCACCGCCAATACCAGCGGCAATTCCAGTGCGACGCGCCGCGGGATGAATAGCGTCATGGCTTAGGGCTAGAGGGCAAGGCGGACGTTGCCTCGATGCCCATCTAGATCGGCAGCAAGGCGTCGGGCTTCACATTGGCGATCGAAGCGTAAGTGTGCGTTTCCCTGACCCCCGGCAGCGGCAGGATGACCCGCTGCAGGAAATCCTGGAACGTTGCCATGTCGGCGATGCGCGCCTTGACCAGGTAGTCGAAGCCGCCAACCACCATGTGGCACTCGATGATCTCGGGCGCGCGCAAGACCGCCTCGGCGAAGCGATCGAAGACATGCGGCGCCGTATGGTCGAGCCGAACCTCGATGAAGACGAGTTGTGCCTTCCCGATCCTGGCCGGGTCGAGGACGGCCCGCACCGCCCGGATGAAGCCTTCGCTGAACAGCCGCTTGATACGCTGCGAGGCGCCAGTCGGCGATAGCCCGACCCGGCGGGCGAGGTCGAGCGTGGTGCGGCGGCCATCCTCCTGCAACAAACGCAACAAAGAGCGGTCGATACGGTCGAGATCGTCCATTTCAGTGTTCACACTTTTTGGCCAGGAATAGCGTGATAGTCACGCTGAAATAGTCAAAACAGCATATTTCATCACGCTGTCAGCTGGCAATATCGTTCGTGGGAAACTCAACCAGACCAAGGCAAGACCCATGACATCAGCCATGCCAAATTATCGCAACGCCCACGCCAAGGGTGACACGCCGGTGCTTATATTGAACGAGGCCGAGGTGAAATCCTGCATCGACCTCGGCCGGCTTCTCGATGCCCTGGCGGACGGCTTCCGGGCGCTGTCTGGCGGCAAGGTCGTCAATCCGGCGCGGCCGCAGCTCGACATCCCACAGGCGGGCTATTCGCTGGCGATGCCGGCCTGGATGGTTGGCAAGCATCTGACGGTGAAGATCGTCAACGTGTTCGAGGGCAACATCGCCAAAGGCATGCCCAGCCATCTCGCCACCATCCATCTGTTCGACCCGCAGACCGGGTTGCCGATCTGCGTCATGGACGGCACCTACATTACTGCCGTGCGCACCTCCGGCTCTGCCGTGCTCTCGGTGCGCGAACTGGCCCGGCGCGACGTCAAGGTCGCGACAGTGGTGGGCGCCGGCGTCCAGGCCGGCCAGCACCTGCGCCTGTTGCCACTGGTCCGCGACTTCGCCGAGATCCGCGTTGTCTCGAAGGAGTTCGCGGATGCGCAGGCGCTTGCCGCGCGACATCCGGGTGTTGTTGCGGTCAGCGATGTCGAGGCCGCGGTGCGCTCGTCGGATGTCGTCTGCCTGGCAACGCATTCCTATGAGCCGGTGATTTCAGCCGCGTGGGTGCAGCCCGGCACGCATGTCTCGTCGGTCGGTGTTGCGCCACCCGGCGGCGAATTGCCGGTCGAGCTTGTCGGCAAGGCCAGCCTCTTCGTCGAGACAAGCGATGCATTCGCCCCGACGCCGGTCGGTTCTTGTGAACTGGCCGGCATCGATCCGCAAACCGGTACCGAACTTGGCGAGATGCTGCTCGGGGTGCGGCCGGGACGGGTCAGCGCCGACCAGATCACCGTCTACAAGGCAATGGGCGTTGCCATGGAGGACATGGTGGCGGCCGACCTCGCTTACCGCGAGGCGATTCGCCGGGGAATCGGGAGCGTCGCATCGCTGTAGGGTTGGCGGCCACGCCGCGCCACAGGTGTGAAAGCGCATCCGCCTGACAACCGAAGAGCCGCTCATGCCTCGCCGGCTTGCGGCAGCATCTTCCGCGCCGGATCGGGCGCTTCGTCCGCCGGCACGGCGGACTTGGCTGGCCGCCGGCCAAGCGACCCGGCGGTCAGCAGGCTGAGCACGATGAACGGTATGCCGATACCGAAGGCCGCGCGGATGCCCCAATGGTCCGAGACGAAGCCGAGCAGCGGCGGGCCGAGCAGGAAGGCGACGAAGGAGATCTGCGAGAGTGCCGCGACGTTGATCGCCGCGGAGCGGTCGGTACGCTGGGCGGCGGCGGAGATAGCCAGCGGGAAGATGGCGCTGGTGCCGATGCCCAAAAGGGCAAAGCCCAGCATCGAGAAAAACGGCGCGGGCGACAGGAAAACGATAAGCACACCCGCCGCCATTGCTGCCAGCAGCACGCGCGCCACGCCGCTAGGCGAGTGGCGGTCGACGAAACTGTCGGCGAAGAAGCGCGTGGTCGCCTGCGAGAACGCGAACAGCGCCACCGTGAAGCCGGCGACGAAGGGGCCTGTGTCGAACACGGTGCGCATATAGATCGCCGACCAGTCGATGCTGGCGCCCTCCAGCAGCATCGCCGACAGCGTCACCGCGACGAGGACGAGGATCGGCAATGTCGGCCGCGCAAACATGGGCGCGGCGTCGCCGGTGCCGGCGTGACGGACGGGCGCCGGCTGGTAGCCGCCGAGAAACAGCATCATCGAACCTGCCACCATCGGCACGACAAGTGCCAGATGGAGCTGCGGCGACAGCCCGAGATGCGCGAGCGCTCCGCCGAACAGCCCGGCGCCGAAGAAGCCCATGCTCCAGAAGGAATGCGCCCGGTTCATGATGCGGCGCCCGACCAGGAACTCTGTCCTGTCCGCCTCGACATTGAGGATGATCTCGACGCTGCCGATCATCAGGCCGACCGGAAGCAGCATCAGGAACAGGGCAAGCGGCCCCGGCGCGTGCACCGCGACGGCATAGGCGAAGGCAATGAGCGGCACCAGGCCGAGCAGCGCGCGGCGGAAGCCGACGCGTTCCAGCACCGGCGCCGCCAGCGTCAGCGCGGTCAAGGTGCCGATCGGCGTCCCGATCAGGCTGAGCCCGAGCGTCCCGTCCTCGATATCCATGGCGCGCTTGATGTCGGGGAGCCGCGGAAAGATGTTGCCCATGGCAAAGGAATAGATCGCGAACCCGGCATAGACGCGGTGTTGAGGGGCAAGGTTGAGACCAAAACGCATGGCGGTGCTTTCAATGAAAGAGGGTCGATGGCTGGTTTGTCCAGCGGTCCGACAGAGTCGCTTCTTGCATAAACGTGCAAAACATGCAAGAACGTGCATCGCGAAAAACAGGATCGTGCAATGCTGACCGATCAACGGCACCAGATCATCCGCGACCGCCTGGCGGCGGAGGGCAGGGTGCTGGCCGGTGAGCTGGCGAGCCACTTCGGTGTGTCCGAGGACACGGTCCGCCGCGACCTCCGGGAGCTGGCAAAGGCCGGCGAGTGCAGGCGCGTCTATGGCGGCGCCGTCGCATCGGCACCTTTTGCCGCCGCGACGATCGGTCAGCGCAGTGGCCATGCGGTGGAGGAGAAGATGCGGCTGGCGAGCGCGGCAGTGAGACTGCTTTCCGCCGGGCAGAGCCTGTTCGTCGACGGCGGCACCACCAACGCGGCGATCGCCAGGGCCATTCCGCGCGACCTCGAACTGACCATCGCGACCAATTCCCTCGGCGTCGCCTCGGCGCTGTCCGAACATCCCCACGTCGAGCTGATCGTGCTCGGTGGCAGATTCGTGCGCGACCTCGGGACCTGCGTCGGCGCCGATACGCTGGCCGCTATCGCGCAGCTTGGCGCCGATCTGTGTTTCCTGGGCTCCTGCGGTCTCGACGCCTCACGCGGCGTGACGGCGTTCGATTCGGCCGAGGCCGAGGTGAAGCGCGCCATGGCCAGGAACAGCGCCGGCATCGTCATTGCCGTCACCAACGACAAGCTCGCCACAGCGGCGCCCTACCGTGTCGCCGGGGCCGAAGCGATCCGCCATCTGGTGGTTGAAAAGTCGGCACCGGCCGCGATCCTCGCCGATTTCGAACGCCAGGGCGCTGAAATCCATTTCGCGTGAGGGGACTAAAGCGGCGCGCCTGTGTGACCACTTGCCTTGACAAAACCGGCCTCCCATGCGCTTTTCGCGCCAATTTTCGAGCCGGGCCTTGGGTCCGCAATCAGCATCCGGACTTCATCCATGACAATGCATCGTTACCGCAGCCATACCTGTGCCCAATTGAGAAAGAGCGACGTCGGCGCCGCCGTGCGCCTGTCGGGCTGGGTGCATCGCGTGCGCGACCATGGGGGCCTGCTGTTCATCGACCTGCGCGACCATTACGGCCTGACCCAGATCGTTGCCGATCCGGATTCGCCAGCCTTTCAGATCGCCGAGACCGTGCGCGGCGAATGGGTCATCCGTGTCGATGGCGAGGTCAAGGCGCGCCTGCCGGAGACCGCGAACGCCAACCTGCCGACCGGCGAGATCGAGATTTTCGCGCGCGAGATCGAAGTGCTGTCGGCGGCCAAGGAATTGCCGCTGCCGGTGTTCGGCGAGCCGGATTATCCGGAAGACATCCGCCTGAAATACCGTTTCCTCGACCTGCGCCGCGAGACGTTGCACAGGAACATCGTGGCGCGGACGAAGATCATCGCCGAAATGCGCAAGCGCATGGGCGAGGTCGGCTTCACTGAATTCTCGACCCCGATCCTGACCGCGTCGTCGCCCGAGGGCGCGCGCGACTTCCTGGTGCCGTCGCGCATCCATCCCGGCACCTTCTATGCCCTGCCGCAAGCGCCGCAGCAGTACAAGCAGCTGATCATGGTCTCCGGCTTCGACCGTTATTTCCAGATCGCGCCCTGCTTCCGCGACGAGGATCCGCGCGCCGACCGTCTGCCCGGCGAGTTCTACCAGCTCGACCTCGAAATGAGCTTCGTCGAGCAGGACGACGTGCTGTCGACCATGGAGCCGGTGCTTCGCGATGTGTTCGAGACCTTCGCCGCCGGCAAGCCGGTGACGCAGAACTTCCGCCGCATCCCCTATGACGAGGCCATGCGCACCTACGGCTCCGACAAGCCGGACCTGCGCAACCCGATCGAGATGCAGGCGGTTTCGGATCATTTCCGGGATTCCGGCTTCAAGGTGTTCGCCAACATCCTGGCCAACGATCCGAAGGCCGAGGTCTGGGCCATTCCCGCCAAGACCGGCGGCAGCCGCGCCTTCTGCGACCGCATGAACTCATGGGCGCAGGGTGAGGGCCAGCCGGGGCTGGGCTACATCTTCTGGCGCAAGGAGGGCGACAAGCTCGAAGGCGCCGGTCCGATCGCCAAGAACATCGGCGAGGAGCGCACCGAGGCGGTCCGCCAGCAGCTTGGCCTTGCCGACGGCGACGCCGCCTTCTTCGTTGCCGGCGATCCGAAGAAGTTCGTCTCCTTCGCCGGTGCGGCGCGCACCCGCGCCGGCGAGGAATTGAACCTCGTCGACCGCGACCGCTTCGAACTGTGCTGGATCGTCGACTTCCCGTTCTTCGAATGGAACGAGGAGGAGAAGAAGATCGACTTCGCCCACAATCCGTTCTCGATGCCGCAGGGCGGCATCGAGGCGCTCGGCGGCGAGGATCTGCTCGGCATCAAGGCGTTCCAATACGACATGGTGTGCAATGGCTTCGAGATCGCCTCCGGCGGCATCCGCAACCATCTGCCGGAGACCATGGTCAAAGCCTTCGAGACGGTCGGGCTCGACCGCGCCACCGTCGAGGAGCGCTTCGGCGGCCTCTACCGCGCCTTCCAGTACGGCGCGCCGCCGCATGGCGGCATGGCGGCCGGCATCGACCGCATCGTCATGCTGCTGGTCGGCGCCAAGAACCTGCGCGAGGTCACCATGTTCCCGATGAACCAGCAGGCCTACGACCTGCTGATGAACGCGCCCTCGGAAGCCACGCCGCAGCAGCTGCGCGAGCTGTCGCTGCGCGTCGCCGCCGCCAAGAAGGAAGGTTAGGAATCGCTACCAAGCGGTTCCTGCTGCTTAAGGAATCGATCTCCAAACAAAAAGCCCGGCATCGCTGCCGGGCTTTTTTCGTGGACCGGATTGGTCCGATCACTCCTCGTTGGCCTTGACCTTGACGCCGAGCGTCTTCGGCAGGTCGAGCGGGTTCGACATCGCGCCGGCCATGATCAGCGCGAACGGCACCGCAGCCGGCGGCTCGGCCGAAATCTCCAGGCTCTTCGGATCGTCGAGATATTTGCCGACCGCCGCCGTCACCTCGGCCGTCAGCTCCGGGTTGTTGAGCTGCGCCATGCCGAACGGCACGATCGCCTTGGCCTGGTTGGCGATGTCCTTGCCCGACATGCCCTGCTGCTTGCCGACATACTCCAGCACCTTGTTGGTCAGCGAATCGTCGTCGAAGCGGATCGAGGCGCTGTTGAAGGAAAGCTGCTGCAGCAGGCCGAGCATGGCCATGCCTTGCGCCGAATTGTCTGCGCCTTCGGGCTGTGCTGCCATCTTCTTCTGCATATCCTGCAGCGACTTGACGAAGTCGAGCGTATAGCCGCCGAGGCCGAAGGTCATGCCGAGCTTGCCGGCATTGTCGACCGCGATGTCGTATTTCGACAGTTCCATCTTGCCGTCCGTCGGCTGCCAGGTGCCGGCGATGTCGATGTTGCCCGATATGTTCTGGTAGCCGAGCGCTTCGATGGCTTCCTTGGACTTGGGATCGTCGACCAGGGTCAGGTCGGCATTGAACTTTTCCGTCGTGCCGGAAAACTCCATCGCCTTGCCGTCCTCCGGCGGGGTGACCTCGATGGCAAGGCCGTCCATCGAGAAGGCGGTCTTATCGGCGACCTTGACTGTCATGTTGGAGAGTTCGGCCGACTTGTACATCATCAGCGAGCCGAGCGGGCCGGTGGCGCCTTCGGCCGGAACCGTCATGTCATGGATGACGAAGGGGCTGAGCGAGAGCGTGACGCCGTCCTTGCTGTGTTCGAAGGCTGCGGTCGAGACGGTGGCGATGTCGTAGCCGCCATCGGCTTCGCTCACCCCTTCGAGCTTGACGTCGCCGATGGTCAGCGGCTCCTTCTCGCCCGCCGGCTTAACGGCCACGCCCTGCAGCACCATGCTGGAGTCGTCGCCGCTCACCCCGGTCCAGGAGATGTCGACGCCCTGGGCGGCAAGCGCCGCCTTGAGGCGGTCGGCGACCGCTGCGTCCTGCGCGAAGGCGGCATTGAGCGGCAGCGTCAGCAGGAAGGTCGAGAAAGCGAGTTTCTTGAGAGTCGAGCGTTGGATTGTCATCGCGAGTTCCCCTGAGAGTTTACGAAAATTGCTTCGATCCTATACGCCCGTCACAATTCGGCGACGAACTGGACGGGAAGAAGGCGTTTGCCGGTACATTGGTCGAAAATCACGGCGCAACGCAAACCCGGCCCGGCTTCTTCGACTGAAGCGGTGAATTTGTCATGAAGATCGGGCTCCCATGCGCTATCGGCTCTGCCTTAGACACGGCATGTAACAGGTTGATGTTGGCCGGGGGCGTCATGCCGCCGATCCATGTTGCAGATGGCCGCAAATTGGTCCGCCGCCCCCGCCGGTTCCGTGAAATCCGTCACACCGTTGGGATGACAAGCGCCGACCGGCCCAGCCAGCGCTTGCCGCGAATCACCCGCTCGGCTAGTGCAAACCCATGGGAAAAAGGCTTTTGCCGCCTTCGGATGGCGGCGGTGACCACATCGAACCGGTCGATCTGAAGAAGGCGCTCGAGGAGCGCTATCTCGCCTATGCGCTGTCGACCATCATGCACCGGGCACTGCCGGATGTGCGCGACGGGCTGAAGCCGGTCCATCGCCGCATCATGCATGCCATGCGGCTCTTGAGGCTCAACCCCGACCAGGGCTTCGCCAAATGCGCCCGCATCGTCGGCGAGGTGATGGGCAAGTTCCACCCGCATGGCGACCAGTCGATCTACGACGCGCTGGTCAGGCTGGCGCAGGATTTCTCGATGCGCTACCCGCTCGTCGACGGGCAGGGCAATTTCGGCAATATCGACGGCGATAACGCCGCCGCCATGCGCTACACCGAAGCGCGCATGACCGACGTGGCGACGGAATTGCTCGCCGGCATCACCGAGGACGCCGTCGACTACCGCCCGACCTACAATGAGGAGGACGAGGAGCCGGTCGTGCTGCCCGGCGCCTTCCCGAACCTGCTCGCCAACGGCTCGTCCGGCATCGCCGTCGGCATGGCGACCTCCATCCCGCCGCACAACGCCGCCGAGCTTTGCGACGCGGCTCTGCATCTGATCGAGAACCCCGATGCGCCGGTGACGGCGCTGATGGAATTCGTCCAGGGGCCGGATTTCCCGACCGGCGGCATCATCGTCGACAGCCGCGCCTCGATCCTCGAAGCCTATGAGACCGGCCGCGGCGGCTTCCGCGTCAGGGCGAAATGGAACCAGGAGGACCAGGGCCGGGGCACGTGGAGCATCGTCGTCACCGAGATACCCTACGGCGTTCAGAAGGCCAGGCTGATCGAGAAGATCGCCGAGCTCCTGATGGCGCGCAAGCTGCCGCTGCTCGAAGACGTCCGGGACGAGAGCGCCGAGGACATCCGCGTCGTTCTGGTGCCCAAGAGCCGCACCGTCGATCCCGGCATCCTGATGGAATCGCTGTTCAAGCTGACCGAGCTCGAAAGCCGCTTCCCGCTCAACATGAACGTGCTGTCGCGCGGCAAGGTGCCCAACGTGCTGTCGCTGAAGGGCGTGCTCAAGGAATGGCTGGAGCACCGCCGCGACGTGCTCATCCGCCGCTCGAAGCACCGCCTCGGCGAGATCGAGAAGCGCCTCGAGATCCTCGCCGGCTACCTGATCGCCTACCTCAACATCGACGAGGTCATCAGGATCATCCGCGAGGAGGACGAGCCCAAGCAGGTGATGATGGCCCGCTGGTCGCTCACCGACACCCAGGCTGAAGCCATCCTCAACATGCGCCTGCGCGCCCTGCGCAAGCTGGAAGAGATCGAGATCCGCAAGGAGTTCGACGGGCTCACCGCCGAGAAGAAGCAGATCGAGGCGCTGCTGGCGTCCAGCGTCAAGCAGTGGGCGACGATCAAGTGGGAAGTCACCAGCATCCGCGACAAGTTCGGTCCGGAGACCGAGCTCGGCAGGCGCCGCACCCAGTTCGCCGACGCGCCCGAGCATGACCTGACCGATATCGCGCACGCCATGATCGAGCGCGAGCCGGTCACCGTTGTCGTCTCCGAGAAGGGCTGGCTGCGGGCGATGAAGGGCCACCTCACCGACCATTCGCAATTCACCTTCAAGGAAGGCGACAGCCTCAAGCTCGCCTTCCACGCCCAGACCACCGACAAGATCCTGGTCTTCACCACGGGCGGCAAGTTCTACACCATCGGCGCCGACCGGCTGCCGGGCGGGCGCGGCCATGGCGAGCCGATCCGCATCATCGTCGACATGGAGAACGACCAGGACATCGTCACCGCTTTCGTGCACGACCCGAAGCGCAAGCTGCTGCTCGTCTCCTACGACGCCAACGGCTTCATCGTGCCGGAGGAGGAGGTCGTCGCCAACACCCGCAAGGGCAAGCAGGTGATGAACGTCAAGGCGCCCGACGAGGCCAAGCGCTGCATACCGCTCACCGGCGACCACCTCGCCATTGTCGGCGAAAACCGCAAGATGCTGGTGTTCCCGCTTGCCGAGATCCCGGAGATGACGCGCGGCAAGGGCGTGCGCCTGCAGAAATACAAGGATGGCGGCGTGCTGGACATCAAGCCCTTCACGCTGGAGACCGGCCTGTCGTGGCAGGATTCGGCCGACCGCACCTTTAGCCGCTCGCGCGAGGAGCTGGCCGAATGGATCGGCGCCCGCGCCGCCGCCGGCCGCATGGTGCCGAAGGGCTTCCCGAGGACGGGCAAGTTCGGGTGAAGCTGCGATCTCCCCCTTTGTGGGGGAGATGGCCGAGCGAAGCTCGGTCGGACGAGGGTGCGCGAAGAGTTGCTACCTCACAGGCGTAAGCGCTTCAAATCCTTGGATATCTTCACGCTGCGCTTCTTCCGGCACCCCTCATCCGTCTCGGGGCTGCGCGCCGATCCACCTTCTCCCACAAGGGGCCTGTTGCGTAGTTAGCGGGGAGAGGCTTGCGGAGCGATTTCGCGGTTGGCTTTCGCTTTGCGGGATTGGGCTTCTGGTTTGGGGTTTAAGGGTGGTGGTCCGGCCCTTTGGCCGGTCGCTAGGCGCACCTATCCCGTGATGGCGGCCCATCGGCGCATGTTGAAGGCGATCGCCGCCATCGTCACCTGACCAGCAGCCTTGGCCAGTCCGACATAACGGATCGTGGTCAGCCTCATGCGGTTTTTGAGCGTGGCGAAGGTGGTCTCCACCGCCGCTCGCCGTCTGGCGATCAGACGATTGTAATGCTTGAGCCGCGCCGGCAGCGCATGATGCTTGTTGGGGCGGCGCGCAATGCGCACCTTCTTGCCCTCAGCCTTGAGCCGGGCACGGCGGGCATGGGTGTCATAGGCGGCATCCGCCCACACCGTCTTCTCGTCGCCGCAGATCAAGCGATCGGCCGGCACTGTGTCGTTGACGTTGGCCGGTGTAGTGATCACCGTGCGGATCAGGCCCGATCCCTCATCCACCCCGACATGAGCCTTGTAGCCGAAGGTGAGGCCGCCCTTGCCCTTGCGTGCGGTTATGCGAGCGTCTGCGTCCTTCGACACCCGCTCCGGCGTCGGCGGCGCCGAGACGGCATCGATCAGCGTGGCATCCAGCATCGTGCCACGCTTCAGGATCACACCGGCTTTCTCCAGCTGTCGGTCCAGTTCGCCAAACAGCTTCTCCATCAACCCTTCGCCGACAAGCAGATTGCGAAAGCGTGACAGCACCGTGTGATCGGGGATGCTCTCCTCAAGACCAAGCCCGACAAAGCGGCGGAACGACAACCGGTCGCCCAGCGCTTCCTCCAGTTCGCGATCCGACAGCCCATAGAGCGATTGCAGCAGCAGCGCCTTGAACAGTAGCAGCGGCGGCCAGGCCGCGCGTCCCGGCCCGCCATCGCGCAGCGCGACAAGCAGCTTCTCGAAGCGATACCACTTCACCAGACCAGACAGCCGATCGAGTGGCGAAGCGCCACCTGGAAGCTTGCTGCCAAGAAACGCCTCCGCCAAGCTCAACTGACCTGTCTGCTTCACCGCCATTGCGACTCTCCACGGCTTCCGCCCTCAGAGAATCACAACCAGCCAATTACGCAACAGGCCCACAAGGGGAGAAGGAAAGGCGCGTCCATCACCATTTGGACTATCGTCACGATTGCTGCACTATGATGGTGCATGAGCAGTCCCGGGCAGGGGAGAAATGCAGGTTTGAAGCAGGCTGAGATCCAGAAACCGGGGCAGCGGCTGTTCGGCCTGTCGACGCCGCTCAGGGCCGCCGTCATCCCGCCGCTGTCGGCGGCGCGCTGGCTGCTGGTGCTGATCGTCGCCGCCGGCGTCTATTTCTTCCACGGCTTCCTTTTCCCAGTGCTGGCGGCGCTGGTCATCGCTTTCGCCAGCTGGCCGCTCTACCGGCGCCTGCTCGCGGCCGTTGGCGGCAACCGCACCATCGCCGCCACCTTCGCCATCCTCTTCATCCTCACCTTCCTGGTGGTGCCGATCGCGCTTGCCGGCACCTATGCCATCAACGAGCTGCGCGAATGGGTCGGGTGGGCGATCGAGACCAACCGGCACGGCGCCGTGACGCCGCAATGGATCGCCACCATGCCCATTGTCGGCGAATGGCTGAACGAGCAGTGGACGACCAATCTCGGTCATCCCGGCGGCATCGGCGAACTGATCCAGCTGGTCAGCGGCGCCAATATCGGCAGCATCTATCGTGGCGCGCTGGCCGCCGGCGGCAGCGCGTTCGGCCTGCTTTTGACGCTGCTCTTCATGATGATCGCGCTGTTCTTCGCCTACCGCGACGGCGAGGCTTTCGCCGCCCAGATCGACCGTTTGGGCGAGCGCATCCTGCCAACGCGGTGGGAACGCATCTCGCGCGTGGTGCCGGCGACCATTTCGTCAACCGTCACCGGCATGACCGTGATTGCCATTGGCGAAGGGCTGGTGCTGGGCGTCGCCTACTGGCTGGCCGGCGTGCCGTCGCCGGTGACGCTCGGCGCACTCACCGGCGTGATGGCGCTGATCCCCGGCGGCGCGCCGCTGTCATTTACGCTGGTGTCGATCTACCTCGCCGCCAGCGGTTCGCCGATGGCGGGCTCCGCCCTGTTCATCTGGGGCGCGGTCGAGCTCTTCATCGTCGACAAGACCTTGCGCCCAAAACTGGTCGGCGGACCGATCAAGCTGCCATTCCTGCCGACCTTTTTCGGCCTGATCGGCGGCGTCAAGACGATGGGTTTTCTCGGCCTGTTCATCGGCCCGGTGCTGATGGCGCTGCTGGTCGCGATCTGGCGCGAATGGCTGCGCGAGGTCGAGCTGATGGACGATTCCGCCGCCGCGGCGGCCACGGAAACGGCGGGCGGTCCGCCGCAGATCGAGGTTGCGGCCGAAAAGAAGAAGATTCAGGCCGGCTGACCGACCGCGAGCGCGGTGCGGCGCTTGCGCCCCTCATGCAATTGCCAGATTGAGTGGGCCACCAGCGTCACTATTAGGATCGCGCCGCCGATCAGGCTGTTGCGCGACGGCGTCTCGGCGAAGATCATCCAGACCCAGACCGGCGCCAGCACCGTTTCCAAAAGGTAGAACATCGCCACTTCCGGCCCTGAGATGTATTTCGGTCCGTTGGCAAGGCAGAAGAACGAGATCGGCATGATCACGGCGCCATTGAAGATGATCCACCACGGCGCGTCCACCTGAAACCCGGTCTTCGAGACCATGAAGGCCGCGACGGCGAAGGGCAGCACCACGCCAATGAGCGAGGTGAAGCCCATATCCTTGCGGCTGGCGCGCGAGATGGTGATGGCGCAGGCGACGCAGAGCGCCGAGCACAGGGCCATGATGTCGCCGAACAGATATCCGCTGCCAATGGAGTCGCCGACGATGATGGCGACGCCGACGATCATCACCGCCAGCGCCGCCAGCGTCAGCGGCCGTGGCCGCTCTTTCAGGAACAGCCAGGACAGCAGCGCCGAGAACATGGTGGTGAAGGCGAGGATGAAGACGAGGTCGGCGGTCGAGGTGTGGTAGACGGCGGTGACGAAGGCGATCGAGCCGAGCCCGTAAAGCGTCGCCACCGCAACCCCGGACCGGCCGGGGACCAGTTGCGGCGCCCGGTCGCTCAGCAGGCGCCAGACCGTCCAGATGAGAATCCCGGCGAGGAAAGTGGTGCCGGTGCGCAGCAGGAGGATCGTCCAGGCCTCGCCATGGGCGAGCCGGATCAGCGGGATGTCGACGGTCAGCGTCATGCCGCCGATGGCCGTGAGCAGAAGGCCTTTCTGGTGGTCGTGATGGGAGGACATGCCAGTAATTCTCGCAATGAATTTGCAGGCGGACGGCTGTCGGCGCGATAGCGCATTCTCTCGCCAATCGGCGAAAAGACCAGCATCCTGCCGCTTGAAACAGTCTTGAGCGGTTGCGCAATTCCGGCCGGAAAACCGCTGCACACTTTTCCTGGAATTGCTTAACGTCGGGCTTTGAAAGGGTTAGTCAGCGCGTGACCGCTTCGTGGTCGTAGCGTTCCCAGCCTTTCGGGCCGAGATGCTCCTGCGGCATGAAACGCATCTTATAGCTCATCTTGCGCGAGCCGTTGACCCAGTAGCCGAGATAGACATGGGGCAGGCCCATGGCCCTGGCCCGGGCGATATGATCGAGGATCATGAAGGTGCCGAGCGAGCGGTCCTCGAAGTCCGGATTGAAGTAGGAATAGACCATCGACAGCCCGTCGGCCATCTTGTCGGTCAGCGCCACCGCGATCAGCTCGCCCTGGCCCTTGCCGGTGATGAAAGTGTCGGGGCCGCGGCGCCGGTATTCGATGATCTTGGTGTCGACATGGGTGTCCTCGACCATCATGGCATAGTCGAGCACCGTCATGTCCGACATGCCGCCGCGGCGGTGGCGGGCGTCGAGATAGGCGCGAAACAGCGAATACTGTTCGGTCGACGGCTGCGCGTCATGCATGGCGCCGACGAGGTCGGCATTGTGCTGGATCACCCGCTTCATATTGCGACTGGCGGTGAATTCCTGCGCCAGGATGCGCACCGACACGCAGGCGCGGCAGGTTTCGCAGGCGGGCCTGTAGGCGATGTTCTGCGAGCGCCGGAAACCGCCCTGCGTCAAGAGGTCGTTCATCTCGGGCGCCTTGTCGCCGACAAGGTGGGTAAACACCTTGCGTTCGAACTGGCCCTCCAGATAGGGGCACGGCGACGGCGCGGTCAGGAAGAACTGCGGCGACTGGGTCGGATGCTGCGTCATCGAGTCTAGGAAACGCTCCTGCGAATCGCCTTACCTTTGGCCCGGTCGGCGAAAAATTCAACAGGATTATAAGCCAGCGGCCGACCGAAGTCCTTCATATTTGCGGATAACCGTCCGCGCCGGCCTCCCGAAACCGGGATCAGCGATCGGTGCGGCTCACCACCGTGCCAAGCAGCAGGTCGTGCAGTGTGCGCTTGCGGTCCGAAAACAGCGTCACCAGCAGCACCAGCGGCGTCAGGATGACGTTGCCGGCCCAGAACAGCACCGAATGCACGACAGCGGTCAGTCCGTCGATGCGGCTGCCGTCGAGGCGGTCGAGCCGGATGCCCATCAGCTTCATGCCGGTGGTGGCCTGGTCGCCGCTACCCAGCGTGTTCCAGATGTAGAGGATGGCGACCGCCGGCACGAGCACCGAAAACAGCATCCAGCCAAGCCCGAGCGTCAGCAGGCCGAAAACGAACACCAGGATCGCGAACGGGATGGTGAGCAGCCCGATGATCAGGTAGTCGATCATGCAGGCCAGGATGCGCCGCGTGCGCACGCCGTCATAGGCGCGGACGTCGTCGAGCCTGCTGGTGATGATTTCGCCGTCAAGTACGCGCGCGTTCATGTCATGTCCTCGTAACTGGGCCCGCCATAGGGTGCGGGCCGTCCGCCACTGAAATGGTGAAAGCCGATGGCGGAATCAAGATTGTCGGTTTGGGCACGCTGTGTCGCGGCCGCTGAACCGGTTGAATTCACAGCGCGGATGGCGTTAGCTTGTTGCGGCGCAATAAGACGCCGAGGGGACGGGGTAGTATGGACTACGACATGGTGGTCATCGGCAGCGGGCCTTCGGGGCGCCGCGCCGCGGTGCAGTCGGCCAAGCTCGGCAAATCGGTGCTGGTGGTCGACCGGGGCCGGCGCCTTGGCGGCGTCTCGGTGCACACCGGCACCATTCCTTCGAAGACGCTGCGCGAGACGGTGCTCAACCTCTCCGGCTGGCGCGAGCGCGGCTTCTACGGGCGCGGCTACAGGGTCAAGCAGGACATTTCGGTCAGCGACCTCATTGAGCGCCTGCACAAGACGCTCGACCACGAGGTCGAGGTGCTGCAGCACCAGTTCATGCGCAACGCGGTCAAAAGTGCGCGTGCCACGGCGAAATTCCTCGGCCCCAACAAGGTCAGCCTGACGAGCGACAATGGCGACTACTCAGAGGTCGGTTTCGCCAATGCGCTGATCGCCGTCGGCACCAGGCCGCACCGGCCGCGCGACGTGCCGTTCGACAAGACCCGCGTCTTCGACAGCGACGAGATGCTGGAACTCGACCGGCTGCCGCGCACGCTGACCGTGATCGGCGCCGGCGTCATCGGCGTCGAGTACGCGACCATCTTTTCGGCCCTCGACGTGCCGGTGACGCTGGTCGAGCCACGCAACACCATCCTCGATTTCGTCGACCGGGAGATCGTCGACGACTTCATCCACCAGATGCGCGATCGTGGCATGACCATCCGCCTCGGCAGCACGGTCAAGGAGATCACCTCCAAGCCGGACTATGCCGAGGTGACGCTCGCAGATGGCCGTACCATTCGCTCCGAGATCGTGCTTTATGCCGCCGGCCGCAGCGGCAATCTCGGCAGCCTCGGCCTCGACGTGGTCGGCATAGAGTCCGACTCCAGGGGTCGCATCAAGGTCGACGCGAACACTTTCCAGACCACCGTGCCCAACATCTATGCCACCGGCGACGTCATCGGCTTTCCGAGCCTTGCCTCCACTTCGATGGAGCAGGGCAGGGTGGCCGCCTGCCATGCTTTCGGCGTCACCCTGCCGCCGCCGCCGGAAACCTTTCCCTATGGCATCTACGCCGTGCCCGAGATCTCTACCGTCGGTCAGTCGGAGGAGCAGGTGCGCGAAAGCGGCGCCGCCTACGAGGTCGGCGTGGCGCGTTTTCGCGAGACCTCGCGCGGCCACATCATGGGCGTCAATTCAGGCTTCCTGAAGCTGTTGTTCTCGGTCGAGACGCGCCGGCTGCTCGGCGCTCACATCGTCGGCGAAGGCGCCACCGAACTGATCCATATCGGCCAGGCGGTGATCAATCTCGGCGGCACGGTCGACTTCTTCGTCAACAACACCTTCAACTATCCGACGCTGGCCGAGGCCTACAAGATCGCCGGCCTGGATGCGTGGAACCGGATGGGGAAGGGCTAGGGCTTCTGATAACCGATTCGCTCACGCGACGGCTGGATCAGCCAGCCATCGCCTGACAATGGCGGCATCCGGGTCGCCGAACTCATGTCCCGATGCAACGATCCTTGCGTCGACCGTGGCGCCGCGCTGGCTTAGCAGCGTCACCAGCGCCGGTGCGAACGGCCCGTAGGTGAGGTCGGCGGCGCCGGCGATCATCAGCACCTTGGTGCCAGCAAGATCCGTCGGCGGCGTTTCGTCCAGCACCGGCATGGGCCGCAGAAGCGCCGCCCGCCGGACAAGGCCCGGCTGGAGCAGCATCAAGATCGAGACCAGATTGGCCCCGTTCGAGTAGCCGAGGTAGGTCGCGCGCGCGAGGTCGAGCCTGTGGCGCTTCGCAGCCTCGGTAACGAATGTGGCGAAGGCGTCCGTCTCCGTGCGGATGCTGGCCTGCTCGAAGCTAGTCGGCGTGATCCGTTCGAACCAGCGGAAGCCATCCTCCTGCGGAATTCGGCCACGCGCGGGGACCAGGACGGCATGGGGAGCGATCTGTTTCGCCAGCGGCACCAGCGTGGTTTCATCGACCCCGGATCCGTGTAGCAGGAACAGGCATTCGCCGCCTGCTTCCGCCGGCCGGATGAAGCGGTAGGGAAAGGTCAAGTCACGCAAGACGGTTGCTTCGCCGGTATATTCGGACACGCTTATATCCTTTTGAATCTATACATATTTCGTTGATTTGCCGGCTTCAAAACGGAATATTTTCTTGCTCCGCGAAAGTTGATTGAACCAGGCACACTTCAGTCCGTTTCTGCGCCGATATACCTCCCGTCGGGAGGAATCGAAGCGGTGCGCCGGGGGTCGCATTGCCCCAATGAACGACCAGCTTTGAGGCCTTTTGTCGATGACCATGCCAGTTTCGCCCGGACGCGATACGCGTATCCACGATCGCGATACGCGTATCGATGTGTTTCGCGCGCTCGCGCTGCTCACCATCTTCATCGACCATGTGCCCGGCACGATGTTCGAGACGCTGACCTACAAGAATTTCGGCTTCTCGGACGCCGCCGAAGCCTTCGTGCTGATCTCCGGCATGTCGGTGGCGCTTGCTTACGGCACCAAGTTCCCGCCTGGAGGCCGGCTGCTGGCGACGCTGAAAATGTGGCGCCGCGCCGGCGTGCTATATGTCGCCCATATCGTCACGACCATGGCGGTGATGGCGCTGTTCTGCGCCGCGGCAGTGTTCGCCAGGCGGCCGGAGCTGCTGAAGCTGATCAACATCGAGCCGCTGATGAAGAACACGCCGGAAGTGCTGGTCGGCATCGTCACGCTCGGCCATCAACTCGGCTACAACAACATCCTGCCGGTCTACGCGGTGCTGCTTCTGATGGCGCCCGCCTTCCTGCTTTTGATCAGCTACAGGCCAGTGCCGGCGCTTGTCCTGTCGGGCGCCCTGTGGCTCGTCGCCGGCATCTGGCAGATCGCGCCGCCGAACTATCCAGAGCCCGGTTTCTGGTTCCTCAATCCGCTGTCCTGGCAGTTCCTGTTCAACATCGGCCTGGCCGCCATGCTGCATGTCAGGCGCGGCGGCGTCATTCCGGTCAATCGCTGGCTGGTCGGAGCGGCCGCCGCCTATGTGCTGGCGGCGCTCGTCTGGGTGCACAGCCCGCTCTGGGGGCAGATCTCATGGTTCAACATGCCGGTGGTGCTGACCGGCTTCGACAAGACCTTCCTGTCGCTGCCGAGGCTCCTGCACATACTGGCGGTGAGCTATCTCATCGTCGCGCTACCGGCCGTCTCGAACCTGTTCCGCACCAGCCCCGACCATCCGCTCGCCATCCTCGGCAAGCGCTCGCTGCCGGTGTTCATCGCCGGCACGGTTCTCGCCATGGTGGCGCAGGTGATGAAGCTGATCAATCCGGGCGGCCTTGCCTATGACACCCTGCTGATTTCGGCCGGCATCGCCATGCAGTTCGCGCTCGCCTTTTATCTCGAATGGCTGTCCGGCATCGGTTCATCCGGCAGGAAGCCGGCCCGCGGCGACGTACCGGCGCGTGCGTCTTTCGGCGCCCGGCCGATGGCGGCGGGGAATCGGTGAGGTGGATCAGGCCTTTGCCGGTCCGGTAGATGCCCTGACGACGAGCTGGACGTCGAGCATCTCGCGCCGCACCGCGCCGTCGAAATTGAGGATCATGCGCGCCGCCCGCCGGCCGATCTCGGCGATCGGCTGGGCGATGGTGGTGAGCTGAGGGCTGCACAGCAGGCCGTCTGGAACGCCGTCGAAGCCGATGACCGAGACATCGCCCGGGACATTCAGGCCCCGCCTGGTCAGCCAGTCGACCGCGACCATGGCCATGCGGTCCGACATCGCCAGGATCGCGGTGGGCGGCTCGCCGCTGGCGAAGATGGCTTCGAGGCCGGCCCTGGTGGAGGCCGCCTCGTTTTCAGTCTCGTAGACCGGCACCTTGGTGGTGTCGATGCCGAAGCGGGAAAGCTCCTCGAAATAGCCGGCGAGTCGGTCGCGCGTTGCGGTGTAGAGCGCCGTCCCGAGCCGCCCGGGCGCGACAAGACCGGTGCTGCCGTCAACGAAAGGCAGTGACAGGACGGCGAAGTGGCGATGCCCGAGTTCGCCGAGATGACGCGCAGCCAGCCTGGCGCCGGCGACGTTGTCGATGCCGATCATCGAGGTGGTGTCGTCATCGAAGCCGATCGCGAGCGCGACGAAGGGAAGCCTGCGTTCGCGCGTCAGCTCGACGAGGCGAGGGCCGCCCTCGATGCAGAACAGGATGAAGCCGTCGACCAGGGCGCTCTGGATGTTCCAGGCGAGTTTCTCGTCATTTTGAGCCGATACCAGCGCAATTCCGGCACCGACGGCGTCGCATGCCTCGGAGATGCCGGCCATCATCACGCGCGCGAAAGGGTCGTCGAAGAAATAGGAGAGGGGCTCGGTCGAAGCGACGCCGATCGCATTGACCTTGCCGGCGCGCAGCAGCCGGCCCTTGGGGTCGGGTCCGGCATAGCCCATCGCCTCCGCCACGGCCTTGACCCGATCGCGCACTTCCGCGCGCACGATCTCCGGGCGGCTGAAGACGTTGGAGGCCGTGCCATGCGAGACGCCGGCCGCCTTGGCGATATCGGCCAGCCGGATGGGGCGTGTCTGGCCTTCGATGAGTGATGCCATGTCTGTTCTCCCGGACCTCCGACGCCGCAATACATGGACGGGGATCGATCTCCGGTCCATCTATCATCTTTATTGGATCGATTCAAATTTTGCTTGACTCTCAGGTCTCGTGGCGTATGGTTGAATCGATCCAAGTTGGCAATTCGGCTGAATTGGAGCGGGTTTGGAAGGAGGGTGCCATGCATCCGGTCAACTTTCTGTTCGAGGACGTCTACCGCAACGATTGGGGCATTGCCTCGGCTGCGCTCAGCGAGAAGCGCCGCGGCAAGGCAAGTCCATGGAAGCGCGAGCCGCGCTTTGTCGTGGATCGCAAGCGCGGCTGAACGGTCGGTCTTTTTCACGTCGATCGATTGGATCGATTCAATTCAAAGGGATGAACGCTATGCATCCGATGAACCATCTGTTCGAGGACATCTATCGCAACTATTGGGGCATCTCTCCGGCGTCCGAGCGGCCGGAGCGGCGGCGCCTCACAGGCCCGGCCGTGCGCAGTCGCGAATGGCTGGCAAGGCGCGAGCGCCGGCGGGACTGATCGCCGGTCTCAGGCACGGCGCGGCATGAAGGCCGAGGCGGCGATCGCCAGCCAGCCGCCAATCAGCAAGGTGCCGCCGATCGGCGCCGACATTGGAAAAGGCCGCGAACCCAAAAAGTCGCGGGCGAGAAGATCGCCGCAGAAAAGCACCAACCCGACAAGCAGGACCAGGCTTGCGACTCGCAAAGCGCGTTCCGCGCCGATGAGCCCGACGGCGAAGAAGACTGGCGCGTGCATAAGCAGGAAGGACGCCGCCGTGCCGACGAAGGCGCCTCCCAGATGCGCGGCCGCGGCCGACAGCGCCACGCCCGCCGCGCCGCAAAGGCCGCCCGCAAGCACGAAGACACGGCTGCCTGCGCTCGCTGGTTGTTCAGTTGAGCCCATATCAGGTGCCTCCTGCCATACGACCGATGTTGTGAAAGCGCGGATGATGTCGCGAACTCAGCCGATGAAGTAGCGATAGCCGAGCCACGCCGCCAGTGCGGCAGATGCGCCCCAGACGCAGGCGATGACGACTGCGGCTACCCGACTCACCGGGCGCTCTCCCGCAAGCGCGGCAGCGGCGCGATGTTCTGCCATGACCTCCGGTGGGATCATCTTCAACACGGCCAGAATGCCGAGCGGCACAATGATCGCGTCATCGAGATATCCAAGCACCGGGATGAAGTCGGGAATCAGGTCTATTGGTGACAGCGCATAGCCGGCGATGAACAGCGCCAGCACTTTAGCATACCAAGGTGTGCGGGGATCCCCGGCTGCGAGATAGATCGCGTGCACGTCTCGCTTGATCGTGCGCGCCCAGTCCTTCAGCTTGCCGTTCATCGGGCGGGTTTATCCGCAAAAGGCGAACGTGTCAGCGGCTGCCGGCTTGCGCCAGCATGTTGCGGGTGCGCCGCGACTGGACAATCCAGTTGTACACCGCGCCGCTCGCCATCAGCACCGACGTGCCCAGGAACACCGAGCGCATGCCGAAATGGCCGCCGGCGAAGCCGCCGAGCAGAGGTCCCGCCACCTGGCCGACATACTGCGCCGAAATCGACAGGCCCAGCACATTGCCGCCGACACCTTCCGGCACGTTGTGGCGGATGACGCTGGTGATGCAGGGCAAAAGCCCGCCCAGCGCCAGGCCCATCAGGAAGCGCAGGCCGATCAACTGCCAGCCCTTGGTGACGAAGGCCTGCGGGATCAACAGCAGGGCCGAGGCAGCAAGCGCGGCGATCACGACATTCCAGTGGCCGATGCGGTCGGCAAGTTTGCCGAGCCAAGAGGCCGACAGGATGGCGCCGAGCGCCGTCGCCGACATCACGACGCCGGCGACCAGCGTCACCCGGCTTTGATCCTCGATCAGCTGCTGCACATAGACGGTGATGATCGGTTCGATCGACATCGTGGCGAAGGCGAGCAGCATGCCGGTCGCCAGCATGGCGACGACCGGGCGCTTGTCGCGGATCTGCGACCAGCCGCTTTTCGGCTTTGACGTCGCTTCGGCTCTGGCGGCCGCCGGGCGAGGGGTCTCCTTGATCAGGAAGGTCGTCGCCAGGAAGGCAAGGAAGATGACGCCGCCCGACAGCAGGAAGGTGGCGCGGATGCCGATCACCGGCGGCAATGCGCCGCCCAGCAGCGGCCCGACCAGGGAGCCTGCCGTGATGCCGGCCGAGAGCACGCCGAGCGCCCAGCCGGAACGCTCCTTCGGTGTCTGCATGGCGACCAGGATGGTCGAGCCCGACGAATAGCCGCCGGCAAAGCCGATCAGCAGGCGCAGCAGCACCAGTTGCCAGACGGTTTCGACCATGCCGGTCAGCGACATGCAGATCGCCATGCCGAAACTGGCGCGCACCAGCATCAGCTTGCGGCCGTAGCGGTCGCCGAGCCGTCCCCACAGCGGCGCCACAAGGGCGGCCGCAAAGAAGGTGGCACCGTAGGCGATGCCCGACCATTGCACGATCGCCGCATGGCCCTCGGCGCCCAACTGCTCGACATAGAGCGGCAGGAAGGGCAGCAGCAAGGTCATGGCGATGAGCGTGCTGAACGAGCCCGCGAAGCAGACGGCGAGATTGCGCCGCCAGTGGACATTGTAGCCGCTCTGTTCGCTGCCGTTCTCGCTCATCTCATGCCTGCCCCATGGTGGGGATTGTTGTGGATACCAATTTGGGATACCAAGGTGGCATCCGTCATGAACCTCAACCCTGTCGCTGTCAATGCGACCCAACGAACGGAACCCACATGTCGCAGATGCAGAGCGTCGAACGGCAGCTTCGCGAGATGATCCTCGGCCTCGAGATCGGACCCGGCGAGCGCCTGACCGAGCGTTGGATCGAAAGCCGCTTCGCCGCCTCGCGCACGCCGGTCAGGGCCGCGCTGCTGCGCCTGGAGACCGAAGGCCTGATCTGCCGCGACGGGCGCGGCTGGACAGTCTCGCCCATCAATCTGGCCGAGCTCGAGCAGATCGCCGTCTATCGCGAGGCGGTGGAGGTGGCCGCCGTCAGGCTGACCTGCGCCCTGCAAGACAGGAGCGCCGTCGACGTCATCGAGGCGATGCTGGAGTCCTGCGATGCCGAGACCCCGCGCGAGGAATGGCACCGCATCGGCATGGATTTCCATATCGAGCTGGCCAGGCTCTCCGGTAACGACTTCCTGTTTAGGGCAGTGCGCGACGCGATGACCAGGCTTTCCCGCGCGCGCTGGCTGGAGGTCCGCGACGAGGCGGCGCTTGGGCGGGCCTGGGCCGAGCACCACGCGGTGTTGGCCGCGGTGTGGGCCGGCGACGCCGACGAGGCGGCACGGCTGCTTTCGGCCCATATCGTCGGCAGCCGCGACCGGCTGGTGACGTCGCTGCGCGACGACCGGCGCGGCTTGCGTGCCCGGGGATTCGCCGTCGTCGCGGCGTGATCGCGATTCAGTTTGCTTTGCCTCTCGCTTCGCGCTCGCCGATGGCGTAAGAGCGGCGATGGAAAACAACCGGTTTGAAATACCCGTGACCGTCAAGTCGGCCACGGCGGGAACCAATCAGCTCTTGCGCACCGCGCGAGAAGCTTCGGACTATCTGCTCAACAGCTGGCCGGGCAAGCGCAGCACCAAGCATCGCGAAGCGCTGCAGGCCTGTCACGACGCCCTGGCCGGCGACAAGCCGGCGATGAATGCCAGGCGCGCCTTCATCGCCGCCGCCCGCGAAGTGAATGTCTTCGTCAGCGACAAGGCCCCGGCCTAGGGCTTTCGATAGAGCGACCGCCGGCTGAAGGCGGCGCTACTCGGCCGTCTCCACTTCGGCGTTGGCCTTGTCCTCGGGCTTCGAACGCTCCTTGGCGGCGACCTTGGCCGCCAGCTTCTCGGCCTTCTTGGCAGCCTTCTGCCGATCGCGCTCCTTGCGTTCCTGACCGTAATTCGGTGCTCGCGCCATATCGTTTCCTTTCAACCGCCCTTAGACCTGAGCCCTGCCTAGGAGCATTGGGTCGCAAACACAACTGCTGAAGCAAGAATAGGCGGACAATGAGCTTGCCCTTGGTTCGGGGCTTGCAAGACAGGCGGCACAATGGTGTAGGAGAAATCTGCGCGCCAGCGCCAGGCTGATTGAAACGACGGACCGATGGCCACGCCTCTCCGAACCGCCGCCAAGGTGTTTTACTACGCGCGCAACTTTGCGCGCGACCTCGCTCCGCAGGCGCTGTTCCGCCACCGGCTGGCGGGATGGCTGGAGCAGGCACGGCGGTCGGACAACTCGGTCCGCGAGCGCGTGAACTTCTACAACAGGCTGGAGCAGCCCTTTGTGCCGAGCCCGGCCGCGGTGCCCGTCAGCCGCATACCGTTTCGGCCGAGCATGTATTATTACGACCTGAAGGAGTTTGCCCGCTATTTCGATCCGGCGCTGCTCATCGACCTCGAGTTCGGCGACGTCATCGATGTTCCCAAGATGCCGTCGATCGTCAAGGACCGGCCGATCACAGACGGCAACGGCAATTCGGTGCTGATGAAGCTCGACAAGTTCCGTCACTTCCAGATGCCCGCCGACCGGCAGCCCTTTGCCGACAAGCGCCCGCTGGTGGTCTGGCGCGGCCATCTCAACAATCCGATACGGACTCGGTTCCTCGACGCTATGCGCGACCTGCCGATCTGCGATGTCGGCACGCCGAACAAGGACGCGAAGGCCGAATACCAAAAACCCTATCTCACCATCGATGAGCAGCGGCGTTACCGCTACATCGTCTCGCTCGAGGGCAACGATGTCGCGACCAACCTCAAATGGATCATGAGCTCGAATTCGCTCTGCATGATGCCGCCGCCGACCTACGAGACCTGGTTCGCCGAAAGCGAGGTCAGGGCCGATGTCCACTACGTGCCGCTGGCGCCCGACTTCTCCGATCTCGCCGACAGGGTGCGCCATTTCGAAAAGCATCCAGCCGATGCCGAACGCATCGTCGCCGCCGCCAACGCCTATTGCCGGAAATTCCGCAACGAGCGGGACGAGCAGGCGATCTCGCTGCTCGTCCTCTACAAATATTTCGTGCTCAGCGGCCAGGTCAAACCGGATCCCGAAGTCTGGCGTTTCATCGCCGGCTGACCCTTTCCCAGCTCTCAGATATCGCTGCGGTCGAGCACCAGGTCGGCCGGCCCGAAGCGGCCCCTGGCCGTCAGCTGCTGGTGCCAATAGGGGTAGAGGACCGGCGGCCGGCTGACAGCGTCGAGCCGCGCGCGCTCGTCGAAGGACAAAGTCAGGCTGGCGGCGGCGATGTTGTCCTTGAGCTGCGCTTCGCTTCGGGCGCCGATCACCAGCGACGAGACCGCCGGCCGGCCGAGCAGCCAGGCGAGCGCCACCTGCGCGCCAGACACGCCCCTGGCCTTGCCGATATCGACGAGCACGTCGACGATCCGCCACAGCCGGTCCTCGTCGCGGATCGGCGGCTCCGACCAGCCGCCGAGCTGCCGGGCGGTCGGACTGTCGCGGTGGTATTTGCCGCTGAGCAGGCCGCCGGCGAGCGGGCTCCACACCAGCACGCCGAGCCCTTGGTCGACCGAGATCGGCAAGAGCTCGTATTCGGCCTCGCGCGCCTCGAGCGTGTAGTGGATCTGCTGGGTGACGAAGCGCGGCTGGTGGCTGCTGTCGCTGATGGCAAGCGCCTTCATCACCTGCCAGCCGGAATAGTTGGAGCAGCCGACATAGCGGATCTTGCCCTGGCTCACCAGCGTGTCGAGCGCGGCGATCGTCTCCTCCAGCGGCGTCACGCCGTCCCACTCATGCAGGAAGTAGATGTCGATGACATCGGTCTTCAGCCGCTTCAGGCTCTTCTCGCATTCGCGGATCAGGTGGTGGCGCGACAGGCCCTCGTCGTTGGGGCCTTTGCCGATGCGCATGCGCGCCTTGGAGGCGATCAGCACGTCGTCCTTGCGCTTGCCGCCCAGCGCTTCGCCGATGATCTCTTCCGAAATCCCGTTCGAATAGACATTGGCGGTGTCGATGAGGTTGATGCCGGCATCGATGCAGAGGTCGATCATCCGGGCGGCTTCCTTGAGGTCGGTCTTGCCGACGGCTGCGAAAGCGCCGGCGCCGCCGAAGGTCATGGTGCCGAGCGTCAAGGTCGAAACCTTCAGCCCGGAACGGCCGAGTGTGCGGTATTCCATTTGAGATCCTCGCGATTGCATTGAGAGAGGCGCCGCGAAAGGGCTGCCCGAATGAGACGGCGTATTTGTAGGACAAGTTCGCCGGTTTGTCGCCCCATCGCGGCGAGCGGTCGATCACATCTGTAACTGCGGCCTTGCAATAAAACCGTCATTGCCGGCCTTTATTGAAGTCGGCTCAGGATGGCGCGCGGAGAACCACGATGAACGAACTGAAATCGAATTCCGGAGCCAGGGACTGGCTGGAAGCCGAACTCGCCGACACGCTCGACGAGGACTATGAGCTCGAGATATCGGAGCCGGCGCTGTCGCTGGAGATTGCCAAGATCTACAAGGATTCGCATCCGCCCTCGATCGAGCGCATGCAATATTTCCGCGACCTGCTGCGGCTGCAGTCCGAATTGATCAAGCTGCAGTCCTGGGTGGCCTACCACAAGAAGAAGGTCGTGGTGGTCTTCGAGGGCCGCGACTCGGCCGGCAAGGGCGGCGTCATCAAGCGCATCACCCAGCGGCTCAATCCGCGCATCTGCCGCGTCGTGGCGCTGCCGGCGCCGACCGAGCGCGAGAAGTCGCAATGGTACTTCCAGCGCTATGTGCCGCATCTGCCGGCGGGCGGCGAGATCGTGCTGTTCGACCGCTCCTGGTACAACCGCTCCGGCGTCGAGCGGGTGATGGGTTTCGCCGGGCCGGACCAGGTGGAGGAATTCTTCCGCGACGTGCCGGAATTCGAGCGCATGCTGGTACGCTCCGGCATCACGCTGGTGAAGTACTGGTTCTCGATCACCGACGAGGAACAGCAGATGCGCTTCCTGATGCGCATCCACGACCCGATGAAGCAGTGGAAGCTGTCGCCGATGGACCTGCAGTCGCGCGTACGCTGGGAGCAGTACACCAAGGCCAAGGAAGAGACCTTCGCCCGCACCAACATCAAGGAAGCCCCCTGGTTCATCGTCGAGGGCAATGACAAGAAGCGCGCGCGGCTGAACTGCATCGACCACCTCCTGCAGCAATTCCCCTATGAGGAAGTGCCGCATGAGGAGATCACGCTGCCCGAGCGCGTCTTCAACCCGGAATACGAGCGCCAGGTGCTGCCGCGCGAGCTCTACGTGCCGGAGAAGTATTGATGCACCCCTCCTTCTCTCCTTGCGGGAGAAGGTAGATCGGCGCGCAGCGCCGAGACGGATGAGGGGTGTTGGAAGAAATGAGGCGGTCGCGAGGCCACCTTCTCCCCCTGGGGGAGAAGGAGCCTGGTCTACGCACGCCCGATCAGCACATGCGTCGCATCGGCCGTCGCGATCTGTTCCGTGCAGCGGTAGCCGAGTTTCAGCATATCCAGGCCGGCGAACAGGTGCTCACCCGATCCAAGCAGCACCGGCGAGATCGCCAGATGCATGTCGTCGATCAGCCTCTCTTTGAGATATTGCCGGACGGTCGAGACGCCGCCGCCGACCCGCACATCCTTGCCTCCGGCTGCGGCCTTCGCCCGCTCGAGAGCCGAATGGATGCCGTCGGTGACGAAATAGAACGTCGTCCCGCCTTCCATCTCGATCGGATCGCGCTTGTGGTGGGTCAGCACGAAGGTCGGCACGTGATAGGGCGGGTTGTCGCCCCACCAGCCTTTCCAGCTTTCATCCGGCCATTCGCCGCGGATCGGTCCGAACATGTTGCGGCCGAGGATCCAGGCGCCGACATTCTCGAAGCTGCGCGCCGCGAACGCGTCGTCCGTGTCGGTGGTGCCGCCGTCCTTGCCGAACACCATCTCACGAAAAGTGCGGGTGCCGATCATCCATTTGTGCAGAGCCTCGCCGCCGATGCCGAGCGGGTTGCCGAGATCCTGGTCGGGACCGGCGCCAAAGCCGTCGAGCGACAGGGTGAAAGCATTGACACGCAGCTTGGACACGATTGCCTCCATAACCAGTTGTATTTTGCAAGCAGTGCCTTTGTAGCAAACTGATTGCGATTTGCAAGCGGTATTTCGAACACTATCGAACGGCGAGCGATCGCCATTTCATGCGCCGGTCGACCGGGCAATCCGTCTTGAAACGGCAAGCGCAGCGGCGAGCGGCTTCGTCTACCAGCAGCCCGGTCTACTCCATCGCTAGGATGAGATTGCGTACGACGGGATAGATTTCGCGCTCCCAGCGCTTGCCGTTGAAAACACCGTAATGGCCGACATTGGCTTGCAGGTGATGACGCTTCAAATGCGGGCGCAGCGAACAGCACAGATCATGCGCGGCAGAGGTCTGGCCGAGGGCGCAGATGTCGTCGCGCCCACCTTCCACGGTGAGCAGCGCCGTGTTGCGTATGGCGCCCGGGTCGACCGGCGCGCCGCGGAAGGTGAACGCGCCGGTGGCGAGTTCCGCCTTGTGGAACACGCGCTCGATGGTTTCGAGATAGAATTCCTCGGTGAGGTCGAGCACCGCGAAATACTCGTCGTAGAAGGTCTTGATCTTTTCGGCCTCCGCGGTCTCGCCGGCGGCCAGATGGTCATGCAGCTTGCGGTGGGCGGTGGTGTGGCGGTCCATGTTCATGGCCATGAACGCTGCAAGCTGGAGGAAGCCTGGATAGACGCGCCGCCCGCCGCCGGCATGGCGCCAGGGCACGCGGGAGATGACCGAGTTCTGAAACCACGAAAGCGACTTGCTGACGGCGAATTCGTTGACCTCGGTCGGGCTCTCGCGCGGATCGATCGGCCCCGCCATCAGTGTCATCGAGCGCGGTGTCGCAGGGTGCCTGTCCTCGGACATGACTGCGACGGCGGCGAGGGCCTGGACGCAGGGCTGGCAGACCGCGAGGATATGCGCGCCCGGGCCGATCGTTTCCAGGAAACGGATGAGGTAGTCGACATAGTCGTCCACGCCGAAGCTGCCGGCCGAAAGAGGCACGTCGCGGGCATTGGCCCAGTCGGTGACATAGACGTCATGGTCGCAAAGCAGCGTCTCCACCGTGCCGCGCAGCAGCGTCGAGAAATGTCCTGACAGAGGCGCGATCACCACGACCTTGGGCTGGCGAGCTTCGATGTCCTTGGCAAAGCGCAACAGCTTGCCGAATGGCAAGGCGAGCACCGTTTCGATGGCGACAGGCACGTCGCGGTTGCCGACCTTGACGGATTCGATGCCGAAATCCGGTCGCGTATGGGTGAACCTGAAGCGGGCGATCATTTCCAGTCCGGCGCTGATGCGCCGTCTCGCGGTGTCGCCGAGACCCATGCTGCTGCCCGCCACGGAGCCCATCAGATCGGCGAAAATCCGCGCCGGGGCGATGAGGTCGTCCTGAAGCTGGTAGGCCTGGTACAGCATCGATGAAGCGTCCCCTTCCGAGCTGCCATCTCGCAGTGCAAAAAAGCTAGTGCAAATTATTTTGCATTGCGAGAGGATTGTTGCGGGCGAAAAGGCTTGGAGGGCCGGCGGCATGACAAAGGCGACATTGACGATCTCGTCGAAGAACTATTCGTCATGGTCGCTGCGCGGCTGGCTGCTGTGCCGCATGGCCGGTCTGGAGTTCGAGGAACAGCGTGTCGACATCGACGACCCGGAGCAGCGGCAGGAATTGCTGCTCCTGTCGCCTTCGGTGCTGGTGCCGAGGCTGACGCATGATGGCGTGACCGTGTGGGATACGCTAGCAACCGCCGAGTATCTTGCCGAGACGGTGCCCGGAACCGGGCTGCTGCCGGCCGAGCGCGTGGCGCGCGCCCATTGCCGCGCTGTCTCGGGCGAAATGCATTCGGGCTTCCACAATCTGCGCTCGGCGCTGCCGATGAACCTCAAGGCGAGGCACAAGAGCTTCAAGATTTTTTCCGGCGCGCGGCCGGACGTGGACCGGATCAAGACGATCTGGTCCGAATGCCTGGCGACCTATGGCGGGCCGTGGCTGTTCGGCGCCTCGCCCACGGTTGCCGACGCCATGTACGCGCCGGTCTGCACCCGCTTTCGCACCTACGCGGTGGAGCTCGAAGCGCCGCTGGCAGCCTTCTGCGACACTATCCTTGGCTGGCCACTGATGCAGGAATGGACGGAAGGCGCCCTGATCGAGCCCGAGGAGATCATCGAGCTCGACGTGGAGTTTTGAGAGGATAGCAGGGCCGACCCCGGCGCTGCTATCCTTTCAGGATTGCCGCCACTTCCGGCGCGAAATAGGTCAGGATGCCGTCGCAGCCGGCGCGCTTGAAGGCGAGCAGGCTTTCCAGCATCGCCTTCTCGCCGTCGATCCAGCCATTGGCGGCCGCCGCCTTGATCATCGAATACTCGCCCGACACCTGATAGGCGAAGGTCGGCATCTGAAGCTCGTCCTTCAGCCGGCGGATGATATCGAGATAGGGCAGGCCGGGCTTCACCATCAGCATGTCGGCCCCTTCGGCGAGGTCCTGCTCTGCCTCGCGCACCGCCTCGTTGGAATTGGCGTGGTCGATATAGTAGGTCTTCTTGTCGCCCTTGAGCAGGCCGGCTGTGCCCACCGCCTCGCGGTAGGGGCCGTAGAAGGCTGACGCGAACTTCGTCGCGTAGGACATGATCGCCACGTCCTGGAAGCCGTTGGCGTCGAGCGCGTCGCGGATGGCGCCGATGCGGCCGTCCATCATGTCGGACGGCGCGATGATATCGGCGCCCGCCGCAGCCTGGATGACGGCCGCTGCCGCCACCTGTTCCACGGTCTCGTCATTGACGATGATGCCGTCGCGCAGGATGCCGTCGTGGCCATGGCTGGTGAACGGGTCGAGCGCCGCATCGGTGATGATGCCGATCTCCGGCACCGCGTGCTTGAAGGCGCGGGTGGCGCGGTTGATGATGTTTTCCGGATCGAGGATGTGCGAGCCGGCCTGGTCGCGCAGCGAAAGCTCGACATTGGGGAAGGTGGCGATCGCCGGAATGCCGAGCTTGGCCGCGCGTTCGGCCTCCTTGACCGCGAGGTCGAGCGACAGCCGGAAGACGCCGGGCATCGCCGCGATCGGCTCGCGCACGCCCTTGCCGTCGACGACGAAGATCGGCCAGATCAGGTCGTCGACCGAAAGCCGGTTCTCCTGCACCAGGCGCCGCGACCAGTCGGCCTTGCGCATGCGCCTCAGCCGCCGGCTGCCGGTGATCTCGTCGACGCTGCGCGCGCCGGCGGGCTTTGCGGGGGTGAATCTGTTCATCGCCTAAACTCTCGTTTGGCCGGTTTTAACACGGGGTCTCCCGGCAGACCAATGCGACACGATTGTGCCAGGCCTCAGGGTTGCCCATTGCCGGACAACACCTGCGCCGCGCCTCTCATCGCGACCCGGAACGCCTCGTCGAAGCTGACGCCGCGCACTTGCCACCGATAGGTCTTGCCGCCATCGGCCAGCCGCCAATCGGCGATCCAGCCCAGGTCCTTGTCGCTCCATACGATGCTGCCGGCGAGCGCCTGCTTGGCTCCGGCCTTTCTCGCCAGATCGTCGAGCGTGGCGATGTCGGTGGCGCGCAGCGCCTTCTCGTCCAGGCCGGAAATCTGTGCCGCCGGCGGGAAGGCGATGCGCATCAGCAGCGGCCCCGTGGCGTTGACGAAGGATTCGCGCATCGCCTGGCCGCGCTCGTCATCGGCGCTTAGCACGAAATGCCGCGTGCCTTGCTCTGCCGCCAGGAAAACGGCGACCGTCGGCCGCTCGCCGAGCCAGGGCTTGCTGCCCAGTTGCGCCAGCACCTTGTCGATCACCGCGGGCTTGTAGAGGCAGGTGAGGTCGTGCGGCCGGTCATGCGTACCTTGCTCGTCATGCACGGGGATGCCTTCCAGCCGGTCGTGGTAGCGGAAGGAATCAACGAAACCGCCTGCTTTATCGAGCAGCGCCTCCATCTCCGGTTTGCCCGGCAGCCGCTGATCGCCGGAGACCCTGACCAACACCTTGTCCAGGCAATCCCTGAAGCCGATCTGGCGGTTGACCTCGCCGGTGCCGGTGACGATCGTCTGCGACTGGTAGAGGTCGTCGAGGCCTGCCGCAAGAACGGATCCGGCCATCGCGCCGATCAGGCCGATGATGACAGGTACGAAACGCGAAAACCTGGGCATGGCTGGCTGTCCGGTTCGAGGCGGCACTTTCTATCATCTGAAATCGTCGGCCGCCTAGATGGCGCGGGCGCGCTCCTGCCATTGACGCACCCATGCGCCAACCTTTAGCACTTCAAATCCCGCAGGCGCGGGGGAGGATTCTCTTGCGATGGATTTTGGCGGAGGCGACGAAATTCGCTTCGAGCGGTCGGGCAGGGCTGGCGTCGTCACGCTGACGCGGCCGCAGGCGCTCAACGCTGTCACTCACGCCATGGTCAGGGCGCTTGGCAAGGCGCTCGACGCCTGGGAGCGCGATGACGGCGTCGATGTCGTCATCGTCAAGGCCGAGGGCAGGGCGTTCTCCGCCGGCGGCGACATCCTGCACATCTACGAGGCCGGTCGGGCAGGCAAGCCGCCGGTCGAGTTCTTCGCCGACGAATACCGGCTCAATGCCCGCATCAACGCCTTCCGCAAGCCCTATGTGGCGCTGATCGACGGCATCGTCATGGGCGGCGGCGTCGGCATTTCCTTCCACGGCTCGCAGCGCGTGCTGACCGAGAACGCCCAGTTCGCCATGCCGGAGGTCGGCATCGGCTTCTTCCCCGATGTCGGTGCCAGCCATCTTCTGCCGGATCTCGGCGGCAGTTTCGGCATGTATCTGGCGCTGACCGGAACCCGCATTCGCCATGGCGACGCGCTGTGGTCGGGGCTGGCCACCCACACCATCAGGGCCGAGGATCAGGCGGCCTTCCTCGACCGACTCTGCGCCACCGGCGACCCGGAATCGGTGCTGCGCGGTTTTTTCGTCCCGGCGAAGCGTGAGACGGACCGGCCGGTGCTGGAAGCGATCGCGCGCCATTTCGCTCAAGCCTCCCTGTCCGATATCATGGCAAGCCTGGAGCGGGCGGCGCCCGCCGACGAGTTCGCCGCAAAGACCCTGGCGACGATCAGGACGCGCTCGCCGACCAGCCTGCATGTCGCCTGGCGCCAGATCAGCGCCGGGCTGACCATGTCGATGGACGAGTGCATGAAGATGGAGTTCCGCATCCTCAACCGCATGCTGGCCGGTCACGACTTCTACGAAGGCATCCGCGCCGCTATCATCGACAAGGGCTCGACGCCGCGCTGGCGCCCAGCCAGTCTCGACGCGGTGAGCGTCGCCGATGTCGACGCCTATTTCGCGCCGCTCGACGCGCGGGAGCTCGAGCTGTGAGCGAGGTGACCTCCAGGCGCGTCGTGCTGCAGCCCTCGACCACCGAGGTCATCTTCGCTTGGTTCCAGCGCCTCATCGCCGGCTACTGCCTTTTGTTCGGCATCCTCTACTGGATCCGGCTGATCGGCTTCTACCCTGGCGCGCTCTGGCGCTTCGACCTGATGCCGGTGCACTGGCAGGTGGCGGCGGTCATGCTCGCGGTCTTTTTCCCCTTCGCCGCCGCGGGCCTGTGGATGCTGGCCTCCTGGGGGCCGGTGATCTGGTTCATCTGCGCGGCGACCGAGATCGTCATGTATGCCGGCTTCCCCGACCTGTTCGGCAATCGACCGCTGATCATCGCCTCGCATGCCGCGGTGGCGGTGCTGTACATCGCCTTCCGGGTGGTGATCTGGCTGCAAAAGCGCCAGGCGAGGCGATGATGATGCCGCCGCGGGCGGCCCGGGCCAGGCATGCCGATTTCCGCCCGGAACCGGTGGCTAAATCTTTAGGTTAATTATCCTTGCTGGGGTGACCGTTCGTTAAGCCTCTTTCGAAACCTCTTACCGGTAAGCTCTTGTTAGCCTTGGCGTTTAAGTCGAATTTTATGAGTATTCGATAGTGTCGCAATCAAGGTGAAAAGCAAAAAAATCACCGGGCGACAAACGAGAGGCAAAGACAATGATCAATTCGCGTCCGGCGGCGAAGACCGCCACCGTATCGGACGACCGCCGCGAGGCGATCCGTTCGCTGTACATGGAATCGCTGCAGCTGGTGGAGCGTCTGCACCGCCGTCTGCTTGACGTGATCAAGGATGAGTTCGACCGCAACGGCCGTTCCGACATCAACGCCATCCAGGCGCTGCTGCTCTTCAATATCGGCAATTCGGAGCTGACCGCCGGCGAATTGCGCTCGCGCGGCTACTATCTCGGCTCGAATGTCTCCTACAATCTGAAGAAGCTGGTCGACCTCGGCTTCATCAACCACCAGCGCTCGCGCATCGACCGCCGTTCGGTCCGCGTCTCGCTGACGCCGAAGGGCAACGAGGTGGCGGAAGTGGTCGGCGGCCTCTACGAGCGCCATGTCGGCTCGATCGAACAGGTCGGCGGCATCAACACCGACGAGTTCAAGCAGATGAACCGCGCGCTGCAGCGGCTGGACCGCTTCTGGAACGACACGATCGCCTACCGGATGTAAGGCGCATCCACGCCGAGGGAATTTCAAGCCGCGCCGCAGAAGCGCGGGCAGGGGAGAAATGGGGACCGGTGTCGAAAGGCGCCGGTTCCTTCTCCTTTTCGCGATGCAAAAGGATCTTCTGGAAGCGCGGCGCCCATCGGCAGGGCGCCCGCCTGTTTTCTTTCGCCGCGGCACTGCCTAATGTCGCTTCCTGGTGAGGGAGCGCACATGAACCAGAAAAGACGTTCGAGGATCTGCTGGGGTGCCGCGGTGCTACTGTTGCTCTCGCCCGCGGCTTCCGCCGAGGAATGGTGGAAGGATTCTTTCGCCGCCGAAGGCAGTAGCCCGTGCGACAACAACGACTCGATCGTGACATTTACCGACAAGGCAGAGGAGATGTGGGAGGTCGGCTGCTCGCTGGACAAGGTTCAGAAGATCGGCGGCCTCGACGTGATCATTCTGGACATGACCTGCTCGGACGGTGAGAGCACGGACAAGAGACGGGAGTTGCTGCTCAAGCTGGAGGACAACAAGGTCATGCGATATCCTCAACGGCAGGTGTTGCAGCGATGTTCGGAATTGAAGGCGAAGCCAGGTCAGGCTCCGGAGGTCGATCCTTCGCAATGAGGGGCAACGCTCTCTGCAACTCCCATCGGTACGCAGGGCGTAGTCAGCGCGCGACTGTCGAGGTCGGGACGAAGGCCGCTCTAGGTCACATCTTGGATTGTTCATCGGTGCCGAAAAGCACCGTTCCTCTCCTTTCATCGCATCGCCGGAAGCAAATCGCGGGCCAAGGCCACGTTGCCGCCATAATCCCGGTGAAAGCGAGAATGCGGGTGATGTTGCGCCACAGGCCTTGCCTTCACCTGCAAGTTGCGTCGCACCGCGCGTTTCACGCCGAAGTGATGCAAGGTCATGGTTGGCTAATTGTTAAGATTGCCAACCCTAGAGTGCGGGCCTAGCCGCCCGTATGAGCGAAATGAGCGAGATCGACACAGCAGGAATGTCTGGAACGTCCATGAGAACCAGCCGCCGTTTCTTCCTCTCCGGAGCCTCCGCGCTTGCCGCGGCCATGGTTGCCAACAGCGCCAGCGCGCAGGACGTGATCGGGGACATCCTGAAATCCTCGGCCCGCGGCAATTGGGACGACCAGTTCGACGCCCGCGCCAGCGAGGGCGGCAAGGTGGCCTCGACGCTGCCGATCTTCAGCCTGCAGACCGTCGCCTTCACCGAGCAGGCCGTGGCGCAGTACCAGAACATCGCCGGCCAGGGCGGCTGGGAGCAGGTTCCCGCGACCAAGAAGCTGCAGCTCGGCGTCGACGATCCCGATGTCGTGCCGCTGCGCAAGCGCCTGATGATCTCGGGCGACCTGTCGCAGAGCGCCGGCATCTCGACCTCGTTCGATTCCTATGTCGATGCCGCGGTCAAGCGCTTCCAGCTTCGCCACGGCCTGCCGGCCGACGGCGCCATGGGCAAATACACCTATTCGGCGATGAACGTTTCGGCGCAGATCCGGCTTGGCCAGTTGCAGACCAATCTGCAGCGGCTGCGCGAGAAGGCCGGCACGCTCGGCAGTCGATACGTGCTGGTCGACATTCCGGCAGCCCAGATCGAGGCGGTCGAGAACGACCGCGTCGTGCTGCGCCACACCGCGATCGTCGGCAAGATCGACCGCCAGACGCCGATCGTCAATTCCAAGATCAACGAGATCATCGTCAATCCCTACTGGAACGCCCCGGTCTCGATCGTGCGCAAGGATATCATTCCGCTGATGCGCAAGGATCCCAACTACCTCAAGGACAGCCACATCCGCCTGTTCGCGCCCGATGGCAGCGAGGTCGATCCGATGACGGTCGACTGGTCGACGGATGACGCCGAGAAGTACCGGTTCCGCCAGGATCCGGGTGCCGGCAACGCCATGGCCTCGGTCAAGATCAACTTCCCGAGCCCGGATGGCGTCTACATGCACGACACGCCGCAGCAGAGCCTGTTCGGCAAGCTGATGCGCTTCGATTCCTCGGGCTGCGTGCGCGTCCAGAACGTGCGCGACCTCGTCACCTGGATCCTGCGCGACACGCCCGGCTGGGACCGCCAGCATTTCGAGGCGACGATCAAGACCGGCGAGAACACCCCGGTTCAGGTGACCAACCCGGTGCCGGTCCACTTCCTCTATCTATCGGCCTGGTCGACGGGTCCGGCCGTCGTGCAGTTCCGCGACGACATCTACGGCCTAGACGGCAACGACGCGCTGCAGATTACGTCGTCGCTCTAAGCGATTGATATATTTTCAGAAAAGGCCGCCTCCAGGGCGGCCTTTTTGCTTCCCCCCTTCCGTCAGATAGGCTTCGTCGTGACTGGACGGCGCGGCATGCTTTGCGCATGGTCGGACAATATTCGGAATCGCGCCATGGACGTCGCCGTCTTCATCCTCGTCGTGCTCGTCTTCGTCGCGCTTTCCGGCGCCCTGGTCCGGCTAGTGCGCGTGCCGCTACCGGTGCTGCAGATCGCCATCGGTGCGGCCCTTGCCTGGCCGGCGCGCGGCCTGCATGTCGAGATCGATCCGGAGCTGTTCCTCCTGGTGTTCATCCCGCCGCTTCTGTTCGGTGACGCTGTCGCGGCGCCCAAGCGCGAGCTTCTGGCGTTGCGCGGGCCGATCCTCGACCTCGCCATCGGCCTGGTCTTCTTCACCATCCTCGGCTTCGGCTATGCCTTGCATTGGCTGGTGCCGAGCATCCCGCTGGTCGTCGCCTTCGCGCTCGCCGCCGTGCTGTCGCCGACCGATGCGGTCGCCGTCTCCTCGATCGTCGACAGGAATGTCGTTCCGGCGCGGCTGATGCACATTCTGGAGGGCGAGTCGCTGCTCAACGACGCGTCCGGCCTGGTGATGTTCCGCTTCGCCGTCGCGGCGGCATTGACCGGCAGCTTCTCGCTGGCCGCCGCATCGTTGACGTTCCTCTATGCGGTTGCCGCTGGCATCCTGGCCGGCGTTGCGGCACTGATCGTCGCCGCCAAGACGCTGCAGTTGCTCAACCGCATCGGCGGCGTGCCGTCCGAGGCGCAGGTGCTGGTGATGATCCTGATGCCTTTCATCGCCTATCTCATCGCCGAGCACGTCGAGGCCTCCGGCATCCTGGCGGCGGTCACCGCCGGTCTGCTCACCGGCGGCTCCGGCCTTTTCCGTTATCTCGGCGTCTCGGCGCGCATGCAGACCATGTCGCTGTGGACGACGCTGTCCTTCATCTTCAACGGCGCGCTCTTCATCCTGCTCGGCCTGCAGCTTCCCGACATCGTCCGCAACGTGCCGCCGGAGCTTTCCAGTCGGCATTGGCTGATCGAACCGGTGGCGACGGTGCTGATCCTGACGCTGTGCCTGATCGGCCTGCGTTTCCTGTGGATCTGGGTCGGCGACATCGCGCAGCGCGTCGCGGCGCGGTTCGGCAAGCACAAGGCCGAGCCGTTCGGCCTGCGCGTGCGGCTCGCGGGCTCGGTGGCCGGCGTGCGTGGCGCCATCACGCTGGCCGGCATCCTGTCGCTGCCGATCGCCATGCCCGACGGTTCGCCCTTTCCGCCGCGCGACGTCGTCATCTTCCTCGCCGCCGGCGTCATCATCTGCTCGCTGCTGATCGCCAGCCTCGCTCTGCCGAAGATCGCGCGCGGGCTGGTCGAGCCGGGCGAGGATCCGGGCGCCGCCGAGGAGCGCCGGGCGCGCGTCGGCGCCGCAAGCGCGGCAATCGCCAGGATCGAGAGCATCGCCAACGAGGGAGGCGAGGGCGAGGCGGCCGAGGCAAGGCTTGCGGTCGCCGACAGCATCGTCGCCGGTTACCGCCGCCGCATCGCCGCGTCGGACGAGGCCGACGAGGCGCGCGCCGAGGCCCGCGAGGCCGGGCGCCTGGAGCTGGAACTCAGGCACGCCGGCATCGAGGCCGAGCGCGCCGCCGTGCGTGCCATGTTCCGCAGCCGCGAGATCAACGACCATACGATGCGGGCGCTGCTTGCCGAGATCACGCTCACCGAAGCCTTGCTGAAAAGCCGGCGGGAGCGAAAATAGATCCACCCCCATCGTCCTTGGCGCAATCCGGCCAGCAAATTTCGCGCCGCAAACGTGGCGAGGTGAAAACAACTGTGTTAATGGCGCGGCAATGCATGTCGCCCAGAAGTGCGCAGCGGTTTTGGGGCAACGGTATGCATAAACAAATTGCCCCGAACCGGAGGATTTCAGGCCATGTCAACAGCAGCGGCAGTGTCGAACAAATTTGAATCCTTCTTCGAGACCACGCTGGCCGACGCCGATCCGGAGATTTTCGGCGCCATCCGCAACGAGCTCGGCCGCCAGCGCCATGAGATCGAACTGATTGCTTCCGAGAACATCGTCTCGCGCGCCGTGCTCGAGGCGCAGGGCTCGATCATGACCAACAAGTATGCCGAGGGCTATCCGGGCAAGCGCTACTATGGCGGCTGCCAGTTCGTCGACGTGGCCGAGGAGCTGGCCATCGAGCGCGCGAAGAAGCTGTTCGGCTGCAACTTCGCCAACGTCCAGCCGAATTCCGGCAGCCAGATGAACCAGGCGGTGTTCCTGGCGCTGCTGCAGCCCGGCGACACCTTCATGGGCCTCGACCTCAATTCCGGCGGCCATCTCACCCACGGTTCTCCGGTCAACATGAGCGGCAAGTGGTTCAAGGTCGTCTCCTATGGCGTGCGCAAGGACGACCACCTGCTCGACATGGACGCGATCGAGAAGACCGCGCATGAGACCAAGCCGAAGTTGATCCTGGCCGGCGGCACCGCTTATTCGCGTGTCTGGGACTGGAAGCGCTTTCGCGAGATCGCCGATTCGATCGGCGCCTATCTGATGGTCGACATGGCCCATATCGCCGGCCTGGTTGCTGGCGGGGTCCATCCGTCGCCGTTACCCCATGCCCATGTCGTGACCACGACCACGCACAAGTCGCTGCGCGGCCCGCGCGGCGGTATGATCCTGTGCAACGACGAGGAGATCGCCAAGAAGATGAATTCGGCGGTCTTCCCCGGCCTGCAGGGCGGTCCGCTGATGCATGTCATCGCTGCCAAGGCGGTGGCGCTGGGCGAGGCGCTGAAGCCGAGCTTCAAGCTCTACGCCGAAAGCGTCGCCACCAACGCCAAGGCGCTGGCCTCGAGCCTCAAGGAAACCGGTCTCGACATCGTCTCCGGCGGCACCGACAACCATCTGATGCTGGTCGATCTTCGCCCCAAGAACGCCACCGGCAAGCGTGCCGAGGCGGCACTTGGCCGCGCCAACATCACCTGCAACAAGAACGGTATCCCGTTCGATCCGGAGAAGCCCTTCGTCACCTCCGGCGTGCGCCTGGGCACGCCTGCCGGCACCACGCGCGGCTTCGGTCAGGCCGAATTCCGTGAGATCGGCAAGCTGATCGCCGAGGTGCTGGACGGGCTCAAGGTCGCGAATTCCGACGAGGGCAACGCGGCCGTCGAGGCGGCGGTGAAGGCCAAGGTCGTGGCGCTCACCGATCGCTTCCCGCTCTATCCCTATCTCGGTTGACCTGAAGCCGCGCGTCATTCTTATTGGCCACCACGATAAACGCCGCTCCGGCTGGAGCGGCGTCCGGACAGGAGCCTTGATGATGACGCGAACTCTTTGCCTGGCAGCTTTTGGCGCTCTGGCTGCGCTTCTGACGGCCTCGCCGTTCGCTGGCGTCGCCCGGGCGCAGACCGCGACAACAGCGCCCCTGGCCGAGACGGCTCCGCCTGCATCACCCCCAGTTGCATCACCACCAGTTGCACCACCCAAGACTGAAACCTTCGGCAGGTGGTCGACCATCGTCGATGAGATCAACACCGGCGAGGACGTACGCAAGACCTGCGCCGCCTCGACCGCGTTTCTCGACCCGAACGGCACCAGCGGCACGCTGACGCTCGCCATCTCGAATGGCGATGTCTTGCCTCCAAACGGCTATCCTGGCCTCGTCATCGCCTTGCGGAACAAGGACCTGCCGACCGGCGAGAACATTCCGGCCGTGTTCGGCGACGACAAGGGCAAGGTCAAGGCAACTGTCAGCGCCGGCGCCGACGGCCAATGGATAATGAACAACAAGACCGAGACCTCGCTCGCGGTGCTGCGCGCCATGCGCCGCGCCGGCGCGCTCGATGTCGTCTTTGCCAACAAGGCGGTGGCCAGCATATCGATGGACGGCTTCACCAAGGCCTATCGCAGCCTTGGTGCATCCTGCGGCTTCCCGACGACCGACGTCGCGCCCTGACGGCACAGCCAGGGAGCCGCGCCATGGACATTCTCTGGCAAGGCGTCGGCGGCGGCCTCGTCACGGCGCTGATCGTCTGGGCCTCGAAGGGTGGCAACGTCCTGCCCGGCATCCTGCCGCTGGCGCCGACCTTCGCGGTCATCGCGCTGCTCGCCGTCGGCGCCAAGGGCAATCCGGCAGGCTTTCGCGAGGCCTGCCTCGCCGGCTTCCGGACGATCCCCGCCTATCTCGCCTTTCTCGGCGCCTGCTGGCTGTTCATCGAACGGGTCGACTATCGGCTCGCCGTTCTCGGCGGCATCGCGGTCTGGCTGGCGGCGGCGCTGGCAATCTTCCTCGCGCCTCGCTATCTCTGAGGCGCGAAGGCCCGCTCGCGTTTGCCATTCCGGCAAAAAGCTCTAAGCCTTCCGTTCACCAAGAATCGCGAACTGAAGGCTCTCCATGCGCTGTCCCTACTGCCAGTCCGAAGATACGCAGGTGAAGGACTCGCGTCCCGCCGAGGATGGCGCGGCGATCCGCCGGCGGCGCGTCTGCCCCGATTGCGGCGGTCGGTTCACCACCTTCGAACGCGTCCAACTCCGCGACCTCGTCGTGGTCAAGAAGTCCGGGCGCAAGGTGCCGTTCGACCGTGACAAGCTCTTGCGCTCGGTCGAGATCGCGGTGCGCAAGCGCAATGTCGATCCCGAGCGCATCGACCGCGCGGTGACCGGCATCGTGCGCCAGCTCGAGAGTTCCGGCGAGACGGAAGTCGCCTCGGGCGAGGTCGGCCGGCTGGTCATGGAGGCGCTGAAGTCGCTCGACGACGTCGCCTATGTCCGCTTCGCCTCGGTCTACCGCAATTTCCGCGAGGCCAAGGATTTCCACGAGCTGCTCGGCGAACTGAAGGGCGACGAGGACAAGAGCGAAGAGGACGCAGGCTGAACATGGCAGGGCCACAATCGAGCCGGGCCGAACATGAGGCTCTCGACAGGCGCTTCATGGCGGCGGCGCTGCGGCTGTCGCGAAGGAACGCTGGGCGCACCTCGACCAACCCGTCCGTCGGCACGATCATCGTGCGCGACGACGGCGCCGGGCCGATGATCGTCGGCACTGGCGTCACCGCGGTCGGCGGCCGGCCGCATGCCGAGACCGAGGCGTTGGCCGAGGCCGGCGAGCTCGCGCGCGGCGCCACCGCCTATGTCACGCTGGAGCCTTGTGCCCATCATGGCCGCACGCCGCCTTGCGCCAATGCGCTGGTCAATGCCGGCATTGCCCGCGTCGTCGGTGCGGCGAGCGATCCCGACCCGCGCGTTTCCGGCAAGGGCTATGCCATCCTGCGCGCCACCGGCATCGAGGTCGTGGAGAAGGTGCTGGCCGCCGAGGCTTCGGAGCAGATGGCCGGTTACCTGATTCGATCTCTCAAGAAACGCCCGGAAGTGATCCTGAAGCTTGCGCTTTCCAGCGACGGCAAGATCGGCGTCAAAGGTGAGGGGCAGGTCGCGATCACCGGCGACATAGCCCGGCGCGAGGTCTATCTGATGCGCGCCGAAGCCGACGCCATCCTGATCGGCATCGGCACCGCGCTGGAAGACGACCCGGCGCTGACGGTGCGGCTGCCGGGGCTGGAGAACCGCTCGCCGGCGCGCATCGTGCTCGACCGTCAGATCCGCCTTTCGGAGGCCTCCAAGCTGGTCTCCGGCGTCGACCGCGTGCCGCTCTATGTTGCCGCCTGCCTTGAGGCCGACCCGCACCGGCGCGCCGCGCTCGAACGCGCGGGCGTGCACTTCATCGGCACCGAGACGTATGGCGGTGAGGTCGCCTTGCCCGAACTGCTCGAGGATCTGGCGGCGCTTGGCATGGCAAGCGTCCTGGTCGAGGGCGGCGCCAAGGTGGCCAGGTCCTTCCTGGACGAAGATCTGGTCGACCGCATCGTGCTGTTCGGTGGGCCGGACGCGATCGGCGAGGAAGGCATTGCATCGCCCATCGACGCCGACCATATCCCGCCAGGCTTCCGCAAGTTGCGCGAGATGCGCTTCGGCGAGGACAGCTACGTCGAATGGATCAGATCATGATCCCGAAAAGTGGGAACCGGTTTTTGGGCAAGATCATGATCAGACTGAAAGACAGAGATTTCTGATGTTTACCGGGATTGTCACCGACGTCGGCAACGTTGCTTCCGTAAAGCCGCTCAGCGAAGGCGTGGGCTTGCGCATCGACACCGCCTACGACCCCGAAACGATCGCCATCGGCGCCTCGATTTCCTGCGGTGGCGTCTGCCTGACCGTGACAGCATTGCCCGAGCACGGCTCCAACGCGCGCTGGTTCGAGGTCGAGGCTTGGGAAGAAGCCTTGCGGCTGACCACGGCCTCGACGTGGAAGCCCGGCACCAGGATAAATCTCGAACGGGCGCTGAAGATCGGCGACGAGCTCGGCGGCCACATCGTGTCCGGCCATGTCGACGGCACCGCCGAGATTATCGAGCGCAAGGACGAGGGCGACGCCGTGCGATTCACGCTGGAAGCGCCGCGCGAGTTGGCGAAATTCATCGCGCCGAAGGGCTCGGTCGCGCTGGACGGCACCTCGCTCACCGTCAACAAGGTCGAGGGCACGCGCTTCGACGTGCTGCTCATCCACCATTCGCTCACCGTCACCACCTGGGGAGAGCGCCAGGTCGGCGACCGCGTGAACCTCGAGATCGACACCATGGCCCGCTACGCGGCGCGCCTGGCGGAGGCAGCGAAAGAGGGGCTTTGAGCCACTCTGGCAAATTAGACCGGGCCTGAGCATCGGACAAAGCTTGCGAATGCGGCCGCTTCGGCCTAAGTCACCGGCGATCCCCGGAGACATATATGGCTGGCACATCCCAACACGGCAAAGCGTTCATCCGTCCGAAGGACAAGGCGCACCTACTCATCATCGAGGCGCGCTTCCATGACGACCTTGCCGACGCGCTGCTCGAAGGCGCGACGAGCGCGCTGGACGAGGCGGGCGCGACCTATGAGGTCGTCACTGTTCCCGGCTCGCTGGAAATCCCGGCGGTGATCTCTTTTGCGCTCGACGGCGAGGCCGAAGGTGGCAAGAGCTATGATGGCTTCGTTGCACTCGGCACCATCATCCGTGGCGACACCTATCATTTCGATATCGTCGCCAATGAATCGAGCCGCGCGCTGATGGACCTCTCCGTGCAGGAAGCCGTCTGCATCGGCAACGGTATCCTGACCACCGAAAACGACGCCCAGGCCTGGGCGCGCGCCAAACGCTCGGAAGGCGACAAGGGCGGCTTTGCAGCGCGCGCGGCGCTGACCATGATCGCGCTGAAACAGCAATTGGGAGCGCAGTCGTGAGCGAGCCCGCGTCGCCCGGACAGCCCGCGATCCGCCACGCCAACAAGCGCGGCGCCGCCCGGCTCGCCGCTGTGCAGGCGCTCTACCAGATGGACGTGGCCGGCAGCGGCGTCTTCGAGATAACGGCCGAGTACGAAGCCTTCCGGCTCGGCAAGGAGGTCGACGGCGCCCTCTATCGCGAGGCCGACGCGCAGTGGTTCCGGGCCATCCTCACCGGTGTCGTGGAGAATCAGAAGACCATCGATCCGGTCATCCGCCAGGCGCTGACCGACGACTGGCCGTTGTCGCGGCTGGATTCGACATTGCGGGCCATCCTGCGCGCCGGCGTCTATGAATTGATGAAGCGCGACGACGTGCCGGTGGCGGTGATCGTCTCGGAATATGTCGACATCGCCAAGGCCTTCTACGAGGAAGACGAACCCAAGCTCACCAACGCCGTGCTCGATCGCGTGTCGCGCCGGGTGCGCGGCGAGGGCCGCGGCAAGGACGCTTCATGACGGCCTCGGCTGCGGCCGCGGTCGCCGGGGCCGGCAGGGAAGCGCGCCGTACGGCGGTCTTGCTTGCGGCCGCCCAGGCGATCATAGGTTCGGCCGCTCCCATTGCAATTTCGCTTGGCGCGCTTGCCGGTCAGTACCTGCTGGGGCCCGACAAGTCGCTGGCAACGGCGCCGGTCACCGGTTTCAATGTCGGCGTGGCGCTGGGCGCGCTGCCGGCCGCCGCCATCATCCGCCAGCTCGGCCAGCGTGGCGGCTTCATGACCGGCACCATCGTCACCGCGCTCGGCGGGCTGGTTGCCACTCTGGCGCTGTTCCACCCGAACTTCTGGCTGTTCGCCTTCGGCCTGCTGGTGATCGGCGTCGGCGGCGCCTTCGTCCAGCAGTTCCGTTTCGCCGCTGCCGACAATGCGCCGCCCGAGTTCAAGGCGCGCGCCATCTCTTTCGTGCTGGCCGGCGGCATCGTCACCGCTGTCCTCGGCCCGCAGATCGTCATCTTCACCCGCGAATCCTTCGCGCCGGTGATGTTCGCCGGCTCGTTCGCCTCGATCCTGGTGCTGGCCGCCGTCGGCGCGATCATTCTCTCATTCCTGCGCATCGCGCCGAAGGCCGTCAGCGGAGCGGCGATCGAGGAAGGCGACGCCAGGCCGCTGTCCGAGATCGTCACCCAGCCGCGTTTCGTTGCGGCGCTGTTCTGCGTCGTCGGCAGCTATGCGTTGATGAGCTTCGTCATGACCGGGGCACCGCTGGCCATGGTCGGCTGCGGCCTGTCCACCGACGATGCCACGCTCGGCATCTCCTGGCACGTCATGGCGATGTTCGCCCCGAGCTTCTTCACCGGCTCGCTGATCCACCGCTTCGGCGCCGAACGCATTGTCGCCGCCGGCCTCGTGCTCCTGATCGGCTGCGCCGTGGTCGCCCTGTCGGGGCTTGCGCTGTGGCAGTTCTGGACGGCGCTGATCCTGCTTGGCCTTGGCTGGAATTTCGGCTTCATCGGCGCCACCTCCATGGTCGCCGCCAGCTACCGCCCGTCGGAAAAGAGCAAGGTGCAGGGCTTCCACGATTTTGTCCTGTTCGGCTCCGTCGCCTTCGCCTCGCTGATGTCGGGCGCGGTCTACAATGCCTGGGGCTGGGCGATGCTGAACTGGCTGGTCTTCCCGGTCACCGCGCTCTGCTTCGTCGCGCTCGGCGCGCTGAAGATGACGAGCTTGCGCCAGGCTTGATGCTGACGCCAACCGAAGGCTCGCAAAGTGCATGCGAGCATTCGAAAATGTTGGAGCGTCCCCGCGCTGTCGATCGGGCACAAAGCTATGCGTTCGGCGGAAGGACCTGGAGCACCCGCGCTATGAACCTGTTGAATTCGGCCATGTAGTTGCGCAGGAATTCTTCGGTGGATTCGACCGTGACTTCGCCGTCGTCCGTGATCAGCCCCGGGGTAAATTGGATGTAGGCTTCCGGAGCGTTCATCTGGGGTGAATTGCAGAAGCTCAGAACGCTGCGCAGGCTCTGTTGAGCGACGGCGGTTCCGATTGCGCCCGGCGATGTTCCGATGACCGCGGACGGTTTGCGCGCGAAGGAGTTCTTGCCGTAGGGGCGACTGGCCCAGTCGATCGCGTTCTTCAGTCCGCCTGGGATCGAGCGGTTGTACTCCGGGGTGACGAACAGCACGGCGTGGACGGAGGCGAGGGCCTTCTTGAAAGCCTGGGCGACCGGCGGGAAGTCGGCGTCATAATCGTAGCTGTAGAGCGGCAGATCCTTGAAGGAGATTTCCTTCATTTCGAGTTCCGGAGGGGCAAGTTGAACGAGAGCCTTCGCGAGCTTCCGGTTGATGGAGTCCCGAGCAAGACTGCCGATAAGATAGCCGACCTTGTGCTTGGCCATGACACGCTCTCCCTGTGTGCCACCCGCCCCTCAAGGCATTATCAACCGAACGGCAGTTGACCGCCAGCCTGTCGACTTTGCCGCTTCGGATTCGGCGCATCCGAACAAAATTATTGCGTGCATCCGCCTTGTTATGAAACCGTGTGCCCCGACGGGGCTTTGAAGCCATGCTCATATGCGGCAACCGAATCCGGTTCACAGCAAGGGATTTCACCATGATTTCAATCAAGCTTCTGGCCGGTGCCGCGCTTGCGCTCGGTATTTCCGCGGCCTCGGCTAATGCCCAGGTGGTCGTGTCGTCGAAGATCGACACTGAGGGCGGCGTGCTCGGCAACATCATCCAGCTCGTGCTCAACGCCAACAACATCAAGACCACTGACCGCATCCAGCTCGGCGGCACGCCGGTGGTGCGCAAGGCGATCACCGCCGGCGAGATCGACATCTATCCGGAGTACACCGGCAACGCCGCCTTCTTCTTCGAGAAGGCCGACGATCCGGTCTGGAAGGATGCGGCCAAGGCCTATGAGACGGCCAAGAAGCTCGACTATGACGCCAACAAGATCGTCTGGCTGTCGCCGTCGCCGGCCAACAACACCTGGGCGATCGCGCTGCGCAAGGAAGTCGCCGACGGGAACAAGCTCGCCACGCTCACCGACTTCGGCAAGTACGTCTCGGGTGGCGGCAAGGTTGTGCTCGCGGCCTCGGCCGAATTCGTCAATTCGGCGGCCGCGCTGCCGGCCTTCCAGACCACCTACGGTTTCACGCTGAAGCCCGACCAGTTGATCACGCTCTCCGGCGGCGACACCGCCGCGACGATTGCCGCGGCCGCCAATCAGACCAACGGCGCCAACGCCGCCATGGTCTACGGCACCGACGGCGGCATCGCGCCCTCCGGCCTCGTCGTGCTGGACGACGACAAGGGCGTGCAGCCCGTCTACCAGCCGGCGCCGATCATCCGCGAGGCGGTGCTGAAGGAGCATCCCGAGATCGAGACGCTGCTGAAGCCGGTCTTCGCCAAGCTCGACCTCGTCACGCTGCAAGATCTCAACGGCCGGGTGCAAGTTGGCGGCGAACCGGTGAAGGGCGTTGCCGAGGACTTTTTGAAGAAGAACGGGTTCTTGAAGTAGTCAGCCCGGTTTCTGAATCGTGACGCCGGTGCCAAGCACCCCCCTCTGTCCTGCCGGACATCTCCCCCTCAAGGGGGGAGATTGGCAGCTCAGGCGCCGGCATACATCTTGCGTTGATGACAATTGGCGAAAGCCCGCGCGACATCTGATCTCCCCCCTTGAGGGGGAGATGGCCGGCAGGCCAGAGGGGGGGTAGCCTCGCCTCATGACCATCCGCTTTGACAAGCTCGGCGTGGTCATCGCCTCGATCGTGGCCTATGCGGCGTTGCTTGCCCCGTTCGCCACCTTCCGCGCCAATCGCATCGTGCCTGGCCAGGCGCGCTCGCTGCTGGAGGCGCTCCCGTCAACCACTGGATCATTGCTGCTAGCGGTCATCATTGCCGGCGCGCTCATTGCGCTTCTGAAGACGCCGCTGCTGCTCAGGTTGGCCGCCAGCGTGATTGCGCTTGCCGCGCTTGCCGTGCTGATCGGCGTCGCGGGCGGTTTCCTGACTCCGGCCGGCAACACCTTTGCCCGTGTCTCGCCGGCCTCCGGCTTCTGGCTGCTGATCTTCGCCTTCACATTGCTGCTCGCCGATGTGCTGACCAGGCTGAACCTCGCGCCCTGGGCGCGCGTCGGCGTCCTTGCTGTCGCCGCGCTCGCCATCGGCATGCTTCTGGTGGAGGGGCAATGGGATAGCCTGTCGATCCTCAAGGAATACGCCAACCGCGCCGACAGTTTCTGGGCCGAAGGCGCCAAGCACATCACGCTGGCACTGGGATCGCTGGCGGCCGCGGTGGTCGTTGGCCTGCCGCTCGGCATCCTGTGCCACCGGGTCGAGAAATTGCGGGCCGGCGTGCTGAACGTGCTCAACATCATCCAGACTATTCCCTCGATCGCGCTTTTCGGGCTCCTGATCGCGCCGCTCGGCTGGGTCGCGACCCACGTGCCGGGCGCAGCAGCACTCGGCATTCGCGGCATCGGCACCGCGCCGGCCTTCGTCGCGCTCTTCCTCTATTCGTTGCTGCCGGTGGTGGCCAACACCGTGGTTGGCCTCGCCGGCGTGCCGCGCGCCGCCAACGATGCCGCGCGTGGCATGGGCATGACCGACCGCCAGCGATTGTTCGACGTCGAATTCCCGCTCGCCTTCCCGGTCATCCTCACCGGCATCCGCATCGTCCTGGTGCAGAACATCGGCCTCGCCACTATCGCCGCGCTGATCGGCGGCGGTGGCTTCGGTGTCTTCGTGTTCCAGGGCGTCGGCCAGACGGCGATGGACCTTGTGCTGCTAGGCGCGGTGCCGACCGTGGCGCTGGCCTTTGCCGCCGCCATCATCCTCGACGCCATCATCGAAATGACCGCCACCAAGCGCAGGGTTGAAACGGCATGATCGAGATCGAAGGCATCACCAAGCGCTATGACGAAACCACCGTGGTCGACGACGTGTCGATGGTGATCGAGCCGCGCTCCATCGCCGTCATCGTTGGCACCTCCGGCTCCGGCAAGACGACGCTGCTTCGGATGATCAACCGGCTGGTCGAACCGACCTCGGGCGTCATCAAGCTCGACGGCGCCGACAATCGCTCTCTGCCCGGTTACGAACTGCGTCGCAGCATCGGCTACGCCATCCAGGGCCATGGCCTCTTCCCGCACCGCACGGTGGCGCAGAACATCGCCACCGTGCCGCTGCTGCTCGGCTGGGACAGGGGCCGCATCAAGGCGCGCGTCGACGAGCTGATGACGCTGTACCAGCTCGATCCGCAGGCCTACGGTCCGCGCTATCCGCACGAGCTCTCCGGCGGTCAGCAGCAGCGCGTCGGCGTTGCCCGCGCGCTCGCCGCCGAGCCGAACGTGCTTTTGATGGACGAGCCGTTCGGCGCGCTCGACCCGATCATCCGCACCAAGGCGCAGGAGGACCTGCTGGCGATCCAGAAGCGCTTCGGTACCACCATCATCCTCGTCACCCACGACATGGAGGAGGCGGTGCACATGGGCGACAAGATCGCCGTCATGGATGCCGGCAAGCTGGTGCAATACGCCAAACCCGCCGAGATCCTGGCGAAGCCGGCAAGCGCCTTCGTCGAGACGCTGGTCGGCGCCAGCGAACGGCCGTTCCGGCTGCTGTCGCTCGGCCGCGTCGGCGATGCCGTCGAGAAGGGCCCTGCCGAAGGCGAGGCGATCCCGGCCGAGGCCAGCCAGCGCGACGCGCTGGCCGAGCTCTTGTGGTCTGGCCGCCCGGCGCTGCCGGTGAAAGATGGCGACGGCAAGCCGCTTGGCCGCGTCACCGTCGACGGGCTGGTCAAGCGCGCGGCGAGGCCGGCATGAAAGCCTGGCTGCCTTCGCTGCTCAGGCTTGCCCTGGTCGTGCTGCTTGTCGCCTTCGTCACCAATCCCGGCTGGTTCGAGCCGCTGTTGAAGCCGCTGACCGAGAACGGCGCGCCGGCGATCTACAACCAGGGCAGCCTGCTGACGCTGACGCTCTTGCATCTGCGGACCGTGCTGACCGCCACAGTGGCCGCAACCATCGTCGCGGTCGCGCTCGCCATCCTCGTCACCAGGCCGGCCGGCGCCGAATTCCTGCCGCTGTCGCGCAGCCTGGTCAACATCGGCCAGACCTTCCCGCCGGTGGCAGTGCTGGCGCTCGCCGTCCCGGCCGTCGGCTTCGGCGAGAAGCCGACGTTGATCGCGCTGTTCCTCTATGGCCTCCTGCCGATCTTCGAGAACGCGCTGACGGCTCTCACCACACTCCCCGGCAATGTCTTGGAAGCCGCGCGCGGCGCTGGCATGACCGGCTTGCAAAGACTTTTGAAGGTCGAATTGCCGCTCAGCGCGCCGGTCATCCTCGGCGGCATCAGGCTTTCGGTTGTCATCAGCCTCGCCACCGCCACGATCGGCTCGACGGTTGCCGCCAAGACGCTGGGCGAGGTGATCATCGCCGGCCTGCTGTCGAACAACCTCGCCTTCGTCCTGCAGGGCGGCCTGATCGTCGCCGCGCTGGCCGTGCTGATCTATGACGGGCTGTCCGCCATCGAACGCTACACGGCGCGCCGGATGGGACAGGGGACTTTGTAGCTGGAGATGTCAGGCGATCCGCGCCGCGACTGATTGCCAAACGTCATTTCAATCGATCTAAAACGACGGTGGCGCTGACAGGCTTGCCGTCATCTTCGCCTTTTTGGCGAAAGCCGGGCAAAAACCGAACAATATCTTGACGTTCAGAGCCCTGTTTCGCATACAGCCCAGCCAAGGGGTGGATTCCGCCTTGCGGCGTGCATCCCCGTCTCAACGGCCCAGGGAGGGGTTCTTTTGGGCCATCAATCGAGGAAAATTCGGCAATGACCACCATTTACGCCGTCATCGCCTGCGGCTTGCTTTCAGTCCTTTACGCTATCTGGGCGACCCGTTCGGTCCTTGCGTCCGATCAGGGCAATGCACGCATGCAGGAAATCTCCGCCGCCATCCGCGAAGGCGCCCAAGCCTATCTGGCGCGCCAGTACACCACCATCGCCCTTGTCGGTATCGTCGTGCTTCTGCTGGCCTGGTGGCTGCTGTCGATCACCTCGGCCATCGGCTTCCTGATCGGCGCGGTGCTGTCGGGCGCCGCCGGCTTCATCGGTATGCACGTCTCGGTGCGCGCCAATGTGCGCACCGCGCAAGCCGCCTCCAACAGCCTCGCCGCCGGCCTCGACATCGCCTTCAAGTCAGGCGCCATCACCGGCATGCTGGTGGCAGGCCTGGCATTGCTCGGCGTCTCCATCTACTACCTGATCCTGACCGGCTTCATGGGCCTTCAGCCCAATGACCGCATCGTCATCGATGCGCTCGTCTCGCTCGGCTTCGGCGCCTCGCTGATCTCGATCTTCGCCCGTCTCGGCGGCGGCATCTTCACCAAGGGCGCCGACGTCGGCGGCGATCTCGTCGGCAAGGTCGAGGCCGGCATTCCCGAGGACGATCCGCGTAACCCGGCCACCATCGCCGACAATGTCGGCGACAATGTCGGCGACTGCGCCGGCATGGCCGCCGACCTGTTCGAGACCTATGCCGTCACCGTCGTCGCCACCATGGTTCTCGCCGCCATCTTCTTCGGCGGCACTGCCGTCCTCGGCACCGCCATGCTCTATCCGCTGGCCATCTGCGGCGCCTGCATCCTGACCTCGATCGTCGGCACCTTCTTCGTCAAGCTCGGCGCCAACGGCTCGATCATGGGCGCGCTCTACAAGGGCCTGATCGTCACCGGCCTGCTGTCGATCGTCGGTCTTGGCGCCGCCACGTCGCTGACCATCGGCTGGCGCGAGATCGGCACCGTCGCCGGCATGGTCATCACCGGCAAGAACCTGTTCATCTGCGGCCTGATCGGTCTGCTGGTGACCGGCCTCATCGTGGTGATCACCGAATACTACACCGGCACCAACAAGCGCCCGGTCAACTCCATCGCCCAGGCGTCGGTGACCGGCCATGGCACCAACGTCATCCAGGGCCTTGCGGTGTCGCTGGAATCGACGGCGCTGCCGGCCATCGTCATCGTCGGCGGCATCATCTCGACCTACCAGCTTGCCGGCCTGTTCGGCACGGCGATCGCGGTCACCACCATGCTCGGCCTCGCCGGCATGATTGTCGCGCTCGACGCTTTTGGGCCGGTCACCGACAATGCCGGCGGCATCGCCGAAATGGCCGGCCTGCCCAAGGAAGTGCGCCACTCGACCGACGCGCTCGACGCGGTCGGCAACACCACCAAGGCGGTGACCAAGGGCTATGCGATCGGCTCGGCCGGTCTCGGCGCGCTGGTGCTGTTCGCGGCCTATTCGAACGACCTGAAGTTCTTTGCCGCCAATGGCGACAAGTTCCCTTACTTCCAGGGCATGGGCGAGGTTTCCTTCGACCTCTCCAACCCCTATGTCGTCGCTGGCCTGATCTTCGGCGGCCTGATCCCGTATCTGTTCGGCGGCATCGCCATGACGGCCGTCGGTCGCGCGGCGGGCTCGATCGTCGAGGAGGTGCGCAAGCAGTTCCGCGAGGATCCGGGCATCATGGCCGGCACCTCGAAGCCCAACTATGCGCGCGCGGTCGACCTGCTGACCAAGGCGGCGATCCGCGAAATGATCATCCCCTCGCTGCTGCCGGTGCTGGCGCCGCTGGTCGTCTATTTCGGCGTGCTGCTGATCTCGGGCTCGAAGGCCTCGGCTTTCGCCGCGCTCGGCGCCTCGCTGCTCGGCGTGATCGTCAATGGCCTGTTCGTCGCCATTTCGATGACCTCGGGCGGCGGCGCCTGGGATAATGCCAAGAAGTCGTTCGAGGACGGCTTCACCGACAAGGACGGCGTCAAGCACCTGAAGGGCTCCGAGGCCCACAAGGCCTCGGTCACCGGCGACACGGTCGGCGATCCCTACAAGGACACCGCCGGCCCTGCGGTCAACCCGGCGATCAAGATCACCAACATCGTCGCCTTACTGCTGCTGGCCGTGCTCGCGCACGGCTGAGGCTCAAGGCCGCACATCGAAAACCCGCGGGAGCGATCCCGCGGGTTTTCTTTTCGCCGGGGCATAGGCGACTTTCGATTTGCTCGTCGAGCGGGCTCAGCCTTCGTGCGCAGGATGGCTGGCCATACCAAAGCAAAGACCCGCCGGATCGCTCCGGCGGGTCCCTGGCTGCCTGATTCTGTGTTTGCCCGCCTGATAGCGGGCCGCTGTCGATCACATGCCGTTGCTGCCGCCGGGCAGGCCCGGCGCCAGCTTGCTGGCGCCGTTGATGATCTGGCTGAGGAAGTTCTGATCCTTGCCGCCGGTCGGCGTGGTGCGCGAGATGAAGTCGAAGATCTTGCCGTCCTTCAGGCCGTAATTGGCGATCTGGGTGACGCGACCATCGGCGCCGAAATAGACCGCCAGCACTTTCTGGTCGACCAGATGCGGCTTGTCGAAGGCGACATAGCGCTTGCGCGTCTGCGAGATGTAGTAGAAGGCCTCGTTGTCGAAGGTCGCCGTCGTCGACGGAGTGCCAAGCGCCAGCAGCACCTGCTCGCGGCTCGACCCCACCGGCACCGAGTCGATGGCCTGCTGGTCGATGACGTAACCCTGCGTCAGGGTCTCGCTGGGGTTGAGATCACCCATCATCTTGGACGAATTGCAGGCCGAAAGCGCGGATACCGCCACCAGCAGAGAGGCCACGCCCGCCGAAACAGGCGTAAAAAGCGACTTGAATTTCAGCGCACCCAACAACAATTCTCCATCACATCCCCGCAACTTGCGCTGGGCGGCAAAACCGGTAAACCAGCTTGCCTGCCGATGCAACAAGGCCAATTCAACAAAAGGTCCCCGGGAGACCACCCTCAATGTTCCAACGCCTTTTTGGCCGCGAACGCCAAGCCAACCGCGCTATCACCGAGGCGCTTTACGCACAAATCGTGGCGGCGGCGCGGCAAACCGTGATTTATTCCGACTGGAATGTACCGGATACGCCGCTCGGTCGTTTCGAGATGCTGTCGCTGCATATGTTCCTGTTCCAGCACCGGCTGCGCGGCGAAAACGGTGCCGCGACGGAGGTCGCCCAGGTGCTGATCGACGAGTTCTTCCTGGATGTCGAACATTCGTTGCGGGAACTGGGCATCAGCGACGTTGGCGTGCCGAAGCGCATGAAGAAGCTGGCCAAGATGTTCTATGGCCGCATGGCGGCCTATGACGACGCGGTGGAGCGCGACGATCGCGACGCGCTCGCCGCCGCCCTTGCCCGCAATATCCTGCCCGAGGCAGCCGTCTGGCCGCAGGCGCTGCTGCTGGCTGCCTATGTAGCGGATGCCGCCCGCCATCTTGCGGCACAGCCGGCCGAATCGATCGCATCCGGCACCGTGACGTTTCCTGCGGCAGGCTGAGGAGGCGAAGATGAAGCATCTCGACCCGCAAAGCCCGGTATCCTTCGTCGCCAATGTCGCCCGCCTGCCGCAAAAGGGGCTGCCGGTGATGATCGAGGCCGACGAACGGCAGCGCGCGGCGCTCGCCACCGAGCACGAACTGGTTTCCGTCGAGCGCTATCGCGCCGAGCTTCTGGTGACGCAGTGGAAGCGCAACGGCGTCAAGGTCAGCGGCCGCGTCGAGGCCGACATTACGCAGGCCTGCATCGTCACCCTGGACCCGGTCGCGGCGCACATTGACGAGCCGGTCGAGGCACTGTTCCTGCCGGAACAGTCCAAACTCGGGCGGCAGGGTTTCGAAGGCGGCGGCGAGATCGTGCTGGATGCCGACGGACCGGACAGTCCGGAGACGTTTTCCGGCGACACCATCGATGTCGGCGCGCTTGCCGAGCAATTTTTCGGCCTGGCGATCGACCCTTATCCGCGCAAGGCCGGCGCGTCGCTCGAAGTCTCGGGCGACGGCGAGGTCGAGGAAAGCGAATTCCAGCAAAAGCTCCGTTCGCTGCTTGGAAAATCCTGAAACCGGACCCGATATTAGAAAAGCCGGTTGTGCGGCAGCCCAAAACCGTTATTTTCGCCGAACCTTGGCGAGCCCCCGAACCTGACCAGCTCCGCCGGCCAGGCAAACCGTGAGATGAATACCGCGTGATCAGGATTTCCATCGATGCCATGGGCGGCGATCACGGGCCAGGCGTGGTCATCCCGGCGCTCATGACGGTCGCCATCCGCCGCCCCGATATCCGCTTCGTCATCTACGGCCGCGAGGAGGCTGTGCGCCCCGAACTCGCCAAGTTCCCCAGGCTCGCCGAGGTGAGCGAGTTCGTGCATTGCGAGATCGCTGTCCGCATGGACGACAAGCCGAGCCAGGCGCTGCGTCATGGCCGCTGGAAGTCGTCGATGTGGAAGGCAGTCGAAGCGGTGAAGTCCGGCACCGCGCAGGCCTGTATCTCCGCCGGCAACACCGGCGCGCTGATGGCGATGTCGAAATTCTGCCTGCGCACCATGGCCACCATCGACCGGCCGGCGATCGCGGCGATCTGGCCGACGACGCGCGGCGAAAGCGTGGTGCTGGATGTCGGCGCCACCATCGGCGCGGATGCGCACCAGCTCATCGATTTCGCCATCCTGGGCATCGGCATGGCGCGCTCGGTGTTCGGCATCGAGCGCCCGAGCGTCGGGTTGCTCAATGTCGGCGTCGAGGAGATCAAGGGCCAGGAAGAGGTCAAGGAGGCCGGGCGCATGCTGCGCGAGGCTAATATGGCCTCGATGAACTATCGCGGCTTCGTCGAGGGCGACGATATCGGCAAGGGCACGGTCGACGTCGTCGTCACCGAGGGCTTTGCCGGCAACATCGCGCTCAAGACCGCCGAAGGCACCGCAAGACAGATCGGCGGCTATCTGCGCGCCGCCATGAGCCGCACGCTGATGGCCAAGATCGGCTATGTCTTCGCCAAGGGGGCCTTTGACCGGCTGCGCGAAAAGATGGATGTCGGGCGCTCCAATGGCGGTGTCTTCCTCGGCCTCAACGGCATCGTCGTCAAAAGCCATGGCAGCGCCGATTCGGACGGCTTCGCTGCCGCGATCGAGCTCGGCTACGACATGGTGCGCAACAATCTGCTTGACCGCATCGAGGCCGATCTCGATCTGTTCCATGCGCGCAATCCGCATGCCCAGGCAAACAGGAAATCGGACGTCGTTGTCGACGCAAAGGAATAGGAAAGAGCTTTGATCAGATCAGTCGTGCGCGGCTCGGGCGCGGCGCTGCCCCGCCGCATCATGAAGAATGCCGATTTCGAAGGCATGGTCGAGACCTCCGACGAGTGGATCGTCCAGCGCACCGGCATCCGCCAGCGCCATGTCGCGGCCGACGACGAGACGACGGCCTCGTTGGGCGAGGCGGCGGCGCGCGCGGCGCTTGACAGCGCCGGCCTGACGCCCGCCGACATCGACCTGATCGTGCTGGCGACCTCGACGCCCAACAACACTTTTCCAGCGACCGCCGTCGAGATCCAGAACCGGCTCGGCATGCATCACGGCTTTGCCTTCGACATGCAGGCGGTGTGCTCGGGCTTCGTCTATGCGGTGGCGACGGCCGATCTCTACATTCGCGGCGGGCTGGCCAGGCGCGTGCTGGTGATCGGCTCGGAAACCTTCTCGCGCATCCTCGACTGGAGCGACCGCTCGACCTGCGTCCTGTTCGGCGACGGCGCTGGCGCCCTGGTGCTGGAAGGCGGCGAGGGGACCGGCGGCATCGCCGACCGTGGCGTGCTGGCGGCGAGCCTGCGCTCTGACGGCGTCCACAAGGACAAGCTGTTCGTCGACGGCGGACCCTCGACCACCGGAACCGTCGGCCATCTCAGGATGGAAGGCCGCGAAGTGTTCAAGCATGCTGTCGGCATGATCACCGACGTCATCGAGGCGACGTTCTCGCAGGCCGGCATCACTGCCGAGGACCTCGATTGGTTCGTGCCGCATCAGGCCAATAAACGGATTATTGACGCTTCCGCCAAGAAGCTCGGGATTGCCGAGCAAAAAGTGGTGGTCACGGTCGATTTGCACGGTAACACGTCGGCGGCTTCCGTGCCGCTGGCGCTCTCGGTGGCGGTCGCCGATGGCCGTATCAAGAAGGGCGATCTGGTGCTGCTCGAGGCGATGGGCGGAGGCTTCACCTGGGGCGCGGTTTTGGTCCGCTGGTAAGTGCCGAACTGAAGGGTTCGGTCCTTGACCTTGACGGATCAATTACTTAGGCTCTGCCGTTGCTTGTACCGATTTATGTTTTTGAGCTGATGGGACGGTCGCATGGGGGGAAAGACACTTACGCGCGCCGACCTTGCCGAAGCCGTTTACCGCAAGGTTGGCTTGTCGAGAACTGAATCGGCCGAGCTCGTCGAAGCGGTGCTGGACGAGATTTGCGAGGCCATCGTGCGCGGCGAGACCGTCAAGCTGTCGTCCTTCGCAACCTTCCATGTCCGCTCCAAGAACGAGCGCATCGGCCGCAATCCCAAGACCGGCGAGGAAGTGCCGATCCTGCCGCGCCGGGTGATGACCTTCAAGTCGTCGAATGTGTTGAAGAGCCGCATCCTGCGCTCGCACCAGAACAGCAAGGCCAAGGGCGGCAAGTAGCCGCCGCAAATGCCCGGTTGATAATGCCCGCGCGCTTTGACGCCGGGCTTGAATATTGTTTCATAAACCGCTGAAATAAGGCCCGATTCGGGACCAATCGGTCCGATCGCCGTCCAGCGGAGGATTCGCCCATGGACAAGAGCCCCGATGCTTTCCGCACCATCAGCGAGGTCGCGGAGGATCTCGATCTGCCGCAGCACGTGCTGCGCTTCTGGGAAACGCGTTTCAACCAGATCAAGCCGATGAAGCGTGGCGGCGGCCGCCGCTACTACCGGCCGCAGGATGTCGAGCTGATCAAGGGCATCCGCCACATGCTCTACGACCAGGGCTACACCATCAAGGGCGTGCAGAAGCTGTTGCGCGAGAATGGCAACCATTTCCTGGTCGCCATCGGCAATGGCGATATGGCGGCCGTCGAGGCGATCGCGCAGCGCCGGCAGGCCGATCAGGTGCCGCTGACGCCGGCGGCCCAGCCACGCGGCGCCGACGACGAGATGCTGGTCGGCCAGCCCAGGGTGAAACCCAGCCGCCGCTTTTTCGGTCTCGGCAAGAGCGACGACGAGGGCCCGGTGCAGCCGGACTCCTCGAAACTGTCGCGCGACAACCGCGCCTTGCTGCAGGAGGCGCTGTTCGACCTGCTGGAGTGCAAGCGTCTGCTCGACCAGGTGCGCTAAGGGCGCGTTGACACTCAGCCGGCCTGCGAACAGCGCCTGGGTTGGCTTTTGGCAAAAGGAAAATGGCGGCCATCGCGCGGACGGCCGCCATTTTCCTTGATGGCAGGCGATCAGTTCGCGAGCTTGAGCCGGGTCTTCGGGTCGATCTTCATGACCTGGCTGCACTTGCCGTAGACGGTGCCGTTCTTGTCGGTGGCGTCGGTATAGGTGCCCTTGCAGTCGAGCTGCAGCACCAGACAGGAGCCAGAACCCTTACAGACCGCGCCGCCGTCACCGGTGGGGTGCGTGCCGGCGAAGGCCGAGCTCGGAACGGAAACTGAACCGAAGGCCGAGGCGGCGATGGCCGCGGCGAGCGAGATGCGCTTGAAGTTGGCGAAGTTGGTCATTTGAGCATTTCCTTCTCTTTGATCGAGGATCGCCGTACGGCGTCCTTCTGGGTTGGGGAGCGCCTTCTTGGGCGTCCATGCAGGCTTGGTGCGCCCCTGAGAGGAAAGGTTCACGCGTCCGTTTGGTTTTCTGTGGAGCCGGTATCGGACCGGCTTTTCAGGCCCGACGAGCGCCGGCCGGCCGATCATGCGTGTTGGCGAGGCACCGGGCGATGAGCGCGTTGGCATAGAGGCCGGGAATGGCGAGGATGGCGGTGCGATCCGGCCGGCCGTCGGAAACGAAGATGTTCATCGCGCAGCCATGGTTGGCCTTGACCACGACATTCCCGGCAAGCAGCTCCGGCGGGATGTCGGCGGGGTTGCGACCGGACCAGAGCATGGTGGCCCGGGGCAGTTCAGGACAGACGCGGCGGATATGGTCCTTGGCCGCAAGCTTGTCGGTCAGCGTCACGAACAGCGGATTGCGGTCGATGATTTTTCGCCAGAGCATCAGCTCGTGATAGCTGCGCGGCGCGGCCGGATTGGGCAGGTAGCCGAGCTTCTTGACGAAGCGGGCGACAAGAGCCGGGTGACGAAGCGTAAGCAGCAGCCGGGCTGCGGCCAGGACAAGGCGATGTCTCGCCGAACCCATGTGATGCGGTGCGACAGGTCACGGCAGGAAGGTCGGCTGTGGCAAAAACCAAGAACCGGCCTTCCTGTCGGATAAGCCGGTTTGCTCAGGCCTTCTTCGCCATGACCTTCTTGTGGTGGTGGTGGTGATGATGGTGGTGGTGGTGGTGCTTGCGGTGATGATGATGACGGTGATGCTTGTGATGCATCGGAGCAGCATCGGCGCTGGTCGCGCCGAGGATCGGCATGGAGACAGCGAGGGCCACCGCCAGCCCGAGAGCGGAGAGGAGGGACTTCTTCATGATATCGTTTCCTTTTGCGCGGGCCGCATTCCGAGGACACCGGACCATATCGGTGGCTCGAGCGCCGCGATCGGGGACTATCCTCCTGGATTCTTTCGGCAATTTTTCCCGACTGTAGAATTTTGTTTCTGGATTGTGTCTGAGCGGCCGCGCCGGCTTCGATTGAGCCGTCGCCTCGTCTGGCGGGCTTGATCGCTCGCCTACATCGGCGGAACGACGCCGTTGGTGCCGACCACGACGCGGCCGGATGTCAGCATGCCGTTACCGCCGTGCCGCGCGTTGACGAAGACGACCGCGCCCGGCTTGAGGTCGGCCGGCGTGGCCGGCGCGAATGTCACGACAGGCGTGGCCTGCGGGATCGAGATCTGCTTTTTCTGACCGTTGTCATAGGTGAGCGTGACGGTGCGGCCGTCGATCTCGGTGACGTCCGCGACGGTGCCGTTCGTCATCCGGCTGTTGGGTTGCAGGTCCCATGGGCGGTCGCCTTCTCCGGTGCCTTTCAGCGCGGCGGGAAAGATCACGACTTCCAGCGCGCCGCTGCCGCCATCCGCCTTGGAAACCGATGCGATGCCGAGGAAATCGCCCTGCTTGATGTCGGTGGCCGATGCCCTGGCGACGCCTGAGATTTTCCATCCTTGCGTCAGCATGATCGCGTCGGTCCTGCCCTCGCGGTCCTTCACCGTCAGCGTCGATCCGGCGAGGCCGACGACGGTGCCGCGCACGCGCATCGTGTCCGCCGCCTGAGCCTGCGCGTCGCCGACGAGGCCAGAAATCGCGCCGAGCGCGATCGCGAATGTCTTCAAATTCATGGGATCCGATCCTTCCTGAAATGGCTGGCCCGCATCCAGGCTTGCCAGCGACATCCGGGTAACGAACGGAGGCTCGAAAAACGTCGATCAAATCGGCGTTCGGTTCTTCAAAAGAACTTGATTCCAGCTTGCGAAAGACGGGACCGCGCTTTTGGCCGGCTTACGCTTCGTGAAGGCGTTCCGGCGTCGCTTCACGATGGTGTGACGCCCGCTTTGACGCTTGGCAAATCGCCGCCGAGCGGTCATTGTCTCGCTCGTCTCAGGCAACCCATGATTTGATCAGCGTGTTTCAAACCCAAGGAGTTGCCAATGCCTGCCACTGCAAGACGAGAAGTTCTGACTGATTTGATTGCAACGCCTGGCCATAGCGCCCTCAAAGCCGCCCGCGAAACCAGGGGATACAGCCTCGAAGAGCTGTCACTGACATGCGGCCTGTCCATTCAAGAGATCGCCGATATCGAGAGCGGCAGGGATACCGATTCCTCGAAGCTGCGACGAATCGCTGTGGCGCTCCAACTCCCCGAAGATGCCGTCATTGGCGCGGCTGCGATGGCGCCACCGGAAAGCCGGATCGCCTGACGGCCAGAGCCGTTCGATGCGCCGGCCGCGGCAATGTTTCCGGAAAACCGGATTCCGCTTTCAGGATTGGGGTCCTGTGGCGGAATTCGGTTGACCCGCACGGGGTTATCACGATAGATCGCGGCCGGTCCGGAGTGTAGCGCAGCCCGGTAGCGCACTTGACTGGGGGTCAAGGGGTCGTCGGTTCGAATCCGGCCACTCCGACCATTTCAAACCAGAGACTTGCCCCCAAAAGTCTCTTCTCCTGAAAGCAGCGATTCTGTAGTCCGCCTCGGTTGGGCAGCAAGCGAATTGTCACGCGGGCGCCAGCCGCAATTCCTTCTGATGCCGGTATTCGAGCGCGATCGCGCCCCAGATCAGGCCGAGCAGCAGGTAGACATGGCGCCAGTGGTCGATGTCGATGAAGGTTCCGAGTCCGATATTGCCGATGAAGGCGACATAGGCGCAGAGCAGATAGGGCTGCCAGGGCCGGTCGCGCAGAAGGATGCGGAAGCCGGCCACGATCGTCCACAGCGTCAGCGCCAGGAACGAGACGAAGCCAAGCCAGCCATAGTCCATCAGCATCTTCAGCCAGATGTCGTGGGTGTCCTCGCCAAAGATGGTGCCGAACACCAGCGGGCCGATGCCGAACGGATGCTCCAACGCCATCTGGAAGCCGATCGTGTAGCGGGCGAATCGGCCAAGGCGGGCGGTGTCGTAACTCTGCTCGAGATGGGCGCGGCTGGAGAACATCTCGGCCACGCCGGGCAGTTGCAGGATGACGATCATGGCGATGACCAGCAGCGCGATGGCGGCGATGGTCATGATGACGACACGCAGCCGGAACTTGCCGCTGTTGCTCTGCAGGAACAGGCATCCGGTGAGCAGGACCGCCGAAACGGCAAACATGCCCCAGGCGCCACGCGAGAAGGAAAAGAAGATACCGGCGGTGATGATCAGCAGCGGCGCCGCCAGGAGCGGCATGCGTGCGATCGAGCCGGTCAGTAGCAGATAGAGCAGATAGATGCCGGGCAGCACCAGGAACGGCCCGAACACGTTAGGGTCCTGGAAGGCGCCAGCGGCCCGGTCGTACTTGGTGAACAGCTCCGCTCCCGGGAAGGCGTGGAAATAGCCGGCAATGCCGAGCAGTGCGGTCAGCACCGCCGACACCACATAGGCGATGAAGATCAGCCGGTAGAGGCCAGGCTGCACCGACGTGACCGCGGCAAAGAAGATCGCGGTGAAGGCGAGGAACATCGACACGGAAAGGTAGAGCGGCGTGTTGGCGAGATTCGCCATCTGCGTCATCGAGATCATGCCGCCGATGTTCATCGTTATCAGCAGCACCAGCAGCGGGACCACCGCGCGCGAGATGCGCAGGCCGAAAAGCCCCCACACGGCGATGAGCCCGACCATGTAGAGGTCATAGGGCGCCGGCTCGTCGATGACGAAGCCCGAAAGCAGCAGGCCGAAAAACACCGCGCCGGATGCAATCAGTGCGATCAGCTTGGCGTTGACCGCCTGAGGCGGCAACTGGTTGACCGCCTGGGGCGGCAACTTGTTGACCACCTGAGGCGGCCACTGGTTGACCGCGGCCGGCAGCAGCTCATGGGCAACCGCGCTCAATAGGCGTTTTCCGTGTTGAGCAGCCGCGCCGGGGTCAGGAACAGGATCCTGAGATCGAACAACAGCGACCAGTTCTCGATGTAGTAGAGATCGTATTCGGTGCGCATGCGGATCTTTTCATTGGTGTCCAGCTCGCCGCGCCAGCCATTGATCTGCGCCCAGCCGGTTACGCCCGGCTTGACCTTGTGGCGGGCGAAATAGCCGTCGACCACTTCATTGTAGAGAAGGTTGTGCGACTGGGCGGCGATCGCATGCGGGCGCGGTCCGACCAGCGACAGCGAGCCGAACAGCGAGTTGAAGAACTGCGGCAGTTCGTCGATCGAGGTCTTGCGGATGAAGCGGCCGACGCGGGTGACGCGCGGATCGTTCTTGGTCACCGTCTGCTTGGCGGTCGGGTCCGAGCGATCGGTGTACATCGAGCGGAACTTGTAGACCTCGATGATTTCGTTGTTGAAGCCGTGCCGCTTCTGCTTGAACAGCACCGGACCCTTGCTGTCGAGCTTGATGGCGATGGCTGTCACCAGCATCACCGGCGAGAAGACGATGATGCCGATGATCGAAAACAGGATATCGAAGGCGCGCTTGGCGACTGAATCCCAGTCGTTGATGGGCTTGTCGAAGATGTCCAGCATCGGCACCGAGCCGATGTAGGAATAGGCGCGCGGGCGGAACTGCAACGCGTTCGAGTGCGCCGATAGCCGGATGTCGACCGGCAACACCCACAACTTCTTCAGAAGCTGCAGCACGCGCGATTCGGCGGTCAGCGGCAGCGACACGATCAGCATGTCGATGCGCGCGATGCGGGCGAACTCGATCAGCTCGGAAATCGTGCCGAGCTTGGGATAGCCGGCGACGATCGGCGGCGAGCGCTTGTCGTTGCGGTCGTCGAAGATGCCGCAGATGCGGATGTCGTTGTAGGGCTGCCGCTCGACCGAGCGGATCAGCATCTCCGCCGATTTGCCGCCGCCGACGATGACGGCGCGGCGCTCCATGCGCCCATCGCGGGCCCAGCGTCGGATCAGCTTGGACATCACCAGCCTGAGCCCGAAGATGAGCAGGAAGCCGAGGACGAACCAGGTGCCGAACAGAAGGCGTGAGTAGTCCTCCGACATCTTCATGGCGAAGGCCGTCAGCGCCATCAGGGCGAAGGTGCCGGCCCAGACCAGAAGCACGCGTCCGAAACTGGCGATCGGCCGCATCAGGGCGGCGATCTGATAGGAATCGCTCACGTCGAGCAGCACCACGGCCAGGAACGAGGCCGCGGCGATCGTTACCGGATATTGCCAGGCGAGGTAGCTGAAGAAGCCGACATAGTAGAAATAGAGGCAGAGGCCCGACAGGAACAGCAGCGCGAATTCAACCATGCGCAGCACGCCGCTGACCATGATCGGCGACATCGTATCGCGCCGGTACTGCGAGGCGACCTGGCGCGCCACATCGTTCAGGCCGCTCGCCGCCTCGCTCTCGGCAGGAACGTCGAATTTGCGTACCGCATCTATTGAAAAGCGGCGTGCGGGGTCGATCTCGTTCATTGGATTGTCCGCGGGCTTCGCTCGGATGAGTAGCAAAAGAGAGCTAAGAAAGCCTTGAGACAACTATTGGCTTTGGAGCGGTTGCAACCGATTGCTACCGCCGCAGCGCCGCGAAATAGGCCTTCTCGATTTCCGCCGCCATCACATCGACGCCGAAGCGCGCCTTGAGGTCGGCGGTCCCGGGCATCAGGCTCCTGTATGCGCTGGGGTCGGTCAGCGCTTCGCTCACCTTGTCGCCAAGCTGGTTCGGATCGGGATGGATAAGGGCAGGGGAGGCTTCGCCGAATATCTCCGGAATGCCGCCAACGGCGGTGGCGATCATCGGCTTGCCGGCGGCCAGCGTCTCCAGCACGATATAGGGCATGGCCTCCGCGCGCGATGGCACCACGATCAGCTCCGCCAACGCGAAGGCATCCCGGGCCGGCATCGGCGGCAGGAAGCGGACGTGGCCGTCTAGCCCAAGCCGCTTCACCTGCGCATGGTAGCGCGGCAGGTCGTCGCCGTCGCCGACCATCACCGCGCTAATCTGGCGCCCGAGCCTGTTGCCGGCCAGCGCCACCGCGTCGATGAAGATGTCCGGCCCCTTCAGGTCGCGCATCATGCCGATGTAGAGCAAGTCCGCCGCATCGGGCAGGGTCGGCACCATGTCGAACTCGGCGGCGCGCAGACCATTGTAAACCAGCATGTTGGGGATAGGTGGCTCGCCCACCTTCCTGCGCCAGGTGCGCCTCTCATAGTCGGAGACGAACAGCAGGCAGTCGGTGAAGCGCGCCATGAAGCGCTCGAGCGCGAAGAACAGCTTTCCGGTGGCCGTCGTCTCGTCATAATGGAGGGAGCCGCCATGCGGCGAATAAAGGCGGGCTACGCGAGACCTTGATACCCGCAACAGTGAGCCGAACAGACGGGCATAGGCGCCACCCTTGGCGCCGTGCCCGTGCAGCACGTCCGGCCGCAATTCCTTGATGATTTTGTATGTGCGCCAGGCCGACGCGAGGTCGCCCGGCCCGACATGGCGCTGCATCGGCGTGCGATGGATGCCGAGCGCCAGGCTGTCCTTCATGTCCTCGAAGAGATGCTCTTCGAATGCGCCGCCGGTGGTCGAATCGCAGACGATGCCCACCGAGTGACCGGCGGCAAGCTGCGCCTCGGTCAGGTCGCGCACGTGCCGGAAAATCCCGCCGACGGGTGAGCGAAAGCAATGGACGATCCGCAGGTTCGCCGCCACGTTGGTTTTCAGAACAGCCGTTCGCGGACGTAGACGGTGTCGCCAGGCAGGAGAGGGTCGGACGTGACCACCCGCCCGGTCATCACCTTGCCGTTGATGTCGCGGGTGATGTCGACGCTCTCCTGGTTGGCGCGCGGCGAGAAGCCGCCGGCGATCGCGATAGCCTTTTGCACGGTGAGGCCCGGCACATAGGAATACTGGCCGGCTGCGCCCACTTCGCCCATCACGAAGATTGGCCGGTAGCGGTCGATCTCGACCGAGACATCGGGGTCGCGCAGATAGCCTTGCCGCAACTTGTCGGCGATTTCCTTTTCCAGCTGCTGGGCGGTGTGTCCACGCGCCGGCACGGAGCCGACCAGCGGGAAGGAGAGATAGCCGGACTGGTCGACGCTGTAGGTGTTGGTCAGGCCGTCCTGCTCGAAGACGGTGACGCGGACGCGGTCTCCGGCGCCCAGCCGATAAGGTTGGTCGAGCACTTCGTGGAAGGCCGCCGGCGTCGGCCGATAACTTGAGCAGCCGGCGAGCATCGATACGGCAAGCAGAGCACGAAAAAGGGAGGCAGTGCTTTTCATGACCGGTCACGAACCTTCATCGCTGGCCGCCAGATGTTGCGGCAAACCCCAGGGAACGGAATCCGTTATCGTCCTGTTAGGGTTAATGGCGGGTAAAGGCTTGTCGTCCGGGGCGGCGGCAGTCGCCAAAAAGCGTAGCTATTCTACTGTCTTTGCTGAATGTTCTTCAGTCGTCTCTAATAGGCGCCCGTTCTGATCTTAACGGCTGAGTTACCATAGTTGTTTACGGTCCGCCCTAGACTCAAGTTCGGAGCAGGATGCATGTCCGTTCAGTCCGCGGCCGCAGACGTCGATGTCGATCTCAGGCAACTCTTCGCCAGCCTGGCGAGGAACTGGTTGCGCATGCTTGTCGTCGCGCTTGCCGTCACCGGCCTGGCTTTCGCGTTCGCGTGGCTTGCCACGCCGCACTACAAGGCCGAGACGAAACTCCTGATCGAAACCCGAGAATCGGTCTTCACCCGGCCTGACGGCATCAGCAACGATAGCGAGAAGCCGATTTTCGATGAGCAGGGGATCGCCAGCCAGGTCGAGGTCATCTCCTCGACCGATATCCTCAAGCAGGTGGCCGCCAAGCTCAACCTGTCGAAGCTGCCTGAATTCGACGAGGCGGCCAAGATGTCGGCACTCAGCCGGCTGCTGGTCATCGTCGGGCTGAAAAGCGATCCCAACGAAATCCCGCCGGAAGAGCGCGTGCTGAAGAAGATGCGTGAGAAGCTCAACGTCTACAGCGTTGAAAAATCTCGCGTTATCGTCATCGAATTCTCCTCGGAAGATCCCAGGCTCGCCGCCGATATCCCGAACGCCATCGCCGACACCTACATTTCCGTCCAGGGCAACGCCAAGCTCGAATCGAATGCCGCCGCCACCGACTGGCTGGCGCCCGAGATCGCGGACCTGTCGAAGCGGGTGAAGGATGCCGAGGCCAAGGTCGCCGACTTCCGCGCCCAGTCGGATCTCCTGATGGGCGGCAACAATGCGGTGCTGGCCACCCAGCAGCTTTCCGAACTGTCCACCGAACTGTCGCGGGTGCGCGCCAATCGCGCCGCCGCCGAGGCGACCGCCGAAAGCGTGCGCAAGGCGCTGCAGAATGGCGGCTCGCTCGACGCTGTGCCGGAAGTGCTGTCGTCCGACCTGATCCAGCGCCTGCGCGAGCGCCAGGTCGAGCTCAAGACCAACATCGCTGACCTTTCCACCACCCTGCTCGGCAACCATCCACGCATCCGGGCGCTGAAGTCGCAGCTTGCCGATCTCGACGGCCAGATCCGCAACGAAGCCGAAAAGATCATGAAAGGGCTGATGACTCAGGCGCAGACTGCGCAGGCGCGCGAGAACCAGCTTCTGGCCGACGTCAACACGTTGAAGGCCGCGTCGGCCCGGGCCGGCGAGCAGCAGGTCGAGCTCGACGCGCTGCAGCGCGATGCCAACGCCCAGCGCCAACTGCTTGAATCCTATATGACGCGCTACCGCGAGGCCTCCTCGCGCAGCGATCGCAACTACCTGCCAGTCGATGCGCGCATCTTCTCGCGCGCCGTGGTGCCGTCGGAGCCCTATTTCCCGAAGATCGTGCCGATAGTCGGCGCTGCGTTTGTCGCCTCGCTGCTGCTGATGGCGGTAGCGACGCTGCTCCGGGAGTTGTTTTCGGGTCGCGCCATGCGCCCGGCCGCAGGCGCGCGATTCGGACGCATCGAGCAAGTCGAGATGCCGGTTGCCCGCGCCGAGCCCGCGCTTGTCGATGCTGGGCTGACCAGGTATCGCTCGACCGAGCCGGAGGCTGGGCCGGAAGCAGTCGCCGGAGCAGGCGCGACGGCTGGAGACACCGGTCCGCAGCCTTCGACGCTGGGCGAAGTCGATATCGAGAAGGCGGCGGAGAAACTGATCGCCTCGGGCTCGGCGCGCGCCATATTCGTGTCGCCGGAAGGCGATGAGGCAGCCGCTTCCGCCGTGCTGGTGGCGCGCGAGGTCTCGGACGCCGGCCTGCGCGTGCTGCTGCTCGACCTCACCGCTTCGGGTGCCGCCTCGCGGCCCATGCTGGACAGCGGCCTTTTCCCGGGGATCACCGACCTGCTCGCCTCCGAGGCGCAGTTCAGCGACGTCATCCATGCCGACCTCTATTCGGATTGCCACGTCATCCCGGTCGGCACCGCCGATCCGGCCCGCGCCATGCGCGCCGCCGATCGACTGCCGATCATCATGCAGTCGCTGACCACCGCCTACGATCTTGTCGTGGTCGAATGCGGCCCGGCCGACGCGCAGGGCATCGGTCGGCTGGTGGGCGAGGGCACCGAGGTCTTCCTCTCGATGCTGGAAGCCGACGACGAGGTGACGCAGGCGGCCGTCAAGTTGATCGAGAGCGGCTATCCCGAGCTCACGCTAGTGACGCCGCTAGGCCACGAGCCACCGGGAACGCCGGTGCCAGGCCGCCGCACGGCGGCGTGAGACAGCGATTCTCCGGCCGCTTGCCGGGGCATCGTACGAATGGTCTCAGCGGTAAGTGATTAATTGTCGTCCTCGGCGGCAGGCGCCGGCTGTCCGGCCGCCTTGCGGCGCAGCATCTTGGTCAGCTTCCAGATCAGCGGACTGTTCTTGATGAAGGCCTTTGTCCGCGCGCCCTGCCGGAGCGCCAGCGCCAGCGCACGCCCCTTCAGCGTCAGCGGCGCCAGCACCTCGAAATGCTGGGTCTCGATATCGCACCACAGCCGCTTGTAGGGTTCGTCGCCGACCGAGAAATCATAGACGCCGAATCCGGCCTGGCAGGCTTCCTGGATGTTGTCGAAGAACAGGAAATCGCCGGGACTGGTGAAGCCGAGATCGTCCTCGGCGATCGCACCGAACTCACAGATCAGGCGCTTGCCCGAGAGGCTCGATCCGGTGATGGCGCGCAGCTTGCCGGCGACTTCCAGTCCATGCAGCACGAACGACGGCTTTTCCTCCGCCAGCGCTTCGGTGAACAGGGTGCGGAAGAAGGCGCGGATCTCCGGCTCGCCGAACACATTGGCGATGCCCATCTTGCGGAAGCGCACCTCCTTCATGTCGAGGAAGGCATCGAGCAGCCTGTCCACCTCCTCGCGCGTGCGCGCCTCGATGCGGCGGAAGGTGCCGACCGCCTCGAATTTGCGTGTCTGCGAGCGGTGCTTCTTGCGTTTGCGCTTGCCGCTGGCGCGTGCAAGCAGCGCGTCGAAGCCGCCGTCGAGATCGACGGCGAGCGACAGGTTCGGGCTCGGGAAATTGGGCAAGGCGGCGAGCGGATTGGCGATGCCGTCGAGGTCGGGCAGCAGCCGCTCCAGCGATATGAGGTCGATGTCGGGCCGCCCCTTGGCGATGGCCGTCAGCAGCGATCGGACGGCGTTGGCGCCTGTCAGCCAGCCAGGGGCGGTGGCGGCGAAATTGCCGTTGGCGTGGCGGCCACCCATGAAGCGGGCGACACGGAATGGTCCACGACGAATGACTTCAAGGGCCAGCGCAAGCACCGGCTCGTCTTCGGCGCAGAGTGTCGCGACGACGATGTCTGGGTGAACAGCCTGCGCCCAGTTGCTTACCCACGTAGCACTTTGCGCAGGCGCAAACAGCGCCGAGCCGCAGAATCCCGCATAAGTTGCAAGTGCCGCGCCGTCGCCAACGGTCACCGAAAGGCCGGCCTGACCGACCGGCATGGTGCGTGGCAATGTCTCGCTCGCGGCCAGCCGATTGCCGTCAAATGACGCGGTGGCGTCAACCATACCTCAATCCTTAAGGCGTATTCATCTCAACCTGGGGGTACGCATGGGCACGTCGCATGCTGGATGAGCCTAGGCGCAAAAGGTGAAGGAATGATCGACGGGGGTGAAGCAATCCGGAAACTGGCGCTGAACGTTGCCCGCTACACCGGCCTTGCCCCGCTGGCAAAGCCGTTTGTCGGCGGCATCGGCGCCATCCTTATGCTGCACCGGGTTACCGCGACGCCGGAAAAGCCGAATGGCGTCAACCGTCACCTGAACATCGCGCCCGGCTTCCTCGATGCCCTCATCGCCGACATGAAGGCAGAAGGCTACGCCTTCGTTTCGCTGGACGAGGCGATCGAACGTATCAAGCACGGCGGCAAGGGCGGCCAGTTCGCCACCATCACCGCCGACGATGCCTATCGCGACAACATGACCGAGGCGCTGCCGGTGCTGGAAAAGCACAGTGCGCCGATCACCATCTATGTCGCGCCCGGCCTGATCGACGGCGCCGCCGACCTTTGGTGGGACGTGATCGAGGATATCGTCAACGCGCGTGACCGGCTGACGCTGGCGACGCCGGACGGCTCCGTGACGATCGACTGCTCGACGCGGGGAAAAAAGCTTCAGGCCAATGCGCGCCTGCATAGCTGGCTGACTGCGGAGGTCCGCGAGGAGGACCAGCGTGCGACGTTGCGCGAATTCGCGCGCATGAACGGCATCGATCTGGAGACGAAGCGCCCGAGCACGCTGATGAGCTGGGACGAGATCCGCGCCATGGCCGCGCACAGGCTGGTGACGATCGGCGCCCACACCGTCAACCACCTCAACTTGAAACGGCTTCCGGAGGCCGACGCGCGGCGTGAAATCGGCGACGTCCGGCGCATATTGCAGGCCAAGCTCGGCGAGGAGCCGCGCCATCTTGCCTATCCCTACGGCTATGCCAGCGCCGTCGGCTGCCGCGAGGTGGGCTTTGCCAGCGACGCCGGCTATGTCTCGGGGGTGACGACGCGCCATGGCGTGTTGCGCGCCGAGCATGCCGGCTTCCTGCATGCCTTGCCGCGCATCTCGGTCAACGGCCGCTACCAGAGCGTCGCCCACATCCGCACCATGCTGTCGGGGGTGACGACTCCGCTCGCCAATGCCGGCAAGATGGTGGTGACGATCTGAGGTCCGTTGATATCCAGTTGAGGCCAGCCGGCCTGACCTGAATCTCAACAGACCTTGGCTGCCGTCGGTCGATCCCGGCGGATTATTTCCTGGCCTTGGACTTGTTCAGGCTCACGGCGGCGCGAACGAGCGCCTTCAACGCTGCCTCGTTTATCGTCTCGCCCTCGCGGAAGTCGATGGCGCGCCGCGTATTGCCGTCTAGGCTGGAGTTGAACAGGCCGGAAGGATCGTCGAGAGCCGCCCCCTTGGCGAAGGTCAGCTTCACGACGGCCTTGTAGGTCTCGCCAGTGCAGATCATGCCGGCGTCCTCCCACACCGGAACGCCTCGCCATTTCCACTCTTCAACGACTTCGGGATCGGCTTCCTTGATCAAGGCACGGAGCCGGCCGAGCATCTGGCCCCGCCAGTCGCCCAAGTCTTCAATTCTCGTGTCTATCAGCTGGGAAGGTGTTTTACTTTCCTGCGAACCGCTCGTCTTCATGGCTGGCTGTCACTTCCTCGTGGCTGTTGTCGCATTTCATCCGGCGGACTGGTCACATCCGTTCGCCGGGCAATTGGCTGGCCTGCCTCACCCAGTCGGCGAACAGGGCTTCGTCGACCTGGTCGTCCTCGCGGATGTCGAGGTAGCGCGTTTCCTTGGTCCTGGACTCACCCGGAGGCATCGGCCTGAGCGAGGTGCCGCGGAAGAAGGCCACCTTGACGTAGTTCGCGAAGCAATGAATGCCGAGGAACCAGCCCTGGCCCTCGACCCCGTAAAGCGGTGAGTTCCATTTCACTGCCTTCTCGACGCCGGGGAGGGTGCGTTCAATGAGCGCGTCGAGGCGGCGGCCGATATCGCGCTTCCAGCCTGGCATGGCGACAATATAGGCCTGCACCGGGGCGTCGCCATGGCCCTTGGCGATTTGTGGGTTGCCACCTGAAAGCAGGACCGGCTCAGTGCCGGCCCGCTGGGCGGCGAGCTTCGATTGTTCGCGCCCCTTGGCCATCTAACCGCCAGCGCGCTGCTCGCCACCCGACTTCGCGAGATACGGCAGCACGAACATGTACAGGCCTGAAAACAGCAGCAGGAAGAGCGGCAGGAGCGGCGAGTAGACCACCCAGGCCGGAGGTTCCCCCAATGCCATGGCGACGAAGTTGGCGATGACGGTCACCGTAAAGGCGATCGACAACCAACGATGAATTTGCCGAATCCATTGGCTGAAGTTCAATGCAGCCTCCTCTGAAAATGCCGACGGGAACCCTACCAGCGCGCCAGCTGGGTGATCTGGATGAGGTTGCCGCAGCTGTCGTTCAGCTGGGCGATGGTCGAGCCGGTGACTTCGGTCGGCGCCATGGCGAAGGCGCCGCCCCGTGCCTTGATGCGCTCGTGGTCGCCCTTGATGTCGTCGGTGAAGACCATGAGTGCGGGCTGGCCCTGCTTGAACATCGCCTGCTGGTAGGTCTTGGCCGCGGGATTGTCGTTCAGCGCCAGCTGCAGCTCGGTTCCCTCGGGCTCGTCGGACGAGGCCACCGTCAGCCAGCGAAACGGCCCGTTGCTGAAGTCGGCCTTCTTGGTGAAGCCGAGAACGTCGGTATAGAAGGACCGGGCCCTTTCCTGGTCGTCCACATACACTTTGGTCAGCTTGATCTTCATTCGTTTTCCTCCATTGGTTTCATGCGCGGTGTGGCGCTTGGTGAACTTGGGCGTGGCTTTGAAGCGCGCCGGCAGGCCTCAGTCCAAGCGCGCCAGGACCTGTTCCAGGGCTGCAAGGAACCTCGGCCAGCCGACGGTGGCGCCGCGATAATATGGCTCCTGATCGGACCGGAAGCCCGTCTGCTCCATGCGCAAATGGGTTCCCGTGCCCGTGGGGGTGAGCGTCCAGGTGACCACGCTTTCGAGATCCTTGGTGTCCCAGGTGTAGGACAGCGTCTTGTTGGGCTCGACTGTCTGGACCTGACAGTCGACGCCGCCCCAGTCCGCGCTGAGGCTGAAACGGTGGTCCACGACTGGCTTGAAATTGTTCTTCATGAGCCATTCCTCGATCAGGTGTGGTTGCGTCAGCGCGCGCCAGATCTTCTCCGCCGGATAGGGTATCTCCCGCTCGACGACGACGGATCGGGTTTCAGCGGCGGTATCGTTCATTGATCCATCCTTTTGAGCAGATCCTCGAGGTCGTCGAACCGGCTTTCCCAAAAGCCTGCCATCTGCCGTGTCCAGTCCATCAGGGGCGACAGCGCGCCGAGCTGCGCGCTGTAGTGGGTCTGTCGTCCCTCATGGCGGTCGCTCACCAGCCCGGCCTGTCGCAGCACGCCGAGATGCTTCGACACGGCCGGCTGCGAAACCCCGGACTGGGCCGTAAGGGCGCCCACGGTCTGCTCTCCTTGCTGGCACAGCCGTTCGAAGATGGCGCGCCGGGTCGGGTCGGCAAGTGTCCTGAACAGCAGGTCGTGGGCGTTTGTCATGGAATTGATAACCTGATGGCTATTGATTGACGTATAACCATTGAGATATGTGTGCGTCAAGCGGGAAGGGAAGGAGGAGCGGACATGATCCTCGTCACGGGAGCCACCGGTCACGTGGGGCGCACCGTCGTCCGCCACCTGGCGGCGCTCGGCTGCGAGGTGGTTGCATTGGTCCGGAACGCCGAGGCAGCAAGCCGACTCCTGCCGCCCTCAAGCGCGCTCCGCGTTGCCGACTATGACGATATCCTGGCAATGAAGGCGGCTTTCGCGGGTATCGATGAGATGGTCCTCGTTTCCAGCGATGGCGAGGCGAGGGCGGTCATGCGCCACCACGCCAACGTCTTGGAGGCAGCCGCGGCGGCCAACATCCGGCACATCGTGTTCACGAGCATCATCGATACGGACTGGCAGTCGCCCTTCTACTTCGCGCCCGTCTACCGGGATGCGGAGCGGCGGCTGGCCGCCTGCGGCGTGCCTTCCACCATTCTTAGATGTGGTTTGTACTGCGACTTCATTCTCGAACATTGGCTCGTGCCGAGCCAGGTGTCGGGAGAACTCGTACTGCCCGCGGGACATGGTCGCGTGGCGCCGATCTCGCGCGACGACGTGGCTGCCGCCGTCGCCGCCGTGGCTGCGAAACCCGACAGAACCGGCACCATCCACACGCTTGCGGGGCAGCGGGCCTTGGACTTTGGCGAAATCGCTGCCTGTTACGGTGAAATGACGGCGAGGCCGGTGCGCTATCGGCCCTGTTCCGTCGACGAATACCTGGCTCTGGCCTCGGCGCGCTTGGATGATCCCTGGCCCCGTGCCTTCTCCAGCTTGTGCGCGTCGATCGCCGAAGGCCGCTACAGCCGCACATCCAATGACTTCAGCGCCATCACCGGCCGACAACCGGAGAGCTTTGCGGAATTCCTTCGGCGGGCTTCGCCCGGAAGTCCGCGGACAAGATAGCGGGACCGGTCAGCCCGCAACGTCAGCCCTTGTGGAATTAGCGATACATGTCCGGCGCTTATCCATTTGAGGTTGGACGTCAGCCCGCGTGCGCCAACGCGCCTCGCAGGCGCCGGGGCATCAGCCCTTTGGCCGCGGCTCGATGATCAGCCACTTGATGATGCCCATCGCCGGCAGGACCCACAGCAGGCCGCTGAACAGGAAGAACAGCAGATGCACCAGCGGGCTCGATTCCGACAGCTGGGCAACCGCCACGATCGACGCCACCAGCGCGTAGATGACGACCAGCGCCACCAGCAGCACGGTTCCGATCAGCTTTTTCAGGCGAATGGGCATGTCGCGATCTCGTTGATCGCTATCGCTTAGGCCGATCGCAAGGGGCGCGCAACCCGTCATCCGCGGCGCGACGGCGTGCCGCGCTGGCCGGCCTTGCCACCGGGCCTGCCATGGTTCACCAATCCCGCGACCTCAACTACCAGGACAGTTCCATGGCCGCCATCACCGCCGCCGCACCCTATGCCGCCCGCGACCGCGATCTTCGCAACCGGGCGCAGCTGCGCGGCTGGCTTTATGTCGTGCTTTTGGTGCTGTTCGCGATGGTGTTGGTCGGCGGCGCCACCCGGCTGACCGATTCCGGCCTGTCGATCACCCAGTGGCAGCTGATCCATGGTGTGATCCCGCCGCTCAACGCCGCCGAATGGCAGGAAGAATTCCAGCGCTACCAGCAGATCCCCCAATATGCCGAGCTCAACAAGGGCATGAGCATCCAGGCGTTCAAGACGATCTTCTGGTGGGAATGGGCGCATCGTATCATTGGCCGCGGCATCGGCGTCGTCTTTGCCTTGCCGCTACTGTTCTTCTGGGCGACGCGCCGCATCGAGCGCGGCCTGGGGCCAAAGCTGGTCGGCATCCTCATGCTCGGTGGCCTTCAGGGCGCCATCGGCTGGTGGATGGTGGCCTCGGGCCTCGTCGATCGCGTCTCCGTCAGCCAGTACAGGCTGGCCACGCATCTGACGCTGGCGGCGCTGATCTTCACTGCCACCATGGTGGTGGCGCGGGGGCTGGCGCCGCATTCCGAGCCCGCCGCCGATCGCTCGACGCAGCGGCTTGCCGGCGTCATTGTGCTGCTGGCGCTGGTGCAGATCTATCTCGGCGGGCTGGTCGCCGGGTTGGACGCCGGCTTGAGCTACAACACCTGGCCGTTGATGGACGGCAGACTGGTTCCAGGCGATCTGCTTCTGCTCGAGCCCGCCTGGCGCAACTTCTTCGAGAACCCCAAGACGGTGCAATTCGTCCACCGCATCGGCGCCTATACGGTCTTCGCCGTGGCGCTCTGGCACATGATCGCGACGCGCCGGCGCCTGCCGGGCACCACTCATGCGCGCCGCGCCACGCTGCTGTTCCTGATCGTGCTGGTGCAGGCTTCGATCGGCATCGGAACGCTCTTGATGCAGGTGCCGCTGCACATGGCGCTGACCCATCAGGGTTTTGCGCTGATCCTGCTGGGCTTTGCCGCAGCGCACTGGCGCGGCACCAAGGGCGCCTATCCGCTACCGCATGAGATCAAGCTCGCTGGCTGAGCCGCGCCCGCCTGAGTGGAGGGCACCTTCGCATCCAGAGGATGGTGGAGCTGCCGTTCGGGCGCGCTGACCTTCCAGCGCTTCGGGAATTCCGACACGTCCGCTTAAGGGGTGAGGCCGAGCATCAGGTCCATGTTCTGCACGGCGGCACCCGACGCGCCCTTGCCGAGATTGTCGTAGACGGCAAGGAGCAGCGCCTGCGCCCTCTCGTCATTGGCAAAGACATAGACCTTCATCTTGTTGGTGCCGTTGTAGACCTCCGGATCGACCTCGGGGATGCGCTCCAGATGCGTGTAGGGCGCGACCTCGACCACGCCGCCCTCGATCGAGGCGAAATGATCAGCGAGCGCTGCATGCATTTCGGCGCCGGTCGGCACGCGGCCGAGGCCGCCGAGCTGCAGCGGCACCACGGTGATCATGCCTTGCGCGAAATTGCCGACCGCCGGCTGCATGATCGGATCGTGTGAAAGCTTGGCATAGGTCCTGAGCTCCGGCACGTGCTTGTGCTGGAGGGTCAGCCCATAGGGTAGGAATTCAGGCGCGTCCTCGCCCTTGCCGACATAGTCCTCGATCATCGGCCGGCCGCCGCCGGAATAGCCGGAAATGCCGTTGACGGTGATCGGGAAATCGGCGGGCAGCAGTCCGGCCGACACCAGCGGCCTGAGCGTCGCGATCGGCCCCTGCGGCCAGCAGCCCGGATTGGCGACGCGTTTCGCATTGGCGATCTTCTTCGCCTGGTCCTTGTCCATTTCGGCAAAGCCATATTCCCAGCCCGCCGCGACGCGGTGCGCCGTCGAGGCGTCGATCACCCTGGTTGTGTCGTTCTCGATCAGCGAGACGCTTTCCTTGGCGGCGGCGTCCGGCAGGCAGAGGATCGCGACATCGGCGGCGTTGAGGAACTCGGCTCTTGCCGCCGTTTCCTTGCGGCGCTCGGTGGGGATGGAGATGATCTCCAGATCGCCGCGCTCGGCCAGCAGCGCCCTGATCTGCAGGCCGGTGGTGCCGTGTTCGCCGTCGATGAAGATTTTCGGTTTCATTGCCTGAAAAATTCCCTGCGATTTCAGAGCTATATGCCCTGAGCGTGATTTACTGCAACATGATTGCCGTTGTTCAGGTCCTCGAGCCGGGCTTTTCGCTCCGCCACAAGGCCCAGATAGTGCATCGCCACCATCGAGCCTGCGATCGCCGTTATATCGGCATGATCATAGGCTGGCGCAACCTCGACCACGTCGGCGCCGACAATGTCGACCTGGCCAAGCTGGCGCAGCGTCGACAGGATCTTGGCCGAGGACGGGCCGCCAGCGACCGGCGTGCCGGTTCCGGGCGCGAAGGCCGGGTCCAGGCAGTCGATGTCGAAGGTGAGGTAGGTCTTCCTGCCGCCGGTGCGGTCGACGATGGCGTAGGCGATGTCGGACGCCCGCATCTCCTCGACTTCATGGCCGTAGAGGATCTTGATGCCGAACGTATCGGGGGCGTGCGTGCGGATGCCGATCTGGATCGAGCGGTCGGGATCGATGATGCCTTCCTTCACCGCGCGTCCGACGAAGGAGCCGTGGTCGATCCTCTTGCCGTCGTCCGGCCAGGTGTCCTGGTGGGCATCGAACTGCACCAGCGCCAGCGGCCCATGGATGGCGGCATGCGCCTTGAGCAGCGGCCAGGTGACGAAATGGTCGCCGCCGAGCGACAACAGGAACGCGCCCGACTTCAGGATCTTCGCCGCCTCGCGCTCGATCGTGCCGGGCGTCTTCTGGTGGTTGCCGCTGTCGAGCAGGCAATCGCCGTAGTCGACGACGGCGAGATGCTCGAACAGGTCGCGCGAGAACGGGTATTGCGGATCATTGTCGAGGATCGCCGAGGCGCGCCGGATCGCTTGCGGCCCGAACCGGGCGCCGGGCCGGTTGGTGACGGCCGCATCGAAGGGAATGCCCCACACCACCGCGTCCGCGCCCTTCACGTCCTTCGTGTATTTGCGCCGCATGAACGACAGCGCGCCGGCATAGGTCGGCTCGAAGGATGCGCCCGTCTTGGAGCGGGCGGTGAAGGCGTGGTCGATGTTCTGGTTCGCCATTACGGATCCTCGGTTTTCATCGGGCTGCCACAACTACAGAACCGGCACGCAACATGCCAGTCACAGAGTGGGGAAACGGAATGGCGCTCGGCGAGTGCCACGACAACACAGGATTGTATCATCATGACGCAGGCCGCCTTTCTCAACCCCGCGCATATTCCCGCGACGACCCGGACCGGCTCCGTGGCGAGCGAGCGTTTCCTGGTGCTCGATTCCTGGCGCGGCATCTGCGCGTTGCTGGTGGCGCTGTTCCATTTCCCGACCGACTCGGTGATCTCGCAGAGCGCCTTCGTCGGCGGCTCCTATCTGTTCGTCGATTTCTTCTTCGTGCTGTCCGGCTTCGTCATCGCCAGCTCCTACGGCGACCGACTCAGCGAGCCGGTCGAGCTTGCCCGCTTCGCGCAGGTCCGCTTTGGCCGCATCTATCCGCTGCATCTGCTCATGCTCGCAGCCTTCGCCGGCTTCGAGGGACTGCGGCTCATGCTGCCGCAATTGCACGGCGCGGGCGCCGCGCCCTTCACAGGCGGCTTCGACCTCAACAGCCTGGTCGCCAATCTTCTCCTGCTGCAAGGCATGGGCGTGGAAGATCATCTGAGCTGGAACGCGCCGAGCTGGAGCATCTCGGCGGAATTCTTCGCTTACCTGTTGTTTGCCGCCGTCGTCTTCACCGCGGGTCGGCGCAGCTGGATCTGGTTCGTCGCAGCCGCCGTCACCGCGCCGCTTTTCCTGCTGGCATTTTCTCACCGGCATATGGACGTGTCCTTCGACTTCGGCTTCATCCGCTGCCTCTACGGCTTCTCGCTAGGCGCGCTCCTGGCCTGGTTTCAGCACGATTCCATTGCAGCGACGCGACAGGCGCTCGCCGGCGACGGCAGGGCCCGGCTCGCCTGGACGGCGGCCGAGACCGTCATGATCGCGGTGATCGGTGTCTTTGTCGCGCTGGCCGGCGACAACGACGCCGGCATCGCCGCGCCGATCGTGTTTGCGCTGGCGCTCTACCTCTTCGCCCACGAGGGCGGCTGGATCAGCGCTCTACTGCGCACCCGGCCGATGCTGACGCTGGGCGCGCTCTCCTATTCGATCTACATGGTCCACATCTTCGTGCAGGCGCGCATGATCAATGTCGGCGGGCTGGTCGAGCACAAGTTCGGGCTTCACCTGCTCGGCGACATCGTGCTGCGCGGCGACCATGCGACCGGCTTCGGCGCCGACCTGCCATGGGTCGGCCTTGCCGCCATCCTTGCCATGCTGTGCGCTACGGTCGCCGTCTCCTGGTGCACCTGGCGCTTCGTCGAAATGCCGGCCCTGGCCTGGTTCCGCCGGCTCGCCAAGCGGATCTGAGAAGCCAATCCTTTCAAGCCTGTAGCCGGCTTCGTTCACCGGCCTGTCACGCGCATCGCCTAACCGGTGTCCATCCGGAACGGAGCGATTCTTGATGCGGGTGATTTTGCGAAGCCTTCTGCTCTGCGCTGCATTGGCGGCCTCGACCTTACAGGCCTTGGCCGGCGAAACGCGGGCCAGGCAGATCCTCGACCGTTTCGAACATGCCAACCAGTGGCGCGACCATGTGATGGTGGCCGCGCATCGCGCCGGCGGCATGCAGTCCGGCAAGACGCTCTATCCGGAAAACTCGCTCGCCGCTGTCGAAGCCTCGATCGCGCTCGGCGCCGAGATCGTCGAGGTCGACATCCGCCGCTCGAAGGATGGCGAGTTCGTCGTCATGCATGACAGCTGGCTCGACCGCACCACGAACTGCAAGGGCGAGGTGGTCGACTACACGGTCGCCGAACTGAAGAAGTGCAGGCTGGTCCTCGAAGGCACCGGCGCCGTCACCAACGAGCCGGTGTCGACGCTGCGCGAGATGCTCCTGGCGACCAGGGACCGGATCCTGATCAATCTGGACAACAAGCTGGATGTGGCTGCCCTGGCCGGCATGATCGCGGTCGCCCGCGATCTCGGCATGGCCGATCAGGTCATAGTCAAGGAGAACCTCTGGAACCAGGAGCGCATCGACACCGTCAAAGCGGCAATCGACGCCATCGGCGGCGGCTTCCAGTTCATGCCGATCATCGCCGACGACGCCGTGCGCGACGCCGCCTTCGCCGAGAAGGTCGGCCGGGTCTTTTCGCCTGGCGCGATCGAACTGATCAATTGGCGGGCCGGAGCCGAGACCTTGACCGAGACGGGCGGGCCGCTGTTCAGCAGCCGCATGCGGGCTTCTGCCGTACGCGGCGGCTGGCACATCTGGGCCGACACCTACGCCATCGTCAACAAGCCGGGCGGCTTCCTGTCCGGCGGCCGCGGCGACGAGCTGGCTGTCGCCGCCAGCCTGCCGCGCGAAACCTGGGGCTTCTGGGCCGAACGCGGCGCCACCATCATCCAGACCGACGAGCCGAAGGCGGCGATCGGCTGGCTGGCCGCCAACGGTTTTCGCGTCCCCTATGCGGATGAGACGCGGCCGGCCGAGCCGGCGCATACGGCAAGCATCAACTGAGGCTGCTCGCCGCCCTCACGCCGCCTTGGCGATGCCGTCCAGCTCATCGAGTGCATCCTGCGGCAGTTCGAGCTCGGCGGTCGCAAGGTTTTCCCGCAGGTGCCCGACCGACGATGTGCCAGGGATCAGCAGGATATTCGGCGCGCGACGGAGCAGCCAGGCGAGCGCGACCTGCATCGGCGTCGCGCCAAGTCGTGATGCGACATCCGACAGGGCCGAGGACTGCAACGGGCTGAAGCCGCCGAGCGGGAAGAACGGCACGTAGGCGGTGCCTTCTCTCGCCAGTTGGTCGATCAGCGCGTCGTCGTCCCGGTGCGCCAGATTGTACTGGTTCTGCACGCAGGCGATCTTGCAGATCCGGCGGCCCTGCTCGATCTGCGCGCGGGTGGCGTTGCTGAGGCCGATATGGCGCACGAGACCCCTCCGCTGCAATTCGGCGAGTGCGCTGAGCGGCGCCTCGATCGAACCTTCGGCCGGGCCAAACACGTCGAACATCAGCCGCAGGTTGACGACATCGAGCACGTCCAGTCCGAGATTGCGGAGATTGTCATGGACCGCCTGAATGAGTTCTTCAGGCGAAAAGGCCGGCAGCCAGGAGGCATCGCTGCCACGGCGGGCGCCGATCTTGGTGACGATGACGAGGTCATCAGGGTAGGGAGCAAGCGCCTCGCGGATCAGCATGTTGGTGACATGCGGGCCATAGAAGTCGCTGGTGTCTATGTGGTTCACGCCGCTCGCCACCGCTTCGCGCAGCACGGCGATTGCCGCGTCATGGTCTTTCGGCGGGCCGAATACGCCCTTGCCCGCAAGCTGCATGGCGCCGTAGCCGAGGCGGCGGACCGAGTGCTCGCCGAGTTTGAAGGTGCCGGATTTGTCGATGCTGGACATGCTGGTTCTCCTTGCTGTCGGCAAAGCGAGATAGACGCTGTTGGCTGTTTCGATAATCGGCTATTATCAACACAGGCTGTACGGGAATACGAACAATGGCGGCAGAACTCGGCGATCTCCAGGCCTTCCTGGCAGTGGCTCGCGCTGGCGGCTTTCGAGAGGCAGCGCGCGCCACGGCAGGCAGCGCTTCGGCGCTCAGCGAAGCGATCCGCCGTCTGGAGGCCCAGCTCGGCGTCAGGCTGTTCAACCGCACGACGCGCAACGTTGCCTTGACCGAAGCCGGCGCAGGTTTGCTGGCGCGGCTCGCCCCTGCGCTGGGTGAGGTCGAGGCGGCGCTCGACGTGGTGAACGGCTTCCGCGACCGGCCGGCCGGAACGCTGCGTCTCAACGTGCCGGTCAGCGCCGCACGGCTGGTGTTGCCGAAGATCGTTCCGGGATTTCTCGCCGCCTATCCCGCAATCCGGTTGGAGGTAATTGTAGAGGAGAGCTTTGTCGACCTGCTCGCGGTCGGCTGTGACGCCGGCATCCGCTACGACGAGCGATTGGAGCAGGACATGATCGCCGTGCCGATCGGACCGCGCGTGCAGCGCTTCACCACCTCCGCCGCGCCGTCCTATCTCGATCGGCATGGCCGGCCACAGCATCCGCGCGATCTGCTCAACCATGCCTGTATGCGCGGCCGCTTCCCCAGCGGGGCAATGACGCCGTGGGAATTCGAGCGCGACGGCGAAGTGGTGCGGGTCGATCCCACGGGGCCGCTGACCGTTGGCATCGGTGGCGGAATCGACCTGATCGTCGATACAGCGATCGCCGGTCTCGGTATTCTATGGGCCTTCGAGGATTGGGTGCGCCCGCATTTCGAGAGCGGCAGGCTCGAACCGGTGCTGCAGCCTTGGTGGCAGAGCTTCCCGGGGCCTTTCCTGTATTACCCCGGCCGGCGTCTGGTGCCGGCGCCGCTGCGGGCGTTCATCGATTTCATCAAGGCGTCAGCCAATCGATCCCGAGGAGGTGGCGAGTCCTGAAAAAGAAAGGCCGCCCGGAGGCGGCCTTTCGAAAGCTTGAAGCTGCGTAGCGCTTAGCGCTTCGAGAACTGGAACGAGCGGCGGGCCTTCGCCTTGCCGTACTTCTTGCGCTCGACGACGCGGCTGTCGCGGGTCAGGAAGCCGCCCTTCTTGAGCACGGCGCGCAGCGCCGGCTCGTAGTAGGTCAGCGCCTTGGAGATGCCGTGACGCACCGCACCGGCCTGGCCGGACAGGCCGCCGCCGATGACGGTGGCGACGATGTCATACTGGCCGGCGCGGTTGGCGGCGATGATCGGCTGGTTGAGGATCATCTGCAGCACCGGACGCGCGAAATAGCTCGCGAATTCCTTGTCGTTGACGACGATCTTGCCGGAGCCCGGCTTCACCCAGACGCGCGCGATGGCGTTCTTGCGCTTGCCGGTGGCATAGGCGCGGCCCGACTTGTCGAGCTTCTGGACGTGGACGGGCGCGGCCGGCTGCGCGACGGCAGCGGCGGTCCCGAGTTCTGCGAGCGAGGAAAGCTCAGCCATTACGAAGCCCTCTTGTTCTTGGAATTCAGCTTGGCCACGTCGAGCGCGACGGGCTGCTGGGCGACATGCGGATGTTCAGCGCCTGCATAGACGCGGAGGTTCTTCATCTGGCGGCGGCCAAGCGGGCCGCGCGGGATCATGCGCTCGACGGCCTTCTCGACGACGCGCTCGGGGAAACGTCCCTCCAGCAGCTGGCGCGCGGTGCGCTCCTTGATGCCGCCGGGGTGGCCGGTGTGCCAGTAGTAGACCTTGTCGGTGTACTTCTTGCCGGTGAACACCACCTTGTCGGCATTGATGACGATGACGTTGTCGCCGTCGTCGACATGCGGGGTGAAGGTGGGCTTATGTTTGCCGCGCAGATGGTTGGCGATGACAGTGGCGAGGCGGCCGACGACGAGACCTTCGGCGTCGATCAGCACCCACTTCTTCACCACATCCGCAGGCTTCTGCGAAAAGGTAGCCATGGTTTTGCTCTCGGTTGGACCTTCCCCATCCACGAACGACAAGGAAAGGCGTTTCTTGTTGCTTGGATTGGCTGGGGCACTTGCCCGCCGCCAATAACAAAACGGCGGCCTTTGCGGGCCGCTGCTTCGTGAGGGCTTATAGGCGAGGGCAGTGGTTGCGTCAAGGCGCCGGAAAAGCTCCTCATCGCATAAAGTGTAGCGAAAACAATAGCTTGGTAAAAAGGTATTATTTTACCACATCACCAGGACGCTTGGGCGGGATCGAATAGGTGCCCGTGGCATGCGCCACCGTCTGCCCGTCCGGCCCGGCGACGATGTCGATATCGAACACCATCAGGCTCTTTCCCAGCTTCAGGATGCGGCAATGGCCGTCGATCGGCCCGGCCTCGGCCTTGCGCACGAAATTGATGTTGAGGTTGGTGGTGACCGACAGTGCGTCGGGACCGGCGTGCGAGAGCACGCAGACATAGCCGCCAATGTCTGCCAGCGTGAACAGCGAGGGGCCGGACACCGTGCCCCCGGGGCGTAGATGCCGTTCGTCGGCGTTAAGCCGCACAATGCAGCCGCCGGGGAATACGTCGATCGCCTGATAGAAGCTGAACTGGTCGTTGAGCTGCGGATAGACGCTCGCCATCAGTGCGTTGACTTCCGCCGCGGTGAGCACCGGCTTGAGGCTGCTTTGGGCGGGCATGGGCGGTTCCTATATCAGATGGGGCGCCTGGACCAAATGTTGCGCCCGAGAAAACACGCCTCGCCGCTTTTCTTCAATCGGCAGCGTGCTAGTTCTTTTGTTCCATGGCGCCGCGAGCGCTGATCAAGAGGATCTGAAGTGGCTGAAGTCGTCGCCATCAAGCCGGCCGTCTCCGGGGGGCCAATTCTTGCCAGCCAGGACAAGGGGGTGCTGCGCCTGACGCTCGCCCGCCCACCGGCCAATGCGCTTTCGCTGGCGACGATGGCCGCCCTGCAGTCGGAGCTCGATCGCGCGAAATCGGACAAATCGGTCCGCGTGATCATCCTTGCGGCGTCCGGGAAAGTGTTCTGCGCCGGCCATGATCTCAAGGAACTGAGCGCCCATCGCGGCGATGCCGACCGGGGCAGGGCGTTCTTCGAGGAGACCTTTGCCGCCTGCGCCGCGCTGATGCAGGCGATCGTGCGCCATCCTAAGCCGGTGATCGCCGAGGTCGACGGTCTCGCCACCGCCGCCGGGCTCCAACTGGTCGCGAGTTGCGACCTTGCCATTGCCTCGCATGAGGCGACCTTCTGCACGCCGGGCGTCAACATCGGCCTGTTCTGCTCGACGCCGATGGTGGCGCTGTCGCGCAACGTCTCGAAGAAGCACGCCATGGAAATGCTGCTCACCGGCGAGACGATCGATGCGGCGACCGCCAAGGAATTCGGCCTCATCAACCGCATCGTGCCGCGCGAATACCTGAATCAGGTTGTCGGCAAATACGCGCAAACCATTGCTTCAAAATCGTCTTTGGTCGTCAGGACCGGCAAGGAGGCGTTCTACGCCCAGGCCGAAATGGGGCTTTCCGACGCCTATGCCTACGCGGGCAGGGTGATGGTCGAGAACATGTTGGCGCGCGACGCCGAGGAAGGCATCGGTGCCTTCGTCGGCAAGCGCAAGCCGGAATGGAAGGACGAGTGATGGCTCGGATCAGTGATTTTGTTCGTGGGACGCTTCAGCGCGTGAGCCTTCACGACCCAATTGACGCAACCTATTTCACCTACGAGATGGATGGTCGTCGGCTGCTGCAGATCAACACTGCAGGTCGAAAGGATCGCGAAATCCCCAATAAAGTCAGCCAATCCATCCAGTTAGACCAAGATTCTGCAGAGCAGCTATTCGCGATCCTCAAAGACCATTTCGGATTCCGCTGAGAATGGAACCGCGCATCTCCATCATCACCATTGCCACCGACGATCTCGATCGCGCGGTGCGCTTCTATGAGGGCATGGGCCTGACCCGCCACCAGGGTATCACCGATGGCGTTGCCTTCTTCCAGATGGGCAGCGCCATTCTCGGCCTGTTTCCGCGCCCGAGCGCCGAAGAGGATTCAGGCATCACCTTCGCCAAGGCGCCGTCGGCGGTCTATCTCGCCTACAACACCCGCTCCGACGCCGAGGTCGACGAGGTCCTGGCCATGGCCGAGAAAGCCGGCGGCACGATCGTCAAGCCGGCCGGCCGCGCCTTCTGGGGCGGCTGGTACGGCTATTTCGCCGATGCCGACGGCCATGTCTGGGAAGTCGCGCACAATCCGGCCTTTCCGATCGCGGAAGACGGCTCGATCTCGCTGCCGGGCTGACACCGCCCGTGGCGCCTCGCAAGCAACTGACACGGCTGAAGGCGCCTTATCTCAAGCGCATCTTGCTCGAGCCGGCGCGGGTCGCGGACTGGGAACAATATCCCTGGAACCTGCCGATTTTCGGCAGCCGCGCCTTCGAGTTCGAATTCACCACGCCGATCACCATCATCGTCGGCGAGAACGGCACCGGAAAATCGACGCTGCTGGAAGCCATCGGTGCGCTTGCCGGCTATGACGAGGCCGGTGGCGGCAAGGGCTATAGGCCGGTCGACCATTCTTCTGCCATCGACAAGAGCGGGGCCGCATTGGCCGACACCTTGCGTGGCCACTGGCTGCCAAAAGTCACTGCCGGCTGGTTCTTTCGCGCCGAATCCTTCTACTCCGTCGCTCGTTACCTCGATCAGGCGGCACTCGAAGACCCGTTCAAACCGCCACCGCCCGACTTCCTGTCATGGTCGCATGGCGAGGGTTTCATCCGCTTCTTCGAGGAACGCTGTCGTCGGCAAGGCATCTACATACTGGACGAGCCCGAAAGCGCGCTTTCGCCGACGCGCCAGATCGAGTTGCTGAAGCTGCTCGGGCGGATGGACCGCTCCGGCACCGCGCAGGTGATCATGGCGACGCATTCGCCGCTGCTGATGGCCTGTCCCGGCGCGCGGCTGTTCCGTATCGGCCGCTCCGGGCTCGACCTGGTCGATTTTCAGGACACCGACCACTTTCGCATGATGCGCGATTTCTGCGGCGATCCGGATGGCTTTCTCGCCGAAGCGCTGTATGAGGACGACGCATGAACCACGACAGCTACGACAACACCTACATCGCCGGCATCCTCAATACGGTGAAGACCATCGCCATGGTCGGCGCATCGCCCAATGACGTGCGGCCGAGCTTTTTCGTGCTGAAGTACCTGCTGGCCAAGGGGTTTTCTGTCTTCCCGATCAATCCCGGCCATGCCGGCAAGGAGATACTCGGTCGCACGGTCTACGCCAGCCTCGCCGACGTGCCGCAGCCGGTCGACATGGTCGACATCTTTCGCGGCGCGGTGGCGGTGCCGGGCATCCTCGATCAGGTCCTGCGGCTCGATCCCTTGCCGAAAGTCGTCTGGATGCAGCTCGGCGTGCGCCATGACGAGGCGGCCGCGCGCGCCGAGGCCGCCGGCATCAAGGTGGTGATGAACCGCTGCCCCAAGATCGAATACGGCAAGCTCTCCGGCGAGATCGGCTGGACCGGCGTCAACTCGGGCGTGCTCTCGTCGAAGAAGCCGCTGATGCGCCAGGGATTCCAGAGTTTCGGCGTACGGCAGAAATAGACCGGTCGCAGGCGCGCAAAATTGTTCCGGGAAGGATCGGATTTTCCCGCGCCTTCGTCCCGGATCGCCCTCCGAAAGGCATTTTCTTCTTTGCATTCATGACCGGCCTTCGCCAAGAATGCCCGGGGATTTCTTGAGCAGGTTCCTGAGGGAGGTTTTCGATGACGCGTACGCCCGGTTTCAACACGCTTGCCGTCCATGCCGGCGCCAAGCCCGATCCGGCGACCGGCGCGCGCGCCACGCCGATCTATCAGACCACCTCCTACGTCTTCGACGATGCCGACCATGCCGCCTCGCTGTTCGGCCTGAAGGCCTTCGGCAACATCTACACGCGCATCATGAACCCGACGCAGGCGGTGCTCGAGGAGCGCATCGCCGCGCTTGAAGGCGGAACGGCGGCGCTCGCCGTCGCGTCCGGACACGCCGCGCAGATCCTGGTGTTCCACAACCTGATGCAGCCCGGCGACAATTTCGTCGCCGCGACAAGGCTTTACGGCGGATCGATCAACCAGTTCGGCCACGCTTTCAAGAATTATGGCTGGGAGGTGCGCTGGGCCGACACTAATGATCCCGCGACCTTCGAGAGCCAGATCGACGACAGGACCAAGGCGATCTTCATCGAGAGCCTGGCCAATCCGGGCGGTATCTTCGTCGACATCGAGAAGATCGGCGACATTGCCCGCAAGCACGGACTGCCGCTGATCGTCGACAACACGCTGGCCTCGCCCTATCTGGTGCGGCCGATCGAGCACGGCGCCGACATCGTCGTGCATTCGCTGACCAAGTTCATCGGCGGCCACGGCAATTCGATCGGCGGCGCCATCGTCGACGGCGGCACCTTCGACTGGTCGAAGTCGGGCAAGTACCCGATGCTGTCGGAGCCGCGGCCCGAATATGGCGGCATCGTGCTCCACGAAACCTTCGGCAATTTCGCCTTCGCCATTGCCGCGCGCGTGCTCGGCCTGCGCGACATCGGCCCGGCGATCTCGCCCTTCAACGCATTCCTGATCCTGACCGGGCTTGAAACCCTGCCGCTCAGGATGCAGCGCCACTGCGACAATGCGGTTACCGTCGCCGGCTGGCTATCCAACCACCCGAAAGTTGCCTGGGTGTCCTATCCCGGCCTGGCCGGCGACAAGAACAACGCGCTGCAAAAGCGGTATTCGCCGTTGGGCGCCGGCGCCGTGTTCACCTTCGGCCTCAAGGGCGGCTATGCGGCGGGCGTCAAGTTCGTCGAGGCGCTGGAGCTGTTCTCGCACCTCGCCAATGTCGGCGACACCAAGTCGCTGGTCATCCACCCGGCCTCGACCACGCACCGTCAGCTTTCCGACGAGCAGAAGATCAAGGCGGGCGCCGGGCCGGACACGGTCCGGCTTTCAATCGGCATCGAGGATGTCAACGACATCATCGCCGATCTCGAACAGGCGCTGGACAAGGTCTGATGGCCGCGCCGCATTTCCTGGCCGTCGCTATCGGCAGCGTCGAGCCGGAGGCCGGCGCGCCGGCGCCGGATCGCCTGATATCGGGCGATCCGAAGTTCCGCACCTGGAATGTCGAGGAGCAGAACGGCGGCCTTTATGCCGGCATCTGGGAAGCGACGCCCGGCAAATGGCGCATCGTCTATGACGAATGGGAGTTCTGCCACATCCTGTCCGGCGTCTCGGTCATCGCCGAAGACGGCGGCGAGGCGCGCACCGTAAAGGCCGGCGACAGCTTTGTGCTGAGGCCGGGCTTCAAGGGCAGCTGGGAAGTGATCGAGACGACCCGCAAGGAGTATGTGATCAAGCTCTGATGGGGTTTCGCCGGGTCACAGCAAGCGGTCGATGTCGCTCCCGGAAAATCCGTATTCGCCCATCATCTGCCGGTGCCAGGGGCCGCCGAGCAGCTTGCCCAGGCAGGAATCGATGCGCTGGCGCAGGGATGAATCGCCCCTGGCCAGAGCAAAGGCGCCGGCCGCAGGCTGCTTTTCTTCGGCAGGGACATCGACGACGGCGAGCGGCGCGTCCGGATGTCCTGCGACATAGCCTCGATGCGCCATGGCGACGCTGGCATAGGCATCCACCACCCCGGCGATGACGGCTTCGGCCGCTTCGGCCTGTGTGCCGAAGATCCGGATCCGCTCGGCTGGAACGCCGTTCCGCAGGGCCGTCTGGTGCTGGATCTGTCCCGATATGACTCCGAGCGTGGCCGACGGATCGCGGGCGAGAGCCATGTAGCCGTCCAACCCAAGCGGATTGTGCTCGGCAACCAGCAGCCCGTCCGACAGCATCCAGATCGGTCGGGTGAAGTCGACGAGCTGCTTGCGCTCGTCCGAGATGAAAAGTCCCGTGGTCATGTCCCACTGGCCGTCGGCCAATCCGGGAAGCAGTTCCGCGAACTCCGTCTCGACGGCCGAAAAGCCTTCCAGCCCCAATGTCTGGCAGACCTTTTCGGCGAGCACGGCGTCACAGCCGTGCAAGGCTCCCGACGCATCGGTGAAGCAGAAGGGAGGCTCCTGCAGGAAGGCGAACCTCATTGTCCGAACATCCTGCCCATCGCGAGTCAGAAACTTACCCTGAGCTTCTCCAGTCCATGGAAATGATAGCTGTCGCGGAAGCGCGGCTCCTCGGCGAGATGTAGCTTTGGCAGTCGCTCGAACAGCGTCTTCAGCGATACCTGCAGTTCGAGCCGTGCCAGCGGCGCGCCGATGCAGAAATGGATGCCGGCGCCGAACGAAACGTTCTTCTGGTCGGCGCGGCCGGGAATGAAGGCCTGCGGGGCGGCGAAAGCAGACGGGTCGTGGTTGGCCATGCCGAGCAGCAGCGCGATCTTGTCGCCGGGCTTGAGCCTGATGCCGGGCTGGACCTCGATCTCTTCATAGGCATAGCGCAGGAACATGTGCAGCGGCGCGTCGAAGCGCAGGCATTCCTCGACCGTGGCCGCGGTCGCTTCCGGCGAGGAGAAGAAGCGCCTGGGATCGCCGCCCTGCGCCAGGATCGAGCGCACTGCATTGCCGGTCTGGTGGACGGTCGCCTCGTGGCCGGCATTGAGCAAAAGGACGGCCGAGGAGACAAGCTCGTCCTCGGACAGTTTCTGGCCGTCCTCCTGCGCCGAAATCAGCAGCGACAGGAGATCGTCGCCCGGCCGCTTTCGCCGTTCGGCGACATAGCCGCGCAGGAAATCGGAGAAATCGCGCGCGGCGCGGTTGGCCGTCTCCTCGGTCTCACGCGTGCGGCCATGCATGTACATGGCGACGATCTGGTGCGACCAATCGAGCAATTGCGGCGCCATCGCCACCGGCACGCCGAGCATTTCGGCGATGATGGTGATCGGCAATGGCGAGGCGAAGGCCGGCAAAAGGTCGACCCCGCCGGGCTCGAAGCGGTCGATCAGCTCGTTGGCCAGCGCCTCGACGCGCGGCCGCAGCCGCTCGACCTGGCGCGAGACGAAGGCGCGGTTGACCAGCGTCCTCAACCTGGTGTGCACCGGCGGCTCGAGCTCCAGCATCGAATTGGCCTCGATGCCGTCGAAGGCGGCGAGATGCGAGCGGTCCTGACCGACGCCGCGGCTGTCGGGAATCCCGGCCGGGTTCTGGCGGCCGAAGCGGCGATCGCGCAACAGCCGGTTGACGTCGTCGAAGCCGCCAAAGCACCAGAAGCCATAGTCCTCCCAGAAGAAGGCATTCGCCGCGCCATGCAGGCAGGCATAGGCCTCGTACGGGTTCAGGAAGAAGGCCGGTTCGTGCGGGTCGAGCCGCAGGCGGCGGCTGGCGGGATCGAAGGCAAGATAGTCTGGCATCATGATTGATCATTAGCGCGCCTTGCCAGCCGGGTGCCAGACCGTATCTTGCGCCCGGCGAGGCAATGCATTGAGCCAGCGGGAATGGCTGCGGAAGGATGGTTTCGATGAATGTTATCGTGGTCGGCGCGGGCATTGCCGGGCTTTCGACGGCATGGTCGCTGGTCAAGGCCGGACACAGCGTTTCCATCGTCGAGCAGGGGCCGATCCCCAATCCGCTGGCTGCGTCGGGCGACCATCACCGCATCATCCGTCGCGCGTACCGGGCCGGCACCGGCTATGGCAGGCTGATCACGGAGGCGTATGACGCCTGGGACGAGATGTGGGCCGATCTCGGCGAGAACCACCTCGACGCAAGAGGCTTCCTCTGCATCTCGCGCGAGCCTGGCGACGAGGCCGAGGAATACCGCGAGGGCCTGGAGGAGGGCAACTTTCCTTTCGAATTGCTCGACCCGACCGCGGCAGTCGAGCGCTGGCCTTTCCTCGAACCCGACACGTTCCGCTATGCCTATTTCTCGACCGAAGGCGGAGCTCTCCACTGCCGCAGGATCGCCTCCGGCCTCGCCGCATGGCTGCGCGCCAACGGCGCCAATGTCTATGAGAACTCGAAGGTGGTGAAAGTCGATACCGGGGCGGGCCGGATCACGCTTGCCGGCGGCGAGACCATGCAGGCCGATCGGATCGTCGTGACCGCCGGCGCCTGGGTGTTGAAGCTGTTCCCGGAGCTGGGCGGTGAATTGAAGACCTACCGCACCGCGCTTGCCTATGTCGAACCGCCAGCGGACCTAAGAGCCGCGTGGGAAACGGCGCCAGTCATCCTCGATGTCGGCGGCGTCACCGACGGCTACATGATCCCGCTGACGCGCGGCACCGGCATGAAATTCGGCTCCGGCCTGCACAAGGTGCCGACCAGCGACGCCGACTGGAACCGAACGCCGGTGCCGGGCGAAGGCGAGGTGATCCGCAACCTGTTTGCGCCGCCGATAGCGCGCATCACGGAATACAAGGTGACCGAGGTGGTCACCTGCGCCTACACCTTCACCGCCGACGAGAAATTCCTGGCGCATGAGAGGGACAAGTGCCTGGTTGTCTCGGCCTGTTCCGGCCATGGCTACAAGTTCGGCGCGGCTGTCGGCAGGCGTGTCGCCGCGGCCGTAGGCGACGGCGATGTCGCTCGTCTCAAAAAGTGGTTGCGGGCGGAGGTGGCCTAATCCGGGCAATGCCGCGCGATATGCACGCGCCGCCAGTGCGTCGACCCTTCCCTGATCAGCACCCGGCGCGCCACCCTTTGGTATGAGGGCGCAATCTCGGTGATATGCCGCCGCTCTGGCCGCACCAGCACCTCCCGAGCGACGCTTTCATATTCGGCCGGGAGGACCACGCGCCGCGTGCTCTCGGGCTCGACGACCACCGTTTCGGCGACCCGCGCGTAGCGGGCATTGCGCCAAACCTTGCACAGCACCTTGCGGCCATGGATGACGCGCCATTCCCAGGCATAGCCGCCATCGTCCACCTTGACCGTGTGGTAGACGGTGCGCGTGATGGCCGGCACCACCTCGTAAGTGACGCGGGCCGGCGCAATCTGCTCGACGCTCTCGTGGGTGCCGTAGATCGGCGGGTCGTAGTCGACGAGCTGCCCGCCGGGGCTGACCATCACGTCCTCATAGACGGTATCGTAGACCGCTGGCCTGTGGATCGGCTCGTAGCATTCGAGCGCGCGGCCGCCGGCAGCCGTTTCAGATACCGTGGCGAGGATTGCCAGGCCAGCCACGGCCAGGGATGCGGGGCTTTTGCGGATCATGACATTCCCCCATGAAAGAACGCCAGTTCAACGCCGAAGTTGTAGCGGAAGCTCCGTTCCCGGAAAGCGGTTTTGCGGCTCGTCGTTAAGGGGCGCGGTTAAGAAAGTGCTACTTTCAGTGCGCCGCCAGGCGGGCAGTTCGTCGAAAGACGCTTCGCTCGCGCTTTTCGTCGGTTGGTAGCGCTTGATTCGGCTTAACCAGATGGCTAGGAGGGGCGGCCTTGCGCTAGGGTGAGCCGGCATCCTATTTACACCCTAACGATCCAGAACCGATTCTGCCCGATTGCTCATAATTCCCCGGCGCCGGAATCCCATCTCCAAAAAGGGATAGTCCATGAAGAACCCCGTCGAAACCTACATGAACCTCGTTCCGATGGTGGTCGAACAGACCAATCGCGGCGAGCGGGCCTACGACATTTTCTCGCGCCTGCTGAAAGAGCGCATCATCTTCATCACCGGTCCGGTCGAGGACGGCATGGCGACGCTGGTTTGTGCACAGCTTTTGTTCCTCGAGGCCGAGAACCCGAAGAAGGAAATCAACCTCTACATTAATTCGCCGGGCGGCGTCGTCACCTCGGGCATGGCGATCTACGACACGATGCAGTTCATCAAGCCGGCCGTGTCGACGCTCTGTATCGGCCAGGCCGCCTCGATGGGTTCGCTGCTGCTTTGCGCCGGCCACAAGGACATGCGCTTCGCCACCCCGAATGCCCGCATCATGGTCCACCAGCCGTCCGGCGGCTTCCAGGGTCAGGCTTCGGACATCGAACGTCATGCGCAGGACATCATCAAGCTGAAGCGCCGCCTCAACGAGGTCTATGTCAAGCATACCGGCAAGAGCTATGATGAGATCGAAAAGACGCTCGACCGCGACCATTTCATGACCGCCGACGAGGCTAAGGACTTTGGTCTGATCGACAAGGTCATTTCGTCGCGCGAGCCGGCCGAAGGCGTTGCCGCTTAGGTCGCAGTTGGCAGCTGGATGGCGGCAAAACGCGCTTTTGGCGCAGTTTGCGGCATTTCGGCCACAATTGGCTGTTCCCTCGACGGGTGGGATTGCCTACGTTAAGGCTATGTTGATTTTCGACGGCTTAGCTTTGTGTGGGGTTGCTGCGAATCGTTGCCGCGTCTTCTGATTTGTGTTTCGTACGGAATACGCTGTGTGAGCTGGGACACTGGCGGTGGCGCATTCTCGCGATAGATTGATGAGACGCCCTTGGCCAGACCATCGGTGGGCGGGCGGTGAAAGGACAGGAAAATGAGCAAGGTCGGCAACAACGGCGGTGATTCAAAGAACACGCTCTATTGCTCGTTTTGCGGCAAGAGCCAGCATGAAGTGCGTAAGCTGATTGCCGGTCCGACGGTCTTCATCTGCGACGAATGCGTCGAGCTCTGCATGGACATCATCCGCGAGGAGAACAAGACCTCGATGGTGAAGTCGCGCGAGGGTGTGCCGACCCCGCAGGAGATCCTCAAGGTCCTCGACGACTACGTCATCGGCCAGCCCTACGCCAAGCGCGTGCTGTCGGTGGCCGTCCACAACCATTACAAGCGCCTCGCTCACGCTGGCAAGAACAACGACGTCGAGCTGGCAAAGTCCAACATCCTTTTGATCGGCCCGACCGGCTGCGGCAAGACGCTGCTTGCCCAGACGCTGGCCCGCATCATCGACGTGCCCTTCACCATGGCCGACGCCACGACGCTGACCGAGGCCGGTTATGTCGGCGAGGATGTCGAGAACATCATCCTGAAGCTGCTGCAGTCGGCCGACTACAATGTCGAGCGCGCCCAGCGAGGCATCGTCTACATAGACGAGATCGACAAGATCTCGCGCAAGTCGGACAATCCCTCGATCACCCGTGACGTGTCGGGCGAGGGCGTGCAGCAGGCGCTCCTGAAGATCATGGAAGGCACGGTCGCCTCCGTGCCGCCGCAGGGCGGCAGGAAGCACCCGCAGCAGGAGTTCCTGCAGGTCGACACCGCCAACATCCTGTTCATCTGTGGCGGCGCCTTCGCCGGGCTGGACAAGATCATCTCGGATCGTGGCCGCAAGACCTCGATCGGCTTCGGCGCCACGGTCGCATCGCCCGAGGACCGCCGCACCGGCGACATCTTCCGCCAGGTCGAGCCCGAGGATCTGCTGAAGTTCGGCCTGATCCCCGAATTCGTCGGCCGTCTGCCCGTTCTGGCGACGCTGGAGGATCTCGACGAGCCGGCGCTGATCCAGATCCTGACCGAGCCGAAGAATGCGCTGGTCAAGCAGTACCAGCGGCTGTTCGAGATGGAGAATGTCGACCTGACCTTCCACGAGAACGCGCTGTCGGCGATCGCCAAGCGCGCCATCGAGCGCAAGACCGGCGCGCGCGGCCTGCGTTCGATCATGGAAGCGATCCTGCTCGACACCATGTTCGAGCTGCCGGCGCTGGAAGGCGTGCGCGAGGTGGTGATTTCGGAAGAGGTGGTTTCCGGCAACGCCCGGCCGCTCTACATCTATTCCGAGCAGAAGGAAAAGAAGGGCTCCGTCAGCGCCTGATCGGGGTCCGGCATTGGAATTCTCTTGAAACGGCGCCGCAAGGCGCCGTTTTGCTGAAAGGGCGCCTCGCCTGGCCGATAGAGTAGGATGAACGGACCGTGTTTGCCCTTGATCTTTGCCGCTTACACATCCAACTAACAGCAGAAGGCCGTGGTGCCGAATTCTGTGCTGTAAAACTCCCGTCACAAACGGTGGTAGGCGGAACGATCCTCGGTCGTTAATATAAGATTCGCGGTTGGCTCAATTAGCGGCCGCGACATGAAAGGTTGGACAATGGCCAAAACATCCAGGGCTCCCAGCGACGGCGTCTTCGCAGTCCTCCCGCTGCGCGACATCGTTGTGTTTCCACACATGATCGTTCCGCTCTTTGTCGGGCGCGAAAAGTCGATCAAGGCGCTGGAAGAGGTAATGGGTCAGGAAAAGCAGATCCTGCTTGCGACCCAGATGAACGCAGCCGACGACGATCCCGAGCCCGATGCGATCTACGACATCGGCACGCTCGCCAATGTGCTGCAATTGCTGAAGCTTCCCGACGGTACCGTGAAGGTGCTGGTCGAAGGCGCCTCGCGCGCGAAGATCGTTTCGTTCACCGATCGTCCCGACTTCCATGAGGCCCGCGCATCGGCGCTGGTCGAGCCGGAAGAGGAGGAGGTCGAGATCGAGGCGCTTGCCCGCTCGGTCGTCACCGACTTCGAGAACTACGTCAAGCTGAACAAGAAGATCTCGCCCGAAGTGGTGGGCGCCGCCAGCCAGATCGACGACTATTCCAAGCTCGCCGACACGGTTGCCTCGCACCTCGCCATCAAGATCCCCGAGAAGCAGGAGATGCTGGCCACGCTTTCCGTCAAGGAGCGGCTGGAAAAGGCGATGGGCTTCATGGAAGCCGAAATCTCCGTCCTGCAGGTGGAGAAGCGCATCCGCTCGCGCGTCAAGCGCCAGATGGAGAAGACCCAGCGCGAGTACTACCTCAACGAGCAGATGAAGGCGATCCAGAAGGAGCTCGGCGAGGGCGAGGACGGCCGCGACGAAGCCGCCGAGATCGAGGCGCGCATCAAGAAGACCAAGCTCTCCAAGGAGGCCCGCGAGAAGGCGGAAGCCGAGCTGAAGAAGCTGCGGACGATGTCGCCCATGTCGGCGGAATCGACCGTCGTGCGCAACTATCTCGACTGGATCCTGTCGATCCCGTGGGGCAAGAACTCCAAGGTCAAGCATGATCTGGCCTTCGCGCAGAACGTGCTCGACACCGACCATTTCGGCCTTGACAAGGTCAAGGACCGCATCGTCGAGTATCTCGCCGTGCAGAGCCGCCAGAAGAAGATCAAGGGCCCGATCCTGTGCCTCGTCGGTCCTCCCGGCGTCGGCAAGACCTCGCTCGGCAAGTCGATCGCCAAGGCGACCGGCCGCGAGTTCATCCGCATGGCGCTTGGCGGTGTGCGCGACGAGGCCGAGATCCGTGGCCACCGGCGCACCTATATCGGCTCGATGCCCGGCAAGGTCATCCAGTCGATGAAGAAGGCCAAGAAGTCCAACCCGCTCTTCCTGCTCGACGAGATCGACAAGATGGGCCAGGACTTCCGTGGCGACCCGTCATCGGCCCTGCTCGAGGTGCTCGATCCCGAGCAGAACTCGACGTTCATGGACCATTACCTCGAGGTCGAGTACGACCTGTCGAGCGTGATGTTCGTGACGACGGCGAACACGCTGAACATCCCTGCGCCCCTCATGGATCGCATGGAGATCATCCGTATCGCCGGCTACACCGAGGACGAGAAGATCGAGATCGCCAAGCGGCACCTGATGCCGAAGGTGATCCGCGACCACGCGCTGCAGCCGAAGGAATTCTCCGTCGGCGAGGACGCGATCCGCGGCATCATCCAGACCTACACCCGGGAAGCCGGCGTGCGCAGCCTGGAGCGCGAGCTGATGAAGCTCGGGCGCAAGGCCGTGACCGAGATCCTGAAGACGAAGAAGAAGTCGGTCACCATCACGGCTGACAATCTCGCCGACTATCTCGGTGTGCCGCGCTACCGCTTCGGCCAGGTCGAGGCGGACGATCAGGTCGGTGTCGTCACCGGTCTTGCCTGGACGGAAGTCGGCGGCGAGCTGCTGACGGTCGAAGGCGTCATGATGCCCGGCAAGGGCCGCATGACGGTGACCGGCAATCTGCGCGACGTGATGAAGGAATCGATTTCGGCGGCGGCCTCCTATGTCCGCTCGCGCGCCATCGATTTCGGCATCGAGCCGCCGCTGTTCGACAAGCGTGACATCCACGTCCACGTGCCGGAGGGGGCAACCCCGAAGGACGGCCCCTCGGCCGGCGTGGCGATGGCCACCGCGATCATCTCGGTGCTCACCGGCATTCCGATCAAGGCCGATGTCGCGATGACCGGCGAGATCACGCTGCGCGGCAGGGTGCTGCCGATCGGCGGCCTCAAGGAGAAGCTGCTTGCCGCATTGCGTGGCGGCATCAAGAAGGTGCTGATCCCGGAAGATAACGCCAAGGATTTGGCGGAGATTCCGGACAACGTGAAGAACGGCATGGAGATCATCCCGGTCTCGCGCGTTGGCGAGGTGCTGCGTCATGCGCTGGTGCGCATGCCGGAGCCGATCGAGTGGGTCGAACCGGTCAACACCCCGGCGGCCGCCGACACCGCTGACGATGCCGGAAAGTCGCTCGCGCATTAGTTTTAGCTAAAGTTGCGATGCACAAAACGAAAGCCGGGCCTCTCGCCCGGCTTTTTCATGTGAAAAACCCCGGAATTCCGGGCTTTTTTCGACCTTTTCCAGCTTTTTCGACTTGGTTGCCGGAACGCTTCTTTCTAAAGTCCGTTTCCTGCCGGATGAGTCGAATGTTCCGGTTTTCTCATGGAAGGGAATTTTGATGAACAAGAACGAACTGGTGTCCGCTGTCGCCGATGCCGCGAGCATTTCGAAGGGTGACGCGCAGTCAGCCGTCGATGCGGTGTTTTCCGTGATCACTGGCGAACTGAAGAAGGGCGGCGATGTCCGGCTTGTGGGCTTCGGAAATTTCACCGTGTCAAAACGCGCTGCTTCGACCGGGCGCAACCCGCAGACCGGCGCCGAAGTGAAGATTCCGGCGCGCACCGTGCCGAAGTTTTCGGCCGGCAAGGGCCTCAAGGACGCGGTCAACTAAGACCTTTTTCATCCAAGATCAGAAAAGCCGGGCTTGCCCGGCTTTTCTTTTGCCCATCTGTGGACGCACGGGCGCTGGCAGGATCAGCCCGTTGGTGCGTCCGCGCGCATCAGCCCTTCCTGCTTCAGATCGGCCCAGAGAGCGGCGGGCAGTTTGGCGTCGAGCAGCGCACGGTTGCTTTCGACCTCGGCCGGCCGCTGGCCGCCAGGGATCACCGACACCACCGAAGGGTGTTGCAGCGGAAACTGCAGCGCCGCCTCGATCAGCCGTACGCCATGGCGCGTGCAGACCGCCTCGATGCGCGCGACGCGATCGAGCACATCCTTCGGCGCCTCGGAATAGTTGTAGAAGGCGCCGGGCTTGGGTCCCGTCGCCAGGATGCCGGAATTGTAGGGGCCTCCGAGCACGATGCCGATGCCGCGCTTCTGGCAAAGCGGCAGGAAGGATCGCAAAGCCTCCTGCTCCAGCAGCGTGTAGCGCCCGGCCAGCAGGAAGAGGTCGAAGTCGCCGCGCTCGGCCAGCGTCTCACAGACCTGCCATTCATTGATGCCGCCGCCGAACGCCTTGATCACGCCCTGGTCGCGCAGCGAAAGCAGTCCGTAATAGCCCGAGGACATGAACTCCTCGATACGCCGGTCGGAAGCCTCCTTGCTGCCGTGGGTGAAGATATCGACGTCGTGGACGAACAGGATGTCGATGCGGTCGACGCCGAGGCGTTCCAGCGAAGCCTCGAAGGAGCGCATGACGCCGTCATAGCTGTAATCGTAGACCTCCTGGCGCGACGGCGTGTCGAAGAACTTGCCGATGCCGGTGCGCTGGTCGGGCGGACAGGCGCGCATCAGGCGCCCGACCTTGCTCGACAGTACATAGTCGTCGCGCTTCTTCGAGCGCAGGAACGGGTTGAGCCGGGTTTCCGACAGACCGAGACCATAGAGCGGCGCGGTGTCGAAGTAGCGGCAGCCGGTGTTCCAGGCCGCCTCCAGCGTGGCATGGGCGTCCTCGTCGGAGACGGCGCGGTAGAGGTTGCCGAGCGGCGCCGTGCCGAAGCCGAGCTCGGTGAAGTCGATGCCGCCATTGCCGATGCGGTCGAAATGCCGTGTCTTCATGTTCTGGAATTTTCCCGGGGTTGATTTGTCTGACATGAGACTATCACGCCCGTGGCCCAGCAAAAGCAGTGAGGGCCGTTGGACACGCATTTTCGCGGTGATAGCATGAACAAAAACAAGCCGTTCGGGGAATACGTGAAGCAAGGATCGTCACTGCCTTTCGAGACGCGGACAAGGATGAAACGCTCATGACCGGCGCCGGCACGGATCTGTTCGCGATCGCGCTGAACGAGCTCGGCGGCGTGCTGGCAAGGGTAGACGAGGCGCGCATCGACGCGGCCTGCGAGATGCTCGCCGGCGCTGGAAAAATCGCCGTCTATGGCTGCGGCCGCGAGGCGCTGCAGGTCAAGGGTTTCGCCATGCGGCTTTATCATCTCGGTCTGCAGGTGTCGGTGGTAGGCGACATGACGACGCCGCCGCTGGGCGAGGGCGATGTCTTCCTGGTCAGCTCCGGACCGGGCGAGACCACCACGGTGCTGACCCTGATGCAGGTTGCCCGGGATGCGGGCGCAAAGGTGCTGCTGCTCACCGCCGAAGGCGCAAGCAGCGCGGTCAGGCTCGCCGACTTCACCTTGTTGATCCCGGCCCAGACCATGGCGAGCGACCAGGGCGCGGCGAAAACCTCAGTGCTGCCGATGGGCTCGGTGTTCGAGGGCGCGCTGTTCCTGCTCTTCGAAGTGATGGTGCTGAAGCTCAAGGCATCGACCGGCGGCTCGCCCGAGGCCATGCGCGCCCGCCACACGAATATGGAGTAGGGGCATGCGCTACGAATTGATGCTCCCGCATCAGATCCGCAAGGCGATCAAGGAGAACTGGCCGGTCGTCCTCCCGCTTGGCGTGCTCGAATACCATGGCGAGCACATGGCAGTCGGCATGGACACGCTGGCCGTCGTCAAGACGCTGGAATTGTTCGAGCAGGAGGCCGACATCGTCATGCTGCCCGCCTTCTACTACGGCGCGGCGAGCTATGTGGTAGCGCCGCCGGAGGGCAGCGGCTCGGTGCATGTCGGCGGCAACCAACTGGCGCCGTTCGCCGAGGAGCTGTTCTACGGCCTGCTGCGCATCGGCTTTCGCAACATCCACGCCATCATTCATCACCAGACCGAGAATTTCATCGCCGGCATGCCGACCGATCTCGCCTTCAAGACGGCCGGCAGGCAAGCGATCTTCCGCTTCCTGGAAAAGGAGCGCGGCGAGGGCTGGTGGGGCTCCGAGGCGATGGCCGACTACTATGCAGGCCACGCCAAGGGCGAGAACTTTTTCAATTGGGTCCAGGTGCATCCGCTGATGCCCGCCGCCATCAACGGCCAGTATCCGTTCGACCATGCCGGCATAGGCGAGACCTCGCTGATGCTGGCGCTCTGCCCCGAAGCGGTCGATGCCGGCCATTTCGCCGACAATACCGGCTGGTACACGGCCAGCGCGCCCGAGGCCTCGGCCGAGCTGGGCAGAAAGGGCGTCGCCATGATCCTCGATCATCTGCGCGCCATCCTGTCGGCCTGACGCGGCCCGTCGCGCCAGGCCTCGATCACCAGCGGAGCCTCCTGGATCGTTACGGCTATTTTCACCATCCGCCGCCATCATCACCGGGGTAGAGGACTGGAATGGAAGAGATCGGCAGCGATGGACGGTTGCGGCACGACGTTCCGATGCACGTCGCCAAGCGCCTGTTCCTTGGCCTTGCCGGCCTGTTCTGCATCGTCGTTCCGACATGGGAGCTCTATCGCGGCGTCTGGCCGCCGAACGTCGCCAGCCCCTTTTTTCTGTTCATCATCCTCGGCGCCTATGCCGTCGGCATCCCGCTTGTGCTCGCCGCGCTCTTCAGCCCGGCAGTGCGCTGGATCGTCAGCCCCGCTCGCATCTCCATCGTGACGCGCAATCCGTTCTTCATGCGCCGGTATCGTCTCGGCCCGGATGACGTCGCCGATCTCACCCCGCGCACCATCGAATGGGACAGCGGCGGACCGACTTTCTCGGTCATCCTGACGACGTTGAAGGGCGAGCGTTTTGAGACGCGCGATTTCGGCAAGGTCGCAACTGCCGAGATGTTTCGCGACCGGATAAGGTCCGTCTTCCTGGGGAAGGCGGCGGGCTGAAGCGCTACTTCACCGCGCCTGCCGTCATGCCCATGATCAGGTAGCGTTCCAGGAGGATGCCGATGACGGCAAGCGGCGTGATGGCGGCGGTGGCAAGGGCCGCCATCGACCACCAGTTGATGCCTTGCGATCCGGTCTGGCTCGCCACCATGACGGGAATGGTCTTGGCGTCGGTCGAGGTCAAAAGCGCTGCGAAGAAATACTCGTTCCAGCACAGCACCATGGCCAGGATGAAGGCGGCGACCATGCCAGGCAGCGCGATCGGCATGACGATGCGGAAGAAGGCGCCCCAGATCGACAGGCCGTCGACGAGCGCTGCTTCCTCGAGCTCGACCGGGATCGAATTGAACTGGTCGCGCATGATCCAGATGACGATCGGCAGCACCATCAGCGTGTAGAGCAGGATCAGCCCGATGCGCGTGTCGAGCAGGCCGACCTCGCGGTAGAGCACTAGGAAGGGCAGCGCCAGCACGACCGGCGGCAGGATCAGCTGCGACAGGAAGAAGAAGGAGATGTCCTCGTTCTTGAACCAGGCGAAGTGGTAGCGGTAGCGGGTCAGTCCGTAGGCGGCGAGGCTGCCGATGATGATGGCGAGGCTCGACGCGCCGACCGAGGCGATGATCGAGTTCATGAAGCGCTTGAAGAACTCGTCGCGCACGGTGGACGTCTGGAAGATCGAGTCGGGCGACAGGCCGAGCGAGCGCCAGCCCTTCCAGTCCGGCTGGAAGTCGACGAACGGGATCAGATGGCCCTGGGTGACGTCGACCGCCGATTTGAACGACGTCGTTATCGTCCAGTAGATCGGGAACAGGCAGATGAAGGACCAGAACACCAGCGCGCCATAAATGAAGACGCGGCTGGTGAGGAAGCTCGCCGGCGAGCCGATTTCGGAGACGGAATAGTCGGTGGTCTGGACGCTCATGTTCCCGGCCGCTCAGTTGACATTGCGCACGAAGCGGCTGGCGAATTTCAGCAGCCAGGTCACGAACACGATGATGATGATGAGATAGGCCATGGCCAGCATCGTGCCGTAGCCGACATTCGAGCGGTCGCGATATTCGCGGTAGATGAAGCTCGATACCGAATCCGTGGCGCCGCCCGGGCCGCCCGAAGTCACCGTGATGATGATGTCGGCCAGCTTCAGCTTGAAGATGATGCGCAGGATCACCGCCGTCACCGACACCGGCAGCATCAGCGGGAAGGTGACCTGCCAGAAGGTCTGCCAGGCGGTGGCGCCATCGACGCGCGCCGCCTCCAGAACCTCGCGCGACATCGCCTGCAGGCCGGCGAGCAGCATGATCATCATGAACGGGATGAAGGTCCAGGCATCCAGCACCATGATCGAGATGCGGGCGGTGATCGGGTTGGAGAAGAAGGCGGGATTGTCCCAGCCGAGCGTGCGCGCCAGCGTCGCCGCCGGGCCGAAGCGATATTCCATCAGCGACTTGCCGATCATCCATGACACCGCGACTGGCGACAGCATCAGCGGCATCAGGAAGACGACGCGGAAGAATTTGCGGGCGCGGATCTGCGCGTTGAGCAGCAGCGCCAGCCCAAAGGCGATGACATATTCGACCAACACCGCGAGCACATAGAGCACCATGTTGAACAGCGCGTTGCGGTAGTACGGGTCGGCCAGCATCTGCCAGAAATTGTCGAGCCCGTTGAATTTGCGGCCCGAGAAGGAACTGAGGTTCCAGTCCGTCAGGGCGATGTAGAAGCCGAACAGCGTCGGGAAGACCACCATGGCGATGGTGAAGAGCAGCGCCGGCAACAGGAACAGCGCGCGCTGGCCGTCCTCGCCGCGCGTCAGCACCTGGCCAGCGCCCAGCGCCACGCCCCACAGCACATAGGCATAGATGATCGGCCGCCAGGTATCGAAGCCGAGCGTGGTGACTTCAGTCTTGTAGAGGATCTGCAGCGCGATGACGGCGAGCAGGCCAAGCGTCGCCGTGGCCATCAGGGCGAAACCGAGCCGCTTGCGGCCGGGTGCGATCAGATCGGCTGGTACGCCGTTTGCCGGCCATGCATTGGTTGGCAAAGTCTGGTCAGCCACGCGTCCCGTCCGTCGATACAAAAGCTTGCGACCAGTCCTGCCGGTCAAAACAGGGTCCGGCGGCTGTGCGTCGCCGGACCCCGGTTCATTATACGATCAGGCTACACGCCGAGCGAGGCTTTGTAGAGCTTGATCTGGTTTTCGCGGCCGATCTGGTCGGTGAGCTTCTCCCAGGCGGCGGCGATGGCGTCGGCGCCTTCCTGCGCCTTCATCTTGCCGGCGAAGGTGTTGGCCAGGATGTCCTCGGCTGCGCTGTAGTACTGGAAGATGCCGGGGATGCGCGGCTCGATCGCCGCGTTCGGATGGTTGTAGCTGTCGGCTTCCGACTTGAGATACGAGGTGATGAACGCCTCGTCGTAGCCGGCGGCCACCCATTCCGGAATGTTGAAATGGCTGTTCCGGTAGGGCTGGAAGCCCGACGGATAGGCTGCGCACCAGAGCGACAGGTCCTTGCCGCCGAGATGGGCCGCCGCCGACCAGGCCGCCTTCTGCTTCTTCGCGTCGCTGTCGACGCGGGCCATGACATAGACGCCCCAGCCGAGATAGGCGCAGTTCGGCGAATAGTTCGGGCCGCTGGCGAGCTTGTCCCACTGGCCGGTCTTCGAATTGTAGACGTCGTCCGAGCCCGGCAGGATCGAGAAGCCGGTGACGTCGCCGATGACCGACGAGTCATTGGTCTTGACGTTGGAGCCGATGTCGCCCCACCAGGGGATCATCGAGCCGGTGCCGGCCAGGAACTGCTGGAAGCCGGTCGTGTTCGGATCGGCGTTGATCTGGTCTGGCGGCTCGGAGGGCAGGGCGTCGATGACGTCCTGGATCGCCCGCACCCATGCCGGGTTGTTGATGCGCGGCTTCATCGTGTCGGCATCGAACAGCCAGGCCTTGTCGTCGGGATGCTTGGCATAGGCGCTGGCGCGACTGCCGAGGAAGTAGAAGCCGAAACCGCCCCAGGGCTTGGGCGCGTCGAGATAGCCATAGACGTCCTGGCCCTTGAACTGCTTGCCCTTGAGGAACTTGGTGACGGCCTGCACTTCCTGCCAGGTCTTCGGCACGCCCCATTCGGTCGTCGCCCCGCTCTCCTTCCACGCCTTGGCGAGATCGGCATCGGCGAACACGTCGGTGCGGTAGTTGAAGTTGTGCGCGTCGCCGTCGATGGTGACGCGATACTGCTTGCCGTTCCAGGTGCCGACCGGCGGCTTCAGATAGTTGACCAGGTCGTCGAAATCGATCTGCTTCTTAACCCAGTCCGGCATTTCGGAGGTGAGGCCCTTGCCGCAGACATCGCCTTCGAAGGGCGCACCCATCTCGATGATGTCGAAGTCGACGGTGCCGGTGGCGATCGACTGCTGCAGGCGGGCGTTGTAATCGGCCTGCGCAAGGTCGATCCAGCTGATCTTGGCGCCCGTATAGGCCTCCCACGGCTTCAGGAAGCCGCGGAACAGCACATTGTGCAGGTTCTGGTTGTTGAGGCCCATGAAGGTGAGCTCGACGCCGGCGAACTCGCCTTCCTTGACATTGGCCTTGGTCGCTTCGAGGCAGAGCTCGCCGACCTTCTGGAAATCGGCATCGGTCGGCTGGCCCTTGCCGACGCCGGGGATCTGCAGGATTTTCGAGCGCAGATCGTCGGCTGCGGCGGCCGGCCGGGTCAGCGCGCCGAGGCCGGCGCCTGAAGCCGCGGCGATCGCGGCCATGCTGGCCGCGCCCTTGAGAAGATCACGCCGGGTGGCTCCCGCGCGGACCAGTTGTTCGTAAAGACCGACTTTCATCTACATTCCTCCCAGAACAAAGCCGTGAATTGGAATTGCCAATCTCTCGGACGCCGAAACGTCTGCAGTTCTCCTATATCATACGGGGACGTGGGACCCCACCCTGCGTCGCCTGGAGTTCCGAATTTCCGGGTAAAGGACCGGCTGTCGGATTGGCACTCGCCACTATTCGCGTAATCGATTACCTTGTCAACAAGATTGGCTTTTTATCTATAAGATACTGACTTGCCCTTGCCGTTGGCAATGGCTAGCTTCACCGAAAACGATAGGGGAGATAATGGCTCAAGTCGCGATCACCAATGTGGCCAAGGCGTTTGGACCCGTCAAGGTCCTGCACGATGTCAGCGTCGATATCGCCGACGGCCAGTTCGTCGTGCTGGTCGGGCCTTCGGGCTGCGGCAAGTCCACGCTGTTGAGGATGGTGGCCGGGCTGGAAACCGTGTCGGGCGGCACGATCGCGATCGGCGAGCGCGTCGTCAACAACCTGCCGCCCGCCAAGCGCGACATCGCCATGGTGTTCCAGAATTACGCGCTCTATCCGCACAAGACGGTGGAGCAGAACATGGCGTTCGCGCTGAAGCTGCGCAAGACGGATCCGGCGGTGGTCGCCGAGCGGGTCAAGCGCGCCGCCGACATCCTTGACCTCGCGCCCTATCTCAAGCGCTATCCGCGCCAGCTTTCCGGCGGTCAGCGCCAGCGCGTCGCCATGGGCCGCGCCATCGTGCGCAATCCGCAGGTGTTCCTGTTCGACGAGCCACTCTCCAACCTCGACGCCAAGCTGCGCGTGCAGATGCGCACCGAGATCAAGGAACTGCACCAGCGGCTGAAGACCACCACCATCTATGTCACGCACGACCAGATCGAGGCCATGACCATGGCCGACAAGATCGTGGTGATGCGCGATGGCCGCATCGAGCAGGTCGGCGCGCCGCTGGAGCTGTTCGACCGGCCGGCAAATCTCTTCGTCGCCGGCTTCATCGGCTCGCCCGCCATGAACCTTCTGAAGGGCGTCGTGCGCAAGGGCGACAAGCCCGTTGTCGACATATCCGGCACCGCGTTTCCGCTTCCTGCCGGTAGCGCAGCCAAGGATGGCCAAAACGTCGTCTATGGCGTGCGGCCCGAACATCTCGAAATCCATCCCGACGGCGTCGCCGCCAGGATTTCCGTGGTCGAACCGACCGGTTCCGAAACCCTGGTCTTCGTGCGCTTCGGCGAAGGCGAGATGGTGGCGCTGTTTCGCGAGCGCCATGACTTCAAGCCGGGCGACACGCTGCATCTCAGGCCGCGGCTCGAGCAACTTCACCTCTTCGACGCAGAGACCGGCAACCGGCTCTGATTTCCCAACAGATTTTTCGCGAGGACCACCATGCTCAAAGGGATCAATCCGCTGCTCAATGCCGACGTGCTCCAGGCGCTGCGGGCGATGGGCCACGGCGACGACCTGATCATTTGCGACACCAATTTCCCGGCCGATTCGGTCGCCCGCCAGACGGAGCTCGGCTTCCTGCTGCGCATCGACGCGCCGGCGGCCGAGGTGGTGAAGGCGGTGCTGTCGCTCTATCCGCTGGACGGTTTCGTCGACGACGCGGCCGCCCGCATGGAGATCGTCGGCAAGCCCGACGAGATCCCGCCCGTGCAGCAGGAGGTGCAAAAGGAGATCGACAAGGCCGAGGGCAAGGCCTGGCCGATGATCTCGATCGAGCGCTACGCCTTCTACGAGCGCGCCAAGAAGGCCTATTGCGTCATCCAGACCGGCGAGCGCCGCTTCTATGGCTGCTTCGCCTTCCGCAAGGGCGTCATTCCGCCGGATGCGGAGTAGGGCAATGGCCGGGAAGCCTGTCGTCATCCTCGGTGTCTTCGTCGCCGACACCGCCTACCGCGCCGATCGCCAGCCGCGCATGGGCGAGACGATCCTCGGCAACTCGTTCAAGCTGGGGCCGGGCGGCAAGGGTTCGAACCAGGCGGTCGCGGCCGGCAAACTGGGCGCCGACACCACCTTCCTGACAAGGCTCGGCGTCGACGCCTTTGCCGACATGGCCAAGCAGACCTGGCAGGCGGCCGGCGTGAAGGCGGCGGTGATCGACACGCCGGAGAGCTACACCGGCGCCGCCTATATCTTCATCGAGGAAACGAGCGGCAACAACGCCATTATCGTCAGCCCTGGCGCGGCGATGCTCATCTCGCCCGCCGACATCGAGGCGCATGCCGGCCTGATCCGCTCGGCCGGCGTCTTCATCACCCAGCTCGAACAGCCGATCGAGGCAGCGCTCAAGGCGCTGGAGATCGCACGCGGAGCAGGGGTGACGACCATCCTCAACCCGGCCCCGGCGGCCAGGCTGCCCGACCGCATCTACACGCTTTGCGATTATCTCACGCCCAACGAGACCGAGGCCGAGGAACTGACCGGCATCAAGGTGTCGTCCATCGACGATGCCCGCCACGCCGCCGACAGTCTTCTGGCCAAGGGTGTCGGTTCAATCATCATCACGCTGGGTGAGAAGGGCGCGCTGCTGCACACGAAGAGCCGCTCCGACCATGTCGGCGCCGTCAATGCCGGTCCAGTGGTGGAAACGACGGGCGCCGGCGATGCCTTCAACGGCGGCCTCGCCGCGGCCCTGGCGAAGGGCGTCGAGCCGCTGGAGGCGGTGAGATTCGCCTGCGCCGTCGCCGGCATTTCAGTGACCCGTCCTGGCACGGCTCCGTCCATGCCGACGCTGCAGGAAGTCGAGGCGCTGCTGGCGAGGCGATAAGGCAGGCACCGCCCCGCATGACCTCGACGCCAGGAGTTTCGAGGCCAGGACTCGTCCAGCCATCCCTTTTGCCCGCTTCCGACCGCAGGTGGCACATTAGCCACAGTTAATATTATTCGGCACCCCTATCTTGCGCCTTTGGCATAGGTGTCCCGTAATGGGTCGCTATGTCTGGCACTGCAATTGCATTGCCAGCCATGCCGGGGCAACCATAGTCCCGGTAGCCGGGGGGCAATCTAGGGGGCCCCGCCGCTTCTCAAATGGGAAGCGGCGGGCTCTTTATCGGCTGAGTTGAATGCCGCCTAAACCGCCAACACGTTGGGTGCTGCAGCCATGTATTTTCCTCAGTTTCTAGTGGGCATGCTCGCGACGTCGTTCGTCACGGCAATCTGGGCTGGAATCGAAACCGGCTCATTCTGGACAGCGCTCGGTTGGGCCATCCTTGTGATGGTCATTCTTCAGCTCGGATATGTCGGTCTTGTCGTACGCCTGGTCTACAAACGGCCATCGGAAGGCACTGACCTGGCCCGGATATCGACAAACTACACCCCACCGGCCTGAGGCGCCGCCGATCAAGCTTGCACCGTAGCCGGCGCAAGGCGCCCGGACGGGATCATCGTGAACCCCGAAACCCGGAGGCGCCTGAAAGCCGAAACTATTTTCGGAAAGGCAGGGCCTAAGCCCTTGAAAAGAAATGGCGCGAGTGACGGGGCTCGAACCCGCGACCTCCGGCGTGACAGGCCGGCACTCTAACCGACTGAGCTACACCCGCGCACTGACGAGCACGTGTCAGCCGTGTTCGTCGTTGGGCCGGTGGATAAGGGGTTCGCCACCGGGTGTCAAGCGCGGCAAAGCACCTTATCAGCAAACAGGAGAAGGTTTTTTGACAGACGCCGTCCTGTCGTGGAAAACCGCCGCCTGGTGAGGGCGCCACCTGTTCATTTGGCCTTGCGAAGCCTGCCCTAACTGCTTAAAGGTCCGGCCCGGAGCGGGCGATTAGCTCAGTTGGTAGAGCGCTTCGTTTACACCGAAGATGTCGGCGGTTCGAGCCCGTCATCGCCCACCATCCCAGCCAGACTCAAGCAGTTGCCCAGGACGCGGAGCTGGCCGTTCGGCCACGTGGCGAACGATCACGGCGGCAGCAGGCGAAAATCCTTGCCTTCGGGTAAGAGCTGTCCGCCGTCGACGACGATGGTCGTGCCGGTGATGTAGGCGGCGTCATCCGAGGCCAGAAACAGGAAGGCGTTGGCGACGTCGCGCGGGCTGCCCAGCCGTCCGAGCGGTATGGAGTCCTGCATGTTCTGGATATAGGCGGCGCCCCGATGCAACTCGATCGCTTCGGTAAGGATGTTGCCCGGCTCGACACCGTTGACGGTGATGCCGTAGCCGGCAAATTCGAGCGCCGCCGCACGGATCAGCCCATTGATTCCGGCCTTGGTAGCCGAATAGTGGCCGTGGCCGGGGCTGGTAACATGCGGCCCGGTGATCGATGAGGTGAACAGCATGCGGCCTTGACGCTGCGCCTTCATAGGCACAAGCGCGGCGCGGGTTGCATTGAAGGAGCCGCGCAGGTTGACCGCCATCACCCTGTCCCAGTCTTCCGGGCTGGTGTTCTCGATCAGCTGCCAGGGATAGATGCCGGCATTCTGCACGATGATGTCCAGGCGGCCATGTTGCTTGAGCGCCAGCGCCACGGCGGCCTCGGCTTCGGCCATTTGCGAGATATCGGTGCCGATGAAGGCGGCGCCGAGTTCGCTCGCTGTGGCTTGCCCGGCATCGAGTTCCGTGTCCGCCAGCACGAGTTTCGCGCCCTCTTCGGCGAAGCGCTGCGCGATGCCCTTGCCGATGCCGCGCGCGCTGCCAATGATCAGTGCGACCTTGCCTTCGATACGCCCGGTCATGCCAGCCTCTGCCGGATGGTCTGCTTGAAGGCGTCGAGCAGCACGGCCGCCAGCACCAGCAGGCCGTGGATCACCTGGGTGAAGTTGGCCGGCAGGCCCATCAGGTTGATCGCCGTGTTGATCGCCGAGAGCAGCAGCACGCCGGCATAGACGCCGGGCAGGGTGCCGACGCCGCCCTTCAGGCTGACGCCGCCGATGACGACGGCGGCGAAGGCGTTGAACAAAAGCCCGACGCCGAGATTGGCGGTTGCGCCAGAGGTGCGGATGGCCAGCAGCCAGCCGGCAAGGCCGGCGATGGCGCCGGCGAGCACGAAGGCGATGATCAGGTTGCGGTTGACGCGAATGCCGGCGCGGAAGGTTGCCGTCTCGTTGCCGCCGATCATCACCAGATGCCGGCCGAACGGCGTCTTGGCCATGATCAGCGAGAAGACGACGAAGCAGGCAATGGCGATCCAGGCAGTGAGCGGCAGGCCGATCAGGCGCTGGATGCCGAACCAGCGGATCGCAGGCGCCAGGTCCTGCGCCGAGCGGCCGCCGGAAATGACCAGCACCAGGCCGCGCACCCAGATATAGGAGGCCAGCGTGATGATGAAGGCGCTCATCTTCAGCCTGACGATCAGGAAGCCGTTGAACGCGCCTATGATGCCGCCGACGAGGAGGGCGAGCAGCAGCGAAACCGGGACCATCAGCCATTCCGGATGCAGTTGAACGCCAAGGCCGATGCCCGACGAGCAGAACAGGATGCCGACCGCCATGGCGCTGAGCGCGGCGACGGACTCGACCGACAGGTCCATGTGGCCGGCGATGATGACCAGCGCCAGGCCGATCGACATCACGCCGAGCACGCTCGAGGCTTCGATGATGTTGGCGAAGATGCCGAGCTGGAAATAGTTCGGGATGAGCAGGGAAAAGATCACCAGCACGAAGACCAGCATGAACCAGACGAGATTGTCGAGAACGAGCTCGAGGGCGTGGCGGGTACGGGGGTTCATGAGCGGATCCGGTTGGCGCGCGGGTGAAGATGTTGCAGCGTCCCGCGCGCTTTGATGCGCTGACGCGGCGCTCTTGAGGGGCGCTCCGGGCCCGGTGCGGCCCGGAGCGATCCTCGCGGTTTTACTCGACCGGCTTCACGGTTTCCGTCGGCGGCTTCTGGTTGCCCCAGAAGGCCGGATTGTCGACGTTCTCCTTGGTGATGGCGGCGCCGGGGATCTTGATGTTCGGTCCCCAGGCTTCCTTGGTCACGGTCGACTTCAGGCCAAGCACGTCATATTCGCCGGGCTTGATCTCTTCCTTCTTGACGACCTTGTCCATGAACATGGCGACAGCGGCGGCCTGGGCGTAGAGCGGCTGCTCCACTTCGACGTTGAGCCAGCCCTTGCGGATCAGGTCGAGACCGACCGGTGCGCCGTTCGAGCTCATCATCATGACGTCGCCTGGCTTCTTGCCGGCGGCCTCGAGCGAGGCGACGCCGGCGACCGAGAGATGCGCGGCATGACTGAAGATCAGGTCGATGTCGGGGTTCGCAAGTATCTGGTCGTTGACGATGGTCCCAGCTGCATCCGCCGCCCATTGCATGGCCGGAAGCGAGATGATCTTGACGTCCGGAAACGCCTTCATCTTCTCTTCAAAACCCTTTTGGATGTCGAGCGTGTAGGGATCGCCGGGGTCGCCCAGCACCTGCAGGATCTTGCCCTTCACCGCGCCGTTCTTCGCTTTCAGCAGCTTCTCGGCCTGGTCGGCGGCGACGTAGCCGATCTCGACCGTGCCTGCCACCGAGGTGAAGTCGGACGGGGTGGAGGTGATCTGGCGGTCGAACTCGACCACCGGAATGCCGGCGGCGCGGGCGGCCTCGATCGACGGTTTCAGCGCGTTGAAATCGACCGCCGCAAGCACGATCGCCGCCGGCTTCAGCGCGATGACGTCGTTCATCTGCGATTGCTGGGCGTCGGTCTTGTTATCGGCGTTCAGCGTTTTGAAGTCGTAGCCAACCTGCTTCAGGAACAGTTCCAGCGCGGTCACCGAACCGGTCTGGAATTCATCGAGCAGTGTCGGCACCAGATAATAGACGGTTCCCTTGGACTGTGCGAATGCCGGCGTGAGCGTGGCAATGGCCAGTGCCAGGAAACCGAAGACGGAAAGAAGTATTCTCTTCATGTCGTTCGCTCCTCTTGCGCCGGACCCCTCATTTGTCCCTTAGCTCGCCGGTCCGGCACCGGCCAGCGTCTCTCCGGTGATCATGTTGATCACCGCGTCGGGACTTGTCTTGTTGCGTGCGACATCGCCAGCCACGACGCCTTGCCGGATCACCACGATCCGGTCGGCGACCTGGAAGGCCTGCTGCATGATATGGGTGATGATGACGACGCCGATGCCCTGGTTCGCCACCTGGCGGATCATGTCGAGGCCGCGCCGCGTCTGCTCGACGCCAAGTGCCGCGAACGGCTCGTCGAGCAGCACCAGCTTGCCGCCCCAGTGCACGAAGCGGTTGAGCTCGATCGCCTGCCGCTGGCCGCCCGACAGATGCTCGACATTGGTGCGCAGCGACGGGATGCGGGTGCCGGCATTGGCGAGCGCCTTGGCGACCACGGCCTCCATGGCGCGCTCGTCGAGCACCGGGACGCCGAGCACCTTGCGGGTGATCTCGCGGCCCATGAAGAAATTCGCCACCACGTCGACATTGGTGCAGAGCGAAAGGTCCTGGTAGACGGTCTCGATGCCCGCCGCCTTGGCCTCCGCGGGCGATCTGGCGAGGAATTCCTTGCCCTCGAACAGCATGCGGCCGGAACTCGGCTCCAGCCCGCCGGCGATGATCTTGACCAGCGTCGACTTGCCGGCACCGTTGTCGCCGAGCAGCGCCACCACCTCGCCGCGCCCGATCGAAAAGCTGATGCCTTTCAATGCCTGGATCGCGCCGTAGTTCTTGGCGACGTTGTCGAGGACCAGCAGGGGTTCGCTCATGCCGCGATGTCTCCACCTTTCAGGGGGTCGCCGCCGCGCTGTCGCTTGGCGGTGAAGATCTGGCCGAAGCGGGGCGACAGCACGCCGGAAACGGCAAGCGCGGCCGCACCACGCAGCACCGCGTGCTGGCCGCCGCGCGCCACGACGATGCGCGGCGTGGCGCGGTCCTTGCGAGCCGAGACGGAATTGGGCAGCTCCGCCGATCCCGCCAGGCGTTCGAGCAGAGCGGGTGGCGCCAGCCCGCCGAGGACCACCGTCTCGGGGTCGAACAGGTTCTCGATGATGGTGATTGCGTTGCGGAACACCGGTCCGATCTCGGCCACCCAGTCGTCGTCGCTGCCGCGCCAGCGTCCGCGCGCATCGAGCGAGAGATAGCGTTCCAGGCAGCCCCGGTTGCCGCACGGGCAAGGCTCGCCGCCGAACACGACGGGGATATGGCCGATCTCGCCGGCATTGCCCCAGGCGCCGCGCAGCACGCTTCCGTCATGCACCATGGCGCCGCCGAGGCCGACGCCGAAATAGAGATAGTAATATTCGGAAAATCCCGTGCCGAGGCCGTAGAGCCGCTCGCCCATGGCCGCGGCCGCCATGTCGGTCTCGAAGAAGGCCGGCAATCCCGTCGCCGCCGTCAGCCGCTCGCGCAGCGCCACGTCCTTCCAGCCGGTCATCGTGGTCGGGCCGATGAAGCTCATCGATTCGACGCCGAACGGGCCGGGCAGCGCCATGCCGACGCCAAGCACGCGTCCGCCGGCGCGCCGTCCCGCCAGGTCGCGGACCATGTCGCCGATCTGATCGAACCCATGGTCGGGCGTCACATTGGGCGCCTCGCTGTGCATGCTCTCGATGACGTCGCCGCTGAGGTTGATCAGCGCGGCGTCGATGCCGAGCGGGGTGAGGTGGATGCCGACGGCGTAGCCGCCTTCGGGATTGATCCTGAGCGTCGCCGGCGGCAACCCGCGGCCTTTCGGCTCTTCGCGCAGCGACAGGATGTAGCCCTGTTCCTCCAGTTCGCGCACGATGGTCGAGACGGTCTGCACGGTAAGGCCGACGCCCCTGGCGATATCGCCGCGGGCGATCGGGCCGTTGAGGCGGATGGACTCCAGCACGATGCGCCGGTTGTAGGGCCGCCCGAACTCCTGATTTGTCCCCCGCAATGCCATGCCTTGCGCTCCCGAAGTGATAGAGCTTCGCACCGAAGATTTATTCAGTCAAATGGAATTCAAAAATATTTTCGCAGGGCCGGCGGCGACTGCCGATGCTGGTGGCGCGGAGCGGCGCCGCCAGCATTGGTAGGACAAAATCGAAAGCAGTTTCAGTATTTTATGACGCGACGCTCAATCGCCACCACCAGGACGAACAAGGCGATAGAAAGCGATGAGGACAGCACGATCGCCGCGTAGAGCCGGTCCGACTGGTAGTTGAAGCTCGCCTGGATGATCAGCGCGCCGAGGCCCTTGTCCGAGCCGATCCATTCACCGACGATGGCGCCGATGACGGCGGTTGCCGAGGCGATCCTGAGCGAGGAGAACAGCATCGGCAGCGCGCGTGGCAGGCGCAGGCTCCAGAAAATCTCGGAACGCGTCGCCGACAACACCCGGAACAGCTCGTGCTCGCTGCTGCTTGCCGAATCCAGCCCTCGGATCATGTTGACCAGCGTCGGGAAGAAGCAGATCACCGCGGCGATGACGATCTTCGGTGTCATGCCGAGCCCGAAGATCAGGATGATGATCGGCGACAGAGCTAGGATCGGGATGGTGTTGAAGAACAGCACGATCGGGAAATAGGCGGCCTGCAGCACGCGGCTGTGCACGAACAGCACGGCGAGCAGCACGGCCGCGAGATTGCCGATGACGAAGCCGGCCAGCGCCTCGATCAGCGTCGGCCAGAGGTTGCCGAGCAGCAGCGCGAGGCTTTTCTGGAAGACGCCGAAAATGGCCGTCGGCGTCGGCACGATATAGGCCGGCACGCCGAGCCAGGGCAGCAGGAACTGCCAGGCAACCAGGATCGAGGCCACGCCGAAGACGGGCAGACCGATCGCCAGCGCCGGCGGCAAGGGTGCCTGTCTCATGCGGCCTGCTCCAGCGCTGCGCGCAATTCGGCCATGGCCGCGACGATTGCCTGATCCTCGCGCGAACAGCGGTTGCCCTCATGCTTGACGGGCCGCATGTCGAGATCCTTGGCGAGGCGTCCCGGATTGGCCGCAAGCACGATCACCCGTTCGCCGAGATAGGCCGCTTCGGCGATCGAATGGGTGACGAAGAGGATGGTGGTGCCTGTGCGCCGCCAAAGCGCCAGCAATTCGTCGTTGAGGCGGTCGCGCGTGATCTCGTCCAGCGCGCCGAATGGCTCGTCCATTAAGAGCAGTTTCGGTTGCCCGAGCAGAGCCCGCGCTATCGCCACACGTTGTCGCTGGCCGCCCGACAATTGGTGCGGCAGGCGCTCGCCCAAGCCGGCAAGTCCCATCAACTCCAGCAATTCCTCGCTTCGGTCTTCTATCTTGCGCGTCAGGCTGCCTTGCCCGACGCCAAGCGGCAAACGCACATTGTCGCGCACCGTGCGCCAGGGCAGCAAAGTGGAGTCCTGGAAGACGAAGCCGACATCGCGGCGCGAGCGCACCGCGTGCGGGGTGTCGCCGAGCACGCTGATCGTACCGCCGAGCGGATCGAGCAGGTCGGCGACCACGCGAAGCAAGGTCGACTTGCCGCATCCCGATGGCCCGAGGATCGACAGGAAGGAGCCGGCCGCGACCGTGAGGTCTAGGCCGGCGAGCACTTTCACCGCGGTCTGCCGGACACCATAGCCGACATCCAGTCTGCGGGCTTCGATCGCGTTCGCCATCAGGCGGCAGGTGCGTCGAGCTTGGGCCGGTCGGCGGCCGACAATTCGAGGATCTTGGTGGTGTAGACATCCGCTGCCGCCGGCCGTCCGTTCGGGTACTGGCCGACCTTGTCGAGCAGCGCCAGCTGTTCCTCGATGGAAGCAGGATCGAAAGTGCCCCAGCCGTCCTTGGCGGTCGCGCCGTCGAAGGAGAGCTTGAGCACGAGGTTGATCGTCTTCTCCTCCCAGCCGAGATCCATTTCCGGATAGGCGGCAACCATCTTCTTCACCGCTTCCTGCGGGTTGGCGTGCACCCAGCCCCAGCCCTTGGCGACCGCGCCGATGAACTTCGCCAGCGTTTCGGCATTCTCCTCGATCGCCTTGTCGGTGGCGAAATAGACGTCGGCGTAGGAGCTCAGTCCGAGATCGCGCACCAGGAGGTCGATGCGGTCGTCGCCGACGACGCTCAGCGCCTGCGTGTTGGTGATCCAGCCGCCGATGGCGTCGACATCGCCGCGCACCAGCGGCGCCTTGTCGAAGCCGACATTGACGATGGTGACTTCGGACGGATCGATACCGTTCTTGGCCAGGATCTCGTCGATGACGAAACGCGCCGTCGGCTGGATGCCGATCTTCTTGCCCTTGAGGTCGGCGACGCCTCGGATCGGCTTCGCAGGCTTCGAGGTGAAGGCATAGGGGCCGGTGCGGAAGCCGCAAGCGATGATCTTGACCGGCACGCCGCTGGCGCGCGCCGCATAGAGCTGCGGCGTTTCGGAAAACTGGCCGAGCTGCGCGGCGCCCGAGACCACCGGCGGCACGGTCGCTGCATTCGGCCCGCCGGGGCTGAACTCGACTTCCAGGCCGGCGTCCTTGAAGTAGCCGTTGGCGACGGCGACGATATCGCCGATCTGCCCGTTGGACATCAGCCAGTCATACTGGATGACGACCTTGCCGGCCGCCCTGGCGCCGGGCGTCAGCACCAGTTGCATGCCGGCTGACGCTGCGGCGACGGCCGCGATGCCGGACTTCACGAAGCTGCGGCGGTTCATGTCGAAATGCTTGTTCCCACTCATTTGTCGCTCCTGTTGCAAGCGGTTGTCGTTTCTTCATTGCGCGCCGCTCCCGACGGCGCGGCGTCGTCTACGGCTGTTCGTCGTGGTAGTCGCCGGGGCCACCGTCGAGCCAGGCGTATAATTCCCAAAGCGTGTCGTCGGGGTCGGTGAAGTAGGCGCAGCGCGCGTTCCAGACATAGTCTTCGGGCGGGCCGTAGAAGGGCACGCCCCTGGCGCTGAGCTCGCCATGCAGCCGGTCGATCGCGCCGGGCGTGTCGAGCCGCACCGCCACGCAGACCTTGTGCGCCTGCCGCGGCGATCTCAGCTTCGACACGCCGGTGTGCCGGTTGATGTGGTCGATCTCCCAGGCGGCAAGCGTGACGCCCTCGCCATGGAAGTCGGCGAAGCCTTCGGCGCGGCGGCGCAGCCGGAAGCCCAGCTTGTCGACATAGAATGCCACCGTGCGCTCGATGTCCTCGACGAGCAGGCAAACATCCGAAATCGCGTATTCTCCGCCGATCGGCATGCTTATTTCCCCTTGCCGGTTGCCTTGGAGGCCTGTTTGCGCCCTGCGGCGGGCAGTTTGACGCCGACGCGCTCGGCCGCGCCGATGATATGGGCGCGCATTGCCGCCTCCGCGGCGACGGGATCGCCGGAGACCAGCGCCTCGTAGATGCGCACATGCTCGCCGACATTGACGTCGACCAGATCGTGCAGCGGGTTGGTGAGGCGGGCGTAGTGGATCGAGCGGCGGATCTGCTCGCAGACGAAAGAGATGAAGGTGTGGATGTAGCTGTTGCCGGTGGCGCGCGCGATTTCGCGATGGAACAGCAGGTCGGCGTCGATGCTGCCTTCCTCCCAGCGTTCCTCGCCGCTCATGCGGTCGAGCGCCGCCTTGATGGCATCGAGATGCTCCTGATCGCGCCGCTCGGCAGCGAGTGCCGCCGACTGCGCCTCGAGGATGCAGCGCAGCTCGAACAGCCGCTCCATGTTCTCGCTGTCCTTCAGCGCCTCGCCGTCGATGCGGATCGAGGCCCGCTGCTCCGGCGCCAGCACGAAGGCGCCGACGCCTTGCCGCGCCTCGATCATGCCGTCGGCGCGAAGTTGCGCGATCGCTTCGCGCACGACGTTGCGGCTGACGCCGAACTTTTCCGACAGCTCCTGCTCGGTCGGCAGCCGCGTGCCGGGGTTGAGCTCGCCCGATTCGATCTCGCGGCTGAGGAAGGCGGCGACCCGGTGCGGCAGCGTTTCCACCGTGCCGATGGCGGCCAGTCTTTGCTTCATGGAACGGTCTCCGTTGACGGCAGCAGGCAGCCGGGGTTCATCAGTCCTTGGGGGTCGAGTGCTTCTTTCAGCGCCGTGACCAGGCGGCGATGGGCGGGCGCCAGCCCGGCCCAGAAGACGCGATGGCGGGTGCGGCCGATGCCATGCTCGGCGCTGATCGAGCCGCCGAGCGAATCGGCGATGCGGTAGAGTCCGGCAGTGATCGCGGCGCCCTGGGCGCGCGCTTCGCTCTCGGACAGGCCTGCCGGCGGCAGGACGTTGAAATGGATGTTGCCGTCGCCGGCGTGGCCATAGGCCAGCGGCAGCCAGTCCGGATGCTCCAGCACCACCAAGCGGCGCGCCCGGTCGACAAGGGCAGGGATGTCCGAGATCCGCACCGCAAGGTCGGTGCGCACATGGTAGCCGCGTTTTGCCTGGCCCTCGACCAGGCCTTCGCGGATCGCCCAGAACGTCCGGGCCTGGGTGCTACTTTCGGCAAGCACGGCTTGGGTGACCAGGCCGCTCTCCATGGCGGCGGTGAGGAATTCGACCAGCAGGGCGCGCAGGTCGATGGCCGCGCTTGCCGACAGTTCGATCAGCACATGCACTGGAGCCTCGACCGGCGACACGAGATCGGCGTCGACCAGCCGCGCCAGGTCGATGCACTCCGAGCCGATGATCTCGAAGGCCGAGATCAGGTCGGCGGCGGCCCGGCGCGCCTGCCGGAACAGCGCGACGGCCGCTTCGAAGGAGGAAAGGCCGAGATAGGCGGTCTCGACCCGGGCCGGTCTCGGAAACAGTTTCATCTCGACGCCGGTGATGATGCCGAGCGTGCCCTCTGAGCCGATGAAAAGCTGCTTCAGATCGTAGCCGCGGTTGTCCTTGCGCAGCCCGGAAAAGCCGCGCCACAATTCACCGTCCGGCAGCACCACTTCGAGGCCGAGGATGAGGTCGCGCGCCATGCCATAGCGAACCACGTTGACGCCGCCGGCATTGCTCGCCGCATTGCCGCCGATCTGGCAACTGCCTTGGGCACCGAGCGCCAGCGGAAACAGGCAGTCATGCTCGTCGGCGGCATCCTTGATGGTTTGCAGGATGCAGCCGGCGTCTGCATGCAGGATGAAATTGTCCGCGTCGACGAGGCGGATGCTGCTCAGCCGCTCCAGGCTGACCACCACCGCGCCGCGCCCCTCGATGTCGATCGCACCCGCCACCAGCCCGGTATTGCCGCCTTGCGGGATGACGCCAAGTCCAAGTGCGCCGCAGAGCCGCACGACGGCCTGGACCTCCGCGACCGACGCCGGCTTCAGCACGGCAAGCGCGCCGCCATGGTGGTCGCCGGACCAGTCGCCAAGATATTTCGCCATGTCGACTGGATCGACGGCGATGCCGCTCTGCCCGACAGCGCCTTCCATGGCGCTGAGGATTTCCGGCGAAAGGCGGTGAACGGTCATGTGCGGTCGATGTCTGGATATCGGGTGATACATATCATCCTACAACTAGACTCGAGTCAACGACCTTCCATGCGGCGGACAAGTCATCGGGCATATCGGCCCTGGGCCCTGCGCATGCGCCGGCTTGGCCGATTGCCGCCAGCTCGAAACCATTTCAAGGGTAGGCGGCGGCTCGCTCGCACCATTGATCCAGCAAGGTATGGGAAAAGATGATCGAACTGCCATTTGCGCGCGACGAGTACCTTGAGCGGCTTCGCAAGATCCGCGCCGAGATGGCAAAGCGTGGCATCGAGCTCCTGATCGTGAACGATGTCGCCAACCAGCATTACATCACCGGCTATGATGGCTGGTCGTTCTACACGCCTCAAATGGTGCTCGTTCCAATCGAGGAGGTCGAGCCGGTCTGGATCGGCCGCGCCATGGATGCGGCGGGCGGCCTGCTCACGGCCTGGATGAAGGCCGAGAACGTGGTTGGCTTCCCGGAGGATCATGTCCAACGCGCCGATCGGCATCCCATGGACTGGATAGCAGGCTGGATCGTCGCGAAAGGCTGGGGCAATCGTCACATCGGCATCGAGCTCGAGGCCTATTATTTCTCGCCGAAAGCGCATGCCCGGCTCGTCGCCGGACTGCCCAACGCGAAATGGCATGACGCCGATCTTCTGGTGAACTGGATCCGCGCCGTCAAATCGGCGCCCGAGATCGACTATTTGCGCAAGGCATCAAGCCTGGCTGAGGCAGCTGTCGCGCGGGCTTTCGACGTCATTGCACCCGGCGTTCGCGAATGCGACGCGATCGCCTCCATCCAGGCGGCGCAGATCGCCGGCAGCCCGGACTTCGCCGGTGACATCACCGCCCTTCCGCCGACAATCCTCGGCGGCGAAAATGCTTCCGCTCCGCATATCATGTGGAGCGACAGGCGGTTCGGGGACAGCGAGACGATCGCGCTCGAACTCGCCGGTGTCTGCCGTCGCTATGCCGCAGGCCTCGCAAGGACCCTGCAGCTAGGCAAGACGCCGACAAATGTTTCGGACACGGCAAAGGCGGTGATCGAGGGCATGGACGCGGTGCTTGAAGCGGCCAGGCCGGGAACGACCGCCGAAGCGGTCGAAGCCGCCTGGCGCAAGGTCATTCACCGCTACGGGCTGAAGAAGGAATCGCGCATCGGCTATTCCATCGGTGTCGCCTATCCGCCGGATTGGGGTGAGCACACGATCAGCCTGAGGCCCGGCGACAAGACGGTGCTTGCACCCGGCAACGTCGTTCATTCCATTCTTGGCATGTGGATGGACGGTTGGGGCATCGAGATCAGCGAGACGATCCTGATAACCGACACCGGTAATGAGACCCTGACCAAGTTCCCGCGAGACATCCATGTCAAACTCTGAGGATACCGCGGTTCCCGCAGCAGCCGGCATCGACGCCAAAATTCTCGACCGGATGATCGAGGTCCGTCGCCATCTGCATCGCAATCCGGAGCTTTCGAACCGCGAGGCGAACACGCAGCGATATTTGCGTCAAATGCTGGCTGCTCAGGGGATCGAGGATATCCGAGACGTCGCGGGCTTCGGTCTGGCCGTCGATATCGTCGGCACCGGCATGCCTTCAAATCGCAAGCTGGCCATCCGCGCCGACATCGATGCCTTGCCGATCGAGGAGGAGTCCGGTGTCGACTATGCGTCGGCAAATCCAGGCGTCATGCATGCCTGTGGCCACGATGCCCATGCTGCGATGGGCTTTGCCGTCGCCGCGCACCTTCATCGCACGCGGGACAGTTTTGGTGGAACCGTCCGCCTTATCTTCCAGCCGGCCGAGGAAGACGAACCGTCAGGCGGAAGACGGGTGGTGGAAGAGGGGCTTCTCGACGATATCGACGCCGCGGTCTGCGTTCACGTCGATCCGTACACACAATCCGGCAAGGTCGCCGTCAACGCCGGTCCTTACACCCTAGCCTGCGATACGTTCGATGTCCGCGTCACCGGCTCCACCGCGCATGCGGCAAAGCCCTATGAGGGTGTCGATGCGATTGCCGTGGCGTGCTCGATGGTCTCGGAACTGCAGAAGATCGTGTCGCGCGAGATCGACCCTTACGACCCCCTGGTCATATCCGTAACCACCATCAACGGCGGCAGCGCCTACAATGTGATTGCCGGCAAGGTGACGATGAAAGGCACCATCCGCAGCGGCAGCGACGCCACCCGCGAGCGAGCCTGGCGTCGGGTTCGCGCGATACTGGAGGGAATAGCGGCAAGCCACGGCGCAAGCGTGGAAGTCGACATCCACAAGGGTGAGCCCGGCGTCGTCAACGATGTCGAGATGACTGGGCTGATTGCCGCTGCCGCCAAGGCCTGTATCGGGGCCGAAAATGTCCTCGATGCGCCCGGATGGACCGTTGCCGACGACTTTGGCTACTACAGCGAGAAACGCCCCTCGGTATATTTCCGGCTCGGCATCCGCAACGTGGACGTCGGATCGGTATTTCCGCTCCACCATTCAAGGTTTCGCGTCGACGAGGCTGCCCTCAAGATCGGCGCGCTCACACTGGTTTCAGCGGCAACGATGTTTCTGTCGACGCAACGAGGATCGGCGAGCGACTAAAGGTACTGCGCGACCTTCTTGCCGACGGTCAGGAAGCGCAGCGGGTCGACCGCTTCGCCATTGTGGCGCACTTCGTAGTGGAGATGCGGGCCGGTCGAGCGGCCGCTACTGCCGGTCTTGCCGATAGCATCGCCAGCCGCGAGCTTCTGGCCGACCGTCACGTCGATTTCGCTGAGATGCCCGTAGCGCGTGGCGAAGCCGTTGCCATGGTCGACCTCGACCATGCGGCCATAACCGCCGTTCCAGCCGGCCTTGGTGACCACGCCGGGCGCCGTGACCTTGGCGGGCATGCCCATCGGCGCCCTGAAATCCATGCCCGAATGCAGCGCCGCAGTGCCGAGGATCGGATCGGTGCGCACGCCGAACGGGCTGGTGACGGAGTGACCGGGGGCGGGGTTTGCAAGCGGCAGCCGCCGCGCTTCCTTCTTCAAATGGTCGAGCGCATCCAGCGCCTCGTCGAGTTCCTTGACCTTGCTGTCGAAGATCGTCGACCCGTTGAGCGGGATCAGCGGACCGCCGACATCGCTATCCTTGCCGAAATCGCCGTCGACCGACAGGCCCGCCGCAGCCAGCGCCTGGGTAATGGCGTCGGCATTCTTGTAGGCGTTGTCGGCAAGCGTGGTGACCCGGCTGAGCTGCTCGCTCTCGATGGCCTTGAGCGACTGATTGATCGACACGAACAGCCTGTCGGCACGATCGGCGGCCGAATCGCTGGGCAGCGGATCGGAGCGCGTCGACCACAGCGAGAATGGTCTCGTGTCGCCGGCGCCCAAGCTGGCGACGGAATAGGTTGGCTGCGCGCCGATCAGCGCGGCGCGATCATCCGGCTTGGGCGCCGCGGCACCGTCGGCGGCGGGCGCGCCCCCGACTTCGTTTTCGGCGCGCTCCAGGATCGGGCCAAGGCGGCCGTGGCGCTGGCTGAGCTGTGTCTGCCGTTCCAGCAGCTCGCTCACCTTGGTCTCCATCAGCTGCTGGTCAAGAAGCTGGCGGCTGGTGATGCGGTCGACCTGGGCGCGAAGCGCCGAGATGCGGTCTTCATAGGCCTGCTGCATGCGCGCCTGCCTGGCGGTCGTCGCCCCAATCAGGTCATCGCGCAGCACTAGGTAGGAGGTGGCGAGCAGGTAGCCGATGACGATCGCGGCCAGCGCCGAGCCGAGGAAGGCGGCGAGCCAGGGCCGGATGGTGAAATGCCTGATTTCGTTACCCCGGGCGATGATGACCGTATGGGGTTCCTTGCGTTTGCCGAAGACCGCAGACTGACCGGTTGGGTTCACGGGACCAAGCTTTCGTTACGACACCACGAAGAGCCTGATTACACATTATTAGGGTTAACAAAGCTTTGCAGGGTCGAATGCGCCGGTAACCAATGCGCGCCGGGCGGGTATCAGGTTGCGGCGAAGACCGCCAACCATGCCTCAAAGCGCGCGGACGGCCTCCAGCACCTCTTCGGCATGGCCCTTGACGCGGACCTGCCGCCAGATCCTGGCGATGCGGCCGTCCTTGCCGATCAGGAAGGTCGCCCGTTCGACGCCCATATATTTGCGGCCGTACATCGTCTTTTCGACCCACAGACGGTAGGCCTCGATGACCTTGCGCTCCTCGTCGGCGACCAGATCGACGGTAAGGTCATACTTCTGCTTGAATTTGTCGTGCTTCTTGATGCTGTCCGGGGACAGCCCTATCACCACGGCGCCGGCCTTCTCGAAGTCCGGCTTCAATTGCGAAAAGCTGATCGCCTCGTTGGTGCAGCTCGTGGTGTCGTCCTGCGGATAGAAATAAAGTACAACGGGCTTTCCAAGCAGTGCGGCGAGGCTGAGCGACCCGCCACCGTCGCGTGGAAGATCGAATTGCGGCGCAAGATCGCCTACGTCGAGCTCTGCCATGTCGGTGCCCTTGTTTGAGGTTACGCGCGAAGCCGCATCGATATAGTGTCAGACGGGGATTCGTCCACGATCGAGTTCGCTACAACGGAAGATTGCGTGGATCAGGAAGAACCGCAACACGAGAAGATCCGGTTCAGGCGTGACGAGATCACCGACCTGGGGGCTTTTCCCTCTGCCTGCAACGTGCCGCCGCTCGGTCGGGCCAGGATCGGCCGCGGCTTTCGCATCATGGCGCGGATGGTCGCCGGCTTTTGCGCGCTGGTGTTGCTGGCCGCCGGCGCGGTTTACGTGCTCGGCACATCCGGCATCGGCACCGAACGACTGCGGGCGGAGGCGGAAGCGGCCATCGAAAAAATGGCTGGCTTCGATGTCGATGTCGCGGTCGGCCCGGCACGGTTGACGCTCGACGGGTCGAGCTTCATTGCCTTGCAGGTGAGCGATGTCAGCCTGAAGACGGCCGACGGCAAACTGATGGCCGATGCCGGGCGTGTCCGCTTCGGCATCCGGCTGATCCCGCTGCTTTCGGGCGAGATGCGCCTGACCAGCGCCAGGATTTCAGATGCGCATTTCATGCTGGCGGCGATGCCTTCGACGGGCGGCGACTGGACGGCGCCGCTTCGCGGCGCGGATGGCCTCGTCGATCCGGACAGACTCGTTGCCGCGGTCTTCGCCAGTATCAGCGGCGCCCTCGACGCCGTGCGCGAGGATTCGATACGCCAAGTCGACCTAAGGAATGTCGAATTCGTGCTGTCAGACACCAGTCCGGTCAAGCGGGTCACCGTGGCCGACGCCACCGTTCTGCAGACCGGCCCAGGCAGTATGCAGGCCTCGTACGACGCTGATATCGACGGGCGCGCGCTAACTATTGCCGCCTCGGCCGCCCGCGACACCGCGACCGGACGCATCACGGCGCTCGACGCCAGCGTCAATCTCGCCGGCGCCGGCCCAGGTGCCGCCGCGGCGCCGGCCGGCGGCAGACTGGGCACCATCGCCTTGAAGCTGACTGGGTCGGAAGGCGCTGGGGAGACGAAGTCGCGGCTGACCGCCTCGCTGTCGCTTACCGGCTCGGTACTCGATCTCGGTTCGCGCGGCTTGCTGCCCGCCGATGTCGATGCCAGCGCCACACTGGTCACGGGCGCCAACAAGATCGATGTCAGCCGGCTGTTGCTCAAGACCGGCCGTTCAACCTTCGACTTTGCCGGCTCAATCGGGCCTAAGCCGGCGGCCGCGGGAGAAGAGCCGTCTTACCGCTACGACCTGACCAGCGACGGCTCCACGCTTGCGCCGTCAGAATCGCCGGAGCCGGCGCTCAACTTCATCGCCCGCATCGCCGGTGTTTACCAGACCAAGAGCCGCAAGCTCGTCGCCGAGCAGATAGGCATCCGTTCCGGTGGGCCAAGCGAAGTGCTCGGCTCGGCCTCGATCGCTTTCATCGACAACGGCCCGCCGGGCATATCGATTTCCCTCAACGTGCACGACATGCCGGTCTCGCACGTCAAGCAATTATGGCCATGGTTCTCCGCCCGCAACGCTCGCCTGTGGGTGCTCAGCAATCTCTTCGGCGGCCGTGTCGTCGACGCCAATCTGCAGTTCCAGGTTGTGCCGGGGCGCCTTGGCAACGGCGTCCCGCTCTCGGCCGACGAGGTGTTCGGGCGCTTCCAGATCGAGGGTTCGCGCTTCGACACCGCCGGCCGCATCCCGCCGATCCGCGATGCGGTGGGCGTGGTGTCCTTCCACGGCAACGATGTCGACATCGCGTTGTCCTCCGGCAGCGTCTACATGGCCAGCGGCCGCACTGTGGCGGCCAGCAACGGCACGCTGACGGTCAAGCAGGCCAACCGCCCGCCGGTTATCGGCGCACTCGACATCGATGTCGCCGGTGAGGCGCCGGCCATCGCCGAGCTTGCTTCGTATGAGCCGATCAACGCCATGCGCCATGTTGGCCTCTTGCCGGAAGACCTCGCCGGCACCGTCACCGGCCACGTCAAGGCCGACATCCCGCTGACGTCCGGCGTCGACACCTCGAAGCTCAACTGGCTGGTGGCGCTGGACTATAAGGACCTGTCGCTCGCCAAGCCGTTCGAGGACCAGACGGTGACTGAGGCCGACGGCTCGATCACCGTCGAGCCGGACCAGGCGGTGATCTCGGCCAAGGCGCTGCTCAACGGCATCCCGGCCGAACTCGATATCGTCGAGCCGCTCACCGACGACGGGCCGCCGCGCAGCCGCAAGGTCGCGCTGGTGCTCGACGACAAGACGCGTGCGGCCGCCATGCCCGGCTTGTCGCCGCTGCTTTCGGGAACCGTCAAGGTAGCGATCGACAAAAGCGAAGGCGACGAACAGAACGTCTCGGCCGACCTCACCAACGCCAGGCTCGACATTCCCTGGGCGGGCTGGAGCAAGGGCGTGGGTGTTCCCGCCAAGGTCACGTTCGTGATGAAGAAGTCCGGCGGCACAACGACGCTCTCCGACTTTGACCTCGACGGAAAAAGCTTTTCCGTCGGCGGCGACGTCACGCTGGTGAATGGGGGGCTGTCGTCGGCCCGCTTCAGCAAGGTCGCCTTGAACAGGGGCGACGATGTCGCCGTGTCGGTCAAGCGGTCCGGCAAGGGCTATGCGGTCGATGTCAGCGGCGAGGCGCTCGACGCCCGCTCGCTGATCAAGCAGTTCACCTCCGATGTCGACTCCGCCACCAAGACCACCGGCACAGACGCGATCTCCGTCAACGCCGATGTCGGTTCGCTTACCGGCTTCCATGACGAGGTGCTATCCAATCTGAAGCTGAACTACAGCGCCGCCGGTTCACGTGTGAACGGCCTCGAGGTCAGTGCCACCGCGAGCTCCGGCGCCGGCATCACCATCCGCAACACGACCGGTGACGGCAGGCGGGCGCTCAGCATGAAGTCGGCCGACGCCGGCGCTATCCTGCGCTTCCTCAACGTCTACGAGCATATGGAAGGCGGCTCGATCATGCTGTCGATGGCGGGGGCCAGTGACGGGCCGATGAGGGGGCAGGTCGATGCGACCAACTTCTTCGTCGTCAACGAGCCGAAGCTGGCCTCGATCGTGTCGACCACGCCCGCCGGCGACACCCGCAGCCTGAACCAGGCGGTCAAGGCCGATATCGACACCTCCAGGGTCAAATTCGAGCGTGGCTATGCCGAGATCGACAAGGGCGCCGGCTATCTGAAGCTGGCCAACGGGCTGCTGCGCGGCCCGAGCATCGGCACCACCTTCCAGGGCACGCTCTACGATCAGAACAACAATATGGACATGACCGGTACCTTCATGCCGGCCTATGGGCTGAACCGCATCTTCGGCGAGCTGCCGCTGTTCGGCCCGCTGCTCGGCAACGGCCGGGACCGCGGCCTGATCGGCGTCACCTATCGGCTGAGAGGCAACGCCAACAAGCCGAGCCTCGACATCAACCCGCTGTCGGTGATCGCGCCCGGGATATTCAGGTCGATCTTCGAGTACCGCTGAGGCGGCCCGTTAGACTGGCCGCGCCAGGACGTGTTTTTTCTTTCCGACTGAAAGCTTTACGACGTTTTCCGGACTCAGATCCTGAAGCGTCACCGTCCGGCGGTCGTCCGAGACAGGCTGGTCGTTGAGGCGCACGGCGCCGCCCTGCACGTGCCGCCGCGCCTCGCCGTTGGAGGCCGCGAGCCCGGCGGTGACCAACAGCGAGAGGATGCCGACGCCCGCTTCCAACGCGGCCTTGCCGACCTCGACGCTGGGCAGCGTGTCGGCCAGCGCGCCTTCCTCGAAGGTCTTGCGCGCGGTTTCGCCCGCCGTCTCCGCTGCTTCCCGGCCGTGCAGCATGGCGGTGATCTCGGTGGCGAGAACCTTTTTGGCCTCGTTGATCTCCGATCCGCCGAGCTTTTCCAGCCGTGCCACCTCGTCGAGCGGCAGCGTCGTGTAGAGCTTGAGGAAGCGGCCGACATCGGCGTCCTCGGTGTTGCGCCAGTACTGCCAGAACTCGTAAGGCGACAGCATTTCCGCATCGAGCCACACCGCGCCGGAGGCCGATTTGCCCATCTTGGCGCCCGACGAAGTGGTGAGCAGCGGCGTGGTCATCGCGTAGAGCTGCGCGCCTTCCACGCGGTGGCCGAGATCGATGCCGTTGACGATGTTGCCCCATTGGTCGGAGCCGCCCATCTGCAGCCGGCAGCCGAGCCGCTTGTAGAGCTCGACGAAGTCGTAGGCCTGCAGGATCATGTAGTTGAATTCGAGGAACGACAGCGACTGCTCGCGGTCGAGGCGCAGCTTGACTGAATCGAAGGCGAGCATGCGATTGACCGAAAAATGCCGGCCGACATCGCGCAGGAAGTTGACGTAGTTGATCTCCATCAGCCAGTCGGCGTTGTTGATCATGACGGCGTCGCCGGCGCCACCGCCGAATTTAAGGTAGGGCGCGAAGTTGCGGCGGATGCCGGCCAGGTTGTCCTCGATGTCCTGCGGCGTCAAAAGCTTGCGCGCCTCGTCCTTGAACGAGGGATCGCCGATCATCGAAGTGCCGCCACCCATCAGCGCGATCGGCCGGTGACCGGTCTGCTGCAGCCAGTGCAGCATCATGATCTGGATCAGCGATCCCGCATGCAGGCTCTTTGCCGTCGCATCGAAGCCGATATAGGCGGTCACGATTTCCTTGGCGAATAGCTGGTCGAGGCCGGTTTCGTCCGAAATCTGGTGGATGAAGCCGCGCTCGCTCATGACGCGCAGGAAATCGGATTTGAACGCGGACATTTTTTCTTTCCCGAAGATCGCCCGGCGCCGGGCCAAGCGTGACATGAAGGCGGGCGTTTAGCATCCATGCGCGATCAGCAAAAGTGGTTTCCGGTTTTGCGTCCGATCGCGCGTCAGACAAAAGACCAGCGATCAGCAAAAGTGGTTTCCGGTTTTGCGTCCCGCGCGGATGACGTTGCGTATCCTTGCCTCGTGGTTGCGGCTGGCGTAATGAGGCGCCGCGCAAAGGGCAGCGCCCAGGCGCCGCGACGGGGCACCATCCCGCAAATCGAGATCCGGAAGCTCCCGCGATGAACAGGAACTACATCATCCTCTTTCTGTTCAGCCTGCTGATGACCGTCAGCGGTCTCGCTAGCCTTCCCCCGATCGACCGCGACGAGTCCCGTTTCGTCCAGGCGACCAAGCAGATGGTCGAGACCGGCGACTATGTCGATATCCGTCTGCAGGATGTCACCCGCTACAAGAAGCCGATCGGCATCTACTGGCTGCAATCGGCGGCCGTGGCGCTGAGCGGCGAGGGCGCCGCCGCGCCGATCTGGGTCTATCGCCTGGTCTCCATGCTGGGCATCGCGCTCGCCGTCGTCGGCATCGGCTGGACGGGCACGAAACTCTTCGGCTCCAATGCCGGTCTCGCCGCAGGCCTGATGATGGCGGCGATCTTCGCCACCGCCTTCGAGGGCCGCGACGCCAAGACCGATGCCATGCTCCTGGCCTGTTGCGTGGCGGCCCAGGGTGCGCTTGCGCAGGTCTATCTCGCCGCGCGCCGGAACGAACCGGTTCCCGGCCATCTGCCGTGGATCTTCTGGATCGCCCAGGGGCTCGGCATCCTCATCAAGGGACCCGTCTCTCCGCTCTTGTCGCTGCTGACGATGGCCGCGCTAATTGCCTTCGATCGCGACTGGCGCTGGCTCCTGAAGCTGAAACTGGCGCGCGGCGTCGCCATCGTGCTCGCTATCGTGCTGCCCTGGATCATCCTGATCAGCTGGAAAAGCGGCGGCGCCTTTTTCCAGGAAGCGGTCGGCAAGGACATGCTGAACAAGGTGGCGCAGGGCGAGGAATCGCACGGCCTGCCGCCCGGCTTCTACATGCTGACCTATTCGCTGTTCATGTGGCCCTTCGGCCTGATCGCGGTCGGCGCCGGGCTGCAGGCCCTCAACCGCTTTTGGGATGATCCGCGCCTGCGCTTCTGCCTGGCCTGGTACATTCCGTTCTGGCTCGTATTCGAGGCGATCCCGACCAAGCTGCCGCACTATGTCATGCCGGCCTATCCAGGCATGGCGCTGCTGATCGGCTGGCTGCTGACCTTGAAGCCGGAAGAGGCCAACGCGCCGCTCAAGCGCTGGCAGATCTGGCTGTGGTGGGCGACCGCCTTCGGCCTTGCCCTGGTTTCCATCGGCCTTGCGGTGGTTTGCATCGGCGCGCCGATCTACCTCGCCAGGGCATTTTCGTGGTGGAGCATTCCCGCCGCGCTCGCCGCGCTCGCCGCCGGTTACCTCGCCTTCCCGCGCCAATTGCAGGTGCCGCTCGGACGCGTCGGTGCGATCGCCATTTGCGCCGGCATCACCTTTTCTCTGCTGTTCGGCGTCATCGCGCCATCGCTGAAGCCGATCTGGCTGAGCCCGGCGATCAAGGTCGCGGTCGACGCCAACCGGCCATGCGACACCACCGTGCTCGCCTCCGCGCCGTATCATGAGCCGAGCCTCGTCTTCCTGGTGGGAACCAGGACCGTGCTGACCGATGTCGAGGGTGTTGTAAAGCACCTGCTGGCCGATCCGGCCTGCGCGCTTGGGCTTGCGCCGGTCACGGACGAGCAGAAGCTCAGCGAATTGCTCGCGGGGCAGGGCAAGAGCGCAAAACGCCTTACCGAGATCGACGGGCTCAACTATTCGTCAGGAGACAAACTGGCGCTAGGGCTCTATCGGGTGGCAGAGTGAATAGCATCGGGCTTCGAATGCCCTTATAAGCTCGCGCCCAGCCATGCTCGCCACCGCATCCACCCTCTATCGCCGCTCGCTCGGCAACTTCCTCGACACGATCCGCATCGTGAAGAACCGCTTTGCCGTGCGGGCAGCGCGCTACCCCGAGATCCCCTGGCTGGTCTGGGCATTGGCCTGGCTGCTGCTCACGGCGGCGGTCTTCCTCAGCCTCGACAGCGCCGCCGGCAGGATGCGCGGCGAGCGGTCGCCCGGCTTCGTTCATTTCACCGACTTCTTTACCGATTTCGGCCTGGGCGGCTGGTATCTCATCCCGGCGGCACTGTGCCTCGTCGCCGCCAACCTGACCGACTGGCGCAGCCTTTCCAGGCGAACGCGGCTCTTCGTCTACAATTGGACCTGCCTTGCCTTCCTGGTGCTTTGCGCGGTCGGCCTGTCCGGCCTGGCAGTCAATCTCTTGAAATACGGCATCGGCCGGGCCCGGCCGCTCTATTTCGACGATTTTGGAGTTTTGTCGCTGCATCCTTTCGCCATGGATGCGCGCTTTGCCGGCTTTCCCTCCGGCCACGCCACAACGATGGGCGCGGTGTTCGGGGTCCTGCTGCTGCTTTTCCCGAGGCGCTGGTACGTCGCGTTGGCGATCACGGCCTGCATCGCCTCGACGCGCGTCTTCGTCGGCGCGCATTACCCGAGCGATACGGTTGCCGGTTTCGGGCTGGGGCTGGCCTTCGCGATCCTGTCGGGACTGGTCTTCGCCCGGCTGGGCTTCATCTTCGGCCGGCCGTCGTCGAAACGGCCGGAGCGCAAGAAGACATTCCGGCTGGGTTGGCCCAACGGGGCTCGGCGCCGGGAATTGACGAGCAGGCGCCTTAGCGCCGACCATCCATAGGGACTATTGCCCTATCTCAGCCGCTTCGGCCTGGGATCGGCAAGCTCGCCCGCCAGCCGGCGGTCGAGATAGTCGGCGCATTCCTGCAGCAAAAGATCGGCGTCGTTGGCGAAGAAATGGTTGGCGCCGGGCAAGGTCTTCTGCGTGATGGTGATGCCCTTCTGGGTGTGCAGCTTGTCGACCAGCGCCTGCACGTCCTTGGGCGGCGCCACCTTGTCGGCATCGCCGTGGATGATGAGGCCCGACGACGGGCAGGGCGCCAGGAACGAGAAGTCGTAGGTGTTGGGCTGTGGCGCGATCGAGATGAAACCCTCGATCTCCGGCCGGCGCATCAGCAGCTGCATGCCGATCCACGAGCCGAACGAATAGCCGGCGACCCAGCAGCTCTTGGAATCCGGATGCAGCGACTGCACCCAGTCGAGGGCGGCCGCCGCGTCCGACAATTCGCCGGTGCCGTGGTCGAACTCGCCCTGGCTGCGGCCGATGCCGCGGAAGTTGAAGCGAAGCGTGGTGAAATCGCGCTTCTGGAACATGTAGAAGAGGTCGTAGACGATCTTGTTGTTCATCGTGCCGCCGAACTGCGGGTGCGGATGCAGGACGATGGCGATCGGCGCGCTCTTTTCCTTGGAAGGCTGGTAGCGACCCTCCAGGCGGCCGGCCGGACCGGCGAAAATGACCTCAGGCATAAAATACTCCACTTGGCATAAGAATGCGCTCAGCCCGGAACAACTCTTCCTCTGGCCTTGACGCCGGACGGGCGTCTTCTTAGAAGCTAGTTTAGAATTGTTCAAAACTGGGTGGCCAAAACCCGTTGGCTCGACCGCCCTTTCCGCAAGCCGCGTAAATAGGACGGCTTGCCTTGCGATTTCAAGGAAATAACGCGCTATCCTTGGCGAATGGCTTTCGACGGGACCAATTGAAGGAAAATGGCCGCAACTCGCGCCTATCTCGACTACAACGCCAGCGCGCCGCTGCTCGAAGCCGCGCGTTCGGCGGTTGTTGCAGCGCTTGGTGCAGCCAATCCGTCGTCGGTCCACGCCGAGGGCCGCGCCGCACGACGGCTGGTCGAGGATGCAAGGCGCGACGTGGCCGCCCTGGTGAATGCCAGGCCGGCCCATGTCGTGTTCACGTCCGGAGCCACTGAAGCAGCCGTCACGCTGCTTTCGCCGGACTGGCAGATGGGGCGCGGGGCGGTGCGCATGAGCCGGCTCTACGTGTCGGAGGCCGACCACCCTTGCGTCCTCAATGGCGGACGCTTCCCGGCCGGACAGGTGGCGCGTATCGGCGTCGACCGAAATGGCATTGCCGATCTCGCAGCGCTCAGCGATGCGCTTGCCCGGAACGACAAGACCGATGGCCTGCCGCTGGTGGCGATCCATGCCGCCAACAATGAGACCGGCGTTATCCAGCCGGTCGACCGCATCGCCGAAATCGTCAAGGCGGCGGGTGGCGTGCTCGTCATCGACGCCGTGCAGGCGGTCGGGCGGATTCCAATCGATATGTCGGCAGGCTATGCCGACTATCTGATCCTGTCGTCGCACAAGATCGGCGGCCCCAAGGGCATCGGCGCCATCGTCGCCGCGGCCGATCTGATGATGCCGAAGCCGCTGATCAATGGCGGCGGCCAGGAGAAGGGCCATCGCGGCGGCACCGAGAACCTGGCGGCAATAGCCGGATTCGGCGCTGCGGCACGGCAGGCGCTGGCCGGCCTGCGCGACGTCGATTTGGTGGCGCGGCGACGCGACGAGATCGAGGCCCTGGTAAAATCCCTGGCCGCTGACGCGGAAATCTTCGGAAATGGCGCGCCGAGGCTTGCCAACACGACATTCTTCGCTATTCCCGGCGTCAAGGCCGAGACCGCGCAGATCGCCTTCGATCTCGCCGGCGTGGCGCTGTCGGCTGGATCGGCCTGTTCGTCGGGCAAGGTCGGGCCGAGCCACGTGCTCAAGGCCATGGGATTTGGCGACAGCCTGGGTGCCTTGCGCGTGTCGATCGGCCACGCGACGGGCGGCGAGGACGTCGAGCTGTTCCGCAAGGCGCTTGCCGGCATCGCCGCGCGCCGTGCGGGCGCGGAAAAGGCCGCCTGAGCGCGGCAAAAGGAATTCAGGCCCTCGGGCCTGGTAGAGCCGTGCGTTTGAATTGGCCGGGTGAATTCCCGGTCGGAACGCACTATATGGAACTTACGCCGCCCCGGCCGCTCCCACGGCCGTTTCGCGGTGCCATAGTTTGAAAACTGTCGGGCCTTGACCCCGGCGTGGATGGAGAACGCTTATGCCTGCTGTGCAGGAGACGATCGATCGGGTTCGAAAGATCGACGTCGACCAGTATAAATACGGATTCCAGACCGAGATCGCGATGGACAAGGCCCCCAAGGGCCTGAGCGAAGACATCATTCGCTTCATCTCGGCCAAGAAGGACGAACCGTCCTGGATGCTGGAATGGCGTCTGGAAGCCTATCGGCGCTGGCTGACGCTGGAAGAGCCGACCTGGGCGCGCGTCAACTATCCGAAGATCGACTTCCAGGACATCTATTATTACGCGGCGCCGAAGAGCACGCCTGGCCCGACCTCGCTCAGCGAAGTCGATCCCGAGATCCTGAAGGTCTACGAGAAGCTCGGCATTCCGCTGAAAGAGCAGGAAATCCTCGCCGGCGTGCAGAAGACCGATGTGTCGGAATTCGAGGAAGCCAGCGACAATGTCTACAAGTCGGGCCGCGTTGCCGTCGACGCCGTGTTCGATTCCGTCTCCGTCGTCACCACCTTCAAGAAGGAGCTGGCCGAGGCCGGCGTCATCTTCTGCTCGATCTCGGAAGCGATCCGCGAGCATCCGGAACTGGTGAAGAAGTATCTTGGTTCGGTCGTGCCGACCTCCGACAATTTCTACGCCACGCTGAATTCGGCCGTGTTCACCGACGGTTCCTTCGTCTTCGTGCCCAAGGGCGTTCGCTGCCCGATGGAGCTGTCGACCTACTTCCGCATCAACGAGAAGAACACCGGCCAGTTCGAGCGCACGCTGATCATCGCCGAGGAAGGGGCTTACGTCTCCTATCTCGAAGGCTGCACCGCGCCGCAGCGCGACGAGAACCAGCTGCACGCCGCGGTCGTCGAGCTGGTCGCGCTCGACGATGCCGAGATCAAATATTCAACGGTGCAGAACTGGTACCCCGGCGACGCCGAGGGCAAGGGCGGCATCTACAATTTCGTCACCAAGCGCGGCGACTGCCGAGGCGACCGCTCGAAGATCTCGTGGACGCAGGTCGAGACCGGTTCGGCCATCACCTGGAAATACCCGAGCTGCATCCTGCGCGGCGACGATTCCAGCGGCGAGTTCTATTCGATCGCCGTGTCGAATGGCTACCAGCAGGTCGACAGCGGCACCAAGATGATCCATCTCGGCAAGAACACGTCGAGCCGCATCATCTCCAAGGGCATCGCCGCCGGCTTCTCGCAGAACACCTATCGCGGCCAGGTCTCGGCGCACCGCAAGGCGGCCAATGCGCGCAACTTCACCAATTGCGACTCGCTGCTGATCGGCGACCAATGCGGCGCGCACACCGTGCCCTACATGGAAGCCAAGAACTCGACGGCGCAATTCGAACACGAGGCAACGACGTCGAAGATCTCCGAGGACCAGAAGTTCTACGTCATGCAGCGCGGCATCCCCGAGGAAGAGGCGATCGCGCTGATCGTCAACGGCTTCGTCAAGGACGTCATCCAGCAGTTGCCGATGGAATTCGCCGTCGAGGCGCAGAAGCTCATCGGCATCAGCCTCGAGGGCTCGGTCGGCTGACCGGACAAGATATTCAGGAAAGAAAAGAATGCTTGAGATCAGAAACCTGCATGCCCGCATCGTCGACGACGGCACGGAGATCATCCGCGGCCTGAACCTGACGGTCAAAGCCGGCGAAGTTGCCGCCATCATGGGCCCGAACGGATCGGGCAAGTCGACGCTGTCCTACATCCTCGCCGGCCGCGAGGACTATGAGGTCACCGAAGGCGACATCCTCTACAACGGCCAGTCGATCCTCGAAATGGATCCGGCCGAGCGCGCCACCGCCGGCATCTTCCTCGCCTTCCAGTATCCGATGGAGATACCGGGCGTCGCGACCATGGAATTCCTGAAAGTGGCGATGAACGAACAGCGCAAGGCGCGCGGCGAGGAGCCGCTGAAGATCCCGGAATTCCTCAAGCGGGTGAAGGACGCCGCCGCCTCGCTGAGCATGGACATGGCGATGCTGAAGCGGCCGCTCAATGTCGGCTTCTCCGGCGGCGAGAAGAAGCGCGCCGAAATCCTTCAGATGAAGCTGCTCGAGCCAAAACTTTGCGTGCTCGACGAGACCGATTCCGGCCTCGACATCGATGCGCTGAAGATCGTCTCGGACGGAGTAAACGCGCTGCGTTCGCCAGAGCGTGCCATCGTTGTCATCACCCACTACCAGCGCCTGCTCGAGCACATCGTGCCGGACAGCGTGCACGTGCTCTACAAGGGCCAGGTCATCAAGTCTGGCGACAAGTCGCTGGCGCTCGACCTCGAGGCCAATGGCTACGCCGGTGTGATCGGCGAAGCCGCGTGAGATGCCGGGAGGCGAGGCGAAACTGATGAACATGCACGCACAGCCCCAGCGCACCCCAGCCGAAACCGCGCTGATCGACGCCTTCGGCGAGCGGCTTTCGCTGCTGCCCGGCGACGGCGCAGTGATGATGAAGCGCGACGACGCGATCGAGGCGATCAAGCGCGGCCTGCCGTCGCGGCGCGTCGAGTCCTGGCACTACACGGACCTGCGCCGCCTGTTGAACCTCAATCCGGTCCCGGACTTCGAGCCTTCTGCTGCGGCCAAGGCCATCGCGCCGGTGCTGGAAGGCTCCGCAGTGCTGCCGGTGCTGAACGGCGCCTCGACCGCGAAACTGCCCGCCGTCGAGGGCGTGACGGTGCAGCGCCTGTCGGAAAAGCTCACAGACGGCAGCGTCGCGCCCGGGCTCGACCCCTATGGCACCGACGACGCCATCGGGGCGCTGAACACCGCCTTTGTCGCCGACGGCTACTTCGTCGACATCGCCGACGGCGCCGAACTGGGAAAGCCGATCGAACTGCAGAATTTGCAGGCCGGCGGCCAGGCGCATGTGCGGCTTCTGACGCGCGTCGGCGCCGGCGCCAGGGCGACCATCGTCGAACGTCAGTCGGGCGAGGGCGCTGGTCTCGTCAGCTCCGTCAGCCAGCTCGTGCTAGGCGAAGGCGCCGAGGTGACCTGGCTGATCGTCCAGGAGCAGCCGGACGCCGCCACGCATCTGGCGCAGTTCAAGGCGCATCTCGGCAAGGACGCGAAGCTCACGCTGTTCGTCATGAACGCCGGCGGCAGGCTGGTGCGCCAGGAAGTCGTGGTCCGCACGACCGGCGAAGGCGCCGACTTCAAACTGCGCGGCATCAATCTTCTGGCCGGCGATACGCATACGGACGTGACCATGGTGCTCGATCATGCGGTGCCGCATACCACTTCGACCGAAGTGATCCGCAACGTGGTGACCGGCAAGGCGCGTGGTGTCTTCCAGGGGCGCATCAACGTCCACCAGTATGCGCAGAAGACCAACGCCAAGATGGCCTGCAACACGCTGCTGCTGTCGGATGACGGCGAATTCTCGACCAAGCCGGAGCTGGAGATCTTCGCCGACGACGTCGTCTGCGGCCATGGCGCGACCGTCACCGAGATCGACCACGACCATCTCTTCTACCTGATGGCGCGCGGCATCGACGAGAAGACCGCGCGGGGTCTTTTGGTGAAAGCCTTCGTCGCCGAGGTGATCGAGGAACTGGAAGACGAGGCGCTCGTCGAGGCACTGGAAGCGCGGCTCGACGATTGGTTTTTGACGCACGGGTAAGCACCCAACCTTCTCCCCTTGTGGGAGAAGGTGGATTGGCGCGAAGCGCCAAGACGGATGAGGGGTGTTGGAAGGATCGCGGCCTTGGCTGCGGCAAGGACTTCGAAATGGACCAGAATATCGAAACCACTCCCTACGACGTCGAGGCGATCCGCCGCGATTTCCCGATCCTGTCGCGCCAGGTTTACGGCAAGCCGCTGGTCTATCTCGACAATGGCGCCTCGGCGCAGAAGCCGCAGGTCGTGCTCGACACCATCCAGCACGCCTATTCCCAGGAATACGCCAACGTCCATCGCGGCCTGCATTTCCTGTCAAACGCCGCGACCGATGCCTATGAGAAGGCGCGTGAGACGGTCCGGCGTTTCCTGAACGCGCCGAGCACCGACAACATCGTCTTCACCTCCAACACCACATCGGCGATCAACACTGTCGCCTACGGCTATGGCATGCAGCGGATCGGTGAGGGCGACGAGATCGTGTTGTCGATCATGGAGCACCACTCCAACATCGTGCCCTGGCATTTCATCCGCGAGCGGCAGGGCGCCAAGCTGGTCTGGGTGCCGGTCGACGATCTCGGCGCCTTCCACATCGAGGAATTCGAGAAGCGGCTGACCGCGCGCACGAAACTCGTCGCCATCACCCAGATGTCGAATGCGCTAGGCACGGTGACGCCGATCAAGGAGATCGTGCGCATCGCGCATGCCCGCGGTATTCCCGTCCTGGTCGACGGCAGCCAGAGTGCGGTCCATATGCCGATCGACGTGCAGGACCTAGACTGCGATTTCTTCGTCTTCACCGGCCACAAGGTCTATGGGCCCTCGGGCATCGGTGTGCTCTACGGCAAGAAGGATATTCTGGACGGGATGCGGCCCTTCATGGGTGGCGGCGAGATGATCGAGGAGGTGACCGAGGACATCGTCACCTACAACGAGCCGCCGCACCGTTTCGAGGCCGGCACGCCGCCAATCGTGCAGGCGATCGGCCTCGGTGCCGCGCTGGAATACATGGAGAAGGTTGGCCGCGAGCGCATCGCAGCGCACGAGGCGGACCTCAAGGACTACGCGCATGAGCGGCTGCGCGCCATCAACTCGCTGCGCATCTTCGGCGACGCGCCGGGCAAGGGCGCCATCATCTCGTTCGAATTGCAGGGCATCCATGCCCATGACGTGTCGATGGTGATCGATAGGCAAGGTGTCGCTGTCCGCGCGGGCACACATTGCGCCCAGCCGCTGTTGAAACGCTTCGGCGTCACCTCCACATGCAGGGCGTCGTTCGGCATGTATAATACCAGGGCCGAAGTCGACGCTTTGGCCGATGCGCTGGAAAAGGCGCGAAAGTTCTTCGGGTGACGATCATGGAAGATGCGAGCACCACCGCAGAGACAAGCGAACCGGCCGCGAACGCCGTGGTTTCGGCCTCAGCCATTCCCGCCGACGAGCTGGCGCGGCTGACCGACGACATCGTCTCGGCGCTGAAGACGGTCTACGATCCCGAAATCCCCGCCGACATCTACGAGCTCGGCCTCGTCTACAAGATCGACATCGAGGACGACCGCTCGGTCAAGATCGACATGACGCTGACGGCCCCGGGCTGCCCGGTGGCCGGCGAAATGCCCGGCTGGGTGGAAAACGCCGTCGGCGCCGTGGAAGGTGTTTCCGGCGTCGAGGTCAGCATGGTGTTCGATCCGCCATGGACGCCCGACCGCATGTCGGAAGAGGCGCAGGTCGCGGTTGGCTGGTATTGACGGGGCTGCAGGTGGAGGAGTGGGAGACAGACGTTCCCGAGTTCGTGCCGCCTGCAACTATGAAACTTATGCAACGCTGGGGTGGTGACAGCTTTCTTAATGCCTGCGATACGTCGGCCGAGTTTCACGCATTCCTGAGCGATCTGCCCGCCGACGTTGCCGGTGTCCTTTGTGCGGATTCGTTGCTTCGCGATGTCATGAATGGGACGTTTGACCAATATTTCCACAACTCATTCGGAATAACGATCACGCGCGCTATCTCGGCGATGCAGGCATTTGGCCTGTCAGGTCATGCGGAAGCTGCCACACATGCGTTGATGGTTTTTGGCGCTGACTTCCCAGAAGATCGCCTTGCCAGAATGGACAGGATGGACGATTTGCCGGAGACGGCATTCGATGAAGCGACTGATCAATTCCATGCAGCCGAAGACAGCCATCCGATAGGAATGCACGAGGTACTTCAACGGCAAGCCAACCAATTGCTGTCGAAGGCACATTGAATGGGCTGGGGTTGCGCCGGCCAACATTCTTCACCATTTTAGGTGAAGAATCATTCGGCAGGCCTTGAACCTGCATGGAATGGAGAGAGAAAAGAATGGGACGCTTCGCCGTCATTACGATGACCGAAAAGGCCGCCGACCGGGTGCGCGAGATCGTCGCCACGCGCGAGAACGCGCACGGCATCCGCCTCGGCATCAAGAAGGGCGGCTGCGCCGGCATGGAATACACGGTCGACCTGGTGACCGAGCCGAACACCAAGGACGACCACATCGAGCGCGACGGCGCGCATGTCTATGTCGCGCCAGAGGCGGCGCTCTTCCTGTTCGGCACCGAGATGGATTTCGAGCAGACGACGCTGCGCACCGGCTTCACCTTCAAGAACCCGAATCAGAGCTCGGCCTGCGGCTGCGGCGAGTCGGTCGAACTGAAGCCCGCCGATCTGAAGGCGCTGGCCGAGGCGCGCGCGACAAGTGCCGCTTAGCTAACAATGAGCGCCGAGGCATATCGTTGGCGGTGTGCCTGTTGCGATGAAGAATACACCGGCCTTCCCATGGACGTGGCGTTCGATGTCCCGGTGAATCCGGACTCGCATGACGACGATGCTCGATTGGGCCTTCGCCAGAATGATGATTTCTGCGAGGTTCGCTATGCGTCAGGCAGGACGGATCGGTTCATTCGTTGCCTGCTGCCTTTGCCCGTGCATCGACTGTCCGACGAGTTCTGTTTCGGCGTTTGGATGTCGCTCTCGGAAAGAAGCTGGAATGTCTATCGAGACGGATTTGACAGCGGCCAATATGAAGTTGAGCTTTGCTTCGGGTATTTGATGCACGACATTCCTGAGTATCCAAGCTCAATGCTGATGCACGCAAATGTTGTGTTCCAGCCTGGCAATCAGCGTCCCAAGGTATTTCTACATGAGGCAGATCATCCCTTGGTCGCGGCTCAACGCGATGGAGTGGATGTGACTCAGATCGAACGTTGGGTTGCTCTTTCGCACCGTCCGAAAGCCTAGAGACTCTACTCCACCCACAATCCCATCCGCTTGTGCCAGTCGGCGATCGATTCCTCGGGATAGACGTCGAACACCTTGTCGTTCTTGCCGACCACCGGCTCGACCCAACTTGCCTTGTATTTCAGCATCAGGTGCACCTTTTCCGGCGGCTTTGGCAGCACGCTGTCGATCGCCGAGGCAAAGGGATGGACCAGATCCGGCCAGGTCGGATCGTAGAGCCACAGCGCCGATCCGCATTTGCGGCAGAAATTGCGCTCGCCGGTCGAGACCTCGCACCGCGGACGCTCGTCATCCTCGATCTCGGCCCGGAACACGCCGACATTACGCTTGCCGGTGATTTTCAGCGTCGCGGAATCGGCGCCGAGATTGATGGCGAAGCCGCCGCCGCCCTGCTGCTTGCGGCAGATCGAGCAGTAGCAGAGCATGAACGGCACCGGCGTGTGGCTTTCCACCTCGAAGCGGACGGCGCCGCAGCGGCAGGACCCTTTGAGCAGCATCGGCAAGATGGAACCTCTCGACTTGTCAGCATGGTTTCGTCGCGGCGATGACAGGGCCAATCGCCGGTGACATCATCTGCCCATGGATAATGAACGCATAGAAGAACTTTTTGAAAGCCTCGGCCCGGTCAACATCCGAAAACTGTTCGGCGGCAAGGGCATCTACTGCGATGGCGTCATCGTCGCCGTTGTCGTTCGCGGCGAACTGATGCTGAAGGCGGACGAGCAGAGCGTGCCAGACTTCGAGGCCGCCGGCTGCAGCCAGTGGACCTATACCGGCTCTCGCCATGGCAGAGAGGTGGCCATGCCCTACTGGAGCACCCCGGACAGTGCCTTCGACGATCCCGACGAAATGGCGGTCTGGGCACGCCGCGCCTATGAGGCGGGGCGAAGGGCGGGGAAGTAGGGCCTTTTTACGCAATTCCGGACGGAAAACCGCTCTAAAGCGCCTTCGCGATCCGCGCCGCCAGTCGCGCATTGTTCTCGACCAGCGCGATGTTGGTCTTGAGGCTGCGGCCGCCAGTCAGCTCGAGGATTTTCGACAGCAGGAACGGCGTCACAGCCTTGCCGGTGACGTTCAGCGCCTCCGCGGCCTTTTGCGCCGCCTGGATGTAGCCGTCCATCTCGGCGGCCGGGATCTCCTCGTTCTCCGGTACCGGGTTGGCGACCAAGACGCCGCCACCGAGGCCAAGCGCCTGCCGCGTGCGGTAGAAATGCGCGATGTCTTCCGGCGCATGCAGCGTCAGCGGCGCGCGGAACGGCGAGTGCCTGGACCAGAAGGCAGGCATCGTCTCGCAGCCATGGCCGATGACCGGCACCCCACGCGTCTCCAAGACCTCAAGCGTCTTTTCGATGTCGAGGATCGCCTTGGCGCCGGCCGACACCACGATGACCGGCGTGCGCGCCAGCTCGTCGAGGTCGGCCGAGATGTCGAAGCTCTTCTCCGCGCCCTTGTGCACGCCGCCAATGCCGCCGGTGGCGAACACCTTTATCCCCGCCATATGCGCGGCGATCATCGTCGCGGCGACGGTGGTGCCGCCCGTGCGGCCTTGCGCGACCGCAAAGCCGAGATCGGCGCGCGACAGCTTCATGGCGTCGCCGGTCATCGCCAGCGATTCGCGCTCGCCGTCGGAGAGCCCGATCTTGATGCGGCCGGCGACAACCGCGATCGTCGCCGGCACCGCGCCATTGTCCGAAATGATCTTCTCGACATTGGCCGCCATGGCGCCATTGTCGGGATAGGGCATGCCGTGGGTGATGATGGTGCTTTCCAGCGCCACCACCGGCCGCCCGGCGGCGAGCGCCTCCGCCACGGGCGGGTGGATGTCGATGAAGGGGCGGGCGGTTTCGGGCGTCATCTTTGTCTCCGGTCCGGATCGCGCGAGGCACTCCGGCGATAGGGTTTTGCCGCCCTCATGCCACTTCCCGCGCCTCGGGCACAAGAGCCAGCATTTGCGCGAAGTTGGCGGCGCTGAAGACCGGTACCGCCTCGGCGCTCTCGATGGCCAGTATGGAGGCGGCGATGCCTTCGCGCAGCGCTGCGCGCAACGGCAGGCCCTTGAGCAGTGCTGCGACCGTCGCGCCGGTCAGCGCATCGCCGGCGCCGGTGACGTCGGCGATCCTGCGCGGGGCTGGCGGGGCGATGGAGAACAGGCCGTCCTCGTCGAAGCCCAGCATGGGCGCCCCGCCCGCCGTCACCACGCCGCTCTTCAGTCCGGCGCGCCGCAGCCCGTCGACCAGATCCTGCTCGCCTGCCTCGCCGCTCAACCCGGCCAGCGCGCCGGCCTCGCGCCGGTTCATGAACAGCACGGCAAGGCTGCCCAGCACCGGCATCAGCCGCACCACCTTGGCCGGCGAGATGGCGATGGCAAAGATTGGCTTGCCGGCGGCCAGCGCCGCCAGCCGCTCCAGCGCAGCCGACGGCAGGTTGGCATCGCACAATATGGCATCGGCCGCCGCGATCGCCTCGCGCACCTTGGCGCGGCGGATCTGCTTGGGGAAGGCGAGGTCGTAGAGCGCCATGTCGGCAAAGCCGACGATCAGCTCGCCGTCGCGGTCGATCAGCGCCGTATAGCTCGGCGTCGTGCGGTCGAGGAACACCGCCGACAGGTCAGCGATGCCGGCGCCGGCGATCGCCGACGACACCGTCTCGGCTGCCGCGTCGCCGCCACGCACCGAAAGCAGCGAGCCCGAGACGCCGCGTCGCACGACGCTGCGCAGCGCGTTGAAGACGCCGCCGCCGACATCCTCGCGCATGGTGCCGGGGTTCGAGGCGGCAGGCACGTAAGGGCCCGACACCTGGCCGCGGCGGTCGATATGGGCGCCGCCTACGGCGAGGATATTGGGGGACTTCATCATGGCGGCATCGAAACCTTTGTTGATTGTCCGGCCGCGCACACTAGGTTCCTCCACGCCGCCCCGCAATCAACGCCGCGATTCGGGCCGGCCGGACAATCGAACTCTGCGTAGGCGACCGGGGCACATCCCTGCTGGGTATTGTGGAACATAATTAGAACAAATCAATATATCGATTATTTTTCAAAAACTTGATGTCTCTTGCCAAACGAGAACAAAAAAGGTACAAAATGGCAGGGATCACGGATTGTCCGGCCTTCATTGACGACCAAGGGGTGATGTATCATGGCTCAGAATACTTTGCGGCTTGTAGAGGATAAGGCAGTGGACAAATCAAAGGCTCTGGACGCGGCGCTGTCGCAGATCGAGCGCGCTTTCGGCAAGGGCTCGATCATGCGGCTCGGCGCCAACGAGCAGGTGGTCGAGATCGAAACCGTGCCGACCGGCTCGCTCGGCCTCGACATCGCGCTCGGCGTCGGCGGCCTGCCGCGCGGCCGCATCGTCGAGATCTACGGGCCGGAAAGCTCGGGCAAGACGACGCTGGCGCTGCACACCGTGGCGGAAGCCCAGAAGAAGGGCGGCATCTGCGCCTTCGTCGATGCCGAGCATGCGCTCGATCCGGTCTATGCCCGCAAGCTCGGCGTCGATCTGGAAAACCTCCTGATCTCGCAGCCCGACACCGGCGAGCAGGCGCTGGAGATCTGCGACACGCTGGTGCGTTCCGGCGCCATCGACGTGCTGGTGGTCGATTCGGTCGCGGCACTGACGCCACGCGCCGAAATCGAGGGCGAGATGGGCGACGCGCTGCCGGGCCTGCAGGCCCGCCTGATGAGCCAGGCGCTGCGCAAGCTGACCGCCTCGATCTCGCGTTCCAACACCATGGTCATCTTCATCAACCAGATCCGCATGAAGATCGGCGTCATGTTCGGCTCGCCCGAGACGACGACCGGCGGCAACGCGCTAAAATTCTACGCGTCGGTGCGCCTCGACATCCGTCGCATCGGCTCGGTCAAGGACCGCGACGAGGTCGTCGGCAACCAGACCCGCGTCAAGGTGGTCAAGAACAAGCTGGCACCGCCCTTCAAGGTGGTCGAGTTCGACATCATGTACGGCGAGGGCGTCTCCAAGACCGGCGAACTGGTCGACCTCGGCGTCAAGGCCGGCGTGGTCGAAAAGTCCGGCGCCTGGTTCTCCTACAATTCGCAGCGTCTCGGCCAGGGCCGCGAGAACGCCAAGCTGTTCCTGCGCGACAATCCCGACACGGCGCGCGAGATCGAAATGGCGCTCAGGCAGAATGCGGGGCTGATCGCCGAGAAGTTCCTCGAGAATGGCGGTTCCGAAGGCGGCGACGATGGTTTCGAGGACGAAGCCGGCGCCATGTGACAGAGAGTTGGAGCGGTTCGGCGCGTTTCCGTAAAGCTGAACCGCTCCGATTGCCGGAGTTCGGCCACAATCTTAGCCTATTATCATATGCTTATGTAATTGAGTGCTTTAGTACTGCGTCCCGAACCGCCGGCCTTGTGCCGGCGGTTTGCGTTTTGGGCGATGCCGGCAAGAGCCGGCAAGCCGGGCTTTCCTCCATTCCCGTGTTTCTGGACAGGCTGCGGCGTGATCGCTAAAAGGCCATGTCCATTTTGCCGTCGGCGCACCCGGCGGTTCTCTCGAAAAGGCAAGCATCCATGAGTGGCGTGAACGAGATCCGGTCGACATTCCTCGACTACTTCCGCAAGGAGGGTCACGAGGTCGTCGCGTCGAGCCCTCTGGTGCCACGCAACGATCCGACGCTGATGTTCACCAATGCCGGCATGGTGCAGTTCAAGAACGTCTTCACCGGCCTGGAGAAGCGGCCCTATTCGCGCGCCACGACCGCCCAGAAGAGCGTGCGCGCCGGCGGCAAGCACAACGACCTCGACAATGTCGGTTACACCGCGCGTCACCTGACCTTCTTCGAGATGCTCGGCAATTTCTCCTTCGGCGACTATTTCAAGGAGCGCGCCATCGAGCTTGCCTGGAACCTGATCACCAAGGAGTTCGGGCTGAAGAAGGACAAGCTGCTGGTCACCGTCTACCACACCGACGACGAGGCCGCCGGCCACTGGAAGAAGATCGCCGGCTTCTCCGACGACCGCATCATCCGCATCCCGACCTCGGATAATTTCTGGGCGATGGGCGATACCGGACCCTGCGGGCCGTGCTCGGAGATCTTCATCGACCGCGGCGAGCACATCTGGGGCGGTCCTCCCGGCAGCCCGGAAGAGGATGGCGACCGGTTCCTCGAGTTCTGGAACCTGGTGTTCATGCAGTACGAGCAGGTGACGAAGGAAGAGCGCATCGACCTGCCGCGCCCGTCGATCGATACCGGCATGGGCCTGGAGCGGATGGCGTCGATCCTGCAAGGGGCGGAAAGCGTCTTCGAAACCGACCTTTTCCGCCATCTGATCGACGCCGCGTCCTCGGCGCTCGGGCATGGTCCCGACAAGGAGAACACCGCTTCCTTCCGTGTCATCGCCGACCATCTGCGCTCGTCCTGCTTCCTGGTGGCCGATGGCGTGCTGCCGTCGAACGAAGGCCGCGGCTATGTGCTGCGCCGCATCATGCGCCGCGCCATGCGCCATGCGCAGCTGCTCGGCGCCAGTGAGCCGCTGATGTGGAAGCTGGTGCCGGCGCTGGTGCGCGAGATGGGCCAGGCCTATCCGGAACTGGGACGCGGCGAGGCGCTGATCACCGAGACGCTGAAGCTGGAGGAGACCCGCTTCCGCAAGACGCTGGCGCGCGGCCTCGGCCTGCTCTCTGACGCGACAGAGAAGCTCGGCGCCGGCGACATGCTGGATGGCGAGACGGCCTTCAAGCTCTACGACACCTACGGCTTCCCTCTCGATCTGACGCAGGATGCGCTGCGCCAGCGCAGCATCTCGGTCGATCTGGCCGGCTTCACCGACGCCATGGAGCGGCAGAGGGCCGAGGCGCGTAAGAGCTGGGCCGGTTCCGGCGACGCTGCCACCGAGACGGTCTGGTTCGCCGTGCGCGAGAATGTCGGAGCCACCGATTTCCTCGGCTACGAGACCGAGCAGGCGGAGGGTCTCGTCCTGGCGCTGGTCAAGGACGGCAAGACTGTCGACAGCGCCGCGCAGGGCGACGCGGTTGCCGTGGTCGTCAACCAGACGCCGTTCTATGGCGAGTCCGGCGGCCAGATGGGCGACACCGGCATCATCTCCGGCGAGGGCTTCTCGATCGCGATCACCGATACGCAGAAGAAGGCCGACGGTCTGTTCGTGCATCTGGGCCGGGTGGCGAGCGGCACGGTCAAGACCGGCGCCGCCGTCGAGCTCAAGGTCGACCATGCGCGCCGCTCCAGGCTGCGCGCCAACCACTCGGCCACGCATCTCATCCATGAGGCGCTGCGCGAGGTGCTGGGCACCCATGTCGCGCAGAAGGGCTCGCTGGTCGCGCCCGAGCGCCTGCGCTTCGACATCTCGCACAACAAGCCGATCTCGGCCGACGAGCTCGAGGAGGTCGAGCGCATGGCGAACGAGATCGTCGTGCAGAACAGCCCAGTGACCACGCGCCTGATGTCGGTCGACGACGCCATTGCCGAGGGCGCCATGGCGCTGTTCGGCGAGAAGTACGGCGATGAAGTGCGCGTGGTGTCGATGGGCACCGGCCTGCATGGCGCCAAGGCCAACCGCCCCTATTCGGTCGAGCTTTGCGGCGGCACCCATGTCAGGGCGACCGGCGATATCGGCCTGGTGCGCATCGTCTCGGACAGCGCGGTCGCCGCCGGCGTGCGCCGCATCGAAGCGCTGACCGGCGAGGCGGCGCGCAGGCATCTCGATGAACAGGACAGGCGGCTGAAGGCCATCGCTTCGACGCTGAAGATCTCGCCGGCCGATGTGCCGGCGCGCGTCGAGGTGCTGCTCGAGGAGCGCAAGAAGCTGGAGAAGGAGCTGACCGAGGCGCGCAAGAAGCTCGCTTTGGGCGGCGGCGCCGCGGCCGGCGCCCCGGCCGAGAACGAGACCATCGCCGGCGTAGGGTTCCTCGGCAAGGCGGTCTCCGGCGTGGCGCCGAAGGATCTGAAGCCGCTGGCGGATGCCGGCAAGAAAACGCTCGGTTCCGGCGTCGTCGTCTTCGTCGGTGCCGGCGAGGACAACAAGGCGAGTGTGGTTGTCGCCGTGACCGACGATTTGACCAGCCGTTTCAGCGCCGTCGATCTGGTGCGCGTGGCGTCCGCCGCGCTCGGCGGGCAGGGCGGTGGCGGCCGGCCGGACATGGCGCAGGCCGGCGGTCCCGATGCCTCGAAGGCCAACGATGCAATCGCCGCGGTGAGGGCCGCGCTGGAAGCGGCGTAGGTACCATCCCGCCAAGATGGCCATCCCGGGAGCGCGATTGTGCCGACACTGACTATGTACCAGGTCGACGCTTTCGCCGACCGGGCGTTCCACGGCAATCCGGCTGCCGTCCTCATCCTGGAGGACTGGCTGCCGGAACCCGTCATGCAGGCCATCGCCAACGAGAACAATCTTGCCGAAACCGCCTTTGCGCGGCCGAACGGCAAGGGCTGGGACCTGCGCTGGTTCACACCGGTCCATGAAGCCGACTTCTGCGGCCACGCCACGCTGGCCACCGCCCATGTGCTGGCCGCGGAGCACGATGTGGCGGGCGACATGGCCTTCGCCACGCGGGTAGGCGGACTGCGGGTATCCAGGCGCGAGGACGCCTACCAGCTCGATCTGCCGTGCTTTGCGCCGCAGCCCGTCGATGCCGAGCTGGCGCTCGCCCTGCGGGACACCGTTTCAGCGCGCCCGGTGGCGAGCTTCCGCAATTTTGAGAACCTGTTCGTCGAACTGACCGACGAGGCGGCCGTGCGGTCCTTCGTCCCGGACCTGTTCCGGATCGCAACCTTCCACCCGCTCGGCGTGGTCGTCACCGCGCGTGGTGAGAGCCATGATTTCGTCTCCCGTTACTTTGCGCCGGGCGCGGGCATTCCCGAGGATCCGGTGACCGGCTCGATCCATGCGACGCTGATACCGTACTGGTCCGAGAAGCTCGGCAAGACAAAGCTGTCGGCCTTCCAATGCTCGCAGCGCGGCGGTCACTTGCTGTGCGAGCTTGCCGCAGACCGCGTGCTGATCACCGGCCGCGCGAAGACCTTCATGAAGGCGGAAATCTACCTGCCGGACTGAGCGTGCCGGAGGTTGGATGACCTCCGAGCCCTCGCGGTTGTCCGGGCATGATCAAAGGAAGCCTTGGCCGCCCGTGTATTTCTGGCGCAGGCGTCTGTAGAGCCATCTGAAATAGGCGTGGTTTCGCTTGCGGTGCACAAAGACCGTTTGGCCGAAAGGCGTCTCGCTCGCTGGCGCCGATGGATCGCGCCAATGCTGCGACGGGCTGCGAAAAATGGCGGCGCCCTGCTGCCTGGCAAGGATCGTCAGCACCGACTGATCATGCCGATGCTCGACAAAGCCCGGCAGGTTGGGAAGGCCATGGATGTTCGGCTTGTCGGTCAGGCGAACCTCGCTCGCCATGGCCGTCGCCAGGAGCGTCAAGAAAGCTCTCGCTTCCGGTCCGGCGCGGTAGAGCTGCATGCCTGCCCATAGCTGCGGCAGCGACCAGAACTCTTCCCGATCGGCATCCATTTCGACGAAGCAATCGCGCTTGGTCCAGGCGCTCTGCGGCATCGGTCCGCTCATCCTGAACAGGCATACTGGATGCTGCTTGCAAAGTGCGATCATCGGCGCGGGGTCGGCGATGAAGGTCAGTGCCGCGTCGCTGTAGAGGACCGGCGTGCCGTCGGGCACGCGGTTGATCATGTCCAGGATGATGAAAGGCTTCCACAGCCAGTAGCCGGCGCCGCGCGGCGCCGCCATGATCGACTTGTATCTCTGCGTCAGTTCCACCAGCACCGGATGGTCCGACGCATAGAGGTGGCTGTCGAGGCCGAACCGGCGCGCGCTCTTCAGCAGCAGCTTGCCGGCCTGCGAGAGGTTCGGCGTCGCGTAGCTGACATGGACGGCGCGCATCAGTCCACTTTTTCGGTCCGGACAAAGCTGTCGCGCCGGGCGATGCGGCCCCACCAATTGCTCATGTCGGGAAACGCGGAGAGCAGATCCTGCCCTTCGGCGACCTTGACGAAATAGCCGATGATGGGCGCCGCGTGCAGATCGGCAAGGGTCAGTTGCGACCCCAGCAGCCACGGCCCCTCGCTCTTCAGCGCCGTCAAAGTCCGCAGCACGGCCTCCGCTTGCGACAGCCCCTTGGCGATCAGGGCCTCGTCCGGCGGGCTTTGCTCCAGTCGCTCGACAGCGACATCCCAGACCATGGCGCGGTAGCCATAGGCGTCGAGCAGGCCGATGATCTGGTTCATCCTTGCCCGGCTGCGCGCGTCGTTTGGCTGCAGCGCCGGGCCGTCGAAGGCCTCGTCGGCATAGCGGGCGATCGCGCTCGCCTCGAACAGGCGAAAGCCGTCATGCTCGAAGGCCGGAATACGGCCGAAGGGATGGTGCTCCAGATACCAGGCCGGAACGCCGTCAGGGGCAAAGACATCGACCGGCACGAGGTCGTAGTTGATACCTTTTTCCTCCAGCGCCATCCGCGCGATGCGGACATAGACGCTGTAGTCGGCGCCGTAGAGGATTGGCTTGGTCATCGATCAGCCCCTTGCTTCCGCTCGCACTGCTGGCCCAAAAAGCGAAGGCTCCTCTCGGAGCCCTCGACATGTCGAAATTTCGGATTTCTTACCCCATCGCCTTCTGCAGGTTCTCGTCGATCTTGTCGAGGAAGCCGGTGGTCGACAGCCAGGGCTGGTCGGGACCGATCAGCAGCGACAGGTCCTTGGTCATGAACCCGGACTCGACCGTCTGGATGCAGACCTTTTCCAGCGTCTCGGCGAAGCGCTTCAACTCGGCATTGTCGTCGAGCTTGGCGCGGTGGGCGAGACCACGCGTCCAGGCGAAGATCGAGGCGATCGAGTTGGTCGAGGTTTCCTCGCCCTTCTGGTGCTGGCGGTAGTGACGAGTGACGGTGCCGTGCGCGGCCTCCGCTTCCACCGTCTTGCCGTCCGGCGTCATCAGCACCGAGGTCATCAGGCCGAGCGAGCCAAAACCCTGCGCCACCGTGTCCGACTGCACGTCGCCGTCGTAGTTCTTGCAGGCCCAGACATAGCCGCCCGACCATTTCAGGCTGGAGGCCACCATGTCGTCGATCAGCCGGTGCTCGTACCAGAGCTTCTTCGCCTTGAACTCGGCCTCGAATTCCTTCTCGTAGACCTCCTGGAAGATATCCTTGAAGCGGCCGTCATAGGCCTTGAGGATGGTGTTCTTGGTCGAGAGGTAGACCGGATAGTTGCGCAGCAGGCCGTAGTTCAGCGAGGCGCGGGCGAACTCGCGGATCGATTCGTCGAGATTGTACATGGCCATGGCGACGCCAGAGGCGGGCGCGTCGAACACGTCGTGCTCGATCACGTGGCCGTCCTCGCCGACGAACTTGATCGTCAGCTTGCCCTTGCCGGGGAAGCGGAAGTCGGTGGCGCGGTACTGGTCGCCGAAGGCGTGACGGCCGACGATGATCGGCTTGGTCCACCCGGGCACCAGGCGCGGCACGTTCTTCATGATGATCGGCTCGCGGAAGATGGTGCCGCCGAGGATGTTGCGGATGGTGCCGTTCGGCGACTTCCACATCTTCTTCAGCTTGAATTCCTCGACGCGCTGCTCGTCGGGGGTGATCGTCGCGCATTTGACGCCGACGCCGTATTTCTTGATGGCGTTGGCCGAGTCGATCGTCACCTGGTCGTTGGTGGCGTCGCGGTGCTCGATGCCGAGGTCGTAATAGTCGAGCTTGATGTCGAGATAGGGGTGGATCAGCTTGTCCTTGATGAACTGCCAGATGATGCGGGTCATCTCGTCGCCGTCGAGCTCGACGACCGGGTTCGCCACCTTGATCTTCGCCATGGAAAGAATGCCTCGTTGCTGGGGATGGGAACGGCCTTGCCCGCATGGCTTTTGGCCGGGGATGCGCAGCGTATATCAAAGGCCTTTTGAGCGCGCAAACGCCGATCCGCCCGCGACTTCATGCCGTTCTTTGCGAAAGCTTCATTTTCGCGGCCGAATATGGCAGGGGTCGCCGAAATGCCGCAAACAGCAGTTCATTGACGCCGATGCCAGCCAACGAAGATTCTAAAGACACCCCCAAAGCAGGTCCGGCAATCATCCTGGTCGAGCCGCAGCTTGGCGAGAACATTGGCATGGTCGCGCGCGCCATGGCCAATTTCGGCCTTGCCGAACTCAGGCTCGTCAATCCGCGCGACGGCTGGCCGAGCGAGAAGGCGCGTGCCGCGGCGAGCCGCGCCGACCACGTGATCGATGCGGTGCGGGTTTTCGACGATCTCGCCTCGGCGGTCGCGGACCTGAATTTCGTCTTCGCCACCACGGCGCGCGAGCGCGACGGCTTCAAGGCCGTACGCGGACCGGTCGAGGCGGGCAGGGCGTTGAGATCGCGGCAACGCGCCGGGCAGCGCACCGGTATCCTGTTCGGCCGCGAGCGGTTTGGCCTCTACAATGAGGAAGTCGGCCTTGCCGACGAGATCGTCACCTTTCCGGTCGACCCCGGCTTCTCCTCGCTCAACATCGCCCAGGCCGTGCTTTTGATGTCCTATGAATGGATGAAGTCGGGGCTGGAGGACGAGACGCAGACCAACTTTTCCGGCCCGGACATGCTGCCGGCGTCCAAGGACCAATTGCACAGTCTGTTCGACTATCTGGAGGCCGCGCTCGAAGCGCGCGGCTATTTCCGCCCGGAGGCGAAGAAGCCGAAGATGGTCGACAATCTGCGCGCTGTGCTGACGCGCGCCGGTTTCGCCGAGCCGGAACTGAAGGTGCTGCGCGGTATCATCTCGTCGCTCGACAGATTTTCACCGGCGATGCCGCGCGGCGATGGTTCCCCCGGTGACGATCCAAGACGTTTGCCTGCCGCCGCGGTGCGTGCCCGCAAGGCGGAAGCGAGTGGCCAGGTGCACAACACCAACGGCGACGACAACGACGCGCCGCCACTGGGCGGCAAGGGCACCGACAATGACTGAGCGGCCGATCCTGATGTTCGATTCCGGCGTCGGCGGCCTCACCGTGCTGCGCGAGGCGCGCGTGCTGATGCCCGACCGGCGCTTCGTCTATGTCGCCGACGACGCCGCCTTCCCCTTCGGCGCCTGGGAGGAACCGGCGCTGCGCACACATATCCTCGACATGTTCGCGAGGCTGCTCGACCGGTTTTCGCCGGCGATCTCGGTCATCGCCTGCAACACCGCCTCGACGTTGGTGATCGAAGCGCTGCGCGACAGGTTCCCCGGTCATCCCTTTGTCGGCACCGTGCCGGCGGTCAAGCCGGCGGCGGAACGCACCCGCTCGGGGCTGGTTTCGGTACTGGCGACGCCGGGCACTGTGAAGCGGCAGTACACGCGCGACCTGATCAGCAAATGGGCGCAGAAATGCCATGTCCGCCTCGTCGGCAGCAACAATCTGGCGGGGCTGGCCGAGGTCTACATGCGCGAGGGCTTTGTCGATGAGGACGCCGTACGCGCCGAGATCTCGCCCTGCTTCATCGAACGCGACGGGCAGCGCACCGACATCGTCGTGCTTGCCTGCACGCACTATCCGTTCCTGGTCAACCGCATGCGCAAGACCGCGCCCTGGCCGGTGGACTGGATCGATCCGGCCGAAGCCATAGCCCGCCGCGCCATGTCATTGCTTCCTCCGGTCAACGGATCATCGCCGCAAGGCGAGCCGGACATCGCCGTCTTCACCTCCGGCAAAGCGGATTTCGCCATCAGTCGGCTGATGCAGGGTTTCGGCCTGACGATCCCTTGATATCAGGAACATCGGCAAGGTCGTCGCGTTTTGCTCTCATTGCACAACGGGAGAACCGACCATGCCAGCCACATCGAAAGCCCAGCAGATGGCCGCGGGCGCCGCGCTCTCGGCCAAGCGCGGTGGGACGAAGAAGAGCGAGCTCAAGGGCGCTTCGAAGGAGATGTATGAATCGATGAGCGAAAAGCAGCTCGAGGAGTTCGCCGAGACCAAGCGCAAGGGGCTGCCCAGGAAGAAGGGCTGATCTTGCAGTGCTTGGCGAGAACAACCAAGGCAAAAGCCCGCGGGCAGGAGCCGCGGGCTTTCGATGGCCAGGCTGTGGTCCGGCCTGAAGCCGGACTTACCAGCGCCACCAGCAGCGCTTCACCTTGTAGTAGATGACCCTCTTGTGGCCGTGCCGCCAGACGACCTTCTTCTTCTTCACGATGCGGCAGACCTGATAATGTTTGTGGCCGTGCCAATGCCGCGCCATTGCCGGCTCGGGCACGGCGACGGACATCGAACCGGCCAATACGGCGGCGCTCACCAATGAAAGGAAGAACTTCTTCATGCGACTTCGGGCTCCTCTAGCTCCAGTCCCTTCCTTCCCATCGGCCCGAAATCGATCGATTTCGCAATGCACGATGCGAAACTCCAAAAGTCTTTGAGCGTACTCTGTGCATCCAGATGGGGACACGTCGCTCACATGCCGTTGGCGCAACCCCCGCCACGTCCGGCACCGCACTCAACCCAGAGACGCTATATCGTCGCCATCGCTCGCGCCATTCACAAGCTTGACACCGGTTAAATCTCCGTTTAATCAGCGCGCCAACACCGGGCCGCAATGCCCGGTGGTTTTCTTTATGCGCAAGGCAGATGGAAGTTCGATCGTTCTTCCCGGCCTTGTCTGAACTGACGTGTCCCGTGGGTTTTCCGTCGCGTTGCGTGGAAAACCCTGTCAGGTCTCGAAAACGGAGGCCAGAGGAGGGCGCGTTTCCTTCACCCGGAGCATGAGGTTCCGGGTGTATTGTTTTGAAAGGGAATGCGATGAGCAAGCGCGAATCCGCGAAATACAAGATCGACCGCCGTCTTGGCGAAAACATCTGGGGCCGCCCGAAGTCCCCGGTCAACAAGCGTGAATATGGCCCCGGCCAGCACGGCCAGCGCCGCAAGGGCAAGCTTTCCGACTTCGGTCTGCAGCTGCGCGCCAAGCAGAAGCTGAAGGGCCATTATGGCGACGTTTCGGAAAAGCAGTTCCGCAAGGTCTATGAAGAGGCCGACCGTCGCAAGGGCGACACCTCGGAGAACCTGATCGGCCTGCTCGAATCGCGTCTCGACGCGGTCGTCTACCGCGCCAAGTTCGTGCCGACCATTTTCGCCGCCCGTCAGTTCGTCAACCACGGCCACGTCAACGTCAACGGCAAGCGCGTCAACATCGGCTCGTACCGCTGCAAGCCGGGCGACGTCATCGAGGTGCGCGAGAAGTCGAAGCAGCTCGTCATCGTGCTGGAATCGGTCGGCCTCGCCGAACGCGACGTGCCTGACTATATCGAAGCCGACCACAACAAGATGACCGCGACCTTCGCGCGCATCCCCGGCCTGTCGGATGTTCCGTTCGCCGTGCAGATGGAACCGAACCTGGTCGTCGAATTCTATTCGCGCTGATCGGTTGCTTCAGCGATCCATCGAAAGGCCGCCTATTGGGCGGCCTTTTTGTTTGGCGAACCCGCCATGCGGGCACGGTGCAGAAATCGATTTCGATTTCCGGGCCGATGCGCTAATCCGGGCGCGACACCTGTCCCCGGGGCCGATGCGCCATGAATATGCTGCCCGACGTCAAATCCCTTGAGCCCACCGGCGACGATACCGAAGGCGGCTTCCATCCGCTGTTTGCCGACGTGCCATCCTCGGTCGAGTTCAACAAGCTGCGCAAGCGGCTGCTGCGATTGACGCGCCAGGCGATCGAGGATTTCGCCATGGTGAAGCCTGGCGAGCGCTGGCTGGTGGCGCTCTCCGGCGGCAAGGATTCCTACGGTCTGCTCGCCTTGCTCCTCGACCTAAAATGGCGCGGCCTGCTGCCGGTCGAACTGCTCGCCTGCAATCTCGACCAGGGCCAGCCGAATTTCCCGAAGCACATATTGCCCGACTATCTCGACAGCCACGGCATTCCGCACCGCATCGAATATCAGGACACCTATTCGGTGGTGACCGACAAGCTGCCCGAAGGCAGCACCTATTGCTCGCTGTGCTCGCGGCTCAGGCGCGGCCACCTCTACCGCATCGCGCGCGAGGAGGGCTGCGCTGCCCTTGTGCTCGGCCATCATCGCGAGGACATTCTCGAAACCTTCTTCATGAACCTGTTCCATGGCGGGCGTCTCGCCGCCATGCCGCCCAAGCTCGTCAACGACGAAGGCGACGTCATGGTGCTGCGGCCGCTCGCCTATAATGCGGAGGCGGATCTGGAGAAGTTCGCCGACCTGATGAGGTTCCCGATCATTCCCTGCGACCTTTGCGGTAGCCAGGAAGGCCTGCAGCGCAACGCCATGAAGGCGATGCTGGACGACATCGAAAAGCGCATGCCCGGCCGCAAGGACACCATGATCCGCGCCATGACCAATGTGCGGCCCTCGCATCTGCTCGACAGGAAGCTGTTCGACTTCGCCGCTCTCAACGACAGGTAAGACGTTTCCCGATGACATTTGACGATAGCGCCATAGACTTGCTCGCCGGTCTCCTCTCCGACGCGGCCAAAGCCGAGATCATGCCGCGTTTTCGCCGGCTGGGCGAGGGCGACATCCGCCAGAAAACCTCGGCCGCCGATCTGGTGACCGAAGCCGACGTCAATGCCGAGCGGCTGATCACGGCAAGGCTGCGCGAGCGCTATCCCACGGCCATGATCGTTGGCGAGGAGGCTTGCTCCGACAATCCGGCTCTGCTCCGCGGCCTCGGCGATGCCGAGCTCGCCTTCGTCATCGATCCGGTCGACGGCACCTTCAACTTCGCTTCCGGCGTGCCGTTGTTCGGCGTCATGCTGGGCGTCGTCGTCAAGGGCGAGACCGTCGCCGGCATAATCCACGACCCCGTCGGCAAGGACTGGCTGATCGGCGCCAGGGGCGCCGGAAGCCATATCCGCCACGCCCATGGCGCGCTGGAGAAGGTGCGCGTCGCGGCGGCCGTGCCGATCTCGCAGATGACCGGCGCCGTCTCCTGGCAATATCTGCCGGAGCCCGAGCGCTCGCGGCTTGCCCGCAACCAGACCAAGGCGCTGTCGCAATTCGCCTATCGCTGCGCGGCGCACGAATACCGGCTGCTCGCCAGCGGTCACGCGCATTTCGTCGTCTACAACAAGCTGATGCCGTGGGACCATCTGGCCGGCGTGCTGATCCACCAGGAAGCCGGCGGCCACGCGGCGCGCATCGACGGCACCGCCTATCTGCCCTCGCATGTCGACGGCGGCATCCTGGTCGCCCCCGACAGGGACAGCTGGCAGGAGCTCCGCCGCGAGCTCTGGGCGGAGTAGGACCTTAGGCTCACACAGGCGGATTGTGCGGCTGGAACAGCCTGCCGCGCTCGGCGATCAGGATCATCAGCAAAGCGGCCACCGAGACGCTGCAGAAGCCGGCGGCAAGCGGCGTCACCGTGCCGTTGTAGGCCTGGCCGATCAGCGCGCCGATGATGGCGCCGAGAAAGGTCTGCATGAAGCCCAGAATGGATGCAGCCGTCCCGGCGAGTTCGCCGAGCGGCTCCATGGCCAGCGCGTTGAAATTCGCGCCCAGGCCACCGAACGGCAGCATGGCGCCGGCAAAGAAGGCGATGAACAGCCAGAGCGGCATCGTCATTTCGAGCGAGACGACCAGCCAGGCAAGACTGATGCAGAGGAACACGAGCAGCGCGCCTTGCGACAGGCGACGCATGCCGACCTGTCCGACCAGCCGCGAGTTGAGATAATTTGAGAAAGCGAGCACGCCGGCGACGCCGGCGAAGATCAGCGGGAACAGCTCGCCGACATGGAATATGTCGACATAGATCTGCTGCGCCGAGCTGATGAAGCCGAACATGGCGGCGAAGATGAAGGTGCTGGCGAAGGCATAGCACAGCGTCAGGCGGTTGGTGAGGACGATGCGGAAACCACCGACGACCGCGCTGACCGTCAGCGGCCGGCGATATTCCGGATGCAGCGTCTCCGGCAGGCGCAGCAGCGCCCAGGCCGATATGATCAACGCCCCGACGGCCATGGTCACGAAGATCCAGTGCCAGCTCGCAAACAGCATCACGAACTGGCCAATACCAGGCGCGACAACCGGGATCGCCATGAACACCATGAAGATCAGGGACATCACTTCGGCCATGCGCCGGCCATCGAACGTGTCGCGCACGATCGAGACGGCGATGACGCGGGTCGCCGCGGCGCCGAAGCCCTGCACGAGACGGCAGGTGAGCAACAGGGCGAAACTCGGCGCGACGGCCGCGGCGGCCGCCGCGCCGACATAGACGATCAGGCCGAAGACCAGCGGCGCGCGACGCCCGAACCGATCCGAGATCGGCCCGAAGAAAAGCTGTCCACCGCCGAAGCCGAGCATATAGGCGGTGATGACATACTGACGGTGATTCTCGCTCGCCACGCCGAGCGAGGCACCGATCTGCTGCAGCGCCGGCAGCATGATGTCGATGGCAAGCGAGTTGAGGGCCATCAGCGCCGCGCAGAGCGCAATGAACTCCCAGCGCGGAATGGGCAAGCTGCTTGCCCGTTGCGACGCTTCAACCTGCTTGTCCACGGCAAAATCCGATCTTCCAAAACGAACGCGCGCCGGTTGACCGGCGCATCCTTTCGTCTCGTTCCCGAGTATCGGGAACCAAAATGCCGAGGTGGGGGCAGCCCCGGGAGCCAGCGCCGATCAGGCGCCGGCAGGCGCGTTCAATCAGGCGGCGCCTTTGACGCTGACGCCCTTCTCGACGAGGAACGTCTGCAGTTCGCCCGCCTGGAACATCTCGCGCACGATGTCGCAACCGCCGACAAACTCGCCCTTGACGTAGAGCTGCGGGATGGTCGGCCAGTTGGAATAATCCTTGATGCCCTGGCGCAGTTCGGCCGAGTCGAGCACGTTCACGCCTTTGTAGTCGGCCCCGATATAGTCGAGGATCTGTACCACCTGGCCGGAGAACCCGCACTGCGGGAAGCCGGGCGTGCCCTTCATGAAGAGCACCACGTCGTTGCTCTTCACTTCGTTGTCGATGTAGTCGTTGATGCCGCTCATGGAGAATCCTTTCACGCCTGTGGGAGTCAGGCTCGAAACATAGCCATCAAATAAACCCATAGGTTGACCGAAACAAGGTATTTGCCTTGCTGGCGCCGAAATGGCGCAAAAGATGGCCTGACGCTGCACCAAGTCCCAAGGCCGCCAATTCCCCGGAGCGTGATGAAGAAGCGCTATCTCGCGACGATCCTGATCGGCGTCCTGCTCGTCGCCGTGGCCATGGCCTGGTGGCTGAGACCGAAGGAGCGCCCGCCGCTCGTCATCGGTGCTCTACCCGCTCCGTGCCGGGATTTGACGTTCGAGGCGGTGCCCTACGTCATCTGCGAGATTGGTCTCAACTCCTATGACATTGGCATCTTCCATGCCGGCGGCGACGGCAAGCCATTTGGCTCGCTGGAAGCGTTCGACAAGGCAATGAAGGAGCAGGGGCGGCCAATGCTGCTCGCCATGAATGGCGGCATGTATCACGAGGACCTGACGCCGGTCGGTTTGCTCGTCGAGGAGGGAAGTGAAAAGGCGCCGCTCAACCTTGCCGATGCCGAGGGCAACTTCTTCCTGAAGCCGAACGGCTTGTTCCTGGTCGGCAGGGACGGCAAGGCCGCGGTCATGGATAGCGGCGCCTATGCCGCCGCCAAGCCCGACTCCATCTTCGCCACGCAGTCCGGCCCGATGCTGGTGATCGACGGCGCGCTGCATCCGCGTTTCGAGCAGAACGGCACCTCGCGCTACATCCGCAACGGGGTCGGCGTGCGCGATGGCCATACCGTCGTGCTGGCGATCTCGCGCTCGGAAGTCAGCCTCGGCAGCTTCGCGCGGCTGTTCCGCGACGCGCTTTCCTGTCCCAACGCGCTGTTCCTCGATGGCGTGGTCTCGGCACTGTCGGACGGCGACCGGATGATCATCGGCGGGAAGTATCCCGCCGGTCCCATCATCGCAGTGTCGGCCAAGAAGGCGGCGCAGTAACCTGCCGCGAGGGCTTTCGCCTGTCTTGTCCGCCGAATCCGCGCCCGTCAGAATATAGCTATAGCTAAATCTTAGAGCATCCGCTATTCTCGTCGCGAGCTGGAGGATGCAGGCATGAGCGAGACGAAATCCTTGCTGGGGCGAAAGCTCGATCGAAGGCTGCTTCTGGCCGGCGGCCTCGCGGCTGCCGGCGGCACGGCTGTGGTGGCGAGCGCGGCGCGCGGGCAGGCCAGCCATGCCGGTCACGACATGCCAGCGGCCGCGGCTGCTGAAGGCCAGCCGGCGCACCTGTCCGCTCACGGAGCAATGATCACGGTCGGCGAGGTCGACGATGCCCGAAACGGCTTCGATCCGGTGAAGCTAGTCGACGATTGGGAGACCGGGACGGTGTCGAGCCTGCCGGACGGCCGCACGCTTCGCACCTTCGAAGTCACGGCGGAGGACAAGGAGATCGAGATCGCGCCCGGCATCATGTTCCCGGCCTGGACCTACAATGGCCGCGTGCCGGGGCCGTCGCTGCGAGCGACCGAGGGCGAACGGTTGCGGATCGTCTTCCGCAACCAAGGCTCGCATCCGCATTCGATGCATTTTCACGGCATCCATGCCGCGCGCATGGACGGCGTTCCGGGTGCCGGCTTGATCGGGCCGGGCGAGGAGTTCGTCTACGAGTTTGATGCCAGGCCGTTCGGCTGTCACCTCTATCACTGTCACGCCCTGCCGCTGAAGCGGCACATCCAGAAGGGCATGTACGGCGCCTTCGTCATCGATCCCGATCCGGCCCGGCATCCGGAGCACGAGGCGGTCGCCCTATCACGCCTGCTCGGCACGCCCGAGAATGCCGGCTGGCAGGAATTCGTGATGGTCATGAACGCCTTCGACACCAACTTCGACAACGAGAACGAAGTCTATGCCGTCAACACGGTCGCCCACGCCTACGCGAAGAAGCCGATCAGGGTGCTGAAGGACAAGCCCGTCCGCATCTACCTCATCAATGTCGTCGAGTTCGACCCGATCAACTCCTTCCACCTGCACGCCAATTTCTTCGATTACTACAATCAGGGCACGACGCTCACGCCGACGCTCAAGACCGTCGACCTGATCACCCAGTGCCAGGCCGAGCGCGGCATCCTCGAGTTTCACTTCCGCGAGCACGAGCCGGGTCTCTACATGTTCCACCCTCACCAGTCTGAGTTCACCGAGCTCGGCTGGTCCGGCATGTTCGACGTCGTAGAGGCCGTGTCGTGAGCGATATGAGCCAGCCCAATGCGCGTGCCGAGCGACGGCCTTGGGTGTATCTGCTGTGGATCGCGCTGCCGCTCGCCGTGCTGGGGCTTGCCGTTGCCTGGCTGTTGTCCTCGGATCCGCTATCCGGTTTCCGCAACGGCGCACCGCCGGTCGAGAACCTCACCTTCGAGCGGACGATCCTCGGAAACGATGGCATCCGCTTTCTCGTGCGCGCCGGCGGATCGGAACCTATGACGATTGCCCAGGTCCAGGTCGACGATGCCTACTGGCAATTCACGCAGGATCCGCCCGGCCCGATCGCGCGCGGCTCGACGGCATGGATCAGCCTGCCATATCCATGGGTGTTGGGGGAGGCGCATGCGATCAATGTCGTGACCAGCACCGGGACGACGTTCGGGCATGAGATCGCGGTGGCCGTGCCTACGCCGACCCGCGATTCGCTGAGCCTGGTCGCGCAGGCGGTGCTCGGCGCCTTTGTCGGCATCCTGCCCGTGGCGATCGGCCTTATGTTCTACCCCGCGCTTCGCGGCGTCGGACGGAGCGGCATGGACTTCCTCCTGTCGCTGACCGTCGGCTTGCTCGCCTTCCTTTTCGTCGATGCGCTGGAGGACGCCTTTGAACTGGCCGGCGAAGCCGCCGCGCTATTCCAGGGGCCGACGATGATCGTGCTCGCTGCCACCGCCAGTTTCCTGCTGCTGATGGCGGCAGGCCGGCGGAGCGGGACGCCGACCGGCCTGGCGCTCGCCACCTTCATCGCGCTCGGCATCGGCCTGCACAATCTCGGCGAAGGTCTGGCGATCGGCGCTGCCTTCGCGTCAGGCGCGGCGGGGCTTGGCACCTTCCTCGTGCTCGGTTTCACCCTGCACAACATCACCGAGGGCATCGGCATCGCCGCCCCGATCCTGAAGCAGCGGCCACCACTCAGGACCTTCGCCGCGCTGACGTTGCTGGCTGGGGGGCCCGCCGTCCTCGGCCTGTGGATCGGCAGCCTGGCCTACGCGCCGCAATGGTCGGCGTTGGCGCTGGCGGTTGGCGCCGGGGCGATCCTGCAGGTGATCGTCGAACTCGTGTCGATGCAGATTCGTCAGCGCGCCGACGGCACGCGGGCACTGCTTGCACCGAGCGCGATGGCCGGATTGGCCGCCGGCATCGGCTTCATGTACCTGACGGCGATGTTGGTGAAGATCTAGAGCATGATCCCGAAAAGTGGGAACCGGCTTTCGGAAAAGATCATGCTCCAGCAAAGGATTAGATCAGGATGACGTTTCAACGAAACGTAATCCTGAGCGGCGACGTCCGGCGGGCTCAGTCCGGCACGCTGGTCTGCAGGGCCAGCGCATGCAGGACGCCGCCCATGTTGCCCTTCAGCGCGTCGTACACCATCTGGTGCTGCTGGACGCGGCTCTTTCCGCGAAAACTCTCGGCCACCACTTCGGCGGCGTAGTGGTCGCCGTCACCGGCCAGGTCGCGGATCGTCACCTTGGCGTCCGGGATGCCTTCCTTGATCAGCTTTTCGATGTCGTGGGCATCCATTGCCATGCGGGTTTTCCCTATCAGGTACCGATCTCATAGATATGGCCGGGACGTCGGATGGACCATATCAGGAAGTGACCGAAACGCCGTCCCAACCATAAATATTATGGATCCACGACCTCGTTTGCCATGAAGCGAGGAAACCAGGATTCGTGGGCAGCGGTCAATTCGCTGACCGGGATCGCCCGCGCGTCACCGAGTTTCAGGTCATTGCCGCCGGTCGAGCCGATCCATGGCGCGAAGATGCCGAGCTTGCCCTGCTCCTCGCGAATGGCGTCCCATTCCTTGCTTTGCGGGTCGATCGACAGCGTCAGCAGATAACGGCCCTGGTCCTCGCCGAAGAAGACCGGGATCGGATCGGTCCCGACCAGGCCGGGGATGGTGGCGCCGATGCCCGACGCCATCGCCATCTCGGCCAGCGCCACGGCAAGGCCGCCATCGGACAGGTCATGCGCGGCGGTGACAACGCCGGAGGCGATCAGCGCACGGACATGGTCGCCGACGCGCTTTTCATGCTCGAGGTCGACTGGCGGCGGCGGGCCGTCGCCGCGGCCATGGATGTCGCGCATGTAGACGGACTGGCCGAGATGGCTGCCCCACGTCGCCGGCGCGCCGACCAGCACGATCATCTGGCCTTCGCCGGCAAAGCCGATGCGGGCCATCCTCGACCAGTCGGCGATCAGCCCGACGCCGCCGATGGTTGGCGTCGGCAGGATGCCGCGGCCATTGGTTTCGTTATAGAGCGAGACATTGCCGGAGACGATCGGGAAGCCGAGCGCGCGGCAGGCATCGCCAATGCCCTTCACCGCGCCGACCAACTGGCCCATGATCTCCGGCCGTTCCGGATTGCCGAAATTGAGGTTGTCGGTGGCGGCAAGCGGCAGGGCGCCGGTGGCGGTCAGGTTGCGCCAGCATTCGGCCACCGCCTGCTTGCCGCCTTCATAGGGATCGGCCTCGCAATAGCGCGGCGTCACGTCGGAGGAGAAGGCGAGCGCCTTGGCCGCATGGCCCTCGACGCGCACCACGCCGGCGTCACCGCCGGGAAGCTGCAGCGAATTGCCCTGGATCAGCGTGTCGTACTGCTCCCACACCCAACGGCGCGAGGAGAGATCGGGCCCGCCCAGCAACTTCAGCAGTGCGTCAGCGACATCGGCCTTGGGCGCGTCTCTGGCCGCAAGCGGCGCCGGCTTCTTCGCCTCGAGCCAGGGGCGGTCATATTCCGGTGCCTGGTCGCCGAGTTCTTTGATCGGCAGATTGGCGACCTCGTCGCCCTGGTGGATGACGCGGAAGCGAAGATCGTCGGTCGTCTTGCCGACGATGGCGAAGTCGAGGCCCCATTTGTGGAAGATCGCCTCAGCCTCTTTCTCTTTCTCGGGGCGCAGCACCATCAGCATGCGCTCCTGGCTTTCCGACAGCATCATCTCATAGGCGCTCATGCGCTCCTCGCGCACCGGCACCCTGTCGAGGTCGAGCTCGATGCCGAGGTCGCCCTTGGCGCCCATCTCGACGGCCGAGCAGGTGAGGCCGGCCGCGCCCATGTCCTGGATGGCGATGACCGCGCCGGACGCCATCAGCTCGAGGCAGGCCTCCAGCAGGCATTTCTCGGTGAAGGGATCGCCAACCTGGACTGTCGGCCGCTTCTCTTCGATCTTGTCGTCGAATTCGGCCGACGCCATGGTGGCGCCGCCGACGCCGTCGCGCCCGGTCTTGGCGCCGAGATAGACGACCGGCAGACCGACGCCCTTGGCCTCGGACAGGAAGATGGCATCGGTCTTGGCGAGGCCCGCGGCGAAGGCGTTGACCAGGATGTTGCCATTGTAGCGGGGATCGAAATTGACCTCGCCGCCGACCGTCGGCACGCCGAAGGAATTGCCGTAGCCGCCGACGCCGGAAACGACTCCGGCCACCAGATGCCTTGTCTTGGGATGGTCCGGCGCGCCGAAGCGCAGCGCGTTCATCGCCGCCACCGGCCGCGCGCCCATGGTGAAGACGTCGCGCAGGATGCCGCCGACGCCGGTCGCAGCTCCCTGATAGGGTTCGATGTAGGAGGGGTGGTTATGGCTCTCCATCTTGAAGACGACGCAGTCGCCGTCGCCGATGTCGACCACACCGGCATTCTCGCCCGGCCCCTGGATGACCCGCGGCCCGGTCGTCGGCAGCGTGCGCAGCCATTTCTTCGAGGATTTGTAGGAGCAGTGCTCGTTCCACATCGCCGAAAAGATGCCGAGTTCGGTGAAGCTTGGCTCGCGTCCGACCAGATCGAGGATGCGCTGATATTCGTCGGGCTTCAGCCCGTGCGCGGCAATGAGCTCCGGGGTGATCGGCACGGAATTGGAAATAGTCATGAGCAGCGATTTGTATCCGTGGGAGAGGGGAATTCGAGTCCCCTCTTATCGCAAGCTCGAGGCTGATACACCCCATAGATCGACGAAAAAAGGCGGAAAGCCACAGGAGCGGGGACCATCAGAACATCGCGACTAGGCGGGGCGGCAGCTCAGGAAAAACTGTCGTAGCCGGCGCGGCCTTCCTCGAGCAGGCGCCGGATCACCGTGACGCCGCCGGCGACATCCTTGCGCTGTCTCGGCTGCGAGACGCCGAAACGGACGGCGTGGAACACCTGCTCGGAACGGCCGGCCTTGAACTCGTCCTCGTCGTCGATGAGTACCCCATGTTCCAGGCAGGCCTGCTTGAAGGTGCCGGAAAGCCAAGGCTCAGGCAGCGTAAGCCAGACGAAAGGCACGCTGTCTTTCGCCTTGAATTCGAACCCGGCCAATGTCTCGCGCACGATGGCGATGCGCGCGCCGACTTCAGCGATGCAGCGCCTGCGGATATCGCTCGCCTGGCCGGACAGCACCAGCCGCGAGCCGACCTCGGCCAACAGGAAGGGGAGGCCGCCGGTCATCATCTTGTGGGCGACGCGGATGCGGTGGCGGTAGGCCGGCGGGCAGGCGAGCCAACCGCCGCGGACGCCTGCAGCCACCGATTTCGACAGGCCGCCGGCAACGATGGTCCGCTCGGGTGCATATTCGGCAAGCAGCGGCGTCGGATCGTCGGTCAGGTCGCCATAGAGGTCGTCCTCGATCAGCACGACGTTGAACTCGCGGGCGACGCGCGCGATGGCCTTGCGACGCTCCGCCGACAGCGTCACCAGCGTCGGGTTCTTCGCCGTCGGCATCAGGAACATCATCTTCGGGTGCTTTTGCGCGCAGACGCGCACAAAATCGTCGGGGTCGATGCCTTCGTCATCCGAGGCAACCAGCGCCGTGCGGCGGCCGATCAGGCCGGCGCTGCGCGAGATCTGCGAATAGGTGAGATGCTCGAAGGCGACATAGTCGCCTGGCGTGGTGAGCGCGGCGATCGCGGCCATGACGGCCGCATGGGTCCCGAGCGTCGGCACGATCGAATCGAGGGCAGGGCGATAGGAGTTCCGCCCCAGCCATCGGCTGCCGGCCTCGGACCAGCGCTCCGGGAAATCCCGGGTGTAGCTGGAAATCTCGTGTGGATGGTCCTGCGCCGTTCGCGACAGCATCTCGGCGATGACGGCATCCTGGCCGATATCGGGCGCGGCGGTGCTGTCGAAGCGCAGCTTGCCGCTCGGCGCGTCGATAAAGCGCGTGCCTTGCTCGCTGGGCTCCAGCAGTTCGGCCTTTGCCTCTTCCGGGCGCTGGCCGAGCACATAGGTGCCGCGTCCGACCTCGCCGCTGACCAGTCCGCGTTCGCGCAGCAACTGATAGGCCCGGCCGACCGTGCCGACCGTGGTGCCGATGTCATAGGCGAGATCGCGCTGCGGCGGCAGCTTCGCACCGACACCGATCACGCCCCGGTCGATATCTGACTCAATGCTGTCAGCAAGGCGCTGGTACAGAGGGCCGGAACCGGCGGAGAGATCGGGGAGCCAATTTGTCATGGTGACAATTTTCTATATTGCACCGCGATAGGAGTCAATACATATCAGCGGCGTACCAAAGACAGGTACAATAGCGAACTCTGGCAGAATCAAAATGGATACAATCGAGACAATCCGTTACGCAGGCGCTTCATTGCGCGGCGACTCTTATCCCTCGGAGCGGCGCGGCTTTGGTGGCCGACTGGTCGTCGTGCTCGGCTCATTGATGCGTCAGATCGGCAGGGTGCTGGAGCGCCGCCGCGGCCGCCTGGCTCTGCTGGAGATGACGGACGAACAGCTCAAGGATATCGGCGTCTCGCGCTGCGATGCTCACCGCGAAGGCCTCAGGCCGTTCTGGGATTGAGTTCACGCCGTCCTTGGATCGAGGAGCCCTACTTTCGCAGCCGGGCGACCCAATGGTCGGCGAAGACCGCGATCACGCACAGCACCAGAAACAACCCGGTGGTGGCCAGCGCCGAAACGGCGACGCTGGCCGCTCCGTTCTTCTCGACGTTGAGGAACGGGTAGGGGACTTCGCCTGCGATCGGCGCCCGCAGCAGCACATAGGCCAGATAGGCGAGCGGGTAGACCATCCACCACGAGATGTCGCGCCACCGCGTGCTGCCATCGGTGCCGGCGATAAGCCACCACAGCACGAACAGCGCCGGCGTCACATAGTGCAGGAGCACGTCGCAGAGCAGGAACAGGCCCTGCGGCTGCCATAGCCGCGCCAGCACCGTCGCATAGACGATGAAGACAAGGCTGATCGCCACCGCCACGCCCGCCCGCAGCCGCGATCCGGCAAAGGCCGGAAACCAGGCGTAGCCCGACGGCGACAGCAGGGAGACGTGGACGAGTACCGCGCCGATATTGGTCAGGATGGTGAAGAAGCTGAACAGGAAGACGATCGAGCCGAGGAAGCTACGGCCGGCTTCCATCGAGGCCGGGATGGTGATGCATGCCTGCAGGACGAGCCCGATAAGGCCGATTGCCAGTCCCGCGATCTGCAGGAAACGGCTCATGGCGTCAGGCGGCCGCCGCACAGGACGGATTGCCCGTCTGCCAGCGGGCGATGTCGGAGCCGATGCGCGCGCCGAGCGGCTCGGACATCAGCGGGCCGAACACGTCGACGCGGCTGGAATTGCCCTGCGCCTGCACCACCAAGAGCGGCTTGCCGCCATAATGCTTGGCCGGCACCAGCAGGAAGCGCGGCGTGCCGCTGAACGAATTCAGCTCATTGGCCATCTGGTAGGGCTTGAAGGCCGGATCCTTGCTGGCGATCCAGCATTTGTGCGCTGATATCGCGACCTGTTCCATGGCGAGCAGCGAAGCGCTCTTGCCGGAGGGCGGTGGCGCGCTCTTCGGGCTCGACTGGCAGGAGGCCAGCGCAACGCCGGCGACAGCCAGGAGAGCAAGGCGAACAATCGTCAGTCTCATGGTCAGGCCGCCCCCGCGTTCTGAAAGCAATGTCCTAGGAGATAATCAAGCGGCGATGCCGAGAGCGCCTTCGAACAGCGCCCGGCCGTCGCTGCCGCCATGCGCCGCCTCGATCAGGTTCTCCGGATGCGGCATCAGGCCGAGCACATTGCCCTTATCGTTGATGATGCCGGCAATGTCGTTGATCGAGCCGTTGGGATTGGTGCCGTCGGCGTAGCGGAACACCACCTGTCCCTCGCCTTCGAGACGGGCGAGCGTCTCGGCGTCGGCGAAATAGTTGCCGTCGTGATGCGCCACCGGCGAGCGGATGATCTGCCCAGGCTGATAGCGGCGGGTGAACATGGTGTTGGCGTTGGCGATCTCGAGCTTGACCTCGCGGCAGACGAATTTCAGCGACGCGTTGCGCATCAGCGCGCCGGGCAGCAGGCCGGCCTCGACCAGGATCTGGAAGCCGTTGCAGACGCCGATCACCATGACGCCCTTGGCCGCCTTCTCGGCAACCGCCCGCATCACCGGCATGCGCGCGGCGATCGCCCCGCAGCGCAGATAGTCGCCGAAGGAGAAGCCGCCCGGAATGGCGATCAGGTCGACATCGGGGATTTCGGTGTCGGTCTGCCAGACGGTCGCCGGCGCCTGTCCGGAAATCTTGGTCAGCGCCGCGATCATGTCGCGGTCGCGGTTGAGGCCGGGCAGGAGGACGACGGCTGATTTCATTGTCAGGCGATCTCCACCGCGTAGTTCTCGATCACCGTGTTCGCCAGGAGCTTGTCGCACATGGCCTTGAGGTCGGCTTCGGCCTTGGCCTTGTCCGTCCCGGCAAGCTCGACGTCGAACACCTTGCCTTGGCGCACCGAGCCGACCCCATCAAAGCCCAGCCCCGAAAGCGCATGCTCAATCGCCTTGCCCTGCGGGTCGAGAACGCCGTTCTTGAGGGTGACGGTGATGCGGGCTTTCATCGATACTCCTGGAAATCAGTAAGGCTTGCGCCGGGCTCGCCGGTACCGGCGAGCCCGCTTTGGTAAGTTAGTGCTTCAGGCCCTTCGGCGGCTCGGTGGAGGCGACGAGCACCGGTCCGGTCGGGCGCGGCGGCTCGTTCTCGTTCATGATGCCGAGGCGGCGGGCGACTTCCTGATAGGCTTCGACCAGGCCGCCCATGTCGCGGCGGAAACGGTCCTTGTCGAGCTTGTCCTGCGTGTTCACGTCCCACAGCCGGCAGGAATCGGGTGAAATCTCGTCGGCGACGACGATGCGCATCATGTCGCCCTCGAACAGGCGGCCGCACTCGATCTTGAAGTCGACGAGCTGGATGCCGACGCCCATGAACAGGCCGGACAGGAAGTCGTTGACGCGGATGGCCAGCGCCATGACGTCGTCGATCTCCTGCGGGCTCGCCCAGCCAAAGGCGGTGATGTGCTCTTCCGACACCATCGGGTCGTCGAGCGCGTCGGCTTTGTAATAGAATTCGATGATCGAGCGCGGCAGCACTGTGCCTTCCTCGATGCCGAGGCGCTTCGACAGCGAGCCGGCGGCGACGTTGCGCACCACCACTTCGAGCGGAATGATCTCGACTTCCTTGATCAGTTGCTCGCGCATGTTGAGCCGGCGGATGAAATGGGTCGGAATGCCCATGCGGTTCAAATGGTTGAAGATATGCTCGGAAATGCGGTTGTTGAGCACGCCCTTGCCATCGACCACTTCATGCTTCTTCTTGTTGAAGGCGGTGGCGTCGTCCTTGAAAAACTGGATGAGCGTCCCGGGCTCGGGTCCCTCATAGAGGATCTTGGCCTTGCCTTCATAAATGCGGCGGCGATTTTTCATTTGATTTTTTCTCTGGATTTCCGGGCAGGCGGCAAGCGACCAGTTCCTGTCCGTCTGCCTTAATTAGTACGGCAACGGCGGTGTTCAATGCCGGTGTCTATCCCAATCGCATGGTTTGCTCAATCGGCAAATCCTTCGAATCAACCGCTTTCGGGAATGAAATGCCGCAGCGCAGCAAGTGATGTAGCATATTGACCGGCCCGCGGCCTTTTGGTTTGTGCTTCGGGAACACACATGATCTAGGCCTAAGCGAATCGGATTTGACCGGAGGGATGCCATGAGCAGCATGAAAGACCGCGAAGAGGGCTTCGAGCGCAAATTCGTCTTCGACGAGGAGCTTCGCTTCAAGGCCTCTGCCCGCCGCAACAAGGCGCTTGGCATGTGGGCCGCCGAGAAGCTCGGCAAGTCCGGCGCCGATGCCGAGGCCTATGCCAAGCAGGTGGTCGTCGCCGATATCGAGGAGGCCGGCGACCACGACGTCTTCCGCAAGATCCGCAAGGATTTCGATGACGCCGGCGTCAACCAGTCGGACCATCAGATTCGCCGCACCATGGACGAGCTGATGGCCGAGGCGATCGAGCAGATCAAGAACACCTGATCCCATGTGAGCATGATGTCGCCCGAAAACCGCTTCACACCTTTCGGCATCACGCTCTGACTGGACCAATCAACCGCCCGGCCAAGCCGGGCGGTTTTTCTTTGCCTTTGCCGCCGTTTCGGGCTGAAACTGCGGATTGTTAACAAGGAAAGTTCAGATGTCGCTCAAGTCCCGCCTGGCTGCTGACGAAACGCTGTTCACCGCATGGTCCGGAGTGCCGGATGCGCTCACGGTGGAGATCATCGCCAAGCAGGGCTTCGACGCCGTCACCCTCGACATGCAGCATGGCGGCCATCACGAGGACAGCGTGCTGCGCGGCCTGGTGCCGGTGCTTGCCGCCAACAAGCCGGCGCTGGTGCGCATTCCTGTCGGCCGCTTCGACATGGCCAGCCGCGCGCTCGATTTCGGCGCCGAGGCGGTGATCGCGCCGATGGTCAATTCGGTCGCCGACGCCAGGCTGTTCGCCGCCGCGATGAAATACCCGCCGCTGGGCGAGCGCTCCTGGGGTCCGACCTATGCCTTTCCGCGCCACGGCAAGGGCGACCACGCCGAATGGCTGCGCGACACCAACCAGCGCACCATGGCGTTTGCGATGGTCGAGACGCGCGCGGCATTCGAGGCGCTGGACGGCATCCTCGACACGCCCGGCATCGACGGCATTTTCGTCGGGCCGTCCGATTTCTCGATCGCTTGGTCGAATGGCGCCACCATAAATTCGACGCTGGAAAGCATGATGGAGACGGTCGCCTCGATCGCCGAGCGCACGCGCAAGGCCGGCAAGCATGCCGCGATCTATGTCATCGAACCGGCTGTCGCCGGCCGCGTCGTGGCGATGGGCTACCGGCTGCTGGCCATGGGCTCGGACCACACGCTGATCTCGCTGGGCGCCAAGACCCTGCTGAAGAGCATGCGCGATTCCATCGGGTCCTGAGCGCCACCGAGCGGCCTGGCCTCAGGGTTCCTTCAATTCCGTCAGGAACTTGGCGAAGGTCATCGAGCCCTCGGGCCACGGCCCGAAGCCTGAATCCGCGTTGAGGTGGCCGGCGTCGCCGGCATCGATGAACAGCGAGCCCCAGGCGCCGGCAATGTCCTCTGCGACGTCGAAGGCGCAGAACGGGTCGTTGCGGCTGGCGATCACGATCGACGGAAACGGCAGCGGCTCGCGCGAATAGGGTCCGAAGGTCATCAGGTGCCTCGGCCTTATCTCCGGATTGGCGACGTCAGGCGGCGCCACGAAGAAGGCGCCGGCAACCGGCCTTTGGAACTTCGGAATGGCCTGAACCGCCGCCGCCACGCCGAGCGAGTGGGCGACGAGCACCACCGGTCGTTCGGCCTCGTTGACCGCCCTGGCCACATTCGCGGTCCAGTCCTCGCGCACCGGCTTCGACCATTCCGCCTGCTCGACCCGGCGTGCCGTCGACAGTTTCGACTGCCAGCGGGTCTGCCAATGCTCGGGGCCGGAATTGGTGTAGCCCGGCACGATGAGAATATCTGCGTCCTTGACCTTCATGGCGCGCATGTAGCGAGCGTTGCCGTTTCGCGCAACCGTGCCGAACGACGTTCACGATCAATTTGGTGAACACCATGTTCGCTCCTTGCTCTCTTGTGTGAACGATCGCGATCGACGATCTGTCGCAAGGACAACATTGCCGTGAAGGGCCGGGATTTTGCGGCTGACACGACGTAGGATGATCGGCGGCGCGGGGCTTCTGGCTTTGGGAGTTTCGTCGGGCGCCCGAACGGAGACGATGATGAGTGAATTGCCTTTTGCCGCGACCACGCCGGTCAGCGTGTCGCGCGTCGGCCTGAAGGCGCGCGATGCCGAAGGCCTCGCCGCCTATTACCGCGCCGTTGTCGGCCTGCAGGAATTGAGCCGTGCCGATGGCGTGATCACGCTCGGCGCCGCCAACCGGCCTCTGCTGGTCCTCGAGCCCGATGCCGCGGCAAAGCCTGACGATCCGCGCAGCGCCGGCCTGTTCCACACCGCCTTCCTGCTGCCCAGTCGTGCCGATCTCGGTCGCTGGATCAACCATGCCGCCGCCAACAGGATCGCCATCGAGGGCGCGTCGGACCATCTGGTCAGCGAGGCGCTCTATCTGACCGACCCCGAGGGCAACGGCATCGAGATCTATTCGGACCGCCGTCCGCAGGACTGGAAGTGGAACGGCGACAAGATCGCCATGGCGACCGAGCGTCTGAACCTGCCGGCGGTGGTTGCCAGCGTGCCGGCCGGCGACGCCGGCTGGCAGGGGGCGCCGGAAAACACCATCGTCGGCCACGTGCATCTGCGCGTCGGCCGGCCGGAAGATGCCGAAGCCTTTTGGCACGACGAGTTCGGCTTCGACACTGTGGCAAAATATGGCGGCCAGGCGGTGTTCCTGTCGTCGGGCGGTTACCACCACCACATCGGCGCCAATGCCTGGCGCAGCCCCGGCGCCGGTCGGCGCGATCCCGCGCGGTCAGGCCTTGCCTGGGTCGAGATGCGTTCGGACAATGTCGCCGGCGAGACGAGCCGCGAAGACCCGTGGGGCACGGTGATCAGGACGGTTCCGGGCAAAGCCTGATTGGACGTCGGCACAGCTTCTTCTCCCCGTCACTATGCGGGGAGAAGAAAAGCTCAAGCCTCTCCGAACACCCGCTTGAAGATCGTGTCGACGTGCTTGGTGTGATAGCCGAGGTCGAACTTCTCGCGGATCTCGGCCTCCGGCAGCGCTGCCGTCACTTCCTTGTCGGCAAGCAGTTCCTCAAGGAAATCAGCGCCATGCTCCCATACCTTCATGGCGTTGCGCTGCACCAGCCGGTAGGCGTCCTCGCGTGACACGCCGGCCTGGGTGAGCGCGAGCAGCACGCGCTGCGAATGCACAAGGCCGCGGAACTTGTTCATGTTCTTCAGCATGTTGTCGGGATAGACGAGCAACTTGTCGACGACGCCGGTGAGCCGCGACAGCGCGAAATCCAGCGTCACGGTGGCATCAGGTCCGATCATGCGCTCCACCGAGGAGTGCGAGATGTCGCGCTCGTGCCAGAGCGCAACGTTCTCCATCGCCGGCATGGCGAAGGAGCGCACCATGCGGGCAAGGCCGGTGAGGTTTTCGGTCAGCACCGGATTGCGCTTGTGCGGCATCGCCGACGAGCCCTTCTGCCCCGGCGAGAAATACTCTTCCGCTTCCAGGACCTCGGTCCGCTGCAGATGGCGAACCTCGATCGCCAGCCGCTCGACCGACGAGGCGATGACGCCGAGCGTGGCGAAGAACATGGCATGGCGGTCGCGGGGGATGACCTGCGTCGACACCGGCTCCGGCTTCAGCCCGAGCTTCTTCGCCACATGCTCTTCGACATAGGGATCGATGTTGGCGAAGGTGCCGACCGCGCCCGAGATGGCGCAGGTCGCGATGTCTTCGCGTGCGTGCACCAGCCGCTCGCGGCAGCGCGAGAACTCGGCATAGGCCTGCGCCAGCTTGACGCCGAACGTCGTCGGCTCGGCATGGATGCCGTGGCTGCGGCCGATGGTGACGGTGTCCTTGTGTTCGAAGGCGCGGCGCTTCAAGGCCGCGAGAAGCGCGTCGATGTCGGCGAGCAGGATGTCGCTGGCGCGGGTGAGTTGCACGGCAAAACAGGTGTCGAGCACGTCCGACGAAGTCATGCCCTGGTGGATGAAACGGGCATCCGGCCCGACGAATTCGCCGAGATGGGTGAGGAAGGCGATGACGTCATGCTTGGTGACGCGCTCGATCTCGTCGATCTTGTCGACGTCGAATTTCGCCGCGCCGCCTTTTACCCAGATGGTCTTGGCCGCTTCCTTGGGGATGACGCCAAGCTCTGCCAGCGCATCGCAGGCATGCGCCTCGATCTCGAACCAGATTCGGAAACGGGTCTCTGGCGACCAGATGGCGACCATTTCCGGTCGGGAATAGCGAGGGATCATCAATCGGTCCTGACTTCGGGGAAGCTTGTTGCCCGCCTCCTAACAGAGGCGGACGGAATGCTCAACGCCGCTGCCGTGCAAACCAGATGCTGGCGCCGGCGAGCCCGATGAATCCCAATGGAAAATAGAGCCGGACGCCGAGCACGACGAACTGGTAGAGCGCCGTCAGTACCGTGAACACGAATTCGAACGCCCATCTGATGGTGAAGGCCGGCGCGTGCCATTCGGCATAGTAGGACCGGTATTGCAGCGCGAACAGGGCGCCGGTGAAGGCGAGCGTCGCGGCCAACAGCGCAACGAAAGCGGCGGCAAGCGCCACTTCCCAATGTCGTCCGCGCGAGACGAGGCGCGCGAGGAACAGGCCGACCGGAAAGGCGGCCGCGCCGCCTGCAACATAGAGCAGCGTGACGAAACGGATCTTTGCCGGCGTCTCCCAGTCATAGAGCAGGAGATTGACGAGCGCGCTGGCACCCATCGTCAGGCCCCAGAGCAAGGCCCCAACAAGCGCAATGCGCGCCGAAGGCAGCGCGCCCCGGAAATGGTCCCTGATGCGACCGCGCGCCATGGGTTGGGAAATCGGTGTCACAGCCGGCCCGTCACCGCGATCCAGCGGAAGTCGGGCCCCTCGAAGCCGTGTTGCCGAACAGCAATCAGCACGGCATAGGCGCTGAGGCTGTCGAGCGAGAATGTCTGCACCGCGCCGATCCGGTAGCCGTTCGGACAGCCGCGGCTTTGCGGAATCGATTTGTCCTCGTGCAGCAGATGTGTCTGGCCGCCATCCTTCGCCTCGATGCGCAGCAGGCGAAAGCCGTTGATCTCACCCAGGCTCTGGCAGCGTTCGGTGTCATTCATGCCGATCTCGTCGAGCCGGAATTCGAGCGGGGGGTCGACCGGCGAAAAGATCGGGCGCGGGTTGACCACCATGCGGAACGGGTCGGCCGAAAGCTCGGTCACTGGATTGAAGCCGGCCGTTATGCCGCGATTGGCCGTCAGCTCCGCCTGGCCGACGATGGCCTCGCCCTGCTGCCGGGCCTGCAGGCGCGCCTGGTCGAGCGTCGCGGCCTCGTCGTCGAGGCGCACCCTGATCGGCGTGCCCTTGAGAAAGCTGTCGCTGCCCGTGTCGATGTAGTAGCGGTTGGCATAGGGAAAGCCCGAACCATCCTGCACGCCATATTCCTCGAAGGCAAAGACGCCGCCATCCTTGCTGAAGCCGAGGATCTCCAGCTCCGCGACGTCGCCGGCACTGGCCGCGGCGACGCTTGCGAGTTGCGCCAGCAGCCAGGTGCATATCAGGACGGAGGTTCGCATGGACTTGTCACTCCAGCCGGCAGGATTGAATCATGCCTATCACGTCATGGTGAACAGGATTTCCCATGCAGCTGCGATGCATCCAATCCGGTCGTCGATTGTTATTGTCGGCAGCTTCAGCGGAGGATCACCATGACCGATACGAGCAAAATTCGCGGGCATATGGAAGTCGTCGGCGCTGACGGCGTTCATATCGGCACTGTCGAAGAGATCGAGGGGAAGCGGATCAAACTGACCAAAGCTGACAGCGGTCAGGGCTCCCACAGAGGGCATCACCACTATATTCCCTTGAGCCTGGTAGCCGAGGTTGAGGGCGAGAAAGTCTGGCTGTCGGCCAATTCGGATGTCGCGGTGAGCTTCGAGGAAGAAAAGTCCGATCCCACCTGATCCGCCGGCTCAGCGCGACGACCAGACCGGAAACAGATCGCCCGCGGCCGGCGTCGCGGCGTGGACACCGCGGCTGATCGCGCGCGCCATGGTGGCGCCGGCGGCGGCGTAGAGATCGATGGCGGCGTCTGCGGTGAGCTCGATGCCGCTCTTGCCGGTCGCCAGCGCGAAGACCAGATCGCCGTCGGCGGGCGTGTGCGCCGGCCAGATGGCGCGCGCGAAGCCGTCATGCGCCGAAATCGCCAGCCGCTTGGCGGCTGCCTTGGTCAGAATGGCATCGGTTGCGATGACGGCAATGGTGGTGTTGCCGCCGGCTTCCGCTTGCCCGCCGAACTGCTTGTCGCGGTATTTCAGCAGGATCTTCCTGGCGTCGGCGGGCATTGGCGAAGGGTAGCCGAGGCCGCCGAACTCGTCGCCGATCTCGAAGGGTGCTGCCCAGAAGTAGCGGGTCCTGCCGACCGTGACGGAGCCGGTCGGATTGACGGCGGCCAGCGCGCCGATGGTGATTCCGCTGTCGAGCACGGTCGAGGCCGAGCCCAGCCCGCCCTTGAGTCCCGACGTCAATGCGCCGGTGCCGGCGCCTGTCGTGCCCAATGCAAAGTCGATCTCTGCCGCTTGCGCGGCCTGGTAGCCGAGGTCGCGATAGGGCGGGTAGCGACCCCAGCCCTTGTCGCCGCCATTGCGCAGGTCGAACAGGATCGCCGCCGGCACGATCGGCACGCGGAAGCCGCCGACCTCGACGCCGATGTTCCTTTCGCGCAAGGCCGCCTGCACGCCCGAAGCGGCGTCAAGGCCGAAGGCCGAGCCGCCCGAGAGCACGACGGCATGGATCTCCTGGACCGAATTCTGCGGCTCCAGAAGATCGGTCTCGCGCGTGCCCGGCGCGCCGCCCAGCACCTGCACGCCTGCCACCGCCGGGTCGTCGCAAAGCAGTGCCGTCACACCCGACTTCAACCTGGTGTCTGCGGCGTTGCCGACCCTGAGACCGGCAACATCGGTGATCAGGTTGCGCGGGCCGGTGCGGAACATCACTTCGTCTCCAGCGGCACGAAACGCGTTCCATCGAAGCGGAAGGCGCGGAACGGAGACTGGCTCAGATCGCCCTTGTCGTCGAACCGGACGGGCCCGATCGCAGTCGTGAAGTCACGCCCGGTGAGCGCTTCGGCAAGCGGCTTGCCCGAGCTTTCCGCTTCGGCGGTTGCAGCTTTTGCGATCTCGACCGCCGCGTAGGCGGGCAACACGTAGCCTTCCGGTACGATGCTTCTCTCCACGAAAGCCTGCACCACCTTGGGGTCGGCGACATCCGACCATTCGGGCGGCGCGATCATCAGCGTGCCCGTGGCATAGGGCACATCGCCGGCCGGCGTGCGCAGATTTTCGCCGCCGGCAAAGGTGATGCCGGCTTCGAGCTGGGTTGCATCGCGCCCCATGATGGCGATGTCGTCGCCGTCGCCGCCGGCGAACACTTTGGTCGCGCCGGCCTTCTTCAGCCGGCCGATCAGTCCGATCTGGTTGTCGAGCTGCGGCCGGAACGTGTCGACGAATACCGGCTTCAGAGCTGTTTGCTCGGCCGCTGCCCTGAACGTCTCGGCGATTTCGCGGCCATAGATCGTGCCATCGTCGATGATGGCGAACAGCTCGTTCTGCCACAGATGCGCCAGGATCCTGGCGACGGCATAGCGCTCGTCGTCGCCGCGCGGCCCCAGCCGATAGACCGGCCAGCCGGTCTTGGCCCGCCGGTCGGTCAGGCTTTCGGTGCGCACGCCGACGGTGATGACGGGAATGCCGGCCTCTTTCAGGATCGGCAGCGCCGCCTCGATCGCCTCGGTGCAGAGGAAGCCGACCACCACATTGACTTTCGCCGCCGCGAAATCGCGCGCTGCGGCGGCTCCGCCGTCTGCGGTGCAAGCATCGTCGACCGTCTTGATCTCGGCGCCGTTCGCTTCCGCCGCCAGCCCGGCGCCGGCTTCGACCTGCTTGCCAAGGATCGCCGAAGGGCCGGAGAGGGGCGCCACGACGCCGACGACAAGGCCATCGGCGCCTGCATCGCCGGCGAAAGCAATCGAGGCCAGCACCGCCAATATCGTCACCAGGGGTCGCATGTGAGCGAAGCGTTCCTCCCGCGCCGGCGGTAGGTTTGCCGGCACCCGTTTCGCCAAGACCTAAAGGCTGCCCGCCCTCGGCGCAACGCGAATTTCGGGATATGCGTCAAGCACTTCGCTTGTGGCATGCAATATGCCGCCATATATAACGGTGGGTTCTGAGGAAAATCATCCGTGCTGAAGAAGAACGATATCGGGCCGCAGGCCTATCGCGACGCGATGGCTCATTTTGCCGGCCAGGTCCATGTGGTGACGACCGACGGTCCCGCGGGCAAGCGTGGCGCGACTGTAATCGCCGCCTGCTCGGTGTCCGACACGCCGCCGACCGTTCTCGTTTGCCTCAACCGCGAGAATCCCAAAAACGAGCCTTTCGTCGGCAACGGCAGGTTCGCGCTCAACACGCTGGCCTCGCATCAGGAGCCGCTGTCGGTCGGCTTTTCCGGCATGACCGGCCTGCCGGTCGAGGAACGCTTCGCGCTCGGCGAGTGGGACGTAATCTCGACGGGGGCGCCGACCTTGAAAGGCGCGCTCGCCGTGTTCGATTGCGAGTTGATCGACACCAAGGACTTTGCCACCCACCGTGTGCTTTTTGGCAAGGTGACAGGCCTGCGCATCGGCGATAATTTGCGGCCGCTGATCTATCACGATCGCGGCTATCACGCCCTATAGGGGGCTGCGACGGCTGAGCCCACGGAGACGGAATGACCGGCTTGAAACCGCGCCCCGCGCCGCGGACGATCGACGAGACGCTCGATCTCCTGACCGGCGCGGACTATGTGGCGGACCGATCGCTGGCGACCGTGCTTTTTCTCTCGTTGCGCATGAAGCGGCCGCTCTTCCTCGAAGGCGAAGCCGGTGTCGGCAAGACAGAGATCGCCAAGGTGCTGGCCGACGCGCTCGGCCGCCGGCTGATCCGCCTGCAGTGCTATGAGGGCCTCGACGTCTCGTCAGCCGTCTACGAGTGGAACTACGCCGCGCAGATGATCGAGATCCGCATGGAGGAGGCGGCCGGCAAGGTCGTGCGCTCCGACATGGAACGCAATGTCTTCTCCGAAAAATACCTGATCCGCCGCCCGGTGCTGGATGCCCTCACCGGCAAGGCGGGCGCTGCCCCGGTATTCCTGATCGACGAGCTCGATCGCACCGACGAGGCCTTCGAGGCCTTCCTGCTCGAAATCCTTTCGGACTTCCAGGTGACAGTGCCCGAGCTTGGCACGATCAGGGCGGAAGAGCCGCCGATCGTCATCATCACCACCAACCGCACGCGCGAAATCCATGACGCGCTGAAACGGCGCTGCCTTTATCACTGGGTCGACTATCCCAATGCCGAGCGCGAGCTGGAGATCGTGCGCCGCAAGGTGCCGCAGGCCAACAGCCGGCTTTCGGCCGAAATTGTCTCCTTCATCCAGAAGCTGCGCCAGATCGAGCTGTTCAAGGCGCCGGGCGTTGCCGAAACCATCGACTGGGCCGGCGCGCTGACCGAGCTCGACAAGGTCGCGCTCGATCCGGAAACGATTTCCGACACGATCGGCGTGCTGTTGAAATACCAGGACGACATTGCCCGCATCGGCGCGGGCGAGGGCCGGCGCATCCTCGACGAGGTCAAGGCCGAGCTCGCTGCGGCGGAATAGGCCCATGAAGGCGCCGCGCCTCGATCCCGCTGAGGCCACGGAAGAGGGGCGCCTCGCCGACAACATCGTCTATTTCGCCCGTACCTTGCGCAAGGCCGGCATGCGGGTCGGGCCGGCCTCGGTCAAGGACGCCATCGAGGCGGTGCTCGCGGCCGGCATCGGCTCGCGCGACGATTTCTACTGGACGCTGCATGCCGTGCTGGTCTCACGGCACGAGGACCATCCGGTCTTCGACGAGGCCTTCCGGCTGTTCTGGAAGTCGCGCGAGCTGATCGAAAAGATGCTGGCGATGTTTTCGCCCGTCGCGCTGGACATGAGCGAGAAGCAGAAACCCCGCGCCGCCGAGACCCGCGTCAGCCAGGCGCTGTTCGAGGGCCATCAGAAGAACCAGCCGGTTAAGGAGATCCCCGAGATCGAGGTCGACGCCCGCTTCACCTTTTCCGGCAATGAGGTGCTGCGCGGCAAGGATTTTGCCCAGATGAACGCCGCCGAGTTGGCGCAGGCCAAGCAGGCGATCGCCGCCTTGCGACTGCCCTTCGATATGGTCCGCACGCGCCGCTTCAGGGCCAACGCCCAAGGCAGGCGTATCGATCCGCGCGCCATGATGCGCTCAGCCGCGCGCACCGGCGGCGAACTGATCCTGCCAAAATTCCGCTCGCCCCGCGAGGTGCATCCGCCGCTGGTCGTGCTTGCCGACATCTCCGGTTCGATGAGCCAGTACACGCGCATCTTCCTGCATTTCCTGCACGCGTTGACGGAAAAACGAAGGCGCGTGCATGCCTTCGTCTTCGGCACGCGCCTGACCAACCTGACCCGCCAGATGCGCCATCGCGACCCCGATGCCGCGCTCGCCGAGTGCTCGGCGACGGTCAAGGACTGGTCGGGCGGTACCCGCATCGGCGACGCGCTGGCCGAATTCAACCGCCTGTGGTCGCGGCGCGTGCTGGGGCAAGGCGCGGTCGTGCTGCTCATCACCGACGGGCTCGAGCGCGACGACACCGCCGGTTTGTCCGAGGAGATGGAGAGACTGCACAAATCCTGCCGGCGGCTGATCTGGCTCAACCCGCTGCTGCGCTTCGACGGCTTCGAGGCGCGCGCCCGTGGCGTCAAGGCCATGCTGCCGCATGTTGACGAGTTCCGGCCGGTGCACAATCTCGAGGCGCTGGCCGATCTCTGCGCCTCGCTCGACCAGCGGCCGGCCGCTTCGGTCGATCCGCGCCGCTGGCTGCGGACTGGCGACAGGCACGCCGCATAGCCATATGTTTATCCATCGGAAGAACAGACTCCCAGAAAATTGAGACCACCATACAAGGAGACCCGATGAATGACGCTCCAATGCATCAACCCAAAGGACCTGCCAATTCCGCAGACGTACAGCCAGGTTGTCGTTGCGACGGGCAGCAAGTTGGTATTTATCTCCGGCCAGGAACCCGAAGACCTAGACGGTAAGCTTGTTGGCCGTGGTGATCTTGCGACTCAGGCGCACCAGGTGTTTGCCAATCTCGGCCGAGCACTTGCCGCCGCCGGTGCGGCGCCTAGGCAGGTCACCAGGATCACGATCTATGTCGTGAACTACAATCGCGATGTATGCCTGCCGATCATCGAAAAGGCTCGGGTGGGGCTGTTCGGAGATCACAAACCAGCTGACGTGGTGCTTGGCGTGGCAAGCCTGTCCCCCGACTACCTGATCGAAGTTGACGCAGTCGCGGTGATTGATTGACCATGCATTTGCTCAAGTGGATCGCGATGAACTGCACCGATTCCAGCGTCGGCTTCAGCTTGCGCGAACTGGTGGTGACCAGATCATAAACAGACTCCGGGAGAAGCAGTCATGGAAAACAGCATCTATCTCGATGAGGCCCGCGATCCCCTGGTCATCGCGGAAGGCTGGATGAAGGACGGCAAGGATGTCGCCATCGCGACTGTGGTCGAGACCTGGGGTTCGGCGCCGCGCCCGGTCGGCAGCCATCTGGTCATCGACGCGGACGGCAATTTCCATGGCTCCGTTTCCGGCGGCTGCGTCGAGGGCGCGGTGGTGACCGAGGCGATGGACGTGATCGGCTCGGGCAAGGCCAGGATGCTGGAGTTCGGCGTCGCCGATGAAACCGCCTGGCAGGTGGGCCTCTCCTGCGGCGGCCGCATCAAGGTCTATGTCGAGCGGCTGGGCTGATCACGGATGGACCCGTACGTTCTCAAGACATTGAACGAAGAGCGCCGTGCCCGGCGCGCGGCGGTGCTGGTCACCGATCTCGGCGACGGCCGCGACCGCATCGTGCGCGAGGGCGATCCGGTCGCCGGCGATCTTGGCGCGGCCATCGCCAAGGCGTTCCGCACCGGCAATTCGGGCTCGGTCGAGGCGGAAGGGCGAACTTTCTTCCTCAATGCGCATCTGCCGCGGCCGCGCCTGGTGGTGATCGGCGCCGTCCATATCAGCCAGGCGCTGGCGCCGATGGCGAAGATCGCCGGCTATCCCGTCGAGATCATCGATCCGCGCACGGCCTTCGCCACGCCGGAGCGCTTTCCCGATGTCGCGCTGCATGCCGAATGGCCTGAGGATGTGCTGAAGCGCCAGCCGCTGGACAGCTACACCGCGCTCGCTGCCGTCACCCACGATCCCAAGATCGACGATTTCGCGCTGAAGGCGGCGCTCGAGGCCGGGTGCTTCTATGTCGGTGCGCTCGGCAGCCGTAAAACCCACGCCAAGCGCGTGGAGCGCCTGCTGGCGCTTGGCGCCGGCGCCGACCAGATCGCGCGCATCCACGCGCCGATCGGCCTCGACATCGGCGCGGCGAGCCCGGCCGAGATCGCCGTTGCGGTGCTGGCGCAGGCGATCCACGCCTTCCGCTCGCGCGGCCTGGAAGCAAAGGGCGCGGTGGCGTGAAATTTGGTCCCGTTCCGATCGATCAGGCCGAGGGCGCGGTGCTGGCGCACGCCACCGAAGCCGGCGCACGGCGCTTTCGCAAGGCACACAGGCTGAATGCGGATGACCTGTCGGCGCTGAAGGCGGTCGGCATTTCCGAGGTCGTCGCGGCCGTGCTGGCGCCGGATGATCTCAGCGAGGATGCGGCGGCGCAAAGGATCGCCGCCGGTATGAGCCATCGCAACGTCGAGGCCAAGCCCGCCGCGACCGGCCGTGTCAACCTCCACGCCGAAGCGCCCGGTGTCTTTACTGTCGACCGCGCGATGATAGACGCCATCAACGCGGTCGATCCGACCATCACCATCGCCACGCTGGCGCAGCATGCGCCGGTGGAAAAAGGCCAGATGGTGGCGACCGTGAAGATCATTCCCTTCGCCGTCGCCGCCAGCCTGGTGGAGCGAGTGGCAAGGATCTGCGCCGGCGGCGAGATTTTTGCCGTCAATGCCTACCGGCCGATGCGGGTCGGCGTCATCCAGACGATGCTGCCTGGCGTCAAGCCGAGCGTGCTCGACAAGACGCTGCGCGTCACCAAGGCCAGGCTGGCGCGTTCCGGCGGCCGGCTCACCGCCGAGCGTCGCACGCCGCACCAGATCGCCCCCGTCGCCGAAGCTGCGGCCTCACTCGTCCGAGACAACGACATGGTGGTGATCTTCGGCGCCTCGGCAATGAGCGATTTCGCCGACGTTGTGCCGGCAGCGATCGAACACGCAGGGGGTAGCGTGGTCCGTGCGGGCATGCCGGTCGATCCCGGCAATCTTCTGGTGCTGGGTACGCTTGCCGGCAAGCGCGTCATCGGCGCGCCCGGCTGCGCGCGCAGCCCGAAGGAGAACGGTTTCGACTGGGTGCTCGACCGGCTGATCGCCGGCCTGGACGTGACGGCAAGTGACATCGCCGGCATGGGCGTCGGCGGGCTCTTGATGGAAATCCCGACCCGGCCGCAGCCGCGCGAGCCGCTACCTGCAAAAGCCGAGCCGAAGGTCGAGATCGTGCTGCTTGCCGCCGGCCGCTCCAGCCGCATGGGCGGGCCGAACAAGCTTCTGGCGCTGTTCGACGGCAAGCCGCTGGTGCGCCGCGCCGCCGAGCGCGCCCTGGGTTCCAGGGCGGCGAAGACAATTGTCGTGACCGGACATCAGAGGGAGCGGGTGCGCGTGGCGCTTTCCGGTCTCGACATACTTCTGGCCGACAATCCCGATTTCGCCGACGGCCTGTCCTCGTCATTGAAAGCGGGGATAGCCCAGGTTTCGGACGATGCCGCCGGCGCCTTGATCGTTCTTGGCGACATGCCAGGCGTGTCCTCCGCCGATCTCGACCGGCTGATCGATGCCTTCCGCAAATCCGGTGGCCACTCGGTGGTGCGCGCCGCCCACGATGGAAGGCGTGGCAACCCGGTGCTCCTGCCGCGCTCGCTGTTCCCGGCCATCGCGCATTTGGAAGGTGACACCGGCGCACGCCATCTGGTCGAGGCTGAGGGGCTCGACGTCATCGATATCGAGATCGGAACGGCGGCGTCGATCGATGTCGACACCCGCGAAGCGCTGGAAGGTGCCGGCGGGGTTCTGCAGGATTGACAAACCGAAGCCGAATTTCGCATGGCTGCGGAATGGCTTTCCGTTTTCGATTTTTCTCGGCTCTTCTAACCGCGACCGCCTTTTCGCTGTCTGGCGCATACAGCCAGGCGCTGTCGCTAAAACCCTTCAAGGACGATCTGTTCGCCTATCCGGCGACGCTTTCGTCCGGCGACGACGGCGCCTACACGGTCATCGACTATCGCGAGATGCGTGACATCAACCAGCGTGACGAGGTGCCGGAAAAGCGCGTGCATGCCGAATATACCGACACCGGCGTGCGCAAGGTGCAGCAGGATTTGATGCTGAAGACGGACGCCGGCGATGTCAGGCATGTCGCCGTCGGCAAGACCGAGGGCGCCAGCATCATCGTGCTTTACCTGCACGGGCAGGGCGGCAGCCGCAAGCAGGGCGTCGACGACTTCACCTTCGGCGGCAATTTCAACCGCATCAAGAACCTGATGGCCGGCAATGGCGGCCTCTATCTGTCGCCGGATTTCCCCGATTTCGGCGACAAAGGGGCGGCCCAGGTCGCGGCACTGATCGACCACTATGCCGAAAAGTCGCCGGCTGCGAAGATCTTCGTCGCTTGCGGCTCGATGGGCGGCTCGCTGTGCTGGAAGCTTGCCGCGCGCAACGACACCGGCCGGCGCATAGGCGGGCTGCTGCTGCTCGGTTCGCTGTGGGACGAGAGCTTTCTCGCCAGTCCCGCCTTCCGGCGCCACGTGCCTGTCTTCTTCGGCCAGGGCAGCAAGGACCCGGTATTTCCCGTGGAAAAGCAGGAAGCCTTCTTCCGCTCCATCATCGCCAAATCGAAGGCCTATCCGTATCCGACCCGCTTCGTCCGCTTCGAGACCGGCACCCACGGCACACCGATCCGCATGACCGACTGGCGCGGCACGCTCAACTGGATGCTCTCCAAGGCACCGTAACCTGTTGCCGGGAGCGCCTCAGGGCGCGGTGTTGTAGTCAACGACCGTCTGCGGATTTTCCTCGCCGTCATAGGATGCATCGACATCGTACTGGACGAGGGAAAAGTCGCCATTGCGGAACAGGTAGGTTCCCGACGACGAGGCGTCGCCGACACCGCGCCACTTGTTGAAGGTGGTAATGGTCTTGGCGGCCTCGTCATAGGCGGAGTTGACCGCCCAGCCGGTCGCCTGGAAGCCGACGACGTGCATGCTCTCCACCTTGCCGTCGCTGTCGTTGTTGGCGTAGCGGATGTCCATCTCGGGTTCGGCGAACTGCAACTGCCTGACGCCGGAGACGTCGTCGTAGATGTAGTAGATCGAGCTCTCGTTGTAGGCGGCAGCCGAGCAGGCAAAATGGAAAAGCCGGGTTTCCCGCTCGGGGTCGCCCTCGGCCGCGTTCTTGTCCTTGTATTTGATCGAGAACAGCTCGGGCTCCTGCTCGAATAGCTCCTTGTCGCACTGCCCGGCATAGGCGGCGGCGAATGCCTTCCTGGCCTGTTCCAGCGCTTCATCCTTTTTCGGCGGCGGCGGTCCGTCGCCGCAGCTCGCCGGCACGGCCTCCTCGAAATCGGCGGTCGACGGCTTCAGCGCGCCCTTGTCGATGAAGATCGGCTGGAACGGCGGCTCCTGGATCTGGGCGTTGACCTGGCGCAGCGTGTAGCAGCCGGCAAAGACATTGGCCTCGCCCTTCTTGTCGGTCGCCTGGATGGCGACCGGGACGTTGTAATAGATGCTGCCCGCCGCCCCTTCGTCGGATACCGCGCCGGTTTTGACCTCGACGGTATCGGTGCCGTCATAGCCTTTGACGAACGCGTCGAAATCCTTCGCCGGCTTGGTATCGCCGTAATAGCCCCAGGCGCGGGCGAATTCATGCCGGTTGATGGCGCTGTAGAGCGAGCGGATGACCGAGGCGGCGTCCGAGCGGTCGTCGACATAGGGCGGATCGGCTGCGAGCGCCTGCTGGCTCGCTACGGCGATCGAGAAAAAAGCGGTCGCTGCAAGAAACGCGCATCTCATCGGGATCCTCCACTCCAGATGGAAACAGCTAGCATGGCGATTGCGGCGGCGCGGTGACGCTTGAAGAATCGCCTGTGGAAGCGCTAGCTCTCGCCGCTCGATTGGAGAAGCAACATGACGATTTCGATGTACGAGGCCTCGGTGCCGGTGTTTTCGGCCAGGCTGAAGTCACTATCCAAGGTGCTGTCGCTGGCCGAACAGAACGCGGCCGATCGCAAGATCGACCCGCAGGTTTTTCTGACCGCGCGGCTGGCGCCAGACATGTTCGCGCTGACCAGGCAGGTTCAGATCGCCACCGATCACGCCAAGGGAGCGCCGTCGCGGCTCGCCGGCCGCGAAGTGCCGAAATATGAGGACAATGAAGCGAGTTTCGCCGACCTGCAGGCACGCATCGCCAAGACGGTCGACCATCTGGCGACCTTCTCTGCCGCCGACCTGAATGGCTCGGAAGAGCGGACGATCGAACTCAGGCTCGGCGGGCGGGAAGTCTCGATGCCGGGCCTGCAATACCTGCTCTACGCCGCGATGCCCAACTTCTATTTCCACGTGACCACGGCCTACGATATCCTGCGGCACAATGGCGTGCCGCTTGGCAAGGCGGTCTTCCTGGGACGTTGAATGCTCTGAGGTTTCCCGGTGCCACCGGGAAACCTCGTGCTGGACAGGCTCAGCGCCCGGACATTTCGCGCGCGATGCGCGGGAAGTCTGCCGGCTTGATGCCGATGTCGGCGCGGTCAGCATTGCTCATCAAATGCAGCAGCGCCAAGGCTGCGCGGTAGCGCTGATGTTCCTGCGGCCGCGGCCGCACGAACATTTCGGTGAAGAACCCCATGATCCATGGCCCCTTGTTGGTCCTCCCGATTCGAAAATATAGGACGATTGTTAAAATTGTGCAGTGCAGCAATTGCATGGCAGCCATGTTCGAACGATTTTTTTGGCCACAATCGATTTTTTTTGAAACTTTTAGGGTCTGTCGAACGTAGGCGTGGTGCTGGCACATGGCCGGCTTTTTCCTCGCCACTCCTGGCGACCTTGCCGGGCTGTATGAAAATGCAGTCCGGCTTTTTATTCGCTAAGGGGAGTCGCGCGGCAGGCGACGCCTAAACTCGTTAACATCGATGGCATTCATTTTTAACGAGCAGGCTCTATTGTGCGACGCATCTCATGCGCTGCTTGACGAGATGGGGAGGCTGACATCGGCACCGGAGCCAAGCGGGATTTCGCGTCTCTGCTCGACGATCTCTTCGTTGCCTCCGACAAGGTCGAGGCGGGCGAGGAAGCGGCTGCGCGGCCGACCATTCCGTTCGACTACCTCTCGGTGGCCGATGAGCTGCATTCCGGCCGCATCAAGGTTTCCGGTGAGACGTTCGCGGCCGAATACCGGGAGGCAGGCGCCGACCTCGCCGCCGAATTCGCCGCTCTGCTCGACCAGGCGAAGCTGGCGCTGGCCAGCGAGCAGGCAAGGCCGGAGGAGAAGCTGCCGCCGATCGACCCCGAGGCGATCGCCGCCGAACTCGGCCTCGATCATCCCGTCAAGAGCGCCGATCTCGGCCGCATGCGCCGCAGCTTCGCCTTCGCCAACCACCCGGACCGCGTCGCCCCGCATCTGCGCCAGCGTGCCATGATCCGCATGCAGGTGGCCAACATGCTGATCGACGAGGCCAAGCGGCGCGCGGTCGCCGGAGCTAGGCGCTAGCCCCGTACAAGTTCACGCAAAAGTCGTCCGGACCGGGCTTGGAGAACACCCGCCCTTTGCTTTATGCTCGGGCTTCCTCCCCGCGCCTCGCGCAAAAGTTCCCCGCCGGAGAAATTTCCATGCACAAACGCCGTCTCGGTCGGACCGATCTTCTTGTGTCGCAGATCTGCCTGGGCTCAATGACCTGGGGCCAGCAGAACACCGAGGCCGAGGGCCACGCGCAGATGGACCTGGCCTTTGAACGCGGCGTCAATTTCATCGATACCGCCGAGCTGTACCCGATACCGCCCAAGGCGGAGACGCAAGGGCGGACCGAGAAGATCATCGGCAGCTGGATGAAGGCCAACGGCAATCGCGACAAGGTGATCATCGCCTCGAAAGTGGTCGGCCGCACCGGCAACACCTGGTTTCGCGGCGACCGGCCGTCCAAGCTGGTGCGCGCCGATATTTTCGACGCGGTCGAGAAGTCGCTGACTAAGCTCGGCACCGACTATATCGATCTCTACCAGATCCATTGGCCGGAGCGGGACATCCCCTGGGGCTCCAACCCGACGCGCATCGGCGCCGTGCCGCGCCGCGCCGATACCGAGGGCGCTCCATCAGACGAGACGCCGATCGCCGAAACGCTTGGCGTCTTCGACGAATTGGTCAAGGCCGGGAAGATCCGCCATCTTGGCCTATCGAACGAAAGCTCCTGGGGCGTGATGCGCTTCCTCTTCGAGGCCGACAAGGGCGCCGGCCCGCACCCCGTCTCGCTGCAGAACGCCTACAATCTGGTCAATCGCACCTTCGAGGTGAACCTGGCCGAGGTCTGCGAGCGCGAGCGGATCGCTTTCCTGCCCTATTCGCCGCTGGCGCAGGGCTATCTGACCGGCAAATACGATCACGGCGCGCGTCCGCAAGGCTCGCGTTCGCAGCTCTTCAATCGCGGCCAGCGCTACGAGACGCCGAATGCGGCGCAAGTGCTGCTCGAATACAATGAGCTGGCGCGCTCCTTCGGCATGGAGCCGGCGCTGTTTGCCAATGCCTATGTCTCCAGCCGGTCCTTCGTCACATCCAACATTATCGGCGCCACGTCGATCCCGCAGCTCGAGATGGCGCTGTCCTCGGTCGATGTGACCTGGACCGATGAGATGCAGAAGGCGGTCGATGCCATTCACCAGCGCGTCGGCAATCCGTGCCCGTGACTGGTGAGAAACGTAAAATTATCTAATGATAACAAAGGGGAGGGGGCGGCAATGAACTTTCCGATCGAGGCCGTCAGAGGAAAATTCCCGGCACTGTCGCTGACCGACACGGGCCGCCGCCGCATTTATCTCGACAACCCGGCCGGCACGCAGGTGCCACAAGCGGTGGCCGATGCCGTATCGCGCTGCCTGCTCACCACCAATGCCAATCTCGGCGGCTTTTTCGAAACGACGATAGCGGCGCAAAAGGTGGTCGACGACGCGCATGCGGCGATGGCCGATTTCCTGGGCGCCGCGAGCGTCGAGGGAATCATCATCGGCGCCAACATGACGACGCTGACATACCATATGTCGCGCACGCTCGGCCGCGCGATGAAGCCGGGCGACGAGATCATCGTCACCCGCATGGACCATGAGGGCAATGTCTCGCCCTGGCTGCAGCTTGCCGAGGATCTCGGCCTCGTCGTGCGCTTCCTGCCTTTCGACGAGAAAAGCTGGCAGGTCGAGGAAGCGGCGTTGAGCGCGCTGCTTTCGGAAAGGACGCGGCTCGTCGCACTCAACTACGCCTCGAACCTCACCGGCTCGATCAACCGGGTGAAGGCGCTGACTGCGATCGCCAAACAGGCCGGCGCGCTGGTCTATGTCGATGCCGTCCAATTCGCGCCGCACGGCCTGATCGAAGTGCAGGCACTCGGCTGCGATTTCCTGGCTGCTCGGCCTACAAATTCTTCGGCCCGCACATGGGCATCCTGTGGGGCCGCCGCGACGTCATCGATGCGCTGAAACCCTACAAATGCCGCTGCTCGTCAAACGGCCTGCCGGAGCGCTTCGAGCTCGGCACGCCGCAGATCGAACTGATGGCAGGTCTGACCGCGGCGGTCGACTATTTCGCCGATCTTGGCGCGGCGGCCGGCGAGCACGGGTCGCGGCGGCAACGCATCGCCAGGGCATTCGCGGTGTCGATCGCCTATGAGAACGCGTTGGCGCAAAAACTGATCGATGGCCTGTCGGATATTGCCGGCCTGACGATCCACGGCATCACCGTACCGGCACGGATTGGCGAACGCGTGCCAACAGTGTCTTTCACCGTCGAGGGCATCGCGCCGGAGACGATCGTGCGGCAGATGAATGCGGAAAACATCTTCCTCTGGTCGGGCCACAACTATGCCTGGGAGATCGTCCATCAGCTCGGCATTCCGGCCGGCGAGGGCGTCGTGCGCATCGGCATCGCCCACTACAATACGGCTATCGAGATCGATGCGACGCTGGAAAGCGTGCACAGGGTCATCGCCATGCTCAGGCAGCAGCGAGCCTGAGCCGGGTTATCGCTCTTTGCCGCCGAAGCCGGTGAGAAAGGCGGTGAGGTTGTCGCCCAGCGCATCGCAAAGGTAACCGCCTTCCTGGACGATCACCGTCGGCAGGCCGAGTCCGGCGATGGCTTCGCCAATGCGCGAGAAGCCGGCCGTCGTGACCGACAGGCCGCCAAACGGGTCGCCTTCGAAGGCGTCGAGCCCGAGCGCCACGACCAGTGCATCGGGCGCAAAGGCGCGGATGCGCCGGAAGGCGGTCGCGAGCGCTTCGAGGAAGGCCGCGTCACCGGATTTGCGCGCCAGCGGCAGGTTGAGATTGTAGCCGAGGCCAGGCCCCGCGCCGCGCTCGTCGGCATGACCCCAGAAGAACGGATAGAAGCGCACCGGATCGGCATGCAGCGAAACGGTGAGCACGTCGGCCCGGGCATAGAAGATGCCTTGCGTGCCATTGCCGTGATGCAGGTCGACGTCGAGGATCGCCACCCGCGCCGCGTTCCTTCGCAGCACCTGCGCCGCGACCGCCGAATTGTTGATGAAGCAGAATCCGCCGGCGACATCGGCGAAGGCGTGGTGGCCCGGCGGACGGCAGAGCGCATAGGCCGAGGACGCGCCCGCCATCACCGCCTCGGCGGCCTCCACCGCGCTCCAGGCGCTCCACAACGCGCTGTTCCAGGTTTCGCCCGAGATCGGACAGGCGGTGTCCGCCATATGGTAGCCGGCCTGGCCGACGGCAGATGCCGGATAGGAGCCGTCCCGAGCGATCGGATGGATGTTTGGGATGACCTCCGCCGAGGCGCCCTCGATGCGCTGCCAGCGCGCGAAGATATGCTCGAGGAAGTCGAGATATTCCGGCGTATGCACCGCCGCGACCGGACCCAGCCCGTGATCTTTCGGCCGTTCGATCGTCGAGCCGGCCGCTTTCGCGCCGGCTAACAATCTTTCGATGCGCTCCGGCTTCTCCGGATTGGGTTGAGGCGCGCCGCTGGAGAGGAAGGCTTTTGGATCGTGACGTTTCTGTTCCTCGGCGTAGAAGGTTTTCATTGTTCTCCCTCCGGCGCATCGGCGAAAGCAAAAAAGGCGTCGCCAACGATCTTCTGCGTCTGCTCGTAGCTCGACCAGGCAATGCCCAGCCGCTCGTAAAAGTCCTTGGCGGTCTCATTGTCGGTGTCGACGGACAGCCGGAGATAGACGCCGCCAGCCTTGCGGCATTCGGCGGCCACGCGCCGCAGCAGCCGCTCGCCGATCCGGCGGCCGCGAAAGCGGCCCTCGACATAGAGATCCTGCACATAGACCCCGGGACGCCCCATCCAGGTCGAGAAGATCGGAAAATGCAGGCACAGTCCCGCGAACTCGCCGTCCACCTCGGCGATCAGGGTAGAGAAGGCCGGCTTCTCGCCAAAGCCATAGCGGCGCAGATCCTCGGCCGTCGAGGTGATCTCCTGATGCGCGCCGATATGTGATCCAAGCCGCAGCAGGGCGGCGTGGATGGTTTCGACATCGTCGATGGTGCCGGGACGTATGAGGATGTTTGATAGCTTGCTCATGACAAGCAGGGCGCCAAGGCACCCCCCTCTGTCCTGCCGGACATCTCCCCCGCAAGGGGGGAGATTGGTAATTTCAGCGTTGCTGCCCATCTTGCAGCGTTGGCGACTGGCGAAATCCGAGGCGACATCCGATCTCCCCCCTTGCGGGGGAGATGGCCGGCAGGCCAGAGGGGGGTGGGAAGGATCGCTACCATCTCAGGTTACAGCATCTCAAAACGCGACCCGGTCGCCACCCTTCAGAGCCAGCATCTCACGCGCCTCGGCTGGCGTCGCGACGTCCAGCGACAGGCCGTCCAGAACGCTGCGGATGCGGCGGACCTGGTCGGCGTTCGATTTGGCCAGCTGCCTTCCGTCATAGAGGCTGTCCTCCAGCCCGACGCGGACATTGCCACCCATGGCGGCGGCGATCGAGATCAGCGGCATCTGATGGCGACCGGCTGCGAGAACCGAGAACTGGTAGCTGTCGCCAAACAGCTTGTCGGCGATGCGCTTCATATGGATGAGATTGTCGGGATCGGCGCCGATGCCGCCCAAAATGCCGAGCACGAACTGGAGGAACAGCGGCCCCGACACCAGGCCGCGGTCGCGCAGATGCGCCAGCGAATAGAGATGGCCGACATCGTAGCATTCGAACTCGAAGCGGGTACCGCAGTCCTTGCCGAGTTTTTCGAGCACGGCCTCCATGTCGGCAAAGGTGTTCTTGAAGATGGTGTCGCGGGTCGCTTCGAGCAGCTTCGGCTCCCACTCGTGCTGCCACTCCCGCGGCTTGTCGAGCATCGGGAACAGCGCGAAATTCATCGAACCCATGTTGAGCGAGCACATTTCCGGCTCCGCCCTGAGCGGTGCCGCCAGCCGCTGGTCGAGCGTCATCAGCGACGAGCCGCCGGTGGTGATGTTGATCACCGCGTCGGTCGCCTGCTTGATGCGCGGCAGGAACTGCATGAACACGTCCGGGTCGGCGGTAGGCCGGCCGTCCTTAGGATCGCGGGCGTGGAGATGCAGGATCGAGGCGCCGGCTTCTGCGGCAGCGATGGCGTCCGTAGCGATCTGGTCCGGTGTGACCGGCAGATAGGGCGACATGGACGGCGTGTGCACCGAGCCGGTGACGGCGCAGGTGATGATGACTTTCCTCGGTGCCATCTTTTTCTACCTCTCAGCCTTCGACCGGCAGGTCAAGCTCGGCGGCCAGCACTTCCAGCGAGTCGCCGATGATGGCGATGATTTCGCCGACCTGCTCCCTGGTAACGATCATCGGCGGCGCCACCATGAAGTTGTCGCCGTCGACGCCGCCCTTGACCCTTCGGCCATAGATGATCAGGCCGCGTTCATAGGCGAGGTCGAGCAGGCGCTGCGTCGCCTTCTTGCCCGGCGCGATCGGCGTCAGCGTCTTCGGATCGGCGACCATCTCCGCCCCGAGCAGCAAGCCCTTGCCGCGCACGTCGGCGATGAACGGAAAACGCTTCGCCAGCCCCTTCAATTCCTCGATCAGCACATCGCCCATTCTTGCCGCGTTGGTGATGAGGTCGAGCCGGTCCATTTCGCCAAGCACGGCGAGGCCGGCAGCACAGGCGAGCGGATTGCCGGCATAGGTGTGGCCATGCTGGAAGCCGCCGGAGGCAAGCAGCGGCTCGACCAGCCGCATCGGTGCCGCCAGCGCGCCAAGCGGCGCATAGCCCGAGCCAAGCCCTTTCGACAGCGCGACCAGATCCGGCTTGCAGCCCCAATGATCGCCGCCGAGGAATTTGCCGGTGCGGCCGGCGCCGCTCATCACCTCGTCGTGGATGAGCAGGATGCCGTAGCGGTCGCAGATTTCGCGGATGCGCGGATAGTAACTGTCGGGCGCGACCAGGGCTGCCGTGGCCGCTCCGCCGACCGGCTCCATGATGAAGGCGAGCACGCTTTCCGGGCCTTCGGCGAGGATCTTTTCCTCCAGCATGTCGGCATAGCGCAGCCCGCGCTGCTCCATCGAAAGATTGTCACGGTCGCGCCAGGCGGCCGGCGCCGGCACCGTCGGCATCACACGCATCATCGGGGTAAACGTTTCGGCCAGCGCGTCGTCACCGGTGACGGACAGCGAGCCGAGCGTGCCGCCATGATAGGACGGAAAACGGGTGATCACTTTCCAGCGCTTGGGCTGGCCTGTCGCCACCGCCCACTGCCGGGCGAGCTTGATGCAGGATTCGGTTGCCTCGGAGCCGCCGGACACGAAGAAGATGCGGTCCATCCCCTCGGGAAGCTTGCCTGCCAGTTCCCGCGCCAGTTCTTCCGCCGGCTCGTTCTCGAAATGCAGCCGGTAGGCGAAGGTGGTCTTGTCCATCTGCCGCTTCATGGCGTCGAGCACATTGCGGTTGGAATGGCCAATATTGGCGACCATCGGCCCGCTCGATCCGTCGATGAAGCGGCGGCCGTCCTTGGTCCAGAAGTAGATGCCCTCGGCGCGGTCGACGAGCGGCCGGCGCGGGCTGGAGAGATAGAACAGATGCGATGGCTGGCGGGCTTCGGCTTGAGGGGCTGGCTGGACTTGCGGTTTCGGCATGTCAGGACTTTCCGAGATAACGGTCGAGAACATTCTTGGTCACGCGTTCGACCATCGCGTCCTGCCTTAGCAGGCCGGCGACCCATTCGCAGCTTCCGGCATGGAACACTTCGCCCTTGCCGCGCGGGAAGTTGACGATCATGCCGTTGCCGCGCTTGACCTTGTCGAGGTTGGCGTCGCTCGCATCGCCGAACAGCGTCTCAGCAGTGAAGCGGCCATCCTCGTCGGTGAGGAACTGATCCTCGATCGGGATATCGGCACTTTCCTCGACTTGGCTCGCCATGCCGACGGCCAGCACCTGTAGTCCGTCCGGCGCGCCGCTCTCCGCGGTCGGGTAGGGCAGGCCACCGCGGATCTCGAAATCGAGCCCGTCGACCTCATAGCCGTAGACATGGCTGTCGGCGCCGAGCAGGTCGCCATAATAGATGCCGGTGCCGGCGAAGGCCCAGTGCTCGGGCCGGTAGACCGGAAAGCCGCGCACGCCGCGCGGCGCGCAACCGCCCCAGCCGGCATAGACGCCTCTGGTGGCGTTGAGGCCGAAGGTGGCGCTGCCCGGCCGGCCAATCTCCGGCGCCTCCCAGGAATTGGTGGCGCGCCTGACGTCGCCGCCGCGATAGGCGGGGTCCTCGGCGCGCGCCCGGTATTTGTAGCAGACCTGCAGGCGGCCTTCGTCCTCCAGCCTAGTCTGCCACATGAAATTGCCGGCAAAGCGCGCCGCATGCCCGCCGCGCTCGACGTAATCGTCGACCGCGTCGCGCATCTCCCAGGTCCAGTATTCGTCATGGCCGACGAAGACGACGCAGTCGTAACCGTCGAGGATTTCCGGCGAGAAATGCAGCTCGTGCTGGCTGGCGAGGTCGACCGCGTAGCCGGCGCGCTCGGCGAAGCGGAAGAAATGGCTGTCGTAGCTCGCCCAGCCGGAGGATGCGTATTTCTTCGAATGGCCGGTGGCGAAAGCCCATTCCATGTGCGGATAGCGCGGCACGGTCTTCGGCGGCACCGCGACCTCGAGCGGCACGCGCGGCGCCTCCTTCGGCAGCACGACGAAACCGCGGCACCAAGGCCGCTGCGTAGAAACCATCGTGGCGTACTGGTCGCGGTTCGGGCCGGTGATGCCCTGATAGTGGTTCGACCCACCCCAGGTGTTGTAGGCAAGCCAGGTGCCGGTCGCCGCCACTTGCAGCAGGCGGCCGGGCTTGCGGTCTGGCAGGGGCGCGACGATGAAGAGGTGACGGCTCTGGATCGGCTTGCTGTCGCGGCCCTCGGCAGTAAGCGTGACGCGATAGGCACCGGACGGCCAGTCATCGCCGATGCGGAACTCGAACGAGACCTCCCAGCCGCAGCCCTCGACCGAACATTGGTCCGGCGTCTCTTGCCAGCGCGCCGCGAGGCCAGCCTTCTCGAAGACCTTCGTTTCGGTAGCGCCGTCGCGAACGATCGTGATGCCGAATTGCCGGACCGTCGCACTGACATGCAACGCCACCGTTTCGCCGGGGCGATAGGAAAAGCGGTCGCTGTAGCACCAGATCTCGCCGCGCTCGCCGTCCATGCCGGGCCATTCGTAATAATGGCCGCGCACCGCCTCGCAGCGCTGCTCGGGCGTCAGCCCGAAGTCGGGGAACTCGGTCGGCAGTCGCGTCAATGAACACCTGAAACCAACAGGCCGCCATTGAGACCAATGGCCGGCCAAGCGTCAATTGGAAAGCATCGGGCCAGCGGCGCCTGCTCTTGGCCATATCCGGCAAACGGACTATGTCATGCCCAGGCAATGGTTCAGCGCCGGGAGTCGACATGCTGCGCGTACAAAAGGTCAAGGTCGACGACATCTACGTGCCAGCCGCGCGCCGGAAGACGCTGCATCCCGAAACGGTGCGGCATCTGGCCGAGGACATCCTGGAAAACGGCATGAAGACGCCGATCCAGGTGCGCCACGACGGCAAGCGCCACATTCTGGTTGAAGGCCTGCACCGACTGGAAGCGGCCAAATGGCTGGGCGAGGCAACGATCGACGCCTATCTCGTGCAAGCGAAGCGCCACTAGCCGAATTCACCTGACCTGCAATTTTTTGGCGGGCCATGTCGGCTTGCGCTCTGTCGCCTCGTCCTTGGAGCACACAAGCGGAGGAGACCAATGCCCAAGACCCTGTTTTTCGCCATGCTCGCTTCGGCCGCGGCCCTGATTGCCGTGCCAAATGCACAATCCGAGGAGACAAAGCCTGCCATGACCAGTGAGACCAAAGCCCTTGTGAAGCCGGAGAAATCCGGACTGCTGCCCATCGACGGCCTGAATTATTACTATGCCATCTACGGCAAGGGTGAGCCGCTGCTCCTGCTGCATGGCGGCCTAGGCACGTCGGATATGTTCGCGCCGATCCTGCCGAAATTCGCAGAGCATCGAACCGTGATCGCCGTGGATATGCAGGGCCATGGCCGTACTGCCCTTGGCGAGCGGCCGTTCAGCATCGACGCGATGGGCGACGACATGGCGGCGATCGTCAAGACGCTAGGCTACGACCGGGTCGACGTCATGGGCTATTCGCTGGGCGGCGGCGTCGCCTTCCGCATGGCAGTCCAGCATCCTGAGGCGGTCCGGCGTCTGGTCCTTGTCTCGACCGGCTACTCCACCGATGGCTTCTATGACGAGATGCGTCCGCAGCAGGCGCAGGTCAGCGCGGCCGCCGCGCCGTTCATGAAGGACACACCGATGTACAAGTCCTACGTTGCGGTGGCCCCGCATCCCGAGGACTTCCCCAAACTGCTCGATACGCTTGGCAACTTCATGCGCCAGAACCGTGACTTCTCTGCCGACGTTCCGAAGCTGAAGATGCCGGTCATGCTCGCCTATGGCGACAGCGACATGTACAAGCCCGAGCATGAGATCAAGTTCTACCAGATGCTCGGCGGCGGGCTGAAGGATGCCGGCTGGATGCGCGAGAACCTGTCGCAGAATCGGCTGGCCATCATTCCCAACCGCACCCACTACGACGTGTTCTTCGCCCCGGAACTGACGGCCGCCGCACTGCCATTCCTCAACGGCGAGACCAAGGTGAAGAGCTGGGACGAGGTCGTCAGCGAAACGGAATAATGGTTGGCAGCCACATGCGACCGTCTCCCAGGAGGCGGTCGCGTGATTTGGAAGCGCCGCTGCCATCATCGCAACCGATGGCATCCCATCAATGCTTTTCAATTGACGCTTCGACCCGCCCGGCTACGGTTCGGCCATTCTTCCCGAGCAAACGGATAGCGGTGATGACAAAATTTCAGGGCGGCTGCCTGTGCGGCGCAGTGCGCTACCATGCCGAAGTCGCGCCGATCAACGAACGTGTCTGCCACTGCCGGCGCTGCCAGAAGGCGATCGGTGCGGCGTTCAACGCGCGCTTGCTGTTCCGCATCGATGACGTGACCGTCGAAGGCGAGGTGGCGACGGTCAACTCGTCGCCGGACCTCAAGCGCGGCTTTTGCGCGGCCTGCGGCACGACGATGTTTTCCAGGCGCGACTCCCGCGGCATCATCGGCGTCACCTCGGGTTCGCTCGACGATCCGTCGCAGTTCAACCCCGACATGCATTTCTGGACGGCCTCGAAGCAGCCCTGGGTTCGGCTGGACGATGGCCTGCCGCAATATGAGGGCGCGCCGCCAGCCTGACTCATTTCGACGCAGTCCTGCACAAAAATTTCATCTTCGATTCACGACATAGCCGGCAAAGCGTCATTGGCGGGCCATCATTGCCTGCCTATCTATCGCCTGCGGGCCGGCATTCGAGGAGGCGACGGATGAGCGAGAGCATCAACACCCTGGACGAGCTTTTGAACGATCCGATGATCCGGCTCGTGATGGAGCGTGACCGCGTGCAGCCGGCGGAGCTCCGCACGCTGCTCGAGAGGGCTCGCGGCCGTTCGGCTGACGATATGCGCGCCGGCCAGCCGATGGTGCCGCCGGCCCACATGGTTGCCAAGAACTGCTTGCGGCAATGGCTGCGGGTCTAAAGCAATTCCAGGAAAAGTGTGAAGCGGTTTTCCGTCCGGAATTGCGAAAACATGTCTCGTTCCTCAATTCGAGGTGGCCGGCAAATAGCTGTAATGGCTACGGAAATAGGCGATCCTGAAGCCAAGACGGGCATAGTTGCGATAGGCGGGTCCGTCGCGTTCCTCGTGCGGAGCCTCGATGTCGGCGACGAACAGTTTCGCACCGGCCGCCAGACCGTCGCGGACCAGCGCTTCGCCAAGCACTGCGTCGAGATCGAAGCTCGGCGCCATGATGCCCGGCACCGGCGCGTCGATGCCGCTCCAGGCCGCGCCGTCGACTCCGATGAACAGTGAGCGCACCGCCAGCACGGCGCCGTCCCGCTTCAGCATGTAATGATGCCAGCCCCTGCGGCCGACCAGCGCCAGCAGCCAGGGCGAGGTGGGCAGCCTGTACTGGCGATCGATGAAGCCGGCCCATTCGGTAGCGGTTGCCTGCGTCACCCGCTCGACCGAGACCCCGTCTGCGGCGAACAGCGGTTCGGTTGGTAACGGCTCTGCCTTGCGATAGATCCGTTCCCAGCCGCCCTGGCGCTGCAGGCCGCGCGCTTCGAGCCAGCATCTGAGCCGCGAAGGTGCGGTGTGCGGATTGACGTAGAACCAGGGCCGCGAGATGCCGGCGGCGCGGTAATGCGCCAGCAGCATGTCGAGTTGGCTTTCGGTGGCCGGGCTGTCGACGCCGAAATTCTTCACGCAGTTGAAATGGATGAACGGGATGGTCGTGCAGGTGGTCCAGGCGAGGTCGCCTTCTCCCGCGATCGAAAGCCCTTGCCTTGCGGCGAAATCGGCTGGCGCGGCTGCATAGAGGTCGAGCCACGCATTGACCTCGGCGCGCTCGATGGCACGGCTGGAGTCATCCGACACGTCCTCGATCGCCATGGCCGGCGGATGCGGCACCGGCACAATCACGGGTTCCAGTTCTGACAGGGCGGATGACATGGCTTCCCCTCCCGAAATTTCCAACCTTACAATGTAAGATTAGTGGAGGATAATATTATAGCCAGGCTTGTCAAGCTGGATGTGGCGGCACCTCGGCCCTGCTTTCCGGTGACGCCATCGGCGCCCGCCATTTTATCCCTAACAAGTTGATTCAAACTTTGTTGGTAATTTATCGTTAGGAATCGTGTCTGCCGGCGGCAATCCGCCTTCGGCCTGTTTTGTTCTGTGTACAGGTCCAGATGCGGTTCTCAGGCGTCGTCAGTTTCGTGCTTGCATCGCTGTGCCTTGCCGGCTGCTCGTCAACATCGGGCATGGACGCCTTGCAGGTGCCGTCCAACGAGACCACCAGTTCCGTCGTCAGGCCGAGCGCGCCGGTGACAAAGGCCGTCGCCATAGACGAAACCGCGACGACCGTGGAGACCACCTCGATGGCCGGCGACGCCCGTATCAGGCCGCCGGCGTCGCTGCCTGAAGAGAATGCGCGACCCTTCGGCCTGGCCGAGGAAGAGACGGTGGCGTTCCCCGCGCCGGATCTTCCCGACAGCGTCGAGCCGCCGGTAGAGCCGGCAGCGCTTATGTCGCCGCCAAAGCGGCTGTCGCGCGCGGCGCCCGCGATGCTGGCCGGCCCCGTCACCCGCTATGGCTTTCGCGATGCCAAGCCGATCAACTTCGGCCGGGCCTCGCCGCGCCACCTTGCCGTGCACGGCGTCGACGTTTCGCGCTGGCAGGGCAACGTCAACTGGGACAAGTTGCGCGCCCAGGGCGCCAACTTCGCCTATATCAAGGCGACCGACGGCGGCGATCATCTCGATCCGATGTTCAGGACCAACTGGCGCAATGCCGATGCCGCCGGGCTGAAGCGCGGCGCCTATCATTTCTTCTACTGGTGTCGCACCGCCGGCGAGCAGGCCGACTGGTTCATCCGCAACGTGCCGCGGGTCGAGGGCGCGCTGCCGCCAGTGATCGATGTCGAATGGAACGGCGAATCCTCCTGCAAGCGGCGGCCGTCGCGCGAAACGGTGCTGGAGAAGATGCAGGTGTTCATGGAGAAGCTGGAACGCCACTACGGCCAGCGGCCCATCATCTACACCAGCCCCGACTTCTATCGCGACAATTTGCGCGGCGCCTTCCTCGACTATCCGTTCTGGCTGCGCGCCGTGGCGCGCCATCCATCAAAGGTCTATCCCGACCGCAAATGGCTGTTCTGGCAATATTCCGGCTCCGGCCTGTCGCACGGGGTGAGGGGCCGCATCGACCTCAACGTCTTCCATGGCGACGAGCGTGCCTGGCGGGCCTGGGCCGGCGGACAGATGACCGTCGCCGACGCGGACTGAGAAGCAGCGGACGCCGCCGACTGCGCACGCCTGAGGGTATTTTCAGCGTTTTTCTAACGATCCGCTCACCTTTTTCCTTAGCGCTCCCGCAACGCCCGGTTGGTAACATCCGCGTGATCATGCATGTGGCGCAAAAACCAAGCGGCCACGCATGAAGACGATGGGGCATGGAGGGGTCGATGCGCAATCCGGTTCTGGCAATCGTTTTTGTGGCCGCTGTTGGCTACGGCTTTTTCAACGCCATTGGTCACATGCGGAGCGACAAGCCGATGGCCATCCCGGCGGCGGCGCCCGGCGCCTCGTCGACGGCGCCGCGCCCGATGACGGAAAACGTCGTCGCCTATTCCACCGAAGACCAGGCGATGCAGGCCGCCAAGCAGAAAGGCCATTCGACGCTGCCGCGTTTCCACGAGCTGATGGCCGCCGGCACGCCCGGCACCTACACGGTGAAATTCCCGCTGACGCAGAACGGCGCCACCGAGCACATCTGGATGCAGCTCACCGGCTACGGCGACGGCCACTTCGTCGGCCTGCTCGCGGACGAGCCGGTCAACGGCACCAGATACAAGCTGGGCGACCGCGTGACGGTAGCGGAGGCCGACGTCGAGGACTGGATGGTCAAGAATGGCGGCGATGTCTATGGCGGTTACACGGTGCGCCAGGCGTTCGCCGACATGCCCAAGGAACAGGCCGCGAAATACGGCATCACATTCAGGGATTGAGGTGGCCGAGCCCCGGGGCCGCCGCCTGAAAACCTATCGGCCCTCGCGCCGTTCGCGCTCGCGTATCTCGGCCGTCTGGGCCAGCACCCAGTCGCGGAACACCTTGATCTTGGGTGTATTGCGACGGCTTTCCAGATGCACCAGCCAATAGCCGTCGCCATCGGATCCAAGCACGTCGAATGGCTGTATCAACTGGCCCTTGGCCAGCAGGGCGCTGTAGATGTTGCGGGTGAGGATCGCAGCACCCCGATCGGTCAGCGCCGCCATTGCATCGTAGGCCTGCGAACCCAGCGTCGGGCCCGCGATGACGCGATCGGGCTCGAAGGGAACACCAGCCGCCTCGAACCAGATTTTCCACCAGGGATCGTCGGCACAGCATAGCGCCACCTTGTAGAGATCCTCGGGGCGGTGGATGCCACCGACACTCTCGGCCAGTCTCGGGCTGAGCATTGGCGTGTAGTCTGCCTTGAACAGATAGTGCGCCGTCAGGCCGGGCCATTTTCCGGTGCCGGTGCGGATCCCGATATCCATGTCCTCGCGTGTGAAGTCGACCAGCCGGGACGATGTATTCACCTTCACTGCAAGATCCGGATGCATCAGCTGGAATGTTCCAAGCCATACGGCCAGCCAGTTCGAGGCAAAGGTTTCCATGGTCGTCACGGACAGCACGCCGGTCGCTCCGCCCTTGGTGGCGACCCACGCGTCCGCCAGGGCCGAGAAGGCGCCTGTTGCGTGCGGCGCCAGCTGCTGTCCAGCCTCGGTCAGCGCAATCTGCCTTGTTTTTCTTATGAAAAGCGGCGTTCCGGCGCGTTCTTCCAGCACCTTGATCTGATAGCTTGCCGCCGACTGCGTCATGCCGAGTTCTTCGGCCGCCTTGGTGAAGCTGCCCAGCCGCGCAGCGGCTTCAAAGACGCGAATGGCCCCCAGCGGCGGTAGCTCCCAGCTCATGACGCATCAATCCTCCTGATGCATGGTACGCGACGTTCGATTGGAAACCAAGGCCGGAAAACGGCATGCTTTGTCCATCAGATCGAAACCCGAAAGGACACGGCAATGACCACCACCATCGCTCTGTACAACTCGCTTCGTCGTCCGGTGCTCGACCTCTTCATCGCGCCGTTCAGGCCCCGCACGCGCGGCCTGCTCGACCGCCGGTCGCTGTCGGATCATTTCCTGCGCGATATCGGCATGCTCGACGGACGCGTTCCTCCCGGCGGCAGCCGCTGAGGAAACTCGTTGACCAAGGAGGGAAAGATGGATGTGCCACCGGAGGCTCTGGCGAAGAGCCGTCAAACGATCAGTGCCTATGAGGATTATGCTGAGCGCTACGACGCAATCGTGCGGCATGTTCCCAATGCGAGAGAGCAGGCATCGCTGAAGCGCCTTGTGGCGATCGCCGGCACAAGCGGCCAGATTCTGGAAGTCGGGTCCGGAGCGGGATACGACGCGGACTTTCTAGAAGGCTTGGGCGTCAAGGTCCGGCGCACCGACGCGACGAAGCGGTTTCTCGAGCTGCAGGCCACGCGCGGCAAGCACGGCGAGCTTCTCGATCTCCTCACCGATGACCTCGGCGGTCCCTACGACGCGGTCCTGGCGCTCGCCGTCCTGATCCACGTGCCTCGCGACCAGGCCGACCAGGTCCTTGCCAAGATAGCCGGATCGCTGCGGCCCGGCGGCGCCTTCCTCGTATCGATGCGCAACGGCGACGGCGATACGGGCGGCGAATATCATACGGTCTACTGGCGCAGGGACGACTTCGCGGCCCGTCTCGAAGGTGCCGGGCTGGTACTGATCAGGGACGATTTCAACCTGGGCCGGAACGACGAAGAATGGAACACATTCCTGGCTGTACGGCCGGCATGACGGCAAAGGCGGTGCGCCCCTCCTTCTCCCCTTGTGGGAGAAGGTGGATCGGCGCATAGCGCCGAGACGGATGAGGGGTGTGTGGCGGAACGCAACCCCTCTCTTATGTAAATGAGTACAAGACGTTATGGCGCTCCTGCGCAGCCGATGCAGCCCGGCACATAGGCGGAAAAATTGTCTCCGCCTTTTCGATCACTACCGCGTAACGCATGTCGTCAATCTTAAGCCGAGCTATCTGAGGATGTTGTTCGCCTAGACTGAGAGCCAGCATCGATGTCAAATAGCTCAATCTGAACCGGGTTAACCTCGTCCGGTTTGGAGCTATTATCGATTATCTTCAGTATCTCCTCTCGAGACCTAGCCAAGCGAAAAAGGCGATAACTCGCAACTTTTTGGTTCCGTTCGACAAAGGCTCTTAGGATGCTGCTCGCCTTCTCAATCAAGCCAATAGCTATCGTCGTCTCCGCCAAGGGGATTGAGGCTCGGCGCATTAGTTCGCCAACGACGAAAAGCAGATGAAAATGACCTTCGATCAGCCACGTTTCTTCAAACGAATTTCGAGTAACTGATGCCTGCCAAGCCAAAACCTCTTTCCTACGGCGCTCGATTGCGGAGTAGCACTCGTGGGCCGCAATAATTATTTCGGGTGTCACAGCATGAGGATTGAACGCTTCTTCATAAAGGTCACCAAATATATCGTTCGAGTTAGTTTTGCTTTTTGTGGGTTCTCCGCAAAGATAGGATAGGAGAAGCTGGCCGGCTCTCGCAGCATCGATGTTTTTCATTCCTGGGCGCGGCGCGTTTTCCCCGCGTTTTCTGACATAAAAATAGTTATGAGGGCGAAGACACTCGACTAACTGACGCTGCAGGTTGTCGTTTGCTCTCAAATCGCGATTCAGAATGCGACTCTGTGTGTTGCTCGCCAGTGCTACGCGCTCAATGAATGTACTATCGTTTGTTTCGATGATTTTTACGTGAACATAGCCATTGTCGAGATCGGCCATGGTTCCGATCGAAACTGAATGAATTACGGTCGCGGTTTGGCAACCATTAACGATCTGGGGGTTCACCATCGTTATGGGGTGTCTGCCATTCGCTACAGAGACTATCTGATCGCAAACGATTGTGAGCCCGGAGTTCAAGAACCAAAAATCGCTTGCCTGTCCCGAGAGCAATGTTTTCCGAATTTCCCTATTAACGTCATTGTCTAAACCAAGAAAATATCGAACATTCTGCCATATTAATCGTTCGTCAAACGCTTTATTATCTGCGCTGAGAAACTCAGTCAGTTCCTTCAACGAAACCTTTACCAGAATTGCCCGCTTATTGGCTTCTTTTACGCTGAATGCTGCATCGGCAGACGGAACGAGCTTCTTCTGGAACCGGGGCTTAGTGGCCTTTACGACGCCGTGAGATAGCTCAAATAGGCCGTACTCAAACAGCGCAATCTCATGACGGCTTAGAGCTTCAACTAAGCGGTTGTGAGCATCTTTTTGAAGCGTAGCCTGATTTGAAAAGAGATGTATGGAGATACGATAGCTATCTTCCGCAAAGATATCCCATATTTCCCTCACTTTTGCAGCTAAAGGGCCGTTGCATGTTTTAAGCATATCCTCGCGATTAAGGACGAGGTCTTCGATGAAAGAGATTATTTTGTCAATTTCGTCGCCGGGGAAGTTCTTCCGTGAATTCTTATAGGAGACAACTGTTTTGCAAGATGCAATATTTATTACGCGATTGTCATGGTCAATATAAACAATATCGACTCCGCGGTCATCGAAGCCGTCCACGATATACTCGTCGACTTCCGATTGAGGTAAGCCAAAGACAGTTTCCAGAGCGAGTCTAGAGAATGCATTGCTACGCGAGACGCTGGCGCTCTCACGTTCCCGTATGCCGCTTTCAACGACGCCGAAATCTAGGATTGTCGGCGTCGTTGCATTTACGACTTTTGGACTCAATCAGATCCCCTCAGCTGCACCCGCTCGTCGAACCACACGTATCGCACTTCTCGCAGGTGCCGTTCCGCACCATGGTGAAGTTGTGGCATTCCGAGCATTCGTTGCCGGTGTAGCCCTGCAGCAGCGACTGCTGGCGCCGTGTCGCGGCGAGCTTCTTTGCCTCGGCGGCTTCCTGCGCGGCGGCGTCGGTGAACAGCGCCTCGGTGCTGGAAGCCTCGGCTTCCTCTTCCACGATGTCCTCGGCCAGTTCCTTGGCCCGCTCTTCATAGTCGCGCTTGTAGGCGATGGCCTCGTCGCTCGCCGGCTTTAGCGTCAGCACGTTGGAGCCGGAGAACGCGGTCGGGGCTGCGCGGGCAGGGGCCGTCGCCGGGGCCGAACCGCCAAAACCCTTGGGTTCGCCGACGCCCGAGACCAGCTTGACCGGAGAAACGCCACGGGTCAGGCCCTTCGAGAACGGCGTCGCCTTGCCTTCGGTGATGCCGCGGCCGAGCGCCGTCTTGTCGAAGTCCGACTGGTCGACATGGGCGAGGTCGTGGCGGGCGAGATAGGACACGGCGAGCTCGCGGAACACGTAGTCGAGGATCGACGTCGCGTTCTTGATCGCGTCGTTGCCCTGCACCATGCCGGCCGGCTCAAACTTGGTGAAGGTGAAGGCCTCGACATATTCGTCGAGCGGCACGCCGTACTGCAGGCCGAGCGAGATGGCGATGGCGAAGTTGTTCATCATCGCGCGGAAGGCGGCACCTTCCTTGTGCATGTCGATGAAGATCTCGCCGAGGCGGCCGTCGTCGAACTCGCCGGTGCGCAGGTACACCTTGTGGCCGCCGACAACGGCCTTCTGGGTGTAGCCTTTGCGGCGGTTCGGCAGCTTCTCGCGGTCGCGGTAGAGCCGCTCCACCACGCGCTCGACGATCTTTTCCGTCACCTGCACGGCGCGCTGCGCGGCCGGCGCGGCGATCAGCTGCTCAACCGCCTCGTCCTCATCCTCCTCGCCATCGGCGAGCAGCGAGGCATTGAGCGGCTGCGACAGCTTCGAGCCGTCGCGGTAGAGCGCGTTGGCCTTCAGCGCCAGCTTCCACGACAGCATGTAGGCGCTTTTGGCGTCCTCCACCGTCGCTTCGTTCGGCATGTTGATGGTCTTGGAGATGGCGCCCGAGATGAAGGGCTGCGCCGCCGCCATCATCAGGATGTGGCTGTTGATCGACAGCGAGCGCTTGCCGATCTTGCCGCACGGGCTGGCGCAGTCGAACACCGCGAGATGCTCGGCCTTCAGGAAGGGCGCGCCCTCCAGCGTCATCGCACCGCAGACATGGATGTTGGCGGCCTCGATGTCCTTCTTCGAGAAGCCCAGCGCCGGCAGCATCTCGAACGAGAAGTCACCGAGCTGCTCGTCGGTGAAGCCGAGCGTCTCCTTCACCCAGTCGGCGCCCAGCGTCCACTGGTTGAAGACGAACTTGATGTCGAAGGCCGACTTCAGCGCCGCATTCAGCGCCGCGATCTTGTCGTCGGAAAAACCCTTGGCCTTCAGCGAGCCGGGGTTGATGCCGGGCGCCTGGTTGAGGTTGCCGTGGCCGACAGCGTAAGCTTCGATCTCGGCGATCTGGCTCTCGGAGTAGCCCAGCGTGCGCAGTGCCTCCGGCACGGCGCGGTTGATGATCTTGAAGTAGCCGCCGCCGGCGAGCTTCTTGAACTTCACCAGCGCGAAGTCGGGCTCGATACCGGTGGTGTCGCAATCCATGACCAAGCCGATCGTGCCGGTCGGCGCGATCACGGTCGCCTGCGCATTGCGGTAGCCATGCTCCTCGCCGAGCTCGATGGCGCGGTCCCAGGCAGCCTTGGCGTGCTCGGCGAGCGCCTGCTGCTTCAGGTCGGAAGCGACCAGCGGCACCGGATTGACGGCGAGCTTCTCGTAGCCGTCCTTGTCGCCGTAGGCGGCGCGGCGGTGGTTGCGCATTACGCGCAGCATGTTCTGCGCGTTGCGGTCATAGTCCGGGAAGGCGCCGAGCTCGGCGGCCATCTCGGCCGAGGTGGCGTAGGCCGTGCCGGTCATGATCGCGGTGAGCGCGGCGCAGATGGCGCGGCCCTCGTCGGAATCGTAGGGGATGCCCGAGGTCATCAGCAGGCCGCCGATATTGGCGTAGCCGAGGCCGAGCGTGCGGTACTCGTAGGAGAGCTTGGCGATTTCCTTCGACGGGAACTGCGCCATCATCACCGAGATTTCGAGCACGATGGTCCACAGGCGAACCGTGTGCTCATAGGTGGCGATGTCGATCGTGCCGTCGGCATTGCGATAGGGCAGCAGGTTGATCGAGGCCAGGTTGCAGGCCGTGTCGTCGAGGAACATGTATTCCGAGCACGGATTGGAGGCCCGGATCGCACCGGCCGAGGCGCAGGTGTGCCAGTCGTTCATCGTCGTGTTGAAGTGCAGGCCGGGGTCCGCCGATGCCCAGGCGGCGTAGCCGATCTTTTCCCAGAGGTCCTTGGCCTTCAGCGTCTTCAGCACCTTGCCGTCCTTGCGGGCGGTGAGTTGCCAGTCGCCATCGGCCTCGACGGCGCGCAGGAAATTGTCCTTCAGCGACACCGAATTGTTGGAGTTCTGGCCGGAAACGGTGAGGTAGGCGTCCGAATCCCAGTCGGTGTCGTAGGTCTTGAACGACATCGAGGTGTAGCCCTGCTTGGCGAACTGGATGACGCGGTAGATGTAGTTCTCCGGCACGGCGTCCCTCTTGGCCGCCTTGATCTCGCGCTTCAGCGCGGTGTTGATCGCCGGATCGAAACAGTCGTCGTCATGGCCTTCGCAATTGACGCAGGCCTTCATGATCGCTTCGAGATGCTTCTTGACGATCTTGGAGCCGGTCACCAGCGAGGCGACCTTCTGCTCTTCATTGACCTTCCAGTCGATGAATTCCTCGATGTCCGGGTGGTCGACATCGACGATGACCATCTTGGCGGCGCGGCGCGTCGTGCCGCCCGACTTGATGGCGCCCGCCGCGCGGTCGCCGATCTTGAGGAAGCTCATCAGGCCGGACGAACGGCCGCCGCCGGACAGCTTTTCGCCTTCGCCGCGCAGCAGCGAGAAGTTGGAGCCGGTGCCCGAGCCGTATTTGAACAGGCGCGCCTCGCGCACCCACAGGTCCATGATGCCGCCCTCGTTGACGAGGTCGTCCTGCACGCCCTGGATGAAGCAGGCGTGCGGCTGCGGATGCTCGTAGGAGGACTTCGACTTGGTCAGCTTGCCGGTGAAGGGATCGACATAGAAGTGGCCCTGGCTCGGGCCGTCGATGCCGTAGGCCCAGTGCAGGCCGGTGTTGAACCACTGCGGCGAATTCGGCGCGACGCGCTGCGTGGCCAGCATATAGGCAAGCTCGTCACGGAAGGCGCGCGCGTCGTCCTCGGACTTGAAGTAGCCGCCCTTCCAGCCCCAGTAGGTCCAGGTGCCGGCAAGACGGTCGAAGACCTGGCGGGCGTCGGTCTCGGAGCCATAGCGCTCGGCCTCGGGCAGCTTGGCAAGCTCGGCCTCGTCGGCGACGGAGCGCCACAGGAAGGAGGGGACGTCGTTCTCCTCGACCTTCTTCAGGCGCGCGGGAACGCCAGCCTTGCGGAAATATTTCTGCGCCAGGATGTCGGCGGCGACCTGGCTGAACTGCGCCGGCACGTCGATGTTGTCCAAGCGGAAAACCACCGAGCCGTCCGGATTCTTGATCTCGGAAAGCGCCTTGCGGAATTCGATCTCCGCGTAGGCAGATTGTCCTGGCTTGGTGAAACGACGCTCGATGCGCATTGGTCCGGTCCTTTGTGTCTATATATAGCGCTTTTTCCCCAGGGATTCATGCCCCAAAGCGAAACGCGCGGTCCGCCGTTTGCCGGCATCTTGACAACGCCGGCATCTCCTTTCGCAGTCGCCGCCCGCTCCGTTGGCCAAACTTCTTGCGAAGCGCCTACCCAACCCGCCGACGAACCCCTGCGGGTCCCTCAAAACTGAAACTTTTTTCGCGATTCCCCCGATCGAGGGCTTCACATTATCTAGCGCCGAACCTGCCTGCAAACACTAAATATAGTGTTAACAGAGTATTTTTTCCAGGCCGACAATTCTCCCTATCCGCCACCCAAGCCCCAACAATCCCAACGCTTCCGCCGGCCTCGTGAACAGGCGGAAATGTGGGCAAAACGCACAAAATCCGGGAAAAAAGACCGGCCTCGAAACTCTCCGGTCGCGCTCTCAACAGGGGCGCATGGCCTATAAAAGGCGACTCGTTTTGCGCCGTCAAGGATTCGTTTGCGTAGCTTTTGTGACCCCAATATCTTGTGTGTCACAGATGTGGATAACGGGGACAGAAAAGCGCGCCGGAGAGTCCGGTTTTGGCGACCGTTGGCAGGCGCGCGCAGGGCCACCCGGGCGATGCCGTCGCTCCGCCTTTTCATTTTAGCTGGCTTGCACTATGTCTTGCCCTTCGCGCGGGGGGGCGTCTTGTCAACCGGAAAAGCATCCGCTACGCCCCGCTCATGACAGTAACCGTCCGTTTCGCCCCGTCGCCGACCGGCCGCATCCATATCGGAAATGCGCGCACCGCGCTGTTCAACTGGCTGTTCGCCATGAACAACAAGGGCCGTTTCATCCAGCGCTTCGACGACACCGACATCGCCCGCTCCAAGCAGGAATTCGCCGATTCCATCCTCTACGACTTGCACTGGCTGGGCATCTTCCCCGACGCCACCGAATACCAGTCGCGACGCGTCGATATCTATGATGCGGCGGTCGAGCGGCTGAAGGCCGCGCGCGTGCTCTATGCCTGCTATGAGACGCCGGAAGAGCTCGACCTGCGTCGCAAGGTGCGCCGCACCCGCGGCCTGCCGCCGGTCTATGGCCGCGAGGCGCTGACGCTGACGCCGGAGCAGGTGGCCGAATACCAGTCGGACGGCCGCAAGCCGCACTGGCGCTTCCTGCTGCCCAACTTCACCAGCGACCCGCTGCAGCCGGAGCGCACCGAGGTCCACTGGAACGACCTGGTGCGCGGCGAGGAGACCGTCGATCTTGCCTCGCTGTCGGATCCGGTGCTGGTACGCGAGGACGGCACCTATCTCTACACGCTGCCTTCGGTGGTCGACGACATCGAGATGGGCGTCACCCACGTCATCCGTGGCGACGACCACGTCACCAATACCGGCGTGCAGATCGCGCTGTTCCAGGCGCTAGAAGCCGAGCCGCCGGTTTTCGGCCACCACAACCTCTTGACCACGGTCTCGGGCGAGGGCCTGTCGAAGCGCACCGGCGCGCTGTCGATCGAGAGCCTGCGTGGGGATGGCATCGAGCCGATGGCGGTGGCCTCGCTGGCGGTGCTGGTCGGCACCTCGGAGAATGTCGCCGCCGCGCACGACCTTGCCGAACTCGCCAGCCATTTTGACCCGGCCGCGACCTCGAAGTCGGCGGCCAAGTTCGATCCGGATGAGCTTTTCGTGCTCAACCGCACGCTCATGCACCATATGCCGTTTGCCGAAGCGCGCGACCGGCTGATCGTTCTGGGCATTTCCGGCGACAGGGCGGAGCCGTTCTGGCTGGCGGTGCGCGGAAATCTCGACAGGCTGGCCGACGCGGTTGTCTGGTGGCGCATCGTCGATCAGGGGCCGCAGGAACCGGCGGAGTTTTCCGGCGAGGACCGCGACTTCCTGCATCAGGCGTTCGACCTGCTGCCGGAGGAGCCGTGGAACGGGACCGTCTGGAAGGACTGGACCGGCAAGATCCGCGAAGCAACCGGGCGCAAGGGCAAGGCGCTGTTCATGCCGCTCAGGCTGGCGCTTACTGGACAGCCTTCCGGGCCGGAGCTTGCAGATCTATTGCCCCTGCTGGGTCGGGAAGGAACGATGGCCCGACGACCCTGACCTTGCGTTGTTCCGGCGGCAGCGCCGATACCGGCGACGTCGTCGGCTTTTGAGCCAGGCGCTTGATGGCGTCGCGATCGAGCCCGCCCACGGCATTGGCCAGCGTCTCGGGATCGGCGCCCGGATCCGGCTTGCCGCCAGGCGCGGGAACGAACGGCGTCGTGGCCGCGTCGGGCTCGGACTGTTCTGGTCTCGGCGGATTGCCTGCGATGATTTCGAAGTTCTCCGCTTGCGCGTTGCAGCCGCAGGCCGGCGGCCGCATCACGTTGGTCTGCTTGTAGAGATAGGCGGTCGGCAGCTCGCTGTATGGCCTGCCGGTCGCCGACGAGGTCATCGCGCCGGCGTCGCCATCCATGTCGCGCGTGTAGAACACCTGCATCTCGGTGCCGGGGCAGCTCGATTCGCAGTTCTTCTGGTCGCGCTCGAAATCGCCATACGAGGCGGCGTTCGACATCGGGAAGAAATAGCCGTCGCAGGTGCGCACGCAGACGGTGCGGAATTCGCCGTCCAGCCGCGGCAGGTCCATGCCGTCGGGCTGGTTGATCACCCGGCGGATGTTGCGTTCGCTGGGATCGTCTGGCGGCACATCCGATACATCGGGAGCATTGAGCGTTTCGATCTCGCGGTCGCCGCCGCCGAAAAGCTGTTCGAACAGATTGCCGCTACCATTGTTGCGCGCGCTCTCCTCGAGCGGAACGCGCCCTGGCGCGATCTCATCGTCGCGGCAGCCATTGGCGTCGAGCGCCGCAAGGATACGGCTTCGGTCGCGCCGCGAGCCGCCCCCGGCAAGCCGCTCGCGCTTCGTCAGCAAGGCGTCGAGATTGGCGTTCATCCGATCGATGTTGGCGTTGATCGCCGCGCATCTGTTGACGTTGCGCGAAAACAGCGAAAAGCCGCAACCGGCATCGCTCGCCCGGTTGCGCGCCTTCGCCAACTGCTCGCGCTGGCGCGCGACGGCGTCGTCATATTTGCGGATCAGGTTCGGTCCGCCACCACCGCCGCGAGCAGCAGTGAGTTCATCTTCAAGCTGGCGGCAGATGCGCGAGGCGGCCTGCGGCTCGGTCACGGCGACGACGGACACCGCCAGCGCCGCAAGCAGCGCCGCAAGGTGGGTCAGCTTCAACCCCGCGCCCTTCATTCGCCTGAAACCCCGATTGCCAGCTCGTCGCTAAAGCTAGCCCGTCCGCGGTTAAACCTGTCTTTACTCTACAACCGGACGCAGTTGAGTCTGCAACCAACGTGACGGCAGCTTACCGCCAAATCCGGTCTCAGCCCAGATTGACGACCGCCTGCGCCTTGTGCGCCGCCTCGACCACCGCCAGCGCCGTCATGTTGACGACGCCGCGCGAGGTCACCGACGGCGTCAATATATGCGCCGGCTTGTCGGTGCCGAGCAGGATCGGCCCGACATGCAGCGCATCCATCATGGTGCGCAGAGCCGTCAGCGTGATGTTGGCCGAATCGAGGTTCGGGAACACCAGCAGATTGGCCTCGCCCCTCAGCCGCGAATGCGGATAGACGCGCTGGCGCAGGTGCTCCGACAGGGCCGAGTCGGCATGCATCTCGCCGTCGCTCTGCAATTCCGGCGCGATGCGAGCCAGGATCGCCGCCGCTTGCCGCATCTTCAGCGCGCTGGGGGAATCGCGCGAGCCGAAATCCGAGTGCGACAGCAGTGCTGCCTTCGGCTCGATGCCGAAGCGCTGGATCTCCTCCGCCGCCAGCACCGTCATCTCGGCGATCTCCTCGGCCGTCGGATCGACCGAGACATGGGTATCGGTCAGGAAGATGATGCCGCGCTGCGAGATCAGCATCGAGAGCGTGGACAGATCCCGGTCCTTGATGCCCGCGCGCGGACCTATGATCAGCGTCACGTTGCGCAGATGCCGCTCGAAACGGCCTTCGAGGCCGCAGACCATGGCATCGGCATCGCCGCGCTTCAGCGCCAGCGCCGCGATCACCGTGTTGTCGGTGCGCACCATGGTGCGTGCCGCTTCCGTCGTCACGCCGCGCCGGCCAGCAAGCTCGATCAGCAGGTCGACATAGTGGCGGTAGCGCGGATCTTCTTCCGGGTTGATCAGGCCGAAATCGACGCCGGGCTTGATGCGCAATCCGTAGCGCTTCAGCCTGACCTCGATGACATGCGGACGGCCGATCAGGATCGGTTCGGCGATGCCTTCCTCCAGCACCACCTGGGCGGCGCGCAGCACGCGTTCGTCTTCGCCGTCGGCATAGATGACGCGCTTGGCGCTGGATGCCTTGGCCGACGAGAACACCGGCTTCATCACCAGCCCGGAGCGGAAGACGAAGCGGTTCAGCTTGTCGATATAGGCGGCGAAGTCGGCGATCGGCCTGGTCGCCACGCCGGTGTCGCAGGCGGCCTTGGCGACGGCCGGCGCGATGCGCAGGATGAGGCGCGGGTCGAAGGGCGAGGGGATCAGGAAGTCGGGCCCGAAGATGGGCGTCTCGCCGGAATAGGCGCGCGCGGCAACATCCGACGGCTCCTCGCGGGCAAGGGCGGCGATCGCCCTGACCGCCGCCATCTTCATCTCCTCGTTGATGGCGCTGGCGCCGCAGTCGAGCGCGCCGCGGAAGATGTAAGGAAAGCAAAGCACATTGTTGACTTGATTGGGAAAATCGGAGCGGCCGGTGCAGATCATCGCATCCGGCCGCGCCGCGCGCGCGACCTCCGGCATGATCTCCGGATTGGGGTTGGCCAGCGCCAGGATCAGCGGCTTCGGCGCCATGTGCTGCAGCAATTCCGGCTTGAGTACGCCGGCGGCTGAGAGACCTAGGAAGACATCGGCGCCCGGAATGACATCGGCCAGCGTGCGCGCCTCCGTGTCCTTCACATAGGGGTCCTTCCAGCGGTCCATCTCCTCGAGACGCCCCTTGTAGGCGACGCCGAAACGGTCGGTGACCCAGATGTTCTCGACCTTGGCGCCGAGCGAGACCAGAAGGTTGAGGCAGGCGAGCGCGGCCGCACCGGCGCCCGACGTGACGATCTTGATGTCGGAAATCGTCTTGCCGGCGAATTCCAACCCGTTGAGCACTGCGGCGGCGACGATGATCGCCGTACCGTGCTGATCGTCATGGAACACCGGGATGCCCATGCGGGCCTTGAGCTGCTCCTCGACCTCGAAACATTCCGGCGCCTTGATGTCCTCGAGATTGATGCCGCCAAAGGTCGGCTCCAGCGCCGCGACCGTTTCGACCATGCGCTCGATCTCCGGCGCGTCGATCTCGATGTCGAAGACGTCGATGCCGGCGAACTTCTTGAACAGCACCGCCTTGCCTTCCATCACCGGCTTCGAGGCGAGCGGCCCGATATTGCCGAGGCCGAGCACCGCCGAGCCGTTGGAGACGACGCCGACCAGGTTGGCTCGCGCCGTATAGTCGGCGGCGGTCGCCGGGTCGTCGCGGATTTCGAGGCAGGGTGCGGCAACGCCCGGCGAATAGGCGAGCGCCAGGTCGCGCTGGTTGCCAAGCGGCTTGGTCGCCTGGATTTCGAGCTTTCCGGGAATGGGATGCTTGTGGAAATAGAGCGCGGCCTCGTCGAGGTCGGATCGGGCCGGTTTCTTGTTCTCATTGTCCATGCCGGCCCTCCTCACGCTGCTGCTTCGCTGCCTTTTAGAGCAATTCCAGGAAAAGTGTGAAACGGTTTTCCGTCCGGAATTGCGTCAAAGCAAATAGCTGAGCGGTTCAGCGTTTCCGAAAAACGCTGAACCGCTCTAGCATGCGAAGCGCGCTTTTCGCGACGGCAAATGACGCAATCGCGAGCGAAAGGACCGAGCGCAGGAAGATTTAGCTATTTCATAGGCTTGCGCTGAATTTCTGCGAACGCGTCGAGTCTTCTGATCAGAACGCGCTGACGTAGAGGCCGCCATCCACCGGAATGTTCTGCCCGGTAAGATAGCCGGCATGCACCGAGCATAGGAAGGCGCAGATCTGGCCGAATTCCTCGGGCGTGCCGAGACGTTTTGCGGGCACGTCGGCGCTGATGCGGGCTTTCCGCGCCGCCGCTGCCGCCGGCTCCTCGGCCGTGCCGGCTTCATGCGGGCCGCGCAGCCGGTCGGTGTCGAGCTTGCCGGGCAGCAGGCTGTTGATGGTGACGTTGCGGTCGACCACCGTGCGCGCCACGCCGGCCAGGAACGAGGTCAGGCCGGCGCGCGCGCCGGACGAGAGGTCGAGCCCGGGGATCGGCACATAAACCGACAGCGAGGTGATGTTGACGATGCGGCCGAAGCCGCGCTTGGCCATGCCGTCGACAACCGCCTGGATCAGCTCGATCGGCGTCACCATGTTCTGGGTGACGCCTTCGAGGATCTTGCCACGGTCGAGCGTGCGGAAATCGCGCAGCGGCGGCCCGCCATTGTTGTTGACGAGGATGTCCGGATCGGGACAGGCGGCAAGCAGCGCCTTCTGCACCTCGGGCTTCGACACGTCGCCGGCGATCTCGATCACCTTGACGCCAGACTTTTCGCGAATCTCCGCGGCGGTCTTTGCCAGGAGCTCGGCATTGCGGCCGTTGACGACGAGATCGCAGCCGGCCTCGGCCAGCGCAATGGCGCAGCCGCGTCCCAGCCCCTTGCTTGAAGCGCAGACAATGGCCTTCTTTCCGCGAATGCCGAGATCCATGACGGTATTCTCCCTTGATCAAGCGCGGCAAGCTAGCCCTTCGGCTGGACCAATCGCAACCGTCATACGGTTGTTGCATGAATCGGGGCATAGGCTCTGCGAAAGCAACGGTGACAAGCTATGTCCGGCCCAGAGCCCCGCACTTTCCGCTCAATGTTCATCTCCGACATCCACCTGGGGTCGAAGGCGGCCAAGGCCGACTTCCTGATCGATTTCCTCAGACACCACGACGCCGATATCATCTATCTGGTCGGCGACATCGTCGACGGCTGGCGGCTCAGGCGCAGCTGGCACTGGCCGCAGAGCCATAATGACGTCGTGCAGAAACTGCTGCGCAAGGCGCGCAAAGGCGCCAGCATCACCTACATCGCCGGCAACCACGACGAGTTCGCCCGCCAGTTCCAGGGCGTGCATTTCGGCGGCATCGTCGTCGCCGACCGTGCCATCCACGAGACCGCCGACGGCCGGCGCCTGCTGGTCATCCATGGCGACCAGTTCGACACCGTTGTGCACAATCAACGCTGGCTCGCCTATCTCGGCGACTACGCCTATGACGCGGCGATGATGGTCAATCGGGTGATCACAAAGCTGCGTCATCTGCTCGGCCTGCCTTACTGGTCGTTCTCGTCCTGGGCCAAGGTCAAGGTCAAGAAGGCGGTGAACTTCATCGGCTCGTTCCAGACGGTGCTGAGCGAGGAAGCGCGGCGCTCGCATGTCGACGGCGTCATCTGCGGCCACATCCACCATGCCGCGATCGAGAACTACGGCGACGTGCAATACATCAACACCGGCGACTGGGTGGAAAGCTGCACCGCCGTGGTCGAGCATTTCGACGGCCGCATGGAAATCCTGACCTGGGCCCATGTCCTGCCCGAGGCTCCGGCCGGCAAGGATGTGCTGGTTCCCGTCAACATCAAGGGCAGGGTGGTGCAGGCGGCGTGAGGCCGGGCCCCCGGTAATAAAGGCCCCGCGCCAATCGGTTAGTCCAGCCGGTTTCGCCCGGTTTTTCTCCATGTTAAGGGATCGACATACGTCGCGGCCGGTCGACCGTGACGTGATTGGATCGATTCATGTCCCTGCCGCCGCTCTCGCCAGAACAGCTCGTCAAGCCACGCCATTTCGAGCTGCGCATGAGCCTGATCTTCGCCACGCTCTTCGTGTCGCTCGGCACGCATCTGCCCTACTTCCCGCTCTGGCTGCAGGCCAAGGGTTTCCATGTCGGGCAGATCGCCGTCATCCTCGCCGCGCCCATGTTCCTGCGCGTGGTGACGACGCCGCTGCTGACCGCATTGGCCGACCGGGCGAGGGACCGCGCCCATGTCTATATCGCGCTGGTCGCGGCCTCGATGGTGCTGGCCGCCGGTTATTTCCTGCCGCCGACCTACGCCGTCGTGCTCGCCGTCTCGCTGGCGCTGACCATCGTCTGGACACCGCATTCGCCGATCGCCGATTCGCTGGCGCTTTCGGGCGTGCGCCGTTTCGGCTCCAACTACACCAGCATGCGCAAATGGGGCTCGATCTCTTATCTTTGCGCCAATGTCGTCGGCGGCTTCATCCTGGCGCGCACCGGCGCCGAGGCGGTGCCGGTAATCATCTTCGTTGCGCTCGGCGCGGCGCTTGTCGCCGGATTGCTGGCGCCGAGGCTCGGCCGTCCGCGCCGCGCCTCGCCGCTGTCGGCGACCGACATCCAGCATTCGGCGCCGAAGCTTCTCAATGCCTATTTCCTCTATTTCACCCTTGGCGTCGGCATCATCACCGCCAGCCACGCCTATCTCTACGGCTTTGTCTCGATCTACTGGAAGTCGATTGGCATCAGCGACACCGTGGTTGGCCTGCTATGGGCCTGGGGCGTGGTGTCCGAAGTCGGCATGTTCTTGTTTTTCAACCGTATTTTCAACTCTGTTTCGGTCGTCAGGGTGATGCTGATCGCCGGCATCGGTTCGATCGTGCGCTGGATCGCCTTTCCGCTGATCTGGCCGCTCGGCCTTGGCGTCGCCGGCTTCTTCGGCGTCCAGACGCTGCACGCGGTGTCGGTGGCGATGGTTCTGATCGGCTTGCAGAAGATGATCGGCGAGACCGTCTCGGAGGAACGAACGGGTGCTGCGCAAGGCATCGCCTATTTCTTCAACGGCTTCTTCATGGCTGTGGTGACGCTGGCGTCGGGCTGGCTCTATGACCGCTTCGGCGTCGACGGCTTCCTCGCCATGATCCCCATCGCGCTCATCGGGCTGGCGCTGATTGCGCTCGCGGCGCGCTCAACCCCACAGCGTCCTGTCGGGGGGTAGCACCAGCGATCCCTGGTAGACGAGGCCTGGCTCGCGGTCCCTCGCGAGCAGCAGCGGACCGTCGAGATCGACGAAATCGGCGCCCTGCGCCAGAAGCACGGCCGGCGCCATCGCCAGCGAGGTGCCGACCATGCAGCCGACCATGATGCGGAAGCCGAGCGCGCGGGCGCGCTCGCGCAGCACCAGCGCCTCGGTCAGCCCGCCGGATTTGTCGAGCTTGATGTTCACGGCATCATAAAGTCCGACGAGGGCCTCGAGGCCCTTCGCCTCGTGCACGCTTTCGTCGGCGCAGATCGGCACCGGATGCGCGATCTGACTCAGGATGCCGTCGCGGCCGGCCGGCAGCGGCTGTTCGATCAGCGTGATGCCGTGCTCGGCGGCGAAGGCGAGGTTTTCGACGATATTGTCGTCCGTCCAACCCTCATTGGCGTCGAGGATGATGCGGCTGGCGGGCGCCGCTTCGGTAACGGCTCGGATGCGGGCCATGTCGTTGTCCCCGCCGATCTTGACCTTGAGCAGTGGCCGCGCCGCGTTGGCGCGGGCCTGCGCCGCCATCGCCTCCGGCTCGCCCAGCGAGAGCGTGTAGGCCGTCTCGAGCGCCCGCGGCGGAGCAGCGCATATCGCATCCGCCACCGGCGTGCCGCTCAACTTCGCTTCCAGGTCCCACAAGGCGCAATCGACGGCGTTGCGGGCCGCACCCGCCGGCATGGCGTCGAACAGCGCGATCCGACCGATGCCCCCGGCGAGCTGGCCGCGCATGCCTTCGATCGCCTCGCGCACGCCATCCATGGTCTCGCCATAGCGCTTGTAGGGGACGCATTCGCCGCGCCCGGCATGCCCGCTTTCACCGATCGTCACGGTGATGACTTCCGCCTCGGTCTTCGAGCCGCGCGAGATGGTGAAGGCGCCGGCAATGGGGAAACGCTCGGATTCGACCGAAATGACACGCGCCATATTTTTCTTCTCGGGCAGTGCGACAACCGGGCGCCGGCAAATGACAGGCCGGTTCCGGCAGGCTAAACAGGACGCCATGTTGACCATCCGCAAACGCGACGCAAGCGGCACGGCCGCCAAGGAGCCGAACGGCCAGCCGCGCATTGCCGTTGGCGAGGAGCGTGGCGTTCTCGGCTGCGCTTTCTCCGGAAGCTGGACGACGCGCACCGTGGCGCTGGTCGACGCGGAAATGCGCAAAATCGAGAAGCGCAGCGGTTTCAAGACCTTGGCGCTCGATCTTTCACAAATTGAGAAGATGGACACCGCCGGTGCCTGGCTGATCGACCGCCTGGTCAGTGCTTTCGAGAAGAAGGGCGTCGAAGTCAGGATGCAGGGGCAGAGCGAGATCGCCTCGATCCTGCTCGGCGCCGTCGGCGACGCTGTCCGGCGCGAGCCCGAATCGGGCCCCGCCGGTCCGCCCAACATCATCATCCGCGCGCTGGAGGCGGTCGGCCGGCGCGTCTATGAGATGCGTGACGATTTCCTGGCCTCGATGAACATCCTCGGCGCCACCATCCGCGGCGCGCAGATGAAGCTTGGCCGCGGCCATGCCGTCAACCCGGCCGCCATTTTCAACCAGATCGACCGCATGGGCGTCGGCGCCATCCCGGTGGTGGTGCTGATGTCGGCCATCGTCGGCGCCATCGTTGCCCAGCAGGGCGCCTACCAGCTCAGCTATTTCGGCGCCGACATCTTCGTCGTCGACCTAGTCGGCGTGCTGATCCTGCGCGAACTCGGCGTGCTGATGACGGCGATCATGATCGCCGGCCGCTCCGGCAGCGCCATCACCGCCGAGATCGGTTCGATGAAGATGCGCGAGGAGGTCGACGCGCTCAAGGTCATCGGCCTGAACCCGATCGGCGTGCTGGTGTTCCCGCGCCTGGTCGCGCTGGTCATCGCGCTGCCGTGTCTCACCATCATCGCCAATTTCGCCGCCCTTGGCGGCGGCATCATCGCCGCCTGGCTCTATTCCGACATTCCCCCTGCCGCCTTCATCGACCGGCTGCGCGTCGCCATCGATCTCAGCACCATCTTCGCCGGCCTGATCAAGGCGCCGTTCATGGCCATGATCATCGGCACCATCGCCTCCGTCGAGGGCATGAAGGTCGGCGGCAGCGCGGAATCGCTTGGCCAGCACGTGACCGCCTCGGTGGTGAAGTCGATCTTCGTCGTCATCATCCTCGACGGGCTTTTTGCCATGTTCTACGCCGCGATAGAGTTCTGACATGGCGACGCGAAACGGTACCGAGGCCAAGGAAACCACCGAAAACGAGATCGTGCTGTCCGTTCGCGACGTCACCGTCGCCCTGGATGACAAGGTCATCCTCGACAAACTGTCGCTCGACATCACCCGCGGTGAGATCCTTGGCTTCGTCGGCGCCTCGGGCGCCGGCAAATCGGTGCTTTTGCGCACAATCCTCGGCCTGCTGCACAAGCAGTCGGGCACGATCAAGCTGTTCGGCGTCGATGTCGAGAAGGCGAGCGACATCGAGCGCCTGCGCATCGATATGCGCCTTGGCGTGCTGTTCCAGCACGGCGCGCTGTTTTCGGCGCTGACGGTGCAGGAGAACGTGCAGGTGCCGATGCGCGAATACCTCGACCTGCCGAAGAAGCTGATGGACGAGCTGGCGCTGCTGAAGATCGAGCTTGTCGGGCTGCCGCCTGATGCCGCGCAGAAATTCCCATCCGAATTGTCCGGCGGCATGATCAAGCGCGCGGCACTGGCGCGCGCGCTGGCGCTCGATCCGGACATCGTCTTCCTCGACGAGCCGACATCCGGCCTCGATCCGATCAGCGCCGCCGAATTCGACGAGCTGGTGGTCAAGCTGCGCGATACGATGGATCTCACCGTCTACATGGTCACGCATGACCTCGACACGCTGTTCACCGCCTGCGACCGCGTGGCGGTGCTCGGCAAGAAGAAGGTGCTGGTCGAAGGCACGATCGACGACATGCTGAAAAGCGAGGAGCCGTGGGTGAAATCCTATTTTCGCGGAAAACGTGCACGGCAACTTGATCTTGCGGCGCGCGCATAGCCATAAGTGGGGCAATGGAAACCAGAGCCAACTACGTCATTGTCGGCATCTTCACGCTGGCCGCGATCCTGGCGGCCTTTGCCTTCGTCTATTGGACGGCGGCGATCGGCGACAAGGGCGAGACGACGCTCCTGCGCGTGCGCATCCCAGGCTCGGCGTCCGGCCTCGGCCGCGGCAGTTTCGTGCTGTTCAACGGCGTCAAGGTGGGTGACGTCAGGCGCGTCTACATCGACGTCGACAACCCGACGGTCGCCATCGCCGACACCGAGATCGACCGGATGACGCCGATCACCAAGTCGACGCAGGCCGATATCGGGCTTGCCGGTCTCACCGGTCAGGCCAATATCGAGCTCAAGGGCGCCGACCCCAGGGAGCCGAAGCTGCTCGACCAGGCCGAGAAGGAAGGCAAGGTCGCCGAGATCGTCGCCAATCCGTCCGCCGTCACCAACCTCCTGCAGACCGCGCAGAACATCTTCACCCGCGCCGACAAGGTGCTCTCCGATCTCGAAGGCTTCACCCACGACGTGCGCGGGCCGCTGACCGATACGGTCAAGAACGTGCAGACCTTCTCGGACGCGCTGGCCAAGAATTCCGATGGCATCGACAAGTTCCTGTCCAGCGTGAGCTCGCTCTCGGACGAGCTGAAGGGGGTCTCGGGCAAGCTTGACGGAACTTTGAAGGCCGCCGAAGGCCTGCTCAACGCCGTCGACAAGGATAAGATCAAGAGCATCGTCGCCAATGTCGACACGGTCACCGGCAATCTGAAGGAAACCTCCAAGCAGTTCGACACCGTCATCAACAACGTCAACACGGCGGTCGGCTCGATCAACGACTTCGCCCAGAAGACGCAAGGCACGCTGGACAAGGTCAACGGCGTGCTCGACGGCATCGATCCGGCCGAGGTGCGCACGGCGCTGGCCAACATCCAGAAGGCCAGCGAAAACGCCAATCAGGCCGCCGCCGACATCGCCAAGGTCACGAACAAATTCGCCAGCCGCGCCGACGACATCGACGACACCATCAAGGACGCCAAGCAGCTCGCCCAGCGACTGAACGACGCCTCGGTGCGCGTCGACGGCATCCTGGCCAAGGTCGACAAGCTGCTCGGCTCGGGCGAGGCGAACGGCGTCATGGCGGACGCTCGCGACACGCTGAAATCGTTCAAGCAGGTCGCCGACACGCTGAATGCGCGGCTCGGCACCATCACCGACAACCTGGCCCGCTTCTCCGGCCAGGGCCTGCAGAATGTCGAGGCGCTGGTCCAGGACAGCCGCCGCTCGATCAACCGCATCGAGGAAGCGGTGACCGATCTCAGCCGCAATCCGCAGCGCATCCTGTCGGGCGGCGAGGGTGAGGTCCGGCAATATGACGGCAGGGTGCGGCGTTGACTTCGGCCATCACCCACCGCAAGAACAGAAGCCGCAATTGCGGGTTGATCTTACGATCTGGGGACAACGGGGATCGCGCGTGACGTCGGTTTGGGCAAGGTCGGTTGGATTGACATCGGCTGCGGCGCTGCTTGCGCTCTCGCTGGCCGGCTGCGCGGCGCTCGGCGCCAAGCCGGCGCCGCTCGACACGTTCGAGCTGTCGGCGCCGTCGATCGACGCGCATGGCCACAGCCGCCGGCAGATCCTGATCGCCCAGCCTTCCGCGCTCAAAGCGCTGGACAGCCAGAACATCGTCATCAGACCGTCAGACCTGTCGATCCAATATCTCAAGGGCGCGCAATGGGCCGACCGGCTGCCGCTGATCGTGCAGGCGAGGCTTGCCGAGACCTTCCAGCGTTCCGGCAGCTTCGCCGGGGTCGGCAAGCCGGGCGAGGGGCTGGCTATCGACTACCAGATCATCGCCGAGGTCCGTTCCTTCGAGGTCCGCGTCAACGGCGGCGAGCACGCCGAGGTCGATCTGTTCGTGCGCATCCTCAACGACCGCAATGGCGAGGTCCGCGCCGCCAAGAGCTTCTCGGCAAGCGCGCCCGTTTCGGGCAGCGGCAACGCCGCCTATGTCGGCGCGCTGGACAGCGCCTTCGGCCAGGCGGCGAAGGACATCGTCCGCTGGACAGATTCGGTGATCTGAGCCGATCAGCGCGGCCATGAAGCGGCTGCGCTAGAGTCCGAGTTGGCTCAAGGCGTGTATTCTACGAGCGTGTGATCTTCGCCCGCGAGCTCGTCCTCGATGATTGAGACGATAGCTTGCCAATCGCCTCCAGCCAAACCTGCGCCAATTTTCGGGTAGCCGATCCTTTTGCCAGCGAATCTGGCCTTGACGGCCTGCATGACTTTTCGGATCGCGTGGTAGTCGGCTTTCACCCCTTTGCCCTGCCAATGGAATTGAGTGTAGCCATTGACGACATGGAAACTGCGGCTTTCCCGCTTGATGTCAGCAACGGATATGCTTCCCAACTTGGCTAGGTCGCCCTTCAACGTCGCGCAATCCGCAGCATATGCCTCGGGAAAACGCTGCTTTATCGAAAGAGCAATCCCCTTGCCCATTTGGCATTGGCAATTGCATCCATGCACTATGACATCGAACTTTCCGTCGAGCGCAAGCTGAAGCAGATCGCCACGAATTGTCTGCATTGCCACAAGCCTCAATCCACGGTGCGGACATCCAATTGAGTCTAAAGATTTACGGTGTCTTGGGACATCTCTAGAGCATCGGCCCAAAAGCAGAAAGGGCGGGACCGGGTCCCCCCTTTCTATTTGTTTCCAGTACCGCCGCTTAGTGCAGGCGGCCGCTGGCGTGGGCCAGCATGGTGTAGACCTTGCCGGTGTCCGACGTCAGATAGGTCTGCGCCATGATGTTGTCGCGGTCGTTGCGCGCCACGTCCTTGAGCAGCTTTTCGAAATCGTCGCAGTAGCGGTCGACGGCGGCACGGAACTCGGCCTCGGCCTGGTACTTGCGGCGGATCTCGTCGAAGGTCTGCTGGCCCTTCAGCGTATAGAGGCGCCGAGTGAACACGTCGCGCTCGCCGCGGCGATAACGGTTCCACAGCTCGATCGAGGCGTCGTGGTCGATGGCGCGCGCGATGTCGACCGACAGCGAGTTGAGCGATTCCACGACATGCAGCGGCGAGCGCTGGGCCGGAGCCGGACGCGGCGCTTCCGCCGGAGCGGCCGGCCTGAGGTCCTCCTCGCGCGACGCTCCAGTCAGGAGATCGCGCACCCAGCCGCCTTGCGGCGTGCGGCCATTGGGTTCGCGGAGCGGGGCCTCGGCGGGACGATCGAGGTCGAGCGTGCCGCGCAAGGTCGTTTCAGCCAACGGCGCCTGTGGAGCCCGGCGCTCGGGCTGTGGCGGCGCCGGCGGACGGCGCGGCGGCTCTGCCGGACGGGCCGGCGCCTGCGGCGCCGGGCGTAGGCTGCGCGGCTCCGAGGAGTCGCTGCCGCTGCGGCCGGACTTCGCGACGATGTCGGAGAGCTCCTTGAGCGCGTTGATCTGCTCGGAAACGGCGCGGCGGATGGCCGAGGTCGATTCCTTGGCCTCTTCCGGCATCTCGATGACGCCCTTCTTGAGTTCGGCGCGGGTGAGGTCCAGCTCGCTCTTGATCGAGCCGGCGGTGCGCCGCATCTCCTCGGTCGCGTCGGCGAAGCGCTTCGTCGCCGACTCGACGACCTCGGCGATGGCAGTGCGAATTTTTTCCGCCGATTCCATGGTTCGGCCCTCGGCGTTCTGCATGGTCTGGCCGACCAGGTTCTCGAACGAGCGCATGACCTTTTCGAGATCTTCCGACTTCTTGACCAGGCCGACGGCAAGGTCGTCCAGCGACGACTGCCGCTCCAGCGTGTGCTCGAGATTGCTCTGCGCGGAGCTGAGCAGGTCCGAGGCGCTGGAGAGCAACCGGCTGTGCTCGTCGAACTTGGTGGCGATCGATGCGACCTCGCGCAGCGTGGCCGACGACAGGTCGGTGAGCCGGCTCGTGTTGGAATCGACCAGGCGCGCCGAGCTGGCGAAGGTCTGCGCGGCCTTTTCCGTGGTCGTCGCGAAGCTCTGCGTGCTTCCGGTGAGCCGCTCCTCGACATGGCCGAGATTGACCGCCGCTTGATCGATCAGCTGACCGAGCTGGGCGCTGGAGGTGCTCAAGCGGCCGATGAGCTCGGCGACGCTGTCGGCGAGCGTCGAACGCGCGCCTTCGACAGCCGACAGGGTCTCGGCCGTGCGGCTGGCGAGCGCGTTGACGAGGGCTGCGTTTTCACTGCGCAGCTTCTCGGTCGCCCGCTCGGTGACCTCTTCCATGCTCCGCTGCAGCTCCGAGCCGCCCTGGGCGAAGCGCTCGACCAGCGGCTTGGCCGTCTCGTCGAGGATCCGCGACATCTCGGCCGAGCGCGCCGCGAGCATCGTGTTGAGCTCGCGGGTGTTGGCGCCGATGGTCTTGGCGGCGTCGTTGGTGCTCTGGCCGATATGCTGACCGACCGCGGTGAAGGTCTCCGCGATCACATTGGCGCGCGAAATAAGTTGCGCCTCGGCGCCCGAGACCTGCTCGTTCAGCTTCTGGCCCATCGCTTCCGCGGTATGGGCGAGGCGGTTCTCGACTCCCGAGAGCTGCTCCTCGATTCGGGCGGCCGTCGCCGCGGCATTCGACGCCAGGCGCTCGTCTGCGCCGGCCAGCGCCTGCTCGATCTCGCGGGCGTGGACGGCCAATTCTTGGCCGGTCTGGCGGGAGCGGTCGGCAACCCGTTGCTCGGTGCTGGCGAAGGCTCCGACGATGGTCTCGGCATGGCTGCCGATCGTGGCGGTGCTGTCGGCGATGCGGGTGACCAGACGTTGGTCCGCGTCGTCGAAGATGCGGGCGATCTCGGACGCACGCGACGACAGGGCTTCCGAACCCTCGGCGATGCGCGAGATCAGATGCTGGTCGGCGGCATCGAAGATGCGGCCGAGATCCGAAGCGCGCGCGGCAAGCGCTTCGGCCGATTCGCCGATGCGCATGCTCAGCCGTTCGTCGGCGCCCTCGAAGTTGCGCAGGATGTCGCCGGCGCGCGCCGCCAGCGACTGCGCCGTCTCGACCGCACGGGCAACCAGCTTCTGGTCCGCCGCGTCGAAGGTGCCTGCGATCTCGCTGGCGCGTGCGGCCAGCTGATCGGCGGTCTCCTGGGCACGGGCGAGCATCGAGCTCGATATATCGTCGTGCCGGGCAATCAGCGCGCTGGTGGTATCCTCGGCACGCGCATGCAGGCGACGATCGGCGTCCTCGAAGGCGCGCGCGATGTCCTCGGCCCTGGCGAGCAGGGCCGACGAGGTCTGTTCTGCGCGTTCGGCGATCTTGCGGTCGGCGTCGCTGAAGGCCTGACCTGCCTGCTCGTGAAGGGCGCTGGTGACCTCCATGACCTTCTCGCGCAGGGCGCCGGCAACGAAGACAGCGCTCTTCTCCAGCACGTTGCGGACATTGTCGACGCCGGTCGACAGTGCACGCTCCATGGTTCCGGCGCGTTCCTCAATGATGCCGGTCTGCCGGTTGAACGCCTGCTCGATCTTTTCGACATCGGCGGCGATCGTCGCCGAGATGTCGCCGCTGCGGGCCGCGATCTGGTCGATATGGCCGGAGAGCGAACGGTCGACGTCCTTGCGCGTGTCGACGAGCTTCGCCAGATCGTCTTCCAGCGCACGGGACAGCATGTCGCGGCCTTCGGCCAGCTTGCCGACATGACCGGCGATGATGTCGTCGATCTCGCTGCGGCCCGCGGCGAGCTTCTGCAGGTCCGCTTCCAGGGCGCGCTTGAGGATATCGCGGCCCTCGGCAAGCTTCTCGACCTGGCCGGCGACCAGCCCGTCGATGCTAGAGCGGCTCTCGGCCAGCTTGGCGAGATCGTCCTCGAGCGCCTTGGACAGCGCCAAGCGATCCTCGGCAAGCCTGTCGCTGTGGCCCTGGAGGAGGCTGTTGACGTTCTCGAGATCACCTTCCAGCACCCGCGCGAACTCGGCGCGGTTGTCGGTCAGCTTCAGCGACTGGTCGGCAATGGCGCTCCGGATCGTGTTGAGATCGGCTTCGAGCGCACGCTTGAGGATATCCCGGCCCTCGGCGAGCTTCTCGACCTGGCCGGCGACCAGCCCGTCGATGCTGGAGCGGCTCTCGGCCAGCTTGGCGAGGTCGTCCTCCAGGGCCTTGGCCAGCGTCGAGCGGTCCTGGACAAGCCGGCTCTGGTGATCGGCCATGATGCCGTTCACATTCTGCAGGTCGTCCTGCAGGGCCTGCGACAGCGTCGAGCGATCCTGGACGAGCCGGTTCGTGTGATCGGAGATCAGGCTGTTTACATTCTGCAGATCGGCTTCCAGGGCCTTGGAAAGCTGGCTGCGCTCTTCCGCCACCCGCTCGGAATGACCGGCGATAGCGCCCTTGATCGTATTGATGTCGGCTTCGAGCGCGCGCTTGAGGATGTCGCGGCCCTCGGCGAGCTTCTCGACCTGACCGGCAACCAGCCCGTCGATGCTGGAGCGGCCCTCCGCCAGCTTGGCGAGGTCGGCTTCGAGCGTCTGCGACAGCAGGCTGCGGTCGTCGGCCAGCCTGACGGCATGACCCTCGATCAGGTTCCTGATGCCCGACAGGTCGTCCTCCAGCGAACGGCTGAGCTCGCCCCTGTCTTCGGCGAGCTTGGCGGAGTGGGTCTCGATCAGGCTCCTGATGCCGATGATGTCGGTCTCCAGCGCCTTGGCGAGCACCGAGCGTCCTTCGGCGATCTTCTCGACCTGGCCGGCGACCAGTCCGTCGATGCTGGCGCGGCTGTCGGCCAGCTTGCCGAGGTCGGCTTCCAGCGCACGCGCCAATATGTTGCGGCCTTCGGCCAGCTTGCCGACATGGCCGGCGACCATTTCATCAATGATCGTACGGGCTTGCACGAGCTTCCCGGAGTCTTCGTTCAAGGCCTGCGAAAGCCTGTTGCGGCCCTGTTCGAGCTGTTCGAGATGGGCGCCGAGCGACGCGTCAATGGCGGCGCGCGATTCGTTGACCTTACGCAGGTCGTCTTCCAGCGCGCGCGCAATGAGGTCGCGGCCTTCCGCCAGCTTCTGCACCTGGTCGGTCACGGCGGCGTCGATGCCAGCGCGGCTCTCCGCGAACGTCGCCAGGTCGGCCTGCATGGCGGCAGCCATGCGGTCACGGCTTTCCGAAAGCTTGCGGCTGTGGTTCTCCACCGCTTCCTCGATGCCGACGCGAGCATCCGCGAGCCGCTGGATGTCGCTGTCGAAGGAACGCGAGACAACATGGCGGGCCGCTTCCATGCGACCGGCGAAGTCGCTGGCGCGGGCCTCGAGCATGGACGAGGTCGACGAGATGATGTCGGCCATGTCGGCGCCGATCTGGGTCTTGCCCTGGTCGATCATCGTCGACAGCTGGTCCTTGCTCTCGGCGAAGGTGTGGGCGATTTCGCGTGCGCGTTCGACCAGCGTCTCGTTGATCTGGCGGGCGCGGGCCTCGAGCGCGGCGTTGAGCTTCTGCGTGCCGGTGTCGAGCGCCTCGGCGCGGGTCTGGAATTCGCTGATCAGCGCCTGGCCGCGTTCGGCCAGCGTACGCTCGATGCCGCTGAGGCTGTTTTCGAACTCGGAGCTCAGCGTGCGCGCGGCACCGCCCAGCAGCGAAACCATGCCGCTGGTGCGGTCGTCGAGCAGGTCGGTCAGCGACCGGGTGAGGCCATCTGTGGTGTCGGTCAGCTTGGCGATGCGGGTGTCGAGCAGGCTGGCGAAGGCCTCGCCCGAGGTCGACAGCCGGTCGGTGATCGTATCGAGCCGGCCTTCGACCGAATCGAAGATCGACATCGAGCTCTCGTTGATGCGGTCGATCAGCGTGTCGCCGGAATTGTTGATCGTCATCGACAGCTTGGTCGAGGCATTGAGGATCGAATCGCGGATGATGTCGCTGGCCGAGCCGATCTCGTCCCTGAGCGTCTCATGCGCGCTGGCGATCGAAGCGCGCACGCGCTCGGCATGGGTGACGACGGCTTCGCGCTCGCTGCCGAGACCGTCGACCAGCGAGCGGATACGGGCTTCGTTCTCCGAATAGGAGCGTTCGATCTGGTTGACTTCGCTGTGGACCAGCGTTTCCAGCTCGACGGCGCGCGCCAGGGTGCGCTCGATGCCTTCGCCCATCGCCGCAACCTCGCGGCGCACGGCCTGGCCGATCATCATGACGCGGTCCTGGGCCAGGTTCTCCGGCTCGGCCAGACGGAAGGCCACTTCCGTCATCGACTGCGCGGCAAGGCGCATCTCCTGCGCCCGGCGCACCATGGCCGCGAAGGCCCAGAACAGGATGACGGGGATGATCGCCGCGACCGCCAAGCCGATCAGCTCGGGGCGGGCGAAGAACTGGTCGGCGGTGCGGATTTTCCAGATGCCCGGGCCGAACAGGAGGTTGGCCAGGCCGCCGGCGCCGGCGATCCAGGCCAGAGAAATGAACGCCACGACCCAGTAGATGGTGCTCGACGCGCGCCGGTTGAGGCCGTGCAGCAGCGTGCGGTAATCCTTCTGGCGGTCGTCATTGGCCGGGGTGAAGCCGGCCGGCTGCGCGCCGTTGCGCGTTTCAACCGGACGCAACTCGGCCGGCTTGGGTTGCGCCGCCGGCTGCGTGTTCTGTGCCGGCCACATGTTCTGATTCTGAACGGCCGCCGGCTCCTCTTTCTGGCTGCGCCCTTCGCGCGCCAGCTCGTCAGCCGCGGCTGAAATCTGCGCTTCCAGGTCTTCCATCGACGCCGCCATATCGAGGCCGCCGTCGCCATCCGCACTCAAATCCAGGTCGAGCGCCCGTTCGAGTTCCTTGGCTACGTCGTTGTCGAGTGTTCGTGTCGTTGGTTTCTTCGCCATGCCTTCGCTACCCTGTACTAGCTGCCGAGGGACTTATGATTTTGGCCCGTGATTCTGGCTTGTCTTATCCCACGCAGGAGGCTGAAAATGGACCCTCGTATCGTAATGACACACAGGGGTAAAGAAAACCTGCATTCTGGGCGATACGTAAAACTTTAAATATAGGGTTAACGCAGACGTGATTTCGGCGCCTCCCTGTCAACATTTTTTCAGGCCAGTCATTAACCCGTTTGCTACGGGATTCGCCTAGTTTTCCAGGCAGTCAGACACCTAAGGAGCTGCAATATCCATGCGCGGCGAAAGCGGCATTGCCTTTTCCATGCCCGGCGGCGACGTGTCGGGAACGGCCCGGTCACGACCTGTGGATCTCGCCCATCTTTCGCGCCAGACTATGGGCGATCGCGCCCTCGAACAGGAGGTGCTGGCGCTCTTCGTGCAACAGGCGCTTGCCGTGCACGACAAGATCCTCGACGCAGACGTCAAGGAGAGGCTGCTCCTGGCGCATGGGCTGAAAGGCTCGGCGCGCGCGGTGGGGGCCTTTGCAATCGCCGATTGCGCCGCAGCAATCGAGGGCCAGCCCGAAGACGTCAAGACCCTCAAGCGGCTCGGTGTCCTGATCGAGGAAGTGCGCGATTTCATCGCCGCCATCAGCCGCTAAAGCATGTCGCCCAAAACTGCGCGGCGGTTTTGCGACAACGACATGCATGGACAACAATCTGAATTTCCGAAAAAACGTCACGGCGCGGCGTTTTCGCGCCGCAGTTGACTTGTCCGCCGGAGTGATTATCTCGGCTGGAACTCCCCTTCAGGTGATAAATGACCAAGCTGACCTTCATTGCCAATGACGGCACACAGTTCGACGTGGATGCCGAAAACGGCTCGACCGTCATGGAGAACGCGATCCGCAACGCCGTGCCCGGGATCGAGGCCGAGTGCGGCGGCGCCTGCGCCTGCGCGACCTGCCATGTCTATGTAGACGAAGGCTGGACGGCCGAGGTCGGCGAGCCGGAGGCGATGGAGGAGGACATGCTGGATTTCGCCTATGACGTCCAGCCGAACTCACGCCTGTCCTGCCAGATCAAGGTGCGCGACGCTCTCGACGGGCTGGTCGTGCGCGTGCCCGCCCGCCAGGGCTGATATCGCCGCTTTCGGGCTATTTTTCCCGCCGCCGCTTGGCAGCGGGCCGATGCTCATGCAGTCTCGCGCGGTTTGGCAACGAGGCGCATCGCATGACCGACACGATCAAGACGGACGTACTCATCGTCGGGGCAGGGCCGGTCGGCCTGTTCGCCGTGTTCGAGCTTGGCCTCTTCGACATGAAGTGCCATCTCATCGACATCCTCGACCGGCCCGGCGGCCAATGTGCCGAGCTCTATCCGGAAAAGCCGATCTACGACATTCCCGGCTGGCCGTTGATCACGGCCCAGGGCCTTGTCGACAAGCTGCTTGAGCAGATCCACCCGTTCAAGCCGGAATTCACCTTCAACCGCATGGTCTCGAGCCTGGAGAAGCTGGAGGACGGCAGCTTCCGCGTCACCACGGACGAGAACGAGGTGTTCGAGGCCAAGGTGGTGGTGATCGCCGCCGGCGGCGGCTCGTTCCAGCCCAAGCGGCCACCCATTCCCGGCATCGAGGCGTACGAAGGCAAGAGCGTCTTCTATTCCGTGCGCCGCATGGAGGAGTTCCGCGGCCATGACCTCGTCATCGTCGGCGGCGGCGATTCGGCGCTCGATTGGACGCTGAACCTGCAACCGGTAGCGAAGAGCGTGACGCTGGTGCATCGCCGCCCGGAATTCCGGGCCGCGCCCGACAGCGTCAACAAGATGTTTGCCATGCAGGAGATGAAGGAGCTGAATTTCCAGGTCGGGCAGGTGAGCGGCCTGACCGGCGCCGACGGCCAGCTGTCATCGGCGACCATCAAGGGGCCCGACGGCGACGTCGAGGTGCCATGCACCCGCATGCTGCCCTTCTTCGGCCTGACCATGAAGCTCGGGCCGATCGCGGAGTGGGGGCTCAACCTGCATGAGAACCTGATTCCCGTCGACACGGAGAAGTTCCAGACCTCGGTCCCCGGCATCTTCGCCATCGGCGACATCAACTGGTATCCCGGCAAGCTGAAGCTGATCCTGTCGGGTTTCCACGAGGTTGCCTTGATGGCGCAGGCGGCCAAGCGCATCGTCAGCCCCGGCGAACGCATCGTCTTCCAGTACACGACCTCGTCGACCAGCCTGCAGAAGAAGCTCGGCGTCCACGATTGAAGGCTTTGCTACTCGGCCAGCACCGGAGTCGCGGTCTCGGGATGGCCACGAAGCGCCTTTTCCGGCATCAGTCCGAGCGCGGCAAGCGCCATCAGCAGGATTACCGCTGCGACGAGGAAGATCATCGTAAACGCTTCGGCAGAAGCGGCGGCGCCGGCTGAATGCGCGCCTTCGCCGGCCAATGGCAGGCCATAGCCCAGCGCGACCGCGCCCAGTATCGCCACCCCCAATGCGCTGCCCAATGAGCGAAGGAAGGTGAGCACACCCGTGGCGACACCGAGATGCGCCTGATCGACAGCGTTCTGGACCGAGACAGTGGCGACCGGAAACGTCGTCCCGCTGCCGAGGCCAATACAGGTCGTCAGGATTTCAACGACCAGGAGGGAGGCATGCCCGGCGACGAGGCTGAGCACCCCAAGGCAGACTATGGCGAAGCTCACTCCGATCATGGCAATCCGCTTATAATGGACAAAGCGCGGTATCGTGCGCCCGCTGAACGTCGCGCCGGCGACAGTGCCAAGCATCAGCCCGAGCAACGCCATGCCCGATTCACTGGCCGAGAGCCCGACGATCGACTGCAGGTAGACCGGCAGATAGACCGCCAGGCCGATATTGGCAGCCTGCAGCAGGAACAGGGACAGCGTGCCGGCCAGTACGATAGGGTTGCTGAGCACCTCGAGCGAGATCAATGGTTCGGCAGCGCGCATGAGCCTCAGCGCAAAGGCAGCCCAGATCACCGCCGAACAGGCGAGCAGCCCGAGGATTTCGCGCGACAGCCACGGGTAGGCGCTGCCGCCCCAGTTCAGCGCCAGCAGCAGCAGGGCAGTGGCCACGATCAGCAGCACCGCGCCGAGCCCGTCTATACGATGATGCTTGGCCGCGATCGGCAGCTTCTTCAACGGCTTGTTGATGATCGCCATGGCCAGCAGGCCGAGCGGCAGGTTGATCCAGAAGATCAGCGACCAGTGCAGATGTTCGGCGAAGGTGCCGCCCAGCAGCGGCCCTGCGATGCTGGCGACAGCCCAGGTGCCCGCGATCCAAGCCGCGTAACGCGCCCGTTCGCGCGGCGGCACGAGGTCGCCGATCACCGTCTGTGCCAGCGCGAACAAGCCGCCGCCGCCAGCGCCCTGGATAGCGCGCCCGACGATTAGCACCAGCATACTGGGCGCCATGGCGCTGACCAGCGATCCGGCCAAAAAGATGAGGATAGCGGCGTAGAGGGTTGGCCTGCGGCCATAAACATCGGAAATCTTGCCATAAAGTGGCGCCATCGCCGTTGCGGTGAGCAGATAGGCGGTGACGATCCACGGCAGATATTCGGCATGGCCGAGCAAACGCGCCATCGTCGGCATGGCCGGGGCAACGATGGTCTGGTCCAGCGCCGCAAGCAGCATAGACAACAGCACGCCGCCGATGATGGCGTTCTTCTCGCTCTCCGTCAGCGGCGACGTCGCTGAAATTGTCGCCGGCTTGTCGACAGCCTGATCCATGGTCTCGTTCTTTCGTGGGCTTGCGCGCGCCCTGGGGTGGGGCGGCCGGCTCGGCCGGTCCGACGCATCCGCCGCGTCGATTGGTTGTCTCGTGCTTTCAGGGTCCGCCTCTGCGAACCTGACATATGTCGTCCCATATAGGCCGATTTCGACCCGGGCTCGGAGTTTTTTGCCGCCTGGCACTACGCTTCGGCGAAATTGGCTTGCGCCACCGGCGCCCGATTGTTGGCGAAAATCAGGCCGGCGGCAGCTGGCCGCTCTCGATGCGCTCGATCCGGTAGCGCAGCAACCGCAGGATGCGGCTTTCGAAGTTGACGCTCTCGACGCGGTCGAACCGCACCTGGTCCTGGTCGTGCCCGGCGAGCTCGGCCGCGGTGATCTCGGCCGCCTTGGCCTTGGCCTCGGCGCAAGTCCTTTGCGGATAGCTCGCCTTCAGCGCGTCCTCGAGTTGCTTGGCATGGTTCTTGGCGATCTCGACATGGCGCTCCTCATGGCGCTTGATGTCGGCCGACAGCGTGTCCCAGAACAGCTTCACGTCGGCATCCGCCTTCCGCGAGCGGCGCCATTCCGGAAGGATGACCTTGACCTTGACGGTCACGATGGCGTCGGCGATGCGGCAGGAGCCCGGTTTTTCGGCGTAGCTGACGCGGGTGGTGAACGCCATCTGCGTCGCTCCGGGATGCCGCGAGCCGGTGCTTTTCACCTGCGGTCCGTGCTTGGAAAGCTGCGTCTCGATGTCGTCCAGCGTGCGGCCGCCAATGGCGAAGTAGCTGTAGGTCTTGACCAGATTGGCTGCGCCCGCCGGCAAGGCGGTAAAAGCGAGAACCAGGGCGCAGGTCAGCGATCGTTTCATCATGTTGCCTCTTCGACCACCTTGCGTTACGGCCGCTCTCGGCGCAACGGATTTGATTTCCAGCGGATCACAAGATGGTTGACGGACGATGACGACAAGGCAATGGCAGCTGGCGCATGGGCGCCACCTCGACCTTGGCAGCAAGGCCGTGGTGGTCGGCATCCTCAACGTCACGCCGGACAGTTTCTCCGATGGCGGACTGTTCGCCGGGCGCGACGAAGCGCTCGCCCAGGCGCGCCGCATGGTGGAGGAGGGTGCTGCGGTCATCGATATCGGCGGCGAATCGACCAGGCCCGGCGCATCCCCGGTAACCGGCGAGGAGGAACAGGCGCGCATCCTGCCGATCATCGAGGCGCTCGCCAGCGCCGGCGAGGCGCTGATCTCGGTCGACACCTATCGCGAGGACACTGCAAGGCTGGCCGTCGCTGCCGGCGCGCATATCGTCAACGATGTCTGGGGCCTGCAGCGCGAACCGGGCATCGCCCGCGTCGCCGCCGAAACCGGCGCCGGCCTCGTCATCATGCATACCGGGCGCGACAGGCAGAAACTGCCCGACGTCATCGACGACCAGTTTTTCTTTCTGCGGAAATCGCTGGAGATCGCACGGGCCAGCGGCATCGCCGACGATCAGATCGTGCTCGACCCCGGTTTCGGCTTCGCCAAGGAAACGGCGGAGGAGAACCTCGATCTGATGGCGCGGTTTTCCGAGCTCCATGCGCTGGGCTACCCGTTGATGGCCGGCACCTCGCGCAAGCGCTTCATCGGCGCGGTGACCGGGCGGGACGCGGCCGAGCGTGGCGCCGGAACGGCGGCCACCAGTGTTATTCTCAGGCTGAAAGGCGCGCATCTTTTTCGCGTCCACGATGTCGCAATCAACGTGGATGCGCTGGCGCTCGCCGATGCTATGCTGGCGCGTGAAACCGACCCGTCCGGACGCTGAGCCATGTATGTCATCCGCATGAAGAACTGCGCCTTCTTTGCCCGGCACGGCGTGCTGGACGAGGAGGAGACGCTCGGCCAGCGTTTTTACGTCGACGCGGCGCTGACCGTCGAACCCGGCCGGGCGCTCGTCGAGGATTCGATCGAGGATACCGTCAACTATGGCGTCGCCTTCGCGGTGATCGAGAAGATCATCACCGGGCACCGGCGTTTCCTCATCGAGGCGCTGGCGCTGGAAGTGGCCAAGGCGCTGACGGCGCGCTTTCCGCAAATCAAGAAGGCCGAGATTACCGTGCGCAAGCCGAATGCCCCCGTGCCCGGCGTGCTCGACCATGTCGAGGTGACCGTTGTCTGGCCAGAATAACACGGTCTATCTCAGCCTCGGCGGCAATCTCGGCGATCCCGCCAGGTCGATGGCGGCTGCGCTCCGCCTTCTGGATGGCGACGACAAGACCAGCGTCGTCGCGGTCTCCTCGCTCTACCGCACGCCGCCCTGGGGCAAGCTCGACCAGCCCGATTTCCTCAATGCCGCCGCCACGATCACGACCGGGCTCACGCCACGCGAATTGCTCGATCTTTGCCTTGATGCCGAACGCCGGCTGAAGCGCGTGCGTGAGGAGCGCTGGGGGCCGCGGCTGATCGACATCGACATCCTGGTCTTCGGCGACCGGGTCATCCATGAGACCGGCCTGGAAGTACCGCATCCGCGCATGCTGGAGCGCGCCTTCGTGCTGGCGCCCCTGGCCGAGATCGCGCCCGAGCTTGCCATCGGCGGCAAGAGCGTGTCGGAGCGCCTCGGCGCCGTCGACACGTCGGGCATCGAACACTTGCCCTCGGGCCGCGATTGGTGGCTGGCCTAGACTAGGCATCGCCTACGGCCAAGTGGAAGACGGCGGCTGAAATCAGCCGGAGAAGCCGCCGCCGTCGAGGAAGGCCTGCTCCTCCGGCGTCGTCTCGCGCCCGAGCATCCGGTTGCGGTGCGGAAAGCGGCCGAAGCGCTGGATGATCTCGCGGTGCTCGACCGCATATTTGAGATAGGCCTGGGCGCTGGTGGACGTGAGCTCCACCGAGCGCGCCTGGTCGACGAGCAGCTCCGAATGCTCGAAGGGCAGATAGAGGAAGAAGCGAACGTCGTCATCGAGCGCCAGGTCATGCCCGGCGGCGATCGCCTTGCCGGCGAAATGCCGCGCCAGCGGATCGGTCGCATACATATGGCCGGTGCCGCGAAAGCAGTTGCGCGGAAACTGGTCGAGCAGGATCATCAGCGCCAGCGAACCCTCGGCGTGTTCCGACCAGTCGTCGCATTCGCGCCGCGCGGCGGCATAGTGCAGGTCGAGAAAGCGGTTGCGGAAATCCGCGTCGAAGGCATCGTTCTTCTCGAACCAGGCATCCTCGCCGGCTTCGCGCCAGAATGCGGTGACGGCGAGCGCCCGCTTGTCCAGTTCAGCCATCCCTCTATTCCTCCGCGGGCTCGGATTTGCTCAGCACGCCGGCGGTCTCCTCGTTGAGCGCCTGGCCGGCGCGGCGCGGCGGCGTCAGCGGTGTCGGTATCGGCGTACCGATATTGCCTTTCAGGAAGCGCTGTCCGGCGCGCACGCCTTCGGCCAGCTGCGTCTCGAAGCGGGCGGTGTCGCGACGGCGGACATCCTCGATCACCTCGGCGACGTCTTCCGGGTCGACGCCGAGCGCTTCCAAAGCCGAGCCGCCGAAGACCAGCGCCGATTCGAAGGTCTCGCGCAGCTGGTAGTCGACGCCGGCGCGGATCAGCTGCAAGGCGGTGCCGCGGTCGAAGGCGCGCGCCAGGATCGTAACCAGCGGGAATTCTGCCTTGATCAACTGCGCGATGCGCACCGCCGCTTCCGGCTTGTCGACGCAGATCAGCACCGCGCGCGCCCGCCCGGCGCCGGCTGCGTGCAGGATATCCAGCCGCGTGCCGTCGCCATAGTAGACCTTGAAGCCGAAATCGGCCGCCGCCTGGATCATCTCGACCTCGTTGTCGATGATCGAGACATCGATGCCGCGCAACAGCAGCGGCTGAGAGGCGATCTGGCCGAAGCGGCCGAAGCCGATGATCAGCACGCTGCCGGAAAGGCCATCGGCAATGTCGACCCCGTCCAGCGACGGCTCGTCACGCGGCGTCAAATAGCGCAGCGCGATGATGGCGAGCGGCGTCAGCACCATGGAGATGATGACGATTGCCGTGAGCGTCGCATTGGCCTGGGCGTCGATGATGCCGACCGCCGCCGCCGCCGAATACAGAACGAAAGCGAACTCGCCGCCCTGCGCCATGAACACGGCGCGTTCGAGGGCCTCGCGATGACCGGTCTTCAGCATGCGGGCGACGAGATAGATGCCGAGGGCCTTCATCAACATGTAGGCAACGACGTAGATGGCCACCAGCCGCCAGTTCGCTGCCACGACATTGAGGTCGAGCGACATGCCGACGGCAAGGAAGAACAGGCCGAGTAGGATGCCGCGGAACGGCTCGATGTCGGCCTCGAGCTGATGGCGGAAGGTCGATTCGGAGAGCAGCACGCCGGCGAGGAACGCGCCCATCGCCATGGACAGGCCCGAAAGCTGCATTGCGAGCGCCGACCCGAGCACCACCAGCAGCGCCGCCGCCGTCATCACCTCGCGGGCGCGGGCCTCCGCCAGGATGCGGAAGAACGGATTGAGCAGATAACGTCCTGCCACCACTAGGCCGACGATCGCGGCAAGGCCGATGCCGACCTCGGTCAGCCGCTGCGACAGGCTCATCTCGGCGCCGCCCGGCGCCAGGAAAGCGATCAGTGCCAGGAGCGGTACGATCGCGAGGTCCTCCAGCAGCAGGATGGAAACGATTCGCTGGCCTTTGGGTGTCGCGATCTCGCCACGCTCCTCCAGGAGTTGCATGACGATCGCCGTCGAGGTCAGCACAAAGCCGGCGCCGGCGACGAAGGATTGCGCGACCGGGAAGCCGCCGGCCAGTCCGACGCTGGTGAGCAGTGCCGCGCAGACGCCGACCTGCAGCGCGCCGAGGCCGAAGATCTCGCGGCGCAGCCCCCAGAGCCGCGACGGCTGCATCTCCAGCCCGATGATGAACAGGAACATCACGACGCCGAGCTCGGCGACGTGAAGGATAGCTTCCGATTCGGAGAAGATTCTAAGGCCGAACGGGCCGATGACCACGCCGGCGGCGAGGTAGCCGAGGATGGAGCCGAGCCCCATGCGCTTGAAGATCGGGACGGCGACGACGCCGGCGGCGAGCAGCGCCACCACTTGGATCAGATCGCTGCCCGATGTTTCCGCCGCCATGCCGCCTTTTCCGTTTCTGCAGGCTTCCTCGCATGTCGCGGGGTCGCGACGCAAGGATAGGGGCATCGCCGGCGGCGAACAGTGCGTATCCGGCCTCTGCCTGTGTTGCAGGCGCGTTACACAAGTTTATGCGGTGCACGCGTTGCGTGCTGCCACAATCGACCGTTAAGGGACGCTTGGCTTCGGCCATGGGAGGGAGCGGCGATCAAGCCGCTGCCTTTTTTGAGGAGATGACTGACATGAAGAAGTTTTTGCTCGTCGCCGTGGGTGTTGCGGCGCTGGCTGGTTCGGCCTGCTCGAAGGCGCCTGAGTGCACCGCCGAAATGGCGACCAAGAAGGCGCAGGACATGACTGCCGCGCTGCAGGAAGCGATCACCAAGGATCCGTCCAAGGCAGCCGACCTGTCGGCCAAGGTCCAGGCTGTGACGGACAAGTACAAGGACGCCTCGACTTTGGCCGAGGCCTGCAAGGCCTATGACGAAGTGACTGCCGCCATCAAGGGCTGAGCGTCCGAATCGAAAACGAAAAAGGCGGTGGCCCGAGGCCGCCGCCTTTTTCGTTGCTGTTGTTGGATATCAGTTCGGAGCGATGGAGCCGACCTCGACGGTGTCGACCCGCTTCAGGCTCATGCCGATCACCGGCACCAGCTGCTTGTTGACGCGCACGGCGACCGTCACCGTCATTGAATTGTCGTCGGGGATGCGTGCCTGCATGACGCCGTTCAATTGATTGCGGTTGATGGTGAACACGACCTTCTGGGCGTCGACGACATTGCCGCCGATAATGTCGAGCCCGTTGCCGGACGATCCACCCATGAAGTTGCCCTTGTAGCCTTCGCGACCCTTGCGTTCGACGGTCGCAGACATCTTCTGGGTGAACACGCCGACCCGGCAATCGCCGTCGAGCGTCATGCCTGTCTTGCCGTCAGGCGTCGAGCCATTGAAATTGCAGGTGAACTTTGTGCCCTTGTACTTGCCGGCGACGATTTCGCCGGGGCCGACCCACTTGCCTTCGACCGACCGGAAGAACTGTTTGTCGGGTTCTGCGCCAAAGGCCTTTTCGGCAAGGCTCAAAGGTGCCGCAACCGCGACCGCGAAAGACAGGACGCAGGACAGATTTACACTTTTCATAGACGACACCCGGCAGCAAGGACGCTGTTTGCTAGACGTGTCAGACCATGAACAAGATTGGTTAATGCTTCGTCACTTGGCCGCGCCGATTACTTGCCGGAGGCCGAAGTTTCGCCGTCTTTCCTTGCCGCGAACGATGTCAGTGCCGAAAGGAAATCGCTTAGCCCTGGCCGCTTGGCGGCGATGAAGGGCAGTGGCCTGGCGGTTTCCATCGCCGCGATGCCGATTCGTGCCGTCATCATGCCGTTGACGACGCCTTCGCCGAGCTTCGCCGAAAGCCGCGCGGCAAGGCCGTGGCCGACGATCTGCTGCACGAAACTGTCGCCGACGGCGATCGAGCCGGTGACCGCCAGATGCGCAAGGACGCTGCGCGCCAGCCGGAAGAAGCCAAGCGTGCCCGGCCGGCCGCCATAGAGCTCCGACAGGCGGCGGATGAGCCGCCCGGCCTCGAACACGACATAGGCGACATCGACGAGGGCACGCGGGCTGACCGCGGTGACCAGCGACACACGCTTTGCCGCCTCGAGGATCATCGCCCTGGCGCGGGCATCGAGCGGGCCGAGGATCTCGGTCTCGGCGAGCCGCACCAGATTGCCGCCGTCGATGATCTCGCCGCGCAGCCGGGCGAGCGAGCGCCTGCCAGCCGCGGTCTCCGGCTTGGCCGCGACGAAGGCCGACAGCTCGTCGACGACCGAGCGCGCCGCCTTCGGGTTGTCGCGGGCGACGGCGTCGAGCGCCCGCCGTTGCAGCTTCTCGACCTCGGCGAGGCGGGCAATGGCCAGGAATTCGCGCACCAGGATGATGACGAGCGCGAGCACGGCGATCGCCGCCATGCCAGCGGCCAGCCAGCCCAGCCATTCGGCGCGCTCGAACAGGTCGCGGATGAGCCGGTCGGTCCACAGGCCGACCGCCAGCGAGACCAGGACGCCGACCGCGCCGAAGAACAGGCGGGCGAGCAACGAACGCTTGCGCGGCGCGGTTGCCGGCGGCGGTTCGGCCGCGACGAGGTCCGGCTCGTCGAAGACATCGATCTCGGAAGGGATGACGACGGCGGCACCGGCCTTCGCCGCGCGCGGCTTGCGCGCCGCATCGGCCTCCACCTGCCGCGCCTTCGGCACCTCCTGGTTCTCTTCCGGCTCGATGCGGAAAGCCGCGGGCTTGCGGGGCGCGCTCATGCGAGGTGATCTCCGATCAGGAACTGCAGGGCGCGGTCGAGCCTGATATGCGGCAGCGACAGCGTTACGCCTTCAGCCGTGCGTTCGAGTTTCGGCGGACGAAAACGCACGAAGCGGATCGCCGGCTCGCCACCATCCGACGGCTGCGTCTCGGAGGCGTGGAAAACCGCATCAACTTTCTCCGGCAAATCACCGGGAAATATGGCTGTTTCGGCCTTGCCGTCGAATGTATCGCCGTTGATCTTCTCGCCCTTCAGCGGGGTGCCGATGATGACGGGCAAGGTCTCGCGGCCTTGCTTGACGGTGCCTTCGCGGGTGGCGCGCACCGCCGCCATGGCGGCCACATCGACATCGGCGCCGGTGAAATTCGCCCGCGCCACCGCGCGGTCGGCGAGCCGGCGCACGATCGCCTGCAGCCTGTCATGGCTCTCGTGGTGCAGGTGATCGGCCTTGGTCGCCGCCACCAGGATGCGGTCGATGCGCCGCGAGAACAGATCGCTGAGGAAGTTGCCCCGGCCGGGCCGGAAGCAGGCAAGGATTTCGGTGACGGCACGTTCCAGGTCGGCCATGGCGGCCGGGCCGGCATTCAGCGCCTGCATGGCGTCGATCAGCACGATCTGGCGGTCGAGGCGCGTGATGTGCTCGCGGAAGAATGGCTTGACCACATGCGTCTTGTAGGCCTCGTAGCGCCGCTCCATCATCGCCTGCAGCGAGCCGGGACGCGGCCGTCGATCTGTGAGCGCCGGCAACGGCGCGAAGGTCAGCGCCGGCGAGCCGTCGAGGTCGCCAGGCATCAGGAAGCGGCCGGGCGGCAAGGTCGACAGCGCCCGCTCGTCGAGTTTGCACGCCCTGAGATAGGCCGAAAAGCTCTCGGCAAGGCGGCGCGCCGTCATCTCGTCGGCATCGGAATTGGGATCGACCGTGGCGGCGAGCGTGCGCCAGCCCTCGGAAAGGTCGGCGCGTACCGGCAATGCCGCCATCTCCATCGCCTCGCGCGAGAAATCGGCGAAGGACTTGCCGAGCAGCGGCAGGTCGAGCAGCCATTCGCCAGGGTAGTCGACGATGTCCACTGACAATTTTCCCGCTGAAAACAAACGGTTCCAGCCGGAAGCTGATTCGTATTCGATGGTCAACCGCAGTTCGGAGATGGCGCGCGTCGAGTCTGGCCAGACGCGGTCGTTCACCAGTGCCGCGACATGATCCTCGTACTGGAAGCGGGGAACGGCATCGTCGGGCTGCTCCTCGAGGAAGGCCCGCGCGATGCGTCCCGATTTCTGCGCCTCGAACAGCGGCAGGCGCCCGCCATGGATCAGGTTGTGGACCAGGGCCGAGATGAACACCGTTTTGCCGGCACGAGACAGGCCGGTCACGCCGAGCCGCAGCGACGGCGAAAAGAGCCCGGCGGCGCGCCCTGAAAGCGTGTCGAGAGCGATCTTCGCCTCGTCGGTGAAAGTGGTCAGCGATGATGCCAAAACATGCTCTCTGAGGGCCCGTCGGTTTCCGATATAGGCGCTCGGGCTGCCGTTTGTAATGGCGCCAGCAATTTGCCGCTCAGAGATCGGCCGGCGTCAAAAAAGCCTCGAGATAGCCGCCGCCTTGCGCGGCATGGGCAAGATCGCCCGGAAAACGCACGACTGCGAGGCCGGATGTCGGGAAGCCGTGGTTGAGCATGCCTCGCGCACCCTCCTCGCCATCGCCCGAAACCGCCATGGCGAGGTCCTCGGTCATCGGGTTGTGGCCGATGACCAGGAGCGAACCGGCTCCGCCATTCTCGCGGATGATGGCGAGATAGCCGGCGGCGTCCTCGCTGTAGAGCGTGTCGAAGAACAGCACCCGACCGGTATCGGTTTGACCGGCGAGGCCTTCCAGCGTCTGGCGCGCCCGTTTTGCATTGGAGCAGAGGGTAAGGTCGGGGATGTAGGCGCGGCTGCGCATCGCCGCGCCCATCGCCTCGGCATCGGCGATGCCCGACGCATCGAGCGGACGGTCGAAGTCGCGGACCCCGGGCAGCGCCCATCCGGCCTTGGCATGCCTCAACAGGTAAAGTCTGCTCACCGCTCCCCCAAAGTGCCGATTGGCGCTATGGGATTAGCCACGAGAAAGCCGTGGCGCACAATGGCCAATAGCCTTCAACCACAACGAATCATGGATGAATTCGAGTTCCGCCTGCAAGCATAAGGATATCATGGGCAGCTGTGCGTCCGACATTACATTTGCGTGAAACGATCGCCGATTGCGCTTGTGCAGGCTTCTCTGCGCGAATATATAGGCGCCAAAATTGGGGTTGTTGGGTGAGTCGAATGAACGACATCGTTACCGCCGATTACGTACCCTCCGAAGACGAGCCGTTCATGAACGAACGGCAGAAATCTTACTTTCGCATGAAGCTGGTCGCCTGGAAGAACGACATCCTGCGCGAAGCCCGCGAAACTCTTGAAATCCTACAGCAGGAAAACGCCAACCACCCCGATCTGGCAGACCGCGCCTCCTCGGAAACCGACCGTGCCATTGAGCTTCGTGCCCGTGACCGGCAACGCAAGCTCATTTCGAAGATCGATTCCGCGCTCCAGCGCATCGATGAAGGCACATATGGCTACTGCGAGGAAACGGGCGAGCCGATCGCTCTGAAGCGGCTCGACGCGCGCCCGATCGCGACGCTGTCGATCGAGGCGCAGGAGCGCCACGAGCGCCGCGAGAAGGTCTATCGCGACGACTGACGCGCGGGACGGTCATCCCTGGAATCGTTAAGATGGCCGGGCGACCGGCCATTTTTGTGCCGGCGCGGCCGTGCCGCCTCTGTGCCCAATGTTGCCGGATCTGGCTTTTGCTACCGCTTCTGGCTGGCCAGTTCGCCGAGCAGCTTCGTCATTTCGTCGTCGAGCGACGGCGGCGCCTTGGCGGCCGGTTTGCTCGCGTGCGACTCGTCGAGCGAAACCTCGAGTTCCTGCATCAGCGTATCGTCTATGGAAACTGGCTTCGCCGGCGGCGCGGCATGCCGGGCGCCATTGGTGTTCGCCGAACCATAGGCAGGCAGCGGCGTGATGTTGCTGGCCTGATAGCTCGGGGCGGCGGGCTTCGGCGCTGGTGCGGGCGCGGCTGGGCGCGGGCGGGCAGGGAGCGGCGTGGCGCTTGCCGGCTGCTGCTGGGGTGGCGCCTGCCTTGCCGGCACGGGTGCCGGCTGAGTGGTCCGCGGCCGCGGCGCCTGGGCCTGCTGCTGGCCGCTGTCTCCGGTCAATGCCGGGCGGCGCGGCGCCGCAAGCCTGATGTCGCGCTCGACGACGACGTCGGTCGGGCCGCCGATCAGGATGAGGTGTTCTATGTCGTCGCGGCGCACCAGCACCAGCCGGCGGTGACTGTCGACCGCCGTGGCGTCCATCACGGCCAGCCTGGTCTTGCGGTTGCGGCCGCCAGCGACGAATGTCCCGAATGTCAGGCTGCGCACCAGCTTGATGATGAGGAGAACGACCACCAGCAGAACGAGCGCGGCGAACGTCCACAGGATTGCAGCGACATAACCAGGACCCGCTACGCTATCCAGCCACTGCAGCATCGGTGCACCGCCCTTTTTTGAGGTGACGCGACACTAGACCGTGCGGACCAGCCGCCGCAAGTTGGCATCACGCTTCGTGAACAGTTTGAAACACGAATCCATGGCCTGGCGCCATTTTTATCTGACATTTGCCGCCGGGGCCTTTTCCGCTACAGGAGAATGTGATTCAACCGGCCGTCCGCGGGGTGTCGGGCACCGGAATCACGAGCAGGGGGCACATGGCCAAGGAAACGCGCGGCGATTTCTACCCGGTACCGATCGTCGACCAGAACACGCGTCCGGGTGCCGTGACCCGGCTCATCATCTTCATCGTTGTCCTGACCGGTGCGGCGATCGTTTTCGGGCTTTTCCGCGAGCGCCTTGGCGATCCCTTCCTGCTCGGCATGCTCGGCGTGCTGGCGATGATCGGCGTCGGCTTCCTGTTCGCCACGGCCATCGGCTTCGTTCAGGTCGCGCCGCGCTCGACCAGCGACGAACTGTCCAAGGCTTTCGTCGATTCGATGTCGCAGGGCCTGCTGGTCACCGACACCAAGGGCCGTATCATCTACGCCAACCGGGCCTATGCCGACATGACGGGCGCCTCGTCGGCGGCCGACCTGAAGACGGTCGAAGGGCTGCTGTCGGATGTTCCCGAGGCCTCGATGACCATCTACCGGCTGGCATCGGGCCTGCGTGACGGCCAGGCGGGCGACGGCGAGTTCAGGCTTGCCCAATCCATCCGCCCCGGCGCCGAGCCCGGCGCGCATTGGTATCGCACCCGCGCCCGCGCCTTCAATGTGCCGGGCCAGCGGCTGCCGCTGCTTGCCTGGCAGCTTGCCGACATCTCCCAGGAGCGGGCCGAGCAGGAGCGTTTCTTCCTCGACCTGCAAAAGGCGATCGACCATCTCGACCATGCGCCGGCCGGTTTCTTCTCCGCCGACCAGGAAGGCCGCGTCACCTATATCAACGCCACGCTCGCCGAATGGCTGGGCATCGACCTGGCAAGCTTCACGCCGGGCGCCGTCACGCTGCCCGAGATCGTCGCCGGCGACGGCATGGCGCTGGTCCGTTCGGTCAAGGCCGATCCCGGCACCACGCGCAACGCGGTCATCGATCTCGACCTGACGACGACGACCGGCGAGGCGCTGCCGGTGCGCTTCATGCACCGCGTCTCGGCGAGCCGCGAGGGCGTCGGCGGCCCGACCCGCACCATCGTGCTCAACCGCACCCAGGGCGAGGATGCATCCGCCGATCTCCGCGCCTCGGAAGTCCGCTTCACCCGCTTCTTCAACTCGACGCCGATGGCGATCGCCGGCGTCGACGCCAAGGGGCGCATCCTGCGCACCAACGCACCGTTCCTGTCGCTGTTTTCTTCCGTCGTCGACCGCGACGCGGTCGACCGCCGCGTCCGTCTCGACACCGTCATCCACGAGCGCGACCGGCCGGCTTTCGCCGAGGCCTTCGAAAAGGCGAGGCAGCGGCAGGCCGATATCGAGCCGATCGACACGCTGCTGCCCGGCAATGAGGAGCGGCATATCCGCTTCTACGTCAACGCGGTTGCCGAGGGCACCGGCGGCGAGGGCGCCGAGGAATCGGCCATCGTCTATGCCGTCGACACCACCGAGCAGAAGGCGCTCGAGGGCCAGATGGCGCAGAGCCAGAAGATGCAGGCGGTCGGCCAGCTCGCCGGCGGCATCGCCCACGATTTCAACAATGTGCTGACAGCCATCATCATGGCGTCGGACCTGCTGTTGACCAACCATCGTCCGTCGGATCCGTCCTTCCCCGACATCATGAACATCAAGCAGAACGCCAACCGCGCGGCTTCGCTTGTCAGGCAGCTTCTCGCCTTCTCGCGCAAGCAGACCCTGCGGCCGGAAGTGCTGAACCTGACCGATGTTCTGGCCGACCTCAGGATGCTGCTCGCCCGTCTGGTCGGCAACGAGATCAAGCTGAAGATCGATCATGGCCGCGACCTCTGGCCGGTCAAGGTCGATATCGGGCAGTTCGAACAGGTGGTGGTGAACCTCGCCGTCAACGCGCGCGACGCGATGCCGGCCGGCGGCGACCTCGCGGTGCGCACCCGCAACGTCACGGCCGAGGAGTGCAGGAGCTTTTCCTACCGCGAGCTCACCCCGGCCGATTATGTGGTGGTCGAGATCGAGGACACCGGCACCGGCATCGCGCAGGACGTGCTGAAGAAGATATTCGAGCCCTTCTTCACCACCAAGGAGGTCGGCAAGGGCACCGGCCTCGGCCTGTCGATGGTCTATGGCATCATCAAGCAGACGGGCGGCTTCATCTTCTGCGACTCCGAAGTCGGCAAGGGCACGGTGTTCCGCATCTTCCTGCCGCGCCACATAGCGGAAATGAGGCCAGCAAGCGAGCCGGGCGACCCGCCGGCGGCACCGGTGAAACTGGCGGAGACGGCCAAGGACCTGTCGGGCTCGGCCACCGTGCTGCTCGTCGAGGACGAAGACGCCGTTCGCATGGGCGGCATGCGGGCGCTGACTTCGCGTGGCTATACCGTGCACGAGGCGTCCTCAGGCGTCGAGGCGCTGGAAGTGTTCGAGGCGCTCGGCGGCAAGGTCGACATCGTCGTGTCCGACGTGGTGATGCCGGAGATGGATGGGCCGACACTGCTTGGCGAGCTGCGCAGGCGGCAGCCCGACATCAAGTTCGTCTTCGTCTCCGGCTACGCCGAGGACGCCTTTGCCAGGAACCTGCCGGCCGACGCGCATTTCGGCTTCCTGCCGAAGCCGTTTTCGCTGAAGCAGCTGGCAACGATCGTCAAGGACGTGCTGGAATCCTGAAGCGTCCCGGCGCCTCGTCCCGAATGTGATCGACCGCACAGACGCCGGCGACGCGCCGTTTACACGTGGCGGCGCCGGAGAGCGATCCGTCCGCTCATAACCAGTGAGATCCGGCCACTGGGCTCGCAATGGCCGCTTGCGCATCGATGCGAGCCTGCCATGATTGCGGTGACAAACGCGGCGGGGATTTGGGGTAGATGCCGTGACACCGCACAATGAGGCGAAGAAGGGCGACTATGCCGAGACGGTGCTGCTGCCGGGCGACCCGGAGCGCGCCGAATGGATGGCCGCGACCTTTCTCGAGGCGCCGCGCTGCGTCAACCGCCGCAGGGGCGCGCTGGGTTTCACCGGCCTGTTCCGGGGCAAGCCTGTCAGCATCCAGTCGACCGGCATCGGCGTCTCGTCCTTCCTAATCTACGCCCATGAGCTTCTGGACTTCCACGGCGTCAAGACGCTGATCCGCACCGGCACCTGCGGCGGGTTGAACGCCGAGGCGCCGCTGCGCAGCCTGGTGATCTCGCAATCGGTCCGCGCCGAAAGCGCCGAGAGCGGCCAGGTTTTCGGGCTCTATGCCGCCGCCGGTCCCGATCCGGCGCTGCTTGCCCTGGCCTTGCGGCAAGCCGAGGGGCTCGGCATCGAGCACCGGGCAGGGCTGACGATCTGCAGCGATATTTTCTATCACCCGAGGGGCCGCGCCCGCTATGCCGAAGCCATGGCGATGGGAGCGCTCGCCGTCGATATGGAGACCAGCGCCCTCTATCGCATCTCGGCCCATTTCGGCGCGCGTGCCCTGTCGCTGCTCAATGTGGTCGACCATATCGTCACCGGCGAGCAGACCGACTATTGCGAACGGCAAGCGCTCTTCACCGATATGACGCGGCTGGCGCTCGAAGTTGCCGCGGAAAGCTGAAGGCCGCGTCAAGTTCTTGCCAACGGCTGCTACGCGCCCCTTTCGGCGGGCGGGGCAGGCTCACCCCCTGGTGCAGGTCGAGGCGGTGAATGCGCCGTCGGGCTGCCTCATGATGATGTCGAAGGACGGGCTGTCGGGGCCCTCCAGCGTTGCCTGCGTCATGGAGACGGAGTTGCCGCCGCTGGTGTAGCCGCCGAGCGGGCCGAGCCAACTGATCTCGCCATTGGCATCCATCTGATAGTTGTAGCCCTGCGGCGCGGTGCCGAAAGTGACTGGGCCGCTGTAGACATTGCCCTTGATGGTGATGTCGCCGAGGTTGAGGAAGGCGCCAAGCAGGTAAACCTCGCAATGGTAGATTCCGTCGGGCATCTTGCCGTCGGCGAAGCCGGCGCGGGCGGCTCCGGTTTCGGCAAGCAGAAGCAAGATGCTGAAAATGCTGGAGATACGGGAAATCATGGCTTGGCTCGGTTGCAGGCGGACCTTGCCCTATTTCACCGCTCTGCCGCAACCTGCCGTATGCCGTGATCGACGCGCAAGGCTCAAAATTTGGGCATAGAACCAACTTGGACAAAATATAGGCAACATTGCGCAATTTTGCCTCATTCAGGCGTTCCAACGCTCGCTACATACTGGACGGCTAATATAGTAACCGGCTGATAAAGCTTGGATATCCCGACACTCCCGTCCGCTTTTCCCGGATTGGCATGGTGGTTGCATGGCTCTGTTGCGATGCAAAAACAACCAGCTTGGGAGTGTGCAATATGAGGGGTAATTTCTCGACAATAACAAAAATGTTTTCGGCCGGTGTTCTCGCCGCCGGCCTGCTGACGGCGCCTGCCAAAGCGGCCGACGAAACGATCAAGGTCGGCATCCTCCATTCGCTGTCGGGGACCATGGCGATCTCGGAGACGACGCTGAAGGACGTCATGCTGATGCTGATCGAGGAGCAGAACGCCAAGGGCGGCCTGCTCGGCAAGAAGCTCGAGGCCGTCGTCGTCGATCCGGCGTCCAACTGGCCGCTCTTTGCCGAAAAGGCGCGCGAGCTTATTTCCAAGGACAAGGTCGCGGCCGTGTTCGGCTGCTGGACCTCGGTGTCGCGCAAGTCGGTGCTGCCGGTCTTCTCGGAACTCGACAACATTCTGTTCTATCCCGTCCAGTATGAGGGCGAGGAGAGCGAGCGCAACGTCTTCTACACCGGCGCCGCTCCGAACCAGCAGGCGATCCCAGCCGTCGACTACCTGATGAGCGAGGACGGCGGCTCGGTGAAGCGCTGGGTGCTGGAAGGCACCGACTACGTCTATCCGCGCACCACCAACAAGATCCTCGAAGCCTATCTGAAGGCGAAGGGCGTGCCGGCCGAGGACATCATGGTCAACTACACGCCGTTCGGCTTCGCCGACTGGCAGACCGAGGTCTCGGCGATCAAGAAGTTCGGCTCGGCTGGCAAGAAGACGGCCGTCGTCTCGACCGTCAACGGCGACGCCAACGTGCCCTTCTACAAGGAACTCGGCAACCAGGGCATCAAGGCCGAGGACATCCCGGTCATGGCCTTCTCTGTCGGCGAGGAAGAGCTCGCCGGTCTCGACACCGGTCCGCTGGTCGGCCATCTCGCCGCCTGGAACTATTTCGAGAGCATCGACACGCCCGAGAACAAGAAGTTCATCGACGACTGGCACAAGTTCATCAAGAACGACAAGCGCACCACCAACGACCCGATGGAAGCCCACTATATCGGCTTCAACATGTGGGTGAAGGCGGTCGAGAAGGCCGGCACCACCGATCCGGACAAGGTCATCGACGCCATGGTCGGCGTCTCGGTGCCGAACCTGACCGGCGGCTATTCGACCATGATGCCGAACCATCACATCACCAAGCCGGTGCTGATCGGCGAGATCCAGGCCGACGGCCAGTTCGAGACCGTCTCGCAGACGCCGGGCCTGGTGATGGGCGACGAATGGTCGGACTACCTGCCTGACTCCAAGGACCTGATCTCCGATTGGCGCGCGCCTCTGTCCTGCGGCAACTTCAACGTTGCCACCGGCAAGTGCGGCGGCAAGGGAACCAACTGATCCTCCCGGGTCTGATCGGTCGTGGTTCTCTCCACGACCAGGACCGCGAAGCGTCCGGGCGAACTCCTCCTCCAGTCCGCCCGGACGCGCAATTCGAGCCCCAGACGAGTATCTGAACGGATGATCCTGTTGCGCGCCCTCGGCCTCACGCTGTTGTTTCTGATGGCAAGTTTGTTGCCGTCGAACGCCGAAGCCGATCTGCGCGCCATCATCGCCAAATTTGCCACGGGCACCAGTTTCTCGGCCACCGAGGCCGTGGTGCGCGAGCTTGCCGCCACCGGCGATCCTGCCGTCGAGCTGCCGCTTTCGGCGCTCGCCGACGGCAATCTCTATATTCGCAAGGCCGACTCCCAGGTCTTCGTCGGCAAGGACGCCGGCGACGGCATCGACCTTCTCGATCCGCTGAGCGGCGTGAAATCAGCCTCGGCCGCCAAGGCCGACCTCACCAAGATCAAGGTCAACAACGGCCTGCGTCGCGTCATCCGTGACGCGCTGGGCACGCTGACACTGCGCGCCAAGGACCCGGCCGTGCGCATCGCCGCCGCCGCCACCATGTTCAAGACGCCCGATGCGGCGAATATCGATCCGCTCGATGCCGCTATCGCTGCTGAAGCCGATGCAAGCGTCAAGACACTGTTTGAACAGGCCCGCGCCGCGTCGGTCCTCGTCTCCGACAAGCCCGAGGCCGACAAGCTCGCCGCGATCGCCCTGATTGCCGCCCGCGGCGACCGCGACGCGCTTTCGCTGCTCACCTCCGTCGAAGCGAGTTCTGAAGGCGCGGTCAAGGACGCCGCCTCGTCCGCGATCGGCGCCATCAATTCGACGCTGGCGCTTTGGGATGCCGGCCAGAACATCTGGTACGGCATTTCGTTGGGCTCCGTGCTGCTGCTCGCGGCCATCGGCCTCGCCATCACCTTCGGCGTCATGGGCGTCATCAACATGGCGCATGGCGAGATGGTGATGCTCGGCGCCTACACCACCTTCGTCGTCCAGCAGGTGATCCGCACGTCGTTCCCCGGCCTGTTCGACTGGTCGCTGGTCATCGCGCTGCCGCTCGCCTTCCTGGTCGCCGCGCTCGTCGGCCTCGCCATCGAACGCGGCGTCATCCGCTTCCTCTACGGCCGGCCGCTGGAGACGCTGCTCGCGACCTGGGGCATCTCGCTGATCCTGCAGCAGGCCGTGCGCTCGATCTTCGGGCCGACCAACCAGGAGGTCGGCAACCCCTCGTGGATGTCCGGCTCGTTCGACATCGGCCAACTGGCCATCACCTGGAACCGGTTGTGGATCCTGGTCTTCGCGCTCGCCGTGTTCGCGGTGCTGCTCTACGTCATGAAGCGCACGCCCTGGGGCCTGCGGATGCGCGCCGTCACCGCCAACCGCCGCATGGCCGCCTCGATGGGCATCAGGACGCCCTGGGTCGACGCGCTGACTTTCGCGCTCGGCTCAGGCATCGCCGGTATTGCCGGCGTTGCGCTCAGCCAGATCGACAATGTCTCGCCCAATCTCGGCCGCGGCTACATCATCGACAGCTTCATGGTCGTCGTCTTCGGCGGCGTCGGCAATCTCTGGGGCACGCTGGTCGGCGCCTTTTCGCTCGGCATCGTCAACAAGTTCCTCGAACCTTACGCCGGCGCCGTGCTCGGCAAGATCGTCGTGCTGGTGCTGATCATCCTGTTCATCCAGAAGCGTCCGCGCGGCCTGTTCGCGCTGAAGGGCCGGGCGGTGGAGGCATGATCACGCAACGCTTCTTCGGCGCCGACCGCCGCATCGCCGTCACTGTCATCATCCTGTTGATGGTGGCCATCATCGTGCCGCTGCTCAACCTCGCGGTCTCGCCGTCGAGCGCGTTCTACATACCGCCCTACATTGTGGCACTTGTCGGCAAGTATCTCTGCTATGCGCTGCTTGCCCTGGCACTCGACCTCGTCTGGGGCTATTGCGGCATCCTCTCGCTCGGCCATGGCGCCTTCTTCGCGCTCGGCGGCTATGCGATGGGCATGTATCTGATGCGCCAGATCGGCTCGCGCGGCGTCTACGGCAATCCCATCCTGCCGGATTTCATGGTGTTCCTGAACTACAAGGAACTGCCGTGGTTCTGGTACGGCTTCGACCATTTCTGGTTCGCGACGATCATGGTGCTGGCCGTGCCCGGTCTGCTTGCCTTCGTCTTCGGCTGGTTCGCCTTCCGCAGCCGCGTCACCGGCGTCTACCTGTCGATCATCACCCAGGCGATGACCTATGCGCTGCTGCTCGCCTTCTTCCGCAACGACATGGGTTTCGGCGGCAACAACGGCCTGACCGATTTCAAGGACATTCTCGGCTTCAACGTGCAGGCCGATTCGACGCGCTCGGCGCTGTTCGCAGCCAGTGCCGTCATGCTCGCGCTTGCCGTCCTCCTCACCGCGGCGATGGTGCGCTCGAAGTACGGAAAGCTCTTGATGGCGGTGCGCGATGCCGAAAGTCGCACCCGCTTCCTCGGCTGGCGGGCAGAGAACGTCAAGCTGTTCGCCTTCACCGTCTCGGCGATCATGGCCGGTATCGCCGGCGCGCTCTACGTGCCGCAGGTCGGCATCATCAATCCCGGCGAATTCGAGCCGTCCAACTCGATCGAGGTGGTGATCTGGACCGCGGTCGGCGGGCGCGGCACCATCGTCGGCCCGATCGTCGGCGCGCTGCTCGTCAATGCCGGCAAGTCATGGTTCACCGGCGTGCTGCCGGAATTCTGGCTGTTCGCGCTGGGTGGGCTGTTCGTCGCCGTCACCCTGCTGCTGCCCAAGGGCATCGTCGGCATGTGGGACAGCTGGCGCGGCAAGGCCAGGGCGATGCGCGCGGCTTCGCTCGCCGCGGAGGCCGGCGCGGATCCGGACGAGCCGCAGCCGAAGATCGTGCGCTCAGCGGCGAGGGCGCCCGGCGCCTGGTCCGCCTCCAGCCCCGAACCGCAGCCGGCGGAGTAGAGCGATGTCGAAATCGAACACCATCCTCTATCTCGACGGCGTCTCGGTCTCCTTCGACGGTTTCCGCGCCATCAACAGTTTGTCGCTGGTGCTCGACAAGGGCGAGATGCGCGCCATCATCGGCCCCAACGGCGCCGGCAAGACGACGATGATGGACATCGTCACCGGCAAGACGCGGCCCGACGAGGGTGAAGTCTTCTTCGACGGCCACGTCGATCTCACCCGGCATGACGAGGCGGAGATCGCCATGATGGGCATCGGCCGGAAATTCCAGAAGCCGACGGTCTTCGAGAGCCACACCATCGAAGAGAATTTGATGCTGGCGCTGAAGGGGCCACGCTCGATCTTCCCGGCGTTGTTTCATCGCCGTTCGGCCGCCGAGGCGCGGCGCATCGACGATATTCTCGGCATCATCCGTCTCGGCGACAAGCGCGCGGAATTGGCCGCCAACCTCAGCCACGGTCAGAAGCAATGGCTGGAGATCGGCATGCTGCTCGCGCAGGACCCGAAGCTGCTTCTTGTCGACGAGCCGGTCGCCGGCATGACCGATGCCGAGACCGAGGAGACGGCGCGCCTGCTCAAGGATATCGCCCGCGACCACTCGGTGATCGTCGTCGAGCACGACATGCATTTCGTGCGCGAGCTCGGCGTCAAGGTCACCTGCCTGCACGAAGGCGCGGTGCTGTCCGAAGGCTCGCTCGATTTCGTCTCGGCCGACGAACGTGTCGTCGAAGTCTATCTGGGGCGTTGAGCATGATCTGGCGAGTCTCGTTCCACCGTTTCGACCTTTCCTTCCTCAAGCGCTGGAGAAGGCGCTGACCATGCTCGAAGTTTCCAACGCCACGCTGCATTACGGCGCCGCCCAGGCGCTGCGCGGTGTTTCGCTGAAGGCCGGCGCCGGCAAGATCACCTGCGTGCTCGGCCGCAACGGCGTCGGCAAGACCAGTTTGATGAGATCGATCGTCGGCCATCACCGGCTGACGAGCGGAAGCGTTGCCTTCGAGGGGAAGGCGCTCGACCGGAGCGCGGCGTATGACCGCGCCCGGTCGGGCATCGCATTCGTGCCGCAGGGCAGGGAGGTCTTCCCGCTGCTGACGGTGCGCGAAAATCTGGAGACCGGCTTCGCGCCGCTGAAGCGCGCCGACCGCATCATCCCGGCTCACGTATTCGAGCTGTTCCCGGTGCTGAAGCAGATGCTCGGCCGTCGCGGCGGCGATCTCTCCGGCGGCCAGCAGCAGCAGCTCGCCATCGGCCGGGCACTGGTGATGCGGCCGAAGCTGCTCGTGCTCGACGAGCCGACCGAAGGCATCCAGCCCTCGATCATTAAGGACATCGGCCGCGCCATCCGTTACCTGCGCGACCAGGCCGGCATCGCCGTGCTGCTCGTCGAGCAATATCTCGACTTCTGCCGCGAGCTAGCCGACGAGGTCAACATCATGGACCGTGGTCAGATCGTCCACGCCGGCCCCGCCGAAGACCTCGATCGGGCGGATGTTCGGAAGTTCCTGACAGTCTAGAATCGGCCGCGCACTTCGGTCGGTTGCCAGATCCAAAGCAAGTGCAATATTTCTCCAGCAGCGGCGCCCGTAACTCTGGCGCATCAAAAGCCGCGTGCTAGTCTTTTCTTGGCCTTGGTGAGTCGGCCGCTTTCCGTACCAGTCGCGAATGAGGGGGAAGGCGCGGGCCCAGCCGGCAAGTTCCACGCAAGCAAGCAAGCCTAGCTTCCCCGCAGTGATTGTCGGTCAATGCGTCCAAAGAATCTTGCCAGGGGAAGGGCGATGGAGCGTTTTGTCGAGGACTACCAGAAGCGACGCCTCACCGAGCGCGTCGACATCATCACCGCCATCAACATCCTGAGATCGCAGGGCTACGATCCGGACGAACTGATCGGTGAAATGACCAAGGTTTTCTACGTCGACCTCGATGCCTACAACGAGGTGATGGCGCACTGAAGCGAACGCAGATCGGGCACTAGCTCGCGCGCCGCAGCGTCGCGGCAAGCACGCGGTTGCGGCCGCTGCGCTTGGCGGCATAGAGCGCCTTGTCGGCGGCGCTGAGCACCTTGTCGAAGCTCATGCCGTCCTGGCTGCCGAAGGCGTAGCCGGCGCTGACGGTGCAGGACAGCGGGCGCGTCTCGGTTTCGATGCGGCGCGCCGCGAAAGATGCGCGGATCCGTTCGGCGGCGAACTCCACCTTTTCCGGCAAGGTGCGCTTGAGGACCAGCGCGAATTCCTCGCCGCCCAGGCGCGCGGCGGCATCGTTCGGCTGAAGATTGGCCGCAAGCTCCTCGGCGAATAGTTTCAGCACCGCGTCGCCCGTGGCATGGCCGAACTCGTCGTTGACTGCCTTGAAGCCGTCGAGGTCGAACACCACCACCGCCATGAAGGCGCCGACCGGCGCATCGCCATGCAGGTCGAACAACGCGCGCCGGTTGAGCAGGCCGGTCAGCGGATCGGTCAGCGCATTGCGCCGGTGAAGCTGCGCCAGCCGCCCCTGGTTCAGCGCCAGCGACAGCCCGCCGATGCCGGTCATCGAGGCGATGACGATGATGAGGCTGAGATCCTCGGCCCAGTTGCTCGGCGCATGGCCGAGCACCAGCTTGCCGCCCCACGCCAGCACGGCGGAGCACAGCACGAACGACGCTGCGGTAAGCGAGTAGAGCAGGGCAACGCCCTGCAGCGGGGCGGGCGCCTCCTCGCGCCCCCTCCAGTATTCATGCGCCGTGGCGAACAGCAGCAGGCCGGCAAGAAGATTCTCCAGCATGAAACCCAGCCCGTCATAGCCGAACGCCATGGGCGGCAGCGCCAAGGCGAGCGAAATGCCGGCACCGAGCAGGACGCGAGGCAATGGCGACCGCCCGGTCCTGAACTGATGGGCGGCACCCAGCATCACCGAAAAGCCAAGCAGCAGAAGCGCCAGCGTTAGAACGCCGAGGGCGGGTCCGGGGGCTTCGATATAGGCGTCGTAGACGAAGACCTCGCCGACGATCAGCAGCACGCTGACGGCCCAGGTCAGAAGGAACTTGTCGGAGCGGGCGGTCAGCCATGTGCCGAACAACGTCATGCTGAGACAGGCGGCGGAGAAGCCGACCGCCAGCAGCAGTGAGTTGTAGTCGAGCAGCATGCTCTGGTCCTTGCCGGCGGCCGAGCCAGGTGACTGCAACCTGACGTAGGCTTATTAGTGCCGCAAGGAAGTATCGATAACGTTACGATATCCGCGAAGATGCCGAGATTTTGCCGGATCAGGCCATTACGCGCTTCATCAGCGCCATGGCGCCGAAGGGAGCGCGCACTTTGCCTTCGGTGATGAAGTAGGCGAACACGTCTCGCGGCTTGACTGGCGCGTCGGTCGAGGGATCGGCGCGCGCCAGGTCGGCCGGCTGCTTGCCTTCCGCCCAGGTCTTTACCCGTGCCGCCCACTCATCAAGCCCTTTCGGCGTGTAGCAGTCGGTATTGTCGTCGCTGCCGCTCTGCAGGCGGGCATAGATGAAATCGCCGGTGACGTCGGCTATCCCGGGATATTTGGCATGGTCGGCATAGACGATGGCCGCCTTGTATTTGCGGGCAAGTGCGGCGAATTCCGGCACGATGAAACTGTCGTGGCGGACTTCGACGGCGTGGCGCAGCGCCACGCCATCCTGCTTTTCGGGCAACAGCTTGAGAAAGGCCTCGAAATCGTCCGCATCGAATTTTTTTGTCGGCGCGAACTGCCACAGGATCGGCCCGAGCTTGTCGCCGAGCGCCGCAACCCCGGAGCCGAGGAAACGCATCATCGAGTCGCCAGCTTCGCCCAGCACGCGCCGGTTGGTGACAAAGCGGTTGCCCTTCAGCGAATAGACGAAACCGTCCGGCGCCTCGCTCGCCCATTTGACGAAGGTCGGCTCCTTGAAGCTGGAATAGTAGGTGCCGTTGACCTCGATGGTCGGCACCTGCCGGCTGGCGTATTGAAGTTGCTTCGCCTTGGACAGCTTGTCCGGATAGAAGGATGTGTCCCAGGGCTCGAACGTCCAGCCGCCCATGCCCGAGCGGATTGTTCCTTGGCTGGCCATCGTCGTCCTCCCAGTTTCAAAAATGCGATCAGGCGGCTTTGTCGACCGGCTTGGCCATGTCGACCACCGTCCATCCTGGCCGGTATGGATTTGGCCGGCGACCCGTTTCCCGGAAGCCATAGGCCGAATAGAGCGCGATGTTCCGCTCCATCCGCGAATTGGTGTAGAGCCGCACCTCCGGCAGGCGCCACAGCCGCGTCTGCTCGTAGGCGAAGTCGAGCAGCGCGATGCCCAGCTTCTTGCCTTGAAACGCGGGCGCCACGGCCACGCTGAAGATCATCACATGATCGGTATGGCGTTCGAGCACGACCAACCCGGCAAGCTCAGAGCCATTCTCCACAAGCCAGACCTCGCCGCGCTCGATGCGTGGGGCATAGTCCTCGGTGACCGGGATCGGCGGCGCGCCGAGCAGCGTGGTATAGGGCGCATAGGCGGCGGTCGTCAGCGCTGCGACAGCGGCGAGATCTGTGGAAAGCGCCATTCTGAATGCCATTCAAACGCTCTCCAGGCGCCAACCGATTTGCGCTCTCATTCCGCCGCTTCGCGCTTGCCCCCAGGCCGCCGCTCCAGCAGCTCCTTGAGGAACTGCCCGGTATAGCTGCGCTTCTCGCGCACGATCGCTTCCGGTGTGCCCGAGGCGACCAGCTCGCCGCCGCCGTCGCCGCCTTCGGGACCGAGATCGAGCACCCAGTCGGCGGTCTTGATGACTTCGAGATTGTGCTCGATGACCACCACCGTGTTGCCCTGGTCGACCAGCTCGTGCAGCACTTCGAGCAGCTTGGCGACGTCGTGGAAATGCAGGCCGGTGGTCGGCTCGTCGAGGATATAAAGCGTTTTGCCGGTCGCCTTGCGCGACAGTTCCTTGGCGAGTTTTATCCGCTGCGCCTCGCCGCCGGACAGTGTCGTCGCCTGCTGGCCGATATGGATGTAGCCGAGGCCGACCTGTTTCAGCGTCTCCAGCTTGTCGCGCACGCCGGGCACGGCGGCGAAGAAGTCGACGCCTTCCTCGACCGTCATGTCGAGCACGTCGGCGATCGACTTGCCCTTGAACAGCACATCGAGCGTTTCGCGGTTGTAGCGCTTGCCGTGGCAGACATCGCAGGTGACGTAGACGTCGGGCAGGAAGTGCATCTCGATCTTGATGACGCCGTCGCCCTGGCAGGCCTCGCAGCGGCCGCCCTTGACGTTGAACGAGAAGCGGCCCGGCTGATAGCCGCGCGCCTTGGCTTCCGGCAGGCCCGCGAACCAGTCGCGGATCGGCGTGAAGGCGCCGGTATAGGTGGCAGGGTTGCTGCGCGGGGTCCGCCCAATGGGCGACTGGTCGATGTCGATGACCTTGTCGAGGAATTCCAGCCCCTCGATGCGGTCATGCTCGGCCGGATGCTCGCGCGAGCCCATGATGCGGCGCGACGCCGCCTTGAACAGCGTCTCGATCAGGAAGGTCGACTTGCCGCCGCCCGACACGCCGGTGACGGCGGTGAAGGTGCCGAGCGGGATCTCCGCCGTCACGTTCTTCAGATTGTTGCCGCGCGCGCCGACGACCTTGATGCGCCGGTTCTTCTTCGCTTCGCGGCGCACCGCCGGCGTTGCCACCTCGAGCTCGCCCGACAGATATTTGCCGGTGATCGAGGCCGGCGTCGCCATGATCTGCTGCGGCGTGCCTTGCGCGATGATCTCGCCGCCATGGATGCCTGCGGCCGGGCCGATGTCGACGACATAGTCGGCATGCAGGATGGCGTCCTCGTCATGCTCGACGACGATCACCGTGTTGCCGATGTCGCGCAGGTGGCTCAGCGTGTCGAGCAGGCGCGCATTGTCGCGCTGGTGCAGACCGATCGACGGCTCGTCCAGCACATAGAGCACGCCGGTCAGGCCGGAGCCGATCTGCGAGGCGAGCCGGATGCGCTGGCTCTCGCCGCCCGACAGCGTGCCGGAATTGCGCGACAGCGTCAGATAGTCGAGCCCGACATCGTTGAGGAAGCGCAGCCGCTCGCGGATCTCCTTGAGCACGCGAACAGCGATCTCGTTCTGCTTGTCGTTGAGCTGCGCCGGCAGGTCGGTGAACCACTGGTCGGCCTTGCGGATCGACTGCTCGGTCACCTCGCCGATGTGCTTGCCCGCGATCTTCACCGCCATCGCTTCGGGCTTCAGCCGGTAGCCGTTGCAGGCCGGGCAAGGGGTGGCCGACATGAAGCGCTCGATCTCCTCGCGCATCCATGCAGACTCGGTCTCTTTCCAGCGCCGGTCGAGATTGGGGATGACGCCCTCGAAGGTCTTGGTCGTCTTGTAGGAGCGCAGGCCGTCATCATACTGGAAGGTGATCTCGCGCTCGCCCGTGCCGTGCAGGATGGCTTCCCGCGCCTCGGCGGAAAGATCCTTGAACTTGTCGCCGAGCTTGAAGCCATAGGCCTTGCCCAGCGCTTCAAGCGTCTGCGCGTAGTAGGGCGAGGTCGACTTCGCCCACGGGCTGACGGCGCCGTCCCGCAGCGAAAGATTCTCGTCGGGGACGATCAGATTGGCGTCGATGGCGCGCTGGCTGCCGAGACCGTCGCAGGTCGGGCAGGCGCCGAACGGATTGTTGAAGGAGAACAGCCTGGGCTCGATCTCCGGAATGGTGAAGCCGGACACCGGACAGGCGAACTTTTCCGAGAACAGGATGCGCTCATGCGTCTCGTTCTTCGACTTGTTGACGGAATCCTCGCCGGTCAGGCTGGCGTCGAGCGGCCGGTCGGCGAATTCGGCCACGGCGAGACCCTCGGCGAGCTTCAGCGCGGTTTCCATGGAATCCGCGAGCCGGGTGGCAAGATCGCCGCGCACGACGATGCGGTCGACGACGACGTCGATGTCGTGCTTGTACTTCTTGTCCAGCGCCGGCACGTCGGCGATTTCGTAGAAGACCCCGTCGACCTTGACGCGCTGAAAACCCTTCTTCTGCAGCTCCAGCAGTTCCTTGCGGTACTCGCCCTTGCGGCCGCGTACGATCGGCGCCAGCAGGAACAGGCGCGTGCCTTCCTCGAGCGCCAGCACCCGGTCGACCATTTGCGAAACCGTCTGGCTCTCGATCGGCAGGCCGGTGGCCGGCGAATAGGGGATGCCGACGCGCGCGAACAGTAGGCGCATGTAGTCGTAGATCTCGGTGACGGTGCCGACCGTCGAGCGCGGATTCTTCGAGGTTGTCTTCTGCTCAATGGAGATGGCAGGAGACAGCCCGTCGATCTGGTCGACATCCGGCTTCTGCATCATCTCGAGGAATTGCCGGGCATAGGCCGACAGGCTCTCGACATAGCGGCGCTGGCCTTCGGCATAGATCGTGTCGAAGGCGAGCGACGACTTGCCGGAGCCCGACAGGCCGGTCATGACGATCAGGCTGTCGCGCGGCAGGTCGAGATCGACGTTCTTGAGATTGTGTTCGCGCGCCCCGCGAATGGAAAGGTATTTATGGTCGGCCATCGCCGGTCGCCGCCTCAGGTCTGGAATTTGCTGGAGTGGCGGGGTTTCCCGGCCATCCCCTATGTAGGTATTTTCGCCGCCACGTCGAGACGCACCACATAAACTCGACCAGAGCGTTTAACCGTCTTTCGCGCGAGCGGGCAAGCGGAAAGAACAAAGGCCGAACATGCTCCTGACAAAGCGGTGTGGAAATCCCGCCTCGACCTGACCTGGACGTAACCTCCCGGAGATCACATTTTCCCTTAATCGGCTTTTCAACGGTTGACGTCTCCGACTCACGGGCGCAGTGTCCGGTGGTCAACGGAGCCGGCCGTCTTTCGATGGCCTCGCCACCCAAAGGTGGCCTGCGAGACGCCGCAGGTTTTGCGATTTGCGCTCTGAACGACAATGTCGCAACGGACCCAGGAGCGGAGCATGACGCCACCGGACAGTCCCTTGAGGCTCCACACGATGATGGAGCCGCGGCGGGCATAAGTGCCAGGGCAGGCGTGAGCGTCAGCCCGACAAACCGTGACCTGTCGAATCCTCACAATCAGAGACAATAGTCGGATCGTCGGCTGAATGCCGCGATGCATCCGAAATCAAACGCCGGCAGTACACTCCCGGCAAGTTTGGATTTTAAATCCAGAAAAAGCCCCGTCCGTTTTGCGGAAGCAACGGCGGGGCTGTTCGTTTGGGCAAGCAGCCAGCGCTTCGCCCAATTCCGTCGGAAAGCACAAATCCATCGGAAATCAGCAATTGTCTGCGTGGGAAGCGCGGAGGCTCAGACGGCAACCCGCTAGTGGCTCGGCGGCCTGATCCCGCCCGTCGCCATGTCGATGGTTATGCTGCCTGAAATCCTGACATCGGTGTCGCCGATCTTGAACTGGCCGTTGCCGCCGGCGGGCAGCGCATCGTCGGGCTCGGGCTGCGGGGCGGGCTTGGCGATGCGATAGTCGCTGCTCACGCCGGGCAGCGTGCCTTTCTGTGTCGAACTGTCATCGGCGAAGGCGGCGCCCGCGAGCATGCATCCGGCAGCAAGAATCACGGCGGCCGTAGCGGCGGCAAGAAGGTGCCTGGACGAACGTTTGTCGGTCATTGCCGCACTATAGGATCGGCGAGCAGGCTGTGCCAGACCGCTCGCGATCAAATTGCCGAGCGTTAGCCAAGCCGGCCTCATGCCGCCTTCTTGCGGGTGTCGTAGACATGATCGACGAGGCCCCAGTTCTTCGCCTCCTCGGCGGTCATGAAGTAGTCGCGGTCGAGCGTGCGTTCGACCTCCTCGTAGGTGCGGCCGCAATGATGCGCATAGAGCTCGGTCATGCGCCGCTTGGTGCGCATGATGCCTTCGGCGTGACGCTGGATATCGGAAGCCTGGCCCTGGAAGCCGCCCAGCGGCTGGTGCAGGACGATGCTGGAGTTGGGCAGCGCGATGCGCCGGCCAGGCGTACCGGCCATCAGCAGGAAGGAGGCCATCGAGGCGGCAAAGCCCATGCAGACGGTCGACACCGGGCAGGAGATGTATTGCATCGTGTCGTAGATGGCGAAACCGCTGGTCACCACGCCGCCCGGCGAGTTGATGTAGAGCGAGATCTCCTTGTCGGGATGGTCGGATTCGAGCGACAGAAGCTGCGCGCAGACCAATGCCGAGACACCGTCATTGATCTCTCCGTTGATGAAGATGATGCGCTCGCGCAGCAGCCGCGAGAAGATGTCGAAGGCGCGTTCGCCGCGGCTCGATTGCTCGATCACCATCGGCACCAGATTGGCAAGCCCGCTCATTTCGGTCTCTCCCTTGCTCAGGCCGCGCGCCGCAACAGCGGTGCATTCGCCGCGATCGCCCGTTTCGCGCTACCCGCGCCAAAGGCGAGCCGACAACCGGCGCCGGCCATGGCGACGGCCGGCATGCGCGCAAAGCTGTCATGGACGATGCGCAGATGGGTGCCGCCGGAAACCGTGCGGGCGAGCGTGAACGTGACGATGCTGTCCAACGGATTGTCGAGCCGTTCGTCCCGGCCGCCGTCACGCCGCTCGCGCCAGGAATAGCGCAGCAGCCTGCCGGGCTCGGCTTCGAGGATTTCGCACTCGATCGGCGCCTCCGACCGGTCAAAGGCGAAACGGCTGCCCACTTCGGGCGTGATGTCGTTCGGCATCATCATCCACGCCGCCAGCAATTCCGGTTCGGTCAGCGCGCGCCAGACCTTCTCCGGCGGATCGGCAAGCTCGCATTCGAAGTTGAGCGACGCTTCGGCAGGAGGACGTTCGATTGCCGTCATTGGTCCATTCCCTTCAGAACTGTCTTCAGTCTCTCGAGGCGTTCCGGCCAGAACGCGCGGTAGCGCTCGATCCAGCCGAGCAGCGGCTCGAGCCCTTCAGGCGCGGCGCGATAGTAGGCATTGCGGCCGGCGCGCCGCTCGACCACCAGGCCTGCGCCGCGCAGCACCGCCAGATGCTGCGAGACCGCCGGCTGCGACACCGTCATGCCGGTGCGCAGCTCCGACACGGTCATCTCGCCGGCGACGAGCCGCTCATAGACGGCGCGGCGTGTCGGGTCGGCCAGCGCGCGGAAAATCTCTGCCTCGATCATGGCAGAAGCATAAGTCGATACTTATTGATTTGGCAAGCGCTGTTTACGAACCTGCCGCAAGCCAGCGCCGCACCAGCCCGGCCGGTCCGTCGAAGGTCGCCTCGAAGATCGGCGAGGCCAGCACCGCATGGATGTGAAGCGGTTCGTCGCCGATGTTACGGAAGCCATGCTTCCTGTGCGCTGGAATGAGGAGAGACTGTCCCCGGGTGAGCACGCTGTGCTCGTCGTCGATCCACATCTCGGCCTTGCCGGCGAGGACCGTGAGCACCTCCTCGACCGAATGCCAATGCGTCGGAGCGCCGACCGCCGGCTCGACCCACTGTTCGAATATGCAAAGCTGCGCCGCGCCGTTGCTGGCCGAGACGTGCATGCGTGTCTCGACGCCCGCTCGCCATTGCTCGCGCAGCTGGTCTTCATGTGCAATCGGCCTCACCTTGTTGCCCCCGATGTCGTGGAAATTCCGGGGCGAAACACTACATGCTGCTGACAACCATTGACAGCGCATCGCCCGCATTCTAGAACGAACAGGGAACAAAAACCTTGTGGGAAAAGCCAGTCACGGCGGGCGGCGGCTGCCCGCAAGCTGTAAGGTGCGGCGTCAAAAATTTGGATGAGCGCGGAGAAGTACGATGGCGGGTAGCGTCAACAAGGTCATTCTGGTCGGCAATCTCGGGGCGGACCCGGAAATCCGCCGCCTGAACTCGGGCGAGCCGGTCGTCAACATTCGCATCGCCACCTCGGAAAGCTGGCGCGACAAGAATTCCGGCGAGCGCAAGGAAAAGACCGAGTGGCACAATGTGGTCATCTTCAACGACCAGATCGCCAAGGTGGCCGAGCAGTACCTGAAGAAGGGCATGAAGGTCTATATCGAAGGCCAGTTGCAGACGCGCAAATGGCAGGACCAGACCGGCAATGACCGCTACACGACCGAGGTCGTGCTGCAAAAATTCCGCGGCGAGTTGCAGATGCTCGACGCGCGCGGCGAGGGCGGCGGCCAGGTCGGCAGCTACGCCGGCGGCGGCAACAGCCGTGGCTCCGATTTTGGCCAGTCCGGCCCGAACGAAAGCTTCAGCCGCGGCGGTGGTGGCGGCGGCGCCCGGAGTGGCGGTGGTGGCGGTGCGTCGCGCGAGCTGGACGACGAAATTCCGTTCTGAGAGCTTGAGGAGCCAGGGGTAGGCAATGTCGCTTGGCCCGCTGTTTGCAGCGCCCGCGCCCATCCCCTGGCATGCCTTTGCCGCTTTCACGGCACTGGTCACAGGCGCCACGCAACTGGCTCTGCCCAAAGGCACGACACGCCACCGGGTGGTCGGCTATATCTGGGTGGCGCTGATGCTGGTCATCGCCGTCTCGAGTTTCTGGATCCAGCAGATCCGGCTTTTCGGCCGCTTCAGCCCGATCCACCTCCTGTCGATCCTGGTGCTGGTCACCGTGCCGCTGGCGGTCTGGCACGCGCGCAACCACCGCGTCGTCAATCATCGCAAGGTTATGATCGCGCTCTATGTCTTCGCGCTGATCGGCGCGGGCATCTTCACGCTGCTGCCGGGTCGGATCATGCATACGGTGGTGTTCGGGCAGTAGGCGGACAATTCGGGCGACACGGACGGTCGCCGCACTGTCGTGGAAGGGCGTATCGATGAAAGCACGCGTCAAATGGGTCGAGGAGCGCACCTTCGTCGGCGAATCCGGCAGCGGTCATAAGGTCGTGCTGGGCACGGCGCACGGACCTGAAGGGCCGACGCCGGGGCCGAGCCCGATGGAGATGGTGCTGATCGGCACCGGCGGCTGCTCGGCCTATGACGTCGTCCATATCCTCGAGAAAGGCCGCGAGGCGATCGAGGACTGCGTCGTCGAGCTCGATGCCGACCGGGCCGAGAAGGAGCCCAGGGTCTTCACCCGCATCCACATGCATTTCATCGTCAAGGGCCGCGCGCTCTCGCGCGACAAGGTCAGGCGCGCGATCGACCTGTCGATCGAAAAGTATTGCTCCGCCACCGCGATGATGGCCAAGACCGCCACCGTTACCCACGATTTCGAGGTCGTCGATACGGCGGGAAAATAGCGCCCGCTAATGCCTAGGCGGCCATCAGCGCCTTGATCCCGTCCGCGACAAACTGCACCGCCAGCGCCGCCAGGATGACGCCGAGCAGCCGGGTCAGGATCGAGCGGCCGGTCTGGCCGAGGATGCGGTCGATGCGCTCGGCCAGCACGAAAACCAGATAGGTGATGGCGAGGCAAAGGAAGATGATGCCGACCAGGGCCGCCTGCGCGCCAAATCCCTGGAACGAGCCCGACAGCAGCACCGTCGCCGAGATCGCGCCGGGACCGGCAATCAGCGGGATCGCCAACGGGAAGGCGGCGATGTTGTGGATCATGTCCTTGGTGATGGCGACATCGCCGATCTTCTCCTTGCGGTCCTGCCTGCGCTCGAACACCATTTCGAAGGCGATGAAGAAGAGCAGGAACCCGCCGGCAACGCGGAAGGCCGGCAGCGTGATGCCGAACACCGACAGGATCGAGGCGCCGGCGATCGCGAACAGCGCCATCACCAGGAAGCCGATCACCGAGGCGCGCACCGAAACCTGCTGGCGCTCCTCGCGGTTCATGCCGCGCGTCACGGCGAGGAAGAGCGGCGCCAGCCCCGGCGGGTCGATGGTCACCAGTATGGTGACGAAGGCGTTGAACAGGCTGTCGAAGCTCGGCATCTCTGGTCCCCTCCGCCGGGCGATGCCCGACCTCGCTTTTCTCCAACCCTGGCATTGGTAGAGCAAAGCAGGAGCGGAGGAAACTGGCAGAGGATGTTTCGCAAGATGACCTCCGGCGACGCGCCTAGCCGGCCGCGCCGCAATAGGCCTCGATGCGATAGCCGTCCGGGTCGATGACGAAAGCGGCGTAGTAGTTTTCGCCATAGCCGGCGCGCAGGCCAGGCGCGCCATTGTCGCGGCCGCCCTCACGCAAGGCGCCGGCATGAAAGGCATCGACGCTCTTTCGCGTCGGCGCGGCGAAGCAGAAATGCAGGCCGGATTCCGTGTCCGCCGGCACCGGCCGCGTGGCTTCGTTCACCCAGAGCGCCACGGCATCGGCGCCATAGCCGAGCGAGCCGGGCGACTGGCTGAGGCAGCTATAGCCGAGCGGTTGCAGGGCGGCATCGTAGAAGCGCTTGGAGGCATTGGCATCGCGAACGCCGAGCGAGACGTGGTCAAGCATCGTTTTCTCCGTTTTTGCAATTGGTTGGCCGATCAGCGTTGAGTCGTGCGGCGGGCCAGGAATTCGACCTCGAGCCGCCAGGTGGCGCCGCAGTCATGCGAGCGCTCGCCGAGCCAGCGAAAGGAGTCTGCGGTGATCCGCGAAAAACTCCAGCGCACCGAGGAGCCGGTGCCGTCGATGCCTTGCTGGACGATCGCATCGCCCTCGGCGCGACCGAGTTGGCGGCTGAAATACTGGTTGCGCGGGTCGCTCCAGAAGATGTGCCAGGCGTCGACGCCGGGATCGTAGACACGCAAGGTCGTGCCGTAGAAGGTCCATGGACCGAGGGAGGGCGAAGGGCCAACATCCCGCGCGGGCAGGATCCAGACGTCCTGGATCGCCTTGCCTTCCAGAACCCAGCCGAAATGCACCTCGCCCCGCCCGGTAAGAACCGTGCCGTCCTCGAGGTGACGCGCGGCATCGAATGTCCAGGCGCCGACAAAGCGGCCATAGAGCTCCAGCTTTTCGGCAAGGCCGAGGTTTGGGCCGCCACTGTGCAGGGCTTCAGTGAAGGAATCGATCATGACTGCTGCCTCGTTTGTCAGGAGAGCACGACCAATAGAGGCAGGACTGGGTTCAGCGCTTGGGGAAAATTGCTATCTTTCCCGTCATGACGACGCGCGCGAAAAATGTCGCCTCGGGCCAGGGCTGGCAGGTGTCGGACGTGGTATGCACCGCCGGTGTTGGCGACAGCCCGTTCGAGGAAGAGCATCGCAGCTTCTGCGTTGCCGCGGTCACCCAGGGCACCTTCCGCTACCGGACGCGTGAGGGCACGGCGATGCTGGCGCCCGGCGCGATCCTGCTCGGCAATCCGGGCACCTGCTATGAATGCGGGCATGAGCATGGCGCCGGCGACCGCTGCCTCTCCTTCCATTTTTCGCCAGCATATATGGAGCGCATTGTCGCCGATGTGCCCGGCGCGAAACGGCTTGGCTTCGACGGCCCCCGCCTGCCACCCTTGCCGGCGCTTGCGCCGGTGCTGGCGGAAGCGGAGGCCGCGCGGGAAACCGGCGACGCCGACGCATTCGAGGAACTCGGCCTGCGCATGGCCGGCGCGGCGGTCAGGGCGAACGCGGACGCCGGCCATCCCGGCCGCGCGCCAAGCCGCCGCGACCAGAAGCGCGTCGCCGAAGCGGTGCGGCTGATCGAGCTTGATGCCGACCGACCGCTCTCGCTCGCCGATCTCGCCGGTGAAGCCGCGACCAGCCCCTATCATTTCCTTCGCACCTTTCGGCGTGTCGCCGGCATGACGCCCTACCAGTTCCTGCTCAAAACCAGGCTGCACAGGGCGGCGGTGCGGCTGAGGACCTGCGAAGTGGCGATCTCGACGATCGCCTTCGACGCCGGCTTCAACGACCTCTCGACCTTCAACCGCCGCTTCCGGCGCGAGATGGGAGAAACGCCCGGCGTCTATCGCGCACGCCGGGTGGCGGCGCGCTGACGGCATATTTCGCTGCCCAACAGACGTCAGTCAGTGGTTGGTCCGCACCAGCCGGGCAGATAGTCCGCTTCCTTGCGCCTGGCCAGGGAGAGCGCAGCCTTCATCGCCTTGCCGAAGTTCTTCGCCACCGAGGCCCGGTCGATGCGCCGGCGCAGGAAATCCGCCCACAGGAATTCGCTGAACGGCGTGGTGTCCTTGGCGAAGCCGCCCTGGCGGCGCAGCTCGCCGGCGAGGCTCCGGTAAGGGTCGTCGACCAGATCGGCCATGTTTTTCGGAATGGCATCATAGGTCTGGCGCTTGCCGTTCGCGTCGAATGGATGCATCCAGCCGCGATTGTCGAGCACGGTGAGGAAAGCCTCCTTGTCGAGGTCCGAGAGGTCGCTGGTCACCGTCACCAGTACGTCCTCGACGCCTTCCTCGAGCAGCGCCCGGGCAAGGTGATGATGATCGACGACATAGTTGCGCCTCTTCGGGCCGAGCACCACCGGCACCATGTGGCGGCCGAGGAAAGTGCCGGTCTCGCTGGCGTTCTGCTGACGGATCATCTGTCGTTTTATGCCGACCTCGCGCATTCCGACGGTCATCTGTGTTGGCCGCAGCTCCTTCACCGCGACCGGGGTCAACAAGGGTTCGCGCGGGCTTCTCATGTGATCTTGTCCTGTTGCTGCTGCGGGGCCAGCGCCTTGATCGCGGCGTCGACGCTGTGGAAGATCCGCTGCGGGCCGACCATCTCAGCGATGCCGAAACGCGCCAGCGCGGCCTGCGCCCGCAAAGACTCCATCCGAGCTATTGCGAACACCGCCCCTTTGTCGCGGCAATGGCGGATGATGTCGATCAGCGCCTGGGCCGCGGTGTAGTCGATCTCGACGATGTTGCTGGCTTCGAGCACGACCAGTTTCACGCTTTCGCCCTTGGCGTCGATCAGGTCGATCAGGCCCCGCTTGAAGAGGTCGGCGTTGACGAAGGAGAGCGGCGCCTGGAATGCCGCCACCAGCACCGTAGAGATCTGTTCGCCTGTGCCGGAATTCGTGGGCGGCCACCAGACGGACGTGCCGGGCACCTGCGCCAATTCGATCGGGTGCGTGCGCGTTGCGCTCCAGATGCCGTGCAGCAGCGAGAGGCCGACGCCGATCGAGACGCCGGTCTCGATCGGCAGCGCGACCATCGCTACCATTGTGACGAGGATCAGCCCGAATTCGACCGGGGCCTGCCGGTAGACATCTGCAAACACCCGCCAGCGGAAGATGCGCTGCCCCACAAACAGCAGCACGCCTGCAAGCGCTGCCTGCGGAACATTGGCGAGCAGGCCGCCGCCGATGGCGCCGAGCACCAGCACGATCGCCGCGGCGATCAGGCCCGTCAGTTGCGAGCGCCCCCCGGTCTGGGCAACGATCGCCGTGCGCGGCGGGCTGGAATTGACGGCGAAGGCGCCGAACAGGCCGGAAACGAGGCTGCCGGCGCCGACGCCGACGAAATCGCGATTGATATCAGGTGCTTCGCCGTCCCGTGGCGCAAAGGAGCGACTGGTTGCCGCCGTCTGCACCATCACGACGATGGCGATCAGCAGTGCGAGCGGGACAAGTGCCTGCGCGTCCTTGAAATCGACAAGCGGCAAGCCAGGCATCGGCAGCCCGTTCGGCAGGGCGCCAAGCACCTCGACGCCACGATCCCTGAGCTGGAAGACGATGACGGCAAGCGTCGCCAGCATCATGCCGATCAACGCGCCGGGAATTCGGGCGCTGATGCGCTCGGCGACGAGCACGATCACCAACACGCCGGCGCCAAGCGACAGGCTCCATGGGTTGGTGAGGTGGATGTTGGCGGCGATCTCGCCCACCCGCCGCAGCGTCTCGCCGCTTTCGGGCGGCAGGTCAAGCAGGCCGGGTAGCTGCGAGACGATGATGTGGATGGAAATGCCGGCCAGGAAGCCCGTCGTGACCGGCACGGACAGAAGGTCCGCGATCCAGCCGAGGCGAAAGACGCCGCTCAAGCCGACCAGCAGCCCGACCATTAGCGCCAGCATCGCCGCCAGCGCCGGATAATGCGACGAGCCCGAGGACGCAGCCAGCGCCAAACCGCCGACAAACAGCGGCGTGATGGTCGAATCCGCGCCGACCGAGAGCTGGCGGTTGGCGCCGAACAGCGCGAAGGCCACCGATCCGGCGACGAAGGCGAAGAAGCCGATCTCGGGCGCGAAGCCGCCAAGGCGCGCCGTCGCCATCTGTTCGGGAATGGCGATCGCGGCCAGCGTGACGCCGGCGGCGAGGTCGCCATTGAGGTCGTCGCGCGTCAACCCGCTCAGTGCTCGCAGGGGCAGCCACGGGGTCCAGTTCATAGCGCTCGCGGCTCTTCCTCGAGAATGCCGATCGGTGGCAAACTTAATCCCACGGCCGCGAAACCCACCTTGGCCATATCGTCGCAATCAGCGGTATCCTTTTGAAATTACCACTGAAATTGTCTCTGGAAAAGTGTCGTGGAGATTGGAGTTTCGGCGGCGCTTCCTATATAAGCAGCGAGTGATTCCCGACTGGATTGTGACCTGATTTGACCGACCAGAAGACACCGCGCGGCGCCGACGGCGGCCCGACCGGCATCGAGCCGATTTCAATCATCGAGGAGATGCAGCGCTCCTATCTCGATTACGCCATGAGCGTGATCGTCAGCCGTGCGCTGCCCGACGTGCGCGACGGGCTGAAGCCGGTGCATCGCCGCATCCTCTACGCTTCGCATGAGAGCGGCTACCACTGGAACCGCAAATATGTGAAATCGGCGCGCCCGGTCGCCGACGTGATGGGTAAGTACCATCCGCATGGCGACGCCTCGATCTATGACGCCCTGGTGCGCATGGCACAGGACTGGTCGCTGCGCGTGCCGCTGATCGACGGGCAGGGCAATTTCGGCTCCATCGACGGCGATCCGCCGGCGGCGATGCGCTACACCGAGTCGCGGCTGACCAAGGTCGCGCATGAATTGCTGGAAGACATCGACAAGGAAACCGTCGACTTCCAGGACACCTACGATGCGTCGGGCAGCGAGCCGAAGGTGCTGCCGGCCCGCTTTCCGAACCTGCTGGTCAATGGCTCCGGCGGCATCGCCGTCGGCATGGCCACCAACATCCCGCCGCACAATCTCGGCGAAGTCTGCAACGGCGCCATCGCCCTCATCGATAACCCGGCAATCGACCTGCCGACGCTGATGGAGATCGTGCCCGGTCCGGATTTCCCGACCGGCGGCATCGTGCTTGGCCGCTCGGGCATCTACAGCGCCTATTCGACCGGCCGTGGCTCCATCGTCATGCGCGGCCGCGTCAACATCGAGGCGCGCGGCAACGACCGTGAATCGATCATCATCACCGAGATTCCCTATCAGGTGAACAAGTCCTCGATGATCGAGAAGATGGCCGAACTGGTGCGCGACAAGCGTATCGAGGGCATTTCCGACATTCGCGACGAGAGCGACCGCCAGGGCTATCGCGTCGTCGTCGAACTGAAGCGCGACGCCGTCGCCGACGTCATCCTCAACCAGCTCTACCGCTTCACCCCGCTGCAGACCTCCTTCGGCGCCAACATGGTGGCGCTGAACGGCGGCAAGCCGGAAGTGATGACGCTGATCGACATGCTGAAGGCGTTCGTCGGCTTCCGCGAGGAGGTGATCAGCCGGCGCACGAAGTACCTTTTGCGCAAGGCGCGCGAGAGGGCCCACGTCCTGGTCGGCCTCGCCATCGCGGTCGCCAACATCGACGAGGTGATCAAGCTGATCCGCACCGCGCCCGATCCGCAGACGGCGCGCGAGCAGTTGATGGAGCGCCGCTGGCCGGCCCACGACGTCGCTTCGCTGATCAAGCTGATCGACGATCCGCGCCACCGCATCAATGAGGACGGCACCTACAATCTGTCGGAAGAGCAGGCTCGCGCCATCCTCGAGTTGCGCCTGCAGCGCCTGACCGCGCTCGGCCGCGACGAGATCGCCGACGAGTTGAACAAGATCGGCGCCGAGATCGTTGATTATCTTGACATTTTGTCGTCACGCGCGCGCATCCAGCAGATCGTCAAGGACGAGCTCATCGCGGTCCGCGACGAGTTCGGCACGCCGCGCCGCACCGAGCTGTCCGACGGCGGGGCGGACATGGAAGACGAGGACCTGATCCAGCGCGAGGACATGGTCGTCACCGTCAGCCATTCCGGCTACATCAAGCGCGTGCCGCTCTCGCTCTACCGGGCGCAGCGCCGCGGCGGCAAGGGCCGCTCCGGCATGTCGACCAAGGAAGAGGATTTCGTCACCCGCCTGTTCGTCGCCAACACGCACGCGCCGGTGCTGTTCTTCTCCTCGCGCGGTATCGTCTACAAGGAGAAGGTGTGGCGCCTGCCGATCGGCAACCCGCAGTCGCGCGGCAAGGCGCTGATCAACATGCTGCCGCTGGAGCAGGGCGAGCGCATCACCACCATCATGCCGCTGCCCGAGGACGAGGCAAGCTGGGGCGAGCTCGACGTGATGTTCGCCACCACGCGCGGCACCGTGCGCCGCAACAAGTTGTCCGACTTCGTCCAGGTCAACCGCAACGGCAAGATCGCCATGAAGCTGGAGGAGGAGGGCGACGAGATCCTCGGCGTCGAGACCTGCACCGACGATGACGATGTGCTGCTGACGGCGAACTCGGGCCAGTGCATCCGCTTCCCGGTCAGCGACGTGCGCGTCTTCCAGAGCCGCAACTCCGTTGGCGTGCGCGGCATCGCCATGGCCGAGACCGATCGCGTCATCTCCATGTCGGTGATCGAGAACGTCGACGCTTCGCCCGCCGAGCGCGCCGCCTATTTGAAGCGCGCGGCTGCCGAGCGGCGGCTTGCTGCCGGTGTTGCCGGCGAAGAGGAAGAGATCGCCCTGACCAATGAGGAGATCGGCGAGGAGGCGGAGCTGTCCGACGAACGCTACGAATTCCTCAAGGAGCATGAGCGCCTCGTGCTGACGGTCACGGAATATGGCTACGGCAAGCGGTCCTCGTCCTACGACTTCCGCCTGACGGGACGCGGCGGCAAGGGCATCCGCGCCACCGACGTGTCGAAGACAGCCGAGATCGGTCGTCTCGTGGCGACCTTCCCGGTTGGCAATGACGACCAGATCATGCTGGTTTCGGACGGCGGCACGGTCATCCGCGTCCCGGTCAACGGCATCCGTTTCGCCAGCCGCGCCACCAAGGGCGTCACCATCTTCAACACGGCCGAAGGCGAGAAGGTGGTTTCGGTCGAGCGGATTTCGGAACCGCAATCGGATGAGGAAGAGAGCGTCGAAGGCGAGGCTGAGGCCACGGACGACGCTTCGGATACCCCCGAATAGTCGTTAGGAAACTGCAACGCCGGCCCGCGGGCCGGCGCAATCGAAACTATCCTCAAATCAGGCGGGATCGAATTCAGTAGTGGCGATGGGGCCTACGGACCTCGAACCGCCGCGTGTTCGTCTTGGCTCGAACGCGCACGGCTTCCTGATGCAGCCCGAATGCGGTGGCGATCAGCATGGCGACTGTCATTGCGGTGGCAAGCATGTAGATCAGCATGTGCGTGTTCTCCTGCGCCTAACAACGGATAGATGGGACTTTGGTTTCATCTCCTGAAGCGGCAACCTAGTGAACGCTGCGTGAAACGTTCATGATCGTCGCATTCATCTGTCGTTCATGTCTGCGAAAAGGTTCACGCATGTCTGATCAATCGGATTTGCCTTCCGTCCGCGCGCCCGCTAGAAGCCTGCCATGACCGAACGCATCGCCCTTTACGCCGGCTCCTTCGACCCGCTGACCAACGGCCATCTCGACGTGCTAAAGGCTTCGCTCGCCGTGGCCGACATCGTCTATGCGGCGATCGGCATCCATCCCGGCAAGAAGCCGCTGTTCTCCTTCGAGGAACGGGTCAAGCTGATCGAGCTTGCCACCAAGGCCGAGTTCGGCAGCGATAGCGCCCGCATCAAGGTCGTCGCCTTCGACGGGCTGGTCATCGACGCAGCGAGGCGAGAAGGCGCCTCGATCATGATCCGAGGCCTGCGCGACGGTACCGACCTCGACTACGAGATGCAGATGGCCGGCATGAACGAGACCATGGCGCCGGAACTGCAGACGGTTTTTCTGCCTGCCAGCCCGTCGGTCAGAACCATTACCGCCACACTTGTCCGCCAGATAGCATCGATGGGAGGCGACATCCGCCCCTTCGTGCCGGCGGCCGTTGCCGGCGCGCTCACCGCCAAATTCGCGAAATAATCTTTCGGAGAAATACCATGCAGCTGAAGAAGCTCGCTACGTTCCTTGTCGTGCTGGCCGGTCTCGTGACCGCCTCGATCTCGGCCTTCGCCGCCGATCCGGAAAACACCATGATCATCACGCTGAAGGATGGCGACGTGACGGTTGCGCTGCGTCCCGATCTCGCGCCCAAGCACGTTGCGCAGATCAAGAAGCTGGTGCGCGAGGGCGCCTATGACAACGTAGCCTTCCATCGTGTCATCGACGGTTTCATGGCGCAGACCGGCGACGTCAAGTTCGGCAACATGAAGAAGGGCTTCAACCCCGAGGCCGTCGGCACCGGCGGCTCCGACCTGCCCGACCTGCCGGCCGAATTCTCGCAGGCCGAGCACTACAAGCGTGGCGTCGTCGGCATGGCCCGTTCGCAGGATCCGAATTCGGCGAATTCCCAGTTCTTCATCATGTTCGCGCCGGCGTCGTCGCTGGATGGCCAGTACACCATCGTCGGCAATGTCGTCAGCGGCATGGAGCTGGTCGACAACATCAAGAAGGGCGACGAGGCAGACAACGGCACGGTCACCGACCCCGACCGCATGATCAAAGTGCGCATCGCCGCCGACAAATAAATCTGTTTTCTCAAAAGGATATCTGACATGGCTGAGATCAAGGACCGCGAGAACGCGCTCATCATGGAGACGACCAAAGGCAAGGTCGTCATCGAAATGCTCCCCGACCTGGCGCCTGGCCATGTCGCGCGCATCAAGGAACTCGCCCGCGAGGGCGCCTATGACGGCGTGGTCTTCCACCGCGTCATCGACGGCTTCATGGCGCAGACCGGCGACGTCAAGTTCGGCAACTCCTCGAAGCCCACATTCGCGCCGTCGCGCGCGGGCATGGGCGGCTCGGACAAGCCCGACCTGAAGGCCGAATTCTCCAACGCCAACCACGGTCGCGGCACCTGCTCGATGGCCCGCGCCCAGAACCCGAATTCGGCCAACTCGCAGTTCTTCATCTGCTTCGACGATGCCGCCTTCCTCAACCGCCAGTACACGGTCTGGGGCCAGGTGATCGAAGGCATGGACAATGTCGACAAGATCAAGCGCGGCGAGCCGGTGCAGGATCCCGACAAGATCGTGTCGCTGAAGGTCGCGGCTGACGTCAAGTAAGGCGAAACGACGATGATGGGCGCCGTCTGGTCGCTGCTTGGCATCCTGTCCGGCGCCTTCATCGCCATTCAGGCGCCGATCAATTCGCAGCTGGCGCGCGGCCTGGGTCTCCCGGTCGCCGCGGCTGCGTTTTCGTTCCTGTCGGGCGCGGTTGTGCTCGGCATCATCGCGTTCGCAGTTGTGCGGCTGGAAGGCATTTCGCTCGACTGGAAGGCGCCGGCCCCCTGGCTGTTCATCGCTGGCGGCATGCTTGGCGGCTTCTACGTCACGCTCTCCACGATACTGACGCCACGCATCGGCGCGGCGGCGCTGATGGCGTTCCTGGTCGCGGGCCAACTGCTCGCCGGCATGCTCATCGACCGCGCCGGCTTCCTTGGCGTCGCGGTGCGCGAGATCTCGCTCGGGCGCATTGCCGGCGCCGTGTTGCTGCTCGCCGGAGCGCTGCTCATCCGGCTCTACTGATGCGCGTCGACCTCTTCGACTTCGACCTGCCGGAAGCGCGTATCGCGCTGCGTCCGGCCGAACCGCGCGACAGCGCCAGGATGTTGGTCGTCAGGCCGGGCGAAGGCCTGTCCGACCGCACGGTGCGTGACCTGCCGTCGCTGCTCAAGCAAGGCGACGTTCTCGTCTTCAACGACACCAAGGTCATTCCGGCGCAGCTCAAGGGCATCCGCAGGCGCGGCGAGGCACAGGCGCAAGTCGAGGCCACGCTGCATATGCGTGTGGCGCCGGACCGCTGGCAGGCCTTCATGCGGCCGGGCAAGCGCATCGCCGCGGGCGACCGCATCCATTTTGGCCATGACGCCAATTCCTGCTTTCTCGGCCGGCTCGACGCCACGGTGATCGAGAAGGGCGAGGCTGGCGAGGTGCTGCTTGGCTTCGACTTGTCCGGTCCGTTCCTCGACGAGGCGCTGCATGCGGTCGGCCACATCCCTTTGCCGCCCTACATCGCCTCCAAGCGCGACGACGACGAGCGCGACCGCCGCGACTACCAGACCATATACGCCAGGGAGGAGGGTGCCGTCGCCGCGCCCACCGCCGGGCTGCATTTCACGCCGGAGCTGTTCGCCGCACTGGACGCAAAAGGCATCGAGCGCCGCTTCGTAACCCTGCATGTCGGCGCCGGCACCTTCCTGCCGGTCAAGGCGGACGACACTGCCGACCACAAGATGCACGCCGAAACCGGCTCGGTCAGCGCCGAGACCGCTCAGGCACTCAACGAGGCCAAGGCGCGGGGAGGGCGGATCATCGCCGTCGGCACGACTTCGCTGCGCCTGCTGGAGAGTGCGGCCACGCCGGACGGCAGGCTCGCCGCCTGGTCGGGCCCAACCGATATCTTCATCACACCCGGCTACCGCTTTCGCACGGCCGACCTCCTGATGACCAATTTCCATCTGCCGCGCTCGACCCTGTTCATGCTGGTTTCGGCCTTCAGCGGACTGGAGACGATGCGTGCTGCCTATGCGCATGCCATCGACGGCAGCTACAGATTCTACTCCTACGGAGACGCAAGCCTGCTTTACCGGGCGGAGACGAGCGATGGACGATGACCTCGACGGAATGGACCGCGACGCTTTGATCGCGGAGGTGAAAAAGCTGCGCGCCGGCATTCGCGCCCATCGCGACGCCACCGGCCACGACCTTTGCTGGCATCACCCCGATCTCTGGGCCCTGCTGCCGGAAAAGACCGAACCGGCGATCGCGGTGCCGCCCTGGGAAAAGTTCATGCGCGGCTGCATCCGCTACCGGCAATCGCTCGACGAGCAGGCACCCGGCGCGCCGGTGCACGACAAGGAATTCAATGACTGAGACGTTCTCCTTCAAGCTGCTTGCCACCGACGGCAAGGCGCGGCGCGGCGCGATTTCGATGCCGCGCGGCGAGATCCGCACGCCGGCCTTCATGCCGGTCGGCACCGGCGGCACCGTCAAGGCCATGTATATGGACCAGGTGCGCGGGGTCGGCGCCGACATCATCCTCGGCAACACCTATCATCTGATGCTGAGGCCGGGCGCCGAGCGCGTCGCGAAGCTCGGCGGCCTGCATGAATTCGCGCGTTGGCCATACCCTATCCTGACCGACAGCGGCGGCTTCCAGGTGATGTCGCTGTCGAAGCTGCGAAAACTCTCGGAGAAGGGCGTCACCTTCCGCTCGCATATAGACGGCGCGCCCTACGAGATGTCGCCGGAGCGGTCGATCGAAATCCAGGGCCTGCTCGATTCCGACATCCAGATGCAGCTCGACGAATGCGTGGCGCTGCCGGCCAAGCCGAAGGAGATCGAGCGCGCCATGGAATTGTCGCTGCGCTGGGCCGAGCGCTGCAAGACGGCCTTCGGCGACCAGCCCGGCAAGGCGATGTTCGGCATCGTCCAGGGCGGCGACAGCGCGGCCATGCGCGTGCGTTCCGCCCAGGCGCTGAAGGCCATGGATCTGAAAGGCTATGCCGTCGGCGGACTGGCCGTTGGCGAGCCGCAGGCGGTCATGCTGGAGATGCTCGACATCACCTGTCCGGAACTGCCGGCCGACAGGCCGCGCTATCTGATGGGCGTCGGCACGCCGGACGACATCTTGAAATCGGTGGCGCGCGGCATCGACATGTTCGACTGCGTGATGCCGACCCGCGCCGGCCGCCATGGCCTCGCCTATACGCGCCGCGGCAAGGTCAACCTGCGCAACGCCCGTCACGCCGACGATCCGCGTCCGCTGGACGAGGAGAGCGACTGCCCGGCGGCACGCGACTATTCGCGCGCCTATCTGCACCACCTGGTGCGCTCGCAGGAATCGCTGGGGGCGATGCTGCTCACCTGGAACAACCTGTCCTACTACCAGAAGCTGATGCAGGACATCCGCGCCGCGATCGAGGCGCAAGCGTTCGAAGCGCGCGCGGCGGAGATTTCGGAAGGCTGGGCGCGGGGCGACATTCCGGTGATCTGACCGGCTCAGGTGCTGAGCGACGTCGATGCGCGCAGGCTGCAGCCGGTGATCTGAAAACTGCCGTCGGGCTGCTGCTCCAGCGTATAGACCGCCTCGTAGTCCTTACCGTCGGGCCCGACGATCATCACCTGCTGGATGATCGAGGTCGGCCCGGTCTGCTCGACCTTGCCGAAGGAATAGCTCTGCGGCTTGCGCACCGGCGCGTAGCCGTTGGTCACCATATTCATGAACATGTCGACGGTCGGGAAGACCCGCTTCACATTCGGCGCGGCGAAACTGTAGGCCTTAACGCCGTCATTGGCGACGAAGGCTTTCAATTGGCTGTCGATGACCGTCTGCGCCGCCTTGATCTCGGCGTCGCCGGCAAAGGCCGAGGACATGAAAAGGAATGGAATGATTGCGAATGCGAATAATGAGCGGCGCATGCCTGTCTCCATTGTCCCCAGGGGAAATCGCAGTCCGAAGATTCATCCTAACATACGCATGGCGCCGCTTGCTGGTTTCAGCAAATCGCAGGCATCGGCGATTCGGCGGTCATGCCGCCTGTCTGGGGCGTCCGTTGCCGGTCGCGTACGGCTGATGCTTGAAAGCCGGGCGGCAGTCTGCCAAAAGGGCCGCTTATTCGCGCAAAGGCTAGGCAGGACCGGGCAATGAAGGCATTTTTCGTGCAGATTAAGTGCGATCTGGGCAAGGCCTATGAGGTCGCCGGCGCGCTCGCCGATGCCGAGATCGCCTCGGAGATCTACTCGACCGCCGGCAATTACGACCTGCTCGCCAAATTCTATGTCGACGATCAGCAGGACGTCGGCCACTTCATCAACGAGAAGGTGCAGGTGCTGCCCGGCATCAAGGACACCTTCACCATCGTCACTTTCCGGGCTTTCTGAGTCGCCTTTTGTCGTTTGCCCGGGCGCAAGGCAAAGCCTGACCCGACCCTTTCGGGTATGCCTCAATCTTAGGCAATCCTGACATAACGATCGCCGGCGCCTATCAAATCACCGATTGCGCTTGATTTTCTCCGGCGACGCCAGTGAAATGGCGTCACAGGGGAGTACGCGATTGGCAGCGTTCGATGAAATGCTTCCGGAAGTTTCCGGACTGAGAAGACCATATTCGGCTTATGATCGCTGGCTGAAGGAGCAAGACCCGGCCAGGCTCACCCAGAAAATGCAGGATGCCGAGCGCGTCTTCCGCAAGACCGGCATCACCTTTGCCGTCTATGGCGAGCAGGAAGCCTCCGAACGGCTGATCCCCTTCGACATCGTCCCGCGCATCATCTCGGGCAATGAATGGCGCCGCCTGACGCAGGGCATCGAGCAGCGCGTCCAGGCGCTGAACGCCTTCCTCGACGACATCTACCACCGCCAGGAGATCCTGCGCGCCGGCCGTGTGCCCAGGGAGTTGGTCGCCAAGAACGAGGCCTTCCTGCCAGAAATGATCGGGGTGAGGCCGCCGGCCGGCGTCTACACCCACATCATAGGCGTCGACATCGTGCGCATCAGCGAGAATGAGTTCTACGTGCTGGAGGACAACGCACGCACGCCCTCCGGCGTCTCCTACATGCTGGAAAACCGCGAGACGATGATGCAGCTCTTCCCCGAGCTGTTCCAGCAGATCAAGGTGCGGCCGGTTGAGAACTATCCGCAGCTCTTGCGCCAATCGCTCGCAGCGGTGCGGCCGAAGGGCACCAAGGATGCGCCGACCATCGCCGTGCTGACGCCGGGCAGCTACAACTCCGCTTATTTCGAGCATGCCTTCCTCGCCGACCAGATGGGCGTGCAACTGGTCGAGGGCCAGGACTTGCGCGTCGTCGACGGCCACGTCGCGATGCGCACGACGGAAGGCTACAAGCAGATCGACGTGCTCTACCGGCGCGTGGACGATTCTTTCCTCGACCCGCTCACCTTCCGCCCTGACTCGGCACTTGGCGTGCCCGGCATCATGGATGTCTACCGCGCCGGCAACATCACCATCGCCAACGCGCCGGGAACCGGCATCGCCGACGACAAGGCGATCTATTCCTACATGCCCGAGATCGTCGAATTCTACACCGGCCGCAAGGCGATCCTCGGCAACATCCCGACCTGGCGTTGCTCGGAGGCGGACAGCCTGAAATATGTGCTGGAGCACATCAGCGAGCTCGTCATCAAGGAGGTGCACGGTTCCGGCGGCTACGGCATGCTGGTCGGTCCCGCGGCGACCAAGAAGGAATGCCAGGACTTCGCCAAGAAGCTCGCGGCAAAGCCTTCGAACTACATTGCCCAGCCGACGCTGGCGCTGTCGACTTGCCCGATCCTGACCGAGAAGGGCCTGTCGCCCCGCCATGTCGACCTCAGGCCCTATGTGCTGGTCTCCGACCGGATCCAGATCGTGCCCGGCGGCCTGACGCGCGTCGCGCTCAAGGAAGGTTCGCTCGTTGTGAATTCATCGCAGGGTGGCGGCACCAAAGACACCTGGGTGCTTGATGATTGAGATGAGCGAGTAGGGATTAGGCAGTAGGCAGTAATGGTGAAAGCATAGGGGACTGGGAATGCCATATTCCATTGAAATTCAAACGCTTACTATTTCCTACTCCCTATTCCCTACTCACTAGCCCGAAGGGCCTTCCCATGCTTCTCGGCCGTACCGCCAACGGGCTCTACTGGATGAACCGCTACATCGAGCGGGCCGAAAACATGGCCCGCCTTGTCGATGCCGGCCTGCGCATGGCGCTTACCCGCACGCAGAATGCGTCGGAGGAGTGGAACTCGGTGCTGCTGAGCGCGGGCTCCGACATCGCCTTCAGCCAGAAATACCAGGACTATACCGCTGCCAACGTCTCCGACTTCCTGCTGCGCGACACCTCGAACCCGTCGAGCACCATGTCCTCGATCGAGACCGCCCGCAACAATGCCCGCATGGTGCGCACCGCGCTGACGCGCGAGACCTGGGAAAGCATCAACGAGGCCTGGATGTCGCTGAAGCGCATGCTGGCCAGGCCCATCGACGAACGCGACCTGCCGAACGTGCTCGACGCCATCAAGCGCGAGACGGCGCTGATCCGCGGTTCGTTCTACGGCACCATGCTGCGCAACGAAATCTTCGATTTCTCGCAGCTCGGCACCTATGTCGAGCGCGCCGACAACACGGCCCGCATTCTCGACGTCAAGTACTATGTGCTGCTGCCTTCGATCTCCTGGGTCGGCTCGACACTCGACAACTATCAGTGGGAATCGATCCTGCGCTCGGTGTCGGCGCATCGTTCCTACCGCTGGGTCTACGACGCCGACTACAAGCCGACCAACATCGCCGACTACCTGATCCTCAACGTGCGCATGCCGCGCTCGCTGACCTTCTGCTACCGCTTCCTCGCCGAACACCTGAAGTTCCTGGGCGACGACTATGGCGAGCGCCATGCGTGTCACGCCACCGCCGAAAAGACGCAGGCGATGCTGAGGGCGGGCTCGATCAAGGACATATTCGACGCCGGCCTGCACGAATTCCTGGCCAATTTCATTCGTGACAACACCAGGCTCGGGGACGAGATCGCGCAGGACTACAAGTTCTATTGAGCATCGGAAACTGACGCCATGCGGCTCAAGATCTCCCATCGGACAGAATACCGCTACGATGCGCCGGTTCAGTATCTGCTGCAGCGGCTGCGGCTGCTGCCAGTCAGCGGCCACACGCAGACCGTTCAGTCCTGGGCCTTGAAAATCGATGGCGCGCGCGAGGAGGTGCGCTTCACCGACCATTTCGGCAACGACACCCGGCTTCTGAGCGTCGAAGGCGAGCCTCACGCCATCGCCATCGAAGCCTCGGGCGAGGTGGTGACGCGCGACACGACGGGCGTATCCGGTCCGCATCATGGTTTCGCACCGCTCTGGTTGTTTGCCCAGGAAACCCCGTTGACCGCCGCCGGCGACGGCATTCGCGAGCTTGCCGGCTCATCAAGCAAGGGCACCGATATCGAGCGGTTGCATGGACTGATGGGCACGATCGGTGAGCGTGTCGCCTACAAGCCTGGCGCCACCACTGTGATGACGCCGGCTGAAGAGGCGCTGGCGCTCAAGACCGGCGTCTGCCAGGACCACAGCCATATCTTCGCTGCCGCGGCGCGCGCCATGGGTTTTCCGGCCCGCTATGTCAGCGGCTATCTGATGATGGATGCGGCGGTCCAGCAGGCAGCGAGCCACGCCTGGGCCGAGGCGCATGTCCCGGGCCTCGGCTGGGTTGCCTTCGACGCGGCCAACGGGATCTCTCCCGACGAGCGCTATGTGCGCGTGGCGACCGGCCGCGACTACCGCGACGCCTCGCCGGTATCGGGGATTAGGCTGGGACAGGCGCAGGAACAGCTTGCGGTCACTGTCACGGTAGAGCAGTAATTCCAGCGGAATCGCTGCTAAAGAGTACCCATGACCTATTGCGTCGGCCTGAAGATCGATCGCGGGCTCGTGTTCATGTCGGACACGCGCACCAACGCCGGCATGGATTCGATCTCCACCTTCAAGAAGATGCATGTCTGGGAGGAGCCCGGCGAACGCGTCATCGTGCTGATGTCGGCCGGCAATCTGGCGACCACGCAGGCCGTGGTCAGCCTGCTCGACGAGCGCACCAAGGCGGTCGCGGATCGCCATGCGACGCTGCTCGAGACGCCGTCCATGTACCAGACGGTGCGGCTGGTCGGCGATACGGTCAAGGAGGTCATCGCCCATTCCTCGCCCGCCGGCGACAAGGCCGATTCCTATTTCAATGCCTCCTTCATCCTCGGCGGCCAGATCAAGGGCAGCCCGCCGCGCCTGTTCATGATCTACCCCGAGGGCAACTTCATCGAATCGACCGACGACACGCCGTTCTTCCAGATCGGCGAGACCAAATACGGCAAGCCGATCATCATCCGCGCCTATGAACGCACGATGAGCCTGGCCGAGACGGTGAAGCTGCTTTTGGTGTCGTTCGACTCGACGCTGAAGTCGAACCTGTCGGTCGGCCTGCCGCTCGATCTCCTGTTCTACGAGAAGGACGCATTCAAGGTCAGCCTGAAGAAGCGCATCGGCCAGGACGATCAGTACTACCGCACCATCTCGGACGGCTGGTCGAACGCGCTGAAGGCGGCTTTCGCCAGCCTGCCCGATTTTCCCGGGTAGGGCGGCGCAACGTTCGCCGGCCATTGCCTTGAGTTATTTAACATATTAATCAAAAATTGGAGATGTTGAACTGATCAGCAGGGCGACCGGCTGCTCGGAGGAACCAGGTTGGGCAAAATGCTAAAGTCTGAGACGACTGCGGACGCGATCACGCGGGCTCTTGTCGAAAACGGCATCGATACCGTGTTCGGCATACCCGGGGCTCACATGTACGATTTCAACGACGCGCTGCATCGTGCCCGCGACAGGATCAAATTCATCCATACGCGACACGAGCAGGGCGCTGCCTACATGGCATATGGCTATGCCAAGGCAACAGGTCGGATTGGCGCGTTCACCGTGGTTCCAGGCCCAGGCGTGCTGAACGCGGGGGCAGCTCTCTGCACCGCCTTCGGCGCGAACGCGCCAGTGCTTTGCATCACCGGCAATATCATGTCCCACTTGATCGGCAGGGGCCGGGGACAGCTTCACGAGCTGCCGGATCAGCTCGCGACCCTGCGCGGCATCACGAAAGTCGCCGAACGCATCGATCACCAGTCGCAAGCCGGCCTCGTGATGGGCGAGGTTATCGCCAAGATGGTCTCCGGCCGGAAAGGGCCAGGGTCGGTCGAGGCGCCCTGGGATGTCTTCGGCCAGAAAGGGCCGGAGGTGCCGGTCGTTTCGGCCGCGCGAGCCGAAAATCCGCAGCCTGATCCGCTTGCGATAGAGCAGGCCATCGATCTCATTTCCAAGGCCAAGCGTCCACTCATAATGGTCGGCGGTGGAGCGGTCGATGCCCACAGTCAGGTGCGGGAACTCGCCGAGCGGCTCGGCGCGCCGGTAACGGCGCATCGGTCGGGCAAGGGCGTGCTCCCTGACGATCACCCCAATGCGCTCAACCTGGTCGCCGCATACGACTACTGGAAAGATGCCGATCTTCTCATCGGCATTGGCAGCCGCCTTGAATTGCAGTTCATGCGCTGGCGCTACCTTCCGAAGAACCTCAAAATCATCCGGATCGATATCGATCCGAAGGAAATGGTTCGCCTTCGTCCGGACGTCGCGATCGTGGCGGATGCGGCCGATGGTGTCGCAGCTCTTCTTCAACAGTCGCCTCGACCTTCAACCGATATGCGTCTGGAAGACTTTGCCCGGCTGAACAATGCCGCGAAGGAACGCTTCGGCGCTGTGGAACCGCAGGTTTCCTACCTGAAGGCGATCAGGCGCGCATTGCCGCGGGACGGCTTCTTTGTAGAGGAAATCAGCCAGATAGGCTTCACCGCCAGGTTCGCGTTCCCGGTTTTCGCCCCCCGGCACTACGTGACGTGCGGCTATCAGGACAATCTCGGTTTCGGCTTCAACACCGCATTGGGCGTCAAGGTTGCCCACCCGGACAAGATGGTGATTTCCGTCTCCGGTGACGGCGGTTTCATGTTCGGCGTGCAGGAGCTTGCAACCGCCGTCCAGCATCGCATCAACGTCATATCCATCGTCTTCAACAACGCTTCCTTCGGGAACGTGCTGAGGGATCAGAGACAGACGTATGACGGTCGGTATTTGGGGTCGGAGCTGACGAATCCGGACTTTGTCAGGCTCGCCGAGAGCTTCGGTGTCCCGGCCTTCAAGGCGACGACGCCCGAGGAACTCGAGCGCCTGATCACGACCTGCGCGACCCTCGACAGCCCGGTGCTGATCGAAGTGCCGGTGGACAGAGGGTCGGAGGTGAGCCCCTGGACATACCTCCATCCCGCTCCCCATGCGGATTGAGCAGATTCGCCAGGACCAGCAGCAACTTCCTCGGCGAGGATTTGCGGTGAACGGGGTGCCTGCATCGGTTGCGGTTGGTTTGCCTTTTCGATCATATGATTTTCATTAGCCGGCTTATCCCTTTTCATCGCTTTCGTTTTCGGATATAGACAAGAAAAACGAAAACGGGAGGAGAGCGATGTTTCTGTCGCCGCGTCATGCCGAGATCATCCAGATGGCCAAGGATCATGGCCGCGTGCTGGTCGACGATCTGGCAACGCAGTTCAACGTGACGCCGCAAACCATCCGCAAGGACCTCAACGACCTCTGCGACCAGCGGTTGCTCACCCGCATCCACGGCGGGGCGCTGTTCCCGTCCGGCATCGAGAACATGGAATATGAGGCGCGTCGCAAGATCGCCGCCGAGGAGAAGGAGGCGATCGGCCGCGCCGCCGCCAGGCTGATCCCCGACAACGCCTCTCTGTTCATCAACATCGGCACCACGACGGAGTCCGTCAGCAAGGCTTTGCTGGATCACAACGGCCTCATGGTCATCACCAATAACATCAATGTTGCCAATAGGATGCGTGTCTATCCTTCGATCGAGGTGGTGATCGCCGGCGGGGTCGTGCGTGGCTCCGACGGCGGGGTCGTCGGCGAGGCCGCCGTCGATTTCATCCGGCAGTTCAAGGTCGACTACGCGGTCATCGGCGCCTCGGCCATCGACCATGACGGCGCGCTGCTCGACTTCGACTTTCGCGAGGTGAAGGTGGCGCAAGCCATCATCGCCAATGCCAGGCATGTCATCCTCGTCTCCGACCGGACCAAGTTCGAACGCACCGCGCCGGTCCGCATCGGCCATCTGTCGCAGGTCAACACCTTCATCACCGACCGTTGCGACATCCCCTCGGTGCGCAAGATCTGCGAGGAGGCGGAGGTGCAATTGATCGAAACGTCGCTCGGCTAGGCCGTCTCCGCAGCGTCATCACGCGCCTGTGATATTTCGTTTGACATTCGTTCGTATTTCGAATTAATTCCGTCACGGTTTCGCAAAAGACCAAAAATGCTGCAATGCGAAATCGCTGGAGGACTTCCTTGGACGCATCACCGATCCATGACATCTTTGTCATTGGCGGCGGCATCAACGGCTGCGGCATCGCCCGCGACGCGGTTGGTCGCGGCTTCTCGGTCTTTCTTGCCGAGATGAACGATCTGGCCAGCGGCACGTCGTCCGGCTCGACCAAGCTGATCCATGGCGGCCTGCGCTATCTCGAATTCTACGAATTCCGCCTGGTGCGCGAAGCGCTGATGGAGCGCGAGGTTCTCTGGAAGAACGCGCCGCACATCATCTGGCCGATGCGCTTCGTGCTGCCCTACGCCAAGGGATTGCGGCCGGCCTGGCTGATCCGGCTTGGCCTGTTCCTCTACGATCATATCGGCGGACGCAAACTCCTGCCGGCGACGAAGACGCTGGACATGGCGAAGGACGCGGCCGGCAAGCCGCTGAAGCCGCTGTTCCGCAAGGCTTTCGAATATTCCGACGGCTGGGTCAACGATGCCCGGCTGGTGGCGCTGAATGCCCGTGACGCCGCCGATCGCGGCGCGATCATCCGCACCCGCACCAAGGTCGTCGGCGCCCGGCGCGACGGCGATCTCTGGACCATCCGGCTGCAGGATTTGCGGAGCGGTGAGACCGAGGAGGTCAGGGCCAGGCTTCTGGTCAACGCCGCCGGCCCCTGGGTCGATCACGTGCTTTCGGCGACGGTCGGCCAGAACGACGTCCACAATGTCCGCCTTGTGCAGGGCAGCCACATCGTCATCGGCAAGAAGTTCGATGACCCGCGCGCCTATTTCTTCCAGAACAAGGATGGCCGCATCATCTTCGCCATTCCCTATGAGGAAGAATTCACGCTGATCGGCACCACCGACCGCGACTATCCGGACGATCCGCACGAGGTGAAGATCAGCGACACCGAGATCGACTATCTCTGCGCGGCGGCAAGCGAATATTTCGCGCAGCCCGTCAAGCGTTCCGATATCGTCTGGACCTATTCGGCCGTGCGCCCGCTTTATGACGACGGCGCCTCGAAGGCGCAGGAAGCGACCCGCGACTATGTTCTGAAGGCCGATGGCGGCGAGGGGGCAGCCCCGATCATCAACGCCTTCGGCGGCAAGATCACCACTTACCGCCGGCTGTCGGAATCGATGCTGGAAAAGATCGAGGGCTTCCTCGGCAAGCGCGGCAAGCCCTGGACATCGAACGCGCCGCTGCCGGGCGGCAACTTCCCGGCCACCGGCTTCGAGGCGCAGGTCGCGAAACTGAAGAGCGCCTATCCGTTCCTCGACCAGCGCCTGGCCCGCCGGTTGACCCGGCTCTACGGGACGCTGGCGCAGGCCGTGCTCGGGCTCGCCAAGTCGAATGCCGATCTCGGCCGCAACTTCGGCGCCGATCTCTATGAGGCCGAGGTGCGTTATCTCGTCGAAAACGAATGGGCGCTCACCGCCGAAGATGTATTGTGGCGCCGGACCAAGCGCGGCCTGCATCTCAGCCGTGAGCAGGCCGCGACACTCGACGAATTCATGCGTGGAATAAGCCGCCGCCATGTCGCGGCGGCCGAATAGGATGGCCGTGTGATGCACAGAGCCGGGGAGGAGGCATCATGCTGGAACTGAGAAACGTGTCGAAGACGGTCGGCGCCGTGGAGCATATCCGCGACGTGTCGCTGACGCTCCAGCACGGCTCGCTGAACGTGCTGCTCGGACCGACGCTGTCCGGCAAGACCAGCCTGATGCGGCTGATGGCCGGCCTCGACGCGCCGACCTCCGGCTCGGTCTGGTTCGACGGCAAGGACGTCACGGCACTGCCGGTGCAGAAGCGCAACGTCGCCATGGTCTACCAGCAGTTCATCAACTACCCGGCAATGACCGTCTACGAGAACATCGCCTCGCCGCTGCGCGTTGCCGGCACTGACCAGGCGAAGATCGACAAGGAAGTGCGCAATGCTGCAGCACTCTTGAAGCTCACGCCCTATCTCGACCGCACGCCGCTCAGCCTGTCCGGAGGGCAGCAGCAGCGCACCGCGCTCGCCCGCGCCATCGTCAAGAACGCCAGCCTCGTGCTGCTCGACGAGCCGCTCGCCAATCTCGACTACAAGCTGCGCGAGGAGTTGCGCGCCGAGTTGCCAAAAATCTTCGCCGCCGCCGGCACCATCTTCGTCTATGCCACCACCGAGCCGCATGAAGCGCTGCTGCTCGGCGGCAACACGGCGACGCTCGCAGAAGGCCGCGTCACCCAGTTCGGGCCGACCATCGAGGTGTTCCGCAAGCCGGTCGACCTGGTGACGGCAAGGACCTTCGCCGACCCGCCCCTCAACACCATCGTGCTCGCCAAGAAGGGGCCTGATTTCCTGCTGGAAGGCGGCGTAACGCTGCCGGTGCCGGCGGAACTCGTCGGCATTCCCGATGCCAGCTATACGATCGGTTTTCAGCCCCACCATCTGTCGCTGGAACGGCCCAACGCGGCCGCGGTGCCGGTGCGGGCCAAGGTCACCATCACCGAGATCACCGGGTCGGAGAGCTTCATCCATCTCGATTTCGCCGACGCCCGCTGGGTGATGCTGACCCACGGCATCCGCGACTTCGAGCCCGACGCCGTGGTCGAGGTGTTCATCGATCCGCGCCACATCATGGTCTTCGACGGAAGCGGCCGCGCCGTGGCCGCGACGAAGCTGGCGGCTTGAGGAGGAAGCGATGGCACGCATCGACGTCAACCACATCCGCCACTCCTACCTGCCCAATCCGCAGAAGAATTCGGATTTCGCCCTGAAGGAAGTGCACCACACTTTCGAGGATGGCGGCGCCTATGCGCTGCTCGGGCCCTCCGGCTGCGGCAAGACCACGCTGCTCAACATCATCTCGGGGCTGCTCCACCCCTCGCACGGCCAGTTGCTGTTCAACGGCAAGGACGTGACCAGGCTGTCGACGCAGGAGCGCAATATCGCGCAGGTGTTCCAGTTCCCGGTCATCTACGACACCATGACCGTCTACGACAATCTGGCCTTCCCGCTGCGCAATCGCGGCGTGCCGGAAGCCGACGTCGACCGCAAGGTGCGCGAGACGCTGGAGATGATCGACCTGGCGTCATGGGCGAACAGGAAAGCGCGCGGCCTGACCGCCGACCAGAAGCAAAAGATCTCGCTTGGCCGCGGCCTGGTGCGCTCGGACGTCAACGCCATCCTGTTCGACGAGCCGCTGACCGTCATCGACCCGCACATGAAATGGGTGCTGCGCTCGCAGCTGAAGCAGCTCCACCGCCGCTTCGGCTACACCATGGTCTATGTCACGCACGACCAGACCGAGGCGCTGACCTTCGCCGACCGTGTGGTGGTCATGTATGATGGCGAGATCGTCCAGATCGGCACGCCGGCCGAACTGTTCGAGCGGCCGCGCCACACTTTCGTCGGCTATTTCATCGGCTCGCCGGGCATGAACGTCATGCCTGTCGCGATCGACGGCAGGACCGCGACGATCGGCAGCCAGCGCATCGAATTGCCGGGCGTGCCCAAGACTGTGACCGGGAACACCGGCGCCGGGTCGATCGAGCTCGGCATCCGCCCTGAATATGTCAGGATCGGCCGCGACGGCATGGCCGTGAAAGTCAGCAAGGTCGAGGATGTCGGCCGCCACAAGGTGGTGCGCGCCAGCCTCGAGGGACGCGAGATCGCCGCCGTCATTGGCGAGGACGACACCGTGCCGGCCGAACCGAAGATTAGCTTCGACCCTGCCGGCATCAACATCTATGCCGATTCCTGGCGCGTCGAGATGGGGGCATAGATGGAAAAGACCTGGAACAACAAGGCCTGGTTCCTTGTGCTGCCGGTGCTGGTGCTGGTGGCGTTCTCGGCCGTCATCCCGCTGATGACGGTCGTCAACTATTCGGTGCAGGACACGTTCGGCAACAACGTCTTCTTCTGGGCCGGAACCGAGTGGTTCGAGGAGCTGCTGCATTCCGACCGCTTCTGGGAAGCGATGGTCCGCAACCTGATCTTCTCGTTCATCATCCTCATCATCGAAGTGCCGCTCGGCATCTTCATCGCGCTCAACATGCCGAAGAAGGGCTGGGGCGTACCAGTCTGCCTTGTGCTGATGGCGCTGCCGCTGCTGATCCCGTGGAACGTTGTCGGAACAATCTGGCAAGTCTTCGGCCGCAACGACATCGGCCTGCTCGGCTACTACGTCAACGCACTCGGCATCGACTACAACTATGTCCAGGATCCGATCGATGCCTGGGTCACCGTCATCATCATGGATGTCTGGCACTGGACCAGCCTTGTCGTGCTGCTCTGCTATGCCGGCCTGGTCTCGATCCCGGATGCCTTCTACCAGGCGGCCAAGATCGACGGCGCCTCGCGCTGGGCGGTGTTCCGCTACATCCAGCTGCCGAAGATGCAGCGCGTGCTTCTGATCGCCGTGCTGCTGCGCTTCATGGATAGCTTCATGATCTACACCGAGCCTTTCGTCGTCACCGGCGGCGGCCCCGGCAATTCGACGACCTTCCTGTCGATCGACCTCGTCAAGACGGCGCTCGGCCAGTTCGACCTCGGTCCGGCGGCGGCCATGTCGCTGGTCTACTTCCTGATCATCCTTTTGTTATCATGGGTCTTCTACACCGTGATGACCAACTACGACGCGGAGCGCTGAGATGAGCGGCGTCAACGAAAGAACGCAAAGAGTGAGCGAGACGACGGTTACGGAAGGGCTGAGCAGCGCCCTGTCGCAAGACGAGGTGGCGCGGCTGATGCGGCGGCGCGGCGAGGAATCGCGCTGGTGGTGGATCGTGCCGACGCTCTACATCATCGTGCTGCTGCTGCCGATCTACTGGCTCATCAACATGAGCTTCAAGACCAACGCGGAGATCGTCTCATCGCTGACGCTCTATCCGCACGCGCCGACGCTTGCGAACTACGTCACCATCTTCACCGACGCGTCCTGGTATTCGGGCTATATCAACTCGATCACCTATGTGGTGATGAACATGGTGATCTCGGTCGCCGTGGCGCTGCCGGCGGCCTACGCCTTTTCGCGCTACCGCTTCCTCGGCGACAAGCACCTGTTCTTCTGGCTGTTGACCAACCGCATGGCGCCCCCGGCGGTGTTCGCGCTGCCCTTCTTTCAGCTCTATTCCGCCTTCGGCCTGATCGACACACATATCGCGGTGGCTCTCGCGCACTGCCTGTTCAACGTGCCGCTGGCGGTGTGGATCCTCGAAGGCTTCATGTCGGGCGTGCCGAAGGAGATCGACGAGACGGCCTATATCGACGGCTATTCGTTCCCGCGCTTCTTCGTGAAGATCTTCATGCCCCTTATCGCCAGCGGCATCGGCGTCGCCTGCTTCTTCTGCTTCATGTTCTCATGGGTGGAACTGCTGATCGCGCGCACGCTGACCACCACCGACGCCAAGCCGATCGCCGCCACCATGACCCGCACCGTCTCGGCAGCCGGCATGGACTGGGGTCTGCTCGCCGCCGCCGGCGTGTTGACGCTGATCCCCGGCGCGCTGGTCATCTGGTTTGTCCGCAACTACATCGCCAAGGGCTTTGCCCTGGGGAGGGTGTGACCATGAACCTCGACCTCACCTGGATGGCCTGGACCTGGCCGACGGCAGCCTTCTTCGGAACCGTCTTTCTGCTGCTTTGCGGCATGGCGGCCTGGGAATATGCCTCGCCGGGCGGCAATCCGCGCATCGGTGTACTGCGCTTCGAGACGACGCGCGGCGACCGTCTCTTCCTCTCGCTGCTTGGCAGCGCCTTCATCCATCTCGCTTGGCTGGGTCTGGTTGGACCCAACCTGTGGTGGGCTCTCGCTCTCTCCGTAGTCTACGCCATCGGCGTGTTCCGCTACGTATAGAGGGGGAAACTGTTGGAGCGGCCGCGTGCCGGCGGCCGCTCCAGATCGCACTTGAAACCTAAATGTGGAGGAAACTCATGCGACGGCAAATTTTAACATCAACGACTGCCCTTGTCCTATTGCTCGGGGCTGGCAACGCCTATGCCGGTATGGACGAGGCCAAGGCCTTCCTGGACAAGGAGATCGGCCCGCTGTCGACGCTCTCGCGCGCCGACCAGGAAAAGGAGATGCAATGGTTTATCGATGCCGCGAAGCCTTTCGCCGGCATGGATATCAAGGTCGTCTCGGAAACCATCGCCACCCATTCCTATGAATCGCAGGTGCTGGCGCCGGCCTTCTCCGCCATCACCGGCATCAAGGTCACGCACGACACGATCCAGGAAGGCGACGTCGTCGAGAAGATCCAGACCCAGATGCAGACAGGCCAGAACCTTTATGACGGCTGGGTCAACGACTCCGACCTGATCGGCACGCACTGGCGCTACCAGCAGGTGCGCAACCTGACCGACTGGATGGCTGGCGACGGCAAGGATGTCACCAATCCGAACCTCGACCTGAAGGACTTCATCGGCACCTCCTTCACCACGGCGCCGGACAAGAAGCTCTACCAGCTTCCCGACCAGCAGTTCGCCAACCTCTACTGGTTCCGCTACGACTGGTTCAACGACGAGAAGAACAAGGCCGACTTCAAGGCCAAGTACGGCTACGACCTCGGCGTGCCGGTCAACTGGTCGGCCTATGAGGACATCGCCGAGTTCTTCACCGGCCGCGAGATCGACGGCAAGAAGGTCTACGGCCACATGGACTACGGCAAGAAGGACCCGTCGCTCGGCTGGCGGTTCACCGACGCCTGGCTGTCGATGGCCGGCAACGGCGACAAGGGCATCCCGAACGGTCTGCCGGTCGACGAGTGGGGCATCAAGGTCGACGAGAATTCGCGCCCGGTCGGCTCCTGCACCGCGCGCGGCGGCGATACCAACGGCCCGGCTGCCGTCTACTCGATCCAGAAGTATCTCGACTGGCTGAAGGCCTACGCTCCGGCCGAAGCCCAGGGCATGACCTTCTCCGAATCCGGCCCGGTGCCGGCGCAAGGTGCGGTTGCTCAGCAGATCTTCTGGTACACCGCCTTCACCGCCTCGATGGTCGACGCCGGCGCCAAGGCTGTGATGAACGACGACGGCACGCCGAAGTGGCGCATGGCGCCGTCGCCGCACGGCGTCTACTGGAAGGACGGCATGAAACTCGGCTACCAGGACGTGGGTTCCTGGACGCTGATGAAGTCGACGCCGACCGACCGCGCCAAGGCCGCCTGGCTTTACGCGCAGTTCGTCACCTCGAAGACCGTCGACGTGAAGAAGAGCCATGTCGGCCTGACCTTCATCCGCGAGAGCACGATCCACGACAAGAGCTTCACCGAGCGCGCTCCGAAGCTCGGCGGCCTGATCGAGTTCTATCGCTCGCCGGCCCGTGTCCAGTGGTCGCCGACCGGCACTAACGTGCCTGACTATCCGAAGCTGGCTCAGCTCTGGTGGCAGGCGATCGGCGATGCCTCGTCGGGTGCCAAGACCGCGCAGGAAGCGATGGACTCGCTCTGCGGCGAACAGGAAAAGGTCATGAGCCGCATCGAGAAGTCGGGCGTCCAGGGCGATATCGGCCCGAAGATGGCCGAAGAGCATGACCTCGCCTACTGGAACGCCGACGCGGTCAAGAAGGGCAATCTCGCGCCTCAGCTGAAGATCGAGAACGAGAAGGAAAAGCCGATCACCATCAACTACGACGAACTGGTGAAGAGCTGGCAGAAGTAACACTGCCTGATGCGGGCGTCAGCGCCCGTATGGATCCTGCGGGGGAGGCGGCTTTTGCCGTCTCCCCTGTTGCATGAAGAGCGGAGGAGCGGAAATGAGCGGCTTTGTGCTTGCCATCGACCAGGGCACGACATCGAGCAGGGCGATCCTGTTCGATGACAATATGAAGGTAGCTGGCACTGGCCAGCAGGAATTCACCCAGTACTATCCGGCCTCCGGCTGGGTCGAGCACGACCCCGAGGAGATCTGGTCCAGCGTGGTGGCGACGGTGAAGACCGCGCTGAAGGCAGCCGGCCGCAACGCTTCGGACGTCGCCGCGATCGGCATCACCAACCAGCGCGAGACCGTCGTCATCTGGGAGAAGGCGACCGGCAAGCCGATCCACAATGCTATCGTCTGGCAGGACCGCCGCACCGCGCCGCTTTGCCAGAAATTGAAGAAGCAGGGGCTGGAGAAGACATTCACCAGGAAAACCGGGCTGCTGCTCGATCCTTATTTCTCCGGCACCAAGATCGCCTGGATGCTGGACAAGGTGAAAGGCGCCAGGAAGCGCGCCGAAAAGGGCGAACTGCTCGCCGGCACCATCGACAGTTTTTTGATCTGGCGGCTGACCTGCGGCAAGGTGCACGCCACCGACGCCACCAACGCCTCGCGCACGCTGGTCTACAACATCGAGAAGAATGTCTGGGACGACGAGCTGCTGTCGCTCCTGCGCATCCCGGCCGCGATGCTGCCGCAGGTGAAGGATTGCGCCGATGACTATGGCGTGACCGACAAAGCCCTGTTCGGATCGGAGATCAAAATTCTCGGCGTCGCCGGCGACCAGCACGCCGCGACCATCGGCCAGGCCTGTTTCGAGCCGGGCATGATGAAATCCACCTACGGCACCGGCTGCTTCGCGCTGCTCAACACCGGCGCCGATCTGGTGCGCTCGAAGAACCGGCTGTTGACCACCATTGCCTATCGGCTGAACGGCAAGACCACCTATGCTCTGGAAGGGTCGATCTTCATCGCCGGTGCCGCCGTGCAATGGCTGCGCGACGGCATCAAGGTGATCGGCAAGGCCGAGCAGAGCGGCACGCTGGCGGCAGCCGCCGACCCGGCGCAGAATGTCTATCTTGTGCCAGCCTTCGTCGGCCTCGGCGCGCCGCATTGGGACGCCGAAGCGCGCGGCGCGATCTTCGGGCTGACCCGCAATTCCGGCCCGGCGGAATTCGCCCGCGCGGCCTTGGAATCCGTCGCCTACCAGACCCGCGACCTGCTCGACGCCATGCGCAAGGACTGGAAGGGGGCGTCCGCCAAGACGGTGCTCAGGGTCGACGGCGGCATGGTCGCCTCCGACTGGACCATGCAGCGCCTGGCCGACATCCTCGACGCGCCGGTCGACCGGCCGACCATCCTGGAGACGACGGCGCTTGGTGCTGCCTGGCTTGCCGGCTCGAAGGCGGGCGTGTGGCCGAAGGCAAAGGAGTTCGCCAAGACCTGGGCGCTCGACCGCCGCTTCAAGCCGGAGATGGATGCCTCGACACGCTCGGCCAAGCTGGCGGGCTGGCGCGACGCTGTGCGCAGGACACTGAGCGTGCCATAAGAAGCCCATCAGGTGCTGAGTGCTCGGGGCGAGGGGGAATGGATCCGGATTGGTATGCTGGCTGGCGTGAAGAGGCTTACGATCAGCTGACCGCCAAGAACGACCGCTTGCAGAAGGATTTCCGCCTCGGCAGCTGGTCGCGCTACGACTACGACCTGAAGGCTGGAAAGCTGTTGTTCTCCGAGCAAGGTGTCGTCAAGGTCGTCGCCGAGATCCAGATTGCCGGCTCGACGAGTGCCAAAGCAGACAACTGGCTGTGGGCCTGGGCAAATTCAAACCTGCCTGGCGAGCTTCTAACCGACGCAAAGCTGGTTCGGTCCTTCGGAGAGGAGAAAGGCATTGACGAGCTGGCTCAGGCCTATGTGCTCGACACAAACAATGACCTGGAGGCGCTCGGCTGGGAACTGGCCGGGGCAATGGTTCGAATCTGCAACGCGCTCGGTGCCTACCGTTCCCCACGCGGTGAAGGCGGAGGCCTGTATCTGATCTTCAAGACCATCAGCTGGGCCAGCTGATCGGCGCCACACTCCGCCGAACGCAGCGAAAATCCGGCTTGCAAGCCATGTTTTTCCGGTTGACCGGTCGCGGCACTCTCCCTATGTTCCGCGCAATTTCGAGGGCGGCCTTATTCGAGCCCGCGGGAGCGCGTAGCTCAGCCGGTAGAGCAACTGACTTTTAATCAGTAGGTCATGGGTTCGAATCCCATCGCGCTCACCAGATTTTCAGCGGAAATTCTGCGCAACCCCGATGGCGGAACGGCTCCGCCTGGTACGATGTCCTCTTCGCTCGGGAAACCCGGCACTCCTTCTCGGGAGCGAGCTTGCATGTGCATACCAGTTGCGCCAAGCTGCCCTTGGGGGAGTGGTGTAGATTCGAGGCAGCACCACCAATGTTCATTGACTACTACGAACTTCTGGAAATCAGCCCGAACGCCAACTCGGAAACGATTGAACGGATATTTCGTTATTTTGCCATGCGCTACCATCCCGACAATCGGGATACCGGCGATGATTCTCGCTTCAGCGAAATCGTGGAGGCCCACAACACGCTGAAGGATCCGGTCAAGCGCGCGCAGTACGACATTCAGTATAGAGACAATCTGAATGTTCGCCGCGAGCTGACCGAGGAGGCCAGCAACACCAAAGGTCTCGAACGCGACGTCGTCATTCAGGCCAAGCTGCTTGCGCTTCTTTATGTAAAACGCCGCCAGGACGTCAACAATCCCGGCATTGGCGATGAAGAACTTGAACGCTTGTCCGGCTGCCCGCGCGAACATCTGGATTTTCATCTCTGGTATCTGAAGGCCAAGGGCTGGATAGCAAGGATCGAAAACGGGATGTTCGCCATTACCGTGGAGGGCATCGATCGAGCCAATTCCGAACACAGTCGCGACGTTGCCACGACCAGACTGCTCGATCATACGCACTGAAGGGCGCCCCAAGGTCCCGGCTGTCGGGTGAGGGTCGCCCAATGCTCCATGGCGAACGGGCATAAAAGGGGCGTCCAAGGGGAGGGCAAAATTGTCCGAAAAAAAGGTGATCGCGGTCAAGGACTGGACCTGCGCCATGAGCGACGAGCTCGGCCGTGTCGCACTGATGATCAATCAGATCGATGGCGAGCCCGTCCTGGTTTTGATGACGATCTTTCAGGCAGCCAGGATGGGGCGCGAACTGCAGTCGCCAAAACGCGTCTCCTGACGGGTTTGAAAGCGTAGAGCGACAGCGCCCAACCTTGTCGTCAGACTGGCTGCTGGTTAAACTTGGGCTCCCAAGGGAGGCGATACATGGCACTTCACCTTTCGGCGGACGCTCTGGCCCCCGCGGCGGCGAAACCTCAAAAATATCTCTTCGGCCCGGTCGCCGACTTCCTCATGCTTGGCGGCAGCGCGTTTCTCATCCTGCCGGTCCTGTTTCTTGTGCCGCTCGAATACGAAGGCGTCGTTGCGGCAACGATGGTCTTTGTCGCCTACCTGATAAACTATCCCCACTTCGCCCATTCCTACCAGCTTTTCTACCGCAATTTCGGGCGGAAAGTGACGGGCGACGGGTACGACAGGGGCCTCCAGCTCCGCTACATTTTCGCCGGCATCGCCGTTCCGCTGATCATGAGCGGGTTTTTTGCCTACGGCGCGGCAACCGCGAACAGCCGCCTGCTTGGCTACGCGACCAACGCGATGTTCTTTTTCGTCGGCTGGCACTACGTCAAGCAGGGCTACGGCATGCTGATGGTGGATGCCGTCCTGAAGCGCAAATTCTTCGACGATCGGGACAAGAAGCTGCTGCTGGTCAACAGCTACGCGGTGTGGATCCTGGCCTGGCTGCAGACGAATACCGCGGTCACCGCCGGCAAATACTACGGCCTGGAATACTACACGTTCGCGGCCCCTTCGTGGATCACCAACATCGCCATGGTGGCGGCCACAGCGTCCACGGCGGCGACGGTTCTGATGCTCATCAATCGCTGGCGCAGGAACGGCGGCGGCCTGCCCTACAACGGCGTCGTGGCCTATGTCGCATCGCTTTACCTTTGGATTCTGATCGCGCGGATAAACCCGCTCTGGCTGCTCGTGGTGCCCGCGCTCCACTCGCTCCAGTACCTGGCGGTGGTCTGGCGCTACCAGACCAATGTCGAGCGCGACGGTCCGGATGCCGCGAGCGATCCGCATCCGAAGATCCTGTCCTTTCTCGGCCCTCTCTACAGGCTTCGTGTCCTGGGATTTATCGTCGGGGGCGGTGCGCTCGGATATCTCGGTTTCTGGCTGATCCCGTTCGTGCTGACCGCCTTGATCCCGTATGACAGGCAAGTCCTCGGATCGTCGCTGTTCTTCTTCATCGTGCTGATATTCATCAACGTCCACCACTACTTCCTGGACAATGTGATGTGGCGCCGCGGCAATCCGGAAGTGTCCAAATATCTGTTCCGCTAGAGCAATCTTCAGGAAAAGTTTCGTAGCGGTTTTCAGTCCGGATTGCATAAAACACAGTTGGAGCGGGTCCTTCGCACGAGCTGAACCGCTCCGGCTGTCCAGCGCGTGCGACAGTTGGAATGGGCGCTACCGAAATGCCGGAAATGTTTTCGGAAGGCTACGTGGAAAGCACCTTGCGCTGGCACCTCTACCGGCGCTGGCGGCGACGGCAGGACCCACACCGGGTGGGTGAGCGCATGTTTTACGACGTTGCGTTGCGCGCGCCCAAGGGAAGCACCATCCTCGACCTTGGCGCAAATGTGGGCCTCGTCACCGGCGCCGCGCTGAGCCTTGGCCTGAAAGTCGTCGCCTTCGAGCCCGACCCGCACGCCCTGGCTGTTCTCACCAGAAGGTTCGGAAGGCACCCGGATGTCGAAATCATCCCCAAAGCAATCGGCGCCGGGGCAAGGACTGTCACATCTTACCGCAATCGCCACGCGGACGAAGGGCAAACCGCCGCGTCGTCGATAATTGAAACCGCATACCATGAGGGTGGAACACCCGTCAGCGTCGAGGTGGTCGATCTGGTCGACTTCCTGAAAAGCCGCCCGACCATGCCGTCGATCGTCAAGATGGATATCGAGGGCAGCGAAGCGGAATGCCTGGAAGCCATCCTCGACGCCGGGCTGGAAAAATCCATCGGCGCATTCCTGGTTGAGGCGCACGACAGGGTATCGCCGGAGATTGCAAACCGGCTTGACCGGATCCGCGAACGCATTGCCGAGGGCAATATCCGCAACATCAACCTGGAGTGGATCTGACGTCTCAAGGCATGGGCAGAAGCGCGGCGAACCGGGCGCTTCAGCCCAGGCGGCGCCGAATGGCCGACAGGAATCTCGAGGCTCCGGACCTTGCCGCGTCGGCCGCGATCACCCTGTCCATCGACCGTTCGAACTCGACCAGCATCGACGCCAGCAATTCCGCTAGCCCGCCGGCAGGACCGTGCATCTTCTCGAACAGGCGGTCGTAGTTCCGCAGCGTCTCGGCGACGACGTCCGGAATGTCCTCGTAGCGGCACCAGATCACATGTTGATGATAGGGGATATGCGTTCGCAGCGGCACGTCCTCGCTGACAACCAGACAGCCTTGTGAAAGCGCCGGCAGGACCCTGAACTCCTCGATCGAGTGGTGATGCCAGGTCTGGTGCGGATTGACGATGATTTTGGCGCTTCGGTACAGCGACCGCAGCCCGGGCAGGTCGTAGATGCCCTGGACGTTCCTGTATCCCGGAAAGGCCTCCAGCCTTTCGATCAGGGACGCGCGCCTCGGCTCCTTGGTGTTGATGATGTTGGTGAGAACGTCGATGGACCGGGCGCCGGCGTTTGAATATCCGAACGGGATCGAAGGGCAGTAGACGATCCGCTCGCGAAACCTCTCCGAAAACCTGCCGCTGGATTCGATGTTGACGATGTTCGGGACATTGTATTCCAGCACGACATCCGCCATGCGGTACTGCTTCTCGTGCGCGATGCGAACCAGATATGTCTCCTCGCCACCGAAGATGGATGGCACGACGCCCGGAGCGCTCGAGGGGGGAATGTCGCGCCCGCCGGGAAGCACCAGATTGTGTTCGTCCTGGAAGAAAATCCGCATGCCGGACCGAGGCGCTGCGCGCCTGGCGAAATAGTTCTCCACCACGGGGAGGTTTGTTACGAGCCCGTGCGCGTTCAGATAGCGCATGCAGTGATTTCCAAACGAAAGCACTCGATCGACAGTGGCAAGGCGCCAGGCGGAACCATCAGGAAACCAGAGAAACGTTGCCGCCGGCGTGGCGCTCCAGCCGTCCCGCGAGGTCGAGCTCCAGCAGCACCATCGAGACCTGAGCGGCGCTGAGGCCAGTGTGACGGATCACCTCATCGATCGCCACCGGCGTCGGCCCAAGCGCCTCGAGCACGCCCGTGCGATCGTCCTCGCGCGGCGGCGGCGTTGCCGAGAGATCCGGCGGCTCGGCCAGCGGTGTTATTCTTGGAACACGCGCCCCTGCCAGCGGCGCGATGGCGCTGGAAACATCGGCGGCTTCGGTCACCAGCGTCGCGCCGTCCTTCAGCAGGCCGTTGGAGCCGGCCGCGCGCGGATCGAGCGGCGAACCGGGTACGGCGAAGACCAGGCGGCCCATCTCGCCGGCCAGCCTGGCGCTGATCAGCGAGCCCGAACGTTGCGCCGCTTCGATCACCACCAGCCCCAGCGCCATGCCGGCGACGAGCCGGTTGCGGCGCGGGAAATCCTGCGCGCGCGGCTGCCAGCCGAACGGCATTTCCGAGACGATGGCGCCGCCGTGTTCCGAAATCTCGTTGCAAAGGCCTGCATTCTCGGGCGGGTAGGGCATGTCGAGCCCACCGGCGAGCACGCCGACCGTGCCGCTCGACAGGCTGCCCTGGTGTGCCGCCGTATCGATGCCGCGCGCCAGGCCCGACACGATCGCATAGCCGTCGCGGCCAAGGTCCGCCGCCAGCATCCGCGCCATCTTGACCCCGGCGAGCGAGGCATTGCGGGCGCCGACGATGGCGACCGCCGGCAAACGGAAGACCGCGCCTTCCCCCTTCACCGCAAGCAGCGGCGGCGGATTGTCCATGGTCTTCAGCATAGGCGGGTAGTCGGCTTCGCCGATGCCGACGAAGCGGGCGCCCGCTCGCCTTGCCGCCTCCAGTTCCGCCTCGGCCTCGCCTGCCGTGGGAATGCGGGCGATGCGGTTGGCGCCTCCCGAGATCATCAGTTCGGGCAGCATTTCGAGCGCGGCCTCGGCAGAGCCGAAGCGGTTGATCAATTCGCGGAACGAGGCAGGACCGACATTCGGCGTGCGGATCAGGCGAAGCCAGCTCAGTCGCTGCCGGTCGCTGAGGCGCGGGCCGGCTGCAGGCTTGCTCATCCCTTGGCCCCGATCTTGCCCTCGGTGCCGGCGGTGAGCCGCGAGATGTTTGCCCGATGCTTGACGATCACGATCAGGCTCATCACCGCGAACAAGCCGGCGATGGCGGGCGTGCTGAGGAAATAAAGGGCGATCGGCACCGCCACCGCTGCCGTGAGCGCCGCGAGCGAGGAGTATCGGAAGAGAAAAGCCATGGCGAGCCAGACGACAGCGAAGATCAGCGCCACCTGCCAGGCAAGACCGATCAGCACGCCCAGATAGGTGGCGACCCCTTTGCCGCCCTTGAAGCCGAGCCAGGCCGGAAAGAGATGGCCGATAAAGGCGCCGAAGCCGGCCCAGAGCGCGAATTCCGGCGCGAAGCGGCCGGCGATCAGCACTGCCGCCGTGCCCTTCAGCGCGTCGAGCAGAAGCGTGGCGGCGGCGAGCCCCTTGTTGCCGGTGCGCAGCACGTTGGTGGCGCCGATATTGCCGGAACCGATCTTGCGCACGTCGCCAAGGCCGGCGGCGCGGGTGATCACCAGGCCGAAGGGAATCGAGCCGAGCAGATAGCCGAACAGCAGTGCCAGGATACCGCCATAACCCATTGTTTCCCCCCGCGTTTCCCAGCCGTCCGAAATAGCGCGTTGCGCCGCCGTCGGGCTAAATTGAAAACACTGTGCGGCCCGATACCATTGTTTGCAAGACCTTGCCTTGCAGTCGCGCGCCCTCGAAGCAGGTGTTCTTCGAGCGCGAGCGAAGGCCGCTTTCGCTGACGATCCAGGGCTCGTGCAGATCGACGAGTGCGAGGTCGGCCGCAGCCCCCGGCTTCAGCGTGCCGCCGGGCAGGTTGAACAATTTCGCCGGTGCGGTCGACAGCACCTCGACCAGCCTGATCAGCGAGACGTCGCCATTGTGGTAGAGCCGCAGCGCCGCGCCAAGCAGCGTTTCCAGCCCGATCGCGCCGGCCGCAGCGTCGGCGAAGGGCAGGCGCTTGGTGTCGACATCCTGCGGATCGTGCGAGGAGACGATCAGGTCGACGGTGCCGTCCTTGATCGCCTCGATCATCGCCAGCCGGTCCTCCTCGGCGCGCAGCGGCGGCGTCAGCCGGAAGAAGGTGCGGTATTCGCCGACATCGTTTTCGTTGAGCGAAAGATTGTGGATCGCTACGCCAGCCGTGACGTTGGCGCCGTCCGCCTTTGCCCGGCTCACGGCATTGGCCGCCATCGCCGTCGAGATCTTGGCCGCGTGATAGGCGCCGCGCGTCAGCCGCGCCAAAGCGAGGTCACGCTCCAGCGGGATCGATTCCGCCTCGCGTGGAATGCCGGCAAGGCCGAGCCAGCTTGCGTAGAGGCCCTCATTCATCACGCCCGCCGAAGCAAGGTCGGCGTCCTGCGTCTCATGCGCGATGACACCGCCGAAGTCGCGGGCGTAGGTCAGCGCCCGGCGCATCACCAGGGCGCTGGCGATGGTGTGGCGGCCGTCGGTGAAGGCCACCGCGCCGGCCTCGCGCAGCAGGCCGAACTCGGTCATCTCACGGCCGTCGAGCCCCTTGGTGATCGCCGCCGCCGGAAAGACGTTGACGCTTGCCGTGTCCTTGGCGGTGCGCAGCACGAACTCGACCAGCGCGACATTGTCGATCACCGGATCGGTGTCGGGCATCATGACGATCGAGGTGACGCCGCCCGCCGCTGCCGCCACACTCGCCGAGGCAATCGTCTCGCGATGCTCGCCGCCGGGCTCGCCGATGAAGACGCGGCTATCGATCAAACCTGGAATGACGGTCTTTCCCGCGCAGTCGATGACCGTGGCGCCTTCCGGCACACCCTGGTTCAGCGCCGCCTTGCCGGCGGCCAGGATCTTCCTGCCCTCGACGATGACCGTGCCGACCTCGTCGATCCCGCGCGAGGGATCGACGATATGCGCCTTGCTGAAGACCGTTGTCGTCATGCGCCGCGCCCCTCCTGGTTGCGGCGCGGATCGAGCAGCGCTTCCATCACCGCCATGCGCACGGCGACGCCCATCTCCACTTGTTCCTGGATGACGCTTTGCGGCCCGTCGGCGATCTCAGAGGCGATCTCGACACCGCGGTTCATCGGGCCGGGATGCATGACCAGCGCGTCGCCCTTGGCCGCCTTTAGCTTCTCGGCATCGAGCCCGAAATAGCGGAAATACTCGCGGATCGACGGCACGAAGGCACCTTCCATGCGTTCGCGCTGCAGGCGCAGCATCATCACCACGTCGGCGTCCTTCAGCCCTTCGGCCATCGAGCGCGCGACGATGACGCCCATCCTGTCGATGCCCGAGGGCAGTAGCGTCGAGGGCGCGACGACGCGCACCTGGGCGCCCAGCGCATTGAGCAGCATGATGTTGGATCGGGCGACGCGCGAATGCAGGATGTCGCCGCAGATCGCGACGATCAGCTTCGACAGCGGCCCCTTGGCACGGCGGATGGTCAGCGCGTCGAGCAGCGCCTGCGTCGGATGCTCGTGCGCGCCGTCGCCGGCATTGACGACGGAGCAGCCGACCTTCTGCGCCAGAAGTGCTGCCGCACCCGCCGACTGGTGGCGGATGATGAGGATGTCCGGCCGCATGGCGTTGAGTGTCATCGCCGTGTCGATCAGCGTCTCGCCCTTCTTCACCGAGGAGCTCGCCACCGACATGTTCATCACGTCGGCGCCGAGACGCTTGCCGGCCAATTCGAACGACGACTGCGTGCGGGTCGAGGCCTCGTAGAAGAGGTTGATCTGGGTGCGGCCGCGCAGCGTCGAGGTCTTCTTCTCCGGCTGCCGCGAGATCGCGACGGCCCGGTCCGCCCGGTCGAGCAGCAGCTCGATATCGGCCGGGGAAAGATCGCGGATGCCCAGAAGATGGCGATGAGGGTAGAGCGGCAGGGACGAAGTGTCGGTCATCTCAAGGCGCTGCTATAGGGTGCGGTGTTCCCAGCCGCAAGCACCAGCTTTGGATTGCAGGCTTTCTCCCCGGTATTTTCGTCGCGCGCGCGGCAAAGCTTGGGCTATAACGCGCCGAAGGCTTCGGATTCGTAGCCTTCGCAAGAATAAGGACAGGGCGTGACCGACGACGTGACGAACCAGCCGCCGCCGCTGACGGGCGGCAACGCCTGGCGGGGCGATCCGTTGCTGATCCAGCTTGCCGAGCGCTTTTCAGATCCGGTGCGCAAGGACCTCGACGGGCTCGGCCGTTTCGTGCTGACGCCGGAAGCGCAGGAACTGGCCCGCCTCGCCAACGCCGAGACGCCAAAGCTCAGGACGCATGACCGCCAGGGCCGGCGCATCGACCTGGTCGAGTATCATCCCGCCTACCACGCGCTGATGCGCCGTTCGGTGGCAAATGGGCTGCACTCCTCGGTCTGGGAAAACGGCGACGCCGAAATCGGCCGCCGTCATCAGGTCAGGGCGGCACGCTTCTACATCACCGCCGAGCTGGAGACCGGGCACCTGTGCCCGATCACCATGACCAGCGCCTCGCTGGCGGCGCTGATGGCAAGCCCGAAACTGTTCCGCGAATGGGCGCCGCGCGTGACGACGCGCAAATACGACCAGAGCCAGAAGCCGCCTGTCGAAAAGACCGGGCTCACTCTCGGCATGGGCATGACCGAGAAGCAGGGCGGCACCGATGTGCGCGCCAACGTCACGAGGGCCGAGCGGGCGGGCAGCGGTTTCTATCGCCTGACCGGCCACAAATGGTTCATGTCGGCGCCGATGTCCGATGCCTTCCTGGTGCTCGGGCAGGTGCCGGAAGGGCTTTCGTGCTTTCTCGTTCCACGCATACTTGGCGACGGCTCCGGCAACGGTTTCCGCTTCCAGCGCCTGAAGGACAAGCTTGGCAACCGCTCCAACGGCTCCTCGGAAGTGGAGTTCGTCAACGCCATCGGCGAGATGGTCGGCGACCCCGGTGCCGGCGTCAAGACGATCATGGACATGGTGACGCTGACCAGGCTCGACTGCGCCGTCGCCTCATCGGCGATCATGCGGGCAGGGCTGGCCGAGGCCGTCCACCACACCCGCCACCGCCAGGTGTTCGGCGCCAATCTGGTCGACCAACCGCTGATGCAGCGTGTGCTGGCCGATATGGCGCTCGATGTCGCCGCCGCCACCGCCCTGTCGTTCCGCCTGGCGCGTTCCTTCGACGAGGCAGCCAGCGATCGCGGCGAGGCGGCTTTTGCCCGCGCCATGACGCCGGTGGTCAAATACTGGGTCTGCAAGATCGCGCCGCCGCTGCTCTACGAAGCGATGGAATGCCTCGGCGGCAATGGCTATGTCGAGGAGGCGCCGCTTGCCCGCTACTACCGCGAGGCCCCGGTGAATGCGATCTGGGAAGGCTCCGGCAATGTCATGGCGCTCGACGTGCTGCGCGTGCTCGGCCGCGCGCCGGGCCTGTTCGAGGAGGTGCTGGCCGGCATCGACCGCGACCTCGGCGCTGGCGGCCGCGGTACCATCGGCGTGCTCAAGGCGGCCATGCAGGTAGCTGGCACGGACGAGGGCTCGGCGCGCCTGCTCACCGAGCAACTGGCGCTGTCGGCGGCAGCAGCCGAGCTTCGCCGGCTGGGGGCAGGGCGTATCGCCGACGCCTTCGTCGAGACGCGTCTCGCCGGCCAGTGGCGCAACACCTACGGCATGCTCGATTCACGCCACGACGCTCGCATGATCGTCGATACGCTCTATCCGCCGGTCAATTGAACGGCGCCCGCAGGACCCTTGTTGCGGGCTGTGGATAGCGGTTAACCTTAACGAATGGTTTCCATTGCGGTTGTGGCCCGTAAGGACCACTGTTCTCAGCGAGCAAGGATTGGTTAACCATGCCATCCCTTGCCTCGCGAAGCAGGAATGCCATGCGGCACGCATTGACCTCTTTTCTGGCCTTGCATTGGGCGATCGTTTTCGCCCTGCTGGCCTTCATCTGCATCGACGGAAACCGCGGCATTGCGGCCGCTCTTGCCGTACTCGGCCTCGATGTCGAGAACGGCCACATCACCGGCCTGGAAAACGCTGCCATCGTGGCGCCGCTGTCGATCGCGTTGCTGGTTGTGGCGGTGCTGTTCTGCTGGGCCTTCGTCGAAACGCTGATCAACATAGCGGCAAATCCCGACGCCAGGGACAGTGTCGTGCGCATCGCCTTCATCTCGGCCTCCGGTGTGTTGTCGCTGGTGCTGGTCGGCGGCGCGGCGCAGGGCATCGACGGGCTGTTCATGGTTGTCGCCGTGCAACTGACAGCGCTTCTCGCGTCCTATGTCGCCGTGCTGGCGGAGCAGCGGGTGACGCGGGTGGAAGCATTTGTCGCCGACAACGAAATCCACGCCACCGCCCATGTCATGGCGAAAGGCGCCGCGCACAGTTCGCTGCTGTCACGCATTTCCGGCCGGCCGGAAGCGAATTCGAGGGATGGCCGCTGATGCGTACCCTGTTCGCGCTCTGGGCTGCTCCGCTGCTCCTGTTCTGGGGCTGGTTCTTCCTGTCGCTGAACGACATGAATTTCGGCTATGTGATGCTGAGCCGTCCGCTGCATGACCTGGTGTTCCAGCTCTACGGCGAGATGCTGGGCATCGATCCCGCTCTGATTCCCGGCATGGTGGCGAAAGCCTGCGTCTTCGACGGCTTCCTGCTGATGGCGCTGTGGGCGTTCCGGCGCCGCCGCAACATCGCCGCCTGGGTCAGCAATCGCTGGCAGGGTTCGGTTCCTCAGGAGCGCCTGAGCCAAGTGACTGGAGCCGATCCAGCACTCCCTGCAGAATAAAGGCTGCCGCCGCCGAATCGATCTTGCCGGCGCGCTTCCTGCGCGAAAAATCCATCTCGATCAGCGTCCGCTCGGCCGCGACCGTCGACAGCCTCTCGTCCCAGAGCACGAAGGGGAGGTCGGACAGGGCCGCCATGTTGCGCACGAAGGCCCGCGATTTCTGGGCGCGCGGACCTTCCGACCCGTCCATGTTGACGGGCAGGCCGAGCGCGATCGCGCCGACATTGTCCTTCTGCATCTGGGTGAGCAGGAGGGCCGCGTCGAGCGAGAATTTCCTGCGCATGATGACAGGGCGCGGATGAGCAAAGGCGAGGCCCCGGTCGGAGACCGCCACGCCGATCGTCTTGTCGCCGAGATCGAGCCCGGCCAACGTCCTGCCGCCTTGGAGACGTGCCGGCAAGTCCTCGATCGATATGATGCCCAACGGCTTTCCTCTGACCTCGAGCGCGGCGCACCCTTTTTGACGCACCGTATGTGATGGCACTTTAATTCTGCCCGAGGCGTTCTATCCTCTGGCGCAGCAAAAATCGAGGAAGGCATTGATGAAACTGACCTGGTACGGACATTCGGCATTCCGCGTCGAGACGGCAGGGGCCAATATCTTGATCGACCCCTATCTGATCGGCAATCCGTCCTGGACGGGCGGCTGGGAAGGGCCGGCGGAAGGGGTGACCCATGTGCTCTTGACGCACGGCCACAACGATCACGTCAGCGGCGCGCTGGAGGTTCTGAAGAAGAGCGGCGCCGTCCTGGTCGCCAATTACGAGATCTGCATGTATCTGGTTGGCCAGGGCGCCAGCGGCAGCAAGATCAATCCCGGCAATATCGGCGGCACCGTCGATTGCGGCGCCTTCACCACCACCTTCGTCCAGGCATTGCACTCCTCGTCCTTCGGCGGCGAGGGCGGCACCAACACCTATCTCGGCAATCCCGGCGGCCTCGTCCTGCATTTCCCGGAGGAAAAGACGCTCTACCATATGGGCGACACCGACATCTTCTCCGACATGGCGCTGATCAACGAACTGCACGAGCCGAAAGTCGGCATCGTGCCGATCGGCGACCGCTTCACCATGGGCGGCGCGGTGGCGGCGCTCGCCTGTCGGCGCTTCTTCCGCTTCGACACCGTCGTTCCTTGCCATTTCGGCACCTTCCCGATCATCGACCAGACCGCCGACAAGTTCGTCGCTGGCATGGAGGGCTCCGGCGTCGATGTGGCCTTGCCGGCGATCGGCCAAACCATCACGATATAGGCGCGGGGCACGCCGAGCCGGGACCATTCGTTAGAGAAATGGAATGAAATCATGGCTTTGAGGCAGACACTTTGTGTTTCGATGCTGGTTGCCGCGTCCCCCGCGCCGGCGGCGGAGGACTTCATCGACGGCGTTTATCTGCAGTCCGAGGAGCTGTGCGCGCAGGCCAAGAAGGGCAAGCTGCAGGACGTGATCGAGGCCGGCAACATCGTCCTGTCGGCCCGCGGCCTTGAGGGCGTAGAATACAATTGCGAGTTCCTCCAGGTCACCAAGGCGTCGCGTTCGCCGAGCTGGGCGGTCACCGCCATCTGCCAGGAGCCGGGCTTCGTCTTTCCCGACGTCCTGTCGGTCACCCAAATGAGCCCGAAGCAGATCGACCTTGTCTCGGTTCGGCCGGTCGATGACGAGAGCGAGCAGGCCGGCAATGGCGGCAGCTACTTCCACTGCGAAGGGGTGGCGCTGCCCTAGGCCGAAATCTCAGCCGCGCGCGCATGACGATGCAGGTTGCGCGGCGCGCGCGGCGCCGCTATAGCGCTGGTTTTCCCGAGGCAACAAAAATGTCCGTTGATCTTCAGACAGTGAAGCGCGTCGCGCACCTTGCCCGCATTGCGGTGAGCGAGGAGGACGCCCAGCGCATGACCGGCGAGCTGAACGCCATCCTCGGCTTCGTCGAGCAGTTGAACGAGGTCGACGTTTCCGGCGTCGAGCCGATGACGTCGGTGACGCCGATGGAGATGAAGAAGCGCCTCGATATCGTGACCGACGGCAACAAGGCCGGCGACATCGTCGCCAACGCGCCGGCCACCGAAGAGAACTTCTTCCTTGTCCCGAAGGTGGTGGAGTAACGGTCCGATGGCAATCGAGATCGCCGTCGAGACCGCCTTGCAGGACGATGTGCGCATCCTGGTCGAGGAGCTCAACGCGACGCTGCTCGAACTGACGCCGCCGGAGCACTGCTACCACATGACCGTGGAGGAGATGGCCGGCAAGGACACGACCGTCTTCATCGCGCGCGACAATGGTCTCGCGGTCGGCTGCGGCGCGCTGAAGCGCCACGACAGCGGCATCGGCGAGGTCAAGCGCATGTACACCAGGCCCTCGCATCGCGGCCAGAAGATCGGCGCGAGCATCGTCGAGCAGGTCGAAGCGCTGGCACGCAGCGAGGGGATGACGCGCCTGGTGTTGGAAACCGGCGATCGCCACCCCGCCGCCTGGACTGTCTATCAACGCGCCGGATTCTCGCGGTGCGGCCCGGTGCTGGATTATCCCGACTCCGAATGGTCGGTGTTTTACGAAAAGAGCCTTGCCTGATGAGCGACCTGACACATCTGACGATTTCCGAAGCCCGCGCCAAGCTGCGCGGCAAGGAGATCACCGCCGCCGAGATCACCGGGGCCTATCTCAACGCGATCGAGCGCGCCAATCCGGTGCTGAACGCCTATATCGCGGTCACCGGCGACAAGGCGCGCGACATGGCCAAGGCCTCCGACGCCAAGCTCGCCAAGGGTGAAGGCGGCGCGCTGGAGGGCATCCCGCTCGGCATCAAGGATCTGTTCGGCACCAAAGGCATCCATACCCAGGCCTGCAGCCACGTGCTGGACGGCTTCAAGCCGCGCTATGAATCCACCGTCACCGCCAATCTGTGGGCCGACGGTGCCGTTATGCTGGGCAAGCTCAACATGGACGAGTTCGCCATGGGCTCTTCCAACGAGACCTCCTATTACGGCCCGGTCATCAACCCGTGGCGGCGTTCGCGCCTCGACACGGTGGTGATGCCGACCACGCACCAGGGCGACGGCGGCTTTGTCTCCGCCGGCGGCGCGAGGACCCAGCGCACGCTGGACAATGCCCAGCTGGTGCCCGGCGGCTCGTCGGGCGGGTCGGCTTCGGCCGTCGCGGCCTTCCTCTGCGCCGGCGCCACGGCAACGGACACCGGCGGCTCGATCCGCCAGCCCGCCGCCTTCACCGGCACGGTCGGCATCAAGCCAACCTATGGCCGCTGCTCGCGCTGGGGCATCGTCGCCTTCGCCTCCTCGCTCGACCAGGCCGGACCGATCGCCCGCGACGTGCGCGACGCCGCGATCCTGCTGAAGTCGATGGCCTCCGTCGACCCCAGGGACACGACCTCCGTCGACCGCCCGGTGCCGGATTACGAGGCCGTGATCGGCAAGCCGATCAAGGGCATGAAGGTCGGCATTCCGAAGGAATACCGCGTCGACGGCATGCCGCAGGATATTGAGGCGCTCTGGCAGAAGGGCATTGCCTGGCTGAAGGATGCGGGCGCGGAGATCGTCGACATCTCGCTGCCGCACACCAAATACGCGCTGCCGGCCTATTACATCGTCGCGCCCGCCGAAGCCTCGTCGAACCTCGCCCGCTATGACGGCGTCCGCTTCGGCCTGCGCGTGCCGGGCAAGGACATCATCGACATGTATGAGAAGACCCGCGCCGCCGGCTTCGGCCGCGAGGTCAAGCGCCGCATCATGATCGGCACCTATGTGCTTTCGGCCGGCTATTACGACGCCTACTACCTGCAGGCGCAGAAGGTCCGTACCCTGATCAAGCGCGACTTCGAGAACGCCTTTGCCGCCGGCGTCGACGTCATCCTGACGCCGGCGACACCGTCGGCCGCGTTCGGCGTCGCCGACGAGGACATGGCTTCCGACCCGGTCAAGATGTACCTCAACGACATCTTCACCGTGACCGTCAACATGGCTGGCCTGCCGGGCATTTCGGTGCCCGCCGGTCTCGACGCCAAGGGCCTGCCGCTCGGCCTGCAGCTCATTGGTCGCCCCTTCAACGAGGAGACGCTGTTCCAGACCGCGCATGTCATCGAGCAGGCGGCCGGCAAATTTCAGCCGGAAAAGTGGTGGTAGGGTCGTCCCTCATCTAGCTCATGACCCGAAAAACGGAATCGGTTTTCGGAAAGGATTGTGAGCAAGAGCCAAAGTGTTGCAGCGTCCTTTGCGCGTTAAAAGAATGCGCGGCGCTGTAATGGGGTGAGGGATGTTCTTCTATCTTTCCAAGATATTCTGGTTCTTCATCCAGCCGCTCAACCTGGCGATCTTCCTGCTCTTGGCCGGCCTGGTCGCGGCCGCATTCGGCCGCCGGCGGCTGGCGGCCTCCGGCAGCATGCTCGCCTTCCTGATCCTCGCGCTTTCGGCCTGGACCTCGCTTGGCGCCATGATGCTCAACCCGCTGGAGGAGCGCTTTGCCAAACCGCCGCTGCCGCAAAAGGTCGACGGCATCGTCGTGCTCGGCGGCGGCTTCGAGGGCGCCATCAACCTCGTGCGCGGCGGCTATGAGTTGAACAGCGGCGGCGACCGCATGGTCGAGACGGCGATCCTCGCCCGGCGCTTCCCAGAGGCCAAGGTGGTGGTCTCCGGTGGTACCGGCGAACTGTTCCTGGACGGCGAGGGCGATGCCGACACCGCGCCGCGCCTGCTCGGCGCGCTTGGCGTCAGCGCCGATCGGCTGATCCTCGAGAACAAGTCGCGCAACACCTATGAGAACGCCGTCTTCACAAGGCAGATGGTGGCGCCGAAGCCGGGCGAAACCTGGCTGCTGGTGACCTCGGCCTTCCACATGCCGCGCGCCAAGGCGCTGTTCGACAAGGCCGGCTTTCCGACCATCGCGTGGCCGGTCGACTACCGCACGTCGGGCAAGGAAGGCATCGGCCTGTTCCGCGACAACCCGGCCGATTCGCTGCAGGTGACGACCATGGCGATCCGCGAATGGATCGGGCTCGCCGCCTACTGGCTGTCCGGCCGCATCGACCGGCCCTTCCCGGGCGGCTGACCGATCACGGCCTCTCTCGCGGCCGAGAAGAACTGGCGCCGGACCAGCACCGCCAGCAGCAGCAGCGTCGACAGCACGAACACCACCGGGTCGACGAACCAGCCGAGATAGCCGATCGAGAAGAACACGGCGCGCAGGCCGGAATTGAAATGCTTGCCGGCCAGCATGTTCATCCGTGTCGCGCGCCAGACCGCCGTCTCGCTGACCGGATTGCGCGAGGCCTCGCCGTGCGGGATCGGCACCGCACCGATCAGGATCGAGCAGTAGTTGAACAGCCGGTAGGCCCAGCCGAACTTGAAGAAGGCGAAGGCCAGGATCAGCACCAGGCCGAACACCTTCATCTGGAAGGCCGCGCGCGACGAGGTGGCGCTCAGCGGCAGGTCGCTCAGCACCGTTAGCACCTGGTCGGAGGCGCTGAGCAGCGCGAAGCAGCCGCCGAGGGCGATCAGCGAGGAGGACGCGAAGAAGGCGGTGCCTTGCTGCAGGCCGGTCATGATGGCGGTGTCGACGATGCGGATCTCGCGTTCGGCCATGGTGCGCATCCAGGCCTCGCGCTGCGCGTTCATCGCCGTCGTCAGCGAGATGCGGCTGATGAGCTTGCCGTCGGAGGCCAGCGTATGCAGCACCCACACGGTGAGGAAGAAGGCCAGCGCCGAGAGGTCGGCCGTCGAAAGATGGAAGGAATCGCCCATGCCCCCTTCTACCACAGGCGAGGCGGTCGCTTCGACGGTCGGCTAGGCCGGCAAGGTTTCGGCGGTCTTCACGCGCAAGGCTTCGACGATCATGTCGGTGCTGGTAATCCACCCGAACGCATTCTCGAAATTCCACAGCGTCGACTGGCGGTTGAAGTCGGGACCGGAATGGTTCATCGCGTCCTCGAGCAGGACAGGCCAGAATTCCAGCATGTAGGCGTCGCGCGCGGTCGCGTCGACGCAGACATTGGTGGCAACCCCGGTGAACAGCAGATGGCGGATCTTGCGGGACCGCAGATAGGCTTCCAGGCCGGTGTTGCAAAAGCCGCTGTAGCGGGATTTGCGAATGATATGGTCGGCCGGCTCCGGTCTCAGCGCATCGACGATCTGCCAGTCCCAGCTGTTGTCGATCAACAGCTTGCCGCGCAACTCGGGGCGCTGGCGCATCAGCACCATCCCCAGTTCCTTGTGGTAGTTGGGCGAGGAAATATCTCCCGCGTCGCCGAGATCGGGTCTGTACGACATCTGCAGATAGACCACCGTCATGCCGGCCTTGCGCGCGACGGGAAGCAATCGCTTGTTGGCCTCAATGGCCGGCGCGGCACCCGATATGTCGAAGCCCGCCAGATCGAACATGCCGCCCGCCGAAGCGAAGGCGTTCTGCATGTCCACCACGATGATCGCCGTCTGCGCCGGCACGATGCACACCGGTTCCGGCCTGGCTTCCAATGCAAGCATTGCTTCCTCCCTCGCAACGACATCTGGCGTCGCCGAGAATAGCCCCGCCGGCGTGACCCAGCAATCAATGTCGCTGCCGGAGCAAACAAGGTCGGAGGGCGCGGCGCCGCAATCCGCAAAACAGCGGAAACATCTTGGGAATTCCTATATGTATGCCGGGACGGATTCAGGAGACAGCGGCGCGTGTTCCTTTCGGTTTTCGACCTGTTCAAGATCGGCATAGGGCCATCGAGTTCCCACACGATGGGGCCGATGACCGCCGCGCGGCGTTTTCTGGACGAGATCCTTGCCGGCGACTGGCCGCGGCCGGCCGGCGCCAGGGTCGACCGCATCGGCGCCAGCCTGCACGGCTCGCTCGCCTATACCGGCATCGGCCATGGCTCGGACCGCGCCGTCATACTTGGCCTCGCCGGCGAGACGCCACAGACGGTCGATCCCGACCTTGCCGACGGCATCGTTGCCCGCATCACCGCCGACAAGCGCATCTCGCCGCCCGGCCACCCGGCCTATCGCTTCGATCCCGCCGCCGACCTCGTGCTCGACCGCAAGACCCCGCTCACCGGCCACGCCAACGGCATGGCCTTCTATGCCTACGACGCCGACGACCGGCTGCTGCTCAAGCGCATCTACTATTCGATCGGTGGCGGCTTCGTCGTTTCCGAGGAAGAGCTGCAGCGGATGAAGGCCAAGGGCTCGGTGACGACGGAAGGCAAGAAGGTGCCTTATCCCTTCAAGAACGCCGTCGAGATGCTGAAGATGGCCGCAAAGAGCGGGCTTTCGATTGCCGAGATGAAGCGTGTCAACGAGGAGACGCAGATCTCGAGCGAGGCGCTCGACGCCGGCCTCGACGCCATCTGGAGCGCGATGAAGGGTTGCATCGATCGCGGCCTCTCGCAGGACGGTATCATGCCGGGCGGCTTGAAGGTGCGCCGCCGTGCCCGGCAACTGCACGACAAGCTGCAGGAACAGTGGCAGCAGAACCGGCCGAACCCGTTGCTCGCCAATGACTGGCTCTCGATCTACGCCATGGCGGTCAATGAGGAGAACGCCGCCGGCGGGCGCGTCGTCACGGCGCCGACCAATGGCGCCGCGGGCACGCTGCCGGCGGTGCTGCGCTACTGGCTGCATTTCCATCCGGAAGCCGACCAGCCGAGCATTCGCGACTTCCTGCTGACGGCCGCCGCCGTCGGCGGCATCATCAAGTCCAACGCCTCGATCTCGGGCGCCGAGGTCGGCTGCCAGGGCGAGGTGGGCTCTGCCTCGGCGATGGCGGCGGCGGGCCTGTGCGCGGTTATGGGCGGCACGCCGGAGCAGGTCGAGAATGCCGCCGAGATTGCGCTGGAGCATCATCTCGGCATGACCTGCGACCCGGTCGGCGGGCTGGTGCAGGTACCTTGCATCGAGCGCAATGCGCTGGGCGCTGTGAAGGCGGTGACCGCCGCCTCGCTCGCCATCAAGGGCGACGGCACCCATTTCGTGCCACTTGACGCGGCCATCGAGACCATGCGCCAGACCGGTCTCGACATGAACGAGAAGTACAAGGAAACCAGCCTCGGCGGTCTCGCCGTCAACGTCGTCGAGTGCTGAAAGGCCTGATGCTGGCACTGTGGAGAAGTCGGGCAGGGCCGTTGACGGTTGAGCATGCCGGACTAAACCTTAGGCGATGGCTCTCAATCTCCTAAAACTCTGCGTCGGCTGCGACAGCGTCGAGGATCTCGAAGAGTGGATCGCCTTCCGCCTCGACGAACGGCGGCGCGCCGGCGAACCGGCCGAGCACTGGCACACCACCCGCATGGTGCCGACGCGCGGCGATGAGGTCACCGACGGCGGCTCGCTCTACTGGGTGATCAAGGGCAGCGTGCAATGCCGCCAGCTGATCACCGAGATCCGGCCGTTCACCGACGATGAGGGCATCGGCCGCTGTCATCTCATGCTCGACCCGCAAGTCGTGCGCACCGAATGGCAGCCGCGCCGCGCCTTCCAGGGCTGGCGCTATCTCAAACCCTCCGACGCGCCGGCCGATCTCGGCAAGGGCAGGGCAGGCCTGGTCGAGATGCCGCCGAAGCTCAGGCAGGAGCTGGCCGAGCTGGGATTGCTGTAGGCCCGGCTCTCGCGCTGGCTGGCCCTCCCTATCGCGCCCGATGGGACTTGCAAGCATTGGCCCCGCGCCACATCTTGAATCTCATGAGCGACAACAAGCAGCCCGTGCCCAAAAAGGCCGATCCTGCGCCGGTCAAGCCTCAATCAAACGCTGGCGAGATCGACGCCTTTGTCCGACAGGCGAGAACCCTTGGCGCCTCTGCCAGCGGTACGGGCAGGCTGATTCTGTCCATCGACGCGACGATGAGCCGGCAGCCGACCTGGGATCTGGCCAACGCGCTGCAGGGCGAGATGTTCGATGCCGTCGGCAAGGTCGGGACGCTTAGCGTCCAACTGGTCTATTTCCGCGGCCTCAGCGAGTGCCGTTCGTCCGGTTTCGTCAAAGACACCAATGCCTTGAAGCAGCTGATGACCCGGATCGATTGCCGCGCCGGCTACACCCAGATCGGCAAGGTTCTTGCCCACGCGTTGAAGGAGACGGCGGCAACCAAGGTCAATGCGCTCGTCTATATCGGCGATGCCATGGAAGAGAGCGTCGACGATCTCGCCAGCAAGGCCGGCAGCCTCGGTCTGCTCGGCGTGCCGGTCTTTATTTTTCAGGAAGGCCATGATCCAGGCGCGGAAAGGGCGTTCAAGGAAATTGCGTGGCTGTCTAAAGGAGCTTGGTTCCGATTTGATCGCAGGGCTGCCGCGACCCTGGCCGGACTGCTTTCGGCGGTTGCCGTGTTCGCGACCGGCGGGCTGAAGGCATTGGAAGCCAGGGGCAGGCCGGAAGATAGGCTGATGATTGAGCATTTGCGGGGCGGCGGAAATTGATGGGCGTACTGATCGCATTGATCGCATTGCTCCTGGTGCTTCTTGGCGCCGTCACGATTTTCGTTCGCGCCGATCCGGCGAAAATGGCAAATGGCCTGCAATCGCTTGGCCCTGTTCTTCTGGCCTTGGCGGGCGCGGCGATATTCGCTGTCGGGCGCAGCGGCATCGGCGGCATGATGCTTATCGGGGCAGCCGCCTGGTATGGCTCGATGCGGATGAGCCAGCGGGGATCGAAACCGCTGCCGGGTAAGCGCTCCACCGTGCGCACCGCGGCGCTGGAAATGGAGCTGGATCACAAGACCGGCGGACTGGAAGGGCTCGTTCTGGCCGGTCGCCATGAGGGCAAGATGCTTGGCGCGATGGGCCTGGCCGAGTTGCAGCAGCTCTACCGCGAGCTCTCCGGCGATCCGGAGAGCCGTCAGCTGCTAGAGACGTATCTTGACGGCCGATTTCCCATCTGGCGCAAAAACGCTGAGCCGGACGGTGGCGAAGGGCTGGGTGTTGCGCCAGGTGCGGGCGCCATGACTAAGGAGGAGGCCTACAAGATCCTTGGTCTTGAAGCGGGGGCCGCCGCGGCGGATGTCCGCAAGGCGCACCGCCGCCTGATGCAGCGCCTGCACCCCGATATCGGCGGCACGTCGTTCCTTGCGGCGCGAATCAATGAAGCCAAGGACGTCTTGCTCTCCAACCACAACTAGTCTCCTTCGACGCAGAAATTTCCCGGGAGATTCCAATGCCGCCCTACTGCTGGACGGCGTAACAGCTGATCTTCTTCTTCTTCAAAGCGTTGCAGGCATCCCACGCGGCATCTTTCGACGAGAAGCCGCCGAAGCGGGCGCGGTAGTAGGTGACGCCGTCCTTGTCGAAGGCGACGGTGAAGCCGGCGGCATCGGCCAGCACCTTCGGCGCCTGCTTGCTCGTCTTGTCGAGGAAGGCCTGGGCTTCGGACTGCTTCGGCGAGGACGCTACCTGCACGGCCCAGCCGGAGGGGACCGAAGCGGTCTTGACCGGATCGACCGCCGGAGCTGGCTCCGGCTCGGCATAGGCTGCGACGGCTTGCGGCGCAGGCGACGGAACCACGGCGGCGACAGCCACGGTCTTGACCTTCTTGATCTGGACGACCGGCGTGGTCTCCTCGACGACGGGCGCGCTGTCGTCGGCGGAGGCGACGGGGGCGCTGTTGTCCGCGGAGGCGACGGTTGCCTCGTCCTCGGCCGCCGGCTTTTCGTCCGGGGTCGGCGCGTCATGCTTCGGCAGGAAGACCTTGGCCAGCGCACTGATCGGATTGCCGCCACCGGCCTTGGCGATGAGGGCGCCGCCGCCGCGGGTCGACGCCCTCGGCATGTAGGCGTTGATCAGGCCCGCCATCTGGTTGTCGCGGGCGCGGCCCGAGGCGCCGCCCATGACGACGGCGACCAGCTTGCGATCGCCGTCATTGACCGACGAAACCAGATTGTAGCCGGAAGCGCGGGTATAGCCGGTCTTGATGCCGTCGACGCCCTTGATGCGGCCGAGCAGGCGGTTGTGACCGTTGATGCGCTGGCGGCCGTAAAGGAAGGAGCGCTGCGAGAAGTAGCCGTAATATTGCGGGAAGTGCTCCCTCAGCGCGATGCCGAGCATCGCCATGTCGTGGGCGGTGGTGAACTGGCCGGGATCGGGCAAGCCATTGGCGTTGCGGAAGACCGTGCCGTTCATGCCGAGCGCACGCGCCTTGGCGGTCATCATGCGGGCGAAATTGGCCTCGTTGCCGCCGAGCAGCTCGCCCAGCGCCGTGGCGGAATCATTGGCCGACTTGGTCACCATCGACAGGATGGCGGTGTCGACGGAGACCGATCCACCGGGCTTGACGCCAAGCTTGGTCGGCGGCTCGGCTGCCGCGCGGGCGGAGAACGGCACCGGCGTGTTCTTCGAGATACGACCCTTCGCCAGCGCCTCAAACGTCAGATAGAGCGTCATCATCTTGGTCAGCGAGGCGGGATAGCGCCGACCGTTCGCGTCGGAAGAGTAGAGCACCTTGCCGGTCTTGGCGTCGATGACGATGGCCGCCGATTTCGCCGCCATCGATGAGGCGGCATCCGCGACGACGACGGTCATCGCGAGAGCGACGATCGTGACCGTCTTGAGAAAGGAGGAGGATTTGGAGACGAAGCCCGACAACGCCTGACGCACTGATACTTCCCTGAAATTTCGTTGCCCCGGAGGCGGCGGCGTAAGCCTGCCTCACTTCCGGTCAAGCTATCGCGGGCAGCGTTACCAATCCGTTTATGGTAACCGCCGCGTTCACCATTTTCTGGCGATTTGAGCCTCTTTTTATTCGAATTTTGGACTCCTCCCGCCCGCCCGTGCCCAGCAAACGGGCAAAAACTTGACTTTTGTGCAGCGCACAATATATTTAAGGTGCATTGCACAAGGGCGCCCGGGGCAAAAGGGCGTTTCAACCACGAAGGGAAGCGTGAAATGGCCCAGACCTACGAGGACTTCAGCAAATACGGCAAAGAGTTTGCCGACACCGGATTGAAGAGCTTTGCTTCGCTCACCAAGGGCGCGCAGGCGATCGCCACCGAAGCCGGCGAATACACCAAGAAGAGCTTCGAAGCCGGCACCGCCGCGTTCGAGAAGCTGTTCTCGGCCAAGTCGCTGGACAAGGCGATCGAGATCCAGTCCGACTACGCCAAGCAGAGCTATGAGAGCTTCGTCGCCGAGGCCACCAAAATTGGCGACCTTTATGCCGAGCTCGCCAAGGAAGCCTACAAGCCGTTCGAATCGATCGTCGCCAAGGCGAAGTAACTTCGCTCCGGCGAACTGAAAAACGGCCAGCCGGCCTGCAAAACGGACCCGGTCGCGGATGCGCGGCCGGGTTTTTTCATGCCCGCTTCAATCTGGCGGCTTTGCCACCTTCACGATTGCGAAAATCGCTGAAGTTTGCCCACCTAGCCATATTGTCAGCTAAACAGAAGGGCTTAAAATCGTCCATCGAACACCTACATGTCGAACTCGCATGGGGATTCGAAAGAGGCAGGACTACGTGACGATCGGTTTGACTGCCACGGCAGGCGTGGTGCGGATGCAGAGCGACAGCGACGGCAACGGAGCCGGTCGCGGCACGGCCGTTATCACGCGCACCAAAACCAAGACCAAGAAGCCCAGTCTCTACCGGGTCCTCATCCTCAACGACGACTACACGCCCATGGAGTTCGTGGTTCACGTCCTGGAGCGTTTTTTTCAGAAGGACCGCGAAGCCGCCACACGCATCATGCTTCATGTTCACAATCATGGAGTGGGCGAGTGCGGGGTCTATACATTCGAGGTGGCCGAGACCAAAGTGTCCCAGGTCATGGATTTTGCACGACAGAATCAGCATCCGCTGCAATGCGTGATGGAGAAGAAGTGAGGTAACATGCCGGCTTTCTCCCAAGGCCTGGAAAAGGCGCTACATCAGGCGCTGACGCTCGCCAATGAGCGGCACCATGAATATGCAACCCTTGAACACCTGCTGCTCGCCCTGATCGACGACACCGAGGCCGCCGCCGTCATGCGCGCCTGCAACGTCGACCTCGACGAATTGAAGCACACGGTTCTCACCTATATCGACACCGAGCTCGACAACCTCGTCACCGGCTACGACGAGGACTCCAAGCCGACCGCCGGTTTCCAGCGCGTCATCCAGCGCGCCGTCATCCATGTGCAGTCGTCCGGCCGCGAGGAGGTCTCCGGCGCCAACGTGCTCGTCGCCATCTTCGCCGAGCGCGAGAGCCACGCCGCCTATTTCCTGCAGGAACAGCAGATGACCCGCTACGACGCGGTCAACTACATCTCGCATGGCATCGCTAAGCGCCCCGGCGCGTCGGAGAACCGCACCCCGCGCGGCGCCGATGACGAACAGGGCGGCCAGAACGGCGCCGAGCCGCAGGAGGAGAACGGCAAGAAGAAGCAGCAGCAGGACGCGCTGACGGCCTATTGCATCAACCTCAACAACAAGGCCAAGGCCGGCAAGATCGATCCGCTGATCGGCCGCGAGTCGGAGATCAACCGCACCATCCAGGTGCTGTGCCGCCGCTCCAAGAACAACCCGCTCTATGTCGGCGATCCCGGCGTCGGCAAGACGGCGATCGCCGAAGGGCTGGCCAAGCGCATCGTCGAGGGCGACGTGCCCGAAGTGCTGCAGGACGCCACCATCTTCGCGCTCGACATGGGCACGCTGCTCGCCGGCACGCGCTATCGCGGCGATTTCGAGGAGCGGCTGAAGCAGGTCGTCAAGGAGCTCGAGGACTATCCGGGCGCGGTGCTGTTCATCGACGAGATCCACACCGTGATCGGGGCAGGGGCAACGTCAGGCGGCGCCATGGACGCTTCGAACCTGCTCAAGCCGGCGCTGTCGTCGGGCGCCATCCGCTGCATCGGCTCGACCACCTACAAGGAGTTCCGCCAGTTCTTCGAGAAGGACCGCGCGCTGGTGCGGCGCTTCCAGAAGATCGACGTCAACGAACCGACCATCGAGGACGCCATCGAGATCATGAAGGGCCTAAAGCCCTATTTCGAGGAGTTCCACAAGGTCCGTTACACCAGCGAGGCGATCAAGGCCTCGGTGGAGCTGTCGGCGCGCTACATCAACGACCGCAAGTTGCCGGACAAGGCGATCGACGTGATCGACGAGACCGGCGCCTCGCAGATGCTGGTGCCCGAAGCCAAGCGCAAGAAGACCATCGGCATCAAGGAGATCGAAGCCACGATCGCCACCATGGCGCGCATCCCGCCGAAGACGGTTTCGGCCGACGACGAGAAGGTGCTGCAGGGTCTCGATGTCGAGCTGAAGCGCGTCGTCTACGGCCAAGACACCGCCATCACCGCACTGACCTCGGCCATCAAGCTGGCGCGCGCCGGCCTGCGTGAACCGGAAAAGCCGATCGGCTCCTATTTGTTCTCGGGCCCGACCGGCGTCGGCAAAACGGAAGTCGCCAAGCAGCTGGCCGCCTCGCTCGGCGTCGAGCTGATCCGCTTCGACATGTCGGAATACATGGAACGCCACACAGTCTCGCGGCTGATCGGCGCGCCTCCCGGCTATGTCGGCTTCGACCAGGGCGGCCTGCTCACCGACGGCGTCGACCAGCATCCGCACTGCGTGCTCTTGCTGGATGAGGTCGAGAAGGCGCATCCGGACCTGTTCAACATCCTGTTGCAGGTGATGGATCACGGCAAGCTGACCGACCACAACGGCAAGCAGATCGACTTCCGCAATGTCATCTTGATCATGACCACCAATGCGGGTGCGTCGGATGCGCAGCGCGCGGCGATCGGTTTCGGTTCGACCAAGCGCGAAGGCGACGACGTCGAGGCGATCAACCGGCTGTTCACGCCGGAGTTCCGCAACCGTCTCGATGCGATCATCCCGTTCGGCTCGCTGCCGATACCGGTCATCCATCAGGTGGTGCAGAAGTTCGTCATGCAGCTTGAGGCCCAGCTTTCCGAGCGCGGCGTCACCTTCGACCTGTCGCCCGACGCGATCGCCTGGCTGGCCGACAAGGGATATGACGAGCGCATGGGCGCGCGTCCGCTTGGCCGCGTCATCCAGGAGCACATCAAGAAGCCGCTGGCCGACGAGGTGCTGTTCGGCAAGCTCAAGAAGGGCGGCACGGTGCGCGTCACCGTCGAGAAGAAGGAAACCGGCGAGACCGGCCTGAAGCTCGAGTCGCTGGCCGACGAGGCCCCGGTGAAGCCGAAGAAGGAAGAGCCGGAGGAGACGCCGAAGCCGAGAAAGGCCGTGGCGAAGAAGCCGGTGGCCAAGAAGGCGGTGGCGCAGAAGCCGGAGCCGAAAGGCAAGGACGGCGGCAAGCGCAGCCTGGTGCCGCAGTTGCCGCGCAAGGGCTGATAGTCCCTGACGACCGAAAAAGCCCCGGAAACGGGGCTTTTTTCATGGGATCGGTGCGGTCGAGAGTGAGCGCGGGGCTCGGTCTCCGCCGAAGGTGCTGCCTTCGGCAGCCGCGATACGGGCTGAAATTCGGATGCGAAGTGGCCGAGGATGGCGAGAGCGTCGTCGGCTTCGAGATCCTTGTCGGCGACGCCGTGCCGAAAGAGAAATGGGACGATCTCGGCCTGCCCAGCAGCGCACTGAAAACGCGCTCTGCCGGGCATGGGCAGCACCGGCGCGCTGGAGTGCGCTGGCATGATTGCCGTTGTGTGGCGAAGCAAAAAATCCTATCAAGGCGCACGGCCGGCGGGGGTTGCTGCCGTGATTTGGCGCCACTCAAGCGAACGGGATCGCGCTCCCCGCGCGGAAGAAAATGACAAGACAAGCTCGAAAGACCATTCGTCAGGCAGCGATCGCGATTCCGCTTCTTGCGCTCGGCTTCTACTTCATCCCGATCCTGACAACGATCTGGATCGTCTGCGGTCTGATCGACGTGCTGCGTAACAAGAACAAGGACCTGTCGCTGTTCCGCGGCTATTTCCTCGGCAACGGCCTCTTCACCTGGCTGCTGTCGCCTTTCAACCTGCTGGTCGACCTGCTTTGCTACAGGAACCCGGGCGTCTGGAAGCTGGAGCAGTTTCCAGCCGACTATCAGCGCGAGGTCAACGAGGTTCTCGACGTCTTCAAGGCGCGCAAGGACGAGATCATCGCCGATATCGACGCCAATTTCGGCACCGGCCGGCGCGGCATGTATGTCTACCAATGGTACGGCAAGCACAAGATCGACAACGTCGCGGAATTCAACAAGGATTTCAAATATATCAAGACCATCGCCGTGTCTGTCTTCAGGGGCAAGGAATCGACCTCCTGGCATTTCGGCCCGCTTCGGCTCAGCCTGCGCATTCTCTACAACCTGCTGCCGGTGAAGGCCGAGGTTTTCGTCGAGTGCAACGGCGCCAGGAACTACTGGCACGACAATCCGCTCTACATTTTCGACGACACGCTGCTGCACCGCTCGGTCAACGAGTATGACGGGCGCCGCTATTGCGTCTTCATGGATATCGTCCGTCCGTCCCCGTTCCCCGGCCTCATCGCCGGCCTCCTCGCCATCGTCTCGGTCAGCGTCGAGCGCATCAACTCCATGTTCTACAAGAACTGGAAGATGATCGGCTCCAGCAAGCCGAAGAAGGCCGGGGCGAACTGAGACGGTCCTGCTGGCGGCAATCCCAATGCTCAATCTACTTCTCGTTGTCATCGGCGGTGGCATCGGCGCCGGCATCCGCCACCTGACCAATATGGGCGCGCTGCGCCTCGTCGGCCCCAACTATCCGTGGGGCACGATGGCGATCAACATCGTCGGCTCCTTCGTCATGGGCCTGTTCATTGCCGTGCTCGCGCGACGCGGCGGCTCGAACGAGGTGCGGCTGTTCGTGGCCACCGGTATCCTCGGCGGCTTCACCACCTTTTCCGCCTTTTCACTCGATTTCGCCACGCTCTGGGAGCGCGGCGCGACGCTGCCGGCGTTCGGCTACGCACTTGTCAGCGTCATTGGCGCGATCCTCGCCTTGTTTCTGGGTCTTTGGCTCGCAAGAAGCCTGCCTTAATGCTATTGCCCCCGCTTCCGAAGAGGCAAAGCGAGACAAATGGCAGACGTTGAACAGATCACGGTGGAGCCGGGCGAGGCGGGCATGCGGCTCGACCGCTGGTTCAAGACCCATTTCCCGGGCCTCGGCTTCGGCCATCTGCAGAAGCTCCTGCGCTCCGGCCAGATCCGCGTCGACGGCGGCCGGGTGAAGGCCGACACGCGCGTCGAGCCCGGCCAGACGGTCCGCATCCCGCCGCTCGAGGTCGACAAGAAGGGCGAGGCGCAGCTCACCGGCCATTCGATTCGCAACCAGGGCGACGCCGATGTTCTCGCCAAAATGCTTATCCATGAGGACCCGAAGGTCTTCGTCTTCAACAAGCCGGCGGGGCTGGCCGTCCAGGGCGGCTCGGGGGTCACCCGCAACGTCGACGACATGCTGGAGGCCTGGCGCAACCAGAAGGGCGAGAAGCCGCGTCTGGTGCATCGCCTCGACCGCGACACCTCCGGCGTGCTGGTCGTCGCCCGCACCAGGCTTGCAGCGATGAGACTGTCCGAAGCGTTCCGGGCGCGCGAGACCAAGAAGACCTACTGGGCCTTGGTCAAGGGCGTGCCGCCGAAGCGCGAGGACAAGATCTCGACCTGGCTGATCAAGGAGCCGACGCCGGACGGCGACCGGGTGCGCATCGCCGCACATGGTGAAAAGGGCGCCGACCACGCCGTGTCCTACTATCGCGTCATCGAGCAGGCGGCACAGACGATGACCTGGCTGGAAATGGAGCCCTACACCGGCCGCACCCACCAGCTTCGTGTCCATGCTGCCTACATTGGCTGCCCGATCATCGGCGACCCCAAATATTTCGAGGCCGATACCAATTGGGACTTTCCGGGCGGCATTCAAAACCGCCTGCATCTGCATGCGCGCCGCATCGTCATTCCGCACCCGGACAAGGGCGTCATCGATGTGACGGCGCCGATGCCGCCGCATATGCGCCAGAGCTGGAACCTGATCGGCTTCGATGAGCAGAACGCGGAGGAGGGGGGGTGAGCGGCGCCACCGGCACGCTCGACCGGCGCGATGCGGTCGACATGGCTGCCGCCGCGATCATGGTCGGGCTGACCTTCTCCTGGGGCCTGAACTACGTCGCCGCCAAGGTCTCCTACGCCGGCTACGACCCCGTCTTCGTCTCGATCGCGCGCTCCATCCTCGGCGGGCTCTGCGTGCTCGGCTGGTGCCGGCTGCGCGGCATCAAGCTGTTCGAAGCGGACGGGACGCTGACCGCCGGCGTCGTTGTCGGCGTGCTCTTCGGCGTCGAGTTCCTGTGCCTCTATATCGGGCTGGAATACACGACCGTTGCCCGCAACACGCTGCTGGTCAACACCATGCCGTTCTGGGTCTTGATTGGCGGCCATTTCCTGCTCGGCGAGCGCATCAACGCGCGCAAGCTTGGCGGACTTGTTCTGGCCTTCTGCGGCCTTGCGGCCGTCTTCTCCGACGGCATCGTTGCCGGCAACAATGCGACACTCACCGGTGACCTGCTCAGCCTCGGCTCGGGGGTTCTGTGGGCGATGACCAGCATCGTCATCAAGCGCTCGAAACTGGTCGACACGAGCGCCGAGAAGTTGCTGCTCTATCAACTGGCCGGCGCCGCGGTCGTCGGTTTTCTGGTGATGCCTTTCGCCGGCCCGCCGATCCGAGCGGTCACCGCCTTGCCGACACTGGCGCTGCTGTTCCAGTCTTTCTATATCGTCGCCTTCACCTATGTGTTGTGGTTCTGGCTGCTCACGCGCTATCCGGCGGCGGGCCTGTCGAGTTTCGCCTTCCTGTCGCCGGTCTTCGGCGTCTTGTGCGGCGCGGTGCTGCTGGGCGAAGCGCCGACGATCAGGATTTTCCTGGCGCTTGGCCTGATTGCCGCCGGCCTGATCATCGTCAACCGGCCGCGCAGGCAGGTTCCAGCGTAAGGAGTTCTACATGCGCGACATCCTCAACGACCTCGAAGCGGGAAAGCAGCTCTCCGATCCGGACCCGGTACGCCGCGCGCAGATCCAGATGAAGACGCCGCTGCCGAAGCGCTTCTACAAGACCGTTGCGGTCGCGCCGGTTGACGGCGGCTTTGCCGTCCATCTCGACGGCAGGCCGGTGCGCACGCCGGGCAAGGCGTTGCTGGCGCTGCCGACCGAAAAGGCCGCGGCCCTGGTCGCCGGCGAGTTCGACGCGCAACGCGAGGTCATCGATCCAGTGACCATGCCGGTCATGCGCCTCGTCAACACCGCCATCGATGGCGTCGCCAGCGATCCGCAGGCGGTGCTGGAGGACGTCCTGCGCTTCGCCTCGTCCGACCTGCTCTGCTATCGCGCCGATGGCCCACAAGGACTGGTCGACCGACAGAACCAGCTTTGGGACCCGGTCATCGACTGGGCGCGCAGCGCGCTTGGCGCCCGCTTCCTTCTCGCCGAGGGCATCGTCCATGTCGAGCAGCCACGCGAGAGCATCGCCGTGCTCGGCGCCCATCTTGCGCAGCGCAGCGAGCCCATGCGGCTTGCCGCCATCCATGTCATGACCTCGCTGACCGGCTCGGCGCTGCTGGCGCTTGCGGTCGATTTCGGCGCGCTCGACGGCGAAGCGGCCTGGCTTGCCGCCCATGTCGACGAGGACTGGCAGATCGAGCACTGGGGCCAGGATGCCGAGGCCGTGACGCGCCGCTCGGCGCGCAAGCGCGACATGATGGCCGCCATCAGCCTGCTCGACGCGCTGAAAGCCTGAGCGCCGCGCTCCGCCTTCGCACTGCACCTAATACGAAAGTCATAATCCCATCGTCGCTCTGCCGTTGCCCGGCGCTTTCTGTCATTTTTTCGCTCGTAGCTGCGTTTTTTGAGTCCGCGTTCGGAGGCGTTGCGGACGGTGGCGCGCAGCCATCGAGGACAGACGGGATCCCACGGGAGGACATATCAATGGCAATGGCATCGACCGCAGGCGGAACAAGCCGCGGCATGACGCGGGAAGAGAAGAAGGTCATCTTCGCTTCCTCGCTCGGCACCGTTTTCGAATGGTACGATTTCTATCTTTACGGCTCGCTGGCGGCTTTCATCGGCGCCACCTTCTTCAGCCAGTATCCAGAAGCGACGCGCAACATCTTCGCGCTGCTGGCCTTTGCCGCAGGCTTCCTGGTGCGCCCATTCGGCGCGCTGGTGTTCGGCCGTATCGGTGATCTCGTCGGCCGCAAATATACGTTCCTTGTCACCATCCTGATCATGGGCAGTTCGACGTTCCTGGTCGGTCTGCTTCCAGGTTCCGCGAGCTGGGGCATCGCCGCTCCCATCATCCTGGTCGGGCTGCGCATGCTGCAGGGCCTGGCTCTCGGCGGCGAATATGGCGGTGCGGCAACCTATGTCGCCGAGCATGCGCCCGACGACCGCCGTGGCTTCTACACCTCGTGGATCCAGACGACGGCAACGCTCGGCCTGTTCCTGTCACTGCTGATTATCCTCGGCGTGCAAGGAATGTTGAGCAAGGAAGACTTCGCCGCCTGGGGCTGGCGCATTCCGTTCCTCGTCTCGGTCATCCTGCTCGGCATATCGGTCTGGATACGGCTGACGCTGAGTGAATCGCCAACCTTCCAGCGCATGAAAGACGAGGGCAAGGGGTCCAAGGCTCCTCTGTCCGAAGCTTTCGGGCAGTGGAAGAATGCCAAGATTGCCATCCTGGCCCTTCTTGGCCTGACCGCCGGCCAGGCTGTGGTCTGGTATTCCGGCCAGTTCTACGCACTGTTCTTCCTGCAGAACGTACTCAAGGTTGATCTGCAGACGGTCAACATCCTGATTGCCATCGCCTTGGGGATCGGTTCCATCTTCTTTGTCGTCTTCGGCTGGCTCTCCGACAAGATCGGCCGCAAACCGATCATCATGGCGGGACTGGCTCTTGCGATCTTCACCTACTTCCCGCTGTTCAAGGCATTGACCTGGGCGGCCAATCCGACGCTGGCCGCAGCGCAGCAGAACACGCGTGCGACGGTTACCGTGGCGCCCGGCGACTGCAAGTTCCAGTTCAATCCGGTCGGCACGGCGAAGTTCACCACGTCGTGTGACATCGCCACGTCGTTCCTGGCCAAGAGCTCGGTGCCGTATGACATCGTCACCAGCGCAGCGCCTGGCACGGCGGCCACGGTGAAGGTCGGCAATGAGACGGTCGAATCCTACGACGCCGTCGCAGCAGGCGATCAGGCCAAGGCCAAGGATGCCGCCTTCACCAAGGCGGTCAACATGGCTCTCAAGGATGGTGGCTATCCGTTGAAGCGCGCTGCTTCCAAGGTGGCCGACCAGAAGCTCGACGCCTTCGTCGCGGCTAACCCCGAACTCAAGCTCGACGCGGCGGCCATCCGCGCCGGCGAGAAGACGACGGTTCCGCTCGAGCAGGCGGTCAAGGACAAGGTGCTGACGACCGATGAAGCCGCCGGTGCCACTGACGTGACTGTCTACAGCATCCCCGCGTCAGGAGCGTTCTCGATGTTTGCCGACCCGGCACAGGTCAACTGGGCAAAGGTCGTCGGCATCCTGTTCATCCTGGTCCTTTACGTGACCATGGTTTACGGGCCGATCGCGGCGATCCTGGTCGAGATGTTCCCGACCCGCATCCGCTACACCGGCATGTCGCTGCCCTATCACATCGGCAACGGCTGGTTCGGCGGTCTGCTTCCGGCGACAGTCTTCGCCCTGAGCGCGGCCAAGGGCGATATCTACTATGGCCTCTGGTATCCGATCGTCGTCGCTGCAATGTCGCTGATCATCGGCGTCATCTTTGTCAAGGATACGCTGGGCACCGACCTGCACGCCAAGCAGTAGCCGACCGGATCCGCATGCAAACGAAAAGCCCGGCGCGAGCGATCGCGCCGGGCTTTTCACATCAGGTGAGGCGAAAGGGTCAGCTCTTCTGCCTCTGGCTTTCTTCTTCGTCGATCGCCGCTTCGTGGTACCAGCCGTCAAAATCGGCATGCGTGTTGCGCAGCGAGGCAAGCTCTGCCGCGAACTTGGCCTTTGCGCCTAAATTTAAGGCAGCTTTGCGCCCTGCCAGAGGGAACATCAGAATCTTCGCCGACGGACGGGATGGGGTGACTTGCATTGGCGATCTCCCTCCTTCTCCAGGAGCCAGTCGATTCATCTATTTTCCAAGATAGGTCTTGCGACTCATTTAAGCAATATGCCCACAAAAAGATCAGTATTTGCCTGTTATTTATGCAAACAATGCTTCTGATCGATCTGGACCCATCGCTGAGACGGCTCACCAAATTCAACGCTTTGTGATGACCATTTTGCCGCACCCATTGGGGCAAGAGTGGCACACGAATTGCTTTTTAACGATCGGCAGGTCGGCTCAGCCCGGCCATGCGTCGTCGCCCTGCGCGGTGATCAAGCAACGAGAGGCTCTAGAATGACCAAATACAAGCTCGAGTATATCTGGCTCGACGGATACACCCCGGTCCCCAATCTTCGCGGCAAGACTCAGATCAAGGAATTTGCCGAGTTCCCGACGCTCGAGCAGCTGCCGCTGTGGGGCTTCGACGGCTCCTCGACGCAGCAGGCCGAAGGCCATAGCTCCGACTGCGTGCTGAAGCCGGTCGCGGTCTATCCCGATCCGGCCCGTACCAATGGCGTGCTGGTGATGTGCGAAGTGATGATGCCGGATGGCGTCACGCCGCACGTATCCAACAAGCGCGCCACCATCCTCGATGACGAGGGTGCCTGGTTCGGCTTCGAGCAGGAATATTTCTTCTACAAGGACGGCCGTCCGCTCGGCTTCCCCGAGAGCGGCTATCCGGCACCGCAGGGCCCGTACTACACCGGCGTCGGCTATTCGAATGTCGGTTCGGTCGCGCGCCAGATCGTCGAGGAGCATCTCGACCAGTGCCTTGCCGCCGGCATCAACCATGAAGGCATCAATGCCGAGGTGGCCAAGGGCCAATGGGAATTCCAGATCTTCGGCAAGGGCTCCAAGAAGGCCGCCGACCAGATGTGGATGGCCCGCTACCTGATGCAGCGCCTGACCGAGAAGTACGGCATCGACATCGAATACCACTGCAAGCCGCTCGGCGATACCGACTGGAACGGCTCGGGCATGCACGCCAACTTCTCGACCGCTTACATGCGCGAAGTCGGCGGCAAGGCCTATTTCGAGGCGCTGATGGCAGCCTTCGACAAGAACCTGATGGATCACATCGCCGTCTACGGGCCGGACAACGACAAGCGTCTGACCGGCAAGCATGAGACCGCGCCGTGGAACAAGTTCAGCTATGGCATCGCCGACCGCGGCGCTTCGATCCGCGTGCCGCATTCGTTCATCAAGAATGACTACAAGGGCTATCTGGAAGACCGCCGTCCGAACTCGCAGGGCGACCCCTACCAGATCGCTTCACAGATCCTGAAGACGATCGCGTCGGTTCCGGCCAGCGCCTCCGTCTCGGCTGCCGCCTGATCCTCTTCGGACCGCGGCGCTCAACGTCACGAAACTCTGCGACCTCCAAATGGCCCCGGCGGAAACGCCGGGGCTTTTTGTTGCGGGCTCCAGGAAGGAAATAGCGACTCACGGCCGCCAATCCGGCAAATGGTCTGGTCCTCTATTCCTCCATTCCAAGGCTTCTCAGCGCGTTTTCGTGTCGGTCGAGAATTTCAGCTGTAAAGGGCATCGAGCCGCGAACCGCCCGCAAGGTGAGCCCCGGATATTCGCGGTGACAACGCGCCATATGCTGCCGGGCTTCGTCGAGACGTCCCGCTTCGACAAGGGCCGGGATCAGCGTACGCAGTATCCACAGGGCATTCGGATGCTCTGCCAGGACACGCAGATACAGATCCGCCGACTGACTGGGCCGCCTGGCGCTGAAATGCACGACAGCGAGGCCCAAATGACAGGTATAAACCATGGGATCAAACGGCCCCAGTCGCAACGACCGCTCGAAGCATTCGACCGCTCGCTCGACCTCGTCTCTGTAGGCTGCAACCCAGCCGCTCCTGTTCCAGGCGAAGGCCGAATTGGGATCGATCGAACACGCCTTTTCAAGGAGCGCGCCTGCGGTGACAAAATTGCTCGACACGGTGTGGGCAGCGCCGAGCACGGCAAGGGAAAATGGGTCGTCACCGTTGACTTCGGCAGATCGCTCCGCCAGCCCGAGCGCACGGCGCCGGTCGGTCTCCGGCGAAGTCGACCAATTGTAGACGGCGCGCTGCGCATGACACCAGGACAGCAGCGACAGGGCCAGCGGATAGTCGGGATCGCCCAGCAATGCCTTCTCCAGCGTCTCGATGGCGATCGCGTTGTCCTGGCGGCCGAGCGCCCAGACATGCGGCAGACTGCGCATCACCAGATCGTAGGTTTGCAGGTCGCCCGGCCGCTTGCGGCGCGCCCGCTCGATTTCCGCCATCTGGATCGACGGCAGAATGGCGCCTGCGACACCGGCCGTCACATTGTCCTGCAGCGCAAACGCATCCGCGATGTCACCCTTAAAGCCTTCCGCCCAGATCAGACTGCCGGTCTCTGCCTCGACCAGCCGCGCCGAGATGCGGAGCTGATCGAGATGCCGGCGCACGCTTCCTTCCAGCACGTAGCGGACACCGAGCTCGCGGCCGATGCGCTGTAGGTCGAGCGCCTGGCCGCGGTAAGCAAAGGCCGAGTTGCGCGACATGACGAACAGGCCGCGAATGCGCGCCAGCGCCGCCGTGATCTCCTCCACCGTGCCGTCGGCGAGGTAGGATTGCTCAGGGTCAGATGACAGGTTCTCGAAGGGAAGCACGACGAGCGACGGCTTGTCGGGGAGCTGAGGCGACTGACGCGCATCGACGGCCGGCGGTCCCTCCAGCACGTCACCGGGGAACATGTAGCCGCGGCGCGGCATGGTGCGGATCAGCGTCTGCGCTTTGTCGCCCAGCGCGCGGCGGATGTCGCTGATGCATTGGGTGAGCGAATCTTCGGTGACGATCACGTTGCTCCACACGGCATGCAGAAGCTCGTCCTTCGACACCAGCCGGCCGGCATTGTGGATAAGAAAAATCAGCAGATCGAGCGATTTGGGTCGCAGCGCGATCTCGCCCGAACCGTCGCGCAACACTCCGGCGCGCGTGTCGAGGCTGAAGCCGGCGAAGCTGTAGATCGGCTGTGGCTCGGCGTTCATCGCGACTGTCTGCTCCTCGGAATTTCAGAGCTTCGTCAGGGTTCTTTCAGACCGCTTTCCGGACAAGCATTTCGAACCAGCGCAATCTCGCACTCAACGATGAAGGTGGCAAGAAACCCAAGTCAAAGGCCGAAAATCACAACAGGAGGCAACGATGTCCAGTACGCAGACAAACCCCATCATGACGACGGCTAATTTCATCGGTGCCGAAGCTGGCCACGGGCGGCACCCCTCCTTCTCCCTGTTTTTCAGGCTGTACGCGACAGCGAAATGGACGCTGCTGTGGCTGCCGCGCTTCTGGAAGGCGCGTAGCCAGCTCGCATGTCTGGCCGCCATGAGCGAGTGCGAGCGCCGTGATATCGGCCTCACCGGCTGCGATATCGAGAACGCCTTTGCCTTGCCTGTCGACCGTGACCCGACAGAAATGCTGGCGCAGGTCGCGGCAGACCGCCGCCTTCGACGCGAACACTGATTGGAGAGCGGCCAGTTTTCGGCGGCTGCGACCAGCCATCCAGTCAAAGAAAAACCCCGGCGTTACCGCCAGGGTTTTTCTTTGTCTCTCGGAGGATTGCTCAGATCGAGTAGTACATGTCGTATTCGACCGGATGCGGGGTCATCTCGAAGCGCATCACCTCGGCCATCTTCAGCTCGATATAGCTGTCGATCTGGTCGTCGTCGAAGACGCCGCCGGCCTTGAGGAAGCCGCGGTCCTTGTCGAGGCTCTGCAGCGCCTCGCGCAGCGAGCCGCAGACGGTCGGGATCTTCTTCAGCTCCTTCGGCGGCAGGTCGTACAGATCCTTGTCCATCGGCTGTCCCGGGTGGATCTTGTTCTTGATGCCGTCGAGGCCGGCCATCAGCATGGCGGCGAAAGCGAGGTAGGGGTTCGCGCCCGGATCGGGGAAGCGGACCTCGACGCGCTTAGCCTTCGGCGACGAGCCGAACGGAATGCGGCAGGACGCCGAGCGGTTGCGCGCCGAATAGGCGAGCAGCACCGGCGCTTCATAGCCCGGCACCAGGCGCTTGTAGGAGTTGGTCAGCGGGTTGGTGAAGGCGTTGATCGCCTTGGCGTGCTTGATGATGCCGCCGATGTAGAACAGGCAGCTTTCCGACAGGCCGGCATATTCGTTGCCGGCGAAGGTCGGCTTGCCGCCCTTCCAGATCGACTGGTGGACGTGCATGCCCGAGCCGTTGTCGCCGAAGATCGGCTTCGGCATGAAGGTGGCCGTCTTGCCATAGGCGTTGGCGACCTGGTGCACGACGTACTTGTAGATCAGCATCTTGTCGGCGTTGCGGACCAGCGTGTCGAACTTGATGCCGAGCTCGTGCTGCGCGGCGGCAACCTCATGGTGATGCTTCTCGACGCGCACGCCCATCTCGGCGAGCACGGTCAGCATTTCCGAGCGCATGTCCTGGGCGGAATCGATCGGCGGCACAGGGAAGTAGCCGCCCTTGATGCGCGGACGATGGCCGAGGTTGCCGGTCTCGTAGTCGGTGTCGTCGTTGGAGGGCAGTTCGGTGGAGTCCAGGCGGAAACCGGTGTTGTACGGGTCGGCCTTGTACTTGACGTCGTCGAAGACGAAGAATTCGGCTTCCGGACCGACGAAGATCTGGTCGCCGATGCCTTCCGACTTCATGTAGGCCTCGGCCTTCTTGGCGGTGCCGCGCGGGTCGCGGTTGTAGGATTCGCCGGAGACCGGATCAAGGATGTCGCACAGGATGACCATGGTCGACTGGGCGAAGAACGGATCCATGTGCACCGTGTCGGGATCGGGCATCAGCACCATGTCGGACTCGTTGATCGCCTTCCAGCCAGCGATCGAGGACCCGTCGAACATGACGCCATCGGCGAACATGTCTTCCTCGACCTCGACGACATCCATGGTGACGTGCTGCAGCTTGCCCTTCGGATCGGTGAAGCGCAGGTCGACGAATTTCACGTCGTTGTCCTTGATCTGCTTCATGATGTCTTTGGCTGTCGTCATGTCATGTATCCCTGTTTGATGACGTTTTTTGATGATGACGTTGCAGAAAGATGCGTGGCGTCAGACGGCGTCCATCCCGGTTTCACCGGTACGGATGCGCACGACTTCCTCGATATTGGAGACGAAGATCTTGCCGTCGCCGATGCGGCCGGTCTGCGCCGCCTTGCGGATGGCCTCAATGGCGCCTTCGACGGCGTCGTCGCCGAGCACCACCTCGATCTTCACCTTGGGCAGGAAGTCGACGACATATTCGGCGCCGCGATAGAGTTCGGTGTGGCCCTTCTGCCGGCCGAAGCCCTTGGCCTCGGTCACCGTGATGCCTTGCAGGCCAGCCTCCTGAAGCGCTTCCTTCACTTCGTCCAGCTTGAATGGCTTGATGATCGCTTCGATCTTTTTCATGTAAAAAGTGGCCTCCACTGCCAAAAAGACGGGTTGTGTACCCCGCTTGCGCCTCGATCAAGCACGAACTGTGCCAGTCCGGGCGGATTCGAAGCGACATTGGGCGATTTCACTACCATGCCGCGCGCCGATGCGCATTCGCGTCATTCGCGGCATTGGAAGCGTCACCGACGCTCGAAGCCTATACATTGCTGACTCTCCCGTCCGCACAATAATTAGGCAAATAGCGCAACTTGCAGGCAGTTTTGCCCGTTGGCGCATCGCATCGAACGATGCGTTTATAGGCAATGGCAGATGTTCGCTGTTTGCTTCAAACCGAAAACTGGACAATGCTTCACCGGAGGGCGGACGGCAATCCATGAGCCACGAACTTTTATCTCCGGTTGAAATGACCGAGGCCGACCGGCTGGCGATCGCCGCCGGGCCGCTCGACGGTATCGGCCTCATGCGTCGCGCCGGAGAAGCCGTCGCCGCCGTGGTGCTGGCCCGCTATCCGGCGGCGGCGCGCGTGCATGTGCTGTGCGGTCCGGGCAACAATGGCGGCGACGGCTACGTGGTGGCCAGCCTGCTTCAAGAGAGCGGCGTCGATGTGGCGATGTGGGTGTCGGGCAAGCCGCGGGCCGGCAGCGATGCCGCCTTGGCCGCCGCCAAGTGCCCAGTAAAAGCTCGACCGCTGGCGGCATTTACCGCCGAGAAGGGTTCCGTCATCGTCGACGCGCTCTACGGGGCAGGGTTGTCCAAGCCGCTGTCGGGCGACGGCGCCAGAGCGATCGGAATCGCCGAGGAATTCGATCTGCCGGTGATCGCCGTCGATCTGCCCTCGGGCGTCTCCGGGGAGAGCGGCTCCATTCTCGGCAAGGCGTTTCGCGCCGAGGCCACCGTCACCTTCGCGCGCAAGAAGCCGGGGCACATGCTGCTGCCGGGGCGCGAATTGTGTGGCGACGTGGTGCTGGCCGATATCGGCATCGGCGATGCCGTCATCGCGCAACTCGGCGTGGCCACCTTCGAGAATGTTCCGTCGCTTTGGCGCGCCGACTTCCCGGTACCGGCCGTCGACGCGCACAAATACAGACGCGGCCATGTCGGTGTCTTTTCCGGCGGGCCGAGCGCGACCGGCGCCGCGCGGCTGTCGGCGCTTGCGGCGGCCCGCAGCGGGGCAGGGGCTGTGACCGTGCTATCGCCGGCGAACGCGGTGCAGGTCAACGCCGGGCACCTGACCTCGATCATGCTGCGCAAGGTCGACGACAGCGCGGACCTCGGCGAATTCATCGGCGCGCGCCGGCCATCGAGCTTTGTCCTCGGCCCTGGCTTCGGTGTTGGCGAAAAGGCGCGCGATTTCACCCTTGCCGTGCTCGGCGCCAGGCATGGCGTCGAAGGGCTGGTCGTCGACGCTGACGGCATCACCTCGTTTCGCGATGCGCCTGACGCCTTGTTCGGGGCCGCCCACCGACCGGCTTCCCCGGCGCTGGTGATGACCCCGCACGAAGGCGAATTCGGACGGCTGTTTCCCGACATCGCCGAAAACAGTGCGCTCTCGAAGCTCGCCAAGGCGCGCGCGGCCGCACGGCGCGCCAATGCCGTCATCGTCTACAAGGGACCGGACACGGTGATCGCCGCCCCGGATGGCCGGGCGGCGATCAACGGCAATGGCGCGCCCTGGCTTGCCACCGCCGGATCGGGCGACGTGCTGGCGGGGATCATGGCCGGGCTGCTGGCGCAAGGCATGCCGGCATTCGCGGCGGCCTGCGCGGCGGTCTGGATCCATGCCGAGGCCGGCAGCCGGTTCGGTCCGGGGCTGATCGCCGAGGATCTGCCGCTGGCCCTGGTGCCGGTGTTGGGCGAACTCATCCGAAACCGGAGCCTGGCGCCTGGCCGATGACCCGCCTGTTCGTGCTCATCGCCGCCATCATGGTTGCGGTCTTCGCAATGCGGCCGGCGCACGCCCAGGGACCTGTGACGATCGTCGACGATCCCGCGGTGCTCGCCGATCTCGACGCCAAGGGCTTCTCGTTCGGCGGCATCTTTAGCGTCGACGGCAAGGATGATCTGAAGACGCTCTATGACGAGGCGCCGGCCTACCATGCGATCGTCGAAACCGTGGCGGCCGACGTCGCAGCCCTGCGCGCCGAGATGAAGGCCGGCGGGCGACCGCTCTATGAGGTCACCGACGGCAATGTCGGCCGCATCATGGACATGCGCTGGCTGAAGACGGACGCGGCGCGCTTCCGGCTGGTCGGTGTCGTCAACCGGCTCGACCGGCGTGACTTCGGTGCTTTGAGCGGCGACAAGGGTTGTGGCGAAGTGCGTTTCATCTACCGCCTTGCCTACAGCTTCAGGAAGAATGGCAAGGTCCTGGCCTCGCGGCTGCCGTTCAATTTCAACGCTGTCTACAGCGTCGCGCCGGATGCCGACGGCGGCTGCGTCGGCGTTGCAGGGCGCTGGACGCCGCAGCTCGACGAGGCCGTCGACGCCGGCTGGCTGGCCGGCGGACCGGTGGCACCGGAGGAACTCACCTTCAAGCAGTTGGAGCTCAACGCGCAGGTCGTTCGCTTTCCCTCGGGCCAGGAGACCGAGTTTGGCGGACAGGCTGCTTACCTGATGCGTATCTTCGGCATCGACGGCGCCGTTGTCAGTGAGAAGCCGCTGGAGAACACGCCTGACACTGTACAGCTCTCGGCCGATGCGGCGCTCAAGAAAAGGCTCGCCGACTATGTCAGCGCCAATGTCGCGGCGGTCGATCTCGGCGTCTATGAAATCCCGGATGAGTTCCTGGCGAAGAAGATCATCTCGTGGTCGACCTTCGGCAGCGCGAGGCAGGCCAACCATCCGTTTACGTCGCTTTTTCAACCTTCGGATTTCGCGGGCCTGAACTATGCGGCGCTGCAATTGGTGCGCACGCCGGAAGCGCTGGTCGAGCGGCTGGACAACGGCGCCTGCCAGGGTTGCCATCAGGCCGGCTCCACTGCCGGCTTCCATTTCATCGGCCTCGACGACAAGACGACGTCACCGCTCAATCGCATCGAGGTCGGCATCTCGCCGCACCTCCATGCCGAGATTCCGCGTCGCGAGGCCTGGCTGCGCGCCACGACCGAAGGCAAGCAGCCGAACCGTTTGCGTCCGCTGTCCTTCGCACCGCCGGCGGCCTGGAGAGACACCGAGGTCGACTACGCGCCGGCGGAAATGGCGATGCCGTGCCTGATGCCGGAGGACGCCGCCCGCTTCGGCCGGACCTGGCAGTGCGGCGGCGGCACCGTCTGCACGCCACTCGCCACGGCCTCAGGGGTGCGCTCCAAACTGGCGCAATGCCTGCTGCCCAAAGACAGCGAGGCGATGTTTTCCGGCCACCCGTGCTTGACCGGATCGATCGCCAGCAATCCGTCGCAACCCTTCAACGACCGCTACACCATCACCGGCCAGTTCGCCGCCTTCGCCTCCGACATTTCACGCACCGCCTACACCTGCCGGCCGCCGAAGATCGGCGTGCCGGCCGGCATCGCCTATCGCGGCTGTGACGACAAGGACCGCACTTTCGCCGCCTTCAAGGCTGGCAAGCCGATGCCGAACGAGATCTGCGGCCTGGTCGGCGGCAAGAAGTTCGATACCTGCGTGGCGACCAACAATTTCGACCAGTGCCTCGGCGGCGCGGTCAATCGCGGCAACCGGCCGGCCTGCTCGGCCGATCATTTCTGCCGCGAGGACTATATGTGCCAGTCGCTGCCGCCGGACACGCCGGGCGCCGCCAAGTTGAAAGGCATCGGGTTCTGCTCGCCGACCTACTTCATCTTCCAGATGCGCATCGACAACCATGCGACACCTTGGTCGAGCACCATGCGGGCGACCATGGGGGCGGGGTTCGGCGCAGCGGAAGCGGAGTAGGGGGCGTCAGGCACCCTGCGGGCGGCGCGGTTCTGCAAAGGCAGCAGCCAGGGCCTCGCGCACCCTTTCCTCGCTGATGCCCGATGTATCCTCGATCCAGCTCGGGGTCGAAATGGGCGGTTCGAGAAAACGGACATGCTCATTGACCGGCCCGTGTATGTAGGAAAGGTTCGAGCCGAAGATCTGCACGCATGGGACGTTCAGGGCCGCCGCGGCATGGGACATGCCGCCATTGACGCCAAGGAACAGTGCCGACGCGCCAAGCTGGTACATCACGTCGATCAGCGGTGTCGTGGTGAAATCGACCGCCTGCGGCACCTCGGCGCGGATCCGCTCCGCCGCATCATGTTCGCGAGGGCCGCCGACGATCCACACCGCCCAGCCGCGGCTGGCATGGTCTTTGGCGATCGAGATGAAGCGCTCCATCGGCCACGATCGCGGGCTGGTCATATCTCCGGTGAAGATGGCCAGGGCCGGCCTGCCGGCATCGACGCCGGCGCGGCCGCGCCACTCATCCAGTTCCGCGGCAGGAATGACCATCTGCGGCGCCGGCCAATCGACGTTCGCCGACCTCGCGCCCAGCGTGGCAATGGAACATACCTCCTCATAGAGGCGCGTCTTGCGCGGACCGAACGCCCACAGATGGCGCAGCCAGTCGGCCGGAAGGCGATTGACCAAACCGAACTGCAGCTCCTGCGGATAGCCGATGCGTTCCGGAATGCCAGCCATGAACGGTATCAGGGCCGCCTTGATCGTGCTCGTCATGAGATAGGCCGAGCCATAGTTCTGCTTGCGAAGCTCGCGCACCAGGTCGCGGCGCTCTGCCAGGCCGAGTTGCATATGCCGCTTCTTCAGAGCCCAGGCCCTGCGGACGTGCGGCATGAAGCGGGCAAAGGAGACGTTTCCGGGCGATGTCACGACGTCGATCGGACGGTCGGGAAACCGTTCCGCGAGGATGCGGATGGCCGAATGACAGCGGACGAAATCGCCGACCGCCGGAAAGCCGACCAGAAGAATTGGATCCAAGGCGAATACCCTTCTTGCTTTTCTCTTTCCGCGCCGACGCATTCGCCGCTGTCGAGAGATTGACTTGACTCGTTTCGGCTGCCTATTGCCGCTACTCTCTCCGGCGGGTCCATATTCCCAGTCGGTGAATTTTGACAAGGCTCACCAGAAAAGGGCAATTGCATGGTCCGCCCCATACTCGTCGAGATCGCCCCCGGCGAACTGCTGGACAAGATATCGATCCTCGAGATCAAGGCGGCAAGCATCGCCGACGCGTCCAAGCTGGTCAACGTCCTGCACGAACTGGAGCAGCTGTCGCGCGTTCGCGACGAGCACCTGCCGGCGTCGGCGACGCTGGCCAGCCTTTACGCGGAACTGAAGGCCGTCAACCAGGCGCTCTGGGTCATCGAGGACGATATCCGCGTGGAGGAACTCAACAAGCGTTTCGGCGATCGTTTCATCGAGCTCGCCCGCGGCGTCTACCGGACGAACGACCGCCGTGCCGCCTTGAAGCGCGAGATAAACGTGTTGCTCAGCTCCGCCATCATCGAGGAAAAATCCTACGAAAACTACGAGTAGGACGGCCTCACAGCGGTTGTCACGGCGGTGGGAAGCACCGCCCAGCGCGCCCCTCAGCGCTGAAGATAGTCCTCCATCTGCCCGATCCATCTGCTGTTGAACGCAGCGATCTGTTGTTCGGCCGTATCCGGGTTCAGCAGCGTCGACAGTGCCGTCCGACGTATCGGTTCGATCTCAGGCGCTTCGACGTACCCAAGTGCTGCCAGCCGCTGTGCCCATGAGGGGTGCGTCGACTTGCCGTCGTCCGGACGCACCCATGCCTTTTGCGCGCTAGCGTTCAGGTATGGGCCTTGCGACAGCTCCCCGGCCATTTCCAGCAGGCGGGCAAGCGGCGGTCGCGGCGGACGCAAGGCTCCCATCACCTCGCGCCGCAGCGGCTCATAGACTTTCTCGGTGAAATGCACGTCCGCCGCGGCGACAAGCAGGAGCGCGCGCGCCGCTTGTTCGGCATTACCGGATGTCGCCGCGTGGCGATCGGCCTTGATCTCCGCCTCGCGCGAAAGCCGGATGTCTTCCCGCTCGAACGATTCCGACAGCCAGCCGATCGCAGCATGGAGGAGACTGCCTGATATCGTTACTCCTGGAGGCGCATATTCGAACACGAAGCCGAAACTGTTCTCGAACTCGGCAAGGTTAAGGCCGCCATTCGTGTCCTTGTTGCGCACATGCGCGTCCTCATGGGCAAGAATTGCCGCAAGAGCATTTTCGTCGGTCACGGCCAGCAAGGGGATGCCGACCGTCAAAAACAGCCGGCGGCCGAGAAGACCAAGAAGCGTGCGCTCCTCCCGCACGCTGGCGTTCAACGTGTCCTCAAGCGCAATCACTGTGCGGGCGGCTCTGCGCGGGCCAGCGACCTTTTCCCACTGGTCCCACAGACCAGGTGCCTCCGCCCGGCTCACACCCTTGATCTTGCTGCGCCGAAAGCCGGCAAACAATGTGCCGAACAGAAAAGCCGCCGCGGTGGTCGCGATCGGCATGACGACAAATCCGCCGGCGATGAACCAGACCGGATGGCTGTCGAGCAGCGACATCCAGACACAGAAGACGACAGCGGCGGGAATCACGAAAAACAGCACCGCAAATCTGCCGAACCGCCGCCCAGCGCTGATGATGAACCGCGACATTCAAATCACAGCGGAATGTTGTCGTGCTTCTTCCAGGGGTTCTGCATGTCCTTGTTGCGCAGCATCCTGAGCGCCCGGGCAACGCGGCGGCGGGTGGAATGCGGCATGATCACCTCGTCGACATAGCCGCGCTCGGCGGCGACGAAGGGCGACAGGAAGCGGTCCTCGTAAGCCTTTGTGTGCGCTGCGATCTTTTCCGCGTCGCCGATGTCCTTGCGGTAGATGATCTCGACCGCGCCCCTGGCGCCCATCACAGCGATCTGCGCCGTCGGCCAGGCATAGTTCATGTCGCCGCGCAGGTGCTTTGACGCCATGACGTCATAGGCGCCGCCATAGGCCTTGCGGGTGATCACGGTGATCTTCGGCACGGTCGCTTCGGCATAGGCGAACAGAAGCTTCGCGCCATGCTTGATCAGCCCGCCATACTCCTGCGCGGTGCCGGGCAGGAAGCCCGGAACGTCGACGAAGGTCACGATCGGAATGGAAAAGCAGTCGCAGAAGCGCACGAAGCGCGCCGCCTTGCGGCTGGCGTCGGAATCGAGCACGCCGGCCAGCACCATCGGCTGGTTGGCGACGAAGCCGACGGTGCGGCCCTCGACGCGGCCGAAGCCGGTGACGATGTTTTTCGCAAAACTCTGCTGGATCTCGAAGAAGTCGCCCTCGTCGGCAACTTTCAGGATCAGCTCCTTGATATCGTAGGGCTTGTTGGCGTTGTCGGGGATCAGCCGGTCGAGCGATAGATCGTGGTCGGTGACCGACTGGTAGCATTCGATCTCGGGAATTTCCGATGTGTTGGACGCCGGCAGCAGGTCGACCAGCCGGCGCATCTGCAGCAGCGCCTCGACATCGTTGTCGTAGGCGCCGTCGGCGATCGACGACTTCGTAGTGTGGACCGAGGCGCCGCCGAGGCTCTCTGCGGTCACTGTCTCGTTGGTGACGGTCTTCACCACGTCCGGCCCGGTGACGAACATGTAGGAGGTGTCGCGCACCATGAAGATGAAGTCGGTCATCGCCGGTGAATAGACGTCGCCGCCGGCGCAAGGGCCCATGATCAGCGATATCTGCGGAATTACGCCGGAGGCGAGCACGTTGCGCTGGAAGATCTCGGCATAGCCGCCAAGGGCCGCCACGCCTTCCTGGATGCGGGCGCCGCCGGCGTCATAGAGGCCGATGATCGGCGCGCGGTTGCGCAGCGCCATCTCCTGCACCTTGACCACCTTTTCGGCATGCGCCTCCGACAGCGAGCCGCCGAACACGGTGAAATCCTTGGCGAAGACGTAGACCGGGCGGCCGTTGACCGTGCCCCAGCCGGTGACGACGCCGTCGCCGGCGATCTTGGTCTTCTCCATGCCGAAGTCGGTCGAGCGGTGCTCGACATACATGTCGAACTCCTCGAACGAGCCCTCGTCGAGGAAGACATCGATGCGCTCGCGGGCGGTGAGCTTGCCTTTCTGGTGCTGGGCGTCGATGCGGGCCTTGCCGCCGCCCATGCGCGCGATGTCGCGGCGGCGCTCGAGTTCCTTCAGCACGTCCTTCATCGCGGTCCCCAAAACGAATGGCTGCCTTGTGGTAATGATGCCGGCAGGCGCGCGCAAGCGTCGCGTTTGCCATGGCTTTTGCTGCATTGCAGCATGCGGCCCTTGCATTTCGGGGCGAACTCGTCCATATGCAGCGGCATAGGCGCTTGGGCCGGCATTGTCCGGCCTTCTCCACGAATGAGACTGGTTGCGTCTGTTTTCCCTCTTTCCGGTGTTCGGCAAGGTGGCGAAAAAGCCCCGAGGCATGATGCTTGCGGGCACGACAGCGCAGCCGCGCGGACGTTTCCGTCCGCCGCCTTGTCGTTCCATGACAATTGTTTCGACGGCAGGTTGCGCCCTGCCGCGTCGATGTTTGCGGCCAGAAAGCCGCGTGAAAGAAGATTACTTTGACCAACGAAAACACGTCCCTCGGTAAAGACACTGGGGAACTTACCGGTTTCGCAGCCCTCGGCATCACCGGCGCGCTGCTCAAGGCAACGCATGCCGCCGGCTTTGCCGATCCCAAGCCGATCCAGACCCAGGCCATCCCGCCGCAACTGGAAGGCCGTGACATCTTCGGCATTGCCCAGACCGGCTCAGGCAAGACCGCGGCCTTCGCGCTGCCGATCCTGTCGAAAATCATCGGGCTCGGCACCAAGCGCCGGCCGAAGACGACCCGTGCGCTGATCCTGGCGCCGACGCGCGAGCTCGCCGTTCAGATCGAGGACACCATCAAGATCCTCGCCAAGGGCGCGCATGTCTCGACCGCGCTCGTGCTTGGCGGCGTCTCGCGCTTCAGCCAGGTGAAGAAGATCGCTCCCGGCGTCGACATCCTGATCGCCACGCCCGGCCGGCTGACCGACCTGGTGCGCGAGGGCGACCTCATCCTCGCCGACACCAAATGGCTGGTGCTCGACGAGGGTGACCGCATGCTCGACATGGGCTTCATCAACGACGTCAAGCGCATCGCCAAGGCGACCGCGCCCGACCGCCAGACGGCGCTGTTTTCGGCCACCATGCCGGACGAGATCGCCGAGCTCGCCAAGGGCCTGCTGAAGAATCCGGTCCGCATCGAGGTCTCGCCGCAAAGCACGACCGCGGCCGAGATCGTCCAGAGCGTGGTGCTCGCCCGCACCAAGCAGAAGCGGCAGGTGCTGTCCAAGATGCTCGCCGACGAGGCGATGAAGTCCGTCATCATCTTTTCGCGCACCAAGCATGGCGCCGACAGGGTGACCAAGGATCTCGATCGCGATGGCTTCAAGGCCGCCGTCATCCACGGCAACAAGTCGCAGAATGCCCGCCAGAAGGCGCTCAATGATTTCCGCGACGGTTCGGTGCGCATCCTGGTAGCGACCGACATCGCCGCGCGCGGGATCGACGTTCCCGGCATCAGCCATGTCGTGAACTTCGACCTGCCGGACGAGGCGGAAAGCTATGTCCACCGTATCGGCCGCACCGGCCGCAACGGCCGGGACGGCATCGCCATCACGCTTTGCGACCCGTCGGAGAACGCCAAGCTGCGCCAGGTCGAGCGCATCATCCGCGCCAAGCTGCCAATCGTTGCCGACCATCTCGGCAGCCCTGATCCGCAGCGCAATCCTGCCGAAAAGAACGAGCGTCATTTCGAACCGGCCAACGACCGTGAACACCATGGCGGCCGTCGCGACGGCAGGCGCCCCGGCGCTGCCAGCAATGGCTTTGGCAAGAAGCGCTTTGGCGGCAAGCCTGGTGGCGATCGTCCCGTCGTCGCTGGCAAGCCGCAGGGCGAGCGTCCTGAGGGCCGCAAGCCTTTCAAGGGCAACAACAAGCGCCGCTTCGGCGGCAAGCGGCCGGCGACTCGGGCGGCGTAACCGCCGGATCGGTCCGGTGACAATTTGATACTGGGCGATCGGAGCGATGCTTCGGTCGCCCTTTTTCTTGCGACAGGTTACTGCCCGGTCAGCGCCTTGACCCAGACGACGATCCGTTCGGCGAGGACGGCCGTTGTCGATGGCGACAGGGCGTCGCCGGCAATGACATGGTTGTCGGCGTCACCAGTGTCGTCGACCGGCACCAGCTCGTGCGGCGCGCCCCAGCGTCCGGCGATCTCGCGGGTGCGGTCCGGCCGCACCACCTTGTCGGAATCCGAAAAGATGAAGAGGGCAGGAATGGTCGCCTTTTCCACCGGCGCCGCATAGGCGAGCTCGGTCAACGCCTGCATCGGCAGCGTCGCCGCCATCGGGTATTGGTGGGTCCAGAACTTTTCATGCAGCGCATTGCGGGTCGGGAAGCTGCGCTCCTTGCCACCGACCAGCTCGGCGATCTGTTTGCCCCAGGGCTTGGTCAGCAGTTCGGCGCCGGACGCCTTGACGCCGAAGTTGGGCGAAATGAACGCGATCGCCGCGACCCCGTCCGAAGCGTTGGGCGCGGTTGCCGCCCATGCCGCCAACGAGCCGCCGGTCGAGGTGGCGATGACAATCACCTTGTCGCCGATCGCCCGGCCGATGGCCAGCGCCTCCTCATAGTCGTTGATCCAGGCATTGACGCTGCCCTCGGCCATGGCGGCGCCATCTCGGCCGTGGCCGGTGAGGCGGGTGTAGAAGAGATTGGCATCCAGCTGGTCGGCGACGTCGTCCGGCAGCGGGCGGACCTCGCCCTTCGAGGCCGAGAAACCGTGGATGTAGACGATGGCCAGCGGCGTCCTGGCGTGAACCATCGGATTGGCCCAGATGATCTCCTTTTCCAGCCCGTCGCGGATGTTGGGTACAGCTGCCTCCTCGCGCGCCAGATAGGCCTGCGGATCGTCGCCGATGGCGGAAGGGTCGAAACGGATCGTCGTGTCGACAGGCACGCGCGGGCCGAGCACGAAGGCCATGGAGAAGATGACAGCGAGCCCCAGCACCGCAAGCACGATCCGCCGCCCCATTGCAGACTCCAAGCAACAATTCTCAACCTATGGCCGTGCCTGCCGACAGGCAACAGCCCTGCGCCGGCTTAAGTCGCCCGGTCCGGGCCCGCCTCGTCCGGCAGCTTGCGGTCGAAATTCAGCGGCCGTGCCTTCCAGCCGGTCGTGACGCCGATCACCCAGCGGCAGATCGGTCGCGGCAAGAGGCCGAGGAATTTCAGCGGCCAGCTTATGCGATAGGGGAAGGTGACCTCGAAGCCGCCTTTCTCGATGCCGCGCGCCATGCGGCGGGATGCGCGATGGACAGGCATCAGCCCCGGCATCGGCAACATGTTCTTTTCCGTCAGCGGGGTGTCGACGAAGCCGGGGTTCATCACCTGGACGCGGATGTTCATCTTGTCGAAGTCGTATTTCAGCGATTCCGCCAGGATGTTGATCGCCGCCTTGGTGCCGCCATAGGCGGCGGTGGTCGGCCAGCCGGAATAGGCGGTGACCGAGCCGACAAGCACGACATGACCGCGCCCGCGCACGCGCATGTGCTCGACGACAGGCACCAGGCCGTTGACGATGCCGAAATAGTTGACGTCGAAGGACCGGCGGAAATCGCTCACCACGAGGTGCTCGCCGGGCGTGGCGATGTAATTGCCGGCGTTGAAGACGGCGAGCACGATCGGCCCCATGTCCTTCTCGATCGCCGCGGCCACCCTGGCCATGCCCGTTTCGTCGGTGACGTCGCACGGGAAAGACTTCACATGCCCGGGCATCTGCGCCGTCTCGACGATCAGCGTGTCGATCGGATCGTCCGCCAGCGCCGTCACCGCGACGGCATAGCCCTTCGCGGCAAGATCCTTGGCCAATGCGCGGCCGATGCCGCTGCTGCCGCCCGTTACCCAGGCGACGCCATGCTTCGGGTTGGCCCGATAGAGTGTCATGCTGTGTCCTGCCAGTGTGTCGGTAGTGCTCTAGCGGCGAAGAAATCGAATGAAAAGAGCGCTTTTCGGCGCAAGGTTGAAATGCGTGCCGGAACACAGCATCTGAATTCAGGAGATCGCAGTGCCTGAAATGCGACTGGACCAGGCGAATTCTTGCCTTGAAACCGGGGCTTTGGGTTTCTAGGGTCTCGCCGCACCTACACAAGGAATCCTTGATGCCCCGTTCTGTGATCGAAGCGATCGGCAACACGCCCTTGATCCGCCTCAACAAGGCCTCGGAAGCAACCGGCTGCGAGATCCTGGGCAAGGCCGAATTTATGAATCCGGGACAGTCGGTCAAGGATCGCGCAGGCCTGTTCATCATCCGCGATGCCGAGCAGCGCGGGCTGCTGAAGCCAGGCGGGGTTATCGTCGAGGGCACGGCCGGCAACACCGGCATCGGGCTGACGCTGGTCGCCAAGGCGCTCGGCTACCGCACGGTGATCGTCATTCCGGACACGCAGAGCCAGGAGAAGAAGGACACCATCAAATTGCTCGGCGCCGAGCTGATCGAAGTGCCGGCGGTGCCCTACAAGAACCCGAACAACTACGTGAAGCTGTCGGGGCGCCTGGCCGAGCAATTGGCGCGCACCGAGCCGAACGGCGCGATCTGGGCCAACCAGTTCGACAACGTCGCCAACCGCGATGGCCATATCAGGACCACGGCTGAGGAGATCTGGACCCAGACCGGCGGCAAGGTCGACGGTTTCGTCTCGGCGGTCGGTTCGGGCGGAACGCTGGCCGGCGTCGGACTCGGGCTGAAGGGCAAGAGCAGGGACGTGAAGATCGCGCTCGCCGATCCGTTGGGGGCAGCGCTCTACAGTTTCTACACCAGCGGCGAATTGAAGGCCGAGGGCAGCTCGATCACCGAAGGCATCGGCCAGGGGCGCATCACCGCCAACCTCGAAGGCTTCACGCCCGACTTCTCCTTCCAGATCCCCGACGAGGAGGCGCTGCCGATCGTCTTCGACCTGATCCAGGAGGAAGGGCTGTGCGTCGGCGGCTCGACCGGCATCAACATCGCCGGCGCGATCCGCCTGGCGCGCGAGTTGGGGCCCGGCCACACCATCGTGACGATCCTTGCCGACTACGGCACGCGCTACCAGTCGAAGCTGTTCAATCCAGAATTCCTGCGCGAGAAGAACCTGCCGGTGCCCGGCTGGATGGAAGAGAAGGCCGACATCTCGGTGCCGTTCGAAAAGGTCGCGTGATGGTGCACAGGACGGAAGCGCTGTTTCGCGATGACGCCTACCTGAAGGAGGCCGAGGCAGCGGTTGTCGCAATCAACGACCGAGGCGGCGTCATCCTGGACCGGACGATCTTCTACGCCACCTCGGGCGGCCAGCCGGGCGACATCGGCTTGCTGGAGCGCGCCGACGGCAGCCGGGTCGCGATCGCCGCCACCATCACCGGCGAGACCAAGGATGAGATCATCCATGTGCCGGCGCCCGGACAAGCGGTGCCGTCGATCGGCGAACGGCTGGGGCTCGCCATCGACTGGCAGCGGCGGCATCTTCTGATGCGCATGCATGCGGCCTGCCATCTGCTCACCGTCGTGTGCCCGTTCCCGATCACCGGCGCTGCCGTCGCCGAGGACGACAGCCGTGTCGATTTCGACATTCCCGATGCCGGCTTCAGCAAGGAGGATGTGACGGCGAGGCTGATGGAGCTGGTGCGTGCCGACCATCCGATCTTCACCCGGCTGATCACCGACGAGGAGCTAGCCGCCAATCCGGGCCTGGTGAAATCCAAGAACGTGCGTCCGCCTGTCGGCACCGGCAAGATCCGTCTGGTCTGCATCGGCGACAATGCCTCGATCGACAGCCAGCCCTGTGGCGGCACCCATGTGAGGAGCACCGCAGAGGTCGGCGAGATCCATGTCGGCAAGATCGAAAAGAAGGGCCGCGAGAACCGGCGCTTCCGCATCCGCTTCGGACCGATGCCGGCGGCCTGATCGACGGACTGAGAGCCGCCGCCAGGGCGGCAGGAGAAAAGAATGGCCGAGGATAGCCCCTTCATCGTCGACGCCGATTGGCTGCAGCAGCGCCTGGGCGAACCCGGCCTGACGATCATCGACGCTTCCTGGTATCTGCCTGCGCAGAACCGGAATGCGCGTGCCGAGTTTGAGGCGGCGCATATCCCGGGCGCCCGCTTCCTCGATCAGGACGCCATTTCGGACCCGGATTCCAAGCTGCCGCATACGCTGCCGTCGCCGCAATATTTCGCCCAATATGTCGGCGGAATGGGCGTTTCGGCCGACGACACGATCGTCCTCTATGACGGCCCGGGCTATTTCTCGGCGCCGCGCGGCTGGTGGATGTTCAGGGTCATGGGCGTCTTCCAGGTCTACATATTGAGCGGCGGCTTCGATCGCTGGAAGGCGGAGGGGCGGCCGGTGACGGCGGAGCCGACGAAGATCGCGCCCTGCATCTTCCACGCCGACTTCGATGCCGCACGGGTCGTCAGCCTCGCCGAGATGCGCCGCATCGTCGACAGAAGAGAAAGCCAGATCGCCGATGCCCGATCCGCCGGCCGTTTTGCGGGAACCGACCCGGAGCCGCGCGCGGGCATCCGCTCCGGTCATATGCCGGGCGCGCGCAGCGTGCCGGTCACGGCATTGGCCGAGAACGGCGAGTTGCTGCCCAGGGATCGCTTGCGCAAGCTGATCGAGGATGCCGGCATAGACCTGTCGAAGCCGGTCGTCACCTCGTGCGGCTCCGGCATCACGGCGGCGGCGATCACGCTGGCGCTGGAGACGCTTGGCCACACCGACAACAGGCTTTACGACGGGTCATGGACCGAATGGGGCGGGCTTGGCGATACGCCGGTGGTGACGGGCAAGGAATGACAGTGATGGAAAACGGGGTGCTGCAGGACATCGACGTCACGGTGACGTTCCTCGAAATGCATGCGCCGCCGGCCGCGTCGCCGCCGGTGCCGTACAACCGGCAGATCGCGCTCCTGAAGACCAGGGATGTCCCGCTGCACTTCTACCGCTACCTGATGGATCGGGTGGGGCGCAAATGGCATTGGGTGAACGTGCTGAGGCTGAGCGACGAGGAGCTTTCGGCCGGCCTCCATCGCGAGGACCGCGACATCAGGGTGCTCTATCTCGACGGCGCGCCGGCCGGCTTCTTCGATCTCAAGCCGCATCTGCCGGAAGAGGTCGAACTCGCCTATTTCGGCATGATGGAGCATGCGCATGGGCAAGGCATCGGGCGCTGGTTCCTGGGCGCAGCGATCGCTGCCGCGTGGTCGCATGGGCCGAAGCGGGTGACGGTGCAGACCTGCACGCTCGACCACCCGGCGGCGCTGCCGCTCTACCAGAAGCTCGGCTTCACGCCGGTGGCGCAGAAGAAGGAGATCGTGCACCCGCTGTCCTTCGCCGAGCGGTCGGCGAGCGTCATGCGGCCGTAGTGTCGATGCCGCCTACGCCACCGGCGGCGGCTGGCCCTCGAAGGTCGGCAGCGAGGTGTCGATGCAGGCCCAGGCGGGCGCCTTGGCCGTCCATAGCGTCGCGGCGGGCTTGATCATGTTCGGATCGTCGAGCGTTCCTGCGCGCACGAAAATCAGATGCGGGCGCGACTCCGCCTCGCTCAAGAGATGCACGCCGCAGGCCGGGCAGAAGCGCCGGTGCATCTTGTTGCCGCTGTCGGCCACGCTCTCGTAATCGCGCGTCTCGCCGGCGATCCTCATCTGCGCCGTCGCGAAGCAGACGCTCACCGCTGCGTTGCCGGTCGCGATATACTGGCACAAGCGGCACCAGCACATACGCGCGGTGATCGGCTCCGCGCTGGCTCTCGTAGCGGACTGCGCCGCACAGGCATCCCCCCGTGATCAAGCTCGGATCCTCGTCAGCCTCCGTAACCGCCATCATGTTCTCGTGGGATCATCATGGAGCGGAGCGAGGTATCTCGCCAGTCGGAAAACATCGCGTCGCTGCGGCCGAATGTCGGGATCGAAGCGATACTGGAAATCAACTGGTTGCTGCTTGTTCATCGCCGCTTCAGACTGACTTTGCCATGGTGGCGGCAAGATCAACGCGCCCTTCAGAGTAGGGCCGAAGGAGAAAGACATGCTGACCCGACGTACATTTGCCGTTGCCATGATTGCGGCACTTGCCATGCCTGGCCTTGCATTTGCGCAGGCGACAACGCCTTCGGCCGCGACGATCGAGCGCCAGCTCGAAGCCGCGCCCAGGGTGAAGCTGCGCCCCAACCAGCGAGTCACCATCCGCGAATTCAAGCGGCGGCCGGATCTGAGGCGCATGGCCCGCTCGATCGACATCCAGTCGATCAATTTCGAGTTCGGCTCGGCGGCGATCTCCGAGTCGCAATACGGCAAGATCGAGAACATCGCCGATGCACTGCATCGTATCCTGCGGCGTGATCGCGGCGCCCGCATCCTGATCGAGGGCCATACCGACGCGGTCGGCTCCTTCCAGTCGAACCAGATCCTCTCGGAGCAGCGCGCCGCCTCGCTGAAGCGGACGCTGGTGCGCGAATTCGGAGTACCTGGCCATGCGCTCGAAACCGTCGGCTATGGCGAGGAGTTCCTGCTGGTGCCGACACAGCAAGAGAATTGGCGCAACCGCCGGGTGACGCTGCGCCGCTTCGACGACTTCATCCGTTAAGCCCGCCGGAATCGCATCAGGCCTTGGCCTGGATCGCCATGCCAAAGAGCCCGGCTTGAATGAGCCGGGCTCTTTCCATATCGCTTGACGTTCAAGGTCAAAAAGATGGCGCGAAAGGATCCTGACGATGGCGATACGGGTGGTGATGGCCGGCGCGACCGGCTGGGTCGGCAAGGCTCTGGTGCCGGCGATCGGCGCGCAGGCCGACATGGAACTCGCCGGTGCGGTGTCGCGCAGCGGCGCCGGGCAGGATTCCGGCCTGCTGGTCGGCCTGCCGGCCAATGGCGTGGCCGTCTCCGCGACGCTGGCGGAAGCGCTGCAGGCGCCGTCCGACGTGCTGGTCGATTACACCAAGCCGCATGTGGTGAAGGACCATGCGCTGCTCGCCATCGACAAGGGACGGCATGTGGTGATCGGCACGTCCGGGCTCGGAGCGGCCGACTATGCCGACATCGACGCGGCGGCGCGTGCCAACAAGGTCGGCGTGCTCGCCGCCGGCAATTTTTCCATCACGGCGACGCTGATGAAACGCTTCGCCCTGATGGCGGCGAAATATGTGCCTGATGTCGAGGTCATCGACTACGCCAGCGCCAGGAAGCCCGATGCGCCGTCGGGCACCGCGCGCGAGCTTGCCGAGGCGCTGGCCGACACCCGCAAGCCTTCGACCGCGCGGCCGCTGTCCGAAGTTTCCGGCGTGCCCGGAACACGCGGCGCCGCAGTCGGCGCGGGCGAGGGGGTGCAGGTGCATGCGCTCCGCCTGCCGTCCTTCATCCTGTCCTGCGAGGCGCTGTTCGGCCTGCCGGACGAACGGCTGACCATCCGCCATGATGCCGGCTCGTCCGCCGCGCCTTACGTCGCCGGCACGCTGCTCGCCATCCGCCGGGTGTCGGAGTTCACCGGGCTGGTGCGCGGGCTCGACGCGCTCATGGACTGACGCGGCTTGGCAGGAATCGGGTGGGAAGCGCGCAAGCGGCCGCATAATTTCCGGTCACCGATACCGGAGATTTGCCATGACCATCCAGTTCCAAGCCCTGCCGACCGACAATGTGAGGGCCCTGCAGCGCGGCGGGGCGGACGCTTACGGCCGCAAGCCCGAGCGCCAGCTTTCCGACGGCGACGGCGTGCCGTGCCGGCACTGCCTGAAGAACGTCGCTGCCGGTGATGCATATCTCATCTTGGCCTACCGGCCGTTTCCCGATCTGCAGCCCTATGCCGAGACCGGACCGATCTTCCTGCACGCGGAAGAATGCGAACGCGCGCCGGAAGCCGGGGCGCTTCCCGAAATGCTGGAGAGCAGCGACTATATCGTGCGCGGCTATGGCCGGGATGACCGCATCGTCTATGGCAGCGGCGGCGTCATCCCGACCGTCGAAATCGCGACGCGCGCCGAAACACTGTTCGAGCGCGACGACATCGCCTACATCCATGTCCGCTCGGCGCGCAACAATTGCTACCAGTGCCGTATCGAACGCGCCTGAAGATCTCAAAAGATGCCCGCCGATAGGCTGGCGGGCAGTTGGGGAAAAGCCTGCGACAGAAGAAAAAGCCACCTACAGGCCGATGTGACTAGGCACGCTTTTCGGATGCCGAATGTGAAGCGCTTCACAAAGGGCACCCCGGATCTGCATGAATGTCGGGTGAGACTGTCGTACTCCCGTCGCATAGTCGCGCTATGAGGCAAGTGTTGATCGATTGCCGACCGCGGATGGACCGGCGGCGCGTCTCAACATCGAGGAAGCGGGGCTTTGGCTCCGCTTTTTTGTTGGCTGCATTGTTCCGCGCAAAGAAAAACCCGCCGGACGGAGCCGGCGGGCGACAGGAGGAATTCTTTTCGCGTGCTTATCAGGCGGCAAGCACCGCCTTCGGCTCGACCAGCTCGTAGCCGAGCGCCTCGGCCACCGCGCGGTTGGTGATCTTGCCCTTGTGGACGTTGAGGCCATTGCGCAGATGATGGTCGTCGACCAGCGCCTTCAGGCCCTTGTCGGCAAGCTGCAGGCCGTAATGCAGCGTCGCGTTGTTGAGGGCGTGCGCCGAGGTGACCGGCACCGCGCCCGGCATGTTGGCGACGCAGTAGTGGATGACGCCGTCGACCTCGTAGGTCGGCTCGGCATGGGTGGTGGCATGCGAGGTCTCGAAGCAGCCGCCCTGGTCGATGGCGACGTCGACGAGCACGGCACCCTTCTTCATGCCCGAGAGCATCTCGCGCGTCACCAGCTTCGGCGCCGCGGCGCCCGGGATCAGCACGGCGCCGACGACGATGTCGGCGGAGAAGCACTCTTCCTCAAGCGCCTCGACGGTCGAGTAGCGGGTGTGGACGCGGCCACCGAAAATGTCGTCGAGCTGGCGCAGGCGCGGGATGGAGCGGTCGATGATGGTGACGTCGGCGCCGAGGCCGGCCGCCATCTTGGCGGCATGCAGGCCGACGACGCCGCCGCCGAGCACGGTCACCTTGCCGGGCAGCACGCCGGGCACGCCGCCGAGCAGCACGCCGCGGCCGCCATTGGCCTTCTGCAGCGCCGTCGCGCCGGCCTGGATCGACAGGCGGCCGGCGACTTCCGACATCGGCGCCAAGAGCGGCAGGCCGCCGCGATCATCGGTGACGGTTTCATAGGCGATGGCGGTGACGCCGGAAGCAAGCAGGCCCTTGGTCTGTTCCGGATCCGGAGCGAGGTGGAGGTAGGTGTAGAGGATCTGGCCGTCGCGCAACTGGACCCACTCGTTGGGCTGCGGCTCCTTGACCTTGACGATCATATCGGACTTGGCGAACACGTCGGCGGCCGTCTTGGCAATGGTGGCACCGGCCGAACGATAGGCGTTGTCGTCTGCGCCGATGCCGGCGCCAGCGCCCGCTTCGACCAGCACTTCATGGCCATGCGCGACATACTCGCGGACAGAGCCCGGCGTCAGGCCGACGCGATATTCATGGTTCTTGATTTCCTTGGGGCAACCGACGCGCATTTTCTGTCTCCTGATCCGGCCCTTTGCGGGCGCGTTCCCTGTATTTGGGGAGTGAACCATGAATCGGCTCGCAGGTGTTTGCGAATGCGCTTGCCTGAACCGACGCCCTTCGATAATTGTTGCGCGAAATATCAATATTTTCGCAGGAAACACGAAAAATGCCGCTCGACAGGATTGATATCGCCATTCTGGAGGCTTTGCAGAAAGACGGGCGGATACCCAACGCGGCGCTTGCCGAGAAGGTCGGCCTGTCGCAATCGGCCTGCTCGCGGCGGCTCGACAATCTGGAGAAGTCGGGCACGATCCGCGGCTATCACGCGCGTCTGTCCAACGCCGCGCTCGGCCACCAGATGACGGCGATCGTGCATATATCGCTATCGGGGCAGTTCGAGAAGACGCTGTCGGACTTCGAGGCGGCGATCAAGCGCTGCCCGAACGTGCTGTCCTGCCATCTGATGTCGGGCGAATACGACTACATCCTGCGCATCGCGGCGAAGGATCTGGTCGACTACGAGCACATCCACAAGGAATGGCTGTCGGCCATGCCGCATGTGACCAAGATCAATTCATCCTTCGCCCTGCGCGAGATCGTTGACAGGACGGCGATGGGCCTGAAGCCGGAAATGGCCTAACGCCAAAGGCACACCCGGACGTCCTTCCCAATATAGCACGCGCCTTCACGGCGAAGTTCTCCCCAATCTCCTGGTTCACCATGAGTTGCGCGAATGTCCGAGTTCCCATAGCCTTCCCAAAAATCACCGTCCTTGTATACAACTGCCCAGTAATCTTTGGACATTTCACCAGCCCCACTATTGGTATCAGGATAGTCGATACCTGCAAAAACTTGCCGAGGCCCCTGGATATTGAAATCGCCGCCCTTCTCGATTTGATAGGAGCATCTTCCGGATATGCGGGTCTGACCGCTGACAACCAGCAGGCAGCGGCCCCATTTATAACCGCTCGGCAAGCGATGCTGTGGTTGCGCCTGCGAAGGCAAAAAGGAAAACGCAACAGCAAGGCCAGCCGCTATGGTTCGTCCGATCATCTTGTCTCCGTTACGAAGCAACCAATCCAGGAGCGAGCTGACACTGTTGGATCCGCCGAGAGCGCATATCGAAACGGTCATGCGCACCGTGGGCCGTAGAAGATCATATTAGTTATCGACCAAGTCGGATGTTTGTCACGTGACATTTGCGCTGCCACGCGGCGCGAGTATGGATCGACTAGAATGCGTTGGGATTCCGGCCAACCGGCCTCGCTGCTGTCGTGTGAACATTTCAAGGGCGAATTCTATTCGCAGCGAAACAGAATCCGACCGGTCTCAGTATCCAAACGGGCTCTTAGGCCTCGGTGACGATCCGATCCATCGCGATATCGTGCGGCTGCGGATAGATGGTGGCGATGCGCTGCAATTCGTAGCCCACGCCGATGACCGTCGGCCTGAACGGCATCGCCGCCAGTGTGCGGTCGTAGAAGCCGCCGCCATAGCCAAGACGGTAGTTGCCTGGGTCGATGCCGACGATCGGCGAAATGACGATGTCCGGCAGCACCGGATCGCCTTGCGCCGGGATCGGGATGTTCCAGACGCCTTTCTCCAACCGGTCGCCCGGTCTATAGGCGCGGAACACCAGTGGCTGCCCCTTCTCGATCACGACGGGCAAGGCGGTGCGCCCGCCGCGCTCGTTGATCGACGCCATCCAGGACCGCAGGTCCGGCTCGCCGCGGAACGGCCAGTAGAGGCTGACCATGCGGCCGCCAATGTCGCCAATCAGACCGTCGAGGCCCTCGGCGATGCGCGTCGACATCGCGGCGCGGGCGTCAGCGGAGACGGCGAGCCTAGCCCCGATCAGCCTTTCGCGCTCAACCTTGCGCCAGCGTCTGACGTCGGTCCAGTCCGTGAGCGGCGCCCGGAACTCCGGATCGAGTTCATGCATGAAACAGGGCGGGGAGGCGTATTGGGCCGGGCCTTGCTCGTCACGATCGTCAGCCATGCTTCGCTCCTGCTATTCCAGCGGTGAGGCTATACCTCGCGCAAACGGGCCGACATGCGCATTCACGACATCCGGCGGCGAGTCCCGGGCAATTGCATGATCTTCCCGATATTGTTGCGGTGCACAAAAATACCTAGATTGTATCTGGTGGATTGCTTGGCGAGGTAAGTGAAATGAACGAAGCCGGCCATCATGTCGTTGTCGTCGGCGCCGGGTTTGGCGGCCTTGAACTGACCCACGCGCTGGCCGGTGCGCCGGTGCGCATCACCATGATCGACAAACGCAACCATCACCTGTTCCAGCCGCTGCTCTACCAGGTCGCGACCACCTCGCTGGCGACCTCCGAGGTTGCCTGGCCGATCCGTCATCTGCTGCGCAAGCGCAAGAACGTGACGACCCTGCTGGGCAACGTCACCGGCGTCGACCGCGCCGGCAATCGCGTGCTGCTCGATGACGGCGGCGCCGTTGCCTACGACACGCTGGTGCTCGCCACCGGCGCGCGCCACGCCTATTTCGGCCATGACGAATGGGAGCCTTTTGCGCCCGGACTGAAGACGCTGGAGGATGCCACCACGATCCGGCGCCGCATTCTGCTCGCCTTCGAGCAGGCCGAGCGCGAAACCGACCCGGCCAGGCGCCAGATGCTGCTCACCCTGGCCATTGTCGGCGGCGGGCCGACCGGCGTCGAGCTTGCCGGCACCATCGCGGAGCTCGCGCACGACACGCTGCGCGGCGAATTCCGCAACATCGATACAAGGCAGACCCGCGTTGTGCTGATCGAGGCGGGCGATCGCATCCTTGTCAATTTCGCGCCGGAACTCTCCGACTATGCCCACAAGGCGCTGGAGCGGCTTGGCGTGACGGTCGAACTCGGCCGGCCCGTCACGCAGCTGGATGCGGATGGCGTTGTCTTTGGCGACAAGCGCCTGCCGGCAAAGACAATCCTATGGGCAGCGGGCGTTGCCGCCTCGCCGGCGGCGGAATGGCTGGGAACGGACGCCGACCGGGCGGGCAGGGTGCTGGTCGAGCCCGATCTCACCGTGCCGGGCAGCCCGGAGATCTTTGTCATCGGCGACACCGCGCATGTGTTGCGGCCGGATGGCAAGCCGGTGCCGGGCGTGGCGCCTTCCGCCAAGCAGGAGGGGCGCCACGTCGCCGCGACGATCAAGGCGCGGCTCGCCGGCGATACGACTTCGCGTCCTTTCCGCTATCAGCATGCCGGCGATCTGGCGACCATCGGCAAGCGCGCGGCAACGATCGACTTCGGCTGGATCAAGCTCACCGGCTGGCTCGCCTGGTGGCTCTGGGGCGTGGCGCACATCTATTTCCTGATCGGTTTCCGCAACCGGCTCGCGGTCTCGCTTAGCTGGCTATGGATCTACTTCACCGGCCAGCGCAGCGCGCGGCTGATCACCCAGGGCGACGACGACAAGAGCTGACGTCGCGCCGGCGCTCGTTCCATTGGCACGTCACCTTGTCGTGATCGACGGACTTTTCGACGGACATGGACTCATGCCTGTTTCACCGGCAAGCTTCGCGCTCGGTGGCAGGGGTGTCGCGTTGTCGAAGAGGAGAAAACAATGTCACGACTGCCCGTCTCCCGCCGCGAATTCCTGGCCGGCGCCGCCGCCACCGGGGCGCTGATCATGCTGCATCCGTTCTCGGCCCACGCCGAGGCCAATCAGGCCCATCTCAGGATCATGGAGACGACCGACATCCATGTGAACGTGCTCCCCTACGATTACTACGCCGACAAAGCGAACGACACGATGGGCCTGTCGCGGACCGCCTCGCTGATCGATGCCGTGCGCAAGGAAGCCACCAATGCCATGCTCATCGACAATGGCGACCTTTTGCAGGGCAATCCGATGGGCGACTACATCGCCTACGAGAAGGGCCTGAAGGATGGCGACCTGCATCCGATCATGAAGGGCATGAACCTGCTCGGCTACGAATGCTCGACGCTCGGCAATCACGAATTCAACTACGGCCTGTCCTTCCTGGACAAGGTGCTGGCCGGCGCCAATTTTCCCTTCGTCTGCGCGAACCTCATCCGCGGCACGACGCTTGCCGCCAACCCGCGCGACGACAAACTCTACCTCAAGCCCTATGTGATCCTCGACAGGAAGATCAAGGACGGCTCGGGCGCCGAGCAGCCGATCAGGATCGGCATCATCGGCTTCGTGCCACCGCAGATCATGGTCTGGGACCTGAAGAACCTTGAAGGCAATGTGAAGACGCGCGACATCGTCGAGGCGGCAAAGGCCTGGGTGCCCGAGATCAAGGAGGCGGGCGCCGACATCGTGATCGCGCTGTCGCATTCCGGCATCGACATCAAGCAGGGCGACATGATGGAGAACGCCTCCTTCTTCGTCGCCGGCGTCGAGGGCATCGATGCCGTCTTCACCGGCCACCAGCATCTCGTCTTCCCCGGCAAGAAGGATTTCCAGGCGCTGGAGGGCGTCGACACCGGCAAGGGCACGCTGCAAGGCAAGCCGGCGGTGATGGGTGGCTTCTGGGGCTCGCATATGGGCCTGATCGACCTTTTGCTGGAGCGCGACGGATCGAAATGGCGGGTCGTCTCGGCCAGCTCCGAGGTGCGGCCGATCTACGAGCGCGTCGACAACAAGAACAAGGCGACGGTCGGCGACGACCGGCGCATCATCGCCGCGCTCGAACAGGACCATGAGGCGACGCTCGCTTATGTGCGCCGTCCTGTCGGCAAGACCTCGGCGCCGCTCTATTCCTACTTCGCGCTCGTTGCCGACGACCCGTCGGTGCAGATCGTCAACCAGGCGCAGAGCTGGTATCTGAAGGACATACTGAAGAGCACGCAGTGGAAGGACGTGCCGCTCTTGTCGGCGGCGGCACCCTTCAAGGCGGGCGGCCGCAACGGCGCCGACTATTTTACCGACGTGCCGGCGGGCGACATCGCCATCAAGAACGTCGCCGACCTCTATCTCTATCCAAACACCGTGCGGGCCGTCGAAATCACTGGGGCGCAGGTCAAGGACTGGCTGGAGATGTCGGCTGGCATCTTCAACCGGATCGAACCGGGCAAGGCCGATCAGCCGCTCATCAACACCGACTTCCCGTCCTACAATTTCGACGTGATCGATGGCGTCACCTACCGGATAGACCTGTCGCAACCGCCGAAATACGATGCCAAGGGCGGGCCGGCGAATGCCGGCTCCAGCCGCATCGTCGATCTGATGTTCGACGGCAAACCGATTGATCCTGCTCAGAAATTCGTTGTCGCCACCAACAACTACCGCGCCGGCGGTGGCGGCAACTTCCCGGACATAAACGCTTCGAAGATCATCTATGAGGCGCCGGACACCAACCGGGACGTGATCGTGCGCTATGTCATCAGCGAGGGCACGATCAATCCATCGGCTGACGGCAACTGGTCGTTCGCGCCGCTGCCTGGAACCAGCGTGGTGTTCGAGACCGGCCCCAGGGCAAAGGATTTCATCGCCGAGGTGTCGTCCCTGAAGATCGAGCCGGCGGGTGAGGGCGATGCGGGTTTTGCCAAGTACCGCATCGCTCTTTGACGGCTAGCGCGGCAAGGACGTCGCCGGCCCCCGGGCACCGCGTGTTCGCGCGCGGTGTTGCGAGGTGCTACGCCTTATAAACCACCTGGCGGACGTCGATATAGCTGGCCCGGAAGCCGGCCTCGCAATAGTGCAGGTAGAATTCCCACAGCTTCTTGAAGCGCTCGTCGAACCCGAGCGGGACGATCTTTTCCCAGGATCCCCAGAAGCGCTGGCGCCATTCGGCGAGCGTGCGGGCGTAGTCCTGCGGAAAGACACGCTCGCGCAACGGCGCAAGTCCGTGATCCGTACCGAGCGCCTTGAGAATCGAGGGCGTCGGCAGCATGCCGCCCGGGAAGACATAGCGCTGGATGAAATCCGGGCGCGCGCGATAGGTGTCGTAGGCGGCCTCGTTGATGGTGATGATCTGCAGCCCGGCCGTTCCGCCGGGCCTCAGGCACGTCTTCATCTTGCCGAAGAACACAGGCCAGTATTTTTCGCCGACAGCCTCGAACATCTCGATGGACGCGATCCGGTCGTAGGTGCCGGTCTCGTCGCGATAATCCTGCAGCTTGATGTCGACCTTGTCGGCAAGGCCGGCCTTCTGGATACGCGCTTTGGCGAAGTCGTGCTGCTCGCGGCTGATGGTCAGACCGGTGACGCGGCAACCGATCTCGCGCGCGGCGAATTCGGCGAAGCCGCCCCAGCCGCAGCCGATCTCCAGCACATGGTCTTTCCGGCCGATGCCGGTGTCTTTCGCCAGCGCGCGATATTTGGCAACCTGGGCGCTTTCGAGATCGTTGGCGCCCGTCGCATAGAGCGCCGACGAGTAGGTCATGCTCGGATCCAGCCACTTCTCGTAGAAGGCATTGCCGAGATCGTAATGCGCCGAGATGTTGCGCCTCGATCCGGTGCGAGTGTTCTCGTTGAACCAGTGGCGGATGCGCTGGACGGTGTTGATCAGCCAGTTGGCGCCGCCGGCGACCTTCTCGCCGAGGGCCGAGTTGACCACGAACAGTTCGAGGAAGCTGGTGACATCCGGGCTGTCCCAGTCGCCGTCCATATAGGATTCCGCAAGGCCGATCGTGCCGCCGGCGAAGGCGCGTCCGGGCAGGCGCCAGTTCTTCAGCACCAGTTCGGCATCGGGACCAGGCCCCTTGCCGCCGACGAGGACGGCGCGGCCATCCGGCATCCGGACCTTGAGCGAGCCGCGCGGCAGGTTCATGGCGGCTGAAAGCACCATGCGCGCCTTGGCCGGCAATCCCTTGACGATTTCGGCGAAGTTCAATTCGTCAAGCAGCACCGCATCGCCCGACGCAATGCCCGGATCTTGCTTGAAAGCCATTTCCTGCCCCCGACTTTCGTGAGGCCCGCGCATGGCCGGCCCACACCCCTCTTATGGTTTATCCAGCAGGCTCGAACGCAGTCGACCGGAACTGCAGAGCTTGCCGTTGAATTGCCGGCACAATCTTCCACGGCATCACCATGAACTTCAAGGGGCAGGCCGAAGATGGATCTGGAGCCAACAATCCGCGGAAAATGGCCGCCTCCAGCGGAATCGCTATGGTTGCGGCAGCCTGCATACGATAGTTTCAGCCATGCGTTACGTCATCGTCATCTGCGCCATCACCTTCTTTCTGATCTGGGACGGCCTCTACAATCAGGGCCACTACCTCGACGTCACGGTCAGGGAGATGTCGCGCATCGTGCGATACGTCACCGGCGCTGCCTGACGTCCCCAACAGCAAGGCGGGCGCGACATCGTTGCCGGTTGACGCTGCGCCTTCGCTCCCACAAAACACGGCCGAAATGCGATCAAGGAGGCTGGGTTGATCCGGCACATCGTTTTCTTCAGCGTGCGGCGCCAGGAGGATGTGGAGACCGTGCGATCGGGCCTGCAGGAATTGGGCAGGATTCCGCACTCGAAGCATTTCGAAGTGACGCTCAACACCAAGGTCGATCTGTTCTCCAACGCGATCGACGTGGTGGTCTATGCCGAATTCGAGGACGACGCGGCGTTGGCCGCCTACAAGGCGCACCCGCTCTATGCCGAGACGACCAGCCGGGTCAAACCATTGCGCGAACTGCGTTATTCGGCTGACGTGGTGGCTGCCTGAGCGAGCGACTGTTCCAATTCCCGCCGCTGCCGCCGCCCGGCGAAATAGCCGGAAACGACGCCCCAGCCCCCGGGCAGGTTGCGTGCCTTGCGCCAGGCCCTGATTTCCGCCAGCGCCACGCCGAGGCTGCCTTGCGCCACGGCCTTGAGCACGCCGCGCAGCGTCAGGTAGCTCAGGATCGCTGCGTAGTCGTCCGTCCGATAGTCCGGACAACGGGCGACGAAATCGTCCAGCCCCTCTATGTAGCCGGCATGGGTGCGCGACATCGAATTGGCTTCACGATATTTGAGGACGTCGGCAGCCTTGCCGAACGCAATGCGGTGCTGCCGGCCCAGCCGGACCAGGAATTCGCGGTCCTGATGGCGATACAGGCCCACATCGTAACCGCCGATCGAGACGAAGGCGGAACGGCGCACGGTGACGGTCGAATTGGTCAATGGCACGCAGTGGCAAAGCAGCAGCTGCCGCAGCCGGTCCGCGTCAGGGGTCGGGTCCGGCAACAGGTGCAGGCGCCGGCGCCGGTCAGCGACGTCGCTGAAGCCGTCGATGGTGCAGGCAATATCCGGATTGGCATCGAAGAACGCGATCAGCCGCTCGATGCGTCCCGGACAGAAGGCATCGTCGGAATCGAGGAACGCAATAAGCGGCGCGCTGCTCAGCGCGGCGCCCTCGTTGCGTGCCCGGTTGGCGCCCGAACGCACCGGAAGGCGGCGCCATACCAGGCGGGGATCGGCAAGCGAAGCCAGATAGGCCGCGGTGTCGTCCTCCGAACCATCGTCGACGACCACAAGTTCGATGTCCGGCCGCGGGTCGGACAGGACCGATTCCAGGGTGCGGGGCAGGCTGCCGCGGCGGTTCCTGGCCGGGACGACGACAGCGATCCGGGGCGTGACGATATCCCTCGGCGCGGCTGGAAAGGAGTGCGGCAAGGCTGTCACAGGCGGAACTCGTGCATGGGGGTTCGAGTGCAGCCGAAATCAGCCTTGAAAGGCTCATCGCCAATGGTGAAATCGAAAGCCTCGCCGCCCCTGGAGGCCCAGGCCGCCATGACACGGTCCAGCGCAACGCGGCCCGGAGAATAGCGCGCGTGGGCAGCGTAGTTGCAGCAGAGCAGGATGTAGCGGAAGCTGCTTTTGTCGATCAGCCCGAAGACGAGGGCGACCGTGCTCTCGCCTGAAACCAGGCGCCAGGTTTGAGCCAGGCCGGAGCGCGCACCGCTAGTGGCGACATCGATATAGAATTCGAGACCATGCGCCGTCTGCAGCGGATCGTCCGGAAAGCGCCCGGACCGGAACTCGCGTCCCGCCATCATTGCGGAGCGCACCGCGTCGGCTTCCAGGAGCTCCAGCCGAAGCGCGCCCGTGCCATCCAGCCGGCGGGCTTTGCGGTCGAGCGCCTCCGCGCGATGGCTGCCCAGATTGGCGCGCCGCCATTCGCCGTAGGGGAAGCCAAAGCGCACCGCATGCGCGCCGAAGCCAAGCGCCCGCGGCTCGCTCCCCAGCAGCGAGCGCCATTGCTGCACGTGCTGGTCATAGACCGGACCGATTTTCAGCCCGCCGTGGGCACCTAGTGCACGCCGAAAGGCTTGCGCGGTCCTCTCATCGAGCGGCAGGCCATCGGCAATGATAGGGCAGACATAGTCGGTGACGCCCAGGAAGGCGTATTCGATCGAGCCCGCTCCGCCCTCAGCGCGGCGGCGCACAAGCGGCACGACGAGCTGGAGGTCGCCGTTATCGTCCCGGCCGGTCACCACCAGCGGCTCGACGCCGTGCGCCGGCGCAAGGTGGCGATAGAAGGCCGAGAGCCAATCGGGATGCTGGAAAGCTGATGCCCGGGCACGATTGAAAAGCAGGTGGAAATCGGTCGAGCCGAAATCAAACCGGTCGGTGGTCTCGAAAACGACCAGAATGTCATCACGGTGCGGCTGCAGCCGGGCGCGTTCAAGCACGTTTCAACCCCAGGAAAAGCCGCCTGAACACCTGCTGCGTGCGCAGCGCCGGATCGTCGAGCGCGATCCCCGCACCGATCGGCATATCGATGGCGCGCAGGGCCGCATAGAGCCTGTCCTCGCTCAGCCGCTGCGTCTCGACCCTGGCCGGGAAGGTCTCGCGGTAGATCGTGCGGTGCGAGCCGTGCGCCGGGTTGGTGTTGATCTCGAAAATCTGCGGGCGCCCGTCCACGAGCGAGAAGTCGGCGCGGCCGTAGTCGATGCCGGCCAGATCGAAGGCCTGCCGCAGCACGTCCTCATAGAGATTGTCGGCAACGAAACGGCGCTCGGTCTCGACGAACGCATCGAACATCGGATGGGCAAGAAGGCGCTTCTTGTCCTCGACATCCTTGGCCGCCCAGCGGAAGTCGACCGCGTTGTGGTGTGCGATCAGCCGGGCGTCGACGCGGTAGGTCGCGAAACGCTGCCACACGCCGGGGCTGACTTCCTGGCCGGCATATTCGATCACCAGCTTGCCCGCCAGGGGAACGCCGTTCCCTTTCATGCGGGCGATCGTGGCGTCGAGCGCCTGCTGGTCGGCTATGAGGTCGAAATCGGACGACAGATGGTCGAACTCGTTGCGGATGAACACCGGAAAGGAGTTTGGCCGCGGCTGGCTTTCGCAACGCCAGACCGAGAACTGGTTGATCCCGGCCTCGTGCAACGCCTTCAGCAGGTCATGGCGGCCACGCACGCGGGCGGGATGGTTAAGCACCCGCGAGCCGCCTTGCTCGAGCTTGTTGGCGACCTTCGCGGCCAGCGCGATCTCGAAGGGCGACAGCCGTTCGTGATCGGTGAAGACCCAGGTGCCCGCGCGCAGCTCCTTCTGCCGGAAAAGGCGCTCGTAGCTCCAGCGGCGCGCATCGCCCAACTGGCGGACCAGATGACGAACGGTGTAGGCGTGGCTGCGCGTGGTGACGAAATTGATCAAGCGCCGTCCGGCGAACCGCCGTCCTCCTGAAAGGCCAGGACGTCGGCCCGGTTTCGCGAGCCGCTGCCGGATCCCGACTGGATCGAAGCGTAAAGCTCGAGGTTGAGGGCTACCGCCGAATGCACCGCGAAATCCCTTACCCGCTGGCGCCCGCGCTCGATCAGCGTGCTTCGCAGCGGATTTTCGTCCAGAAGCTCGATCGTGCGGGCAATCAGCTCGTCGCGCTGGCCGTCCCGCACCAATGCCAATGCCGGCGGATTGCCGGCGACATCGGCGACGCCACCGACGGCATAGGCGACGGCTGGCACGCCGGTGGCCATCGCCTCGAGCAGCACGCTGCCCAGGACCTCACGCCGTGACGGCAGAACCAGGACATCGGAAATCTGCAGAGCCTTCTTCACCTCCGTCGGGGAAACAAAACCGGTGATCGCGAAACAGTCCGGGCGCGAAATGGCGGCAAGTGCTGCTTCCAGTTTGCGCCGGTCGGGGCCATCGCCGCAAATCAACAAAAACGCATCCTTTTCAGCCAGCCGTTCGGCCAGAGCCGGCAAGTCCTGCCAGCCCTTTTCCGGGCTGATGCGGCCGATGAAGCTGACCACCGGCCGCCCCTCGAGGATGCCATGCTCGGCGCGAAAAGCTTGAAGCGCGTCAGGGTCGATCGGAAGGCGGAACGCTTCAGCGTCGACCGCATCGGCGATCACCGCCACGCGGCGATCGAGTCCGGTTTCCGCCACGGCTTCCCTGCCGTAACGCTCGGTGAGTGCGACGACACGGTCGGCCGACCTCAAGGCATAGCGTTCCAGCCAGCGGGTGACGTCATAGGGTTTGCCCTTGAGCCGCAGTGCATGCTGGAGCCCCGACCAGAGCTGCGTGTTCATCGACACGACGAGAGGCATCTTCAGTCTCGAGACCAGAATGGCCATGGCCCGGCACCAGACCGAGTGGTTGAAGTGGATATGGACGACATCGTAGCGGCCGCGTGCTCGAAGCAGCTCCGGCAATGCGGCCAGGAACCAGGTGAAGCAGAGGAGGGGTCCGGCGGCGAACTCCGGCAGCCAGAAGCCAGCGCATTTGACGCGCAACCGTGGCGAAAGCTGAACCTCCCTGGGGCTTCCTGGAATGAACGTGGTGAGAATGGTCTGAGCGGCGCCAGCCTCGTCCATGGCATTGGCGATCGTCCATGTCTGGTTCTGCAGGCCGCCGACCGGATCGAAGGCCACCGGCCATGTGCCAGGCCGATAAAAATGCGGCGTGATCCGCAATATCCTGAGCACACTGCCGCCGGTCATCTGCCACTCTATTCCGCCACTAAAATGGAGCAAAGATCGCCATCCGGAAGCGAACCGCAATCGCGCAAACAATCCATTCAAGGCAAAATTTGAGCCGCCCACACGGGGATACCTTATCGTATGTCGTCAATTCAAGTCAGAGTTGCCGACAATTCGCATGTATCAGCAATATAGTTGCATCCGCAAGAAATGCGGCGCCGGGCGGCCTCACTCTGTTTGAACGGCGGATGTCTCAGCCGGATCGACGCCGCCTCGTTTCGGCGCGGTCAGCACCAGCGTGGCGACAACCACAATCGCCGCAATCGTCATGGCCATGAGGACGGTTCTTCCCATGGTTGTGAGCTAGGGTGACCTCCCGGGACGGCAAGACTTGCCGCGGTGCCGGGGGAATGGCAGGGCAGCCGGGCAACATAGCCGAGCCTCTTGAACCGACTTCCGGAATGATGCACACCGCGCCGGCATGATCAAAGCAACCCAAGCCCATCGCCTCGACCATCTGGTGCTGCCCGCGCGCAGCCTCGATGTGGCGCGGGCGCGCCTAACATCGCTCGGCTTCGTCGTGGCGCCGGCTGGCATCCACCCCTTCGGCACGCAAAACTGCTGTGTCTTTTTCGCCGACGGCACCTATCTCGAGCCGCTGGCGGTCGGTGACGAGCAGGCCGCGGCGCGCGCCATCGCGGACGGCAACGTCTTCGTCGCGCGCGATCGTCTCTATCGCGACCGCCGTGGCGACGAAGGATTTTCCGCCGTGGTGTTTGCGACCGGCAACGCCGAAGCCGACCACGCGCGCTATGCCGAAGCCGGCCTATCGGCGGGAGATATGCTGGTCTTTTCGCGCGCTTTTGTCGACGCGGCGGGAAAAAGCGATATGGCGTCGTTCAAGCTGGCCTTCGCCTCCGGCGCCGATACGAGGGACGCCTTGCTGTTCGCCTGCGAGCGGATCAACGCACCGAATATCGACCGCACCGCGCTGCAGGCGCATGCCAATGGCGCGGCGGGCATCGTCGAGATCGTGGCCGTCAGCAACACGCCGTCCGCGCAAAGCTGGTTGATGGCGACTGCCGCGGGCACTGAGCAGAACGGGTCGACATTCGCGTTGCCGAATGCGACCCTGACGGTGCTGGAGCCGGAGGCCTTTGCCGCGCGCTTCGGCATCCCGGCCGGTACCCCGGCGGAACTGCATTTCGCCGCAATCGTCTTTGCTGTCGACAGCGCAGCCCACACCGCGAACCTGCTTGCGGCCAATGCCATCGAACATCACATGAGCGGCAAGGATATTGTCGTCAAGCCGGCGCCCGGGCAGGGCGCTGCTTTGGTTTTCCGGGAGACACCATGAGCAAGACCCTGGCACCCAATTCGTCCGTGACCGTCGGCAATGTGGTCTTTGCCAACACGGCGCCACTGTCGCTGATCGCCGGGCCATGCCAGTTGGAATCGCGCCAGCATGCCTTCGACATGGCCGGCGCGCTGAAGGAACTCGCCGGGAAACTCGGCATCGGGCTCGTCTACAAGACCAGTTACGACAAGGCCAACCGCACCTCGCTGAGCGGTGCGCGCGGCGCCGGTCTCGACGCGGCGCTGCCGGTGTTCGACGATTTGCGCAAGGAATTCGGACTGCCGATCCTGACCGACGTCCACACCGAAGAACAGTGCGCTTTGGTGGCTCCTCACGTCGATATCCTGCAGATACCGGCCTTTCTCAGCCGCCAGACCGACCTTTTGATTGCGGCGGCGCTAACCGGCAAGGTCGTGAATGTGAAGAAGGGGCAGTTCCTGGCGCCGTGGGACATGAAGAATGTCGTCGCCAAGATCACCGGGTCCGGCAATGCCAATGTGCTGGTGACCGAACGCGGTGCCTCCTTCGGCTACAACACGCTGGTCTCCGACATGCGCGCGCTGCCGCTCATGGCCGAGATCGGCGCGCCGGTGATTTTCGATGCCACGCATTCGGTGCAGCAACCTGGCGGGCAGGGCGGATCGACCGGCGGCGAGCGGCGTTTCGTCGAGACGCTGTCCCGCGCGGCGGTTGCCGTCGGCGTGGCCGGCGTGTTCATCGAGACGCACCAGGACCCCGACAACGCGCCGTCCGACGGCCCCAACATGGTGCCGCTGGAGGACATGCCGGCGCTGCTCGAAAGGCTGATGGCGTTCGACCGCGTTGCCAAGGGGCGCTAGCTTCAGCCGTCGTCCTGGCCGGATCACTTCACATCGACGGCGAAAGCCGCATAGTAGTCCAGGCCCGGCATGGGTGCGGTGACGGTCAAGATCCAGCGCACATTGCCGTCCACTCTTTCGTAGACCGGCGGCCCGTGCGAAGGCAGCGCATCCGCAGGTAAGGAAAAGACGAAGGGAATGCCGACGCTCGATTGCACCGAGCTGCGCGGTACGACCTGCTTTCCTTCCCACCTGAGTTCATCCTTGTAGATGGGTTTATCTGCCGCCGTAGATGGGTTTATCTGCCGCCGTGGCATGCGGGTTCGGCCCGCCGACGCGATAGGTACGGATGCAGCGCAACAGCACGGTGTAGTCGCCGTCGGGAGTCAGGTCGCGGCTCGACCGGAGCACACCTTCGAAAATTTGGCCTGGTTTTGCGGTGCCAGCGACCAGCGTGGTTGCGCCAAATTTGCGGACGCGAAGCGTGTCTCGGATGGCCTGCAGCAATGAATAGAGGCCGATGAGGGCGAACACGACTGGAACGAAGACGAGCGGATTGAATTCGCGGTCCGTGACGTCGAAGTTCAGCGGAAACTCGAAATACCAGGGGATCAGTACGGAAATCAGTGCCATGGCGCCGGCAAACAGATAGCCGCTGAACGCGTTGGCGGCATTGGCGTCAACAGCGGACGCTGACGGTTGCGCCATCGTCTGTCGTCGACTGCGTCTGCTGGTCATTACCGCCCCATGAACGACCGGACTTGTCGTTCAATGCCATGGCGGATGGCGGCGTGACAACAGCAAGCTTGGCTTGTCGCCGGCAACCGCCGGCAGTAGGCTCGGCCCGCAACTGAGCGTCTTGGCAGGAGGAAGCCATGTCCGTCGCCCGCGTAACCGAGATCACGTCGTCGTCCAAGAAGAGCTTTCAGGACGCCATCGAGAAGGGAATTGCGCGCGCCGCAAAGACCTTGAAGAATGTCGAGGGCGCCTGGATCCAGGACCAGAAAATCGTCGTCGAGGACGGCAAGATCTCCGCCTATCGCGTCAACATGAAGGTAACGTTCATTCTCGCCGAATAGCGGATCGGCGTCACAAAAGTCCGGAACCTTCGTCCGCCCCCCTCATTGTCCCACCAGTATCAATGACAACGAGGAGCAGACCATGACGACCCAGACCGGACACACCGAAGCCATTGCCGCCTCGCGCGTCATCGGCACGTCGGTCTACAACACCGAAGGCAAGAGCATCGGCACCGTGGAGGACGTCATGCTCGACAAGACCTCCAACGGCATCATGTTCGCGGTGATCGGCTTTGGCGGGTTCCTCGGGGTTGGCGAGAAGTACCACGCCATCCCGTGGGCGAGCCTCGACTACGACAAGGACAAGGGCGGTTATGTCGTGCCGTTCTCGAAAGAGCAGCTCCGCGCGGCACCTGCCTATTCGATCGATGAGCTGACGGGCGCCGATGGCGAAGCGGCGCGTGACGCGTCGTACAGCTATTACCGGGTCGAGCCCTATTGGCACTGAAGCCAACCCGGCCCTGAATCAAAAGGCCCCCGTACATGCGGGGGCCTTTTTTCTGGAACATCCTACTGCGCAGCCTGAAGTGTCGACAGTTGCGCGGCGCCTTGCTGGGGCTGCTGGTTGTCGCACGACGTCAGGAATGCTGCCGCGATCAGGAACAAACTCACGATACCGCTTAACTGGGACATGGCGAAACTCCTCCTGTTTCGCCCCGCGCAATGGGAATCATAGACCGGAAAGCGGCGTGCCGCGCATGACTTATGATGACAGAAATTTGCGCTTCGTGAATCTGGCGGCCGGCAATATTTGCGAGCGCCCCGATTGCCTTTTGCAGCACTTTGGCTAAGAGGGGCGCGACGCTTCAATCGATCAATCGGGGACATCGCAATGACCGCCATCGTCGACATAGTCGGGCGTGAAATCCTGGACAGCCGTGGAAATCCGACCGTCGAGGTCGACGTGGTGCTGGAAGACGGCTCGATGGGCCGCGCCGCGGTGCCGTCAGGCGCCTCCACCGGCGCCCATGAGGCGGTCGAGCTGCGCGACGGTGGTCCGCGCTATCTCGGCAAGGGCGTGCAGAGGGCGGTCGAGGCCGTCAACGGCGAGCTGTTCGAGGCGATCGGCGGCATGGAAGCCGAGAACCAGATCCATATCGACCAGACCATGATCGAGCTCGACGGCACCCCCAACAAGAGCCGCCTCGGCGCCAATGCCATCCTCGGCGTGTCGCTGGCGGTTGCTAAGGCTGCCGGCGAAGCGGCCGGTCTGCCGCTCTATCGCTATGTCGGCGGCGCCAAGGCGCATGTCCTGCCGGTGCCGATGATGAACATCATCAATGGCGGCGCGCATGCCGACAATCCGATCGACTTCCAGGAATTCATGATCCTGCCGGTCGGCGCGCCGACGCTGCGCGACGCCGTGCGCTGGGGCTCGGAAATCTTCCACACGCTGCGTAAGAAGCTGAAGGATGCCGGCCACAACACCAATGTCGGCGACGAGGGCGGCTTCGCGCCCAACCTGAAAAGCGCGCCGTCGGCGCTCGACTTCATCATGGAATCGATCGAGAAGGCCGGCTTCAAGCCTGGTGAGGACGTCGCTCTCGGCCTCGACTGCGCCGCGACCGAGTTCTTCAAGGACGGCAACTACGTCTATGAGGGCGAGAAGAAGACGCGCGACCCGAAGGCGCAGGCCAAATACCTCGCCAAGCTCGCCTCCGACTACCCGATCATCTCGATCGAGGACGGTCTTGCCGAGGACGACTGGGAAGGCTGGAAGTATCTGACCGACCTGATCGGCAAGAAGACGCAGCTCGTCGGCGACGACCTCTTCGTCACCAACACCGCCCGCCTGCGCGACGGCATCCGCATGGGTGTCGCCAATTCGATCCTGGTCAAGGTCAACCAGATCGGCTCGCTGACCGAGACGCTCGACGCCGTCGAGACCGCGCACAAGGCCGGCTACACGGCCGTGATGTCGCATCGTTCGGGCGAGACCGAGGATTCGACCATCGCCGATCTCGCCGTCGCCACCAATTGCGGACAGATCAAGACTGGCTCGCTGTCGCGCTCCGACCGCATGGCCAAGTACAACCAGCTCATCCGCATCGAGGAAGAGCTCGGCAAGCAGGCGCGCTATGCCGGCAAGTCGGTGGTCAAGGGCTGAACCGGCGTCCCGGGCAAGGATCGAGGAAGGGCGGGGCATTCCCCGCCCTTTTCATTTTGAGGTCCGGATCCGTCCGTCCGTAACCGTCCATTAAGCACAATTGGGCGAAAAGATTCCTGGGTCGTTCGAGTTCGCGGCCGCGAGGATTCGGATCATGTGGACACGTCAGCACAAGCAGAGAAACACCGGCCGGCTGATCATCCCCTCGCTCTGCGTGCTGTTCCTGGCCTATTTCGGCTTCCATGCCTATCACGGCGAGTTCGGCATCTATTCCAAATACCAGCTTGAAGCCCGGGCGGTCGAACTGCAGGCGCAGCTCGATGCCGTCAAGGCGCGCCGGGTCGATCTCGAACGGCGCGTCCAGCTTATGCATGAGGGCACGTTGGAGAAAGATATGCTTGACGAGCAGGCGCGCAAGGCGCTCAATCTCTCCCATGCCGACGAAATCACCATCATGCTGCCGGCTTCTGCGAAATAACTGTATTCCAGTTAATCGCCTATATTTTCAATGATTTTAATCGCTTAGACGCATGCCAGCCATGCATTTTTCTGCATGGCGCAATGCTTTCTTGCATGTTAGCCTCGCTCAAATCGGTGGGGAGAGACGATCTCCCTCGGAGCGGATTTCATCCTGCTCTAAATGTCCGCGAAGAGACGCCAACAGGGAGTGATGCATGGCCACCGCCGCCAGAAAAGCGCCTGCCAAATCCAATAGCAAATCATCCGGGCTTTCCGCCCCCAAGCCAGCCGAATTCACCAAGCAGGACGAGCTTGCCGCCTACCGGCACATGCTGCTCATCCGCCGCTTCGAGGAAAAGGCCGGCCAGCTCTACGGCATGGGCTTCATCGGCGGCTTCTGCCACCTCTATATCGGCCAGGAGGCCGTCGTCACCGGCATGAAGATGGCGCTGATCGAAGGCGACCAGATGATCACCGCCTATCGCGACCACGGCCACATGCTGGCTATGGACCTTTCGCCGCGGGGCGTCATGGCCGAGCTAACCGGGCGCCGGGGCGGCCTGTCCAAGGGCAAGGGCGGCTCCATGCACATGTTCTCCAAAGAGCAGCATTTCTATGGCGGCCACGGCATCGTCGGCGCCCAGGTGTCGCTCGGCACTGGTCTCGCCTTCGCCAACCGCTATCGCGAAAACAAGAACGTCTCGCTGACCTATTTCGGCGACGGCGCCGCCAACCAGGGCCAGGTCTACGAAAGCTTCAACATGGCCTCGTTGTGGAAGCTGCCGGTGATCTTCATCATCGAGAACAATCGCTACGCCATGGGCACCTCGGTGTCGCGCTCCTCAGCCGAGACGGATTTCTCGCATCGCGGCGCTTCCTTCAAGATCCCCGGCATCCAGGTTGACGGCATGGACGTGCGCGCCGTGAAGGCCGCCGCCGATCTCGCCACCGAATGGTGCCGCGCCGGCAACGGCCCGCTGATCCTCGAGATGCAGACCTACCGCTATCGCGGCCACTCGATGTCCGACCCGGCGAAGTACCGCTCCAAGGAAGAAGTGCAGAAGATGCGCTCCGAGCACGACCCGATCGAGCAGGTCAGGGCGCGGCTGCTCGACAAGAAGTGGGCGAGCGAGGACGAGCTCAAGGCGATCGACAAGGAGGTCCGCGACATCGTCGCCGACGCCGCCGAATTTGCCCAGAACGACGCCGAGCCGGATCCGTCCGAGCTCTGGACCGACATCGTACTGTAAAGGGAGGGCAAGGACATGCCGATCGAAATTCTCATGCCCGCTCTCTCGCCGACGATGGAAGAGGGCAATCTTTCCAAATGGCTGAAGAACGAAGGCGACAAGGTTGTCGCCGGTGACGTCATCGCCGAGATCGAGACCGACAAGGCGACGATGGAAGTCGAGGCCGTCGACGAAGGCACGCTGGCCAGGATCGTGGTTCCCGCCGGCACCGAAGGCGTCAAGGTCAACGCCGTGATTGCCGTGCTAGCCGTTGACGGCGAGGACGTCGACAAGGCCGGCGAAGGCATCGGCGAGGAGCCTGCCAAGCCAGAAGCGGCTGCGCCGGCGCCTGTTGCCGCCAAGAGTGAGGCCGCCGCACCCGTCGCCGCGGCTCCGAGAGCAGAAGTCGCGGCCGATCCGGATATCCCGGCCGGCACTGAGATGGTCTCGACAACGGTGCGCGAGGCGCTGCGTGACGCCATGGCGGAAGAAATGCGCCGCGACGGCGATGTCTTCGTCATGGGCGAGGAGGTTGCGGAGTACCAGGGCGCCTACAAGATCACGCAGGGCCTGCTGCAGGAGTTCGGACCGCGCCGCGTCGTCGACACGCCGATCACAGAGCACGGCTTTGCCGGCGTCGGCGTTGGCGCGGCGATGGCTGGCCTGAAGCCGATCGTCGAGTTCATGACCTTCAACTTCGCCATGCAGGCGATCGACCAGATCATCAATTCCGCCGCCAAGACGCTCTATATGTCTGGTGGCCAGATGGGCGCGCCGATCGTCTTCCGCGGACCGAATGGTGCCGCGGCCCGCGTCGCCGCCCAGCATTCGCAGTGCTATGCCGCCTGGTACAGCCACATTCCCGGCCTGAAGGTGGTGATGCCGTACACGGCCGCCGACGCCAAGGGCCTGCTCAAGGCGGCGATCCGCGATCCGAACCCGGTCATCTTCCTCGAGAACGAGATCCTCTACGGCCAGTCCTTCGACGTGCCGAAGCTCGACGATTTCGTGTTGCCGATCGGCAAGGCGCGCATCCACAAACCGGGCAAGGACGTCACCATCGTCTCCTTCGGCATCGGCATGACCTATGCGGTGAAGGCCGAAGCCGAATTGCGCGGCATGGGCATCGATGCCGAGATCATCGACCTCAGGTCGATCCGTCCGCTCGATCTCGACACCATCATCGCTTCGGTGAAGAAGACCAATCGCCTGGTCGTGGTGGAGGAAGGTTTCCCGCAGAGCTCGGTCGGCGACCACATCGCCAACCAGGTCTCGCAGCGCGCCTTCGACTTCCTCGACGCGCCGGTGATCACCATTGCCGGCAAGGACGTGCCGATGCCTTACGCGGCAAACCTTGAGAAGCTGGCGTTGCCCAATGTCGGCGAGGTCGTCGAGGCGGTCAAAGCCGTCACCTATCGCTGAGCCGGTCGGGAGGACAACATGCCAATCAACATCACCATGCCGGCGCTCTCGCCCACGATGGAAGAGGGCAATCTTTCCAAGTGGCTCGTGAAAGAAGGCGACAAGGTTTCGCCGGGCGACGTGATCGCCGAGATCGAGACCGACAAGGCGACGATGGAGGTCGAAGCCGTCGATGAAGGCACGGTCGCCAAGCTGGTCGTCCCGGCCGGCACCGAAGGCGTCAAGGTCAACGCGCTGATCGCAATCCTTGCCGGCGAAGGCGAGGATGCCGGTGCCGCGGCGAAGGGCGACGGCGGTGCCGCGCCCAAGGCCGAGGCGGCGAAAGCCGAGGCGCCGAAGGCGGAAGCCCCGAAGCCGGCAGCCGCTGCGGCGCCCGCGCCGGCGAAGGCGGAGCCTGCTCCGGCGGCCAACGGCCATGCCGGGGGCGAGCGCACCTTCGCGTCGCCGCTTGCCCGCCGTATTGCCAAGGACGCTGGCGTCGACGTGTCTGCCGTGACGGGCACTGGCCCGCACGGCCGCGTCGTCAAGGCCGATGTCGAGGCTGCGATTGCCGGCGGCGGTGCCAAGACCGCACCCGCCGCCAAGGCACCCGCTGGCGCACCGGCGGCAGCTCCGGCTGCAGCGGCGAAGCCGATGTCGGACGACCAGGTGCTGAAACTGTTCGCCGAAGGCTCCTACGAGCTCGTCCCGCACGACAACATGCGCAAGACGATTGCGCGCCGCCTGGTCGAGGCCAAGAGCACGATCCCGCATTTCTACCTGACCCTCGACTGCGAGCTCGACGCGCTCTTGGCGCTGCGAACGCAGATCAATGCGGCAGCGCCGATGAAGAAGACCGAGAAGGGCGAGGTTCCAGCCTACAAGCTCTCGGTCAACGACATGGTTATCAAGGCGATGGCGATGGCTCTGATGGCGGTGCCGGACGCCAACGCGTCCTGGACCGACAGCGCCATGGTCAAGCACAAGCACGCCGATGTCGGCGTCGCTGTGTCGATCCCCGGCGGCCTGATCACGCCGATCATCCGCCACGCCGACGAAAAGACGCTGTCCACCATCTCCAACGAGATGAAGGACCTGGCCAGCCGCGCCCGCGGCCGCAAGCTGAAGCCGGAGGAATACCAGGGCGGCACCACGGCGGTCTCCAATCTCGGCATGTTCGGCATCAAGGATTTTGCGGCCGTCATCAACCCGCCGCACGCGACGATCCTGGCGGTCGGCGCCGGCGAGGAGCGGGCGGTGGTCAAGAACGGCGAGATCAAGATCGCCACCGTGATGTCGGTGACGCTGTCGACCGATCACCGCGCCGTCGACGGCGCGCTCGGCGCCGAACTGCTCGGCGCCTTCAAACGCATGATCGAGAACCCGATGGGCATGCTGGTCTGAGAAGGAAAAAGGCGGTGCGGAAATTCTTCACCAGCCTTTTCGCCTTCATTCTCTCCGGTTTGGCAGGCGGGCTGATGGCTCAGCAGCTCGCGGTCATGACCGGCGCGACCGAGGAGTACATAGTGGTGTTCGCGGCGACGGTGCTTGTCGTCATCGCTGTGACGATGGCCTTCTTCATCGTGCAGTTCTTCGCCGAGCCGGTGCGAGCCGTCGACCGCACGTTGTGGTGGCTGCTCGCGATGTTCGGCCTCGCGCTGCTGGCGCTGGCAGGATGGACCTTTTCGGTGCCGGCCGAGAATCGAGCGACGGCGAGTGACCTTTCGATCGTCGCCGGGCTGATCCTTCCCGGTGTGGCGGCGATCATCGTGCAATGGCTGTTCGTGCGCTGGCGGCTCAAGCGCTCGGCGGCAGCGTTCGGCAGGGGTGGGGCAAGCGCATGAAGACAATTCTCTGCTATGGCGATTCGCTGACCTGGGGCTATGACGCCGCCAGCCTTGGCCGCCATGCGTTGGAAGACCGCTGGCCGAGCGTGCTCAAGGCTGCGCTGGGTGACGGCGTCGAGGTCATCGCCGAGGGCCTGAACGGCCGCACCACCGCTTTCGACGATCATCTCGCCGGCGCCGACCGCAACGGCGCGCGGGTGCTGCCAACGATCCTGACGACCCACGCGCCGATCGACCTGATCGTCTTCATGCTCGGCGCCAACGACATGAAGCCGTGGATCCACGGCAATCCGGTCGCCGCAAAGCAAGGCATGCAGCGGCTGATCGACATCGTGCGCGGCCACGACTATCCGTTCGACTGGGCCGCACCCCAGATCCTGATCGTCGCACCGCCGGCGGTCACCCGCACCGACAATGCCGAATTCAAGGAAATGTTCGCCGGCGGCGACGAAGCCTCGAAACGGCTGGCGCCGCAATATTCGGCGCTCGCCGACGAGGCCGGCTGCGGCTTCTTCGACGCCGGCTCCGTCGCTGTCACCACGCCGCTCGACGGCGTCCACCTCGATGCCGAGAACACACGCAAGGTCGGCAAGGCGCTGGCACCAATGGTGCGCGTCATGCTGGAACTCTAGAAAACCAGGGAGAAACCCGTGGCTGAATCCTACGACGTCATCATCATCGGCTCCGGCCCCGGCGGCTATGTCACGGCGGTCCGTTCCGCCCAGCTCGGCTTCAAGACGGCGATCGTCGAACGCGAGCATCTCGGCGGCATCTGCCTGAACTGGGGCTGCATCCCGACCAAGGCGCTGCTGCGCTCGGCCGAGATCATGCACTATTCCGACCACCTCAAGGATTACGGGCTGAAGCTCGATGGCGGCAAGGTCAGCGCCGACACGGCGGCCGTGGTCGACCGTTCGCGCAAGGTGTCGCTCAGGCTGAATGGCGGCGTCGCCTTCCTGATGAAGAAGAACAAGGTCGACGTCATCTGGGGCGAGGCCAAGCTTTCGAAGCCGGGTGAGATCGTTGTCTTCAAGACGGCCAAGAAGCCGATGGAGCCGCAGCCGCCGGTGCCGAAAGGCGTCAAGGGCGAGGGCACCTATACCGCCAAGCACATCATCCTGGCGACCGGCGCCCGGCCGCGCGCGCTGCCCGGCATCGAACCGGACGGCAAGCTGATCTGGACCTATTTCGAGGCGATGGTGCCGAAGGAGATGCCGAAGTCGCTGCTGGTGATGGGCTCGGGCGCCATCGGCATCGAGTTTGCTTCCTTCTACCGCACCATGGGCGCTGAGGTGACCGTGGTCGAGCTGCTGCCGGCGGTCATGCCGGTCGAGGACGCCGAGGTCTCGAAATTCGCGCAGAAGCAGTTCGAGAAGCAAGGCATGAAGATCATCCTCGAAGCCAAGGTGACAAAGGTCGAGAAGGGTGCGAACTCGGTGACGGCGCATGTCGAGATGAAAGACGGCAAGGTTGAGAAGATCACCGCCGACCGCATGATCTCGGCCGTCGGCGTGCAGGGCAACATCGAAAACCTCGGGCTCGAGACGCTCGGCGTGAAGACGGACCGCGGCTGCGTCGTCGTCGACGGTTACGGCAAGACCAACGTGCCGGGCATCTACGCCATCGGCGATGTCGCCGGCCCGCCGATGCTCGCCCACAAGGCCGAGCATGAAGGCGTGGTCTGCATCGAAAAGATCGCCAATTTCCCGGGCGTGCATGCCACCGACAAGCTGAAGATCCCCGGCTGCACCTATTGCAACCCGCAAGTTGCCTCGGTTGGCCTGACCGAAGCCAAGGCCAAGGCCGAGGGCAAAGACATCCGCGTCGGCCGTTTCCAGTTCGGCGCCAACGGCAAGGCGATCGCGCTCGGCGAGGACCAGGGTTTTATCAAGACCATCTTCGACAAAAAGACCGGCCAGTTGCTCGGCGCGCACATGGTCGGCGCCGAAGTGACCGAGCTGATCCAGGGCTTCGTCGTGGCGATGAACCTCGAAACCACCGAGGAAGAGCTGATGCACACCATCTTCCCGCACCCGACGCTGTCGGAGATGATGAAGGAAAGCGTGCTCGACGCCTATGGCCGGGCGCTCAACGCATGATAGATTTGCCGCGCGAGACTCACCTGCGAAAGCCTGGGAGACTCGGCGGCAAGGCAGTTCGTTTCCGGATGCGTTTTCACCCGTCACAGGAGGAGTGGGCATATGGACGTGAATGGCGTGGGCTGGATCGGAGCTATCATCATCGGCGGTTTGGCGGGCTGGCTCGCCGAAATGGTGATGAAGAGCAACACCGGCATCTTCATGAACATCATCTTGGGCATCGTCGGCGCGGTCGTGCTGAACGCAATCCTGCAGGCTCTCAATTTCCAGTCTTTCGGCGTCGGCTGGTTCGCCTATCTGATCACCGGCTTCATCGGCGCCTGCCTGCTGATCTTTGTCGGACGGCTGGTGCGGCGTTAGCTGGCATCGATACCGCTATGCGAAAAAGGCCGTGGCGGCATGCGCCGGCGTGGCCTTTTTCTTTGCATCGAAAAGTCTTAAGTGACGTTGGAATGCGAGCGCCGGACAGGCGATCGCTCAGGAACCGGGTTTGAGATGGTCACTGTCCTCGACACGATCGCCAATGCGCCGCGCGTGCGGCACCCTGAAAAGGCGCACAAGCCGGACCAGGAGGTGCTGCGCAAGCCCGACTGGATCCGCGTCAAGGCGCCGGTCTCGAAAGGCTATGCCGAGACGCGCGAGATCGTGAAGTCGCACAAGCTGGTGACGGTGTGCGAGGAGGCCGGTTGCCCGAACATCGGCGAGTGCTGGGACAAGAAGCACGCCACCTTCATGATCATGGGCGAGATCTGCACGCGCGCATGCGCCTTCTGCAACGTCGCCACCGGCATTCCGACCGCGCTCGATCCCGATGAACCGGCGCGCGTCGCGCATGCCGTCAAGCAGATGGGGTTGAGCCACGTCGTCATCACCTCGGTCGACCGCGACGACCTTGCCGACGGCGGCGCGCAGCATTTCGCCGAGGTCATCCGCGCCATCCGCGCGGCGGCGCCCTCGACCACGATCGAGATCCTGACGCCGGACTTCCTACGCAAGGACGGCGCGCTTGAGATCGTTGTCGCGGCGAAGCCCGACGTCTTCAACCACAACCTCGAGACCGTGCCGTCGAACTACCTGACCGTGCGTCCCGGTGCCCGCTATTTCCATTCGATCCGGCTGTTGCAGCGGGTCAAGGAGCTCGATCCGTCGATCTTCACCAAGTCCGGCATCATGGTGGGCCTGGGCGAAGAGCGGAACGAGATCCTGCAGCTGATGGACGATCTGCGCTCGGCCAATGTCGACTTCATGACCATCGGCCAGTATCTGCAGCCGTCGAAGAAGCACCATCCGGTCATCCGCTTCGTCACCCCGGAGGAGTTCAAGTCCTTCGAGACGATCGGCAGGACCAAGGGTTTCCTGCTGATGGCGTCGAGCCCGCTGACGCGCTCCTCGCATCATGCCGGCGAGGATTTCGCCAGGCTGCGCGCGGCGCGGGAAGCGCAGCTCAGAAAAGCCAGCTAACCCCCGAATGCCGAAATTCGAAGCCGCTCGCCGCGTCGCCCATACGGCGCAGGAGATGTTCGCGCTGGTCGCGGACGTCGAGGCCTATCCGCAGTTCCTGCCGCTGTGCGAGGCGCTGACGGTGCGCTCGCGCAAGGAGCGCGACGGCCGCACCATCCTGCTTGCCGATATGACCATCGGCTATAAGGCGATCCGCGAGACCTTCACGACGCAAGTGCTGTTGAAGCCCGACGAGAATGCCATCGACGTCAAATATATCGACGGGCCGTTCAAATATCTCAGCAATATCTGGCGTTTCGACCCGGCCGAAGGCGGCTGCGAAGTACATTTCTTCATCGACTATGAGTTCAAGAGCCGCATTCTCGGCGCGCTGATGGGGGCGATGTTCGATCGCGCCTTCCGCATGTTTGCCGAGGCCTTCGAGAAGCGCGCCGACCAGATCTACGGCACCAGGCCGGCCTGACCTCAAACGCGGTCTAGCCCAGCGCGCGCAGGCCGAGTTGCAGCGCGTGCCGCACCGTCTCGTGGCGGATGAACTCGCGGCCCTTGTGGCCGAATAGCTGGCGCTCGGCGATGATCGGCTGGCCGGTAAGCGCAAGGCCGAACCAGACCAGGCCGACCGGCTTGTCGGCCGAACCGCCGGTCGGGCCGGCAATGCCGGTGACCGCGAGCGAGAGGCTCGCCCGCGAATGCGCCAGCGCGCCCGCCGCCATTTCGAGCACGGTTTCGCGCGAGACGGCGCCATGGGCGTCGAGCGTTGCGGCGGAAACGCCGAGCATCTCCATCTTGGCTTCGTTGGAATAGGTGATGAAGCCGCGGTCGACCACCGCCGAGGAGCCCGCAATGTCGGTGAGCGCGGCGATGATCAGGCCGCCGGTGCAGCTTTCGGCCGTCGCCAGCATGATGCCGCGTTGCTGGCAAGCCAGGAGCAGGGTGTTCGCGAGTTCGGCATTGCTCATTCGGGGACCTCACCTGGAAAGACGACGCTGGCGGTGGCAATGGCCGCTATGCCTTCCTGTCGGCCGACGAAGCCCAGTCTCTCATTGGTGGTCGCCTTGATCGATATCCGCTCGCTTGAGATGCCGAGCATCGCGGCAAGCGCCGCGGTCATCGCCTCGCGATGCGGGCCGACGCGTGGCGCCTCGCAGATCAGCGTGATGTCGGCATTCGCGATGCGTCCGCCGCGCTCGCGCACCAGCCTCGCTGCACGCTCGACGAAGATCTTCGAGGCAGCCCCTTTCCATTGCGGATCCGACGGCGGGAAATGCGTGCCGATATCGCCGGCGCCGCACGTTGCGAGCAGCGCATCGGTGAGAGCGTGAAGTCCGACATCGGCATCCGAATGGCCAGCGAGCTTTTTCTCGTGCGGAATGTCGACACCGCAGAGCGTGACATGGTCGCCCGGCTCGAAGGCGTGCACGTCGTAACCATTGCCGGTGCGTATATCCGGAAAGCGCGGCCGTTCGCCGGAAAGTCGCTGGTCCGCCATCGCGATATCCCTTGCCCAGGTAAGTTTTATGTTGTCCGGCGATCCCGGCACCAGTTTGACCGGTATGTGCGCCCATTCGGCGATCGCGGCGTCATCGGTGAAATCCGCCTTGCCGAGGTGATGGGCCTTCTCATGCGCCGCAAGGAGCGGCCAGAAGGGAAAGCCCTGTGGCGTCTGGGCGGCGTGCAGCCCGTTCCTCGATACGGTCTCCTCGATCATCCCGGCTGCCGACTCGCGCTTCAGCGTGTCGGCGACGGGCAGCGCGGGCAGCGCGCCCTGACGCTCGCCGATGGCATCGATCGTGCGGTCGATGAGGGTGGCGTCGACGAAGGGGCGTACGGCGTCATGGACGAGCACGCGGCCTGGCGCGGAGTCCCTGAGCGCCAGCAGGCCCAGCCTGACGGAGGCTTGGCGCGAATCGCCGCCGGTGACCGTGATGACATGGTCGGCATCCGCGCCCACGGCCTTGCGGAAAAGCTCGCCGTCGTCGGCGTGGATGGCCACCACGACCGGACCGGTCCTCGGATGCGACAGGAATGTCTCCAGGGTGCGCGCGATGACGGCGCGGCCGCCGATGTGTTGATATTGCTTCGGTCCATTGGCCTGCCCGGCGCGCGCGCCGCGCCCGGCCGCGACGATAACCACCGCGACCTTGTCATCCGCGCCCGAAGCCTGATTTTCGCTTGCGTCAGTCATTGCGATTGGCTTAGCGCACGATCCGAAAAAGTGTAATCGGTTTTCGGAAAAGATCGTGCGCCAATTGTGAATTCCAAAGCGTCCTTTGCGCGTTCCTGAAGGACGCGCGGCGCTTTGGTCGGGGGACAGGCCGAAGGCCAAGCATTTTCCCAAATGCGCCTTGATTTGACGTCATTGCGCGTTGCACATTGCCTTGCTTCTGGCTAGAGAATGTGCAGCAATCCGATATGCTTGGTTTTTGTGCATGCCCGAATTGACCAAATTGGCTCTGCCGCTCGACATTGGCGGCGTGAGAATCCGCAATCGTGTCTTCCTCGCGCCGATGTCGGGGATAACCGACGAGCCGTTCCGGCAGCGCGCCCATCGGCATGGCGCCGGGCTTGTCGTGTCGGAAATGGTGGCGAGCGGAGAGCTTGCGAAAGGCAGGGCCGGCTGCGACCTGCGCATCCGCCATTCCGGGCTGCCGGTCCACATGGTCCAGCTCGCCGGCCGGGAAGTGGCGCATATGGCCGAAGGCGCCCGGATCGCCGCGGGCGAGGGCGCCGACATCATCGACATCAACATGGGCTGCCCGGCCAAGAAGGTGACGGGCGGCTATGCCGGTTCGGCGCTGATGCGCGATCTCGACCACGCCCTGTCGCTGATCGAAGCGGTGGTCGGCGCCGTCGAGGTGCCGGTGACCGTGAAGATGCGGCTTGGCTGGGACGAAAGCGCGCTCAACGCGCCGATGCTCGCGCGCCGCGCCGAACAGGCCGGCGTGCGGATGGTGACCGTGCATGGCCGCACCCGCTGCCAGTTCTATCAGGGCAAGGCTGACTGGCGCGCCATCGCGCGGGTCAAGGAGGCCGTTTCGATCCCGGTCGTCGCCAATGGCGATGTCGGCTCGCCGGCGGAAGCGGCCGTCATCCTCGAGCAATCGGGCGCCGACGCGGTGATGATCGGACGCGCGCATTATGGCGCCCCGTGGACCGCCGGCAGGATCGCCGCGGCCGCGGCAGGTGAGACGCCGCCAGCCATTCCCGGAGATCCGCTGGCCCTGACCGAGTACATCGTCGCCCACCATGAGGACATGCTGGCGCTCTATGGCGTCGAAAGCGGTCTGCGGCAGGCGCGCAAGCATCTCGGCTGGTATCTCGATCGCCATGCCGCCGGCGCGGATGCCGAACAGCGCAAGACGATCCTGACCTCCTTTGAACCCGCTCGCGTCATTGCCGGGCTGCGCGGGGTGTTCTCCAGCCTCGCCCGCCCCGACAGCCTGCGGAGCGCGGCATGAAGGCTACAGTTGCTCAGGGGCAGGACATGGTGGACGCCGCCAATATCGTGCTGAACACCATCCGCCGCCCTGTCATCATGGTCGACAACGACGGCTTCATCATCTTCGCCAATGCCGACGCGGAGGATTTCTTCCGCTCCAGCGCGACCATGCTTGCCCGCAATACGCTGTCCAAGCTCGTGCCCTTCGGCAGCCCGCTGCTCACCCTTGTCGACCAGGTGCGCGAACGCCGGGCGCCGGTCAACGAATACCGGGTCGATGTCTCGTCGCCGCGCCTTGGCATCGAAAAGGTCGTCGACCTCTATGTCGCGCCGGTGCCGGAATTCCCGGGCTCGGTGGTGGTGATGTTCCAGGAACGGTCGATGGCCGACAAGATCGACCGGCAGATGACGCATCGCGGCGCCGCCCGCTCGGTCACCGGCCTAGCCGCCATGCTGGCGCACGAGATCAAGAACCCGCTCTCAGGCATCAGGGGCGCCGCCCAGTTGCTGGAACTGTCGGCCTCCGATGAGGACCGCGCGCTGACCCGGCTGATCACCGACGAGACCGACCGCATCGTCTCGCTCGTCGACCGCATGGAGGTGTTTTCCGACGAACGGCCGATCGACCGCTACCCGGTCAACATCCATGTCGTGCTCGACCATGTAAAGGCTATTGCCAAGAACGGTTTTGCCAAGCGGATCAAGATCTTGGAGGAATACGATCCATCACTTCCTCCGGTCTTCGCCAACCGCGACCAGCTGATCCAGGTGTTCCTCAACCTGGTCAAGAACGCCGCCGAGGCGATCGGTTCGGACCCGCAAGGCGAGATCGTGCTGTCGACCGCTTTCCGACCGGGCATCCGTGTTTCGGTGCCCGGAACCCAGGATCGCGTGTCCTTGCCGCTGGAATTCTGCGTGCGCGACAACGGCCCTGGCGTTTCGGAGGACATACTGCCGATCCTGTTCGACCCGTTCATCACCACCAAGCCGAACGGCTCCGGCCTCGGGCTGGCGCTGGTGGCCAAGATCGTCGGCGAGCATGGCGGCATCATCGAATGCGATTCGACGCCGCGCGGAACCACGTTCCGGATTCTGATGCCGGCCTGGAAGGAGACCGCGCACGGCGTCGACGAAGAAGCTGAAGGAGACCGCACATGACCGCACGCGGCAACATTCTGGTCGCCGATGACGATGCGGCCATCCGCACCGTGCTCAACCAGGCGCTGTCGCGCGTCGGCCATGAGGTGCGCGTCACCTCGAACGCCTCGACACTGTGGCGCTGGGTGGCGGCGGGCGAGGGCGACCTCGTCATCACCGATGTGGTGATGCCGGACGAGAACGCCTTCGACATGCTGCCGCGCATCAAGAAGGCGCGGCCGGAACTGCCGGTCATCGTCATGAGCGCGCAGAACACGTTCATGACCGCCATCCGCGCTTCCGAGACCGGCGCCTATGAGTATCTGCCGAAGCCGTTCGACTTGACCGAGCTGCTCAACATCGTCAACCGGGCGCTGGCCGAGCCGAGGCGGCCGAAGCTCGATGCGCGCGCCGACGACCAGCCGGAGACGATGCCCCTGGTCGGCCGCTCGGCCGCCATGCAGGACATCTACCGCATGCTGGCCCGCATGATGCAGACCGACCTGACGGTGATGATTTCAGGCGAGTCCGGTACCGGCAAGGAGCTGGTGGCCCGCGCGCTGCACGAATATGGCCGCCGCCGCGGCGGTCCGTTCGTGGCCATCAACATGGCGGCGATCCCGCGCGACCTGATCGAATCCGAACTGTTCGGCCACGAGAAGGGCGCCTTCACCGGCGCGCAGAACCGCTCCACCGGCCGCTTCGAGCAGGCCGAGGGCGGCACGCTGTTCCTCGACGAGATCGGCGACATGCCGATGGAGGCGCAGACGCGCCTGCTGCGCGTGCTGCAGCAGGGCGAATACACGACCGTCGGCGGCCGCACGCCGATCAAGACGGACGTGCGCATCGTCGCTGCCACCAACAAGGACCTGCGCACGCTGATCAACCAGGGGCTGTTCCGCGAGGACCTGTTCTACCGCCTCAACGTCGTACCGCTGAGGCTTCCGGCGCTGCGTGAGCGCTCCGAGGACATTCCGGACCTGGTGCGGCATTTCTTCAAGCAGGGCGCCAGCGAGGGGCTGCAGACCAAGCGCATTTCCTCTGGCGGCATCGAGCTGATGAAGCGCTACCCCTGGCCGGGCAATGTGCGCGAGCTGGAAAACCTGATCCGCAGGCTGGCCGCGCTCTATTCTCAGGATGAGATCTCGTCCGAGATCATCGAGGCCGAGCTCAAGACCGGCGAGCGGCCGGTGGTCCCCGGCGGCGGCAATCTCATTCCCGACGATCTCTCCATCGGCCAGGCTGTGGAGCATTTCCTGCAGCGCTATTTTGCTTCGTTCGCCGGTGATCTGCCGCCGGCTGGCCTGTACCAGCGCATTCTCGCCGAGGTCGAATACCCGCTGGTCCTTGCCTCGATGACGGCGACGCGCGGCAACCAGATCAAGGCGGCTGAGCTGCTCGGGCTCAACCGCAACACGCTGCGCAAGAAGATCCGCGAACTCGGCGTCAACGTCTACAAGTCCTCGAGGCAGGTCTAGCGTTCCCCTGAGAAGGCAATAAGCCGGGGAAAGATTTCCGTCCCGGCCACACTTGTTGCATAATCGCCACAATGCGTTGCATACATCCGACGCAACCACTGACTCTAAACGGCGATATGGCTTCCCAGGCCCCAACATTGAACGAACCGCTTTTCAGCAAGCCCGGCGTGGAGGACAGACGCCGGCTGCTGGCGTTGCCCGGCGTGCTGGCGATTGCCGGCGCCTTGATCACGGCGGCGATCTCCTTTGCGATTCTGGTCGGCGCGACGCCGATCGCGCCGGATGCAAAGGCCACGATGGCGCTGATCGCGCTCAACGCAGTCTTCGTCCTGTTCCTGATTGCGCTGGTCGGCCGCGAGGTTCACCGCATTGTGATGGCGCGGCGACACGGCAAGGCGGCCTCACGGCTGCATGTGCGCATCGTGGCGATGTTCGCGCTGGTCGCCGCCATTCCCGCCATCATGGTGGCCATCATCGCCTCGATCACGCTCGACATCGGCCTCGACCGCTGGTTCGAGATCCGCACCAAGACGATCGTCAATTCCTCGCTGTCGATCGCCGACGCCTATGTGCAGGAAAACGCCCGCAACCTGCAAGGCACGACGCTGTCGATGGCCTATGATCTCGATGCGTCGCGCACGCTCTATGGCCTCGACCGCACCGGTTTCCTCGATCTGATGAACAAGGAAGCGGTTGGCCGCTCGCTGGCGCATGCCGCGCTGATCAAGCCCGACGGCTCCTTTGTGATGAGCGCCAAGACCGATGCCGACTTCGCCATGCCGGAGCCTCCGCCGGGCGCGGTGGAAACGGCGGCTGACGGCAAGCCGGTGCTGATCGAGCCGCGCACCCGCAACATCATGGGCGCCATCGTCAAGCTGCGCGAGATCGAAGGGCTTTATCTCTACACAATTCGCCTGGTCGACCCGGATGTGATCAAGGCCCGGCAGATCGTGCGGTCCAACACCGACGAATACCGCAACCTGGAAGACAACCGCCGCACCTCGCAGGTGGCCTTCGCGCTGCCCTACCTGTCGCTGACGCTGATCGTCATCCTGTCGGCGATCTGGACCGGCATCGCGGTCGCCGACCGCCTGGTGCGGCCAATCCGCCAGCTGATCGGCGCCGCCGACGAGGTCGCGACCGGCAATCTCGATGTCGCCGTGCCGGTGAGGCTGTCCGACGGCGACGTCGCCTCGCTCGGCGACACCTTCAACAACATGATCCTGGAGCTCAAATCGCAGCGCAACGAGCTGCTCTCCGCCAAGGACCTGATCGACGAGCGCAGGCGCTTTTCGGAAGCCGTGCTGGCGGGCGTCACCGCCGGCGTCATCGGCGTCGACCCCTATGGCATTGTCACCATCGTCAACCGCTCGGCCGAGACCATGCTGGCGATCTCGGCGAGCGCAGCTCTTGGGCAGAACCTGTCCGCCGTGCTGCCGCATGTCGGCCGCGTCTTCGAGATCGGCCGCAAGTCGGGCAAGCCGGTCTATCGCGAGCAGGTGACCTTCTACCGCGGCGGCGCCGAGCGCACCTTCAATGTGCAGATCACCATCGAGGCCGGCGACGACGGCTCGGAGGAAAAATCCTATGTCGTGACGGTCGACGACATCACCGACCTTGTGCAGGCCCAGCGCTCTTCGGCCTGGGCCGATGTGGCAAGGCGCATCGCCCACGAGATCAAGAACCCGCTGACGCCGATCCAGCTCTCGGCCGAGCGCATCAAGCGCCGTTACGGCAAGGTCATCACCGAGGACCGCGAGGTTTTCGACCAGTGCACCGACACGATCATCCGGCAGGTCGAGGATATCGGCCGCATGGTCGACGAATTCTCGGCCTTCGCGCGCATGCCGAAGCCGGAGATGAAAGCCATCGATCTGCGCGAATCGCTGCGCGAGGCCTCGTTCCTGGTCGAGGTCAGCCGTTCCGACATCGCTTTCGAGCGCGATTTCGGCAGTGAACCGCTGAAGGGCACCTTCGACAGCCGGCTGATGGCGCAGGCCTTTGGCAACGTCATCAAGAACGCCGCCGAGGCCATTGACGGACTTGATGCAAAAGATCGTTCGGACGGCACAATCCGGATTCAAGCCGGACGTCAAAATGGCGCCATCCGAATCGATGTCATCGACAATGGCAGGGGATTGCCGCGCGAGAATAGGCAGCGCTTGCTCGAGCCCTATATGACGACGCGTGAAAAAGGCACGGGCCTTGGCCTCGCTATCGTCAAGAAGATCGTGGAGGACCATGGCGGCCGGCTCGAACTCAACGATGCGCCGGCGGATTTCCACGATGGCCGCGGCGCAATGATCTCGATCATCCTGCCGCCGGCGGCGGTCGTTGCCGCGCCACCTCGCGGCGAAGGCCGGAACGAACACGAAAGAGAAACTGAAAAGGTCGGTAATGGCGTCTGACATTCTCATCGTCGATGACGAGGAAGACATCCGCGAGCTCGTCGCAGGCATCCTGAGCGACGAAGGTCACGAAACCCGCACGGCGTTCGACGCCGACAGCGCGCTTGCAGCAATTGCAGACCGCGCGCCGAGGCTGATCTTCCTCGACATCTGGCTGCAGGGCTCGCGCCTGGACGGCCTGGCGCTGCTGGACGAGATCAAAACGATGCATCCGACCCTGCCGGTGGTGATGATCTCCGGTCACGGCAATATCGAGACGGCGGTTTCCGCCATCCGTCGCGGCGCCTACGACTTCATCGAGAAGCCGTTCAAGGCCGACCGGCTGATCCTGATCGCCGAGCGCGCGCTCGAAACCTCGAAGCTGAGGCGCGAGGTCTCCGACCTAAAGCAGCGCAGCGGTGAGACCTTCGACCTGATCGGCATGTCGTCGGCAATGAGCCAGTTGCGCCAGACCATCGAACGCGTCGCGCCGACCAACAGCCGCATCATGATCGTCGGCCCGTCCGGTTCCGGCAAGGAACTGGCGGCGCGCGCCATCCATGCGCTGTCGACGCGCAAGGCCGGACCGTTCGTGACGCTGAGCGCGGCCACCATCACGCCCGAGCGCATGGAGGTCGAGCTGTTCGGCACCGAATCGAACGGCACCGAGCGCAAGGTCGGCGCGCTGGAAGAGGCGCATCGCGGCATCCTCTACATCGACGAAGTGGCCGACATGCCGCGCGAGACGCAGAACAAGATCCTGCGCGTGCTGGTCGAGCAGCAGTTCGAGCGGGTAGGGGGCACCAAGCGGGTCAAGGTCGATGTCCGCATCATCTCGTCCACCTCGCAGAACCTGGAGGCGATGATCGCCGACGGCCGTTTCCGCGAGGACCTCTATCACCGCCTGGCAGTGGTTCCGGTCATGGTGCCGGGGCTGGCCGAGCGGCGCGAGGACATTCCCTATCTGGTCGACAATTTCATGAAGCAGATCGCGCGCCAGGCCGGCATCAGGCCGCGCCGCATCGGCGACGACGCGCTCGCCGTGCTGCAGGCGCATAACTGGCCGGGCAATGTCCGGCAACTGCGCAACAATGTCGAACGGCTGATGATCCTGGCGCGCGGCGACGATGTCGACGCCCCGATCACCGCCGATCTGCTGCCGTCGGAGATCGGCGACGTCATGCCGCGCACGCCCAACCAATCGGACCAGCACATCATGGCGCTGCCGCTGCGCGAGGCGCGCGAACAGTTCGAGAAGGACTACCTGATCGCCCAGATCAACCGCTTCGGCGGCAACATCTCGAAAACCGCCGAGTTCATCGGCATGGAGCGCTCTGCCCTGCACCGCAAGCTGAAGTCGCTGGGCGTCTGAGGACAGCTGTTGTTGGTCCAGCAGCGCCCGGCCGGCCAAATGCCGGTTACGGCCGCGGCGGAATCGCTTAAACAAACCGAAAGTCTTCAGGGGTGATCCATGCCGCGCATTGCCTATGTGAACGGGCGCTATGTCGCCCATGCCGACGCTTCCGTGCATATCGAGGATCGCGGCTATCAGTTCGCCGACGGCGTCTATGAGGTCTGCGAGGTGGCGCGCGGCTTCATCGTCGACATGCCGCGCCACCTCGGCCGCCTGGGCCGGTCGCTTGCCGAACTGTCGATCGACTGGCCGGTGACGCAGCGCGTGCTGCCGCTCATCCTGCGCGAGGTGGTGCGCCGCAACCATGTCGTCAACGGCCTCGTCTATGTCCAGGTGACGCGTGGCGTCGCCAGCCGCGAGTTCTTCTTCCCGGCGCCCGGCACTAGGCCGTCGCTGGTGGTGACCGCCAGGAAGGCCGATCCGGCCGCCGCGGCGAGGCGGGCCGAGACCGGCATCAAGGTCATCACCGTGCCGGAGAACCGCTGGGACCGGGTCGATATCAAGAGCACTGGCCTGCTGCCCAACGTGCTGGCCAAGCAGAAGGCCAAGGAAGCCGGCGCCCAGGAGGCGTGGTTCGTCGACACCGACGGCATGGTCACCGAGGGCGGCTCCTCCAACGCCTGGATCGTCACCAGGGACGGCGTGCTGGTGACGCGGCCCGCCGAGCACGGAATCCTGCGCGGCATCACCCGCACGACGCTGTTCGACGTAGCCGCCAAGCTTGGCCTGACGATCGAGGAACGCAAGTTTTCGGTCGCCGAGGCCAAGGCGGCGCGCGAGGCCTTCATCAGTTCCGCGACCACGATCGCCATGCCGATCGTGGCAATCGACGGCGCTCCGGTTGCCAATGGCCACCCCGGTTCCATGACACTTTCGTTGCGCCAAGCCTTTTTTGACGTTGCGGAAAAAAGTCCGGCCTGATAACCGCAAAGATGGAATGAAAATCAATATATCTCGTTCTGCTTGTCGTTATTGACGACAAGAGGGTGTTTGCGCGCTTGACATGTGCCGGATAAATTGGCGCATTGGCTGCAAACCGAAGGGGATCGGCGAAAGACAAGAACAATGGCGGAACGATCGCAAAACCTTCAGGACCTGTTCCTGAATTCAGTTCGCAAGAGCAAAAATCCACTCACCATCTTCCTCATCAACGGCGTGAAGCTGACTGGCGTGGTCACCTCGTTCGACAATTTTTGTGTGTTGTTGCGGCGTGACGGGCACTCCCAGCTTGTCTACAAGCACGCCATTTCCACGATCATGCCGAGCCAGCCGGTTCAGATGTTCGATGGCGAGGAAGGCCAGGGCGCCTGATTGGCACGTGAGAAAGACGCGGACCGCAGCGTCCGCGGGAAACCAGCGCATCAGCTGAGGCCGGAAGACAAAGCTCCGACCCGGGCCGTTGTTATTGTGCCCGTGCTTACCCGCCAGGCGCGCGGCGAGGACGAGACCAATCGGCCGCGTCTGACGCGTTCCGCCCAGGCCCGCCATGACGAAGCGGTCGGCCTCGCCGGCGCCATCGACCTCGATCCGGTCCATACCGCAGTGGTGACCGTCACCGATCCGCGCCCGGCCACCTTGCTTGGCAGCGGCAAGGTGGCGGAGTTCGCCGATATCGTGAAGGAGCGCCACGCGGAACTGGTCATCGTCGACCATCCGCTGACGCCGGTGCAGCAGCGCAATCTCGAGAAGGAATTCAACGCCAAGGTGCTCGACCGCACCGGGCTGATCCTGGAGATCTTCGGCGAGCGCGCCCGCACCAAGGAAGGCACGCTGCAGGTCGAGCTTGCCCACCTCAACTACCAGAAGGGTCGCCTCGTGCGGAGCTGGACCCACCTCGAACGCCAGCGCGGCGGCGCCGGCTTCCTCGGCGGTCCCGGTGAAACGCAGATCGAATCCGACCGGCGGCAGTTGCAGGAAAAGATCATCAAGCTGAAGCACGAGCTGGAAACCGTGCGTCGCACCCGCGACCTGCACCGCGCCAAGCGCAAGAAGGTGCCATTCCCGGTGGTGGCGATCGTCGGCTACACCAATGCCGGCAAGTCGACGCTGTTCAACAAGCTGACCGGGGCAGGGGTGCTGGCGGAAGACATGCTGTTCGCCACGCTCGACCCGACGCTGCGCCGCGTGCGGCTGCCGCATGGCACGCCGGTCATCCTGTCGGACACGGTCGGGTTCATCTCGGACCTGCCGACGCATCTGGTCGCCGCCTTCCGGGCGACGCTGGAAGAGGTGGTCGAGGCGGATCTTGTCATCCACCTGCGCGACATCTCGGATCCCGATACGGCGGCGCAAGCCGAGGATGTCGAGCGCATCCTGGCCGACCTCGGCGTCGATGCCGGCGATACCAAGCGCGTCATCGAGGTCTGGAACAAGATCGACCTGCTCGACGAGGGCAATCGGGAACGGCTATTGGCCGATGGTGCCGCCGCCAAGGCGCCGCCGGTCGCCATATCGGCTGTCACCGGCGAGGGCATCGATGCCCTTAAGGCGATCATCGAGACCAGGATGTCGGGCGAGCTGGAAACGCTGACATTGACGTTGACGCCGGCCCAGTTCGGTCTCGTCGACTGGCTCTACCGCAATGGCGACGTCGTTTCGCGGGCCGACAATGAGGACGGCAGCGTGACCATGTCGATCAATGCCACACACAGCGCGCGGCAAGAGATCGACAGCCGATTGCACCGTAAGAACAACGGCTGAGCCTGGTTATTTCGCGCCCTTGGCCTGCTGCCAGAGCGCTTCCATCTCGTCCAGCGTCGCCTTTTCCAACGAACTGCCGGAGCCTTCCAGCGCCTGCTCGACATAGTGGAAGCGGGTGCGGAATTTCTCGTTGGTGCCGCTGAGCGCGGCTTCGGCGTCGAGCTTGAGATGGCGGCCGAGATTGACGACGGCAAACAACATGTCGCCGAACTCGTCCTTGATGGGGGCTGCGTCGCCGGTGGCGAGTGCTTCCCGCAATTCGCCGATCTCCTCCTCGATCTTGTCGAGAATGGGCGCCGCCTCGCTCCAGTCGAAGCCGACCCGAGCCGCCTTTTCCTGCAGCTTGAGCGCCCGGGTCAGCGCGGGCAGCGCGACCGGCACGCTATCTAGGAACCCTTTGCCGTTGTCCTCGGGGTCGAGCCCGCGGGCGAGACGCGCATCGCGCTTCTCCGCCTTCTCCACCGCCTTGATCTTTTCCCACATGCCCTTGGCCATGCCGGCGCTGCGCGCCTCCTCGTCGCCGAAGACATGCGGATGGCGACGGATCATCTTGGTGGTGATCGCCTCGACGACGTCGCCGAAGGCGAATTCGCCAACCTCTTCAGCCATTTGCGCGTGGTAGACAACCTGCAGCAGCAGGTCGCCGAGCTCCTCGCGCAGATCGTCGAAATCGCCGCGCGCAATGGCGTCTGCCACCTCGTAGGCTTCCTCGATCGTGTAGGGCGCGATGGTCGAGAAATTCTGCTCGATATCCCAGGGGCAGCCGGTCTTCGGGGCCCTGAGCGCCGCCATGATCTCGATCAGCCGGGAAATATCCTTGGAGGGCTTCATGCTGCAAACCCTAGCGCGCGCAGAGGCAGGCGACCAATCCCGCCGACTGCCAAAAGCCTATTGTCCACAGTTGCGCGAGACTTCAGTCCAAAACCGAAACAATCGCCTTGGCCAGCGCGTCCATGCCTTCCTCGGGCAGACCAGCCACGTTGATGCGGCTGTCGCCGACCATATAGATGGCGTGCTCGGTGCGCAGCCGCTCGACCTGGGCTTCCGAAAGGCCGAGGCGCGAGAACATGCCGCGATGGCTGGCGACGAAATCGAAGCGGTCGGAATTGGACTGCCGGCGCAGCGCCTCGGCGAAGGCGACGCGCAGCCGCAGCATGCGCAGCCGCATCTCCTCGAGCTCGGCCTGCCAGTCGGCGCGCAAAGCGGCGTCTTCGAGCACGATGCGCACCGCCGCCGCGCCATGGTCCGGCGGCATCGAATACATGGCGCGCGCCGCCGACAGCATCTGGCTCATCGCCACATCGGCCTCAGCGCCGTCCTTTGCCAGGATCATCGCCGCGCCGACGCGGTCGCGGTAGACGGCGAAGTTCTTCGAGCAGCTCGAGGCGACGACCATTTCCGGAACCTTGGCGGCTAGCAGGCGCAGCCCTGCCGCATCGGCATCGAGGCCCTCGCCAAAGCCCTGATAGGCGATGTCGACGAACGGCAGCAGGCCGCGCTCGACGACGAGATCGGCGACCTCGGCCCACTGCGCGGCGTCGAGATTGGCGCCGGTCGGATTGTGGCAGCAGCCATGCAGCAGCACCACATCGCCGCGTTCGGCCGTCCGCAGGGCCGCCAGCATGTCCTTGAAGCGCACAGAGCCGGAAGCGGCGTCGAAATAGGGATAGTCGCGGATCTGCAGGCCGGCGGCGCGCATCACCGGCATGTGGTTCGGCCAGGTCGGATCGGACAGCCACACCGTCGCGCCAGGACGGGTACGCTGCAAGAGCTCGGCCACCAGCCTGAGCGCGCCGGAGCCGCCCGGCGCCTGCGCTGTGCGGATGCGCGAGAGGTCCGCATTGTCACCAAAGGTGAGCTTGGCCATTGCCGCGTTGAAGCCCGTGTCGCCGGCAAGGCCGAGATAGGTCTTGGTATCCTGGCTCTGCAGCAGCCGCTTTTCGGCCTCGCGCACGGCGCGCATCACCGGCGTCTTGCCGTCGCGATCCTTGTAGACGCCGACGCCGAGGTCGACCTTGCTCGGACGCGGATCGGCGCGATAAAGGCCAATCAGCGCAAGGATCTTGTCGGCGGGGGCGGGCTGCAGGGTTTCAAACATCACAAGGCTCCAATGGCGGCGGAGTGATACGCAAAACGGCCGCGCTCCGCCAGCGCTTTTCGATTGCATCGACCTTGAGACCGCGCTGCCCTACACGTTCCTGTCACATCGGCGTAGTTTCAATGGAACGTCCCCGAGCATGGAAAACTGATGAGCCGGCAGCAAGAATTCGATCTCGCCATCGTCGGCGCCGGCATTGTCGGCCTGGCGCATGCGCTGGCCGCCGTTCGCCGCGGCCTCAGCGTCGTCGTCATCGACCGCGATGCGCAAGCCAATGGCGCTTCGGTGCGCAATTTCGGCTTCATCACCGTCAGCGGCCAGGAGCGGGGCCAGGTGTGGCGCCGGGCCATGCGCTCCCGCGATATCTGGCGTGAGGTGGCTGGCCCCGCCGGCATCGACATCCTCCAGCGCGGCACGGTTGTCGTCGCGCGCCGCCCGGAGGCGAGGGCGGTGATCGAGGCCTTCCTGCAAACGGAGATGGGCGAGGACTGCAAGCTGCTCGAACCCGGAGAGCTTCGCCGCGACTTTCCTGGTCTTGGCGGGGAAGGGTTCGCCGGTGGCCTGTGGAGCCCGCATGAGGTGCGTGTCGAGTCGCGCTGGGCGATCCCGCTGCTTGCCGCCTGGCTCGCTGAAAAGCACGGCGTCGAATTCCACCGCGAAACGGCGGTGCGTGCGATCGAGCCGCCCGATATCGTGACGAGCCGGGGTAGGGTGCAGGCCGGCAAGGTGGTCGTCTGTCCGGGCGACGACCTGGCGACGCTCTATCCCGAGCGCATCGCGCAATATTCCGTCACGCGCTGCAAGCTGCAGATGATGCGCCTTGCCGATCCTGGCTTCCCGCTGCCGGCGTCGGTCATGTCCGACCTCGGCCTCGCCCGCTACGCCGGCTATGCCGCCTTGCCGGAGGCGGCAGCCCTGCGGCGCCGGCTGGAGAGCGATCAGCGCGACGCGCTGGACAATGGCGTGCATCTGATCGTGGTGCAGAGCGCCGACGGCACCCTGGTGGTGGGCGACTCCCACCACTATGCAACGACGCCGTATCCGTTCGCCTCCGAGCGGGTCGATGAGATCATCCTGGAAGAATTCAGCGCCGTGTTCGGCACCCCGCCGCCCGCCGTGATCGAACGCTGGACCGGCATTTACGCATCGGCTGCCGACCGCACTATGTTCGCCGATGCGCCGCATGAGGATGTGCGGCTGGTGATGATCACCAGCGGCACCGGCGCCAGCACCTCGTTTGCGATCGCCGAAGAGGTGATCGCAGAGCTGTTCGGCGCGGCAGAAGCAAGGAAGATCGCATGACGACACAAGGTTTGCTGCGCGCCGTGGTGTTCGACTGGGCCGGCACCGTGGTCGACCACGGCTCGCTGGCGCCGATGGGGGTGTTCGTCGAAGCCTTCGCAGAGTTCGGCGTGGCGATCACCATCGAGGAGGCGCGCGGGCCGATGGGCATGGCCAAGCGCCCGCATATCGCGGCCCTGATGGCGCTGCCCCGGATAGCTAAAGCCTGGACGAAGCAGCACGGCCACGCGCCGACCGAGGCGGATATCGACGCCGTCTACGACGTGTTCGTGCCGAAGAATCGGGCGGTCGCGGCGCGCTTCTCGGATGTCATCCCGGGCGTTGCCGACGTGGTATCGGCGCTCCGCGCGCGCGGCCTCAAGATCGGCTCGACCACCGGCTACACGCGCGACATCATGGCCGAGATCCTGCCGGTCGCCGCCGGGCAGGGGTTCTCGCCGGACTGCCTGGTCTGCACCGGCGACACGCCGGACGGCAGGCCGACGCCGTTCATGCTGTGGAAGGCGCTGACCGAGCTCGGCGTCTATCCGCCCTGGCTCGCCGTCAAGGTCGACGACACCGAGGTCGGCATCGCCGAAGGCCTCAATGCCGGCGCCTGGACGGTCGGCGTGGCGGTGACCGGCAATGTCTTCGGTCATACGCTGGCCGAGACCCAGGCGCTGGCGCCGGACGTCTTCCGCATCAAGCGGGCCGAGGCGCAGGCGAAACTCAGCGCCGCCGGCGCGCACTATGTCGTCAACGGCGTCGCCGACCTGATGCCGGTCATCGCCGCGATCGAGGGAAGGCTCCGGCGCGGCGAGAGGCCCTGAACGCCGGTGGGCCCGCATCATCCAAAAAAGACGCCAGCAGCGGGATTAAAACCTTGCCCTGCTCCGTAAACAGGGCATGAAACGGTCGATGCCTCGCTTCGATATCGTCGGACAGCTCGGTTCGCTGCGCCGCTATGCGCGCTCGCTGACGCGCGACAGCACGGAGGCCGAGGACCTGGTGCATGACGCGTTGGTGCGCGCCTATGAGCGGCGCGCTACCTTTCGCGCCGGCAGCAACCTGCGCGCCTGGCTGCTCGCGATCGTCCACAACGCCTTCATCGACGGTGTCCGCTCACGCCGGTCGGAAGCGGCGCGCGTCGAGCAGGCCGGATACCTTGCCGACAGCACCACGCCGGCGCCCCAGGACCATTCGGTCCGCCTGGCGCAGGTGCGGACGGCCTTTTTATCCCTGCCGGAGGAGCAGCGCTCGGCGCTGCATCTCGTCGCCATCGAGGGGCTGAGCTACGCCCAGGCGGCCGAGGTCAGCGGCGTGCCGCTGGGAACGCTGATGTCGCGCATCGGCCGGGCCCGCGCGGCGCTGCGCGAGATGGAGGAGGCCGCACCCGCCGGCAAGAACCATCTCAGGATCGTCAGAGGTGAGCGATGAACGCAATGCTCGATCCCGTGACCGACGCCGATCTCGACGCCTATGTCGACGACCAGTTGGAAGTGGCTCGCCGCATCGAGGTGGAGGCATTCCTGTCCACCCGGCCGGAGGTGGCCGCGCGCGTCATGTCCGACCTCAGGACGCGCGATGAGCTGCGCGTGGCGCTCGCCGGCAAGGGCATGGTGCGGCCGGCAACGACCGAGGCGGCACGACGGCTGGAGCGCGGGCTTGGCCGCGACCGCTTCTTCGGTATGCTGCAGCGGGCGGCAGCGGCGGCCATCCTGATCGCCGCCGGTTGGCTGGCGAACGGTATTTTCGGACCGGTCGCGGTGACCAAGGTCGTCGCTTCCACCCAGCCGCCGGCCTATGTTGAAGAGGCGGTGAGGGCGCACCGGACGACGCTGATGCGCGAGGCGATGACCTCCCAGCGGGAAGCGCCGGACTATAACCCCGGTGAAATCCGTGCCGCGACCGCGATCGTCATGCCGTCGCTGCCCGTCGACTGGAAGGTGCGCGACGTGCAGATCTATCCGTCGCGCTTCGGGCCGAGCGTCGAGATGGCGCTCGAAACCAGGGATCTCGGCCTCGTCTCGCTGTTCGCCATCAGGCCCGGAACCTTTGACGTGGTGAAGCCGGCCGTTGCGCCCTCGGGCGATATTTCCTCGGCCTATTTCCAGATCGGCGAGGTCGCCTACGCCGTCGTCGCGCGCAGCGATGCGCGCAACCTCGACCGCGCCGCCGAAACGCTCGCCCGCACGCTTTACTGAGATCAACCAAGGAGACTGAACATGAATACCCCCAATCTGGGATATCGCGCGGGCAGCGGCGCCCGAACCGGCGCCCTCTACGACGAGGGCCTGCGCCAGCATATGCTGCGCGTCTACAACTATATGGGCCTTGGCCTCGTCGTCACCGGCGCTATCGCCTTCGCCGTGGCCTCGACGCCGGCGCTCTACGTACCGATCTTCTCCAGCCCGCTGAAATGGGTGGTGATGCTCGCGCCGCTCGCCTTCGTGCTGTTGTTCTCGTTCCGCATGCAGACCATGTCGGCGGCCAGCGCGCAGGCGATGTTCTGGGCCTTCTGCGCCGTCATGGGCCTGTCGCTGGCTTCGGTGTTCCTGGTCTTCACCGGCACCAGCATCGCGCGCACCTTCTTCATCGCCGCCACCATGTTCGGCGCGACAAGCCTTTATGGCTATACGACCAGGCGCGACCTGACGCAGTTCTCGTCGTTCCTGATCATGGGCCTCATCGGCGTGGTGATCGCCAGCCTCGTCAACCTGTTCCTCGGCTCGACCGCGCTGCAGTTCGCCATCTCGGTGATCGGCATCGCCGTGTTCATCGGGCTCACCGCCTGGGATACCCAGACGATCAAGGAGCAGTATGCCGAGAATTTCGACGCAGAATCGCAGCAGAAGCTGGCCGTTTTCGGCGCCTTCTCGCTCTATTTGAACTTCGTCAACATCTTCCAGCTGCTGCTGAACTTCACCGGCGAACGCGAATAGGCCTTTAGGCACCGGGCCTGGCCGAGGCACCTCGGCCGGGCCCATCCCCATCCTGCTCACCCCTTGACCACTCCCGCCGCAAGCCCTCGACCAAGGAAGCGCTGCAGGTAGGCGATGGCGGCACGACCGCGGGCACGGAAGCCGCGGTCAGCGCCCTCAAGTCGGTCTGACGCAAAGATCATGATGCCCGGCGTCAGCGTGCGGCGCGCATCGTCATTGATCAGCCCATAGCTGAACATGAACTCGTTCCAGGCGGAGATGAAGGCGGCCGACCGCGATCGTCGGGCCATTGGCCGTTTCCACCCGGCACACCTGCTACTATGGTCGGCCGGCCATCACATTAACCAACCTCTCGGGACGTCTCATGAAACTCGGCTTTATCGGCACAGGCGCGCTCACCGCCGCAATCGTCACGGGGCTCAAGTCCCTCGCGGAAAGCTCTGTTTCAATTGTGCTTTCGCCCCGCAACGAAGAGATCGCGACGAACCTTGCTTCCCGCCACCCGGATGTGCGCGTTGCCAGCGACAACCAGGCCGTCCTCGATGATTGCGATACTGTCATGCTCGCGGTGCGGCCGCAGATTGCCAGTCAAGTGCTCGGCGAATTGCGGTTTCGACCCGACCATCGCCTCATCAGCCTGATCGCCACCTTGTCTCTCGAGGACATAAAGGCTTTGACGGCGCCCGCCGGACACCTGACGAAGGCGCTTCCCATGCCGATGATCGCGCACCGGCTGGGCGCCACGATCATCTGTCCACCTGATCCAGGCGCCGCGGCATTGTTCGGCAGGCTGGGCAAGGTGATCGAGGTCGAAAATTCCGGCGAATTCGACGCCTTGAGCGTCGCCACCGCGACCTATGCCAGCTATTTCAAATACCTCGAGACCATCCACAACTGGCTGACGAGCCACGGCGTCGGGGAGGGCACCGCGCGCGACTACGTCTCCTCGCTTTTCAAGGCGCTGGGGACCGCGCCTGAGACGTCGCCGGATGCGGGTTTCATGGATCTGGCGCAGGACTATGCGACACGCGGCGGCATCAACGAACAGGTTCTGCGCGAGCTCACGGCGCGTGATGTGTTCGGCGCACTCGCTGAAAGCCTGGACGGAATCCATCGGCGCATCACGGGCGACACGCACTGAATGACGGAAACGATGGGCGCCCACCATGGCATTCGAAATCGGAGTGGAGCCCATGGGGCGCGCAGCCACCGCCCTTGAGTTCGCGAAGCCTTTTGCTAGCCTGCCAGCCGCACCAAACCAGCCGTGAGGACGTATGGAACAGGATAGCCTGACACTTCACGGTGACGGCATCTCGGCGACCATTGTCCAGCAGGGGGCCGAACTGGTCTCGTTGCGCAACGCCGAAGGCATTGAGTTCCTATGGCAAGCCGGTCCCGCCTGGCGCCGTCATTCGCCGGTCCTGTTTCCCATTGTCGGCCGGTTGAGAGGCGACCAGTTGCGCCACCGTGGCAAAAACTATCCGATGACGCAGCATGGCTTTGCCCGCGACAGGCGCTTTGCCTGGGCGGAGCAGGGACCTTCCTCCTGCACGCTGATCCTGACTGACGATGCCGAAAGCCGCGCACGCTACCCATTCGCCTTTCGCCTGGCGATACGTTACAGCCTCGGTCCTCGCAGCCTCGGCGTGACCTTCGAGGTCACCAACACAGGCAATGAGGTGCTGCCTGCTTCGGTCGGCGCGCATCCTGCCTTCAACTGGCCGCTACTGCCGGAATTGCCCAAAGAAGCCTATCGGCTAACGTTTGCCGAGAACGAACCTGCGCCGATCCGCCGCCTGAAGGATGGTCTGCTGCTGCCAACGGCCCGGCCCACACCGATCGAAGGTAAGACGCTTGCGCTTTCCGAGCAGCTCTTCGACGATGATGCCGTCATCCTGGATCAACCAGCCAGCGCAAGTGTCCGCTATGCCGCCGAGCGCGGGCCGGCGATCGAAATATCCTGGCACGGCTTCAATGAGTTGGGCATCTGGTCCAAGCCGGGAGGCGCCCCGTTCCTGTGCATCGAGCCCTGGCATGGCCTTGCAAGCCCGATCGATTTCGATGGCGAGTTCGCCGACAAACCTGGCGTGATGCTGATCGAGCCGGGTGCCAAGCGAGTCCTGAGCTATCGTATAAAAGTCGCATAAGATAGATTATGGAACTGACAGGCAATGGCGAGGCTGCCATCAGGACAGCGCTTCCCGTAGTGAATTCGCCAATCCGGCCGGGTTCTCCCAGGCCATGGAATGTCCAGCTTGCGGCACGACGCTGATGTTGATGCCTTGCTGAGGCAGGCGTTGCGTGTCTTCGTCCGGCAGAGAGTTTTCGCCGAAGATCACCGTCCTTGGCATTGCCATCCCAAGCAGCAACTCACGCCAGGCCGGTTTGCCGCCGGCAACGAGCGATATAGCTCCGCGGTGCACGGCATGTGGTGCGCTCACCGACAAGGAAGCCGCCCAGATACCGTCGCCGTCCGACTTGGACGTCCTCACCAGAGCCTCGTGGCCATAGGCCACATAGTCACGCTCGTTCATTGCCGCGACTTTCCGGCTGTAGAAGCCGCCGCCTGGATCCAGATTGGGTTCGCTCAACACAAGGTTCCGAACGCGATCGCCAATCAGGCTTGCCGCAACGATAGCCACGGAACCTCCCATGCTGTGGCCGAAGAGATCCAGGCTTTCAGGGGCCAACTCGCTTAGGAGTTCCACCAGGGTTCGCGCATGGTCGTCGATCGTGTAGCCGAAGCCAGCCGGGCGGTCGCTGAAACCAAATCCAAGCAGGTCAATCAGCACCATGCGCCTGCCTGCCAGCGCAGGGTCGCAAGCAACCCGTGGATAATCACAGGAAGAGGCGCAGCCGAGGCCGTGGATGAATATCAGCGGAACGCCGACACCTGGAATGTTATGATAGAGCAGGTTTCCCCGATCTCCACTCAGCGTGAACGATCTCATGGCATAATTCGCGAGAAGTTCGATCCATCATTCTGATTCATAAGGAATTTCTATCACCATGCCGTCATAGGCCGGCACGATGTGATCCGGCGTCTCGGCCATCACCTTGGCATAGTCGAGCGGCACATGCATGTGCGTCAGCACGGCGTTTTTCGGTGCCAGCGTCTCGATCCAGCCGAGCGCCTGGCCGAGCGACAAATGGCTCGGATGGGTGTTGTACTGCAGCGCGTCAATCACCAGCATCTCCAGGCCGCGCAGGCGCTCCACACTGGCGTCCGGAAAGTCGCTGATGTCAGGGCAGTAGGCGAGCGCCCCGGCGCGGAAACCGAGCGAAATGATGTCGCCGTGGATCTGCGGCAGCGGCTCGAGGGCGAGGGGACCCCCCTCGCCTTCGATCACCACCGGCCTGGCGTGGTCGATGAGATGCGGCCTGACGATCGGCGGATAGGAACTGCCCGGCGGCGTTTCGAAGCAATAGCCGAACGCTTCTTGCAGGCGCTGCATCGTCGGCTGGTCGGCATGGATGTCGATCAGGTGGCGCTGTTCCAGCACATAGCCGCGCAGGTCGTCGATGCCGTGGATATGGTCGGCATGCGGATGCGTGTAGACGACAGCGTCGATGCGCTTGACCGATGCCAGCAGCATCTGCTCGCGAAAATCCGGCCCGGTGTCGATGACGACCGTCGTACGGGCGCCGTTCGCCGCGATCCGCTCGACCAATGCGGCGGCGCGCATGCGCCGGTTCCTGGGGTTGGCCGGGTCACAATTGCCCCAGTCGCCGGTGATGCGCGGCGTGCCGGGCGACGAGCCGCAGCCGAGGATGGTGAGGCGCAGCCGGTCGCTCATGCCTCAGGCGCCCGGCGCATCGGGACGCGGCATCTTCCGGAACAGCCGGAAGACATTGTCGGTGGTGATGTCGGCGATCTCGGCCTCGCTGACGCCGATCGTCTCGGCCAGCACCTTGGCGGTGTTGGCGACATAGGCCGGCTCGTTGCGCTTGCCGCGAAACGGGATCGGCGCAAGATATGGCGCGTCGGTTTCGACCAGCAGCCGGTCACGTGGCACGCTGGCTGCGATGGCGCGCAATTCGGTCGAGTTCTTGAAGGTCAGGATGCCAGAGAACGAGACATAGCCGCCAAGCGCGACGCCGACCTCCGCCAGCCTGCGCCCGGACGAAAAACAGTGCAGAATGAAGGGGAAGGCGCCCTTCCCTGTTTCGTCCTCGAGGATCGCGGCCATGTCGTCGTCGGCATCGCGCGAATGGATGACCAGCGGCAGGCCGGTCTGGCGCGCGGCGGTGATGTGGGTGCGGAAGCCTTGCGCCTGCGCATCGCGAGGCGCGCGATCGTAGAAATAGTCGAGCCCGGCCTCGCCGATCGCCACCACTTTGGGGTGCGCGGAAAGCCGCACCAGCTCGTCGGCCGTCACGTCGAGCTCTTCCGCCGCATTGTGCGGATGGGTGCCGACCGAGCAGTAGACTTCATTAAAATTCTCAGCGATTTCAAGTATTTGCTGAAATCGCCTCACGCGTGTCGAGATCGTCACCATGCGGCCGATCCCGGCCGCCAGGGCGCGAGCGACGATGGCCGCCCGCTCCTCGGCGAAGTCCGGAAAGTCGAGATGGCAGTGACTGTCGACAAGCATCAGGCTTTGGCATCCTGCTCGACATATCGCGGGAACACGCCCTCGGGCGCCGGCAGGGCCGTGCCCGGCACGAGCGCATGGTCGGCATGGACATGCTCGAAATCGCGCTTGTCCGCCGGCACCGCGAGCAGATCGAGCAGCTTTGCCGCCGAACCTGGAATGTAGGGCTGGCTCAGCAGTGCCACGCGACGCACGATCTCGGCGGTCGTCCACAGCACCGTCTCCATGCGCACAGGATCGGTCTTCCGCAGCGCCCAGGGCTCCTGCGAGGCGAAGTAGCGATCGGCTTCCGCCACCACGCCGAAGATCGCCGCCAGCGCCAGATGGATGCCCTGCTCCGCCATCGCTTTGCGTGCCGTCGCCAGCGCTTCCACCGCCTGATCGAGGATGGCCCCGTCGGCCTCCGTCAATTCACCGCGCTTCGGCACCACGCCGCCGCAGTTCTTGGCGATCATCGACAGCGAGCGCTGCGCCAGATTGCCGAGCCCGTTGGCGAGATCCGCGTTGGTGCGGTTGACGATCGCTTCGTGGCTGTAGTTGCCGTCCTGGCCGAACGGCACCTCGCGCAGGAAGAAATAGCGCACCTGGTCGACGCCGTAGTGCTCCACCATGGTGAACGGGTCGATGACGTTGCCGACCGACTTAGACATCTTCTCGCCGCGGTTGAACAGGAAGCCATGGCCGAAGACGCGCTTGGGCAGCGGGATCCCCGCCGACATCAGGAAGGCCGGCCAGTAGACGGCGTGGAAGCGCACGATGTCCTTGCCGATGATGTGCGCATCGGCCGGCCAGAACTTCCAATTCTCAGCGTTTTCATCGGGATAGCCGATCCCGGTGATGTAGTTTGTCAGCGCGTCGACCCACACATACATCACATGCTTCTCGTCGCCGGGAACCGGCACGCCCCAGTCGAAAGTGGTGCGTGAGACCGATAGATCCTTCAGCCCCGACTTGACGAAGCTCATCACCTCGTTGCGTCGCTCGGCCGGGCCGATGAAGTCCGGCTGGCTTTCGTAGAGCGCTATGAGCTTGTCCTGATAGGCCGAAAGCCGGAAGAAATAGCTCTCTTCCTCGACCCATTCGACGGGCGTCCCCTGCGGTCCATAGCGGACGTTGTCGGGGCGGAGCTCGGTCTCTTCCTCGCCGTAATAGGCTTCGTCGCGCACCGAATACCAGCCGGCATAGCCGCCCTTGTAGATGTCGCCATTGGCGGCCATGGCCTTCCAGATCGCCTGCGAGGACGCGTAGTGGCGCTCCTCGGTGGTGCGGATGAAATCGTCGTTGGAGGCGTTGAGCGCCGTGGCCATGCGCCTGAACTCGACCGAGTTGCGGTCGGCCAGCTCGCGCGGCGAAATACCGTCCTTGCGCGCCGTCTGCAGCATCTTGATGCCGTGCTCGTCTGTTCCGGTGAGGAAGAAGACTTGCTTGCCGTCGAGCCGCTGGAAGCGGGCAAGCGCGTCGGTGGCGATCAGCTCATAGGCATGGCCGATATGCGGCTTGCCGTTCGGGTAGGAAATCGCCGTCGTGATGTAGAACGTGTCGCGTGACATGAAAGAACCGTCATGAATGTCTGAATGTGAGTTGTGGCGGTGGATATCGCATCAGGGCGGCGATTGCCATCCCGAGGCTGGTGCATGCCGCCCAAAAGTGGGGCCCGGTTTTGGGGCAACGGCATGCACCAAAAGAACCGTCACATTCGCATCGCAGAATTCAGGCGCTCGATCATGGTCAGGGCGTGCTGCTTCTTGTCGAGATTGTAGGTCTCGGTGTCAGATATAGCGTTCTGCGCTTCCTGCCAAGCTTCGGACAGCGCCTTGGCCCGCGCCAGATCGCCGGCGAGAGCCGCTTCGCTGGCGCCCGATGACAAGAGGTCGAGCGCGTGGCGGTTGAAGATGTCGAACTGGATTGCCTGGTCGCGGCCGGCGACCGCCTCGGCAAGCCGGTGGGCGCCGGCGACATCCTTCTTCGTCGCGGCGACCAGGGTGTCAAGCGCGGCCGCGATCTCCAGCCCGCCATATTGGGTCAGAAGGATCGCGTTGCGGGCACTGCCCCCTGCCCGCTCCGCAAGTGCCGCGCGCGCGGCCGGCTCCTCGGGTGGCGGCGGCTCGATGCCCTGCAGAACCGTCATCAGCTCCTCGTCGCCAAGCGGCGTCAGCCGCACCATCTGGCAGCGCGAGCGGATGGTCGGCAAAAGGCTTCCCGGCGCATGCACGATGAGGATGAACAGCGTGCGCGCCGGCGGCTCCTCCAGATTCTTCAGCAAGGCATTGGCGGCATTGGTGTTCATGTCGTCGGCCGGGTCGACGATAACGATGCGGTAGCTGCCGTCGTGCGAGGTCATCGACAGGAAGCGGCTGACCTTGCGGATCTCGTCCACGGTGACGACCGTCTTGAAGCTCTTGGTCTTGTCGTTGACCGGCCGGGTCAGGTGCAGCACCGAAGGATGCGCCCCAGTGGCGATCTGGCGGAACAACGATGAGGCCGGGTCCGGCTGGGCGATCGCGTCCGGCGCCCGCTCGAAGGCCGGATGCTTCAGGAGATGATGCGCAAGGTGGAAGGCGAGCGTCGCCTTGCCGATGCCGACCGGCCCGGCGAGGATCAGCGCGTGCGGCAGCTTGCCGGAGCGGTAGGCGGCGGCAAACATGGATGCCGCCTGATGGTGGCCGACCAGGCGAGCCGTCTCGGACGGCTCCGGCACGCCGTCCAGCGTGTCGTGCTGCTCGGGGGCGATGCGTTCGAAGATCATGCCGGCGCCGTCTGCCGCTTCTCGGCCGGCGTCATCGTCTCCAGCGCCGCGAAGACGGCGGCGGTGACGATGTTCTCGACCGTGTCGGGGTCGGCGGAGGCGTCGATGACGATGCAGCGCTCCGGCTCGGCCTCAGCGATAGCAAGAAAGGCCTCGCGGCGGCGGCGATGGATATCGAGCGTTTCCTTCTCGAAGCGGTCAGGGCCGTCATCGGCGCCGCGGCGGGCGGTGGCGCGGCGCAGGCCCTCGGCGGGATCGATGTCGAAGATCAGCGTCATGTCGGGCACCATGCCGTTGATGGCGACCGCCTCCAGCGTCTCCATGAAGGCCGGATCGAGACCGCCGGTGACACCCTGGTAGACGCGCGAGGAATCGATGAAGCGGTCGCAGAGCACGATCGAGCCGCGCTCGACCGCCGGCCGGATGACCTGCTCGACATGGTCGGAGCGCGCGGCTGCGAATAGCAGCGCTTCCATCTTGGGGCCGAAGGGCTCGGCGGCACCGGAAAGCAGCACATGCCGCACCGCCTCGGCGCCCGGCGAGCCGCCGGGCTCGCGGGTGACGAGGACGTCATACTTCTTGGCGCGCATGCGCTTTGCCAGCCGCTCGATCTGCGTCGACTTGCCTGCCCCCTCGCCGCCTTCGAAGGTGATGAAAAATCCGCTCGTCACCGGAAAAAGCCTCTGCCCGTGCTGGACGCTGTCATAGCCCTCGTCTGAGAAAAGGTCCACGCCAGAGGGGCTCATCATTTCACGGAAACGCCGAACCGCTCTATCTCGTTGTTTTGACGCAATTCCCGACCGAAAACCGTTTCACACTTTTCCTGGAATTGCTCTAACGCAGCCAGCCGACGGCCAGTTCCTTGGCGGCATCGAGCGCGCGCTGCGGCAGCGTGCCGACGCCGACCGTTTCGGCGGCGAACAGCGGCGTCTCCTGGCTCAACGTGTCGCCGATCCAGACGCGCAGCTTGCCGACCGGCTGCCCCTCCTCCACCGGCGCCGAGACCGGCCCATCATAGACGATTCTTGCGGTCAGCTTGTCGCGGTTGGCGATTGGCAGGAAGATATCGATCGGTCCCTTCGCCTTCAGCGCCACGCCGGATTTGGCGCCACCGAACACCTGGGCCTCGCCGACCACCTCGTCCTTGGCGAAGATCTCGGTCTTCTGGAACGAACGCACACCCCAGTCGAGCAGCTTGCGCGCCTCCTCGGAGCGTTCGCGATCGCTTGCCAGCCCGCTCATCGCGACGATGACGCGGGTACCGTTGTGGCTGACCGAGCCGACGATGCCGAAGCCCGCGCCCTCGCTCATGCCGGCGACGAAGCCATCAGCCTCGATGCCCATGGCCAATAGCGGGTTTCGATTCTTCTGGGTGATCTTGTTCCAGGTGAAATCCGCTTGGCCGTAGTAGCGATAGAAATCGGGGTAGTCGCGCCAGATATGCAGCGCGAGCTGCGCAAGCTCCCGAACGGTCGTCCGCTGGCCGTCTGCCGGCAGGCCGGTGGCGTTGACGAAGGTCGATTTCTGCAGGCCGAGCTCGCGGGCGCGCTCGGTCATCTGCGCTGCGAAATTGGCCTCCGAGCCGGCCATGCCTTCGGCCAGCACGATGCAGCCGTCATTGGCGGCCTGCACCGTCACGCCCAGGATCAGGTCCTCGACGCGAACCGCCGATTTGAGCTTGGCGAACATGGTCGACGTGCCGGACGGCGCGCCGCCGGTGCGCCAGGCGTTCTCGCTGACCACGAAGGTGTCGTTGAGCGTCATGCGGCCGGACTTGATGGCGTTGAAGACCACTTCCATCGTCATCAGCTTGGCCATCGAGGCCGGCGGGATCGGCTTGTCGGCATCCTTGGCGAACAGCACGGTGCCGGTGTCGGCATCGATCATGAAGGCCTGGGCCGCCTTGGTTTCGAAAAGTTGCGCGTTGGCCGGGATCAGGGAAAGCAGCAACAGGCAAAGCCCAGCGAGGGGCGGAAAAAGGCGAAACTGCATAAAGGCTCGACCTGTTAGCCGGTATTGGCAAGGGCAAAGCTATCAGGCTTTTTTCCGGCGGATCAACCGTGCGATCGAAATAGATCAGTCACGCACGACAAGCGCGTCCGGCGCGCCGTGCGACCAGGCGGCTTTCAGCAGATCATCGACGCTGCCATGGCCGTCCGGATAGACGTTGACCGCGTACCAGTCGTCGCCATCGAGCTCGGTGCGCTGGATTTCGGTCCTGCCGAAAGCCTTGAGCGCCGCCGCCACCCGCTTCGCCTCGGCGGCATCATCGAAAGAGCCGGCGGCGACATAGTCGGCGACGGCCGGCGACGTCGAATTGGATTTCTTCCAGGACTGCAGGATGTCCGACGGCGACATCCCGGCGCCGTCGAAGGCGGCGAAGACGTCGGCGCGTCCGACGCGCTCGTCCGCGTAGGAGAGCGAGGCCATGGCGAAGGGCGAATTCGGCGGCAGATTGATCTCCGGCCGCTCCGGCACGATCGGCCCGAAATCGGGCAACACGACATCGCTGACGCCCTGCGCCGACATCGCCGGCTGATCCGACAAGGCCGGCTGGGCGGCAGGGGCATCCCCGGAATTGGTCAATTGACCCGGGAACGGCACGGCGGCGGCAGGCGCGCCGACCGACAGGCTCGGCATCGGGCCGTTCATGGCCACCATCACGCCGGTCGGCAAGCCGTCCGACGGATCCGGCCGCCTGTTGCCGGGATGGTAGGAGGCCATCAGATACTGGTCGTCATCGCCGTCGAGTGGCGCCCGGCCGACGTATTCGACCTTCACCTTGGCGGTGCCGACCTTGGCATAGTCGAGCATTTGCGCGGCGCGCTCCGACACGTCGATGATGCGGCCCTCATGGTACGGGCCGCGATCGTTGACGCGCACGATGACCGAGCTGCCGGTATCGAGATTGGTGACGCGGGCGTAGCTCGGCAGCGGCATCGTCGGATGCGCCGCCGTCAGATGCGTCATGTCGTAGACTTCGCCATTGGCGGTCAGCCGGCCGTGGAAGGCATCGCCATACCAGGACGCCAGACCGACCTTGGCGTAGCGCTTGTCTTCCTTGGGATAGTACCACTTGCCGCGCACCTGGTAGGGCTTGCCGAGCTGGTCGCGGCCGCCGCCGCGCCGCATGAAGGCAACGCGCGGGCTGGCCTTCACGCCATATTCGGTTTCGGCGAAATACTCCTTGGAGCGCGGCCTCTTGTCGATCATCGCCTTCGGTTGCGGCGTCGACGTGCAGGCGGCAAGCAACACCGCCGACAGGGCGCACAGTGCAAGAGCAGGAGCGCGACGAAGACGCGGGCGCGCCGAAGTCTGCATTTGTATGATGTCCCCTACAGTCTCGCCACCAGCTGAACGTCAGCGGAGCCAAAGCACCAGCCCGACACTTGCCAGCGACACCCGGATCCCCAATCCCCTTGTGCGCAGGAATTGCTTATCACGGTATTAACCGATTGTGGTCGGAAGGGGGCGAGATTGTGGCAAGAGCCGTACTGGTGTGGATGTCACACAACTACGGCGCCCTGCTGACGCCGAAAGTTTGTTGGGAGAGCCTCGCATCTCCTCAAAAAGGCTCAGGAACAGTCGCGCCGGATCAAGCCCGCCGGCGCAAGTCAATGCGGTCAGTCCGTCGACGTGACAACCTGTGCCGTCACAACCGACAGCTTCTGACGCCTGATCAGAACCGGCTTTTCGTATGTCTTTCTCATGGTTCCCTACCCCGTGGCAAAATGGCCACGCCACAGATTGGCCAGCCCTGCGCCGCATTGTCAATGAGGCCGGCTTGATTGGCGGAAGCTGTTGCGTTTTGTGGCGCAAACGCCACGGGTGCGGCGAAGCAGCAATGCTCGCATTCGTTTCGTTGAAGCCGTGTTCTCTGAGCCGTACGGCCAGCCCGTCATGTCAGATCGGCGCGCTTTAGCTCGACCTTCAGATGCCGAGCGGCGCCGGAGTCGGCAGGCTTACGCATCGGAACGCCCCACGCAAAACTTGAATTCGATTCAAATAGCGGGAAGCCGCTTCCGTTCCGTTAGCTGTTGCTGATTTAGCAATCTGCGACGTATTAACCGTTCGTAGACCGCGCTGTCCTATTCTGAGACAGCGCGGTCAACTAACTACCCCTGGCCGCGCAGGCGGCTCCGGCAACCCCACCCCAACGCCGGTCGGAGCCGCCACACTCGCCTTAAATACCAGCGATGGTTGAATCAACTGTTACCACACGTACTTTCCAGCGCACTCTTCCGATCGCTAGACTTTTAGGGAATCGCCGGGCGCTCCCAGAAACCCTGTCCGATTTAGCGGTCCCTGGCTCAACCGCCGAATGAAGCATTCTGGTCCTTTGGGGAAAGGGACGATAAGCGGAAGCTGTTGCGTTTCGGCAAATGTACAGAGCGGCGCGGTTGACAGGTCTTTGCGCCACGCACTAGAGCAGTGCGGGTGCGATTGACCTTCTGCTTTGACGTGCCAACAGCACGATCCGAACGTCAACACAGGCACCCAAGTGATTGAAAGATCACCATGGAGGGATGGCCGAGCGGTTTAAGGCACCGGTCTTGAAAACCGGCGTGGGCGCAAGTTCACCGTGGGTTCGAATCCCACTCCCTCCGCCATACGTCCTTGGTTTACTTGCATAATCTTCCTTCTATTGATCTTACGTACAAAGCTGCGAACAAGGGGGAAATGGCATGGAATCGCCATCCATTGGACACTGTAGACTGGGCACAGATCAGAGCCCATCGATACGCAACGGCGGCCCCTCCCCCTGAATGGCCGGCTGGAATCAAGGTGACCAGCATTGAGGGGCTTACCCTTCTGGGCATGCATCCGGTTACGAATCAACTGTTCTGGGATGGTCAGGAACTGGCGACTGTAAAGCGCCTCGCCACCTTCGAGCGAGGCATGGCGCTAGCTGCAACCATTGCAACCGTGGTTGTGGCTCTGGTCGAAATCGGACGTGCCATAGGCATTGTTACTCACTAAAAAGCCCGCCACCGTGAGGCAGCGGGGCCGCTACCGCCGACCAACTGCGGTGCCAATTGTTTCCTGCGACTATCGGCGGGCCCGCGACAGAGACGCGGACATGGGAGACCACAACATGGAGCATTTCGTAAGCCTTCTTCAATCGGTCTTGGGGTTGACCGCGAGACAAGGCTGGACTTGGCTCGTCGCTGGTCTGTCGGTCCTAGGGCTGAATTCCTTTGGGGTCGGACCGTTTGCGAAGTTGGATGCCGGCTGGGTGGCCGTCGCCGGCTTAGCTGCCGTTTTCGGAGCCGCCATCCTGATCGTTTCGCTTGGCGCTTATCTTGTTGGAATGGCCAATTCACGATGCTGAAAGACGGCGGATAGCAAAGTCGAACCAAAGCCAGTGGGAGTTTTGGAATCAGGAAGCTCTCAAGAATGTTGAAATTCTCAATCGCGCCGAGCAGGCGGCGCTGGCATAGATAATCCGCAACGGACAAAAGCGATTTCGGACGGACTTCCTCGCGATGATGGACGGAAATCTGATTACGAAGCGGATCGTACTTGGGCCACTAGGCGCTACTAGCGACGTATACGAAGTGATCGACGGAGTGTGGGAAATTCGAGGGGAACTCCTGAAACGTTATGTCGGGATCAACACTGAGGCTGACCCACCATGGACACCCTATGGCGTCGTCGGAACTTATAGGCCCACCACCTGAAACGCAGAGGGTCATCGTTTCGTATCTCAAACTCACAGGATCTGGTCTAAACCTTGGATAAACTCCTCGTCGGGGCGATATACTGATCGCTTCGACGAATCGAGAGGAGGTTCCGATGGTCGAGCACCTGTTGTCTCAAGGGCCCTACAGCCTGTTGAGGCGCCTGAATCTGTTGGGTCGGACTGATGTGTTTGATCGAGCTTCGGCTCACATCTTGCATCGGGCTGGCTTAGCCGTATGGGACAAGCAAAACCGGACGTGTGGACGTAACCGAATACGGCTTGACGATGAGGCGGACGGTTCGGCTGGCACCATGGCCTCGGTGGGGATAGCCGCTGTCGGCCAGGGGGCAGGTTCAGACCTACCCAGTCGTGACCCCGCGACCGCTTCGGGCGAAATTTCCTGCAAAGCCACATTGATGTTCTGAGAAGGCCAATCTGGCTTTTGCAAATTGGGCAATCCGGACCAGCACAGATGGACCTGCGCCCCTGCCAGGCACGACATCCGGTCACCGGAACAAAACAGCCTGTCACGCATCGTGCTGGAACCATTTGCAGCCCGAAGATGTTTCGCGTGCTGAAGTTCAACCGCGCTGAGGTTGTTTCATGATCCCGAACCGGACTGAACTGATCGATTTTGGAAGATCGCTGTTCTACGGCCGACATACCGCAATGATCGCCAACCCGCCTGTTTCGACCGCGTTTCAAAGAGGCGTCTACGCCGCTCGCATGGGGATGGAAAGGGACGACAACCCCTTTCCGTGCGGGCATCCGTCCCGCATCGATTGGATCGACGGCTATGAATCCTCGGTCGAAGTAGATCTCGACTGAGCAGGCTGACGCCACCGCCATCATGGGGCTCATCGGACGCGCGCCTCCGAAGCACGCCGCCGCAGTGCGGGCAGGCTTCGACGTATTCCTTTGCCTTGCCGGTGCGGCGCTTGATCTCGTCGGCAACCGCGGTTTCCGATGTCAGGCCCTTCGCTCGGACCTCGTCGAGCACGGCCTCGAATTGGTCTTCAGGGATGCTGGCAAACAGTATGGCGCGGTAGAGGTAGGCGCGCGACTTGCCCATGACGCGAGCGGCCTCGGCTATCGAGAAGGCCGCTTCGCCCGCCCGGCACATGGCGAGATAGTCCTCCAGCGTGAAGTTCGGCCGATCGGAATGGGAGTGTTCCCCCGGGGAACAGGCATCGGTCATGCCGCTTCTGCCTTCAGCTTCTCGATGTCCGACGGCAGCAGCTTTCCGCGCCTGGCTCGATGAACAGCCCTTTCGAGCCTGTCACCGCTCGGGATGCCTTTCCCACTGAGCCAAACCCTGGCTGCCTCGACTGTCTCGGGAGGATCAAGAGGAAGCTCGTCGGTGAACGTCTCTCGCGCGTGCGTATACGCTAGACTTTCCTCTTCCCGGCCACACCTTGGATTAGGCGGAGACGGACACTCCCTCCGCCAATTTCTCAATAAGCTATAGCGAAAACAACAGCTTGAAATAGCCTTCCCTTCAGACCCACCCCCAGACCCACCAACCTTCTCAATCGCTATTTAAGGCGCCAGATGAAGTTCCATCAGGTCTGCCTGAACGACGATCTTAGCACAGGCGCCGAGCGTCGACCCAGATCCAAGATCGGGCAAATGTTTAGACGGCAGTACCGATCACGGCCCCAATGCCAGCGGTCAATGCCATTGCCAATGCGCCCCAGAACGTGACGCGAACACTTGCCTTCAGCGCATTGGCACCACCGGCTTTGGCCCCAACGGCACCCAGCAGTGCAAGGAACAGAAGCGAGGCAATTGACACAATTGGGACCAGCCTCGCCGCCGGCGCAATTAGCACCATTGCCAGCGGCATGGCTGCACCGACCGAAAACGCGGCGGCCGAAGCCAAGGCAGCCTGGATCGGCCTCGCGGTCGTCACCTCCGAAATACCGAGTTCGTCGCGCGCGTGGGCACCAAGCGCATCCTTCGCCATCATCTGGTCCGCGACTTGCAGCGCCAAATCCGGCTCCACACCACGCGCCACATAGCTCTGTGCAAGCTCATCGCGCTCGAAATCGGGCTGCGTTGCGAGTTCGGCCCGCTCTCGGCTGAGGTCAGCCTGCTCGGTATCGGCTTGCGAGCTGACCGACACATATTCACCCGCCGCCATCGACATCGCGCCCGCGACCAGGCCGGCAACCCCTGCGACGAGAACATCGCTTGCCGCGGCATTGGCCGCCGCAACGCCGACGATCAGGCTGGCCGTCGATACGATGCCGTCATTGGCGCCAAGCACGGCAGCGCGCAGCCAACCGATGCGCGATATGAGATGGCTTTCACCATGCAGGCGGCTCACGTCGTCACCGTATGCGCCGCGTCGCCGGCCGCAGCATCCTGACCAGCACGTCCGATTTCATGAAAAAATGCTGCCACAACGACCTCGCTTGCCAGAGCCCTCCTAGCCCGAGGTTTGTGCGAACGTGTTGATCTATGACAAATCGATTTGCTGCCGTCCATGAGCTTGGACATCCGGCTGTCAGCCCCCCTGACAGCCAGTTGTCAGCTTCGTCGTGGGATATTGCGTCATACGCGCCCAAACCGGCTTCGCGCCCACAACGTGGAACAATTCGGATGAAACAGATTGCCCTGTCGCTTTTAGTGATCGCCGCCTCAGGCGCTTATGTGTGGGACGAGGCGGGGAAGAGCCCAGCCGAAGATACCCTTGATTTCGGACTCCCGGCGGACGCGGCAGCGGCGCCTGTCGGGCGATCAAACGTAGCCGCCCACAGCACCGCCCTGCCCGCAATTCGCGCTGTTCCGGCGCCGCTCGAAACGGAAGTCACGGCCCGCTTCCCCGTCGCCAGCGAAACGCCGGCCAGCATTGCGGCGCCAGCCCTGAGGTCAAGTGTTCCGGCGATGCCGCCGGCGGTTCCATCCGCGCCGCCGGCTGCGCCCTTCGTCAGCGCAGCCGCGCCGCAAGCGCCGACCTTCGCCGTCACGCCTGCCGTCTACATACCCATTCCCCAGCCAAGGCCGGCATACCCGGATGCGCCGGCTCGCGTCATCCGTACGGGCATGAAGCTGGCGGCGCATGGTTATGCCGATGGCGTCTACACCGGCCCAGCCGCGGATGCCTATTATGGCATCATCCAGATCCAGGCCCTCGTCCAGGGCGGACGCCTGACGGCGCTGAAAGTGCTGAAGTATCCGTCGGACCGCCGCACTTCCGTCAGCATCAACAGACAGGCGCTGCCCATGCTGCGCGACGAGGCGATCAGTGCCCAAAGCGCCAATGTCGACATTATCTCCGGTGCGACGTTGACCAGCAGAGCCTTCATCCAGTCGCTTGGCGGCGCGCTGAAGAAGGCGTCGTCCTAATTTCATGCGCGCGACACGGATCCTCATGGGGATGCCCGTCACGGTCGATATAGCCGGCGCGTCGAAGGGTGAGCTGATCGAAACGGTCTACGGATATTTCGAGCAGATCGACCGGCGCTTCAGCACATACCGCTCCGATAGTGAGATCGCGGCCATCAACCGCGGCGATGTTCCGGTCGCCGACTGGAGCGGCGAGATGCTGGAAGTGCTGGCTATCGCCGAACGGACGAAAGGCGAGACGGACGGCTACTTCGATATTCGCAAGCCCGACGGGTCGCTCGATCCTTCCGGTATCGTCAAGGGCTGGGCCATCCGCAACGCGGCAGCCATCGTTCAGCGAGCCGGCATAAGGGATTTCTTCATCGAGGCGGGAGGCGACGTCCAGTCCTGCGGCAAGAATGCTTCGGGCTATGACTGGAGCGTCGGCATCCGCAATCCCTTCAACGCCGACGAGATCGTAAAGGTCGTCTATCCCCGCGGCCGCGGCATGGCGACCTCCGGCACCTATGTCCGCGGCCAACACATCTACAATCCGCATGGAATTGGCCGTCCAATCCAGGACATCGTCAGCCTGACCGTCATTGGCGCCGATGTGCTCGAAGCCGATCGTTTCGCCACTGCTGCCTTCGCCATGGGCCGGGACGGCATTCTGTTCGTCGAGCAGACGCCTGGCCTGGAGGGGTATGTCGTCGACACCAATGGCCGCGCCACACCGACAAGCGGGTTCGGAGCCCTTTGCCTGCCATGATCAAGACCGTCGACCGATTTCTCGATCAACTGACCATGTACCGGCTGGTCCTCTACTATCTGATGGCGCTGGTCGGGGCAGCGTTCGTGCTCGGCTTGGTCAGGCTCGTGCCACATGATCCGATTGCACTCGCCTTCACGACCGCTTTAACCCTGGCCGCCTGCTGGCTCACCAACAAGGTCTTCGCGCGTATCTTCGCAGTCCCGGCCAACAACGAATCCGTCTACATCACAGCCCTCATCCTTGCGCTCATCCTCGATCCGGTAGCCGCCACGGACAGCAAGGGGATCGCGGCGCTGGCATTCACGTCCGTCTGGGCGATTTCATCCAAATTCATTCTCGCCATCCGGCGGAAGCATCTTTTCAATCCGGCTGCATTGGGCGTGGCGCTGTCCGCGCTGCTGCTCGACCAACCCGCCACCTGGTGGGTTGGCGGCAATCTAGCGTTGCTTCCGCTCGTGCTCCTCGGCGGCATGCTCATTGTCCGGAAACTGCGCCGGCTCGATCTTGTCTCCACATTCGTTGTCGTGGCACTGGCGACCATCCTGGCAACCACGGACCCATCGCAGTACTGGACCGCGCTTGCCGAGACCCTGGGTTCGTCGCCTCTGCTGTTCTTTGCCTTTGTGATGCTGACTGAGCCGCTGACCGCTCCGACGATGCGATGGCCGCGTATCGCCTTTGCCGCCATCGTCGGTTTTCTGTTTGCGCCCGACATCCACATCGGCTCGTTCTATTTCACACCGGAACTGGCACTGCTCGCCGGCAACTTGTTCGCCTATGCGGCAGGCCCGAAGGGGCGCTTCGTGCTGACCCTGGAACGTATCGACCAATCGGCCGTCGATTGCTTTGACTTCATCTTCCGGTCACCGCGCAAGCTCGCCTTTGAGCCCGGCCAGTTTCTCGAATGGACACTCGGCCTCGATCGTGCCGACAATCGCGGCAACCGCCGCTATTTCACGGTTGCATCAGCGCCGACGGAGGAAACGGTCCGCCTCGGCGTAAAGTTCTATCCGCAATCAAGCGCTTTCAAGCGCGAACTGATGACCATGAAGCCAGGCAGCACGATCCACGCCGCGCAACTGGCCGGCAACTTCACGCTGCCCGCCCGGCGTGAGACCAAGATCGCGTTTCTGGCCGGAGGCATCGGCATCACGCCGTTCCGCTCGATGCTGCAATATCTCCTCGACCGCAAAGAGCGGCGACCGATCGTCGTCCTCTACGGAACCGAAGGCCAGCAGGACATCGCTTATCGCGACGTGCTTGATGCCGCCAGGCGGGAACTTGGAATCAAGACGGTCCACGCCGTGGCGCGAGGAGGTGAGCGCGGCCAGTACCCCGGATACATCGACGAGCGCCTGGTACGTCTGGCGATACCCGACTTCCTTGAACGCACCTTCTACATTTCCGGCCCGCAGGCGATGGTCAAGGCTTTGCGCCAAAGGCTGCTGGCCATGGGCGTTCGCCGCTCGAACATAAAGGTCGACTATTTCCCGGGTTTCGCGTGAAGCACGCGCTCAACTGTGTCTCGGCAGGGAAAAGGTCACGACCAGACCCGGATCGGCGTTGTCCATGGCAAGGTGTCCGCCATAGGCTTCAACGATGTCGGAAACGATGGCCAGGCCAAGGCCGCTGCCGCCGCCCTTGCTGTCGAGCTGGACGCCGCGTGACAAGGCGGATTGCCGATCGGCATCCGGTATGCCCGGGCCATCATCGGCGACCGCGACGATCACCTCTCCAACTGCGGCGGATGCGTGGACACGGACCGACGACTTTGCGTAGCGCGCGGCGTTCTCGACCAGATTGCCCAGAATTTCGGACAGGTCGCCTTCGTCGATTGGCGCCGTCAAATCCTCCGCGACGTCCATCGTGAATGAAAGCCGCTTGCCGCTTGGCGTCCTTCTGACGACGGCAATGACACCCGCCGCAGTCTCCGATACCCGGCAGGATGCCATGCCGGCAACGCCGGGCGCCAGGCGGGCGCGCGCGAGCTCCCGCTCGACATGGCGCCGGATCGCTCCAGCGCTCTTCTCGATCTCGTCGGCCAGATCCGTTTCGCCCTTCCTGCGCAACGCACGGATGTCGGCCGACAGCACCTGGAGCGGCGTCTTGAGACCGTGCGCCAGATCGGTAGCGCGCGAGCGGGCTCGTGCAAGAGCCTTCTCCTGGGCATCGAGAAGACGATTGATTTCGTCGGCGAGCGGCTGCACCTCGCTTGGTGCCGTCACCTCGAGCCGTGCCGTTCGCTGCGCGATCACGTTTCTGACGGCGACCCTGAGGGTCTGCAGCGGCGCAAGGCCGACGGTGATCTGGATGAAAAACGCGGCCATGAGAACTGCAGCGAGCATCAAGAGAGCTGGAGCGAGATCGCGAACATATTCGCTAACAGACACCTCAACGGTTCGATGATCTTCCGCCACGATTGCGCGAAAGGACCGGCCTCCGGCGTCGATGATCGTACGCTCGACCGCAATGCTAAGTTCTCCGGCAGGGCCCGTGATTTCTTCGACCGTCCGCAGTTCGCCGCCCTCGCCCGAGGCAGGCAGGACCAGCTTGGCGTCCCACAATGATCGCGACCGCTCGAGACTGCCGGTGCCGATGTCCTCCACCTGCCAGTAGTAACCTGACAGCGGATTGGCAAAACGAGGGTCGGTGAGCACCGGGGTCACGACAAGGCGGCCGTCGCTTGTGAAGGTCGTTGCGCCGATCAGCTCGTTGAGGTCGACCGTCAGTTCGCCCACCACGCGCCGCTCGACGTGGAGCTCGAACAGATAGCGCAAGCCGGCGCCGGCGATGGCGAGCGCGACAAGGATCGAGATGGTTGCCGCCAACCACAGCCTGAAGCGGATAGAGTTACCCATCAGGCGGGATCATCGGGTATCAGGTAGCCGAAGCCGCGTCTTGTTTCGATGACATCGCTGCCGAGCTTGCGTCGCAGCCGCGCTACAATGACCTCGATCGTGTTCGGATCGCGGTCATTCCCTGAATCGTACAAATGCTCGGCAAGTTCTGTCGGCGCTACCACCCGCCCGGCGTGATGCATCAGAAACGCCAGGAGCCGGTATTCCAGCGGCGAAAGAGAAACGGGAATGCCGCGCAGAGTGATGCGCATCTGGCGGGTGTCCAGAAGCAACGGGCCGGACTTCAACACGGGTGCCGCCTGCCCAGCTGAGCGACGCAGGATTGCCCGCAACCGGGCAAGCAGTTCTTCCATTTCAAAGGGCTTCGGAAGATAGTCGTCAGCGCCGGAATTAATGCCCTCCACACGCTCCGTCCACATCCCCCTTGCAGTCAGAATGAGAACCGGAAACCGGCGTCCGTTGGCCCGCCAGCGCTTCAGGACGGTAAGGCCATCGAGCTTGGGGAGGCCGATATCCAGAACGGCGGCGTCATAGTTCTCCACATCGCCAGCAAACCAGGCAGCTTCGCCGTCCTGCACCAAATCGACAGCCATTCCGGATGCCCTGAGAGCAGTCGCGACATCGGCGGCTATGCGGGCCTCGTCCTCAGCCAGGAGGATCTTCATCTGTCCCCCTCCCCGTCGGGCAGGATGACACCTGCACCGGCGTCCACATCGACGATCGTTCGCCGGCCGTCGGCGCCGACGACCTGGAACCGGTAGACCCATTTGTTGGCTTTACGCACGAGATTGACCGCGACGACGTCGCCCGGGGCCTGCGCGCGTACGATGTCGAGGATATCGGCAAGGCCCTTTATTTCGCCCTGCTCATAAAGGTCCCGCGCCCGGTCGTGGTCGCCATCGTCGTCCTCGTCGGCGCGCGTGTCTACCGGCTGGACCAGGACAAGCCCGGTCAGGCCCAAGATAGCGAGGCGCTTCAAACTGGCCATCATGAACTCGGCATGTCGCACGTCGAAGCTTTCAATCCGCTGTCAGCCATCCTCAGCTGCCTGCAAGCAAGGGTTCTCTATCAAGGCATGATCGCCGCCAATCATGGCAGCGCCGAGAAGGATGTCGAAACCATGCGCAATTCCCTGCTTTTGCTCCTAGCACTTGGGAGCCTGACCATCTTTGCCCCGCCGGCGGTCGCTGGATCGGACGAAAGCTCGTGCAGCGCGTCACCTTCCGCCGCGCAGGCCGGGCCGATCAATCTCGACGCTATCCCCATGCAGGATGCTACCGGCCCCATGGCCATCAAGGGCGTGGGCGATGACGACGGATGCGGCGACGGCCTCACCTCCGACAAGGCCGCTTTGAACAGCACCGATGACGACGGCCGGGAAGAAGACGACTGAAATCACCGACCTGATCCCGCCTGGGCATCATTGACGCCTGCCCCGCCAGCTCGTCGCCAACGCCGAGCCCCCCCTTCGCTTCGCCAATTTCCAAGCCCGTCTCCGGAGAGCTTTTCTGATGATCGCAATCCAGCATATCCACCCCATCCTCGTGCATTTTCCCATTGTGCTCATCTACACGCTCGTGGTCCTCGACCTCGTGGCGCTTGCGAGCAGCAATGCCGTGACGAGACGCTCGGGCGTGGGCACGATTTCCACATTCGTTGCGCTCGCAGCGGGAGTCTTCGCCATAGGAACCTGGTTCTACGGCGGACTGGCGCTTGACCATGCCGAAGCTGCCGGCTTCAGCAGTGCCATAGCGGAGACGCACGAAAGCCTTGGCGGAATCACGGCATTTGCCTTTCTGACCTGGGGGGTCGTCAGAGTCGCATTGTGGGTCCGCAATCGCGAGTTGGGGCCACTGGCGATCGCCGTTCCCGTAATCGAAGTTGCAGGCGCGGCACTTGTAACCGTCACCGCCTACTACGGCGGCCTGCTTGTCTATGATCTGGGTGTGAATGTGGCCAGAGCCGCCACAGGCGGCTGAGGCCTGTCTCCAAGCCTGTCGACAATTGTCGATCGGCAAAGCGGCTGCATTCCCCACCATGCTTCGGACCTCAACCATGCGGCTCTCATCGGATGCGGGTTGAATGGGGTACGGTCCCGCCGAGAGCGCGCCCTGCCCTTGATCGATGCTGGTGTCTGCTTTCATGCTCGAAGAACCAGCGCTTCGTCATCTCCGAGGCCAATAGATACACCCCGGTGATGGCGATGAGCCCGACAAGCACAGGCAGGGGCAGAGGCACAAATCCGAAGTACGCAGCGAAGGGAAGGTAGGGCATCGCGATCGCGACAAGCGCAACAGCCAGCGTAAGCCAGGCAAGCAGTGGGCTGGGGCGGCTCGTCCAAAACGCCTTGTGCGTGCGCACGATGAGCACGATGGCGAGCTCTGTCAGCAGCGACTCGACGAACCATCCTGTCTGGAACGCAGCCGCCGTCGCATTTGCAAGAAGCAGCAGGAAAGCGAAGGTTGCAAGGTCGAACAGCGAGCTGACCAGGCCAAAGCCGACCATGAATCGCCTGACGAAGCTGATGTCCCAACGGCGCGGCCGACGCAGCTGGTCCCGGTCGACATTGTCGGTGGCGATGGCAAGCGAAGGAATGTCGGACAGGAAATTGTTGAGCAGGATCTGTGCCGCCAGAAGTGGCAAGAAAGGCAGGAACAGCGACGCGACGGCCATGCTGATCATGTTGCCGAAATTGGCACTGGTCGTAATGGAGATGTACTTCATCGTGTTGGCGAACGTCTTGCGGCCGTCGTCAACCCCGCGCACGAGCACGTCGAGATCCTGTTTCAGGAGGATGATGTCGGCGGCCTCGCGGGCGACATCGACAGCCGTGTCGACGGAGATGCCGATGTCCGCCTCGTGCAGCGCGGGCGCATCGTTGATGCCATCGCCCAGATAGCCGACGACATGGCCGCAGCTGCGTAAAGCCTGAACGATGCGCTCTTTCTGGTTAGGATCGATCTCGACGAAGAGATCGGTCCGCTGGACGCCTGCGAAAAGTCCGCTCTTTGTCAGTTTCGACAGGTCTTCACCGGTCATGATCCTGTCAGCCCGCAGGCCGAGTGCGTCAGCAAGATGCGCGGTGACGTAACGGTTGTCACCCGAAATGACCTTGACGGCAATGCCACGGTGGGCGAGTGCCGTCAGCGTCTCCTTGACACCGTCCTTCGGCGGATCGAGGAAGAGCAGGAAGCCTGCGAACGTCAGATCGGTCTCCTCCTTCCTCGATCCGGCCCCCTGGCTTTTGAGGTGGCGGATTGCCACTCCCAGAACACGATAGCCGTCCGCGCTCCAGCGTCGGAACTTCTCGTCGATTGCGGCGCGAAGCGTGTCGTCCAAGGGCTGCGACCCTTTTGCGGTTTGAACAAACCCACAGGCGTTCAGGACATTCTGCACTGCGCCCTTTGTGATCAGGAGGTCTTCGGCGTCCTTGGTCCGCACGACAACGGAAAGGCGCTTACGGATGAAATCGTAGGGAATCTCGTCGACCTTCGCAAAGGCGGTCAACCTTGCGTCTGTGCCTTGCGTGCCGGCTATCGCTTCGTCAAGCGGGTTCTTCAATCCGGTCTGCATGGTCGCGTTGAGACGCGCCCAGAGCAGGACATCCGTGGATAAGTTGCCATCGGGATCGAGCCATCCGTCGAGGTGAATGACCCCTTCCGTCAGCGTTCCGGTCTTGTCGGTGCAGAGCAGGTCCATGCTGCCCAAATTCTCGATGGCATCGAGACGGCGAACGATGACGCCATTGGCCGCCATGGCATGGGCACCCCGAGCCAGCGTCACGCTGATAATCGCCGGAAGAAGTTCCGGGGTAAGGCCGACCGCGAGCGCCAGGGAAAACAACAGTGATTCAATCAGCGGCCGATGGAGAAGAAGATTGGCGAAGAACACCAGTATGACAATCGCCAGCATGATCTCCGTCATTAGATAGCCGAAAAGCCTGATCCCCCTGGCAAAGTCCGTCTCCGGGACACGTCGTTCGAGGGCCGCTGCGATTGCCGCGAACTCGGTGCGCTGGCCGGTTGCCGCCGCAAGCACAGTCGCGGTGCCACTGCGGACCGACGTCCCTGCGAAGACGGCATTGCTGCGCTGGGCGACGGAAGCGCCTGGCGCAGACCGGCCCGGCGCTTTCACAACTGGAAAGGTCTCGCCGGTCAGCACGGCCTCGCTGACATTGAAATCGCGCGCATCCAGAATGATGCCATCCGCGGGAACAAGGTTTCCTGCCGAGAGCCGGATCACATCGCCGGGCACAACGTCTTCGGCTCCGATCGATCGCTCGACGCCGTCACGCCGGATCGCGGCCTTGCTCGAAATGCGCCTTTTGAGCGCCTCTGCCGCACGCGACGCGCCGTACTCCTGGGTAAAACTCAGGACACAGCTAGCCAGCACAATCGCGCCGATAATCGCGGCCTCCTGGCCTTCGCCGACAAATGCCGAGACGATGGCCGCGAAGATGAGAATGAGGACGAGTGCGCTGCGAAACTGCCTGACAAAGACGGCCGGCGCCGACATGCCGGATCGGGACACCAGGGTGTTTCGTCCGCATTCTGCAAGCCGGGACGCCGCCTCGGCACTTGAAAGCCCCGAAGCGGACGTTTGCAGCCGGCGCAGGAGTTCGTGTGTTTCGATCGACCAATAGCCGTCGCCGGTGGCGCCTGTCGATATGAGGGCAGATCGCATCTGGTCCCTTCGCTTGCCGCTGCATCGCGTCCGGACTGGTTGAGTTCGCCGGACACCATGACCGGAGACCGGCGCGACATGGAGCGCCAGATGGCGGGCTCCTTCCTTGATCGGGATCAATGAGCCTTCCCACGGACGGCTATGACCGATCCTGGACGAACCACCCACAACAAGGCAGGAACCATCGACGGCAAGCGCGCCCTGGAAGATCAATCCTAGAGGCGCCGAGCAAAATGGTTCCGACCTTTGCGGCGGCAATCACGGCTGCTGCAGGGTTTCGATATAGGCAAGGATAGCGTCGATTTGATCGGGGCTGGCAACCCATTCGGGCATATCGGGGTGCCCGGTCGAAAGGCCCTCGGCCAACGCCTCTTCGAGATCCGCGATCGGATAGCGCTGCGACAAGACGCGAAATGCAGGAGCGTCGGGGTGGCTGCTCTTATCTGTTCTTCCGATAGCGTGGCATCGCGCGCAATTGGATTCGACCAATGCCTTCCCGTGCGATACCGGATCGGCGCTTGCCCAACTGCCGGACAGGCCAAACGCCGCAGCAAGGGCCACCACATGCAGAGCACATGCTAACAATCGGCTCAGCCGTGCCAAGTTCATCGCAATGCCCCTCCGGTGGTTTTGCCCACGGCTGTACTTCCTCGAGAGCCGATCACGCTACGGTGCTCGCCGCCATGTCTTCGATGGCACTCTCGGCTTCCCTGCGCACGCGCCTGGCCATGTCCGAGGTGAGCCGCGACCCGACGCGGGCGAGATTACCGGCCTCAGTCGCATAGTCCGAGGTCGCGTTCTGCAGAAAATTGCTGGTGACATCGAAAACGTCCACGAACTCGTCGCCAGCGAAGAGATCATCGATCAGTTTGACGTTTTGCTCGCAGCGGCGTTTCAGGAAGGAAAGCGTCTCGATCTGACAACGTATGGCGGCCTTGAGAGCAGTCGCCTGAAGGTCGGCCGCGGCAAAGAGGAACTTCTGGCCATTGGTCATCGTCATTGGTCCATTCCGTTTCGTCATGGGTATTTCAAGAAAGCTAACCCGAGCCGACGGAACGTCGTTGATCGAGATCAAGGTACACCCTTGCCGCAGTACCCAGGCGCGGAGCCCTTGACCCAGATCAATACGGCTCCGTCGGCGAGGTGCTTTGATGCAGCCCTCGTCAGGTTTACCGGCTTTGGCGAAGCGGGCGCGGAGGATCGCGTCGCAAGCGCGGATTCGCGAAGCGATGAACCAACTCGGCAAGGGTTCCTGGCGAGCGGTCCGCCGACCTCGGGCTCTGGCGCCCCTTCCCTGGAGGGGTGGACGGGTCGAGGCGGCGGTACCTGCCGATCAAACTCACTTCGAGGACAAGTCCATGGCTGAAGCTGGCGAGATCGTGCAGGTAGGAAACTCGATGAAGAAGTCACTTCGTCAATTGTGGACGGTGGATTGACCGATGTTTCGTGACCGTCAGGAAGCCGGACAAAAGCTTGGCATCGAACTGGAAAAGCTCCGGCTGCATCAGCCTGTGGTGCTGGCCCTACCGCGAGGCGGCGTTCCTGTCGCGGCTGAAGTGGCCAAGGCCCTCAGGGCCCCACTTGACCTGATTATCGTGCGCAAGGTGGGAGCGCCGGGGAACCCCGAACTGGCTGTTGCGGCGATCGTCGACGGCGATCCTCCGGATGTCGTGCTCAATCGAGACATCGTCGAAGCCTACGCGCTCGACGATGACCAGCTTCGGACCTTGATCGCCAGTGAGCGGCCCGAGCTGGAGCGCCGCCGGCTTGCCTATCGCGGAAAACATCCGCCCCTGTCGATCGCCGGAAAGACCGCAATCATCGTCGACGACGGCGTTGCGACCGGCACGACGATGAAGGTCGCGATCCGTGCCCTCAAAAGGCGCTCGGCTCGAGAGGTCGTCGTGGCCGTTCCCGTGGCGCCCCCGGACACTTTGGCTGAGCTTGCCTGCGAAGCGGATTGGATCGTTTGTCTCAATCAACCGGCGCATTTTCATGCTCTCGGTCAACACTATCTCGGCTTCCCGCAGCTTTCCGACGGCGACGTCGTCTCCGCGATGGACAAAGCGGCCCGGTCGCAAAGTGCCAGGCAGCGCGGGAAGCAAAAACAGATCATCGTGACAAAGAAACAGCGGCGCGAAGCAGGCGCAGAAAAGTAGGAGATCGGCCCATGCTGGTCCGCACACTCTCTAACCTGGAATGCACGAAATTGCTTACGGCCAATCGTATCGGCCACCTCGCATGCGCGAAGGATGGGCAGCCCTATATCGTACCGTTCCACTACGTCCATGCGGACAATCATCTCTATGCGTTTTCCATGCCGGGCAAGAAGATCGACTGGATGCGAGCCAACCCTCTTGTGTCCGTCCAGGTCGACGAACACGGCCAAGGGCGAGCATGGAAAAGTGTGATTGTCGACGGCCGCTACGAGGAACTGCCTGACCGGATCGGCTACAAGCTCCAACGCGATCATGCATGGACGGTGTTGAGCAAGCATCCCGATTGGTGGGAACCAGGTGCTCTCAAACCGGTCATTCCTCCCGCCTCCGACAGCGCGCCGCACGTTTTCTTCCGGATCCTCATCGAGCAGGTGTCGGGCCGGGCGGCGAGCGAGTAAGCCGCCCAGAGAAGGCACTGTTTGATGAGCGTCAAGGTGCCCGGCCGCGAACGCCGCCACAATGGTTGCGTTCAAGAGGGCAGCAAGGAATGCAAAACCCGATTTTTTCTGCCCATGGGGTGACCAAGGTCTACGACGCCGGCGAGATCGAGGTGTTCGCCCTGCGCGGTGTCGATCTCGAGCTCTATGAGGGAGAGATCGCCGTCCTGCTTGGGCCATCGGGCAGCGGAAAGTCGACTCTCCTCAACATTATGGGCGGGCTTGATCGCGCGACCGCAGGTGAGGTGCACTTTCGCGACCAGGATCTGACCACCTTCTCAGAAAGGCAGTTCACCCGCTTCCGGCGCGATCATATCGGCTTCGTGTTCCAGTTCTACAATCTGATCCCGAGCCTGACCGCCTGGGAAAACGTCGCGCTGGTCACGGAGATTTCGTCCAATCCGATGAAACCCGAGGAGGCGCTGGAGATGGTCGGGCTCAAGGACCGCCTAACGCATTTCCCCGCCCAGCTCTCCGGCGGCGAGCAGCAAAGGGTGGCGATTGCCCGGGCAATCGCCAAGCGCCCGGAAGTGATGCTGTGCGACGAGCCCACCGGCGCCCTGGATTCGAAGACAGGCGTTCTGGTCCTCGAAGCGCTGTCGCGGATCAACGAGGAGATGAAGACGACGATGGCCATCATCACGCACAATGCCGGTATCCGGCAGATCGCCCACCGCGTCTTCACCTTCAGGGACGGCCGCATCGCTGACGTCGCCATCAACGACCAGCGGGCACGGCCCGCTGAAGTAAGCTGGTAGCGTCGTGTCGGTTCTCGATCGCAAACTTCTGCGCGATCTCCTGCGGATGTGGGCGCAGGTCCTCGCCATCGCGCTCGTCATGGCTTGCGGCGTCGCCACGATCGTGATCGCCGTCGGCGGCTATCGCTCGCTGGAGCAAACCCGCGCCGCATTCTACGACCGTTACAGGTTTGCCACCGTCTTTTCCGGGCTGACGCGCGCGCCGCTGCATCTTCGCGAGCGCATGGCGTCGATCGCGGGGATAAGCGGCATCGAATTGCGTATCGTCAAGCCGGTTTTACTGGACATGCCTGGCATGGCTGAGCCGGCAACCGCCATTGCCGTCTCGATCCCCGATCGCGGCGAGCCTTCTGTCAACAGACTTTACCTGCGCAACGGCCGGCTGCCTGAATCCGGACGGCCCGGCGAGGTAGCGGTGACCGAGCGTTTCGCGACCGTGCACCGCATGGCGCCCGGAAGCACGTTCGATGCCGTCCTGAACGGCCGCAAGCGGACGCTTACCGTCACGGGCATCGCACTTACACCCGAATACATCTACGCGCTCGGCCCTGGCGACATGGTACCGGACCCGCGGCGCTTCGGCGTCTTCTTCATGCCCCGAACCGTGCTCGCCGGCATCTTCGACATGGATGGCGCATTCAACGATGTCGCCATGCGCACGCAGCGCAGTGCCGACATCCAGGCAGTCGAGGACGCAGTCGATCGTATCCTGAAGCCGTATGGAGGAACCGGGACGCATGGGCGTACCGACCAGATATCCCATGCATTTCTCGACAATGAGCTGATCCAGCTCCGTGCAATGGCCACCGTCATCCCCCCGGTGTTCCTCTTCGTGTCCGCCTTCCTGGTCAACATGATCCTGTCACGGTTGATCGTGCTCGAGCGCGAACAGATCGGGTTGATGAAGGCCGTTGGGTACGGATCGGGGGCAATCGGCTGGCACTATGCAAAGCTGACGCTGGTGATCGCGTCGACCGGCATCGCCATTGGCGCGGGTGCCGGCAATTGGCTGGGCCACGGTCTCACCACGCTCTATGCGCGGTTCTTCTCCTTTCCCTTCCTCATCTTCCAGCACAGTCTCGACTTGTATGCCATCGCCGCCACCATAAGCGCGCTGGCGGCCCTGTTGGGCGCGGCGCGCGCTATCTGGAGTGTTGTGAACCTTGCACCGGCGGTCGCTATGCAACCGCCGGCTCCGGCCCGATACCGAGCCTTCCTCACGAGCGGCCGACATCCTCTGCCGGCTTTCTCGCAATTGACCATCATGGCGTTCAGACATCTGGTGCGCTGGCCTCTGCGCTCGTTGCTGACGGCATTGGGGACCTCACTTGCCGTCGCTCTGCTGGTCACTGCGCTGTTCTCCTTCGATTCCATCGCCTTCATGGTCGACACAGTGTTCTTCCGTGCTGAGCGACAGGACGCGACCCTATCATTCGGGGTCGAGCAATCACCACGCGCACTGCAGTCGGTCGCCGCCATGCCTGGCGTGCTGCGCGCCGAACCGTTCCGGGCAACGGCAGTGATCCTGCGCCACGGCCATCGCGAGCGCCGGCTGGTGATCTCCAGTGTTCCGCAAAAGGCCGATCTCGCCCGGGCTCTCGATCTCGATCTCGCTCCGATCGATCCACCACAGGCCGGCCTCATGCTGTCCGAAAGGGTCGCTTCGCTACTCGACCTGCGTATTGGAGATCTGGCAGAGGTCGAACAGCTCGAAAAGGCGCATCAAAAGGTCCGCGTTCCCGTGACCAGCATTGTCCAAAGTTATGTCGGGCTCGCCGTCTACATGCGGACCGAGGCGCTCGACCGGCTGGTTGGTGGCGGACCACGCGTCTCCGGGGTGAGGGTAACTATCGATCCGGCACGCCTCGGCGACCCCTACAGCGCCATCAAACAGACGCCGGCTATCGCCTCGATCGCGCTGCAGGGCATATCGCGTCAGCGCTTCCGTGAGACGATTGGCGAGAACATCACAATCATGACCAGCGTCTACACGGTGCTTGCCGTCATCATTGCCTTCGGCGTTGTCTACAACTCGGCCCGCATTCAGCTTTCCGAGCGCGCCCGAGAACTCGCCGGCTTGCGCGTGCTCGGTTTCACCAGGAGCGAGGTTTCGAGCGTCCTGCTCATCGAACTGGCCACCATCGTGGCTCTGGCGCAGCCTCTTGGCTGGGTGCTCGGCTATCTGTTCTCGTGGTCTGTCGTCAGGGGCTTCGAAAGCGATCTCTTCCGCATACCGTTCGTGGTCAACCGTTCGACTTTCGCGCTTGCCAGCCTGGTCGTGCTTGCAGTGGCCACTCTCTCGGCACTGATTGTGCGGCGTCGCATCGACCGACTGGATCTCGTGCGTGTCCTCAAGACAAGGGATTAGTCCGATGAAGTCGATCTGGATGAAACGCCTCGGACTCGCGCTTGTCGCGCTTGCGCTGATTGCAGGTTTCGGCTGGGCTTTGCGCGAGCAGCCTGCGCTGGTGGATTTGGCTGAAGTCACCGCAGCGCCGATGCGAGTCACGGTCCGAGAGGAAGGAATGACGCGGGTGCGCGACGTCTACACAGTATCGGCGCCGATTGCGGGGCATCTGACGCGCACGGTGGTGAACGAGGGTGATGTGGTGAAGGCGAACAACACGGTTGTCGCTGCCATCCATCCGCTCGACCCTCCACTGATCGACCGGCGGGCGGAAGCCGAATTGCTCGCCAGCCGCGACGCAGCGCGCGCTGGTGTCGGTGTTGCCGAGGTCGAATTGCAGCGCGCGCAATCGGCTTTGAAGCTTGCCGAGGACGAATTGGTCCGCGCGTTCAAACTGTTCGGATCCGGCTTTGTCTCGGAGAGCGCTTTGCAGAAGCTCACCAACGAAGTCGACCTGCAGAAAGCCGCGGTGGATGCGGCGAAAGCAGTCATCCGGCTCAGAAACGCCGAACTTGCCAACGCAGAGGCTCGACTGCTGCAGCCCGATCCGTCGGATCCGACCGGTGACAGCTGCTGCGTCAATCTTCTCGCACCCATTGACGGAACGGTTCTTGCCGTCATGGCAAGGAGCGAACAGGCCGTAGCGGCTGGCGCCAAGATCGCCGAGATCGGCAACGTCCACGATCTGGAAATCGCTGTCGACCTGCTTTCAAGTGATGCCGTTCGCATTGCCCCTGGGACAAAGGCTAAGATCAGCGATTGGGGCGGCGATCATGGGTTGCGTGCGACGGTGAGACGCGTCGATCCAGCGGCATTCACCAAGGTTTCCGCGCTTGGCATCGAGGAGCAGAGGGTTACGGTCGTTCTGGATCTGGAAGACACCGACGTCCGGCTCGGCCACGGCTATCGAGTCTTTGTCGAAATGACTGTCTGGGAGTGCGCCCAATGCCTGCAGGTGCCGATCGGCGCGCTGTTCAGAAACGGCGACCGGTGGAACGTCTTTGTTGCTGACGGTGGTCGCGCCAGGCAAGTGGAAGTGCAGGTCGGGCACATGAATGACGATGTCGCCGAGGTGCTGACGGGTCTGAAGCCCGGTGCAAGCGTTGTCGTCCACCCATCCGACACCCTTGTCGATGGTGGCCCGGTGGAGAGGCGTCAATAGCCCTGGCCGACCGCAGAAACGGGCCGGTCCAAGTTGTTTTCGTTGATCAGCGCGCCAGAAGGGTTGGCAGAGACGGGCCTTCGAGCATCGATTTGGTGACGCCGCCGAAAATACGTTCACGCAACCGCGAATGACCATATGCGCCCATCACCAACAGCTCGGCGCCACAATCGACCGCGTGCTGGCGAAGAACGTCAGCGACGGAGTGGTTCGCACTCGGCAGACGGCTGACCGTGACTTTGACGCCGTGCCGGGCAAGATAGGCTGCGACATCGGCACCAGGTTCCGCCCCGTGATGGGCTTCGCCCTCGACTGGATCGACCAGGGCAAGATGCACCTCATCGGCGCCGATCAGCATGTCAAGCGACTCGCGAACGGCGCGCGATGACTCCAGACGGGTATCCCACGCAACCATTACGCATTTCGGCTTCAGCGTCGGCCTAGAACCCTTGGGGATGAGCAGCAAAGGCTTTCCGGAAGAAAATAGCGCGCCCTCGACCACTTTGCTTTTCAACGTCTCGCCGGCAAGCGCTTCCGGTCCCACAATGGTGATATCGGCATAGCGGGCGCGGCGCCCGATGGTCTCGTCGGCCCAGCCGGCTTCCGGATATGCGGTAACGGTATCAGCGGAAAGCGTCCGGCCAGCAAGGAATGCCGAAACGACCGCTGTCTTCTTCTTCAGCAGCTTCTCATCGGCCTGGCGCTCCTTCAGCCAGTCTTCTGAGACGATCGCGGCAAACTCTCCAACCGGCGGCGGCGCGGCCAGCGCTACCACGAGAACAGCGAGGTGCGCGTTGACCTGCTCGCACAGGCCGGCAGCGAGTTCCAGATCGACGTCACTCATGCCTGGCTCCGTGACCGTGAGTATCGTCTTGAATGACATCGCAGCTGCTCCTGACTTTCGAGTTTGGCTTCAATTGCGCTTGCAACCGTAACGAGATGGGTCGCTGCGTTCATTGCGCTGAATCAAAGATCATCTGCGACGCCCCAATTGATCCCGATCAACTGCGGCGCGCGCTGAAGCAGTAAGCTTCAGCCGATCAATCGGTGGACACGAAGATGAAGCTCCTGATCGCTGCAGTTTTCACAAGCCTGACCTTCAATGCGTCAACTGCGCAGGAAATGAGCTACGGCCAGGCGGAATACCTGAACTCCTGCGCGGTCTGCCATGGTCTCGATGGCAAAGGCGACGGCCCCTTGGGCGACGAATTGGTGAAGCGCCCGGCCGACCTGACGCGTCTTTCGAAAAACAATGGTGGCGAATTTCCGTATTGGCGTGTCTTTGCCATGATCGACGGCCGCACCATGGTGCCCGAACATGGCGAGCGCGATATGCCGGTCTGGGGCCGCCAATTCCTGCCCGATGACGTCAGGAAATACGGGCCAAGCGGCGGAGAAATCGTCACCACGGAACGGATCCACAACCTGGCAGGCTACGTCCAGACACTGCAGCGATAGACGCTAGGTGGAACGTTCCCGCGGGCACCGCGCAGAGGAGCCATGCAATGATCGTTGAAAGCCAGGAAGCCGTGGGCGCGCTGCTGCTCGATCCCGCCAAATATGGCGAGACCGGACCGGTGGAGGTGGTTGAAACCCATATCTCGCGCATCTTCCTGGTCGGCCGACGCGCCTTCAAGCTCAAGCGAGCGGTCAAGCTGCCCTATGTCGATTTCTCGACGCCTGCCCTCCGCCTCACCGCCTGCGAGAAGGAAGTGGAGCTCAATTCGAAGACCGCGCCGGGCCTTTATGCGGGTGCGCGGCGGATCACGCGAGGGATCGACGGCAAGCTCACGTTCGACGGAGCCGGAGAGCTGGTTGATGCCGCAATCGAAATGGTGCGCTTCGACCAGTCGAAGCTTCTCGATCGAATGGCAGTCGCAGGTCAACTGACGCCCGCGCTGCTGACGACGGTTGCGGGCATGATTGCGCGATACCATCGCGGCGCGCCGGAGATCCACACCGGTACGGGGTCATCTAACCTCGCGGGAGTGCTCGACATCAACTCGGCTGGCTTTGCTACCAGCAATGTCTTCCAAACAGACGAGATTGAGCAGATCGCCGGGGCCTTTCGCACCGCCCTCGCCCGCTATTCCGCCCTGCTCGACCGGCGTGAGGCCGCAGGCAAGATTCGCCGCTGTCACGGCGATCTGCATCTGCGCAACATCTGCCTGTTCGATGGCGAGCCCCGCCTCTTCGACTGCATCGAATTCAACGACCAGATTGCCAGCATCGATGTACTCTATGACCTCGCCTTCCTGTTGATGGACCTCTGGCACCGGGGCTTTCCGGAATTCGCCAATCTGGTGATGAACCGCTACCTGGACGAAGCCGACGACGAGGACGGGTTCATCCTGCTGCCTTTTTTCATGGCGGTGCGAGCCGCGGTGCGCGCGCATGTCACCGCAACGCAGGTCGAGGAAGGCAGCTCCGAGTCGGAAAGACTGATTGCTGAGGCCAGATCGTATTTCGAACTCGCTCGAACTCTGCTCAGAAGCGAGCCTCCCCGGCTGATCGCGATCGGCGGCTTGAGCGGCTCCGGCAAGACGACCGTAACCGAGGCGCTCGCCGCCCATGTCGGCGCGCCGCCTGGCGCGCGCATGGTCGAGAGCGACCGCATCCGTAAAGCCATGCATGGGGTGCCCGCCGAAACGACGTTGCCGGACAAGGCCTATCGACCGGGCGTGTCGGAACGGGTCTATCGCCAAATGGTATGGCGCAGCGAATTGATCCTTTCCCAAGGCGGTTGCGTTGTCACCGATGCCGTATTCGACCGAGAGATAGACCGTGACCGGATTGAGAAGGTCGCGCATGACCGGGGCATCGCGTTTGCCGGATTCTGGTTGGCAGCAGACCCGCTCGTCCTCTGGCAGCGGGTGAGCGAGCGCAAGCGTGGCCCTTCCGATGCCACTGTCGACATACTCTCCAGGCAATTGCAGCGAAACATCGCTCAACCCACCTGGCGCAGGGTCGAGGCTGATCGAAAGCTCACCGATATCGTCGCTGAAATGCTGGATTGCTTACCAGCTGCAACTTCTTCTCGGAGCGTCCCTTTGAAGGAAGCATCGTAAGGCGAAGCTAGTTCGTTCAGCCCACCTCCAGGGTTGCCAGCGACAGACCAGCCTGGTCGGGGTGGTGCGCGATGGAGAAGCCGAATTCGCGACACATAGCCAACATCTTGTTGTTTTCGCTGAGCATCATGCCTTCGATTCGGTTGATCTTGTCTGCCTTGGCATAGTCGACGATCTGCTTGAGCAGTTCCCAGCCAAGGCCGTGGCCCTGCAGGTCCGTCCGGACCAGCAACGCATATTCTCCGATCCTATGGTCAGGATCGCAGGAAAGCCGGCCGACCCCGGCCAGCGCACCGGTGCCCGCCTCCAGCGCGACGAAAGCGATGTCACGATCATAGTCGAGTTGGGTCAGCCGCTTGAGCATCTGGTCCGGGAAGTTCTTGCGCGGGGACAGGAATCGCAGGCGCAGATCGTCCGGCGAAATCCTGGCCAGGAATTCCGGATAGAGCGCAATGTCGGCCGGCTTTATCGGCCGGATGTGATAGCGAGCGCCGTCTGCGGAAAAATCCCTGCTCCAGCCTGACGGGTAGGGCCTGATTGCCAGCGCTGGGTTTGGCGCCGGCTCCTCCACGCGTTCTGGTTCAATCTCGATGCGTGCATCGAGCGCGATCACGCCGTCGGCATCAGCCAGCAGCGGGTTGATGTCCATTGAGACGAGGCATGGAAAATCGACGACCATCTGCGACAGCCCATTGAGCGCGGCAACGATCGCCCCACGATCGGCCGGCCGGCGATCGCGATAACCGGCAAGCAGGCGGCTGATCCGCGTCTGTTCGATCAGGTCGCCCGCGAGCACATCGTCGAGTGGCGGCAAGGCGATGGCTGTGTCATCGAGCACCTCGACCGCCACACCGCCGGAGCCGAACAGGATGACCGGACCGAAAATCGGATCTCGGCTCATGCCGAGGATGAGTTCCTGAGCGTGCCTTCGCACCACCATGGGCTGGATGGCATAGCCTTCAATTATGGCCGTCGGAGCCTGCTTGCGCACCCGCGCTCCGATTGCGGTTGCAGCATCCCTGGCGGCAGAGGCGCCGGCAATGTTGAGCACGACCCCGCCAATGTCCGACTTGTGCGAAATTGCCTTCGATAGCAGCTTGACGACGACGTGTTCGGACGTTTTGAGCAGCTGTCCGGCAGCGGCCTCTGCTTCGGCAGGAGATTTGGCGACGATCGTCTGGGGCACCGCAATGCCGTAGGCGGAAATAGCGGCCTTGGCCTCCGGCTCCGTCAGCATGCGCCGCCGCTCGCTCGCCACCTGTCTGAATATGGCAAGCACGGCTTCGCGGTCCCTGACAATATCTTGGCCGCGGCTCGATGGCGTGCGCAGTAGCGCCCGCTGAGCTTGCGACCAGTCGCTGAGGTAGGAAACGGCAATCGCGGCGTCCGCAGGCGTCTCGAAGCTCGCCACTCCGGCATCCTGCAGGACACGCCGGCCCTCGCGCGCCGTGCGTTCTCCAAGCCAGCAGGCCAATGCTGGTTTCCCGCAGATCCTGCCTTCCTCGGCAAGTTCCGCCACCGCGCCCGCCGCCGCGAGTGGCGAGCCAAGTCCCGTCGGGCAATTCATCACCAGGACGACGTCCGTTCCAGGATCTGCCGCGACGGCTTCGACCGCAGCCTTGTAGCGCTCGGGCGCCGCATCGCCGACGATGTCCACCGGATTGGCGTGCGACCATGTGCGCGGCAACACACCGTTCAAGCGCTCGATCGTTGTCTGCGAAAGCTCGGCCAGCTCGCCATTGCCGTCGACGAGTTGGTCGACGGCGAGCACGCCGGCGCCACCGCCGTTGGTGACGATACCGACGCGGGCTCGTTCCAGAGGTGAAAAGCGGGCGATCGTTTCAGCGGCATCGAACAATTCAGCGAGACCTTTCACGCGCAAGATGCCCGCCCGCCTGAGAGCTGCCTCCACGACCCGATCGGCTCCTGAAAGTGCGCCGGTGTGCGTCGCCGCGGCCTTTGCCGCCAACTCATGCCGACCCGGCTTTATCGCGATGACCGGCTTGATGCGTGCGGCCGCCCGTGCCGCCGACATGAACTTGCGCGGATTGGGTATGGTTTCGAGATACATAACGATGGCCCTCGTCCGCGCATCGCCAGCCAGCATGTCGAGGCAATCTCCAACATCGACATCAGCCATGTCGCCCAGCGAGACGATTTGCGAGAAGCCGACATTGTTGTCCGCCGCCCAGTCGATCAGCGAAGTGGCAATGGCACCGGATTGCGACAGCAGGGCAATATTGCCGGGTCTGGCTGCCATATGCGCGAAACCGGCGTTGAGCTTTTGGGGCGGGATCATCAGACCAACCGTATTCGGCCCTATGATGCGCAATAGTGTGGGCCTGGCGGCATCAAGCATCGCCTGGCGCAAACCGTTTTCGCGCGTAAGCCCCGCGGTAAGGACGACTGCCGCTCGTGTCCCCTTCTCGCCGAGGTCGCGCACGATACCGGGGACCGTCTCTGGTGGCGTGACGACTACCCCCAGATCCGGAACGCCCGGCAACTCGGCCGCTGTCGCAAAGCAGCGTCGCCCAGCCACTTGCGAATATTTCGGATTGACCGGCCAAATCTCACCCTCGAAGCCGCCGTTGACGATGTTGTCAAAGACGACACGACCGACAGAGCCGTCGCGCACCGATGCGCCAAACACTGCAACCGACTTCGAAGCGAAAGCATGTTCGAGATTTCGGATCGTCACGCCTGTTTCTCCGTTCGTGGCGAAAGGTGTGGCGACCAAGGACGCCACACCTTCATTTCTCGTCAGGCGGGAACGGCCGCGCGTTCAGACACCGGCTTGCGAACGGGCTCGGAAAAATCGAGCACCATCCGTCCCTGAATTCGACCGCCCCTGAGGTCGGCGAATATTGTGTTGATGTCTTCAAGGCGCGCCTTGGTGATTTCAGCCCTTACCTTGCCGTCGGCGGCAAATGCGATGGCTTCATCAAGGTCGCGCCTGGTTCCCACGATCGAGCCCCGCACCGTAATGCGCTTCAACACGACGTCGAAGATCGGTGTCGGAAATTCGCCGGGCGGCAGACCGACCAGACAGATCGTACCCTTGCGGCGAACCATATGCAGTGCCTGGCTGAAGGCAGGCGCCGAAACCGCAGTAACGAGAATCCCGTGTGCGCCGCCCCCGGTACCCTTGATGACGCTGGCCACCACATCCGGCGAGCGCGCGTCAAAGGCAAGATCTGCCCCAGCGGCCTTGGCCAGACAGAGCTTTTCGGGTGCGACATCCAAGGCAACGATCTTTAGCCCCATCGCCTTGGCATACTGGATTGCCACGTGACCAAGACCACCGACGCCGGATATAGCCACCCACTCGCCCGGCCGCGCCTCTGTTTCCTTCAGACCCTTGTATGTGGTCACGCCGGCGCACAGGATCGGTGCTATCTGCGCGAAATCGACGCCAGTTGGCAAGCGAGCGGCAAAGGGCGCCGCCGCAATGACATACTCAGCGAAGCCCCCGTCACAGCTATAACCGGTGTCGTGCTGGTGTTCGCACAGCGTCTCCCAACCGGTCTCGCAGTATTCGCAACGCATGCAGGCATCGTGCAGCCAGGCTACGCCGACCGGATCGCCTTCCTTGAAGTCCGTCACGCCGGGGCCAAGGGCCGCAACTACGCCGGCAACTTCATGCCCGGGAATGAACGGCGGCACGGGCTTCACCGGCCAGTCGCCATCTACGGCATGCAGATCGGTGTGGCAGACGCCGCACGCGATCACTTTGACGAGGATTTCGCCCGGCCCAGGCACTGGAACCGGTACCTGTTCGATCGATAGCGGCCTGCCGAATTCACGGACCACGGCGGCTTTCATCATCTTCACCACAGCGCATTCTCCTTACCTTTGGCGACAGCAATTCTGGTTGCGTCCACCAACAATCCGCCGGCCGCCGCCTCCTTTCATTGATGCAGCGCAAACGGGAAACCTTTCATGGTTGACCAAAATCAAAGCCCGCGAGATCGGGAAGCATAGGGTCTAGTGAGAGCCGTCTACGAGCTGCTGAAAGGATAAAGTGATGGCGAACAGAACGGACAAGGTCGAGGTTGGCATGGATCTGGCCGTGAGGTGCCGCGTCACCGACACCTGGCAGGATGATCTAGGGGACCAGTGGGCCACGGTACTGATCGAGGGCTATGACATCCCGATCACGCTAAAGGCGGTCCACTTCTTCCCATTGGACGACGACGACTAATCGTTTTCCAGAGGCGGCGCAGTCCCTGAGCTTCACCACATGACCGCAACAGAACGGGCCGCATCTACGTGGGGCGGCACGCTTAAACCTGATGGCATAGCGCTCGCCCGTTGATCGAGCGAGACCGGGATCGGCGAAGACCCGGCTTCGCGTTTATGCATTTTGACCCACATCAATGCCCCCGCATGGCAAAACCTCCGCATTTGACCGGTCGGTTTTGAGAGCAGCAGGCGAAACGATGAAAAGACGGCAACTTATGATCGGAGGCGCTTCCTTGGCGCTTGCTGGAACCGGCGGGGCGGCGTTCAGCTTCTCGACCACCGGCTCGATGACGGACTACGCTGCTGCGGTTGCCGTGGCGCGCGCGAAACTCCCCGAACATCCGGAACTCATAGACTTCGTCCGCTTTGCGACGTTGGCCGCGAATGGCCACAACACCCAGCCCTGGCACTTCGGTGTTGCAGAAGGCCGCATTGCGATCAATCCGGATTTTGCGCGGCGCACGCCCGTGGTGGACCCCGATGACCATCATCTCTTCGCCAGCCTCGGCTGCGCCGCTGAAAACCTCGCTCTCGCCGCCGCCGCGGGAGGTCGCGGCGGCCAGCTGCGATTCGATCCGACCGGCGATGGTTCGGTGGTCTTGGAGCTTGGCGCGGGGCTCGCTAGACGCACTGCTCTATTCGAGGCGATCCCCGTGCGCCAGTCGACGCGCGCGGATTACGACGGGCGTTTGGTTGCCACTGCCGATCTTGAGGCCCTCGCAGCCGCCGCTCGCGTCTCGGGCGTCGATTTGATCCTGTTAACCGACCGGCAGCAGGTTGAGCGGGTGCTCGACCTGGTCGTCGCCGGCAACACCGCACAGCTGGACGATCCCGCCTTCGTGCACGAGCTGAAGGACTGGCTGCGCTTCAATCCCCGCCAGGCGCTCGAAGCCGGCGACGGTCTCTTCAGCGCGGCGAGCGGCAATCCGACGGCACCGGCTTGGCTCGGCGGCTTCATGTTCGATCTGCTCTTCCGCGTTGCGACCGAGAACGACAAATACGCTCGCCAGTTGCGCTCTTCGGCGGGGCTCGCGATCTTCGTGTCTGAGCGCGATGATAAGGATCACTGGATTCGCGCTGGACGCGCCTGCCAACGCTTCGCATTGCAAGCGACGGCGCTCGGCCTCAAGCACGCCTTCGTCAATCAGCCCGTCGAAATCGCTGCCCTGCGGCCACAGCTCGCGGGCCTTGTCGGGATGCCCGGACGCAGGCCAGACATCGTGATGCGCTTCGGCTACGGGCCCACCTTACCGTTCTCGCCACGCCGTCCGGTGGAAGCAGTCCTGGCATCGCTGTGACTTCAAGCGGCTGGAAAGCGCCGAAAGGCGCAGCGGCTGGACGCACCATGGAACCTTCCTTCCCGCCTGACGCCCCCGTTTCCAGCGACTTGGGTGCTTACAGCACGAAGAACCCGATCGTCGCGAGCGCCATGACCAGCACCGCTAGTCCTGCCACCAGCACCATCCACAGGGGGGCCGTCAGCCTCCCCATGATCCGCGGGCTGCTGGCCATCATGACCATGATTGCCATGAGCGGAACTGCGAGTATCCCATTGATGACCGCGCTCCAGTAGAGCGCGCGGATCGGATCGAGCGCGGTGAAGCTGAGAGCGACACCGCCGAGGGTCGCTGCGGCGATGGTTGCATAGAAAGCCTTGGCTTCGCGGGGTCGCCGATCCAGTCCTTCAGGCCAGCGGAACATCTCCGCGACGGCGTAAGCGGCCGAGCCGGCGAGCACCGGGACGGCCAGCATGCCGGTGCCGATGATGCCAACCGCGAAAACCGCGAAGGTGAACTCGCCAGCGATCGGCCGAAGCGCCTCGGCCGCCTGCGCGGAAGTCTCGATTTGCGTAATGCCGTTGGCGTGCAGTGTGGCTGCGGTGGCTATGATGACGAAGAGGGCGATGAGATGGGAAAAGCCCATGCCGAAAAGCGTATCTGTTCGAATGCGGGCAAGCTCGGTACCTGCCGCACGCGGATGAGTGCCCAGTCGTGCAAGATGACGACGATGCAGTTCCTCCACTTCCTCGCCGGCTTGCCAGAAGAAGAGATACGGGCTGATCGTCGTACCTAGAACGGCCACAAGCGCCATGGCGTGGTCGCTGTCGAAGACAAATTGCGGAATGGCTACATCGCGCAGGGCGGCTGCCCACGGTACGTCCACCGCCAGCACCACGGCGACATAGGCAAACAGCGAGAGGGTCAGCCACTTCAGGACCATCACATAGCGCCTGTAACTGACGAGGATCTCGAGGCCAGCACAAAGCAATCCGAAGACGATCGCATGGAAGAGCTGAGACCCGCCGGCAAGCAGCCGCAAAGCAGCCCCCATTGCCGCCAGATCGGCGCCAATGTTGATAAAGTTGGCGACGAGCAGCAGGAGAACGGCAAAACGGATCACCCAAGGCGGATAATGTCGCCGCAGATTCTGGGCGATGCCCTGGCCGGTCACGGCGCCGATACCTGCGCTAATCCCCTGGATCGCGACCAACAGCGGGTAGCTGAACGGAATTGTCCAGCCGAGTGTATAGCCAAATTGCGCGCCTACTTGGCTGTAGGTCGCAATGCCGCTGGGGTCATCGTCCGCAGCACCCGTGATCAGTCCCGGTCCCAATGTTCGCAGGAAGCTCGTTCGCCTTCGCAGTGGTTCAGCGGGCAGCGTTGATGTTGGATGCTCCACCTCAGTTCACCTCGTTTTCGCGGGTCAGCCCTGTGGTAAAGACCACCGCTGTGGCGCATGCTCGAGATTTCGGATCGTCACCTCTGTTCCTCCCGTTCGTGCCGATAGTCGCCAGTCGATCTTGCCCGTTCATTGCGTTGGATCAAAAGCCTCCTGCGGTTATCGCGATAACTGTTGCGCGAGTTCGACGCGACCGTCAGCGCTTGCGAAAATCGGGCGAGCATCGATCCAATCGGAAAGCATCGCATGTACGAGTCCGCCCTGCGACGCGCATTGCTGGTTATCGCCATCCTGGGCCTGGCCATAGGGTTATGGATCAGGCAATTCGGCTTTGGTTCCATCGAGGCAGGCACGGTCTGGACGGTGGCGACCTTGCCCGTGGTGGTGGCTCTCGCCATTTCCATCTTGCGCGACTTCTGGATCGGCCGATTCGGTGTCGATGCGATCGCGCTGGTCTCAATGTCCGCGGCACTGCTCCTGGACCAGCCCTTGGCCGCAGTTGTGGTGGCGATAATGTATGCTGGCGGCACAGTGCTCGAGGATTTTGCCCGCGGCCGGGCCGAACGGAACCTTAAGGCGCTGACCGACCGGGCGCCGCGCGTCGCGCATCGAAAGTCAGCGCAGGGGACGGATGCGATTTCCGTGGACGAGGTTGCGGTCGGCGACGAGCTCCTGGTGCGTGCCGGCGAATTGCTGCCTGTCGATGGCGTCCTGCTCGATGCGTCGGCGTCTCTTGACGAGTCGGCGGTAACAGGAGAGCCACTGCCGGTACGGCGAAGCGCCGGCGACGCGCTGCGCAGCGGCACCCTCAATGCCGGCGAGCCCTTCAGCATGGGGGCTTCCGCCCTGGCTGAACAGAGTACCTATGCGGCGATCGTGCGTATGGTCGCCGCGGCGCAGACTGCGAAAGCTCCGTTCATCCGCATGGCCGACCGCTTTGCCCTGTTCCTGTTGCCAGCCACTTTGCTGGTCTCAGGCGCCGCATGGTATGCTTCCGGCGATCCGATCAGAGCCCTTGCGGTTCTCGTCGTCGCCACGCCTTGTCCGCTCATCCTTGCTGCCCCTGTCGCCTTTATCGGCGGCGTTTCGCGCGCCGCGCGTGCCGGCATCCTGATGAAAGGCAGTGCGGCCTTGGAAGCCCTCGCGCAGGCGCGCACCGGGATTTTCGACAAGACCGGCACCTTGACCATCGGTGGCGCCGAGCTCGTCGAGATCGACGTTGCACCTGGCGACGAAGCTGACCAGCTGCTGCAGTCGTTGGCATCGTTGGAGCAGGCCTCGCACCATGTGCTCGCCGACTCGATTGTCCGCGCGGCCCGCAGCAGACACCTGATGCTTTCACATCCGCATGGCGTCCACGAATATCGCGGAGCGGGCCTGAAAGGCCAGGTTGGCAATGTATCGGTCCTCGCAGGATCGCGAATGCTGGTGCTCTCCGGCGGACCACTGCCCCGCTGGACGCTGTCTGGTGAGGAGCGATATCGGAACGAGCCCGTGCTCAGGGTCTTCGTGGCGCTCGACGGGCGCCTTGCCGGCATATTCACCTTCGGAGATTCCCTACGTGCGGATGCTCACGATGCGGTCGGCACCCTCCGCTCGGCTGGCATCGAGCGTATGGTCATGCTCACCGGCGATGACGGCGCGGCGGCAGAGCGGGTGTCCACATTGCTCGGCCTCGATGCCGTCATCGCCGATGCTACTCCGGCGAGCAAGGTTGCGACGGTCGAAGCCGAGAAAGCCCTGGCACCGACAATGATGGTGGGCGACGGCATCAACGATGCCCCTGCCCTTGCCGCCGCAACGGTCGGCATCGCCTTGGGCGCCCGCGGCGCTACCGCCTCTTCCGCAGCCGCAGACGTTGTCGTTTTGACCGACAGGCTGCAGCCAGTCGCCGAAGCTGTCGGGATTGCCCGGCGTACGCGGACGATTGCCCTGCAAAGCATCATCGTCGGGCTGGCGCTTTCGGGCATGGCAATGGCAGCGGCAGCCATGGGACAGATCACCCCGGTTGCCGGAGCACTGCTGCAAGAGGGGATCGACGTGGCGGTTATCCTGAATGCGCTACGCGCCCTTGGCAATGGACATCTCGGACGCCGATGACCGATGATATGAAGCGGATGGATGGATAGCACCATGACGCAGCAGAATTTGGTGGTTTGCAGCAAATGCGGCGGGGTCAATCGCCTGCCGGCAGTCCGCAATGCCAAGGCTGCGAAATGCGGAAAGTGCGGGAACAGGCTGTTTTCTGGTCACCCGGAAGACGTCGATGCCCAGATTTTTGACCGACAGGTCACGCGAAGCAACCTTCCCGTTGTCGTCGATATCTGGGCACCCTGGTGCGGTCCGTGCAAGGTCATGGCACCGGCCTATGAAGCGGCAGCGCAGGAGCTAGAGCCGCATGTTCGGCTGATCAAGCTGAATTCGGACAGGGAACAAGCCGTCGCTGCCAGACTCGGTATCCGTGGCATCCCGACCATGATCCTGTTCCATGGCGGGCAAGAGGCTGCGCGCGTCTCCGGCGCGATGAGTGCGGGGCAAATCGTCAGGTGGGTTCGCGACCACCTGCCGATGGCCACAGCCTGAGAGCCGCAACCTCATGGATACGCTCATAGCCCGACTCGGACTCGCCTTGGCAATAGGTCTGCTCGTCGGATTGGAGCGCGGCTGGCGGGAGCGCGATGCACCCGATCGCAGCCGGACGGCCGGCATTCGGACGTTCGGCATATCGGGCCTGCTCGGCGGCATTGTGACAGCGTTGGCCAACGCGCTTGGCGCTGTATCCGTTCTGGTCGGTGGTTTCATCGCCTTTGCGGCAATCTTCGCCTGGTACAAGGCGCGCGAGGCGGTCCATGACGAGGATTTCAGCGTTACCAGCGTCATCGCCGGCCTCGGCGTCTTTGCGCTCGGTGCGCTTTCGGTCGCCGGAGACTACCGGGCCGCGGCTGCCGGCGGTGCAGCCCTCGCGGCCGTCCTTGCCAGTCGCGAAATCCTGCACGGCCTCTTGCGGCGACTGACCTGGCTTGAGCTTCGTTCGGCCTTGATGCTTGCGGTGATGACCGCGATCGTTCTGCCCCTGCTGCCAAATCGCACGATGGACCCATGGGGTGGGTTCAACCCTTGGGAGGTCTGGTTCCTAACAGTGCTGATGGCCTCGATATCCTTCGCCGGCTATGTGGCCGTCCGCGTCCTCGGTGGTACGCGCGGCCTGCTCGTCAGTTCGCTCGCCGGTGCGGTCGTCTCCTCCACCGCGGTGACCATGACGCTTGCTCGCAGTGCCGCTTCCGCCGCCAATCCTCTGCCGCTCGCGGGCGCGGCTTCGCTTGCCGCGATGGTTTCGATTTTGCGCGTTTGCACTGTGGTTCTGGCCATCGAGCCAAGCGTATTGGCCACGGTCGGCATGCCGGCCCTTGCCGCGTCGCTTGCCTTCGCCCTATGCGGAATATTCTTGCTGGCCAACCATGACCAGGATCCAGAAAAGGGCACCCCGGCACGCAATCCATTTGAGCTGGGCCCGCTGCTGCTGTTTGCCATGCTTTTCGCGATCGTTTCGACCGCAAGCGCCGCGTTGGCAGCTCGGTTCGGCGGACACGGCTTGCTGGCGAGCTCAGCGCTTGCGGGCATGTTCGATGTCGACGTTTCAGTGCTGAGCGCATTGCGTTTGGTGAAGCGTTCGGTCTCCGTTGAAGCAGTCGGCCTGGTGGTGCTGGCAGCACTCGCTGCAAACGCGATCGGCCGCTTGTCGCTGGCGGCATTTGCTGGTCCAGTGAGGTTCTGGCTGCCTCTGGCTGGCATCACGCTGGTCGCCGCGGCGGCGGGCTATTTCACCGTGCTTCTGCTTTGACGGGAGCTGCAACTCTCCTTTGACACGGATCAAGGCCATACCGCGTCGCTACGATATGGATCACCTCAAAGGAGTTCGCCATGACCAATTTGCAGGACCTCACCCCGAAATTCCGCCATGTGCGGTTGCTGCTTGCTCGCGAGAAGGGTCACCCGGAAGGGGATCGCGAGGAAGGCTATGATGTACTTGCTCCCTTGACCGGCGAAGGCAGGATTGACGCGGAAGAATGGAAATCACACCGGGCCGCCTGCCGCGTGCGCCGTTTTCGCACTGGCGAGGACGACTTGATCGGTCGCCTCCAGCGCAAGCCGGGCGGGCAATGGTATTTCGACTATGCCGAAGGCGATCGCGATGACGAGATCGGTTTTCATCTTGGCGACGAACGCTTCGTGACAGGCGAATATGTTTCGATCGAACGCAACGGAGCCATGCACACCTACCAGGTGGCAAGGGTCGAGCGGCCGTAACACCGCCACGCCAGGCTCCCCAGGTGCAGGCCATGTCGCGTCGCATCCTCATTGTGGTCGGTCATCCCGACCCATCCCCCGACCGGCTCTGTCGCTCCCTTGCGCAGGCCTACGCCGAGGGTGCGGAGCAGGCACAGCACAGCGTCCGCCGGATCGATATCGCGGCAATTGATTTTCCAATGCTGCGGACGATGCAGGAATTCGAACACGGCGCCGTCCCCGACAGCCTCAAGCATGCCGCCGAAGCGATCGTCTGGGCAGAGCACATCGTCTTTGTCTTTCCACTTTGGCTCGGGACCATGCCGGCTTTGCTCAAGGCATTTCTGGAACAGGTCATGCGCCCGGGAACCGCCTTTGCCTACCCGGACAAGGGCGGCGGCTTTGCCAGGACGTTGCTTCGTGGTCGTTCCGCTCGCGTGGTGGCAACGATGGGCATGCCATCCGTTCTCTACCGGCTTTGGTTCTTTAGCCACGGCATCGCCGGCATGCGGCGAAGCATCCTGCATTTTGTCGGCATCAGACCGGTGCGGGAGACCCTGTTCGGGATGGTCGCGGGCGCCAGCGACAGGACCAGAGCAAGGTGGATCCGGCAGATGCGCAAGCTAGGGGAGCGAGGGCTATAGCATGGCGATCCGCAAACCGGGACATTTCAGGCACCCTAATAGGGGCCGTTTCTTCAGGGCCTATTGATCGACGGTGAATTCGGCCCACATACCAGCACCATAGTGACCAGGCACGTTGCAGATAAGCAGGTATTTTCCTGCCTTCAGTTCGACGGTCAATGTGCCTGATTTGCCGGGATCGAGCTCAGAAACCTCACCCTTGTCACCGGCCCTGTCTTCGTCGACCCTGTTTTCGGCCTCGAGGTAAGGAAGCGGCTTGCCGGGATCGGCGAGGTACATCACTATCATTTCGTGGACGGTGTCTTTAGAGTCGTTGGTCACCTTGAATGTGACCTCTCCGGCCTTCACCGCACTCGGCGAAGCCTTGATCCCCATGGTCGCCTTGGTGAGATCGAGCCCTGGCGCTGCATAGGCGATCCCCGTCGGCATCTGCACGTCGGCGCCCTTGTCCCACAGCGAAATCTGGACAAGCGTCGCAGCCTGGGCACCGGGAGCGCCGACCATCAGCATTGCAGCAGCCAGGCCGAGCGCTATTCTCTTCAATATGGTTTTCATGGCGAACCTCCTTCAGGACGGCAGCAGAAAGCGCTCTACGTCCTGATTGTCATCCTGTTCGCGGAGTCCCCCGCCGTCCTTGCGCCAAATCAAACTGATCGGTGCGACTCATTAGCGGCGCCGGTGCAACTGCCAGCCAGTTGAGGGTGCAGATCGGTGCCGTGACGGATCGTCAGATAATGCCCGTCGGTTGGGCTTTACGGCCGCGAGCCCACCATTTGCTACTTGACCCACGTCAAGGCCGCCGACCTGTTTCCTGTTCAATATCCCCCATCAAAGTTTCAAATTGGGGAGAGCATCATGGCTACGGCTGGAATCGATATCCCGATCCGAAAACTCACGTCAACGACATCTGCCAAGCTTCGACTTGGTTCCCTGACCGCATTGGTAATCGGCTCCATGGTGGGCTCCGGCGTGTTCAGCCTGCCGCAGAACATGGCGGCCGGCGCCGGCCCTCTTGCGATCCTGATTGGCTGGGCGATCACCGCGGTCGGGATGCTGGCGCTTGTTTTCGTCTATCAGTCGCTCGCGGTAAGGCGACCCCAACTCGACGCAGGCCCCTACGCCTACGCCAAGGCCGGCTTCGGTCCCTTCATCGGCTTCACCAGCGCCTGGGGCTACTGGATCAGCGCCTGGGTCGGCAATGTCTCCTACGCGGTGATCGTGTTCAGCGCGCTGTCCTATTTCTTTCCAGCGTTCGGCGACGGAAACACCTGGCAGGCGGTGCTAGGCGCGTCGGTCCTGTTGTGGCTGATCCACGCCCTGGTTCTGGCCGGCATCCGTCAGGCAGCAGTCGTCAACTCGGTCGTCACGGTGGCGAAGATTGCTCCCGTGGTGCTGTTTGTCGGGATCGTCGCTGTGGCTTTCAAGCTTCAGGTCTGGTCTCTCGACTTCAGCGGGCTGGGCAACGCCAGTCTCGGCTCGATTGCCGCACAGGTGAAGAGCACGATGCTGGTGACGCTGTGGGTCTTCATCGGCATCGAGGGAGCAAGCGTATTTTCAGCCCGTGCGGAACGCCGCAGCGACATCGCGAAGGCGACTGTTCTCGGATTCTTCACCTGCCTCGCTCTCTACGCTCTGGTTTCGCTGCTGTCGCTCGGCATCCTCAACCAGCCTGAGCTCGCCGCGCTGAAGAACCCCTCCATGGCAGGTGTCCTAGAGGCGGTTGTCGGACCGTGGGGCGCCATCCTCATCAACATCGCGCTTGTTGTGTCCGTGGTCGGCGCGTTCCTGAGTTGGACGCTGCTTGCCGCGGAAATTCCGCACGTTGCCGGCAAAGACGGCACGATGCCGAAGTTCTTCGGCCAGGAGAGCGAGCGAGGCGTGCCGTCGACCTCGCTCCTGATCACCAACCTGCTCGTGCAGGTGTTCCTGGTTATCACGCTGTTCGCACAGAGCACCTACCAGGCACTGTTCTATATCGCGTCGGCAGCCATCCTCGTACCTTACATCTTCTCCGGGGCCTACGCGGCCAAGCTCGCATTGACCGGAGAGAGTTATGAGAATGGCGAGCAACGCGCTGGTCCCCTTTTCGCTGGCATATTGGCGACGGTGTACGGCCTGTGGCTCGTCTATGCGGCAGGACCGGCATATCTGTTCATGTGCGCGATCCTCTATGCGCCCGGCATCATTTTTTACGTCTGGGCACGCCGCGAAACCAACCAGCGTATCTTCCATCCTGTGGAAGCTGCCGTCGCTGCAGCCCTCGTCGCTGTCGCCATCCTGGCCGTCTACGAGATGTGGACCGGCGCTATCAGCCCGCTCTGAAGGACGCACGATGACAAGCTTGGGAGTCCATTCCGAAGTCGGCCGCCTGCGCGAGGTGATGGTCCATCGACCGGACCTCAGCCTGCGCAGGCTCACGCCCGAGAACTGCAAGGCGCTGCTGTTCGACGACGTATTGTGGGTCAAGCGGGCACGCCAGGAACATGACGTCTTCGTCGATGCGTTGCGCGAACGCGGCGTGGTGGTGCACTCCTTTGGAGAGCTCCTTGCGGAGACCATGAACATCAGCAAGGCGCGCGACTGGCTTCTCGATCGCCGGGTCCATCCCGGTGTCGTCGGACTGGATATGGTCAACGAGTTGCGTGGATGGCTAAACGACATGCCATCGGAGCAGCTGGCGTCCTATCTAGTCGGCGGCATCGCCCGCGCCGAGCTTCCTTTCCAGCCGAAGGGACTGACCGGAAGGACACTTGCTCCCCAGGACTTCGTGCTTCCGCCGCTGCCGAACCAGCTTTTCACGCGCGACAGTTCCTGCTGGATCTACGGATCAGTTTCGGTCAACGCCATGTACTGGCCGGCGAGGCGACCGGAGGCGGCCAACGTGGAAGCAGTGTATCGCTTCCATCCCCGCTTTCGCGACAGCGGCCTCCCTTTCGTGTCGCCAGGTTTGGGAACAGGCACCAGTCTGGAAGGTGGGGACGTGATGCCGATCGGCGGCGGAACGGTGCTTGTCGGAATGGGAGAACGCACGACGCCGCAGGCAGTGGGCGACCTCGCACGCAGTCTGTTCGCGGCCGGTGAAGCGACACGCATCATTGCCGCCCTGATGCCGCGGGACCGCAGTTTCATGCATCTCGACACCGTCTTCACCTTCTGCGATCGCGACCTGGTGACCATGTACCCGCCGGTGGTCGACCGCTTGCGAACCTTCTCGCTGCGACCGGGTGATGGAGACGCGGCCGTCGAGGTCACGGATGAGACGGAACCGTTCACGGCGGTGGTTGCAGAAGCGCTTGGACTGAAGTCGCTGCGCATCATCGCCACCGGTGGCGACCGCTACGAGGCCGAGCGCGAACAATGGGATGACGGCAACAACGTCGTTGCGGTCGAGCCCGGCGTGGTCATTGGCTACGACCGCAATGTCTATACCAACACGCTTCTGCGCCGCGCCGGGATTGAAGTGATAACGGTCGAAGGTGCCGAACTCAGCCGTGGTCGGGGCGGCGGCCACTGCATGACCTGCCCGATTGCCCGCGATCCGATGTGACCGGAAAGGAATTCCCGATGTCGATCAACCTTCACGGCCGCTCGGTGCTCACGCTAGACGATCTCACGGCCGACGAGATCCGCTTTCTTCTGAAGCTGGCCGCCGATCTCAAGGCGGCCAAGCTCGCCGGACACGAGGTACCGCGTCTTGTCAGAAAGAACATCGCGCTGATCTTCGAGAAGGATTCGACGCGCACCCGAACCGGATTCGAGGTGGCAGCCTATGATCAGGGCGCCCACGTCACCTATTTCGGCCCCACCGGCAGCCATATCGGCCACAAGGAATCCATGAAGGATACAGCGCGCGTACTCGGCCGCATGTACGATGCGATCGAGTATCGCGGTTTTGGCCAGCACCAGGCCGAACTGCTTGCCGCGCACGCCGGCGTGCCTGTCTACAACGGCCTTACCGACGAAGCGCATCCGACACAGATCCTCGCCGATTTCATGACCATGCGCGAGTTCACGCACAAGCACCTTTCGGACATGACCGTCACCTTCGTCGGCGAAGGGCGTGACAATGTCGCGCTATCGCTGGCACTGGGCGCAGCCAAGGTCGGCATCGACATGCGCATTGCCTCGCCAAGGGAACTTTGGCCGGACGAGGAATTCTGCGCCCATGTCAGAGACCTTGCAGCACAAAGCGGCGGCCGCTTCAGGCTGGACGAAGACGTGACGGGCTGCGTCCAGGACGCCGACTTTGTCTACACCGACGTGTGGATGTCGATGGGTGAGGACAAATCGGGCTGGGCCGAGCGTATCCGCCTTTTGACCCCCTATCGGGTCACGAGCGAAGTGATGGCTGCCGCCGGCAACCCTCATGTCAAGTTCATGCACTGCCTGCCGGCATTCCACGACACCGACACCGAGATCGGCGCGTTCATCGCGAAGGAGTATGGCATCGACTGCATGGAGGTCACTGACGAGGTGTTTGAATCGGGCGTATCGATCGTCTTCGACCAGGCCGAAAACCGCATGCATACGATCAAGGCCCTGCTCGTCGCCACGATCGGCAACTGAGATGCTGATTGTCGTTGCACTCGGAGGCAACGCGCTGCTGCGCCGCGGCGAACCGATGACCGCCGAGAACCAGCGCGCCAACATCAAGCGCGCCTCATCTGTACTCGGGGCACTCGTCGGCGAAGGGCACTCGATTGTAGTCACGCATGGCAACGGCCCGCAGGTGGGCCTGCTTGCCCTGCAGGCGGCGGCCGTTCCGGACGGCGGCGCATTCCCACTCGACGTCCTTGGCGCTGAAAGCGCCGGCATGATCGGCTATGTGATTGAGCAGGAACTCGGCAACCTCCTAAAGGAAAGGCTGTTCGCGACCCTGCTGACGCAGGTGAAAGTCGACCCGTACGATCCGGCTTTCGCTCACCCGACGAAGCCGATCGGCCCGGTCTATGACGAGGACACCGCACATAGGCTTGCCAACGAACGCGGCTGGCAGATCGCGCCCGATGTCGATAAGTGGCGCCGGGTCGTGCCCTCGCCCAGGCCGCTGGAGATTCTTGAAGCCTCCGTGATTTCGTTTCTCGTCGAACGCGGCGTCATCGTCATTTGCACGGGCGGCGGCGGAGTCCCGGTGATAGCGCGGGACGACGGCAGCCTGTGCGGTGTAGAAGCCGTTATCGACAAGGATTTGGCGAGTTCACTTCTCGCGCGCCAGTTGAAGGCCGACATGCTGCTGATGCTGACCGATGTCGATGCGGTCTATGCTGGCTACGGCACCGCCACCGCCCGCGCGCTCCGTCGGGTTGCAACGACCGAGATATCCGGGCGGGATTTTGCGGCCGGCTCCATGGGGCCGAAGGTCAGCGCCGCAGTCGAGTTCGCTGATGCAACGGGCAAACCTGCAGCGATCGGCAAGCTCGATGATGCCAGCGAAATCGTCAGAGGAGAGCGCGGCACACGGTTCGAAGCCGCCGCTCGTCTCGCTCAGCCTGTCGAAGGGACTGCCTGAGCCCCCGCCGTCGCGAAATAACGGGCTGCGTCTTTCGCCATCCGGCCAGTACACCAGCGCGCGTATGCATTCGCAAAGATCAGGCCAAGCCAACGGGACGGTGCCGCTTCCGGCAGGTCGTATTCGATGAAGACTCGAAGCCGGGACCCTCTCGCCTCGGGCACTATTTCGAAACCCATGCGATAGCGGCCGATCACCCAAAGATTTGGCGCTCCGATGGTCTCCCAAACCTTCAGTTTGGGCGGCGTCCGGATTGTAACCACCTGTTCGGCGGACAGCGCAATTCCAAGTATCTTTCCATGGAATCCGAACTTGGAGCCGATCAAGCGGGCTTCGCCTGCATCGAATTCGTAGTCCATTTTCGAACCGAGCATCATCCATGACGAGGTGCTCATATGGGCACCCAGATGCCTGTGGTCATCAAGATAGGCAAACAAGGTCTCGGCCGCGGATTCTATTCCGACGATAGTTTCGGTGGAGCGGGACATTGCTGGCATATCTCACCTCCGGTTCATCCCGGGTTTCTCGGGTGAAAGACCTCAAACTAAGCGCTCTCTCGGAGCCGCGGCATTGATTTGCGTCAAAGTGGCGATGCCGGTTTGGGCTACATTAAATGTATGAAAATCGCGTTGGCTCAGCTTCAGTTACTGCTGTCCGTGATTCTCCTGATCGCAGGCGGTGTCATCGGGCAGGCTTCTGCAACGGGCTCTGTTGCCGGTGTCACTGCTAGCGTTGCGACACTCGCAGCGAGCGCCTCGCACAGGGTGATGGGTCCCGTCGCTTCCACAGACCAGGAAAATCACCGCGCCCCATGTGATGACTGCTCGGATTGCATGCACGCGACCGGCTTCGGCTGTTGTACTGCGGGCATTTCCGCCAGTGACCCCGGCGTCCTTGACTATGCGCCGGTTGCCATCCGCTTTATGGCAGGAAGGCTGTTCCTGGCAACGGGTATCGACCCCGAGGCCCTCCTGCATCCTCCCCAGGACTTGGCCTGATATCGCGCCGTCGCAACCCTAGTAACTGTTGAATCCAGCAGTGTCTGTCGGGGCCCCATAACGCGCGAACGATCCGCTAGAACATAACCAGCAGCGGCGATCTGGCTGCCTTGAGCACCCGTTCAAAGTTCGCCTGCAGGTTCACACCAACGACAAGGAACCAGTCATGAAAACCCACCATCGATTGATCACGCTTGCCGCATTCGCAACTCTGTCGGGCGCGGCTTTTGCCCAGACCGATCCGCATCATCCGGCGCCCGAGGCACCACAAGCCGAGACAGTGGCACCGGCCCCGGGTGCGATGCCGGGCGGATTGCCCGAGCAATGCACGACGATGATGTCCACGATGCAGAAGATGATGCCCATGATGCAGAAAATGATGCCCATGATGCAGCAGATGATGCAGGGCGGCATGATGCAAGGCGACCAGGGCGGCATGATGCGGGGCGGCCAGGGCGACATGATGCAGGGCGGCCAGGGTGGCATGATGCAGGGCGGCATGATGAACATGCCGATGGACACTGCCAACATGCCCGAGTCCTCCAAGGCCTATATTGAGGCCATGAAGCGGATGGACAGGCCGATGATGCAGGGCATCCAGTCCGACGATCCCGATGTCGCTTTCGTCCAGGCGATGATTCCGCACCACCAGGGGGCCATCGATATGGCTCGTACGGTCCTGCATTTCGGCAAGGATGATCGGGTCAAGGTCTGGGCCAATCAGATCATCGCGGCCCAACAGGCCGAAATCGCCGCGATGCAGAAATGGCTCAAGCAGCACGCGAAATGACAGGAGGAACAAATGAACAAACTCAGCATTCTGTCCGTCGGCATTGCGCTGAGCGTGACGCTGGCCCTGATGAGCATGCTCTGTGCTCTGGCCTTCGCCATCTGGCCGGACGCAACGCTCGATTTCCTCGGCGCCTTCATGCACGGGCTCGACCTTGGTCCGATTAGATCGACGGTGCCGATGAGCTCCGGCCGTGTTCTCTACGGCGTTCTCGGCCTTGGCATCGTCGGGCTGCTGGCTGGTGTCCTTTACGCCTCGATCTACAACGTCCTCGCCACCGGACGCCGCTAGGCAAGTCGAGGTCCACTCATGCAAGCTGCAGTCAATCCATGGACGATGTCGTCCGCAACCCTTGCGCTGGCGGGGACGACAATCGCCGGCATCGGGCTGTATTTCATCATTCTCAGGCCGCCACTGCTGCCCGAGGACATCCGCTACATGCATCTCTCGGCCGCCGAAATTGAGACCATCGGTCCACGTCTCGCGGTGTGGCTCACGCATGTCTTTCAGGTGCTCGGCGGCTACGCTCTCGCCACTGGCGTTCTCCTGATTGCGCTGGCGATCACCGCTTTCAGAGCGCGCCACCCGATCGCGGTGGCCGGCGCTGTGGTCGGAGGAGCGTCGTCCATCGGCTTGATGTCGGTGGTCAATTTCACGATTGGCTCCGACTTCAGATGGCCCCTGCTCGCCTGCGCGCTGATCTGGACCCTGAGCCTCGTCGCTTTCGCCTTCGAAACCTACGTTTCGTCAGCCATGCCGGGCGATGACAACCGCTAGCGATCAAAGGAACCCAACCCATGAACCCCGACACACACCGCATGTCCGGTCCGCCGACCGGGTCCGAACCAGAAGCTGAGGTCGAGGCAGGAACGCGCGGATTTTGGACGTCGAAGACCGGCCTTGTTACGATCGCCTTTCTGCTGATCGCCGCGTTTTTCCTTCTCACCGAACACCGGGCCCACACCTTCGGTGTCCTCCCGTTTCTGCTGCTGCTCGCCTGTCCTCTGCTTCACGTCTTCATGCATGGCGGCCACCGCGGGCATGGCGGGCAGAAGGAAAACTGAACCGGGCACGCAAGATGGCACCGCTCGCAACAAAGGAGCATGACCATGGTCGAGCAATCTCCCGCCTACGGCCTCTGGGGCCTGGCGATAATCAACTCGGCGGTTTTCATCCTGTTCGCATTCAGCTTCTTCAAGCCGCGGACCGGCCGTGACTGGCGCTCCTTTGGTGCATTCAGCGCCTTCCTGGCAGCGCTGTTCGCCGAAATGTATGGCTTCCCCCTGACGATCTATCTGCTCTCTGAATGGCTGCAGTCACGATACCCAGGCATCGACTGGTTCTCGCATGATGCCGGTCACCTGCCGGAGATGATGTTCGGTTGGCGTCTCAATCCGCATTTCGGCCCCTTTCACGTTCTCAGCTTCTTCCTGATCAGCGGCGGATTCATGCTGATCTCGACTGCCTGGCGGGTGCTTTACGAAGCGCAGCGTCACAATCGGCTCGCAACGGGTGGGCCATATGCCTCCATCCGGCACCCGCAATATGTCGGCTTCGCCCTCGTCATGGCGGGCTTCCTCGTGCAGTGGCCGACGCTGCTGACGCTAGCGATGTTTCCCATTCTGGTCGCCATGTATGTGCGGCTTTCCTTCATCGAGGAGCGTGAAACAAGAAAGGAGTTCGGCGACGCATACGACCGTTATGCCGCTCGCGTGCCCGCCTTCTTTCCACATGTGGACAGACTGTTCGGTTCCTCCGGCGAGCACCGTGCGCCTTGAGGGCAGCTGGCCGCATCACCGGCGGTGGCAGAACAGGCAAATGGGCGTTCCATTGTCACTGCCTCTACCGCATGGCGAGCGGCATGATGTCGACCCTTGCCTATCGGGCTTGTGACATTCCGAGGGCCGCGACGAACCAGGGCTTGCATGGCAACGATGGCAGTGCGGTAGGAAGCACAGGAGACTGTTGATGAAAAAGGTCAATCTAGAAGTGCGCGACCTTGTCGGCATGATGGATTTCGCAGCGGTCGAAAAACGTCTGGTGCCTCTGCCGGGAGTCGCCGGCGTCGCGATGAACGCGGGATCGACCACCGCAACCGTCGAATTCGATGAAATGCTGACGAACCCGGAGACTCTTGCCAAAGAAATCGAGGTTTGCGGTTTCCATTGCCGCGGGGAGACCGTGCCCCGGCATCTCTGCTTTCCCGACGGCACAACGATTCCGCTGGGACATCCGCGGGCCACCTCCGGACACCCCGGGCACGATGACGCCGAGCACGATCGTGGGGGGCGCGCCGCCATGATCCGGTCGGGCACAACTGGCCAGGGGACGGTCGCAGCCAACGCGCCGCACGATGCCATGGCCCATGAGATGGGACACGGCGCCGGCATGGACATGCAGGGCATGGTCAAGGACATGCGCAACCGGTTCTTGATCAGCCTGGTGTTCGCGCTGCCGATCTTCGCCATGGAGCCGATGGGCCTGGGTGAGCCCTGGCTGCATCCACCTTTCGGGATGAGCGAGGCCCTGGCGATGTTTTTCCTCGCCAGCGCCGCGATCCTCTATCCTGTCTGGCCCTTTCTGGTCGCCGCCTGGCGGGCGCTGCGCAACGGCGTCCTCAACATGGCCGTGCTTGTGGTGCTGAGCGTCGGCACCGGCTACCTGTTCAGCGTCGGGACGACCTTCTTCTTCGAGGGGCAGCAGTTCTACGAGGCCGCGAGCGTCCTTCTCGTGTTCATCCTGCTCGGCCACTGGCTCGAGATGCGCGCACGCGCCGGGGCGTCGGCCGCAATCAGAGCCCTGCTTGATCTTGCCCCGCCCATGGCCTCCGTTTTCCGCGATGGCAAGGAGGTCGAGGTTGCGACCGCGGACGTCGTGCTCGGCGACATCGTGGTCCTGCGGCCCGGCAACAAGCTACCTGTCGACGGCGAGGTGATCGAAGGCACGTCGACGATCGATGAATCGATGCTGACCGGTGAGTCGATGCCGGTGAGCAAGAAAGTCGGGGACAAGGTCATCGGCGCAACGATCAACAAGAGCGGGACGCTGCGCTATCGCTCCACCAAGGTGGGTGCCGACACTGCCCTTGCCCAGATCGTCAAGCTGGTCCAAGAAGCCCAGAATTCGAAGGCGCCGGCGCAGTTGCTCGCCGATCGTGCCTCGCAGTGGCTGGTGCTCGCTGCGATCGTCATCGGGCTTACGACCTTCGGTGTCTGGTTCTGGTGGCTCGGCCAGCCCCTGCTTTTCGCGATGACGTTGACTATCACTGTCTTCGTCATCGCTTGTCCCGATGCGCTCGGCCTCGCAACGCCTATGGCTGTCATGGTCGGCACCGGTCTTGCTGCTACAAACGGGATCCTGTTCAAGAATGCCGCCGCTCTCGAGGAGGCAACCAAGCTCAACGTGATCGTGTTCGACAAGACCGGCACGCTCACTATGGGTCAGCCCAAGGTCGTCGAAATCGTCCCCGCCGCCGGCGTTTCTTCCGACGAGGTTCTGCAAGTCGCAGCCGCAGTGGACCAGGGATCGGACCATCCGCTGGCCCTCGCCATCGTCGAACGAGCCGGAGACCTGAAGCTTCCCAAGGTTTCTGGCTTTCTGAACATCGAGGGCAAGGGCGCCGGTGCCACCATTGATGGAGGCCAGGTCTTCCTCGGCAACCGGCGCCTCATGGACGAGCATGAGATCAATCTTCTGGCACTTGGCGAAAGGGCAGAGACGCTCAAGGGCGAAGGCCGCACTGTCATCCATGTGGCACGCTCCGACAAGCTGCTCGGGCTCATCGCGATCGCCGATACGCCACGTCCAACCGCAATTGCAACGATTGCCACTCTGCATGAGCAGGGTGTGCGCGTGGCCATGCTCACCGGCGACAATGCCGGCACCGCCAAGCGCATCGCGAATGTGCTCGGCATCGACATCGTTCTGGCCGATGTGCTGCCTGGGCAGAAAGCTGAGAAGATCAAGGAGTTGCAAGGGCAAGGCCTGAAGGTCGGCATGGTCGGCGATGGCGTCAACGACGCGCCAGCCCTGACACAAGCCGATGTCGGGTTCGCCATCGGTGCAGGCACTGATGTCGCCATCGAAAGCGCCGATATCGTGCTGATGAAGAGCGAACCCTACGATGTGGTTGGTGCCATGACGCTCTCGCGCGCCACGCTACGCAAGATGCATCAGAACCTGTGGTGGGCGGTCGGATACAATCTCATTGCCTTCCCGATTGCGGCCGGCGTGTTCTACCCGTTCCTGCTGAGCCCCGAGCTTGCGGCGCTGGCAATGTCGGGCAGCTCGGCTCTCGTGGCCGTCAACGCCCTGCTGCTGAAGCGAACCAGGCTCGAGGGTATCCGGCCCGCCGCCGGGCCGGCGACCGGAAGTCCCGCGCACGCACACCCAAGCGGTGCCCGCGCATGAGCGTATCTATGCAAGGCTCCATGCCTACGCCGTGGACCTGCGTACTTCTTTGGCCTCGGCCTTGTAGTTGCGCTCGACAGGGCGGCGTCGAGACGACAAAGGCCGTCGAAATCGTGCCCGACGCAGTCTCACCGTAGGACGCATTCAAACAGGCAGAATTACTACTAGCTACGGTTGTCGCTTACATGATCAAGGGCATCGAGCGGGTCGAGAGGGAAGGGCAATCAATCGACTGCTATCAAACTGAGGCGGCGTCCCGGCGGGTCCTTGCGCGCAGCGGCTCACCGACGCCCTTGTTCCTCTATCGCCTTCAGCCGCACGACTGAAACCGAGCAAAGCGCCTGTGCTACCACCTTGGTAGAAACACTGCCGAGATGCCGGCGAATGGCGGAAGACGCCCGTGCCCCGACAACGATATGCCCGACGTCGTTGTGCTCAGCGTAGTTGAGGATCGCATCGGCGGGGCTGACCGCCTCCAGAACATGATAGCTGATGCGATCCTCCGGCAGATGTAGCGGACGGGACCAATCCTTCAGCGCAACCAGCCGCTTCAAATATTCCGAACGGCCCGACTCGTCCACCGTGGGGGTGTCGCCGATAATCTCGGTCTTCAGAACCGTCACACAGGCCAGCCAGGAATCTTGTCGCGAGCCAAGGACGCGCGCGGTTTCGTTCAAGACCTCTTTAGCCAGCGGATCGTTCCCATTGGCCAGATCAACCGCAACCAACACAATCGACGGTCCGGATTGAAGCCTGGAATCCGTCGGCTTGCCAACAAGCGACCGATCGTCCGTCTTGCGAAACAGACCGAGGATCGTGGCCCAAATTCCCTTGCTCCGAGGCAGGTGCCTCACCACCACCACCTGATCGGGGTTCCTTAGATCGGACAGGACGTGAGCGGCGTCGACATATCGCTTGGACCTGTCCACCTCCATGCACCGCAGTATGATTGCCTCCAACCACCGCGGAATGGCTCCGTTCAGGTCCCGCGGTGGCCTGGGGGCGTGGTAGAGCCTTCGCTTCATTCCGGCGAAAGTCGCTGGTCGCCCGAACGGTTCTTCGCCTGTTGCCAGCTGGTAAAGAATGCAGCCAAGCGCAAAAAGATCGCTTGCAGGGTCGCCTCTTTCGCCGAGTACTTGTTCGGGTGCCATGTAGGCGGCGGAGCCCATCGGCACGGAGCTTTCCGCGCCGAGAAGATCGGGAAGCTCTGCATGCCGCGCGAGCCCGAAATCGAGGAGCACCGCGCCGCGCTCGGCAAGAATGACATTTTCGGGCTTGAGATCGAGATGCACCACTTTCTGGCGATGCAGGGCGGCGAGCGCCTTGGCAATTTCGGAGCCGACCCTCGCGACCTCGTCAGCTGGCATTGGCGCATTGCTGATCAACTGCGCCAGGCTTGTGCCGGTCACGAACTCCATGGCTATGAAAGGAATTTCTGAAAGGCTTCCTGAGGCCACGAAGCGGGGTACATGCGGACCCGACAAGCGCCTGAGGATCAACTCTTCCGCCTCGAAGCCCAGTATGACGGAGACATCGCCTCCCGGATCCAGGAAAGGGACTTTCAACGCCAGCGGGAAATCGAACTGCGGGCTGTTTGCGCGCCAGAGCGAGGCCATGCCGCCGGACGCCAGTCGTTCGACCAGTTCGAAACCATCGATGATTGCCCCTGCCCCAAATCGCTGCACCAGATCGTCTCCAACCACCCTATCGTCCGATCTTCAATCGCATCCCCAGCCATGCCGGCAACCCAAAGTCAGCAATCTTTCGAGCGGTCTCCTCGTAGGCGTAAGGCACACGGATCATGGAGACCTCGTGCCGCTGCGTATCGACGAGAGTGAAGCAGGCCGCCGGATTGCCGTCGCGAGGCTGGCCGACCGCTCCGACGTTCACGACGAGCCGTCCGACCGCGGATAACGGCGCAGCCACATTGGCCAGCGGTTGAAAACAGATCGGCCGGCGACCTGGCAGCGCGTAGTAGATGGCCGGGGTATGGGTGTGGCCGCAGAAGACGAAACGGGCCACGCTTGAAGACAGGCAGCGCTCTGCTGAATCCACGTCGCGGATGTATAGCCATTTTCCCGGCCGTTCCGCGCTGGCGTGAACATATTGCCGGTCTTCCGACGTTAACGACAGCGGCAAACGCGCTAGGAAATCGACATGCGCCGAGGTCAAACGTTCACGCGTCCAACTGGCCGCGATCCGAGCATTCTCCGTCATGCCGCCCTTGTTGAAGGCTATCGCTTCGTCATGGTTTCCCATGACGCAGAGCGCGCCTCGATCGACCAGGTCCGCAGCCGTTTCGACCGCATAGGCTGGGTCGGGCCCGTAGCCAACCAGATCGCCAAGCAATACCAACTCGTCCCATCCGCGCTCGCCAACCACCTCGAGAACCGCATCGAGCGCCTCGCGGTTGGAATGGATGTCAGACAGGATCGCGATGCGCATTCGTTTCCATCTGGACCTTGCAAGCTCGCCCTGCCAGTCAAACGACGGCGCTAACAAAGTCAATGCGACCGCATGCGGTCCAAGAACCCTCGTGCTTCGCGCGCCTAAAGCAAGACCCCGTCTCCGTGGAGCGGTGGCGTCGGCTTCGCCGAAGTCGAGGCCGCCGCTCCCGTTTTCGGTATCTGGTTGAGCATCAAGCGAATGATCAGGAAGACATATCCAACTTGCAGGACGACCAGTGTGAGCACAGCCCAACCGAGTGCAACCCAACCCGAACCTGTTTCCTCACCGGTCCAGATCGCCACGACAAACGACGTCACGAGCATGCCCACCAGAAATTGCGGAAAATACATGGCGGCCTGCCCCGATCATTTAGCGACAGGGCTTTCAACAACCTCCGGGGCGCCCGCGCTTTGAGTTGAATCAAATCTTACCGTGGATATTTCCAATCCATTTAGGCGTGCAGAACCTAAGTATGTGCATAAGGCCAAGTTCGGCGTTCGGGCAGGTTCCGGCTTCTCTCATATGCTGTAGCGCCAACCAGGGCGGCCCCTGCCGCCTCGGTCGGTGCGGGCTTCGAGCACACCCAACAATGCTGCCCCCGCGGCCTGCGCCGACCACCTTGATGATGCAATTGCGATGCAGCCAGCTCTCCTCATGCCAGCATCGCAAAGTCCGTCTTTTTGGCGTTGAGGCAAACGGTGGCGCCCATGCCATCCTCGGCGGATGCAATGTCGTCTGGGTGCCCCCACTAAGTAGTTTCCCGTAGGGACATAACCGAATTTCGCTGCCCGCCGATTCGCGCGATTGCTGTTGCCGGATCACGGAGAAGCAGCCATGTACGCTCACACGACCTCCACAATTTCACTGCCGCCACACGTGCCACAGTCGAGCCTGCCGGCAGTTCTGGACAGCGTGCCGTTGCAGCCCATCAACTTCTTCCAGGCCGGTTCGGAAATCTATGCGCAGGGGGAAAAGGCCGGAGCTCTCTACCAGGTCGAGTTCGGCGCCGTCCGCATCTATCGCCTCCTTGCCGACGGCCGCCGGCAGATCAGTGCCTTCCACTTGGCTAGCGAGACATTCGGTTTCGAAGCCGACACGACACATCATTTCTTCGCCGAAGCAATCAACGCGACCGGCATCCGGGTCTATCGGTTCGCTGCCGGGGCGGATGTCTCCCGCCAGTTGCTGCCCCTGGCCCTCAAAGGTTTGACCAGGGCGCAGGAACACCTCCTGGTCCTCGGTCGCCAGAATGCCATCGAACGGGTGGCCGCGTTCCTGGTCGACATGGCAGAGCGGCAAGGCGGATTGCAGCAGGTCGATCTGCCGATGTCTCGAGTGGATATCGGCGACTATCTCGGGCTCACAATCGAGACCGTGTCGCGAGTCTTCACCCGGCTGAAGGACAAGGGCGTTATCCGCCTGCTGAACCTGCGCAGCATAGAAATCGTCAAGCAGGACGCGCTTCAATACATGAGCGAGTGAGGGCGCGCGCGTTGGAAAGAGACACGACAACAGCGCCCCAGCACAACCTCGGATCGGAGACCATATATAACGATGGTTAGCACGCTTACCACGCATACCGGGTTTCGCTTCGATGTACGCCGCGCACGCCCCGAAGATGAGCCCGCCCTGGCGGAGTTCTTCACCCATGTGACGCCGCAAGATCTGCGCTTCCGCTTTCTCGGCGGAGTGAAAGAGGTCTCGCATGAACGGCTGGTAGCGATGACTCGCTCCGACGATCCGCATATCAATAACTTTCTGGCGTTCTCGACCGACGGAGCGTTGATCGCAGTGGCGACACTCGCCAGCGACGCTGCCGACCGGCGCGGCGAAGTCGCTATCTGCATTCGCCAGGACCGCAAGAATCTCGGCGTCGGCTGGGAACTGCTTGCCTATATCGCAAGGTATGCCGACGGGATCGGCCTCGAGACAATCGAGTCGATCGAAAGCCGTGAGAATCGTGCTGCAATCGAGCTTGAGCGCGACATGGGATTCACTGTTGCCACTGACCCCGACGACCCGACACTTCTCCTGGTTCGGCGAAAGCTCGGCACCCCCCTGCCCCGGTAGCGACCGGTCTCGCGCAGATGCAGGACCGCAGCGAAGCTCTCGTTCAGACGTCGAGGATTTCCCTGGCGACGGCGGCTTCCTCGTCTGCGGGAATGACAAGGACGTCGACGCGGGACTGCGGGCTGCTGACCAATCCTTCGTCGTTCTGGTTCAAATCATTGTCGACCGCAACGCCAAGCCATTCGGCGGCTTCGCAGATCTTTTGCCGGATCACAGGTGCGTGCTCGCCAATGCCCGCGGTGAAGACGAGGGTATCGAGACCTCCAAGGGCCGCGGCAAGCGACCCGATCTCGCGCCCGACACGATAGATGAAGAGATCGACGGCTCGCGCGGCTGCAGGGTCGCTCGAGCCTAGCAGTGTCTGCATATCGCCCGAGATGCCGGAGACACCCAGCAGACCGGATTCCTCGTAGAGAAGGTTGGACAGCTCATCCAATGACAGCTTTTGATCATGTAACAGGTACAGGATCACGCCGGGGTCGACCGTGCCGCAACGTGTGCTCATGATGAGGCCATCAAGCGTTGAGAACCCCATAGTGGTGGCGACACTTGCCCCTGTCCTCATAGCACATAGGCTCGCTCCGCTGCCCAGATGGGCAGCGATCACCCGGCCGCCGGCGCTCGCGCCGTAGTGGCCGCGAAGTTTCGTTGCGATGTGGCTGTAGGAAAGTCCGTGAAAGCCGTAGGAAACCACGCCTCGTTCCGAGAACTCGCGCGGCAAGCCATAGAGCTTGGCAAGTTCCGGCCGCTGCGCGTGGAAGGCCGTGTCGAAGCATCCGACCTGGAGGGCGTCAGGCAAAAGCCGAGCTGCCAAGCTGACGATTTCGAGATTGATGGCCTGGTGGATCGGGGCGAGCGGCTCGAGCCGATGCAAGGCCTTCGTCGTCTCCGCATCAAGGATGGCTGCTTTGGAAAAACTCTGTCCGCCATGGACGATCCTGTGACCGACCTTGCCGATCTGGCGCAGGAGTCCGCGGTCCGCAAGCAACGAGCCCACGACTTCGAATGCGCTGGCGATATCGATCGACCCTGCGCCCAAGCTCCGATCGATCCCGGACGACAGCGCCGTCGGAGCGACGTGCAGCCGTGGACGTTGCCGGATTGACGATATGCTGCCGCGCATCAGCAGGTGGAGGTCGTCACGCTGCTGAAACACCGCGAATTTCAGGCTCGACGAGCCACCGTTAAGGACAAGAATCGCGTCATTCATGGTCTGTCCGCCGCGCCCGCCAACGGACCCCGACTGCCGATCCGTTCGCCGCACTGATTTCCATCGGCTACTGCTCCCACTTCCAGCCGAGGATCTCCGGCATATCCTGCCCATGGGCGCGGATATAGGCTCCGTGCTCGATCAGTTTGCCTTCCATGATCTGTTTCAGTCCGACATGCGCCCCGGTCGGCTCAGGGATACGGTCAAGGACACTCAGCACCAGATGATATCTGTCCAGGCCGTTCAGGACCGTCATGTCGAAAGGCGTCGTCGTCGTGCCTTCCTCGTTGTAACCGCGCACGTGGATATTGTCGTGGTTGGTGCGCCGATAGGTCAGCCGATGGATCGTCCAAGGGTAGCCATGGTAGGCAAAGATGACCGGTTTTTCGGTGGTGAACAACGCGTCGAAGTCGCGATCCGACAGCCCGTGCGGGTGATGCTCCCTGGGTTGCAGCGTCATCAGGTCGACCACGTTGACCACCCTGATCCGAAGCTGCGGAACATGGTGCCTGAGTATCTGGACGGCCGCCAGCGTTTCCAGGGTCGGAACGTCGCCGGCGCAGGCCAAGACCACGTCCGGCTCTGCTCCGCCGTCAGTTGAAGCCCAGTCCCATATGCCGATGCCCGCTTTGCAGTGAACGATCGCCTTGTCCATCGAAAGCCACTGCCATGACGGCGGCTTGCCGGCCACGATGACGTTGATGCGGTCCCATGTCTGCAGCACATGGTCGGTCACGCAGAGCAGACTGTTGGCGTCCGGCGGCAGGTAGACGCGCACGATATCGGCCTTCTTGTTGAGGGCGACATCGATGAAGCCGGGATCCTGATGGCTGAAGCCATTGTGTTCCTGGTGCCAGACATGGCTCGACAACAGGTAGTTCAGCGATGCCACCGACCGTCGCCAGGGAATCTCGCGGCATGCATCCAGCCATTTCGCATGCTGGTTGAACATCGAATCGACGATGTGGATGAACGCCTCGTAGCAGGAGAAGAAGCCGTGCCGACCGGTCAGCAGGTAGCCTTCAAGCCAGCCCTGGCAGGTGTGCTCCGAGAGAATTTCCAGAACCCTTCCGTCGCGCCCGAGATGAACATCCTCGGGCAGGATCATTTCCATCCAGGCGCGCTCGGTAACCTCAAACACGTCCTGAAGCCGGTTCGAAGCCGTCTCGTCCGGGCCGACGATGCGGAAGTTCTTCGCGGCATCGTTCAGTTCCATCACGGCGCGCAGGAATTTGCCCATCACCCGCGTTGACTCGGCCTTGACCGCGCCGGGCCGTTCAACGGAAACGCCGTGGTCTCGCAGTCTGGGCAATTCAAGGGACCGGCGCAGCAGACCGCCATTGGCGTGCGGGTTGGCGCCCATTCGCCTCGTGCCTAGCGGAGCGGTGGCACGGACCGTTGCCACAGGCGAACCCATCGCATCGAACAGTTCTTCAGGCCGATAGCTCCTCATCCACTCTTCGAGCATCTTCAAATGCTCGGGGTTTTCCGCAAGGCCGGACAAGGGAACCTGGTGGGCGCGCCAGAAGCCTTCGGTTTTCAGCCCGTCGACTTCCTTCGGGCCGGTCCAGCCTTTCGGGCTTCGCAGCACGATCATTGGCCACTTCGGCCGGCGTTGTGCAACTACGCCACCGCCGCGAGCCTCGTCCTGGATTGCCCTGATGCGGTCCAGCGCATCATCGATCACAACCGCCATCCTCTCATGCATTGACCCCGGTTCATGGCCTTCGACGAACAGCGGCTCGTAGCCGTAGCCGACGAACAGGGCGCGCAATTCGTCTTCCGGGATGCGGGCAAGGATGGTCGGGTTGGCAATCTTGTAGCCGTTGAGATGCAGGATCGGCAGCACCGCGCCGTCGCGCGCCGGGTTGAGGAACTTGTTGGAATGCCAGGCGGTGGCAAGTGGCCCGGTTTCCGCCTCGCCGTCGCCGACCACGCAGGCGACGACGAGATCCGGATTGTCGAAGGCTGCGCCAAAAGCATGCGAAAGCGCGTAGCCCAATTCGCCACCCTCATGGATCGAGCCCGGGACATCCGGTGCAGCATGGCTCGGAATCCCGCCCGGAAAAGAGAACTGCCGGAACAGCTTGCGCATGCCTGCTTCGTCCAGAGATATGTCGGGATTGAGTTCGCTGTAGATGCCCTCGAGATAGGTGTTGGCGACCATGGCCGGACCGCCATGGCCTGGGCCGCAGACGTAGATCATGTTTGCATCCCTGAGCCGGATCGCGCGGTTGAGATGGGCGTAGATGAAGCTCAGGCCCGGCGAAGTCCCCCAGTGCCCTAGCAGCCGCGGCTTGACATGTTCCAGCTTCAAGGGCTCCCGAAGCAGCGGATTGTCGAGCAGGTAGATTTGCCCGATCGTAAGATAGTTGGCGGCGCGCCAATAGGCGTCAACGTCGTGCAACTCCTGGTCGGACATCCGTTTGTTGCTGTTGACTGTTTTTGCCGATTGTCCGGTCATCTGATTTGGCTCCGTTGTCTCATTTTGCGAAAGCCCGTGGATTCCGCCTTAGCCATGGGCCACCAACGCATCGCGCGACTTTCGGTTCATCACCTGCTCGGCGCGGCCGCCCGCTGCTGCATCGCTCGCATTGTGCAAGCTGGGCGTTCGCGCTGGTCGAAACCGCGGTCATACTGCCACCAACAATCAGGCTTTCAGCCCATCCCGCCAGAAGTGTTTCAGGACCTCAAGGCAGACCAGCACTGCCAACCCGGCCGCCAACGTCACGGCGAGGTCGTCCAGGTGCAGCGGTCCGAACTGGAAGAGGCCACTTGCGAGTGGCCATGCAAGTGTCCCGCCCAGCGCCGCAGCAACCACCACGACGACGAAAGCAAGCGATCGGTTTGGCCGGACCAACGCAACAAGCAGCGACTCGCTGAACGTACGGTTGACGAAAATCAGCCCAACGATCGTCAGCACCAGCGAGAAGAATGTCAGGGCGCGAATCTCATTTTCCGGCATTCCCCAGTGCAAGGCGACGAGGAAGATGCCAGCAACAAGCGCGAATGCCAGCAGGCCCTGCACAACGCTCCACGCGATCAACGAGCGCGAGAAGAGCGCAGCTTCCGGATGCCGCGGCGCACGCCTCATCGTGTCGTCTTCCTCGGTCTCCGCTTCAAAGACCAGGGAGCAGACTGGATCGATCACCATCTCCAGAAAGGCAATGTGAATAGGTCCGAACAGGATAGGCAGCCCAAACAGCAATGGAAGGAGGGCCAGCCCGGCGATCGGTACGTGCACGGCAAGAATGAAGCCCATTGCCTTGCGCAAATTGTCGTAGATGCGGCGGCCCAGCCGGATGGCTTTGACGATCGACCCGAAGTCATCATCGAGAAGGACGATGGAAGACGCCTCCCGCGCGACATCCGTGCCGCGTCCACCCATGGCAATGCCGATGTTGGCCGCTTTCAGCGAAGGCGCATCGTTGACGCCGTCTCCCGTCATGGCAACGATCTCGCCATTGGCCTTCAATGCTCTGACGATTGCCAGTTTCTGCTCGGGCAGAATCCGCGCGAACACCGTTGCGGTCTTCACGCGCGCCGATAGGGCTGCGTCATCCTGTGCCTTGAGCTCTTCGCCAGTGACGACATCGTTGAAGTCGAGCCCGGCCTCGCGGGCGATAGCTCTGGCTGTCGCGGGATAGTCCCCGGTGATCATGATCACTCTGATGCCGGCGGAGCGACAATTGCTCACCGCGTTCGGAACCTCCGCTCGCAGAGGATCAGCAAGCCCGACGAGACCCATGAATTCAAATTCGAAGCCGGTCTGCTTGTCCGGCAGTTGATCGCCGGCATGGCTGGAACGCGCCACGCCCAAGACGCGCAGTCCTTCCGTGGCCATGGCGTCCACAACATCCTTGAGCGAAGCGACACGACCTGGAGGCAGACGACAGAGTGCCGCGATCGCCTCCGGCGAACCCTTGGCGGCAATCAGGCAGTCGCTGTCATCAGCCGATAGCCGCCAGGCATTCGACATTGCCAGCAGTTCAGGACCCAACCCGTAGGCGCGGGCCAATTTCCAATCGGCACTGTCAGCGCGCTTCGCCAGGCGCTCCTGGGCAAGCTTGTGGAATGCCCTTTCCATCGGATCAAAGGGAATTTCGGCACTGGCAAGCACGCCGATCTCGACCAACTCCCCAAATGCCGCTGGCATCTCCTTGTTTGAGTTGTTCAGGCGAAGCAGTTTGCCATCGGGCGTTCTCATTTCTGCAATTGTCATGCGATTTTCGGTCAGCGTTCCGGTCTTGTCGGTGCAAAGCACCGTTGCCGAGCCAAGCGTCTCGATCGCTGCTGCGCGACGGGTGAGCACGCGCGCCTGCGAGATGCGCCAGGCGCCCATGGCCATGAAGATAGTCAGCACCATGGGAAACTCCTCGGGCAGCATCGACATGCCGAGCGCAATGCCCGCCAACACCGCATCAAGCCATCCGCCCCGCAACAAGCCATAAAGCACGACCGCGAGAACACTGACCGCGCCGCCGACAAGTGCGAAGATGCCGACGAGGCGCTTTGTCTGTCGCTGCAAGCGAGGTGCTTCGGTTTCCATGGTGCTCAGCGATTGCCCGATCGCACCGATCTGGCTGAGCGGCCCGGTTGCCAGAACTTCGCCAATGCCTGAACCGCGAACGACGAGTGATCCGGAAAATGCGAAAGGCAGGTCGTCGCCCCCCGGCCTGCATTCAGCCGGCAGATCGCCATCCCTGGCAGCAACCTTGCGCACCGGAACAGACTCGCCGGTCAGCAAGGACTCATCGGTCTGGATATCCCGGCTCTGGATGAGCAGGATATCGGCCGGAACCCGATCCCCCTCGCCCAGCACCACCGTATCGCCGCGCACCACCTCGCGACCCGCAATCCGCTTGCGTTCGCCATCGCGTATCACCAGGGCGCGCGGACTTGTCAGGTCGCGCAACGCCTCGAGGACACGCTCCGTCCGCGCCTCCTGAACGATCGTAATCCCCACCGACAACGTGGCAAATGCAAGCAGGATCAAGGCCTCCTGGAGATGGCCAAGAAGCAGATAAACGCTACCTCCACCCAACAGCAGGGCGAGCATCGGCTCGCGCAAGACCTCGATGGCAATCCGCAACGGCGTCCGGCGCCTGGACCTGGGCAATTCGTTGAACCCTTCGTTGGCAAGCCTTGCCTGCGCTTCGGCCTCGCTGAGGCCGGGCATTGCAATGGTGGATGAAGCGGATCGAGACATTTGGCCTTCTTGGAGTCCCTGCGTGCCGTCTTGCACTTCCTGTATGGCGAGAATTGAAATTCAAAGATGCGCGATCAGCTTTCGTCACGTGCGAAAGCACCATTTGCTGGCGCGTCCAGCGCTCGGCGCATCCGTCTTATGATTGCAGCGCGACCCCGTTCGTCGGCCGCGGTGTTGACGGCCTCGGTGACGTCGAGGAGAAGCCTTGAAAGATCGTTGTGCCAATCGAGGCGGGCAATCTTTTCCGGCTTTAGGCGGCGCGGCTCGTTGGCGTCGACCGGCAAACAGCCGTGGGACGTCAATTGGAAAGCGTTATCCAGCTCCGGCATGATGATCCTGTCCGAAGGCATTGATCCTGCCAGCCGGCCGCTGAGGCCGACCAAGCCTTCTTCTTCGCCATGCGTCAGGAACACCGTCTGCTTGACCGGAGTTCGAGCCAAGGCCCAGGCGACGAGTTCGCTTGCGTCGGCATGGCCGGAGTAGAGATCGAACAGGCTGATACGGGCCTTGACCTCGACCTCTTCGCCCTGGATGCGCACACGCTGCGCGCCGTCGAGCAGTATCCTGCCGAGCGACCCCTGAGCCTGGTACCCCGCCATCATCACGGTGGCGTTCCGGCGCCAGAGGTTGGCCTTGAGATGATGGCGGATACGCCCAGCGTCGCACATGCCGCTGGCGGCGATCACGACGAAGAAGCCGGTCAGGCGGTTGATCGCCTTGCTTTGCTCGATGGTTTCGGTGAAGCGCAGTTGGGCTGAACTGAGAGCCTGACGCAGAACGTCGCCATGTTCGATGTCGTCGGCATGTCTTTCGAAGATCGTGCTGGCGCGTGTCGCCAGTGGCGAGTCGACGAAGATCGGAGCTGTCGGCACCTCTCCCGCTTTCATGAGCAGGTAGAGGTCTACCAGCAATTCCTGTGTTCGCTCGACGGCGAAGGAGGGAACGATAAGCGGGCCGCTCGCCTCTGCAGCGCTACGCACCACGTCGCCGAGCATGGATCGCCGCTGTTCAGGCGAAACGTCCGGACGGTCCCGGTCGCCATAAGTCGATTCGCAGATGAGATAGTCGACACCGGCCGGGCCTTCGGGATCGGCATGCAGCAGCTTGTGGCCGGGTCCGATATCGCCTGAAAACAATATGCGCATCGGTGTGTTCTGATGTTCCACGTCGATCTCGAGTTCGACCGAGGCGGAGCCGAGCAGATGGCCAGCGTTCCAGAAGCGGGCCCGAAGGCCCTCGGCGACGGAGGTCCATTCCCCGTATTCCAGAGCCCGGAACAGGGTCATGCACGCTACTGCATCCTGCTGCCTGTAGATCGGCTCGACCGGCGGCCGCCCGCGCTGCGCATTGCGGCGGTTCAGCTGCTCAACCTCCATTTCCTGGATATGCGCCGCATCCGGCAACATGACCGAACAAAGATCGATCGTAGCTCGGGTCGTGTGGATTGGCCCGGCAAAACCCTGCTTGACCAGTTTTGGCAGAAGGCCGCTGTGGTCGATATGCGCATGCGTCAGGACGACGGCGTCAATCGCCTCCGGCGGGAACGGGAACGCGCCGTAGTTCAAGGCCCGCTCCGACTTCGATCCCTGGAACAGGCCGCAGTCGACGAGGATCCTCGCGCGTGGCGTTTCGATCTCGTAGCAAGAACCGGTAACGCCGTGGGCCGCCCCGTGGAAGCGCAAAACAGGATCAGTGCCTCGATTGGCGTTCATGGCACTCATGCCCTAGTGCGACAGGAGAACGGGCAGGCGCAAATCCGAGAGAATGCCTTCGGTCGCCCCACCGAGCACGAAGTCTCTGACGCGCGAATGACCGTATCCACCCATCACCAATAGTTTGCCGCCGATTTCGAGGGCATGCTCCTGGAGAGCAGTGGCGATCGGGCGACGCCCCAGCTGAATTGATGCGGCTTCGGCCGCCAGACCGCGCGTCCTCAGGCCTTGCGCAAGGCGTTCACTGATGTCTTGCCCCGGAAGCGGCTTTTCGTCCGTCACGGTCACAACCGTGATCATCGAAGCGCGGTCCACAAACGGTTGTGCATCGGCAACGGCTCGCGCCGCCACGCGACTGCCATCCCAAGCGATGACGACATGGTCAAGGGCACCGATTTCCGTGGTGTCAGGAAGCAGCAGGGTCGGTCGACCAGAACCGAATACGATTGCCTCGGCCGTCATTCGCGCCGTATGGTTGTCAGACGCCCATCCGACCAGGCAGATATCGAAATAGCGGCACTGCGCCGCCGCTGTATCCCCAATAAGGGCCGGTGGCGCGGTCAGCTCCTGCGTCGTCAAGCTCACCCCGCCCTGCAATGCTTCTTTTGCAACTGTTTCCAGCAAGTTCTTGCCGAACTTGCGACTGGTCGCTTCGGCCTCCCGGATCTTGTTGGGAAGATCGAGCAGGAAGCTCGACAGAGCGTTTGAAACGTCGGGAATGTCGACGTTGATGGCGACCGCGTGCAGCGTCGCTCCGATGTGCCTGGCGACCGCGACTGCATTGGACGCGATCTTTGGCGTGTTCGCCTCCGGATATGTCGCCAGAGACAGGGATACTATCGGCTTCATCATATTCGCCTCCTTTGCGCGGGGTCGGGCCACTGGATGCCGGCGCTTTGCGACATCTATGGAGGCAGTGGACGGCGTGCGCTTTGATTCACCGCAAATGCAACCGTCGGTGGGGCCGAGGAATAGGCTCGCTCGGGAAGCCCACCGGACGCCGCGAACGCTGGCACTCGACCTCTCGTATCGCAGAGGGGGGGCTAGATAATTTGCGTTTCATTCCGCCAGCAATGCTGACGATGCGCGTTTGCCCGGTTTTGCGTTGATGTGCGTCAATGCGAGGCGGTCTACGACCCCTACCATGGTCACGGTCAGCAAGGACTTTGGAGACAACGGATGAACGAAGAGATCAGAAACAAGATCGTGACGTTGTTGGACAAGCATCGGGTCATGACGATCGCAACGCTAAGGCCGGACGGCTGGCCGCAGGCGACGACCGTCGGCTACGTCAACGAGGGCCTTAACCTTTACTTCCTCTGCGGTCTGGAAAGCCAGAAGGCTGTGAATCTGGCGCGAGACGACCGCGTGTCCTTGACGATCGATCACGACACGCCACAGGTGATGGAAATCACCGGACTTTCCATGGCGGCGCACGCGCAGGCGGTAGCAGACCGGGCCGAAGCGGAAAAGGTCCTGCGGATGCTGCCGCTGAAGTATCCGGAGCAGGTTTCGCTGCCGGGCCCGATGCCGACTCCTGACCAGGTCCGCATATTTCGCGTGATGCCTACGGTCATCTCGGTGCTCGACTATTCGAAGGGTTTTGGCCACACCGATCTCGTCACGTGCTGAGCGCTTAGCCGAGCTCTCTTCGCGGAAATCCTGCAGCGGAGCGTGGCGTAGGTCATCCTCGCCCCGCAGGTGCTTCACGGGGCCGATGAGCCCCGGCTCCACTCACTGTGTCGCCAACGGTCTACCCCGGCTTTTGTTTCAGGATTTGCTAAGATGGCCTTGGAGTTTCTCGAAGATGGCTGTGCAATCGATCTCATCATGAAACGCAGCATGAGGATCGAACACGAGTAAAGAGGCTTGAGACCGCAGCTCCCTCAGACGGGCGTTCTTTTCAAAGCGAGCATGGCGTTCCGCTTCTGTAATGTGGAGCGCTAGGGTGGTAGGCCTTTCACGAAGAGAGCTCATCCAAGCCCCCAGTTCGATTTAACGTCGCCTCTTCAACGCTTTAGCTCTGAGTTGCGTTCCGTTTTCGATTGTCGAGCCAAGGAGCCCCGCCAGCGTACGTTTCGGCTGGCCACCGCCGATGCGTCTGGCGCGAGCTGGCGCCTAAATCGTGGTCGCTAGGCACTGGTGCGATAACGCCATGAAGCTGGGATTCACATCCGCCCGGTTTCGATCTAGAATCGCTCTATGGACACGGCTTTTGACGACCTCGCCAGCGCCATCAGGGAGTCCCGTAGGGACGCCTGGAGCCCTATCCGCGACTTCGCCATAGAATTTGCCGGCAAGCTCGTGATGGGCCTCGCTATCGGCCTTGGCATAGCTATCGGTATGGCACTAGCTGGCTAGGGTTCTGGACTCCCGAGCGGTGGCTCTGAGGCTGAGGCGCGGGCGGCCGGCTGGCGGAGGCAAGCGATGACAAGCCTATATTAGCGATCTCTTGTATTTCAACTGAAGCAGGAGCATGCTTAGAGAGCGGGCGGAGGAGGCCACTAGACCAACGGTGGTAAAGGGGTTAGGTCATGGAAACCGTGTGTTACGTCCCCAGCGCATTCTGCGTCTTATCAGTCTTCATCAACACCGCGATCGTCCTTAACGTGATCGGGCTATATGCCGCGATACGCCTTCTTGTGTTGAGGATGCGCGCGCACTCGGTCGGACAGCTTCAGCCGGCATAGATCGAGAGGTGGTCGATGCGACCCATTCTCCTGATCGTCGCCGCTATTGCTGCGTTCTTCGTCTGGGACGGTCTGGCAAACAAGGGCGCCTATACATCTCAGCTGACTCGCACTTTCGAGCAGGCAGAGAATTTCCACGGGCTTGTCTCGCTCAACTGAGCAGCGGTGGAAAATGCGGCTAGTGCTCGCCGGCCTGTGCCTACTGGCCCTTCTTTCCATTGCCGCGCTGCTCGCGACGTCGAGCGGCGTTCTGCTTTATCAAGAGAAGGTCGCGGACGGGTATGCCTGCCGCTACTTCACGGGAACAGGGACGTTCACGACGCCGTCTTATGCGGTGACGGGCTGCCCGCGATTCATCATCGTCAATCGGTAGTTATAGCCGGATATATATTAGCCAGATCCAGCTGGGTGATCGCCACAAATAGTTAAGTGCGCCAAGAATAGATTTATTATCAGCCTCTTATGTTAGGCACCCTGCGCTTGCGATCATGGCGATCCTTGCGATCGGCGGCTGGGTTACGGGTCGTTTTACTGGTCTCTGCACCACGCTGGATAACTCGCCGATCGGTTCCTGCAACGGCACAACGGGCGTCGGCACCTGATGCAGCCAGTTGGCTAAGAACATCGCGATTGTTCTTAAGGGTCGGCGCTACTATGGGAACGTCGGCCCTTTTTCAGCTATAGGTATGCGCCGCAAAGGTGTGCCACAAAGGCCTCGACATTGGCGGTCGTCACCTGCGCCAATGCATTTGAAATACCCTTCCGGCACGATTTCCCATTCGCCGACAGCGTCAGGCGCTCCCCGCCTGTCATGTGGAACTCGAAACAGCCGGACAGGCTAGTCCGCAGCCGTCTTGGCAGACTGGGGCACGCCGTAGAACTGGACGCCAAGCCGCTCCTTCCGTCGCCAGCGCACCACTGTTTGATAGGTGGCCGCATCGTCGGGCACATGCAGGAGAAAACGCTCCGGCACGAAGGCGTCGGCAGGAACGCGCAGTTCGGCCCCTCTTTCATGCTGGTTGCGGATGGAACAGCCAATCGCCGGGTAGTCCGGACCCGCGACGATCGTGGCCTCTTTCAGGACAATCTCACGCGGGTGAAGGCGGCGCTCTCGTCTGGGTTCGTCGGGTTCCATGCGCGTGCTTTGCTCGATCTGGAATCACCCTCGCGGCGGGCGCCCCTCATATTAGCCGGCGCTTTATTGGCCTGCCAGCTACGCGAAGTCGAATGATATCCCAAAGACAACCCGCTCGGCTACCGGTCACCTCGGGCCGCCGGCGGACCCTCCGTGCAAGGAATTGGCGGCTGCCGGACATGTCCGGTCAGCCGCCTGGATCGTTCCTTGAGAAATATTGCGCCGGCCTGCCCTCTCCCCTTGAGCTCTGCCGGCGCCCGCCGGTTCAGCTTTCGAAATAGCGCGGCCGATCGAGATCCGGGATGAGCCCGGGCTGCTTTGGCTGCCATCCCAGCAAATCCCTGGTCTGCTCGCTCGAGGCCGGGCAGTCCAAGCCGAAGAAGTCGCCGATAAAGCCGAAATGGCCGGCCGCCTCTGCGCGGGTCTTGGCGACGACAGGAACGCCGAGGCGCCGGCCGATGACTTCGGCGATCTCCTGCGTCGGCACGCCCTGGTCGGCGACTGCGTGGTAGCGGGCTCCCCTCGCCCCTTGCTCGAGCGCCAGCCGGAAGAGGCTCGCGGCATCGAGCCGATGCACCGCCGGCCAGCGATTGAGCCCATCGCCGACATAGGCCGAGACACCCTTCTCGCGGGCGACGCCGATCAGCAGCGGAACGAAGCCGTGATCGCCGTCGCCATGGACGGACGGCGGAAGACGCACCACGGAAGCATGGACGCCACGCTCCGCCAGCGCGGCTGCCGTCGCTTCCGAAGCGCGCGGATATTGGGCGGTGGCGGCAACGGGCATATCACCCTCCGTCGCCATGCTGCCCGACACATGCAGCACCAGTCCGGAGGTGACGAGCAGCGGACGGTCGGAGCCTTCGAGCACCGCGCCGAGCGTCTCGATGGCGCGCCGGTCCGCCGCGCAGTTTTCGGCGAATTTTGAGAAATCGTGGTTGAAGGCGGTATGGATCACGCCATCCGTTCTGCCTGCTCCGCTGCGCAGACTGTCTAGATCCTCGATGTCGCCGCGATGCACCTCGGCGCCGCTAGCGGCGAGCGACCGGGCGCCCGCCTCCGAGCGCGCCAGGCCAAGCACCTGGTGTCCTGAATCGAGAAGTTCCTGGACGACGGCAGAGCCGACAAAGCCCGTGGCTCCGGTGACGAAAACACGCATCATGACTTCCTTTCGTTGAAAGAGTATTGGAGGGCCTCGCCGCCCCGTCATGACCAAGTTAGTGGTTGAACGACGTACGATCTATGCTGTAGGGTCCGCATTATCTTCGTGATCGTCCGAGATTTGCCATGGACCCTCTCTCAGACGTGCTGTCGCTGCTGAAGCCGCGCAGCTACCTTTCGGCCGGCTTCGACGCCGGTGGCGACTGGTCGATTCACTTTCCCCGGAATAGCGGCATCAAATGCTACGCCGTGGTCTCCGGTGAATGCTGGCTGTCCGTCGAGGGCGTGGCGGATGCCGTTCGCCTGCGCGCCGGCGATTGCTTCCTGCTTCCGGCGGGGCGGCCTTTCGGGCTTGCCAGCGACCTCGCGCTGGAACCGGTCGAAGCGCAGGTGGTCTTCGCGCCGGCCCGCCACGGCGGCGTCGTCTCCTACAATGGCGGTGGCGATTTCTTTCTGGTCGGCAGCCGCTTCGTTCTCGGCGGCAGCCACGCCGAGACGCTGACGGCGATGCTGCCGCCCATCATCCATATCCGCACGGAGCAGGACAAGGCGGCGCTGCGCTGGGCTGTCGAGCGGATGATGCAGGAATTGCGCGAAAGGCGGCCGGGCGGCATTCTGGTCGCCGAGCACCTCGCCCATATGATGCTGGTCCAGGCCTTGCGCCTGCATATGGCGGAAGGCCTGCGCGGCGGCGTTGGCTGGCTGTTCGCGCTGGCCGACAGGCAGATGGGAGCGGCGATCAGCGCCATCCACGAGGATCCGGCGCATCGCTGGACATTGCAGGAACTGGCCGCGCGCGCCGGCATGTCGCGATCGAGCTTCGCGTTGAAGTTCAGGGAAACGGTCGGCGTGCCGGCGATGGACTATCTGACACGCTGGCGCATGCTGCTGGCCAGCGACAGGCTGGAGAACAGCGATGATCCCATCTCCGTCATAGCGCCGTCGCTCGGCTATGAATCCGAAAGCGCCTTCAGCACCGCCTTCAAGCGGGTCATGGGCCGCTCGCCACGGCAATACAGCCGCGACCTGACCACCAACCCCGTGGACGATGAGGCGGAAGCCGCCCGGGTCGATCGGCTCGAACGCACCACGGTTGAAGCGGTTGCAATGAGCCTCGATGCAAGTGCTTGACCCAGCCCTACATCTTGAGGTTGAAGTCAACTTCAGCTATTACTATGTCGGGTGGGGGGTAGTAGCTGTGAAAGTCGTTATTCGCGCGATCGAAGACGCGGCAAATCTCATTGCCGTCGCCGCGATGTTGTTGGTCTTGTTGCCATTCCTTGCACTTGACAAGGCGGAGCAGGCGACCAGGTGGGCCCGGCAGAAAAAGTAGCCGCTCACTTGGACATGGTTCGAATTTGCATTCCGAGGGAAGCCAGGCTCGGTCGGTCGTCCACAGCCTACCCCGACGGACCACGCCAATGGCCGGCGCCACATGGCCGATCGTGCCTTACTGGATCGATGGCGCCACGCGCATTGCAATCAAACCGACCCCAAGCAACCTTTTATCTTCAGGCGTCGCCCTCGAAGCAGCCACGAAGCCCTCCGGCCTCAGCTCGATCGTCGTGAAGCCGGTCTGCGGCAGGAGCAGGCGGGGAATGACGATGCGGTGCTCTTCCGGCTGCATCGATCGTGCAACGCTGATCGTGGTGATGAGGGTCTGATTGACGCGCACCTCGACGCGCGGAATTCGACCGTCCTTGTCGGCGAGCTGCATGATCCGCAGATCGACGACAACGCCACGGCTGCCCAGGCCGCGATTGGGCAGAAGTATGCGCTGCACCGCGTCCTTGCCCCAACGTCCCCATGCCTCCGGCGAATGCCATCCCCGATCGAGCAGCGGATCGAGCTCACCGCCGGCGGCTGCGCTGAGCCATCGATCGGATGGCAACAGGGGCTGCGAACAGTCCGAGGTTGACAAGCGATACAGGCGGCGAAGCGGATCGTCGCTGACCAGCCGCGCGCCGACCGCGGTCAGCCGGCTGTCCCATGCCGCGAGCTCGGCGGCATCATAGCCACGGCGATCGATTAGCACCGCATCGAAATTGAAGCTGGCTGACAGCTCCGCCAGCGCGCAGGGCCAGTTTGCGATCTTCAGCAGGATTTGCGAGCGCGACAGGCTTTCGCTTGCCCCCGATGTACTGCCGTAGCTCCAGTGCCGGGAAATGCCCGGGGCGCTGAAGATAAAGGGCAATAGATGGTTGTAAGGCTCGAAGTCACGGATCGCGGGCGCTTCGGGCCAGGCCGCTGTCGGCAGTTGGAGAATCCGCTGCAATCCTTCAGTATCCGCCGCGGCCAAAGTCGCGCGGATGCTTGTCATCTCCGTGGCAAACGCCGGCTGGCGCAGCAAGGCGCGCTGTTGTCGCGCAAACAATGCTGCGCTGCCCATGCTGTTTACAAGCAAAAGAGCAACCAGGGCGACCGCGGCTGTCGCGCCGCCGATCGAACGGCCGAATCGTGATTTCAGCCGAAGCGCTACGCGCCGCCATAGCCCGAGAAGCACCAGCAGCGCCGCGAATGCAAAGAACGGAGCGATCCGATTCTGTGCGCGGATTTCCGGCCTGATCAACAGGTTGAAGATCAACCCCAGGCCGAAGGGTGCGCAAAAGATCATGCAGAAGGCGAGATACGCGTTCAATGTCGGCGTCAGGCCTTCGTGGCCCGGCCTAGCGCCAGGACCGCGCCTTCGCAGCAGCAACGTGCCGAACAGGGCGGCCAGCAAAGCGAAAGCCGACAGGACGGGGCCGGGCCAGGCGTCCGTTCCCTCGGTCTTGCCGCGAATGGCCATGTAGTCACGCAATGTATTGCGCGCGACGCCGAATGGCTCCAGCCCGACGATCACGTCGGAGATACGAAAACCATAGAGCGGCTGGTCGGCCGCTGTTCTTGCCGGGAAGCCGCCGGCATCGCCTGGGGCGACGGCGACGAAGAACGCAAGGATCGGCACCAGTACGGCCAGCGTCAGGCAAGCCGGGAGCGCCATGGCCGGCAGATAGCGCCAGTCCCGCTCCTGCGCGGCCAGGGCCAGCCCGGCAAACCCCCAGGTAAGCAGGGAAAAGAAGCTGTAGTAGATACCCGAAGTGGCGATCACCATGCAGCATACGAGCGTGACCGGATCCTTCATTATGCCGGCCAGCGACTGCTGGCGAACTGCCGTGACGATGCGGGGCAGGATCAGGAACGCAAGCGGCGCCGCATAATAGGCGGCCAGATAATCGTGTCCGGTCGAACGCTCGGCGAAATAGGGAATGAACGCAAAGGCGAAGGCGCCGGCGAGAGACCACCAGGGCCTAATCCGAAAGCTGCGCAACGCGCAGAAGGCTGCTGCGAAGTTCGCCGCGACGATGACGACGAAATACACATTGGCGCCGACGACGACGTCACCGGTCAGGCGCGTGGTCAGAAATTGCACGACGCGTTCGGTGAGATCAGTGAACGGAAAGCTGAGCAGATCCAGCCGATCCGGAAAACCGAGGGCATCTGTGCGAAAGACATGTGGCCAATCGAGAAACAGCCTGCCGTGAAGCAACAGGAAGGTACGATCGCCCCACAGACCGGTCGGGGTGCCAAAGCTCATGAAAGGGACGCCCGCCATCAGCCAGGCAAGCAGAATTCCCAAACAGAGGAGAAGTACAGGCCGACTTCCAAGATCGGCGAAGAATGCGCTAGTGTATCGGATCATACGAGAGGGCAATCGCATGATGTCGACCACTAGCATGAACGCCGTGGGCTGTCATGGAGCCTGACCAGGCGCTCGCTGATCAGCAAATCCTGAGTTCGCGGGCCCTGCGCAAGCTGATCCTTGAAGAATCATATCGCGCTCATGTCGGGCACATAGGCTCGGCGCTGTCTGTGGTGGATATTCTCGCAGCCCTCTATGGCGGAGCGATGCGATTGAACTCGCCGGACGATCCGGATCGCGATCGCTTCGTCCTCGGAAAGGGGCACGCAGCGCTTGCGCTCTACGCCGCCCTGTTTTTGCGCGGATGGCTCGGCCGCGCCGAGTTGGCAAGCTATTGCGCCGATGATTCCCGCCTGGGCGTGCACCCGACCCACCACCTCCCCGGCGTCGACTTCTCGACCGGCTCGCTCGGCCTTGGCCTGTCGATCGGCACGGGATCGGCGCTCGCCGCGCGCCTGCTCGGCAAGGACCGCCGCACCTATGTCCTGCTGTCCGACGCGGAGTGCAATGAAGGATCGACCTGGGAGGCGGCGATGTTTGCCGGGCATCATCGACTCGCGAATCTGATCGTCGTCGTCGATGTCAATGGACAGCAGGCGCTGGGCCCGACCGCCGAGATCATGAACCAAACGCGGATGCCGGAACTCTGGTCGAGTTGTGGATGGGCGGTTCGGGAAGTGGATGGGCATGCGCCCGCGGCGGTACGCGAGGCGATACGCCCGCATCACCAGCAGCCGCTGGTGGTGCTGGCGCGGACCATATCGGGTCGTGGCGTGAGTTTCATGGAGCGCCAGGTGCGCTGGCACTATCTGCCGATGTCGGACGAACAATATGCGATGGCTCTGGCGGAGAGCGAGGCGCTGCTGTGAGGCACGAGTTCATTGCCAAGCTCTGCGAACTGGCCGCGCGTGATCCACGCATCATGTTGCTGACCGCCGACCTCGGCTTCTCTGTCGTGGAGCCCTTCGCGCAGGCCTATCCGGACAGGTTCGTCAATGTCGGCGTCGCCGAGCAGAACATGATCGGCCTCGCAACGGGCCTCGCGGAGGCCGGACTTCTTCCGTTCTGCTATTCGATTGCGACCTTTGCAACGCTGCGGCCTTACGAATTCATTCGCAACGGCCCGATTGCGCACGAACTGCCCGTCCGTATCATCGGCGTCGGCGGTGGCTTCGACTACGGCACGGGCGGTTCGACCCATCACAGCCTCGAGGACATTGCCGTCATGCGTGCGCTGGCTGGAATGATGGTGCTTGCGCCGATCGATGGACCCCAGGCGGCCGCAGCGCTGGAGCGCGTGTGGTCGGCACCCTCGCCGGTCTATTTCAGGCTAGGCAAGGACAGCCCGCGGGTCGCGATCTCGGGCGGTCAGTTTGAACTCGGTCGGGCGCAGACCATGCGTCGAGGCGCTGGCGTGCTGCTCATTTCAACGGGTGCTCTTGTCGCGGAGACCATGACGGCCGCGGAGGCTCTTGCAAGCGGCGGCGTGCAGGCGACGGTGTTGTCCGTGCCATGCCTTGCGCCCGCGCCGCTGGCCGATTTGCGAACCGCATTGGCCGATGCCAACGCCGTGCTGACGATCGAGGCGCATCAGCAGGCAGGCGGACTGGGTTCATTGGTCGCGGAGGTTCTCGCGGAAGCCGGATTGGCGAGACCTTTCCGCCGCCTCGCGGCAACCCAGCCCGGTGCAGGCCGCGGAGGTAGTGCAGCCTGGCTGATGGAACGCAGTGGATTGACCGCCGGCCGGATTGCGTCTGCCGCCCGGGAACTGCTTTTGTTGAGTCGCCATGAACCCGACAGTGTCGATCATTCTACCCATCCATAACCAGGCCGACCATGTCGTCACCGTGATTGGCGAATATCATGCCGCCCTGCGCGGTCTTTCCCTGCCGTGGGAAATCATCCTCGTCGAGAATGGGTCGCGTGACGAAAGCGCCGCGCTCTGCGCGGAGCTGGCAATCCGCCACGCCAATGTGCGCACGCTAAGCGCCGACGTTGCGGGTTGGGGCCACGCGGTCAGGACAGGCCTAGCAGCCGCTCGCGGAGAATTTCTGTGTTACACCAATTCGGCACGTACAGCCGGAGATGATTTGCGGCGGGCGCTGGATGCCGGAATGAGCCGGCCGGACCGTGTCCTCAAAGCCGAACGGAAGCATGGCCGGGCATGGCTTCGAGCGCTCGGATCGCGGCTGTACAATCTCGAGGCGCGTCTGCTGTTCGGGCTTCGGCTGCGTGATATCAACGGCACGCCGAAACTGTTTCATCGCCGCTTCGAGGCGCTCCTGGATCTGCAGCGCGATGACGATCTGATCGATCTGGAATTCTGCATAGCCTGTCACCGCCATGGATATTCGATGATCCCGCTCGGCGTGGCATCCGGCCCTCGACACGGCGGCCGCTCGACAACCGGATGGCGGACGGCCATGCGGCTCTATCGCGGAGCGCTGCAAATGAGATGGCAAAGTTGAGCGACGAGAACGACGCCTCCTTCCTGGCCGACCATCAAGCCTGGCGTGACCCGGCCAGCGTCGTGGCGCAGTGGCAGGACGCGGGAGCCATCGACAGCAGCCTGCTTGAAGCCGAGGTGACCGGACCGTGGTGGCAGTGTCTCGCCGAGGCCGGCGTCACCTTGCTGGTCAGCCGCGAATACGAGCACCTCCTGATGGCGCTCTCGATGGCAACGGGATCACCCCAGGTGAGCTATCTGCGGCTGCCGCATCCGTCGGGCATTGCTTTCGACGCGGCTCGCGGGGAAGTCCATGTCGCAAGCACACGCAATCCGAATGTGTTGTACACCCTGCGGCCGACGGACGGGCTTCTGCAGCGCAGGGATCTTGGGTCGAAAGGCGTTGCCGGGCACTTGCTCATGCCCGCGAGTGCGCGCTTCCTGCCCGGTAGCACCTACCTGCACGATCTGGCGATGATCGGCCCTGAGCTTCATGGAAGCGCGGTTGGTGAAAACGCCATTGTGGCATTCCCGGCGGGCGGCGATAGCCGGCGCGTATGGTGGCCGTCGTGCATCGAGGGAGACACCGGAGCGGATTTTGGCCTCAATCATTTGCAACTCAACGGCATCGCGGCAGGAAAGAACCTGGCCGAAAGCTGCTTCACGGCGTCCAAGGATGATCTCGTCGGCGCGCGACCAGGCGAGATCGAATTTGCCGTGGAGGGGCGCGGCGTCGTTTTCAGCGGCGCGACGCGATTGCCGATGACGCGTGGATTGACCCGTCCGCACTCCCCCCGCTTCGTCGGCGATGCCTTGTGGGTGGCCAACAGCGGATTCGGCAGCATCGTGAGCTGCGCGCCGGACGGCAGCGTCGAGGTCGTCGCGCGCTTGCGGGGCTGGACCAGGGGCCTGTGCGCGATCGGCGATCTTGCGATCGTCGGCACCTCGCGGATCATCCCGCGCTTTCGCGCCTATGCGCCGGGGCTCGAGCCGGACAAATGCGTTTGCGGGCTGCACGCGGTCGATATCAAAAGCGGGCGCGTCGTGGCCAGCCTGGTCTGGCCGGCCGGCAACCAGATCTTCGCGATCGAGGCCGTCCCGTCGCGGATGATCGATCGCCTTCCATTTGACGGCTCGCGCCGGATGCCGGACATGGAACAGACGCTGTTCTACGCTTGGCGATCCGCTTCCAGTAATGATGTTGGGGGAATTGATGACTGACGGGTTTCGCCTGCTGATGCTTGGCGCCATGTACGAAAATGGCGGAAACACCACGCACCGCTTCCTAGACGGCCATCCGGAGCTGTTCGTCTATCCGTTCGAGTCCCAGATCGGAACGCGCCTCGTCAACGACGCGATGACGTCGCTGTTCCCGGTCAAGTACCGCTGGCCGGTCTTCCCGCTCGATGCGGCTCCGATGGACGACTACAAGCTGATCATCGACGAAGAATGCAAGGTGCGTGCGCGGACACCCCACGTCAGCAAGTTTCGTGACATGGCCTTCGACTTCAACGACGATCGGCGTTGCGCCCGATACGTCGAATGTGTGCAGGCCAGCGGCCGCGGCGCCGCGAACAATGTCGCGGCGTTCTTCAGGTCCACATTCGACACCTGGAAAGACTACAACCGCAGCGGCCGCGAAAAGGTCCATGTTGGGTACAGTCCGATCATCACGGTGGACTCTGAAACGATCCTCGCCGCGATGCCCGGCGCCCATATGCTGCATGTCGTGCGCAATCCGTTCTCCGCCTATGCCGATACGAAGAAGCGGCCGGTTCCCATGCGCCTGTCGGACTACATGCGGGCCTGGTGCCTGAACCAATACCATGCCCTGCTCGCGCGCAACCGCCATCCGGATCGGATGCACATCGTGAGACTGGAAGAAATCGTGTCCGACCCGAGAAAAGCCCTGGCGCCGGTTCTGTCCGCGTTGGGCATCGAGGATCATGCGGCACTGTCGACGCCGACGTGGAATGGTCTGGCGTTGCGTGAAATCCACCCCTGGGGAACGATCCGCCGCGCCACGCCGGAAGCCAATCGCGCGACGGCCGCGGAACTCTCGGTCGAAGAGCATGCGCAGGTGGCTGAGGCCGCCTGGCAATATCTCGATGTGTTCGACTATGGCGACTTCGCCATGATGCGGACCCGCTGAGATGCAGCGCGCCGTTGTGACCGGCGGCAGCGGCTTCGTCGGCGCGAGCCTGGTCAGAAGGCTGCTGTCGCTGGGCTGGCAGGTCGATCTCCTGCTGCGGCCGGGCTTCGCGACCTGGCGCGTTCCCGCACAACAGCCTCAGCTCTCGATGCATGCCATCGATCTTACCGATGCTTCGTCCGTGCGGGCACTGCTGCATCGATTGCAGCCACGCTACGTGTTCCATCTGGCCGCCCATGGCGCCTATTCGTGGCAGACCGATGCGGCCATGATCGCGAAGACGAACCTGGAGACCACCCGCACGCTGGCGCTTGCTTCGCTTGAGGCGAATGTCGAGGCTATCGTGCATACCGGCACTTCGCTGGAGTACGGTCGCAAGAGACACGCCCCTTCCGAGGACGAGGCGGCCGAACCCGAAGGGGCCTACGCAATCTCGAAGGCGGCGGCGACCGCGTTCTGCCGCGATCTCGCCAGACGATCCGGCATCCGCATTCCGACACTTCGCCTCTATTCGGTCTATGGGCCGTGGGAGGAGCCGCGACGCCTCGTGCCGTCACTGCTCCTCCACGCGATGGTCGGGAGATGGCCACCGCTTGCGAACGCCAAGACGGCGCGTGACTTCGTCTGGGTCGAGGACGTGATCGATGCCTTGATCATCGCGGCCAGTCGCCCGCTGGCGGATCCCGGGGCAATATTCAGCATCGGCACCGGTTGGCAAACCACGCTGCGGGAAATCGTCGATATCGTCCGCGACATCACCGGCTGCGAGGCCGAACCGCATTGGCAGAGCATGCCCGATCGAGACTGGGACACGGATATCTGGCAGGCCGAGACCCGACGCGCAGCGACGGAGCTGGGCTGGACCGCGCAAACGACATTGCGAACCGGTTTGCGGCGAACGATCGAATGGTTGCGGGAAGACCGCGAGCGTCTCGGCCTCTATCGAGCGAGCCTCAACTTGACGGACACATAGCCAAGATAGAGCGGCGGCCCCCACGGGGCGTCGGCTCCTTGCCGATCGACCGGCAGGGCTCCGTTTGACTTCAGCTCAGAAGGCGATTTTCAGACCCAGCTTGCCGCTGACGGTCGAGCTGTCCGCGGACCACTTGCCGCGAATTTCGGTGCTGAGCGTGGTCGAGCTCGTCATCTTCAGGTTGAACCCGGAGTACAGCGCGACGGAAAAGTCCGCGTCGTCGAACTCGCTTTTCACATCGTCGACACTGGCCGTGTTGGAGTAGCCGAAGCGCTGCTGGAAATCAGCGCGCGCGTAGGGGCTGATCACCATGCCGTTGCCAAGCTGATAATCGGCATAGATACCCGGTTCGAACTTGATTGCGCCGAAGGACAGGTGGCTCTTGCCGTACTCACGGCCGAAATTGTCCTCATATCCATCGCCGGTGAATGTGACGCCAAGCAATCCGCCGCGCAGATCGAAACGAACGCGGTCGGTGAGGCTGAAGATTCGTCCAACAGACCCGGTTATCGCATAGCCCTGCGTGTCATAACTGCCGAAGCGGCCAGCGGCGCTCTCGACATCGGTGTTGCCGAGGAACGCGGATACGGCAACGAGCGCATAGCTCGTGTCATGGCGATAAAGCCCATAGCCGCCGAACATGCCGCTTCTGTTGGTGGCGTCGCCGTCGGTGAAATCGGAGTCATCGACATTTACGTCGGCCGAGGCGTAGCCGCCAAACAGACCGATGTTGAGCCCATGCTCATTGTCGAAGCCGAAATGCTTGGCGGCATTGAAATCGACACTGATGGCGGCCGAGAACTCATCGACGTCGAAATGCGGTCCGTCGAACGTGTCGACGCCGTCCGAGATCCTGAAGCCGTCATGTTCGGTGTGAGCAAGCTGGCCGGAAGCGAAAACCCCAAAAGGCGCCTCCTGCGCCGGCGGCGCCGGCGGCGCGGTCTTTGCCGGGCTGACATCCGCCTCGACAATGTCGTCGACGATATCGTGAAGGGCGTCCAGGGCGGTGTCGACAATGGCGCCGTTTGTCGCCCCGCCAATAGCGCAGTTCGGGTCCAGAATGGGTCCGTCGCTGTCGCGGATACAGGCGCTCGCCTGTGGCGTCATGAACATGAACATCACCGCCGCGCCGATCGAAACTGCCCCAATGGCACGCAGAAGCCGCTTCTCTGCCTTCATTGTCGTGTCCCCGTACTTAAAGTTTTACTCAAACAGTCGGTGCAAGCTATGCGATCGAATTCCCCAAGAACAATGATCCGGCCGCGACAGATACGATTTCGACATACTAGCAGAAAATCGATCGAAGATCATAGTAACTCACTTTGACCGGCTACGGCGCCGCCCTTCCTTCGAGATAGGTTCCGGTGTAAGATTTTCGGGTCTTCGAAGATACGGGTTCGGCGCGTAAGGGGCGTCATGGGGGTGAGTGCTTCGGTGGCTCGAAGACTGTCGCCAACTGAGACGAGCTCGCGTCATGACCTGTGGCCCCTTCCTGCGCATCGTGGCGGTTCTGCTGTTTTCATGTCTCGGCCCGATAGGCGCTCAGGCCGCCGCCGTGCAGGAGCCCGCACCCGAGCCCGCCAAGCGGCTGGCAATCGTCATGGGCAATTCCAACTACCAAAGCGCCCGCCTGCCCCATCTCGCCAACGCCGACAACGACGCCAGGAGACTTTCCGAGAGCCTGAAAAGGCTTAACTTCGATGTGCTGACCGGAACCGATCTTTCGGCGGAAGGATTTACCAGGCTGTTTCAGGAAGCCAGCGGCAAGCTTGCCGGCGCCAACGCGGTGCTCATCTTCTACGCCGGCCACGGCGTGCAGCTTCAGGGCGAGAACTTTCTGCTGCCGGTCGACACGCCCGACGCGCAAAACCTGGAGCAACTGACCGCGCATGCGATCAGGCTCAACGATGTGATCGCGAGATTTGCCAGCCGTGAGCGACAAACCTTCATCTTCCTCGACGCCTGCCGCAACAACCCGGTGGGCAAAGGCGCCAGCGTCGCCGACGGTCTGGCGCAGGTCGAAGTGGGCGAGAACACTTTTGTCGCCTTTGCGACCCAGCCCGGCAACACCACGGTCGACGGAGCCGGCGACAACAGCCCCTTCACCACGGCCCTGCTGCAGAACGTCGAAATCCCGGGGCTCAGCATTTCCGACATGATGATACGCGTGCGCAACGAGACCGAGGCGCTCACGCTCGGCCGTCAGGTGCCGTGGGATCAGTCGAATCTGCGAGAGCAGTTCTATTTCACCGAGCAGCAGGTGCTCGATCCGGCCCAGTTGAGCGCCAGCCTTTCGCGCATCCTGTCGGATCCGGTCGCCAAGGAAAAACTGCAGGTCGAGCTTGCTTCCAACGATCTGCAGACCGCGGTGATCATAGTCGGGCAGACATTGCGGTCGGTCGAGATCACGCCGCCGGCGGGTCCCGCGGCCAAGCCTGCCGGCACGCAGGTCGCCAGCCTCGAGGGCGCCAAGCAAAGCGTTGTCTCCGGCCTCGAAACACTGATCGTCGGCAAGTCGGCCGGCGAGCCGGACCCGGAAAAGGCCACCGATCTCGCGCGCAGCATCCAGACGGAGCTGCGTCGCCTGGGCTGTTACCGCGCGACCGTCGACGGAAACTGGGGCAAGGGCTCCGTCCGCGCCGTCACCAACTACTACAAGAACACCCGGCGCACGGCATCGATAACTGAGCCGACCGTCGAGCTCCTGGGCGACCTGTTCCTGCAGTCGGGCCGGGTGTGCAAGGATCCGGTCGTCGTGCAGAGGACCAAGCCGGCCAGGATATCGTCGGATGCCGCGCCGGCGGGCGGCAAGGCGGCTACCGGCCGAAAAGCCGCGAGGTCCTCGAAGCCGTCGCGTCCGGCCGCTCCGCCCCCCGACATCAGCGGCGGGATCGGGATCGGCGGCGTGTTCTAGCAGGGCCACGAATCTACTGGGTGTTGATGCGCATCTCGACGCGGCGGTTGACCGGATCGTAGGGATTGGCCACCCGCGGATGGGTTGCGCCAAGGCCAACCGGCGTGACGCGCGATGGCTCGATGCCGTTCGACAACAGGAATGCGGTCACCGACTCGGCGCGGCGTTCCGAAAGTCCCTTGTTGTAGGTCGGCGAGCCTGAGGCATCGGTATAGCCTTCGACGACGAAGTTCTGGCCCTTCAGGCGGTTGTCCTTCAGCGCCTTGGCAAATTCGCCGAGCTTGGCTTGCGCGTCCGGCATGAGTTCGGCGGAATCGAGATTGAAATTGACCAGCATATCCAGGCCGGTCGGCGCCGGCGCGTCCGCCTTGCCGCCACATTCGTCCTCGGCGCCGACGCATATTCCGCGCGACTGGCCGAGGTCGGCTGTCCTGGCGAAGAACTTGATGATGTCTTCCGAGGATTGGACCGGGCCGGCAAGCGAGACCGAAGGCATCAGGGCCGCCGCCAGGACGAAGATCGAGATGGTTGCGCGCATGACTGCCTCCAGTATCGCCGCTACGGATCGCAGAAGACTTGTCTCCCGCTGGTGGTCCGGACGATGTGACGCATCTCACATCCAGGGAGAAATATGTGCGCCGCGGTGGCGGAATATCGTTCCGTGGTCGGCCTTTGATCGCTGACGCCCGACGACGGCAAGGTGGACCCGGAACCACATGCCTGGCCTGAGGTCTGGTTGATTTCTCAGACAAAATATGTTGCTTGTCGCGCCCATGAAAAAGCTCTGCCTGATGGTTCTGGCGTCCCTGACGCTGGTCTGGCCGGCCAAGGCGATGGACAATGCGCTGCGCGCCGGCCTCCTGAAACTCGATCCCCAGACCCGGCTCGAACAGCGCTGCGATGCCGAAGTGCTCGATCGGATCACCCACGACGACCACAAATACAAGGCCGACCGGGTGGTCGCTTACGCCTTTGCCACGCCGGAGATGAGCGCCGACGCCATCAGAAGCCCGGGCGCCGCCTTTCGCAGCAAGGGGCAATGGTATCGGCTGAAGTTCAAGTGCCAGACCGCGCCGGACCACATGCAGATCCTGCAGCTGCGTTACCGGATCGGCGACGAGATCCCGGAAACCGATTGGGCGAAGTACAATCTCTACGACTAGGGCCACAAGGCACTTGCGCCGGCCTCTCGGCGACCTGACCGCGACCTGATCAAACGCCTGTCGAAAGAAGTCGGCTTGCCGAGCTTGTTCCGGCCGGTCACTTGACGTGCATGAACCATACACGTTAGGGCGTCTGGATATTCGACGACCGACACTCGGCGAACAGCAAAGGGCTTCCAGCCGATGGACATTTTCAGCGCCGCAAGCCTGACCGCCCTTCTCCAGGTCATTGCCATCGATCTCGTGCTGGCCGGCGACAATGCCATCGTCATCGGCCTGGCGGCCGCCGGCCTGCCCGCCGAACAGCGCAAGAGGGCGATCCTCATCGGCGTGCTGGCGGCGACCGTGCTGCGCATCCTGTTTGCCGCGATCACCGTCAAGCTGCTTGCGATCGTCGGCCTGCTGCTCGCCGGCGGTATCCTGCTGCTCTGGGTGTGCTGGAAGATGTATCGCGAGTTGCGCACCTCGCACGCCGACGAACAGGAGGCGACCGAAGCGCTGGCCAATGCCGACCTCGACGGCGACAAGACGATAGCGGTCGGCAAGCCGCGCAAGACGCTCGGCCAGGCGGCATTGCAGATCGTCGTCGCCGACGTGTCGATGTCGCTGGACAACGTTCTGGCGGTTGCCGGTGCGGCACGCGATCATTTCTGGGTGCTGGTCATCGGCCTCGTGCTGTCGATCGGCCTGATGGGCCTTGCCGCGAGCTTCATCGCCAGGCTCCTGCACCGCTATCGCTGGATTGCCTATGTCGGCCTGGCGATCATCCTCTATGTGGCAGTCGACATGGTCTATCGCGGCGCCGCTGAAGTGTGGCCGCATGTCAATGCCGCGGTGAGCTGACGCGCAGGCGATTGGCGCCGGCGGCAGGCAGAACAACGACGGTTGCGTTTCGCCGCAGCCGTTGCCCATACCAATGCCGCAATTAGTGTGGTATTGCGCCGCCGATCCCGAAAAGCCCGGAAAAGCTTATGTCTGCCCCTCGCGTCAGTTTCGTCAGTCTTGGATGCCCGAAGGCGCTCGTCGATTCCGAGCGCATCATCACGCGGCTGCGCGCGGAAGGCTACGAGATCGCGCGCAAGCATGACGGCGCCGATCTTGTCGTGGTCAACACCTGCGGCTTCCTCGATTCCGCGCGCGACGAGTCGCTCAACGCGATCGGTTCGGCGCTGTCCGAGAATGGCCGGGTCATCGTCACCGGCTGCCTTGGCGCCGAACCCGAGGTAATCCGCGAGAAGCATCCCAACGTGCTGGCGATCACCGGGCCGCAAGCCTATGAGAGCGTCATGGCGGCGGTGCATGAGGCGGCCCCGCCCAGCCACGATCCCTATATCGACCTTCTGCCGCCGCAAGGCGTGAAGCTCACGCCGCGCCACTACGCCTATCTGAAGATATCCGAAGGCTGCAACAACCGTTGCACCTTCTGCATCATCCCGGCGCTGCGCGGCGACCTCGTCTCACGCCCGGCGGCCGACGTTTTGCGCGAGGCCGAAAAGCTGGCCAAGGCCGGCGTCAAGGAATTGCTCGTCATCTCGCAGGACACCAGCGCCTACGGCATCGACATCAAGTACCAGACGTCCATGTTCGGCGACCGCGAGGTCAAGGCAAAATTCCTCGACCTCGCCGAAGAGCTCGGCAAGCTTGGCATCTGGGTGCGCATGCACTATGTCTACCCCTACCCGCATGTCGCCGACGTGATCCCGCTGATGGCTGAGGGCAAGATCCTTCCCTATCTCGACATCCCGTTCCAGCATGCCTCGCCGCAGGTGCTGAAGAACATGCGCCGGCCGGCGCATGGCGAAAAGACGCTGGAGCGCATCCGCGGCTGGCGCGAGACGTGCCCCGACCTCGCCATCCGGTCCACCTTCATCGTCGGCTTCCCGGGTGAGACCGACCAGGATTTCGAGATGCTGCTCGATTGGCTGGACGAAGCAAAAATCGATCGCGCCGGCTGCTTCAAATACGAGCCGGTCAAGGGTGCGCGATCCAACGATCTCGGCCTCGAGCAGGTGCCGCAGGAGATCAAGGAGGCGCGCTGGCACCGTTTCATGCAGCGCCAGCAGAAGATCTCGGCCGCGCAGCTCGCCAGGAAGGTCGGCAAGCGCCTGCCGGTGCTGATCGACGAGGCGCACGGCACGTCGGCCAAGGGCCGCACCAAATATGACGCGCCGGAGATCGACGGCTCGGTCCACATCCAGTCACGCCGCCCGCTGCGCCAAGGCGATATCGTCACCGTCAAGGTCGACCGCGCCGACGCCTATGATCTCTACGGCTCGGCGGTCTGACGTCGCCGGCTCGCCACATTTACTACGCTTCGCGATAGTTCCGGCCTCTTAACCCGCTCGGCCGCGATCGGCTTTATGGTTTCCGGATCGTAAACGCCGGAGTTCGGATGGACGGCACGCCCACGCGGCAGGATCACATCGCGACGCTGGACCTGCTGAGGCTGGCGGCGGCGCTTGCTGTCGTCTTCTTCCACTACTTCTTCCGCGGCGCCACTGCCGGCGACCTTGTTGCTGGCGGCTACCCGGGTGTCGCGCCGATCGCCATATATGGCTATCTCGGGGTCAACCTGTTCTTTCTTATCAGCGGCTTCGTCGTTGCCTGGTCGGCGGAAAACCGCGACTGGGAGCAGTTCGCGATCGCGCGTCTCGCCCGCCTCTATCCCGGCTTCGCGCTTTGCACGACCATCAGCTTCGCGGTCGTCACCGCTTTCGGCGCGCGGCTGTTTTCGACCTCCTTTGCCCAGTATGCCGCGAACCTCTCCATGGTGGCGCCGGTCTTCGGCCAGCCTTTCATGGACGGCGTCTATTGGTCGATCGTCCTGGAGCTGATCTTCTACGGCTGGGTGACGCTCGCCATGGCGACCGGCATCTTCCGCGGCAGGAAGCAGGAGCTGATCTTCATCTGGCTGGCGATCTCGGCGCTGAACGAATTCTTCATCGGCAGCCGCGCGGTCAGGCTTCTGTTCATCACCGAGTTCGGCCCTTTCTTCGCCACCGGCCTGCTGGTCCACCATCTTCATGCGCATGGCCGCTCAAGGCCGGCTTTGCTGCTTCTGGTGGCCGCGTTCCTGATGTCCAGTTGCACCCTTTCCGTGACCCAGCAGTGGATGCAGGAGGCCTATAGCGCTACCGTCCCGACGGCCAATCTGGTGGCCGCCAATGCCGTCATGCATGCGGCGTTGATCGGCGCGGTGCTGTTGCGCGATCGTGTCCGCCCATCAGTGATAACCCTGGCGTTCGGGGGACTGACTTACCCGCTCTACCTCCTGCACCAGAACATCGGCTATCTCGTCATCAATGCCGCCACACCGCTGGCCGGCAAATGGGTGGCCGCCTTTGGCTGTGTCGGGTTGATGCTCTTTGTCTCCTGGGCGATCTGGCGCTATTTCGAACGGCCGGCGCAGCGCATGCTCAGGATCCGACTTGGGCGGGCGGTTGAGGTTGGGCGATTGAGGTTGCGTCGCACCATCGCGCAGCCGGCCGAATGAAAAAGGGCGCCAAGCGGCGCCCTTTTTGTCTTGTTTTCCAGCCGTTTACTGCGGCAGCTTGTCGTCGACGCCCTTGACGTAGAAATTCATGCCGAGCAGCGTGCCGTCGTCGGCGACTTCACCGTCCTTCAGCCACGGCGAGCCGTCCTGCTTGGCGATCGGCCCGGTGAAGGGGTTCCAGCCATCGGCGATCTTCTTGGCGGTCGCCTCTGCCATCGCCTTGACGTCGTCGGGCATGTTGGTGAACGGCGCGAGCTTGACCGCTCCGTCCTTGATGCCGAGCCAGACATTGTCTGGCTTCCAGGTGCCGTCGATAGCGGCCTGGACGCGGCTGATGTAGTATGGGCCCCATTCGTCGGTGAGGGAGGTCAAGGCCGCATTCGGCGCGAACTTGATCATGTCGGAGGACTGGCCGAAGCCGTGCAGCTTGCGCTCCTCCGCCACCTGCAGCGCGGCGGTGGAATCGGTGTGCTGGACGACGATGTCGGCGCCCTGGTCGAACAGCGCCTTGGCGGCGTCGGCTTCCTTGCCCGGGTCGAACCACGAGTTCACCCAGACGATCTTGGCCTTGAAGTTCGGGTTGATCGACTGCGCGCCGAGCATGAAGGAATTGATGCCCATCACCACTTCGGGGATCGGGAAGGAGACGATGTAGCCGGCGACGCCGGCCTTCGATTCCTTGGCGGCGATCTGGCCGAGCACATAGCGGCCTTCATAGAAGCGCGCGTTGTAGATGCCGAGATTGTCGCCGGTCTTGTAGCCGGTCGCGTGCTCGAACATCACCTTCGGGAATTTCTTGGCCACTTTCACTTCGGCGTCCATGAAGCCGAAGGAGGTGCCGAAGATCAGCTTGCAGCCTTCACGCGCCAGACGCTCGAAAGCGCGGTCGGCGTCGGGGCCTTCCGAGACGTTTTCGAGATAGGCGGTCTCGACCTTGTCGCCGAGCGCCTTCTCCACCTCGAGGCGGCCTTGGTCGTGCTGGTAGGAATAGCCGAAGTCGCCGATCGGACCCGTATAGACCCAGCACGCCTTCAGCTTGTCGGCGGCTTCGGCCGTTGCCGCGAGCGAAATGGCCGCAGTCGTGGTCATCAGGGCAATAAGCAGTTTTTTCATCGTGTTACCTCTCTGAGTTAAGCCTTGGAGCTTCCCGTCTTTTTGTTGTTGTCAACGATCCGGAACGAATGGCTGCCCCAACGAAGCCGGCGTGTTCATCATCGTCAGACGCTTGTTGCGCGAGATTAGAACGAGAACCACGATGGTTGCCAGATAGGGCAGTGAAGAAAGCATCTGCGAAGGTATCGGAATGCCAAAAGCCTGTGCATGAAGCTGGCCGATCCACACCGCGCCGAAGATATAGGCGCCAGCCAGCACCCGCCACGGCCGCCATGAGGCGAACACCACCAGCGCCAGCGCGATCCAGCCGCGCCCGGCGCTCATGTTCTCCACCCATTGCGGCGTGTAGACCAGCGACAGGTGTCCGCCGGCGAGACCGGCGCAGGCGCCGCCGAAGATCACCGCCAGGTAGCGGTAGCGGATGACGTGGATGCCCAGCGCATGCGCCGAAGAGTGGCTGTCGCCGATCGAGCGCAGCGTCAGTCCCGTGCGGGTCTTGAACAGGAACCACATGACTGCGGCGGTCAGCGCGATCGAGATGTAGAAGACCGGGTCCTGGCCGAAGATAAGTTTGCCGACGACCGGGATCGAGCTCAGGCCGGGGATGTCGAGATTGGGCAGGCGCTGGCCGGGCTGGCCGACGAAGCTCGTTCCCATCATGCCGGAGAGACCGAGGCCAAGCAGCGTCAATGACAGGCCGGTCGCCACCTGGTTGGTGGCGAGCGACAGCGTCATGACGGCAAACAACAGCGAGAACAGCGCTCCCACCGCAACCGCGGCGAGCAGGCCGATCCAGGGCGAGCCGGTGAGATAGCCGGCGCCGAAGCCGCCGACGGCGCCCATGATCATCATGCCCTCGACGCCGAGATTGAGCACGCCCGAGCGCTCGACCACCAGTTCGCCTATTGCCGCGATGAGCAGCGGCGTCGCCGCCGTGGCGATGGTCAAAAGGATGTTGACGGTGATGTCCATCAGCGTGCCTCCTCCAGCTTGGGCGCGGCCTCGAGTTTTGGCGCGGCAAAGCCGATCAGACGAATGCGGTAGTGGATGAGCGTGTCGCAGCCGAGCACGAAGAACAGAAGCATGCCCTGGAAGACGCGCGCCACCTTGTCGGAGATACCGAGCGCGCTCTGCACGGCCTCGCCGCCGAGATAGGTCAGCGCCAGAACCAGGCCCGCGGCGATGATGCCGAGCGGATTGAGCCGGCCAAGGAAGGCGACGATGATGGCGGTGAAGCCATAGCCGGGCGAGATCACGGGCTGCAGCTGGTTGATCGCGCCGGAGACTTCCGAGATCCCGGCGAGGCCGGCGAGCGCCCCCGACAGGAGGAAGGTGAAGAACACCATGCGGCTGAAGCCGAAGCCGGCGAAGCGCCCTGCCCTCGGGCTCGATCCCAGCACGCGGACCTCGAAGCCTTTCAGCATGCGGCTCATCAGCAGCCAGATCAGCACCGCGGCGACCAGCGCGAAGACGAAGCCCCAATTGGCGCGCCCGGCGTCAGGCATCAGCTCGGGCAGGATTGCGGAGTCGCCGAACTGGATGGTCTGCGGGAAGCCATGGCCCTGCGGATCGCGCCAGGGGCCGCGCACCAGCCAGTCGAGGAAGAGCTGCGCGACATAGACCAGCATCAGGCTGGTCAGGATCTCGTTGGTGCTGAAGCGCGTCTTCAACAGCGCCGGGATGGCGGCATAGGCGGCACCGCCGAACATGCCGAGGATGAGCATCAGCGGCAGCACGAGCGGCCCCTCGAAGCCGGGGAACAGCACCGGGATGATCGAGCCGAAAATGGCGCCGAAGATGAGCTGCCCTTCGGCGCCGATGTTCCAGATATTGGCCCTGTAGCAGACCGACAGGCCGACCGCGATCAGGATCAGTGGCGCCGCCTTGATCGCCAGCTCGTGCAACTGCCAGACCTGGCTGATCGGCTCGATGAAATAGATCTTGAACGCATTGAGCGGATTGACGCCGAGCAGCGCGAACATGATGGCGCCGGCGATCATCGTCAGCGCGAAGGCGATGAAGGGCGACAGCACCGAAAACAGCGCCGAGCGCTGCGGGCGTTTGACGAGTTCGAGGCGCATCATGCCGTCTCCAGCGTGTGTTCGGCGTGGCCGGGCTCGGCGCCGCCCATCAAGAGGCCGATCTTCTCGAAGGTCGCTTCGGCGATCGGCAGCGGTTTCGACAATTCGCCATTATGCATCACCGCGATCGCATCCGAGATCTCGAACAGCTCATCGAGGTCCTGGCTGATGACCAGCACCGCAGAGCCGCTGCGCGCCAGTTCGATCAGCGCCTGGCGGATGTGCGCCGCGGCGCCGGCATCGACGCCCCAGGTCGGCTGGTTGACCACCATGACGCTCGGCTTGCGGTCGAGCTCGCGGCCGACGATGAATTTCTGCAGGTTGCCGCCGGACAGTGCCGCGGCTTCCGGATCGGGCGCGCTCTTGCGCACGTCCATGACCTCGATGATGCGCTGGGACGCGGCATAGATGGCCGCGCTCTTGACCATTCCGCCGGAGCTGACGAAGGCCTTGCCGTCAGTGGCATGGCGCGACAACAGCAGGTTTTCCGAGAGCTTCATGCGCGGCGCGGCGCCATGGCCCAGCCGCTCCTCCGGCACGAAGGCCGCACCCATCAGCCGCCTGCCGGTGATGGTGAGGCCGCCAGCGTCCTTGCCGCGGATGCGCACCGAGCCGGCCTCCGGCTGCAGCACCTCGCCGGAGACGGATTCGAAGAATTCGCCCTGGCCGTTGCCGGCGACGCCGGCGATGCCGATCACCTCGCCGGCGCGCACCGCGAGGTTGATGTTTTTGAGCGGGATCGAGAAGGGCGTGGCCGGCTTGCGGATCAGCGCGCGGATCTCGAGCAGCGCCGGTGCCGTCTCGATGCCTTCGGCCGGCGCGCGCACCACCGCCTTCACCTCGTTGCCGACCATCATGCGGGCGAGCGAGGCGGCGGTCTCCTGGCGGGGATTGCAATGACCGACCACCTTGCCGTGGCGCAGCACCGTGGCGCGGTCGCAGATGCGTTTGACCTCTTCCAGCCGGTGCGAAATGTAGAGGATCGACTTGCCTTCCGAGCGCAGCCTCTCCAGAGTCTCGAACAGCTTATCGGCTTCCTGCGGCGTCAGAACCGATGTCGGCTCGTCGAGGATGATCAGTTGCGGCGTCTGCAGCAGGCAGCGGATGATCTCGATGCGCTGGCGTTCGCCGACAGAGAGGTCGCCGACCAGCGATTCAGGATCGAGCGGCAGGCCGTAGCTGTAGGAGAGCGCCCTCGCCTTTGCGGCGATGCTGCTGATCGGCGACCCGTCATCCAGCGACAACGCGATGTTCTCCGCCGCCGTCAGCGCCTCGAACAGCGAGAAATGCTGGAACACCATGCCGATGCCGAGCTTCTTGGCGGCACCGGGATTGGTGATCCGGACGGGTTGGCCGTCCCAGAAGATCTCGCCCGAATTCGGCTCCAGCGAACCGAACAGCATCTTGACCAGCGTCGACTTGCCGGCGCCGTTCTCGCCGAGCAGGGCGTGGATCTCGCCCTTCGCGATGTTGAGGTCGATATGGTTGCACGCCGTCAACGTGCCGAAGATCTTGGTCAGCCCACGAACTTCAAGCAGGTTCGCGCTGTCGTGATTTGCACTCACAGTGCCTCCCATCTGGTTTGCCAGATATGTTCTGTGTTCCCGAAAGCATGGTATGCGCTGCCGGCTGTTGTCGGAAAGCGGCACGCGACTTGAAAGAGCTTCAAGAATTTCAGCGGAAACTCAAGCGGTAAAAAAGTACCCCGCAAAACCGGTCAAAGTGGTTGGCCGGCTTTGCGAACAATCAATGCTTTGCCGCTGCGGCAGGCCGCCAAGAACGACGGCATCAGGGGATGAGAACGGTGGTGCCCGTCGTGCGCCTTCCTTCGAGATCGGAGTGTGCCTTGCCGGCGTCCTTCAGCTGGTAGCGCTGGTTGATCTTGATCTCGACAGCACCGCTCTGCACGACATCGAACAGGGCCTCGGCTGACGCCACGAGGTCCTCGCGCCTGGCGTTGTAGACGAACAGGGTCGGCCTTGTGGCGTATAGCGAGCCCTTCTGCGCCAGCAGCGACATGGAGAAGGGCGGGATCGGCCCGGAGGACTGGCCGAAGCTGACGAACATGCCGAGCGGCTTCAGGCAGTCGAGCGAGGCGGGAAACGTATCGTTGCCGACGGAATCGTAGACGACATCGCACTTCCTGCCGCCGGTTATGGCGGCGACGCCGGCGACGAAATCCTGCTCCTTGTAGTTGATGACATGGTCGAAGCCATGCGCCTTGGCGAGCTCGACCTTGTCCGCGGAGCTTGCCGTACCGATTACGGTGGCGCCGAGATGCTTGGCCCACTGTCCGAGGATCAGGCCGACACCGCCGGCCGCCGCATGGAACAGGATGGTGTCGCCCGCCTTTACCTTGAAGGTGCGGCGCAAAAGATACTCCGCCGTCATGCCTTTCAGCATCATCCCCGCCGCCTGCTCGTCGCTGATGCCGTCGGGCACCTTCACCACGCGGTCCGCGGCGATGACCCGCTGCTCGGCATAGGCGCCCACATTGACGGCATAGGCGATGCGGTCGCCGGCCTTCAGCCAGTCGACGTCGGCACCGACCGCCAGCACCACGCCGGCCGCCTCGCCGCCGGGGATCAGCGGAAAGCCGCCGGGCGGCGGATAGAGGCCCGAGCGATGGTAGACATCGATGAAGTTGAGTCCGATCGCGGTGTGCCTGATCAGGATCTGCCCGGCCCCGGGCTGGCCCGGATCGGCATCCTCATAGGTCAGGACTTCCGAGCCGCCATGGGCGTGGATGCGGATCGCTTTGGGCATTGGGCAGTCTTTCTTGGGATCAAGCCGTCTTGGGAACCGGCTTTCGCGGGGATCAATCTTTGCCGGCGCCCGGCCTGGCGCCGAGCTTTGGAAAGAATTGCATGATACCGCCGATGCAGGCGAGGTAAAGTCCGGTCACCGTGATGCCGACCTTGGTGAAGACGCTGACCTGTTCGCCCAGCACGCCGATCTGGTCGTAGAAGGCGGCGAGCGCCGCCTGCGCCAGTGCCAGCGCGCCAAAGGCGCACCACAGAAGCGTCATGCCAAGGTTGATCGGCCTCAGCCGCACCACGCGCACCGGATGGATGAAGTTGATCGGCACGAAGGTGAGGATGCCGGCAACCACCACCACGGCGAAGGAAACCCACTGCCCCGGCTCGATGACGAAGAGCGTGAACACCACCATGTTCCAGACGACCGGGAAGCCCTTGAAGAAGTTCTCCTTCGTCTTCATGCCGGTGTCGGCATAGTAGATGGCGCTGGAGACGACGATGATCGCCGCCGACAGGAACGACAGCCTCTCGCCCATGAAGCCGCGCTGGTACAGCGCGAAGGCCGGGATGAGCACGTAGGTCACGTAGTCGATGATGTTGTCGAGGAGCTCGCCCGACCATGTCGGCAGGATCTCCTTGACCTCGAGCTTCCTGGCGATCGGGCCATCGATGCCGTCGACGAACAGCGCCAGCCCCAGCCACCAGAACATCGCCGTCCAGCGCTGCTCGCTCGCCGCCACCAGCGACAGGAAGGCCAGGAACGAGCCCGAAGCCGTCAGAAGATGAACCGAGAACGCGCGCGCCTGCGGCCAGGTGACCTTCTTCTTCGGCCGCGGAATCCGGTCGGCGATTTTCTTGGCGGCTTTCCTGGCCGTTGTGCTCTTGCTCACGGGCCCCGCCAGTCCAGCTTGCAGATTTCGGCCGAGCGACCGGCAAAATTCCAGTTGCGGCCGAAGGCGCGCATCTTGCTCTTGTCGGACTTCGCCACGATGATTTCCGGTGCGATCCAGTATTCGGAGTTGCTGATCACCGTATCCTTCTCGCGGTCCTTGCCGGGGATCGGCGTCACCGCCCCGTCGATGATCTTCGGTATCTGGAAGATACGCGTCTTGTCACGCGTCTCATAGATGATCGGCACCTGTTCGACGCCGAGGAATTTTCCAACCAGGATGGACAGCAGCGAGGTGGTGCCGCCTGCCTTGCCGGTAAAGATTTTTGTGAGCGCCTTTGCTGCGTAGACGGAGGCGCGCTTGTCAATGAACAGACCGGCGCTCCAGTTGCCGCGGCTCATATAGCCGGGGATTTCCATCACCAGGCCGATATTGAGGCCGGAGAGGTCCACGTCGCCGGAATGGCCGGCATCGATGCGGAAACCGGCCCAGGTCTGGCAATAGCCCTCGGTCGGCGGATGGCTGCCGAGCGACAGCACGCAAGGGCAAAAGACCGTGCAATTGCAGGAGAGTACGAGCTCCCCCTTCATTGCCCAGCCTCGATCCACCATCGAATTCTCTCCCCTTACGCCGAAACTAATAGCAGGGCGGCACCCCAGACAAGCAGTATCGCACCAGCGATCCGGCTTGCCATCCTGCCAGTGGTCTGTTTTTCGATGAGGGTGAACAGGCCGATCAACGCCATCCAGAAGATGTTCATCGCGCCCACGGCGAACATCACCAGCATCAGCGCCCAGCAGCAACCGAGGCACCACAGGCCCTGTTCGAGGCCGAGCTGGAAGATGCGTCCGGCTTTAGCGCTCCAGTTTGCGAACAGGATCGCGAACGGGTTCCGGCATTTCGTCAGGCAGGCTTCCTTCAGGCCGCTGAACTGGTAGAGGCCGGCGATCAGCAAGGCCAGTGCTCCGGCTACGCCGACGACCGGATCGAGGACTTGCCCGGACGAGGCGAAGGCGTGGACGCCGAGCGTCAGCGCCGCGAACAGCGCCGAGGCGGCCAGCCATATGCAGAGATAGCCAGCGATCAGGATCAGCGGGTGGACGACCGGCTCGCCCTTGATGCGGGCGGTGTCGGCGATCTCGCAGTAAGTGCGGATCATCGGCGCGGCGGATGGCAGCATCGCCGCCACGGCCATCAGGAACCACATCAGGACAAGTGCCGGCGCCTGGGCCCCGATTGCTCCAGCAAGCGGCGCCGGCGCCAGGCAAAGCGCGAAAAGCCGGTCGAGGAAATCCGGCAGCGGCAGCGGCGGAAGGTATCTCAACATGAAATCGCCGGGGGCCGACGCGCCCGCAACCCGGCCTTCGGCGCCGCGGATCGCCATGACGCCAAGTGTCAGCCAAGCAAGGACGACCGCCGCTCCCACCACAATGGTCACCGCCAGCCGGGGATTGCGCGCGACGCTCGCGGCGGCGCGGCCGGCCAGGTCGAGATGGTGGAAGTCGTGGTCCTGGCCGGTCATGGACCCGAAATGGGCTGAATCGCCGCGTTGATCAAGCCGTGCACTCCGGCCTATACCGCATTGGCGGGCCAGTTGGGCCTGCATCGCGATCTGGAAGCCGGAATTGGACCCTCAGAAGACAGCGCGGATACTGGTCGCCGGCAGCGGGCCGGCCGGGCTGATCGCCGCGCTCGGTTTTGCCGAGGCGGGCTTTCCGGTGACGCTGGCCGGCCCGGAGGCCAACGGCCAGGACGGCCGCACCACGGCGCTGATGAACCCTGCCCTGAAAGTTCTGGAGCGGCTGGGTGTCCTCGCTGAACTCAGATCCAAGGCTGCGCCGCTGAAGGTGATGCGTATCGTCGATGCGACCAGGCGGTTGATCCGCAGCCCGACAGTCACCTTCCGCGCCACGGAAATCGGCGAGGAGCAGTTCGGCCTGAACCTGCCCAACAATGTGCTTGTCCCGGCCCTCGCAAGGGCGGTTGCCGCGCATGCCGGCATCGAATGGCGCAAATCGATGGTGGAGAGCTGGCGGCTCGACGCCACCCATGCCCATGCCGTGCTTGCCGATGGCAGCGAGATTTCCGCCTCGCTTGCGGTCGCCGCCGACGGGCGCCTGTCGCCGGCGCGCGAGGCAGCTGGCATCGCCGCTTCGGTGCGCTCCTATCCGCAGGCGGCGCTGGTGCTGAATTTCAGCCATCGCAACGGCCACGCCTTCACCTCGACAGAGTTCCACACCGAGACCGGCCCGTTCACCCAGGTCCCCCTGCCCGGCAACCGCTCCAGCCTTGTCTGGGTGGTGAGGCCGGAGACGGCGAAGGAACTGGCGGCGCTCGACGACGCCACGCTTTCGCGGCGCGTCGAAGAGCAGATGCAATCGATGCTGGGGCGGGTCACCGTCGAGCCTGGCAGGCAGGTCTATCCGCTGTCGGCCGCCTCGCCCGGGCGCTTCGCGCGGAACCGCGTGGCGCTGGTCGGCGAAGCCGCGCACGTCTTCCCGCCGATCGGCGCGCAAGGCCTCAACCTCGGCATCAGGGATATCGACGATCTGATTGGAATCGCCAGCGAAAGCCGTTCCGATCCAGGGTCGGAGAAGTGCCTTACGGCCTATGATACCAGACGTCGGCCCGACATCCTGGCGCGCAGCAGCGCGGTCAATCTGCTCAACAGGTCGCTGCTCTCCGACATGCTGCCGGCACAGCTGGCACGCAGCGCCGGCCTCGGCGTGCTCGGCAGCTTCGCGCCGCTGCGTGCGTTTTTCATGCGCGAGGGGCTGCGGCCCGGCAGCGGCCTCCAGGCCCTCGCCGGTGGGCTTCGCAAACAGGTCCGGCGCTGAAAAGGTCACGTGCCAGGGATTTTTGCTCCGTCCCGAAACAACCGGACCCGCCGGCTCGTTGCTTGAGCGGATATGGGCGCTTCGGGATTGAATTGACTTGACGGCCGCGCCAAATAGGCACCAACCCAAAAGTCGGGGTCGATTTTTGGCGGCGCGATGTTAGAATTCAAGCTCTTAGGGGCGCTTGCCGTGATGCAGGGCGCTCAGTGGTGAATGCGATGAAAACGGCCAAATTCTCGATCGGACAGGTGGTTCGCCATCGGCTGTTTCCGTTCCGCGGCGTTATTTTTGATGTCGATCCGCAATTCGCCAACACCGAGGAATGGTACGAGGCGATACCGGCCGACGTGCGGCCGCGCAAGGACCAGCCCTTCTACCATCTTCTCGCCGAGAACTCGGAGACGGAATACATCGCTTATGTCTCCGAGCAGAACCTGCTCGAGGACAAGTCGGGCGAGCCGGTCCGGCATCCGCAAATCCGCGAGATGTTCGACAAGCGGCCGGACGGCCGCTACGAGCCGAAACGACAGTCTCGGCACTGAGGTACAAAAAAGCGGGGCATGCCCCGCTTTTTTGTCGACGCCAGGAAGCTCCAGCAGGAGCCCGGGCAATCAGTTGGCGGTCTTCGCCTTGTCCTGCTCTTCCTTGAGCTTCTTGGCGAAGTCCTGGTTGTTCTTGGCCACGAAGTCCTGCAGCTTCTTCTGCCGGTCCTCGATGTCCGACTGCTGCAGCGGCGGGCCGTCATAGGCGCCGCTGAAACCGGTCAGCGCGACCTTGATCGGGTTCGGCTGGTTCTGGAAGTTGACCGAGGTAAGCGTGATCGCCTGGCCCTTCTTGAAGGAAGCGACGAGCTGGTCGGTCAGCGGCACTTCGGCCACGCAGCGGTCGGGGAAGCAGATGACATAGTCGAGCTTCTGCGCCTTGCCGGTGTCGATCTGCAGGCCGATCCCGGGAGGGACCAGACGGCCGGTCGGCACCGTCACCTGGAACACCTTGCGGTTCACCTTGCCCTTCAGCTCGATCAGGCTGATGCCGGTGACGAGTTGGCCATTGCCGGCGGTGACGATGTTCTGGACATTGCAGATGTCGACGTCTTCCTGCTTGGTGCAGGCCTTGAACCAGCCCTGCGGAATCTGCGGTTGCTGCTGCGCGGAGGCAGCCGGAAGCTCAGCGCCCAGAAAGCCGATCACGCCTGCGGCCAGGACCGAAAGGCGGTACGCGTTGCTGTTCAGGCTCTTCATATGGTGTACTTCCTCTCAATGATCCCGGGACCGGCTTCTTCGCGCCGCGTGGTCCAGCTACCTGTTGCCGAAATGAGGCAACAGCATGACTTCGGAGCGCGTGTTACACTGCCAGCGATGGCGAATCCAGCCCGTCGGCTGCAATTCTTGGCGCAGCCTGCCGGCACCGAAGCTCGCCAGAGCTTCGTTCGAATTCCCGCCGCCGCGGCGATTCAATCGCCGCGTGAAATGCTCTAGGGTGCATTCCGAATCATCAAGCCGCCTGGCAAGGAGTCGGTCATGGGCCGCGTTCTCGTTTGGCTGATCGCCGCGACCTCGTTTCTCACCCTTTCGCCTGGACCGGTGCAGTCGGAGCCAAAGCACGCCATCGCCATGCAGGGCGAGCCGGCGCTGCCTGCCGGCTATACGCATTTCAACTACGCCAATCCCGATGCGCCGAAGGGCGGCAGCATCACCTATTGCGTCGTCGGCAGTTTCGACAACCTCAACCCGTTCATCCTCAAAAGCCTGCGCACTACGGCGCGCGGCATGATGGACACGATCTACGGCAATCTCGTCTTCGAGCCGCTGATGCAGCGCAACTATGACGAGCCATTCAGCCTCTACGGCCTGCTTGCCGACAGCGCCGACATGGACGCAGAGCGCAAGAGCATCGAATTCCATCTCGATCCCAGGGCAAAGTGGTCGGACGGCCAGCCGGTGACGCCGGAGGACGTGCTGTTCACCTACGATGTCTTCACCGCCAAGGGCCGCCCGCCCTACAGCGACCGCATGGCCAAGATCGCCAAGCTGGAGAAGACCGGCGACCACAGCGTGCGCTTCACCTTCAACGACAAGGCCGATCGCGAATTTCCGCTGATCATCGCGCTGACGCCGATCATCCCGCAGCACGCCTTCGACAAGGAAACCTTCGACAAGACGACGCTGAAGCCCGTGACCGGCAGCGGCCCCTACACGGTGGCGCAAGTGGTGCCTGGCCAGCGCATCGTGTTCAAGCGCAATCCCGACTATTGGGGCAAGGACGTCCCGGCGAAGCGCGGCTTCGACAATTTCGACCAGATCACCATCGAGTATTTCCTCAACGCCAACGCCAAGACCGAAGCGTTCAAGAAAGGCATTTGCGCCATCGATGACGAAACCGATCCGGTCAAGCGCGAGCGCGATCTTGACTTTCCGGCCTTTCACAAGGGCGACGTGGTCGCTGAGACCTTCGATACCGGCATTCCGCCCGTCGTCACCGGGTTCCTGTTCAACACCAGACTGCAGAAGTTTGCCAACCCCGCCGTCCGGCGCGCACTCGGCATGCTCTATGACTTCGAATGGGCCAACAAGAACCTGTTCGGCGGCAAATATAGCCGCACCATGAGCTATTGGCAGAATTCGGAGCTTTCCGCGCTCGGCCATCCTGCGGACGACAGGGAAAAGGCGCTGCTGGCGCCCTACCCCGGCCGCGTCCCCGCCGATGTCATGGACGGCAGCTGGCGGCCGCCGGTCACCGACGGCTCCGGCCAGGACCGCAGGGTGCTCAAAGCGGCTTTCGAGCTGTTGAAGAGCGAGGGCTATGCGGTCAAGGACGGCGTGATGCTCGACCCGCAGGGCAATCCCTTTGGCTTCGAGATCCTGACCGCCTCGCAGGACGAGGAGCGGCTCGCCGCCATCTACCAGCGCACGCTGGAGAAGATCGGTATCGAGGTGAGCATCCGCAGCCTCGACGGCGACCAGATCCAGTCGCGCAAGCAGCGTTTCGATTTCGAGGTGCTGGTCGGCTCGAGCGGCTTCAACAACTCGCTTTCGCCGGGCATCGAGCAGATCGGCCGCTGGGGCTCTTCCGCCGCCAAGGCCGAAGGATCATTCAATCTTGCCGGCGTCGCCGACCCGGCGGTGGACGCGGCGATCGATGCCATGCTGAGGGCCCGTTCCAAGGAAGACTATGTCGCCGCCGTTCGCGCCCTCGACCGGTTGCTGATCTCAGGCAGTTACATGGTGCCGATGCAATACAACGCCCAGCAATGGATCGCGTACTGGAATTATCTGGAACATCCGCAAAAGACACCCATATTCGGCTATCAACTGCCGACCTGGTGGCGCAAGCCGAACTGACATCTGCACAGGAGAAGACGATGAGCGGTGGAAATTCCCTCACGGTGGATGTTGTGTCCGATGTCGTCTGTCCCTGGTGCTTCATCGGCCAGAAACGGCTCGACAAGGCGATCGCCATGGCTGGCGACATCGAGGCGCAGGTGCGCTGGCGGCCGTTCCAGCTCGACCCGACCATCCCGGCCGGAGGCATGGATCGTCGCGAATACATGATCGCCAAGTTCGGCAGCGAGGAGCGCATCCGCCAGATCCATGCCCGGATCGAACCGCTGGGCGAAGCCGAAGGCATCCACTTCGCCTTCGGCGCCATCAAGGTGGCGGCCAATACACTCGACGCGCACCGTGTCATCCGCTGGGCGGGCGCCGCCGGCGAGGCGGTGCAGAACCGGCTGGTGCGCCGGCTGTTCCAGCTCAATTTCGAGGAAGGCGCCAATTTAGGCGATCACGCCGTGCTGACCGCAGCCGCCCGCGAGGCCGGCATGGACGCCTCCGTGGTCGAGACGCTGCTGCCGACCGATGCCGATGTCGATCAGGTGCGCACCGAGATAGCCACGGCCTCGCGCATGGGCATAACCGGCGTTCCCTGCTTCCTGCTCGAAGGCAAATACGCGGTCATGGGCGCGCAGGACGCCGACACGCTCGCCGACGCCATCCGCCAGGTCGCCGCGGCCAAGGCGCGGGGCGAACTGGAAACGGCGGCCGGTTGAGGCCCTATTTCACCGTCACCTTGGCCTTGCTGACGAAGAAGCCGTGGCCGCTGCCTCCAGCGCAGGTCAGCCCCTTCTTCGACGACTGGCAGGAAAACGGCCCCTTGCTCCAGCTGTTGCCGTAGGCGAGCTTTGCGACATCGCCGCAGCAGCCTTGCTCGCCGGGATTCTTGATCTGCGTCGCGGGTCCCTTCGGCCCCAGGATGACGGTGATATAGCTCGGCTCGACGCGCGAGCAGCTCAGTTCCGGGCCACCATCCTGCGGCTGGTAAGTACTTGTACCGCCCTTCGGCGTGTAGATGCAGCCGATATTGCCTGACGGCGTGTTGAACTCGACCTGCCCCTCGGCATTTGCCGGAATGGTCTGGCTGCCGGCATAGGCCTGAGGCAGCCACACGAGTGCCGCGACCATCGCAGCCGACAATGTCCGTACAAACATCAAAATTCCCTCCGCTCCGGGGCCGGTGCACGCTCGAAAGTGAACGGCCGGCTCGTCAAATACATTTGGCGCGTGCCTGAAAAAGCATTGGCCGATGGATGTATCGAGACGATGCCGTGCGCCCCTCGGCCGTCGCCTTCCCAACGTGCTTCGGCCGCCCTGGGAACATCACGAAAGACGATCCTGAAAGACAAGCGGGGGCAGCTTTTCGACCTCTCCGGTTCGTTCGCGGTAGGAAATTCGGCTGCTTCGCAGGGCTATGCGGGTCACAAAACCGTGTTTTTAGCTTCCCTAAGGGAAGGTCTTTCGGTCACCTCCGCGACTGCTCTAATCATCTGAAATTAAAAGGACTTCCACGCATTGGAGACAGCCGCATCGCCACCAGATCTGTTGCGTATGGGCAACGGCTTGTGCGCCGGTTCACATTCCTCGGGAGAAAATTAATAGAAAATGATCAATTGGTGTTACTATCCGTAACAAAACTAAAAAAGGTTTGGGCGGGATCGTGATTCGGGTCGGCAGACCGAGACGTTCAATATCGGAGAAAAGTTCTAGCGACGCCAGAAGGCAGCCGCCCCTGACCCCGGTGTCATCGATGCGGACCTTCTGGGGACTGATGCGAGCCTACTGGTTCTCGGATCGCTGGAAGGAAGCCTGGACCCTCACCCTCGTCATCGCGCTGCTGACGGCGCTGTCCAGCAAGTCCGGCGTGTGGTTCGCCGAAGCATCAGGTGAGCTGGTCAATTCGATCGCCTTCTTCCACGATGCCGCAAACACCACCCCTCTCCGGACACTGCTGACCAACGCCGGCATCCTCATCCTTATCGTCGTACTCAAGGATGCGGGCTTCACCGGCATACGCAGCCTCGTTTCGGCGACGCTGCACCGCAAATGGCGCGGCTGGCTGGACGGCCGCTTCAACGAAGCGCTCCTTGACCCCAATCACACACATTTCCACGCCCAGCACGGTTCGTCCGATAGCGTGGCTCCCGACAATATCGACCAACGCGTCCAGGAATCGATCAAGGACATGACCGGCGGCGCCATCGGCCTCGCCATGGGCGTGCTCGCCGTCGCCACATCGCTCTACTTTGTCGGCGAGAAGCTGCTGGAGACCTCGGTCGAAGTGAAAGGTCTGGAATTCCTCGGCAGTTACGGCAGCGCGGTCCTGGCTTTCCTGGCGGTCGCCGTCTACGTGCCGCTCAATACCTGGATCGCGGTCAAGCTGGGCAGGCTGCTGGAACGCCTCAATGTCAGGATGCAGCAGTCCGAAGGCAGTTATCGCGGCGAGCTGACCACCTTCCTGCGCCGCAGTTTCCATGTCGCGGCTTCGCAGGGCGAAAATGTGCAGAAGACGATGCACACCCGGCTCTACGCCGACATCGACCGCAATTGGGCGCGGCTGAACATCGTCAACACCGGCTACAATTCGTTCGAGCTGATCTACAATTTCATCGGTGCCCGCATCGTCGCCTATGGGCCGGGCCTTGTGCCCTTCATCCACAACGGCTTCGATCTCAAGGGCTACATTACCGGCTCCGAAATGGTCAACGCGCTGATTGGCCAGTGCTCCTGGTTCATCCATGTGATGCCGGCGATCGCCACGCTGCGGGCCAACAGCCAACGCGTCACCGAGCTCGCCAACGCCATCGAGAACGTCCAGCAGCCACAGGAATTCTACCGCCAGACCGGCCGCTCCGACTTCAGCTACGCTGGCCAGAATCCGGTCTTCGGCCTGACCATCCAGAAGCTGGAGCTGGCGCATCAGGGCGAGGACGCGACACCCTTCCTCAGCGCCGCGAACCTGCGCTTCCGGCGCGGCGAGTGGACCTTCCTCAAGGGTGAGTCCGGTTGCGGCAAGACCTCGCTGATCAAGGCGATCAACGGCCTCTGGCCCTATGGGCGGGGCACCGTCGTTTTCCCGGAAGGCGTCAAGAGCTTCTACGCTGCGCAGGAAGTGAAGCTGCAGCAGGTGTCGCTGAAGCAGCTGGTCTGCCTGCCAGGCTCCGAGCGCGACCACACCGATGCGCAGGTCGCGTCGGCCTTGCACAAGGCGGGCCTTGGCGACTTTATCGAGCACATGGCCGATGAGAGCCGCGACGGGACGAACTGGGACCAGTTGCTGTCGGGCGGCCAGAAGCAGAAGCTGGTGGTTGCCCGTATCGTGCTGCAGCAGCCCGGCCTTCTGTTCCTCGACGAGGCGACCGGCGCGCTCGATCCTGACGGCAAGATCGCCTTCCACCAGGCCATCAAGGACAATTGCCCCGAGGTCACGGTCATCAGCGTCATGCACGAGGCCGTGCCGCCGCGCTCGCTCACGGGCGCCGAGTTCTACCACAGCGTGGTCGCGATCAGCGACGGCGTCGCCACCAAGAAGCCGCTTGCGCCGAGCCTGCCGCGCGAGCTCACCACCATCCTCGTGCAGCCGACAAGGCCGCCCGAGGACAAATGGATACGCTTCTCGCGCCGGCTGAAGCAGAAATAGCCGCGAGCATCCGGTTCGACCTTGCCGCCGGCACCTGCGATCGACGCCGAGCTTTGTGTTGATCACACTCTCGCGATCTTGCTCATAAGCCGCTGTTTTCCCGCGCCCTTCCGATTGACTCGGCCAGAACCGCTCCTATGTTGCGGCGGCTCGCAGAATTCCAACCCGAACCCGCGAGCAGAAAGGTCAACCCGCCATGCCTGGCGACAGTCACAGTCGAACGCAACCGCCGTCCGCCTTGACGTGACCTGACGGCTCACGTCCTGCCGGACGGCAAGGAGTGAGCCATGAATGAATTCGCACCCGTATTGGACGACGAAGCCATCGCCGTCGCCCGTGTGCTTGCCAACGACCACGTCGCCGACGTCGTCGAGGCGCTGAACCACGAACCACGCGAGACAGCCATCGAGCTGCTTTGCGCCGTGCCTTTCGAGCGGCTGGTCGAGATCTTCGACCAGCCGGAGCTCGAAAGCGCCCCGGAGCTCGTCGAAGCCCTGCCTCGCGCCAAGGCGAGCAAGCTCCTGACCGCCATGTCCGTCGACCGTGCGGCCGACATCCTGCGCGAGCTCGACGAGCCTGCCCGCTCCGAACTGCTCGGCGCGCTCGCACCATCGCTGCGCGCGACGCTGCTTTCCATTCTCGGCTATCCCGAGGGCAGTGCCGCCTCCATCATGACGACGGAGTTCGTCAGCGTGCCTTCGGACTGGACCGTCGGCCGCACGCTCGACTACATCCGCAAGGTCGAGCGCACCCGCGAGACCGTCTACGCGATCTACATCGTCGATCCGGAAACGCACCTCCTGGTGCGTTCGACCGGGCTGCGCCGTCTGATCACCGGCGAGCCCGACGATCCGATCCTGTCGGTGGCGCCGGATCGTGCGCCGGTGACGGTCACGCCGCTGACCGATCGTGAAACCTTGGCGCAGACGATCTCCAAATACGACCTGCTCGCCGTGCCGGTGGTCGACCACGGCAAGATCCTCGGTATCGTCACCATCGACGACATCATCGACACGATGGTCGAGGAAACGACCGAGGACGTGCATCGTTTCGGCGGCATGGAGGCGCTCGACGAGCCCTATATGAAGATGGGCTTCCTTGCGATGATCCAAAAGCGCGCCGGCTGGCTCTGCGTGCTGTTCCTCAGCGAGATGCTGACTGCCAACGCTATGCAAAGCTATGAAGGCGAGCTGGAGAAGGCGATCGTGCTGACGCTGTTCATCCCGCTGATCATGAGCTCCGGCGGCAACTCGGGCTCGCAGGCGACCTCGCTGGTCATCCGGGCGCTGGCGCTGCGCGAGATCGGGCTCGGCGACTGGTGGCGGGTGGCGCTGCGCGAGCTGCCGACCGGCCTCGTGCTCGGATCGATCCTCGGCATCGTCGGCGTCTGCCGCATTACGCTCTGGCAGTATTTCGGCTTCTACGACTACGGCCCGCACTGGATGCTGATCGCGGCGACGGTGGGGGCAGCGCTGATCGGCATCGTCACCTTCGGTTCGCTGTCGGGATCGATGCTGCCCTTCGCCCTGAAGCGCATCGGCTTCGATCCGGCGAGCGCCTCTGCGCCGTTCGTTGCCACGCTGGTCGATGTCACCGGCCTGGTGATCTATTTCTCGGTGGCGCTGGTGATCCTGCGCGGCACGCTGCTGTAGGCTTGAACATCCCACCGCCGGCTGTAGCCGGCGGTGGGTATCGTCAGATGCGCTCGCCGTTCTTCACCCGATAGGTCGGCTTGTACATGGTGACCAGTTCTTCGGCCGCCGTCGGATGCACGGCCATGGTGCGGTCGAAATCTTCCTTGGTCAGTCCGGCTTTCAGCGGGATGCCGAGAAGCTGCGCCATCTCGCCGGCGTCCGGCCCAAGGATATGGGCGCCGAGCACTCTGCGCGAGGCACCGTCGACCACCAGCTTCATCAGCATCTTCTCGTCGCGGCCGGACAGGGTATGGCGCATCGGGCGGAAGCTGGCGCGATAAACCTCGATGTCGGGAAAGCGCTTGACCGCCTCGTCCTCAGACAGGCCGACGGTGCCGATCTCCGGCTGCGAAAACACCGCCGTCGGGATGGTGTCGTGGTCGGGCGCGGTCGGGTTGTCCTTGAAGGCGGTCTCGATGAAGCACATCGCCTCGTGGATCGCCACCGGCGTCAATTGCACGCGGTTGGTGACGTCGCCGATCGCCCAGATGTTGTCGAGGTTGGTGCGCGAGTACTTGTCGACATTGATGGCGCCGGTCCTGGTGAGCTCGATGCCGACGCCTTCCAGGCCCATGTTCTCGGTGTTTGGGATGCGACCGATGGCGAGCATCACCTGGTCGACGGTCAGCACCTTGCCGCCGGTGACGAGCGCGTCGAGACGCCCGTCCGGCCGCTTGCGCACCCATTCCGACACCGCATGGCATAGGATCTTGATGCCCTTCTTCTCCATGGTCTCGTGCAGCGTGCGCCTGAGATCCATGTCGAAGCGGGACAGGATCTCCTTGCCGCGATAGACCAGCGTGGTGTCGACGCCGAGCCCATGGAAGATGTTGGCGAATTCGACGGCGATGTAGCCGCCGCCCTCGATCATGATCGCCTTCGGCAATTTCTTGAGATCGAAGGCTTCGTTGGAGAAGATGCAATGCTCATGGCCGACGAGGGCCGGATGCGGCGCCGGCCGGCCGCCGGTGGCGATGAGTATCTGGTCGGCGGTGACGGTCCGGTCCTCGCCGAGCAGATGCACCACATGCGGATCGACCAGCATGGCGCGCGAATGGAAGGTCTCGCCGCCGGCACCTTTCACGTTTTTCTCGTAGATAGCTTCCAGCCGGGCAATCTCCTTGTCCTTGTTGGCGACCAGCGTCGGCCAGTCGAAACTGGCCTCGGGCACCGTCCAGCCGTAGCCGGCGGCGTCAGCAAAATGCTCGGGAAATTGCGAGGCATAGACGTAGAGCTTCTTCGGCACGCAGCCGCGGATGACGCAGGTGCCGCCATAGCGGTATTCCTCGGCGATGCCGACGCGCTTGCCGAGCGCTGCCGCTACGCGGGCCGCCCTCACCCCTCCGGAGCCACCGCCGATGACGAAGAGATCATAGTCGTAGGCGGTCATCACGGAACTCCTGGAGAGAAAAGGCCGAGGCACAGGTAGGCTGCCGGGCACCAAAAGAAAAGCCCGGACAAAGCCGGGCTTTCTGGTCCAGCGGCCGTCAGGCCGCGTGGCAAGGCAAATCAGTTCTGCGTGTTGTCGGCCGGCGCATCGCCGTCAGCCGGAGCCGAGCCATCGGCCGGCGCGGCACCATCCGCGGGAGCGGTCGCATCGGCAGGAGCAGGCGCGGCCGGAGCGGCGGCCTTCGCCGCGGCGGCCAGCGTTTCGCCGACCTGCTGGGCGAGGTCGCGGGCGACGCCGTTCTGCCAAATGTCGGCTGCCTTGACGAGATCGCGCGTCACCGCAGGACCACTGTCGAGCAGCTTCTTGCCCGAATCGGAGCTGTAGAAGGTCGCGATATCGTTGAGCTCCTTCTCGGAGAACACCTTGGCATAGGCGAGCGCCGCCTCCTTCTCGAGATCGGAGCGGCGCGCCGCCAGCAGCATGGCCTTCTCGGTGACGGTCTTGCCGATCAGCTCCTGCATGTCGGGGTTCTTCTGGATGAGCTGATTCTCAAGCGCCACCGCCGCCTGCGGCAGGATGTTGTCGAACGGATCGGTGGCATGGATCGCGGCGACGGCCGCGCGCGCGGCCTTCAGGTGCGATTCGGAGACGTCCTGGGCAAACGCCGGCGAGGACAGCGCAAGGACAGCCGAAGCCGCCAGAGCGGCCGAGAAGCGGCGAACCCGGTTATGCAACATCATGGTCGATAGAACTCCCTGGTTTTCGGGCGGCATGGACGGTTTGGATGCCGTCGCCGCCGGCGATGATGGCCGCTGACGCCAGCCCGATGAAAAGACCATGCTCGACAACGCCTGGAATGGCATGGAGAGCATTCGAAAGCGCTCTTGTATCCGGAATGCGGCCAAAAGATGCATCGAGGATAAAATGGCCGCCGTCTGTAACAAATGGCTGGCCTGCCGTCATCCTCAATGTCACCGGCCCGGACAGGCCGAGGCCTGCGGCGGCCGCGCCGATCGCGATCTCGGTGGCGCGCAGGCCGAACTTGTTGACTTCGATCGGCAGCGGAAAGCGGCCGAGCGTCTCGACCATCTTGGACTGGTCGGCGATGACGATCATGCGCCCGGAGGCCGCCGCGACGATCTTTTCGCGCAGCAACGCGCCGCCGCCACCCTTGATCAGGGTGAGCGCCGGGTCGACCTCGTCGGCGCCGTCGACGGTGAGGTCGAGCTGCGGTGTCTCTTCGAGCGTCGAGAGCGGCACGCCGAGCTCGCGGCAAAGTGCAGCGGTGCGTTCCGAGGTCGGCACGCCGATGACGCTCAGCCCGGTAGCGACCTTCTCGGCGAGCAGGCGCACGAACTCCTCGGCCGTCGAGCCGGTGCCGATGCCAAGCCGCATCCCGTCGGTGACATGGCCAAGAGCGGCCCGCGCGGCCTCGACCTTCAGTTGCCTCGCATCCATGCTTGTTCGTCGTCCTGCAAACGCTGGTTTGGGCGCTCCTAGCATTTTTGCCCGCCCGGTCAAAGGCCGCGCTCCGCTTGTGCTCAAAGCCTGTGGATTGGTCGAGCCGGCTTGCCTGATCGGGACACAGGCGGTATCGCCTCGGGCGACGCAACCGCACAGGACTGCCCATGACCAGACCGATCATCGTGTTCGACCTCGACGGGACGCTGGTCGACACGGCGCCGGATCTGCTCGACAGCCTGAACCACAGCCTCGCCGCCAGCGAACTCGCGGCGGTCGACGAGGCCGGCTTCAGGCGCTTCGTCGGCCATGGCGGTCGGGTGATGATCGAGCGGGCGCATGCCGCGCAGCAGCGGTCGCTGGCGGCGGAGGAGCACGACCGGCTGCTGAAACTGTTCCTCGACCACTACACGCTCAACATACCCGGCAAGTCGCGCCCCTACCCCGGCGTCGTCGAGGCGCTCGACCGCTTCAAGGACGCCGGCTACCTGCTCGCGGTCTGCACCAACAAATACGAGGCGAACTCGGTGGCGCTGATCGGCGCGCTCGGCCTGGCGCGGTATTTCGCCGCGATCGCCGGCCAGGACACGTTCGCCTTCCGCAAGCCCGACCCGCGCCATCTCACCGAAACCATCAGGCTGGCCGGCGGCGATCCGGACCGCGCGCTGATGGTCGGCGATTCGCAGACCGACATCGATACCGCCAAGGCCGCCGGCATTCCGGTGGTGGCGGTCGATTTCGGCTATACCGATCGCCATGTCAGGGAATTCGAACCGTCGGCGGTGATCTCGCATTTCGATGCGCTCACCCTTGGCCTCGCGGAGTGCCTGATTGCCGCCGCGCGTTGAGCAAAAACAAGGCCGTATCGCCTCCCAGATACCGCAAACACGATCCTTGCAGGATGAATGGCACATCGCCTTGACTTCGGCGGCATGCCTCCCTTATATCGCGGCTCGCTTGGCCTTCGGGCAACGAGCGGGCGATTAGCTCAGCGGGAGAGCACACCCTTCACACGGGTGGGGTCGCAGGTTCAATCCCTGCATCGCCCACCATTCCCCTGCCACCTCGCATTGCGATGCGCATGATCCGGCAGGATCCCTTCCCTCTCAAATTGATGAAGCCTCGCACCCGTCGTCACATGGTTGAACGCCGGGGCTTTGCCGCCGTCTCCTGTTGCCGTAAACTTCAGCGAGGGCGGCAATCGGGACATCAACATGGCTTTCGCCAGCGCGAACGACAGGAACGACCTGCCGCGCCTTGCGCGGATCGATCCGCATCAATTCGATCTGCTGTTCAGCGGCTGCAAGGTCGAGCGCTATGCGGCCGGCCAGCATCTGTTCGTCCAGGAGGACGCCGCCGACCGCATCTACGGCGTGATCAGCGGCTCGGTGGAAATCTCGATCTACTCGCCGGGCGGCCAGAAGCTGGTGGCCAATATCGAATTGTCGCGCAGCCTGGTCGGCGAGATCGGCGCGCTCGACGGGCGCCCGCGCACGGCAACCGCCATCTGCCTCACAGCATGCGAGCTGGTCTCGCTTAGCCGAGCGCAACTCTTTGATCGCATTGAGAAAAACCCATCGCTGGCGCGCGCCATGATCGATTTGCTGTGCGCCCGGCTGCGCTGGGTCAGCGGAGAGCTCGGCGACCAAGCCTTCTTCGGCATCGAAGCCAGGCTGGCAAAACGACTGGTGTTCCTGGCCGGCGTCATGGCCGACAGTGACGGCTGGATACCGATCTCGCAGTCGGAGCTGGGCGAGTTCCTCGGCGCGACGCGCGAGTCGGTCAACAAGACCCTGAACGACTGGCGCGGCCGCCGGATCATCGACATCAAGCGCGGCGGCCTGCGCATAACCGACGCCAGGGCGCTGGGCACCATCGCCGAATCGCAGGACGACGACTGAAAGCGCATTTCCGCGATGCGGCACCCGAATCAGAGCCGCGAGATCAGGTAGCGCAGCGAGGATTTGCTCGGCATGAAGAAATAGCCGCCACCCCTTGTGGTGACGAATTGCGGCATTCCCTTCAGCACGGTGACGCCCTCCCACGACGGGATGGTGAACCTGCCGTCACCGGTGCGCGAGCCGATCGTCGGATCCTTTTCACCGACCAGCCCCTGGAACGAGGTCGATGAGACCCAGGTCTGCTGCATGAACTCATACTGGCGCTCGATGTCGGCGTTGAGGCACATGAAGAGCAGGCCCTTCTCGACCTTTCCGCCCTTCCGCTCCTGCTTCTGGTAGGAGCGGCCGACGCGGATGATGCGGTGGCGCTTGCCGATCTGGATCTGCGTCTCGCGGTCCTCGCCAAGCGAGTCGCGCGGATTGGAGCGGCGTATGTGGGCGCCAAGCGGGCAGCGATGCCCCTGCGGGTCCTCGACGCCAAGGGTGAAATCATTGTCGACGCCGCGTCCGGGGCGGCCATCTGGATTGCGCACCAGCGAGCTGCCGTCCGGCCAGCGGCCGAGCATCTTGGCGGCCACCCAGCGCGGCGTGATCGCCGGATTGCCGGTCTCGCCCGCCACCTGCGCGGCTGCCGCCTTGCAATAGTCGTCGAAGCGCTCGACGTGCTGCTCGAACTGGCGCATGACGAGAAAGGAGCCATTGCGGCCGAAATCGTGCGGCGGCGGTGGCAATCCGGCGATCTGCCGGTTGCGGCGCACCGCCGACAGGATGCCGGAGCGGTCCTGCGCGGCGGGGACGGAAGGCGAAGCCGGATAGAAGCCGTGCTCGTCGCGATAGCCGAACAGGAATTCGCCGGGCGCAACCAGATGCATGGGTGCAACACCCGCATTGGCGCGCGCCGTGCCGCGCACGATCGGCTGCGAAACCCCGTCGACGAAGCCGAAATGCTCGACCGCGCGCTTGCCGTCCCGCTTCACTGCCAGCGGCAGTTCCGAAACCAGCACGATGCCCGCGCCCGATGTCTTTTTCTTCAGCGCGGCAAGCTCGGTCTTCAGGATCTCGGGGCTTTCAGCATAGCAGACGACGACGGCGTCCGCCGGCTTCTGCAGTGAACCCCATTGCCATTTGTCGGGAACGCTGTCGCCGAGATCGTCCAGGATGCGGCCGCGTTCGGGATTGCCCATGCCGTGGCGAAAGGCGACGGGGAACGTGCCGAGTGGATCGCCCTCGACGCCGCCGTCCAGTCCGAGGCGGCGAAGCCCGTCAGGACCGAATGCCAGCGTCATCGCGCGCTCGCGCGGCACGCCATCGCCAAAACTCGCGCGGGCAACGACGAACTCTAGCCAGGCCTTGCGGCTTGCCCTGGACAGGGTCTCCGGTATGGCGATCGCCATCATATGCCCGTGCGCCAGCGACCCGAACGGACCGAAGAAGATGGACTGGATCTCACCGGTTTCCAGCTGCTGCTCAAGAGGCGGCGGGAAGGCCGAGCTGATATTGGCCAGCAGCGAAGTGGTTTTCTGAACGGTGGTTCTTTCGGTCACCAGCCGCGGCAGCGAACCGAACAGGCTCAGCCAGTCGCGCGCTTCGTTGTCGGTAGCGGAAGCAATGCCGTGCCTGATCCGGGAATTGATCCGGATGCCCGCTGTGTTGAGTTCGCGGTAGGCCGAATACCAGAACAGGGTCGGCACCTGCTGCCGCCGTGCCCAGCGTTTGAACCGGTCGCCGTCGCGAGCGCCATCGAGGAACAGCCAGCGCGTGCGCGGATAGCCTTCGGTGTTGCTCCACACGCCGGTGAGCCCGGACGCGGCCTTGGCGATGAAATCCTCGAGATAGCTTTCCCAGCTGCCGCCATAGTTGGAGAAGAACATCAGCCTGTTGGTGCTCGGCAAAAGCACCCAGCGGGCGAAATGGATGGTGTTGATGGTGGCGAGGAAGCCCGGCTTGAACACTTTCCGCGCCGTGATCGAGATCAGGTAGAAAGACAGCCGGAGCGCCAGCCGCCGCAAGGTTCCGGCCTTCATCGTCGAGATCGCCGTCATATGGTTCTGCGCGGCGCGATCCTCATGCACGATGATCTTGTCCAGCGCCTGGAGGTCGACCGGCGTGTTGTGCGGACGGTCAATGTCTTCGAGCCGCCGCAAGGCGATGAAGCAGACGCCAAGCGCCACCACAGCCATTGCGATGAGGCCGAGCACGGCCAGGAGAAGCGCCGTGGCGGCAATGGCGACGGTGGTGAAGCTGAACCCGCTCGGATCGGCGAACACCAGCTTGTAGGTCAGCTTCCAGCAGACGAGCACGACGACCGCGACAGCGACGAGCATGGGCGGCGCCAGCAGCGTGGTGGTAATGGCCTGCCACCACTTGCCGGGCGGGTTTTCGAGCAGGCTTTCGGCGGGCTGGAAAGCCCAGTCGAACCGGCCCAGCGAACGGACATGCCGGCGCGCCTCGGCAAGCACCGTGGCGGCATCGGCATTGCCGGCGCGCGGCCGCTCGGCAATGCCGCGCACGGTTTCGGCAAGCTCGGCTTCAGCCAGGATGCGGCGGACCGAATGCCCCGGCGTGCCGGAAAACACCAATCCGGCATTGCTGCCGAAGGACGGCGATATCTCGATATTGTGCCTGCACAGGAAGTCGCCCAGCGCGCCGCCCTCGGGCAGGCCGCAGACGTCCTTGAAGATCGGCCGAAGCCGATGGCCGATGGCCTGGGAGACGGCGTCGATGACCTCGCCGGCGTTGCCGTCACCGGAGATTTCCAGCACGAGCGCGCCCTTCTCGAGACCGGAAGCCTCATCGATTTCGCCGGTGCCGGCGACGGCGAGGCTGGTGAAATGGATGGTGCCGGCAATATCAAGCGCGGCGCTGATCTCCTCGCTCGCCGGATTGCCGAGCGTGGCGACCTTGTCGCGTATGGCGTCCAGCGGCACGGCCCGGATGACCGGGCAGACCACGGTCACCATCGACTGGTCGACGGTGCGGCAAAGCGCCGGCTGATCGAAGTCGACCTTGAGGCTCTCCGGATAGGCGCCGATGTTGATCAGCCGCCCGGCCTTGCCCGGCGCGCGGCGCAGTTTCTCCTTGCCGAACAGCGCGCGCACGCATTCGCCAATCTGGATCCTGGCGATCTCGGCGCCGATGCAAAGATGGATGCCGTGACCGAAGACCAGATAATCGCGATACGGACGCGTAGTGTCGAAATCGTTGGGATTCTGCACGGCATCGGGGTCGAACATCGCCGACAGCGTGGCTGGCATCACCACCGTTCCCGCCTTCACCAGGCGCTCGCGGGGCGTGCCTTTGGCGATCACCGTGTCGCGCGAGGTGTAGCGCCACGGACCGACCCAGATCGGCTTGAAGCGCATGGCTTCCATGATGGCCCGGTCCAGCTTCCCCGTGTCGCTTTCGGCGAGCGCCGCATCGATCGCCTGCCGCGCGTCTGGCCTGGACAGGATCACGTCCAGGCAATTGCTGCCGGCCAGCACGTTGGTCGGCACGAAGCCAGCGATCATGCCAAGCATGATGGAATGGATGTCCGGCCGCGACAGGCGGCCCTGGTCGAGCATGGCAACGAGACGCGCCAGCGGCTGCTGGTCCTTCGCTCCTTTTTCCCTGATCGCGTCAATGGAGCGGTCGATGAGCTTGATCAGCCGGTCGCCGCCGACGACGGCGAGCTCGCGCGTGGCCGGTTTCGCCGTCGGATCGGAAAAGAACAATGCACTCAAGGCGATCGCCCAATCGGCGAATTCGGATTCGTCGTCGATCTCCAGCCCGAAATAGTCGCGGCAGATATGCACCGGCACGATCTTCATCAGCCCGGCGATGGCGTCGAAGCCGGGGCTGGCGGCCGCCATGATATCCCTTGAATGACGCGCGGCGATCGGCCTGACCTTGGCCTCGACCTCGGCCGGCGGAAAGGCGCTCAGCACCGACGATTTCATCTGCCGGTAGGTGGCGCCGTCCTGCATGCCGAGAATGAAATTCGAGCCGCGTGCCAGCTCGGCCATTTCCGGCCCGTAGGGCGTCTCGAACTCGTCGCCTCGCTCCAGTATGTCGCGAACGTCGGCATTCCTGGTGACGAGCAGGAAATTGCCGAAGCCGAGGTTCGGCTTGAAGCGGCGCAATAGCGCGAGGGCCCAGCGCGGATCGCCGAAGAAGAAGTTCACGATGCGGGACGCCAGGCCGTTGGCGCGCAACCGTTCAATGTCGAAAGGCGGCATTTCCGACAGTGGCCGCTGGGTCTTCTGGGCCGCCCGGACGCCAGCGAAATATTTTAGTTTGATCATGCGCGTCAAAGCCCCCCGGCTGTCCACGTAATTGCAATGCCGGCCGTCTCTTGGCCTATGGTTGCATCTGCGCCGCGTATGTGAATCTTTTCACAATCATGTGTGTCCAGCCCCACGGCCCCCGTGAAATCACGTCACCGATCTGGCCTGTTCGAAATTGGCGATGAGGAATTCATTCGCGGCCTTGTCGGCGAAAGGTATCCAACGCACCCGCTGCTCCGAGAAATCCGGATGCCTGGTCGTGAAAATCGCCAGTTCGCGTTTGGCTTCGTCGACGCGGTCGCTGCGCATCAAAGCGCCGATCTTCAGGTACCTGGCGTAGAAATAGCCGGGCGACAGGTTGAGCGAACGATCGGCAGTGGCGATCACAGCCGGCCAGTCCTCGACGAAACTGTAGGCGACCGCCAGTTCCCCCAGATTGTGGAACCGGTAGAGATCGAAAGGGCTCAGCCGCTCGGTGTCGAGGAAGAACGGTATGGCGTCGGCGGCATCGCCGAGCAGAAGCTTGGCGCTGCCCATGGCCGACCGCGCGAAGGCAAAGCTCGGATTGATGCGCAGCGCCTCCTCAAGATGCTCGATCGCCGCCCGCGGCTGCCCCCGCATGATATCGATGACGCCGAGATGGGCGTGTGGACGTGCGTCGAGGCTGTCCATCAGCAGGGCCTTGCGCGCATATTGCTCGACCTTGTCGAGGTCGTCGCTGTCGCCGAAGCGCAGCCACGCCCGCCAGAAATACCACCATGCCAGCTCGTTCAGCACGGCGCTGGAATTGGCGTCCTCCCGGTAGGCCTTTTCGAAGAAATCCAAGGCGATTTCGGTGTCGCCGCGGGTGCGCCGGTTCATGTGCCAGCGGCCGCGTCGCACCAGCTGCCAGGTCTCCAGGCTTTCCCACGGCACCTGGAAGGTGCGCACCTGCTCGGCCCGATCGACCTCCTTGTCGAGTATCGCAACGATCTCGCTGCCGATCTGGTCGCGCAGCTTGAAGATGTCGACGAGGTCGCGGTCGAAGCGCTGCGACCAGACCAGCCGCCCGTTCGAGGTGTCGGCGAGCGAGGTGTTGAGGCGGATCTGGCTGCCATTGCGCGTCAGCGTGCCGCTGACGATGTAGCGGGCGCCAAGCGCGTTGCCGATCACCCGCGTGCCCAGGCTATCGTCCCGAAACTGGAAGCTGGAGCTCTTGGCGATCACCGAAAGCCATCTCGTGTTGGACAGGCCGTAGATGATGTCCTCGGCGATGCCGTCGGCCATGTAGCCGACGTCGCGCTCACCGCCAACGCCCGCGAAAGGCAGCACGGCGATCGCCGGCGGGCCTTTGGGCGGCAGCTTTTGCTGGCTGGGAGAAATTGCGGCGAACGACGCCGCCGGCGACGCGCCCTTGCCGGCGCGGCCCGCGATCATCACTCGCACCGGCAGCGCGATGTTCTTCAGCATGAATTCGCCGAGATCGGTGAATTCGGCCGCGGTCTTGTCCTTCACGTGGTGCCATGTCGTCTCCGAAATGGCGAGGCCGTCATGCGGCGCGAACTCCTGCAGCCGGGCGGCGATGTTAACGTCGTCGCCATAGAGACGGCCCTCGCGCACGATGACGTCGCCGGTGTTGATGCCGGCGCGAAACGGCATACGCATGTCCTCGGCGACGGACGCGTTGAGCGCGACGATCCTGCCCTGGAAATCGAAGGCGGCGCGCAAGGCTTCGATCGGATTGCCGAACTCGGCCATGATGCTGTCGCCGGCGTCACCGAAAGTCCGGCCGCCAAACGCCACGCAGCTGTCGGCGATGATGTCGCGGCGCTCCTCGAAAGCGGCAACGGCCAACTCGTCGTCGATGCCCATCAGCCGCGAGAAGCCGACGGCGTCGATAGAAATGATGGTCGCCAGCTGACGGGTGTAGTTCCGTTCAGCCATGGTTGAAGCCCCCGGTCCCTGCTTGCGGTCCAGCACAGGCGACTTCCGCTTTGTTGAACACTTCACCGTTTGCCGACGAAAGATCGTCGGCAGGCTCGGCGCGCCGTTGCCACCCTGTTATGGCAGCAAGTCTAACAGGGTCTTGGCAAAAGCTCTACCACGATCCGCTAATTGAACGCAGCGCGCCACCGCCTGCATGGTTAGCCGTTCATTACTCAGGTCCTGCATTGCTACCTCGCCCTTGCGTATTGGAATCCCTTATTTTTCTTTATTTCAGCTAGGGCGAATGCACATGGTTCTGTCGTCGCCCACAAGTCGCCAGACCGCCCCTGGAACCGGCGTTGTACTCCACCGACGGAACCAACAGGGACGCAGGCGAGTTCTTTACGGCATCGATGCCAGCACGAGATGAGGGGCAATCATGCGCACTGTTGTTTTGGCGACCGGCCTTGCGGTTCTTTTCCTCGGCTGGCCCGCCTTCGCGGCCGATGAAAAGCCGCTGCCGCCATCGAACGCCAAGAAGCTGTCGGAAATCATCGCCAAGGTCGAGCAACGCCCCGACTTCCGTTATGTGAAGGAGGTGGACTGGGACAGCGGCGTCTACACCGTCACCTACTACACGAACGACAAGGCGAAGGTCGAAATCTCCTACGATCCGGTGACCGCTGAGCCTAGGTAGTGTCTCGCTCCTGTTTGGTAGCGTGACAGGCGTGGGTGCTGGCTCAGGGTCGCCTTTGTCCGCCTCCCCTTGCATCAGAGCATCTTTGATGGCTGACTGCTGCCGCACGATTGCGGGCACGGGGGTGCAGGGCAGTGGTAAAGCACGTATTGAAGCGCGTCCTGATGATGCTTGCCGGCTATCTGGTCGCGGTATTTATCGGGCTGATCTCGGTGGCGGCGATCTATGGGATACTCAGTTCCCTCCCCAACGCGCCGGCTTATTTCGACCTTATGGGCGTCAGCCCGATCGCGGTGCTGCTGGTGCCGCCGCTCGGCATGTTCGTCTACTTCCTGACGATCATCCTGACGTGGATGCAGACTCTCGTCTTCGCGCTGATCGCGGAGTTTTTCTCGTTGCGCAGCTTCGTGCTGCACATGGTCTTCGGCGCCATCGCGGCGGTCGCGGGTTTCGCGCTGATCTGGCCGGACGCTCCGGAGAATTCCGAGCGCTGGGCCGACACGAGTATCATCGCGGCCGCCGGACTGGTGGCCGGCCTGACCTACTGGCTGATCGCCGGGCGCGACGCCGGCTTCAGGCGCCCGCTGTTCGAGCGCGCCTGAGCTAGCTCGCCGGAGAGCGCACCGCTTCGGTCGCGTCCAGTGCCTGCATCAGCCTCGTGTCGCGGTCGTAGACGTCGTTGAAGTATTCAACATTGCCGGACATGTCGGGCCAGGCGGTAAAGTAGGCGACATAGACCGGGATGGTGCGGGTCACCTTTTCGGTCGAATGCCCGTGCTTCAGCTTCTCGGCGATGTAGTCGACCGAGGTGCCGAGCACCGCCGCCGCCATGCCGCGCGGATCCTGCAGGCGCACGCAGCCATGGCTGAGCGCCCGCATGTCGCGCTCGAAGAAGGATTTCTGCGGCGTGTCATGCATGTAGATGGCGTGCTTGTTGGGGAACAGGATCTTCAGCTCGCCCAACGCATTGGCCTCGCTCGGCTGTTGGCGCACGCTGTAGGGGATGTTGGCGCCGTAGGCACCCCAATTGACCGCCGATGACGGCACGCGCCGCCCGCTCGAATCCGTCACCTCATAGCCGGCGCGGTCGAGATAGCCCGGATCGTTGCGCAGCCTGGGCAGCATCTCGTTGACGATGATCGATTGCGGCACGCCCCAATAGGGATGGAAATCGACCTGCTCGATCTGGTCGTAGAAGAAAGCCGTTTGGTTGGTGACCTTGCCGACCACCACGCGGGTTTTCAGCTTCTCCTCACCATTGTCGATATAGGAGGCGGTGAAGGCCGGCTGGTTGATGAAGACACGCGGGCTGCCGAGGTCGGAAGGCAGCCAGCGCAATTCCTCCAGCGCGACCTTGACCTTGGTGACCTTGTCGGCCTTGGAGGTTCCGGCCAGCGTCGCCACCGTGCGCGGCCCGATGACGCCGTCACCCTTCATGCCGGCCCGCTTCTGCACCGCCTTGATGACCGGCACCAGCTCGGGATCGTAGAGCTCGCTCTTGCCAAGCCTGGCGAGGACCTCGCCATAGTCGCCGCCCATCTCGTCGTCGAGGTTGCGCGCGATCAGCGTCAGGAGCTTGGGCAGTTCGGGGCTGCTCTCGCCGGGCTTCAGCAACAGCTTGGGGTCGACGACGATCTCGTTTTCCTCGCTCGCCTGCAGCGCTTCCAGCTCGACGCGCAGCGCCTGGTACTCCGCGTTCTGCGGATGGCGCGATTCCAGATAGGTGCGAACCTCCTGCGTGTGCGCCAGCGTCTTCAGCACGCCGTCCATGTCGAGCGGCTTGGCCGGGAAATCATAGTAGCCGGTCATCCGGTTGGGATCGACACGGCCGCTCTGGGCATCATGGGCGTAGCGCAGCACGCGCGCCGTCAGCGCCATCTCGAAGCGGACCAGTTCCTTCTGACGCTCGTCCACACTGGCCGCAGATGATGCGGCCGGCACGTCGACCGTATAGGCGGCAGGCGTCAAGCCGTAGCTCGCCGCCTCGCCGAGCACCCGCACCGCATCCTGCGCACGGCTGTTGGGGGCGGTTCCGGTCACCCAGATGAAATCCGGATTGGCCGAGTAATAGGCAATCAGCGCCTTGGCGATGTCGGGTTCGGCATAAAGCTCGTAGTCGCCCAGCCCGGCGATCGCTTCGCGGAAGGCATTGCTGGTGACCGACGGCACGAAGGCGGCATCCTGCGCCGCAACAGTCGCCGGCGCCGGCACCAACGCTGAAAAATCGACGCGCACGAGACGGTCGGCCTTGTAGGTGTAGTAAGACGGGCTGCTGATCTTGGAGCCGCCACCGCCGGCCGGCACCTTGCTGGGTCTCTGCTTGGGCGGCGGCGGGAATTCGCCTTGCGGGTCATGCCGGATGCCGCCGCCGAACAGCATGTCGAAGAGGCCTTGCGCGCTCGCCTGCGGCGCGCCGAGCGCCAGCGCCGCGGCGACCGCAAGCGGCATCACGGTGGCTTTGTTTCCGAAAATTCTCATGATCACCCGCTCCGGTTGTGAACCGGCTCCCGTTCCGCGCCGCTTGACGGTCACGCCCACCGCATAGCGGATGTAAGGCGCGATTATACTGATTCATACCGATTTCGTTAAGCTTCCATAAATTTCGAAGCCGCTGTTGCAGAACAGTTTCACAAGTTGGTGACGGTCTTGGCGAAGCGGCTTCGGCCGGTGCCGGTTGCATCAGGCGATGGCGCCGCGGTCGAAGGTCAGCGCGGCGCCGGTGACGAATCGGCCTTCCTGCCCTGCCGGCCGAATCGCCGCGGCGGCTGGCGCCAAGGTGGCGTGAAAAAACAGGCTGGCACCAACGCGACGTGACAAATGCCAGCCCCTGTGCTGGAAATTCGGCCAGCCACGGTTGGGAGGAATGCGCCGGTGAAAAAAGGCTATCGCGAGTTGCTCGACGAGGCGAACGCCGAGATCGAAGTGGTGTCGCCGGAGGAAGCGGCGGGGCTGCTCGAGGACGAGAACACGATCTTCGTCGACCTGCGCGATCCGCGCGAAGTCGAGCGCGACGGCAAGATCCCCGGCGCTAGGCATGTCACACGCGGCATGCTGGAATTCTGGATCGACCCTGAAAGCCCCTACCACAAGCCGTTCTTCGCCTCGGGCAAGAGCTTTGTCTTCTTCTGCGCCGGCGGCTGGCGCTCGGCACTGGCCACCAAGACGGCGCAGGACATGGGCCTTTCGCCCGTCAAGCACATCCTTGGCGGCTATACCGCCTGGAAGGCGGCCGGACTGCCGGTCGAGCCCGGGCAGAAGAAGAAGGCCGACTGATAGAACTTCAATGCATCGACGTCGATTCGCGGCGCTCGGTCGCGAAGCGGACGGCGCGTTCGACCACGCCCTTGTCGGCGAGGATGCGGCGATGGCCGAGGCCATCGACCCAATGCAGGCTGACATGATCGCCGGCGCCGGCATAGCGCGTGGCATGATCGGCCGAGACCTCGCGATCGTCGGGCGCATGGATGACCAGTGTCGGCACCAACGCCTCTGCGAGCTGGCGGTCGCCAGTGAATTCGCCGAGCGGCCGGCCGGCGAGCTTTTCGACGCGATCGGCCATGGCGAGCTGCGAGCGCGGGCCGACATTGAGCATGCGGCTGAAGTCGGCGAAGATCGCCGGCAGCGAGCTCGGCGCCGCGATCAGCACCAGGCTTTCGGCCGTGATAGGCTGGATGCCCCTGACGGAACCGGCAAGGGCATTGGCGGCAACGGCGCCGCCGAAGGAATGGCCGACGATCGCCTTGAACGGACCGAACCATTCGCCGGCGACCCTTGCCGCCTCGACCGCGTTGACCAAGTTCAGGCGGCGGCCCTGCGACTGGCCGTGGCCCGGAAGGTCGAGCGAAACGACCTTGTAGCCGGCGCGGCGATATCCTTCGATCAGCGGGCGCATATATTCGGTGCGCGAGCGCCAGCCATGGATGACTAGCACGGTCCCGGCCGGCGCCCTGCCCGGCTCGGGCCGGAATTCATGCACCATGACGCAGCCCTTCTTCGACTTCAGCCGATGATGGCGTGCCTCGGTCATGAAGGCCGCGGCCCGGTCGACGGCGCGGCGCTCGCCATCGCTCAGCGCCTTGACGTTCGGCGTGCGGCAGAACAGTTCGAACGCGGCGCGGCCGCTGAGACGAGGCGCCACATGCTCGGCCGCGCCGAACACGCCCCGGATGACCTTCAGACCAAATGATGCCATAGTGGCGATCCATCCATTCGTTCAAGCATGAACATAATAGTTCAAACATGAACATTAAACAAGACCTGCCCTGGGATACCCCGCGCTTTCGCAACTGGGTCGCGGTGGCGCGCGCCTGCCATGCGGTGGAGCGCGCGCTGGCGGTGAAGCTGGCGCCCCTGGATCTCAAGCCGGCGCAGCTCGACGTGCTGATGAACCTCTACCGCCATCCCGGCATGTCGCAGCATGACCTTGCCCGCAAGCTCCTGGTCGGCCGCTCCAACATCACCATGCTGCTGCCGCAACTGGAGACGCGCGGCCTTTTGCGCCGCGAGGGCGACGAGAAGGACAAGCGCGTGCTGAGGCTCAGCCTGACCGGGGAAGGCGAAGCCCTGCTGATGCAGGCGCTGAAGGTTCACATGGCGCTGATCGAGAAGGCGATGAGCCAGTCGACGGCGGAGCAGTGCGACATGATCGGCGAGCAGATGCGCAAGATCGCCGACGTGCTGAAGGAAGCCTGAGCGCCCGAGGCTCCGAGATTCAGGTCAGGATGCGCCGGAGTCGAAGACGGGCGCGAAGCAACCAAACTGGGTGGCTTCCGAGAACCGGAGCGGAGCATACTTAGCGTACGTGAGCACCGGAAGCGCAGGGGGCCGCCATTTGCAGGCCAGCCTCACCTGAATCTACCACATCGTCTTCTTCGCCCGCTCGGGCCATTCCCTGTCGTAGGTTTCGCCGTCGATGTTTTTCCGGCTGGTGATTTCCAGTATTTGGCCAGGCGTCGGCAACGCTTTCGGATCAACATGTTTCGCCGGGTTCCACAGTTCCGAACGGACGATGGCGCGGGCGCACTGGAAATAGACCGAATCGACCGCAATGACGGTGACCGAGCGCGCCGGTTTGTCGTCGACGCTGAAGGAGGCACAGAGCTCGGCATCAGTGGTGATGTGGGCATGGCCGTTGACGCGCAGCGTGGTGCCCGAGCCCGGCACCAGGAACAGCAGGCCGACGCGCGGATCCCTGATGATGTTCTTCAACGAATCGGCGCGGTTGTTGCCGCGGCGGTCCGGCATCATCAGCGTCCTCGGATCATGGATGCGCACGAAGCCGGCGAGATCGCCGCGCGGCGAGCAATCAAGCCCTTCCGGCCCGGCGGTCGCCAGCGCCGCGAAGGGCGAGGCCTCGATGAAGGCGGCGTATTCGGGGATGATGTGGTCGAGTTCCTTGACGATCGAGGCTTCGCCTGGAACCCCGTAAAGCGCCTCGAGTTGTTCGACCGTTGTGATGACCGACATATTCCCGTCTCCAAACCTTTGCCGGCGCTACTCCACATCCATGACGCCTTGACGACAGCGCGGATGGCTCGGCCTAGAGCAATTCCAAGAAAAGTGTGAAACGGTTTTCCGTCCGGAATTGCGTCAAAACGAAGGGAAAGGGCGGCTCAGCGTTTCCATGAAACGATGAACCGCACTAGCGCTCGCGGCTGAGGCCCTTTTCCGCCAGCTCCGCCAGATAGGCATTCCAGCGCGCTTCCTTCTCATGACCCAGCACGTGCAGGTAATTCCACGTGAATATCCCGGTGTCGTGGAAATCGTCGAAGGTGATGCGCACCGCATAGTTGCCGACCGGCTCGATCTTGAGGATGGCGACACTGCGCTTGCCGGGAACGGTCACGCGCTGCTCCGGCGAATGTCCCTGCACCTCTGCCGAAGGCGACAGCACGCGCAGCAGCTCGGCCGGCAATTCGAACGGCTGGTGGTCCGCAAAGGTGACGGTAAGCAGCTTCCGGTCCTTCGAGACCCGGAGTTCCTTCGGCGCGGTCATGCGGATGGTTCCTGCGTCATTTCCAACCTTCCCTACGCTGCTTCGCCCCAGGCGAAAAGGCCATTGGAGCGCAGCCGACATGCAATGTCGGCCAGGGAATGTTACCAAAGATCGAGAGCGGCTATCTTGAATGAAGCAGCGGATCGTATCACATAGCCATATATAACGCCTGCAGCGCCGCTGCTCGTGGCCACGGGAAGTGCTTGCAACATGGACATGATCGATCCTTTCGGTCGCACGATCAGCTATCTCAGGGTGTCGGTCACCGACCGCTGCGATTTCCGCTGCACCTATTGCATGGCCGAGGACATGACCTTCCTGCCCAAGAAGGACCTCCTGTCACTGGAGGAGCTCGACCGGCTCTGCACCGTCTTCATCGAAAAGGGTGTGCGGAAGTTGCGTCTCACCGGCGGCGAGCCGCTGGTGCGAAAGAACATCATGCATCTGGTGCACCAGCTGTCGCGCCATCTGAAGAGCGGCGCGCTGGAAGAGCTGACGCTGACCACAAACGGCTCGCAGCTGTCGCGCTTTGCCGCCGAACTCGCCGATTGCGGGGTCAGGCGCATCAACGTCTCGCTGGACACGCTCGACGCCGACAAATTCCACCAGATCACTCGCTGGGGCCATCTCGGAAAGGTCATGGAAGGCATCGACGCCGCGCAGGCGGCAGGGCTGAAGGTCAAGCTCAACGCCGTGGCGCTGAAGGACTTCAACGATCTGGAGCTGCCGGAAATGCTGCGCTGGGCGCATGGCCGCGGCATGGACCTCACCGTCATCGAGACCATGCCGATGGGTGAGATCGACGCCGACCGCACCGACCAGTATCTGCCTTTGTCGCTGCTTCGGGCTCAGCTTGAACGCCAGTTCACGCTGACCGACATCCCCTACAAGACCGGCGGGCCTGCACGCTATGTCCATGTCGCCGAAACCGGTGGCAGGCTCGGCTTCATCACCCCGATGACGCATAATTTCTGCGAAAGCTGCAACCGCGTCAGGCTGACCTGCACCGGCACGCTCTACATGTGCCTGGGCCAGGAAGACGCCGCCGACCTCCGGGCGCCGTTGCGTGCGTCCGAAGGCAACGAACTGGTCTCGGCGGCAATCGACGAGGCGATCGGGCGCAAGCCCAAGGGGCATGACTTCATCATCGATCGCCGCACAAGCCGGCCTTCGGTGTCCCGGCATATGAGCGTCACCGGCGGCTGATTTTCTCGCCGGTTTCGTGCAAGGATCGCCTCCCGTCATTGGCTGGAGGCTTGCATGAAGCGTCTTTTCCCGATCCTGGCGCTCGCGGCCGTGAGCGCGGCAACTTCGGCCGGCGCCGGGCAATTCACCTACACCAATCAGCGCTTCGGCACCGTCTGCACCTTTCCGGACGACATCTTCAGCATCCGCGAGCCCGAGCCGGAAAATGGCGACGGGCAGCAATGGAGCGCGCCCGACGGCGCCAGCCTGACCTGCTCGGGCATCCTCAACATCGATGACGACACGCCGAAAAGCTTCGTCGCCGCCGAAAAAGCCAGCACCGAACCGGGCTTCAAGGTCACCTACGGCAAGGCCGGCAAGGACTGGGCCGTGCTGTCGGGCTTCAAGGGCGATACCATCTTCTACGAGCGTCGCCTGTTCGGGAGGGACGGTGTGGTCCGCACGGTCTGGATCGAATATCCGCCGGCGCTGAAATCGAAATACGATCCGCTCGTCGGCGCCATCGCCGGCAGCCTGAAGGGCCCGTGAAGATCCGGCCGGACTGCAAAATTATCCTGTCTGTAAGTCGCGGCCCGATTTACCGGCAATAGGTTCCGGCCTAGCTTCTGCCGGCAGCGATTTTTGCTCGAAGGGGGGAATACAACATGCGCAAATTCATCCTTTCTCTCGCAATGCTCGGCCTCGCGGCGGCGCCGGCGGCGGCACAGTCGATCGGCGGCAAATACACGGTCGCCGGCACAAATTTTGACGGCTCCGCCTATGGCGGCGAGGCGACCATCACGCTGACCAGCGAGACGACCTGCACCATCCACTGGGAAACGGGCGGCTCGTCATCCGACGGCATCTGCATGCGCAACGACAATGCCTTCTCCGCCGGCTATGTGATGGGCCAGGAGATCGGCCTGGTGGTCTACAAGGTGGAGAAAGACGGCTCATTGCACGGGCTGTGGACCATCGCCGGCAAGGACGGCAGCGGCACCGAGGTGCTGACGCCGAAGTAAGGTCAGCCCATCACCGACGCAGGATTAGGGACCTCGGCGGCGAGCCGTGGCCCAGTCCTTTGACGTTGCTGTTTTGCTGCCGGCTGATAGAGGCTGATCCAAAGCAAACCGGTGACGCCCTTGCCCCTTTCGCCAAACCTGCGCGGCGCGCTGTTCATGATGGTGGCCATGGTCGGCTTCACCCTCAACGACGCGATCACCAAATTCTCCTCAGAATCGATGAACATGGCGCAGGTCATGCTGATCCGGGGCGCCTTCGCCTCGCTGTTCGTCGGCTTGCTTGCCTGGCAGCGCGGAGCGCTGGCCACGCCACGCTCGATGCTGCAGCCGATGGTGGCGATGCGAGTGGCCGGCGAAGCCGGCGCAACGGTCTCCTTCCTGGTCGCGCTGGCGCATCTGCCGATCGCCAATGTCTCGGCCGTGCTGCAGGCGCTGCCGCTGGCGGTGACGATGGGCGCGGCGCTGTTCTTCAACGAAGGCGTCGGCTGGCGGCGCTGGCTGGCGATCGCCGTCGGTTTTGCCGGGGTGCTCATCATCGTGCGCCCCGGCTTTGAAGGCTTCAGCGTCTATTCGCTGCTGGCGCTGGCAAGCGTCGCCTGCTGCGCGGTGCGCGATCTCTCCACCAGGCGCATCCCGCAAGAGATCCCGACGCTGTTGGTGTCGACCGCCACGGCGCTGGCCATGACGGTGCTGGGCGCGGCGCTGCTTGCGCCGATGGGCGGCTGGACGCCGATGAGCGGCAAGGCCACGGCGCTCCTCGCACTGGCCGCGGTGCTGGTGCTGATCGGCTACCAGTTCATCATCATGGCGATGCGCTCCGGCGACATCTCCTTCATCGCGCCGTTCCGCTACACCGCCCTGCTCTGGTCGATCCTGCTCGGCCTTGTCATCTTCTCCGATGTCCCCGACCTGCCGATGATCGTCGGCGCCACCATCATCGTCGGCTCCGGCCTTTACGCGCTCTACCGCGAGCGCATTGTCGGCCGGCGGCAGACCGCCGCCGAAAGCGCTGGACCTGACATGGCGCCGGACGGCATATAGGCCAGCCCCAAGGATCGCCGAGATCTTGCGATCCGGGGAGCGAGAAGACAGCGCACCATGGACCAGAACATAGCGGGCATCATCCTGGCCGGCGGCCAGTCACGGCGCATGGGCGGCGGCGACAAGACCCTGCTTGCGCTAGGCGGCCGCAGCCTGCTCGACCACGTAGTTAAGCGCCTCGTTCCACAGGTCGGGCCGCTGGCGCTGAGCGCCAACGGCGATCCCGCGCGCTTCGCCGGGTTCGGGCTGCCGGTGCTTGCCGATACGGTCGAAGGCTACGCCGGGCCGCTTGCCGGGATCCTGACCGGCATGGAGTGGGCGTCGATCGCCTGCGACGCCGTCGTCACCGTCGCCGGCGACACGCCTTTTTTCCCAAAGAGTATGGTCGAGCGGCTGGCTGCGGCCGCCGCCACAAAGCGCGGGGCGATCGCTGTCGCCAGCTCCGGCGGCAGGCGGCATCCGACCTTCGCGCTCTGGCCGCTCGGCTTGCACGACGCATTGCGCCGGTTCCTGGTCGACGAGGACAATCGTCGGGTCTCCACATTCATCGACCGGCACGACGTCGTCGAGGTAGAGTTTCCAATGCTGGCGTCGGGCGGGCAGCAGATCGATCCGTTCTTCAACATCAACACGCCGGACGACCTTGCGATCGCCGAGCGACTGTTGCAGAGCATCGAAGGATGAACAGACGCGTTTTTGGCATCACCGGCTGGAAGAATTCCGGCAAGACGACACTGACCGAGAAGCTGGTCGCCGAGCTGGTGCGGCGCGGCTGGACAGTCTCGACGGTCAAGCACGCCCATCATGATTTCGACATCGACAAGCCTGGCGCGGATAGCTTTCGCCACCGCGAGGCAGGCGCCACCGAGGTCGCGGTCGTGTCGGGCCGGCGCTGGGCGCTGATGCACGAACTGCGCAATGAGGACGAGCCGACGCTGGAGGCGATCCTGGCGCGGTTGGCGCCATCCGACATCGTACTGGTCGAAGGCTACAAGCGCGAGGCGCACAAGAAGATCGAGACACGCCGCCTCGAGGCCAAGGACAGGACGCCGCTGTCCGTCAATGATCCCAACATCGTCGCCATCGCCGCGGACTTCGCGGCCGAAGGCGGGAGCCTGCCGGTCTTCGATCTCGACGACGTCAAATCGATAGCCGACTTCGTCGAAAGCGTCTCGGGCTTGAGGCGCTGAGCGCGCCGGCGAAATGACTTTCGGCCGCCGCTAATCTTCTTCCCGGCCTCTAACCTTGCGTCATGTTTGGCCGGTGGCGCAAATCCGCAGAGCCATTGTTTTGCAGTTGCTTTTTTCGGGGAAAGAGTGGGAGTATCGCCGCCAGCGGGCGGTCAAAAGCACCGCTCACAGAGCCGCACGGAACAGCGGCCGGGATACTATGAGAGGATTATCATGCGTATTGCACTGCGTATTGCGCTCGCCGCTTCGGCCGCGCTGCTGACGCTTGGCGTTGCCCAGGCTCAGGAAAAGACCCTGCGAATCGGTACCGAAGGCGCATATCCGCCCTTCAACAACTTGACCGCCGACGGCCAGCTCGTTGGTTTCGACGTCGATATCGCCAAGGCGCTCTGCGACGAGATGAAGGTCAAGTGCACCTTTGTCGCCCAGGATTGGGACGGCATCATCCCAGCACTGCAGGCCGGCAAATTCGACGCCATCATCGCCTCGATGTCGATCACGCCCGAGCGCGCCGAAAAGGTCGATTTCACCCACAAATACTACAACACGCCGCCGGCGATCGTCGCGCCGAAGGACAGCGACATCAAGGGCGTGACCAAGGAAGACCTGGCCGGCAAGACGATCGGCGTGCAGGCCTCGACCACGCACTTCAACTACGCGACCAAGACTTACACCGACAGCACGGTCAAGCCCTATCCGACCGCGCAGGAATACCAGCTCGACCTCGCCAATGGCCGCCTCGATGCCGCCAATGACGACATCGTCGTGCTGCAGCAGTGGCTGGATTCGCCCGACGGCGCCTGCTGCAAGCTGGTCGGGGCGATCAAGCCGGTCGTCGAGATCCATGGTCCGGGCGCTGGCATTGCCGTGCGCAAGGGCGAGACCGACTTGGTCAACCAGTTCAATGCCGCGATCGACGCCATTCGCGCCAACGGAAAATACAAGGAAATCAACGACAAGTACTTCAAGTTCGACGTCTACGGCGGCGATTCCTGATCCGCCAGGGTTGACGACAGGAACGGCGGGATTTTCCCGCCGTTCTCGCAAGAACGGGTCGGGCACGAGGGGTGCCGCGACGTGGCTCTCAAAAGAGCGAATGTGGGAGAATAGGCGAGCGGATGCTGAGCGTATGGACGCTTCTCAGTTGGGGACCCGATGGCTGGCTTGACGACATCGTCTCAGGGGCTGCTGTCACCGTTCTTCTGGCTCTCGCAACCCTACCAATCGGTTTGACGATTGGTTTTTTTGTAGCTCTGGGAAAACAATCCGAGGAACCCTCGCTACGCATCGCCGCCAATATCTACACGACGATCTTCCGTGGATTGCCCGAACTGGTGACGCTGTTTCTGTTTTTTTTCGGCGGCCCGCTGATTCTGCAATATCTCATCAGACTGGTAAGACCCGAGGCGACCATCGACGTCAACGCCTTCGTCGCCGGCATGATTGTGCTTGCCATCATCTTTTCGGCCTATGCCAGCGAGGTATTCCTTTCAGCCTTCCGGGCCATCCCAAAGGGCCAGTATGAGGGCGGCTACGCAGTTGGCCTTTCATACGGGCAAACGATGCGCAAAGTGATTTTGCCGCAATTGGTTCGCATCGCCTTTCCGGGCCTGGAGAATTGCTGGCTGAGCCTGCTCAAGGACACGTCGCTGGTGTCGGTGGTCGGTTTGGCTGAAACGCTCCGTCAAGCCGGCGTGGCCGCACGCGTCACCAAACACACATTCCTGTTCTTCAGTGTGGCCGCAGTGGTATTTCTTGTTTTGGCGGTCATTTCATCCTTCGCCACCGGCGCCATACAGCGCTCGCTTGCCCAGCGTGAGGCACGGCGATGAGCGTTGCCACCGATGCCAAGAGCGTTGTGGAACGGCCTCCCCCGCGAGCACGTGGCTGGCCTCGTTCCCGCATTGTCGGCTACCTGCTGATAGGCGTCTGGATTGCCGCTGGCGGCGGCATTGCCGCCTACCTGGCTTTCGCCTGGAACAGCGAACTCATTGCCAAGTACGGCCCCAGCTACCTGGAAGGGCTCGGTGTCACGCTTTCGCTGGTAGGCATTTCGATTGTCCTTGGCGCCATACTGTCACTTCCGGTCGCCTATGCGCGCATGTCGAAGAACCGCATCCTGTCCGGTCTTGCCTATTGTTACGTCTATTTTTTCCGCGGTACGCCGCTGCTCGTCCAAACCTTCCTGGTCTATTATGGGGTCGGCTCGTTCAAGCCGCAACTTGAGGTGGTTGGTCTCTGGGGCTTTTTCCGCGAGGCGTTCAACTGCGGCGTCTTTGCCTTTGCCCTCAACACGGCTGCCTATCAGGCCGAAATCCTGCGCGGCGCCATTGAAAGCGTGCCGAAGGGCCAGTGGGAGGGTGCTGCCTCGCTCGGCCTGCACAAGTTGCAGACGTTGTGGAAGATCATCCTGCCGCAAGCATTGGTCGTTGCACTGCGGCCCTATGGCAACGAGCTTATTCTGATGATCAAGGCGTCCGCGATCGTCGCCATCATCACCGTGTACGACCTGATGGGCATGGCAAAACTCACCTACTCCCGCACCTTCGATATTCAGGCCTATATCTGGGTCGCCGTCGTGTATCTGGTCATGGTCGAGGTGCTGCGTCACGCGATCGAATGGATCGAACGCCGGATCACCATTCACCTTAAGCGCTGATCGAAACCGCCTTTCTGCACCAGTCGATGGAGCATCCCCCGTCTTGACGAATTCGTCGCATGTCCTAGAGCTTGCGCCAGCAAAATCTGGTTCCCGTTTTGGAAGGCAAGCTTATGGCATCGGTGGCATTTCTCGGTCTTGGCGTCATGGGCTATCCGATGGCCGGGCACCTCAGCAACAAGGGCGGCCACGACGTCACTGTCTACAACCGCACCACGGCAAAGGCCGAGCAGTGGGTCGCTCAGCATGGCGGCAGGCTGGCGCTGACGCCGGCCGAAGCGGCCGACGGCAAGGATTTTGTTTTCTCCTGCGTCGGCAATGACGACGACCTGCGCTCGGTCACGACAGGTGCCAAGGGCGCATTCGCCTCGATGAAGAAAGGCTCCGTCTTCATCGACAACACCACCGCATCGGCCGAGGTCGCACGCGACCTGGATGAAGCCGCCCGGAAGGCCGGCTTCTCCTTCCTCGACGCGCCGGTCTCAGGCGGTCAGGCTGGCGCCGAGAACGGCGTGCTGACGGTCATGGTGGGCGGCGAGCAGGCAGCTTTCGACAAGGCGAAACCCGTCATCGAGGCTTTTGCCCGCATGGTCGGGCTGATGGGGCCGGCGGGCGCCGGCCAGCTCACCAAGATGATCAACCAGATCACCATTGCCGGCCTCGTCCAGGGACTGGCCGAGGGTATCCATTTCGGCAAGAAGGCCGGGCTCGACATCGAGAAGGTGATCGAGGTGATCTCCAAGGGTGCGGCCGGCTCCTGGCAGATGGAAAACCGGCACAAGACGATGAATGCCGGCAAATATGATTTCGGCTTCGCCGTCGACTGGATGCGCAAGGATCTCGGCATCTGCCTGGCGGAGGCCGATCGCAACGGCGCCAAGCTGCCGGTGACGGCGCTCGTCGACCAGTTCTACAAGGATGTGCAGGCGATGGGCGGCCGGCGCTGGGACACGTCCTCGCTGCTCGCCCGCCTGGAGAAATAGGGGATCGCGGTGGCCGAGCTTTCGCCCCAGTCCAGTGCCGACGAAATCGTCGCGCATCTACGCTCGATCGGGTCGGAGGAAAATCGCCGTGGCATGCTGCGCTACGGCATCAAGATCGAACGTGCGCTCGGCATTCCGCATGGCGTGCAGCGGCAGATTGCCAAGAAAATCAAGCGCAACCATGAACGTGCCTTCGAACTCTGGCAAACCGGTATCATGGAAGCGCAGTTCATAGCTTCCGTCACGGCCGACCCGAAGCGGTTCTCGGCCGCGGATGCGAGGCAATGGGCGGCGTCTTTCGATTCGTGGGACATTGTTGACGGTGTCTCCGATCTCTTCGTCGACACCGAGTCCTGGCGGGAACTGATCATCGAGTTCGCGGCCGACGAACGGGAGTTCGTTCGACGCACGGCCTTTGCCATGATGGCCTGGTCGGTCGTCCACCGGAAGAAAGAGCCAGCGGCGACCTTCCTCGACTTCCTGCCGGTCATTGAAGCCCATGCTACCGACGGCCGTAACTTCGTGAAGAAGGCCGTGAACTGGGCTCTTCGTTCGATCGGCAAGCGATCGATGGAGATGCATGGGGCTGCCCTTGCTGTCGCCGAACGACTGGCGCAGTCGACCGACAAGACGGCGCGCTGGATCGGCAAGGACGCAGTGAGGGAACTGACCAATGCCAAGATCCTCGAGCGGATCGCTGCCAGGAAAGGCTGACGGCGCCGAAATCCGCTTCACGGCGGTGACGCGCTCGACACGCGCGGACTTCGAGGAGCTTTTCGGGCAGCCGGGCGCACCGAAATATTGCTGGTGCATGGCCTGGCGCCATTCCAGCCGCGACCACATCCAGAACGACGAGAAGAAGCGCATGATGATGGCGCTGATCGAGGCCGGGACGCCCGTCGGCATCATCGCCGAAGTCGACGGCAAGGCGGTCGGCTGGTGCTCAGTCGCGCCGCGCGAGACCTATCGCAGGCTGTCAAAGCAGCAGGACGACAGCGAAAAGGGCGTCTGGTCGATTGTCTGCTTCTACGTGCCGAGAGCCTTGCGCGGCGGCGGGCTCGCCCCTGCCCTACTCGACGCCGCCATCGACCACGCCTTCGCCAAGGGCGCCCGCGTGGTCGAGGCCTACCCCGTCGATCAGGCTGCGCCGAGCTACCGCTTCATGGGCTTTCGCGACATGTTCGCCGCCCGCGGTTTCCACGAGACCGGCACAGCAGGCTCTCGCAGACATGTGATGCGGCTCGAACGTTGACGCCATGGGGAGCGGCGTCTTTACTCGGGTGCAAAGGAAGCGGCCAATGAGCAAGCATCTGAAATCAACCATCGCGCTAGCGGCTGCTTTGCTTGTGTCCATTGCCGCCGATGCCTCGGCCCAGACCGCGCACATCTTCTGGAAGGACCTGCGGCCGGCGGCGCAGGCGGTCGCCGAGGACGCGAACCTGCCGATGATCGCGGCAAAATTGCCGGACCACGGCGAGACGCTGTCGCTAAATCTCCAGGACAAGACCATTCAATTAGCCGGCTATGCCTTGCCGACAGATCGCGACGGCGACCTCGTCTACCAGTTCCTGCTGGTGCCGTGGACCGGCGCTTGCAGTCACATGCCGACGCCGCCGCCCAACCAGATCGTTCTGGTCACCCCTGCCCGGCCCTACAAGATGTCGGAGGCCTATGAACCCGTGTCCGTCACTGGCGTGCTGAAGCCGGGCATGGAAAAGAGCCAGCTCTTCATCCTCGACGGCGTCTCGGTCATCCAGTCGGGCTACACGGTGCGCAAGGCCGAGGTGGCAAGCGTCGACACGGTGCCGGACGCGGTCACCTTGCCGGTCAACTCGCCGTGGAGTTTCCTCAACAAAAAGAAGAACTAGGCAAACCGGCTTGCGTGACCTTTCCCGCGAAAGGCCACGCGATACTTGATGCTCAGGCAGCGTTCGCGCCCGACTCCTTGTCCAGCACCATGTAGTCGAGCGGAATCTCGGTCGTGTACTTGATCTGCTCCATGGCGAAGGACGACGAGACGTCGCGGATCTCGATCTTGGCGATCAGCCGCTTATAGAACGCGTCGTAGGCGGCGATGTCTGGCACCACGACGCGCAACAGATAGTCGACGTCGCCGCTCATGCGGTAGAATTCGACCACTTCCGGAAATTCCTGGATCACTTCCGAGAAGCGACGCAGCCATTCATGGCTGTGCGAATTGGTGCGGATCGAGACGAAGACGGTGACGCGCACATTGACCTTCTCATGGTCGAGGATGGCGACGCGCCGCTTGATGACGCCCTCCTCCTCCAGCTTCTGGATGCGCCGCCAGCACGGCGTGGTCGACAGGCCGACTTTCTTGGCGACATCGGCAACCGCCAATGTCGCGTCCTCCTGCAGGAGGCGGAGAATTTTTCGGTCGAGGCGGTCCATCGGATGCTCCGTTAGTGCATGTCGCCCAAATTTGTGTGGCGTGCGCTTTGAGGAATGATTTGGCTATGATCCCTTTTATTTTGGCCTTTCACAAGAAAGAAATTCTGCCAGGCACGCGAAAAGCGGGTGATTTCTTGCTGTTTGCCTAACCGAGGCGATAGCGGATTTCCGACCTCAGGAAGGGCAGCAAATCCATTTCAAACCATGGATTCTTCTTCAGCCAGCCGGTGTTGCGCCATGACGGATGCGGCAGTGGCAGCACTTTCGGGCCGGTGGTCGCTTCCCATATGGCGCGCCAGTTGCTGACCGTTTCGGTGAGCGAGGCACGGCGCGCGGGGCCTATGTGCCAGGACTGGGCGTAGATGCCGATCGTCAGTACCAGATCGATCTGCGGCATCAGCGCCATCAGTTCGGCGCGCCAGGCCGGCGCGCATTCGCGGCGCGGCGGCAGGTCGGCGCCCTTGGCATCCTGGCCGGGGAAGCAAAAACCCATCGGCACGATGGCGAATTTTTCGATGTCGTAGAATTCCGCGCTGCTGACCCCGAGCCAGCTGCGCAGCCGGTCGCCGGAGGCGTCCGTAAACGGCATGCCGGACAGATGGACCTTGGTGCCCGGCGCCTGGCTGGCAAGCAGGATACGCGCCGTCGATGACGGCCGCAGCACCGGGCGCGGCTCGTGCGGCAATGGCCGGCCGAGCGGCGCCTCGACGCAGATGCGGCAGGCGCGGACCCTGGCCGTCAGTCTCTCCAGCGCTTCGCTCATCCCAGCCTCAGGCGGTCGCACTCGGCCGGCTGGAGATCGCCGCGTGCCAGCGCAGCACATTGGTGCATTCCTCCGGCACCCTGATGCGCGCAGGCTTCATGAAATCGATGGCGATCAGCCCGGTGATGTCGGCGATCGAGTAGGTATCGCCGGCGGCGAACTCCCGCCCTGCCAATTCGCCGTCGAGCAGCTTCAGGAATTCGACCGCCTTGGGCTTGTTGGCCTCGCCCCATTCGGGGATTTGCGGGATTTCCCATTCCTTCATCGCCGGGTGGATGTGGCGAAAAGCCTGCGCGACGCAACTGAGCAGGTTGAACTCCATGCGCCTTTGCCACATCTCGACTTTCGCCCTGCCGAGCGCGCCTTGCCCGAACATAGGCGGCTCCGGGTGCAGTTCCTCGAAATAGCGGCAGATGGCGACGGATTCTGTGATGATGGTGCCGTCGTCGAGCTCGAGCACCGGCAGGCGCTGCAGCGGGTTGCGCGAACTGACCGCCTGCTTCTTGTGCTCCAGCGCGCCCATGTCGACAGGCACCAGCGGCACCACGATCCCTTTCTCGGCGAGGAAAACCCGCACCCTGCGCGGATTGGGCGCGCGGCCACCGTCGAACAGCTTCATTCTCTTCCTCCTGATCCGACCTCGATCATGGCACTTCCTTACCGAAAGCTGAAAAACGCACGCAAGGCATCGCCGATCGACGCTAGCGAGCCATGCTTCCTTTCGACCAGTCCGTGGCCATGCGTATCGCGCCAGTCCTGCGGTTCGTCGAACGTGCCGGCCCAGATGCCAGCCTTGCCGGCGCGGGCGCCGGCCTCCTCGGCCTCGAAATCACCATAGGCCACCGCCCAGCCGGCCTCGACCTGGGCGCGGTTGAGGTCGATGCCACCCGCTTTGCAGTAGCCAAGCAGCCGGCCATAGCGGTCGCGCTGCCAGCCGCTGCAGGAGACGGGCCGGTCGGCGATCAGCTTGACCAGCGATTGCCGCGCGAGCCTGCCGCACGGATAGTCGGCGCCATCCTTTCGGCAGCTCTGCGCATATTCCGGCGCATCGATGCCGCGCATGCGGATGCGCTCGGCGCCAAGCGTGATCGAATCGCCGTCATTGACGACGGCCGCGCCCTCGGTCTTGCGCGTTTCGAAGCGGTCCAGGCGGGCCGCCAGCAGGATCAGCAGCCCAAGCAGCGCAATGGTCAGCCCGTAGTCGAAAAGCCGGCGCCACAAGCTGCGCGGCGGCTGCGGAGCGTATCGCCGGCGCGGCCTTGGCGACCAGGAACGGCTCATATGGCAAACAGTCTCTTAATCATTCGAACGTAGCTTAACGAATTGAAATCGCTGCGCGCAGAAATTGAAGTTTGCATGCCTTTGCTACGCTCGAACACAGCGGACAAATTCATTGTGGACCGCAGGAAACCGCATCGCAACAGCGATGTGGCGCGCGCGGTGCGCAGGACGCGCGACCGTCTTTCGCAACAGGCCGGCAATCTCGACTTCGACCGCGAGCTGCTGAAACTGCACGCCCGCACCATGGTGGTCAGCGCGACGGCCATGCCGATCCTGGTGCTGGCGATCGCCGCGACCGGCCTGCTGGCCGGCCTCGACAAGAAGATCGGCATCTGGGCGCTGTTCACGCTGCTTTGCTACGCGATCGTTGCCTTCATGGCCCGGCGCGTGGAACGGACGGAGGCATCCCAGCTCGATCCCTCGCAGACGCGGCGCGACTTCCTGATCGGCCATTTCCTGTGCGGTCTGGGCTGGGCCTGGTTCGCCTGGTTCGGCTGCGACACCTGCCAGGTCGATCAGTTCCAGGTGATCAAGGCGATGGTGCTTCTGGTCGCCATGGCGGCAACCGCGGTGATGGCGTCCTCGCTGGGCGGCGCGCTGCTGGCGACCTTCGCCATCCCCGTCGCCGTCTACGCCTATGCCGGGGCGCGGCTGTGGCTGCCGATCGAGGCGGTCATGGTCGCGCTGCTGGTCTCCGCCCTGCCGTTCTTTGGCTATGTCGCGCGCAATCTCAACCAGGCCTCGCTGATGCTTTTGTCGTTCCGCTCCGAAAAGGACGCGCTGATCGCCGAGGTGGAGACGGCGAAATCGATGTCGGACGAAGCACGGCGTCGGGCCGAGGATGCCAATCTGGCCAAGTCGCGCTTCCTCGCGTCGATGAGCCACGAGTTGAGGACCCCGCTCAACGCCATCCTCGGCTTTTCCGAAGTGATGGCCAACGAAGTGCTCGGGCCGATGAACAATCCAACCTATCGCGACTATGCCCATGACGTGCACGAGTCCGGCCAGCACCTGCTCGACCTGATCAACGAAATCCTCGACCTGTCGCGCATCGAGGCGGGCCGCTACCAGCTCAACGAGGAGCCGGTGATGCTGCTCAACATCGTCGAGGACTGCTGCCACATGATGGAGCTGAAGGCGCGCAACAAGGATATCCGCGTCGTCCAGGATTTTGAGACCACCCTGCCGCGCCTGTTCGCCGACGAGCGCGCGGTGCGGCAGATCGCGCTCAACCTTCTGTCCAACGCCATCAAGTTCACGCCGTCCGGTGGCGAGGTTCGCGTGCGCGTCGGCTGGACCGCCGGCGGCGGGCAATACATTTCGATCAAGGACAATGGGCCGGGCATTCCGGAAGAAGAGATCCCGGTGGTGCTTTCGGCCTTCGGCCAGGGGTCGATTGCCATCAAGAGCGCAGAGCAAGGCACCGGTCTCGGCCTGCCGATCGTGCAGGGCCTGCTTGCCATGCATGGCGGCGAATTCGAGCTTCACTCCAAGCTGCGCGAAGGCACCGAGGCGATCGCCATCTTCCCGCTCAGCCGGGTGATGGAGGAACTGCCGGCGCTGCCGACCAAGGCGGTGGCGTCCCGCAAGCGATAGGTCAGGTTCTGACCGCCGCCGCCATGCCGGAACTGGTAAGCGCCGCCGCCTTGACGAGGCCGGCGGCGAGTGCCGCCCCCACCCCTTCGCCATGACTGACGCCGAGATCGAGCAGCGGCCGCAGCCCAAGCCGTTCCGCCGCCCTGGCCTGCCCTGGTTCCGGCGACAGACTGGCAAGCAGGCAATGGTCGAGCGCGGCGGAGCTAACCGCCTGCAGCACAGCGGCCGTCGCGGTCGCCGCAAACCCGTCGAGCAGCACCGGGATCTTCTGCATGCGGGCAGCCAGGATGGCGCCGGCAATCGCGGCGAACTCACGGCCGCCGACACGGCGCAAGGCTTCGAGCGGATCATCGAGGCTGTCGCCGTGCAAGGCGAGCGCCCGATCGACCGCTTCGGCCTTGCGCGCCATCATCGCCGCGTCGGCGCCCGATCCAGGCCCGACCCAGTCGGCGCCCGCGCCGCCCAACAGCGCCGCGCACAGGGCAGCGGCGATGGTGGAATTGCCGACACCGAGATCGCCAAGGCAGATGAGATCGGCGCCGCCGGCGACCGCCTCCATGCCGAAGGCCATGGTGGCGGCGCAGCCACGTTCGTCGAGCGCCGCCTCCTCGGTGATGTCTCCGGTCGCAACATCCAACGCCAGGTCGAAGACCTTGAGGCCGAGGTCGTTGGCGATACAGACCTGGTTGATCGCGGCTCCGCCGGCCGCGCACAGCTCCACCGCATTGGCGGTGGCCGCCACCGGCCGCGGTGAGATGGCGTGACGGGTGACGCCATGGTTGCCGGCGAAGATCGCCACCTGCGGCCGCCTGACCGCCGGCGGCGCCTGCCCGCTCCAGGCGGCGAGCCAAGCGGCGATGTCCTCGACGCGGCCAAGCGAGGCCCCGGGTTTGTCGGCCTTGGCGAACAGCGCGCGCACGAGCGCCTCGGCCGCCAGATCGGGCGGCGGCAGGTTTGCCAGAAGGTTGCGGAAATCGTCGAAGGGCGATGCGCTGGTCATGCGGACTACATCGTTGCTGAAGGTGTAGAGCGGCATAGACGTCTTGTCCCGCCGGCACAACCTTTCGGTCACTGCCGCGAAAACACCAGAGCGCGCCGTATTCCCCGGGGCTTGCATTGGCCCTGGCGTTGCACCATGTGGAAGTAGCGCAAGAGAACATCATGACGGCCATCGAATCCCCGTGCATCCTGGTTTGTTCGATCGACATGAAAACCGGCTTCTGCTTCGGCTGCGGCCGCACGCGCGACGAAATCGCCGCCTGGATCGGGATGACCCCGGAGGTCCGCCGCGCCGTCATGGCCGAACTGCCGGCCCGGTTGGAAACGGTGGAGCGCAGGCCGCGGCGGGAAACCCGCCGCACCCGCATGGCGCGCGAGCGCGACGCGCTGTCGTGAACGGACCACGCCGATGAACCGCCTGTTCTGGATCCTGATAGTGGTGATCGGCGCCGGCGTGCTGCTCCTGATGCTCAACGATTCGGCCGGCAGCACGTTTGGCGTCGAGAACTACGATTTCAGCCGGCTGATCTGGTTCGGCGCGTTCGGCACGCTGATCGGCGCCGGCCTGCTGCGCTCCGGCAGGCCGCTTGGCGACATGGCCCGCAATCTCGGCACCTGGGCCGTGATCGTGCTGGCGCTGATCGCAGGCTATCAATACCGCTACGAGCTGCAGGATATCGCCAGCCGGGTGACGGCGGGCCTTATCCCCGGCAGCCCGTTGGCGCTGGGCGTGGAGGACGGCCACGCCACGGTGACGCTGGACAAGGCCGACAACGGCCATTTCGAAGCGCGCATCCTGGTCAACGGTGCGGCAGTGCGCGCCGTCGTCGACACCGGCGCCACCAGCATCGTGCTGACCGCGGAGGATGCCCAGGCGGCCGGCTTCAATCCGGCCGCGCTCAACTTCACCATACCGGTTTCGACAGCCAACGGCATGGCGCGCGCCGCCGCCGTGAAGACCGAAGAGGTGGCGATCGGCGGCATCGTGCGCAAGGGCATGCCCGTCATGATCGCCGCGCCCGGCATGCTCAGCCAGAGCCTGCTCGGCATGAACTTCATCGGCTCGCTGTCGGGGTTCGACGTGCGCGGCGACCGCATGGTGCTGCGGGACTGATCGGACTCAAGCCGCTTCGGCGGCCGCCCTGCTGAAGTCGACCGCCGCGAAGGCCGTCTTCAAGACATCCGGTCCGGCTCCCGGCCTCGTCGCATCGGTCGACAGGATCTGCCGGTAGCGGCGCGCGCCTGCCAGCCCGTGGAACAGGCCGACCATGTGGCGCGTGACATGGCCGAGCCGCCCGCCTTTCTCAATATGGCGCGCGGCGTAGGCGGCCATGGCGTCGATCAGCGCGGCGTAGTCGAACGCGGCAGGCGCGTCGCCGTAGAACATGGCACCGGCGCCGGCGAGGATGCCCGGCGTATGGTAGGCGGCGCGGCCGAGCATGGCGCCATCGACATGGCCGAGATGTTCGAGCGCCGCGTCCAGCGATTGAATGCCGCCATTGATGCCGATGAATTCATTCGGCTTTCTGGCTTTCAGCCGATAGACCCTGCCATAGTCGAGCGGCGGGATATCGCGGTTTTCCTTCGGGCTCAGACCCTCCAGCCAGGCCTTGCGGGCATGCACCCACAAGGCGTCGGCGCCGGCCGCGAACACGCCGTCGGCCAGGGCGTCGAGCGCAGGCTCCGGGTCCTGCTCGTCGACGCCGATGCGGCACTTGACGGTGACGGGGATTTTCACCCTGGCCTTCATCGCCGCGACGCAGCCGGCGACAAGCACGGGCGTCTTCATAAGGCAGGCGCCGAACGTGCCCGACTGGACGCGGTCGGACGGACAGCCGACATTGAGGTTGATCTCGTCATAGCCGAAGGCCTCGCCGATTGCCGCCGCCTCGGCAAGCTTTGCAGGATCGGAACCGCCAAGCTGCAGCGCCACCGGATGCTCCGCCTCGTCGAAGCCGAGCAGCCGCTCGCGCGCGCCCTGGATGACAGCGTCGGCTACCACCATCTCGGTGTAGAGCAGCGCCCGGCGCGTCAATTGACGGTGGAAGAACCGGCAATGCCGGTCCGTCCAGTCCATCATCGGCGCGATCGCCAGCCGGTTGATCACTTTGCTCATCCAATTCGTTTCCGCGAGCCGCGTTCGCCCGATAGCAACGATGCCCGGCGCGCCGCACCATCTAGTCTATTTCGTGATTTTTTCAATCGCCGCATCATCGAGGCGGCCTCGGGCAAGCGCTTGCGACCTCCGAGTGGCACGCGACGTCTTGGCGCCTAAGCAACGGGCTCTCTGTCAACCCCGAGCCTTGTGCCGCCTTGCGATGGAGGCCGAGAATGCCAGCATACAACAAACCAAGGTCCGCGCCGCTTTGGCACGAACCCTGGCAAGCCAAGACGGGATACGTTGCCTACCGCCGCAACGCGTAGACGTTGTCCATCGCCTCACCGCCGATTAGAATCGGATTGGGCGGACCGGCGGCTCGCGATGGGGCCCCGCCAGCAGCCAGTATGGGCGCATCGCTAGGGCGGACCAGCATTCGAGCTTTGGTTCGCCATCGCCCGATATTGGGTATATGCTGATGTTGGAAAATGCCTGTGTTGGCTATTGAGTGGCAATGCAAGCGCATCGGCGCCTCGTTGCGATAGTCGCCTCCGATATTGTCGGATACTCGCGGCTTATAGAAGCCGACGAGTCGGCTACGTTGACTACGATACGAGAGCTGCGCCGTGTGGTTGTTGATCCGCTCCTTGCGCAGCACAGCGGCCATACTGTCAAGCTTATGGGTGACGGAGCGATCTTCGAGTTCGTATCCGTCGTTGACGCAGTTGCCTTTGCGACCCGCCTTCAAGAAGGCGTTGTCGCGCAACAAATCAACACGCCCCAAAACAAGCGCGTCGTCCTTCGCGTTGGGGTCAACGTCGGGGACGTTGTAGCCGAGGGGGACGACCTGCTCGGCGACGGCGTCAACGTGGCGGCTAGGCTTGAGCAACTTTGCGATCCGGGGAGCGTATTGATTTCCGGCACTGCCTTTGACCAGTTGCAAGGAAAATTGCCGTTTCCGATCGATTTTGTCGGCGACCAGCGCGTCAAGAACATCGCCCGTCCGGTTCGCACTTATCGAGTGCGGCTACGAGGGACGGGACGCCCTTGGCGGCTACGTGCCCGGCCGTACTTGTCTCGCATGAGACTATTGGCGCCTCTGTCCGCATTGCTCCTGATCGGCGTCGCCTGGATATTCTGGCCCGTGGAAGATGCTCATGTCTCGCGGACGATAGCGGTGCTTCCATTCGACAATTTGGATGGAGACGTCCGATGGACACGTCTTGCGGAAGGGCTCAGTGAGGACATCATAACTGATTTGGCGCGGCATCCCGACATCTTCGTGATCGCTCGCAACTCCAGCTTCGCCTACAAAGGAAAGAGCCCAGACATAAGGCAAGTCGGCCGAGAGCTCGGCGTTCGGTATGTCCTAGAAGGAAGCGTCCAAACTCAAGGACACCAGTTGAGAGTGACAGCGCAATTCATTGACGCGGCCTCGGGAGCTCACCTGTGGGCGCAACGGTACGATCAGGCTACCGACGACTTATTCTCGGTGCAGGACGAGATAACCGCTCGCGTGGTCGGCAGCATCGCTTCGACGTACTACGGCGAGATCGCACGGAGCAGCAGGGCGGTTGCCAAACGGAAGCCTCCCGCGAGCCTTGATGCGTACGATCTCTATCTGATTGGGATGGACAGTACCCAGAGTGTCACCAAGGAGGGAGTCCTAAAAGGTATCGAGTACCTCGAAAAGTCAGTGCGAATGGACCCGGAATTTGCACCGGCTTGGAGCCAGTTGGGCCTCGCATATTCGGTTGCTAGTACTCTAGGCTTCACTGACGATGTCGATACCGCCTTGCGGCACTTCCGGGAAGATACGACCCATGCACTGCAATTGGACCCAAATGATTGGATAGCGCTCGGACAGCGCGCGACGTTGCGTGCGGCGGACGGGGACATTCAAGGTGCGAAGGAGGATTTCGAGCGGGCGCTTGCAGTTGCTCCAAACGATGCTGATAACTTGGCTTTGATTGGGTACAACATGCCGCTCGTTATTGGTGATGCTAATCGCATGGTGGACACGGTCAATCACGCTCTGCTCCTAAATCCAAGCGCTCCCCCTTGGTACTACGGAGCGCTTGCAATCGCCCAATATGTCGCCGGAAACGACCGCGCCGCTATCGAAGCCGCGATGAAGGCTCCTGTTCATGGTGAGTCCTTGATGGTTCGTGCGATGGCCCATGCTCGACTCGGCGATCTTGAGCAGGCACACACGCTAGTCGAGCGTATCCGCGTCGAGTTTCCGGAGTTCTCCGTCGAAGGCTATGTTCGAACTTGGCCGGTAACAGCTCCCGATGCGCTGTCTGCCTTTTCCGAAGGCGCTAGCAAAGCCGGTCTCATTGCGAAGCCCGAGGATCTGACCGCGCCCCGATCAAACAACGGACCGTCTGCCGAAGCCCAATGAACGCCACCGGCAGACTATGAGGGTTCGCTAGGCGACGCAGAGCCAAAGTCCGCGCCTATGGCGCGAACCTCGGCCAGTTCTGGCGAGATAGAGCGGCTACCGCCGCAATGCGTAGACGTTGTCCATCGCCTCGCCGCCGATCGGCATGGCCATGTCGTCGTCGAGCAGACGGGTGATGCGGGCAAAGCCGGTAAAGGCCTTTCTCGCTTCCTCGGCCGACATATTGCCGGCCATCGCGGCGGAGCAGCAGTTCAGGGCGCATTGATAGACTGGTCCGCGCCGCCCCGACGGCCATTTCCGCAGGAACACCATCGCCTCGGCGACACTATCCACTTCTTCTACAGCCTGACCTTGCCCGGGCAGAATCCGCACGGGCGTAAAGAAATGCAAGCGATCCATCGTTTTCCTCCCGGCCGATCGCGGTGCACAGAACCACATTAAACACCCGGCGGGCCATTTGGTTCCACAAAAAAGCAAATGAGCGCGCAAAAAAGTGGCGCATCAGACGAATGCCGGCCGATTCCGGTCGGTGCGATCGAACGTCGGCAAAGCAGGGTTGAAAATCCGATCGCCGACTCGCGCGAAAAAAGGAGGAATCCGCAATACCGGCCTGCGATAAGCGTGATTCTCATTGAATATCTTTAAGGCCAAAGCCGGCAAATGGGTTGCTTGCCGGTTCCCTTGGGTCAGGCATAACCTGCGCAGCCAACGCGTGGAGGCGCGTCGCACAAGGGGAGGACATCGCAATGACCATACAAGGCGCATCGCCAGACCTGTATAATGAGGATCTGGCTCCGGCCAAGGTCCGCAACTGGGGACCATTCTCGATCTTCAACGTGTGGACGTCCGACGTCCACAGCCTCTGGGGTTACTACCTGGCGGCGAGCCTGTTCCTCTTCTGCGGCGGCTTCGTCAACTTCATCATCGCCATCGGCTTTGGTTCGCTCATCATCTACGCGCTGATGAACATGGTCGGCTATGCCGGCGTGAAGACCGGCGTGCCCTACCCCGTGCTTGCCCGTGCTTCATTCGGCATCTGGGGCGCCAACATCCCGGCGCTGGTCCGGGCCATCGTCGCCTGCTTCTGGTACGGCGCACAAACGGCGGCCGCCTCCGGCGCCATCGTGGCGCTGCTGACGCGACTGCAATGGTTCGACGAGTTCAACAAGACCTCGCACCTCCTCGGCCATTCCACCCTGGAAGTGATCTGCTTCGTCGTCATCTGGGCGCTGCAGTTGCTGATCATCCAGAAGGGCATGGAAACGGTACGCCGCTTTCAGGACTGGGCCGGTCCGGCGGTCTGGGTGATGATGCTGCTCCTGGCGATCTATCTCTGCGTCAAGTCGGGGACCTTTGCCTTCACCAGCGACATCCCGATGGATGTGCTGCGCGAAAAGACTGCCGATGCCGGCATTCCAGGCGATCCCGGCTCCTGGACCGCGCTCTTCGGCGTCGCGGCGATCTGGGTCACCTACTTCTCGGCGCTCTATCTCAACTTCTGCGACTTCGCCCGCTACGCGCCGGACAAGGCCGCGCTGCGCAAGGGCAATATCTGGGGCCTGCCGGTCAATTTGATCCTGTTCTCGCTCGTCGCCGGCGTCACCACGATCGCCGCCTACGATGTCTACCATGAGGTGCTGCTCCACCCCGACCAGATCTCGGCCAAGTTCGACAGCTGGTTCCTGGCGGCGCTCGCGGCGCTCACCTTCGCGGTGGCGACGCTCGGCATCAACGTGGTGGCGAATTTCGTCTCGCCGGCCTTCGACTTCTCCAACGTCTTTCCGCGCCAGATCGATTTCAAGAAGGGCGGCTACATCGCGGCCGTGATCGCTCTCGTGCTCTACCCCTTCGCGCCCTGGGAAGGCAGCGCCGCGCACTTCGTCGGCATCATCGGCGCGACGATGGGACCGATCTTCGGGGTGATGATGGTCGACTATTACCTGATCCGGAAGGGTGAGGTCGATGTCGAGGCGCTCTACCGCGAAGACAGCGAGTTCCGCTTCCAGGGCGGCTGGCACGTCAACGCCTTCATCGCCGCCGGCATCGGCGCGATCTTCTCCTCGATCCTGCCCAACTTCACCAACTGGCTGCCGTCCTGGTGGGGCGTCTATGGCTGGTTCTTCGGCGTGGCCATCGCCGGCGCCGTCTACTACGTGCTGCGCACCATGGCGCTCGGCGCTGGCGCCAGGACGGCGAAGGCTTGAAAATGAGGAGGCAGGCAGTAGGCGCTAGGGAATAGACAACTCTTGCCTACTGCCTACTGCCTACTGCCTACTGCCTACTGCCTACCATCTCGGCCAGCCTGCGCACCGTGTTCCAGTTGCGCGAAGTGCCGATGCCGAGCCGCTTGTGATTGGTCGCCGCGAGCAGCCGCGAGCTTGGCCGCTCGCGCGAAAAGACGACCCAAATGTCGCCCTCGACCGAAAGCACCTTTTCGTCCTCGGCGGCGTAGGCGTGCAGCGCCGCGACAGCGTCGGCAGACGCGGGCTTACGCATGACCCGTACGGCCACCTGATCGCCGGCTTCCGCCGATTCGACCGGGAACGGATTGCCGCTGACAAGCCTCAGCCAATCGTCGGCGCCGCGCACGATGATGTCGACGTGGCGGCCGAACGTCTTTTCGAACGCTGCTTCCAGCCGTAGTTCGAGATCGGCAGTTTTGGTTGCCCGCGCTTCGAACACCAGATTGCCGGTCGCCACCAGCGTGCGGACATTCTTCAGGCCAAGGCCTTCCGCCATCGCCTTGAGGTCGGCCATGACCACGCGCCGTCCCTCGCCGAGGATGATGCTGTAGAGCAGCGCGATATAGGTCTGCATGGCCGGTCCGCCAGCCGATGGTTCAAACCAGCCGGGACTGGTCCACCGCGGCCGAGATGAAGCTGGCGAACAGCGGATGCGGATCGAGCGGCCGGCTCTTCAGTTCCGGGTGGTACTGCACTCCGATGAACCAGGGATGGTCGGGATATTCGACCGTTTCCGGCAGCACGCCGTCGGGCGACATGCCGGCGAAGACCAGGCCGCATTCCTCGAGCCGCTGCTTGTAGTCGATATTGACCTCGTAGCGGTGCCTGTGGCGTTCGGAGATCTGGGTGTCGCCATAGATCTCGGCGATCTTCGAACCCTTGCTCAACTCCGCCTGATAGGCGCCAAGCCGCATCGTGCCGCCGAGGTCGCCGGTTTCCCTGCGCTTCTCCAGCATGTTGCCCTTCAGCCATTCGGTCATCAGGCCAACAACAGGCTCCTCCGTCGGACCGAATTCGGTCGACGAGGCATGCTCGACGCCGGCCAGCGAGCGCGCCGCCTCGATGCAGGCCATCTGCATGCCGAAGCAGATGCCGAAATACGGCACCTTGCGCTCGCGCGCGAACTTCGCCGCCAGGATCTTGCCCTCCGAGCCGCGTTCGCCGAAGCCGCCTGGCACGAGGATGCCATGCACCCTTTCCAGCCAGGGCGTCGGATCTTCCTTCTCGAAGATCTCGCTCTCGATCCAGTCGAGCTTGACCTTGACGCGGTTGGCGAGGCCGCCATGCGAGAGCGCCTCGATCAGCGATTTGTAGGCATCCTTGAGGCCGGTGTACTTGCCGACGATGGCGATGGTCACCTCGCCTTCCGGATTGTGGATGCGGTTGGAAAGCGCCTGCCAGGGCTCCATGCGTGGCTTCGGCGCCGGATCGATGCCGAAGGCGGCGAGCACTTCCGAATCCAGCCCTTCCTTGTGATAGGCCATCGGCACGTCGTAGATGTGCGGCACGTCGAGCGCCTGGATGACCGCGCTTTCGCGGACATTGCAGAACAGCGAAAGCTTGCGGCGCTCTTCCTTGGGGATAGGCCGGTCGGCGCGCACCAAAAGGATATCGGGCGCGATGCCGATGCCGCGCAACTCCTTGACGGAGTGCTGCGTCGGCTTGGTCTTCAATTCGCCGGCCGTCGGGATGTAGGGCATCAGCGTCAGGTGGACATAGACCGCGTTGTTGCGCGGCAGGTCGTTGCCGAGCTGGCGGATCGCCTCAAGGAACGGCATCGCCTCGATGTCGCCGACCGTGCCGCCGATCTCGCACAGCACGAAATCGTAGTCGTCATTGCCGTCGAGGACGAAATGCTTGATCTCGTCGGTGACGTGCGGAATGACCTGAACCGTGGCGCCGAGATAGTCGCCGCGCCGCTCGCGCTCGATGATGTTCTTGTAGATGCGGCCGGTGGTGATGTTGTCCTGCTGGTTGGCCGAGCGCCCGGTGAAGCGCTCATAGTGGCCGAGGTCGAGGTCGGTTTCCGCGCCGTCGTCGGTGACGAACACCTCGCCATGCTGGTAAGGCGACATCGTGCCGGGATCGACATTGAGGTAGGGATCGAGCTTTTTTATCCGCGCGCGATAGCCCCGCGCTTGCAGGAGAGCCCCAAGAGCTGCCGCAGCGATGCCTTTTCCGAGTGAGGAAACCACGCCGCCAGTGATGAATACATATCGCGCCATGGGAGTCATCGCTTAACGCGGCCGGATTGATTCCGCCAGAGAAAAAACCGCCGCGAAGGCTTTTTCCCAAGAAGGCGCGAAGCCCCGAAGGGCAAGGAATAGTTTCAGTCAAAACAAAAGGGCCGGCTGAGCCGGCCCTTTCGGCATGATGGGCGAAAGCCTCAGATAATGACGACCTTGGTGCCGACCTTGACCCGGCTGTAGAGGTCCATCACGTGCTCGTTGATCATGCGGAAGCAGCCGTTGGAAGCGCTGGTGCCGATCGACTGCGGCGCGATGGTCCCGTGGATGCGCAGATGCGTATCCTTCTTGCCGTCGTATAGGTAGATGGCGCGCGCGCCGAGCGGGTTCTCGCCGCCGCCGGGCATGCCGTCCTTGTACTGGCCGTAGTGCTTCGGCTCACGCTTCTGCATGTCGAGCGTCGGAATCCAGCGCGGCCATTCCTGCTTGTCGCCGACAGCGACCGTGCCCTTGAACTGCAGGCCCTCGCGGCCGACCGCGATGGCATAGCGGCGTGCGGTCGAAAACGACTCGACCAGGTAGAGGCGGCGGGCGCTGGTGTCGATGACGATCGTGCCCGGCTCATAGCCGGTGAAGGTGACGTCCTGCGGCACGAATTCCGGCTTCACCTTGAATGGCTTCCTGGCGTCCTTCTTGGCGAGAGCCGAATCAAGGGCGCGCGTCTCGGGCAGATAGCTGATCGATGACGACGACGACCCGCCGAACAGACCTGCGAACAGGCCGCGGCTGGTCGGCTTCTGGCCGGGCGCCTCGCTGCGCAGCTCGCCATTATTGCCGGTCAGGGCGACGTTCATGGCCTCGACCGGGGTCGGTTCCGCCGACGGGATCGGTTCGACCGGCGCGATCGGCTCGATGATCTTCACGGTCTTCTTGCCGACATTGGCGTCGGCCACCTTCGTCTCGGTGGCGGACTGGCCCTTCTTCGCCAGCCATTCCTGGCGGGCCGCGTCGGCCTTGGCCTTGGCTGCGTCGCGCATCGCCAGCTTGCGGGCTTCGAGCGCCTTGGCGCGCGCCGTTTCCTTGTCGGCCGCGATCTTGTCCTCGAGCTTGCTGATCTGGGCGAGATCGGCCGGCGTCGGGTTTTTCTTCTTCTTGAGAAGCTTCAGCTGCGTAGCGTCGCTTTTCATGGCGACATTGATGGCACCGGTTATCTCGACTGACGGCGATGCGGCCATGTTTGCCGGCGTGCCGGCGATGGCTGCGGAACTCATGCCGAGCACGGCAAGGAATCCCATGAAAATGAAGCTGCGAAGCTGCATGGCGAAGATCCGATCGTGTAATGCTTTGTTGCCACGGCGTCGCCCGGCGCCCCCCAAGGACGCCGAAAGTGCCGCGCGCAATGTATAATCGATCAGGCCACGACGCCTCAAGCGCGCCGACGGTCTACGCCCGGTTGAATCTTCGTGAACGTGCGGCATTTGCCGCGACTGTGTTCAAACGACAACAGATCGCGGCCGGACAAGCTTGTCGGGCTATTGGTTCGGGACTTGCGGGGTGACCGGCAAGGTGACGCCATTGGCCGCCGGCGGGGTGGCGGGATTCGCGGGTGCCGGCGCTGCTGGAGCGGTCGCGGGAGCCGTCGTTGCCGCGCCGTTGCCCGACGGGGCCGGCGTCGCGCTGCTGCTGGCGGGTGCCGCCGGCGTCGTCGAACTGGACGGAGCAGCGGGTGTGGTGGCGCCCGCTGGCGCGTTGCCCGGAAGCTGGTCGAGCACGCCCTTGCTCGAGGAGGCCGGAACGCGATCGAGGATGTCGATCGGCTTTTCTCCATAGCGCGCGACAAGCGACAGGGTGAGAGAGGTAGCGAAGAAGGCCGCCGCCAGGATCGCCGTCGCCCGCGTCAATGCGTTGGCGGCACCGCGCGCCGTCATGAAACCCGAACCGCCGCCGATACCGAGACCGCCGCCTTCGGAGCGCTGCAGCAGCACCACGCCGACAAGCGCGAGCACGACCATGAGGTGAACGACGATCAGTACGGTTTCCATGATTTATCCTGGCAAGGCCTTGCGCGGCCGCGGATACGACCGTTGATTTGGAGGCGGCTCCTTACAATGCTTTGATGGCATTTCCAAGCCCGTGGCCGGAATATGGGGAGCAATGCGGCCTTTGCAACGATTCCGCCCGCGCCGGCCGGTTGGCTCCGCGATCAGGAGATGTTCCGATAGGCCTCGGCGATGCCGAGGAAATCCGCCGCCTTCAGACTGGCGCCGCCGACCAGAGCGCCGTCGACATTGGCGACGCCGAGCAACTCCACAGCGTTGGACGGCTTGACCGAGCCGCCATAGAGGATGCGTATCTTCGCGGCCGCGCCGCCAAGCAGCTCCGTCAGCTCTGCACGGATGTGCGCGTGCGCCTCGGCGACATCGTCGGCGGTCGGCGTCAGGCCGGTGCCGATCGCCCAGACAGGTTCGTAGGCTATGATCGTGTTGGCAGCCGTGGCGCTCGTCGGCACCGAACCCGCGATCTGGCGCGACAGCACGTCAAGCGTCGTGCCGGCCTCGCGCTCCGCCCTTGTCTCGCCGATGCAGATGATGGCCACCAGCCCGGCCCGCCATGCCGCTGAGGCCTTGGCGTGGATGGTGGCATCGTCTTCGCTGAGGTCGGCGCGGCATTCGGAATGGCCGACGATGACGTGGCTGGCGCCGGCGTCCTTCAACATCTCGGCCGAAATGCGCCCGGTATAGGCGCCGCTCTCCTTGGGATGGCAATCCTCGCCGCCGGCCCGGACCGGGGTGCGTGACAGGATTTCGGCGGCGTGCGCAAGCAGGGTCGCCGGCACGCAGACAAGCGCCTCGGTCTCGGCGTCGAGCCCACTCATGAAGCCGTTGCCGATCATCCTCAGTTCGTTGAGCGAGGCGCTGGTGCCGTTCATTTTCCAGTTGCCGGCAACGAGTGGGCGGATTCCAGGCGTCATGGCTTTGCTTCTCCGGGCGAGATTTGGCTTGCGCACTCACTATCAAAATCAGGCCACAAAGCAATCGACAGTGGACCGGAAGGGCGCTATTGCGCTTGTTTCAGACTCAGGCGCACGCAAAATGCGCAAAAATCGGAAGTAGGCATGCTTGGTATCTTGAGAAGCGCGGCGGGCACCTGGGTCGCGAAGGCGTTGCTGTCCCTGCTGGTGATCAGCTTTGCCGTCTGGGGTATTTCGGGGCGTCTGTCGGGAACTTTGGGCGGCCATCATTCCGTGATCACGGCCGGCGGCACGACGGTTTCGATCAACGAATACCGCCTCGCCTACGACCGCCAGGTCAGCGTCATGTCGCAGCAGTTCGGCCAGCGCATCACGCGCGAGCAGGCGCAGGCGCTCGGCATCGACAACCAGGTCCTGGCGCAGCTCGTTTCGGGCGCGGTGCTCGACGAGCAGGCCCGCAAGCTCGGGCTCGGCCTGTCCAAGGACCGGCTTGCCGAACTCACGCGCGAGGACCCGGCCTTCAAGGGCCCGAGCGGCCAGTTCGATCGCAGGACGTTCGAATATCTGCTGCGCCAGGTCGGCATGCGACCAGAAGACTACCTCAAGAACCGCGCCCAGGTTGCGGTGCGCCAGCAGATCGTCGAGGCGGTTTCTGACGGCCTCAAGACGCCGCAGACCTTCCTCAAGGCGGTCGCGCTCTACCGCGGCGAGGACCGCACCATCGACTATCTGACCTTGCCGAAGACGCTGGTCGAGCCGATCGAGGCGCCGTCCGACAGCGTGCTCCAGACCTATTTCGACGCCAACAAGAAGGCCTATGCGGCGCCCGAATACCGCAAGTTCTCCTATGTCAGGCTCGAACCGCAGGACATCATGGACCCAACCGCGGTAACCGATCAGCAGATCAGCGACGACTACAACAAGAACAAGGCGCGCTACACAACGCCCGAGATGCGCACCATCGAGCAGCTGGTGTTCACGACGCCGGATGCGGCCAAGGCCGCGTTCGATTCGCTGAAGGCGGGCGCGACCTTCGACAAACTCGTCACCGCTGAGGGCAAGACCCAGGCCGACACGCTGCTGGGCACGCTCGCCAAGGACAAGGTCGCCGACAAGGCGGTCGCCGACGCGGCCTTCAAGCTCGCCGCCAACGAGGTCAGCCCCGTCGTCCAGGGCGCCTTCGGCCCGGTGCTGCTGCGCGTCACCGAGATCAAGCCGGAGGTGGTGAAGCCGCTGGCCGAAGTGTCCGACCAGATCCGCAAAGACCTGGCGCTCGGCGAGGCAAGCCGCATCCTGCTCGACGTGCATGACAGCTACGAAGACACGCGCGCTTCCGGTAGTTCGCTTGCCGACGCCGCCGCCAAGCTGAAGCTCAAGGTCGTCACCATCGACGCGATCGACCGCACCGGCCAGCGGCCGGACGACACCATCGTCAAGGACCTGCCGGAATCTGCGGATCTCATCAAGGCGGTGTTCGCGGCCGAGCCCAATACCGAGAATGAAGGCCTGACCACCACCGACAGCGGCTTCGTGTTCTACGAGGTTCAATCGATCACGCCCGCCCGCGACCGCACGCTGGACGAGGTCCGTCAGAAGGTGGCGGCGGACTGGACGGCGGCCGAAACCGAAAAGCGGTTGGCCGCCAAGGCGGACGAACTCGAAAAACGGCTCAAGGCAGGGGCTACGCTCGACGTGATCGCCGGCGAGCTCAAGCTCGAGAAGCAGACCAAGCGCGGCCTCAAGCGCGAAGCCGATGACGCCGATTTCGGCAAGGAAGGCGCTGCCCAGATGTTCGGCGTCGGCGAAGGCGGCACCGGGCTGATCCCCTCGCCCACCGGCGACGGACAGATCCTGTACAAGGTGGCCGAGGTGTTCGAGCCGGCCGGCGCCGATGCCAGCTCCGTGCCTGACGACGCGCAGAAATCCTTCACCGCCGGCATGTCGGACGACCTGCTCGACCAGTTGGTGGCGCAGTTGCAGACGCAGTACGACGTCCGCATCGACCAGGCCGCCGTTGCCCAGGCACAGGCCCGATGAGCGCGCTGAAGGCCCATATCGCCAAGGTGGCGGCAGGCACCCCTCTCTCGTTCGAAGAGGCGCGCGAGGCGTTCGACATCATCATGTCCGGCGACGCGACGCCCGGCCAGATCGGCGGCTTCCTGATGGCGCTGCGCGTGCGCGGCGAGGCGGTGAGCGAGATTTCCGGCGCTGTCGCCACCATGCGCGCCAAGATGCTGCGCGTCGAGGCTCCGCACGGCGCCATCGATATCGTCGGCACCGGCGGCGACAATTCGCACAGCGTCAACATTTCGACCGGATCTGCCTTCGTCATTGCGGCGAGCGGCGTGCCGGTGGCCAAGCACGGCAATCGCGGCCTGTCCTCGCTGACGGGCGCCGCCGACGTGCTCACAGCGCTCGGCGTCAAGATCGACATCGGGCCGGAAACGATCGGCCGCTGCATCCATGAGGCCGGCGTCGGCTTCATGTTCGCGCCGGCGCATCATCCGGCGATGAAGCATGTCGGCCCGATCCGGGGCGAGCTTGGGACGCGGACCATCTTCAACCTGCTCGGACCGCTGTCCAACCCGGCCGGCGTCAGCAGGCAGATGGTCGGCGTGTTTCTGCCGGAATGGATCATGCCGGTGGCCGAGGCCCTGAAGGCGCTGGGCACAGAGCACGCCTGGGTCGTTCACGGCGACGGCTATGACGAGATCACCACCACCGGCGAAACGCAGGTGGCAGAACTCGCCGGCGACGAGATCCGCACATTCACGCTGACCCCCGAGGCGGTTGGCCTAGAGCGGCATACGAAGGACGAGCTGCGCGGCGGCGACGCGGCCTACAATGCCACCGCCTTGCGTGACATGCTGGCAGGTGCTGCCGGCGCCTACCGCGACACCGTGCTAATGAATGCCGGCGCGGGCCTCGTGGTGGCCGGCAAGGCGACGACGCTGGCCGACGGCATGGCGAGTGCGGCGCAAGCGATCGACAGCGGCCGGGCGCTCCAGGTGCTCAGCCGGCTGGTCGAAATCTCGAACGGGTAGAGCCCTTGTCCGATATCCTGCGCAAGATCGAAGCTTACAAGCGCGAAGAGATCGCGGCGGCAAAGCAGCGCGTGCCGCTGGCCGAGATCAAGGCGCGCGCAGGTCACGCCGAGGCGCCGCGCGGCTTTCTTGCCGCGCTCGAGGCCAGGCGCGCGGCCGGCGGCTTCGGGCTCATCGCCGAGATCAAGAAGGCGAGCCCGTCCAAGGGGCTGATCCGCGCCGATTTCGATCCGCCGGCGCTGGCCAGGGCCTACGCGAAAGGCGGCGCCGCCTGCCTGTCGGTGCTGACCGACGCGCCATCCTTCCAGGGCGCGCCGGAATTCCTCACCGCGGCACGAGCCGCAGTCGCCTTGCCCGCGCTGCGCAAGGATTTCCTGTTCGACCCCTATCAGGTGTTCGAGGCCCGCGCCTGGGGCGCCGACGCCATCCTGATCATCATGGCGAGCGTCGACGACGCGATGGCCAAGGAGCTCGAAGCAACGGCCTTCGACCTCGGCATGGAGGCGCTGGTCGAGGTGCATGACGAGGCCGAAATGGAGCGGGCGCTCCGGCTCTCGTCGCGGCTGATCGGCATCAACAACCGCGACCTCAGGACGTTCGAGACCAGCCTCGATGTCTCGGAGCGGCTGGCGGCGATGGTGCCGGCAGGCCGGCTGCTGGTCAGCGAAAGCGGCATCTTCACGCATCAGGACTGCCGCCGGCTGGAGAAGAGCAAGATCGGCACCTTCCTGGTCGGCGAGAGCATGATGCGGCAGGCCGACGTGGCCGCCGCGACGCAGCTTCTGCTCACGGGCAAGGCGCCGGATGCATCGGCCCGAAAATCGGAATCGATTTTCGGAGAGCACGATGCATAGATTTGAAGTGATAGAGCGTAGTTTGTGCGTCCGAAGGGACGCACATCGCTCTATGGCGATCTGAGCATGGCGGCCGCCCTCACCCATCTCGGCGCTTCGGGCGAAGCCAACATGGTCGATGTCGGCGACAAGGCCGAGACGGTGCGCACCGCAATCGCCGAGGGTTTTGTCTCGATGCGCGCCGAAACGCTGGAGATGATCCTTGCCGGCGACGCCAAGAAGGGCGACGTGCTGGGCACGGCGCGCATTGCCGGCATCATGGCGGCGAAACGCGCGCATGAATTGATCCCGCTCTGCCACCCGCTGCTTCTCACCAAGGTTTCCGTTGAGATCGAACCGGACACGTCCTTGCCCGGCCTGAGGGTCACCGCGCTTGCTCGCGTCACCGGCAAGACCGGCGTCGAGATGGAAGCGCTGACGGCGGCCTCGGTCGCCTGCCTCACCATCTACGACATGGCCAAGGCCGCCGACCGCGCTATGGTGATCTCCGGCATCAGGCTGGTCGAGAAGACCGGCGGCAAGTCCGGCGACTACAAGTCGGCCGGACGCGCGGAAAGCGCCTGATGGCGCTGGTCCCGGTCGCCGAGGCGCTCGAGCGCCTGCTGGACGGAGCTGCACCGCAGGCCAGCGAAAGCGTGGCGCTGATCGACGCCACCGGTCGGGTTCTGGCCGAGCCCGTGGTGGCATTGCGCACGCAACCGCCCTTCAACGCCTCCGCCATGGACGGCTATGCAGCGCGCGCCGCCGATGTCGCATCGGTGCCGGCGCGGCTTTCGGTGATCGGCATGGCGCCGGCCGGCCGCGGCTTCGACGGCAGCGTCGGCGCGTCGCAAGCCGTGCGCATCTTCACCGGCGCGCCGGTACCCGAGGGCGCCGACACCATCGTCATCCAGGAGAATGTCAGGGACCTCGGCGGCGGCACGGTCGAGGTGACCGAGCCGACGGCGCAAGGCCGCAACATCCGCCGCGTCGGACTCGATTTCGCGCAAGGCGATGTGCTGCTCGAAAGGGGCCGCCTGCTTGATCCCGCGGCACTGTCGTTGGCGGCATCCGCCAATCATCCGCGTTTGAGCGTGGTGAAGCGGCCGCTGGTCGCCATCATCGCCACCGGCGACGAACTGCTGCCGCCCGGCAGCGAGCTCGGTCCCGACCAGATCATTTCATCCAACGCCTATGGCGTCGCCGCCGCCGCGCAATCGGTCGGCGCCCGCGCGCTCGATCTCGGCATCGCCGCCGACCGCAAGGAAGCGATCGCCGCGCTGGTCAGGCAGGCGGTCGAGCAGGAGGCCGACGTCATTGTCACGCTGGGCGGCGCCTCGGTCGGCGACCACGATCTGATCCACGACGTGCTGACCGGCGAAGGCATGACGCTCGATTTCTGGAAGATCGCCATGCGCCCGGGAAAGCCGCTGATGTTCGGCCGGCTGGGCCGCACGCGCTGCATCGGCCTGCCGGGCAATCCTGTCGCCAGCCTGGTCTGCTCGCAATTGTTCCTGAAGCCGCTGCTGGCGCGGCTCGGCGGCCGCGACTTCCGGCAGGACATGCGCGAGGCGCTGCTGGGCGCGGCGATGCAGGCCAATGATCTCAGGCAGGATTACGTGCGCGCCGTGGTCCGCGAAGAAGCCGGCTCACTGGTTGCCACCCCCTTCGGCATCCAGGACTCCTCGATGCTGCGCATGCTCGCCGACGCCAACGGCCTTGTCGTGCGGGAACCCTTTGCCCCAGCCGCTGCCGCAGGCGACGCTTGCCGCGTGCTGATGCTACGCTGAACAAAACGTCAACGCATTCATTAAACTTTAAACGGTTGCGGAACACAACTGGAACAGATAGTGTTTGTTCTGGGTTTGTTTTTCCGATTCTGGTTTCAGAACCCGTGGGGGCCGCCATGCTGACGCGCAAACAACATGAACTCCTGATGTTCATCCATGAACGTCTGAAGGAAAGCGGCATTCCGCCCTCATTCGACGAGATGAAGGAAGCGCTCGATCTCGCCTCCAAATCGGGCATCCACCGGCTGATCACGGCGCTGGAGGAGCGTGGCTTTATTCGCCGGCTGCCGAACCGGGCGCGTGCGCTGGAAGTGCTGCGCCTGCCCGATTCGATCGCGCCCGGCCTCAATGCGGCGAAGAAATTTTCACCGAGCGTCATCCAGGGAAGTCTCGGACAGGGCAATCTCGGCCGGCAGATCAAACCGGCGTCGCCATCGCGCACCCCAAGCAACGATGACGACGCGGTGTCGGCGGTGTCGATCCCGGTGATGGGCCGCATCGCCGCCGGTGTGCCGATCGACGCCATACAGCACCAGACGCATTCGATCTCGGTGCCGCCGGACATGATCTCGGGCGGCGAGCACTATGCGCTGGAGGTCAAGGGCGATTCGATGATCGAGGCCGGCATCTTCGACGGCGACACGGTCATCATCCGCAACGCCGACACCGCGAGCCCCGGTGAAATCGTTGTGGCGCTGGTAGACGAGGAGGAAGCAACGCTGAAGCGCTTCCGCCGCAAGGGCGCATCGATCGCGCTCGAAGCCGCCAACCCGGCCTATGAGACCCGCATTTTCGGGCCCGACAGGGTCAAGGTGCAAGGCAAGCTGGTCGGGCTGATCCGGCGCTACTGAGCGGGCTGCGGCTTGGTGCCCGGCTGCTCGGGCCTCTCGTAAGGCGGCAGGCCGCGCGCCTCGCGTGAGTAGCTGCGCTGTTCGTGCCAGGGCCGGTACGGCTTTTCGACGGCGTAGCGGATTGTTGCCTGTGCGGTTGCTGATTGTCGATCGAAGAAGACGGCGGCACTCCCCGAACGAGCGAGCTGGCGCTTGGTGACGACGAGGGCCAGCGAGTTCCAGCAGGGGCTGTAGGCGGTGGCGTCGTCGATGACGATGAGGTCAGCGAAGGCGCAGGCCGGCCGCGCCGTCTTGCGGTCATCGGCGAGCGCCACGATCGCGCCGGACGGATGCCGGGCAAGGCATAGCCCGCCCTTGCAATAGAACGGCGAGCCCGACGGCAGCTCGAGCGGATCGATGTCGAAGCGCGCGTCCCCTGTCTCGAAGGTCTCCGGCTCGACGATGGTCTCGGCCACCAGCGCACGTTTCCAATTGTCAGTGGTGAATTCGTTCGGCCGCGCCCTGTTGATGGCGAGCTCGCCGCCGCCGATCGGCATTGCCACCAGATGCGCGTCCTCCGAGATGAGCACGTCCGGCGTGCGGACGTTCGAGACCGTCAGCAGGCTGGCCAGAGCGAAGGGAACGGCCGCCAGTCGCAGCCAGGTGGTGGCCATGGTTGCGATAACCAGCGCAATCGTCACAAAAACCACGGATTGGATGGAGATCAGCCCGACCGCATCGATCGGCGAGCGTTCGGAAATCCACGCCGAGACGGCGATCATCGCCGTCAGTCCCTTGCCCATGACATAAAGGAACGGACCGTCGGCGCCGAAAGGCATCGCCAGCGCGCTAAGCACGGCGAAAGGCATTACGACCAGCGAGACGATCGGCATCACGGCCAGGTTGGCGACAAGGCTGAGCGGCGAAACGCGCTGGAAGTGCCAGATGGCGAAATGTGCCGTGGCGCCGCCGGCAATGATCGAGGTCATGGCAAGGCCGCCCATCCCCAGCACCAACTTTCGCGACGCGAAGCGAAGGAACGACCGCTTTGGCGGCGGCGCGGTGATCCTGTCGGCGCGATAGTCGGCCCAGCCGGCATAGGCGCCGACGAGCGCGGCCGTGGCGGCAAACGACATCTGGAAACTTGGGCCGACCACTTCGTGCGGCGACACCAGGATGACGGCGATCGCCGAGATCGCCAGGTTGCGCATGGTGAGCGCGGCCCGGTCGAACAGCACGGCAACCAGCATCACCGCCAGCATGATGAAACTGCGTTCGGCGGCGACCACGACGCCGGAGAAGACGAGATAGGCGGCGATCGAAGCGAGCGCCGCGGCAGCGGCATATTTCTTGACCGGTCGGCGCGAGGCAAAGTCGGGAAACAGCGCGAAGGCGCCCCGCAGCAAGAGCATGATGGTGCCGGCGACCAGCGCCATGTGCAGGCCGGAGATGGAGATGATGTGGTAGATGCCGGTGCGCCGCATCGCCTCGTTGATCTCGTCGGGAATTCCGGCGCGCACACCGACGATCAGGGCCGCCGCAATCTCGCCTTCGGGGCCGCCGACCTGACCGCGGATGTGGTCGGCGATGCTCTCCCGCGCCTTCTCGACCGCAAAAGCGAGGCGCGCCGAGAGCGGCGCGTCTTCGCTGGCTATTGTCTTCGGATTGCCGAGGAAAAAGCCGCTGGCGCCGATGCCGGAAAAATAGCTGTCGAAGGAGAAGTCATAACTGTCCGGCCGCACCGGGCCGGTCGGCGGCAGCAGCCGGGCATAGCCCGAGATCAACACGCCAGCGATCATGTCCGGAGGAACTTCCCGGGCCGAAAGCCTCACTCGCTCCGGCGGGTAGCGCAGCTTGGGGTGAGCGGTGGCGATGACGTCGACGGTCAGCCTGACGCGGCCATTTTCCATCTCTTCCAGACTGACGAGCCGTCCGGTCAGCCGTGTCTGGATCTCGGAGCCGAGCATCGGCGTCGCGGCGCGCCAGGTCTCGACCTTGGCGGCGAGGAAGCCGAGCGCGCAAAACAGCGCCGCCATGAAGAGGAGATGCGTCTTCGCCCATGGGCGCGCAACGAGGGCGCAGACAGCCATCAGGACCACCACCGCGAGCGGCCTGTAGATATCCGGCTCGATGCTCAGCGAGAAGTAGAGGACCACGCCGGCCGCCAGGAACACCGGCACCAGCAGGAAGCCGATGCCGCGATCGAGCTCGGTCGCGGCGGCGATGCCGATGCTGTGATGAAATGCGGGCAGTGAAACGCGACCAAGCTGCCTGCGAAGCCGGACGGTTGCCGTTGGCGTAACCGAGCGGGACACTCCGCCGTCGGGCGGAATCTTCGTGGCCGGGCGCAGCTCAGGAAGCGCAAGCGGTGCTGTTTCGGCAGACGGCGTGTCGACAAACAGCAGGCGCTCGCTGACGCCAGCTGTCGTCCCCTCGCCCTCCTCCGCGCCCCGGCCTCGTCCAGCCATCGGGTCTGCCCCTTGCGCCCCAGACCTCCTATGCTACATGAACGCGCAACGCGCGAAAGTCCGCGCAATCACGCCCGCTTCAGCGCTTCCTCGAGAGTTCCATGTCCGACAAGGTCGTCACCCGTTTTGCCCCCTCGCCCACCGGCTATCTGCATATCGGTGGGGCGCGCACGGCGCTGTTCAACTGGCTTTATGCCAAGCATACCGGCGGCACGATGCTGCTGCGCATCGAGGACACTGATCGCGAACGCTCGACCGAGGCCGCGACCGCTGCCATCCTCGACGGGCTTACGTGGCTCGGCCTGTCATGGGACGGCGAGGCGGTTTCGCAGTTCGAGCGCGCGCCGCGTCATCGCGAAGTGGCCGAGGAGCTCGTGCGCCTGGGCAAGGCCTATTACAGCTACGAGACACCCGCGGAGCTCGAGGCGATGCGCGAGGCGGCGCGCGCCAAGGGCCTGCCGCCGCGCTATAACGGCCATTGGCGCGACCGCGACCCGTCCGAGGCGCCGACCGGCGTCAAAGGCGCGATCCGTATCAAGGCGCCGACCGAGGGCGAGACCGTCGTGCACGACCGCGTGCAGGGCGAGGTGCGCTTTCCCAACAAGGATCTCGACGACTTCATCATCCTGCGCTCGGACGGCAACCCGACCTACATGCACGCCGTCGTCGTCGACGACCACGACATGGGCGTCACCCACATCATCCGCGGCGACGACCACCTGACCAACGCCGCCCGCCAGACGGTGATCTACAACGCCATGGGCTGGGCGGTGCCGTCGATGTCGCACATCCCGCTGATCCATGGCGCCGACGGCGCCAAGCTGTCGAAGCGCCACGGTGCGCTCGGCGTTGAGGCCTACCGTGCCATGGGCTACCTGCCGGAGGCGTTGCTGAACTACCTCGCCCGCCTCGGCTGGAGCCATGGCGACGACGAGGTGATGTCGATCAAGGACATGATCTCCTGGTTCGACATCGGCGACGTCAACAAAGGCGCCGCCCGCTTCGACTTCGCCAAGCTCGAGGCGCTCAACGGCGTCCATATGCGCAAGATGGACGACAAGGCGCTTTTCGACATCTTCGTCGCCACCCTGCCCTATCTCGAAGGCGGCCCGGCGCTCGCCGCGCGGCTCGACGACGACGGCAAGAAGGCGCAGCTTCTCGCGGCCCTGCCCGGCCTTAAGGAGCGTGCCAAGACGCTGGTCGAGCTGGTCGACGGGGCAGGCTTCCTGTTTGCCGAGCGGCCGTTGCCGGTCGACGAAAAGGCGGCAGCGCTGCTTACCAGTGAGGCGCGCGCCGTTCTGCGCGGCGCCCATGCGGCATTGACGGCAGTTTCCGGCGACTGGACGGCCGCGGCCGCGGAGGCCGCGATCCGCGAGTTTGCCCAGGCCGGCGGTCATAAGCTCGGCGCCGTGGCGCAGCCCCTGCGGGCCGCTCTGACCGGCAGGAGCACGTCGCCAGGGGTGTTCGACGTCCTTGCCGTGCTCGGCCGCGGGGAAAGCCTGGCGCGCATCGCGGATCAAATCGATTAGGAGCGAACTGGCCCAAAAAGATTGGCATTGAAAGGTGCGTTTCGCAGTGCAACATTAGGCCTTGGCCCAATCTGGCACGCACCTCCTAAAATGCGGTGGCGAGTACGCGCATTCCGGTGATTTCGACGTGTCGTTTGCAGGAATTGCCTTGCCGGCATGAGGAAACGAAAAGGAGTTTGCTAATGAGCGAAGCTGCAACAAAACTGGACCTGGGCGCCAAACCGCACGCGTCGACCGCCAAGCTGGAGCTCGCCGGCAAGACGCACGAGTTCAAGGTGCGAAGCGGTTCCGTGGGGCCTGACGTCATCGATATCGGCGCGCTCTACAGCACCACCGGTGCCTTCACCTACGATCCCGGCTTCACCTCGACGGCCAGCTGCGAGTCGGCCATCACCTTCATCGACGGCGACGCCGGCATCCTGCTGCACCGCGGCTACCCGATCGACCAGCTCGCCGAGCATGGCGACTTCCTGGAGGTGTGCTACCTACTGCTCTACGGCGAATTGCCGACCAAGGCGCAGAAGGACGACTTCGACTACCGGGTGACGCGCCACACCATGGTGCATGAGCAGATGTCGCGCTTCTTCACCGGTTTCCGCCGCGATGCGCATCCGATGGCCGTCATGTGCGGCGTGGTCGGCGCGCTCTCGGCCTTCTATCACGACTCGACCGACATCTCGGATCCCTACCAGCGCATGGTCGCCTCGATGCGGCTCATCGCCAAGATGCCGACGATCGCTGCCATGGCCTACAAGTACCACATCGGCCAGCCCTTCATTTATCCGAAGAACGAGCTGAACTTCGCCGCCAACTTCCTGCATATGTGCTTTGCGGTGCCTTGCGAGGAATACAAGATCAATCCGGTGCTGGCGCGCGCCATGGAGCGCATCTTCATCCTGCATGCCGATCACGAGCAGAACGCCTCGACCTCGACGGTGCGGCTTGCCGGCTCGTCGGGCGCCAACCCGTTCGCCTGCATTGCCGCCGGCATCGCCTGCCTGTGGGGTCCCGCGCATGGCGGCGCCAACGAAGCGGCGCTCAACATGCTGGGCGAGATCGGCCATGTCGACCACATTCCGGAATTCATCGCCCGCGCCAAGGACAAGAACGATCCGTTCCGGCTGATGGGCTTCGGCCACCGCGTCTACAAGAACTACGATCCGCGCGCCAAGATCATGCAGAAGACCGCGCATGAGGTGCTGGGCGAGCTCGGCATCAAGGACGATCCGCTGCTCGACATCGCCATGGAGCTGGAGAAGATCGCGCTGACCGATGCCTATTTCATCGAGAAGAAGCTCTACCCGAACGTCGACTTCTATTCCGGCATCACCTTGAAGGCGCTGGGCTTCCCCACCACCATGTTTACCGTGCTGTTCGCGGTCGCCCGCACCGTCGGCTGGATCGCGCAGTGGAAGGAAATGATCGAGGATCCGCATCAGAAGATCGGCCGGCCGCGTCAGCTCTATACCGGCGCGGCGGAGCGCGACTACGTGCCGATCGCCAAGCGCTGATCGAGCCCGCAACGAACACGTGAAAAAGCGCCCGCAAGGGCGCTTTTTTATTTGATGTGCCGGAGTACGACTTCCGCGGCAATATCGCCGGACGGTCTGCCCGTCACCATACGCCGCGCGATTTCGGCGAAACCATCCTTCTGCCAGGCGCGCACGCCGGTGTCGGCGAACAACGTTTCCAGTTGCCGGGCGAGGTTCTCCGGCACGACGTACCGGTTGTAGAACTCCGGTACGAGGGCGCGGTCGGAGATCAGATTGGGCAGCAGCGCCGACCAGACGGAAATGAGATGCGGCATGACGAGCCGCGCCACGGCATCGAGCTTGTAGCAGGACACCATCGGAACGCCAGACAGGGCCAGTTCGAGCGATACCGTCCCCGAGGCGATCAGCGCGGCATCGGCCTTGCCGAAAGCCTGCCACTTGCGTTCGGGCTCGACGATGATCTCCGGTTTGTCGTCCCAGCTGGCGACCGAAGCCCTGACCAGATCGGCGACATGCGGCACTGTCGGCAAGAGCAGGCGCAAGCGATGCCCGCGCTGGCGCAGGATCGACATCGTCTTGCCGAACGGGTCGATCAGCCGGCGTACTTCGCCGCGACGGGAGCCTGGCAGCACCAGCAGCGTCTTCATGCGATCCTGCGACAGGTCCCGCTGCAGGCCTTGCGCCGCAGCGGCGCCAAGCACGCCCGGATCTCGCGTCAGCCGATGCCCGACATAAGTGCCGGGCGGGCCGCCGAGGCGGGCGAGCGCCTTCACCTCGAAGGGCAGGATGCAAAGGATATGGTCGACATAGGGTTTCATCGCCACCGCCCTGCCCGGCCGCCATGCCCAGACGCTCGGGCAGACATAGTGGACGATCGGGATCGACGGATTTGCCCCACGCACCTTCCTCGCGACGCGCAGCGAAAAATCCGGGCTGTCGATGGTGATGAGGCAGTCAGGTTTTTCGGCGGCGATCGTGGCTGCCGTCTGGCCGATCCGCGTGATCAGCCACGGCAGGTCACGCAGGATGGCGCTGAAGCCCATCAGCGCGATCTCACTGCTGTCGAACAGGGATTTCAGGCCGAGCGCCTGCAGATGCCGGCCGCCAATGCCGAGAAGCTGAACATCGCGGCCGGTCGTCCGTTTCAGCGCCGCGACGATGTCGGCGCCAAGCAGGTCCCCCGATTCCTCGCCGGCGACGATGGCGATCTTGAGCGGCCTGTCATTGGCCATGGGCCGGCTCCTCGACAGGCAGGCCGACGATGAACAGGCCGAGCGCATTGGCGCGCGCGATGGTGTCGGGAGCTTCAAGGATCAGCGAGCGGCCTGCCTCCACGGCAATCCCGGCCAGTCCCGCTTCATGCGCGGCCGCGACAGTCTGCGGGCCGATGGACGGCAGATCGGCGCGCAGTTCCTGACCGGGCTTGGCGCATTTGACCAGAACGCCGCGCATCTTGCCGGCGAGCCTGCCATGGTCGCGCAATTGCCGGGTCCGCTCGAGCAGTCCGTTGGTGCCCTCGATGCCCTCCAGCGCGATCACCCGGCCGCCGATCGCGACCGCGGCCTGCCCGATATCGAGCGCGCCGATCGCCTTTGCCGCGGCCCTGGCGGCCGCGATGTCGCGCCAGTCGGATTTGCTCGGCCCGGCCGTGGTCAGCGAGCCATCGCTCGCAAGCAGTTCGGGCACGATCTCATGTGCGCCAACAACCTTGATGCCGCGCTTTTCCAGAAAACGCGTCAGCATCCTAAGCAAGCCGTCATCACCGCGCGCCAGCCCCATCACCACCGTAGGCACAGCGGCCAGCAGGCCGAGGCTCGGCCTCATGGCGGTCAATTTCGGCCTGCGCTTGATCTCGCCGGCCAGCACGAGGTGGCTGATCCGCTTGCGCCTGAGCAAAGGTACCAGCGAGCCGAACGCTTCGAGCGCGAGCTGCTCGGTCTCGTAGCCGGCGAGGTCCTGCATGCGGTCGACCTCGCCCTCGGCCGCGATGATGATCGGCGAATGACCTTGCCTTGCGAGGCTAGCGGCGACTTCCACCGGCAGGCTGCCGCCACCGGCAATGATGCCGACCCTGGAGCCTGGCGCGAGGTCTAGCTTGGCTTCGGCAGCCTCAGCCTTCATCGTCGGCATCGTCGCCGTCGCCGCCCTTGAGCGACGGGACGGCATAGTGCCGCTTGCCGCGACTGGCGATGAAATCGATGATCTTCATGGCCGTGGGCGAGGAGGCGAATTCCGCCTTGGCGAATTCGATGTTCTCGCCGACGGTTCGGGAGCGGTCGAAGATCGTCCGGTAGGCCTTGCGCAACAGGTGGATCTCGGTGCGCGGCAGGCCGGCACGCTTCAGCCCGATGATGTTGAGGCCGCGCAGGCTGGCGCGGTTGCCGACGGCGATCGCATAGGGAATGACGTCGCCGACGACGGCCGAGCAGCCGCCGATGAAGGCGTTGTTGCCGATGCGGACGAACTGGTGAACGGCCGTGAGGCCGCCAATGTAGACGTTGTCGCCGATCTCGCAGTGACCGCCCAGCGTCGCGCCATTGGCAAAGGTGGCGTTCTTGCCGACGACGCAGTCATGGGCGATGTGGGCATAGGCGAGGAAATTGCCATTGTCGCCAACCGTCGTCTCGCCGCGGCTGGAATCGGTGCCGAGATGCATGGTCACACCTTCGCGGATCGTGCAGTTCTCGCCGATCACCAGCGTCGTGCGGCCGCCCTTGTGCTTTGTGTTCTGCGGCGGCGCACCGAGTACGGCCATCGGATAGACCTTGGTGGCGGCGCCGATGGTGGTGGCGCCGATCACCGAGACATGGCCGACCAGCTCGACACGGTCGCCGATGACGGCATCGGGGCCGATGTGGCAGAAGGGTCCGATGCGAACGCCTTCGCCGAGCTGGGCACCTTCTTCGACGACCGAGGAAGGGTGGATTTCAGTCTGGACTTTCATGAGCATTTTGAACCGTCAGCCGGTAACCATCATAGCCGAGACCTCGGCTTCCGCAGCCTTTGCCCCATCCACCATCGCTTCACAGGCGAATTTGAGCAGATTGCCGCGCTTCTTGATCTTCTTGACGTGGATCCTGAGCTGGTCGCCGGGAACGACCGGCTTGCGGAACTTCGCATTGTCGATGGTCATGAAATAAACCAGCGACGGCTTTTCCGTGTTGAGGCTGCGGATACAGATCGCGCCGGCGGTCTGCGCCATGGCTTCGATGATCAGCACGCCGGGCATCACCGGCTGCTGCGGGAAATGGCCCTGGAAATGCGGCTCGTTGATGGTCACGTTCTTGATGCCGACGGCGGACTCGTCGCCGTCGATGTCGACGATGCGGTCGATCAGCAGGAACGGATAGCGGTGCGGCAGGAGCTTCATCAGCCCCATTATGTCGACCGCCTCGAGCGTCGCCACCATATCAGCCATTCCCATCGCCCTGTTTGCGGGTCCTGGCCAGCTTGCGCAACATGGCGATTTCACGCATGGCCTCGGCCATCGGCTGCGCCGGGTAGCCTCCCCAGATCTCGCCCGCCGGGACGTTGCTCATGAATCCGCTTCTCGCTGCAAGCTTGGCCCCAGGCCCTATGGTCAAATGATCGGCGAGGCCGACGCCGCCACCCATGGTGACACCGTCGCCGACGACGACGGAACCGGAAATACCCGAAAGCCCGGCTATAATGCAATTGCGACCGATGCGAACATTGTGGGCGATCTGCACCAGATTGTCGATCTTGGTGCCCTGGCCGATGATGGTGTCGGACATCGCGCCGCGATCGACGGTCGAATTGGAGCCGATCTCGACGTCGTCCTGGATGATGACGCGACCGATCTGCGGCACGCGCTCCGGGCCCTTGGCGCCGGCTACGAAGCCGAAACCGTCCTGGCCGATCCTGGCGCCGCCATGGATGATGACGCGGTTGCCGACCAGCGCGTACTGCACGCTGGCGCCTGGGCCGATATAGCCGTCACGACCGATCTGGGAGGAATTGCCGATCACAGCATTCGGAGCGATGATGGTGCCGCTGCCGACCGAAACGCGCGGGCCGATGACCGCGCCGGCCTCGACGATCGCGCCGGCCTCGACATGCGCCGATGGGTCGATATGGGCATGCGGCGAGATACCGGTTTCGCCAGTCATTGGCCCGGGTGTGGCGGCGTGCGGGAACAGCAGCCGACCGACCAGCGCGAATGCCTGCTGCGGGCGCGGATGGGTAAGCACCGCTATACCCGCCGGCGCCTTGCTGGCGAAGTCGACCGGGCAAAGAACAGCCGCGGCCTTCAGCGACGGCATGAGGGCAAAATTGCGCTTGCCGTCGACGAAGACGAGCGCGTTCTCGCCGCCTTCATTGGCCGGCGCCAGGGCTTCGATCGAAACATGGGACTGAGCGGAATCGACAAGCTGCGCGCCGGTCAGATTCGCGACTTCGCCGGCCGTATACCGGCGTGATGGCGCGAAGAACACCGGATCGGTCATTCCAGAAGCAATATCCAGCTAGGTCGGATCACTCTCTTCCGGACCGCATGCGGCCCGGAAGAATTGTTCCCCGCGGATCAGAAACGGGTCGCTATGCCGAAGTTGAATTCCTGCACGTCGTCGGTCGGTTCCTTCTTGACCGGAACCGCATAGTCGATGCGGATCGGGCCAAACGGCGACGCCCACATCAGGCCGATGCCGACCGAGGCGCGCAGCTTCATGTCGGTTGAGGTCTGGCTGACGGTCGTCACCTTGCTGCCGTACAAGGTAGCAGCATCGGCGAAGACAGCACCGCGCAGGCCGAAGCTTTCCGGAATGACCGGCAGCGGGAACTGCGCTTCAGCCGAAGCATTGAAGTAGGTCGTGCCGCCGAGGTGATCGCCGGTCGCGATGTCCGCCGGGCCGATACCGCCATATTCAAAGCCACGGATCATGCGATCGTTGCTCTGGAACTGATCGAAAATACGCAGCCCATTATCGCCAAACCCTGCGATATGACCCGCGCCGGCGGATACCAGACCGACCAGATCGAGCTGTTCGGACAAGGTCTGGTAGACACTTGCCCGCCCGGTCACCTTCACCCACTTGGCGTCGCCGCCGAGACCGGCAACTTCGGTCGTACCGTTGATGTAGAGACCCTCATGCGGGTTCTTCATATCGTCGATGGTGTTGTAGACCAGGCCCACGCTGACCGAGGACTTCAGCCAGGGGCTTTCGGCGATACCGTCCTTGATGGCCTGCGAAAGGTCGCAATCGCCCTGAGTGCCATCGTCATTGTCGTCGCAGTTGTCGTATTTGTACTTCTCCTGCGCGATATTGTACGCCAGCTGGGTGGAGATGCTGTCGGTGATCGGCAGGCCGAAGCGCACGGTCGCACCCAGCGTCTCGCTGTCGTAGTGGTCGTAATTGCGCGTCTGCTGGAAGATATCGAAGCCGGCGGCAATGCGGCGCCCGAGGAAATAGGGCTCGGTGAAGGAGAGGCTGTAGTCGCGCGAGTTCTTGCCGCCGCCCGCCGCCACCTTGATGTACTGGCCGCGGCCGAGGAAGTTGCGCTCCGTGATCGAACCTTCGACCGACGGGCCGGGCGTATCGCCACCGGTCGAATAGCCGGCGCCGATCGAGAATTCGCCGGTCGACTTCTCGACCACATCGACCACCAGCACGACCTGATCGGGCTGCGTGCCCGGCACGGTCGAGATGTCGACTTTCTCAAAGTAATTGAGCGCTTCCAGGCGCTTCTTCGCGCGCTGGATAAGCACCTGGTTGAAGGCGTCGCCTTCGCTGACATCGAACTCGCGGCGAATGACGTAGTCGCGCGTGCGGTCGTTGCCGCGGATTTCGATGCGTTCGATATAGGCCTTGGTGCCCTGGTCGATCGTGTAGACGACCGAAATGGTGTGGTTCTCGAAGTTGCGGTCGCCGCGCGGCGTCACCTGGGCGAACGCATAGCCGGAGCCGGCGACCTTCTCGGTCAGCGCGACGATGGTATCCTCGACATCCTTGGCGTTGTAGACATCGCCCTTGTGGGTCTCGACCACCGATTCCAGCGACTTCGAGTCGACCTCGGGAATCGTGCTTTCGACGCTGACGTCGCCGAAGGTGTAACGGTCGCCTTCCTGCACGGTGATGGTGACCGTGTATTTGTTGGTGGCGTCGTCGAGTTCGCCGACCGCCGAGACGACCTGGAAATCGGCATAGCCGTGATTGTAGTAGAAGCGGCGCAACAGCTCCTGGTCGGCGCGCAGCTTGTCCTCGTCATAGACGTCGTCGCGCAGCACGAAGGACAGCCAGGACGAACGCTTGGTGTTGATCACATCGGAGAGACGACGGCTCGAATAGGCGCTGTTGCCGACGAAATTGATCGCGGCGATCTGGGTGCGGCCGCCTTCATTGACATTGAAGACGACATTCACGCGGTTGTCGCCGAGTTCCATGATCTGCGTCGTCACCGCGGCGTCGTCGCGACCGATGCGCCGGTAGGCGGCCTTGACCGCCTCGACATCGGAATCAAGCGTCTGCTGCGAGAAGGTCGCGCGCGGCTTGAGCTGGACGGCGGCCTGCAGCGCGTTGTCCTTGAGCTTCTTGTTGCCCTGGAACAGGACCTGGTTCACGACCTTGTATTCGGAAACCTTGACGACCAGTGTCGAGCCGACCTGGTTGATCTGCACGTCCGAGAACAGGCCGGTGCCGAACAGCGCCTTGACCGCGTCGTCGATATCGGAGCTGGAGAACGCCTTGCCGGGCTTGATCGAGATGTAATTGCGGATGGTGTCGGCGTCGACGCGCTGGTTGCCGCTGACCTCCACTCTTGAGACGACTGCGGCCTCGGCTACCGATGTGGCAACGAACTGCACTGCGAGCGCGCCTGGCACAACCAGAGCGGCGGACAAAGCCACCGCGGACGCGGCGCTCATAAACTTGGATGCTGCCTTCATCGGGCTTTTGTACCTTTTCTCGAAGTCCCCACGGCGAGAAAACCGGACGTGCGGTAATTTTCCCCTACCGTATTAACCGGATTTTCCCTACACGCAAGGCTTCTGGTTAATTTGTATTTACTTAACCCTGGTGCGTGGCTTTCGCGTCACGCATATCCCCACGCATGGTAAACGGCGTCTCAACATTGCGGGTGCCGAAGCCAAATTTCTTCATGATTTCAGCACCCAAACAGATCGTTCCAGAATACGAAGCCCATAAAGCCCAGAACCAGAAGCAGTCCGGTCCGGTAGGCCATTTCCATCGTCCGCTCCGACACCGGCCGCCGGATGACGGCCTCCACGCCGTAGAACAACAGGTGGCCGCCGTCGAGGGGGGGAATCGGAAGAAGATTGAGAATACCTATCCCGACTGACAGGAATGCAACAAGCTGCACCAGCCATTCGAAGCCGAGTTTCGCTGCCTGGCCCGACATTTTCGCGATCTTGATCGGCCCACCCAACTGGCATTTGTCCTCGCGGCCGGCGACGAAACGCTGCAGGAACTGGCCGGTGCGCTGGATGACATGCCCCGTCTCCTCTATGGCTGCGCCCACCGCACCGACGGGATTGTAGGTGACCACGCGCGCCTGGCCGAGCTCGGTGCTGTTGACCACGCCGATGACGGCCACCTTGATCTTGTTGCCTAGCGCATCCTGCTGCTCCATCGGCAAAGGTGTCGCCGTGAGCGTAATCTCCTTGCCATCGCGCAGCATGGTGAAGGCGATGGCATCGCCGGCGCGGCCCTGAACCAGGCGCTGGACGTCGGCGAAGGTTTCGACCGTGCTGCCGTCGACTTTGACGAATCGGTCGCCCGGCAGGATGCCGGCCTTCTCGGCCGGACTGCCGGCGGTGACCTCGGCCACCATCGGATCCAATACAGGGCGGCCATAGACCGAAAACAATACGGCAAAGACGACTATCGTCAGCAGGAAATTGAACAGCGGCCCGGCCACCACGGTCGCGGCGCGTTTCCAGATCGGCTGGGTATGGAAAGCGACCTCGCGCTCCGAATCGCTCAGCGCCTCCAGGTCTTCGGCGCTCGGCTGGCTCGACGTGGCATTCATGTCGCCGACGAATTTCACATAGCCGCCAAGCGGTATGGCGCAGAGCTTCCAGCGCGTGCCATGGCTGTCGTTGAAGCCGAAGAGCTCGGGGCCGAAGCCGATCGAAAAGGCCTTGACGCCGATGCCGCACCAGCGGCCGATGAGGTAGTGGCCCATTTCGTGCACGAAGACCACCACGGTCAGCACGAACAGGAACGGCACCAGCGTGCCGAGAACGAAGCCTTCCGTGCTGAACAACGCGTGAAAAATCTCGTTCAAGTCGTGTCCTCAAAACCGTGCGCGACGCAGGCCGTGCCGCGACTGTGACATCAATCCAGGCGAATCCGTGGCGTTGCCCGTTTTTCGCCCTGCGGCATGCGGTTCAAATCGGAAACAGCCCCTGCGCCGGATGATCGGCGCCCGCCGAGATCCAGCCGATGACGTACAGGGCCAGAGCCGCCGCGACAAGCCCGTCCACCCTGTCCATGACGCCGCCATGGCCAGGAATGAGGTTGCCGGAGTCCTTCTGGCCGTGGCGGCGCTTGACCCAGGATTCGAAGAGGTCGCCTGCCTGCGCCACGACTGACAAGGCGAGCGCGACAAGGCCGAGCGTGCCGAGATTGCCGGCGCCGGCCGCCGCCGCCAGAAGCACGCCGGCCACCACGCCGCCGACGGCACCGCCCAGCGCCCCGCTCTGCGTCTTGCCGGGCGAGATCGACGGCGCCAGCTTCGGGCCGCCAACGGCGCGGCCGACGAAATAGGCCGCTATGTCGGTTGCCCAGACCACGGCGAACAGGAACAGGATGGCAATCAGGCCTGAATGGTCGCCGTCGCGCAGCAGTGCCAGCGACAGACCGGAGAGCGACGCATAGGCCAGACCAGCGGCGTCCCATTGCGTCGCCCCGCGCATTTGAGCGCTGGCGGCCGTGATGACTACCACGACCACGATGAGAGTGAGCAACCAGGATGCCGGCACGCCCGCAATCAAGAAACCGATGAATGCCAGCAGCAGCGTTTCCGGCAGAAAGCCCAGGGCACTGCCGGCTGCCGGGCGCGCCATGCGTGACCACTCATAGAAAATGGTGGAGACGATGAGGGCGCAAAGAAAGCGGAACGGCAAGCCGCCGAGCCAGGTGAGCCCAAGGGTGACGATGGCCAGCACGACCGCCGAGATGACGCGCAGCTGGAGGTTGCTCATCTGGCCGCCGCTCACGAAGCGACGTCTTGGGCGGCAAGCCCGCCGAAACGGCGCTCGCGGCTGGCGAAGTCGCGCAACGCGTCGGCCAGGTGCTCGCGGCTGAAATCGGGCCAGTAGCAAGGCAGGAACACCAGCTCGCTGTAAGCCGCCTGCCACAGAAGGAAATTCGACAACCTCAGCTCGCCGCTGGTGCGGATGACCAGCTCCGGGTCGGGAATGCCATCGGTGTCGAGCGCGCCGGCAAAGGCCTCCGCGGTGATCGCCTCGGCGGTGATCTCGCCGCGCACGGCGGCAGCGGCAAGCTTGCGCGCCGCGCGCACGATCTCGTCGCGCCCGCCATAGTTGAAGGCGATGACCAGCGTCAGTGCCTCGTTGCCAGCGGTCAGCGATTCGGCTTCATGCAGCAGGCCCCTGATATCAGGCTGCAGCCCTGCCCTGTCGCCGACGATTCGCACTCGCACGCCGTTCTGATGCAGTTCGGCAAGGTCGCGACGGATGAACAGCTTCAGCAGGCCCATCAGGTCGCTGACCTCGGATTTCGGCCGCGACCAGTTTTCCGACGAGAAGGCGTAGACGGTCAGGAACGAGATGCCGAGGTCCGGCGCGGCGCGCACCGTCTTGCGCAAGGCCTCGACGCCAGCGCGATGGCCGGCAAGCCGCGGCATGCCGCGCGCCTTGGCCCAGCGTCCGTTTCCATCCATGATGATCGCGACATGCGCGGGCGTTGCCATGGTCTCGCTTTCGGGCCGGTGAAGGGCCGACCCTAAACCTGCATGATTTCAGCTTCCTTATCGGAAAGCAGATGGTCGATGGTGCTGATCATCTCGTCAGTCAATTTCTGCACCTGATCTGAACGCTTGCGGTGATCGTCCTCACTGATGTTGCCGTCTTTTTCGGCCTTCTTGAGGAAATCCATGCCGTCGCGGCGGACATGACGGACAGCGACGCGGGCGTTCTCTGCATAGCCGTGCGAGATCTTGACCAGTTCCTTGCGGCGCTGCTCGTTGAGCTCCGGCAGCGGGATCCTCAGATTGGTGCCGTCGACGATCGGGTTGAAGCCGAGGTTGGATTCGCGGATCGCGCGGTCGACGGCGCCGACCATCGCCTTGTCCCAGACCGACACCGACAGCATGCGCGGTTCCGGCACGGACACGTTCGCCACCTGGTTGATCGGCATCGTGGTGCCGTAGGCCTGGACCTGGATCGCGTCGAGCAGGTTGCTGGACGCGCGCCCGGTGCGCAGCGAAGCCAGGTCATGCCGGAACGCGGCGATCGCCCCGTCCATGCGCCGCTTGAGGTCGTCGAACTCACCACTCATCATTGTCTCCTCGACCCGTTTGCCGGGTTCACTGTTTCAGGGCAGCAGCCCCGTGCTCGAGCCTTGTTCCGAAAACCGCCTTGCCGCTTTTCATTAGCGGGCTTCCGGCCGGTATCAGCACCGGATCAATCGTCCGCAACGACCGTGCACCGGCCGCCGCCCCTCAGAATGTCGCCAAAACCACCTTTTTCGTGGATCGAATAGACGATTATCGGAATGTTGTTTTCGCGCGCAAGTGCAATCGCTGCCGTATCCATGATCGAAAGCCCACGTTTGATCACTTCGGCATGGCTGATGCGTTCGAAGCGGGTCGCGTTCGGGTCTTTCTTGGGATCGGCGGAGTAGACGCCGTCGACCTGGGTGCCCTTGAACAGCGCGTCGGCGCCGATCTCGGCAGCGCGCAGCGCTGCGGCCGAATCGGTGGTGAAGAACGGATTGCCGGTGCCGCCGGCGAAGATGACGACCTTGCCCTGGTTCATGTAGGCGGTGGCCTGGCGCTGGGAAAAGCTCTCGCAAAGCTCCGGCATGGCGATTGCCGACAGCACCACGGCCTCGACGCCGATCTTGTTCAGCGAGGTGCGCAGCGCCAGCGAGTTGATGACGGTGGCAAGCATGCCCATGTGGTCGCCGGTGACGCGGTCGCCGCCCTTGGACGCAACCGCCACGCCGCGGAAGATGTTGCCGCCGCCGATGACGACACCGACCTCGATGCCGAGCGCGCGCGCCTCGGCAATATCGGCGGCGATGCGATCGACCACCGAGACGTCGATGCCAAAATGCTGCTCGCCCATCAGCGCTTCGCCCGACGCTTTCAGCAAGACACGTCGGTAGAGGGGCTTCGCCGTCATCTGATCCTCGTCATTGTGCGTGTGATGCGCCTGGGGTGGCCGCCCTCGCGCAGGCGCCGCGCCAAAACACCGGCGCGATGCGAGTTCCGATACACGAAGGGCGCCGCGATGTCACGCGGCGCCCCTGCGCAATCCCCGCCCGCTGACTGCGGCCAATCAGTCGTTGGCGACGCTGACGGCTTCGCCTTCGATCAACACCGGAGACGCATAGCCGGCGGGCTTGTCGCCGGTCGTGGCGCCGCCGGTGACCCGGCCCTGTATCTCGAAGCCGAAATAGGAATGGGGGAATGGCGCCGGGGAGCTGCTTACCGTCTCCAGTCTGTCGCGAAGCGCGGCTGGAATTGAAATGTCCAGCGCCGCGAGATTGTCCTGCAGCTGGGCAAGCTTCGTCGCGCCGAGGATGACCGAGGCGATGCCCGGCTGCGTCGCCACCCAATTGAGCGCGACCTGGGGCATGCTGCGGCCGAGTTCGGCGGCAACCTTCTCGAGTTCTGCAACGATTGCCCAGTTGCGTTCGGTGAATTTCTGGAACCCCGGATGGGTGGTGTTGCGGAAACCGTCGAGCCGGCCGGCATTTCCGGCCTGCGCCGGCCGGTACTTGCCGCTGAGCAGACCGCTCGCCAGCGGGCTCCAGACCATGATGCCCGCCCCGTGACGCGTGCCGAAGGGGACGAATTCGTGCTCGATCGAGCGCTCGGCGAGCGAATATTCCAGCTGCAGGGCCGAAACCGGTTCATAGCCGCGCAATTCGGCGATCGCCTGGGCACGGCCGGCATACCAGGCCGGCACGTCCGACAGGCCGATATGGCGCACCTTGCCTGCCCGCACCAGGTCGTCCAGCGTGCGCATGACCTCCTCGGCCGGCGTCAGCCGGTCCCATACATGCAGCAGGTAGAGGTCGATATAGTCGGTGCCGAGCCGCCGCAGCGAGGCCTCCACCGCGCGCAAGATGTTTTTGCGGCCGTTGCCGCCGCCGTTCGGGTTGTCGGGCGCGGTGTTCATGGTGAACTTGGTGGCGATCACCGCCTTGTCGCGCAGTCCGCGCTCGGCGACGAACTCGCCCAGCCAAGCCTCGCTCGTGCCATTGGTGTAGAGGTCGGCGGTGTCGAAGAAGTTGCCGCCGGCCTCGACATAGGCGTCGAACATGGACCGGGCGGTCGCCTTGTCGGCTCCCCAGCCCCATTCGGTGCCGAAGGTCATGGTGCCGAGCGCGAGGCGGCTTACCCGAAGGCCGCTGTTGCCGAGGGTGTAGTAATTCATCGTCATTGTGTCGTTCCGTTCCAGATCCAGATGCCGCCATTCAGCGGCCGGGAGTGGCCTTGACCCACGGGTTGCCGCGCTCATGCGTCATGCGGAACGTGAAGCCATCCACTTTCCAGCCGGCTTGCGTGCGGGTCAGATGGTGTTCGTAGGTGCCCCAGACCTCCCAGAGCGGGTCGCCATTGCCTTCCATCCGGTTCCAGGCGTAGCCGTTCGACGACACGGTGGCGCCGTCGCCTGCGATGACCACCTGATGGTTGGTGCGCAGGTGCAGGCTCGTCTTGTTGCCTCTGAGGTTTGCCGACCACGTCCCGATCAGCTCGTCCGAGGCGATGGTGGACGGCGGCTGTCCTGAGAGGCTGCTGAAATCTACGGTGACCCGATCCGCGAAATAGCTACGGGCAAGCGGCCATTCCTGCGCGTCGACGGCGCGGTCGATCGCGTCGGCGATGCGGATGACTGCGCGCTCATCGGCGAGCGCGCGCCAGTCCGACGGTTCCGCTCCGCCGGCATCGAGCGGTGCCAATGCCATGCCTGCCGCGAAGGTAACGTGCTTCAACGCATTCATCTTGTCTTCTCCTTGTGCATCAGCCCACTGCCGATGCATTGGCGGCAATGTGGACCGCTCTGTGAGATACGATAAGATTGCATTGTGCGAACAGACTATGCGATACCGCTCATCAATGGATCGCGATCTGCTTAGCCATCTGCCTGTCGTCGTCGCCGTCGCGCGACGCGGCGGCTTCGCGCTTGCCGCGGCCGAGCTCGGCATGAGCCCGTCGGCGGTCAGTCATGCGGTGCGTTTGGTCGAGGAGCGGATCGGTCAGCCGTTGTTCGCGCGCACGACGCGCAGCGTTTCGCTGACCGAGGCCGGCAAGGCATTGATCGAGGCCGCGGCCCCTGCCCTGCAGGACATCGCCGAACGCATGGACCGAATCCGCGGCATCGGTGGCCGCCCGGCCGGGCTGCTCAGGATCAACGTCTCCCATATCGCCATCCCCTTGGCGGTGACGCCAGTGGTGGCGGCAATGGCGGAGCGCTATCCCGAGGTGACCGTCGAGCTGTTTGCCGATCAGGGTCTCGTCGACATCGTCGGAGAGGGTTTCGACGCCGGCATCAGGCTGGGCGAAATGATCGCGCAGGATATGGTGGCGGTCCGGCTGACGCCGCCATTCAGCGTCGTGATGGCCGCTTCGCCGGCCTATGTCGGGCGCCGCGGCCGGCCCGCCGCCGTCGCCGATCTCGCCAGCCACAATTGCATCGGCTACCGCCTCGTGCGCAGCGGCGCGCTCTATCGCTGGGACCTGAGCGAGGACGGCAAGGACGTCTCCGTGGAAACGAACGGCACGGTAATCGTCACCGATTCGCTCGCCGCGATCGACCTCGCGCTTGCCGGGGTTGGGATCATCTATGTCTTCGAGCCGCTGGTGCGCGCCCACATTGCCGCTGGCCGCCTCGTGCAGATCCTGCCGCAGTCGACGATCGAGGAACCCGGCCTGTTCCTCTATTTCCCGCGGCGGGCCTCGATGGCGCCGAAGCTCAGGGCCTTCATTGATACCGCGCAAGAAATCGGCCGGGCATCCTCGCGGACGCCCGGCCGTGCTGCCTGAGCTGTTTAGCCTTACTTCTGCTTCGGGCTATTTCTTGATCGCCGCCGCGACTTCCGCGGCGAAATCGGTCTCTTCCTTCTCGATGCCTTCGCCGAGCGCGAAGCGCAGGTAGGCCGTGATCTTGGCCGGCGCGCCGATCTCCTTCTCGGCATCCTTCAGCGCCTTCTCGACGGTGATGTCGGGATTGAGCACGAAGGCCTGCTTCAGGAGCACCACCTCTTCGTAGAACTTGCGCAGACGGCCTTCGACCATCTTCTCGATGATCGCTTCCGGCTTGCCGGACTGGCGCGCCTGGTCGGAGAAGATCGCCTTCTCACGCTCGACCGCGGCCGGGTCGATCTGCTCGGCGGTCAGAGCCATCGGGTTGGTGGCGGCGACATGCATGGCGACCTGACGGCCAAAGGCGTTGGCGGCATGCTCGTTGCCGGTGGTCTCGATCGCCACCAGCACGCCGAGCTTGCCGAGGCCGTCGGCGACGGCGTTGTGGACATAGGTCGCGACCGCGCCATGCGGCACGGTGAGCTTGGCCGATCGGCGGAAATTGATATTCTCGCCGATGGTGCCGACCGCGTCCTTGATGGTCTCGGTGACCGACTTGTCGGAACCCGGATACTTGGCCGCGGCCACCGCCTCGGTCGTGCCGTAGGCGAGCGCGACCTTCGCGACATTGCGGACGAGTTCCTGGAACTGCTCGTTGCGTGCAACGAAATCGGTCTCGGAATTGACCTCGACAATGGCAGCTTCACGCACACCCGAATCGACGCCGATCAGGCCCTCGGCGGCGGTGCGGCCGGCCTTCTTGTCGGCCTTGGAGATGCCCTTCTTGCGCAGCCAGTCGACGGCCTCTTCCATGTTGCCGTTGGTCTCGTTCAACGCCGCCTTGCAGTCCATCATGCCCGCGCCGGTCAAGTCGCGGAGTTCTTTGACCTGTGCAGCCGAAATGCTCATTGTCGCCTCTTTGTTTCAAATGCGCCGACGCACCATCGATTCCCGATGATGCGCCCGGCAACAGCGCTTAGCGCGCCAAGATATTGGAAAGATGAAGGCCGGGATAACCGGCCTTCGCTATCAGGCTTCCGGGGTCTCGGTCGCCGGGGCATCGAGGGCCGGTTCGACCGGAGCCTCGACCGAAGCGCCGATGTCGACGCCGAGCGCGCCCTGCTGGCGGGCAATGCCGTCGATCGCAGCCTTGGCGATCAGGTCGCAGTAGAGCTGGATGGCGCGGGCCGCGTCGTCATTGCCGGGGATCGGGAAGTCGATCTTGTCCGGGTCGCAGTTCGAATCGATGATGGCGACGACCGGAATGCCGAGGCGCTTGGCCTCGAGGATGGCGATCGCTTCTTTGTTGGTGTCGATGACGAACATCAGGTCCGGCGTCGAGCCCATGTCCTTGATGCCGCCCAGCGCCTTGTCGAGCTTCTCGCGCTCGCGGTCGAGGTTGAGGCGCTCCTTCTTGGTGAGGCCCTGGGCCTCGCCGGCCAGCAGCTCGTCGAGCTTGCGCAGGCGCTGGATCGAGTTCGAGATCGTCTTCCAGTTGGTCAGCATGCCGCCAAGCCAACGCGAGTTGACGTAATACTGGGCCGAGCGCTGCGCGGCGTCAGCGACGATTTCGGACGCCTGGCGCTTGGTGCCGACGAACAGCACGCGGCCGCCCTTGGCGACGGTGTCGGACACCTGCTTCAGCGCCTGGTGCAGCAACGGCACCGTCTGCGACAGGTCAATGATGTGGATGTTGTTGCGGGCGCCGTAGATGTAGGGCGCCATCTTCGGGTTCCAGCGGTGGGTCTGGTGGCCGAAGTGAATGCCAGCTTCCAAAAGCTGGCGCATGCTGAAATCAGGCAGAGCCATTCTTAGTTCCTTTCCGGTTGGCCTCCACGGACACAGGCATTTTCGGACCGAAGTCCTTGAACGCCACCGGAGGTTTCAGCCGGATTTCTCCCGGGCAGACACCAAAGTCCGTGTGTGGAATGAGCGCGCATATAGAGGGGATGCGCGACAAACGCAAGCGCCCCCTGCCTTTGCCGATCAGCGTGCGACGATCAGCGCACCGGTGCCGACCATGGCGCCGCCGGCAAACCTGTTCATCAGGCGCATGCGCCTTGGCGTCCTGAACCAGCTCGAGGCCCGGCCGGCAAGCGCGGCATAGACGCCCATGGTGACGATGTTGACGCTGATGACGACAGCGATCACCAGCAACCCATCGGCGAAGGTCATGGTGTCGAGATCGAGGATCAGCGGCATGATCGAGGCGTGGAACAGGATTGCCTTGGGATTGCCGAGCGCGATGGAAGCGCCGAGGAGAAAGGAACGGGAGAGCCTGGTTTGGGAAGCCTGCGCCGCGTCTGCATGGGCAGCGGCCGAGCGCCACATCCTGATGCCGAGGAACACCAGATAGGCAGCGCCGGCATATTTCAGGGCGAGGAAAACCCATTCGAAGGTCTGGGCCAGCGCCACCAGGCCGAGCAGCGCCAGGATCACCAGCACCGCATCGCCGGCGGCAATACCGACACCGGCCATGAAGGCGCGCACGAAGCCGCGCGAGACGCCGTTGGTGATGACCGCGAACATTGCCGGGCCGGGCGTGGCGGCGGCGAGCGTGATCGCGGCGCAGTAAGCCAGAAATGCCGTCAGCGTCATGGCCTTATCTTCCCGTTGGGCACCCGCACGCGGCGGAAGATCGCGACGATCTCCTCGCGGCTACATTCGACCGCGCCGAGCCGCACGGCGCGGTCGCGCTCGAAACCGGTTATGTCATAGTGCGGCGCCGATGTCTTGGGCGGCCCCTGGTAGGACGAACGCTTGAGGCCGAGTTCCGCCGCGAAGCGATGCAGTTCGTCGGTGTCGTCGGCCATCAAATGGCACCAGCGGTGGCCGGCCCATTTCCAGATCGCCGCGTCGACATAGATCGCCATGGCGAGCCGATTTGCCGTCGGGCTATTTCGACGCGGGACAGGGCTTCGCCTGGTCGAACAGCGACAGGTTGACCAGCTTGCCGGTCATCGAGAAGTCGCCATAGTCCATGACGAGGTCTCGGGTGATGCCGTTTTCGTGCAGCTTGAAGCTGATCCGGTACTCCGGCACCTCCTCACCGCTCTTGTCGGTGTCGTCGAAATAGGCGATGTCGACCGGCCAGTATTTGTCGGCGGCGAGCTTGGCCAGCGCCGGCGCTTCCGGATCGGTCTTGTCGGCGTCGGTCTTCTTGCCGACGACAACCGTCGTCGTCATGACCTTGTTGGCGTCTTCCGACCCGTCGAACAGGTTGGTTTCATAGAAGCTCTCGCCCTTCTCGGCCTTCCCGATCAGCTCCACCAGATGCTGGGTCGGAAACTGGGTGGCGGCGAGCTCCAGGCTGTTCTTCTCCGGCTTGTCGATGTCGACCTTGAGGCCCTTGGCCTCCCTGGTCGCCATGCCCTTGACCTCCTTGTCGAGGTTCTGGTCGACGAAGGACTTGGTGACGAAGGAGAAGGTCTTGCCCTCGGCATCCTCGAAAGTGGTCGTCTGCTGATCGGTCAGGCGCGTGTTGTCGTTGGTGACGATTTGGGTGACGAAGCGGAATTTTACCGTATAGCCCTCGCAGGGCGAGCCATTGAATTCATAGACCATGCGGCCCGAAATACCGGTGATGCCCGAACGGTCGGATGCTTTGTTGAGTGTCAGGTCATAGACTGCGCGGTGCGCCTGCAGCGCCGGAACGGCAAAGGCGGGAGCCATTGACAACAGCGCCGGCACAAGAACGGCAGGAAATGCGAAGCGCGTTGCGCGCATATGGTGCTCCGATCGTCGCGGCTGATGGCAGGCCGCAGGGAAAGATGGTCCAGCTTAAAAAAAGTCATGGCGGAAGCGAGGCAAAAATAGCAATTTCGGCCCGGCTCGCGCGGCGTCTTCAAAGCAATAGGGAAATACGATGAGTGAAACAATCGAAAAGCGGCTAAGCGATCTCGGCGTGACGATTCCGGCCGCCGCCGCGCCGGCCGCCAACTACGTGCCCTATTGCCGGACCGGCAACCTGCTGTTCACGGCGGGGCAGTTGCCGCTCAAGGACGGCAAGCTGCAGGCGAGCGGCCTGCTCGGCCGCGATGTCGATACGGCAGCCGGCAAGGAAGGTGCAAAATACTGCGCAATCAACATTTTGGCGCAGGCCAAGGCAGCCCTCGGCGATCTCGAGAAGATCCGGCGCCTGGTCAAGATCACCGTCTTCGTCGCCTCGGCGCCCGACTTCGTCGAGCAGCATCTGGTCGCCAACGGCGCTTCGGACTTCCTGGTCGCCGCGCTCGGCGAACGCGGCAAGCACGCCCGCTCGGCCGTCGGCACCGCCTCGCTGCCGCTCAATGCCGCGGTGGAAATCGAAGCGATCTTCGAAGTCGAATGAGCCGGACCGATATCATGACCGACCTTTCCTGGCTGACCGCCCGGCCCGTGGCGCACCGCGGCTTCCACGACATGAACAAGACGCGCTGGGAGAACACGCTGTCGGCCTTCGAAGCCGCCGCCGAGCGTGGTTACGCGATCGAATGCGACGTGCATCTGTCCTCGGACCGCATTCCCGTCATCATCCATGACGGCGACCTCAAGCGGCTGACCGGCCAGGACGGTTTCGTCTGGCAGCGCACGGCGGCGGAACTGACGGCGCTCAAGGTCGGCGGCACGGCCGACCATGTCCCGACCTTGCAGCAGGCGCTCGATCTGATCGACGGCCGTGTGCCACTGGTTGTCGAGCTGAAGGGCACGCCAGGCTACGACCAGGGGCTTGTCGTAAGCGTCGGCAAGATGCTCCAGCGCTACAAGGGCAAGGCGGCGATCATGTCGTTCGACCACTGGCTGGTCCGCGATTTCGCGAAGGATGCGCCCGGCATTCCGGGCGGGCTTACCGCCTACGGCAGGGACAATCAGCTGATCGAGGCACATTTCGCCATGCTGGCGCATGACATCGCCTTCACCTCCTATGCCGCAGGCGACCTGCCCAACCCCTTCGTCAGCTTCGTGCGCGAGAAGCTCAAGATGCCGGTCATCACCTGGACCGTGCATGACCAGCCGGCGGTCGATCTCACCTTCAAATATGCCGACCAGATGACCTTCGAAGGTTTCGAGCCCGACCTCGTCAAGGTGGCGTGATCCAGGCTTGCGCGGCCCCGTATGGTGCTTAAATAAGCCTCATGGATCAGGGTGACGACGACGATGGGCAAATGGCGGACGCGGAGTTTTCGATCCGCGTCGCCGCCGGCATCGGGGCCTTCACCTGCGACGAGTGGAACAGTTTTGCCGGCACCACGCGCGGCGATAAGGAAAACGGCTACAACCCGCTCGTTTCATTCGCCTTTCTGAGCGCTTTGGAGGAGTCCGGCTGCGCCGTGCGCCGTACCGGCTGGCAGGGCCATCACCTGCGGCTGGAGACCGCGCGGGGCAAGCTGCTGGGCGCCGTGCCCTGCTATCTCAAATCGCACAGCCAGGGAGAGTATGTCTTCGACCATGGCTGGTCGGATGCGTTCGAACGCGCGGGCGGCCGCTATTATCCGAAGCTGCAAAGTGCTGTGCCGTTCACCCCCGTCACCGGCCCTCGCCTGCTGGTCACCAAAGGCGAGGACGAGGACGCGGTGAAGGCCGGGCTTGCCGCCGGTCTCAAAATGGTGACCGACAAGCTCGGCGTGTCCTCCGCGCACGTCACCTTCGCCTCAGAAAGCGATGTCGCTACGCTGGTGGCGGCCGGCTTCCTGCACCGCACCGACCAGCAGTTCCATTTCTTCAACGAAGGTTTTTCGAGCTATGACGACTTCCTCGCCACGCTTGCTTCCCGCAAGCGCAAGGCGATGAAGAAGGAGCGGCGCGAGGCGCTGGCCGACGGCATCTCGATCGATTGGCTCACCGGCAAGGACCTGACCGAAAGGGCCTGGGACGACTTCTTCGCCTTCTACATGGACACCGGCGGCAGGAAATGGGGGCGCCCCTATCTCAACCGTCAATTCTTCTCGCTGATCGGCGAGCGCATGGCCGACGACATCCTGCTGGTGATGGCCAGGCGCAATGGGCGCTACATTGCCGGCGCCATCAACTTCATCGGCTCCGATGCGCTCTACGGCCGCAACTGGGGCTGCATCGAGGACCACCCCTTCCTGCATTTCGAGGTCTGCTACCACCAGGCGATCGACTTCGCCATCGAACGCAAGCTGAAGGTCGTCGAAGCCGGCGCGCAGGGCGAGCACAAGCTGGCGCGCGGCTACCGCCCCGTGACCATGCACTCGGCGCACTACATCGCGCATCCTGGCCTGCGCAACGCGGTGGCCGATTATCTCCGCCGCGAGCGCCGCGAGGTCGAGCGGATGGGCGAATATCTCGAAGACCACACGCCGTTCCGCAAGGATCTGGCCGAATAGGCCCGCTGACTTGCCTTGCCGCTTCACGGCGGCTTCGCTACACGGAACGGGACACCACGATCAGGAGCGCCCGCCATGGCTGACTACGATCCCGGCAACATCTTCGCGAAGATCCTGCGCGGCGAAATCCCCTCGCACCGTGTCTACGAAGACGATGCGGTCATCGCCTTCATGGACGTGATGCCGCAGGGAACGGGCCATACTCTGGTGGTGCCGAAGGCGGCGTCGCGCAATCTGCTCGACGCCGATCCGGCGACATTCGCCCCGCTCTTTGCGGTCGTGCAGAAGGTTGCGCGGGCGGTCAAGAAAGCTTTCGGCGCCGACGGGGTGACCATCCTGCAATTCAACGAACCGGCTTCGGGGCAGACCGTCTACCACCTCCATGTCCACGTCATCCCGCGCTTCGAGGGCATCCCCTTGAAGCCGCACAGCGGACAGATGGAAAAACCGGAGGTGCTGGCGGAAAATGCCGGCAAGATCCGGGCCGCGCTTGCCGGCTGAATGGGCGCAGGCCGAAGCAAGCGGCCAGGCGCGGCAGGGCCTACCTTTCCCGCTCGCTGCGCAGCTTCGCCCAATATTCCAGCCGCTTCCTGATGTCGCGCTCGAAGCCGCGCTCGGGCGGATCGTAGAAGGTGCGCCGGCCCATCTTTTCCGGAAAGTAGTCCTGGCCCGAGAAGGCGTCGGGCTCGTCATGGTCGTAGCGGTAGCCGGCGCCGTAATCCTCTTCCTTCATCAACTTCGTCGGCGCGTTGAGGATGTGCTTGGGCGGCAGCAGCGAGCCGTACTCCTTCGCGGCTAAAGTCGCCGCCTTGAACGCCGTGTAGACGGCGTTCGACTTGGGCGCAGTTGCGAGATAGACCGTTGCCTGGGCGAAGGCGAGCTCGCCCTCGGGCGAGCCCAGATAGTCGTAGGCGTCCTTGGCGGCATTGGCGATGACCAGCGCCTGCGGATCGGCCAGCCCGATGTCCTCCACCGCCATCCGTACCAGACGACGGCCGAGATAGAGCGGATCCTCGCCGGCGTCGAACATGCGGGCAAGATAGTAGAGTGCCGCGTCCGGATCGGAGCCGCGTACCGATTTGTGCAGCGCCGAGATCAGATTGTAGTGGCCGTCCTGCCCCTTGTCGTAGATCGGCGCGCGGCGCTGGATGATGCGCTGCAGGCCCTCGGGGTCGAACACCTCGCCGGACTTGGCGGCGCGCCACACTTCCTCGGCGAGCGTCAGCGAGGCGCGACCGTCGCCATCGCTCATGCGGATCAGCATGGCGCGTGCCTCGGCGTCGAGCGGCAGCGCCCTGCCCTCGGCCTCCTCGGCGCGCGCCAGAAGCTTGGCGATGCTGTCCTCGCCGAGCGAACGAAACACCAGCACGCGCGCCCGCGACAGCAACGCCGCGTTCAGCTCGAAGGACGGGTTTTCCGTGGTGGCGCCGACCAGCACGACAGTGCCGTCTTCCATCACAGGCAAGAAGCCGTCCTGCTGGGCGCGGTTGAAGCGATGTATCTCGTCGACGAAGAGCAGGGTCTGGCGGCCGTTGGCGCGGCGCAGCTTCGCCGTCTCGAACACCTTCTTCAGGTCGGCGACGCCGGAAAACACCGCCGATATCTGCTCGAAGGCGAGCTTGGTCTCGCCGGCGAGCAGCCGCGCAACCGTGGTCTTGCCTGTGCCGGGCGGTCCCCAGAAGATCATCGATCCGAGCGAGCCCGAATCGATCAGCCTGGTCAGCGCGCCGTCCGGACCGGTCAGATGCTCCTGGCCAACGACCTCGCCGAGGTTCTTGGGGCGTAGCCGGTCGGCCAGCGGCCGGCCGGGCGGCGCCTTCTCCGGTTCGTCAACAGTGAACAGGTCGGCCATGAAACGTCTTCAAAGCTGGAGGACGATCCCTTGGATCGCCTCAGTAACGCAACACCTGGCGCAGTATCTGCCCGCCGCGCTCGACGGTAAAGCGCCACCAGCGCGTGTCCTGCTGGGCTATTTGCGCCAGCGTTGCCGCCGTGTCGATGGTCGTGCCGTTCACCTCGCGCACGATGTCGCCCGGCTGGAAGCCGAAATCGGCCGCCGGCGAATCGCGGTTGATATCTACAACGGTGACGCCCTTGAGGTCGGTACGCAGGCCGAGCTTCTGGGCAAGCCGCGGCGACAGTTCAGCCACCTTGGCGCCGGCGAACGGGCTGCGGCCGTGCAGCGTCACCTCGGTCGCCTTGGCGCCTTCCGGCGCGCGCTCCAGCGGGATCTCCATCGTCGCCTGCTGGCCCTTGCTCAGCACAGCGAAGCTGGCCTTGGAGCCGATCGACAAGGTGGCCATGCGATAGTCAAGAGCCTCGATGCTTTCGACCGGCGTGTTGTTGAGCGACAGCACGACATCGCCCGGCTTCAGCCCCGCCTTGCCCGCCGGACCGGTGGCGTCGACGGTCGAGACCAGCGCGCCGGTCGGCTTTTCCATGCCGAGCGATTCCGCGATCTGCGGCGTCACCGCCTCGAACTCGGCGCCGATATAGGGCCGCTCGAAGAAGTCGAGCCCGGCCTTGGCCGCGTCGGCGAAAGCCCGCACCATATTGGCGGGAATGGCAAAGCCGATGCCGATCGAGCCACCGCTGCGGCTGTAGATCGCCGTGTTGATGCCGACCAATTGGCCACCCATGTTGATCAGCGCCCCACCGGAGTTGCCGGGATTGATAGCGGCGTCGGTCTGGATGAAATAGCCCGAATCCGAAACGCCGATATGGCTGCGGGCAAGTGCCGAGACGATGCCGCTGGTGGTGGTCTGGCCGACGCCGAACGGATTGCCGATCGCCAGCACCAGGTCGCCAACCTCCAGCGCGTCGGAATCGCCGATGGCGATCACCGGGAACGGCTTGTCGGCGGATATCTTGAGCACGGCGAGATCGAGCGTCTCGTCCTTGAGCATGACCTTGCTGGCGAACTCGCGACCGTCCGCGGTCGCCACCTTCACCTCGTCGGCATCCTTGATGACGTGGTAATTGGTGACGATGACGCCGCTCGGGTCGACCAGCACGCCTGAGCCAAGCGAGGATTGCGCGCGCGGCTGCGCGCGGCCGAAGAACTCCTCGAAGAAGGGATCGCCCTCGAAAGGCGACGTCACCTTGGCCGTCTGCGAGGCATAGACATTGACCACCGCCGGCGCCGTCTGCTTGACCAGCGGCGCGAACGAGAGCTGCACCTCCTCGCGGCCGAACGGCACGCGCTTGTCGGGCCCGGAGGTGGCGTTTTCGCCTTCCACGCCATGCAGCAGGTCGGTCAGCACGTCGGACAGGCCCGGATCGGCGGGCTTGGTGGCGTCCTCCGCAAACGCCTGTCTCAGGGCCGGTGCCGCGGCAAAGGCGGCCAGCGCGCAAAGGGCAACAAGAAACAGCCGTTTGAGGTGCATTCCGAATCCTCCAAATCGGGCGCCATTGTCCCGACGATTGTGCAGAATGAAAGGCTAAGGCGATGAAATCGAATTATTTTCAGCCAGTAACCGGCTATAGCTCCGTCTGCAATCGGGCACCGTCGGCGATATCATGAAAAAACATCTCGCTTCATTCCGCGACTTTTTGGTCACCGGCAACTTAGGACCGGTAACCCCTCACATGACGCTGAAGGAGGTCGCAGAGACGCTCGGTCCGCCCGACGGGTGGAATGTCGATGATGGCCATCCTGTTCCAGTCTATTGGTTTTTCGGCAACCTGGAGATTTCCTTCGACAGCATCGCTCCGTACCAGATGAACTGGTTTCAGATCGAAGGAGCGGCACAACTCTGCGGCAAATCTGATTCACTGACCGAGCAATTGAAGGTGTCTTTGGACGGATTCAACGGTGAGACGAAACCCTCGGAATTCCTGGCTGCAGGCCTGTGGGATTCAAGACAAGCAACCGTCTATTATGCGGCGCTAAGCGACGATATTCTGCTGAACATCTGTGCTGGCGGTATCCAGATTCACTTTCAGGTCGACACGGCGTTCATTGGCGATCGAGAAGCCATTGAACATTTGAACGAGTCGGCGTTGTCCCGGTTTGTTCGAGATGTCGACTCTCGAACGAAGGTCGATAGCATCTACTCATACCCACGGACTGCCGCCGAAGAGATACCTGGAGCACTCAACTGGCGGTCGCTGAGCGGCCAGGATTATTTGGACCTGATTCGATAACCACTCGCCGATCGCTAACGAAAAAGGGGCCCACAGGGCCCCTTTTGAACTCTCGCAAAAACCCGGACCTTAGGCGGCCGCGGCTTCCTCATCGGTGCCTTCGGCTTCGATGCGGGCGCGATCGCCGGCGCCCTTGGCCGAGGTGTCGCGGTCGACGAACTCGATGACAGCCATGGCGGCATTGTCGCCGTGGCGGAAGCCCGCCTTCATGATGCGCAGGTAGCCGCCGTTGCGGGTGGCGTAGCGCGGTGCGATGGTCTCGAACAGGCGCTTGACGACGCCTTCATTGCCGATCTGGGCGATCACCTGGCGGCGTGCATGCAGGTCGCCGCGCTTGCCGAGCGTCACCAGCTTCTCGACGATCGGACGCAGGTCCTTCGCCTTCGGCAGGGTGGTGACGATCTGCTCGTGCTCGATGAGAGACACGGCGAGGTTGGCGAACATCGACTTGCGGTGGCTTACGCTGCGGGCGAAGCGACGGCCTTTGAAACCGTGGCGCATGGCTCTTTTCCTTCTTCAGTTGTTCAAGAGGCCACGGCCTCTGATGGTTTTCCGCATGACCGTCGGATCGAGCGGCTCACGCCGCCGATCCTTGGAGTTTCATGCTCAATATTGGTCTTCGTAACGCTTGGCGAGGTCTTCGATGTTTTCCGGCGGCCAGTCCGGCACTTCCATGCCGAGGTGCAGGCCCATCGCCGCCAGCACTTCCTTGATCTCGTTCAGCGACTTGCGGCCGAAGTTCGGGGTGCGCAGCATCTCGGCTTCGGTCTTCTGGATCAGGTCGCCGATATAGACGATGTTGTCGTTCTTCAGGCAGTTGGCCGAACGCACCGAGAGCTCGAGCTCGTCGACCTTCTTGAGCAGCGCCGGGTTGAAGGCGAGCTCGGTGACGGCCTCGGCCGCGACTTCCTTCTGCGGTTCGTCGAAGTTGACGAACAGGCCGAGCTGGTCCTGCAGGATGCGGGCGGCGAAAGCCACCGCGTCCTCGCCCGAGATCGAACCGTCGGTCTCGATGGTCATGGTCAGCTTGTCATAGTCGAGAACCTGGCCCTCGCGGGTGTTCTCGACCTTGTAGGAGACCTTCTTGACCGGCGAGTAGAGGCTGTCGACCGGGATCAGCCCGATCGGCGCGTCCTCGGCGCGGTTGCGCTCGGCCGGCACGTAGCCCTTGCCCGTGTCGACGGTGAACTCCATGCGGATCTCGGCACCTTCGTCCAGCGTGCAGATGACGTGGTCGGGGTTGAGGATCTCGACGTCGCCGACCGTCTGGATGTCGCCTGCCAGCACGGCGCCAGGGCCCTGCTTGCGAACGACCATGCGCTTCGGGCCGTCGCCTTCCATGCGGATGGCGATTTCCTTGATGTTCAAGACGATGTCGGTCACGTCCTCGCGCACGCCGGCGATCGACGAGAATTCATGCAGGACGCCGTCGATCTGCACGGCGGTGACGGCCGCGCCACGCAGCGAAGACAGAAGCACGCGCCGCAGCGCGTTGCCCAGCGTGAGGCCGAAGCCGCGCTCGAGCGGCTCGGCCACCAGCGTGGTCATCGTCTTCTTCTTCGACGAGAACTCGATCTTGTTCGGCTTGATCAGTTCCTGCCAGTTTTTCTGGATCATGATGCTTTCCTTCCGTTGCCCCGCCACCATCCAATCGTGGCGGGCGACCTGGAATGCCGCGGAGGAGCGCTTTTGGCGCTCACGCGGCGTTCGATAGTTCCTTAGACGCGGCGCTTCTTGCGCGGGCGGCAGCCATTGTGCGGGATCGGCGTCACATCCCGGATCGAGGTGATGGTGAAGCCGGCGGCCTGCAGCGCGCGCAGCGCCGATTCACGGCCCGAGCCGGGTCCGCAGACCTCGACTTCGAGCATGCGCATGCCGTGTTCCTGCGCCTTCTTGGCGACATCCTCGGCGGCCATCTGGGCGGCGAACGGGGTCGACTTGCGCGAACCCTTGAAGCCTTGGGCGCCGGCCGACGACCAGGCGATCGAATTGCCCTGCGCGTCGGTGATGGTGATCATCGTGTTGTTGAAGGTCGAATTGACGTGGGCAACGCCCGACGAGATGTTCTTGCGTTCGCGACGGCGAACACGAGCGGCTTCCTTGGCCATGGTAGTCCTTTCAGTTGATCTCTACACCGCCGTAATGCCAGCGGCTCCACCTTTGAGAGCGAGTGGTGAGTAGCCATTGGCGAATAGGGACCCCTACTCGCCAATGGCTACTCGCTATTCGCTCGCTTACTTCTTCTTACCGGCGATCGACTTGGCCGGGCCCTTGCGGGTGCGCGCGTTGGTATGCGTGCGCTGGCCGCGGACCGGCAGCGAGCGGCGGTGACGCAGGCCGCGGTAGCAGCCGAGGTCCATGAGCCGCTTGATGTTCATCGACACTTCACGGCGCAGGTCGCCTTCGACCTGGTAGTCGCGGTCGATCGTCTCGCGGATCTGCAGCACTTCCGCGTCGGTCAGCTGGTTGACGCGGCGCTCGGCCGGGATGCCGACCTTGTCGACGATCTCCTGGGCGAACTTCTTGCCAATGCCGTGAATGTACTGAAGCGCGATGACGACGCGCTTGTTGGTCGGAATGTTGACGCCGGCTATACGAGCCATCTTCTCTCTTCTCCATATGGGCCGGACGAGCCGGCGCTTCAAGTTGCCCCGCGTCCGGTGGAGGCCGGCCCTTGCGGGAGTTTCCAGTTCAAAGCGGCTGCCTTGCCCTTGCGGACAAGCAAAGCCTATGCCTGATGGAAGACGGGCCGCCATACCCCAGCGGACCGCTACAGTCAAGCGCAATCGTCTGTTTTCTCTATGCCGCCGCCTGGGTGACGGATTTGAGCACCGCTTCGATCTCTCTCGTGACGGTGTCTATGTCGGCCATGCCGTCGACGCTCTTCAGCCTGCCCTTGGCGTAGTAGTAGCCAATCAGCGGAGCGGTCTTCTTGTAGTACTCCCGCAAGCGCTCCTCGAACACGGCTGGATTGTCATCCTTGCGCACCGGCTGGCCGGCGGCCTTGGCATCCTCGGCGCGCTTGACGATTCGCCCAACCAGCGCCTTGTCATCGACGACGAGTTCGATGACGGCGTCGAGATGGAGGCCACGCTCCGCGAGCATCGATTCGACCGCATCGGCCTGAACCAGGGTGCGGGGGTAACCGTCGAGGATGAAGCCATTTGCGCAATCAGCCTGGTCGATACGCTCGGCCACGATGGCGTTGACGATGACATCGGAAACCAGCTCACCGGCATCCATAACCGCCTTGGCCCGCTTGCCAACCTCGGTACCGGCCTGCACCGCCGCACGCAACATGTCGCCAGTCGAGAGCTGGGGTATGCGGTATTTCTCTACCAGTCTTTGCGCTTGTGTCCCCTTGCCCGCCCCCGGCGGTCCAAGCAATATCAGCCTCATCTGGTCCTCTTCCCCCCGCGCAACTTCGACTTCTTGATCAGGCCCTCATACTGGTGCGCGATCAGGTGACCCTGAATCTGCGCCACCGTATCGAGCGTTACACTGACCACGATCAGAAGCGATGTGCCACCAAGGTAGAATGGTACGCCAGTCGCTGAAATCAGGAATTCGGGCAGCAGGCACACCAGCACCAGGTAGATGGCGCCGATGACGGTGATGCGCGTGAGGACATAGTCGATGTAATCGGCGGTGCGCTCGCCCGGACGGTAGCCCGGAATGAAGCCGGAATGCTTCTTGAGCTGGTCGGCGGTGTCCTTCGGGTTGAAGACGATCGCGGTGTAGAAGAAGGCGAAGAACACGATCATGGCCGCGTAAAACGCCATGTAGAGCGGCTGGCCGTGGCCGAGCGAGGCAAGGATCGTGCTTGCCCAGGCGGGCATGTTGGTCGTCTGCGAGAAGCCGGCGACCGTTGCCGGCAGCAGCAGCAGCGACGACGCGAAGATCGGCGGGATGACGCCCGACGTGTTGAGCTTCAGCGGCAAATGCGAGGTGTCGCCCTGGAACATGCGGTTGCCGACCTGGCGCTTCGGATACTGGATCAGCAGGCGGCGCTGTGCGCGCTCGAAGAACACGATAAGGGCAATGACGACGATGGCGAGCACGATGATCGCCAGGATCAGCCCGGTCGACAGCGCGCCGGTGCGGCCGAGCTCCAGCGTACCGGAGATGGCGCGCGGCAGGCCGGCGACGATGCCGGAGAAGATGATCAACGAAATGCCGTTGCCGATGCCGCGCGCGGTGATCTGCTCGCCGAGCCACATCAGGAACATAGTGCCGCCGACCAGCGTCACGACGGTGGAGATGCGGAAGAACATGCCAGGATCGTTGACGATGCCGTTGCCGCCCTCCAGTCCGACAGAGATGCCGTAGGCCTGCACCAGCGCCAGAAGCACGGTGCCGTAGCGCGTGTACTGGTTGATGATCTTGCGGCCCTGCTCGCCTTCCTTCTTCAGCGCTTCCAGCGACGGGATGACCGAGGTCATCAGCTGCATGATGATGGAGGCGGAGATGTAGGGCATGATGCCCAGCGCGAAGATCGCCATGCGCTGCACGGCGCCGCCGGCGAACATGTTGAACATGCCGAGCACGCCCTTGCTCTGCGAGGAGAAGGCCTGGGCGAACGCGTCGGGATTGATGCCGGGCAGCGGGATATAGGTGCCGAGCCGGTAGACGAGCAGCGCGCCGACGGTGAACCAGATGCGCTTCTTCAGGTCCTCGGCCTTGGCGAAGGCCGAAAAATTCAGATTCGAGGCTAGTTGTTCAGCAGCCGAAGCCATGCCTGATTCTCCGCTTGGTCACGCTCGATGCCCGCAGCTCAGGCGGCGCGTGTCACCGAAGCTCACGAGATAAGCTCCGGACCGTAAACATGCAAGCGGCCGCGTTGACGCGGCCGCCTAATTGATCAGATCAAAGCGCGATGGCGGGCAAAACCTGGCTTCGCTCGTGCCATCTGCGCTTCAAATCGCCGTTACTCAGCGGCGGCCTTTTCCGGCACCTTCACCGAGCCGCCGGCCTTCTCGATCTTCTCGATCGCAGCCTTGGAGGCGCCGGCCACGTCGAAGGCAAGCTTCGCCTTGAGCTCGCCGTCGGACAGCACGCGCACGCCGTCCTTGACGCGGCGGATGACGCCGGCGGCAACCAGTGCCTCAGCCGTCACCGTTGCCTTGGCGTCGAGCTTCTTGGCATCGACCGCGGCCTGGATACGGGCCAGCGACACGACCGTGAAGCTCTTGGCGAACAGGTTGTTGAAGCCGCGCTTCGGCAGGCGCCGGTAGAGCGGCATCTGGCCGCCCTCGAAGCCGTTGATGGCAACGCCTGAGCGTGCCTTCTGGCCCTTGACGCCGCGACCGCCGGTCTTGCCGGAGCCGGAGCCGATGCCGCGGCCCAGACGCTTCTTGGAGTGCGTGGCGCCGTCCTTGTCACGCAGATCGTTGAGTTTCATCTTCGTTCTCCTGCGCTTCTGCTCAGCCCTCGTCCACGACGCGGACGAGATGCTGGACGGCAGCGATCATGCCGCGCACGGAAGGCGTATCTTCCAGCGTGCGCTGCTTGTGCATCTTGTTGAGGCCGAGGCCGACCAGCGTCGCGCGCTGCTCCTTCGGCCGCCGGATCGGCGAGCCGATCTGCTCGACGGTGATGGTCTTGGTAGCTTTCTTGGCCATGGTCTGGATCCCTGGTCGCGTCGACTATTCTTCAGCCGCGACGGCGGTGCCGCGGCGGGCCTGAAGGGTCGAGTACTTGATGCCGCGCGCGGCAGCTACATCCTTCGGATGCATCTGGCTCTTCAGCGCGTCGAAGGTGGCGCGAACCATGTTGTAGGGGTTCGACGAACCCATCGACTTGGCGACCACGTCATGCATGCCGAGCGTCTCGAAGACGGCGCGCATCGGGCCGCCGGCGATGATGCCGGTACCCTGCTTGGCGGCGCGCAGCAGAACGCGTCCGGCGCCCCAGCGGCCCTCGACGTCGTGGTGCAGCGTGCGGCCCGAGCGCAGCGGCACGAAGATCATGTCGCGCTTGGCCGACTCGGTCGCCTTGCGGATCGCTTCCGGCACTTCGCGTGCCTTGCCGTGGCCGAAGCCGACGCGGCCCTTCTGGTCGCCGACGACGACGAGTGCGGCAAAGCCGAAACGCCGGCCGCCCTTCACCACCTTGGCGACGCGGTTGATGTGGACGAGCTTGTCCACCATGCCGTCGTCGCGCTCTTCGCGCTCACGCTCGCGGCCGCGGCCGCCTTCCCTACGTTCCTGTGCCATATCCTGTTCCTTGTTCTTTTCCGGAAGCACGGTTGCTGAAATGCCGGCGCCGCTTTGGGTCGCCGGCGGTGAAAAATTAGAAGCTCAGGCCACCTTCGCGGGCGGCCTCGGCCAGCGCCTTGACGCGGCCGTGATAGATGTACGGGCCACGGTCGAAGACGACTTCCTTGACGCCGGCCTTCGAGGCGCGCTCGGCGATCAGCTTGCCGACAGCCGCAGCAGCCGCGGTATCGGCGCCGGTCTTGAGCGAACCCTTGAGGTCCTTCTCCAGCGTCGAGGCGGCGGCCAGCGTGTGGCCCTTGGCGTCGTCGATGACCTGGACGTAGATGTTCTTCGAGGTGCGATGGACCGAGAGACGCGGACGCTCGCCCGCAACCTTCTTGATCTGGCGACGCACGCGCTGAGCGCGGCGCTGAGTGGATTCTTTCGAGCCCATGGTACTTTTCCTTGCCTTCAGAAAACGGGGGCAACCCTGTGCGGTAGGCGAAGATGCCTCCCGCGGCCGCGCCCCGCGGCGTTGCGATGATTACTTCTTCTTGCCTTCCTTGCGGACGATCTTCTCGCCGGCGTAGCGCACGCCCTTGCCCTTGTAGGGCTCGGGACCGCGGTACTCGCGGATCTCGGCGGCAACCTGCCCGACCTGCTGCTTGTCGATGCCGGTGACCGTGATTTCCGTCGGCTTCGGCACCGTGATCGTGATGCCCTGCGGGGTCTCGTAGACCACGTCGTGGCTGAAGCCAAGCGCAAGCTGCAGGTTCTTGCCCTGCATGGCGGCGCGATAGCCGACGCCGGTGATCTCGAGCCGCTTCTCGAAGCCGTCCTTCACACCCTGCAGGATGTTGACGATCTGCGTGCGCGACATGCCCCACTTGGCGCGGGCCGTCTTGGTCTGGTCGCGCGGCTGGACGGCAATCTCGGTGCCTTCCAGCTTGACCAGCACTTCGTCGTTGACCACGAACTTCAGCTCGCCCTTGGGGCCCTTCGCCGTCACGGTCTGGCCGTTGACGGTCGCGGTCACGCCCTGCGGCAGCGAAACGGGTTTCTTTCCAATACGAGACATTTTGTTGTCCTCGTCACTTCTCTAGGTTCAGGGTCCAGTTTTCGAGCATTGCCGAAAACCGGATACCGCTTTCGATCACGCGCCAGATCAGAAGATCTGGCAGAGGATTTCACCGCCGACGTTCTGTTCGCGCGCTTCGTGGTCGGCCATCACGCCCTTCGGCGTCGAAAGGATGGCGATGCCGAGGCCGTTGGCGACCTGCGGGATCGACTTGGCCGAGACATAGACGCGGCGGCCCGGCTTCGAGACACGGGCGATTTCGCGCACGACCGGCGCGCCGTCGAAATACTTCAGCTCGATTTCGATTTCGGACTTGCCGTTCTCGAAGTCGGTCTGGCTGTAGTCGCGGATATAGCCTTCAGCCTTCAGCACGTCGAGGACGCGGGTGCGCAGACGCGAGGCCGGGGTCGAGACGCTCGACTTCTTACGGCCATAGGCGTTGCGGATGCGGGTCAGCATATCGCCGAGAGGATCGCTCAATGACATCTCAATGTCCTCCTTACCAGCTCGACTTGACCAGGCCCGGGATCTGGCCGTTGTTGCCAAGATCGCGAAGCGCGATACGCGAAACCTTGAGCTTGCGATAGTAGGCACGCGGACGACCGGTGACTTCGCAGCGGTTACGGATGCGGATCTTGGCCGAGTTGCGCGGCAATGCCGACAGCTTCAACTGGGCGCGGAAACGCTCTTCCATCGGCTTGGACTGATCCATGACGATGGCCTTCAGTGCCTTGCGCTTGGCGGCATACTGGTCCGCAAGCTTCCGGCGCCTGTTGTTCTTCTCGACTGAGCTGGTCTTTGCCATTTCAGATTTTTCCTTTTTCGCTGCCGTTACTGGCGGAAGGGGAAGTTGAAAGCCTTGAGCAGAGCCCTGGCTTCGTCGTCCGTCTTCGCCGTCGTACAAACGATGACGTCCATGCCCCAGACCTGATCAACCTTGTCGTAGTTGATCTCCGGGAACACGATGTGTTCCTTGATGCCCATGGCGTAGTTGCCACGGCCGTCAAAGCTCTTCGGGTTCAGCCCGCGGAAGTCGCGGACGCGCGGCAGCGCGATGTTCACGAGGCGATCGAGGAACTCGTACATGCGTTCCTTGCGCAACGTGACCTTGGCGCCGATCGGCATGTTCTCGCGCACCTTGAAGCCGGCGATCGAGTTGCGGGCGCGGGTGACGACGGCCTTCTGGCCGGCGATCATCGCCAGGTCCTCGGCCGCGACCGAAGGCTTCTTCGAGTCTGCGGTCGCCTCGCCGACGCCCATGTTCAGCACGATCTTGTCGAGGCGCGGAACCTGCATGTCGTTGTCGTAGCCGAACTGCTCCTGCAGCGCCTTGCGGATGGTCTCGTTGTAGACCTTCTTGAGGCGCGGCTCGTTCTTGGCAGTTGCCTGCTTGGTTTCAGCCTTAGCCATTGATGACTTCTCCCGAACGCTTGGCGACGCGCACCTTCTTGCCGTCCTTCTGGATGGCGAAACCGACGCGGGTCGGCTTGCCGTCCTTGGGGTCGGCCAGCGCGATGTTCGACAGGTGGATCGGCGCTTCCTTGGTGATGATCCCGCCCTCTTGGGACTGGGACTGCTTCTGGTGACGGCGGATCAGGTTGACGCCACGCACCAGCGCGGTGTCTTCCTTCGGCTGCACCGACAGGACTTCGCCCGAACGGCCCTTGTCCTTGCCGGCAAGAACGACGACCTTGTCGCCTTTTCTGATCTTCTGCATTGGTCCGGCTCCTTACAGCACTTCAGGCGCGAGCGAGATGATCTTCATGTGGTTCTTGGCGCGGAGTTCGCGCGGAACCGGTCCGAAGATACGCGTGCCGATCGGCTCTTTCTTATTGTCGACGAGAACGGCCGCGTTCTTGTCGAAACGGATCACGCTGCCGTCCGGGCGGCGGATGTCCTTGGCCGTGCGAACCACGACCGCCTTCATCACATCGCCCTTCTTCACGCGGCCGCGCGGAATGGCTTCCTTGATCGACACCACGATGATGTCGCCAACGGAAGCGTATTTCCGCTTCGAGCCGCCCAGCACCTTGATGCACATGACACGACGGGCGCCGGAATTATCCGCGACGTCGAGGTTTGTTTGCATCTGAATCATGACTGGCCGCCTTCTTCTTTTCTAACGGGACGGGCTCGAAGCCCCTCCCCGGTCTGTCCAAAATTCGTTTGTTTACGCCTGGTCCGAAGACACGACGATCCAGCGCTTGTCCTTGGAAATCGGCTTCGATTCCTGGATGAACACCTGGTCGCCGACCTTGTGGGCGTTGTTCTCGTCGTGCGCCTTGTACTTCTTGGTCATGCGCACGGTCTTCTTCATCACGGGATGCGTGAAGCGCCGTTCGACCTTGACGACGACCGTCTTCTCGTTCTTGTCGCTGACGACGGTGCCCTGCAGAATGCGCTTTGGCATGGTTTTCGTCCTTAAGCCTTCTTGGCCGCGGACTTTTCCGCGGCGATGGTCTTGATGCGCGCTATGTCCCTGCGGACCTGCTTCACGCGCGCGGTCTTCTCGAGCTGACCGGTGGCCTTCTGGAAGCGCAGGTTGAACTGCTCCTTCTTCAGGCTGGCCAGGTCGTCGGTCAGCTGGTCCTGGGTCTTGGTCCGGATGTCTTCGGCTTTCATGATCGGCCCGTCCTTATTCTGCGATGCGCTGTACGAAGCGCGTCCTGACCGAGAGCTTCGCAGCGCCGAGGCGCAGCGCCTCGCGCGCCGTCTCTTCGCTGACGCCGTCGATCTCGAACATGATGCGGCCGGGCTTGACGCGCGCCGCCCAGTAGTCGACGGCGCCCTTGCCCTTACCCATACGCACTTCGGTCGGCTTCGAGGTGACCGGCAGATCCGGGAACACCCGGATCCAGACGCGGCCGGCGCGCTTCATCTCGCGGGTGATCGCGCGGCGGGCCGCCTCGATCTCGCGCGCGGTGACGCGGTTCGGCTCAAGCGCCTTCAGTCCGAAACCGCCGAAATCCAGGTTGGTGCCGCCCTTGGCGGTACCATGGATGCGGCCCTTGAACTGCTTGCGGAACTTTGTGCGCTTTGGCTGCAGCATCGTTCTAACTCCAAATTCTCAAATGTCTCAGGCGTTTTCGCGACGGCGACCGCGCTCGCGCTCACCACCGGCGCTGCCGCCATGCGCATGATCGCCCTCGGTGGCCCGGCGCTCGGACGCCATCGGGTCGTGCTCGAGGATCTCGCCCTTGAACACCCAGACCTTGACGCCGCAGATGCCGTAAGCGGTGTTCGCCTCGGCCGTGCCGTAGTCGACATCGGCGCGCAGCGTATGCAGCGGCACGCGACCTTCGCGGTACCATTCCATGCGCGCGATTTCGGCGCCGCCCAGACGACCCGAGCAGTTGATGCGGATGCCCTCGGCGCCGAGACGCATCGCCGACTGAACGGCGCGCTTCATAGCGCGGCGGAACGCGATGCGGCGCTCCAGCTGCTGGGCGATCGACTGCGCGATCAGCGTGGCGTCGATTTCCGGCTTGCGCACCTCGACGATGTTGAGGTGCGTCTCGGACTTCGTCATCTCCATCAGCTTCTTGCGAAGCTTCTCGATGTCGGCGCCCTTCTTGCCGATGATCAGGCCCGGACGCGCTGCGTGGATGGTGACGCGGCACTTCTTGTGCGGACGCTCGATCACGACCTTGGAGATCGCGGCCTGCTTGAGTTCCTTCTCAAGATACTTGCGGATCTTGATGTCCTCATGCAGCAGCTGGCCGTACTCGCCGGTGTTCGCGAACCAGCGCGAATCCCAGGTGCGGTTGATGCCGAGACGCAGCCCGATCGGATTGACTTTCTGGCCCATTATGCGGCCTCCCCTTTTTCCTCGACTTCACGAACGACGATCGTGAGGTGCGAGAACGGCTTCTCGATACGGCTGGCGCGACCACGGCCACGAGCATGGAACCGCTTCATGACGATCGACTTGCCGACATAGGCTTCCGCCACGATCAGCGCATCGACGTCGAGGTCGTGGTTGTTTTCCGCGTTGGCGATCGCCGATTCCAGCGTCTTCTTGACCGTGCCGGAAATCCGCTTGGCCGAGAATTCGAGGTCGGAAAGCGCTGTCGCGACCTTCTTGCCGCGGATCAGCGCGGCAACCAGGTTCAGCTTCTGCGGGCTGATACGGATCGTGCGCAGGACGGCGCGCGCCTCGTTGTCAGCAAGCCTGCGCGGAGCTTTGGCCTTGCCCATGATTATTTCCTCTTCGCCTTCTTATCCGCGCCGTGACCGTAATAGGTCCGGGTCGGAGCGAATTCACCGAACTTGTGACCGACCATGTCCTCGTTCACGGAGACGGGAACATGCTTCTGGCCGTTATAGACACCGAAGGTGAAGCCGACGAACTGCGGCAGGATGGTGGAGCGACGGCTCCACATCTTGATCACCTCATTGCGACCGCCTTCACGAACCTTGTCCACCTTCTTGAGAAGGTAGCCGTCGATGAAGGGGCCTTTCCAAATCGAACGAGTCACTTGGCGTTACCTCTTCTTAGCTCTTGCGCTGATGGCGCGAGCGCACGATGAACTTGTCGGTCGCCTTGTTGGACCGCGTCTTCTTGCCCTTGGTCGGCTTGCCCCAAGGCGAAACCGGATGACGGCCACCCGAGGTGCGGCCTTCGCCGCCGCCGTGCGGGTGATCGACCGGGTTCATGGCCACGCCGCGATTGTGCGGACGCTTGCCGCGCCACACGGTGCGGCCGGCCTTGCCGTCATTGATGTTGCCGTGGTCGGGGTTCGACACCGCGCCGACGGTTGCCATGCAGGAGCCGTGCACGATGCGCTGCTCGCCCGAGTTGAGGCGCAGGATCGCCATCCCCTGGTCACGGCCGACGAGCTGGGCGTAACCGCCCGCCGAACGGGCGACCTGGCCGCCCTTGCCCGGCTTCAGCTCGATGTTGTGGACGATCGTGCCGACCGGCATCGAGGCCAGCGGCATCGCATTGCCCGGCTTCACGTCGACCGCTTCGCCGGCCACGATCTTGTCGCCGGCGGCAAGGCGCTGCGGGGCGATGATGTAGGACAGCTCGCCATCGTCATACTTGATCAGCGCGATGAAGGCGGTGCGGTTCGGATCGTATTCGATCCGCTCGACCGTACCGACGACGTCGAACTTGCGGCGCTTGAAGTCGATGATGCGGTACGAACGCTTGTGACCGCCGCCGATGAAGCGGGCCGTGATGCGGCCGTAATTGTTGCGGCCGCCCGACTTGGTCAGGCCTTCGGTCAGGCCCTTGACGGGCTTGCCCTTGTAGAGGCCCGAGCGGTCGACGATGACCAGCTGGCGGGTGCTCGGCGTTACCGGGTTGAATTTCTTGAGTGCCATTGTCCTGTCCTCGCGGCCTAGCTCAGAGACCCGTCGCGACGTCGATCGACTGGCCGTCGGCCAGCGTCACAACCGCCTTCTTGACGTCGCCCTGGCGGCCGATCGTGCCGCGGAAGCGCTTGATCTTGCCCTTGCGGACAAGCGTGTTCACGGCCGTAACCTTGACGCCGAAGAGGGCTTCGACGGCGGCCTTGATTTCCGGCTTCGACGCCTTCTTGGCGACGTTGAAGACGACCTGGTTCTGCTCGGAAGCCATGGTCGACTTTTCGGTGATCGCCGGCGAGACGATCACGTCGTAGTGACGAAGGTCGGTCATTTGAAGCGCTCCTCGAGAGCCTCGACGGCGGCCTTGGAAAGGACCAGCGTGCCGCGGCGCAGAATGTCGTAGACGTTGATGCCCTGGATGGGCAGCACGTCGATGTTCGGAATGTTGGTCGCCGCCAGCTTGAAATTCTGGTCGAGCTCGGCGCCGCCGATGACGAGCGCGTTGGTCAGGCCAAGCGTCTCGAAATTCGCAACCAGCGCCTTGGTCTTGGCCTCGGTCAGCTTCAGCTCATCGACGATGATGATCGACGCGCTCTTGGCCTTGGCCGAGAGAGCATGCTTGAGGCCGAGCGCGCGCACCTTCTTCGGCAGGTCGTGCTCGTGGCTGCGCACGACCGGGCCGTGCGCCTTGCCGCCGCCGCGGAACTGCGGAGCGCGAGCCGAATGGTGGCGGGCGCGGCCCGTACCCTTCTGCTTGTACATCTTGGCGCCGGTGCGCGCGATCTCGGCGCGGCCCTTGGCCTTGTGCGTGCCCTGCTGCTTCTTGGCCAGCTGCCAGCGCACGACGCGCTGCAGGATGTCCTCGCGCGGATCAAGGCCGAAAATCTCCTCGGAGAGTTTCACCTTGCCGGCGTCTTTGCCGCCCAGCGTTGTGATCTTGAGGTCCATTATTCCGCTCCCTCGGTAGCCGGGGCTTCATTCTTGGCGGCGCCAGCGCGGATCGCGGCAGGCTTCGGCGCATTGGCCGGCAGCGCCACCTTGGCTGCGTCGCGGACCAGGATCCAGGCGCCCTTGACGCCGGGAACCGCGCCGCGGATCAGGATCAGGCCGCGGTCGGCGTCGGTCGAAACGACCTCGACGTTCTGCGTGGTGACGCGAACGTCACCCATGTGGCCGGCCATCTTCTTGCCCTTGAACACCTTGCCGGGGTCCTGGCGCTGACCGGTCGAGCCGTGCGTACGGTGCGAGACCGAGTTACCGTGCGTGGCGCGGCCACCACCCATGTGGTGCCGCTTGATCACGCCCTGGAAACCCTTGCCGGTCGAGGTGCCGGTGACGTCGACCTTCTGGCCGGCGACGAAGTGCTCGACAGTGATCTCGGCGCCGACGTCGATCATGTTGTCGGCGGAGACGCGGAATTCGGCGAGCTTCGCCTTCGGCTCGACGGAAGCGGCGGCGAAATGGCCGCGCATCGCCTTCGACGTGTTCTTCACCTTGGCAAGGCCAACGCCGAGCTGGACGGCGGTGTAGCCGTTCTTCTCTTGCGTGCGCTGCGCCACGACCTGGCAATTCTCCATCTGGAGAACGGTGACGGGAACATGTTCCCCTGCATCGTTATAGATGCGGGTCATTCCCACCTTCTTTGCAATCACACCTGAACGCATCGGTTCAATTCCTTTAGAGTTCCCTGTCGGGGCTGTCGCCCCTCCACGCCTCTTGTTCCTTCAGAGTTCCGGGTCGCCCCGCGCCTCTTGTTCCTTAGAGCTTGATCTCGACGTCGACACCGGCGGCGAGGTCGAGCTTCATCAAAGCATCGACCGTCTGCGGGGTCGGATCGACGATGTCGAGCAGACGCTTGTGCGTGCGCATCTCGAACTGCTCGCGGCTCTTCTTGTCGACGTGAGGCGACCGGTTGACCGTGAACTTTTCGATCCGCGTCGGCAGCGGAATGGGGCCGCGGACGTTGGCGCCGGTGCGCTTGGCCGTCGACACGATCTCCCGCGTCGAGGCGTCGAGCACGCGGTGATCAAACGCCTTAAGGCGGATGCGGATATTCTGTCCGTTCATGCGTCACTTCCTTGTTCTGGCGCGGCGCGGGCAACTTCCGCGCCCGCGACAGATCGGTTTAAGTCCAATTATTCTTTGATGGTGACGACGATGCCGGCACCGACGGTGCGGCCGCCTTCACGGATGGCGAAGCGCAGCTTCTCTTCCATGGCGATCGGCACGATCAGCTCGACGTCGACCGTGATGTTGTCGCCAGGCATCACCATCTCGGTGCCCGCCGGCAGCGTCACGATGCCGGTCACGTCGGTGGTGCGGAAGTAGAACTGCGGACGGTAGTTGGTGAAGAACGGCGTGTGGCGGCCGCCTTCGTCCTTGGTCAGGATGTAGGCTTCGGCCACGAACTTCTTGTGCGGCTTCACCGAGCCCGGCTTGGCCAGGACCTGGCCGCGCTCGACGCCTTCACGGTCGACGCCGCGCAGCAGCGCGCCGATGTTGTCGCCGGCCTGGCCCTGGTCGAGCAGCTTGCGGAACATCTCGACGCCCGTGCAGGTCGTCTTGGTCGTCGGACGGATGCCGACGATCTCGAGTTCCTCGCCGACCTTGACCACGCCGCGCTCGACGCGGCCGGTCACGACCGTGCCGCGGCCCGAGATCGAGAACACGTCTTCGATCGGCATCAGGAACGGCTTGTCCAGCGGACGAACCGGCGTCGGGATGTAGGCGTCGACCTGCGCCATCAGCTCGCGGATCGCGTCCTCGCCGATGGTCTTGTTCGAATCCTCAAGTGCGGCCAGCGCCGAACCCTTGACGATCGGAATGTCGTCGCCGGGGAACTCGTTCTTGGTCAAGAGCTCGCGAACCTCGAGCTCGACCAGCTCGAGCAGCTCGGCGTCGTCGACCTGGTCGACCTTGTTCAGGAACACCACGATCGACGGCACGCCGACCTGGCGGGCGAGCAGGATGTGCTCGCGGGTCTGCGGCATCGGGCCGTCGGCGGCCGAAACCACCAGGATCGCGCCGTCCATCTGCGCGGCGCCGGTGATCATGTTCTTCACATAGTCGGCGTGGCCGGGGCAGTCGACGTGGGCATAGTGACGGTTGGCCGTCTCGTACTCGACGTGCGCCGTCGAAATGGTGATGCCGCGCGCCTTCTCTTCCGGCGCTGCGTCGATCTGGTCATAGCGCTTGTATTCGCCAAAATACTTCGTGATCGCCGCCGTCAGCGACGTCTTGCCATGATCGACGTGGCCGATCGTGCCAATGTTCACATGCGGCTTGGTGCGCTCGAATTTACCTTTTGCCATGTGATGTCTCCATTCCTGCTTGCCCGTGCGGGGCTTGAATTAAGGTCTCGTGCAACCCGCTCGAGTTACGCGTATTTCTTCTGGACTTCCTGGGCGACCGCGGTCGGAACCGGCTCGTAGTGGTCGAACTGCATCGTGTACTGGGCGCGGCCCTGCGACATCGAACGCAGATTGTCGACGTACTTGAACATGTTGGCGAGCGGCACCATCGCGTTGATGACGACGGCCACGCCGCGCGCTTCCTGGCCCTGGATCTGGCCACGGCGGCCGTTGAGGTCGCCGATGACGCTGCCGACGTAGTCTTCCGGCGTCACGACCTCGACCTTCATGATCGGCTCGAGCAACTGCACGCCGAGCTTCGGCGCGGCTTCACGGAAGCAAGCGCGGCCGGCGATTTCGAATGCGAGCACCGAGGAGTCGACGTCGTGGAAGGCGCCGTCAATGAGCGTCGCCTTGACGCCGATCATCGGGAAGCCGGCGAACGGACCGGACGACAGCACGCTGTTGATGCCCTTCTCGACGCCGGGGACGTATTCCTTCGGCACCGCGCCGCCGACGATCTTCGACTCGAACTTGAAGTCGCCGCCTTCGGCATCCGGCTCGAACAGGATCTTGACGCGGGCGAACTGACCGGTACCGCCGGTCTGCTTCTTGTGCGTGTAGTCCTGCTCATGCGAGCGGGTGATCGTCTCGCGATAGGCAACCTGCGGCGCGCCGATATTGGCCTCGACCTTGAACTCGCGACGCATGCGGTCGACGATGATGTCGAGGTGCAGCTCGCCCATGCCGGCGATGATGGTCTGGCCGCTTTCCTCGTCGGTCTTGACGCGGAAGGACGGATCCTCGGCAGCCAGGCGATGCAGGGCGAGGCCCATCTTCTCCTGGTCGTTCTTGGTCTTCGGCTCGATGGCGATCTGGATGACCGGATCGGGGAATTCCATGCGCTCGAGGATGACCGGGTGCAGCGGATCGCAGAGCGTATCGCCGGTGGTCGTATCCTTGAGGCCGGCCAGGGCGACGATGTCGCCGGCGTAAGCCTCTTCGATGTCGGCGCGCGAGTTCGCATGCATCTGCAGCATGCGGCCGATGCGCTCCTTCTTGCCCTTCACGGTGTTGTCGAGCGAGACGCCCTTGGAGAGCTTGCCCGAATAGATGCGCGCGAAGGTGAGCGAGCCGACGAACGGGTCGTTCATGATCTTGAAGGCCAGCATCGACAGCGGCTCGTTGTCGTCCGCATGACGCTCGATCTCGGCGTCGGTCTTGGCATCGACGCCCTTGATGGCCGGAACGTCCGCCGGCGACGGCAGGTATTCGACGACGGCGTCGAGCAGCGGCTGCACGCCCTTGTTCTTGAAGGCCGAGCCGCAGAACATCGGGAAGAACTTGACCGCGATGGTGCCCTTGCGGATCAGCGCGCGGATCTCGTCGTTCGACGGCATCTTGCCTTCGAGGTAGTTCTCGAGCGCCGTCTCGTCCATCTCGACGGCGGCTTCGATCATCTTCTCGCGGTATTCCTCGGCGCGGGCTTTGAGGTCGGCCGGGATCTCGACGACGTCCCAGGCGGCACCCAGGGTCTCGTCGCGCCAGACCAGCGCGTTCATCTCGACGAGGTCGACGATGCCCTTGAACTCGGTCTCGGCGCCGATCGGCAGCTGCATGACGACGGCCTGGGCGCCGAGGCGCGAGCCGATCATCTCGACCGAGCGGTAGAAGTCGGCGCCGATCTTGTCCATCTTGTTGCAGAAGATCATGCGCGGCACGTGGTACTTGTCGGCCTGGCGCCAGACGGTTTCCGTCTGCGGCTCGACACCGGCATTGGCGTCGAGCAGCGCGATCGCGCCGTCGAGCACGCGCAGCGAACGCTCGACCTCGATGGTGAAGTCGACGTGTCCGGGGGTGTCGATGATGTTGAAGCGGCGCATCTTGCCGTCACGGCCCTTCCAGAAGGTCGTGGTCGCGGCGGACGTGATGGTGATGCCGCGCTCCTGCTCCTGCTCCATCCAGTCCATGGTGGCGGCGCCGTCGTGGACTTCACCGATCTTGTGCGACTTGCCCGTGTAGTACAGGACGCGCTCGGTCGTCGTCGTCTTGCCGGCGTCGATATGCGCCATGATACCGAAATTGCGGTAGTCTTCGATTTTGTATTCGCGGGCCATGGTAGGTGCCTCTCAGTCTCGTTCGCGCTTTACCAGCGGTAGTGCGCGAAGGCGCGGTTGGCTTCTGCCATCTTGTGGGTGTCTTCACGCTTCTTGACGGCCGTGCCGCGGTTGTTGGCCGCGTCCATCAGCTCGCCCGAGAGGCGGTCGATCATGGTGGTCTCGTTGCGGTTGCGGGCAGCCGCGATCAGCCAGCGGATCGCCAGCGCCTGGCGGCGCTCGGGACGCACGTCGACCGGAACCTGGTAGGTGGCGCCGCCGACGCGGCGCGAGCGCACTTCCACATGCGGCGCGACATTGTCGAGCGCCTGATGGAAGACGGTGACCGGCTCCTGCTTGGTCTTGGACTGGACCTGGTCCAGCGCGCCGTAGACGATGGTCTCGGCAACCGACTTCTTGCCGTCATACATGACGGCGTTCATGAACTTGGTGACGATCAGGTCGCCGAACTTGGGGTCCGGATTGATCTCACGCTTTTCTGCACTGTGACGACGGGACATGGCTTTTGTCTCTCAATCTCTCATAGCCCGGCGCAGTCAAAAAAAGCGCCGAAGCCGGAAAACCTTACTTCGGGCGCTTGGCACCGTATTTCGAACGGCGCTGCTTGCGGTTCTTCACACCCTGCGTGTCGAGCACGCCGCGGATGATGTGGTAGCGGACACCCGGAAGGTCCTTGACGCGGCCGCCGCGGATCATGACCACGGAGTGTTCCTGCAGGTTGTGGCCTTCGCCCGGGATGTAGCCGATCACTTCGAAACCATTGGTCAGGCGGATCTTGGCCACCTTGCGCAGCGCCGAGTTCGGCTTCTTCGGCGTCGTCGTGTAGACGCGCGTGCAGACGCCCCGCTTCTGCGGGTTCTGCTGCATGGCCGGGACCTTGTTTCGCTTCACCGGCGCCAGGCGCGGCTTGCGGATCAGCTGGTTGACGGTAGGCATTAAACCCTCTTGTCTCTCAATTCCGTGTCTTGCCCGGTCAGGGCCGCTCAAAGCGTCGTTTCCATACGCAAATTCGGGCAACACACCGCGCCTCGCGGTCCTGCCCGAACAAATTGCAGAGGAAGCGGAAACCGCTTCATGCGCGCCGGAAATGTCTTTTCGCTCGTAAAACGAACCCTGTTTGAGGCAAACTCCAAGGCGTGTCGCCTCGAAAAGGAAAGCCTCACATCGGTTCTGACTGGGCGGCTTCTACTCGCAACCCTTCGAACCGTCAACCCCGCGCTGGCAAATATTGCGTGCAGACCGGGGCTTGGCAGCCATGCGAAAAACGCATGTAATTTTCTTGCGTCTTTTTGCAAGGGCGAGGAAGAAAGTGACCGGCTTTTGACTGTCGTCCGGCCATGCTTCATGCCAAAAGGCGGCTTGAGCAGCAGAAATGCCCTCGCCCGCCCGTTGCCAAGAGGAATCAGCACGTGAACGACAATGAGGAGCGCCCGGTCACCATCATCACCGGCCGTGTCTGGAAGAAGAAAGGCGGTAAGCCGGAAGGCGTCCACGTGATGCTGGTGGCGCCCGACGACGATTCGGCGGCGCGCAAGGCGCTCGATTCGCTAGCCGCGGAAGGCTATGCCGAGGCCGAGCTCGACCAGATCGGCGACATGGACGGCGCGCCCGACGACGAACCGCATTTGTCGGCCTACCAGGGCGCGCTCGAAGGCGAAGTGTCCATCATCACCTTCGACGAGCCGATCTGAATTTGCATCGAGCCCGCAGCGGCTGATGACGCCGGCTTGCCCGGCATCGCTTCCCTGCTTAGAAACACACCATCCTTCCAATACCTGGAGTTCCCATGCCCTCGAACAAAGGTCCCATCAAGCTCGGCATCGTCGGCGTGGGAAAGATCGTCCGCGACCAGCATCTTCCGGCTCTGGGGAAGGATGGGGATTACCAGCTCATCGCCGCCGCCAGCCGGCACGGCAAGGTCGACGGCATCCCGAATTTCCCGACCATCGAGGCAATGCTCGATGCGGTGCCGGAACTCGAGGCCGTCTCGCTCTGCATGCCGCCGCAGTTCCGCTATGATGCCGCGCGCGCCGCGCTGGAAGCAAAGAAGCATGTCTTCCTTGAGAAGCCGCCAGGCGCCACGGTCAGCGAGGTCGAGGACCTGAAGCGGATTGCCGCCAAGCATGGCGTCTGCCTGTTCGCCAGCTGGCATTCGCGCTATGCGCCAGCCGTCGAGGCCGCGCGCGCCTTCCTGGCTTCTGCCAAGATCAGTTCCGCCGCCATCATCTGGAAGGAAGACGTTCGCCGCTGGCATCCGAACCAGGAGTGGATCTGGGCGCCGGGCGGCTTTGGCGTCTTCGACCCGGGCATCAACGCGCTGTCGATCGCCACCCACATCCTGCCGGCGATGTTCATCACTTCGGCGGTTCTCGATTTTCCGGAGAATCGCGCATCCCCGGTGGCGGCGCATGTCGCCTTCCGCACCTCGAACGGTGTGCCGGTGACGATGGAGCTCGACTGGCTGCAGACGGGCCCGCAGAGCTGGGACATTCTGGCCGAGACGGACAAGGGCAAGATGGTGCTTTCGGGTGGCGGCGCCAAGCTCGCCATCGACGGCAGCATCGTCCATGACGAGCCGGAAGCAGAATACCCTATGCTCTACCAGCGCTTCGCCGAGATCGTCCGCGCCGGCGTCTCCGACGTCGACCTGGCGCCGCTACAGCACGTCGCCGACGCCTTCATGCTCGGCAAGCGCAATGTGGTCGAGGCGTTTTTCGACTGATTTGTGCATGCGAAGGGATCGCGGACCTGGCTGGAATGCCCGCTCGTGCCAGGTCGACCCCCACTCCTTCTCGTCTACGCCGAGCCACCTCTCCCCCGATCGACGGGGTAGAGGAAGGGAGCGAACCTATTGCCGCCGACGCTCGTCCAACGCGCCTCCGGAGGGGGGAAAGGTGGCGCTGCGAAGCAGCGACGGATTGGGGGAAGCCGGTCGTCAAACGAACAGCCGAAGACAAAGTGAGCACGACCGAGTTGGTCTGATATCATCGTCATTCACGATGTGATGTCACTTGACGATCGCTATGGCAAACCCGTCATAGCCCTTGGCGCCGACGGTCTGGATGGCGGTGCCGTCGAGCCGCTTGTCGCCGCCGATGAAGGAAAACGCGGCGCGTGCGCCTTCGACGTTGGCGTCGCCGCTCTTTTCATGCACCACGGCGCCATCGCGGATGACGTTGTCGCAGACGATGACGGTCCCCGGGCGCGACAGCCGCATCGCCCAGTCGAGATAATTCGGGTTGTTCGGCTTGTCGGCGTCGATGAAGATCAGGTCGAACGGGCCGGCATTCTCGCCGCCCAGCGCGGCGAGCGACTGAAGTGCCGGACCGACGTGCAGATCGATCGTGTCGGAAACCCCTGCCCGCTCGAAATTCGCGCGCGCAACCTTGGCGTGGTGTGGATCGAGCTCAAGCGTCACGATCCTGCCGTCGGCAGGCAGTCCGCGCGCCATCCAGATCGTCGAATAGCCGCCAAGCGTGCCGATTTCGAGCACCTTGCTTGCGCCGCGGATGCGCACCAGCAGCGACAACAGCTTGCCCTGCGCGGCCGAAACATCGATCGCCGGCAGGTCCTGGTCGCGATTGACGGCCAGCACCGCGTCAAGCACGGGATCTGCCTCGAAGAGCGAGGCAACTATGTAGTCGTCGACGGCCGTCCAGGTCTTCTTGCTCATGATATTTCCTCGTGGAGCCAAAATGCGAAAAGGGGCCACTTGGGGCCCCTTTCCTTCTTCTCGTCCGTGCCGCGCTTACTGCGCGGCGGTGACCATGTCGGTCAGCATCGGCTCAGCGACCTCGACGCCCGAGGCCTTGCGGCGCTCGTCGATGATCAGCTCGTCGCGCGAGGTGGCGATGCGCCGGATCTGGCTCATCGTGCCACCGGTGCCTGCCGGGATCAGCCGGCCGACGATGACGTTTTCCTTCAGGCCCTGCAGCATGTCGGTCTTGCCGGCAACGGCTGCTTCGGTGAGCACCCTGGTCGTCTCCTGGAAGGAGGCGGCAGAGATGAAGGACGGCGTCTGCAGCGAGGCCTTGGTGATGCCGAGCAGCACCGGCTGGCCTTCGGCCGGCTTCTTGCCGTCCTCGATCAGCCGCTCGTTGACCTCTTCCAGCTCGATCACGTCGACGTGGTCGCCCGGAATGTAGGTCGAGTCGCCCTGCGTGGTGATCTCGACCTTCTGCAGCATCTGGCGAACGATCACCTCGATGTGCTTGTCGTTGATCGACACGCCCTGCAGGCGGTAGACCTCCTGGATCTCGTTGACGAGGTAGGACGCAAGCGCCTCCACGCCCTTGATCGCCAGGATATCGTGCGGCGCCGGGTTGCCGTCGAGGATGTAGTCGCCCTTCTCGATGACGTCGCCGTCCTGGAGATGGAACGGCTTGCCCTTCGGGATCAGGTATTCGACCGGCTCAAGCGTCGAGTCATGCGGCTCGATGATGATGCGGCGCTTGTTCTTGTAGTCGCGGCCGAAGCGGACCGTGCCATCGATCTCGGCGATGATGGCGTGATCCTTCGGACGACGTGCCTCGAACAGTTCGGCAACACGCGGCAGACCGCCGGTGATGTCCTTTGTCTTGGCGCTTTCCATCGGAATACGCGCCAGCACGTCGCCGGGACGTACATGCGCGCCCGGCTCGACCGAGAGGATGGCCTCGACCGAGAGCAGGAAGCGGGCATCGCCGCCCTTCGACAGCTTGCCGACCTTGCCCTTGGCGTCATGCACGACGATCGCGGGCTTCAGGTCGTTGCCGCGCGGCGTCGAACGCCAGTCGATGACCTCGCGCTTGGTGATGCCGGTCGATTCGTCGGCCGTTTCCTGGACGGAAATGCCGTCGACCAGATCCTCGAACTGCACCTTGCCCTCGATTTCGGTGAGGATCGGGCGGGTGTAAGGATCCCACTCGGCGATGCGCTGGCCGCGCTTCACCTTGTCGCCATCGTCCACGAAGATGCGCGAACCATAGGTGACGCGGTGCGTGGCGCGTTCCTTGCCGGTCTCGTCGAGGATCAGCACCGCCATGTTGCGGCCCATGACCATCTGCTGACCGTCGGAGTTGCGCACCACGTTGCGGTTGCGGATCTCGACCTTGCCCTCATACGAGGCTTCGAGGAACGAAGAGTCCACCACCTGCGCCGTGCCGCCCATGTGGAAGGTACGCATGGTGAGCTGCGTGCCCGGCTCGCCGATCGACTGCGCCGCGATGACGCCGACGGCCTCGCCCTGGTTGACAGGGGTACCGCGGGCGAGGTCGCGTCCGTAGCAGACCGCGCAGACGCCGGTCCTGACCTCGCAGGTCAGCGCCGAGCGGATGCGCACCGACTGCACGCCGGCCTTCTCGATCTGCTCGACGTCGCGTTCGTCCATCAGCTTGCCGGCCTTGACCAGCACTTCGCCGGAGACCGGATGGTTGATGTCGTCGAGCGCCGTGCGGCCGAGTACCCGCTGACCGATCGAAGCGACGATCTGGCCGGCATCGACGATCGGCTGCATGGTGAGGCCCTTGTCGGTGCCGCAGTCGAGCGAGTTGACGATGCAGTCCTGCGCCACGTCGACGAGACGACGGGTGAGGTAACCCGAGTTCGCCGTCTTCAAAGCGGTGTCGGCCAGACCCTTACGGGCGCCGTGGGTCGAGTTGAAGTACTCGAGCACGGTGAGGCCTTCCTTGAAGTTCGAGATGATCGGCGTCTCGATGATTTCACCCGACGGCTTGGCCATCAGGCCGCGCATGCCGGCGAGCTGGCGCATCTGGGTGGGCGAACCGCGCGCACCCGAATGCGACATCATGTAGATCGAGTTCATCGGCTTCTGACGGCCATTGTCCTCGAACTCGACGGCCTTGATGCGGGCCATCATCTCGTCGGCGACCTTTTCCGAGCACTTGGCCCAGGCGTCGACGACCTTGTTGTACTTCTCGCCCTGGGTGATCAGGCCGTCATTGTACTGCTGCTCATATTCCTTGGCCAAAGCTTCGGTCTCGGACACCAGCTTGATCTTGGTATCCGGGATCAGCATGTCGTCCTTGCCGAACGAGATGCCGGCGCGGCAGGCATGCGCGAAGCCGAGCGCCATGATGCGATCGCAGAAAATGACCGTCTCCTTCTGACCGCAATGGCGGTAGACGGTGTCGATCATCTTGGAGATGTTCTTCTTGGTCATCTCCTGGTTGGCGGTCTCGTAAGGCACGTTGACGTTCTTCGGCAGCAGCTCGCCGATGATCATGCGGCCGGGCGTGGTGTCGTAGATCTTCGACACGACGTTGCCTGCGGCATCGACCGAGCGGAAGCGGCCCTTGATCTTGGCGTGCAGCGTCACCGCCTTGGTCTCCAGCGCGTGCTGGAGCTCGCCCATGTCGGCGAACACCATGCCCTCGCCCGGCTCGTTCTGGTTGACGATCGAGAGATAGTAGAGACCGAGAACCATGTCCTGCGACGGCACGATGATCGGCGCGCCGGAAGCCGGATGCAGGATGTTGTTGGTCGACATCATCAGCACGCGAGCCTCGAGCTGCGCTTCCAGCGACAGCGGCACGTGAACGGCCATCTGGTCGCCGTCGAAGTCGGCGTTGAAGGCCGTGCAGACCAGCGGATGCAGCTGAATCGCCTTGCCCTCGATCAGGATCGGCTCGAACGCCTGGATGCCGAGGCGGTGCAGCGTCGGCGCGCGGTTCAGGAGCACCGGATGCTCGCGGATGACCTCGTCCAGGATATCCCAGACTTCCGGACGCTCCTTCTCGACCAGCTTCTTGGCCTGCTTGACGGTCGAGGAGAAACCCTTGGCGTCGAGGCGGGCGTAGATGAAGGGCTTGAACAGTTCGAGCGCCATCTTCTTCGGCAGGCCGCACTGATGCAGCTTGAGCTCCGGGCCGGTCACGATGACCGAGCGGCCGGAATAGTCGACGCGCTTGCCGAGCAGGTTCTGGCGGAACCGGCCCTGCTTGCCCTTCAGCATGTCGGACAGCGACTTCAGCGGACGCTTGTTGGCGCCGGTGATGACACGGCCGCGGCGGCCGTTGTCGAACAGGGCGTCGACCGCTTCCTGCAGCATGCGCTTTTCATTGCGCACGATGATGCCGGGCGCGCGCAGCTCGATCAGCCGCTTGAGGCGGTTGTTGCGGTTGATGACGCGACGATAGAGATCGTTCAGGTCGGACGTCGCGAAACGTCCACCATCCAGGGGAACCAGCGGGCGCAGGTCCGGCGGGATCACCGGAACCACCTTCATGATCATCCATTCCGGACGGTTGCCGGACTCCATGAAGTTCTCGACGACCTTGAGACGCTTCAGGTACTTCTTCTGCTTGAGCTCGGACGTGGTCGAAGCCAGTTCCGAACGCAGGTCGCCGGCGATCTTCTCCAGGTCCATGCCGGCCAGCAGGTCGTGGATGGCCTCGGCGCCGATCATGGCGGTGAACGAATCCTCGCCATACTCGTCGACGGCGATCATGTACTCTTCCTCGCTGAGCAGCTGGTGCTCCTTCAGCGCGGTGAGGCCGGGCTCGGTGACGATGTAGTTCTCGAAGTAGAGGACGCGCTCGATGTCCTTCAGCGTCATGTCGAGCAGCGTGCCGATGCGCGAAGGCAGCGACTTCAGGAACCAGATATGGGCGACGGGCGCGGCGAGCTCGATATGGCCCATGCGCTCGCGCCGCACGCGCGACAGCGTGACTTCGACGCCGCACTTCTCGCAGATGACGCCCTTGTACTTCATGCGCTTGTACTTGCCGCACAGGCACTCATAGTCCTTGATCGGACCGAAAATGCGCGCGCAGAACAGGCCGTCACGCTCCGGCTTGAAAGTGCGGTAGTTGATGGTCTCCGGCTTCTTGATCTCGCCGAACGACCAGGACAGAATCTTCTCAGGGCTGGCGAGCGATATCCGGATGGAATCGAACACCTGCGCCGGCGCCTGCGGGTTGAAGAGATTCATGACCTCTTGGTTCATGCCGTTCTCCTTTTCGGGGTCCTCGAAAACCCCTTGCATCTAACGCGGGCCGAATGCCCGCAGACTGGTCGGCCCACCGGCCGAGGAATTTGATCGGCGCGCCGCGGCCTTGCGCGGCGCGCCATTTGCCTTACTCGGCGGCGTCGGGCAGCTGCACCGGCGCATCGTCGAACTTGGTGTTCTCCAGTTCGACATTGAGGCCGAGCGAGCGCATCTCCTTGACGAGAACGTTGAAGCTCTCGGGGATGCCTGCCTCGAACGTGTCGTCGCCTCTGACGATCGCTTCATAGACCTTGGTGCGTCCGGCGACGTCGTCCGACTTCACCGTCAGCATCTCCTGCAGCGTGTAGGCGGCGCCATAGGCTTCCAGCGCCCAGACCTCCATTTCGCCGAAGCGCTGGCCGCCGAACTGCGCCTTGCCGCCCAGCGGCTGCTGGGTGACCAGCGAGTACGGACCGATCGAACGCGCGTGGATCTTGTCGTCCACCAGGTGGTGAAGCTTGAGCATGTAGATGTAGCCCATCGTCACCTTGCGATCGAACGGCTCGCCGGTGCGGCCGTCATAGAGCTGCGACTGACCGCTGGTGTGCAGGCCAGCCTGCTCCAGCATGGTGTTGATGTCGGCTTCGTGCGCGCCGTCGAACACCGGGGTCGCGATGGAGACGCCGCGGCGCATCTGCTCGCTCAAGCGAATGATGCTCTCGTCGTCATACTCGCGGATCGGCTCGTTGCGGTCGTTGGAAGGCATGAAGCTTTCCAGCGTCTTGCGCAGTGGCTTGATGTCGCCGCCAGCCTTGTAGGCGTCGATCAGCTCGCCGATCTTCCTGCCCATGCCGGCGCAGGCCCAGCCCAGATGCGTCTCCAGGATCTGGCCGACATTCATACGGCTCGGCACACCCAGCGGGTTGAGCACGATATCGGCATGCGTGCCGTCCTCGAGGAAAGGCATGTCCTCGACCGGAACGATGCGCGACACGACACCCTTGTTGCCGTGACGGCCGGCCATCTTGTCGCCCGGCTGCATCTTGCGCTTCACCGCCACGAAGACCTTGACCATCTTCATGACGCCCGGAGGCATCTCGTCGCCGCGCTGCACCTTCTCGACCTTGTCCATGAAGCGCTGCTCGAGCGCCTTCTTGGAGTCGTCGTACTGGCCGCGGAGCGCTTCCAGTTCGCTCTGGAGCTTCTCGTTCTCCACCGCGAACTGCCACCACTGCGAGCGCGGATATTCGTCCAGCGTGTCCTTCGACAGCTTCGAGCCCTTCTTGAAGCCCTTCGGTCCGGCAATCGCATCCTTGCCGACGAGCATGTCGGACAGGCGCGAATAGACGTTGCGGTCCAGGATCGCCTGCTCGTCGTCGCGGTCCTTGGCCAGGCGCTCGATCTCCTCGCGCTCGATCGCCATGGCGCGCTCGTCCTTCTCCACGCCGTGGCGGTTGAAGACGCGCACTTCGACGACCGTGCCGAAGGTTCCCGGAGGCATGCGCATCGAGGTGTCGCGCACGTCGGAAGCCTTTTCACCGAAGATGGCGCGCAAGAGCTTCTCTTCCGGCGTCATCGGGCTTTCGCCCTTCGGCGTGATCTTGCCGACCAGGATGTCGCCCGGCTGCACTTCCGCGCCGATGTAGACGATGCCAGCTTCGTCGAGGTTCTTCAGCGCTTCTTCCGAGACGTTCGGAATGTCGCGCGTGATTTCCTCCGGCCCGAGCTTGGTGTCGCGCGCCATGACCTCGAACTCCTCGATGTGGATCGAGGTGAAGACGTCGTCGGCGACGATGCGTTCGGACAAGAGGATCGAGTCCTCGTAGTTGTAGCCGTTCCACGGCATGAACGCGACCAGCACGTTGCGGCCGAGCGCCAGATCGCCGAGCTCGGTCGACGGACCGTCGGCAATGATGTCGCCCTTGTTGACGCGGTCGCCCATGCGCACCAGCGGACGCTGGTTGATGCAGGTGTTCTGGTTCGAACGCTGGAACTTCATCAGCCGGTAGATGTCGACGCCGGACTTGCCGGGATCGAGATCTTCCGTGGCGCGGATGACGATACGCGTCGCGTCCACCTGGTCAACGATGCCGCCGCGGCGGGCGCCGATGGCGGCGCCCGAGTCACGAGCGACGATCGGCTCCATGCCGGTGCCGACGAACGGCGCCTCGGCGCGCACCAGCGGCACGGCCTGACGCTGCATGTTCGAGCCCATCAGCGCGCGGTTGGCGTCGTCGTTCTCAAGGAACGGGATGAGGGCTGCCGCCACCGAAACCATCTGCTTCGGCGACACGTCCATCAGGTCGACGTTCTCGCGCGGCGCCATCATCACTTCGCCGGCGTTGCGGCAGATGACGAATTCGTCGACGAAGCCGCCATGCTTGTCGAGCTCGGCATTGGCCTGCGCGACATGGTGCTTGGCCTCTTCCATGGCCGACAGGTAGACAACCTCGTTGGTCAGCTTGCCGCTGACGATCTTGCGGTACGGGCTCTCGATGAAGCCATACTTGTTGACGCGCGCGAAGGTCGCCAGCGAGTTGATCAGACCGATATTCGGGCCTTCCGGCGTCTCGATCGGGCAGATGCGGCCGTAATGCGTCGGATGCACGTCGCGCACCTCAAAGCCAGCGCGCTCGCGGGTCAGACCGCCCGGTCCAAGCGCCGAAAGGCGGCGCTTGTGGGTGATCTCCGACAGCGGGTTGGTCTGGTCCATGAACTGCGACAGCTGCGAGGAACCGAAGAACTCGCGCACGGCGGCGGCCGCCGGCTTGGCGTTGATCAGGTCCTGCGGCATCACAGTGTCGATCTCGATCGAGGACATACGCTCCTTGATCGCGCGCTCCATGCGCAGCAGGCCGACGCGGTACTGGTTTTCCATCAGCTCGCCGACCGAGCGCACGCGGCGGTTGCCGAGATTGTCGATGTCGTCGATCTCGCCCTTGCCGTCGCGCAGTTCGACCAGCGTCTTGACCACGGCCAGAATGTCTTCCTTGCGCAGCACGCGCACGGTGTCCTCGGCCTTGAGCTCGAGGCGCATGTTCATCTTGACGCGGCCGACGGCCGACAGGTCATAGCGCTCGCTGTCGAAGAACAGCGAGTTGAACATGGCTTCGGCGGTCTCGAGCGTTGGCGGCTCGCCCGGGCGCATGACGCGGTAGATGTCGAACAGCGCGTCCTGGCGGCTCTCGTTCTTGTCGACGGCGAGCGTGTTGCGGATGTAGGCGCCGACATTGACGTGGTCGATGTCGAGGATCTGGATCTCGCCCTCGCCGGTGCCGAGCAGCACCTTCAGCGTCTTGTCGTCGATCTCGTCGCCGGCCTCGAGGAAGATCTCGCCGGTGGCGTAGTTGACGATGTCCTCGGCGAGGTAGTTGCCGAGCAGGTCCTCGTCGGTCGCCTTGATCGCCTTCAGGCCCTTTTCGCCGAGCTGGCGGGCCTGGCGCGCGGTGATCTTCTTGCCTTGCTCGACGACGATCTCGCCGGTGTCCGCATCGACGAGGTCGCCGACGGCCTTGAGGCCGCGGAAGCGCTCGACGTTGAAGGGAATGCGCCAGTGGTCGCCGGCACGCTTGTAGGTGATCTTGTTGTAGAAGGTCGACAGGATCTCCTCGCCGTCCATGCCGAGCGCCATCAACAGCGACGTCACCGGAATCTTGCGGCGGCGGTCGATGCGGGCGTGCACGACGTCCTTGCTATCGAACTCGATGTCGAGCCACGAGCCGCGATAGGGAATGACGCGCGCGGCAAACAGCAGCTTGCCCGACGAGTGCGACTTGCCCTTGTCATGGTCAAAGAAGACGCCCGGCGAGCGGTGCATCTGCGAGACGATGACGCGCTCGGTGCCGTTGACGATGAAGGTGCCGTTGGACGTCATGAGCGGCATGTCGCCCATGTAGACGTCCTGCTCCTTGATGTCCTTGATCGACTTCGCGCCGGTATCCTCGTCGATATCGAACACGATGAGGCGCAGCGTCACCTTCAGCGGCGCGGCATAGGTCAGGTCGCGCTGACGGCATTCGTCAACGTCGAATTTCGGTCCTTCGAACTCGTACTTCACGAACTCCAGCATCGAGGAGCCGGAAAAATCGGAGATCGGGAAGACCGACTTGAAAACGGCCTGCAGCCCTTCATCGGGACGGCCGCCCTTGGGCTCGTCCACCATCAGGAACTGGTCGTAGGATGCCTTCTGAACCTCGATCAGGTTCGGCATCTCCGCAACTTCCGGGATCTTTCCGAAGAACTTGCGTACGCGTCTGCGGCCATTGAAAGTCTGGGTCTGGGCCATCGTCGCTCCTTAGCTCGATTCTCGGGGCGAACCTCGCCGCGGCTCGCCTTGCATTCCGGGCCGCCTCGGCGGCAGCCCCTGATCTGTTTTCCCGCCGCCCGTCGGCGGCCGGTTAAAACGGGAGAAAACCCGTTTCCTGAAGGCCGGTCCGCGGCCCTCAGGAAAGAGGTTTCCGTACGTCTCGCGCTCTTGGGCTCCCTTGACGTCAAGGGAGTGGCGGGCGGCGCGAGGCCGCCCGCCTCAGCCAAAGCTTACTTCAGCTCGACCTTGGCGCCGGCTGCTTCCAGCTGCGCCTTGAACTTGTCGGCGTCGGCCTTGGAAACGCCTTCCTTGACCGGCTTCGGAGCCGCTTCGACCAGGTCCTTGGCTTCCTTGAGGCCAAGGCCGGTGATGGCGCGGACTTCCTTGATGACGTTGATCTTCTGGGCGCCAGCGTCGGCGAGAACGACGTCGAATTCCGTCTTCTCTTCGGCCGGAGCAGCGGCAGCGGCACCAGCGCCGCCAGCAGCGGCAACCGCCACCGGAGCAGCAGCCGAAACGCCCCACTTCTCTTCCAGGAGCTTCGACAGCTCAGCCGCCTCGAGGACGGTCAGCTTCGAAAGGTCGTCTACGATCTTTGCGAGATCAGCCATTTGCATATTCCTTCGTAAGGTTCGAACGTGTGTTTGTGATAGCGAGGAACGGCCTCATGCCGCCTCGTCCTTCCGGGCGTAAGCGCCGATGACGCGCGCGACCGAAGCCGCGGGTGCATTGACGATCTGGGCGATCCGGGTTGCCGGCGTGGCGATCATGCCAACCAGCCTGGCGCGCAGCTCGTCGAGCGACGGAAGTGTGGCGAGTGCCTTCACACCGTCGGCGTTGAGCGAGGTGGTGCCCATTGCGCCGCCGAGAATGACGAGCTTGTCATTTCCCTTGGCGAAATCGGACGCGACCTTCGGCGCCGCAATCGGATCCTCCGAATAAGCGACCAGCGTCTGTCCCTTGAACAGGTCGATGATCGATGCGGAGTCCGTGCCCTGAAGAGCGATTTTGGCGAGACGGTTCTTCGCGACTTTGACGGTGCCACCGGCGGCGCGCATCTTCGACCGAAGGTCGTTCATTTGCGCGACGGTGATACCGGCGTAGTGGGCCACGACGACTGAACCAGCGTTCGAAAACGCATCATTCAGGCCCGTGACGAGTTCGCGTTTTTCCGCTCTGTCCACTGCCTATCTCCAGTTGACCCCTGCCCATCAATGGGAACATTCCCATTTAGAGGACAGGCGTCGGGTTGCCTTTTGCCGGCCGGGCCATCCAGTAACGGATCTCCCGAACGACGCTCGAGGATCCTGCCCCCTTTCGCCACACCAACCGGCAAGCCGAATGGTGCGCAGACAAAAGGCAAACACGGTTCGAACCTTTCATTGGAGCTTCTCGCTCCTTTGTCCGGTCGTCACCCGTCTCATGCAGGCCCACATGAATTAAGGCTGTTGGGCCGCCTGCAATCTCGGACAGGATGTCCGGAAGCCTTTCGGCCTCCGGGGTACCGGGCCGCCGACAGATCGGAGGCCCGGAATTCTTTGCGGATCGGCCTGTTAGCGGCCGATCGGAACAGTTCGTATCAGGACGCGGCGAGCGTCGCGATGTCGAGCTTGAGGCCGGGGCCCATCGTCGAGGTGACCGACACCTTCTTGACGTAGTTGCCCTTGGCGCCGGACGGCTTGGCCTTGTTCACCGCATCGGCGAAGGCGCGCACATTCTCTTCCAGCGCCTTGACGTCGAACGAGACCTTGCCGACGCCGGCCTGGACGATACCGGCCTTCTCGACGCGGAACTCGACGGCGCCGCCCTTCGAAGCCTTGACGGCGGCGGCGACATCGGTGGTCACGGTGCCGACCTTCGGGTTCGGCATCATGCCGCGCGGGCCGAGCACCTTACCGAGACGGCCGACCAGCGGCATCATGTCCGGGGTGGCGATGCAGCGATCGAAATCGATCGTGCCCTTCTGGACGATGTCGACCAGATCCTCGGCGCCAACGATGTCGGCGCCGGCGGCCTTGGCTTCCTCGGCCTTGTCGCCGCGCGCGAACACGGCCACGCGCACCGAGCGGCCGGTGCCGTTCGGCAGGTTGACCACGCCGCGGACCATCTGGTCGGCATGGCGCGGGTCGACGCCGAGATTCATCGCGACTTCGATGGTCTCGTCGAACTTCACCGTGGACCGCTCCTTGAGCAGCTTCAGCGCCTCAGAGAGCGCGTAGGACTTGTTCGGATCGATGCCTTCGCGGGTCTTGGCGATACGCTTTGCAATCTTTGCCATGATCTCAGCCCACCACTTCCAGGCCCATCGAGCGGGCGGAGCCCTCGACCATGCGCATGGCCGCTTCGACGTCGTTTGCGTTCAGGTCCTTCATCTTCTGCTCGGCGATCGCGCGCACCTTGTCGCGGCTGATCGTGCCGGCCTTGACCTTGCCCGGCTCCTTCGAGCCCGACTTCAGGTTGGCGGCCTTCTTCAGGAAGTAGCTCACCGGCGGCGTCTTCATGACGAAGGTGAACGACTTGTCCTGGTAGTAGGTGATGACGACCGGGATGGGCGAGCCCTTCTCCAGCTCCTGGGTCTGCGCGTTGAACGCCTTGCAGAACTCCATGATGTTGATGCCGCGCTGACCAAGCGCCGGGCCGATCGGGGGCGACGGCGTAGCCGAGCCCGCGGCAACCTGGAGCTTGAGCTGGCCTGCAACTTTCTTAGCCATCTCTATTCCTGCCTTTTCTCATGCCGGCCCACAGTCTGGGAAGCACCGGCGGTTGCAGTCTGGTGGTGCGGTTCCCGCGGCCGGCTTAGCCGCGTTCGCCTCCCACCCGTTCATGGCCGCGCGATCTTCGCGCCGCCCTCCCTGAGCCGTGGCGGCGCAGGGCATCCCGACGCCTTTCGGCGCGGGTATTCGGATCAGCCCTTTTCGACCTGTCCGAATTCCAGATCGACCGGCACGGCGCGCCCGAAGATCGAAACTTCCACCTTGAGCCGCGCCCGCTCCTCGTCCACTTCCTGGACGAAACCGTTGAACGAGGCGAACGGACCGTCCGAGACGCGGATCGCCTCGCCGATCTCGAAAGTGACCGACGGCTTCGGCCGCTCAACGCCTTCCTGCACCTGGTTCAGGATGCGCTGCGCCTCGGTCTCGGTGATCGGCACGGGCTTGGAGTCGCCCAGGAAGCCGGTCACCTTCGGCGTGTTCTTGACCAGCGAGAACACTGCGTCGGTCAGGTTGGCCTTGAGCAGCACATAGCCCGGGAAGAACTTGCGCTCGGCATCGACCTTGCGGCCGCGGCGTATCTCCACGACCTTCTCGGTCGGCACGACGATCTGCTCGATGTCAGCGGACAGGCCCTTCTGCTTGGCCTTGTTCTCGATGTCCTCGGCGACCTTCTTCTCAAAGTTCGAATAGGCGTGGACGATGTACCACCGCGCAGTCATTTCACGACTTCTCCGTAATCGCCGGACTTAGCGTCCCAGCCCCAGAATCCACTCGATCGCGTAGCCCATGGCTATGTCGGCGGTGAAGAAAAAGATCATCGCGATGACCGCGAACACCAGGACCATCACCGTCGATATCATCGTTTCGCGTCGCGACGGCCAGGTCACCTTGGCGGTCTCCGCGCGAACCTGCTGGAGAAAGGTGAAAGGGTTTGTGGTTTTCGAAGCCATATGCCGCTCTGTCTTCAAGACCCGTTGGCCGGGTCTCCTGGATGATCCCGCAGGCCGGGACATGCCGCTCGGACTTCATGTCGGCGCCGAATCAGCGCATCCATTTCGCCCATGCAAATCGGACGCGTAAAGCCGGCTTCCCAGCTCCACGCGTCGCGTGTCTGTTCCGTCTACATAAAACCGATTCTTGATCCACGCAAGTGGCAAGTGTCCGCTTTATGGCCAAACGCCGCATCGGAACCATCCAGTCGTTCCGTCCCGGCTATGAGCGCCTTATGCCCCAGTTCCCGACAAATGGCAAGCCACCCACGGGTTTTCAAGGACCTGGCGGCCTTCGAAGACATGGAAACCGGCCATTTCGGGAAAATGGCACGGGCAGCAGGGCTCGAACCTACGACCTGCGGTTTTGGAGACCGCCGCTCTACCAACTGAGCTATGCCCGTACACGCGCGTTTCGGCGCAGGCGCTTCCTAAAAGCTTCCGAGCGCTCTGTAAAGAGCGGTCTTAGCCGCTTTCATATCCTTTGCCAGAAATCCGGATAGGTGATCACCAGCCCCTCCCCATCGATGTCGATTTCACGCCTGAAGCCGCTGGCAAGCGGCTCGTACAGATAGCGCCTGCCCTCATCGAGGCATGTGTAGCGCTGCGGGCTTTTGACGATGGTCAATTCCGGCAATTCGATGAAGGCCGCAACAATCTCGGCGCTTTCGCCAGGCTTCAGCCGCAGCCGCCGGATCGGCAGCGTATTGGTGAAGGGCGTGACGGTGAGATCGGGATCCAGCGCGCCGGTCAGGTCCGGGACCGGAACACCGTCCTTCGACCAGTTGCCCACGCCGTCCGTCTCGAGCAGGAAACGCCCGCCGCCGACGAGGCCGACCTCGACCTCCCTGGTGCGCCAGTCTGGTCGGCACGCAATCCGGTAATGAACGGCGAACGGCGCGTGGTCGGCCGAGACAGCCACGGACTCGGCCGATATGCCGCCGGAATCCTGCCGCAGCACCAGATGTTCGATGCCAGGCCCTTGCCACTGCCGCCATCGAACGATCGGGCTCCGAGCCCGGTCCGTCACGGTTACGATTTCCCGGCTGGCGGCTTGTACGGTCCGCCCGGCACGCCCCAGCCCCAGGCCGGCATCGGTTCTATCTCGGGGTCGCAGGTCTCGCCGAGATTGGAATTCATCTTGGCCAGCCGCGATCCCCATTCGACATAGCCCATGAAGGCGGAGCGGAATTCGGGATCGTCGGGCAGGCCGACCTCGTCGGCGGCATCGGCAAGAAGATTGATCCAGCGCCGCCGCTGCTCCTCGCTCAGATGCTTGCCCAGATGATGCATCACCATCTCGCGATGGCCGCCGTACTTCTCGCTGTAGGTCTTCGGCCCGCCGAAGACTTCGCCGATGAAGGCCGCGACATGGGCGGGATGATCCGGCGACATATGCCTGAACACCGGGCCGACGATCGGATCGCGCGCCACCTTGTCGTAGAAGGTCCGCGTCAAGCGGTTCAGCGCCTCGGCGCCGCCGGCCCACTCGAACAGTGTCGGGGTATCCTCGTTCATCATCGATCCTCGCCTGTCGATTGCCACGCACGATAGCGGAAAGATCGAAGGCGGCTCAACCTGCCTCGATGGCCAGTTGATGGCTACAATTTGGCTGGCGCGTCTGCCTGGGCATTGGGCGACGGCGCCACGCGGCAGTTCTCGGGCTTCGGCGTCGCGGCGCAGATGGTGGCGCCGGTCAGCGCGTCGACCGATTGCGGCCCCGTCGTCACGCCGAACCTCAGCATGGTCGCCGGTTCGAGCCGACGCTCGGTTGCAAACAGCTGAATGGCGTTGAACAGCCCTCGGCCGATGGCCATGTCGTCCAGATAGGCCTTGACCTCTTTCTCCATCCCCAGCGAATGCACGCTGAGCCGTGCCCGCGGACCGACAAGCCGGCGGACACCGCCGGCAAGCAGGATCGCACAGGCTGAATCGCACACGCCTTCGGCATCGACGGTGAGCCCGGCGCGAGCCTCGCTATCGGCCGCGCAATCAAGCGCCGTCAAATCGCAGCCGACGAAATCGGTCCGCGCAATGGCGACGTCGAGCTTGTGCTCGCGGATCAGCCGGCCGGTCGCGAGCGCTCCCTGAACGTCGCCGCCCGGCGAGCTTATCACCAGGGGCAGCCTGCGCCCGCCGATGCCATCGAGCATGTCACGCAGCCGCTCCGGCGTGTAAGCGGTGATCGTGCCTTCGGCCGAGATCCACTCCGGGCAATCTGGATTGCAGAGCGGATTGCTGCCGCGAACCACGACGAAGCGCATGTCCTCGTCGCGCTTGACGATCTCCGGCCTGGCCGTCGTGGCAGGTGCCGGCTCGGCCGCGGCGGCCACGGTGGCGGCCGGCGCCGCATCCTTGTTTCCTGGTATCTCACGGCAATTTGCCGGGGCCGGCCTCGCCTTGCAGATGGCGGCGGCGGCGAGGAGGTCGACCGAATCCATGCTGGTGACGAGGTTCATCCGCAGCATGTTTTCGAGGACCAGCTGATGGATATCGCTGGCCGGCGTGTTCTTCATCGTCGTGAGCACGCCCTCGCCGACGCCCATCTCGCGGAAATAGGCGACCAGCCTCTTTTCCACCGCCTTGCTCATCTCGTAGGTTTTGTAGCTGCCGGCATTCTTGCGGCTGACGACCTTCGTGCTGATGACCTTCTTCTTGCCGTTCACCACCTTGTATGTGGTCCGGTAGAGCAGTTTCGTCTTTGTGTAGGTCGTGGTGATCTGGTGCACGCCGAGATACGCCCATTCGCCGACCACGCGGCGCACGCCGCCGGCAAACATCAGCGGACAGGCGGAATTGCAGATGGCGCCGCTGGCATAGGGTTCGCCGAAATAGTCGGCGCCCCTGCCCTTGTTGCCGGCGCAATCCCTGTCGTCCGGCATGCAGCCGTCGAACCAGGTCTTGCCGACCGCGATGTCCAGCCCGCTTTTGCGGATCAGCCGGCCGAGCGTCAGCGCCGCGTCGACATTGCCGCCGGGCGAATCCACCACGATCGGCAGCTTTCGCCCGCCAAGCCGCTTGAGCATGCGCTTGAGCAGCGCCGGCGTGCCGGCTTCGATCGTGCCTTCCGCCGAAATCCACTCGGGACAGTTTGGTTCGCACCCCACGGAGTTGCTGCGCACGACAACGAAGCGCATCGGCGGACCGCGATCGGACTCGGACTTTTTAGCGCCGGCGGCGAGGCTGGCATTGCCCAAGACAAGCAGCAGCACCAGGCAGACCAGCCCCAGTGACCACCATGCCTGTCCCGATAAACGACGCCCTACAACCACGTCCAGCCAGCCCCTTGATGCAACCTATACTAGTTGCGGCGCCGAAGCTTGCAACAGGCTTGAGGTCGCTCGGTAAACAATAGCAGCTCGCACAGGCGTAAAACGAAAAAGGGCGGCCCGAAGACCGCCCTTTCCTGTTCGAACCGGCGAATGCCGGATCGATTATTCTTTGATGGTGACGACGATGCCGGCACCGACGGTGCGGCCGCCTTCACGGATGGCGAAGCGCAGCTTCTCTTCCATGGCGATCGGCACGATCAGCTCGACGTCGACCGTGATGTTGTCGCCAGGCATCACCATCTCGGTGCCCGCCGGCAGCGTCACGATGCCGGTCACGTCGGTGGTGCGGAAGTAGAACTGCGGACGGTAGTTGGTGAAGAACGGCGTGTGGCGGCCGCCCTCGTCCTTGGTCAGGATGTAGGCTTCGGCCACGAACTTCTTGTGCGGCTTCACCGAGCCCGGCTTGGCCAGGACCTGGCCGCGCTCGACGCCTTCACGGTCGACGCCGCGCAGCAGCGCGCCGATGTTGTCGCCGGCCTGGCCCTGGTCGAGCAGCTTGCGGAACATCTCGACGCCCGTGCAGGTCGTCTTGGTCGTCGGACGGATGCCGACGATCTCGAGTTCCTCGCCGACCTTGACCACGCCGCGCTCGACGCGGCCGGTCACGACCGTGCCGCGGCCCGAGATCGAGAACACGTCTTCGATCGGCATCAGGAACGGCTTGTCCAGCGGACGAACCGGCGTCGGGATGTAGGCGTCGACCTGCGCCATCAGCTCGCGGATCGCGTCCTCGCCGATGGTCTTGTTCGAATCCTCAAGTGCGGCCAGCGCCGAACCCTTGACGATCGGAATGTCGTCGCCGGGGAACTCGTTCTTGGTCAAGAGCTCGCGAACCTCGAGCTCGACCAGCTCGAGCAGCTCGGCGTCGTCGACCTGGTCGACCTTGTTCAGGAACACCACGATCGACGGCACGCCGACCTGGCGGGCGAGCAGGATGTGCTCGCGGGTCTGCGGCATCGGGCCGTCGGCGGCCGAAACCACCAGGATCGCGCCGTCCATCTGCGCGGCGCCGGTGATCATGTTCTTCACATAGTCGGCGTGGCCGGGGCAGTCGACGTGGGCATAGTGACGGTTGGCCGTCTCGTACTCGACGTGCGCCGTCGAAATGGTGATGCCGCGCGCCTTCTCTTCCGGCGCTGCGTCGATCTGGTCATAGCGCTTGTATTCGCCAAAATACTTCGTGATCGCCGCCGTCAGCGACGTCTTGCCATGATCGACGTGGCCGATCGTGCCAATGTTCACATGCGGCTTGGTGCGCTCGAATTTACCTTTTGCCATAGTCTCTTTCCTTGGACGGCCTGGACTTTCAGTTCAATCGAATGCGGGGCGATTAGCGACAACGGCTGAAAAACACAAGTGCCTTGTGGCTGAGCGCGCCGGCTCGGTCAGAACCCATGATCCGATTTCAGGGGGGATGTGGCCTGGATATAGGGAGGTGCGGCGGAAAATGAAATGGGCGAAAGCCGGCTCGGCGGCTGGCCCATTGCCGCCGCGGCATCGCTCTGATCTCTTCGCTCGATGCAGTTCATCCCGACAAACATCCGCGGTCCGCTGTTCATGGTCGTCTCGACCGGGTCCTACCTGGTCAACGATACCATGATGAAACTCGCCACCGTCGGCCTGCCGCCCTACGAGGTTCTGTTCCTGCGCGGCATCGCCGCCGCGCTCTGGGGGCTTCCGCTGCTTGTCCTGCTCGGCTACGCCAGGCAGATCCCTTTGATCTTCGAAAGAAAGGTCCTGCGCCGCAACCTGCTCGAGCTGGCGGCGATCCTCTGCTACGTCGTGGCGCTCGCCAACATGCAGATCGCCGACTCGACGGCGCTCGGGCAGATCACCCCGCTGCTGATGCTGGTCGGCTCCGCGATACTTTTCGGCGAACGGATCGGCGGAGCGCGCGTGGCGCTGATTGGCGTCGGCTTCATCGGCGCCGTCATGGTGGCGCAGCCGACGATGCAAGGGATTTCGGTCTATGCCTTGCTGGCGCTCGGCAATGCGGTCCTGTCGGCCGCCCGCGACCTCGCCGGGCGCAAGGTCGGCGCTGACGTTCCAGGCATGATCGTCGCCATTTCCGCCGTCGTGGTCGTGCTGGCCGGCTCAGGCATCGCGCATCTCGTTTCCGAGCCCTGGGTGATGCCGGAACCCCGTCACCTCATGCTGATCGCAGGCGCCGGCCTGTTCCTGATCTTCGGCCATTTCTTCATCTTCATGGCCTATCGCGTCGGGCCGACGAGCGCGGTGGCGCCGTTCTACTATTGCTTCACCGTCTGGGCGGTCATCTCCGGCCTGCTGGTGTTCGGCCAGCTTCCGAACGCGCTTGCCGTCTGCGGCATCCTGCTGGTGGTGGCCAGCGGCCTTGCCATCGTCTCGCTCGATGAAAGGAAGCGGCGGCTGATGGTGGTTGCCTAGGCCAAGCAGCCAAGCGTTTGACTTCGAGGATTTGCTGCGCGGCACTTCCGCGTGACTTTTTATGCGGGCTGGAAATCTGGAGCGGGTAGCGGGAATCGAACCCGCATATTCAGCTTGGAAGGCTGCTGCTCTACCACTGAGCTATACCCGCGCCTTTCAATGCAGTATCGGATTCACCCGAAAAGCGCCATGCACTTTTCGGTCCGATGCTTTGCGTTTCAGGGCTTCCGGGCCGGCAGTGGTGGAGAGGGTTGGATTCGAACCAACGTAGGCTAAGCCAACGGATTTACAGTCCGTCCCCTTTAACCACTCGGGCACCTCTCCAGTCTGCCGCCGGAGCCATGCAACGAGGCATTCACGCCGATCCGGAGCCCGAGTAGAAGTCTTCTCCGAAATCAGCGAAGCGCCTTATGGCGGCAAGGTTGGTGGGTGTCAACCGCAACCTCCCGGCAAAATGCGCTGAATTTGACAGCATCCCCGACAAGCCGGTTTTCTGCCAGTATCAATGGCCCGACGACACGGCTATAGAAGCCCGCCATGAGCAAAGACAACAAGCCCGGCACTCCGAAAGACACCCATTACGCCAAGCTGCGCCGCGCACATCGCGACCAGAAGGCCGGCGGCGCGCCCGCATTCCGGCCGCGCCAGCCGGTGCCGCCGGGCGAATCCCCGGCCGACGGCCTGGTGCGGCTCTATGGCCTGCACACCGTGCGGGCGGCGCTCGATAATCCCCGGCGCAAGATCAGAAACATGCTGGTGACGCGCAACGCCGCCGAGCGGCTGGCGATCGCCGACCTTGGCGCCCTGTCCTTCAAGGCCGAACTGGTCGAGCCGAAGGACATCGACAGGATCACCGGATCGGATGCCGTGCATCAGGGCGTGCTGATCGAGGCGGAGCCGCTGAAGGCCAAGCGCCTCGATGCGCTCGGCGACACAAGGCTTGTGCTGGTCCTCGACCAGGTCACCGACCCGCACAATGTCGGCGCGATCCTGCGCTCAGCCGTCGCCTTCGGCGCCGGCGCGCTGATCACCACGGCCCGCCACAGCCCGCAGGAGTCCGGCGTGCTGGCGAAATCGGCGTCAGGGGCGCTGGAACATATCGACCAGATCGAGGTCAAGAACCTCGCCGACGCGCTCGGCCAGTTGCACGAAGCCGGCTTCCAGACCATCGGCCTCGATTCGGACGGTCCGGCGGAGTTGGAGAAGACATTCGCCGGCGACAAGATCGCGCTGGTGCTGGGCGCCGAGGGCAAGGGCCTGCGCCAGAAGACGCGCGAGACGGTGACCGCGCTCGCCCGCCTCGACATGCCCGGCGCCATCCGCTCGCTCAACGTGTCGAATGCCGCGGCGGTGAGCCTCTATGCGGCGAGGAAATTCCTAGGGCAGTGAGGCAGTACGGCAATGAAGCAGTAGGAAATAGTGGAGCCGCCACCGTCCCCTACTGCCTTACTCCCCTATTCCCCTAAATTGTGCCCCGCCATCCGCTCCAGCGCCCTGACCAGCGCCGAGTGATCCTCCTTCGCGCCGCCATTGGCGGCGCAGGAATTGAACAGCTGCTGCGTCGTCGAGGTGTTGGGCAATGACACGCCGAGGGATTTCGCTCCCTCGAGCGCCAGGTTGAGATCTTTCTGGTGCAGCTCGATGCGGAAGCCCGGCGCGAAGGTGCGCTTGATCATGCGCTCGCCATGCACTTCGAGGATGCGCGAGGCGGCGAGCCCGCCCATCAGCGCCTGCCTGACCTTGGCCGGATCGGCGCCTGCCTTCGATGCGAAGACAAGCGCCTCGCCGACCGCCTCGATGGTCAGCGCCACGACGATCTGGTTGGCGACCTTCGTGGTCTGGCCGACGCCGTTCGGCCCGACCAGCGTGATGTTTTTGCCCATCTTCTCGAACACCGGCTTGGCGCGCTCGAAGGCTTGTTCCTCGCCGCCGACCATGATGGTGAGCGACGCCGCCTTGGCGCCGACCTCGCCGCCCGATACCGGCGCGTCGAGATAGTCGCAGCCGAGGTCGTTGATCTTTTTCGCGAAAACCTTGGTTTCGATCGGCGAGATCGAGCTCATGTCGATGACCAGCTTGCCCTTTGACAGGCCGGACGCGACGCCGTTCTCGCCGAACAGAACGTCGGCGACCTGCGGCGTGTCGGGGACCATCAGGATGATGATGTCGGCGGCCTTCGCCACGGCGTCATGGCCGGTGACGGTCTTCAGGCCCTTGGCGACGAGATCGGCCGGCGGCTTCGAGCGATGGTCGCTGGCGACGACTGAGTAGCCGGCGTCGAGCAGATGCCCCGCCATCGGTGCGCCCATGATGCCCAGCCCGATGAAGCCGATGGTGTCCATTGTTGTTCTCCGTCAGAATTTGTTGAGGCAGCGTTCCTTCGCGCCCCCCTCTGGCCCTGCGGGCCATCACCCCCACGTGGGGGAGATCGGCTGTTTCGTCGCCCCGCTTAAGCCGCCGCGCTCCCCTGCCCGGCCAGTTCCCTGAACCATCCCAATCCCGCTTCCGTGCCGGCCTTCGGCTTGTATTCGGCGCCGATCCAGCCGGAATAGCCGAGCCGGTCGATGTGATCGTAGAGGAAGGGATAATTGATCTCGCCCGTCCCCGGCTCGTGACGGCCGGGATTATCCGCAAGCTGGATATGCGCGATGCGGCCGAGGTTAGCCTCGATGGTACGGGCGAGATCCCCCTCCATGATCTGCATGTGATAGATGTCGTATTGCAGGAACAAGTTCTTCGAGCCGATGCGGTCGATCAGCGCCAGCGCCTGGTCCGAGTAATTCAGGTAGAAGCCTGGAATGTCGCGGGTGTTGATCGGCTCGATCAGCAGCCGGATGCCGGCCTGCTCCAGCTTTTCGGCCGCGAAGGCCAGGTTCTCGGCAAAGACGTTCTCCAGAACCGAGCGGTCGGCACCCTGCGGCGCGATGCCGGCCAGGCAGTTGATCTGCTCGCAGCCCAGCGCATGCGCATAGGTGATCGCCTTAGCCACACCTTGCCGGAATTCCGGCACGCGATCGGGCAGCACGGCAATACCGCGCTCGCCTTTCGCCCAGTCGCCGGCCGGCAGGTTGAACAGCACCTGCGTCAGGCCGTTCTTCTTCAGCCGCGCGGCGACGACCTCAGGCGCGTGGTCATAGGGGCCGATATATTCGATGCCCTTGAAGCCGGCGCGGGCAGCGGCATCGAAACGGTCGAGGAAGTCATGCTCGCCAAAGAGCATCGACAGATTGGCTGAAAAACGCGGCATTCTTTTTCTCCTTCTTTTTTCTGCCCGACCTAGGCGTGGTTGAGATTCAGGTCAGGCAGAGCCGAAAAACGGTGACTTTCGAGAACCGGAGCGGAGCGTACTTTCTGTACGTGAGCACCGGAAGCGCAGGAAGGCGCCGTTTGCAGGCCGGCCTCACCTGAATATCGGCACGCCTAATCCAACATCACGATGGCCGTCGGCGCATCCGCGTGGCTTTCAGCAAGCTCCTCGAATTCGGTGATCTTGTCGATTTCGGTGCCCATCGAAATGTTGGTGACGCGCTCGAGGATGAATTCGAGCACAACCGGGACCCGGTGCTCCTTCATCAGCCGCTGGGCCTGCTTGAAGGCGCCGGCGAATTCTTCCGGCTTGCGCACGCGGACCGCCTTGCAGCCCATCGCCTCGGCGACCGCGACATGGTCGACGCCGTAGCCGGCCTCGGGATCATTGGCCCGGTTGACGTTCTCGAAGGCGAGGCTCACCTCGTAATCCATCGAGAAGCCGCGCTGCGCCTGGCGGATCAGGCCGAGATAGGCGTTGTTCACGACGACATGGATGTAGGGCAATTTGTGCTGCGCGCCGACCGCCAGTTCCTCGATCATGAACTGGAAGTCGTAGTCGCCTGAGAGCGCGACGATATCGCGGTCCGGATCGGCGGCGCGCACGCCCAGTGCCGCCGGCAGCGTCCAGCCGAGCGGGCCGGCCTGGCCGCAATTGATCCAGTTGCGCGGCTTGTAGACGTGCAGGAACTGCGCGCCGGCAATCTGCGACAGGCCGATCGTGGTGACATAGGTGGTGTCGCGGCCGAACGCCTTGTTCATCTCCTCATAGACGCGCTGCGGCTTCAGCGGCACCTGCTCGAAATGCGTCTTGCGCTTCATCGTCTTCTTGCGCTGTTGGCATTCCTTGGCCCAGCCCGACCAGTCACGCAGCTTGCCAGCCGTGCGCCATTCGGTGGCGACGTCGAGCAATATCTTCAGCGCCGCGCCCGCATCCGAGACGACGCCGAGATCCGGCGCGAAGACACGGCCGATCTGCGTCGGCTCGATATCGACATGGATGAACTTCTTGCCCTTGGTGTAGACGTCGACCGAGCCGGTATGGCGGTTGGCCCAGCGATTGCCGATGCCGAAGACGAAGTCGGCTTCCAGCATCGTCGCATTGCCGTAGCGATGCGAGGTCTGCAGCCCGCACATGCCGGCCATCAGCCGGTGGTCGTCGGGGATCGCGCCCCAGCCCATCAGCGTCGGGATGACCGGCACGCCGGTGACCTCGGCGAACTCGATCAACAGGTCGGAAGCATCGGCATTGATGATGCCGCCGCCGGCGACGACCAGCGGTTTCTCCGCCTGGTTGAGCATCGCCAGCGCCTTCTCGGCCTGCGCGCGCGTCATCGCCGGCTTGAACGGGGCGAGCGGCTCGTAGGCGTCGATGTCGAATTCGATCTCGGCCAGTTGCACGTCGACCGGCAGGTCGATGAGGACCGGACCCGGCCGCGACGACCGCATCAGGTGGAACGCCTTCTGCAATGCCATCGGCACCAGATAGGGCTCCATGACGGTGACCGCCCATTTGGCGACCGGCGAGGCGATCGCGGCGATGTCGACCGCCTGGAAATCCTCCTTGTTGAGGCGCGCGCGCGGCGCCTGCCCGGTGATGCAGAGGATCGGAATGGAATCGGCCGCAGCCGAATAGAGCCCGGTGATCATGTCGGTGCCGGCCGGACCGGACGTGCCGATGCAGAGCCCGATATTGCCGGCTTTGGCCCGCGTGTAGCCTTCGGCCATGTGCGAGGCGCCCTCGACGTGGCGGGCGAGAACGTGGCGGATCGAGCCCCTCGCTTTCAGCGCGGAATAGAGCGGGTTGATCGCCGCGCCCGGCACGCCGAAGGCGCACGAAATGCCTTCCTTTTCGAGAACGAGAACTGCAGCGTCGACAGCGCGCATCCTGGCCATTTGCAAGCCTCCACGAATTTGTTGGTTGGCTGAGAATGCCAGCGCCTACGGCTTTTTTCAATTTTTTCAGAATATTTTTTCATATCTAGAAAATGGCGATTACCATCTGATTTTATTGCGCTTTCCGTTTTCCAATGATCCGACGTCGCAAAGCAGTGAAAAACTTTTTCATTGCCAATTCGACGAAATCGGCGAAGATGCCGCCATGGAAACCAGCGAAAAGCGCCAGCGCGGCCGCCCGCGCTCCTTCAACGGTCCGTCCGAAGCCGCCTCGGTGCAGTCGCTCGACCGCGCCTTGCGCATCCTTGCCATCGTCGCCGAAGGCAGCGGCCTGTCGCTGAGCGAGATATCGGCGCAAAGCGGCCTCGCCGCCTCCACCGCCTACCGCATGCTGACGACGCTGGAGAACCACGGCATGGTCGAGTTCGACGGGACCGACCAGCTGTGGTCGATCGGCGTCGAGACCTACCGCATGGGCGCAGCCTTCCTGCGCCGCCGCAAGCTGGTCGACCGCGCCCGCATCGTCATGCAGGAGCTGATGGAAAAGACCGGCGAGACCGCCAATCTCGGGGTCGCGGAGGACGACTGCGTCGTCTTCGTCAGCCAGGTCGAGACGCACCAGGCGATCCGCGCCTTCTTCCGGCCGGGCACGCGCAGTTCCTTCCACGCCTCTGGCATCGGCAAGGCGGTGCTGGCGCATCTCGATCCCGAGCGTGTAGCCGCCATCCTGCGCCGCGCCGGGCTGGAGCGCTTCACCGATAAGACGCTCTCCGACATCTCGGCACTGGCCCGCGACCTCGTTGCGATCAAGCATCGCGGCTGGTCGGTCGACGACGAGGAGCGCCATCCCGGCATGCGCTGCGTGGCCGCCGCCATCTTCAACGAGTTCGGTGAGCCGATCGGCGGCGTTTCCGTCTCCGGGCCCACTGTTCGGGTGACACCCGAGCGTCTGGCCGAGATCGGCCCGCTGGTGCGCGAAGCGGCAACGGAAATAACCAGGATGATCGGCGGCCTGTCGAACGGCGGCCTTTCAGAAGGCCCCGCCGAGGCATCGCTGTTCGAGGTCAGCGCCACGCGCTTGCCCTGACACTGGTCCGCCTTGACTCTGGCCCGGCAACGCGCAGAAGTCTGCGCCTCCGATCCATTCCCGCCTGAAGACGCATGAGCCTCCAGTCCGTAAAAACCTTCTTCGCCGAGCATGCCCCGGACATCGCGGTGATCGAAACGCCGACGAGTTCGGCGACTGTGGCGCTCGCCGCCGAAGCGCATGGTGTCGAGCCGGGACAGATCGCCAAGACCATCTGCATGCGCGTCGGCGAGCGGGTGCTGCTGGTGGTCGCCCGCGGCGACGCGCGCATCGACAACCGCAAATCGCGCGATGCCTTCGGCGGCAAGCCGCGAATGCTCGATGCCGAACAGGTGGCCGAGATCACCGGCCACCCGGTCGGCGGCGTCTGCCCGTTCGGCCTCGCCTCGCCATTGCCGGTCTATTGCGACGTGTCGCTGCGCGCCTTTGACGAGGTGGTGCCGGCCGCCGGCGCCACCAATGCCGCAGTCAGGATCGGCGTCGACCGCATGGCAAGCCTGGTCGGCGCCGAATGGTGCGACATCTGCCAGGGCTAGCGCTGTAAAGGCGCCAAGCCTCAAGCGCCGGGCAGCGCGCTCTTGCCCGCTATCTCGAAGAAGTCGAGCAGGATCGCCAGCCCGACGCCGCTTGCGGTGAAGATGAGCCCGGCGATGAAGATGCGGTTGGCGCGCTCGTAGATCGGCTTTTGCAGCGAGCTCACATCGAGCAGCATGGACAGCGCACGCATCTGCAACGCGATGCCGATGAGGATCGGCAGCACTGCCAGCAAATGGTAGGTTTGCCAGGGGATCGGGTTGGCCGCCCAATGGGTGATGAAGCCGAGCGAAAACGCCAGCAGGATGCCGACGGTGGTGACGGTGCCGTTGCGAAAGACGGGCTCGATCAAGTCTTGCTTCGGATCCTGTTCGTCCAAGCGTCCCTCCCCTCGGTTTGGCCGTTGGGAAGAGATTAAACGCTCGGAAAATCTCTGTACACCGCCGGCTGCGGAGGGGTTTCGGCTTGAGAGTCTGTCGACGCAACAGGTCCTACCGCGAGACATGAGAAGAAGGGGCCAAGGAGGGAGCCCCCTCTTCCGGTTGCCTGAGGCGGTTCACCTCCTCTCAGAGCTGGCAGTAATGACGATAGCCGTCGTAGCCGACAAAGGTGTCGGAGTACGGGTCGTAGCTGGCGTAGCGGGCGAGGCAGCGGCGAACGTGCGAGGAGCCGCCGCCATATTCGTCGACATAGACAGGCTGCGGCTGCGGCTGCTGAGCGAGCAGGCTGCCGAGCACGAACCCGCCGACGCCGGCGGCAATGCCGATGCCGATCTCGCGGTTGTGGTGGTGGCTGTGGGCAGCCGAGGGCTGGACGGTGCCGGCCAGCGTGGCGGCGGCGACAGAGGTGGCGATGAGGCCGGATACAATGGTGCGCTTGAACATGATGATCTCCTGTTTCGTGGGAGAGGCGATCCATCCGCCTCTTGATCATCAGTCGCCGCGCCCGCGAAAAAGGTTCGAAGGTTCTTGAAATTTTTTCGGGCGGCGGAAGATAGCCCGAGCCCTCACAGCCGATGGTGACCGGCGGCAGTCTCGGCCATCGACCCGCGGACGCTTTGCGCGATCAACCGCCCAGGCCGGTGATATGGCGCAGCCAGAAGGCGAGCGCGATGAAGCCGATGATGGTGGTGACGCCGGTCCAGTCGATGCTGGCCTTCTTCAAATCGCTGACGAGTTTCACCACGAGAAGCCAGGCCACCACGACAAGCGGAAAGATGATGACGAACCGGATCATGCGACAACCCTCAACCAGGTAATTGCACCACCCCGCATATAGGAAGCCGGCCAGCCATTTTCAGCATGGCGCGGGCCGCCCTCGCTGGTCCATCAGCAACGCCAAACGGAGTTTTGTCTTTACTGGCGCACGAAATATGCTACCGGAGCGCCGTGCCCTTGTAGCTCAGCTGGTAGAGCAGCGGTTTTGTAATTCGCTGGATCAATCGGCTAAGGTGTTGGAAAGACGTGATTTTTTTTCCTAGCCTGGTTTAGGGGTATACGTACGGGTAAATGTGCCGCCTTAGCTCAGCTGGTAGAGCAGTAGTTTTGTAAACTATTGGTCGGGGGTTCAAGTCCCTCAGGCGGCACCACTCGGCTTCTGTACAGCCCGAAGACATAGGTAACGGTTTGAGCTCGTTGGATTGAACCTCATGACGAATTCAGAGACCGAGGCAAAGATACGACGGCTTCTACGAGCTGCGTCCGAAGAGATGGCACGCTTCTCCATCATTGCCGATGTTCATCGGAAACAGGAGAGTTGGGAGGACTTCCTTATCAAATGGCGACGCGCAGTCGAAGTCATGAACCACTTCGCGGATGAAACGCAGCGCCAGCATATAAGGCAAACGAGGCATTCGACCCGCGTGGCAGACCAAACGCTCACTTACGCTTGGGAAGCGCGCAATTCCGAGGCGCACGCCGAAGGCAGCTCCACCGTGGGTGAGGTCAAAGCTATGACTATAGGTCCGGAAGATCCATCCAAACCTGTCTACATTGAAGAGATGATCGTAAATAACGGCGTGGTTTCAATTTCGTCGGGGAGTTCGAACTGGACAGTTGGCCACGAGGGCGGCCTGCAATTGCGTCCAGTGAAGACCCGCGCGAATGCCGTATTCAACGAGCCTCGGGGGGTACGAGCCATTGATATCGCTCGCGAAGCTATGATTTTCGCCAGAGGCTATGCCGCCGATTTGGGAATAGGTTAGGCACGCCGGGCGTCAGTTAATTCGAGAGCATTCGCCAATCTCAACGAACGGGGTGTTTTCGTTGCTGTTGCTGCCGTCTTATGAAACCCGGCACATGCCCCAGAGCCGAGAGAACAGAATATCAGTGCAACTTCGGCCTTTCTCAACTCGCGTCTCCTGCTCTTTCTAAGACACGCCGTCGTTATAGCGAGGAAGGGCGTCGGAATACGAAGGGCTTGTGTGCTGATCCCCCGAAAAAAGCCTTAGACATGCATTTACACTATTTGTGTCAGTCTCTTCGGCGAAGTGGGCAAGGTGATCTGTGGCTGAAACGTCGATTGAATGGACGGATGCAACTTGGAACCCGGTTGCCGGATGCACAATCCTCTCAGCTGGATGCACCAACTGCTACGCAATGAGGATGGCTGCTCGCCTTGAAGCCATGGGGGCCGAGAAGTATTCCGGCCTCACCCGGAAAACCGGCGGCCGTGCCAAGTGGACAGGCCAAATCAGGCTCGACAAAGCCTCGCTTTCGATCCCAATCGGTTGGAAGCGGCCAAGGCGAGTTTTTGTAAACTCGATGTCGGACCTTTTTCATCAGGACGTGCCGCCTGAATTCATCGCAGAGGTTTGGACCGTGATGGCCGACACGCAGCACCACACATACCAAATTCTCACAAAGCGACCGGACCGGATGAAGGAAATCGTTCCTGCCCTGCCGAAACTGCCCAACGTTTGGCTTGGTACTAGCGTCGAAGATAGCCGCGTCCTTCATCGGCTTGATGACTTGCGGGAAGTGCCAGCGGCAGTGAGATTTGTTTCGTTTGAGCCGCTGATCGGGTCCGTCCAGGACGCCAACCTCAAGGGAATACACTGGGCGATCGTCGGCGGGGAAAGTGGACCGAATGCAAGGCCGCTCGAAACACGATGGGTGGACGAGATATTCGACCGGTGCACCGACGCGGACGCGGCATTCTTTTTCAAGCAATGGGGCGGAAGGAACAAGAAGGCGACCGGTCGGGTTTACCGCGACCGGGTTTGGGACGATCTGCCCGAACTGAGGATGTGAGAGGCCATTCTCGTCGCGAGGGCGACCGCTGGCGGGCTAGGGTTTGAGACCGCAAAAAAGAGTGACGCAAGCGGTGGTCCGTTTTTATGGTGCAGCCGAACAGGATCAAGCACCGCGCCCTTAAACGCGGTCTGCAGACGCTCCTTCACATACCTCTCGATAGCGTCCACGTCGGCGCGTCGAATAGCCTGATCGGCGTCCTCGAACATATCCCGAGAGGTATTCTTGTGATCGTACCAGCGCTCACGCCAATCCGTGGCACCAAGAACCCGATCGAGGCTCGCCTGCTTTCCAGAGCTAAGCTTCGTCGGGTCGCGAGGGGCGTTTCGATACAGGCCGGAAAGGGGGAAAAAATACCAGCAGTCTAAAGCCTCGGTATCTGCGATGGCTTTCACCGTAGCCCACGACACTTCCATCCCATAGGGATCGAGGAAAATGACGCCACGAACGCCGCGACCGATCTTCTCTGATCCTCGCCACTTCATGCCTCGACAAAGGCGCTGGACAAGTTCATTGGCATCGCCCTGCCGAGGAATTATCTGACGGTCTGGATATTCAGCTTTCAACGCCTGGAGCTGCGCGAAGCGAGCGCTATCCTGCTCGATCAACACGATTGAGTGCATCGGAGGATTGATTTCGATGGCGATCCTGGCTGACCCCGGTGTCGTCACCTCTTCCGGTTCGGCAAGTTCTGATCCAAAGAGCGGGATGCCCGGGCGGACTTCCGTTCGCGACCCTGACCCGGCGAACGCATCGATGTAGACGCAAGCAAATTGCTGGTCTCGCAAAGCGATCGCGAAGGCTTGCAAATACTTTTGCAAGCACCGCAATTTCTTCGGGGTGTCAGGCCCCCCAAATATGTGCGACGTCAATGGCAACGCCCCCAAAGCTCTCTATTCATACGCGTATTGAAACGCCTGCGTCTACTCTTCCGACACGCGATTGGAAAAATAGCGGAAAGCAGTTGGAAACAAAGCCTCATTTCCAATTTGCTCCCCGCGACCGTTTTTGCTCACGTTGTGACGGCTTTTGGGCCTTTTGTGACAACGGAGCTAAACGATGGAAATTCTGTTCGTAGACCCGACACCGGAATTGGGCTGCGTATCAGCGCGCCGGATCGCTGACCCCAGATGGTAGAGCCACGCCTGGGAGCCTCGAAGGCTGACCTCAAGAGCCCCGCGCAGCGTCGCCTAGGTGGAACTTCGGACCCGTATCGCGCACCGTCCGGCCTAGCCAAGCTTAACCCACTCGTCACCCATCAGGATGAAATAGCCGTATCTAACTTGCGTGTCTTTTCGCCGTTGCTCTTCAGGCACAAAATTTAGAACGATTGGAAGCTTGCCGACCCGCTCCATATGGGCACTTGCTAAATGCGCCATAAGCTGCTCGGCACCTTCACCGATCTTGTCTACGACGTCCGTCATAAACGCGAGCAGCGGGACTTCATTCATCGGCGTATGGGGGTGGACGATCGCAATCGACGGTGGGTTAACGGTATTCTGTGGGGTCAACCGGAAGTCGGACAATTCAAGCCATTTCGTTTCGTCCTGGTGAATAACGCAATGGCGAGCGTTCCGTATTAATTTGATGAAGTCGGCCAGAGCGCGTGCAAATTTCGTGAAATTCGCGTCGCTCCCGGCTCTCTTTTCAACAGCAACAACCAGATTATCGGGCCACCCTTTTTTCGCCAATTCCTCCACATAAAAGACCCGGGCAATATCGAAAATGGATTGAAGGGTGCTCTCAGCCTTCAAGATAAAGTTCTTCGCCCGGCTCTCGACTTCGGTGACCGCTGGAAGCCGCAGTGCTCGGGACTTGGGCACCCCTTCATAGGATTGCTCGGCCGCTTCCTGATCGGTCTTGAATTGAGCTGCTATTTGCGCAGTCGCAAGGAGCTCCTTCATTGTCGCAATTGAAGCCTCTAAACAGGCCTCACGAGTTTCATCGGATGGAAAAAAGGATTTCGTGAACAGCGCCTCCGCAGTCGATAGGGTTCGCCTTACCTCGTTCGACTGCGAGCCAGATTTAGCGACAAGCTGCATGCTGTTAGGGACGTGAATGTTCTTCCGTTTTGGATCCACCTGATCCGCAAGCTGTAGCGCGTAGACCGCGCGCTCTTTGATTATTAAAAGCGATTTCCTGGTCGGCACCATGCCCACAACTGCACCTTCACTGCTATCGCCGACGTCCATCACGCCCGCACCTTCTCTCAATCTGTCGATGGGACGCTTCCGGCGCTTGTCGGCCTTGGAATAAACTTTGTCGACTGTCAAAGCCCGCCTCCCCGATTGTCAATCTGATCGCTCATCCCGAACTCGCATTCGAGGCATTGTAAGCCAGAGTTGCATTTTTTTGTCGTCGCGATAACTGGACTGTCCACCATCAACGGAGGACTTCCATGGCGAAAAAACTGCGCCCTGCCGACGCATCCGACATCGAGAAGATCGCCGAGGCGGTGAGCTTCGCGGCGCACCTGGCGCACCAGTCCACACGAAACTATCAAGAAGACGGCCAATACCCCCGCGCGGCGGCCATAGGGCCATGGCCCGCTATCGCGATCTCGCCGTCGTGGCGATCGAGGGCTCGCACAGCGTTCTGATCTGAACACTGCGTGACTGCAAATTGGGGCCATTGGCCGCCCAATTACGTTGTGCGATAAGTCTCGCGGAGAACTGCGGGGAAAAGCGGGGCGGGCCATGGCATCGTTCGAATTCAATATCGAAAAACTGATGGCAGGCAACATAGCGAAGCTGCGGCTAGAGCGAGAATATTTCAGTTCACTCACGTCCCATCGTGGCGAAATTGGTCGCCTAAACGAAACCCATCTCGTTCGAATGCTACGCAGTTATCTGCCGCCCAAATTTGGGATCGGAACTGGGTTCTTGGTATCCGGAGGAGAAAAGATAGACCAGAGCGCCCAGTGTGACATCATCATCTATGATGCGATCAACAACGCTCCGTTCTATACGTCCGAAGCATGGCAGGTATATCCTGTAGAGATGGTCTACGGGGTCATTGAAGTCAAAACCCGCATAGACACAACAGAGCTCGCAGACGCGTTTAATAAAAATTCTCCCGTATCCAGTCCCTTTGCAAAACATCAGATGGCAAGCCTAATAAGCAATATCTTAGGCCGCTGGTGCCAAGACCAAGAGAGCTAGTCGCGCATCAGCAATATTCTGGTAGCCTGCCTCCGCGCTTCTTTATATTTGGCTACGAAGGACCCAGCGAAAAAACCCTCTCCCAAATGTTCGACACTGTCACCAGAAAAATGGGCGAGGTTCACGTTGACGGTTTATGTGTCTTGGATGAAGGCAGCGGGCTGTTTCTGCAACATATGGTTTATAGAGAACCACATGAGCGCACTTCTCCAATCAGCACCAACGGATTTTGGCGCTTTTTGATGGATATGCCGGTGGTTTTGAATTCGCTGGTTCAAGGGCTCGCGCTCAAAGTTGCTAGGGAGAGTTTAATTCCAATGGTGGAGGCACAAGGAGGGGAAGCCAAGGATGTTCCCGATAGCTTCTTCTACCGACGAGACTTTTTCGATCCGGTCGACGTCGAGCACTACAACCGAGCGGCCAGCTTCAGGCTTGCGCAAAAACCGCAGGGCGACGACGATGGGCGGTGATTTCAATTCTTGGTCCAATCCTTGGTATAGGCGATGCCGTAGCTGATAAAAATTCAGCAAGATCAATCCCGTACGCCGAGAATTGGCATCCCACTCCGTCCGCCAAGTCTTCGAAAGCCCCTCATTTCCAAGGCTTTTAGCGGTTTCCGGTTAGTCGTCTCTAGCCAGTCTTCTAACCTTACTGGTGTGCTGCATTTCGCACCAAATCGTCCTTGGCATTCCGCTTGTTCGAATTCGACGCCCATAACCCAAATCTTGATACGGGCCAACGTCGAAGGCCACTGACACGATCTTAGATGTATGCTGCTAATGCCCATTCCCCGGGCCCTTCAAGAGTTCCCACGGCTCGACTTGCAGAACCACGGCGAGCTGCTCGATGATCCTGAGGCTCGCATAATATTTGCCCTTCTCGATCTGGCTGAGATAGCTCCGGCTGACCTGGGCCTCATATGCCAAATCGTCCTGCGACAGCCCCCTTGCATGTCTCAGTCGACGTAAATTAGCAGCCAGCACGTCCCGCAAATCCATGCGGGAAACGAACCCAGTTGCTCAAGATATACACCTCGATATACTGAACAAAATTGGAGCAGCTCGCCCCGAAACCGGAGGCTAACTAGAATGTCCACCGATTGGCCGTTTGGCCGCCCGGACCAGTTCACGGAGAAAATCCAATCTACCGACTTTAAGGGTGCCATTGCCGCAAGTGGCATCGCTAAGCAGACGCCAGATCAAAAGGCGGCCATCGAGGCAGTGATGTTTGCCCTCTGGGCTCAGGGGCAAAGCGAACGATGGGGCGAAAGCACTGCCCTCCTAGTGCTATTTAGCCGGATGGCAGCCTTGGTCATCGACGTACTGAGACTTCCCGCAGCGCTAATAAGACACTTGCCTAAAATATTAATCGGCGTCGCCTTCGTCCTTGCAGCTTCCTACGCCGTTGATTGGACCCTCTCCCGCCAGGCCCAAGCTGGGTTGTTTCTTGTCGCGGCTCTAGTTCTGTTTAAGGATGAGATCTTACGATGGATACGAGATGTCCTGTTTGACATTGGCGACGTCTTCTCAAATGGCGCTCTTACGCGGCGCTATATCACCCGGCACTTTCTTTACGGGCCAATTACAGTGCTTGAAGACACTAACGGATTGAAGCTGCACTTGGCTAGCAGCCGCATCCTGACGTCAGGCCCCTATCTGAAAGAGACCGAGGCATTCCAAGAGACCGTTGCGCGCCAGATTGACGATTGGCCTTCCTTGCGGACCGCGATTGATGGCTTTTGGAGAGAGTTCCCAAAGAACCAGGAATACTGGCGAAAACTTCAGAGACCAACCAAACTTTCCAACGAGCCAACCAAACTTTCCAACGAGATTGGCGCAAAATACCTTGCCGAAGGAAATCGACCGTCTGTTGCCGACGTTCACACGGCCAGTCTCTTGCCCTCTATACGGATTACCGCGTGGATCATTGCAGGCCTCATGCTGTTGATCCTGAGCCATGCAGCAGAGACCGGAAAGTCGATTTTGCAATCCGGCCAGGATGCCATTCAGGCGGTCACAGAAGGCCTAGGAGGGGCTTCAATAACTTCAGATCCAATTGCACTCCCGGACTTCAAAACGCCTGCTGACGCGATTGCGTGGGCGCAGAAGAATAATCCTACCCCCGGTGCAGATGGCAAAGTCCACGTCACAATTGGGGGTCAGCCTAGAACTCTCCAAACATCAGCGGGGGTGCAATAAGTAAACCACGCAGTGAAGGGCGAAGGGGTGACGAACGACGATCAGGCAGCGCTCCAAGGCCGCTTGAAGATCGTCCTGATGCAGTGCCCAAAAAGCCCCTCTTTGGCTGCAAATTCAAATCTCTAATGGTGGATAAATAGAGCCAATCCATAGCCCCAATGGCATTTTGCGGACTGGCAATGGGGGCTAGAAGCTGGACGCTGCCGGCGACGGGGAAAAGCATGGCTAACGCTGTGCTGAAATCTGCTCGCCCCTGGTTATGACGAGCGGGACAGTACCGCACCATTTGGCCCCATTGAGCCGCCAGCACGGTCTGGTCCGCACTATCCATTTCGCGTTTAAACGATAAAGAAATCAACAAGTTAATGCCCTTGAACGGCGTTTCAAACTTCCTACCTTTCGCACGTAGCGACGATCAAATGCCGACACAGAGAGCCGCACGGCAAATCTCGCGATGGTGATAGGAGATTTCGATGAACTCAATTCTTAGAGCAATGACGGTGCCTGCGATCTGGCAGTGCTGCACCATGGAAGGCTAAAATGGTCTACGACGCGGGCCAGGCCCACATCCCAAGCAATAGTCCGAGAGCCCACTTTCTACCTGCCTCACTGGTGGCGGAGCGCTATTCCATCAGCCTGATGACCCTATGGCGATGGCTTCGAAGCGACCTCGGCTTTCCCAAGCCCTTATACATTGGAAGAAATCGCTATTGGCTGGAGAGTGATCTAGCCACGTGGGAAGAGACGCGCAGGGCCGGTTCTGGATTAGTGCAAAAGGGCTGCCACCAATGACGACAGTTCAGGCAGCCGCCACCCGGCAACAGGATGCTGGAAGACCAAATGCCTCCGCTAAGTCGCTTCGACCTGCCCTGCAGCCGGGTTCTTCGAAAGCTTCTATTCCCGCCCCCCCGGGTTACGTCATTCTCGACTGGGATGAATGGTCAACCAAGGTTGTTCCTCGCCGCAAGAAAATAATGGAGCCCATAATTCCCGAAAAAGGGTTGGTCGAAATATTTTCGAAAAGAGGGGTCGGAAAGACCTTCTTTAGTCTGGGCGTTGCAATCGCGGTCGCAACTGGAACTGACTTCCTACGCTGGAAGGTCCCATGCCCGCGCCGTGTGCTCTATGTCGACGGCGAAATGGCCTTTGCTGACTTGCAGGAACGCGTCAATTGGATGGTAGCTGGCCTCAAGGTCCAACCAAAGCCTGGTTTTCTGCGTCTGTTTGCGGCTGACCTTCAAGAACAGGGTATTCCCGACCTTGCCAGCGATGATCCATCCGGCCGAGAGGCCGTAAATAAGGCATTGGATCTAGGAGGTCCGACCCAAGCCGACTTGTTGATTTTAGATAACCTGTCGACGCTGACGCGTACTGGGTCCGAAAACACGGATGATGCATGGGCACCCGTACAAGATTGGCTACTCATGCTCCGTCGGCACAGAGTGACAGTGCTATTTGTCCATCACGCCGGAAAGAGTGGAACCCAGCGCGGAACCTCTAAGCGCGAAGACCCGCTCGATACGGTCATAAAGCTGTGCCAACCAAAGGGCTACAAGGAAAGCGACGGGAGCCGATTTGAGATCCACTTCGAAAAACATCGCGGTTTCTTCGGCGAAGATGCCGAACCTTTTGAGGCACAATTTCGCGAAGAGAACAACGTAGGCTATTGGGACATGAAATCCTTGCCCAAGAGTGTCCAAATTCAGCAAGTCAAAGAGCTGGCAGCCGCAGGGAACACTGTCCGCCAAATCGGGTCCTTGGTAGGCAAATCCAAGAGTTCGGTTCAACGGTTACTGACAGGGGGCCGGCAACCATCTTAGCCTGGGACAGAGACACGGGACAGAATAACGTCCCGCCAAAAAAACCTATCCGCGCCTGTCTCCACGAGTGTCCCAAACCCCCTTTTTAAAGGGGGTGGGACAGTGGGACAGCGAAGGAGCGCAAGGACACGTGGAGAGAACAAAGAATTTTGAAACCTTCCTGCACCACGCGGTGGGGCCCCACATCGACGGCCGGGGCCCACCGAGGGGCCTGGGGGAACCTCCCCGGGGATGGGGCCGGGCCATTCAACCCCTTCCTAGCCTCCTGCCGCAGGGGGCCTCCGGGAGCGAGGTACTCTGAGCCGCAAATCCGAGAATTGATGCTCAACCGACAGAATTCGCATTAGCCTCAGCCACTTACGGACAGAGTACGGTGCCGTTCTGGTATGTCGGGTAATAGGGCGGGTAAATCTGCCCGCTCGACGGGCCGGGCTCGACATTCGCAAAACCGAGCGTAATTTGTGTCGGCAGCCGGGGGGGGGCTTTCGATGTTTAATCGCTATCGGCATATTGTCATTGTGGCTTCCGGGGCGGTTCTTCTAGGAGCAGCATTGCCCCCCGATGAGCGAGAGCCCATCAGACAAGTTGTTGTCCAACAATCAGACCTGTCTTTCGGCACGCCAGGTCAAAGCCAGCAGGCGGCCGAATACCAGTCCCCATGCCGAGCGGGCGTGGACAACCGCAACTCAGATTTGTGTGCTCAATGGAAGGCTGCGGACGCGGCCCAGCAGTCCGCGATGTGGGCTGGCATAGGAACTCTTATAGGTGGCCTAACCTTCGCTGCCGCTGTCGCAGCTGCGATATATGCGCGAAGGGCTGCCAAGCACACCGAAACGGGAGCCATAGCTGCCAATAAAACGCTCGCCCACGCCGAGCAAACCTCCAAACGCGAACTGCGGGCTTACCTCGCTGTCGTTCCCGACGGGATCAACCAACTGATCGGGACTACTGAGGCTATGGGGCACGTATTACTTCAAAACGTCGGCAAATTGCCTGCACGGAACGTGTCACTATTCGTCTACATGGAAATGTCTGAAAGAAACGTGGAACCCAAATACCGCCGGGCGGACTTCCAAACGCCTGGAGGCCGATCCGAAACCGAGCGCGTCGTTCATCCCAACGGGAGCATGCGGCAGGGGTGCTACAACGCCCATAGAATCCCCATAAAGGAAATCTTCGAAGCTGTTGACCACAACATCTATGTGTGGGGCATAGCGTACTACGACGACGGATATGGGTGTCCTCGCTACACGAGGTTTTGCCATCGCTACACTACCGCTTCCCGGAACAGGACGATCAACCCGACAAGAGAGGCGACGGAAACCCGCGTTGTCATTGCTCCGGACAAAGCTCGCTATCACACCCGTGGGAACGATGCCGACTAGGGGCGCAAGCTAGGCATGCTTTTTTAGCAATGTCACATTGTCTGCAATGAGGGCCTGGATACGGCTTGCCCACTGCTTCAAAGCCTCGCGTTTTTCATCCTGGTACTCGTAGCGGTTATAGATGGCGGCAACCCCGCTCACTTTGCCAGTTTTGTGGTTTAGGATTGCTTCGGTCACTTCTTGCTTGACGCCAAGTTGTGCAAGTTCCGTGGCGCACGTACGGCGCAGGTCGTGCAGATGCCATTCAGGCAAAGCCGGTTCGCCGCAATGCTTGTCTAGCGCTTTCTTGCCGTTACTGAAGCCACTGAATGGCGTTTTCGCTGTCGTGGTGAAGACGTATTCGGAGGGCTTGCCGTCTGCATCTGTGATCCTAGGCAAAGCCTCGATAGTCGCCTTAGCCAGCGGTGCTATCGGTACGATGTGGGGGCGGGAATTCTTAGTTCGCGACGCTTCCAGCGTGATCGTGCTCAGATCGTCAGAAATTTCGGACCATTTGAGTTCAGCCATCTCGTCGCGGCGCTGGCCTGTCAACAAGAGCAGTTGGGTCATGGGACCAAACGGATAACCGCATTTCTCTGCCGCCTTCCATACGATCTTGATTTCGTCGTGCGTTAGCACGCGATCGCGGCTGATCGGCTTACCGGGTGCCGTGGCAAGCTCGATGATGTTGCGGCCGATCGCTCGCGCTACTGGCTTCCAACGGAAGAACGCGGAAAGAACCGCAAAGGCGTTGCGGCGAGCGCCGGGGGTCAGCTTGTCCAGGAGTTTTTCAACGTCGCGATAGTCAAGGGTCCTGATGTCGGTAACGTGGGTCCAGTGCGGCTTGATATTGGTCGCGATGATGCGCTCGTACTCTTCAGCCGTCGAGGCTTTGACCGCCCTGCCCTTGAAGCCTGTGGTGCGAGCGGTCTTAACAAAATCATCGAACCACGCGGCAAGACCGGTCTTGTCGATCTTCTGTTGCCGAGGATCGTTGCCGCGCTTCGCGTCGTTGCGGACGCGTTCGGCGATCGCACGAGCCTGTGTAACGTTGAGCGCTTGCGTCGGCGAAATCAGAGTTCCCATGCGGTCGTCTTTGCTGCCCTCTTTGTCATAGCGGCCGATCGTCACTTTGGCCGCTTTGCCATCAATCTTGGTCCGCACTGCCCACGACAAGGCGCCGCTTGGCTGCACTACCAGATAGAGCCCGGACTGAGTGCTGTCGGGTATCTCTTGCCGTGTGGTCGGTTGCTCCAAATTGTCAATGAATGCTGCGGCTCTTTTGAACTGTCCAGGGATGGAAATCGGCATAGGCTCCGCTCCGGGGTAACCTCAGGGGTAAACTGGGGTACGTTATTGCATGTTATGGGGCGTTATGCAAACCGATGCTCTGCTGGCGTCAATACGTTGATTTTACTGATTTTTGTTTCCAGAAACGTTATGGATCGTTACCCCTTGGGGTGCTCTGGCATAAAATTTGTAAACCGAAGGTCGCGGGTTCGATCCCTGCCGGGGGCACCAGAATTGAGCGACATACGAAGCGTTGAACCCGACCGACCCTCGCTAAGAGGCAGTCGCGACCTCAGTGCTGGCCGCTGCTCCTCCAAAAGTGTTCCTGACCCGAACGGACTTGTAGACATAGGCAACCCAAATCCCCGTCAGGACGAACGACAGGATGGGTGTTGCGACCGCGTCGCCAGTCAGAACCTGGCTCATGGGAGCGCCGAGAACAATCGAAACCCAGACCGTGTCGAGGATGAACACAACCGGGATCGCCATCCATTGGTACAGGAAGAGCTGCTTGAAGCGGGGACTGCGCCGCCACATGGCGACGAGCACAACCACCTGCAGCAGCAGAAACACCAACAAAAGCCCAATCTCCCCATAGACGGTCAAGGGACCATTGGGCAGCAACATGAGTTGCTGGTAGCCTTCGCTCGACGAACCCAGTTCCACAAGTGAGCGCAATGGCGACAGGGTCTGACCGATTGCTAGCAGAAGAAGCCAGCCACCGAAGCCCACAAGAGCAGCAGGCTTCTCGGCAGGTTTTGCAGCCGACCGAATGGCAAAGAAAACGGGCACGCCGACAACCAGCAGCACTATGGCCCAATGCCAAATAGAAAACGCCCCCATTTACCCTTCCCCCGCTTCTGATGCACGTATAAGATGTATCAGATTTCAATTTCAACTCAAGGGAAAGTTGACGGCGACAGCCCTGGTAGCAGCTAAGACGGCCGCATTCCTGCCTGCTGCTGACTCCCTCACACCCCAATCGCCGCCACCAGTATCCGGTTCTGCCGTCGTATCGCCGCCCGCAGCTCCGGCATCCTCGCCTCCTCCCGCTTAACGAACTCGATGAACATCATGTTCATGTTGTTGAAGATCAGTTCGCCGAGCGCTGCCCCGTCGATGTCGGCGCGCACCAGGCCGATCGCCTGCAGGCGGGCGATGAGAGCGCGGATTTGCTCGGTCAGTGCGCGGTCGAGTGCCGTGTAGGCCTGGCCGAAAGGGCTGTCCGGCAATTGCGTCGATATCGCCATCGCCTGCCGCCACATCTCCTTGCTGAGATAATGCAGCGAGTGCTCGATATAGATGCCGAGCAGCGTGTCCAGCGCATCGCCGACATTGGCCGGCGGGCTGGCGACGACGCCGCGCCCGGCATTCAGCACCTCGTTGACCTCCATCGAAACGATGGCGCCGAGGATGTCGCCCTTGTTCTGCTAGTAATTATAGATCGTGCCGGTCGAGACCTCGGCTTGCGCGGCGATCGTCTCGATCTTGGCGCCCTCATAGCCGGCCTCGCGGAAAAGTGCCGCCGCCGCCGCGCTCGCTCTTGGCCTTGCCGCCTGCCAGAAGGGATTCCCCGTCTCCTTCACCACCGCGGCGGCCCTGGTATTACGCGTAGAGCGGCCTTTCTCGGAGGTTTCCATTCACGTCAGAGCGGCGACATCAGCCGTTGCATCAGGTCGTCGCAAGGATCATGATCTCTTTGGTTATTAATTCCGGCGCTGAACCGTGCGGACGGCTTGCTTTCTTCGCCGGTCTCGCCGTGGCTTCCGTGGCGAACGCGGTCGCCGGACAGGAGGGGAAGCGTCATGGAAGTCCCGACAGAACTTGCGCGCAATTTTCTCGGATCGGTTCTCCAGCCCGGTGCGCCCACTTTCGATGAAGTCAGGAAGATTCATAATGGCCTCGTCGACCGACGACCCGCAATCATTGCCCGTTGTCGAGGTATTGCCGACATCGTCGATGCCGTCCTTTACGCCCAAGCGACCGGTCTGGAGATTTGTGTACGCGGCGGAGGCCACAACGTCGCGGGTCGTGCGGTGGTCGACGATGGCCTCATGATCGACCTCTCCTTGATGAAAGGAGTGCACGTGAATGCCGCCGCCCAGACAGCCGTCGTCGAGGGCGGGGTGACTTGGAGGGAGTTGAATAGAGAGACCCAGTTACATGGTTTGGCGACCACTGGAGGGGTGATCGGAAGTACGGGGGTTGCCGGGCTTACCCTCGGCGGCGGCCTTGGATGGCTCATGCCGAAATACGGGATGGCGCTCGACAATCTGATCTCTGTCGATCTGGTGCTCGCTGACGGTTCCGTAGTGAAGGCGAGCGCCGATGCAAATCCCGATCTCTTTTGGGCGGTACGTGGCGGCGGTGGCAACTTCGGCGTTGCCGCTTCCTTCGAGTTCCGCCTGCATTCCATCGGCCCAGTCGTGTTCGGGGGGATCGTTGCCTTTCCATTCCAAGAGGCGAGACAAGTCCTCCGCAGGTTCCGCGACCTTGCCGAAAACGCCTCGGACGACCTGATGCTGGTCGCCGCCTTAACGACTGCGCCAGACGGGTCGGGCACCCCGATCGTTGCAATCGTTTCCTGTCATATCGGCTCCGCCGAAGATACTGAGGTCGTTGGGCGCCAGATCCGGAGCTTTGGGACCGTGGCGGTGGACGCTCTGGGGCCGATACCCTATACGGAACTCAATGGAATGCTGGACGCGGGCTTCCCTTCCGGCGCATTCAACTATTGGAAATCCACTTTCCTTCCGCGCCTTGACGATGACGCGGTCGAGGCCCTCGTGACCGCATATGAGCGCTGCCCAGTTCCAACAAGCTCGATCTTGCTGGAAGGTTTCCACGGTTTTGCGTCGCGCATTCCGGTAGATTCTACCTCCTTTGCGCTCCGCGACATCGGCTTCAACACGCTTGTGCTTGGCCAGTGGATGGACAATGCCGATGCGGATCGCACCATCGCTTGGGGACGCGCGAGCTTCGATGCCCTCAAGCCCTTTGCTGGCATGCGCCGTTATGCCAACTATTTAGGAGCAGACGAGGACTCTGGCGCGGCAGCGTTGGCCGCCTATGGTCAAAACCTCGCAAAACTCCGGCAGTTGAAAACGCGTTATGACCCCAACAACATTTTCCATCATAACGTGAACATCCCCCCCGCCTAGACGTGGCGGGCTTTTTCGGGAAGCTGTTTGACGACTATTCCGACACGAAGAAATACCCCTTCGGCCCGCCATCGCACATCACTCGCGAGATAACCGATCATCCGGATTGGGTGCTCTTTGCCGGTATTCGAGACACGCTTTTTTACGATACCCGTTTCGCCTTTTGGATCGCGCTGCTGAAGCTTTGTACTCTCGTTGATTGGCATCTGGTTAGCATAGCCGCTACCCCTGCGCTTACCCCTTTCGCGCAACGCTATACCGATTGCAGCGTTGCGCCTTGAATTGGTTGCGAATTCGGCGTGCGTTCTATCGAGCTAGCATCTGTTTGAATGTTTGCTGCTCATGGGCTTCGGACCCGGTGAGAGGGTGGCGGCCGCGCAGCAGTTGACTCCGGCCAGAGCAAATCAACGGCGGCGCCGTGTCCGTCGGTCATGCTCCACCTTTTAGTTGCGTCCTTCGTCCATTTGATTGTGTTCCGCCATACATTAGCGGGCGCGTATATCTCTCATAGCCGGCGCCCGCCGATTGCCCCCACGCCGGTCAGGCTCGGCACTTGCTGGCCTACCCCGCCACAATGCCGGGCCGCCCCTTCCGCCGCGGAAATGCTTCCCCCGCAAAGGCGCGGTCGCCTAAATCTTGGTTCCGAAGCATTTTAGCAAAATTGAATATTCCAATGAATGGCCTATGATTTGCCAGCCGGGAGTTGGGCCGACGCTGTTCAGTTTGTCACGCGACCCAGCACGGTTGGACCAGCAACGCGAGGGAAGTTTATGGCAGAGGTATCACCAGGAAATCAGAACTCGGAGCTCGTACGGCGCGGCTATGCGGCATTCGACGCGGGAGACATGGATACGCTCTCGCGATTGATCGACGAGTCCTGCACGTGGCATAGTCCGGGGAAGAGTTCGCTCGCCGGAGATTACAAGGGCCACGAAGCGATTTTTGGCCACTTCGGCCGGTTGGGGAGCGAAACCCACGGGACGCTTAAGTCCCACCTTTTGCACGTAACGGAGAGCGACGACGGATCAGTGGTCGCCGTTCATCGCGATACCGCTGAGCGGAACGGCAAACGGCTGGATGGGCTCACTTGCATCGTCTTCGACATCAAGGACGGCAAGGTGATGGACGGCCGGGAGTATATCTACGACCTCCACGCCTGGGAGGCATTCTGGGCGTAAAAGGCTATCGGTGGGGTCATCCAATGCGCACGACGGCACTACGGCTTCGATCGATCCGACAATCGCTGTGGCCCCTGTTGGGCTTTGCTGACTGGCATCAAGACATCAACCCAGCGGGCAGGCCCGTTTGGCGACGCTATATCGCGAGAACGGACTCATGGGAATTTCGTCCGATGACGCCAGCCGAGGAAGCCAAGGTTTTGGAGTGGTATTATCCGCCCTATATGATGTAGGCCCAAATTCGAAATACAGCGCCCTAGCGCGAGTTCTGGTCGGCCGGTGCCGACACCGCCGAAGCGCCCCGGGCGTGCTGGCGTGTCCCTGTGGTTACCACATGTCACAAATGCGGCAACGCGCTGGCGCAAAAACGCCAGGCCGGCTGCCACCTCCGGCGGAACTCCTGACAAGACCTAGCGCATCAATTCAAAGTGCCGTGGAAATGCCTGATGCAGCAGGAGCAGCATGGTCTTGCGCAGCACATTGGTGTCACGGCTGGAGGGGTTCAGGTGATCCCAATACCATGCGCCGTGAACCAGATAATTCAGGCTCTCCGACAGCGTGTCGATATCGACGCCGGCGTAGCCGCCGCTGCGTGAAATCTCTATCAGCAGCTCGCGCGCTTCGGCGGTGTAGGCGAGGTCGCTGGGCAGGCCGATCTCGTTGTAGATCTGCATGCTCTTGCGATCGCTGGAGAACACGACGAAGACCGAAACCCATTTCGGATGCTGCCGCGCGAAGCGTTGCGCGCAGTCGACGGCGCCCAGCAGCCTTTCAACCGGCGACAGTCCGGGTGCCCGCACCAAGGTGGCCCACAGCGCGTCATACTGGTCGCTGAGATATTGAAGGACGGCCCGAAACAGGTTCTCCTTGCTGCGGAAATGGAAGACGACGAGCGCGTTGGACGAACCGACCTGCTCAGCAATGCGCTGCATGGTGACGCTCGCCAGGCCTTCCTCGGCGATGAGGTCGATCGTGGCGTCGATGATGCGCTGGACGCTCGCCTCGCCGCGCTCGCGCCGACGGTCCCTGGGGGCGGCATCATTCGCCGAACTCCTGCCCTCCGCCATTGCGCCCCGTTTTCCGGCCGTTGCCGTTGCCTTGCGTTCAGCCATTTTCATCCGGCCTTTCGAATTCGCGGCGCAAACCCCGGCCCGCGCCGCCATTCTGGAATATCGGGCGCCGGCCCGCCATAGCCGACGCGAGGGAACCAGCCGGACCTCCCACTGCTCAAAGCGAAGGGCGTGTCCCGGCACTGCCAAACCATTGGCCCTGCGCGGTCTCATAAGCCATCGCCGCGCGAAATACATCGGCGTCGCAATAGGTGCGGCCGACGATCTGGATGCCTGTCGGCACGCCGCTCGCCGCCCTGCCCGACGGCATGGAAAGCACAGGGCAACGGCTCATCATGTTGAACGGGGTCGTCATCACCCAGCCCAGCGACGGGTTCACCTGCTTGCCGTTGATCTCGACAGTGTCCGTGGTCTGATCGAACTCGGCGGACACCGCGGGGATAGCGTTCGTCGGGCAGATCAGCACATCGTACTTTTCAAGCAACGGACCCAATGTCTGATACATCCGGGCCGCCACCTCCAGGGTTCCGACAAAGTCCATCGCCTTCGACTTCTGCCCATCCTCGGCAAACCTGCGCGCATAGCTGGTCATGTCCTCGCCATGCTCCTCGAGCAGTTGCGACAGCGAGGCGCCGAAGAGATGCTCGAGATAGGTCATGCCAGCCTTGAGCACCTCGTCGCCCCAGCCCAGATCGACTTCCTCGACCGTGGCGCCGAGCGAGCGGAAGACATCGCACGCGGCAAGCGTGTTCCTGCGCACATCGGCATCGACCTCGAACGACCCGAGGTCCATCGAGAACGCGATCTTCCAGCCCTTGATCGGCTTGTAGTCGAGCGGCAGGCGCAGCTTCGGGCGAAGCGTGGCGATATCCAATGGGCTCGGTCCCGCCATGACGTTCTGCAGCAGGATCGCGTCCCTGACGTTCCGGGCCAGCGGCCCGGTGTGGCAATAGAAGTCCAGGTTGAATGGCGGCTCGTCCGGGTTGCGGCCGTATGGCGGCTTGAAGCCGACAAGGCCGCAAGCCGACGCCGGGATGCGGATCGACCCGGCGATATCCGAACCGGTCGCGATCGCGGATGTGCCCGAGGCGAGCGTCGCTGCGGCACCCCCGGACGAACCGCCGGGCGTAAAATCCGGATTCCACGGGTTGCGGGTGACGCCCCATCGCCTCGACCAGGTGTAGCCGGCGCAGCTGAATTCGGGCGTCGCCGTGCGCGCATGCGCGATGCCGCCAGCCTTGATGATGCGCTCGTTCATCGTCGAGGTATGGCCGCATACGGCATCCCTGGTCAGCAGCGAGCCATGCGATGTCGGCTTGCCCTTGATATAGCTCTCGTCCTTGATGCCGATCGGCAGGCCTTCGAGCGCTCCGGTCCGAGCGCCTTTGGCATATTTAGCCTCGGCTTTCCTGGCCAGATCCATCGCCTCCTCGAAATGCGTGAAGGTGAAACAGTTGATCGTCTCCTTCGTGGCCTCGGCGCGGTCGATGATCGCCTGCATCAGCTCCACGGGCGAGAGCTGCTTTGCCTTGAACAGCCGCAGCGCCTCGCTGGCCGGCATGTAGCAGAGATCGAGATTGGTCATGGGCAGTCTCCTGCGGTCCGCCGACCGCGCTTGGCAGGAAGGGGCAATGACAGCCGGGCCGCGCGTGGCGTCGCGGTCCGGCGTCTTTGGCCGGAACGGTCTCGGCGGGGCTATTTCTGGAGATCGGTCCAGATTTTCGTATAGAGCGCCTGCACGTCCGGCGGACAGGTCGGCATGAACTTGCCCTTGGCGGCGAATTCAGCCGGGACATCGACTTCCGGCGCCCCCTTCATGTCGTTCGGCAGGAACGGCTCGGATCCCTTGATGCCGTTCGCGTAGTGGGCGAAGGCCGAGATCATCGCCGCGTTCTGCGGATCCATGATGAAGTTCTGGAACAGCTTGGCGTTCTCGACATTCTTGGCGTCCTTGAGAACCGCGACATTGTCCATCCAGATCGGATAGCCTTCCTTGGGATAACCGTAGACGATCTTGTCGTTCTCCAGCCGCTCGCGCAGCGATATGCCGTTCCAGTTCACGCCGGCAGCGATGTCGCCCCTGCCGAGGCCGTCGACGGCCGCGTAGTCGAAGGAAAGCCATTTCGCCTTGGCCTCGACCAGCTTGTCGCGCACCTTCTTCAGCACCTGCTTGTCGTCGGTGCAGTATTCGCCGCCGAAATAGGAGATGGTCAGGAACAGGATGTCGCCCATCTCCGGCACGACGTTGATCTTGCCGACGAGCTCGGCGGGCGGGTCGAGGAAAATGGCCGACGTGTTCGGATCGCCGGAATACACCGATTTGTTCACCGAGACGCCGGTCGTGCCCCACTGCCATGGAACGGTATATTTGCGGCCTGGATCGAACGGCACGTCGACCCATTTCGGATCGACGTTCTTGAAGTTCTCCATCTTGTTGGGGTCGGTTTCCAGCAGCAGCCCTTCGCTGATCCAGATCGGCATGACACTGGCCGATGGCACGACGATGTCGTAGCCCGAAGCGCCCTGGCGCACCTTGGCCAGCGCCGTGTCGTTCGAGTCGTAGTCGGTGACGGTCACCTTGACCTTGTAGGTCGCCTCGAACTTCTTGATGAGGTCGGGGTTGGTGTAGTTGCCCCAATTGTAGATGTTGAGCTCGCCATCGGCGTGGGCCATGCCTGTCGCGGCCATCAGCGACAGCCCGGCGGCCGTCGCGGTCGATTTCCAGTTCATGCTGTTTCTCCCATTGTTGGGACCGGCCGCGAATGCAGCCTCAGGTCCGATGAAGATAGTTCCCTCTCATGCGTGGCCATTCACCGGCGGAGCCTGCTGGCCAACTCGATCGTCATCGTCAGGGATAACTATGACTAAATATACAGTCAACATCTTTCTAGCGGGCACCGACCATGGTTCGACGGTTGAAAGCGCAATTGGCAAAGTGCCCGCCAGCGACGTCGTGCAGACGTCGGCGAGCGGGACCAATCCACCGATGCGCCGGCAAACGTGTCATGGTATCGTCAAGGACGAGGGCATTGAAGGATTGGGGCAAGCCTAGGCGAGAGCAACCGCGGCTTGCAGGGTTGGATCAGGGGGTCATGCGCCTTTTTCTGGCGACCGTGCTGCTGACGACCATGGCGCTCGTCTCCGCCGCGTGCGGTGAGGAGCGCCTCGCCTTGGCTGTCAGCAGTCCCGTCTATGACGGCGCACCGGCCATCGCCAATGCCGATGGCAGCTCCGAGCGGATAGGCTTGCGGCAGACAGGCTTTACCGTCCGGCTGCTGGGTGATGGCGAGTACCGAACCGGGATGCAGTCCATCACGCCCAGCCTTCAAGAGATGATGCCAACGGGGACGAATTCCGCACGACAGGGCTTGGGTATATGCGCGCCAAAACTGTCATCCTGATTGTTCTCGCAAGCATGTTCGGCGTGCTCGCGCTGGTGGTCGCCAATATCTGGCTGGCCGACCAGCGCTATGCAATGGCACGGATGGACAGCGCGCCCGCAACCGCGGCGCCGACCGAGAGCGGGGCAAATGACGGCGGTTACGACGGCCCAGCCGGCTTCGGAAATGACGGCTCGGGCAGCGGCGGCAGTGGCGACGCAGGTTCCGCCGGCGGCGGTGGTTCCGGCGGCGCCGGTTTTGCCGGCGGCGGCAGTTCCAGCAGCGGCGGTGGTTGGGACAGCGGCAGTCAGGAGCCGTATCCGTTGGACGTAGCTCCGGAGACCGGCCATCCCCAAAGCGGGGCCGAAGAGGCAGCCGCCTACGAGGAATACAAGCGCGAGCAGGCCCAGCGCGAAGCCTATGAGCAACAAGTGCGGGCTGAGCAGGAAGCGCTCAGGGCCGAAATGGAGCGCGCCGCGGAAGCTGCCAAGGCCTCGGCCCAGGACCAGCCGTCGACCAGCGCTGGCGCGCCGCCCGCCGGCAACACGGAGATCGATCCCGGTGACGGTGCTCCGCCCCTGCCCCCTGCCCCGGCACCGGCGACGGAGGAGGTCGTCCGGCACCCGACTATCGATGCGCCGGACGAGGTGGTGGCCGGCGAAGCGGTGACGGTATCGATCGCGCTGACCGAGGAGCAATTGACGCCCGAGGTGAGGGTGAAGCCGGCGCCCGGTTCCAGCGTGACCGAGGACGGCGCCCTCGACATGGTGATGCCAGCGGGCACCGAGCAATGGCCGATCGACATCGATCTCTTCGCCTCGGGTTTCGATCTCGCCGATGGCGGCAAATGGAGCCGGGCGACCACGCTCTATCACGAAGGCGACAGCGATTTCGTCCGCTTCGAGCTCAAGGCGCGCCCGATCGGCCAGGACAGCAAGCCCGGCCAGTTCATCGCCCGCATTTACAGCGCCGGACGTTTCCTCGGCTCGGCGTCGCGGCCGGTCACCATAGCGCGGACGCGGACACCCGCTGCCGGCGCCGAAGCCGCTGCCCCAACCATGCTGCTTGCCTCGGCGCCAAGGCAGACATTGACCGGCAATGTCGAACCCGGTGGCGCCGCCAGCGTGCCCGATCTCGACGTCACCATCCTCTATGACGATCCGAACGGGCTCGGCCCGGGACGCATCATCATCCATTCGCCGCATCTGGCCGGCCCGGTGACCGACAGTTTCTCGACGCCGCCCGAAATGGCGGCTTGGCTGGAGTCCGAATACCACCGCTTGCTGCAGCTTGGCCTCAACCTGCGCGGCGCTGTCTCCCTGCAGCAGCCGGCCGCAAGCACCGACCCGGAAGCGCAAAAGCGCTTCGTCACGCTCGCCGCCGAGGGATTCGGCGATGCGCTCTACCGCGACTATGTGCCGGGCGTCTTCAAGGATGTCTTCTGGTCGTTGCGCGACAAGGGCGAACTGCGCTCGATCCAGATCACCTCGAACAGCCCGACGCTGCCCTGGGAATTGATCCGCCCGCGCAGCAAGGACGGCGCAACGCAGGACGGCTTCCTCGGCATGGGCTACCGGCTGGCGCGCTGGGCGCCGCGCAGCACCTCCTCGCAGATCGACAATCCACTCGACCATTTGGCCTTCACCGGCGTCGCCGCGGTGGCGCCTTCCTATGCCGACAAGCAGTCGCTGCCGTTCCAGGAGGTCGAGATCGAGGCGCTCAGCAAGCTTGCCGGCTATCGTCGCTTTGACGGCGATTTCGTCTCTTTCACAAAACTCGTCGGCGAGGTCTCGACTGGCTTCATCCACTTTTCCGGCCATGGCGAGATCAACCAGCCAAGCAGCGGCCGGCCGGTCTTCGCCATCGACCTCGTCGACCAATCGCTCGATCCCGACACCTGGCGCGCGCTGGTCACGGCCGCGCACGGCAAGGGCAATCCCTTCTACTTCTTCAATGCGTGCGACAGCGGGCGCTCGCAGATGCTCGGCGGCTTCGTGCAGGGCTGGGGTCCCGCGGTGCTGGCGGGCGGCGCTTCCGGTTTCATCGGCGGCATGTGGCCGTTGACCGATCGCGCCGCGGCCGCCTTCTCGAGCGATTTCTACGGCGGCATCGCCACCCGGCTCAAGGATGGGCCGGTCTATCTCGCTGAAATCCTGCAAGGAGTGCGCAAGCGCTTCTACGAGACCGGCGATCCGACCTACCTGGCCTACACTTTCTACGGCAACGCCAATCTTCAGGTGGTGACGCAGTAGAGGCCTGGCTCGGCTTCAAACTGGTTCTGGCGAAGGAATGTTACAGCGACCTTTGCGGACAGGGCGTCCCCGCGGCGTCGCCGCAGCGCGAGGCACTCGGCGCTGGCCGGAAGCTCATATCCTCCGAGCGGCGCACCAGCTCGGCGAAAACGAGGGCAAAACTTCCCAGCATCAGGAAGACGATGATCAGGCGTGTCACCGGCAATAGACAGGTCTCGACTGGCTAGCCCCCACCAACCCATCCACTGCCGGCTAACATGACCGATCCGGCTTTACGAGAGCTTAAGCTTCGTCTTAACCATCACGTTCGCCCGTCGGCCGACACAATGCGCGAGCGGCCCCTTTGGCGCCGATTGGCGAACGCCACCGCCCTTTGCACATGCGGGCGGCCCATGCTACCCCGGCGCTGGCGCGGCCCGGCAACCGGTCGCCGCCAGCCGGTCGTCATCGGAAAGCCATGAGCAAAGCCGCCAGCCGTTTCGCCTTCGTCTCGTCCGACACCGCCGACGCCAGGGCGGCGCTGGAAAGCCTGTCATCGCATTATGGCCAGGCATCTGTCGAAGAGGCCGAGATCGTCGTGGCCCTCGGCGGCGACGGGTTCCTGCTGCAGACGCTGCGCGACACGATGAGCACGGGCAAGAAGGTCTACGGCATGAACCGTGGCACCATCGGTTTCCTTATGAACGAATACCGCGCTGGCGGCCTCGAGGAACGCATCGCCACCGCCGTCGCCGAAACCATCCGTCCGCTGGAGATGCTTGCGGTGACGCACGAGGGCGAAACGGTCTCGGCGCTCGCGATCAACGAGGTGGCGCTGTGGCGCCAGTCCTATCAGACGGCCAAGATCCGCATAACGGTGGACGAGCAGGTGCGGCTGGAGGAACTGAACTGCGACGGCGTGATGATCGCGACGCCGGCCGGCTCGACGGCCTATAACCTCTCCGCGCATGGGCCGATCCTGCCGCTCGACGCGCCTCTGCTTGCGCTGACTCCGGTCAGCCCGTTCCGCCCGCGCCGCTGGCGTGGCGCGCTGCTCTCCAACAAGGCGACCGTGCGCTTCGACATATTGGAGGCCGAAAAGCGGCCGGTGAACGCTGCCGCGGACCATACGGAAGTGAAGGCGGTGGCCTCGGTGACGGTGCGGGAGTCGCCGACGGCAACGGCCACGCTGCTGTTCGATCCCAACCATTCGTGGAACGAGCGTATCCTCGCCGAACAGTTCCGCTATTGAGCCGGCGCAGGGACAACGCCCGATTAAGCATCGCGATTAAGCTTACGTCTTCACAATCGCAGCATTTCCGGCCGTTTCTGTTGACAAATCGCGGGCTTGCGCCTAATTCCAACGCCGATCTTGCAGGCGCGCGGCGCTTGCCGCGACGGATGCCGTTGCGCTTCCCCAAACCAGCCAAAGACAGCCAACACTTGTCCTCAGACACCCAGACCGCTCAAGAAGCGTTGACATTCGCGGACCTCGGCCTGTCGCCGAAGGTCCTTTCCGCAGTCACCGATGCCGGCTACACCAAGCCGACGCCGATCCAGGCCGGCGCCATCCCGCATGCCTTGCTGGGCAAGGATGTGCTGGGCATTGCCCAGACTGGCACCGGCAAGACGGCATCGTTCGTGCTGCCGATGCTCACCCGTCTCGAAAAGGGCCGCGCCCGCGCCCGCATGCCGCGCACGCTGATCCTCGAACCGACGCGCGAGCTTGCCGCGCAGGTCGAGGAGAACTTCGTTAAATACGGCAAGAACCACAAGCTCAACATCGCGCTCCTGATCGGCGGCGTCTCCTTCGACGAGCAGGACAAGAAGCTGGAGCGCGGCGCCGACGTGCTGATCGCGACGCCTGGCCGCCTGCTCGATCACCGCGAGCGCGGCAAGCTCCTGCTCAACGGTGTCGAGATCCTGGTCATCGACGAGGCCGACCGCATGCTCGACATGGGCTTCATCCCCGACATCGAGCGCATCTGCGAGATGATCCCGTTCACCCGCCAGACGCTGTTCTTCTCGGCGACGATGCCGCCCGAGATCACCAAGCTGACGGAAAAATTCCTGCATGCGCCGGTGCGCGTCGAGGTCTCGAAAGCTGCGTCGGCTGCCACAAACATCATCCAACGGCTCGTCAAGTCCGGCCCGAAACCCTGGGACAAGCGCGAGACGTTGCGCAACCTGATCAAGGCCGAAGACGCCGAACTGAAGAACGCCATCATCTTCTGCAACCGCAAGGTCGAGGTCTCCGAGCTGTTCCGCTCGCTGCTGAAGTATGACTTCGATGCCGGCGCGCTGCATGGCGACATGGACCAGCGCGCGCGCATGCAGATGCTGGCCAATTTCCGCGACGGCAAATTGCGCTACCTCGTCGCCTCGGACGTCGCGGCGCGCGGCCTCGACATTCCCGATGTCAGCCACGTCTTCAACTATGACGTACCGATCCACGCCGAGGACTATGTCCACCGAATCGGCCGCACCGGCCGCGCCGGCCGCTCGGGCAAATCCTTTACCATCGCCACCAAGTCGGACACCAAATACATAGACGCCATCGAGCGCCTGATCGGCAACAAGATCGAATGGCACGACGGCGACCTGTCGACGGTGGTCGCCAGTGAAGGCGAGGATGAGGCGCCTCGCCGCGGCCGCGGCGCGCCGCGCCGCGCCGGCCGCAAGGACGAAGACCGCAAGGAAAAGGGCGAACGCAAGCCGCGCGAGCGCCATGCCAGGCACGCCGAAGACGCTGCGCCCGAAGCGGCGCGCGAGGAACAGCCGGTCGTGGCCGAGGCGGCCGTCGCCGATATCGGCGAGCGGCGTGCGCGCAAGGAAGCGATCCGTTCCGAAAACACCGAGCGCAAGACGCCACCCGATCGTCGGGAACAGCGCGCGCAGGAACGTGGCGACACCCGGCCGCAGCGCGACAACAGCCGCCCTGCCCGCAGCCGCCAGGAAGACAACGACACGACTGTCGGCTTCGGCGACGACATGCCCGCCTTCATGCGGATCGTCGCCAAGGTCTGATTTTCGGTTTCCGTTTCTAACAAGGCAAGCCGACCCACCGGCTTGCCTTGTTTGATGGCCGGCGGCCTGTTACATCGGCCCCGGCATCATCTTGGTCGGTTTCTCCAGCATCGGGAACTCGGCCTTGCTGCATTTCACGGTCGGGTTGGTCGGGCTGAACACGCCGTTCGGGTTGTCCTTGAACCAGGCGTGAAGATCGTAGTGGACGAACTCCTTCGGAATGAGCGGATAGTGTCCCTCCATCGGTCCCATGAATTTCTGGCCGAATAGCGTAGGTGCTTCCTTGACGTCCGGCGTCAGCGGCACCAGCCATTCCACCCCGACCAGTTTCAGGCCTTTCTTGGTCGGCTCGTAGATCAGCACATTGGGGTGCATCGGATCGAGTTTCTTGCCGACGCTGGGAACGTTGACGAAATGGATGCCCATGGCGCCTTTCGGATAGTCCATCGTGCCGGGTATCTTTTCGCCGGTAAAGTAGACACACCCGACAGTCGACAGATAGAGGTCGCGGACGGCGGCGGTGTAGTCCTCATATTTGGCGAGCGACTTTTTCAAGGCGTCGATGTCAGCCTTGTTGGCATCTTCGGCCTGAGCCGTGGCCACGCCGAGCCAGGCGCCGATGAGACCCGTCAAAGCAAGGGCGCCGAGGTGAGCTGTTCTTGTCATGCATTCCTCCCAGAACCTACTGATCTGGCCGTGCAAGACCGAGGCGGAAGAAAATGCTGACTGCGCGGCCAACTATATCGCCCCGTCCCCTCTGGAACTGCGCCAATGCTAGTCCTATCCACGATTGTGGGAAAGTGTTAATTAGAAAAAGCTAATATTTTAGAGCAACTTGTCGTGATCTCGGTCAGCCGACGCCCCGCAAAGCAAAACGGCCCCATTCGGGGCCGCTTTTTCATGTTCGGTGCCAGGCGACTCAGGTGAGCGGCGAAAGCTGGATCTCGACCCGGCGGTTCTGGGCGCGGCCCTGGGTTGTCGCATTGGACGCGACCGGACGGGTCTTGCCGAAGCCGGTGACGGCGAAGCGGCGTGAATCGACGCCTTGCCCCGACAGATAATTGGCAACCGCCAGCGCGCGGCGCTGCGACAGGTCGAAATTGTGTTCGTCGCCGCCTGTCGAATCGGTGTGGCCAAAAACGTCGACCGTGGTCTGGCGGAACTTGTTCAGTACCAGCGCCACCGAATTCAGCACCGGATAGAAGCCGGGCTTCACCGCGTCCTGGTCGACGTTGAAGGTGATGTCGGATGGCATGTTGAGGATGATCTGGTCGCCGGTGCGCGTGACGCTGACGCCAGTGCCCTGGAGCTGGCGGCGCAGCTCAGCCTCGTTCTGGTCCATGGTGGCGCCGATGGCACCGCCGGCGAGCGCGCCGATACCGGCACCGATCAGCGCGTTGCGGCGATCGTTGCCGCCGGCCAAAAGCCCGAGCCCGGCACCGGCGATCGCGCCGAGCCCCGCGCCGGCCGCCGTATTGGAAACCTTCTGCTCACCGGTGTACGGATCGGTAGTGGTGCAAGCGCTCACCAATACAGCCGTCGCCACGGCGACGAGCACAGTCTTTTTCATGAGAAAGTCCCTCTCCAAACCGCGGCCGTTGCGGCCGCGCCATATCAGCCCTTCCGGCGGTCTTGTAGCATGAAATACGGCGAAAAGCGGAACGGCAAAATGCCAATCAAAGCTTTTCCATCGTCGCCACGCGCGGCTGTTCCGGCCAGTGCCCCTACCAGAGATTCTTGCCGTCGATGACGACGACCTCGACCTTGTCGAGATCGAAATCGTCGAACAGGCGCGAATTCACGCTGACCTTCGGGTGGTCGAAGTCCGGCTCACCGCTCGACCAATCGGGCGTTTCGGTGAAGGTGCCGCAGCCGCAGGTGGCGCAAAAGCCGTGCTTTACGGTCTTTGAGCCCCAGCGGTAGAACGAGACGTTTTCGGGCGGGCTGGTGAGCTTGAATTGCTCGGGCACATAATAGGCCCAGAGCGAGCCGCGCTTCGAACAGAAGGAGCATGTGCAATGCGTCACTGTTTGCGGCGCTTCTGAAACCTCGAATGTCGTCGCCTTGCAGTGGCAGCTTCCCTTGATGGTCATGAACGAATTCCTCTCCGTTGCCCGCCGGCCCACCGCGGCAAGGCAACATAAAGAAGCGCTCCTGACAACTGCCTGTCGGCAGGCTTGCCTGCCGCTCTCAAAACTGGAAAGCCCGATGCCCCTTGACCCGCAGGTCGGATGCCCGTCGCCTCAATAGGAGCGCGGCGGCACGAACAGGCAGATGGTCTTGCCGGCATCGAGTCCCGCCTGATGCGCGCACCAGTGGAATTCGCCGTCCGGGCTGTCCTTTATGCGCTTGTCGGTCATGGGAACCACCTCGCCAGTGCCGGCGATCACATACCCTTCGGGTTTCTCCAGGACCTCGCCGGTATGCGTCGTGCGGCAATCGTAGTTGGCGCAGCATGAGAAGGGATAGCTCCAGCCTTGCGGCATTGCCGCTGTAGGCGTGGCATCATGCGCGAACGCAGGCGCCGTCAGCATCGCGGCCACCGCGGCCGCGGCCAGGAAAAACAGGGAGCGGCCAACCGGTTCAACGGCTCTGGCCAGTCGAATTGTGGCAGCAAACATGGAACGTTCCTTTCAAACGAGCTTCAAGCGTTTTGCTTGCCCGTTCCCGGAACGTGTCTTCCCACTGGCCGGATCGTCAGGTCGCAGATACGCCGCGTCCGGCCATAAATGCTTCTATCCCTCAGCCCGAATGCTGGGCTGATTCCTTGGTCGGCGCAAGAAGCGGCTGCATCGGCAATGCCGCGCCCCACGCCACCCTCTGCAGCCAGAATCGTGCGCCGGCTTGGTTAACGAGCCGTTAGCGAAGCGGATCTGGTGCCGGACAACGGGATTCGGAAGAAGCTGGTTTCAGCCGTTCAACCGGGAACATGCTCATCATACTGCGGCCGGTCGTCGGTAACTGTGAACCATTTCGCCTTGGAACCGACGAAGATGTGGGCGGTACTAAAGATATGCGCGCACTGGAAGCGCAAGGGACCGTCATTCGCAGACCGGCATCACCAACATATCCTAGTCGAGGTCCGCCACCGCCTCGCCCGCCCCGCCTTCGATGCGCTGCGACAGCGAGGCTTCCATGAAATCGTCGAGGTCGCCATCGAGCACGCTCGACGGGCTGGTGCTTTCGACGCCGGTGCGCAGGTCCTTCACCAGCTGGTAGGGCTGCAGCACGTAGGAACGGATCTGGTGGCCCCAGCCGATTTCGCTTTTCGACGCCTCGGTGGCGTTGGCCACCGCCTCGCGCTTCTTCAGCTCTTCCTCGTAGAGGCGCGAGCGCAGCATCTCCCAGGCCTTGGCCCGGTTCTTGTGCTGCGAGCGCTCTGCCTGGCAGGCGACCGCTATGCCGGTCGCAAGATGGGTGATGCGGACCGCAGAATCGGTGGTGTTGACGTGCTGGCCGCCCGATCCCGACGATCGGTAGGTGTCGATGCGGACATCCGATTCGGAAACGGCGATCTCGATCGTGTCGTCGATGACCGGATAGACCCAGACGCTGGCGAAGGAAGTGTGGCGCCGCGCGTTGCTGTCGTAGGGCGAGATACGCACCAGCCGGTGGACGCCCGATTCGGTCTTCAGCCAGCCATAGGCATTATGGCCCTTGATCAGCACCGTGGCCGACTTGATGCCCGCCTCTTCGCCGTCATGCACTTCCAGCACTTCGACCTTGAAGCGCCGCCGCTCCGCCCAGCGCGTGTACATGCGCAAAAGCATCGAGGCCCAGTCCTGGCTCTCGGTGCCGCCGGCGCCGGCATGGATTTCGAGATAGGTGTCGTTGGCGTCGGCCTCGCCCGACAGCAGCGTCTCCACCTGGCGGGCCTTCGCTTCGCCCTGCATCGAGCGCAGTGCCGCTTCGGCCTCGGCGACGACGCCTTCGTCGCCCTCTTCCTCGCCAAGCTCGATCAGGCCGATATTGTCTTCCAGCGCCTGTGTGATGCCCTTGACCGCCGCGATGCCTTCCTCGAGACCCTGACGCTCGCGCATCAGCTTCTGCGCTTCCAGCGGCTCGTTCCAGAGGCTGGAATCCTCGGCGCGGACGTTCAGGTACTCAAGCCGCTTGATGGCCTGGTCCCAGTCAAAGATGCCTCCTCAGCAGGGTTATCGCCTGCCTGATCTCGTCGACGATGTTCTGCGTTTCCGCGCGCATGGCTGCCAGTTCTGTCCTGTTGTCTGGTTCTGTCCGGGATAGGCGCGATACATAGGCACGGCACCGCCGCCTGTAAAGCAATAATGGCCGGCTGTGTTCAGCCGGCCATTCCGTAGCCTCGGAGACGTCAGTAGAGTCCGCCGCCGCCGTCCTGGATGGCCTGCGTGGCTTGCGGCGACAGCGCGCCGCCGGCGCCGTTCGAACCGTCGGCTCCCATGCCGATCACCCAATAGCTATCGGCCGGGCCGGTGCCTGGCTTGAAGGCTTCGATGATCGTGCCAGCCTCGCCTTCGGCGGCCTTCATGCCGGTCTTGCGGTTGATGGCAATGAGCTTCATGCCTTCCGGAACCTGGAAGTCGATATTGGGCGTGCCGTCCAGCGCCACGCGCATGAAATCCTTGAAGATCGGCGCCGCGAGGCCGCCGCCGGTCGCGCCCTTGCCAAGCCCTTTCGGCGTGTCATAGCCCATGTAAAGGCCGACAACGAGGTTCGGCGTATAGCCGATGAACCAGGCATCCTTCTCGTCGTTGGTCGTGCCGGTCTTGCCGGCGATGTGACGGCCGAGCTCGGCGATGGTGGCGCCGGTGCCGCGCTGCACGACGCCTTCCATCATCGAGGTGATCTGGTAGGCGGTCATCGGATCGAGCACCTGCTCGGAATTGTCCACCAGCTCCGGCTCGGGCTGGTTCTTCCATTCGGCCGCGTTGCAGCCCTCGCAGCCGCGCTCGTCCTGCTTGAACACGGTCTTGCCGTAACGATCCTGGATGCGGTCGATAAGCGAGGGTTTGATCGACTTGCCGCCATTGGCCATGATCGAATAGGCCGACACCATGCGCATCACGGTCGTCTCGCCGGAGCCGAGTGCCATCGGCAGGTAGGGTGCCAGATGGTCGTAGACGCCGAAGCGCTCGGCATATTCGACGACCAGCTTCATGCCCATGTCGTTGGCGAGCCGAACCGTCATCAGGTTGCGCGACTTTTCGATGCCGGAACGCAATGTCGCCGGACCGGCGACGGTGCCGTCATAGTTCTTCGGCGTCCATGTCGTGTTGCCGCTCTGGATGGTGATCGGACCGTCCATGATCACCGAGGCCGGCGTGTAGCCATTGTCGAGCGCGGCCGAATAGACGATCGGCTTGAACGAGGAGCCCGGCTGACGCATCGCCTGGGTTGCTCGATTGAACTCCGACTGCGCGTAGGAGAAGCCACCGACCATGGCGAGTACGCGACCGGTGTGCGGATCCATGGCGACCAGGCCGCCTTCCACTTCCGGAACCTGACGCAGGCTGTAGGTGCTGTCCGAACCGTCGTTCTTCTGAACATAGATGACGTCGCCGGGCTGCAGCACATCCGCCGGCGATTTTGCCTTGACGCTCTTGCCGTCGACAATGTGACGCATGGCAAATCCCATGTCGTCCTTGCTGACGGTGCCTTCGACGCGCTCCTTGACGATGTCGCCCGAAACCTGCCGCGCCGGCTGCAGGCCGATGGAGAGCCCAGTGTCGGAACTGTCGAGCACGACGGCGAGCGTCCATTCGGGCACGTCCTCCAGCCCCTTGACGTTGCCGAGCGGCACGCCCCAGTCGCCGGAAACATCGATGTGGGTCACCGGTCCGCGATAGCCGCGCAGCGTGTCGTATTTCAGCAACCCGTTCTGCATCGCCTTGCGCGCGATGAGCTGGATCTTCGGGTCGAGCGTCGTGCGCACCGAAAGGCCGCCCTCGTAGAGCGCATTCTCGCCGTAGCGGGCGATGATCTGACGGCGCACTTCCTCGGTGAAATACTCGCCCGCGAACAGGTATGAGCCGTTGCGGCGCGGCGTCACGCCGAGCGGCTCGGCCTTGGCCTTGTCGCCTTCCTCGCGCGTCACGTAGCCGTTCTCGACCATCTGGTCGATCACCCAGTTGCGGCGCTCCAGCGCGCGGTCGGCATGCTTGAACGGGTGATAGTTGTTGGGGCCTTTCGGCAACGAGGCGAGATAGGCCGCTTCCGCCACCGTGAGCTCGTTGACCGACTTGTCGAAATAGGTCAGCGCCGCGCCCGCCACGCCATAGGCGCCGAAGCCGAAGAAGATCTCGTTGAGGTAGAGCTCGAGGATGCGGTCCTTCGAATAGGCCTGCTCGATGCGGAAGGCCAGGATCATCTCCTTGATCTTGCGCTCGTACGTCTGGTCCGAGGTGAGCAGGAAGTTCTTCGCCACCTGCTGGGTGATCGTCGAAGCGCCGACCTGGCGTCTGCCCGAACCGAAATTCTGCAGGTTGACAATGATGGCGCGGCCGAGACCGGTCACGTCGATGCCGGGATGGTTGTAGAAATTCTTGTCCTCGGCCGACAGGAAAGCGGCCTTGACGCGATCCGGAACCGCCTGGATCGGCAGATAGAGGCGACGCTCGCGCGCATATTCGGCCATCAGCGAGCCGTCCGACGCATGGATGCGCGTCGTCACCGGCGGCTCGTATTTGGCAAGCACCTCGTAGTCGGGCAGATCCTTCGCCAGATGGCTGATGTAGATCGCCACGCCGGCGGCCACGATAAGGGCCAGCGTCGTGCCGATGCCGAAGAAATAGCCGATGAGACGAATCATGCCCGCTCCAGTCCGTGGTTCGGGAATTTCCTAAACGAAGCCGCCTATGGCGCAAGCTTCCGGGACGGTCCCAATCCGCAATGGAAAACCCATGTCGCCACCATGTGGACAAAATACGGCAGCACCGGGTTTTCGGGCTCCCTCTTGGGAAATAATAGCGCCGGGTGTTGTCGTCGTGCAACGCTGCCTCTGGTTGCAGGCGGCAGCCATGTCAGCCCCCGGTCGCCGTTCCGGCCTTGGCTGAAGCGAACAGCGCGACGGCGTTGGTTATGCTCTGCGCGGCCTTGCCGCGCCAGTCGGCGCTGAGCAGTTGTGCTTCGTCCTTGGCGTTGGAGAGGTAGCCGAGTTCGACCAGCACCGACGGCACGTCCGGCGCCTTCAGCACCTTGAACCCGGCGGAGCGCTGCGGATTGTTGATCAGGCCGACGCTGGTCGAAAGCTGCCCGACCAGCGTATGGGCAAAGCTCATCGAAAAGCTGTGCGTCTCGCGGCGGATCAGGTCGATCAGGATGTCGGTCACTTCCTTGTTGTCGTTCTTGATCTCCATGCCGGCGAACTGATCGGAGAGGTTCTCGCGGTCGGCGAGCGCCTGCGCCTCGGGATCGGAGGCCTTGTCGGAGACGGTGTAGACGGTTGCGCCGCGGATGCCCTTGACGCTGATCGTGTCGGCATGGATCGAGATCAAGAGGTCGGCTTCATGCTGGCGCGCGATGCGCACCCGGTCGTCCAGCCGCAGGAATTCGTCCGTCTCGCGGGTCATGAACACATCGTACTTGCCGACCGCGACGAGCTTGTCGCGCAATTCGGTGGCGAAGGCGAGCGTGACGTTCTTCTCGATGGTGCCGTTGAGGCCCTCTGCGCCGCCGTCGACGCCGCCATGGCCGGGATCGATGACGACCGTGAAGCGATGGCCCGGATTGGAGATCGGTCCGGTTCCGACCCTGCCGCCCTTGTCGGTTGAAACCGTCGAGCCGGTGGTCAACGCCTGGTTGGCGAGCGCGGCATCGAATTCCCGCGCCGAAGCCGCCGACATGTCGATGGCGATGCGGTAGCCGCTGCCGTCGTCGTTCTTGAGCACGTCGAGCTTGTCGACCGAAAACGGCCCCTTGCCGGTGAGGATCAGCCGCGACCCCTCACCCTGATCGCCGTAGCGTATGGCCCGGACCAGGCCGCGCGCCTTCGCATCCTTGGCGCCGATGGCGAATCTGGTGCGCGGCAGGTCGACGACCAGGCGATTGGGGCCGCGCAGCAGGAACCATTTGACGTCGGGCTCGCGGTCGAAGGTCATGACGATGCGCATCTTGGTGGCATCGCCCGCCATTTTGTAGCCGGTGGCGCTGAGCGGCGCATCGCCAGCGTGCGAAACGCCTGAAAAAACAAGCAGAACCGCCATCAGCAAAAGCGCGCAGGCAAGATGCAAGGCAGACCGGGCGGCGCAACGATCCTTGTTTGCGATGCCTGCCAGTCCCATCTCTTTCCAGTCGCTCCCGGTTTGGCGCCAGGCGCCGGTCATTGCATCGAAGTGCCGGTCAGGCCACGAACTCGATTAACGATTGGTATCCAGAGAAGGTTAACCAAGCCTTTTCGCGCAAGGAATTGAAGGCCTGGCTTCCCTAAGGGAACTCCTTTTTGCCGGCATCCGAAATCGGGGTTGCCTTCCCTGCCGCCAAATCATAAAAGCGATGGTGGATCACTGCAATCCTGGAACCGCTTCCTCCGCAGCTTCCTGCTACAGGTCAGATGAAAGGCGGCTCCTTTCGCTTCAAGCGAAAAGGCTTCAGGTGATCGCGACGAATTTCGCAGGCGTGCGCCCGTGGCGGGGGAATCGCTTGCGTGAGGAAAACGGCCGGGTCGTCCCGTGCCGGCTCTGTATGAGCAAACAAGCTGGTCCGGTTCGTCCGGGCTTTGGTTCAAAAGGTTCTGCTGGTGCCAATGGCTTCAAGCGCAATCATGGAAAGGTCCGCATCAAACCGCGCCATTGTGGCTGCGGGCGGCACCGCCATGGCGCTCAAGCGGCGGCCGGCGGACGTTCAATTGTCCGGCACCCACGTTCCAGGACCGAAGCAGCGGGCTTTGCCCCGCAAGCTGCGGCTGGCGGCTGCCGGGAGGAAACGAAATAATGCCCAACAAGATGCTGATAGACGCCTCCCACCAGGAGGAAACACGCGTTGTCGTCATTCGCGGTAACCGTATTGAAGAATTCGACTTTGAATCCCAGGACAAGAAGCAGCTCAAAGGAAACATCTACCTCGCCCGCGTAACGCGCGTCGAACCGTCCCTTCAGGCAGCTTTTGTCGAGTATGGCGGCAACCGTCACGGTTTCCTCGCCTTCAGTGAAATCCACCCCGACTACTACCAGATCCCGGTCGCCGACCGTCAGGCGCTGCTGCGCGCGGAAGCGCAGGAGGCCGAGGACGAAGACGACGAGGACGGCGACGGCGATGAGCACCAGGCCCGCGATCGCGGCCGGCGCGGCCGCCGGCGCGGCGGCAAGAACCGCGACCGTGGCGAGCACAAGCGCGAGCCGAGCGTCGCCGGTTCCGAGGAGCCCGGCGACAGCGCCGGAGAGGTCGTAAGCGGCGAGGCTGCCGGCGAAAGCGGCGAAGACATCGTCGAGACGATCGCCGAGGCCATCGAGATCCAGTCCAGCGATGCCGATGCCGGCTCGCAGGATGGCGGCCAGGACCACGGAACCGCCGAGCATGGCGACGATGCCACCGCGGACGACGATGGCGAAACGTCCAGGGGCGGCCCTACCTCGATCGCCGCCAGCGTCGAAGCCGACGTGATTTCGGAATCGGTCCCGCAAGCCGAACAGAACGGTGAAGCCACCTCCAGCGACAACGATCGCGGCATGCTGGAAGAGGTGCAGTCCTCGCATCCGGACGACCACGAGATCGAATCGGTCGGCGCCGAGGATGCACTTGAAGAGGTGCGCAACCGCCGCAAGCCGGTGCGCCGCCAGTATAAGATCCAGGAAGTCATCAAGCGCCGTCAAATCCTTCTGGTCCAGGTGGTCAAGGAAGAGCGCGGCAACAAGGGCGCCGCGCTTACCACCTATCTGTCGCTCGCCGGCCGCTATTCGGTGCTGATGCCGAACACGGCGCGCGGCGGCGGCATTTCGCGCAAGATCACCAACGCCCAGGACCGCAAGCGGCTGAAGGAAGTCGTCGCCGACCTCGAAGTGCCGCAGGGCATGGGCGTCATCCTGCGCACCGCCGGCGAGAGCCGCACCAAGGCCGAGATCAAGCGCGACTATGAATATCTGATGCGGCTTTGGGAAAACGTCCGCAACCTCACGCTGCAGTCCACGGCCCCTGCCCTGGTCTACGAGGAAGGCAGCCTGATCAAGCGCTCGGTGCGCGACCTCTACAACAAGGATATCGACGAGATCCTGGTCTCCGGCGAGGACGGCTATCGCGAGGCCAAGGACTTCATGCGCATGCTGATGCCGAGCCACGCCAAGGTGGTTCAGCCCTATCGCGACACCACCCCGATCTTCGTGCGCAACGGCATCGAGGCGCAACTCGACCGCATGCTGCAGCCGCAAGTGACGCTGAAGAGCGGCGGCTACATCATCATCAACCAGACCGAGGCGCTGGTCTCCATCGACGTCAATTCGGGGCGTTCCACCAAGGAGCACTCGATCGAGGACACCGCGCTCCACACCAATCTGGAAGCCGCCGAGGAAGTCGCCCGGCAACTCAGGCTGCGCGACCTTGCCGGCCTGATCGTCATCGACTTCATCGACATGGAGGAGAACCGCAACAACCGCTCCGTCGAGAAGCGGCTGAAGGATCACCTCAAGAACGACCGTGCCCGCATCCAGGTCGGCCGCATCTCGCATTTCGGCCTGATGGAGATGTCGCGCCAGCGCATCCGCGCCAGCGTGCTGGAATCGACCATGAAGCCCTGCCCGCATTGCGGCGGCACCGGCCATGTGCGTTCAGACTCCTCGGTTGCGCTGATGGTGGTCAGGGCGATCGAGGAATTCCTTCTCAAGGATTCGCGCAGCCACATCACGGTCCGCACGCCGGCCCCGACCGCGCTTTATGTGCTCAACCACAAGCGCGGCACGCTGGTCGAACTCGAAAGCCGCTTCGGCCTGACCATCACGATCGAGGCCGACGACACGGTCGGCGCTCAGCACTATGCGATCTTCCGTGGCGCGATCGCCGAAAAGCCGGAGGGCTTCGTCGAAGTGCGCAGCCTGCCGGCCTATGTCGAGCCGGAGGAGCCCGAGGACGAGATCGTCATCGAGGACGAAGAGGAGGCGCCCGCCCAGGCGGAACAACCGCGCCAGTCCCAGCAGCAGCCGCAGCAGCAGAGGGTCGGCGAGGACGGCGAAGGCCGTGACCGCAAGCGCCGCAAGCGCCGCCGGCGGCGCGGCGGCAAGGATCGCGATCGCGAACACGGCGATCGCGAGCACGGCGCCCATGCCGGGGCCGTTTCCGCGCCGGCGTCGGCGGACGGCGTTTCCGCCGTTGCAAGCGACGAGGCAGAAGCGGGCGACGAAGCTCCGGTCGGCATTGTCGACACGGCCGAGGCAGCGGAAGACGGTCAGGGCAAGAAGCGCCGGCGCGGCAAGCGCGGCGGCAAGCGCAATCGCCGCGAAGAGGATGAAGGCGTGGCCGACGCAACTGCCGGCGAAGAGGCCGACGGCGTCGAGGGCGTCGCGTCGGAAAGCGAAGCCGTCGCGGCCGAAACCGTGACAGCCACGCCCGTCGAGGAACCGGTCGTTCCAGCTTCCGCCAATGACGACGCGCCCATCGCCGAAAAGCCGAAGAAGCCCAAGCGTGCCTCGAGATCGAAGAAGGTCGCGGAGGCCGCGGAGGCAGTTGTCGCGGAGACGGTAGCCGAGGCCGTGCCGGAGGCAACGATTGAAACCCCGGCTCCGGTCGAGGCGGCGCCTGCTGCTCCGGCCGCGTCCGAGGACGAGCCGGCCCGCCCGACCAGGCGCAAACCCGTCTCGCCGGACGCTCCGGCCGTGCCGGTGGTCTCGTCGAGCGTTGCCGATGAGGCAAAAACCGAGGACAAGCCGAAGCGCGCCGGTTGGTGGCAGCGGAAGGGTTTCTTCTAAGTTTTTCAGTGGCTTGGAGTAATTTTTTGACCAAAACAAATCCCGCGTCGTCAAAACGGCGCGGGATTTTTTTGTGGTTATGCTGCCGTGGTCCAAGGGTTGGCGAGGTTAAAGTCAGGCCGGCATAAGCTGATATCGGCAGCCCTAAGGTGCGAAGATCGACCAGTTCATCATCTTCGCCAGCCTCTCCAGCGCGATCGAGCCGAGCTTGGAATTGCCGTTGGCATTGAGGCCAGGCGACCAGACCGCTAGCGAAGCCACCCCCGGCACGATCCCCAATATGCCGCCACCGACGCCGCTCTTGCCGGGGATGCCGACGCGGAAGGCGAAATCGCCGGATCCGTCATAGTGGCCGCAGGTCAGCATCATCGCGCCGATGCGGCGCGCCCGCTCGGCCGACACCACCGAATGCCCGGTCGCCGGGTTCTTGCCGCCATTGGCAAGGAAGCGGCCGGCCATCGCCAGTTGCCGGCAGCTCATGGCAATGGCGCAATGGTGGAAATAGACGCCCAGCGCCAGCTCTGGCGCATGGTGGAGATTGCCGAAGGATTTCATATAGTTGGCAAGTGCGAAGTTGCGGTAGCCGGTGGCGCGCTCGGAGGCCGCCACCTCGCGATCGATGATAATGGTGTCGTCGTCGGCCAGGAACTGGATGAAGCGCAGGATCTCGCCGATCGCTTCGCGCGGCTGGTGGCCGGCGAGCAATATGTCGGAGACGACGATGGCGCCGGCGTTGATGAACGGGTTGCGCGGAATGCCGTTCTCGTGCTCGAGCTGGACGATCGAGTTGAACGGATTGCCCGACGGCTCGCGTCCGACACGCTGCCACAGCGCATCGCCGACATTGCCGAGCGCAAGCGTCAGCGTGAACACCTTGGAAATGCTCTGGATGGAAAAGGCTTCTTCGGCGTCGCCGGCAAGCAGTACGCGTCCGTCATTGGTAACGGCCGCCATGCCGAACTTCTTCGGGTCGACCTTGCCAAGCTGCGGAATATAGGTCGCGACATCACCGCGATCCGTGCGCTCGGCCATTTCGGCGGCGACTTCGGCAAGCGCCTGTTCGAGTTCCGGCATGACCTCCCCGCTACTTCAGCCAGCGCTCGATGCGCGCCATCGCCTCGACCATGTCGTCGTGGCTGCCGGCATAGGAAAAGCGCATCGTGCGATGCCCTGCAACGGGATCGAAGTCCCGGCCGGGCGTCGCCGCCACATGCGCCTCGGCAAGCATCCGGCGCGCGAAGGCCATGCTGTCATTGGTATGCCTTGTGACGTCGCAAAAAGCGTAGAAGGCGCCGTCCATGGGTGCCGCGAGCGCAAAGCCGAGCTCCGGCAGCCGCTTCATCAAAAGCTCGCGGTTCCAGGCATAGCGCGCCTTCACCGCTTCCAGCTCCTCGGTCGCCTTGAACGCCTCGATCGCGGCGATCTGCGACAGTTCCGGCGGCGATATGTAGAGACTCTGGGCGATGCGCTCGACGGGACGCACCAATTGTTCCGGAAGCACCATCCAGCCGATGCGCCAGCCGGTCATGCAATAGTATTTCGAGAAGGAATTGATGACCGTCACGTCCGAACCGTAGGCGAGCGCGGTCGTGTCAGGCGCCGCATAGGCCAGCCGGTGGTAGATCTCGTCGGAGATCACAGCGATGCCGAGATCCTCCGCTGTCGTGACCAGCGCGGCAAGCTCGTCGGCCGGGATCACCGCGCCGGTCGGATTGGCCGGACTGGCGAACAGCACCCCTTTCAGCGGCTTTTCGCGATGCGCGGTCCTCAGATGCTCGGCATGGAGATAGGCATCGCTGCCGAGTTCGATCTCGACGATCTCGATACCGAGCGCGGCCATGATGTTGCGGTAGGCCGGATAGCCGGGCGCGGCGATGGCGACGCGGTCGCCGGGATCGAACATCGCCAGGAAAGCCAGGTTGAAGGCCGCGGACGATCCGGTGGTGACGGCGATTCGCGCCGCCGGGACATCGATTCCGTAATGCTCGGCGTAGTGCGCAGCGATCGCCTGGCGCAGATCGGCCAGACCCAGAGCGTCGGTGTAGCCGATGCGGCCGACCTTCAGGGCATTGGCAGCGGCCAGCCGCACGCCGGCCGGCGCCGGGTCGGACGGCTGGCCGACCGCCATCGAAACCACCGGCACGCCGGTCGCCTTCAGCCGGTTGGCCTCGGCCAGAATATCCATGGCGTGGAACGGCTCGACCTCGCCGCGGCGCGAAAGCGAAACAACCATTTTCAAATCCAACACGCCAGGATCCGCCCTGGCCGCGCCGCACAAATGCCCGATTGATGTGGGGATCACAAGCGCAGGAAGTTTTCGGTGCCGACTTTTCATCCTCCGCCCGCTCGTCTACCAGTGGACCTGTCATGTTGAGCCGACCCAGATCGACCACTGCCAGATCGACCGTTGCAAGGACCGCGCGCGGCTTCGCCACGCTTTTGCTTGCGGCCGCCGTCGCCGTCTCCGGCTCGGTCAGCGCATTTGCGCAAAACGTCCCCATCGTGCGCGACGCCGAGATCGAGGCGCTGGTGCGCGACTATGCGCGGCCGATCTTCAAGGCGGCGGGCCTCGCCAATGACGGCATCGACATCGTGCTGGTCAATGACTCCAGTTTCAACGCCTTCGTCACCGGGCGCCGGCTGTTCATAAACACCGGCGCTCTGATGACGGCGGAAACACCCAACGAGATCATCGGCGTCATCGCCCATGAAGCCGGCCACATCGCCGGCGGCCATCAGCAGAAGCTGCGCGACCAGCTTGAGCGCGCCAAGACCATGGCGATCATCGCCACGCTGCTCGGCGCCGGCGCCATCGTTGCCGGCGCCACCACCAACAGCCGAGGGCTGGCCGGCGCCGGCATGGGTGTTGCGGCGGGCGGCGGCGAGATGGCGCAGCGCAGCATCCTCGCCTATCAGCGCACCGAAGAGACGACCGCCGACCGCTCGGCGATGACCTATCTCAACGCCACCGGCCAGTCCGGAATGGGCATGCTGAAGACCTTTTCCCGATTCCAGAACGCGCTGTCGTTGTCCGGCGCCCAAGTCGATCCCTACCGGATCAGCCATCCGATGCCGCAGGAGCGCATCGCCAATCTCGAAGTGCTGGTGAAGCAGAGCCCCTATGTCGGCAATGTCGACCCGCCGGCGCTGCAGCAGCGGCATGACATGATGCGGGTCAAGATCGCCGCCTATGTGGGAGGTCAGGCCGCCGCAACACGGCTGATGCGCAAGAACCCAGGCAGCCTTGCCTCGCGCTATGGCGAAGCGCAGCTCGCCTATCTCTATGGCAATCTGGCCCAGGGCCTCGCCAAGACCAACGCGCTGATCAAGGAACAGCCGAAGAACCCCTACTTCCAGGAACTGCGCGGCGACATATTGATGAAGGCCAACAAGCCGAAGGATGCGGCTGACGCCTACGCCAAGGCGGTCAGCCTCGATCCGGCGCGATCCGGCTTGCTGCCGGTCTCGCTTGGCCAAGCGCTGATGGCGGTCGGCACGCCGGAAACGCTCAAGAAAGCGGTAACGCAGATCAGCAACGGTCTCGCGCGCGACAGGGAGAACGCCGAAGGCTACCGCTATCTGGCGCAGGCCTATGGCGAGCTCGGCAACATACCGGCGGCGGACCTCGCCACGGCTGAAGGCCATTTCTACTCAGGCGACTACCAGAACGCGAAGATCTTCGCCATGCGCGCGCAGAAGAACATGAAGCGTGGCGAGCCGGGCTGGCTTCGCGCCCAGGATATCATAAACTACGCGCCTCCGGGCAAACGCAAGTGAACCTTCCGGCCGCTTCGGGCGACGGAAGCGGACCGGAACAGGCAAAAGGGATCGAGGATCATGAACAAGGCAATCTTGCTTGGCACGACGGGCGCGGTGGCCGCCCTTGCCATGCTGGCGGTCGGCTTCGTCGCCGGCAGCCCTCAGGCGGCCAAGGCCGACACGGCGCAGGTCGTCCAGGCCGCCGCGCCCTCGGACACCAAGATCGACCGGACCGAGGTCGAGGGCATCATCCGCGACTACCTCCTTAAGAATCCGGAAGTGCTGCTCGAGGTGCAGGAAGCGCTGGAGGCCAAGCAGAAGGAAGAGCAGCGCATTGCCGCCCTTGGCGTCATCAAGAACGCCAAGGACGAGATCTTCAACTCGGCCTTCGACGGCATCGTCGGCAATCCGAGCGGCAAGGTCACCATCGTCGAGTTCTACGACTACAATTGCGGCTTCTGCAAACGCGCCATCGAGGACATGCAGGCGCTGACCAAGACCGACCCCGACCTGCGCTTCGTGCTCAAGGAATTCCCGATCCTCAGCCCGGATTCGCAGAAGGCCAGCGTCGTCTCCATGGCCTTCCATCTGATGATGCCGGAGAAATACGGCGAGTTCCACACCGCGCTGCTCGGCGGCCAAGGCCGAGCCACCGAGTCGATCGCCATCAAGATCGCGGTCTCGCTTGGCGCCGACGAGGCGAAGCTGCGCGAGAAGATGAAGGACCCCAGCATCAACGAGGCGCTGTCGCGGACCTATGATCTTGCCACCAAGCTGTCGATCACCGGCACGCCCTCCTATGTGGTCGGCAACGAGGTAGTGTTCGGCGCGCTCGGCAAGGATGTCCTGGCCGAAAAGATCGAGGCGGCGAAGGCCGCGCTCTGATCGGCTCCAAGCCCTTGCGGCGGGCGACTTTGCGCCCGCTGTGGACAGCGAAAGAACGCACTTGCGCTCTTTTCGCGGGCGTCTATGCCCATTATAGAGGCCCAGTGCGCCGGCTTGGGGCCGGCGCCGGGAAAGGTCGGCATTCTTGAAAACGGTTTTCGTCCTCAACGGTCCCAATCTCAACGCGCTCGGCAAGCGCGAGCCGGGCATCTATGGCGGCAAGACGCTTGCCGCCATCGCCGAGGACTGCAAGAAGGCGGGCGCCGAGCTTGGGCTGGAGATCGATTTCCGCCAGTCGAACCATGAGGGCGACCTCGTCGACTGGATCCATGAAGCCGGCGACAAGGCCGCCGCAATCGTCATCAATCCGGGCGCCTACAGCCACACCTCGATTGCCATTCACGACGCCATCCGCGCAGTCGCGCCGCTGCCCGTCGCCGAGGTCCATCTCTCCAACATCCATGCGCGGGAACCGTTCCGCCACGTCTCCATGGTCGCGCCGGTCGCCGTCGGCATGATCTGCGGGTTCGGGCCGCTCGGCTACACGCTCGCGCTGCAGGCGCTGGCGGCACGCCTGTGACCGGCCAACAAACAGAAGGCTCGAAAATGTCCATAAAGAAGACCGGTGTTGACCAGCAGCTGATCCGCGATCTGGCGGGCATACTGAACGACACCAACCTCACCGAGATCGAAGTCGAGCTCGGTGACCTGAAGGTGCGCGTGTCGCGGCAGTCGCAGACCGTCCACGCTGTGGCCGCTCCCGCGCCCGCCTATGCGGCGGCGCCGGCTCAGCCGGCGGCGGCTGCAGCGCCTGCAGCGGCCGACCAGTCAAAGAACGCCGTGCCGTCGCCCATGGTCGGCACCGCCTATCTGGCCCCTTCGCCCGACGCCAAGCCATTCATCGAGATCGGCCAGAAGGTTAAGGAAGGCCAAACGCTGCTGATCATCGAAGCGATGAAGACGATGAACCAGATCCCCTCGCCCCGCGCCGGCACGGTGACGGCGATCCTGTTCGAGGACGCCCAGCCGGTCGAATACGGCATGCCTCTCGTCGTCATCGAGTAGAGCCGGGAATGTTTCAGAAAATCCTCATCGCCAATCGCGGCGAAATCGCCCTCAGGGTGCTGCGCGCCTGCAAGGAACTCGGCATCCAGACCGTGGTGGTGCATTCGACCGCCGACGCCGACGCCATGCATGTCAGGCTCGCCGACGAGAGCGTCTGCATCGGCCCGCCGCAGTCGCGCGACAGCTATCTCAACATCCACCAGATCGTGGCCGCCTGCGAGATCACCGGCGCGGACGCCGTGCATCCGGGCTACGGTTTCCTGTCGGAGAACGCCAAGTTCGCCGACATCCTGGCCGCCCACAACATCACCTTCATCGGCCCGTCCGGCGACCATATCCGCATCATGGGCGACAAGATCGAGGCAAAGCGCACCGCAAAACGCCTGGGCATCCCGGTCGTGCCGGGCTCCGACGGCGCGATCAGCGAAGAGAAGGAAGCCAAGCGCGTCGCCGCCGAGATCGGCTACCCCGTGATCATCAAGGCCTCGGCCGGTGGCGGCGGGCGCGGCATGAAGGTGGCGCGCACCGAGGCCGACCTCGAGCTCGCCCTGCAGACTGCGCGCTCCGAAGCCGGTGCCGCCTTCGGCGACGACGCCGTCTATATCGAGAAATACCTGGAGAAGCCGCGCCACATCGAATTGCAGGTGTTCGGCGATGGCGCCGGCCGCGGCGTCCATTTCGGCGAGCGCGACTGCTCGCTGCAACGCCGTCACCAGAAGGTCTGGGAGGAGGCGAATTCGCCCGCGCTCAATGCCGAGGAACGCGCGCGCATCGGCGGCATCTGCGCCAAGGCCGTCGCCGATCTCGGCTATTCCGGCGCCGGTACCATCGAATTCCTCTACGAGGACGGCGAGTTCTATTTCATCGAGATGAACACCCGGCTGCAGGTCGAGCATCCGGTGACGGAAGCGATCACCGGCATCGACCTGGTGCACGAGCAGATCCGTGTCGCCTCCGGCGGCGGCCTTTCGGTCAGGCAGGAGGACATTAAGTTCAACGGCCACGCCATCGAATGCCGCATCAATGCCGAGGACCCGCGCACCTTCACCCCCTCGCCAGGCACGATCACGCATTTCCATACGCCGGGCGGTCTCGGCATCCGCGTCGATTCCGGCGTCTATTCCGGCTACAAGATCCCGCCCTATTACGACAGCCTGATCGGCAAGCTGATCGTGCATGGCCGCAACCGCGTCGAATGCATGATGCGGCTGCGCCGCGCGCTCGACGAATTCGTCGTCGACGGCATCAAGACGACGCTGCCGCTGTTCCGCGACCTGGTCGGCAATGCCGATATCGCCAATGGCGACTACGACATCCACTGGCTGGAAAAATATCTGGCCAAGGAGGATTAGGCTCCAGATATAATACCGCGATGACCCGTCCCTATGCGCCCGGCTATCGCATTCCGACCGACCTGTTGCTGAAGGCCTATGCCTCGGGTGTCTTCCCGATGGCCGAAAGCGCCAGCGACCCCGAGGTGTTCTGGGTGCGGCCGGAGACACGCGGCATCATTCCCCTCGACGGGTTTCATACGCCGCGCAGCCTGAAGAAGACGATCCGTAGGCACCCGTTCGACATTCGCTACGATTTCGATTTTGAGGCGACGATCGATGGCTGCGCCGAAAGGCGCGAGGAGCGCCGCTCGACCTGGATCAACGCGCCGATCCGCGAGGCCTATGTCGAGCTCTATCGCCTCGGCCATTGCCATTCGGTCGAGGCCTGGCGCGAGGAACGGCTGGTCGGCGGCCTCTACGGCGTCTCGCTCGGGCGCGTATTCTTCGGCGAAAGCATGTTCGCCAGGGAAACGGATGCGTCCAAGACCTGTCTCTATCACCTGGTCGAGCGGTTGAAGACGCGCGGCTTTGCGCTGCTCGACACCCAGTTCACCACCGAGCACCTCAAGCGCTTCGGCGCCGTCGACGTACCGCGCGGCCAATATGAGAAGATGCTGGCCGAGGCGTTGAAGGGCGAGGCGGTCTTCTTTCCGTGACCCGACATCAGCCCTTGGATGACGTCTCCAGCGGCGTCTGGGCGTGGAACATCATCTTCCAGCCATTGACGCGATGCACGTAGCCGGTGCTGACCAGCGCGTTATAAGCTTCGCCATTCTCGCGCGTCGCGTGCGCCTCGTAGGTCAGCATGACGATGTCGCTGCCCGGCTCGACCATGCCCTTGACGTCGATGTCGAGATCGCGCCAGCGGTGTGGCTTGCTGGCGGTTTTGGCCAGATCGGCATTGGCCATCGCTTGCGCCATCTCTGGAAAGGCGACCAGGCATTCCGCATCGGCATTGGCCGCAAAGTAGGCGGAATCGCCCGTCCAGAAGCCTTTCTCGAGGTCGAGAAGTTCCTTCTTGCTGGCCGTGATCGGCTTGCTGCCAGACATGCTCAAATCCTCCATCCGCACCATCATCCTCATGCAACGAATGGCGGGCGCGGCGGTTCCGGAGGATCAGTTCGCGTCGGTGGTGTCCGTGCCCGTATCAGCGCCGGTGCCCGTATCGGCGCCGGTACCCGTATCAGCGCCGGTGCCCGTATCGGCGCCGGTATCCGTCTCGGCCGGCTCGGGTGCGGCAGCTTTCGGCTTGGGCGTATCGGTCTTCGATTTGGCCGCAGCCGGCTTGGCGGTATCGGCCTTGGCGGCCTCGGGCGGCGGCACATCCGACTTCTGCTTGCAGCCCTTCAGCCAGACGTCATAGACGGCGTGCTCGACGGCATTGAGGCCCGGGCTCTCGGCGAACATCCAGCCGGTGAAGATGCGGCGGATCTTGCGGTCGAGGGTGATCTCGTCGACCTCGACGAAGGAATCGGTCTTCGGCTCCTCGGTCTCCGGCCGCGAATAGCAGATGCGCGGCGTCACCTGCAAAGCGCCGAACTGCACCGTCTCGTCGATATAGACATCGAAGGTGATGATGCGGCCGGTGATCTTGTCGATGCCGGCGAATTCGGCGACCGGATTGGTGATGCGCTCGGCAGCCGCCGGCGCCGCCGGCGTCTGCGCGGCGGCAAACGTCACCGTGCAGACGGCGAGAGCGGCAGTTGCCGCGGCCGCGGCGCCCAACGAGATTCGGCTGAAGATGCTCATGCAGTATACCGGTGGTTGCGCCCGGGGTGATTCTTGCTCGCCCAAGGCTAGTCGCCGTTTTCAGTTCAGCAAGCAGCTAAACGTCAATTGTGGCGACAAAGGACCGATCGGCACTCGGCGGTCGATTACGAACCGGGCGTCCAGGCGTCGTAGTCGCCAGTCACTTGCGGGCGGTGTTGGTTGGTCAGCACCGAGCCCTTCGGACGATAGGCGGCCGGGCTGCCGGTGAGGTTTGGCTGATGCGGCTTCTGCCATTCGCGCGGACGATAGTCGTCGCTCGGCGGCGCCACGTCGACGCGGTGATGGATCCAGCCGTGCCAGCCCGGCGGGATCTTCGAGGCTTCCGAATAGTCGCGGTAGATGACCCAGCGGCGGGTGCGGCCTTCCGAATCGATGCCGCCCTCGTAATAGACGTTGCCGGCTTCGTCCTGGCCGACCTTCGTGCCGTGGCGCCAGGTGTGGAAGCGCGTTCCCAGCGTCTGGCTGTTCCACCAGGTGAAAAACTGCGTAAGGAAAGTTTTCATCCAAGTCCTCGCGGCGGCAGCGGCTGCGCCTTTCTCCTGCTTATGGCGTCACGCAACCGCGAAGGCAAGGGCTTTGCCGCGGGGCGCAATGTAAATGGTTCGCGCGCTAAATCGATACAGCCGCGCGGATGGCGGCAGCCCTGCTTGCCAAGCAGTTCCGGTCTTTCTAAAGCTCTGCTCGCCCGGCAACGGGCGCCTGGCCTGGTGCCCGGCTGAGGGAGGTGAAGATTCAAGACCTGTCCGCCAGTGGCCGGATCAGCGCCGACGCCATTCGCCGTCGCAAGGGCGGCGTGCCGATCGTCTGCCTGACCGCCTATACCTACCCAATCGCCCGCTTGCTCGATCCCCACGTCGACCTGCTGCTGGTCGGCGACAGTGTCGCCATGGTGCTGCATGGCCACAAGACGACGCTCGGCGCATCGCTGGAGATGATGATCGCGCACGGCCAGGCGGTGATGCGCGGCTCGGCCAGGGCTTGCGTGGTCGTCGACATGCCGGCCGGCAGCTATGAGGCATCGGCGGCGCAGGCCGTCGCCTCGGCGCGGCGCATCGTCGAGGAGACCGGCTGCCAGGCGGTCAAGCTGGAAGGCGGCGTCGACATGGCCGGGCAGATCGCCGCGATCGTGGCTGACGGCATTCCGGTCATGGGCCATATCGGGCTGCAGCCGCAATCGGTGGAAAAGGACGGCGGCTACAAGATCAAGGGCCGCACCGAGGACAATGTCGCCGCGCTGTTGCGCGACGCCGAAGCGGTGGAAAAAGCCGGCGCCTTCTCCGTCGTCATCGAAGGAACTGTCGAGGCCGTTGCCGCCGACCTTACGCGCGCCATCGCCATCCCCACCATCGGCATCGGCGCCAGCCGCGACTGCGACGGCCAGATCCTGGTCATCGACGACATGATCGGCCTGACCGTCGACCGCGTGCCGAAATTCGTCAAGGAATATGCCAGCCTGCGCGATGCGGTCTCGAACGCTGCCGCCCGCTACGCCGCCGAGGTGCGCGAAAGAACGTTTCCCGGCCCGGACCACGTCTTTGCGGCCACACCGGACAAGGACAAGGCATGAGCCGACCGATCGTCGCCGAAACCGTTTCCGCCCTTCGCGCGCAAATCAGCGACTGGCGACAGCAAAGTCTCGGCATTGCCATGGTGCCGACCATGGGCGCGCTGCATGACGGCCACATCTCGCTGGTCAGGATGGCGCTCGAAAAGGCCGAGCGCTGCGTGGTCTCGATCTTCGTCAATCCGGCGCAGTTCGCGCCGACCGAAGACCTCGACAAATATCCGCGCCAGCTTGCCCACGATCTCGACCGCCTGGCCGAGGCCGGCGCGCATCTCGCTTTCACGCCCAATGTGGGCGAGATGTACCGGGCCGGCTTCGCCACCAGGATTTCGATTGGCGGCCCCTCCTCCGGCCTGGAGACGGATTTCAGGCCGAGCTTCTTCGACGGCGTCGCGACCGTCGTAGCCAAGCTCTTCCTGCAGGCGACGCCCGACTGCGCGATTTTCGGCGAGAAGGACTATCAACAGCTTTGCGTCGTCAGGCAGCTCTGCCGCGATCTCGACCTGCCCGTCGCCATCATCGGCGCGCCGACGGTGCGCGACGCGCATGGTCTGGCCATGTCCTCACGCAACACCTATCTCGGCGACAGGGAGCTCGCGGTCGCGCGCAAGCTCAACGCGGTCCTGCGCCGGACGGCGGCAACGCTTGCGGCCGGCGCCGAGGAAGCCGGTGCGACCGCGGAGGCCCGTCAGGCGCTCATCGAGGCAGGTTTTCAGAAGGTCGACTACGTCGCGGCGCGTGAAAGCCTGACGCTCGCGCCCTGGCGGCGCGACCGCGACGGCCGCGTGCTCGCGGCCGCCTGGCTCGGCACAACCAGGCTGATCGACAATGTAGAGATTCCTGCCGTCATGTCGACGCCCTGACTGAGCGCGGTCAGATCCTTCGCCCGCGGTGCTGGCCCCGCGCCAGCTATCCGAGCGACTTCTCTAAGATAAGCGCAGGCAGCCCCGATCCGCCGCCGCAATCGGCGGTCTTGCCGCGGGGCAGGAAACCGTGCGCGCGGTAGAACGCGATTGCTCCCGCATTGGCTTCCTCCACCTCGAGGCGAAGGCTGCTCGCCTCCGGAAAGCTGGCCTCGACCTCATCGAGCAGCGCCTTGCCGATCCCTTGCCGCTGGCAGGACGGGTGCACATAGAGCTGGTTCAACAGGACGATCTTCGGGTCGGTGGTGGCGGCGGCGAAAGCCATGCCGCCGAGCCGCTTGCCGTCGTCGGCGACCAGGAATTCGGAGTTCGGCCGCGACAGCCGCGCCTTGAGCGAGGCGATCGAATGCCAGTCGTCGGTGATCGCCGTCACCCGCTCGGCGCCGTAGATGGCATCGTAGGTCGCATGCCAGGTCTCGACCAGCAGCGCGCGGATCGCAGGAAGATCGCGCTCGCTGGCTGTGCGGACGAACATCGCTTTATTCGATGCCGAGCTTGGCCTTGACGAGGTCGTTGACCGCCTGCGGGTTGGCCTTGCCTCCGGTCGCCTTCATCACCTGGCCGACGAACCAGCCGGCCATGGTCGGCTTGGCGCGAGCCTGGTCGGCCTTGTCCGGATTGGCGGCGATCACCTCATCCACCGCCTTCTCGATGGCGCCCGTGTCGGTGACCTGCTTCATGCCGCGGCTTTCGACGAGCTGGCGCGGATCGCCGCCCTCGTTCCAGACGATCTCGAACAGGTCCTTGGCGATCTTGCCGGAGATCGTGCCTTCCTTGATCAGATCGATGACGGCGCCGAGCTGCTCAGGCGAAACCGGTGCATTTTCAATGTCTTTTCCGGCCTTGTTGAGAGCACCAAGCAGATCGTTGATGACCCAGTTGGCGGCGAGCTTGCCGTCGCGGCCGGAGGCCACCTTCTCGAAATAATCGGCGATCGGCTTTTCCGACACCAGGATCGAGGCGTCGTAGGTCGACAGGCCGAGCGCAGCGATCAGTCGCGTCTTCTTGTCGTCGGGCAGTTCCGGCAGATCCTTGGCCAGCGCGTCGACATAGGCCTGGTCGAACTCCAGCGGCAGAAGGTCCGGGTCGGGGAAATAGCGGTAGTCATGCGCCTCTTCCTTCGAGCGCATCGAGCGTGTCTCGCCCTTGTTGGGGTCGAACAGCCGCGTTTCCTGGTCGATCGTGCCGCCATCCTCGAGGACGGCGATCTGCCTGCGCGCCTCGTATTCGATGGCCTGGCCGATGAAGCGGATAGAGTTGACGTTCTTGATCTCGCAACGCGTCCCAAATTCGCCGCCGGGACGGCGCACCGAGACGTTGACGTCGGCGCGCATCGAGCCTTCGTCCATGTTGCCGTCGCAGGTGCCGAGATAGCGCACGATGGTGCGCAGCTTGGTCACATAGGCCTTGGCCTCGTCGGCCGAGCGCATGTCCGGCTTGGAGACGATCTCCATCAGCGCCACGCCGGAGCGGTTGAGGTCGACATAGGACATGGTCGGGTGCTGGTCGTGCATCGACTTGCCGGCGTCCTGCTCCAGATGCAGCCGCTCGATGCCGACCTCGATGTCCTCGAACTCGCCCTGCCGGTCCGGGCCGACCGATACGATGACCTTGCCCTCGCCGACGATCGGCTGCTTGAACTGCGAAATCTGGTAGCCCTGCGGCAGGTCCGGATAAAAGTAGTTCTTACGGTCGAAGACCGACTTGTGGTTGATCTCGGCCTTCAGGCCGAGGCCGGTGCGGATCGCCTGCTTGACGCATTCCTCGTTGATGACGGGCAGCATGCCGGGCATTGCCGCGTCGACCAGGCTGACATTGGCGTTGGGCGCCGCGCCGAACGAGGTGGACGCTCCGGAGAACAGCTTCGCCTCAGAAGTCACCTGCGCATGCACTTCGAGGCCGATGATGACTTCCCAGTCGCCGGTGGCGCCGGGGATCAGTCGTTTTGCGTCGGGGGTGCGGGTGTCGATGATGCTCATGGGAGGCCTGCAGGTTCGCGAAACGTGAATTTCACGTCGAAAGTGAAAGTCACTCGCTAGTGCAAACTGCCCGGTGAGACAAGCGCAAAGCCGCTCTCTGGCCTTTTCCGCGGGCGGCGGTCCCTACCGCATCAGGGAACGCGGGCTCGAACCGACGATTGGGTCACCTCACCTCCGCCAGCCGGCTACAGCCGGCGGATCCGCTGACCGCGCCCTCTAGGCAGTGGCGATATAGGCCCTGATCTCCTCGGCCTCGCGCTCGACATCCTCGATGCGCCGCTTGACGACGTCGCCGATCGACACGATGCCGTAGAGCAGGCCGTCCTTTTCCACTGGCAGATGGCGGAAGCGGCCCCTGGTCATGATCTCCATCACCTCGTTGACGGTGTGGTTCTCGTTGCAGATCTTCACCTTCGGCGTCATCGCCGAACGCACCGGTATGTCGAGCGCCGCGGCACCTTCCTTGGCGATTACGCGCACGATGTCGCGCTCGGAGAGGATGCCGACGATCTTGTGGTCGCCATTGGTGATGACCAGCGCGCCTATCCTGTGCTCGGTCAGGATGCGGATGGCTTCGCTCAGCTTTTCGTTCGGCCCGAGCGTCAGCACGTCATGGCCCTTTTTTTCGAGAATTGCCTTAACAGTCATGGCGTCCTCCTCAGCTTTGCTTGCCGGTTTCCTGCCCTGACCGGCATTCACGTTCCGGTGAACATGGTGCGCCGTGATTGGTTGCTTTTCAAGTGCGGCGCGGTTTACTCCAGCGGCTGGAGACGGTCGAAAGCACGCACACCGAAGAAGCCGGCGACAAAGCCGCCAATATGCGCCTCCCAGGCGATCTGGCCGTCGACGCCAGGAGCAAAGCCGATCAGGCCGGTGACAAGGTTGATCACCATCCAGACGCCAAGGAAGGTGACGACGCCGCGCGAGCGAAACACCTCCGTCATCGGCAACGGCGCGCCGGCAAAGGCGCCTCTGCCCGACGAGCGGTCGATGCGGAAGGCGAAGCGCGCCGCCGCCCCCATCATGCCGGAAATCGCGCCCGATGCGCCGACCAGCGGCGCCTCGCCGAGAGGGTGCAGGACATAGAACAGCGCCACCGCCGCAAGCCCCGTCACCGCGAAGAACAGCGCGAAGCGAAGCGCGCCGAAACGGTTCGCCAGCGGCGAGCCGAACGCCGCCAGCCACACCATGTTGATCAGGAGATGCGCCCAGCCGCCATGCAGGAACGCATAGGTGAAGGGGCTGGTGAAGGCATAGACCTCGAGGTCATAGCGGCCGGAATAGCGGATCGGGATGAATGCCGCCCGTACCAGCAAGGCGAAATCCTGATCGTCGGTAAGCAGGTAGACGCGCACCAGATGAACGGCAATGCAGATGCCGATCACCGCCAGCACCACCGGCGGCAGGTTGAACACCGGTTCGCGGCGCGGTTCCGGCGCATCGTCCTGCTGTTCGATTTCCGAAGGGCTGACCGGCTCGCTCATTGACAAAGCATCCTGGGATTCGATCGGCGAGCTTTAGAGCAAGGGCGCCCGAGTTGAAACAATTCTGTTTCCCAAAGCGTGCGGTGCGGCCTCGCCTTCATTTGCTAAGAACCCGAAGGAAACAACGCGGAAATGCTCCAGGGTTTGCGAAACTCGCAACGCGCGTTCTCGGAAGCGTTGGGGGGCCCTGCCTAGAATGCCGCCGATTTCAAAGGGGTCTCCACATGGGTCGACAAGTGCCCGAACCGGCCGCGGGTGATCCAGTCGACCGACGCGTTCGTCGATGCCAATGGCATTGTCTATTCGTCCGACTACAATGCGGGCCTGGCGATCATGGAATATAGCGGGTGACAAACGCGACCATCACCCGCCGCCCCGAGCGCACCGTTACCAGCCGAAGCCCACGCACCTTGCCACAAACCGCCCCCGCCATTGCCGTCTCCGTTGCCGGCATCGAAAAGTCCTTCGGGCCGACGCATGCCCTCGCCGGCGCGGATCTTACCATCGCGCCGGGCGAGGTCGTGGCGCTGATGGGCGCCAACGGCGCCGGCAAGTCGACCCTGGTGAAGATCCTTTCTGGTTCCTACACGCCCGATGCCGGCACGATCGGCCTTGGCGGCAAGGCGGTTACCTTCGCCTCGCCCAGCGCCGCCAAGGCCGCCGGCATCGCGACGGTGCACCAGGCAACCGACCAAGCGGGGGCGGCCGGCTTGGCGGTCGCCGAGAACCTTGTGCTCGACGAGCTTTGCAGCCCTGGCGGGCGTTTTCTCGTCTCGAACAGGTCGATCCGCAGGCGCGCGCAGGAGATCGCGGCGCTGATCGATCTCGACCTGCCGCTCGATCGCGACTTCATCGACCTGCGCCCGGCGGAACGGCAGTTGATCGCCATCGCCCGCGCCGTCGCGGCGAGCGCCTCCGTGCTGATCCTCGACGAGCCGACATCGAGCCTTTCGGCCACGGAGGCTGAGCGGCTGTTCGCCGTCATCCGGCGGCTGCGCGCAAGCGGCATGGCGGTGCTCTACATTTCGCACCGACTCGGCGATCTCGCCGCGATCGCCGACCGCGCCGTTGTCATGCGCGGCGGCCGCATGGTCGGCGCCTTTGCCAGGCCGATCGACTTCCCGGCGGCGGTGGCCGCCATGATCGGCCGGCCGCTGGAAGCCGCCACCCATCGCGGCAAGGCGTCGACCGCGCCGGTGGCCCTGTCGGTCAAGGGCGCCAGGCTGGTCGCTGGCGCCGCGCCCTTCGACCTCGATCTTCGGTCGGGCGAAGTCGTTGCTATCACCGGCACGCTTGGTTCCGGCAAGAGCCGGCTGCTGCGCGCGCTGTTCGGCCTCGAAACCCTTGCCGAAGGCAAGTTCGAGCTCGATGGAAAACCCTGGCTTTCGAACGGGCCAGGACAGTCGATCGAGAACGGCGTCTTCATGGTCGCCGAGGATCGCTGGCAATCCTCGCTGCTGCCGCCGGAAGTCCCCGGCGCCTCCATCGCCGGCACGATCGCCCTGCCGCATCTCAGCCGCTGGTTCCCCGGCGGCCTGCTCCGGACCCAGCGCGAGCGCAAAGTTGCCGCCGAGGCGATCGCGCGGCTCGGCATCAAGGCGCGCGGTGGGGACGACACGCTCGACGAACTTTCCGGCGGCAACCAGCAGAAGGTCGTGCTCGCCCGCTGGCAGGCGGCGCCTTGCCGGCTGCTCCTGCTCGACGAGCCGTTCCAGGGCGTCGATGTCGGCGCTCGCGCCGACCTGATCGCCGCCATCCGCAGCAACCAGCGCGGTTCGGCGACCCTGATCGCGACCAGCGACACCGAGGAAGCGCTGGAGGTTGCCGACCGCATCCTCGTCATGCGCAACCATTCCCTTCATGCGGCCGAAGACGGCCATGGCCCGCTCACCGACCAGATCGACAAGGTCGAGGGCGAGGAGACCGCCGGGGACCCGAGATGACCAACCTGACGACAACGCATGCCGCTCCACGCCCCTCGCTTCTGCGCGAGATACGCCGGTACGCGCTCTTCGCGCTGCTCGCCCTGATGGTGGTCGGCTTCTGGCATGTGCAGCCCGCCTTCATCCGCTCGGCCAACCTGTTCTCGATCCTGCAGGCGGTTTCGGTGGTCGCGATCCTCGGCGTCGGCGTGTCGATCACCATGGCGGCGGACGGCTTCGATCTCTCGGTCGGCAGCATCGCCGCCTCCGCGGTGATGGCGGCGAGCTACGCCATGGTCGTATGGCAGATGGATGCCGCCGAAACGATGGCGCTGGTGCTGCTGATGGGCGCTTTGATCGGCCTCGCCAACGGGCTGCTGATCGTCCGCGTCGGCGTGCCGGACCTTCTCGCCACGCTCGCGACCATGTTCCTGCTCGCCGGCCTGCAGCTGATCCCGACCGGCGGCCGCTCGATCACCGCCGGCATGGTGCTTCCCGATGGCTCGACGGTTCCCGGCGCCTACGATCCGGCTTTCCTGATCCTCGGGCGCTCGCGGCTCTTCGACCTGGTTCCGCTGTCCGTCGTGGTGATGGCGCTCGTCGCGTTCCTCGCCTGGTTCCTGATGGAACGCACGCGCTGGGGTCGCGTCTTCTACGCCATCGGCGGCAACGAGACGGCCGCGCATCTCTCCGGCGCGCCGACCAAGGCCTATCGTCTCTCCGCCTATGTCATTTCGGGCACGCTGGCGTCGCTCGGCGGGCTGATCGTCGCCTCGCGCGTCGGCCGCGGCGACGTCTCGGCCGGCAATTCGCTCCTGCTCGACGCGGTCGCGGCCTCGCTGATCGGCTATGCCGTGCTCGACAAGCGCCGCCCGCATGTGATCGGCACGGTCGTCGGCGCGATCTTCGTCGGCGTGCTGCTCAACGGCCTCACCATGCTGAATGCCCCCTATTACACACAGGATTTCGTCAAGGGCGTCGTGCTGGTCGGCGCGCTGGCGGCGACCTTCGGCCTGGGAAAGAAGCGTTGAGAGCAATTCCAGAGTGTGTTGCGGTTTTCCGTCCGTAATTGCGGCGGCATATCTTCTCACCTTGGCGTCGACGGGGTTAGACTGCAAAAAAATCTCCAACCCTGTCGGCTAGGCCCACGCTCCGCCGTCCTTGATGGTAGGTATGCAAACGGGAGGAGAAAATGCCGGAAAAAGTCCTGGTCCTCATCGGCACGAAAAAAGGCGCCTTCATCACCGAGAGCGATGGCCGGCGCGGGTCGTGGAAGCTGCGCGGTCCGTTCTGCGAGCACTGGCCGATGAACCATGTCGTCGGCGACCCCGCGACCGGCGCGATCTACGGCGCCGGCGGCAACGAGTGGTTCGGTCCGGCGGTCTGGAAGTCGGACGACCTTGGCGAGACCTGGACGCATTCCAGCGAGGGCTTGGCCTACGAGGCTGGCGAGGAGCCGATCAAGGCGGTGTGGAGCCTCGCCAGGCGCAACGGCAGCCTCTATGCCGGCGTGCAGCCGGCCGGGCTGTTTCGCTCCGACGACGACGGCGCCACCTGGAGCCACATCGAGGGCCTGCAGCGTCACCCAAGCCGCAAGGACTGGAACCCGGGCGGCGCCGGCCTCATCCTCCATTCCATCGTCACGCACCCCAGGGACGAGGGGCAGATCTGGGTGGGCATCTCGTCCGCAGGCGTGTTCTACACCTGGGACGGCGGCAAGACGTGGGAGCCGCGCAACCGCGGCACCCGCGCCGACTTCCTGCCTGACGGACAGAACTATCCGGAGTTCGGCCAGTGCGTGCACTGCCTGGTGATGGCGCCCGGCAAGCCCGATCGGCTCTACCAGCAGAACCATTGCGGCATGTACCGCTCCGACGACGGCGGCAAGAACTGGCAGAGCATCGAGAAGGGCCTTCCCTCGACCTTCGGATTTCCTGCGGCCACGCATCCGCGCGACGCCGACACGCTCTTCCTTCTGCCGCTCAACGGCGACAGTGCCGGCCGCTACGTGCCGGACGCGAAGGCAGCGGTCTGGAAGACGCAGGATGCCGGCGCCACCTGGTTGGACGAGCGCAAGGGCCTGCCGCAGGAGAACTGCTACGCGGGCGTGTTGCGGCAGGCTATGGCGACCGACAGCCTCGAGCCGGCCGGCGTCTATTTCGGCACCAGCGGCGGCTCGCTTTTCGCCAGTGCCAACGAAGGCGAAAACTGGTCGGAGATCGCTCAGCATCTGCCCACGATCCTGTCCGTCGAGGCGATGGTGGTGAGCGAGTAACGCAAATGCCGAACGACACCACCCGCAGTGCGTCCCTTGTCGTCGCGCGGCTCCCGGGCGTGCTCATCGACCTGTTTCCTGGCGCGCCGCGCCGGGTCGAACTGCCGGCCTCGACCGTGAAGGAAATGATCGACGGGCTGGACGCGCGCTGGCCCGGCATGCGCGACCGAATCTGCGATTCCCGCCCTGCGATCCGCCGCCATATGAACGTCTTCGTCGATGGCGAGAGGGCGACCCTGAAAACCAGGCTCGCGCCCAACACCGAGGTCTTTATCCTGACGGCAATCAGCGGCGGTTAGGCAAGGGAGTAAAGGTAGCCCAAGCCTTTCGGCAATTTCTCCTCTCCCGCGCGGCAAGCGAGGGAGAGGAGCAATTGATCAGTTGGAAGGGATCCAACTGGCGGCGGCGGCGTCGCTCTGGCCGAAGGCGGGAAGCTTGGCGTCGAGCTCCTCGATTGTCTTGATGCCGTTCTTGCGCAGCTCTTCCTGGGTCAGCAGCACCGGCTTGACGACGATGTTGTGGCCCGGATCCTCGCCGGCGATCAGCTTGGCTGCGGCCCGCACCGAAACCGCGCCGACGACGGCCGGATTGGTGGCGGCGGTTGCGACCCACGGACTTCCTTCCGCGGTGATCTCGGTGATGTCGGCGGTGGACACGTCGGCCGAATAGATCTTCACCTTGCTCGATATGCCGAGCTCGTCGGTGGCGAGCTTCACGCCGCGCGCGAATTCGTCATAGGGCGCAAAGACGACGCTGATATCGGGATTGGCCTGGAACGCCGCCTTGGTCTGGTCGGCCGTCGACACCGCGGTCGTGTCATTGACCGTTCCCCAGCGCGCCTTCTCGACGATGCCGGGGTTGGCCTTCCTGGTCTCGTCCCAGATCTCGTTGCGGCGGTCGAGCGGCGCGAAGCCGGCGACATAGACATAACCCGCCTGGAACGATGCGCCGTTGTCCTTGAGCGCCTGGCCGAGCGCTGCCTTGGCAAGCTCGTGATCGGACTGTTCGACCTGCGGGATCGTCGGATTGTCGAGATTGACGTCGAAGGCGACGACCTTGATGCCGGCATCGAGCGCCTTCTGCGCCACATCCTTCAGCGCTTCGGGCTGGCCATGGTCGATGATGATCGCCTGCACGCCGAGATTGATCGCCTGCTCGATCTGGTCTGGGCGGCCGCGTCCTGCCGGCCGGAGAAGATCTGCAGGTCGATGTCGAGCGCCTTCGCCTGCTTCGTCGCGCCGGCCTGATAGGCCTGGAAGAAATCGCCGGCCGAGATGAAGGTGACCAGCGCCACCTTCACGCCGCCCTTGTCGAAGGGCGCCGGAGCGCCGGCGAGCCCGGCGGCGTGAGCCGCCCCGACCGGTCCGGCACAGGCAAGCAGGCTGGCGGTGAACAGTCCAAGAATAGAAGCCTTCATGAGAATTTCCCCAGGAATACGCCGGCAAGACACGTCTCCGGACCGCGGGATCGCCGCCGTCGCGCCTCGACAAGCGAATTCACGAAAGGTACTGCGGCGGCGGAACCGCCCGGAACGCAGATTTTTCTCTTTCGGGGCGCGCCATTGGCAAATGTTGCTGCTGCCCGCAGCGCTGTCAGAGGGGCGTGCGGCGCAGCTGCGCTCGGGGTCATGGCTGTTGCCGCGACCACGATCGAGCTTCCAGTCGGTCATCCCGCGAATCGCTGCATGGGCGAATCAAAAAAGAAGCCGTTCAAGGTCCCCCCTTGAACGGCCGGTCGAGTCCCCTGCTCCCCTGAAACTCTTAACTGAAGTGCTGCCGATCGTCGCGAAACGACCGCTTCTGGAGTGGTTTTGGTGTGCCACAGGCGGGGTCCGGCGGCAACGTAAACGACTTGTTAACCTTAACGTCCCCGACCCGTGAACAAGTGTTAACGATGCTGGCACGCATCCTGCTCCGCAACGCATGTAGGTCATCGGAGGGCGCCCTGTCTGTTCGCCGATGGGACATGAAAAGACAGTTTGCGCGAAAGAGCACACAATGAACCAGAACGGATCGATCACGCTGTTCCAATATTGGAACCAGCTGCGTGATGGGCGCCCTGCCCCGAAGCGTTCGGAAGTGGAGCCCGCCGACATAAAGTCGCTTTTGGCCGACACATTCATCCTGGAAAGGGATACGCGCGGCGAAGCTGTGTTCCGGTTGGCCGGCACCAGGCTTTGCGCCACCTATGGCCGCGAACTCAAGGGGTTCTCCTTCCCCTCGCTGTGGCGCGAGAAGGACCAGCGGCTCGTCTCGCGGCTGGCCCACGGCGTTTTCGAGCAGAAATCCGTGGTGCTGATCACCTATGAGGGCTTCAGCCGCAACGGCCGTTCCAACAAGTTCGAACTGCTCGCCCTGCCGCTCGACGGCGGCATCGAGAATCCGCGCTGCCTCGGCGTCATCAGCGCCGCCGAAAGACCGTTCTGGCTGGGCGCCGACCCGATCATCGACGCGCTGATCGATTCGATCCGCGTCGTCGATCCGGACAAGGAGCCGATGTTCCTGAAGAACCGGCCTGCGATCAATGTTCCCTCGCTTGTGCCGTCAGAATTCGATCCGCCAGAAACGTTTTCGGCGCTCGGCCGCTCGCGCCGCATCCGCCATCTGGTCGTGTTCGAGGGAGGGCGCGGCGAATAGCCGGATCCAGCATCCTGATCGACCGCCAAGGGTTCGGCTTTTTCCCTTTGTTAACCTGCTTTGTTGTAGATTTCCCGGTGAAATTCCTCGCATCGACGCGCGGAATGCGAACGGGGTGTAGGCAGTCATGAGGTCAACGGCGGTCGACTATGCGCCGTCCCGCGCCGAAAGGCGTAATTTTCAGCGCGTCCGCGTCAAGATCTATGGGCGCTTCATGCTGGAGGACCGCACCGAGCACCCGTGCCAGGTGATCGACATGTCACCGGGCAACGTTGCGCTTCGAACCGAGCGTGTCGGCATGCCGGGCGAGAAGGTCATCGCCTATATCGATCACATCGGCCGTGTCGAGGGCGTGGTGACCCGTACCTCGCAGGACGGCTTCGCGATGACCGTGATTGCCTCGGACCGCAAGAAGGACAAGCTCGCCGCGCAACTGACCTGGCTTGCCAACAAGCATGAGCTCGACCTGCCGGAAGACCGTCGCCACGAACGCGTCGCGCCGCGCAATCCGATGAGCGTGCTCCAGCTCACCGACGGGCGCCAGTACCAGTGCCGCATCATCGACCTGTCGCTCTCGGGTGCGGCCGTCGAGATCGACGTCAAGCCGGCGATCGGCGTGCAGATCATGCTGGGCACGATGCGCGGCCAGGTTGTGCGCCATTTCGAGGATGGCGTCGCCGTCGAATTCGCCGTCATCCAGCGGCCGGAAACCCTGGATTCCGAGTTCAACACGCCGCGCGCCTGACCAACGGCGCCCGAGACCAGCAACCGAACCGGCCCATCGCGGCCGGTTTTGTGTTTGTCGCGCCAGCGCCCGGAATTGCGCCGCGCATGACGCGGCCGGCCCGTCAAAAATCCCGGCCTTGGCAAGGGTCGTTGGAATTTTAGATCAAGCTAGTTCAAATTTTATGCTTATTCTCTTGGCGTTTTACTCAATGTCTACTTCGGGTTTTTGCGTCAAATAAATCCGCCCATGAGATGGTCTCCTCAAACGGGGAGACTAAACAATGAAGAAGACGAGGGGCAAGCTGTTGCTCATGGCAATGGCGATGCAGCTTTCCGCTTGGGCAACGGCATATGCGGGACCGGCTTTCATGCACACGGGCGGGCGCACAACGCAGCCGGTCGGCCACTACGAATTCTGCCAGAAGCTTCCGCAGGAATGCAACGAACGGACGGCGAAGCAGGCGCCGATCGAACTGACCCGTAAGCTGTGGGCGACGATCGTCAGCGTCAACAATTCCGTCAACACCAGGATCACGCCGCGCACCGACATGGAGATGTGGGGCAAGGAAGAAGTCTGGTCCTACCCCGACAACGGCCTTGGCGACTGCGAGGACTACGCGCTGGAAAAGCGCCGCGAGCTGATGAACATCGGCGTGCCGGCCGGCGACCTGCTGATGACGGTGGCGCGGCAGCCGAACGGCGACGGCCATGCGGTGCTCACCGTGCGCACCAGCCTTGGCGAGTTCATCCTCGACAATCTCCAGCCCAAGGTGCTGGCCTGGACCGACACCGACTATACCTACCTCAAGCGCCAGTCGACTGAGAATTCGGGCGTTTGGGTGACGATCAATGACGGCCGCGAGGACGCGGTCGCCAGCGTCCGCTAGGGCGCCATGCACAAAGAGATTGAGCGCATCGCATTCACGCCACGCGCTTAGGGAGAAAGCCCGGTCGAGTCCCCACCCTCCCCGTCCCCAACGACCGGGTTTTAGGAGCCGGCCCTGTCCCCGGGCCGGCTCCGCCATTTCTGGCGGTGCGCAGCAGTGGCTTTGCGCATGGGGTGATTGAGAGCAATATGGCCGATCATCGCGGATCGGTGCCATGCTGGAAATCCCCGAAGATCGGTGCGAGCGTCATCGCCTGTTCAAGGCCATCGACGACGCCTTCAAGGCCGGTGATTTCGATGCCCTCGGCACGGCCCTGGGCGGCTCGCCGCGCTGGTTAGACGAACGCATGCCGTTCGAGCTCGGGCTTGGGCACCCGCTGGAGTATGCGATCTACTGGAGCCCGCTTGCCTTCATCGCGGCGCTGGTCGAGGCGGGCTCGAACCCGAACTATGCGGACCATGCCGGCTTTCCCTCGATCATCGCGGCGCTGTCCACCGAGCGACCGGACAAGCACGAAATCGTCCGCGTCCTGATCGAGCACGGCGCGGATCCCGACATGCGCGGCGTCAACGACTGGACGCCGCTGCACTATGCGGTGGCGACGCGCGACGCTGCAGCGATCCGCCTCCTTCTGGCGGCCGGCGCGGACCCGGCGCTCAGGACCCGTATTGACGACTATGCGACGGCGCTGGAGGAAGCCGACAATGCCGGCTTTGAAGCCGGCGCCGCGCTGCTGCGCGAGGCTGTCAGCAAGCACGGTTCAAGTGGCCGGGATGGATCGTAGCCGGCGCAAACGACAATCGCCGGCGTAGGATGTCAGACTTTCTTCAGCCCGGCCTTGAAGCGCTTGCCGTTGGCGACGTAGTGCGCCGCCGAGCCGCGCAGCCTGGCGGCCGCGGCGTCGTCAAGCTCCCGCACCACGCGCGCGGGCGAGCCGACGATCAGCGAATTGTCGGGAAACACCTTGCCCTCGGTGACCAGCGCTCCGGCGCCGACCAGCGAGTTCCTGCCGATCCTCGCCCCGTTGAGCACGATGGCGCCCATGCCGATCAGGCTGTTGTCGCCGATCGTGCAGCCGTGCAGCAGCGCGCGGTGCCCGATCGTGCAGCCCTCGCCGATGGTCAGCGGAAAGCCCGGATCGGTGTGCATCACCGTATGTTCCTGCACGTTGGTCCCGGCGCCGATGGTGATCGGCTCGTTGTCGCCCCGGATGACGGCGCCGAACCAGAAGCCGGCATCGCGGCCGATGCTGATATCGCCGATCAACGTCGCGTCCGGAGCGATCCAGTTGCTGTCGGCGTCCTCGAAGCTGGGCGCCTTTCCGTCGATGGCATAGGTCGGCATTGTCCGTCTCCGAATCGTCTCACACCGGGAAGTGAGCCGACCCTAGAGCATGATCCCGAAAAGTGGGAACCGGGTTTCGGAAAAGGTCATGCTCAAACAGGTTCGAGGAGACCGGTCGCCCAGGATGCAATGGCGAGCACGACGATACCCAGCGCCAGCGCCCAGGCTATCGCGGTGCAGCCGCAGGAAATCAGCGCCAGCATGGTGATGCGGCCTTGCCTGCGGGCATCGAGCGCATCATTGGCGAGCATGAACGGGCCAGCGCATGCCGTCGCGGCCAGCGAGCGCAGTACATGCAACGGCGACACATAGGGTTCCGCGAAGGCAAGCCTGCGGCCGCAAGCCAGTTCCATCGTCGATCCCGCCGTGCCGCTGGCGGTGAGGCCGACCGCGAAAGCAAAGAGCCAAAGCTCTAAAGGACCCATCTTTACCTTCCGTTTACCATGACGTCGCACAGTCGCGTCCGACAGGCGCTGCAAGAGCCATGCCGCGCCATGTGTGCCGCCAGGGGACATCCGGGATGTCAGGCGGCCGAGGTAACGGGGAAAGCGATGAAGCAGGCGGCGACCGCCAACGGCCCGGAATTCGAGGTTGTCGACTCCACGCTGATGAAGCGGGTGTTTTATGCCTTCGCGGCGCTGGCGCTGCTGTCGGCAGCGATCAGCCTCGGCGGCAAGTGGCTGGGACGCTCGATCGCCATGGCCGGCTACACTGACGACACGACCGTCCATGAAGTCGTGATCGGCAACAATGTCATTGCCGTGCCAGCCAATTTCATTCGCTTCGAGCAGGCGCGGCGCGACGGCATCGCCTCGCGCCTCGACCTCTATTTGCGCTATCCCGAGATGGACGGCTACAGCACCGCCGCGCGCGACGATTTCAACCACAAGGGCGCACGCAAAAACATCGTCTTCCTGTCCTTCGAGCAGCAGATGATGTCGCGCGACATGAGCGGCCGCCTCGCGCCGATCTATAGCGCGCTGATCGTCCAGCCCGGCACCCCCGGGCCGGGCGGCACGACGCTTTATGGCTTCACCGAGAAGTCAGGTTATCTCAACGAGGTGCTCGCGGTTGCCACCCGCCCAGGCAAGGATCCATTCGTTGCCCGCTGCCTGAGCGGACCGAGCGCGGAGGAATCGCTGGCGCCTTGCGAGCGCGACATCCATGTCGGTGACGGCCTCAGCCTCACCTACCGCTTTCCCCGGGAATTTCTCGGCAACTGGCAGGCGCTTGATGCAGCGATCGCGGCGAAGGCCGCGCACATCCTGAAGACAGGACATTAGCCCGCTGGATTCATTGCGTATTTCCAACGGAGCCTTGACCGGGCCGCATTGAAGCAGGCCCGGCCGGCAGAGGGCTCAGCCCAGATCGATGTCGAGGATCGCCATCGAGAAATTGTAGTCGCCGTCATCCTCGTCCTTGAAGACGATGCCGAGGAATTCGTCGCCGACATAGACCTCGGCCGAATCCTCCTTGCGCGGGCGCGCCTTCACCTGGAGCTTGGGATTCTGGAAGACGCGCTTGAAATAGGCGTCCAGCTTTCTGATTTCGTCCGGCTTCAAAGTCTTCTCCGATCGTCGGGCTTGCTGGTTTGAACGCGCTTCTGGCACGCAGACAATGGCGATGTAAAGGCAAGCCGGCGACAGAACCGGAACCGCCTGGCGCGTGCGGCCGAATTCAGCCGCGCGCGGGCGTCCCGGCCTTAGATATCGAAGCTGACGACGTGATCCATCGTCTGCGACGGCAGGAGCTGGTCCATCTGCCTGGAAGGCTGGTCGCATCCGGTCTCGCCGACGACGCGCGCCGGCACGCCGGCAACCGTCTTGTTGTGCGGCACCGGCGACAGCACGACCGAACCGGCCGCGATCTTCGAGCAATGCCCGACTTCGATGTTGCCGAGGATCTTGGCGCCGGCGCCGATCAGCACGCCGCGGCGGATCTTCGGATGGCGATCGCCACCGGCCTTGCCGGTGCCGCCGAGCGTCACGCCGTGCAGGATCGAGACATCGTCCTCGATCACCGCGGTCTCACCGACGACAAGGCCGGTGGCGTGGTCGACGAAAATGCCCTTGCCGATACGGGCGGCCGGGTTGATGTCAGTCTGGAACACCGAGGAGGAGCGGCTCTGCAGGTAGAGCGCAAAATCCCGGCGGCCCTGGTTCCACAGCCAGTGCGCCAGTCTATGCGTCTGGATGGCGTGGAAGCCCTTGAAATAAAGCACCGGCATGATGAAGCGGTCGCAGGCCGGATCGCGGTCGTAATAGGCCTGGATGTCGACGCGCACCGTCGTGCTCCAATCGGGATCGTCGGCCAGCATCGCGTTAAAGGTCTGACGGATGAGGTCGGAACCGATGTCCTGATGGTCGAGGCGCTCGGCCAGCCGGTGGATCACCGCCTCTTCCAGGCTTTCCTGGTTGAGGATGGTCGAATAGAGAAACGCCGCGAGCAGCGGATCGCGGTTGACCGCTTCCATCGCCTCGTCGCGGACCGAGCGCCAGATCGGATCGACCGGCTGCACAATGCTGGGGCGGGCAATCGTAATGCTGTTCATCGACGGTCTCCGGCCTGCCGGCTATTCTCCGGCCGCACATATAGGCCAGATCATAGCAGGATTGAACTCAATTTTCCTTAGTGCTCTGTCAAATGGATTTGGTTCACGGGAATTCAAGCTGCCATGGAAAACGAACTCTTGCGGTCGACGCAGGGTCGGCCGCACCAAGTTCACTGTGATGTCAAGGCTGCATAAACGATAGCGTACACAGCCGCCGCCTAGGTTGGCAGCGGCTTGCCAGCCTGCTCCGCCACCATATACTCGGCATACCAGTCGGGCCAGTTCTCGTCCCGTTGTCCGCCAGTCCGCTTCTCGTGTTCGCCATGCGCGGCCGCCGCACGCCGCAGCGCGGCGGCAAGCTCGGCGTAAGAGGTGAATGTCGTATCGTGGGCGTCGACGCGTCCCGGCAATCGTTGGGTGATCTCCTGCAGCAGCCAGCCATTGCCGTCCGGATCGCTGAACGAAGCAAACGAGGAGTAGCTGCGCCCCTCTGGATGCCTGCCGCTAAGCGATGGCTGCCCGGGGCCAGCGCGATGGTATACTTCGCTAGCCTCGACCCCGCGCGCCACGAGTTCGGCGCGCGCAGCGTCGATATCGGACACGATGAGATAAAGCACCTTTGCCGAGCCGGGCGCGGCTGATGTGATGCCGGTGCCGAAGTGGATCGAGCACGGCGAACCTGGAGGCGTGAACTGCACGACCCGAAACCTATCGCCGACTGCGAAGTCGGCGTCGAGCCTCCAACCCAGACCGCCATAGAAACGCTTGGCCCGATCGACGTCCGAAACAGGAATGACGACGGCCTCCAGCTTCATGTCGATGGTGCTTGCTCTCGAGGCCTCCATTGCAGGCCCGCTGCGTGGCTGGGTACTGGTCATGCCAACCTCCTTGGGTTTGAGTGCCCTGAGAAAGGCAGCTTCCCGCCGTGATGCGTTTTGGTCAACCAGGTGTCGGTGAGGTCTGCAGGCGACTTGTCAGGGGTCGACTTGCGTCGCACCGGTTCACGGCGTCAGATACCAGAAGGGTGAGACGGCCATGGAAAACGATGCCTTGATCGACCAAACGCTGAAGGGTGAGCTTTCAGCGCTCTATCAGGCGGCGGACCGCCACTATCATAACCTCGTCCATATCGAGGCGATGCTGGCGCTTGCGGCGGACTATGGGCGCCTGCTCCATGACCGGCAAGCCGTAGTGGCGGCGATCTGGTTCCACGATGCAATCTACAACAGCCGGGCCAAGGACAATGAGGCACGAAGCGCCGCCCTTGCCGAGCAAAAGCTTGCCAGCCGCATCGATGCCGGGCGCCTCGGCCGCATCGCCGCGATGATCCTCGCCACCGCCACGCACGAAGTGCCGCGCTCCGACGACGAGGATCTCGTCAGCGACGCGGCACTCATGCTCGACATGGACCTCGCGATCCTGGGTGCGGCGCCGGAGACCTTCGATGCCTACGAGCGCGCCGTGCGCCAGGAATATCAATGGGTCGAGGAGCCGATGTGGCGCGCCGGCCGCGGCGCGGTGCTGAAGAGTTTCCTTACCCGCCCGCATATCTTCCACACCGACGAGTTCCGGCAACGGTTCGAACCCCAGGCCAGGCAGAACCTTGCGCGATCGCTGCAAGCGCTCGAAGCCTGAGAAGGCACAACAAGCCGCCATGCAGGCCGGCCTCGCCTCAATCTCGGCACGCCTTAGTCCGGAAAGGTCTCCGTCCGCTCGTCATACTGTTTGAAGCCGGCGCGTCTGTAGACCGACTGCGCATTGGGATGGTCATAGGTGTCGGTGTGCAGCCAGAGCCTTTCGGGCCGATAGGACCAGACCGCGCGAAGCGACCGGTCAAGCAGGAAGGGCCCGAGCCTGCGGCCCTGGAAAGTCGGCACGAGCCCGAAATGAACCAGTTCGACGACGGATTGGCCAACGCCGTTGAATTCGCACAGGCCGGCCGCCTCGCCGTCGACGCGCAGGACCTGGATATGCGTCGCCGGACTGGCGAGCAGCCGTGAAAGCTCGCGTGGCTCCATGCGCAGCCGCTGATCCCACTGCACCGGTTCGCCGACGGCGCGGTAGAGGCTGACATAGCTGACGATATCGAGCGTTTCCCGCTCCACCGTCGCGCCCGCCACCGGAACAGCGAAGGCCTCGCCGGGTGGCGGCTCGGTCATCTCCATGTAGGTGACGAGAAGGTCGACCATGGCATTCGCGAAATTGGATTCGAGGAAGAGATTTGCGGCGGCCGTGCCACCGGCTCAGAGCGGGTTTTCGGCGTAGAACTCCAGCACGCGCTGCTTGAAGCTTTTGTCGCCGACGGCCAGCATATGGTCGCGGCCCTCGATGTGGAACGCCCTGGCGTTCGGCATCAGTGCAGCCAGTTCGTCCGGCGAGCCGCCAATATCGTCCTTGGTGCCGACGGCGATCAAGGTCGGCTGGGAAATCCGCGCCATGTCGTCTTCGCTGAGCAATTCGCGCGACTTGGCGATGCAGGCGGCGAGCGCCCGGCGGTCGCTGCGCGTCTGGTCGGCGAAGGCGCGAAACGAGCGGCCACGCGGATGCGTCGTCGCCGCCGGATCTTCAGCAAGAAGTGCGGCTGCGATCGGATCCCAGTCGCCGACACCGTCGACCATGCCGACGCCAAGGCCGCCGAAGACGAGTGTCGCCACCTTGTCCGGGTCGGACAGCGCCAGGAACGCCGAGATGCGCGCGCCCATCGAATAGCCCATCACATGGGCCCGTTCGATACCGAGATGATCGAGCAAGGCAGCCCCGTCGGAGGCCATCTTGGCCGGTGTGTAGTCGGCCTCGTCATAGCTTTTCGACGACGCGCCATGACCACGATTGTCGAAGGCAATGGCACGATAGCCGGCATCGTTCAGCGTCTTGAACCAGCCGGGCGACACCCAGTTGACGTTGTGGCTGGAGGCAAAGCCGTGGATCATCAGCACCGGATCGCCGTGGCCCGATGCCGGCTGGCGATCGAGGTAGGCAAGGTCTAAACCGTCATGCGGGAAAAACTGCATCGGCACAGGTCCGGATTGTTCAGTTGGGATTGGCGCTCGGCGCGTCGCCCTTGTCAGGCGCTGGGTTGGCCGGTCCCGGCGCCGTGCCGATTGCCGGATGCCGCAGCAGGTCGCCATCCGCGATACCGTCCCTGGCGGCGGTGCCGGCCTTGAGCTCAAGCACGAAGCGCACCGGTTCACCGGGCGAAATGATCGCCTCCGACTGCGGCTCGCCCTGCCTGATCGCGCGGATCCTGCCGTCCTGGCCGACAAAGATCAGGTCGAGCGGCATCGGCGTGTTCTTCATCCAGAAGGTCAGGTCCCTGGACTCCTCGAACACGAACAGCATGCCGTGATCGTCGGCCATGTCCTGGCGGAACATCAGGCCCGCCTCGCGCTCATTGGATGTGTCGGCGATCTCGATCGAAAAGGAGCGTTCGCCCGATTTCGTCACCGCGACCAGCGGCGTCGGGTCGACAGGCAGGATCATGGCCTGGCCATCGGCCGACGTCGGCCGCTGAGAATAGAAATAGGCGGCCGCCGCGACGACCAAAGCCATCGCGACGCAGACCGCGCCGGCCGTCAGCCAGTTCCTGTGAAGCATGCAAAACCCTCGGCTGGGCGTCGCCCTAGGATGTGTTGAGATTCAGGTCAGGCCGAGCCGAAAATCGTGGCTTCCGAGAACCGGAGCGGAGCGTACCCAAAGTACGTGAGCACCGGAAGCGCAGGAAGCCGCCGTTTGCAGGCCGGCATCACCTGAATATCAACACAGCTTAGTGCGAGACCGGCAAGGTGCCCATATCCGGGTGAATTTCGGCAGCCATAAGGCCTTTGTCACCGCGACCGAAGCGAACCAGCACGACCTGGCCGGGCCTGAGCTCGGTGATGCCGTAGCGCCGCAGCGTCTCCATGTGCACGAAAATATCCTCGGTGCCCTCGCCCCGGGTCAGGAAGCCGAATCCCTTGGTGCGGTTGAACCACTTCACCAGCGCCCGCTCGAGCCCGCTCTCCGGCGTCACGGCGACATGGGTGCGCTGCTCCTGCATCTCGGCCGGGTGGACCGCGGTGCTGGCATCCATGGAAAGAACGCGGAAGGCCTGCAGGCCGCGCTCGCCCTGCTTGACCAGGCAAACGACGCGAGCGCCTTCCAGCGCAGTCTGGAACCCGTCCTTTCGAAGGCAAGTCACATGGAGGAGGATATCGCCGGAGACACCATCGTCCGGAAGAATGAAACCGTAGCCCTTGGCCACGTCGAACCATTTGATCGCGCCGGCGATTTCGACAAGGTCGGCACCTTCGCCGCCGCTGTCGCGCTTCAAGGCGCCGTCAAGGCTTCCGTCCCGCCCCGTAAAAGAGGCCTTTTCCCCCATAAGAATGCCCCCTTTTTTCAACACAACCGCAACTGATTCTTGACATCAGATTAACACCGCGGCTTCCGGTGTGTGCAAGACCTGACGTGCCTTTTTTCACCGTTGAACACTGGAATACCTCATTTGTCGTTTGCCGGCGCGGTCGTAGCAGCCGCCATGGCGTCTCAAATCGAGCCACCGGCCCCTCCGTCTCCACCTTGGGGCATCGGATTCGCGCCTTTGCCCTGGCGTTCCGCCGATTGCCCTTTGGCCAGGTCGCCCCTATGTTCCGCCGCAACGCAACGCCCGGAGAAAAGTCCCATGCGCTATCTGCACACCATGGTACGCATCGCCAACATCGATGCCTCGCTCGACTTCTACTGCAACAAGCTCGGCTTGAAGGAAGTGCGCCGCTACGAGAATGAGCAAGGGCGCTACACGCTGATCTTCCTTGCCGCCTCGCAAGACGAGAAGAGCGGCGTCGCGGAGAAGGCGCCGCTGGTCGAATTGACCTACAATTGGGACCCGGAGGACTACAAGGGCGGCCGCAATTTCGGCCACCTCGCCTATGAGGTCGACGACATCTATGCCACCTGCCAGCATCTGATGGACAGTGGCGTCACCATCAACCGGCCGCCGCGCGACGGCAACATGGCCTTCATCCGCTCGCCGGACGGCATCTCGATCGAGCTGCTGCAGAAAGGCCCGGCCAAGGCCAAGGCGGAACCCTGGGCATCGATGCCGAACACCGGCAGCTGGTAGGCGTTTCACCAATCGCACGGCGATTTTACCGCCAAGCTATGGCGCTTCGCCAGACGGCTCCTATCTATGCGCTCATGACGCCAGCTTCACGAGGCTGGCGTTTTGTTGACCCGCCGGGAGAAATTCATCCATGCCGACCAGCCGCGCCGATGTCGCCACCGAACATGCCAGCCGCTACCTGCAGCAACTCTGCAAGCACTGGGCGCACAAGTTTCCGGTCGAGTTCGACCCGAACCACGGCGCCATCGACCTGACGTCGCTGGGACGCACGGTTCTGGAGGCCGACGCCAAGGCACTGCACATCGCCGTGGCTGCCGACGATGCGACCTCGCTCGAAAGGCTGGAAACGGTCGTCGCCGACCACATCAAGCGCTTTGCCTTCCGCGAGGAACTGGCCTTCGACTGGCAGAAGGCCGCCTAAGCCGAGGCATCAAGCACTCGCCTTGTCCGCCATCTCGAGCAGCGCCAGCACCGAACGCCAGTTGCGCGCGGTGCCCGGCACTTTCAGGGTGCGTGAAATGAGATTGGCGAACACCGATTTGCCGAGCCCGTCCGGCGCATGCAGGTAAAGCACGTCGCCTTTGACCTCGAAGCGTTCCGGACCGGCGCATTTTTCGGCAAGCCGCGCCACCTCCTCGACGGTCGGCTCCCGCTCCAGCACATAGGCGTGCAGCCTGGTCGGATCGTCGGAGACCTCCGGATAGGGATTTTCCTTCACCAGCCGCTCGAACCAGCCGGCATCGCGCACCATGATGCGCGAATGGAACCCCCATTGCTTCTCGAAGGCGGCCTCCAGCCTTTTCGTCAAGCCGGCCGCGTCGCCCCTTCCTGACCGGAACACGACGTTGCCGCTCTGCACATAGCTGGCCACATCGGAAAAGCCGAGTTCCTCGAAGAAGCTCCGCAGCTCCGCCATCTTGACGATGCGGTTGCCGCCGACATTGATGCCGGAAAACAGCGCGACGAAGACGGCCCCTTTCCCGCTCATATGATGAACCCGGCCAGCGTCTCATTGTCGGTGATGTCCTGGTACTGCACGCCCTCGGCGTCGAAATTCGCTTTCAGCAGATCGAAATTGCGCCGGTCCTTGGTCTCGATGCCGATCAGCACCGAGCCGAAATTGCGCGCCGATTTCTTCAGATATTCGAAGCGGGCAATGTCGTCGTCCGGCCCCAGCATTTCGAGGAAGTCGCGCAAGGCGCCGGGCCGCTGCGGAAAGCGGATGATGAAATACTTCTTCAGTCCCTCGAAGCGCAGCGCCCGCTCCTTCACATCGGGCAGACGCTCGAAGTCAAAATTGCCACCCGAAACCACCGCGACAATGGTCTTGCCCCTGATCTCCTTGCGCGAAAAATCCTTGAGCGCATCGATGGCCAGCGCGCCGGCGGGCTCCAGCACCACGCCTTCGACGTTGAGCATCTCGATCATCGTCGCGCAGAGCCTGTTTTCCGGGATCAGGCGCACCGCGTCGGCGGGGAATTCTCTCAGATGCCGCAGCGGCTCGCGGCCGATCTCGGCCACCGCCGCGCCGTCGACAAAATTGTCGACCTTGGAGAGCTTGATCCGCTTGCCGGTGGTGAGGCTCTCGCTGAGGCTCGGCGCGCCCGCCGGCTCGCAAAAGACAAAACGCGCCTCGCGGTGCTGGTCGGCGAAGTAGTGCGTCACGCCGGCGGCGAGCCCACCGCCGCCGACCGGCAGCATGACAATGTCGGGCATGCGCGCGCCAGGCATCTGGTCCGCGATCTCATAGGCGACGGTCGCCTGTCCTTCGATGATGTCCTTGTGGTCGAAGGGCGGCACCATATGCGCGCCGGCGCTTTCCACGAATTCGAAGGCGGCGCGGTAGCAATCGTCGAAGAAATCGCCGATCAGCCTGATCTCGACGAAGTCGCCGCCGAACAGCCGCGTCTTGTCGATCTTCTGCTGGGGCGTGGTCACCGGCATGAAGACCACGCCCTTCTTGCCGAAATGGCGGCAGACGAAGGCGAAGCCCTGCGCGTGATTGCCGGCAGAGGCGCAGACGAACAGCTCGGCATTGTTGCCGGCGGCAAGCGTCTTGCGGAAGAAATTGAAGGCGCCGCGGATCTTGTAGGAGCGCACCGGCGTCAGGTCTTCGCGTTTCAGGAGCACCCGCGCGCCGGTCTTCTTCGACAGATAGTCGTTTTCCTGCAGCGGCGTTTCCGGGAAGATCTGGCGAATGGCGGCGGCGGCGGTGGCAACGCGAGAAGAGAAACTGTTCATGGCAAGATCGTCCCAAAGCGCGCTGGGCAGGTTGATCTAAGCCTATTGCACATCCGGCCCCGCAAGGCCATTGTCCGCCGGCCATCAGCCCCGCTACGGGCATTCCCGGTATTTGCAAGCACTTGGAGGCGTTTGTTCATGCCTGTCGCGTCGGTTGCCCTGAAAACCGTATCGCTGCCCGAATTCGGCGAGCCGACGGTGATGCCGCTCATTCCACGCGCCACTTACGAGGCGCGCATCGAAGCCTTGGTGGCGCGGGGCGCGAAGGCCGGCCTTGATGCCTTCGTCGTCTACGGTGACCGCGAGCACGCCGCCAACGTCGCCTATCTCTCAGGCTACGACCCCCGTTTCGAGGAGACGCTGCTGGTCATCGTTCCCGGCAGGGAAGCAAAACTGCTGGTCGGCAATGAGGGCTGGGGCTATGCCGAACTCTGCCACGGACCCTACGAACGCGTCCTCTACCAGACCTTTTCGCTGCCGGCGCAGCCGCGCGACCGTTCCGACGCGCTGCCGGACATCCTGACCGCTTGCGGGCTGAGGTCCGGCCACCGGATCGGCGCCATAGGCTGGAAGTCGTTCGGCGCCGGCGATGCCGGCTTTGGCGAGGCGACGCTCGACCTGCCCTCCTTCATCGCCGACACGTTGCGCGCGCTTGCCGGCGCCAACGGCGCGGTCCGGAATGCTGCCGATCTCCTGATGAACCCTGCCGACGGCCTGCGCGCGATCAACGAGGCCGATCAGCTTGCAGCCTTCGAATTCGCCGCGACCTTCTCCTCGCAGGGCCTGCGCAACGTGCTCCACGGCATCGAGCCCGGCATGACCGAACTGCAGGCGGCGCGGCTGATGGGCATCAACGGCCTGCCGCAATGCTGCCACCCGATGCTGTCCGCAGGCAGGCGCGCGCCCTATGGGCTGCCCAGCCCCCGTCTCGACGTCATCAAGCGCGGCGACCCGATCACCATGGCCTATGGCATCCAGGGGTCGCTCAACGCCCGCGCCGGATTCCTGGTCGAGAGCGCCGCCGAGCTGCCGCAAGGCATAAGCGATTACATCGAAAGGCTGGTGGCGCCTTATTTTTCCGCTGCCGTCGACTGGTACGAGACCATCGGCATCGGTGTCGCCGGCGGCGCGCTGTGGAAGGCGGTGCATGAGCGCATCGGCGATCCGTTCTTCGGCGTCTCGCTCAATCCCGGCCATCTCATCCATATCGACGAATGGATGCATTCGCCGGTGTTTTCCGGTTCCGACATCGAACTGAAATCGGGGATGGCGCTGCAGGTCGACATCATCCCGGCGACCGGCACCGACTATTTCACCACCAACATCGAGGACGGCATCGCGCTCGCCGACGCGCCGCTGCGCGAGGAGATCGCCGCGCGCTATCCCGAAGCATGGCGCCGCATCGAGGCGCGCCGCGCCTTCATGGGCGATGTGCTCGGCATCCGGCTGAAGCCGGAGGTGCTGCCCTTCTCCAACATCCCCGCCTTCCTGCCGCCGTTCTGGCTTTCGCGCAACAGTGCGATGGCCGTCGCCGGGCGCTGATCACATTTCGGCTGGACACGACTTACTTCCGCCGCACTTCGGCTGTCCGGGAGATGTCGCGGAGGGTGGATGGCCTTTTGGGGCCTGATTGGAAGTTTTGACGTGCCTTTGAAGACGATTTGCATTCTTGCGCTTGCATTGCTGGTGGCCGGCTGCGGCGGCCGCAAAACCGAGGAGATCCTCGGCAGCGCCGTCATGGCGACGCCGGTGACGGAAATCGCCGGCAACCACTCGATCTTCATCGCCACGACGCGCAAGCGCTCCGACGATCCGAACAAGGTCTTCGACGGCGAGCGCTCGGCGACGCTGAACTATGCCCGCGTCAACGTCACGGTCCCGCCGGTCCACGAGACCGGCCAGATCGAACGGCGCTCGCGCGGCAAGTCGGATGATCCCACCAAATATTTCATGGCCTCCGAGCTGGTCGGCTACGACACGCAGCCCAAATTCGCCAGCGCGCTCAACGCCGACATTGCCGCGCGCGGCGGCCGTGTCATGGTCTTCGTCCACGGCTACAACACCGGCTTCGACGACGCGGTCTACCGCCTGACGCAGATCGTCCACGATTCCGGCTATCCGGGCACGCCTGTGCTGTTCTCCTGGGCCTCGGGCGCCAAGACCACCGACTATGTCTATGACAAGGAAAGCGCCAGCGCCGCCCGCGACCAGCTGGAGGTGACGCTACGCATGCTCGCACAGACCGGCGCGCGGCGCATCGACATCGTCGCCCATTCGATGGGGACCTGGGTGACCATGGAAACGCTGCGCCAGCTCGCCATCACCGGCGACCGCGACCTCGGCGGCAAGCTCGGCGACGTGGTGCTGGCCTCGCCCGACATCGACGTCGATGTCTTCAAGAGCCAGATGCGCCGCTACGGCAAGCCGGACAAGCCCTTCATCCTGCTCCTGTCCGACGACGACCGCGCGCTGCGGCTTTCCGGCCTGATCGCCGGCTCGCGCCCACGCGTCGGCGACTACAAGGACGCGGCCGACCTTGCCACCTATGGCGTGACGGTCGTCGACCTCTCCAGTGCAAAGGGATCGGACAGCTTCAACCACACCAAGTTCGCCGACAATCCGGTGCTGGTGAAGATGATCGGCCAGCGGCTGCGCGAGGATGACGGCTTCGCCAGCGACCAGACGGTAACCGACCGCATCAGCCAGCTCGGGCAGTGAATGTGGGGCCGTCCGGTCAGGATTGCCCCGACATCGGTCAATTTTGAACTGGACCGGGCCGTGCCGTGGCCTTATCGAATATCAAATGACGTCGCGTGATCGACGTCGTGCTTCGCGAGAGCCGCGTGATTGTGCGTTCGAACACTATTCTCGTCGCTGCCTTGGCGCTGCTCGTAGCGGGCTGCGCCGGTCGGAACACGCATGACTTGCTCAACAAGACGACGGTCACCGTGCCGGCCTCCGACATTGCCGCGACGCACGAGATCTTCGTCGCCACCACCCGCCAGAAGGCGACGAAAGATCCAAGGCAGGTGTTCGACGGCGATCGATCGCTGACCACCGGCTACGCCCGCGTCGACGTCACCGTTCCCAAGGTCCACCAGCCGGGCGCCATCGAGCGCGCCAGGGGTTCGGCCGACAGCAACCCGGCCAAGCAGTTCACCGCCACGGAAGTCGTCCACTACGAGGGGGCGCCGCAATTCGCCAAGGCGGTCGGCGCCAACATCGCCATAAGTGGCGACCGCGCCCTCGTGTTCGTGCACGGCTTCAACAACGGTTTCGACGACGGCGTCTACCGGTTGACGCAGATTGCCCACGACACGAAATATCCGGGCACGCCGGTGTTGTTCTCGTGGGCGTCGAGCGGCAAGACTTCCGGCTACATCTATGACAAGGACAGCTCGACCGCAGCGCGCGACGACCTCGAGGCGACACTGAGGATGCTTGCCAAGACGCGAGTGAAGAGCATCGACATCATCGCCCATTCGATGGGAACCTGGCTGACGATGGAGGCCCTGCGCCAACTCGCCATCACCGGCGACCGCGATCTGGGCGGCAAGCTTGGCTACGTCATCCTGGCCTCGCCCGACATCGATGTCGACGTGTTCAAGAAACAGATGATCCGCTACGGCAAGCCCGACAAGCCCTTCGCCATCCTGCTCTCGGGCGATGATCGGGCGCTGAAGCTGTCTTCCCTGATCTCCGGCGACAAGCCGCGCGTCGGCGACTACGGCAACGCCGCCGACCTTGCCAGCTATGGCGTGGTCGTGGCGGATCTGACCAACACCAAGGGCGGTGACCGCCTGAACCATGCCAAGTTCGCCGACAATCCAATCCTGGTGCAGTTGCTCGGCGACCGGCTACGCACACCAGCTGCCCTGCGATCGAACGAACCCAACTCGGCCGAGTTTGACAATATTGGCCAAGGTATCGGCAAGGCTGTGGGATCGGTCGCCGAAATCGTCATCACCACGCCGTTCAAGGTGCTGACCATCGCCACCGGCGGTGAATGACAGCGAGCGGCGACGCGCTCACACGAAGAGATCGACCTTCTGGAACGTCGTCACGTCGATCAGACCGACATCAGAGATCCTGAGTTCCGGAATGACCACCAGCGCCAGCAGCGAGTGCTGCATGTAGGCGTTGTTGAGCGAACAGCCCATCTTGCGCATCGCTTCGGTGAGCTTCTCCGCCTTGGCAGCGACGATCTCGGCGCGTTCGTCCGACATCAGCCCGGCGATCGGCATTTCGACCAGCGCCAGCTCCTTGCCCTTGGAGTAGAGCACGACGCCGCCGCCGACCTCGCCCAGCCGGTTGACGGCCAGCGCCATGTCCTGCTTGTTGGTGCCGACGACGATGATGTGATGCGCGTCATGCGCGACACTGGAGGCCATCGCGCAGTCCTGCATGTAGCCGAAGCCGGAGACGAAGGCGTTGGTGACGCCGCCCGTGCCCCTGTGGCGCTCGACCAACGCGATCTGGCAGACATCGTTGCGCCGGTCCATGGCCACCAGCCCGTCCTCGACAGGCAGATCGGCCTCCAGCGCCCGCGTCGGCGCCTGGTTTTCGATCACGCCGATGACGCGCACCCGCACTTCATTGGCGCCCTTCGGCGCCGCCACGTCGAAATTCGCCGCCTTGAGCTTCTTGCCGAGCTTGACCGTGTTCTTGGCCGTCTTCGGATAGTCATAGGCCGGAATGTCGATATCGAGCTTGCCACCCTTGGCCAGCCTGACGCCACGCGCATAGACCTCGTCGATGGTCATCGCCGCCAGATCCGAGACGATCAGCAGATCGGCAAGCCGCCCCGGCGCGATCGAGCCGATCTCACGCTCCAGCCTGAAATGCTGGGCGGTGTTGAGCGTCGCCATCTGGATCGCCGTGATCGGCTTCAGGCCTTGGCTGATGGCGTGCCGGACCACCCGGTCCATATGGCCCTCATGCACCAACGTGCCGGAATGGCTGTCGTCAGTGCACAGGATGAAATTGCGCGGATCGAGCCCGCTTTCCGTTACCGCCTTGATCTGCGAGGCGACGTCGTACCAGGCAGAGCCGAGCCTCAGCATCGCCTTCATGCCCTGGCGCACCCGCGCGATCGCGTCCTCGGCGCGCGTCCCTTCATGGTCGTCCTCCGGACCGCCGGCGACATAACCGTGGAACGGCAGGCCGAGGTCACGCGAGGCATAGTGCCCGCCGACCGTCTTGCCAGCCTTCACAGTGGCGGCGATCTCGCCCGACATCACCGGGTCGTTGGCGGCGACGCCGGGAAAGTTCATCACTTCGCCGAGCCCGATGATGTTCTCCCAGCCCATCGCCTCGGCGACATCGGCGACCGTCAGCTCGGCGCCGGCATGTTCCAGCCCCGGCGCCGAAGGCACGCAGGACGGCATCTGCACATGCACGTTGATCGGCATGGCGACCGCCTCGTCATGCATCAGCCGCACGCCGGCAAGGCCAAGCACATTGGCAATCTCGTGCGGGTCGATGAACATCGAGGTGGTGCCGTGCGGGATCACGGCGCGGCAGAACTCGGTGACCGTCACCATGCCGCTCTCGACATGCATGTGCGCGTCGCAAAGGCCGGGCACCAGATAGCGCCCGCCGGCATCGACCACCTTGGTGCCCTGCCCGATGGCGTGGCCGGCATTCGGCCCGCAATAGGCGAAGCGCCCGCCGGCGATGGCGATGTCGGTGCCGGCGATGATCTCGCCGGAATGGACATTCACCCAGCGGCCGTTGCGGATGACGAGGTCGGCCGGCTTGCGGCCCATGGCGACATCGACCAGAAGCGTCGCCGTCTCGGTCCAGGGTTTGGGTTTCGTCGCATTGGCGGACGGCTTCTTGGCCATGACAGACTCCTGTTTGCCCGACTGTGCCAAGCCGGCGGTGTCTTGACCAGCGACGAACTGTGGATCGCTAGATTGTTACTCGGCCCTGGCGTCGACCGTCACTTTCCCGCTTCCCGACGATATCCGTTCCGCGAGGCGTCGGAGTTCGTTACGCGAGAATCTGCCGCCGACCATGATCTCGCCCCCGAGGATCGGTTCCAGCAGCCTCGGCGACATCACGACGGCGCCGTCGACGCTGAGATCGATGGTCCTGCCGACATTGGCCACAGTGAAGGCCGCGAAAGCCTTCGCGCTGTCCGGCGTCAGTTTGAGGTCGAGGGCGTCCTGTCCGGGTGCCGGGTCACGCACCACCGTCGCCGCCGCGACGGCAAGCGCCAGCGGCTGCGCCGCGGCCAGCCCGCAGGCAAGCAGGAGCATCGCGAGACAGACCACCAGACGACACGACGCGCGCATCGGCATTCCTCCATGACGATGGCCGATCTTGCATGGCGAAGTCCGCATCGCAATGCGGGTTTGGCGACCGTTCCGGGCGGGACAAGTAATGGTCGTTTACGCAACCAACGGAAACTTGGTTACGTTTTGCAGCAAATCGGGTTAGGCTCAGGCGGAAGCACTGTTTCGAAATCGACGTTCGGGAGCCTGATGCGCCGCCTGACGATCGCAAGTGCCGGTTTCCTGATCGCGCTGGCAGCGCCTGCCAGCGCCGCCGATTCCATCGCCGAACTGCCGATGACCGCGCCCGGCTTCGACTGGACCGGCTACTATGCCGGCCTGCAGGGCGGCTACGGCTGGGGCCGCTCCGACATGAGCTCGACCGGTGGCGCGCCATTTTCCGCCTCGCCCGATCTCGATGGCGGGTTCATCGGCGGCCACGTCGCCGGCCTCTGGCAGTTCGACCAGGCGGTTCTCGGGGCGCAGGCCGACCTCAACTATTCCTCGATCGGCGGCGCCGCCGATCTGGGCGCCGGGGACTCGGCCGGCGCCGACGTGAAATGGTTTGGCTCCGTCGACGCGCTCGCCGGCTACGCCATGGATCGCGTGCTGGTCTACGGCATTGGCGGTGTCGCCTTTGCCGGCATCGAAGCGTCACGCGACAGCGGTGCCGACACGCGCACGGACGTCGGCTGGACGCTCGGCGCCGGCGTCGACTACGCGCTGACGGACAAGTTCGTGGTTGGCGCCCAATACCGCTACTATGACTTCGGTTCGGAACACTTCGATATCCCGGACGACCGTGATCAGGACGTCAAGCTCCACACGGTGGGGGTGAACCTGCGCTACAAGTTCTGATCGGCCAGCGGCTTCAGCGACATTTCCTATTTCAACCGTTGATTCCGTCGCCGCTTTGGCGAAACGCCGCAGCGCTATCGCGGAAAGATCTGGGCTGGCGGAAAACGTGTGGCCGGCGCCCGCAGGGGGCGGGGGAATGGGTGGGACCTGATAGACGCCGGCCTTGGCGGATCAAGTCCGCCGCGAGACAAACCCTAGCGATGCCGTCAGAGAGCGAAATTCCGCGATCGCGCCAGTCAACGGCATTCCCGCGGAGCCAGCGAGCGATCGCGCAAAATCGCCCCACTTAGGACTCTGATCCAATGCGGCGTTCCGACTTGTAGAGAGGACAAATGCTCCGGAAGCATTTCCGCGGCGGAAGGGACGGCTCGGCATGTGGCGGGGTAGGCCAGCAAGTGCCGAGCCTGACCGGCGTTGGTGCATCGAAGGGCGGCGCCGGCTGAGGAGAAGCATACGCGCCCGCTAAAATAGGAGGAACACAATCAAATGGAGGAGGGACGCAAGGGTGGAGTATGACCGCTACGCTCTGCCGGAATGCCTTGGATGACCGGCACCAAAGCCGGCCGTGAATCTGCTGCGGAACAAATTCTAACATCCGCCGTTTTTGGCCCTAAGCCGGATGTCCGTTGACCCACTCCAATCCGGCGATTCCTGTGTCAAAAGGCCCGCTGCTTGCCCTGGCGGCGGGCCATTACGCTTTGCAGGATCGACGAAAACGGGCGCTGTCGTGGCTCTACGCGCCGCTCCCCGGCAGCGCTTGCGCCATCATATCAGAAAAGCCTAATGTAATTGATGATCTGGCCATTGAGGGGATGCGTCGGCGCGTCTGGGTTGGGCGCTGTCATCGCCGCAGCTTGCGCTTTCGGAATGCCGTTGGCATTGGCACATGACAGCTGGTATGAAAAACAGTGCTGCCACGACGTGCATTGCGAGCCGATGGCCGATGGCGCGGTTCGCGAAACAAGCAAGGGCTTCACGCTGCCGTCCGGCCAGTCGCTGCCTTACGGCGATAGCAGGGTGCGTCAGTCACAGGACATGCGTTTCCATTGGTGCCATGCCCAAAAAGCAACGGCAGGCCGGCATCGTGAATTTCCTTCTGGCAACCCTGACAGCACGATCTGCCTGTACGTGCCGCCTAAGTCATTCTGACATTGGTGAGTTGTGTGGCGCACTATATCGGCCCGCAATGGCAAGAATTCTGGCGCGAGCGAGGGCTTAGTCAAGCTGGCGCTAATATTTGGAAACGGCGCGGGAACAAGTTTTGTCGATCGCCGTTTTTTGGCCTAGCCGGATGTCTGTCCCAAAGCCCTGTCCGGCTCATTGTCCAGAGGACCCGCTGGCCCGCCGCTCTGAGTTCCGGCACCGAGCCATTTTTCACCGAAACAGCAGGTAGTTGCCCATACCGGCCATCAGCAGCCAAGCGGTTTAATGAGCATGATCCAGTAGTCTGGTCACAGTGGCCTTACGAGGATATTCGGAGTTCGCGCGATCGATGCCCTCCACGGTGATGGCGAACATCCCGTTTTCGATCCTTGCTATCCAGCCCTTGGCCTTCAGATACCAGAGATGAAAATCCAGATGTTCGCGCGGGCAGCCTGACAAGCGTTCGAGTTCTTCATCGCCAATGCCGGGATTGTTGACGTCCTGGCGGCGTTTTACATAAAGAAGCGCAAGCAGCTTGGCCTGAATGACGACGTCGCGTTCGAGACCTTTGGTGTTGCTCGCCTCCTCGGTCAGCTCGCGGCGAACGTTCAGATTGTCTCTATACTGAATGTCGTATTGCGCGCGCTTGACCGGATCCTTCAGCGTGTTGTGGGCCTCCACGATTTCGCTGAAGCGTGCTTCATCCCCGGAGTCCTGATTGTCGGGATGGTAACGCATGGCAAAATAACGGAATATCCGCTCGATCGTTTCTAAATTGGCTCGCGGACTGATTTCTAGAAGCTCGTAGTAGTCTGCAAACAAGGCGTTCCCCCATAACACACGGGAGCAGGATGTTATATTGCTCGCGAGCACGCAAGGGCGACCGAAGGCCCAATACACGGCGCAGAAGGTCCGAAGATGCTTAAAATTGTCTGGAACGGCTAAGGCGCGCGTTGGCGCGGCTGACTCAATGTGGTGCGGACGACGGGAATCGAACCCGTACGATCAGGGATCGAGGGATTTTAAGTCAATTCCTGCCCGTCCACCCTTGGGTATCCATATGCGCTGAAAACCTTGTGACTAAAGGAAAGATCGAGGGTTTACGGCTCCTGTTTGTTCCCTTAAGGTGACAAGCGTAGACACGTCGCGGCTACCCGCACGGCTACCCAAAGAGAGGGAACCGTCATGCCGATCCTTTCCGACAACTACGTCAAATCGGCCCTCCTGCCGGCCGACCGCGACGAGCTGATTATCCGAGACAGCAAGCTCGCTGGTTTTGCGCTTCGGCTCCGTCGAAAGGCCGACGGCAAGGCGTCCAAAACATGGCTGGTATTTCAGGAACTGCCGATGCGTGACGGCAAGCGCAAACGCCGCAAGATCATCATCGGCGATTTCTCTATCTTCCCTGCCGAGAAGGCCAAGGCGGAAGCCCTAGCGATCCTCCAGGCGATTGAGGTAGGCGACGACCCTGCGGCCGCAAAGGCAGCTAAGAAGGCCCAACCGCCTTTTGAAGATCTCGTCGACGACTTCGAGAAGTCGCACATCTCGGCAAAGAAGCCCGAAACCCGCAAGGACTACCGCGGACGCATTAGGCGGAACATCCTGCCCTATTTCAAGGGCAAGCGAGTTGCTGACATCACCGCCGAGATGGTGCGGGACTTCCATCGCAGGAAGCGCGCTAACCCGACCGACGCGAACCGTTCGCTTGCCGTGCTCTCGGTAATGATGGGCCGAGCGATCGAGCTTGGGTGGAGGAAGGATAACCCTTGTGTCGGCATCAAGAAGAACACGGAAACGGCTCGAGATGACTGGCTGGACGAGCGAGACCTTCCACAATTCTTGAAGGTCCTGGCCGACGTCGAGAACGAATGCGGTGACTTGATCCGCTACCTGACCGTTTCCGGTTGGCGTGTCAGCGAGGCCCGCTTGCTGACATGGGACATGGTCGACCTTCCCAAGCTGGTTGCGCGCCTTCCTGACACAAAGAGCGGGGCTTCCGTGCGGGCGCTTTCGACCGATGCCGCCACCATCATTGATCGGCAGAAACATCGCCTTGGCTTCGTCTTCTCCGGTCGCAAAGGCTCGCAGCCGGTTTCCTACAAGCGGCTGCGAGAAGTCCTGCATTCGGTCTGCAAGGCAGCCGGCATCGATCAAATCACGCCGCATGGCCTTCGCCACACCGCGGCGACTTGGGCGGCTGTTTCCGGCGCCGAGGCGCATGAGCTTCGCGAGGCCTTCGGCTGGAGGTCGCTGGCGATGACCAATCGCTATGTCTCGAAGGCAGAGAGCCTTGGCCGACGAGGAGCCCAACGTGCTGCCGACGCCATGAACGTGCTGCAGAAGCCAGCGGCCGAGGTAAAGGAATTCGGACGGTGACTGAGGACCGCGATTTCCTGTGTTTTAATGACCTGCGATACGGCAATGACGTCGCCGCAGGTGGCTTGCGAGCCATCGCCGAAGTGCTGAGATCAGGATCACCGAGCGAAACCTTTTTGGCGCTCCTGGCAGATCACATAGACCCCGACGTCAAGACGTCCTTGACGGGCGCGAAGCTAGTCATAAAGCGGTCGAGAAAACCGAAAGACAAACCAAACTATGAATTGCGCAACTATGTCCATACGCATTGCTGTATTTTTGATGAAAACCGGGAAGCGGTTTTGAACGCAGCACAAAAGAAGTTTGGTATTCGCCGAACAGTTTTTTTTGAGGCCTTGAAAGCAGTGCAGGTCATCCAAGAGAACAACCCAGATTTGTTTGCTGAGTTAGCAGCGTCAGCTTGGGCCAAGCGAGAAGGAAACGATCCCGAATTCCAGCCCGTCCGATAAAAAGTCCGCGCATCTCCGGACTTTCGCGGACCTAGTTTTGGTGGCGCGTCCTAGATCCATGAGTAAATTCACTGTCACCCGAAACAAACCAAGGGTGACGAAATGGAACAGACAGACACGGCCAAGGCATTCAATGTCCGGCTAAGCTTCTGGGCAGCCTCCGGTCTTAATGGCGCGGATCTCTATGAAGCTCTCGCGACCGACACCACTCTCCCCGCCTTTTTCGATCCGGAAGACCTTGCCGCTATTCAGGGCGTGAAGCCATCCGCGATCAAGAAACACCGCAACCGGGGAAGCGGGCCAGAGTTCGTCCGACTCACCGCGAAACTGGTGAAATACCCACGCGCCGACTTCTGCCGACATCTGGCGTCCAAGTTTGTTCGGAGGGCGGCATAATGGAACAGACCGACCTAGAACCCGACTTTCAAACCCAGATGATCGCGCGTTGGCTGATCGAGACGCCGCGCTCGCAACGCCCTCGCCCGGCAGTCGTCGAAATTCGCGCACGCTTTCCTGAAGTAGGCCCGCAAGGCGCCTGCGCTGCAATCGCGCTTGCCAACAAGATCCGGGCGGGAGACGCCGATGCGACCTCCTAACATGCGAAAACCCGACCGTAGTGCGGACGGCCGGGTCTCCGGGGTTTTCAGAGTGCAGGGCTTGCTCTCGATCCCGGCAGATTATTCCGCATGCGAAACGATTGCAAGCGGTGGCGCCGGTGGCCAAGCCTGAACGGAAGCGCCTGCCTTGGGAGAAGGAACTAGTCGACCTTTCGAAATTCGACTGGCAGGTCGCGGTTAACCTCTCTCACGACCACAAGCATAGCCCGCTGCAGCTTCGAGTCGCGGTCGCGCTTATGCTGCATGCCGACTCCGAAACGATGGTGGCTTGGCCGTCCCAGAAAACGCTCGCGCAGTACACTGGTGCTGCTAGCGAGAGCCAGGTCCGCCGCGCTGTGGTGGCCCTCTGTGCCTCGACCGCCATTACTCGCGGGCGGATATCCAGCCTTTGCGAAGAGGACCAAGCCAAGGTGACACGCAACAAGCGCGGCGTGGCCTATCGACTGAATTTGCTGTGGGCTTTCGAAACCCTCGAAGCATCGCAAAAGCCGCTGCCGAGAATGCCCAAGCAACTCAGGGATGGTCTCGCGGCAAAAGCGGCCAAGATCAAAGGGACATCAGACGAGCTTGACCGCTCTACGGTAGAGCGCAACGACCGCGCTACGGTAGAGCGGTATGTACCGCCCTACGACAGAGCGGCTTATCAGGAAGGGAACATCAGAGATCAGATAAAAGAGGCTCCGGACAGGAAGGACTTGGCGTCTACGCGAGAGAGCCAGGCCAACGCCTATTCAGCCATGACGAGGGGCACATGACCGTCGACCTCGCCGCCGCCCTGGCCGAGCTCGACGTCATCGCCGCGGCCGTCGAGCGGTTGAGGAGCGAGCTTTCCGGCGCGGGCCAGGTTGCTGCCTCTGACGAGCAATGGCTCGACACCGGCGCCGCTGCAATCCGGTTTGCGATCAGCAAGGACATGGTTCGCCGGCTGGCTCGCGAGCATGACGACATTGGCCGGAAGATCGGCGGCCGACACAAGGTCAACGCCGCGGCGCTGCGCCGGCGCCTAGGCATCGCCGAATAACCGCCATGCGCGTTTTGCGCGTTTAAACCCATTTTCGATGCGCGTTTCGCACGTCATAAACTGGCGATGACGACGACAAGCCCGACGCAGATATCCCGGTTCAAGTTCGCCAGTGGCGGGCGCCGCATCATTTCCGGCATCGCGACAACGGGCCGGCTCGATCACTATAACGACATCGTCGAGCCGCTCGGCGGTCACTGGACGCTGCCGGTAAAGCTGCTGATCGATCACGACGAGGGCCACCAGGTCGGCGAGGTGATCGAACTGAGCGCCTCGAACGCTGCGCTGCGCTTCAAGGCCAGGATCGACTCCGATGACTGCTGGCAGCGGCTGCAAAAAGGCGAACTGCGCCACTGCTCGATAAAATTCCAGGGGATCGATTGGGATCCGATCGTGGAGCGGGGCGGCCGCGACCACCACGAATGGAATCTTCTAGAACTCAGCCTTACCGACCGGCCAGCCAACATTGACACCATGGTCGATCGCCTGGAGGTAGAGCCTCCGCCGCTTGAAAAACGCCCAGTCACGAAACGCGACAAGCGCTGGGTTGAAATCTCGGCGGCCGAGCAAAAGCGCGCCGCAGAGATATTCACGACGCTCCTCGCCGCACACAAACGAGATAACCCGTCGGAGCGCTTCGTCGGTATCAGTCAGGCCCAATACGGCACCTTGAAGGAAACCGCCATTTTCGCCGTGGGCCTGGCCACATCCTACGGGAAGGTACTGGATGAAGAGGTCTCCGAACTTAGGCGGCGTGTCGCTGATCTCGAGGCCGGCATCGTAGTCGGCTCGAAATACATGGGCGTGTGGCAGAAGCAGATCGCCTATCCAGCCGGCAGCCTCAGCACGCATCGCGGCTCGCTCTGGCACGCCAATGGGTACGCTGCCGCAGGCGTCGAGCCAGGCGACAATCCGGCGACATGGACACTCTGCGCCAAGACTGCCGAGGCGCCACTCGCTCAACGTGACACTGCCGGCCGACGGGTCACCGACGGCGAAGCAAAGAAGTCTGGCAAGGTCGAGATTACGACGGTCACCCGGCACGACGCACAAGGCAGGATCCTCGAGACGCGAAAGGTGATCGAGGATGACTGACAAGACTCGCAACCCGCTCCGCCATCAGCCGCGCAATGCCGAGGAGGTCAATGCGGTCGGCATCGCGCTCTATGGCGAAGCGAAATGGAACAAGCACATGGCCGCCCGCGAGCGCCAGAGGCAGAAGGCCAAAGAGCGCGGGATCGCTGAATACGTCGTTTCTCTGGACGCATTCGTGAAAGGCAAGCCCGATGACTGAAGCCGAACAGGAGATCGCCCGCGTAGCCGCAGAGACCGGCGCTTCGCCGGCGTCGATACGTAGGTTGCTTGTCGGCGCGGTCAACGCCGCTGAGACCGACGCCAACAAGGGCTTGCCGCTGCTTATGGACGAGGACGAGGCTCACCGGCTTCATGGCATCGCTTACACCGCAGCCCTGCAGGCCATCGGTAGCGCCAGAGATCAGCAACTCGACGAACTCGCAAGCAAGGTCTTCCGACTGCTCGCTGCTTCCGTCGGCCGCAACAATGCCAGCTATGCCGACCGGCGCGAAAGCATACGCGCGGTGAAGGATTGATCTCGAATGACGCGCCCCGCACATCGAGATCAACGGCGACGGCTGCAATCAATCAGGATGCTGGCGGTAGCCGTCGCCGACCATACCCAGGGGGGGGCCATCGACAATCGAAAGTTGCGACGGGTGCCCAGACCGCCCCGGGGTCACGGACACTTTTCGTGCGCGCGCCGAGTGAAGTCTAGAAAATCGAATTGAGGCGAATTTCAATGGCGAAACGGGGACGTCCGACCAGGGCCGCGGCATCGAAACGGGCGCTTGCGGGCGTCGACGTCGACAGCGTCGACCCGTTGACCGTGCTTCGTGAAATAGCTTCCGACCGATCGGCGCCGGCTTCGGCGCGCCTGGCTGCAGCGAAGGCGCTCATAGCGCGTGGCGGCCGCAAAAAGGACGGCGGCGACGGGGCCGAAAACGACCGGATTTCAGAGCGCGCGCTGATCCTGCTGAAAGGCGGTAAGCGATGAGAAGCGGCGACCGCATCCCGACGATCGGCGAGCACCGCGGCGTAGGCCTGCACGATCACCAGTCGCCGGAGCGGCTCGCTCTGGTGCGGCGCGAGATCGATAGCGTTCTGGACCTCGCCGACGCCACGCTTCTGGTGGAGATTTGCGGCGATGTGACTTGGAGCCCGGAGGCTCGCTTGACCAGCGCGGCAAAGTTGCAGGCCATGCATCAGCTTTCCGCCGAGGATCGGAAGTCGAGGCCATCATTCGACCTGGCTTTTGTCCGCGCCTGCGTTGCCGGTTTGGATTCCGTGTACTGGCGAGATCCTTGCCATTACGCCTCCCTGCTCGACCACGGCCCGGCGCCTGGCGAACCGGGTCCGGTGCCACGCGAAACGCCGCTGGACGAGGAGGCCGCCTGAAAAATGGCTTTCATCGCTCCTCTTGCTGGTGCTGCCGTTGGCGGCGGATTGCTTGGCAGCATCGTCACGACTGCGGTCGGCGTCGGCATCAATCTGGCGATCGCCTACTTCTTCCCGCAGAAGATCAAAGGGCCGCGCGCCGAGAGCCTGAAAGCACAGACGTCTCGCTATGGCGAACAGCTCACCCGCTGGCATGGAGCGGTTCGCACCGCCGGCGCCGTGATCTGGCTCAAGGGCGACAAGGTCGACGAGCACGTCAAGACCGAGAGGCAGGGCAAGGCGCTAGGCCCGGAGGTGACGACCTACAGTTATACCGCGACGTTCGCCGTCGCCTTCGCCTGGAATGGTCCAGCCTCCGGCATCACCCGCATCTGGGCCGATGACAAGCTGATCTTCAACGTCTCGTTCGAGGCGCTGCAGGATGCGATCGACAATGGCGGGCGCGGCATTGGTGTCGCCAAGGGCGCCTCGATCAAGCTCTACCTCGGCACAGATACGCAGGAGCCGGATCCCGATATCGAGGCTGACCGTGGTGCCGGTCAGGTGCCGGCATGGCCGGGCATCGTCTATGCGGTGATCAAGAATCTGCCGCTTGACGAGTTCGGCATCCGCGTGCCGAACATCGAGGCAGAGATCACCAAGGCGCAGAGCTTGGCGACGGCAAGTGTCACACCAACCGGCGCCGGCAACAGCCCGTGGAAAACAGACAGCAATGGTGACTACTTCGCCAATGCTGAAGGCACTACGCTTTACATCGAGAGGCTACCTGCAGGGACGGTGATCGCCACCAATACGCTGCCGCACGACGCCTATTCGGTGCACATCACCGACATCAACAAAGTGGTGGTGAGCTATGCGCTCAATCCCGGCATCAGGGTCTTCGACGCGGCAACGGGAGCGTTCGAAGCTGACATCGCGGGCGTGGGGCCGGCGGCACCGATCCTGAATTGCTGCATGGATGACATCAGCTTTGGTGGCATCAACTATCTGTTCGTCTTCAACCAGGAAGGACAGACGCTCACCTGCCTGTCTAACACAGGCACCGGCTATTCGATCGTCTGGCAGGAAACGATCAGCACCCGCAGCACCCGCACGCTCAGCGCTTCCCCTTCGCGCCTCTATGCCGTCGATGACTGGGTCTTCACAGGCGGGTCAAAGGTCATCACCGTGATCTCGTGGGATACCTTCGGGCCGGTGGTATCAACCGTCACGCTGTCGGTCTTCTCTGCCAGCGCCAGGGCCTGCTTCTACGACGAGGAGAGCGATTCCGTCATCATCGAGGACACGAACGGTAGCGTGTATGTCTATACGCCCGATCTGTCGTCGCTGCTGCGCTCCAAGGTGAACAGCCTGAGCGGCGCGCTCCCCTACACCGATCCGATGCTGTCGAAGCGCATGAAGGTCGCGTCTGATCAGGTCGCCATCAAGCAAAATTCCGGTAGCGGCAAAAACGACGTTTACATCTACCGCGTTTCCGACCTGTCAGAGGTGCAGCACGTCGTTGCGAGCACGACGACATGGGATGGCAGGACATCCACCGATTATTATTACTCCGGCTTCAACGACCGCTGGCAAATGATGTTCGTCGCTACCGGCCTGGCCGGCGTCTCTCTGCGTCTCTGGTATCTGCCTCGCGCCGCGGTCGTACCGGTTCCGCTTTCCGAAGTGATCGAAGAGGAATGCACGCTGGCCGGTCTGACCGTCGACGCTTCGCAGTTCATCACCGAAATCATGGGAGCTTGAAAATGTCCGGAATCCTCTCGGCAGTGTCGTCGGACGCGTGCATCTTGCTCACTGATGGCGCCGTCTACGATCGCGCCGGCGTGCTATTGGAGATCAAGCGAAAGGTCGCTGTGTCGGAACGTCTGCCGTTGGCCGTTGCCACCCGCGGCAATGTTGCCCTGGCTAATTTCGTCACGTCAGGGGTCATTCATTCGGCCGAGAGGGTCGGGTTCGACCGGATGATGATGGACCTTGAGGAGGCGCTAGGCAGTGCCCCTGAGGAACCGCACATCGATGTGCTAATCGCAGGCATCTCTGAGACAGCCGGCCCGACGCATAGACGGTTTCACACCAGGCAGACATTCGACGGGTGCGAGCCGCGGACCTTGATCGATCCCGGTTTGATGTACTTCGGCTTTGGCAGCGACGGCCGTGCGGTGACACTGAGGGATTTCGGCATCCCGGCGCCGCACAAGGACGAGACCTTGCAGACTTGGCTGTCCCGATACGGGGTGAACATCTTCGAGTTCTTCCGCCGCATTCCGGTGCCGATCGATCCCGACGATCCGAACACTGACAGGCAACACCTGATCGGCGGACGGCTCGACCTGACGGTTGTTCGACGCGGCAGCGTCTCGACCACGATGCTGCATCGCTGGCCGGACGAGGTCGGGGAGAGGATCAATCCTTTCCGCCACGAGGTGAGGGAGGCTGCATAATGCTGATGGTCAACCAACTTGCCGGGTTCGGTGCTCGGCGCCCTTCCGCCGGCGGTGGCGGTGGCAGCGATCCCTATTTCGCGAATGTCGTTTTGTTGTTGGGTTTCGAAGGCACCAACGGCGCGACCAGCACGACGGACGAGAGCCCGTCTGCGCATTCCCCCATTACTTTCGGCGGCAATGCGCAGATCGACACGTCGACGGCCGCTGTCACAAGTTCGACGTCTTGCCTGGTGCTCGACACCAGCGGCGATTACGTGTCGATCCCCGACAGCATCGACTGGAAACTGGCCTCCAGCAATTCGGACCAATATACGATCGAATTTTGGTTCAACCCGCATGGCAATGTTGGCGGCGGCAGCTGGCTCTTCGGTCATGGCGACTTCGGCGATTGGGGCTGGGACATTGATCACACCCAGAGCAGCGGTGCGACCAGTGCGCTGTCCTTCAACTACTCGTCAAATGGCAGCTCGCGCACGACCCACGATTTCCTCAACCTCACGATCTCGCTCGATACCTGGCACTTTGTCGCCATCTCCAAAAACTCGTCGGGTAAGATCCGGGCGTGGCTCGATGGAACGTTGCTCGGCTCCTACACGCCGGCCGATAGCTCGATCAACAATTCGACGAAGGCTCTTGAGATTGGCCGGTTCATCGGGGTCACCAACGCCAACTCCAGGCTGGATGAGATCCGCATCACCAAGGGCGTCTGCAGATACGACGTCGATACCTCGATCACGGTGCCGACCGCTGCATTTCCGCGGAGCTAGTTCCAGGTGACCCTGACCAGTCCTTGGAAGTTCTCGGCCTGCTCAATGGTGCGGGTGATCTGAGCCATATAGGCGCCCTTGTTCGCCAGATTGTCCCAGACGAAGAACGTTGCAACGGCGGCAAGGATCAAGAGAACCAGTCGCATCGGAAAACCTCCCCTAAAAAGAGTCCCCGAAAGCGCAACCATCATGATCCTGCTTGAGGCGAAATACAAGCGATTGCTAATATGCCCGAGGCTCAAATGCGAGACAGCGAGCTAACAGAGCGGCCCGGCCGCGGCTGGACACGCTGGCAAGAGGGCGCCGGCGAATACGATATCGAGCGGGTTTGGTGGCAAGCCAAGGTGCTCCATTTTCCCAAGCTCAACGTGTCGGTCTGGTTCGATGGTTCCGAGAGGGTCGGGCTCGAGCATTGGGGCTATCGTGACGCCAAATGGTGCATGAAGAATCCGCCCGCCGACTGGCAGCCGATGCCGGCCGGTTATCGGCAGGAGGCGGAGCGGGCTTGGTTGCGGTGGCACGCGGCCACAGGCGGGCGCCAGGACGCGCGGGACGCTTCGCCGGTGTAGAACAGCGGCCGGCGAGAACGCGCGCTGGTGAGGCTGCTAGATCATCCGACCAGCCGGTCTATGCCCTGCACAACGACCGCGACCCAAGCGGCGATAGCGGCATAGCCAGCCCATCGTCCCTGGCGCTGGATGTCGCTCATAAAATCGTCCATCGAGTTGCGGATCTCGATCCTGGCCGCGCGAATGCCAAGACCGGCCGCGATCAGGCTGGAAATGATCGAGATGTAAGGCAGCGCTTCTGTCATCGGTTTTATCCCCCCAAGGATCGGCTTGACCATTTCAGCGAATGAGAACACTTTAGGCGCGCCGACCGACGGTTCGCCCCATCGGCCGGCACTTTGCCACCGGAAGCCTTGCAGGGCCTGCAGTGACACAAATCAGATTTAGCACTCCGTCACAGATTCGCTAGGCGTTTGCCTGGCTTCCTCAACATTTTGAGAGGAAGTCACATGACCACGATTACACGTCGCGCCGCGCTTGGCGCTATTGCCTCCGTACCGGCCACAGCGGGCGCCACAGCGGCGTTTGCCTCGTCCAGCCTCTCACAGCCTGATCCGCACGAGCGCTTCCAGGCGGCTGTTGATGAACTGAAGGCAGCAGCCGAAGCGCTCGACCCGAACATCTACCGGTGGATATTCAATACCAACGGCGACAAGCAGTGCGGGCTATTGATCGCGGCTTTTCGTACGACAACGAAATACGAAGGCGATGGGTGGTACGCAACAATCGATGGCGAAGATCACGACAGGATCTTTGTAGAGCGCGCGCCTGAGCGTGACCTGAACGGCGAGCGCTGGTTTCGCCTCACGTCTTACATTGACGGTCGAAAATGCAGGGGGTTTACACCAGAGAGCAGTTTCACCGTGCACTACGGCCCGCGCATCTTCGAGGCACAGTCATGAGCGAGCAATCCAAGGTCACGAGACTGTCAGCCGTACCGGCCAATTCGCTGATCACGGAAACAGACATCGATCGGGCTTACGATGCCTGTGCGATTCTCCGCGTCTGCGAACTGGCGATTGATCCCATTTCCGGTTTGGGGCAAGACGCCCTTGTCAACCAAGCGATCGGCGACGTAGGGAGGCTACTGCGAATTGCGGGGCAGACAGCAGATCGGCAACTCGAGCTTCTGGAATGGGCCAAACGACGGCAGCTAGAAGCCTAAAATCCCAACCGAGTTGGAATATGGCCCGCTGCTTCGGTGGCGGGCTTTTCTTATCGGGACCGGCTACCCATACGGCTACCCACGTCACCTTTTGTCAGGGTAGCCTACCGCAGCGGTAGAATGCGAATAAGCTAACAATTTCAATATGGTGCGGACGCCGGGAATCGAACCCGGATAGCCATAGGCTGAGGGATTTTAAGTCCCTTGCGTCTACCAGTTCCGCCACGTCCGCGCCCGTTGCTTTTCGGGGCTTCGGGCGCAAACGTCAACCGCCCATGTGCGGACGCGAAAATGCTTGAGCGCCCGGCAGCGGCGTTCAGGCCGCGATCGGGTACAGTTTCAGGTGCTGGATCAGGATGATCGTCTTGGCATCGACGATCCGCCCGTCGGCGATGCCGGCGAGAGCATCATCGAGCGTCATCTCCAGGACCTCGATGTCCTCGCCCTCTTCCGGCGCGCCGCCGCCGGCCGAGATGCGGTCGGCCGGCGTGTAGCGCGCGACGAAGAACCAGAGCCGCTCCGTCACGCTGCCCGGGCTCATATAGGGCGCGAACAGCCGCTCGACGTCCTTCAGCCGGTAGCCGAGCTCTTCCTCCGCCTCCTTGCGGATGCAGGTTTCCGGGTCGTTCTCGTCGAGCAGGCCGGCGCAGGCCTCGATCAGCGGCTCGCGATGGCCGGTGACATAAGCCGGATAGCGGAACTGCCGCACCAGGAGCACGGTCGAGCGCGCCGGATCGAAGGGCAGGATCACCGCGCCGTCGCCGCGATCGTAGGTCTGGCGGATCTGCGTCTCCCACTGCCCGTCGCGTCGGCGATAATCGAGCACCGTCTTCTTCAGGACCGCCCAGTCGTCGGACAGCACCTCTTCCGAGCGGATGCGAATGCGATCTTCCATGATGAACTCCTTGTACCGGCGGCAAGGCGTAACCGCGAACCGGCGCTCATGCAATCCGGCCAGCGATTGGGCCAGAAGCAGGTTTCACCGCCTCGTATCTGGTGCGTGCCGGTGCCCTCGCCTAAATAACAGCATCCCCCGCCGGAGCTCTTTTCATGACCTCATCGCTTTTCCAGCCGATCACGCTCGGCGAACTCACCTTCCCCAACCGCATCGCAGTGGCGCCGATGTGCCAGTATTCGGCCGAGGATGGCTCTGCCAGCGACTGGCATCTTTACCATTGGATGAACCTTGCCATGTCCGGCGCCGGCATGGTCACCGTCGAGATGACCGACGTCGAGCGGCGCGGCCGCATCACACATGGCTGCCTCGGCCTCTATTCCGACGACAACGAAGCCGCTGCCCGGCGCACGCTGGACGCGGCAAGACGCGTCGCCGCGCCCGGCACGAAATTCGGTACCCAGCTTGCCCATGCCGGCCGCAAGGCCTCCAATCGCAAGCCGTGGGAAGGCGGCGGCCCGCTCGCGGCCGACGAGGATCCCTGGCCGATCGTGTCAGCGTCGGCCATCGCCTACGACAAGGGCTGGCAGGTGCCGCACGCGCTGGAGGAAGACGAGATCCTGCAGGTCATCGAGCATTTCGCCGACGCGGCGAGGCGCGCCGAGCGCGCCGGCTTCGACTTCATCGAACTGCACGCCGCGCACGGCTACCTGATCTTCCAGTTCCTGTCGCCGCTCTCCAACCAGCGCACCGATCGCTGGGGCGGCTCGCCGGAAAACCGCATGCGTTTCGTCCTCGAGATCGCCAGGGCGGTGCGGAAAGCCGTCCCCGGGCTCATGATCGGCACGCGTCTGTCGGTCAAGGAATGGGTCGAAGGCGGCTTCGATGTCGAGGACGCCATCGCGGTGGCCAAGGCGCTGAAGGCCGAGGGCATCGCTTATCTCTGCTGCTCGAGCGGTGGCAACTCACCCCTGCAGCAGCTGCCGTCGGGGCCCGGCTACCAGGTGCATCTGGCCGAAGCGGTGCGCAAGGGCGCCGGCATCCCGACGCGCGCCGTCGGCCTGATCGACGATCCGAAGCAGGCCGAGGCGATCCTTGCCGAGGGCCAAGCCGACATGGTGGCGCTGGCGCGCGCCTTCCTCGCCGATCCGCGCTGGGGATGGCGGGCAGCGGCGACCTTCGGCGAGGAAATCCACCCGGCGCCTCAGCTTGCCCGCTCGGTGACGACGATGCGGCATTGGATGAAGGCGGCGGGCTGACCAACTTCGCTGAGACGTTTGGGCGCAGCCTGGAAAACACGATTGCAACCAAATTGGCTGCTTAGCGTTGGCGGCCATGATGGACAGCAAGCCCTTTGAGAAGCCGGTGGTGGTCGAACTCGGCCATGTCGGCAAATATCGCCAGATCCGCAGCGCGAAAGAAGCGGCGGAGTGCCTGATGACGGTTTGGCCGCTCAATCGCGGCCCCCGGCATCGTGATGCCCTCGACACTTGCCTCAAAGTGCTGGAAGGATATCGTTCGACCGCGGATGCACGCCGGGCCTTGATCGAAGCGGCCAAGGAATCGGAAGTGCTGGTGCCCGACGACCGCTTGCCCGACGATCGGCTGCATTGAGCAAAAGGGGGCTTTTCAACCGGAGGACTTCATGGCGAAGCTGACTTACAAGATCGTCGAGCACGATGGCGGCTGGGCCTACAAGGTCGGGGCGACCTTCTCGGAGACGTTTGCTACCCATCAGGACGCGCTGCGCGCCGCCGAGATCGCTTCGGCCGAGCAGCAGATCGCCGGCGCCACGGACGGCATCCAGTACGAGGACGCCGAAGGCAATTGGCACGACGAGCTGGCCGATGGGCGGGACCGGCCGCAAACCGAGGTTTCCGATTAGCGTCTGTTGCTGGCGCGGCCCCTGCCGCGGCGGCCGCGGATGCCCTCGCGGGCATCCTGCCAGTCAGGAGAGCGCGCGGCCGGCTATTTGCCGCAATACTGATCGTTGACGTTCTGCCCGGCATTGGCGTCGGGTCCAGACGTGTTGTAGGCGCAAGGTCCCATCGGTCCGGCGTTGCCCGGCGTGTTGAGGCCTGACGCATCGCTGCCGGCAATGCTGCCCGTGGTGTTGCGATCGACGGGCGTGTCCTCGTTTCCGAACAGCCAGCTGCGATGGCTGCCGGACGTTGTCTCGGCCGACTGGGCCATTGCCGATGCGGCGAGGCCGATCGTCAAAGCCGAGGCTGCAAGGATTTTCATCATTGGTCCTACTCCATGTCTCCGTCGCCTGATGCGACATGGATAAAACCCGGTGGTCAGGCCGAAGGTTCAGTGAAATTCTCGTGAGGGCCGGGTGATGTCCGGCCAGCGAACGCGCGCTCGGCAATGCGCCTGACGAAAGCGGCGACGCGCTCCGGCTCGATGAATTGCGGCATGTGGCCCAGGCCATCGGCGGCCTCGAAATCGAGCCCTTGGAGCTTGCTCCGCATCGGTTCGCCATGGACAGCCATGCCAATGACACGGTCGGCGGTGCCGAACAAAATGCCTGCCGGCATGGCGATCTCGCCAGAGCGCTGCTCGATGCGGCCGAGATCCTGTTCCACCGCTACGACGTCGGTCGAGGTCGCATGAAAGTGGGCGGGCCGCAGCCCGAGCCAGCCGCCTCCACCGGTCATACAGTCACCTGGAACGCCCTGCGGCGCGAAGATGAACTTCATCGTCGGGTCTGCATATTTCAAGCTCAACGGTATCGCCACCGTATAGGCCATGATCCGGCGCAGCAGGCGTGAAGGAACATAGAGCAAGTCGAATTTCTGGCGCACCCTGGTTTCCAGATGCGTGAGCGGCGCCAGCAAGGCGATGCCCGAAATCGTCCCGGGATGCTCCACCGCCAGCGTCAGCGCGATCGCGCCGCCCAGCGAATGGCCAACGACCAGCGGCTTTTCCAGCCCCAGCTTGTCGATGAACCGGCGCACGATTTCGGCCTGCTCCGGCAGCCGGCCGGTGGCGCCGCGCGCCGGCACCGAATAGCCGGAGCCAGGGCGGTCCAGCGCAATCAGGCGATAGCCCGGACCGAAGCAGCCGAATAGCGTGTGGCGGAAATGGTGGAGCTGAGCGCCTAGCCCATGCAGGAACACGATCGGCCGGCCCTCGCCTTCCTCGACATAGTGGATGCGGTTGCCGTCGATCTCGACAAACTTTCCGCGCGCCGGCACCAGCCGTTCGGCCTTCGCGGCGATCCACCATGTCGCCAGCACCAAAGAAAGAAACACCCCGACCGCCAGCCCGACCAGGCCGCCGAGCAACCACCACAGAATCGATATCAGCATCTTCCACCCGCAACAGACCGGGGCAGATTACCTGCCGCGGATGTCGCCGCAAGGCGCCGCCGTGGCATAGTGCTGGCTGATTGCCGCCGGCCCCTCGCCGCGCTATCTCAGGCGACCCTGTTTGCCGGAGCCTGCCATGCCTGAAATCGTCACCGCCGCCATGCTCGTCATCGGCGACGAGATCCTGTCGGGCCGAACCAAGGACAAGAACATCGGCCACCTCGCCGACATCATGACGGCCATCGGCATCGACCTGAAGGAAGTGCGCATCGTTGCCGACGAGGAGGACGAGATCGTCGCCGCGGTCAATGCCGTGCGCGCCCGCTACACCTATGTCTTCACCACCGGCGGCATCGGCCCGACGCATGACGACATCACCGCCGATTCGATCGCCAAGGCGTTCGGCGTGCCATGCGAATACGACGCCAAGGCCTATGCGATGCTGGAAGCGAGCTATGCCGCGCGCGGCATCGAATATACCGAGGCGAGGAAGCGCATGGCGCGGATGCCGCGCGGCGCCGACCATATCGACAATCCGGTTTCGATCGCACCTGGCTTCCGCATCGGCAACGTCCATGTCATGGCCGGCGTGCCGGCGATCTTCCAGGCCATGCTCGACAATGTCGTGCCGACGCTGAGGGCGGGGACCAAAATGCTGTCGGCGACGGTCCATTGCCCCTTCGGCGAGGGCCTGATCGGCGGCCCGCTGGGCGATATCCAGAAGGCGCATCCCGACACCATAATCGGCTCCTATCCGAAATATGGCGACGGCAAGTTCTGGACCGAACTCGTCGTGCGCGCCCGCAGCGAAGAGGCGCTGGAAGCCGCGCGCAAGGACGTCGAAGCCATGGTGGCCGGCTTCGCCAGGACGGCCGGTTGATCAAGGTCATATCGGAACCAAGCGCGCTCCTCTAACGTTTGTCGCAGGCGATTTCCGATCGCCGCAAGATGAGGGATCTGCCATGCGCTTCAAGACCATCGTCGCCATACTGCAGAACGAGCAGGACGCCGAGCGCGTGCTCGATTGCGCCATCCCCCTTGCCGACCGCTTCGAGAGCCATCTCGTCGGCATCCATGCCGAGGCGCTTCCCGTCCCTTACACCTCGGCCACCGGCTTTCCGGACACCGAGTTCCTGCAGGTGTCGGCCGAGATGAACCGGGAACGCGCCGACAAGCTGGAAGCGCTTTTCCTGAGGCGCATCGAGGAGTCGGGGCTCTCCTTCGAGTGGCGCAGCCTCGAGAGCTTTTCCGGCGACAGCGCGCTGACCGGCATTTCCAGCGTCCGCGCCGCCGACCTGATCATCGCCGCCCAGCGCGACACGGGCGGCGACCCAAGCGCCGATGTCGACACGCTGGTCTATGATGCCGGACGGCCCGTGCTCGTGGTGCCGCATGCGGGCCCCCTCATCACCACCTTCAAGCGTGTGCTCCTGGCCTGGAACGGCAGCAAGGAGGCCGCACGCGCCGCCTTCGACGCCCTGCCCTTCATCAGTGAGGCCGAGAAGACAGACATATTGATCATCGATCCGCCGGAGACGCTGGACGACAGTCCGGAGGCCGCCGGCGCCGAGATCGCCGCCGCGCTCTCCCGGCACGGCGCCACCGTCAGCGTCTCGGTGCAGAGGTCGAATGGCGGTTCCGTCGATGACCTGATCCAGACCCGCATCGCCGAGACCGGCGCCGACCTGCTCGTGCTCGGCGCCTACAGCCATTCCTGGCTGCGCCAGCTGTTGTTCGGCGGCGTGACGCGCACGGTGCTGCGCACCGCGCCCGTGGCGGCCTTCCTGTCGAGATAACATATGCCGCTCAAAAGAAGCGCGGCGTTAAGTCCACCGGTATCGCTAGCCGCCACCTTGCCAAAGGCGGCATTTTCCCGCTAATTCCGCCTGCATTCCCCTTGGATGTGGTCACGCGCTTGGTCGCGTGTTGCGGAGTGCGTGAAAAATGTCCCTTCCCGAAAAAGCCTTCCCGGTCTCCTGGGACCAGTTCCACCGCGACGCCCGCGCGCTTGCCTGGCGGCTCGCCGGCGCCAGCAAGGGGCAGTGGAAGGCGATTGTCTGCATCACCCGCGGCGGCCTTGTGCCCGCCGCGATCATCTCGCGCGAGCTCGGCATCCGCGTGATCGAGACCGTCTGCGTCGCCTCCTATCACGACTACACCAGCCAGGGGCAGTTGCAGGTTCTGAAGGAGATCACGCCGGCGCTGCTCGCTGACGACGGCGCCGGCGTGCTGATCATCGACGACCTCACCGACACCGGCAAGACCGCGGGCATCGTGCGCGCCATGATGCCCAAGGCGCATTTCGCCACCGTCTACGCCAAGCCCAAGGGGCGGCCGTTGGTCGACACCTTCGTTACCGAGGTCAGCCAGGACACCTGGATCTACTTCCCCTGGGATATGGGCTTCACCTACCAGAAGCCGATAGCCGACGACCACGCCGGCTGACAAGTCAACTTTTTCGCCGAAACGGCTCATCGCGCATTTTTTTGCTATGCAAGAGATGAGCGCCGCAAACCTTGTTTCGCGCGATCGACTTTTCTTGGTGGAATTCAACAAGTTCCTGTGAAGTTTTTTACTTTTGTTGCGTATAATCGGTCGTAAGATTCGGGAGAGAACGAACGAATCCGAGGGCTGGGGCTAGCTTCTCCGATGTTGACGAGGCCAACGACGCACAACCATCTGGCCGAAAGGGTCCGGCGACTCTTCGGCACCGCGCCGTGCCGCCTGCAGGTTGCCGCTTTGCCCTGGCGCGAGGCCGGCGATGGCGTCGAGATAATGCTTATCACCAGCCGCGATACCGGCCGCTGGGTGCTGCCCAAGGGCTGGCCGGAAGCCAAGGAGCCGCTGTGCGAGGCGGCGGCGCGCGAGGCAGGTGAAGAAGCCGGATTGCGCGGTACGGTCTCCCATCTCGAAGCCGGCCGCTATTTCTACGCCAAGGTCCTGGCTTCCGGCGAGGAAGTGCCTTGCGAGGTGCTGGTTTTCCCGTTGCTGGTCGACCGCATCGCCGACCGCTGGAAGGAAAAGCGCGCGCGCACGCGCAAATGGGTGAGCTCGACCGAGGCTGTGCGCATGGTCAACGAGCCGGACCTCTGCCAGATCATCGCCCATTTCTGCGCCAATCCGCGCAAATTCGCGTGAATTGACCGCCAAACACCGGCACATCGGAACAAGGCTTCGGACCGGTCATTGCCGCGCGCGATGATGGCCTCTAAAATCGATTCGGATGCCCTGACGTATGTGGCGATGACCAACCCCGCACAACCACTCGAAGACAATTCCAGCGAGAACCGTCGCAAGCACCGCCAGCGCGTGCTCAAGGGTGGCTCGATCATCACCGGCATCACGAATTCCGAGATCAGCTGCACCCTGCGCAACCAGAATGAGGGCGGTGCCGAGTTGAAGGTCGCACCGGACGCTCGCGTTCCCGATCGCTTCCTGCTCTATGTGCCGGTCGACGGCGTCGCCTACCGGTCGGAGGTCCGCTGGCGTCGCAACGACCGGGTCGGCGTCCGGTTCACCGGCACCGAACCGAAGCCGAAGCTGCACTACGGCTGATCCCGGCACCCCTCCCGGCCCGCCTTTCATCGATTCGAGGGGCATCCGGATCGAAACAGTCCGGATGCCCCTTTCACATCAGATGACCAGACCCTTGGTCAGCTCGAGCGCCTGGCGCTCGAACAGGCGGCGATAGATGCCGCCATTCAGCCGGATCAGCTGGTCATGCGAGCCCTCCTCGACGATGCGGCCGCGATCGAACACCAGCAGCCTGTCGAGCGCCCTGACCGTCGAAAGCCGGTGCGCAATGACCAGCGTCGTGCGGCCGACCATCAGCCGCTCCATCGCCTCCTGGATCAGCACCTCCGATTCCGAATCGAGGCTGGACGTCGCCTCGTCGAGGATCAGGATGCGCGCGTCGGCGAGGAAGGCGCGCGCGATCGCCACCCGCTGGCGCTCGCCGCCCGACAGCTTCACACCGCGCTCGCCGACCAGCGTGCCATAGCCTTTCGGCAGGTTGGCGATGAACTCATGCGCGCTCGCCAGCCGCGCCGCGTGCTCAATCTCGGCCTGAGTGGCGCTGGGCCGGGCATAGGCGATGTTCTCGGCCAGCGAGCGGTGGAACAGGATCGGCTCCTGCTGGACGATGGCGATCTGCGCCCGCAGCGATGCCTGCGCCACCCCGGAAATATCCTGGCCGTCGATCAGGATCCTGCCGGCGTTCACGTCGTAGAGGCGCTGGATCAGCTTGACGAAGGTCGTCTTGCCCGAACCGGAATGGCCGACCAGCCCGACGCGCTCGCCGGGCGCGATTTCGACCGAGAAATCGCGGTAGAGCGGCAGCCGGTGGTTGCCGTAGTGGAAGGTCACCTTGTCGAAGGCGATGCCTCCCTCGGTGATCCGGATCGGCCCGGCTCCAGGCCGATCCTCGATGCCGAGCGGTTCGGACTGGAAGTCAACCAATTCCTCCATGTCGTTGATCGAACGCTGCAGATTGCGGATATGCGTGCCGATATCGCGCAGATAGCCTTGCAGCACGAAGAACGAGGTGAGCACGAAGGCGACGTCGCCGGCGCTGGCCTCGCCCCACGCCCACAACATCAACGCAAGCCCGATCACCGCCGCTCTCAAGAGCAGAAGCATGGTGCCTTGCGTGGTGCCGTTGACGGTGCCGCGCACCCAGGTGCGGCGCGTCCGCGCCCGCCATTTGGCGACGACCCGGGCGAGGCGCGCTTCCTCACGCGCCTCGGCGCCGAAGCCTTTGACCACGGCATTGCAGCTCACCGCATCGGCCAGCGAGCCGCCAAGGCGCGTGTCCCATGTGTTGGCGAGCCGGGCGGCGGGCGCGACATAGCCAAGCGACAGCATCGCCGTCACCATGATGAACAGCACCGAGCCGGCGGCGACCACCGCGCCCATCAGCGGCCAGAACCAGCCGAGCAGCAGCGTCGAGCCGACGAGCATGACGACCGAGGGCAAGAGCGCGATCAGAATCGTGTCGTTAAGCAGGTCGAGCGCCCACATGCCGCGCGTGACCTTGCGCACGGTCGCGCCGGCGAAGCTGTTCGCGTGCCAGTCGGTAGAAAAACGCTGAACGCGATGGAAGGCGTCGGCCGCGATATCGGCCATCATCTTCAGCGTCAGCTCGACGATGGCCATGAAGGCGGCATTGCGCAGCACGACGCCGCTGAGCGCCAGGGCGACCAGCATCCAGAAGGCCGATATTGCCGCGTTCCAGGCGACGTCGTCGGCAGCAGCGCTGCTGGCGACGGCATCGACCAGCCGGCCGGAATAGAGCGGCGTCAGCACGTCGGCCAGCGTCGATAAGAGGAAGGCGGCCATGATCAGCGAAAGCCGCCACGGCTGGCGCCGCCAATGGCCAAGCGTGAAGCCAAGCACGCTGCGGAAGGCTTCGGCACGCAGGTCGATTCGAAAACGAGCCATGATGTCATCCGGGCGCAGAATTGCCCGGTCCCGGTAATGGAAATTGAGAAAACCGCGTTGGCGCCAATGGCGCCTGGAAATGCGGAGGTTCGGCACAATGGCGGCTCGCCCGCGTGCGGGCGGCGACCGGCAACGGCGAATGCCCGTCCTCGATCGAACTCCTGTCGTGAAGGCAAGCCTTCGCGACGCGTCGATCAAGACCTAGGCTTCGCGGCCTCGCATAACGATGTCAAATCGTGGCATTCGGTTCCTCCAGACGGAGAATCGCGGAGAGGTTCTTATAGAGACGCCCCGTCGCATCGCCAACCCGGGCCGCGGGCAAATGCGCATCTGGTCCAAGCAGTGGGACGATTTTGCAACAACGGCGGATTGCATGCCGCTGTCGCTCAGCTGGGCAGGAAAGCGCTTACCGCCCGTCCCTGAACCGGTTGGTGATTGGATAGCGGCGGTCGCGGCCGAAATTCTTCCTGGTGATTTTCACGCCCGGTGCGGCCTGCCGCCGCTTGTACTCGGCGATGTAGAGCAGGTGCTCGACCCGCGTCACCGTCGCCCGGTCATGGCCGCGCGCGACGATCTCGTCGACGCCCATCTCGTGCTCGACCAGGCATTCCAGAATATCGTCCAGCACCGGATAGGGCGGCAGCGAATCCTGGTCGGTCTGGTTCTCGCGCAGTTCCGCCGACGGCGCCTTGTCGATGATGTTCTTCGGGATCACCTCGCCTGACGGCCCGAGCGCGCCCGGCGGCACATGGCTGTTGCGCCAGCGCGACAGCGCATAGACCTGCATCTTGTAGAGGTCCTTGATCGGGTTGAAGCCGCCGTTCATGTCGCCATAGAGCGTGGCATAGCCGACCGACATCTCGCTCTTGTTGCCGGTGGTGACCACCATCGAGCCGAACTTGTTGGAGATCGCCATCAGGATGGTGCCGCGCGCGCGGCTCTGCAGGTTCTCCTCGGTGATGCCTTCCTTGGTGCCTTCGAAGAGCTGGGTCAACGCGTGCATGAAGCCTTCGACCGGCTCGAAGATCGGCACGATGTCGTAGCGGCAGCCGAGCGCGCGGGCGCAGTCCTCGGCATCCTTCAGCGAATCCTTCGAGGTGTAGCGATAGGGCATCATCACCGCGCGCAGCCGCTCCTCGCCGAGCGCATCGACGGCAAGGGCGGCGCAGATCGCCGAATCGATGCCGCCGGAAAGGCCGAGCACGACGTTCTTGAAGCCGTTCTTGTTGACGTAGTCGCGCAGGCCCAGCATGCAGGCGCGATAGTCGGCCTCCTCCCGCTCCGGTATCTTCGACATCGGCCCTTCCGCGCAGACCCAGCCGTCGTCCGTGCGCTTCCAGGTGGTGACGTCGACCGCGTCCTCGAACTGGCTCATCTGGAAGGCAAGCGTCTTGTCCGCGCCAATGGCAAAGGACGCGCCGTCGAAGATCAGCTCGTCCTGGCCGCCCAGCTGGTTGGCGTAGATCATCGGCAGGCCGGTTTCGATGACCTGGCGGATGACGACCTGATGGCGGACGTCGATCTTGGCGCGGTAGTAGGGCGAGCCGTTCGGCACCAGCAGGATCTCGGCGCCGCTTTCGGCCAGCGTCTCGCAGACGGCGACGTCGCCCCAGATGTCCTCGCAGATCGGAACGCCGATGCGCACGCCGCGGAAGTTGACGGGCCCCTGCAGTTCCGGCCCTGCCTGGAAGACGCGCTTTTCGTCGAACTCGCCATAGTTCGGCAGGTCGAGCTTGTAGCGTTCGGCCAGGATCTTGCCGCCGTCGGCGACGATGATCGAATTGTGCGTGCCGCTCTTGCGCTTCAGGGGCGTGCCGATGATGACACCGGGACCGCCATCGGCGGTATCCTTGGCGAAATCTTCCGCGGCTTTTTCACAGGCCTTCAGGAAGGCCGGCTTCAGCACCAGGTCCTCCGGCGGATAGCCGGCGAGGAAAAGCTCGGTGTAGAGCACCAGGTCGGCGCCCTGGCGGGCGGCATCCGCCCTCGCCTCGCGCGCCTTGGCGAGATTGCCGGCGACGTCGCCGACGGTCGGGTTGAGCTGGGCGATGGCGATGCGCAGAATGTCGGGCTTCTTGGTCATGCCTGCGGGTTTAGCGTGGCAGAATTCGCCGGGCAATGGCGATTGCTTGTGCCAAATAGGATCGACCGACGGATGTCGATCGTATCCCGATCGATCGATGCCGACCGCGAGATTTCGCCGACCCAGGCCTAGTCGTTCATATACTCGCTTAGCGCTTCCACGGAGCGGTTCTCACCGATCGACATCGCCAGGATGCGCGAGATGTGCCGGCGTGGCAGGCCGGTTTCAGCCGCCCATTGATTGATCTGCGCCTGGATCTTGTCGAGGTCCCGCTTCGAGGTCGGGCTCTCGGCAATGTCGACGCCGGCATCGCGCAGTGCCGCCGCCATGTCGGCCGAGACGACGAAGGTGTCCCACTCCAGCCAGCGCAGGAAATACTGGCCGGTGTTGCCGCCCAGCCGGCTGCCGTGCTTGCCGAGATAGGCCGTCAGCCCGACCTGGTCGTCGGCCGGCCAGGCGGCGAGGAATTTGCCGAAGCCGCCGTGCTCCTTCGACACGCGCTCGACGAAGGCGGCGTTGTCGCGGACGGACTTGATCTTCTGCGGATTGCGCACGATGCGCTTGTCGGAGGCGAGCTCATGCCAGAAATCGTCGGGCTGGAACAGCAACCGTTTCGGCTCGAAGCCGAGGAATGCCTCCTCGAAACCCGGCCATTTCTGATCGATGACGCGCCAGACGAAACCGGCGGCGAAAACCCGTTCGGCCATGGTCGAAAGGATGCGGTCATCCGTGACTTTGGCCACGGCTTTGTTGTCCGGCATCGGCCCGAGCAGCGACGCCAGCGCCGCTTCACCGCCCTTGCGCTTTACCGCACGGGCGCGGATTCTTTGAAAATCAGCCATTTGGTTCCTCGCCAGTCGCGTCAATCTACCACTTCCCGTTCGAACCGGCAGCCTCTACCTCTATCGCAGATGGTGACGGAGGCGACACATGAACAAGACAGTCGAGGATCTGGCGAACCGCTGGCTGAAGCAAACGCCGGATGCTTTGAGCAAGCTCGAAAGCCGGGTGCTGCAAAGCGCGGTCGATCGCACCACCATCGCGAAGGACACCAACAAGGCCGTCGCCTTCCATCAGACCTATGGCGACCGTGTTGCCGACACCATCGCCCGCATCGGCGGCTCGTGGTCCTTCATCCTGACCTTCATCGCCTTCCTGATCCTGTGGACTTTCGGCAATGTCTGGCTCTTGTCGCGCAGCGCCTTCGACCCCTACCCCTTCATCTTCCTCAACCTGGTGCTGTCGATGATCGCCGCGCTGCAGGCACCGGTGATCATGATGTCGCAGAACCGCCAGACCGAGCGCGACCGCATCGACGCCGCCCACGACTATGAGGTCAACCTCAAGGCGGAGATCGAGATCATGGCGCTGCATGAGAAGCTGGACGAACTGCGCCACAGCGAGATCATCGGCATGCGCGACGAGATCGTGCGGCTGGCCGAGCAGGTCAGGCGGATCGATGAAAAACTGTCGGCACGGCAAAGCCCCTGATGACCGAGGCCATCCACCATCTTATCGAGCAGTACGGCCTGCTCGCGGTTTTCCTGGGCTGCGTCGCCGAAGGCGAAAGCGCTGCCATCCTCGGCGGCTTCTTCGCCCATCAGCATGTTTTCGTGACCTGGCAGGCCTTCCTGGCGGCGGCCATCGGCGCCTTCGCCGGCGACACCTTCTTCTTCATCCTCGGCCGCAGCTTCGCCGATCACCCCTATGTGCTCGGGCTGAAGGCGCGGCCGGGTTTCAGCCACGCCTTCCGGCTGGTCTCATCCCATCCCAACATCTTCGTGCTGTCGAACCGCTATATCTACGGCATGCGCCTGGTCGGCGGCGTCGCCGCCGGCTTCGCCAGCATCAGCGTGACGCGCTTCATCATTCTCAACGCCATCTCGTCGCTGGTCTGGGCGGCGCTGTTCTGCACGATCGGCTATATTTTCGGGCTGGGTGCCGAGCGCATCATCGGCCAGGCGCTGGCGCGCCACGAACGGCTGCTGATCGCGCTGGCGATCGGGCTTGCGGTGGTCGTCCTTGCCTGGCTCCTCGCGCACTCCGTCGCCAAGAAGGAACGCGCCAGGGATGCCAGGGACGGTCAGGGCGAAGCCAGGTAGAGCTCAATCGATATCGAAGTCGGTGTCGAGCGCGCGGTCGCCACGGTCGAGGATCAGCGGGATGATCAAATCCTCTTCGTCGGCCAAGTGCCTTGTGAGCATGGCGATCAGCCGGCTGTTCTCGTCGGCGTAGGCATCGGCGGCAAAGCGCTGCCTGTCCTCGCTCTCCTCAAGCGTGCGGATGAAGGCATTCGCCGCCTCGGCATTGCGCTCCAGCCCTTCGTGGATGGTGTGATGATCGGCATCGAGGATCTCGAAGCCTCGCTTCAACCGCGGCTCGGCCTTGGCGAAGGCCGGGAAGTATTGATAGTCCTCGACATTGTGGTGGCCGTCGAGATTGCCGAGAAAATGGTTGAGGCGCGGCGCGAACCAACGCGCGAAGTCCGGCGCTGTCAGCCTGCCCTCGCGATAATCGCCGATGCCATTGGTCAGCATGCCTCCGAGCTCGCGGAACATGTCGTGCCGCCCAAGCCACATAGTGGCCAGACCATGGATGTTGGCGTGGCCCTTCCAGGCCTCGCGCGGATATTTTTGTGCCAGCCAGCGCAAATCGTCAGGCAAACCGGCGCGCCCCAGCAGTTGAAAATCAGCGGTTTCGCCCACGTCAGTCTCCTTTGGTGACTGACAGATAGGAACGGGCGCGCTAGATCGGTAGTCCCGTGATGCGCTCGATGATGGCGATGCCCCAGACGCCGGCCACGATCACCACCGAGATCAGCACCGCCAGCGAGCCGCAATCCTTGGCGAGCTGGATGTCGACGTTGAATTCGCGGCTGAAGGCATCACAAGCCGCCTCGATGCCGGTGTTGAGCACTTCGACCATGATCAGGAGCAGCACCGCGCCGAGCAGCAGCGCGTAGCCGCGCCACGACACCGAGATGAACCAACCTGCCGGCAGGGCAAGGGTGAGCAGCATCAGCTCCTGCTGAAAGGCCTTTTCGTGGGCTGCCAGCTTGCGAAACGCCCGCACCGAGTTGAAGAAAGCATCGATCAGCCGCTGCATGCCCAAATCCCTTTCCGAGTGACCGGCAGGGGATATAACAACGGCTGGATCAATGGAATAAGGCAGCGTCGCCAAAAATCACACGCGCTGTCGCATCGCTCGCTTGCCGGTCATTCGGCAGCCTCTCCGGCGACCTTGACCGAAGGCGACGATTTCTCGAACTGCGGCAGCCCGTCGTCGATCGAGTAATAGTCGCCCTTGTCGCCGACGAAGATATGGCTCTCCCCGGAAAGGCCCGTGGGCTGGTCGAAGGCGCCGGCCATGATCGAAACCTGATCCAGTTCGTTGTGCTTCCAGAACAGAAGCGAGCCGCAGATGCGGCAAAACCCGCGCCTGGCGACGTCGGATGCGCCATACCAGGTGAGCGCCTCGGCCCCTTCTATGTCGATATCGGCATCCTTGGCCGAGGTCGCCGCAACGAAATGGCCGTTCTGCCTGCGGCATTGCGAACAGTGGCAATAGACGACACCGCGCAGAGCCCCCCTCGTCCTGAAGCGCACCGCGCCGCACAGGCATGCTCCGACGTGATTGTCATCCATTCCAGCCTCCTTCGCATTCATCACCCGTCAGCAGCAGGATTCCAGCTTTGCGCCCGCCGGGCACCGGCAAATGCGACATGAAGGGGACACGTTTCGCCCTGCGCCGACATAAGCGGCTATTGCATCCTGGGGTAGAGAAAACCGTGTTGAAATCCAGCCTATTAAGGAAACTTTAGCGCGCTCGCATCTATGGTCGTTGCAAGTGAAGGTCGTGAGCGGGGACGCGATTCTTCTCGTGTCTGGCATTTGCGGTCGCACTCCCCTCATGGCGACATCGGCACGCGCAGGTCTGCGGTGGCTGTTGAGGAGTGAACAGAACATGCAGCCGGCTCTCGTTCCAAACGACAGGAACACCGACATCGCCAGCACCGTCGTGGCGACCATGCGCCAGCTCGGCGTGCTCGGCCTGCCGCGCAACTACGAGATCTTCTACGAGGCGCTGAGCGGCAGCAACCACGAACTCAGCCTCGCCGTCGTCTCACTGAGCAATCGGCCGACGCAGGAAGATCTCGACCGCATCGGGCGCACCTTCTTTGCCCAGCATCACGGCCCCGGCATCGTCGAGCATGCGCGCGACGTCATCGCCAAGGAACTCGAGGACATCGCCTCGCTCCTGCGCAGCGAGCGATCCCACATCGAAAAGTACGGCCGGATCCTCGACGAGACGTCGAGCGGCCTCGGCAACCGCAGCCTTCTATCGCAGGAGTTGCTGCAGAAGATCGCCGGCGCCATGTCGGCCGCCACCAATTCGACGATAGACCACGGCAGGCAGGTGGCGAGCACGCTCAGCGAAAAGACCGCCGAGCTCGAAAGCGTGAAGTCGAAGCTCGAGGAGTACAAACGGCTCGCCGACACCGATCCGTTGACGCAGGTCTGGAACCGCCGCGCCTTCGACAAGGAAATCACCAAGATCTACAACTCCAACAAGGGCATCCTGTTCAATGCCCTGATCCTCGCCGACATCGATCGTTTCAAGGACATCAACGACCGCTTCGGCCATCCGGTCGGCGACAGGATCATCCAGATCATCGCCGAGATCTTCCAGACCAGCATTCGCGGCGACATGTTCGTTGCCCGCACCGGCGGCGAGGAGTTCGCCCTGATCGTCGAGGGTGCCAGCGAAGACACGACTTTCGATATCGCCGAGCGCATCAGGACGCTAATCGAACAGACGCCGTTTACCAGCAGCCAGACCGGCACCAACTACGGCACGGTGACCGTGTCGATGGGCATCTGCATGGCGTCCGAGGCCGAAAGCCCCGAGGACCTCTACACCAAGGCCGACCGGGCGCTTTATCGCTCGAAGGTCGGCGGCCGCAACCGCGTGACAAGGCATTCGGCGATGGCCGGCCGCGCCGGCAAGAGCTGGCTGCTCTACAAGAAAGACTGATTTCTCGCCCCTGACGGCCCGGCTGTTCCGGATTCTTTCGGCGCATCACCTTTCCATATGAATTTTTGTGGACTATATTTTCCTTGGAAAGGAAGAAGCCATGCCGTCCGTGCAATCTCACATCGTCACCGGCGCCGCCGAAAACGCGGTTGTGACCAAGGCCACGCTGCGCGCCGCGGAACTGCTCGACGTCACCGCCCGGGTGCTGGCTTCCGTCATCGGCGTCTCGGAAGCCACGGTTTCGCGCATGCGCAAGCAGGAATTCCTGCTCGAGCGCGGCACCAAGCCGTTCGAGCTGGCTGTCCTGTTCGTCCGGCTGTTCCGTTCCCTCGACGCCATCGTCGGCGGCGACGAGAGCATCGCCCGGGCCTGGTTGAAGAACGCCAACACGGCTTTCGACGGCGCCCCGATCGAGAAAATCCAGTCGATATCAGGACTAGTCGATGTCATCGCCTATCTGGACTCCCGACGCGCTCTCGTCTGAGTCCGTCCGGCTCGAAGGCAAGTACTGGCGCATGGTCGAGGCGCAGCACCGCGTCTCGACCCTGAAGGTCGTCGACACGCTCGACGAGCAGGCCTTGCTGGAAGAGCTGATCGAGGAGACCAAGCCGCAGATCCCGCTCGAGTGCCGGCATCTCCACTACCTGCTGGCGACGCCCTTCCGCTACGGCTCGGTCTATCCGCATGGATCGCGCTTCCGCCGCGCCGGCAGGACCAGGGGTGTCTACTATGCGGCGGAAACCATGTTCACGGCGGTCGCCGAAATGGCGTTCTACCGGTTGCTGTTCTTCGCCGAATCGCCCAACACGCCCTGGCCGCGCGACGCCGCCGACTACACTGCCTTTTCCGCCGCCATCAAATGCGCCGCCGCCATCGACCTGACCAAACCGCCGCTCGACCGGGACCAAGCGGCATGGACGCATCCGACCGACTACGCCGCCTGCCAGGCCATCGCCGATGTCGCGCGCGAGGCCGGGATGGAAGCGATCCGCTACCGCTCGGCGCGCGATCCGAAGGGCGCCAACATCGCGCTTTTGACCTGCAAGGGCTTTGCCAGGCCGAAGCCGCTGGAGCCGCAGACCTGGCGCATCCGCCTCGGGGCCTTCGGCGTGCAGGCGATCTGCGAGTTCCCGGAGAAGCGGATCGAATTCTCCAGGGCCGCCTTTACCGACCCGAGGCTTGCGGGCTTGCGCTGGGAGCGCGGCCGTTAGCTGTGTCGAGGTTCAGGCAAGGATGTTCACGGCCCGCGCCGCCACCAGCGCGATCGTCAGCAGCGAGATCAACGCCTCCGCCATCATCAGCAGCTTGGCGCGCTGGGTCAGCGGCAAGGTGTCGGTCGGCGAGAACGCCGTCGCGTTGGTGAACGCCAGGAAGACATAGTCGACGAAGCCGGGCAGCCAGCCGCCGACCTCGCGATCGGGCAGCGTCATCTGCGGAAACAGGAAGTCGGCGTGCGCGCGCTTGACCAGCCCGCAGGTGGGCGGCCCGCCGCGGTCGGTGCTCCAGAACCAGAGCGCGAAGACGATGACGTTGGTGACCCAGATGTTCAGCGCATCGACAAGCAGCGTCGTACCGGCGCCGGCATGACCTTCGAGCAGCGCCCTGACCAGGAAGACCAGCGCTCCGCAGTTCATGACGCTGATGACGCCGGTCAGGACCAGCGCGGTGCGGCGGATGTAGAGGCGAAACCGGCCGATCGCGTACCAATGTTCGTGATCGACGGCCTTCTGCGTCGCCATCTGCGTCCACGCCGTCGCGATCGACAGGGGCACGAGCAGCACCGCCTCGATCACCGGGGCCAGCCAACGCGGCCCGAACGACAGGTCGTTGATGACCAGAAGCTGCAGGCAGATGATGACGAGGACCGCTGCGCGCGCCGACCAGAAGTCAAGCGCACGGTGGTGGATGACGGCATGCTCGTGGTGCATCGTGAACGAAGGAACCGGTTGGAGTGGACGATGCAGTTCCACCCAATCTTGGTTTTGCAATGGTCGCGCCAGAACACATTTTCGTAAGGTCTGACGTTACCGGCTTCGGCCTCGAACGAAAAAGGCGCCGGATTTCTCCAGCGCCTTGATCAACCACATTGAAACCAGAAGGCGGCTCAGCCGTTGGCGGCCTGTTTGTGCTGGACCGGGTGGCTCTTCTTGAGCAGGTCCGAGACCAGGAAGGCGAGCTCGATCGCCTGGTCGGCGTTGAGGCGCGGATCGCAATGCGTGTGGTAGCGGTCCTGCAGGTCTTCCGCCGTGATGGCGCGGGCGCCGCCGGTGCATTCGGTGACGTTCTTGCCGGTCATCTCGACATGGATGCCGCCCGGATGCGTGCCCTCGGCACGGTGCACCTCGAAGAAGGTCTGCACCTCCTTCAGGATGCGGTCGAACGGCCGCGTCTTGTAGCCGGCGGCCTCGATCGTGTTGCCGTGCATCGGATCCGACGACCACACCACGCTGCGGCCTTCCTTCTGCACCGCCCGTACCAGCTTCGGCAGATGCTCGGCCACCTTGTCGGAGCCGAAGCGCGCGATGAGCGTCAGCCGCCCGGGCTCGTTCTCGGGGTTGAGCAGGTCGATCAGTTCCAGCAGACCGTCCGGCGTCAGCGACGGGCCGCATTTCAGGCCGAGCGGGTTCTTGATGCCGCGGCAATATTCGACATGCGCATGATCGGGCTGGCGGGTGCGGTCGCCGATCCAGATCATGTGGCCCGACGTTGCGTACCAGTCGCCCGAAGTCGAATCGACACGGGTCAGCGCTTCCTCGTAGCCGAGCAGCAGCGCCTCGTGGCTGGTGTAGAAATCGGTCTCGCGCAGGGCGAAATTGGTTTCGGACGTGATGCCGACCGCGCGCATGAACTCCATGGTCTCGGTGATGCGGTTGGCGAGCGACTCGTATTTTTCGCCCTGCGGGCTGTCGGAGACGAAACCCAGCATCCACTGATGCACGTTCTCCAGGCTGGCATAGCCGCCCTGGGCGAAGGCGCGCAGCAGGTTGAGCGTCGCCGCCGACTGGCGGTAGGCCATCTCCTGGCGAGCCGGGTCGGGAATGCGCGACTTGGCGTCGAACTCGATGCCGTTGATGATGTCGCCGCGGTAGCTCGGCAGCGTCACGCCGGCCTTGGTCTCGTTGTCGGACGAGCGCGGCTTGGCGAACTGGCCGGCGACGCGGCCCACCTTCACCACCGGCTGCGCGCCGGCGAAGGTCAGCACCACCGACATCTGCAGGAAGACGCGGAAGAAGTCGCGGATATTGTCCGCGCCGTGTTCGGCAAAGCTTTCGGCGCAGTCGCCACCCTGGAGCAGGAAGGCGTCACCGGCGGCGACCGCCGCAAGCTGCTTCTTCAGTTTGCGCGCCTCACCGGCAAAAACCAGTGGCGGAAAGGTGGCGAGCTGGGCTTCCGTGGCCTTCAGCGCGGCAAGGTCCGGATAGGCGGGAACCTGCTTGATCGGCATTGCTCTCCACGAATTCGGCGACCATTTCGTCATCGTTGCACCCAAACGCCCTTCAGGAGCAATTCCCGGAAAAGTGTGATTTCCGTGCGGAATTGCGTCAAACAAACAGATGAACGGGCACCCTCGCCCGCCATTCCAGCCCTATATGGGGTGGCGGCTCCTTACACGAAGCCGAATGCCTATTCTAGCCGGGAATTTCAGCACTGGCGAATGGTTCGGCGGCTACGCAGCCTTCTCGACCAGCCGCGCCAGCTGCGTCATCACCACGGCCGAGCCTGCCAGCCGCTTTTCGGCGTTCGGCCAGTCGCGGATGAAGACGACGCTGTGGTCCGGCCGGATCTTGGCCAGCGTGCCCTGCTCGCCGATGAACTTGACCAGCCCGACCGGATTGGGGAACTCGCGCTTGCGGAAGTGGATGACGACGCCCTTGGGACCGGCATCAAGCTTCTCGACATTGGCCCTGCGGCAGAGCGCCTTGATGAAGACGATCTTCAAAAGATGGGTCACCTCTTCCGGCAGCGGTCCGAAACGGTCGATCAGCTCGGCGCCGAAAGCGTCGATCTCCTCAGTGTTCTCGAGGTCGCCGAGACGGCGGTAGAGTGCCAGCCTGAGCTGCAGGTCCGGCACATAGCTCTCCGGGATCATCACCGCAGTGCCGACGGCGATCTGCGGCGACCAGCCGCCATCCTGCACCTCGCCGGAATCCTTCACCTCGGCCACCGCCTCTTCCAGCATCTGCTGGTAGAGCTCGAAGCCGACCTCCTTGATATGGCCCGATTGTTCCTCGCCCAGGAGATTGCCAGCGCCGCGGATGTCGAGGTCGTGGCTGGCGAGCTGGAAGCCGGCGCCCAGCGTGTCGAGCGACTGCAGCACCTTCAGGCGGCGTTCGGCGGTGTCGGTCAGCTTGCGGTTGGCGGGCAGCGTGAACAGCGCATAGGCGCGCACCTTCGAGCGGCCGACGCGGCCGCGCAATTGGTAGAGCTGCGACAGGCCGAACATGTCGGCGCGATGGATGATCAGCGTGTTGGCAGTCGGGATGTCCAGGCCTGACTCGACGATGGTGGTCGACAGCAGCACGTCGTACTGGCCGTCGTAGAAGGCGTTCATGATGTCGTCGAGCTCGCCTGGCGGCATCTGGCCATGCGCCACCGCGACTTTCAGCTCCGGCACCGATTGCTTCAGGAAATCATGGATTTCGGCGAGATCGCTGATGCGCGGCACGACATAGAAGGAATGCCCGCCGCGATAGCGTTCGCGCAGCAGCGTCTCGCGGATGACCAGCGGATCGAAGGGCGAGATGAAGGTGCGCACCGCCATGCGGTCGACCGGCGGCGTGGCGATCAGCGACAGTTCGCGCACGCCGGTCAGCGCCAGCTGCAGCGTGCGCGGGATCGGCGTCGCCGACAGCGTCAGCACATGCACGTCGCTCTTCAGGTCCTTCAGCCGCTCCTTATGCTTGACGCCGAAGTGCTGCTCCTCGTCGATGATCAGCAGGCCGAGATTCTTGAACGAGATCGCCGAGCCGAGGAGCGCATGCGTGCCGACGACGATATCGACCGTGCCTTCGGCCATGCCCTTCTTGGTCTCGGCCAATTCCTTGGAACCGACCAGCCGCGAGGCCTGCGCGACGCGGATCGGCAGGCCGGAAAAGCGCTGCGAGAACGTCTTGAAGTGCTGGCGCGACAAAAGCGTTGTCGGCACCACGATCGCGACCTGGAACCCCTCCATGGCGGCGATGAAGGCGGCGCGCAGCGCCACCTCCGTCTTGCCGAAGCCGACATCGCCGCAGACCAGCCGGTCCATCGGCTTGCCGGCGCCGAGATCGTCCATGACGGAATCGATCGCGCCCTGCTGGTCGTCGGTCTCCTCATAGGGAAAGCGCGCCGCGAACTCGCCATACAGGCCTTCGGCGGGGATCATGCTGGGCGCCGAGCGCATCTGCCGCTCGGCGGCGATGCGGATCAACTGCCCGGCCATGTCGAGCAGGCGCCGCTTCAGCCGCGCCTTGCGCGATTGCCAGGCGCCACCGCCGAGCTTGTCCAGCGTCGCCTCGGCCGAATCCGAGCCGTAGCGAGACAAGAGTTCGATGTTTTCCACCGGCAGGAACAACCGGTCGTCGCCGGCGTAGTGGATTTCGAGACAATCATGCGGCGCACCGACCGCCTCGATCGTGCGCAGGCCGACGAAGCGGCCGATGCCATGGTCGGTATGGACGACGATGTCGCCGGCCGACAATGACGAGGCCTCGGCGATGAAGTCGGATGCGCGTTTCTTGCGCTTGGAACGCCGGATCAGCCGGTCGCCGAGAATATCCTGCTCGGCGACAACGACGAGTTTGTCGGTCTCGAAGCCGGATTCGAGCGGCAGCACCGCAAGGCCCGCCTGTCCAGGCTCGAGCTTTTCCACCTCGGCAAGCGTCGCCACCGGCTTGAGGTTACCGAGATGATGCTCGGCCAGGATCTGGCCGAGCCGGTCGAGCGAGCCTTCTGTCCAGCCGGCGATGACGACGCGGCGACGCGCAGCGCGCTCATCGGCGATGTGCTTCACCACGACATCGAAGACATTGATGTTGGGGTCGGCGCGCTCTTCGGCGAAGCTGCGGCCATGCCGCGAGCCGGCATGGAAGATTTTTTTGCCGCCCACATCGGGCGCATCGAAGACGGTGAAGTCGATGTCCTCGCGCGGGCCGAGCGAAGCCTTGAGATTCTCCGGCGAGAGATAAAGCAGGTCAGGCGCCACCGGCTTGTAGGGCACGGCGTCCTTAAGCGCGGCGTCGGCCTGCTTCCGGCGTGCCTCGTAGTGGTCGAGGATCAGCGTGTGACGCTCGGCCAGCGCCTCATGCGCCAGATGGTCGAAGACGACGGGCGTATCGGGCAGATAGTCGAACACCGTCTCCAGCCGCTCGTAGAAGAACGGCAGCCAGTGCTCCATGCCGGCGAAGCGCCGCCCCTCGCTCACCGCAGCATAGAGCCCGTCATCGCGCGACGGCGCGCCGAACGCTTCGATATAGGCGCGACGGAAGCGGCTGATCGTTTCCGGCGTCAGCGCCACTTCGCTCATCGCCTGCAGCGCCATCGACTTGCGCTGTCCGGTGGTGCGCTGCGTGGCGGCGTCGAAGACGCGGATGGATTCCAGCGTGTCGCCGAAGAAATCGAGCCTGAGCGCCTCAGTCCAGCCGGGCGCGAAGAGGTCGAGGATGCCGCCGCGCACCGCGAATTCGCCAATGCCGCGCACCGTCGGCACTCGCTCGAAGCCTGAGGTTTCCAGCCGCGACACCAGCGCATTCATGTCGATCTGGTTGCCGGGCTTGGCGTGGAACGTCTGCGCTTCGATCAGATCGGCCGGCGGGATGCGCTGCAACAGCGCGTTGGCGGTGGTCAGGATCACCGCACGATGCGGCTTCCTGGCCAGTGCGATCATGGCGGCCAGCGCGTCGAGCCGCTTGGCGGCGGCATCCGAGCCGGGCGAAACGCGATCGTAAGGCAGGCAGTCCCAGGCCGGCAGTTCGAGCACCGGCAGGCCAGGCGCGGCAAAAGCAAGCGCCTCGATAATCGCCGGCAGGCGCTGGCCGTCGCGCGCCACGAACAGCACCGGCTTGTCGGGCGCGATCTCGAGCGCCGTCTGCACAAGCGCGAAGGCTTCGTAGCCGTCGGCGACACCGTCGACGATGAACTGGCCGGCGCGGCCCTTCGGCAGGCCGATGGAGGGAATAAGGCTCATTTGTATGCGTTTTTCAAAATGTCATGGTCCGGCGCGACGCCAGGATCTTTTGCAGGACAGCGCAGTCGATGTCGGCCGGAACCGGACGTTCGCCGGTGATGAAAGGCAGGAATTCGGTGTCGGGGATTTCAAGGAGCTTTTCATATTGGTCGATTTCCGCATCGGTCAAGCCACCGATCTCGGTATCGGCGAAGGAGCCCAGGATCAGGTCCATTTCGCGCATGCCGCGATGCCACGAGCGGAACAGCAGCTTGCGGCGGCGGGCATCCAGCCCCTCGCTTGATCGTTGTGTCCCGGTCATGGCGCCGTATCCCTTGCTGAAGCGGCGCATATAGCGTGGATAGAGGGCGGTGTCAGCCTTGCGCAATGGCCGTCGCGACATAAGCTGACATCATGCGTCCTTCCCTGCTCGATCCACTGTTCGTCCCGATCACTTCGCTTGCCGGCGTCGGGCCGAAGGTCGGCTTGCTGATCGAGAAGGTCGTGGCCGCCGATCTCGGCGACCGCGCCGCGCGCGCCGGCGACCTGCTGTTCGTGCTGCCGCACACCGTGATCGACCGCCGCAACCGGCCGGGCATCGCGCTGGCCGCCGAAGGCGCGATCGTCACGCTCGAGGTGCGCATCGACCGCCACCAGCCGCCGCCGCGTGGCAACAGATCGGTGCCGTACCGGGTCTACGCCCATGACGACACCGGCGAGATCGCGCTGACCTTTTTCCATGCCCACGCCGCCTATCTCGAAAAATCGATGCCAGTGGGCGAACACGTCGTCATCTCGGGCCGCATGGAATGGTTCAACGGCCGCCCGACCATGGTCCACCCCGACCATATCGCGCTGGCCGGCGAGGCGGAAAACCTGCCGCTGGTCGAGCCGGTCTATCCACTCACCGCCGGTCTGTCGGGCAAGGTGCTGCGCCGCGCCATCGGCCAGGCGCTTGGCCGCTTGCCGGAGCTGCCGGAATGGCAGGACGATGCCTTCATGCGCCGCCAGACCTTTCCCGCCTTTGGCGATGCACTCACGCGCATCCACTATCCGGCGGACCCGATCGATGTCGCCATTGAGGGGGCGGCGTGGCGGCGGCTTGCCTATGACGAACTGCTGGCCGGCCAGGTCTCCCTCGCCCTCGTGCGAGCCAGGATCCGCCGGCTGTCCGGCCGGCCGCTGACCGGCGACGGCCGCATTGTCGACAAGCTGCGCGAAGCGCTGCCCTACTCGCTCACCCCGTCGCAGGAATTCGCGCTCGCCGAGATCATCGCCGACCTCGCCGACCCCGAGCGCATGCTGCGGCTGCTGCAGGGCGATGTCGGCTCCGGTAAGACGGTGGTGGCACTGCTTGCCATGGCGCGCGCGGTCGAAGCCGGCGGCCAGGCGGCGCTGATGGCGCCGACCGAGATCCTGGCGCGCCAGCATCTGGCGACGATATCGCCGCTGGCGGAAAAGGCCGGCCTGCGCACCGCCATCCTCACCGGTCGCGAGAAGGGCCGCGAACGCGCGGAGACGCTGGCCGGGCTGGCCAGCGGCGCGATCGACATCGTCATCGGCACGCACGCCCTGTTCCAGGAATCGGTCGCGTTCCACGATCTCGTCCTGGCCGTCGTCGACGAGCAGCACCGGTTCGGCGTTCACCAGCGGCTTGCCATCACCGCCAAGGGCGACGCGCCCGACATGCTGGTGATGACGGCGACGCCGATCCCGCGCACGCTGGTGCTGACCGCCTTTGGCGACATGGACGTCTCCAAGCTGACCGAGAAACCCGCCGGCCGCCAGCCGATCCGCACCGTCACGCTGCCGCTGGAGCGGCTGGACGAGTTGGTCGGGCGCATGCGCGACGCGGTCGCCGACGGCCAGAAGATCTACTGGATCTGCCCGCTGGTCGAGGAATCCGAAGAGATCAAGCTGATGTCGGCGGAGGACCGCTTTGCCTCACTGAAACCGCTGTTCGGCGACCGCATCGGCCTCGTCCATGGCCGCATGAAGGGTGCTGAGAAGGACGAGGCGATGCGCGCCTTCAAGCAGGGCGAAACCCGCATTCTGATCGCCACGACCGTCATCGAGGTGGGTGTCGACGTGCCGGATGCCACGATCATGGTCATCGAGCATGCCGAGCGCTTCGGCCTGGCCCAGCTGCACCAGTTGCGCGGCCGGGTCGGCCGCGGCGACAAACCATCTTCCTGCGTACTGCTCTACAAGGACCCGCTCGGCGACACCGCGAAGCGCCGGCTGTCGGTGATGCGCGAGACCGAGGACGGTTTCCTGATCGCCGAGGAAGATTTGAAACTGCGTGGCGAAGGCGAGTTGCTGGGCACGCGCCAATCCGGCACGCCCGGCTTCCAGGTCGCGCGCATCGAGGCGCATGCCGACCTGCTCGAGGCCGCGCGCGACGATGCCAGGCTGATCCTGTCGCGCGATCCGGAACTGCAATCCGAACGCGGCGCGTCGCTGCGCCTGCTGCTCTATCTGTTCGGCCGCGACGAGGCCGTGCGCCTGCTGCGCGCCGGCTGAGGCCCGGCGGCGCCTATCGACGGGTTGGCGAGCGATCCCTCGATCTGCTCGCCGTTCACGGTCACCAGCTTGCTCTTCACTTCGGGCGCCACCAGTCCGGCCGAAACGATCAGTTTGGCGCCGTCCTCGATCGTCATGTCGAGCAGCACGATATCGGATTTCAGCACATACATCAGGAAGCCGGTGGTCGGGTTCGGCGTGCACGGCATGAACACCGCAATCAGCGGGTCGCCTTCCTGATCAAGCTTCTGGTTGATCTCGGTTTCCTTCTCGCTGGCGACGAAGACCAGCGACCAGATACCCTTGCGCGGATATTCGACCAGCCCGACCTGGCGGAACATGTCGCCCTTGTTCGACAGCACCGTTTGGAAAATCTGCTTCAGCGAACCATAGATGCCGCGCACCAACGGCATGCGGCCGAGCAGCCGCTCGCCGAAATTGACGATGGCGCGGCCGACGATGTTGGCAGTCATGAAACCGATCAGCGTGACCAGGAAGAGCGCCACGATCAGACCGAAGCCGGGGACCGGGAACGGCAGGTAGGTGTCGGGGCTGTAGCGCGCGGGAATATAGGGTTTGACCCAGGAATCGACCCAGCCGATGAAGGACCATGCGATGTAGGCGGTGATCGCCAGCGGCGCGCAGACGATGAAGCCGGTGAGGAAATAATTCCGCAGCCGGGTCATGCCTGAGGTTCTGGGAGCATCGGACATGGTTCACCGGGCGCGCGGGTTGCAGCGCAACATTAGTGAACCGAACGACGCTTTGGAACTGCGAAGTTTTTAAAGCGCAGCCGATCGCGAGCTGCCTACTCCACCGTCACCGATTTCGCCAGATTGCGCGGCTGGTCGACGTCGGTACCCATGAACACGGCGGCGAAATAGGCGAGCATCTGGATCGGCAGCGCATAGATGATGGGCGAGATGATCTCCGGCACCTCGGGCAGGACGATCGTCTCCATCGTCTTCACGCTGGCCTGCGCCGCGCCCTTGGCATCGGTGATCAGGATGATCTTGCCGCCGCGCGCCGCCACTTCCTGCATGTTCGATACGGTTTTCTCAAAAATGCGGTCATGCGGGGCGATGACGATGACCGGCATGTTCTCGTCGATCAGCGCGATCGGCCCGTGCTTCAACTCGCCGGCGGCATAGCCCTCAGCGTGGATATAGGAGATTTCCTTGAGTTTTAGCGCGCCTTCCATGGCCAGCGGAAAATTGGTGTCGCGGCCGAGATAAAGCACATCGGAGTAGCGCGACAGTTCGCGTGCGATCCTTTCGATCTGCGCTTCGAGTTTCAGCACCTGGTTGGCGTAGCGCGGCGCTTCGGAGAGCTCGCGCACCAGGACTTTCTCCTGCTCCTTCGAGATCGTGCCGCGGGCCACGCCGGCGCGCACGGCAAGCGATGCCAGCACCGAGAGTTGGCAGGTAAAAGCCTTGGTCGAGGCGACGCCGATTTCCGGCCCGGCCAGCGTCGGCAGCACGACGTCGGATTCACGCGCCATGGTCGATTCGCGCACGTTGACGACGGCGCCGATCTTCATGCCCGCCTTGCGGCAATAGCGCAGCGAAGCCAGCGTGTCGGCGGTCTCGCCCGACTGCGAGATGAAGAAGGCGGCGTCGTTCGCCGACAGCGGCATCTCACGGTAGCGGAACTCCGAAGCGACGTCGATGTCGACCGGCAGCCGCGCATAGCGCTCGAACCAGTATTTCGAGATCAGGCCGGCGAGATAGGCGGTGCCGCAGGCCGAGATCGCCAGCCGGCCGATCTTGGCGAAATCGAACGGCAGCTCGAGCGGCTTGGAGACGCCGGAGACGAAATCGACATAGTGGGCCAGCGTGTGCGAGATCACTTCCGGCTGCTCATGGATTTCCTTTTCCATGAAGTGGCGCCGGTTGCCCTTGTCGACCATGAAGCTGGTCGACAGCGACTGCTGCCGCTTGCGGGCGACCTCGTTGCCATCAATATCGAAGATGGTGACGCCGTCGCGGCGCACCACCGCCCAGTCGCCATCTTCCAGATAGGTGATCGAATTAGTGAAGGGGGCGAGCGCGATGGCGTCGGATCCCAAAAACATCTCGCCGTCGCCATGGCCGACGGCCAGCGGCGGGCCGTTGCGGGCGCCGACGATGAGGTCCTCGTCGCCCTTGAACATGATCGCCAGCGCAAAGGCGCCTTCCAGCCGTTTCAACGCCTTGTGCGCCGCATCGACCGGCTTCAGCCCACCAGCCAGTTCACGCGCCACCAAATGCGCGACGACCTCGGTGTCGGTCTGCGAGGAGAACTTGTAGCCGTCGCGGATCAGTTCGTCGCGCAATTCGGCGAAATTCTCGATGATGCCGTTGTGGACGATGGCGACGCCGTCGGAAAAATGCGGATGCGCATTGGTCTCGTTCGGCACGCCGTGGGTGGCCCAGCGCGTGTGGCCGATGCCGATCGTGCCCTCGAGCGGCTCGTCCTTCAGCCGGCGTTCGAGATTGATCAGCTTGCCTTCGGCGCGGCGGCGGCCGAGCTCGCCATTCTCGATGGTGGCGACGCCGGCCGAGTCATAGCCGCGATATTCGAGCCGCTTCAGTGCGTCGACAATGAGCGGCGCCACCTGCTGCTGGCCGACAATTCCGACGATGCCGCACATGGCCGTTACCCCCGATTCCTTGCAGAAACCCAGCGCTATCTAGGGATTGCCGGCCTGCCGTGAAAGTCAATTTGCGTTTCGTTCCGTGTCAGCGGAACGGATCTTGCTCGCAATGCACCATGACAGACCGCTGTTGCAATCCGGTTACTGCAATCGTTCGGTTTTTCAAGCGCTTGGTTCTCGTTTCAGAAATATCTGGCTAAAGTCTGGCCATGAGCGAAACAAAACCCACCGTGACACTCTGGCGGCCTGTCGGACCGGAAGAGCTGAAGCTGATCGAGGCATCGGGCATGCGGGCGTTCCCGCCCCGCCTGCCCCAACAGCCGATTTTCTATCCGGTCCTGTCCGAAGCCTACGCGGTGCAGATCGCACGCGACTGGAGCGTACCCGCCAGCGGCTCGGGCTTCGTCACCCGGTTCGACGTTCTGAAGGATTTTCTCGACCGGTACCGGGTCGAGCATGCCGGCAGCAAGGCGCATCTGGAGTACTGGATACCCGCCGAAGACCTGCCAGAATTCAACAGATCGATCGTCGGCAGGATCGAAGTGACCGCCGCTTTCGGCAAGAACATCGAGCCTGCCGACTGACCGCTAATGGTCGGTGGCGGCTTTCTTCTTCGCCGCAGCCGCCGAGGCAAAGCGCTCGCGCAACTCCTTGCCCTTGCCCGGGATCGTCTTCTGGCGGGCACGGCCGAAGGCCAGCGCATCGTCAGGCACGCTTTCGGTGATCACGCTGCCCGAGGCGATATAGCCGCCCTTGCCGATCGTGACCGGCGCCACCAGCGAGGAGTTGGAGCCGACGAACGCGCCCTCGCCGATATCGGTGAAGAACTTCGAATAGCCGTCATAGTTGCAGGTGATGGTGCCGGCGCCGATATTGGCCCCGGCGCCGACCCGCGCATCGCCGATATAGGTCAGGTGGTTGACCTTGGCGCCTTCCTCGATCGTCGCCTGCTTGACCTCGCAAAAATTGCCGACCTTGGCCTTCTGCTTGAGGTCGGCACCCGGCCGCAGCCGCGCAAACGGACCGACATCGCAATTGGCGGCGATCGTTGCCCCCTCTATGTGGCTGAAGGCGTGGATCCTGGCGCCCGTAGCGATCCTGACGCCCGGGCCGAACCAGACATTGGGCTCGACCACTGTGTCGGCGCCGATTTCGGTGTCATGCGAGAAATAGACGCTTTCGGGCGCGATCAGCGTCACGCCGGACAGCATCGCCTCGCGCCGCCGGCGCGCCTGCCAGATGCCTTCCGCCTCGGCGAGCTCGGCCCGGTTGTTGATGCCGAGCGCGCTCTCAAAACTTGCTTCCGTCGCTACGACGTCGAGGCCGCGGCCACCGGCGATCTCGACGATGTCGGTGAGATAGAACTCGCCCTTGGCATTGCTGTTGCCGACCTTGTCGAGCAGTTCGAGCGCATGCTTGCCCGCCACCGCCATCATGCCGGCATTGCAGAAGCCGATCTTCTTCTCCTCCGCCGAGCAGTCCTTCTCCTCGCGGATGGCGACGAGCCGGCCGCCCTTCTCGATCAGGCGGCCATAGCCGGTCGGATTGGGTGGGCGGAAGCCGACGACGACGACGGCGGCACCTTCCGCCAGTTTCTTGCGCGCCACGGCAAGCGCTTCCGGATCGATTAGCGGCGTATCGCCGAACATTACCAGGATATCGTCGTAACCCTTTGATATTGCTACACGTGCCGCCAGCACGGCATGCGCGGTGCCGAGCCGCTTCTCCTGCACGAAGGTCTCTGCCTTCGGCGCGAATTTCTGCGCCGCCTTGCGCATGTCCTCCGCGCCATGGCCAATCACCAGCGCCAGATCGCCACTGCCGGCGGCTTCGGCCGCCTTCACCACATGAGCCACCATCGGCAGCCCGGCGATAGGATGCAGCACCTTGGGCAGCGCGCTCTTCATGCGCGTGCCCTCGCCGGCGGCAAGGATGACGGACAGGCAGGATCTCTGGCTCATGAAGGGCAACCGTACGAAAGGCGTTTGAATCAATGCATGCTAGCAGGGCTGCTCATGCTGCACCAATGCGGTTAAATTCCGGTGAGGCGGCGGAGCAGCTGGCTCTTAGCCAGCGGATCGTCGTTGGGGAATTCTGCGTTCTATCTTTTTGATACTTCATATGAAAATGGCGGCACGGTCCATTTGCCTGGCTATTAAAGTCGTCGCCTGCCGCTTTTCCGGCCTCAAGCCGACACACTCCGGCTTCGGACGGCAGCGTTGCACCACTTGCCGACCCTCGGCACCTCCAAGCACGAACGTCTGGTGTGATATCCGATACAAAAGCACTGCCGCGGTGGCGTCAACCGGTTACACAAGACAGGAAATATCTCCGGCCTTCTGGGAGTGGTGCGTCAGCGTCCCCAGAAGCCTGTTAGCGCAGTGACTGGAGCGCTCTACGCCTCGCAGGCGGGATGGCGAAATCTCGTGAAGGCAAGGCCAAGCTGCGTTCTCCGTCCTGTATCGGCGAAACGGCGGAGACTGGGAGAGACGGGCGGAGACTGGGAGAGATGAATACCATGCGCGTGGGGCGTCTGGAGGCTGGCAGGACATGGACGCGGGGCGACCAGCGTGCAGGCGCTTGGTTGAGCGGTGCAATGACCGCGCAGCGCCACCTCGCAGCGATCCTGGCTTGCGACGTGGTCGGCTATTCGCGCCTGATGGAGCGCGACGAGCGCGGTACGCTCGAGCGGCTGAAAATCTACCGCAAGGACCTCCTCGAACCGCTGATCTCCGAGCACCAGGGTCGGATCGTCAAGCGCACCGGCGACGGCATGCTGTGCGAGTTCGCGAGCGTCGTCAATGCGGTGACCTCGGCGATGGCGATCCAGCAGGCCTTGGCGGAACGCGAGGCGGAGACGTCCGAGGAACAGCGGATTCGCTTCCGCATCGGCGTCAATCTCGGCGACGTGATCTGCGAGGAGGACGGCGACATCTACGGTGACGGGGTCAACATCGCCGCCCGCCTCGAAGGCATCGCCGATCCCGGCACCGTGGTCGTCTCGGGCACCGCCTTCGACCACCTTCAGGGCAAGCTCGACTGCGGCTTCACGCCACTCGGCGACTTGCGCCTCAAGAACATCGAGCGGCCTGTCCGCGCCTACCGCGTGGAGGCCGACGCCAGTGCGTCGGTACCGCCTCCCCTGCCCGAGAAACCCTCGATCGCGGTTCTGCCTTTCACCAACATGAGCGGCGACCCCGACCAGGAATACTTCGCCGACGGGCTGGTGGAGGACATCATCACGGGATTGAGCCGGGTGAACTCCTTCTTCGTGATCGCCCGCAACTCGTCCTTCACCTACAAGGGCCGGGCGGTGGACCTACGCCAGGTCGGGCGCGAGCTGGGCGTCCGCTACGTGCTCGAAGGCAGCATCCGCAGAGCCGGATCGCGGGTGCGCATCAGTGGGCAGTTGGTGGACGCAATCAGCGGACACCATGTCTGGACCGACCGCTTCGAGGGCGACGTCAGCGACATCTTCGATCTGCAGGACAAGGTGACCGAGAGCGTCGTCGGCGCTGTCGAGCCGAGCATCCGGCTGGAGGAGATCAAGCAGGCGCGCATGAAGCCGACCGACTACATCAGCGCCTACGACCTCTACCTTCGCGCGCTGCCGCGCTTCTACAGCATGACGCGCGAAGGCTTTGCCGATGTGCGCCGGCTCACCAACGAGGCGCTCAGCATCGACCCTGGCTTCAGCTTGGCGAAGGGACTCGGCGCCTATGTCCGCAGCCTGTCCGTGAGCCAGTGCTGGCATGAGCCCGACGATACCCGCGTCGCCGCGCGCATGGCGCGCGAGGTACTGGCGGAAGCGCGCGACGACCCCACGAGCCTACGCTTCGCCGCGCAGGTGATCGCCTACAGCGCGAAGGACTACGAGATGGCGCTGCGCACGATCGAACGATCCCTGCTGCTCAACCCCAATTCGGCGCAGGGCCATACGGGCAGCGGTTGGGTGAACGCACATGCGAGCCGCCCGCTCGTCGCGATCGAGCACTTTCACAGGGCAATGCGGCTGAGCCCGGTCGACCCCGAGAAGGGCATCGCGCTCTCCGGCATCGGCATGAGCTACCTGATGCTCGAGCGCTACGAGGAAGCGCTGGCATGGGGAGAACGCGCGCTGCACGAGATGCCGAACTACGGCTCCTCGCACCGGGTGGTGATCATGGCGCTGGTCAAACTCAACCGGCTGGACGAAGCGCAGGCGGCAGCCCTGCGGCTGATGGAGGCGTTCCCGACCTACACGCTCAGCCTGCAGAGACAGATCAACCCGTGGCGGGACAAGGTTTTCGCCGAGCGTTACGTCGAGGCATTGGGCATCGCCGGCGTGCCGGAATGATCGCCGCGGCTGCAAGGATGCCCTCTCCTGCGCGTCACGTCCGGCCAGGCGACGTCCGAAGTCCTTAGCCTTAGTCAGCAGGTCCGCAGTTCGATCCTGCGCACAAAGTGGCAAGCTACCCCAGCCGCCCCAGCGCCGGGAAAGTCTCCAGCAGCCAGTAGGACGCGCTCTGCACGCCGCCGGTGAGGAAGAACACGCCGGCGACGACCAGCAGCGCACCGATCGCCTTTTCGACGCGGCCGAGATGGACGCGGAATTTGCCGAGGAAGCGCATGAAGGCACCGGAAAACAGCGCCGCGATCAGGAACGGGATACCGAGGCCGAGCGAATAGGCGGCAAGCAGCAGCGCCCCCTCGCCCACCGTCTCGCGCCCGCCCGCCAGCGTCAGGATCGGCCCCAGCACCGGGCCGATGCAAGGCGTCCAGCCGAAAGCGAAGGCCAGCCCCATGATGTAGGCGGCGACCAAACTGGCGGGCTTGCCCTGTGACTGGAAGCGTGCCTCGCGCGACAGCAGCGGGATGCGCAGGATGCCGAGGAAGTTGAGGCCCATCAGGATAATGAGCGCACCGGCCATCATCGCCAGCGGTTCCTGCCAGACGCGCAGCCAGTGGCCGATGGTCGAGGCGCCGGCGCCGAGCGCCACGAACACGGTGGAGAAGCCGAGCACGAAGGCGATGGAGGACGCAATCAGCGCGCCGCGAGCGCCGGCCCTGGCGGTGGCGCCGGCATCGCCGCGGAAATCATCGACCGAAACGCCGGCCATGTAGCAGAGGTAGGGCGGCACTAACGGCAGCACGCAAGGCGACAGGAACGAGATCGCCCCCGCTCCGACCGCGCTGACATAGCCGATATCCAATGCCATTTCGTGCCATTCCGTTTGTGCTGGCGCCGATATAGCGACGGAATAGCGTCTTCGCCAATCACCATCACGTGGCAAGTCGCCGCTCCGTGGCCGGATTGGAAGAAACAGCACCTCGAATGCGTTGACCGGAAAGAGGCCGCGAGTTCCGCAGGCTTCGTTTGGATCACGTCAGGGAGATTTCCATGAAAACGATCATCGCTGGATTGGCCGCGCTTTTGCTCGGCACCGCCGCATCCCAGGCCGCCGAGGCGTGGAGGGAAGCCGAGGTCGGCGGCACCAAGATCTACACCGATGCCATGGGCATGACGCTCTACACTTACGATAAGGACGAGAAGGGCAAATCGAATTGCTACGACAAATGCGCCACCAACTGGCCGCCGCTGAAGGCCGAGGCCGGCGCCAAGGCGGATGACGAGTGGACGGTCGTCGACCGCACCGACGGCACCAAGATGTGGGCCTATGACGGCAAGCCGGTCTACACCTTCGTCAAGGACAAGAAGGCTGGTGACGTAGCGGGCGACGGGGTCGCCGGCGTCTGGCACATCGTCAAGGCCGACTGAGCTCCGACACGCCGAACATCGGCTGGCTGCCGGATACATCCGGCGGCCAGTTCTGCCGTGCCGGGAACGCTCATCGCACCCGCTTGGAACCGGCATTGCCGCTGCTCTGACTCGCTCGAATCACATGGTCGATCCGGTGGCTCGATGCACGAGCGGCCCTTCCCGAAATTATGTGGTCTTCGCCATACACTCTAAGAGTGTATTGCCGCAGACGTCCCCGCATTTTGGCCGCTTGCCCTTGACCGATGGCAAAAGCACGGCCATGTGAGCGACGAAAAAGAACGCGTCGTGCGCAGTGGAATTCTTCCGCTGCCCCACAGCTGATATGAGACCTCATGGACGTCGTCGTCGTCGAATCGCCGGCCAAGGCAAAGACAATCAACAAGTATCTCGGCAAGAACTATAAGGTTCTGGCCTCGTTCGGTCACGTCCGCGATCTGCCGGCCAAGGATGGCTCGGTGCGCCCGGACGAGGATTTCGCCATGTCCTGGTCGGTCGATACCGCCTCGGGCAAGCGCCTCGCCGACATCGCCAAGGCGGTCAAGGACGCCGACGGCCTGATCCTCGCCACCGACCCGGATCGCGAGGGCGAGGCGATTTCCTGGCATGTGCTGGAAGTGCTGAAGCAGAAGCGCGCGCTGAAGGATAAGCCGGTCAGCCGCGTCGTCTTCAACGCCATCACCAAAGCCTCGGTGCTGGATGCGATGGCCAATCCGCGCCAGATCGACGTGCCGCTGGTCGACGCCTATCTCGCCCGCCGTGCGCTCGACTATCTGGTCGGCTTCACGCTGTCGCCGGTGCTGTGGCGCAAGCTGCCCGGCGCCCGCTCGGCCGGCCGTGTGCAGTCGGTGGCGCTGCGCCTCGTCTGCGACCGCGAATTGGAGATCGAGCGCTTCATCCGCGAGGAATACTGGCAGATCGCGGCCATCCTCAACACGCCGCGCAACGACAGTTTCGAGGCGCGGCTGACCGCCTTTGCCGGCAAGAAGCTGCAAAAACTCGACATCGCCAACAAGGCGCAGGCCGACGACATCAAGGCGATGCTCGAAGGTGCTGTTTTCAAGGCACTTTCGGTCGAAGCCAAGCCCACCAAGCGCAATCCGGGCCCGCCCTTCACCACCTCGACCTTGCAGCAGGCCGCCTCGTCGGGCCTCGGCTTTTCGGCCACCCGCACCATGCAGGTGGCGCAGCGCCTCTATGAGGGCATGGACATCGGCGGCGAGACCGCTGGCCTGATCACCTATATGCGAACCGACGGCGTGCAGATGGCGCCGGAGGCGATCGACGCCGCCCGCGATGCCATCGTCAGCGAATTCGGTCCGAAATACCTGCCGGAAAAGCCGCGCTTCTACACGACCAAGGCCAAGAACGCCCAGGAAGCGCATGAGGCGATCCGCCCGACCGATTTCAAGCGCACGCCGGCATCTGTCCGGCAATATCTCGATGCCGACCAGGCCCGCCTCTACGAACTGATCTGGAAGCGCGCCATCGCCAGCCAGATGCAGCCGGCCGAGATCGAGCGCACCACGGTCGAAATCGAGGCGGTCAACGGCGCCCGCACCGCCGAGCTTCGCGCCGTCGGTTCGGTGGTTCGCTTCGACGGCTTCATCGCCGCCTATACCGACCAGAAGGACGAGGATGCGGAGGACGAGGAAAGCCGCCGCCTGCCCGAGATCCGCGCCGGCGAACAGCTTGCCCGCCAGGCGATCAACGCCACCCAGCACACCACCGAGCCGCCGCCGCGCTATTCCGAAGCGTCGCTGATCAAGAAGCTGGAAGAGCTCGGCATCGGCCGCCCGTCGACCTACACGGCGATCCTGAAAACGCTGGAAGACCGCGACTACGTCACCATCGACCGCCGCAAGCTGGTGCCGCAGGCCAAGGGCCGTCTGCTGTCGGCCTTCCTCGAAAGCTTCTTCGAGCGCTATGTCGAATATGACTTCACCGCCTCGCTCGAGGAAAAGCTCGACGAGATTTCCGACGGCAAGCTCGCCTGGAAGGACGTGCTGCGCGATTTCTGGAAGGATTTTTCCGGCGCGGTCGACGACATCAAGGAATTGCGCGTCACCGACGTGCTCGATGCGCTCAACGACGAATTGGCGCCGCTGGTGTTTCCCGCACGGGAAGACGGCTCAAATCCTCGCATTTGCCCGAAATGCGGCACCGGCAACCTGTCGCTGAAGCTTGGCAAGTTCGGCGCCTTCGTCGGCTGCTCGAATTATCCCGAATGCTCCTTCACCCGCCAGCTCGGCGATGCCGCCAATCCCAATGGCGAGAACGGCAATGGCGAGGACGGCACAAGGCTGATCGGCAAGGACCCCTACACGGCCGAGGAAATCACGCTGCGCAGTGGCCGCTTCGGCCCTTATATCCAGCGAGGCGAAGGCAAGGAGGCCAAGCGCTCCAGCCTGCCCAAGGGCTGGACGGCCGAGCAGATCGACCATGAGAAGGCGCTGGCGCTGCTGGCGCTGCCGCGCGACGTCGGCAAGCACCCGGAATCCGGCAAGATGATCTCGGCTGGCCTCGGTCGCTACGGCCCCTTCGTGCTGCATGACGGCACCTACGCCAATCTCGACAGCATCGAGGACGTGTTCTCGATCGGCCTCAACCGTGCCGTGTCGGTGATCGCGGAGAAACAGCTGAAGGGCAAGGGCGGCCGCAATGGCGCCACGCCCGCGGCGCTCAAGGACCTCGGCGACCACCCCGACGGCGGCGGTAAGATCGTCGTGCGCGACGGCAAATACGGGCCCTATGTCAATTACGGCAAGGTCAATGCGACGCTGCCCAAGGGCAAGGATCCGCAGTCGGTGACGGTCGAGGACGCGCTGGCGCTGATCGCCGAAAAAGAGGCCAAGGGCGGTGGCGGCAAGAAGCCGTTCCGCAAGGCGGCGAAAAAAGGATAGCAGGGCGTGGCGCGCAGGATCTCCGGACGAACCCACGGCGATCCGCGCACCGCCGACACCAGGGCCAAGGTCAAGGACGACTACCGTCCGTCGCGCGACGAGGTCCTGCGCTACATCGCCGAGAACCCGGACCGTTCCGGCAAGCGCGAGATCGCCAAGGCGTTCGCGCTGCGCGGCGAGGACCGTATCTGGCTGAAGGATCTGTTGCGCGACCTGCAGGACGAGGGCCTGCTGACCAAGGAACGCAAGCGGCTCACCCGCGCCGGCGCCCTGCCCCATGTCTCCGTGCTCGACATATTTGGCCGCGACGGCGATGGCGTGCTGCTGGCGCAACCGAGCGAATATAGCGGCGCCGGCTCGCCGCCGGTCGTCTCCATCCGCGTTTCGCGTGGAAGCAACGGCCCCACGCCGGGCATAGGCGACCGGGTGCTCGCCAAGACCTTCCCGACCGACGATCCGTCCGGCCCTGCCTATACCGGGCGGGTGATGAAGATCTTCGAGAAGCGCAGCGATGCCGTGCTCGGCGTCTTTCGCGTGTTGAAGGACGGCACGTTCCGCATCGAGCCGGTGGAGCGGCGCCAGCCCGAACTGATCGTCGACAAGGAATTCCAGAACGGCGCCAGGAACGGCGACCTGGTTGAGGTCGAGCCCGCGCGCGCCTCCCGTTACGGGCTGCCGAGGGCCAAGGTGCTCAGCGTTCTCGGCTCGCTGACCAGCGAGAAGGCGGTCTCGATGATCGCCATCCACGCGCACGACATCCCGCACGTCTTTCCGGCCGACGTCATCGCCGAAGCCGATGCGGTGAAGCCCGCCACGCTTGCCGGCCGCGAGGACTGGCGCGACCTGCCGCTGATCACCATCGATCCGGCCGACGCCAAGGATCATGACGACGCGGTGTTCGCCGCGCCCGACCAGGACGAGAAGAACCCCGGCGGCATGCTGGTCACCGTGGCGATCGCCGATGTCGCGGCTTACGTCCGCTACGGCACAGCACTCGACCGCGAGGCCTTGAAGCGCGGCAATTCGGTCTATTTCCCGGATCGCGTCGTGCCGATGCTGCCGGAGCGCATTTCCAACGACCTTTGTTCGCTGCGCGAAGGCCAGGACCGGCCGGCGCTCGCCGTGCGCATGACGTTTGCGGCCGACGGCCGCAAGCTTCGCCACTCCTTCCACCGGATCATGATGAAGTCGGCGGCCAAGCTTGCCTATACGCAGGCGCAGGCGGCCATAGACGGCATGCCGGACGACAAGACCGGGCCGATCCTCGCGACGGTGCTGAAGCCGCTATGGGATGCCTATGCGGTGCTGAAGCGCGGCCGTGACGGCCGCCAGCCGCTCGAGCTCGACCTGCCGGAGCGCAAGATCCTGCTCAAGGAGGACGGCACGGTCGACCGCGTCGTCGTGCCCGATCGCCTCGATGCCCACAAGCTGATCGAGGAGTTCATGATCCAGGCCAATGTCGCGGCCGCCGAAACGCTGGAGGCGAAGAAGGAGTCTCTGGTCTACCGCATCCACGACGCGCCTTCGCTGGCCAAGCAGGAATCGCTGCGCGAATTTCTGCAGACGCTCGGCCTGTCGCTGGCGCGCGGCGCGCAGATGCGGCCGAACCAGTTCAACGGCATCCTGGAGCGCGTGCGGGGCGCCGACAATGAGGCGCTGGTCAACGAAGTGGTGCTGCGCTCGCAGAGCCAGGCCGAATATTCGCCGAAGAACATCGGCCATTTCGGCCTCAATCTGAAACGCTACGCGCATTTCACCTCGCCGATCCGCCGCTATGCCGACTTGATCGTGCATCGCGGACTGATTGCCGCACTCGGCCTCGGCCCGGGCGGCCTGACGCAGCAGGAAGCCGAACGGCTGGAGGAGGTCTCGGCGCTGATCTCCGCCACCGAGCGCCGCGCCATGGCGGCGGAGCGCGACACGGTCGACCGGCTGGTCGCCGCCTATCTCGCCGAGCGCGTCGACGAGCGTTTCGACGCGCGCATCTCCGGCGTCACCAAGGCGGGACTATTTGTCCAATTGCCGCAGTACGGCGCGGATGGTTTCATCCCGGTGTCAAGTCTGGACGGCGATTACTATATATACGACGAAACTGCCCGATCGCTTTTCGGAGAACGCACCGGCAAGGGTTATCAGCTTGCCGATCGCGTCGAGGTTCGCCTGATCGAGGTGGCGCCTATGGCCGGCGCGATGCGTTTCGAAATGCTGACCGACCCGAAGCCGCTGCCCGGCTCCAAGCGGTCGTTCCATAAGGCCAAGGGCCGCGCCCGCGCGTCGCAATCGCGCCCGGGCCAGCGCGGCAGGAGACGGTGATGGCAAGGCAATTGCAGATGGAAGACCAGGTTTTCGGCGGCGAGCACCATTCGGGCCGCGCCGCCCGCCCGCTGTGGACGGCGATGAAGCGCGGCCTGCTTGGCCGCTGCCCGCATTGCGGCGAGGGCAAGCTGTTCCGTGCCTATGTCAAGACCGTCGACAAATGTGACCATTGCGGCGAAGAACTTTACCATCACCGCGCCGACGACCTGCCCGCCTATCTGGTGGTTGTCATCGTCGGCCATATCGTGCTTGGCGCCTTCATGGGCGTCGAGGCGACCTCCACGCTCTCCACCTGGCAGCACATCCTCATCTGGGTGCCGCTAACCATCCTTCTGGCGGTTGTGCTGCTGCAGCCGGTCAAGGGCGCCGTCATCGGCCTGCAATGGGCCCTCTATATGCACGGCTTCGGCGGCGAAGAGGATGTCATCGAGCACCATCCCGAGGCTTGACTTCGGGGCTGGCGCAATCGGCGGCGGCTGAACGCCACTTTCGCATGCGGGAAGTTTCCGCTAAAGCGCCTCGCATATGAACGGGACCACGCGACGCGCTTCAGATCTTTGCTTTCATGCATGTCATCGTCCCCAAGCGAGATACGGCGTTTGGGCGACATGCATCAGCTCGGGGACGGAATGACCAAAGCGAATGTCGACAAGCTTGAGCCGAGCACCGCCGCGCCTGCCGCAAAGCCGTTGCGCCCGCGCGATGCCGCGACATTGATCCTGCTAGACCGCAAGGGCGACGAGGTGCTGGTGCTGATGGGCCGCCGCCATGCCGGCCACGCCTTCATGCCCGGCAAGTTCGTCTTTCCAGGCGGCCGCACCGATCCGGCCGACAGCCGCATTGCCGTCGCCACAGCCCTCCACCCCAAGGAAGAAGCCAACCTGACCGCCGGCCTCGGCCGCACCAGCGTGGCCCGCGCCCGCGCCATCGCGCTTTCGGCGATTCGCGAAACCTATGAGGAAGCCGGCCTGCTCATCGGCCGCAAGGGCGCCTTCACCACCACCAGGCGCGACTGGCAGGGCTTTGCCGAACATGGCGTCGTACCCTCGCTGGAGGCGCTGCGCTTCATCGCCCGCGCGATCACGCCGCCGAACCGGGTGCGCCGCTTCGACACGCGTTTCTTCAGCGCCTGGCGCGGCGACGTCGCGGTTGAACTGGCTGACGGCGGCCCGACCAACGAGCTGGAGGAACTGGTCTGGCTGCCGCTCGCCAAGGCCAGGGAGGCCGACATCCCCGACATCACCGGGATGATCCTGGACGAGCTGGCAAAGCGGCTCACCGATGATCCGCTGCTGCATCCCGGCGGGTCGGTGCCTCTCTTCCGACGTGTCCGTAACCGCTTCACCCGCGAAATCCTCTAGGCTAATCAGGCATCCCATGACGGTCGATACCCAAGAACAGGGCGACGAACGCGTACACTGGCTGCCGATGATCGCTGCCATCTCCTCGATCAGCGTCGTCGGCATCGCCATCGGCCTCGGCATGCCGCTGCTGAGCGTCATCCTGGAAACGCGCGGTCATTCGGCCTCGATGATCGGCCTCAACACCGCGGTCGCCGGCCTTGCCTCGATCGCCGGCGCGCCGCTCGCCACCCCGCTTGCCATGCGGCTTGGTGTCGCCTGGACGATGCTGATGATGATCGCCGCCGGCGCGCTGGCCTTTGTCGGCTTCCATTTCGCGCCGGATTTCTGGATGTGGTTTCCGCTCCGCGTCGTGCTGCACATCGCGCTGACGGTGCTGTTCATCCTGTCGGAGTTCTGGATCAGCACCTCGGCGCCGCCGCACCGGCGCGGCCTGGTGCTCGGCATCTACGCCACCGTGCTGTCGCTCGGCTTCGCCGCCGGGCCATGGCTGTTTGCCCATCTCGGCAGCTCCGGCTTCCTGCCCTTCGGCGTCACCATAGGCCTGGTGACGCTGGCCGCCATTCCGGTGCTGGCGGCGCGCAACGAGAGCCCGACGATCGTCGCCGACAGCGAGACCAGCCACTTTCTCCGCTACATCTGGCTGGTGCCGACCGCGACCTTCGCGGTGCTGGTGTTCGGCGCCGTCGAGACCGGCGGCTTCGCGCTGTTCCCCGTCTATGGCAACCGCATCGGCTATTCCGAGGCCGACGCCGCCCTGCTACTCACCATGATCGGCCTTGGCAACGTGCTGCTGCAGATCCCGATCGGCATGATCAGCGACCGCGTTTCCGATCGCCGTCATCTGCTGCTGGCCTGCGCCGCCGTCGGGCTTGCCGGCACGATCTTCATGCCGCATTTCGCCAGCAATTGGCACCTGATGGCGGCCCTTCTGTTCGTCTGGGGCGGCGTGGTCGCCGCCCTCTACACGATCGGCCTTGCCCATCTCGGCTCGCAACTGTCTGGCCATGAGCTTGCCTCCGCCAACGCCGCCTTCGTGCTCTGCTATGGCGTTGGCATGGTCCTTGGCCCGCAGGCGATCGGTGTCGGCATGGACATCTTTGGCCCCTCCGGCTTCGGCTGGTCGCTCGGCCTGTTCTTTGCCGCCTATATCGGGCTGGTTGGCGTCCGGCTGATCCGCAAAGTCCTGTAGAATCAGGCCACGCTGCTGACATCACCGTGTCAGGAGCACCCCTGCTATACCCAACGCTCTACAAGCAGGGAGATATCATATGATCGACAGTGGCTTCGAAACCAAATCCGTGCGGATGCAGTTGCTGCTGCTTGTCAGCTTCCAGGCGCCGGCCGCCGATGTCGACCGCATCATGGACGCCGTAATCGCCATCACGCCGCTCGGCATGGGCAACTACGACAGCAACGCCTTCCAGTCGGCCGACGGCGTCGAGCGCTACCGGCCGCTCGACGGTGCGGCGGCCGGCGCCGAGACGGTGTTGCGGCAGCGGCCCGGCACCGTCGAGGTGTCGTTCGAATTGCCGGACGACCAGGTCCTGGCCGCGCAGGTCGTCGAGGCGATCTACCAGGCGCACAGCTACGAGGAGCCGGTGATCCGCATCCAGCCGCTGCTTGCCAGCCGTTCGAAAGGCCTTGACGACCGCGCCAATCCCAACCGCTGGTGGAACACGGCGGGCGATTGGAAGAAGGCCGCCTCGCCGGTCAGGGAAGACGCTTGAGCCATGTTTCCACCGCCGGCTGCCGGCCCAACGTTGCCGGCGGTCGGCGCATCTGATGCCGCCGACGCCCGCCCGGGCTTGACTTTCCGGGCGCGTTCTTTATGTGTCGCGCCAAGTTTCCCGCGTCCGGGTGTTTTCCCCGTGCTCTAGCGGCCAAAACTCCACGAACATTAACGGACGAACATCATGGCCAAAGCCGCAAACATCAAGATCAAGCTTCTGTCGACCGCCGACACCGGTTTCTTCTACGTGACCAGCAAGAACAGCCGCACCAAGACGGACAAGCTGTCGTTCCGCAAGTACGATCCGGTCGCCAAGAAGCACGTCGAATTCAAGGAAACCAAGATCAAGTAATCCGGTTTCCTCCGAGAATGCCAAAACGCCGCCCCATGGGCGGCGTTTTTGTTTAGGCCAGCGAATCGCCTGCCCCATAGAAAACAGGACCTCCGCCGTTGTGGCGAAAGGTCCTGACGTCGGCTTCTTGAAAAAGGGGGCCGGTCGGCGTTTGGCAGCGGTACGAGGAGGCCACTATGTGCCAGCGCCGGCCGGCCGACCCCACGGACCCAGGAGATGCGGCGGACCTGAGCATCATGGGGTATTTGTCGGAACGATCCGGCGGTCTACCCTCGTGCCGGCCTCGTTTTGTCTATGCTGTACATTTGCGCAAGACCTTATGAAAATCAACAGTTTCTTAACCAAGCCTCGCGAATCGCTTGGATTAAGGTAAATTGCTAACCGTGTCGGATTGACCGGATAATTGGCGCCCGGGCCTTACGCCGCCTTGGCGACGACGCGGTTTCGCCCGCCGCTTTTGGCCTCATAGAGGGCGAGATCGGCCCGCTTCATCAGGGCCGCGACCGTGTCGGCGCCCTTCAGCAGAGACGACACGCCGACGCTGACGGTGACCTCGATGGCCTTGCCCTCATCGCCGATCACGAACGGCAGTTGGGCAATCTCGGCGCGGATCCGTTCGGCGACCTTCTCCGCCACCGCGCCCTCCGTGTCGGGCATGACCACCACGAACTCCTCGCCGCCGAAACGGCAGGCGAGATCGATGCCGCGCACGTTCTTGCGCAACCGCCGGGCGAACTCGCGCAGCACGTCGTCGCCTCCGTCATGGCCATGCGCATCGTTGATCGATTTGAAGCGGTCGAGGTCGGTGATCATCACCGAAAGCGGCCGCCGCCGCGCCACCGCGCGGTCGAACAGCGTCTGCAGGTGGCTGTCGAGGTAGCGGCGGTTGTGCAGGCCGGTCAGCCCGTCCGTCACCGCCATCTCGATGGTCTGGGTGACGCTGGCGCGGAGCTGGTCGTTGTAGCGCTTGCGGCGCACCTGGGTGCGCAGCCTTGCCGTCAGCTCCTGCTGGTCCACCGGCCGCGTCAGATAGTCGTTGATGCCGAGTTCGAGGCCGCGGATGATGCGCCCCTCTTCGCCTACGTCGGCAAGCAGGATGATCGGCAGGAAGCGGGTGCGGTCGAGCGAGCGCAGTTGCGAGCACAATCTCAGCGGATCGAAATCGGCGAAGGCCGTCGAGATCAGCACGCATTCGTAGGGCGTTTCAGCGGCCTGGAAGAAACCGGCATTGGGATCGGTAGCGACGTCGACCTCGGCGCTGCTGCGCAGCATCTTCTGGATGCGCTCGAAGGAGGATTTGCGCTCGTCGATCAGGAGCACCTTCGGCTTCACATCCTCGGCGGCGAAGTTGCGGCTCAACAGTTCCTCGATGCCGATGTTGCGTGTGGTCGAGGCGCGCAGGCGCAGTTCGTCGGTCAGCGACTTCAGCCGGACCAGGCTCTTGACGCGCGTCATCAGTTGCAGGTCGTTGACCGGCTTGGTCAGGAAATCGTCGGCGCCGGCTTCGAGGCCGCGCACCCGATCGGAGACCTGGTCGAGCGCGGTGATCATGACGACCGGAATGTGCGAGGTCGCCGGGTCGCTCTTCAGCCGACGGCAGACTTCGAAGCCGTCCATGTCGGGCATCATCACGTCGAGCAGCACGACGTCGACCTTGCCGTTCTCGCAGGTCTCGATGGCGTCCGGCCCGTTGGAAGCGGTCAGCACCTCGAAATACTCGGCCAGTAGCCTTACCTCGAGCAGCCTGACATTGGCAGGGATATCGTCAACGACGAGGATCCGCGCGGTCATTTCACAAGGCTCCGGCTTGGCTGCACATCAGGCGTCGCCCAGGTAGGATTTGATGGTCTCGATAAAGCGCGGCACCGAGATCGGCTTCGAGATATAGGCCTCGCAGCCCCCCTGGCGGATGCGCTCCTCGTCGCCCTTCATGGCGAATGCGGTCACCGCGATGACCGGGATCGAATGGAGGTCGTCATCCTCCTTGAGCCATTTGGTCACCTCCAGCCCCGACACTTCGGGCAACTGGATGTCCATCAGGATCAGGTCGGGCCGGTGCTGGCGCGCCAGATCAAGCGCCTCCAGGCCATTGCGCGTGCGAACAGTTTCGTAACCGCTGGCCTCGATGAGGTCGCGAAAGAGCTTCATGTTAAGCTCATTGTCCTCGACGATCATGACCTTCTTAGGCATAGATTTCCCATCCCGACGGTCCTCGTCGCCGAAGACCATCGTCATGCGCGTCCTTGCCGGATCGCACCCAACCCATATCCACTCTACGCCAATATGATTGACGAAACGGAAACCGGCCGTTCCAAAAACTGTCCGGATTCCGGCCCGCGCAGGGTGATGGCTTGCCGCAAGCGACGCTTGCCGTTACTGCGGAGAGACTCAAACTCCACGCACAAAAGGTAGTCATGGCAAACGCAGCGTCAATGCGCGAGGAAGCGGAAGCTCTTGCCATCAGGGCACTCGGCTTCGTTGCCGCCGATCCGGAGCTCCTGCCGCGCTTCCTGGCGATCACCGGCATCGAGGCGCAATCGATCAGGCGGGCGGCGAGCGAGCCGGGGTTCCTCGCCGGGGTCCTGCAGTTCATCCTTGCCCATGAGCCGACGTTGCTGCGCTTTGCAGAGGAGACAGGCACGCCGCCTGCCGCCGTCGGCAAGGCCTTGCGGGCGCTGCCGCTCGGTAGTGACGACCATGAGCGCTCGATATGAGCGACGATCCCGAGACAGCGCGGCAGATCGAGGAGCTTGCCGCGGACAACCGGCCGCTCTTGGTGCTCGACGTCGATGACGTCGTGCTGGAATTCATCCGGCCGTTCCCGCATTTCCTGAAATCGCGCGGGTTCGGCCTGACGCTCGCCTCGTTCCGCCTCACCGGCAACATCGCCGAGACGGCGAGCGGTCGGCTGATCGAGCAGGCGGAGGTGACAGCTCTGCTCGGTGAGTTCTTCGACGCCCAGGCTGAATGGCAAAGCGTCACCGACGGCGCGGCGCAAGCGCTGTCAACATTTGGCGGCCGCGCCGAGATCGTGCTCTTGACGGCCATGCCGCACAAGCACCGCGCGGTGCGCCGCGCCCATCTCGACGCACTCGGGCTGACCTACCCGCTTCTGACGACGGAGATGGCGAAAGGACCGGCCGTCGCCAAATTGCGCGGCAACAAAGGGCGGCCGGTGGCGTTCGTCGACGACCAGCCGCACAACCTTGTGTCGGTGCGGAGCTCGGTCGCCGACGCGCATCTCTTCCACCTGATGGCCGACAATTCGCTGCGCGCCTTCCTGCCACCGGTGCCGGACGGCATCGTCACCGTCGAGAACTGGCACGACGCCGCGCCGAAAATCGTCACCACGCTCGGGCTTTAGAGAAAATTCCGGGAAACCATGAGACGGTTTTCCCTCCGGCATTGCGTGAAAACAAAGACATAGAGTGGTTCACCGGGAACCACTCTATCAATTCCAGATGGAAGACTTCCGGATTTAGGGCTGCAGCTTCGCCCCTGCACCGCTGTTGCCCTCGCCGGGGCTGACATCCTGGTCGGCGCTGTCATCCTGGTCGGCGCTGTCGTCCTGAACCGGGTCCGCCGGCTTCAGCATGGCGCCGTTGACCGCGACCGAACCATCGGGCTTGGCATTGATCACCCATTCGACCCGGCCGTCCGGCAGCGTCTTGCCGAAACCCTTCACCGCAAGCACCATCGGGAAATACTGCGCGGCTTCCGGGTCGGTCTTGGCCGCGGTCTGCAAGGCTTCCACGATCTTGTCGTAACCGGCGATATCGATGGTCATGCTCGCATCCGGCTTCTCGCCGGGAAAGGTCATCTCGCCTTCCAGCGCGATCTCGATGTCCTTGTTCTTCAGCGTGCTGTGGCCGATGACGGCCTTGGGCGTCTTGGCCAGGAAATCGGCGGAGATCTGGTCGCCGAAATCTTCCGGCAGCGGCGGATTCTTATTGAGATCAAAGGTTTCGATCGCCTTCTTCGCCATGCTGTCGAGGTCGATGTTGGCGCCGCCGAAGTTGAAGTCGATGTCGGTGGGCAGCAACGCCACGCTCCAGCTCGGCAGGATCTGCTGCGGGATCGTCAGGCCCGAGGCCTTGATCGCGTAGTTGATCTTGCCGCTCTGAGAGATGCCGTCCATTCCGAACGTCGTGCTGAGCTGCGTGGCGCCGAAAGTGCCGATCGGGCTCTCGACCGCGAAATCCTTGAACCCGTAAGCTCCGTCGAGCCTTTCCCACAGCGGAAGCGCGGCCAGCAGAAGCGATTTGAACTGCGCCTGGTTCGCCTTCAGCGTCGCCTCGTCCTCATTGGCCACGGCAAAGGCAAGCAGGTCGAGCAGCGGCTTGGTCCGCACGCCCTTGCCATTCGCATCGACCGACAGCTCCGGCGACTTTATCGTGACCGGAAATTTCATCCCGCTCTCGGGATCGTCGAAATTGACCGCCTCGGCGAAGCTCGACATCTTCTGCGACATCGTCACGTCGACGCCGCCATTCGCGGCCTTGGTCGCGGCAAGGTTCGCCGTGCTGGCGCCGATGGTGGCCTCCACATGCTGCTTGGCGTCCTTGGACGTCATCGTCATGCCGGCCATCGTGCTGACGGCGCTGGTGAAGCTCGCCAGAGCCGGATCGTAGACGCCGCTGCCCTTGCCATCCTTGATCGTGAACTGGCTGCTTTGCAGACCCTCCGGCCCGTTGAACTCGAAGGATGCGCTCTGCGAGAAATCCATCGAGACGTCCCAGGATCCGTCGCTGCGCGGCTTCACCTTCAGGGCGTAGGGGGCGACATCGAACTTCAGCAGCTTCTGGTCCGGCAGGGCTTCGACCAGCGCCTTGAAATCAATCGCGATCCGGTAGGCGTCGCCTTCGACGGAAACCTTGAGCACGCCAGTGTTCAGCGCCTTCTTGCCGACATAGCGGGACAGGTTTTGGGAAAGCTGCTTTGCGCCCTGATCGTCGACGGTCTGGGCGAAGGTCGGCGCGCTGAGCGCGAGAACGAAAACTAGGGGCAGGACACGCTTCACGTCGATTCTCCGTTTGACCTCGGAAGACAAAATCGCTTCGCGCTTCTGGTAGGCAAATACCATCACAGCCGCAAGACAAAGGCTAGTCGCCTTCCTAAAGCACCAGCCGCATCAGCGGCCGGCCGGGCTTGCGCTCGACAAGCCTCTCGAACCCGGCCCTCTCGAAGACCCGCGATGAGCCGACGAACAGCCCGATCGAACGCGAATCGCGCGACAGGTCGATCGGACAGGCCTCGACCAGCCTGGCTCCATTCTGCCGGGCAAACTCGATGCCGCCCTCGACGAGGCGATGGGAGACGCCCCTGCCCCGCGCCTTGACGCGGATGAAGAAGCAGGAGATCGCCCAGACACTGGCATCAGTGGCATCGGCCGGGTCGACCGGCGCCGATCCCCTGCCCGGGTTATTCCATTCGGGTACGTCGGCGCGCGGTCCGATCTGCATCCAGCCGACCGCCTTGCCATCCTCGAAGGCCAGCAGCCCGGGCGGCGGCCCGGCTTCGATGCGCGCCCGGATATGATCCTTGTTGCGCTGCTTGTCGTTCGCCCGGCGCACCGCGGGCGCCAGCCGGAAATGCGTGCACCAGCAGCCGTAACAGGCGCCCTGCTTGCCGAAAAGATCCTCGAAATCCGCCCAGAGCTCAGGCGCCAGCGGCGCTATGGTCGTGCTCATGAGTTCTCCCCAGGCCAGCCTTGTTGCAGGCCCTGCGCTGTCGTACCATTGCATTTGTTCTCTTTATGTTCGCAGCGATGGCGGCTCCTGTCAACAATCCCGAACACGGTTTTTGCCGTGACTGCCTGGCCCTCCAGCGCGGCGACGGGCGCCGCTGCGAGCGCTGCGGCAGCCCCAGGCTCGTGCGCCATCCCGAGCTCTACCGGCTGCAGCTTGCCCATATCGACTGCGACGCCTTCTACGCGGCGATCGAGAAGCGCGATAACCCGGCGCTGAAGGACCGGCCGGTGATCGTCGGCGGCGGCAGGCGCGGCGTCGTCTCCACCGCCTGTTACATCGCCCGCATCCACGGCGTGCGTTCGGCCATGCCGATGTTCAAGGCGCTGGAAGCCTGTCCGGAAGCCGTGGTCGTCCCGCCCGACATGGAAAAATACGTCCGGGTGGGGCGAGAAGTCCGCGCATTGATGCAGGCGCTGACACCGCTGGTCGAGCCGCTCTCCATCGACGAGGCCTTTCTCGACCTCGCCGGCACCGAGCGCCTGCACGGCATGCCCCCCGCGCTGGTGCTGGCACGCTTCTCGCTCACGGTGGAAAAGGAGCTCGGCATCACCGTCTCGGCCGGCCTCTCCTACTGCAAGTTCCTCGCCAAGGTGGCATCCGACTTCCGCAAGCCACGTGGCTTTTCGGTGATCGGCGAGGCCGAGGCGATCGGCTTCCTGGCCGAGCAGCCGGTGACGCTGATCTGGGGCGTTGGCAAGGCGTTCGCGGCAAGCCTGGAGCGCGACGGCATCCGCACGGTCGGCCAGCTGCAGCGCATGGAGCGCGCCGAGCTGATGCGCCGCTACGGTGTCATGGGCGACCGGCTCTACCGGCTCTCGCGCGGCGAGGACGACCGCCGCGTCGATCCCGGCGGCGACGCCAAGAGCGTGTCGGCCGAGACGACCTTCGACGCCGACATCGGCGCCATAGCCGAGCTGGTCCCGGTGCTGCGGGCGCTGTCGGAAAAGGTCTCGGCGAGGCTGAAGAAATCAGGCATCGCCGGGCGCACCGTGGTGCTGAAGCTGAAGACGCAGGATTTCAAGCTCCGCACACGCAACCGCCAGCTTGGTGACCCCACCCGGCTGGCCGACCGGATTTTCCAGACCGGCCTCGACCTGCTGCGCCGGGAGGCCGACGGAACGAAATTCCGGCTGCTCGGCATCGGCGTCAGCGATCTGTCCGATGACGAAAAAGCCGATCCGCCCGATCTGGTCGATGTGCAGTCGCGCAAGCGCGCGCTGGCCGAAGGCGCCATCGACACGCTACGCGACAAGTTCGGCAAGAAGGCCGTCGAAACGGGCTACACCTTCGGCAAGGGCCGCGGCGCCCATCCGCCGGAGCCGATCGAGGAATGATCGAATCCGGCTTCCGCCTCTCACGTGCGTTTGAGATCGATCCGGCTTGTCACCACCGTCTTGCCGGTTTTCGGATCGGCGTCGGTCACGGTGAGCCGCATGCCGTTCCCGCTGGTCTTCTCGACGGTTAGCCGCGCCGTCCGGTCGCCATTCACCTCTTTAGCCCATCGGATTGCGAGGCTGAGCGCATTGCCCGACCGCTTGCCGTTCAACTGCGCCGGCCCGGTGCGAGAGCCGACATAGACGCCGGTATAGCCCTTGCCGTTGGATTTCAAATCCGCGCTGATCGCCCGCGTCACCAGGACGAGACCTCGGCAATTGCCATCGAGCGACAGCGAAGTCGAAGTCGCGCCGGAATTGAAGGTGCAGGAGACGTTCACCGTCGGCGCATTGGTCGTCACCTTGACGGTGCCGCTGCCGGCGAAACTGCCCTGGAAAGAGCGCAGGAAATCAGCATCGTCGGCACGGGCATCTGCCACGGTCGTCAGGCAGCCGGCGAGCAGGAGCAACATCATTGATTTCATCGAAGGTCTCCCCCGGTAGAATCGGAAATGCCCTAGGCTGCGGATACAAGGACTCGAACGCCTGCAGCGACCGCAGGTTCCGCCTTCAACGTGACTGTTTCTTAACGCCGCATCGGCTGGCCCAGTCGAATGCGCCGACCTAGCGGTTGCCCTCGAAGGTCCGGCTTGCGACATAGCGCGCATGGCACCCGCTCCCTCAATCCCCAAGGCCGCGTTCTGGATGGCGCTGTCGATCGCCTCGTTCCTGGCGATGTCGGTGGCCGGCCGCGCCACGACGGCCGAGCTCAACGTCTTCCAGGTGCTGGAACTGCGCTCGGTGATCGGCTTCTTCATCCTGCTGCCGCTGGTGATGATGAGCGGTGGCTTTGCCGCGATGCGCACCGAGCGTCCCGTTGCCCATATCGCCCGCAACGTCATCCACTATACGGGTCAGGCGGCGTGGCTTTATGCGCTGACGCTGATACCGCTTGCCGTGCTGATCTCGATCGAGTTCACGACGCCGATCTGGACGGCCCTGCTGGCGGTCGGCTTCCTCGGCGAGAGGCTCTCGCGGCCAAGGCTGGCGGCGGTCGTTCTGGGGTTGGTCGGCGTCGTGATCATAGTGCGCCCCGGCATCGGCTCCGTCGATCCCGGGCATCTCGTCGTGCTGGGCGCCGCCGTCTGCTTCGGCATCTCCGTGGTCATGGTCAAGTCGCTGACGCGCACCGACAGCGTCGTGCGCATCATCTTCTGGATGCTGGTCATCCAGTCCGTGCTCGGCCTCGCCCCGGCGCTCTACGTATGGCGCAACCCGTCGCTCGAGCTCTGGCCATGGATCGTGCTGATCGCATTCACCGGCATGTCGTCGCATTTCTGCATGGCCCGCGCGCTTGCCTACGCCGACGCCACTGTCATCTCACCGATGGATTTTTTGCGCGTGCCGTTGTCGGCGTTGATCGGCTGGCTGCTCTACCACGAGCAGATCGATGCCTTCACCGCCGGCGGCGCGCTCCTGATCCTGCTGGGCAATCTGCTCAATCTGCAGCGCAAGGCGCCGCAACCGGCCGAAGTGGCGGCATCGTAGCGTCGACTAAACAAGCTCCACTTCCACCACGCCCTGCACCGCGCGCATGGCGGATGCGATTTGTGGCGAGATGCGATATCCACCTTGCAGCGCGATCTCCACCTCGCCCTGCGCTTCTCCCTTGAGGACGATGATGCTGACTTGGCTGTCGCCGCGCTGTTTGAGCTGCGATTGAATGATCGAGGCCGGCCCTTCATCCCTGACAAAGATGCGCAGTGCCTTCTGGATGCGGCTAGCCTCGTCTTCCAGCGACTGCACCGTCTGGATGCGCAGGTTGATGCCTTCCGGCCTGTCCTCGGCCGAAACGGTGATCACCACCGAGCGGCCGGGCTCCAGCATGTCGCGAAATTGCGCCAGGCCTTCGGAGAACAGCACCGCCTCGTACTGTCCTGTCGTGTCGGAAAACTGCACTACGCCCATCTTGTTGCCGGTGCGGGTCTTGCGCTCCTGCTTGGTGGTGACGGTGCCGGCAAGCCGTCCGGCGGCGGCACCGCGTTTGACAGCGGCGGAAAACTCGCCCCAGTTCTGCACCCGCATCTTCTGCAGCGCCGCCTTGTACTCGTCGAGCGGATGCGCCGAGAGGTAGAAGCCGACCACCTGGAATTCGCGGTGCAGCCGGTCGGCGGCCAGCCATGGCTCGGTCGCCGGCAGGTTGAGCGCCTGCGACTGCGCGCCGAGCGAGGCGCCGAAAATATCCGCCTGGCCGGAGACGGCGTTCTGCTGCGCCAGGGCGGCCAGCCCCATCATCCGCTCGACGCCGGCCATCATCGCGGCGCGGTCGTGGCCGAAGCAGTCCAGCGCGCCGGCCATGATCAGGCTTTCAAAGACGCGCTTGCCGACGATCTTCGGATCGACCCTTTCGCAGAAATCGGCGAGGCTCTTGAACGGCTTCTCGCCGCGCATGGCGACAATATGCTCGACCGCCGCGTCGCCGACGCCCTTCAGCGCCGCCAGCGAATAGAAGATCTTGTTCTCGCCGACCTCGAAGGGGCGGAAGCTGGTCATCACCGACGGCGCCACCACCTCGATGCCGAGGCGCAGCGCATCCTGGCGGAAATCGGCAAGCTTGTCGGTGTTGCCCATGTCGAGCGTCATCGACGCCGCCAGGAATTCGACTGGGTAGTGTGCCTTCAGATAGGCGGTCTGGTAGGAGACCACCGCGTAAGCCGCGGCGTGCGATTTGTTGAAGCCGTAGTCGGCGAACTTCGCCAGCAGGTCGAAGATGAAGTCGGCCTGCGGCTTGCCGACACCGCGCTCGACGGCGCCCGTGACGAAGCGCTCGCGCTGCTTGTCCATCTCGGCGCGGATCTTCTTGCCCATGGCGCGGCGCAGAAGGTCGGCTTCGCCGAGCGAATAGCCGGAAAGCTCCTGCGCGATCTGCATCACCTGTTCCTGGTAGACGATGACGCCTTGCGTCTCCTTCACCAGATGGTCGATCTTGGGATGGATCGAGGCCATCTCCTCCTCGCCATGCTTGCGGGCGTTGTAGGTCGGGATGTTCTCCATCGGCCCGGGGCGGTAGAGCGCCACCAGCGCGATGATGTCCTCGATGCAGTCCGGCCGCATGCCGATCAGCGCCTTGCGCATGCCGGCACTTTCAACCTGGAACACGCCGACCACCTCGCCGCGCGACAGCATGGCGTAGGTGTCCTTGTCGTCGAGCGGGATCGTCGCGAGATCAATGTCGACCCCGCGCCGTCGGATCAGCTTGACCGCCGTCTCCAGCACGGTCAGCGTCTTCAGGCCGAGGAAGTCGAACTTCACCAGCCCCGCCTGCTCGACATATTTCATGTTGAACTGGGTGACCGGCATGTCGGAGCGCGGATCACGGTACATCGGCACCAGTTCCGACAAAGGTCTATCGCCGATGACGATGCCGGCGGCATGCGTGGAGGCGTGGCGATAGAGGCCTTCGAGCTTCTGCGCCGTGTCGAGCAGCGTCTGGACGATCGGCTCCTTTTCCGCCTCCTCGGCGAAGCGCGGCTCGTTGGCAATGGCGTCCGCCAGCTTGACCGGATTGGCCGGGTTCTGCGGCACCATCTTGGAGAGCTTGTCGACCTGGCCGTAGGGCATCTGCAGCACGCGGCCGACGTCGCGCAGCACGGCGCGCGCCTGTAGCGTACCAAAGGTGATGATCTGGCCGACCTGGTCGCGGCCGTATTTCTGCTGGACGTAGCGGATCACCTCCTCGCGCCGGTCCTGGCAGAAGTCGATGTCGAAGTCGGGCATCGACACGCGGTCCGGATTGAGGAAGCGCTCGAACAGCAGCGAGAAGCGCAGCGGGTCGATGTCGGTGATGGTCGTCGAATAGGCAACCAGCGAGCCGGCGCCCGAACCGCGGCCCGGCCCGACCGGAATGCCTTGCGCCTTGGCCCATTTGATGAAGTCGGCGACGATCAGGAAGTAGCCGGGGAACTTCATCTTCTCGATGATGCCGAGCTCGAACTCCAGCCGCTCGCGGTATTGATCGATCGTGTAGCCCGGTGTCGGCCCATGCGCGGCAAGCCGCGCCGCCAGCCCCTCGCGCGCCTGACGGGCCAACTCCTCGGCCTCCGCCTTCTCCGCCGCGTCCTTGTCGGAGGCATCGCCGCCGGTGAAGCGCGGCAGGATCGGGCTGCGGTTCTTCGGATAGTAGGAGCAGCGCAGCGCGATCTCGACCGTGTTGTCGATCGCTTCCGGGAGGTCGGAGAACAGCTTCGCCATCTCCGCCTGGCCGCGCAGGAAATTGTCCGGCGACAGTCGCCGGCGATTGTCGGCGGCGACCACCGAACCCTCGGCGATGGCGACCAGCGCGTCGTGCGCCTCATAGTCGTCGCGTTTGGAGAAGAACGCCTCGTTGGTGGCGACAAGCGGCAATTCGTGGCTGTAGGCCAGGTCGACCGTCGACTTCTCGATCATGCGGTCATAACCCTGGACCCGCTCCAGCTCGATATAGAGCCGGTCGCCGAACATCGCTTTCAGCACCAGCAGCCGTTGCTCGGCGAGGTCGCGGCGGTCCTCCTTCAACGCGCTGCCGATCGGGCCGCGCGGCCCGCCGGTCAGGCAGATCAGGCCGTCGGACTGCCCCTCGAGCTTGGTGCTCGTCAGGTGCACCGGCTCGCCGGGCGGCGTTTCCAGGTAGACCCAACTGATCAGCCTGACCAGATTGGCATAGCCGGCCTCGGTGGCAGCGATCAGCACAATCGGGTGCATCTCCGGGCCGTGGCGGCGGCGGTCGCGCTGGGAGTCACCTGTTTCACCGGAGAAGGCGAGATCGACCTGGCAGCCGATGATTGGCTGGATGCCGTCCTTCACCGCCTTCTGCGCGAATTCCAGCGCCCCGAACAGATTGTTGGTGTCGGTGACGGCGATCGCCGGGCACTCGTCCTTGACCGCATGGCCGACGATGGCGCCGAGCTGCAGGGCGCCTTCGAGCAGCGAATAGGCAGAATGCACGCGCAGATGGATGAACGGCCGCGCCGGCGCTTCCGGACGCGCCTCCTTTACCGCCGCTTCGCGCAGCAACGGGTCGCGTGGAAGTCGTTCATCCGCCATGGGGTTCGCGTCGCTCGAAAGGACTCAACATTGGGTGCAGATGTATTGTCCGGGAGCGCGGGATGCGAGTCCAGCGATCTCCTGTGCACAGCAAGTCTGTCAGGCGAATTCCATGATCACCGCATCGACGGCAAGGCTGTCGCCCGGCTTGGCGTTGAGCTTGGACACCGTGAGGTCGCGCTCGGCCCGCAGCACGTTCTCCATCTTCATCGCCTCGACCACGGCCAGCGTCTCGCCGGCCTTGACCTCCTGCCCCTCGGCGACGGCGATCGACACGACGAGGCCCGGCATCGGGCAAAGCAGCATTTTCGACGTGTCCGGCGGCAGTTTTTCCGGCATCAGCCTTTCGAGCTCGGCGATACGCGGCAGCATGGCCCGGGCCGTCACCGACATGCCTTTCCAAGCGATGCGCAGGCCGTTCAGCGCCGGCCGGACCTGCGCCGCGACCGTGTTACCGCCGACAGTGCCGCGCCAGATCAGGTCGCCCGGCCGCCAGTCGGACGCCACCGTCAGCGGCCTGCCGCCGTCGATCGACAGGTCGACCTCGATCGGAATGGAGATCATGCCTTCCAGGATGGCGACCGAGAGGTAGTCGGCGCCGATCTTCACCACCCAGTCGCGCTTGAGGATGCCCGAATGTGGCGCCAGCCGGCCGCCCAGCCGGTCGAGCCGGTCGCGGCGCAGCAACTCGACCGCCGTGGCGATCGCCGCCAGCACCGCCTTCTCCTCGCCGTTGGGCGCAATGGGCGCGAAGCCGTGCGGATATTCCTCGGCGATGAAGCCGGTCGACAGCCGCCCTTCACGCCAGCGCGGATGCTGCATCAGCGCCGCCAGGAACGGAATATTGTGCTCGATGCCGTCGACGACGAAACTGTCGAGCGCCTCCGACATGGCGTCGATCGCCGCCAGCCTGGTCGGCGCCCAGGTGCAGAGCTTCGCCACCATCGGATCGTAGAACATCGATATCTCGGAGCCCTCGGTGACCCCGGTATCGTTGCGGATGACGATCTCGCCGAACGTCCCCTCCTCCGGCGGCCGGTACTTGGTCAGCCGGCCGATTGAGGGCAGGAAATTGCGGTACGGGTCCTCGGCGTAGAGGCGGCTTTCCACGGCCCAGCCGTCGAGCTTCACGTCGCTTTGCTTGATGCCAAGCTTCTCGCCGGCGGCAACGCGGATCATCTGCTCGACCAGATCGATGCCGGTGACGAGCTCGGTTACCGGATGCTCGACCTGCAAACGCGTATTCATTTCAAGGAAATAGAAGTTTTTCTCGCTGTCGACGATGAATTCGACCGTGCCGGCGCTCTGGTAGTCGACGGCCTTGGCCAGCGCCACCGCCTGCTCGCCCATGGCCTTGCGCGTCCTGGCGTCGAGGAACGGCGACGGCGCCTCCTCGACCACCTTCTGGTTGCGGCGTTGGATCGAGCATTCGCGCTCGCCGAGATGGAGCGCGTTGCCATGCGCGTCGGCCAGCACCTGGATCTCGATATGGCGCGGATCGACGACGAACTTCTCGATGAAGACGCGGTCGTCGCCAAACGAGCTTTTCGCTTCCGAGCGCGCCCGCTCGAAGCCGTCGCGCACCTCGGCCTTGCTCCAGGCGATGCGCATGCCCTTGCCGCCGCCGCCGGCCGAGGCCTTGATCATCACCGGATAGCCGATCTCGCCGGCGATTTTTTCGGCATGGTCGCCATTCTCGATGACGCCCAGCCAGCCGGGCACGGTCGACACCTTGGCCTCATTGGCGAACTTCTTCGATTCGATCTTGTCGCCCATCGCCTTGATGGCCTTCGGCTTCGGGCCGATGAAGACGATGCCTTCCCTCTCCAGCGCCTCGCAGAACGAGGCGCGCTCCGACAGGAAGCCGTAGCCGGGATGTACGGCTTCGGCGCCGGTCTCCTTGCAGGCAGCGATGATCTTTTCGGCCACCAGGTAGCTCTGCGCCGCCGGCGAAGCCCCGATATGCACGGCCTCGTCGGCCATATCGACATGCACGGCATCGCGATCGGCATCCGAATAGACCGCGACGGTGGCAATCCCCATCTTGCGCGCCGTCTTGATGGCACGGCAGGCGATCTCGCCGCGATTGGCGATCAGGATCTTCTTGAACATTCGGACGTCGTTCCTCCGGCGAGGAACCAGTTCTATGGACAATCCCACCACGGCTCAAGTGGCCGGGCGGCACGCATCCGCCCTGCCCAGATTGCGAATGCCGCGCCGAAAAACGTCGCAAGGGAAGTTGGCCGCAGTCGCCGAACTCTGTAGAGTGCTCTATGGGCTCACTGCGGAGGGCTGGCGGGCATTGCGCCTCGCCGGGCAGGCTCAACAAGCCGGCCTCATCAAAAGTCTGTCGATTGCCTTGGGAGGAACTGCCTCATGAAAACGCGCGCCGCTGTCGCTGTCGCCGCCGGAAAGCCGCTGGAGATCATGGAGGTCGACCTCGACGGCCCGCGTGACGGCGAGGTGCTGGTCGAGATCAAGGCCACCGGCATCTGCCACACCGACGAATTCACCCTGTCGGGCGCCGATCCCGAAGGCCTGTTCCCGGCCATCCTCGGCCACGAGGGCGCAGGCGTCGTCGTCGATGTCGGCAAGGGCGTCACCTCGGTCAAGAAGGGCGACCACGTCATCCCGCTCTATACGCCCGAATGCCGGCAGTGCCCGTCCTGCCTGTCGCGCAAGACCAACCTGTGCACCGCCATCCGCGCCACGCAAGGCCAGGGCCTGATGCCGGACGGCTCGTCGCGCTTCTCGATCGGCAAGGACAAGCTGTTCCACTACATGGGCTGCTCGACCTTCTCCAACTTCACCGTGCTGCCGGAGATCGCGGTCGCCAAGGTCAATCCCGACGCCCCCTTCGACAAGATTTGCTACATCGGCTGCGGCGTCACCACCGGCATCGGCGCCGTGATCAACACGGCCAAGGTCGAGCAAGGCGCCACCGCCGTGGTCTTCGGCCTCGGCGGAATCGGCCTCAACGTCATCCAGGGCCTGAAGCTCGCCGGCGCCGACATGATCATCGGCGTCGACCTGAACAACGACAAGAAGCCCTGGGGCGAGAAGTTCGGCATGACGCATTTCGTCAATCCGAAGGAGATCGACGGCGACGTCGTCCCGCATCTCGTCAACATGACAAAGCGCGGCGCCGACCAGATCGGCGGCGCCGACTATACCTTCGACTGCACCGGCAACACCAAGGTCATGCGCCAGGCGCTCGAAGCCTCCCACCGCGGCTGGGGCAAGTCGGTCATCATCGGCGTCGCCGGCGCCGGCCAGGAGATTTCGACCAGGCCGTTCCAGCTGGTCACCGGGCGCACCTGGATGGGGACCGCCTTCGGCGGCGCGCGCGGCCGCACCGACGTGCCGCGGATCGTCGACTGGTACATGGAGGGCAAGATCCAGATCGACCCGATGATCACCCATACGCTGAAGCTGGAGGACATCAACAAGGGTTTTGACCTCATGCATGAGGGCAAGTCGATCCGGAGTGTCGTGGTTTACTGAGGAAACCGCACGCCGCCGGCCAGCCGGCCAGCGACCTCTGTGGTGAAACATGGGAGGAATGGAATGGCGGAAAAACTGCATCCAAAGATCGACAACGGCCTGCCGAAGGAAAGCGCCAGCTTTTCCGGCGGCACACTGGTCTGCGCCTGCACCAGCAAGCCGGTGAAGGTGAAGGTCAAGGGCCAGATCGCCCACAACCATGCCTGCGGCTGCACCAAATGCTGGAAGCCTGAGGGCGCGCTATTCTCCGTCGTGGCCGTGGCAGGCACCGGCGACGTCACCGTCGTGGAGAACGGCGACAAGCTCAAAGTGGTCGATCCGAGCGCTCTGATCCAGCGCCATGCCTGCACCGGCTGCGGCGTCCACATGCATGGCCCGGTCGAACGCGACCATCCGTTCAAGGGCCTGAGCTTCATCCATCCCGAGCGTTTCGAGGAGGACGGCTGGTCGCCGCCGGGCTTCACCGCCTTCGTGTCCTCGATCATCGAATCCGGTGTCGATCCGAGCCGTATGGACGGCATCCGGAAACAGTTGAAGTCGATTGGTCTCGAACCCTATGACTGCCTCAATCCCGGCCTGATGGACTATATCGCCACCTGGACCGCGAAGAAGTCCGGCGCATTGCCGGCCTGACGACCGACCAGATCACATCAATGGGGCCGGAACGACGTGATCCGGCCCCATATTCATTGGACTGAACGATGCCCGCACCTGAAATCTATGTCGACGCCGACGCCTGCCCGGTCAAGGCCGAGGTCGAGAAGGTCGCGGAACGCCACGGCATAGTCGTCACCTATGTTTCCAATGGCGGCCTGCGCCCCTCGCGCGATCCGATGATCCGCAACGTCGTGGTGTCCAAGGGCGCCGACGCGGCGGACGACTGGATCGTCGAGAACGCCAAGTCGAACGACATCGTCGTGACGGCCGACATCCCGCTTGCCGCGCGTACCGTGGCGCTTGGCGCCCATGTGCTCGGCCCGACCGGGCGTCCCTTCACTCCGGAGACGATCGGCATGGCGGTGGCAATGCGCGACCTGAGGCAGCATCTGCGCGAGACCGGCGAAAGCAAGGGCTACAATGCCTCCTTCGCGCCGCAGGACCGCTCGCGCTTTCTTGGCGAGCTCGACCGCATCTTGCGGCGGGCGTTGAAATCCGTCACACCGGACTGATCCGAGCGCCTTCAGGGCCGAGGCCATGGTTGACGACACATCCGTCAAAACGCCGATGCATCGGCACGTGCAGTTCGCTTTGTCGGCGACCATTGGCATTGTCGCTTTGCTGCTGGCGCTGGTCTTGCGCGTGCCACTCCCCTATTCGATCGGCGCCAACGCCTTCTTTGCCGCTTATGTCGGCCTCGTACTCGCCCTGATGCCGCGGCTGACCGGCCACTATCTCAGCAGGAACGCGCGCGCTACCGACCTCCCCGTACTGGGTATCTTTGCCGTTACGCTCTTCATCGTCGCTGTCGCCACCGTTTCGCTGTTCCAGCTGATCAACCAGAAGGACGCCGCGCATCCATTCGAGCTCGGCTTCGCCATGCTCTCGATTCCGCTCGGCTGGTTCGCTATCCACGCCATGGCGGCGCTCCACTACGCGCACGTCTACTGGATGGACGGCGCCGAGGTCGATGCCAACACCAAGAAAAAGATGCCGGTTGGCGGCCTCGACTTCCCCGGTGACAAGCGGCCCGAGGGCTGGGATTTCCTCTATTTCGCGACCGTGATCGGCATGACCGCCCAGACCGCCGACACCGCCATCACGACCTCGCACATGCGCCAGGTCGTCCTCATCCATTCGATCCTGGCGTTCTTCTTCAACACGGTGATCGTCGCCACCGCGGTCAACCTGGCGGTCAGCCTCGGCAGCCCGTAATAAATCCGTGATCGCATGAAACATCACTTGGGCCGGCGACGTATTGGGAGGAGAACGAATATCTGAACGGCCGGGAGAACGAAAACCGATGGAAACCGTTGCCAGGAGCGAGCCCGCCGCCGATGCGCAAGCCGCATCGAAGGACGCCACGCTGATTTACCGCCAGTCCCGCTGGACGCGCCTGACCCACTGGCTCTGGGCCATCGCGCTGTTCTTCATGTTGCTTTCCGGCCTGCAGATCTTCAACGCCCGCCCCCAGCTCTATATCGGCAAGGAATCCGGCTTCGGCTACAACAACACCGTCTTCGCCATCGGCGCCGAGAACACCGATCAGGGTCCGCGCGGCTACACCGAGATCTTCGGGCATCGGTTCGACACGACGGGCGTGCTCGGCTGGTCGGGACCGCCTGGACAGGAGACGCCGCGCGGCTTCCCGTCATGGGCGACGATCCCGTCCTACTACGACCTCGGCACCGCCCGCGTCGTGCATTTCTTTTTCGCCTGGGTGCTCTCCGCCACCTTGCTCGTCTGGCTGATCGCCGGCCTGATCAATGGCCATGTTCGCCGCGACCTCGCCCCGCGCCTCGACGATATACGGCGCCTGCCGCGGGATATCGTCGACCATGCGAAGCTGAAGTTCCATCACACGCGCGAATACAATACGCTGCAGAAGATGGCCTATGGCGGCGTGCTGTTCGTGCTCCTGCCGCTGATGATCATCACCGGCCTTGCCATGTCGCCCAGCATGAACTCGGTGTTGCCGTTCCTCAACGACCTGCTCGGTGGAAGGCAGACGGCGCGCACGATCCATTTCACCGCAATGGTGCTGCTCGTCGGCTTCTTCATCATCCACATGGTGATGATCCTTGCCGCCGGCCCGATCAACGAATTGCGCTCGATCATCACCGGCTGGTACCGCACCGACCCGCCGGCGCATGATGACAGCTCGCGCGAGAGGAGCGCCTGAGATGGCGAAGTTTCAGATCAACCGCAGGAAATTCCTGACCTCCGCCAGTCTCGGCCTGTCCGGTATCGCGTTGTCCGGCTGCGATGCCTTCGACAGCGGTCTCGGTGTCGGCGGCGGCCTGCGCAGCTTCCTCGAAAACGCCAACGGCCTGACATACCGGGCCCAGCGCCTGCTGGCCGGCCGCGACGCGCTGGCCCAGGAATTCACCGAGGCCGACATCCGCCAGCCGCAGCGGCCGAACGGCGTCACCGCGCCCGACGACGACACCTACAAAGGGCTGCTTGCCAACAATTTCGCCGATTGGCGCCTCGAAGTCTCCGGCCTTGTCGAGAAGCCGCTGTCGCTCACCCGCGAGCAGCTTCAGAACATGCCGAGCCGCACCCAGATCACCCGCCACGACTGCGTCGAAGGTTGGAGCTGCATCGCCAAATGGACGGGCACGCCGCTGTCCCTGGTTCTCGACCAGGCGGTCGTGAAACCCCAGGCCCGCTATGTCATGTTCCATTGCCTCGACACGATCGACCGCAGCCTCTCCGGCGACGTCAAATATTACGGCACCATCGACCTGATCGATGCCCGCCATCCGCAGACGATCCTGGCCTACGGCGTCAACGGCAAGCCGCTCCCGGTCGAGAACGGCGCCCCACTGCGCGTGCGTGTCGAGCGCCAGCTCGGCTACAAGATGCCGAAATACATATACAAAATAGAGCTGATCGACAGTTTCGCCGCGATCGGCGGCGGCCGCGGCGGCTATTGGGAAGACAATGGCTACGACTGGTACGGCGGCATTTGATGGCGCCTCGCCTGCAAGCCGAGCACGATCTGTCGTCACACGACCTCGGTGCCATCGAGGAACGCCTCAACGCCGACAACCGGCGTATCGCAGGCCGCGACGACGATCGGGGCCTTGTCTTTGCCGTACGGGACGAAGCGGGGCGCGCAATTGGCGTTGCCGCCGGTTATTCGTGGGCAGGCATCGCCGAGCTCGAATTGATGTGGGTTGAGCACGAAGTTCGGGGCCGTGGCTACGGCAGAGAGCTGCTCGACGCCTTTGTCGCCGAGGCCGCAAGCCGCGGTGCGCGGCGAATCTGGGTCGCGACGCACGACTTTCAGGCGCCCGCCATGTACGAAAAGGCTGGTTTCGAGCGTATGGCCGAATTTGCCGGGTGGCCCGAAGGCCACTCCAATTTCATTCTTTGCAAGACAATAGCCGCGAACGGCTAGGCGACCTTGTCGAGCAGCGGCTTCAGCAACGGGTGGATTTCCGGCGAGGCGTGCTTGATCAGCGTCAGCAGCGCGCGCTCGTTTTCGCTGAGCGGCCGCTTCGTGCCGATCCGCTCGGCCAGCCATTTCGCCTCGCCGGCATCGACCGTCTCGGCGCGGCGGGCCATTGCTTCGGCTGCCCGGTTCCTGGCTTCCCAATCGGCCTCGATATCGTCAGGTGAGCGGTAGGCTTCGATGATGCCGGCGAGCCCGCCCGATACCATGCGGCCAAAGAAGCCGCCAATTCCGGGGTCGGCATCGTCGAGGAAGTTCTCCTGGCGCAGCGCCACCTCGCGCGTCGGCGCCTCGTAGCCGGCCGAGCACATGACGAAATTGGCGATCGCCTTGACGAACAGCTCGTTCCAGGACGGATCGTTGCTGGCCGCCGCGGTGCTCTCGTTGATCCTGAACAGCACATCCGCCTCGGCGCGGGTGATCGCGATGTTGCCGTCGCCGCCATAGGCGTGGAGGATGCGGCGCAGCAGATCGACCTCGGCCTTGGCCACCAGTCCCGAAACCAGTTGGCCGCCCAGCATCAAAGGTCCCTTGCCGTCGATCACCGCATGCGCGACCTGCTCCAGCGCATAGACCGAAAGCCGACTGGGCGACGATTTGGCTTTCTCCAGCACATGCACCACGAGTTCGAGCTCGGTCAGGCTGTCGACCATGCCATCGCGCGAGATCGTCCGGATCAGCCAGTCGGCATTCTCCTCGGAGATATAGCCCTCCGGCTTCTCCTGATGGACGATGTAGTCGGTGACCGCCTCGACGAAGAACGCGGGCCATTCCTGGCATTTGTCGCGCGCCGTCTGGTCGAGCGCGAACAGCGCCTCGGCCTCGCCACGGCTCACCACGCCGTCGCCGAACACCTCGCGGCGCAGCATCGTGACGTCCTCGGCCGTGATGCGGTTCTTGGAGGTCAGCCCCGCCACCGGAGCGCTCATGATCAGTTCGCCCATTGTTGGTCCCCGTCGCCGCCGGAATAATCCGGCCCCAAGCATCGTTTCGCAGCGATGTATCAGAAGTGTCTTGAGAAACCGGCAAGCGCCGTGGTTAGCGAAGACTTGTCAGTAAGATGTCGCTGGCAGGTGACAAGGTGTCGTTGACGGGCTATGGATGACGAGTCGAGGGCTCAACCCTGAGTCCTACCTGTTTGCGGGAGAGAGCAGCGAGAGCTGCCGCCGAAGGGGAAATCGCCCGAAATCTCTCAGGCAAAAGAACCGTAGACGGGAAAGACACTCTGGAAAGTCGGGGCTCACGCCCCGCGCCGAAGGTGTAAGCGCTGCCGACAGAGTTACGGGGCGCGAGTCTCTCAGGCTTCAGACAGAGGGGCACGGACTGGTCGCCATCAGCGGCCGATTGCGTGCGACTCTGGAGATGACATGACGGGCGACCAAGCCAGACACCTACCCCTCGAGGATCTGCATATGACCGCAGGCGCGCGCTTTGGCGCGTTCGCCGGCTGGTCGATGCCGCTCACCTATCCCGCCGGCGTGATGAAGGAGCACCTTCATACCCGCGAGCATGCCGGCCTGTTCGACATCTCGCACATGAAGCTGTTTCTGGTCAGCGGTCCGGGTGCCGCTGCGCTTCTCAACCGCGCCTGCCCGCTCGACGCCGGCGCGCTCGGCATCTCGCAGTCGAAATACACCTTCTTCCTCAACGAGGCTGCCGGCATCATCGACGACCTTATCGTCACCAGGCTTGGCGACGAGCGCTTCATGGTCGTCGCCAACGCCGGCAATGCCGCCGTCGACGAGAAGCATTTGCGGGCGCTCGCCGCCGATTTCGACGCAAAAGTGGACGCGCTCGACCGCGTCTTCCTGGCGATCCAGGGGCCGGAAGCATGGGCCGCCCTCGCCCGCGCCGGAATGGAGACCGGCTCGCTGCTGTTCATGCACGGCATCGAGCCGCGCCAAAACTGGTTCATGAGCCGCTCCGGCTATACCGGCGAGGACGGTTTCGAGATCGGCCTGCCGGAAGCGGATGCGCGGGACCTGGTGGCCACGCTGCTGAAGGACGAGCGCGTGCAGTGGATCGGCCTCGCCGCCCGCGACTCGCTGCGACTGGAGGCCGGGCTCTGCCTTCACGGCCAGGACATCACCGAGGAGTTCGATCCGGCCAGCGCGGGCCTGATGTGGGCGATTCCCAAGGATGTTCGCGCCGCCGGTCATTTCATCGGTGCCGACGCGCTGCGCGCCATACTGGAGCGCGGCCCGGCGCAAAAGCGCGTTGGGCTGAAGCCGGACGGCCGCCAGCCGGTGCGCGCGGGTGCTGCGCTTTTCGATGCCGACGGCAATCCGGCCGGTCATGTCACCTCGGGTGGTTTCGGCCCGTCGGCCGGTCATCCGGTCGCCATGGGCTACGCCAACACCGCGCTGGCCAAGCCCGGAACAAGACTGTTCGCCGATGTCCGCGGGACGAAAATCCCGATCGATATCAACCCATTGCCCTTCACGCCTCATCGCTACCGCAAAGGATAAGTCCCGATGGCAAAGACCTATTTCACCGAAGACCACGAATGGCTCCGTGTCGAAGGCGGCGTCGCCACCGTCGGCATCACCGACTACGCGCAGGAGCAGCTCGGCGATCTCGTCTTCGTCGAACTGCCGGAAGTCGGCCGCAAGCTGGCCAAGGGCGACACCGCCGTCGTGGTCGAATCCGTCAAGGCCGCGTCGGATGTCTACGCGCCGGTCGACGGCGAGATCACCGAGGCCAACAGCTCGCTGTCGTCGGATCCGTCGCTGGTCAATTCGGCCGCCACGGGCGACGGCTGGCTGTGGAAGATGAGGCTCGCCAATGAAGGCCAGCTCGACGGGCTTCTGGATGAGGCCGCCTACAAGGCCCATATCGGTTGAGAGCAGGACAGTTATGATGACCGCATCACTCACCCCCTTCTCGGCCCGCCACATCGGCCCAGGCCTCAACGACGTCAGGGCCATGCTTGCCGTAATCGGCGTCCCGTCCGTCGAGACGCTGATCAGCCAGGCCGTGCCGAGATCGATCCGCCTCGACCAGCCGCTGACCCTGCCCGCGCCGGCCAGCGAAGCCGAAGCACTGGCCGAATTGTCGGCGACGATGGCTAGGAACACCGTGCTGAAGAGCTTTATCGGCGCCGGCTACCACGGCGTCCATGTGCCGCCGGTTATCCAGCGCAACCTGTTCGAGAACCCGGCCTGGTACACGGCCTACACGCCCTACCAGGCCGAGATCAGCCAGGGCCGGCTGGAAATGCTGTTCAACTTCCAGACTCTGGTCGCCGAATTGACCGGTCTGCCGGTGGCGTCGGCCTCGCTGCTCGACGAAGCCACCGCCGTCGCTGAGGCAGTGGGCATTGCCCTTCGCCATCACCGCGACAAGCGCACCAAGGTGGCGATTGCCGGCACGCCGCATCCGCAGACGCTGGACGTCGTGCGCACCCGCGCCGAGCCGCTCGGCACCGAGGTCGACGGCGAGACGATCGACGACAACACCGCCGCCCTGCTCGTCTCCTGGCCGGACACCTTCGGCGTCTATGGCGACCACAAGGCGGCGATCGAGAAAGCCCGCGCCAGCGGCGCGCTGGTCATCTTCATCGCCGATCCGCTCGGCCTGACGCTGACCGATGCCCCGGCCAAACTGGGCGCCGACATCGCCGTCGGCCCGATGCAGCGCTTCGGCGTGCCGATGGGCTTCGGCGGCCCGCATGCCGCCTATTGCGCCGTGTCCGACAAACTGACCCGGCTGATGCCCGGCCGCCTGGTCGGCCAGTCCACCGACAGCAAGGGGCGTCCCGGCTACCGGCTGGCGCTGCAGACGCGCGAGCAGCATATCCGCCGCGACAAGGCCACCTCCAATATCTGCACCGCGCAGGCGCTGCTCGCCAACATGGCGACCGCCTACGCGATCTGGCACGGCCCGGCCGGTCTGCAGGCGATCGCCGAGCGCATCCATGGGCTCGCCAGCCGCCTGGCCACCGGCCTCACGGCATCGGGCGTGTCTGTGCTCGGTGCCGGCCGCTTCGACACGGTGACGGCTGAGGTGAAGGGCGAGGCCAAGGCTATCGCCGCAGCCGCCGAAAAGACCGGGCGGCTGCTGCGCGTCATCGATGCCGACCATCTCGGCATCGCCTTCGACGAGACCTCGACCGAGGCCGACCTCGAGGCGATCGCCGGCCTCTTCGGCGCCAAGGCCGCCGCGGCGGCCGATCGCACCGTACCGGGAAAGCCGCGCGGCAAGGAGTTCTTGACCCAGCCGGTCTTCCACGAGAACCATTCCGAGACGGACATGATGCGCTTCCTGCGCCGGCTGGCCGACAAGGACCTGGCGCTCGACCGCGCCATGATCCCGCTCGGATCCTGCACCATGAAGCTCAATGCCGCCGCCGAGATGATGCCGGTGAGCTGGCCGAGCGTCGCCAACCTGCATCCCTTCGCCCCTGCCAGCCATTCGGCGGGCTATCGCGCCATGGTCGGCGAGTTGGAAGGCTGGCTGTCGGAGATCACCGGCTTCGACGCAGTCAGCCTGCAGCCCAATGCCGGCAGCCAGGGCGAATATGCCGGCCTGCTCGCCATCCGCGCCTATCACCGCTCGCGCGGCGAAGGCCACCGCACCGTCTGCCTGATCCCGTCCTCCGCGCATGGCACCAATCCGGCGAGCGCGGCGATGGCGGGCATGAGCGTCGTCGTCGTGCGCTGCCTGGAAGACGGCAACATCGACATGGACGACATGCGGGCCAAGGCCAACGAGCATTCGAAGAATCTCGCGGCGCTGATGTTCACCTATCCCTCGACGCATGGCGTCTACGAGGAAGGCGCGCGCCATCTCTGCGCCCTCATCCACGAGCATGGCGGCCAGGTCTACTTCGATGGCGCCAACCTCAACGCCCTGGTCGCCCTGGCGCGGCCCGCCGACATCGGCGCCGACGTCTGCCACATGAACCTGCACAAGACCTTCTGCATCCCGCATGGCGGCGGCGGTCCGGGTGTCGGTCCGATCGGCGTCAAGGCGCATCTGAAGCCCTATCTGCCGGGTCACGTCACCGAGGGCTCGGCGCATGCCGTGTCGGCCGCACCCTTCGGCAGCGCTTCGATCCTGCCGATCACCTGGATGTACATCCGCATGATGGGCGCCTCCGGCCTGAAGCAGGCCACGGAGACGGCCATCATCTCGGCCAATTACATGGCGACGCGGCTCGCGCCGCACTTCCCGCTCCTCTACAAGGGCAGGCACGACCGCATCGCGCATGAGTGCATCCTCGACACGCGCGTGCTGAAGGAGAGCGCCGGCATCAGCGTCGACGATATCGCCAAGCGCCTGATCGACTATGGCTTCCATGCGCCGACCATGTCGTTCCCGGTCGCCGGCACGCTGATGGTCGAGCCGACCGAGTCCGAGCCAAAGCGCGAGCTCGACCGTTTCTGCGAGGCGATGATTGCAATCGCCGGCGAGGCGGCCAAGGTGGCGAAGGGCGAATGGCCCCTCAACGACAACCCGCTGGTCAACGCGCCGCACACCGCGGCGGAAGCGCTGGCCGGCAGTTGGACGCATCCCTATTCGCGTCTGGAAGCGGCCTATCCGGCAGGCGATGCCGACACATCGGCCAAATACTGGCCGCCGGTGTCGCGCATCGACAATGTCGCCGGCGACCGCAACCTGGTCTGCTCCTGCCCGCCGCTATCGGAATATCTGGGCGCCGCCGAGTAGCGCCCGGGAGCGATCAGGCGGAACGCAAGGCCGGCCCGTCGGCCTTGCTCGCTTCGCTAAGGACAAGCACGCGGTTCCGTCCGGCGTGCTTTGCCGCGTAGAGAGCCTTGTCCGCTTCGGCCAGCACATCGTCGAGGCTGCTGCCGCCGGCCTTGCCGAAGCCGATGCCGCCGCTGACGGTGCTGCGCAGCGGGCCACGCGGGGTTGGCACGACCTCGGCGCCGAAGGCGACGCCGATCTTGCTAGCCAGCTCATAGGCCTTGTCTTCGGTCATGCGCGACATGACCAGCGCGAATTCCTCGCCACCCAGCCGGAAGGCGTCGACGCCGGTCCGGTTATATTTGCGGATGACGGCGGCGAAGCGGCACAGGACCTTGTCGCCGACCGGATGGCCGAACAGGTCGTTCGTCTTCTTGAAGTGATCGAGATCGAACATCACCACCGACATGAACGGACCGAAGGCGCGCTCGCCATAGAGCGAGGTCAGCGCCCGCCGGTTCATCAGCCCGGTCAGCGGATCGGTCAGGGTCTCGGCCTTCAATTCGATCTGCGCCTGCAGATGATGCAGCGAAAGCGTCAGCGCGCCGAGACCGGTCATACAGGCGACCGCAACGACGGAGTTCAATCCCTCTGCCCAGTTGTCGGGGGCGATACCGAGCACCCAATGGCCACCGACCAGGAGCACTGCGCCGCAAAGGCCGAAGGACAGCCCGCAGACGCCGCTCAAAAACGCCACGACAAGCAGAATCCGCCGGTCGTGGCCGCCCCCCTTGGTCCAGAACATCACGCCGATCACACCAAGCAGCGCCGTCACCGTCGCATAGGTGATGATGAAGCCGACGCCGTCTAGGCCGAGATAGGTGACGGCCGCGCAAACGATCATGGCAAGCAGGGTAGGCACGATCACACGCCTGTAGCCGGGCACGCTGAGATACTGCATGGACGACAGGCAGATGGCCAAAATGCCCAGGCTGAGCAGCGCAAGGACAGCCTGGCACAGCAAGGGGCTGGGTTCCTTCGTGTACCGCCAGAACAGCACTACATGCGCGACAAGCACGAGCATGCCGCACGCCACCGTCAGCACGAAATGCGCCCGCGGCGCGGTGAACCAGATCGCTAACAGCGTGATGCTGAGGCACGAGCCCGACAGCGCCGCCGCGAGCAGGAGCGAACTAAAATCCAACATTCTTGGGCGCAGCCTCATGGGAGTCGACGGTGCACCCGCATTCTAGGTTAACGGCGGCCCGCCGATACAGTTTTCAGCTAAGCTTTCGACGCAACCTTCGGACAAGGTTTACAAAGCGTCCACTACTATGAAGGGCAGATGCGAAGACTAGAGACGTTCTGGTTTATATTGAAACAGTTCTGTCTACGAGCGCGAGACGACCCGTGCGAAAGAGGACGCATGCCCGAAGTTGCGCATCGGGCAAGCCGGCTGACAAAGCGGCGTCCGCCGGCGGGAAGCCGCATCCGTCGAACTGTTTTGCAAATCGACAAAAAGGAAATAGTGCCGGTTGAAAATCTCTCGTCTCGCCACGACCAAGTCGACCTATAGCCGGGTGAATTCGGGCGGAACGATTTCTAGCTCTTGTTCAGCAGCGCCAGATTGGCGTCGACCACGGTTGGGTCGGCCATATGGGCCTTGGCTTCGAGCAGCAGGGCCCTGGCCTGCTTCTTGTTGCCGCGCAGCAACTGCGAATAGCCCATATTGTTGACGATCTGCGGCCGGCGGCCGGCGACCTTCAGAAGCTGGTTGTAGGCGCGGTCGGCGAAGTCGAAACGGCCGAGCTCGTCATAGGAGGCGGCAAGCCCCATCCAGGCCTCGGCATTGTCGGCCTTGAGCTCCACGGCCTTGCGGAAGTGCTTTTCGGCAAGGCCGTAATTCGCCTCGCGGAACTGCGCCTTGCCCTCTGCCAGGTCGGTAGCGCTGACGTCCTTGGACGCCGGCTGGATCGCGGTGGTCTTGGTCGTGTCGACGTTGTTGTTAGTCGTACAACCGGTGACCATCAAGACGGCTGCCAATGCGGCCATTGCCGTGGGAAGTCTGTGACGCATGCCCCTGCCCCATCGCCCGATTTGCCGGGTCGTTCTTCAGGGAGCACTGTACATAGGAGCGATTAAGCTTCGGTGCCGAAATGCAGCTAAAATCCGGTTACGCGCCAAGGATGCGTTAACCAGCGTTTCCGTGGAGTTCAGTGCGCCGTCGTCATCTTCACGATGATCGGTATGATGGCGATCATCAGCACCACCGGCAGGATGCATACCGTCACCGGCACAGACATCTTGGCCGGCAGGGCATGCGCCTTCTCCTCGGCCAGCGACATACGCTTGTGCCGCATCTCGTCGGAGAAGACGCGTAGCGCTCCCGACAGGCTGGTGCCCAGTTCCTTGGACTGCTGCAGCAGCGTCGCGAAGGAGCGCACCTCGTCGAGGCTGAGGCGGTCGGCGAGCGCCTTCAGCGCATCGTCGAGGCTACGGCCGGCCCTCAGCTCCAGCGACACCAGCTGCAGGTTCTGGCTGAGCGAAGGATAGGTCTTGGCGAGTTCCTTGGAGACGCGCTCGATGCCGGCCTCCATGCTCATGCCGGCGTCGCAGCAGACGATCATCAGGTCCATGAAGTCGGGAAAGCCGTTGCGGTATTCGCGCATCTTCTCCCGCACCTTCTGGGTCAGCACCAGGCCGGGCAGGAAATAGCCGGCGGCACCCGACAGGATGACGAAGGTCCAGCGGCTGGTCATGGTCGAATCCGCGCTCGCCATCCAGTGGTTGAGCAGCAGGGCGCCGAGGGCCAGGCCGACGAAGGCGGCAAAGCGGATCAGGAAGAAGGTGCCGACCGCACGCGGCTCCATGTAGCCGGCCTGGATGAGCTTCATGCGCAGCCGCGCGACATTCTCGGGGTCACTCTTGGCGTAGAATTCCTGCGCCCGCTTCACCGCCTTCTCGCGCACCGCGTTGGAATTCTTGCGCGGCGCAGGCTCGGTCTGCTCGACAGCCTGGCTGCTCTCCTCAACCTTCAGCCGGCGCTTGACCTCGTTGCGGTCGCCCTTGGCCACGACCAGCGGCCAGGCCACGGCGCCGCCGCCCAGCATCAGCAGCAGCACCGCCACCGGCATCAGCGAAGTCGGCGCGAGCGAGGCGAGGAATTCGATCACGGCCTGCATGTCAGAACCTGAAGTTCGACATCTTGAACATAATGGCGTTGCCCAGCATTAGCCAGGTCACCGAGCCGCCAAGCAGGTACCAGGTCTTCGGCACGCCCCAGACGCTTTTGTAGAACTGCGGCATCATCACCATGATGGCCGCGAACAGCAGCGCCGGCACCGCCGTCAGGATGTAGGCCGACATGCGGCCCTCGGTCGAAATCGCGCGCACCTTGCGGCGCAGCTTGCCGCGCTCGCGGATCGTCGCCGACAGCCCGTCGAGGATCTCGCGCAGATTGCCGCCCGAACTGTTCTGGATCGACACGGCGGTGACGAACAACGGCAGGTCTTCGTGGCCGACGCGATCGAACAGCGAATTCAGCGCCGAAACCAGGTCCGAGCCATAGGTCACCTCATCGGCGATGACGCCGAACTCGGTGCCGATCGGGTCCGGCATCTCGCGCGCCACCATGGAGATGGCCACCGGCACCGGATGGCCGGCCTTCAGGCCGCGCGTGATCAGTTCCAGCGCCTCCGGCAACTGCATGCCGAACCGCTTCAGCCGGCGGCCGCGCTGAAAGCGCAATGCCATCACCGGCAGTATCGGCAGGAGGACGACAAACAACAGAAGGCCGAGCAGCAACGGCAGGCCGTACCAGATGGCGACCAGCGCCGCCACCAATGCCACGCCCGAAGTGATCGTCAGAAACTTGGACAAGGGCATCGTCATGCCGGACTGAGTGCGCAAGGCGCGGAACCGGTCGAGCGAGAACACCGAGGTACCTGCCTCCAGCCCGCGCTCCTTGCGCAGCTGGATCAGCACCTGCTCCTGGCTGATCTTGTTCTCCTGCAGCTTCATGCGCCGGTTGATGGCCGTGCGCTTGTCACTGCGGCCGGCATAAAGCAGGTAGCACGCCTCGGCGATCATGATGCCGGTGAGCGCAGCCGCGGCATAGACGACGTAGATCGCGCTAAAACCCTCGAACACCGTTCACTCCTGCGGACGGCCGGGTTCGAAATATCTTCCCGGGAATTCGATGCCCATGTTGCGCAGGTCTTCGAGGAAACGCGGGCGGATTCCGGTCGCCTCGTAGTGGCCGAGGATCTTGCCGTCCGCCTCCATGCCGGTGCGCACGAAGCGGAAAATCTCTTGCATCTGGATGACGTCGCCTTCCATGCCGGTCACCTCGGCGACGCTGGTCACCTTGCGCTTGCCGTCGGACAGGCGGGTCAGCTGCACGATGATGTCGATGGCACTGGCGATCTGGCTGCGGATCGACTGCACCGTCATCGGCATGCCGGTCATGCCGAGCATCTGCTCCAGGCGCGAGATCGCGTCGCGCGGCGTGTTGGCGTGGATGGTCGCCATCGAGCCTTCATGGCCGGTGTTCATCGCCTGCAGCATGTCGAAGGCTTCCTCGCCGCGGCATTCGCCGAGGATGACGCGGTCGGGGCGCATGCGCAGCGCGTTCTTGACCAGGTCGCGCTGCTTCAATTCGCCGTGGCCTTCGATGTTGGCCGGCCGCGTCTCCATGCGCGCGACATGCGGCTGCTGCAACTGCAGCTCGGCGGCGTCCTCGATGGTGATCAGGCGCTCGTCCTCGGGGATGAAGGCCGACAGCGCGTTGAGCATCGTCGTCTTGCCGGTGCCGGTGCCGCCCGAGATGATGGTGGTCTTGCGGGCATGCACGGCCGCCGCCAGCACCTCGGCCATGTTCTGGGTGATGGCGCCGAACTCGACCAGCTTGTGCAGGCCGAGCTTGTTCTTGGAGAATTTGCGGATCGACACCAGCGGCCCGTCGACGCCGACCGGCCGGATGGCAGCGTTGAAGCGCGAGCCGTCGAGCATGCGCGCGTCGACCATCGGCGCCGATTCATCGACGCGCCGGCCGACCGCCGCGACGATTTTGTTTATGATTCGAAGCAGATGCGCCTCGTCCTTGAACGGGATATTCACCTGCTGCAGCTTGCCGCGCCTTTCGACGAAGCAGTTCTGGTGGCCATTGATCAGGATGTCGTTGATCTCGGGATCCTTGAGTAGCGGCTCCAGCGGGCCGAGGCCGACCATCTCGTCGACGATGTCGTCGACCAGCGCGTCGAGCTCGGCGGTGTTGATCGCCATCCTCTCCTGGCGGGTCTTTTCCGAGACGAATTCATGCACCTGCCGGCGCATCTCGTCCTTCGGCAGCCGCTCCAACGCCACGAGGTTGATTTCCTCGAGCAGCATGCGGTGGATGCGCACACGCGCGTCGAGCACCTTGTTGGCGCTCTTGGCCGGCGCTGCCTCGACCTTTGGCGCTACGGGCTTGCGCGTCGTCGGAATGACAACGGCATGATGCGCGACCGGTGCCGCCTCGGCCGGGCGTTGCGGACGCAGGTCGCGGTTCTGAAGCGTTGAGAAGCGGCTTGTCATCCGGCCTTCCTCTTCAGCAGGCCCTTGCCGAGGCCGAACAGCGACTTCGACTTGGTCGTCGTCGTCACCGCTTCCTCAGGCAGGATGATCTTCTTCAGGTCGTTGACGACATTGGCGTTCGGATCGACGTCGTGCAGCGGCACGCCACGGTCCACGGCCTCGCGCACCAGCCGGTAGTTGTTCGAGATGCCGCCGACGAAATGCTCGCCGAGTATGTCCTGAACATCGGCCTGCTTGATGCCGTTGTCGAACATCTTCTGTTCGAAGCGGTTGACGATGACGTTCGGCTTCACTTCCTTGCCGGCGGTCTCGTAGATCGCCTGGATCAGCCGTTGCGTGTGGCGCAGGCACGGCACCGTCATCTCGGCCACGATGTAGAGCTTGTTGGAGCCGAGCAGCACCGTTTCGGTCCATGGGAACCAGGTGCGAGGCATGTCGATGACGACATTGTCGAAATAGGCCGAGACAAGGTCGAGCATGCGCACAACGACGTCGGTCTTGAAGGAGCGCATTTCCGACGGGCGCGTCGGCGCGGCCAGCACGCAGAGCCCGCTCGCATGCTTGGACAGCATCACGTCCAAGAGCTGCCGGTCGAGGCGCTCCGGCTGGTTCTCGATTTCGGTAATGTCGAAGCGCGGCTCGAGGTCGAGATATTCGGCGCAGGCGCCTTGCTGGAAATTCAGGTCGACGACACAGGTCGAGGCGCCGCGCGTCACCGAATGATGCAGCTGGAAGGCGGTCTGCAGCGCCAGCGTCGTGGTGCCGACGCCGCCGGCGGCGGGCATGAAGGTATAGATCTGCGACTCGGTGTTTTCCTCCCGCCCCGGCCCCTGCAGCGCCCGCACGACTGAGCGCACCAGGTCGGCGGTGGTGATCGGCTTGACCAGGAAATCGGCGACCTGGAGCTGGACCAGGATGCGCACGGCCGCTGCGTTGAATTCCTGTGTGACCACGACCACCGGGACCCGGCCTTCCAGCCGGCGCATGACGCGCTGCAGCGATTCGATCTCCTCCAGCTTCGCCGCGTCCATGTCGACGATGAGCGCGCCGAAATCCGCCTCCTGGACTTCGCCGCGCAGCTCGGTGATGCTCTTGTCGACCGTCAGCAGCTCGATCACGTCCGAAGCGGCGAACGCCGTGCGGGTGTCCTGCAGGAACGTCCTGTCGGTGGATACGAGCAGGATCTTCTTGCTCTTGATGCCGCTTGCCATGTCGTCAACCCGTCAGGTCAATGAGATCAGTTGGTTGTCGTGCTCGTCGTCTCGCCTGTCTTGCCACCCGCGGCCTCGCCGGCGGCGCCGGCCGTCGAGGTGCTGCCGCGCTGCGCCGGCACCAGCAGCCTGGTGTTCTGGACGCCGTATTTCCACGGATCGACCATCTGCATGACCGTATTGGCCGCCTGCGCGTTGCCCGCGGCTGGCGTCACGCCTTCGGTGCGCACATAGTCGTCGCTGGTGCAGCCGAGGAGGCCGGCGAGCAGCAGGGCAAGCATCAGTCCTGGAACCGGACGCATGGCTTCAATCCTTCGGCAGGTCGAGGAAATGCCCCGCCGTCGGCGAGGCAGGCTGCGTGACGCGGCCGTCGGCCATCGCCAGGGCGCGGTTCGGGTCGGAAGTCTTCACTTCCTCGCTGTTGTTGAGGAAATAGTCCGAATTGCTGGCCGGCTGGGTGCCGTCGGTCGGCTCGACCATCTTCTTCGACGGATCGACCGGCTTGACCAGATAGGGCGTGACGATGATCACCAGGTCGGTCTCGCGCCGCTGATAGGCCTTGGACGAGAACAGCGACCCCAGCACCGGCAGTTTGCCGAGACCCGGAAGGCGCGAGGTGGTGATGTCGTTCTGCGACTGCAGCAGGCCGGCGATCATGAAGCTCTGGCCGTTCTTCAGGTCGATTGACGTCTTCGCCCGGCGAACGATGAAGCCCGGAACCGAAATCTCGCCGATATTATAGGAGGCGGACGCGTCGATCGACGACACCTCGGGCGCGATGTCGAGGCTGACCAGCCCGTCCTTCAGCACGGTCGGGGTGAAATCCAGGCTGACGCCGTATTTCTTGTAGCTGACGCTGATCTTGCCGTTGTCCTCGGAGACCGGGATTGGAAATTCGCCACCGGCGAGGAAACTCGCTGTCTGGCCCGAACGCGCGATCAGGTTCGGCTCGGCCAGCCGCCGGGCGAGGCCGCGCTCCTCAAGCGCCTTGATGGCGATGTCGATCGAGACGCCGTTCGACAGGAGACGGCCGATGATCTCGCCGGTTCCGGCCGCCGGGATCGATCCCGGATCGATCGTCACGTCGCGGCCGCCCAGGCCATAGGCGAAATTGGCGCTGTACTTGGCGCCCAGATCGATACCCGCCTGGCGATTGATCTCGACGAAGCGGACGTTGAGCTGGACCTGCTGCGAGGACGAGATGTTGACCGAGTTGATCACTTCCTCATTGCCGGAAAAGCGGCTGGCGATCTTGTTCGCCTTCTCGGCCGCGACCGCGTCGTCCGCCTCGCCCGACAGCACCACGCGGCCGTTGGCCGAGCCGACGTTGATCTTGGCATCCGGCACGCTGGCGCGAATGGTGTTCGCCAGTTGCTCGGTGTCGAGCGTCACTTCGATGTCGATGGTACCGACCAGTTCCTTGTTCTCGTTGAACAGCGCGATGCCGGTGGTGCCGAGATTGTTGCCGAGCACATAGAAGGACTTGTCGGTCAGCGGATTGACGTTGGCGATCTCCGGGTCGCCGATGACGATCTGGTAGAAGGCCGCGCTCGTCATGATCGTCCGCGGCTTGCCCTTGGCGACCTTGATCGAGGCGTTCTTGGTCACCGAGACATAGACGATGTCATTGCCGGCCCGCGCCTGCCCGCCGAGGACAAGCACTCCGGCCCCGGCCAGTGAAACCGCCACGGCGAGCGCACCCGCGAGGCGCAGCCCCAGCGTCAAGCGATGTATATTCAGCCCAAGCATTGTCCTGTCCCCGCCGGTCCCCACCGGCTATTGCTGCTGTTCCGGCGAAGGCACCTTGTATTCTTCGCCCTGCGTGCCGCGCGTCACGATGACTGTCTTGAACTTCGGCTTCTCCGGCTCTTTCGCCACCGCCTCGAACACCGCGCCGGCAGCCGCCCCCGCATTTGCCGCCACCGAGCCGCCGAAGGACGAGATCGTGGTCAGGCCGTCCTTGCCGGCGCTGCTGTCGCTGGCGGAGCGGAGCGACAGCGACAGCGTGCCGACGGTGCGGGCCAGCGCCACCTGCTTCGCGCCCTCGGTCGTCACCTCGAGGGTCACCGAGTTGGCGATCTGCGGCTCGGTCTGGCGCTCGTCCGCGCCCTGGCCGACCGACAGAACCTTGGCATCGGCCACCACGATCTCGGACGTGATCGTCGAGCCGGACGCGCCCTGCGCGTTCTTGGCCACTTCCTGGATATCGCCGGCATCGCGCGTCAGCACGACATCGACGCGATCGCCCGGCGTGACGAAGCCGCCGACGCCGGCGATCTCATCGGTGCGGATGGTCACCGCCCGCATTCCGGGCGACAGCATGTTGGAAAGCGTCGCGCGGCCGTTCGGCCCCGACAGCTTGGTGAGCAGCACCGGTTCGTTGATCTCGATCGGCGACAGCACCACGCGGCTGCCTTCCTTGAGCAGCTCGTCGACGGTCGTGAACGCGCCCTGCGGCACGGAATCCTGCGGCCACGGGATTTCGTTGAGCTGCGCCTTGTCGAGCTGCATGCCGTAGCGCAGCGGCGCATTCGCCACCACGATGGTCTTGAACTCGACCTTGGGTGCCGGCGGCATCACGATCGAAGCCGTTTTCTCTTCGGAATCGGCTTTCGCCTGGCTCTTGACCCAGAAATCGGCGGCAAAGATCGAGATCGCGCCGAAGACGGCGGCGATGCCGATCATGGTTATGGCCTTGCCCCTCACGCGAAACCCCTGACGCCCGTGGTCTTTTGTTCGTTGGGGCTCACGCTAGGAGTTATTGTTAAAGAATCAGGAATCCGAACCCGTTGGATTCGACCTATTTCCGCCAGCTTGGTTATCGAAAGGTTTTGGAGTAAGACGAGCCGAATTCCCTGAACGGAACAGGAACCTCGTTCGCCCGCCAAAAGCGTGGCAGTATCGAGGAGTGATTCGCAATACCGGACTCTAGGCCAGCATGGACGACAGCAACGACCTCTTCGGCAACCTGGAAAAGCAGCCGCAACCGGTTCGCGCCGCCGCGCGCCCGGCCGATCCGCTGGTGCAGGCGGCGGCAAAGCGCCCGGCCGCCTCGCGCGACGGCAGCGAGGGCTACAGCGCCGCCGACATCGAGGTGCTGGAAGGGCTGGAGCCGGTGCGGCGCCGGCCCGGCATGTATATCGGCGGCACCGACGACAAGGCGATGCACCATCTCTTCGCCGAGGTCATCGACAATTCGATGGACGAGGCGGTCGCCGGCCATGCCACCTTCATCGATGTCGAGCTTTCGGCCGACGGCTTCCTGACCGTCACCGACAATGGCCGCGGCATCCCGGTCGATCCGCACCCGAAATTCAAGAAGCCGGCGCTCGAAGTCATCATGACGACGCTGCATTCGGGCGGCAAGTTCGACAGCAAGGTCTACGAGACCTCGGGCGGCCTGCACGGCGTCGGCGTTTCCGTCGTCAACGCGCTGTCCGACCATCTCGAGGTCGAAGTCGCGCGGGGTCGTCAGCTCTACCGCCAGCGTTTCTCACGCGGCGTCCCGGTGAGCGGGCTTGAGCATCTTGGCGAGGTGCATAACCGCCGCGGCACCAGGACCCGTTTCCACCCCGACGAGCAGATCTTCGGCAAGGGCGCGGCCTTCGAACCGGCGCGCCTCTACCGCATGACCCGCTCGAAAGCCTATCTGTTCGGCGGCGTCGAAATCCGCTGGACCTGCGATCCGTCGCTGATCAAGGAAAAGGACCAGACGCCGGCCAAGGCCGAGTTCCATTTCCCGGGCGGCCTAAAAGACTATCTCAAGGCCACACTCGGCGATGAATTCCAGGTCACGCGCGAGGTCTTCGCCGGAAAAAGCGACAAGCAGGGCGGCCATGGATCGCTGGAATGGGCGGTGACCTGGTTCGGCGGCGACGGTTTCCTCAATTCCTACTGCAACACCATTCCGACCGCTGAAGGCGGCACGCATGAGGCAGGCTTCCGCAACGTGCTGACGCGCGGGCTGCGCGCCTATGCCGACCTCATCGGCAACAAGCGCGCCTCCGTCATCACCTCCGAAGACGTCATGATTTCGGCCGCCGGCATGCTCTCGGTGTTCATCCGCGAGCCGGAATTCGTCGGTCAGACCAAGGACAGGCTGGCGACGATCGAGGCGATACGCATCGTCGAAAACGCCATCCGCGATCCGTTCGACCACTGGCTGGCCGACAATCCGCAGGAAGGCTCGAAGCTTCTCGACTGGGTGATCGCGCGCGCCGACGAGCGCGTGCGCCGGCGTCAGGAAAAGGAAGTGTCGCGCAAGAGCGCGGTGCGCAAGCTGCGCCTGCCGGGCAAACTCGCCGACTGCACGCAGAACGCCGCCGCCGGCGCCGAGCTGTTCATTGTCGAAGGCGATTCCGCCGGCGGCTCGGCCAAGCAGGCGCGCGACCGCGCCAGCCAGGCGGTGCTGCCGCTACGCGGCAAGATCCTCAACGTCGCCAGCGCCGGCAACGACAAGCTCGCCGCCAACCAGCAGATCTCCGACCTTGTCCAGGCGCTCGGTTGCGGCACGCGCTCGAAATACCGCGACGAGGACCTGCGCTACGACCGGGTCATCATCATGACCGACGCCGACGTCGACGGCGCCCACATCGCCTCGCTCTTGATCACCTTCTTCTATCAGGAGATGCCGAACCTGGTGCGTGGCGGCCATCTCTACATGGCGGTGCCGCCGCTCTATTCGATCCGGCAGGGCGGCAAGATCGCCTATGCCCGCGACGACGCGCACAAGGACGAGCTGCTGCGCACCGAGTTCACCGGCCGCGCCAAGGTAGAGATCGGCCGCTTCAAGGGCCTGGGCGAGATGATGGCCTCGCAGCTCAAGGAGACCACCATGGACCCGAGGAAGCGCACGCTGCTCAGGGTCGATGTGAACGAAATCGATTCAGCCACCAAGGACAGGGTCGATGAGCTGATGGGCACCAAGCCGGAAGCGCGCTTCCGCTTCATCCAGGAGCGCGCCGAATTCGCCGAGGCGGACGTGCTGGATATCTGACCGCCGACTGGTCCATAACAGGCTCCGTTGCGGAGACGAGCATGTGAGCCTGGCGCGGCTGAAGGATCTTATCGAGGCAAGGTTCGGCGGGCTGACCCAGCCGACGCGTTCGGACTGGATCTTCGCCCTGCGCACCGTTTCGGCCGGGCTGATCGCGCTTCTTTCCGCCTACGCCCTCAGGCTCGATCATCCGCAATGGGCGATGATGACGGTTTTCATCGTTGCCCAGCCGGTCGCCGGCATGGTGCTGGCCAAGGGCTTCTACCGGCTGATCGGCACGCTGGCCGGCGGCCTGGCCGCGATCGGCATCACCTCTGTCTTCGGCACCAACCCCTGGCTTTTGCTCGCCGCGCTCGCGATCTGGATCGGGATCTGCACGCTGGTTTCGTCGCTGTTGCGCAATCCTGAGGCCTATGGCGCCGCCCTTGCCGGCTACACCGCGATGATCATCGGCCTGCCCGCCTTCGGCCAGCCGCACCTCGTCGTCGATCTCGCCGTCGCGCGCTGCGCCGAGATCGTGCTCGGCATCCTCTGTGCCGGCCTGACCAGCCGGTTGATCCTGCCGAAACTGGCGGCGGACGCCATCATCTCCAGGCTGAAGCGCAGCATCCTCGATCTTGCCACCTACGCAGGCGGCGCCTTCTCGGGAGGTGACGCCGCAACGCTTGCCGGTCTCCAGCGCAAGCTGATCGCCGACGCCCAGACGCTTGCCGAGATGCGCACCTATGCCAGGCTCGAGGCGCCAAGCTTCGCCACCCGCGCCCATCCGGTCCGGCGCACGATCGGCCAGCTTCTGTGGGCGCTTTCGGCGGCACGCGCGCTGCACAGCCATGCCGCGCCGAAGAACGCGGCCCTCATCCCGGTCCGCAGCGAGTTGAAGGCTTTCGTCGGCGAACTGGCGGCGACACCCGGCGCGCTCGACGACACCGGCCCCTGGGTGGCGCGGCTCGACGCGATCGCCAGGGAGGCGCGGCAGACGCCGGAGGCTTCACCCGATCCCGAAAGCGACCGGGTCGGCACCATCACCCGCCTTACCATCGCCGCTGACTTTGCCGAAGCACTGAAGCAGGTGCTGCGCGGCCTGGACGCGCTCCGTTCGCCGGTTTCGCGGCCGTCCCGCGACCGGCGCCAGCCGGCACTGGTCGTGCACCGGGACTACCACGCCGCCTGGCGCAATGCCGTGCGCGCCGCCGTCGCAACACTGCTGGTTGCCGCCTTCTGGCTGACGACGAAATGGTCGGAAGCGACCGGCACCGTCATCCTCGTCGCCGTCGTCTCCAGCCTGTTCGCGTCACGCCCCGATCCGGTCCAGTCGGCCTGGGGCTTCTTTGCCGGGACGCTGCTGGCGCTTCCCTTCGCGTTCCTCGTCGGCCAGATCGCCATGCCAGCGCTGCCCGGCTTCGGCTGGTTCGCGCTCTTCGTCGTGCCGATCATGGTGCCGGCGGCGCTCGGCATGGCCAATCCGCGCCATGTCGGCGTCGCCACCGCCTTTGCCATCAATTTCCTCGCCTTCCTCAGCCCGCATCAGGCCATGACCTACGACCCTGGCCCGTTCCTCGCCGGGTCGGCCTCGATCCTGGTCGGCATTCTGATCGCCATCGGCGTCTTCATCGTCGTGCTGCCCGCCGATCCATGGGTGACCGTCAACCGCATCCTCCAGGTCATGCGCGAAGACCTGGCACGCCTTTGCCTGCATGAACGCATACCTCGACGATCGGCGTTCGAAAGCCTGGCCTATGACCGGGTCAACCAGTTGATGCCGCTCTTGCAGCGCATCGGCAAGAAGGGAGACCCCGTGCTCGGCGGCAGCATTTCGGCTGTCACCGTCGGGCTCGAGATCCTGCGGCTGCGCAGCGCCCAGCAGAATTCAGCGATACCGTCGGAGACAGTTCTCTCCATCACCAATTTCCTGCGCGGACTGGCGCGCGAGCTGCTGTTTCGCAGGTCTGGCGAACCGCAGACGGCGACGATCGCCGTCGCCAGGCAATATGCGGCGAGCATCGCCGAGCGCAGCGACAAGGCCGACATGCTGCAGGTCGCCGCCTCGCTGCGCATCATTGCCGCGGCAATCGAGGATTTTCCGGATTTTTTCGTGAAGGACCGGATTCAGGCTTAAGCGGCCGCGATCGCCAGCGCGTGCCCGCGCGCGTTTTCGCGCAGCGCTTCGAGATGGATCGACTTCACCAGCCCGGCGAGGTCACCTTCCGCCGACTGCCCGCCGAGTTCCTTCAGCATCAGCCAGCTCACCTCCTGCACGCCGGCGACACGCTTGCCATTGGCCACCTCGCGCCACACCTTGAGTGCGCGCAGGATGATGCCGTGGGTGGCCGCGGCGAGGCCGGCGCTGCGGAACAGCGCCTGCAACGCCACGTCGTGCCCACCGGCCAGAAGCGCCCTCACCCGCTGCTCGGATTGCTGGGCAAGCGCCACCAGCGCCGAGCCGAAGAAATCGACCTTGCCATGCGCGATGGTGCGGATGATGAAGCTCGCGGTGAGGTCGCCGCGCAGCCTGAGATGCTCGATCAACGCGGCATGCTCCTCCGCGCGCGTGCCTTCGATCAGTGTCACCGAGGCTTTCACGCAGGCGTCGCGCATGACGCGATCGGCTCTTGCCGCACCCATCAGGGCCAGCACAAGCGGCGAACCTTTCAGCGTCTCGCCGAGCTTGACCAGAAGCATGTGCCGGCAATCGGCGGGCAGCCGCCCGTCGGCGATCAGCGCCTCGCGCACCAGCGGCAGATGGCCATGGCGCTCCGCCATGCGGCGGAAGCTCAGCGACGCGATGTCGGCGCCGCTGTTGGCAAGCAGCACGGCGCAGGCTTCCGGTTCGCCGATTTCGGCGATCGCCGCCGCCAGCGCCATCGAGACGACAGGCCGGTCGGCAATCAGTTTCTGCGTTGCTTTCTGGCCGCCGGCGACCCGGTCGATCAGGTCGGCATCGGTAAGCAATGGCGAACGCGCCAGCACCATCGCGGCCACTTCCGGCTGGTCGGAGGCCAGCGCGCTGATGATCTGGATCGGCGCGTGATGGCTCATCGACAGCGCCTCGGCCAGCGCCAGCCGCACTTTCGACGAGGCATCGTCGAGCAGGAATGTCAGCGCTGCTTCCGCGGCGCAGCGGTCCTCGAAAGGCAGGTCGGAATTGATATAGGCGCGAGCCAGCGCGCTGGCAGCGGCCGCGCGCTCGGCAACCCTTGCCGTATCGATCCATTTCAGAAAATGCGAAACAATCATGCCAACCAGCTTGCGCCCTTGCCGGGAAGGTCCCCGGCCCCGCTGGAACGTTAGGCTGGAAATGGTTTACGAACGGTTCACCATGTTTGTTAACTGGCTTGCGGGCGCGGCAGGCAGCGCCTATCAACCCCTGAGCCGTTGAGGAGATCGTGCATGGCCGGGCTTTATCTCGAAGAGTTCGTCGTCGGCCACGTCTTCCGCCACACGCTGCGCAAGACCGTCACCGAGAGCGACAACATGCTGTTCTCGGTGATGACGCTGAACCCGCAGCCGCTGCACATCGACTTCGACTTCGCCGCCAAAAGCGAATGGGGCAAGCCGCTGGTCAATTCGCTGTTCACGCTGGGGTTGATGATCGGCATTTCGGTCAACGACATCACCGTCGGCACCACTGTCGCCAATCTCGGCATGAAGGAAACGGTGTTTCCGCATCCGGTCTTCCATGGCGATACAATCCGTGTCGAAACCACGGTGATTTCGGTGCGCGAGTCCAAATCGAAGCCCGATCGCGGCATCGTCGAGTTCGAGCACCGCGCCTACAACCAGGATGACGTCCTCGTCGCCAAATGCACACGACAGGCGATGATGATGAAGAAGGCGGCCTGATGCGCTCGCTGCTGTTTGTTCCCGGCGATTCGGAAAAGAAGCTGGAAAAGGGCTTTGGCGCCGGCGCCGACGTCGTCATCGTCGACCTTGAGGATTCGGTCGCGGCCGGCAACAAGCAGTCGGCACGCGAGATCGCGGCACGCTTCATCGCCGCGCATAGGCAAAAAACGGCCTCCGCGATCTATGTGCGCGTCAACGATCTGTCGACGGGGCTCACCGACGACGATCTGACGGCGCTTGTTCCAGCCGCGCCGGACGGCATCATGCTGCCGAAGTCGAACAGCGGCCAGGATGTCCAGCAGCTCTCGGCGAAGCTCAGAGTGCACGAGGCTGAAAACGGCCTGCCTGACGGCGCGATCAGGATCCTGCCGATCATCACCGAGACTCCGGCGGGCGTGCTGACCGCCGCAACCTATGCCGGCGCCAGCACGCGGCTTGCCGGTCTCACCTGGGGCGCCGAGGACCTGTCGGCCGCGATCGGCGCCCGCGCCGCGCGCGACGAGCGCGGCCGCTACACCGATGTCTTCCGTCTCGCCCGCGCCATGACCATCCTTGCGGCCGGCGCGGCTGAAGTCGCGGCGATCGACACTGTCTTTCCGGACTTCCGCGACATGGAAGCTTTCGCAGCCGAATGCCGCGAGGCCGAACGCGACGGTTTTGCCGGCAAGATGGCGATCCATCCGGCGCAGGTGCCGGTCATCAACGCGGCCTTCACGCCGTCAGCCGAAGCCGTAAGACACTCACAGGTAATCGTCGACGCGTTCGCCGCCGCGGGCAATCCCGGCGTCGTCGGCATCGACGGCAAGATGTATGATCGGCCGCATCTGCGCCTGGCCGAGCGCCTTCTCGCGCGCGCCAGGGCCGCCGGGATTTCCGCCTGAGCCGCTCAGCTACCAGACCAGCGGGATCAGCCGGTAGCGGACATTCGCCGCGTAGTCGTCATAACCCTGCAGCCCGGTCCGCAGCGTCCTCTCCTCGATAAAGATGCGGATCGCCAGGAGCACGATGAAAAGGAGCACCGATGCCAGCCCCCACCAGGAGCCAAGCAGGAGTGCCGTACCGGCAAAGTAGAGGATGGCGCCAGCATACATCGGATGGCGGACATAGCTGTAGGGGCCTGTCGTAATGACGTGCTGTCCGCGTTCGCCCTGTATCTTCACCACGGGCGCCGCGAAGCTGTTCTCCAGCATTGTCAGGTGGCAAATCCAGATACCGACCAGCAGGATCACCCCGCCGATCGCCAGCAGCCATGAAGGAACCGCCGACCAGCCGTAGCGGAAGTCGAGCCCCATCAGACCCAGCCACGCAAAGATGGCGACGAGCAGGATGGAGAGCAGCACCTTGTCGGCTGCGGCCTGGTCCTTCTGGATCGGAGGGCTGAGCCGCTCGTTCATCAGCCCGGGATCGCGCCGGGCCAGCGCCACGCCGAGCGTCAGGCTGAACCCGATCATCACCGCCAGGTACACCCAGGCGCTTGGCCAGTTCAGCGTGCCGGCCGAGAGGAAGAGCACGGCGCCCATGACGCCGAACCACACGAATGTCTGCAGGATCAGTCTTGCGATCATGGCCAACCTTCCGCGATATGCCCGCCGCCGTCACCCGAGCTCTGTCTAGTCCTTTCCCCAGCGCGGCCGGCGCATCGAGAAGATTTCGTCGATGCTGGCGTAGTCCATGTAGCCGAGCCGGGCGACATTGCCGGCCCTGACAATGTCGAACATGCCGTCCTTCAAGTAGGCGTCGTCGATGTGCACGCCAACCACTTCACCGGCGACGACGACGGCACTCGTCTGCGTGCCATCGAGCGCATGCGGCCGGATGATCTCCGTCACCCGGCATTCGAGCGCGGCCGGCGCCTCCGCCACCCGGGGCGGCGCAACAAGGCGCGATGGCGCCATGGCGAGATCGGCATAGCCGAACTCGCTGACGCCGCGCGGCGCGTCGACCGCGGTGCGGTTCATCTTCTGCGCCAGATCGCGGCTGACCAGATTGGCGACGAACTCGCCGGTCTCTTCGGCGAAGCTGGCGCTGTCCTTCTCGCCCTCCGACGAGAACCAGACGATGAACGGCTTGGTCGAAAAGGCGTTGAAGAACGAATAGGGGGCGAGGTTGATCTTGCCTTCCTTGTCTATGGTCGAGATCCAGCCGATCGGTCGCGGCGCCACGATCGCCTTGGACGGATCGTGCGGCAGGCCGTGCCCTTTCGCCGGTTCGTAGAACATTTTTTCCCTCTTAGCCCGCCCACGGCCCCTGATAATCGACGTAGAGCTTTGCCGGATCGGGCCGCGGCCGCTCCGGCGCCGGCCCCTGATAGGAGCCGATGTGGACGAAGCCGATGACGCGTTCTTGCGGCGCCAGGCCCAGGATCGCCCTGCCCTCCGGCACGTCGGAATACCAATTGCTGATCATGTTGGTGCCATAGCCCAGCGCGTTGGCAGCGATCATCAGATTCATAGCCGCCATGCCGCCCGAGAGGAACATCTCCCATTGCGGGATCTTCGGATTTTCCTTCGGCACCGACACCACGCCGATCACCAGCGGCGCGCGCGAGAACCGAGCCAGTTCCTGGTTGCGCCGGCCCTCGGGCAGCGGCCCCTCGCGCTGTTCGGCCAAAGCCGCCAGCTTCCTGCCGATCTCGACGCGCGCCTCGCCGCGATAGAGGATGAAGCGCCAGGGCTCGAGCCGGCCGTGATCCGGCACGCGCGTGGCGGCGGTGATCAGGGTTGCGATCTCGGCGTCGCTGGGCGCCGGCTCCTTCAGGTCCGGGATCGGCGCGGAGGTCCGGGTCAGCAGGAAGTCGATGATCGGCGACGCCATGGGCGCAAGTCTCCTAGAAGTTCGGTTTTGGGCTGAAGCGCGCCGGTGGGAATTCGGGCGGCTCGGGCAATGACGCCTCGCGCCGGACGGCAAGAGCCCTGCGGAGCGGGATTGGGACTCTCAGGCCTTGAAATTGCCACCGCCTTGGGCTTCAACGCAAGGCATGTTTGAGGGGACACTGCGTCTTTTCCTGGTCTGGCTGGCGGCGGCGCTGTTCTTGGTGCCGGTTTCGTCGGCCGTTGCGCAGAACGCCGACGGCATCAGCAATCTGAAGCTGCCGGGGATTTCGAGCTACGCGACGCCGAAAGGCGACACATCCCTGGCCCTGGGCGGTGGCGGCGCCATCACGCTCTCGGCGCAACTGACCGACAAGGGCGCCGACATCACCCGCGGCATCGTCTGGCGGGTCTTCAAGCCGGGGCCGACCAGCGACGGCAAGCTGCCGATGGTGGCCTCCGCCCATGGCGGCACCGCAGTGTTCCAACTGGAGCCCGGCAGCTATCTGGTCCATGCCTCCTATGGACGCGCCGGCGCCACCAAGCGCATCACCGTCGGCAAGGAGGCCAAGCGCGAAAGCCTGGTGCTTGATGCCGGCGGCCTCAAGCTCGACGCGGTGCTGTCGGGCGGCGTGCACATACCGCCGAAGAAGCTGCGTTTCTCAATCTACGAAGACAAGGTCGAGGCCAATGGCGACCGCGCCCTGATCGTCCCCGACGTCGAGCCGAACAGCGTGGTGCGGCTCAATTCCGGCACCTACCATGTCGTCTCCACCTATGGTTCGGTGAATGCCGTCATCCGTTCCGACATCCGCGTCGAGGCCGGCAAGCTGACCGAAGCGACCGTCGAGCATCGCGCGGCCGAGATGACGATGAAGCTGGTGCGCGAGGCCGGCGGCGAGGCGATCGCCGACACCTCCTGGTCGCTGCTCAACGAGTCCGGCGACCCGATCAAGGAAACCGTCGGCGCCTTCGCCTCGATGGTGCTGGCCGAAGGCGACTACACCATCATCGCCAAGAACCGCGACCGCATCTACCAGAAGGATTTCACCGTCGTCGCCGGCCAGAACCAGGAGATCGAAGTGCTGGCCACCGAGGCTTCGGCGATCGATCCCGAGGAAGGCGCTGACTGACAAGCCTGTCCATCAGGCCGCCTTGCGCAGGCGGCGCGGCAGGAATTGCGCGCGGCCGCGCGGCGTGGCCGGCGCCAAGTCGAAGACCCCGCGATGGAGCCGGTCGAGCAGCGCCTTGCGGTCGCGCAGCGGCTCCAGCTCGTTCCAGGCCAGAATATCGCCGACGCGAACGTCGATGGCCTTGCCGGACAGCCGCGCGAATTCGCGGATGAGCAGCGAGGTGCGCAGCGTCAGCGACGCCTTGCCGACGAACTTCGCCACCCGGCCCTCGCGCTCGGCCATGTTCATCGGGCCACTGACAAGATGGAACAGCCGGCCGTTCTGGCCGGAAAAATGCATCGGAATGACCGAAGCCCTGGCGTCCTGGATCAGGCGGGCCGGAAATATCTTCCACGGCAGGTCGCGCGCCCGGCCAAATCCTTTCGGCGCGGTGGCGACGCCGCCGGCCGGGAAGACGACGATGGTGACGCCTTCCTTCAACAGCCGCACCGCCTCATGGCGCACCGCCAGGTTGTTCTTCACCGCCTCCTTGGTTTCGGAGAAATCGATCGGCAGCGAATAGGGTTCCATCTCGCGGATCCTAAGCAGATCCTTGTGGATCATGACGCGGAACGGCCGCCCGAGCTGCTCGGCCAGCGACAGCACGGCGATGCCGTCGCCGATGCCGAAAGGATGGTTGGCGACGATCACCAGCGGCGTGTCCGGCAGCTTCGCCGGCGGCCATGGAGCGGCGTTCCGGACCTTGACGTCGATGAGCTCCAGCATGCGGCTGAACACACGCTCGCCGCTCGGCGCCACCTGGCGCCGCCAGAAATCGTAGAGCGCGGCAAAACGGTCGCGGCCTGACAGGCCCTCGACGGAATGGATGAACCAGCGCGTCAGCGCCGGCTGATGCGGATTGGCGTAGGAAAGCTCGGGAAACGCTCTTTCCCGCAGTTTCAGCTTGAGCATGGCGGCTCGTTACAGCTTTGGCGTGACAGGCATGTGAAAATGGCGGTGGATCGCTCCACCGCCATGTCGTCGGGCAGGTACAGATCAGGCAGCGCGTTTGCGCCTGCGGTCCGGCGTTGTCGCTTCTTCGCTCAATTGTGCGATCGCCTGGGCAAGACCGAGCGACTCCTGGTCGCGCGACCCCAACCGACGAATGTTGACCGTCTGCTCCTCGGCTTCGCGTTTGCCGCACACGAGGATGACCGGGACCTTGGCCAGCGAATGCTCGCGGACCTTGTAGTTGATCTTCTCGTTGCGCAGATCCGCTTCCGCCAGAAGTCCGGCGGCCTTGAGCTTGGCCACCACCTCATTCGCATAGTCGTCGGCATCGGATGTGATCGTCGCGACCACCACCTGCAGCGGCGCGAACCACAGCGGGAAATGGCCGGAATAGTTCTCGATCAGGATGCCGAGGAAACGCTCCATCGAGCCGCAGATGGCGCGGTGCACCATCACCGGCTGCTTCTTTTCGGAATCCGAACCGATATAGAAGGCGCCGAAACGCTCAGGCAGGTTGAAGTCGACCTGGGTGGTACCGCACTGCCATTCGCGGCCGATGGCGTCCTTCAGCACATACTCGAATTTCGGGCCATAGAAGGCACCCTCGCCCGGGTTGATCGAGGTTCTGATGCGATTGCCTGACCGTGCGCGGATAGTCTCCAGCACGCCGCTCATGATCTCCTCGGCATGGTCCCAGGCCTCATCGGTGCCGACCCGCTTGTCCGGCCGTGTCGACAGCTTCACGCTGATCTCGTCGAAGCCGAAGTCGGCATAGGTCGACAGGATCAGGTCGTTGATGCGCAGGCACTCGGACGCAAGCTGCTCCTCGGTGCAGAAGATATGCGCATCGTCCTGCGTGAAGCCACGCACGCGCATCAGCCCGTGCAGCGCCCCCGAAGGTTCGTAACGGTGCACATTGCCAAATTCCGCAAGCTTCACGGGCAGATCGCGATAGGACTTCAACCCATGCTTGAATATCTGCACGTGGCCGGGGCAGTTCATCGGCTTCAGCGCGAACACCCGGTCGTCGTCGGTATCGTCGCCGGCGACCGTCACCTTGAACATGGCGTCGCGATACCAGCCCCAGTGGCCTGATGTCTCCCAAAGGCTCTTGTCCAGCACCTGCGGCGCGTTCACTTCCTGATAGCCCTGCTCGTCGAGGCGCCGGCGCATGTAGTTGACCAGGTTCTGGAACATCTTCCAGCCCTTGGCGTGCCAGAAGACGACACCGGGACCCTCTTCCTGGAAATGGAACAGGTCCATCTCGCGGCCGAGCTTGCGGTGATCGCGCTTCTCGGCCTCTTCCAGCATCGTCTGGTAGGCCTCGAGCTGCGCCTGGTCGGCCCAGGCGGTGCCGTAGATGCGCGTCAGCATCGGGTTGTTCGAGTCACCGCGCCAATAGGCGCCAGCCACCTTCATCAGCTTGAAGGCATTGCCGATCTGCCCGGTCGAGGCCATGTGCGGGCCGCGGCAGAGGTCGAACCAGTCGCCCTGCGCGTAGATCTTGAGGTCCTGGTCCTCGGGAATGGCGTCGATCAGTTCCAGCTTGTAGCGCTCGCCCTTGTCGGCAAACACCTTTTTCGCCTTCTCGCGCGGCCAGACTTCCTTGGTGAACGGCTTGTTGCGCTGGATGATCTCGCGCATCTTCTTCTCGATCACCGGGAAATCGTCGGGCGTGAACGGTTCGTTGCGGGCGAAGTCGTAGTAGAAACCGTTCTCGATCACCGGCCCGATGGTCACCTGCGTTCCCGGCCACAATTCCTGCACGGCTTCGGCCAGCACGTGCGCGGCATCGTGGCGGATCAGTTCCAGCGCGCGCGGATCCTCGCGGGTGATGATCTCGAGCTTGCCGGACTTGCCCAGCGGATCGGAAAGGTCGCGAAGGGTGCCGTCGATGGCATAGGCGACAGCCTTCTTGGCCAGCGATTTCGAGATCGATTCGGCAAGGCCGGCACCGGTCATCGCCGCGTCGTAATCGCGGACGGAGCCATCGGGAAATGTCAGGGAAACGGAATTCAGCATAGATATCTCCTATCCAGTCCCGCAAACGAGCGCGGGTGGTGAAATGCATGTCGCCCAAAGTGCAGTGGTTTGGAGCATGCGCAAGAAGCCGGATGCGTCCGGCGGCCGGCGGGTTTTAGAGGCAGCGCGGCATCAGGTAAAGAGCCGTCACCGCCAGGATCGTCAGGAATTGTGCGCAGAAAACATCGCATCGGTCCGCGACGGCTTGCGCGGCCCTCGCCCATCGTCTCGAATGGCGGCATGGAAGATGCCACCCCCAGCCGGACCGCCCTGCGCGTCGCCCGCCTGAGGGCACTGCATCAGTTTTCAGCGCAAGCGGGCCTGTTTCGTGATCCCTATGCGATCGCGATTCTGGGCGAAGCGGCGCCCGCCGCGGAAGAAATCGAGCTGGAGGACGAGCACAGCCGGCGCATGCGCCTGTTCGTTGCGGCGCGTGCCCGCTTTGCCGAGGACTGGCTGGCGGCGGCTGTGCGTCGCGGCGTCCGTCAGGTCGTGGTACTCGGTGCCGGCCTCGACACGTTTTCGCTGCGCAACCCGCATCCAGGCGTCGCCGTGTTCGAGGTCGACCACCCGGCAACGCAAGCCTGGAAGCGGCGGCTCCTCGCCGACGCCGGCCTCGCGGAGCCAGCCGCCACCACATTCGTTCCGGTCAATTTCGAACGGCAGGGGCTGTCCGATGAACTGGCCTCGGCCGGTTTGAGAACGGCCGAGCCGAGCTTTTTCGTCTGGCTGGGGGTGGTGCCTTACCTGACGCAGGAGGCGATCTTCGGCACGCTGTCCTATATCGCCGGCAGCCCGGGCTCCGAGGTCGTCTTCGACTATGCCGAACCGGCTGGCAGCCGCGATGCGGCCGGACAGGCGGCCCTGGCATTCTACGCGGCGCGCGTCGCGGCCGTCGGCGAACCGTGGATCAGCTTCTTCGTTCCCGGCGAACTGGCGAAATCCCTCTGCGAACTCGGGTTTGACGAGATCGAGGATCTCGAGAGCGGCGATATCGCCGTCCGCTTGTCCGGACAGCCGAAGGCAAAGACGGGCAATTCCGGCGGCCACATCATCAGGGCGCGTCGAACGGCCTGAGCAATCCGTGAACCGGCTCGGGGGCTAGTCGACCAATCGGGGCAGTTCCTTTAGGAACGCCGCCCGCGTCGCCGGACCTTTGGGCAGTTCGGTCCGCTTCGTATCGACGACGAGCCGGGCGAACACGATCTGACGGCCGCCCTTCTCAGCCCAGCCGACGAACCAGCCGAGCGAGCGTTTGTCCTTGCCGCCACTGCCCAGCCTCGTGCTGCCGGTCTTGCCCTGCACCGCCCAGCCGCCGGCCTGGAAGCTCCGGATGATCGCTTCCGCCATCTGATGCGCCTTGGCCGAAACCGGCATCTTGCCGGCAAGCAACCGGCGCAAGAAGGCAGTCTGCTCGATGGGCGATATCTCCAGCGAGGAATTCACCCAGGAATGGGTGAGGCCGTCATTCTTGCCGGCATTGCCGGAGACATCCATGTTGCCGTAGTCGAAATTAGACACGTAGCCGGCAAAGCGTTCAGCACCGAGATGGCGGGTGACTTCGCGGGAATACCAGAGGATCGAATCCCGCTCCCAGATCGTCGGATCGACTTTCTTCTGATCGCGCTTCACGGCGTTGAACTCGGTCCTGTAGTCCCAGCTCGGCGTGTGCTCGTCGGCGAGGATGCCGGCGTCATAGCCGATCAGCGCAAGCGGCACCTTGAAGGTCGAGGCCGGGCTGAAGCGCTGGTCGCAGACGCCCTCGCGATAGAGCGTGGCGCCGCTCGCGGCATCCTGGATCAGCGTGCATTCGACATCGCCAAGCGGCGCGGACTGTGCCCGCATCGGGAACCCGAGCAGCCAGGCAAGCAGGAAGAGAACGATGGCAAAGACGAAGGGAAGGCGGTCAATCTGGCGCATGGCAGTCTCTCTCCTGAAGGGTGCAGGAGCGATTTAGCGAGGCCTCTTGTCTCGATTTTGACTTAAATGCGCGAGCCCACAGCAACATGCGGTTAACCTAACCAAATCGTTAAGGAAAGTTTGGTCGCTCCGAGGTTAGCGCTCAGGCTTCGGGATCGCCGCGCTTCCTGCCGATCCGCCGGTAGCGCCACGGCATGAACCAGACGTAGCGCTGGGCGAGCGTCTCGGGCACGAGGTCGATGCCGTGCGTTCCGAACGGGCCGCAGCGCAGCACCCGGAACAGCCCCATCCAGCCCCCGGCCCACAGGCCGTGGCGGGCGATCGCCTCGTGTGCGTATTCGGAGCAGGTCGGCAGGTGCCGGCAGGAATTGCCGACGAAGCCGGATAGCGTCAGTTGATAGAAGCGGACAAGCGACGTGCCAAGCACGCGGCCCGGCGTCTTGCGCCAGGGCCCCGGCCAGTTGCGCCCGCGCCGGATCGGCCCGGCGTCGTGCGCATGCCCATGGTGGTCGTGCACCGCAATCTCCGCATCGCGCTTCCCTGACGATAGATGTGAGCCTTGACTGAAGAACGCAATCCCTTGCTTTTCCGCGTCAGGGTCTTGAACGTCGAAAGGCATGCCGCTCGACCGCAGGCGACCAGCGGGCCTGGCGTGTCGGCCCGTCCTCGCGATGAGCGGCGTGCCGCACCCCTTCACCGCGCCATTGAAACGTCACGATCCGCATCACATCACCGAAGATATCCAGAAGTTCTCGCATGGCAGATCTCCTTCGGCGTCGATTAGACGGCCGCTGGCGCCAGCCTTCAAACGAGTATAATTTCAACCCCGGATAACTAGAGATTATGCGAATGAAGCGCGGACGGCTGCCATTGACGGCGCTGAGAAGCTTCGAGGCGGCCGGACGTCAGCTGAGCTTCAGCCGCGCCGCCGAAGAGCTTTTCGTCTCGCAAGCCGCCGTCAGCCGGCAGATCAGGGAACTCGAAGCCCTGATCGGCAAGCCGCTGTTCGAACGGCTCCATCGCAAGGTTGAGTTGACGGAGACGGGACAGGCCCTGCTCAGTCAACTGACAGCCAGCTTTGACGATATCGATCGTCGTCTTTCGCAGATCGTCAGCAAACCGGCCCAGAGCCCGCTGCGGGTCAGCGTCGAGCCATCCTTTGCCGGCGAATTTCTGATCCAGCGCCTCAATTCGTTCAGGCAGCAATATCCCCAGATCGACATTTCGGTCGACGCCGATTCCCGCCTCGTGGAGTTTCGCGGCAACGAAGCGGAGCTTGCAATCCGCTATGGAGCCAGTGCCCGCTCCTGGCCACGCACGCAGGCGAGGCATCTGGTTGACGTACTGGTGACGCCGGTCCTGGCTTCCAGCCTGCTCGCATCGGGCGCGCCGTTGGCAACGCCCGCCGACCTGCAGCACTACACGCTGCTGCATGACTACAATCGCGACGGCTGGGCGAGATGGTTTCAGGCGATGGACCTTCCAGACCTCGCTCAGCAGAGGGGGCCACTCTTTACCGATGCGGCGCTTGCCATGCAGGCGGCGAAACTCGGGCACGGGGTCGCCCTGGGCGACCGCATATTGAACGGCGCCGACCTTCGGGCAGGCCTGCTTGTGCGTCCTTTCAAGATGGAAGTGCCGTTTGGCGCATATTGGCTTGTCGCCCCCGACTTCCAGCGTCTCAGCTGGCCGGCAAAAGCCTTTTCGGACTGGCTTGTCGAGGAGCTGGGGGCCGGCCCGGAGACAAAAGCAATTCCAGGAAAAGTGTGAAACGGTTTTCCGTCCGGAATTGCGCAAACCAAAGAAATAGAGCGGCTCCTAAGCCGCCTGCCCGGCGCGCTTCCTCTCGATCTGGCCGATGGCGTCGACCACCGCATCGAAGGTCAGCATGGTCGAGGCATGGCGCGCCTTGTAATCGCGCACCGGCTCCAGATATTTGAGGTCGGCAAAGCGGCCCTCCGGCGGTGCGCCGTTTTCCTTCAGCATCTTCAGCATGGTCTCGCGCACGGCGCGCAACTCGTCCGCCCTGGCGCCGACGACATTCTGGGCCATGATCGAGGACGAGGCCTGGCCGAGCGCGCAGGCCTTCACGTCATGCGCGAAATCGGTGACGACGTCGCCGTCCATTTTGAGATCGACGGTCACGGTCGAGCCGCACAGCTTGGAATGCGCGCGTGCCGTCGCATCGGGCTGATCGAGCCGGCCGATCCGCGCGATGTTTCCGGCGAAGCCCAGGATTTTCGCATTGTAGACGTCGTCGATCATATTTTTCCAATCTGTCGCCGCCCAACGAACAGCGATTGCCGCTGTTGCGTCTTTCATTCGCTCGGCACGACCATATATAATGCTGGCAGTCGGGCATCGACAAGGCGACCCAAAAGCCGCTTCCTTTGCCCAAATCAGTTCACGCCGCTTACGGGCTGGAAACCGGGCGAGTTTCTAACACCCGAAAGGTCGTGGTCCGTTCAACTCGTTCCTCCTGAGAGAGGGACTACGGGAGACGCCTTTATGGATGCCGTCATCAAGAAATTCATGCCCCCCGCCGCCTATATGGAAAAGCCCGTCACCGACCGGCCGAGCGAAGCGGAAGTCGAGGCGGCCGTGCGCACGCTGCTGCGCTGGACCGGCGACAATCCGGACCGCGAGGGCCTGATCGACACGCCGAAGCGCGTCACCAAGGCGTTCCGCGAGATGTTCAACGGCTACGACATGTGCCCGGCCGACGAGCTTGGCCGCACCTTCGAGGAAGTCGCCGGCTATGACGACCTCGTGCTGGTCAAGGACATTACCTTCCACTCGCATTGCGAACACCACATGGTGCCGATCATCGGCAAGGCGCATGTCGGCTACCTGCCCGACGGCAAGGTCGTCGGTCTCTCCAAGATCGCGCGCGTCGTCGACATTTTCGCCCACCGCCTGCAGACCCAGGAGGCCATGACGGCGCAGATCGCCGGCGTCATCCAGGACGTGCTCAACCCGCGCGGCGTCGCCGTCATGATCGAGGCCGAGCATATGTGCATGGCCATGCGTGGCATCCGCAAGCAAGGCTCCACCACGCTGACCTCGACCTTCACCGGCGTCTTCAAGGACACGCCCGAGGAGCAAGTCCGCTTCGTCACCATGGTGCGCGGCAGCGGGGCCTGAGGTGCCCTCGTCGGCCGATTCAAACTAAGGACCGGCGATGTCGGCACTGGAATTCCCCAAAGCCCCCTCGGACAAGAAAGCGCTGGAGGAAGGCACGGCCTTCTCCCCGCGCTTCGATGCGGCCGGCCTTGTCACCGCGGTCGTCACCGACGCTGAGGACGGCAAGCTGCTGATGGTGGCGCACATGAATGCCGAGGCTCTGGCACTGACGCTGGAGACCGGCATCGCCCACTACTGGTCGCGCTCGCGCAACGCGCTGTGGAAGAAGGGCGAGACCTCGGGCAACGTCCAGACCGTCGTCGAGATGCTCACGGATTGTGACCAGGATTCGATATGGTTGCGCGTCAAAGTGTTGGGCCACGACGCAACCTGTCACACCGGTCGACGTTCCTGCTTTTATCGGACGGTGGGGCTGATCGACGGCAAAGCAGCGCTTGCCGACGATGGCAGTAGGCCGCTGTTCGATGCGGAACGGACGTATCGGAAGCCGGTGTGAACCATTCAATATTCACAAACCACTAATATTCACTATTCTCAAACATCCTTACTGTAGAAGGGATGTGGGATAAGGGGAGATCATGATGCTCGAATGGGCGTCATTACGTGGCAGACCAGACGTTCGAGAGGCCAACGGCCCCTCCTCGTCCGGCGGCGCATCCGATCAGAAGCCTGGCAAGAAGACTGGTATTTCGCTGGCGCTCGGCGGTGGCTGCGCGCGCGGCTGGGCTCATATCGGCGTGCTGCGCGCGCTCGACGAGGCCGGCATCGAAGTGTCGATGATCGCCGGCACCTCGATCGGCGCGTTGGTTGGCGGCTGCTACCTGGCCGGCAAGCTGGACGAGCTGGAAGAATTCGCCCGCAGCCTGACCAAGCGTCGCATCTTCGGCCTGCTCGATCTCAACCTGCGCGGCAGCGGCCTGTTCGGCGGCATGAAGCTCGATCAGCGCCTGCGCGAGCATATGGCCGGTATCCGCTTCGAGGACCTGCCGAAACCCTTCGTCGCCGTGACATCGGAAATCCGCACCGGTCATGAGATCTGGCTGTCGAGCGGCTCGCTGATCACCGCCATGCGCGCTTCCTACGCGCTGCCCGGCGTGTTTGAGCCGGTGACCTGCAATGGCCGTATTCTCGTCGACGGCGCGCTGGTCAATCCGGTGCCGGTTTCGGTTTGCCGCGCCTATGAGCAGCCGCTGGTCGTGGCGGTCAACCTCCACTATGACCTGTTCGGCCGCGCCGCCGTCATCAAGCACAGCGCCGGTGAACTGGTCATCGAGAAGGACGTGCAAGGAACCGGCCGGGCCGAGACTGCGCACCAGTCGCACCAGACGCGGCTTGGCATCACCGGCGTCATGGTCGAAGCCTTCAACATTATCCAGGACCGGATCTCGCGCGCCAGGCTCGCCGGCGACCCGCCCGATATGTCGCTGCAGCCCAAGCTCAGCCATATCGGCCTGACCGAATTCCATCGCGCCGACGAGGCGATCCGCCTTGGCTACCAGGCGACGATGGCGCAGATCAGCGAACTGACCCGCCTGCAGACCGTTCTGGCCTGATCTCAAGCAACAGCCAGGTTTTCAGGCCAGTGCCGCGTCGGTGATGCGGAACTGCACCGTGCGGTTGCCGTTCCAGTAATTGCCGGACAGCGAGCCGGCGATATGCACCGTCTTGCCACGGTTCCTGAACAGGAATTCGCCGAGCGCGGTATCGACGGCGCGGAAGGCAATCGCCTGGATGCGGCCGCCGCTTTGCGACTGCAGCTCGGCGCGGATGTGGTTGGTGCCGACCGGCCGCGCATCGGCCAGCCGGTGGCGCGGCAGCGCGAACACCGGCGCGACATGGCCGGCGCCGAACGGGCCGGCCTTTTCCAGCGCGTCGAGCAAGGAGAGTGTCGCGCCCTCGGCGGCGAGCGCGCCATCGATCGCCAGGCTCTCCTCGTCCTGCAGCCGGAACACGTCGGCCGCCGCGCGCTCCTCGAAGAAGGCCCGCAGCTCGCCCAGTCTCGATCGTTCCACCGTGATGCCGGCCGCCATGCCATGTCCGCCGCCCTTGACGATCAGCCCGGCATTGGCCGCCTCGCGCACCAGCCGTCCGAGATCGAATCCCGACACCGAGCGCCCCGAGCCGGTGCCGACGCCGTTGGCGTTGAAGGCGATGGCGAAGGCCGGCCGGCGCGCGTGGTCCTTGAGACGCGAGGCGAGCAGGCCGACGATGCCCGGATGCCAGGTGGTGCTGGCGGTGACGACGATGGCCGGGCCATTGCCGCCGGCAAGCTCGGCGTCGGCCTCGGTGCGCGCCTCGGCCAGCATCTCCAGCTCCATCTGCTGGCGCTCCTGGTTCAGCCGATCGAGCGTCTCGGCGATCGTGCCGGCCTCGACCGGGTCGTCGGTGGCAAGCAGGCGGCTGCCGAGCGCGGCATCGCCGATGCGCCCGCCGGCATTGATGCGCGGCCCGATCAGATAGGCGAGATGAAAGGTGCTGATCGGCTCGCCGATGCGCGAGACTCGGGCAAGGGCTGCCAGCCCCTCATTCTTCTGCTGGCGCACCACCTGCAGCCCCTTGACCACGAAGGCGCGGTTGACGCCGGTGAGCGGCACCACGTCGCAGACGGTGGCCAGCGCCACGAGGTCGAGCAGCGACAAAAGGTCCGGCGGCGCAGCCTCCGGCAGCCGGCTTCGCAGGATCTTCGCCGTCTGCACCAGGCAGAGGAAGACGACGCCGGCGGCGCAAAGATGTCCCTGCCCCGAAAGATCGTCCTCGCGGTTGGGATTGACCACCGCGTCCGCCGCCGGCAGCGGACCCCCGACCTGATGATGGTCGAGCACCACGACATCGGCGCCGGCCTGCTTCGCCGCGTCGATCGAGGTGGCGCTGTTGGTGCCGCAGTCGACGGTGACGATGAGCTTGGCGCCGCGCGAGATGAGGTCGCGCATGGCTTCCGGATTGGGGCCATACCCCTCGAAGATACGGTCGGGTATGTAGATTTCCGACGGCACCGAGAAATGCGCAAGGAAACGCTTGAGCAGCGCCGACGACGCCGCGCCGTCGACATCGTAGTCGCCGAAGATCGCCACCTTCTCCTTGGCAACGATTGCTTCGGCGAGGCGCGCCGCGGCCCTGTCCATATCGGTGAGCGAGGCCGGGTTCGGCAGCAAGTCGCGGATCGTCGGGTCGAGGAAGCGCTCGGTCTGCTCGGCGCTGACGCCGCGCCCGGCCAGCACCCTTGCCACGATGTCGGGCACGCCATGGCCCTGGGCGATGGCAAGCGCCGTCATGTCCTGCCGTTCGGTCAGCCGGTGCTCCCAGGAGACACCGGTCGCCGATTGCCTGACATCCAGGAAAAGCCGTCTTTCGCCCGTCATGCGACGCGCCGCCCGCATATTTTCATAGTGCCGATACTAATATGCGACGGCCAGTCGGAACGGAATCAAAACTTTTCCAGGTCCTGGTGCCGCGCCTTGATCTCGCGCACCGTGCGCGACGACGAGCGCAGCACGATGGTGTGCGTGGTGATGTAGGTGCGGCCGAACTTGACGCCGTCGAGCAGGTTGCCGTCGGTGACGCCGGTTGCCGCAAACAGCACGTCGCCGCGCGCCATGTCCTTTGCCTGGTAGACCCGCTTCGGATCGGCAATGCCCATCTTGGCCGCGCGCGCCACTTTCTCCGGCGTATCGAGGATCAGCCGCCCCTGCATCTGGCCGCCGGTGCAGCGCAACGCCGCCGCCGCCAACACGCCTTCCGGAGCACCGCCGGTGCCGAGATAGATGTCGATGCCGGTCTCTTCCGCGTCCGTGGTGTGGATGACGCCGGCGACATCGCCATCGCCGATCAGCCGGATCGCCGCACCCGTCGCACGCACCGCGTCGATCAGTTTTGCGTGGCGCGGTCGGTCGAGGATGCAGGCGGTGATGTCGGACACCGCGACACCCTTGGCCTTGGCCAGGCTGGCGATGTTTTCAGCCGGCGTCGCGTCGATGTCGATGACGCCGTCGGCATAGCCCGGCCCGATGGCGATCTTGTCCATGTAGACGTCGGGCGCGAACAGCAGGCTGCCTTTCTCCGCGATGGCGATGACGGCAAGCGCATTGGGCAGGTTCTTGGCGCAGATCGTCGTGCCTTCGAGCGGATCGAGCGCGATATCGACCGCCGGGCCTTTGCCGGTGCCGACCTCCTCGCCGATGTAGAGCATCGGCGCCTCGTCGCGCTCGCCCTCGCCGATCACCACCGTGCCCTTGATGGCGAGCCGGTTGAGTTCCTGGCGCATGGCGTCGACCGCGACCTGGTCGGCCGCTTTCTCGTCGCCCCGCCCGCGCAGCCTGGCAGCCGCCACCGCGGCCCGCTCGGTGACGCGCACCAGTTCCATGGTGAGTATCCGGTCGAGGCCGGCGACAATGTTCTGGGCCACGTTCATCTATGGGAAATCCTCGTTGACGCGAGCGGTCGTATTTTGAGCCGCTCTAACACTTGTTTTGAGCAATTCGGCAGGAAAACCGCTGCGCACTTTCCTGGCATTGCTCCCGCCTCCCGCAGAGGCGCGTTTCTTGTGTCAAAGCTCCGTGACAACGGCAAGACTTGGCCGGCGATTTTTTGAAATCCCAGCAATATCAATCGATTGAAGGCGAATTTGGCTCGGACTATTCCGCCCGTTCGATGCGGATCACCTGCGGCTTGTCGGTCAGGTGGCCATCCTTGGTGATGCCCTCGACGGCCTTGCGCACCGCTGCTTCCGTCGTCTCGTGGGTGACGAGGATAACTGTCTTCTGCGCGTCGGTTTCCGGACCGGCGGCCTGCTGGACGATCGATTCCAGCGAGATGTCGTTGTCGGCCATGCGCTTGGCGATCGCGGCGAAGACGCCGATGCGGTCATGCACGGTGAGCCGGATGAAATAGCCGCCGGCATGGCTGCGCATCTGCGCCCGCTTGTAAGGCCTCAGTTCTTTCGCCGGGCGGCCGAAGACCGGTCCGTGCTGGAAGCCCGGCCGGCTCTTGGCGATGTCGGCGATGTCGCCGATCACCGCCGAAGCGGTGGCGTTGCCGCCCGCACCTGGGCCGGAAAGCAGAAGTTCGCCAAGGATGTCGGTCTCGATCGCCACCGCGTTGGTGACGCCATGCACCTGCGCGATGACCGAGGCGGTCGGCACCATGGTCGGATGCACGCGCTGCTCGATGCCGCTCTCGGTGCGCTGGGCGACGCCGAGCAGCTTGATGCGGTAGCCGAGGTCGCCGGCGGCGCGGATGTCGGCCTGGCTGATGTTGGAGATGCCCTCCATATAGATGTCGTTGGCGGCGATCTTCGTGCCGAAGGCGAGGCTGGTCAGGATCGACAGCTTGTGCGCCGTGTCGTGACCCTCGATGTCGAAGGTCGGATCGGCCTCGGCATAGCCGAGCCTTTGCGCGTCCTTCAGGCAGGCGTCGAAGGTGATGCCTTCGGCTTCCATGCGGGTCAGGATGTAGTTGCAGGTGCCGTTGAGAATGCCGAAGACCCTGGTGACCGAATTGCCGGCCATCGCCTCGCGCATCGTCTTGATGACGGGGATGCCGCCGGCAACAGCGGCCTCATAGTTCAGAAGAACACCCTTCTTCTCGGCGATCTCGGCCAGTTGCACGCCATGCTTGGCCAGCAGCGCCTTGTTGGCGGTCACCACATGGCGGCCGGCCTCGAGGGCCGCTTTCACCGAGGCCCGCGCGGGTCCCTCGTCGCCGCCGATCAGTTCGACGAAGACATCGATGTCGGCCTTCTCGGCCATCTTGACGGCATCGTCGAACCATTCAGCCTTGCCGAGATCGACGCCGCGGTCGCGCCTCGGATCGCGGGCGGAGACGGCGGCAACCACGATGTCGCGGCCGCACTGGCGGGTGAGTTCCGCCGCCTTGTCGCGCAGCACGCGCGCCACCGAGGCGCCGACCGTGCCGAGGCCGGCAATTCCAACACGCAACGCTTCAGCCATGTCCGGCGACGCCCCTCAAGAATTCGATCGATGTGATGTCAGGCAAACTCAACGGTGCGCGGAGAGCGGCACCACATTGTTCGGCTGCTTGGCGCTGGACGCCAGGAAGCGCTTGATGTTGCGGGCAGCCTGACGGATGCGGTGCTCGTTCTCGACCAGCGCGATGCGCACGTGATCGTCGCCATGCTCGCCAAAGCCGACGCCCGGCGCCACCGCCACGTCCGCATGCTCGATCAAGAGCTTGGAGAATTCGAGCGAGCCGAGATGACGGAACTGTTCCGGGATCGGCGCCCAGGCGAACATCGAGGCCGCCGGCGCCGGGATGGTCCAGCCGGCGCGGCTGAAGGAATCGACCATCACGTCGCGGCGCTTGTGGTAGACCTCGCGCACCTCGGCGATGTCGGCGCCATCGCCGTTGAGCGCATGCGCCGCCGCCACCTGGATCGGCGTGAAGGCACCGTAGTCGAGATAGGATTTGACGCGCGTCAGCGCCGAGATCAGCCGCTCGTTGCCGACGGCGAAGCCCATGCGCCAGCCCGGCATCGAGAAGGTCTTCGACATCGAGGTGAACTCGACGCAGACGTCGATCGCGCCCGGCACCTGCAGCACCGAGGGCGGCGGATTGCCGTCGAAATAGATCTCCGAATAGGCGAGGTCCGACAGGATGATGATGTCGTTCTTCTTGGCGAAGGCGACGACGTCCTTGTAGAAATCGAGCGAGGCGACCAGCGCCGTCGGGTTCGACGGATAGTTGAGGATCAGCGCCAGCGGCTTCGGGATCGAATGGCGGATGCCGCGCTCGACCGCCGGGATGAAACCGTCATCCGGCTCGACCTGCAGCGAGCGGATGACGCCGCCCGACATGATGAAACCGAAGGCGTGGATCGGATAGGTCGGGTTCGGGCACAGGATCACGTCGCCCGGCGCGGTGATCGCCTGCGCCATGTTGGCGAAGCCTTCCTTCGAGCCGAGCGTGGCCACGACCTGCGTGTCGGGATTGAGCTTCACGCCGAAGCGGCGCTGATAGTAGTTGGCCTGGGCGCGGCGCAGGCCCGGAATGCCGCGCGAGGAGGAGTAGCGATGCGTGCGCGGATCGCGCACCACCTCGCACAATTTGTCGACGATGGCCTTCGGCGTCGGCAGGTCCGGATTGCCCATGCCGAGATCGATGATATCGGCGCCCCGCGAGCGAGCGCTGGCCTTCAGCCGGTTGACCTGCTCGAACACGTAAGGCGGAAGCCGGCGGACCTTGTGAAATTCTTCCATGTCAGTTCCAGACATTCAAAAGGTGGTTTCGGCGCGCGATATATCCCTAATTGCAGCTAGGGTCGAGGGCGGGATCGCATTTGGCCTCGATCTGCTTCAGCGCCTGGTCGCCGTGGTTCTTCGCCAGCGAATTCAGCGACGCCGGGCTTGCCGTCTGGCCTCCGCCGCCGCCCTTGGAAAGCTGCGCCTGCTGCTCGCCCTTCAGCTGCGCGAGTTTGGCGTCCGTCTCCTCCTTGGTGAGCTGCTTGGCGGCCACCTGCGGCGGAATGTTGAGGTTCGGATAGGAACCGGTGTCCTTCGGCCCTTCGACCCCGGCGACCGGCGCCGTGTTGGCGGTGTTGCTGGTGGAGCAGCCGCCCACGACCAGGCTGGCCGACAGCAAGGCCATCGCCGTGGCCATGCGGCAAATGCCTGCACTGGTCGAAAAAACCGTCTTGCCAATATTAATCGTCATATTGTTTTCCTGGCAGCCGGGTTAGAGCGTGTTGGACCCGGTCAGATGTCCCATGATAATATGTCAAGAAAACGCCCCGGGAGGAACCCCGCGAACCATGTCCAAAGCGCCCGATTCGGACAAAGCGGAAGATGGCGGACCTTCGACGGTCGAGCAATATCTGGTCAAGGACCCGGAACGCTTCGCGTTGAACATGGCACGCATGATCGAGCAGGCCGGCAAGGCGGCGTCGGCCTGGGCCGAGCCGCGCGAGAAGGGCGAGGTGCGCGACCATGTCGCCGAGCCAGTGGTCGACATGGTCAAGACCTTCTCCAAGCTCAGCGAATACTGGCTCTCCGACCCGCAGCGCGCGCTTGAAGCGCAGACGCGGCTCTTCGCCGGCTACATGACGGTGTGGGCAAACGCCATCCAGCGCGTCAGCCCGAATGCCGAGGCGCCTGACGACGCCGTCAAGCCCGAACGCGGTGACAAGCGCTTCCAGGACCCGGAATGGGGCCGCAACGCCTTCTTCGATTTCCTCAAGCAGGCCTATCTCGTCACCTCGCGCTGGGCGGGCGACCTGGTCGAGCATGCCGAGGGGCTCGACGAGCACACCCGCCACAAGGCCAGCTTCTACGTCAAGCAAGTGTCGAACGCGATCGCGCCGTCGAACTTCATCCTGACCAATCCTGAGCTGTTTCGCGAGACCGTCGCCTCCAACGGGGAGAACCTGGTGCGCGGCATGAAGATGCTGGCCGAGGACATCGCCGCCGGCAAGGGCGACCTGAAGCTCAGGCAGGCCGACTACTCGCCCTTCGAGATCGGCAAGAACGTGGCGACGACGCCCGGCAAGGTGGTCGGCCGCAGCGACGTCGCCGAGATCATCCAGTACGATCCGGTGACCGAGAGCGTGCTCAAGCGCCCCTTGCTGATCTGCCCGCCCTGGATCAACAAGTTCTACATCCTCGATCTCAACCCGCAGAAATCCTTCATCCGCTGGGCGATCGAGCAAGGCCACACCGTCTTCGTCATCTCCTGGATCAATCCGGACGAGCGCCACGGTTCCAAGGGTTGGGAAGCCTACATCCGCGAAGGCCTGCAATACGGCCTCGACATGGTCGAGAAGGCGACCGGCGAGAAAGAAGTCAACGCCATCGGCTACTGCGTCGGCGGCACGCTGCTGGCGGCTGCGCTGGCGCTGCTGGCGCAGGAAGGCGACGACCGCATCAGATCGGCCACCTTCTTCACCACGCAGGTCGACTTCATCCATGCCGGCGACCTGAAAGTGTTCGTCGACGAGGACCAGGTCGCGGCGGTCGAGCGCTCGATGAACGAGAAGGGCTATCTCGACGGCACCAAGATGGCGACCGCCTTCAACATGCTGCGCTCGGGCGACCTGATCTGGCCCTATGTCATCAACAACTACATGCGCGGCAAGGATCCCCTGCCCTTCGACCTCCTGTACTGGAACGCCGATTCGACCCGCATGGCGGCGGCCAACCATTCCTTCTACCTGCGCAACTGCTATCTCGAGAACAATCTGTCGCGCGGCACGATGGAGCTTGCCGGCCGCACCGTCTCGCTAGGCGACATCAAGATCCCCGTCTACAACCTGGCGACCAAGGAGGATCACATCGCGCCGGCGCTCTCGGTGTTTGTCGGCTCGCGCTATTTCGGCGGCAGCGTCGAATATGTGATGGCCGGCTCCGGCCACATCGCCGGCGTCGTCAATCCGCCGGCCGCGAACAAGTACCAGTACTGGACTGGCAGCAAGCCTGTGGGCGACTTCGGCCAGTGGTTCGCTTCGGCTGTGGAGCATCCCGGCTCCTGGTGGACGCACTGGCAGCACTGGGTCGAAACCCAGGACAACGCCCGCGTGCCGGCGCGCAAACCGGGCAAGCATATGAAAACCTTGGGGGATGCGCCGGGCACCTATGTCAAGGTGCGCGTGTAACAGACTGTAATGTCTGGTGAGTTGACGGCCTGCTAAAACAGGTCGAAATGGTGGCGTCAACTATCTGGCAGTCGCAATTCGCCTTGAAAAAACGATTACTTCCGAGGCTTGCAGATTTGACACAGGTCCCGTTTCCGGTTTGGGAACAGAGGGTTCGTTGCGAGGGGCGCAGAACGCTGCGGCTATGACGAGCCGGCCGGATACCGAGGGGGAATTTAGTTTTGAAATCAGGTGGTTGGCGTCTCGCACGAAGGGAAAGTCGCAGCATTGCGGCGGCGCTTTTCTCCGTGCTTTTGGCCTCCTGCACCTCTGCCGGCGACCCGACCATGTCGGTCGGCATGCCTGCCTATAATACCACCTCCACCGAGATGAGCGCGGCAACCAGTGCCAGGCCGGCAGGCTCGACCGATTCGTCGCTGCAGGCAACTTCCGCCTCTTCGGAGGCGGTATCGACCGTGATGGACGATAGCGACAAGCCCTTGCCTGAAAAGGTCGCCTACGTACCGGTGACCAAGCCCGGGGCGGCCTTCCCGATCAACGTGCCCGCCGGCGCCGACAGCATTGCCGGCAACACGCCGCAGCCGCTGGTGCAGCCCGCCCAGACGGCCGAGCAAACGCAAGCCGTCGCCCAACAGGTCGCCGCCGGCGACGCCACCGCGAGCGCGGCCAAGCCGCAGGCCGAGGCGGCCGCGCAGCCAATGAACAACGGCGTCTACGTGACAGCGGGCGAAGCTCCGCAGCAGCAGATCAGCGCACCGAAGAAGGGCCTGTTCGCCTCGCTGTTCAGCACCACGCCTGCCTCGGCGGCGCCGGCGCCGCTGGTCAACACGCGCTCGGGCGACCAGCCGGCCGTCGCCAAGGCGCCTGCCAAGCCGATCATCACGCTGGCTTCCGCAACCCCGGCCGAAAAGCCGGTGCAACTGGCCTCGCTCGACGACCCGAGCAATCATATCACCGGCGCCGATGCCCTGCCCGGCGTGCGCCAGACCGCGCTGTTCGAGATCAAGCGCAAGTCCGGCATCGACGATGAGAGCGACGTCGACCTCAACGAGGACGAAGGCTCGGGCGGCCTCTACCAGGTGGCCTCGGCCGCCGGCATGGCGCGGCTCGCGCCGAACGGCCTGTTGAAGCAGAACGAGAGCGTCGACGTCGCCTGCCTGAAGCCGTCGCTGGTGCGCGTGCTGAAGACGATCGAGGGTCACTACGGCCGCAAGATGATGGTCACCTCCGGCTATCGCGACCCGGCCCGCAACCGCCGCGCCAACGGCGCCAAGAATTCGCTGCACATGTATTGCGCCGCCGCCGACATCCAGGTTCCCGGCGTCTCCAAATGGGAGCTGGCGAGCTATATCCGCTCGATGCCAGGCCGCGGCGGCGTCGGCACCTACTGCCACACCGAATCCGTCCATGTCGACGTCGGCCCCGAGCGCGACTGGAACTGGCGCTGCCGTCGGCGCAGCGGCGGTGGTGACGGCTGAGGCTTCGCGGTAGTCCTGCCCCCCGCAATCGCGATTTTTGCCACTGTTGAAAAAAGTTGTCGCAGGCGGCGGCAGACGGGTTGCCGGTTGCGAACAACGCAATTATAAGCCGCTGCATCTGAGCGCGCCCATCGTCTAGCGGTCAGGACACCGCCCTTTCACGGCGGTAACAGGGGTTCGATTCCCCTTGGGCGTACCAAATTCTCAAGTGCCTTGATTTCATTGGGCGTTCGAAAGAACGCTTCTGAACAGACGAGAGAGCTGTTCAAACACCCGGGACCCGCGAACATAAATCCACCGAGCCCGGCGCTGTGTTGTCCTCGGCGTTCCCTGTGGCCCCCACAGCCGTCATCGCAGTCCCGCACGGGGAAGTGGCTCTAAGCTCCACGAGGCCGCAATTCGGGCCCGCTGGTTGATCAGCCTTCCGCCTCGGCCAAACTGATCTCCAGGCGCTCGATCAGCTCCAGATAGCGCGGATGATCGCGCAGCGGATTCATATCCACGTCCTGCGCCATCCAGTGCACTTGCTGCAATCCAAGCTGCGGCACGCTGTGCTCCAGCGTGTCGATCGCCTTTTCGACGGCGCCGATCGCAGCCAGGAAACACGCGACATTGTAGTGACTGTTATAGTCCTCCGGATCGATGGTGATCGCGCGCTCAGCCCATTCGACGGCGCGTTCGTCCAGGCCGAGATTATGGAGGATGTAGCAGCCATAGGCATAGGCTGCCCCATCGTCCGGATACAATTGCATGGCTTTCTCGATGCGGGTCAGCACCCCCTGTGAAAGCCTGTGGGCCTCCTCCTCGTCGCCCAGGGTCTTGCGGCAATCCCAGAGCATGCACATCGCACCATAGCTGTTGCGATCAACCTCCGCCGCCTTTTCATATGCGGCCGCGGCCTCTGCAAACTTGCGCTCCATGCGCAGCACGTCGCCCAAGGTCCTGTGCGCCTCGTAGAGATTGGGATCGAGCGCGATTGCTCGCCGGCAGGCAACGCCTGCCAGTTCGATCTTCTCCTTCTGGAAATGTACCATCGCGTCAGCCACGTGAGCTTCCGCCAGCGTCGAGTCCAATGCCAGTGCGCGCTGCGCCTCGGCGCTCAAGGTGACAAGATTTGCGCTGCGATCTCCGGATCTCAGCAACATGCCTTCAGCCAGCGCCAGCCCGGCCCGCGCCAGCGCGTATTCGGGATCGATCTCGAGCGCTCGCTGGTAGAGGCGCCGGGCGGAAAGGTGATTGCGACGGCCCAGGCGCAAGAAATGCTGCCGTCCCATCAGGTAATATTGATAGGCTTCAACGTTGTCGGTCGTGCGCTTGCCGATGGCAGCATGCTCGGCCGGCATCAGCTGGATTTTCAGGGCATCGACGATGGCCCGCGCGATCTCGTCCTGAAGGGCGAATATGTCGTTGAGATCACGGTCGTAGCGCTCGGCCCACAGATGATGCCCACTCATCCCGTCGATCAACTGCGCGGTGATCCGAACGCGACTTCCCGCCTTGCGCACGCTGCCTTCCAGCACATGCGAAACTCGCAATTGCCGCGCCGCTTCGCTCACGTCCATTGCCTTGCCTTTGAGGGCGAAGGTTGTGTTGCGCGCAGTGACCGCCAGTGCCCCGACCTTGCTGAGGTCGGTGATGATGTCCTCGGTGATTCCGTCGGAGAAGTATTCCTGCTCGGGGTCGCCGCTCATGTTGTTGAAGGGAAGGACGGCGATCGACGGCTTGGCACGGGCGGCCGGCTCGGCTTTCTCTCGAGCGATCGAGGCAATGGATCGGGGCGCCGCGTCAGCGAAGAGGTCGACGTTATAGACCCTGACCGGCCGCTCGATGTTCTTCAGTATTTGCTCGCCCGTATCCTCGAAGGTCAAGTCGAGCCGGTTGCCGACATTGTCGCGGACCGAACCGGACACTGCTACGCCGCCCGGCCTGGCCATGCTCTCGATACGCGCCGCGATGTTGACGCCGTCGCCGTAAATGTCGTTGTCCTCGACAATGATATCGCCGAGATGGACGCCGATGCGGAACTCGATCCGCCTGTCTTCCGAAACGTCGACATTGCGCTCGCGCATTTTGCGCTGGATCTCGGCGGCACACGCCACGGCGTTCACCACGCTTGGGAACTCGACCAGCATGCCATCGCCGGTGAGCTTGACGATCCGCCCCCGATGTTCAGCAATCTTGGCGTCCGCCATCTCGCGTCGGTGGGTCTTCAGCGCCGACAGCGTGCCCGCCTCGTCCAGCCCCATGAGCCTGGAGTAGCCGACCACATCGGCAGCGAGGATCGCGGTAAGCCGGCGCTCCATAAGTGAAGTCCGAGTTGTTCAGAGAAGGCCAAAGTATCAGGTTCGGTGGTACGTGCTAATATGGAAATTCCGTTGTCGCAGCCCTTGGGCATCAGGAGGGATTGTGGCTCGGAAACGGTTCAATCAGACAAACCTACGCCTCTGCACAAGCGCGCGATAGCCACAAAGCCCGCTCCCGGCTGCGGCTTGCGAACGAGCTCTGCCCTACTCCATTTGAGGTATGCCGTGGCCTAAGGACAGTCTTTTGAGCATGTGCTAATAAAAGCTTTGCAGGAGGGATGCCATGCCGTCCTTGAGGTGGGCTGCTATTGTCGCGCTTGCCGCGACGCTCAACAATACGACACCGATAGCCGCCGCCGAAACAGTCGGCAAGGCAGTCGTGATCAAGACTGCCGTCACCGGCGCAACCGGACCGCTGGTGGTCAGCGCACCCGTTCATCGGGACGAACGTATCAGGACATCCAATACCGGGCTTGGCCAATTCGTGTTCCTGGATGGCACCAAACTGGCGGTAGGGTGGGGTTCTTCCGTCGTCATCGACAAGTACGTCTTCAACGATGATAATTCGGTGAAGAACCTTACCATCCGCGCTGCCAAGGGAACGTTTCGCTGGATAAGCGGAAGCTCGTCCTCGTCCGCCTACCAGATCGTCACGCCTGCAGGCACGATAGGCGTGCGGGGAACAGCATTCGATGTCCACATCGCGCCCAACGGCAAAACCGCCGTCGTGCTCCTGAAGGGGTCGGCTCGATTCTGCAGCGGCGGCGGATGCAGGGAACTGAAGCAGCGCTGCGATTGTGTGGTCGCGTCGCCATCAGGCGCAATGAGCGACGTTACCAAGGTCAATCGATCTGTGCTCGCCGCACTCGGCACCCAGCGGGCGTTGCCGTTTCTGACCGGCACTCAGCAGCTTTCGGGAGGCTTCGGCACGGGTGGAAATTGCGGGCTTACGGCCGCCATTCAGCAGGAGCATACGCCGCGGCCGCAGCAGCAACGGGCGCCCAGTCCACCGAGTCCGGGCACACCCAATCCGCCGGATCCGCCGGCCCCGCCGACAGATGATGGCAACAACGGTCATGGAAATGACCCGGGCAAGCACGACCCCAGCAATCCCGGAAAATCCTACGGTCCTGGCCGAAAATACGGATAGGGCAAGCGCAACAGACAGCCGCTCTTTTTCCTGGCGCGTCCTGTGCTCGGCTTCGCTGGCCGGTCGGGGCCAACGTGCTTCTACGTCGGTGGGGACGAAATCATTGCCCTTGAAGAGCAGCGAGTGCGGCGGTCAACTTGCCCTGTCTGAATGCAGGTCAGGAACCGGAGCCGAATTGTTGCTCCGCATAGCCGGCATTCGCTTCCACCGCCGCTCCCGCCCGTTTGGCAAGAAAATCATCCGGTCTGCGCGATATCCGGCCATAGAAGTCCTGCAAGCCAGCCGGCAGGCCCGCGGCCTTGGCTTTGGCCGCCGCGATGATCCGTCGGCTGCGTGGCGAGCGCGAACGCAATGCCTCGACGAGCTTGCCGTGGAGTATCTGCAATTCCGCAAAATCCGGCGACGACGCAACATTTTCATCGCCGACGACGGCATTGATTCTCGTCCTCGCGCTCTTTCCCTTGAGCTCCAGCGATCCCGCGTGGAGGGAGGCCCAGCCTGGCAGCGATCTTACTGTGTCGTCGGACGCGAGGATGTCGAAACTCACCGTCTTGCACGCTGTCTCGATACGCGCTGCGACATTCACCGCGTCGCCAACCGCCGAATAGTTGAATCGCGACTCCGCACCCATGTTTCCGACGCAGGCGACACCGGTATGGATCCCGATACCGATGCGAACCGTCTGCCCCACCCCGAATCCGAATGCATCGCTTTCGTTGAGGCGAGCAATCGTCTCGCGCATGGCCAATGCCGCGCGAACGGCTTTGGCGGGATGATCGGTGACATCGATCGGGGCATTCCAAAAGGCCATGATCGAATCGCCGATGAACTTGTCGAGTGTGCCTTCATTGGCGGTGACATGACGGCTGAGCGCGTCGAGAAGCGTGTTCAGAAACCGCACGACGGCGGTGGGCGGTAGTCTTTCGCTGATCTCGGTGAAGTTTCGCACATCGACAAACATCACTGTCAGCTCGCGATCGTCGCCGCCAAGACGAAGTGCGTTGCGCGTGTGCTCGATGCGGTAGAGAAGCGATGGCGACAAATATTGGCCGAAGGCCCGCCGGATCGCGCGCCGCTCCCGGTCGGTCACCAGGAAGCGGAAAGAGGTGGTCGCGAAATGCGTGATCGAGCCCATGACGATTGGCGCAAAAGGGTCGAACAGCAGTCCCGCAAGCGAAAAGGCAAACCATGATGCGACGAGCGCCAGGCCCGTGATCGCCAGGCCGCAGGCGAGCGCGATCGCGGGGCTTACGAAAATCGTGAGAAACACCAGAAGGGTGCCCAGCATGGCGATCAACGCGATTTCCAGCCCGTTTGCCCAGTCGGGCCGCGACAGATAGTGGCTGGACAGTACCTGCTCGACAATCTGCGCGTGGATCGAGACGCCTGGCACGTTCTCACCGAGCGCAGTGACACGAATATCCTGCAGCCCGGCGGAGGAGGTGCCGACAAACACGATGCTGCCCTCGATCGCGGCCCTTGTTTTGGGGGAGACGCCGTCGGGTGCAAGCACGTCCTTCGCCGAAACATACCGTTCCGCCCTGTCGGGACTGACATAGAGCCAGAGTTCACCGGCGGAGGTCACCGGGATAACGAAGTCGCCGATCTTGACGGAGGTCATTATGCCCTGCCCCTCCGGCGCGCCGGCAATGAGATAGGTGGAGGCGCCCTGCGCTACCCTCATGGCTTCGAGGGCAAGGTCCGGATAAAGCTGCTCGCCATCGCTGAGAAAGAGTGGAGCTGTCCTCACCACAGCAGTCGATCTGCCCGGATTGAGGCTGATATGTCCAATGCCGGCGGCATTGGCCTCAAGCTGCGGCCGCAGCGGTGTGGCTGCCCTGATATGGGGAGGAGCATCGACCGGGCTCTCGCCCGTAAAGGCAATGCCAGCCTTCACTTGCGGATGATAGTTCCCTTCGTTGGAGATGCCGTAACCCAGGACAACCGGCTTGCCGGCGATCGACCGGGCGAAGATCTCGTCGTTGTCGGGCAGGCGATCGAGCAGGGCAGTATCGATGCCTGGCACGTCGCGGACAACAGTGCGAGGCGACAGACGATCGGGCTCGGCGAAAAGGATGTCGAACGCGATGACTGCCGCACCAAGCTCCGTCAGTTTATCGACCAGAGCCGCCATGCGATCCCTGGGCCACGGCCACTGGCCGAACTGCCGCAATGAGGCCTCGTCTATGTCGACCACGCGGACAGGCATCGCCTCGAAGCTGCGAGGTGCCAGCCGCTGATATTGGTCGAACGTCGCTTCGCGGGCGAGCCTCAACGGCTGCGGATCCCTCGCCCGGACAATGGTAAACACCGCTACCAGCGACAGGCCCAGGATGACGCCGGCCAACTGAGCGCGTGTCATCACTTCTGCACCAGTTGCTGTGCCGCGAATCCGTCCTGCATGGTCCCGCCCCGGGAAATAGCTTCTCGAACCCCAACGCTAGGCTGCATTGTTCCCGGCGAAAGCGCAATCGCCAACCTGCAGGCAACGCCGATAAGCCGGCTCCAGTGGTTGAACAGATCAAATGAGCATGCGCACGCGCAAGGCTTCGAGTTGACTGGTGCCCATTGCACTAGGAAACGGCTCGAAAAGCCACCCTCTGCGACAGCCCCCCACCCGCCCTGTTCTCCAGCGCGATCGTCCTCCCCAGGCGGGCCGCGAAGACCCAGGACATCGGAGGCGCGAGGTCCGTCCAGAGTTCAACAGCCTTGAACAAATCTCCGTGAGCAAAGGCCCGGAAGCAGTCGCCCGCCATATCTGTAAATCCATCGAGGTAGCGAGATGCCGAACGCCTACGATCTCGGAACCGGTCTGGTCCGCCGCATCTATGAGAAACGCATCGACGCGCCGGCGATTCTCGATGCCGGCAAGCATTTTCTCAATGCGGCGAAGTTCACAGCCGCCTGGCGGACGATCCGCGACGAGGCGCTTTCCGTGCAGCTCGGCAAGGTGCCGCGCTTCCACGACATCATGCCGGAGCAGGCCGAGATCTCGGCCAATGACGGGCTCGACTGGCGCATGTTCGTGCTCAAGGCCTACGATCTTCCGGTTCCGGAAAACCTCGCCCGCATGCCGGTGCTCGGCCGGTTGCTTGCCGAATGCCCGGAGGTGAAATCGGCGGCCATCTCGTTCCTTGCCCCGCGCAAACACATACCCCGCCATCGCGGACCATTCCGCGGCATCATGAGGTTTCACCTCGGCCTGGTCATCCCGAAACAGGCGGATGGGCGGCCGGCAACGGTCATGATGATCAACCATCAGGAGAAGCGGATCGCCGATGGCGAGTGCATGCTGTGGGACGACACTTTTCCGCACGAGGTCATGAACAACGCGGACCAGGCTCGCGTCGCCCTGTTGCTCGATGTCTGGCGCCCGCGAATGCCGCTGGACATGGAAATCCTGTCCAGGCTGATCGTTCGCGGCGTGCAGACGGGGATGCGCTATCGGGGGGTGTCTTTTTCCGGATGAATGCCCGGATTGGCCGCAAGGGCGCGTTGGCCGACGAGGTTAGAGCAATTCCAGGAAAAGTGCGTAGCGGTTTTCCGTCCGGAATTGCGTAGAAACAAAGACTTAGGGCGGATTCCGTGAAGCGCTGAACCGCTCTAGACCCGCAGCCCCCTCGCCTCGCCGCTGCGCTTGCCGGGAACCATCATGTCCCTGGCCAAGAGACCGCTGACGCGGCAGAACGCCATGAACGCCCGGCACGCTTCCTCGGTCTTGACCACATCCACCGTGGCGCCGAAGCAGGCGTTGAACGCGGCCTCGTAGACCTTGCCCTGGCGACGGGCCGGCCAGTCCTGCAGGAAATCGAGCGCCTGCTCGACGCCGTAGATCTCCTCGACCGGCAGGCCAGGTGCTGGCGCGATGCGCACCGGCACCTCGAATTGCAATCTGTCCATTCCCTGTCTCCCGGACCGGCGCCGCCACGCGGCGCCGCTCGTCCTGAAAATTGCTTTTGGCCGGGCTTTTGACCCAGGAATGTGTCCTCAGTGCGGTCAGCCTACTGGTTGGCCGGATCGGTTTCCGCCTCGAAGGCCATGCGGCTGACGAAGAACAGGGCGAAGGCCGAGGGTACGGCAAAGATGCCGCCCAGCACCATCGCCGCCGTGCCCGCCATGCCGAGCGTCTCGGCGACCGCCCAATAGACGGTTCCGATGCAGATGATCACCTGGACGGAGAGAAAGAGCGCGGCCGACACGGCGCGCGTCAGCGTCTTGAATGTCTTGATGCGTTGCATTGAGCATGTTCCGGAAATGGCGCGCCACGCGGCGCGGGACGGCCGGCGGCCGCCGCGCGGATCGCGACGCGAAAGAATGGGGAATGGTTTGAAGGCGCGGTCGGCGACCGCTCGGCTCAGGCGAAAGGCGGCGCGCGTGGCTGGTTGGTGCTCGCCTGCCGCAAGGGCATGGCAGCCGGCGCGGCTACTGCCTGGACCGGCGAAGCCTGGTCGACGAGGAGACTGTGGGCCGTCGGCGCAAGCGCGCCGGCATCGCCGCTCAGGAACTTGACCGGCAGTACCCGGCCGGCACGGACTTCGAGCGCCTGCGCTTTGCCGGTGATGCGCAGCAGCGCAGCATGATCGCCCTGCCGCGACGCGCTGATGCCGGCGCCGCCGCTAGTGGCGGCGCTCGATGCCTGCTGCTGCGCGAGGCCGATCAGCGACACCAGCAGCAGGGCCATCAGCCCCGAGCAGGCCGCCCTGACCAGCGACAGCGATGATCTTGCGCGCGTGGATGCCATCAAAGGCCAAAGCTCTCCAAACTCTACCCCCGCCCTAACCCACAGGGCCTGAAAAGGAAAGCACATGGCCGATCCGGCACCGGACCGGGCGGATGGCTGGGACATCCGGGCCGAATATAGCGGGCTTAAGTCCGTCGCCGGCAGTTCGTCCTTGAACCTTGCGGCTTCCGGTGCCAAATCTGGGGAGATTTTCGTGACGGCTCGCATCATGGGCCAATCCACCCGGCAAACGGACGTAAATGGTTACCTATCTCGACGCCGCCACGGCACCGCTCAGAAACACCGGCCAGATCCGCCTCTATGGCGAGGAAGGCTTTGCCGGCATGCGCAAGGCCTGCGAGCTCACGGCCCGCTGCCTCGACGAGCTGGTGCCGATGGTCGCGCCCGGCGTCACCACCGAGGCGATCGACCGTTTCGTCTTCGAGTTCGGCATGGATCATGGCGCGCTGCCGGCGACCCTCAACTATCGCGGCTACACCAAATCGTCCTGCACCTCGATCAACCATGTCGTCTGCCACGGCATTCCCGACAACAAGCCGCTCAAGGATGGCGACATCGTCAACATCGACGTCACCTATATCCTCGACGGCTGGCATGGCGATTCCTCGCGCATGTATCCGGTGGGCACCATCAAACGCGCCGCCGAGCGCCTGCTCGAGGTCACCCATGAGTGCCTGATGCGCGGCATCGCCGCGATCCGGCCCGGCGCCCGCACCGGCGCCATCGGCGCCGCCATCCAGACCTATGCCGAGGCCGAGCGCTGCTCGGTGGTGCGCGATTTCTGCGGCCACGGCGTCGGCCTGCTGTTCCACGACGCGCCGAACATCCTGCACTACGGCACCGCCACCGAAGGCGTCGAGATGCGGCCGGGCATGATCTTCACCGTCGAGCCGATGATCAATCTCGGCCGCCCGCATGTGAAGGTGCTGTCGGACGGCTGGACCGCGGTGACGCGCGACCGCTCGCTGTCGGCGCAATACGAGCACACGATCGGCGTCACCGACACCGGCTGCGAGATCTTTACGCTCTCGCCGAAAAAACTCGACCGCCCCGGCCTGCCGGCCTAATCTTTCCCTCAAAGCCTTCGGGGGTATGGCGGGTATGGGGAAAACCGGCGACGACGAGCGGGGATTTTTCTCCGAGCGGTGGATCGAACCGCCGGCGGGGAAAGCGGCGGTTGAAAAAAAGGCGGCAGCCGAGCCGCCGCACTATCACGGCCATCGCGACCGTCTGCGCGAGCGTTTCACGTCCGCCGGCCCCGACGCCCTCCCCGACTACGAGCTTCTCGAACTCCTGCTCTTTCGCCTGATCCCGCGCGTCGACACCAAGCCGATCGCCAAGGCCTTGCTGGCCCGCTTCGGCACCTTCGCGGAAGTGCTTGGCGCGCCGGTGGCGCTGCTGCAGGAGGTGAAGGGCATCGGCCCCTCGGTGGCGGTCGACCTCAAGGTGATCGCAGCCGCTTCCCAGCGCATGGCGCGCGGCGAGGTGCGCGGCCGCGAAATCGTCTCGAACTGGACGCAGCTTCTCGACTATTGCCGCTCAGCCATGGCCTTCGAGAGCCGCGAGCAGTTCCGCGTGCTGTTCCTCGACAAGAAGAACGGGCTGATCGCCGACGAGGTGCAGCAGGTCGGCACCGTCGACCACACGCCGGTCTATCCGCGCGAAGTGGTCAAGCGCGCGCTTGAACTCTCGGCCAGCGCCATCATCCTGGTCCACAACCATCCGTCCGGAGACCCGACACCCTCGCGCGCGGACATCGAGATGACCAAGCAGATCATCGACACCGCAAAACCGCTGGGCATCGCCGTCCACGACCACCTCATCATCGGCAGGAACGGCAATGCAAGTATGAAGGGGTTGTTGTTGATCTAACGCATGACGCTCAAAAGTGCGCAGAGGTTTTGGGAAACGACATGCGTAGATACAAGAACTGAAGCGCGTCGCCTGAATCCGCTTCAGCAAGCCGCGCTTCAAATTCATGTCGCAGGCGCGATGCACCGAAATCCAAGGTGGCAGGTTGACGTATCCACCGATTGCGCCATGCGTGCAGCCGGTCGGTAACGCCGGCAATAACTTGGAGCGCACAGGAAGGAGCCGCCCTTGGTAACCCTGCGCGGAATCTTGATGTCGGGCGTCGCCGGATCGTAGCTCGCCTCGCGTTCGCCGCCGCGCGGGTTGGCCATCGTGCAACAGGGGCTTTCGATCCGGCGGTGCTCCTGGTACCAGTCCGTGGTCCACTGCCAGACGTTGCCGGCCATGTCGAAGAGGCCATAGCCGTTCGCCGGGAAGGAAGCGACCGGGGCAGTCCATTCGTAGCCGTCCTCACAGTCGTTGCGATACGGAAACTCGCCCTGATAGGTGTTGGCCATGTGCTGGCCGCCGGGGGTCAGTTCGTCGCCCCATACGAATTCGGCGCCGTCCAGCCCGCCGCGCGAAGCGAATTCCCACTCGGCTTCGGTCGGCAGCGCCTTTCCCGCCCATTTCGCATAAGCTTGTGCGTCTTCATATGCGATGTGCACGACAGGATGGGTGTCGAGCTTCTTGATGCTACTGGCGGGCCCGCGCGGATGCCGCCAGTTGGCGCCGCGCACGTAGGCCCACCAGCTGTAGTGATTGTTCGGATCGATGCCGCGCTGAGGCTTGACGAACAAGGCTGAAGCCGGCGTCAACGATTCTGTGCTGGCCCCAGGATAGTCCGCGGCATTTGCCGGACGCTCGGCCAGCGTGACATAGCCGGTCGCCTCGACGAAGCGCCTGAATTCCGCGTTTGTGACCGTCGTGCGATCCATCCAGAAGCCGCCGACGATGACGCGATGCGCCGGTGCCTCTTCCGGATAGTGGCTGTCCGAGCCCATCAGGAATTGGCCGCCTGGAATCCAGACCATATCGCCGTGCGACGAGGCCGCCGGCGTTGCGGCAAGTCGTGCCTCAGTCATCGTGCGGTCTCGCCTGGACGGCAGACTCATCTGCCTTTCAATCTCCCGCAGCGAACATATCTTCCGGGCTTGGTGTCACCAGCGGCGTGAAGAACGTCAACCGCACGGCTTCCAGCAGCAAAAGCGGGGGTTTCATCTGGGTTGCCAGCTCCGTAATCCTTGCCTGCAACTCCTTGACTTTATCAGGGTTCTTGTCGGCCAGATTGGTGGCTTCCGATTTGTCCTGTGCCAAATTGAAAAGCTCTATCTTTTGCGGCAACGCCGCTGCCCACACCAGTTTCCAATCGCCCTCACGCACCGCGCCGACCATCGGATCAACATTGTAGACAATTTCCGTGCGCGGCGAAGGTTTGCCCTCGCTGATGGCCTGCCACATATCCATGCCATCCAGGGGTTTGTCCTTGCCGGGCTTGGCGCCGGCCAGCCCAGCCAGTGTTGGCAACATGTCAACGACGTGCATAAGGCCGTTGAAGACACCAGGCTTGATCTTGCCGGGCCAGTTCATGAAGGCAACCGAGCGGGTGCCTCCCTCATAGAGGGTACCTTTGCCATCGCGATAGGGACCATTGTCGGCAGGAAGTTTGCCCTTCACCTTCGAGTCACCGGTAAACATCGAATTGATGACGCCACCATTGTCGCTCATGAAGACGATGAGGGTATTGTCGCGAATCCCCTTCTTCTCGAGCGCGGCCACGACATTTCCGACCTCGTCATCGATCACCGAGACCATGGCGGCATAGGCTCTCCGGTTCTCGTCGGTGATGTTCTTATACCGGTCGAGATATTCCTTCGGCGCCTGGAACGGCGTGTGGGGCGCGGTGAAGGCGAGGTAGAGAAAAAGCGGCTTCTTCTGATCGTGAGCCTTGATGACTCGGACAGCCTCCTGACCGAACAGGGTGTTGTCGAAGCCCGGCTCCTTGATCGGCTTGTTGTTGCGGTACCAGTCCGCGATGCCGTGCGAAGAATGTTTGAAGTGGTCGATCTCGCCGACGGTCGCCCCGTAGAATGAATCAAATCCACGTTGTTTCGGCCAGTAAGCCGTCTTGGCATGGCCGAGGTGCCATTTGCCACTCATCGCTGTCCGATAGCCCGCATCTCTGAGGATTTGCGGAAGAAGGGTTTCGTCAAGCGGAAGGCCATAGGTCCCTGCTGCGGGGACAACGCCAACCTGCATGCCATAGCGTAGCGGATAGCGGCCGGTCATGAGGGCGCAGCGCGTCGGTGTGCACATCGGCTGCACGTAATATTCTTCGAGCTGCGCCCCCTCAGTGGCAAGCTTGTCGATGTTGGGCGTCTTGATGTCTGAGCCGTGGTAGCCGACGTCTTTCCAGCCCTGATCGTCCGCAACGATGAAGACGATGTTGGGCTGCGAGGGCTGGGCTGCGGCAACCTGAACGCCGGCGAGGCCGGCGAGTGCCCCCGAAAGGCCGGCAGGAGCGGCAAACCGCGTAACAGCCGCCGCCGTACCTGCCATCAATGCGTCTCGCCGCGTTATTTTGTTGCTAATGCCGGCTTCAGCCGGGAAGTCACGATCGTTGCTCATGTTCTTGCCCCTGCGCTGCAGATTCGTGCCGTTCCACTCAAAACCATGACGTGTCTGAGCCGATCATTCCCCTGGAATCCAAAGAGACAGCCCAGGCGCCGGTATCGACTCGACCGACTTGGTTGCCACGAGATCTCTCGGGTTCCAGGAGTTGGTGTCAGCACGGTCATGGCCTCTCCAGGAAATCATTGGCCCCACAAGGCACGATTGCTGCAGGGCGCTCGATGTCCTCTGCGCACGTTTCTGGAATGGTCCTGCCCGTTCACGCTCCCCACTCGCCGTTGGTCGGCGATACGCCCGCGCTGATTGGTCTCGCGCAATTGATATTAAGCTATAGCTAATACAACCGTACCGCTATCCACTTTGCGCAAAGGACGTATTTTTTGCTCCTGGGCCTGCATCGCGCAGAGACCCGCCGCTCAGCCTGGACGAACCTGCCTATGCAGCCGTGGGGTTATGTCCGGGCGCAGCAACCGCCGGCAAAAAAATGGAATTCCGGTCCACGGCACGATCGTACAAGCGGTGATCCGCACCAGCGGCCAAACCAGAATTGGCTACTTCGGCATCCTTCCAGGCTGCGAGGGAAGACGCTTTTCAGACCGTGGCGCAAAATCAGTACGCCATTTCAACTATGGGAGCGGAAGTAGTCCGGCACCAAAACGCAGGCGCCGCCGCCAATCGACCACTTCATGTCAATTCTATTGGGCGGCCGCGAATTGATAAGTGAACCCCAGCATCGGACCCTGCTGAGTGAGTTTGTTCACGAAGCCGTCGTGGCTATAGTTGTCGTGCATGGCCCGATAACCGACGAACATCGACATCTTGTCGTTGAACTGGTAGCCGGCACCGCCCATCACATCCCACATCGATTTGGATCCCGCGCCGAAACCACCGACGAGAGCCCAGCCGGCTAGGTAAATCCCATTGCCAACATTGGCCTTGATTTTGGCGCCGATCACCGGGTCGACCCACGTATCGCCGTCGCTCGCAGAGCTGCCGTCAAGCCCACCGCCATGGAAGTCGAAACTGTTGTCGACCGACCAGAGGCGGGCGCCGGCCACCAGATCGAAATTCGTCCCATCCTGATAGTAAACGCTGTAACCAGCGAGCGCAGTGCCCATGAAGGTGCTCACCGTCGCGTCGATGTTGGAGGCGAGGACTCCTCTCGGGGTGCCTATGTTGGCGTCGAGCTTGGCGTACACTATGTCCGTGCTGATTGTGAAAGGCCCGTTGCGAGCTTCCGTAAGCCCCATAAAGCCGAATTGGAGGTTGTTCAGCACGTCGCTGAAGCTAACGTCGACATCCTGAGGCGGGAATCCGAAGAGGCCGCTTTCGCCCTTGATTCCCGATGCCCACAAATACGGGGCGACGGTGAAGGTCCAACCTTCATCCTGTGGCTTGGCGATGTCTGCTGCAAAGGCATTGGCCGCACCAAGTACCAATACACCTGCCGTTGCGAGGGCGCCCAAACGAAATTTCTTCATCATCGTCCCCATTTGTCGTTTTTACTGCCCGATTACGCCAAGCAGAGACTCCTCTTCCATACTGGATGGACCCTCGCTTTGCGCTCTGTCAACTTGGCCGCACGGTCTATCCCCACTAAGCCGTTCGTCGGGGCACCTAAGTGCCAATTGATCTCGCGCAATTTGCGCTTAAGCTATAGCTAATACAATTATTCTTCTATCCACTTTGCGCAAAGGACGCCTTGCTTGACCACGTGGCCTTCATCGCCTTCGTACAGGGATGTGCTACTTGGCCCTGACGACCTTACCAGCGCCGCCTCTGGTTTGCCCGTGAAGGTCGATAGGCTTTCGGCCGGCTGGCTTCCCTCGCGCATCCGGCAAATCCAGTCCCCCGGCAAGTGGGCGCTCGACCTGCCAGAATTCAACTGCGCCTTCCGCGCCAGCGGCGGTTTCGATCCAGGCTCCGTGGCGTTAGTGGCCATCGAGCGAGCCTGTGGGTCGACAATATGCGGCATTCCGCTCGAAGACGACTTGATCCTGGCAATTCCTGCCGGCACGAGCGTGACGGCAACGGTCCGGCCTGGCTTCACCTACGCAGTCGCCATAGTTCCGACCGCGACCTGGATGGAGATCCAGTCGGTTACCGCGGGGATGGTCCTCGAACAGTTCAGCGATCGCCCAGCGGCAGTTCGGCTCACCGCCGACGAAGCGCAAAGAATCCGACGCCAAATGAAGTCGATGGCAGACCGCCTCGGGACAGTTGCAGGCGGTTCGGTTCTGCCGGAGCAGCCTCCAAGTGCGTTCGTGGAATATCTGGGGGTGGTGGCTGACGCCTTCGCGGGCGCAGATAATCGTGAGACTGAGACAGCCGGCTCCGCGAACCGTCATCTTAGACAAGCGTCGGCGGCCGAGGATTTCATTCGTGCTCATATCCGGGAAGACATACCCATTGTTCGACTGTGCAAGGAAATCGGTGTCAGTCGTCGACAGCTCGAGTATGCCTTTCGCACCACGTTCGCTGTAACTCCGCTCGAATTCATCAGAGCGCTCCGCCTCAACGAAGCCAGACGGCTCCTTACCACGGCACGTGCCAACGGCTTGAGTGTTACAACGATCGCTATGGATGTTGGGGTCACCCATCTGGGCCGCTTCGCCGCGAATTATCGCCTGTTCTTCGGCGAGTCTCCTAAGGAAACAATTCAGCGTGCCGGAAGGTCGTGACGGGGCTTAACGTGCGCTGAGAAATGCGCCGCGTCATCATCGCAAGCAGTTCGATGGAATTTGCGCAATCCGGATAGAAGTCGCGCTTGCGAATTGGTATATTCCAACTTGCTAATAATACACGCCTCCGGCCCTCAAGGTCGGAAGCGGACCGGTTCGATTTCGGTTCGGCACAGGCTTGCTTCGGGCGCGTGGCGCATCGGCCGGAAAAATAAAAGCAGGGGGCGGCGAGCTTTTGGGAGGACGTAGCATGACAAGACCTGGCTTGAGATTGACCGGCGCTGCCGGAATCGTTGTCGCCTTGATTTTTGCAGGACTTGTCGACGGCGTTGTACCATTCGCCCCCTTCGTTAGCGACGCGCAGGCGAAAGTCGGCCGTCCGCTCACACCCGGCAGCGTCGCGGGCGTCACGAGGCGTACAACTCGCCGCGTGATCCGCCGTTCGACCATTTATGTGACCCGGCTCCCCGCAGCGTGCGTGAAGACCACTATCAACGGCACTGTGCTGTGGCACTGCGGCAGCACGTATTATCAACCCTACGGCGGACGCTACGTCGTCGTGCACATACAATGAATGGAAAGTGGAGCTCGGCACCTTGGGAGCTGCTTCGTGGTCGCCGAGGCGCCGTTCGAGGACCGAGCGAGTGCGCAGGGCCCGTCAGGACTTTCATGAATGCATTCCTGGAAGGTAGGCGGATAGCGCGCAGCGTTCGCCGCTCCGTCGAGCCGGCGGGGTTCGTTCGATTGCGGGAAAGTCTGGTCGCACCGTCGACCGAAAATTGCCGGAGCGCCCGATGAGCAACGCACTGCCCATTCGAGTTGGCATTCTGCTGTCGGCCGTCCTTCCGATTTTCTTCTGGGTGCTGCTTGGAACCTCCTGGGCCCAGCAGCCTCCGGTCGACGTGCCGCCTGAAAAGGCGCGGCAGTTCCTCAATCTGCTGTCCGATCCCGAGGTGAAGGTATGGCTCGAAGGAAAGGTCCCGGCACCCGCCGAGGAACCGCCTGCCGGGTCGCTGGACGACGCGATCGCAAGCTGGGGGCTAGCCGTTCGCACACGTCTCGCCGCGCTCGCCGATGCCGTTCCCCGCATCCCGCAGGAGCTGTCCAACGCCGCGAGCGTCGTCACGCGCGACGTGAATTCGGGCCGGCCCGGTCTGGTGGTCCTGATCCTGACAGTTCTGATTGTCGTCGGCTTCGGCGCCGAGTGGCTGGTCCGCCGGACTCTGGCGTCGGGCGATTCTGACGGAACAGTTGACCCCGGCCAGGCTGTCCTGTCCGAAGTCGCTGCGTTGCTGACGTTTGCTCTGGCCAGCATCGGCTCGTTCCTCGCGTTCGAATGGCCGCCTTTGCTGCGCCGCATCGTGCTGACCACGCTGCTCGCCTTCATCGCCGTGCGTGTCGTGCGCGCAATTGTCAAATTGCTGTTTGGACTTGCCGGCGCGGAACGCAGAACGTCGCAGGAGACGCCGACGGCACCCCCTGTCGCAAGCGAGATCGCGCAGCATTTCTGGTTTCGGCGCGTGAGCCTTATCGCCGGCTTTCTGCTGTTTGGCTGGGCCCTGGTCAGCCTCATGCCCAGTATCGGTTTCTCCGTCGACGTGGTGCGGGTCGCTGCTCTGCTTTGCGGCCTGGGCATGCTGGCCATCGCCATCGAAATCGTCTGGCGGCGGCCGGGCAGGACAACTTCCTCGGTCAGGCAATTGCTGCTGTCGTTCTATCTGATCGCGCTTTGGCTGACATGGGTGGCGGGACTGCTCGGCGTGCTGTGGCTCGGCCTCTATGCGTTGTTGTTGCCGGCGGCAGTGCGTGGGGTTGGCGACGTCGCGCAGGCCTTAGCCAGCGGGGCGCAGCGCAGTGGTGCCCTCGGCACTATGCTGAACGTGCTGATCGTCAGGGGCGCCAGGGCGGCGGTGATCGGCGCTGCGGTCGCCTGGCTCGCCTATCTCTGGCGCATCAGGGCCGCTGCCCTTGCCGGCGGTCAAACCGGTGGGCTCGTGGTTTCAGGCCTGCTCAATAGCATCATCATCCTCCTGGTTGCGGACCTGCTTTGGCAGATGGCGAAGGCGTTGATCGCTTATAGGATGGAGCTTGCGCCAAAGGACGAGTCCAATGCCGACGACCTCGCCCGCAACGACCGGCTGCGTACGCTGCTGCCGATATTCCGCAACGTGCTCGCTGTCTTCATCGCGGCCGTCAGTGTGCTGACAATCCTGTCCGGACTCGGCGTGCAGATCGCACCTTTGATCGCCGGCGCTGGCATTTTCGGTGTTGCCATTGGATTCGGCTCGCAGACACTGGTCAAGGACGTCCTGAGCGGCGTTTTCTATATGCTCGACGACGCCTTCCGTGTCGGCGAATATATCCAGAGCGGCAGCTACAAGGGCACTGTCGAATCGTTCAGCTTGCGGTCGGTCAGGCTGCGGCATCACCGCGGCCCAATTTTCACCGTGCCGTTCGGCGAGCTCGGCGCCATCCAGAACATGAGCCGTGATTGGGTGATGGATAAGATCGCTCTCAGTGTCACCTACGATTCTGACGTAGACCTCGCTCGCAGGCTCATCAAGAAGATCGGTCAGGAGTTGGCCGCGGATCCCGAGTTCGCGGCCGATACGATTGAGCCGCTGAAAATGCAAGGCGTCGACAACTTTGGCGACTCCGGAATTGCCCTCAGGATGAAGCTGATGACCAAGCCCGGAATGCAGTTCGGCATAAAGCGGCGAGCGTTCATGATGATCAAGAAGGCATTCGACGAGAATGGCATCAAGATGGCCGTTCCCACCGTGCATGTGGAGGGTGGCGGCGACAACGCAGCCGCCGCGCAGCAGCTACTCAAGATGAAACAGGCTGCGAGCTAGCGGCAAACCCGGCTCCTGACCATGCGCCATCATCCTGGTGCACAACCATCCGTCCGGCGGCAATGCGAGCATGAAGGGCTTGCTGCTGATCTGAGGTGTCGATCTTCGTCCCGCGCCGGCGACTTAACTCGACGAAAGCACAAGTAGCAGGACAAATCTTTGCCGCAACCTGGCCCGTTTCAGGTTTGACGCATGGCGCTCTCCTCGGCATGCTGGAACGATGACAAGGGGCGTGCTGCTGGATCTCGCAGGCGTCATCTATGATGGCGGAACCGCCATATCGGGCGGTGTGGACGCGGTCGCGCGTTTGCGCAAGGCCGGTCTTTCCATACGCTTCGTCAGCAACACCACGCGCTCGTCGAAACAGCGGGTACTCGACCATCTGGCAGCATTGGGGCTGACCGCCGCCAAGGCCGATGTCTTCACACCGGCGCAGGCCGCGCGCGAATGGCTGCTTCGTAACGGCCGCGCGCCCTATCTGCTGGTTCACCCAGGCCTCGAGCCGGATTTCCGCGAACTGCCGGCCCGCGACAAGCGCGCCGTCATCATCGGCGATGCCGGCGAGACCTTGACCTATGCGGTGCTGAACGACGCCTTCCGCCAGTTGATCGCCGGCGCCGAATTGCTGGCTCTCGCCACCAACCGGGCATTTCGCGACGCCGACGGCGGGCTCAGCCTCGATGCAGGGCCTTTCGTGGCGGCACTGGAATTTGCCTCGCTGAAACGCGCGACCGTCCTCGGCAAGCCATCGCCAGCATTCTTTCTCTCGGCGCTGGCATCCATGAACGTCCCGCCGGAACAGGCGATCATGGTCGGCGACGATGCCGAGGCCGACATAGCCGGCGCGCTCCGCGCCGGGCTTTCGGGGGCATTGCTGGTGCGCACCGGCAAATATCGCCGCGGCGACGAGAAGCGGTTCGATCCGCCGCCTACCGCAACCGTCGCCGATCTCGCGGCGGCGGCCGACTGGATCATTGCGCGATCCAGTCCGAACTGAAACCGGGGCTCCGCGAGCGCAAGAGGCGCCAGTTTGTCCACATATATTTCCCACACATAGTCGGCTCTGGAATTTCAACCGCAAATCACGCTATGATGATCTTGGCATTCGCCGGGACGGCTTCGCGCCCCCTCGAATGCCGGGGAGGACGGGACATGGCCATTGCGCTTGTACTCGTTTTGATTGTTGTGGGCTCGGTGCTGTTTCACTTCCTGAGCCCATGGTGGTGGACGCCGATTGCCTCGAATTGGGACTATATCGACAACACCATCATCATTACCTTCTGGATCACCGGCGTCGTCTTCGCCGCCGTGGTGCTTTTCATGGCCTATTGCGTGTTCCGCTTCCGCCACCGGGAGGGCAACCGCGCGGCCTATGAACCGGAGAACAAGCGCCTCGAATGGTGGCTGACCGTCGTCACGGGAGTGGGTGTCACCGCCCTTTTGGTGCCCGGCCTGTTCGTCTGGAGCCGCTTCGTCACCGTGCCCAGCGACGCGACCGAGGTCGAAGTCATCGGCCAGCAATGGCAGTGGAGCTTCCGCTTGCCCGGCAAGGACGGCAAGCTCGGCACCTCCGACACCCGCGACGTGTCGGCTGAAAATCCGCTCGGCGTCATCCCCAGCGATCCCAACGGCCAGGACGATGTCGTGGTCGAGGCGGCCGATCTGCATCTGCCGATCGGCAAGCCGGTCAAGATGGTGCTGCGCTCGATCGACGTGCTGCACGATTTCTACATACCGGAATTCCGCGCCAAGATGGACATGATCCCGGGCTCGGTCACCTATTTCTGGTTCACCCCGACCAGGACCGGAACCTTTCAGGTCCTGTGCGCGGAACTGTGCGGCCAGGGCCATCCGCTGATGCATGGCGTGGTCATGGTCGACACTGAACAGGACTACCTGGCCTGGCTCGGCCAGCAGCAGACTTTCGCGCAACTGTCGGCGCCCCAGAAGACGGGCTCTGCCGACCAGGCGACGGTGGCCGCGTCTGGTCTGGACGTTGCGGCAAGACTCGAGGCTGTCGAGGCACGCTGAACAGGGCGCGGAGGTGCTCCCATGGTCGATATAACGCCTGCAGATGCCGTACCGCCGGCCGAAGTCGCGGAAATGGAACTTTACCATCCGCACAGCTGGTGGACGAAGTACGTCTTCTCGCAGGACGCCAAGGTCATCGCCATCCAGTATTCAGCGACGGCAACGGCGATCGGCTTCGTGGCGCTCATGCTGTCCTGGCTGATGCGGCTGCAGCTCGGCTTCCCCGGCACGTTCGACTTCATCACCCCGGAAGCCTACTACCAGTTCATCACCATGCACGGCATGATCATGGTGATCTACCTGCTCACCGCTCTATTCCTTGGCGGCTTCGGCAACTACCTGATCCCGCTGATGGTCGGCGCGCGCGACATGGTCTTTCCCTATGTCAACATGCTGAGCTACTGGATCTACCTGCTCGCCGTGCTGGTCCTGGTGGCCGGCTTCTTTGCGCCGGGCGGACCGACCGGCGCCGGCTGGACGCTCTACCCGCCGCAAGCCATCATGAGCGGCACGCCGGGCGGCCAGGACTGGGGCATCATCCTGATGCTCTCCTCGCTTATCCTGTTCATCATCGGCTTCACCATGGGCGGCCTGAACTATGTCGTGACGGTGCTGCAGGCGCGCACCCGCGGCATGACGATGATGCGGCTGCCGCTCACCGTCTGGGGCATCTTCACCGCCACCGTGATGGCGCTGCTCGCCTTTCCCGCGCTGTTCGTGGCTTGCGTGATGATGCTGCTCGACCGCGTGCTCGGCACCTCCTTCTTCATGCCGGCGATCGTCGAGATGGGCGAACAGCTGCAGCACAATGGCGGCAGCCCGATCCTGTTCCAGCATCTGTTCTGGTTCTTCGGCCACCCCGAGGTCTACATCGTCGCGCTGCCGGCCTTCGGCATCGTCTCCGACCTGATCAGCACCCATGCGCGCAAGAACATCTTCGGCTACCGCATGATGGTCTGGGCCATCGTCGGCATCGGCGCGCTGAGCTTCGTGGTCTGGGCGCACCACATGTATGTCAGCGGCATGCACCCCTATTTCGGTTTCTTCTTCGCCACCACCACGCTGATCATCGCCATTCCGACCGCCATCAAGGTCTATAACTGGGTGCTGACGCTGTGGCGCGGCGACATCCATCTCACCATACCTATGCTGTTCGCGCTGGCCTTCATCGTCACTTTCGTCAATGGCGGGCTGACCGGCCTGTTCCTCGGCAACGTCGTCGTCGACGTGCCGCTGTCGGACACGATGTTCGTCGTCGCCCATTTCCACATGGTCATGGGTGTCGCCCCGATCCTGGTGATCCTGGGCGCGATCTACCACTGGTACCCGAAGGTCACCGGCCGCATGCTCGACGAGACGCTCGGCCGTTTCCATTTCTGGGTGACCTTCCTCGGCGCCTATCTGATCTTCTTCCCCATGCACTATCTCGGCCTGATCGGCATTCCGCGGCGCTACGCGGAACTGACCGACATGACGATAATGACGGAGTCCGCCCATCATCTGAATTCGTTCATCTCCATCATGGCTTTCATCGTCGGCTTCGCGCAGATGGTCTTCCTGTTCAACCTGATCTGGAGCATCCGCCATGGCCGCGAGGCCGGCGGCAATCCATGGCGGGCGACGACGCTGGAATGGCAGACGCCCGAGACACCGCCGACGCATGGCAATTTCGGCAAGGATCTGCCGATCGTCTACCGCTGGGCCTATGACTACAGCGTGCCGGGCGCCAAGGAGGACTTCATCCCGCAGAACGTGCCGGGCAATTTCGGCCTCTCCAAGGAGCCGGCATGAGCGTCATCCTGGTCTTCCTGGCTGTGATCGCCGGCTTTGCCGGCTGGTGGCTTTCGCACCAGCGGCTGACGGCGAAACCATGGTTGGAGCAAGGCCTGGCCACGGATTTCGTTGGCCTCGACCGGTCGGCCCTGCCCACCGCCAAGATCGGCCTAGGCGTATTCCTCGCCGTCGTCGGCTGCCTGTTCTCGCTGTTCACCAGCGCCTATTTCATGCGCATGGGCCTGTCGGACTGGCGGCCGCTGCCGCTGCCGCGCCTGCTCTGGCTCAACACCGGCGTGCTGGTGCTCAGCAGCATCGCGCTGCAATGCGCCGTCGCCGCCGCCCGCAAAGGCCAAATCGACAACGTCCGGCTGGGCCTTGCCACGGCCGGGGTGACAGCGCTTGCCTTCCTCATCGGACAGCTCGTGGCGTGGCGGCAACTGACCGAGGATGGCTACCTGCTGGCCGCCAATCCGGCCAACAGCTTCTTCTATCTGATCACCGGCATGCACGGCCTGCACATACTGGGCGGTCTGATCGGCCTTGGCAGGACGAGCGCCAGCGCCTGGAACGGCGCGCGGCCTGAGCGGCTGCGCCTCGGCGTCGAGCTCTGCGCCATGTACTGGCACTTCCTGCTTTTCGTCTGGCTTTGCATCTTCGCCCTTCTGGCCGGCTGGGCAGCGACGTTCATCGACATTTGCCGGCAGTTGCTGACCTAGGAGGCAGGCGATGGCTGAGACGACACTGGTGCATAGCGGCCAAACGGAGCCAAGACCTTCGGGCTGGCAAGGCATTGCGGCCGACTGGGCCTCGGACCAGCGCGCGTTCAAGAACGTGTCCTGGGGCAAGGCCATGATGTGGATCTTCCTGCTCAGCGACACCTTCATTTTCGGCTGCTTCCTGCTCTCCTACATGACCGCGCGCATGTCGACGCGCGTGCCATGGCCGAATCCCAGCGAGGTCTTCGCGCTGCGCATCGGCGGCCAGGAGATTCCGCTGATCCTGATCGCCATCATGACCTTCGTGCTGATCTCGAGCAGCGGCACCATGGCCATGGCGGTCAATTTCGGCTACCGCCGCGACCGCCGCAAAACCGCGATCCTGATGCTGCTGACCGCCGCGCTCGGCGCCACCTTCGTCGGCATGCAGGCCTTCGAATGGACCAAGCTGATCACCGAAGGGGTACGGCCCTGGGGCAACCCATGGGGCGCCGCGCAGTTCGGCTCCTCCTTCTTCATGATCACCGGCTTCCACGGCACGCATGTGACGATCGGCGTGATCTTCCTGATCATCACGGCGCGCAAGGTTTGGCGCGGCGACTACGACGTCGGGCGCCCCGGCTTCTTCACCAGCCGCAGGGGCCGCTACGAGAACGTCGAGATCATGGGCCTCTACTGGCACTTCGTCGACCTGGTCTGGGTGTTCATTTTCGCCTTCTTCTATCTTTGGTGAGAGGCGGGCTTTGTTGAGAGGAAGCTATGGCTGAAGCAACCGCAAACGGTCTCGGGCAGCACGCACTTCACGCCACCCACGCGCATGACGCACCGGCGGCCGTGACGGACGCTCATCAGGAACATCCGATCAAGCTCTATCTGGTGGTCTGGGCGTGGCTGTTCATCCTCAGCACCTGCTCCTACCTGGTCGACTATTTCGGCCTGCACGGCTATCTCAGATGGTCGCTGATCCTCATCTTCATGATGCTCAAGGCCGGACTGATCGTCGCCGTCTTCATGCACATGGCCTGGGAAAGGCTGGCGCTCGCCTATGCGATCATCCTGCCGCCGATACTGGTGCTGGTGTTCATGACGATGATGGTCTTCGAATCCGACTATACGCTGCTCACCCGCATAACGTTTTTCGGCGCCGGACCCTGACGCGCGGCAGGAGTTGCTGGACCGCCGCCCTCGCCTTGAAACAATGGATGGCTGAGCCATCTTTGTCGGTATCGGAGACGGTCGAAGACAGCCGTCGTTCCAATTGCATCACAACCTGAAGCAAGGGGAGCCAAAATGACGATCGCGAACAAACTGAAGCATTTCATCGACGGCAAGGGCGTTTCCTACGACACCGTCGAGCATCACCGCACGTCCACCAGCCGGCAGTCGGCCATCGCCGCGCATGTGCCCGGCAGCATTATGGCCAAATCGGTGGTCGTCCACCACGAACTCGGCTATGCGCTGGCGGTGGTTCCAAGCACACACAGGATCGAACTCAGCACGCTGCAGGGCATCATGGACAAGCGTCTCGGGCTCGCTTCCGAGGACGAGGTGGTCTCGCTCTTCGGCGATTGCGACGTCGGCGCGGTGCCGCCGATCGGCGCCGCCTATGACGTGCCGGTGATTCTCGACGAAAGCCTTGGCGCAGCCGACGACATCTATTTCGAAGGCGGCGACCACAGGACTCTTGTGCATGTCAGCGGCAAGGACTTTCGCAACCTGACAACGGATGCGCGCCAGGCCCGCTTCAGCCATCCGGCCTACTGAGAAAATCCGGTGAGAAAATCGGGGCCGCGCCGAAAACGGCGCGGCCCCAAATTTCAACCTGCCGGCTTGACCGAAGGCGGCGGTTCCACGACCTTGCGATAGACGTGCCAGGTGGCGTGGCCGAGGATCGGCAGCACCACCGCCAGGCCGGCGAAGATCGGGATCGAGCCGATGATCAGCGCAACGGCGACGATCAGCCCCCAGACCGCCATCACGAACGGGTTCGCCATCACCACGCGCACCGAAGTGTGGATCGCCTCGTACGCCCCGACATCACGGTCGAGTAGCAACGGGAAGGCGACGACCGTGGTGCACAGCACCACCACGGCAAAGACGAAGCCGATGGCATGGCCGAGCACGATCAGCGTCCAGCCGCGCCCGGTGGCGAATATCTCGTTGATGAAGCCGGACAGCGATGCCGGCGGCGTCGGGCCGAAGAGTTGCACGTAGAATGCCTGGGCGGTCAGAAGCCAGGCGATGAAGATCGCAAACAGCATGATCCCGACGGCCGCGATCGACGGCAGAGCGGGCGAGTTCTTGACCTCGAAGGCATGGCTCCAGGAGGAATCGAGACCGGCCTCCCGCCGGCGGCTGATTTCGTAGAGGCCGATCGCGGCGAACGGGCCGAGCAGCGCGAAGCCGGAGACCAGCGGAAACAGCAACGGCAACGCGTTGGCGCCCGATGTCCAGGCGGCGAGAACCACGCCGACCAGCGGATAAATCAGGCAGAGGAACACGATATGCGAGGGCTTGACCATGAAATCGTCGACGCCGCGTCTGAGCGCGTCGAATAGGTCTGAAACGCCGATTTTTCGAATTCTCGTATGCTCCAGCGTTTCGCTGGCACCTGCAATGACGTGAAAGCTCGCCATGACCACTCCTCCAGATCAGGTCTGGCCAGGTCGCGGATTTCATGGTGCTAGCGTTATGCATGACGGGCCACGCAACCGCGACCTGCACCGCAATCACCATACTCTCTTGCGAGCGACTTGTCGCCCTTTTGTCGGCAACGGATCCGGGGCGGTCCAGGCACAGGCTGGCTCGAAGCCCCTTTTTTCGCTATTCTCCCGCAGGTCGAAGGTGAAGGTCATGGACACTCGGACGCTTCTCATACTCGGCCTTGGGATACTCATTCTGCTGCTGCTGGGATTCTTCGCGCTGCCGGCGTGATGGCTTCGCAATGAAGGTCCTGGGCGGCCCGCGGGTTGCGGGCACGAACCTGGCTCAGGCCATCGCAATCAGAGTGAGCCGACCACGCGTGCAACGATGCTGTCGCAGAGCAGCGTGGCGAATATCGCGAAGAGATAGGCGATCGAAAAGGCAAACAGCGCCTTTGCCGGCTTCATCTCCTTGTCGGGAGCGGCCAGCACCTTCCAGGCATGCCAGATGAAACCGAGGCCCAAGGCGGCCGCGACGATCCCGTAGAAGCCGCTGGCGAATCCGAAGGGCCAGGGCAGCACCCCGATCGGCGCCAGGATGAGCGCGTAGGCGAAGATCTGTCTGCGTGTCGAAGCCTCGCCCGCCACGTTCGGCATCATCGGAATGCCGGCGGCGGCGTAGTCGCCGACCTTGAACAGCGCCAGCGCCCAGAAATGCGGCGGCGTCCACAGGAAGATGATCAGGAACAGGATGAGGCTTTCGACACCGACGGCGCCGGTGGCGGCGGCCCAGCCAATGACCGGAGGCAGCGCGCCCGCCGCGCCGCCTATGACGATGTTCTGCGGCGTCGAGCGCTTCAGCCACATCGTGTAGATGACGACATAAAAGAAGATGGTGAAGGCAAGCAGCGACGCCGCGAGCCAGCCGACCAGCACGCCCAGCGTCATCACTGAAAGCGCCGAAAGCACCAGGCCGAAGCCGAGCGCCTCGCCCGGCGTGACGCGGCCCGAAGGCACCGGCCGCTTCGACGTACGCGACATCAACGCGTCGATATCGGCGTCGTACCACATGTTGAGCGCGCCGGCCGCCCCTGCCCCGATGGCGATCGCCGCGATTGCGATCACGGCGATGACCGGGTTCATTGCACCGGGCGCCACCATCAAGCCGACGAAAGCGGTGAAGACGGCAAGCACCATGACGCGCGGCTTGAGCAGCGCGAAGTAATCGGCAGCCGTCGCTTCCGAGAGTCGGACGCCGGTGTCCTCGAGGCGGCTTTCCCTAGTCGACATTGCAAGCGACCACAGATGAGGCGGGAAGACTGACTATTGCGAGAATTGCTTCAGATAGGCGATGACGTTGGCAACGTCCTGATCGTTCTTGAGGCCCGCGAACGCCATCTTCGTCCCTTTGACCATGGCCTTGGGGTCGTGAAGATAGGTCGTCAGCGTCGGTTCGTCCCATTTGACGCCGGACTTGCCGGCATCGATCATGGCCTGGGAATAGGTGAAATCCGGGTGTGTGCCCGCCGTCCGGCCGATGACGCCGTGCAGCGACGGGCCGATCTTGTTCTTGTCCTCATCCGCGATGTGGCAGACCTTGCATTTGACGAAAACCTTCTCACCCGCCGCGGCGTCCTGCGCCTGCGAGGGATGCACGGTGAAGGCTATTGCGGACACGGCAGCAAAAAACGCGATAGCGCGCATATGGCATTTCCTCCCTGGTCGTCATCCTTGCCTGGACGATCCCACGCGTGCCGCTCATGTCGGCCCGCGCCCCCTTGTGTCAGAGCGGAGGTTCCGCCCTGCCTTAGTGGAATTGCGGCACCTACATACCACGGATTCCCAGCGGCGGATAGAAAAAGCCAGAGATTGCGAAGGTTTAGGACACGCGCTCAGGGCGGATCGATGTTGCAGGCCCCGGCGATCCTGTCGACCGCCTCGCCAAGTCCGGCAAGGTCGAAATCCGCCTCGCCGCGTCCCGCCAGCAGGCCGAACCGCCAGGAAAGCAGGAGCCGGCTCGCCGGCACCAGCCGCTTGATGCCATCGGCGCCATCCCTGACCAGCATCTTGCCGCGCGTGCCGACGGACCAGCTCTCATCGAATTTACCGTCACCGTCGACAGTAACCGACATGGTGATCTTGCGGCTGGCGGACACCGCGTCGTTGAGCTGCACCCATTCGCTCCAGTGCGGCTCGCCGTCCGGCCGGCAGGCGATGGTCAGCACCGGGCTGTAGCCCAGCGCGCCGCCACCGGTGAGGAGCTTGTTGTCGGCATAAAGCGAGGCGGTGACCAGACCGTTGCTGCTGGTGTCGAAACGCCAATTGTCGAGTGCGGCATCGGCCTCGGCGACGCCGCAGGCAGAGATGAAAGCGAGCGCCGCCGCCACCACGCCGCCCTTTTCGACGAACCGCCTCAACGATGCCTCCAACGCCCTCTGTTTCGCAACACAAGCGCAGATAATCATCAAGGTTTCGTATCGCCAGCCGCGCACTGCCATTAGAACGCGCCGCTGTTGCACCGGAGCCACAACACCGGGCCTCAACGAAAAAGGCCGCCCGAGGGCGGCCTTTCGCAATTCAAGCCTGGTGCGCGCGTTACTCGGCGTCCTTGGCTGCCTTTTTCTTCGGTGCCGCCTTCTTCTTCGGTTCCTCGGCGTCGTCGGCCTTGGCTTCACTTGCCTTGGCTTCCGACTTCTTCGACGCGGCCTTCTTCGCCGGCTTCGCCTTGGCCGCGGTCTCGCCGTCCTCGTCGTCGGCCATCAGCTCTTCCTTGCCGACCTTGACGTCGGTGACGGAGATCTGGCCGAGCAGATGGTCGACCACCTTCTCCTCGAACATCGGCGCGCGCAGCGTGTTCAGCGCGTCCGGATTGTTGCGGTAGAACTCGAAGGCTTCCTGCTGTTGGTTGGCCGGGAAGCGGCGAACCTGCTCGAACAGGCCGCGCTGAAGCTCCTCATCCGAGACCGTGACGCCGGCCTTCTCGCCGATTTCGGCGAGCACCAGGCCGAGGCGCACGCGGCGCTCTGCCAGGCGCTGATATTCGGCGCGCGCCTCTTCTTCCGTCGTCTCTTCATCGGCGAAGGTGCGGCCGGCGGCCTCCAGATCGCGGTTGACCTGGCTCCAGATGTTGTTGAACTCGGCCTCGACGAGCTTCGAAGGCGCCTCGAACGAATAGGACGCGTCGAGCTGGTCGAGCAGCTGGCGCTTGACCTTCTGGCGCGTCATCGAGCCGAACTGGTTCTCGATCTGGCCGCGCACGATCTCGCGCAGGCGCTCCAGCGATTCCAGGCCGAGGTTCTTGGCCGTCTCGTCATTGATCTCCAGTTCGCCGGGCTTCGCCACTTCCTTGACGGTGACGTCGAAGGTGGCTTCCTTGCCCGCCAGATGCGCGGCCTGGTAGTTTTCCGGGAAGGTGACGGTGACCTGCTTCTCGTCGCCGGCCTTGGCGCCGACCAGCTGGTCTTCGAAGCCCGGGATGAACTCCTTGGAGCCGAGCACCAGCGGCTGGTCGTTGCCGGCGCCGCCGGAGAACGCCTCGCCGCCGATCTTGCCGACATAGTCGATCGTCACGCGGTCGCCTTCGGCGGCCTTGCCGGTCTTCGGCTCGTAGCTGCGCGCCGATTCCGCGATGCGCTTGACCTGATCGTCGATTTCCGTGTCCGGCACGTCGAACACCTGGCGCGTCACCTTGATGTCGGAGAAATCCTTGATTTCGATCGCCGGGATGATCTCGTAGTTGAGGCGGAACTCGAAATCGGCGCCGCCGGCCAGGATCTTCTCGGCCTCTTTCTCGTCCTCGGTCATTATCACTTCAGGCTGCATGGCGGCCTTCTCGCCGCGCCCGGTGATGATCGAGCGCGTCGAATCGTTGAGGATCTCGTTGACGACCTCGGCCATGAACGACTTGCCGTAGACCTTGCGCAGGTGCTGCACCGGCACTTTGCCGGGACGGAAGCCGTTGATGCGAACCTTGTTGCGGGCATCCGTAAGCCGCGCCATCAGCTTGGCTTCCATGTCACCGGCCGGCACGGTGATCTTGATCTCGCGCTTGAGACCGGAGTTGAGCGTTTCGGTGACCTGCATCATAAAACCTTTGTTCTCACCCATGAGACTGCCAGACGGCCCTGCCGCTTACAGCCTGCCAGTATAATCTTGCCGGGAATGGCTTTTGGTAACGGAAGCTGGCGGTTTGACCGCTAAAGCGGCTCAAATCCTCTCCAAACTGCGTTCCAAAATGTGAATAAGTCTTTGTTTTTCCTACTTCTTATCACATTCTGCAGAAGCGGATCGTCGCGTCCCGTCACATTCGACACGCCTTTTGTCACACGCCAGCCTAATTTTCAACCATCTTCGCATTCAGGCGGTTGAAGGTCATTTTGATCGCGACATTGACAGAATGATGGCTACATGGGATTGCCGGGCGACGCGGGTATGGCGGAACTGGTAGACGCACCAGATTTAGGTTCTGGCGTGAAAACGTGGGGGTTCGAGTCCCTCTACCCGCACCAGCCCCATCGGCTGACAAACCGAGTCGCCACGATCACGTCTCGAAGACCTTGCCGGTAATCCATTCGCTCAATTTCGCCAGTTCGGGCCCGAGCACGCGGTCGGCCTCGACCGGCGGCACGATGGTCCTGACGTCGGCAACGAAGGGCCGCAGCGCAGGCGGCGCCTCGCGTCCGGTGACGTGAAGCGCCTGCGAGGCAATCATCGCTAGCATCGCCATCGCCGCGTCGAGGCAGCGGCCGGCGGTCGCCTCCTTCGTCCAGGCGAGGAACGCCGTCGTCGCGACGTCGTCCTGGCCGGCGCCGGCCGATTCCGTTCCCGGGATAAAGGTGCGCTGCGCCGCATGATTTGCCTGCTCCAGGTAACCGGTGATCGCCATCGGCACATAGCCGACATTGCCGTGGCCGTCGCTGTCGGCCCAGTGCCGGTCCGTCATCAGCAGATCGGGCAGCAGCGAGACCTTGCCGTTCAGGAGTTTCGAGGCGTGACGGTCGCAGAGCAGGCAGATATCGGCCCAGATCGCCGCTAGATCGTCGAGCGCAGGCGTGGCCATCGCATTGTGATAGCCGCCGGTGCTGATGCAGCGCCCGAGCGGATGCGTATCGTCCGGCGGTATATAGACCGGATTGTCCGAGATCGACGCCAGCGAGACGGTCGCCGCCCGTTCCGCGCCGGACAGCGCGCGATGCGCCTGACCAAGCACGCGCGGCACGATGCGGTAGCTGACGGGCGCCTGATAGTTGCGCCGCCCGTCGGCGGCGCCGGCGAGATAGTCCCGCAGCCCTTGCAGCGCCGCCGCCTCGTGTTCGTCGCCCCAAAGCCCGTCGAGCGCGGCATCGTAGTGTTCGAGCGGTGCGCGAAAGGCTTCGATCGACAGCGCGAACACCTTGTGCGCGAGGCCGATGCGGCGGCGCGCCGCGAGGGCTGCGTCCGCCACCAGCGCCGCGGCGCAGGGCGAACCGTTGATCAGCGAACCGCGCTCCTTCACTTCCAGGTCGAAACGCGTCGAAAGCGGAGCAAACAGCGGATAGAGAGCCAGGATCTCGCCGGCGCCGCCCTGTCCCTGCGACGGCACGATCGGCATCGGAGCGCCATCCAGCATGGCGGCGACAGCTTGCGCGATGCGTGGCGAGGTCGCGGCATTGCCTTCGATGAAGTTGGTGAGGCGGGCAAGCACGATCGCCCTGACCACGCGCTCCGGCAGCGGCTCGCCGAAAGAGGTCGCGGCGGCGAACGCCTTGATGCGGGCGTGGCGGTCGCGCTCGTCACGCTCGAGCTTGCGGCTCGCCAATTCGCCCATCGCGGTGGTGACGCCATAGATGACCGGCGCGGGGTCCGTCTCGATGAGACGCAGGAATGAGGCGCGGCATTCCTCGATTCGGCGCAAAGCCTTGTCGCTGATCCGGACCGGCTCCTTCCGCCAGGCGACACGAAAGACCGTATCGAGGTTGATATCTCCACGCGCCGTCAGTTCAATCGTCATGCTTCACGCTGTTCGCACGGAAGATTCAAAAGTTTCGGCAGACACACGTTGGTACGGCCGCCTCTAGTAGAGCGGCTCCGCGAACAGCATCTTGTCGCCGTCCATCAGCGCCTTGATCTGCGCGGTGCCATTGGCGGCGACGGCAAGGCGGATGCCGAACGGCCGCACGCGCATGTCGCTCTGGATCGCCATCCCCTCGCCTTCGGGCAGGTAGAAGCGCTCGATGCCATAGTCCGGCGCGATCGTAGCTTCCGGCTCGCGCAGGCCCCAGCCATCGGCCACATGCCCGACGATGTCGACCTCATCGGAGGCCGCCGGCGTCGGTGCGGCATCGAACCAGGCCGCGCTCGGCTGCCAGTAGCCCTCGGCGCCCTTCTTCAGCCTGACGACGAGTTCGGAGTCATTGCTGGTGAACCTGTCGGGTGGAATGTTGGCGATCAGCTTCACCGGGATGCGCGAGATCTCGTAGCCAAGCACGATATAGTCGCCGCGCAAAAGATCGCGCGGGTCGATCGGCTCGACCTTCAGCAGGACTTCCTTGCCGTCGCGCAGGATCGCCGCCCGACCGGCGATGATCCAGCCGAGGAAGCCGATCTGGACGAGCGCCAGCAGCAGCGCCGAGATGATCAGTCTTTTGCCGGTCATCATGCACTCGCTCCTTCGCCGCGCGGCGCGTTCATGCGTTTTTCGACGCGGATGATGACCAGCGCCAACGTGCCGAGCAGCAGTGCGGCCGCCAGGAAGAAGCCGGCGGTGCCAAGCATCGAATGCAGCATCACCATATAGATGATGGCGAGCTCGAAGGCGAAACCGGCATAGGCAACCCAGCGCAGGCCCCTGCTCTCCCGGCCGCCGAGCATGATCGCAGCGACGATGCCGGCAAGCGCGACCGCCGAGGCAATGGCGAAGCCGGCATTGTAACTCGCCTCGTCAGCCAGTTCGAACTGGATCATCGCCATGCCGGTGAGGAAACCGACCAGGGCATGCAGGGGCAGCCGGCCGCCAAGCTGCACGATCCGGTCGACCGGTTCGGCGGCGAAGATCGCCGCTGCAAAAAGCAGCGCCGAGACCACCACCAACGGAATGGCGACCTGCAGCGTGTCGTGATCCATCACGAGCAGCACGAGATAGGCGATGACCGACAGGATGATCAGGTGCCGCGCTGCCTGGCTGCGGGTCCAGAACGAAATGGCGAAGAGTACCAGCGCCATGGGGGCGAAGAGATGCGGAAACTCGGCCCGTCGGAAAAAGCCGCCCCATTTGAGGAACAGCCAGGCGTCGGCGATACCGACGGAAGCGAGGGTGAGCGGGTTGGAGCGCAACGCGACCGCCGCCAGCGCCGTGCCGGCGCCCCAGGTGAGCAGCGCCGAGGCCTCGTCGCCGGTCAGGTGGTACATCTGGCCGATCAGCGCGATCGAGCCGCCGAAAGCGGCCGCCGCCACGATCCACAGCGCCTCGCCGATCGCGCCATGGTCGCGTGTCTTCAGCACCGCGCCGCCGACATAGCCGGCGAGGATGACGGCGAACAGCGCCGCGACGCGGACGAGGCGTGGGATGGCTTCCCAGTTGGCGGCGACGAAGATCAGGATCGCCGCGCCGAACAACAGCGCCGCCATCATCGCCAGGATCGAACCGAAGCTCAGCGACCTCCGCTCATTGGCTTCGACATCGCGCGCCAGCGCATCGGCTGTCGGCGCATCGATGAGGCCGGCCTGCCGCCATCGGGCGATGTCCGACCTGACCCGCGAGGCATAACTCGCCATTCTTCCCCCTGCCCTCGGTCTTTTTTTCAACCCACCCGGTCAAACCGTTGACGCCACGGCATTTTCGGATTCGGGCTTCTTTATGTCGAAGCCGTGAACGGCCGTTAATGTTGCATTGCACAATTTGCATTGCTGCCATGCGCCAATGGCACTTTTAAATCGATATGACCCCACCTATTTTCTGTTCGTACACAAACGGAATGATCCGAACGAAAGACGAAACGAGTACTACCATGAACCTGATCCGCAACTACCGCAACTGGCGCCGCTACAGGGACACCGTCTCCGAGCTGAGCCGCCTGTCGAACCGTGAACTGACCGACCTCGGCATCAGCCGCGGCGACATCCACTACGTCGCTCGCAAGGCGGTCTAATCCTCTTCGGACCGTGAATGGTCCGAACCAGTTTGAAGAAGAGAACGACAATGAACCTGATCCGCAACTATCGTAACTGGCGCGTTTATCGCGAGACGGTTTCCGAGCTGGGTCGTCTGTCGAACCGCCAGCTCCACGATCTCGGTATCGTTCGCGACGAGATCAAGATGGTCGCCCGCAAGGCGGTCTAAACACAGGAATTTCGCCAGGGTCGACCTCCTCCCCGACCCTGACGGATACGGCCGACCCTTACCTCCTCCCAAGGGTTGACCACTGAAACGGCGCCCGCCGGACCTCCTCCCCCGGCGGGCGTTGTTCCCGAAGCGAACATAGTTCGTCTTCCAAGGTTTCGCCCCTTTCAAACGGCGAAATGAATTTCGTCAAAGCCGACCTCCTCCCCGGCGATGACGAATACGGTCGATCTTCACCTCCTCCCGAGGATCGGCCCCCAAAACGACACCCGCCGGACCTCCTCCCCCGGCGGGTGTTGTGTTTTCAGGGGCCGCTTTTGCCGCCCTTCCGGTCCGGCACCGGCCTTTCCTGCCCTTCGCGCCAATTGCAATCGCGACAACAAGCGATTATTCCGGCGCCCATGAGCAAAAATCCCGTACACGTCATTGGCGGCGGCCTCGCCGGCTCCGAAGCCGCATGGCAGATCGCCGAGGCCGGCATTCCTGTCGTGCTGCATGAGATGCGTCCCGTCCGCGGCACCGAGGCGCACAAGACCGAGGGGCTGGCCGAGCTCGTCTGTTCCAATTCCTTCCGCTCCGACGACGCCGAAACCAACGCTGTCGGCCTGCTGCATGCCGAAATGCGGCTTGCCGGCTCGCTGATCATGAGCGCCGGCGATGCGCATCAGGTCCCCGCCGGCGGCGCACTGGCCGTCGACCGCGACGGCTTTTCCGACGCTGTGACCGCAAAGATTGAAGCGCATCCGCTGATCACCATCCTTCGCGAGGAAGTGCCCGGCCTGCCGCCGGCGGACTGGGACCAGGCAATCATCGCCACTGGCCCGCTGACCGCGCCCTCGCTTGCCCAGTCTATCGCGGAAGCCACCGGCGCCGACGCGCTCGCCTTCTTCGATGCGATCGCGCCGATCGTGCATTTCGACACGATCGACATGAACATTTGCTGGTTCCAGTCGCGCTACGACAAGGTCGGCCCCGGCGGCACCGGCAAGGACTACATCAACTGCCCGATGGACAAGGAGCAGTATCTCGCCTTCGTGCAGGCGCTGGTCGATGGCCAGAAGACCGAATTCAAGCAATGGGAAGGCACGCCGTATTTCGACGGCTGCCTGCCGATCGAGGTGATGGCCGAGCGCGGCGTCGAGACGCTGCGCCATGGGCCGATGAAGCCGATGGGCCTGACCAATGTCCACAATCCTGCGGTGAAGGCCTACGCGGTGGTCCAGCTTCGCCAGGACAATGCGCTGGGCACGCTCTACAACATGGTCGGCTTCCAGACCAAGCTGAAGCATGCCGAGCAGGTGCGCGTGTTCCGCACCATTCCGGGGCTCGAAAACGCCGACTTCGCCCGCCTCGGCGGCCTGCACCGCAACACCTACATCAACTCGCCGACACTGCTCGATGCCTCGCTGCAGCTGAAGTCGCGGCCCGGCCTGCGGTTCGCCGGCCAGATCACCGGCTGCGAGGGCTATGTCGAGAGCGCCGCGATCGGCCTGCTTGCCGGTCGCTTCGCCGCCGCCGAGCGGCTTGGCCATCAGGCCTCGCTGCCGCCGCTCAGCACCGCCTTCGGCGCGCTGCTCAACCACATCACCGGCGGCCACATCGTTTCGGACGACGAGCCAGGGAAACGCTCCTTCCAGCCGATGAACGTCAATTTCGGCTTGTTCCCGCCCGCTGAAGCACCGAAGTCCGAGGGAAGGCGCCTGCGCGGCAAGGACAAGATCGTCGCCAAGCGGCGCGCCATCACCTCGCGCGCGCTGGCCGATTGCCGCCAGTGGCTGGGCCTGCCCGCGCAGGCAGAAGCAGCGGAATAGTCCCGCCTCTCTTCAATGCGGCCGTACGTCCGCGACCGTCGGCTGCGGCAGGTTGAGCATCGTGGTCGCGGCCGCGAACACCGCATCGGCGATGTGTGAATGGCCTTCCGCGGTCGGATGGAACGGACCACCCAGGCAAACCTCGACCAGATCGAGCAGAGCCCATTGTGACGGCGGCGGCGGCGTGCCGCTCGCCTTGGACTGCACGAACAGGCAGATGTCGTTGATGGTGCGGAACCAGCGCTCGCGCGGTGCATAGGCACGCGTGTCGCGAGTTGCCTTGAAATCCGCATCGCGATAGGCGGAAAACGGCTCGAATTCCGACCATTTGTCCCGCCTCGGCGCGTCCGCGTGGTAATAGGGCAGCATCAGGCTCTCGGCAGCCGTGACACCGCTCGACAAGCGTTTCTGCGCACAGATCCCATGCTTGGCGAAGGTGGCACGCTGCGCGTCGACGAAATGCCAGTTGCCGGCGCGGGCCGCGTCGCGTGTCGCTGGGTACAGGACGTCGTTAGCAAAAGCGCTGACCGGACGCAGCGTCGGCACGTCGATCGACAGCACCCCACCGACATTGAAGCCTTCAAGCCTTTCGCGCGGCGTGGCTTCGCCACACAGCCTTCCGTCCTGGTCGAACTCGATCTTTGGAAACGCGGTCAGCACGATGTTGGGCATTCCGCCGTTGGTCGCGATCGGCAGCGGCGCCAGTGCCTTGCGCAAGGCGGCAAAGCGTGACGGCAGTTCCCTGGCCCGGATTCGCGCCGTCGCGACATCATGCGCCTTCGCGATCCGTGCCACGGTTCGAATGACCGATGCGCCAAGCAGGTCGGCCCGGACTTTGCTCGCGACGTTTGCGTATGGAGGCCTTGTCTTGGTCAGCGTCTCGACGATGAGCGGCGTGAAGCCCACATCGTTCCCGCCGATGGACACGATCAGCATGTCGATCGGCCGCAGGAACCGCCCCGGCTTGCAGTCGAGCAGCCTGGCGCTGCGCAATGTGTGGCCCCGCCCGTCGGTAAGCGGGGTGTCGAAGGTCACGGTGCGGGTTGCATGCGTGCGCAGCAGGTCATCGCGGCAGAGTTCGATCATCAGGCGATCGATCTGCGGCAAGTCGCGCCTTTGCCTGCCCACCGCTGAAAAATAGGAGCTGTTGACGGTCTCGACGCCGGCATAGGGAAAAAGCAGGCCCTCGGTCACCTCGGCGCCCGAGCAGGCGAAGCCAAGGAACGTCACGGCGCTGTGCTTGGGATCGGCGAGAGCGACCTGCAGGGCGGTGCGCAGATGATAGCTGTAGGCCGAGCGATGGCATTTGCGGTCGAGCCAGCCAGCCGGCGCGTTCTGATAGCGGACCGGCAGGGAATACGCCGGCACCGATTTGATCGCCTGGGTATCGGGATCATAGACAAAGGAGATGTTGAGGTGTCTCCGCCTCGACAGTGGATCGATCTCGACCGGTGTGTCAGGATTGCCCTCGCCCGACGAAAAGCTGTCGCCTATACCGGCGATTAGCCGGTCGCGAACCCAGATGGCAGCTTGCGAAAGCACCGTGCCGTCCGGCAGGGTCACCGACACGTCGACGCCGCGCTGTGCTTCCGGAATGTCTGGCTCGAAGGGAATGCGCGCTTCGAACTGCGCCGCGCAGGGCTGCTCCGCAGTCGCGGAAAGCCGCCCGCGGCCGGCAATGAAGATCGGCCGCGCGGCCTGCCATCGGCAGACACCGGTCGGCGCATCCTTCACGCTGAAGATCACTGTGTGGCCCTGCGGGCGCACATAGTCGGCACGAAGCGCCGTTCCGAAACCGTCGCTTTTGCACGACGAATGCCACTGTTCGCGGCTATCCCAGCAGGTCGAGCGGCGAAGATTGATGGGATTGGCCCAGCCGCGTTCGGGTCGGCCCGCGCCCTTGGGATTTGGGTAGAGTGTCGTGTCCTGTTTATACCACTCACGCAGCCAGCGCGGATCGTTGAGCAGCCGTTCGAGATCGGACACGGCCGTCGCCGTGAAGGCGCCCCCATGGGTAGCCATGACCTCGGCCATGGCCTCCCGCTGCATATCGAAGTCGGTCGTTTCGGTGAAATACCGGAACGGATGCTTGACCCACCAGTCGATGGCCGGCGCGGCGTAAGTCAATGTTGTGGTGAATAGAAACAGACAAGTGGCTACAAGACGAAGCATGCTCACCACCCACAAAAGACTATGATGACAAAGATTAGGAGCAAGTCCTAGAGTTGTCAAATCGACTCAGGATCGTGGTTTACTTCACTCTGCGGCCTGAGGGCCAGTCGCCTCCTGCAGCCCTGGCTTGCCCGCCTCGCCTGGATTGCGCCTGACATAGGCCGCCTTCAACGTCTCCGACGTATCGCGCGAGCCATCATGACTCCAGCCTGGCGGCTGGACGAGATAGTTGAAACGCTGGCGCAGCGTCAGCCCCGGCATCAGCGCATCCTTGAACATGCCGATCCATTCGTGGAACGCGACCTTCAGCGGATTGAAGGTGCCGATGTTCTTGACGATGCCGTAGCGCGGCCGGTCCTCCTCCAACTCCTCGACGAAGGTGCCGAACATGCGGTCCCAGATGATCAGCGTGCCCGCATAGTTGGCGTCGAGATAGCGCGGATTGGTGGCATGGTGGACGCGGTGATGCGAGGGCGTGTTGAAGATGAATTCGAACCAGCCCCACATCTTGCCGACCGCCTCGGTGTGGATCCAGAACTGCCAGACCAGGTTGAAGCCGAAGACGAAGGCGATCACCGCCGGATGGAAGCCGAGCAGCACCAGCGGCGCCTGCAGCACGAACATGAAGGTGAACAGCCCGGTCCAGCTTTGCCGCAGCGCCGTCGACAGATTGTAGTGCTGGCTGGAATGGTGGTTGACGTGCTCGGCCCACACCCAGCGCACCCGGTGCGCGATGCGGTGATAGACATAGTAGCGCAAATCGTCGAGCAGGAAGGCGGCCACGAACACCCAGACCGACAGGCCGAGATTGAAGAAGCGGAACTGCCACAGCCACAAAAGCGCCCAGTAGGAGACGACGCCGAGCAGCAGGCCGGCCACGACATTGCCGGTCCCCATCATCAGGCTGGTCAGCGTGTCGCGCGTCTCGAACGATCCCTTGGCGCGGCCGGTGCGCACCAGCCAGAGCTCGATCAGGATCGCGGCGACGAAGAACGGGATGGCTAGCTGGGTGACCTGCGGAAAATTGTAGTCGTCCATCACGCGGCCTCCCGGGTCCGATGGTCTTGCAACGCCGCCGCCACCGCTTTGGCGTCGGCCTCGACGGCAAAGGCGAACCGGCCGCCCTTCCAGGTGAAGTCGCCGAGCCTGATGGAGATCGTCAGCGGATCGTCGACGGTCAGCGCCAGGATGTCGCGCGCGGTGACGATGCGCGTCAGGAAGCAATCGCCGATGCTGCTGACGATGCCGGTGCGCGCCGGCCCGAGCGCGAGAAACGCCGCCCGCCGATCCGCCGTTAGACGCACCGCCGCCGGCTTCTCGTCGGGAAAATCCTCGGCAAAACGCGCTAGCGCCTGACCGGCATCTGCAAGCGTCGCCGTCCTGGTGCCGCCAGTGAAATGTACGGCCGCGACCGACAGCGCAATGCCGATTACGACAAGGACGACCAGGACCGGCAGGCTCATGGAAAGGCGTCTCCTCCGGCGGCTCGTGCTTCTTCGACGCGAGTCCGACCGGCAGAACACCTAGCACGATTGACGTTTACGTCAAATGGGCGACCAGCCGCGGCTGGCATGACGCAAGAGCAGCCAATGCTTGCGCAAGGTGGAAAGCCTTGCTGTGCCGAGCGGCGATTGCCCGGTCTTCTCCAACCTGCCGAGATAGGCGCGCGTCAACGCGAGCGGCAGGAAGGCCGGGCGCAGCGAAGCCGGCAGCGCCGCGGCTCCTTGCTCGAAGGCACCGAGATGGTCCCGCGCCAAGGCGATCATCGCCGAGACCGCACGCTGCGCGCCAGGGCCGCCGTCCCCTTTGACGAATTCTTCCGATGATGAGCCGGCCGCCGCGAGGATATCCGCAGGCACAAAACATTGGCCGCGCCTGCGATGCAGTGGCAACAGCAGCAAGAGACCGATGATCGCTTGCGCGCAGCCCGCCCTCCCCGCCAGTTCGGCGAAACGCGGCGCCTCCTGGGGATCGAGCATCATCGCCGCAAGCTGGATGAGTGCCGCGGCGGTCTCGCCGCAATAGCCTTCGAGATCGGTGCGCGACGGCATCGGATCATCGTAAAGGTCGAAGATGCGTGCTTCGAGCATGTTGTCGAAGGCGGCCTTGGGCAGCCGGTTGGTGGAAATCGTCGCCCTCAATGCATCGGCGATCGGGTGGCCGGTCTCCGCGTCGCTTTCCGCCGTGATGACATCGCGCCACCATTGCAGCCGCACTTCGCCGGGCAGCGGCTCATGGATGCGGTCGCGAACCGACGCGATCTCGGCATTGAAAGCATAGAGTGAAAACAGCGCGTCGCGCTTGTCGGCGGGCGCATAGAGCGCGCTGAGATAGCGATCGTGGTCGGCGGCGCGCACCGCATCCATGACGATTTTGGGATTGTCGCTCACGTCAGTCGACGGGAATCAGCGCTGCGGCCACGGCGCGGTCCTCGGCGAGCAGGACGTTGTAGGTCCGCACGGCAGCACCGGTCGACATCGGGTCGGCCGCAATGCCGGCTTCCTTCAGCGCGGCGCGCAGCGCCCCAGGCAGCGGCCGCAGATCCTTGCCGGTGCCGACCAGCAGGATCTCGACCTTGCCGGCCTCGACCAGCAGCTTGTCGAAATCCGCTATCGTCAGTGCCAGCGGATCGGCCGGCTCCCAGCCATGGATGCCGGACGGCAGGCAGAGCAGCGAGCCGCGATGCGACATGTCGGCGAAGCGGAAGCCGCCATTGCCATAGGCCTCGATCGGCGCCCGGCCGGGGAAATGCGCCTCGCGGATGACGATGCCCTTGGCCACGGCCGCGGCGTCAGGTCGCCACGGCCTTGCCGTTCACCGGCTTCTCCTCGTCGGCGGTCGCGGCCTGCGGCCGCAACTTGAACAGGATCAGCAACGGCGCGGCGATGAAGATCGACGAATAGGTGCCGAACACCACGCCGAACAGCATCGCCATGGTGAACGAACGGATCACCTCGCCGCCGAACAGCACCAGCGCCAACAGCGCCAGGATCGTCGTCACCGAGGTCAGCGTCGTTCTCGACAGCGTCTCGTTGATGGCGTTGTTCAACAGCTGCGGCAGCGGCATCTTCTTGTATTTTCGAAGATCCTCGCGGACGCGGTCATAGACGACGATGGTGTCGTTCAGCGAATAACCGATGATGGTGAGAATTGCCGCCAGCGATGACTGGTTGAATTCCAATCCCGTTATGACGAAGAAGCCGATCGTCATCACCACATCGTGGATCGTGGCGACGATGGCGCCGACAGCGAACTGCCATTCGAATCGGAACCAGACATAGATCAGGATGCCGATCAGCGCGATCAGCATGGCGATCGTTCCCTGCTTGGCCAGTTCGCCCGAAACCGTCGGTCCCACCACTTCGACGCGGCGGAAATCATACTGGTCCTGCAATTCGCCGCGCACCTTGTCGATGACGGTCTGCTCGGCGTTCTCGCCGCCGTCCTGGGTGCCGACGCGGATCAGCACGTCGTTCGGCTCGCCGAACTGCTGCACCTGGACCTCGCCGATGTTGAGCTCCGTCAGCCTGCCGCGGATGTCGGCGAGATCGGCATTGCCGGTCTTGGCCTGCACCTCGATCAGCGATCCGCCCTTGAAGTCGATGCCGTAGTTGATGTCGACGGTCAAGAACAGCACGACCGACAAGATCGACAACAGGCTGGAGAGCGCGAAGGTCCAGCGGCGGATGCCCATGAACGGGATCTTCGTACCCGGCGGAATGAAGGTCACCGGCGCCTTCGGCAGTTCCTTCGGCCGGGCGCGGCGCAGCCAGATCGACACCAGCAGCCGGGTGAAGGTGAAAGCGGTGAAGACCGTGGTCAGGATGCCGATGGCGTAGGTGATGGCGAAACCCTTCACCGGGCCGGTGCCGAGATAGAACAGCACCACCGTCGCGATCAGGGACGTGACGTTGGAATCGACGATGGTCGCCAAGGCCTTGGTGAAGCCGGTATCGATCGCCTGGATCACCGAGCGGCCGTTGCGCCGCTCCTCGCGGATACGCTCGTAGATCAGAACGTTGGAATCGACCGCCATGCCGATGGTCAGCACGATACCGGCGATACCGGGCAAGGTCAGCGTCGCGCCGAGCAGCGACAGCAGCCCGACGATCATCGCCACGTGCACCGCAAGCGCGATGTTGGCGAGGAAGCCGAGGAAGCCGTAGGCGACGAACATGAAGGCGACGACGAGGATCGAGCCGATGATGCCGGCGACCTTGCCGGCATGGATGGAGTCCTGTCCGAGGCCCGGACCCACCGTGCGCTCCTCGATCACCGTCAGCGTCGCCGGCAGCGCGCCGGCGCGCAGCAGCACGGCGAGATCATTGGCGCTTTGAGCGGTGAAATTGCCGGAGATCTGGCCGGTGCCGCCGAGGATCGGTTCGCGGATCTGCGGCGCCGAGATCACCTGGTTGTCGAGGACGATGGCGAACAGCTTGCCGACGTTCTGCGCCGTCGCCTGGCCGAAGCGGGTCGCGCCCTTGGAATCGAAACGGAAGGAAACGACCGGCTCGTTGTTCTGGGAATTGTAGGTCGCCTGCGCGTCGACGAGGTTCTCGCCCGAAACGATGACGCGGTTCTCGATCAGATAGGGTACCGGCGGATCATCCTGCGAATAGAGGATCGAGGAGCCCGCGGGCGGACGGCCGTTGAGCGCGTCCTGGACCGGCATCGACTGATCGACCATCTGGAACGTCAGCTTGGCGGTCTGGCCGAGGATTTCCTTCAGCCTTTGCGGGTCCTGCAGGCCCGGCACCTGGACGAGGATACGGTCATCACCCTGGCGCTGCACGATCGGCTCGGTCGTGCCGAGCTCGTTGACGCGCCGCTCGACGACCTCGATCGACTGCGTCAGCGCAGTCGACGTGCGGTATTTGATGCCGGCGTCGGTGACGGTGAACTTGAGCAGGCCCGGCTCGGAATCGTCCAGGGTCATCTCCTGGACGGAACCGCCGGTGAACAGCCCGGCGGCCACCGGATCGGTCAGCGGCTTCAGCACCTTCTTGGCGGCGTCGATCTGGCTGGGATCGGTGATGCGGACCTGCACCGTGCGGCCCGATCCGGAAAGGCCGGTGTAGTTGATCTTGGGATTGGCGTCGCGCAGCAGCGTCCTGATCTCGTCGCGCGATGTCTCCAGCCGATCCTTGATCAGGTCGTTCTGGTTCATCTGAAGCAGGATGTGCGAACCGCCCTGCAGGTCGAGACCGAGCGTCATCTGCCGCTTCGGCACCCAGCTGGGCAGTTGCGTCAGTGTGCTGGCGGGAAACAGATTGGGCGCGGCGAGGACCACGGTGGCGGCCACGGCCAGCCAGATCAGGATCATCTTCAGGCGCGAGAAATAGAGCATTCGTTCTTATCCGTTCAGGCGTACAAGCGGCAGCGTTCCGCCTTCAATTCGGTTATTTCTTGGCGTTCTGGTTCGCCACCGGCTCACCCTTGACGCGCACGTCCGAGATCGTCGAGCGCAGCGCCGTCACCTTGGTGCCGCCGCCAAGATCGATCTCAAGCTCGTTGTCGTCGATCACCTTGGTCACCTTGCCGACGAAACCGCCGCCGGTCACGACCGTGTCGCCGCGCCGCACCGCCGAGAGCATCTCCTGGCGCTTCTTCAGCTGCGCGCGCTGAGGCCGGATGATCAGAAAATACATGATCACGAAAATCAGGACAAACGGCAAAATGCTGATGAACATATCTGGCGAGGCGCCGACGCCCTGAGCGTATGCCGGTGTAACGAACATCAGAAAACTCCTGGATGGTGAAAAACCGCCACAAGGCGGCCCCGCGAAATTTGGCCGGAATATAGTCGGTAAAGTTGCCAATGCAACTGCGCCGCCCGGCGAATCCGCTGCTTTTCCGGCCGGTTGGCGCGTGTTAGAGCATGATCGCCGAATGCCGGACGCGGTCCGTGGAAAAGATCATGCTCCGACAAAAGGTTGGAAGCGGTTCTTATCCCGCCGCGAAAGAGCGGATTTCCGCCCGCCCGATCCCGAACGCCAGACCAAAAGACAAGACATGACCGACAGCACCCTCGACGCACTGAACCAGAAGCTCGACCGCCTGATCGAAGCGGTCACCCGCCTCGCGCCGCCGCCGGTGCCGCAAACCGACCTTGCCGGGGCCGATTGCTTCGTCTGGCAGGCCGATCCCGGCTATCTGGAGCCGGTGCGCAAGGTCAACCGCGTCGACATCGGGCTGATCCGCGGCGTCGATCGCGTCCGTGACATCCTTGTCGATAACACCGAGCGCTTCGCCTCGGGCTACGCCGCCAACAACGTACTGTTGTGGGGCGCGCGCGGCATGGGCAAATCGTCGCTGGTCAAGGCGGTGCATGCCGCGGTCAACGCCTCCGACAAGCTCGACCGGCCGCTAAAGCTGATCGAGATCCACCGCGAGGACATCGACACGCTGCCGAAGCTGATGGGATTGCTCAAGGCGGCGCCTTTCCGCTTCATCCTGTTTTGCGACGATCTCTCATTCGACCACGACGACACCTCCTACAAGTCGCTGAAGGCAGCGCTGGAAGGCGGCGTCGAGGGCCGCCCGGCCAACGTCATCTTCTACGCCACCTCCAACAGGCGGCATCTGTTGCCGCGCGACATGATCGACAATGAGCGCTCGACCGCCATCAATCCGTCGGAGGCCGTGGAAGAAAAAGTCTCGCTGTCCGACCGTTTTGGCCTCTGGCTCGGCTTTCACAAATGTTCGCAGGACGAGTATCTCGACATGATCGACGGCTATGTCCGCCATCATGGGCTGGCCATCGACCCCGAGACCTTGCGTGCCGAGGCGCTGGAATGGGCGACGACGCGCGGCAGCCGCTCCGGCCGTGTGGCCTGGCAGTTCACCCAGGATCTGGCGGGACGCCTCGGCAAGCCTCTCAAGGATTGAGTACCGGCCTGGCCGCAACTGAAAGAGCCCGCCCCTTGCGGAGCGGGCTGAGCCGGCGGGCTGGACTGGAGGTCGCAGACGGCCCGCAATTGTTCTTCTTCTATTCGAGATAGCCCGACGGATCGACCGGGGCGGAGTTCTTGCGCACCTCGAAGTGCAGCTTCGGCGAGTCGGTGGTGCCGCTCATGCCGGACAGCGCGATCTCCTGGCCACGCTTGACCTTCTGGCCGCGCTGCACCTCGATCGAGCTGGCGTGGCCGTAGACGGTGACCAGCCCGTTCTCGTGACGCACCAGGACGGTGTTGCCGAATTCCTTCAGCCCGTCGCCGGCATAGATGACCACGCCGTTCTCGGCCGCCTTGACCGGCGTGCCCTCCGGCACCGCGATGTCGACGCCGTCCTTGCCGGAACCAAAGCTGGAGATCACCCGGCCGCGCACCGGCCAGCGCATCTTGCCGATGCCGGTGGCATCCGGCGCCACCGCATCGTCGTCCTCGGCCTGCTGGATGACCTTGGCGTCCTTCTTCGGCGGCGTGTAGGAGGCGAGCGTCTCGGTCGGCTTCGCCGCCGGCTGCGCGGTGGCGGTCGTCACCGGGTCGATCTTGGCCGGCTTCGCCGCGGCGACCGTGGCGCTGCCCCCGGCCGGAACCTTCAGCGTCTGGCCGATCTTGAGCAGGCCGTCCTGCATGCCGTTCGCCTGCTTCAGCGCGACGACGCCGACACCGGTCTTCCTGGCGATGGATGACAGCGTATCGCCCTGCTGCACCGTGTAGGTGCCGCCGGCCCCGGCCGGCTTGGCCGAAGCAACCTGCGTCGCGGGCTTGGCGTCCTTCGATCCGCTGGCGGCAGCGGAAGCGTCGACCGGCGCGGCCGACTTGCCGTCCTTGAGTTTCGGCTGCTGCGGCAGCACGGCGACCTTCTCGGGCGCATTGGCAGGCTTCGGCGTGTTCGCGGGCCTGGTATCGGCGACTTTCTGCGCCGGCTCCTTGCTCGAATAGGCATAGGCGGGAATGACCAGCTTCTGGCCCGTCTTCAGGTCCTTGGTCGCGCTCAGCCCGTTGACCTTCATGATCACATCGGCCGGCACCTTGTAGTGCTGCGCCAGGCCGGAAATCGTCTCGCCGTCCCGGACCACGATCTCGGTGGCGCGGGGCGTGCCGGCAGCCGCCATCTTCGGAGCATCAGGCTGCGCTTCCTTGAACGGCTTCGTCGCCGACGCAACGGTGCCGGTGGTCGTCCTGTCGACATGCGGAGCGGCGGGGGCGAGCGCCGGTGCTGGCGCGGCCGCGCTGCGCACCGGCTTCACGGCGGGCGCCAGGGCAGGCTGCGAGGGCGGCGGCAACTGCTGGACCGAAACCGGCTCGAGGCTGGAGCGGCTCACCGACTGGGTATGACTGCCGTCGACAGGCGCTGGTGCGACCGTATCGCCCGGATAGGGCTGGGCGACATCCTGCTTGTCGATGATGGCGCGCTGGTTGTTGGTGGACGAGGTGAAGACATCGTCGACACCATTGAAGCGGGCGACCTGGGAACTGCACCCCGCGGCGGCGCCTGCGATCATGAGGACGGCGCAGCCACGCGCCAGATTGCGTCCGTTTGCCTTCAAAACACTGAATTGCATCGCACTAACCCGCACAGACCCGGTACAACTGGTCATGATTAAAGCGCGTTAATGTTACTGGTCGGTTAACCCCTTAGAATCCGACGAAAATTTTCTTAAAATATTTGAAGGGCGTTAGATGACCGAGGCGACGCTGCGCAGGATCGGCTGCAGCCTGACGATGCCGATATCCTCGCGCTCGAAGCGGCTGCCGACCTTGGTGAGCTTGGCCAGCACCTGCTCGCCCTCCTCCGGGCCGATCGGCGCAATGACCACGCCGCCGCTCGACAGCTGGTCGAGCAGGAAACGCGGCAGGCTGTCGAAGGCCGCCCAGGCGACGATGCGGTCGAAGGGACCTTCATTCGCCAATCCGTTGGAGCCGTCAGCCTGGCGGGCAATCACATTGCCGATGCCGAGCGCCTCGAAGCGCTGCCTGGCCTGCTCGGTCAGTGTCTTGTAGCGGTCGATGGTGACGACGCGCGCGGCCAGCCGAGACATCACCGCCGCCGTATAGCCCGACCCGGTGCCGATCTCGAGCACGCGGTTGCCGGGCTCGAGGCCAAGGGCCGCGATCACCGCCGCCTGCAGGTCGGCGCCCTCGATCGCCTCACCGCATTCTATCGGCAGCATGCCTTCCGACCAGGCGATCGAATGGAACTGCCCGTTGAGGAAGCCGCGGCGCGGTGTCGCCTCGAACGCGGCGATCAGCGGCTTCGGCGCCGAGCCGCGGCCGCGCAGGCGCAGCAGGAAAGCGGCAAAGCCTTCGCGGTCGTCGACGGAAACGGGCTGGTTCATGCGAGCGCCTTGGTCAGTTGGTCGCGGATTTCATGGGCGGTAAGGTCGAGCTGCAGCGGCGTCACCGACACCAGCCGGTTGCGCATGGCGTGGAGATCGGTGCCTTTCTTGCCCTCGACCGGCTCGCGGCCGAAGCGCAGCCAGTAGTAAGGCAGGCCGCGCCCGTCGCGGCGCTCGTCGACCCACAGGCTGTGCACCAGCTTGCCCTGCGAGGTGACGACGGTGCCCTCGATTTCGTCGGGCGCGCAATTGGGAAAATTGACGTTGAGCAGCACGCCGTCCGGCAGCGGCATCGCCACCAGCTTTTTCAACAGCGCCGGCGCCAGCGCCTCGGTCGTCTCATAGGGAACGACGCGGTCCTCGCCGACATAGGAATAGGCCTGACTGACCGCGATCGAGCGCACGCCGAGCAGCGCGCCCTCCATGGCGCCCGCGACCGTACCCGAATAGGTGACGTCGTCGGCGATGTTAGCGCCGGAATTGACACCCGACAGGATCAGGTCGGGCATTCCAGGCAGGATCTTCTTCACGCCCATGATGACGCAGTCGGTCGGCGTGCCGCGCACGGCGTAATGCTTGTCGCCGATCTTCCTCAGCCGCAGCGGCTCCGAGATCGACAGCGAATGCGCATAGCCGGACTGGTCCTGTTCCGGCGCCACCACCCAGACGTCGTCCGACAGCGTGCGCGCGATACGCTCGAGCGACGCCAGGCCCTCGGCGTGGATGCCGTCGTCATTGGTCAAGAGAATGCGCATTACTTCGATTCGATCTTGGTCAGACCACCCATGTAAGGCCGCAGCGCTTCAGGAATGGTTACGCTGCCATCCCCATTCTGGTAGTTTTCGATGACGGCGATAAGCGCGCGGCCGACGGCGGTGCCCGAACCGTTGAGCGTATGGACGAAGCGGTTGCCCTTGCCGTCCCTGTCCTTGTAGCGGGCATCCATGCGCCTGGCCTGGAAATCGCCGCAGACCGAACAGGACGAGATTTCGCGATAGGCGTTCTGGCCGGGCAGCCACACCTCGATGTCATAGGTCTTGCGCGCGCCGAACCCCATGTCGCCGGTGCACAGCGTCATGGTGCGGAACGGCAGCTCCAGTCGCTTCAGAACCGCTTCGGCGCATTCCGTCATGCGCTCATGCTCGGCGATCGACGTCTCCTGATCGGTGATCGAGACCAGTTCCACCTTGTAGAACTGGTGCTGGCGCAGCATGCCGCGCGTGTCGCGCCCGGCCGACCCCGCTTCCGAGCGGAAGCATGGCGTAAGCGCCGTGTAGCGCAGCGGCAGCTTTTCGTGCGCGGTGATCTCCTCGCGCACGAGGTTGGTGAGCGACACTTCCGCGGTGGGGATCAGGCCCAACCGGCCGTCGCCATGCGAGGTGAAGAAGAGGTCGCCCTCGAATTTCGGCAATTGTCCGGTGCCGAACAGCACCTCGTCGCGCACCATCAATGGCGGCTGGACTTCCTCATAGCCGTGCTCGGTGGTGTGAAGGTCCAACATGAACTGGCCGAGCGCGCGCTCCATGCGCGCGAGCTGGCCGGTCAGCACCGTGAAGCGCGAGCCGGAAAGCCTCGCCGCCCGCTCGAAATCCATCATGCCCAGCGCTTCGCCGATCTCGAAGTGCTCTCTCACCCAGTTCGGCCGCGCCGGCGCCTTGCCGACGGTGCGCTTGACGACATTGTCATGCTCGTCCTTGCCGACCGGAACGTCGGCCAGCGGCACATTGGGCAGCACGGCCAACGCGTCGTTCAGCGCCTTGTCGAGCTCGCGCTCGCGCGCTTCACCGTTCTGGATGAAGGCCTTGATCTCGCCGACTTCCGTCTTGAGCCTCTCAGCAAGTGCGGCATCGCCCGAACGCATCGCGTTGCCGATCTCCTTCGAGGCGGCGTTGCGGCGTTCCTGCTTCACCTGCAGCTCGGTCAGATGCTCGCGCCGCGCCTCATCGCTGGCGATCAGCCCGTCGACGGTGGACTGCGCCTCTCCGGTTGACCACGAGCGCTTCACCAGCGCCTCGACAAGGGCCTTCGGGTTGTCGCGAATCCATTTGATGTCAAGCATGGTTTGTCCGTCCTCGGCTAAGCATGTCGCCCAAAAGTCAGCAGCGGTTTTGGGACAACGACATGCTTCAAGCAAAACCGAAACGCATCGCCTCACGGCGATGCGTTTCGGCCAGAGGGCGTAAACCGCATCCCTGATCGATGCAAGACGGGCGGATGCCGCCACCCGTGTTTTTCCGGCTCTGCCTAGCTTGGAGCCTGCGTCGAAGAGGCATCCGCGGCCTTCTCGGCCACTTCCGCTCCGGCGTCCTGCTTCTCGCGCGCCAGACGGTCACGCTCCTGGCCGCGTTCGATCAGCCGGGCCGACCAGATGGCGACCTCGTAGAGCAGGATGGTCGGGATGGCGAGGCCGATCTGGCTCATCGGATCGGGCGGCGTCAGCACCGCGGCGACGACGAAGGCAATGACGATCGCCCATTTGCGCTTCTCGGCCAGCGCCTTCGACGACAGCATGCCGACCCTGGTCATCAGGCTGGTCACCACCGGCAACTGGAACACCAGGCCGAAGGAGAAGATCAGCGTCATAATCAGGCTGAGATACTCCGACACTTTCGGCAGCAGCGAGATCTGCACCTGGTCGTTGGTGCCGGTCTGCTGCATGGCGAGGAAGAACCACATCACCATCGGCGTGAAGAAGAAATAGACCAGCGACGCGCCCATCAGGAACAGGATCGGCGAGGCGATCAGGAACGGCAGGAAGGCGTTGCGCTCGTTCTTGTAGAGGCCGGGCGCGATGAATTTGTAGATCTGCGTGGCGATCAGCGGAAAGGCGATGACCATGCCGCCGAACATCGCAAGCTTGACCTGCGTGAAGAAGAATTCCTGCGGCGCGGTGTAGATCAGTTCGACCTTGTGCGGGTCGAGCCCGGCCCACTGGGTCGCCCATTTGAACGGGACGACCAGAAGGTTGAACAGCCGCTTGGCAAAGAAGAAGCAGACGAGGAAAGCGACGAAGAAGCCGCCCAGCGACCAGATCAGCCGCCGGCGCAGCTCGATCAGATGCTCGATCAGCGGTGCCGAAGACTTCTCGATCTCGTCTCTTTCCTGATCCGTCACGCTCACTTGGCGGCTCCCGCCGTCTTCTTAGGCGCGGGCTTCGTCGCCGGCGCGGGCTTCGTCGCCGGCGCGGGCTTCGTCGCCGGTTTCTTCGCCGGTGCCGGCTTCGCTTCAGCCTTTGTCGCAGCCTTGGCTGCGGCCGGCTTGGATGTCTTTGCTGGTGCGGCTGGCTTGGCCGGCTTCGCTGGCGTCGGCTTTGCCGGTGCCTTGGCAACCTTCGCCGCTGCCGGCTTCTTGGCTTCCGCCTTGCTCGACGCTGCCGCTGTGGCGGCAACCGCCGGCGTCACCACCGCATCGTCGGTCATCGCCGGGAAGATCGGCCCCGCCGGGGCCGCTTCCGGGGCCTCGACACCGGGCAATACCGTCGCGCCGTTCTTGAGGGGTTCGCTGGCCTGCGCCGTCGACGCCGCTGGCGTGGCGGGATCTGCGGCCGGCTTCGGCTTCATCACGGCATCGACGCCGGAGCGGACATCGGCCGCCGCCTGTTCGAACGGGTTGAGCTGCTTGCGGATCTCGGCAACAGGGCTGAGGCCCCTGAGTTCGTCGACCGACTTCTTGACGTCGTCGAGCTCGGCTTCCTTCAGCGCCTCGTTGAACTGCTTCTGGAAGTCGGCGGCCATGGCGCGCAGCTTTGCCGTCGTGCGGCCGAAAGTGCGCAGCATGTTGGGCAAATCCTTCGGCCCGACGACCACGATCATGACGACCGCGATCACCAGCATCTCGGTCCAGCCGACTTCAAACATGGCAATCTGTTCCGACTAGAACCTCGGGCTCAGCTCTTGCTGGCCTTTTCCTTCACCGTCGAAACGGTCTCGTCCGCGCGGTGCTCGACGGTGCGCTTGTCATCGGCAACGTCGTCGTCGGCCATGCCCTTCTTGAAGCTCTTGATGCCCTTGGCCATGTCGCCCATCAGCTCGGGAATCTTGCCGCGGCCGAACACCAGCAGCACGATCACCAGGACGATCATCCAGTGCCAAATCGAAAACGAACCCATAGCTACTCTCTCTCGAATGTTTTCCCTGGCGATGATCTATGCGTTTTCGCGTTGGGATTCAAACACAACCGCGACAAAGTTTATGAAGGCGCGGCCGATGTCACGCAATTTCGGCAACGCGCCCCGCTACCAATCGGCGCATCTACCGCTGGAAGGCCGTTTTTGACAGCGGCTGACGGGTCAATCTTCCGTGACGCGTGGCGTCAAAAGGCCGAGTTCCTCGAGGTCGATGTCGGTCAATTCATCCTCGTCCTCGGTCAGCGCGTCAGGGTCGGACGGTGGCAGCGGCACGGAGAAATTCGACGGCATGCGCGTTGAAAGCAACCCGGCGCCTTTCAGTTCCTCCATGCCGGGAAGATCGCGGATCTCCTCCAGCGCGAAATGATCGAGGAAGGCGTCCGTCGTGCCGTAGGTAACGGGACGGCCGGGTGTGCGGCGACGGCCGCGCATCCTGATCCATTCCGTCTCCATCAGCGTGTCGAGCGTGCCTTTCGAGGTTTCGACGCCCCTGATGTCCTCGATCTCGGCCCGCGTCACCGGCTGGTGGTAGGCGATGATCGCCAGCACTTCGAGCGCCGCGCGGGAGAGCTTCCTTTGCTGGACTGTGTCGCGGCTCATCAGGAAGGCGAGATCGCCGGCGGTGCGGAAGGCCCAGGCATCGCCGACACGCACCAGATTGACGCCGCGCCTGGCATAGATCTGCTGCAGATCGGCCATCGCCGCGGCAATGTTGATGCCGTCCGGCAGGCGGGCCGCCAGCTGCCTTTCGCTGACCGGCTCGGCGCTGGCGAAGATGATCGCCTCGGCCATGCGCACGGCTTCCGCAAGAAGCAGCCGCTCGGCCGGGTTCTCGACCGAACCCTGCTCGACCGCAGCTTCCTCCGCCTCGTCGTCGACCTTGAACGGAATGACCGAAGCGTTAGCGCGTTCGCTCATGCTACCACCTCGACTGCCTTTATGCCTTGCGCACGGCCGCGCAGATAGATCGGCGCGAACACCTGGTCCTGCCGCATGTCAAACTTGCCTTCGCGTACCAGTTCGAGCGTCGCGGCGAAGGAACTGGCGACCGCCGTACGCCGCTCTTCCGGAGTGGCGAGATACGCGATCAGGAAACTGTCCAGCGCCGTCCAGTCGCTGAGCGAACCGACCAGCCTGTTCAGGATGTCGCGCGCGTCCTTGAGCGACCACACGGCACGCCTGGCGATCGTCACGTTGTTGATCGCCTGCTTCTGGCGCTGCTGAGCGTAGGCGGTGAGCAGATCGTAGAGCGAGGCGGAGTACGCGTTGCGCTTCTCGATGATGACCATTTCCGGCATGCCGCGCGCGAACACGTCGCGGCCGAGCCGATTGCGGTTGACCAGCCTGGCCGAAGCATCGCGCATCGCCTCCAGCCGTTTCAGCCGGAACTGCAGCACCGCCGCCAGTTCCTCGCCGCTTTCGCCCTCTTCGCCCGGCTGCTTGGGGATCAGAAGCTTCGACTTCAGGAAAGCAAGCCAAGCCGCCATCACCAGATAGTCCGCGGCAAGCTCCAGCCTCAGCGCCCTCACCTTCTCGACGAAAGCCAGATACTGCTCGGCCAGTGCCAGGATCGATATGCGAGCCAAATCGACCTTCTGGTTGCGCGCCAGGTGCAGGAGAAGATCGAGCGGGCCCTCGAAGCCGGCGACGTCGACGACCAGCGACGGGTCGCCGGTGACGCGTGAATCGTCGTTCTTGGCCCACAGACGGTCCATCGGTGCAGCCTTCGCGGCCTTGCTGTCCAATGTTTCCGCCACTGCCCCTATCTTCCTCTGTCAGGCCACCGCGTCGAAATAGGTGGCAAACTCAGCGCGTATTTCGGTCTCGTTCGCGAGGTCACGATCCTTAATATAGGTCAGCGCCCGCTCGGCGCGCTCGAGCGACTTGCCCGCAAGCGCCGTAGTGCGTGACGCGATCCCCGACATTTCCTCGAAAACCCCGTTGCAGTGAAGGACGAGATCGCAGCCCGCCGCAAGGATTGCCGCCGCCTTTGCCGGGAAATCCCCAGAAAGTGCCCTCATCGAGGTGTCATCGCTCATCAGCAGCCCGTCGAAGCCGATCTCGCCGCGGATGATGTCGTTGACCACCCTCGCCGAGGTCGTCGCCGGGTTCTCCGGATCGACGGCGCTGTAGACGACATGCGCCGTCATCGCCATCGGCAAATGGTTGAGCGCCTTGAACGGAGCGAAATCATGGCTGCGCAGCTCGCTGAGCGGCGTATCGACCGTCGGCAGCTCGAAATGGGTGTCGGCAAAGGCCCGTCCATGCCCCGGAATGTGCTTCATCACCGGCAGCACGCCGCCCGACATCAGCCCCTCCGCCGCGGCGCGGCCAAGCTCGATCACGGCGCCCGGCTCCTTGCCGTAGGCGCGCGCGCCGATGACGTCGCTGGCGCCTTCCACCGGCACGTCGAGCACCGGCAGGCAATCGGCGGTAATGCCATGGCGAAGAAGGTCGAAAGCATGCAGCCGCGCCATCAGCCAGGCGGCACGGCGGCCGGCGTCGCGGTCGTTGCGCCACAGCGCGCCAAGCGCTCCGCCTGCCGGATAGTTCGGCGCCAGCGGCGGCCGCAGGCGCTGCACCCGTCCGCCCTCCTGGTCGATGAACACCGGGGCGTCCGGGCGCCCGACGGCATCGCGCATCGAGGCTACGAGATCGCGGATCTGCTCGGTCTCGCCGACATTGCGGGCAAACAGGATGAAACCCCAGGGCCGCTCGCCGCCATAGAAGCGGATTTCCTCCGGGGTGAGCGATTTCCCGGCGCAGCCCAGGATCATGGATTTTGATTCGGTCATGCCTTGGAGCTTAGGGCTTCGCGCGGACAAAGGGAATCACCCCGCCTGCCATGCGGTCGACGGCCCGATCCCGGTCCACAAAAAACCGGCGCGGCCCTGCGGCCGCGCCGGTTCTGATTGGCTGTGACCTGGCTCAGCGCGACACGAAGCAGTTGCCGCCGGCCGCCTTGTAGCTGGTGCACAGGTTGATCGCGTCGTTGCGCGACTGCGCCGGCACACGGACGCGGTAGAAGGTGCCTTTGCCGGCAATCTCGGCCTTGACGATGTTGGCGGTGCGGCCCGACAGCACGCTGCCGTAGCGGCGCTGCAGGTCCTGGTAGGTCGACTGCGCGCTTTCAACCGTCGGCTGCGAGGCGATCTGCATCGACCACGAACCACCGCCTGCCGCTGCCGCGCTCGGCGAAATGGAGGCGACCTGGTCCGGCTTGACCTCGCCGACCACATCGACCGGCTGGTCGGACGGGCGCTGCGGCGCCACCGGAACCGTGGCCGGCGTGTTGGCCGACTGGGTGTGGGTGGTCTGAGTCTTGGCCTCAGCCTTCGCCTCGGCCTTCGGCGCCTCGGCCGGCTTGAGCGGCTCTGCGGCCTCGGTCTGGTCGGCGCTGGCGACCTGGTCGGTCGGCAGATCGCTTGCCTGATCGGTTGCCGGCGCCACGGTGCCGGTCTGCTCGGCGCCGGCCTGCGCCGCAGGGGCGACATGCTGCGGCGCCGGATCGGCCGGTTCGGCGGCAGCGACCTGCGGGGCAGCCTCAGGTGCAGGATCTTCGCGTGCAACCAGCGAGCCATCGGGCTTGACCATCATGGTCCTGACCTTGCGCGGCGCGACGGCGACGACTTCCGGGTTGGTCCCCTTGTCGGCTTCCTGCAGGACCTGGGCTATGCGATCCTCGGATTTCGGCGCCGGAGCCGGCGCCGCATCGGTATTGCCCGGCACGTCCACGCCCGGCATCACGGTTGCGGCGGCATTGCCCCCAGCGTCCGTGCCCGAAGCGGCGTTGGTATCGGCGGGCGAAAGATCGACAACGCGGCTCTCCGGCTCCTTGGCTTTCACGTCCACCGGCTCTTCGCTGTTGGTGACCAGCTTCTCCTGCACCGGCTCGGCCGGCTTGGTGCCCTTGACGACCGCGTCATAGACCTTGCTGTCCTGGTTCGGCACCACTGTGCCGCCCGGGTTCTCCGGCTTGACCTTGATCGGCGTGTTGTCGGCCTTGACGATAACGGGCGCCTCACTGACGCCCTTGCCACCGAAGGACAAGGCAAAGGCGCCAATACCGCCCGCCAGAGCCACGGCACCGACAACGGCGGCGACCAGCAGGCCGCGGCCACGTGGCCTTGCGGCCTCGCGCTCGGCAAGGCCCGGCACCGCCATCTCCTGGTCCAGCTCGGGATCGTAGTCGAGTTCGTCGACGGCGAATTCGTCGGCCTGCGAGACCGGGCGGCTGCCGGGCAGGTCGTCCATGTCGAAGCCGCTTGTCGCGGCAGCCTGGGACGCCGGCGCCGGGGCAGCCGACATTTCGGCCGGCTTCGCCGCCGCATAGGCGCGCGCTTCGCCGTGATCGTAGCCCGGCTTGAACCCGGCGCTGTAACTGTCGTCCTCATAAGCGGCTCGAGCCGGTGCCGGTGTCGGCGCGACCTCGACTGCGTTCATCTCATTCAACAGACCGGCAAACTCGGCGTCGAGATCGTCATAGGCCGGCGCCGCGAGCTTTTCTTCCTCGAAGTCCAGTTCGGGGATATCGAGGTCGTCGGCAAGTGCCACCACACGCTCCGGCACGTCGACCGTCTCGACGTCGGGCATCTCGTCATAGGCCTGCTGATGGTCCGGCTGTGCGGGCTCGGGCTCGGCGTAGATCGGAACGTCCTCCACGACCGGCTCCTGCCGGTATGAGGGCGCGGTCGACACCGGCGCCACTGACGCCATCGGCTGGGCCGTGAATGAAGCCTGAGCGGGTGCCGCCACCGGGGTCACGCGGCTCCACGACCGCTCCGGTTCGGGCGGGGTCGAGCGCAGCCAGTCCTGCGAACCCGACGCCGGCGCCACAGCATGGCCAGGCTCCCTATCGCCCTCGATGCCCCTGGCAAAGGCCGCATCGAACGCGTCGTCGTCGAAATCTATGTCTGGCGCGGCAGCCTCGGCCGGTGCGGCCTGCTGCTCATCGAGGTTCCAGTCGAGGTCGGCCGCCGCCTGCTGGACGGTGGGCTTCTCGACCACTGGCTGACGGATGGGTTCGGGTTCCCTGGCAACAGGAATCGGCCGGCTCATGGCGCCGAGCAGCGCATTGAGCTCATCCTCCAGGCTGCGCTCATCGGCTGCAGCGACCGGCTTCGGCGGTTCGACCGTGGCGACGACGGGCGCGATCGGTGCGACTGCGGCGACGACAGGTGCAACGGGGGCGACTGCTGCGGCAGCGATTTCAGCGGCCGGCTGTTCGACCTCTTCGGCCGGCAGGTCATCGATATCAAGCTCGAAATGGTCGTCGAAGGCTTCCTGCGCGAGAAGCTCAGGGGCATCCTCGTTCGTATCGGCGACGTAGGCGGCCTCGGCCGGCGCTTCGACAGTTACCGGCTCTTCGGCCAGCGCATCATCGGCCCCGAGTTCGAAATCGTCATCGAAGGCTTCCTGCACGGCAAGCTCGGGCACATCCATCTCGGCGGCACGGGCGGGCTCGGCCGGCGCTTCAACGGCCGACGGCGCCTCGATCTCGACCGGCTCTTCAGCCTGCACGTCGAAATCCATCTCGACATCGGCCAGCGTCTCGTCGAAATGACCGGCAAAGTCCTGCTCAGGCACCGCATGGTCAGCCACAGCCTGCACGGGCGCGGGATGCTTGGCAACGGCCGGGGCGACATGATCGTCCGCCGCCAGATGGCTGTCGAGCGTCAGTTCATCCTCGAGCGACAGGGAAGCGGCATTGTCGAAATCGTCTTCGAAAGCGGTTTCGCCCGCCGGCGCCGCAATCTCTGCGGCAGGGAGGTCGACCGCCTCGACGGCATGATCGTCGAGCTGGAATTCCCGATCGAGCGACGCCGCAAGCTCGTCGTCCATCGGCAGATCGTCCTCGAGCGGCGAGACGTCATCGAGCGAGCTGGCGACCGCCTGACTGAAATCCTCATCGAAGGCCGCTTCGAACTGCGGTTCCGCATCGACCTGCGGCGCCGCCGCAGCCTCTACCGCGGGCACGGCGGCGAAATGATGGTCCTCGATATCGTCGAACACGAAATCCTGGTCGAGCGAAGCGGCAAGCTCGTCGTCCAGAGCATCGGGGGCGGCAGCTTCGAAAGCCGGCTCCGGCGGCGGCGCGATGGCGGCGCTCTCCTCTGCGCCGAACTCGCCCATCAGCTCTTTCTCGAGGTCGATGTCGAAATCGCCCTCCGCGGCAGGTTGATTGGCGGGCGCAGCCGTCTGGACAGGCGCCTGCGGCTTTACCGGCTGGCGCGGGTCGAAACCCATGATCCTGGTCAGTTCCGCAAACGGATCGTCGTCAGCGATGTCGTTGCGATCGGCTACTTTCAGCTGGGTTCTGTCTGCCATTATTGTTCCCGAACTCGCACACATTCGGACGCCATGGACGTCGCGCAGGGTTGGCCCTTACCAGCGCAATGTGGGCAAAAGGTGACAGGTTTTTTAGTCAAACCTAACGCATCTCGGTGGGCGCATCCGCCCCTATCAGCGTCAGGCCGGACGTCAAAACGTCCGAAACGGCCTGCACCAGCCCTAGTCTGGCATACGTCAATTGTCGGTCGTTAACCTTAACAAAACGTAAGTCGGGATTGTCGGTCCCCCGGTTCCAGTGCCCATGGAAGCTGGAAGCCAGATCGTAGAGGTAGAATGCCAGCCTGTGCGGCTCCAATGCAAGAGCCGCGGATTCGATTAGCCTGGGATATTCAGCTAGCTTCCGGATCAGGCCGATTTCGCCCTCGTCGGTCAGCGAAGCCACCGACGCCGTCAGCCGGCTTCGGTCGAAACTGGCTTCGCCGAGCTGCTCGCTCGCCTGGCGGAACACCGAGTGGCAGCGCGCCGAGGCGTACTGCACGTAGAACACCGGATTGTCCTTCGACTGCTCGGTCACCTTGGCGAAGTCGAAATCGAGCGGCGCGTCGTTCTTGCGGTAGAGCATCATGAAGCGGATCGGATCGCGGCCGACCTCTTCGACCACCTCGCGCAGCGTGATGAAATCGCCGGAGCGCTTCGACATTCGGACTGGCTCGCCGTCGCGGAACAGTTTCACCAGCTGGCAAAGCAGCACGGTGAGCTTCACCTCGTCGCCGGCGATGGCCCGGGCGACCGCTTCCAGCCGCTTGACGTAACCGCCATGGTCGGCGCCCAGCACATAGATCAGGTCGACGAAGCCGCGCTCGACCTTGTCCTTGAGGTAGGCGACATCGGCGGCGAAATAGGTGAAGGAGCCGTCCGACTTGACCAGCGCCCGGTCCATGTCGTCGCCAACGGCCGTCGAGCGGAACAGGGTCTGCTCGCGGTCTTCCCAGTCGTCCGGCTTCTCGCCCTTGGGCGGCGGCAGCTTGCCCTTGTAGATATGGCCCTTCAGCGTCAGGTCGGCGATCGCCGAGCGGATCTTCTTGGCATGGTCGGCGTGCAGCGTGCGCTCGGAGAAGAAGACGTCGTGATGCACGTTGAGCAGCGCCAGATCCTCGCGGATCATCGCCATCATCGCGTCGATCGTGCGATCCTTGACGATGGCCAGCGCCTCGTCTTCCGGCATCTGCAGCAGCTTGCCGCCGAATTCCTTTACCAGCGCCTGGCCGACCGGAACGAGATAGTCGCCCGGATAGAGCCCGGGCGGGATCTCGCCGATTGCCTCGCCGAGCGCCTCGCGGTAGCGCAGCAGGGCCGAACGGCCGAGCACGTCGATCTGCGAGCCGGCGTCGTTGATGACATATTCCTTGGTGACGTCGTAGCCGGCAAAGGCCATCAGGTTGGCGAGGGTGTCGCCGACCACCGCGCCACGGCAATGGCCGACATGCATCGGGCCGGTCGGATTGGCCGAGACGTACTCGACGTTGGCCTTGCGGCCGCCGCCGATGGTCGAGCGGCCGTAGTCGCGGCCCTCACCGAGCAAGGCCGCGAGATGGGCCTGCCAGAAACCGTCCTTCAGCCTGAGATTGACGAAGCCGGGACCGGCGACGTCGGCCGCCGCGACGTCGGCATCGCCGCGCAGCGCGTCGGCCAGCCTTTCGGCCAGCGCCCGCGGGTTCTGCCCGGTGGGCTTGGCCAGCACCATTGCGGCGTTGGTGGCGAGGTCGCCGTGGCTGGCGTCGCGCGGCGGCTCGACGGCAATGCGTGAGAGGTCGAGCGGCGCGCCGTCCTTGTCTGTCAGATCAAGCGCTTCGACGGCTTTTATGACTCGCGCGTTGAAATCGGCGAAGATGTTCATTGGGTCTGGCTCTGGCGGCTATGCGGGGGACCGGCTCCTTGGCCGGCAAAATCGCGCTCGCCCTAGCTTAAATCGGGCGTGTGGTCAAACAAGCGCCGGTGTTCCTTCAGCGCATAGGTATCGGTCATGCCTGCCAGGAAATCCGCCACGGCGCGCGCCTTGGTGCGATCCTGCGCTCTGTCCAGCCCTTCACGCCAGCCGTCCGGCATGGCGCGCGGATCGGCGAAATAGACGTCGAACAGGTCGCGCACAATCCGCTCGGCATCGGCGCGCACCCGCATCACCTCGCTGTGCCGATAGAGGTGCTTGTAGAGAAAGGCCTTCAATTCCTTCTCGGCCGCGGCCATGCCGGCGGAGAAGGTCACCATCGTCTCGCCCGCTGCCCGCACCGCATCGGCGCTCCCGGGCTTCAGGCGCTCGAGGTTGGCGTGGGTGGAGGCAATCACATCCTCGACCATCATGGTGATCTGGCGGCGCATCAGCTCGTGGCCAGTGCGCACCCGATCGAGCGCCGGGTAGCGCGCCCGCACGCCGGCCAGGATCGAGCCCGGCAAGGTGACGTCCTCCAGCATGTCGAGCGTCAGGAAGCCCGAGCGCAATCCGTCATCGATGTCATGGGTGTTGTAGGCGATGTCGTCGGCGATCGCCGCGCATTGCGCCTCGATGCCGGCGAACCGGTCGAGTTCGAGATCGTGCAATTGCGAATAGTCGCCGATCGCCTGCGGCACCGGGCCCTTCAATCCCTGCCCTTTCGCATCGGTCAGCGGCCCATTGTGCTTGACCAGCCCCTCCAGCGTCTCCCAGGTGAGGTTCAGCCCGTCGAACTCGGCATAGCGCCGCTCCAGCCGCGTCACCACGCGCAGCGACTGCGCGTTGTGGTCGAAGCCGCCCCAGGCGGCCATCTTCTCGTTCAGCGCGTCCTCGCCGGTATGGCCGAAGGGCGTGTGGCCGAAATCGTGCACCAGCGCCACCGCTTCGGCCAGATCCTCGTCGCCGCGCAGCGCCCGCGCCAAGGCGCGGGCGATCTGCGCCACCTCGATCGAATGCGTCAGCCTTGTGCGATAGTGATCGCCTTCATGGGCGACGAACACCTGTGTCTTGTGCTTCAGGCGGCGAAAGGCGGTCGAGTGGATGATGCGGTCGCGATCGCGCTGGAAGGGCGTGCGGGTCGGGCTTTCCGCTTCCTCGAACAATCGGCCGCGCGAATGCGAGGGATCGCTGGCATAGGCGGCGCGCGGCCGGTAGCCGAACCCTATGTCGCCGAGAGCATCCTGCCGCTCTACCATTACCCACCAGTTGACTTGGCCCCGCCCGCTTCATACCTATCATATGAAACCGAAAGCAAGGTGACGCCATGGGCGCCGATGCCAAGACTGCCATGAAGGTCGAAATGACCGACGCCGCCGCGAGAAGGATCGCCACGATCGTTTCCGGCGAGCCGGGCAAGACGGCGCTGCGCGTCTCGGTCGAGGGCGGCGGCTGCTCCGGCTTTTCCTACAAGTTCGATCTGGTCGACACGCGCAACGACGACGACGTCTCCATCGAGAAGGACGGCGCCACCGTCCTGATCGACGACCTGTCGCTGGTCTATATGGGCGGCTCCGTGATCGACTTCGTCGACGACCTGATGGGCCAGTCGTTCCAGATCAGGAACCCCAATGCCGTGGCCTCTTGCGGCTGCGGCACCAGCTTCTCAGTCTAGCTGAAATCCGATGCCTGGCGTCGGCGCGGTCCGTCAGGTCGCGCTCTCGGCCGGGCGCGATCTCGACACGACGCTGGCCTTCTGGCGTGACGTTCTCGGCATGGGCGTGCATGCGCGCTATGATCCGCCTGGCATCGCCTTCATCATGGCCGGCGCCGTGCGCCTGTTCTTCACCGACGGCATACCGGCGGGCACCGTCTATCTCGACATTGTCGGCCTCGAAGCCTTCCATGCGCGAGCGAAGGCCCTGGGCATTCCCTTCACTGCACCGCCGGCGCTCGTCCATCGCGACACCGAAGGCCAATTCGGCCCGGCAGGGGAAAGCGAATGGATGGCCTTTCTAAAGGACCCGGCAGGCAATACGATCGGCCTCGTCGAACGCCTTCCGTCCGAAGATTCCTAAGGGCAGCTCATGAAAATCGTCACCTGGAACATCAACGGCGTTCGCGCCCGCATCGGCAACCTCACCCACTGGCTGACTGAAAGCGCGCCGGACATCGTCTGCCTGCAGGAGATCAAGTCCGTCGACGAGCAGTTCCCGCGCGCTGAAGTCGAAGCGCTCGGCTACAATGTCGAGACCCATGGCCAGAAGGGCTTCAACGGCGTCGCCATCCTGTCGAAGCTGCGCTTCGATGAGGTCATCAGAGGCCTGCCCGGCGATGACGAGGACGAGCAGGCGCGCTTCATCGAAGGCGTGTTCTCGACCGACAAGGGTGCGCTGCGTGTCGCCTCGCTCTATCTGCCGAACGGCAACCCGATCGATGACGAGAAGAAGTTTTCCTACAAGCTGTCCTGGATGGCGCGGCTTGAGAAGTGGGCGCAAGAACGGCTCCGGCTCGAGGAGGCGCTGGTGCTGGCCGGCGACTACAATGTCATCCCCGAAGCCGTCGATGCGAGGTTCCCGGAGAACTGGCTGGGCGATGCGCTGTTCCAGCCGCAGACCCGGCAGGCCTTCCGCCGGCTGAAGAACCTCGGCTTCACCGAAGCGGTGCGCGCCGTCACCGATTCTTCCGATGTCTATACGTTCTGGGACTATCAGGCCGGCGCCTGGCAGAAGAACAACGGCATCCGCATCGACCATCTGCTTTTGTCGCCGGAAGCCGCCAACCGCTTTTCCGCGGCCTCGGTCGAAAAGCATGTCCGCGCCTGGGAAAAGCCCTCCGACCACGTGCCGGTGGCGATAGAGCTGGCGCTGCAGCCGGCCTGACCGGCTCGCCCCCTCAAACGGACCTCTTATCGCCACAAATCCGGCGTTTGATGCACGGATATCATGGTGGCCGGGGGTTCCATGACCGTCGGATTTTCTGTTTGCCCAATTACCTGCGGGCTTGCGATGGCAACAGCCACGCTTGCGATGGCAATCGCGGCGCTTGCGACGGCGATTGCCACGCCAGTTCTGGCCGCGCAGGAATGCCTGGCCAACGGTAAGTCCTTCCAGGTCGGCCAGGTCGCCTGCCTGACCATTGCCGGCGAGAGCCACCTCGCCCGCTGCGAGATGGTGCTCAACAACACCTCCTGGACGAAGATCCACGACGACTGCCCGGGCAAGACCCCGCCGGTCACGACCACGCCGATCTCGACGCCCGCGCCAAACATGGTGCCGACGGAACCGACCGAGAACTGATTTTCTGGAGTAACGTGGCAGCGGTGCGGCCTACTGGTCGCCGTTGTTGCCCTTGGTGAGGATATCGTCGGCCAGCGAAATCGCCGTGCGGCGGTCGGCCTCGCCGGCAGCGGCAAAAGCCTCTTCCTGCATGCTGCGGATCCACGGCTGGTCGGCCGGTGCGGCGCGTTCGAGTGCTGCCGTCATCATGGCTAGGCCGCGCACCACCTTGCCGCTCTGGAACAGGAGATTGCCGAGCGTCGCCTGCGCGCCGGCATGGCCCTTCTCAGCTGCCAGCTGCAGCCAGCGCCCGGCCTGCTTGACGCTTGCCTTGACGCCGCCCTCGCCCTTCAGGAACATCTGCCCGATCTCGAACTGGGCGTTCGGATTGCGGTAATTGGCGGCCGCGCGCATGTAGTATTCCTGCGCCGCGACCTCGTTCTCGGTGACCGGGCTGCCGGGTATGCCCTTGCGCAGGTAATCGCCGAGCGCCACCAGCGCGTCGGAGACATAGCTCTCCTCCGGCGATCCGGGCTCGACGTCCTGGTCGACGATCTCCGAGAAGAACTTGAAGGCCGCATAGTCGTCGCGCGCCACGCCGTCGCCTTCGGCATACATGCGCGCGAGCTTCCAGGTAGCGCCGATCTGGCCGTTCTCGGCGGCGTATTTATAGGCCTCGACCGCCTGGTCCTTGTGGCCGTTCTTGTAGGCGGAAAAGCCGAACTGGAACACCGCCCACGGGCTGGACTGCGGCTTCACGCCGGTCTTGTCGTCGAACACCTTGTCGTCGAAGGCCATGGCCTGGCCTACGGCGTCAAAGATCGCAACAGCGACCAGTGCCGGAAGGACAGACGACCTCAACAACTCAGATATCCGCATAGCAATGTGTTTCTTTCGCACCGCCGGGATGGGTGACCGCGCCGTCGCGGGCAGGCCCTACCGTCTGTGCATATTTCCAGATCGCGCCAGACTGGTAGTCGGTCGTGCGCGCCTTCCATGTCTTTGCCCTTGCCGCCAGTTCGGCGTCGGACAGCGCCACCTCGATCGTGCCGTTGACCGCATCAATCGAGATCACGTCGCCGTCCTTGATGAGCCCGATCGGACCGCCAACGGCCGCCTCCGGCCCGACATGGCCGATGCAGAAGCCGCGCGTCGCGCCCGAGAACCGTCCGTCGGTGATCAGCGCCACCTTGCCGCCCATGCCCTGGCCGTAGAGAGCCGCCGTCGTCGACAGCATCTCCCGCATGCCCGGACCACCGCGCGGCCCTTCGTAGCGGATGACGAGAACCTCGCCTTCCTTGTAGTTGCGCTGCGTGACCGCTTCGAAGCACTCCTCTTCCGAATCGAAGCAACGCGCCGGACCCGAGAATTTCAGTTCCGACATGCCCGCGACCTTCACGATCGCGCCTTCGGGGGCAAGGTTGCCCTTCAGGCCCACGACACCGCCTGTCTTGGTGATTGGCCGGTTGGCGGGACGGACCACATCCTGGCTGTCATTCCAGGCAACATGCTGCATGTTTTCGGCCAAAGTACGGCCGGTCACGGTCATGCAATCGCCATGCAGGTAGCCATGGTCGAGCAGCGTCTTCATCAGCAGCGGAATGCCGCCGGCCTCGAACATGTCCTTGGCGACATATTTGCCGCCGGGCTTGAGATCGGCGATGTAGGGCGTCTTCTCGAAGATCGCGGCGACGTCGAAGAGGTCGAACTTGATCCCGGCCTCATGCGCGATGGCCGGCAGGTGCAGCGCCGCATTGGTCGAGCCGCCGGTGGCCGACACCACGGTCGCCGCGTTCTCCAGCGACTTCAGCGTGACGATGTCGCGCGGCCGGATGTTTTTGGCGATCAGCTCCATGACCTTTTCGCCGGAGGCGAAATTGAAGCGGTCGCGCATCTCGTAGGGCGCCGGTGCGCCGCAGGAATAGGGCAACGCCAGCCCCATCGCCTCGGCGACGGTGGCCATGGTGTTGGCGGTGAACTGGGCGCCGCAGGAGCCGGCCGAGGGACAGGCGGACTGCTCGATCTCGAGCAGCTCGGCATCGCTGATCGTACCAACCGAATGCTGGCCGACCGCCTCGAACACGTCCTGCACGGTGATCTGCCGGCCGCGATAGCTGCCCGGCAGGATCGAACCGCCATAGATGAAGACCGACGGCACGTTGAGGCGGACCATGGCCATCATCATGCCGGGCAACGACTTGTCGCAGCCCGCGAGCCCGACCAGCGCGTCGTAGCAATGGCCGCGCATGGTGAGCTCGACGGAATCGGCGATCACCTCGCGCGACACCAGCGACGACTTCATCCCCTGGTGGCCCATGGCGATGCCGTCGGTGACGGTGATGGTGCAAAATTCGCGCGGCGTGCCGTTGGCGGCAGCCACGCCCTTCTTCACCACCTGCGCCTGGCGCATCAGCGAGATGTTGCAGGGCGCCGCTTCGTTCCAGCAGCTGGCGACACCGACCAAAGGCTGCGCGATCTCGGCCGCCGACAGCCCCATCGCGTAGAGGTACGAGCGATGCGGCGCGCGCGACGGCCCCACGGTCACGTGGCGGCTTGGCAGCTTGGCCTTGGAGATAACTCTGGCGTCCATACTCGTCCTTGCCGCGGGCGGTGCGGCCTGTCCCATCGCCGAGCCTTCTGGCGCGTGTCCCGAGACAATTCGAGGTGCGCCGGGTTTATGGCGGGAAATGGGCAATGTCCCTGGCCGGGACTGTAGCGCGGGGCTTGTTCATAAAGTGTTGCCAAAACGTCACAATCGCGAGGGGCGGCAATTGTGCGGCCTATATGCAACGCAGGCGGTTACGGGCCTCGTCGGCCACTGCCCAGGCAAACGAAAAAGGCCGGGGCATTGCCCGGCCTTTTAGTCGAATTTTCAGATACTTAGAACTTGATCTTGATGCCACCCGAGATCGCCGTGACCAGATCGTTGCCGAAGTCGTAGCTGGCATCGGTGCCCGCCACATAGCCGTTCTCGCCGACCAGCGTGCCCGAATGGCCGCTGGTCATGACGCCGATCGCGCCGGCCAGACGAACCTCGATGTTCGGCTTCGGCGTGTAGGCGACGCCGCCGCCCAATGTCCAGGTATCGGTCTGCGAGCCGTAGCCATGCGAAGTGCCGCGATCCCAGGAAAGCTGACCGGCCGCGGCCCACTCATCGTTGAACTTGTGGCCGATGCCAGCCGTCACCGTCCAGCCATCACGATACATCAGGTCAAGTGAGGTCACTTGTCCCGGGCCGTTCGTGAAGCAAAGTGCAGCTGGAGCAAAAGTCGGGCAAATCGGAACACTCTGCAGCACGCTCCAGTTGACCCACTTGATCGAACCGAAAGCCAGCCAACCGGGCGCTATGCCCGACTGCAATTTCAGTTCCAGCGAGTCCGGCATTGACTCTGATGGGGCATAGATCGCCGTAGAACCTACAGGCGTCGTCAGCGAGCCGGAGATGTTGTCAAGCTTGACTTGCGAGTTGTAGACAAGGCTAGCGCGCAACGCGATATCTGGAATTTCGTACGCGAGCCCGGCTCGCCAGCCCCAACCGCTGCTCGACAGATCGACACGGCCGGTCGCTATAGGGAACAGCGACACCAGACCTTCCTTGAAGCCGTACACTTCCTGATAGAAGACGCCGCCAATGAAACGGAGCTGGCCTTTTCCGGCATCCATCTTATAGGAACAGGTGGCCGCGTAGTTGTCGCTCTTGATATCGGTTTCGATATTGGAGATCGCGCCGTTCCACATGCCGGGTGCTACATGTGCGCCCCAAGGTTGCGAATAGTCGACCATGCAGTCGACGCCTTGCACAACCTGGACCTTGGCTCCGATGCGCGGGACCCAGTAAGGCTCCGCTCCATCGGCCGTGGTGCCCAGGCCGAGGTCGGCCCCGCCCGGACCGCGCGCATTCTTATATTTGCGGTCGGGCATCACATAGGTCGCTTCGGCCTCTGTGGCGAACGGCGACGGATCGAACAGCAGATCGATGTCGTAGCCACCACGCTCCAGGCCGCCCGCACGCGCCGGATGCATAGCCGATCCAATCAAAGCCAACGAAAAGCACCCTGCCCCCAGCAGTGCCTTGAGCCGCAGATTGTTCATGAATTCCTCCCCGAAATACTGGTGCATCAAGCTAGAACCAATTCGGGTTAACGGCGCAACAATGAATTCATGGGGCGTACACGTACACCTTGGCCGGCTGCCTTTTCGGTAAAACGACCAGCCCGCCGCGAGGCCGAAAAATGGCTTTACAGGGGCAACTTCGGCGGGAAAACTCCGCAAAACCTGTCACAAACAGCTCAAAAACAAGCCCTTTCGGGGCTATTTGGCCCCATTGTTACATTATGGCAACAATAGGGCCAAAACTTTCCGTTTACGTCAAAATTAACGCAACGGCATGGCTGTTTTCGACGCAATTGACGTGCCGGAAAGCCGCCTCCAGGCGGAGGCGAATCTCGGCCTCAGCCGGCGTCGCGAACCCGCGTCAACGCCACTGAAAGCTTCTCTTGCGCCTCGCGATATTCGGCGAGTTTTTCGCGCTCTGCCTCGACCACCTCTTCCGGCGCGTTGGCGACGAACTTCTCGTTCGACAGCTTCTTGTGCAGGCGGGCGATCTCCTCGGTCACCTTGGCCAGTTCCTTCTGCAGCCGCGCCGCTTCCGCCGTGAGGTCGATCAGGCTGCCGAGCGGCAGGCACACCGTCGCCTCGTTGAGCACGATCTGCGCCGAGCCCTTCGGCGGCGCGTCGGCCAGCGCGATGTCGCCGACACGCGCCAGCCGCTTGATGGCCGAGGCATGGCGCTCGAGCCTTTCCTGCGTAAGCTTGTTGGCGCCGATCACCATCAGCGGCGCGATCGCCGCCGGCGGCACGTTCATTTCCGAGCGCACCGAGCGGATACCGGAGACGAGGTCGACCAGCCAGTTGATGTCGGCAGCCGCGTCGGCGTCCTCGAAGTCGGGCGACGGCCAGGCGGCGTGGCAAAGCAGCGAAGCGCGCTCCTTGCCCTCGCCGGCTGTCTGCGTCCACAGTTCCTCGGTCATGAACGGCATCATCGGATGCAAGAGTTTGTAGATCTCGTCGAGCACGAAGGCGACGCAGGCCCGGCTCTCGGCCTTGGCGGCCTCGTCAGAGCCCATGAACACCGGCTTCAAGAGTTCCAGGTACCAGTCGCAGAACAGGTTCCAGACGAAGCGGTAGGCCGCACCCGCCGCCTCGTTGAAGCGGTATGAGGTGATGCCGTCGGTGATCTCGCGCGCCGCCCGCGTCAGCTCGGTCAGGATCCAGCGGTTGACCGCGAGCTTGGCGTCGTTCAGCCAGAAATCGTCATTGCGCGCCACCTCGTTCATCTCGGCGAAGCGCGTCGCGTTCCAGAGCTTGGTGCCAAAATTGCGGTAACCGGCGATACGCGCCGGATCGAGCTTCACGTCGCGCCCCTGCGCGGCCATCACGGCAAGCGTGAAGCGCAGCGCGTCGGCGCCATACTCGTCGATAAGCTCGAGCGGATCGATGACGTTGCCTTTCGACTTCGACATCTTCTGCCCGTTCTTGTCGCGCACCAGCGCATGGACATAGACCGTGTGGAACGGCTCCTCATCCATGAAATGCAGGCCCATCATCATCATGCGGGCGACCCAGAAGAAGATGATGTCGAAGCCGGTGACCAGCACGTCGGTCTGGTAGTAGGTCTTGAGCTCAGGCGTCTGGTCCGGCCAGCCCAGCGTCGAGAACGGCCAGAGCGCGGAGGAGAACCAGGTGTCGAGCACGTCTTCGTCGCGGGTCAGGATCTCGCCCGGCTTGAAATTCTCGAGCTTGTCCTCGACCCAGGCCTTCCACGGCCCTTCCAACGCCAAGTAATACTCGATTGCCGCGGCAAGCGCCTCTTCCTCGGTCTTCTCGACAAAGACGCGCCCATCGGGCCCGTACCACGCCGGGATCTGGTGTCCCCACCACAGCTGGCGCGAGATGCACCAGGGCTGGATGTTCTCCATCCAGTCGTAATAGGTCTTTTCCCAGTTCTTCGGCACGAAGTTGGTACGGCCTTCGCGCACCGAGGCGATCGCCGGCTTGGCCAGTCCGGCCGCGTTGACATACCATTGGTCAGTCAGGAACGGCTCGATCGGCACGCCGCCGCGGTCGCCATGCGGCACGGTGTGGCGATGCGGCTCGATCTTGTCGAGGAAGTCGCCGGCATCCATCAGGTCGACGATCTTCTTGCGCGCGGCGAAACGGTCGAGGCCGTTGAGCTCGTCCCAGACGGCCTGGCGCTCCGGCGTCACTTCTAGGCCGGCGAGGAAATCCTCATTGTCCTTGAGGCTGATCGCCGCGGCGACGGTGAGGATGTTGATCGCCGGCAATTTGTGGCGCTTGCCGACCTCGAAGTCGTTGAAGTCGTGCGCAGGCGTGATCTTGACCGCGCCCGAGCCTTTTTCCGGATCGGAGTATTCGTCCGCCACCACCGGGATCCGGCGGCCGACGATCGGCAGGATGACGTTCTTGCCAACCAGGTGCCGGAAGCGCTCGTCGTCCGGGTGCACCGCCACTGCCGTGTCGCCAAGCATGGTTTCCGGGCGCGTCGTCGCGACCGTGATGAACGTCTTGGGGTCTTCCGGGTTGAACGTCACGCCCTCGACCGGATAGCGGAAATGCCAGAGATTGCCGTTGACCTCGTGCTGCTCGACCTCCAGGTCGGAGATCGCGGTCAACAGCTTCGGGTCCCAGTTCACAAGGCGCTTGTCCTTGTAGATCAGCCCTTCCTTGTAGAGCGTCACGAACACTTCCAGCACCGCCCTGGACAGGCCTTCGTCCATGGTGAAGCGTTCTCTGCTCCAGTCTGCCGAGGCGCCGAGCCGTTTCAGCTGATTGAAGATGGCGCCGCCGGATTCGGCCTTCCACTCCCAGACCTTCTCGATGAAGTCCTCGCGCGTAAGGTCGCGGCGGTGGATCTGTTTTTCCATCAGCTGGCGCTCGACCACCATCTGCGTGGCGATGCCGGCATGGTCCATGCCGGGCTGCCAAAGCACGTTCTTGCCGCGCATGCGCTCGAAGCGGACCAGTATGTCCTGCAGCGTGTTGTTGAGCGCATGGCCCATATGCAGCGAGCCGGTGACGTTCGGCGGCGGGATGACGATGGTGAAGGCTTCAGCCCCCTCCTCCGCGCCGGCGCCGGCGCGGAAGGCATCGGCCTCTTCCCAGATTTTGGCGATCTTCGGCTCGACGGCCTTGGCGTCGTAGTTTTTTTCGAGCATGGAAAGCAGTCCGGATTGTCGGGAATTTATGCGTCCGGTGTAAATCGGAAGGCAGGTGGCAAGTCAACCGCGGGCAGATTGCAGCGACGGAACCCAATAAATAGCGGTGAGTCGATCCGACGCAACCCCGATGGTCCTCGGCCAAGCGGCCATTGGAAGGCGTGCCAACAAAAAAGCGCCGCCCGAAGGCGGCGCTTTCATTTTATCGAATCTGATCGACGAACCTATTGCGCGCCGCGCGCCACTCGCTCGATTTCCTCGCGCACCAGGCGCTCGACCAGCGTCGGCAGATTGTTGTCCAGCCAGTCCTGCAGCATCGGCCGCAGCATGTCCTCGGCCATCTCGTCAAAGGTCTTCTTGCTGCGGCTGGCGAAGGCATCGGAGAGCTCGCCAAAGGCGGCGGCGACCTGGCGGCCGACATGCTCGGAAAGGATCGCCGTACGGGCGGGTGGCGCCTCCGCCACGGACTGCGGCGCCGCCGCGACACGCGGGATGGCCGGTTCGTAGGAGGCCTCGTCCGCCAGCTCTTCTTCGGCAATCGCAACGTCCGGCACGACATCCGGGGCGCGCGGCTCGACCCTTTCCGGCCTCGCCGTACCGGCCTTCGCCGTTTCACCGACGGCTGCGATCTCGCGCTGCCAGTCGGCGACGATCGTGTCGCTGGTTTCCGCAAATCCCGCCGGCTGAGCCGGGGCGGACTCGGCGGCGATCCTGGCGCTCACCTCCGCCAGCGTTACCGGCGCCTTCGCCGTGACCGCCGGTGGCGCATCCTCGCGCGGCGGCGCTTCCATGCGGGTGGCGGCCGGCTCCGTCGCCAGTTGTGCCTGCACCTCAGCCAGGGAGACGGGCTTGCGGACCTCCGCATTGAGCTCGGCGCGGAAGGCATCCACGTCATTTGCCGGCCCGGCGGCCGGCGCGGGCTGGAGATCCTGGCGCAATTCGTTCGCGTCCCCCGGCTGCTTGCGGCCGGTGTCGCTGTCCTCAATGATCCTCCGGATGGAAGCCAGTATCTCTTCCATGGAGGGTTCGCGCTGCGCGCTGCTTGCCGTCGCCATTGTCACATCCGCCGCCCTTGTGACTCATTCCAGATTTCCGCTCCGGCAAAGCCGGATTCGAATCATGGCGTCAGGGTAACCGACGGATCGCCGTCCGAGAATCCCCAATCTGGGGAGATGTTGGATTTCAACAGATTAGGCGGCGCAAGCCCGATGGGAAGCGTTTCTGGCCGGAGCGACCGCCGCGCCAACGGACAGTCGCTCAAAGCAAGAGCGCCGCGCATCCCTCGGACACGCGGCGCTCTTGAACCTGGCAGTTGGTCGCGATCAGCGGCCGTCCGGCGTGCGCAGCCCGTACCACTTGTCCTTGACGGCGTTGTAGTGCTCTTCGGGCTTGTACTTCGTCACCGGCAGGCCGAGGCGATCAACCGACAGCCGGCCGATCGCCGACAGGATGGCATAGCTCGCCACCACCACGTCGCGCTCGGAACTGGCAAGGTTGATCTTGGCGCTGATGACGGTGTTCTGCGCGTTCAACACGTCGAGCGTGGTGCGCTGGCCGACATTGCGCTCCTCGATGACGCCGTTGAGCGCCAGTTGCGCGGCGGCGATGACCTGCCTGTTGGCGGCGACACTTTGCTGCGCGGCAGTGTATTGCGTCCAGGCCGAGGTCACCGCCTGGCGCACGGTGTCGCGGCTGACATCGACCTCGATCCGGGCCTGGCTGAGCGATTCCTTCCTCTGGCGCACCAGCGCCGAGGTACGACCGCCCGAATAGATCGGGATGGTCAACGTCGCGCCGATGCTGGCCGAATTCGTCGTGCCGTCCGACGTGCTCACTACGCCGGGAACAGTGTTGCGGTACGCGCTGGAAACACCGGCATTGGCGGAAAGCTGCGGCAGCAGCGCGCCTTCCTGCGACTTCACCGAGAATGCCGCGGCATCGACCAGATGCTCCGTCGCGAGGATGGCGGGATGTTCGGTGGCGGCAATCGCGATCGCGCCGTCGAGGCTGGACGGCAACAGCTTGGCCAGCGGCGCCGCCGCCTTGAGCTTGCCGGGCTCATCGCCGACGATCTGGTGATAGGTCGCAGCACTGGCCAGCGCCTGGGCGCGGGCGGCGCTAAGCTGCGCCACCGCCGTCGAGCGCGAAGCGTCAGCCTGGGCCACGTCGGTTCTCGTGCCCTCGCCAACCTCGAAGCGCGAGCGCGCGGCGCGCGCCTGCTCGGTCAGGAACTGCAGGTTCTGTTCGGTGAGCACCGCGACCTGGCGGTCGCGAATCACGTCCATATAGGCGCTCGCCGCGTTGAACAGGATGTTCTCTTCGGTGTTGCGCAGGCTTTCGACCGAGGCCCTCACCTGGGCTTCAGCGGCCGCGACATTGTTCTTGGTCTGAAAGCCGTCGAACAGCGTCTGGTCGATCTGGACGCCAAAATTGCCGGTGGTGAGCCGCACGCTCTGGTTCGTGCCGTTGAGATGGCTGCTCGAGTAGTCGATGCTGCCGGAACCGGTGATGGTCGGGCGCCAGCCGGACTTGGCGATGGCCACGCCCTCGTCGGTGACACGCACCCCGGCACGGGCGGAATTCAGTGTGGAATTGTTCTGGTAGGCCTTTGCGAGCGCGCCGGTGATGCTTTCCGCGGAGGCGGCCAGCGGCGAAAGCGTGGTCGCGGAAGCTAGGAAGGCGGCTAGAACAGTCTTGCTTACGGACGGCACGTAATATCCCTCATTCGTTTTGCATGGGAACCGCGCCACGACAACCACCCATTTCTGAGCAGCCGGCGCCGCGCTTGTATCGTTCCCCCGCTGACTGCCCCGAATACCCCGGTTACGCGATCAGCAACGATTGTTCAAACACAAGCGATCACGACAACGCCTTCACTGCAAGGCAAAACCGCTCAGAATTCAAATGCGTGGGTGCGTTCAAATCCGGGTAGTGGCTTTATTGCCGCATTGAACGCGCGTCTGCCCGTTACAACCCCCCCTGTCTTGAAAAACAGCCGGGCCACGCCGGAATTGCCCTGCCCTTCCACGGCAACGAGTCGGCCTTCTTCCGCAAGCTGGTCGAGCAACGCGGCCGGCACTTCCTCGACGCTGCCGCCGATGAAGATGACATCGTAGGGCGCCTTGGCGGCATGACCCTGCTGCAACGGCCCGGTGACCACTGTCACATTGTCGCAGGCCAGCACCGCGAGCGCCGATCGGGCTCCGTCCGCCAGCGCCGAATCGCTCTCCAGCGCGAGGACGGAGCGGGCCAGCTTGGACAGGAGAGCCGCCGAATAGCCGGTGCCGCAACCGATATCGAGCACTGAATCACCGGCGCTGATCTCGGCCAGTTGCAGGAGCTTGGCGAGCGGAGACGGCTCCATCAGGTAGCGCGAGCCGCCGCCGTTGGCGCCGCTGGAAATGCGGATGTCCTCGTCGATATAGGCGAGATCGCGCTGTCCGTCACCAACAAAGGCCTCACGCGGCACCGACAGCATGGCCTCGATCAGCGGCGCGCTGGTCACGTCGGTGGTGCGGACCTGGCCATCGACCATCTTGACGCGGCGTTCGGAGAAATCAGCGCTCATGTTCCTACCAGTCCGCCCAACAAATCCCGTCGGCCGCACTCGACCGCGGTTCAATTCGACCGGAACCCTTGCCCCCTCGTTGGGGGGCCGGCAACTGGAGGCCTCGCCCGGAATCGAACCGGGGTGCAAGGATTTGCAGTCCTCTGCGTAACCACTCCGCCACGAGGCCTCGTTGCTCCCGGCGTTCCGAGCGAACTCAATATGTTGGCGGTGAAAGGCCGTCAAGCGCCCGCGCGTCGTTCCCGGCGCTTTCCCTCATTGGACAACCGGACACCGTCTCCGTTCGGTTTCCATGAGCGCGCACGCGGCCTGCGACCGACAAGTCAATCCGGACGGCGCCGGCGTTCCCACCACACGACGAAGCGGCGCCGGTGACGACGCACCATGGCGAACTCATAGGAGAGCACGAGCAATCCGATCGGAACCATCCAGAAGCCCAGGATGGGCAGGAAACCGAGGATGCCGCCCAGAATCAGCACGACGCCGATGGCGATCCTGAGGCCACGCGAGCGCGGCATGGTGAATTCACGGCCGAAGACCGTGATTTTCCGCGCCGGTGCGTTGTCGCCTGCTGCAGTCATGTCGTGCCTGGTTTCCATGATTAAAGACATCGGCCAGCAATAGCCAGAACGGCCTTTTCCCGCTCTCGTTCCCTGCGGAATTGCTCATATGAGGAGCCCGGCCGGCGATTGCCAGAATCCGACATGCACAAAACCGCGGAAAAAAATGTGAAATGCTTCTTTGCAAAGCCGAAACGGGTTTGCTATACGCTGCGCCACTCACACAAGAGCCTCTGTTCCCCGGTAGCTCAGTGGTAGAGCAACCGGCTGTTAACCGGTTGGTCGCTGGTTCGAATCCGGCCCGGGGAGCCACTTCAAGCCTCAAAGCCATATATCCCAACAGTTGCAAGGGTTTGCGCTTCCCCCGAGGTACACCTTCAGGTACACCGAAGGGTACACGGGAATGATGATTTTAGTGCAATATCTCCAGAAGCGCGGCAAGGCCGGATGGCGTTATCGGCGAAAAGTACCCCCTGCCCTCAAGGCGTTTCTCGGTCGCGGTGAGATCGTAATACCGCTCGGGAAAACCGAAGCCGAGGCGATGGCACGATACAAGAAGGTCCATGCCGAGGCGGAGCTGCAACTGAAAACCGCAGCACTGGGGGTCAAAGCCCCTCAGACTGTCTCGCTCGGGGTTCCAGATACGCCCCTGGACCAATTCCAACGCGCCGACAAGCAAATCAGGCAATGGAAGCTTGACCCCGATTGGCAAAGCGGCGGCGGCGATTCCGACCACGAAGTGGTGGCGAGAGACGTGATAGCCGAGAGTATCGCCCAGAAATATCCAGTTGGAGACGACGGCTACCCCGTTGATGTCTCCTCCAAAGACGCCGCGCTGCTTCGCGCATTGATGTTAGGCAGCCGGGAAGTGCAGCCCGACCCCACCCTCGAAGACGCCCGGAAGCTCTATCTCGAAGAGAGGGTCGGGGACGACAAGACGAAGCAGATGGAACTCGATCGGATTTTCAAGCTGGTCAGAGAGGGGCTCGGAAGGGACCGGAAACTTAGCAGCTTGAAGCGGCAGGATGCTAAGGAGGTCCGCGCCCACATGATTGACGGCCGAAAGGCCTCATCCGTGGACCGTTACCTCAACGTGGTGCGCGCTGCTATCAATCACGCCATTCGCGAATATGACCTCAAGGTCACAAACCCCTTCATGCATATGGAGGCGGCTCCCAAGGACAAAGCCGAGCCCGACAAGGACAAACGTCGCCCGTTCACCCTGGAAGAAGCCGCAGCGATACGCGCCCGAATCATGTCAACGGCCAAGGAGGACCTTCAGCACATCTGGAGGCTCCTGGATGGCACGGGCAGCCGCCTTGCAGAAGCCTCCGGGCTGAGAGTGTCCGACGTCCACCTCGATCATGCCTCGCCGCATATGACTGTCGAATGGCATGCCGACCGGCGCATTAAGAACAAGGTTTCTCGCAGGAACATCCCCCTGATCGGTGATGCACTTGAGGCCGCACGGGCGGCTGTTAAGTCGGCTGGCAAGGCGAAGATGCTCTTTCCGGCCTATGGAAGGCTGGGTGGGCCGGCGTCGGCATCGGCTGCCCTTGGCAAGCATGTTCGGGCTTGTGTCGCCGACCCGAAGGCCACTACCCATTCCCTTCGTCACCTGATGAAGGACCGGCTGCGATTGGCTGGCGTCACCAAGTCGGACCAAGACATCGTCCTTGGGCACTCTTCGGGTAGCGTTGGGGAGGACTACGGCGGGGATGAGGTGCGGCTTGAGGTGGCTAGGCGGGCGCTTGAGAAGGCGCTGGCGAAAGTTGGTTAGCTCGCTACAGGTCTTTGGTCGCTTCAGATTCAATGGTCCTTCTGGTCGGGTCCTTCTGGTCGATCGGCAAACTTAACGCGACGCGGCGTTGGGCAAGGGCAAAGCTGAATGGTGCCGGCATCCGCTTGACTAAGCTCACCTCATAGGTGACATCATCCGCAGGGGTCCAAGCAACACAATAAGACATCGGGGGGGCAACATGGCGACGTTTGAGGAGCGGTTCCTAAACAAACTCAAGGAACTCGGAGGCGCTGACGAGGCGGTCACCAATAATGCAATGCGTGCGAAACTTGGCTGGAAGCCTGAACGCTATGAGCAAACGAAGAAATCGCTGTTCGAGAAGAAGTTGATTACTCTTGCCCAGGGTGCGGGAGGAAAGGTTCGTCTTGCCAACGGAGCCCCCGTCGCCCCCAAAGCGTTGAAGGTATTCATCTCCTATGCACATGTGGACGAGACCATCATGTTGCAACTGTTGGCGCACTTGAAGCCTATAACCAAGCTTGGCCTGGTCGACCATTGGTACGATGGCAAAATCAAACCCGGAGAAAAATGGGCTGCTGCGATCAAACAGAAGCTAAATGAGGCAGATATAGTCTTACTTTTGATCAGTGTTGACTTCATCAATTCCGAATATTGCAATGAGGTGGAACTGAAGGATGCGCTAAACCGACATGCTGAGGGCTTAACTGAGGTAATCCCAATCATAGCGCGAAACTGTCTCTGGCATGATGAAGCGTTTGGGGAGTTCCAAGCTCTACCGAAGAATGGCCAAGCGATAACGAGTTGGCCTGATCGGGATGACGCCTTGACTGAGGTTGCCAAAGCGGTGCGAGCAAGAGCACAGGACCTGATAGGCAAGAAGGTCAATTGAGGCCGAATGTGCAACCTCTACAACGTCACCACGTCGCAAGAAGCCATCCGCCAATGGACCGGCGCGTTGCGGGACATCTTGGGCAACCTTGAGCCGTCCATAGACATCTATCCAAACAGACCCGGTCCTATCGTCCGAAACGCCCGCGACGGCGCGCGCGAGCTTGGCAATCTCCTATGGGGCATGCCGTCCCCACCCGAGCGAGTGAAGGGCAAGGCCGACTACGGGACCACAAACATTCGCAAGACCAATTACCTTCACTGGCAGCCGTATCTCGGGGTCGAGCATCGTTGCGTGGTGCCGGTGACAAGCTTCGCGGAGCCAAGCCCAGAGGCGAACGACAAGGATCCCGAGACGGGCGTTCAACGGAACTACTGGTTTGCCTTGAACGGGGACCGTCCGCTGTTCTTCTTTGCCGGTCTGTGGACCCCCTGGCACGGCGTGCGCAAGGTGAAGGATGGCCCCGGCGATCATGAGGTCTATGGCTTCCTGACGACCGAACCTAACGCGCTCATCAAGCCGATCCACGAGAAGGCCATGCCGGTGATCCTGAGGACGCGAGAGGAGACCGAGACGTGGCTTACCGCACCTTGGTCTGAGGCGAAGCGACTGCAGCGCACTGCACCGGACGACGCGCTGGTGATCGTCGACAAGCCCGCCACGCAAATCAAGTTTCCGCTGGGCTCGACACCCGGCGACCAACTGCGTTTGCTCTAGACAGTGCGGACGCCCAACCGATGAACAGCAGCGCCTCAATCCTCGGAGTCGGCGATGCGCTTCCATTCGCCGTCGCCGGTCATAAATTGGCTAAGGCGGCTGATGATGCAAATCAGCTCGACGAGACGCACCGCATCGACATCGCGAGTATGCATCGTCGGACGGCGAGTAGCGATAAGCGCCTGTAGGTCAAGCCGCAGCCGCTCTTCGTTTGGAAAGACGTACCCGAACGCTTCTTTCCAGTTATCCGAGCGAAGCACGATCGCCATCAGGTCGCCAAGATCGAGATAAGAGAGCAACGCTTCATCCCGCTCGCCATTCGCCATCGCCGCCGCGCGAAGATCACGCGCCTTCTTGCGGATTTCGCCCCCAACCCTCTGCTTGAACCACTGCGTTCCGCCCACCGCTTCCATCTTCCTCGAGATGAAGGACCTCAACGCGTGCTCAAAGAAGCCTATCGCGCTGAAGGCATCATTTCTGGGATTGACCGACCGAATCTGAACGGACAGCCCCGCAACGTCCAGCAGCGCGACGGACCTACCAGCTTCCGAAGCGCCGGCCGCGAAACCGCTCTCTATGACAACCTCGATCGCTCCAGCTGGCGTGGTCTCGATCAGACCCGGGTCAACCTTGGCTTCGCGGTAGTGTCGTTGGCGCATTTCTGGATCGCGCCAGAAGCGGTTTGGCAGATCAGACCGCGTGTGCCAGTTGCCGAATAGCTCCTCATAGGCTGTGAAGCTTGATCTCGCTGCGAAGCCAAGCACGTCTCCAGCACCAGCCAATGCGGAGAGCTTCAACCGGGTTGTCTGCAGCCCAGCGGACAGAGTTTCCACTCCTAGAGCTGCGCTCAGACGCAAACGGCCTACCTCAGCCGAGAGGCTCAAGACGCCAGTAGCGGCCCGCTGGATTAGCTCGATTTCGTTGTTTGGCGTGCCAGTCGACATGTGCACCGCGAGCGTACCCGTGCCAGCGAGTTGGCTTGCCCATTGGGTGGCGCGCGCAATCAATGCCATGCCAGGCGACGCCTGCAACTCGGCGATGGTCGGCGACAGGGTCGACCCCCTTGCCTGCAGCTCGGCGAAGGTCTGCGATAGGGCCGATCCCTTTGCCTGCAACTCGGCGATGGTCGGCGACAGGGTCGACCCCCTTGCCTGCAGCTCGGCGAAGGTCTGCGATAGGGCCGATCCCTTTGCCTGCAACTCGGCGATGGTCGGCGACAGGGTCGACCCCCTTGCCTGCAGCTCGGCGAAGGTCTGCGATAGGGCCGATCCCTTTGCCTGCAACTCGGCGATGGTCGGCGACAGGGTCGACCCCCTTGCCTGCAGCTCGGCGAAGGTCTGCGATAGGGCCGATCCCTTTGCCTGCAACTCGGCGATGGTCGGCGACAGGGTCGACCCCCTTGCCTGCAGCTCGGCGAAGGTCTGCGATAGGGCCGATCCCTTTGCCTGAAGCTCGGCGATGGTCGGCGATAGGGTCGATCCCTTTGCCTGAAGCTCGGCGATGGTCGGCGACAGGGTCGATCCCCTTGCCTGCAACTCGGCGATAGTCGGCGACAGGGTCGATCCCCTTGCCTGCAGCTCGGCGAAGGTCTGCGACAATGCCGATCCCTTTGCCTGCAGCTCGGCGATAGTCGGCGAGAACGGCGACACTTCCAGCCCGCTGATCGCCTTCGACAGGGTCGATTCCGGAAGGTTGCTGATGGCCGTTGAGAGGGTCGACAGGTCCAGCCCGCTGATGGCCTTCGAGAGCGGCGACAGCTCTAGCCCGCGACTCAGTCGGTCGAGCGGCCCATCACTTTGGCCCGTGGCGATGTCGGATAAGCCCTTGAATTTATCCATCGTCTTCACGCTAACGGTTGTTTGGTTGTGGCAAGTCTTTGAGCTGACCCAACGTATCATAGCGCCGTATGCGCTGAGTCGACAGCTCCCTTTGCATAAGCTCACGAGGCAGCGGGTTCACTGCTCATCGCTCCAGATGACCCGGCGCACCATTCTGATTTCCGCAAGCCGTCTAACCTGTATTCTCTGCCGATCCGCCGCTGTGGGGTTCTGTGTCTCGGCGTGCATGAAGTCGTTCTTGCCGCATCGGTCGCAGCTCATTTTGCCCCCTACCAAATCGGCATCGATGTCACCGAAGATTTCCGTTAGGTCACTCGGCAGGTACCAACGCTTGACGTTGCAGAGCCCGCAGCGGACCAGCACAAGTTGCCCAATCTCATGGGCATTGCTGAGCTTCCATTCGCCGGCGCGCTTTCGTCTTCCACCAGTGTCAGGCATGGCTCGAAAATAGGAACTCATTCCTCCCTCAGTCAATTCTCCCTTGACATTTTTGTTCTCATTTTGTTCACTGTGGGCATGAAGCGTTTGGAGTGATCGCCATGGACCACATTGTGACACTGGACAGCCGGAAAGAGGCTGCCCTTCAAGCAATCGCCGACAAGTTCATTGCCCTCCACAAGGGCGACGCCGTCAAGGCGCTGAAGGAGATGATCGTCCTCAACGGGCACCTTCAGCAACGCCTTGAGGCACGCTCGGAACCACACCGGGCGCGGAGCTAGGACAATGGGCACCATCCATTTAGACGCTGACGCCAAAGCCGAACTGCACTCCGAAGCTGAGAAGTTGATCGCCCGCTACGACAGCCCCCTTGAGACCGTGAAGGCGCTCATGGTCTACAACTGTGAGCTTGAGACCAAGATACTTGCCGTTGCCCACCGGCATCCGGGCATGGTTGCGATTGGCTACGACGAGACCCCGCCTGTCGTGGGTTGAGGCCAGCGACATGAGCGACGAGATCAGGCTCCCAAGGACCGAGCACGTCACAGCCCCCGGCATCCAGCATCATTGTTGCGAGCGTCCTGGCTGCGGCAAGGATGCCGGGTGGGGATTCGCGAAGCCAAAGCAGGCACCGCATTGGTTCTGTTTCGAGCATCGTGGCGATGGTGAGAAATGCCTGTGAGGTAAGCAATGCCAGCCGAGCAACAGCAAGTCGACCCTCCCGCCATGGACTGGGAGCTTGCGGCCGATAAGGTCATTGCAACATTCGGCGGGGACCCCAGAGCGGCCGTGAAGGCGCTCCTCGCCGCCAACGCTTCATTGGAACGTGAGGTGGCGCTGTGGGCTCCTGCGGTGAGCTATGGGTTCAGCCGGGGGTGGCATAGACGCCAGCGCGGTGGGACCGATTAACGAACCTCCAACGAAGGGCAGCAGCATGTCAGACAACATCCTTCCGCAACCGAAGATGCCGAAGCTGATAGTCGTCACCGCCTTCGACCGCGATGAGACCGGCGACCTTCAGCCCGTCTTTGGGCCAGCCGAGCAGCAGACCGAGGACCGGGCGATAAGGACTGCGAAGGGCTTGGCGGAGAAACATGCCGGGGTCATCGCGTGGTCGCGAGATGCGAACCCCTCGCTTGGTGAATACGGAGAGCCCATGACGCTCTTTGTTGGCGGCGACGTGCCCGACATGGAGTGATCTGAGAAATGCACTTGTTCTCGTCGCCGTTCTTCTGAGTGGGTGTGGGCCGAGCGATCCACCTTATTGGAAGGAAACGATGGCCCAAGTGGATGCCTGCCACGTCGAAGCCGCGCAGTCAGTAGGTGTCGACTACGAGCAGCCGATGGCGATGCGGAGGGCGTTTGCCTGAGCCGTCCTGTTGTGTGCCCTAGCTGAAGCCGTGGTGTCGATACACGTTTCCTATGGAGGTCATCGCCATGGTCCACATTTTGAAGACCGAGCCCACGCCCCATTCGTCGTCATTGAAGCCGTTGACATAGGCTGTATAGACGGCCTTTTGGTTTCCAAATAGGGAGCGTCCAGCGTCGTTCTTTGTGAACAGGAAGCTGGCATTTAGTTGATGCTGCGAGGTGAAGATTACTATTCCTTCGCCAGCCAATTCGACAAATTGCTTGCCATTATCCACTATGCCGGGTGCACCCATGATGAGGTCGCGCCCCTTCGCTCTGCCAGCCTTCAAGACTGACGTGGCAACGTCAATATCGGCTTGGTGGAATGGCACTCGATTGGTCGACCGGACTATTTCGGCGAAACTCAGAAAACTGTTCATGATGCCCCCTGTTTCTCGGCAGGTAATCCGAAAGTTCCAAACATTCAATTTCGCCGTGAGCTGACGCAGCGGAAATGAATATCAGGAATGATTTGAGCTACATTTCTTTGAACCCGATCAGACATACGGCAGCGCGCCACTACCCCGTACCGCCTTCGACGCCACTACACACCACCCTCAGGGACGCCTAGACGGCGTCGCCTCGACCAACGGTGACGCGCCCCCGAGCCGTTCGCCAGGTTGGCTGAACCTTGCACGCGAGACCGAACGTGGGGCTGTCCTTGCCGTATGGATGCTATCAATCGAGCCTAATGCACCCGTAGTCGGTCCTCGCGATAAGGAATTTCTCTTTGTCACCCGTCATGAATGCCATCAAAGGCAGGTAGCTGTGTCCAAACCGCAAAGTCGTCCAGTCAATTACGATCATGGCTGGTAGAGCCTGGGTGCCGTCTGAGTTTGGAAATCGCAACATGATGAAAGAAATGCCGAGGGCATCGCCTCCATCCAATCCTGTGAACCAATGCTTCAGAACCTCTGCCTTCTCCTCGCGCGTCTTCTTATCGAGCCTATTCGTCCCCTGATATGTGACCGATACCACGTCTTTGTTGGCCTCAATTCGATAGCTCTCTGTCTGGGTAAGGCTGGAGAATGAGCAGAGGGCCTTCTCTGCCAGCGCGGGGGTGGTGGAGATTGTGGAGAGGATAAGAAATGCCAAGGCCCAACGCCTCATCTTGATACCTCCTTCGGCCCGATGGTGGTCGCGCGGCCGCGCTTCACCTGTGTGCCAAACTACGAGCAGTAGCCGCTCAGTACAACGCAGCACCCTCAGGTCGCAGAAGGTCCGATTGGGTGTGCCCTATCCGCACCAAGGACGAGGCGTCGACGGACAACTCGTGGAGCCGCAGACAAACGGAACGGCCAGCCCCTCCGACACCAATATGTCGCCAACATCGCGGCCATCAGCAAAGAGGTAGCCACAGCTTCGCGCGTAGTTGCACTTGTTGGTGCCTTCAGTCCCAGCCGGACAGGAACACGGGATCATTTTCAATTCGAGCTTTGCAGAAGCAACCAGCTCTGTGAGGCGCGCCTTCGCTCGACGCCCAAGGTCTCCCTCAGCGTCGCACCTTGGCTCAATGCTTTCGGGCGCATTGAAGCCGACCAGCCGGGTCCCCTTCGCGGCACCGTTGAGCCGAATGGTATCGCCGTCCGTTATGGTGAACCCAGTTCTGGCAAGTGGCACCCTGTCCCCTGCTGCGTCTGATCTGGCGAAAGTTGGCATGCTGGGCCAAGTGACGCGCCCGCCCTTGACGACGACAGAGTAGATCAGGGACCCAACGACCAGTGCCAGCACGATCCCGAAAGTTCTCGCGAACCTGCCCGCCAAGTACCGTGCCTCGCGAGCGAGTGGGTTGCGCCAACGGCGCGGTCGCCAGCCACGCGACGATGGAACTCTATGCGGGTGCGATTGAGACGGTGGGTAAGTGCTTGGCGGTGCGGGGCCGATGATCTCGTAGAGCTTTGCCCACTGCTTTGCGCTCAGTCGTGTGCGCGCGCCGTACTTCACCAATCGGTCACGCATGTCGAGGAGGAATTGGCGCTGCCATTGGCTGAGGTGGCCGCGAACCAATGCAGCCTCGATACGGGACTTCAGATCGTCCTCAGGCTCCATTTTGGTTGCCCCGCGCCCTACCTAACAATACTGGGCGGCCGGCAATGTGTGAATAGTGCGCAGGGACCTATGCGTCGGTGAGCGGGGGCGCGCCTTCGCCCCCGGCGCCCCGCCCTGCCGATCAAGGGTGTGAAGCTGGCGCGGCGCCCGCGATCTAGGGCACTACAAGGTATCGCAGGAACCCCATGCCTTGCGTGGCAGACATGATCGCCAAGTCGATGGGAGCTTCGTGAATTTGGTCCAGGGGCGCGCCATGACGGAAAGGGTGAGCCGAATGAACCCAGGCCTTGAACATTTCCATGGCGCGATCAACTTTGTCCTGCGCCTCGCCATAGGCCGCATGCCTCGCCAGCAAGATCGGCTTGAGATGAGCATCAATTGATTGGGCATTCAGCCTGTTGACCTTTGGTTGGTTGATGACCACCAAGAATGCGCTTTCGACGGCTTCAAATACCCCCCTGATGAGGGCCTTGCCGCTTTGGCGACCGGGGTCCAAATGGGAAAGAGCCTCATCGAGAGCATGGTTTGCGGCGGCAAAACGTGGCTGCCCAAGCCCTGCGAGTGCAGTTTCGGAAACACGCGCAAACTCTTCGTCCACCAAATAGTGCACCCCGAGAGCGCCGTCTATTCGGTAGTGAAGACCCTCCTCAGCGATGATCCCACGGGCGGCCGCAAGTGCTCGTTGTTGGTTCAGTTGTCCTCGCGACTGCGCCAACCTGAGAACAAGGGTTATCCCGCTCAGTACGTCGATTATCCCTTCCTGCCTCCAAAAATTATGATGAAGGGGACGGCCATTCAGGGTCCTTGGATATTCGATGCCAAGTTGCCGCTCGACGTCAGTGACGAAATTGGCCTGCTGATCTGGGCTTAAGAAATCTGTAAAGAACACAAGTAGGCGCTGCCGCGCCCGAGCACTGTCTGCCAACGGAACCGGTTCCCTGACATAGTTTCGGCGAAACAAAGCCCCTTCCACAGGAGGGAGTGCCATCACGAAGCTCCTCAACAAGTCCTTGAGACCCTTAGTATTTGTGCATGCCGTTGCCGATAGCTGATCGACCTCGCCCACCGAAATATTTGAGACAAAAGTTCGCGCGGGTGATCGGATAACCAGCACGCGACCCGCCCCCCGTACCCCCTTCGGTTCCACCACAGGCCAGCCTCAGGACTTCTGGACGGCACCGCTTCGCCCTGTGGAGGCTGCGCCCAGTCGCGCCGAGCGCTGTGACTGAGGCCTCATAAATGACGAGACTCGATGGGGCGGGCGGGGTGGAGGAGCGTCGGCAGCGGGTCTCAAAATGTATAAACTGTGAGACGGCGCATTGACACGCCTCTTTTCATGTCTCATAGGTGCAGTCTCACAACCTCTAGGCATTGGAAAGACCGCAGCACATGACCGACCTCGCATACATCCGGGTTTCATCCGTTGGCCAGTCCCTTGAGGTCCAACGGGATAAGATGGTCGCGGCTGGGGTGGAGCCGAAGGACCTGTTTGAGGAGAAGCGGTCGGGACTGGACACAGGCAGGCCGGAGTTAAAGGCCTGTCTCCGGGCTCTGCGGCGGGGCGATACGCTCATCATCACCCGCATTGATCGGCTTGCGCGATCAGCAACCGACCTCCTCAACATCGTGAAGGGTCTGGAGAAGGACGGCGTTGCTCTTAGGGTCCTCGACCAACAGATTGACACCTCCACCCCAGCAGGCCGCGCCATGCTGCAGATGCTGGCCGTGTTCGCTGAGTTCGAGACCGCCATTCGGTCTGAGAGGCAGATGGATGGGATTGCCAAGGCCAAGGCCATAGGGACCAAGTTCGGCCGCAAGGTCAAAGCGACCCCGGAGAGGGCAGCGGAGATCGTCGCCATGCGCGCCGATGGCAAGACCGTTCCTGAGATCATGAGGGTCACAGGGCTGTCCAAGGCGTCGGTGTATCGGGCGCTGGGGCTGGCTGCAGCGGGTTAGGGTGAACCGTGGCACGACGGAGCCGAATAGGGACAACCGTGGGACTATGAAGCCGAAATGGCCGGAAATCCCATAGGTACTCCACTAGCACTACGAAGCCAATATCGCCCCATAATCCAATAGGGTACACACTAGCACTATGATGCGGAAATGGCCCGCAATCTCATAGGGACACCACTGGCACTACGGAGCCGAAACCACCCCGAAATCCCATAGCTACTACACTAGCACTACCGAACCGAATTTCCCCGTAGTCCGATAGGGTGACCACTAGCACTACGGAGGCGAAATGGGGCATCGATCCCATACCCGCCACACTAGCACTACGCAGCCGAAATCCCCACGCGCTCGTCTGCTCGTCTATGTGTTTCGTGGCGACAGCCGCACCAGCCTTCACCGTACCCCAAGTCGACCCCAACGGCACCGCAAGGCAAGCCAGAGGGGATGTTTTACGGAAGCGACAGCCAAGCCAACAGGCACCAACCCCAGAAAGGACCCCTTGGAATACACCTCAGAAGCCATCGACAGTACCACGGGTGAAGTCGTCCAGGCACCGATAGGCTCGTGGATCACCATCACAGAGTACGGCGAGACTAAGGGCGTCGGTCGCAATCAGGTCCGTGATGTCCTGTCTCGTATGGGCATTCTTCAGAATGAGACCGAAGACCACACCCCCAAGCATGCCTCATTCGCTGAGAGAAAGCTGACCACTCGTCGACGGCTGACCACGAAGTCAGTCAGGTCAGGTCTGGGGAAACGCATCTTCTCAATCGTCGGCCGTCCGTTCGATGTCATATCGCCCAAAGGGCAGGCATGGATCGACCAGCGATGGGCAGATGCTGTTCGGACGATCAAGACTGATATCACGTCCAGTCCGGTGGCGGTTGCTGCTCAGGTGGCGCTTCGCGAGTTCATGGTCGGTCGCCGACACAAGTTAGACCCTGAGGGACAGGTCAGATGGCTTCTCGACCATTTCCCGAATGTCGCTCAGGCTGACATGAGCAGGATCACGGGAGCGTCCACTCGGATGGTCTCTCACTATGTCGGCAATCGAACTGAACAGATCAGCAAAGCCCAAGCTCGCATCAGGGTCACACCTAAGGGTCACCTCAAGGTGTCATATGAGCCCGATATGGTCGACCTAACAGGTTGATAAGACACAGGAGCGGACGGAAGTCCCTCCCTCTGATGTCACAGCCTTCAGGCTACCTTCTGATGAACACCTCAGCTCCGTGGTCTAACCTCTTAGAGCGATGGCCAGAAGTGAACCTGAAGGTGGGATGTTAGGGGGAGGCTTCCGCCTCTTTCTTCTGGTGGTCTCATTCTGATGTCTCCGGCTCAGGGTTACCCTCAGGGTGAACCTTAAGTGTCGTTACAAGGTATCTATTACACATGACGTTACATCGGCTGAAAATGACCCTGCCAGCCTCCCCTTTTCCAAGCGACAACCGAACAACAATCCCGAGAGGAAACTGCATGACATGACCGAAGATGCACGACCGTTCGACAGGGCTCTATTCCTGCATGAGCGAGAAACCACACCTGATGTCCATGACGACGACATCAGCGCCCTTACCATGGCCACAGTCACCGCCAAGCGGCAGGCCAAGTCGGCCCTCAGGGCATCCCAAGGCGACCGGACAGACTGGAAACGGCACCTCGTCAACGCCCCCGGCTATCGCAATGTGCCCGACACCAAACTGTCGCTTCGGACCAAGCAGGCCCGCACCCACTCCATCAAGGCAGCGGCAGAGCGACGTGAAAAGCGGCGCGAGAAGGGCGTCACCATCCACTACGCCCGGATTGCGTGGAAGCGGCTGGGGCAAGGAAAGCGTGACGAGTTTGACCTAGGCCGGAAGGCGTTGGCTTGGATTGGTCGGAGGTGGGACGCCGACCGAGACTTTGGCCGGTATTCGGATGGGGCAGACGGGGGCGAACACCTCGACCACCTCTTCCGCTTCGGCACCGCCAAGGCTCACGGCAAGACGCCTTGGCTCCAGCACCAGAGGGAAGGCCAGTGAGCCAGTTTCTCCCCGTCCTTGGGGATTGGCCGACCCGAGAACAGGCCCTCGCCATCATCGGGGCGCTGGGCAGAATGGAAGAGGGGCAGCCATCGGAGCTTGACCGCCTGTCCGGCATCCCTGACGCCCTAATCGTCGCTGGGCGATGCTATGCGGTCTATGGCTACCGCGAGCTTGAAGGCGGGAACATGATGCGGCGAATGGCCGAACTGTACATGCGGCCCCGCACGGCCGGCCTAAGCCCTACCGTAGCGCCGCCAGCGGTGGATGACACCCCAGCACTACCAATCCACAGCTACGGGCTTCAGCCGCGCCGCTGAGGCCCTCTAGAACCATCACCAGACCGACACGACAGAACCTTGCAGCATTCCGCTCAGGGACCATCACCATTGAAGGAACTAACCATGTCTAACGATAGATACAGCGACGACCAGATGAGCGGCAGAGACAGCGATAAGCCGATGTCAGCCACCGAGCAGGCATTCGCCAACATGACCCCAGAGCAGCGGAGTGAGTTCGTCGAGCGGGCTCAACACGCCTCAGCCAAGGCCGCTCACGATGAGAAGGCGGCGAAGTTGCGGGCACAGGTCGCAGCGGCAACTGAGGTCTCCCTTGCGGGTAATGCTTGGTATCAGCAGCAGCAGCGCGGAACCCTCAGCCAGCGGGTCTCGATCAGCAACGGGGTGACCAAGGTGGAGCAGTTGAACGCACCGGCCCCTGAGAGTGACAGCAGTGCATTTGCAGTGCCGCCTAGGGCTCTTGTCGACACCATCCCGGTGACGGTTGGTGGCATCCAGCTAGGCCCCAAACAGGCCCGTGAGATGTACGAACGCGGCGAGATTAGTGCCAACGACTACGGTGCAGGACTTGACGAAGCCCTGAGACCATACGGCTACCGTTTTCGGTAACCCAGTCCGACCTTGAACAGCCTTCGGAGGGAGAAATCCCTTCGGAGGTGTCGGATTGGGGTGATGACGAAATTGACCTCGATAACCTGAACCCGGAAGACTACGAGATCAAAGACGACCAAGACGCCATCGCTGACCCCGAAGCCGCTGACCTCGAAGCCCTTGACGCCGAGCTGAAGGCCATGGACGTGGAGGAGCTTCAATCGAAGACCAACGAAACCCTAGATAACCTTCGGGAGACCCACACCGAGGACCAGCAGAAGTTCCTTGCAGATGCTTTCGTCGACCTTGGAGAAATCCCTGTCGGGGAGCAGTTCGGGATCACTGAGGCGCAGGCTATGGTTGTCGAGGCTGGCTTCATCGCAACTCTCAATCGAGATGTGTTCAGCCAATACGGGATCGACCATGCCACATGGATGGATCACGTTGACGAGCAGGACCTTCCGACGTTCCGCAAGGCGGCGTTGAAGGGTGATTTCTCGATCTTCCACCAGCACTGCGTCGAGGTGTCTAAGATGCGTCTCGACCTAGGCATATAGCAGCACCACCCGCAGGCCATTCGTGGCCGAGGACCACTCACCACCATTCCCGAAGGGGGTCAGGTCGCCATCCCGGTGAACCATTGCCCCAAGCTCAAAGCCCCCTTCGGGCTCTACCCCACTCACCCCAAACACCGTGCGCCCAGCGGCGCTTTGATCTGGAGGCACATTGTGCGCCCGGATTGCTTCACCGCGTTCAGCGCAGCCCCGGCGACCCGGGAAACATCATCATCAACAGGAAGGTAATTCAGACAATGAGCAGAACCAAAACCCCGCGCGCTCTTAACCCGGCTTGCGAGGAGGCAGACAACTATTCCCGCGTGGTCCTGAGGTGGGACTTCAGCGAGGCCAGGGCGATCCGGATCATCAAGTGTCGCAACCAAATCCAGTGGATCATTCAGAACAGGTCAGGAAGGCGTGGCGGGCATCCCTCATGGCGACCACAATTCTATTGTCGAACCCGGCAGGCCCTCGAACGGCTGTTGCCGGGAATGGCTGAGGAGATCGCCGCAGCGTTGCCCGTCAGGTTCGTTGAGGCGGGCGCAGCGTAGCGAGTTGATTTGATCTTTCCCACCCCGTACAGGCTGCGCTGGGCGGCGCTAAGGTTTCCCCGCGACTATCTAAGGGGCGACCTCGGCGGCGTCTTGGCGCAGCCCAGCACGTCCGAACTTGCCGGCTGAGCCCGCCGGGTGCAGTGTTCAACATTGTCGAGGGGGGCTGTTCGATGAAGAAAGTCGTAGCCGTTTTGCTATCTTGTTTCTCTTGCACTCCAAGTATGGCCGAGAAAGGAGACACCAACCTGTTGGTCGAGATGCAAGTGAGAGCGTTGTCATGCGCAGCGCTGGCGTTTTTGGCTAGAGACGACGACACTTCTGGACGGTTTTTTCGGCTTGCAGAGAGAAATCTGAATGATTTGCTTGAATTGAGAAAGCAAGAAGGTCCCGGTGGTGAGGCCGCCAGTTGGATGGCGTTCAAACAGTATGAGATCGAGACCAGAGATTACATTCTTGGCTATGACTATGCGCGATCGGTGGACGGCGCTCGCGACAAAATTCATGAACGCTTAGGGTCCGCAATCACGGACTTTGAATTGGCAAAACAAGCAGCTCGCGACATCTATGCCACCGATGAGTGCCCCCGCATTGAGAAATTCACCCATTAAACCACCAGTCGTGACAGCAGCCACAGGGAAGCGCGCGCCATGCCAGGTGACGTTTCACCGACCGGGCGGAATTGACGTCATCATTCTCATTGACGGCAAGGTACACCGCTGCTACCCATAGAGGTACACCAACAAGGTGGCACCTCGAGAGAGGCGACCGACTTAAGCAACTGAAAAATAATGGCTTTCAGGCCCCTGCTCTCCCAGGTTCGATTTGACAAAATTGTCCGGCCCGGGGAGCCATTTCAGTACAAAACTGCGAACGTCGTTTCCAACCGTGCACACTCCACGCGTTCCCTTTGACGCGATGAGCGTTTGAAAGAGTGTCGCTTTCGATCCCTTGATCAAAATTCGATCGGTTCCAACGTCAACTCGCTGCACCAGCGTCTGCAGGTGGTGGCGCCTAAAGCTTCCGTTCTCATCCCGAAGTTTCCGCTTAGCTCCTTCGGCAAACCGTGCAACCGCCTCTTGCGTTATCTCAACGGCTTGAATTTTTCGGCTTTCAGCCCGCTCGGCATCGGCGTTGGCCGCATCTCGTGTTCTCTTCAACTCCGAGATTCGTGTCTTGAGATTGCTATCAGACAGATCAGCCAGACCATCCTCGATCGCTTCGTATAGCCGTGTAAGCTTCCCCTCGGCGTCAGCCGCCTGTCGCCTCAGATCACCGACCCGGTCCTTCTCGCGATTGTCTTGCTCGGCTCTCCGTCGCAGCAGCCCGGACAGCAGTTCCTCAAGCCTGTCTGGGTTTAACAGTCGCCGTTCAACATAGCTCGCGACCAAGTTATTAAGCTTCTCCATCGGCATTGTTCGACCCTTACAGCCGCTGGGGCCTTGCCGGGCCGCCGTACTGCAGGTGTAATATCGATATTGTTTCCCTTTTCCGGAAGTACGCAGGGTCATCGCGCCCCCACAATCCTCGCAGAACACCACACCCCCCAAGAGCATCGGGCTGCTCACGAACCGAGGTGGCCGCAACTGAGGGCTTCGCGACTTAAGAAGATCCTGAACCGTATTGAATTCATGCTCCTCGATGATGGGTTTCACAGCAACTTCGACAATATCTTCAGCAGCCTTCTCAACGCCCTTTCGTTTTCCGCTGACGTTGAAGCGATGTCGCCCGATGTAGGTCATGCGCGTAAGGACCTGATGAACTCCGCCCAGACCCCACCGCCCTCCGGTTTGTGTCCGAATCCCGCGATTGTTCAGATAGCTAGCGATCTGACGAACCCCCATCGGACCGTTATGGCTGTCGCCGGCACGCGCTAAACGGAACATCAACCGGACATTGTCGGCGGTCAGGGGGTCAGGTTCGATTTTCTTTTTGGTCCGGGCGCCACGCTGCTCGGCGGCCACGATCCGGTAGCCGTAGGGCGGTCGGGAACCATTCCAATAGCCCTGCCGGGCGTTTTCCCGCATGGCACGTAACGTGTGTTTCGCATTCTCTTTGGACTGATATTCATCGAATAGCGCCATGATCTGGCGCATCATTGTGCTCATTGGATCGTCGCCGAGGTCCTGCGTGATCGACGTCAGCCGCACTCCGTTCTTTGCCAACCGTCGGACGTAGAATTCGAGTTGGAACTGATCTCGAAAGAATCGCGAGAACGAGTGGACGACGATAGTGTCGAAGGGTGCTGGGTGTTGCGACGCCGCGTCCATCATTTCCTGGAATTCGGGCCGCTTGTCGTCGGTCGCCGATGCACCCGGCTCAACGAATTCCATCGCCACAGATAGTCCCTTCGCGTGACAATAAGCCTGTAACTGACGACGCTGATCGGGGATTGAAAGATCGTGCTCTGCCTGGCGGCCCGTCGATACGCGGAGATAAAGTGCGGCTCGACCGGACGTGGCCAAGGCAGAGTTTGCGCTGGCATTCATGAACGGCCTCCTCTCGTTCTGTCAGCTTCTGGCTCCAAAAATCTCATCAAGTAGATCGGAGCAGTGAACCTCGAACAAGTCCAACTCTCGCTTTGAAACGGGAATGCGTTCGGGCCAGTCGTCAATGATTTCCGGTTGCGAGCCCTCGCTGCACCGTTGCGCGTCCTTGGACATTCGAAAGCGGTCAGATGCCAGATAGTCGAATAGACCGGAGAACTCCGTTGTTTTGCGAAGCTGATAGGCTTTAGCGGACATTCCGCCATTGTCGCTCTCGAAAGGCGAATTACTAGCCGGTTCAAGGCATTATCTGACCTGCTAGAAGCGGACGTCCGGCTACAGCCGAAGAGTGCTGGCCAAAAAAGCAAACGACAGCGCGTCGCCGAGAAGTGCATATTGGCGGCAGACGGTTCGTCCGGTAGGCGACAATCCCGGCTGTGACGACCTGGCGCTGCTCCGGAAGACCTCAAGACTTGACAGACCTGCAACCGCGTCGGGCACACTGCGCAGTTGCTCACTTCGGCCTACCGGCGCGAGATGGCGCGTCGCTGGGAGTGCCGGGGGTTTCTCTCTGCCGGCCGATTCGCATAATATCCTGGAAAGCCGAACGGATCTGCGGCCAAGGAAACTCGGCGCCGCCCTCCCGCACCTCACTTTCAAGAAGCACCGCATTCAGCTTAGCCGCCACGCCGGTAAGAGAGGTGGCAGGTGTCGCAGCCAAGGCTTCGAGCAGAGCTTCGGCTCGTTCGCCTGCCTTCATTTCAGCGCCTGCAACGCCCGAAAAGCCAACTCGTCGGTCGGCGGCATCCCAGCGGGCCTGATGGGCCGCAAAATGGGCTTCTGCCGTCGCGAGTTCTTCGGCGGTATCAGCACCAGCACCAAGCGCCTCGTGAAGTGCTCTGATGGAATGAAGTGTCACGTCCTCGCCACCGGGCAACCTGACGGTCGCACACGGGAAGCCGACGGTCTCGACCAGCGTGCGCTCTAGCTGCGCACTCTTATCACAGAGGCGCTGGCTAACTTCGCGAGCTTCGCGCCATTCTAGCCAAACTGCCAGCGCGGGATCGAAGGGGACAGCTGCTGCGTCGCTGGCAAGTGTGCGCATCTCCCATCCAGCGATTGCAATTGTCATGCCGGCGATTACCTTCCTGCGGGTGACGAAAGGTAGAGTCATGGTATTGTCGGAATCAGCCATGATCCGAGCTCCTAACAGCTTGGTGTGGTCAGGTCGGGCTATGCGTTCCAGCGCTTAGCTCGGCCGATGAGGAATCATCTTATACAAATTGATTGACGTCAATCGGATTGTATGCATGGACGGTGCGCTGACGGTAGAACAATGTCGTGGCGCTCGGGCGATGCTTGGGTGGAGCCAAGAAGAATTGGCGAGAGCGGCAAATGTGGCTCGGCAGACGATTGCGGACTTTGAGCGAGGCGCACGTATGCCGATTGCCAACAATCTGGTGAGTATAAAGCGCACCCTGGATAGTGCCGGGATCGAATTCTTGCCCGAGAACGGAATCCGGTACAGAGCACGCACCTGATACCAGGATCAGAAGGTCGCCGCCCAAACTCGAGTTTTCGTCGCCATTCGAAGCTTTGATCGTTTGCTTGTGTGCAAGTTCAGCTACGGCAGTTTGGGGCCGAAAGCGGACTGTCCGGTTCGGGCAGGATAATGCGAAGAAGTTGCCGTTCTACGATAGGCCTTCATTGGGTTGACTGTGCAGCTTCACCCAATGATCGAATATCGAGAGCTTCAATCGCCAGTTCCTGGCCGCTGCATCGACTGATCAATTTCCTGCGATGCCGCGCGCGCCACCGCGGTCCACAGCCACAGGCACGATCAGAGTGATCACCCTTACTGAAAGTGATGACCGCAGCGGCGGTATGGCGATCAGGGGGACTCGTTCGCCCCGAAGGTCATAAACGAAAGTACTGGATACTCTCGCCCTCGGAACGATAGCTCACATCCCGCGACGGCCGGCATATTTCTATCTAGTGGGGAAAACTCGATGAACGAAGCCCGTTGGCTTTGGTACTCGAGTGCCGGCGTCGCCATGGCAGCAACTTTCCAGGGTGCCGGTGTTCCAATTCATAACCGACACCAAGATCCGTATCGGCTGAGGCAGAGGACATTTGGATGCGTGAGGGACACTCGACCTACAAGCCCAACAGCGGTATCGAACGCTGGTTCGATGCCCGGCTTCCGCTGCCACGGTTGGTGCACGATTCCTTCATCGTCTACCCCGTTCCTCGCAACCTGAACTACGCTTATACGTTCGGCGGCATTCTCACGATCATGCTGGCCGCGCAGATTCTGACCGGCGTCGTGCTGGCCATGCACTATGCGGCCAACACCACGCTGGCCTTCGATTCGGTCGAAAAGATCGTGCGCGACGTGAATTCGGGCTGGCTACTGCGCTCGCTGCATTCGAATGGCGCCTCGTTCTTCTTCATCGCCGTTTATATCCACATTTGCCGCGGGCTCTACTATGGGTCGTATAAATCACCGCGAGAGCTTCTGTGGGTGCTCGGCTGTACCAACCTGCTGGTGATGATGGCGACGGCCTTCATTGGCTACGTGCTGCCTTGGGGCCAGATGAGTTACTGGGGCGCCACCGTCATCACCGGCTTCTTCAGCGCCATTCCCTTGGTCGGCGACTGGATCCAGCAATTGCTGCTCGGCGGCTACGCAGTCGGCAATCCAACGCTGAACCGCTTCTTTGCGCTGCATTACCTGCTACCGTTTTTACTGGTCGGCGTGGTGACATTGCACATCTGGGCGCTTCACGTGGTTGGCCAGAACAATCCCACCGGCATTGAGGTGAAATCAAAGACCGACGTTGTGGACTTCACGCCCTACGCTACCGTGAAGGACGCGTTCGGCATTATCGTGTTCCTGTTCTTCTTTGCCTACTTCGTCTTCTATCTGCCAAATTTTCTCGGTCATCCCGACAACTACACCATCGCAAATCCGCTGAAAACGCCTGCTCACATCGTGCCGGAATGGTATTTCCTGCCGTTCTACGCGATCCTGCGCGCCATCACCTTCAATGTCGGACCGATCAATTCCAAACTTGGCGGCGTGCTCGCGATGTTCAGCTCAATCGCCGTTCTATTCTTTGTGCCGTGGCTCGACACCTCAAAGGTGCGGTCGGCGGTTTTCAGGCCCTGGTACAGGTTCTTCTTCTGGCTGTTCGTGGCCAACGCCCTCTTTCTCGGCTGGCTCGGCTCGCAGCCTGCAGAAGGCGCCTATGTCACGATGTCCCAATTGGCGACCCTCTACTATTTGGCGTTCTTCGTCGTCGCCATGCCGCTACTCGGATACCTCGAGACGCCGCGGCGCCTGCCCAACTCGATAACCGAAGCAGTCCTAGAGAGGAATAAGGCAGCGTCAAATCCCGGCGCCCGGCGAGATACCGGCCATCAACCCCATCCAGAGCCGAAATAGGCGGGTGACCCACGATGGCCGACGCGGCAGTCATGACCTTGTGGAATTCCCCCCTTCTCTACATCGTGCTGGTTGGCCTTGCCGGAATTGTCGTGTGGCACCTGATTCCGAGGCGGTTGGCTAACGCACGACTGGTCGTTCAGATCGCCTTCTTCCTTGTGATGTCGGTCCTGCTCCTGGACGGCACTGTCGTTCCCTACGAGCCGGCACGGGGCGATGTGGCAACGCCTGAAGCGGTCCTCATCGGATCGGCCAAAGTACTATGGTGGCTTCATTTCGCCTGGGCATTGATCGGCTTTGTCCGCATCTTCCTTGTCTTCGAGGGAAAGCCGCGTGAGGCGCGCCTTTTGCAGGAGCTCGTCGTCGGCGTCGTCTACGTTAGTACGTTGCTGTCGATCCTCGCTTTCGTCTTCGCCGTTCCCGTCGGGACGCTCATCGCCACATCGGGCGTCTTTGCCATCATGCTGGGCTTGGCGCTTCAGAATACGCTGAGCGATCTATTCTCAGGCGTCGCACTAACCCTTGGTCGCCCCTACGTGCTCGGCGATTGGATCGTGCTCAGCGACGGTACCGAAGGTCGTGTTGTTGAGACAAACTGGCGGTCGACCCACCTGCTCACTTGGGCCCACAACATTGTCGTACTCCCGAACAGCTTCCTGGCCAAACTTGGCCTGACCAATGTGAGCAGCCCGGGCGAGAACCATGGACTTTCGCTCTCAGTAAGACTGGCACCGACGAAGATGCCGGCGATTGTCGCGGATGTGATGCGCATGGCCTTGCTCAGCTGCAACTCCATCCTGAAGGAACCGCCGCCGTTGGTTGCGATCAAGAGCCTGGATGCAAGGGCGATCGAGGTCGAGTTGCTCTTCTATGTTGCAGATGTCCATCGACGTGTCCCGGCGAGGAATGAAATCATCGATCTCGTCTATCGCCATGTGAAATCCACAGGGTTGCTGCTGGCCGAGCCCTCCTCTTCGATTTTGATGTCCGCTATATCGACCGAACAGACGGCTCTTCCCCCGCCCGTCACCCCTATCGAACTTATCAGGGCCATACCTATATTCTCGGCGCTGACGGAGGACGAGCAGGAGACTCTTGCAGCCACGGCTTCCGTGCGCACTTACCGCAAGGGCGACATCATCGCGCGACAGGGGGAGATGCTGCCATCTCTCATGATCGTCCAGACCGGAGTCATCGTTCGACAACGCGAAGACCATGCTCGCCTCGAGGAAGTCGGCCACTTGGCGCCCGGCGATTTCTTCGGAGAAACCGGCTTGCTCGTCGGCTTGGGCGAGAAGTCGACATTGCAGGCAATGACCCACGTCGTCGTCTACGAGATAGACCAGGCGAGCTTCGCTCCGTTGCTGCTCGACCGGCCCGAAATGGCCGAGGACCTGGCAGCTATCCTGGCAACCGGAATGTCGACCTTGGATGAAAACCGCAAATCTGGACAGCAGCACGCGACCTCGAGCTCCGCCCTACTCAAAGCCATTGAGACGGTCTTTCGCAGCGTCCCGTTCAAGCGTGTTCGAGCAGCCGGTGTGCACAAGGACAGAAAGGTATGACCTTCTACGGACTGTCGTGGCAGGCATCGAAACAGTCGTTCCCAGCTTGCCGGTGTGGGGCCGTATCCTCGTACCGGGGTTGCCCCATCGAGGGTGAGATCATCCACCCGGCCAATCTCGCGAAGGTGCACGCAATTCGTCCTGCGAAGTCGATGAGACGAGTACCTGGATAAACACACGCCACCGAAATTCCGCGCAGCAGGAAGGCCAGCTCTTGGGCATTCAGATCACCGGAGAGCCGCAGGTAATCGCAAGATCACGGTTGTGCCGGACCCGAGTGCGCTGTCGATTTCGACACTTCCGTCGTGCTGCTCGGCGAAATGCTTCACCATCGGCAAGCCGATACCGCCCAGCCCCGAGCACTTGGTGGTGAAGAAAGGATCGAAGGCGCGGGCCATGGTTTCCTGGGTCATGCCGATACCGTTGTCTGCGATGCGTACCTCGATAAGAGCGGCGCGGCCGTGACCCGCCATTGCGGCGTCTATCGAGATCGAGCCGCCGTCAGGTATTGCGTCGCGCGCGTTGAACACGAGATTGAGGATCGCGTTCTGTAGGCCCAGGCGATCGCATTTTGCGGCAAGCAAATCCGATCCGACGCGGACCTCGAGCCGGATGTGCGACTCCCATGCGCTTCGGATGAGAGCCTCGACCTCAGCCAGGCAGCTGCACAAGTCTGTATGTTCGATATCTCGAGGCGCCTCGGCGGCTTTGCCGATCGTCTGCCGGACGAGCGCGCCGGCGCGTTGCAGCGCCGTCCTGGCGCTGGCGATCACAGGCTCGAGGGCCGGAGCCGTTGAGACGCTGGGATCCCGTGCAACGCGGTTCAACGCGGATGACGCAACCTGGATGAGATTGCCCAGGTCATGAACGATGCCGGCGGTCGGCTGCTCCGTATGTCGGGCGCGTACAACCGTGCCCGTGCCCCCGCCCTGGCCATCGTCGCCGACTGTGCCTTGTGTCCCTTCTGAGTGTGACAATTTGCGTCCTCCCCGGTCATTGGGCGCCTAGCAGGCCCTGCTTTTGGCGAACGCTATGTGGGCGGACCATGCGCAGTCGATTGGATCGAGGGTCAGTCCGACGCCTCCAGCCGGCTAGAGTGGCACAGCATACGATTGCCGGGTACCGGGTTCGTTGTATGCGCAAGGGTCGACGGTGTATTCCGACAGCCGGGTCGACCCGTGCACGTGCACCTGCCGTCCGTCACATCTTGACTATAATCCCCCGCCAATCGACGCATCGGTCCTAGACCTTCGCATCGCATGACAAATGCTTCCGTTCGATAGTTTGGCAGGCGGCTCCGTCGCATTGTCTACAGCGAAGACAGAGTGACGTGTCGGCCTGATGGCCGCTCAATCCGACAACACAATCCCTGGAATGCGAACAAGGAGGATCGACCATGAAAATCGTCGTGATAGGCGGCACCGGACTCATCGGTTCGAAGACGGTCGAGAGGCTACGCAAGAAGGGCCATCAAGTGCTCGCTGCGTCGCCGAACTCGGGTGTCAATACGATCACAGGCGAAGGATTGACCGAAGCTCTTTCGGGAGCGCAGGTCGTCATTGATCTGGCGAATTCGCCATCATTTGAGGACAAGGCCGTCCTGGAGTTTTTCGAGACCTCCGGGCGAAATCTGCTCCACGCAGAAAGGTGGGCCGGCGTGAAACACCATATCGCGCTCTCTATCGTGGGCGCCGAGCGCCTACCCAAGAGCGGATACATGCGCGCCAAAATGGCCCAGGAGAGACTGATCTGGGACTCGGGGATACCCTTCACCATCGTCCATTCGACGCAATTTTTCGAATTCCTGGGCGGCATCGCGCAATCGGGAACGGTGGGAGATGTTACAACAGTTTCGTCCGCCTATTTTCAGCCGATCGCCTCTGATGATGTAGCTGATGTCATGGCCGATGTGGCGCTTTCGCCGCCCGTCAACGGCGTGATCGAGATCGCCGGCCCCACGCCGGTCCGCATGAGCGACCTTGTCGCGCAGTTCCTGAAGGCGACGAACGATCCGCGCAAGGTGAATGCGGATCCCCACGCCCCCTATTTCGGCACTGAGCTGGATGATCGGTCACTCGTCCCCGGCGATCACCCGCGGCTCGGCGCCAAGCGCTTTGAAGATTGGTTCGGCGCCTCACTCCAGCGGCACTGATCGGCGACTGGCGCGCAATGGCGGGCCGACATCAGACGGGAAGAAGGTCGAACATAGAACAACCCCTCCTCCCCTCTTTTTGGCGCCAGGATATAGACGAGAGAAGGCAACTCACATGACCTACCATGTAAAAGCACAAGCGATCTCCAACGGCCTTACTGGCTTCTACGTCTACGATGACGAAGCATATGTTGCCGGTCCTTGGATCGAAGCGTGGCAGGCCTCGTATTTCATCGAAACTCTGGCTCATGGCCGCTACATGGCAAAGGCCGACAGAACGGCCGTCATGCGCGGCCGCAGAAGTGACGGCAAACTGGTCTTCCGGGATGATCAAGAAAATCAACCTCGCGATGTCGGCGACACCGAGGACGGTTTGGTTCACCGCGCATCACGCCGCGATGTTTTGTTGGGCGCTCTTACCGCCACGGTTGCGGTCGGCATGTGCCGGATCGCGCCCGTTCAGGCGAAGCCAAGCCAAGGCATTTCATCTTCCAGGACAAGCAAAGGAGCAACAAGCATGAGCATAATCACGACCAAGGACGGCACCGAAATCTACTACAAGGACTGGGGCACAGGCCCGGTCATCACCTTCTCTCACGGCTGGCCACTGAATGCCGACGCCTGGGATGGCCAGATGCTCTTCCTCGCGCAGAACGGTTTCCGTGTCGTCGCACACGACCGGCGCGGGCACGGCCGGTCGAGCCAGACTTCCTCGGGCAACGACATGAACGGCTATGCCGATGATCTCGCTGCCGTCATCGAAGCGCTAGACCTCAAAGACGCAACGCTCGTGGGTCACTCCACTGGCGGCGGCGAGGTCGCCCGCTACATCGGCCGCCACGGAACCGGCCGGGTCGCCAAGGCGGTTCTCATCGCCGCCGTCCCGCCGATCATGCTGAAGTCCGAGGCAAATCCTGAAGGCCTGCCGATGGAAGTCTTCGACGGCATCCGTGCCGGCGTCGCCGGCGATCGGTCGCAATACTACAAGGACCTGGCGCTCGCGTTCTACGGCGCCAACCGGCCGGGCGCCAAGGTCTCGCAGGGCACGCTGGACCAGTTCTGGCTGTGGAGCATGCAGGCCGGCGCAAAGAACGCCTACGAGAGCGTCAAAGCATTCTCGGAGACTGACTTCACCGAAGACCTCAAGAAATTCGATGTCCCAACGCTGGTGTTGCACGGGGAAGACGATCAGATCGTGCCGGTCAAGGACTCGGCGCGGAAGTCGGCAAAGCTGATCAAGGGCGCCAAGGAAATCTACTATCCGGGCGCGCCCCACGGCATCACCGCCACGCATCAGGACCAGGTCAACGCCGAACTGCTCGCCTTCATCAGGTCTTAGGCTCGCGCCGCCTCCCCCGGCAAGAGCCCGATCGCCGGCCGCCCCTCCCATCGGTCGGCGATCCCCTCCATCTGATCCAAAACAGGAGCCAAGACAATGATCAGGACCATTCTGTGCACTGCCGCACTTGCAGGCTTTTTCGCTACCGGAGCCCTGGCCGACGATCCGTCGGGCGCCAAGGTCACCATGGTCTACGACCACGAAATCCCGACCGTGCCTGGCAAGTCCATGCGTGCCGTGCTCGTCGAATATGGGCCAGGCGGCAATTCCCCGCCACATGTTCACGCAAAGTCCGCCTTCATCTTCGCCACGGTCCTCGAAGGCGCGATCCGCAGCCAGGTCAACAATGGACCGGAGACCATCTATCGCGTGGGCGACAGTTGGTCGGAATTCCCCGGTGATCATCACGGCGTCAGCGCAAATGCCAGCACCACCGAGCCTGCCCGGCTGCTGGCGGTGTTCGTCGTCGACACGAACGACACCAACCTGACGACATTCGAGAAGTGAGGTCAAAACGAGGACGGCTCGTAGCCGGAGAACCTGATGCACATCGAACAACTCAACGCGTTGACCATCGCACGTCTGGCGGTGGTCGATGTCGATGCCGCGCTCCAGGACGCAGCCCAGTCGCTGTCGAAGCCTGGCATTGGCCTGGTCGTTGTCTGCGACGGACATGGCAAAGCGGCAGGCGTGCTGAGCAAATCCGACCTGGTCCGTCATCTCACCAGTCCGGCGTCGCCGGCGCCGCCGGCCTGCGCCCTAATGAGCAGTCCCGTCGTGTCATGCGGTCCCCGGGACGATGTTCACGCGGTGTACAAGCTCATGGCGACACGAAGCTTGCAAAACATTCCCGTGATCGACGCCGGTGCCAAGCCGGTTGGCATATTGGACGTACGAGACGCGATGAAAGCTTTATTCAAGCAAGAAGAAGTTCAGGAACAACTACTCTTAAACTACGTGAGCGGCGTAGGTTATCGCTAGGTATTCTCGTGTCTGGATAGCCACCCAGCATCCGACACCCAGCATCCGCCACCCGGCGCGTCGATATACCGGCCCGCACGCTCGTTCTGGAAACGTCGGCTTACGACTGACGAGCCGACCGCGATCGTCAGCCGCCGGTGCCGACCCGCGAGAAAATGAAATAGTCATTCGACCCCATGGAGTGTCACATGACCAAGCGTCTGAATTTCCTGGCCCGCAAGAACGGCGGCATCGAGGGTCTCGTCACCATCGAGAGCTGGCTCGCGAGCAGCTTCGATCCGAAGCTGCTCGAACTCGTCAAGCTGCGGGTGTCGCAAATGAACGGCTGCGCGGATTGCCTGCACATGCACCGGCAAGACGCGCTCAAGCTGGGCGAGACCGACGACCGGCTGCTGCTGCTCGACGCCTGGCGCGAGTCCGCCCTCTACACGGAACGTAAACGGGCCGCGCTCGCCTGGGCAGAAGCTCTTACGCGCATTTCGGAAACCCATGCGCCCGACGCCACCTATGAGGAAGCCCGGAGGGCCTTCTCGGAAGATGAACTCGTCGCGCTATCGATCGGCATCGCTACGATTAACGCCTGGAACAGGCTGGCGATCGGCTTTCGCCTGCAGCACCCCGCGGATCGCATGCGCACCGCCGCTTGAAACCGGCGACGGCGCGAGCCGGCGAAGCCCGTCGGAATCTATTGAGGAGACAATTCAACGATGAACGGAACCACCACCAGCCGGACACTTGCAGGGGTCGCGGTGCCCGATACCCCGCTCGTGCAGAAGGCTCTCGAATACGCGCGCAGAGAATGCGAGGCCTATCTGTTCAATCACGTGGTTCGCTCCTGGTTGTTTGCGGCACGGCTTGGACAGCTCCGCAACATCGACCACGATGCGGAAGTCGTGGCAGTCGGCACCTTGTTGCACGACATCACGCTCAATGAGCGTTTTGACGGCCCCCGCCGTTTCGAAGTCGAAGGCGCGGATCTGGCAAGGACCTTTTCACGACAAGCCGGGATGGACGAGCGCCGAGCTCAGCTCATCTGGGACAGCGTGGCCCTCAACTCGACCCCGTCGATTGGCCTCTACAAGGAGGCAGAGGTGGCCCTTTGTACTGCCGGCGTCTGCCTGGATGTCGTCGGGCTCAGCTACGAGACCATCCCTGCGGCGGAGATCGCCAGGATTGTCGGTGAATTCCCGCGGCTCGAGATGAAGCGGCGCATGACGCGGTGCTTCTGTCATATTGCCCAGACGCACCCGGAAACGACCTACGACAACTTCGCCCGAGACTTCGGCGAACGCTTCGTGCCAGGATACCAGGCGCCTTCTTCCGTCGACTCCGTAGCGAACGCGCCGTTTGACGAATAGGCCCTCGCGGAGTGGCTGCATTTGGTTCGCCCTGCCAGACGAATAGCCTTCCAGTCCGGCGCCGGGGAGGAGTTCCTCCCCGCGCGTTTGGACATCCACGGCCGTGGGATCAAGCCGAAGGCTTGGCCGCGCCCGCATCGCGTGTCGCGGCAGGTAATGTTTCCCATGCCCGGATCAACTCGCCGATGGATCCGACCTCCATCTTACGCATCACATTGCCGCGGTGGAGCTTGACGGTGATCTCGCTGATGCCGAGGTCGAATGCGATCTGCTTGTTGACACGCCCCCGCGCGACTTCGTGCAGAACTTGACGTTCGCGTGGTGTGAGCGTCTCAAGCCGTTCGGTATTGCGCTTGACAACCACGGCAGCCGCCCGCCGAGCCCTGTCCATGGCAATCCCGGCAACCACCGCGTCAAGCAGGGTTTGATCGCGTGCTGGCTTGGTAAGAAAGTCGACGGCGCCGGCCTTCATCGCCTGGACAGTCATTGGAATATCGCCATGCCCGGTCAGGAAGATGATCGGCTTGGGGTTGCCGCTTTTTGCCAGACGATCCTGCAGGTCGAGACCGCTTGCGCCTGGCATGCGCACGTCGAGGACCAGGCAGCCAGGGGTGTCCAATACGTCGGCGTCGAGGAATTCGCGGGTCGAGGCAAAGCAGATCGACTGGAAGCCCGCCGACAGGATCAACTCGGACAGCGCTTCGCGAACGGACGCATCGTCGTCGACAATGATGACAAGCGGCTCCTCTGCTTCTCGCTGTGGTGAGAGCGGTGCCGATCTCCGCGCGAGCGGCTGCTCACCTGTCATGATCAATCCTCCACTTTTTGATTGCGCAAAACGTCGCCGACCGCGGCGAGCAGGGCCTGAGCGTCGAATGGCTTGCGGAAAAATCCGCTGACGCCCTGCGCCCGTTCCTGATCGGCTATCTCATGGCGGCCTGTGATGAAGAATACCGGCAGCTCCGGACGCGTCCTCTTCACCAGGTCACGAAGTTCAAAGCCATTCATGCCAAGCATCCCGATGTCGGTGATGAGCACATCCAGGCCCGACAGCCCGCTGATGAGCAGCTGTCGCGCCGATGAGAAGCTGCGGACTGCGTAGCCGGCGGACTCCAGAAGCTCCTCCAGCGACTCGAGCAGTCGTGGATCGTCGTCGACAACCGCCACAATAGGCCTCACGTTGCTCACGCTGAGCTCCTCCCCGCCCGGCGCGAGTGGGTGATCGGTATTTCCAGTCGCTCCGCGATGCGCACGAGATCGGCAAGCGATGCCGCCATCATTTTCTGCATCACGTTCCTTCTATGGATTTCCAGCGTGACCTCGCTGATCCCCAGTTCAGCAGCGGCCTGCTTGTTGAGCAGGCCGCTCACCACCAGCGTCAGCACCTCGCGTTCGCGCGGTGTCAGGTCGAGATAGCGTTGCTTCAGCACGCCAAGCTTGCCGCGCTCCGACCTACTTGCGTGATCCTGCGCAATCGCCGCGTGGATCGCAGCCATGAGATCCGCATCGCTGAAAGGCTTGGTCAGGAAGTCCACGGCGCCGTGCTTGATCGCGCGCACGGATGAGGGGATGTCGCCATGCCCCGTTATGAAAACGATCGGCGGATGATCTCCTGCGGCGATCTGCCTCTGCAGATCGAGGCCGTTGATATCCGGCAACTCGACATCCAGGATGAGACAGGACGGCAGATCCGGCTTGTCCATGCCGACATAGTCGCCGGCCGACGCGAACGCGACAGCCCGCATGTCGTGTGATGCCAGGAGTTCGCTGAGCGCCTCGCGAATGCGTTCGTCGTCATCGACGATGTAGACAATATGATCTTCAATCGTCATGGCGCCGCTACCGCTGTAGCCGGCAACGTGAAGAGGAACGTCGTTCCGCGCGGTTCGTTCGCCTCCACCCACAGTCGGCCGCCATGCGATTCGACAATCGAACGGCAGATGGCCAGCCCCATGCCCATCCCGTGCCCTTTCGTGGTGAAAAACGGCTCGAATATTCTTTCCGGAAACTCGACGCCTTGCCCGCGATCGCTGATCTCCGTCTGAACCACATTGTCCAGTCGGCGCACGCGCACCCCAACGGATCTCTCGCCCGCAATTGAGTCCATCGCATCCATGCCGTTGCGAATGAGGTTGACCAGGACCTGCTGGATCTGGACGCGATCGAGCAGCAAATGCGGAAGATCGTGTTCGACGTCCGTATTGATGCGGACACGACGCCGCCCCGCCTCCTCCGCCATGAGATCCAGCGCCTCGGCAATAACGCTGGACAGCGTTGTGTCGGTCCTCTGCGTTTCCACGGATTGTTTGAACAAGGCTCTGATGTGGCTGACGACATCCGCCGCTGCGTTGGCATCCCGGATGACGCGCTCCACCGTTTTCTTGGCGCGCTCAATATTCGGGGGGTCGGCCGTGAGCCAGCGCTGGCATGCATGCGAGTTTGCCACAACGGCCGCCAAGGGCTGGTTGACCTCATGCGCGATCGACGCTGAGAGTTCGGCCAGGCTGGCCGCTTGGCTCTGACGCGCAAGGTTCTCCTGGGCAAGACGCAGCTGTTCCTGCATCCGGACCTCGCCGTCGATGTCCAGGCAAATCACGTTCCACTGCACAATGGCGCCTCCGGCGTTTCGCATCGGCGCGGCGCGCGTCTCGACCCAGTGATATTCGCCATCGAAACGCCGCAGACGATGCCTTCGCGCATAAGGCTCGCCGGTGGCTAGCGAATGGGCGTATCTCTCCTTGACCCCCGCCACATCGTCGGGATGAACGCCGGCGTCGAGTGTGCCGGCCAGCCGGGTCTTTCCTGTCCCGTCCAATTCTTCAAGGTCGTATCCGAGAAATTCGCGCAGCTGCTGACTGCGATAAACCGGTTCGCCATCCGGCGCGGCGCAATCAATCATCGCCGGCAGCGTTTCGACGAGCTGCCAGAGGAAGCGTTCTCTCTCGAGCAATGCCTCCTGAGATGTCACATGATCGTGGATATCAAGGTTGGCGCCGTACCACCGGATAATGCGACCGCTCTCATCGCGGAGTGGATCCGCGTGGCCCTCCGTCCATCGGTATGAGCCATCCCATCGGCGGTTGCGAAACTTCAGCTCGAACGGTTCACCCGTTCTGAAGGAATGGGTCAAGGCGCCCAGCAACGCGGCCTTGTCATCTGGATGGACGATCGTTTCGATTGCACTTGGCAATCCGCCCTCGGCATCAAAATCTTCCAGCTTCAGACCGATATAATCCACCATGGTTTTGTTGATGTAGGCTGGCTCCCCGCTCGGCGAGACGCACCACATCTGAACTGGCACGGTGTCAATGAGCTGCTGCAGCTGTCGCTCGCTCCGGCGAAGCGCCTCCTCGACAAGCAGCTGATCGTGGACGTCATGCGTGAGCCCGTACCACTCGAGGATGCGTCCGCTCTCATCTCGTAGCGGCTCCGCGCTGCCCTCCACCCAGCGGTAGGCGCCATCCGCACGCCGCAGGCGATACTTCCTGAAGAAGCGCTCGCCAGTGACGAAGCAATGGTTGAGTGCTTCCGTCAGGCCTGCGGCATCATCGGGATGGACGGCCGTCTCTATGACATCAGACAGCCGGATCATCCCAGGCTTGTCTGCATCTGCTATGTCCAGGCCGAGAAAATTCATCAGGCGCTTGTTGAAGAAGGTCGGCTCGCCCTCCGAACTCAACCGCCAAAGCATGCTCGGAACCATATCCACGAGTTGCGCAAGCTCTCGCTCCCGGTCGCGCAATGCCTCCTGAGCGCGCACCTCATCGTCGATATCCATGGCAGCCACGTACCATTGCACGATCGTTCCCGTTTGATTGCGCAACGGCTCTGCGCGGCCCTCCATCCAGCGGTACACGCCATCTGCGCGGCGGCGGCGATACTTCATGGTGTAGGGTTCGCCGGTTGCGAGGGCGTGGCCAAGTACCTCCCTCATGCGGGGTCCATCCTCCGGATGGACGGTTGCCCCTATCATAGCTGCCACGCGGCTCATCCCTTTCCGATCCAAAGCCGCAACGTTGTCCACGCCGATAGATTCCAGCGTGCGTTTGCTGAAGAAAGTCGGTTCGCCGTCAGGCGCCATGCGGCCAATGTTGACCGGGACCATGTCGACCAGCAGTGATAGCTCTCGCTCACGCTCACGCAGCGCCGCCTGCGCGCGCACCTCGTCGTCGATGTCGAGAGAAACGCCGTACCATTCGGCAACTTCTCCGTCATCGTCATGCCGTGGTGCTACCCGGCATTCCGCCCAACGGTAGTCGCCGTCCTTCTCGCGCCAACGAAACCGCATCGAGGAGGCGTTACCGGTTGCGAAGCAGTTCTGCATCGTCCGCTGAACCTCGGCAGCGTCCTCCGGATGAGTCAGTTCCTGCACCAATGTCTCGATGCGCGGAGGCTGGAGAGGATCGAAGTTCGGGATAACGGCGCGGAAGTGGTCCTGGTATCGCTTGTTGAAGTACAACGGCTGGCCCGTCAACGTCGCGCTCCACACCCGGACCGGGAGTGCATCGATCATCCGCTGAAGTTGGCCTTCGCTTTGGCGCAATGTGCGCAGGGCCAGCTGGTGCTGCCTGGATATTGCGGCAACGATGAGCGCCGAGAATGCCGAAATGGCCAGAAACAACTGAAGCATGATGTGCTTCTGCTTCAGCGATTCGGGATCGCCGGCGAATTGGCTGGCACCGGATATCGTGAATACCGCCGTGATCAGCGCGAGGAGGACCAAGGCGACGGCTGCGCCCTTGAACTCGAAGCGCACCGCGGCCCAAAGAAGAGGCGGCATGATTATGTAGGCGAAGGGCAGGTAACCGCTGAGAGAAAGAGTGGCAACGCCCAAAAAGAACAACCCCAGGACGCAAACTTCGATCCACCGAGCCTTTGATATCTGGGTCACGTCACGCCAGTTGTGGAACACGACCAGTGCCAGCGGCGCCACGATCAGGACCCCTGTCGCGTCGCCGATCCAGAACAACGGCCAGGCAGCCGTGAAGGTTTGCGATTGCATGCCAAACCACGCAAGGGTGGCGCTTCCGACCGTTGCGCTTGCGACAGGTGCTACCCCGGCGGCCAATATTACGAATGCGAGAACTTCCTGCAGGGTCTCCAGCCGGACCGGCCGCCTGCAAGTCAGGTTCACGAGCCATGCGCCGACAACCGCCTCAAGAGCGTTGCCGGCAAAGATCAGGAAGGCAGCAGGCAGCGGACTGTGAAACCACAGGAAATTGCTGAACAGTTCGGCCAGACAGCCAGTCGCTACCCACCACGGCCAACTTGGCCTGGAGGCGAGGACCAGGGTGGCGATGAAAAGCCCACTCGGGGGCCAGATGGAAATACCTGTCCCAGGCACGATTGCGAGCAACTGGGCGAATCCGCAGCCCAGGACATATGCAGCGAAAAAAAGCCCCAGGTGCACCAATTGGGGGCGGTGCGACCAGACGTGCATCATTTGCTGCTCCTCCAGCACAGGTAAGGCATGGGAACTGTCAGTGCTGGGTATAGCACTTGTCCCGGGCGTCTGGATCTGGGCTGGCGAATTCACGCCCCACCGTAGCCTCAGCGTACTTCGGCCGCATCTCATGGAAATCCATGAGACGAGACGGATTGAGAGGCGTGCCCGCCAAGTCTCAGGGCTGGGGTCGATCAGACGCAGGGCTAGGGAGCATTATCCGATCGTCCAGGATTTCCGACACTTCGGCAGCAGCAATCCCTGGATACGCCGCTCCGCCAACTGGCATCGCAGGCCCTACGGCCACGACGCGCGGTGGCTTGTCGCCCATCATTTCAGCCAACCGCTTCCCGAGGACGGCCGCAGCAACTCCGCGAGTCCGTCCTCGGTGGTCACGGTTTGGACCACATTATCTGCGGGCTTCGGACCTACCGCTGGAGGACGAGCTCGCGGACTTGCGACTTGCCGAAAGCTGCATGACGGCGATGGTGGCAACGCAAAGCCCGATCACAACATGCGTCCACATCGGTCCCTGCGCCGACCGGAAGCCGAGCAGGAATGGAGCGACCACTGCCCAGCCCCCCAATGTGAGATTGGACCATTCGGCCCAATCGCCGTAGCGATAGAGCGCCACGGCAGAGCAGCATACAATCAGCGAGCCAATAATCCCCGCGTTCCAAGCCGCGAGGGGCAACTCGGCGAACTTGAAGGCAGCGCCGGTCAGGCAAGCGCCCAGAATAAGGTTGGTCCATTCCAACCCCTTGCTTGCTACTTCACTTGTCATATTCTTCTCCTTTGGTTCATGGATGGCCTACCCATTCGAAAAACACTGAGATCGTGGCAGGCTGGAGAAGAATGAGGCCGTTGAACGTATTAGACTATTCTACGCAAGCATCTGTCTAGCGATGCAAAGGACTGGGGCGGTTAGTCGAGGGCATGGCACATCGCCGGGGGTAGCGGGAATGAGCGTTCCACCCGTCAGGACAGCGCGCTGCCTCCGACCGGGATCGTGTCGCGATAGCCATCTACTCCTTGCTCCTCTTCCAGTACGACCGACGACCGTACCCCATCATAGTCCATTTTGCTGCAACAGGCCCAAGGAGGCTTCCTCCCGGTCGGGGCGTCGTGCGCGATGGCCCGACCAGGAAGGTCGAGGATACCGAGAAGAAGTGGACTTAACTGGCGATGTGAACGGGCCGAAACCATCCGCCAGTATCCTCCAGGCTGTGTCCCTCTTGGCAACCTCCCAGCACATCTGCGAGCAGAAGTAGTAGTGGTACGGTCGCCGGTGGAAGGTGGAGCCGCAGTGGATACAGTTCATTGGACATATCCGTTCCAGGCTGTGTCCTGCTGCGGTTGATGAACTGCCGGCTGGACTTGCCTCGCCCCAACCTTGATCGGGCGACGCGCGCAGGCGGGTCCCGGACCTCGCATATAGTGGAGCTCTGGTCTGTAGCGGGGTGCCAAGAATTCGCGAATTGCAGATGCCAACCGTGTGGCTGATGACATCACGATAGCGGTCCGGGCCACGAAAGCTGGTACGACAAGAGATGTGCGGCGCGGCGGCATTCTCGTCAGATCATACATTGGCTCCTCCATTGAGGATTGCGGTCGTGCGACCAGAATGCGCCGACGCCAGCCGCGGGCCAATTCTGCAAGGGTATTTAGAATGCGATCCGATGGTCTTGCCGGGGTGCACCCAGTGGATCGCAATCCTGGTCACGGCAAGCACTGGACCGATGCCTTCGTGTGTGAAGGCTACCCCGGGCGACGGGGTGGATATGTCTTTAGCACAACTTCGCCCGGTCGGATCATAGTTGACATTGCTGCAGTGCTCCCCTCGGTTTCGAAAGACCTTGCTGAGCAGGCATTCGTGCTTCAACAATCTATGCCCAGGGATAGGGTATCCTCTGCCCGAGACTCATAGACGGCTATCGGTAGGCTGTCGTATCGTGCAACCAGGCAGTGTATTGTCTGGCTGACGGCGCCGATGCCGACGAAGGAGTTTCTCGAGGCATCGGCGAATGCTGCGTTGAACAAGGGGCGCCCTCCTCGGCCAAGGATTGAGTGCATATGGCTTGCCGCAGTCCCTCGCCGAAAGAACAGGCCAACGGGGACAATTGATGCAGACGTCCTACTCTCGTCCGGCCAAACAATCCTCCAGACCCAGCTTTGGCATCCGAATGCTGGCGCTCGTGCTCGGTCTGCTGCTTTGGATGGCGCCGGCGCTCGCTCAGGATGTGTTGCGCATTCCGTATGTGGCCGATATCGGCACGTTCGATCCGGACAACGGGTTTGAGACCGGCGCGATGAGCGCAATCAACAATGTCTACGAAGGCCTTGTCCAATACGAGCCGGGTTCGACCAGGATCGTTGGTCGGCTCGCCAAGAACTGGGAGATCTCGGATGACGGGCTGACCTACACATTCCACCTGATCGGGCGCGTCAAGTTCCACGATGACACGCCATTGAATGCGGCAGCGGTCATAAAGTCGTTCGAAAGGCGACGTGATCGTGGGCTAAGCCTGAGTTACTTCCTGGCCAACGTGAAGAACATGAGCGCGCCCGACGATTCGACAGTGGTGCTCACGTTGGGCCACCCCCAGCCTTCGCTCCTCGATGCCCTTTCCAGTCCGTGGGGCCCCAAGATCGTCAGTCCCGCGGCGCTCGCCGAGCATGATAACGGCGACTTTGCGAAGACCTGGCTCAATGAGCATGCGGTCGGCACCGGTCCATTCAAACTGGCTGAATTCAAACGCGGTCAGCGCTATGTGCTCGAACGCAACGACGACTACTGGGGCGACAAACCGTTCTTCCGGCAGATCCAGATTTCTGTCGTGCCCGATATCAGCCAGCAGATACTTCAATTGCAGGCGGGTACCATCGATGCGGTCCCGATCAACTATCCGTTCGCGCAACTCACCGGCCTGCCAAAGGGGCTGGAGATCACTTCCGCCCCGAGCATGATCCCCTACGACCTTTTCGTTAAGCCGAGTTCGCCGCTTGAAGATGCGGAGGTCCGCAAGGCCGTTTTGACAGCGATCAACCCGGCGCTATGGATCAAGGACGCCTTTGGAGAGTTCGCAACCCTGTCGAAGTCGGTATATCCGAACGTGATGCTCGACCCCGTGAATCCGATCCGGTTTCCGACCGACTTCGAGGCGGCGAAAGCCGCGATCGCCAATCATGGCGCGGTCAGTCTGGTCATTGGCCTCCATAGCGCGGCCCCAAGCTACGCGCGTATCGCCGACCTGATGATAGCGCAACTGGCGTTGATCGGCGTAAAGGCAACGGCCTATGTGCTGCCCTCCGGCGCTGCCTATACCTTGAAGGACGACCCAAACCCTCCCGACTTGCTTCTCACGATCGCCGGCCCCGACGCCGCCCATCCCGAGAACCAGGCCAAGGTGTTCTTCACAAAAAACGGCCCCCTCAACTTTTTTGGCCGGTTCGTGCCGGAAGCCGATGCCATCGTGGATCAGGCCGGGAAGTTGACCGACGTCAAAGAACGCGACGCCCTCTACGAGAAGGCGGGCCAGATGTACTTCGATGCCGGCATTGTCATCCCGCTTGTCAACGTCAACGATGTGGTTGTTCACGCCAAGGGTCTGAAGGACCTTGGACTGCGTCCAGTATTTCCACCCGGCAACATCGACTTCAGCACCGTTCGCTGGGGACACTGAATTCCAGCTGTCCGATTCATTCCGGAAAGCAGCTCAGGCTCGCACCACAGATGATCAAGCCTTCGCACCGAATGTCCGAACCTGTGATCGAGTCAGTCCTCGCCGTTAAAGATCTCTCGGTCTTTCTCAGCCGCGAAGGCCGCCCTTCCCGCGTCCTCGACGGCATCAGTTTCGACATGTTTCCGGGCGAGATCATCGCACTGGTCGGGGAAAGCGGTTCTGGCAAGACAAGCATCGGGCTGACGCTTCAGGGACTCCTGCCGCGCGAATATCTGCCGCAGGTCAGTGGCTCGATCCGGCTTGCCGGAATCGAGCTCGTCGGCGCGAGACGGCGCACCTGGCAATCGGCTCGCCGCCAACTTGTCCGCGTCATCGCGCAAGATCCGATGAGCGCGCTCAACCCCACGATGACGATCCGCCGCCAGATGCGAGAATCCAATGGCGGGGCAAATGGATCGATCGAAGACTGGCTCAGCCGAACCGGCCTGCCTGACCCCGACCGCATCGCCGATGCGCTTCCGCACCGGCTCTCGGGGGGACAGCGTCAGCGCGTGCTGATCGCCATGGCCATGATGGCAAGACCGAAAGTGCTTATCGCCGATGAACCGACTACCGCGCTCGATGTCACCATGCAGGCGCAGATCCTGGACCTGTTGCGCGATCTCGCCCGCGAGCAGCAGACGGCAATCCTGTTCGTTACGCACGATCTGAGTGTGGCGGCATCACTGGCCGACCGCGTCCTGGTTCTCTACGCCGGACGCATCGTTGAAATGGGCCGCATACAGGACGTGATCCGAAATGCCGCGCATCCCTATTCCGCCGGCCTGCTTGCTGCTCGGTTCGATCTGGACTCTGATCGACAGCGACCGCTTCCCACGCTCCCGCCCGAGCGCAGGCCCACAAAAAATGCCGAAAACGCCTGCGCCTACGCGACACGTTGCCCGATCGTCCAGCCAGATTGCACAGCGATCCGCCCTCGGCTGGAGCCTGCCTCCGTCCACGGTGGCGCAGTCGCCTGTCTTTACCAGGAACAGACCCCATTGATCTCTGCGCAGCGCGCCGGTGCGCAACCCTGGCCGCCTCAAACGATCCAGCAAACCGCCGCCTTGAGGCTATCCAACGTTGGAAAAGCGTATCCTACAGGCGCCCGATCATTTTGGGGTCGCCGCCAACCGCAGCCCGTTCTCAAGTCAATCAACCTCTCGATCAAGCTTGGCGAGTGCGTGGCGCTGGTGGGCGAGAGTGGCGCAGGGAAGTCTACCCTTCTGAGGATTGCCGCCGGGCTCGTGTTACCGGAGAGCGGCACTGTTACGCGCTTCGACAAGTTTCCTCCACAAGTCGTCTTTCAGGACCCCGTTGCGGCACTGACGCCGTGGCTTACGATCGGCGAGCAGATCGGGGAGCGACTGCGCTCCGTTTCGCTGGACAGCGACTACGGCCGCCGTCGCGTCGGTGAGGCGATAAAGCTGGTTGGGCTCGATCCGGTGCTGATGGACGCGCTGCCGGCCGAGATGTCGGTCGGGCAGTGCCAGCGCGCGGTTCTAGCTCGCGCGGTAATCGTCCCGCCAAGGCTTCTGCTCTGCGATGAGCCGATCAGCGCCATGGACGTGTCGCTGGCGGCCACCACATTGAACCTTCTTAGCGACCTTCGGCGGCGACTCGACATGGCGATGCTGTTCGTGACCCACGATCTGGCGGCCGCCAGGATCATCGCCGACCGTGTCGCGGTGCTGAAGGACGGCGAGTTGGTCGAGGTCGCCGACCCGGATGCCATCATAGCCGCGCCACAGTCCGCCTACACGCGCTCCCTGATCTCGGCGATGCCGAGCCTGCAGGCGGGACACGGGCGATGACCAGCAGGCCGGACACGCTTCCCGCTCGACCTCGGTTCAACTGGCGCGATTTCTTCCGGCGTGCCGGTTGGCTTGAAAGCGTCGGCATTGTCGGCCTGCCGGTCGTTACCGTTGTGGCCGTGCTGGCGCCCTGGATCACGCCGTTCGACCCGCAGCTGCGCGTCGCCGGAGCCTACCTGCCGCCTTCGGCCGAACATTGGTTCGGCACTGACGAGATCGGCCGCGACCTGTTCTCGCGCGTGATCCTCGGCGTTCGATACACGTGGCTGCCAGGGCTTGTCGTTATCGGTTTCAGTCTTGTGTTGGGTTCCCTGGTCGGACTGATTTCCGGCCTGATGGGCGAAAAGGTCGACTTGGTCATAGACCGGATCGTCGACTTGTTCCTGGTCCTTCCAGGAACGATCATCGCGCTCGCTGTCGTGGCTTCGCTTGGCCCTGGGCTCGTCAACACGATGACTGCACTCGCCATCTTCTGGTGGCCCTGGTATGCGCGCATATCCCGTGATGACATTCGTCGCCTCAAGGCCCGTCCTCATGTCGAGGCGGCCCGAATCGCCGGGGTCCGCGGTCCGCGCCTGCTGTTGCGTTACTTGTTGCCGGGAGCGGTCCCGGCATTGCTCATCGGGGCGTCACTGGATGTCGCCAACATTATCATGACGCTGTCGCTGATGTCGTTCCTCGGCCTTGGACTGCCTGCACCGGCGCCCGAACTCGGGGCCATGACGGCGCGTACCCTCGACAGTCTCACCGTCCATTGGTGGCTGCCGATCCTGCCCGCAGCGATTATCTTTATCCTCTGCCTCCTCGCCAACCTTGCGGGCGACGGCATTCGCGCCGCGCTGAGGGGGGCGTAGGTGCTGGCATATCTCGCCAAACGCTTTGCCGGCGCAGTCGTCGTTCTCCTGGTGATGAGCTTCATCGTTTTCGGTCTCCAAAGCATCATCCCCGCAGATCCGGCGCGCGCCATCGCCGGGCCGAACGCTCCGTCGGAAACGGTCGAAGCGATGCGCAAGGAGCTCGGACTGGATGACCCGGCTGTTGTTCAGTACGGACGCTTTCTGCTGCGCCTCGCGCATGGGGATCTGGGGACGTCGGTAAGGACCCGACAGCCGGTATCAGATGATATACGGCAGTATCTTCCCGCCACGCTTGAACTCGTGCTGGCGTCGATCGCCTTGGGAGTGGCGCTCGCCGGCGTGATGGCGGCGCTTCAGTTCCTGATCCCGGGATCGCGCGGCATTAGGCTGGCCATAGTGGGGGTGGGCTCCACGCCGATCTTTCTGTCAGCATTGCTTCTAACCTACTTTGTTTGGTTCCGGCTCGGCTGGCTTCCCGGAGCGGGCCGACTTTCCTACCCCGACTTCGCAGGCCCTACGGGGCTCAACGTCATCGATGGAATACTGGTCGGCCGCCCCGAAGTCAGCGGCGACGCACTGCTTCACCTGATCTTGCCCGCGCTTGCACTGGCGTTGCCTATCGGCATCGCAGTTGGGCGAAGCCTGAACGGTGCGCTTCACGACGTCATGAGCCAGGCATATGTTCGCACCGCCCGCGGCAAGGGTCTCAGCGAGACGAAGGTGCTGTTCCGACACGGCTTGCGCAATGCCGCCACGGCCCCGCTGTCCATGCTCGGCCTGCAGATCCGTCTTCTCTTGGGCAATCTGCTTGTAGTCGAGCGTGTTTTCGGGTGGCCTGGGTTGGGTCTTTACGCCGTACAGGCGTTTGCCAGCGCCGATCTGCCGGCAGTGCTGGGCGTCGCTTTGGTCTTCGGGATCCTGTACATTGTGGTCAACACGCTCATCGAGATCGGGCAGTCGATTGCCGATTCCCGGATCAGCCTCTGAAAGCGCCCACTCCGGCGATTACAGTTGCAGCGTCAGGTGTGCTGGCGGAGTTGGCAGCGCTGATGGGAAGGCTGAAGGTTATCGATGCCCCCCCGGTCTCGACATTTTCGGCCCATAGCCGTCCGCAGTGTGCCTCGACAATCGACCGGCAGATTGCCAGGCCCATTCCCATTCCATCCGGCTTGGTCGTGTAGAACGCCTCGAAAATCATTTCCGGATTGCCAAGCCCGCGGCCGCGATCTCGCACTTCGACTTCGACTGTGCCGTCATTCTGATGTCGCGAGACGATCAGCAGGCTTCGCATATTAGTGGCGACGTCCTGCATCGCTTCGATGCCATTGCGAACAAGGTTGAGGACGACCTGCTCCATCTGAACGCGGTCTGCGGCCACCGCAGGAAGGTGGGGGTCTAGATGAAGGTCCAGCTTGACGCTGCTCGATGCGAGCCCGTCACCCAGCAGGTCACAGACTTCCCGGATCACGGAGTTCAAATCGATTGCGTGCGGTTCGCCTTCACTCTTGCTGAACAGCGCCCGGATGCGGCTGATCACTTGCGCCGCCGCGTCGGCGTTTTTGATGATCTTCTGGGCGACCCGGCTGGCATGATCGAAATTTGGCGGATCGGCGTTCAGCCATCTCTGGAAAGCGCCGGCGTTGGACACGACCGCCTGCAGCGGCTGGTTGAGCTCGTGGGCAATCGACACCGACAGTTCGGACAGGCTGGCGGCGCGTAAGGCGCGCGCGAGCCGTTCGTCCGCAAGACGCAGGGATTCCTGAGCGCGGACCTCATCGTCGATGTCGAAGTTGACGCCGTACCAGCGAAGGATAGCGCCATCTTCGTCGCGAAGCGGTTCGAAGCGCGAATCGATCCAGCGATATTCCCCATCCTTCCGACACAGCCTGCCTTTGTGCTGCAGTGACTCTCCGCGGGCAAAGGACTTCTGGAAGACGGCCTTGACGGCGGCCCGATCATCAGGATGGAACAACTCCACATGCGAGGCGAATTGCCGGGTGCCACGCGGTTCGACCTTGGTCGAGTCGATGCCTGCCCAGTCGACGAACCGTTTGTTGAAATAGTACGGCAATCCCGCCGGCGTCATCAGCCAGATCATGGTGGGAACCGTATCGACCAAGAGCCTCAGTTCTCTCTCGCTCTGGCGTAGCGCAGCTTCCGCCCTGCGCCGGTCGTCGATGTCCTCGGTATGGCCATACCAGCCGACTATTCGCCCCCGCTCATCGCGCGAAGCAACCCCTGTTTCGCGAAACCATCGATAGGTGCCATCAAACCGGCGCAAGCGCTGCTCCTCGATCATCGGCTCGCCGGTCTGCAGACTGTGGCGCCATTTCGCGATAGTCGTCTCAACATCGTCGGGATGAACAAATCTCAGCCACCAGGAGTCGTCTGCATCCATGATCTCGCGCATTTCTTCCACGGTAATGCCAACGTATTCGAGCGCTGCAGCGTTGAGGACTCGAAGGCGCCCGTCCGCGTTAGCAGACCAGCCGAAGCCGGGAATATCGGCGATACTCGGTCCAGCTCCCCGGTAGACGCGGTCAAAAAAGCTCATCCTTCTGAAAATGTTCACCACAAGCCAAAGGCCAAGCGCGGCAGCAACAAACGCCAGCAACCGGACGGCGCCATTCTCGGCCCCGTAGGCCGGCAGCATCACGGCCGAAAACAGGCTGGCTGCGGCAATCGCCGCCAATCCGGTCTTCCATCCGAGGCAAATGCATATAACTGCAATGGTGACCAGCAGGCCTGAAGGCTCTCCGGCAAAGAATGCAAGTAAGACTGACCCAGCGCCGATCGCCGCAACCACGGCGCGGCGTTGTGTCATTGACGTCAGTCCCATTTCAGACCCTCTCGAAACCGCCCATCCGCCGGCTCCGGTATCAGCCTCGGTCCTGCCGACCACTGCTTCTGGCTGCGAGCATATTGTCCCCAGAGCGGGAGCCGCATCTCGAGTGGCAATCAGCGCGCCTCGGCCGGCAAAGACTGCCAAGCACTCAAAAGATGCGTGAGGGATCTTGCATTCATCTTCTTCATCATGTTGCTCCGATGGAGCTTCACGGTGATTTCGCTGATGCCGAGATCGAATGCGATCTGCTTGTTCATCGCCCCGGAGACGACAAACCTGAGCACCTCACGCTCACGGGGAGTGAGCGTCTCATAGAGCGCCATGGTCTTGCGCGATACGGTCGCCGCCGCTCTCCGGGCGATATCGGTGCTGACGGCGACCGATATCGCGTCGAGGAAGGTCTGGTCGCGCACAGGTTTGGTCAAGAAGTCAACCGCTCCCGCTTTCATCGCTTGCACGCTCATCGCGATGTCGCCGTGCCCCGTCAGGAACACTACCGGCGTCTGGATGCCCTTGGCCAGTAGAAGATGCTGGAGATCGAGGCCGCTCAGACCCGGCATGCGCACATCGAGGACAAGGCAAGCCGGGCGATCTGGAAGCTCTGCATCCAGCACTGCCTGGGTCGAAGAGAACGATATCGATTCAATACCGACCGAATTCAGCAACTCCTCCAAGGAGTCGCGGACTTCTGTGTCATCATCCACGAGAATCGCTATCGGGCGGCCTTCGCTTCCTGAATATGCTCCGGATGCTGAATCTAGCACGCCCATGATCCTCGCCTCAGGGAGATCTGCTGGACACGAAATTAGCTGCGTTTACACAGCATATTATCAACCGCGCGTCCGCCACACGTCAACCAATGAGCTGCGCTTGATGCTTGTCATAGGTAGTCCGTACATGCCCCACCAACGTGTGACGTCACCGTCGGAACTTAGATAGCGGAATTGGGATCGGCAGCGCTACTACGCCAAAGTGCGATCGAGCACAGAGGTTTCGATGCCCAACCTATACTTCGGTATGGGGCTGCATAACCCACGACGATACAGGAGTTGATTGTCTCCGCGGCCGTGGCATGCCACGGCTGTGCGCGGAAAGCCACGCTGTGGCCGGCGGCAGCCGAGTCAGAGTTGCGATAGTCGCGTGCAGGCCTTTGCCGAACGGGCCCTGCCGAACTCCTCATCCGTGAGGCGGCGGATGGTGACCACACAGCGGCCGCATTTGGGGTTGCAGCCGAGACGGTTATAGACCTGACTGGTCGAGCGTGTCCGCTCCGCCTCAACAGCGGAGCGGACATCCTGATCGGTCAACACATTGCACGAACAGACGATCATGGCGCTATGTCTCTCGACTGTGACGTCACCTCGGCGGGTCTGGTCCTAGCCCAGCAAGATGGTCAGTAGTCCCAGACGGCCGGAACCCAACGAAAGGCGTCGCCGTCCACCGCCACATGGCAGACGGACGGGAACGGCAGGTGAGTGGCCACCAGCGGCTCGCGGTTCGCCGCGAGTTCCCGCATAAGACTGATGCGGACGCGGGCCGCCTCCTCTGGGTCGTGTTCGAAGCCGTTGTGCCAGTCGGGATGGTCGAACCCGACCTGGAATACAAGGTCCCCGGCGAATGTCAGCCGGTCGCCGCCGGACGCCAGGCGAACCACGCTGTGCCCGGGGGTGTGGCCGCCAGTGCGCTGGACGACTACCCCCGGCGCCACTTCGTGCTCGTGATCGAACGGGCGCAACTGGCCACGGTATTCATTCGCGAAACGCTTGGCCGCCCGACGAAGCGCATCCGGGAATCCCTGAGGCATGGAGACGCGCGAGAAATCTGGCGACTCCCAAAACTTGAGCTCGGCGGCTGCCACGTGAATCCGCAGGTCTGGATTCAGCCGCTCCTTCACGCCGTCGACGAGCAGCCCGCCAATGTGGTCCATGTGCATGTGGGTCAGCACCACATCAGTCACTGATGCGAGGTCGATGCCGGCGGCCTCCAGTCGATGAACCAACTGCCCGGCCCGCGGCAGGTGCAAGTCCGGGTCCGCCCCTAGCCCGGCGTCGACGAGTATGGTCTGGTCGCCACTGCGCACCACGACCACGTTCAGCGGCCACTCGAGCATCTCCGGCGACAGAAACTCGTCCTCCAGCCAAGCTGTCCGGACGGCCGGGTCGACATTGTATGCGATCGTCTGGGATGGAATTGGTAACACTCCATCGCTGATAACCAACACGTCAATGTCGCCGACCTTGAGTGCGTAGCGCGACGGAACCAGTTCGTCGGACCCCGGTCGACCGGAGTGTGAAATGTCGTCCAAGCTCACGTTCGTGTTCATACTTGTCTCCTGTTGATCGCCATTCCCGCGGCCATCACGACCGCCTCCACCGCTGGCTCCCGTGGATCGGCATGTGCCTCCACGGACGGCCGCCCGGCGTCGCTGAGCAGATTGCCCCCGCCGCAGCCCGCGCAACATCGGACGGAGGCGTCGGTCATGCCATTCTCAGGTCTATGGCAAATCCGTCGCGAGCTTAGGTGACCCCTCGCAAAACGTCCGAACGTCGGCACTATTCAAGCCAACGGCGGCTTTGCCTCTTGCCTGTCGGCACTACCCCAGCGCGCGGGACATCCTGCTCCCCTGTACTAGCCATCCACGGCCTTGATGCAGTCGACTGCGCGCGCCCCCTCGACGTAGCGTTCTGATGGCTCTTATCGGCGCTGGTCGATCGAGCAAATGCGGAGCACGGGCATATCAAGCAGAACCGACGGAGCGACCAATGTCCAAGACCATCATGCTAATCCACGGCGCCTGGCTGAACGCCCACTGCTGGGAAGGCTTCAAGGCGCGTTACGAAGCCAGGGGCTACACCGTCATCGCTCCATCATGGCCGCTCGACGATCGATCTCCAAGCGAGCTACGTGCGTCCCCGAACCCCGCCCTCGCCCGGGTCGGCATCAACGAGCTCATCAATCACTACGATCGGCTCATCCGCGCGTTGCCCGAGCCACCAATCCTGATCGGGCACTCGTTTGGCGGTACCGTCACGCAGCATCTGCTTGACCGGGGGCTCGGCGTGGTCGGTGTCGCCATCGACCCCGCCCCGACTTCCGGCGTACTGGTCGGGTGGCAGACCATCAAGTCGACCTTCCCTGTGTTCTTTTCCTGGGGGAGTTGGCGCCGCGCCATGACCATGTCGCGGACGTTCTTCAGAACGCGCTTCGCACAGACCGTGCCTGCAGCGCAGGTCAATACCATGTACGACCGCTACATTGTCCCGACGCCAGGGAAGATCTACTGGGACGGCCTGGTCTCGGCCGCAGGGAAGATCCGCTGGGACAACCCCAATCGCGCACCTCTGCTGCTCATTGGCGGCGGTATCGACCTGATAGCCCAGGCCAAGATGACCAAGGCCATGTTCGAAAAGCAGAAGCAGGCGCCGTCGAAGACCGAGCTGAAGATCTATCCCAACCGCTCGCACTGGACCTGTCTTCAGCCAGGCTGGGAGGAGGTCGCGGACTTCGCACTCGACTGGGCCGCGCGAAACGCCCGCGCGCCCAAGAGTGTCCCGCTGCAGGCAGCTTAGCCAGCCACTGAAAATGCGATGCATATCGGCCCCAGCGCACAGCGCCGGGGCTCTTTCTTGCAGGTTGCCCGCCGCTTCGGAGCTGCGGCGGGCATCGGTCAGGCTGACAACCCATTGGACATCGCTAGGGGTTTCGGACACGGCAGCGGGCCATTGCCGCCGACATCCGGAGCGCCCCCTGGCAGAATCGATGCGGATATTGAGGATCATGCGCCCCTATAGGACGCGCTGACACCGCCAAAAGCAGGGTTGCCTTCAATGCGGTTCCTCCTGACGCCTGTGCCTCCGGCAGGCCTGTACTTGCCCTGGCTCTTTCCCGTCGTGGCACCGTAGAGAGGTCGATCAGTTGCGCGTAGTTCGGAATCGGCACCGAAAGCGCCATCTAACACTTCATACGTCGGTGGCTCGACCCTGACCTATCGTGTTGCCACGCCGCTTTTAGTGCCCGCCGCCGCCCTCGATATGGTCGGGCTTCTTCAGGAGCAGAGTGGCCGCGAGCGCAACCACCAGGGCAATCCCAAGCAGGAAGAACGTGTCGCTGAAGGCCATGATGTAGGCCTGCTGTCGGACCCTCAGTGCAATCGCGATCACCCCTTTCTGCGCGGCAAGCGCGTGATCGCTTACGCCATGCGACAGGAAGTAGGCGGTGAGCTTCGCGATGCGGGAACGCGTTGCCTCTTCAAACGATGAGACCGACTGCACCAGCACGTTCGAATGATACTGCTCGCGCTTAGTCAGGAAGGTCTGCAACAGCGCGATGCCGACGGCGCCGCCAAGGTTGCGGATCATGTTGAACAAAGCCGATGCCGAGCCGGCGTTCTCCTGCTCGATGCCTGATACGGCGATCGCCGAGAGCGGTGCGAAAACCAGGGCTTGGCCGATCGCCCGCACGATGTTCGGCCAGAACAATTGGTCACTGGCGTAGTTGGCGGTCATGTGCACGTTCATGAAATTCGAGGCAGCGAAGAGCGCAAAGCCGGTCACGATTACAAGACGCACATCGAAGCGCTGCATCAGGTAGGGAACCAGTGGGATCAGCAGGAGCTGCGGCAGGCCGGTCCATGCGAGCACCAAGCCGATCTGCTCGGCATTGTAGCCTTGGATCCGCGCCAGATAGACCGGCAGGATGAAGACCGAGCCGTAGAGCGCCGTTCCCAGCATGAAATTGGCCAGGATGCCGAAGCCGAAATTGCGACGCAGGAGCAGCCGCAAGTTGAGCAGCGGATGGCTCGAGGTGAGTTCGATCCAGACGAATAGCGAGAGCGACACGGCCGCGACGATCGCCAGCCGCAGGATGAAAAGCGAGCCGAACCAGTCGTCCTTGTTGCCTTCCTCGAGCACCGTCTGCAGCGCCGCGAGACCGGCGGCCATGGTCACGATGCCAGGCCAGTCGCCTTTGCCGAGCAAGGCGAGCCTCATCGGCTGGCGGTCGAGCGAAAACCACAGCATGCCGACCATCAACGCGCCGGGCACAAGGTTGACGTAGAAGATGTACTGCCAGCCCCAGTTCTCGGTGAGATAGCCGCCGATTGTCGGGCCGATGGCCGGCGCGAAGGTTGCTGACATTGCGAAGAGCGCCAATCCGATCGGCTGTCTCGCCTTGGGAAGCAGTGTGATGACGATGGTGAAGGCCATCGGGATGAGCACGCCGCCGGTGAAACCCTGGATGGCCCTCAACACGATCATCTGTCCGAGGTTGGCGGCGAAGGCACAAGCCACTGAAAAGGCGAGGAATAGCACTGCGTTGGTGATGAGGTAGTTGCGCAGCGAGAAGACCTGGGACAGCCATCCCGTCAGCGGGATTACGACGATCTCCGCGATGAGATAGGCGGTCGAGATCCAGCCGCCATCGTCGATGCCGGCTCCAATGGCGCCCTGGATGTCGGCCAGCGAGGCATTGACGATCTGAATGTTCAGCACGGCCATGAAAGCGCCGAGGGTGGAGCCGACCACCGCCACCCAGACGCGCGGCGAAGCGGTAGTGCCAGCGGTTCCGGTCTCGTTCCGGGCAGTTCGAGCCGGAGCCGCGATAGACGACGCAATGCTTGTCATGGCTGCCACTCCTAGCGTGCAGGGAGACGAGCCCAAATGCCCGCGAATTCCTACTCGGCGCGCTCCGCCGCGGCCTCGGTCTTCCAATTGAAGGAGAGCGTGTCGGGCCGTGCGGACCGGCCATTCGCGGCAAGCACCGTCGCCTTGGTGTCGATGGTAGGCTCGACCGACATGCCGGCCCTTAGCAGACCACCGAGCTCGTCGCCGTCGATCGTGATCTTCACCGGGATGCGCTGCACGATCTTGGTAAAATTGCCGGTCGCGTTATCGGGCGGCAGCAGTGCGAATTCGAGACCGCTTGCCGGTGACAGGCTGTCGACGTGGCCCTCAAGCTCGACACCAGGGAAGCCGTCGATGGCAACCCGCACCGGCTGACCGTCGCGAACATATGTGAGCTGTGTCTCCTTGAAATTGGCGACCACGTAGACGGCATTCCGCGGCACCACCGCCATCAACTGAGTGCCGGCCCCGACATATTGACCGACCCTCAGCGTGCGCGCGCCGACCGTACCGTCGACCGGCGCGGTGATAGTCGCATAGGAAAGATTGAGGCTGGCCTGCTCGCCGGCGGCCTGCGCACGGTCCACCTGAGCAAGCGCCTTGTCGCGTTCGGTTGCGAGAACATCGATCCTGACCTCAGCCGCAACGACCGCAGCTTGGTCGCGCACCAGCCCAGCGGCGAGCTGGTCCGCCCCGGCGCGGCTGGCCTCGGCCTTCTGCGCTGTTCCAGTGCCACTCTTGGCCAGCGTGGCGTAACGGTCGGCGTCAACCGCGGCGAACCTCAGCGAGGCCTGAGTTGCAGCGACCGTTGCCTTCGCCTGCTCAATCAGCGCCCGCTGCAAAACGATCTGAGCGTCGAGATTGCGGACGGTCGCCTCAGCGGCCCGCATGTCGGCCTCGGCCTGGTCGAGCGCGGCGCGGAAGTCGCGGTCGTCGATGCGCGCCAGAGCCTGCCCCACCGTGACCTTCTGGTTGTCGCGGACCAGCACCTCGGCGATGTAACCCGAGACCTTCGGTGCAACTGTCGTCGAATCAGCCTTCACATAGGCGTCATCGGTCGATTCCAGATATCGACCTGTCGTCCAGTAATCGTGCCCATAGTAAGCGCCTGCACCGGTGCCCGCCAGAACCACGACGGCGGCAAGGACACGCTTGATGTTCCGGCGCCCGGTCGGCTGTACCGGTACGATTTCATCCGAGGTCACCGGCGTCAGAAGCGGCAGAGGGGCCGACACTGGCGATCGGAGCTCGCCGCTCGCCACAGCGCTGGATATAACTTCAGGATCGACAAGGTGCTTGGTCATTGCCGATGCTCGCCTTGCAGTTTTTGCGATACGCATTCTGCGTCGCCCATACCTGCACAGCCGCCGCAGGCAGGCCCTGGGCACCGCATGTGGCGGAGCTCAGCCCGGTAGCGTGGATCGAAGGACGTCCTGAGACGATCGCACGAGTTGGGCCATGTGAGACCAAGTTCGCATGCTGCAATTTCCTCTCCGCTCGACGCATCCCCCGATGCGACAGGAGCTTGGTAGTAGTCGGCCAGCGCGGCGAACTCTGTTCGAATCGCGATGGTGCGTGGGGATGTTCCCTTCCCTGCCATCCGCAGAAATTCCGGCCGTAATCCATCGCCGCGCTGAGCAGCAATTCGATGCAATGCCTGCAGCAGAGGTAGCATGAGAGAAACTCCTTTATATCGGCGGTTATGCATTGTGTGCCTGAACCGGTGTCAGCCTGAGTGCCAAGGACCGGTCATCGCCGTGTCGGCGGCTTCAGAAAGAAGATCGCTTCGGAAAAGTCGCACCTGGTGGCTAAAATGGCTACGCTACCAAACAGATAGGCTTGCCTATCCTGTCGTATCGTGGATCTAGGAATTGTATATCCGCTTGACCGGTGCCGGCTGGGGATGGCGGCACGCGAAAGTCCCTGGCTCCCGGAAGATCTACACCCTGCAGCGATCGCGCATTTGCTGTTCATCCAGTCTGCTTAAGTCCTTCACTCAGGAAGCATAGACCGAGGTATTAAATGCCCACGTTCCCCGAAGGTCGAGGTCGCCGCCATGAGGAGGCAACGGTTCGCCCAGGTCCTGCGACTGTCGCCGAACGGCGGTTATCGCCCGATCCCGCGCGTGTGGCCGACGGCATGTGTTCCAATGTTCGAAAGGTCGAGCGCGCTCCCAACGCCGTTCCGGGATAGACGCAGTTCGTTCACTACCAACGTGCGCCGGCGCACGACGGACGTGAGCAAGCGGCGAACCTGGGCTCGCCGCTTTTGGCATTACACAGTTGTCGTCGAGATCAGTTGCCCCAGATCCCCCGGTTGAATTCTGGCCAGGTTTCACCGGTCGGCGCCACAGTCGTCGTCCTGGGATCGACAATGCTATGCTTGCCCATGGCGGGCTTGCGGATCGACGCGGTAAAGGTTTGGTCGACAAAACCCGAGTGGTTACTATTGATCGTGCCGTAGTGGGCGCTGCCGGCAAGGGCTATTCCTGACATGGCGAGCACCGCTGCGGCAGCAAGTGCGATTTTGATCACTTCTGTCTCCTGACATCAGGTCACGGTGACTGGGGCCGCTCAGCGGCCCCAGATGCCCTGGCCAGGCTCGGACTGGAAGACACCGGTAGCCGAGTCAGGGCTGTCATGATTGACCCGGGTGCGAATGGACGCGGTGAAGCTATGGTCGATGCTGACAGGCGACCTCGGTTCGCTGACATTCTCCGACCCATGGTGGTCGCTACCGGCGAATGCGGTGGCCGTTGCAAGAAGAATGGCGGCGGCGGTGAGAGCGATCTTGGACATTTGAAATACTCCTGATTTGGCGTGCCTCATGGGCACCGAAACTTTCGATGGGACGAGTTAGGGGCTAGTACGGGCGATTTAGACGAATGATGGCGAGCGCTTGGCCCGCCAGCATTCAGGCGGCTCAGGCAGGAATCGGACCTGACCTGGGAGGATCGCGAACCGCCAAACGCACTCAATTCCCTCCTGCGGACGAATTGACGAGCCTATCGTGGAGGGTTGCGCAGGAGCGGCAGCACCTGTTTCGATTCGACCATGATGGCGCGGCGAGTGTCACGCATTTGGTGCAGTTTCGGCCTGTAGCTCGGTGCCACGAACTCTCGAAGCGCCGCCAAGCATTTTGCGAGTAGAGCAGAAACGTCCATCGTTGCATTCCTTCCTGGCTGGTTTGAATTCAGTTGCTGGAATCCGCGGAGATGGCTGGCAGCCACAGATCGATCGTAGTGCCATGTCCAAGGGTGCTGATTATCGAGAGTCCGCCGCTCAAACTCTCCACGATCCGCCTGACGACAGCGAGGCCAAGGCCGCTTCCGTTCGCCTTTGTCGAGAAATTATTCTTACCCGCCATTTGGAGCGTTCCGTCATCCATCCCGACACCGTTGTCGCAGACGGACAGCCGGATCATACGTTGCGGCAGACTCGTTTTGCTCGAAGGTGGAAACTCCAATGCGGCGGCAATGGAAATATCGCCGCCGGCGGGCATCGCATCGCGTGCATTCAGGACGAGATTGAGAAGCGCGCGTTCGACGAGCTCTCGATCGATGAAGGCCAGTGAAAGACTGCCCGCCACATGCAGGGTCAGCCTGATGTTTGGTGAGAGGACGTTCGCAAGTACGGCCTGGAACTGCTCCAGCAGCTGGCGAATATCCGTCGGCTCCGGGAGTGCCGGCCGCGAATTCGCAAGTTCGAGAAGTTGCCGGGCGAGGACTTTCGCGCGAAACGCGCAGTAGATCGCTGCATCGATCTTTCCGAGCTCTCTCGCCGTGCCGGCACGGCGGCGCTGCAAGTCTTCCAGGGCAATCACCACCGGCGTGAGCAGGTTGTTGAAATCATGAACGATCGATGACAGCAGGCAGAGGTCCATATACGGAGGAACCGACCCATCTGGACCGCCGCGACCGAATTGCGAAGACGTATATTCCCGCATGGTTGGCTCCAAGAAACCCTTCTGAACTGCTCCAACGGGAACCGAGCTAACAACAGAGCAAGTCCGGCGCGCTATTGTGCCGACGTATGAAACAGTCACCCTTTCGGACACAGCCACTGACCGGAATCGACAACAGAGACGTCTGTTAGGGTTGGACGACGCCACGCTCTGGACGCGGCAGCAAGGCTAGACTGCCAAGGAATCGGCGGTCGCCCCTGCCCCGCAGCACGCCGCGGACGGTGAAAGCTGTTCACTGCGAGTAACCGCAGCAGATATTGCCGTGGTTCGACTATGGGCCAAGAGCTGATCAGGCCGCCTCGGCCCTTAGAGTGGAGAAGCGCCCGCGGCGCGAAAAAGGCGTATTGGTCCGAACTGCGGCGATGTCCGGTTTCAGGGAATGCAACGACCTCCCGGAGCGACTTAATGAGGCGCAAAGCGGACACTTGTGAAGCTTCGACGCGCTACTGCCAGCGAGACGGCTACGGTTGAGTTGACAGAGGCTAACCGGCGCGGCGGTCTTATGTCTTCGACATCGTCGAGCGAAGAAGAGCCTGCATGTGCTGTGGCAGGTCGAGTTCGCCGCGGGCCTCTATCTCTAAAAGGTATCGGGCCTTGGCGAAGCGATCGCCATCGCTGACCGCAGGATAAGCGCAGACAGCCAGCAGCGCTTTCTCCTCCTCCCGGCTCGCCCTGTCGCAGTCACCGCTGCTGCCACCCATTTCATGGACGGCCCTGACGAACCCGACGTATGCCGTCATGTGCGCTTCGATCAGTGCCCGCAACTTGTTGGGAGGCAGTCGGACTTGGTGCGGCGGCTCAGTGGCGCGCCCCGTTTCCGCCACCGTCGAGGCGAAGACGGCGGCGCCGGAATGGAACAGCAAGGCGCGGCGGTTGATCCTGGTCGTGGTGATCTCTCCTCTTCCTTTCATGCCGAGGCATCCCGGGTACCGTAACACGACGGCTCGCGCACTCATGTCAGGATAGATAGCCCATGGCCGAGCCAGGCGGCGCCGCCTCGGACTCGCCCCTTCTCGGTTTCAACCCTGCCGATGATGGAGGCACCGCACATTGCATCAAACAACGGATATCATTCAGGAATCATCCTCGCCGCGATGTGCAGGTAGTACGCACACATTGCGAAATTTCCTTGTAACTCACTGAAACACAACGACCGTAAGAGCGCGCAATGTGCGGGCTTTTATCCTGCCGTCTTAATCGGTTGTGTTTTGCGAGACTTCTGCAACATCGTAGTTCCTCTCCCAGAGTGCGATAATACACGAATCTATACTCTACGTCACGATCCGGGATTCCGAGGTCGAGTTCCGATGCGCCGTGCAGTCTTCCGCGCTCTGCGACGGGGTGTTTGGGCTGCACGAATGCAGCGCTCGAGCCGTCGTGGCGCAATTTGCCATCGGTCTGACGGAGCAGCGTCACAGGCAATCGAGCGCGGTCCGGCCGTCTTTCGATCGGCGCGGCCGCAGGCAGGATAACGTGCGTTCCGTCGTTCCTGGTCTGCATCGGTCCTCATCCGCCGGAGCGGATCTCCTTGTCTCAGATGGCGTCCGTCAGCGTGCGGACGCCATGCGTTTGAACTGTCGGTCTTCTGCTCATCGATGCGCTCCCAGCAGCTTGCGGGCCTTGTCGTGCGCACGCCGGTCGGCGTTCGCCTGGCTTGCCGCCGGATCGCCGACGTAGAACGTGCCGTCGCTCCACAGCGCATGCATGATCACGGCCAGCTTGCGCGCCACCGCGACACAGGCCTTGCGGTGGCAGGAGCGCTTGGCGATCGCCTGGCCCCAGCTCTTGACCTTGTCGGCGCCCTTGAAGCGCGTCATCAGGCCTGACGCCGCCTCGTAGAGCGCACGCCGCACATCCGCGTCGCCGGCCTTCGAGATCCGACCCTGGACGTCGATCGTCGAGCCGGATTGCCAGCGCCGCGAGGTCAGCCCGAAGTCGGCCGCGACGTCGCGCGAGCGGCGGAAGCGCAACGGGTCGTCGATCGCGGTCACGAAGGAGAGCGCCGTCACCGGCCCGACACCGGGGATGGCCATGAAGCGTCGACACAGCTCGCTGCGCGGCACCGTCCTCACGACGACATCTTGCAGCCGGCAGTACTGTTTCCACAGAGCGGCGTGCGCCGTCAGCATGGCGTCCATCGGCTCGGCCGACAGCGGATCGTCAGCCACCGCGGGAGCTTAGCTCGGCAGACGCGTCGGACGCGACATGCGACGGATTTAATTGACAAAATCAACGTCGGCACCAAGCATCAATCCTGGGGTCGGGGGTTCAAGTCCCTTCTCCCACACCACTCTCAAAGTCCAAACAATTCTCCGGTCCCCTCATGGCTTCCCGCAAGCGCAGAGTTTGCGGGATGTGCGGCCGAAAGCTGGGGAGAGCGGAAACAACGTTCTCCCTCAAACTGCTCTCCGAATGACCATTGTTCTCCGAAGCTGGGGAGTAGCTCTAAAAATCTCCAGGTTTTGACCACAGCAATATCAATGCCTTGGCGCCGGCCTTGCTGCGGGCGATTTTGCGGTTCGCTCGCCTGTCAAAAAGGACCACAACTATGCCATGGCTCGCTAGGTCCGTCTTGCGTCACTACGGACATCGCCAAGCCCACTCGGACGTCGCGCTTGGGCCCGGGAGCGGTCAGTCAGCTATTTGCTGCAGCAATCAGTAGGTGGACGTTCCGCCAGAGGGGCCAAATGCGCCAAGCCGTGTCATCGAGCCAATGGATAGGTCTGCGGCGACTTCCGATATGCCTCTTCACAACGCAGCGAACAAAACCATGGCCCTTCCGGGGCAGCCCGTCGATAGGATGCATAAGGAGCATGCATCTTGCACACCGGATCGATCCAGGCCGGGTCAGGCGAGGGGGCAAGTTCGATCTCATAAATGGGAACTTCACCAGCTACCGATCGAAGGGCGACCTTTCCGAGATCTCGAACCAGGATGCCTTTGGCGGCAGCGGCATCGGCAATGGGTTGGGTCGCAAGCAATTGACCGGGGGACGCAAGCGCAGCAATGCGTGCCGCTATGTTGACGGTCGATCCAAACAGATCACCCGCCCGGCGGATGACCGGCCCATGGTTCAGCGCGGCCCGCGTCAGCGGCAGGCGCGGTTCTTTTCGGCATGCATGCAACAGCGCTCCAAGCGCCTGGATCGCGACTTCCGGCTCGGGAAACGAGAGCATTGCCTCGTCACCGATCCATTTGATCGGAGGTTCATAGCCGCTAAGGGCTTCGCGGACCATGCTCTCGAAAATCTCAAGCACGTCGATTGCTGCTGCATCTCCATAAACGTCCGCGATGGCGCTAAAGCCTGCAAGATCGATAAATGCAACCGTAGCCGAAGCGCCGGCAGAACTCTGCGTCTCGCTCAAATCCCTGTTCATGCCAAGTTATTTAACGCCGGGCGCACGGTTTCGCGACTCTGGAGATATCGCGGCGGAATCATTTTTGCAGAAATCACTTGACCTTCCAGTAGCCATAGCGCCCCGCCGGGATTGAACGCGGGGCACTATGCGCGAGCTCGAGCAACTACATGGCTGCGGGGCGGCCCACGCCTTCGAGAGGTCCGAACCCTCCATCCGCCAGGCGACGACGGCAAGCCAGATCATCCACATCAGGCTCAGGGTCCAGGCCAGCACAATTGCAACCGATTGCGTTGGCGAGAAGCCTTCGGAGCCGGCCACCCAGCCCTGCGTTAGGTGGGTGAGGCCGGAGAGCCCCATCAGATAGGCGATCGGCCGCGGAAGCCAAGCTGTCAGCAACGCAGAGGCTGCGAACAGAAGCAAGGCGAGACCCAGTGTAAAGTCCTGGTAGCTCCTCATCCCCCACTCGAGCCAGCGGATTGCCTCGGCGCTCGCGAAGCGCGCCGCCTTCTCGGCGTCCGGGGCGCTCGCCCACGCGTTTACGGCCTGTTTGAGGGCGACCCCGTCCACCGCCTGGAGCGCAGCGTAGAGCGCCAGTGTCGCCGCCGCGGCGGCGGCACCTAATCGACCCATCCACCTCGCCGTTTCAGTCTGAACATCCAGGGCGGAGGACAGGGCGACCAGCCCTAAGGGCCAGGAAAGCGCCAAGCGGGCGCTGGAGGTGGCGGCCGCCGGCGGGCACAATCTCCTGACATTGTGGCTAATTAAACGACGCGCCGTTATCGCTGCCCAAGACGGCCCGGTTTGCAGAGCCGATGCTGCCGCAACCCCGACAGCCTTATCCAGTGCATCAAGCTGAGTGGCAGGCGCCATCACGACACGTCATACTGCTGCGCCAGCGAGTCAGAAAGCTGGTCGGCGAAACGGGCAGCGGCCACCGGTAGGGTGCGGCCCTTGAGTTGGCCGACATAGAGCATGCCAGCGGGCACGTCGCGCGGGTCGAGCGGTCGGGAGATCATGTCACCGGTCATCGTCTGGTGGGACAGGCCAATTGGGAAATGGAAGCTGATGATATCCTCCGAGATAGCGTGGTTGCGCAGGAATTCGAAGCTGTCCGATTGAATCACCGGCTCCAGCTGCAGCGATGACGATTGCGCCCCGATGTCGAGCAGGTAGCGCACGCCGTAACTTGATGTGGGAAGCGCGATTGGATAGTCGAGGCAAGCGCGCAAGCGCACCGTCTCGTGAGAAGCCAGCGGATGATCGGGCCGCATAACCGCATGCACCGGCTGGTGCACCCGCATCAGCGTCATGAAAGCAGCCAGCCGGGTTGGCTCGTAGACGATGGCGATGTCGGCCGTGTGATCGACCAAGGCACGCTCGGCCTCCTCCCGGTCGCGCAGGTGCACTCCGAAGGTCACATTCGGATGTTCCTTGCGGTAGAGTGAGATCTGCATCGGCAGATGGTAGGGCAATAGCGCCTGGCTGCAGGCGATCGCCACATGGCCGCGCCGGGCGCCAGCAAGGTCTGCAATCTGCGATTTCAGGTGCTCCATATCGGATAACTGGTTGCGCATGTGCTGCACTAGAAGTTCGCCGGCGCTGGACAATCGCACGCCGTGAGGCAGTCGCTCGAAAATCGCAACGCCGAGTTCGGCCTCCATCGCCAATATACGCCGGTTGAGCGCCGTCGAGGTTATGGCGAGCAGTTCCGCGGCGGCGCGGATCGAGCCGGTCTTGGCCACCACATTGATATAGTGAGCGGACCTCAGGTAACGCATCGGCAGCCTCCGGCATCACCGCTGCAATTTTTGCAGCAGGCTGAACAAAACATAGCACAAGACGTCACCACCGTCATCGAGATAATTAGTCCTGTCGAAGAAGTATCTTCAAGCGGCATTGATTATTTAAAGACAACGAAGGATGGGTTAATTTATTTACTCAACATTCTTCAGATTATTCATCAATTGAAAGGAGTAAACATGCGCTACATATCGAATATAGGCTTAGTATCTCTCGGTCTTTTTTCCTGCAAATGTATCGACGATTGCCGTCGAACAATGCAGCGACCTGACCGTGTCATCTGGCTTACGAAATTATACTAGTTAATGTGGTGCGACATCCAAGGCTATCTGATGTCGGCGGCTATAAAAGAAGCGGTTCTTTGGTGCGGCAATAACGAATTCGCTAGTAAAGAAAACCCGACATTTGAAATCTGTTGTGCGGAATTCTTGTTGGGCGTTAGTGCGCGGGTCGCGCGTATGCGCGCCGAAAGTACCATAACTGTTTCGCGCCCGCCGGCCGCTGCCGCCTTCTAGCTGTGGTCATATGGCATAAGGTCCTTGAACAGAGCTTTGTTACGCCAAATGTCATGCTTCGATTTCTGGAGCAACCGAACCGTAGATGCCATTTCAACCTGAAGGAACGACTAGATGACCTCGACCACCTCTTCCAGACTGACCTTCATTGTCTTTACCGCCGGATGCATCGCATTGGCGTTACTCTTCCGCTACGCGCCGGCCGGGGATTTTCCCTCGAAATATGCCAGGACCGCCCCGGCGGCGCTGGCCGCGCAACCGACGCGCATAGACATCGACACCGAGGCGCACGCGATCCGCTTCTACATCGACGGCAATCAGGTCGCCGTGCTCGACAAGTCTGGTTTCAAGCCATGAGGCCACAGAGCCAGGAGAGGAAAACCGTCAGGAAATTCGTTATGTCAGGGCTGTTCGTCGTGCTTGCCCTGTCGCAGGCGGCGGAGGCCAAGAAGAAAGTCCCGGTGGCGCAGGACGTTGCCGCCAAGGCCGAGCAGGCCAAGCCGCCGCTGGACAACATGGCCACAGGCGGGGTCAAGCCCGCGGCGCAGGCAAATGTGCCGGCCACTGACGGGTCGCAGTACCCGCCGGCACTGTATTTCAATTTCCAGTAGGTCGTTGCTTGTCGGTGCAGGGTTCGACGACCCTGCGCCACGTGAGGCCGGCGCCGACCTTGGAGCGATTGCCCGCTTGATGAGGCGGCGGCAAGCAGGTCTGGTTCACCCTGAAGGATGTCGGCAAGACGCAGGTCTTCAACGCCCAGGCGCCTTTCGATCTGATTAAGACGATCGATACGGGGCCAATCACAGACCACGTCAATCTTGTGACCAATAAGAACGGCAGCTTCGCCTATGTAACGGTCGGCGGTTCGAACGAGGTCAAAGTCTTTCGGACCGACGATTTCGAGCAGCTCGTAACGATCCCGGTCGGCAATCTGCCCCACGGCATCTGGCCGCCGGGCGACGGTACACGCGTCTATGTAGGCCTTGAAAATGCAGATGCGATGGCCGCGATCGATACGCTGACCAACAAGCTGATTGCAACAATCCCGATCGGCCAGGCTGCGCAGGCGGTCAACTACGTTTCGAACGCGGTTCCAGAAGGCGACGGTTTGCAGAACCTGCAGCCGCTCGGCACGGCTGGTATTGCAGCTCACCTGAGGCTCGAAACGAAGGGTGACGAGGAAAAGAAGGCCCAGACCAGCGTATCTCTGTTCGGTCAGGGTCTGACCTAGATTCTGGAGGCATCCGTTATAGGACTGGAGCCGAAGAAAATGTATGTTTTGGCACTTTCCGATAAAGCAGATGGCAGCGGGCCGCTCCAGGTCTGTCGAACTTTATGACGAATCCGGAACCTTATGCTCCAGCATGATATATGGCATCTGGCGCCAGCAAGCGCCGCAGTGGGTTCGCGGTCTTTGGGATGCGATGGCGCCCTATTCTTCGGGTGGCGTTTATGTGAACTATCTCGGCGCTGCCGCGGACGAGGGCCCTGACCGGGTCGCGGCTGCCTATGGCCCGGAAAAATATGCCCGACTCGCCGCGCTCAAGAACAAGTACGATCCGGCGAACCTGTTCCGGCTCAACCAGAACATCTGGCCTCAAGCCGTATGAGGTCTCTCGAAGGGCTGGCACCGTGCGCTGTGCACGGAGGAGGTGATCATGCAAGAACCTGGCAGGGCGTATTCTGTCGGGTGCGTGCGCGGTGCGGTGCGCTACGAGCCCTATGGGTGGGGAACTGCCATTGTAGGAGCTGTCGCACGCACTGGGGCGCCAGCTGTCACGTTAGCCGGTTTCAAGCGGGATCAATTACGGTTCACCGAGGGCGAGCGCAAAAAGCCTACGCCTCGTCGCCCAACGTCGGCCGCGGCCGCGGGTGACCGACCGGGCTTCCATCGGTGACGCGATCATTAGACGTTTTCTCAGGACATGGGAGGGCTCGCCCACCGCCACCGGCATGGTCATCATCGTGAGCTCAGCGGCGTTGAACGAATTCGCCGCCGAGAAGGTGCGCGTTATTCGCCGATCAGTTCAGACCGGTCGTTGCGGCGTTTGGCAACCCTGCGGCGCCGGTTGACCCGCCGGGCTCGTCGCCAGCCAGTTGCTGGGATTGGCAACGTGCCGCTGTCTGCTGCGACTACACCGCCGGTCGTGGCCATGACCCAAAAGACATCATTGCCAATGTCGGGCCGGTGCTGCAGCGTTACGTCATCGGGGTGGAAGCGCCCTGAAACGGCTACCTTACCGCCGTTGTTCGCGGCGACGGTATCTGAAGGTGTGCCGCTTCGGCATGCAAAATGTCTAGTAGCGGCAAATATCGGCCGTTCAAGTTCGCCTCGCCACTGCCTGAAAGCAGACATTGCCAGCGACCACGCTGAAGGTAGTGGTTTGCGCCAACTGCCGACGTCGAAGTCTGCCCGCACGAAGGTCAGCTCTGCGCCCCATGAGTTGCGTTGCGCGTAGACCTACCACGTGCACTCGACCTGAGAACGCCTGCCGGCATCGCGAGAGCGGTCGAAGAGTTCGCGCACAAAAGAGTCTATCCTAGAATGGTCAACCTTGCGCGCGCCACGAGTCGCCGTTTGGCCGCTCGGTGGCTATTTGCGCCCGGAAAGGGGTACTTCTATCGCGTTCGCCCTACGACCTCGTCCGTGGCCAAACCACCTTCCCAAAGTCAACGGGCGGCTTGAGATCCGATCGATTTTCAAGACTGCATAGATTTGCTCCGCGCCCGCCGTGTTTACGGTATAATTTCAAGAAGTGCCGATGGTCACTCAGCGTGCCGCGGCGGGGGGTGCGCCTGATGCAGCAGCAAATCAATCGTAGACTCGCCGCCATCTTGGCTACGGACGTTGTTGGCTACTCAAGAATGATGGAGGCAGACGAGGCGGGAACTCATTCCGCGTTGCAGCGGATTTGGGACGAGACGTTCAATCCGGCCGTTGCCCGGAGTCATGGCCGCATCGTTAAGAAGATGGGTGATGGCATGCTGGTCGAATTCGGCAGTGTTATCGCAGCCGTCGAGTGCGCCGTGGCAATCCAGCGAACGATGCACGAGCGAAATCAAACCGGTCGGCCGCAAGTCGAGTTTCGTATCGGCATCAACCTTGGTGACGGAAAGTCGGGCTTACAAACCGGACAGCGCTCCGACTGGCTATTACGCGGCCGGACAGCTAAGGCCTTTGGCTTGGTTGCTCATGGGGCTTGGGTCGACCGACGATCGCGCAACTAAACTACGCCCTCGTAAGTGCGCGCCCGTACAGGGCGCGCCATCTGCACGACGTTCCAAGCGGCGGATGGAGGGGTTGGCCTCTCAAAAAACTCCTCGCCCGCCGCCCGTCGAAAGTAGTAGCGACAATTTTGCGGGGGGCCAGCGCAGAGCCTCTCTTCGCAAGCGTCTGCCGAAACATGGGCCGGGGCCAATGGGGCGCGACATCAGTGCCGCTTCGGCATCCACGCTAGGCATTGTTCGAGGCGTGCTAGCCGCGCCTTCTGCGATTGAAGCTCGTGACCGATGTCTTGCAACTTGGATTTGCCTTTCGACGCGGCCGCATTGATAAGTTCGCATTCAAGCCGAGCGATTCGCTCCCGCATCTGCTCAGCTTCAGCCTGCCGCATATCTCTGATCCAACCTGGGCCACGCATATTCACTGCTCACCATCCATGCAGCATGGAATAGCATCTGAAAACTAACGCCGGCAGATTCGAAAAACTCGAATTTTAACCGTTGCCAAAATGCGCCGCTCTGTCGGCACCTTGCTCGCTGTGTCGGCCGTGATCGGCGGCACTTTCGCTTCCTGCCGTTCAAGTCCAAAATAATCTTAATGGACTTCGTAAGAGCTTGTTCAGCGACGGTGTCTAAAGAACTATCGCCAGTCTCTGAAGGGACAATATGACGCCGCGCACCAAGCGTATTCTGGGAAAATCAATGGTCGTGACGATAATTGCAGTCGTCGGGACCTTCGGTTTGTCGTTTACGGCCAGGCTTGCGCTGCAGATGCCTATCGACTGGCTGAGCTGGGTGGAATGTACCTTTATACCCATCCTCATCGGGATGCCGGTGAGTGCCTACATCTTCACTCAGGCGGAAATGATTCGGGAAACATGTGACAAGTTGGAGAAGTCACATGCAGCCCTGACACAGACGCATGACAGGCTCACCTTCGTCACCAGTCATGACCCGATGACGGGACTGCTTAGCCGCGGTGAATTCATGGCAAGGATGGACAGAAGCCGCGATGAAGGGGAATGCGACACACTCCTCCTGATCGATCCCGATCACTTCTCTTCAATCAACGATAAGCACGGACACTCTAAGGGTGACGAGACTCTGGTTCGGATAGCAAAGGCGCTTGTCTACGCCACGCGCCCAGGGGACTTGATTGGGCGCCTTGGTGGAGAAGAGTTTGGGGTCTTGTTGCGCCACATCCGCAAGGAGCAGGCAAGTACCATTGCGGAGAACATCCGTCGTCATATCGAGCGGATTCCTGCGATGAAAGCACAACAAGACGGTGTGAAGGTGACGGTCAGCATCGGTGGTGCGGAAATCTCTCATGATGCAGATACTCAGGATGTCCTTCGCACCGCAGGACGATGCCTTTTTGAAGCGAAACAACGTGGGCGGAACCGCGTTTCATTCGACTATGAAGCAGCCAAGTTGCGAGTTGTGACGCTGTAGCCGGTCCACTTGGCGACACTGACATAAAACACCCGGCGGTCTGGTCGTGCCGATGGTCTTTTAGGCGGCGCGGTGGCCCTCGGCACGATGTACGCTACGCGCGCTCCCGGCTCGCCAGACCGCGGTGGCAGGCATCCGGCGATGTAAAGGAACGAGGTTCATTCTTTAAAAAGGGCAACGACCAACCTTTCGCTTGTGCGTACGCGCGAAGGTGGCGCTGGCTCTATTGCATTCGAGGAGGCAATCTGCGCCAAGCACTTTGGGCTTTAGTCAACTACTACAAGACGACGCTGGCCGCCCATTCGCTTATGTGATTGCTCGCCAATCCGATTGGAGGCGTGCGAGGGATCGCCGAACTAGGCGCCGGGTTGGACGAAGTAAATAGTGCGTATCATGCGCTCGATTGGGTGCAGGGCGGAACTTAGAATCGGGCGGTGTACGCAGCTTGGCCATGAGCTCGGAAACAGGGGCTCCGACAGCTACGGCGGCGGGGTCCCACGGGGGCTCCATGTCGGGAGGCGACCCTGACTAGCAACGCGAAGCGACGACCATCGACTGGCGCACTCGCCAGAGCCGCAATCGCCGGCCTGATGCTTGCCAGTGCCGTCGGCCGCTGGCTGCGCGGGGACCGCAAACGCCGAGAGGACCTTCTCGGCAACGAATTATTCACAAAGTCTAATATATGCTGACGGTGTCGCCCAGGCGGTTTTGAGTATGGAGCGACACTCTCCCACAAAGAAAAGCCCGGAGCCCCCCCGCGCCGGGCTTTTTCTTTGTGGGCATATAGCAGGCTTCACCCTTCGCGCGTTCTGGCCGGCCGCTTCTTTACGCCCGGAGAGCGTCCGCGCGCGCCTCGGCCGGGCGGCAAATGTCACTCGGCGGAGAAGCCCCAAGCCGCTCAGGCCCGGCGGTCAGTTCGAACAATACCCCAACAGACTGCTGGGCCGCTCGTCACCTCTATTTCGCCACGGTGACAAACCGCGTGCAGCTCCGGGCTCGGCCTTCAACCCCGATGGCAATGCGGGAACACACTACGCGGGCGAGCAGCCGCACGAAGGGCGTCTCTCAGTACGACGTGGCCGGCTTCCAGCAGTCCCATAACCATTAAGCGACGGCCGCAGTCTGCAAAACGAAGGCCCCCCACCGTGAGGCATCGGGCCGTCTGGACAAATTTTTCACTCGATCAGTAGTGGTCAGCGGCGCGTCGCAGCGTCGCCTTGCGGTTCGCCTTGCGCCCCACCCGCTGGCGGCCGACGACTTCGAGGCGCCCGCCCAGCGCATGCTAATGTGGGGAGTTAACTGCTCCTTGCCGCGAGATCTGTTCATCTACCGGGACCTTGTAGGCTGGTAGACGGGCAGATTTTCTAGGTCGATTCCAGAAAAGAAATCAGGGCGACCCGGCATGCCAACATTTCTGCGTTCCACCACGCCGGGCGGCAAGGATCTCTGGGTCTCCGCTGAGATTGGCGGGTTATCGGCAGCGCCACAAAAAACTGAAGTACGACGTCGTCACCAGCTGGCAAGCGTTCGACCGCAATCGACCAAACGGACCATCAGAGTAGCGCAAGAACAGGAACCTTTGGCCCTCAATTCACGCACGCATGAACCGCATGCAGATTGCTAAGGTTAGGAACTTGGCCACGTGCTACCATTGGTGGCCTGATTGTGGCGTCCGAAGCAGGCTCAACGGTGCTTGATCGCATATCTCCAGTCCACGGTTGAGATTGGCTTCGTTTCCGGGATTCGAACCGCCATGGCTCCACGCACCCAGTACGCGAAGTGCGGCAATCTATCGATCGCCTATCAGGTCCTTGGTGACGGGCCAATCGATCTTGTCTATGCGCAAGGTTGGGTCTCCCATTTGGAGTATGCATGGGAAAGTCCCGACTATGCGCGGTTCTTCAGGCGTCTCGCCAATTTCTCGCGCTTGGTCAGGTTCGATCGTCGGGGCATGGGTCTATCCGATCGAGATGTCGGGCCCGCGACGCTCGAAGAGCGAGTGGATGATATCCGGGCGGTCATGGATGCTGCCGGGTCGGAACGGGCAGCCCTCCTTGGCGTGTCCGAGGGGGGCTACATGGCGGCAATGTTCGCCGCAACTCATCCCGAACGTACAGCCGCGCTTATTCTCTGCGGGAGCTATGCTAGGCAAAGCTGGGCGCCTGACTATCCGTGGGGCACAACGCTAGAGGATCGTGACGCGTGGAACACGCTCATGGAAGAGAATTGGGGTGAGCCTTTTGAGCTCGACCAGGCTGCGCCGAGCATGGCAAAGGATGAGGCGGCGCGCTCATGGTTCGGCGCCTATCTTCGCTATTCCGCAAGTCCGGGTGCAGTTCGAGCGCTCAACGATCTGAGTTTTGAAGTCGATATCCGCGGTGTTTTGCCGAGTGTTCAGGTGCCTACTCTAGTGCTGCATCGCAGCGGAGACCGCTGGCATTCTGTCCCCGAAGCCCAATATCTTGCCGATCATATTCCAGGCGCTAAGTTGGTCGTGCTTCCCGGCGACGATCACTTACCGTGGTGGGGTGACCAGGAACGACTGGTAGGTGAAGTGCAGGAGTTCCTGACTGGAACCCGAAATAGTCCGCCCTCCGAGCGGGTCCTCCTGACCGTGCTCGTGACCGATATTGTTGGATCGACCGAAAAGCTCGCGGCAATCGGAGACCTCAAATGGAAGGAGGCTCTGCAAGCGCATGACGGTGTCGTGCGACGAGAGCTGAAGAACTTCGGTGGCCAGGAAGTCAACCGCACGGGCGATGGCTTCGTTTTGGCTTTCACCGGGCCAACCCGGGCTATCCAGTGCGCGCGGGCAATCATACAGGAACTGTCGCGTCTCGGCCTCACCATACGCGCTGGACTGCATACCGGTGAATGCGAGCGGCGCGAGACCGATCTGAGTGGGCTCGCGGTGCATGTTGCGTCACGCATCTGCAGCAATGTGTCGCCGGGCAGTATCCTGGTGTCCAATACGGTCAAAGACCTGGTTGTCGGCTCGGGGATCGGGTTCATTGACCAAGGCATGTACTCGTTAAAGGGGGTGCCTGGTGAATGGTCGCTTTTCGCCGTCGTTGAATAAGCCGCAGACTTCCGAGACGCGGTTGATGGCTACGGTTATTCACTATGCACCATCCAATCTCAGATCTCTGCTCGTACCTAGACGGTCCGGCCAAAGCGTCATTTCGTGACTTGGTGATCGGGCTGGGGGCGACGATCCAAAAAAGGGACGGCCGCCAGTATAACTGGCGGCCGTTTGATTCCCCACGTTAACCGAATGGCCCGCCGGACCCCCTCCCGGGCTTACCCGCGTGGGTGCACAGGAACCTCCCACGCCCTCCGCTCCGCGCAACGCCGAGGGCGCTGCGCTCCGGGCGCGGGTCCCTCCTATGCACTACCCGGATAAGCCCAAACCTGGGCACCCAGAGGGGTCGCGATTGGACGCGAAAAGGGGGTCACGGTTGGAAGCGAATTGACATTTCGCGAACCGCGCCATGGCCATCGGCTCGCAATGCACGTCGTGGCAGCACTGTTTTTCATACCAGTCATGTGCCGATGCCACCGGCATTCCGAAAGCGCAAGCTGCGGCGATGCTAGCGCCCAACCTAGATGCGCCGACGCACCCCCTCAATGGCCAGATCATCAAATACATTAGGCTTATCTGATATGACGGCGCAAGCGTTGCCAGGAGCGGCGCGTGAGCCACGACAGCGCGCGTTTTCGTCGATCCTGCGAAGCGTGATGGCCCGCTGCCAGGGCAAGCAGCGGGCCTATCATCAAGGCCGGCCGGAAACGCGATTGGGGCACAAAGACATCCGGCCGGCATTTTCAACGAGGAAGGCGACTTCTTGTCCCGCGCCGTTCGCATATATTAGGCGCCTCTGATAATTCGCGTATGATGGGTGGCAATCAGTCATGGCGAGCCAGCGAATATGCGAACAATCGACCTTTGTGCGGCCGTTGCTCTGTGCATCGTGCCATCCACCCTACTGGCGGCCGAGGAGGCTTCCGTCGAACGCGGTTTGTATATTTCGATCATCGGCGGCTGCCATTTCTGCCACACGGAAGGATACCGTGAAGCAAAGCCGATGGGAAAATCGATCCGGAGAAAGCTTTGAAAGGCTCTTCCATTGGCTGGCAGGGTCCATGGGGGACCACCTATGCAGCAAACCTCAGGGACTCGGCGATGGGCTTTAACGAGGACAAATGGGTCGACCACCTCAAGAACAAGGTCAATTTGCCGCCGATGCCCTGGTACCAAGTCCAGGCCATGAGCGACAGCGACTTGCGTTCCATTTATCTCTACATCAAATCACTCGGACCACCCGGCGAGTTGGCCCCGTTTTACCGGGAGCCCGGCAAGGAGCCGAGGACACCTTACGTCACACTAGTGCCACCTCAGACACCGAAGAAGTAACGACCTATTGAAAGCAGGGATGGTTAACCATCATTAGGCCCCGCAGGACTTGGGCCCTCAGTCGTAATTGAGAAAGTTCTAATGTGCCGATAGCTTAAGCAGCGGGGGACTTATACCAATCCCGCAGTGGCCGGTGCAGTGCGCACCCGCAATCCCAACTGCACCGGCCATCCCCGTTTTCACAGGCAAACACGGCACAAACCGGGCTAAGGAAACACTTCCGCGTGTTATCGGCCTACGACTGGGTAGAAGCCCAAGGTCTGGCAATCCTTGGGGCCTTTGGTCTCAATTGCGCGATTGCTAATATGCCCGTAATTTTGACCGGCGTGGGGGCGCTCGATGGAGGATAACCATGTCCGGTAAGCCTGCAATCTTTCCAGCGCTCGATCACCTGCCGATCCAAGCGCAGGACCATGCCCCACCCTCCTCGTTCGATATCAGTACGCTGTTCCCCGCTGCGGCTGCCGATCATCCAACCGGGCCGGCCGAGCATTTCGCGCCCCACGCAACCGTTAACCTTCCTGATGGTGGCCTTGCTGGCATCGAGAACGCAAGCGACCTCCCAACTCACATTTCGGATTGGCTGCTGATCTAGCCAACAATCCTAACGCCCGCATTATGAAAAAAGCCCGCTGCGAGAGGGACAAGCAGCGGGGCTTTTCGGTGGGAGCGGCTACATCCCCTAGGGAAATCGACCGCTGCAACTACAACTCCCGGTATGCGCTTAGCCCCTTGGGTTTGTCAAATATACAATCCCCAACGAGACGCGCGAATTTTTGTTCCGCAGTGGTTCCCCGTGCTGGGGCTCACCCCGTTAATGGCGACGATCCGCGCCGCTCCACCGACAGGCTGCAACCATCTCGGTTTGCTCGCGTTTTTCCTTGTTCGCGGAGAAGGACAGCCCCCAGCCGATGACTGCATTTCATCCAATCAAAATCCGATTTTCAGATGGGCGGATAATGCTGGTTTGCTCGATCAGCGACGCAGAGAAGGCCCTTGGCGGCGCATGGGAAAATAAGAAAATGCCGACATTCAAAGAGGCCGAACGCCTGCTTGCTGCTGCTAGAGAGGGGGAGAGCAAACCCGAGGTCGCCTTCCATGCATTCATAAAGGCTGCGCAAGAGCAGGACATGCTCCAATCAGCGGAACGGACTTGGCCTCTCAAGCTGTATGATGAACTTGTCCGATCATCATTCTAGCGAGGAAAATTCAACTCGGCTCCTCCCGTTGCTTCCTTCACTGCCAGGGAGATGGAGACACGCGGCCTTCAGCCTGGAATTGAAAAACCTCGCCGCCCCATTCCCGGAGCGGCGAGGCCCCCCTGCGCCCCAAGTGCCGGTCCCAACACCCGGCATTGCTGGCCATGCAATTGCGGTGCCAGCAGCAAATGACCCATTGTGGGGCAGGTTGTCGCCGATGGTCTTGGCGCGCTCTTGCGGCCCCGGCTTTAGGCTGAGCCTCGGCATAGCCGCTTCCTGGGGCGATCAAAAAAAAAGATGCCATGTCGGATTTGCAGGCGGTCATCCGTCTTCAAGCAAGCGCCACTCGCTCGACTGACATCTCGAGAACCAAAGGAATGATCCATGACCAAGAAGATTTTCGTGAGCCTCCCAGTGACCGACGTGAAGGCATCTAAGGCTTTCTATGAATCTCTCGGGTTCAAGAACAATCCCCAATTTACCGGCGAGACAACTGCCGGGATGGTATGGAGCGATGAAATCAATTTCATGCTGCTCAGCCGTGACACGTGGCAAACGATGACCACCCCTCCGATCCCGCCATCAACGTCCAGCGAGGTGATGCTGGCGTTGTCCCTGGGGAGTCGCGAAACCGTCGATGCGATGGCCGCCGCGGCTGCGGCAAACGGCGGCGCAGCCGACATCAATCCGGTCGAAGATCATGGATTCATGTATACCCGAGACCTCGCCGATCCGGATGGCCATGCCGTAGGCGCGATGTGGATGGACGCCTCTGCAATGCCTTCGGGCGACCAGGCGGAAATACACAGTCGACCCGAAAAATCGTAGGCGGGTCCCGCCCCGAGCGCTTAAATGCCTGTGTCCCAGCCGGCAACCAACAGACCCTGACGCAGTTGCTCGCGGTCTTCGGCCCGCTCCATCCGGCACTCATTGACGATCTGCTCGATCGTAAGATCGGGCACCAGCGCATGGCCTTGTTGAACGCAAGCGAGCGCTTTGTCGCTATCGCCCGTAGCGGCGTAGCACACCGCAAGCCGAGCCCATTGCCAGGCGCTCTTGCGAGGAAGGCGAGTGAAAGAGGCGGCAGCGTCACGATAGCGCCCCGCGATCAGCAAGGCCTCGCCGCGGTCATGATAATACCAGGTCGGATGAATCGGGTTGAGCTGAACTGCCTTGTCGAGCAGCTCCAGTCCGGCCTTGGCATCCCCGCGCAGTGCCCGAAGATAGCCTGTCTGGGCAAGCGTATCAGCGTCGTAGGGATTGAGGTCTAGCGCTCGAGTGAAATGCTCCTCGACGGAGTCGTATTCGTCCTGCCCGCGATAAAGCAGCGTAAGCGCCAACATGCGGTGGCAGCGCGCTTCGTCGGGGCTAAGGGCGATAGCATGCAACGCTCGGTCGCGCGCTTGATCAAGTACTGCGCGTGGCGAATCGCCGTAGCCACCGATGATCACATCAGCAAGTGCGAGATAAGCGTGGGCGAGCCCTGCAGTTGGATCGAGTTCGATTGCTTTGAGGAAATGGTCCCGTGCCGCTTCGTTGACACCCTCTCCATAGCTGCGGAGCAGTTCCTTCCCACGAAGGAAGTGGAGATAAGCATCGACGTTGGCGGATGGCGGCGCCACCGATCCCCGACGCATGACAGCATTTTCTATGTTGGCGACCAGTGCGGTGACGATCCTTTGCGCCACCAACGTCTGGAACGCAAAGATTTCACCCTTGGCGAAGCTGAAGCCCTGCCCCCAGGCGCGCCGGCCGGATGTCGTCTCGGATAGCTCTATGCGGGCTGCATAGTCGGCGCCCCCGCTCTCGACGTACCCCTCGGCGATATAATCGACCCCTAGACTTCGGGCGGTGGCGCGAAGCTCTGCGCCAGAATTTTGCGCCAGCGCGAAGGCCGAATAGCGCGCCAACACTGCGACGGTCTTGAAGCAGGAGAGTGCGTTCGTGATCTCTTCGACTGCCCCGTCGAACAGCGCCTTACCAACGGTGTCGGCGGCATCGACCCGAAACGGCAGCACGGCCACCATCGGCTCCGCTCGCAAAGCATCCGCGAATGGCGTCGGAGTGAACCCAGTCTCCGGCGCTTGAAACAGATAGCCGCGGCGAGGCACCGTTCTAATCAGGGCCTGTGCTTCATCGCCAATGGATTTGCGGGCGTCGCGGATCGACTGGGTGAGGGAATCCTCGGAGACGATGATCCCCCGCCAGACCGCTTCTAGCAATTCTTCCTTGCTAAGTACCCGACCGGGATTTCGTGCGAGGTAGGTCAACAACTCCAAGGTCTTGGGTCGTATCGGCACGATCTCGCCGTTGCGCCGGAGAGTGCCCCGCTCAATGTCGAGAACCGCGCTGCCAATCTGTAGCGCCAAGTCCTTGCCCCATAGACGCGCCTGATCGCGCGGCCATCATCGGAGCGGCATCATGGTAGAAAATCAAGCTGGAAACAGTCTCCAGCCCGAAAAGAAGCTGCGAAAGCGCAGTTGCGGCCTTGACCGCTTCAGGGCGGGAGCACCTGGCTTGTCGCTGGACGCTGTCGTCCCGAGCGATACTGTGCAATGAACCATTTGCTGGTAGCCACCGGCGATCGCAAGGGACTAGTCGACGAAGCTCTGGCGACAAGGGGACTCTCGCGACGCGTCGCGCTGACGGTTCCGAGCTCCACTATGGCGCTGCCTATCGTCGGAGGATCCGATCTGCTTGCCGCCTTGTCTGCTGGGTTCGTTGCCCAACATGGAGCATGCTTTGGCCTGATCAGCGCCGAGCTGCCGATTCCACTGGCCACGCGCCGATCAGCGTCGTGGCCCAAAAGGCCGTGATGGCGGACGCCGGCCTTGCGTTGATGTTCATAAAATCTGCGATGCAATGCGCTCGCACTATCCAGGTGCCAATGACGTTAGCGCCGACGGTGTCTGAGGGCAGCGCAAGGACAATCGCCCGGAGGCCGCAGTCACACCCGCATATCAAGTCAGATGGAAGGCTCCCACGCACCAACCAGATGCGACGCCTCGTGATCTCCCGGCCATGGAGGCATTGAGATGCAGATGAACTTGAAAGGGATGTCACCAACGTTTCTGTATTGAAAGGCGGTGCCAACTGGTATGTCGACAGACACTCCGGGCACGAGCGCCGTCACACGCTCTTCTATCTCGTCTCTTCGCCAGATTTCTCCCACTCCCTCCAACACATACCAGAACTCGCTGACCGTGGCGTGAATCGTTGCTCTATTGGTCTGACGGGGTGGCACGGTGCTGTGGATCATATTCCCAGTAGCGCCGTCCATGATGAAACGGATATCGGCCCCTGCCGGTGATTTCGCGTCGAGTGCAGAAGAAAGAGTGGTTTCTTTCACGGAATATTCCTCAATTTGAAGCGGCGTCTCGCGTTTATGAGCGCCAAGTATTCGTCGTCGAGATCGCGAACGTCCATGCGTATGGCATGGCAGAAGCTCCTGCTATAAGATAGCGGCTTCGAGGGCGGCGGTCGGTTGATGGCCGATGCTGGCATAGTTGGGATCGACGTCAGAAAAAGGGCGCTCGGCGTCGGGCTGGTCGTCCTCTCCACAATCGCGATCGCCATTGTTCCAAGCCTCGCCAAGCTCGCCTATGAGGGCGGTAGCAATACGCTTAGCGTTATCACCGGTCGAAGCATCTTTTCAGTCTTGATCACGTTCATGCTGCTGCTGGTGTCGCGCCAGCCTTTGGCAATTCCGCGCCGGCCGATGCGGATCGCCTTGGGAATGGGCGTGGCCTATGCCGTCATGCTCTACGGCTATCTCGGGGCAGTGAACTATCTGCCGGTCAGCCTTGTGATCCTGATCTACTTCATTCATCCCGTGCTTGTCGGGTTCATCGTTGTGGTGCTCGGTCAGGAGAAACTGACCATCATATCCATCGGCGCGCTCGTCGCCGCGCTGGTGGGGCTTTACCTAGCGATCGGCCTATCCTTCGAAAGGTTGAGCGGCATTGGGCTGGCCCTCGCCGTGTTGGCAATGGCCGTGACCGCGATCATCGTTGTTTGCGGCTCGCGCGCCACCGCAGAAGCAAAGGCGATCTCGATCGGCTTCTACATGATGTTGTCGGCGGCAGCCACGCTCACGGTGATCTTTGCGCTCTTTGGCACCCTGGCCTTGCCCACGACGATGCTCGCTTGGACTGGCTTTGTAGGCGTCGCCATCGCCTCCACGATAGGAACGCTCGCGTTTATTTCAGGTATGGCCTACGTCGGCGCGTCGCGGGCCGCAATGATCAGCAACCTGGAGCCGGTGCTTGGCGTCCTTTTCGCCATAGCTGTGCTAGGCGAGAGTGTCTCGCTCCTTCAAGGCATCGGCATCGCGGTCGTCATTGCAGCGATCTTGGTGATGGAAATTCGCCGTTAAACGCGCGGCCTTGGTAGTAACCAGTGCAACCGCCGACGGCCCGGAACTTGCCAATGCCTACCCACTGCGGCAGGCTCAGATTACCGGATGGACGCTGTCTAGGATCGCCGGCAGCGCCTGCAGATAGCGGAGTGACAATGAAGGTCGATGGTCGTTGTCTGTGTGGCTACCTCACCTATGAGGCTGAGGTGCATGCCAACTTAGTCGAGATCTGCCATTGCACGGATTGCCAAACTCTCTCCGGCTCGGCGTTCCGTGTGACAGTGCCGGTGGTCGATCGAATGTTCAATTTTCTCTCGGGCGAACCAAAGACATACGTGAAAACTGCCGCGAGCGGAAACCGTCGCGTCTTAGCGTTCTGCCCGGAATGCGGAACTTCGGTCTATTCGAGACCGGAGGATGGCAAGGACGGCTTCTTCGGACTGCGGGTTGGCTCACTGCGTCAGCGCGCCGACCTCATCCCGCGGGCTCAATGCTGGCGCGGCTCGGCGCAGACCTGGATAGATGAAATTGGCGACTTGCCCGCGTATGACGGAGATGTCCCCGAGTAGTCTATCCGGAGACCGCCAATCGTAATTGTCGATCGAAGGCGTACGAACCGACCGAAGAGAGGCGCAAAAGCTGCCCTTCACTCCGTCCATAACGTAAGACCGTGTCCAAGATCATCGGCGGCGATCAGCCAATCGAATCTTCGTTCGACCCAGCCAGCCGGCTGTATCCGACGACGTCGGCCAGGATCGCCGCGAGGTTGCGGGTCTCACTCACGTTGCCCCACCTTTCGCGTTTTATTCTCCATACCTGGGGAGTGCGCTGTTTTAACCCCAAGCCTTGAATCTGAGCATTTTCAACGAGATGCGCTGCGGAAGGGCGGGGTGTTTGCAGTTTTGCGCGGTCAGCCAAAGGCACGTTTTCGAACTAGATTCCTCACCGACGACAACCGGCTAGAATCTTAGGATAGGGATTAGCCACTTTGGGGCCGGGATAGGTAGGTCCACTTTTGTTCAGGAAAAAACGATAGCGGACGTTCAACCTCCAAGGTCTGATGTCGTGAGCTAACCCCAAAGTAGCCCTTCGGCAGCACCCGCGATTGGACCATAACGACCCCCATGTGCGGAACGCCCAAGGAATGTGGTGAGTTCATCGCTGCAGGCGCCGGCACTGCACGCTCGCATTGGAGGTAGGACTGGAATACGCTTACCGCCCGGAGCTTCGACCTACGGAACAGGCAGGACACCAGCTATGGAGCGACGCCTCACCGCAATCCTTGCTGCCGACGTCGTCGGCTACAGCCGCCTCATGGGAGCCGACGAGATTGGCACGCTTGCGCATCTGAAGAGGCTTCGCGCCGAAGTGATCGAGCCCAAGATCACAGAGTTGCACGGACGCATCGTCGGTTCCGCTGGCGACAGCCTTCTTGTCGAATTCGCCAGCGCGGTCCACGCGGTGCAGTGTGCGGTCGAAGCCCAGGAGGGACTGGCCGCTCACAATGCAAGTTTGCCCGAGGGCAGGCGCATGACTTTCCGCATGGGCGTGAATTTGGGCGATGTGATTGCACAGGACGATACGATTTACGGTGATGGCGTGAACATCGCCGCGCGGCTCGAGAAGCTTGCAGAACCTGGCGGTGTCTGCGTGGCGAGCAACGTTTACGAGCAGGTCAAGGGCAAACTAGACTATGCCTACACCGACCTCGGTAGCCATCAGGTCCACAACATCGTGGAGTCGGTGCGCGCCTATCGGGTCAGTCGAGCGAAAACCGCTTCGGTATTCTCCCCAAGGGATACGCTGACGCTTCCCGAAAAACCGTCCATCGCGGTCTTGCCATTTGACAACATGAGTGGCGACCCCGAGCAGGGCTACTTCGCTGACGGCATGGTCGAGGAGATCATCACCGCGCTGTCCCGGACGCGCTGGCTGTTCGTCATCGCGCGCAACTCGAGCTTTACCTACAAGGGACGTGCAGTGGACATCAAGCAGGTTGGACGCGAGCTTGGTGTGCGCTACGTCCTTGAAGGAAGCGTGCGCAAGGCGGCGAACAGGGTTCGCATCACCGGGCAGCTTATCGACGCGACAACGGGAGCACATCTATGGGCCGACCGTTTCGACGGCGGGCTGGAGGACGTTTTTGACCTGCAGGAGGAAGTGACCCGGAGCGTCGTCGGAGCGATCGCTCCGAAGCTGGAACAGGCAGAGATCGAGCGAGCCAAGCGCAAGCCGACCGAGCACCTTGACGCCTACGACTACTATCTGCGCGGGATAGCAAGCCTCCACCAGTTGACCAGGGAATCTACTGCAAACGCCCTTCAGTTGTTTTACAAAGCCATCGAGCTCGACCCTGAATTCGCCTCGGCATACGGCATGGCCGCGTTCTGTGCCGTCATACGCAAGGCGAACGGCTGGATGGCCGATCGTGAGCAGGAAACCGTCGAAACAGAACGCCTGGCTCTGAAGGCAGTGGATTTGGGCAGGGATGACGCGGTTGCGCTCTCACTCGGCGGGGAAGCGCTCGCGTTTGTCGTTGGCGACTACAATAGCGGGGCAGCGTTTATTGATCGCGCGCTTGCGCTCAATCCGAACCTGGCTACTGCGTGGCTATTCAGCGGCTGGGTCAGAGCGGACCTAGGTGATACGGAAGCCGCCCTCCAGCGCTTGGCTACCGCGATACGCATGAGTCCAGTCGATCCGTTCATGTTCGATATGCTGAATGCGGTTGCAATGGCTCATCTCTTGGCTGGTCGATTTGAGGAGGCATCATCTTGGGCGGAAAGGTCGCTACGGGAAAAGCCGGACTTTTTGGCGTCGTTGCGCTTCGCCGCTGCAAGCTATGCTCTCGCTGGCCGGACGGATGATGCGCAAAAGGTGGTGAGCCGAATTCTCGCCCTCGATCCTAGCGAACGAATTTCCAATCTCACTGAGGTCGTTTCAATCAGGCGTGCGGCCGATATGGCTCTGTTTTCAGAAGGTTTGCGAAAGGCTGGGCTGCCGGAATAGCTCTGCCAGGCTAGCGCATCGATCGCGAGTTGCAACGCACCGAGATCTCAAAGACCGCACAGTGGGAGATGCCTGTGGTAAAGCACCTGCTCGATCTAAATCCAAGTTGGCGATCCCTAGGCATAGGCGATAGCTGCTTCGGCTGGAGAACGGCTGGTCGTCCGTTTTTGGTGCTACCACGACCTCCAGCCCTAATCGACGGCAGGCCCGCTTTCAGGGAGCTGCGAAGCCGGGCTCTACGGCCGGCATGCGGCGCAAAGCGGTCATGAACTGGCTGAGTACGCCAATTGTCTTTGCAGGTCCCACTCAACGGGAAACCCTCGCAAAAGGGGCTGCAACTGCATCGTCGGAGGCTGGCGCCCGTCGAGAATGCCTTCCACTAGATCCGGTGCCAGCAGCGTTAGTCGAAGCATATGGGAGATGAACGACCGATCGAGCTTTATATTAGCAACAGCTTGACTAAGCTCTCGCTCGCCCCAGACTCCATGCATGGGTAAGGGCATCAAAGTTGGCGATGAGGTCGCGATCACCGCGAGGGTTCGACGGCGTATCACCCAAGATCGGGTTAAGCGTCTCGATCCCCTCCTACCGGCTTCCCACACTCAATTGTGGACCGCACATCGACACTGAAGAAAGGGCAGTTGATTGAACTGACCGGCGATGTCCTTCGTGTCGATGAGAAGACCGTGACGCTGAACCTGTCACCGCCGGTGACAGTGGACGTTTCGACCGTCAGGTTGGTGACGCGCTATGTCGCACCGCAGAGAAAGACGCCGACATAGCACGAGCGCGCGTATGTGCTAGATTCGGCAGGCGGCATTACCCCCTAAATACAATGCCGCAGTGACCGACGCGGGAAATGTCGTCTCACCGGCATCCGCGTCGGTCGTTTCCCTTGCGATAGAGTGCTTCGACACCGTCCCACAACATGGCATCGCGGTTAACACAGGGGACGGGATGACGATGTTTTTAACGACCGTCTCCATGCAATGGCTCGCGTGGTACAACCGACTGTTTTAGACCGTCCGCCTCCGCCTCCGCCAGATGTCCTCGTGGCAGTGCGTGATTCCGGGCCGGGTATTGAACCCACGCATTTGGAGCGTGTTTTCGAGGCCTTCTAAACCACGAAGCCCAACGGAACGGGCATGGGGCTATCCATCTGCCGCTCAATCATCGACGCCCAGGGCGCGCGGTTGTGGGCCGAGACGAATGCACCTACCGGCGCCATATTCCAGTTTACCTTGCCGACGTCTGAGCAATTGCACGAACACCCGGCGAGCGCTTGAACTGAAATTGGCGCGCCGAGGCCGGGGCCCTCAATCCGGCTCTCACCGCAACTCAGGCAAGGGTCCCCTCCCACGTGAGATATGTGACGTGCAGAGGTGGTGCCGGCAGGTGCCAACATGTTAGCGATAAGGTCCCGGTCCTTGCTATTATTGAGGCGGTTGCCATCAGCGGGCGGGCGCTTCGGTGTGGTCGCTGTCAATGGCCGCTTTCAAGAAGTGGCTAAGTCGATCGTTACGGCGGACTTTGAGGTGCTGCCATTCAGAACGTACAGCGCTTAAGAATCGTGCTGACGCACCCTGTCATGCTGTCATGAAGGCGCACGTGCCAGAAGGTCGATGCCTACCAACCTATCCCAGAACCGAACCTAGTGTCCCACCTTGTCCATAAGCACCCGCAATTCGGGCTGAGGCGCGACCCAGAAAGTTCGAAAAGCTTTCAAGAACCCCAGCCAAACCGGATACTCGGCAGGCACCTTCGCTCCACGAGCCTCTTTCGTTCTACGGTCGCGACTACTTCTGAAATAACATCAAAGGGTTGCCCGAAGAAGGTACGAATGCAGCGTCGGCTCCAATGCAGTTCGATAGACCAGGCTTAGGAGGGCGGTTGCGTCGTTGATCATCAACCAATAGAGAGGGGATAAATCAGACAAAAGGACCAACCAATGACCAACCAAAACGATACCCGCGCTACCGAACTAGCTGAGTTAACCGCCGACATTGTCTCAGCATATGTCAGCAACAATCCTTTGCCGGTGTCTGGCTTGCCGGACGTGATAGCATCGGTTCATGCTTCGCTGTCCGGACTTGGCACGCCGATCGCGCCTATCGTTGAACCGCAAACTCCCGCAGTCAACCCGAAGAGGTCGGTGACGCCGGACTTCATTATCTGCCTCGAAGACGGCAAGAAGTTCAAATCCCTGAAGCGGCATCTTAGCACGGACTTCGGCCTGACACCGGACGCCTATCGCGCCAAATGGAACTTGCCGCAAGACTACCCTATGACAGCTCCAAATTACGCCGCTCAGCGCTCGCAACTGGCGAAGTCCATCGGGCTTGGCCGCAAGGCTGAACCCGTCGCACAAGCCAAGAAGGCACCTGCGAAGCGGAAAGCCAAAGCGTAGTCCGCCACCACCTGACGCTACGGAAAGACTCGGCTATGTCTGGAGAGCGGCGGACCTGAAAAGGACTGTCTGGCCGGCGCCATTCGGGCAACCTCCCAGCGAGGGCGCCGGTCATTCTTCCCAGCGGGGCGGCAATAGATGACTGCTCCAGTTGTCGGCCTGTTAATCTCCGGGGGTCCTGGTTTGGTGATGACTCTAGTAGCCGGACACTATCTGCGGCTATCGCCGGCGAACACGTCTCAGGCACCTATCGCCAGCGCCTGAAGCTATCATCGGGCCGCTTCGCATGATCGACAACGGCCTCGGCTGCGGCGCGGAGGTCACCATCCTGCCCGGACCCGAGGGTGACCGCGCGAACCTTTTTCGCCACCATGGGCCCGGCAGAAGTGCAGGGCTCGCGCCTCTTCGCGCGTGTTAACGACGTCAAAAACGCTCTCCGCAAACCTCGGCTTGGCCAAAATCTGATGATACCACCTCGCGATCTGTGGCGCGGTAGAGTCCATAGCCAACCTTGCTGAGCAGACCCTCGTCGCACATGCGGGCCAGATAGCAGCGGGGAATTCCGATCTCAGTCATCTCGCGCGTTCGCACTTCACCCTTTTTTCGGGCAAATGCGACAGCGCGGTCTCGGAGGGATGGCCCAGGCCCGCCGGCCAATTCGATGCGCTTCGCGCGCTCGCGGTCACGCTTGCGAATCTTGACGGAAGGTTCTGGCGTAGTTTCGAGGGGGATCGGCAGCTCGTAGTTCGCGGTTTCATTCGGCCCGGGGAGCCAACAATTTCAAGGCATGCAGGGTTTTCAGGAACGGCCGAAAAACGGCTGATCCACGGCATATCCACACAACTCGACTTCGCCAGGCGCTGATCTACACGCGAAGGAGAGAACGTCCCATGGACCACGTTTCTAATGATTTGATTGGCCTGCAGCGAGCCCGGCCGAGACCGAATCGGCGCGCCATAGCTGTTGCCTGGGCGCTTCGCCTGGCCGGCAACTTGATAACCGGAATTGCGATCGGTGCCGGGATCGCCGCTGGGCTGATGCTTGCCGGTTAGTGCCGTCCCGTTGATTTCCAGGGCTTCCTGCGACTTATCGGCAAGTCCGTGCGATGTGAACGCGACATGAAAAAGGCCCGGAAGCCGAAGCCGCCATCAATAGCCGGTTCGGATCCACGGATCGGTGTCGTACCCTAAGTGATGGTCCAAGAAATTTGCGGCCTGATTTGACGGGCGCGCAACTACGGTGCCTGTCGATTTGCAACCCGGTTTCGGGGTCGGCTTGCTGCCAGCCTTCGTATGAGCTGCAGAACACGAGGTTGCAGCCTGAGCGGTGGCCACCTTTTTCTTCTCTTTCGCAACAGCTGCTCCGGTGGCGGCCAATACCATTGCTACGCCAAAGACAACGAGTTTCATTGAAACGCCCTCACCCTGCACAATCCGAAATGATTGCGACTAGTTAACGGTACGTCAACCGCGTTTTGTCCGCAACTAGGGCGAATAGTGCGCCAGTAAAAAGAGCCCGCCCCCGAAGCAGCGGACCATCGCCGATCATCCAGGACTTTTTATCACCGTTTGGATTTGGCACCGGTGCCTCCCTCACATCTCGCGGCGGCGGATCGACATGTCACGCGAAAGGTCGAACGGTCCGCGAACATATTTCACCAGCATAATCATCGCGCGAAAGCCCGCCACCGTCGGCAGCTGGGCAGTTTTTGCCGAACGGGTCTGTGAGGTTTGTCACAGACGCATCGACGCATCGGCCTAGGCTGCATGCAGTTTCCTGCAGCGGTGAAGGGAGTACTCCGATGCTTGTGAACCTTTCTCTTGTCGCAGTTGGTCCTCTTGTCGATTGGCTCAGTCGCCGAGCCGAACAGAAGGCGCAGTTGAAGGCAATGGACGAGCTGACCAAGTCACCGAACGACCTGCTCAGCGACATCGGGATTTCCCGTGATGACATCGAGACCACACGCCTGCGGTCCAGCCGGAGGGTGGTGGTGGGCTAACTAAAAGGCCCGCCACCGTCAGGCAGCGGGAGTTGGCTCCTGCAGCCATTCGTTCCTGCCGCTCGATGCCCGAAAGACGCTGAGGCAAACCGGACAACCGGTCGAATTCGACGCTTTGGAAGACAGGCCAACGCCGGCAGGTTTGCGCACGGGACATCCCGCGATATCGAATTTGATTCAATATCGCACGGTCCTTTCCGTTAGCTGTTGCTGAATTAACCAATCGTAGACCGCGCTGTCCTATTTTGAGACAGCGCGGTCAACTCACCCCTGACTGCGTAGGCGGCTCCGACACCTAGCACCCCAGCCGCACCGTCGGAGCCGCCACTCCTCCCTTATATACCAGCCATGGTTGAATCAACGGTTACCACACGTGCTTTCCAGTGCGCTTTCTTGATCGTTAGACTTTGATGGGAACAGGGGATTCACATTCCCTGAGATCCGATCCAAGATTCAGGATGGAAGCGCTCTTCGACGACATCGCCCAAGCCCTCAGGCAGCCTCACGCAGACGTATGGCGCCCCGTCCGAGCCATCGCCCAACGCCGATCGAACCGAGCAACTGGCTGAAAGAGGCTGCCGCTCGTCCCGTCGATGGTGCATGTGGAACTGCCTGACGGCTGGCTGAAAAGCAGAAACCTCGCCGCTCCATTCGCGGAGCGGCGAGGCACCCCTGCGCCCCAAGTGCCGGTCCCAACACCCGGCATTGCTGACAGTGCAATTGTGGTGCCAGCGGCAAATGACCCATTGCGAGACGCCTGCATGCGTCGGTTCAGGCGGCAAATCGTGCGCCGGGCAGGCATGGCACGGTCCTTGCGTCCATTGCTTCAGGCATGCCGGCACAAAGACGCTGTTCCATATCGGCACCGGCATCTGAGGTTGGGACAATGATGTCGCACAAGCTTCTGTTCGGCCCTCCCGCAATGTTCTCGGTCTGGGCCCTGGGGGTAACCCTCATTCGGTTGGCATCGGCCTTTCGAGAATTCGTGGCACCGCGCTACCGGCCGGAGCTCCACTATATGCGCGGTCCCGGGCCGGCCACCAAGCGCCGCCTGAACGCGCGCTGAGCGGGTTTCGGCTGGTCGCTGTCCTATAACGGAGATGCGCCTTGCGTCTCCTGGCGGCCGCCTGTGGGCTCGCCACCCATAGAGCAAAATGGGGATTCACATAACCCGAGATATGATCTAGGCTGCCCTCAAAAGATCGCAGGGTGGCAACCGTGGAAGCGACTTTCGACAACCTGACAAGGGCTGTAGCGCAGCCCCGCAGAGATATGCGCGCAGTCGTCCGCGCCATCGCTCTCGACCTCGCCGGCAAGCTCCTGATGGGTATCGCCATCGGGCTTGGAATTGTCATCGGCATGGCCATCGCGGGCTAGCGCGGCAAGCTGATATCATTAAGCCGCCGCTCCACTGAGAGAGGCGCACACGCCAGGCGTTGGCGACTATATATTAGCAATCGCTTGTATTTCCGCTGAAGCAGGATCATCATGCAAGCGCTTTGTCGGGAGCTCTTGAGGGAGATTTCCGATGCGACCGGTGCTCATTGTGATTGCCTTGGCAGTCTGCTTTGTCCTGTGGGACAGGCTGGAGAATGAAGGTCGCTACACGACCCGGATAGAAGACAGTTTCCGGCAGGCGGCCGCTGACCTGCCGAGCGGTTCATACGGTTACGAGATCCGGTTCAACGGTGACCTCATGAAGCGTTGAAAGGCTGATGAGAATGGGCCGAGGCGGTTGCTGACGCGCAATTCTTTCATTTCTCATACTCCTCGTCTCGCACTCCTCATTGGAACGTTGTCGGCCACGACCATGACAGCCCCGGTGCTGGCGGTGACGGTGCGCAGACCGTCATCGAATCTTGCGCCCGCACGCCCGTCGCGCGATGGTCCGGCAAACTCGAGGAGGAACCATGCGAATCGCCCTGGCATCGGCGCTGCTGACCGTCGCGCTTTCCACAACCGCCGCCAACGCTCTGGACAGCGGCGCAACACCCGTCGTCGTGACGCCGCTCGCCGATCGCACGACGACGGCCTCCGGCCAGCCGATCACGCTGCCGCAGAAGAACGTCGAGGTCATCGTCTCGACCTTCGAGATCGCTGTCGGCGCGACCTTGCCGGTCCACAAGCACCCGTTTGCCCGCTTTGCCTATGTCGAGGCGGGGACGCTCAAGGTGACCAATGTCGAGACCGGCAACAGCAACACCTACAAGACCGGCGATTTCATCGTCGAGATGATCGGCCAGTGGCACCAGGCCACCAATGTCGGCGACGACCCGGTGAAACTGCTCGTCATCGATCAGGTCGAGCAAGGCGCCAAGAACACGGTGCTGCGCCAGTAGGCCACCCTCAGCCCCAGGCGCCGACCGGCTGCCTGGTGGCGGCGTTGAGGCGGTTGAAGGCGTTGATCAGCGCGATCTGCACCACCAGCGCGGCCAGTTGCTTTTCATCATAGTGCTGGGCGGCCTCGTTCCAGACATCGTCGGGAACCGCGTCGGCCCGATCGCTCAGCCGGGTCGTCGCTTCGGCCAGCGCAAGTGCGGCACGTTCCGGTTCGGTGAAATAGGGCGTTTCCCGCCAGGCGGAGACAGCGAAGATGCGCTCGTCCTTCTCGCCGGCCTTCTTCAATTCGCGCGCATGCATGTCGACGCAGACGCTGCAGCCGTTGATCTGGCTGGCGCGCAGATGGACGAGCTTGCGCGTGACATAGGGCACATCGGCGGCCTCGGTCGACTTGTCCAGGGCCATCAGCGCCTGCAGCGCACCGGGGATGAGCATTACGGGGTTCTTCAGTCGTGCTTGCACAATGGTCTCCTTCGGGCGTGTTCTTGCAAGCCCCGGATGCCGAGCATCCGGAGGGTCCTGGCTGCTCCAGGGTTCCTTGGTTCGCCGACCGCTGTCACGGGCCGGGCGGCGGCCGTGCCGTCACAGCGCCCGCCTCAATCGATAACCCGTCGGCTATGAATTTACTCATAACTCATTGGTTATTTGACTGTCAAGCACAGCTTGGAGAACGCCGGCCGCCCGTCGCTTGCTGGACCGATCATTGCCGCTTTCGCGGCAACGGGGCCGATGCTAGGGCTGTCGCCGAAAATCATGGACGGACCCCACCTTGACCAAACAATCTCCCCTGCCCCTGATCGAACTCTGCGTCGAAGGCATTGACGGGCTGCTTGCCGCGCAGGCCGCCGGCGCCGACCGGGTCGAACTCTGCGCCAGCCTGGTCGAGGGCGGCATCACGCCGAGCCTCGGCACGGTGCGCGCGGCCCTCGAGCTCGCCACCGTTCCGTTCCACGTCATCGTCAGGCCGCGCGGCGGCGATTTCCTCTACAGCGACACCGAATATCGCTCGATGCTCGCCGATGTGAGCGCGCTCGCCGATCTCGGCGTCGCCGGCGTCGTCGTTGGCTGCCTGAATGCCGACGGCACCATCGACGAGGCCCGCATGGGCGAATTGGTGCGCGCGGCTGGCCCGCTCAACGTCACCTGCCACCGCGCCTTCGACATGACGCGCGACCCGGTTGAGGCGCTCGAGGCGCTGGTCCGCTGCAAGGTCGGCCGCGTGCTGACCAGCGGCCAGCGCGACTCGGCACTGGAGGGCGCCGAGCTTCTGGCCGCGCTCGTCCGCCAGGCGGGCGAGCGCATCATCATCCTCGGCTGCGGTGGGCTCGATCCCGACAACATCGCCCAAGTGCTGAGCCGGACCGGACTGAAGGAAATGCATTTCGCGGCACTCGCCGATGTGCCGAGCGCGATGCGCTACCGCAACCCGCGCGTCGGCATGGGCGGCAGCGATCTCGACCGCGAATACCGCACCACCGTGACCGACGGGGCACTGGTAGCGGCGACTATCGCCGCCGCCAGGGGCGAGGCATGATGCCGGACATGCCTTCGCCGATCGTCGAGGTTGCCGCCGAGGATGAACCTGCCGTCCTCGCCCTCAACAACCGGCATGCGGCCGAACTCTCCTGGCTCGAACCCGAGCGGCTCTCCTTCATGCTCGGCGAGGCCTTCTACGCGCGTCGCATCGGTGCGCTTGAGGCCTTCATCATGACCTTCGACCAGGACGCTCGCTACGACAGCCCGAACTTCCTCTGGTTTCGCGAACGCTACCCGCGTTTCGTCTATGTCGACCGGGTGGTCGTCGCGGCAGCGGCGCGCGGCCGTGGTCACGCCCGCCGGCTCTACGAGGACCTGTTCGACCATGTCAGGCGCGCTGGCCAGGCGATCGTCACCTGCGAGGTGAATGCCGATCCGCCCAATCCGGCTTCGGATGCCTTCCATGCGGCGCTGGGCTTCGCCGAGGTCGGCGACGCGGTGATCCATGGCGGCAAGAAGGCCGTGCGCTACTACCTCCGGCAGCTCACCTGAAGGCGCGCCGGGAGCGGCACTGGCGCGATAAGGAAGCCGTCGCTAAACTAATCGTCTCCGCCATCGGGGGCGAACCGTCATGCCGAGCAACGTCTTCCGTTTCGACGAGAGCTGGGACATTCCAGACGCGTCTCCACAGGAAGTGTGGGATGTGCTGTCAGACGCCGAGCTGCTGCCGCTTTGGTGGGGCGACGTCTACAAGGAGGTCGTGCCGCTCGACAAGAAAGGCAAGGGGGTGGCTGGCTCGCGGGCCAAGGCTCGCGCGCGTGGCGCGCTGCCCTACGAACTGAACTTCATCATCGAGGCGGCCGAGCTTGCACCCGGCCGGCTGGTGGTGGTCAAGACCTTCGGCGATTTCGACGGCCTGTGGCGGGCGGAACTGTCGCCATCGGGGAATGGCACCCTTGTCAACCTGATCTGGCAAGTCACGGTGCTCAGGCCAATCCTGAAGTTGCTGGCGCCGCTGCTGAGGCCGGCCTTTGCCTGGAACCATCGCTGGACGACGCCGCGCGGCGAAGCCGGCCTGCGCCGCTATCTGTCGGAGCGGAAGAGCCGCGAGGCGGCCTGACAGGCTCTGCGAGAGGCAACAGAAAAGGGGCCGCCACGGCCCCTTTTTTGCAGTTTTCGCCTCGCGGCAATCAACCGGCGGCGGCCACGGCGCGCTTGGCCATCACCGCGATCAGATTGGCGCGGTACTCCGCCGAGGCGTGGATGTCGTTCATCAGGCTCTTCGCCGACACCTTCACGCCATCGAGGGCGGAGGCCGCGAAACTCTTCGCCAGCGCTGCCTCGATCTCCTTCGAGCGGAACACGCCATCGTCGCCGGCGCCGGTGACGGCGACACGGACCCCATCCTTGCCCTTGGCCACGAACACGCCGACGATGGCGTAGCGCGAGGCCGGGTTGCGGAACTTCTCGTAGGCCGCCTTGGCGGGCGCGGTGAAGCTCACGGCCGTGATGATCTCGCCATCCTTCAGCGCCGTCTCGAACAGGCCCTTGAAGAACTTGTCGGCTGCGATCTCGCGCTTGTTTGTGACGATCGTCGCCCCCAGTGCCAGAAGTGCCGCCGGATAGTCGGCGGCCGGATCGTTGTTGGCGATCGACCCGCCGATCGTGCCCCTGTGGCGCACTGCCGGGTCGCCGATCAGCGACGCCATGTTGGCCAGCGCCGGACAGGCCTTTTTCAGCTTTTCGTCGTTGGCGACATCGTAGTGCGTGGTGGCGGCACCGATGGTGACGGTCTTGCCCGACACCTTGACGCCCTGAAGCTCCTTCAGCCGTGACACATCGACAAGGTCCGAAGGCGCGGCAAGCCGCGTCTTCATGGCGGGGATCAGCGTCATGCCGCCCGACAGGAGCTTGGCATCGCCGTTCTTCAGCAGCTTGGCGGCCTCGGCAACCGAGGCGGCGCGGTGATAATTGACCGAATACATGCTTGCTCCCTCCCTCAGTGCTTGGTCTTCGAACGGATCGCGGTCCACACCGTGGACGGCGATGCCGGCATGGCGATGTCGGTGATGCCGATGGCGTCGGTGATGGCATTGATCACCGCCGGCGGCGAGCCGATGGCGCCGGCCTCGCCGCAGCCCTTGATGCCCAGCGGATTGCTCGGGCACGGCGTGTTCGAGGTCGAGACCTTGAACGACGGCAGGTCGCCGGCGCGCGGCATGGTGTAGTCCATGTAGCTCGCCGTCAGCAATTGACCGCTGGCGTCGTAATGGGCACCTTCCAGCAGCGCCTGGCCGACGCCCTGGGCAATGCCGCCATGCACCTGCCCTTCGACGATCATCGGGTTGATGATGTTGCCGAAATCGTCGGCGGCCACGAACTGGACGATCTCGGTCGATCCGGTCTCCGGATCGATCTCGACCTCGCAGATATAGCAGCCGGCCGGGAAGGTGAAATTCGCCGGGTCGTAGAAGGCCGTCTCCTTCAGTCCGGGCTCCATGCCCGCCGGCAGGTTGTGGGCGGTGTAGGCGGCGAGCGCCATCTGGAACCACGGCACGTTCTTGTCGGTGCCGGCGACCTTCAGCGCGCCGTTCTCGATGACGATGTCGCTCTCGTCGGCCTCGAGCAGATGGGCGGCGATCTTCTTCGCCTTGGCCTCGACCTTGTCGAGCGCCTTGGAGATCGCCGACATGCCGACGGCGCCCGAGCGCGAGCCGTAAGTGCCCATGCCCATCTGCACCTTGTCGGTGTCGCCATGGACGATCGACACGCTGTCGATCGGCACGCCGAAGCGCTGGTTGACCAGCTGCGCGAAGGTCGTCTCATGGCCCTGGCCATGGCTGTGCGAGCCGGTCAGCACCTCGATCGTGCCGACAGCGTTGACGCGCACCTCGGCCGATTCCCACAGGCCGACGCCGGCGCCGAGCGAGCCGACCGCGGCCGACGGCGCGATGCCGCAGGCCTCGATGTAGCAGCTCATGCCGATGCCGCGCAGCTTGCCTTGCTTGGCGGCCGCAGCCTTGCGCTTGGCAAAGCCGGCATAGTCCGATGCCTTCATCGCCGCGTCGAGTGAAGCGGCGTAGTCGCCGGCGTCATAATTCATGATCACCGGTGTCTGATGCGGGAAGGAGGTGATGAAGTTCGTCCGCCGAAGCTCCGCCGGCGAGACGCCGAGTTCGCGCGCGGCGGTCTCCATGGTGCGCTCCAGCAGATAGGTCGCTTCCGGTCGCCCCGCGCCGCGATACGCGTCGACGGGCGCGGTGTTGGTGTAGACGGTGCGCACATTGGCGTGGATCGCCGGGATGTCGTACTGGCCCGACAGCAGCGTCGCGTAGAGATAGGTCGGCACGCAGGACGAGAACAGCGACATGTAGGCGCCGAGATTGGCGATCGTGTCGACCTTGAGGCCGGTGATGCGGTTGTTCCTGTCGAAGGCCATTTCCACCGTCGAGACATGGTCGCGGCCATGCGCGTCGGAGAGGAAGCTTTCGGTGCGGTCGGCGACCCATTTCACCGGCACGCCGGTCTTCTTCGAGGCCCACAGGCAGACGATCTCTTCCGGATAGATGTAGATCTTCGAGCCGAAGCCGCCGCCGACATCGGGGGCGATGACGCGCAATTTGTTCTCCGGCGCAATGTTATAGAAAGCGCTCATCACCAGCCGCGCGACATGCGGGTTCTGCGAGGTCGTCCAGCAGGTGTAGTGGTCCTCGGCCTTGTCGTAATGGCCAAGCGCCGCGCGCGGCTCCATCGCGTTGGGCACCAGCCGGTTGTTGACGATCCTCATGCGGGTCACGTGCGCCGCGCCCTTGATCGCCGCGTCGGTCGCCTTGGCGTCGCCGATCTCCCAGTCGAAGATCAGATTGTTCTCGGCTTCCGCGTGGACCTGCGGCGCGCCCTTCTGCAGCGCCTTGGTCGCATCGACCACCGCCTTCAGTTCCTTGTAGGTGATCTCGACGGCTTCGGCGGCGTCGCGCGCCTGGCTCTTGGTTTCCGCCACCACGACGACGACCGCATCGCCGACATAGCGGACCTTGTCGACGGCCAGCGGCGACCAGGCGCCCATCTTCATGGGCGTGCCGTCCTTGGAATGGATCATCCAGCCGCAGATCAGGTTGCCGATGCCGTCCGCCTTGATCTCCTTGCCGGTCAGGACACCGATGACGCCGGGCATGGCTTGCGCCTTCTTGACGTCGATCTTCTTGATCTGCGCATGTGCGTGCGGGCTGCGGACGAAGGCCGCATGCTTCATGCCGGGAACCACCATGTCGTCGACATAGCGGCCGGCGCCGGTGATGAACCGCTTGTCCTCCTTGCGCGCCACCCGGGCGCCAACACCTTCAATACCCATTAGAAATTCCTCCCAATTGTAGGGGAGTAGGGCAGTAAGGGAGTAAGGCAGTAGGGAAATTGCCTCCTGGTTCCCTACTGCCTTACTGCCCTACTCCCCTATTCCCTTGTGTCTCTCACGCAGCTTGCCTGGCCTTGCCCTTGGCGCCCTTGGACATCGTCTTCGACGCGGCGAGGATCGCCTTCACGATGTTGTGGTAGCCTGTGCAGCGGCAGATATTGCCTTCAAGCTCGGCGCGCACCGTGGCCTCGTCGAGGCCTTCCGGATGGCGCGCGATCATGTCGGTCGCCGTCATGATCATGCCCGGCGTGCAGAAGCCGCATTGCAAACCGTGATGCTCCTTGAACGCTGCCTGCACCGGATGCAGGTCGGCGCCGTTGGCGAGCCCCTCGATCGTCACCACGCTCGACCCCGCGGCTTGTGCCGCCAGCATCGAACAGGACTTCACCGCCTTGCCGTCGAGATGCACGACGCAGGCGCCGCATTGCGATGTGTCGCAGCCTACATGCGTCCCGGTGAGGCCGAGGACCTCCCGCAGGAAATGAACCAGAAGCGTGCGATCCTCGATGGCGCCGCTGACGCGTTTGCCGTTCACCGTCAACGAAATGTCCGACATGAAACCTCCCTGGGTATTCTACCTTGGTGTCCTGGCGCCGTTTTCCTCCCGGCGCGCCGGCTGTTCACTTATGCCGCACAAAATGCGGGAAAAGTACACCGAGCCCTCCACGGCGCGAGAATGCAGTTCGCCCGAAACGCCGCATATTGTACTTTCGGTCACGCCGGAGGGGGGCGGCCCATTGCCAAAGCCTCCCCTTGAAGACAACATGCCTTCGACGCCCGCGCGCCCGACGCGCACAAAAACACGTCGGAGGAAACGCAGGAGAACGCAGCTGGCCAGTTCGCGCACGCGCTATGCATGCGGCCTCTCGGCGCTCACCACGGATGAGCCCGACGCCGGCGCCTTTGCCCGCGCGGTCGCGGCGGAAGCGGCGGCGATCGACGCCGGTTTCGCGCTGCTGTTCTTCTCCCAGAGCCTGGTCGACGCGGCGGTGCTGTCGGAAGCTTTGACGGAGCATGCTCCGGGCCTTGCCTATGCCGGCTGCTCGACCGCCGGCGAGATCACGCCGCAAGGGCTCGAGGAAGGCCACATCCTCGCTTTGCTCCTGCCGTCCTCCTCGTTCGCGACGGCCAGCATCATGGTCGACAATCTCTCCTCGTCGGGCATGGACAGGATCACCGGCGAGGTCGCGGCGCTCAGGCGCTCGCTCAGCGGCCGCATCGGGCAAGAGCGGGCCAAGGATACGTTCGCGCTCTGCTTCATCGACGGGCTGTCCTATGCCGAGGAGGCGGTGACGTCGGCCATCCATTGGGGGTTGGACGACATTCCGCTGATCGGCGGCTCGGCGGGCGACGATCTCAAATTCGAGACGACCACGCTGATCTCGAACGGCAAGGTCGCCTCCGACAGCGCCATCATCATGCTGATCGCGACCGAAATCCCCTTCCACGTCTTCAAGACCGACAATTTCATCCCTACCGACGAGAAGCTGGTGGTGACCGCTTCCGATCCCGATCACCGCGTCGTGCGCGAATTCAACGCCGTCAACGCCGCCGAGGAATATGCCGCCTCGGTGGGGATCCTGCCGCATACGCTGACGCCGCTGAGCTTCGCCTCGCATCCGGTAGTGGTGAAGGTGGGCGGCGAATATTACTGCCGCTCGATCCAGAGGATGCATACCGACGGCTCGCTCTCCTTCTTCTGCGCCATCGACGATGGCGTCGTGCTCTCCATCGCCCAGCCGAAGAACATGGTGGAGGCGACACGCGCCGCGCTCAGCGACGTCAGGGACCGGCTGGGCAGCATCGACATGATCCTCGGCTTCGACTGCGTGCTGCGGCGGCTCGACGCGCGCAACCGCCAGGTGTTCCGGGATATTTCGGAGCTCTACCGGGTCAACAACGTCATCGGTTTCGGCACTTACGGCGAACAGTACCGCTCGATGCATCTCAACCAGACCTTCACCGGCATCGCCTTCGGCGATCGGCTGGCGGCCGAATAGCGCGCAGGTCGCCCCATGCCGCTCAGGGACATCAACGACCTCGAAAAGCTCAAGAAGATCAACGCCGCCCTCGTCAGCCGCGTCGAGCGCTCGATGGACCAGCAGGGCAATGCCTTCTCGCTGTTCCAGACCGCGATCTCACTGGAAAACCGGGTGCGCACGCGCACCGAGGAGCTGCATTCGACGCTGCGCCGGCTCGAGCAGACCAACATCGATCTCATCGCCGCCAAGGAAACCGCCGAGCTGGCGAACCTGTCCAAGACCAGGTTCCTGGCCGCCGCCAGCCACGACGTGCTGCAGCCGCTGAACGCCGCCCATCTTTCCGTCTCGGCGCTGGCCGAAGTGCAGACCAGCGAGGAAGGCAAGAAGCTGGTGCGGCAGGTCGAACGCTCGCTGGAGACGATGGAGGACCTGCTGCGCACGCTACTCGACATCTCCAAGCTCGACGCCGGCGTGGTGCAGCCCGAGATTAGCGACGTCAGCCTGGAGACGCTGTTTTCCTCGCTGCGCTCGGACTTCCTGCCGGTGGCCGAGCTGAAGGGCCTGACGCTGAAGTTCCGGCCGGTGAACGCATTGGTGCGCTCCGACCGCACGCTGCTGCGCCGCATCCTGCAGAACATCCTTTCCAACGCGCTGCGCTACACCCGCTCCGGCGGCGTGCTGGTCGGCACGAGGCATCGCGGCGACATCATCCGCATCGATGTCGCCGACACCGGCTGCGGCATTGCCGAGGACCAGCGCGAGGCGGTTTTCGAGGAGTTCCACCGCGGCAGCACGGCGCTGACCGACACCGGGCTTTCCGGCGGCGGGCTGGGACTGGGCCTCGCCATCGTGCGCCGCATGGCCGCCGCCCTTGGTCATCCGGTGACGTTCTCGTCGAAGGTGGGCCGCGGCACGATCTTCCACATCGACGTGCCGGTCGGCATCGGGGCCGCGGCCGACACGATCGCCAGCGCCGCCGATCTGGAGCGGCCGCGCGGCTACGGCCTGTTCGGCACCAAGGTGCTGCTGGTCGAGAACGATGCCGACGTGCTGCAGGCAATGACCTTCCTGCTCGAGCGCTGGCAGTGCCTGGTCCGCGCGGCGACCTCGACCGACGACGCGCTCGACCTGCTTGGCGACACCGACTGGGTGCCCGATATCGTCATCGCCGACCAGCATCTCGACGGCGGCGACCTCGGCACCGCCACCATCGCCGAAGTGCGCGACTATCTCGGCCGCGCCGTGCCGGCGCTGATTGTCACCGCCGACGGCTCCGAGGCCGTCGCCAAGGCCGCCCGCGCCTCAGGCATCGAGCTGATGCGCAAGCCGCTGAAACCGGCGCAGTTGAGGGCGCTGCTAGCGCATCTGTTGGCTTAGCGGCTGGTGCCGATGCTTCTGACCCAAACCATCCTCTACAGAAACAACACCGACAGACCGATCCGGGTCGTCGTGGAACCTTGGGCACATCAGTATCTGATCGATCCATCAACGGAAGTAGAGTTTCGATTCTTCGGCGAATCGGCTTCCGCTGGCCGGATAGAGATCGAAGACACCGGAAATTACTTTTCCCTGTGGCCCGCTGATGGGGGTTTTGCTCGGCTTTTCGTCGACGGCCGCGAGCTTGAGCAAGTAGCCCAGGAGTGATCTAGGAAATCGCAATGATTGTACAATTCCATGGCCTGACCTTCGACCTACCTGCCGGGTGGGAAGATATAACTGACGACCTTCCCGAGGGGTCGCCACCTACCTTGGCCAAAGCATCGGGCATCGGCGCTTTTCAGTTCTCTATTGCGAAATATCGTAGCGGGGAGAGACCAAACACGGATTTCGACGTTCTTAGGTCCTTTATGATCGAGTTTTGTCAGGACAATTTCATAGATATCGGGCGCATTTTTGAGAAGAAGTTTGGCGCCGCAATGTGTGTTGGCGTCTCATCAAGGACTGTGGATCAGACCCTATCTGCCTGGTATTTGTCGAATGGAGACGACTTTGCATTCGTGACGTATCTCGCTCAAGGTGAGGAGAACGATCTTATCGACAAGGAATTAGACGAAACGAGAGAAATCATTTCGTCTATATCATTCGGATAGGCTCAGCGCCCCAGCTTCAAAATCCCGCCTGGTCCCGAAACAGCTCCGCATTATCCAGCTTCGACACCTCGATCACCGCTTGCGTGCGGCTGTAGACGTTGAGCTTGCGCAGGATCTCCGAGACATGCGCCTTGACCGTGGTCTCGCCGACCTGCAGCTCATAGGCGATCTGCTTGTTGAGCATGCCCTGGCGCAGCATCTGCAGCACCCTCAGCTGCTGCGGCGTCAGCCGCGCCAGCCGCTGCACCATGTCGGCGCGGTCGATGCTGTCGGCATCGGGCGGCTGCACCTCATAGGTTTCCGGCACATAGATCGCGCCGTCCATCACCGAACGGATGGCGGCGGCGAGATCGCTCTTGCGCGCCGATTTCGGGATGAAGCCGGCCGCGCCATAGGACAGCGCCTCGGAAATGATCCGCGGCTCCTCATAGCCGGAGACGATCACCACCGGCAGGCGCGGATGGCGGGTCCTGAGCTGCAGCAGCCCGTCGAAGCCATGCACGTCGGGCATGCTGAGGTCGAGCAGCGCCAGGTCGAATGGCTTCGGGCTGGCGAGCAGGTCGAGCGCCTCGGCGATCGAGCGCGCTTCGACCGTATCGACGTCCGGATAGGCCATCTGCACGGCGCTGTGCAGCGCCTCGCGAAACAGCGGATGGTCGTCGATGATGAGGAACCGGGCGCGATCGTTGACTGCGGTCATGATGAGGTCGCTTCACTTGCGCTCAGAATAGGATAATCCCGCGACCGAGGCCAGATTATTGGCAAATAGTATTTCGCCATCCTTGCCGCCGATCGCAGTGCCTAGGTCGGCCATACCCGGAAACGAAATAAACGACATGCCCGCAGCATGGCCCACAGCGCGGTTTCTTTTGGCCGCGACGTTTTTTGAACGTCAGGGTGGCCTTGTCGGCTGATATTCAACAGGCACCCGGCGACGGGACCAGCATCTTGCGATCGCGTATCCCTTGCCGGGTTGGTCAAATCGGTCGAATGTGCCAGCAACGCGGGCATGACTGAGAGAAATGCATGACAGAGTTCGTCCTCCCTTTGGCTGCGACACCGTCGGTTGCCGTCGCTGGCTCGCAGGAACGCTTCGCAGTGCGCCGCATTTTCTGCGTCGGCCGCAACTACGCCGCGCACGCCCGCGAACTCGGCAATGACGAACGCGATCCGCCCTTCTTCTTCACCAAGCCGGCCGACGCCGTGGTCGACAGCGGCGCCACCATCCCCTACCCGCCCCTGACGGCGAACCTGCATCACGAGATCGAACTGGTCGCGGCGATCGGCAAGGCTGGCTTGCGCATTCCGCGCGACAAGGCCCTGGACCATGTCTGGGGCTATGCCGTCGGCATCGACCTCACCCGAAGGGACCTGCAGGACGAAGCAAAAAAGGCGGCGCGCCCCTGGGACTGGTCGAAGGCCTTCGACCGCTCCGCCCCATGCGGCCCGCTGGTCCCGGCGCAAAAGTCCGGCCATCCTTCGAAAGGCCGCATCTGGCTCGCCGTCGACGGCAAGGTCAGGCAGGATGCCGACCTCGCCGAGCTGATCTGGCCGCTGGCCGACATCGTCTCTATCTGCAGCGAAGCGGTGGAACTGGAGCCGGGCGACCTGATCTTCACCGGCACGCCGGCCGGCGTCGGCGCGGTCCGGCCGGGCGAAACGATGACCGGCGGCGTCGATGGCATCGGCATTATCGAAATCACCATCGGCCAGCCGGTAGCATAGTCCGATGAGCGAGCTGATCCTCCACAACTACTATCGCTCCTCCACCTCCTACCGGGTGCGCATTGCGCTGGAGATGAAGGGCCTGGGCTACGAATACGTGCCGCACCATCTGCGCCATGGCGAGCACCTCGAAGCCGCCTATCTGGCAGTCAATCCGCAAGGCCTGGTGCCGGCGCTCATCCTCGCAGGCGGCCGGCTTTTGACCCAATCGCTGGCGATCATCGAATATCTCGACGAGACCGTGCCCGAGCCGCCGCTTCTGCCGAAGGACGCACTCGGCCGAGCCCGTGTCAGGATGCTGGCGCAGATGATCGCCTGCGACATCCACCCAGTGAACAATCTGCGCGTGCTGACCTCGCTGCGCACCCTGTTCGGCGCCGGCGACCAGGATGTCGTCAACTGGTTCCGGCACTGGGTGAACGAAGGTTTTCAGCCACTTGAGAAGATTCTCGCTTCATCGCCGGAGACCGGCACGTTCTGCCACGGCGACAGGCCCGGCCTTGCCGACATCTGCCTGGTGGCTCAGGTCACCAACAATGCCCGTTTCGGCGTCGACATGACGCCCTACCCGGTGATTTCGCGCATCCACGCCGCCTGCATAGCGCTGCCGGCTTTCCGCAAGGCGGCGCCGGAGAATCAGATAGACGCGGAATAGCCGCACCATTCCGGGCAAAGCATTGGGAGTTGCCGATGAAAGCCGTCGTGTTCGAGAAATTCGGCGAGGCGCCGACGATCCAGACCGTTCCCGACCCGAAGCCGGCGCCGGAAGGCGTGGTCATCAAGGTCGAGGCGACCGGACTTTGCCGCAGCGACTGGCATGGCTGGATGGGTCACGACCCGGACATCCGCCTGCCGCACGTGCCGGGCCACGAATTGGCCGGCGTTGTCGTTGCCGCCGGCAAGCGGGTCACGCACTGGAAGGCCGGCGAGCGTGTCACCGTGCCGTTCGCGGTCGGCTGCGGCCGCTGCTTCGAATGTACTTCGGGTAATCACCAGGTCTGCGAGCACCAGTCCCAACCCGGTTTCAATACATGGGGTTCGTTCGCCGAATATGTCGCCATTGACCATGCCGACACCAACCTCGTGCGCCTGCCGGACGAGATGGATTTCGCCACCGCCGCCAGCCTCGGCTGTCGCTTCGTCACCTCCTTCCGCGCTATCGTCGACCAGGGTCGGGTCAAGCCCGGCGAATGGGTGGCCGTGCACGGTTGCGGTGGCGTCGGCCTGTCGGCGATCATGATCGCCAGCTCGATGGGCGCCAACGTCATCGCCATCGACCTCACCGACGAGAAGCTGGACTTCGCCAGGAAGGTCGGCGCGGTGGCGACCATCAACGCCTCGACAACGCCCAACGTCGTCAAGGCGGTCAAGCAGATCACCAATGGCGGCGCGCATATGTCGATGGACGCGCTCGGCCATCCGACCACCTCGTTCAACTCGATCGCCAATCTGCGCCGGCGCGGCCGTCATGTGCAGGTCGGCCTGATGCTCGCAGACCACGCCAGGCCGCAGGTGCCGATGGACAAGGTGATCGCCTTCGAGCTCGAGATCCTCGGCAGCCATGGCATGCAGGCCTACCGCTACCCGGCGATGATGGAGATGATCCGCACCGGCAAGCTGAAGCCGGAACTGCTGGTCGGCAAGAAGATCAGCCTCGAGGAAGCGCCCGCGGCCTTGATGGCCATGGGCGGCTTCGAGGGCATCGGCATCGGCGTGGTGACGAAGTTCTAGGAGCGGACGGCGCCGTCACGCCGAAGCCGCGCGTCCCGTCAACTCCTGCTTCGCGAATTTCTTGGCGCCGACGACGCAAAACACTACGGCGACGGTGACGGCGATCATTAGCGGGCTGACCTGCTCGTGCAGCAGCGTCGCCGCCAGAGCCAGGCCAAAGAAGGGCTGCAGCAGCTGAAGCTGCCCGACGGCGGCGATGCCGCCTTGCGCCAGGCCGCGATACCAGAACACGAAGCCGATCAACATGCTGAACAGCGAGACATAGGCCAGACCGATCCAGGCGCTGGAGCCGACACTGGCAAAGGATGGCGGCAATGTCGCAAAAGACAGCACCAGCATGACCGGCAGCGACAGCACCAGCGCCCAGCAAATCACCTGCCAGCCGCCGATCCTGCGTGACAGCGCGGCGCCCTCGGCATAGCCCAGCCCGCAGGCGATGATGGCGGCGAGCATCAACCCGTCGCCGATCGGGGACGCGGTCACGCCTTGCATCAGGGCGAAGCCGGCGACCAGCGCGCTGCCCAGGCAGGAGAACAGCCAGAACGCCGGTCTTGGACGGTCGCCGCCGCGCAACACGCCGAAGATCGCTGTCGCCAGCGGCAGCAGGCCGACGAAGATGATAGAGTGGGCCGAAGTGACGTGCTTGAGCGCCAGCGCAGTGAGTAGCGGAAAGCCGACCACGACACCCAGCGCCACGATCACCAGCGACAAGACATCGCTCCGCTCAGGGCGCTTCTCGCGGAACAGGAGCAGCATCGCCAGGCCAAGCAGTCCGGCAATCGCCGCTCTTGCAGACGTCAGGAATGTCGGATCGAAATCCGCCACCGCCACACGCGTCGCCGGCAGCGAACCGCTGAAGATCAACACACCGATGAATCCGTTCGCCCAGCCGCTCGCGGTCTTGTCCATTGCAGGCCCCACTTCTTTCGCCCTCTATCGGGCCGACCCCTATGGAATGGCCAGAGACAATGCGGTACAATTCGCCAAAACTGTAATGGCCATTCGAGCAGTACAGATGACCGAACTCGTTCTGGAAACCGACGCTGGGCGCACTTTTGCCGCGTCCACGCTTGTCGAAACTGTCATGGCGGCGATCCGCCAGCGGATTGCCGCGCGCAGCCTGACGCCTGGAGCGCGGCTGCCCTCGATCCGCGCCTTTGCCAAATCCATGCGGGTTTCGAAATCTACCGTTGTCGAGGCCTATGAGCGCCTCGCCGCGGAAGGCGCGATCCGCTCCCGGCCTGGATCCGGCTTCTATGCCGCCGGACCATTGGCGCCGCTGTCGCTGGCCGAGATCGGCCCTCGCCTCGATCGCGAGGTCGATCCGCTCTGGGTCTCGCGCCAGTCGCTAGAGGCGGGCGACGAGGTGCTGAAACCCGGCTGCGGCTGGCTGCCGGCCTCATGGATGCCGCAGGCCGCCCTGCGCCGGGCGCTGCGCTCGGCGGCTCGCGCCGACGACGTGACGCTTGCCGATTACGGCACGCCGCTCGGCCTGCCGCCGCTGCGGCAACTGCTGGCGCGACGCATGGCCGAGCACGGCATTGAAGCCTCCCCGGAGCAGATCATGCTGACCGAGTCCGGGACACAGGCCATCGATCTCCTCTGCCGCTTCCTGATCGAACCCGGCGACACCGTGCTGGTCGACGATCCCTGCTATTTCAACTTCCACGCCTTGCTGCGCGCGCACCGCGCCAAGGTCGTCAGCGTTCCCTACACGCCGTCGGGGCCGGACATCGACCTGTTCGCCCAAGCGCTGGCCGAGCATCGGCCGCGCCTCTACATCACCAATTCCGGCATCCACAATCCGACTGGCGCGATCCTGTCGCCGGTCACCGCCCATCGGCTGCTCAAGCTTGCCGACCAGGCGGATCTCACCATCATCGAGGACGATATCTTCGCCGATTTCGAGCATAGCCCGGCGCCGCGCCTTGCGGCGTTCGACGGGCTGGCGCATGTCGTCCACATCGGCAGCTTCTCCAAGACGCTGTCGGCCTCGGTTCGCTGCGGCTTCATTGCCGCTCCACGCGACTGGATCGAGCAGCTCACCGATCTCAAGATCGCCACGACCTTCGGCGGCGGCAGGCTGGCGGCCGACCTTGTGCTGACTTTGCTCAAGGACGGCAGCTACCGCAAGCATGTCGAGGCGCTGCGCGTCCGGCTTGCACGCGCCATGGCCGAAACGAGCACCCGCCTGAAGGCGATCGGCATCACGCCGTGGATCGACCAGCCGGCCGGCCTGTTTCTGTGGTGCAGCCTGCCTGAGGGCCTGGATGCGGCCGACATGGCCCGCCGCGCCCTGTCGGCCAATGTCGTGCTGGCGCCGGGCAACGCCTTCAGCCTGTCGCAGACGGCCGGGCGCTTCCTGCGCTTCAACGTTGCCCAGTCGGATGACGAGCGGATCTTGGTGGCGCTCGAAGCGGCGATGTCCGCGTAGTTCGGTCAGCGGGAAGCGGCGCAGACCTCGCGCACGCAATCGCGCAGCCAGCGTTGCGCCGGGTCGGCATCGAGGCGCGGGTGCCAGAGCATGGAGATGGTCACCTCCGCTGTCGCGACCGGCAAGGCAAAGCTGAACATGCGGGCGCGCGCCCCTTCAGTATGCCGCTCGGGGACGCTGGCGATCAGGTCGGACGCGCGCGCCATGGCGAGTGCCGCCGAAAATCCTGAGACCATCGATACCACGGTCCGCCGCAGCCCAAGCTCGCCCAAGGCCTCGTCGATGGGTCCCCTCTCGCGGCCACGCCTGGAAACGCTGATGTGGCGGCCGGCTGCGAAACGCTCCGGCGTGATGGGGCCATCGCCCAGCGGGTGGCCGGCCCGCGCCGCGCCGATGAAGCGGTCGCGGAAGAGCGCCTGGATGCGGACCTCGGGTCCGGTCTCGCCGGCGACGCCGATCTCCAGATCGATGCTCGCGTCGCGCAGCGAAGCCACATCCTTGTCGGACTTCGGCGCGAAACGCAGCCGCAGATCGGGAGCCTCCGCCCCGACACGGGCGACAAGCCGCGGCCCGAACTCCTCGACGAAGCTCTCATTGGTGCGCAGCGTGAAGGTCCGGTCCAGGCCTTGCAGGTCGAGCAGCTTGGCGGGACGCAGCAGCGCCTCCCCCTCCTCGACCACGCGGCCCACCTGCAGCCGCAGTTCCTGCGCCCGTGGTGTCGGCACCAGACCCCGGCCGGCGCGAACCAGCAGCGGATCGCCGGTTGCCTCGCGCAGGCGCGCCAGCGTGCGGCTCATCGCCGACGGACTGAGGCGCAGCCTTTCGGCGGCGCGCGCCACGCTACCTTCGCTCAGCAGGACATCCAGCGCGGCAAGCAGGTTGAGATCGGGTGACGGCATGGCCGGACCATAGCACGGATATATGGCGCCGCATGCATGAATAAGCTGCAAATGCTGCGCCTTCCGCCATGTCAGTGACGGGCGTACCACCAGCCGACAGATCGCCATTGGCGATGTCCCACCGGGAATGAGCGGCAAAGGAGTACAGCCATGACAGACATCGCGGAAAAAGCCGAGACCGGCTGGAATGACAACGCCACGAACCCGGCCCGGCCCGTTGGATTGGCGCTTGCAAGCCTGTCGCTCGCAACGCTGCTGTCCTCGCTTGGCACCAGCATTGCCAGCGTCGGCCTGCCGGCGCTGATGCAGGCGTTCGGCGCGTCGTTCCAGTCCGTGCAATGGGTAGTGCTGGCCTATCTACTGGCCATCACCACCATGATCGTCAGCGCCGGGCGGCTGGCCGACATCGCCGGCCGCCGGCCGCTGCTGCTTGGCGGCATCGCCCTTTACACGGCCGCCTCCGCGCTCTGCGCGCTGGCCCCGACGCTTGGCCTGCTGATCGCGGCGCGCACCGCGCAGGGCCTCGGCGCAGCGGTGATGATGGTGCTGACGCTGGCCTTCGTCGCCGGCACCGTCCCCAAGGCCAGAACCGGCAGCGCCATGGGCCTGCTCGGCGCCATGTCGTCGATCGGCACCATGCTTGGTCCGTCGCTCGGCGGGTTGCTGATCGCCGGCGCCGGCTGGCGGGCGATCTTCCTGGTCAATGTGCCGTTCGGCGTGCTGGCTTTCGCGCTCGCCTGGCGCGCTCTGCCCGCCGGCGGCAGATCCGAGCCGGAAAGCAAGGCCTTCGATCCGCTCGGAACGGTTCTGATCGCTTTGACGCTGGCCGCCTATGCGCTGGCCATGACGCTGGGCAGGGGCAGCTTCGGCCTGCTCAACCTCGGTCTCCTGGCCGTTGCTGCGCTCGGCGTTGCCCTGTTCATCGTGATCGAATTGAAGGTCGAAACGCCACTCGTGCGGCTGGCCGCATTCGGCGACCCTGTGCTGAGCGCAAGCCTCGCCATGAGCCTCATCGTGGCGACGGTGGTGATGGGCCAGTTGGTGGTGGCGCCGTTCTACCTCTCCCGGGCGCTCGGCCTCGACCCCGCGACGGTCGGACTGGTTCTGTCCACGGCGCCTTTGGTCGCGACGCTGGCGGCATTGCCGGCCGGGCGGCTGGTCGACCGCTTCGGCGCCCAGCCGATGATGATCGCCGGCCTGTCCTCGCTCGTCCTCGGCGCGTTTGCCATGTCGTCGATCCGGATCGCGTTCGGCATTCCCGGCTACGTCGTGCCGGTCCTGGCCCTGAGCAGCGGCTATGCCCTGTTCCAAACCGCGAACAATGCCGCGGTGATGAGCGGTGCGACCGCCGACCAGCGCGGTGTCGTTTCGGGCCTCGTCAACCTGTCGCGCAATCTCGGCCTGATCACCGGCGCATCGCTGATGGGCGCCATATTCGCCGCGGCGTCGGCAGGAACGGACGCAACGGCGACCTTGCTCGGCATGCAGCTCACATTCCGGGTCGCGATGGCGCTTGCGCTGGTTGCGCTTGGCCTTGCCGTATTCTGCCGGCGCGCGGCTGCTAGGCGCAAGACGCGGGCTTAGGGCTAAACTCCTGCCCGCTTGCGGCGCTCGTAGAGCATGACCAGCGTCTCGGCGGTCAGGGCCGGCTTCTGCTCGCCCTCGATCTCGACCGTGTTGGCGGCCTTCATCAGATACTGGCCGGGACCCCTGTCCTCCATCGACAGCAGCGTGATGCGGAGTCTTATTCTCGATCCGACCTTAACCGGAGCCAGGAAGCGCACCTTGTCGAAGCCGTAATTGAAGGCGGCCTGGGTGTTTTCGGGCACGATGCCCATCTCCAGCGCCAGCGCGCCGATGATCGAAAGCGTCAGATAGCCATGCGCGATCGTGGTGCGGAACGGACTCTGCCGCCGCGCCCTTTCAGGGTCGACATGAATCCACTGGTGGTCGCCTGTGCATTCGGCGAACTGGTCGATGCGGCGCTGGTCGACCGTCGTCCATTCCGAGACTCCGAGTTCCTCCCCGGCCATCGTCCTCAGCTGCTCGAAGGTCGGCGGCGTCCTCGGCCGTGCTTCCGTCATTCCTGCTTTCCCGATCGCTTTGCCTGTCTCCCGATCACGAAGCGGAGCCCCCTGTCAATTCACCGCCTGGCAATTCGGTTCCGACAGGGTGCGTTTTGCTGGCATGGGTGGCAGCTCTTCCACAGTGCCACCGGAAGGCAACGCAGCCCTCTACACGCCCGGGACTTACCGCAGGCAGCAAAGCAAAGCTGGCGCGAAGCGTCACTTCTTCTCGTAGCCGGAGCGAATTTCCGCCATCGCGTCCTTGATGCGCTCGCGCAGGATCTCGATGGATTCGGTGCCGGATTTCCTGGCCATTTCAGCCACCTCGCCGGCATTCTTCAGCGCCGTCTCGAAGGATTTGCGCGCGAACTCCGCCTGCCTCGTCATCAATTCCTGCGGATTGCCGGGCGCCCGGTAGTTTTGTGCCAGATCGGTGATTTCGCGCAGCGCCTCTTGCACCATCTCGCGCTGCCGGGTGAGCAGCGAGGACGCCCCGGCCGCGCCTGCTTTGGCGGACTTTTCGAGCGCTTCGAGATTCTTGCGGTGGTGGCTGATTATCGCCTCGACATCGACATTCGGCACCTTCAGGTCGCGGCCGAATCTGCTGAACATGTCCAGGAACGAGTCGGATTCCGGTTGTTTCGCCATGTCTCTGCTCCCCGATCTGCCGTGATGGCCTTCCCCCCGGGGAAGAAGAATAGAGCACGCCACGCTTGCGTCAATTGACGAGGAACAACCGTTCGGCCGTGTAGAGCACAATGCCGGCAAGGCCGCCGATGATCATGCCGTTGAAGCGGATGTATTGCAGGTCCCGGCCGATGTTCATTTCGATCAGCCGGGTGAGCTGGGCGAGATCCCAGCGCTTGACCTGATCGGCGATGAATTTCGACACTCCGCTCTTCTGGCTGTCGACGAAGGACGACAGCGCCACCACGAAGCCCTGGTTCATGTCGGCCCTGATCTGCGCGTCGCCGGCCAGATGACGACCGACCTCGACGAACATGTTGGCCAGATGGGCGCGGATCAACGAATTCTCCGCCCTGGCGTCCTGCTCGATGAACAGCCGCAGGCTTTCCCACATGTTGCCCGCTAGCGCCTTCATTTCCGGCCGCGCCAGGAAATCGCGCTTCAGCTGCTCGGCCCGCCTGGCATATTGCTTCGACGTCCTCAGCCGCTCGATAAAGCCTTGCGCGAAACGGTCGAATTCGGCCCGCATCGGATGGTCGGGATCGGCCCGCACCTCCTCGAGCAGCGTGCCGGCCGAAGCCACGATCTTCTTCAGAAGGTAGGCGTCGGCGCGAAACAGATTGAACAGCGACGGCAGTTCCTCGCGGATCTTCTCGCGCATGGCGGAGAGCGCCTCCTCGTCGTTGAGGAAGCGGCCGATCACCCTGGTGAATTCGTCGAACAGCCTCTGGTGGCGGCGGTCGTCTGTGAGCGCTGACAGGAGTTCGGCGGCGAGCGGGGCCAGCGGCACTTTCTCGACCTCATCCAGCATGCGGCTGGTGACGAAGCCGCGCAGGCCGGACTGTTCGACGGCGGCAAGCGTCTGCGGCACTAGGCGCACGACGAAGCGCGACAGCCCGGCGGCGCGCTCGGCATCTGCCAGCCAGTCGGCGACCAAGGCGGAAAAGTCGACCTCGGCCAGCTTCTCGCGCACCGGCTCCGGCGCCAGGAAATTCACCTCGATGAAGCGGCCGAGATTGTCGGCGATCCGGTTCTGGTTCTCCGGGATGATGGCCGTGTGCGGAATCGGCAGGCCGAGCGGGCGTCTGAACAGTGCCACCACCGCGTACCAGTCGGCGAGGCCGCCGATGGTCGCCGCTTCGGCGAAGGCGGCGACGAAGCCGAGCCACGGATAGGCGCCCTCGAACGACTTGGCGAGCGCAAAGACAAGAACGCAAAGCGCCAGCGCCGCGGCGGCCACCAGCTTGGTGCGCCGCAGCGCAGCAAGCTTGGCATCGGCGTCCGTGTCGAATCGGACATGGTTCATAGCCGGGGCCGCTTGTGACATGCTGAGCCGCTCCTGATCGATGTTGCGACCTTATCTAGGGTCGCTGCCGGCCAAATGCCCGCCAAACCCCGTCCGGCTCACGATTTGCGCCACCGCGCACATAAAGTTGACGGGCTTATTCATCTATCGTGCGCCGCTAGTCTGGAATTGTTCCAAGGTATAGGCCATATTGAGCCCAAGCTACTGGTTCATGAGGATGAAATGCGGCTGACGCGCCAGACCAACTACGCCATGCGCATCCTGATGTATTGCGCCGCCAACACCGAACGGCTGAGCCGCATCCCGGAGATCGCCGCCGCCTATTCGGTGTCTGAGCTGTTCCTGTTCAAGATCCTGCAGCCGCTGGTCGAGAACGGCCTCGTCGAGACGGTGCGCGGCAGGAATGGCGGCGTCAGGCTCGGCCGCCCGGCCGAGCAGATCAGCCTGTTCGACGTCGTGCGGGTGACCGAAGAGAGCTTCGCCATGGCCGAATGCTTCGAGAACGATGCGGCCGAATGCCCACTGGTCGACAGCTGCGCGCTGAATTCGGCGCTGCGCGAGGCGCTCAACGCCTTCTTCGCCGTACTTTCCCGCTACACCATCGCCGACCTGGTGGCAGCGCGCCCGAACGTGCGCCATCTGCTTGGCATCGACATGCTGGAGCAGCGAGCCCCCGCCGCCTGATTGCTATCCGCGGCTAGGCCGCGGACTGCGGCAGCACGAACGGCATGTTGGCTGCCGGCAATACGCCCACTCTCAGCCGGCAATCGAACACCTTCTCGATCAGTTCATCGGTCAGCACATCTCTCGGCGCGCCCGCGGCGGCGAGCCGGCCGCGATGCATGACGTGAATGCGGCCGGCATACATGGCGGTCAGGTTGAGATCGTGCAGTATGGCGACAACGCCGCCGCCGCGCCTGGCGAAGTCGCGGGCAATGTCCATGATGATCAGCTGATGCTTGACGTCGAGGCTGGACACTGGCTCGTCGAGGAACAGATATCGAGGCTTGCCGTCGAGCACCGGCGCCCAGACCTGACAGAGCACGCGGGCAAGCTGCACGCGCTGCTGCTCGCCGCCTGAGAGCTCCTGGTAGAAGCGGCCGGCGAAACCGTCGAGATCGACGCGCGCCAGCGCCCGTTCGGGCAGCCGCGCATCCTCGCCCGGCAGCACGCCGGAGTGGCCACCGACAAGGCCGAGCCTGACGATCTCGCGCACCGTGAACGGAAAGGACAATGTCGCCGCCTGCGGCAGCACGGCGCGATAGGTCGCCGCCTCCGCCGGCTTCATCGCCTTGAGGTCGCGCCCGTTGAGCGCGATGCCGCCCGTATAGGCAAGCTCGCCCGACAGCGCCTTGAGGAAAGTCGTCTTGCCGGACCCGTTGGGCCCGACGATGGCGGCGATTTCGCCAGGCCGTGCGGCGAAATCCACATGGGCAACGATGCGCTTGCCGCCGATCGCCACCGAAACATCGCGCGCGTCGATCATGCCGGCCTCACAGGTCGATCACGCCGCGCTTGCGCAGCAGGATCCACAGGAAGAACGGCGCGCCGGCGACCACCGTGACGATGCCGATCGGCAGCTCTGCCGGCGCGACGATGGTGCGGGCGACGGCGTCGGCCAGCAGCAGCAATGAGGCGCCGAGCAAGGCGGATGCCGGCAGCAGATAGCGGTTGTCCGGCCCGATCAGCAGCCGCAGCAGATGCGGCACGACGATGCCGACAAAGCCGATGCCGCCGCTCGCCGCCACCGATGCGCCGACCGCCGCCGAGACGCCAATGATCGCCGTGTATTTCAGCCGTTGAACCGGGATGCCCAAATGGCCTGCGGTCGCCTCGCCCAGCGCCAGCGCGTTGAGGCCGCGCGCCAGGAACGGCATCGCCGACAGCGCCAGAACGATGACGGGCCCGACCGAGCCGATCTTCTGCCAGGTCGCGCCGGCGAGCGAGCCGAGCTGCCAGAAGGTCAGGTCGCGCAACTGCCGGTCGTCGGCCATGAAGATCAATATGCCGGTCAGCGCCATGGCAAGCGCGGCCAGAGCGAGGCCGGCAAGCAGCATGGTGGCGACAGACGTGCGGCCCTGCCTTGTCGCGATACGGTAGAGCAGCAGCGTCACCGCCAACCCGCCTGTGAAGGCCGCTAGCGGCAAGGCCAGCGTGCCGAGCGCCGAGGTGAGCGGCGCAAGCCAGGTCGCGCCGAGCACGATGACGGCGACAGCGCCGAGGCTGGAGCCCGCCGAGACGCCGATCAGGCCGGGGTCGGCGAGCGGATTGCGGAACAGCCCCTGCATCACCGCGCCCGACACGGCGAGAGCGGCGCCGATCAGCACCCCGAGCAGGACGCGCGGCAGGCGGATGTCGTAGACGATCAGCCGGTCGCGCGCGCTCAATGCCGCATCGCCCGGCACGGACCCGAGGAGCCAGTCGCGGACCACGCCGACCGCCGAGGCGTCAGAAGCGCCCGATGTCAGCGACAGCAGCACCGAGACGGCGAGCGCCAGGCAAAGAAGCAGAATGACGAGACGCGCGCGCGCCGAGCGGTCGCCCTCGATCGCCGCCGCCATCCTGCCCGCCGCGCCGGCGATCGACTGATCCGCCATTGGCTCAGTCCGTTACCTGGCCGCCATAAAGCGAGACGGCAAGGTCGTGGATGGCCTCGGCCGTGCGCGGCCCGAAGCCGAGCAGGTAGCCGCCATCCATGCGGACGACCCTCCGGGCGACACCGGCCGGCGTCGAGGCGATAGACGGGTTCGAGAACAGCTCGTCGTCGGATACCGCCGGCCCGGCATTCTTCATCATCAGGATGACGTCGGGCCTGGCGGTGACGATCGCTTCGTCCGACATCTGCTTGTAACCGGATAAGCCCTCGACAGCATTGACACCGCCGGCCAGCCTGACGATGCCGTCGGCGGCGGTCTCGCTGCCGGCGGCGAGGATCTTGCCGCCCTGCGTCGACAACACGAACAGGATGCGCTTGCGCTCCGTGATCGAAGCGGTCTGCTTCTCGGCGGCATTCAGTGCGGCATCCACCTCGGCCGCCAGCCTGTCCGCCTTGGCGTCGACGCCGAGCGCCTTGCCGACGACGCGGATCTTTTCGAGGATTCCGTCATGGGTGTAGTGCTCGGGCACCTCTATGAAGGGAACGCGCGACCTCTTCAGCACCTCGACCGCTTCCTTCGGGCCACTGCCATGCAGGGCCAGTATTGCCGACGGATTGACCGACAGCACGCCTTCCGGCGACAGCTGGCGCATGTAGCCGACGTCGGGCAGCTTGAGCGCGGCTTCCGGATAGCGGCTGGTCGAGTCGCGGGCGGCCAGGTGGCTCTGCTCGCCGAGCGCGTAGACGATCTCGGTGATCGAACCGCCGATGGCGACGACCTTCGACGTATCGGTAAAGGCCGTTGCGGCCTTCTCGGCGCGTGCCTGCGGGACAGCAAAGAGCAGCGAAAGTGCGATCGCCGGGGCAAGCGTCAGCGGCGACAGCCTGGGCAAGCAAACCATGGTCATCCTCATCAGGCGGCGGTCGGGCTTGGAACGCGCGGCAGATTCTCGGCCAGGAACCGCCAGTCTTCGCGCTCGCCCCCGCCTTCATGGCGTTTGCTGAAGAACTGGATGATCATCTTGCCGTCGGCGCCATAGGCTTCGAGCGAGGTGACGTGGCCGTCCTTGGTCGGTTTGCGCACGGCCCAGACCTCGTGGATGTGGTCGTTCCTGAGATGAAGATGGAACGTCTCGTCGAGCACGTTGATCCACGGCCCCATCGGCTTGACTGACTTGATCGGACCGGAATGGATCTGGATGCAGCCGCGATTTCCGACGAAGCACATGATCGGCATGGCGCCTTCGGCGGCGTGATGGAACATGGCGCCGACGGCATCCCTGTCGAGCAGCCAGGCATAATCCTGGCCGACCATGCGCACGGCCTGGCGGCGGCTGAGCTTCAACGTCTTCAGCATGCCGAAGAACTGATGAACATCCGCGAGCCTGCTCCAGCGGTCGCGCAGGTCGTCGATGCTGGCCGTCTGCCCCTCGACCTCGGCCTCGTCGTCGCTCCCGCCTGCCGACACAGAAACGTTCGGCTCCTGGTTGGACGATTCCAGTTCCGCCACCAGCTTCTGGTAGGCGTAGAGGTTTGAGGCGGGCCTGAGATGCACCTTGTGCATCGCCTCGCCCGAAGCGCAGAAGAATTGCAGGCTGCGGCGGATATCGCCACCGTCGCGCTTCTCGACGGCAAAGCCGTGCGCCCAGACTTTCGGGAAGATGCGTAGGTCGATGTTCTCGCCGAGCACCATGGCGTTGTGGTTGCCGGTGACGACCTTGTCGTAGACGCCGATCTTCTCGTGCACGGCGCTCTCGTTGCGGGTCAGCGCCATCACCTCGCCGACGGCTTCAAGGCCTGTCAGCAGATGGTTGACGCGTGGCTCGACCCGCACGACGCCATGCCCGCAATGGGCCGCCACAAGTTCCGCCTCCGAGATGCCGAGCTCGGCGGCAAGGTCGCGCTCGCGCGCTTTCGGATTGTCTTCCCGCGCCCGCCGGATTTCATGCGGTGTGGGTTTCACGCGCTGGTCCATATCTGCCTTCCGCCTGTTTGCCTGCTGCTTACTTGTTGAGGATGAGCTTGCCCTGGCGGGTGATCTTCAGCCGGTAGAGGGCGCCGTGATGCTCGATGCCGATCTCGTGCTCGCCCTGGAACAGCGTGTTGCTGGAGAGCGTCCTCACCGCCAACGGAACCCGGTCGAAGCGGGTGGCAACATCCTCGGAACGACGGACGCGATAGCGGAAATCGTTTGCGTTGTGGGTGTTCATCTGGGTCGGTCCCTTTTCTGTCCCGGCCACCTGGCCGGGCGCCTTCATAAAATGCCGATTCATTTCTTGACTCGAATAATCATGTTTTATAACCAGTGCAATACCGGACTAAATGAGTCAACATTTAACGCGCCGGATGCGATGAAAAATGCCAGCGAGCCTCGGCCAGCCAGCTTCGAACTGGAATCTGGAGTTGGGGCATGGGGTTGGCGAATTGGCAAAGGCTGGGTCTGGCGGACGAGAACGCGGACCCGGCAAGACGCTCTATGGCAAGGGGAATGGCTGCGCTCATGGCCGGCGCGGCGGCAATCGCGATCCTGACATCGCCGGCAAAGGCGCAACAGGCCGCTCAGCCGCAGGTCGATTCGTCAAAGAACACGGAAGAGACGAAGCCGGCTGAGGCGACGCTGCTCGACAAGATCCTGGTCCTAAGCCGCACCGGCGAGACGGCGATCCAGTCTCTCGCCTCCGCCAGCCATGTCGACAGGGAGCAGCTCGACCGCCGCATGGCGACGACGCCGAACGAGATGCTACTTGGCGTGCCTGGCGTGACCGTGCAGGCCGACGCGCGCCGCGTCAGCTCCAGCATCAATATCCGTGGCCTGCAGGATTTCGGCCGTGTCGCGGTCATCGTCGACGGCGCCAGGCAGGATTTCCAGCGCTCCGACCACGGCACGCAGTCGACCTTCTATGTCGACCCCGAGCTGATCAAATCGGTCGACGTGATCCGCGGTCCGGTCGCCAACACCTATGGCTCCGGCGCCATCGGCGGCGTCGTCTTCTTCGACACCAAGGATGCCGAGGATTTCCTCAAGCCGGAGGAAAACTGGGCCGGCTCGCTCACCGGCCGTTATGAAAGCAACGGCAAGGGCTGGACCACCAGCGCCACCGGCGCCCACCGCCTCAACGAGAACTGGGATGTGCTGGGTAACATCGTCTACCGCGACTATGGCGACTACAAGAATGGCGGCGGCGACACTGTCGCCGGCACCGGCTTCGACGTGCTGAGCGGCCTGCTCAAGACAACGATCCGCCCCAGCGAAAACAGCGAACTGAAGCTCGGCTGGGTCGGCTCCAGCGACGGCTGGACGGAGACCAGCAGCGGCGTGCCGGCGAACGATGTCGACCTGAATTCGAACACCTTCACCGCCCGCTACAACATCACCGATGACGCCAAGAGCTGGCTCGACCTCCACATCAACGCCTCCTACAACAAGACCAACCTCGATCTGACGACGCTTGTTGCGCAAAACCGGTTCGATCCGCAAACCGGTCTGCCCGTCGTGCTGCCGGCCGGCTCGACCTCGACCTTCGATGTCGGCACAACCGGCATCGACATTTGGAACACGTCGCGATTCGAGACCGCCGGCATCGCGCACGAGCTGACCTATGGCGGCGACTGGGTCGGCGACGACATCGAGACCGGTGGCACGGCCGGCGGCGACAGCTTCTACACACCGTCGGGCAAGCGCAATGTCTCCGGCGCCTACATCCAGGACAAGCTCACCTGGGAATGGCTCGAGGTCATCACCGGCCTGCGCTACGACAGCTACAGCCTGAAGGACTCGAGCAACGAGACATCGGGCGACAGGCTGTCGCCGCGCGTCACCGTTGGGGTGTCTCCGTTCGAAAGCGCCAGTCTTGCCGGCCTGCAGCTCTATGGCACCTACGCGGAAGGCTATCGCTCGCCGTCGCTGACCGAGACGCTGATCAGCGGCAACCATCCGGCCGGCGTCACCTTCCCGTTCCTGCCCAATCCCGATCTGCGGCCCGAGACCGGCAAGACCGTCGAATTCGGCGTCAACTACAAGCAGAACGACATCCTCGAACCCGGCGACGCGTTGCGCCTGAAGGCCGCCTACTTCAACAACAATGTCGACGACTACATCGACGGGGTCGTGCTGTCGGCTTTCGATCCGACCAGCGGCTGCCCGTTCGGCCCGGGCATCCCGATCTGCTTCCAGTACCAGAACTTCGCCAAGGCCAAGATCAACGGTTTCGAGCTGGAAAGCGTCTATGACGCCGGCTGGGGTTACGCGGGTCTTTCGGCCTCGATCGTCAACGGCCACACCATCTCATATGAAGGCGTGCGCGCCGACCTTGCCACCATCCCCTCCTCCCAGGTCACCGCACAGCTCGGCCTGCGTTTCCTCGAGGACAAGCTGACTGTCGGCGGCGAGGTGCAATACAACGCCAAGCCGAAAGGCAATCCGGTGGCCAAGGACTATACGCTGGTCAACGCCTTCGCCAGCTACCAGGCAACCGACAACCTCAAGGTCGACTTCCGCGCCGACAACCTGTTCGACGTCAAATACACCAACCCGCTGAACGGCAGCACGACCGCCGTCCTCTACGAACCCGGCGTCACGCTGAAGCTGGCGGCGACCATCCGCTTTGGAGGCTGACGACGATGACGAGCATGGCGACATCCCTGCGTCTGCTGACCTCGGCATTGGCGATGTCGCTTACGGCGGCGCCGGCGTGGGCCCAGTCCGCGCCGGTTCCTCAACTCAGCCTCGAACTCAATGCCGCGCAGCCGTCCGACAAGGGCTGCCGGCTGACCTTCATGGTCAACAACGGGCTCGGCGCCGACCTGTCCAAGGCGGCCTTCGAGATCGCGCTGTTCAACGGGGCCGGCGTCGTCGATCGCCTGACCGTGCTCGACTTCAAGGACCTTCCCGCCGGCAAGACCAAGGTGACGCGCTTCGATCTTGCCGGAACGGACTGCGCCAAGGTCAGCCGCGTGCTGATCAACAGTGCGACCGAATGCGCTGGCGCAGGCGTGGAGCCCGCTGCCTGCATGCACGGGCTGAAGACCTCGACCCGAACCGGCATCGCCTTCGCGGTCTGACTCTTGATTTGACAACTACGGATTGGTCGCGGCAGCTTCGGTGTCGCGCCATGCAGGATATCGTTGAAATTTCCGACACGAGCGACCAGTTGGCGATCGCCTCAGGCGAGCCGCTGGCGGACGTGCGTTCCCGCGCAGAGAGCGGCAAATGGCCGGTGGCGATCGTGGCCTCGTGCCTGATCCATGGTGCGGTGGTGGCGGCATTACTGATCTCGCCTTCAGCGAGAAACGATTTTCAGGATTCGGCCCAGACGGAGGGCAGCGACCGGTCTGGCACCGATGTCGTGGGCAGTGCGCTCAACCCGGAACCGGCGGCTGTGAATGTGGCCTTGGTGCCGGCCCCGCGGCAGCCCAAGCCAGTGCAACCGACAAAGACAGTGAAGCCGACAGAACCGGTTCGGCCCACCGAGGCGCCGAAACCACAGCCTTCGCAGGAGGCAGCTGAAAGAAGGCCAGTAGAGCCGGACATCCTTGTCGCCAGCGTCCCGCGCGATGACGGCGAAAGCGTGCAGGACGACAGGAAGCCAACACCCACGGACGTTCAGACCGAAAGCCCACCTCCCGCTCCAGCACAACCGCCAATTCCGACCGCCAGGCCGGTCATCGAAAAATCTCGCGAGACCGAAGACAAAAGCGGCGCTGTGGATGGCGAGAACCGTTCCGAACGGACGGCGAGCAAAGGTCGGAAACAAAACGAGGTAGGAACGGTGGCAGAGGCGAGCTATCGCAGCGACGTCATCAGAAAGCTTGGCCGCGTCTATCGAGCTGTCCCACCCTCGGTACAGGCGACGGCGCGCAACAACACCGTTGTCACTTTCATCATCGGCAGTCGGGGCAACATCGATGAACTGCGCGTCCTGGAAAGCTCGGGATCGACAAGCTTCGACCAGCTCGTGCTCGGCTTCGTCCGCAAGGCCGCACCCTTTCCCCCAATCCCGTCAAAGGTCGGCAACCGCCTGGAGTTCACCGGTGCGATCGGGCCATTTTGAAACCCGGCACCTTCGATCCATCAACTCTTGGCTCGCCATTCTGAAAGGAACCCCATGTACATCGCCATGAACCGCTTCAAGGTCCAGAACGGCTCGGAAGAAGCCTTCGAGCATGCCTGGAAGAACCGTGATACCAGCCTGTCTGAAATGAAAGGTTTCAGACAGTTCCACCTGCTGCGCGGTCCACTGAACGAGGCCGAAGGCTACACGCTGTTTGCCTCGCACACTGTGTGGGCAAGCCACGAGGATTTCGTCGCCTGGACCAGATCGGAGAATTTCCGCGCCGCGCACCGCAACGCAGGCACCTCCAAGGTGCACTATCTCGGCCATCCGCAATTCGAAGGGTTTTCGGTCGTCGAGGGCGCCTGACGGGATATCCGGCTTGGCCTCAAGAACCGCCAGCCAGCCGACGCAGCGTCCGCACGAAGCGCTTGCGCGCCTTCCGCAAGAGGCTCTTGCGCTCCATAAATGGCGCAAGCCGCGGATCGCTGGCCAAATCACCAAACCGCCGCACATGGCTGGACAGGAACCCGGACACGAAATCCCTGCCGTGGATGGCACTTAGCCGCTCCGCATTGGCAAGGACATAGTCGTATACGTCCGCGCCCATCGCGGCGTCGAGGGAGGCATACGCCGGTGACAGCTGCATGCGGCCGCCGGCATAGGCAAGACCGCCAGATGCGTTGGAGCCATGCAGGCGATAGAGGCCGAGGCACTCAGACAGGATGAGGCTGCCGGCGGCCAGGTGCGCGCATGTCGCCGCCAGATAGTCGGTGCCGATCGTCACCTTGAACGGGAATGCCAGGACGGGCTCCAGCGCGCCACGCCTGAAGACCATCGACGATGTCGGCGCCCACATCCAGCCATAGGTTCTGGGTCCGAAATAGGTGACAGGATGCTCTGAAGGATAGGCGAGCTCACGTGCCATCTCGCCGACCTGGCTGCTGCGCGAGATCGTGGTCCCGTCCGCGCCCTGTCCGGTTTTATGCAGCATGACAAAACTGCCGGCCAGCAAGGCGCGCTCGGAATCGACTATGAAAAGATCGGAGCTGGATAGTGACGCCGGCTGCGTCGTGCTGAGATGCGCCGACAGATGCGCAAGCAGGAAGTCCGGCAGCCAGACGTCGTCGGAATCGAGCAACGCCACGAAATGCGCTTCGCTTGCGGCAACGCCGTCGCGGAGTGAGGCGAGCTGGCCACCATTTTGCGGCCGCGCCATGAGACGCAGGCGCGGATCGCCGATCTTTTCAAGCAGCGCGCGGATGTGGTCGGCCGAGCCGTCGGTCGAGGCATCGTCGACGATCACGCAGTCCCAGTTGCGATAGGTCTGCGCCAGGACCGAACGGATCGCGTCCTCGACATAGGCGCGATAGTTGTAACTGGTGATGACCACGCTGACTCGCGGAAGCGCGAACGGCGATTTGTCTTCCATCTGTTCGGCCTCGCCGCATGATCGGTCGGCGCATGTTTATCCGGGTGCGCGGCCTCCTTGCAACACACGCACCGGACTTGGGCTCGGCACTACGCGGCAGCCAGCAGGCTGGCATTGCCGCCCGCCGCCGTGGTGTCGACGCAGACGGCGCGCTCATGCGCATAGGCAGCCGGATTGAGCACCTCGCTGACCAGCGGCACGATCGGGCCGGTGCGCTCGGCAATGACCTTGCGCACGATGCGCGCTGCCTCCGGCGTGCCCGAGAAGGCGACGACATCGACGCGCAGCGCGCGCGCCTCGACCGGGTCCGGCCGGCCGTCTATGGCCGCGATCGGCAGGCCCTTGCCGGTCAGCGCCGACAGCGCCGCCGGCGCGCCCGGCGCCACCGCAAGCACGGCGTTGCCGGCAGCAAGCGCCTGGATCGCCTGCGCCAGCAGCGTGTCCGGATCCGGTCCGAGACAGAGCACGCGGCCGCGCGGCGCGAGCGACAGCGTGTTGGCCTCGCCCGTCGGGCCTGGTAGATCGACCTGGCCGAAATCGATGCTTGCCGCCGCGCCAATGGCCGCCGCGCCCTTGCCGCGCAGGTGCTTCCTCAGGATCGCCACCCGGTCGGGCCGCGTCGACCAGCCGCCCAGCGCCGGATCGGGCAGGTTGTCGGCGAGCTCGGTCGCCGTCACCTTGTGGCCCTCGGCGACATGCGTGCCGGCCTCCGGCCCCTTGCGGAAGCGCCGCAGATAATGCGGCCCGCCGGCCTTCGGCCCGGTGCCGGAAAGCCCCTCGCCGCCAAAAGGCTGCGAGCCGACCACGGCACCGATCTGGTTGCGATTGACGTAGATGTTGCCGGCATGGATGCCGTCGACGAAATGCTGGACGCGGCCTTCGATACGGGTGTGCAGGCCGAAGGTGAGGCCATAGCCCTTACGGTTGATGGCGGCGATGACGGCGTCGATCTCGTCGGCGTCGAAGGTGGCGACATGCAGCACCGGGCCGAACACCTCGCGCTCCATCTCCTCGATGCCCTTGACGCGGAAGACATGCGGCGCGACGAAGCGGCCATTTTTCGGTGCTTCCAACTTGGCGATCAACCGGCCCTGCAGCCCCATCTTCGTGCAATAGTCGCTGATCGACGCCTGCGCTTCGTCATCGATGACCGGGCCGACATCGGTCGAGATCAGCCACGGATCGCCGAGGTTGAGCGCTTCCATCGCGCCCTTCAGCATCTCCAGCATTTTCTTCTCGACGTCTTTTTGCACGTAGAGCACGCGCAGCGCCGAGCAGCGCTGGCCGGCGCTCTGGAAGGCGGAAGCGAGGATGTCGCGCACCGCCTGCTCTGGCAGTGCGGTGGAATCGACGATCATCGCATTCAGTCCGCCGGTCTCGGCGATCAGCATGGCGTCCGGCGCCGCCGTCTCGGCCAGCTGCTTCTCGATCAGCTTGGCGACCTCGGTCGAGCCGGTGAAGCAGACGCCGGCAATGCGCGGATCGGCCGTCAGCGGCGCGCCGACGGAGGGGCCGTCGCCGGGCAGAAGCTGGATGATGTCTTCGGGCACGCCGGCCTCGCGCAGCATCTCGACGGCGCGGAAGGCGATCAGCGGCGTCTGCTCGGCCGGCTTGGCAATGACGGAGTTGCCGGTGACGAGGGCGGCAGCGATCTGGCCGGTGAAGATGGCAAGCGGGAAATTCCATGGCGAGATGCAGACGATCGCGCCACGCGCCTCGGTGCCCGTCTCCGCATTGGCGGCCTCGGCGGCGTAGAAGCGCAGGAAGTCGACCGCCTCGCGCACCTCGGCGACGCCGTCGGCCAGCGACTTGCCGGCCTCGCGGGTGGCGAGCGCGAAGAATTCGGCCGCGTTGGCCTCATAGAGGTCGGCGGCGCGGTTGAGGATCGCCGCGCGCTCTGCGACCGGACGCTTCGCCCAGGCCGGCTGCGCCTCGACCGCGATGCGCACGGCGGTGGTGACCTGCTTGGCGGCGGCCTCGTGGATCGTGCCGACAACCTCGTCGGGTTTCGCCGGATTGACCACCTTGCGCTCCTTGCCGTAGCCGGCGGCGCGCGTGATCGGCTTCGCGTGCCAGCGGTCCGGTCCGGCAAACTCGGCCTTGGCCTTGTCGATCGCGGCCAGCGTCACCGGGTCGGTGATGTCCACCCCCCTCGAGTTTCGGCGCCCGGCGCCGAAGATCGCGGCGGGTCGGACGATCGCCGGGTTGGCGGCCGGGCCCTGCTTCTCGACCGTCTCAAGCGGGTCGCGCGCGATGTCCTCCGGCTCCACCTCCTCGTCGGTGAGCTGGTGGACGAAGGAGGAATTGGCGCCATTTTCCAGCAGACGGCGCACCAGATAGGCGAGCAGGTCGGAATGCGCGCCGACCGGCGCATAGATGCGGCAGCGCGTGCCTTCGGCCTGGCGCACCGTCTCGTGCAGCGCCTCGCCCATGCCGTGCAGGCGCTGGAACTCGAAGGAGTCGCGATCCTTGGCCATCGACAGGATGGCGGCCACCGTATGCGCATTGTGGGTGGCGAACTGCGGATAGATGCGGTCGGTCATCGACAGCAGCTTCTTCGCGCAGGCCATGTAGGAGACATCGGTGTTGGTCTTGCGGGTGAAGACCGGATAGCCGGCGAGCCCCAGCGTCTGCGCCCGCTTGATCTCGGTGTCCCAATAAGCGCCCTTGACCAGCCGCACCATGATGGTGCGGTCGTACTTCTTTGCCAGCGCGTAGAGCCAGTCGATGACGAAGGCCGCGCGTGGCCCATACGCTTGCACCACCACCCCGAACCCGTTCCAGCCGGCGAGCTCCGGCTCGGCCAGCACGCGCTCGATGACATCGAGCGACAGGTCGAGGCGGTCGGCCTCCTCGGCATCGATGTTGAGGCCCATGCGCGAATGGCGCGCCGCGAGCGCCAGCGACAGCAGCCGCTCGGCCATCACCGGCAGCATCGCGTCCTTCTGCGCCACCTCGTAACGCGGATGCAGCGCCGACAGCTTGACCGAAATGCCGTGGTTGTGGCGGATATCGGGACCGTTGGAGCCAGCATCGAGCGAGGAGATCGCGTCGGCATAGGCCTTGTGATAGCGCAACGCGTCGGCCTCGGTGCGGGCCGCCTCGCCCAGCATGTCGAAGGAATAGAGATAGCCCTTCTGCGTCATCGGCCGGCCGCGCTTGACGGCTTCCGCGATGGTGCGGCCGAGCACGAACTGCTCGCCCATTTCGCGCATGGCGGCCGCAACCGCCTTGCGGATCACAGGTTCGCCAAGTCTGCGCACCATGGCGCGCAGCGTGCCTTCGATACCGCCCTCGCCCTCGTCCAGCACGCGCCCGGTCAGCATCAGCGCCCAGGTCGAGGCATTGACGAAGATGGAGCTCGAGCTGCCCGAATGCGCCGACCAGTCGTGCGGCGCGATCTTGTCGGCGATGAGGTCGTCCATCGTCTCGGCGTCGGGCACGCGCAGCAGCGCTTCGGCAAGGCACATCAGCGCCACGCCTTCCTTGGTCGACAGGCCATAGGCGGAGAGGAACACCTCCATCAGCCGCGGATCGGTCGAGCCGCGCACCGCACGCACCAGATCGGCGGCGCGGGCCGAGATCGCCTTGCGACCATCTGCCGAGAGCCCGGTCGCATCCGACAGGCGCTTCACCGCCTCGTCTTCGTCGGGCAGATAGTTGGCACGGATCTGTTGGCGAATGGCGTCGAGCGGCATGGCGGGGTCCTGTGGAGCGAGCATCAGGGAGCGGACCGGCGGTCACCGGACCGAATGGCGCAAACTAGCACAGTTGCGGATTTCGGTCGGTCCAAAGAAATCGACAATGTGGGCCAATTGATCTATCATTTGCGTAGTATTCTCACCAATCGGACCACAAATTCGATGACAGAAGACCAATTGGACCGCATTGACCGCAACATCTTGTCGGCGCTGGCGCGCGACGGGCGGCTTTCCATGTCGGAGCTGGCCGGCAAGGTCGGCCTGTCGAAGACGCCGGTGCAGGCGCGCGTGAGGCGGCTGGAGAAGGACGGCTACATTAGGGGCTACCAGGCGATCATCGACCGCGAGCGTATGGGTGAGGGCCATGTCGCCTTCGTCCAGGTGAAGCTGTCGGACACCCGCTCGGCCGCGCTCGACGCCTTCAACCGCGCCGTGCAGGCGGTGCCCGAGATCGAACAATGCCACATGATGGCGTCGAGCTTCGACTATCTCCTGAAGGTCCGCACCACCGATATCGCCGCCTACCGTCGCGTGCTCGGCGAGCGCATCTCGGCGCTCCCCCACGTCGCCCAGACCTCGACATTCGTGGCGATGGAAACGGTGAAGGACCGCTAACTCATTCCGACAGTGTCTTGAGGAACGCCACCAGCGCCGCGCGTTCTCGGTCGGAAAGCTGCAGCGGATGGACCTCCGAAACGCCCTCGACGCTCGCCGGCGCCTTCGAGTAATGCGCGACGACCTCGTCGAGCGAGGAGAACTGCCCAGCATGCATGTAGGGCGCGCGCGTGGCCGCACCTCTCAGCGATGGCGTCTTGTAGGCGCGCGCCAGTTGCGGCCCGTCCTTGACCATGAAGCGCAGCTCGCGGCAGGCGCTGTCGTCGCCGTCACGAAAGGCGCCGAAGCAGTTGAACGGGTCGGTTTCGACCTGCGCTACCGCATCGATGCGGCCGCGATCCGGCGGCAGGTCCTTGACCGGCGGCACGCCGGTATTGTGGAAAAAGTTGTCGGTGAAGCGAGGACCGTTGTGGCAGGTCACACAATTGGCCTTGCCGATGAACAGCTTCAGCCCGAGGACCTCCTCCGGCGAGAAAGCCGCGTCACCCTTTGGCTCGGCACCGGTCGCCAGGTCGATGGCGAAGCGGTCGAAGCGCGTCTGCGGCGGCTCGATCGACCGCTCGAAGGCGGCGATCGCCTTGCCGATATTGGCAAAGACGCGATTGACGTCCTCGGCCTGGCTGTCGGGCATTGCGTTCCAGGCCGCCTTCTCCGCATCGGTGCCAAGCGGACTGGCGTTGGCCGGTACCGTCGAAAGATCGGGCAGCGGCCCGAAGATGCGCTCATAGCGCTCGCCGAAGCGCTTCTTGATGTAATGCGCGAAGGCGGCGCGGTTGCCGCCATGCTCCAACTGGTTTTCGAGCGGCGTCAGCGCTTGCGCCCACAGGCTGTCGCGCCGCCCGTCCCAAAAGAACCAGGGGTCGCGCGCCACACCCGCCAGCGGCATGGTGCGCCGGTTGGTCCGGCCGATGCCGACCGCTTGCGGCAGGTCGTCCTGGAACTGGCGGTCGATCTTGTGGCAGGTCGAGCAGGAAACCGTGCCGTCGCGGCTCATGCCCTGGTCGAAGAACAACGTCGATCCGAGCGCCGCCGCCGCCGGCGCGTCGGCGAAGCGGTTGGTGGTATCGGGTTTCAGCGGCGGCAGCGTGTTCAGCGCCAGCGAGGCGATGGACTTCTTCTCGGCGTCGGAAAATTGTGGCTTGCCGCAGCCGGCAAGCATGACCGTCACCGCAAGCACGAGGAGACAGAGGAGATTGCGGTTCATCTAGTTCACAACACCAGATTGAAGACGACCGTATCCGACCCGGCCGCCGCGGAAATGGCAAAGCGCAGCTGCCACCAGCCGCTCATCGTGAACTTCAGCCCGTCGATGCGGTAGCGCCCATCGCCCAGATAGTCGGTCGCCTGCGGGCTGGTCGGCAGCCCATGATTGTGCTGCGGCATGCCGCCGGAAACGGTGATCGCCGCACCCTCCACCGGATCGCCCTTGACCGTCTTCAGCGTCAGCAGCCAGGACTGCAATTCGCCTTGCCTGATCACGCCCCGTTCCGGCTGGAAGCTGGCGACGAACAGCCCGTTTGCCGTCGTCTTCGAGCGCGACGTGTCGGGGCCAGGCGCCGTTTGCGGGGCAGTCAGATAGACGATCGCTAGGACGCCTGCCAGCAAGGCGGCCAGACCAAGACCCGCGAGAAGATAGCGCCATAGGGATGCCAAACCGGTTCCTTCTCAAAGCACAACGTTCCAGCGGGTGGATCGCGTCCCGCCGCGACTGTGGGAAAACGCTTCTGGCGCAAAAATCGGGCGCCGCCAAGCATGGCGTTGCCGGCTGCAAAAAGCTACAGCAACGGCACTTTGGTTTGTGCAGGTCGTTGTCCCAAAAACTGCTGCACACTTTTGGGCAACATGCACCGGGAGAGAGATAGATGGCTGCAAACGGCGTCGCCTCGATCGGCGAATGCATGCTCGAGCTGTCGGGCCAGACCGGCCCCAACTGGCGCATGGGCTTTGCCGGCGACACGTTCAACACGCTGTGGGCGCTGCATGCGTTGAGCGGCGAGCGGCCGGCGAGCTATGTCTCGGCCTTCGGCGACGACCCGTTCTCGAAAGGCCAGATCGCCTTCTTCGCCGAAAACGGCATCGGCATTGGCCAAAGCCCTGTCATTCCAGGCGCCCGGCCCGGCCTGTACGCCATCACGCTTACCGGCGCCGAGCGTGCCTTCACCTACTGGCGCGCCGACGCCGCCGCCAGGCAACTGGCGTCGGATCCCGAGGCCTTGGCGAAAAGCCTTGAAAACCAGTCGCTTGCTTATTTTTCCGGAATCACTTTGGCAATTCTGGAGCAGGTTTCGCGCAAGACATTGCTTGAGGCGGTGGCCAAGGCGCGGGCGGCCGGCTCACTGGTCGCCTTCGATCCCAATTACCGGCCGCGGCTCTGGCACAGCCGCGAGGAAGCGCAGTCGGCAATCACCGAGGCGCTTGCCGTCGCCGATATCGCTCTGCCGACCTTTCCCGACGAGCAGATGCTGTTTGGCGATACGACCCCGCAGGCGACCGCCGAGAGGCTCGGCCGACTGGTCGGCGAAGTTGTCGTCAAGAATGGCGAGGACGCGGCGCTGATCGCCGTCAACGGCGCCTTCCAACCGGTTCCGGCCGTGCATGTCGCGACGCCGGTCGATACCACGGGCGCCGGCGATTCCTTCAATGGCGGCTATCTCGCCGCGCGACTGGCCGGCCATTCACCGGCCGACGCGGCGCTGCGCGCGCATCGCGTCGCAGCCGCCGTCGTGCAGGTGCGCGGCGCGCTGGCGCCGTTCGAGACGCTTCGAGCGGCATTCGACGCTAAGGTCTGTTGAGATTTAGGTCAGGCCGGCCTCACCTAAATGTCGGCAGAGCTTAAGGCAGTCGGAACCTGTATTCCGTCACCTGATGATAAATCTGGCCCGGCCACAGCGTGGCTTGCGGGAAATAGGGCCGGTTTGGCGCGTCCGGCCAGACCTGCGCCTCCAGGCAGAAGCCTGAAAAGGCCTTGTAGTGGCGCCCCTCCAGCCCTGCCGAGGTCGGCGCCAGATACTGGCCGGTGTAGAGCTGCAGACCGGGCTCCGTGGTCCAGACCTCCATCTCGACGCCCGATGAGGCGCCTTGCGCCCAGGCGGCCTGCTTGAGCGACCCGTGCGTGGAGGCAAGGCAGAAGTTCAGGTCGTAGGGCAGCTGCTCGCCCTCGCTCTCCATGCGCAGCTGCCGCGCCTGGCGGAAGTCGAATGGGGTGCCGTCGACCGGCTTCACCACGCCTGTCGGGATCATCTCCGCATCGACCGGCGTGTAGGCGCCTGCATTGAGCATCAGCCGATGATCGAGGATATCACCGGCACCGCCGTCGTCGAGGTTGAAGTAAGAGTGCTGCGCGAGATTGCAGAGCGTCGGCTCCTCGGAGGTCGTGGCGGTCAGTTCGACGCTGAGCGTCCCGGGGATCTTGAGCCGGTAGGTGCAGGTCACGTCGAGCGCGCCGGGAAAGCCCATCGTGCCGTCGGGGTCATGCAAAGTCAGCGTGACGAAATCCCGGCCATGCAGCGAGACCGTCCACGGACGGTGGAAATAGCCTTCCGAGCCGCCATGCAGCGTGTGCTTGTCGAGGAAGTTGCGCTCTGTCTGGTAGCGCTTGCCGGCGATGGTGAAGCGACCGTCGCGAATGCGGTTGGCGAAGCGGCCGACCACCGCGCCGAAGAACGCCCTGTCGGTCTCATAGGGTTCGAAACGGTCGTAGCCCAGCACCAGCGGCGCGTCGTGGCCGGCGAGCCGAAGGTCCTGGACGATGGCGCCAAGCCCGATGATGTTGGCGGTGAGGCCGCCGCCACGAATGGTGAAACGGCGGACGGGCTCGCCCGCCTGCGTCGTGCCGAAGACCTCGCCGTCCTTCATCATCATGCCCGAAAGTCAGTTCGTTGATCTATCGACTCGGCCGGTCCCGACCGGGTATGCAATACAGGAAGGCAGGCCTTGCGCCTGCCCTTCCGTTTGCTGTCAGAGGCCGAGGCCACCGATGCAGACATATTTGGTGTCGAGATAGTCCTCGATGCCCTGATGTCCGCCTTCCTTGCCTAGACCGGATTCCTTGACGCCGCCGAACGGCGCTTCCGGTGTGGTGATCAGACCTTCATTGACGCCGACCATGCCGTATTTCAGCCCTTCCATGACACGGAAGGCGCGGCCGAGATCGCTGGTGTAGAAATAGCAGGCGAGGCCGAATTCGGTATCGTTGGCGAGGGCGATCGCCTCTTCCTCGGTCTCGAACTTGAACACCGGAGCGACCGGGCCGAAGATCTCTTCCTTCATGAAGCGCATCTTCGACGTCGCGTCGGCGATCACCGTCGGCTGGAAGAACGAGCCGCCGAGCGCATGGCGCTTGCCGCCGGCCACCACCTTGCCGCCCTTCGACGTGGCGTCGGCGATCAGTTCCTCGACCTTTTCGACCGCCTTTCCGTCGATCAGCGGTCCCTGCTGCACGCCCTCTTCGAGGCCGGACCCGACCTTCAGATTGTTGCTGGCGACGACCAGTTTCTCGACGAATTTGTCATAGACGCCGGCCTGCACGAGGAAGCGATTGGTGCAGACGCAGGTCTGACCGGAATTGCGGTACTTGGCGGTGATGGCGCCGGCGACGGCGCGGTCGATATCGGCGTCGTCGAAGACGATGAACGGCGCATTGCCGCCGAGCTCCATCGACACTTTCTTGACGGTCACGGACGACTTCTGGATCAGGATCTTGCCGACCTCGGTCGAACCGGTGAAGGTGATCTTCTTGACCAGCGGGTTGGCGCAGATCTCGTCGCCGATCTCGGCGGCCGAGCCGGTCAGGATGTTGATGACGCCCTTGGGGAAGCCGACCTCTTCGGCGAGCGCGCCCCAGGCGAGGCCCGAATAAGGCGTCTGCGAGGCCGGCTTGACCACCGCGGTGCAACCTGCGGCCAGCGCCGGGCCGAGCTTGCGGGCGAGCATCGAGGACGGGAAGTTCCATGGCGTGATGGCGGCGATGACGCCGACCGGCTCCTTGGTCACCAGGATGCGGCGGTCGCCCCAGGGCGACGGCACGATGTCGCCATAGGTGCGGCGGCCTTCCTCGGCGAACCACAGGATGTAGGCGGCAGCCGAGCCGATCTCGCCCTTCGATTCAAACAGCGACTTGCCCTGCTCGATGGTCAACAGCTCGGCGAGCACGTCCTGATTGTCCATCATCGCGTCGTGCAGCTTGCGCAAAAGCTTCGAACGCTCGAGCGCGGTGGTCTTGCGCCACGTCTTGAAGGCTTCCTCGGCGGCCTCGATGGCGCGGCGCGTCTCGGCCTTGCCGGCCTTCGGCACTGTGCCGATCTTGAGGCCGGTGGCGGGGTTGTTGACGTCGACCGTCTGGCCGCTGTCGGCCTGCACCCATTCGCCATTGATGAGATTGGCCTGGCGCATGAAATGGCTGGTTTTCTGAAGCATGGTCTAGCCTCCGTTCGGCGCGCTGATCGGCCGTTTTTCTGGATATCTTCGATGCGCGTGCGCAATGACCGCACGCTGGAGCCACTGCTCTTAACCTAGGGAAAGGCCGGCAAGCAATCGCAAGATGGCATATAGGGGTTGGACCAGCGAAGGCGAGAGCCGAAAGGCGGTCTGCTGCTATCCGAAGACATGCAGAACCACCGTCAGCCAGAAGGACGTGGTCAGCACCGCGCTCGCGGTGGCGATCGTCATCTGGTTCGAGGCCAGCGCCTGGCCGGTGTTGAACTGGACGGCGATGAGATAGGAATTGATGCCCGAAGGCAGCGCCGCCGCCACCACCGCCACCTTGGCCGTCAGCGGCGGCAGGCCGAGCAGCCAGACCAGGCCAAGCACCAGTCCCGGCATCAGGAAGAGTTTCAACGCCGACAACGCAAGCGCCGGCCGGACGTTGCCGGAAATGCCGAAGCGGCGCAGGCTGAGCCCCATGGCGAACAGTGCAACCGGCCCGGCCGTGTCGGCCAGCGCATCGACCAGCCGCGAAACGAGTTCGGGCAGCGGCGCGCCGATTAGACGAAAGGCGAGCCCTGCCAGTATGCCGATGATCAGCGGATTGACGAAAAGCCGCCTGAGGAAGCTCCTGACGACGCGTAGCGGATGAACGTGCTCCTCAGCACCGCGGCCGAACATCTCGAACAGGATGATCGAGACCATCATCATGATCGGCAAATGGATGGAGACCAGCAGCGACAGGACCTCGAATCCGCTCGGTCCGAATATGCCGAGGATAAAGGGGGCGCCTAGCAGGACGATATTGGAATAGGCCGACGACACGCCGCCGACGATACCCACGCGCGCATCCCGACCGAACACCCGCGTGGTCACGAGATGGCCCGCGACCCAGGTAATCGCGACCGCCGAGAAATAGGCGCCCCACAGCGACCATGGCGCCACGCCGTGGAAATCGGACTTCACCATCGTCTGGAACAGAAGCAGCGGCATCGCCACGTTGATGGCGAATTCGGAGATGCCCTCGCCGCTTGCCGGTTTCAGATAGCCGGTCAGGCCGGCAAGGTAGCCGAGCGCGACGAGGCTGAAGACGAAGAGGACGGTTTCGGTGAGCGGAGACATTTTTTCCGTGATAGGCGAGCCCAGATCGCGGCGCAATTGCGCCACCTACGGAAAAGGCCCTCCCCGGCTATCGCCCCAATTTGATCATGGCCGGCTGGCAGCGCTATAGAGGCTTGGGATCATCAGGGCGGATGCGCGGCGAATGGGTTTGGTCAAAACCCCGAACCATCATCTTTCGGCAGGGGCATGGCTGACGGTTTTCGTCGCCGGCCTGCTCTGTCTCGCGGCATCCCTGGCCAGGGGCGCGGAGAACCTCAAGGGCGTGGCACTGATCGTCGGCCAGTCCAACTACCAGCACATCGCTGCCCTGCCCAACCCGGCCAATGACGCCCGCGACATGGCCAAGATGCTGACCGATCTCGGTTTCGACGCGCGCAGCGTAACCGATCGCGACGCCTCGAAGCTGAAGCGGGACCTCGAGCGCTTCGTCGAGGATGCCGAAGGCGCCGATGTCGCCTTCATCTACTATTCCGGCCACGGCATCGAGGCCGGCGGCGAGAACTACATGGTCCCGGTCGACGCCGACGTGTCGTCGCTGAAGGATGCCGACAATGCCATGGTGCCGATCTCCGCCGTCATGGACGAGTTGAAGAAGACGGTGCCGGTGACGATCATGCTGCTCGATGCCTGCCGCACCAACCCGTTCCCGCCGGGCGCAGTGCTGCGCCCTGCGCCGACCGCTTCGGCCACGCCGATCGGCGCCGGTGGGCTGGAACCGCTGCGCGGCGCCAAGGCGCTCGACAATGCGCCGGCCACCGAAAACCTTGGAACGGTGATCGGCTTCGCCGCCGAGCCCGGACGTCCGGCGCTCGATGGCGCCACCGGCGAGAACAGCCCCTATGCGGCGGCGCTCCTGCGCCATCTCGTCGCGATGAAAGGCACCGAATTCGGCTCAGTCATGCGCATGGTGACCGAGGAGGTCTATCTCGACACCAAAGCCCGGCAGCGGCCCTGGGTCAACGAAAGCCTGCGCCGGCTGCTCTATTTCGGCGTCGCGCCGGTGGAGCCGACTGGTGACGACGGGCTGATCACCGGCGAGCGGCGGCAACTGCTTTTGACGATCGCCGACCTGCCCGATCCGAAGCGCTCGCAGGTGGAACTCGCCTCTTTGCAGGACGGCGTGCCGCTCGACGCGCTCTACGGCGTGCTGAGGGCGCTCGGCACCGACAAGATCCCGGAGGATCCGACCGACCTGCAGAAGGTTCTCGACGCGCAGGCCGAACGGCTTAAGAAGATGCTGTCCGAGCGTGACGCGCTCAGCACCGACGATCCCGAAATCAAGCGTCTCGTCGACTCGGCCGACAAGGCGATCGGCCAGGGCGCCATCGTCACCGCGCGCAACTTCCTCGACGAAGCGGTAGGCCGGGTCGAGCAGACCAGCGGCGCCGTCGACCAGGCGGAGGAACTGGTCAGGCAGAAGCGGCTCGCCGACGCCGCCATCTATGCCAGGCGCGCCGATGCCTCCGCCCTGGTCTTCGACTACAAATCGGCGGCCGGCGACTACGGCAAGGCCTTCGCGCTGGTCGAGAAATGGGACGACAAACTGCGCTGGAACTACAAGAACCAGGAGGCCGAGGCGCTCAACGCCCATGGCGATGCCACCGGCGACAAACAGGCGCTGCAGCAGGCCATCGACGCCTACCGGATCATCCTGGACTTCATTCCCAATGGCGAGCAGAACCGCGACTGGGCGATCACCCGCAACAATATGGCGGTGGTGCTGCAGACCATCGGCGAACGCGAGACCGACACGGCCCGGCTTGAACAGGCAGCCCAGATCTTCCGTGACTCGCTTGCCGTCTTCGAGCGCGAGAGAGACGACCTCAACTGGGCCGCGGCCCAGAACAATCTCGCCAATGTGCTGCTGAAGATCGGCGAGCGCGAGAGCGATCCGAAGCGCCTGAACGAGGCGGTTGCAGCCATGCGCGCGACGCTGGAGAAGCGCCCCCGCGACAAAGTTCCGCTCGACTGGGCGGCCTCGCAGAACAATCTCGGCCTGGCGCTGTACGCGCTCTCGGAACGGGAGCCCGGCGGCGAACGCCTCACCGAGGCCGAGGCCGCCTATCGGCTGGCGCTGCAGGAATACACGCGCCAGAAGGCGCCGGTGCAGTGGGCGATGGTTGAGAACAACCTCGGCAACACGCTGGTGACGCTGGGCACTCTGCGCAACGACCAGGCGAAGGTCACCGAGGCGGCAACGGCCTTCCGCGCCGCGCTCGAAGTCCGGACGAGCGACACCTTCCCGGTCTCCTGGGCGACCAGCCGGCTCAATCTGGGCAATGCTTTGAGCAGCGCTGCCCGCTTCGATCTCGGCACCGCCGAGCTGGAAGAAGCGGCGACGGCCTATGGCGATGCGCTGACGGTCTTCACCCGCCAGCGGTTCCCGATGGACTGGGCCTCCACCCAGAACAATCTCGGCTCGGTCTACCAGACGCTCGGCCAGCGCACGCTCGACCCGGCGCGGCTCGAGCAGTCGGTTGCGGCCTTCCGGGCGGCGCGGCGCATCTACACCCGGCGCGCTTTCCCGCTCGACTGGGCGATGACCGCCTACAATCTCGGCAACACGCTGCAATTGCTCGGTGGCCTGTCCGACAAGCCGGAGCACTACAAGGATGCGGCGATGGCCTACCGCGACGCCCTGCGCGAATACAAGCGGGAGACGACGCCGCGGCAATGGGCGCTGGCGCAAGCCGGCCTCGGCTCGGCGCTGCATTGGCTGAGCATGAGCGAGGCAGATACAAGGACCTTGGCCGACTCGGTCGCCGCGCGCCGGGTAGCGCTCGAGGTGCTGACCTTCGAGACAGCGCCCGTCGACTGGGCAAACGCGCAGAACGGCATCGGCATGAGCCTGCTCAATCTCGGCACTCTCGGGCGCACAGGCAAATATCTGGACGAGGCCGAAGCCGCCTTCCAGGCGACGCTCAAGGTGTTCACCCGCGAGAGCCAGCCAATGCAATGGGCCTTCGCGCAGAACAATCTCGGCGACGTCCAGTGGAACCGCGCCAGCTTTGGCGGCGGCAAGGCCGACTACCGTAAGGCCATCGAATTCTTCGAAAATGCCAAGCAGGGTTTTGCCGAAGCCGGCAACACGATGCCGATCCCGCTCACCGACAAGAAGATCGAGCTGGTGAAGCAGCAGCTGGCGAAGAAATAGCCCGTGCTTGTCTTTCGGTCGGCTTTGCGGTCCCTATATGCCGCACACCGCCATCATCGCCGGCGGACGCAAGAAGGATGGCCGATGGTTCGATTTCTGCTGGCGCTGATGCTGCTCGTCGCCCCAGCCGCGGCGCATGCGACAGATGCGGGCTGGGCACTGTTGCGCGACGGCGGCCATATCGTGCTGCTGCGTCATGCCATGGTCACCGGCGCTGCCGATCCGGCCAATTTCGACATCGCCAAATGCCCGACCCAGCTCAACCTGTCGGCGCGCGGCCAGCAGCAGGCAAGCCGGATCGGCGCCCTGTTCGCCGCCCGCGCCGCCCCCATCGAGCGCGTGCTCTCCAGCCGCTACTGCCGCTGTCTCGACACCGCCCGCATCGCCTTCGAGGCCGAACCGGAGGCCTTCGCGCCGCTCGACCTCCTGAAGACCGATCCGGCGGAGAAGGCCGCGCAGCTCGTCGCGACGCTGAAGGAAATCCGCGGCTACTCCGGCTCCGACAATCTCGTCCTGGTCACCCATCTGGAAAACATCGTGGCGCTGACCGGGGTAGCGCCGCGCGAAGGCGAAGCCGTGGTCGTCGAACCACAGGGCGACGGGCTCAGGGTGCTTGGCCGCGTCACGTTCTGACGGCTGCGATCTTGGTTGCAGCTGTTGCCGAAATGCCACCATCGAAAGAAGCCGCAATTTCTCCGGGACAATACCGCTTGCGACAACCCGTCGCAGGGTCTATAGGCGCGCTCCCGGTCACGAAAACCGAAGCGAGCACAACGGCTGGAGCTTTTGCCTCCGCCCGCGCAGACGGCTTTGCCGCCCTGTGTACGGCGCCGTTTCGGAGTGTTGGGACTTGCGGGTGTAGCTCATGGAGAGCGCCGGATTTGGGTCCGGAGGCAGGGTTCAATTCCCACACCCACGACACGGATAGCTCAGTTTGGTTAGAGCATCAGATTTCGCATCTGACTGTCGAAGGTTCGATTCCTTCTCCAACGGCCTGATAAGCCGACACCTTTAGGTGGTGTTATCCAATACGGTCCGGGGACCGGAATGCGGAAGAGCTGACGGACGGCCGAAGCCTTCGGGCCAAGGCCGTATCGAAAGGTCCGACGCCATCGGCTCGCGGCCAGGCCCGCGGTGATGATCAAGGCGCAGCGTCGCCGGCAAGGGAGGCCAAGGCCTCCGGCGCCCGCTTCGCTGCCTCGCGATCCGCTCCCGAAGGTCCGCTGTGCGCAGATGCCACCGGTCTCCGGATCATTCGTACCCGGGGCGTGAAGAGAAACGAGAAACGAAAAGGACGATCGACGCATGAGTTGACGCCTCGCATGGGGCCATGCCCGACAGGAGTAAGACAATGACCATTCTCGATAAGGTTCTTGGGCGCGAGCGCGTCCTTGTTAAGGAAAACGAACGGGCCGTCACCCTCTACAAGGGGGAGATCAAGGCTGTCCTGATGCCGGGTGAGCATTGGCTCGCCAACCGGCGCGGAAGCCTTGAAGTGTCCCGGCACGATCTGAAGAACCCGGAATTCGTTTCGGCCTACGAGAAGGCGCTGTTCGACAAGCTCCCGGATGTGGCCGCGCGTCATTTCACCGTCGTTCGCACCGGGCGCACGGATGTCGCCGTCATCGAGCGTGACGGCAACCTCCATGCCATGCTGGCGCCAGACCGCAAGCTCGTGCTGTGGACGGATGCCGGACCGTGGAAGGTGACGCTGGTCGACACATCGGCCGACCTGGCGATCGATCCGGCGCTGATGCGCCGGCTCGGCCAGGCCCGGAAGACGGAACTGATGTCCGTTCACCCGGTGGTCGACGGCCAGGCTGGGCTGCTCTTCGTCGATGGAGCGCTGGCGCGGACGCTTGCCGCGGGCGTGCACGGCTTCTGGAATGTCGGGCGCATGGTGCAGATCAAGGTCGTCGACCTCAAGCGCCAGTCGCTCGACGTCGCCGGGCAGGAAGTGCTGACCAAGGATCGCGTGACGATCCGCGTCAACATCGCCGCCGAATACCGGGTCGTCGATCCGGTCAAGGCGGTGAGCGCGGTGAAGGACTTCTCGGAAGCCCTCTACCGCGCCCTGCAGTACGCGTTCCGCAAGACGCTTGGCGTGCTCACGCTCGATCAGATCCTCGAAAAGAAGGTGACGGTCGACGAGGAGGCGGCGGCCAAGGTCCGCGACGACATGGCCGCGATCGGCCTCGAGGTCAGCGATATCGCGCTCAAGGATGTCATCCTGCCGGGCGAGATGCGCGAGATCCTCAACCAGGTGGTTTCGGCCGAGAAGCAGGCCGAGGCCAACGTCATCCGCCGGCGCGAGGAGACGAACGCGACGCGTTCGCTTCTCAACACGGCCAGGGTGATGGCCGAGAACCCGGTGATGCTGCGGCTAAAGGAGCTCGAGGCTCTGGAAACCATCGCCGGCAAGGTCGAGCGGCTGACCGTCCACAACGGAACGGGCGGGCTGCTCAACGACCTGGTCAAGCTCCGCGAAGGTTGATGATGCATGTCGCCCAAAAGTGGTTCCGGTTTTGGGACCACGACATGCATCAAAACAAGGACTGACGTTACGTCAAATGGGAAGGGCCGCCGGCCATCCGGCGGCCCTTCTTGCGGTTGCAAGGCAGGCATCCCATCTGCAGCGGGCTTATCAGGCCTTTTCCTGCCCGGAAAAACCGATTAGACAGCGCCCAAACAAGATGCGGACAGATTCCGCCCGCAACCGAAGGAAGAGCCCTTGTCCACCACGTTCGACAAAGTCGCCAAGATCATTGCCGACACCAGCGAGATCGATATCGAGACGATCACCCCCGAAAGCCACACGATCGACGATCTCGGCATCGACAGCCTCGATTTCCTCGACATCGTCTTTGCCATCGACAAGGAATTCGGCATCAAGGTGCCGCTGGAGAAGTGGACGCAGGAGGTCAATGACGGCAAGGCCTCGACCGACGATTACTTCGTCATGAGGAACCTGTGCGCCAAGATCGACGCGCTGGTCGCGGCCAAGAACGCCTGAGGCGGTTCGGGTGCGCCCTTGACGCGCCCTGCCCGCTGACCCAAAACAGCCGCCCATGAGTTCCCACGACGTCGTCATCACCGGTATCGGCCTTGTCTCCTCGCTGGGCGAGGGTCCGGACGCGCATTGGCAGAAGCTTGCCCAGCCCGGCCTTGAGCCGGTGCTCGATGCCGCGCGCTTTGCCCCCTACACCATCCATCCGCTGCCGGAGATCGACTGGAACCTGCAGATCGCCAAGCGCGGCGACCAGCGGCAAATGGAGACCTGGCAGCGGCTGGGCACCTATGCCGCGGGCCTGGCGCTGGACGATGCCGGCATCAAGGGCAATGACGAGCTCTGCGCGACCATGGACATGGTGGTGGCGGCCGGCGGCGGCGAGCGCGACGAGGCGGTCGATGCCGCGATCCTCGCCGCTTCCGAAAGCCGCAACGACCGCGACGTGCTGCTCAACGAGAAGCTGACCACCGAATTGCGGCCGACTCTGTTCCTTGCCCAGTTGTCCAATCTGCTCGCCGGCAACATTTCGATCGTCCACAAGGTCACCGGTTCCTCGCGCACCTTCATGGGCGAGGAAGGGGCCGGCGTCGCCGCCGTCGAGACGGCCGCCGCGCGCATCCGCTCGGGACAGTCGACGCATGTGCTGGTCGGCGGCGCCTTCCAGACCGAACATTCCGACATGCTGCTCGGCTATGAGCTGGCCGGCTACCTGCATCGTGGCGCCTGGAAACCGGTCTGGCAAAGGCAGGGCGGCGAAGGCGGCGGCGTGGTGACGGGCTCCGGCGGTGCCTTCCTGGTGCTGGAGCAGCGCGAGCACGCGGCAAGCCGCGGCCGCAGGATCTACGCCGAGCTTGGCCCCATCGTGTCCGGTCGCGCCAGACGGCGCAATGGCGGGCTCGATGCCGAGATTGCGGCCTTGCTTGAACAGACCGCGCTGCCGAAGGGCGAGTTGCTGGCGATCTCGGGCGCTTCCGGCGCCCATGCCGCCACCACCGCCGAGAAAGCAGCGTTCGACGCCAATCCGGCGATCGCGGCACGTGCCTTCTCGACGCTGACCGGCCATATGAAGGAAGCGCAATTCCCCTTCGCCGTGGCGCTGGCGGCGCTGGCCGTCGATCGCAAGGCCGCCTATCCCGCCTTCGATGCCGCGACCGAGAAGCCGTTTGCCGGCATTCCCGCGACCGTCCTTGCAACGGCGATCGGCTATCACCAATTCGAGGGCATGGGGCTGATCAAGGCGGCCTGAGTGACCACCAGGGATAAATCATGGCCAATCTGAACGACCACATGGGCAGGCCGATCGTCGCCGTCACCGGCATCGGCGTGGTGACGTCGCTTGGCGTCGGCAAGGCCGACAATTGGGCAGCGCTCACGTCCGGCAAATCCGGCATCCATCCGATCACCCGTTTTCCGGTCGATCATCTGAACACCCGCATTTCCGGCATGGTCGACTTCCTGCCGTCGAGCTCGAAGGGCGCCAGCCTCCTCACCTACGAGCTTGCCGAGACCGCGGCGCAGGAAGCGGTGGCGGAAGCCGGCCTCGCCAGCGGCGATTTCGCCGGCCCGCTCTTCCTTGCCTCGCCGCCGGTCGAGCTCGACTGGGCCGACCGTTTCTCGCTCTACAATTCCGACAAAAAGGACGCCGGCGCCGAAAGGCTGCTGCGGGTGGCGCGGGCGCTGAAGGAGCTCGACATCTTCGAGACCACCCAGTTCGGCTCGATCGCCGACCGGCTGGCCGACCGCTTCGGCACGCGCGGCCTGCCGATCACGTTGTCGACCGCCTGCGCGTCGGGCGCCACCGCCATCCAGCTTGGCGTCGAGGCGATCCGCCGCGGCGAATGCGACAAGGCGCTGTCGATCGGCGCCGATGGCTCGGCGACCGCCGAGGCGCTGATCCGCTTCTCGCTGCTGTCGGCGCTCTCCACCCACAACGACATCCCGGAAAAGGCGTCAAAACCCTTCTCCAAGGACCGCGACGGTTTCGTCTTGGCCGAAGGCTCCGGCGCGCTGGTGCTGGAATCGCTCGAAGCGGCGCTTGCCCGCGGCGCCACCATCCTCGGAATCATGCGCGGCTGCGGCGAAAAGGCCGACGATTTCCATCGTACCCGCTCCAAGCCGGACGGCTCGCCAGCGATCGCCGCGGTGCGCGCCGCCCTTGCCGACGCCGGCCTGAGCGAGGACGAGATCGACTACGTCAACGCCCACGGCACCTCGACGCCCGAAAACGACAAGATGGAGCATCTGTCGCTGTCGACCGTCTTCGGAGAGCGTATCGGATCGATGCCGATCTCGTCGAACAAGTCGATGATCGGTCACACACTGTCGGCCGCCGGCGCGGTCGAAGCCGCTTTCTCGCTGATGACGATGCGCGAAAGCGTCATCCCGCCGACCATCAACTACGACAATCCCGATCCGGCGATCGTGCTCGACGTGGTGCCAAACAAGAAGCGGAACGCCGAGGTCGGCACCGTTTTGTCGAACTCTTTCGGCTTCGGCGGCCAGAACACCTGCCTTGTCATGGCGCGGGAACCGGTCTAAGCGACCTTTTTCAGCCAGACTGAACTGACAGGCCCCATGCGCGCATTGCAACTTATCGAGGACCGCCGTCTTGAAACGGTGGACCTGCCGCCTCCCCCGCCGCCATCGCTCGGCGAAGTGACGCTGCGCATCAAGGCGGTGGCGCTCAACCATATCGACGTCTGGGGCTGGCGCGGCATGGCCTTCGCCAAGCGCAAGCTGCCGCTGGTCGTCGGCGCAGAGGCGTCGGGCGAAGTCGAGGCTGTCGGCCCCGGCGTCTCCAACCTCCTGCCTGGTCAGCTCGTGTCGATCTATGGCGCGCGCACCTGCGGCCTTTGCCGCGCCTGCCGCGAAGGCCGAGACAATCTCTGCGAGCACGTCTCCGGCGTCCATGGCTTCCATCTCGACGGCTTCGCGCAGGAGAAGATCAACCTGCCGGCCCGCCTCCTGGTGCCCGCTCCGCCCGGCGTGTCCGAAATCGGCGCGGCGGTCGCACCGGTCACCTTCGGCACGGTCGAGCACATGCTGTTCGACAATGCGAAACTCGAGCCCGGCGAGACGATCCTCGTCCATGCCGGCGGCTCCGGCATCGGCACCGCCGCGATCCAGCTCGCCAAGAAGATGGGTTGCACCGTGATCACCACGGTCGGTTCGAACGACAAGATCGACAGGGCCAAGGCGCTCGGCGCCGACCATGTCATCAACTACCGCGAGGACCGTTTCGAAGGCGTCGTGCGCAAGCTGACCAAGAAGAAGGGCGTCGACGTCGTCTTCGAGCATGTCGGCGCCGACACCTTCGCCGGCTCGATGCTGTGCCTGAAGCGCGGCGGCCGCCTGGTCACCTGCGGCTCCACCTCCGGCGTCTCGACGCAGGTCAATCTGATGCAGCTCTTCCAGCAGCAGCTGAAGCTACTCGGCTCCTTCGGCTGCCGCATGGAGAACATGGCCGATGCCATGCAGAAGATGGCGGCCGGCCTCGTCGCTCCCGTCATCGACACCGAGGTCGGCTTCGACGACATCGACGCGGCGCTGAAGCGCATGGAAGGCCGCGACGTGTTCGGCAAGATCATTCTGCGCGTTTAGGGCAAATGGTCGGCAAGGTGCTCAAGAAAGCCCGCCGGGACTTCATGTTCCGCTACGGCCGGCGGCTGCGCCAGATGGAGCATTGGCTGGTGGCTCGCCTGGCCATGGCGATGATCTCGCTGCTGCGCCGCCTGCCGCCTGACCGGGCGCTCAACTTTGCCGACCGCGTCGCCCGGCGCATCGGACCGCGGGTCGGACGCCACCGGGTTGCGGTCAACAATCTGCGCCTGGCCTATCCCGAAAAGAGCGACGCCGAGATCGAGGCCATCGCGCTCGACATGTGGGGCAACATGGCCCGCCTCGCGGCCGAGTACATCTTCCTCGACGCGCTCTTCGACTATGACCCGAAAGCGACCAAGCCCGGCCGGGTCGAGGTTCGCGGCGTGGAGCATTTCGTCGAGATCGCCGGCGAGAAGAAACCGCATATCCTGTTCACTGGCCATCTCGGCAATTTCGAATTGCTGCCGGTGGCCGCCGCCACGTTCGGCATGAGCATCACCGCGCTGTTTCGCCCGCCCAACAACCCCTATCTCGCCGACTACATCCACTCGACGCGCCGCTCGACCATGGGGGGACTGCTGCCGTCCTCGACCGGCGCGTCGTTCGCGCTTGCCGCCATCCTTGAGAACGGCGGCAATATCGGCGTGCTCGTCGACCAGAAATTCTCCAGCGGACTGGAGACGAACTTCTTTGGTCGCCCGTGCCAGAGCAACCCGGTGGTGGGCATGCTGGCCCGCCACTACGATTGCGACGTCTATCCGGCCCGCTGCGTCAGGTTGCCGGGCAACCGTTTCCGCCTCGATATCGAGGACAAGCTGACCTTGCCGCGCACCGAAGGCGGCAGCGTCGACGTCCACGCCACCACCCAACTCCTCGCCGATGTGGTCGAACGCTGGGTGCGCGAGGATCCCGGCCAGTGGATGTGGTTCCACAAGCGCTGGGAGATGAGCGGCCGGCGGCGCAGCCGGCGTGGGCGGGCGCAAGAGGCCATCTGAGCGTCGCACAACGCCACCCCGGCACCCGGGGCGGTTTCCCCCGCGCGGTCTGCACTGCCTGAAGGTTTTCTGGAGATCGAGGACTAAGGCCCTCTATGTGGAGAAAAGCCGCGAAGACTGATCTTCGCGGCCTTGATGTAGCTCTTGCCTACCTGACCCGGGGAACAGGTCCTAGAGGAACGGCACGCTAAAATTCGACCGGTACGTATCCATGGTGGCGCCGTTGCGGTCCTCCGACAGTAGCGTGTCCGAGCCGAAGCTGGCCCGCAGGCCGATCACATATTTGTGGATGTTCACGCTGCCCGAAGCTTCGGAGAAAGTCAGGTGATCCAGCTGGTAGCGTCCGAAGACGGACCACGGCGTGCCGGTGAACCGGTAGGTGGCCTGCAGTGCCGCCGAGACGGTGTCGAAGTGTGCGCCGTTCGCCGAAAGTCTCGCGAAGCCAAGTTCGCCGTCGAAACGAAGGTCGTCCTGGGCGAAGTAGCGCACCACGCCGCGACCACCCCAATTATCGAGATGCTCGGATTCACCGGAGGCCCGCAACTGGCCGTAGTAGACTTGTCCGTAGACGGTCACGTTGCCGAAATAGGCCTGAGCTTCAGGGCCGACCGAGAAGGAGTATAGGTCGACACCGCCGAAATCTTCGCCGCCATATCCCGTGATCGTAGCAAAACCGCCGAGCGCATAGGCGCTCGGATCGCGCCAGTAGCCATGGATGGCGCCGCCGTAGCTGTAGATGTTCGTGCCCTCGACCCAAAGCGAGTCGATCACCGCGTCGGTCTGGATATTCCAGCGGGCGTCGATCGGGAAGTTGACCCGAGCGGCGGCGCCCGCCGTCGTGCCGTCAGCGTCGTCCCCGGGGGTCGCGAAATAGAGGCCGCCAAGATACACTTCGCCGTATCCGGAGATATGCGGCTGCGCGAGTTCCTGATCCAGGACGACGGGCGCGTCGGCCGCAAAGGCAGAAGTAGTGGTTGCGGCAATCGCCGCGCTCAAAACAAGTCGATACATTGTAATCCCCAAGCATCAAAAAGTAACGTTGCCAGACCTACCATCGCCAGGGATTTGCGCAAGCAATGCCAGCGCCGGAAACCGTGCAACGATGCGAGTTCCGGTTGCAGTGCAGCATTGCTGCAACATCTTTGGCGCGGAAAGGCGCGATCGCGTACGCTCAGTCGGTGACAACGATGCGCGTGTTGCCGTAGCCGGCTTCGCGCACCATCGAATAGAAAGTCGCGGCGTTGGCGGTGTGCAGGCGCACGCAACCATGCGAAGCCGGGCGCCCGAGATACTTCACCGCGCCGGTGCCGTGGATGGCGTAGCCGCCACGGAAGAACACCGAATAGGGCATCGGCGACATCTCGTACTTGCGCGAATACCACATCCGCGCCGTCCATTGCGGACGGTAGCTGCCGCGCGGCGTGAAGTAACCTTTGCGGGCGGTGGAAACGCTCCAGCGATAAAGCACCTGGCCGTATTTGCTGACGGTCATTGTCTGCGACGACACGTCGATATTGGCCACCAGCGCGGCGGCCTTGCTTTCAATCGACGCGCCGAACAGTGTCGTTGCCAGAACCGCTGCCATGAGAACGGTCTTTTTCATGCGATCAAACCCCTTTGATTGCCCCTTGCCTGCCATCACGCGGTTTTTCATCTTTTTAACGGCAGGTGAATGAAGTAACACACACTCCTTGATGAATTCGCCAATCCAAAGCAGCGAATTTGAACGATTTTCCCGCCATAGTTGCCGTCGTGACACGTAATTTCAACGGCTTCACCATCGTGCTTGCCAAATCGCCTTGTTCGTTGCTCAACTTCACAGATGACCGAACGACTCCTTAAGGCCGTCGATGCGCGGATCGACGATCTCGTTGCGCTGACCGCGGACCTGATCCGCTTCCCGACCATCAATCCGCCAGGCGAGGCCTATCGCCCCTGCGCCGAATATGTCGGTGAGCGCCTGCGCAGACTCGGCTTCGAAACCGAGTTCATCCGTGCCGAGGGCACGCCCGGCGACACCGACCGCTACCCGCGCGTCAACGTCGTCGCCCGCTTCGACGGCCGCTCGCCCGGCGCCTGCGTGCATTTCAACTCGCATATCGACGTGGTCGAGGCCGGCGAAGGCTGGACCGTCGATCCGTTCGCCGGCGTGGTGAAGGACGGCAGGGTCTACGGCCGCGGCGCCTGCGACATGAAGGGCGGGCTGGCCGCTTCGATCATCGCCGCCGAGGCGTTCATGGAGGTGTTTCCGGACTTCCCGGGCGCCATCGAGATTTCGGGCACGGTGGACGAAGAGTCCGGCGGCTTCGGCGGTGTCGCCCATCTGGCCAGGCTCGGCTATTTCTCGAAGCCGAAAGTCGACCACGTCATCATTCCGGAACCGCTGAACAAGGACCGCATCTGCCTCGGCCACCGCGGCGTCTGGTGGGCCGAGATCGAGACCAAGGGCGAGATCGCGCATGGCTCGATGCCGTTCCTCGGCGACAATGCCGTACGCCACATGGGCGCCGTGCTGCAGGCTTTCGAGGATGAATTGTTCCCGGCGCTGGATCGCAAGGTGACGCGCATGCCGGTGGTGCCCGAAGGCGCCAAGCGCTCGACCATGAACATCAATTCCATCCATGGCGGCCAGACCGAGGATTTCCGCCCCGGCCTGCCCTCGCCCAACGTGCCCGATTCGTGCCGGCTCACCATCGACCGCCGCTTCCTGCTCGAAGAGGACCTCGCCACGGTCAAGAGCGAGGTGACCGGCATCCTGGAGCGACTGAAGCGCGAGCGGAAAAAGTTCGACTACGAGATCCGCGACCTGATGGAGGTGCTGCCGCTGATGACCGAACGCGACGCCCCCGTGGTCAAGGCCGTGGCGCAAGGCATCATGGCGATCTTCGACCGCGAGCCGGACTATGTGATTTCGCCTGGCACCTACGACCAGAAGCACGTGGCCCGCATCGGCCACATCTATGACTGCATCGCCTATGGCCCCGGCATCCTCGACCTCGCTCACCGGCCCGACGAATGGGTCGGCATCACCGACATGGTCGAATCGGCCAAGGTGATGGCGATCGGCCTCAACGTGCTGCTGAGGGGCACCGTCGCTGGCTGATCCCGGCGCGAGGGGGCAAGCGCCGGCCGGCGAACCCGCCTGTTTCTGGAAAAACATTCCGCCTGGCGCTGCCCGACAGCACGAAACGCAATTTACTCGACCTCGAAATCACGCTTCTATCCACCCGGTTTGAGCAAAGGGGAGTTGCCCGATGAAATTGTGGAAGACCATTCTCGCCGCCGCGGCTCTGACACTCGTCACCGCCACCTCGGCGTTCGCCGCAAGGACCGACCTCGTCATCGGCATTCCGCTCGAACCCCCGCATCTCGACCCGACCGCGGGTGCTGCCGCGGCGATCGACGAGGTGCTCTACGCCAATGTGTTCGAGGGCCTGACCCGCATCGGTCCGAACGGCGAGGTGCTGCCCGACCTCGCCGAAAGCTGGAGCATTTCCGACGACGGCAAGGTCTACACCTTCAAGCTGCACACCGGCGTCAAATTCCATGACGGCGCCGATTTCAGCGCCGACGACGTGAAGTTCTCGCTCGACCGTGCCCGCGCCGACAATTCGGTCAACGCGCAGAAGGGCCTGTTCGCGGCGATCGATAAGGTCGACGTCGTCGATCCGGCGACGGTGAAGGTGACGTTGAAGAACCCGCAAGGCTCCTTCCTCTACAATATGGGCTGGGGCGACGCGGTGATCGTCTCGCCGAAATCGGCCGACACCAATAAGGAAAAGCCGATCGGCACCGGCCCGTTCAAGTTCCAGGGCTGGGTCAAGGGCTCGTCGATCACGCTGGTGAAATCGGACAGCTACTGGGGCGCGCCCGTCTCCCTCGACAAGGCCGAGTTCCGCATCGTCCCCGATGCGGCGGCGGCCGTGCCGGCGCTGCTTTCCGGCGACATCCAGGCCTTCCCCTTCTTCGATCCGGACAGCGTCGCCCAGGTCAAGGACGACCCGCGCTTCCATGTGGTGATCGGCTCGACCGAGGGTGAGACCATCCTGTCGATCAACAACAAGAAGCCGCCCTTTGACAAGCTCGAGGTCCGGCAGGCGATCTCCTACGCGCTCGACCGCAAGGCGATCATCGACGGCGCCTCGGCCGGCCTCGGCCAGCCTATCGGCTCGCACATGTCACCCGCCAACAAGGACTATGTCGACCTCACCGGCCGCTACCCGCATGATGTCGCCAAGGCCAAGGAACTGCTCAAGCAAGCCGGCCTCGAGAACGGCTTCAAGGCGACGCTGAAGCTGCCGCCGCCTTCCTACGCACGGCTTGGCGGCGAGATCATCGCCTCGGAGCTGCGCGACGTCGGCATCGATCTCGAGATCATCCCGGTCGAATGGGCGCAGTGGCTGGACCAGGTCTTCACCAAGAAGGACTACGACCTCACCATCGTCTCCCACACCGAGCCGAACGACATCGATATCTATTCGCGCAAGGACTACTACTTCAATTACGACAACCCGGCCTTCGACAAGGTCATCGCCGACCTCAACCTCACCTCCGACGAGGCCAAGCGCAAGGAACTGCTCGGCCAGGCGCAAAAGATCCTCGCCGACGAAGCCGTGGTCGGCTTCCTTTACGAACTGCCGAAAGTCGGCGTCTGGGACGCCAAGCTGCAAGGCCTGTGGGAGAACGCGCCGATCCAGGCCAACGACCTGACCAAGGTGAAGTGGTCGGATTGATCCCGGCGGAAATGCACAGCCCCGGTGGCGAAAGCCGCTTCCGGGGCCGTTGGTTTTCCGGCAGGTTGTGCCGATGAGTGCCTATCTCCTGAAGCGCCTGATCATCGCCGCCGCCACGCTGGTGTTGGCCTCGATGGTGGTGTTCGCGGTGCTGGAGATCATTCCCGGCGACCCCGCGCGACTGATGCTGGGCATGAACGCCAGCGCCGAACAGGTCGAGGTGCTGCGCAACCAGATGGGGCTCAACGCGCCATTGGCCCTGCGCTACCTGCATTGGGCGGGCGGGTTGCTCAGCCTCGATTTCGGCCGCTCCTACACTTATTCGGTGCCGGTCATCGATCTCGTGCGCGAACGCGTCGTCGTTTCGCTGCCGCTGGCGCTGATCGCGTTGGCGCTCTCCACCGCCATCGCCATTCCTGTCGGCCTGTTTTCCGCCAGCCGGCGCGGACGAGCCGGCGACACTATCGCCATGGGCGCCGCCCAGCTTGGCGTCGCCGTGCCGAACTTCTGGTTCGCGCTGATGCTGATCTATCTCTTCGCCGTCTGGCTGCGACTGGTGCCGGCCGGCGGCTTTCCCGGCTGGGGCGCCGGCGCCTGGCCGGCACTGAAATCGTTGCTTTTGCCAGCGGTCGCCCTTGCGCTGCCGCAAGCCGCGATCCTTGCCCGCGTCGCTCGCTCGGCGCTGATCGAGGTGCTGAACGAGGACTATATCCGCACCGCCCGCGCCAAGGGCATGCCCTACCGCGCCGTGCTGTGGCGGCACGCGCTGCGCAACGCCATGATCCCGGTGCTCACCATTCTCGGCCTGCAATTCGCCTTCCTGCTCGCCGGCACCATCATCATCGAAAATGTGTTCTACCTGCCCGGCCTCGGACGGCTGGTGTTCCAGGCCATCACCCAGCGCGACCTGATCGTCGTCGAAAGCGTCGTCATGCTGCTGGTCGCCGCTGTCATCGCCGTCAACCTCCTGGTCGACCTCTCCTACGCGGTCGTCGATCCGCGCCTGAGAAGCCGGCAATGACGCTGCATGTCGACATCCCCGAAGAGACCTTGGCCAGCCTCCTGGCCAAGGCGTTTCGCAACCGATCCTTCCTCATCGGTTTCGCCATCACGGCACTTGTGGCGGCGGTGGCGATCCTCTCCTATGCCTGGACGCCCTACGAAGTCACCAGGCTGGTGATATCGGACAAGACGCTGGCGCCCTCATCGGCGCACTGGTTCGGCACCGACCATTTCGGCCGCGATATCCTGTCGATGATCATGGTCGGCGCCCGCAACTCGATCGCCGTGGCGCTGGTCGCCGTCGGCATCGGCATGGGTGTCGGTGTGCCGCTCGGCGCCTTTGCCGCTGCGCGCGGCGGCCTCGCCGACGAGGCGCTGATGCGGCTGAACGACCTCGTCTTCGCCTTCCCGGCCCTGCTTTCGGCGATCATGATAACCGCCATTTTCGGACCCGGCGCAATCAACGCCATCATCGCCATCGGCATCTTCAATATCCCGGTGTTCGCGCGCGTCGCCCGCGCCGGCGCGCTCGCCATCTGGCCGCGCGAGTTCATCCTCGCCGCGCGCGCCGCCGGCAAGGGGCCAACGCTGATCACCATCGAGCACATCCTGCCCAACATCGCGACGCTGCTCCTTGTGCAAGGCACCATCCAGTTCGCGTTGGGCATCCTGGCCGAAGCCGGCCTTTCCTATGTCGGCCTCGGCGCGCAGCCACCGATGCCGAGTTGGGGGCGCATGCTGTTCGACGCGCAGACGCGCATGGTGGTGGCGCCGTGGATGGCGATCTTTCCGGGCATGGCGATCGTCATCACCGTGCTCGGCCTCAATTTGCTCGGCGACGGCATCGCCGACATCCTCGACCCCAAATCGCGGCGGCAGCGATGAGCCTGCTCGAGATCGAGAACCTGTCGCTGGCGATCGGCGACACGCCGATCCTGAAGGGGGTCGAGCTTGCCGTGGCGACCGGCGAGGTGATGGGGCTGGTCGGCGAGTCTGGTTCCGGCAAGTCGATGACGGCGCTCACCGTGATGCGGCTCCTGCCCTACGCGGCGCGTGCCAGCGGGCGCATCACTTTCGACGGCATCGACGTCCTCGCGGCAAGCGAGGACCAGATGTGCGCGCTGCGCGGCGACGACGTCGGCATGGTGTTCCAGGAGCCGATGACGGCGCTCAATCCAGTGAAGACCATCGGCGAGCAGGTGGCGGAAGGCATTCGCTGGCACACAAAGGCGAGCCGCGCCGAGGCCGAGGACCGGGCGCGCAAGATGCTCGACCGCGTCGGCCTGCCCGAGGCGAAATTCCCGCTGTCGCGCTACCCGCACGAACTGTCCGGCGGCCAGCGCCAGCGCGTCGTCATCGCGATTGCCTGCGCGCTGAAGCCCAAGCTCCTGATCGCCGACGAGCCGACCACGGCGCTCGACGTGGTGCTGCAGGCGCAGATCCTCGATTTGCTGCGCGACCTCGTCGCGGAAAACCGCATGGGCCTGCTGCTCATCTCGCACGACCTCGCCGTGGTGACCGAGATGGCCGACAACATCACCATCCTGCGTCACGGCGAGGTGATGGAGACCGGCGACACGGCGCGCACGCTGTCGGAGCAGCTCCATCCCTACACGCGCCAACTGGCGCAGGCCTCCATGCATGTGCCGGCCCGCCCCCGAACCCACGTCGCCGGCTCGGCCAAGCCGCTGCTTCAGGTCGAGGGCGTGACGCGCGACTATCCGGGACGACGCGCTTCGCTCTTCGCGCGTGCCGCCCCCATCCGCGCCGTCAACGACGTCTCGCTGTCGATAGAGCCGGGCCAGTCGGTGGCGCTGGTCGGGCGTTCCGGTTGCGGCAAGTCCACGCTCGCCCGCATGATCCTGGCGCTGGATAAAGCGACTGCCGGAACGATCCACTTCCGCGGCGAGGCCATCACCGGCAAGAGTGAGGCGGAGCTGAAGCCGGCGCGGCGTGACATGCAGGTCGTGTTCCAGGATCCCTACGGCTCCTTCGACCCGCGCCAGAAGGTCGAGAAACTGGTCGCCGAACCGCTGCATGTGCTGGACAAAAAACCAACGAATGCCGAGCGGCGCGAGATGGTGGCGCACGCCTTGCACGAGGTTGGCCTCGGGCCGCGCGACATGGACAAATACCCGCATGAATTCTCGGGCGGCCAACGGCAGCGCCTGTCGATCGCGCGCGCCATCATCACGCGCCCCAAGCTGGTCGTCGCCGACGAGCCGGTCTCGGCGCTCGACGTCTCGATCCGCGCCCAGATCCTCGACCTGTTCGCCGAGCTCAACCAGAAGCTCGGCGTCGCCTACCTGTTCATAACTCATGACCTGACCGTCGCCCGCGCCATCACCGACGAGGTGCTGGTCATGCACGAAGGCAGGATCGTGGAGCGCGGCCAGACCGGCACAGTGCTCGATCGTCCACAGTCCGAGGCGGCCAAGGCACTGGTAAGAGGCGCGCCCGATCTGCACCGGGCGATCGCGCGGAAATTACAGGAACAAGGATAGGCAGCCAGGCTCACCGGCTGCCATCGAAACCGCCTAGTCCTGCGGCTTCACCACGTCGACCGGGCTGATGTCGAGCAGGTCGAGCGTGCGCCGCAGGAGCCTGACCTCATTCTCGGCCAGCTTCGAATCGGCCTTGGCGATCTCGGCCATGTGTTGGGCGAGCAACTTGCGCCGCTCGACGTCGAGGTCACGGAACAGCGCGATGGCCTGCGAACCGTTGGTCTCGTAGCCGAAGTCGTTGAGATATTCGATGACGCTGTCGATGCTCGTCTCGGGAATGCCGAACGCCTCCTTGCAGATGCGCCGGAAGGCGACCATCTCGCTCTCCGAGACGGATCCGTCGGCGAGGATCATGCGGAACAGCATCAACAGTTCCGCCGACAGAACCGGATCGTCAGCGACCTTGCGCACGCCGGGGTCGCCATCGAAGATCGAGCGTATCTGGTCGAGCAATGCCATTGCCTTCGGCCTCCCCTTTGCATTCATCCGAGATAGGTAGCGCGGAATCGGTCTTGCGCAAACGGGGTGGCCGTGGTCGAAGCCCACATATTCTCTCGCCGCAAGACCCACAACGTCGATGATCGATCTCAGTGTCCACACTTTTGCCGTGCTTGCCTTCGCCGCCTTCGCTGCCGGCTTCGTCGATTCGATAGCCGGCGGCGGCGGCCTGATCACCATTCCCGCGCTTCTGCTGGCCGGCTTCTCGCCGACCGCCGCGCTCGGCACCAACAAGCTGCAAGGCATGTTCGGCTCCGGCTCGGCCACCATCCACTATGCCGCGAACGGCCAAGTCGACCTTAGCCGGCAATTGCCTTCCGCACTGCTGGCCCTGGTCGGCAGCGCCGTCGGCGCCTTGCTGGCTACAATCGTGCCCGGTGATTTTCTACGCGCCTTGCTGCCAGTGCTTTTGATCGCCATCGCGCTCTATTTCGCGCTCAAACCCAACATGAACGATGTCGACCGCGCCGAGCGCATGTCGTCCTTCCTGTTCGGACTGGTCATTCCACCTCTTGTCGGCTTCTATGACGGCCTGTTCGGGCCTGGTGCCGGCTCCTTCTACATGCTGGCCTTCGTCAGCCTTGCCGGCTACGGCGTGCTCAAGGCGACCGCGCACACCAAGCTGCTCAACTTCGCCTCCAACATTGGCGGCTTCGCTGTCTTCGCCGCCGTCGGCGTCGTGTATTGGAAGATCGGCCTGATGATGGGCGTTGCCCAGTTCCTCGGCGCGCGCCTCGGCGCCAGCCTTGCCATCCGCATCGGCGCGAGGCTGATCAAGCCGCTGCTGGTTGTCGTCTGCGTTGCCCTGGCGGTGAAGCTTCTGGCCGACCCGGCGAACCCGTTACGCCTGCTCATTGGTGTGTGACGGTCCCACTGATACAATGCCGGCGTACGAATCATGTTGGAGGAGCCACACATGAATCTCAGTGCGCCTACTCAGCTTATTTTCATCATATCCCTTGTCATCGCCATCATCGGCGTTCTCGCCGCTCTTGGCGTTCTTGCGTTCATTCCTCTTGCCGCAGTGTGGATTGTTCTCATCGGCTACATCGTGCTTGCCGCCGGCTGCATGATGCGCGGCGCCTAGCACATTCAGATCTCAGGTAACCGAAGCGCCCGGCCACAAGCCGGGCGCTTTTGATTTCGGGATGTGGTCTGCTAGATTTGGCGGGCGAGGATTGCCCATGTCGACTGAGACAGAGCGCCATCATGAACGGGACCCTTCCGAAACCGGAAGGTTCGAGATGGTGCGGCGAGTGCCTGGCCCGTGGCTTGCGGACGCAATCACCGACATATGCGGCTATCGCGAGATGCTGCCAGTCCGCTCCCGCAACGTCGAATATGCCTCGCTGACCGTGCCGCTGGTCATCAGCTTCGCCGAACCCTTCGCCATCGGGCTTGGGCGCGATCCCGGCGACAATGACCGCTTTGCCAGCTTTGCCGCCGGCCTCTATGCCGGCCCGGTAGTGATCGAATCCTTCGGCGGCGCCTGCTGCGTGCAGATCAATTTCACCCCGCTCGGCGCCCGCCGCTTCTTTGGCCTGCCGATGAGCGAACTGACCGACCGCATGGTCGGGATCGATGATGTGCTCGGCCTCGAAGGCATTGCGCTGCGCGAACGGCTTGGCGAGGCAAGGGATTGGAGTGCGCGCTTCGCCATCGCCGAAGGCTTCGTCGCCGGCCGCCTGGCAGAGGCGAAGCGGATGTCGGCCGAGGTCGCTTGGGCCTACCGGGAAGTCATCGGTTCTGGCGGATGCACGCGGATCTCGGTGCTTGCCGACGAGCTCGGCTGGAGCCGCAAGCATCTCGCGGCGAAATTTTCCGACGCGATCGGCATCGGGCCGAAAACGCTGTCGCGCATCGTACGCTTCAACCGCGCGCTCAGCCTGTCGAGACAGGAGGCCGGTGACTGGGCCGGCATCGCCGCCGATTGCGGCTATGCCGATCAGGCGCATCTGGCGCGCGAATTCCGTCAGTTTGCCGGTGAACCGCCGACCGCGCTGGCCGTGCCGGCGTAGGCTCTTTCTCTGCCAAGGTAACATTTCTTCAAGACGCCGGAGCGGCCTTCGCCGAGACTGGGTTATCGAGCAACCCATGAAGGAGACCGTCATGTCCAGCGCAACCGAAGCACCCCGTCTCTACCCTGCCCTGCGTTACAAGAACGCCGCGAAGATGATCGACTGGCTCTGCGACGCCTTCGGCTTCACTGTCCGCGCCCGTTATGGCGATGGCGATGTCGTGCACCACGCCGAACTCGTCTTCGGCGCCTCGATGATCATGCTGGGCACCGCGCGCGAGGACGATTACGGCAAGATGGTCGGCGCGCCAGGCTCCGGCGGCGGCAAGTCGATCTATGTCGCGGTGGATGACGCCGACGCCGCCTGCGCCAGGGCAAAGAAGGCCGGCGCCACGATCCTGCAGGACCTCACCGACCGCGACTATGGCAGCCGCGAATTCATCTGCGGCGACCCCGAAGGCAATGTCTGGTCCTTCGGCACCTATTGGCCGAAGGCTGGTGAGAAGGCATGAGCCAGCCTGAGGCGTGTTGAGATTCAGATCAGGCCGTGCCGAAAATGGCGACTTCCGAGAACCGAAGCGGAGCGTACTTAAAGTACGTGAGCATCGGAAGCGCAGCGCAGGAAGGCGGCAGTTGCAGGCCGGCCTCACCTGAATATCAACGCGCCAGCCCGAAAATCGCATCACAGTCGAGATGGCTCTCCAGCTCGGCCGCGACCTCATCCAGTGCCCGCTCGACGTTGGCGCGATAATCGATGCCGCCGCCCTTGACGCCCAGGCTTTCCAGGAACCTTGCCCGGAAGGCGTCGGCGGAAAACAGCCCGTGCAGATAGGTGCCGACCACCTTGCCGTCGGCGGAGATGGCGCCGTCATCGATGCCGTTGATGATGGCGGATGGCCGCGCCATGTCCGGACCGGTGGTGCGGCCGAGATGGATCTCGTAGCCCTCGAGCGGCAGGTCGAACTGCACGGAGCGGGCGCTGACGTTGCGCACCGTCTTTTCCGGCTCCATCACCGTCTCGATGTCGAGCAGGCCGAGCCCTTCAGCCTCGGTGACGCTGCCCTCTATGCCGGCTGGATCGCTGACCTTGCGGCCGAGCATCTGGAACCCACCGCAGATGCCGACGACATGGCCGCCGCGTTTGCGATGGGCAAGGAGATCGCGATCCCAGCCATTGTCGCGGAATTTTAAGAGATCGCCGATCGTCGACTTCGAGCCGGGAATGATTACCAGCCCGGCATCGGCGGGTAGCGGCTTTCCGGGCGGCACGAACACCACCTCGACCTGCGGTTCAGCCTTCAGCGGGTCGAGATCGTCGAAATTGGCGATGCGCGACAGCATAGGCACCGCCACTTTCAGCGCCCGCTTCTCGCCGGATGCCAGCCGCTCAAGCACGACCGAATCCTCCGACGGCAACCTCGCCGCCGCCTTCAGCCACGGCACGACACCGAAGCAAGGCCAGCCGGTGAACTTTTCGATCGACTTGATACCGTCCTCGAACAGCGAGACATCGCCGCGGAACTTGTTGATGAGGTAGCCGACGATCATGCGCCGGTCCTCTTCCGGCAGGATCAGATGCGTGCCCGCGACGGAAGCGATGACGCCGCCGCGATCGATGTCGCCGACCAGCACCACCGGCACCCCAGCGCGTGTCGCAAACCCCATATTGGCGATGTCGCGGCTCCTGAGATTGATCTCGGCCGGCGAGCCCGCGCCTTCGACGATGACAAGATCAGCGCCCTCGCCGACCTTCGCCCAGGAATCCAGCACGGCGTCCATCAGCCGGCCTTTCATCGCCTGGTAGTCGCGCGCCCGCGCCTCGCCGAACACCTTGCCCTGCACCACCACTTGCGAGCCGACATCGCTCTGCGGCTTGAGCAGCACCGGATTCATATGGACGGTCGGCGTCACGCCGCAGGCGATCGCCTGCAGCCATTGCGCGCGGCCGATCTCGCCGCCGCCGGCCTTGTTGTCGCCCGGAATCTCAGCGACGGCGGCATTGTTCGACATGTTCTGCGGCTTGAACGGCCGCACCTTCAGCCCGCGCTTCTTCGCCGCGCGGCAGAGCCCCGCAACCAGCACGCTTTTCCCGACATCGGAGCCGGTGCCTTGCAGCATGATCGCCCTGGCAGCCATCAGCCCCTGCCCTGCGCGACGGTGCCGGGGATGGTCGACTTCTGCGCCAGCGGCCCGCCACGCCAGATGTAGAGCGCGAGCAGCGGCTCCTGGCCCGTTCGCATGGCATGGCTGACGTTCGAAGGATGGTGGATCACCTCGCCGGCCCCGCGAACATGAAATCCGCTTTCGCCCTTGTGCCATTCCGTGCCGCCGGTGAGCGGAATGTAGATCTCCTCGGCAATGTGATGGTGGTCGGGATAGACGATCCCGGGCCCGAGGATCAACAGGCCGGCCGCAATCTCGTCATTGACGAAATGGCCGCGCGTGCCGAAAACCTCCAGCCAGCCGTAATTGTCCAGGAACGCCTGTCCGAAATCCGAGACGCTGTAGGTCTGGCCCCAGCGCAGATCGCCGCGATGCTCCGCCACGAACCGCGAAAGCGGCCGGATGTCCGGCGGTGAAAGTTCGGCGATGCGGTCGAGATGGCGCAGGCAGGCGAGCGGGTGCGGCTGCAGCGGCCGCGCCGGCATGTGCCAATCGATGCGGGCGACGACGTCGCCAACCAGAGCGCTATCCACGGCCCTGAGATGGGCCTGGAAGCGGTCGAGCAGTTCATCGAAGACCGTCGTCACGCCATGCTCCGTTGGTCGATCCATGCACAGCCGGTGCGTACGCGGGCGGGTTGCGCGGCGGCATCATTGGTCTAGATTGAATGGCGCGCAAAGCCAAAAACGACAGGCCAGAAGGCCTAAAACGACAGGGAGCACGCCATGGACGCCGCGGTCGATGCGAGCACCAGCCAGTTCGAACTCAACGAGGAGCAGCGCGCCATACAGGAAATGGCCGAGGCCTTCGCCGCCGACCGTGTCGCGCCGAACGCGCTCGACTGGGACCGGGCGAAGCATTTCCCGGCCGACGTGATTCGCGAAACGGGGCCGCTCGGCCTAGGCGGCATCTATGTCCGCGACGATGTCGGCGGCTCGGCCCTCGGGAGGCTCGACGCCGTACTGATCTTCGAGGCACTCGCCCGCGCCGATCCGGCCTTCTCCTCGTTCATCTCGATCCACAACATGGCCGCGTCGATGATCGACCGATTCGGCAGCGAGGAGCAGCGCCAACGCTTCCTGCCGAAGCTGACCTTGATGGACTGGCTGGCGAGCTATTGCCTGACCGAACCCGGCTCCGGCTCGGACGCCGCGGCGCTGAAGACGCGCGCGGTTAAAGACGGCGGCGACTATGTGCTGAACGGCGCCAAGCAGTTCATCTCCGGCGCCGGCGACAGCGACATCTATGTCGTTATGGCGCGCACCGGCGTCGACGGGCCGAAAGGCATCTCGACCTTTGTCGTGCCTAAGGACGCGCCCGGTCTCTCCTTCGGCGCCAACGAGCACAAGATGGGCTGGCACATGCAGTCGACCCGCCAGGTCATCTTTGAGGATTGCAAGGTGCCAGCCGAAAACCTGCTTGCCACGGAAGGCGCAGGCTTCGGCATCGCCATGGCCGGCCTCGATGGCGGCCGTCTCAACATCGCCGCCTGCTCGCTCGGCGGCGCGCAGTCGGCGCTTGACAAGGCTTTGTCCTATACAGCCGAGCGCAAGGCCTTCGGCTCGAAGATCAACCAGTTCCAGGCGCTGCAGTTCAGGCTCGCCGACATGGAGACCGAATTGCAGGCGGCGCGCATTTTCCTCTACGCCGCCGCCTCGAAGCTCGACCGCAAGGCGCCGGATGCCGGCAAATGGTCGGCGATGGCCAAGCGCTTCGTCACAGATGTCGGCTTCAATGTGGCCAACGAAGCGCTGCAATTGCATGGCGGCTATGGCTATCTGCACGATTACGGCGTCGAGAAGCTGGTGCGCGATCTGCGTGTCCACCAGATCCTCGAAGGCACGAACGAGATCATGCGCGTCATCATCGCGCGCGCGCTGATCGGCCGGTAAAGAAGTAGGCAGTAGGCAGTAGGCAGTAGGCAGTAGGCAGTAGAGAAAACGATGACCGGCAAGATCAATTCGTACAAGGATCTTATCGTGTGGCAGCAGGCGATGGATCTGGCCGTCGCCACCTACTCCGTAACCAAGGCACGGCCAAAAGAGGAATTGTATGGGTTGACCAGCCAGATCCGCCGCTCGGCTACCTCTATCCCCGCAAACATCGCGGAAGGCTATGGACGAGACAACAGAGGCTCTTATCAGCAATTTCTCAGGATTGCTCAAGGTTCGTTGAAAGAGTTCGAGACGCACCTCCAGATCGCTGAACGCGTCGGTCTAGCCACGCGTGATCAGGCCTATCAGTTGCTGTCAGTATCCGAGGCCATCGGAAAAATGCTTCGCCAACTCATAAGCAAACTTGCGCCCGAATAGCCCTGCCTACTGCCTACTGCCTACTGCCTACTGCCTACTGCCTACTGCCTAACCCCAAGTCACGGAGCGCCGTCATGACCACCATCGCCTTCATCGGCCTCGGCAATATGGGCAATCCGATGGCCGCTAACCTGGTCAAGGCAGGGCATGCGGTGCTGGGCTTCGATCTCGTTCCCGAGAACCTGGCTGTTGCGAAAGAGCACGGCGTGACCGTGATGGCCAATGCAATCGCTGCGGTTAAGGACGCCGACGTCGTCATCACCATGCTGCCGGCCGGCAAGCATGTGCTGTCGGTCTACGGGGACATCGCACCCAAGGCGAAGAAGGGCGCGCTGTTCATCGATTCCTCGACCATCGATGTCGAATCGGCCCGCAAGGCCCATGCCGTCGCCAGCAAACACGGCCTGCTGTCGATCGACTCGCCGGTCTCCGGCGGCACCGGCGGCGCCACCGCCGGCACGCTGACCTTCATGGCCGGCGGCTCGAAGGACGCCTTCGCGGCGGCGGAGCCTATCCTCAAACCGATGGCTGGCCGCATCGTCCATTGCGGCGATGACGGCGCCGGCCAGGCGGCCAAGATCTGCAACAACATGATCCTCGGCATCTCGATGATCGGCGTCGCCGAAGCCTTCGTGCTGGCGGAAAAGCTCGGGCTGTCGCACCAAGCGCTGTTCGACGTCGCCTCTACCTCGTCGGGGCAATGCTGGTCGCTCACCACATATTGCCCCGTGCCTGGCCCGGTGCCGGCCTCGCCCGCCAACCGCGACTACAAGCCAGGCTTCGCCGCGGCCCTCATGCTGAAGGACTTGAAGCTGTCGCAGGAGGCAGCGCAAGGTGCTGGCGCGGTGACGCCGCTCGGTGCCGAGGCGACGCAGCTCTACGCGCTGTTCAACGCGCAGGGGAATGCCGGCGCCGATTTTTCCGGCATTATAAATTTCCTGCGCGGCGATCCGGCGTAACATCCTGCTTTGAAAGGCTTATTAGCAGATTTTTTTGCCGAAAACCGGCAAATTTAGATTTGCTTAAGGTCTCGATAACCCGCCGGTAACGATGTGCCTATAAAACGGACTGCGAGGCGGACATATCGCATCCGCCCGGCGCTCCGGATCAGGTCTCGCGTACCGGAGCCCGTAAGTTTCGCAAGTACGCTCGTAGCGAAACGCCATGCGTATCTGGCAAAGCCGCGTTCCCGTTGGAGCGCGGTTTTTGCGTTTCGCACTTGATCAGAGGGCGCCGAGCGCCCCGTTTCTGGGGCGCCCGGCAAAACTTGCGGCTCAGCGCTTGCGGAGGTCGGCCTCCGCAAGATCGAGCGCCTTGGCGATGCGCTCGCAGGCCATATCGACCGTGTCGCGCGTCCAGATCAGCGGCGGCGACAGGATCATCGTGTCGCCGGTGGCGCGCAGCATCATGCCTTGCGCGATCGCATGGTCACGCACGACGACGGCGGCACTGCCAGACGGCAGGAAGCGTTCCTTGGTCGCCTTGTCCTTGACGATCTCGATCGCCCCCATCAGCCCGATCGAGCGCACCTCGCCGACCAGATTGTGCCCGGCGATGCGCTCCTGCAGCGCCTGGGCGAAATAGGGACCGGTGTCGTTCCTGACCCGCTCGACCAGGCCTTCGCGCTCGATGATCTCGAGGTTCTTCAGCGCCACGGCGCACGCCACAGGGTGACCGGAATAGGTGTAGCCGTGGTAGAACTCGCCGCCCTTCTCGACCAGCGTCGCCGCGATGCGATCGCAAACCAGCAGCGCTGACAGCGGCTGGTAGCCGGAGGTCAGCGCCTTGGCCGTGGTGATGGTGTCGGGCTCGATGCCAAAAGTCTGCGCCGCGAACCATTCGCCGGTGCGGCCATAGCCGGTGATCACCTCGTCCAGCATCAGGAGCACGTCATACTTGCGGCAGATGCGCTGCACCTCAGGCCAGTAGCTCATCGGCGGGATCTTGACCCCGCCGGCGCCCATCACCGGCTCGCCGATGAAGGCGGCCACCTTGTCGGCTCCGGCTTCGAGGATGGCGTCCTCGACGGCCTTGGCGGCGCGCAGGCCGAAATCATGGTCGCTTTCGCCGGGCAGTGCGAGCTCGTAGGCATAGGGCATCATCACATGGACGATGTTGGGAACGGCGCCGCCGAGTTGCTTGTGCATCGGCTCCATGCCGCCGAGCGAGGTGCCGGCAATGGTCGAACCGTGATAGCCCATCTTGCGCGAGATGACGCGGTTCTTCTCCGGCTTGCCTTCGAGCGCCCAGTAGTGGCGCACGAGCCTGAGTGCCGTGTCGTTGGCCTCCGAACCGGACGAGCCGTAGAACACCTGGCTGACATGCTTCGGCGCCAGTTCCGCCAGTTTCTTCGACAACAGCACCGGCGTCGGCGTCGAGCATTTGAAGAAGGAATTGTAGTAGGGCAGCTCCTTCATCTGCGCATAGGCGGCCTCGGCCAGCTCATTGCGGCCATAGCCGACATTGACGCACCAAAGGCCGGCCATGCCGTCGAGGATCTCGGTCCCTTCGGCATCGTAAATGAACGGCCCGTCGGCGCGGGTGATGATGCGCGAGCCGATCTCGCGCAGCTCCTTGTGATCGGTGAACGGATGAAGATGATGCGCGGCGTCGATCTGCTGAAGCTGCTTCAGCGAATAATTCTGATAGGTCATGGATTTATCTTTCCTCTTGAATCAATCCGGCGGGCGCCGGGGCGGATTCGTCAGAGGCAGGCGGGCGGCGAATAGCCGATGCGGGCGCAAAGCCTGAGCAGCTCGGCACGAAGCGTGCGCGGTGACGGTGTCACCGCGCCCCGAACGGCGCCAGATGTCTTCATGCGAGCCATGGCGGCACCTTAAGCCGCCTGTGGCCTTGAATTCAAGCCGTGCTGCCCAGCGCCCGCTCTAGAAAGACATAGCGCATCGCCGTTTGCGCGGCCTGCGGACGACGATCGCCGCGTCCGCCATGCCCGCCCTCCGTTTCCTCGAAGAGCAGCGTCCTGGTATGGCCGGCAGCCTGCAGGCGCGCCGCCATCTTGCGGGCATGGCCCGGATGGACGCGGTCGTCGGCCGTGGAAGTCATCAGCAGCACCGGCGGATAGGCGGCATCGGCGGCGACGTGCTGGTAGGGCGAGTAGGCTGCCAGCCACGCCGCCTCTTCTGGCTTCGACGGATCGCCATATTCCGCGATCCATGAAGCCCCCGGCGGCAGTTCGGTATAGCGCAGCATGTCGAGCAGCGGCACGTCGATGATGACAGCGCCGAACAGTTCGGGACGCTGGGTCAGTGACGTGCCGGTCAGCAGGCCGCCATTCGAGCCGCCCTGGATGCCGAGCCGCGCCGCCGTCGTGATGCCGCGATTGACGAGATCCTCGGCCACCGCCGCGAAATCGTCGAAGGCTTTCTGGCGGTTGCCCTTCAGCGCCGCCTGGTGCCAGGCCGGACCGAACTCGCCGCCGCCGCGGATGTTGGCCTGCACATAGGCGTTGCCCTTCTCCAGCCACAGCCTGCCGCGCACGCCGGCATAGCCGGGCAAGAGCGGCACTTCGAAGCCGCCATAGCCGTAAAGCAGCGTCGGCACCGGCCCGTTCCGGTCGCGCCGCCTGACCACGAAATAAGGGATCATCGTGCCGTCCCTCGAGCGCGCCTCGAACTGTTCGGAAATGAAGGGCGAGGCATCGAAGCGCGCCGGCTGCGCCTTCACCGTCTTCAGCGTCTCGCCATCGTCGTCCGACCAGATGATCGAGCTCGGCGTCAGGAAATCGGTGAAGGAGAAGGAGACGCTGGCGCCGAAATGCTCGGCATGACTGATGCCGACATTGCCGTTTTCCGGCAGGCCAACCGGCTTCAGCGACCAGCTTTTGCCCGTTCGGTCGCAGGCCACGACCTTGCCGCGCACATTGTCCATCAGGTTGATGAACAGCCGCTGCTCGGTGCGGGCAAGCCCGGCGATCGAGACGCGAGGCGCCGGCGCGAGCACGGTTTCGACCGGCCCCAGCGTATTGGTGTCGATCCAGCGTTCGAAATCCACCGAATAGAGCCCGTCGGGCAGGCAGCGCGTGCCATCCGGCGCTGTCCAGGCGCTGCGCACGCCGAAGACGAGTTGTCTCTGGAAGATCGCCGTGTCGCTCACGTCGTCTGGCAGCGGAATGCGCCGGTTCTCGCCGGAAGCGAGCCGCAGGAAACTGTGCGAGGAGAAGAAATCGATGGTGCGAGCCAGGAACAGGTGCCGCCGGTCACCATCGATCTCGACGCCGCCGCCAGCTGCAAGGTCCTGCTTGTCGGCCTCGAAGATCGGAGTGGCGTCTTCCAGCGTGGTGCCGCGCTTCCACAGCTTGACCACCCGCGGATAGCCGGACTGGGTCTTGTCGTCCTCCTCGAAAGCAGCCGAGACGATGACGGTGTCCTCGTCCAGCCAGGAAAAACCCGACTTCGAAGCGGGCGCACGAAACCCGCCTTCGACGAAGGACTTCGCCGCGATGTCGAACTCGCGCATCTCGCTGGCATCGCCGCCGTCCGGCGACATGCTGACCAGGCAGCGGCTGAAATCCGGGTAAAGCCGGCTCGCGCCGCTGAACACCCATTTGACGCCCTCTTTTGCCGAGAGCACATCGAAATCGATGATCGTCTCCCATTCGGGCTTGTCGGTCTTGTAGGACGCGACCGTCGTGCGGCGCCACAGGCCCAGCACGTTGGTCTTGTCCTGCCAGAAATTGTAGACATGGCCGTTGATCGCTGCCCCGACCGCGATGTTGTCCTCGGCCGTCATCAGGTCGAGCGCGGTCTCGAAAGAAGCCTGGTAGGCGGGATCGCCCTGCAATTCGGCGACGGTCAGCCCGTTCTGGCCGTGCACCCAGTCGAGCGCCTCCTTGCCGTTTCGGTCTTCTAGCCAGAGAAAAGGATCCTGGGTCTCGCCAGTTGCATCTTGCTGCCTTGGTGCGATCGGTTTGGTCATGTGGTCTCCGAAAAATTCGTCACGCTCGGTGCCACAAACATCGGCATGGCGCTACCGACATTCAACCGGAATGCGTAAAACCAACGGCACCGGCGACTGTGGGAGCTAGGCTCCAGCCAGGGGAGCGAGAAACGCCATGCAACGTCTCTACATTGCGACCGAGAAGTTCGGTCCATCCGACGGCGCTGCGTGGAAGAACTATATCGAATGGTCGGGCCTCACTCAGCTCACCGAGGTCGCTACGCTCGACGGGATGCTCTGCCACTTCGCGGTCCCAGAAACGAAGGATACCCACTGGCCCTACATCGTTCACGAAGACAACATGCTCAATTTCTTCGTGGATCTGGACTTCCTCCTTTCCGAACTCGACGACATGCGCAAGCTGAACATTCTTGGAGTGATCCGACGACCTTCGGAGGAAGTACGCTCCCTTAATTGGGAGGGGTTTGCATTCCTTGGCTACGATCTGATGGACAAGGACGTCGGCAACAGCGCATTGACCAATTGCGGTGGCTTTCCGGAAGCATTTGCGAATTCGGAACTGTCCAGTGTCGGACTGATCCCGGAGTTTGAACGCGCCGTGGAAATTCAGCGGGCATTGCGCAGCAAATATTATCCGCCGGAACGCCACGCCGACTGCGATCTCTGGGCCATTTTCAGACGGCAGGACGACTGAGGCGCACCTGGTCTTATACTAACCGCTTTCGTATGACGCTCGCCATCGCCAGCGCCGCGCAGATCGCGCCGAGCGTGATCGGCAGGCCGGAGGCGCCGATCGCATCCATGACGCCGCCGGTGAGCGGCGGCACGAGGATGCCGCCGACGCCCCACATCAGCGAGAACGCGGCATTGCCGGCAACCAGCGCCGAGCCGGCAAAACGCTCGCCGAGCTCGATGATCGACATTGTGTAGATGCCGTAGGAGACAGCACCCCAGATGAACACGCACGGCCAGATCAGCGGCGTCTCGATTAGCAGCGGCAAGAGCACGCAGCCGAGTACGGTCAGCGCCACGCACAGGAATCGCACCAGCCGCGCTGTCAGCCTCTCGGCCAGCAGGCCGAGCGGCACCTGCATGGCAATGTTGCCGGCGATCATCGTCGACAGCAGCGCCGACATGCGCGCCTCGGCGATGCCGTAGTGGGTGCCGTAGACCGGCAGCAGCGCCAGCACCGCCTGCTCGAAGCCGGCGGCCACGACCACGGCGGCGAGCAGCAGCCATGCCTGCGGCATGAACCCGATCACTGAAACCTGTTGTCCGGCCTCGTCGACCTTGGGCAGGCGCCCAAGCACCAGCGCCAGGCAGCCGCCGCAGAAGGTGAAAGCGCAAATGCCGACCAGGAATGGCGGCCAGCCTTCGGTGCCGACCGCCAGCAGGCAGAGCGGCCCCGTCGCGAAGCCGGCCGAGATGACGGTCGAATAGACGCCCATGACGCGGCCGCGGCGCGACGGCGGGGCGAGTGCGATCACCCAGATTTCGCTGAGCACATAGAGTGGATTGGTCACCACGCCGATCAGGAAGCGGAGCGGAACCCACAGATAGACATTCTGCGTCCAGCCGACCAGCGCCAACACCAGGGCAGAAAGCGCGGCACAGGTGAGCGCAGTGCGCCCTGCCCCGAAGCGGCGCGCCAGCGCCGGGATCAGCGGCGAAGACAGGATGAAACCGACCGGCGTCATCGCCGCCGAAAGGCCGATCATCGCCGGCGAGACGCCCTGGCGCTGCAGGATGAAGCTCAGCAGTGGATAGGAGAGCCCTTGCGCGATGGCGAAGACCGAGACGGTCGCGATCACCCCAGTGATCGCCGCCCACTGCATCGTCTCGTCGCTGTTCGTTTCCGCGGCGCTCATGGCCCTTCCTCCGCCGGCAGCCTTAGCCGTTCGGTTGGGCAGCGGTAAGCCCCTCGCCTGGCGCAAACTGCTTCCTCCAGCCAGAACCTGTCAGGAGCTTCGGCGACTGGCCGATCTGTAGAGTGCGAAACCCACCAGCAGCGCATCGAGCCCGGCGATCACCGCCGGCAGGCCGAGCGGGCCGACCGCCTGCATCAGCGCGCCAGCGCCGGGCGGGCCGACGATGCCGCCGGCGCCCCACATCAGCGCGAAGGCGGCGTTTCCGGCCACAAGCAGCGTTCCCTTGAAACGGCTGCCGAGTTCGACCAGCGCCATCGTGTAGACGCCGTAGCCGACTGCGCCCATCACCACCAGCACCGGCCAGACCAGCGGCGTCGTGATCAGCAATGGCAGCGACAGCGCGCAGGCGGCGGTCGCCAGCGCGCAAAAGACGATCATGGCGCGGCCGCCGAAGCGCTCGGCCATCAGCCCGAGCGGAATCTGCAGCAGGATGTTGCCCGCCGATAGCGCCGTCACCAGCGCCGCGAGCTTCGCCTCCGGCAGGCCGTAGCCGGTTCCGAAGACCGGGATCAGCGCATAGGTGCTCTGCTGCACCGCCCGAGACCAGCACCGCAAGCAGCAGAGCCGGCGCCAGCCTGGCGAAACCGGCAATGCCGCCGGAAGCCTGGCCGTCATCCTCGAAACCGGTGAGTTGCGAGGAAACGGCGCGCAAGATCAGCGCGCACAGGCAAAAGCCCGCTATGGCGGCGATGAATGGCGGCCAGCCCGATGCGCCGAGCGTGATCAGGATCAGCGGTCCGGCGGCGTACCCCGCCCCCATCAGCGCGTTGAACACGCCCATCACCCTGCCGCGGCGCGACGGCGCCGCCAGCGACAGCGCCCAGACCTCGCCGAGCACATAGAGCGGATTGATGACCACGCCGACGAGGAAGCGCAGCACGTACCAGGCGATCCAGTTCTGCAGATAGCCGATCGCCAGGAAGCAGAGCGCGCCGATCAGCGAACAGCCGACTGCGAGGTTGCGCGCACCGACCATACGCACGGCCGCCGGCACGAACGACGCCGACAGGATGAGGCCGACCGGCATCATCGCGGCGGAGAGGCCGATCAGCGCCGGCGACAGGCCTTGCCGCTGCATCAGCAGCGTGAACAGCGGATAGCTCAACCCTTGCGCCGCACCGAACATGGCTAGCGCCGTAGTGACTCCAGCCAGTGCTGCCCATCGCGTTCTCGCTTCGCCATCGCTCGCCGCGACCATTGCGCCATCCGTTTGAATCGCTCGCCCTCGGGCGGCATGCGATCCGGCTAGCGGCTCGGCACGGCAAAAGGAAGGGCCGGTGGCGAAATCCGCTTGCGCCAACGGCCAGACGCTTGGGGGTCACTCAGACAAAGGTTACGGGAAGTAGCGGGCGATCGCCCCCTTCTTGCCGTCGGCATAGGGCTTCAGCCACTTGTCGTCGATGGAAATCCCATCGTCGGCCGAGGGGCCCTTCCCGATCGTCCGGCGCCAGGCGCGGAACTTGTAGTGGTCGAAGACGTCGAGCATGTGCACCGCATAGGCAGCGGCGAACGTCTTGTCGCCCTCGACAATGACCAGGTTCTCGTCGTTCTCGTAGGACGCCTTGTAGCCGAGGTTATGGCTGCCGGTGATGACGGTCGCGTTGTCCTCCATCGGGTCGATGATGACGATCTTGTCGTGCACGATGGCATGGCCGACGGTCAGCACCTCCGCCTGGAAATCGCGGGCGATCGTGGCGCCGGTCAGGTTCGCCGCCCTGACGATCGAGACGTTCGGCGCCTCCCAGACCTTCTCCGGATAGACGAAGGGCGATTTGCCGTCCTTGTTCGATTTGTGGGTCACCGGATCCTTGGTCGGCGCGACATAGTTGGGCATCGCAGTCTCGTCGCTGATCGCGCCCTGCACGATCAGCTTCGGGTCCGCCTTCGCCGCCGCGACCGCCTGGTCGACGATCGAGTTCTCGCCGAGCCGCGACGGATTGAACACGAGAAAGAGCACCGCGCGCTTCGCCGCCTTGATGCGGACAAAGACGTCATCGAGGTCGACCGGGCGCACCGAGATGTCCTTCTTGCTGCGCTCGGGATCGTTGGGCGAAAACCACACTGTCATGCCGTCCAGCGCTGCTGTAGCGCCGTCCAACGGGCTCGCAAGGTGGTTTTCCTCGCGGAACGGCACGCCCTGCTTTTGCGCCACATGTCCGGCGGCGCTTTCGCTCGCCGGCGGCGGGAACACATCGGCCTTCATGCGCTCCCAATAGGCATTGAACACTTCCGCTATCGCCGGATCGTCGCGGATGAAGGCGTTGTTGGACTGGCCGCAGATGCCGGTCGAGGTCCAGTTGGTGCTGCCGGTCATCATCGCCTGCGGTTTGCCCTGAGCATCGCGATAGACCGCGAATTTGTTGTGGCCGATATGGTTGTTGTTGAACAGGCGGTCCGTCACCGCGACGCCCTCGTCGCGCAGACGCTTCCTGAACGGCGCGTTGCCGAAATCCCATTCCTTGGTCTGATCGTCCTTGCCCGAGTTGGAAAGGATCACCTCGACGACATCCTTGGCGGCGACGATGGCGTCGCACAATGCGTCGTCGCCAAGCTCGTAGAGCGCAAGCCTGACGGAGCCGTGTTGGCTCTTGGCGCGCTCCAACAAGCTGGTCAGTACCTCAGGCACATCGCCTTGAAGATAGGCGCGTATCTTGCTTTTCGGATTCTGCAGTTCCGCCCTGATCTTGTCGCGCTGCCCGACCTTGATGCCGGCTTCCGCCAGTGCGCGCGACATCCACTGCGTCGACAAAACGCCGTTGGTAAAGGCGACCCGCGCCTTGCCGAACATCTGGCCGAGGAAGATCGGCGGGCTGACGGCGCCCTGGCCGAGATAGCCGAGCGGCCGCGGCGTTCCGGTATAGGCAGGTTTGCCGTCCACCACCTGGTCAGGACGCACCGGCACAGGTTCGAGGCCTGGCTTCATGTCGCCGACCGGGCGCACGCGATAGGCGATCATCTCGCCTTCGGGCCTGATCGTGATGCTGTCGCGGCGCCGGCGCACCGTGAGGTCGCGCCAGAAGGTCTTCTGAACCGGCCAGACGCCGGTGTCCTGGGGTATCCACCTTGGATTGCGCTGTCCCTTGAACGGCACCCACGCCGCCAGGCAGCGCTCCTCCCCGGTGTCCGGATAGAGGCGGACGATCTCGAAGCCGAGGCAACCTGGGATCATCCCGTCAATATCCCAGGCCAGGAAGGCGACCTCGTTGTTGGTCGCCGCACGCACTTTGATGACGTCAGGCATAGCTTCCCCCCGCAAGACGCTCGGCGTGCAAGTATAGCAGAAGTAAAAGACGGAACTGTAACAGGCTTCACGTTGCGCGAGGCTAGGCGCCCGGTAGCCCTTCCATCATGTCGCTTCCCTCGCCCTAGTGGTCGCCGCCTCCGTACCAGTGGCATTGGCGGCGGTCCATTATGCCGCTCACTTTCGCATTCCATGAGGCTTTTCATGACCGCTGCCCTTCACCCCGCCGAACCGGCACTGGCAACTGATCGCGCTCGCCGTGGCGGGCGCGCGGGCAAGCGCGCCGGCGGCTTGGCGGCGTTCGAACAGCCGCCCTTCCGCCAGTTGAGGAACCCGCTGACGCCGACCAGGCTGGTCTCGGACGACGAGCTGGAATCGATCCACCTCGCCTCGCTGCGGGTGCTGAAGGAAATCGGCGTCGACGTGCTGCATGACGAAGCGCGCCGCATCATGAAGCAACATGGCGCTGATGTGACCGAGGGCAGCGAGCGGGTGCGCTTCGACAGCGACATGATCTTGGATCTGATCTCGAACTGCCCGTCGGAATTCACACTGCATGCCCGCAACCCGGCGCACAATGTGCGCTTCGGCGGCAACAATGTGATCCTGTCGATGATGGCCTCGGCGCCGAACTGCTCCGATCTCGATCGCGGCCGCCGCCCGGGCAACCAGGCCGACTACCGCAACTTCCTGCGCCTGGCACAGATGCACAACATCCTCAACTGCACCGGCGGCTATCCGGTCGAGCCGACCGATATCCATCCGTCGGTGCGCCACCTCGAATGCATCCGCGACCTCGCCACGCTCACCGACAAGGTGTTCCACATCTATTCGCTCGGCAAGGAGCGCAATGTCGACGGCATCGAGATCGCCAGGATCGCGCGCGGCGTCAGCCATGAGCAGATGCTGGAAGAGCCTTCCGTCTTCACCATCATCAACACCAACTCGCCGCTCAAGCTCGACGTGCCGATGATGGAAGGCATCATCCAGATGTCGAGCAAGGGCCAGGTCGTCATCGTGACGCCGTTCACGCTGTCGGGCGCGATGGCGCCCGTCACCATCGCCGGCGCGCTTGTGCAGCAGAATGCCGAAGCGCTGTCGGGCATCGCGTTCGCCCAGATGGTGAAGAAGGGCGCGCCGGTCGGCTATGGCGGCTTCACCTCCAATGTCGACATGAAGTCCGGTTCACCGGCCTTCGGCACCCCCGAATACATGAAGGCGCAGCTTGTTGGCGGCCAGCTTGCCCGCCGCTACAACATCCCCTACCGCACCTCCAACACCTGCGCGGCCAACACCGTCGATGCGCAGGCCGCCTATGAAAGCGTCTTTTCGCTGTGGGGCGCCATCCAGGGCGGCGGCAATCTCATGATGCACGGCGCCGGCTGGCTCGAAGGCGGCCTGCGCTGCTCCTACGAGAAGACCATTCTGGACATCGACCTATTGCAGATGGTGGCCGAATTCCTGACCCCGCTCGACCTTTCTGAAGAAGCTCTCGGTTTCGACGCCATCCAGTCGGTCGGCCCCGGCGGTCACTTCTTCGGCACCCAGCACACACAGGACCGCTACAAGACTGCCTTCTACTCGCCGATCCTCTCCGACTGGCGCAATTTCGAGACCTGGGCCGAAGCCGGCTCGCCGACGGCGCTGGAAAAGGCCAACAAGGTCTGGAAGGAACGGCTGGCGTCCTACGAAGAACCCTATCTGGACCCGGCGATCCGCGAAGAGCTCAACGACTTCGTCGAGAAGCGCCGCGCCGAAGGCGGCGCGCCGACCGATTTTTGATCATTTATGTTGTTGGTGAGCTGATCCTTCGTATGGACTTGATGAACGGTCGACCCCCACTCCGTCGAGCTGCGCTCGACACCTCTCCCCCGATCGACGGGGGAGAGGAAAGGCGTGAGTTTATGTCGGCTGGCGCCCTTCCTCTCCCTCCGGAGGGGGGAGAGGTGGCGCCGCGAAGCGGCGACGGAGTGGGGGAAGCCGTTCATGAAACGCGCAGCCGCCGCAAAACAGGGACAACGAAGCGAGCACGCAACCTGCGGCAGTCAGGCAACCAAGCGGAAGCATTGCTTTGGCTTGAACAAAAGGCGCGCAAGCTTGGCGGTTATCGCTTTACGCGCCAGCTTTCCATCGGCCCTTTTTTTGCCGACTTCGCTTGCCGCGAGAATTGGCTTGTCGTTGAAATCGACGGCCACCAACACGCCGGCAGCACATATGACCGCCGCCGTGACGACTTCATGCGCGCTCAAGGTTATTCGATCTTGCGCATCTGGAACCATGACGTCCTGAAACATCGTACTTCCGTCTGTGAAACCATCCTTGCCGCGCTTGATGGCAGGCTGGCCGAAAACATCGCGGCATCCGATCTCCGCTTTGTTTTCACGCCCCGCTCCCTCGATTCAATCTCTTCAAAAACGGACCTATCTTTATGAAATCTCACGTCAAAGCGGTTGTCATCGGCGGCGGTGTTGTTGGCTGCTCGGTGCTCTACCATCTGGCCAAGGCCGGCTGGACCGACATCATGCTGATCGAGCGTTCGGAATTGACCTCGGGCTCGTCCTGGCATGCGGCGGGCGGCTTCCACACGCTGAACGGCGATCCCAACGTCGCCAAGCTGCAGGCCTACACGGTGCAGCTCTACAAGGAGATCGAGGAGATCTCCGGCCAGTCCTGCTCGCTGCACCTGACCGGCGGCGTGATGATGGCGGATACCCCTGAGCGCATGGACTTTTTGCGGCTCGCCCACGCCAAGGGCCGCTATCTCGGCATGGACACCGAGCTGATCACGCCGTCGGAAGCCAAGGCGATGTTCCCGCTGATGGACGAGAGGAACTTCGTCGGCGCCATGTGGGACCCGGTCGAAGGCCATCTCGATCCGTCCGGCACGACCATTGCCTATTCCAAGGCGGCGAAGAAACTCGGCGCCGAGATCGTGCTGCGCAACCGCGTCGTCGAGCTGACGCAGGAAGTCGACGGCACCTGGAACGTCGTCACCGAGCAAGGCACGGTCCACGCCGAGCATGTGGTCAACTGCGGTGGGCTGTGGGCACGCGAGATCGGCCGCATGGTCGGCGTCGAACTGCCGGTGCTGGCGATGGAGCATATGTACCTGCTCACCGAGCCGATGCCGGAGGTCGAGGAATTCAACAAGTCGACCGGCCGCGAGATGATCGGCGTGCTCGATTTCAAGGGCGAGATCTACACCCGTCAGGAGCGCAACGGCATCCTGCTCGGCACCTATGAGAAGGCCTGCAAGCCGTGGTCGCCGGTCAACACGCCCTGGGATTTCGGCCATGAACTGCTGCAGCCCGACATCGACCGCATCGCGCCGTCGCTGGAGATCGGCTTCAAGCATTTCCCTGGCATCGAGAAGGCCGGCATCAAGCAGATCATCAACGGCCCGTTCACCTTTGCGCTCGACGGCAACCCGCTGGTCGGCCCGGTCCAGGGCCTGACCAATTTCTGGTGCGCCTGCGCCGTCATGGCCGGTTTCAGCCAGGGCGGCGGCGTCGGCCTCGCGCTCTCCAACTGGATGGTGCATGGCGATCCGGGATTCGACGTCTGGGGCATGGACGTCGCCCGCTTCGGCGAATGGGCCAGCCTGCGCTACACCAACGCCAAGGTGCGCGAGAATTATTCGCGGCGCTTCTCGATCCGCTTCCCCAACGAGGAGCTGCCGGCCGCCCGGCCGGCGCAGACGACGCCGCTCTACGACACCATGCTCGCCAACAATGCCGTCATGGGCGACTCGTGGGGCCTGGAGACCCCGCTCTGGTTCGCGCCGAAAGGTACCGAGCCGAAGGACATCGTCTCCTTCCACCGCTCCAACGATTTCGGTCCGATCGGCGAGGAGGTGCGCGCCACGCGCGAGAAGGTCGGCGTCACCGAGATCGCCAATTTCGCCAAATACGAGGTCTCCGGACCGGCGGCCGAGGATTTCCTCAACCGGCTGATGACCAACCGCATGCCGAAGACCAGCCGCATCGTGCTGACCCCGATGGTCAACGAGTTCGGCAAGCTTATCGGCGACTTCACCATCGCCAAATCCGGCGAGGACCGCTTCATGATCTGGGGCTCGTCGGCCGCGCAGAAATACCATATGCGCTGGTTCGAGAAGCACCTGCCGAAGGACGGTTCGGTGCGCATCCACCGCTTCGACCAGACGCTTGTTGGGCTTTCGATCGCCGGGCCGAAATCGCGCGACCTGCTGCAGAAGCTGGTGGATGTCGACATCTCCACCAAGGCCTTCCGCTTCATGGATTTCCGCGAGATGGCCGTCGGCGGCGCGCCCTGCATGGTCAACCGCATCACCTATACCGGCGACCTCGGCTACGAGATCTGGATGGCGCCCGCTTATCAGCGCCTCGTCTACAAGGCGATCAAGGAAGCTGGCGAGGAGTTTGGTCTCGTCGATTTCGGCATGCGCGCCCTGCTCTCGATGCGCCTTGAAAAGAACTTCCCGACCTGGTTCCGCGAACTGCGCCCGATCTACGGGCCGTTCGAAGGCTCGATGGACCGCTTCATCAAGCTGGAGAAGAACGACTTCATCGGCCGCGAGGCGTCCGCCAAGGAGCACGCCGAGGGCCCGAAGCTGCGCCGCGTCTCCTTCATCGTCGATGCAGCCGACGCCGACGTGATGGGCGACGAGCCGATCTGGGCCAAGGTCAGCAAGGACTACGGCACGGTGGAGAAGCCGCATGGCTATGGCGCGCCGCGCTTTGACACATCAGGCAAGGAAGTGCGTGGCTCCAGGGCCGCCGAAGGCGCCTCCGCCGTGCGCGGCATCGTCGACGGCGACTGGCGTGTGGTTGGCTGGGTCACCTCGGGCGGCTACGCGCACTACGTCCAGAAATCGATGGCGCAGGGCTATGTTCCGGCGGCATTGGCCGAGGACGAAAGCGCCGGCCTGTTCGAGATCGAGATCCTCGGCCACCGCCGTCCGGCCCGCATCAATGTCGAGCCGCCCTTCGACCCGAGCGGCGAGAAGATGCGCACGTAGAGCGGTTCAGCTTTTGATAGAACCGCTGACCCGCTCTAAGTATTTGTTTTTACGCAATTCCGGACGAAAAACCGCTCCGCACTTTTCCTGGAATTGCTCTAGCAAGGCGACATGACGTGCTGGATCGTGTAGGTGGCTTTTCGACCAAACACGGTCCAACCGGCCATTGGCGTATCCGCGATGGGAAGACCACGTCCTTGCAGTATCTAGAGAAATGGACCGACTGGCTTTGCGACGACAAAGCCGGTCCATTCAATGCCGGGCTCGCTTTCGTCGTCCTATATTGCGTCGTCCAGGTCGTGGTGATGACGCTGTCGTCCCACTGGGCGGGCACTGGCCTCGGCGTCGATGAATCCGAACAATTGATGGTGATGCGGGTCCTGGCGGCTGGCTACGGCAGCTCGCAACCACCGCTCTACACCTGGCTTGCCCACTTGACGGCCTCGCTGGTCGGAACCAGCATCCTCGCCCTCAAGATCGTGAAGTATGGTCTGCTGGCCGGAGGGCTCGCCGCATACTTCACCGCGGTACGCCGGCTCGGCTTCTCGAATCGTGCAGCCGCCGCTGCCATGTTCGGCCTGCTACTCTTTCCGCAGATCGTCTGGGAAATGCAGCATGCCCTCACCCACTCGCTCGCCATAGTCTGCTTTTCGTCAGTGCTGTTCCTCGCGCTGGTCGAGGTGCTGAAACGGCGATCCGTCGCCGCCTATGCGTTGTTTGGCCTGGCAACGGCCGCGGCGATGCTGTCGAAGTACAACAATGTGATCTTTCTCGCGGCGCTGTTCGTGGCGGCGCTGTCGCTGCGTGAAACGCGCGAGGCGATCTTCGACCGCCGCTTCCTGATCAGCGTGGTGGTGGCGATCCTTGCCTGTCTCCCGACATTGCACTGGAGCCTCACGCATCTTGAAGACCTGCTGTCGCATAGCGATGGCTTCGGCGTTGCCGAGGGTGGCAGCGCGGCGGCGACGGCATCGCTCGGCGTGTTCGGGTTGGTCAAGGCGATACTCAATTTCGCCGGGCTTCCGATTGCGATCTTTGCCGTTGCGTTCTTGCTGGCAATCAGGAAATCCGCGCCGCCGTCACAGCCCGGACCCTGGCCTGAGAAACTGCTCTGGCGCGCGATTGCTTTTGCCTTGCTGATCACGCTGCTGCTCGTGCTGGCAGGTGGCGTGACTCAATTTCGCGATCGTTGGATGCTTCCCGTTTTCATTTTGCTGCCCGCAGCCCTTGCCATGCGCCTGGATGCGATGGGCGACAGGGGCAGGAAGACGCAAGGTACGATCGTCTTCGTCGGCGCCGTCCTTGCCATGCTGGTGCTGCCGGTAAGTTGGTACATGCAATTGTATGGCGGAGAAAACCGCGGGCGCATCGTGCGGATGGACTACCATTCGCTTTACAGCCAGCTGACCTCCGACGGGCCGGTTCGCACCGTGATCTCAAGCTGGTTCTGGGCCGGCAATTTGCGCCTGGTCGACCCCGATCTCGTCGTGCTCGACGACGAGATACCCGAATTCGCCCAGTCGATCCGCGAACCGGCCGTGCTTGTCCTGATGGACGACCAGGAGCCGAATTCGGTAATTTTCGACAGGATCACCAAGGCCGGCTATGCGATGGACACCATCCATCGGCGCGTTGCGGTGCCCCAGTTGCTTGGCAGCATGCCGCCCACGCGCCAAGTGACGGTCACGAGATTGAAGAAGGTGGCCGGCCCGACCGCTGGCGCCACGCAATAGCAGCCCCAGGGGAGCCCGCATGGAGACGCAACGCTTCGGCCGCCATCGCAAGATCATGCCGTTCGAACCGGATGCGGCCGGCTCCGTCGAGGCGCTGCGCGAGGTCTCCCGCCAGAAGGCCGCCTCGCTCAACCAGCATGTGCTGGGTTACGGCGCGCTGGCCGAGGCCGAGTGGCAGGCGGCCGGCATCGCCGCTCCCGATCTTGCGGCCATGCGCAAATATCGGCTCGACAGAATCCGCGCCGAGTTGAAGCGGCGCGATTATGCCGGCGCGCTGCTCTACGACCCCGTCAACATCCGCTACGCGACCGACTCGACCAACATGCAGCTCTGGGTCGCGCACAATCCGACCCGCCACTGCTTCGTCGCCACCGAGGGACCGGTGGTGCTGTTCGACTATTTCTCCTGCGAGCACCTGTCCGATAATTCCGGCGTCGTCGACGAGGTGCGGCCGGCCGTGTCGTGGATGTATCTCTACAGCGGCGAGCTGACGCCGCTGAAAGTCCGTCGCTGGGCCGCCGGCATCGCCGATCTCGTGGCCGAACACGGCGGCGGCAACCGCCGCATCGCCGTCGACCACATCAATCCGGAAGGTGTCGAAGAGCTCGCCCGTCTCGGCGTCAGCATCGGCAATGGCGAGGCGGTGATGGAGAGCGCACGGCTGATCAAGTCGCCTGACGAAATCCTCGCCATGCGCCGCGCCATCGTCGCCTGCGAGGCGGCGATGGGTGAGATGGAACAGGCGCTGAAGCCAGGCATTTCCGAGAACGAACTGTGGGCGGAACTGCATCGCGGCAACATCGCTCGCGGTGGCGAATGGATCGAGACCCGGCTCCTGTCTTCGGGTCCACGTACCAATCCATGGTTCCAGGAATGCTCGTCGCGCGTTATCGAGGACGGCGATCTCGTCGCTTTCGACACCGACCTGATCGGCCCGTATGGCTTCTGTGCCGACCTCTCGCGCACCTGGCTCTGCGGCGATGGAAAACCGTCGAACGAGCAGCGCGATCTGTTCCGCATCGCCGCCGACCAGATCGCCCACAACACCGAGCTGATGCGGCCGGGCATTTCCTTCCGCGAGCTTGTCGAGCGTGCAGCGGTGCCGCCCGGCGACTGTTTCCCGACCCGCTACGGCGTGCTCTTCCACGGCGTCGGGCTGGCGGACGAATATCCAACGCTGCCGCATGCCAGCGACTGGACCGAGGATACGCCGCACGGCGTGCTCGAACCCGGCATGGTGCTGTGCGTCGAAAGCTATATCGGCCGCCTGGGCGGACGCGAGGGCGTCAAGATCGAGGAGCAGATCCTGATCACCGAGACCGGCAACCAGCAGCTTTCGAGCTATCCGCTCGACGAGCGCTTGCTGGGCTGAGCCTATCCGAGGCTGGCGATCGCTTCGCGCAGCGCCGCCACCGTTTTCTGCGGTGTGGCGCGCGCGGTGATGAACGGCAGGCCTTTGCGCCGCCTGGTCCAGCCGACGACCTTCACGCGCCGTGCCGCAGGCTCGAAGCGTTTGGCCAGCGCCCAGCTTTCGCAGTCGATCGCCGCGACATCGGCCCTGCCCTCGGCAACGGCGACGATCGAGGAGCGATGCCCGCCGCTCTGGATCTGCGAAGCAAAAATGTCCAGGCTTTCGCCCGTCGCCTCCAGGTCGCGCGTCAGCCCGAGCAGGCCCGACATGGAATCCGGATCGTTGAAGGCGAAGCGCTTGCCGCGGATGAGATCGAGCGGGATCGAGGCGTTGCCGTCGGCCGGCGACGCGACGGACGATCCGCCGTCCGCCCGCATGACGATGGCGCTGGAATAGAGTTCGCCCTGCCCGCCCTCGACGGCATCGTAGCTGGGCTGGCCGATCACCTGGACATGGCTTGCGAGGCCAAGCTCCATCGGCCCCCAGCAGGTCTGACCGAACAGCAGCGCCGGATGCAACCAGAGCCCATGGAAATCGAGTTCGTCCGCCGGCAGCGTCGCAGGATCGGGCGCGACGACCTTGCCGGCACCGTCGCGAATGCCGCCGGGCACCGGCGGCAGGTCGCCGTTGGCGCGCGCAAGCAGCTCAGGCGCATCGATGCCCTTTTGCCTGATGGCTTGGCGCAACCGTGCCCATTGCGCATCGACCTCACCCCTGGCCTCGGGCCAGTCATACATCGGCAAGGCCGCAACGAATTCGCTCATGCCTGGATTTGACCGCTGTTTTGGAAAGCTGACAAGACCACGGGCGCGAGCCGCCCGCCGTGTGGAATGCCGCCAGGGCGGCTATGCCGGGATCATTCCTTCGGCGGCTCGGCCGGAACCGGCGCGCTGCCCAGCCCATTCACGTTGCGCGCCCGAACCCTCGGTTTGAACGCCCGGCCCGGCTCCGGCGCGCGCCGCAGCACCGGATGGACGATCGGCTCCTTCGCCTTGAAGGCATGCGCCTTCAGCAACGCGAAATAGTTCGGATAGGTATAGCCATTGTTCATCCGCAGCCATTCGTCGCGACGGTCGCGGAACAGCTTCGGCAACCTGTACCAGGCCACGGTCGGGCTCTTGTGATGGACGAAATGCAGGTTGTTGTTGAGGAACAGGAAGGACAGCGGCGAGCGCTCGACAATCACCGTGCGTCCTTCCGGATGCTCCGACCACTGATGCTCGGCATAGGTGCGGATCGAGATCATCGACTGGCCGAGCCAGACCGGCACCAGGATGTAGAGCCAGAGCGGAATGCCGAAGCCGAACGTCACGATGGCCACCACCACGGCAAGGCCGACGGCATGCAGCAGCCATGCCTTGCGGATCGTCTTGTCGCCGGCAGCAATCTGCTTGGCGTCGTCAATGAAGAAGCCGATCGACGACAGCCACGGACCGAGAATGAGCCGGCCGACCATCGTGTTGTTGATCTTCAGCAGGAATTTCATCGCCGGCGGCAATTCCTCATGCATCCAGAGCGCCTGGTAGTAGCTCTCCGGATCGTCCAGCGGATCGGTCAGCCGCTCGTCGGCATGGTGGCGAAGATGGATTGTCTTGAAGCGGCGGAACGGCCACACCATGCCGATCGGCAGGAAGACGAAGGCTTCATTGATCCGCGCATTGCGGGTCGGATGCCCGTGCAGAACTTCGTGCATCAGCGAGGATTGCAGCGCGGCGGTCAGGGCCAGGACGCCAAGCGCCAGAAGCGGATAGGATGGCCAGAGAAGGAAGCCGGTGGCGAGCCATGTGCCGTAGCAGAAAAGTGCGAGGAACACCGTCGGCCATTCGATTGCCGCTGCACTGCTGTGTTTCTTAGTCATGCTTGCCATGCGATCGACTACTGCCCTTCCAGTCGCCGGAACCACTTTGATTCCTGACAGCATTGTGTCAGGAGCCTGCCGTTGCCGCAACGCGACAAAGCGCACAAACTGTTGCGAGTGCGCATTTTCAGCCGCATATGTTATACATTGTAAACAGGCTTAGGGATTCATTTACGCCTGGGACGCGACTTCGACCGCCTCAGAGCAAATTTTTCCTCCCAAGCAAGGAATGGCGCCAATGGACAAGCGTGATCTCTCGACCCTCTTCCGCGAACGCCTGAAATTGCTCTTGACACGCTCCGACCTGAACCAGTCAGCCTTCGCGACGGCGGTCGGCATCGACCGCTCGGCGCTGTCGCAATTGCTCTCCGGGACATCGACCCGCCTGCCGCGCGCCGAGACGCTGCTCAACATCGCCGCCGAGTTCAAGGTGTCGCTCGACTGGTTGCTGGGCCTGAGCCATGACGAAGGCGTCACCGGCGAAATCCGCGAGAGCCTGGAGATCGAGGAGGCGCCCGACGGCTTCGACCGCACGCTGCTCGCCAAATGGCACTCGGAGGCAGCGGGAACGAAAATCCGCTACGTGCCGGCCGGCATCCCGGACCTGCTGCGCACCGAGGCGCTGGTCGAATACGAAGCCGGCATCACCAACAAGAGCCGCGAGGCGCAGGCGGGCGAGACGCAGTACCGCATCGACTATACCAGGCGCCCGGAGACCGACATGGAAGTCTGCATGCCACGCCACACGCTGGAGATCTTCGCGCGCGGCCTGGGCGTCTGGGACCGCTTCCCCGAGGCCGACCGCCGCAAGCAGCTTCTGCATATGGCGACGCTGCTCGACGATCTCTATCCGACCTTCCGCCTGTATCTCTATGACGGGCGCATGCGTTACTCGATCCCCTACACCATCTTCGGGCCCTACCGCGCCGCCATCTATGTCGGCGACATGTATCTGGTGCTGAACGCCACGCAGCCGATCCGCACCTTGACCAGCCATTTCGACAATCTGATCCGCGCCGCCGACATCAATGCGCATGAGGCGGCCGCCTTCGCGCAGAGGCTGGCTGAGGTACGATTTTGATGGCTGACCGCCGGCTTTGAGATTGACGTCATATAAAGAGTTCTTTATATCCTTATCTCAGTTAGAACTCCCGGAAGGCGTAGTCCCATGACCAATCCCATCGACGCGCTGCTGGCCGAAAAGGGTGTGCTGCTGGCCGACGGCGCCACCGGCACCAATCTGTTCGCGATGGGTCTGGAAGCCGGCGAGGCGCCGGAGCTGCTGAACGAGACCGCGCCCGACACCATCGCCAGTCTGCATCAGAACTTCGTCGACGCCGGCGCCGACATCATCCTGACCAACTCCTTCGGCGGCACTCGCCACCGGCTGAAGCTGCACCATGCCCAGGACCGCGTGCACGCGCTGAACAAGCGCGCCGCCGAGATCGCGCGCGCGGTTGCCGACAAGGCCAGCCGCAAGGTGATCGTCGCCGGATCTGTCGGCCCGACCGGCGAATTGCTGGTGCCACTTGGCGCCATGACCTATGACGAGGCTGTCGACGCCTTCGCCGAGCAGATCGAGGGCCTCAAGGCGGGCGGCGCCGAAGTCGCCTGGATCGAGACCATGTCGGCGCCGGACGAGATCCGCGCCGCGGCGGAAGCCGCGATCCGCGTCGGCCTGCCCTACACCTACACCGGCTCCTTCGACACCGCCGGCCGCACCATGATGGGGCTGCTGCCGAAGGACATACACGGCGTCGTCGACGGGCTCTCCCAGAACCCGCTCGGCGTCGGCGCCAATTGCGGCGTCGGCGCGTCCGACATCCTAGGCTCGCTGCTCGATATGACCGAGGCCAGGCCGGAGGCGACTGTGATCGTCAAGGGCAATTGCGGCATTCCGGAATTCCGCGGCACCGAGATCCATTATTCCGGCACGCCGGAGCTGATGGCCGACTATGTCCGGCTCGCTGTCGATGCCGGCGCAAAGATCGTCGGCGGCTGCTGCGGCACCTCGTTCCAGCATCTCGCCGCCATGCGCAATGCGCTCGACGCCCACACCAAATCCAGCCGCCCGACTATCGAGACGATCGTCGAGCGCATCGGTCCGATGCGCAACAAGGTGGCGACGCCCAACACCGCCGAGACCAGCGAAGCCCGCCGCGAACGCCGTCGCGGGCGGGCCTGAACCGACCGGCCGTTTCGGCTATTCGCTGTTTTCGGCGTAGCGCGAGAGCGCTGTCTTGATGTCGGTGGTGCTGCCGGCGTCGCTGCCCATCGTCACCAATGCGCCCGATGCGCCGGGATCGCTGATCTGCTCCAGCATGACGCGGAAGCGGTCGTTGTTGAGGGCCGACATCGCGGTGGTGCGGGCGGCATCGACATCACTCTTGATCCGCCGGGCTTCCGCCGATGGCATCGGTGAAGCGGTCGCACCCGGCGCCTGCGCGTCCCTTGCCGCCGGCGTCGAATTCGCGATGTACCTGATCTGCAATTTTGGCCCCCACAAGCCTGTGTATTAGCTTTTCGTAACAAGAGGGGATTTCGATCATATTCCAGAAAAACCACGCAATTTAACGATCTGCCGAAAACGGAGGCCAGATACAGGATCTGTTGAGATTCAGGTCAGGCCGGCCTCACCTGATTATCGACAGATCCGAAAAAAGGCCGGCAAGGTTTCCCTCGCCGGCCTGCCTCACCCGCCCGTAGGCCGGTTCCCCGTATCAGAACGATCCCCGTCTGAAAGGAACCGGCCGTTATTGCCACTACCGGTTACCGCCCAGCGCCGAGGCAAGGCGCACAAGCGACAGGAATTCCGACCTGTAGCCAAACGGATCGGCTCCTCGGGCGGCGGTGGCAATCTCCATGATCTTGTCGTAGCCGAACTTCGCGGTCGCATCCTCGTCGCGCAGCTTCTGGCCGAAGGCCGCGACCGCGACGGAGAAGCGCTGGTCGGTGCCCGCCTGGTCGAAGGACTCGACCTCGTTGGCCGACGTCACCGGCGTGGTGATCAGCTTCGAGGTGTCCTCGTTGGGCAACTTGTAGCGGATCTTGACGAAGGCATATTCGTCGGCATTGGCGACGCCGCCATTGTTGACTGTCGCCTGGCCGTAGCGCAGCGGGTCGATCTGCTCTCCGCCGCTGCCCTTCGGCGTGATCTCATAGATCGCCGTCACCGAATGGCCGGAACCGATATCGCCGGCATCGACGCGGTCGTTGTTGAAATCCTCGCGGTTGAGCGCGCGGGTCTCATAGCCGATCAGCCGGTATTCCGAGACCTTGTTCGGGTTGAACTCGACCTGGATCTTGACGTCCTTGGCGATGGTGAACAACGTCGAGGAGGCGTCCTCGACCAGGACCTTCTCGGCCTCGGCGAGCGTGTCGATATAGGCGGCGGTGCCGTTACCGTTCTGGGCGATGGTCTGCATCATCTGGTCGTTCAGATTGCCGCGCCCGAAGCCGAACACCGACAGGAAGACGCCGGTCTTGCGCTCCTGCTCGATCAACCGCTTCAGGTCGTCGTCATCTGTCTGGCCGACATTGAAGTCGCCGTCTGTGGCCAGCATCACACGGTTGACGCCATCCTTGACGAAGGATTGCTGGGCAAGCTTGTAAGCTTCCCGGATGCCCGCCTCGCCCGCCGTCGAGCCGCCAGGCTGCAGGTGATCGATGGCCGACAGGATCTTGTCCTTCTCGGCGACCTTGGTCGGCATCAGCACCGTGCCGGCGTCGCCTGCATAGGTGACGATCGAGACGATGTCGTCGGGCTTCAGCTTGCTGACCAGCAGGCGGAAAGCCGACTGCAGCAGCGGCAGCTTGTCCTGTTCGTTCATCGAACCCGACACGTCGATCAGGAAGACCAGGTTGGCCTTCGGCTGCTCGGTCGGCTTGACGTCAAAACCCTTGATGGCGACGTGCATCAGCTTGGTGTGCTCGTTCCACGGCGTCGGCATGACGCTGACGGTCGAGTTGAACGGCGTCGAGGCCGCATCTGGACCCTTCCAGTCATAGGGGAAGTAGTTGATCATCTCCTCGACGCGGACCGTATCGGCCTGCGGCAGGTAGCCTTCCTTCAGCGAGCGCTGCACGAAGGAATAGGAAGCAGTGTCGACGTCGATCGAGAAGGTCGAAACCGGATCCTCGAGCGCGGCGTGCACCGGATTGGTCTTGAAATCCTCGACGCGGTCGCGGTTTTCCTCCTGCGGCAGCATCTGGTCAGCCGGCAGGGTCGAAGGCTGCGCCATCAGCTTGGATTCGGCGGCGGTGCCGGGCACACGGCCGGCGCGCGCGGCGTCCACGGGGGCCGCGGCGCCATTGAGCGCGACCTCGCCGCTGGCCGTCGGCGCAGGCGCCGGCTCGGAGCGCTGAAGCGCATCCTGCTTCGCGAGGCCGCCGGCTTCGGACTTCGGCGGCGATGCCGGCGCAACGAGCGCTTCCGTGGCGTCGCGGCTCTCGTTGTCGGTATCCTTCTTCTGCTTGTCGGCCTCGGCAATCGGCTTCAGCGTCGCTAGCTCGTTTGTCGCCGGCCCTTTCGCCGCTGGCCCATTCGTCGCAGGCTTGTCGGCCAGCGTCTCGGTAATCTTCTCGTCGCCGGCAATCCGCGGCGGCGGTTCCCTCAACATCTGCAAGGTGGCGTATCCGGCGATCGGCAGGGCGACGAGCCCGGCAATGGCCGGCGTGGCGATCAGTTTCTTTTGCATGATCTCTCTCCAGAGCTTTTGTGCTCGCTCTGTGAGACGAAGCCCACTGGCCGATCCTTGGGCGGCGACGGAGATTTTTTCCTCTTCGTCGAAGGCCTGCATGGCGGCGGCGATAGCACGCGCCTTCGCCTCGGCGTCCGGTGCCGGTGCCATGATGTTGCGCAGCCTCTCGAGTTCGTTGTCGTCGACCATGGTCACACTTCCCCGGCTGAACGCATCAACGTCTTCAGCCGTTTCTTCGCTTCATGGATGTGCCAGGAAACCGTCGTCTCCGAGATTGCCATCGCCTCGGCGGCGTCCGCGTGGCTGAGCCCCTCGCCATAGACGAGCAGGACCGCATCGCGTTGCTTGTCCGGCAGCTTGCGTACTGCCGCCCACAGCGCTTCGGCCGGGTCCTCGGGTTCCGCCGCCGCCTCACCCGCGATCAGAGCATATGCGCCGTAGGCCTCGGTCTTCACGGTGTCGCGGGCGCTCTTGCGCATCATGTCGCGCGCCGCGTTCAGCGTCATGGTGTAGAGCCACGTCGTGAACGCGCCCTTGCCGTGGTAGTCGCGGATCGCCCGGCCGAGCCGGACGCAGACTTCTTGGGCGATGTCCTCGGCGTCCGCCTTCCTGCCACACCAGCGATAGGCGGCGCGATAGACGAAGCCATAGTGCCTTTCGAGCAATTTGCCGAAAGCACCCCTGTCTCCGCCCTTCGCCCGCCCGATCAATTCGGTGTCGGAGGCTTCGCCTTCGTCCAGCATCATCGCCATCATTTGCCTGTTGGACGAAGGCTAATGGCTAATCCTTGGGGTTATGGAAAGATTTTTTTGCCGGCGGAGGCTGCGCCTAGCCCAGCGTCTCGGCAAAGAGCGTCGTCAAGCGCTTCCAGTGGCGCTCGGCGCCGGCAGCGTTGTAGACGCTGTGATCAGCGACGCACCAGCCGTGGCCCATTCCCACATAATTCTCGATCGCGTGGTCGACCTCGGCCACTCTCAGCGCTTCGGCCAGCCGCGCCGACTGCTCCGGCGGAAAGCTGCGGTCGACACCGGCAACGCCGACATAGACCCTGGCCTTGATTGACGCCGCCTTGCGATGCGGGCTGTCGGCGGTATCGCTGGCCAGATTGCCGCCATGGAAGCTCGCCGCGGCAACGATCCGGTCCGGATAGCTCGCCGCCGCGTTCAGCGCCCGCGCTCCGCCCATGCAGTATCCGACGACGCCGACCGGACCGGTGATCCCCTCGGCCGCCAGCGCATCGAGGAATGCGGCGCCGTCGCGGATGGTCATGTCCTGTGTCGTGCCGCCGCTCAGCGCCGACAGCGCGGCCTTGGTCTTTTCATCGGCAAAGGCGGTCTTGGGGTCGAACGGACCATAGGGCGCGTTGCGGTAGAAGAGATCGGGAACCAGCGCGGCATAGCCATGCCCGGCGAGGCGCTCGGCCATCTGGTCGAGCGTCGGACGCGGGCCGAAAATATCCATGTAGAGGATGACGCCAGCCTTGGCCGGGGCGGCTGGACGAAACAGCCGTGCCTTCGCCGTGCCATCCTGGGTCTTGATCTCGATGTCCTGCCTCGTCATTGCGCGCTCCGCGTGTTGCCAGGCGATAGATATCCGCGCCGGCCGTCAGGGCAAGCCACGACATCGCAATCGCAGTCAAGTTTGCGTGCGGCTGCCTAAAGGCCGGCGAACGCCGCCATGTGGAAGGCCTGGACATCGGCCGGATAGCGATAGTCGGCGCCATAGGGACAGGCGTTGCGGTCGAGGCAGCCGCCAGTGCGGCAAGGCGCTCCATCGCCGCGCACATGCGCCAGACAGGCCTGGTACGCGAAACCCTCCGCCGAATAGGCGTCGACCGGACAGGATTTCAGGCAGGGTTTTTCGACACATGCGTCGCAAAGATGAATCGCCGCGTCAGCTTCGGGGATAGCGATCGCCTCCTCGAACAGCAGCGCGCCGCGGTAGGCATGCCAAAGACCGAAGTTTGGATGCATGAGGATGCCGAGCGGTGACGGCCTCAGCCCCTCCGCCCGCATCGCCCATTGCTGGAACGGCAGATAGGGCATGTCTGAGGGCGACACGGCCCGCGCACCGACCTTATCCGCGACAGAGCCGATCACCTCGCGCGCCCATGTGTCGAGCGGATTGGCAATGGCCTGCGGCTGCCTCTCCCGCCACTGCAGGAAATGCGGCCAGGGAGCACTGCCCGCTTGCCCGACCAGCAGGACCGACTTGGCGGGCGCGCCGGAGCGTCCGGCAGGTGCCGTGTCTTCGCCAGTGAAACGGAAGCCGCCGCGCAGGATCAGGCCATCAACCGCGAGCGCGGCCGCGATCTCGTCGACCGTGCCGCGCGAAGACATCATCCCTTCCGGTCCGGCTCGGAGAATGCGCTCCGCCAGACTTCCTTGTGGATGATGTCGGCCACTTTAGCCCGGCCTGACTCGGGCTCCTTTCAGGTGAAGGCGTCGGCCATCGAGCCCTTCTTCTTGGCGATGAACTCGTTCAGGGCTTCGTCGATCGCCGGATCGAGGTAAGGCGCCTCGTAGCTTTCCAGCCAGCGGCGGGCGAGCTCGTTAGCGCGCTGCGGTGCCGTCTTCTCGCCTTCGGCCAGCCACTGCTCGTAGGAATTGTTGTCGGCAATGTTCGAGCGGTAGAAGGCGGTCTGGAAATTCGCCTGGGTGTGGTCGCAGCCGAGATAGTGGCTGCCCGGACCGACCTGGCGGATGGCGTCCATCGCCTGGCCGTTCTCCGACAGGTCGACACCTTCGGAGAATTTCTGGGTCATGCCGAGCTGGTCGATGTCCATCATGAACTTCTCGTAGCAGGAGGCGAGACCGCCCTCGAGCCAGCCGGCCGAGTGGAGGACGAAGTTGGTGCCGGCCAGAATGGTCGAGTTCAGCGTGTTGGCGCTCTCGTAAGCAGCCTGCGCGTCCGGGACTTTCGAGGCGCAGAGCGAGCCGCCGGTACGGAACGGCAGGCCGAGGCGGCGGGCAAGCTGCGCGGCGCCGTAGGAGACCAGCGACGGTTCCGGCGTGCCGAAGGTAGGCGCGCCCGACTGCATCGAGATCGACGAGGCGAAAGTGCCGAACAGCACCGGCGCGCCGGGCTTGATCAGCTGCGTGAACGAGGCGCCGGCCAGCACTTCGGCCAGCACCTGCGTCAACGTACCGGCGACCGTCACCGGGCTCATCGCGCCGGCAAGAATGAAGGGCGTGACGATGCAGGCCTGGTTGTGGCGCGAATAGACCTTCAGCGCGCCCAGCATGGTCTCGTCGAACACCATCGGCGAGTTGGCGTTGATCAGGCTGGTCAGCACGGTGTTGTTCTCGACGAAGTCATCGCCGAAGACGATCTTGGCCATCGCGACCGTGTCCTCGGCGCGCTCCGGCGCGGTCACCGAGCCCATGAACGGTTTGTCGGAATATTTGATATGGCTGTAGACCATGTCGAGATGGCGCTTGTTGACCGGCACGTCGACCGGCTCGCACACCGTGCCGCCCGAATGGTGGATCGACGGCGCCATGTAGGCGAGCTTCACGAAGTTCCGGAAATCCTCGATCGTCGCATAGCGCCTGACACCATTAAGGTCGCGCACGAAGGGCGGACCGTAGACCGGCGCGAACACCGTCGCGTTGCCGCCGATCTGCACCGAACGCTCGGGATTGCGCGCATGTTGGGTGTAGACGGAGGGCGCGGTCTTGAGCAGCGAGCGGCAGAGCCCCTTGGGGAAATGCACGCGCTCGCCCTTGACGTCGGCGCCGGCCTCTTTCCACAGCGCGAGCGCCTCGGCGTCGTCGCGGAAGATAATGCCGATCTCTTCCAGCACCGTGTCGGTGTTCTTCTCGATCAGCGCAAGCCCTTCCTCGTTGAGGACCTCATAGACGTTGATCTTGCGCTTGATGTAGGTGAGCTGGGTGCCCGGACCGCCGCCCGAGCGCGCTGCCCGGCGCGCCGCAGCGCCACTGCCAGCGCCGCGCCCGCGTCTGCCGGTTGACGGCTCCTGCTCGACTGCCGCGTTCTCGCTCATGATCGTTCTTCCCTGACTTGTTCTGGCCTTGAAGTGGATTGCGGCCGCGTGCGGCTGCTTCTCGCCGGATCGTAGCCATGCACCCTATTCGAAACGGCCAGCCAGCGCCAACGCCTGTCGCAAAATCGACAAGAATTCCAATAGATTTGCGGTCGCTTTCCTTTTGCGGGAAGTCGCAAATCAGCTATGGATACGCGGCCCTCGCGGGTTAGGTATTGGCGCATCGATTTTTAGGCTGCCACAGTCGTTCAGAGCAGCAAGGAGCCCGAGAAAAAATGTCCGACGACGAGATCATCCTTTCCGAGCTTTCCGACGACGAGCTCGTGCAGCAGATGCACGACGACCTTTATGACGGCCTGAAGGAAGAGATCGAGGAAGGTACCAACATCCTCCTCGAGCGCGGCTGGGTGCCTTACAAGGTGCTGACCGAGGCGCTGGTCGAAGGCATGCGCATCGTCGGCGAGGATTTTCGCGACGGCATCCTGTTCGTGCCGGAGGTGCTGTTGTCGGCCAACGCCATGAAGGCCGGCATGGCCATCCTGCGTCCGCTGCTGGCCGCCACCGGCGCGCCGAAGCAGGGCAAGATGGTGATCGGCACCGTCAAGGGCGACATCCACGACATCGGCAAGAACCTCGTCGGCATGATGATGGAGGGCGCCGGCTTCGACGTCATCGACCTCGGCATCAACAATGCGGTCGAGAAGTATCTGGACGCCATCGAGCAGCATCAGCCCGACATCATCGGCATGTCGGCGCTGCTGACCACCACCATGCCCTACATGAAGGTGGTCATCGACACGATGAAGGAAAAAGGTATTCGCGACGACTATGTCGTGCTGGTTGGCGGCGCGCCGCTCAACGAGGAGTTCGGCAAGGCCGTCGGCGCCGATGCCTATTGCCGCGACGCGGCGGTGGCGGTCGAGACCGCCAAGGACTTCATGAAGCGCAAGCACAACGTTCGCGCTTCCGCCTGACCCAAGGCATCAGGTTGGATTGCAAAAGCCGCGCCTTGCAGCGCGGCTTTTTCGTTCCCAGATGATGGATGAGGCTGAAGATCAGTTGACAGTGTCTTTGACCGCCCTTGCCGTCGATTTGACATCCTTGCCGACACCCCGAATGGTGTTGGCGCAGGCGGTAAGTGCAAGCGCACAGGCAAGCATGGCCATCGGCGCGACGCGTAGCAGTTTCATAGACGGTGTCTCCTTCGACAGATATTAGCCCCGCAGCGAAAGCCAGCTCGACTTGGTCAAAACGCAAAAAAAGGAACCGAATCAAACGGACAGGCTGCTCGTCATCGCCTGCGGGATGATCGCGCGCGAGGTTCTGGCCGTCAAGCAACAGCTCGGGCTCGACCATCTCGACCTGACCTGCCTGCCGGCCGAGTTCCATTTCTATCCCGACCGCATCCCGCCCGCGATGGACAAGGCGATCGAAAAGGCCAAGGCCGAGGGCTATCGGCACATCTTCGTCGGCTATGCCGACTGCGGCACCGGCGGCACGCTCGATCGGGTCTGCGAGAAGCACGGCGTCGAGCGCATGGCCGGGCCGCACTGCTTTGCCTTCTACCAGGGCATGGATGCCTACACGAAGGTCGCCGACGACGACATGATGTCGTTCTACATGACCGACTTCCTCTGCCGCCAGTTCGATGCCTTCTTCATGAAGCCGCTCGGCCTCGACAAGCATCCCGAGCTGATCAAGGACTATTTCGGCAACTACCAGAAGCTGGTCTACATCGCCCAGACCGACGACCCGGAGCTCGACAAGGTCGCCGAGAAGGCGGCGGTCCTGCTCGGCCTGGCCTACGAGCGCCGCTCGACCGGGTATGGCGATTTGACGGGCGGTCTGGCGCGGGCGGCGGCACATCCGGTGGAAGTGCGTTAGTCCCCCGGCTTCGGGTTATTTCGCGTCCGGATCCGATACGAAGTCGACGACACGGCCGCTTTCGAGCCGGAGTGGGCCCCTTGCGGACGGATCTTTGCGCATCGCCTCAGCGATCATGGCTTCGACCGTGTCGAGATTGCCCTGCAGAATTGAACGGTCGCCGCTTTCCCAGTACTCGCCTTCGTCGAAAACATCGAATTTGTCGAACAGAGGGGCAACCTTACGAAGCAACTCGATGACTTCGATATGGGCCTCCGACCCGGCAAACTGGGTCTTGCAATATTGCTGCATGAACAGGTTGCTGTCGAATTCGAACCGTAGGGGATCCGACCTGCGATGTGGCAAAACTTCTATTCCTGTAACCGGGCCGAGATAATCCACGCTGCGTTCATCGACGACCCGATTGAGAGCCATTCGGGCTTCATTTATTTCCCGAAACGGCCAGCCTCGATTGACGGCAAGCTCCGCGACTTCCTGCAACACTGCAGCATATTTGTCGTCGCCAAGCAGCTGCCCCTCAAAGTGGATCGTCACTCCCACATGCGCCTCCCCAAGATATGCTCGCGACGATAGCCGCGCTTCTACTCGACCGCCAGTGCCGCAAGCACGTCGGCAAAACTCGTCTTGCAAACAAACTCCAGCCGTTCCCTTGCACGCGATGGATCGTAGACGCGGTCGATCGATGAAAACATCGTCCAGCCTTTTTGGCATAGAGCCGCGGATAGTCCGGGAAATAGCGCGCGACGACAGCCGGTGCGTCGGCGATCAGTTGCGCGCAATCCTCCGGCCGAAACGGCGTCGGCGCCGAGACTATGAAGATGTAGAAGCCGAGCTGCTGTGCCTTCTCCAGCGCCGCGACATGGGCCTCGGCCCCGTCGTCGACCGTCAGTCGCCGGAACAGCAATTCATTCGCCTTGGTGTTGGCGTCCGATTGTTCGATCGCATGCGCCATGTCGTCAGCTTCGGGGAAGAAACGCGCCGTTCGCAGCACGACGACCACCGGTAGCCCATGCTCGATATAGTAGAGACGGCACAGATGCTCGGCCGAAAGCTTCGTCACGCCATAGATGTTGCGCGGCTCCGGCGACAGGTCCTCGGTCAACCAGGCCGCCTTGCGCGCGCCGCCCCTGGAAGCCGACGCGGATCGCTTGCGAGATCATCAGCGACGTCGTCGAGGTGAAGACGAAACGACCGACGCCGCACGCCACGGCCGCATCGCGCAGGTTCAGCGTCCCTTGCACATTGGTCGCCACGAAGGCGCTATTCTCATAATGCTCGATGTTCGGCTTGTGCAGCGCGCCGCTGTGGACGATGGCTTCAATGCGATTGTCGCGGACAGTTCCGAAGACGCTCGGCCATGAGGTGGTCGGTCTTAACCCTGTGCCTCTGCGCGCACGCAAGTCGTCGGCTCGATCGCCGACCGCGACCTCGCTTCGAGCCGTGGCGCCAGCGAGTTGCCCAGCCATCCGGACGATCCGTGAGCAATATCGCATTGCCATTTTGGCCAGTTGCCGCTGTTAAGCACGGATGACAGGCGGCCGCGAACCGGTAAATTGTGCGCCAGTGACGAAAAGAATTGTTCCATCCATCGATTTGAGGAAACGTATTGATGACCCCTCGCCTGCTGTTTGCCGCCCTCGGTCTTATCGCGCTTCCCCTGCCGGCTCACGCCGATGGCGAGGTGCAGAAGCTGATCACCGCCGCCGACAAGGCGCGGCTCGACAAATATGGCGAGACGCGCAAGGCCGCCCTTGAAGAGGCGAAGGCCGGCGACCCGGCCGAGGTCAAGCAGTTGGATAGCCTGCTCGCCAAGCCGCTGGTCGCTTTCTCCGACAAGGACCTGACCGGCAACTGGAGTTGCCGCACCATCAAGGCCGGCGGCTTGAGCCCGCTCGTCATCTACGGTTGGTTCAAATGCAAGGTGACCGATGACGGCTCCGGCTGGAGGCTGGAAAAGATCAACGGCTCGCAGCGCACCAAGGGCCGCTTCTTCGACGATGGCGAGAAGCGCTCCATCTATCTCGGCTCCTTCACCGTCAACGAAGATCCGGCCAAGCCCTATGGCAGCGGCCCGCAAAGCGACCAGGTTGGCTATGCCTTCCGCAACAGCGCCAGCGAATGGCGCATCGAATTCCCGGCGCCCTACTACGAATCGAAGCTCGACATCATGGAATTCAAGCGCTGATTCCTTCCGTCGATCGGGCCGTCACCAAGGATTAACCCGGCCAGCCTAGCATGCCGCGCGTTTGCGCAAGCCGCGTCCATCCGGGCGCGCGGAGCGCTCTGGCAAGAACGTCTTCCGCGGGGCGGCACGAACCATGGCAGCGCCAAAGTCGGATCCACGGCCGATCTGCGTCGTCACCGAGGGCGGCCCGCATATATGGGCGATCGTCAACACCATCGCCGACCGGCTTGGGCCTGTCAGCGTCATCCTCGAAACGCCTGAATCCAAAAAGCAATTGCTTCTCGGCCGGGCTCGGCGTCAAGGCTGGATCTCGGCCATCGGACAACTCGGCACCATGGTGCTGACGCGGCTCGGCAAACGCTTCTTTTCGAGCCATTCGATACGGCTGATCGCAGAGCAGAAGCTGGAGGTCGAGCCCAGACCCGGTCAGACGATCATCCACGTCCCCTCGGCCAATGCGCCGGAGTCGCTTCAGGCGATTGCGGACATCCAGCCAGGCGTGGTGCTGCTTGCCGGTTGCCGGCTGCTGTCGAGGCAGACGCTGGCGAAGATGCCATGCCCGGTGCTGAACTATCATGCCGGCATCGCGCCCAAATATCGCGGCATGAATGGCGGCTATTGGGCGCTGGCCTCTGGCGACGCCGGCAATTTCGGCACCACCGTGCATCTGGTCGATGCCGGCGTCGACACCGGCGGCGTGCTCAGACAGGCGCGCGGCAAGCCTGAAACCGGCGACACCATTTCAAGCTATGCGCTGCGGCAGGCGGCCTTCTCGCGCGACATTTGCGTCGAAGCGGTCGGCGATGCGCTGGCGGGCAAGCTCGCGACCGTCGATCCCCGCCTGCCCTCGAAACAATGGTACCATCCGACGATCTGGTTCTATCTTTGGACCGGCGTGAAAAGCGGCGTCTGGTAATCCGCCAACCCCAGGAATTTCACCTTTCTTTTTGCGACCTCCAATAGCGTCGCATTTGAATGCGCGCGCGTCGTCCCATAACAAGCGGCCCCCATGCGCATGCGGCAATGCTCGCAGCTTCGAGGAGTGAGAATTCATGGCCGATCTGATCGTCGTCTACTGGCGCGACATCCCTGCCCAGGTGATCGTCAAGAAGGGCCGGCAGAACGCCAAGCGCGAGCTGCCGCTGCGCTTCACCGAGGCGATCGACATGTGCGCCATGCGAACCGGCGCCGGCGGCACCGACGACTATCTGGCCGAATGGCGCAAGGCCGATCCGGTTCCGGTTGGCGACGATCTCGAGGCCGAGGTCGAAAGGGCCTTCCACGAACTCGACACGAAATACGACCGCGAGCGGCTGGTCGCTCTGGTCAAGGCGGGCGGAAAAGAAAATGTCTGACGCGCAACCGACCGTTACCCAGGCCACCCTGGTCAAGAAGGCAGCGCCGAAATCCGACTACAAGCCGGCCGACGTATCGCCGCAGCGGCGCGTCCAGCGCTCCTTCGCGGTGCGGCTGTGGTCGATCCGGCACTCGCGATTGCTCGAGTGGTTCTACAGCCGCTTCGCCGACATCTTCCTGCTGCTGCATCCCTTGTGGAAAGGCATCGGCTATGGCCGCGTCGAGGCCCCGGTCAAATTCGTCGAGAAGCGCGTCAAGGGCTTCATGTTCGACTGCCGCATGTGCGGCCAGTGCGTCTTGTCCTCGACCGGCATGTCCTGCCCGATGAACTGCCCGAAGCAGCTGCGCAACGGCCCGTGCGGCGGCGTGCGCGCCAACGGCAATTGCGAGGTCGAGCCCGACATGCCTTGCGTCTGGGTCAAGGCCTGGGAAGGCTCGCGCAACATGGTGCATGGCGACAAGATCCTCGACGTGCAGAAGCCGGTCGACCAGTCGTTGCGTGAAACCTCGGCCTGGCTGCGGGTCACCGCGCAAGCCGCCGCTACGCGCGAAACGACCCAGGCTGCTACCAAGACCGGAGCATCGGCATGAGCGCCCGTCAGCGCGACGAGAATCCGGCCGGCATCCACCTGCCGCTCGATCCTTTGCCAGGCCATACCTCGCGCGGCCGTCTGGAGCGTGTGCTGAGGCGCGGCGAATTCGCGGTGACGACCGAGCTTAACCCGCCCGACAGCGCCGATCCCGAAGACGTCTACAACCGTGCGAAAATCTTCGACGGCTGGGTCGACGCCATCAACGCTGTCGATGCGTCCGGCGCCAACTGCCACATGTCCTCGGTCGGCATCTGCGCGCTGCTGACCCGCATGGGCTATGCCCCGATCATGCAGATCGCCTGTCGCGACAAGAACCGCATTGCCATCCAGGGTGACGTGCTGGGTGGAGCCGCGATGGGCGTCGCCAACATGCTTTGCCTCACCGGCGACGGCGTCCAGGCCGGCGACCAGCCCGGCGCCAAGCCGGTGTTCGACCTCGATTCCATGTCGCTGCTCGAAACCTGCCGCATCATGCGCGACAACGGCAAGTTCCTGTCCGGCCGCAAGCTGACGACGCCGCCGCAGATTTTCCTGGGTGCGGCCGTCAATCCCTTCGCGCCGCCCTTCGATTTCCGCCCGATTCATCTCGGCAAGAAGATCGCCGCCGGCGCGCAGTTCGTGCAGACGCAGTACTGCTTCGACGTGCCGATGTTCAAAACCTTCATGCAGAAGGCGCGCGATCTTGGCCACACCGAAAAGGTGTTCATCCTGTGTGGCGTCGGGCCGCTGGCCTCGGCCAAGACGGCCAAATGGATCCGCTCAAACGTGCCGGGCATTCATATTCCCGACACGATCATCAAGCGGCTGGAAGGCGCGCAGGACCAGAAGAAGGAAGGCAAGCAGCTCTGCATCGACATCATCAACGAGGTGAAGGAAATCCCCGGCGTTTCCGGCGTCCATGTGATGGCCTACCGTCAGGAGGAGTACGTCGCCGAGATCGTCGATGAATCGGGCGTGCTGAAGGGCCGCCAGCCTTGGAAGCGCGAAATCCGCCGCGACGACCAGATGGTCGCCGACCGGCTCGACCACATCCTGCACGACGAGATTACCGAAACCCAGGTGGACATGGTGAAGACCGCGCATTGACGGCGCGAGCGGCGACCATTCGCTTGAACGAAATCAGATAACGATATAAAGAACTCTTTATATCACGACGGAGAGATCGCATGACCCGCACCATCGTCGCCTCGGCGACCCGAGAAATCATCATCGGCTTCGACCAGCCCTTCTGCGTGATCGGCGAACGCATCAACCCGACCGGCCGCAAGAAGCTCGCCGCCGAAATGGTGGCAGGCAACTTCGAAACCGTCATCAAGGACGCGCTGGAACAGGCCGCCTGCGGCGCCACCATGCTCGACGTCAATGCCGGCGTCACCGCCGTCGACCCCAACGCCACCGAGCCGGCGCTGCTGGTACAGACGCTGGAGATCGTGCAGGGCCTGGTCGACCTGCCGCTGTCGATCGACTCTTCGGTCACCGCAGCCATCGAGGCGGCGCTGAAGGTCGCCAAGGGCCGCCCGCTGGTCAACTCCGTCACCGGCGAAGAAGAGAAGCTCGAGGCGATCCTGCCGCTGGTCAAGAAATACAACGTCCCGGTCGTCGCCATCTCCAACGACGAAACCGGCATCTCGATGGACCCGGATGTCCGCTTCGCCGTCGCCAAGAAGATCGTCGAGCGCTGCGCCGATTTCGGCATTCCCGCCCATGACGTCGTCGTCGACCCGCTGGTGATGCCGATCGGCGCGCTGGGCGATGCCGGCCGCCAGGTGTTCGCGCTGCTGCGCCGCCTGCGCGAGGAGTTGAAGGTCAACACCACCTGCGGCCTGTCCAACATCTCCTTCGGCCTGCCGCACCGCCATGGCATCAACGCCGCCTTCATCCCGATGGTGATCGGCGCCGGCATGACATCGGCGATCATGAACCCGGTGCGCCCGCAGGAAATGGAAGCCGTGCGCGGCGCCAATGTGCTGAACGGCACCGACGAGAACTGCACCAACTGGATCCGCACCTACAAGGACTACAAGCCGGCCGAAGGCGGCCAGGCGGTCGCAGCACCCGTGGCGGTCAACGCGCCAGGTGAAGGCGGCGGCAATGGCGGCCGTCGCCGCGGCGGCCGTGAGGCCCGGATGGCCAGGGGATAAGCGCGCAATCGTGAACTCGCCTGCCAACATCACTGATCCGCTCGTGCTGTTCATGCCGTCCGGCAAGCGCGGGCGGTTTCCGGTCGGCACGCCGGTGCTCGACGCGGCGCGTCAGCTCGGCGTCTATGTCGAAAGCGTCTGCGGCGGACGCGCCACTTGCGGGCGCTGCCAGATCGAGGTGCAGGAAGGCAATTTCGCCAAGCACAAGATCGTCTCCTCCAACGACCACATCTCGGCCAAGGGCGCCAAGGAGGAGCGCTACGAGCGCGTGCGCGGCCTTCCCGAGCGGCGGCGCCTCTCCTGCTCGGCGCAGATCCTCGGCGATCTCGTCATCGACGTGCCGCAGGACACGGTCATCAACGCCCAGACCATCCGCAAGGATGCCGACACCAGGGTGATCGCCCGCGATACGGCGGTGCGCATGTGCTATGTCGAGATCGAAGAGCCCGACATGCACAAGCCGCTCGGCGATCTCGACCGGCTCAAGATCGCGCTGATGAAGGACTGGGGCTTCAAGAACCTCGAGTTCGACTTCTACCTGATGCCGCAGGTGCAGGGCATCCTGCGCAAGGGCAACTGGACCGCCACCGCCGCCATCTACAAGGATGCCGACAGCGATATCGCGCGCGTCATCGCGCTGTGGCCAGGCCTCAAGAACGAGGCTTACGGACTTGCCTGCGATATCGGCTCGACCACCATCGCCATGCATCTGGTGTCGCTGCTGTCCGGCCGCGTCGCCGCCTCTTCCGGCACATCCAACCCGCAGATCCGCTTTGGCGAGGATCTGATGAGCCGTGTCTCCTACGTGATGATGAATCCGGACGGCCGCGAAGGCATGACGGTCGCCGTGCGCGAGGCGATTTCCAGCCTGGTCGACAAGGTTTGTGCCGAAGGCAACGTCCAGCGCAACGACATCCTGGATTCCGTGTTTGTCGGCAATCCGATCATGCACCATCTGTTCCTCGGAATCGACCCGACCGAGCTCGGCGGCGCGCCCTTCGCGCTCGCGGTCTCGGGCGCGGTGCGCATCAAGGCATCCGATATTGGCCTCAAGCTCAATCAGGGCGCGCGCCTCTACATGCTGCCTTGCATTGCCGGCCATGTCGGCGCCGACGCGGCGGCGGTGACGCTGTCGGAAGGCCCGCACCGCCAGGACGAGATGATGCTGATCGTCGACGTCGGCACCAATGCCGAGATCGTGCTCGGCAACCGCACCAGGGTCGTGGCCGCCTCCTCGCCCACCGGCCCGGCCTTCGAGGGCGCGGAAATTTCCGGCGGCCAGCGTGCAGCACCGGGCGCCATCGAGCGCGTGCGCATCGATGCCGAGACGCTGGAGCCGAAATATCGTGTCATCGGCTCGGAGCTGTGGTCCGATGAGCCGGGCTTCGCCGAAAGCGTGCAGGCGACCGGCGTCACCGGCATTTGCGGCTCGGGCATCATTGAGGTGGTGGCGGAGATGTATCTCGCCGGCATCATTTCGGAAGACGGCGTCGTCGACGGGTCGCTCTCAGCGCGCTCGCCGCGCATCGTCGCCAACGGCCGCACCTTCTCCTACGTGCTGAAGGATGGCGAGCCCCGGATCACCATCACCCAGAACGACGTGCGCGCCATTCAGCTCGCGAAGGCGGCGCTTTACGCCGGCACCAAGCTGCTGATGGAAAAGCAGAACACCGAGCATGTCGACCGCATCCATTTCGCCGGCGCCTTCGGCTCCTTCATCGATCCGAAATACGCCATGGTGCTCGGCCTGATCCCCGACTGCGACCTCGACAAGGTCTCGGCCGTAGGCAATGCGGCCGGCGCCGGCGCGCGCATGGCGCTGCTCAATCGCGGCTACCGCCGCGAGATCGAGGAAACGGTGAGCCGGATCGAGAAGATCGAGACCGCGCTGGAGCCGAAATTCCAGGAGCACTTCGTCTACGCCATGGCGCTGCCGAACAAGGTCGACCCGTTTCCAAAACTTTCGGCGGCGGTGAAATTGCCGCCAAGGAAGACGGTCAGCGAGGACGGTATCGCCGGCGACGCGGCGCCACGCCGTCGTTCGCGCGAGGGCCATGCGGCAAGGCGCGGCCGAGGCTAGCGGCCTCTCGCCGATCTTCAGGCTTTTCTATTTTCATTTGCATGCAAATGTTTCCGGACCGCCCGATCCGGAAACCAAATCGCTGTTTTCGCGATATCCATCCGATACATATGTGGCGCATTTAACGGACATCAGACGGCGGCCGCGGCAGTTCTCGGCCGCCGCCACGTTTCAGGGAGATGAGAAATGTCGATGTTCGAAAGCCTCGGCCGCTACGGCGTGGCCATCAAGCACGCGCACAACAGGAGCAAGTCCATCCGGGCGCTGAACAGCCTGCCCCTCGACATCCAGAAGGATATCGGCTGGCCGGCGTCGCCTCCGAACGATCCGCAGGCCGTGCTCGCGCAGTTGCTTCTGGGGTCGGCGCGCTGATGACCTTTGCCGACAAATGCAAGCTGCTGGCCAAGCGCCGGGGTCGTGGCACGGCTCCGGCTGCCGGCGACAACAAATTGCGTGTGGCATTGCTGCCGCGGCGCTGAATCCGGCAGTCGTCGGATCACACAAGCGTGTTGCGTCGCGTGCAAATCTTGACATTTGCGGACAAGGTACGATCTTCGGAACGAGGGGGAATTCTTTTAGTCGGCTCCAGCCGAAGTCCGTGTATCAGCATGCCCAGTTTCAAAAGCCACGTCGTTTCCTTCGTCCTCAGGCATAGCCGCAAGAAGGCTTTTGCCAGTCCGGAAAACTTGCAGCGCTGGATCGCCTATGCGCGCAAGACCGAGGACCATCATCCGCCGGCTTCGCTGCGCCACCGCCTCGACATTGCCGAGCGCCGCGTGAGCGGATTTCCCGTCTACGAGATCGCGCCGAGGCCCGGCGAGCGCAAGCGGATCCTCTATCTGCATGGCGGCGCCTATGTCTTCCAGATCACCTCCTATCATTGGGGGCTGATCGCCGAGATGGCCGAGCGGTTGGGTTACGGCATCACCGTGCCGATCTATCCGATCGCGCCCGAGCACGATTTCCACGACATGTTCGGCATGGTCGGCGAGGTCTACCGGCAGATGCTCGACGAGACGGACGCCGAAGATATCGTCTTCATGGGCGATTCCGCCGGTGGCAACATGGCCGTGGTGCTGACCATGATGGCGGCTGAGGACGCCCTGCCGCTGCCGGCGCGCCATGTGCTGATCTCACCCGGGCTCGACATGTCGCTCTCCAACCCTGAAGTGTTCGAGGCCGAGCGCAACGATCCGTGGCTTGGCATTGCTGGCGGGCTGGAGGCGATCCGGCTCTACAGCGCCGGCATCGATCGCGCCGACTGGCACATCAGCCCGCTCTACGGCGACCTTTCGGTATTGCCGAAGACGCTGCTTCTGACCGGCTCGCACGACCTGCTCAGCCCCGACAATCTGATCTTCGCCGAGAAGGCGCGCGCCGCGGGCGTCGAGGTGGAGGTCGTCTACGAGGAAGGCATGTTCCACGTCTGGCCGCTGATCGAGATGCCCGAGACGCGGCGCGCGCGCGACAGCATCGTCGCCTTCCTGAATGGAGAAACCAGGACGCGCCCGGTCAAGGCCCGCGGCTGGTTGCTGCAGGGTCAGGCCACGACCTGACCCTGGGCCGGCCTTACCGCCGAGGCTCAAAACTTGCCGGTTTCCCGGAACAGCTCGAAGGTCGCGCGGATGTGGTCGGCGACCGCCTTCACCGGCGCGCTGGCGTCGGGCGCCACCACCATGGCGAGATTGTAGGTGCCGATGTCGGGCATGCCGTTCTTCGGCCCGAGCTCGACCATCTCGTTGCCGAGGAAGGACTTCGGCAGCGGCGCCACCGCCAGATCGGCCATGATCGCCGCGCGCTGGCCGGCCGTGTGCGCGCTCATATAGGCGACCCGGTAGTTGCGGCCCTCGCGGCCGAGCGCCTCAAGTGCCCCTGCCCGCCACGCACAGCCCTCTTCCCACAGCGACACCGGCAGCGGTTCGCGCAGATGCGCGCAGCCGCCCTTGGCGCCGGCCCAGACGATCGGTTCGGTCAACAGCACCTCGGCGCCGAGCGCGCTGGTCTTGTAGGAGTTGGTCAGCAGCGTGATGTCGAGCGCCCGGTCGTCCATGCGCCGGCGCAGATTGCTGCTCTGGTCGATGGTGACGTCGACCGCGATCGAGGGATGCGACTGCGCGAAACGCTTCAAGACATGCGGCAGCACGCGCTCGCCATAATCGTCCGGCGAGCCCAGCCGCACCACGCCGACAATGTCGGGAATGATGAACTTCGACACCACCTCGCGGTTGATCGACAAAAGCCGGCGGGCATAGCCGAGCAGCATCTCACCATCCGTCGTCAGCGTCACCGAGCGCGCGTCGCGCGCGAAGACGGAGCGGCCGAGAATGTCCTCCAGCTTCTTGATCTGCATGGAGACGGCCGAAGGCGTGCGGAAGACGGCTGTGGCGGCGGTGGTGAAGCTGCCGGTCTCGGCGATTGCCACGAAGGTGCGCAGGACATCAAGATCGAGCAGCGGCAGGGGGTGATTGAGCGGGGCGTTCATCGGGATCAGCCTTCAATTTTTCTGATGTGAACGATCATTCCATTTCGTTTGATTGAACTCCAATTTGGGAGGATAGTCAACTCCATCGAACCAGGCTGTTGCCAAAAGCAGCCATGAAACGACCACGGCACAGACCTGCAATCGACATGAAATGAAGCTCAAACAGACCCGACTTAACGCTTCCGCCGGGCAATTCCCGGTCCAACGCAAAGGAGAATGAAATGTCTATCCTGTCGTCCATCGGTCGGTTTGCGACCGAATTCAGCGCGGCCCGCGCCCGCTACCAGACCGAACGCGCCATCCATGCGCTGCCGATCGAACTGCAGAAGGATATCGGCTGGCCGGAAGCCGCCGACGCCAAGTCCGGCGCGCGCCTCGGTGTCGGATCCTGGGCCGGAGCGAAGTAAATCGTGTGTATCAAAAACCCAAGGCCTGCCCGGTGAACCCAGCCCGGCAGGCCTTCTCTATTCGCAGAGGGCCCAATTTGTTTGCATTCAAATTATTTTTCGAAGCCATGCTACGGCTGCATGACGCATATGAGCCAATCGCATAACACCGCAGTTTTCGATTTAACGCATTGTAAATAATCGTAAATTCCGGGCAACTTGCCCAAAAATGTCGCAATCCGTGTCGCTTTTCATAACAAGTGCTTCGCTTTTGCGATTTAGTTTTCACTCACACAAGCCTATATCACGCGCAGCAAACGAGCTGCCCCACTCCATCAAGCGAAGGCGACCCGTCTGAGCAACCGAATGGAGATGACAATGAAGCTTTTTGCCCGCCTCTTCGCCCGCCGCGAAATGAACCTGACGACCGCGCTCGAGCGCCAGCGCCTTTCGAACACCATGCCCGGCCAGACCGGCGCCATGGCTGCCGCGCGCCTCGGCTTCGTCGCTTGACATCAAGACTTCAGCGCGGCGCCTCCCTGCCGCCGCTTCGAGGTTGACCTCCACGCCGCTTCGGCCTCGCCGGGGCGGCGTTTCTTTTGCCTGTCGGTCCACGCCGGCCTGCCCGCTCCGGTAGCACGCCGGGGCCCATTCGCCAGGCAATTGCCCATTTGCGACCCATGTCGCAAATATAATCACTCCAAACCGCTCTACCCGATTGACAGGAATGGTTTTTCCTGATGTCGCTATGCTATTCGCGACATCCTGTTCGCGTCATGGCCGCGTGAGGTTTCCCGTGAATGCCGTAAAGCACCCGATCAAGAGATCGTTCGTATTCTTCCTCATCCCCGACTTCACCATGATCGCCTTCGCGACGGCGCTCGACCCGCTGCGGTCGGCCAACCGGATGCTCGGCTACGAGGCCTACAGCTGGCGCCTGGCCAGTATCGACGGCAAGCCGGTGCGCGCCTCGAACGGCGTCGAATGCGCCGTCAACACCTCGCTCGAGGAGGAGCGCAGGAAGATGGCTGGACCGGACAGGCCGAACATGGCCATCGTCTGCAGCGGCGTCAATGTCGAGCGCTACCAGAACAAGTCGGCCTTCGCCTGGCTGCGCGAGGAATACAATCGCGGCGTCGCCGTCGGCGGGCTGTGCACCGGCGCCCATATCCTGGCCGCAGCCGGCCTGTTGTCCAACAAGCGCTGCGCCATCCACTGGGAGAACCTGCCTGGCTTCTCCGAGGCCTTCCCGAAGGCCAATGTCTTTGCCGACCTGTTCGAGATCGACCAGAACATCTACACCTGCGCCGGCGGCACCGCTGCGCTCGACATGATGCTGAAGCTGATCGGCGACGATTTCGACGAGAGCCTGGTCAACCGGGTGTGCGAGCAGGTGCTGACCGACCGCGTGCGTAGCCCGACCGACCGCCAGCGCCTGCCGCTGCGGGCGCGCCTCGGCGTGCAGAACTCCAAGGTGCTGACCATCATCGAACTGATGGAGGCGAACCTCTCCGAACCGCTGTCGCTGATCGAGATCGCCGACCATGTCGACCTGTCGCGCCGGCAGATCGAGCGCCTGTTCCGCACCGAGATGGGCCGCTCGCCTGCCCGCTACTATCTGGAGATCCGGCTCGACCGCGCCCGCCATCTCCTGATCCAGTCGTCGTTGCCGGTGGTCGAGGTGGCGGTCGCCTGCGGCTTCGTCTCCGCCTCGCATTTCTCCAAATGCTACCGCGAGCTCTACGCCCGCTCGCCGCAGCAGGAGCGCGTCGACCGCAAGCAGCTGCTGGCGGCTTGAGCCTGGTCGGCGCCCAAAGCCAATAGCCGGAGCTGTTCCCCGCCCCGGCCTGACTTGAGCGATTCTAGTACCGCTCGCCGCAATAACATTCGGCGGATGAGATGCGGTCGTTCCAGCCGGTATTGCTGAAATCGCGGACCCTGCGATTGATCTCGATCGACCGGCCTCGCATCCTGGTGTCCGAATAGGCGACAAGCGTGCAGCCGCGGCTCACAATCACCGAGGAGACGCGATCGTTCCAGAACTGGCCGCCACGGAAGCTCACCGAATCGTCCGCCCCCAATTCCAGCGCGCGGCCGCGAAAATTCGAGTCCTCGAACATGGCGCAGCCCGCTTCACCGTAAAACTGTGCACTGGCGCTGCCAGCGCAAAGCAGCGATGCGGCCGCCATCAGGACTGCAACAGGTTTCATGGGACGTCTCCTCGTTTTGCGCATGGAAGCCGTAGATCGGCACGACGCGACGACTTTGCATGGCTCGCGCCGGACAGGCAAGCGGGGCATGACAACTGGAGCAGTTCCAGGAAAGGTACGTAGCGGTCTTCCGCCCGGAATTGCGTCAAGACCAATGCTGGGGAGCGGATCTCCGATACTGTCAAAAGCTGACCTGCCCTAGCGGCTGTCGAACATCCAGCTGCGGTCGCGCCACATTTTCTCGCCAACCTGACAATCCGCGACGGGCTTGTCCTGGGCGAGGACCACCGGCGGATGGGTAGCCTCATCCGCCGCCCATTGCGGCGAAGCCGCGCCGGCAAGCTCCAGCACCAGCTTGCGGCGGATCGCTTCCGGGAACTGTGTCCAGTCATTGACCGGGATCATGAAGGCGCCGGGTCCGCCGATGACGCAGTCGCTGTAGTAGCGGTCGAGATCGTTGACGTCATAGGCGCCGGTGAAGCCGCCCCGCGTCATCAAAGGCAGCCCGTTGATGGTGATGCCTTGGCTCACAACGATGTCCCGTGCCAAGTTGACGGGCGCGCCCTGGTTGTTGGGTCCGTCGCCGGAAATGTCGATGACGCGCTTGGCGCCCTGAAAGCTGCTTTCGGCGAAAAGATCGCTGCCGAATTCCAGCGCGCCGGAAATCGAGGTGCGCCTGGCGCTGTCCGGCGGGTGCGCGTTGAGCTGCTCGACCACCCGCTCGGCATCGGCGCGATTGGCGATCGCCGTCCACGGCACGATGACACGCTGCCAGTTGCTGCCCGCCCATTCGACATAGGTGACGGCGATCTTGCCATAGGCGCCATCGGCAATGGCCTTGAGCACGAGAGCATGCGTCAGGGCCGCCGCATAGCCATGTCGCTGGATCTCGAGTTCTTCGGGCGACATGGACAGCGAGACGTCGACCGCCAGAACCAGTTCGATATCGACAGGCTCGGCGGAGGAGGCCGGCGCCGTGCCAAGCACCAACGCCAGCGCGACGCAGCCCGGAAGGAGATGTCTTGCACTGGCAAAAGCAGACATGCCGCAACGGTAAGCGAGAATCACGGCGGAACAAAGCGAAAAGCCCGGCACAGGGCCGGGCCTTTCGTGCGGTTCGCAAAACTCAGCTACGCGGCTTCAGGTTCTCCGGATCGTAAAGCGGCTTGTAGCCGACGCCGGCAACCTCGACCGGATAGGTCTCGCCAAAATATTCGACCTTGAGCTTGCGCCCTTCCTGGGCATAGGCCCAGGGCAGATAGGCGAGCGCGATGTTCTTGCCGATCGTCGGGCCATAGGCGACCGAAGTGGTGAAGGAGCGGCGGCCGAGCTCATCGACCAGCGTCTCGCCGGTCGACGGATCCAGCACCGGCATGGTGCCGACCGGATAGCGCGCGACGCCGTTCTGATCGACGTTCTCGGTCATCACCAGCGTGCACAGCATGGCCGGCTGGTGTTCGCGCACGCGGTATTCCAGGTGCTTGGCCTTGCCGCAGAAGTCGTTTTCCTTGACCTTCGGACGGGCAAGGTCGGCTTCGAGCAGATTGTACTCGGTCAACAGGTCGGCATTCTGCAGCCGCAGGCTCTTTTCCATGCGGCGCGTATTGGCATAGGTCTCGACGCCGAACGGCATGACGCCGGTCGAGCGCAGCGCGTCCCAGACGGCAAGGCCGTCCTCGTAGCGCATATGCAGCTCCCAGCCCTGCTCGCCGACATAGGAGATGCGGAAGGCCGTCACATCCTTGCCGCCGATGCGGATCGGCTTGATCGCCGCGAAGGGGAAATTCTCCAGTGTCAGCCCCTCGGGGTTCTCGACCACCTTCTGCAGGGTCGTGCGCGCATTCGGACCCCAGATGCCGATGGTGACGTACTTCTCCGTCACGTCGGTGACGGTGACGTCGAAGCCCTTGTCCTGAGCGGTGCGCTGCATGTAGCGGAAGTCGCGCGGGCCGGCATCGGCGCCGTCGATCACCCGGCAGCGATCGGCCATGCGGATGACGGTGAAGTCGGCGCGCACCATGCCTTCCTCGTCGAGGAAGTGGGTGTAGATGCCCTTGCCGATGTTGTTATCGCCGCCGATCTTGGCCGCGCAAAGCCATTCCAGCAGCGCGACGTGGTCGGGCCCCTCGACGTCATACATCGAGAAGTGCGACAGGTTGACGATGCCGCAGTCCTCGCTCATTGCCAGATGCTCGGCATTGGAAACGCGCCAGAAATGGCGGTTGTCCCACTCGTCCTGGCGCACCGGCACGCGGTTGCCATACTTCTCCAGCAGGTGCTCGTTGGCGGCATAACCGTGGGCGCGCTCCCAGCCGCCCAGCTCCATGAAATAGCCGCCGAGCTCCTTCTCGCGCTCCCAGAACGGCGAGCGGCGGATGTCGCGGCCCTTGGAGAACGGCTCGCGCGGATGCACCGCCGGATTGTAGACCTTCATCGCCGTCTCGGTGCAGCGATCCCAGATGAACTCTTCCTTCGTCTGGTGCGGGTAGAAGCGCGCATAGTCGATGGCGTGATGGTCGATCGAGGTGCGGCCGTCGGTCATCCAATCGGCGATGAGCTTGCCCATGCCGGGGCCGTCCTTGACCCAGATGGCGACCGCGTACCAGAGGCCCCTCACCTTCTGGCTCTCGCCCATCGACGGACCGCCATCGGTCGTCACCTGCAGCAAGCCGTTGAAGGAGTGGCCCTCATTGTAGCCGAGCTCGCCGAGGATCGGCGTCAGCTCCATGGCGCGCTCCAGCGGCGCCAGGATCTGCTCCATGTCGAGGTCGCGCTGCGAGGGCGACAGCCGCGCCTGGTCCTTTTCCAAAAGGTCGCGCGGATGGCAAAGACGCGGATTGGTCTCCTCGTAGTAGCCCCATTCGATCTGTCCGCCCTCGGCGGTCTTGGGGTCGCCGGTGTCGCGCATATAGGCGGAGTTGCCCTGGTCGCGCAGCAGCGGCCAGCCGATCTCCTTGCCGGTGCCGGCGAATTCGTTGTAGGGGCCGAAGAACGTCAGCGGATGGTCGATCGGCATGACGGGCAGGTCCTCGCCGACCAGCGCCGCGGTCAAACGGCCCCAGATGCCGGTGCAGACGACCACATAGTCGGCCATGATCGTGCCGCGCTCGGTCACCACACCCTTGATGCGTCCGTTCTCGACGATCAGCGACTTGGCCGACGTATTGGCGAAGGACTGGAGCTTGCCGGAGGCGACACCCTGGTCGACCAGCTTGCCGGCGACCGTCTGCGAGCGCGGGATGACGAGGCCGGCATCCGGATCCCAGAGCCCGCCCTGCACCAGATGCTCCTCGATCAGCGGAAACTTCTCTTTGATCTCGGCCGGCTCGATCAGCCGGGCGCGGGTGCCGAAGGATTTGGCCGACGCGATCTTGCGCTTGATCTCCGCCATGCGCCCGTCATCGCCGACGCGGGCGACCTCGAGGCCGCCGACGCGCGCGTAGTGGCCCATCTTCTCGTAGAAATCGATCGAATAGAGCGTCGTCCAGCACGACAGGAAGTCGTGGCTGGTGGTGTAGCAGAAGTCGGAGGCGTGCGCCGTCGAGCCGATATCGGTCGGGATGCCGGACTTGTCGATGCCGACAATATCGTCCCATCCGCGCTCGATCAGGTGATGGGCGACCGAAGCGCCCACGATCCCGCCCAGCCCGACGATGACGACCTTCGCCTTTTCCGGAAACCCTGCCATTGCCCGTGACTCCAAAGTGGTAAGCGGGCGCGCCAGCGCCCGTTCGAATGGGGCACAATATGCAGAGGACGAGGATTGAGCTACCGCCTGTTTGCGACACGCCGCAGGTACGGCGCGACCCTCGGCAGAAGCCGACCGTCACTGGCGTTTTGTCAGGCGAAAGCCCAGACGTCCTCGGCCTGGAAGCCGACCTGGTAGCCGGCGGTCTTCAGCTTGACCACGACCTGGCCGATCTCGGCCGCCGGCAGCGCGCCGACTTCGATCTTGATCATGCCGGGACGGTAGCGCTTGAGGTCGAGCTGGTCGAACACCATCCAGTCCGCGCCTTCGCAGTCGACGAGGAAGGCGTCGATATGGGCGATCCCGTTGCGGTCGAGCAGCGTCTGCAAAGGTTCCGAGGGCACCTCGATGTCCTTCAGATAGGGCGCGAACTTGTTGAAGTTGGAATCCGCCTCGCCCCAGGCGTTCTTGCCCGACATCAGATTGGTGTCGGTGACGGAGGAGCAGCCGATGAACTCGATCGGCAGCGTACCGGCCTCGAGTGCCGCGGCATCGAAAGTATGGACGGTGATCGAGCCCTTGGTCCGGGTCACCGCCACCGGCTCGATGATGAAGCGTTCCGTATCGGGATAGTTGGCGCGCAGCCGTTTCTGGTTGTAGGGAACCGGCTCGACCAGCACGGCACGCGCCCGCGCAATGCGGTGCAGCCATGGCGTGACATCGTCGAACAGCGCGCCGTCGCAGGCGCCGACATTGACCATCTGGAACGGTCTGCCACCGAAGCGCGCCTTCAGCGCCGCCTTGGCGAGGAATTTCGTGCCGCGCAACGCCGGTCCGCGATCGAGCAGCCCGGCGGGCAGGACGAACGACAGCGCAAGGCGCGCCAGGCTGGAAACGGAACTCATTGTGTGTCTCCGGGCTTGTCTGCGGCATTGACGTGCTGCGTGGCGCCGCGCTGCCCGGCCGAGGCCCACAGCGCCATCAGCGGGCCGGCAAGCAGCAGGAAGGGCGGCAGGAGATTGGGGAAGTAGATGCGCGTATCGTGGATCGGAAACACCGTGAACTTCGCCAGCACGCCGAGCACCAGCGCGGCAAGCAGGATGCCGGCGCGGCGCTCGAGCCGGAAGCCGGCGCGACCGAGCGCATACCAGCCGGCCAGCGCCAGCACGCAGACACCTACCCAACTGTTCATGGTGACGGCGCGCAGCAGCGAAACCGCGAAAGCCCGGAGATAGGCCACGACCGAGAAGGGCGGCTCGAAGCCGTCCATATTGTAATGCTGCTCGATGGTGGAGAACCACAGATGCGGCCACCAGCCGGGGTGTTGGGCCCAATGCGAGATGGCGAAATAGGCAACGAAAGAGGCGGCAAAGCCTGCGAGCGCGCCCCATGCCTTCTGCCGGAAGGCGGCCAGCAGCACGGCGAAGATGGCCAGGAAGACGATGTTGTCCGGCCGCGCCATGAAGGCGAGGAAGAGCAGGATCGCAGTCGCCGCCTCGCGCTTGCGCACATAGGCATAGAGCCCTCCGAGGAAGAGCGCGGCGCACATCAGATCCGGCGTCGAGGCCCGCGCCGCGTCGCCGAAATCGGCCATGATCAGCACCGCGCCGATCACCGGCGCCAGCGCCAGCGCGCCTTCCGATCGCAGCCAGAGCAGCGTGATGACGCCGAACAGCAGCACCGAGACCACCGAGACGAGCCGCATCGCCTCGACCGGCGACACGACATGGCTGAGGCCGGACAGGATCTCGGCATAGAGGAACTTGATCCGGTACATGCCGAGCAGCGAATGAAAGTCGGCGGCGTTCTCCGCCATGTGGCTGCGGAAGCCACCGCCATCGTCGGTCAGCGTCTTGTAGTCGGCCGCCGAGACGCCGGCCTTGACCGCGCTGTAGGCATAATCATGCAGGGCCTGCGGGTCGGGATAGCTGCCTTCCTCGGCGATCGCCAGATAAGGCACCATGTCCCAGTTGGCGTCGGGCATGATCCACGCCGTCACCGCCGTCAGCAGGATATAGAGCGCGAAGGCAGCCGCCCCGATCGGTGCGGCGAACCGCGCATAGGTCCCCTCGCCCCACGCCAGGCCAGCGCCGGTCAGCCGGTCGAGCGGATTGGTCGGGACAATGGGCGGCCTGGTCAGCATCGTCCTGCTCAGCGAACCTGGCTTTTGACGAAATCCTTCACGATAGCCACGATGCCGCGCGACAGCAGGCTGTCGAAGGCATCGACGAAGCGGTCGACATGCTCGCGCTGGCAGGTCAGCGGCGGCTCCAGCCGGATGACGTTGCGGTTGTATTCGGTGAAGGCGACGAGCACGTCGTAATCGCGCAGCAGCAGCGAGCCGACGAAGCCCGAGAGCGAGCCCTTCAGCTTGTCGTCGAGCACGCTGACCACCGGCCGCAGCACCATCGGCAGCGTCTGCGAGAAATCGTGGAACTCGAGCCCGATCATGAACCCCTTGCCGCGCACGTCCTTGATCATCTTCGGATACTTCTCCTTCAGCGCCTGCAAGCGCCGCAGGAGGTAGTCGCCCGTCGAGGCCGCATTGTCGATCAGGCCTTCGTCATAGAGCACGTTCAGCCCCTCGATCGCGGTGACACAGGCCTCGCCCATGCCGCCGAAGGTCGCCATGGCGTGGATCATCGCCGTCTTCGGCGTGCCATAGGCCTTCATGTAGACATCGCGCCTGGCGATCATGGCGCCGACCGCCGCCTTGCCGGCGCCCAGCGATTTTGCCAGCGCCGTCACGTCAGGCACGACGCCATAGTGCTCGAAGGCGTAGAAGCGGCCCGAGCGGCCATAGCCGCATTGCACCTCGTCGGCGACCCACAGCACGCCGTACTGGTCGCAGAGCGCGCGCAGCTTCCGCCAGTACTGCGCCTCTGCCTGGATGATGCCGCCGCCGCCCTGGATGGTTTCGAGCACGATGACGCCGATCTCGGGATCGCTCTTGAACAGGCGCTCCACCGCGTCGATGTCGGCGAAGGGCACGCGCACGACATTGTCCGCCACCTTGAAGTCGGCGCGATAGAGCTGGCCGTCGGTGATCGCCAGCACGCCCTTGGTCTTGCCGTGGAAGGAATTCTCGGCATAGACGACCTTCGGCCGCTTCGGGCCGGCGGCGCGTTCGGCAAGCTTCACCGCCGCTTCCATCGCTTCCGACCCGGACGAGCCGAGGAAAACCATGTCGAGGTCGCCGGGCGAGCACTTGGCGATGTTGTGTGCCAGGGCCGCCGCATACTGCGACATGAAGGCGATGGCGATCTCCTGCCGCTTCTCCTCTTGAAATTTTTTCCGGGCTTCCAGAATGCGCGGGTGGTTGTGGCCGAAGGCCAGCGAACCGAAACCGCCGAAGAAGTCGAGGATCTTGCGGCCGTTCTGGTCGATGTAGAACATGCCTTCGGCGCGCTCGATCTTGATCTTGTGGAAGCCGAGCAGCTTCATGAAATGCAGCTGTCCAGGGTTGAGATGCGCCTTGAACAGGTCGGTGATGCGGGCGACATCCATCGCCTTGGCCTGCTCGACGCTGATCAGGTCGGGCTTGGCGATGGTTGCGGGCGACAGCGCCGGCGCATCGACCAGCGTGCGCGTGCCCGTGTGTTCCGGCTTGGCCATGACGGTCATCTCGAAAATCTCCTGTTGGCCTTGGTCGCCTTATTCGGCGGGCACATGTTCGGTGGCGACGGCATGGCCGTCCTTCTTGGCGCGGTATTCGCTATAGGCGGCGATCAGCATGTCCTCGTCGCGATATTGCGGTACCCAGCCGAGCTGACGCTCGGCCTTGGACACGTCCAGCACGCACTCCTCATCGGCGATAAGATACTGTTCCGGATCCATGATCGGCATGTTGACGAGGTCGAGCAGGTCGAGCGTGCGCTTGACCGCCCAGCCCGGTGTAGGGATCAGGATCGATTTCGAGCCGGCATGCCGGATCAGATCGCCGAGCAGTTTTTTGACCGGCGGCGGGTTGAGCGAGCCGAGATTGTAGGCCTCGTTCGGCACGCCCGCCTTCCAGGCCGCGCGGGCGGCCTCCGCGCAGTCGAACACCGAGATGAACTGGTAGGGATTTTTGCCCGAGCCGATCATCGGCACGGGGCAATTCCAGTCGATCAGCTTGAACAGTTTTTCCAAAATGCCGAGGCGGCCGGGGCCGATGATCAGGCGCGGCCTGAACAGCGAGATCGACATGCCGCGCTTGCGCCACTCGGCGGCAAGCTCCTCGGTCTTCAGCTTCGACAGGCCGTACTCGCCGAGCGGCGCGACCGGATGCTCCTCTGTCATCGGCAGCGTCACCGTATGGCCGTAGATCATGTCGGTCGTGTAGTGGACGAGCTTCGACGCGCCGGCCTTGTCCATCGCCTTGATGATGTGCTCGGTGCCGTGGAAGTTGACCGGGAAGAAGAAGTCGTGCCGCTTGGCGCGCACCTGGATCGGCGACAGCATCTTCGCCGAAAGGTTGTAGACCATGTCGTCGCCCTTGAGCCCGACCGCCGCGACCGAGGCCGGATCGGTGACGTCGCATGTGACGAAACGGGCCGAGCGATAGTGCGGCAGATCGCTCTTGACGATGTCGGCGACAACGACCTCTTCGCCGTCGGCAACAAGCTTGGGAGCAAGGTGACGACCGACGAAACCGTCGCCGCCGAAAATCACATGTCTCATCGAACGATCTCGCTGCTGCCGATCTTGTCTTGTGTGATGGAAGCGGTCTGGTCCTCATGCCCGCGCCCACCCAAATCCTGGCCACTCTGGGCGATCAGCACCGTGCCGACGCAGATGCAGGCGATGCCGGCAATGCGCCAACCGTTGAGGTCCTCGCGGAAGACGAAGTAGGCGAACACCGCCACCGCAACGTAGGCAAGGCTGAGGAACGGATAGGCGAAGCTGAGCTCGACCTTGGACAGCACATAGAGGTGCGAGGCCATCGAGATGACGAAAGTGCAGAGCCCGAGGAATACCCAGGGGCTGAAGACGATCTGCAGCAGCTTCAGGAGCGGATTGGTGCCCTCGAACGAAATCGGCCCGAGCGACATCATGCCTTGCTTCAGCATCAGCTGCGCCGCGGCATTGGTCATGACCGTGAAGAGAATGAAGACGATGTATTTCATGTTGCCACCCTGCCCCGCAGCGGTCCTACTACAAACCTGCAAAAATTTCGTGAAACCACGTGACTGTTTCGAGTAAACCCTGGTCTTAACGTTTTGTTTACCATGATTTATTCGAGTTCTACCTAATCCGCCGCCTCTGCCGTCCCTCGCCTTTCATCCAATTTCTTTGCCGTCCGTACCCAGAAGTCGGACATGAATGCGGGGTCGCGCAACGTCTCCAGCCGCTGCCAGTCCGGGAAGGACGCCGCGAAGGTCTCGGCGCCCATGCGCGCGTCCTTGTAGGGGTTGACCGCGCCGCCCGCCTCGACCGTGATGCGGTCGAGTTCGGAGAGCAGCCTGAGTGTCTTGTCGCCCCGGTTGGGGAAGTCGAGCGTCAGCGTGTAACCGGGCCTCGGAAACGACAGCAGCGCCGGCGAGCGGACTTTGCCGAAGCGTTTCAGCACGGTGAGGAACGACCCTTGTCCGGCGCGCCTTACCGCCTCCAGCAGTGCCGGCACAGCATGCCGCGCGGTCTCCTCCGGCACCACGCTCTGGTGCTGGAAAAGGCCTTTCGGCCCGTAGAGCCGGTTCCAGTCGCCAACACCGTCGAGCGGAAAGAAGAAGCCCTGGTAGCCAACCTGGCGCGGCGCCGGCGACCGCCCCTTCTTCCACCGGTAAGCGGCGTTGAAGACGGTGAGGAATGGCCGGTTGAGCACATTGAACGGCGGCTGCAGCGGCACCGAAAGGCGGGCGCCGGCGCGGGTCGCCGTGTGCGAGCCATGCTCGGCATGGTTGCCGGTGAACAGCAAGCCGCGCCCTCGCTCATGTCCGTGGGCGAGCTGGTCGATCCAGGCGACGGCATATTCATTGGCCTGGTCGGCCGCCTCGGCGAGCTCGAAGAATTCGCCGAGATCGCGAAATGGCGTCGCCGTCTCGACGATGTCGAGCGAGGGCACCCGCATCAGCCGGATCGAGGCCGACAGGATCAGCCCGGTCAGCCCCATGCCGCCGATGGTTGCCCGGAACAGCCGCGCATTGTCCGTCGAGGAGCAGCGATAGGTCCTGCCGTCCGAACGCAGCAACGTCAGCGATTCGACATGGCAGCCGAACGTGCCGCGCCGGTGATGGTTCTTGCCGTGGACGTCGTTGGCAATCGCCCCGCCGAGCGTCACGAGTTGCGTGCCGGGAACCACCGCCGGGAAGAAGCCGTAGGGTGCTGCATGGGCGATGATGTCGGACAGAAGCACGCCGGCATCGGCCTCGACCACGCCTGTCTCGGCATTGAAGGCGCGGATGTGGTTGAGCGGCCGCATGTCGGCCACCGAGCCGCCCTTGTTCTGGCAGGTGTCGCCATAGGAACGGCCATTGCCATAGCCGAGCAGCGAGCCCGGCTTGGCCGCACCGCTCTTCAGCAGCGCGATGGCATCGTCGGCCGGTATGGAATGGCGTGCCGGAGGCGTCGCCAGCCCGAAACTGCCGAAACGTTCGCCGCCCCTGATCACCAGCCCCAGCCTCCCGCGACCAGAAGGGCGGCGCCGATGGCGACAACGATCTGGCTGCGCCAGTCGCTGATGATGAAGACGACCGGATCGTCGTGCATCTCATCGCGGCGCGCGAGGATCCAGACACGCATGGTTAGGTAGAGCACGATCGGCGCCAGCGGCCACATCACCCATGGATGCGGATAGAGTTCGCGCACTGCGACGCTGTCCATGTAGAGCGCGAGCACTAGGGCCGAGGAGAAGGCGGAGGCCATGCCGGCCTGGGCGACGATCTCCTGATCCTCGGTGCGGTAGCCGCGGCCGGCAATGCGTTCACCCGGTGGAATGGCGGTGGTGCGCAATTCGACGAAGCGCTTCACCAGAGCCAGCGACAGGAAGAAGAAGATCGAGAAGGCGAGCAGCCAGAAGGAGACGTCGACGCCGGTAGCCGCGGCACCCGCCATCACCCGGATCGTGTAGAGGCCGGCCAGCGTCAGCACATCGACCAGGAGCATGCGCTTGAACGACAGCGAATAGGCGGTGGTGACGACCATATAGCCGCCGAGCACGCCAAGGAATTCTATCGGCAGCAACAGACCGGCGGCGATGCCGACGGCGATCAGCGCCACCATCGCGCCGAAGCCGAACGGGATCGACAGCGCGCCGCTGGCGAAGGGGCGGCTGCGCTTGGTCGGATGCTTGCGGTCGAGCGCGAGGTCGAAGAAGTCGTTGAGGATGTAGATGGCGGAAGCCGTCGCGCTGAAGGAGATGAACGCCAGCACACATTCCCAGATCATGTCGATGTTGAAGTACTCGTGCGACAGCACCATCGGCACCGCGATCAGCGCATTCTTCAGCCATTGATGCACGCGCAGCATCTTGACGAACGTCTTCAAGGTCGGCTTCGGCGCCGCGACCGTTTCGGCGTCATGCGCGGCCTGCCAGCGCGCGGCCTGGCGGTCGGGCGCCACCACGATCGCGCTGCGCGCGGCGTCGAAGACCTGGAGGTCATGCCGGCTGTTGCCCGCATAGTCGAAGCCGCCGTCGCCATAGGCGGCGACCAGCGAGTCGCGTTTCCTGCCTGAGGTCATGTTGTGCGGACCATCGGTTGCCAGGACGCGCTCGAATATGCCCAGATGCGAGGCGATCGCCTCGGCGAACTTGCGCGGCGTGCCGGTCGCCAGCACGATCTTGCGACCTTCCCGATGCTCGGTGCGGAGCCGATCGAGCAGCGCCTCGCGATAAGGCAGCGAAGCCGGATCGATGTCGATGCGGGCCGCGATCTCCTGCTTCAGCCTGGCCGGCCCGCCGGCCAGCCAGAACGGCACCAGGAAGACATAGAGCGGATTCTGCTTGAGAAGGATGAACAGGCCTTCCCACAGAAGATCGGTTGCAATCAGCGTGCCGTCGAGATCGACCGCAAGCGGAATTGCGTTCCTGTCCGACCGCGCGTCCATGATTTACTGCCCTGCCTGATCCTTCGCGCCGTGTTTGGCGTCTTCGGATCGGATATAGCGGGAGATGACGCAGCGAACGTTAAAACGTCAGGTTGCGGCCAGGCTGTGCCGTGGTATTTCCCCGGTCATTGTTAAACAACTGCTACCGGAAACAATAAAAGGCCGGGCACTTGGCCCGGCCTTCGCGAGAGATGCTGCCCGGTTTACTTGATGCGGGCGACGCCGCCCGAGATCTCGACCGTTTCCGAGCCGGTAAGGGCTTCAAGGTCACCGTTCGGCAAGGTGACGAAACAGCCGTTCGGGCAGAATTCCACGGTTTCGCCGGCGGCCAACGCCAGCTCCGTCTTGCCGCCGCCCTCGGTCACGATCAGCGTCCGTGTTTCGGCGTCCTTGTTGACCGCGCTGGCGGCGAAAGCCGACCCGCCCACGGCAAGAAAAGCGATGGCGGCGACGACAGACTTCCACATTTGCAATATCGGTGTTTCCACACCGCCTTCTTGTTGCATTTGCAAGGCATTCTCGCCCTTTGCATGCGAGCTTATATGAGATCGAAGCTGAACCGCAACTGAATGCCGCATTCATGCCGCAATTGGCTTTCGGAGCGTTGATGCGCCGCGTCGGCCAGTTCTGACTCGGCTGTCACGGGAACTAAACAGATGAACCGCAAAGAGCCTTACCCCTACCCCCAGCACACCAACCGCGAGCTGGAGATGATGCTTGCAGGGACCAAGCCCTTTGCCGTGTTCGTACACGAGCGCATCGACGGCTTTGAAAAGTCCGATGCATTGGCCAATCAAGACTTCGCAACTCATGTTGCCAACGGAAAGCTGTCCGAGCATGTCCGGACGGTTGAAAGGAAAGGACTGGGCGGGACCCTGATCAAGATCGACTATTATTTCTATGCCCTCGAAGGCGAAGAATGGAGGGTGGCAAGCTATTGGTTGCTTCTCGAACTTCTGCATCGCGGCGCCTGGTGCCCGCAGTTGGAGTGGCTGGAGGGGAAGCTTCTCGGATATACCGATGAGCAGAACCGGTATCACCTCTCACGAATGTATCCCGTCGCAGAGATCGACCGGCTGGGCTTCTGATCCCGTTTGCACCCGTCAGGTCTTGCCTGAATTCTAAGTCTCAATCCGGATCGGGTTTGCTGCCTTTGCGCCTCGACTTCGCCTGGCGCGCCTTCTCGATCGCGGCTTCAGCCTCCGCTTGCTCCTTCTCGGCGAAGTCGGCCTCCATCTTGTCGTCGTCGAGCGGCCATGCCTCGGCCTTCTTCGCTTCGACCACTGCGCGCGGGGTCGAGGGGATTTCGATATGCTCGCTGTTGAACTCATCGAAGATGGCAAAGCGGATGTCGTTCTGCACGATGTTGCCGTTCAGGATGTCGGCGAGGAACACCCGTATCTCGAATTCGAGCGCGGCGGTGCCGAAATTGGCGAACAGCACGAACGGTTCGGGGTTTTTCAGCACCAGCGGATGGCTGCGCGCGATGTCGAGCAGAAGCGCATGCACCCGCTTGACGTCGCTGCCATAGGCGACGCCGACCTTGATGTCGATCCGGCCGAGCTTGTTGCGGTGCGTCCAGTTGCCGACCGCGTTGTTGATCAGGTTCGAGTTGGGCAGGATCACCGACTGCCGCTGGAACGTCTCGATCTCGGTGGCGCGCACGCTGATCTTCTTGACCGTGCCGGTGGTGTCGCCGGCGACGATCCAGTCGCCGACCTTGAACGGACGCTCGGCAAGCAGGATCAGGCCGGAGACGAAGTTCGACACCACATTCTGCAGGCCGAAGCCGATACCGAGCGACAGGGCGCCGGCAACGAGTGCCAGGTTTGACAGGTCGATGCCGGCCGCCGAGATGCCGACGAGGCCGGCAACGGCGACGCCGGCATAGCCGACCGCCAGCCGGATCGAGTTGCGCACCCCGGTATCGACCCTGCCGCGCGCCATCACCGAGCCGTCGAGCCAGCCCTGGAACCAGCGCGTCAGGAAATAGCCGATGACGAAGACGACGATGCCGCTAAGGATGCCGGTGAACGAGATCGTCACCGAGCCGATGGTGACGCCCGTCGCCAGCTTGTAAGCCCACGCCTGGATGTCGCCGGGTTGGAACCCCCACATCAGCAGGATCAGCGGCAGGAACACCAGCACGATCATCAGGTTGATGGCGATGCTGACGACGAGGCCGAGCTGGTCGAGCGCGGTTTCGTCATAGCTGGAATTGGCGGTCAGCCAGCGACCGACCGACGTATCGGCGAAGCCGCCCTCCTCGCCGATCGCCCGTGCCGACAGGAAGCCGATATAGGCGGTGACGAGCACGGTGCCGGTGACCACCACCTGCAGCGAGACGAACAGCGCAAGGCCGATATAGCCGAGCAGCGCCGCCGCGATGGTGAACAAACCGAGCGCGATGGCGGTGACGCGAAGCCAGGCCGGCCACGGGCGCCATGTTCCATCGCGCGCCCGGAACGGCTTCAGCAGACCCATCAGGATCAGGATGACGCCGACGATGATGGTCGCAACGAAGCTGCGCGCGATGGTCAGCGACAGCGGCGAGCCCATCTTGTCGTTGACCACGGACAGGAAATTGTTGAAGCCGATGACCACCGCCATCGCCGTCGTCAGCCGCACCAGCCAGCGCGCCGGACCGGTCTCGACCGGGATCAGGCGCCAGTTCGGCAGGCGCGGCTCGAGCGCGGCGTTGGTCAGCCGGTTGACGCAGAACACCACCGCGATGACGGCGAGCAGCGCATTGAGGAAGACGCCGATGTCGCCGCGCAGCACATTGTAATAGTTGAAGAAGAACACGGTCGAGGCGAGGAAGACCGCGAGCGCCGCGGACGGCAGCAGCGTCGACCAGAACGCCACGGAAAGCCGGCTGAGATAGGACGGCTCCTCGACGGACGGGTCGGCTTCGAAGATGCGCCCGAACAGGCGCCGCCCGCCGACCAGCAGCACCGCCGCCAGTCCCAGCGCCATCAGGGCCGCGGCGAGGACGGCCTGGAGTTTGAATTTGAAGGCGAAGGTCAGCCAGGACGAGACGGCCTTGTAAAGGCCGGTGAATTGCTCGTGCGCATCGGAAAAGGCCTGCGGACTGAGCGCGTCCGTCAGTTCGTAGCGTTTGGCAAGGAAATTGCGGAAAAGGTCGCTGCGCATGACGCCGATCTTGTCGATCAGCCCGTTGATGCGGATCGACAGGTTTTGTGCGCCGGCGATGACGGCGTTGATCTCGGCCTTTTCGGCGGCCAGCGCGCCGCGCTCGTTGGTGACGATCGCCGGCTCCTGCGGCTGCCCCTGCGCCGGCGGCGGGCCAAGCACGTCGATCCGATTGTTGATGTCGGCAAGGCGCGAGCGGAAGGCCAGTGCGCTGTTCAGCGCCGCCCGCGACAGATCCTCGAGCTGCAGGCGGATGTCGACAAGTGCCGCGTCGTCCTCGGCGTCGTCGGCGACCTTCTTTTCGAGACCATCGGTCTTGGCCGTCAGATCCTGGACGACCTTCTGCTGGTCGGCGATCAGTTGCGCCGAACCCTGGCCGATCGCCTGCGCCATTGCATCGAGCGAAGGCTGCGCGCAAACGGCGAGCATCAGAACCAGGATCAGGCGAAGCAATCGGAAGAACATGACGTTGATGGCGACTCGCTGCCGAAAAGACTTCGAAAATTTCGTTCTTGATAAAGACCGCCATACCCCGCGGCAAGCCGTCCCCGGTCAGGCAAGTGGAAGTCGGCCAGTCGAAAAGCGATGGCGCAATCTTGGCTTTGCGCCCGCCGCCTGCTCTATAGTCTGCCGCATCGCACAAACCGGACGACATGAAACATGGCGGAATATTCGGCCTTTTCGCTCCTCAAGAACGCGCTCAGCGGCAACAAGGACTGGAAGCCGGCCTGGCGCAAGCCGGACCCGAAGGCATCCTACGACGTGATCGTCATCGGCGGTGGCGGGCACGGCCTGTCGACCGCCTACTACCTCGCCAAGGAGCACGGCATCACCAATGTCGCGGTGCTGGAGAAGGGCTGGCTGGGCTCAGGCAATGTCGGCCGCAACACCACCGCGGTGCGCTCGAACTACCTTTTGCCTTCCAACACCCGCTTCTACGAGCATTCGATGAAGCTTTGGGAAAACCTCTCGCACGACCTGAACTACAACGTCATGTTCTCGCAGCGCGGCTGTCTGAACCTGGCGCATACGCCCGCCCAGTTCGACGACTATGCCAGGCGCGGCAACGCCATGCGCCATCTCGGCGTCGATGCCGAGCTGATGACCGTCGACCAGATCAAGCGGCTCGTGCCGGCGCTCGACGTTTCCGGCTCGGCGCGGTTCCCTGTCATTGGCGGCCTGATGCAGCGGCGCGCCGGCAGCGCCCGCCACGATGCGGTGGCCTGGGGCTATGCGCGCGGTGCCGACCGGCGCGGCGTCGACATCGTCGAGAATTGCGAGGTCACCGGCTTCCTGCGCGACGGCGACCGCATCACCGGCGTGTCGACGACGCGCGGCGAGATCCGGGCCAAGAAGGTGGCGCTCGCCGTTGCCGGCAGCACCGGCCGCGTCATGCAGCTGGCCGGCATCGACAAGATGCCGATCGAGAGCCATGTGCTGCAGGCCTTCGTGTCGGAATCGCTGAAGCCGATCATCGACACCATCCTGACCTTCGGCATGGGCCACTTCTACATCTCGCAGTCCGACAAGGGCGGCCTGGTCTATGGCGGCGACCTCGACGGCTACAACAGCTATGCCCAGCGCGGCAGTCTGCCGATCGTCGATGAGGTGATGAGCGAGATGCTGGCGCTGTTCCCCGGCCTGGCGCGCGTGCGCATGCTGCGCTCCTGGGGCGGTCTCTGCGACATGACAATGGACGGCTCGCCGATCATCACCGCCGGCCCGCTGCCTGGCATGTATCTCAATTGCGGCTGGTGCTACGGCGGCTTCAAGGCGACGCCGGCCTCCGGCTTGTGCTTTGCCTGGACCATCGCCAAGGACGAGCCGCACGAGCTCAACGCGCCCTTCACGCTCGACCGCTTCTATCGTGGCCTCGTCATCGACGACAAAGGCCAGGGCGCGACGCCTCGGCTGCATTAGGGTTGAAACAAGATGCTTATCACATGTCCCTATTGCGGCCCGCGCGACGTCATCGAGTTCACCTACCAGGGCGACGGCAACCGCCAGCGCCCGCAACCCAACTCGCAGGACCTCGACGCCTGGAACGCCTATGTCTACGACCGGCTGAACCCGGCCGGCGACCATAATGAGATCTGGCAACATTCCGGCGGCTGCCGCGCCCATGTCAGGGTCGTGCGCAACACGCTGACGCATGAAATTTCCAGCACGGCCTTCGCGCATGGCGGCCACAAATCCGCCACCCGGCACAGGACGGAGGCCAAGTCGTGAGCCCGCGTCGCGCCGAGACCGGCGGCCGGACCGACCGGCTGCGCACCATCCGCTTCACCTTCGACGGTGTGTCCTATACCGGCCATGCCGGCGATACGCTGGCCTCGGCGCTGCTCGCCAACGGCGTGACGCTGTTCGGCCGCTCGTTCAAGTACCATCGCCCGCGCGGCGTGCTCACCGCCGGCGTCGAGGAACCGAACGCGCTGGTGACGGTGCTGCGCGGCGAGGTCCGCGAACCGAACATCGCGGCCACGATGGTCGAGATCTATGACGGGCTCACCGCCGTTAGCCAGAACCGTTTCCCCTCGCTCGCCTGGGACGTCAGCGCGGTCAATCAGCTCGGCGGCAAACTCCTGTCGGCCGGCTTCTACTACAAGACCTTCATGGGGCCGGCGATCGGCCCGCTGAAGGGCACCCGCTTCTGGATGTTCTGCGAGCATTTCATCCGCCGCGCCGCCGGTCTGGGCAGGGCTGGCACCGCCGCCGATACGTCGCGCTACGAGCGCATGAACGCCTTCTGCGACGTGCTGGTGGTCGGCTCCGGCCCGGCCGGGCTGACGGCCGCGAAGGCGGCCGCCGACCAGGGCGCGCGCGTCATCCTTGCCGAGTTGGATCCACGTTTCGGCGGCTCGGCCAACTGGTCCGGCGAGACGATCGACGGCATGCCGGCGGCCGACTGGGCGGCGCGCGTCGCCGGCCAGCTCGAAGGCAACGACAATGTGCGGCTTTTGCCGCGCACCACGGTCTGGGGCTATTATGACGGCAACACGCTTGCCGCGCTCGAGCGGGTCAGCGACCACAAGGAGAGCCCGGCCAAGGGCGAGCCGCGCCATCGATACTGGGCGATCCGCGCCAAAACGGTGGTGCTTGCCACCGGCTCCTTCGAACGGCCACTGGTTTTCCCCGGCAATGACCGGCCGGGCGTCATGCTGGCGCATGCCGCGGAGCGCTACGCCAACGAATATGGCGTGCTGCCCGGCGAGAGGATTGCCCTGTTCACCAACAATGACAGCGCCTACCGTTCGGCCCTGGCACTGAGGAAGGCAGGGGCCGCGATCGTCGCCATCGTCGACGTCCGCCCCGACCTGTCGGACGAAATGCGCCGACTGGCCACCGAGGCCGAGGCGGAGATCCTGTCCGGCCATGCCGTGGTCGCCACCGAGGGTGGCAAGGCGCTGTCCGGCCTCAAGGTGCAGCGCTTCGACATGCTGAGCGGCGCGCTCGCCGGCGACGCGCGCAGCATCCACGCCGACTGCCTGCTGATGTCGGGCGGCTGGTCGCCGACGATCCACCTCGCCAGCCAGGCCGGCGCGAAGGCTGAGTGGGACCCGGCCAGGCAGGCCTTCCTGCCGCCGAAGCCGACGCAACGCTGGATCGGCGCCGGCGCCTTCACTGGCAGTTTCTCGACCGCGGAGGCCATCGCCGAAGGCCGCACCGCCGGCGTCGCCGCAGCCGGCGGCACAGATGCGCCGGCGGCCTTGCCGGACGTCGAAGCCGCGCCCGGCGAGCCAGACCCGGCGCCGGTGTTCGAGATCAAGGCGAAAGGCAAGAGCTTCGTCGATTTCCAGCACGACGTGACGGCCGAAGACGTGCGGCTGGCGCATCGCGAGGGCTTCGTCTCGGTCGAGCATCTCAAGCGCTACACCACGCTTGGCATGGCCACCGACCAGGGCAAGAGTTCGAACGTGCCGGGCCTCGCCATTATGGCCGAGGCGCTCGGCAAGCCGATCCCCGACGTTGGCACGACGCGCTTCCGCCCGCCCTACACGGCGGTGTCGATCGGCTCGCTGGCGGCCGAGCGGTTCGGCGACCTCAAGCCGGAGCGACTGACGCCGATGCATGACTGGCACATCGCCAATGGCGCGAGGATGTATGCGGCGGGCCTCTGGTACCGGCCGATGATCTACGGCCTTGCCGGCGAGACGGTCGAGCAGGCCTATGTCCGCGAAGCCAAGGCCACGCGCGAGAGCGCCGGCATCGTCGACGTCTCGACGCTGGGCAAGATCGCCGTGCAGGGACCGGACGCGGCGGAATTCCTCGACCGCGTCTACACCAACATGTTTTCGACGCTCGCCGTCGGCAAGGCCCGCTACGGCCTGATGCTGCGCGAGGATGGCCTTGCTTTCGACGACGGCACCACCTGGCGGCTCGGCGAGCAGGATTTCCTGATGACCACCACCACCGCCAACGCCGGCAAGGTGATGCAGCATCTGGAATATTTCCTCGACGTCATCTGGCCGGAGCTGAAGGTCACCGTCACCTCGGTCACCGACGAATGGGCGGGCGCCGCCATCGGCGGGCCGAAGGCGAGAGCCATCCTTGCGGCCTGCGTCACCGGAACCGCCGTCGACAACGCCACCCTGCCCTTCATGGGCATCGTCCATGGGCAGATCGCGGGCGTCCCGGTGATGATCTGCCGTCTCTCCTTCTCCGGTGAAATGGCCTTCGAGGTCTATTCCGGCGCCGGCTACGGCACCCACGTCTGGGAGGCGCTGATCGCGGCCGGCAGGCCGTTCGGCCTGGTCACCTACGGGCTCGAGGCTCTGGGCACGATGCGCATCGAGAAGGGCCATGTCACCGGCGCCGAGATCGACGGCCGCACCACGGCGCGCGACCTGCACCTCGACTGGATGCTGTCGAAGAAGAAGCCCTTCATCGGCTCGGCCATGATGGATCGCGAGGGCCTGATCGCGTCGGACCGGCTGCAACTGGTCGGCCTGGTCTCGCTCGACAATCGCCCGTTCAACGGCGGCGCGCACATCGTCGAGGAACTGGACGAAGCCAGTCCGCACGATTCGATCGGCCACATCACCGCCTGCTGCTATTCGCCGGCGCTCGGCAAGCATATCGCGCTGGCGCTGGTCAAGGCCGGCAAGGCCAGGCGTGGCACGCGCGCATTCGTCTCCGACCCGCTGCGCAACCGCTTCGGGCCGATCGAGATCGTCTCCAACCACTTCTACGACCCGGACGGGAGCCGCATGCATGGTTGAACGTCAATCTCCGCTCGAGCCGGAGTACCACGCGGGCTCGCACGGCAATTTCGAACATGGCGTCGATGTCATCCTGTCCGAGACGCGGCCGGGCTCGATCCTGCAGCTCGCAGCATGGCCGGGCGAGGAGAAGCGGCTTATGTCGGGCATATACAAGGTTGCTGGCCTTGCCCTGCCCGACGGCGCCGGCGGCGGCGTCACCAGCGGCGCCAGATCGGCATTCGGCTTCGCGCCCGGCAAGTTCACCGTTGTCGACGACGCCGAGGGCCTTGCGGCCGCGTTCAGCGGCGTCATCACGCCGGACATAGGCACCGTCACCGACCTGTCGCATGGCCGCACCGCCATCCGCATCGCCGGCCCCAAGGCCGAATGGGTGCTGGCGAAGTTCTTCGCCATCGATTTCGCCCTGCCGGCCTTCCCGGTCGGCGCCGGCCGCTCGACCACCCATCACGACGTGTTCGCGCAGATCCAGCGCACCGGCGCCGATCAGTTCGACATCTATGTCTTCCGCTCCTTCGCCCGCTCCTTCTGGAAGGCGCTGTGCCACGCCAGCGAGGAAGTCGGCTACGAGGTGCAGTAGCGCTGGCTGGCACTACGGACGGCCACAACTGCTGCTTGAGGCCTGGGCCAGCCGGGCCGATAGATAGGCAATCACGGGCCTTTGCCGCAGCAGGTGCCCGTCCAGGCAACCAGTTCGACCATATCCTCCCATGACTGCAGAGACTTCGGCGACGGCCACGACCCGCTTTGCATCGGCGGGCGAGGCGTCGATGCTGTTGCCGGCGACGGTCGCCTGCGGCGTCTTCATGACTAGCCTCGACCAGAATGTCGTGGTGACCGCGCTGCCCGGCATCGGCGAAAGCCTCGCCCGCCCGCCAAGCCAGCTCGGCCTTCTGATCACCGTCTATGTCGCCAGCCTGATCATCTCGATGCCGCTCGGCGGCTGGGCGGCGGACCGCTTCGGCCTGCGCAACGTCTATTGCTTTGCCCTGCTCGTCTTCGCCAGCGCATCGGCGCTCTGCGGCCTGTCGGAAAACATCTGGATGCTCGTCGCCTCGCGGGCCCTGCAGGGTTTCGGCGGCGCGCTGACGGGCACGCTCGGCCAGGTGGTGATCCTGTCGAGCTTCCCGCGTGACCGCACGCTCAAGATCAACATGTACATCTCGCTCGCCGGCCAGTCGGGACCATTGGTCGGGCCGCTGGTGGGCGGCGCGCTCACCACTTACGTGTCGTGGCGCTGGATCTTCTACATCAACATCCCGATCGCGCTGACCGCGGCGCTGCTGGCTGCCTCGCTGTTTCCCTCGACGACCAAGCCGGTCCGCACGCCGTTCGACTTTCCGGGCTTCCTGCTGGTTGGCAGTGGCATGGCGCTGCTTGTCTTCGGCATGGATTCGCTCGCCGCGAAGGATGCCGCCGCCGGCATCATCGCCGCCGAGCTCGGACTGGCGATCGCCATCCTCACAGTCGCGGCCCTCTATTGCCTGCGCACCCGCAACCCGCTGCTTGACCTCAACCTCTTGCGCATCCGCACCTTCCGCATCAGTTTCCTCACCGGCGGCGGCCTCGACACGATCGGCCTGAGTTCGGTCGTCTTCCTGTTGCCGCTGATGTTCCAGCTCGGCTTCGGCATGAGCGCGGTGCAGGCCGGATCGCTGACCTTCATCGCCGCGATCGGCTCGCTTCTGATGCGCTTCTTCATGCCCCGCATCCTGAACCGTTTCGGCTTCAGGCGCGTGCTGGTCACCAACACGCCCATCGTCGCCTGCCTTGTCGCGGGCTTCGCCCTGATGCAGGCAAGCCTGCCAGCATGGATCGTGCTCGCCTACATTTTCACCTTCGGCGTCTTCCGCTCGGTGCAATGGGCTTCAACCGGGAACCTTTCCTATTCGGATATCGCGCCGGAGCAGTTCGCCCGCTTCAGCGCGCTCTATTACATCCTCTGGCAGCTTGCGGTGGCGATCAGCGTCGGCCTGGCAGCGGCGTTGTTGTCGCTGCTCGCCGGCGGCAGCCAGGCCAGCGTCAACGACTTCCGCATCCTGTTCTTGATCGAGGGCCTGATCACGCTCTGCGCACTGTTTGCGTATCTGCGGCTGACACCGCAGGACGGCGCCCATGTCAGCGGCCACGGCGCGCATATGAACACCGAGTAGGCCGGGGGCTCGAGCAGGCGACCCTTACTCGCTGAACGTAACCCAGTCTTCCAGCGGCGCGCGGTCGGTGCGGAACTCGTTCTCGGGCTTGGACTTGTCCTCGTAGCCCAGCGCCATGCCGCAGACGACGATCTCCTCGTCTGGGATGTTGAGCACCGGGCGGATCTGCCGATGGTAGGGCGCGAAGGCCGCCTGCGGACAGGTATGCAGGCCCCTGCCCCGCGCCGCCACCATGATGTTTTGCAGGAACATACCGTAGTCGATCCACGATCCCTTGTTCAGCCGGCGGTCGACGGTGAAGATCATACCGACGGGCGCATCGAAGAAGACGAAGTTGCGGTCGTGCTGCGCCCGCATCCTGTCGACCTCGCGCCGGCCGATGCCGAGGGCGCCATAGAGACCGAAGCCATTCGCCCGGCGACGGGTGAGATAGGGCTCGAAGAACTGGTCTGGATAGTAGCGGTACTCGTCCCATTCGGCCTTTTCGGCGCGGATGCCGGAACTGAGGATGGCGTCGGAGATGCGCTGCTTGACCTCGCCCTTGGTCACATAGACCCGCCACGGCTGCATATTGGTGCCCGAAGGCGCGCGCGAGGCAACGGAAAGGATGTCGCGGACCGTCTCGTCGTCGACCATGTCCGGCAGGAAGGCGCGCACCGAGCGGCGCGACGTGATCGCCTCGTCGACGATCGCCGCATCCTTGGCAATCCGGCTGTTGTTTTCCAGCATGGGTCGTCCCTTTGCGCGTGACCGGGAACCGAAACCGGCTCCCGCGAAGGACCACGCACAGACTCCTTGAAACCTGGTCCCCGACCGGACGTCCCCATTCGCCGTTCGTCGCCGAGCCTTTGCATGAACCGCAAAAAACGCGCAAGCAAATCTTGTGGGGCTATGAAAATCCCCTTGATTTTTTCATGCAGTTGCCCTCTCATGAAATTTATCTGCAATTTTTCATCGGAAGGCCGATGGTCTCAACCGCTCCCAGGCCGGAACAGGACAATGGCGAGCGGTTGCTGGCCGGCGACATCCGTGCGCTGCGCAAGGCGCGCGGGCTGACGCTGGCCGAGATCGGCATGAAACTCGGCCGCTCCGTCGGCTGGGTCAGCCAGGTCGAGCGCGGCCTGTCGGTCCCTTCGCTCGGCGACCTCAGGGCTTTCGCCGACCTGTTCGGCGTGCCGATCAGCCTGTTCTTCAGCCATGACGTGCCCGTCGAGAAGGAGCGCGGCGTGGTCGTGCGCGCCGGCAGCCGCCGCTCGCTTGGCACAAGCGAATCCGGACTTGTGGAGGAGCTTCTGTCGCCCGATCTCGGCGGTAGCTTCGAGATGCTTCGCTCGGTCTTCGCGCCGGGCGCCGAACTGAAGGCCGAGGCGCGCCGTCCGACCGAAGAAGCCGGCTATGTCGTGTCGGGAGTTTTCGAGATCGAGATTGCCGGCGCCTGGCACCGGCTCGGCGAAGGCGACTCGTTCCGCTTCGAGGGCAAGCCGTTCCGCTGGCGCAATCCGGGTACCGAGCCGGCGGTGGTCATCTGGGTGGTGTCGCCGCCTGTCTACTGATTGAAAGGGAAGAAGCATGGCCGGTTTGCCGACCACGGCACGCGTGGTGATCATCGGAGGCGGTGTCGTCGGCGCCTCCTCGCTCTACCACCTTTGCAAGGCGGGCTGGACCGATTGCGTGCTCCTGGAAAAGAACGAGCTGACCTCCGGCTCGACCTGGCATGCCGCCGGCAACGTGCCGACCTTCTCCTCGTCTTGGTCGCTGATGAACATGCAGCGCTATTCGACCGAGCTTTATCGCGGCCTCGCCGACGCGGTCGACTATCCGATGAACTACCACGTCACCGGCTCGCTCAGGCTCGCCCACACGAAAGAGCGCATGCAGGAGTTCCAGCGCGCCAAGGGCATGGGCCGCTACCAGGGCATGGACATCGACGTCGTCGGGCTGGACGAGATCAAGCGCCGCTATCCCTTCATTGAAACGCATGAGTTGAAAGGCGCGCTCTACGACCCGAGCGACGGCGACATTGATCCGGCCCAGCTGACCCAGGCGCTCGCCAAGGGCGCTCGCGACATGGGGGCAAAAATCATCCGCTTCTGCCCGGTCACCGGTGTTCGTCGTGAGAACGACGAATGGGTGGTCGCGACACCGCAAGGCGAAATCCGCTGCGAGATCGTCGTGAACGCCGCCGGCTATCGCGCCGCCGAGGTTGGAAAAATGTTTGGCCGCGAAGTGCCGATGATGGTGATGAGCCATCAGTACATATTGTTCGAGGAAATCCCCGAGCTTGCCGCCTGGTCCAAGGAACAGGGCAAGAAACTGCCGCTGCTGCGCGACGTCGACACCTCCTACTACCTGCGCCAGGAAAAGACCGGCATGAATCTCGGCCCTTATGAGCGCAATTGCCGCGCGCATTGGGCGACCCACAACGATCCGATGCCGGAGGATTTTTCCTTCCAGCTCTTCCCCGACGACCTCGACCGGCTGGAGCACTACCTCGCCGACGCCGTCGCGCGCGTGCCGATCCTCGGCACCGCCGGCCTCTCCAAGGTGATCAACGGGCCGATCCCCTACGCGCCGGACGGCAACCCGCTGATCGGGCCGATGCCTGGCGTGCCGAACGCCTTCGAGGCCTGCGTCTTCACCTTCGGCATCGCCCAGGGCGGCGGCGCCGGCAAGGTGCTGGCCGAGTGGGTCACACAAGGTCAGACCGAATGGGACATGTGGTCCTGCGATCCGCGCCGCTTCACCAGCTTTGCCTCGGCGCCCGATTATTGCGTCGCCAAGGGCATGGAGATCTACGGCAACGAGTATGCCATCCAGTTCCCGCGCCATGCCTGGCCGGAGGGTCGCAACCGCAAACTGTCTCCGCTGCATGATCGCATCAAGGCACTTGGCGGCCGGTTCGACGCCTATAATGGCTGGGAACGCGCCACCTGGTACGCCAAGCCGGGCGACGACACCTCGGAGGAATCCACCCTCACCTTCCGCCGCGACGGGCCGTGGCAGCACCGCGTGCGCGAGGAATGCCTGGCGGTGCGCGATGCCGCCGGCATCCTCGACCTGCCCGGCTTCTCGCGCTTCAACCTCGAAGGTCCGGGCGCCGCCGACTGGCTGGCGCTGCAGGTCACCGGCCTGGTGCCAAAATCCGGCCGCATCGGCCTTGTCTATTTCTCCGACGACAAGGGCCGCATCGTCACCGAAATGTCGGTCGTGCGCCACGGCGAGGAGCAGATGACGCTGATCACCGCCGCGGTGGCGCAATGGCACGATTTCGAATGGCTGAAGTCACGCATGCCGGTGGACGCGGCCTTCACCGTGACCGACCGCACCGAGGCGTATTCCACCCAGATCCTCGCCGGCCCGAACTCGCGCAAGATCCTTGCCGAGGGCTGCCACGCCGATCTTACGCTTCCCTGGCTGACGCATCAGGAAACGACGATCGCCGGGCGCTGGGCGAAGCTGGTGCGTGTCTCCTTCGCCGGCGAGCTCGGCTGGGAGATCCACACCAAGGTCGCCGATACGGCAACGGTCTTCGATGCCGTCTGCTCCGCCGGACAAAACCACGGGCTGAAGCCGTTCGGCATGTATGCGCTGGATTCGCTCCGGCTCGAAAAAGGCTACCGCGCCTGGAAGGGCGATCTTTCGACCGACTATTCGATCCTGCAGGGTGGGCTGGAGCGCTTCGTCAAATGGGACAAGCCTGACTTCTGCGGCAAGGCGGCACTGCTCAACGAAAAGCAGCAGGGCGTGAAGAAGCGCTTTGTCACTTTGGTCGTCGAGGACCCCGGTGATTGCGACGCGCCCTATATGTCGACGCTCTGGCATGACGGCAGGATCGTCGGCGAGACGACGTCGGGCGGCTGGGGTCATCGCATCGACAAATCGATCGCACTCGGCATGCTGCGCGCCGACCTCGCCGAGCCGGGCACCCCGGTGGAGGTCGAGATCTTCGGCGACCGCTTCAAGGCGGTGGTGCAGAAGGACGAGCCGCTCTGGGATCCGAAGAATGAAAGACTAAGGGCATGAAGTCCGTAATCCTCACCGACGGCGGCATGGGCCAGGAACTGGTCCGACGCAGCAAATCCGAGCCGACGCCACTGTGGTCGGCCAGGGTGCTGATCGACGAACCGGATCTGGTGCGCGACCTGCATGCGGAGTTCATCCAGGCGGGCGCCCGCGTCATCACCATCAACACCTATTCCGCGACGCCGGAGCGCCTGGCGCGCGAGGGTGCGGAAGACCTGTTCAAGCCGCTTCAGGCGCGCGGCATTGAACTCGCCAGGCAAGCTTGCGAACAAGCCGGCGATGCGGCAATCGCCGGCTGCCTGTCGCCTCTGTTCGGCAGCTACGCGCCGGCGCTGACCATCTCCTTCGAGGAGACACTCGATACCTATCGCCGCATCGTCGCCGAGCAGGCCGATGGCGTCGACCTCTTCCTGTGCGAGACCATGGCCTCGGCCGACGAGGCGCGCGCCGCCGTCACGGCGGCGAGCGAAAGCGGCAAACCCGTCTGGGTGTCGTGGACGCTCGCGGACCACGGCACACCGCGCCTGCGCAGCGGCGAAGCGATAGCCGCCGCGTCGGCCGCGCTCGGTGACCTGCCGGTCGCGGCCAGGCTGGTCAATTGCTGCCGGCCGGAAGCCGTCAGCGCCGCACTGCCCGAACTGATCGCGCTTGGCGGTCCGGTCGGCGCCTATGCCAACGGCTTCACCGCGGTCGAGGCGCTGAAGCATGGCGGCACGGTCGACGTGCTGCATGCCCGCCACGACCTCGACCCCGAGGCCTATGCCGGCCAGGCCATCGGTTGGGTCGAGGCCGGCGCCCATATCGTCGGCGGCTGCTGCGAGGTCGGCCCCGCCCATATCGCCGCCCTGCGCGACCGGCTCGAGCGGGCCGGTCACAGAATCTCGGGAGTTCAATGATGCCCAGACCCTCATCGCGCATTGCCGGCATCGTGCCTTCGGGCAAGGACGGCTGGGAGGTGCATTTCGCCGCCTGGACTCGCAAGCAGGCCGGCGAGGACATCATCATGCTGTCGGTCGGCGACCACGACTTCGACACGCCTTCGGAAACCATTGAGGCCTGCGTGACGGCGGTTCGCGCCAGCAACCACCACTACACGCCGCTGCCCGGCCTGCCGCGCCTGCGCAAGGCGATGGCGGCGACCTCCACCGCCTGCGCCGGCGTCGCCACGGAGCCCGACCAGGTCATCGCCACACCAGGCGGACAGGCGGCGCTTTATGCCGCCGTGCAGGCCGTGCTCGACCCCGGCGACCATGCCATCGTCGTCGCGCCCTATTACGCCACTTATCCCAATACCTTCAGCGCCGCCGGCGCCGACTTCACCGTTGTCGAGACGCCGGCCGAGGACGGCTTCCAGCCACGCGCCGACATGATCCGCGCCGCACTCAAGGCCAACACCCGCGCCATTCTGATCAACACGCCGAACAACCCGACCGGCGCCGTCTATTCGCGCGAGCGGCTGGAGGACGTGGCCAAAGTCTGCCGGGAGCATGATCTCTGGCTGCTGTCGGATGAGGTCTACTGGACGCTGGGTGGCGGCGAGCACATCTCGCCGCGTTCCCTGCCCGGCATGGCGGAGCGCACGCTGGTCATCAATTCGATGTCGAAGAGCCACGGCATGACCGGCTGGCGCATGGGCTGGCTGACCGGCCCCAGGGAAATGATCGCGCTGCTCATCAACCTCAACCTGGTGACGACCTACGGCCTGCCGGCCTTCATCTCGATCGCCTGCGCCGAAGCGCTCGAGAATGGCTATGGCGTCAAGGAGATCGCCGAGCGCTATGCCGGGCGGCGCACGCTGTTCCTCGAAGCGATCCGCGGCATGAACGACGTCACCGTGCGCGGCTCCGAGGGCGGCATGTATGTCATGCTCGACGTTTCGGCGATCGAGCCTGACGACGAGAAGTTCGCCTGGGCACTGCTCGACAAGGAAAGGGTCGGCGTCATGCCGGGTGCGAGCTTCGGCGAGGCTGCCGCCGGACACATCCGCGTCAGCCTCTGCCAGCCCGAGCCCATCCTCAAGGAGGCAGCGCTTCGCCTGCGCCGCTTCGCTTCCGCCTACCGCCGCGAGGCCGCATGAGTAAAAGCATTCCCAGCAAAGCCCGCGCCGTCATCATCGGCGGCGGCGTCTCCGGCTGCTCGGTCGCCTATCACCTGGCCAAGCTCGGCTGGACCGACATCGTGCTGCTCGAACGCAAGCAACTCACCTGCGGCACGACCTGGCATGCCGCCGGCCTGATCGGCCAGCTGCGTGCCTCGCAGAACATGACCCGTCTGGCGAAATATTCTGCCGACCTCTACGTCAAGCTCGAAGCCGAGACCGATGTCGGCACCGGCATGCGCCAGGTCGGCTCGATCACCGTGGCGTTGACCGAGGAGCGCAAGCACGAGATCTACCGGCAGGCCTCGCTGGCCCGCGCCTTCGATGTCGACGTGCGCGAGATTTCGCCGAGCGAAGTCAAGCAGATGTATCCGCATCTCAATGTGTCCGATGTGGTCGGCGCCGTGCATTTGCCGCTCGATGGCCAGTGTGACCCGGCCAACATCGCCATGGCGCTTGCCAAGGGCGCGCGCCAGCGGGGTGCCGCCATCATCGAAAACGTCAAGGTCACCAAGGTCCACACCAAGAACGGCCGTGTCTCCGGCGTATCCTGGGCACAGGGCGAAGAGCAAGGCACGATCGAGACCGACATCGTCGTCAACTGCGCCGGCATGTGGGCGCGCGAGCTCGGACGCCAGAACGGCGTCACCATCCCGCTGCACGCCTGCGAGCATTTCTACCTCGTCACCGAGCCGATCCCAGGACTGACCCGCCTGCCGGTGCTGCGCGTGCCGGACGAGTGCGCCTACTACAAGGAAGACGCCGGCAAGATGATGCTCGGCGCTTTCGAGCCCGTGGCGAAACCTTGGGGCATGGAGGGCATTCGCGAGGATTTCTGCTTCGACCAGCTGCCCGAGGACATGGACCATTTCGAGCCCATCCTCGAAATGGGCGTCAACCGCATGCCGATGCTGGGCACCGCCGGAATCCATACCTTCTTCAACGGCCCCGAAAGTTTCACGCCGGACGACCGCTACTATCTCGGCGAGGCGCCGGAGCTGTCAGGCTACTGGATGGCGACCGGCTACAATTCGATCGGCATCGTCTCGTCCGGCGGCGCCGGCATGGCGCTGGCGCAATGGATCAACGATGGTGAAGCGCCCTTCGACCTGTGGGAGGTCGATATCCGCCGCGCCCAGCCGTTCCAGAAGAACCGGCGCTATCTCAAGGAGCGCGTCTCCGAAACGCTCGGTCTGCTCTATGCCGACCATTTCCCCTACCGCCAGATGGCGACGTCGCGCGGCGTCCGCCGCTCGCCTCTGCATGAGCATCTGAAGGCGCGCGGCGCCGTGTTCGGCGAGGTCGCCGGCTGGGAGCGCGCCAACTGGTTCGCGCGTGACGGCCAGGAGCGCGAGTACCGCTATTCGTGGAAGCGGCAGAACTGGTTCGACAACCAGCGCGAAGAGCACCTCGCCGTCCGCAACGGCGTCGGCCTGTTCGACATGACCTCGTTCGGCAAGATCCGGGTCGAGGGCCGCGATGCCTGCGCCTTCCTGCAGCGGCTCTGCGCCAACGACATGGACGTCGCGCCGGGTAGGATCGTCTACACGCAGATGCTCAACGCCAAGGGCGGCATCGAGAGCGATCTAACCGTGTCGCGCCTGTCGGACACGGCTTACTTCCTCGTCGTGCCCGGCGCCACCTTGCAGCGCGACCTCGCCTGGCTGAGGCGCCACGTCGCCGACGAGTTCGTCGTCATCACCGACGTGACCGCGGCCGAGGCCGTGCTTTGCCTGATGGGGCCGGACTCGCGAAAGCTGATCCAGAAGGTGAGCCCGAACGACTTCTCCAACGAGGCGAACCCCTTCGGCACGTTCCAGGAGATCGAGATCGGCATGGGCCTCGCCCGCGCCCACCGCGTCACCTATGTCGGCGAGCTCGGCTGGGAGCTCTATGTCTCGACAGAGCAGGCAGCCCACGTCTTCGAGGCGATAGCCGATGCCGGCGCCGATGTCGGCCTGAAACTGTGCGGTCTGCATACGCTCGATTCCTGCCGCATCGAAAAAGCGTTCCGCCATTTCGGCCACGACATCACCGACGAGGACAATGTGTTGGAAGCCGGCCTCGGCTTCGCCGTCAAGACGGCCAAAAGCGGCTTCATCGGCCGCGACGCGGTGCTGCGGAAGAAGGAAGCCGGCCTGTCACGCCGGCTGGTGCAGTTCCGTCTGAAGGACCCGCAGCCCCTGCTCTTCCACAATGAGGCGATCTTGCGCGACGGCAGGATCGTCGGCCCGATCACATCGGGCAATTATGGCCACCATCTCGGCGGCGCCATCGGCCTCGGCTATGTGCCGTGCAAGGGCGAGAGCGAGGCGGACGTGCTGGCCTCGTCCTACGAGGTTGAGATCGCCGGCGAGCGTTTTGCGGCTGAAGCCTCGCTGAAGCCGATGTATGACCCGAAAGCCGAAAGGGTCAGAATGTAGCGCTATTCCCCTTCTCCCCTTGTGGGAGAAGGGAAAGCGACGCACTTCAAAACCGCTCCAGCTTCGCGCGCACCTTCGCCAAAAACGCCGCCCGGCTTTTCGGGGTCGAGGCATCCATCAGATAGTGCGCCAGAAAGAGCGTCCGGCAGCGCGGGGCGCAGAGCGCGCGCATGCCGCGCAGGATGGTCTTGCGGCCGGGTTGGCCGACGACGACGCTCCACCAGGTCGGTGCGCCGCAGGTGGTGATCACGCCGACCTTGGTGACATGCGTCATCAGCGACTTGATCCGCCCTTTGCCGGCCGGCAGCTTGAAGGCAACATCGGTCGCCCACACCCGGTCGAGCCAGCCCTTCAGCATCGCCGGCAGCCCGTACCACCAGGTCGGATAGACGAACAGGATAGCCTCGGCCCACATCAGATGATCGAAATGTGGCCTCAGTGCCGGATCCTGTGGCGCGCGCTCGTTGTAGAAACGCCGCTCCTCGCAGCTCATCACCGGATTGAAATTCTCGGCATAGAGGTCGAGCAGACGTACCTCCCAGCCCCTCGCCGTCAGCACCTCGATGACGCTGTCGCGGATCGAGGCGCAAAAACTCTCGGGCACCGGATGGCAATAGACCACCAGCACGCGCATCAGAATTGATCCATGCTGGCCGCGACCTTCGCCGTGAAGGCGTTGCGCGTCTCGTCGGTCGACAGGTTCATCGAATAATGCGCGAGGTAGGAGACGGGAGCGCCGGGCTTGATGGTGGCCCGCAGCATGCGCTTGACCACCTTGCGCGGTGGATCGCCCATCAGCATGGCCCGGAAGCGGCTGCCGCCATAGGTGGTGACGGCGGCCAGCTTGCCTATATTGTGCAGCGTCGGCTGCACCTTGCCGTCGACCAGCTTGAACGACACGCCGGGCAGGAAGACGCGGTCGAAAAAGCCTTTCAGGATCGCCGGATAGCCGTAGTTCCACACCGGGAACGACAGCACCAGCGCTTCCGCTCTTTGCAGCCTTTCGACATAGCCGGCCACGGCATCGCCCGGTCCGCGCTGGTCGTGGTAGCCGAGCCGTTCGGTCCGTGTGAGCCTGGGGTCGAAATCCTCGGCATAGAGGTCGCAATCGTCGATCGTGTGCCCCGCCGCGCTCAGCCGCTCGACGATCGTCCGGTGCAGGCCGGCATTGAAGCTGGTCTCGACCGGATGAGCGTAAAGGACGAGGATATTCATGCGTTGCCTTAGCCCGCCTTTTGCAGCCCCTTGAACAGGAACGACTTGCTCGAACGGTAGTCGTAGTCGGGGTTTTCCCAGGCGATCATCTTGCCGGGGTTGAGTAGCCCTTGCGGGTCGGTCTCGCGCTTGAAGGCGAGTTGGACATCGTCGGTACGCTTCATGCCGCCCTCTTCAAGCGTGTAGCGGTGCGGATTGAAGATCCAGCAGCCATTGTCCTCATGGATGCGGATGATCTCGTCCAGCCGCTCTTCCGTGGTGTAGCGCACCAGCGGCAGACCGGCGGCACCGATCGCGCCGTCGAAGCGGATGAATTCGAGATGCGCCGGCACCTCGTCGCCGAAGCGGTCGACCATCGCCTTGACGTGGGCGAGATGATCGGGCGACGGATAGCGCGCCTGCAGATAGGTGATCGTCGGATCGACCCGGATCGCCCGCAGCGTCGTGTGGTTCCAGGTCAGCTCATAGGCCGGCGGCAGACCCTTGAGGTCGGCCTCCTGGTCGGCCCGGAACACGACCTCGCCCTTGGTACTGCGCACGAAGGCAACGAAGGCGTCCATCGCATGCGGCGCGATCATGCACACCACGATGCTCTGTCCGCGGCGGAAGAATTTCTGGTGCCGCTTGAAATAGTCATAGGGGATGGGCGCGGCGATCGGCGTGATCAGCTTCGCCAATATGCCGTCCTGGACGGCGAGGTCGTTGCCGAAGCCGGCCGCCTCCATGAAATCGTCGAAGCCGACGATGACGTCGATCCAGTCATAGGAGGCGGTCAGCGGCATCTCGACCTCGGTGATGATGCCGTTGGTGCCGTAGGCGTGCATGACCTTGAGCACGTCCTCGCCGGTGAGCTCCATGACGCGCGGCTCCGCTTCCATCGTCACGGTCCTGAGCCGGATGACGTTGCCAAGGTCACGCAGACCGCCCCAGCGGATCGATCCGACGCCGCCCGAGCCGCCGGCGACGAAGCCGCCGATCGACGCCGTATTGTAGGTCGACGGTGACATGCGCAGCTCCTGGGCCGAATGGGCGCGCGTCGCCTTGTCGATGTCGGCCAGCACCGCGCCTGGTCCGGTCACCACGCGGCCCGGCGCGATCGCCTTGACCGCGTTCATCTCGGCGAGGTTCAGCACCACGCCGCCCGACAGCGGCATCGCCTGTCCGTAATTGCCGGTGCCGCTGCCGCGCGGCGTCACCGGAACGCCTTGGCGGTGGCAGGCGGCGAGCACGCGGATCACCTCGTCCTCGGTCTTCGGCGTGACGATCAGGTCGCCGGTGACATGATCGAGCTGCTGTTTCAGCACCGGGCTGTACCAGTAGAAGTCGCGGCTTTTCTGCTGGACGATTGCCGGATGGTCGTCGATCTTGAGCCCGTCGAGATCGCGCTTCAGCGCCGCAATATCCATTGTCACACCATCAGTTCGTCGAGTTCGGCATAGTCGGGCAGCCGGCGCTCGATCGCCCTGCCCCCCCGCACCACGATGCGATCCGATTCGGGCCGCGACAGCAATTCGGTCCAGCTCCGCCCCTTGAAGACAATGAAATCGGCGTTGCCGCCGGTAGCGAGCGTGCCGAAACCGTCGAGCCGCATCACCTTGGCCGGCGTCGCCGCCACCGCTTGCGGCCAGTCGCCGACCGGATGGTCGAAATGCAGGATGCGCGTCGCCATGCGGTAGACTTCGAGCATATCGAGATCGCCATAGGCGTGGAACGGATCGCGCGTGTTGTCGGAGGCGACAGCCACCGGAATGCCCCGCGCCCTCATCTCGTGCAGCAGCGTCACACCGCGCCAGCGCGGCGTTGTTCCGTCGCCGCGCCGGTCCTGCAGATAGAGGTTGCACATCGGCAGCGACACCACGGCTAGTCCGGCCTTTGCCACCTTGTCCAGCGTGTCGAGCACTTCGAGGTCAGGCTGGCGCGCCAGCGAGCAGCAATGGCCGACCAGGATGTTGCCCTCAAAACCGTTCCACAACGAGGCCTCGGCGATCTTCTTCAGCGATATGGCGGCGACATCGTCGGTTTCGTCGGCATGAAAATCGAGGTCGAGCCCGTGCTTGATCGCCTGCCCGAATACCCGGTCGAGAAGCTCTTCGAGATCAGGCACCATATAGGTTACGACACCGAGCACCCCCTTGGCGGCGGCGACGCGTTTGGCCAGCCGTTCGAACCAGGCCTTGTCGCGCACGCCTTCGATGCCGAGCAGGCAGGCGGCCTGCAATTCGATCCGCCCGCGCCATTTTTCCCGCATCGTCTCGAACACCGGCCAGGAAATCTCTTCCTGCGGCGCAACACTGTCGAGGTGCGTGCGCAAGGCCCTGGTGCCGTGCGCGTAGGCCGAGCGCAGCGAGAAATCCATGCGGCGGGCGACATCCTCGGCGCTCCAGCGGGCAGCACGGTCGGCGCCCGTGGCGTTGAGCGCCCCCATGAAGGTGCCGTCGGGATTGGGTTTTCGCGGCCAGATATGACCCTTGTCGATGTGGGTGTGGCAGTCGACGAAGCACGGCAGCACGATGCGGCCGGCAAGGTCTATGGCATCGGCCGGCGCTTTCGATTTGCCGCGTGCTGCAATGCTGGAAATCTTGCCATCGGTCACGGCGATGTCGGCGAGCGCGAAGCCGTCGCTGTCGAAGGTTGCGGCGAGGCCCGGCGTCAGTGATTGATGAACACGGACGTTGCCTAGTCGATATGACGCTGAGTCCGGAATCAACTGCTGCTCTCCTGGGAGACGAGACCAACCACCCTACCGCTCCTGCTTGAGCGCGCTCTCGTGCCAGCGGCGCAGGATCAGATGCGACACCAACGACAGCACCAGGAAGATCAGGATGCCGGTCAGCGAGATCAGGATCAGCGCCGCGAACAGGCGCGGCGCGTTGAGCCGGTAGCCGGCCTCGATGATGCGCGAGGCGAGCCCCGACGACTGGCCCTGCGCCCCGGCGACGAATTCGGCCACCACCGCGCCGATCAGCGATAGGCCGCCGGCGATCTTCAGGCCGCCGAGGAAATAGGGCATGGCCGCCGGCAGGCGCAGATAGCGCAACTGTTGCCAGCGGGTCGCGCCGTTGAGCTTGAACAGGTCGCGCAGGTTGCGGTCGACGGAGTTCAGCCCAAGCGTGGTGTTGGAGAGGATCGGGAAGAAGGCGACGATCCAGGCGCACAGCAGAAGCTTCGTCGTCTGGTTGTTGATGTAGATGTTGATCAGCGGGAAGATGGCGACGATCGGCGTCACCTGCAGCACGATGGCAAAGGGGAAGAACGACATCTCCACCCATTTCGACTGCGCGAAAAGCACCGCCAATCCGACGCCGCCGATGACGGCAAGGAGCAGGCTGAGGAAGGTGATCCTGAGCGTCACCAGCAGCGAGGAGAACAAAAGGCCGGCATCGTCATGCAGCGTCTGCAGCACCACGCCCGGTCGCGGCAGGATGTATTGCGGTATCTCGTTCCAGACGCAGATGCGGTCCCACAGCCAGATCGCCAGGATCATGATCGTCAGCGGCAGCACCCATTTGCCGATCCGCTCCAGCCGCTCCTGGCGGACGCGGCGCGCCTCTTCCGGATCGAGCTTCAATGCACTGTCTTCAATGGCCGTCATGGTGCGGTCCGGCGGTTGAGTTGATGGCGTTGACCAGAACGTCGGACGCCTGGCGGCAGAGCGCGGCATAATCGGGCGAGGTGCGGAACGCCTCATCGCGCGGATAGGGCGCGTCGACGGCCAGCTCGCCAAAGACGCGGCCCGGCCGTGCCGCCATGACGACGACGCGGCTCGACAGGAACACGCTCTCGAAGACGCTGTGGGTGACGAAGACGACGGTGAAGCGTTCGTCCTGCCACAGCTCCAGGAGGTCGTTGTTGAGCTTGAAGCGGGTGATCTCGTCCAGCGCAGCGAACGGTTCGTCCATCAACAGGATGCGCGGCTTGGTCACCATGGCGCGCGCGATCGAGACGCGCATCTTCATGCCGCCGGAAAGCTCGCGCGGCACGGCGTTCTCGAAACCGGTGAGGTGGACGCGCGCCAGCATATCCATCACAGCAGGCTCCGCCTTGGCGCGCGACACACCCTTCAGCCTGAGCGGCAGCCAGACATTATCGAAGACACTGGCCCAGGGCAGCAGCGTTGGCTCCTGGAAGACGAAGCCGATGTTCGACCGGTCGATATTGCCGCGCCAGTCGAGCAGTCCCGAGGTCGGCGTCGACAGGCCGGCGATCAGCCTGAGCGCCGTCGACTTGCCGCAGCCCGACGGGCCGAGCAGGCTGAGGAAATCGCCTTCCCGGATGGTCAGGTCGACGTCGCTCAGCGCCGTGACGCCGTTGGAAAAGACCTTGCCGACATCGCGCAGCGCCAACAGCATCGGGCCTTCACCCGATGCCATTGCCGGCGCCTGCGCCACTTTCTCCAGCTTCACGATTACTTCTTCAGGTCCAGCCCGATGCCCTTGTTGATGAAGGCGAGCGTATAGGCCTTCTTGATATCGATGCCCGGCTGCGCGACCTTGGCCTTGACCATCTTGTCGTAGAAGCTCTGGATGCGCGCTTCCGTCATGGCGCCGATGCCCAGCTTCTCGGTGTCGCCGGAATCGACCACGCCGAACTTCTTCAGCTGTTCGATCGAGAAGGCGATCTGCTCATCCGTCATATCCGGATTGTCCTTCTTGATCATGTCGTTGGCGGCCTTGTTGTCGCCGTAGAGGTAGTTGTACCAGCCCTTGGCCGAGCCATCGACGAAGCACTGAACCACCTCCGGCCGCTTGTCGATCGTGTCCTGCATGACCTCGACCGTTGTCGCATAGGTGTCCCAGCCATAGTCGGCGAGCAGGAACTGGTTCGGCACGAAGCCGCCCGCCTTCTGCACCGCGAACGGCTCCGAGGTGACGTAGCCCTGCTGGATCGACTTCTTGTTGGCGATGAAGGGCGCCGGGTTGAACGTGTAGGGCACGCGCTTGGCGGCATCGAAGCCGAGCTCGGTGACCATCCACTGGAAGAAGGTCTGCGCGCCCTCGTCGCCGAGAATGTACTGGTCGGCGTTTTTCAGGTCTTCCCACTTGTCCAGCCCCTGCCCCGGCTGGGACATGATGACCTGCGGGTCCTTCTGGAAGTCCGCGGCGACGACGCGCATCGGGATGCCCTGCTGCACGGCATCGAAGGCCGAAAGCAGGTTGCCGCCCATGTAGAAATCGATCTTGCCGGCCAGCAGCATCGGCCGGCCGCTGACCTGCGGGCCGCCCTGCATGATGGTCACGTCAAGCCCGCAGGCGGCGTAGGTGCCGTCAGCGACCGCCTGGTAGTAGCCGCCATGCTCCGGTTCGGCCAGCCAATTGGTGCCGAAGGTGACTTTCTCGTTCGCCGCCGCACCCAACGTACCCGCTGCAAGCAGCACAAGAGCGCCCGCCAAAATCTTCCGTTTTCCGACCATAAACATCACCCTCAAATTTGCTCCGGCACGCTGCGCACCGGGTTCGACACCATTGGTTCAAGAAGCAAGACACATGCCACCGCCCGGGCCGCCTGCTTGTGCGACAGTCGCTGCGAGGAGCGGACGGGTCATGCTGTACGGGAGCATCGTGCCTATTTTTTGGACGCCTGTCCATAATCGCAAGGGCAATGGGCACAGCCATCTTGAAGGCGTCTTCGATCAGGCCTTACCTCTAGACACAGACAGGAGATTGCGATGTTCCGATTCCTCACGCCGAAGTCGATCAAGCCGCCCTTCGCCCGCTACAGCCACGGCGTCGAAGTGCCCGCCGGCAAGCGGCTGGTGTTGTGTTCGGGCCAGGTCGCCATGACCGCGGACGACCAGATCCCGGAAGATGCCGGGGCGCAGGCCGAACTCTGTTTCAAGAACATTGCGGCGATTCTCGGCGAGGCCGGGCTTGGCCTTGCCGATATCGTGCGCATCAACACCTATGTCACCGACCGCGCCTTCCTGAGGCCTTATATGGATGTGCGCGACCGGCTGTTCGCCAGCCCGGCGCCCGCCTCGACACTGATGATCGTCTCCGGCTTCGCCCGGCCGGAATTCAAGGTCGAGGTCGAGGTGATCGCCGCCGGATGATCGACAGGCGATGCCAGCCGCGCTAGGTCTGGCTCGACGATTTGAAGAGGCATGTCATGACCGTTGCGAAAAGACGCGTGTGGTGGGGCGATTACCGGACCACCGAATACGCCACGATCGATCAGGAAGCGACGATCGCCGTGCTGCCGGTGGCGGCGATCGAGCAGCACGGGCCGCATTTGCCGGTGTCGACCGATACGTCGATCATGAACGGGATGCTGGAAACCGTCATCGCCCGTCTGCCCGACGATCTCGACATCCGCATCCTACCGGTGCAGGCGGTGGGCAAGTCGAACGAGCATTTGCATGCTGCGGGCACGCTCACTCTGCCGGCGACGACCTTGGTCGACGCCTGGACCGAGCTTGGCCTCTCGATCGCCCGCGCCGGGGTGAGAAAACTGATCGTCGTCAACTCGCATGGCGGCAACGAGGAGATCATGGGCATCATCACGCGCGAACTGCGCGTGCGCGCAAAAATGCTGGCGGTCAAGACGAGCTGGCAGCGCTTCGGCCGTCCGGCCGGCATGTACACCGAGCTGGAGGATCGTCACGGCATCCATGGCGGCGACGTCGAGACCTCGCTGATGCTGCATTTCCGGCCCGACCTCGTCGACATGGGCAAGGCCGAGAATTTTATCAGCAATGTCGGCCGCGCCGAGAAGGAATTCGCGCTGCTGCGCCACACCGGAACCCATGCCTTCGCCTGGATCGCCAGCGACCTCAATCCGAACGGCGTCGTAGGCGATGCCTCGATCGCCACGGCCGAGAAGGGCCGGCTGACCGCCGAGCATCAGGCCGACGGCTTCATCAGCCTGGTTAAGGATGTCCGGAAGGCGAAGCTCGCGGACTGGCTGTCGTAACCCGGGTTCAGGCCTCGATATTGAGTTCGAAGGGCGTGCCCTCAAAAGCATCGGCGCCGCGCCCGATCGCCTCGATCGCGGCGATCATGCGGCCTTCGCGGCCAAGGAGTGCATCAGCGACGGCGATCAGCCGCGGATTGGGGGTTGCGGACGGCGACAGCGCCCGCAGCGTCTGTGCCAGTTCCGCCTCGTCGCGCTTCGGCGCGAGTGCCGCCGCGATGATATAGGCCGAGGCTGTGGAACGGCTGATGCCGGCATAGCAATGCACGACCAGCGGCTTCGCCCGGTCCCAGCGATAGCCGAAATCGAGCAGGGCACGCACATGCTCCTCGCCCGGCATGGTCATGCCTTCCTGGGCGACGGCGATGTCGTGCATGACCAGATGCAGGTGGTTTTCCGCCGCGATCGAGGCCGGGCGCGCCACTTCAGTGCCGGCGGCAAGCAGCGACAGCAAGCGCTCGGCGCCGGTTCTCGCCACGGTCTCCTCGACTTTCGACAGCGAACAGACATGGATCATGGATTTGGTTCCTCTGCCTGATCGTTGCGCAATGAAGCCCAATCGGCAAGCGCCGCTTCGAGCCGCTGCCAATCCGCCTCCTCGCCGGGCAGGCCGGCGCGCAGGACGTGTGGCCGGTCGGCGAAATGCCGAAGCAGGACGCCACGCTGGCCCAGCGCCGAAAACAGGTCGGCCGCCCCGGGCAAGGAAAGATGGCGGAACAGCGTGGTGCCGCCGGCCACGGCAGTGCCGAAGCGGGCGAACAGCCCGTCGAGCCGCGCCGCATCCTGAGCCAGCCGCTGCCGCATGGCGGCCTGCCAGGTGATGTCGCCAAGCGCGCGGATGCCGTATTCGAGCGCCGGGCCTGCCACCGCCCAGGGCCCGAATTGCGTCTCCAGCCGCTGGACCGTCAGCGTGTCGGCTAGCGCAAAGCCGAGCCTGAGGCCGGCAAGGCCGAAGAACTTGCCGAAGGAGCGCAGCACGACGATGCCGCCCTGCCCGACATCGCCGGCCAGGCTTTCCGCATCTGGCCCGACATCCATGAACGCCTCGTCGACGACCAGCAGGCCGCCTTTGGCGCGAAGCTGCGCTGCAAGCCGAAGCAGCCTTTCACGCTCGACGACGCGACCGTCCGGATTGTTGGGATTGACGACCACGGCGAGATCCGCCTCGGCAAGCGCCTCGACATCGTCGACCTCGGTCGCGACATGGCCGGCGATGGCAGCGGCTCGGCTGTGCTCGGCATAGGTCGGGCCGAGCACCAGCGCCATGCCGGGCCTCACCAGCGAGGCGACGCGCGGCAGCAGGATCTGCGTGCCGGGGGCGGCCGCCACTTGCGCCGGCGACGGCGCGCCATAGGCGGTTGCCGCGACCGCGCGAAGCTCGCCCAGACGCGCTGCTTCCGGCAATCGCGACAGGGTGGTGGCGGGCAGTTCGAAAAGCGGATAGGAGTGCGGATTGATACCCGTCGAGAGATCGACGAAAGGCCGTGGCGCGTGAGGGAAGAGCGCGCTCGCCCGGCCGAGGCTGCCGCCATGATCCACCGCTGCAATCGCTCCATCAAGAAGCTTCATGTCAATCCTGATCGCCTTCCTGTCATTGGCCATCGAGCGGGCGCTGGGTTACCCGGACTGGCTGTTCAGCGCCATCGGCCATCCCGTCACCTGGTTTGGCAGGCTGATATCCTTTCTCGACCGCACGCTCAACCGCGCCACTGATTCCGACGCTCAGCGTCGCCGACGAGGCGTCATGGCCCTCCTGGTCATCGTGCTGGTACCGGCGGCCATCGCCTTCGCCGTGCAACTCCTGCTCTGGCAGACCTTTCCTACCGGCCTGATCATCACGGCAATCCTGGCGTCGTCGCTGCTGTCGCAAAAGAGCCTCGCCGAGCATGTCGAGGCCGTGGCCGACGCGCTCGACACCGGCGGATTGACGCTTGGCCGCATTGCCGTCTCGCGCATCGTCGGCCGCGATCCGGAAAAGCTCGACAAGGCCGGCGTCGCCCGCGCCGCCATCGAAAGCCTGGCCGAGAATTTTTCCGATGGCATCGTGGCTCCCGCCTTCTGGACCGGCGTCTGCGGGCTCGCCGGAGGCGTCGCCTACAAGGCCGCCAACACCGCTGATTCGATGATCGGCCACCGCACGCCGCGCCATGAGGCTTTCGGTTGGGCGGCGGCGCGCTTCGACGACTGGATCAACCTGCCGGCATCGCGGCTGACCGGACTGCTGATCGTGCTGGCGGCCTTCTTCGTCAAAGGCGCCGACCCCCGCAACGCCTGGCAAGCCATGCGACGTGACGCAAACAAGCATCGTTCGCCCAACGCCGGCTGGCCGGAGGCGGCCATGGCCGGAGCCTTGGGCCTCGCGCTGGCCGGCCCGCGCAGCTATGGCGGCGTCGTCGTCGAGGATGCCTTCATGGGCGAAGGCGGCCGGCGCGAGGCGGAAAGCCTCGACATCAGGCAGGCGCTGAAGCTCTACCAGGTTGCCGACTGGCTGCTGATCGCGCTGTTCGCGATCCTGTCGGCCATCGTGATCTACCTGGATATTTTGATCTCACCGGTGTGACTGCGGCGGCCTGACTCACCAGACAACGCGGACTTCCTTTGCACTTAAATCTGCAGCATCGCCGAACCTTTTGATCGCGTAACCACCAGTAGCCACTGGCGACGATTTCAGAACCGGTTCAATCGCAGAAAAGAGCTTCTCAGCGTCTGGCCCATATAAGTAGAGGACGCATTCGCCCTCGCCAAACTCGTCGCCATCAAACTCACCGGCATTAGCATTCGAAACAACCTGTTCCAAACGATCCTCTAAGACCTGAACCGATTGCCGCTCTTGCTGCGTCCCAAACGGGCCGCCGGTCAGAAGAAGATAGACAATCACTGCTTGTTCCAACGGACATCTCCCGAGGGTAGGCGGTCAGAATTCTATCCCTTGCTGCGCCTTCACGCCGGCAGCGAAATGGTGCTTGGTCAGCCCCATTTCGGTGACGAGATCGGCCGCCTCGACCAGCGCCGGCTTGGCGTTGCGTCCCGTGACCACCACATGCAGGCCCTCGCGACGACCTTTCAGCGCCGCAACCACCTTTTCAAGATCGAGATAGTCGTAACGCAGGGCGATGTTGAGCTCGTCGAGCACCACAAGGCTGATCGAAGGATCAGCCATCAGTTCGAGCGCCCTGGCCAAGGCGGCCTCGGCGGCGGCGATGTCGCGCTTCAGATCCTGGGTCTCCCAGGTGAACCCCTCGCCCATCGCATGCCAGACGACGCGGTCGCCAAAGGCGGCAAAGGCGTCTTTCTCGCCAGTGTGCCATTTGCCCTTGATGAACTGGACGACGCCGACGCGCTTGCCGTAGCCGAGCATCCTCAGCGCCAGCCCGAAGGCGGCGGTGGTCTTGCCCTTGCCCGGTCCGGTGTTGACGATCAGCAACCCCTTCTCGATCGTCTTGCCCGCCACTTCCGCATCCTGCACCGCCTTGCGCTTAGCCATCTTGGCGCGGTGGCGCTCCTCGTCCTTTGGATCGACTTCGGTCATCTCACTTCACCTTCAGCGGCAGCCCTGCCACCATCAGCAGCACGGTATCGGCGACTGCCGCGACCTGCTGGTTGAGCCGGCCGCCGGCATCGCGAAAGCGCCTTGCCAGGGCATTGTCGGGCACGATGCCCAGGCCGACCTCGTTGGACACAACAAACCACGACCCGCGCGGCCGCGACAGCAAATCCGTCAATCGCCGGCATTCGGCATCGAGGTTGTGCTCGGCCAGCATATGGTTGGTCAGCCACAGTGTCAGGCAGTCGATCAGGACAGCCTGCCCATCGGGCAGCGCCTCGATCGCGCCGGCAAGATCGAGCGGCGCGTCTATCGTCATCCAGCCCTCGCTGCGCCGCCCACGATGCAGCGCGATGCGCTCGCGCATCTCGTCATCATAGGCTTCGGCGGTGGCGATGTAGGTCCAAGGCGGCGGGCCAGCCGTCACCAGGGTCTCGGCATGCGCGCTCTTGCCGGAGCGCGCACCGCCGAGGATGAAGGTCAGCGTCCCGCTGGCGCGATCAGGCAAAGCTGTCGCGCAGGCTGGTCGCCGTGCCGGTGAAGCGGCCGCGCACCACGCCGACGGCGCCACCCAGCACCAGCCAGAACACCAGATTGGTGACTGTCACCGCCACCACGAACTGGTGATGCAGGCCTTCCGGGATCGGTGTCTCGAAGCTTTCCGGCTGCGGCGCGCCGACGATGTGCGGCGCGACGATCAGGGCCACGGCCAAGATCGCCAGCGGCAGCGACTTGCGAAAAGCGATCAGGCCAAGTCCGGCGGCGGTCGCGACCACTGTCGCCGTCCACCAGATCTGGCGCGGCAGGAGTTCGGCCGCCGGCATCGCCGGCAGTTCCGGCGGCAGGCCGAGGCCAGGCGCCAGGGTGAATACGGCAAAGCCGGCGAGACCCCAGAACACGCCCTGGCGCCAGCTGCCGATGCCGCCGGCGAATTCCGAAACCGCGACCAGCACCAGCGCGAAGCCGATGCCGGTGACGATGTTGGCCAGCACGCTGAAGGCGAAGCGTTCGAAGCCATCGGCCGGCGCCCAGCCTTCGTCTTCCGCCGGAGCGGCGGCTTCGGCCGGAGCCGGCGCCGCAGAGCTCATGGCATTGCCGGCCGGCGCGGCGGAACTCATGGCGTTGCCGGTCTCGGCAGGCGCCGCGGCATGGTCATGATGATGGCCGCCGCCGGCCTGTTCGTAGACTTCGGCCTTGAGGATCAGCGGCACGGTTGCATAGGCCTGCAGGCAGGCGAGGACGACGCCGGCCACGAGCCCTGCAATCGCCGCGATGAACACGACGTTGCGAAACAGATTCATGATGTCAGATCCTCGTCAGTGGCAGGGAAAGGCCATCGAGTGGCGATAGTCGTGAGCGGCATTGTGGACCGCATCGAGATGCGAGAAGCCGACAAAGCCGACGACGAAAATGCCGAGCAGCGCGGCCATGGCCAGCTGCATGAAACGCGACTGCGAAGAGACGGAGGTGCCGAGGGAGACGGAAGCGGTCGTCATGTCTTGTCCTTTCGCCCTCCACCCGAGGGCATAGAAGTCAACGTTGCTGTCGCCGGCAGGTCTCCTGGCTCGCGGATCAGCGCCCTTCCCCACCTTCCCGAGGATATTCCTCAGTGGCCTTGGAGAGGACTACCGCACACAGTTGCGGGGGCAGCCACGGCATTGGACGAATTCGCCCGCACCGCATTCCCTCTTGGCTCCAAAAACGGAACCGACGACGGCAGGACTATAGGCAGAATCGTCGCGCCCGGCAAACCAAATTCCGGCGGCCACCAGCGCAAATGCGCCATCTGGCCTAGCTGCCCGAAGCGGCAATCCGCTCGGCAACCAGATGCTGCAGCCGCCAAAGATGGCGGTCATGGATGCCGCGCTGCTCCAGGTTCTTCACCGTGTTGTAGAGGTAGTCGGCGCCCGATCCCCAGTGCCCGCAGGATGTCGCCAGCCGTTCGACGACCTCTTTTTCCTCAATCGGGCCGGCATAGGTGGTGCCCTTGCGGTTGATGACGAAGGCCAGCGCCTGCAGCGGACCGCTATCGCTCGAAAGGGTGAGCAGGCGCGGATGGTAGCTGGTCGGTTTCAGCGTCACCTCGCGCCGCAAGATCCTGTCGAGCTGCTGGCGCCGGTCGGCGTCGCCAAGCCTGAAGGCGACACCCTTGCATTGCCCGCCGCGATCCAGCGCCATCATCAGGCCAGGCCGCTCCCTGGTGCCGCGCCAGCGCGTCATTTTCATGCAGAAGGACCTGTGCCAGCCGCGCACGACCGCCACACGCTCCTCGACATTATCGATTTCAGGCTTCCAGATCAGCGAACCGTAGCCGAACAGCCAAAGCGGTTCGGTGGCGGGAAGCTGAGCCTCCAGCGCATCCACCATCGCTGCATAGTCGGCGTCGTCCAGATGCGCGGCGTTGGGGTCGGGTCCGCTGTCTTCGATAGCTCGATAGCATCGTGCGACCAGCTCCTCTGTCAGCGACATCGTTCTTGGCGGCATGGACTGTCCCCGGACACCCGATTTGTGAAGCGCCAACCTTAGAGTCGGCTATTGCACGTCACAATGGCCGTGGCGCGTGACGATTGACAAAGACGGTGGCCGGGTGTCGGCTGGATCATCCAGGGAGCCACAGATGCAGCCCGACCCGAGGGAACGCGACCTCTACAACGGCCTGACGCGGATAGAGCCTACACTGCCGTCGTCGGCCTATTGGGACGCCGAAGCCTACCGGCGCGACCTCGATGCCATCTGGTACCGAAGCTGGCTGCTCGTCTGCCGGGAAACGGACCTGGGCCAGCCGCTGGCATTCAGGACCTTCCGCGTCGGCACGCAGGAGATCGTCGTGCTGCGCGACGAAACCGGCGAATTGCGCGCCTTCCACAACACCTGCCGGCATCGCGGCTCGCAGCTTTGCCAGGAGGGCGAGGGTCGGCTGAAGGCAAGGTTGCTCACCTGCCCCTACCACGCCTGGTCCTATTCGCTGCGCGGCGACCTCGTGCGCGTGCCGTCGAAGTCGCTGCCCGAAGGCTTCGACAAGGCGGATTACCCGCTCTACGGCGTGGCGCTCGCGGTGTGGCGCGGCTTCGTCGTCATCAACCTCGCCGACGACTCCAGCGGCTCCGCGGAAGCCTCCTTCGATCGGGCTTCCGGCAGCCTCGCCAACTGGCCGCTGGAGACGCTGGTCGCCGGCCATGCGCTGCGCAAGGTGATGAACTGCAACTGGAAGATCTTCTGGGAGAATTTCAACGAGTGCCTGCACTGCCCCGGCGTCCACAAGGACCTGTCGCGGCTGGTACCGATCTATGGCCGCGGCCTGATGTCGAGGCACGACGATCCCGAATGGGCGCGCCACGCCGACAATGACGCGCCGGAGTTCTCCGGCGGCCTGTGCGCCGGCGCCGAGACCTGGTCGCGCGACGGGCATGTGCACGGTCCGGTCTTTTCCGGCCTGACGCCGGCCGAGCGCGCCGCCGGCCAGACCTACGCGACCTCGCTCCCCTCGATGTTCATCGTCGGCCATGTCGACTATGTGCGCACCGTGCGGCTCACGCCGCTCGGCCCGGAGCAGACGGAACTCACCGCCGAATGGCTGTTTCCGGCCGAGGCGATTGGCTCGCCCGAGGCCGACATCGACAACATCGTCGCCTTCGGCAGGCAGGTGCTGGAGGAAGACGCGGCGATCTGCGAGGTCAACCAGAAGGGCCTGCGCTCCAGGCGCCACGAGGCCGGCGTGCTGATGCCTGAGGAGTACGATCTGCACCGCTTCCACGAATGGGTGCGCGCCCGGCATGCGGCGCAGCCTGCCAAGCCCTGAGCGTCAGAGCGACTTCGGCAGATACCGCCAGGTGACGAAACCGCAAGCGGCCGCCAGCAGGCCAAGTGTGGCGAACACCGACCCGAGGCCGAAAAACGTCAGCACCACCGAATAGACGAGCGGCGGCGTCAGCTCGGAAAAGTCGAGATAGGTGCGATAGACCGCAGCCATCTGCGCCCGCTCGTAGGACCTGACCGAACGCATGAAGGCGGTCGAGCCGAGCGCGTCGAGCGCGATGGTGAAGAAGGCGCCGCACAAAAGCAGGGCGCCGGTGAGCAGCGGCGCCGTCTCGCCGACCGCGCCGGCCGCAAGCAACATCGCCGACATGGCGAAATAGGCGAAGGTCATCGTGCGCCGGCCGCCGAAGCGCTTTCCCGCCCTGCCCCAGAAGATCGCCATGAACAAAAGCGCGTTGCCCGCCGAAACCAGCAGGCCACCGGCGAGCTTGCCCTCGCCGGTGATCACCATGAACAGCGGCCCATAGACGAAGAACGTCGTCCAGAAGCAGGAGCGGCCGAAAGCGATCAGCCAGGCGAGCCTGAGCCGTGGCTGCGCGACGAAGCGGCCGATATTGGTGAGCGGATTGGCCGGTCGGCTCTTGCCGGGGCTGATGGACGGGTTGTCGCCCAGTCTGTAGGTCCAGAACAGCGTGAGCAGCGCGAGCGCGAAGGCGACGACGGCGCCGTGCGCGGCATAGATGCCGAAGCGCGTGTAGAGAAGGATGCCGAGCGTCGGCCCGCCAGTCCAGGCGAACATCGACCACGCCATGCGCAGCGATTCGGCCTGCATGAAATCGGTCTTGCGGATGTGGTCCATGATGTAGAGGTTGAGCGTGATCGACAGCGCGCTGGCGCCCATCACGCGGCAGAGCATGCCGGCCAGTTGCCCCCACAGCGTGTGGGTGACGAAGAAGAGCGAGCCGATGGCGAGCATCAGGCAGCCGGCCGTGTAGACCCAGCGCCGCGCAAAGCGGCGGATCAGTATCGGCATGAACAGCGTGACCGAGAGTCCGAGCAAGGACACGATCGTGTAGAGGATCGAGACGACCTGCTCATTGTGCAGGATCTCGTAGGCCTGGATCGGGATGACGCTCGATATCGTGGCGCGCGCGAAGGATTCGACCGCATAGAGCGAGGCGAAGGTGCGCGCATCGGCCGGCCGCAGGGCCGGAAGCCAGATCGGATGGCGCACATGGGTGGACATCGGCCCTCCGGCGGTGAATCGCCGGCCAAATCTGGCCGGACCAGTATCAGGTGAGTTAGCAGGAAACCGACGCGCTCAAGCCGAAAAGCGAAGCCGGTCAAAGGCTTTCCGCCGCTGGACTAAAGCGGATTTTCGTTCCGGCCTCGACCGCCGCGAAGAAGGCCCGCCGGGATATGGCGTCGAAGCAGTGGCGGTCCCGCCTTCTTTTGTCGGGTTGAACCGTGATAGCAGTCTTGCAAGACTGAATCAGATTGCGAGACGATGAGCCTTCCAACGCCGACCGTTCAGGACACGCCCAGGCAAGGGCGCATCGTCGCCATCGACATCGTGCGCGGCATCGCGCTGCTGGCCATGGCGAGCTACCATTTCACCTGGGACCTCGAGAATTTCGGCTACACCGATCCCGGCCTCACCGCCTTCGGCTGGTGGAGGCTCTACGCGCGCTGCATCGCCTCGACCTTCCTGTTCCTGGTCGGCGTCAGCCTGTTCCTCGCCCACGGCCGGCAGATCCGCTGGCCGGGCTTCTGGAAGCGTTTCGCCATGGTCGCGGTGGCGGCGCTGGCCATATCGTTGATCACCCGCATCGCCACGCCCGACGGCTTCATCTTCTTCGGCATATTGCACGAGATCGCGCTCGCCTCCCTGCTTGGCCTCGCCTTCCTGCGCTTGCCGGCGCTGCTGACGGCCATCGTCGCGGCGCTCGTGATTGCCGCCCCGCTCTATCTGCGCTCGGAGGTCTTCGACCATCCGGCCTTGTGGTGGGTCGGCCTGTCGGCGACCAATCCTCGCTCCAACGACTATGTGCCGCTGTTTCCGTGGTTCGGCGCCGTGCTGCTGGGCATTGCCGTGACGAAACTCGCTTCCGCGTCCGGCCTGCTTGCCCGCCTGGCGAAGCTGGCGCCCGGCCGCTGGTCGAACCCGCTGGTCTTCATCGGCCGCCACAGCCTGGCCTTCTATCTGATCCACCAGCCGCTGCTGTTCGGCTCGGTCTGGCTGTTTTCGCAAGTGATGCCGGCGCCGCCGCTGGACCAGGACGCCAGCTTTCTCAAATCCTGCCAGATATCCTGCGAGCAGCAGCGCGACAGCAAGTTCTGCACCAGCTATTGTGGCTGCATGCTCGATACGCTGCAGGGCGAAGGGACGCTGGACCGGCTCTACAACGGCGATCAGACGCCGGAGTTCAAAGCGCACATCGCCGATCTCGCCGGCGCCTGCACGGCGAGCACCGACAGCGCGACGGAGGGAGGACAGGAATGACCGACAGCCAGCCGAAACCCGGGCTCATCCCCTGGCCGCCGCTGATCTATGTCATTGCCATCGCCGCCAGCGTCGTGCTTGGCCTGCTCTATCCGCTGCCGTGGATCGGCGACTTGTTGGGCGACCTTATGTTTGCCGCCGGCTGGGTGGCCCTGTTCTTCGTCGCCGCGCTCTGGTTCACCGCGATCCGCGTCATGCTGCGGGCGAAGACTACGTTCAATCCGAACGCGGTGCCGGACCATCTCGTCACGTCGGGCCCGTTCTCGATCACCCGCAACCCGATGTATCTCGCCAACACGCTGCTGTTGATCGGCGTCGCCTTCATCACGGGGATCGCCTGGTTCCTGCTGTTCGCGTTCGTCGCCGCCTTCGCCACGCAAAAGCTGGCGGTCGAAAAGGAGGAGAAGGTTCTGGCGGCGAAATTCGGCAAGAAGTACCGCGACTACGCCAAGAAGGTCAGGCGCTGGATTTGAGCTTGTGTAGGTGATCGCCGCCCAGACTTGAGCGGTCTCTCGCCTACATAACGGCCCTGGTTTCCCCGGGCCTGCTTTCAAAATCGAACAGCCTCTGGGTAGCGAGGGCGGCGGCGCCACGGGCCCAGGAATCGTCGGCCCAGTCCGGGGTAATCGGTGGCGGCGCCCACATGGCATGGCGTCGCAGCGAGTCGCGCATCGGCTCGAACAGATAATCGCCGAAACTGACCGCTTCGCCGCCGCCGACGATGACCTCCGGATCGATGATGTTGCAGAAGCCGCCCAGGAACCTGCCTATGCCTTCACCTGCCTCGCGGAGAATGTTCACAGCGGTCTCGTCACCGGCCCGCGCCGCATTGAACATGTCGTAACGGGTCACCTCACCCGACAGGCCTTTCGCTTCACGCCATCGTTTCACGAGAGCAGGCTCCGAGAAGAAGGTCTGCAGGCAGCCGTGTCGGCCGCACTCGCATTGTGGCCCATTCGGATCGTAGATGGAGTGCCCCATCTTGCCTGCGGCGCCGCTCGCGCCGTGATGCACGGAACCATCGATCACCACCGCGCAGCTTATGCCGGCGCCGATCGCCAGCGCGCCGACAGTACGATGATGCCGGCCAAGGCCGAACAATTGCTGCGCCAGGGCGAACGCATTCGTGTCGTCATCAGCCCAGACCGGCACATGGACCAGCTCGGCGAGCATGGCCGCGATCGGCACATCGATCCAGTTGAACCGGTGGCTGAGCCGGCAAACACCATTGTCGATGACGCCGGGCACCGCGATGCCTATTCCGCTGAGCTGCGCGCCGCTTGGCGCATTGCGATCCGCAACCAGCTCCCTGACGGCGGCCGCACAGGCCTCGACCGTGCTTTGCGGCGACGGGTCGGGAACCGTCACCTGCTTTGACACGAGCGGGGTCGTGGCAAGATCGGTCAATACGCAATCAATGGCGCCGACCTTCAGCTTGAGCCCGACGACGAGCCGGCCGGCATAATTTATGTTGATCGGGATAGGCCTCCGCCCCGGCGCCCCCAGGCTGGCTTCTCCCTCGACGAGGATGTTCTCTTCCAGCAGTTCGGAGACCACGAAGGTCACCGCAGCCGGGCTCAGGCCGCTGCGCGTGGCCATGTCCGCCCTGCTCATCGGTCCGTCGGCTCTGATCATGTTCAGGATCAATCGTCGGTTCATGGCGCGCGACGTCTGCTGATCACCCTTGAGCTTCATCTCTGCCTCATTATTAATTTTGTAAATTAACTATTGACCGACTTCACCTGCATACGCTACGAGTCGCCACGGTTCAATCGGAATCCGGCTGCTCTCAGGGAGGAGAAAATAGCCATGGCAATCGACGTTACGACTCTGTCCACGACAAGGCGCCGCTTCCTGAAGGGCACCGGCGCGGCTCTCGCCGCTTCCGCCACCAGCGGGCTTTGCTTGCCGGCCCTGGCGCAAGCGCAGGAAATCACCATCATCTCCAACCTCAGCAATGTCGGGCAACGCGACATCCTGCACAGGCTGGCAGCCGAATACGAGGCGAAATCCGGCGCCAAGATCACCATCAACAACATGGATCACGAGGCGCACAAGACCGCGATCCGCAGCTATCTCGTCGTCGGCGCTCCCGACATCTGTTTCTGGTTTTCCGGAAACCGCATGAAGGCGTTCGTCAACAAGAGCCTGTTCGACGACATCTCCGATCTGTTTGCCCGCGAGAACTACAAGAGCGTGCTCGGTGCCACGACAAATGCGGTCACCGTCGGCGACAAGCAGTATGGCCTGCCGATGGGCGGCCTGCTCTGGGGCCTGTTCTACCGCAAGGATGTCTTTGCCGAACACAACTGGACGCCGCCGAAGACCTGGACCGACTTTCTCGCCTTCGGCGACGCCGCGAAGTCAGCGGGCATGGTCCCGATGAGCATGGGCACCAAGGAGCTTTGGCCGGCCGGCGGCTGGTTCGACCATATGAACCTGCGCATCAACGGTCTCGACAAGCACATCGCGCTGATGGACGGCAAGGTGCAATACACCGATCCGATGCTGACGCCCGTCTTCGACAAATGGAACGATCTGATCAAGGCCGGGTTCTTCTCGCCCAACCACAGTTCCTTCGGCTGGGAGCAGGCCGGCGCCGCCCTTGCACAGAAGAAAGCCGCCATGATGGACCTCGGCGGTTTCGTCAGGTCCGCCTTCCCGGAGGCCGATATTCCGCAACTCGCCTATGCGCCATTTCCCGAAGTCGCCACCGGCGTCGCCAGGTATGAGGACTTCTCCGTCAACTCCGTTCACGTCCCCACGAATGCGAAGAACAAGCAAGGCGCGCGCGACTTCCTCGCCTATTTCTACAAACCGGAAAACCTCGGCGCCTTCCTCGCCGCCGAGGGCGCGATCCCGCCGCGCAACGACTGCCCGCCGAGCAAGGACCCGCTGGTAAACGCCGCCGTCGAGGAACTGAAGAAAGTGGTCGGCACGTCGCAATACTACGATCGCGACACCGATCCGGACATGGCCCAGGAAGGCATGACAGGGCTCCAGGAATTCATGGTCAAGCCCGAACGGCGCGATCAGATCCTCGAGCGGCTGGAGAAGACCCGCAAGCGGATCTTCGGTTAGTCCTCCCGGACCTGGGGGGCCGCCGCCTCTCCCCGGCGGTCCCGTCTCTCTTTTTGGATGAATTCCCATGCCCCGCTTCTGGCGCAGAAATCGTCATTGGATGACACCGGCCCTGCTCCTTCTGCCGGGTCTCATCCTGTTCAGCCTGGTGATTCTTGCCGCCTCCTTTGAGACGGTCTGGATCTCGCTGCACGACTGGGATGGGATCGGCGCGAAAACTTGGGTCGGCCTTGCCAACTATGTCGAGCTGGCCGAAGACCCGCAATTCTACGTCTCGCTAAAGAACAATATCATCTGGCTGCTGATCTTCATGCTGGCGCCGCCGATCGGCCTCGCGCTGGCGCTGATCGTCAACCAGCAGATCCGCGGCATGCGCATCCTGAAATCGCTGTTCTTTGTCCCGCTGGTGCTGGCGACTGTGACCGTGGGCGTCGTTTTCGGCTGGGTCTACGATCCGACCTACGGATTGCTGCAATTGATCTTTGGCCTGTTCGGCGGCACCGCGCCGGCGCTGCTTTCTGACGAGAACTTCGCCACCCTCGCGGTTGCCACCGCCGGTCTGTGGCCGCAGATCGCCTTCTGCATGGTGCTGTTCCTGGCAGGACTGAATAACCTCAACGAGGACCTGATCGGCGCCGGACGCGTCGACGGCGCACGCGGCTGGCAAATGCTGCGCCATGTAGTCCTGCCGCAACTATCCCAGGTCGGGTTCATCGCCATAGCGGTCACGGTGATCGGCGCGCTGCGCTCCTTCGACATGGTCGCGGTCATGACCACCGGCGGCCCTTACGGCTCTTCGACGGTGCTTGCCTACCAGATGTACGAGGAATCGATCTTTTCCTACCGCTTCGGCTACGGCGCCGCGATCGCCACCGTTCTCTTCGTGATCATGATCGCCTTCATCGCCTGGTACCTGCACGGCCTCATCAAGGCCGAACGGAGCAACGCCTGATGTACCCGCGCCCGATACCCGAAGACGCGAAAACCAAGCGCGCACTCTATATCGGCGGCGTGACCCTGGTCGTCGCGCTTTGGCTGTTGCCGCTCGTTGCCGTCATGCTGACATCGATCCGCTCCAACGAAGAGCTGATGGCGGGCAACTACTGGGGCTGGCCGCAGAAATTCAGCCTGGTCGAGAACTACACGGCGGTCTTCGAGCAGACCGCGATGCTGCGTTTCTTCCTCAACAGCCTGCTGATCACCATTCCCTCGGTGATCGGCGTGCTGATCCTGTCGACTTTGACCGGCTTCGTGCTGTCCCGCTATCCGTTCCGCGGTTCAAACCTCATTTTCGCGCTCTTCGTCGGCGGCAATTTCCTGCCGGCGCAGATCATGATGATCCCGGTGCGTGACCTGATGGTGAGGCTGAGCCTCTATGACACCGTCTACGCCCTGATCGTTTTCCACATCGCCTTCCAGACCGGCTTTGCCACGCTTTTCATGCGCAACTTCATCGCGGCCTTGCCGGGCGAACTGTTCCAGGCCGCGCGCGCCGAGGGCGCATCGCCCTTCCAGGTGCTGCGCCATGTAGTGGTTCCGTTGGTGCGGCCGGCGCTGGCGGCGCTCGCCATCCTTACCTTCACCTTCATCTGGAACGACTATTTCTGGGCGATCGTGCTGACCCAGAGCGATGCCGTAAAACCCGTCACGGCCGGGCTCAACAATCTGCGCGGCGAATGGACGTCGGCCTGGAACATCATCTCGGCGGCAACGATCTTCGTCGCCCTGCCGCCGGTCGTCATGTTCTTCCTGATGCAGAAGCACTTCATCAGCGGCCTCACCATGGGGGCGGTCAAGGGATGATCTTCGTTCGGGGACTTCAGGTCGGACCATACGGACGCAACCGGCAAACACGGAAAGGCGCCTCGCGATGAGCAGCGTGGAATTGCGCAAGGTCGACAAGCACTATGCCGGCTATCATGCCCTGAAGGCGATCGACCTGAAGATCGAAAAGGGCGAGTTCGTCGTCATGGTCGGGCCTTCAGGCTGCGGAAAGTCGACCTTGCTGAAGACGATCGCCGGGCTTGAGACCATCAATTCCGGCCAGGTCGTGATCAACGGCCGCGATGTCACCAGGGAAGATCCCGGCGATCGCGGTATCGCCATGGTCTTCCAGTCCTACGCACTTTACCCGCACATGACGGTGGCGGAAAACATGGGCTTCGGCTTGCGCATGGCCAAGCGGCCGAAGGCCGAGATCGATGCCGCCGTCAAGCGCGCCGCACAGATCCTTCGCCTCGAGGAGCAACTCGATAAGCGTCCGAAGCAATTGTCGGGCGGGCAGCGCCAGCGTGTCGCGATCGGCCGCGCCATCACGCGCTCGCCGGAGGTGTTCCTGTTCGACGAACCGCTGTCGAACCTCGACGCGGCATTGCGTACCCAGATGCGGGTGGAGCTTTCCAGCCTCCACGCCCAGCTCGGCTCCACCATGGTCTACGTAACCCACGACCAGATCGAGGCCATGACCATGGCGGACCGGATCGTGGTGCTGAACAAGGGGCTGGTCGAGCAGGTCGGCTCGCCGCTCGAACTCTACGCCAACCCGGCAAACATCTTCGTCGCCGGCTTTCTCGGCGCGCCGCGCATGAACTTCATCGAAGCGCGGGTGGAAACCGTCGGCGCGACCAGCCTCACGCTGACAGCGGCGGGATTGCCGGCGCTTGCCTTCGGCGACGTCGATGTGGCCGGCATTTCGGCTGGCGACGCGGTGACGGTCGGAATCCGGCCGGAAAACCTGCACCTGATCGAGCGGGCGGACGCCGGCCAGGCATCGTTCCCTGGCCAGGTGCGGCTGGTCGAACATCTGGGACGGGAAACGGTTCTCTACCTCGATGCCTCCCCCCTTCAGGCGACCAATTCGGACAGCGGCACTGGCAATTTCACGGTCCAGCTCAACAAGGTGTCGCCCATCAATGTCGGAGCCCGGCTGGCGGCCGGCTTCGACATCGCCGACGCCTATCTCTTCGGCCCCGATGGCCGCACGCTGACACCGCGAAAACCCGTTCCCGCAACCTGACCCCTGAAAATCCAAGAGTATCATCCGCATGCAGCGCAAGAAGCCCGCCCCGCTTTCGGTTTGGCGACCACTCGGCCTCGACCGTTTCCTTCTGGGAGCACCGCACTACCCCGAACATGTCGACGAAGGCTGGTGGCGGCGCGACGCCGAGCGCATGGCTACGGCCGGCGTCAACACGGTCCGGATGGGTGAGTTCGCCTGGCATGTTTTCGAGCCCCATGAAGGCAAGTTCGACTTCGATCTGTTCGACCGGGCGATCGAGATTCTCGGCGCGGTCGGGATCGACACGATCATGTGCACGCCGACGGCAACGCCGCCGCGCTGGCTGACCGTCAATTATCCCGAGGTGCTGCGCGTCGACGTCAACGGCCGCTCGACAAGCCACGGATCGCGTCAGCACGCCGACACCACCAGCCCGGTGTTTCGCGGTCACAGCCGCCGCATCACGCGCGCCATGGCCGAGCACTACCGGAACAATCCTCGCGTCATCGGCTGGCAAACCGACAACGAACTCAACACGACCGTCTCGGAATCGTTCGCGCCGGCGACGCGGCTGGAGTTCCAGAAATTCCTGCAGCACAAATACGGCGCGATCGGCGCGCTGAACTTCGCCTGGGGCGGCCATTTCTGGGCGACGGCCTATGATGATTTCTCGCAGATCGACCTGCCCCGGCCGCTGATGCCGTCCTATCCGAGCCCCGGGCATGTGCAGGACTACCATCGCTTCCTGGCTGCGGCGACGGCGGCCTTCCAGCACGACCAGGTCGAGATCCTGCGCGCCACCAATCCGGACTGGTTCATCTTCCACAATCTTGGCCAGCTCGCCGACATCGATTTCCGCGGCCAGTTCGGACAGGACCTCGATTTCATCGGCTTCGACATCTACCCGATGCTGTACGACGAGATGCGCCGCACCGGCGGACATGCGGCAACGCAGGCGCTGCATCTCGACATCTGCCGCGCCTACTCCGGCAATTACATCGTGCCGGAGCAGGCTTCGGGCTTCGGCAGCCAGCCGGGATTCTCGACCATGACGCCGGAGCCGGGCGAGATGCGCCGCATGGCGATGACATCGGTGGCGCGCGGCGCCGACGGCATCATGTTCTTCCGCTGGCGCCCCGCGCATTTCGGCGCCGAAATCTACTGGATGGGCATCATCGATCATGACGACGTGCCCCGGCGCCGCTACGACGAGGCGAGCCGGTTCTTCCACGAGATCGCCGGCATCAAGGATCAAATCCTTGGTACTGTCGTGCGCATGGACATCGGCATTGCCGGCGCCGATTTCGACAACCAGGAAGCACACAAGACCTATGCGATGGGGTTGCCGAGCCCGCTCGACGACGCCACGCTGCTGCACCGGCACTGCTACCGCAAAGGCATAGCCTGCGGCTTCATCCACCCCGAAGATGACCTGTCGCGCCTTAAGGCGCTCTATGTTCCACACTGGGTGATGTGGAAGAAGGAATGGAATGCCGCGGTCGAGGCTTTCGTCCGCAACGGCGGCATATTGATCCTGTCGGCGCTGACCGGCACCCGGGACGAGAACAACCACATCGTCAGAGATCAGGCCCCCGGGCGCGATCTTTCGGCGCTGAGCGGTGTCAAGGTCGCCGAGTTCGGCCGCCTCGTTCCGGAAGGCGGCGCCGGGCTGTTTCCCTTGTTCCGCCAGCCTGCGACGGGCACCTATGTACCGCCATCGCCCCTCTCGGCCTCATCGGCGCAGCGCAAGTATCATTTCACCTTCGGCAACCGACAATTCGAGGCCGCGCACCTCTACGAACTGCTCGAGGTCGAGCCGGACACCGAGGTGCTGGGCACTTGGTCGAGCCGCTTTTGCGCCGGACAGCCGGCGATCACCTCACGCCAGCTCGGAAAAGGCCGCGTCGTCTATGTCGGCACCTATCTCACGCAGGAGCTTGCCGAAGCCATTGCCGAGGTTGTCCTGACCAGGGCGGGCGTGGCGCCTCTGCTTCCTGAACTGCCCGATGGAGTGGAGGTGTCGATCCGCGAGGCCGAGGATCGCCAACTGATGTTCATTCAAAATACCACGGACGTTCCCGTGGCGGTGCCGGGCGTACCCAAGGGCCTGGACCTGCTGACCGGTGGTCCGACTGCCGGCCCCATGCAGATCGCGGCCTATGGCTGCGCGGTGATTTTGCTCAGTCCTTGAGAAGGCACCGACCGACAAGGGAACCGGCGTTCAGGTGTTGACGCCGAGTTCCACCAGCCGCTCGACGCAGGATTCCTCCGCCTGGTCGAGCTCGGCCAGCGTCTCTTCCAGGTCGCGCCGCTTCTGCCTGAGATCCTCGCGCTTTTCCTCGATGCGCTTGATCATCAGCTTGAGCTGGCCGACCTCGCCGGGCGGCTCCTTGTACATCTGGATGATTTCGCGGATCTCGTTGATCGAGAAGCCGAGCCGCTTGCCGCGCATGATCTGGCGGATGAGATGCCGGTCGGATGGGCGGAACAGCCTCGTGCGGCCGCGCCGCACCGGCTGCACCAGCCCCTCGTCCTCATAGAAGCGCAGCGTGCGCGTCGACACGTCGAATTCGCGGGTCAGTTCGGTGATCGTATAGTATTCCCGCATTGTCGCTCCCGATGCCGGTCCTCGGCGCCGTCCGGTGGCGTCACCCTCCCCTTCGTTCCATGAGCGGAATCGAATGGACGCCGGATCGAACCTCGCACGGCATTTACGTAAAAGTCAATCGCGCCCTTACGGCACTGCGAACCACCAGGTGGCCAACCCCAGAAAGGCAAAGAAACCGACGCAGTCGGTGACGGTGGTAACGAAGACGGCCGACGCCACCGCCGGATCGATCTTGAAGCGATCAAGCAGCAGCGGGATCAGGATGCCGGCCAGCGCCGCGGCGAACATGTTGATGATCATCGCCGCCGCGATGATGCCGCCCAGATTGGGGTCGCGAAACCAGGCCGCCGCGACGATGCCGATCAGCACCGCGAACACGATGCCGTTGATGAAGCCGACGCCGACCTCGCGGCGGATGATGCGGGCGGCATTGTAGATGTCGATATCCTTCGTCGCCAGCGCGCGCACGGTGACGGTCATCGTCTGCGAGCCGGCATTGCCGCCCATGCCGGCGACGATCGGCATCAGCACCGCGAGCGCCACGATATGCTCGATCGTGTGGTCGAACAGGCCGATCACCGAGGCGGCCAGGAAGGCCGTCAAAAGGTTGACCAGCAGCCACGGCACGCGCGAGCGCGAGGTCGCAAGCACCGTGTCGGACAGTTCCTCGTCGCCGACGCCGCCCATGCGCAGAAGGTCCTCCTCGGCCTCCTGCTGGATGACGTCGACGACGTCGTCGATGGTGAGCACGCCGACCAGCCGCTCGTTCTCGTCGACCACGGCGGCCGACAAAAGGTCGTATTGCTCGAATTCCCGCGCCGCCTCTTCCTGGTCCATGGTGGCGGGGATGGCATGCCTTGTCTCATGCATGACCTCCTCGACCTTCACCGCGCGCTTGGTGCGCAGGATCTGGTCGAGGTCGATGGCGCCGACGAGCTTGAAGCTCGGGTCGATGACGAAGATCTGGCTGAAGCGGTCGGGAAGGTTTTTGTCCTCGCGCATGTAGTCGATGGTCTGGCCGATCGTCCAGAACGGCGGCACCGCGACAAATTCCGTCTGCATGCGCCGGCCGGCCGATTCTTCCGGATAGTCGAGCGAGCGCCTGAGCCTGATGCGCTCGGTGAACGGCAGCTGCGACAGGATCTCGTCCTGGTCGGCCTGATCGAGGTCCTCCAGGATGTAGACCGCGTCGTCGGAATCGAGTTCCTGCACCGCCTGCGCGATCTGCTCGTTCGGCAGATTGTCGACGATGTCGAGGCGGATCGCCTCGTCGACCTCGGTCAGCGCGGAGAAGTCGAAGTCGGAGCCGAGTAGTTCGACCAGCGCACGGCGCTGCTCGGGGTGCAGCGCCTCGATAAGGTCGCCGAGCTCCGACTGGTGCAGGTCGCCGACTTCGCGTTTTAGAGTAAGTGTGTCGCGGTCGGCGATGGCCGCGCCGACATGGGCCAGGAAGGATGACAGGACGGCGCCGTCCTCGCCATAGATGTCGGCGTGGGCCTCCTCATGCGGCCTGGCGTCGGTCGTCTGATTGTCCTGGCCTTCCACCAGCGCCTCCCGCCGTCAGGATTCCGGAAAAGCTAGAGTTCAGGTCTAGAACATCGAACCCAAAGGGGAAACCGCATTTGGGAAAATCCGACGCTCGAAAGAACGATGGCTTGGCAGCACGATTCGATTTGCGAACCTATCGCTCTAACGCTCGGGAATATCAAACGAAATACGCTCTTCCCCGCCCGATCATTCCATTGATGGGAGACATCGTCCGGTAGCCACCAGGGCTGCCGATCTCATCAAAAAGGATGCCGGCCCGGCTTCAGGCGGCGCGACAGCGCATGTCGCTGGGGAAAGAGCACGCCTGCGCGGTTGGGGCAGAATTGTCAGGATGGAGGAACACGGCCGGGGCTCGCCCAGGCCGCAACGAGAAAAACCGGAAGCCCTTGAAGATAAAGCCGGACGGAGGAAACGAGGCAATTGCAGAGCGGCGCGTTCGCGTGGTCGTCGCCGAACGCAATCCGCTCGTCGTCTCGGCGCTTCGTGAAATGCTGGAATGCGACGGACGCTTCGAGCTCGTGGCTTCGGTGCAAAGCGGCAAGCAATTGCTGGAACTGGCGGCGGAACCTGAATTCGACGTCGCCGTCATCGGCTGGAAGCTCGCCGACATGGACGGCGCCGACATCCTGGCAGAGGTCCAGAGCCGCAAGCTCGATGTGCGCATCACCGTCTTTTCCAACGACCACGACATCGGCATCCTCAAGCAGTGCGTGCGCCTCGGCGCCCAGGGCTATTGCTTCCAGTTCGACGATCCGCCGATCATCTTCGAGACCATCCTGGCGGTGGCGCATGGGCGCATCTGCATCCCTTACATCGACATCAACAAGGTCAATGACACGCCGTTGGCCCAGCTCACCGTGCGCGAGCGTGAGCTGCTGGCGGTGCTTTCCGACGGCTGGACCAACCTGCAGATCGCAACGCGGACCGGGATTTCCGAGAATACGGTGAAGTACCACCTCAAGAATCTCTACGACAAGCTCGACGTCCGCAACCGCGCCATGGCGGTCGCGCTCTATTCGAGCGAGAAGCGCCGCGCGCCCAAATCGCCTTTCGGGTAGGGCGAACGGGTAGGCCGGGGCTACCCGCGCGCGGTGACAACTTACCCGCCAGAGTGTTGTTGCTCAGGCCCACCTAGACGAAACTTCCTCCACCATCCCAAACGACCGGAGGAGTTCGAGCATGGCTGGGTTCACCCATCTTTTCATCCCAGGACCCACCAACATTCCGGAGCAGGTCCGGCAGGCCATGAACCTGCCCATGGAGGATATGCGCGCAAGCTCGTTCCCGGATCTGACCCTGCCGCTGTTCGAGGACATCAGACGCGTGTTCAAGAACGAGACCGGCCGCGTCTTCATCTATCCGTCATCCGGCACCGGCGCCTGGGAAGCGGCGATGACCAACGTGCTCAGCCCCGGCGACCGCGTGCTGATGTCGCGCTTCGGCCAGTTCTCGCATCTGTGGGTCGACATGGCCGAGCGTCTCGGCTTCGAGGTCGACGTCATCGATTGCGAATGGGGAACCGGCGTGCCGCTCGATCTCTATGCCGAGAGGCTGAAGGCGGACAAGGCGCATCGCATCAAGGCGGTCTTCTGCACGCAGAATGAGACCGCGACCGGTGTCACCAGCGATGTCGCCGGCTGCCGTGCGGTGCTCGACGACGCAAATCACCCTGCCCTGCTGTTCGTCGACGGCGTGTCGTCGATCGGCTCGATCGATTTCCGCCAGGAAGAATGGGGCGTCGACTGCGCCGTCAGCGGTTCGCAGAAGGGCTTCATGCTGCCCGCCGGCCTCGGCTTCCTGTCGGTGAGCAAGAAGGCACTCGCGGCGTCGAGGCTTGCGACCCACCGGCGCTGCTTCTTCTCCTTCGAGGACATGATCCGCGCCAACGATGCCGGCTACTTCCCTTACACGCCGGCAACCCAGTTGCTGCGCGGCCTGCGCGCCTCGCTCGACCTCATCGCCGAGGAAGGGCTGGACAACATCTTCGCCCGCCACCATCGCCTCGCCGAAGGCGTGCGCAAGGCGGTCGACGCCTGGGGCCTCAAGCTCTGCGCCAAGGCGCCCAAATGGCACTCCGATACGGTCAGCGCCATCCTGGTGCCGGAAGGCATCGACAGCGGCGACGTCGTCAAGCGCGCCTACCGCGCCTACCAGACGTCGCTCGGCGGCGGCCTCAACAAGGTGATGGGCAAGGTCTTCCGCATCGGCCACCTCGGCTGGCTGAACGAGGTGATGGTACTCGCCTCGCTGTCGGCGGCTGAAATGACGCTGCTCGATTGCGGCGTGCGGCTGGCGCCCGGCGCCGGCGTCGGTGCCGCCATCCAGCACTTCCGGGACTCGGCCGCGTTGCCGGTCGCCGAGGCGGCGTGAGGGGGATCGGACCATGAGCCACACCATCAACCATCTGAAGAAGCTCCGGCTGCAGCGCAGCGAGCTGGCGGTCCCGGGCTCGAGCCCCGAGATGATCGAAAAGGCGGCGAACAGCGCCGCCGACTTCGTCTTCCTCGACATCGAGGACGCGGTCGCGCCGCCGGACAAGGAGCGCGCCCGAAAGAACATCATCGAGGCGCTCAACGACATCGACTGGCGCGCCAAGGGCAAGACCGTATCGGTGCGCATCAACGGCCTCGACACCCACTACATGTATCGCGACGTGGTCGACGTCATGGAGCAGGCCGGCGACCGGCTGGACACGATCCTGGTGCCGAAGGTCGGCGTCCCGGCCGACCTCTATATGGTCGAGGCCATGGTCAACCAGATCGAGATGGCCAAGGGTTTTAAGACCCGCGTCGGCCTCGAAGCGCTGATCGAGACTGCGCTCGGCATGGCCAATGTCGAGGCGATCGCGGCCACGCCCGGCCGCCTGGAAGCGATGCATTTCGGCGTCGCCGACTATGCAGCCAGCAACAAGGCGCGCACCGTCAACATCGGCGGGCTCAACCCAGACTATCCCGGCGACCAGTGGCATTTCGCCCTGTCGCGGATGACGGTCGCCTGCCGCGCCTACGGCTTGCGCGCCATCGACGGGCCGTTCGGCGACTTCTCCGATCCGGAGGGCTACAAGGCGGCCGCGAGGCGCGCCGCCGCGCTCGGCATAGAGGGCAAATGGGCGATCCATCCTTCGCAGATCGCGCTCGCCAACGACGTCTTCTCGCCGCCGGAAAAGGAGGTCACGCGCGCCAGGCGCATCCTCGAGGTGCTGAAGGAGGCCGAGGCGCAGGGCAAAGGTGCCGCCGCACTCGACGGCAAGATGATCGACGCGGCGTCGGAGCGCATGGCGCGCAACGTGCTGGTGGTCAACGAGGCGATCGAGCGCGCTGGCCAGGCCGCGACCCACTGAGAGTTTTCGGGAGGAAAAAATGGACATTCACGAATATCAGGCCAAGGAGCTGCTCGCCCGCCACGGCGTGCACGTGCCGCGCGGCGGTCTTGCCTACAGTCCCGAGCAAGCGACCTATCGGGCGCGCGAGATCGGCGGCAGCAAGTGGGTGCTGAAGGCGCAAGTCCACTCCGGCGCCCGCGGCAAGGCCGGCGGCATCAAGCTCTGCGCCAATGACGAAGAGATCTCCAACGCCGCCGAAGCCATGCTCGGCCGCAAGCTGGTGACCCAGCAGACCGGCCCGCGCGGCAAGCTGATTTCGCGCCTCTACCTCGAGGAAGCGGTCGACATCGCGCAGGAGCTCTATGTCGGCTTCGTGCTCGACCGCAAGGAGGAGCGTGTCATGATCGTGGCGTCCGCCGCCGGCGGCATGGAGATCGAGGACATCGTCGAGAAGGCGCCGGGTTCGATCATCCGCGCCACCGTCGATCCCGGTGTCGGCATGCAGCAGTTCCAGGCGCGCGAGATCGCCTTCGGCCTCGGGCTCGAAAGCAACCTGATCGGCAAGGCCACCGAAACGATCATGGGCTGCTACCAGGTGTTCCGCGACTATGACGCCTCGATGCTGGAGATCAATCCGCTGGTGGTGACCCGCGACGGCAGCCTGGTCGCGCTCGACGCCAAGATGTCGTTCGACGAAAACGCGCTGTTCCGCCGGCCGGAGATCTCCGAGCTGCGCGACAAGAGCCAGGAAGACCCGCGCGAGACCTTCGCCAGCGACCGCGGCCTCTCCTATGTCGGCCTCGACGGCAACATCGGCTGCATCATCAACGGCGCCGGCCTCGCCATGGCGACGATGGACATGATCAAGATCGCCGGCGGCGAGCCGGCCAACTTCCTCGACATCGGCGGCGGCGCCTCGCCCGAGCGGGTGGCGAAATCCTTCCGCGCCGTGCTCGGCGACAAGAATGTCGAGACCATCCTGGTCAACATCTTCGCCGGCATCAACCGCTGCGACTGGGTCGCCGAGGGCGTGATCAAGGCGATCCGCGAAGTCGGCGTCGACGTGCCGTTGGTGGTGCGGCTCTCCGGCACCAAGGTCGAGGAAGGGCGCCGTATCCTGGCCGATTCCGGCGAGAAGGTGATCGTCGCCGACACGCTGGCAGAAGCCGCCGAGAAGGCCGTCGCCGCCTGGCGCGCGGCGAAAAAGAAAAAAGCAGCCTGAGGGAGGTCGAGAAAATGGCAATCCTGCTCAACCGCAGCACACGCGTCATCGTCCAGGGTTTTACCGGCAAGATCGGCAGCTTCCATGCCGAGGACATGAAGCGCTACGGAACCAAGCTTGTCGGCGGCGTCACGCCCGGCAAGGGCGGACAGACGCATCTCGGCCTGCCCGTGTTCAACACCGTCAAGGGGGCGGTGCGCGAAACCCGCGCCGAGGCCAGCATCGTCTTCGTGCCGCCGCCCTTCGCCGCCGATTCGATCATGGAGGCGGCCGACGCCGGCATAAAGCTCTGCGTCTGCATCACCGACGGCATCCCCTCGCAGGACATGATGCAGGTCAAGCGCTACATGCGCCGCTATCGCTTCGAGGACCGTATGCGCCTGATCGGCCCAAACTGCGCCGGCATGATCACGCCAGGACAGGCGCTGATGGGCATCATGCCCGGCAGCATCTATCTCCCCGGCCGCGTCGGCATCGTCGGCCGCTCCGGGACGCTCGGCTACGAGGCCGCCTCGCAGATGAAGGCGCTGGGCATCGGTGTGTCGACCAGCGTCGGCATCGGCGGCGATCCGATCAACGGCTCGTCCTTCAAGGACATTCTGAAACTGTTCGAGCAGGACGACGAGACCGACGCCGTGGTTATGATCGGCGAGATCGGCGGACCGCAGGAAGCCGAAGCCGCGATCTGGGCGCGCGACAACATGCGCAAGCCGCTGATCGCCTACATCGCCGGGCTGTCCGCCCCGAAAGGCAGGCGCATGGGCCATGCCGGCGCGATCATCTCCGCCTTCGGCGAGTCGGCGCAGGAAAAGGTCGAGATCCTGAAGGAAGCCGGCGTCGTCATCGTGCCGACTCCAGCTTCGTTCGGCGAGGTCGTGGCCGATACGCTGGCGCGGACCAAGAAGGCGGCCTGACAGCCGGCAAGGCCCGCAAGATATGAAGTGTGGGTCGGCGCAAGCATCGCGGCGACTCCTTGACCGGCGAGAAATTCGATGAAACCGCGTTTGATTGTCACCCGGAAATGGCCGGCCGCCGTCGAAGCGATCCTCGCCGAGCGCTTCGACACCACGCTCAACGCCGGCGATACGCCGCTGAGCCCTGCCGCGATGACGTCCGCCTTCGCGGATTTTGACGCGATCCTGGCAACGGTCAGCGACCGCTTGCCTTCTGCGGTGTTTCCCGACGGCGACGCCCGCACCCGGATCATCGCCAATTTCGGCGTCGGCTTCAGCCATATCGATGTCGCGGCGGCCCGCGAGCGCGACATCGTGGTGACCAACACACCGGGCGTGTTGACCGATTGCACAGCCGACCTCGCCCTTAGCCTGATGTTGGCTGTCGCGCGCCGGACCGGTGAAGGCGAGCGGCAGCTGCGGGCCGGGGAATGGCGCGGCTGGTCGCCGACCCATATGGCCGGCGCGAAGGTGTCGGGCAAGACCTTGGGCATTGTCGGCATGGGGCGCATCGGCGAGGCGACAGCCAGGCGCGCGCATTTCGGCTTCGGCATGAAGATCGTGTTCTTCAACCGCTCGCCGGTCGATGATGACGAGACGCGCGCCGTGGGCGCGGTGCAGATGCCAAATTTGGACGATGTGCTCGCGGTGTCGGACTTCGTGTCGCTGCATTGCCCGGGCGGCGCGGAAAACCGCCACCTCATCGATGCCCGGCGCCTGCGATCGATGATGAGCGGCGCGTTCCTGATCAACACGGCACGCGGCGACGTCGTCGACCAGGATGCCCTGATCGGTGCACTGGAAAGGCGCGAGATCGCCGGCGCCGGTCTCGATGTCTTTGCCGACGAACCGGCCGTCCCGGAGGCGTTGAAGCGGTTGGAGAACGTCGTGCTGTTGCCGCATCTCGGCAGCGCGACCGAGGAAACGCGGGTGGCCATGGGCATGAAGGTGGTGGAGAACCTGACCGCCTTCTTCGAGGGGCGCCCGGTCCCCGATCGGGTCGCCTGACAGCCGGCGCCGCTCGATTCAGGGCGCGGCTCCAGCGGCAGCCGATGCGGACGGATCAGGAGAGCGCTTTGGAACAGAGCAGACGCATCAAGTTTCGTGAGGATGAGCGCAGCCTTTTGTTGCGCCTGCTGCTTCAAGTCGCAAGCGCGCGCGAGCCCGAGATCGCCGCCGTTCTGAGCGGACGCAGGTCGCTTGTCTCCCTCGCCCCCGAGCAGCGTATCCCGGCGCTCCAGGCGAGCGGCGTATGGTTCCAGTTGCTGGCGATTGCCGACGAGTTGCTTGCCATGCGGGCGCGCCGCGAACTTGAACAAGGCGCGGGTGTCGACGAAGTGCCCGGATCCTTCGCCAACGTGATCGCCCAGATGGCGGCGAAGGGTCACTCGGCGGAAGAAGTCCAGGTGGCGCTCGGCGAGCTTTGCGTCGGCCCGACCATGACCGCGCACCCGACGGAAGCCAAGCGCGTCACGGTGCTGGAGATCCACCGCCGCATCTATCGCAAGCTGACCGAGCTCGACCAGCCGCGCTGGGCGCCGCGCGAACGCGACCTGCTGGTCGCCGATCTGGAAAGCGAGATCGAGCTGCTGTGGATGACGGGCGAGCTGCGGCTGGAGCGCCCGACGGTCGAGCGCGAGATCGCCTGGGGCCTGCATTTCTTTCGCGAAGTCATCTTCGAGGCGACGCCGCAGCTCTATGGCAAGCTTCAGGACGCCTTCGAGCGTCATTATCCGGGCAAGCCGATCACAATTCCCTCCTTCATGCGCTATGCTTCGTGGATCGGCGGCGACCGCGATGGCAATCCAAATGTGACGGCCGCGGTCACCGCCCATGCCATGGCCGAATACCGCAATACCGCCATAGGCTGGTATCTGGCGCAGGTGCAGCGGCTGGTGACGGTGCTCAGCGCCAGCTCGAACGTCATTGACCTGCCGGCCAGCTTCAAGCCGGTGCTGCAGGCGGCGCTCGACAAAAGCGGGCAGTCGCACGAGATCGCCGCCCGCAACCCTGACGAACCGCTTCGCCAGTTCGCTTCGGCCCTGCTTGCCCGGCTTGTGGCCACGCGAGACGGCTGTTCGGCGGCATACCTGTCGGCCGAGGCGTTTCGTGCCGATCTGAACGGCCTGTCTTGCGTTCTCGAAGCGATCGGCGGGCGCGCGGTCGCCAGGCGTTTCGTCCAGCCTCTGCTTTGGCAAGTCGCCAGCTTCGGCTTCCGTACGGTCTCGCTCGACATCCGGCAGAACTCAACGGTCGTCAACCGGGTGCTGGCCGAGCTGTTCGCGCTGACAGATCCCGCCGACCCGGTGACCGCCGGCACGCCGCAATGGTCGGCGCGCATCCGCGTGGCCTTGAGCCAGGGCGAACGGCTGGAGATCGACGCAGGCCGGCTCTCGCCTGAAGCAGCTGAACTGCTTTCGACATTCTCCGTCATCCGCGAGCAAATCTCGGGCGCCGATGGCGACGCCGTCGGCGCGTTCGTTCTCAGCATGACCCGCTCGGCCGACGATCTGCTGGCGGTCTATCTGCTGGCGCAATATTGCGGTCTTTCAAGCGCGCCGGGTGGCGGCGGCACAATCAGGCTGCGGATCGTGCCATTGTTCGAGACCATCGCCGACCTGCAAGCCGCGCCAGGTATCCTGGACGGATTGCTCGGCGTCTCGCTGGTGAGGAGGACGGTGCGGGATTTCGGCGCGCGCCAGGAAATCATGCTTGGCTATTCGGATTCCAACAAGGATGGCGGTTTCCTGGCTTCCAACTGGGAACTGGCGAAAGCGCAAAAGCGCCTCGCCGCAGTCGGGCGCAAGCATAAGGTCAGGATCAGCTTCTTCCACGGCCGCGGCGGCTCCGTCAGCCGTGGCGGCGCACCGACCGGCCGGGCGATCGCGGCGCAGCCGCAAGGCACCGTCGCCGGAACCATGCGGGTGACCGAGCAGGGCGAGGTCGTATCGTCGAAATTCGCCAATCGCGGCACTGGCCTCAACCAGCTCGAGGTTCTTGCCGCTGGCGTGCTGGCCCACAGTGTCGGATCGCCCGGTGATGTCGAGCTGAAGGACGCGCCGGAGTTCAACGAAGCGCTGGAAGCGCTGGCAGGCATGTCGCAGGCATCCTATGCCAGGCTGATGGCTGAGCCCGGCTTCCTCGACTATTTCAACCAGGCGAGCCCGGTCGCGGAGCTGGCGCTCTTGAAAATGGGCTCGCGGCCGGATCGCCGTTTCGGCGCCAGCGGCATTGCTGACCTGCGCGCCATTCCATGGGTGTTCGCCTGGAGCCAAAACCGTCATCTGCTGACCGGCTGGTATGGCATCGGCAGCGCGCTGAGCTCCTTCGTCACGGTGCGCGGCGAGGCCGGGCGCGAGCTTCTCACCCGCATGTTCGAGCACTCGCGCTTCTTCCGCCTGATCGTCGACGAGGCCGAGAAGACGCTTTACCAGTCCGACATGGAGATCGCGGGGCTCTACGCCCGGCTGGTGTCCGACAGCGATGCGGCCGGGCGTATCCACGCCCGCATCGCCGCCGAATACGAGTTGACGCGGCGCCTGATCGGTGACCTCACGGGAGGCGATCTCTCCGCGCGCTTTCCGATGTTCAAGCGGCGTTTCGACAATCTGAGGCGACAGATGGACGACATTCACCGGCTGCAGGTCGATCTGCTGCGTGAAGTCCGGGCAAATACCGGGACGATGGATCAAAAGCGGGCGACCGACGCCCTGCTCGTATCGATCAATTGCATCTCGGCTGGCCTGGGGTGGACGGGATAGGCCCGGTTTCGCCGAACTACCTGCATAACCCGCGTCATCGTCCAGGACCATCGCCCACCGCCGGGATTTCGGCGTCGACGGGCCGGCCATATGGGCCATGCCGGCCGCGATCAGCTTCGCTGAGTCGTTGCAGCAGAATCAGCCTGCAACGACGCGCTGTCGCAAACGAAACGCTCTCATCGGTATCTCGACAAGACTGTGCGTCAGGGTTGCGAGAGCCATAGACAAAACAGCCGTTACGAACAGGGCTGAAGGCCAGTCGTAGGATTGCCGCATGACGTTGGCGATCGGGTAATGCCAAAGATAGAGCGAGTAGGAGAGCACCCCGATCCGCACCAGGATAGGATGGGACAGAAGACGATGAATTTCGCTCCGACCGTCCGTCGCCGCGACAATCAGCGCGGCTGCCGAAACCTCGACCAGAGGCTGGGTGATCAGCAGTGACATCGGCGTATATATCCGCGAGGCCACGATGAGCAGCAGGATCGCGACCGCGGCCGCTTTGCCGATGCTGTTGAGCAGCGACACGTCCCTGAATTCCGGCTTTGCCAAAGCCACGATCGCCCCCAGGAGCAAGCCGGTCAGACGGGCGTCGGGATGAAAATAGACCCATTCGCCCGGCAATTCCTGCACCAGCAGGATTCTCCAAGCGGTCGCGATACAGAACATGGCGGCAACCACGGCAACCGGTCGAGGCAGGCGCAATATGCCTACCAGCAGCAACGGCCACACCAGATAGAATTGCTCCTCCACCGCCAGCGACCAGGTGTGCCGCAGGACACCGTAGAAGTGCTCATAGGGCGCGAAGAAGTCGGTCAGGTAGATGGCCGCGACGAGGGTTTTTCCAGGCGTCTCCAGACCGATGAGCAGGATTGCGGCCAGCATCAGATAGAGAGGGGGCGTGAGGCGCACCAGCCGGTTCCAGTAGAAGCGGCCGAGATCGATGCCTTTGGTCGCGTCGAGTTCGTTGCGCAGCATCGTGGTGATCAGAAAGCCACTGAGCACAAAAAACAGATCGACGCCGAAGAAGCCGCCATCCAGCAGCGGAACCTGACAGTGGTAGCCCAAAACAGCCAGGATGCTGATTGCGCGTAGTCCGTCCAGTGCAGGATTGTAAGGCAAAAAGGAAACCTCCGCCGGAACAGCTGGCGAAGGTACTTTGACATTCTTTAGATTGGGTTTCCCGGCGGTTGAATTTTATTTGCAACGACAACCGTTTCTCACAGGTTGCAGCGCTTGACATCAGCAACGCAGAAAATTCGCCCCCGAAGCGGCGCATACACCTCAGACAGCAGCCTGACCGGGCAGGCTGCCAACGTCGCGGCGGCTGGTCGGGCTAGTGTCCGCAACCGTTGCAATTCAACAGGGTGATTTTGGTGCGGTCGAGAAGACTCGAACTTCCACGGGTTGCCCCACAGCGACCTCAACGCTGCGCGTCTACCAATTCCGCCACGACCGCACGTGGTAGGAGCCGGAACGAACCGGCTCGGGGCCTGTAGCAAATCGTTTCCGGCGAAACAAGTGCGCCGTGCGGAATATTCGCCAATGCATGTCGCCCAAAAGTGCGTAGCGGTTTTGGGGGAACGACATGCATCTGACAAAGCTGTCGGCACAACGCTCCACAGCTTCGAAAAATGCCGGGGAACTGGACGTTTTCACCCATTGCCGCCATATGAGGGGGCACAAGAGATTTATCATGCCAGAACGCAGCCAGATCGCCACGTCGTTCCTGCCGCTCCCCGGTTCAGCCCCAGTCGAGTGGCGGATCGAGCCTGGCCTTACCGCCTACCCCGACGCGCTCGCCTTCATGGAGGCGCGCGCCGAGGCGATCCGCAGCGGAGCCGCCGGCGAGATGGTGTGGCTGGTCGAGCATCCGCCGCTCTACACGGCCGGTACCAGCGCCCGCAGCGAGGACCTGATCGAGCCGGACCGGTTTCCGGTTTTTTCCGCCGGGCGCGGCGGCGAGTACACCTATCATGGCCCCGGCCAACGGGTCGCCTACGTCATGCTCGACCTCAAGCGCCGGCGCGAGGACGTGCGCGCCTTCGTCGCCGCGCTCGAAGAGTGGATCATCGCGACGCTAGCCGCCTTCAACGTGCGGGGCGAACGGCGCGAGGACCGCGTCGGCGTCTGGGTGGTGCGGCCGGACCGCCCTGCCCTGGCGGATGGCACGCCGGCCGAGGACAAGATCGCCGCCATCGGCATAAGGCTGAGGCGCTGGGTGAGCTTTCATGGCATCGCCATCAATGTCGAGCCGGAGCTCGGGCACTTCAGCGGCATCGTGCCCTGCGGCGTCGAGGATCACGGCGTCACCAGCCTGGTCGACCTCGGCCTGCCCGTGACCATGGCCGACCTCGATCTCGCGCTGAAATCCGCTTTCGAACATGTGTTCGGCCCCGCCGCTTCAGCCGTCGAGGCGATCCGCAAGGCCGGCTGAGGCCCGCGCCGGGTTCGGCTCAGATCAATTGCGCCGACGCCCACAGCACGCCGTAGCCGTGGATGGCGAAGACCGCGAGCAGCGCGCCGGCCATGGCAAAACGGTCAAAGGTGCGGATCGGCTTCAGCTCATGGCGCGGCTTCACCGCGCTGCCCATGGTGAGCAGGCTGAGGATCAGGAACACGACGCCGGCCGCAAGCAGGAAACCCGGCGAAAAGCCGGCCTGCCAGCCGAGCGCCAGCAAGGCCGACAGCAGCAGGAACGACGCCAGCGCCAGCACGATCGGTCCGGGACAGATTTGGCGCAGCACCTGGCCGCCGTCGAACTTCCACACCGGCACCAGATTGGCGATATTGAAGAGCGCGGAAAAGCCGGCGAGCGTCGCCAGCAGCGCCGCGGCAGCGCCATGCCCCTCGCCTCTGGCAAGTCCGCTCGCAGCGATCAGCACAGGCACCAGGAAGGCCGAGAAACCGGCGCCCATCAGGGCGACGAAGGCCACCTCGAAGCGGCTGTCATAGGGCCTGCCGCCGATGGCGATGCCGCCGAGCAGTGGGATGAAGATCATGCGCGCCTTGCGGTGCCCCATCAGCCGGAAGGCCGCCATGTGGCCGAGCTCATGCAAGGCGACCACCGAGGTCAGGATCGCGGCCAGCGCCAGACCGCCGAGGTTGAGGCCGAAGAACGGCCACAGGATAAAGGCCGACAGGAGGGCGAATCCGATCTGGCTGAGCGGGTGCTCGAACCAGCCGCCCTTGCGATACTCTCCGGTCGTTGCCCAGCGTTGCAGCTTGCCGAGTTCGCGACGCATGGCGAAATAGCGGAAGATCAGGAAGGCGACGCCGCGGTAGCGATCGGTCTGGCTGAGGCTCACCCGGGTAGCGCCAACTTCGGCCGTGAGCTCGGTGGTCTCGCGATAGTTGGCCCAGAACGAGGCATCTAGCGAAGAATCGTCGAGCACGCGCATGGAAAAGCGGCTGGCCTCGACGACATCCTCAAGCGCGACCTTGCGTTCGATCGGCTGGCCGTCGCGGCCTTCCCAGGACAGGCCGATCCGAACCATACCCTCCCCGTCCAGTGCCTGCGCGGAAACGATCTCGCCCGACCAGCCGGCATCGCTGCCGAACGGCCACAGCGCCTGCCAGAGCCGATGGCGGTCCGCCGCCACCAGCCGAGAGACCGTGACCGTGCGCAAGCCGAGCGGCGCGGTCATCAGCAGAAAGATCAGTCCGAGATTGCCGGCCAGGAGGATGGCCATCACGATCGGCGACACCGTATTGCTCCCTGTCTTCGGGAGGCAGCCTAGCGTCTGGGCGAACAAGAAAAGCTTAACATCGGAACGCTCGCGGCAACCCGCCGCAAGGCGTGGTTCTCACATGGCGCCGATCCAGATCGCCATGGAAATCAGAAACGTGCTCATGCACACGAGCGACACAACATCCTGAACAAGGTCCGTCATAACTCTCTCCAGTTGTTAGTATGTTCGTATTTTGTTCTAATTTTGTTCGAATGTCAACGATCGCAAAAAGGCGCTACCGGAAATTCCGGGCACTCAATTCGGCAGGGTTAAGGAAAGGTTGACGGGATGTATGCCTGCGCTGGCCAATGAATTGCCGGCGCCAGCCAAGGCACGTCGAGGTTCAGGTCAGGCCGAGCTGAAAATGGTGGATTCCGAGAACCGGAGCGGAGCGTACTCAAAGTACGTGAGCACCGGAAGCGCAGGAAGCCGCCGTTTGCAAGCCGGCCTCACCTGAATATCAATGTGCCGTCCTAAAGGGGGACGACCTTGCCCTCGGCCAACGTCACCCGACGGTCCATGCGCGATGCCAGCTCGTGATTGTGGGTGGCGATCAGCGCCGCGAGGCCCGATTGCCGGACCAGCGCCTCCAGCGCTTCGAACACATAGGAAGCGGTAACCGGGTCGAGATTGCCGGTCGGTTCGTCGGCCAAAAGCACCAGCGGCGCGTTGGCGACGGCGCGCGCTATTGCCACGCGCTGCTGCTCGCCGCCCGAGAGCTCCGACGGGCGATGCTGCGCGCGCTTGCCGATCTGCATGTAGTCGAGCAGCTGCGCTGCCCGCTCGGCCGCCTCCTTGCGCGTCAGCCCCTTGATCAGCTGCGGCATCATGATGTTTTCGAGCGCGGAAAATTCCGGCAGCAGGTGATGGAACTGGTAGACGAAGCCGACATCGTTGCGGCGGATGGCAGTGCGCTCCTCGTCGGAGAGCCGGCCGCAGGCGCGCCCGCTCAGGATCACGTCGCCGGCGTCGGGCCGCTCAAGCAGCCCGGCCGTGTGCAGCAGCGTCGACTTGCCGGTGCCGGACGGCGCCACCAGCGCCACCATCTCGCCGCGCCGCAGCGAAAAGTCGGCGCCGTTCAAAATGGTGAGCTTGCGCGGCCCCTGGACATAGTGCCGCTCGACGCTCTTCAGCTCGATAATGGCCTCGGCCATCACTCGTACCTCAAGGCTTCGACCGGATCGAGGCGGGCCGCCCGCCATGCCGGAAACACCGTCGCCAGGAAGGAGAGCACCAGCGCCATGATGACGACATAGGTCGTCTCGCGCGGGTCCATCTTCGCCGGCAATTGGCTGAGGAAATAGAGCTCGGGATTGAACAGGATCCTGCCCGTCATCCAGGAGAAGAACTGGCGGATCGATTCGATGTTGAGGCAGATGACGACGCCGAGCAGGACGCCCGCGACGGTCCCGGTGACGCCGATCGCCGCCCCCGTCATCAGGAAGATGCGCAGGATGGCGCCACGCGAGGCACCCATCGTGCGCAGGATGGCGATGTCATGGCCCTTGTCCTTCACCAGCATCACCAGGCCGGAAATGATGTTCAGCGCCGCCACCAGCACGATCAGCGTCAGGATCATGAACATCACGTTGCGCTCGACCTGCAGCGCCGAGAAGAACGTCTCGTTGCGCTGCCGCCAGTCGACAAGGTCGATCGGCCGCTGCGCCGCCTGCTCGACCAGCGGCTTCAGAGCGTCGACATCGTCGGGATTGTCGACATAGATCTCGATGGTCTGCGCCCGGCCGTCCATGTTGAAATAGAGCTGCGCCTCCGAAAACGGCATGTAGACGATCGAGCTGTCATACTCCGACATGCCGACCTCGAAGATCGCCGCGATCTTGTAGCCCTTCATGCGTGGCGTCGTGCCAAGCGGCGTCACGTCGCCTTCAGGCGAGATCAGCGTGATGGTGTCGCCGAGCACGAGACCGAGATTCTCCGCCATGCGCTTGCCGATCGCCACGCCCTCTCCGGTGTCGAAGCCGTCGAGTGTGCCCTGCCTGATATTGCTGGAGACGATCGAGATCTTACCGAGGTCCTCGCCGCGAATGCCGCGCACCAGTGCGCCGCTGCCGCCGCCGACATTGCCTTGCGCCAGCACCTGGCCGTCGATCAGCGGAATGGCATATTTGACGCCGGCCACGCCGTTGATCCGGCTCGCCACCTGGGCATAGTCCTCCAGCGGCGAATCGAGCGGCTGCGCGATCAGATGGCCGTTGACGCCGAGGATGCGGGTCAGCAGCTCGGCGCGGAACCCGTTCATCACCGCCATGACGACGATCAGCGTCGCCACCCCCAGCATGATGCCGAGGAAAGAGATCGAGGCGATGACCGAGATCACCGTCTCCTTGCGGCGCGAGCGCAGGTAGCGCCACGCAACCATGCGCTCGAACACCGAAAAGGCGCCAGCCGCTGGGGCTTTGACGGCCGGGGCTTTGGCTGCTGCCGCTTGGCTCATGCGGCGATACCGAGGCGCTTCTTCGCCGCCTCGACCGGCAGCGTCTCGCGCTCGCCGGTCCGGCGGTTCTTGATCTCGATCTCGCCGGCGGCCACGCCGCGCGGCCCGACGATCACCTGCAAGGGCAGGCCGATCAGGTCCGCGGTGGCGAACTTGCCGCCCGGCCGCTGGTCGGTGTCGTCATAGAGCACGTCCTTGCCGGCGGCGGAGAGCGCGTCGTAAAGCTCGTCGCAGACGCGGTCGCATTCGGTGTCGCCCGCCTTCATGTTGATCAGGCCGACGTCGAACGGCGCCACCGCGTCGGGCCAGATGATGCCGTTGTCGTCATGGCTCGCCTCGATGATCGCGGCGACCAGCCGCGACGGGCCGATGCCGTAGGACCCGCCCGAGGCGAAATGATCCTTTCCGTCGGGGCCGGTCACCTTGGCGCCCATCGGCATGGAATACTTCTCGCCGAAATGGAAGATATGGCCGACCTCGATGCCGCGCGCCGAGACTTTGTCGCCCTCGGAGAGCTTTTCCCAGGCCGCCTCGTCATGCATTTCGTCGGTGGCGGCATAAGGCGTCGTCCACGTCTTGACGATGTCGGCGATCTCGGCGTCGTTGGCGAAGTCGGTCTTCGCCCCCGGCACGGCCAGCGAAAGATAGTCGCGATGGCAGAAGACCTGGCTCTCGCCGGTGTCGGCCAGGATGATGAATTCGTGGCTGAGGTCGCCGCCGATCGGCCCAGTGTCGGCGCGCATCGGGATAGCCTGCAGCCCCATGCGCGTGAACGTCCTCAGATAGGAGACGAACATCCGGTTGTAGGCGGCCTTGGCGCCCTCATAGTTGAGGTCGAAGGAATAGGCGTCCTTCATCAGGAATTCCCTGCTGCGCATGACGCCGAATCGCGGCCGCACCTCGTCACGGAACTTCCACTGGATGTGGTAGAGGTTGAGCGGTAGGTCTTTGTAGGACTTCACATAGGCGCGGAAGATCTCGGTGACCATCTCCTCGTTGGTCGGCCCGTAGAGCATCTCGCGCTCCTGCCGGTCCTTGATGCGCAGCATCTCCTTGCCATAGTCGTCGTAGCGGCCGCTTTCACGCCACAGCTCGGCCGACTGGATGGTCGGCATCAGGATCTCCAGGGCGCCCGCCCGGTCCTGCTCCTCGCGGATGATCCGGCAAACCTTGTCCAGCACCCGCTTGCCGAGCGGCAGCCAGGAGAAGCTGCCCTGCCCCTGCTGGCGGATCATGCCGGCGCGCAGCATCAGCCGGTGCGAGACGATCTCGGCCTCACGCGGATTTTCTTTGAGAATGGGCAGGAAATAGCGCGACAAACGCATGGACTGGTCCGTAAGAGAGGATGGCCTCGCCGGAATCGGCGCGGCATGGGCTGCTTGCCCCGGCTTCATAGCCATTTCATGGCGGATTGGAAACCCGAACGGGTTGCCGAAGTGCCGCATACGCCCGGTTGATCGTTTCACAAGCAAGGCCTGCCGTACTATTGTGCACTGCAGCACGATATTGCCCGTTTGCGGGCAAAATTCTTCGTGACAATTTCATCTGCCTTAGGCTAGTGTGCCCCGATAACCGAGAGAGCGGAAAATAATCTGCTCTCCTACGCGGTCAAAGTCTTGGGAGGATGCGATCTAGGCGCGGTCACTCGCTGCCGCCGGACACCGGAAACAGATCGGACGCGTTTAAATTGCAAGGCCTCGTGCCTTGCATTTTTTTTGTGCAATCATCTGCTTAGCCTGGCAGGTTGCCAAACTGCTTTACCCTGCGTCATCGCAACGGGAGTTCGACAGCCGGCTATAGATTTCCGGCAGCGCGAACGGGATGACTACGGGCGGACTAGGCGCCCTTAGTGCTTGGGCGTCTGGTTGAAGTCCGGCACGATGTGCGGGATGTCGTCGATGCCGAGGCCCAGGCCGCGCGTGATACCGTAAAATATCCCGAGCAGGACAAGCGTGGCGATCGTCGTGCGGAACACCGCGCGCAGCATATGCGGCCCGCGCGGCGCGCTCGGAACGGTGCCCAGCGTCACGTCCTTGTCCTCGTCCTGCGTGCGCAGGCTGAACGGCAGCACGGCGAACAGCACCACCCACCAGGTGGCGAAGAACAGCGCGATGAACGAAACCCAGCTCATGATTGCTCCAGTTCGACCAGCGTGCCGAAGAAGTCCTTGGGGTGCAGGAACAGCACCGGCTTGCCGTGCGCGCCGGTCTTCGGGTTGCCGTCGCCCAGCACGCGCGCGCCGCTGGCCTTGAGCTGGTCGCGCGCGGCCAGGATGTCGTCCACCTCATAGCACACATGGTGCATGCCGCCCGAGGGGTTCTTGTCCAGGAACGCCGCGATCGGCGAGTTCTCGCCCAACGGCTCCAGCAACTCGATCTTGGTGTTGCCGACGTCGACGAACACCACGGTGACCCCATGTTCCGGCAGCGCCTGCGGCGCGCTCAGTCGCGCGCCGAGCCTATCGCGATAGGCGGCGATCGCCGCTGCCAGATCCGGCACGGCCAGCGCGACATGGTTGAGGCGTCCGAGCATTGGTTTTCCTCAAGGCAGTAAGGCAATAGGGCAGTACGGCAGTAAGGGAAAATGTCGGCTTGATCACCTTTTCCCTACTGCCCTACTGCCTTACTCCCCTATTCCCTTGTTCGTCACCGCGTGACGAACACCGTCACCAGCGGCTTCTTGCCCCAGGCTTCGTTGGCGGCGCCGCGCACCGCGCGACGCACCGCCTCCTGCACGAGGTCGAGGTCTTTTCGGCGCTGACGGGGGATCGAGTCCACGGCGCCGATTGCCGCATCGAGCATAAGGTCCTCCAGCGTCTCGCCCCTGGCGTCCGCTTCGGCAACGCCGATCGCCACCAGGTCGGGATCGCCGGCAAGCTCGTATTTGTCGTCGAGCACGACGTTGACCGCGACATGGCCGGCAAAGGACAGCTTGCGCCGGTCGCGAATGCCCATGGCCTGGTCGGAGCCGATCAGCCGGCCGTCCTTGTAGACGCGGCCGAACGGCACCTGGTCGATGATGGTGGCCGCGCCCGGATAGAGCCTCAGCATGTCGCCGTCGCGCACCTGCGCCACCTGGCCGATGCCGGACATCGACATCAGCGAGCCCTGCGCCACCAGATGCGCCGCCTCGCCATGCACCGGCACGCCGATCTGCGGCCGCACCCATTCATACATCTTGCGCAATTCGCTGCGGCGCGGATGGCCGGAGACATGCACCAGCGCGTCGCCATCCTCGATGATCTTCATGCCCTGGTCGATGAGGCGGTTCTTGATCTCGAGGATCGCCTTCTCGTTGCCGGGAATGGTGCGCGAGGAAAACACCACCGTGTCGCCGGCCGTCAGCGCCACCGACTTCATCTCGTCGCGCGACATTTTCGCAAGCGCGGCCAGCGGCTCGCCCTGGCTGCCGGTGCAGATGATGACCAGGTTCTCGCGCGGGATGAAGCCGTAGTCCTCCTCGGCGATGAATTCCGGCAGCCCATCCATGTAGCCGAGCTCGCCGGCGACATCGATGACGCGCTTCAGCGAGCGGCCGAGCACCAGGCACTGGCGCCCGGCATCGCGCGCCGCCCTGGCGATGGAAACGATGCGGCCGACATTGGAGGAGAAGGTGGTGACGGCGACGCGGCCCTTGGCGCTCTGGATGACGCCCTTGAGCCCCTCGCCGACCGCAACCTCGGACGGTGACTCCCCCTCCCGCAGCGCGTTGGTGGAATCGCAGATCAGCGCCAGCACGCCCTTGTCGCCATAGGCGCGGAAGCGCGCCTCGTCGGTCTTCGGGCCGATCGTCGGCTCCGGATCGATCTTCCAGTCTCCGGTATGGATGACGGTGCCGGCCGGCGTGGTGATGGCCAGCGACATCGGCTCGGGGATGGAGTGGGCGACCGGGATGGCCTCGATCTCGAATGGCCCGATGGTGAATTTCTCGCCGGCCCGGTAGATCATCGCCGGCACCTTCGCCGCGTTCTGCTCGCCCTGCCGCTTGGCCTCCAGCAGGCCGGCGGTGAACGGCGTCATCCAGACCGGCGCTTTCAGCCGCGGCCAGATGTCCAGCAGCGCGCCGTAATGGTCCTCATGCGCGTGGGTGATGACGATGCCGCGCAGTTTGTCGAGGTTCTCCTCGATGAAGCGGGTGTCGGGCAGGATCAGGTCAACGCCGGGATGCGCCGCGTCGGGAAAGGTGACGCCGACATCGACGACGATCCACTCGCGCGCATCGGCCGGCCCGTAGCCATAGAGGGCGAAGTTCATGCCGATCTCGCCGACGCCGCCAAGCGGCACGAAGACGAGTTCGGCGTTTTCCGCTTTCGCCATGTTTCTTCCCTTCCTGGCCGTCCAGGCCAGCCCGTTATCTCTGAGCCGACGCGACAGCGCCGAAATGCACGTCGCCGGCGGCGATCGTCACGACAGATCCCTCATCGTCGCGGATCACGAAACGGCAGTCCTCGTCAATGGTCTCGAACGTCCCGCGCACCACATTACCGTCAACCCTGACAGCAACCTCGCCGCCGAGCCCCGCGGCGCGCGCCAGCCAGCGCCGTCTGATGGCGGCAAGCCCGCGCCCTTCGTCCCACACCCTGGCATTCTCGTTCCAGGCATCCGACAGCGCCAGGAACAGGGTTTCGGCATCGCAGGCTGCGCCAAGCGCGCGCAGCGATGTTGCCGGATACGGCAAATCCTCGGGATATGCCACCACATTGACGCCGATGCCGACCGCGACCGCGGCGCGGCCGCCCTCGAGCAGCGCCGATTCCAGCAGGATGCCGGCAAGCTTGGCGCCGGAGGCGAGCACGTCGTTCGGCCATTTCAGCTCGAAGCGGTTCTTGCCCTGACTGGCGCCGTCGAGGCCGATCGCGATCCGGCCTTGCGGCACCACGGCATCGAGCGCGTCGGCAAGCGCCAGTCCGGCGACGAAGCCGAGCGTCGCGGCAAGCCGCAACTCGCCGCCGGTGACCAGAAGCAGCGTAGCCGCCAGATTGCCTTCGGGCGTCGCCCAGGCCCGGCCGCGCCGGCCGCGCCCGCTTTCCTGCTTCTTGGAGACGACCCAGAGCTTGCCCGGATCCCCTTCCCGCGCATGGGCGAGCGCCAGCGCGTTGGTCGAGCCGACCGTGTCATGGGCTTCGAGCCGGAACCCTTCCGACGCCGCGGTTGGAGCCAGCCGAAACGCCATCCCGTCAGAAGAAGGTCTTCGCCGCGGCTTCGGCATAGGTGCCGATCGGCCCGCCGATCAGCACGTAGAACAGCACGAAGGCGCCGCTGACGCCAAGCACGAGGCGCAGTTCGCTGGCCATCGGCACGAAACCGCCGACCGGCTCGTCGAACCACATGATCTTGATGATGCGCAGATAATAGTAGGCGCCCACCACCGAGGCCAGAACGCCGATGATCGCCAGCGCGTAGAGATTGGCGTTGATGGCGGCGAGGAAGACGTACCACTTCCCCCAGAAGCCGGCGAGCGGCGGAATGCCGGCCAGCGAGAACATCAGGATGGTGAGGATCGTCGCCATGATCGGATTGGTCGAGGCGAGGCCGGCGAGATCGCTGATCTGCTCGACATTACCCTCCTTACGCCGCATGGCGAGGATGAAGGCGAAGGTGCCGAGCGTCATCACCAGATAGATCAGCATGTAGATGGCGACGCCGCGCACGCCGGCCTGGCTGTTGGCGGCAAGACCGACCAGCGCGTAGCCCATGTGACCGATCGAGGAATAGGCCATCAGCCGCTTGATGTTGGTCTGGCCGATCGCCGCGAAGGCGCCGAGCGCCATCGAGGCGATCGAGATGAAGACGATGATCTGCTGCCAGTCCGACGCGATCGGTTTGAACGCGCCCATGGTGACGCGCACGATCAGTGCCATCGCTGCCATCTTCGGCGCCGCCGCCAGGAAGGCCGTCACTGGGGTCGGCGCACCCTCATAGACGTCCGGCGTCCACATGTGGAACGGCACCGCCGAGATCTTGAAGGCGAGGCCGGCCAGCACAAAGACCAGGCCGAAGACCAGGCCGAGCTGGCGCTCGCCGCTGCCGAGGGCGCTGGCGATCTCCTGGAAACCGGTGTTGCCGGTGTAGCCGTAGATCAGCGAGATGCCGTAGAGCAGCATGCCCGACGACAGCGCGCCGAGCACGAAATATTTGAGGCCCGCCTCGGTCGAGCGGACGCTGTCGCGGTTGATCGCCGCCAGCACGTAGATCGCCAGCGACTGCAATTCGAGGCCGAGATAGAGCCCGATCATGCCGTTGGCCGAGATCATCAGCATCATGCCGAGCGTGCAGAGCAGGATCAGCACCGGATATTCGAACTTGTCGAAATGCTCCTGCTTGGCGAAGCGCATTGACATGACCAACGTCACCGCCGAGCCGATCAGCGCCAGCATCTTCATGAAGCGGGCGAAGGAATCCTGGACGAAGGCGCTACCATAGGCCGTGCCCTGCCCGCTGGAAGTGGCCACCCAGAAGCCGGCGAGCACCAGTATGGCAACGGCAAGGCCGGTCACCGTCATGGTCGTGTCGGAGCGCGAATAGGCGCCCACCATCAACAGCGCCAGCGCGCCGATGGCGAGGATAAGCTCCGGCGTCGAGAGCGAAAGGCTGGAGAGAAGGTCCGACGTCATGGTTCGCGATATCCCCGGTCAGTTCGCCGCCGCGGTCTGCGCGGTATTGATGGATGCGGTGACGTTGGTGACGAGCGCCTTGACCGAAGCGGCCGTCGCATCGAAGACCGGCGCCGGGTAGACGCCGAAGAAGATGACCAGCACCACCAGCGGATAGATGATCGCCTTCTCGCGCGTGGAGAGGTCGAGCAGGCCCTTCAGGCTGTCCTTGGTCAGCGCGCCGAAGATCACCCGGCGATAGAGCCAGAGCGCATAGGCGGCCGACAGGATGACGCCGGTGGCGGCGAAGAACGCCACCCAGGTGTTGACCCGGAACACGCCGAGCATGGTCAGGAACTCGCCGACGAAGCCGCTGGTGCCGGGCAGGCCGACATTGGCCATGGTGAAGACCATGAACACGGTGGCGTATTTCGGCATGTTGTTGACCAGCCCGCCATAGGCGTCGATCTCGCGCGTGTGCATGCGGTCGTAGATGACGCCGACGCAAAGGAACAGCGCGCCCGACACGAGGCCGTGGCTGAGCATCTGGAAGATCGCGCCCTGCACCCCTTCCTGGTTCATGGCGAAGATGCCCATGGTGACGAAGCCCATATGGGCGACCGACGAATAGGCGATCAGCTTCTTCATGTCCTCCTGCATCAGCGCCACCAGCGAGGTGTAGATGATGGCGACGACCGAGAGCGTGAACACCAGCGGCGCGAACATCTCCGACGCCAGCGGGAACATCGGCAGCGAGAAGCGCAGGAAGCCGTACCCGCCCATCTTCAGCAGGATGGCGGCCAGGATCACCGAGCCCGCCGTCGGCGCCTCGACGTGCGCGTCCGGCAGCCAGGTGTGCACCGGCCACATCGGCATCTTCACCGCGAAGGAGGCGAAGAAGGCGAGCCACAGCCAGGTCTGCATGTTGGCCGGGAAGTTGTGCGTCAGGAGCGTCGTGATGTCGGTGGTTCCGGACTGGAAGAACATCGCCATGATGGCGAGCAGCATCAGCACCGAGCCTGCTAGCGTATAGAGGAAGAACTTGAACGAGGCGTAGACGCGCCGCTTGCCGCCCCAGACGCCGATGATGATGAACATCGGGATCAGGCCAGCTTCGAAGAAGACGTAGAACAGCACGATGTCGAGCGCGCAGAACACGCCGATCATCAGCGTTTCCAGCAGCAGGAAGGCGATCATGTAGGCCTTGACTCGCTTCTCGATCGCTTCCCACGAGGCCAGGATGCAGAGCGGCATCAGGAAGGTGGTGAGGATGACGAACAGCATCGAGATGCCGTCGACGCCCATATGGTAGGAGATGCCGGAATCCAGCCAGGCGAACTTCTCGACGAACTGGAAGCCGGCCTGCGAATTGTCGAAACCCTTCCAGATGAACAGCGAGATGATGAAGGTGATGCCCGTCGTCCACAGCGCGATGGCGCGGATGTTGCGGCGCGCGTTTTCACTGTCATCGTTGATAAACAGGATGAGCAGCACCCCCACCAGCGGCAGGAAGGTGACCAGCGAGAGGATTGGCCAGGCGGTCATCAGAGCATCATCCAGGTGACGAGTGCGGCAACGCCGATCAGCATGGCGAAGGCGTAGTGGTAGAGGTAGCCGGTCTGCAGCTTGACGACGCGGTTGGTGACGTCGACGACGCGCGCCGAAATCCCGTCAGGCCCGAGCCCGTCGATGACGGCGCCGTCGCCGGTCTTCCACAGGAACCTGCCGAGGCGCTTCGCCGGCCGCACGAACAGGAAGTCGTAGAGCTCGTCGAAATACCACTTGTTGAGCAGGAAGGCGTAGAGCAGGCGATGGTTGGCAGCGACGCTGCCCGGCAATTCCGGCGAACGGATATAGAATTTCCAGGCGACGCCGAAGCCGATGACCATGGCGATGAACGGCGCCAGTTCGACCCACAGCGGCAATTCGTGGATCTCGTGCAGGATGTGGTTTTCCGGCAGCGTGAACAGCGACGCCTTCCAAAACTCGGCATAGCCCTCGCCGATGAAGGCGCCATGGAAGATGATGCCGGCAAACAGCGCGCCGGCCGCCAGGATGAACAGCGGCACCAGCATCACCGGCGGCGATTCATGGACATGGTGCATGACCTCGTGGCTGGCGCGCGGCTCGCCATGGAAGGTCATGAAGATCAGCCGCCAGGAGTAGAAGGAGGTGAATGCCGCGGCGACGACCAGCAGCACGAAGGCGGTGCCGGCAAACAGATTGTGGCTGGCAAAGGCGCTTTCGATGATGGCGTCCTTGGAGAAGAAGCCGGCGGTGCCGATGACCGTCACCGGGATGCCGACGCCGGTCAGCGCCAGCGTGCCGATCACCATCATCCAGTAGGTCTTCGGAATGAGCGTCCTGAGGCCGCCCATGTTGCGCATGTCCTGCTCGTCGGAGACGGCGTGGATGACCGAGCCGGAGCCGAGGAACAGCAGCGCCTTGAAGAAGGCGTGCGTGAACAGATGGAAGATCGCCGCGCCGTAGGCGCCGACACCCAGCGCCACGAACATGTAGCCGAGCTGCGAGCAGGTCGAATAGGCGATGACGCGCTTGATGTCGTTCTGGACGAGGCCGACGGTGGCCGCGAAGAAGGCAGTGAAGGCGCCGATGAAGGTGACGACCGTCAGTGCCGAATGCGACAGCTCGAACAGCGGCGAGAGCCTCGCCAGCATGAACACGCCAGCCGTCACCATGGTGGCGGCATGGATCAGCGCCGAGACCGGGGTCGGGCCTTCCATGGCGTCGGGCAGCCAGGTGTGCAGCGGTACCTGCGCCGACTTGCCCATCGCGCCCATGAAGAGCAGCAGGCAGACCACGGTCATCGCCGACTGCTTGTCCAGAGCATGGCCGAGGAAGGTAAGCACTGCGGCGCCCTCTGGCGCGCCTTCGGCCGGAATGAAGGTCGCCGCATTGGCGAAGATGGTGCCGAGATTGACCGAGCCGAACAGCACGAAAACGCCGAAGATGCCGAGCGCGAAGCCGAAATCGCCGACGCGGTTGACGACGAAGGCCTTGATCGCCGCGGCATTGGCCGACGGCTTCTTGTACCAGAAGCCGATCAGCAGGTAGGAGGCCAGACCGACGCCTTCCCAGCCGAAGAACATCTGCACCAGATTGTCGGCCGTCACCAGCATCAGCATGGCGAAGGTGAACAGCGACAGATAGGCGAAGAAGCGCGGCCGGTTCGGATCGTGGTGCATGTAGCCGATCGAGTAGATGTGGACCAGCGCCGAGACGGTGTTGACGACGACCAGCATCACCACCGTCAGCGTGTCGATCCTCAGCGCCCACGACGCGTCGAGCCCGCCCGACTGGATCCAGCGCAGCACCGGCACGGTGAACACCTCGCCCTCGCCGAAGCCGACGGAGAAAAAGGCGATCCACGACAGCACGGCCGAAATCACCAGGAAGCCGGAGGTGATGTATTCGGACGCCTTGGCGCCGAGCGACGTGCCGAACAGGCCGACGATCAGGAAGCCGAGCAGCGGAAGGAAGACGATCGCTTGATACATGACTGCCCCGTCAACCCTTCATCATGTTGACGTCTTCGACCGCGATCGAGCCGCGGTTGCGGAAGAAGACGACGAGAATGGCAAGACCGATCGCGGCCTCGGCCGCGGCGACCGTCAGCACGAACAGCGCGAACACCTGTCCGACGAGATCGCCGAGCGCCGCCGAGAAGGCGACGAAATTGATGTTGACCGCAAGCAGGATCAGTTCGACCGACATCAGGATGACGATGATGTTCTTGCGATTCAAAAAGATGCCGAACACGCCGAGCGTGAACAGAATCGCCGATACGGTGAGGTAGTGCGCGATGCCGACGACCATCTCAGATGCCCTCGCCCGATTTGACCTTGCGGATTTCCATGCCCGTCGCCGGCGTGCGGCCGACCTGGGCTGCGATCGACTGACGCTTGACGCCCGGCTTGTGGCGCAGCGTCAGCACGATGGCGCCGATCATGGCGACCAGAAGCACCAGGCCGGCGATCTGGAAGTAGTAGAGGTAGTCCGTGTAGAGGATGTCGCCGAGCGCGGCCGTGTTGGTGCGCTGGGCGAGATCCGGAATGGGCTTGGCCACCGTCGAGGCCAGCTGCGGCGCGAAACTGTAGCCCCCGAGCACGACGATCAGCTCCGCCGCCAGGATCAGCCCGACCAGCGCGCCGATCGGCGCGTATTGCAGCGCGCCTTCCTTCATCTCGGCAAAGTCGACGTCGAGCATCATGACGACGAACAAGAACAGCACCATGACCGCGCCGACATAGACGACGAGCAGGATCATCGCCAGGAACTCGGCGCCGGTCAGCATGAACAGGCCGGCGGCGTTGAAGAAGGTCAGGATCAGGAACAGCACCGAATGCACGGGGTTGCGCGCCGAAATGACCATGAAGGCCGACGCCACCGCGACAAAGGCGAAGAGGTAGAAGAAAGCCGCCTCTAGTCCACTCAGCATGGGGTTCCCCCGGGTTCCTGTCCAAACAGGCGTTCGTCCTGTTCGATATCTGCCGCCGCCTCCGGCCGGCAAGTTGCGTGTTCCTTAGACGAGGCCCCTCGCCCCGTCCATGCGTCAAATGTCAGCGATAGGGCGCATCCAGCGCGATGTTGCGCGCCAGCTCGCGTTCCCAGCGATCGCCGTTCGCCAAGAGCCTGTCCTTGTCGTAGTAGAGCTCCTCGCGCGTCTCCGTCGCGAATTCGAAATTTGGCCCCTCGACGATGGCGTCGACCGGGCAGGCTTCCTGGCAGAAGCCGCAATAGATGCACTTCACCATGTCGATGTCGTAGCGCACGGTGCGGCGCGTGCCGTCGTTGCGGCGCGGGCCTGCCTCGATGGTGATGGCCTGCGCCGGGCAGATCGCCTCGCACAGCTTGCAGGCGATGCAGCGCTCCTCGCCGTTCGGATAGCGGCGCAGCGCATGCTCGCCGCGGAAGCGCGGGCTGATCGGCCCCTTCTCGTGCGGATAGTTGATCGTCTCCTTCGGCGCGAAGAACTGGCGCATCGACAGGAAGAAGGCGCTGACGAAATCCTTCAGCAGCAGCGCTTTTGCGGCTTGGGTAAGAGCGGACATCACGCAAATCCCGTGAGCTTGAGGAAGGCGGCGGTGGCGATGACCATGAACAGCGAGATCGGCAGGAAGACCTTCCAGCCCAGCCGCATGAGCTGGTCGTACCGGTAGCGCGGCACGAACGCCTTGACCATGGAAATGCCGAAGAACACCAGGCAGACCTTGAGCACGAACCAGATCAGCCCCGGCACCCAGGTGAAGGGGGCGAAGTCGAACGGAGGCAGCCAGCCGCCCAGGAACAGGATGGTCGCCAGCGCGCACATCAGGACGATGGCGACATATTCGCCAAGGAAGAAGAGCAGGAACGGCGTCGACGAATATTCGACCATGTGGCCGGCGACCAGTTCCGATTCGGCCTCCACCAGATCGAAGGGCGGCCGGTTCGTCTCGGCCAGCGCCGAGATGAAGAAGATGACGAACATCGGGAACAGCGACAGCCAGTGCCAGTCGAGGAAGGTGTTGGGCAGGCCGAGCCGCGTGCCCAGCCCATCATGCTGCGACATGACGATGTCGGACAGGTTGAGCGAGCCGACGCAGAGCAGCACGGTGACGATGACGAAGCCGATCGAGACTTCGTAGGACACCATCTGCGCGGCGGAGCGCAGCGCGCCGAGGAACGGATATTTCGAATTGGACGCCCAGCCGCCCATGATCACGCCATAGACCTCGAGCGAGGAGATGGCGAAGACATAAAGGATGCCGACATTGACGTTGGCGATCGCCCAGCCCTGGTTGACCGGAATGACCGCCCAGGCGGAAATCGCCAGCACAGCCGACACAAGTGGCGCCAGCAGGAAGACGCCCTTGTTGGCGCCGGACGGGATCACCGGCTCCTTGAAGACGAATTTCAATAGATCGGCGAAAGCCTGCAGCGTGCCCCAGGGGCCAACCACGTTCGGGCCGCGGCGCAACTGCACCGCCGCCCAGATCTTGCGGTCGGCGTAGAGGATGTAGGCGACGAAGATCAAGAGCACGACGATCAGCACGACCGACTTCAGCAGGATAATCAGCGCCGGCAGCACGTAGAAGGAGAAGAAGGTTTCCATGCTTATTCCGCCGCCTGCTTGAAGCCGCTCTTGGCCAGCGCCGAGCATTCCGCCATCACGGCAGAGGCCCGCGCGATCGGGTTGGTCAGGTAGAAATCCTTCACCGGCGAGGTGAAGGTGCCCTTGTTCAGCCGGCCACCGAGCTTCGCCGCCTTGGCGACGTCGTCGGCGCTGCCAGCCAGAACCTGGTCGATGCGGGCGAGATGCGGATACTCGCCATAGAGCTTGGCGCGCAGTTGCGGAAGTGAATCGAACGGCAGCTTCTTGCCGAGCACATCCGACAATGCCCTGAGGATCGCCCAGTCCTCGCGCGCGTCGCCCGGCGCGAAACCGGCGCGATTGGTCTGCTGCACGCGACCTTCCGTGTTGACGTAGGTGCCGGACTTTTCCGTGTAAGCAGCGGCCGGCAGGATGACGTTGGCGCGGTGCGCGCCGGCGTCGCCATGCGTGCCGATATAGACGATGAAAGCCCCGCCGGTCTTGGCCATGTCGATCTCGTCGGCGCCGAGCAGGAACAAAAGATCCGTCTCGCCGAGCATGCCGACGACGCTCTTGCCGCCCTCGCCCGGCACGAAGCCGAGGTCAAGACCGCCGACGCGGCCCGCCGCATTGTGGAGCACGGCAAAACCGTTCCAGTCGGCACGGGCGGCATTGACCGCGGCGGCCAGCTTGGCCGCCTGGCCGAGCACGGCCGCACCATCGGCCCGCGCCAGCGCGCCCTGGCCGATAATGATCAGCGGGTGCGTCGCGTTCTTCAGCACCTGGAAGAACTTACCGTTGCCGTCAGCCAGGTCCTTCAGCGATTCCGGACCGGCGCCGATCTGCTCGTAGTCGTAGCGCGTGTCGCCGATCTCGCCGATGACGCCGACCGGCAGGTTGCCGACGCGCCAGCGCTTGCGGATACGGGCGTTGAGCACCGAGGCCTCGAAACGCGGATTGGCGCCGATGATCAGCACCGCGTCAGCCTGTTCGATGCCCTCGATGGTCGGGTTGAAGATATAGCTGGCGCGGCCGAGTGAAGGATCGAGCGCGGCGCCATCCTGGCGGCAGTCGACGTTCTTCGAGCCGAGCGCGGCCATCAGGAGCTTCAGCGCATAGATTTCCTCGACCGCTGCGAGATCGCCGGCGATCGCGCCGATCCGCTCGGGCGTGGTCTTCGACACTTCGTCCTTGATCGCCGCGAAGGCTTCCGCCCAGCTTGCCGGCACGAGCTTGCCGTCTTTACGCACATAGGGGCGGTCGAGGCGCTGCGTGCGCAGGCCGTCCCAGATGAACCGGGTCTTGTCCGAGATCCATTCCTCGTTCACCGCCTCGTTGACGCGCGGCAGGATGCGCATCACCTCGCGGCCCCTGGAATCGACGCGGATCGCCGAGCCGACCGCGTCCATGACGTCGATCGATTCGGTCTTGGTCAGCTCCCACGGGCGTGCCTGGAAAGCGAAGGGCTTGGAGGTCAGCGCTCCGACCGGGCAGAGGTCGATGACATTGCCCTGCAATTCCGAGGTCATCGCCTGTTCGAGATAAGTGGTGATCTCGGCATCCTCGCCACGACCGATCAGGCCGAGCTCGGAAATGCCGGCGACCTCGGTGGTGAAGCGGACGCAGCGCGTGCAGTGGATGCAGCGGTTCATCACCGTCTTCACCAGCGGCCCGATATACTTGTCCTCCACCGCGCGCTTGTTTTCGTGATAGCGCGAGGAATCGACGCCGAAGGCCATCGCCTGGTCCTGCAGGTCGCATTCGCCGCCCTGGTCGCAGATCGGGCAATCCAGCGGATGGTTGATCAGCAGGAATTCCATCACGCCTTCGCGCGCCTTCTTGACCATCGGCGTGTTGGTGAAGATTTCCGGCGGCTCGCCGTTCGGTCCGGGGCGCAGGTCGCGCACGCCCATGGCGCAGGAGGCCTGTGGCTTGGGCGGGCCGCCCTTAACCTCGATCAGGCACATGCGGCAGTTGCCGGCGATCGACAGCCGCTCATGGAAGCAGAAGCGCGGCACTTCCGCGCCGGCATCCTCGGCCGCCTGCAGCAGCGTGTAGTGGTCGGGTACAGTGATCTCTTTCCCGTCGACCTTGAGCTTTGCCATCTCGCCTCAAACCTCTGCGGACGTCCCGCAATCCCGATTTCCCGGCGCGACCAAAACCGCGCCCGGCATTGAATTTCAACCCTTGGCGGCCAGTGCCGTTGCCTGGCCGGTCCAGTCGTCGCGGCCGATGCGGCCGGCGAGCGACAGATAGTCCTCGACCCAGGCGATCTCTTCCGCCGTCCAGGCAGCGATCTGGCCGTATGTCCAGACGCCGAGGCCGTTCAGCACCTTCTCCAGCTTCGGGCCGATGCCCGAGATCGCCTTGAGATCAGCCGGCTCCGTCGGCCGGTCCATGGCCTTGGGCTGCCTGAAATCCTCCGGCATCAGCCCGGTCGCAGCACTGCTTGCGACAGTGTCGGCGCCGGTGGTGTCCTGCGCCTTTTCGACGGCTGCCTGGGCAATGTCGGTCACATCCCTGGCGAAGGTCTGCGCCTCGGCGATCAGCGTCTTTGTCGCCTTGCGTGCCTTGGACGAGGTCTTCTGGGCTTGCTCCAGCTCTTCGCTCCTGGCCTCGAAATCGTCGACGATCGGCTGGAACAGCCGCTGCGAGGCCTCGGTCGCGCCGGAAAGCGCGCCCAGCCAGACGCCGAGGGCATGATTGGCCAGCCCGATGCTGATCGCCGACATGGCGGCGACACCGGCGACAGGGTGCGCCAGGAGATTGACGGCGCTGGCCATCTCCTTCGGCATCATCCTGGTCAGATCCTGGTTCATCTTCTCCAACTGGTCCATGTCGGGTATCAGTGCATAGGGTATCGAATACAGCGCCATCGAGTGTCTCCTGGTCGTTTCTTCGTATGCCCCGCCCGCTATTCCTGTCGCCGGGCTTTCGCCCGCAATTCCAACCTTATTCCGCCGCCACCATCACCGGCTCCACCCGGTGCGCGTTGCGCGAAAACTCATCGATGCGGCGCTCCACCTCGCCGCGGAAATGCCGCATCAGGCCCTGGATCGGCCATGCCGCCGCGTCGCCCAGCGCGCAGATCGTGTGCCCCTCGACCTGCTTGGTGACGTCGAGCAGCATGTCGATCTCGCGCTTCTGCGCCTCGCCGCGCACCAGCCGCTCCATAACCCGCCACATCCAGCCGGTGCCTTCGCGGCACGGCGTGCATTGGCCGCAGCTTTCGTGCTTGTAGAAGTAGGAAAGCCTGGCGATCGCCTTCACGATATCGGTCGACTTGTCCATGACGATGACAGCCGCCGTGCCGAGGCCCGATTTCAGGTCGCGCAGCGCGTCGAAATCCATCGGCGTGTCGATGATCTGCTCGGCCGGCACCAGCGGCACCGAAGCGCCGCCCGGAATGACCGCCAACAGATTGTCCCAGCCGCCACGGATGCCGCCGCAATGCGTGTCGATCAGTTCGCGGAATGGGATCGACATCGCCTCTTCGACGGTGCACGGATTGTTGACGTGGCCGGAGACGCAGAACAGCTTGGTGCCGACATTGTTCGGCCGGCCGAAGGACGAGAACCAGGCAGCACCGCGCCGCAGAATGGTCGGCGCGACCGCGATCGACTCGACGTTGTTGACCGTCGTCGGGCAGCCATAGAGGCCGACATTGGCCGGGAACGGCGGCTTCAGCCGCGGCTGGCCCTTCTTGCCTTCCAGGCTTTCGAGCAGCGCCGTCTCCTCGCCGCAGATATAGGCGCCGGCGCCATGATGCATGTAGACGTCGAAGTCGTAGCCGGACGTGTTGTTCTTGCCGATCAGCTTGGCCTCGTAGGCCTCGTCGATGGCCCGCTGCAGCGCCTCGCGCTCGCGGATGAACTCGCCGCGCACGTAGATGTAGGCGGCGATCGCGCCCATGGCGAAGCCGGCGAGCAGCGCGCCTTCGACCAGCGTGTGCGGGTCGTTGCGCAGGATGTCGCGGTCCTTGCAAGTGCCGGGCTCGGATTCGTCGGCGTTGATGACCAGATAGCTCGGCCGGCCGTCGCTCTGCTTGGGCATGAACGACCATTTCAGACCGGTCGGGAAGCCGGCGCCGCCGCGGCCGCGCAGCCCCGACGCCTTCATCTCGTTGACGATCCAGTCGCGCCCCTTGGCGACGATGCCTGGCGTGTTGTCCCAGGCGCCGCGCGCCATCGCCCCGGCGAGCGACTTGTCGAACAGGCCGTAGATGTTGGTGAAGATGCGGTCTTTGTCCTGAAGCATTGTTCGTCCCTCAGACCGGCTTCTTGCCGAAGACGCGGATGTATTCGGCGACCCCGCCCTTGGCGAGCGCCTTGGCCTGCTTGACCCAGTCGTCGCGCTCGATGCGGCCATGGAAGGAGAGATAGGCGTCCACCCACTCGCGCTCGGCCTTCTTCCACGACGCGACCTGCGCGAAGGTGAAGATGCCCAGCGAATGCAGCGTGCCCTCGATCTTCGGACCGACGCCGGAGATCAGCTTGAGGTCGTCGACCAGCGCCGGCTTGTCGATGCCGGCCGGGCGGTTCTTGTCCTCGAGCGAAGGCTTTGCCGGCTTGGCGGCTGGTGTCTTGGCTTCCGGCGCCTTGAAGGCGGGAGCCGGCTCGGCCTTGGCCCTCGGACCGCTGCGCTGCTTCGAGATACCCTCGACTTCCGGCGCGGCCTTGTTGGCATTGACGGCCGAATGCCGCGGCGCGGAGACGCTCGCCGCCTTTTCCACCGCAGGGGCGACTTTGACCGGCGACGGTGTTTTCAGTGCCGGGCTGGTCTCGAGCGCATCGGTCGTCGGCTTGCTGGCCTTCGACGGCGCCACGGGAGGAGCCGGCGCCGGCACGGGCGCCGCGATTATCGCATCCGGCGCGGCCTTGGCGGCCTTGGCCGCAGCCTTGGCTTCCTTCTCGCGCGTCGACTTAAGGATCGCCTTTTCGCTCTTCAGCGTCGTCAGGCCGGAAGCCGGCTCCGAGCCGGTGCGGCCGTTCTGCGGGCCAGGCGCCACGGAGGCGCCCTTGCCGGCCTCGTAAAGATCGATGATCTCGGCCAGCCGCTCCGGCGTCAGGTCCTCGAACGTGTCTTTGAAGATCATCACCATCGGCGCGTTGACGCAGGCGCCAAGGCATTCGACCTCCTCCCACGACAGCGTGCCCTTGTCGTTGGTGTGGAACTGGTCATGGTGGATCTTGGAGCGGCAGACATCCATCAGCGCTTCCGAGCCGCGCAGCATGCAGGGCGTGGTGCCGCAGACCTGGATATGCGCGCGGGTGCCGACCGGATTGAGCTGGTACTGCGTGTAGAAGGTCGCGACCTCGAGCCCGCGGATTCGCGGCATGCCGAGCATGTCGGAGATCGTCTCGATCGCCGCCTTGGTGACCCAGCCTTCCTGCTCCTGCGCCAACATCAGCAGCGGGATGATCGCCGACTGCTCGCGGCCCTTCGGATATTTCTTGATCCACTGCTTGGCCGCCGCCGTATTCGCCCTGTTAAAGGCGAAGGAGGCTGGCTGGACGCTGGCATCTGCGAGACGGCGGACTGACATTTAGCGATCGACCTCACCAAACACGATGTCGAGGGAGCCAAGCACGGCGGTGACGTCGGCCAGCATGTGGCCGCGGCACAGGAAATCCATGGCCTGCAGATGCGCGAAGCCGGGCGCACGCAGCTTGCAGCGGTAAGGCTTGTTGGTGCCGTCGGAGACCAGATAGACGCCGAACTCGCCCTTGGGCGCCTCGACGGCGGCGTAGACCTCGCCGGCCGGCACGCGGTAGCCTTCGGTGTAGAGCTTGAAGTGATGGATCAGCGCTTCCATCGAGCGCTTCATCGCCGCGCGCTTCGGCGGCACCACCTTGCCGTCGAGGTTCGACACCGGTCCCGTGCTTTCCTTGCCGAGCAAGAGATCGACGCACTGGCGCATGATCTTCGCCGATTGGCGCATCTCTTCCATGCGCACGAGGTAGCGGTCGTAGCAGTCGCCGTTCTTGCCGATCGGGATGTCGAAATCCATCTCGGAATAGCATTCATAGGGCTGCGATTTGCGCAGGTCCCAGGCAGCACCAGAGCCGCGCACCATCACGCCCGAAAAACCCCAGGCCCAGGCATCGGCCAGCGACACGGTGCCGATATCGACATTGCGCTGCTTGAAGATGCGGTTGGGGGTGAGCAGCGCGTCGAGGTCGTCGATCGACTTCAGGAACGGATCGATCCACTTGCCGATGTCTTCGACCAGCTTCTGCGGCAGGTCCTGGTGGACGCCGCCGGGGCGGAAATAGGCCGCATGCATGCGCGAGCCCGAAGCGCGCTCGTAGAACACCATCAGCTTTTCGCGCTCGACGAAGCCCCACAGCGGCGGCGTCAGCGCGCCGACGTCCATCGCCTGCGTCGTCACATTGAGGATGTGCGACATGATGCGGCCGATCTCGGAATAGAGCACGCGGATCAGCTGGCCGCGCTTCGGCACCTCGATGCCGAGCAGCCGTTCGGCGGCGAGCGCGAAGGCGTGCTCCTGGTTCATCGGCGCGCAATAGTCGAGTCGGTCGAGATAAGGCACCGCCTGCAGGTAGGTCTTGGCCTCGATCAGCTTTTCGGTGCCGCGATGCAGCAGTCCGATATGCGGATCGACGCGGTCGACCACCTCGCCGTCCAATTCCAGCACCAGGCGCAAAACGCCATGCGCCGCTGGATGTTGCGGTCCGAAGTTGATGTTGAAGTTGCGGACGGAGGATTCAGCCATTCTGGCGCCTCAATTCGTCTTGGCTTTTTCATCCCCCGGCAGCACGTAATCCGTGCCTTCCCATGGGGAGAGAAAATCGAAATTGCGGAATTCCTGCTTGAGCTCGACCGGCTCGTAGATGACTCGCTTGGCCTCGTCGTCGTAACGCACCTCGACGAAGCCGGTCAGCGGGAAATCCTTGCGCAGAGGGTGCCCCTCGAAGCCGTAGTCGGTGAGGATGCGGCGCAGGTCGGGATGGCCCGAGAACAGCACGCCGTAGAGGTCGTAGGTCTCGCGCTCGAACCAGTCGGCGCCGGGATAGACGGCGGTGAGCGAGGGAACCAGCGTCTCCTCATCGGCCTGGACCTTGAGGCGGATGCGCACATTCTGCTTCGGCGACAGCAGGTGATACACGACATCGAAGCGCTTGGCCCGCGACGGATAGTCGGCGCCGCAGACGTCGATGATCGAGATGAACTGGCACCGCTGGTCGTCGCGCAGGAAGGTCGCCACCTCGATCAGGTCGCTCGACTCGACGGAGACGGTGAGCTCGCCATAGGCCAGCACCGCATCGCCAACCCGGCCGGTCAGCTTCTCGCCCAGATAGGTCGAGAGTTCGTTCAGCTTCTGGCTCATCGGTTCACCGCTCGATCGTGCCGGTGCGGCGGATCTTCTTCTGCAACAGAAGAATGCCGTAAAGCAGCGCTTCCGCGCTCGGCGGGCAGCCGGGCACATAGATGTCGACGGGCACGACGCGGTCGCAGCCGCGCACCACCGAATAGGAATAGTGATAGTAGCCGCCGCCATTGGCGCACGAGCCCATCGAGATGACGTAGCGCGGCTCCGGCATCTGGTCGTAGACCTTGCGCAGCGCCGGCGCCATCTTGTTGGTCAGCGTGCCGGCGACGATCATGATGTCGGACTGGCGCGGGGACGCGCGCGGCGCGACGCCGAACCGCTCCGAGTCATAGCGCGGCATCGAGGTGTGGATCATCTCGACCGCGCAGCAGGCGAGACCGAAGGTCATGAACATCAGCGAGCCGCTGCGCGCCCAGGTGATCAGCGCCTCGGTCGAGGTGACGAGGAAGCCCTTGTCGGCCAGCTCGTCGTTGATCTCGAGGAAGAACGGGTCATCCTGCCCCACCGGCCGGCCGGTGTTGGGATCGATGATACCCTTGGGCTTCGGCGCGACGAGGGTGCCTGAACTGTCGTTCAATCCCATTCCAGCGCTCCTTTTTTCCATTCATAGGCAAAGCCGATGGTCAGCACGGCCAGAAACACCATCATCGACCAGAAACCGAGCATGCCGATCTTCGAGAAGGACACCGCCCACGGGAACAGGAAGGCGACCTCGAGGTCGAAGATGATGAACAGGATCGACACCAGGTAGAAGCGGATGTCGAACTTCATGCGGGCGTCGTCGAACGAGTTGAAGCCGCATTCATAAGCGGAAAGCTTTTCCGGATCGGGATTGCGGTAGGCCACCAGGAACGGCGCCACGAGCAGCGCCAGGCCGACGACCAGGGCCACGCCGATAAACAGGACGATGGGCAGATACGAACTCAAAAGTGCGTTCATGCTGCGGCTTTCCGTTGGCTGCCAATCCACGTTGATTACAGCAACCGATCCTATTGCGGAAGCGTGACAGATTCACCGCTGAACCGTTTTAAGGGCCTATGCTGCAACGCGGCGAGGGTTAGCGCAGCGCTTTCGGCGAAGCAAGTCAAACCTTGTTCAAAACGCGGCGCTGGACGGCTTATCGGAAGAAACTGGTCCGATCCGCTCCTGTTTGATTTCCTTCACCTTTTACTCCACTTTTTTCTCCTGACATATCTCCCGCCATTTGCCTGCTAGCATGGCCGGAATCAGGGACCGGAAATTCGGGCAGACGGATCAGGGCAAGGCTTCTGGATGAAGGAAAAAATATCTCTTGGCATGGCCAGGCGCATCGCACTCGGCGCGCAAGGATTCACCGACCCGCAACCGGGCGGCACGCCGGATCGCCGCCATCTCGCCCGCGTGCTTTCCCGGACCGGCCTGCTGCAGATCGATTCCGTCAGCGCGGTGGTCCGCGCCCACTACATGCCGCTCTATTCGCGCCTCGGCCCGTATCCGCTGGCGCTGCTCGACGATGCCGCCGTGACGCGCAAACGCAAGGTTTTCGAATACTGGGCGCACGAGGCCTCCTTCCTGCCGGTCGAGACCTATCCGCTGCTGCGCTGGCGCATGCAGCGGGCCGAGCAAGGCGAGGAAATGTATTCGGGCCTCGCCAAATGGGGGCGCGAGCGGGCCCAGATGATCGAGGAGATCTACGGGCAGGTCGCCGAACGCGGGCCGATCGCCGCCTCCGACATAGAAGGCCACAAGGGCAATGGCGGCTGGTGGGGCTGGAGCGAGGCCAAGCATGCCTTTGAATGGCTGTTCTGGGCCGGACGCATCACCACCGCCTACCGGCGCGGCTTTGAGCGCTACTATGATCTGCCCGAACGCGTGCTGCCGCAGGCTGTGCTCGACCTGCCGGTTCCCACGGTCGAGGACGCGCATCGCGAATTGCTGCGCATTTCCGCCCGCGCCCATGGCATCGCCACCTATGGCGACCTGCGCGACTATTTCCGCCTCGCCCCGGGCGACGTGAAGGACCGCATCGAGGAGCTGGTCGAGGCGGGCGAGCTGCTGCCTGTGCGGGTCGAGGGCTGGGACAAGACCGCTTATCTGCACAAGGACGCCCGTTTCCCGCGCAAGATCGAGGCGCGTGCCCTGCTCGCGCCGTTCGATCCGGTCGTCTTCGAGCGCACGCGGACCGAAAAGCTCTTCGACTTCCGCTACCGCATCGAGATCTACACCCCGGCCGAAAAACGCCAGTATGGCTACTACGTCCTGCCCTTCCTGCTCGGCGACCGGATCGTCGCCCGCGTCGACCTGCGCGCCGACCGCCCGGCCAGCGTGCTGCGTGTCCATGCCGCCTATGCCGAGGCCGGCGCTCCGCCGGAAACCGCCGCCCAGTTGCTTGAAGAGCTGAAACAGATGCAGGGCTGGCTCGGGCTCGAGCGCATCGAAGTGACGCCGGCCGGCGATTTGGGGCCGGCGCTGGCTGGCGAGATAAGATAGGCAACCCCTGCAGCGTCTGTCATAGACCCTCCAATAAGCCTCGTAGGTTGTGCAATGGCATCGGACAAAGTGCTCGACATGATCCATGGCGCATTGATTGCGCATGGAATCGATGCAGTGCGTAGAGATCAGGACGTTTTGCTACAGTCGGGGCAACTTCGGTTTGAGGCTGAGGTGTTCGAGACGGGAGCTGGCCGGCTGGTCCTCGAAATCTACATTTTTTCTCCACTGCTTGATGTTCAGCCAGTCATTGAATCCTTTGCTGGCTTCGGTGACACGCGCGAACAAGAATTAAATCAGGCGTTTGAAAAATTTCTCCGCGGCGTTTTCCACGTGGCCATCGAGGGGCTGGCTGATCATGTCTGCGACAACATGCAGGCAGAAGTAGAGGTTTGGCAGAAAAGCAGTCCCGATTGGAAGATATGGCAAAAAAATGCTCGCTGGAAAATCTATGGCGGACCGGTCATTTCCCAGGCCACCACCGAGCTATGTTCGCTGAACCGGAGTTATCCAACATTCTATGCCAAACTGGAAAAGCTGTTCACGGCCTCCGTTTCGCCCGGCAGTCATTTTGTACGCACTTTTTTTGCAGCTTTAAAGGGCGAGCTTATTTGTGCCGAGGTCCTTCTGGACAATAAGGTTTGGCAAGAAGGACAGGATCTAGCCCTCAGCCATGACTGGGACCATGGCGATGGTTATCAAGCAGTCAGGCAAGTTATTCTGGCTCTGCCGATTGGCGGCACATGACAGCCTCTGGCCGACATCGCGGTGTCGTAGCCGCGCGTTGACACCGCTGCCCCCAAAAGCCTAAATCCACAACAGACGGTCCCCTGCCCGCAACGGCTGGGGCCAAGAGGGAATGCGGTGCGGGATCGACGATCCCAATTCCGCGGCTGTCCCCGCAACTGTAAGCGACGAGCCTCGGCCGAAAACCACTGGGATGTTCCCGGGAAGGCGGCAACCAAGGCGATGACCCGCGAGCCAGGAGACCTGCCGTCTGAGACAAAAGAATCCGATCGCCTGGCGGGTTTTCCGGGCAAGGAGCCTGATTTGGAGCGCGACAGCAGTTTTTCGGCTGATAGAGCGGACGCATTGTCCGGCCATGACGACGATCTGGCCGGCGTCACCGTCATTGTCTGCTCGTACTGTCGCGACGAAACCGGCTCCGATGCCCATCCCCGCGCCGGCGCGCTGCTTGCCGAAGACACGCGCCGCGCTGCAGCGGATGAAAACATCCGCATCCGTACCATCGAATGCCTTGGCAATTGCAAGCGCCGCCTGAGCGCCGCGATCCTTCGCGACGGCTGCTGGAGCTACGTTTTTGGCGACCTCACTGCCAGCAGCGGCGCCGATCTTGTTGCTGGCGCCAAACTCTTCGCCACCTCGACCGACGGCCTCATCCCCTGGCGCGGCCGCCCCGATTCGCTGAAACGCGGCCTCGTCGCCCGCATCCCTCCCCTCGACCTCCTTAAGGACTGACCATGACCGCTTCCGTTTCCCGCGTCCCCTGCACCGTCGTCACCGGCTTCCTCGGCGCCGGCAAGACGACGCTGGTCCGCCATCTCCTGGAGAACGCCGGCGGCAAGCGTATCGCGATCATTGTCAACGAGTTTGGCGACATCGGCATTGACGGGGAGATCCTCAAGGGCTGCGGCATTGACACCTGTCCGGAGGAGAACATCGTCGAACTGGCCAATGGCTGCATCTGCTGCACCGTGGCCGACGATTTCGTGCCCGCGCTCGACCAGATCCTGTCGCTGACGCCGAAAGTCGACCACATCCTGATCGAAACCTCCGGCCTCGCTCTGCCCAAGCCGCTGGTCCAGGCCTTCCAGTGGCCGACAGTGAAAAGCCGCGTCACCGTCGATGGCGTGATCGCCGTGGTCGATGGCCCGGCATTGGCCGAAGGCCGCGTCGCCAACGACATGGACGCCTTGCAGGCGCAGCGTGCCGCCGACGCGACGCTCGACCATGACGATCCGGTCGAGGAGGTCTTCGAGGACCAGATCGCCTGCGCCGACCTGATCATCCTGTCGAAGAGCGACCTGATGGACGCCGCCGGCTCAGCCCGCGCCAACGCCATCGTCAACGAACACTCCGCCCGCGCCGTGAAGATCGTGCCGACGTCTCACGGCAAGGTCGATCCCTCCATACTGCTGGGGCTCGGTCTCGCCGTCGAGGACGACATCGAGAACCGCAAATCCCATCATGACGGTGCATTCGACCACGAGCATGACGACTTCGACACGTTCATTGTCGACATTCCCTCGATCGCCAATCCGGACGAGTTGGCAAAGCGCGTCGCCACCGCCGCGGAAGAAGAGAATGTGTTGCGTGTGAAAGGCTTCGTCGAGGTCGGCGGCAAGCCGATGCGGCTCCTGCTGCAGGCGGTCGGTCCGCGCGTCAATCATTACTACGACCGCGCCTGGACGGCGGACGACGACCGCCGCTCGCGCCTCGTCGTCATCGGCCTCAAGGGCCTGAACCGCCCGGCGATCGAGCGTATCCTCGCCGGCTGAGGCAAACCCGAACCGCCATGCACATCCTCACCACCACATCCGCCTCGCTCGACGATCTCGCCGAGCCTGTCGATCTCAGGCAGACGCCTGCGGATGTCGTGGCGCTGTCCTTCACCGACAGCGACCTCTCGGGACTGGCAACAGCGTGGAAGGCCGACTCCGAGCGATTGCCCGCGATGCGGCTTGCCGCCTTGCGCGACCTGCGCCACCCCATGTCGGTCGACCTCTGGATCGACAGCGTCGCCCGCCATGCCAGGGTGATCCTGGTCCGCATCCTCGGCGGCTATGACTGGTGGCGCTATGGCTGCGACCAGCTCACCGCGGTTGCGCGCGAACGCGGCATCAAGCTGGCGCTACTGCCCGGCGAGAGCCATGACGAGGATCTGCGCCTGATCGAGGGCTCGACCCTGCCACGCGCCGAGTTGGACAGCCTGCTCGGCTATTTCCGCGAAGGCGGGCCGACCAATATGGCGGCGCTGGTGAAGAGGCTGGCGCGGCTGGCGGGGTCGGATACGGCGGTGGCCGAGCCGGTCAGCGTGCCGAAGGCGGGGTACTACGAACCTGGACACGGTGTGGTCTCCCTTCCCTTCGTCGGGAAGGAAGAAGAAGCAGTCATCCCCATCCTGTTCTACCGTTCGATGCTGCTGGCCGCCGATGTCGCGCCGATCGATGCGCTTGTCGAGGCGCTCAGGCAGCGCGGAATGGCGCCGGCCCCGATCTTCGTCTCCAGCCTCAAGGACCCGGCGTCCCTCGCCTTTGTGGAGAATGCGCTTGCATCGCTGAAACCGGCAGCGATCGTCACCGCCACCGCCTTCGCCTCCGGCGCCGAACCGGGCGCCGAAACGCTCTTCGACCGAGCCGGCGTGCCGGTGTTCCAAGTCATCGTCGCAACGACAAGGCGCGAGGTGTGGGAGAAGAACCAGCGCGGCCTGGCGCCGGCCGATCTTGCGATGCATGTCGTCCTGCCCGAGTTCGACGGCCGCATTCTGGCCGGCGCGATCTCGTTCAAGGGCGAGATTGAGACCGATCCGGCGCTGGCCTTTCGCGCCTTTGCAAACCGGCCGGAGGCGGACCGGGTGGCGCAAGTCGCCACACGCATCGAGGCATTCATCCGCCTGCAGCGGACGGCAAGAGCGGATCGAAAGCTGGCCATCCTGATCCCCGACTATCCGAGCGCCCCTGGCCGCACCGGCTACGCCGTTGGTCTCGATGTGCCGTCCAGCGTGCTCGCCATGCTGCACGACCTGAGGGAGCAGGGCTACGCCGTTGAAGGGATTCCGCAATCGCCGCGCGCGTTGCTGGATGCGCTGGAGGTGGGTGGGCAAGGGTTGAAGTTGGAGGACTATGTCTCGCTCTCGACAAAGTTGCCCAGCGCGGCAATGGCTGCGGTGGAAGCTGCTTGGGGCAAGGCAGACAAGATAGGTTTAAGCGAGGCGCCCCCCTCTGTCCTGCCGGACATCTCCCCCACTTGGGGGGAGATTGGCAGTTCTGGCGCCGGCTCTCCCCTTGAAACGGCGGTAATTGGCGAAAGTGGCGATGACGGCATGATCTCCCCCCTCGTGGGGGAGATGTCCGGCAGGACAGAGGGGGGCGCGACAGAACGCCGGCCTTCGCGGCACATTGGCGAAAACCGCTTCCCCTTCCGCGCCGCGACCTTCGGCAACATCACCGTGGCGCTCGCCCCCGACCGTGGCCGCTCGGCCGACCGCCGCGCCGACTATCACGACCCAACCCTCCCTCCCCGCCACGAATTGATCGCCTTCGGCCTCTGGCTGCGCAGATCGCTCGGCGTGCATGCCCTCATCCATGTCGGCGCGCATGGCACGCTGGAATGGCTGCCGGGCAAGACCGTCGCGCTCTCCGATATCTGTTTCCCCGAGATCGTCACCGGCGCGCTGCCGGTCATCTATCCCTTCATCGTCTCCAATCCCGGCGAGGCGGCGCAGGCCAAGCGGCGCATCGCCGCCGTGACGCTCGGCCATCTGCCGCCGCCGCTGACCGGCGCCGGGCTGGACGAGAACCAGCAGAGGCTGGAACGGCTGGTCGACGAATACGCCCAGGCCGATGGGCTCGACCGCCGCCGCCGCGACAGGCTGGCGAAGCTGATCGTCGAGACCGCGCGGCAAACCGGGCTTGCCTCTGAGGCCGGCGTTGCCGGCACCGACGCGCCGGACGAGGCGCTGCGCCGCATCGACGCCTGGCTCTGCGACCTCAAGGATTTCGCCGTCAAGGACGGGCTGCATGTCTACGGCCGCGCGCCGGGGGGCGAGGCCGATCCGCTGCGCAGGCGAAGCGCCGAAGCCGAAAGGGCCGCCCTGCTCGCCGCGCTCGATGGCCGCCACATCAAGGCTGGTCCGGCCGGTGCGCCGGCGCGCGGCCGCTCCGACGTGCTGCCCACCGGCCGCAACCTCTTCACCGCCGATCCCCGCACCATGCCGACGCCGACCGCCTATGAGCTCGGACAGGCGGCAGCGCAAGAAGTGGTGCGCAGCTACATGCAGAGCCATGGTGACTGGCCGCGCTCGCTGGTCATCGACCTTTGGGGCTCGGCCTCGCTTCGCACCGGCGGCGAGGAGATCGCGCAAGGCCTGGCGCTGATGGGCTGCCGGCCGCAATGGGATGCCGCCACCGGCCGCGTCACCGGCATCGAGGTGTTGCCGCCGGCGGCGCTCGGCCGCCCGCGCGTCGATGTCACCTGGCGCATTTCCGGCCTGTTCCGCGACATGTTCCCGACCCAGATCGCGCTGATCGATGCCGCCGCCAACGCCGTCGCCAGCCGCGACGAGGACGATTCCGAAAACCCGCTCGCAGCGGCGACCCGCACCGAGGGCAAGGTCGGCCCGCGCATTTTCGGCACTTCGCCCGGCACCTACGGCGCCGGCGTCGAGGAGCTTTTGTCGAGCGGCGACTGGGCCGCGCGTGAGGAAATCGGTCGTGCCTATCTCGACGCCACCTCGCACGCCTATGGCGGCGCGAACGGCGAAGCCATGTCCGCGCCCGGCGCTTTCGAAGGCCGCATCGCCGAGGCCGATCTTCTCGTCCACACCGGCGACGACCCCGGCCGCGACATTCTCGAAGGCTCGGCCGACGTTGCCTTCATCGGCGGGTTTTCCGCCGCCCTTGCAGCACTTGGTCGGAATGCCGACGTTATCGTGCTCGACACCACGGACCCGCAAAAGCCGAAGCCGCGCTCGGTCGGCGAAGCGGTGTCCCGCGTGGTGCGCGCCCGTGCTGTCAACCCGCGCTTCATTGCCGGTCAGATGCGGCATGGTCCGCGCGGCGCCTCCGAATTCGCCGAGACGGTCGACCGCCTCGTCGGCTTCGCCGAGACCACGCATGCCATATCGGGCGCTCTGATCGAGGCTGTGCACGACGCCTATCTTGGCGATGCGGACGTCCGTGCCTTCATCCTGCGCGAGAATCCGGCCGCCGCGAAGGTCATCGCGGAGCGGCTGCTATCGGCGCGACGCCGCGGGCTGTGGCATCCGCTGCGCAATTCGATCGACGACGATCTCGCGGCGCTGATCGCCGAAGCCCAGCGGGTGGCGGCATGAACGCTTTCTCGCGCCGCGGCGCCTGCCCTGCCCTCAGCGCCCCGATGCAGACCGGCGACGGGCTGCTGGCGCGGCTCAATCCGGTTGCTGGAGGAATGTCGCCGAAGCTTTTGATCGGACTCGGCGAATCCGCCTTGCGCCACGGCAACGGCATCATGGAAGTGACAGCGCGCGGCAGCCTGCAGATCCGCGGCCTGACCGCGGAAAGCGCGCGGCTGCTGGCGGCAGAGGTGGATGCGCTGGGCATTGCCGTGCGCAGCGGCGTGCCGGTCGAGATCGGGCCGCTGGCGGGCCTCGACCCGCGTGAGATTGCCGATCCGCGCCCGCTGGCTGAGCGGATCAGGGTGGCGATTGATGAAGCGGGGTTGACGCAACGGCTGGGGCCGAAAGTGTCGGTGGTGGTCGACGGCGGCGGGCAGTTGACCATGGACGCAATGACGGCCGACGTGCGGCTGAAGGCAGTCCCGGCCACGGCCGGCGTCCGGTGGAGCGTATCGGTTGCCGGTGACGGCCGAAGCGCGAGGCCGCTCGCGGTGGTCGATGAAGATGCGGCCCGCGATATCACCGTTGCAACTCTGAGGATGGTCGCTGAAAAGGGCCGCGAAGCGCACACGCGGGATTTGTCGGATAGGCAGTTGGCCTCCCTCGCAGGTTGGCATTCCTTCGCGCCCCCCTCTGTCCTGCCGGACATCTCCCCCACTAGGGGGGAGATTGCGCTGTCGCCCGCGGTTTCGCCAATCACCAACGCTGAAGGTGATGAGGCGGCGCCCAAGCTGCCAATCTCCCCCCAAGTGGGGGAGATGTCCGGCAGGACAGAGGGGGGCGCCGTAGAGCGCCATGGCTCGCCTATTGGCCTCTTCGACATGATCAGCGGCCATGCCCTCGGCATCGGCCTGCCCTTCGGCAGCATGCCGGCACCAAATCTTATCGACCTCGCCCAACACGCCCTCGCCCTCGGCGCCACCGAAATCCGCCTGGCACCCGGCCGTGCCCTGCTCTTCCTCGGCCTCATCCCATCCGCCTGCTCTTCGCTGCAAAACTCCGCCGCCACCCTCGGCTTCGTCACCGACGCCGCCGACTCGCGCACCCGCATTGCCGCTTGCCCTGGAATGCCCGCCTGCGCCTCCGGCCGCATCGCGACGCGCGACATCGCCGAGGCCATCGCGGCACAAGATGGCGACCTCCTCGACACCTCGCTCAGCCTGCACATTTCAGGCTGCGCAAAAGGCTGCGCGCATCCAGGCTCGGCAGCGCTGACCCTGGTCGGCGACGAAAACGGAGCCGGACTTGTCGTGAACGCGACGGCAAAAGCCCTTCCTGCCGGATACAGGCCGGGCTATGACGCCGCGCGCGGCATAGGCGGCATCCTTGCCGCACTCCGCGAGCAACGACTCCAAGGCGAGACCGCCGCCGCTTGCCTGACAAGGCTTGGCGCGACCGGCATCGCCGAAATCTACCGACAGGAATGAGCATGGCGGCCTACGACTATATCCATGACGGCACAGCGATCTACGAGCGCTCCTTCGCCATCATCCGTGCCGAGGCCGACCTGTCGCGCTTTTCGGACGCCGAGGCCGATGTCGCGATCCGCATGATCCATGCCTGCGGCCAGGTCGAAGCCGCCAGCCACTTTGTTTTCTCCACCGATTTCGTCGCCGCCGCGCGCGCCGCCTTGTCGACCGGCGCGCCGATCTTCTGCGATGCCGAGATGGTCGCCCACGGCGTCACCCGCGCCCGGCTGCCGTCAGGCAATGAGGTGATCTGCACGCTGCGCGACCCGCGCACCGCCGAGATCGCCAGGAAGATCGGCAACACCCGCTCTGCCGCTGCGATCGACCTCTGGGGCGAGCGCATGGCCGGATCGGTGGTCGCCATCGGCAACGCGCCGACCGCGCTCTTCTATCTGCTGGAAAAACTGCGCGACGGCGCGCCGAAGCCGGCGGCGATCATCGGCATGCCGGTCGGCTTCGTCGGCGCCGCCGAATCCAAGGACGCGCTGGCCGAGAACTCCTATGGCGTACCCTACGCCATCGTGCGCGGCAGGCTTGGCGGCAGCGCCATGACCGCCGCGGCCCTCAACGCATTGGCGAGGCCAGGCCTGTGAACGCGATTGCAAAAGGCCGTCTGGTCGGCGTCGGCACCGGTCCCGGCGACCCCGAACTTCTGACGCTGAAGGCTGCCCGGGCATTGGCCGAGGCCGACGTCGTCGCCTATTTCGCCAAGCGCGGCAACAACAGCAACGCCCGCGCCATCGTCGAGGCGCGCTTCCGGCCGGATATGATCGAGCTGCCGCTGCTCTATCCGGTGACGACCGAGATCGACAAGGATCACGACGACTATCGCTCGCAGATCACGGATTTCTACGAGGAATCAGCTGAGAAGGTTGCCGAGCATCTCGACGCCGGCCGGATGGTGGCGGTGCTGTCGGAAGGCGACCCGCTGTTCTATGGCTCCTACATGCACCTGCATGTGCGCCTTGCGCATCGCTTCCCGACCGAGGTCATTCCGGGCGTCACCGCCATGTCCGGATGCTGGTCGGCGACCGGCCTGCCGATCGTCCAGGGCGACGATGTGCTGACCGTCCTGCCGGGCACGATGAGCGAGTTCGAGCTGACGCGACGCCTGGCCGACACCGATGCCGCCGTGATCATGAAGGTCGGCCGCAACCTGCCGAAAATCCGCCGTGCGCTGCAGGCGACCGGCAAGCTCACGAAAGCCGTCTATGTCGAGCGCGGCACCATGCCGGGCAGCGTCTCCATGCGGCTCGCCGAGAAGCCGGACGACAAGGCACCCTATTTCGCCATCGTGCTCGTCGCCGGCTGGTCGGCCCGGTCAGGTGCCGCCGGAGCCAAGGCATGAGCGGCCGCCTCACCGTCATCGGCCTTGGGCCCGGCAATGCCGATCAGGTCACGCCGCAAGCGAGCCGTGCCGTGGCCGAAGCCAAATTCTTCTATGGCTACAAACCCTATCTCGAACGGCTCGAGCTTCGCCCCGACCAGACCCGCATCGCCTCCGACAATCGAGAGGAGCTCGCTCGCTCCAACGAGGCGCTGGCGAAAGCCGCCGAGGGCCACGACGTCGCCGTGGTCTCCGGCGGCGACCCCGGCGTATTCGCCATGGCGGCGGCGGTGTGCGAGGCGATCGAGGCTGGCCCCAAGGAATGGCGCGCAATCGACCTCGCGGTCGTTCCAGGCGTCACCGCCATGCTTGCGGTCGCCGCACGCATCGGCGCACCGCTCGGCCACGATTTCTGCGCCATCTCGCTCTCCGACAATCTGAAACCCTGGGAGCTGATCGAGCTGCGCCTGCTGGCTGCCGCCGGCGCCGGCTTCGTCATCGCACTCTACAACCCGATCAGCAAGGCGCGCCCCTGGCAGCTCGGCCGCGCCTTCGAATGCCTGAAAGCAATCCTGCCCGGCACCACGCCGGTGATCTTCGGCCGCGCCGCTGGCCGGCCGGACGAGCGTATCGACGTGCATCTGCTGGCGGACGCCGATGCGGAAAAGGCCGACATGGCCACCTGCATCATCATCGGTTCGCCCGAGACCCGGATCATCAAGCGCGGTGAGCGGCCCGCTTTGGTCTACACGCCACGCTCGGCAACGGGCGCGAAAAGATGATCGACCTCGGCGGCCAGCTGATCGACGGTCTCGGCCGACGGAACGTCCGGCACGGACGGTCGACGGATCATGACCACTTCGATGCCAAGCGCCCGCGCCGCGGCGATCTTGCCGTAGGTCGCTTCGCCACCACTGTTCTTGGACACGACGGCATCGATCCCGTGTTTTTGCAGCAGCGCGCGTTCGTCCGCTTCCGGAAACGGCCCGCGCGCCAGCAGATAGATAGCGTCGGGCACAGCCAGCTTCGGCTCGACCGGGTCGACGCTGCGAATGAGATAATGGTGCTGCGGAGCGGCTTCGAAGACGCCGGCCTCCTGTCGGCCGATCGCCAGGAAGACACGGCGTGGCGCCTTGCCGAGCGCCATGGCCGCCTCCGCCGCGCTGTCGACCAGCGTCCAACGGTCGCCCGCCAAGGGTTCCCAGCCGGGACGCCGCAAGGCAAGGATCGGCACGCCGGCTTGCCGGGCCGCTTCAGCGGCGTTAGCCGAAATGCGCGCCGCGTAAGGATGCGTGGCGTCGATCAACAGGTCGACCTTTTCCCGGCCGAGATGAGCCGCCAATCCGTCCGCGCCGCCGAAGCCGCCGATGCGCACCGGCACGCCTTGCGCGACGGGGCTTTCGGTGCGGCCGGCCAGCGACAGCGTGACCGAAAGATCGGCGCGCGCCGCCAGTCTTCCCGCCAGTTGCCGGGCTTCGGTGGTTCCGCCGAGGATCAGAATGCGGTGGGTCATTATGCCTGCTAAGGGTTCGCGCGCCGCAAAGCTCACGCCAAAATGGCTAACGGTGGTCGGCATCGGCGAGGACGGTGTAGCGGGTCTCGGCGACGAGGCCAAGAAGCACATAGCGCAAGCCGAATTCATCTTCGGCGGCAACCGGCACCTCGCGCTCGTCGCATCCCTTGCCAAGGGCGAGGCCCGCCAATGGCCGACGCCGTTCGACGCCGAGATGCGCGACGTGCTGGCGCTCGAAGGCAGAAATGTCTGCGTGCTCGCTTCCGGCGATCCGTTCTTCCACGGCGTCGGCGTCACGCTGGCGCGCAAGGTCAAGTCGCAGCACATGCTTGTCCTGCCGGCGCCGTCGTCGCTGTCGCTGGCGGCGTCCCGCCTCGGCTGGGCGCTGCAGGATGTCGAGGCGATCTCGCTGCACGGGCATTCGATCGACCTGATCCGGCCTTTGCTTCAGTCCGGCGCGCGCATCCTGGCGCTGACATCCGACGGCGACGCGCCGGCGGCTATCGCCCGGCTGCTCGAAGAACTTGGCTTCGGTCCGTCGCGGCTGACAGTCCTCGAAGCGCTCGGCGGCCCGCAAGAAAGCGCGCGCGCAGCCAGGGCCGATGCCTTCGATCTCAAAAACATCAATCCGCTCAACGTGCTGGCGCTGGAAATTGAATCGACACCAGATGCGCGCATCCTGCCGCTGACATCAGGCCTCGCCGACCACCTGTTCGAACATGACGGCCAGATCACCAAGCGCGAGGTCCGCGCCGTCACGCTCTCGGCGCTGGCGCCAAGGCGCGGCGAACTGCTGTGGGACATCGGCGCCGGCTCGGGCTCGATCGGCATCGAATGGATGCTTGCCCACCCTTCCCTGCGCGCCATCGCCATCGAGGCCGACGCGACGCGCGCCGCACGCATTCGTCACAATGCCTCGCATTGCGGTGTGCCTGGCCTTGTCGTGATCGAGGGCTCGGCGCCCAAGGCGTTGGCGAAGCTGGATACACCAGACGCCATCTTCATCGGTGGTGGCGGCAGCGACGCCGGCGTGCTGGAGAAGGCGATCAAGGCGCTGCGCCCCGGCGGCCGGCTTGTCGCCAACGCGGTGACGCTGGAGATGGAGACGCTGCTGCTTGCCCAGCACATCAAGCACGGTGGCGATCTCACGCGCATCGCCATCTCCCGGGCCTCGCCGGTGGGCTCGATGCAGGCCTGGCGGCCGGCCATGCCGGTCACCCAATGGAGCTGGGTGAAGCCATGATGATCGCGGGCATCGGCAGCCGGAAGGGTGTGACAGCCAGCGACGTGCGCGCCGCCGTCGAGACCGCGCTCGAAGCGCATGGATTGGCAATGACGGCGCTGTCGGCGCTGGCGACCGGCGAAATCAAACGCGACGAGGAAGCGATCTTCCTCGCCGGCCGCGACCTCGCTTTGCCTGTGATCGTCGTCTCGGACGATGCATTGCAAGCCGCATCATCCGGCACGCTCAGTCGCTCCGCCCTGTCGCAGTCGAAGGCCGGCACGCCTTCGGTTTCGGAAGCTGCGGCGTTGGCCGCCGCCGGCAACGGCGCAAAACTGCTCGGGCCGCGCACGGTGCTCGGTCCTGTCACCTGCGCCATCGCGCTCGGTGGAGATGCGTCATGACCGTTCATTTCATCGGCGCCGGCCCCGGTGCGGCCGACCTCATCACTCTGCGCGGCAGCCGGCTGCTGGCAAGCTGCCCGGTCTGCCTCCATGCCGGCTCGATCGTTGCGCCCGAACTGCTGGAACATTGCGCGCCCGGCACCAAACTGATCGACACGGCGCCGATGTCGCTCGATGAGATCGAGGCCGAATATGTCGCCGCCCACACGGCCGGCCTGGATGTCGCCCGCCTGCATTCCGGCGACCTTTCGGTTTGGAGCGCGGTGGCCGAGCAGATCCGCCGGCTGGAAAAGCACAACATCCCCTACACGCTGACGCCGGGCGTGCCTTCCTTCGCCGCCGCGGCGGCGGCCCTTCGCCGCGAGCTCACCATTCCCGAACTCGCGCAAAGCCTGGTGCTCACCCGTGTCTCCGGCCGCGCCTCGAAGATGCCGCCCGGCGAGACGCTGGCCGGCTTCGGCCGCACCGGGGCGACGCTTGCCATCCATCTCGCCATCCACGCCATCGACCGGATCGTCGCCGAGCTGACGCCGCTCTACGGCGCCGACTGCCCGGTGGCGGTCGTCTTCCGCGCCTCCTGGCCGGACGAGCGCGTACTGACCGGCACGCTCGCCAGCATCGAGGCGCAGTTGGCCGAAGATCCGATGGAGCGCACGGCGATCATCTTCGTCGGCAGCGCGCTCGCCGCCCAGGATTTCGGCGAAAGCTCACTTTACGACGCCCACTACCAGCGGCGTTTTCGCGGACGGGACGGATTGTGAACGGCAGCGCCAACAACAGAAACGGACAGGCCACGGTGGAGCAGGCGCTGGCGCGGCTGAAGTTCAAGCCGCGCGAGTTGGAGCCCGGCCATGTCTGGCTGGCTGGCGCCGGTCCCGGCGACCCGGGCTGCCTGACGCTAGAGGTGCTGGCCGCTCTCGGGCAGTGCGATGCGCTGGTCTATGATGCGCTGGTCTCGCCCGACGTTGTCGCGGTCGCGGAAGGTGCAGAGCTCTTCTACGCGGGCAAACGCGGCGGCCAGCCATCGATGAAGCAGGACAATATCACCGCCCTGCTCGTGCGGCTGGCGCGCGAAGGCCGCCGCGTTGTCCGTCTCAAGGGCGGCGATCCCTACATTTTCGGCCGCGGCGGCGAAGAGGCGCTGGCACTCGCGCGGGAGGCTATTCCTTTCCGCGTGCTGTCCGGCCTGACCTCCGGCCTCAGCGCGCTCGCCGCCACCGGCATTCCCGCCACCATGCGCGGCATCAACAAGGCGGTCATCCTGGCCACAGGCCATGCCGCCGGCACCGATGACGATCTCGACTGGGCGGCGATTGCTCGCACCGGCCAGCCGGTGGTCGTCTATATGGGAATGGCCAATCTGCCGCGGATCGCCGCTTCGTTATTGGAAGGCGGACTGGCGCCGTCGACGCCGGCCGCGGTGATCGTTTCCGCGACGACGCCGCAGGAGCGCACCGTCGTCGCCACGCTCGCCACCATCGCCGAGGAGGCCGCGGCAGCCGGCCTGGCTTCGCCGGCGCTGATCGTCGTCGGCGGTATCGTCGCCATGCGCGCGGCACTGGCGGGTGGAACATGACGGCACGCGCCATCATCATCGGCGCGCCGCGCTCCGGATCGGGCAAGACCAGCGTCACCATCGGCATATTGCGCGCGCTGGCCCGGCGCGGCCTGAAGGTGCGCGGCGCCAAGTCCGGGCCCGATTACATCGACCCCGGCTTCCATACCGCCGCCACCGGCCTGTCCGGCGTCAACCTCGACAGTTGGGCGATGCCGCCTGCCCTGCTCAACGCGCTCGCCACCCAGGCGGCCGGCGATGCCGATTTCGTCATCCTCGAAAGCGCCATGGGCCTGTTCGACGGCATCCCCGCGCCGGAAGGCCGCACGGGCTCGGCCGCCGATCTCGCCCGGCTCTACGGCCTGCCGGTGCTGCTGGTGCTCGATGTATCGGGTCAATCGACCACTGCAGCGGCGGTCGCCAAGGGTTTTGCCACCTACGACCCGGACGTGCGCATGGCCGGCGTCATCCTCAACCGGCTCGGCAGCGAACGCCACCGGCGGCTGTCAGGCGACGCCATCGAGGCGATCGGCCTGCCGGTGGTCGGCGCCATCCTGCGCGATCCAACGCTCAACCTGCCGGAGCGGCATCTCGGCCTCGTCCAGGCCGGCGAGTATGAGAACCTGATGGCGCATCTCGATCGGCTGGCCGACATGGCCGAGAAGTCGCTCAACCTCGACGCCATCATGGCGCTGGCAACTCCGCTGGCGCCGATGGCGGGCGATTTCGGCGACGCGCTTCATCCCCCCGGCCAACGTATCGCGCTGGCCGAGGATGCCGCCTTCACCTTCCTCTATCCGCATGTCGCCACGCATTGGCGCAAGGCCGGCGCCGAGATCATCCCCTTCTCGCCGCTCGCCGACGAGGCGCCCGATGAGAATTGCGATGTCTGCTGGCTGCCCGGCGGCTATCCCGAACTGCATGCCGGCAGGCTGGCGGCGGCCACGAACTTCCGGACGGGAATGGCGCGCTTCGCCGCGACAAAGCCTGTCCATGGCGAGTGCGGTGGCTTCATGGTGCTGGGCGAGACGCTGGAGGATGCGGCCGGCGAGACGCACAAGATGCTCGGCCTGCTCGGCCATTCGACCAGCTTCGCCAAGCGCAAGATGAATCTCGGCTACCGCGAGGCACGCCTGCGCGCCGGCTGCCCGCTGGGAGCCGCAGGCATGCTGATCCGCGGCCATGAATTCCACTATGCCCAGATGACCGCTACCGGAAATGACGAGCCGCTGGCCGATCTCGCCGACGGCCAGGGCAATCCGCTCGGCGCCTCCGGCTACCGGCGCGGCCATGTCAGCGGCACCTTCTTCCACGCCATTGCGAGGGGCTGAGGCATGAAGCTCCAGAACGTGACCCTTTCGCTCCGGCAAATTCTCGACGACATCGCGCTTTGCCTGGTCTTCTTCACAAGGCTGCCGCTGCCCGTCTTTGATTTTCGCGGGCGCAGCCTCGCCGCCGCTATCTGGGCCGCCCCCGTCGCCGGCCTTGCTGTCGGCCTGATCGGCGCGGTCGTCTACGCCACGGCGGAACGGTTCGGGCTTGCCATGGGTCCGGCGGCAGCACTTGCGCTTGCGGCAACATTGCTCACCACCGGCTGCCTGCACGAGGACGGGCTGTCCGATGTCGCCGACGGCTTCGGTGGCGGCAAGTCGAGCAGTCGGAAACTGGAGATCATGCGAGACAGCCGCATCGGCGCCTATGGCGCATCGGCGCTGGCTCTGTCACTGCTGGTCCGCTGGAGCGCGATTTCTGAATTTGCCGACCCCACGCAGGCGCTCCTGGCCCTCATTGCCGCACATGCCGCTTCGCGCGGATTGCTGGGCGCCTTCATGCATCTCCTGCCCCCGGCGCGGTCCGACGGCCTCTCGGCCGGCGCCGGCACCGTCTCGGTCGAAACCGCCATAGCCGGCGCCGTGCTCGGCGCGATACCGCTCCTCTTGCTTGGGTTTGGCGGTGCGGTTTTCGCGCTGATCCTGCTTGGCCTGGTCTTCGCCGCCTTCCACGCGCTGTGCCTCAACCAGATCGAGGGCCAGACCGGCGACACCGTCGGCGCGCTTCAACAACTCGGCGAGATCGCAATCCTGCTCGTCGCGTCCGTATCCCTGTCCTGACTCTCTTTTGGAGACCTTGCCCCCATGTCCTTCAAATCCCTCGAAGACCTGCGCGCCGCCTGCCTCGACCTTTCCGCAGGCAGCGACACCGCGGCCAATGCCGTCGCTCGCCGCCAGGACACACTGACCAAGCCGCAAGGCAGCCTCGGCCGGCTGGAGACCATCGCCGCCTGGCTGGCGCGCTGGCAGGGCCGCGACATGCCGAAGCTGAACAAGGTGAAGGTCTTCGTCTTTGCCGGCAATCACGGCGTCACCGCGCAGGGCGTCTCGGCCTTCCCGTCTGAAGTCACCGTGCAGATGGTGGCGAATTTCGCCGGCGGCGGCGCCGCCATCAACCAGCTCGCCCGCATCGCCGGCGCCGAGCTCGACGTCATCCCACTCGACCTCGACCATCCGACCGGCGACTTCACTGAAGTGCCGGCGATGGACGAAAAGACCTTCCTCGCCGCCGTCTCGGCCGGCTACGACGCTGTGACGAAAGACCTCGATCTCGTCTGCTTCGGCGAGATGGGCATCGGCAACACCACGCCGGCGGCAGCCATCTCGGCCGGCCTGTTCGGTGGCGGCGCGGAAAAATGGACCGGGCGCGGCACCGGCGTCGACGACGCCGGCCTCAAGCGCAAGGTCACTGCGATCGAGGCGGGCCTCAAGCGCCATGCCGACGCGCTGTCCGATCCGCTGAAGATCGCCGCCGCGCTTGGCGGCCGCGAGCTCGCCGCCATCTTCGGCGCCACGCTCGCCGCGCGCCACAACAATGTGCCGGTGCTGCTCGATGGCTTCGTCTGCACCGCCGCCGCGGCGCCCTTGGCACGGCTGCACCCGACCGGCCTCGCACACACCATAGCGGCCCATGTCTCAGCCGAATCCGGCCACCGCCGCCTGCTCGAATCACTCGGCCTGCCGCCGCTGCTCGATCTCGGCATGCGGCTCGGCGAAGGCTCCGGCGCCTGCCTCGCAGTCAACATCGTGCGTTCGGCGCTGGAATGCCACGCCCGCATGGCAAGCTTCGCCGAGGCTGGGGTTTCGGAGAAATAGATATCGATGGCATTGCGCCATGGGTCGTTCGTCTAGTGACAGAGTCGCGCGCTGGCGGGGCTATATGTCAGCATGAATTTCCGATCCTCCACCATGGAAGATTCGCTATGCCGTCTCGCCGGGTGTAGGGTGCCTTGTCGTTCGATCTAAAAAGGCCACGGACGACGGAGCATTCGCGGAGCATAGTATGCGTGGCTTGATCCTTGGCCTGGCTGCTCTCGTGGCCACCTCGTCATTTGCGCACGCAGCAGGCGACAGCGCTGCCGGCCGGAAAGTCATGGTGCAATGCCAAGTGTGCCACGGCACGGATGGCCTCAGCAAACTGAATTACGCGCCCAATCTCGCCGGGCAGAAGTACGACTATCTCGTCCACGCGCTGATGACTTACAAGGCCGGAGAGCGCAAGAGTCAAATGATGTCGCAGGTCATCAAGAGCCTGAGCGATGAAGATATCGCCAATGTTGCGGCCTACTATGCCGGGATCAAGATCACCGTCGAAGTTCCCAGTGACAAGTAAGTCGATTGCGCGGATCGACAACTGTTCTCGCACCGTCTTCAACAGCGCCTCATATAGAACCTGGAGCGAGCGATAGTCATCGCACTATGGCGATATTAGCGGGCCGACGATGCTCTTATGCAGCCCTTCTGCCGGCCGTAGGAAAGATGGCCGGCACCTGTTGGGCGGGGGTAAGGCGCCGGCCAGTGGCGGGCTTAATAGGCGGCCCGTTCTCGTATGGCGTGATCGCGTAGGTTACCCACGAACCGTCAGTGTCGACCGAGTGGTCTGGCTCTCGGTGGCAAGCTTTCACATGGATTTGCGGCCAATCTGGCGGCTCGCCTCTCTCTTAGGCACAGGGACTGTTTTCTTGCCAGTAGCTCATCGCGATCATCGTCAGCGGCCGATCGGCCACACCTCGCAATCACATAGTCGGCTCTGTTCGTTCGAAAGTCTTCTTTTTGAACAGGCAACATCGTTCCTCCCGGTTCGAGGCCTCCCTCCCTTTTTTGGCTGATGGAGACACTAACTGCCGATGCAGCGCGCGAGTCTACCAATTGGGGATTGCAGCGGGGCTATCCGGGCCTCGCGAAACAATATCCAATTGATTTAGAAGGGGAATTTGGTGGGTGTGCACAGGATCGAACTGTGGACCCGCTGATTAAGAGTCAGCTGCTCTACCAACTGAGCTACACACCCACACGGCCGGTAAACCCAGCGTTGGCGGCATATAGCCGCCGATCTCCGCCGTGTCTAGCCCTGCTTGAATCATTTCCCGACAAATCGCCTGCCTTTGATTTTGAGCGCTCTTGCGAAACCGGAGCCGGTAGTTCGGATGACCGTGTTTTTGAGGACGGCGTTCGCGCTCAGGCGCCAAACGTGCAGATGCGATTTCAGTCGGCCACTTCGATCAAAATGCCGAAGATTGCGTTCGGGCTTATCCATCCGTTGATGCCGCCTCGATTATTGCCGATCTGGAACTGACCGTTTCTCATGGCCTTCACCAGATGCAAATATTGAGCCCCGCCGACACGGCACAGAACGATGTCACCAACGCCAAGCACGCTCGCATCGGTTACTGGCTTGACCGTGCAGAGTTGACCGCTCTCGATCTTGCCTTTCATCGAATGGCCGCGCGGACGAAACTGGACCGTTTCTCCTGACTGCAGGCGCGCAATATATCCTGTCGCCCAACCCATCTGTTTCCCCTCTCGCCCGAACGCGCCGGCTCCTGCAGCCGGACCAATGCGCGCGTTCAGACGAACAGCTTGCCTTCGGCCACCTTGATGGCGTTGCCGCCGATCCGGGCCGAGGCCAGTTTTCCGGCCTCGACAGTGAGTTCGAGCCGGATGCGCGATGGCCGGCTCATCTCCAGCCCCTGCTCGATCCAGAGCTGCGAAATGCCGTCGGTCGGGCCGTCGAAATGCATGATGGCGCCGGCAAAGGCGGCCGCCGCCGAACCGGTCGCCGGGTCCTCATAGGAGGGGCTGCCGGGCACGATCATGCGCACATGGAAGGCGCTCTCGTGGTTCACCGTCTCGCGGCAATAGACGTAAGGACTGGCGAAAGCCCATTCGCTCTTGCGCGGCGCCAGCTCCGACCAGGCCTGGTTGTCCAGCTTGACCCGCGCCGCCGCTTCCAGATTGGCGACGGGGATGGTCACGTAAGGCACGCCGGCCGACCAGAACGAGACGCGGTGATTCTCGAAGCCGATCTCGTGCGGTGCCAGGCCGAGCGCCGCGCCAATCGCCACCGGGTCGGCGGAGAGCTCCAGCGGCTCCGGCAGCTTCGCCAGGTCAAACTCGGCGAAGGTGGCGCCGTCATGCTTGCTCACCGCGCAGCGCACCAGGCCGATATTCTCTTCAAGCACGAAGATGCCGGCGGTCTCGCCGGCCATATCCGCGAGAGCGATCGCCGAACCGACGGTCGGATGGCCGGCGAACGGCATCTCATAGTCGGGCGTGAAGATGCGGATGCGTGCACGGTGCTTGGCGTTGTCGGGCGGCAGCACGAACACCGTTTCGGAAAGATTGAATTCGCGCGCGATGGCTTGCATCGCCGCCGTGTCCAGCCCCTTGCTGTCCAGGACGACAGCCAGGGGATTGCCGGCCAGCCGCTCGGTCGTGAAGACATCGTAGAGCAAGTAATTCCGGGTTTTCATTCTTGCCTCAATCCCAACATGGGCGAAATTTAATTTGTAATTCGAACCGCAAAGCCTGATCTGTGCACAGACAGGGACATTGCGCATTATAGGGGTCCAGCGTGGACCAGGTTGTCAATCCGCCAAAGACGGAATCGGATTCCGCCATCGAGACGGCGCTCGGCCTCGACCGCAACGGCCTGCGCAGGACGCGCCGGCGCGGTTGGCTGTATGCCCTGCTGGCGCTGATCGCCGTCGCCGCGGCGGGTGCCTTCTATCAGTGGTACGCCGGCTCTCCGGCCAAGATCGACTATACCACGGTGCCGGCGGCCGTTGCCGACCTCACCATCCAGGTCTCGGCCACCGGCACACTACAGCCGCTGACGCAGGTCGATATCTCCAGCGAGCTTTCAGGCGTCGTCCGCTCGGTCGCGGTCGAGGAGAACCAGCAGGTCAAGAAGGGCGACGTGCTGGCGACGCTCGACACCGCCAAGCTGGAGGTTCAGATCGAGCGCGCCCAGGCTTCCGCCAAGGCAGCCGCGGCCAATGTCGAGGACGCCACCGTGACGCTGAAGGAGAACGAGAACGCGCTGACACGCGCGAACGAGCTCACCAAGCGCGGCATGGCGACCGACCAGTCTCTCGAGGCGGCGACCGCAACCCGCGACCGCTCCAAGGCGGCTCTCGACAGCGCCGAGGCCAACCTTGCCATCGCCAATGCCGACCTCAAGGCGCAGCAGACCGACCTTGCCAAGAGCACCATCTACGCGCCGATCGACGGCATCGTGCTCACGCGCTCGGTCGACCCCGGCCAGACGGTCGCCTCCTCGCTGCAGGCGCCGGTGCTGTTCGTCATTGCCGCCGACCTCAGAAACATGGAGCTTCAGGCAGCGGTCGACGAGGCCGATATCGGCTCGGTCAAGCCCGGCCAGCACGCCCGCTTCACCGTCGATGCCTTTCCGGAGCGGCCCTTCGACGCCGAGATCCGCGACATCTCCTATGCCTCCGTCACCACTGACGGCGTCGTCACCTACAATGCACGGCTGGAGGTCGACAACAGCGAGCTGCTGCTCAGGCCCGGCATGACAGCCACCGTCTCGGTCGTCACCAAACAGGCCAAGGGCGTGCTCACCGTGCCGGCCACCGCCTTCCGTTACCGGCCGGCGCCGCCCGCCGCCCGCACGTGGAGCCTGCGCGACCTGTTCACCGGCCGCTTGGGCCGTCCGGGCCGTCAGCGCGACGCAGCGCCGAGACCGACCGATGGCTCGCGTACGCTCTATGTGCTGGAAAATGGTCGACCGCACGCGGTCAACGTCAAGGTCGGTTCCACCGACGGCGAGCTGACCGAGATCACGTCCGGTCTCGACGAGGGCGCGCAGGTCATCACCGGCTCGCAGCAGCGGAGCTGATGCCGTGTCGGGCTCCACGCTGATTGCCTTCGACAAGGTCTGGAAAACCTATGGCCAGGGCGAGGCCCGCGTGCATGCGCTGGCCGGCGTCGATCTCGCCATCCGCAAGGGCGAGTTCGTCGCCATCATGGGTCCGTCCGGCTCCGGCAAGTCGACGGCGATGAACATCATCGGCTGCCTCGATACGCCGACGGTCGGGACCTACAGTTTCGAGGGCATCGATGCCGGGCGGCTCGACCGCAACCGCCGCGCCATGCTGCGCAACCTCTATGTCGGCTTTGTCTTCCAGGGCTACAATCTCTTGCCGCGCACCACGGCGGCGGAGAATGTCGAGCTGCCGCTGATCTATCGCGGCGTCGCCGCGCGCGGGCGCCGCGAGCTCGCCATGCAGGCGCTGGCCGAGGTCGGCCTGGTCGGGCGCGAACACCACACGCCGGCCGAGCTTTCCGGCGGCCAGCAGCAGCGGGTGGCGATCGCGCGCGCCATCGTTACCAGGCCGACGCTGCTCGTTGCGGACGAACCGACCGGCAATCTCGACACCGCCCGCACGCACGAGATCATGGATCTCCTGACCAGGCTCAACGCCGAGCTCGGCCTGACCATCGTCATGGTCACGCACGAGGCCGACGTGGCGGCCTATGCCGAGCGCACGATCCGCTTCCTCGACGGCCACGTAGCCTCGGACAGCGCAACGCTGGAAGCGGCCTAGCCATGATCCCGCAAAGTGGAATCCGGTTTTCGGGAAAGATCATGGCCAACCAAAAAGATAGAGCCCCATCCCGGCTCTGTCGGGATGGAAGGCTCTGGCCATGATCTGGGAAACCGTCCGCCTTTCGCTGATCTCGATCCGCAGGAATGTGCTGCGCTCGTTCCTGACCTTGCTCGGCATCGTCATCGGCGTTGCCGCCGTAATCGCCATGCTGACCATCGGCTCCGGCACGACCCAGAAGGTCAAGTCGGACATTTCCAAGCTCGGCAGCAATTTGCTCGTCGTCCGCTCCGGCCGTCCGGCCGGCCCCGGCGGACCGGGCGGGCCCGAGCAGGTCACGCGTCCCCTCGCCGAGAAGGATCTTGCCGCGCTCGTCAAGCATCTCGACGGCGCCCGCGCCATCTCGCCCGCCTCGCAAAAGCAGGTGCGCGTCATCTTCGGCACCGAGAGCCTGACATCGGGCGTAACCGGCACCGACAGCGCCTATCTCGACGCCCGCGACTGGAAGCTGGTCTCCGGGCGCCCGTTCAGCGATTCCGAGACCCGTGCCGGAGCGGGCGTCTGCCTGGTCGGCGAGACGGTGCGCCAGCAGTTCTTCGGCGCCGGCGATCCGGAAGGCGAGATCATCCGCGTCAACCGCACCTCCTGTAAAATCATCGGCCTCTTGGAGCCCAAGGGCTATACCGGCTTCGGCCAGGACCAGGACAATGTCGTGCTGATGCCGCTTGCCGCCTACCAACGCCGCATCGCCGGCAACCGCGACATCGATTCCATCTACATTGCCGCCGACGACCGGACGCCGACGACCGAATTGCAGCCGCGCGTCGAGGACATCCTGCGCGACACGCGCCGCGTCACACCCGACCGCGATGACGATTTCTCGATCCGCGACATGACGCAGATCGCCGATGCCATGGCCAGCGCCACCACCACGATGACCGGCATGCTGGGCGCCGTCGCCGGCGTCAGCCTGCTTGTCGGCGGCATCGGCATCATGAACATCATGCTGGTCTCGGTTACCGAGCGCACGCGCGAGATTGGTATCAGGCTGGCGATCGGCGCGCATGAGAAGCACATCCTGATCCAGTTCCTGGTCGAGGCGACGGTGCTGTCGCTGCTCGGCGGCATCATCGGCATTGTGATCGGGCTCTCGCTCGCCGCCATCGCGTCGGTGGCGCTGACTATTCCCTTCGCGCCGAGCCCCGCCGTCATCCTGCTCGCCGTCGGGTTCTCGGCGCTGATCGGCATGGTGTTCGGCTTCTTCCCGGCGCTGCGCGGCGCAAGGCTCGACCCGATCGAGGCGCTGCGGCACGAGTGAGGCGGCTGAACCGCTGCCGGAATGCGGCCTCGCTGCCCTCTGTCGCCGCGCATCCGGCAATGCTACTGCAGTAACCTTGGCAGACGGGGGAGATGCAAATGAGCAAGAAGGCGCGGCTGATCCTGGTGTTGGCGATCATCGAGGCCGGCTTGGCTGGCCTGTGGTGGTACCTGGCCCGCTACGGCATCCAGAACCCCGATCGTGTCGCCGCGAATTTCCAGGAGGTCGTCGGCCAGACCATGGGAATGGCGATGGGCGCGTTGCTTGGCCTCGGCGTCATCCTGTTTTTCGTCGCCGCCCGCAACGATCGCAGGGCTTTGCAGGACAAGGGGCAGCGCTGACCCAGCCCGCTCTTGCGCCGCGGCCTGTCAAAACGGAAGTCGCGCATTCTCCTTGACCTCCTTCATGACGAAGAAAGTCCGGGTTTGCCTTACGCCCGGTAGCGCGATCAGCTTCTGCCCGTGGAGCTTGTTGAAATCCGCCATGTCGCGAACCCTTATCTTCAGCAGATAGTCGAAGTCGCCGGCCACGAGATTGCAGTCGAGAACCTCCTTGAGCCTGAGCACGGCTTCCTCGAAAGCGGCGAAGCTTTCAGGTGTCGAGCGGTCGAGCACGACGCCGACCATGACCAGCGCGCCAAGCCCCACCGTGGCGGGCGCGATTTCCGCCCTGACCCCGGTGATGTAACCCTCCTCGAACAGGCGTTGCGTGCGCCTGTGGCAGGTGGCGGCGCTGACGTTCACGCGCGCCGCCAGCTCCGCATTGGTAAGTCGTCCCTCGGCCTGAAGGGCGCGCAGGATCCTGACGTCGATGCGGTCCAGAGTCTCGGAAGATTCTTCCATTTTGCCAGCTCATATGAACGAACAGCTCAATCATATCGCAGATATCCGGGAGATGTGAAAATTCTGTCGGCAAGTTCGAGAGCACCTTTCGCCGGACTGAGCCTACTATCAACGCATCGAAAACGACAAAAAACGGAGACAGATCGATGTCACTTCTGGCGAAGTTTGAACGCTATCCGCTGACCTTCGGTCCGACGCCCATCGAGCATCTGCCGCGGCTGAGCGCGGCGCTGGGCGGAAAGGTGCAGGTCTACGCAAAGCGTGACGATTGCAATTCCGGGCTCGCCATGGGCGGGAACAAGCTGCGGAAGCTCGAATACATCGTGCCGGACGCTCTTCGCTCCGGCGCCGACACTCTGGTGTCGATCGGCGGCGTCCAGTCGAACCATACGCGCATGGTAGCCGCGACAGCCGCCAAGATCGGCATGAAGTGCGTGGTGATCCAGGAGAAATGGGTGCCCCACTATGACGCGGTCTACGACCGGGTCGGCAACATCCTGCTGACGCGCCTGATGGGCGCGGACAGCCGGCTCGTCGACGACGGCTTCGACATCGGCATCCGCAGGAGCTGGGAGGACGCGATCCAGTCGGTCAGGGACGCCGGCGGCAGGCCCTACCCGATCCCGGCCGGCGCTTCGGTGCACAAGTTCGGCGGGCTCGGCTATGTCGGCTTCGCCGAGGAGGTTGCCACCCAGGAAGCCGAACTCGGCTTCACCTTCGACTACATAATCGTGTGCGTGGTGACCGGCTCGACGCAGGCCGGCATGATCGTCGGCTTCGCCGCGCAGGACCGCGCCGATCGGGTGATCGGCATCGACGCCTCCGGGACGCTCGACCAGACACGCGCGCAGGTGCGCCGTATCGTCGACGACACCGCTACCCTGGTCGGGCTCGGCCGCGCCGTGCGCGAGGACGAGATCGTGATCAACCCCGACTATGCCTATCCGGCCTATGGCGTTCCGTCGGAGGCGACAAACGACGCAATCCGGCTGGCGGCCCGCACGGAGGCCATGATCACCGACCCGGTCTACGAGGGAAAGTCGATGCAGGGCCTGATCGACCTGACCAGGAAAGGCTTCTTTCCCGAGGGATCGAGAATCCTCTACGCGCATCTCGGTGGCGCGCCGGCCATCAACGGCTACAGCTATTACTACAAGGATGACGGCGGCACCCGAGAAAGCGCATTGGACGACGCGTTGCCGCCGCTCTTCCCCTGAGGACTAGATGCATGTCGCCCAAAAGTGTGCAGCGGTTTTGGGAAGACGACCTGCATAAAACAAAGACCTAAAGCGCGTCGCCCGAATCCGTCTCGACACGACGCGCTTTAGGGGCTCTCGCCGCGGTGAGCGAAGTGCCACTCGATCAGCGGCTTCATATGCCCCATCAGCCCGTCCGGCAGGTCGGTGGCATGGCGCACGATCACCGGGCCATCGATCTCCGGCTCCGCTTCGGCGGCAACGAAGGCGCTGATGCGCCGCGCGATCTCGTCGGCGGGTTCGCTCACCCGGTAGCGGCGGAAGATCACGGTGCCGCTCGGCGTCGACAGCGCATGGTAGCGCCTGCCGCGCTCGGCGCCCGACAGGTCGAGGCCGGTCTCCTCGCGCACCTCGCGGATCATGTTGAAGTCGACATCGACCAGGCCGTCGCGGAAATCGACCGGCTCGAACGAACCGGCGGCGAAATAGACGCGGCCGGCGTTCACCGTGTGCCCGCCCATGCGGATCGCCACCAGCGCATTGTCGCCGGCGACCAGCACGGCATGCGCATAGGCATGCTCGGCGCCGGCCACGTCGCGGTTCTTGCGCCACAGCATGAAGGTCGAATACTTCACCGCGTGGCAGCGCCCGACGAGCCGGCTGTCGCGATAGGCGAGCGCCGAAAGCAGCACCACCGTGCCGTCGTACAGCGCCGGGTTGGCCCCCATCTCGCGCCGCCAGTTCTCGGCGATCGCCTTGGCGTTATCACGCTCGAACGGATGTGGTCCGGGATCGAGCCGGACATCGACATCGTCGACCGGCAGGATGACATTGCGCGGCAGGTCGAAATTCATCTTGCTCTGAGGTGTGTTGAGATACAGGTCAGGCCGCGCCGAAAATGGTGGTTTTCGAGAACCGGAGCGGAGCGGACAATCAGGTCCGTGAGCACCGGAAGCGGAGAAAACCGCCATTTGCAGGCCGGCCTCACCTGAATATCAACACAGCTCAGGCCATGTCCAGCGCGACCACCACCGGGCAATGATCGGACGCCTTCGGCCGGTCCCATCCGGCGCGCGGAAAGCGCTCCACTTCCTGACCCGCCGGAAATATGGTGCGCCAAGGCTGGCCGGCGCGGACGATGTCGGGAATAGCGGTCGCGTTCTTCGCCGCCAGCGCCTTCGACAACAGGATGTAGTCGAGCTGGCAGAGGTGACGCTCTTCCGGCCCGCGCGTGTGATAGAAACTCCAGCGGTCCATCTCCGGCCGCCGCTCGACGACGTTTTCGCAAAAGCCGCCGGCGGTCAGGACATTGATGCAGGACTGGCTCTCGTCGATCACGTGGAAACGGTAGCCGTCGACGCTGTCGCCCTCGATCTTCACGCGCTGCCGGTAGTCGTTCATGTCGCCGCAGATCGCCCAGCGCTTGTCGGCGGCGTGGTCCTTGCCAAAGCGCTCCTCGATGATGCGGCGCACCGCCTGCGCCTCGGCGACGCGCAGCGGCATCGTCGCCTCGCGTCCGTCGAGGCCGTTGCGCGGCGAGCCCATCGATTTGAAATGGACGAGATAGAGCGTCAGCGGCACGCCGCCGATCTTCAGGTCTACCTCGAGGCAGTCACGGCGGAAGATGCGTTCGATGGCCTGGTGCCCGAGCGCCGCCAGTTCCGGCGTGAACAGGCCGAACTGCTCGAAGGTGACATGGGCGTGGCTGGTCATGCGCACGAATTCGATCGGCTGGCCCTCAGCCGTTTCGCTGCGCATCATCACGGCAACGTCGATGCCGCGCGTATCATTGCCGGCCGTGGTGTATTTCTGCCGGTAGCCCTGCCCGACCATCTTGAACAGGTAGCCATATTCGAAGGCCTTCAGCGCCTCGATGTTGTCGACCTCCTGCATGCAGATGATGTCGGCACGGGTGGCGGCGATCGCCAGCGCGGTGAGCTGGCGCGTATCGTCGGACTGGGCAATGGCGCGCGCCTGCTCCAGCATCTTGTACTCGGCCTCGCTCCGGATATCGAACAGCGCCAGCGCCCGGTCTTCATTGAGCTGGTTGCGGTAGCCGGAAAAATCGAACCTGTTCATCAGGTTCTCGACATTGAAGGTAGCAAGGCGCAGCGACATGGCCGTGACCATTGCCTGCAAGTACCGGTGAAGACAAGAGCCTCTAGGCGCCCGTCATGGTTGACGGAACCTTTCCGTTCATCCGCCGTTCAGACGGCAAGGTCCATGAATAGGCCTCTTCCCGGGGTATTCTGGGCGTGGGGCCTGAAATCTTCGGAGTGTGCTATGAAAACGCTCTTTTTGTCTTCCCTCGGATCAGGGCTGATGACCCTGGGACTTGTGGCGGGTCTGACGGCTCCGTCGTTCGCCGCCCCGATCCTGCAACCGGACCTGTCGGTGCCGACCAGCGTCGTTGCGCCTGGAGTAACGCCCGTCCGTGACGAGTGGGCTGGCGGCAACAATGACCGGCGATACACCGATGAGGAATGGCGCTGGCGCAACCGCGATGGGCGGTGGCGGTCCGGCAATTTCCGCGAGCGCAATTTCTCCCGCAATTGGGACGGTGATCGTAACTGGGATGGCGACGACTGGCGCTGGAGACGCCACCATCATCGCCGTCATTTCAGGGACTCCGATGCCGCCATTTTGGGCCTGGGCCTCGGCCTGGGCTTGGGCAGTCTGGCCTACGGCAACTATTACGATCCCTATCCGCGCTACTATCAGCCCCGCCGCATCTACCGCACGCAGCGTCTGTCCAACGCGCACATCCAGTGGTGCTACGACCGCTACCGTTCGTACCGGGCCTGGGACAATACGTTCCAGCCCTATAACGGGCCGCGCCAGCAGTGCTGGTCGCCGTATAGCTGAGCGGCAACGGATCGAAGAATGCTCAAACGGCGTCGCGCCTCGCGGCGCCGTTTTTTGCCTTGGGGGCACCCGCCAGACACCACCGGCGCTAACGCGCTGTTCATCAGCCGGGTCTATCGAATGGGCGGAGCGGATCGCCCGCAAGCGGAATGCCATGGCCGAGGACGAACACAGGGACAAGCGCAGGCAGCGCGTGCTGAAAGGCGCGTCGATCCTGACCGGCATCGCCAATTCCGAGGTCAAGTGCACGCTGCGCAACATGCATCCCGGCGGCGCCGAGCTGAAAGTGCCAATCGAGGCGCGCGTGCCCGACGAGTTCCTGCTCTATGTGCCGACCGACGGCATTGGCTACAAGGCCGTGGTGCGCTGGCGCCGCGACGACCGCATCGGCGTCGAGTTCGCCGGCACCGAGCCGAAGCCGCACTGGCATTACGGCTGAAGCTCCGCCTCTGGCTAACCGACAAGCTGGCACGAAAGAGCCGGCGGATTGCTCCGCCGGCTCCATCGCGCAATCTTGAGATTTCGAATTAGTTCTTGGCCTTGTCGACCAGCTTGTTCTTGGCGATCCACGGCATCATAGCGCGCAGCTTCGAACCCACCTCTTCGATCTGGTGGCTGTCGTTGTTGCGGCGGATGCCCTTGAAGCGCGCCAGGCCGGCACGGTATTCCTGCATCCATTCCGAGGTGAACTTGCCGGTCTGGATGTCCTTCAGCACGCGCTTCATCTCGGCCTTGGTCTCGGCGGTGATGATACGCGGGCCAGAGACATATTCGCCCCACTCGGCGGTGTTCGAGATCGAGTAGTTCATGTTGGCGATGCCGCCCTCATAGATCAGGTCGACGATCAGCTTCACCTCGTGCAGGCACTCGAAATAGGCCATTTCCGGCGCGTAGCCGGCTTCCACCAGCGTCTCGAAGCCGGCGCGGATCAGCTCGACCAGGCCGCCGCACAGCACCACCTGCTCGCCGAACAGGTCGGTCTCGCATTCCTCGCGGAAATTGGTCTCGATGATGCCCGAACGGCCGCCGCCGACGCCGCAGGCGTAGGAGAGCGCCAGGTCGAGCGCGTTGCCGGAAGCATCATGGTTGACGGCGACCAGGCACGGCACGCCGCCGCCCTTCTGGTATTCGCCGCGCACCGTGTGGCCCGGCCCCTTCGGCGCGATCATGACGACGTCCACGGTCGACTTCGGCTCGATCAGGCCGAAATGCACGTTGAGGCCATGCGCGAAGGCGATCGCCGCGCCATCACGGATGTTCGGCGCGATTTCGTTCTTGTAGATGTCGGCCTGCAGCTCGTCAGGCGTCGCCATCATCATCAGGTCGGCCCATTTGGCGGCGTCCGCGACGCTCAGCACCTTGAGCCCGTCGGCCTCGACCTTCTTGGCGGTTGCCGAGCCGGCCTTGAGGCCGATGGCGATCTCCTTGACACCGGACTCCTTGAGGTTGAGCGCATGCGCCCGGCCCTGGCTGCCATAGCCGATGATGGCAACCTTCTTGCCCTTGATCAGGTTGAGATCGGCGTCACGATCGTAATAGACACGCATTTTCGTCTTCCTTCCCGTTTGAAGATCAGAGGCCTTGCGGCCCGGTTTTTGCTCCGTAGAGAGCGAGAAACTGCTGCGTCGCCCGGACGGCATCGCCGCCGATAGTCGCCTCAGTCAATTCCAGCCGGTCCCCGAGCAGCAGACGGATCTGCACGTCGCGGGCGACCAGCCCGAAGAAGCTGCGGAATGCCGTCTCGGCGTCCGCGAAGTCGAGCAGCCCGGCCTGCCGGCCGGCTTCCAGCACCGGCTTCAGGCGCCTGGCCAGCGCGAAGCGTCCGTTCTGCAGCACGATGGCGCCGAGATCGTCCTTGCCGGAGCCGGCATGGCCGACCGCCACCCGGTTCAGCGCGATCGATGTATCGCTGGAGATCACTTTCAACCAGTCCGAGGCGAAGCGTTCGAGGCTTGCCGTCAGCGAGGCAAGGTCGAGACCCTTGCGGTCGACCGGCGCCACGCGCACCTTGGAGGCCTGCCATTGCACCGTCGCCGTCAACAGCCCGTCGCGATCGCCGAACCATTTGTAGAGCGTTTCCTTAGAACAGCTCGCCCGCCGCGCCACCGCGGTCATGGTCAGGCTGTCGCCCTCCTCGACCAGCAGGCGCAGCGCTGCATCCAGAACGGCCTGCTGCCGCTCCGTCAGCGTCTCGCTGCTGTCGATGTCGGCGCCCGCCTGCAACACGTTTCTTTCTCGCCTGATGAGAGGTCACGTCCGCTTCCAGCGGAGTACCGTACGTTACGGTTCGGCTTATTGCGCAATCCTGCTCCCGACGCAAGGAGAAAATGGAGAAAATCATTTTGGTATCCGAATGCAGCGCGCAAACCGCCAGGTTTGGGTTGGCTCAGTCGCCGGCAGGCGGATCGCGCAACCGCCCGAGCAGGCCCGCCAGCATTTCCAGTTCCACGACCGCAAGCCTGTCGCCCACCAGCTCGGCGATCGACCGCCCGTAGACGGCCCACATCCGGCGGCGCGTCTCGCGCCCGCTGCCGGTGATGCGGATGGTCTGGCCGCGGCCGTCATCGGCCACCGGCAGCTTCTCGACCAGGCCGTGGGCCTCGAGCCGGGCGAGCAGCCGCGAGATGTTGTATTGCGCGAACAAGGTCCGCTCGATCAGCTGGAACGGCCGCAGCCCGCCCTCGCCCGCTTCGGCAAGCTCGTGCAGCACGTCGTACCAGGCAAGCGGTGGCAGGCCGTTCTCCTTCAGCGTATCCTCGACCTTTTCCACCAGCTGGCGTGAAACGCGCATCAGGCGGGCCCAGGCCTTGATAGCGGCCGGCGAAGGGGAGGCTTTCTCGGTCATTCCCGATCATAGGAGGTAGATGCAATTGCATCAAGCTTGACGATCAATGCATCTGCATCTATATAGATGCAATTGCATCGGCATGAAAGGCAAATCCGATGAAGCACGAAATCTGCAAGATCGCCGACATCCCGGAGACGGGCAGCCTGATTGCCCCGTTCTTCGGCCGCGAGGTGCATGTCTGGCGCAGCGGCGACCGCGTCCGCGCGGCGGCGAACGCCTGCCTGCATTTTGGCGGACCCCTCGATTGCAAGGACGGCAAGCTCGTCTGCCAATGGCACGGCGCATCCTTCGACATGGCGAGCGGCGACCGCCTCGAAGGCCCGGCGCCGAAAAACGCACGCCTGATGTTCCTCTCGACCCGCGTCGAGGACGGCGCACTCAACTATGTCTGGGGAGAGTAAGATGGCCGGCAAGCTCACCCTCGTCAGCCATCATCTGTGCCCCTATGTGCAGCGCGCGGCGATCTCACTTACCGAGAAGGGCGTGCCGTTCGAGCGCATCACCATCGATCTCGCCGACAAGCCGGCCTGGTTCAGGGCGATCTCGCCGCTCGGCAAGGTGCCGCTGCTGCGCGTCCATCAGGACGGCGAGGAAACGGTGATTTTCGAATCGGCGGTGATCCTCGAATTCCTCGAGGAAACCGAAGCCAATCCGCTGCATCCCGCTGACCCGCGCCCGGCACCGCGCCTGGATCGAGTTCGGCTCGGCCATTCTGAACGCCATCGGCCGGTTCTACTCCGCTTCCAGCGAGGCCGCTTTCCAAGCCGAAGCCAGCGGGCTGTCGGCGATGTTCGATCGGCTGGAGGCGGAACTGACAGGCCGCACAAGCCAGGGCTCCTGGTTCGCCGGTGCGCATTTTTCACTGGTCGACGCCGTCTACGGACCGATCTTCCGCTATTTCGACGTCTTCGACCGGATCGGCGATTTCGGCATCCTCGATGAAAAGCCGATGGTCGCGCATTGGCGCCAGGCACTGGGCGAACGGCGGTCGGTGGAGGAAGCGGTCGACCAGGATTACCCGCAGCGCCTCGAGGCCTTCCTGCGCGCCAAGGCTTCGCATTTGTCTGAGATCATCCGGCAGGGCGATCAGGCCACCGCGCTTCCTGAAGCCCGATACGCCTGAACGGATCGATCACCGTTCCGGCCACCATCGACGCCAGGAACTGTGGCGCTGGCGGGATTTTGGCGATCGTCGCCACCAGCCGGTCGCGGATGAAAGGCAGCGCCACGGAATCCGACTGATAGAACGGCGTGAAGGCCAGCGACAGCGCCTGGAAGACGCGCACATGCCAGCGCCGCGCCTTGGCATAGGCCTCCAGCGCCGCATCGATGCTGCCCGCCCGCGACAGCGCGTGGCTGAGTGCCGCCGCGTCGAGCAGCGCCATGTTGGCGCCCTGGCCAAGCTGCGGACTGGTCGAATGCGCGGCATCGCCAATCACCGCCAGCCGCCGACCGAAGGGCAGCCGCATTGTGTGGTGGCCGTAGCGCGCCAGCGACAGCTGCTCGAAACTGTCGATCTGGCTGGTGAAGGCAGCGCATTGCGGCCACAGCGAAACCACCCTCGCCTTCCACGCGTCGAGCCCCGCGGCTCGGACGCTTTCGACATCCGCCGGCTTCAGGCTCCAGAAGAAGGCCGCCATCTTCTCGGCGCCGGGCTCGGGCCGGCCGATCGGCAGCACGCCGACCATCACGCTCGCCTTGTCGTAGCGCTGCAGCAAGGCGTTCTCGTCAAAGCCCTCGCCCTTCCAGCCGAGGGAGGTCCAGAACGCGCCGTAGGCCAGCGGCCGCGCCTCGGCCGGATCGTTCAGGCCCTGGCGCAGCTTCGAGCGCGCGCCGCTGGCATCCACGATCAGGTCGAACGAGCCGGCTTTGCGTCCCTTGCCGCAGACCAGCATCGCGCTCTCGCCGGTCTCTAGCGCCTCGATCTCGACATTGGTCTCGATGGTGATCGCCTCGCGCCGGGCGGCGCCGAACAGCACGCCGAACAGCGCCGCACGATGCACCGCCAGCCCGAAGCGGCCGCCGCGCCGGGCGTCGTAGCGGACGTCAAGCACCGTTCGGCCGCTGCCGGCGTCGGCGCCATGCAGCCGGTCGATGCGGCTGCCCAGTGAGAGGATGTCGTTGAGCACGCCAAGCTCGGCCAGCACGCTGAGCCCGGTCGGCTGCAGGATCAGCCCGGAACCGACCGGCTTCGGCTCATCGAACCGCTCGAAGACGGTGACGCGGTGCCCTGCCCGGTTGAGATAGAGCGCCGTGGCCAGCCCGGCCGGCCCGGCGCCGGCAATAGCGATATCGAGAGATTCTTGCATTGCCCGCCCAGCCCGAAGGCCGGACAATCCTTCAGCGGCATGGCTAAATCAAGCCACCGCGCTGACGCATCGCGGCTCAGGCCTGCGCGGCGTCGAATTCGGCCCGCGCTTCGCGCACCGCGTCATGGTTGAGTTCGGCCCACTGGACGAGTTGGTACAAGGGTCCGAACATCGAACGCCCGAGATCGGTCAGGCTGTATTCGACACTTGGCGGCTTGGTCGGGAACACCTCGCGATGGACGTAGCCATCGCGCTGCAGCTCATGCAGCGTCTGGGTCAGCATGCGCTGCGAGATGTCGGGCACCAGCCGCCGCAGTTCACCGAAGCGATAGGGTTTTTCCGCAAGCGCCATCACCAGCAACGGGCTCCATTTGCCGTTAATGCCTTGCATGACGTCGCGAACCGGGCAATCGGCGAAATTGGCGCCGTCCGTCATGGCTTTGTAGATCTCGATCTTCGATTTCAGATTGACGATCTTGCCGTCCATTGCTGGTTCCCTGCGTGTGCCTACCTCCCTGAAAACTGCCTTCTTTACGGCAACGGGTCAATTCCTAATTTAGTGCTGGTCTCTTTTTGAGACCATAACGAGCACCCGCCGCTTCGGCGCAAAATCAGGATCTTCCCATGACCGAAACCCTTCTCGTCACCGGCGCATCCGGCCAGCTTGGCCGCGGCGTCCTCCGCCATCTGCTGGAAGCGCAGAAGATTGCGCCGGCGCGCATCATCGCCACCACGCGCAATCCCGAAAGCCTCGCCGATCTCGCGGCTCTCGGCATCACCGTCAGGGCAGCCGACTTCAACGATCAGGTTTCGCTGGAACAGGCCTTCAAGAGCGCCGACCGCGTGCTGATCATCTCGACCGGCGACCTCGACCTCAAGAGCGGCCGGCGCCTCAAGCAGCATCAGGCCGCGGTATCCGCCGCCAGGGCGGCCGGCGTTTCGCATCTGCTCTACACCTCGATGCCCAACCCGGAGCCGGCCTCGCCGGTACTGTTTGCCGGCGACCACTACGGCACCGAACAGGCGATCAAGGCGAGCGGAATTGCCTACACGATCTTCCGCAACGGCTGGTACCAGGAGAACCTGTTCCTGGCGCTGCCGCACGCCATCGCCTCGGGCAAGTGGTACACGTCGGCGGGTGACGGGCGCATCGCCCATGCCGCGCGCGACGACATGGCCGCCGCGATTGCCGCCGGCCTCGCTTCCAGCTCGACCGAAAGCCGGATCTACACGCTGACCGGCCCGCAAGCCTATACGACGAGCGAGATCGCCGCCCTTGTCAGCGAGGTCACCGGCAAGCCGCTGGACGTCATTCAACTGCCCGACGAGGCCCTGACCGAAGGCGTGAAGGCGGCCGGCGTTCCCGAGGAATTCGCCCGCGTCATCGTTTCCTTCGACGCCAACACCCGCTCCGGCCGCATCGGCATGGTGACGGACGCGATCGAGACGCTGTCGGGACGCAAGCCGCAATCGCTGAAGCAGTTCCTCGAAACCAACAAGGCCGCGCTCGCCGGCTGAGGCGACGCATTCTGTGCGAAGGCCGTGCCGCGCGGCACGGCCTTTGCGACGCTACTAAATCGCCACCTGCGTGCCGATCTCCACGACCCGGCCCGTGGGAATCTGGAAATACTCTGTCGCATCGGCCGCCGTGCGGGCCAGGCCGATGAACAGCCGATCCTGCCAAAGAGGCATGCCGGAATTGGGCGAGGCCTTGAGAGAGCGCCGCGACAGGAAGAAGGACGTCGTCATGATGTCGAACTTCCAGCCCTGCTTGCGGCAGATGGCAAGCGCGCGCGGAATGTTGGGCTGCTCCATATAGCCGAAGGTCAGCGTCACCCGCATGAACAGCTCGTTGACCGTCTCCATCTTGACGCGGTCGCTGTCGGGCACCACCGGCTGCGGCGCCGTCACCACCGACAGGATGACGTTCTGCTCGTGCAGCACCTTGTAGTGCTTGAGGCTGTGCATCAGCGCGGTCGGCGCGCTCAGCGGATCGCTGGTCAGAAACACGGCCGTGCCGGACACCAGCTGCGGCTTCTTCTTCAACAGATTGCCGGCCAGGAAATCGAGCGGGATCTCGTTGCGGCGCGTCTTGTCGAAGAGATAGCGGCTGCCGCGCACCCAGGTCCACATGGCCATGATGATTGCGAAAGCTACGGCCAACGACGCCCAACCGCCCTCGAACACCTTGACGATGTTGGAGGCGAAAAAGCCGATGTCGATGAAGGCGAACAGCGCCGTCAGGCTGATTGCCAGCCACGACTGCCATTTCCAGATGCGCGACATGACGACGTAGAGCAGCACCGTCGTCACCAGCATGTTGCCGGTCACCGAGATGCCGTAGGCCGAGGCGAGCTTGCTGGATTCGCCGAAGCCGACCACCAAAAGCATCACCACCAGTGCCAGCAGCAGATTGACGCGCGGCATGTAGATCTGCCCGGACTGCTTTTCCGACGTGTGCAGGATCTCGAGTCTGGGCAGCATGTTGAGCTGCACCGCTTGCCTGGTCAGCGAAAAGGCGCCGGAGATCACCGCCTGGCTGGCGATCACGGTCGCAGCGGTCGCCAGCACCACCATCGGGATCAGCGTCCAGCCCTCGTTCATTTCGAAAAATGGATGGCCGACAACGCCGTTCTTCGCCAGCACGAAGGCGCCTTGCCCCGCATAGTTGAGCAGCAGGCATGGAAAAACGATCGCCAGCCAGGCGAGCACGATCGGCTTGCGGCCGAAATGGCCGAGGTCGGCATAGAGCGCCTCGGCGCCTGTGACGGCAAGGAAGATGGCGCCGATGGTGACGAAGGCCACATCGGGCGAATGGATCAGGAAGGCGACGATGTAATGCGGGCTGACCGCCAGCAGTATCTCGGGATCGTCGATGATGTGGTTGAGGCCGGACAGGCCGATCGCCAGGAACCAGACCGCGGTGATCGGGCCGAAGATCAACGCGACACCGCCAGTGCCGAACCGCTGCACCGAAAACAGGATCGCCAAGATGACCAGCGTCAGCGGCACCACATAGGGCTGGAACGCGGGAGTTACGACGTTCATGCCCTCGACCGCCGACAGCACCGAGATCGCCGGCGTAATCACCGCATCGCCGAAAAACAGCGAAGCGCCGACAATGCCGACGCCGAGGATGATTGCCGACCGCGTCGGGAAGCTGCCGCGCGCCAGCGCCATCAGCGACAGCACCCCGCCCTCGCCGCGGTTGTCGGCCCTCAGCACGAACATGATGTATTTGATGGTGACGATGATGGTCAGCGACCAGATGATCAGCGACAGGACGCCGAGAATGTCGCCGCGCTCAGCGACTTCGCCGCCCGACGACGCCACCAGCGCCTCGCGGAACGCGTAGATCGGGCTGGTGCCGATATCGCCATAGACGACACCCAGTGCGCCCAGCATCAGAACCTTGGTGCTGTGCTGCTCGATTTCTGGATGGCTCGATTGGTCGACGGGTTCTGCCTCACTACCAGTGTTGGCAAGGGCCATAAACGACACTCCGATAAACGCGCGGTGCTCTACGCTTGCTGCGATGCAATATCAAGTGCCGTCGCGTAATGGCTCCCATGCCGGCAACGCGAGGCTAGCCTCTCTACCACCCGCAAGCCCCGAGGAACCGCCCCACCGTTCCGGCCATGCCATACTCCAACGCATCGGCTGTCAACCCGTGTCCGATTGACACTTCGGCCAATGCCGGAATGCGCCTGGCCAGCGCCGGCAGATTGTCCACCGTCAGGTCGTGCCCGGCATTGACCTGCAGCCCGGCGGCAAACGCCGCATCGGCGGTTTTTCCCAATCTTTCCAGCTCTTTGGCCGCCTTTGCGGAATCGGAATGGCAACTGCCGTAGGGGCCGGTATAGAGCTCGACACGGTCGGCGCCGGTGTCGCGGGCGGCATTGATGCCACCGGGATCCGAATCGGAGAACAGTGACACGCGAAAGCCCCCCTTCTTCAGCCGCTTGACGATCGGAGTGAGGAACGCCGCGTCGGCGATGAAGTTCCAGCCATGGTCCGACGTCGCCTGGCTCGGATCGTCCGGCACCAAGGTCACCTGGTCAGGCTGGTGCTGTTCCACAAGCGCCAGGAACTCCTCGGTGGGGTGGCCCTCGATGTTGAATTCCGCTTTCGGGAACTCGTCGTCGATCAGCGCCCTGATCTGAGGCAGGTCCGTGCGCCGCGTGTGCCGTTCGTCGGGTCGCGGATGCACGGTCAGCCCATGCGCGCCGGCGGCAAGGGCGATACGCCCGAGCCCGATGACGCTCGGCCACGGCAGGTCGCGGCGGTTGCGCAGCATGGCGATGGCGTTGAGGTTCACGGAGAGCTTGGCGGGCATGGCTTCGGGTCTGGCTCCTTCTGGGCGGCCGAGAGGCAACCCCGGCACGGATCGCGCGCATCTATAGCGTCTTTGGCGGGAACAGACAGAGGGTTTCGGGTGTTCCAGTGGGAGGAACGATGTCCAGCAATGGAATAGCGCCTTGAATTTTCTCGACGCCGTGCCGGCAATCCGCCGTATCGACACCGATCGCGACACGCTGTTCGCCATCGATGTGGTCGGCCATGTCGCGCCAGCCGATGCGGAAAACCTGTTCGGCCTGCTCGAGGCGGCCTATGCGCTTCACCCCAAAATCGACGTTCTGGTGCGCATGGTGGACCACGAAGGCGTCGACTGGGCCAATGTGTTGGATGACACCGTCAAGCAGGGCACGGCCCACGCGCTGGAGCATGTCCGTCGCTGCGCCGCGGTCGGTGAGCCCGACTGGGTGCCTTACGCGCAAGGTTTCTTCGCCGCGCCCCTGCCCTTCGAGTTGCGGCATTTCGAGGCGGAAGACGAGGCAGATGCCTGGCGCTGGCTCGGCGCCAGGCCGATCGGTCGCCGCTGATGCCAAATCGGCCTATCTGACGACGGTCAGCCGCTCCGCCGCCCGCGTGATCGCGGTATAAAGCCAACGCTGGCGCGTTTCCTTGAACGCCCAGCTTTCATCGAACAGCACGACGTCGTTCCACTGCGAGCCCTGCGCCTTGTGCACGGTCAGCGCATAGCCATAGTCGAAGTCGTCGAAACGCTTCTTCTGCTGCCAGGGGATCTCCGCGTCGGGATCCTCGAATGCGGCCTTGAGCAGCTTGATCTTGGCGACACCACGATCCGGATCGTCTTCTTCCGGCGACACCAGGAGATTGATGCCGGGCTTCACCGTCTCGCGCGACGAGGTCATGACCTTCCACAGCGAGCCGTTGAGCAGGCCCTTGGCGGGATCGTTGCGCAGGCAGACCAGCTTGTCGCCGGCCTGCGGGAAGTCGGCGTTGAACCCCTTCAATTCGCGCAGCCGCTGGTTATAGCGCCGGCGCGTGCGGTTGGTGCCGACCAGCACCTGGTCGGCCTTCAGCACCAGCTCCTGGTTGACGTCCTCCTTGCCGATGACCTGCACCGTGCCGTAGTCGCCACGCATGAACTCGCGGCCTTCGCGCACGTCGAGCGCCAGCCGGATGATCGGATTGTCGCGCGCCTGGCGGTGGATCTCGGTGAGCAGCACATCCGGCTCGTGCTCTGTGAAGAAGCCGCCACCCGAAATTGGCGGCAGCTGCGCCGGATCGCCGAGCACCAGGATCGGCGTCCCGAAACTCATGAGGTCGCGGCCGAGCTGCTCGTCGACCATCGAGCATTCGTCGATGACGACCAGCTTGGCGCGCGCGATTGGGCTTTGCCGGTTGAGCGAGAAGGTCGGCGAGATCGAGGTCTTGCCGGTCACCTCGTCCGAGACCGATTCCTCACCCTTCGGCCTGTAGATCAGCGAATGGATGGTACGGGCATTGACTGCGCCCTTGGAGCGCAGCACCTGCGCCGCCTTGCCTGTGAAGGCGGCGAACTGAACCTGGCCGTCGACATGCTCGGCGAAATAGCGCGCCAGCGTCGTCTTACCGGTGCCGGCATAGCCGAACAGCCGGAAGATCTGCGGCCGGCCTTCCTTGAGCCAGCGCGCGACCGCTTTCAGAGCCTCGTCCTGTTGGGGGGAGAATTCCATCGGCTCGACAGACCGGATTCGCGAGGGAAAGACAAGACAGCCGCCACCATATCGACCGCCGCCGGTGGTGAACTCGGCGTCTACGACGGTTCAAATTATCAGGCGCCAACAAGAACGTAAAGGGAACAAATCTTATCGCGTCTCGGCTGGATTCGAACGGCGTGGAGATCAGGCAAGGGCCATCGCGGCCGGCGGGTCGCGATCGTCGGGTGGAAGGGGGACAGGAACGTATCCGGCATAGCTGACACTGACGCGCGCTTGCCCTTTCGAACGCGACCGGAGCGTATCCTCCAGCTTGAACATGTTTGCGAGCGGCACGAGCGCATTGACGACGACTTCCATCCCCCGGGTTTCTTGACTCTCGATCTTGCCGCGACGGCTCTTCAGGTCGCTGGCAATGTCGCGGACATAATCCTCCGGCGTCACCACCTCTACCTTCATGATCGGCTCGAGCAGTCGCACGCCAAGTTTGGGCGCTGCTTCCCTGAAGCAGGCGCGACTGGCGATCTCGAAAGCAGAAGCCGAAGAGTCGGTTTCGTGACAGGCGCCGTCCACCAAGGTCGCCTTGACGCCTATCATTGGGAAGCCTGCAAACGGCCCCGCCGACAATACGCTGCGCAGCCCCTTTTCGACCCCCGCCACGTATTGGTTCGGAACCGCGTCACCGACAATCCTGGATGTGAAAACGAAGTCAGCGTTGTACGAGTCCGGCTCGAACACAATCTTAACGCGGGCGAACTGTCCCTTGCCGCCGAATATGCTCTTGTGCGTGTAGTCCTGTTCGCGGGTGTGGGTGATCGTCTCGCGATAGGCCACCTGCGGAGCACCGACATTCACGCCGATCTCAAACTCGTCGATCACGCGGCCGACCACGATCTCCAGGTGGCGTTCGTCCCTGCCGCCGATGATTATCTGGCCGGATTCCTCGTCCTGTGTAATGCGCAGTTCGGGACCTTCGTCCGCAAGTCCGGACAAGGCGACAAGCAGCTTCTCTTGATCGACCCTCCTCTTTGGCTCGATCGCAATTTGCAGCAAAGGCCATGGCGCGGCGGACTTTTCCATCATGACCATATGGTTGCAGGTCGACGAGACGTCTGCAACCGGTAGTCGGCCAAATCCAAGCCGGGTCTGGCTGGTCGCCATCACCCTAAGGGATCGACCCAGGATCGTTCTCCAGCAGGATCGGCTTGCCGTGAGGGGTGGCATGTGCCGCGCGCTCCCAGGCCGCGGCAAGCGCATCGACATCGTTCTTGCCGGCGACGCCCTTGGCCGACAGCAGGCTTTCCAGGGCCGCCAGCCAGTGCTCGTAATAGTCGTGGCCGTCGCTTGCGGCATCCGGCCTCTTCACTTCGGCGGCCAGGGCATCCGCCCATTCGCTCCAGGAAAACAGCCCCTTGTCGTGCAGCGCCACCGTCATGGCGAAGGCCTCGGCCTGCCACGGCTCGGCGAAGACCGGCTCGTCGAAGCCCGCCGGCAGGTCTTCACGCCGGCTCAAGATAGCTTTCCCAGGCGTCGATCGACACGGTGAGCATCGGGTCGGCGCCTTCGCCCCAGATCTCCGTGCCGTCGAAGACCACCGTATAGACCCATTGCGGGTTCTCGCCTCGCCCATGCGCATTGCTGTCGGGAAAGACGAAGTTGTCGCGCACCGCCTCGACGGTGCCTTGCTTGCCGCGCGCATAGCGTGGCAGCCGCGTGTGGCCGGTCGGGTTGAAATTCTTCGTTTGCACCCGTTCGCCGGCCTTGAAGCGCGCCGGCGTGGCGATCGGCCGGTTGCAAGGCCCGCCCTTGGCCAGCGCCGCCGGCACGTTCTCCGCCTTCAGCACCCTCTTGGGAGTCGCTGCCGGATCGACCGCCTTGCCCGCCTTGAGATCGCTCTCCGTAACGAAGCCGTGGCGCTTCAGGAGCACTTCCAGCGCCTTGATCCAGATCTGGTAGTAGCTCGACGAATAGTAGTCGGCCGGATGCAGCGATTCCCGCGCGTGCCGGCTCTCGTCGATATTCCAGGCGCCCATGGCGCCGGCGGTCAGCGTGACGCCCAGCGCCCGCCTCTCCCAGGCGGCATGGAAATAGGGCTCGTCCTTCTCGGGCGCGACCGGCCCGAACCCCATCTGCCCGCCGAGATCTTGCGGTCCGTTCATTCGGGCTCCCTCGCCAGCGCAGTGCCGATCATCGCATCGCGGCTAACCAGCCCGGCGAGTTGTTCCTCGCTCCAGCCATCGGTGCCCTTCGGCCGCATCGGCACGACGAGGTAGCGCAGCTCGGCGGTCGAATCCCAGACGCGGATCTTCTTGTCGGTGGGTAAGGTCAGGCCGAATTCCGCCAGCACGCCGCGCGGATCGATCACCGCCCGCGAGCGGTAGGGCGGCGCCTTGTACCAGACCGGCGGCAGGCCGAGCACCGACCACGGGTAGCAGGAGCAAAGCGTGCAGACGACGAGATTGTGCGTGTCCTCGCTGTTGAAGACGGCCTGCATGTGCTCGCCCTGGCGGCCGGTGTAGCCCAGCGATTCGATCGCCGCCGTCGCATTGCGCTTCAGCCAGTCGGCATAGGCTGGGTCGGTCCAGGCCTTCGCCACCACCCTGGCGCCGTTGCGCGGCCCGATCTTGGTTTCGTAGGTGTCGACGATGACGTCGATCGCGGCCGGATCGATCAGGCCTTTCTCGGTCAGGATCGTCTCCAGCGCGCGCACGCGCGCCGCAAACGGATCGAGCTCGTTGTCATGGTCATGATCATGGGACATGACCCCAGACTAGAATCGCTGGCATGTGGCCGCAAGCATGACGGCTTGGGCCAGAAAGCTGAGGTCGAACTATTCGGCCGCGGCATTCTGGAGCTGGATAATTCGACCTTCCTCCGGATCGAACAGCGAGGGCTGCTCCGCGGGCTCGTCTGTCCGCGGCGACGGCCGGCTTTTCTTCGAGGAGAAGCCGAGCAGCCAGCCCGAGAAATTCTCGAAATAGACGTAGATCACCGGCGTCACGAAAAGCGTCAGCGCCTGCGAGGCGAGCAGGCCGCCGACCACAGCAACGCCGAGTGGCTGGCGCAGTTCGGCGCTGGCGCCAGTGCCGAGCGCGATCGGGAACGTGCCCATGAGAGCCGCCAGCGTCGTCATCATGATCGGCCGGAAACGCATCAGGCAGGCCTTGTGGATGGACTCTTTGGCGGACATGCCCTGTCGCCGAAGCTCCAGCGCCACGTCGACCATCATGATGCCGTTCTTCTTGACGATGCCGATCAGCATCAGGATGCCGATCACCGCGATCACCGAAAGGTCCATGCCCGCAAACCGCAGCGCCAGCACCGCGCCGAGTACCGCCGACGGCAGGCCGGTGAGGATGGTGAGCGGATGGATGAAGCTCTCATAGAGCATGCCGAGCACGATATAGATGGTCAGGATCGCGCCGCCGATCAGCAGGCCCTGGTTGGCGAGCGAATCCTGGAAGGTCTTGGCGGTGCCGGCAAAGCTGGTGCCGATCGTTGTCGGCATGCCGATCTGCTCCTTCAACTGGTCGATGCGGGTCACGCTGTCGCCCAGCGCCACGCCTTGCGGCAGGTTGTAGGAGATCGTCACCGCCGGAAGCTGGCCGAGCTGGTTGACGGTGAGCGCGCCGGCCGTGCGGTCGACATGGGCGAACGCGCCGAGCGGCACCAGGCTGCCGCTCGCCGTCCTCACCTGGATGGCGAGCATACGCTCCGGCGACCATTCGATCTTCGGGTCGAGCTCGGTGATGACCGCGTAGCTGTCAGCCGAGCCGAAGATCGTCGAGACCTGGTCGGTGCCGAAACCGCCATAGAGGGCGGAGCGCAGCGTATCGGTATCGATGCCGAGCTGGGCGGCCTTGTCGCGGTCCACCACCAGCGACGCCTGCAGGGCATTGTTCTGCAGGTCGCTGGTGACATCGGTGAAAAACGTGTGGTCGGCCGCCATCGCGTCGTTCAGCTTCTGTGCCCAGATATCGGTCTGGCCGGTATCGAGGCCCTGAACCACGAGCTGGTAGGCGCTGGCCGACGACCGGGAACCCAGCCTGAGGTTCTGCACCGGCTGCATATAGGTCTCGATGCCGGCCACGCCACCCAGTTGCTTGCGCAGATCGGAGAGCACCTTGTCGATGTCTGGGCGCTTGTCCTTGTCCTTGAGCTGCACGAACAGCTGGCCCTGGTTGAGCGCGTTGTTGCCGCTGCCCGCCGACCAGGCCACATGATCGACATAAGGCGAATGCGAGAAGACGCTGGCCACCTGGCCCTGCAGCTTCGCCATGGCGTCGAACGAAATGTCCTGGCGGGCGATCGTCGTCACCGATATCTGGCCGATATCCTCCTGCGGGAAGAAGCCTTTTGGCGAGACCTGGATCAGCCAGACCGACGCTGCCGCGGTTCCAATGAAGACGAGGAACACCAGGAAAGTGTGGCGCAGGCAGAAGCTCAGCAGCCAGTCGTAGCCGCGCGTGACGAAGTCATGCCTGTGGCCGTCCCCGTGGGCTTCCCTGTCCGCCTTCGAGACCGAAAGCAGCCGCGAGCACAGCATCGGCGTCAGCGTCAGCGAGACGAACATTGACGCCAGGATGGCGACAGTCACGACGACCGCGAACTCGTTGAAGATGCGACCGATGACGCCGCCCATCAGAAGCACCGGGATGAACACCGCCACCAGCGAGATCGAGATCGAGATGATGGTGAAGCCGATTTCGCGCGCGCCCTTCAGTGACGCGTCGAAGGCCGAGAGCCCGTCTTCCTCCATATGCCGGAAGATGTTTTCCAGCATGACGATGGCGTCGTCGACGACCAGGCCGACGGCGAGTGTCAGCCCCATCAGCGAGATGTTGTCGATGGAAAAGCCGAACAGGAACATCGCGCCGAGCGTCGCGATCAGCGAGATCGGCACGGCAACGGCCGGGATGATCGTCGCCGTGATGCGGCGCAGGAAGACGAAGATCACCATCACCACCAGCGCGATGGTCAAAAGCAGGGTGAACTGCACGTCATCGACGGCCTGGCGGATGGAAGTCGACCGGTCGTTGAGCAGCTTGATCGAGGCGGCCGCCGGCATCTGGTCCTGGAAGGATGGCAACATCGCCTTGACCTTGTCGACGACGTCGACCGTGTTGGCGTCCGGCTGGCGCTGCACGGCCATGATGATCGCGCGGGTGCCGTCATACCAGCTCGCTGTCGTCGTGGTCTGAACCGAATCGACGACGCGGGTCACATCGCCCAGCCGTACCGGGTGACCGTCCTTGGTGGCGATGATGAGATTCGCAAAACCCGCCGCGTCGGTCAGCTGGGTATTGGCGGTGATGGTCAGTTGCTGCTTGTCATTCTGCAGCACGCCAAGCGGCGTGTTGCTGTTGGCCGAGGCGACCGCCGTTTGCAACTGGTCGATCGAAATGCCGCGCGCGGCGAGCGCGGTCGGATCGATTTGGATGCGCACGGCGTATTTCTGCTGGCCGAAGATCGAGACCTGCGCCACGCCGTCGATGGTCGACAGCGACGGCGAAATGACGTTCTCGGCGAAGGCATCGAGATCGGTCATTGGAACCGTGTCGCTGACCAGCGACATCAAAAGGATCGGCGCGTCGGCCGGATTGACCTTGCGATAGCTCGGCGGCGCCGTCATCTCGGGCGGCAACGATCTTTGCGTGCGCGCGATCGCTGCTTGAACGTCGGCTGCAGCGGCGTCGATGTCGCGGTTGAGCACGAACTGGATGGCGATCGAGGTCTGGCCGAGCGAGTTGGTGGTCGAGATGGAATCGATGCCCGCGATCGTCGCGAACTGTTTGATCAGCGGCGTCGCGACGGATGTGGCCATGGTCTCCGGCGAGGCGCCGGCCAGTTGGGCGGAGACGTTGACCACCGGAAATTCGGCGCTGGGCAGCGCCGCGACCGGCAGGAACTTGTAGGCGAACAGCCCGCCCAGCACGAGAGCGAACGACATCAGAAGGGTGGCGACGGGCCTGCGGATGCAGAATTCGGAGATCATTGGCTGGCCCCGCCCGCCTTGCCGGCTTCCGCGACCTTGGGTGCGCCCTGGCCGCCGCCATTGCTGGACGCCTTGCCCTCATGCACGGCCGCGCCGTCCTTCAGTCTGGTCTGGCCCTCGACGACCACCTTCTCACCACCCTTGAGGCCCTGGCTGATGGCGCTGTTATCACCCTCGGTCAGCGCCACCTGGACGGGGCGCATCTCCACCGTATTGTCCGGCTTGATAACGTAGACGAACGGCCCCTTCTGGCTGGGCTGCACCGCGACCGTCGGAACCGAGGTCATTTGCGGCATCGTGCCGGCGTCGAGCACGACGTTCACATATTGCCCGGGCCACAGTGAAAGATCCGGGTTGGGAATGCTCGCGCGAGTGGCGATGGTGCCCGAGGCGGTGTCGACGCTGGAATCGACGAAGTCGAGCGTGCCCTTGCCGATCGGCGTCGGATCGCCGTCCTTGGTCAGCGTCACGTCGCCTTGCTGCGGGTCGGCCAGTGCCTTGTGCAGCAGGGCTAGGTTGCTCTCCGGCAGGGTGAAATTCACCTGCAGCGGATCCATCTGCGTGATCGTCACCAGCGGGGTCGAGCTGCTGCTGTTGCCGTTGCTGGTGGTGACGAGATCGCCGACCGAGACATTGACGGCGCCCAGCCTGCCCGAGATCGGCGCCGAGATCGTCGCGTAGCTCAACTGCACGGTGTCGGCGTCGATGGTGGCCTTGTCCGCGTCGATGGTTGCGGCAGCCGCCTTTTGCGCGGCCAGCGCCTGATCGTAGGTCTGCTGCGTTCCGGCCTGCTTGGCGACAAGGTCCTTGGCGCGCTGCAGGTCGGCTTGCGCGCTGACCAGCATGGCCTGGTCCTTGACGAGCGTCGCCTGATCCTTGGCGAGCTGCGCCTTGAGCGAGCGATCATCGAGCGAGAACAGCAGGTCGCCGGCCTTGACCATCTGCCCGTCCTTGACCGCGATCGATACGATCTGACTGGAGACCCGGGCATTGATGCTGACCACCGCGGGCGAAGAGACGAAGCCGATGGCATAGCGGCGGATCGGGAAATCGGCGGTGGTGGCGGTCGCCGAGACGATCGAGGCCGAATGCGCGCCAGCGCCGCCGCCCTTTGCATTGTCCGGTGCCTTGGCCGTCTTGTCCGCGCCACCCTTGGCGGCCTGCTGGCCCGAAATCAGCTGCTGGACCTTCCCCAGCACCGTCGGCGAAAGGTAGAGACCGGCCGCCGCGACGCAGGCCAACGCAATCAGCGCAAAGACGACTTTTCCGCGCATCGACAACCAGCCCTCTCACCCGACACGCCGAACCCGGTGGTCTATTTCAGCTCGATCCACGGCGCCTTGCCGCGGATTTCGCCGAAATAGATAGGACAAGGCTTTGGCGGAAAAGGGCCAAAACACGGCATTACGAAGATTTAATGTGCAGTGCACAATCGCTGTGCAGTCGGCTTTCCGATGCGACGAAGTAACCGCTGCCCGTGCCTCAGCGCAGCATCGGCCACAAGGTCGCCGCCAGCAAAAGACCCATGGCGATGTTGAACCATTTCAGCCGCACGGGATCCGACAGGAAGCCACGCAGGGCCGTGCCGAAGCCCGCCCACACCGAGACGCTGGGCAGGTTGACGATGGTGAAGGCGATCGAGATCAGCAGAACCGAGATGAACGGGTGGTCTGGATTGGTGTAGACGGCCATCGCGGTGATCGCCATCACCCACGCCTTCGGGTTCACCCACTGGAATGCGGCGGCATCGATGAAGCGCATCGGCTTCGCTTCCGCCGCGCCTTTGTCGCCCATCGAGCGCGACATGGCGATCTTCCAGGCGAGGTAGAGCAGGTAGACGGCACCCGCTATTTTCAGCGCCGTGTGCAACGCCGGAAACGCCGTCAGCACCGCGCCCAGCCCGAAGCCGACGGCCAACAGCAGGACCAGAAAGCCGATGCTGATGCCCAGCATATGCGGCACCGTCCGGACAATGCCGAAATTGACCCCTGATGCCAGCAGCATGAGGTTGTTCGGTCCCGGTGTGATCGAAGTCACGAGGGCATAGACCAAAAGGGCAAGGAATGCGTCGAGGGACATGATATCCTCCCAGAAACGTCAGTCTTATTGTCCTTTTTTAGCAGGCGCGCAAAAGCCACCGACCGGCGACTGCCGGACCAGAGAGAAAGATGAAACGGTGCGAGCTCACATGCCCTGCGGGCCGCGGTTCATCGCCGCCACGCCGGTGCGGCAGATCTCGACCAGGCCGAGCGGCTTCATGATGGCGATGAACTGGTCGAGCTTGGTGCCCTTGCCGGTGATCTCGAAGATGAAGTGCTCGGTGTTGGCGTCGATGACGCTGGCGCGGAAGGCGTCGGCCAGCCTGAGCGCCTCGACCCGGCTGTCGCCGGTGCCGGCGACCTTGACCAGCGCCAGTTCGCGCTCGAGCGGCCGCTCCTGGCCGAGTTCGTGCGCGCGCACGGTGAGGTCGACCACGCGATGCACCGGCACGATGCGCTCGAGCTGGTGCTTGATCTGCTCCAGCACATGCGGCGTGCCGCGCGTCACGATGGTGATGCGCGACAGATGCTTCTCATGCTCCGTCTCGGAGACGGTAAGGCTCTCGATGTTGTAGCCGCGCCCGGAGAACAGGCCGATGACCCGGGCAAGCACGCCCGGCTCGTTGTCGACCAGCACGGAGAGCGTGTGGTTTTCCGGCTTTTCCGTTTCCTTGGCGATGAAATAGGCGGAGCCGGTCGGTTGCAGCTGTGCGTTCATGGGATGAATCTCGATTTCAACTCTTGGATCTAATTCTCTGTTTGCGCACGGCTTCTTCCGACGCCCTGCCTGGCCCGCCGGCTACACCAGTTCCCTGCCCTTGGCGTCGATGGCGTTGGCCACTGCTTCGTCGGTCGCCTCGTCGGGCAACAGCATCTCGTTATGCGCCTTGCCTGACGGGATCATCGGGAAGCAGTTGGCGAGCGTCGCGACGCGGCAGTCGAACAGCACCGGCTTCTTCACCGAGATCATTTCCTTGATCGCGTCGTCCAGCTCGTCCGGCTTGTCGCAGCGGATGCCGTGGCCGCCATAGGCTTCCGCCAGCTTGACGAAATCGGGCATCGCCTCGGTGTAGGAATGCGACAGCCGATTGCCGTGCAGCAGCTGCTGCCACTGCCTGACCATGCCCATGTACTGGTTGTTGAGGATGAAGATCTTGATCGGCGCATTGTACTGCACCGCCGTGCTCATCTCCTGCATCGTCATCTGCACCGAGGCATCGCCGGCGATGTCGACGACAAGCGCGTTGGGATGCGCGATCTGCACGCCGAGCGCCGCCGGCAGTCCGTAGCCCATCGTGCCGAGCCCGCCCGACGTCATCCAGCGGTTTGGCTTTTCGAAATGGTAGTGCTGCGCCGCCCACATCTGGTGCTGGCCGACCTCGGTGGTGATGTAGGTGTCCATGTCCTTGGTCAGCGCATAGAGCCGCTGGATGGCGTATTGCGGCATGATCACGTCGGCGTTCGGCTTGTAGGCCAATGAGTCACGCGCCCGCCATTTGGCGATCTGCTCCCACCACGGATAGAGCGCCTTCTTGTCGGCCTTGGCGGTCGCCCGCCACAACCGCACCAGGTCCTCCAGCACGCGGCCGACATCGCCGAGGATCGGCACGTCGGCGCGGACATTCTTGTTGATCGAGGACGGATCGATGTCGATGTGGATCTTCTTCGAGTTCGGCGAGAAGGCGGTCAGCCGCCCGGTGATACGGTCGTCGAAGCGCGCGCCGATGCAGATCATCACGTCGCAATCATGCATGGCCATGTTGGCTTCGTAGGTGCCGTGCATGCCGAGCATGCCCACCCAGTTCTTGCCCGAGGCCGGATAGGCGCCGAGCCCCATCAGCGTCGAGGTGATGGGGAAGCCGGTGAGATCGACCAGCTCGCGCAGCAGATGGCTCGCCTCCGGGCCGGAATTGATGACGCCGCCGCCCGAATAGATGATCGGCTTCTTTGCGCTCGCCATCAGCTCGACCGCCGCCTTGACCTTTTCCAGGTCGCCCTGGACCTTCGGCTGGTAGCTGGTGCGCGGCGCCGTCTGCGGCGGCACATAGACGCCCTTGGCGAATTGAACGTCCTTCGGAATGTCGACGACCACCGGGCCGGGACGCCCCGTGGTCGCGACATGGAAGGCTTCGTGGATGGTGGCGGCGAGCTCGTTGACGTCCTTCACCAGCCAGTTGTGCTTGGTGCAGGGCCGCGTGATGCCGACGGTGTCGCATTCCTGGAAGGCGTCGGAGCCGATCAGCGAGGTCGGCACCTGGCCGGTCAGGCAGACCAGCGGGATCGAATCCATCAGCGCGTCCTGCAGCGGCGTCACCGCATTGGTGGCGCCGGGGCCGGACGTGACCAGCAAAACGCCGGCCTTGCCGGTCGAGCGCGCATAGCCTTCCGCCGCATGGCCGGCGCCCTGCTCGTGCCTGACCAGGATGTGCTCGACCTCGTCCTGCTGGAATATCTCGTCATAGATCGGAAGGACCGCGCCGCCCGGATAGCCGAAGACGTGCTTGACGCCGTTGTCCTTCAGCGCCTGCACCACCATCTCGGCGCCCGTCATTTCGCGCCGCTCGTTTCGCTCGTTGCTCATCGGTCTGGTCCCGTACTGTCCGCCGTCTGGCGATTGCTGGTCGTTTAGTTGGATTTTGGGCAATAAAAAAGGCCCCCGAGGGAGCCTGTGTGTGCGCATGGGAGGTTTTCGCCCGGCGGTTACACCGCCTTGCCCACGCGCTTTCCTACGAGAATGAGTGCCGTTTTCATGGTGGCGGACAGTAGAGGCGGGAAACCCGGCCTGTCAACGGGGAAAATGATCCAGACTGAGGATGCGGCGCGCATGCCAGCCGGGAGCCAGCCTCGGTTTGCCTCTGTCGATTTGCAGAGCCGACGTATCGGCAATCAGCCCGGCGGCTTGCAATGCTGACTATGCGGATCGCATTTCAGTACCTTCCTGGCCTCAACCGCCATAGGCGGGTGATGCGGCGCGACCTTCTCCGGACCGCGATGCGGCGTATGCATCACCATCATTTGCTGATGATTGGGAGGCGCATGGGCGAAACGTTGTTGCGGCAGCACCTCTGCGGGTTTCGACCGCACATAGACACGCTTCCCGCCGGGGACCATCTGGGTCTGCAGCGTCTCGACGCCGTTGCCGGCGATCACCCCCTTGCGCTTCTTGTTGTTCGGATTGGAGGCATCCTCGGCAATCGATCCGGCCGGCGAAATCGTCCTCACGCCCGGCAACTTTTTCGGCCCATGGCCCACGACGACAGGCATGTTCGCGATTGCTGGCGCCGCACCTTGCGTCGGCAAGGCGGCGTTGCCGGCCAGCATCTTGACCGCCTCGCCCTGCGATGGATCGAGCCGGGCCTCGGCAAAGTCGCCCTTGCGCGGCGGGACGATCTTCGCCGCCTTGATCGACGTCACGACCGCCTTGGGAAGCTGCGGCAGGCGCGGCCCTGCGTTGATCGCGACCACCTGGTTGCCGAGCCGCGCCCGCGGCGCGTTGTTCACGACCACGGTCTGGTTGATGATGGTCGTGTTGCGGATGATGGTGACGTTTTCCCTGACGGGCCGCACGACGGTGACGAGATCGGCCGCGCCGATTGCCGCCACCGGCGCGAAGCACCACCAATCCTCGTCGAACGCGACATCTGCAACACGCGGCGGCGCCGGTGCCCAGCCGATGTCATCGCCGCCCTGGCGCCACACCACCCAGGCCGGAGCCCATTCGTAGCCGGCGAGCCAGACCCAGCCGAATTCAGAATCATACGCCCAGCGCCCATAGTGGAAGACGATGTCGCCGAACGGCTCGGCCGACTCCCAGTACCAGCCCTCGTCGGTCCAGACCCATCTGCCCTCGGTGTAGGGTCGCCACTCGGACCGGACGGACGGCACCCACACTTCGCCGAAGCGGCTGGAAGTGCGCCATCCGCCGTAAGTCGCGAGCCGCTCGCGGACGGTCACGGAAACCACGGCCGCATGCGCGCCCAGGTAGGACGGCACCGCCAACGGGGCAGCGATGGTCGCGCCCAAAGCCAAGGTGACCGCGACGGCCGCCGCCAGCCCGCGCCGGGCGAGTGGATGGATCGGGCTTGCCTGCATGATGCGCTCCAAAGTTCTGCATCCCGTTCGCCCCCGTGACCGTTGTCGTCAGCCGCGATGGCCGCAATACGGCAATAGCCGATCACGATTGCGCGACCGATGGAGCGTCGCGCCATGTTCCCCCTTTTCGGTTCAAACCATTGAAAACACGCCAAACTATTGGAGGGCATGACGCGAGAACAGTTTTGCCGAAATACTTGCGCATGCCGGACTGGGCGATCCGGCCCTAGCGCTCGACCAAGAAGCGATCCCAAGACCGGAGGAACTGATGCTCGACAAGGCCCCGAACAAGAAGCTTTCCGACCTGCTCGACCAGTTTGGCGCAGCACTTGCCGCCGGCGATATCGACAGGGCCGTCGCCTGCTTCCAGGAGGACTGCTACTGGCGCGATCTCGTCGCCTTCACCTGGAACATCAAGACGATGGAAGGCCGCGACCAGGTGCGCGACATGCTGGTGAGTCAGTTGGCGAAGACCAAACCTTCGAACTGGGCGATCGCCGACGGCGAGGATGCCAGCGAGAACGGCGGGGTGCTGGAAGGTTGGATCCGCTTCGAGACGGCGGTGGCGCGCGGCTTCGGCCACATCAGGCTGAAGGACGGCAAGATCTGGACATTGCTCACCACCATGGTGGAGTTGAAGGGCCACGAGGAGCCCGCCGGCTTCGCCAGGCCGCTGGGCGCCAAGCACGGCCATGGCAAGAACCGTCCGACCTGGAAGGAGGAGCGCGAGAAGGAAGCGGCCGAACTCGGTTTCAAGACGCAGCCGCATACGCTCATCATCGGCGGCGGCCAGGGCGGCATCGCGCTCGGCGCACGGTTGCGCCAGCTCGGCGTGCCCACCATCATCGTCGAGAAGAACGAACGTGCCGGCGACAGCTGGCGCAAGCGCTACAAGTCGCTCTGCCTGCACGACCCGGTCTGGTACGACCATCTGCCCTATATTGATTTTCCCAGGAATTGGCCGGTCTTCTCGCCCAAGGACAAGATCGGCGACTGGCTGGAAATGTACACCAAGGTCATGGAGCTGAATTACTGGTCCTCGACCGAGGCCAGGAGCGCCTCCTATGACGACAAGAAGAAGGAATGGACCGTCGTCGTCCGCCGCGACGGCAAGGACATCACACTAAGGCCGAAGCAGCTGGTGCTGGCGACCGGCATGTCCAGCAAGGCCAACATGCCGGCCTTCAAGGGCATGGAGAGCTTCAAGGGCGATCGGCACCATTCCTCGAAGCATCCCGGCCCCGATGCCTATGCCGGCAAGAAGGCCGTGGTCATCGGCTCGAACAATTCGGCCCACGATATCGCCGCGGCACTTTGGGAAGCCGGCGCCGACGTCACCATGGTGCAGCGCTCGACCACCCATATCTCCAGATCCGACACGCTGATGGAGATAGGCCTGGGTTCGCTCTACTCCGAAAAGGCCGTCCAGAGCGGCATGACGACAGCCAAGGCGGATCTGATATTTGCGTCCTTGCCCTACAAGATCCTGCACGAATTCCAGATCCCGGCTTACGCCGAGATGAAGAAGCGCGATGCCGCCTTCTACAAGGGCCTGGAAAAGGCCGGCTTCATGCTGGACTGGGGCGACGACGAGTCCGGCCTGTTCATGAAATATCTCAGGCGCGGTTCCGGCTACTACATCGACGTGGGCGCGTCCGACCTGATCATCGACGGATCGATCAAGCTGAAAAGCGGCGTCGAGGTGAAGGAGATCAGGGAGCATTCGATCCTGTTCTCCGACGGCTCGGAATTGCCGGCCGACCTCATCGTCTACGCCACCGGCTACGGCTCGATGAATGGCTGGGCGGCCGACCTGATCTCCCGGGAAGTCGCCGACAAGGTCGGCAAATGCTGGGGTCTCGGCTCCAACACCACCAAGGATCCCGGCCCTTGGAAAGGCGAGCTGCGCAACATGTGGAAGCCGACGCAGCAGGAGGCGCTCTGGTTCCACGGCGGCAACCTGCATCAGTCACGCCACTATTCGCAGTTCCTGTCGCTGCAGTTGAAGGCACGGCTCGAAGGCATCCCGACGCCGGTCTACGGGCTTCAGCAGGTTCATCACAAGGGATAGGCCTGCCGCTACGCCACAACAGGAGGTGCGGCCACGCCGTACCTCCCGCCTGTATCAGGCGGCCCCTACAGCGGCGAACTTCCTCACCACCCGTTCCAGCAGCGGCACGTAGTCGCGAAACGCCCGCGTCTTCATGTTGGCGACCTTGCCGCCCTCGTCCCAGATGCGGACGCGCACCGCTGCCTCATGAAACGGGTTTCTGCGGAACTCGGCCACCTCCTCGGCGCTCATCGGGCCGCCCTGCAGCGACAGCGTGTGCACGGATGCCGGCGAGAGCTTGCCGAAATAGGTCGGGTCCGTCGCGCAGAGATAGCGCTTGGCCGAGACGTGCAGGCGCACGCATTCGACGATGACCGGCGGGAAGAACGGCGCCAGCACCTCGCCGCCGGCTTCATCATGATGCTTGTCCTCGACATCGTCGGGCGAATAGGTGCCGAACTCGCTGGTGTAGTGGCCGATGTCGTGCAGCAGTGCCGCCGCCACCAGTTCCTCCGGCGCGTCGTCCTGCTCGGCGAGCCACGCGCCCTGCAGCATATGCTCGGACATGGTGACCGGTTCGCCGAGATAGGACTCCGCGCCCCGCCGCTCGAAAATGTCGGCGATGAACTCGACGATGTTGCCCGCGTTCAGCTCCTGTCCGCTCATTCCGCCGCCTCCCTGAAATCGTGCTCGATCGCCGCCAGTGTCGACAGCAGCCCGTCCTTGTCGGCGTAGCAGCCCTGCAGCCAGCGTTTGCCGGAACCGGAGAACGCCTTGCGCGCATGCATGACGCGGGTGTTGTCGACGATGAAGGCCTGCCCGGCTTCCAGCTTGAACGTCACCTCGAAGGCCGGATCCTCGATCAGCTCGGCGAACCGGCGATAGGCCGCGTAATATTTGTCCATCTCCGCGAAGGGCACGTCGACCGTCGGTGCCAGCGAGCGGTTGTTGAAGCGGATGCAGATCAGCTCGCCATCCGGTCCGAGCTCGATCATCGGACGCTTGGCCTTGAGCCGCACGCCCGACGAGCCGGCATATTCGAACCGCGCCGGGTAGGAGCTCAGCAGCCGGAACCCTTGCGGATCTTCGGCCTGCAGGGCGGCCGCAACGGCGAAGCCGTCGACGACGCTGGACTCGCCGCCCTCGACCGTGTTCTCGATGCACGCAAGGATTTGCAACGTCGGCACCGGATCGCGGTAGGGATTGTCGGTATGCGCCTGCAGGCCGAGATTGGTATAGGCGAGGTTGTTCGGATTGACCTCGGCACGCACCTCGAACCAGCGCCCGTAATTGGTCTCCCTGATATAGCCGAACAGGTCGGACACCTTGCACAGCGCGCCCGATTCCGCCGGCAGGCCATCCATCACCGCAAAACCGTAGGTCCTCACGGCCGAAAGCCATTCCCTGAGGACGGTGCGATCGTTTCGGGCAGCCGCGTACGCCCCGCGCGGCACCGAATTCTGCATCGTCGCCCTGGTCCAGCATTGAACCACGTCGGCCGTCCAGCCACCCTTGCGCAGCTCGACGCGGTCATAGGCATGCGCGTACAGCCAGGCTTCCGGGAAGCTGACGGTCTTTTGCTCGGGCACGAAGCCGATCTCCAGCGCGCCACCCTTGATCGAGGCCGCCGCGATCCGCGTCTCGGCCGGAATGTCGAGGATGGTGATCAGGCGCTGCCCGTTGCCGGCGCTGCGCGTTTTATCGTCCAATGCATTGTCGCGCAGCCACATGGCATGAAACCGGGTGCGCGTCCCGTTCTCCCAGGCAAGTTCGACCGTCCGTCCCTCGTCGCCGATCAGCGCCTTGGTCAGCATATCCAGAAGCTCCATCTTTCCGCGCCGTATCGGCAGGGTTTCGGTTGCATGATGGTGACTTCAAAGCCATAACTCAAATTATCATTTTTCGGACTATGACTATGGATTTCTAATGGCTAGAGCTGTCGACACCTTGCCTCCGCTCGACTGGCTGCGCAGTTTCGAGGCGGCGGCGCGGCAGTCGAACTTCACCGCCGCCGCGGCCGAGCTCGGACTCACGCAAGCCGCCGTCAGCCAGCACATTCGCGCCCTCGAGCAACGGCTGAAGACCAGGCTGTTCCTGCGGCTTGCCCGCGGTGTGGCGCTCTCGCCGGAAGGCGCCGCCTACCTTCCACACATCCAGTCGGCCTTCGCCACCATCGGTAACAGCACCACGGAATTGTTCGAGCCGCGTGCCGTCCAGACCGTGACGATACGGGTGCCGATCTCCTTTGCCCTGTTGGTGCTCGTGCCCGCGCTGCCCGACCTGGCGAGAGCCCTGCCGCGGATCCAGCTCGACGTCGTGACCATTCACCGCCCCACCGATTACGACCAGCCGGGCTCGGTGCTCGACATCCGCTTCGGCAACGGAAATTTCCCCGGTCGCGAGGCGGACAGGCTGACGGTCGAGCGGCTGGTGCCGGTGGCCTCCCCGGCCCTTGCCGGCAATGCGGAGTGGACTTCCCTGCCCTTGCTCCTGGTCGCCGGGGCTCGCGAAATGTGGGCCGAATGGTTTGCCGCCGCCGGCGTGCCGGGACATCCCGGACGTTCGCATCGCTTCGACAGTTTCGTCGCCGCCATGGAGGCGGCCAAGGCCGACGCCGGCGTCCTGCTGGGCTCCAGGCCGCTGATCGATTCGGCACTTGCCAGCAAGGCGCTCGTGGCGCTTTCCGGCTTCGAGCTTTCCAGCAGCTCAGGCCATTTCCTGACACGCGCTTCGTCCGCGCGGCTGACACGCGCCGAACAGGACTTTCGCCTGTGGCTGCTGTCACGCCTGGACGGAGGCAGGTCAGCGCCGGGTTAGCCCAATCCGCCAATCCGCTTCCAGTAGATCAGCGTGCCGGTCAATCCGCCATGCGGCTTCAGCGCGAAGTCCGGGATTTCGCCGGTCAGCCTGAATCCCAGTCTCTCGTAAAGGCCGGAAGCTCCGTCCTCGCTTGCCGTGTCCAGCACCAGCAAGGTGCGGCCTCTCCCCACGGCGATGTCTTCGGCGGCCCGCATCAGGCGGGTCGCCACGCCCTGGCCGCGACGGTCGATGCGGGTCATCAGCTTGGCGATCTCGGCTCGGTGCGGCTGGTTGGGAGGGAAGTCGAGCAGCAAGGTGACCGTGCCGGCAAGGACCTCGCCATCCCATGCGCCCAGTACCACCCTTTCGCCTCGCGCCGCCGCCGCAAGCGACTTCCGCCAGAAGGCCTCCGCGGCATCTGGCGCCAAAGGGTGCATGAAGCTCACCGACCCGCCGCCGGCCACGGTGTCGACAAGAAGCGTAGCCAGCAGTTTCTCCGTCTCGGCCGCCTCACTCAGGATGCTGATTTCTATGGAACTCATGGTGCGGAATATTCCCTGGAGGTGAATTTCGGTGGCGCGGAAAACCTGGCGTCACGAGAAATGGCTGAACCGCCTTCGCTTCCTGGCGCAGCGGATTTCGGCGATCCGTTCGGTGTCGTCTTCCCCGAGGTGTCGGCCGCGCTCCAGGATCTCGAGCGTGTATTCCTCGTAGGTCAGGCCGAGCCGCTCGGCCCTGTCCAGCCGCATCAGCATGACGTCGCGGCTCGGCGCCTTCCAGGCCTTGGCATGGGCGGCCTGCCAGGCGAGGAAGATGTAGGCATCGCCCTTGCCCCAGGGCGGACCGTCATAGTCGTCGAGCGGCGGCCCGCCATTGTGCGAGCGTCGGGGACGTCGAGCCATGCCGTCAGCCCCTGACCAGCGCGACCAGATAGTCGGCGGCGTCCGGACCCGGGGCATGGAAGGTGCAGTCGGACGGCGCGCCGAGCGCCAGGCAGTCGCCGGGCCGAAGACTGTGCACGACATCGCCTTCGGTGAAATCGAGCCGCCCGCCGATCAGCCAGATCTGCTGCTTGATGAAGGCGTAGGACGCCGCGGGAAAGCTGACGCTCGCGCCTGCCGGCAACCGCACCTTGATCAGTTCGAGCGGCATCTCCGACACCGGCGACAGGTGCCGCCTGACATAGCCGGTGGCCGGATCGCGCCACACCGGCTGCTCGCTTTCGCGCAGCAGGCCGCCGCCTTTGAGTTCCGCCCGGGCAATGAGCGTGGACAGCGTCATGCCGAAGGCCGCCGCGATACGCACCAGCAGCGCCGCGGTCGGGCTGGTCTTGCCCTGCTCTATGGTGCTGAGCATTGCCTTCGACACATCGGAACGCTCCGCGAGTTCCGCCAGAGACCAGCCCCGCAAGGTCCGTTCCGAGCGTATCCTGTTGCCGAGGCTGGATGAAATGTTATTCGCTATATCATTCATTCGTTCAATATACCGAACCACAACACCGAATGAAAGGGAGCGTTTGATCGAATCTTCGCGGTCCTCTTAACGCCGCCTACACCATCCGACCTCACCCCGGCTTAACCTCAACTGTGTAGGTTGAACGCCGAGGGAATGGGGATCAGGCCATCTATGTTTGTCGAACGCGAAGCCTCCGTGGGGGAAGCGATCTCGCAGGAGCGCCGCAACAGGGAACAGAACGACAAGCGCATTCTCGGCAATGTCGTGCAATGCGACGGCGCGCGCGCCACCATCAGCGCCTACGCCGACGATGTCGAAGGCACGGTCACCGGTCTATGGACCGTCGGCAAGATGATCTCGATCAATCTCGGCTCGACGCGAACCGTCGGCCTTGTCTATGAAATCGGCAAGTCGGACCGCGCCTGGAGCAATGAGGGCCAGAACCCGATCGAGGTCAGCATCGAGCTGATCGGCGAAGTGCGTGACGGCCCAGAGCCGGGCGCCAAGCCGGTCTTCGACCGCGGCATCACCACCTATCCGCATATCGGCGCCATTGCGCACCGCATCCGCAGCCGCGACCTGCAGGCTGTCTACGACCTTGCCGGGCGGCATTCGATTACCATCGGCACGCTCTCGCAGGACGAGGCGATCGACGCCAACATCGCCATCGACGATGTGCTGGCGCGCCACTTTGCCATCGTCGGCACCACCGGCGTCGGCAAGTCCACAGCCGTGTCGCTGCTCTTGCGCAAGTCGATCGAGGCTCGGCCCGATCTGCGCATCCTCATCCTCGACCCGCACAACGAGTTCGCCGCCTCGTTGCCCGAATATTGCGTCAGGGTCGATTCCAAGACGCTGGACCTGCCCTTTTGGATGTTCAGGCTGGAAGAGTTCGCCGAGGTGCTGTTTCGCGGGCGCGAGACGGAGCCTGAGGAAGTCGATGTGCTGCGCGATCTCATCCCCGCCGCCAAGAACCTCTATCGCAACCCCGGTTCCGGCACCTATCTGAGGCGCGGCAGCGACGCGCTGACGGCCGATACGCCGGTGCCCTACCGCATCGCCGATCTCATCAAGCAGATCGACGAGCGCATGGGCATGCTCGAGAGCAAGAACGACCGTCCGACGCTGAAATCGCTGAAGACGCGCATCGAATCGGCGGCGTCCGATCCCCGCTACCGTTTCATGTTCAACTCGCGCCTGATCGAGGACACGATCCACGAGACGATCGGCAATATCTTCCGCGTGCCGAACCATGGCCGTCCGGTGACCTGCTTCGAGATGGCCGGCATGCCATCCGAAGTGGTCAATTCCGTCTGCTCGGTGCTGGCGCGCCTGGCTTTCGACCTCGCTTTGTGGAGCGAGGGGCGGCTGCGGCTGCTGCTGCTGTGCGAGGAAGCGCATCGCTACATGCCGGCCGATCCCCGGCTCGGTTTCGCGCCGACCAGGCACGCACTGTCGCGCATCGCCAAGGAGGGCCGCAAATACGGCTGCTATCTCGGCGTCGTCACCCAGCGCCCGGGCGAGCTCGACCCGACCATCCTGTCGCAATGCTCGACCTTCTTCGCCATGCGGCTGGCCAACGAGCAGGACCAGGCGATCATCCGTTCGGCGATCGCCGATTCCTCGGCCTCGACGCTGGCCTTCCTGTCTTCGATGGGCCAGCGCGAAGCCATTGCCTTCGGCGAGGGCGTGGCGACGACCATGCGATTGAAGTTCGAGAAATTGGCGCAGGAGCTCATTCCGGGCACCGGCACGCGCGAAAAAGCGGTGCCGTCCGAAACCGGCGAAGACGTCGATCTCGCCGCCATCGTCGAGCGGCTGCGCAACGTGCCGAAGCCGCAGCAGCAGATGGCCTTCGCCGAGGTCGTCGACACGGCCCGCCAGGCCGGCGACCCGGACTATCGCAAGCCAGCCGCCCCGCGCATGCAGCCGGACGAGGACTTCGACACGCGCTACGGCCTCAAACCCGCAACCTTCGGCATGCGCCCACAGAACGATTGATCTGTTCTCCGTTCGGTTCGGAACAGGAGTTCGGAAAATCCCGAGAGAGAATTCATCAGGCCGGATTGAATGACTTGGCTTTCGAGAACCCGGAGCGGAGCGGACATGAAGTCCGTGAGCACCGGAAGTCGAGAAAGCCGCGTCAGTCGGCCGGCCTCATGAATTCTCTCCGGGATTTAGGCGCAGACGCGGTTGCGTCCCTGCCTCTTCGCCTCATAGAGCTGGCGGTCGGCGCGACGATAAAAGTCCTCGGCCGTTTCCTTGCGGTCCCAGACGGCGAGACCGACGCTGGTGGTGATCTTCAGGCGCACATTGCCCGACAGCACCGACATGTTGGCGATCGCCTTGCGGATGCGCTCGGCGAATTTGGCCAGCAGTTCGGCGTCCATGTTCGGCGTCACCACGGCGAACTCCTCGCCGCCGAGCCGCGCCACCACATCGTGATAGCGCGTCATGCCTTTCAGGCAGCCGGCGACCGCCCTCAGCACCTCGTCGCCGACATCGTGGCCATGCGTGTCGTTGACCTGTTTGAAATGGTCGAGATCGAGGATCATCAGCCCGACCGGCTTTTCGATGCGGCGGAACTCCTCGAGATATTCCTTCAGCGCGTCGTCGAAATAGCGCCGGTTCTGCATGCCGGTCAGCCCGTCGGTCAGGGCCGCGTGCTCCAGCGTTTCCGAACGCGCGCTGAGCGAGACCGTCATGGCGCGCAACTTGCCTTCTTCCGTCGCCTGCCGGCGGATCAGCGGATAGATGAAGAACACGCCGAAGAACAGCGCGGTCGCCAGCAGCACGCCGGTCGCGAACAGCAGTCTGTTGAGATACCTGATCTTTTCGATGCGGGAAGCCGTATCCAGGTCGGTGGCGATGGCTTGCAGGAGACCATAGGCGTGCAGCGTCACCAGGCCGGCGGCCAGGATCACGAAAATAAAGACGAAAAAAGCGGATTCCGCCTTATGGAAACGCATCTGCTCCCCGTGGAAACTTCCCAAGGACCTTATGCCATGCAGGGCCTTACGGAGGGTTAACCCGGACAACCTGAGCGAGAATGTCCGGTTTTTGTTTTAGTTTTATGATTGCATTAGCGGCCGGAGATCAATCGCGGGCATCGCGCCGCCGACTGAATGCAGGCGCCGCCATTCCGGACCCAGTTGATGGCGGAACCAGGTGGCCTGGCGCTTGGCATATTGCCGCGTCGCGATCTTGGCGCGCTCAATTGCTTCTGCGAAGCCCATCTCTCCGGCCATCGCCGCCTGCAACTCGCGCACGCCGATTGCCTTCATCGCCGGCAGGTCGGGATCAAGGCCGAGCGCCATGAGCTGCTTGACCTCCTCCAGCGCGCCCTTGTCGAGCATGCGGTCGAACCGCGTCTCGATCCGCCCGACCAGCTCCGCCCGGTCCGGCTCGATCACCAGGAAACGCGCGCTGTCGCGGTCGATCAGCGGCTGGCCGCGCGCCGCCTGCCATTCCGCGATGGAACGGCCCGAGGCGTCGAGCACTTCCAGCGCCCGCACGATGCGCTGGCCGTCGGTCGGCCTGAGCTGCATGCCGACCGCAGAATCCTCGCGCATCAGGATGCGGTGCAGCCTCTCTGCACCCTGCTCCTTGAGCTCGTAGCGCCAGCGGTCGCGGATCGACGGCGGAATGTCCGGCATGTCCGAAATCCCTTCCGCCAGTGCGCGAAAATAGAGCCCGGTGCCGCCGACGAAAATCACCGGCTGTGCGGCGAGCGCCCCGTCGTCGATCAGCTTCGTCACGTCGCGCAGCCAGGCGCCAGTGGAATAGGCGACCGAGGGATGGACATGGCCGTAGAGACAATGCGGCGCGCGGGCAAGATCGGCCGGGCTCGGCCGCGCCGTCAGCACGTCGAGCACAGAATAGCCCTGCATGGAATCGGTGTTGACGATGACGCCGCCCTGGCGCTCGGCGAGATCCAGCGCAAGCGCCGACTTGCCGCTGGCGGTCGGCCCGGCTATCAGGATCGCGTTCTTCACGCGGCCCTCGCCCGCCTGTCCGGAAGTCTCGATGCCACTGATCGCCACGCTTGTGTCCCATCCCGAAGGCCGCGCCGTCTCGGCCACGCTTGCGAATATGGCCTCACGGTCGGTCGGCGCAAGCGCTGTTCGCTGGCTGGCCGAGGACATCGCCTGCGATCTCGTCCTGCCGGAGACGGCCGACGCCGGCGAAGCGGCCACCGCCCTGCGCGCCGCGCTCGCCTCGCACCCGGTCGACGTGATCGTCCAGCCGGCCGACGGCCGGCGCAAGAAGATCCTCATCGCCGACATGGATTCGACGATGATCGACCAGGAATGCATCGACGAACTGGCCGACGAGATCGGCGTCAAGGACCGCGTCGCGGCAATCACCGCGCGCTCGATGAACGGCGAGATCGCCTTCGAGCCGGCCCTGCGCGAGCGCGTCGCTCTGTTGAAAGGCCTCGATACCGCCGTGGTCGACCATCTCATCGAGAACCGGCTGACGCTGGCATCCGGCGGCCTCGCGCTGGTGCGCACCATGCGGGCCAACGGCGCCTGGACCGCGCTTGTGTCCGGCGGCTTCAATGTCTTCACCAGCCGCATCGCCGCCATGCTGGGCTTCGAGGAAAACCGCGCCAACCGCCTGATCGAGGAGCACGGCCGTTTCACCGGGCTGGTCGCTGAGCCGATCCTCGGCCGCGCCGCCAAGGCCGAGGCGCTGCTCGAAATTGCCGCCCGCCTTGGCCTCTCGCCGGCCGATGCGCTTGCCGTTGGCGACGGCGCCAACGATCTCGACATGATCCGCCTTGCCGGCACCGGCGTCGCCCTGCACGCCAAGCCTGCGGTGGCGGCGGAGGCCAAGGTCCGCATCGACCATGGCGACCTGACGGCGCTGCTTTATCTGCAAGGCTACCGCCGCGAGGAATTCGCAGCGTGACGCCGATCCGCACCGAGCGCCTTATCCTGCGCAACTGGGAGGACCGCGATCGCGAGCTCTTCCATCGCATCAATTCGGACGAGCGCGTGATGGAGTTCTTTCCGTTCCGCCGCGACCGCGCCGAGACGGATGCCAAGATGGACGAATTTCGGGGCTGGATCGCCGAGGACGGCTTTGGTTTTGCCGCCGCCGAGATTGCTGCTACGGGCGAATGCATTGGCTTTGTCGGCCTCTTGGAGACCGCTCACGTGCCGTCCATGCCTTCCGATACGGTCGAGATCGGCTGGCGGCTGGCGCCGGAATTCTGGGGCAAGGGCTATGTCACCGAGGCCCCCGAAGCCTGGCTCGCCTTTGGCTTCGAAACGCTTGACCGCGACGAAATCGTCTCCTTCGCCGTCGCGGCCAACCGCCGCTCGACGGCCGTCATGGAGCGTCTTGGCATGAGCCCTGACCCGGCTCGCGATTTCGACCACCCATCCATCCCTGACAGCCACCCGCATCTCAAGCGACATGTCCTGTACGCTCTGTCGCGCAAGGACTGGCGGGCACGAAAAAGGGCGGCTCGCTAGCCGCCCTTTTCATTTAAACTCAGTCGGTTGTGCGATTTTCCGGACTCAATCCATCCGGATTGTCACGAACCGCAACTCACCCGTCTTCGACGCCAGCATCAGCAATGCATTCTTGCGTCCCTGCTCCTTCAGCGCGCCGATCCGGTCCATAACGTCTTTCGGCGTCGCAACCGATTCCTGCGCGATCTCGGTGATCACCTCGCCGGGTTGGATGCCGCGCTCGGCCGCGGCCGAATCCTTGGTGACGTCGGTGATGACGACGCCGGAGACATCGGCGGCGATGCCGAACTTGGTCCGCGTCTCGTCGTTGAGCTCGCCGATCGTCATGCCGAGCACGGAGGCCGTCGAGACCGCCGGCGCCTTGTCGCCACTGTCCTGGTCGGTGCTGCCGTCTTCGCCGCTCGCCAGCTTTTCGCCGTCCTCGAGCCGGCCGAGCGTCACCTTCACCGTCTGCTCGACACCCTTGCGCACGATGATCACGTCCACCGCTTTGCCGACCGGGCTTTCGGCGACGACGCGCGGCAGGTCGCGCATCTCGTGGATGTCCTTGCCGTCGAACTTGATGATGACGTCGCCGGCCAGGATCGTGCCGTTGTCGACCGGTCCGCCCTTGATGACGCCGGCCACCAGCGCGCCCTTGGCTGTCGCCATGCCGAGGCTTTCGGCGATGTCATCCGTCACCGGCTGGATGCGCACGCCAAGCCAGCCGCGCCGCGTTTCGCCGAACTGGCGAAGCTGGTCGACGACGCCCGAGGCGAGTTGCGAGGGGATGGAGAAGCCGATGCCGATCGAGCCGCCCGACGGCGAGATGATCGCCGTGTTGATGCCGATGACCTCGCCGGCGCTGTTGAACAGCGGCCCGCCGGAATTGCCGCGGTTGATCGCTGCATCGGTCTGGATGAAGTCGTCATAGGGGCCGGAATTGATGTCGCGGTTGCGCGCCGAGACGATGCCGACCGTCACCGTGCCGCCAAGGCCGAACGGATTGCCGATCGCCATCACCCAGTCGCCGACGCGCATCTTGGTGGAATCGCCGAACTTCACCGCCGTCAGCTTGTGGCCCTTCGGATCGACCTTGAGCACGGCGACGTCGGTCTTGGTGTCGGTGCCGACCAGCGTCGCCTTCAGCGTCACGCCGTCCGAGAAGTTCACCTCGATGTCGTCGGCGTCGGCGATGACGTGGTTGTTGGTCACCACGATGCCTTGCTCGGCATCGATGACGAAGCCGGAGCCCAGCGACTGCACCTTCTGGCCGCCGCCGCCCTTGTCGCCGCCGCGGTTCTTGAAGAAGTCGTCGAAGAAATCCTGGAACGGCGAACCCTCGGGCAATTGCGGCATCGGCACCGCGCCGGGTCCCTCCGTGCCCTTCACCGTCTGCGAGGTCGAGATGTTGACGACGGCGCCCAGCAGACCTTGCGCGAGGTCGGCGACCGAAGCCGGTCCGTCGGCGGCGACGGTCGGCGTGACGGTGGACGGGACAACGAGGGTGCCGACGAGCAGCGCCGCTGCGCCGGCGACAAGCGTCCGCCTGGCCACGCGCAGAAGGGTGTTGGGTGTCATCGAGGGCCTCCCGGTGTTTCTGAAAGAAAGCGCTTCCGCAAAAACGCCGTGTTGCGACATGTTGGCAAGAAATACGGCACGTTTGCGGCTATGGCTATCGGCAGAGGATAAATCGTCCGTTACGCCGGCACCAAGAAATTTCGTCAGCCGCGCACCAGCCAGACGATGCCGACACCGATGGCGATCGCCGCCAGCCCGGCGATACGCAGCGCCGTCTCCGGCATCGACAGGACTTCGGTGGCGAGTTTCTTGGCCAAGCCAGGAAACCCGCCATAGACCAGGCCCTCGACGACGAGGACCAGGCCTATTGCCGCAAGAAAATCCTGCACCGGCGCTACTGGACGGTGCCGGATTGCGTCGGCGGCGTTGCCGGCGCCGGCTGCGGCGCCGTTGGCTTTGCCGGTGTCTCCGTGCTGTTCGGGTCGCGGAAATAGCGGAAGAACTCGGATTCCGGCGACAGCACCATCGTCGTCCCAGTGTTGTCCAGCGCCGTGCCATAGGCGTTCATCGAGCGGTAGAACTCGAAGAAGGCCGGGTCGCGTTGGTAGGCAGAGGCGAAGGTCGCGCTGCGCTGGGCTTCGCCCTCACCGCGCAGGATCTCCGATTCCTTCTGCGCCTCGGCGACGATCTCGACCACTTCGCGGTCGGCGCGGGCCTTGATGCGCTGCGCCGCCTCGTTGCCGCGGGCCCTCAGCCGCTCGGCCTCGGCGAGACGCTCGGCCTTCATGCGGTCGAAGGTCTGCTGCGAAACCTCGGCCGTCAGATCGGTCCGGCGAATGCGCACATCCTCGATCTCGAGGCCGAGCGAGGTGGCGTCGGGCCTGAGCTGGTCGCGCACCTCGCGCATCATCACGGCGCGTTCCTCGGAGAGCGCGGCCTCGAAGTCGCGCAGACCGTAGACACGGCGCAGCGCCGCATCGAGACGCGTCCTCAGCCGCTGCTCGGCAAGCTCGATGCTGCCGGACACCGCGGCACGGAACACACGCGGGTTGGAAATGCGGTAGGCGATGAAGGCATCGACCTCGTAGAACTTGCCGCCCGACACCTGGACACGGATGTTGTCGAGGTCGAAACGCAGCACGCGGTTCTCGATCAGTTGCACGCTGTCGGCATCGAAGAAGGCGAAGGGCGCCTTGAAATAAATGCCAGGCTCGGTCTTGACGTCGACGATCTCGCCGAACCTCAGCACCAGCGCCTGCTGGCGCGCGTTGACCACGAAGACCGAGGAATAGATCAAGAACAAAATGACCGCGGCGATGACGGCGATGATGGGGAGGCGGTTGGCCATCACTGGTTTCCTCCCGTCGTGGCGCCAAAGGTGCCCGGCGCCGGCGCTTTCTGCTGCAGTGCCGGCAGCGGCAGGTAGGGAACGACCCCTTGTCCGTTGCCTTGCTCGACGATCACCTTGTTCGAATTCTTCAGCACCCTCTCCATCGTTTCCAGGTAAAGCCGCTTGCGCGTCACCTCGGGCGCCTTGGCATATTCGTCATAGACCGAGATGAAGCGCTGCGCCTCACCCTCGGCCTCCTGCACGACGCGGTTCTTGTAGGCTGCCGCGTCCTCGCGGATCTGAGCGGCCGCGCCGCGTGCCTGGCCGAGTTTCTGGTTGGAATACTGGTTGGCCTGCTCGACGAACTTGTCCTCGTCCTGCTCGGCGCGCTGCACCTCGTCGAAGGCGTCGGCCACTTCGCGCGGCGGCGCCGCATCCTCGATCGAGACCGCGTTGACGTTGAGGCCGGCCTTGTAGCCATCCAGCGTCGTCTGGATGATCTCGCGCACCGAGGCGGCAATGCCCTGGCGATCGTCGCGGAAGATGTCCTGCGCCGGCCGCCGGCCGACGGCTTCACGCATGGCGCTTTCGGCGACCTGCCTCAGCATGCCGTCCGGATCCGACACGTCGAACAGATAGGCTTTCGGGTCGGAGACCTGGTAGGCGACGGAGAATTGCACGTTGACGATGTTCTGGTCGCCCGAGAGCATCAGCCCGGAACTGTTGCTGCCGCTCGCGCCGCCGCCGATATCGACGAGTTGCTCGGCGATGTTGGCGGTCTCGACGGTCTCGACCGGCCACCAGTGGAAATGCAGGCCGGGCTGCGACAGCTCTGCCTTCGGCTGGCCGAAGCGCAGCTCGACCGCTACCTCGTCGGGCTGCACGGTGTAGACCGCCTTGAACGCCCACAGCACGACGAGCGCCGCTGCGATCAGTCCGAATACGGCGGGGCTGGCGCCGCCGCCGCCCGGCAGGGCACGCCGCAATCTGTCCTGGCCGCGGCGGATGATGTCTTCCAGATCGGGAGGTGAGCCCTGCGGGCCGCTGGGCCCCTTGGGCCCCTGCCCCCAGGGACCCTGATTGCCGCCGCCGCCCCATGGGCCGCCGCCACCGCTCTTGTCGTTCCAGGGCATGAATGTCCTTTCGCTTGGAATTCCCTCAGCGCCGGCCTGACGGCGCAATTTCCAATGTCATCCTTCTATAGGGACGCCACGACGCGCTTTCAACGCGATCTGCCGGCCGGCCGTCCGTTTTGGACCGCTAGCGACCCTTTGTCGTCTTCAGTTTGCGTCGCGACGGCGTTCGTAGACCGTATAGCGGGTCGCGTGGCTGTCCTTCTCGCCGGCCGGAACGTCCTCGGCTCTGGCGACGCGCCACAGGTCAGGGTCGATCGGCGGAAAATGCGCATCGCCCTCGACGCTGGCCAGCACATGGGTGACATACAGCCGGTCGGCCAGCGGCAATGCCTGGGCGTAGATCTCGCCGCCGCCGACCACGCAGATCTCGTCGACGCCGGCCATGCAGCGCCCGCGCACCTTGGCGAGCGTGACCGCCTCGCCCAGCGAATGCGCGGTTTCGACGCCTTCGGCCCGCCAGGCTTTGTCGCGCGTCACCACGATGTTGAGCCGGCCCGGCAGCGGCCGGCCGATGCCTTCATAGGTCTTGCGGCCCATGATGATCGGCTTGCCCATCGTGTCGGCCTTGAAGCGCTTGAGATCGGTGGAAAGCCGCCACGGCAGGCCGCCTTCGCGCCCAATCACCCCGTTCTCGGCGATGGCTACGTAGATCGCGATGTCCATCAGCCGCCATTCCCGCTGTCGCCGCCGCTCGCGTCGTCCGACGGCTCGAGCAGAAGGATGTCGATGTCGTGCTCGGGATAGAAGTCCTTGGCCGTCATCTCGAAAGTCGTCGGTCCGACCTTCCGGACATTGTCGCCGCAGAAGGAGACTAGGTTCTTCGGGCTGCCCTTGTCGATCGTCAGCTTGAAATCGCCGATACTGCCCGAGGCCCAGTTGCCCCCCGTGGTCAGGATATAGGCGATCCTGCTTTCGAAATATTGCGGGTAGCCGTCGGGATTGTCCTTGGCTGCCTTACGCACGGCGTTCTCGAAGCCTTCGTCCATGCAGTAGCGGGTCTTGTAGGTCGCATACTGGCCCTGGAACTGGCCGTCATAGAAGAAGCTGACCGAAGAGGTCCCGCCGACGCTCGGCTTGTAGCGGTGCGAGACATGCACCGCCTTGCTGGCCGGAAAGGTCGAGCGCCACCAATAGGTCGAGCGCAATTGCCAGAACGGCGCGTAGGCGGTCTGCATGCCTGAGCCGTCGTCGGCGGTATCCTCGATGATGATGCCGCGGTTCTCCCAATCCTCGGCGATCGCCTTCGGCAGTTTCGCCAGCGCCGCCTTGGCGGCGTCGCCGAACGGATAGAGCGGCACGTTCTGCGCCTTGAGATCGGCGCTGATGTCGATGCCCAGCGCAAAGGCCCGCTGTTCGAGCTGCGGTTTTGCATCGACGCCGTCGATCGTCACCTCGAAGCCGAGGAAATTGTCGCTCTGCGCCTCGGGGATCGCCGGCATCTCGTTCGGGTCGCCTTCGATGTCGGGCATCGGGAAGGCAACGATGGCGTCGACATCCTTGTCGGTGTTGTTGCGGAAGACATAGTCGACCGTCACCTTTTCCTGCGAGATGAAGAGGTCCTCGCTCTCCATGGCGACGGCATCGCTACGCGACAGGATCAGTCCGCCGGTTCCAAGCTCGGCAATCGAATCGTTGGCGAACGCCGGCGCGGCCGATAAAGCCAGCGCTGCGGTCAGGATGGTGCGGAACATGGATCCCCCTCTTCGGCGGCACGGCCGGCCCAGCCGGATGCGCGCCCACATCTAGAGCAATTCCAGGAAAGGTGTGTAGCGGTTTTCCGTCCGGAATTGCGCAAGACAAATAGCCGTTTCAATGTGGCGTTTCAAAGCCCCTTCAGCGGTCTTGTTGCCGCTTTCTCCCTGCTGTCTGGACACCGGCGCCGCGATCGGGCAGGAGTTCGCCCATGCGCAAGCTTCTGGTCATCGGCATCGGCGCCGGCAATCCCGAGCACATGACGGTCCAGGCCATCAGCGGCCTGAACCGGGCGGACGTCCTGTTTATTCCGGACAAGGGCGCGAAAAAGAACGATCTCTCCGAATTGCGCCGCGATATCTGCGACCGCTTCGTCACCAACCCGAAATCGCGCCGGGTGGAATTCGACGTGCCGGTGCGGGCCGAGCCCTCCCCTTCCTACCGCGCCACGGTCGACGACTGGCACGAGGCGATCGCCGAAATCTATGAAGGCCTGATCCGCGACCAGCTTGCGGAAGACGGCTGCGGCGCCTTCCTGATCTGGGGCGACCCCTCGCTCTACGACAGCGCGCTGCGCATCCTCGAGCGGGTGCGCCGGCGTGCCAATGTCGATTTCGCGCTCGAGGTCATTCCCGGTATCACCGCCGTCCAGGCGCTGGCCGCCAGCCACAAAATGGCGCTGAACCGCATCGGCGATCCCGTGCTGATCACCACCGGCCGCCGCTTGACGCAAGAGGGCATGCCCGAGAATGCCGGAAGCACGGTCGTCATGCTCGACGGAAAATGCGCCTTCAACACGCTGGACGACAAGAACCTCGTCATCCACTGGGGCGCCTATCTCGGCACGCCGGACGAGATCATCCTGTCCGGCCGCCTCGGCGATGTCGGCGCGGAGATCGAAAGGGTGCGCGAGGAAGCCCGGCAAAGGAAGGGCTGGATCATGGACACCTATCTGCTGCGCAAGCCCGGCGAGCCCGAGGAGAGCTAGCCCATCGCCATCTGGCTGCTGTTCCCGGAATGTCGGGAAAGCCCACGGTTCGCTGCCAATTCACGCCGCGCTTAACAAACCGCGCGAGACGGTCCGGAATGCGACCGCATTTAGCAAAAACAGCGGTTTAGGCTACCCGCATCATCGTTCAGGTTTTCGCTTGAAGCGCAGAGTCAGGTAGATATCACACATATTGACGTTAAATTAACACCGCTGTATGGTCATTTGTGTTGGTTTGGTACCTTGGAGCAGCCTGTCGCCGTCTCGTTTCACCGCCCATGCGCTCATGGGACGCTAGCACATCGACAGGAAATTCACGCCATCGACAATGATGCGCAGGCACGCCGCCTGCCGTCGTAAAGGCACGCAATACGTCTTGGCTCGCGCAAGGCATCGAAATCAGGCGGCAGCGAAAACGGCCGCGGCCAGCAAGGACAAGGATAAGTCCCCATGAAGGTCACGAGATAGAAATGGCCAGCCTGCTTGGGATCGACAACGGCCTGACCGTGACGAAGGCGGTGGTCTTCGATGTCGACGGCTCGCAGTTGTCGGTGGCGCGGCGCCGGGTGCCGCAATCGATGCCGCGACCGCGCTGGGTCGAGCGCGACATGACGGGCCTGTGGCACGCAACCGCCGAGGCGATCGGCGAAGCGATCGCGCTGAGCGGCAGGCCGGCGCGCGACATCAAGGCGGTGGCGGCGACCGCGCATGGCGACGGGCTCTATCTGCTGGACAAGGAGCGCCGGTCGCTCGGGCCCGGCATCCTGTCCCTCGACAGCCGCGCCGGCGAGATCGTCGAGGCGTGGGAACAAGGTCCGGTCTTTTCCGAGGCGCTCGCCCTGACCGGCCAGGTTCCGCATGCATCGGCGCCTTCGGCCATCCTTGCCTGGCTGAAAAGAAACGACCCGGAGCGCTTCGGCCGGATCGGCCACATTGTCGGCTGCAAGGACTGGCTGCGCTTCTGCCTGACCGGCGCTATCGCCACCGACCTGACGGAGGCAAGCACCTCCTTCACCAATGTGCGCACGCAAAACTATGCGCCGGAGGCGATGCGCATCTTCGGTCTGGAGGAATTGTTGGCGGCCCTGCCCCCCGCCCTGCATCCGGCCGACATCGCCGGCTACGTCACCGCCGAGGCAGCGGCGCTGACCGGGCTTGCCGAAGGCACGCCGGTCGCCTGCGGCCTGCACGACGTCACCGCCTCCGCGCTGGGCATCGGCGGCCATGAGGACGGCATCGTCAGCATCGTCGCCGGCACCTATTCGATCAATGAAGTGGTCTCGACCGAGCCGCGTGTCGACCCGCGCTGGTTCTGCCGCAATGCTATCGATCCCGGACGCTGGAACAACATGTCGATCTCGCCGGCCTCGACGGCGAACTATGACTGGTTCCTCGACACGCTCTGCCGCGCCGAGCAGGAAGAGGCCAGGAGAACGGGCGGCTCGATCCACGAAAGGCTGGCGGCGGAGATCGACGCCGCGTTGAAGAAGTCCTCCACGCTGCTCTTCCATCCCTTTCTGTTCGGCTCGCCCTACGGCAATGCGGCCAGCGCCAGCTTCGTCGGCCTGCGCGGCTGGCACGATCGCGGCGACATGCTGAAGGCGGTGCTGGAAGGGATCGCCTTCAATCACCGCACCCATGTCGACGCCTTGCGTGACGGCTTTGCCGTCCGCGAGGTGCGCCTCACCGGCGGTGGCTCGCGCAATCCCGCCTTCGCGCAGATGTTCGCCGATGTGCTCAACGCGCCGGTCTCCGTCACCTCGACCGATGAGGCGGCCGCCTTCGGCGCCGCCCTTTGCGCCGGCGCGGCGGTCGGCCTGTTCGCTTCGCCGCAACAGGGCGCGCGCGCCGCCTGCTCGGTGAGCCGCGAATACCGGCCGGACCCGGCACGCAGCGCCACCTTCGACGAGCGCTATTCCATCTATGGCCGCATTGCCGAACAGCTCAGGCCGAAATGGGCGGAAATCGAGAGCCTTGCGGGGCAAACCATCGGGGGCACAGCATGATCAAGGCCGACGAACGACGCGAGGAGATCGCCGAATACGTCATCAAGCTCGGCCAGGTGCGCATCGACGATCTGGTCGAGCATTTCGGCGTGTCGCGCATGACCATCCACCGCCACATTGACCAGTTGGCGCATCAGGGCGTGCTGAGAAAACTACATGGCGCGGTCACCGTGCAGCCGTCGGGCCTTTACGAAAGCGCCTTCCGTTACCGGGTAACGGTGGGGCGGGCCGAGAAGGACGCGCTGGCGCGCGCCGCGATGGACTATGTCGAGCCTGGGCAAGCGGTGATCCTCGACGATTCGACCACCGCGAACGCGGTTGCGCCGTTGCTGCTCGAGGTCAAGCCGCTGACGGTGATCACCAACAGCGTCTCGACCGCTGCCTTGCTCACCAATGTCGACGACATCGATTTCATCTGCCTCGGCGGCCAGTACCACCGCACCTACAACGCCTATATCGGCATCGTCTGCGAGAACGCGATCTCGCGGCTGCGCGCCAATCTGCTGATCTGCTCGGCCTCGGCGATCAACGGCACCACCGCCTTCATCCAGGATCAGCATGTGGTGCGGGTGAAGCAGGCGATGATGGCCGCGGCGATCAAGCGCGTGCTGCTGGTCGACCATACCAAGTTCGACAAGGTGGCCCTGCACGTGCTCGACGAGCTCACCAGCTTCGAGGCGGTGCTGGTCACCGACGGCATCAGCGACAAGCACGCGCAAAAGCTCGAACAGGCAGGGGTGCAACTGCGCGTCGTCAATACGGCGAGGTCATGAAGCCACCGGCCGAACCCCTTGGCGGCGCGGCGCGGCGCGACGGCGCGCCGACAGACGGCGACATCGACGTCGTCATCCTCGGCGCGGGCATCAACGGCGCCGGCCTGTTTCGCGATTTGTGCGCGCAAGGCGTCAGCTGCTGCATCGTGGACAAGGCGGACTTCGGGTCCGGGACAAGTGCTGCGCCCTCGCGCCTGATCCATGGTGGGCTGAAGTATCTGGAGACCGGAGAATTCGGCCTGGTGGCGCAGTCGACGCTGGAGCGCAACCTGCTACTCAAGAACGCGCCGCACTATGTCAGCCCGTTGCCCACGGTCATCCCGATCTTTTCCTGGGGCAAGGGCATGTGGGCGGCGCTGCGCACTCTTCTGGGCTCGACCAGCGCGCCGCGCAGCCGCGGCGCCATCCTGATCAAGATCGGCCTGATGATCTATGATTTCTACGGCTCGCGTCACCGGGTCATGCCACGCCACCGGCTGGTCGGACGGGGTGAAGCGCTGCGCGACATGCCGGCGCTGACCGGATCCATCGTCGCCACCGGCACCTATTACGACGCCAAGATCAGCCACCCGGAAAGGCTGGTGCTGGAGCTGGTCGCCGATGGGCTGGAAGCCAATGCCGGCTCCATGGCCGCCAACTACACCTCGCTTGTCTCTTCCTCCAACGGCGTGCTGCGCTTCAGGCGGGACAATGGCGGCGGCGAGTTTTCGCTGCGGCCGAAGCTGGTCGTCAATGCCGCCGGCCCGTGGATCGACCATGTCAACGCCGCGCTCGGCGCGCCGTCGAAGATGATCGGCGGCACCAAGGGCTCGCATATCCTCCTGGAGCATGACGCACTGGTGCGGAGCCTCGCCGGACGCATGCTCTATTTCGAGGCCGACGACGGCCGCATCTGCCTGGTCTACGACTATCTCGGCAAGGCGCTTGTCGGCTCGACGGATCTTGCCGCCGACAACCCCGACACGGTCCGCTGCGAGCCGGAGGAGATCGACTATCTGCTCGAAAGCGTGCGCGCGCTCCTGCCCGGCATGCGCTTCGAACGCGACCAGATCGTCTATGCCTATAGCGGCATACGCCCCCTGCCCTCGTCCAACGCCTCGATCCCCGGCCTGATCAGCCGCGACCATTCGGCGCCGGTGACGGAGCCGGAACCATCGCGCCCGTTCCCGATCGTCTCGCTGATCGGCGGCAAGTGGACGACGTTTCGCGGCTTCGCCGAGGAAGTCGCCGACACCGTGCTCGACCGCCTCGGCCGCGGCCGCAAGGCCAGCACGCGCTCGATGCCGATCGGCGGCGGCAAGGATTTTCCCGCGGATGCGGCGGCACGGGCGAACTGGCTGGCCGATGCCGCCTCGGCGTCCGGCATCGACGAGGACCACCTCGATCAGTTGCTGTCGCGCTACGGCACGACGGCATCGCGGATAGCCCGCCACCACGGCACGCCGAACAACGAGGATCGTTTGCCGGACTCGAACGGCTACAGCCTCTCCGAGATCGACTACATCGCCCGAAACGAGTTCGTCGAGCACCTGGCCGACATCGTGATGCGACGCACCACCCTGGCGATAAGCGGCTCGCTGACGGCGAGCGACTTGCGGCAGGTCGCCAGGGTCGCTGGCCAGGCGCTTGGCTGGAGCGCTCAAAGAACGAACGCGGAGGTCGATGCCGTCGTCGCGCAGCTCAACGGCACCAATTTGATGCGGCTGCAGGCGGAGCCGCAGGCCGGGGACATTCGCGCCAGGGAAGCCTGAGGCCCGGCATGGGCCTTGTCGTCACAAAACCGAGAGCATCACAGCATGCGTGAGATATTCACATCATTTGAAAAAATAGAACAAAATCAACATATTGGTACGATCAATGGTCGTGAGTTACGCGCATGCATGCCTCGAAATCGGCAAAGTATCACAGTCATTGACGGTAATTTAACATCGATGTATGGTCGATTACGCGTTGAGAGCGCGCTGGAGGAAATCAGAACCCGGACGGGCCGCCGGCGCGGACCGGCTCCAGTCGCACTTCGCGCCAAACAGCAAAGAACGTCCCCTGATCGCCTCCACAGCCAGGTCGTCACCGCATGAGTTCACAGCCTGCCACCACCCCGATGAACCGGCGCGCACCGTCCGGTGTTCGCTGGATGATCATCGCGGCCGGGGTTCTGGTTGTGCTCGGCGCGATGATCCTCGACACCAAGGTCGTCGTGATCGGCTCGGCCGAAGACTCGCGCAAAGCCGCCTTTTCTCCCGAAGCGTTCGGCAAGGCCGAGTTTCCGAATGTGCAGGCCGGCGTCGAGCAGCGCGCCGTCGATGCCCCGACGCTGGCGGCCGCCATCGCCAAGGACAAGGCTGCGGCGGAGAAGCAGTATGGCGTGCCGGCCAATGTCGGCACCGAGTTCTCGGTCAAATTCTCCGGTGTCGTCGGCGAGGGAAAGTCCGGCATCTACACCATCAAGGTCGCTGACGTTCCGGACACGCTGGTCGTTCGCGTGCAGACCGGCCCGGCGATCAACGGCACCGACCTGCGCGACGCCACTGGCGCGATCACCTTCGGCCAGTTCACCAACCAGATCGAGTACCAGAACGCCGGCTCGGCCCTGAACAACGAGATGAAGAAGCAGGTGCTGTCGGCCATCGACAACAGCAAGCTCGGCGGCAAGACAATCTCGGTGGTCGGCGTCTTCAAGCTGATCAATCCCAAGGGCTGGCTGGTCACCCCCGTGAAGCTGAGCGTCCAATGAATGCGGCGCCGGAATTCGAGCCTGCGGCTGGCGACACCGTGCTTGCGGCCCGCAACATCGTAAAGACCTATGGCGGCACGCATGCCCTGAAGGGCGTCAATTTCGACATCCGCCGCGGCAAGGTCACCACCCTGTTCGGTGAGAACGGCGCCGGCAAGTCGACGCTGATGAAGATCCTGTCCGGTGTAACGACGCCGACTTCGGGAAGCATCGAACTCGACGGCCAGTCGGTCACCTTCTCCTCTTCATCCGATGCCCGCGACCGCGGCATCTCGATCATCCATCAGGAGCTCAGCCTCGCCCCCAACCTCAGCGTCCGCGACAACATCTTCATGGGCCGCGAAATACGCGGCGCGACCGGTGTCGATTTCGCCGAGGAGGCCCGCCAGACGCGCGCGCTGATGGCCGATCTCGAGGAAGACATCGATCCGATGACGCTGGTGCAGGACCTGCGGCTCGGCCAGCAGCAGATCGTCGAGATCGCCCGCGCGCTGTCGGTGGACTCCCGCATCCTGATCATGGACGAGCCGACCTCGGCGTTGAGCGCCACCGAGGTGGAGGTACTGTTCCGGGTGATCCGCGATCTGACGGCGCGCGGCGTCTCGATCGTCTACATCTCGCATCATCTCGAAGAGGCGCTGCAGATCACCGACTACGCCGTCGTGCTCAGGGACGGATCGATCACCGCCACGGCCAATGCCCGGCACATCAACCTCGAATGGATCGTCCGCAACATGGTGGGCGAGAATTTCGACCTCGGCTCGCCGCCGACGGACCATGCTTTTGGCGAAGTCGCCCTGGCGATCGACGAAGTCAGCGTCGCGGATGCCTCAAGCCCCGAACGGCTGGTCGTCGACAGGCTGTCGCTCGAGGTCCGCCGCGGCGAGATCGTCTGCATCTACGGACTGATGGGCGCCGGGCGCACCGAACTGCTCGAATGCGTTGCCGGTCGCTTGCAGGCAGCGGGCGGACGCGTCCTGCTCGAAGGCGACGACATCTCCCGCCTCGGCATTGCCGAACGCATCGCCAGGGGCCTGGTGCTGGTGCCGGAGGATCGCCAGCGCGACGGCCTGGTCCAGACCATGTCGGTGGGCGCGAACCTTTCGCTCGCAAGCATCGGCGCCTTCGTCCGGGGAATGTTCCTGTCCAGATCGCAGGAGCGGTCGCTGGTCGAGGGATCCATCCGCGATGTGCGCGTCAAGACGGCGGGCGGCGGCGCGCCGATCGGATCGCTGTCCGGCGGCAACCAGCAGAAGGTCGTCATCGGCAAGATGCTGACCACCAATCCCAAGGTCATGCTGCTCGACGAGCCGAGCCGGGGCATCGACATCGGCGCCAAGGCGGAAGTGTTCCGCTTGCTCAGCGAGCGCGCGGCAAGGGGTCTCGCGGTCGTCTTCTCGACCTCCGAAGTCAGCGAATGCCTGAGCATCGCCCACCGGATCATCGTCATGCATCGCGGCAGGATCTCGGCCGAGTTCGGCGCCGACGCCACGAAGGAGGAGATCATGGCCGCGTCGGGCGAAGCCGTGATCTCCGATCATGCGCAACACAGGAGCCACCATCGTGACCGACGCTAGCCCCGATCGCAGCCGCTCCCGTCCGAAGGCCCCGGCCCGCTTCAGCCCGGCCAAGCTGTTGCTGGAAGGCCGCGCGTTCTTCGCGCTGATTGCGATCATCATCGTCTTCTCGCTGCTGTCCCCCTATTACTTCACGCTGGGCAACTTCCTGACCATGGCCTCGCATGTCGCGATCTTCGGCATCCTGGCGGTCGGCATGCTGCTGGTCATCCTCAATGGCGGCATCGACCTGTCGGTCGGCTCGACGCTCGGCTTCTCCGGCGTGATCGCCGGGTTCCTGATGCAGGGCGTGCAGATCAATGCCCTCGGCGTCATCCTCTACCCGCCGGTATGGGTGGTCGCGGTGCTGGTCTGCGTGCTCGGCGCGCTGGTCGGCCTGGGCAATGGCGTGCTCATCGCCTGGCTGAAGGTGCCGGCCTTCGTCGCCACGCTCGGCATGCTCTACGTGGTGCGCGGCGCCGCGCTGCTGATGACCAACGGCCTCACCTACAACGATCTCGGCGGCAAGCCGGAACTCAGCAACACCGGCTTCGAATGGCTGGGCTTCAACCGCCTGCTCGATATTCCGGTCGGCGTGCTGACGATGGCGGTCATCGCCCTGATCGGCAGCATCATCCTCAACCGCACCGCCTTCGGCCGCTGGCTTTACGCCTCCGGCGGCAATGAGCGCGCCGCCGAGCTCTCCGGCGTGCCGGTAAAAAGGGTGCAGATCTCGGTCTACATGCTGTCCGGCATCTGTGCCGCGGTGGCCGGCCTGATCCTGTCCTCCGAGCTGACCTCGGCGGGACCGACGGCCGGCACCTCCTACGAGCTCACGGCAATTGCCGCCGTCGTCATCGGCGGTGCCGCGCTCACCGGTGGCCGGGGCAACATCCGTGGCACGCTGGTCGGCGCCTTCGTCATCGGCTTCCTGTCCGACGGCCTCGTCATCATCGGCGTCTCCGCCTATTGGCAGACAGTGTTCACCGGCGCGGTCATTGTGCTCGCGGTGCTGCTCAACGCCATCCAGTATCGCCCCCGCGCCAGGCTTCCGGGCCCGGCCGGCGGCTCGCCCACTTCTCCACAAAAGGACAAGGCCAAAACGGCCGATCCCGCTCTCGAGAAGACTGCCGGCTGACCGGCACAATCGCTAACCAAAGGAGGAACTCAATGTACAGACGTGCAAGAATTCTGATGCTCTCGGCCTTCGCACTGGCCGCTCCGGTGCTCGCCGCGACCGCCGCATCGGCCGAAGGGCTGATCTCGATCATCGTCATCGATCCCGCCAACCCCTACTGGCTGACCGAAGGCAACGTCGCCAAGGCCGAGGCCGAGAAGCTCGGCTACACCGCGACCGTCGGCGCCTCGAAGGCCGACACCAACACCGAGAGCAAGCTGATCGACACCGCCATCACCAACAAGTCGGTCGCCATCATCCTCGACCCGGCCGACGCCAGCGGCTCGATCGGCGCCGTGAAGAAGGCGATCGCCGCCAACATCCCGGTCTTCCTGGTCAATGCCGAGATCAACCAGGAAGGCCTTGCCAAGGCCCAGCTCGTGTCGAACAACGCCCAGGGCGCGGCACTCGGCGGCCAGCAATGGGTGACCGACATCGGCGAGAAGGGCAACTTTGTCGAACTGCTCGGCGCCCCCTCCGACAACAATGCCGCGACGCGCTCCAACGGCTACGAGACCGTGATCAGCCAGTATCCGGACCTGAAGAAGGTTGGCTCGGAAGTCGCCAACTGGGACCGCACCCAGGGCCATGACAAGATGCAGAGCCTGCTGCAGGCGCACCCCGACATCATCGGCGTGACCAGCGGCAATGACGAGATGGCGCTCGGTGCGATAGCCGCGCTGAAGGAGGCCGGGAAACTGTCGAGCATCAAGGTCGGCGGCTTCGACGGCTCGCCGGACGCGGTTGCCGCGATCAAGGCGGGCGAATTGCAGTACACGGTTCTGCAGCCGGTGGCCGTCTATTCGGCCAAGGCCGTTCAGCAGGCCGATTCCTTCATCAAGACCGGCAAGACCGGGGCCGCGACCGAAAAGCAGCTCTTCGACTGCCTGCTCATCACCAAGGACAATGTCGACAAATACACCGCTCCGTTCACGCTCTCGGAGTGATGTCGGACGAGGGGTGTCCTTCGGGCCACCCCTCGCCTATCTCCGCAGGCCGCTCATCCCGCTTCGATTTCCGCCTGCAAGGCCTCCATGTGCTGCGCCGCCGCGGATGTCGCGGCCCGCTCTATGGCGCGGAAGCGGCTGACGACCGCCAGGCCGACCGCGGTCAGTTGCGCGCCGCCGCCCTTCTTGCCGCCGGTCTGCGCCGACACCAGCGGCTTGCCGAACACACGGTTCATGTCCTCGACCAGGTCCCAGGCGTGCTTGTAGGACATCTCCATGCCACGCGCCGCCGCCGAGATCGAGCCGAAGGCGGCGATCTGCTCCAAAAGCTCGATCTTGCCCGGCCCGATGCGCCCGTCGGGATCGAGGTTTATCCGCAAACTCAGCGATGGCATCCTTGGTCCTCCGCCATCAGATTAGCCCCTTGGCTGACCTGTCGCTATTCCAAACCAACATAGCGATGTTGTCCTTTCGTCACCCATCGGCTTCGATCGGCAGCCCGGGTCCCGTCGTCGCGCTGTCGAAGCTGATCGTCTTGATCACCGCGAAGACCTTGCGGCCGAGCGCAAGCCGCAGCGTGTGTTTCGACTGTTCGGTGATGCGCGCCAGTACCGTCGCGCCATTGCAGTCGATGGCGATCTCCACCGTCGGCCCGACACCCGGCCTCACCGCCGTAATCGTCCCCGCCAGTATGTTGAGTGCGCTGAGGCCCTGCGGCTGCTCGGTCGCGATCATGACGTCGCGGGCACGGATGCGCAGCCGCACCGGCGCACCGGCCGGCCGCGCCAGGCGCGGCACGCGGATCTCGCCTGCCGGCGAGCCGAGCACGGTCATGCCGAAGCTCTCGTCATGGCGCAGCACCGTGGTGTCCAGCACCGCGCCGCCCTCGCCGCGCTCTTCCGCCGGCAACAGGTCGAGCCGCTGCATGATCTCTCCAGTCGGACCAGCCGCCGCGACCTTGCCTTGCGCCAGCACCACCACATCGCTCGCCAGCCGCGCCACCTCGGCGATGGAATGGCTGACATAAACGATCGGGATCTTCGTCTCGTCGCGCAGCCGCTCGACATAGGGCAGGATCTCCGCCTTGCGCGCCTCGTCGAGCGAGGCCAGCGGCTCATCCATCAGCAGCAGTTTCGGGCTGGCAAGCAGCGCCCGGCCGATGGCCACGCGTTGCTTCTCGCCGCCCGAGAGCTTGGCCGGCCGCCGGTCGAGCAGATGGCCGATGCCGAGCAGATCGACCACGCCATCCATGTCGGCATAGCGCTCGGAAGCCGGCGTGAACCAGCGGCCGTAGCGCAGATTGCCGGCGACGCTCAAATGCGGGAAGAGCCGCGCGTCCTGGAACACCATGCCGATGCGCCGCCTGTGCATTGGCACGAAGGCGCCCGCGGCCGTGTCGACCAGCACGCGCCCGTCGACAGCGATGCGCCCCTTCTCCGGTCTGATCAGCCCGGCGATCAGATTGATCAGTGTCGACTTGCCGGAGCCAGAAGGACCGAACAGCGCCGTCAGGCGGCCCGCGCTTTCGAAACTCGCATCGATCGCGAAATCGCCGAGGCGGTGGCCGATGTCGACAATAAGCGTCATTCGATATCCATCCGCCGGCCGACGCGCCGGGCCAGCACCTCCGACGCCACCAGTGCGGCCATCGAGATGACGATCGAGATCAGCGTCAGCCGCAGCGCGCCGTCATCGCCGCCCGGCACCTGCGTGAATGTGTAGATCGCCGACGGCAGAGTCTGCGTCTCGTTGGGGATGTTGGAGACGAAGGTGATCGTCGCGCCGAACTCACCCATCGCCTTGGCGAATGACAGGATCGAGCCGGCGATCAGGCCGGGCAGGATCAATGGCAGCGTGATGGTGGCGAACACCCAGAGCGGATTGGCGCCGAGCGTGCCGGCCGCCGCCTCCATCCTGCGGTCGACCGCCTCGATCGACAGCCGGATCGCCCGCACCATCAGCGGGAAACCCATGACCCCGCAGGCAAGTGCTGCACCGGTCCAGCGGAAGGAGAAGACGACGCCGAAATGCTCGGCCAGGAATGCGCCGGCCGGCCCGCGCTTGCCGAAGGTAAGCAGAAGCAGGTAGCCGGTCACCACTGGCGGCAGGATCAGCGGCAGATGCACCAGTCCGTTGAGCAAGGTCTTGCCCCAGAACTGCCCTCGGGCAAGCACGAGCGCAATCAATATGCCCGGTGGCAGGCTGAAAAGCATCGCCACCGTCGCCACCTTTATGGACAGCCGGACCGCATTCCATTCGTCGGGAGTGAGGTCCAGCAGCCAGTTCATGCGTTGGTGTCTTGCCTCAGTTGCTGGGCGCCAGGATGGTGAAACCCTGCGCCTTGAAGAGTTCGGCCGCCTTTGCGGACTCAAGACACTTCAGGAAAGCCGGCGCCTCCTTGTCCTTCGAATCGGCGGTCTGGGCAACCGGGTAGATGATCGGCGGGTGCGAATCCTCCGGGAAGGTGCCGACCACCTTGACGCCTTTTTCGGCGTGCGCGTCGGTAGCATAGACGATGCCTAGCCCCGCCTCGCCGGTCGACACCAGCTTCAGCGCCGCCCGCACGTTCTCGGCCTGCGCCACCTTGCCTTCGACCGAGGACCAGACGCCCAGCGACTCCAGCGCCGCCTTGCCGTATTTGCCGGCCGGCACCGCCTTGACATCGCCCATGGCGAGCCTGCCGTCGCCGATCAGCTTGGCGAGGTCGAAGCCCTTTTCGATCTTGGCCTCGACCTTGGAATCGGTCGGCGCCACCAGCACGATCTGGTTGCCGAGCAGCTTCACCTCGGTGTCCGGCTTGGTCAGTTTCTTGTCGGAGAGATACTTCATCCAGTCGAGGTCGGCCGAGATGAAGATGTCGGCCGGCGCGCCGCCCTCGATCTGCTTGGCAAGCGCCGAACTCGCCGCGTAGGAGATGGTCACCGCCTCGCCGACATCGGCCTCGCAGGCCTTGTTGACGCCATCAAGTGCCTCCTTGAGGCTGGCCGCGGCAAACACGATCACCTTGTCTTCGGCACGGGCGGCCGGCGCGGCGACCATAAGCGCGGCCGCGAAAGCGCCAATAGCGATCGCTCCCGATCCAAAACCTTTCTGCGTCATGAAACTCTCCCCGGGTTTGAAATCCGTCGGCCCAATGCCTGCCGATCGATATATCCGCATGAATATAACAAGGGAAGACATTTCGAGACCCCGGTCGTTGTGCGACAGGGTTTTCTAGGCCTACGATGGATTTTGGCAAACACAGCGAAGGAACCCTTCATGAAGATCAGTGCCCGCAACATCCTCAAGGGAACAATCGTCGAGATCGTCAAGGGAGCCACCACCTCGCATGTCCGCATCGACACCGGCGGTTCCGTCGTCACGGCCTCGATCACCAACGAGGCGGTTGCCGACCTCAAGCTCGAAAAGGGCAAGCAGGCCTATGCCGTGATCAAGGCCTCGGATGTCATGGTCGGCATCGACTGACGGCGATTGTCCGGTCAAGCGCCTGCAAAATCCGACATCGAACGCAAGGCGTGTTGAGATTCCGGTCAGGCCGGCATCACCTGAATATCAATGCACCTTAGACTGCGATCGGCGCCTTGATGGTCGCATCGGCGAAATAGTTCTCAAGCCGGAAATCCTCGAACCGGAAGGCAAAAAGGTCCTTCACCTCCGGATTGATCCACATCGTCGGCAGCGCCTTCGGCGTGCGCCGCAATTGCTCGCGCGCCTGCTCGAAATGGTTCGAGTAAAGATGCGCGTCGCCGAGCGTGTGGACGAAATCGCCGGGCTTCAGTCCGGTCACCTGCGCCACCATAAGCGTCAGCAGCGCGTAGGAAGCGATGTTGAACGGCACGCCGAGGAAGATATCGCCGGAGCGCTGGTAGAGCTGGCAGGAGAGCCGGCCTTCCGAGACATAGAACTGGAACAGGCAGTGGCAGGGCGGCAGCGCCATCGCTTCCACCTCGGCCGGGTTCCAGGCCGAGACGATCAGCCGCCGCGAGTTGGGATTGCGGCGGATCTCCTTCAAAAGGCCCGCAATCTGGTCGATCTCGCCGCCGTGCCCATCCGGCCACGAGCGCCATTGCTTGCCATAGACCGGCCCGAGATCACCGTTCTCGTCGGCCCATTCGTCCCAGATGGAGACGTTGTGATCGTTGAGATATTTGATGTTGGTGTCGCCGGCCAGGAACCACAGCAGTTCGTGGATGATCGATTTCAGATGCAGCTTCTTGGTCGTGGTGACGGGAAAGCCGCGCGACAGGTCGAAGCGCATCTGGTAGCCGAATACCGAGCGCGTGCCGGTGCCGGTACGGTCGCCACGGTCGGCGCCGTTTTCGAGCACATGCTTCAAAAGGTCGAGATACTGGCGCATCGGCTTGGCCTTGATTCGGGTCTCAGGCAATCATAACCGACTGACCGTCGGTCGAATACTACAAAGCCCGACACAGAAGTGGATCGCGCGCCAGATGTCGACGGCGCCGGCACCAGGTCGTGCTGGCTGCCGCGCTGTGGTCAAGCTTCACAGGGAGCCGAGCTTGCCGAGATCCTTCGCCACCAGGTAATAGAAAGTCACCCGGCTCTTGGTGTTGTCGGCGGCCATCGCCATGCAGACCTTCTCGATCGCGGCATCGGCCTTCTTGGCGTCGGCGACGCCGAGCTTCTTGGCGGCCCAGTTCTCCCGGACGCGCTCCAGTTCCTTCGGGTCGGTGCAGGACACCAGCGAGGAATCTCGGTTCCTGAGCGCGATGCCCAGGTGCTTGACGATCTTCTCGACCGCGTCGGCGCTGGCGCCGGCGTCGTATTTCTTCACATCCGCAAGATAGTCGGCCATCACAAAATCCCCTCGTCGGCGCCACGGATCCGGTCGATGAGGCTTGTGGCGCGCCACGCAATCTGTGCGCTGGGTGTAACTCCTCACCGGTGCAAAGCTTCGGTTGAGCGTGCGAGCAAGTCAACCCTCGACGGTCCATTTTGACATAGGGACAAAGTCCCATTCGGCCTTTCAATTTCCACGATCGGCCCCTATATTCGCTTCGTCGGCTTGACCGACTATGGCGATAAACAGGCGATGCAATAAGCCGTTCGGACCCGGGGGCGGTACCCGGCGCCTCCACCAAAAACCGCTCTTTTCGAAGGGAGCGGCTTTTGCTGGGGGCGAAATAGGATCGACGAAGGTGTAAAGATCGTACTTTTGCCCGGCATTGTACCACCGTCATCGGGCTAAACTTATAGTTGCCAACGACAACTATGCGGAAGCTCGTCTCGCTGCGTAATGCAGCGCGAACGCTTCAAATCAAGTCCTAGGGGTTCGCACTTCTAGGCGGGGTTCGGAGGTACCTGGCAACAGAAACCTCCACTTCTCCCCTCCTCCTCCTCCAGTTTCTGCAGCAGCAAGCCTGATCGGGTCTTTGCGCCTGGCACCGGTTGCGAACTGGCGCCTTTGCCGCTCGCGCCGGTCAAGCTGCGCTTCAATGCAGCCGGTTTATACTGAACATGAAAAAGGCCGGGCGAACCCGGCCATTTTCGACGATTTTGACGTTGCTTATTCCGCCGGCGCTTCGACCGCCTCGCGCGCCCGGCCAAGCGTCACCTTGGCCAGGCTGAACGCGATGACCGCGCACAGCGCGATGCCGGCCACCATCGGCAGCGGCGTGCCGTCGAAGAACAGGCCGGCAATGCCCATGGCCACCGCGCCGATGGCGAAGTGCAGCGTGCCCATCAGCGCCGAGGCCGTGCCGGCGATCTCGCCATGTTCTTCCATGGCCAGCACCGACGTGGTCGGGATGACCAGGCCGAGGAAGCCGTAGCCGACGAACAGCAGCGCCGCCATCATGTCGAGCCGGTCGACGCCGGAGGCCATGATCGCGAACAGCGCCACCATCGTCGTCGCATAGCCGGTTACCACAACCCAGACGACGCGCTTCAAGCCAAAGCGGTCCGCCAGCATCCCGGTCAGCTGCGACATGCCGATGAAGGCAACCGCGTTGATCGAAAAGAACACGCTGTAGACCGACGGCGACAGGCCGTAGTGGTCGATCAGGATGAAGGACGAGCTCGACAGGTAGACGAAGAAGCTGGCGATGCCGAAGCCGGCGATCGACACCAGCCCGAGGAAGTTGCGGTCGCCCATCAGGAAGCGGTAGCCCGACAACGCCGCGCCGAAGGATGAGCCGGCGCGCTCCTCGACCGGCCGTGTTTCCTTGAGCGAGGTCGCAAGCAGGATGGTGGCGAGCACCGCCGCGCCCGTCACCGTCCAGAACACGGCGCGCCAGCCGAAGCTCTCGATGATCTGGCTGCCGGTCAGCGGCGCCAGGATCGGCGACACCGAAAACACCAGCATCAGCAACGACATCAGCTTGGCCGCCTCATTGCCGGTGTGCAGGTCGCGCACGATGGCGCGCGGAATGGCCATACCGGCGCTGGCGCCGAGGCCCTGCAGGAACCGGAAGGCGATCAGCCACTCGATGGTCGGCGCCATGGCCGAGCCGATGCCGCCGACCATGAACAATGCGAGGCCGCCATAAAGCGGCAGCTTGCGGCCGACCATGTCGGAGATCGGCCCGACCAGGATCTGGCCGAAACCCATCGACAGGAAGAAGATCAGCAGGCTCATCTGCACTGCAGAGGTGCCGGCATGCAGGTCCTCGCCGATCGACGGCAGGGCCGGAAGATACATGTCGATAGCGAACGGGCCGATGGCGGACAACAGGCCGAGCACGACCGCGATGCGGAGGAATTTGGGACTCATGATAATGGCTTCTTTCGAATTCCGGTTGCCGCCGCGAAGGCGGCGTCTAACCTCAGGACGTTCCATCCCGTGGCGTTTCGACAGCCCAGAGCGAACTTGCCCGTTTCTCCGGAGCGAAATGCCTTTGTTATGTCCACAAAATTAGACACTCTTGTCCAAATCGTCAATCGCCGCTATATAGATTTTTATGAAGCCCGGCGTTTCTCCTGACACTTTCCCGCCACGCAGCCACGAGGCAAAGCGCATTTCGGTGGTCGAGGCCGCAGCTTCTGTCTTTTGCCGGGAAGGCTTTGCGGGCGCCAACATCGACCTGATCGCCGCCGAGGCCGGCGTGTCGCGACAAACCGTCTACAACCATCATGGCGACAAGGAAAAGCTCTTCATCGCCGTCGTGCGCGACCTGACCGAACGCTGCAACGCCGGCATCTTCGCCACCATTGCCACCTTCCCCGACCAGCCCGGCGACCTCGAGGCCGATCTTGTCGGCTTCGCCGTGCGCATGAACCGCAACTGCATCTGCAACCGCGACGGCAGGTTCCTTCGCAAGCTGATCCAGGCCGAGGGCGAGCGTTATCCCGAGCTCTTTGCCGAATGGCGCGAGCAGGGTCCGGGCCGCACCTGGTCGGCGCTTGCCGCCCGCTTCGCCCGCCTCGCCTATGCCGGCTATCTCGCGATCGAGGACCCCGATGTGGCGGCGCGCCAGTTCCAGGCGCTCGTCAACGCGGAATTGCAGATAACCTTCATGCTCGGCGGCTCGCCGACGGAGGAAGAAGTGTCGCAATCCGCCAGCAACGGCGTGCGCACCTTCCTTCGCGCCTTCGGCAGGCAGAAGGCCGCGGCCCACGCGGCCAGGAAAAGCGTGCTCGTCGGCGCCTGAGCCATCAAAACACCGGCAATGGCCCTCGCTTCGGCAGGGCTGCGATCTATATGCGGTTTACGCCGCGCTCAAGCTTCATTACAGCTATGCGGACGATTCAACGGAACCCGACCGCTACATGGCCGACGACCACATCCGCTACGACATTCTGGCCCAGGAGGCGTTGCGCGGCGTTATGCGCAAGGTCCTGGCCGAAGTCGCGCGCACCGGCCTTCCAGGCAACCATCATTTCTTCATCACATTCCTCACCGGCGCGCCGGGCGTGCGCGTGTCCTCGCGGCTGCGCGAACGCTATCCGGAGCAGATGACCATCGTCATCCAGTTCCAGTACTGGGACCTGAAAGTGTCCGACACCGGCTTCGAGGTCGGCCTCTCCTTCTCCGATGTGCCGGAGAAGCTCGAAATCCCCTTCTCCGCCGTGCGCGGCTTCTACGATCCATCCGTCAATTTCGAGCTCGAGTTCGACGTCAAGACGGACGGGGCAGCGGAAGACGAGCCGGTCCAGGCCGCGCCCGAGCCACTGGCCGTCGTCACCGAGAAGAAGTCGGAAAAGAAGAAGGCCGCCGCCGAGACCGAAAAGAAGTCGGCGCCGGCCGAAGCCGGCGGCAAGGGCGCCGACGTCGTATCCCTCGACGCCTTCCGCAAGAAGTAGCCGGACGGGCGGCGCGGCATGGGCGATGTCGTCAACCTCCGCCAGGCACGCAAGCAGAAAGCGCGCGCCGAGAAGGAACGGCTGGCCGGCGAGAACCGGGCTTTGCATGGCCGCTCCAAGGCCGAAAGAAACCGTGACCGGCTGACCGCCGACCAGGCCGAAAAGTTCATTGCTGGCCATCGCCGCGAAAAGCCGGGCGACCCGGACGCCTGAGCACATGAGCCCGGTCGAGAAACGCTCGGTGACGATCCGCGGCCACCGCACCAGCTATTCGCTCGAAAAGCCTTTTTATGACGATCTCGTTGCCATCGCGGCGGCGCGCAAGATGACGCTTGCCGCTCTCGTTGCCGAGATCGACGAGACCCGCCCGCGTGACGCCAACCTTTCATCGGCGCTCAGGCTCTTTGTGCTGGATTGGGCGAAGCGTGGGAAGAACGGCTCGTCCTAGCCGCCATCCAGCGACTTCAGCAGGTTGTCGATCGTGAACGGGTTGGACTTGGGCTTCGGTGGCGGTGGAGCCGAACCGTCATTGACGCCAGGAAGTGACCCGTCGACCTTTGGCGCTTGCTGGGCGGCCTTGCGTTGGGCGTCCCGCTTGGCCCTTTCTTCCGAGGCGATGCGCAACGCCTCTTCGGCCTTGCGGCGTTCTTCCTCGGCTTGCGCCTTGGCCGCCGCGTCAGCTGCCTGCTGTTCCGCCCTGGCTTTCGCTTCGGCTTCGGCCTTGGCTTTCGCGTCCGCCTCGGCTTGCGCCTTCGCATCCGCCTCGGCCTTGGCTTTCGCGTCCGCCTCGGCTTGCGCCTTCGCATCCGCCTCGGCTTGCGCCTTCGCATCCGCCTCGGCCTTGGCTTTCGCTTCGGCCTCGGCCTGCGCCTTGGCCTCGGCTTCCGCCTTGGCTTGCGCCTCCGCTTCAGCCTTTGCCTTGGCCTCAGCCTCGGCCTGCAGCCGCGCCTCTTCCTGTTGCCGGCGCAACTCCTCGGCCGCCCGGTCGCGTTCGGTCTGCAGCGCCGCATAGTAGCGCACCTCGCGCCGCAGCCGCTGCTTCTCCAGCAGCGCGGCCTGCATCGCCTCGACCCGCTGCTGCTCCTTCTCCAGCGCGCGCTGCGTCAGGAACTGCGCCAGCGGCTCGCTGTCGAACTGGCGGTCGGCGGCGCCGAGCGGGCCCTCGACGCTGAAATTCACCGCCGGCTCGGAGCCGACCAGCGCCTCGTCGTCGGGCCGATAGGTGATGGCGCCCTTTGCCGAGACGGTGCTGGCGTTGATATCCGCCGTGACGTCGGCGGACAGTGTCGCCGCCGGATTGTCGAGGCTTATCGGCGGCGCACGCAGCATGCCGCCGGCCACTGTGAAGGCAATGTCGGTGTCCTTGGCGGCAAAACTGCCGTTGGCGGCGATCTCCGGCGCGAAGCCGGCGGTCTTGGCCGCGTCGATATCGCGCCCGATCGCATCGGCCTTCTCAACGAAGGCGGGAAAGGCGTCCGGGTTGACGCCGGCCACGGTGAGCCCCCTCAGCGCCGCCGTACCGGAGCCGGACAAAGCGGCCACCATCGCATCGACGGACTTGCCGCTGGTCGACAGCGCCATCGAGACATCGCCGCTGCCGCTCAGGCCGGCATTCGGCAGCAAGGCCGAGAGATCGGCGCCGGCGAGCTTCATCTGGCCGGAGAAAAGCCCGGTGCCGTCATTGTTCTTCAGCTCGAACAGGCCGGTCAGCGCGCCGCCGAAGAGCCTGGCCTTGAGGTCCGAGACGCGGATGCCCTCCTGGTCGAGCTTCAGCGACAGCGACGCGTCGTGGGCGGTGACGAATGGCCCGGCGGCGAGCGCCCCCGTGGTCAGATCGAGGTCGGCGGTGAAAGGCAGGCTGGACTTCTGGCTGAACGGCGCCGTCGGCCAGCCACCCTTGCCGGCCAGCAAGGACTGATCGCCGAACAGCGCCACCACCGTCGGATCGAGATCGAGCTCGTCGAGCGCCAGGGCGCCGGCAAGGTGCGGCATCCCATCCTTCACGTCGACATTGACGTCGCCGGAAACCGCCGCCCCGTTGATGGCGCCGCTCAGCCCGCTCAGCACCAGCAGACCGCTGCCGAAATCGGCGTCGGCAGCCAGAGAAGCCGAGGTGCCGGTCCCCATGCCCGGCAGGCCGACGCCGGTCGTCATCAGCCAGGGCTCGATGTCGGAACCTTCGAGACTGACCTTGCCCTTGGCGGACACGCCTTGTTGCGGCGTATCGGCAACGGTTCCCTGGAACTCCGCCTTGAAGTCGTCGGCAGCCAGGCTGAAGCCAGTCGCCAGGCCGCCGCCGAACGAGCCCTTGGCGGAGATATCGGTGGTCGCCTCACCCAGCATGCCGAGCGGCAAGGCCGGCAGGCCGTAGAGCGCAAGCAGCGCGGCGGCATCCGGATTCCTGGCATTGAAAGTCAGCGCCAGCGGCGCTTCGGCCAGTTGATCGGCCTTGCCCTTGCCGGACAGCGATGCCGAAAAGGCCGAGCCGCCGGCCTTGCCTTGCGCGCTCACCGCCAGTCCCGTCGTGCCGTCGCCATTGTCGGCGGCGCTCGTCACCAGATCGATGCGGGCATCCTGGAGCAGTTGCGGATAGGCGGCCACCCGGGCCGCCAGCCCCTTCAGGAGCTCATTGTCGGGATAGTGCTGCGCCGCCACGTCGACCAGCGGCTTGAGATCGACGGCGACCACCGAGGCGTCGAGCTTGCCGGTCGGGCTCTCCGGGAAATCCTTGACGCGGCCGGTGGCGCTGATCGAGGCGCCGGCCAGTCCACCGACCGCAAGCCGGTCGATTTCGAGCAATCCCTTGCGCAGCCTCAATGCCGTGTCGACCGTGTCGGCGGTCAGCCCACCAGCACTGACCGGCCCGGCCTTGATCTGGAAGTCGAGATCGCGGTCCGAAAACCGGTTGGCGCCCTTGTCGCTGACGAAGATCGAGGCGAAGGCCGCCAGCCCGTCGACGTCGAGCTCGCCGCCCTCCAGCTGCATCAGCACCGACGGCCGGGCGTCGTCCGGCTGGCTGGAATCGATGCGGCCGGAAAACTTCGCCTTGCCGAGGATCAGTTCGAGATCGCTGAAGGCCTGGCGCTTTTCGCTGAGATCGACCTTGGCCTTGAAGCCGGCGGCAGGCAGCCTGCGGATCGCCTCGTCGACATCCTTGGACAGCCAGGCGGCGAAGCCCGAAGGCTGCGCCACGGCAAGCAGCAGCGAGCCGGTGAAGCCGAAATGGTCCTCGACGCTGAGCATTCCGTTGGCCTCCAGCGTGGCGCGGCCTGGCAAGGTCGCGGCAAGCGACTTCACCGACCAGCCGCCTTCGGCCGGCTCCGCCGAAAGGCGCACGTCGCGCACCGTCGTGTCGCCCGCAACGACGGCCGGCAGCCTCACCTCGACGGTGCCGGGAATGGTTGGCTTCGGCATGTGCAGAAGCGCCTGCTCCAGCGCGTTGACGCGCTGGTCGAGCGTGACGCCGGCGATGGCGGCGGCGCCGACCGCTTCATCGAACTGCACCTGCGCGCCGTTGGCCTCGATCGAGAAGCGCGGGTTCAGCCCGAGATCGACGGAAGCCTTGCCGTCGGCGGTGTAGGGATTGTCGAGCGGTCCGGTCTCGAAGCGGAACTCGTCGAAGGCGAGCTTCTGGTGATCGAGCGAGAACTTGCCGTTGAGCCGAAAACCGGGATCGGGCTTGCCGGCCGAGACCTTCACCGTCTCGCCGTCGGTGCCGCGCAGCTCGGCCGAATTCTTGTCATTGCCGGAGATCTTGAACTGGCCGGAATAGGCGACGGCGCCCTTGACGATGCCGGCATTGCCGTCGGTCTCGATGACCAGCGGATAGGCGTCCGGATCGGCCTTCAGCCGCAGCCGCATCTGGCCATTGCCTTCGGCCTTGCCGGTCGAGGCCGTGACATTGGTGCGCAGGCCGTCGAGCTTGAGCATTCCATCCATGCGCCATGGGCCCGCAAGCGACTTCGCCGAGATTGTCGAATTGATCTCGGAGATCAGGTGGCTGCGCCCGCCGGCGGCATGGCGCAGGGCGACCTCGCCTTCCGTCACCGTCAGCTTCTCGATCGCGATCTGGTTGAGGTCGAAGGGCGAGGACGGCCGCATCGCCCAGTCGACAGTGCCGTCGGCGGCGATGTCGATCGTCGCCTTCGGCCGCACCAGCCGCATGTCGAAGATCAGCACCTCGCCGCGCAGGAAAGGCGCCAGCTCCGCATCCATCGAGAAGGTCTCGACGGTCATCGCCGGCTGGCCGTCGGGACCGCCCGCAACCGCGACATTGGAGAAGGTCACCGAGGGAAACGGCAGCAGCCTTGCCGTCGCATCACCCTCCACGGTGACCTTGCGGCCGAGGATGGCGCTCGCCTCGCGCTCGAAATCGGCGCGGTAGCCCGTCCAGTCGATGAAATACGGCACCACCAGCGCCGCGCACAGCACCAGCACGAACAGGCCACCGAATATCACGAACAGACGTGCGAGCATCAGCACCGATCGGAGCGTTGAAAGTCAACCGCACTCTACCCGCATCAGCGTGTCGATAAAGAGGCAATTCGGCTGACTCGGCGTCCGCGCACAACGGCATCCGATGTTGCGTCATCGCCCGCGATCACGATATCCTTCGAGCGTATTCCCGGTTCCCGCCATCGCGCCCCCCGGTTCGCGATCATCTGAAACAACCCCTCGGAAAAAATGGAGAATTTCGGATGTCGGGCAAGAACTGGGACAGGGTGCCGATCGACGCGCAGAGTGTGGATGCGCCGCTGTCGCTGGCCGCGGTTTTCCTCGTCGTCACCGTCGCCGGCGAACAGGCTGCCCTCTCGAAAGTCGCCTCGGTGCTCGGCGGACTTGACGATCTCGTCAAGACGGTCGGCTTCCGCGATCTCTCGGGCCGGCTGTCGTGCATTGCCGGGATCGGCCGCGATTTCTGGGATCGCCTCTCTCCCGACCGGCGGCCGCTGGAGCTGAAACCGTTCGCGCCGATCAAGGGGGCGGCTCATTCGGCACCCTCGACGCCGGGCGACCTTCTCTTTCACATCCGGGCCGAACGTTCCGATATGTGCTTCGAGTTCGAACGCATCCTGCTCGACAGCCTTGGCCCAAGCGTGACCGTGGTCGACGAAGTCTCGGGCTTTCGCTACTTCGATGCGCGTGACCTGCTCGGTTTTGTCGACGGCACGGCCAACCCCACCGGCCTCGACCTGCCTGCTTCGGCGTTGGTCGGTGACGAAGACGCCGACTTTGCCGGCGGCAGCTACGTCGTCGTCCAGAAGTACCTGCACGATCTCGGCGCCTGGGCGAAAACGCCGACGCACCTGCAGGAAGAGATCATCGGCCGCACCAAGATCGACAACATCGAGATCGATGACGACGACGCGCCGCGCAAATCGCACAAGTCGCTGGCCACCATCGAGGACGACGCCGGCAACGAATACGACATCCTGCGCGACAACATGCCTTTCGGCCGGCCCGGCCAAAACGAGTTCGGAACCTATTTTATCGGCTACACCCGCTATCTCTGGGTGATCGAGAAGATGCTGCAGCGCATGTATGTCGGCGAGCCGCCGGGCGCTTATGACCGGCTGCTCGACTTCTCCACGCCGCATACCGGCACGACCTTCTTTGCCCCGACCCGTCCGATGCTGCAGAAGCTTGCCGAGGAGGCGCAAGGGTAGCGCCTGACGCCCGATAGGATGCCGCTCTCGCCTGTCAGTTGCGTCCCAGAAGCCTGTCGAGGAGGCGAACCGGCCTGGGATCGCGCACCGGCGTCCGTCGCCCGGCAATCTCCATCAGAATGGCCAGGACTGCTCCCTCGCGAAGGCTGACCTGAAAATCCCTGGCGATGAATTCCAGTGTCGAGTCATGGAACGTCAGGATGAAATGCCGATAGGCCGAAAACAGCTCGGGCGTATGGGATGAATGGACCCGGTTTGCCTTTTCCAGGGAAGCGATCCAGGACGAATTGAGAACTTCGAACGCAGAATATGGTTTCAGGCCGAGACCATAGAGCCGATGCCCGCCGATGGCTTCATCGTTCGGCGGACCGAATTGAAGCGCCAAGTATGGTTCCACCGTCAGGATTGCGAGGGGTTGGTCGCCAGTCGCTGGCGAAACCGCGCGCGGGTTCGTGCCATCGAACGCCGGGTCCGGAACGTTGGCAAGATAGGCAATCAGCAATCGCTCTTCATCCGCGAAGACATGCGGCAAGGGCGCGCCGGCCGATGACGGCGGCACATCGATTGGCTGAAGTGTCTCGCTTGCGCCCATGCCCTATTCCGCAACGGCCGGCAGGATCTTGCCAGGGTTCATGATGTTCAGCGGGTCGAGCGCCTGCTTGATCGTGCGCATGATGTCGACGCCATGGCCGAGTTCGTGGCGCAGGAAACCGATCTTGCCCTGGCCGATGCCGTGCTCGCCGGTACAGGTCCCTTCCATGGCGATCGCCCGCATGTTCAGCCTGGCGACGAATTTCTCCGCCAGCGCGATCTCTTGCGGGTTGTCGACATCCATCAGCACCAGCACGTGGAAATTACCGTCGCCGGCATGGCCGACGATCGGCGCGACCAGCCCCATCTCGGCAATGTCGGCCTCGGTCTCGGTGACGCATTCGGCAAGCCGCGAGATCGGCACGCAGACATCGGTCGACAGCCCCTTGGCGCCGGGCCGCAAGGTCAGCGACGACCAATAGGCATCGTGTCTCGCCTTCCACAGCTTCGTCCGCTCCTCGGCGACGCTGGTCCACAGGAACGGCCCGCCGCCATTTTCCTCGGCGATCATGCCGAAGGTCTCGGCTTGCTCGGCAACGCCGGCATCGCTGCCATGGAACTCGACGAACAGGCACGGGCTCTCTGGATAGTCGAGCTTGGAATAGTTCTTCATCGCCCGCATCTGCAGCGCATTGACCAGCTCGATGCGCGCCACCGGAATGCCCATCTGGATCGTGGCGATCACCGTCCTGCAGGCCGCCTCGAGGCTCGGGAACGGGCAGACGCCACCCGAGATCGCCTGCGGAATGCCCTGCAGTCTCAGCGTCAGCGCCGTGATGACGCCGAGCGTGCCCTCCGAGCCGATCAGCAGCCGCGTCAGGTCGTAGCCGGCCGAGCTCTTCTTCGCCCGCTTGCCGGTGGTAACCGCCTCGCCGTCAGCCATGACCGCTGTCAGCGACAAAACGTTCTCGCGCATCGTACCGTAGCGCACGGCATTGGTGCCGGAGGCCCGCGTCGCCGCCATGCCGCCCAGCGAGGCATTGGCGCCCGGGTCGATCGGGAAGAACAGGCCGGTGTCGCGCAGATGCCGGTTGAGATCCTCGCGCGTCACGCCAGGCTCGACGGTGCAGTCGAGATCCTCGGGATTGACCGACAGGATCCGGTTCATGCGCGAGGTGTCGATCGAAATGCCGCCGCCCGGCGCGTTGGTGTGGCCCTCCAGCGAGGAGCCGACACCGAAGGCGATCACCGGCACCCGGTGCGTAGCGCAGGCGCGCACGATCTCCTGCACCTCGGCCGTGCTCTCCACGAAGGCGACGCCATCCGGCGCCTGCGTCGGAATGTAGGTGGTGGTGTGGGCGTGCTGCGAACGGATAGCCTGGCCGGTCTGGAAGCGCTCGCCGAGCGTCTGCTTGAGGATGCCGAGCACCGCGGCGATGCCCTCCTCGTTGCGCTCGACCGGATTGAGGTCGCTCAAAGCCATGAATCACTCCGCGAATGGACCAGCCGCCACCCTTGCTGTGCGGCTATGGATGCGTAGTCTCACGACCCACGCCCTGTCCAGCGATCAAGAAGGAAATCAAGATGTCGATGCCAGCCCCCTTCATTTCCCGCGCCATGGATATCGAGAAGGACTGGATCGACTATAACGGCCATCTCAACATGGCCTATTACAACGTGCTGTTCGACCGCTGCTCGGACGACGCCTTCGAAATGATGGGCATGGGGCCGGACTATGCCAGGGAGCGCCGCCTCACCATCTACACGGCGGAAGTCCATGTCTGCTACGTGCAGGAGTTGCACCTTGAGCACAAGGTCAAGGTTTCCTTCCAGCTCATCGACCATGACGAGAAGCGGCTGAGAGCCTATCAGGAGATCCGCCATGTCGACGGCTGGCTGGCCGCCACCTCCGAGACGCTTTCGCTGCATGTCGACATGTCCGGACCGAAAGTGGCGCCCTTCCCCGCCGACGTGCTCGCCAGGATCGAGGCGATGCGCGCTGCCCATGCCACGCTGCCGATGCCGGAGCGCGCCGGCCGTTCGATCGGCATTCGCCGCAAGACCGCTTGAAGCACTTACCCGCCCGCGTTAACCTTACCAAGGATTTAACGTGAACAAGCCGATTGCGCCGTTGAACGACTCAGCAGAGCGTTCGAGAACGGTTCACATCGGGGTGCGATGCCCAGCGGCGGGGCACAGGCGGTTCGAGGAACGTGCATGAAAACCGACATCAAGGTCGAGGTGGAGAGGCTTGCCGCCGATCCGCGCATCACCGACTACGATTTTTGGCGCTCGCTGAAGAACGTCAACAACGAGATCTTCCACATCGCCAACAACAATGAGCCTATCCCCTTCGACATGATCCGCTGGCGCGCCATCCTCAAGCAGGCGCGCCTGAAGCGTGGGCATTTCTGACTTACTGACGATTCCTCATGCATGTCGCCCAAAAGTGCGCAGCGGTTTTGCGATAACGACATGCACGAAACAACAACCTGAAGCTCGACGCATGAGACCCTTTAGGGGCGACGCGCTTTCGGCGCGGCCTCGAGCGGCGAGCGCGGCGCCACCGGCGACGACTGGATGATCGCCGTGTTGGTCATCGCGTAGGGGATGATGCGGTCGATCACCCGTTCGAGCTCGCTCACCGAGCCGACATGTGCCAGCGCGATGAAGCAGTCCTCGCCGGTCACGCGGTCGCATTGCGCGATCTCGGGCAGGTCGCGGATGATCTCGGCAACGACGGCAAGCTGCCCCGGCACCGGCCTGATGCGCAGCCATGCCGAGAGCTTCATGCCGAGCGCCGCCGGATTGATCCTGACCGTGTAGCCCTCGATAACGCCGTTCTCCTGCAGCTTCCTGATCCGCTCCGCCACGCTGGGCGCCGACAGCCCGACGGCCCGCGCCAGTTCGGCTGTGCTGGTGCGTGCGTCCTGTTCCAGAATGCGCAGAAGCTTCAGGTCCGCAGCATCAAGGTTCGCATTTTCGTTTCGAAGGCGTTTCAATGGTTTTTCCATCTCTTCGCTGCGATATTGGCGAATCCAGCCAACGATCACCTATATGAACCGTAAATTCCGCCTGCGATAATGATCGCATGAGAGATCAAGCGCAAGTCTCGACCGTCAGTCCTGCCTCCGACAACGCGAGCGATACCAGCCAAGGCATTGCCGGCCCTGGCCTTTCCGCCTTGGCGACCGCGCTGCCGCCGCATCTGTGGTTCGGCGTCAGCGCCGTGTTCCACTATCTGGGGCCGGCCTTCGCGGTGTTGCTCTTCGCCCATGTCGGGGTGCTCGGCATGGCCTGGCTGCGCATCGCCACCGCCGCTCTGGTCTTTGCGCCGCTGACCCGGCCATGGACCGTTCTTGCCCGCGCCGATCGGCCGACGCGCCTGCTCCTCGTCGCCTTCGGCGCCTGCCTGGCGGTGATGAACTGTTCCTTCTACCTCGCACTCGACCGCTTGCCGATCTCGCTGGTCGCGGCGATCGAATTCGTCGGCACCATCGGTGTCGCGCTGGTCGGCCTGCGCAGTCCGCGCAACCTCGCGGCGCTCGCCATCGCCGTCACCGGCACCTTGCTCCTGATCGACGTCAAATGGTCCGACGACCCGGTCGGCCTGTTCTGGGCCTTCCTCAACGGCGCGCTGTTCGTCGGCTACATCGTGCTTGGCCACCGCCTCGCCGCGTCCGGCGCCGGCGCAGGCATTGCCGGCCTGGGTGCCGCCATGACGATCGCATTCCTCGTCGTGCTGCCCGTCGGCTTCACCGAGGCGCTGCCGGCCTTCTCGGTGCCATCGCTGCTTTTCGCCGCCATCGGCGTCGGCATCTGCTCCTCGGTCATCCCCTACATATGTGATCAGCTTGCCATGGCGCGGCTGCCGCGCGCCAGCTTCGCGCTGATGCTGTCGCTTCTGCCGCTCACCGCGACGCTGATCGGCGTCATCGTGCTGCGACAGATACCGAGTCTCAGCGACTGCCTGGGCATTGCGCTCGTGGTCGCCGGCGTCGCCGTCCACAAGCCGGCGCCGGAGTGAGCCGCCCTCGTTCGACTAGGCCAGTTTCTCCTTCAGGAAGGCGACGGTCCTGCCCCAGGCGAGGTCGGCCGCCTTCTTGTCGTAGCGCGCCGCCGAGGTGTCGTTGTTGAAGGCATGATTGGCGCCCTCACGCCGGCCGCGAAGGCCAGCCGCCGCACGGCTCTCATCACATTTTGGTCATTTCGGTAAAACTTGATGGTGAATGCCACGATATCAAGGGAAGCTGACCCTGGCTTCGCCTGTCACGGCGGTGCCCGACAAGAAGGAACAACGCTCATGACCTTGTCCGCTCCGATCCTCGCAAGCGCGCTCGTGCTCGCCGGCGCGGCCCTCCTGGCGCTGCGCTCCGCGGCGCTCACAGCCAGCCGGGCGCCGGTCAAGGTCAGAAGCGAGCAGCGCCGGCAAGGCCGCGCGAAATCCGGCAACTGAGCGTCAACACCGAGGGGGAAGACCATGGACGTCCAGGACATCGTGAACACCGTCTCCGCGAAAGCCGGCCTCGACCAGGCGGTGACGGAAAAGGTCGTCGGCACCATTTTTTCGGTGCTCGAGCACGAAGCGGAAGGCACCAGCGCCTCGAACTTCTTTGCCAGGATTCCGGGCGCCGATGCGCTGGCCCGGAAATACGATGTCATGGCCGCCGGTGCTTCCGGCGGCTCGGGCGGCGGCTTGCTGTCGTCACTGCAGGGCGCGCTCGGCGGCATGCTCGGCGAAAAGACCGGAGCGCTGATCAACGGCGTCGCCGCGCTCAAGGCCTCCGGCCTCGATATGGCGCAGATCCAGAAGGCCGGCGCGACGCTGATCCAGCAGGCGGAAGCCGCCGCCGGCCCCGATCTCACCAACCAGGTGCTTGGCTCGGTGCCTGGCCTCAAGGGCCATCTCGGGCTCTGAACGAGCTTTCACTTCGGCAAAGCGTAAGCCATCACATAGTCGCCGGGCTTGGTGCCGACCGAACCATGGCCGCCGGCGACGATGACCACGAACTGGCGGCCGTCGCCGACCGTGTAGGTCATCGGCGTCGACTGCCCGCCGGCCGGCAGCCTGGCTTTCCAAAGCTGCTTGCCGGTCGTCAGATCATAGGCGCGCAAATAATCATCGACCGCAGCCCCCAGGAAGGCGACGCCGCCGGCGGTGATCATCGGCCCGCCTATGCCCGGCACGCCCACCTTGAACGGCAGCGGTAGCGGTGTCATGTCGCGCACGGTGCCGTTGCGGTGCTTGTAGACGATCTTGCCGGTCCTGAGATCGGCGCCGGCGACATAGCCCCATGGCGGCGCCTGGCACGGGATGCCAAGCGGCGACAGGAACGGCCCCATCACCACCGCGTAAGGCGCGCCCTCGTTGCGGTTGAGCCCTTGCTCGCTGCCGCGTCCTCCATCCGGCGGCGGCACCTGGTCGCGGGGAATGAGCTGCGACTTGAACGCCAGATAGGTCGGCATGCCGAACATCACCTGCCTGACCGGATCGACCGCGACGCCGCCCCAGTTGAAGACGCCGAAATTGCCTGGATAGATCAGCGAACCCTGTACGGACGGCGGCGTGTAGCGGCCCTCATAGCGCAGGCCCTTGAGCTCGATCCGGCAGGCCAGCTGGTCGAACATGGTGATGCCCCACATGTCGGCTCCGGTCAGCGGTTTCGGATTGAAGGAGAGGTCCGACTCCGGCTGCGTCGGCGACGCGTGGTCACCCTCGATCGCACCGCCTGGCGCCGGCATCTCCTTGACGGCAATGATCGGCTCGCCGCTGCGCCGGTCGAGCACATAGAGGTCGCCCTGCTTGGTCGGCCCGACCAAAGCCGGCACGACGCCGCTCGACGTGGTGATGTCGACCAGCGTCGGCTGCGCCGGCACGTCCATGTCCCACAGATCATGGTGCACGGTCTGCCGCACCCAGCGCACTTGCCCGGTGTTGAGGTCGAGCGCGGTGATCGAGGACGAGAATTTCTCGACATTGGCGCTGCGCCCGGCGCCGAGCTGGTCCGGTGTCTGGTTGCCGAGCGGCACGTAGAGCAGACCGAGCTTCTCGTCGGCGCTCGGTGTCGACCACATGTTGGGCGAGTTGTTGGTGTAGGTCTGGTCGGCCGGCAGCGGCGTCGTCTGGTCCGGATTGCCCGAATCCCAGTTCCACAGCAGTGCGCCGCTGCCTGCGTCGTAGGCGCGGATGACACCCGACGGCTCCTGCGTCGAATAATTGTCGTTGACCGCACCACCGACGATGATCTTGCCGCCGACGATGAGCGGCGCCGAGGTCGAATAGTAATAGCCCGACTTCGGGTACGGCATGTTGGCCATGAGGTTCAGCGTGCCGCCTTCGGCGAAGGACGGACAGACCTGGCCGTTCGCGGCGTCGAGCGCGATCAGCCGCGCGTCGGAGGTAGGCAGATAAACGCGCGCGGCACAAGGCTGGCCGGCGGCGATCTTGGCGTCGGCATAGTAGGACACGCCGCGGCAGGTCTGATGCTGGCGGTTGGGGTCCAGCTTGATCTTCGGATCGTAGCGCCATTTCTCCTTGCCGGTCGCGGCATCGATGGCGATGGCGAAATTGTGCGGCGTGCAGATGTAGAGCGCGTCGCCGATCTTCAGCGGCGTCACCTGATAGGTCGTCTCGCCGATGTCGTCCGGACCCTTCACGTCGCCGGTGCGGTAGGTCCATGCCGGCTGCAGCGAAGCCACATTGTCCACGGTGATCTGGTTGAGCGGCGAATAGCGCTGGCCATAGGGCGTGCGGCCGTAGAAGTGCCACTCGCTTTCCGGGACGTTGCCGCCGAGATCGGCGGTCGGCGTCACCTTGTCGGCGCTGAGCTCGCCGGCAATGTCCCTGGGATCGGCCGTCATCGAATAGCCGGCCACGGCCAGCGAGGCCAGCACCGCCAGGATCAGCGGCGCGCGCCCGTCGGGACCGCTCAGCCCTCGCCTCGCCCATGGCGTCAAAAGCCACAGCGCCAGGAGCACGATGACGCCGCCGCGCGGGCCCAGATCCCACCAGTCGAAGCCCGCTTCCCAGACCGCCCAGCACAACGTGCCGATCACGATCGCCGCATAGAGCCAGAGCGCAAGGGAATTTCGCCTGAAGAGCAGCAAGGCTGCGATGAGGAAGGCAAGGCCGACGATGACGTAGTACCAGCTGCCGCCAAGCGAAGCCAACCAGATGCCGCCTCCGCCAAGAACCAGACCGATGAGAGCAAGGACCACGGCGGTAAGGACGGTTGCCATAACGACACTCCTTCATGCGCAGCAGACTGGCGATCGAAAACCGCGTCACGAAGCACAACCGTAACGCGCTTTCGATTCTGTTTCATCTCGCCGCCGCAGTTTTCGGCCCCCCTGCGCGCGGTGTCAAATCAGCACGGCATAAAGTAAGCATCGCCGCTGCCGGTCACGCCGAAATGACAGAGCCTGGCATCTGCCATTCTTCTGCCAGCTATTTGGCGATGCTATGCTTTGCCCATGAAAGCCGACGCCGCTTCGCTTCTGGAACAGGCCCGCCGCGCCTATGAGCAACGGGCATGGGCGGATGCACTCGAGCTGTTGCGCGCAACGGACGAGCTCGCGCCGCTGGGCCCGGACGATCTGGAACGGGTACTCTGGTCGGCGGCCATGCTGGACCGCGACCAGGACAGCATGGCCGCCGGTGACCGCCTGTTCGAGACCTATGTCGAAGCGGGCCGTTACGACCGCGCGGCGTATTGGGCGTTCTTCCGCGGCTTCCGACTCCTGGCCCTGGGCGAGCAGGGCCACGCGACCGCCTGCATCCAGCAGGCCCAGCGCCTGGCCGACAGCTTTGGGCGCGAATGCGCGGCGCATGGCTATCTGGTCTTGCTCGCGGCACAGAAGGAGCTCATGACGGGCAACGATCCGGCGGCGGAGCCGTTGGCCGGCCAGGCGCTGGCGATCGGCGAGCGCTGTTGCGACGTCGACCTTGTCGCCTTCGCCAGATGTTATCTCGGCCGCGCGCTTGTGCGGCAGGGCCGGATCGATGAAGGCATCGCCTCGCTCGACGAGGCCATGCTGCCGGCCGTCGACGGAAAGCTTTCGCCCATCGTCACCGGCCTGATCTATTGCAACCTCATCGCCGCGTGCCGGCAGGTCTACGCGCTCGACCGCTCGCGCGAATGGACCGAGGCGCTGTCGAACTGGTGCGGAACGCAGCCGCAACTCGTTCAGTTCAACGGCGTCTGCCTGTTGCACCGCGCCGAGATCATGGAACTGAACGGTGCCTGGCAGGATGCGATCACCGAGGCACGCCGCGCGACGAAGTCGCTGGCCCATACGACGGCCAGCGAAGCAGCGGCGGGAGCGGCCTACCAGGAGGCCGAAATCCGTCGCCTGCGCGGTGAGTTTGCCGCCGCCGAGGAGCTCTACCGCGCCGCCAGCCGGCTCGGGTTCGAACCGCAGCCCGGCATGGCGCTGCTGCGCCTGATGCAGGGCCGCGCCGAACAGGCCGCGGCAACCATTCGCCGCGTGCTCGCCACGACCAAGGCTCCACTTGGCCGCGCCCGCCTGCTCCCGGCGCTGGTCGAGATCATGATCGCCTCAGGCGCCATCGAGGAGGCGCGCGAAGCCTGCCAGGATCTGGAGGCGATCGCGGGCCGTTTCGCAACCGATGTCCTGGCCGCTATGGCGGCGCAGGCCAGGGGTGAGATCGACCTGCATGAAGGCAGCGCCGCGGCGGCGCTTGGCCATTTCCGCGCCGCGCTGAAGACCTGGCAGCGCGCCGGCGCCCCTTATCTGGAAGCTCGGCTGCGCGTGCTTTCGGGACAAGCCTGCCGCCTGCTTGGCGACGAGGACGGCGCCGAGCTCGAATTCGATGCCGCCCGCGCCGTTTTCGCCGCACTGGGCGCCGCGCCCGAACTCGCCCGCGTCAGCGCGCTGATCGAGACGGCCAATTCGCGCCCGCACCGCCTGACCGGGCGCGAGATCGAGGTCCTTGGCCTTGTCGCCACCGGCAGGACCAACAGGTCGATAGCGACGGAGCTTGGCCTCAGCGAGAAGACCGTCGACCGGCATGTCAGCAACATTTTCGACAAGCTCGCGGTCAACTCACGCGCCGCAGCGACCGCCTACGCCTTCCAGAACCGGCTCGTCTGATCCGGTCATCCGACCTGAGGACATGGGGAAAAATCCCCATCGCATTTTTCTGTCCCGTGAGGTGTCTCCCCGAAGCGCCGCCGCGCCGTTCCACTAATTTCTGGTCCACGACTGACGAACCAAATGGAGCGATCATGAATCCGATTTCGACATCCGGGCCGGCCGCGATTGAGGGAATGAACCTGCGCGGCCCCCGCAACATCCGCATCGCCGAAACCAGAGCGCGCGCCGGCGCATTGCTGGAACCGGGAGCGGCCTTCATGCAACTGGAGGCCGGTGCGCTGCGGGCATCGGCGGCGCCAGCCGACGACGACACGCTGCCAATGCCGAGAGAAGAACATTTCGACGTCGTGGTCATCGGCGCGGGACAGAACGGCCTTTCCGTCGGCTATCACCTCGCCCGCAAGGGCGTGAAGTTCGTCATCCTCGAGGCCCGCGAACGCGTCGGCGACATCTGGCGCTCGCGCTGGGATTCGCTGCGCCTGTTCACGCCGGCGCGCTTCGACGGACTGGTCGGCATGCCCTTCCCCGCTGCCCGCTATTCGTTCCCGACCAAGGACGAAATGGCCGACTATCTAGAGGCCTATGCCAGGAGGTTTGGCTTGCCGGTGCGCACCGGCGTCAAGGTCGACGAGGTGACCCGTTCCGGCGAGCGCTACATCGTCACATCGGGCCAGACCCGCTACATCGCCAAGCACGTCGTCGCCGCGGCCTCGAGCTACCAGAAGCCGAAGATCCCGGATTTCGCGGCGTCGCTCGACCCGTCGATCCGGCAATTGCATTCGGTTGCCTACAAGAACCCGGAACAGCTCCAGGCGGGCAGCGTGCTTTTGGTCGGCGCCAGCAATTCCGGTGCGGAAATCGCCATGGATCTGGCGCGCACGCACCAGGTGTGTCTGTCAGGCCGGCATCCCGGCCACATCCCGGTCACCTACAATGGCTACTTCGCAATGCGTCTGGTCCTGCCGGTCGTCTTGCGCATCGTTTTCCACCGTTTGCTCACGGTCGACACGCCGATGGGCCGCAAGGCCAAGCCTGAGCAGTTGTCGCATGGCCTGCCGCTGATCCGGGTCAAGCCGCAGGACCTGGACGCCGCCGGTATCCGCCGGGTCGCCCGCGTCGCCGGTGCCCGCGACGGCAAGCCGCTGCTCGACGACGGCCAGATTCTCGACGTTTCGAACATCGTCTGGTGCACCGGGTTCCGGGCCGGACTGGATTGGATCAAGCTGCCGATTTTCGACGGCACCGGCCGGGTGAAGCAATATCGCGGTGCTGTCGAAGGCGAGCCGGGACTGTATGTCTGCGGCCTGCATTTCCAACACTCGACTTCTTCCACCATGATCCATGGCGCGGCGCGCGATGCCGGCTACGTCGCCGATAAGATCGGCGAGCGCATGCGGGCAACCATCGGATAAGGCGCGACAAGGGTTTTAGGCAATTGCCGGGCGCCGAAGAGACACGGCGCCCGGCAAATCCTGTCGCCAAACCGGAACAAAACGGAGACACTTCTGGTCTTTCGCTGCCGAATCACTACATTCGGGGACAATGTCCGGGTTTTCGGAAGACATGCCCTTCTTTGACGAACCGAATGCGCGGCCCACGGCCCCGTCCGGCATTGCCGCGCGCGCCATGGCCGCCCGCAGCGGTCGCAACGATACGCCCGATTACCTGAACGGCCTCAACCCCGAGCAGCGGCTGGCGGTCGAAACGACGGAAGGCCCGGTCCTGGTGCTGGCCGGCGCCGGCACCGGCAAGACGCGGGTGCTCACCACCCGCATCGCCCACATCCTCGCCACCGGCAAGGCCTTCCCCTCGCAGATCCTCGCCGTCACCTTCACCAACAAGGCCGCGCGCGAGATGAAGCAGCGCATCGGCCATCTGATCGGCGAAGGCAATGTCGAGGGCATGCCCTGGCTCGGCACATTCCATTCGATCGGCGTCAAGCTGCTGCGCCGCCACGCCGAGCTTGCCGGGCTGAAATCCGATTTCACCATCCTGGACACCGATGACGTCGTGCGCCTGATCAAGCAGCTCATCCAGGCCGAAGGCTTGGACGACAAGCGGTGGCCGGCCAAGCAGTTCGGCCAGATGATCGACGGCTGGAAGAACAAGGGGCTTGTGCCAGCCGATATCCCCGAGGGTGATGCCCGCAGCTTCGGCAACGGCAAGGGCCGCGAACTCTACAAGGCCTATCAGGAGCGGCTGCAGACGCTGAACGCCTGCGACTTCGGCGATCTGCTCTGCCACCCGATCCGCATCTTCCGCGCCTATCCGGACGTGCTCAAGGACTACCACAAGCGCTTCAAATACATCCTCGTCGACGAGTACCAGGACACCAACACCGCGCAGTACATGTGGCTGCGGCTCTTGGCGCAAAGACCTACCTCCCCCTCGATGGGGGAGGTCGCGCCGCGCAGCGGCGCGGGCGGGGGTGATAGCGCCGGCGCCAGTCACCCCTCCCCGTCGCTTCGCGACGACCCTCCCCATCGAGGGGAGGGTAAGGCGCGCTCGACCGAAACTCGTGCTACCGTCAACATCTGCTGCGTCGGCGACGACGACCAGTCGATCTACGGCTGGCGCGGCGCGGAAGTCGACAACATCCTTCGCTTCGACAAGGATTTCCCCGGCGCCACCATTATCCGGCTGGAGCGCAACTACCGCTCGACGGCGCACATCCTGGGTGCCGCCTCGCATCTCATCGCCCACAATGAGGGCCGCTTCGGCAAGACGCTGTTCACCGACCGCGACGATCCCGAGGACGACAAGGTGCATGTCCATGCCGCCTGGGATTCTGAGGAAGAGGCGCGCGCCGTCGGCGAGACGATCGAGGCCTACCAGCGGGGCAAGCACAATCTCAACGACATGGCCATCCTCGTACGCGCCTCCTTCCAGATGCGCGCCTTCGAGGACCGCTTCATCACGCTTGGCCTCAACTACCGCGTCATCGGCGGCCCGCGTTTCTACGAGCGGATGGAAATCCGCGACGCACTGGCCTTCTTCCGCGTCGTCGCCAACGGCGGCGACGACCTCGCCTTCGAGCGCATCGTCAACGTGCCGAAACGCGGGCTCGGCGAAGCCACCATCCGCCAGCTCCACGACACCGCCCGCGCGTTGCGCATCCCGATGCTGGAAGCGGCCGGCAACCTCGCCGAAAGCGACGAGCTGAAGCCGAAGCCGCGCGCCGCCTTGCGCGAGGTCGCCGCCAATTTCGAGCGCTGGCAGAAGGCGCTGGAGACCACGCCGCACACCGAACTCGCAGAGACCATCCTCGAGGAGAGCGGCTACACCGACATGTGGAAGAACGACCGCTCGGCGGAAGCGCCGGGCCGTCTGGAGAACCTCAAGGAGCTTGTCCGCTCCATGGAGGAATATGAATCGCTGCGCTCCTTCCTCGAGCATGTTGCGCTGGTCATGGAGGCCGAGCAGAGCGAGTCGCTCGATGCGGTGAGCATAATGACCCTGCATTCGGCCAAGGGCCTCGAATTCGAGACCGTGTTCCTCCCCGGCTGGGAAGAAGGCCTGTTCCCGCATCAGCGAGCGCTGGACGAGGGCGGTCGCTCCGGCCTGGAGGAAGAGCGCCGCCTCGCCTATGTCGGGCTGACGCGGGCCAAGAAGAACCTGCACATCTGGTTCGTCTCCAACCGCCTCATCCACGGTCTCTGGCAATCGACCATCCCGTCGCGCTTCCTCGACGAGTTGCCGAATACCCATGTCGAGGTCGCCGAGAGCGGCAACTCCTATGGCGGCTACGGCAACAGCTATGGCGGCGGTTCGTTTGCCTCGGGACGTGGCGGCAGGCAGAACCCCTATGGCGCCTCGCGCTTCGACAATATCGGCGCCGAGAAATCGGGAAGCTTCTCCAACACCTATTCGACGCCGGGCTGGCAGCGCGCGCAGGCCAACCGCACCGAGGCGACCGACCGCAACTGGGGCACGCGCTCCGGCCACCAGGTCGAGCGCATCGGCTATGGCGAGACCGATAGCGGCTACGGCGCCGGCCGCACCTCGGTCAAAGGCCGCACCATCGACGGCGAGCTGGTCGCCAAATCGGTCGCCGACACGCCATCCGCCTTCAGCGTCGGCGACCGCGTCTTCCATCAGAAGTTCGGCAACGGCAACATTGCCGCCATCGAAGGCAACAAGCTGACCATCGACTTCGACAAGGCCGGCCAGAAACGCGTCCTGGACGGGTTCGTCGCGGCGGTGTGAGCAGTCCTTCTAGCGATAGCGCGCCTGGTTCCATTTGTGGCCGAGCAGCGACAGGATGATGATCAGCCCGTTGAAAAACTGCACGTAGAAGCCGCTCAACCCCGCCGCCACCACACCGGTCTGGATGAACGACACCGTGACCGCGCCGATCGCGCCGCCGACCACCGTGCCGATGCCGCCCCAGGTCGGCGTGCCGCCGACGAACACCGAGGCCAGCACCGGCAGCAGATAGCCGTCGCCCGCCGTCGGCCACCAGGTGAAGTTGATCATCACCGAGAAGGTGCCGGCGATCGCCGCCCCGATGCCGACGAAGACGAACACCTTGACCCTGACGCGCTTGACGTCGATGCCCATCTGCTGGGCACTATCGGGATTGTCGCCGACCACCCTCACCTGCGCGCCGAAACGGTGCCTGTTGTAGAGTAGCGCCGACAGCACCACGAAGGCGACGGCCCAGAAGATCTGCACCGGGATGCCATAGAGCTGGCTGGAGAAGATCTTGTAGGCCCAGCTGTCGGCGAGGTTGGTCAACGCCGTCGACTTGCCCTCGTTGATGATCTGGATCAGGCCGCGCAGCAGGAAATTCATGCCGAGCGTGGCGATCAGCGACGACAGCCCGCCATAGACGACGAGCGATCCGACCAGGAAGCCGAGCAGCGTGCCGGTGACGAGCGCGGCGATGATGCCGAGGAACGGATCATAGCCGGCCTGCACCACCAGCGCGAAAACCCAGGACGCAAAACCCATCGTCGCCGGGAACGACAGGTCGATCTCGCCGCAGGTGACGACGAAGACCAGCGGCACCACCACGAACAGCGCCACCGGCAGCGTCGTCAGCACCGAGCTGTAGAGATACCAGGTGGTGAAGACGGTCGGGTTGGCGATCATGAACACCGCCATCATGACGATGAACACGGCGAGCGTGCCGAGCGCGGCCCGGTTGTCGAGGACGAAGCCGCGCAGCCACTGGTCGGACGGGTGTTTCCACTCCTTGGGGGTGGGCTGGTTATACGCGCCGAGCGGGCCGTCGATATCGGGTTCCATGGTCTTGCTCATCGTGCTCCCTGCTCCGCTACGCCGGCCTCGTGCAGTCCAGGCAACCCGCCGGGATGCGCAACGTCTTCCATGAAATTGATGAGGTCTTCTGCCGACTTGACCTCGCTGCGGTCGGCAGTCAGCGCCACTTTGCCGCGATCGAGCACCACGAAACGGTCGGCGATGTCGAAGACGTGGTGGATGTTGTGGCCGATGAACAGGATCGAGCGGCCGCTCGCCCGCACCTGGCGCACGAAATGGAAGACCTTGGCGGTCTCGGTTAGCGACAGCGCCGTCGTCGGCTCATCCAGGATGATCAGCTCCGCCTGCTTGTAGATGGCGCGCGCGATCGCCACGCCCTGGCGTTCGCCGCCGGAGAGCTGGCCGACGATCGAATGCGGCGTGAACACTTTCGAGGTGAAGCCGATCTCGCGCATCAACCGGCTTGCCTCCTCGATCTCCTTGTTGACCTTCAGCCAACCCATGAAGCTTGTCAGTTCGCGGCCCATGAAAATGTTGCGCACGATCGTCTGCTGCACCGCCAGCGCCCGGTCCTGGAACACCGTCTCGATGCCGGCGTCGCGCGAGCGGGCAGCACTCCATCCGGTCACTGACTTGCCGCGCACGAGGATGTCGCCGCTGGTCGGCCTGACCACGCCGGACAGGATCTTGATCAACGTCGACTTGCCGGCGCCATTGTCGCCAATCAGGCCGACCACCTCGCCGCGGTCAACGCTGAGATTGACCCCTCCCAGCGCATAGACCTGGCCGTAGGATTTCTTGATGTCGCGCAGTTCGATGATGCGTTCGGCCATCGTATCCTCGCTTGAATTGTCGATTCGCCGGCCTGTTGCCGACGGCCCTGCCGGCCGGGCGAAATCCCGGCCGGCAGCCTTGGGAGGTCAGCGCAGCGCCTGCTTGGCGAGCTCCGAGACGATCTCGTAATTCTGCGGCGTGACGAAGCCGGCGCCGGTGTCGACATTCATCGGCGCCAGGCCCAGCACGACTTGCTGGCAGAGGCTGAGGATCGGCAGATAGCCCTGCATGAACGGCTGCTGGTCGGCGGTCAGTTGCACCCAGCCGCCCTTGAAGGCCTCGACGATCTGCGGGCTGGTGTCGAAGCCGAAGTTGAAGATGTCGCCGGGCTTCCGCCCTGCGGCCTGCATGTATGTCGGCACATTGCCGAGCATCTGCCCGCCCGGATACCCGACCGCCTTGACGCCGGGATTGTTGAGCAGCGCAGCGGTGATCAACGGGATCGCCAGATTCGGATCGGCTGCCCACTCGGTTTGGGAATTGATTTGAACGACATCGATACCGGCCTCTTTCAATGCGGCGACCGTCCCGCGCTCGCGTGCGCCTCGGCTTTCGTTCTCGAATGGGCCGATCATGATCGCCTTGTCACCGGCCTTGAGCCCGGCCAGCTTGAACGCCTCGGCGCCGAGCGCGCGGCCCTGCTGTTCCTGCTGCGCGCCGACATAGCCGCCGCCGAACGCCGCCACCACCGTCGGCACCGGCACGTTCTGGTACATCATCTTGATGCCATCCTTGTGCGCCTGATCGGCCAGCGGCATGATCGCGGCGTCGCCTGGATGACCCATCATGGCGATGCCGTTGGGCTTCACGGCGACGGCTTCGCGCAATTGCTGCACCATCTTTTCGACGTCCCAGCCCGAGAAGATGTAGTCGACCTTCGGGCCGAGGTCGGCCGCTGCCTGCTTGGCGCCATTATAGACGATGGTGCCGAAGGCGTCGCCCTCGGCGCCGCCGACGAAGAAGCGGATGTGGACGTCCTTGCACCATTGGGCGTCGAGCGCGTTGGCCGGCAAGGTGGAGATTGCGGCACAGAGCGCCGTGGTTGCAGCCACGACGGTCGTGCGCAGAAGTGTCGTTCTCTTCGCGATGCTCATGCACGTTCCTCCCTTTGTTTCCTCGCTAAGCGAGGGTTTCGACATTGCCTTCGGCAGTGCGCCGTAGTCCTGGCCGGCCGGCTCCTCCCGCCGGCCAATCCTCACATCAAATTTGGCCTCACATCGGATTTGGCAGGTAGCTGGCACCTCCCCGGCATTGCTTGAGATAGTCCAGCGCCCTCATCTGGCCGGTGATCTCCAGGTCGTCGCGATAGACAGGGTCGTGCCAGCCCTCGATGTCGATGGCGCCCTTGTAACCGGCCAGCCTCAACTCGCTGATCACCCGCGTCCAGTCGCTGTCGCCGAAACCGGGGCTGCGCATCTGCACGAATGGCAGGCGGCCGAACACGCCGTGCTCGCGGATCACGTCCCAGCGCACCGTGGCGTCCTTGCCGTGGACGTGGAAAATGCGCGACGCCCATTTGCGGATCTGCGGGATCGGATCGATCAGATAGACGAGCTGGTGACAGGGCTCCCATTCGAGGCCGAGATTGTCGTCCGGCAATTCGTTGAACATCAGCTCCCAGGCGTCGGGATTGTGGGCGATGTTCCAATCGCCACTGGCCCAGTTGCCGTCCATGGCGCAATTCTCGAAGGCGATGCGCACGCCCTTGTCGGCGGCACGCTTTGCCAGCGGCCCCCACACCTCGCGGAAGCGCGGCAGGCTGTCGGTCAGCGGCTTGCCGCGAATGCGGCCGGTGAAGCCGCTGACCGTGGAAGCGCCGAACAGATGCGCATTGTCGATGACGGTTTCCCAGGCCGCGAGCACGCCGCGATCGACCTCGCCGCTTTCCAGCGGATTGCCGAACACACCGATCGAGGACACGTTGACGTCGGCATCGCCGATCGCCTCGTGGATCTGGCCGGCGAGCCGCGGCAAATCCTTGCCGCCCAGCGTCTGCCAGAAGAAGGGCTGGATGCTCTCGAAGCCGAGCGGCAGGATCTGTTTGATGTAGGCCGCCGGTTCGTCGAGATTGGCCCGGACCATGGTGCCGATCCTGATGTCGAGGAGCGGGTTTGGCATCATTGTGCTTCCTGTCTGATGGCCACGCGCCGCCCGGTCTCGGCGCTTTCGATCGCGCCGAAAACCATGGCCAGGCTCTTGATGTTGTCGGCGCCGCGCGTTTCCGGCTCGGTGCCGGTCTCGACCGCATGCATGAAATCCTTGATGATGCCGAGATGACCATCGACGCGGTCGGCGGCGTCGAGCGGCGGCACTTCAATTGGCTGGGTTTTGTCGAACAGGCCGTCGCGGCCCGGCACCACCGCCTCTGCCTTTAGCCCATCAAAGCCGTCCCAGAGCAGGCTGCCGCGCTCGGCGACGATGCGCCAGCTACCCTCCCAGCTGGTGCGGAAACCGTCGGCGCACCATGAGCCGGCATAGGTGAAGACCTTGCCATCAGCGAATTCGAACACGGCATTGGCCGACGACCCTTGCCGGTACCAGGAACTGGCAGGCTCCCATTCCTGGCAGTAGACGCCAGCCGGTTCGCCGCCGACCATGTAGCGGGCGGCATCAAAGGTATGGATCGCCATGTCGAGCAGCAGCACATGCGCCATCTCCTCGCGAAAACCGCCGAAATGCGGTGCGACGAAGAAATCGGCATGGATGCTGGTTGCCGCGCCGATGGCGCCGGAGTCGAGAAAGCGCCGGATGCGCCTGACATTGGCGACGTAGCGACGGTTCTGGACGACGGCATGGATGCGCTTTGCCCGGCTCGCGGCCTCGATGATGGCGCGGGCATTCTCCGGCGTGTCGGCCAGCGGCTTTTCGGTGAGCAGATGGCAATTGTGGGCGAAGGCTGCAAAGGCGACTTCGCGCCGTGCGGCGGGAACGACGACATCGAACACTGCATCGGGCTTGGTCTGATCAAGGACAGCGTCGAGATTGGTGCCGATGACGGCGGTGGAAAGCGCGTATTCGCGCGCTCTCGCCTGCGCCCGCTCGGCGTCAAGATCGACAAGGCCGACAATCGCGAGCCCGTCGATCTGCCTCGCGGCATCGAGCCACTGCCTGCTCATCGCTCCGCAGCCGGCCAGGACGACCTTCATCACCCAGTGTTCCTCCTCCGCTCGGCCCCTCCAGGCCGATCGTCACGGCATCCACGGCATCACCGTAAACGTTTTTCCGTAAACGTTTACGAGAACACACCCGATGACGTAGAATGTCAACTGGCTGCTTGCAAAAATCGTCCCGAAGTCTTGGCCTGAGCGGCAGCCAGTGCTAGCCAAGGCAGGGGGAGAACCGTCCTTGGCGTCCAGCATCCACGACCTTGCGCGTCATCTGAACATTTCGATCGGCACCGTGTCGCGCGCGCTGAACGGCCGCGCCGACGTCAATGCCGACACGCGCCAGCGCGTGCTGGAAGCGGCCAAGAAGCTGAACTACGCCCCCAACCAGTCCGGCCGCAGCTTGCGGCAAGGGGCCACCCATTCGATCGCCTTCATGCTGCAGCCGCATCCGGGCGACCAGCAATATGGCGAACCGTTCTTCATCCCGCTCCTGATCGGGCTGCAGGGCAGGCTCGCCGAAAGCGGGCTCGACCTGACCGTGGTGATGGGCGCGCCCGGCGACTACCAGCAGGAACGCCTGCGCCGCGTCGTCGAGACGCGCCGGGCCGACGCGGTGGTGCTGGCCTGGACGCGGCGCGAGGACGAGCGCATCGACTACCTGACCGAGAGGGGCTTTCCCTTCGCCACGCTCGGCCGCAGCCGCTCGGGCGGAAAGTCATACCCTTCGCTGGATCTCGATTTCGAGAAGGCCGGCAGCGACGCCGTCGACCGGCTGGTGGCGCGCGGCCACCGCCGCATCGCCGCCATCCGCCCTGCCCTCAACCTCAATTTCGGCTACCTGTTCCTCGATGGCTACCGCAAGGCCCTGAAGCGACACGGCATCGAGGTCGACCCCGCCCTGATCGCCGACGGCTTCATCAACGAGGCCGGCGGCTACCAGGTGACGCCGCGCGTGATGCTGGCAAAGGACCGGCCGACCGCCATCATCTTCAACAACGACGCCATGGCGCTCGGCGGCTGCAAGGCGCTCGCCGAGATGGGTATCAGGCCCGGCCACGACATCGCGGTGATCGTCATCGTCGATACCCCGCTCTGCCGCTATTTCTCGCCGGCGCTGACCGCCTTCCGCCCGGCGCTGGAGCCGATGGGCCGGCGGCTGGCCGAAATGCTGCTCGCCTCGCTGCCCGCCTTCGCCGGCTCGGAAGGGGCGCGCATCATGCGCGAGGTCTGGCCGCTGGAGCTGATCGCAAGAGAGAGTGACTAGTGCCCTTCCCTTCTCCCCCTGTGGGAGAAGGTGGATCGGCGCGTAGCGCCGAGACGGATGAGGGGTGCTGGAAGAAACGCGGCGTCAAAAGATACTAGAGATTTTAAGCGTTTGCATCTTCAAGGTAGCGCTCCGTCCAGCACCCCTCATCCGTCCGAGCTTCGCTCGGCCACCTTCTCCCACAAGGGGAGAAGGCAAGTGCACCCCTCCTGTCACGCAACCATCACGTTCAGGTCCTAGACCACGCAACGGACCCGGGGCCGCATCGTCGATGCCGCGCCCTTTCAGCCATTGGCCGTTCTGCTCGTCACAAGGGGATATCGATGAAAAACCTGCACCGAACTGTCTCGCTCGGCGTCGCGCTCGCTTTGTTCACTGCCCTGACACCGGCGCTCGCCGATGGCGTCGCCTATGTCAACAAGGGGCTGGTCGGCGTCGGCCGCATCCCCGCCAGCCAGAAGGACAAGTTCGGCGAGACCTTCGGCTCCGGCTCCGGCATGGCGATCGACGTCAAGGGCTGGTCGCGTGAGGGTAACGCGTACAAGGGCTCGCTCTGGCTGCTGCCGGATCGCGGCTACAACGTCGTCGGCACCACCGACTACCGGGCCCGCCTCAACACCATTTCGATCGATCTGGCCCCGACCGCCCCGGGCGCCGCGCCCGCCGCCGGACAGGAGCAGTCGGGCGTCAAGGCGACGCTCGCCGACACCATGCTCCTGACCGACGACAAGGGCACTGATGCCACCGGTCTCGACCCGCTGAACGGCGTGCGTCCCGCCGCCGGCGACATGCCGATCCTGCCGCAGGCTGACAATGGCAAGCTGTCGCTCGACGACGAGGCGATTGTGCGGCTGCCCGACGGCACCATGTTCATCTCCGACGAATACGGTCCGAACATCTATCGTTTCTCGGCTGAAGGCCGCCTCATGTCGGCCACCCAACCGCCGGCGGCCCTGGTGCCGATGCGCCACGGCAAGCCGAACTTCGCCTCCGACAATCCGGGCCCAGATGCTGCCGAGCCCGATCCGAAGGATCCCGAGACCGGCCGCCAGAACAACCAGGGCTTGGAAGGCATGTCGCTGACGCCGGACGGCAAGTTGCTTATCGCCGTGCTGCAGTCGGCGCCGCGCCAGGATGGCGGCGATTCCGGATCGACCCGCCAGAACACCAGGGCGCTGGTCTATGACGCCTCCGACCTCGCCCATCTCAAGCTGGCGCACGAATATGTCGTGCCGCTGCCGGTGTTCAAGGACGCCAAGGACAAGACCAAGGTGGCGGCGCAGAGCGAGATCGTGGCGCTCTCCGGCAACAGCTTCCTGATGCTCACCCGCGACAGCGGCAACGGCCAGGGTGTGAAGGGCGAAGAGTCGCTCTATCGCAAGATCAATATCGTCGACCTCTCCGGCGCGACCGACATCGCCGGCGGTCCGTTCGACGCCGCCGACAAGCCGGTGGCGCCGAAGGGCGTGCTCGATCCATCGGTGACACCGGCCAAGGTCACGCCGTTCATCGACATCAACGACAAGGCCCAGCTTGGCCGCTTCGGCCTGCACAACGGCAAGCCCAACGACAAGGACAACCTCTCGGAGAAGTGGGAGGCGATGTCGCTGGTCAGCGTGCTCGATCCCAAGCTGCCCGACGACTACTTCCTGTTCGTCGCCAATGACAACGACTTCCTGACCCAGGACGGCTTCCAGGTCGGTGCGCCCTACAAGGCCGAGGACGGCGCCGACGTCGACACCATGTTCCTGGTCTATCAGGTCACGCTGCCGAACCTCGCGACGAACTAGCACGAGACAGGGAAGCGGACCCGCCGAGCGCGTTCGCCTCCAAACTCTTGTCGACGATCACCGATGCCGTGAAGGTGCCTACTTCAAGAACTCGGCGTCCCTTGGCACGCCGGCATCGATCGGCTCGGCCGTCCGGTTAGACACGGCGCTGATCTTCCCGGCGGGCGACAGGTTCGGGCGCACGTAGACCTGCGCGACGCCGTCGACCCGGCTGTAGAGGTCGATGATGTCCTGGTTCATGAAGCGCACGCAGCCGGACGAAGCGTTCTTGCCGATGGAATCCCACTCCGGCGTGCCGTGCAGTCGGTACATCGTGTCCTTGCCATCGCGGAAAAGATAGAGCGCCCGGGCGCCCAACGGGCTCTGCGGGCCGGGCGGCATGCCGTCCTTGTATTTCGCCAGTTCCGGCCGGCGCTGGATCATTTCCGGCGGCGGCGTCCAGACCGGCCATTTCTTCCTTGCCTGAACCACGGCGCTGCCGGTCCATCCGAAACCGGCCTTGCCGAGGCTGACGCCATAGCGGATGGCCTGGCCGCCGTCGCGCACCAGATAGAGGAAGTGCTCGGAGGTATCGACGACGATCGTGCCAGGTTTTTCTCCGGTCGGGTCGGGCACGATCTGGCGTACGAACTTCGGATCGAGCTTGGCTACCGGAATTGCCGGCAGCTGATAGCCCTCGTCGACACGCGCCGCATACATGCTTTCGGCAGCCCCGAAAGCCGACTCGCTTGGCGGCGGCGGCGCGGGTACTGGCGGCGCCGCTGGCGACGGTGCCACGTCCGTCGTGGTGCATGCCGAAAGCGCAACGGAGGCCGCGCCCAAGGCGGATGCACCGAGAAACACACGCCGGTTCAGGCGCTCAAGAAACAGCGGACTATCGGACATGATCCCCCAGCTATCCATAAGATCTAACGAGTGCGTCCCCACGCACCCGGGATCAATATCCCATTCGGGAAGCTTTGAGAACATGACCGAGCCAGGACACGTCAGAGCATGATGCCGAAAAGTGTGAAGCGGTTTTCGGGTGACATCATGCTCTATCTCTTTGATTTGGAGACGGATTCAGATTTCAGGTCGTTTCGACCTGAAATCATCCGGCTCCAGGCGAATTTCCGATGCCGGATCGACCTGTCCCGTTAAATCGGCAATCATCCACCGACCGGACTCAAAAACCAGCCTTTGCCAAACAGCCCACCATGGATGAGAAGACGCACGCCCGCCGGCGCACCGGCGACCTCACCAGCGGCCCGATCCCGCGCACGCTGCTGTTGTTCGCCCTGCCCGTGCTCGGTTCCAACGTGCTGCAGTCGCTCAACGGCTCGATCAACGCCGTCTGGGTCGGCCGCTTCCTCGGCGAAGCGGCGCTGACCGCGACCTCCAACGCCAATCTGGTGCTGTTCCTGATCCTCGGCACGGTGTTCGGCATCGGCATGGCCGCCACCATCCTGGTGGCGCAGTCGGTTGGCGCCCGCGACCTGCCGGAGGCGCGCCGCATCGTCGGCACCAGCGCCACCTTCTTCTTCCTCGTCTCGGTGGTGTTCGCCGTCTGCGGCTGGGTCTGGGTCGACGCCATACTCAACACGCTCAGCACGCCGGCCGACGCGCTGCCGCTGGCGCGCTCCTACTTGCGCATCATCTTCGTCGCCGTGCCGATGATGAACCTCTTGTCCTTCGTCATGACGGTCCTGCGCGGCGCCGGCGATTCACGCACCCCGTTCGTATTCATGGCGTTGGCCGTTCTGCTGGACATCGTGCTCAACCCGCTGCTCATCCGCGGCATCGGCCCCTTCCCCGAACTCGGCATTGCCGGGTCAGCCACCGCGACGCTGATCGGCCAGACGGTGAGCGTCATCGCCATCCTCGTCGTGCTCTATGCGCGCAAGCATCCACTCAGGCTCGCCGGTGCCAACCTGGCCCTGTTGCGGCCGGACCCGACGCTGCTCAGGATCGTCGTCTTCAAGGGCGTGCCGATGGGCCTGCAGATGATCGTCATCTCGGTCGCGGCGCTGACGGTGATGGGCATCGTCAATTCCTACGGCTCGCAGGTCGCCGCCGCCTACGGCATTGCCGCGCAGCTCTGGACCTATATCCAGATGCCGGCCCTGGCCATCGGCGCCGCCGTCTCCTCGATGGCGGCGCAGAATGTCGGCGCCGGGCGCTGGGACCGTATCGGCAAGGTCGCCGCTTCGGGCGTCGGCTTCAATCTGGCGCTGACCGGCGCGCTGGTCTTCCTGCTGTTCCTCTTCGATCGTTCGATCCTCAGCCTGTTCCTCAGCACCGACAGCGCGGCCATCGACATAGCCGCCCACATCAACAACGTCGCGTCCTGGTCGTTCATCCTGTTCGGCGTCACCATCGTGTTGTTCGCCACGGTGCGCGCCACCGGCGCGGTGATGCCGCCGCTGATCATCCTGGTGATCTCGGTACTGATCGTGCGCACCGGCTTTGCCTATTTCCTCAGGAGCGTGATCGGCGAGGAGGCGCTGTGGTGGAGCTTTCCGGCCGGCTCGGTCACCTCGCTGGCGCTGGCCGCCGCCTACTACCGCTTCGGCGGCTGGCGCACCATGCACATGATCGAGGGCAGGCCGGCCGCCGGCGAGCCGCCGGACACCGGCCTCGGCGTGCCGCGCCAGCGCGCGAACATGGCGCCCGAGACGCCGAACGGCTGAAGACAAGCGTGTCCACAAGGCTGGTGCCTCCACCGCGAAGATCGTGATCATGCCGGCAAAGGCAGCTTGCCGTCATCGCGCTCCTGACAGGATGGTCAGTATGGCGTCGCGCGAAATCCTCTCGTACCCTTCGCTTGGTCCAGAGGGGGGAGAATCGATGGGAAAAGGACGGGTCGAAGCATTCACCGATGGCGTCGTCGCCATCATCATCACCATCATGGTGCTGGAGCTGAAGGTGCCGCATGGCGAGGATTTTGCAGCACTCGCGCCCTTGTGGCCGGTCTTCTTCAGCTATGTGCTCTCCTTCATCAATGTCGGCATCTACTGGAACAACCTGCACAACATGTTCCACACCGTACAGCGCGTCGATGGACGTGTCCTGTGGGCCAACCTCAACCTTCTGTTCTGGCTGTCGTTGATGCCGGCGACGACCGCCTTCATGGGCGAGAACCATTTCGCGCCGGTTCCTGTCGCCGTCTACGGCATCGACCTGGCGCTGTGCGCCGTCGCCTACACGATCCTGGTCACCAAGCTGCGCCACCTGCACGGCGCGGACACGACATTCACCAGGGCGGTCGGCCGTGACACAAAAGGCAAGATCTCGCTGGCGGTCTATATCGCGGGCGTGCTGCTCACCTTCGTCAACCAGTGGATCGGCGTTGCGCTCTATGTGGCGGTGGCGATAACCTGGTTCGTGCCGGACAGGCGGTTCGAGAGGCTTATCGAAAAATAGGCGTTGCAAGAGCAATTCCAGGAAAAGTGTGAAACGGTTGGGCTCGGCGACTTCGCCGTAGCCTCCTGTCCGGAATTGCGGAAAAACAAAGAGATAGAGCGGCTCGCCGTTTCCGTGAAACGGTGAACCGCTCTACGTCCGCATCGCCTTCAGCTTTTCGGCGACCGACGCGGCGAGGTCGGCATAGCGCTCCTCCAGCCGCTCGGCCGCCTTGATGACCGGAAAGTCATGGTCGAATTTCTCCAGCGCCATGCGCAGCTTCTCGACGAACTCCGCCTGCTTTTCCAAAGCCGAGAACAGCGTCTTGACCTGCGCCTCGTTGATGTCGGGATTGGCCAGCATCTTCGGCACCTCGCGACCCATCTGGTCGCCGGTGGCGGTCTGCTCCTTCAGGATTTCGACCCAGTCGGTCAATCGCCGAACCTCCGTTTGCAGACGCCAGCATGCGCAGCCGCCGCCGCCCGGTCAACCCGAAGACGCCAGGCAGACTTGCCAGGGCGCCATCCGGCGCTAAGTTCGGCGCCACCCCAAACAAGGACCTCGCAATGACCACCGACGCCGAAATCCAGACCGCCCTGCCCGCCCTCGCCTCCGGCAATGTCGCCGTCGTCACCGGCGGCGCCAGCGGCATCGGCCTCGCCGCCGCCAAGCGGTTCGCGGCAATGGGCATGAAGATCGTGCTGGCCGATATTGGCGGCGCACGCCTCGACGAAGCAGGTCGGGCGGTCGCCGCGATCGGCGGCGACGTGCTTGCCGTCGCCACCGATGTTTCCGAGGCTGACGAGGTCGACCGTCTGGCGGAAAAGGTTGGAGCAGCCTTCGGCGCCGTATCCTTGCTGATGAACAATGCCGGCGTCGGCAACAATCCCGGCAAGCCGTGGGAAAACCGCGATGCCTGGAAGCGGCTGCTCGCCATAAATTTCTGGGGCGTCGTGCATGGCGTCGAGGCGTTCGCGCCAAGCATGCTGGCATCCGGCAAGCCCGGTCTGATCATCAACACCGGCTCGAAGCAAGGCATCACCACGCCGCCCGGCAACCTCGCCTACAACGTCTCCAAGGCCGGCGTTAAGACCTTCACCGAGGGCCTTGCACACGCCCTGCGCAACGAGCCGGGCGCGAAGGTCTCCGCCCACCTGCTCATTCCGGGCTTCACCTATACCGGCCTGACCGAAGGCGCGACGGAAAAGCCGGCCGGCGCCTGGACAGGCGAGCAGGTCATCGACTTCATGCTTTCTTCGCTGCTACGCAGCGACTTCTACATCCTGTGCCCCGACAATGAGGTGGCGCGGACGACTGACGAAAAACGCATGGCCTGGGCGATTGGCGACATCATCGAGAACCGCCCCGCTTTGTCGCGCTGGCATCCGGACCACAAGGATGCTTTCGCGGCTTTCATGAACCGCTAGTCTGGCGGCCGGCCGAAGCAGCAGCCTGCTTCTTCGGCCCGGGCTTCGACGCGACGGCCTTCTTGGCGGCCAGTTCGGCGATCTTGCGGTCATGCCGTTTCGCCGCCCGCTCGCACTTGTCGCGAATCTCCTCGACTTCCGATTCCGTCAGGTGCTCGATGCCGATGAAGGTGTTGTGCGCCTTGCCGGCCCGGATCAGTTCGTCGAGCTTGGCCTGGATAGCCGCGCCGTCGCGGTTCTGGGTGTTCTGGATGAGGAACACCATCAGGAAGGTGACGATGGTGGTGCCGGTGTTGATGACCAGCTGCCAGGTATCGGAAAATCCGAAGAACGGCCCGCTCAGCGCCCAGACGACGACGATCAGCACGCAGGCGGCGAAGGTCGGCGGCATGCCGGCCACATGAGCCACCCAATTGGCAATCCTGGTGAAGAGCCTCTCGATCATCGGAATTCCTCGGCAGTCGCGAACTGCGAAAGAAACAGCCAACACACGCTCCCGGTTCCCCACGGCGTGCAATCGGGCACACGCGGAAAGCGCAGGCTTGGGAAAAAACACCTTATGGGTTTGTTGCGATAGTGCCGGAGCAGGCAGGAAAGCCTGTTCCTTCCGCTTCACGGCGGTTTACCTCCGACCCCTTCCGCTGCGCCACCCCCGCATGGCGGAAGGGGTTCGTTTTGCGCGGAAAACGATCGCGCGCGGCAGCCTCCAATCGAATCAGGAAGCGTTGTTTTCCCAGCGGTCGAGGAATTCTTCGATCGGAAGGGCCTGCATGTCGGGAACCGCCCTGGCCAGTTTCTCCGGCGGCCAGTCCCACCAGGTAAGGCGTTCGATCCGCGCCGCGATCTCGGCGCTGAAGCGCTGGCGAAGCGGCCTGGCCGGCACGCCGGCGACGATCGTGTAGGCCGGCACGTCATGCGTGACCACCGCATTGGCGCCGACGATGGCGCCATTGCCGATGGTGATGCCCGGCATGATCACTGCGCCATGGCCGATCCAGACATCGTGGCCGATGCTGACCGACCTTGCCTGCCGCCGCTCCCGGAACCCGGCGTCGACGCCCAGCCAGCGGAAATATTCGTTCGGCCGGTAGCTGACCTTGTGCTGTGTCAGCCGCTCGATCGGATGCTCGAGCGCATTGATGCGGCTGTTGGCGGCGATCGAGCAGAACTTGCCGATCGTCGTGTAGATCGCTTCCGCATGGCGCTCGAAATAGGAGAAGTCGCCGACCGTCACTTCGCGCAGGATCACCCGCTCGCCGATCGAGGCGTAGCGGCCGAGCTTGCACGCCTTCAGTTCCGCGGTCGGATGGATACGCGGCTCCGGATCTTTCAGCACAAGGTTTTCGGCATGGTCCACAAGGCGGCTTTACCCCCGCGCAATTGCTCCTGCAAGGCGGAAGCAATTGTCCCGCGCAATTGCTGCCGCAAGGCGGAAGCAATTGTCGCGTGGTCAAACACGCCCAGAGAGTGCGAACCGGCTATTGCGGCTTGCCCTTGGTCCACACCACGTTCTGGCCATAGAGCGGGATCGTTGTGACCGACATCTTCGCCGAGCCGTTCTGCACCTGGCGCGAATGCGAGAGGTAGATCAGCGTCTCGTTCTTCTTGTCGTAGATGCGGTTCACCACCTGCTTCTTCCAGATCAGGCTGAGGCCCTGCTTGAACACCTCCTCGCCGCCTTCGCCCATGTCGATGTCGCCGATGGTGATCGGCCCGGTCTGGCGGCAGGAGATCGAGGAATCGGACGGATCCTCGAACCAGTTGCCCTTGTGCAGGCGATCGATGACGCTGCGATCGAAATAGGCGACGTGGCAGGTGACGCCCTCCACTTTCGGATCCTTGATCGCCTCGACCATGATGTCGTTGCCGACCCAGTCGACGCCGACCTTGCCGACTTCCTCTGCCGCCGCGGCGCCAGCGCCAAGAACGAGGCATGCGGCAAGCGCGCCGCCGATCAGTTTTTGCAAGAGAGCCTCCTCGGTTCGAGTTGCCGGTCTCAGGTGGGATGGAAGCGCGCCGTTTGCAAGGCGACCGACGGGCGACGCGCTAGGCCTGGCGGAACCTCAGCATCTGTCGCAGCACGTCGGTCTTGAGGACGAAGTGCTGGACCAGCGCGCCGGCGACGTGCAGCAGCACGACATAGAGCAGGATGTCCTTGCCAAGCACATGCACCAGCCCGGCTCCTGGCACCTGGAAGAACCAGGCGGCGGCGCCGGAAAGCGGTACGATGAAGATGAGGGCGTAGATCACCAGATGCGCGGCTTTGGCCAGCAGCCACAACGCCGGATGCTCCATGCCCGAGACCGGCGGCACGCCGCGCGTCGCCCTCAGCCAAAGCCGCCACGCCGCCAGCACCAGCACCGCGAGGCCGAGCACGACATGCATGTAGGCCAACGGTATATCTCCGGCGGCCGCCTCCTGCCCCCGGCGAAAGGCGCGCCAGACATGCTCCATGCCGTCATGGGCGAGGAATTGAACCAGGATCAGCACGGCGATGCTCCAATGCAGCCAGATCTGGGTCTTCGAATAGGAGGCTGCCTGCATGTCCGGTCCATCGCTGAATTGTCTATCGCGAAGATAGGCTGGGAGAAAAACCGGTCAAATTAAGGATTGGTAATATGCATCCACGGCCACGGCCCGCATCGGGCCGGTTGCGGCAACGCGGCATCTTTGCCACGGCCGCCTCTACCCGCTAAGACTGCTCGGGCAAGGTGCCCGATTGGGCGCCCAATGGAAGATCGCGACGGACATTTCCTGATGATGCGTTCAATCCTGGTCGGCATTCTCGTCCTGATGGCGGCGGGCATCGGCTGGCTCACCTTCGACTGGTATCGCGGCCACTATGGCGGCGAGCCCTACGGCGGGTCCTTCGCGCTGGTCGACCAGAAGGGCGCGCCGATCACCGAAGCCGCATTCAGGGGCCATCCGAGCGTCGTCTTCTTCGGCTTCACGCACTGCCCCGAGGTCTGCCCGACCACGCTCTTCGAGATGACCGGCTGGCTGAAGACGCTGGGCGACGAAGGCAAGAACCTCAATGCCTATTTCGTCACCGTCGACCCCGAGCGCGACACGCCCGAAGTTGTGAAAGCCTATGTCGGCAATTTCTCCGACCGCATCGTCGGCATCAGCGGCGACCCCGACAAGGTCCATGCCATGGCCAAAGCCTTCGGCATCTACTGGAAGAAGGTCGATACCGGCGACGGCGATTACACGATGGACCACACCGCTTCGGTGCTGCTGCTCAATGGGAAGGGCGAATTCTCCGGCACCATCGCCTATGGCGAAAGCGCCGAAACGGCTGTTGCCAAGCTGAAGCGCCTGGCGAACGAAGGCTGACACCATCCCATGGCGCAGACGCGGCTCCATTTCACCGCCGGCAAGATCGATGCCGACCGCATCTTTGCCGCGCTCGATGCGGCCTTCGAGGATGAGGGCCTGCCGCTTGCCGTGCTGGAGATCGACGAGGATCGCGACATCCACGAAGTCTCGCTCTATGCCGATGGTGACGTCGATGCGGTCGAGAACCGGGTCAAAGCCATCCTGGCCGGCCTGGCGCTGAAGAAACAGATCGAGCGCGAGCAGCTTCCCGACGTCGACTGGGTGGCGCGCTCGCTTGAAGGGCTGAAGCCGGTGCGCGCCGGCCGCTTCTTCGTCCACGGCGCGCATGACCGCGACAAGCGCCACAGCGGCGACCTCGCCATTGAGATCGAGGCTGGGCTTGCCTTCGGCACCGGCCACCACGGCACCACCGCCGGCTGCCTCGAAATGCTGGAAAAGGTCGTCCGACGCGAGCATCCACGCAACGCGCTCGACCTCGGCACCGGCAGCGCCGTGCTGGCGATCGCGGTGGCCAGGCTCGCGCATATCCCGGTGCTGGCGACCGACATCGACCCGGTCGCGGTCAAGGTCGCCGCCGCAAATGCGCGCCTCAACCACGTCAAGGCGCTGGTGGAAACGGTAACGGCGCCGGGCTTCCACCACCCGATCTTCGGCAAGCGCGCGCCCTTCGACCTCATCGTTGCCAACATACTGGCGCGGCCGCTGATGCGGCTGGCGCCGGAGATGGCGAAGCACATCAGGCTGGGCGGCTCGATCGTGCTGTCCGGCATCCTCGACCGCCAGCGCGACGCCGTTGTCTCGGCCTATGTCGGCCAGAGCTTTCGCCACGTCCGCACCCTCCACCGCGAAGGCTGGGTGACGATCCATCTCAAGCGCTGAAACTGGACCAATCTGACCCTGCCGGAAATCGATTCCGGTTTTGGGGGCCATGCGTTACGGTCGCGTCGAACAGAGGAGGCCCATCATGTTCCAGACCTTCGATTCGGCGGGCGATCCGTCTGTCGGCAAGCCGCGCGTGGCGCTGCTGCGGCAATGGCTGGCAGAAAACGGGCTCGACGGATTCATCGTGCCGCGCGCCGACGAGCATCAGGGCGAATATGTCGCCGACCGCTCGGCGCGGCTGAAATGGCTGACCGGCTTCAGCGGCTCGGCGGGCGTCGCCATCGTTCTTAGCGACCGCGCCTTCGTCTTCGTCGACGGGCGCTACACGCTGCAGGTTCGCAGCGAAGTCGATCTCGACATCTTCTCGATCGAGAGCCTCGTCGACAACCCGCCCGCCTCCTGGATCAAGGACAATCTCGGTAAGGGCGCAAGGCTCGGCTTCGATCCCTGGCTGCATACGCTGAGCGAGATCAAGGCGCTGAAAGCTTCGGCCGAGCAGTCCGGCGCGACGCTGGTGCCGCTCGACAAGAACCCGATCGACATTATCTGGAAGGACCAGCCCGAGCTGCCGCTGGCACCGGTCGAGATCCATCCCATCGGCTTCGCCGGCGAACTGGCCAAGGACAAGCTGGCGCGGCTGGCGGCGGCGATCGACAAGGAAGGCGCGACGCATGCGGTGCTCACCGACCCGTCTTCGATAGCCTGGGCCTTCAACATCCGCGGCGGCGACGTGCCGCACACGCCGCTGGCGCTCGGCTTCGCGATCCTTGCCGCCGATGGCAAGCACCAGCTGTTCATGGACCAGCGCAAGTTCCCGCGCATGGTTGCCGCCTATCTGACGCAGCTTGCCGATCTGCACGAGCCCGGCGAGTTCGAAGCGGCTGTTGTCACGCTGGCCAAGGGTGGCGCCAGAATCGCGCTCGACCCCGTTCTGGCGGCCGAGAAGCTTGGGATGCTCGTCGAGGCCAATGGTGGCACGGTGGTTTCCGCGCCCGATCCGGCCCGCATTCCGCGCGCCACCAAGAACCAGGCCGAGATCAACGGCAGCCGCGCCGCGCACCGTCGCGACGGTGCGGCTATCGCCAAGCTGCTCTGCTGGCTCGACCGGCAAAAGCCGGGCACGCTCGACGAGATCGCCGTCGTCACCAGGCTGGAGGAGGTGCGCCGGCAGACCGGCGAGGAAACGCAGATGCCGCTGCGCGACGTCTCCTTCGACACGATCTCCGGCGCCGGCCCGAACGGCGCCATCATGCACTACCGCGTCTCCCGCGCCACCAGCCGCAAGCTGTCCGATGGCGAGCTGTTCCTGCTCGATTCCGGCGGCCAGTATCAGGACGGCACCACAGACATCACCCGCACCGTGCCGATCGGCCAGCCGACCGAGGAGATGCGCGAGCGCTTCACGCTGGTGCTGAAGGGCATGATCGGCATTTCCATGCTGCGTTTCCCCGCCGGCACACGTGGCTCCGAAATCGATGCCGTGGCGCGGATGGCGCTGTGGAAGCATGGCTGCGACTTCGCCCACGGCACCGGCCACGGCGTCGGCTCCTATCTAGCCGTCCATGAAGGCCCGCAGCGCATCGCCCGCACCGGCACCGAGAAGCTGCTCGCCGGCATGATGCTTTCCAACGAGCCCGGCTACTACAAGGAAGGTGCCTACGGCATCCGCATCGAGAACCTGGTGCTGGTGACGCCGGCCGAGCCGCTGGAGGGTGGCGACATCGCCATGCACGGCTTCGAGACGCTGACGCTGGCGCCGATCGACAAGCGTCTTGTGCGCACCGAATTGCTGACACGCGACGAATTGCATTGGCTGGACGAATACCATGCGCGCGTGCTGGCCGAGATCGGACCGATGCTCGACGGCGAGACGCTGGCCTGGCTGGAGAAAGCGACCGCGCCGCTGCCGCACGACGCCAAGATCTGATTTCTATCCGACGAACTGCCTGGCAAGAATCAGCACGGCGGCGCCCGTTAGGAACATCGACATCAACCCACCGCGCAACGACACGACCGCGGTGACGATCAGCGCCGCCCATTCGGCGGGGCCGGCGCCGAGCACGGCCGGCGCCACCAGCGTTGTCAGCACCGCCGCCGGCACGGCATTCAAGCCGGCCTCGACGCGCGGATGAACGCTATCGAAGCGCGAGATGATGAGATGCCCGCCGACGCGGGTGAGATAGGTCGCGATCGCGCCGGCGATGATGATCCAGAAGGTGGCGCTCATGGCCGTTCCCCCACGCCGCTGTGGTGCGGCGGCAGGATGACGGCGAGCAGCACGCCGGCGATGGCGCCAATCGAGACATGCCAGGGCGAGCCGACCGTCTTGTAGGCGACGATCGAGGCGACTGCGCTTGCCGCGACGATCGGCAGCCACAATGGCCGCTTGCGGAAGCCCATGACGAGGCCGAGGAAATAGATCGGCAGCAGGAAGTCGATGCCCAGCGCGTGCGTGTCGGGGATGAGCTTGCCGAACACCGCGCCGAGCGCGCTTTCGATCACCCAGAACACATAGACCGGCAGGCCGAGCCCGAGATACCAGGCAAAGCCCACCGTCTCGCCGGACACTGCCTTGGCCTCGGAAACGGCATATTGCGGGTCGGTCATGATGAAGAAGCCGAGCGCCTGCTGCACCACCGGCCAATGCGAAATGCGCCGGCCGAGGCCGGCTGAATAGAGCACGTGGCGGAAATTGACGGCGAAGATCGACAGCACGATCAGCCATGGCGCGACATGCTGGCCGAACAGTTCGATACCGACCATCTGGCTGGCGCCGCCGAAGATCAGCGCGCTCATCAGGAAGGCTTCGAGCACCGAAAAACCATTGTCGACGGCGATCGCCCCGAACAGCAGGGCGAATGGCGCCGAGGCGACCACGACGGGCATGCTCAGCCGCACGCCGTCCCAGAAATCACTCTTCACGTTGCTTTCGGAGATCGCTTCCGCCGACATCGTTCGCTCCCTTGGAGGGCCAGATGTAGGGAGCGCCGCCTTTCTTGTCACACCAATTCGCTTGAGCGCAACGATCAGCGGAACTGATTGGCGCTAGGATTTATGCGATATCGTGCACTCACTTTCCGGAATGTCGCCAAGCTCCTTTGTCTCGATCAAGAGATCAAGTCGCGGAAAGCTCCTGACAACGACAAAACCCGCTTTCTCACAAGCCGCCACACATCGCGTGACATTCAGTAGTGGATTCTTGCTTCGTCCTAACATGTTGACGCCATAGGTGCCGCTTGAGCACTCGGCATTGGCGCCGTCTGCGCCCCGGTGCAGGTAAACGGCATCAAAAGTTTCGCCAACAAAGCAGCCGGCGAGGCCGAATAGCGCTGCTGTCAGAACAATATATCGACCCGGAATCACAATGGCTCCGCACCTGCTGAAAGGCGAAACTAGGCCTGCACTGGCTTGCCCTGGATCGCCCTGCCCCAGTCGAGCAACGGCTTGGCGCGCAAGGTGAAATCGACGAGCTCGTCGACCAGCGCGGCCGAGTGGATTCCCGCCGGGTCGATTGCCTGCTGGACGTAAAAGTGCCGGTTGCGGATGGCTTCGGCCAAGTCGGTGTCGGTGACATGCTCGAAGCCGCGCGGCATGCGCTTCATGCGGTCCTTGGTCTCGAATTCGAGACGGTTCTTCTTCAAGGCCGCCAGCAGGGCGCGATACTTGTCCGGCCGCGTCGCGATGGCGTTGCGCATGGCGAGCAGCAGTTCGGGACCGGGCTGCCACCAGGCAACGCCTGAAAAGCATCGTTCGAGCCCGATATGCACGTAGAAGACGCCCTGCTCCATCTTGGTGCCGTCGGGCGACAGGATGGCCGACAGATGCCGGTTGTAGGGCCGCTTGTCCTTGGAGAAGCGCACGTCGCGATTGATGCGGAACAGCGACTTCTTGCGGTCGCCGCGCAAGCCGAGACCGGCAGCAGCGAAACGCTCGGTCAGCGTCTCGACGAGATCGCAGAACGGCTCGTGCAACTCGCTTTCATAGAGGTCGCGATTCTCCTGGAACCACTCCCGGTTCTGGTGGAAGTCGAGCGCCTTCAGGAATGGAATGGCCTTTTGGCCGAAGCCCTTGAACGTGCCGGCCATCAGCCGCCCCTGCCGATTCGCTGCAGCCAGGTGTCCTCGTCGATCACCTCGATGCCAAGCGCGGTGGCATCCTTCAGCTTCGAGCCAGCGCCCGGCCCGGCCACGACCAGATCAGTCTTCGCCGAAACCGAGCCCGCGACCTTGGCGCCCAGGCGTTCCGCCATCGCCTTCGCCTCGGAGCGCGTCATCTTCTCCAGCGAACCGGTGAAGACGACCGTCTTGCCGGAGACTTCGCTGCCGGCCGAGATGTCCACAACGTACGGCTTCGGCTCGACCTGCTTGAGCAGCTTCTCAAGCACGTCGTCGTTGCGTTGATTGCCGAAGAAATCGCGCAGCGCGCCGATCACCGTGTCGCCGATGCCATTGATCGACGGGAAGACGGTGTGCGGGTCGTCGGCCTTGGCCGTCTCCTTGCCGGCGCGGATCAGCTCCTCCATGGTCGAGAAGGTGCGCGCGAGCACGGCGGCCGTCGTCTCGCCGATATGGCGGATGCCGAGCGCAAAGATGAAGCGGTCGAGTTCCGGCTCGCGGCGTGCGTCGATGGCGGCGAAGAGCTTGTCGAGACCTTCATAGTTGCGCTCCTCGACACTGCGCACATTCTTGCGCGTCTTGCCCGATGCCGCCTCGCGCTGCCTCGCCTGCTCCTCGCGCCGCTCGGCCAGCGCCCTTGTGACGTCGGGGCGGCGATCCTTGAGCGTGAAAATGTCGGCGGCGGTCTTGATCAGCCCGGAGTTGAAGAACAGGTCGATGTTTTCCGCGCCCAGCCCTTCGATATCCATGGCGCCGCGCGACACGAAATGGCGCAGTCCCTCAACGGCCTGCGCGGCGCAGATCAATTCGCCCGTGCAGCGCCGGCGGGAATCCTCCTTGCCGGTCTTCTCGTTGATCTCGCGCGTCGCCGGCGAGCCGCAGATCGGGCACGTATGCGGAAATTCATAAGGCACGGCATCGGCCGGACGCTTGTCGATGACGACGCTGACGATCTGCGGAATGACGTCCCCTGCCCGCTGGATCACCACGGTATCGCCGATGCGGACATCGATGCCGTCGCGGATCGGCAGGCCGTTGCTGTCCAGGCCCTTGATATAGTCCTCATTGTGCAGCGTGACGTTCTCGACCACGACGCCGCCGACCGTGACGGGTGCCAGCCGCGCCACGGGCGCCAGCGTGCCGGTGCGGCCGACCTGGATGTCGATCTTCTGTACGGTCGTCATCGCCTGTTCGGCCGGGAACTTGTGCGCGACGGCCCAGCGGGGTTCCCCGGTGACGAAACCCCAGCGGCGCTGCAATTCAAGCTGGTCGACCTTGTAGACGACGCCGTCGATGTCGTAGCCCAGCGACGAGCGCTGCTCTTCGATCCGGTGATAATGCGCGATCAATTCCTCGACCGACCTGGCGCGCACCATCAGCGGACTGATCTTGAACCCCCACTCGGCGAATTTCTGCACCGAATCGTACTGGGTCGGAGCCGGATCCTCTGTCGTGTATCCCCAGGCATAGGCGAAGAATTTGAGGTTGCGGCTGGCGGTGACCGACGGATCCTTCTGCCGCAGCGACCCGGCCGCCGTGTTGCGCGGATTGACGTAGTCCTGGCCGCCGGCAGCCGCCGAGCGTTCCTTCAGCGCCTCGAACTCCGCATAGGTCATGTAGACTTCTCCACGGATCTCGATGCTTTCGGGCCAGCCTGAGCCCCTCAGGGTCTTCGGTATATCCGCGATCGTCTTGAGATTGGCGGTGATGTCCTCGCCGACGGCGCCGTCGCCGCGCGTTGCGCCCTGCACGAACACGCCGCGTTCGTAGCGCAACGAGGCCGACAGCCCGTCGATCTTCGGCTCGGCGGTGAAGGCGATGTCCAGATCCTTGTCGCGGTCGAAGAACCGCCGGCCGCGCTCGATGAAGTCGGCGACGTCCTCATCGGTATAGGCCTTGGCGAGGCTGAGCATCGGCACGGCATGACGTACCTTGGCAAAGCCTTCCGCCGGCGGCGCGCCGACGCGGCGCGACGGCGAATCCTCACGCACCAGGTCCGGGAAACGATGCTCGATGGCGAGATTGCGCCGCGTCAGCGCGTCATACTCTGCATCGGAAATTGTCGGCGCATCCTCGGTATGATAGCGCCGGTCGTGCTCGGCGATCTCCTCGGCCAGCCGCTTCAGCTCGTCTGCGGCTTCGCTTTCGCTGAGCGAATCGACTTGTTTTTCCGACATGCTTGGCAGTCCCTGAGTTGTGGCGCGCCACTATAAATCAGGATTCGCCGATCGGGAGTCGGGTTGCGTCAAAATCATTCCCGAACAGCAAGATGCAGCCATATCCTGACTCAGATTCCAAGCACGGAGAATCAAGCACCTAGGATGTGTTGAGATTCAGGTCAGGCCGAGTCGAGAAGGGTGGATTCCGAGAACCGGAGCGGAGCGTACTTTTGGGTACGTGAGCACCGGAAGCGCAGGAAGCCGCCCTTCGCAGGCCGGCCTCACCTGAATATCAGCACAGCCTAGCTAGGCTGCCGCCGTGTTCTCGCGCAGCAGCCGCTCGGCCGCCGCGCGCGCCTCGTCGGTGATAGTGGCGCCGGCCAGCATGCGCGCGATCTCCTCCTGGCGCGCCGGCCGGTCCATCTCGGCGATGCCGGTGGCGACCTTGTCGGTGCCGCCGGATTTGGAGATCAGGAAATGCGTTGCCGCGCGCGCCGCCACTTGCGGCGCGTGGGTGACGGACAGCACCTGCACGCGCTTCGACAACCTAGCCAGCCGCTGGCCGATGGCATCGGCCACGGCGCCGCCGACGCCGGTGTCGATTTCGTCGAAGACGAGCGTCGGCGCCGAACCGCGATCGGCCAGCGCCACCTTCAGCGCCAGCAGGAAGCGCGACAGCTCGCCGCCGGAAGCGACCTTCATCATCGGGCCGGGCCGCGTCCCCGGATTGGTACGCACCCAGAACTCGACCTGGTCGATGCCCTCTTCCATGCGGCTCTCGGCATCGCTCGCCATCTCGACGATGAATTCGGCGCGTTCGAGCTTGAGCGCCGGCAATTCGGCCATCACCGCCTTGGTCAGCCCGACCGCGGCCGCGTGACGAAGCGATGACAGTTGCGCGGCGGAAATGTCGTAGGCCTCGCACGCCGCGGCCGCCTGCTTCTCCAGCCCATGCAGGCGCTCCTCGCCGGCATCGAGATCGGCGAGATCAGCCGCCATCGTATCGCGCAACTGCGCCAGATCGTCCACCGCGACGCTGTGCTTGCGCGAGGCGGCGCGCAGCGCAAACAGCCGCTCCTCCGCCTTCTCCAGCCGTTGCGGATCGTACTCGGTGGCGCGCAGTGCCGCCTCGACGCCGGACTGCGCCGCATCGAGCGACAGCATCGCCTCGTCAAGCGACTTCACGACGTCGTCGAGCAGCCCCGGCACCTCGCCCGCCTTGCGCTGCAGGCGCCGTAGCAGGCTGGCCAACTGCGGCAACGGCGAGGATGGTCCCGAAAGCACGTCCTGCGCGTCATGGATTTCCGAGGCGATCTTCTCCGCCCGCATCATCTGGGCGCGCAGTTCGGCAAGCTCGCTCTCTTCGCCCGGTTGCGGATCGAGCTTCGCCAGTTCCGCGACCGAGGCGCGCAGATAGTCGGCTTCGCGCGCGGCGGCCTCAACCTTGGCGCGGTGTTTTGCCAGATCCTGCTCGCAGCCGCGCCAGAAGCGCCAGGCCTCGCCGGCCGCGCGCGCGGCGCCGAGATGGCCGCCGAAACTGTCCAGCAATTCGCGATGCGCACCCGGATCGACCAGGGCGCGCTCGTCATGCTGGCCATGGATCTCGACCAGCGCATGGCCGACATCGCGCATCAGCGTGACACTGGACGGCTGGTCGTTGACGAAGACGCGCGTGCGGCCATCGGCCGTCTGCACCCGGCGCAGGATGATGTCGCCATCATCCTCGATGGCGTTGTCGGCAAGCAGCGCGCGGGCCGGATGGTTGCGCGGCACATCGAACACAGCAATGACCTGACCCTGCGTGGCGCCGTGGCGAACAAGTGACGCATCACCGCGCGCGCCGAGCGCCAGGGACAGCGCATCGAGCAGGATGGATTTGCCGGCGCCGGTCTCGCCGGTGAGCACCGAGAGACCGGGCAAGAAGTCGATGTCCAGCTTCTCGATCAGGACGATATCGCGGATCGACAGCCTGGACAGCATCGCGGACGTCAGGCGCCGGTGATCAGTTTCCCGGCCTTGGATATCCACGACCCGGCATTTTCGCGCGGCTCAAGCCCGTTGCTCTGCAGGAGCTTGTAGGAATCCTTGTACCACTGGCTGTCGGGATAGTTGGTGCCGAGCACCGCCGCGGCGGTCTGCGCTTCCGAGGTCAGCCCCATGGCGTAGTAGGTTTCGGTCAGGCGCGCCAACGCCTCCTCGACATGGCGGGTGTTGGAATAGTTCTCGACCACGGTCCGGAAGCGCTTGACCGCGGCGATGTATTCGCGGCGCTCGAGATAGTAGCGGCCGATCTGCATCTCCTTGCCGGCGAGCTGGTCGGTGGCGAAGCGGATCTTCTCCTTGGCGTCGTCGACATATTCCGACGTCGGCCAGCGCGTCACCAGATCCTGCATCGTCTGCACGGTGAGACGGGCTTCCTTCTGGTCCTGCGTGACGTCCTTGATCTGACGGTAGTAGCTCAGCCCGATGATGTACTGGGCATAGGCGGCGTCGTCCGTCGACGGGTAGAGCGTGAGATAGCGCTTGGCCGAGCCGATCGCCTCGTCATAGTTGCCCTGCCGGTAGTCGGCGAAGGCGCCCATCACCATCGATTTGCGGGCGAACTCCGAATAGGGATGCTGGCGGTCGACGGCGTCGAACTTGCGGCTCGCCTCCTGCAGGCGTCCGGCGTTCAGATTGGCGAGGCCCTGATTGTAGAGGACGTCGGCCGGCTCGGTCTGATCGACATAGGTCGACAGGTCGACGTCCTTCTCGGAGGACATGCAGGCCGACAGGAAGAGCGATGGAACAACCACCGAAAGCGCCAGGAAAACAGCCCGGTGCGGCGCTTTCGATTGACCAACTCGCTTGAAGAACATGATTGGATTCCGCCCTTTCGGCGTCATTTCAGTCGTCATTTCGCTCTGGGGCAGCAGCCATAAACCATAACCGCCGTGCCCGGCAACGCTATCTCCGGCCAATCGCACATTTTTGTGGCGGTTTGGCGCTGGCGCCGCAATGGGACGATTTCACCCACCGATGATGCATCCATGCAACACCGGTCGGGCGCCACAAAGCCAGAAAATCGTTAAGAATCAGATCATCCAGGGCGCGTAGAGTGGCGCGCTCACGGCAATCATTTCGGCGCTGCGGCCACGCTCGCGACGTGTGGTTTCGACGATCTCGAATGCAGACCGGTCGGACAGAAGCCGACGCAAGGCCGCCGCATTCATCCTGTGGCCGCCGCGATAGGAGCGGAAGCAGCCGATGAAGCGGGCGCCGGCAAGCGCCAAGTCGCCCATGGCATCCAGCGTCTTGTGGCGCGCGAATTCGTTGGTGTAGCGAAGGCCGCCCATGTTGATGACGCGGTTGTCGTCGCCGATCACCAGCGAGTTCTCCAGCGACGCGCCGAGCGCATAGCCGGCGGCCCAGAGACGCTCGACGTCCTTCATGAAGCCGAAGGTGCGGGCCCGCGCGATGTCGCGGCGGAAAATGTCGGGGTTGATGTCGGATGCGAAGAGCTGGCGGCCAATGGCCGGGCTCTCGAAATCGATCTCGATCTCGAAGCGCGTGCCGTCATAGGGCCTGAACTCGGCCCATGAGGCGCCATTCTCGATGCGGACCGGCTTGACCACCCGGATGTAGCGGCGCTTGACCGGCAGCGTCTCGATGCCCGCCTGGTCGAAGGCCTCGACAAAGGGCACGGCGCTGCCGTCGAGGATCGGAACCTCACGGCCGTCGATCTCGATGACGAGATTGTCGACGCCAAGCCCGAAGACCGCGGCCATCAGATGTTCGACGGTGCCGATGTGGTCGCCCGCCGGATCGCCGAGCATGGTGCAGAGGTCGGTCGCGCCGACTTCCGAGACCAGCGCGCGGAACTCGCGGCTCTCGCCGCCATTGGAAAGCTGGAAGACGATGCCGGTATCGGCATCCGCGGGCAGGAAATTGACGGTGACGGGCTTGCCGCTGTGAACGCCGGTCCCCGTAAGAGTCGCGCGCGATTTAAGTGTCGTCTGATAGTCGTGCAAGACAAACCCCATGGCCCATACTGCCTGCGTCCGCTTTATCGGCTCCCCGAGTATTTTGCGGCCAAATGGATCACCTGGCGTGCGCATGAATGCGGCAAAATAAACAAGGCCGTGCGGCTCTTGATATGATCGGCAGGCAGGGCCAACTCCCCGAATCCCGGCAAGCCGATAGTGCTCCGGGCGAAGATAGTGGCCCGGCTGGGAGAGTCCAAATCACGGTTTCTTACCCTCTGTAACCGCGATCGGACGCAAGGAAGCGCTTGCAACATCTTGTTTTTACAGCACTTAATATATTAACAGGCAAACAATCGCTTGTCTGCCTGTTAACAACTGTTACGAACCGTTAACGGTCAATTGGCCTGGCGGCGCAGGAATGCCGGGATCTCCAGCTGGTCGTCTTCCTGCACGGCCCGGCTCTGCGTCGTCAGCCGGCCCTGGTCGTCGAGCTGGCCGCGGCGCGGCGCGTAGAGCTGCGGATCCTGGCTGGCGAGACGGCGCACTTCCGGTGCGGCCTGGCGCAGTTTGGGCTCGCGCGGCTGCGCCGGCTGCAGCCGGGCAGGCTCTTCCTCGCGGCGCGTCAACCCGTTGGTCAGGCGCTTCAGCAGTCCCATCGGTCCGCCATTCTCATGGTCGACCGGACGGCTCTTGGCCTCCACCTCGGCCTTCACCACCGGCGGAAAGTCCTCGACGCGCGGCATGCGCTGGGGCGCGGCGGCAACCGGCTGCGACATTTCCCTGAGCGGCGCGGGTTGCACCACCTGCTGCTGAACGATGGGCTGCGGCTGGGCGGGCGGCGCCTGGAAGATCTTGCTCTGCGGACGGAACTCTTCCGCATGCGCCGTCGGCGCCGGGCGGGCCTGTGCCATTGCGGCGGCATTGGCTTCGGCAAGCTGGATCGCCTCGGCGACCGGATCGGCAGCGCGCGGCTCATAGGTCTGCTGCAGGACCGGAGCCGGCCGGCTTTCCGCGACCGGAGCGGCCGGGCGGGTGATCGGCTTCTGCGGCGCCGCGCGGATCGAGATCGGCGCCGCGGCGATTTCCGCCGCCGACTTGTCGATGCCGGTGGCGACCACCGAGACGCGGATCACGCCTTCCAGTTCCTCGTCGAAGGTGGCGCCGAGGATGATGTTGGCGTCCTGGTCGACCTCTTCGCGAATGCGGGTCGCGGCTTCGTCGACCTCGAACAGGGTCAGGTCGCGGCCGCCGGTGATCGAGATCAGCAGGCCCTTGGCGCCCTTCATCGAGGTCTCGTCGAGCAGCGGGTTGGCGATCGCGGCTTCGGCGGCGGCCATGGCGCGGCCCTCGCCCGAAGCCTCGCCCGTACCCATCATCGCCTTGCCCATCTCGCGCATCACCGAGCGGACGTCGGCGAAGTCGAGGTTGATCAGGCCTTCCTTGACCATCAGGTCGGTGATGCAGGCAACACCCGAGTAAAGCACCTGGTCGGCCATGGCGAACGCGTCGGCGAAGGTGGTCTTGTCATTGGCCAGCCGGAACAGGTTCTGGTTGGGGATGACGATGAGCGTGTCGACGCATTTCTGCAGTTCCTCGATGCCCAAGTCGGCCGTCTTCATGCGGCGCTGGCCCTCGAAATGGAACGGCTTGGTGACGACGCCGACGGTGAGGATGCCCTTCTCGCGCGCGGCGCGGGCGACAACCGGAGCAGCACCTGTGCCGGTGCCGCCGCCCATGCCGGCGGTGACGAAGCACATATGGGTGTTGGAGAGGTGATCGATGATCTCATCGATGCATTCTTCCGCTGCTGCGCGGCCGACCTCCGGCTGCGAGCCGGCGCCGAGACCCTCGGTCACATGCGCGCCGAGCTGGATCAGCCGCTCCGCCTTCGACATGGTCAGCGCCTGCGCATCGGTGTTCGCCACCACGAACTCGACACCGCGCAAGCCGGCGGTGATCATGTTGTTGACCGCATTGCCGCCGCCACCGCCGACACCAAACACGGTGATGCGTGGCTTCAGCTCGGTGATGTCCGGCTTTTGCAGATTGATGGTCATTGTCTCCGTCCTTTGCCTTTCCCGCCGCTTCGCCGCTGCGGCCGCCTATGGGGCTGTCCCCGTCAATTTTAGAAACTGTCTCTCAACCACTGACTCATGCGATGCAGTTTTCCACCTGTTCCGGTCATCTTGAGACCGGAAATTCCCTTCGCCGAATGGCTCTCGAAGCTTGCCATCTGCGGATAGATCAAAAGCCCGACCGGGGTCGAGAACGCCGGCCCCTTGGCCGCCTCGGGCAGGCCCGCCACGCCGAGCGGGCGACCGATGCGCACATTGCGGCCGAGGATGCGGCGCGCCGCTTCCGGCAGGCCGGAAAGCTGGCTGGCGCCGCCGGTGAGCACGACGCGCTTGCCGACGGCATTGCCGTAGCCGGACTTGTTCAGCCGGTCGCGCAAAAGCTCCAGCGTCTCGTCGATGCGGGCGCGGATGATGCGCGTCATCATCGAGCGCGGAATCTGCAGCGGCACCTCGCCTTCCTCGCCGATCGGCTGGATCGAGACGAGGTCGCGATCGTCGGCGCTGCCAGGCAGTGCCGAACCGTGCATCACCTTCAGCCGCTCTGCGGCATCGAGCGAGGTCGACAGGCCCTTGGCCATGTCGAGCGTGACATGGTTGCCGCCAATGGCGATGGCGTCGCCGTGAACGAACTTGCCTTCCGAGAACACCGAGATCGTCGTCGTACCGCCACCCATGTCGATGCAGGCGGCGCCCATTTCGAGCTCATCGTCGACAAGTGCGGCAAGTCCGCTGGCATACGGGGTTGCCACCATGCGCTCGACCGAGAGATGCGAGCGGTTGATGCAGAGCTCCAGGTTGCGCAGCGGCGCCGAATCGCCCGTCAGCACATGCATGTCGACGCCCAGTGCGTCGCCAACCATGCCGCGCGGGTCGCGCACGCCGCGTTCGGCGTCGAGCGAGAAGCCGACGGGAAGCGAATGGATCACCTCGCGCTCGGCCTTCAGCGCCTGCTTGGCGCCGGCGGCAAGCACGCGCTTGATGTCGGCCTCGTCGGCCTGATGGCCGCCGAGATTGATCGTGGCCGAGAAGGTCTCGCTCTTCAACCGCCCGGCGGTCATGTTGACGATCAGCGAATCCACCGTCAGCCCAGCCATCCGCTCGGCGGCGTCGACGGCAAGGCGGATGGCGTGCTCGGCCCGGTCGAGGTCGACGACAACACCCGACTTCACGCCTTGCGATTTCTGGTGGCCGATACCGATCACCTGGATGCGATGCGAGCGCCCGCGCAGCAGCTTGCCATCCTCACGCGGCTTCAGCTTCGCCACCACGCAGCAAACCTTGCTCGAGCCGACATCGAGCACCGTCAAGGTGCCGGACCGGCGCGAGGAGGCATCGCTGTTGCCGCCAAGCCAGCTCATATCTTCGTCTCCGGCTTGCGCTTCGTCAGGCTCTTCGGCTTTTCATTGAGCGCGGCTTCGCGCTGCGTCGCCGCCTCCGGCGTCAGCTGCACGACCAGGCGGTCGGACAGGCGCATGTCGACGGCCGCGATATCGCGCGTCAGAAGCCCGTTGTCGCGGTCCATCCTGACCAGGGCGGCGATCGCCTGGTCTTCGCCGTCTTCCGGCAGCTTGACCGTGATGCCGTTCTCCAGCTTAAGGTCCCAGCGCCGCTCGCCGACGCGGATATAGCCTTTGACCCTCGCCGCAAGCTCGGGATAGCGCTTCACCTTGGCAAGGAAGTCCGGCGCCCTGGCCGGCGCGCCGGTGCCGATGATCAGCGGCAGCAACGCCTGCTTGCCACCAGAGAACGGGGCGATGATCTGGCCGTCGCGCTCGATGACCGAAAGCGAGTTGCCCTGCTGCCAGAGCGCGAAAGGCTCACGCTCCTCGACGCGCACTTCGAGTGTATGCGGATAGACCTTGCGGACCGCGGCGACCTCGACCCAGGGCAGCGTCCTGATCCGCTCGCGCGCGGCCTCGGCATCGAAACCGATCAGCGAGGTCCAGCCGTCGAGCTCGAGCCGATCCAGTATGTCGATCTCGGAGGTTTCGCGGTTGCCGACGACCTTGATCTGATCGACCGCGAAACCGGTGCGCGCTGTGACGCCCTGGACGACGCCGTCGATCTGCCCGCCAAGATAGGCGCCATAGGCGCTGCCGGACCCGATCAGCACAGCCGAAAGGATCGCCGCGGAGAAAGGCGGGGCCGCGAACTCACCGCCACCAAGGCGCGCCAGGACGCGCACCGGCCGGCGAAGCATGCGCGGCAGCACGAAATGGTCGAACGACAATGGCAGACCGAACAGCGCCGGCCCGGCGCCAGCCCCCTTGCCCTGTCCCCACCTCAACGCAGACACGAAGCGTCCTCCACCATCCAACTCAACAGTTCGCCGAACGAATGCCCCGCATGAGCGGCGATTTCAGGCACCAGAGACGTCGGCGTCATGCCCGGCTGGGTGTTGACCTCGAGCCAGACAACCTCGCCGTTTTCGGAGTGACGGTCATCGTAACGGAAGTCCGACCGGGAGACGCCCCGGCAACCGATAGCTTGGTGAGCCTTAAGCGCCAGTGTCTGTATTTTTTGGTAAATATTCGGTGAAATTTTTGCAGGGGTTTCGTGTTTTGACCCGCCCGCCACGTATTTCGAATCGTAATCGTAGAAGGAATGGCCGGTCGGGATGATCTCGCAGACACCAAGCGCCACATCGCCCATCACCGCGCAGGTCAACTCACGCCCGTGGATGTAGCGCTCGACCATGACGGTCTCGCCGTATTTCCACTCGGACGAACCGATGACCTGCGGCGGATGCGACTGCCCTTCGTGCACGATGACGACGCCAAAACTCGACCCTTCGTTGACCGGCTTGACCACATAGGGCGGCTTCATAGGATGCTTGTTCTGAATGGCGAAGCGGTTGGCCACCTTGGATTCCGCCACCGGAACGCCGGCCGCCTTGGCGATCTTCTTGGCAAGCTCCTTGTTCATGGCCAGAGCCGAAGCGAGCACACCCGAATGGGTGTAGGGAATTTCGAGATATTCGAGGATGCCCTGAATGGTGCCATCCTCGCCGAACGGGCCATGCAGCGCATTGAAGGCGACGTCCGGCTTGAGCGCGGCAAGCACGGTGCCGACATCGCGCGAAACGTCGACGCGGGTGACCTTGTAGCCCTCATTCTCGAGTGCATCCGCACATGCCTTCCCCGAAGACAGGGACACGGGCCGCTCCGACGAAAAACCACCGAGCAGGACGGCCACATGCTTGCTCTTCATCTCCCGTCATCCCCTCTCACGGCGGGCCGCGACTGACATTTCCACACCAGCATTCCCGCACAGTGAGTCCGAGTCTTCCGGCAGGTTGCCCCCCCCAGACGGAAAACGCGACCGACGCGTCGAACGACTCAAATCAGGAAACGCTTGAGGCCAGAGAATCAGAGAGTTGATTCGCTGGCAAGTCCTTATGATTCCGAGAGATTCACTTTCCGCGAAAACGGTTGCGAAAAGTGTGTTGTTGAGTCTTTGGAGCAACGGTCCGGGGGCCGCTATGGGTCGCCGAAGTTCATGTATTACATGAACTTCGCCACACGCTTGAAGTGCGCTGAAATCCAGGTCGGGCCGGCCGCCTGAATGCCGGCACGCCCCGGAGCAATTCCAGGAAAAGTGTGAAACGGTTTTCAGTCCGGAATTGCGTCAAAACACAGAGATAGAGCCGTTCAGCGTTTCCATGAAACGCTGAACGGCTCTAGAGGAGTTGCCCCAGGAATTCCTGCACCGCATGGCCCGGTCGGAAATCGCCGAGGCGCTTGATCTCCCAATGCAGCCGGATGCCCGAGTTTACGAGCACCCGCGCGCGCACCGTCTCGCCGAGATATTCGAGGTCGTAGCCGGTCGCGGTTCCGGTGTTGATCATGAAGTTGCAATGCATCGGCGACATCTGCGCGCCGCCAATCATCAGGCCGCGGCAGCCGGCCTTGTCGATCTCCTTCCAGGCCGAGGTGCCTTCCGGATTCTTGAAGGTCGAACCGCCGGTCTTTTCGCGGATCGGCTGGACCGTCTCGCGGTGGTTCTGCACCGCGTCCATCGCCGCCTTGATCGTTGCCTGGTCTTCCGCATGCCCCTCGAACAGCGCCGATGTGAAGATCAGGCCCGAAGGTGCCGCCGAATGCCGATAGGCATAGCCCATGTCGGCATTGCTGAGCGTGTGAAGGTTGCCCTTGCGGTCGAGCGCCCGCACCTCGACGACGCGTTCGCGCGTCTCGACGCCGTTGGCGCCGGCGTTCATCCTAAGCGCGCCGCCGACGGCACCGGGAATGCCGTGGTAGAAGTGGAAGCCGCCAATGCCTGCCTCATAGGCGACAGCCGCGACGCGCTTGTCGGGCGTGGCGGCGCCCGCCCTGATCGTCGTCGGCGAAACCACCTCCGCCTCGCCAAAGCCCTTGGCCGAAAGCCGGATGACGAAACCGGGGATGCCACCGTCGCGCACCAGCAGGTTCGAGCCGACACCGACGATGGTGAGCGGGATTTCTTCCGGCACGGCGCGCAGGAAGGCGGCGAGGTCTTCCTCGTCGGCCGGCTGGAACAGCGCATCCGCCAGCCCGCCGGCGCGGAACCAGGTGATCTTGTCCATCTCGGCGTTGGGCGTGAGGCGGCCGCGCAGGCCGGCGAGCCGGTCGCCAAGCTTGTCGATCAGGGGCTGGCCGCGCATCATGAGGCCGTCCCGCCGAGTTCCTTGGGCAAGGCATAGGCCCATTGCGTGATGTTGCCGGCGCCGAGGAAGATGACGAAGTCGCCGGGCTTTGCCAGATCGCGGATGATCGGCGCGATCGCCGCCGGGCCCTCTATGTAGCGCGCGTCGCGATGGCCGCCGGCGCGGATGCGCGACACCAGTGCCTCCGACGTCACGCCTTCGATCGGCTCTTCGCCCGCCGCATAGACCGGCGCCACCATCACAGTGTCGGCGTCGTTGAAGCAGACCGAGAACTCGTTGAACAGATCGTGCAGCCGGGTGAAGCGGTGCGGCTGCGCGATCGCGATGACGCGGCCCTTGGTGGCGCTGCGCGCTGCCTTCAGCACCGCCGTGATCTCGACCGGGTGGTGGCCGTAATCGTCGAAGATCTCGACGCCGTTCCACGAGCCGGTGTGGGTGAAGCGGCGCTTGACGCCGGCGAAGGATGACAGGCCTTTCTTGATTGCCTCGGCGGAAAGGCCAAGCTCATGCGCGACGGCGATCGCGGCGGTCGCGTTGGAGACGTTGTGGCGGCCGGGCATCGGCAGCCGCAGATCGGCGATCGTCGTCTGGCCGCGGCCCTTGCGATCGCGGATGACCACGTCGAATTGGGAGGCGGCGCCATCCATGCGGTGGTTGGTGAAGCGCACGTCGGCCTGCGCGTTCTCGCCATAGGTGATGACGCGCCGGTCCTCGATGCTGCCAACCAGCGCCTGCACCTCGGGATGATCGGTGCACATCACGCCAAAGCCGTAGAACGGCACATTCTCGACGAACTGGCGGAACGCCTCACGCACCTTGTCGAAGCTGCCGTAATGGTCGAGATGCTCGGGATCGATGTTGGTGACGACGGCGATTTCGGCCGGCAACTTCAGGAAGGTGCCGTCGCTCTCGTCTGCCTCGACCACCATCCATTCGCCATCGCCCATGCGGGCGTTGGTGCCATAGGCGTTGATGATGCCGCCATTGATGACGGTCGGGTCGAGCCCGCCGGCGTCAAGCAGCGTCGCCACCATCGAGGTCGTCGTCGTCTTGCCGTGCGTGCCGCCAATGGCGACCGCTTGCCGGAAGCGCATCAGTTCGGCCAGCATCTCGGCGCGGCGCACGACAGGCAGCAGCTTCTCGCGCGCAGCCTTGAGTTCGGGGTTGGATTTCTTGATCGCGGTCGAAACGACCACCACTTCGGCATCACCAAGGTTTTCCGCCCTGTGGCCGACGAAACATTCGATGCCCTTGTCGCGCAGCCGCTGCACATTGGCGCCGTCGGCCTGGTCGGAGCCCTGAACCTTGTAGCCGAGATTGTGCAGCACCTCGGCGATGCCGCTCATGCCGATGCCCCCAATGCCGATGAAATGCACGAGGCCGATCGTCTGCGGCATCTTCATGCTTGCGTCCCCTTCCTGAAATCCGAAACGGTTTTTTTCGACGCAATAGCCTCTGTCAGATCGGCGAGCAACCGCGCCGCGTTCGGTTTTCCGGCCGATCGGGCCGCCGCGGCCATGGCCGACAGCCGATCCGGGTCCTGCATCAGCCCGCCGATCAGCGTGGCGACACGCTCGGGGGAAAGCGTGGATTGCGGATGCACCTCGGCCCCGCCGGCCGCGGCAAGGGCGGCGGCATTCGCCGCCTGGTCGTGGTCGAGCGCGTGCGGATAGGGTACCAGCAGCGCCGGCCGGCCGATGACGGCGATCTCCGACACGGTCGAGGCGCCGGAGCGCGACATTACCAGATGCGCCGCCGCTATCCGCGCCGCCATGTCGGTGAAGAAAGGCGACACCTGGGCCTCGACCCCGAGCGCGGCATAGGCCGCCTTGACGCGGGCCACGTCCTCGGCGCGCGCCTGCTGCGTGATCATCAGCCGCTTGCGCTGGGCCTCAGGCAGAAGCCCGATTGCCGCGGGCACGGCGTCGGAGAAGAACTGCGCGCCCTGGCTGCCACCAAACACCAGGAAGCGGAACGGCTCCTCACCGGCCGAAGCCACATAAGGCGTCTTTGCCGCCTCCAGGATCTGCGGCCTGACCGGATTGCCGGTGGTCACCGTCTTGGCGCCGGCAGCGCTTTCGTCCTCCGGCAGGAATCCGCCGGCGATGGCGTCGACGCGGCCGGCCAGCGCCCTGTTGGCACGGCCCATCACCGCGTTCTGCTCATGGATCAGCGACGGCACCTTGCGCCGTGTCGCCGCATAGAGCGGCGGCAGTGTCGGATAGCCGCCAAAGCCGACGACGGCCTCCGGCTTGATCCTGGCGATGATCTTCGAGGCCTGCCGCACACCGCGCCAGATCGTCCAGAAGGCCGACAGCACCGCCAGCGGATTCTTCGAGCCAAGCGTCGCCGACTGGATCGGATGGATGTTGACGGCCGGAAACTGGCCGGAATAGCGCTCGGCGCGATGATCGGTGGCCAGGTGCACCTTCCAGCCGCGGTCGTTGAGCTCATGTGCCAGCGCCTCGGCCGGGAAGAGATGTCCGCCCGTGCCGCCCGCCGCCAGAAGGATCACACCCCGCGACATCTCACTCCGCCGGCATGGCGCGATGCGGGAAGGAAAAGCCCATCTGCTTGCGCTTCTCGGGCCGCCTGCGCGTCAAGGCCAGCACCATGCCCATCGATATGGCGATGGCGATCTGCGAGGAGCCGCCATAGGAGATGAACGGCAGCGTCATGCCCTTGGCCGGCATCAGCTGCAGGTTGACGCACATGTTGATGGCTGACTGCAGGCCGAACACAGTGACCAGCCCGCCAACGGCATAGCGCGTGAAGTCGTCATGTTCCTTGAGCGCGGTGTTGAGGCCGCGCAGCACGATGAAGGCGAAGATCGACATGATGAAGAAGCACATCACCAGTCCGAACTCCTCGCCGGCGACCGAGAAGACGAAGTCGGCATGACTGTCGGGAATGACCCGCTTGACCGTGCCCTCGCCCGGGCCGACGCCGAACCAGTGGCCGTTGATCAGCGCCTCGCGCCCCATGTCGACCTGGAAGGTGTCGCCCTCGCCGGTCAGGAACTTGTCGATGCGGGCGGCGACGTGCGGGAACACGGTATAGGCGGCGAACAGGCCGCTGACGCCGGTGACGCCGAGCGCGATGATCCACAGCCATGGCAGGCCCGCCATGAAGAACATGACGCCCCAGGTGCCGGTCACCAGCATGGTCTGGCCAAGATCGGGCTGGGCTACGAGAAGCGAGACGACCAGGACCAGCAGCAGCAGGGCAAACAGATTGCCGGGAATGTCGGGCTGGCGCTTGTGCTCGGCGAACAGCCAGGCGCAGACGATGACAAAGGCCGGCTTGAGGAATTCCGACGGCTGGATGGAGAGGCCGGCGAGCGACACCCAGCGCCGCGCGCCTTTGACCTCGACGCCGACATAGAGCACCGCCACCATCAGCACCAGCATGATGCACAGGATCACCAGCGCCATGCGCCGGATCTGCCGCGCCTCCAGGAAGGAGACGGCCAGCATTACGCCGAGCGCCGGCACGGTGAAGATGATCTGCCTGGTGGCGAAGTGGAAGCTGTCGAGGCCGATGCGTTCGGCCACCGCTGGGCTCGCCGCGAAGGAGAGCACAATGCCCAGCCCCATCAGCGACAGGAACGCGGCCAGGAACCAGCGATCGATCGTCCACCACCAGGTGGCTACCGGACTTTTGTCGAGACGGCTTTGCATCAACGTGCCCCTCCGATGGGTTTCACGCCATCTATAGCGCTCGCAGCTTGCCTGAAGGCTTCGCCGCGCACTTCGAAATTCTTGAACTGGTCGAAACTGGCGCAGGCGGGCGACAGCAGCACCACCGCCTCGCCGCCATCGTCATTGGCTGCATCGCGCGCGGCATGCTCGACAGCCGCCGCCAGCGTGCCGGAAATCTCGTAGGGCACCGCCTCGCCAAGCGTCGCCGAGAAGGCGGGCGCCGCCTCGCCGATCAGATAGGCCTTGGCGATGCGCGGGAAGAAGCCGCGCAGCGGCTCGATGCCGCCTTCCTTGGGCAGGCCGCCGGCGATCCAGTAGATCCGGTTGAAGCTCGACAGGGCCGGAGCCGCCGCATCGGCGTTGGTCGCCTTGGAATCGTTGATGAACAGCACATGATCCTTGCGGCCGACCTGCTCCATGCGATGCGCCAGTCCCGGAAAGCTCTCGAGCCCGGCCTGGATCTCGCCGAGGTCCAGCCCAACCTTAAGGCAGGCGGCGACGGCGGCCAGCGCGTTCTGCGCATTGTGCTGGCCGCGCAGCGAGCCTATGCCTTCCAGGAAGGCGACGCGGCTATAGCGGCCATGCACCGCTTCCATCAGGTTGCCGCCATCGGCGAAATAGCCGTCGGTCAGCGGCAGGCGCTTGGAAATGCGGATGACCGGCCTGCCCGCGCGCTCCAGCCGGTCGGCGATCTGGGCGCACCAGGAATCGTCGATGCCAACGATTGCCGTCTCGCTGCCGGCGACCAGCCGCTCCTTGATCGAGGCGTAGTGCGCCATGGTGCCGTGGCGGTCGAGATGATCGGGCGTCAGGTTGAGCAGGATGCCGGCCGTCGGATTGATCGAAGGCGCGAGGTCGATCTGGTAGGAGGAGCATTCCACGACATAGTGCCGTCGCTCTTCCGGCGGATCGAGCGTCATGATGGCGCGGCCGATATTGCCACCCATCTGCGTGTCGCGGCCGGCCGATTTCAGGATATGCGCGGTCAGGGCCGTGGTCGTCGACTTGCCGTTGGTGCCGGTGATCGCGATGAAGGGTGCCGTCGGCGCCCGCAGGATCCGTTCGCGGCAGAACAGCTCGATATCACCGATGACCTCGACGCCGGCGCCGCGCGCGAGTTCCACCGTCCAGTGCGGCTTCGGATGCGTCAGCGGCACGCCGGGCGACAGCACGAAGGCCGAGAAGCGCGACCAGTCGGCGCCGCGCAGGTCGCCCGTCGCTATCCCGGCGGCCGCGGCCTTGGCGACGCTGTCCGGATTGTCGTCCCAGGCAAGGATGTCGGCCCCGCCGGCGATCAGCGCATGCGCGGTCGCGATCCCCGAACCGCCGAGCCCGAAGAGCGAAACGCGCTTGCCTGAGAAGGATGAGGCGGGGATCAAGCGGCTGCCTATCTGAGCTTGAGGGTCGACAGGCCGACCAGCGCCAGGATCACCGCGATGATCCAGAAGCGGATCACCACCTGGCTTTCGGTCCAGCCGAGTTTTTCGAAATGATGATGGATCGGCGCCATCAGGAACACGCGCTTGCCGGTCATCTTGAAGTAGCCGACCTGGATGATGACCGACAGGATCTCGACCACGAACAGGCCGCCGACGATGACCAGCACGATCTCGTGCTTGGTCGCCACCGCAACTGTGCCGATCAGGCCGCCCATCGCCAGCGAGCCGGTGTCGCCCATGAAGATCGCCGCAGGCGGCGCGTTGAACCACAGGAAGCCGAGGCCGGCGCCGATCACCGCGCCAAGCACCACCGCCAGTTCGCCGGTGCCGGGAACAAAATGGATCTGCAGATATTCGGCGAACACCGCGTTGCCGGAGAGATAGGCGATGACCCCGAAGGAGGCGGCCGCGATCATGATCGGCACGATCGCCAGGCCGTCGAGCCCGTCGGTCAGGTTCACCGCGTTGCCGGCGCCGACGATGACGAAGCAGGAGAACGGCACGAAGAACCAGCCGAGATTTACGATGAATTCCTTGGCGAAGGGAAAGGTCAGCGACGACGAGAACGGCGCCTGGCCGTTATGCATGATCACCCAGGCGGCGATGCCGGCGATAATGAATTCGAGCCCGAGCCGCGCCTTGCCGGAAAAGCCGAGATGCGACTGCTTGGTCACCTTGAGATAGTCGTCGTAGAAGCCGATCGAACCGAAGCCGAGCGTCACCAGCAGCACCACCCAGACATAGATGCTGGACAGGTTCGCCCACAGCAGCGACGAGCCGATGATGCCGCACAGGATCATCAGCCCGCCCATGGTCGGCGTTCCGGCCTTCTTGAAATGCGTCTGCGGACCATCGGCGCGGATCGGCTGGCCCTTGCCTTGCCGGATCCTCAGCGAATTGATGATGGTCGGCCCGAAGATGAAGACGATCAGCGCCGAGGTGATCAGCGCCCCGCCGGTGCGGAAGGTGATGTAGCGGAAGACGTTGAAGACAGAGATCTTGTCCGCAAAATCGACGAGCAATGTGAACATGAAATTCCGTCCCCCGGACCTGACCCCTAGGTCTGTTCAATGGTTGTGGCTTGCGCCGGAAATTTGCCGAGCAAGGCCTCGACCAGTTTTGAAAATCCAATGCCTTTCGACGATTTGACCATCACCACGTCGCCAGCCCGCAGTGCCGACAGCAAGAGCGGCTTCAACTCCTCGGCGCCGGCGCGGTACTCGGTCTTGACGTCGCTGGGCAGTATCTCGGCGAGCGCCCGCATCTCGGGGCCGCCGAGAAAGACGGTTTGCGTGCCGGTGCCGACGATCAGCTCGGCAAGGGCGGCATGCAGCTTCGCCGAATGGCTGCCGAGTTCCAGCATGTCGCCGAGCACGGCGACACGCCTGCCCTCGCCCGACACCGGCGTGGCGTTGAGCAGCGCCATGGCGGCCGCCATCGACGCCGGATTGGCGTTGTAGCTCTCGTCGATGAGCGTAATCGGTCCCTTCGGATGGCGCAGCATGTGGCGTTTGCCGCGGCCGCGCTCGGCCGAGAGGTCGGAAAGCGCCGAGGCCACCTTGTCGAGATCGGCGCCGACCAGCTGCGCGGCGCCGAGCACGGCCAGCACATTCTGCACCATGTGGCGGCCGGGCGCGCCGACGCGGGCAACGATCTCCCGCCCGTCGATCTTGGCGGTGATGACGGAATGGGCGGCATTGAGCTCGCATTTCAGCAGCCGGAAGGTCGAGCGGGCATTTTCGCCAAAACTGTAGACATGCTCGACGCCGGCCGTCTTCGCCATCTTGTCGAGCAGCTTCCAGCGGGAATCGTCGCGGTTGAGCAGGGCCGCGCCATCCGGCTCCAGCCCATCGAATATCTCGGCCTTGGCCTGGGCGATCTCGTCGAGGTTGCGGAAGAAGCCGAGATGCGCGGCCGCAATCAGCGTGACGATGGCGACATGCGGCCGTACCATCTTGACCAGCGGCCGGATCTCGCCCGGATGGTTCATGCCGATCTCGAACACGGCATAGTCGCAATCCTCGGGCATCCGCGCCAGTGTCAGCGGCACGCCCCAGTGATTGTTGAACGATTGCGCCGAGGCGTGCACGGTGCCGACCGCCGAAAGCACGTGGCGCAGCGCCTCCTTGGTGGTCGTCTTGCCGGCCGAGCCGGTCACCGCGATAATCCTGGCCCCGGAGCGGGCGCGCGCCGCGACGCCGAGCTTTTCCAGCGCCGCCAGCACGTCCTGCACGACGATCATCGGCGCAGTCAGCCGCCCCAGCGACGGCAGCTTGCCTTCGGCGACCACCAGCACGCCGGCCCCGGCCTTGACGGCGGCGGTGGCGAAGTCATGGCCGTCCATCGTCTCGCCCTTGATGGCGAAGAAGGCATCCCCGGGCTGCAGGCTGCGGCTGTCGATCGAAATGCCCGATATGCCTTGCGGCATGACACCGATGGGCCGTCCGCCCATGGCGTCGACCAGTGCCTCGGAGGTCCAGAGCAAGCTCATGCGGCGCGCTCCCTGAGCGCCGCGCGGACTTGCTCATGGTCGGAGAAATGGAACGTTTCGCTGCCGATCGTCTGGCCTTCCTCATGCCCCTTGCCGGCCACGATCAGCGTGTCGCCGGCGTGCAGCATGGCCACCGCCTCGTGGATAGCCTTGCGCCGGTCGCCGATCTCGATGGCGCCGGGTGCGGCCGCAAGGATCGCGGCGCGGATCGTTTCCGGCACTTCCGAACGCGGATTGTCGTCGGTGACGATGACGACATCGGCGAGCCGTGTCGCAATCTCGCCCATGATCGGCCGCTTGCCGCGATCGCGATCGCCGCCGCAGCCGAAGACGACGATGACCCGACCGGTCGTGAACGGCCGTACCGAGGCCAGCACGTTTTCCAGCGCATCCGGCTTGTGGGCGTAGTCGACATAGACCGGCGCGCCATTTGCCGTGGTACCGACGAGATCGAGCCGGCCCGGAGCGCCCTTCAGTTTTTCCAATGCCATCAAGGCTTTGGCGACTGGCGTTCCAGTGGAAATGGCAAGTCCCGCCGAAACCAGCGCGTTGGCGATCTGGAAATCGCCGGCCAGCGGCAGGTCGATTTCGTGGAGCACGCCATCGACCTCGACCTCGGCCCGCTGGCGGTGGCGCTCGTGCTCCACCCGCTTCAGCCTGAGGAAGTCGCCATGGCGGCCAACGGTCAGCACGTCGAGCCCTGCAGCCTTCGCCGCACCAACCGTCGGCTCCGACCACGGATCGTCGGCGAAGATGACGGCCGGCGCGCCTTTGGGCAGCAGCGTGTCGAACAGGCGAAGTTTGGCGCGATGATAGTCCTCAACCGTCGGATGGTAGTCCATGTGGTCGCGGCCGAGATTGGTGAAGCCGCCGGCGGCAAGCCTGACGCCGTCGAGCCGGCGCTGGTCGAGGCCGTGGCTGGAAGCTTCCATCGACGCATGGGTGACACCGGCATCAGCCAGTTCCTTGAGCAGAAGGTGCAGCGCCACCGGATCCGGTGTCGTCAGCGAGCCGTAGTCGTTGCGGCCGGGGGCCACGACGCCGGTGGTGCCGATCGAGGCGGCGGCAAGGCCCGCCTGCTCCCAGATCTGGCGGGTAAAGGCGGCGACCGAGGTCTTGCCGCTGGTTCCGGTCACCGCCACCATCGTTTCGGGCTGCCGGCCGAAGAAGCGGGCGGCGCTCAGCGCCAATGCCAGCCGCGGATCGTCGACGGATAAGACCGGGACCGGCAGTCCGGCAATCGGGCTCCCCTTGCCCGCCACGACCGCCGCGGCACCGCGCTTGGCGGCATCCGCCGCATAGGCAGCGCCATCGGCCTTGCTGCCGGCGAGCGCGAAAAAGACAACGCCGGTCTTGACCGCGCGGGAATCCGAGGAAATCCCGGTGACCTCCAGGTCGGGGGAAGCTGTTCCCTCGACAGGCAGGATACCGGCTAGTTCTTTTAGCTGCATCGAGTCCCGTTCATCGCAACAAAATAGCGCGCAGTTGCCGGCGCGCCCCAAGAATCACTGATAGGAAACCAGCGTTGCACCATTTTCATGGCTGAAATCTGGCTTCACGCCAAGCATGGCGGCCGAACGGCGGATAATGTTCCCCGCCATGACGCCCGCATTCGAGGCGGCGGTCGCCCCCATGCCCGGCTTTTCCGGCTTCGGCTCGTCGGCGATCGTCAGCACGATATATTGCGGATCGTCCATCGGGAAAGCGGCGACGAAGGCATTGAAATTCTTCTCCTTGGAGTAGCGGCCATTGACGACCTTCTCCGCTGTGCCGGTCTTGCCGCCGACGCGATAGCCCGGAACCCTGGCGCTCTTGCCCGACCCCTTTTCGGCGTTGAGCGCGTAAAGATAGCGCATGCCTTCGACGGTCTTTTCGCTAACCACCTTCTTGGCCACTTCCATCGCCTGCTCCGCCGTGCGCGGCAGGAAAGTCGGTTCGATCAGAAAGCCGCCATTCATCAGCGCGGCGCAACCCACCGCCGTCTGCAGCGGGGTGGTCGACACGCCATGGCCGAAGGCGATGGTGATCGAATTGACCTGCTTCCACACCTTTGGCTCGGTCGGCCGCGCCACCTCCGGCAGCTCGGTCTGCATCTTCTCGAGCACGCCGAGGCGATGCAGGAATTCGCGGTGGCCCTCGATGCCGACGGCCTCCGCCTCCTTGGCCGAACCGATGTTGGAGGAGTAGATGAACACCTCCGGCACCGACAGCACACGCCCCTTGCTGTGGAAGTCGTGAATCGTCTGGCGTCCGATCCTGATCGGCCGTGAGGCGTCGAACCGGCTCTCGAGCGTCACTTTACCGGAATCGAGCGCCATGGCAGTGGTGAAGCTCTTGAAGGTCGAGCCCATTTCATAGAGGCCGGCCGACATGCGGTTCAGCCGGTCCTTGTCCTGGGCGTTGTAGGGATTGTTCGGGTCGAAATCCGGCACCGAGGCCATCGCCATCACTTCGCCGGTCTTGACGTTGAGGACGACGGCGCCCGCCGCGATCGCATGGAACCGCTCCATGCCGTTGGCCACCTCGTCGCGCACGACGTTCTGGACGCGCAGGTCGATCGACAGTTGCACCGGCTTCAGGTCCCTCGCCACCGCCAGACCCGATGCCTGCAGGTCGGTCAGACCCTGGTCGTCGATATATTTCTCCATGCCGGAGATGCCCTGATTGTCGATGTTGGTGAGACCGACAATGTAGGAGGAGGTCTCGCCGCTCGGATAGAAGCGGCGCTTTTCCGTACGGAAGCCGAAACCGGGAATGCCAAGCTGCATGATATCGGCCTGCTGCTTTGGCGTCAGCTGCCGCTGCAGCCAGACGAAGCCGGCACCGCTCTTCAGCTTGTGGTAGGTCTGCTCGTAGTCGATCTCGGGCAGCACGGTCGCAAGCTTCTCGATCGCCTCGTCGGCGTCGACGATGCGGCGCGGCTCGGCAAACAGCGAGGCCGTCTTGATATCGGTCGCCAGCACCTCGCCATTGCGGTCGACGATGTCCGGCCGGGAGGCCGTCACGCGGTTCTGCGGGCCGCCCGACATGTCGGGACTCTGGAATCCGAGATAGACCAGCCTGCCGGCGATGGCCGAATAGATGCCGAAGAACACCGCCATCGTCATCACGATGCGGGTCTTGGCCCTGCCGCCGGTTGCCTTGCGCGCGCCGTCGACCACGATCGAGCCGTCGTCGCCCTGCCGCTTTCGGCGCCTCAGCAGTCCTGCGAGCATCGAGAACCGGGCGATCATTGCACGATGCCTCCGGTCACGATCGGGTCCTTGGCCCCCTTGGGCCCCTTGTCGGAATTGTCGGCCATGCCGCCCAGCCGCTGCGACGAGAGGTCCTCGATGGTGACCGGCTTTGCCGGCAGATCGTCGAGGTTGACGATCTGGCGCGCATTGACCGGCTCCAGTCCGAGCTGCGACTTGTAGATTTCGGCGAGCTTCTGCAGGCGCGAGGGCTGGGTGAGCAGGCTCCAGTCGGCCTTCAAAAGATCGATCGTGTCCTCCTCGTAGCGGATCTGCGCCTCGATCTTCTGCACTGAAGCCATTTGTTCCTCGGCCTCGCGCTTGGTCTTGTAGGTCAGGGCCGCCGCCGAGACCATGACGGCGATCAGGACTATGTCGCTGGTACGAAACACGTGCTCACCTCTCCCCCGGCCGTTCGACGGCGGGAAGCTTTGGAAGGCCGAAAATCGAAAAGTCGCCCGCGCGCGCCGGCGCCTCGGTGCGGACTGCAGCGCGCAGCCTGGCCGAGCGGGCTCGCGGATTGGCCGATATCTCCGCATCGCCCGCAGTCACACCGCCGCCGGCCTTGCGGAAGGTCTCCAGGCGGGCCTGTGCCGCAGGCATATGGCGCGAGCCGCTCGCGGCCTCGGCCCGGTCGGCGATGAAGCGCTTGACGATGCGGTCCTCCAGCGAATGGAAGGTCACCACGACGAGCCGCCCGCCGGGTTTCAGGACCCGCTCTGCCGCGAACAGCGCCTTTGCCAGTTCGCCGAGCTCGTCGTTGATGAAGATGCGCAGCGCCTGGAAGACGCGGGTCGCCGGGTGGATCTTGTCCTTCGGCGCGCGGCCGATATGCGTTTCAATAGCGTCCGCCAGATCGAGCGTGCGCTCGAACGGCCGCTTCTCGCGCCGGCTCTCGATCATGCGGGCAATGCGGCCGGCATGACGTTCCTCGCCAAGAAAGCCGAAGATGCGGGCAAGGTCGCCCGCCTTGAAGTTGTTGACGACATCGGCGGCGCTCAGGCCCGCCTGCGCCATGCGCATGTCGAGCGGCCCATCGGCACGGAACGAGAAGCCACGTTCTGCCTGGTCGAGCTGCATGGAAGAGACGCCAATGTCGAGCACCACGCCATCGGCGCTTTCGACGTGCTCGTCGAGCGTCGAGAACGGCGCCTGGACGAGCCTCAGCCTGCCGCCGGATTGCTGCTCCAGCGAGCGCCCTGCGGCGATGGCATCGGGATCGCGGTCGATGGCCACCACCGAGGCGCCGCTTGCCAGGATGCGTTTGGTGTAGCCGCCGGCACCGAACGTGCCGTCGACGATCAGATCGCCGGCTTTGGGCGACAGCGCCTCCAGCACTTCGGCAAGGAGGACCGGAATGTGACGGACCAGTCCGCCAACGGCGTTGATATCATCGCCGTGGCCCGCCATCATTCCGGTCGCTCCCCAGGCTTCGTCCCCTGCCGAAGCTGCAACAGCCGGGCGCGCGCCTGCGCCCCGTAGGCGGCAAGCCGTCCCGGCTCCCAGATCTGGAAGAAATTGCCCCGGCCGACAAAGGCCACTTCCGCCGAAATGCCGGAGTGCTCGCGGATGAAATCGGTCATCGTGATGCGCCCGTCCTGATCGAGCTTCAGGAAGGTCCCATCGCCATGGCAGAAGAACGACATGTCGTCCGCCGTCTGCAGGAAGGGATCCTCCTGCGCGATGCGCTGCTCGTAGCGGTCGAGCAGATCGAGACCGCCGACATCCATGGCCGGAAGATCGAGGCAGCGCAGCGCATAGAGCTCCGAATAGCCGCGTTTCTGCACGACAGCGCGGAAATGCGCCGGAACGGATACCCGTCCCTTCGCGTCGATCCTGCTCACCGTGTTCGACAGAAACCGGTCCATCACGCGTTACAGCCGCTTCCGCCGCCGCACCCCTTTCCATCATTCCGTCCGCGCCGTCGCAGCGCGTCCCTTGCCGAAATTCCGCTCCGTTCGACAGGGCAAAGGCCCGCAAACGCGCAGCCCCAGCGGCTGCCCGATTGGCGTACGCTTCACCCTGACACGGAACGAAGGCTTTGGTATCGGAATGGGATATCATGGGGTACTATGGGCGTCAACGGGAACGAGCTTCACAAACGCGCTCGCCACAACCAGGAAGAGCATGCTGACGGCACGTCTGGTCTTTATCGTCTATTAAGCCTAACGAAGCGTTTAGAGCCGCCTGGCCCAAGGGACCCAGCTTGCCGCGCAACGCCGGCACGCATAGCGTCGGCTGCCATTGCCGTTCAGCAAAAGGATCGAACTCATGCCCGAAATCGCGAGGTCCCGCGCTGCGACACTTGCCCACTTGCGCAGCAGCGATTTCGCCAAGGGCGACCCAATCCCCTTGCCGCTGACCATGGCCTCGATCTTCCACACGCCAGGCGAGGAAGCGGGCTTCGATCAGTATGGCCGTTACGACAATCCGACCTGGCGCGCCGTCGAACACGCGCTCGGTCATCTGGAAGATGCGCAGTGCCTCGCCTTCCCATCGGGGATGGGTGCGATCTCGGCTGTGTTTTTCGCGCTGCTGAAATCCGGCGACCGCGTCCTTCTGCCGTCCGACGGCTATCACGCCACGCGCGCGCTGGCGGATCGCTTCCTGACGCCGTTCGGCGTCTCCTACGACACGAGGCCTACACCAACCTTCCTCGATGGAGGGTTCGACGGTTACCGGCTGGTCTTTGTCGAAAGCCCGTCGAATCCGCGGCTGGATATCTGTGACATCGCTGCCGTCGCCAACGCCGTCCACGCGCAAGGCGCGCTCCTCGTCGTCGACAACACGACGATGACGCCCTTTGGCCAGCGTCCGCTCGACCTCGGCGCCGATATCGTCGTGTCCGCCGACACCAAGGCGGTGAACGGCCATTCCGATGTGCTGTTCGGCCATGTCGCGAGCCGCAATCCGGACATCGTCGCCAAGGTGAGGGCCTGGCGGGAGATGGCCGGCGGCATTCCCGGACCATTCGAGGCCTGGCTGGTGCATCGCGGCCTGGAAACGCTGGAGGTGCGCTTCGACCGCATGTGCGCCTCGGCGGAGGTGATAGCCAAGCGGCTGCGGCAGCATACGTCGGTCGGCGGCCTGCGCTTTCCCGGCCTGGACGGCGACCCCTCGCACAATCTGGCGCGCGCGCAGATGGATCGCTTCGGCTTCCTGATCTCGTTCGAACTCGCCTCGGAGGAGAAGGCCGAGGACTTCATCAACAATTGCGCGCTGATGCAGGCGGCAACGTCTTTCGGCGGCGTCCACACCTCGGCCGAACGGCGTTCCAAAAGAGGCGACGCCGTGCCGCCTGGCTTCATTCGGCTGTCCATCGGCTGCGAACCGGTGGAAGAGCTCTGGCAAGCGATAGAGTCATCGCTCGACAGGCTTGGCGCCTGAGCAAACAGGCGCGCCGAACGGCGCAACCCCCTGATCTCAACGGATTTCAAGACGATACCGCGGAGAGAATTGCCAGCTGGCCTGTAAGCCGGGTTCTGTATGGCCCCCGCGCCTTGCAGCGCGGGAACGTGGCGGCCATTCATCTTGGGCGCATGTTGCCATGCGCCTCACGCAACCTACCCGGGCGGTAGGCCGGAAACAGCCCTCGAGGGTTTCCCCTCGCACCGCCCCTATTCGGTCTTGCTCCCGGTGGGGTTTACCGTGCCGCTCCTGTTGCCAGTCGCGCGGTGGGCTCTTACCCCACCCTTTCACCCTTGCCGCGGCGAACGCCGCGGCGGTTTGCTTTCTGTGGCACTTTCCCTGGGGTCGCCCCCGCCGGCCATTAACCGGCACCGTGTCTCCATGGAGCCCGGACTTTCCTCACCCGCAGCCTTTCGGCTTCGCGGGTGCGGCCGCCCGGCCAGCTGGCAAGGCGTATAAAGGGGTTCGCGCCTGAAAACGCAAACGAAAAAGCAGGGTTATGCCCGCTTCGTCACACTGGCGAGCCGAGCGCGGCCATCTGCACCTTGACCTTGCTGCAATAGGCGGCCGACACCGGGTTCATCCGCGTCGCGGCGTGGCCGGCATTGTACTTCAGGATCGTGCCGCAGGTGGTGCCGCCACCGAGGCCCCGCGCCATGGCCAGGTATTTCATACCGTACTTGATGTTGGTGTCGGGATTGAACAGGCCCTTGACCGAGCCGCTGTAGCCCATCATCCGTGCCGTTGCCGGCTTGATCTGCATCAGGCCGATCTCGCCGGCGCTGCCGACAATGTTCGGCCGGTAGTTGCTCTCGATCTTGATGACCGCCTTGGCCAGCGACACCGGCACGCCTTCCGCCGCCGCATAGCGGGCGATGATCGCTGAGTACTGTCCGCCGTCTGCCACTGCTGCCGCCGCCGTCGACTCTGCCGCGGTGCTCGGGCGGATGGATGCGGTGGTCGTGAGGTCGATCGTCTTCCTGTTGCGCTGCACACGCCGCTTGGCAGTCGCTTTCCTGGTTTTCACCGCGGCGACCTTTTGCACCTTTGCGGTGGCCGTCTTTTTTGCTTTCGGGCTCTCCGCGGCTTTCGGCGTGGTTTTGCTGGCTACGGCGATGAAGCCGCTGTCGGCCCGCAGGCTCTGGGGCGCGGCATTCGCGGCACCGATGGCAAGAGTCACTACACCGGCAGCAACGGCTGCCGTCAAGACGGTCAAATTTTGCATGTGGTCCTGTTCTGTTAGAACCGCGCGAAGAACTTCACACGGCGACACCAAATCAATATCGAAACATCCGGGAGGCTAGACGTCCGATAAATTGCACGGATCGCCTTTGACGGCCGATTTGGCGGCAAAGAAGGCGGCGCAAGTCACTTTAAGTGACAGATTGTAATTTAGCGGCGCGAAAAGGACTATTTGGCGGGGATTGCCTTTACCGAAGCAAGCAGCCTTTGCAGCGTGCGCAGTGTCGAGCCGTCGGCCGCGCCATCGACCAGCCGCGGCCGGAAATGCCGTTGAAAGGCCTCGACGACGATTTCGGTCTGGCGGTCGAACACACCGGATATCTCCGCACCGTAGCCATAGAGCGCCAGCATCGACTGCAGCGCCTCGACGTCGCTCCCCGTGTCGCCTATTCTGAGCGCCGCGCCCCGCCTGACCGGCGCCGCCGGCACAAGATGGCCGATGCCGGCCGCAAACAGGGTCTTCCAGGGGAATTTCTCGCCCGGATCGACTTTGCGACCCGGCGCCACGTCGGAATGGGCGAGCACGCGCTGCGCCGCAATGGAATGGCGTTGCACGATGCCGGCGCACAGGCCGATCACCGCATCGATCTGCCGCCTGGGAAAACCGGGATAGCCCAGCGAATGGCCGGGATTGACGATCTCGATGCCCACCGAGTTGGAGTTGATATCCGTTCGTCCGAACCACGAACTCTTGCCGGCATGCCAGGCGCGGTCGCTTTCGCGCACCATCTGCACGACGCGGCCGTCTTCGTGGACCAGATAGTGAGCGGACACCTCGCTAGCCGGATCGCACAGCCACGCCTCGGCGCCGGCACCGGTCGCCATGCCGGTATAGTGCAGCACGATCATATCTGGTTTCAGCGTCTCGCGCCGCGGGCCGAAATTCGGCGATACCCTGACCTCGGCGCCCGGCTGGTCGGGCAGGAAACCGCTCATACGTGCCTGAGGCCCCGTTCGATCATCTCATAGGCGGCGTTGATCGCCGCGAGCCTGGTGGTGGCGATCTTGATGAATTCCTGCGGCAGGCCGCGCGCGATCAGCCGGTCGGGATGATTGTCCGAAACCAGCTTTCGGTAGCGCTTCCTGACCTCCTCGAACGGCTTTCCCCGTTCGATGCCGAGCACGACATAGGGATCGCCGGCGCCGAGATTGACGTGCCGGGCGAGGATGCTCTGATAGTGCGCCTCGTCGATGCGGAAGATCTCGGCGATGCGGTGCAGGAACTGGCCTTCGTGCTCATGAATCAGTCCGTCGGCCTTGGCGATATGGAACAAGCCGTCGAGTATGTCTTCCAGCATCATGCAGTTCGCATGGCCGGAACCGCAAAGTTGCGCCATGCGCTGGGCGTAGATCTCGAAGCCCGCCACGTCGCGCTTGGCCAAATCGTAGAGCCGCGCCACGTTGCGCGTCTCTTTCGGCGGCACCTCGAATATTTCCTGGAAGGCGCGCACCTCATCCTGGGTCACGACACCGTCGGCCTTGGCCATCTTTGCCGAGAGCGCGATCATCGCCACCGAAAAGGCGACGCGGCGGCGCAGATCGGCATCGCCGGAGAAGACCGTCCGCACGGCTTCGACGACATCGGCGACGCCTGACGACGCTGAAGAGGTGACACGAACGATGAAGTCGCCGAGGCGGTCCCAAATCGACATGAGGGCTTCTTAGTGCGAACCGGCCACCGCTATCAAGCGCAGACAGTGCCGCAGGCCCATTCAGTCTGGGTCATCTTATGCCGCTGGCGCCCGCCTCGGTCATGGAGCTTTGGCGCCAGTCTTCGAAAAGGAAGCAGGCCGGCACGAGGCCGGCCTGCTTGATCGTAAGAATTACTGCGCGGGCGCAGCAGGTGCTGCCGGAGCCGGTTCGGCCGGTTTCGTTGCGTCAGGAGCCGGGGCGACCGGCTTCATCGGCTCCTCGGCGGCCGGCGGATTGGTGCTCTGGGTGGTGGTGTTGTCGGTGCCGCTGTCGCTGCACGCCGCAACGCCTAGCAGCGCCAGCGCCGAAAGGGACGCCAGAATGAGCTTCTTCATGATATCTCTCCTTCAACAAGCGCTCACATTCTGGTGAGCAGCCGAAGCAGGAATGCATCAGCCGGCCTTGAGTTTCGTAACGTTGCATTTCCGCATGTAACATCATCCAGGCGATTGCCGGCCGCCGAATGGCGCACTAACAGGATAAGCCAAGCACCAGATTACGCAGGAAAAATGCCGGGAGCCGCGATGACCGAAAAATGGGACTTCTGGATCGACCGCGGCGGCACTTTCACCGACGTCATCGGCCGCGACCCGCAAGGCCGGCTGCATCCCCGCAAGCTGCTGTCAGAAAATCCCGAAGCCTATGCGGATGCAGCCATCCAGGGCATTCGCGAGCTGCTTGACCTGAAATCCGGCGCCGCCATTCCGCCCGGGCTGATCGGCGACATCAAGATGGGTACCACCGTCGCCACCAATGCGCTGCTCGAGCGCAAGGGCGACCGTGTGCTCCTCCTCATCAGCAAGGGTTTCCGCGACGCGCTTCGCATCGCCTATCAGGCGCGCCCGGACATTTTCGCCAAGGAGATCATTCTTCCGGAACAGCTCTACGAGCGAGTCATCGAGATCAACGAGCGCGTGCGCGCCGATGGTCGCGTCGAACGCCTGCTCGATATCGCCGCCTGCCGCCCTGCGATCGAACAGGCCAAAGCCGATGGCATCGATGCGGTCGCCATCGTCTTCATGCATGCCTGGAAATATCCCGACCACGAGAAGGCTGTGGCGAAAGTCTGCCGCAAGCTCGGCTTCGGCCAGGTCTCGGTCAGCCACGAGGTCTCGCCGCTGATCAAGCTGGTCGGCCGTGGCGACACCACCGTGGTCGATGCCTATCTGTCGCCGATCCTGTCGCGCTATGTGCAAAGGGTGGCAGGAGAACTGGGCGCCGGCCCCCGCCTTATGTTCATGATGTCGTCGGGCGGGCTGACCGCCGCCGACATGTTCCAGGGCAAGGACGCGCTTTTGTCCGGCCCCGCCGGCGGCGTCGTCGGCATGGTCGAGACGGCGAAGCTCGCCGGCTTCGGCAAGGTCATCGGCTTCGACATGGGCGGCACCTCAACCGATGTCGCTCACTATGACGGCGAATACGAGCGCGCCTTCGACACCGAGGTCGCCGGCGTGCGCATCCGCGCGCCGATGATGCGCATCCACACCGTTGCCGCCGGTGGCGGCTCGATCCTGCACTATGAGGCCGGCCGCTTCCGCGCCGGTCCCGATTCCGCCGGCGCCAATCCCGGCCCGGCGGCTTACCGGCGCGGCGGCCCGCTCGCCGTCACCGACGCCAATGTCATGCTCGGCAAGCTGCAGCCCGACTTCTTCCCGGCGATTTTTGGACCGGGCCAGAACGAACCGCTCGACATAACGACTGTGCGCGAGAAATTCACCGCGCTGGCCGCCGAGATCGGCGATGGCCGCTCGCCTGAGGCGGTCGCCGAAGGCTTCGTCACCATCGCCGTCGAGAACATGGCCAACGCCATCAAGAAGATCTCGGTGCAGCGCGGCTATGACGTCACCGAATATCTCCTGAACTGCTTCGGTGGCGCCGGTGGCCAGCATGCCTGCCTGGTCGCCGATGCGCTCGGTATGGAAGCTGTGCTGATCCATCCCTTCTCCGGCCTGCTTTCGGCCTATGGCATCGGCCTGTCGTCGGTGTTCGCCTCGCGCCAGCAGGCGCTGCTCAAGCCGCTCGCCGAAGAGTCCAGGACGGCGATCGACGCGCTCATCGCGACGTTGAAGAAAGCCGTCATCGCCGAACTCGCTGTACAAGGCATCGCCGAGGGCGCCGTCGCCTCCAGGCCTCTCCTGCAGATCCGCTATGACGGCACCGATACCGCGCTGCCGGTGAATTTCGCCGACGGCTCGATCTTCCAGGCCAGGCGCGATTTCGAAGCCGCTCACAAGGCGCAGTTCGGCTTCGTCTATGACGACAAGCCGATGATCGTCGAGACCGTCGGTGTCGAAGGCACCGACACCGGCGGCGGCGGCCGCGACGAAAGTGAATCGGAAACCGAAGATCTTGCCGCAGGCCCTTCCAGGACGCGCAAAATCTTCACCGAAGGCGAATGGCGCGAAGCCGGCATCTTCCGGCGCGAAGCGCTCAAGCCCGGCAACAGGGTCGCTGGCCCCGCTTTGGTCATCGAGCCGAACCAGACCATCGTCGTCGAGCCGGGCTGGCAGGCCGAGATCACCGCCAGGAACCATGTGCTGTTGCGGCGCACCGAGAAGAAGCGCCGCCAGGCAGCGCTCGGCACCGAAGCCGATCCGGTCATGCTGGAGGTCTTCAACAACCTCTTCATGTCGATCGCCGAGCAGATGGGCGTGACGCTGCAGAACACCGCCTATTCGGTCAACATCAAGGAACGGCTGGATTTCTCCTGTGCCGTCTTCGACCGCCATGGCGCGCTGGTCGCCAATGCGCCGCACATGCCGGTGCATCTCGGCTCGATGGACCGCTCGGTCGAGACCATCATCCGCCTGAACTCAGGCGACATCCATCCGGGCGACGTCTTCGCCTTGAACGCGCCCTACAATGGCGGCACGCACCTGCCCGACATCACCGTGGTGACGCCGGTGTTCGACGATGCGCGCAAGGAAATCCTGTTCTGGGCGGCTTCGCGCGGCCACCACGCCGATGTCGGCGGCACCGCGCCCGGCTCCATGACGCCGCTCGCCACCACGGTCGACGAGGAAGGCGTTCTGTTCGACAATTTCCGCATCGTCGATCGCGGCCGCTTCCGCGAGAAGGAACTGGAGACGCTGCTGACCGACCACCCCTACCCGGCCCGCAATCCGCACCAGAACGTCGCCGACCTCAAGGCGCAGATTGCCGCCAACGAGAAGGGCGTTGCCGAATTGCGCAAGATGGTCGCGCATTTCGGCCTCGATGTCGTCGAGGCCTATATGGGCCATGTCCAGGACAATGCCGCCGAAAGCGTGCGGCGCGTGCTGGAACGGCTGCCCGACACCTCCGACTATGAATATCCCACCGACACCGGCCAGGTGATCAGGGTCAGGATTTCCGTCGATCGGCAAAAGCGCGAGGCAACGGTCGACTTCACCGGAACCTCGAAGGTCGAGAAGAACAATTTCAACGCGCCGGAACCCGTCGCCCGCGCCGCCGTGCTCTATGCCTTCCGCGTCATGGTCGAGGACATGATCCCGATGAATGCCGGCTGTCTCAGGCCGATCAACATCGTCATCCCCGACGGCTGCATGCTGAAACCGTCCTATCCGGCCGCCGTCGTCGCCGGCAATGTCGAGACCTCGCAGCATGTCACCAACGCTTTGTTCGGCGCCATGGGCGCGATGGCCAATGCGCAGGGAACGATGAACAATCTCACCTTCGGCAACAAGCAATACCAGTATTACGAGACGATCTGCTCGGGCTCGCCGGCCGGCCGGATGAATTCCGGCCGCGGCTTTGCCGGCACCTCCGGCGTCCACACCCACATGACCAATTCCCGCCTCACCGACCCGGAAGTGCTGGAACTGCGCTTCCCCGTGCTGCTCGAGGACTTCCACATCCGCGAAGGCTCGGGCGGCAAGGGCAAATGGAGCGCCGGCGACGGCACAAGGCGCACCATCCGTTTCCTCGAAAAGATGGAATGCGCGATCCTGTCCTCGCATCGCAACCGGCCGCCGCAGGGTCTGGACGGCGGCGGCGATGGCGAGGCGGGCTCCACCAAGGTCCGCCGCAACAATGGCGCCGTCGAGTTGCTGAAGGCCTGCGACCAGACCGTGCTCGACGCCGGCGAAGCCGTCATCCTGACGACGCCGACGCCGGGAGGGTTTGGCAAGGCCTGATCTGGCGTCAACAGGCTGTCACCAGCCTGTCATGACCCTGCGCTACCCGCTTGCGCCAACACAAACGGGGAATCACCTTGCCATGACGGACGTTTCCGGAGATCTGGTTTTTCGCCGCGGCAAGGAAGTTGGAAAAGCTGTCTACCAGAACCGCCCGCTGTCGAAGGCCGGCATGTCGGAGCGGCTCTTCGCCTTCCTGTTTTCCGGCCTCGTCTATCCGCAGATCTGGGAAGACCCCGATGTCGACATGGAGGCCATGCAGCTTGGCGCCGGCCACCGCATCGTCACCATCGCATCGGGCGGCTGCAACATCCTCGCCTACCTGACGCGCTCGCCGGAACGGATCGACGCCGTCGACCTCAACGCAGCCCATATCGCGCTGAACCGCATGAAGCTCGAGGCGGTGCGCCGCCTGCCCTCGCAGGGCGACCTGTTCCGCTTCTTCGGCGCCGCCGACACCAGCCACAATTCGGAAGCCTACGACCGCTTCATCGCGCCGCATCTCGATCCGGTCAGCCGCCACTACTGGGAGCGCCGGAACTGGCGCGGCCGCCGGCGCATCGAGGTCTTCGACCGCAATTTCTACCAGACCGGCCTGCTCGGCCTGTTCATCGCCATGGGCCACCGCGTCGGCAAATTCTTCGGCGTCGACCCTGCCGGCATCATGCAGGCCAGCAACATCGGCGAGCAGCGCCGCTTCTTCAACGAGGAGCTGTCGCCGGTTTTCGAAAAGCCGCTGCTGAAATGGGCGACGTCGCGCAAGGCTTCGCTGTTCGGCCTTGGCATTCCGCCGGCGCAGTACGATTCGCTGATCACGTCGGGCGACGGCACGATGGCCAGCGTGCTGAAGGCTCGTCTGGAAAAGCTCGCCTGCGATTTTCCGCTGAATACCAACTATTTCGCCTGGCAGGCCTTTGCCCGCCGCTATCCCGAGCCCGGCGAAGCCGCGCTCCCCGCCTATCTCGAAAAGCGCAACTACAAGGTGATCCGCGACAATATCGACCGCGTCGCCATCAACCACACCAACCTGATCGATTTCCTCGCCGCAAAGGATGCGGGCTCCGTCGACCGCTTCATCCTGCTCGACGCGCAGGACTGGATGACCGACGACCAGCTCAACGCGCTCTGGGCGGAAATCACCCGCACCGCATCTGTCGGCGCCCGCGTCATTTTCCGCACCGCGGCCGAGCCCAGCCTGCTGCCGGGCCGCGTCTCCAATTCGCTGCTTGACCAGTGGAGCTACGAGGACGAGGCCTCGCGCGACTTCTCGGCGCGCGACCGTTCGGCCATCTATGGCGGCTTCCACCTCTATGTGAAGCGCTGATGAGCACCACCGAGCTGCCGGCCAGCCATGCCGAGCTGATGGACGGTGTCTATCGCTGGCAGCGTCACATCTATGACCTCACCCGCAAATATTATCTGCTCGGCCGCGACCGGCTGATATTGGGGCTGGACGTGCCGCTAGGCGGCACTGTTCTGGAACTCGGCTGCGGCACCGGCCGCAACATCATCCTCGCCGCCCGCCGCTATCCCGACGCGCGCTTCTTCGGCCTCGATATTTCGGCGGAAATGCTGGAGACGGCGGCAGCCGCCATCACCCGTGAAAACCTGTCCGGCCGCGTCACGCTGGCGCGTGGCGACGCCACCGATTTCGACGCCGGCGCACTGTTTGGTGTCGCGCGTTTCGACCGCGTGTTCGTGTCCTATTCGCTGTCGATGATCCCGGGCTGGGAAAAGACGGTTTCGGCGGCGCTCGCCGCGCTTGCGCCAGGCGGCTCGTTGCATGTCGTCGATTTCGGCCAGCAGGAAGGCCTGCCGCGCTGGTTCCGGGCGCTGCTGCGCGGCTGGCTGAGGAAGTTCCACGTCAAGCCGCGCCAATCGCTGCGCGAGGTTCTGGAATCAGAATCTCGACGAACCGGCGCAACCTTCCGTTTCCGCACGCTTTATCGCGGCTATGCGTGGCTCGGCGTCATCGGAAAGTCCGTCAATGCGTCGTGAGTTGTGTCAGCCGTGCATCGACGAGGTCTAGAAGTTCCTGCATCAGCTCTTCGCAGTCTTTGAATCCTTCACGCTTCCATTGAATGTTTCGCGCGTAGCTTGCCGCAGCGTTCCGAAATTCGCTTAACTCATATCGGGTCAATGCGCCCAGGTCGGCATGATTGTAACCGTGGTCGAAGCTCTCCTTGAGTGTGGTTAGGTAAGGTCTCTCACCGATCGTACCGATCGCGTACTCGATGATCGAATAGATTATTCGCCTACCGCCACCCCATACAGGCAGATCATCGCCGACACTTAAAACGCCCAACCTTGGTCTCTCCTCGGCAAGCTATTTGAGCGCCTTCACCAGCGCACCCACCATGGTCTGCGGGCGATAGCCGAGCTTGGCTGGCGTGAGCCCCAGCCGCACCACCACCAGCTGCTCGGAGGAAATGATGGCGACCGTCTGTCCGTCATGGCCTTCCATCCAGTAGGTGTCCTTGGGCAGTCCCGCCGCTACGCCGGCGCCGGGGTTTTCCTCATCGCCCGGCCCTTCGATCCATAGCTGGCCCTTGCCATAGACCTTCGAGGCCGCCGCCGGCTGCCGCATCCAGTCGACGAAGCCGGCGGGCAGGACCTGATTGCCGTTCCAGACCCCGCCCTGCAGCAGGAACTGACCGAAGCGCGCCCAGTCATGCGCCGTGGCATAGAGATAGGACGAGCCGACAAAGGTGCCCTGCTCGTCGGTTTCGAGCACGGCGCTGTGCATGCCGAGCGGCTCGAACAGTGCCGTCCGCGGCCAGGTCAGCGCCTTGGCCTTGTCGCCGATCGCGTCCTGCCACAACCGCGACAGCATCACCGCCGTGCCGCTCGAATAGGAGAAAACCTTGCCGACCTCGCCAGTCAGCGGCTTGGCTTCGGCGAAACCCGCCATGTCGGGCTCGAGATAGAGCAAGCGCGTCACGTCGGCGACGTCGCCATAATCCTCGTTGAACTCCAGCCCGCTCGACATCGCCATCAGGTCGGCAAGGCTGATGGCGGCGCGGCCGTCCGCCTTCCAGGGCGTGAACAGGCCCTTGTTGTCGATCGCCATCTTGCCGTCCCTGACCAGCGTGCCCACGATCGCGGCATTGACCGTCTTGGTCATCGACCAGCCGAGCAGCGGCGTCCTTGCGGAAAAGCCGTCGCCATAGCGCTCGGCGACGATATGGCCATTCTTCACCACCACCACCGCCCGCATGCCGGTGCCGGCCATGGCCGCGTCATCGACGATCTTCGCGATCTCGGGGTTTTGCGAGGCGTCAACGCGTTCGCCCTCCGGCCACAACGCATCCTGTCTGGCCGCGGCCGGCTCGGCATAGATCGCCGTCTGCCGCGCCTTGCCGGTGTTGCCGTCCGGTACCGAAGCGCAGCCCAGCCCGTCGCGCGCGACGGCGACGCTTCTGCCGAGCACGCCGAACAGGCCCGCCGAGACCATGCCGCGTTCCCTGTCCACCGACACTCTCATCAGCCCGAGCAACGGATGGCCCGGCGCCTGGACATCGACGGCCAGCACCTCGTTGGCGTCGCGCCCGGCGATGAAGACGTTCGAGCAGACGATCTTGGCCGAATAGCCGGAACCGACACGGATCAGTTCCGGCGGCGAGACATAGAGCCAGGCGACCAGCGCGGCGATCGCCAGCACGACCAGGCCGAGCAGCCATTTGACGGTCTTGACAAGGATCCGCATTTCTCCCCCTGCGTGTGGCGCCCGCTTTATGCCATCGATTTGCCGCCATTGCTGCCTCAAAATCGCGGCTGTTGTCGAGCGCCGTCAACCGAATATCAACCATGATCGGCGATCACGGAGAGAGCGGACGGTCCTGTGGGGTGATCGTCCGGCGGGGACGGCCAGGGGGCCACCCGAAACGACCCATCAGCGGCCGGCTGAACCCGGCTCAGGAGTAGCGATGCGCCGTCTTGCGGCCCTCATCATGCTGACGCTGCTTGGCGCCTGCTCGACCGTTGACGACCTCACGCCGGTGATGTCCTCCAGCAGTCCGATGGTTGCGGTGCGCGCGCCGCGCTTCGAGGATTCCAAGCCGCATGAGTGGGACAGCGGCGCGCCATGGAACTACGCCATCCACGGCACCGACGTGTCGAAATACCAGACATCGGTGGACTGGCCGGCGGCCAAGGCGAGCGGCATCTCCTTCGCCTTCATCAAGGCGACCGAGGGCGGCGACCGCTTCGACGAGTATTTCAACGAGCATTGGGCGCGCACGAGAGCCGCTGGAATCCCGCGCGCGGCCTATCATTTCTTCTATTTCTGCACGCCCGCCGCCACGCAGGCGCGCTGGTTCATCGCCAACGTCCCGAAAGACCGTTCGGCGATGCCGCCGGTGCTCGACATGGAATGGAACCCGAAATCGCCGACCTGCCGGCCGCGGCCCGACGCGGCCACCGTGCGCGCGGAGATGACCACCTTCCTCGAAATGGTCGAGAGGCACTACGGCCGGAAGCCGATCATCTACACTTCGATCGACTTCTTCGACGACAATGGTCTGGCCAACTTCCGCGGCTATCCTTACTGGCTGCGCTCGGTCGCCGGCCACCCGCGCCAGAAGTATGGCAGCCATCCTTTCACCTTCTGGCAATATACCGGAACCGGCATCGTTCCGGGCATGACCGGCAAATCCGACATCAACGTCTTCAACGGCTCTGAAGCCGCCTGGAACAAGTGGCTGCGGCAGAACACCCGTTGACATAAGCCTTCCTGCCTGCTTTTCGACACGACCAGCGGCGATGTATTGAGCTGCTGGCAGTCCGGAGCGGCGTACCAGGCGGGTGCCCGAGGACGCTCCTGAGTTTTGAATCACGCATGGTCCTGGCCAGAACCGGTTCGGGTTCGGCGGGGTATGCGCCGGTTTCGAAAGGGAAGCGATGCGATTGCGTGTTGAAATCTTGGCAGCGCTGGTTGTCGGCGTTCTTGCCTGGCCGGCGGCGGCGCAGGAATGCGGTGACGATTTCAACACCTGGAAGCAGGGCGTGGCAGCGGAAGCCAAGGCGGCCGGCGTTGGCGCCGTCGGCCTGGAGGCGCTGGAACAGGCTAGCCTCGACGACAAGGTTCTGGCGCGCGATCGCGCCCAGGGTGTCTTCACCCAGACCTTCACCGAATTCTCCAACCGCATGATCTCGGCCTACCGGCTGAAACAAGGCGCGGCCAATCTGAAGAAATACGCCGACGTCTTCGCCCGCGCCGACCAGGAATTCGGCGTGCAGGCGCCCGTCATCGCTGCCTTCTGGGCGCTCGAGACCGATTTCGGCGCCGTCCAGGGCGATTTCCACACGTTGAGCGCGCTGGTGACGCTCTCCCACGACTGCCGCCGCCCCGAGCTCTTCCGGCCTCAGCTCGTGCCGCTGCTGACGCTGATCGACCGCGGCGTGCTGCCGGCCGACGTGACCGGCGCCTGGGCCGGCGAGATCGGCCAGACGCAGATCCTGCCGACCGACTACCTTGCACGCGGCGTCGACGGCGACGGCGACGGCATCGTCGACCTGCGCCGCAGCGTGCCGGACGTGATCATGACCACGGCCAACAAGGTGCTGTCGCGCGGCTGGAAGCGTGACCAGCCCTGGATAGAGGAAGTCCGCGTGCCTGACGACATGCCCTGGGACCAGACCGGCCGCACCAACAAGCTGCCGCTGTCGCAATGGGCCGGCTGGGGTGTCACCAACCCGGATGGCACGCCGATCGTCGACAACGGCCTCAAGGCCGGGCTGGCGCTGCCCATGGGGCGCAAGGGACCGGCCTTCCTCACCTACGACAATTTCGACGTTTATCTCGAATGGAACCAGTCCTTCACCTATGCGCTGACCGCGGCCAATCTCGCCGCCCGGCTGGCTGGCGCCCCGCAGCTCGATCCGCGCAACCCCGAGCCCGGCCTCAACGGCGACCAGATGAAGGCGCTGCAGACCAAGCTCGAGGCCAAGGGCTATGACGTCGGCACGGTGGACGGCATCCTCGGCACCAACACCCGCGAGGCGATCCGCAAGGAGCAGATGCGTCTTGGCCTGCCAGTAGACGGCTGGCCGACGCCGGAGCTTCTGGCGAGACTGTAATCGCTGGCGCGAGCACGTGAAAGCAGTGCATGAGCGGCTTCGACCCAAAGAACAGCTACACGCCGATTACCGCGCCTCCGAAACCGTGGGGTGACATCGAGGTGTTCTACGCCTCACTCACCCAAGAATCGTTCGATCAACAGCCTTTGGTCGATCTCATTCGCCACATCCGCTCCGCATATGCAGAGGGCAGGTTCTACGCTTTCACTTCGATGCACACGCTGGTCATCAGCGTGAACAATCCCATTGAATTCAATCGCGAGAACCTGCGCGTTGACTACCTCCCCGACGATCGTGAGTGGGAATTCACCTACTTTTCAAAGCCCTTCAAGGCGGCCGAATTCAGCAGACGCTATCCTGCGCCACTGGGCATCGAGAAATTCGACAATTTCGTAAGGATGATCGGCTGGTAGGCCACATCTCCAACGGATTTCAATCCGCCATCGTCTCAAGGCTGGCGAAGCCCTGCGGCACATCGCCCTCGTCGAAGGGTGTCGTCACCTCGACGAAAGTGTCGGGGAAGAAGCCGTTGAAGCGGGTTCGCAGCGACAGTGAGTAGGCGCCGATATGGCCGATCTCGATCCAGTCGCCGGTGTCGACCGTTTCCGGCAGCCAGAACGGTCTCGACAGGATGTCGACCGAATCGCAGGTCGCGCCGCAGACCTTGAACGGCACGATGTTCTTCTCTTCGCCGTTGCGCGAGCGGATCGCCGGATCCGGAATGAAGCGCGCCGGCAGCGTGATCTTGCCGGTCCATGAATCCGACAACGACGCCCAGATACCGTCATTGATGTAGAGCCGCTTGCCCTTGCGCAACAGCACGCGCACGATCAGCGACAGGCAGCGCGCCACGATCACGCGCCCCGGCTCCGCCACCAGCGGCATCTGATCGAACTGATATTCCTTCAGGTCGCCCGCCAGCCGCGACATGATCTGGCCGAGCGACGGCATCTCGACCAGCTTTCGGTTGGGATCATGGCCATACTCGGCCGGAAAGCCGCCACCGACGTCGAGCCCGGCAATGTCGAAGGTCACCCGGTTGCGCACCCAGTCGGCCGAAGCCAGAGCCCGCTCGTAGGTGTCGGGGTCCTCGATCTGGCTGCCGACATGGAAGCAGAGCCCCACCTTGTAGCCGGTACGGTTGAGCCGCTCGGCCAACTCCACCGCATAGGCCGGACCGGCGCCGAATTTCTTCGACAATTCGTAGGCCGCCGACCCTTTCGTCTGGATGCGCACGAAGACGGTGATGGCGCCGGGATCGATGTCCAGCGCCCGCACCACCCTGGTCAGCTTGGTGATCTCGTCCTCATGGTCGAGCGAGATGACGCGGATGCCATATTTCTCCAGCGCCAGCTTGATATCGGACTGCGCCTTGACCGGGTGCATGTAGAGCATCTCGGCATCGGACGAGACGGCGCGCACGGCTGCGAACTCGCCGGGCGAAGCCACGTCGAAGGCGGTGACGCCGGCCTCGACCAGCGCCTTCAGCACGATCTGCTCGCCATTTGTCTTGACCGCATAGGCGGTCTTGCCGGGAAACATGCCCATGAACTGCACGGCGTCGGCTTTCAACACCTGCGGGCGAAAGCAATAGACAGGATCGTCCGGACGAAGCGCCAGCGCCGCCTCGCGGGCATTCTCGAATCGCTGCATGGACGAATCCCTCGAACTAGGCTGTGCACAATTAATCCAAGCTAGCGGCTAAAGAAAACAATTCTGTGTCTCCATCCATTACCGCTGCTGAGTTACGCCGGTTGCCGGAGGCGCTTGGCCATCGGTCAGGTTTCGGGTGGCCCTTGCGGTGCAGGCGGATATGACTTGAACGGAGTTTGGCAGGCCGCTCATGTCGGCCGGTCCGGAGGATGACGACATGGCGACAACAGCCACGGCCGCCGCGACACGCGGACCGATGACGCTTTCTGACTGGGGACAACTGCTTTTGCTCGGTGCGATCTGGGGCGGCTCGTTCTTCTTCGCCCGCATCGCCGTCTCGGAGCTGTCGCCCCTGGTGCTGGTGCTGTTCCGGGTCGCCATCGCAGCGGCGGCGCTCCAGCTCTATCTGGCGGTGCGCGGCCCTTCCTTCCGCCTCGCCTTCCCGCATGCCGGCCTGTTTTTGCTGCTGGCGCTTGCCAACAACGTTGTTCCCTTCTCGCTGATCTTCGCCGGCCAGACAGAGCTTGGCGCAGGTGTCGCCTCGGTGCTCAACGCCACCACGCCGTTCTGGACCCTGGTCCTCGCCAATGCGCTGACATCAGACGAAAAACTATCCTGGAACAAGCTTGCCGGCATCGCGCTCGGCATCGCCGGGACGGCGGTGATGATCGGTCCCGGCCTGCTTGCCGGGCTCGGCGGTCCGGTCTGGGCGAAATTCGCGCTGATAGGCGCCTCGCTGTCCTACGCCATCGCGCTGATGATTGCCCGCCGCTTCAAGGGCGTGCCCTCGCCGGTCATCGCCACCGGACAATTGACCGCTTCGACCATCATCATGATCCCGGTCGTTCTCGCCACCTACGGCCCGGCCGGCCTGTTCTCGGCCTCTGCTCCGGTCTGGGCGGCGGTGCTGGGGCTGGCGCTGCTCTCCACCGCCTTCGCCTACATCCTCTATTTCAACCTTGTCGCCTCGGCCGGCGCGACCAATGCCTCGCTGGTCACGCTGATCGTGCCGGTCAGCGCCATGCTGCTCGGTTTCCTGTTCCTTGGCGAGCGGCTCGAACTGTTCGAAATGGGCGGCATGGCATTGATCGGTCTGGGCCTCGTCACCATCGACGGACGCCTGTTCGGCCAACGCTGACGCTGGTTGTTCGGTTGGACGCATGGGCGATCCAGGTAGTTTGGTTGGCTCCCGCACCGCGCATTCCGAACCGAGTGTCGACGCAGTTGGGCATTCCGAGTCGACCTTGGTAGCGCTGCCATGCCCCGCTTCCGCCGCAGGTCCGCCACAATTTATTCACAAGCCTTGAGCCGGCTTTTGCCGAAGAGTTTCAATGCCTAACGGTAACACCCAGGTCGCAAATTCCACAATCACGTCGCATTGCAGCATATTTTCCGCTTGCCTGTGGCACAAATGACCCTAGACTCCTGCCATAGCTCTTAAGAGGAGGCTATGACATGGGACTGACGAGGCCAATCAACGCATTGATGATTTGTGCAGCGTTCGCATTCATCGGCGCCCTTATCATAGGCGTTCTTCCGTAACCGCCAGAGCGGAAGAAAGCACCAGCTGACAGTCAAACCAATTTCGAAAGGCCGGGTTTTCACCCGGCCTTTTGCATTTCACGTCGATGCGAAGAAATCAGGCCGCCGCCGAGCCCGCCGCTTCCGCTTCATGCGAGCGGATGCCGATCATATGGCAGATGGCAAAGACCAGGTCGGCGCGGTTCATCGTATAGAAATGGAAGTCGCTCACGCCACGTTCGACGAGGTCGAGCACCTGCTCGGCGGCCACGGCGGAGGCCACCAGCGCATGCGTCTGCGGGTCGTTTTGCAATCCCTCGAAACGCTCGGCCAGCCAGGCCGGCACCAGCGCGCCGCAGCGCGCCGAGAAATTGGCGACCTGGGTGAAATTGTGCACCGGCAGGATGCCCGGCACGATCGGAATGTAGATGCCGGCCCGCCGCGCCCGCTCGACATAGCGCTCGTAGAGATCGTTGTCGAAGAAGAACTGGGTGATCGCCCGCGTCGCGCCATTGTCGGCCTTGCGCTTCAGCATGTCGAAGTCGGTGGCGAAGTCGGGGCTTTCCGGATGCTTTTCCGGGTAGGCAGAGACAGAGATGTCGAAATCGCCGGCGCTCTTCATCGCGCCGACCAGCTCGGCGCCATTGGCATAGCCTTCGGGATGCGGCTTGTAGGCGGTGCCGACGCCTGCGGCCGGATCGCCGCGCAGCGCAACGAAGCGGGTGACGCCCATGTCGGCGAATTCGCGCACCACGGCGTCGACCTGATCGCGGGCGGCGTCGACGCAGGTCATGTGCGCGGCCGGCGTCAGCGTCGTCTCGTTGAGGATGCGCTTGACCGTGCGGGCGGTGCGCTCGCGCGTCGAGCCGCCGGCGCCATAGGTCACCGACACGAATTTCGGCTTGAGCGGCTCCAGCCGGGTGACGGTGTCCCACAGCCTTGCTTCCATCTCGTCCGTCTTCGGCGGGAAGAACTCGAACGAAACCCGGACCTTGTCGCCAATGTCGGGCCGACGGGAAAAACGGAACTGGTTCATCAGGCGGTTTCCCTCAGCTGCTGGCTGTCATTGGAAGGATCGGCGATCAGCATGCGGCGGTCGCGGCCGAGCCACAGCTTGACGGTGAGCCTGGCCTCGGCCTGGCCGCGCGGCTCGAATTCCTGGCTCTCCTCGAGCGCGAGACCCGCCTCGGCGAACCACTCGGCGATCTGCCGGTCGGAAAAGCCGAGCCGCATATGCGCATGCTGGTCGCGCAGGAACTCCAGCGTATGCGGCGCGAAATCGACGATCACCAGCCGGCCCGCCGGCCTCAGCAGCCTGGCCGCCTCGCGGATGGCGCGGGCGGGGTCATCGAGATAGTGCAGCACCTGGTGGATGGTGACCAGATCGAAGGCGTCGCGCTCGACCGGCGGCGCGAAGATGTCGCCCTGCCGCACCTGCGCATTGGCGATGCCCGCCTTGTCGAGATTGGCGCGCGCTACCGTCAGCATCTCACGCGACATGTCGATGCCGACGCCGCGCCGGTAGAGCGGCGAAAAGATCTCGAGCAGCCTCCCGGTGCCGGTGCCGAGGTCGAGCATCGACTGGAATGGCCGCTTGCCGACGAGCTTGAGCAGCGCTGCCTCGACGGCGCGGTCCGGCACATGCAGCGAGCGGATGTGATCCCAGCTCGCGGCATTCTCGGAGAAATATTCGGCGGCGCGGTCCTGCCGCTTGCGCTTGACCGCGGCCAACCGCTCGAGGTCGCGCTCGACCTGAGGGTCGGCGCCGCGGATGCCGGAAACCAGCCGCAGCACGAAATCGCGCGCGGCATCGGTATCCGACAGGCGGAAGAAGGCCCACGACCCCTCCTGGTAGCGCCCGATCAGTCCCGCCTCCAGCAGCAGCTTCAGGTGGCGCGAAACGCGCGGCTGCGACTGGCCGAGAATTTCGGTAAGATCGGAAACGGTAAGGTCCCCGCGCGACAGCAGCGCCAGGATGCGCAGCCGGCTGGATTCGGCCGCCGCCTTGAGGGTGTCCACCATCGTGTCGAGCGAAACATGCATGAGTGTTTCTCTTTGAAAAAGATATAAACATATGTTTATGTCGATTTTGGCGACCATGCAAGACCAATGTCGCTTCCGGACAAGAAAATGACGCATGCATGATCCACAGGCGGAAACCGGTTTTCGGATGAACGAGGCGAGAACCATGTTCGAGGCGCGCGAGGGCGAAAGACTTTTGGAATCTGATCCGGCCGCCATGCCGGCGGATGGCCATGTCGTCTTCATCGGCCGCATCGCCTCGCCATGGACGAGCCGCGAGACCTGCCCGAAGAACATGCGGGCCGCCCGCGAGACGGGACAGGCGGCGGTGCTGACGATCGACCCGCTTTATCGCGAGGGCCTGGCAGGCCTCGACCGCGCCAGCCATGTCGTCATCCTGTCCTGGCTTGATCGGGCGCCGCGGAATCTGATTGTGCAGAAACCCCGCCATGCCGTTGAGCCGAAGGGCGTTTTTTCGCTGCGTTCCCCTGCCCGGCCGAATCCGGTCGGGCTGCATGTGGCGAGGCTCGTCGCCCTCGACATCGAGGCCGGACGCCTCGAACTCGACGCCATCGACGTGCTCGACGGCACGCCGGTCATCGACGTCAAACCTTATTTCGCCTCGACCGATGCGTTTGCCGAGGCCGTCATTGCTGGACGCGACGAGCGATGAAGGCACCGACCAACCGCCGCCGCGCCATCGCCAAGGCGCTGACCACGCTCTTGCCGCTGGCGCCGTACGCCGACATAGAAAAGATCCGCGCCGACGCCGGCTCGGCACGTCTGCACAATCTGCCGGCGTCGATCTCGGTCTGGCTGGCGACGATCGCCCATATCCGCCACGTCCATACCGACTACGAGAAGCTGCTGGCCGAGGGCTATGACCGCGACTCCGCGCGCTTCTTCGTCATCGAGCAGACCAACATCGTGCTGACCCGCTGGCGCGCCACACGCCTGCTGGAATCCGACGACGAGGAGGAATGAGGCGATGCCGGGTGGCACGCTGTCCGCGCCGCCCGCGCCTCTGGCGAGGCCAAACAGCACCGTGGGCTGGCTCTATTTCATTTGAGGCAACGCGCTAGCCTGCTCCCGCCATATCGAGCAAGGACGAATGCCATGAGCCAGACCACTGCCTGGAGGGCCACCGGAGCGCTCCCCGCTCTCTCGGACCGCCACATCGATCCGCACGCCTATCCGGATGGCGTCGCCTTCCTCGACGGCCAGTATCTGCCGATGTCGCAGGCCAAGATCTCGGTGCTGGACTGGGGTTTCCTGCATTCCGACGCCACCTACGACACCGTCCATGTCTGGGACGGCAGTTTCTTCCGGCTGGACCTGCATCTCGACCGCTTCTTCGGCGGGCTGGAGAAGCTGCGCATGACAATCCCGTTCGACCGGCAAGCTGTGGCCGAGATCCTGCACGATTGCGTGGCGCTGTCCGGCCATCGCGCGGCCTATGTCGAGATGCTGTGCACGCGTGGCACTTCATCGACCTTCAGCCGCGATCCACGCCAGGCAGTGAACCGTTTCATGGCTTTCGCGGTGCCGTTCGGCTCGGTCGCCAATGCTGAGCAGTTGCGCCGCGGCCTGCATGTCGCGATCAGCGACAAAGTGCGCATCCCGCCCGCCTCGATCGACCCGTCGATCAAGAACTACCACTGGCTCGACCTCGTTCGCGGTCTCTACGATGCCTATGACCGCGGCGCCGAGACCGCGCTGATCCTCGACTTCAACGGCAATGTCGCCGAAGGCCCAGGCTTCAACGTGTTTTGCGTCAAGGACGGCAGGTTGTCGACGCCGGCCGTCGGCGTCCTGCCCGGCGTAACCCGGCGCACCGTCTTCGACCTCTGCGCGGAAGCCGGGCTTTCCGCAGTCCAGGCCGATGTCGGCGTGGCCGCCCTGAAGGCCGCCGACGAGGTCTTCATCACCTCGACCGCGGGCGGCATCATGCCGGTGACGACGATCGACGGCGCTCCGGTCGCCGACGGCAAGGTCGGGCCGATCACCGACCGCCTGATGGCGCTCTACTGGCAGAAGCACCAGGACCCGGCCTGGTCGAGCGCAGTGCGCTATCCCTGATCGATTGGACGCCTCGCTCCAAAAAGATTCTGACTCGCCTCTGGAAAATCGCCGAAGGCGCCGTATATGGCAAAAACGGAGAAGCCTCCGTTTATCCCAAAATCACGGCCCGTACGGGCAAGGATCTTAGATCATGGCAAACAAGGTTTGGTTCATCACCGGATCGTCGAAGGGTTTTGGCCGCGTCTGGGCCGAGGCGGCACTCGCCCGAGGCGACCGTGTCGCCGCGACTGCCCGCGATGCCGGCACCCTCGCCGATCTCGTCGCTAGATATGGCGACAACGTCGCCGCCATCCAACTCGACGTCACAGACAAGCAGGCCGTCGACGCCGCGGTCGCCGAGGCGCACAAACGTTTCGGCCGCTTGGACGTCGTCATCAACAATGCCGGCTATGGCCATTTCGGCGCCATCGAAGAAGTCAGCGAACAGGAAGCTCGCGACCAGATCGAGACCAATGTGTTCGGCGCGCTTTGGGTGACCCAGGCCGCCTTGCCGATCATGCGCGCGCAGCGTTCCGGCCATATCATCCAGATCTCGTCGATCGGCGGCGTCAACGCCTTTGCCTCGCTCGGCCTCTATCATGCCTCGAAATGGGCGCTGGAGGCCTTCAGCCAGACGCTCAGCCTGGAGGTCGCGCAGTTCGGCATCCATGTCACGCTGGTCGAGCCGGGCGGTTTCTCAACCGACTGGGCGGGACCGTCAGCCAAGGTGTCGAAAGCGATGGAGGCTTACGCGCCCGCCCGCGCGGCCATGGCTGAACGCCGCAGCCGCGCCGTCGCCGGCGATCCCGAGGCCACCGGGCCTGCGATGCTCGCCATCGTCGATGCGGCCGAGCCGCCGCTTCGGGTCTTCTTCGGTGATGGCGGCCTGCCGATGATCAAGCAGGAATACGCCAACCGCATCGCCACTTGGGAAAAGTGGGATCACGTCTCGGTCTTGGCGCAAGGCGCAAACAAGAACCGCAAGGCGGCCTAACGCGCCTTTGAATGCAGGCTGCGTCGCCTCGCGGCGCAGCCCTGCCTTCGCTCTATTGCCGAGCTAGGCTCGATAAATCCACTGCTCTGGCACCCGAACCGAGATCTCGTCGCCGGCCCTGATCGTGCCCGGCTTCTCGACCCAGGCGACGAGGCCGCGCAGGCGTTTCGCCGCTTTCGGGAACAGCAGCGCGCCGGCTTCGTGGTCGGCCATGCCGGCATTCTCGGCGATCGAGCGTCCGGCGATGCGGCACGGTCCGTTCTGCGCGTCGATCTTGATGGTGACGCCGCCCTTGAAGAACAGCAGCGTGCCGGACGGCAGCATGGAGAGGTGCGGCAGCCCTTCGATCAGGAGATTGGCGCCGATCCATTCCGGCTTGATTTCGGCCAGCCCCATCCGCTCCGCGACGATGGCCAGCTCGTCCGCCGCCACGATCGACAACTGCCGCTCGTTGCGCATCTCGGTGCCGCGCGGATACCAGGGTTCACGACCGCCGGAACGGCGCGTGGCGCCGGCGTGGAAGTCGCCGTCTATGCCGTCGAAGCCGAGCCGCAGCTCGTCAACCGCTCGCGTCTCGAAATGGTCGAACGGCGCGACATAAAGTGCCGTAACCTTCGCCGCGAGTTTGCGCGCGGGGACGATCTCGGCAGGGGTCTCCGCCCCGGGGAAAAGATCCATTGTGCTCGCCATCTCTTGCATGCCTTGGCTTAGCCGAAGTCGCCGGACAGGGTCCAGTCGAAAGCACTGATGATCCAATCAAGCGCCTTGATGGCGTATCGCCGGATCACGATCTTCTTACCCTGATTTCGTCTTGCGCCGCATTGCCGCCGCGCGGGCACGATCCGATAGTCATGCTCTCGGAGGAGGCATCATGCATCCCGCTCCTGCAATCGCCGCGCTGTGGCTGATTTGGGTCGTATCATGGCTCGCGGCGGCATTTTGGGCCGACCCAGCGGCAAAGCGCGCCGGCTTCCGGGAGGAAGTTCGTTATCGCGCCCTGTGGACGATCGGCGCGATCATGCTGTTCGTGCCGACGCACGGCTATGTCGGCCGGTTCCGGCTTTGGATGCCGACCCTCACGGAGGCCTGGATCTGCGTCGCGCTGATAGCAATCGGCCTCGCCTTCTCCTGGTGGGCCAGGCTGCATCTCGGCCGGCTGTGGTCGGGCACGGTCACCACCAAGGCTGGTCACCGCGTGGTCGACACCGGCCCCTATCGGCTGGTCCGGCATCCGATCTACACCGGCCTGCTTCTGGCGCTACTCGCCACCATGGCGGCGAAGGGCACGGTCTGGGGTGTGGCTGGCGCCGCCTTCCTCATCGTAGGCATCGTCGTGAAGGCCAGGCTGGAGGAGAGCTTTCTGCGCGGCGAGCTGGGTACGGCCTATGAGGATTATGCCAGGCGCGTGCCGATGCTAGTGCCCTTTGCGCCCAATTGAGGCACCTGGGTATGTTGAGATTCAGGTCAGGCCGAGCCGAAAACGGTGGGTTCCGAGAACCGAAGCGGAGCGTACTTTAGGTACGTGAGTGCCGGAAGCGCAGGAAGCCGCCGTTTGCAGGCCGCCATCACCTGAATATCGACATTCCCCTCAGAGCATCTTGAGTAGGGCGCCGCCGATCGAATAGCCGGCGCCGAAAGCGCAGATCAGGCCGAAATCCCCGGCCTTCATGTCGGCGTGGTTTTCCGACAGCGCGACGATGGCGCCGGCACCGGCGGTGTTGCCGAGCCGTTCCAGCACCATCGGCGCGCGGTCGTGATCGACCTCATGGCCGAAGGCGAGCTTCAGGATCATCGCATTCATGCGCGCATTGGCCTGGTGCAGCCAGAAGCGCCTTATCGCCTGTGGCGTCAGCCCATGCTCGGCCAGGAACTCGACGATGAATTTGTGGCCGGCGACGGTGACTTCCTTGAACACCTTGTTGCCGACCTGCTTGATCAGGTTCCCCTCCAGATCGATCCTGTAGGGATCGTCCTGGGCGGTGCGGGTGTGGTAGCCGAGATTGGTGCGGATGTTGTTCGACATCTGCGTCCAGGTGCGCGTGTCCAGCACCTCGAAGCGCCCTGGCCGCTTCTCGCCCTGGTCGAGCCCCTCGACGATCATGGCGACCGAAGCATCGCCGAAGATGAAATGCGTCTGCCGGTCGCGGAAGTTGAGATGGCCGGTGATGATCTCCGGCGTCGAGACTAGCACCCGCTTGTGCGCACCCGCCCGCACGAGGTTTGCGGCTATGTGCAGCGCGGCCGCCGCCGAGGAACAGCCGAGCCCCATGTCGAAGCCGGCGCCCTTCGTGCCCAGCGCCTGCTGCATCTCGATGGCGATCGCCGGATAGGGCCTCTGGTGGTGCGAGGCCGAGCAGATGACGAGGTCGATGTCGGACGGCTGCAGACCGGCATGGTCGAGCGCCTTCCTGGCGGAGGCGATGCCGAACTCGGCCTCAATCGAAATTGCATCGTCCGGACGCGCCGGAATGCGCGGCGCCATGCGGATGGGGTCCAAAATGCCTTCGCGTTCGACGACATGGCGGGTCTGGACACCCGAGGCATGGACGATGAAGTCGCTGTCCGACTTCTGCAGCAACGCCTCGCCGGTGACCTCACGCCGCGCATTTTCCGTGTCGACCCAGGCATTGAAGCTGGCGACCAGCTCTTGATTTGTGATGACGGGTTCGGGGATTTCAGCGCCGATGCCGCTGATGATGACGCGATGCATTTCCAACCCGTCCCATGCGCAGGCGTTGAGGGCTTGATGTGGGCGCGGATACGGCCCGTTGCAACACTTGTCGCATTTGGCCGGTTTATGCCAGCTTAAATCGAATGCGTGGGATTACCAGGCGCAGAGCTTGGTGTTGGTCTGCGGGTTGTCCCAGCAGGCGCCGTCATCGCGGCTGCGTACGAACTGGCCCGGCAGCGACACGTTGCGGCGGCCGAGATTGACATAGCCGTAGGCAAAGCCCGGAGTGTCGATTTCAAGCACATAGGTCGGATAGCCGGGCGCTCGCGACCGCGCATATGCAGCCGCCCAGAACCACCTTGCTCAGCGCCATCATCCAGCCCCGCCAGCCCGGCAACCGACCCCGATCCAGGCTGGAAGACTGCGCACGGTCGCGAAATACGGTCAAGCGCTCGTGATGAGTGCGGCACGGCATGCCTGACGCTTCCTAAACAGGACGGCGCGCGACGATGAAAATCCTCGGAAAGCGCAGCAGCACCTTGCCGTTCGCGGTCCTTGGATAGGCCTTCGCGATCCTTGCCGTGTAGCGGTCGAGGAACAGCTTGCGCTCGTCCGCGTCGAGCGGATCGAGAAACGGCTTCAGCCCCGTCGACTTCACCCATTCGACGATCGCCTCGGCATCGGCAAGCGGGTGGTTGTAGATCGTGTGCCAGATGTCGAGCCGGTCGCAGTAGGGCGACAGCAGATCGTAGTAGAACGACACCTGCGGCAGCGGCTCGCGCGCGGCGCTTTTCAGCTTTTCGGCAAACGGCATTTCGGCCGCCGTCTCGCGCATTTCCCGGTGCGAGGGCTCGCCGAGATTGTCGGGCATCTGCACGGCGAGCGTGCCGTGCGGGCTCAAGAACCCCATCAGCCGCTGGAATATCGCCGGATGCTCCGGCAGCCACTGGAACACCGCGTTGGCGAAGATGACGTCGACCGGCTTGTCCGGCTGCCAGACGGAGGCATCGGCGAGACCGAAGGTCACATTCGGCAGCCGCGCCCTCGCCTTCTCGATCATGTCCGGAGAGGTGTCGAAGCCGCTGACTTCGGCATCCGGCCAGCGTTGGACCAGCAGCTCGGTCGAATTGCCCGGCCCACACCCGATGTCGACGACCCGGCGCGGGAAGTCGACGGGAACTTGTGCCGCCAGGTCCCGCGCGGGCCGCGTGCGCTCGTCCTCGAACTTCAGATATTGGGCGGCGGACCAGTCAGCCATTTCCGAACCTCGCTTGTTCGCCGCCCCTGGACTGCTCCTACCGCGTCAGCCGCTTGTGCGTCATGCGGTGCGGGGCCGCCGCTTCCGCGCCGAGGCGGCGAAGCTTGTCCTTCTCGTATTCCTCGAAGTTGCCCTCGAACCATTCGACATGCGCATCACCCTCGAAGGCGAGCATATGCGTGGCCATGCGGTCGAGGAACATGCGGTCGTGGCTGATGATGACCGCGCAGCCGGCATAGGCTTCCAGCGCGTCTTCCAGCGCGCTCAGCGTTTCGGTGTCGAGGTCGTTGGTCGGTTCGTCGAGCAGCAGCACATTGCCGCCACCCTTCAGCATCTTGGCCAGATGGACGCGGTTGCGCTGGCCGCCGGAGAGGTTGCCGACCTTCTGCTGCTGGTCGCCGCCACGGAAGTTGAACGACGAGCAATAGGCACGGCTGTTGACCTCGTGCTTGCCGAGCTTGATGACTTCGGCGCCGCCGGAGATCTCTTCCCACACCGTCTTGTTCGGATCGAGCGCGTCGCGGCTCTGGTCGACATAGCCGAGCCTCGCCGTCTCGCCGATGCGGACCGAGCCGGCATCCGGCTTTTCCTGGCCGGTGAACATCTTGAACAGCGTCGTCTTGCCGGCGCCGTTCGGGCCGATGACACCGACGATGCCGCCGGGCGGCAGCTTGAACGACAGATCCTCGATCAGGAGCTCGTCGGCGAAGCCCTTGTTGAGGCCCTCGACCTCGATGACGACGTTGCCGAGGCGCTCACTGGCCGGGATGACGATCTGCGTATCGGTCGGCTTGCGGTTCTGCGACTGCTCGACCAGTTCCTCATAGGCCTTGATGCGCGCCTTGGACTTGGTCTGGCGCGCCTTCGGCGAGGACTGGATCCACTCGCGCTCGCGCCAAATCGCCTTCTGCCGGGAGTCGTCCTCGCGGCCTTCCTGGATCAGGCGCTTGGCCTTGGCGTCGAGATATTTGGTGTAATTGCCCTCGTAGGGGATGCCGCGGCCGCGATCGAGTTCGAGGATCCAGCCGGTGACGTTGTCGAGGAAGTAGCGGTCGTGGGTGATGATCAGCACCGAGCCCGGATAGTCGCGCAGGTGCTTTTCCAGCCATTGCGTGGTTTCGGCGTCGAGATGGTTGGTCGGTTCGTCAAGCAGCAGCAGATCGGGCTGTTCCAGAAGCAGCCGGCAGAGCGCCACGCGGCGGCGCTCGCCGCCCGACAGGTTGGTCACCTCGGAATCGGCCGGCGGACACTGCAGCGCGTCCATCGCCATCTCGACCTGCTGCTCGAGGTCCCACAGGTTGAGCCGGTCCATCTCGTCCTGAAGCTTGGCGGACTCGTCGGCCGTCTCGTCGGAATAGTTCATCATCAGCTCGTTGTAGCGCTCGATGATGGCGGTCTTCCTGCCGACGCCGTCCATGACGTTTTCGCGAACGGTCTTGCTGTTGTCGAGCTGCGGCTCCTGCGCCAGGTAGCCGACGGTGGCACCCTCGGCCAGCCACGCCTCGCCCTGAAACTCCTTGTCGAGCCCGGCCATGATGCGCAGGATCGTCGACTTGCCCGAGCCGTTGGGGCCCAGAATGCCGATCTTGGCATCCGGATAGAACGACAGATGAACGTTATCGAGCACCTTCTTGGTGCCATAGGCCTTCGACAGGCCGGACATGTGATAGATGAACTGGCGTGCCACGCGCGCTTTCCCTGGAACTGAAGTGTCAAACTGGACGGAGGTTGCGCGCTATGTAGGCGATGCAGCGCCGAACGGCAATCGCTTTCGGTGCCGCGGCCCGATCACCAAACGCTCATCAGCCTGCAAGCATTCGGTTGTCGTCGTCCTTTTTCGGCGCGCCAAGTGTCGATGCGCAAGCACCGATTAATCATTTCCCGGCAAAACGGAGGTGGATGGCAATCGCCGGTTGATGGCGATTTCAGCGAAAAGGACGGATCGACGGCGTTGTTGAACAGTTTTCTGCTCCTTGCCGAAGCGGTTCTCTATTTCGGCGTCATGGTCACGCTGTTCCGCTTCAGGGCGCGCATCGGCCTCGGCGTCTTCGTCTGCGCGCTCGGCGTCATGCACTTCCTCGAGACCTATCTCGCCAGCGTCTTCTACGTCGCCCTGCCCTTCGGCATGGTGTCGCCGGGCTCGGCGGTGCTGTTCTCGGGCAAGCTGGTGATGCTGCTGTTGCTCTACATCAAGGAAGACGCGGCGACGGTGCGGCAGCCGATCTACGGCCTGCTGCTCGGCAATGCCCTGATGATCGGTCTGGTGCTGATCCTGCGCCTGCACGCGATCTCGCCGCTTCCGGACGGCAAGGCTCCCGATATCGGCTTCATCGACCAGATGGGCTGGCTGATGGTGTGGGGCACGTCGCTGCTCTTCGTCGACGCCATATTGATCATCCTTCTCTACGAAAAGCTCGGCCGCTACCTTCGCGATCACCTGTTTGCCCGCATCCTCGTCTCCGTCGCCTGCGTGCTGAGCTTCGACCAGGCGGGTTTCTTCACCGCCCTGCATTTCGTCGCCGGGGCGCCGATCGCCGTCTTCTTCGGCGGCTGGTACGCCAAGATGAGCGCCGCCCTTGCCTACAGCCTGATGCTGGTTGCCTATCTGCGCTGGTTCGAGGCCCGGCAGATCGCCGCGCCGCGCGGGCTTTCCGACATTTTCGACACACTGACCTATCGCGAGCGCTACGAAGCGCTGGTCAAGCATGTCGGACGCGACGGCCTGACCGGTCTCCTGCATCGCGGCAGCTTCGAAACCGACGGCCAGGCGGCAGTCGCCGCCAGCCAGCGGACGTCGAGGCCGCTCAGCCTGCTGATCGTCGACGTCGACCATTTCAAATCGATCAACGATCGCTTCGGCCATGCCGAAGGCGACAACGTGCTGAAGTCGATCGCCGCCGTGCTCACCGAAGCCGCCGGCGTCGAACACCAGGTGTTCCGCATCGGCGGCGAGGAATTCGCCATCCTGTGCCAGCAGCCGCACGCTGTCGCGAGGCTGCTTGGCGAAAGCATCAGGCATTCGGTCAAGGCATCCGCCAGCACCAGCAGGTTCGAGCTTACCGTCAGCGTCGGCATCTCCACCCTCAGCGAGACCAGCAATGGCCTTGCCGATATCTTCGCGCTGGCGGACCAGCGTCTCTACCAGGCGAAATCAGCCGGCCGCGACCGCGTCATCGGCGAGCTTGGCGCCGACGAGGCCGAAGGCCGCATAGGCTGGACAAGGTCGGCGTAGGGCACCGTCGGCTGAGCGGCGAAAGACCGCTCGCCAACCTACTGGAAGCCGATCGGGTCGACCGTGCCCTTTGGGCAACCCGCCTTGGTGGTCGGCGCGGCAGCCAGCATCAGGCTGCCCAACGTACTGTCTGGGCCGATCGGGCCGGAGAGGCCGAGCGTCAGCTCGCCAATCATGCGCCTGCCGCTCGACGGGTCGACCAGGCAGGAGACGCGAACCCGATCGCCGGCGCCGGCGCCAAAGGCGCTGTCGAAGGCGTTGCGGATCTGGTCCGACGTCAGCTGCTTGCCAATGTTCTTGGTGAAGAGATCGCGCACCGGCGAGGCGTTCACCGCCCGCATCAGAGCGAGCGCTTCCGAGAAATACTCCTGCTGGCTCTTGCCGTAGCAGGTGCCGTGCTTGATCCATTCATGCCGCTCCAGCTTGGAGGCCGTGCCCGGCATCACCTGGTCGAGCTCGGCGCGGGTGTTCGCATCGAGATCGACCTTCGGCAGGTCCTGCCAATGGGCGGGATTGTCATTGGCCTTGTCGCCCGCCGATACCCGGCAATAGAAATTGCCGTTCGGCTGCGGCCACAGCCCGTGCAAGGTGAAATGCGTGGCGTCGAAGCCGGCCTTCGACTGCGCCTGGCATTCGGGCTTGCTGGACTTGGTTTCGCAGAAGGCCGGCTGCCAGCTCAGCGCGAACACATATTCCGGCTTGCCGGAAGCAGGCTGCGCCGGCTTGTTCTGATCGGCGGGCGCCGGTGTGGGGGCGGCGCTGCCGCCAGTGACGTGGCCGCAGCTGATCTTGACCCAGCGGCGGTCCGGATCGGTGCCAGGCACCAGGATGAGGTAATGCGTGGGCGCATCCTTGTTGGCCGCCAGCAGCTGGTAGCTCTGCCCGGCCGCGGTCGAGACATTGCCCGGGTTCTTGCCGCTCTTGATCGCTTGCGTCGCCGGGCAGGCGGCATCGGCGACAAAGGTGCCGCTCATCTTCACATCGGCGCGCGCTGTTCCGGCGAGCGCCGAGACGGCGATGGCCAACAAAAAAGCAAAACCAGTCCGCATACCCGCCCCTCGGCTGAAAAACATCGCGGCACACACTGCCGCTGTCTCCGTGTCAGAATTGCGATAGTCCTCACTGCAGGACAAGAAACCCACAGCGCAAAATCAGCCGGGCCGGATTGACCTAAAACCGGCGCCAGCGCAAACAAAACTCTCGTGAGCGCGACAAGGCGTTGGGGGGACAAAGCAAAATGCCATTCAGCCAGCAGCGCGTGGTCAAGTCGCCGACCGGCGCGGACCTCAACCTCTATGTGAAGCAGGCGACCGGCAGCCCGCGCGCCGTCATCCAGATCAATCACGGACTGGCCGAGCACGCGGCGCGCTACGCCCGTTTCGCCGATTTCCTCGCCGAGCGCGGCTGTCATGTCTACGTGCATGACCACCGCGGCCACGGCGAGACCAGGGCGCCCGATGCGCCGCTCGGCAAATTCGCCGATGTCGATGGCGGCGCCAAGGTCATCGCCGATGTCGCAGCCATCCACGATCTTATCGCCAGCGAACAGCCAGGCGTGCCGGTCGTCGTCTTCGGCCATTCCATGGGCGCGTCGGTGGCGCTGAACTTCCTTCTGCGTCATTCGGCCCGCGTGCAGGCCGCCGCGATCTGGAACGGCAATTTCTCGCAAGGCCTGCTTGGCCAGCTGGCGCTGGCGATCCTCGGCTGGGAGAGGATGCGGCTGGGTTCCGACGTGCCGTCGCGGCTGCTGCCGAAGCTGACCTTCCAGGCCTGGGGCAAGGCGGTGCCCAACCACAGGACCTTGTTCGACTGGCTGTCGCGCGACGAGGCCGAGGTGGCGAAGTACATCGCCGATCCGTTCTGCGGCTGGGATGCCTCGGTGTCGATGTGGCGGGATGTCGTCACGATGGCGCTCTACGGCGGCAGCGACGGCAATTTTTCCGGCGTGCGCCGCACCCTTTCCATCAATCTGATCGGCGGCGACAAGGACCCGGCATCGGACTACGGCAAGGCCGTCGACCACCTCGCCGGGCGCATGCGCGCAATGGGCTTTTCGAATCTGGTTTCAAAAGTTTACCCGGAGACCCGCCACGAAAGCCTGAACGAGGTGAACCGGGACATCGTCATGGCCGATTTCGCCGCATGGGCGGACAGCGTGGTGAAATCCTGATCCGGCGTGGCCCAGTGCAAGGGCCGTGACAGTGGCGGCCGGGATTGGTAGAGGCTGCGCTTCCGACCCATCACGGTGAACCATGGCCGAACCCCCGCTGAAAGGCATCCGCGTTATCGAACTCGCCCGCATCCTTGCCGGACCCTGGGCGGGGCAGTTGCTTGCCGATCTCGGCGCCGACGTCATCAAGGTGGAGAGCCCGGACGGCGGCGATGACACCCGCAAATGGGGCCCGCCCTTCGTCATGAGCCATGACGGCGAGAACCTGTCGGCCGCCTACTACCATTCCTGCAACCGCGGCAAGCGCTCGATCGCCATCGACTTCTCCAAGACCGAGGGCGCCGATACGCTGCGCCGCCTGGTCGCCACGGCCGACGTGCTGATCGAGAATTTCAAGCTCGGCGGGCTGAAGAAATATGGCCTCGACTATGAGAGCCTGAAGAAGATCAACCCACGCCTCGTCTATTGCTCGATCACCGGATTTGGTCAGGACGGACCCTATGCGCCGCGCGCAGGCTACGATTTCATCATCCAGGCCATGGCCGGCATGATGTCGATTACTGGCGAGGCCGGCCGCGAGCCGCAAAAGGCAGGTGTCGCCATCTCAGACCTGTTCACCGGCCTATATTCGGTGATCGCCATCCAGGCCGCTCTTCGCCACGTCGAGAAGACCGGCGAGGGCCAACACATCGACATGGCGCTTTTCGACAGCCAGATCTCGGCGCTCGGCAACCAGAACCTCAACTATCTCGTCTCCGGCAAATCGCCGGTGCAGATGGGCAACGCGCACATGAACATTGCGCCCTATGAGGTGCTGCCGGTGAAGGACGGCCACATCATCCTGGCGGTCGGCAATGATGGCCAGTTCGGCAAGTTCTGTGCGGCGGTCGGCCTGGAAGATCTGCCGTCGAACCCGGATTTCGCCACCAATCCCACCCGCGTCGCCAACCGCGCCAGGCTGCGCGAGCGCATCATCGAAGCGCTGAAAGGCATCGAGCGCGATCCGCTGCTGGCGAAGCTCGAAGCGGCCAGCGTGCCGGCGAGCCCGATCAACACGATCGGCCAGATGTTCGACGATCCGCAGACGATCGCGCGCGGCATGCGGCTCGATCTCGACGACGGCCACGGCAATCGCCTGCCCTCGGTGCGCGCGCCGATGGTGATGTCCGGCACGCCGCTCGTCTATGAGCGCCCCTCGCCGCGTCTTGGCGAGCACACTGAAGAAATCCTTGCCGAACTGGAGAGATCCGCGAAATGAAGACCGGTGGACAACTGATCGTCGAGGCGCTGGAAGCGAATGGCACCGACCGCATCTTCTGCGTGCCGGGTGAATCCTATCTGGCGGTGCTCGACGCGCTACATGACTCGCCCATCCGCACCTTCGTCTGCCGCCAGGAAGGCGGCGCCGCGATGATGGCCGATTGCCAGGGCCGCCTGACCGGCAAGCCCGGCATCTGCTTCGTCACTCGCGGCCCAGGCGCCACCAACGCCTCGGCCGGCATCCATATCGCCATGCAGGATTCGGTGCCGGTGATCCTGTTCATCGGCCAGGTCGCCAGTCACGCCAAGGAACGCGAGGCCTTCCAGGAGGTCGACTACAAGCGGTTCTTCGGCGACATCGCCAAATGGGTGGTCGAGATCGACGATGCCTCGCGCATCCCCGAATTCGTCACCCGCGCCTTCGCGGTGGCGACCTCCGGCCGCCCGGGCCCTGTCGTCATCTCGCTGCCCGAGGACATGCTGACCAGCGTCGTCGAGGCGCCGGCGGCACTTCCCCACACCCCTGTCGAGACGCGTCCCGGCGAGGCCGAACTCGACGCACTGGAAAAGCTTCTGACCAAGGCCAAGCGCCCCTTCGTCATCCTCGGCGGCACCCGCTGGGATGCTGACGCCGTGGCACATATGCAAGGCATCGCCGAAGCATGGTCGCTGCCGGTCGGCTGCTCCTTCCGCCGCCAGATGCTGTTCGATCACCTGCATCCGAACTATGCCGGCGATGTCGGAATCGGCATCAACCCGAAGTTGGCCACCGCCGTCAAGCAGGCCGATCTGGTGCTGCTCATCGGCGGACGCATGGGGGAGATGCCCTCCTCCGACTATACGCTGCTGAAAAGCCCCTACCCCGACCAGACGCTGGTCCATGTCCATGCCGACGCCGGCGAGCTTGGCCGCGTCTACCGGCCGGCGTTGGCGATCAACGCCTCGCCTTCCGCCTTCGTCGAGGCCTTCGCCAAGCGCAAGCCCGCTGAAGCACCTGCCTGGGCGGACGAGACGGCCAGGCTGCATGCCGCCTATCTCGACTGGTCGACGCCGCCGGAAACCGGTCCTGGCGCCGTCCATATGGGGCCGATCATGAACTATCTGGAAAAGGTGCTGCCCGACGACGCCATCCTCACCAACGGCGCCGGCAACTACGCCACCTGGGTGCATCGCTTCCATCGCTCACGCCGCTTCGCGACGCAAGCAGCGCCGACCTCCGGCTCGATGGGCTACGGTACGCCGGCCGCGGTCGCCGCCAAGGCGCTGCACCCGGACCGCGAGGTCATCGCCTTTGCAGGCGACGGCTGCTTCCTGATGAACGGGCAGGAGTTCGCCACCGCCGTCCAGTACGACCTGCCGATCATCGTCATCGTCGTCAACAACGGCATCTACGGCACGATCCGCATGCATCAGGAGCGGGAATATCCGAGCCGCGTCGTCGCCACCGACCTCAAGAACCCTGACTTCGCGGCCCTTGCCCGTGCCTATGGCGGCCACGGCGAGACGGTTGCGAAGACCGCCGACTTCGCGCCAGCCTTCGAACGCGCACGCGCCAGCGGCAAGCCGGCGATCGTCGAGATCAGGCTCGATCCGGAAGCAATCACGCCGACCCGCACGCTGACGCAAATCCGCGACAAGAGCTAGGGCAGAAAGGCAGCCTCCTGCCTTTCTGCCGGGTAGACGCGAAAGGGCGGCAAACCGCCCCTTTCGTCGGCTGCACGACAAAGGGGCGATGAACCGCCCCTTTTTGCGTCTTACATCGCCTTCTCGATCTGCCCGCGGATCTCGCCACCCGCATTCGCCTTGGTGTGGACGTTGACATAATACTTGCCGGCCTCCAGATCGGCCGCCTGCGCATCGGTCAACGTCGCCGCCCCCTTGATCGGGCTTTTGACCTTCTTGAACGGGATTACGGGATCCGCGTTCTCACCCTTTGCCGCCGGACCGTGGATATGAGCGGCCGTCGCCGGCCCGCTAAGGCCGGAATATTTGACGTTCCAGCTAAGTTTCTTCTTGGCGGTGTCGAAGGTGAATGTGGCCGTTCCCTTGCCCTTGGTGGTGACAGGCGGGCTCTGCTGGCTGCCATCGAGCGTCGCCGTGTACTTCACAATATCGGCCATAGCCGGCGATGCGAACAGCAGGGCTGTCGAAACAGCGAATGCCGAAAGCACCGGCCAGGATTGGATGCGCATGAAGAACCTCCGTTGATTGCAGCATCCCTCACGGCTCCCCGGCGCGCGGATGCTTCACTGCAACGGCTGAACGACGCGATGTATCCCCGCACACGCAGATGTTACCGGTCGCATGACAAAAAGGGGCGGTTGCCCGCCCCTTTTGGATTCCATGAGGATCAGACGGCGGCCAGCGCCTGCGTCAGGTCGGCGATCAGGTCGTCCGGGTGCTCGACGCCGATGGACAGCCTGACCGTGGTCTCGAGCACTCCGATGCGCTGGCGCACATCGAAGGGAATACCTGAATGGGTCATCGCCGCCGGATGGCTGGCCAGCGATTCCGTTCCGCCTAGGCTTACCGCAAGCTTGAAGATCTGCAGGGCGTTGAGAAAGGCGAAGGCCGCCTGCTGGCCACCGCGAATGTCGAAGGAGAAGGTCGAGCCGGCGCCACTGCACTGCGCCCTATAGGTGCGGCCAGAAGGCGTATCCTCGCCCAGGAACGGAAGATAGTGCACTTTCTCAACCTTGGCATGATCGCGCAGGAATTCGGCGACCAGGCGCGCATTGTCGTTCGCCCGCTCCATGCGGATCGACAGCGTCTCCAGCGAACGGCCGAGCATCCAGCAGGAATGCGGGTCGAGCTGCGTGCCGATGGCGCCGCGCAACGCCTTGATCGGCTTGGTGACCGCCTTGCTGCCCATGGCGGCGCCCGCGATCAGGTCGGAATGGCCGCCGACATATTTGGTCAGCGAATAGACGGAGACATCGGCGCCATGTTCGATAGGCCGCTGGAACACCGGGCCGAGCAGCGTGTTGTCGCAGACGATGATCGGCTTCGTCCCTTGCTTGACGCCGATCTCGTCGGCAATCTTCCGCATCAGCGCGATGTCGACAAGGCTGTTGGTCGGATTTGACGGCGTCTCGATCAGGATGACCGAGACGCGGCCCTTGCTGACGGCAGCGTCGGCAGCCGCGCGAACCGCCGTCTCGTCGACGCCGTCCGCGAAGCCGACAGCGCCGATGCCGAAGCCGGCAAGCGTGCGCGTCAAAAGCGTCTCGGTGCCGCCATAGAGCGGCTGCGAATGCAGGATGACGTCGCCCGGGCGGGCATAGGCGAGCAGTGTCGTGGCGATCGCCGACATGCCGGACGAGAACAGGATGCAGGCGTCCGTCCCCTCATAGACCGCCAGCCGGTCCTCGACGATCTCGCTGTTGGGATGGTTGAAGCGCGAATAGACGAGACCCGAAGCCGTGCCGCTCGGAGGCTCCTTGCGGCCGGAGGTGTAGTCGAAGAAGTCGCGCCCCTCTTCCGCCGATTTGAAGACGAAGGTCGAGGTGAGGAACACCGGTGGCTTGACCGCGCCCTCCGAAAGCTGCGGATCGAAGCCATAGCTCAGCATGAGCGTCTCCGGATGGAGCTTGTGGTTGCCGATATGGGTTTTCGAAGGGCGCGGCGCGGTCATGGCTCTTTCCTGCTTTTCGAGGACTGTCGCCCGCAATTTATGCGATCCTCATCATGCAGTCCTTGCTATTTTTGGGCTCTCATGGCTGCGTTCTCGCAATAAATTGCCCGGAGAGACCGAAAGTGCAGCAGAAGATAGCCGACGATTTCGACCGCAAGATCCTGCGCGAATTGCAGGCCGACGCCCGCATCACCAACAACGAGCTTGCCGAGCGGATCGGTCTGTCGCCGTCGCCCTGCCTGCGGCGCGTGCGGCGGCTGGAGGAAGCCGGCGTCATCAGAGGCTACACAGCTTTGGTCGATCCGGCCGCCTTCGGCTGGGGCATGGTCGCCATCGCCACCATCCGGCTCAGCCGACAGAACGAGGACGAGATCGTCATGTTCGAGGAAGCGATCCGCGGCTGGGAAGAAGTGCTGGAATGTCACCTCGTCACCGGTTCGCGCGACTATGTGCTGAAGGTGGTGGCAGGAAGCCTCGAACAGTACGAGCGCTTCATCAAGGAAAAGATCGCGCGGCTGAAATGCGTCGCCTCGATCGAGACCAGCTTCGTCATGAACACCATAAAGGAACGGCGCCTCTGAGGCGCCGTTCTCAAGATGACGATGTTGTCGTCTAGTCGGGCCTATTTGACCGCCTTGTCGGTGATCGCCGTCGTGTAGGCGCCAGCAGGCTCCTTGGCGATGATCTTCTGGTCGAGCAGCGCCTTGGCGGTGCGCTCGTAAGTCGCCGGATCGAGCTTGCCGTCGGCATTGTCGATCAGCTTGGCAACCTCGCCCATCATCCGCTTCTGGTGGTTCTCGTCCTGGCCGCCATTGTCCATGACGATGCCGGCCGCCTCATCCGAATTGTCGACGGCGTATTTCCAGCCCTTCATCGAAGCGCGCACGAAACGCACCATCTTGTCCTCGAAGGCCGGATCCTTGAGCTTGTCCTCGAGCGCATAGAGACCGTCCTCGAGCAGGTCGTTGCCCATGGCCGAGTAGTTGAACACGGTCAGCTGCTCCGGCTTGTAGCCGGCGTCGATCAGCTGCCAGTACTCGTTATAGGTCATGACCGAGATGCAGTCGGCCTGCTTCTGGATCAGCGGCTGCACGTCGAAGCTCTGCTTGAGCACGGTGACGCCGTCCGGGCCGCCCTCGGTCTTGAGGCCGAGCTTGTTCATCCAGGCGTAGAACGGATACTCGTTGCCGAAGAACCAGACGCCGAGCGTGTGGCCCTTGAAGTCGGCTTCGGTCTTGATCGGGCCGTCCTTCGGGCAAACCAGCTCCATGCCGGCCTTCTTGAACGGCTGGGCGATGTTGACCAGCGGCACGCCCTTCTCGCGCGCGGCAAGAGCGCCGCCCATCCAGTCGACGATGACGTCGGCGCCGCCGCCGGCGATCACCTGCTCGGGCGCTATGTCGGGGCCGCCCGGCTTGATGTCGACGTCGAGGCCCTCGGCCTCATAGAAGCCTTTGGCCTTGGCGACATAGTAACCGGCGAACTGGGCCTGCGTGACCCACTTCAGCTGCAGCGTCACCTTGTCGGCCGCCATTGCCTGGAATGCAGCCAGCGACATCGCGCCGGCCAGGACAGGAATAATAAGTCTTTTCATGTTTTTACCCTCTGAAGTTAGCACCCTTAAACCCACCGCCCCTATCCACCACGGACAGAGGGATGCCAAAACGTGACGGCTCTTTCGACAAGAGCGACCACGCCATAAAAGACCGAACCCGCCAGTGCTGCAACTGCGATTTCGGCCCAGACCATGTCGATGTTCATCCGCCCGACCTCGGTCGAAATGCGGAATCCCATGCCGACGACGGGCGTGCCGAAGAACTCCGCGACGATGGCGCCGATCAGCGCCAGCGTCGAATTGATCTTCAGCGCGTTGAAGATGAAGGGAGCGGCGGCCGGCAACCTGAGCTTGATGAGCGTCGGCCAATAGCCCGACGCATAGGTGCGCATCAGGTCGCGCTCCATATGGCCGGACGCGGCGAGACCGGCGACCGTGTTCACCAGCATCGGGAAGAAGGTCATGATGATGACGACCGCCGCCTTGGACGGCCAGTCGAAGCCGAACCACATGACCATGATTGGCGCCACGCCGATGATCGGCAGCGCCGAGACCATGTTGCCGATCGGCAGAAGCCCGCGCCTGAGGAACGGCACGCGGTCGGCCGCGATTGCAGCGAGGAAGCCCGCGCCGCTGCCGACGACATAGCCGAAGATGACCGCCTTGAAGATGGTCTGCCGCACGTCCGCCCCCAGCACCGGCAGCGAACCGGCGATGCGCGCGCCGATGGCGCTCGGCGGCGGCAACAGGATGAAGGGGATGCCGGCGCCGCGTGTCACCGCCTCCCAGATGATCAGGATCCAGGCGCCGAAGATGGCGGGGATGATCAGGCGCAACGCTGTCCGAGCCCAGTTCGCAATTGGGCGCAGGGAAGACAGCACCGCCACGCAGCGCCATCCCAGCAGCCAGGCAGCGGCGAGCACCAGGAAATACGGCGCCAGTGCGGTGCCTTCGAACCCGTTTATGCCCGAGATCAACAGCCAGGCGGTGAGATGCGCGCCGACGAACAGCACCAGTGCCTCGACGATGGGCGGCAGCCTGGTCATCGAGCCAAGCGCAGCGATCACCAGCAGGCCGAACATCAGCCCCTTTGTCGCAAGGTAGGGATAGTCGAAAGACGCCTCGGGTTGCGCCAGTGCCGCCGCCTCCGGCTTCGACATGGCACCGAGCGCCAGCGCGACCAGGCAGAGCAGGATCGCCAGCACCGCTTGCCAGGATGGCTTCAGCCAGTTCATGCCGGCCTCCCGCCCATGGCGCGGTCGACGAGGCAGCCGGCAATGCCGACCACCATGACCAGCAGCGCCGCCACGATGGAGCCGGCGACCAAGGCAGACCAGATGTCGATCGACTGGCTGTAGTAGGCGCCGGCAAGCAGTTTGGCGCCGATGCCGGCGACCGCACCCGTCGGCAGTTCGCCGACGATGGCGCCGACGAGGCTTGCTGCCACCGCGACCTTCATCGAGGTGAACAGGAACGGCACCGAGGCCGGCACCCTGAGCTTCCAGAAGGTCTGCGTGCGGCTGGCGTTGTAGGTGTGCATCAGGTCGAGATGCATGATCTCGGGCGAGCGGAGGCCCTTCACCATGCCGACGGCGACGGGGAAAAAGGACAGATAGGTCGAGATCAACGCCTTCGGGATCAGGCCGGTGATGCCGATCGCCGCCAGCACGACGATGATCATCGGCGCCACCGCCAGGATGGGAATGGTCTGCGAGGCGATGATCCACGGCATCAGGCTGCGGTCGAGCGTCGCGACATGCACGATGCCGACGGCGATGACGATGCCGAGCGCGGTGCCGAAGGCAAAGCCGAGCAGCGTCGAGGATAGCGTCACCCAGGCGTTGTAGACCAGGCTCCGGTTCGACGTGACGCTGCGCAGAAAAGTGTTCTCGAAGAAGTTCACCGCCACCTGATGCGGCGCCGGCAGCGTCGGCTTTGGCTGCGACAGCGTCTTGCCGATGAATTCGACGGTGCCGGGCGTCTCGTTGGCGCGCGTGTCGAGATCGCGCTGGAATGGCGCGTTGAGGATGACGGCGAAGACATACCAGACGACCACCACGCCCACGAGGATCGAGGTCACTGGAACGATCTTGTCGCGAAAGCTATCCATGGAGCAACGCTCCTGGAACGGACGCTGTTTGCCCACTTGAGGTGAATTGATGGCCGCGCCTGAACTTCGTCATCCTAGGGCGGTGCAAGGAGCGAAGCGACGCGGCGCAGACCCTAGGATCCATGCCTTTACCTATCTCCTCCGCGGCGGTGCGGAACATCGCCCCCGCCATGGTGCGCCCAGCTCGCGCGTGAAGGTACTCAACCATCATGGCTTCGCCCCGCGCGTGGGCCCTTCAGGGCCTATGCCGTGATCCAGAACCCGCACACCTATTTCGGCCGCTGTCCGCGCCGAGCTATTCTGATCGCGAACCGCTATCCGAAACCGCCACAAACCGACGGGGTCGCCTGCTTCGACTTTGAACTCGACGCGCGCGTTCGCAAGCAGGACGTTTTTGCGTTGCCCCCTCGAAACCTCATCATAGCAGGGTGCCTCGGGCATGGTTTGAATCACGCCGTTCGGCTTGGCGATCTCGATTTTGCACAGGACTTCAAGACGGCCATTTGCCGGCTGGGCTCCAGAAAATAAAACAAGAACGGTCGCTGCATCACCGAGGCCAAGTTCCTTCACCGTGCCGATACGTGGAATATCCGATACAGCCGTGTTCCATTTTTCTTGCCAGTCCGCATCAGCCGTAATCAGAACCACCGAGCTGAACTCGCCGTCCCGCGAGAAAACATACGGCGGAGCATCGGCTTGAGCGAACGCCTCAATTGCCCAAAAGCAACTGAAAACGAACACCCAGGGAACAAAACCCCTCAGGATCGCTGACCCCCGCTCAATCGTCATAGCTGTGCCCTGCCCTCAGGCCGTCGCGCACGCGCGCCGCGATCGCCAGGAATTCCGGGGTCTCGCGGATGTCCAGCGGCCGCTTTCTTGGCAGCGTCGATTCGATGATGTCGCTGACGCGGCCCGGACGCGGCGACATGACGACGATGCGCGTCGAGAGATACACCGCCTCCGGGATGGAGTGCGTGACGAAACAGATCGTCTTGTTAGTCCGCTCCCACAATTCCAGAAGCTGTTCGTTGAGGTGGTCGCGCACGATCTCGTCCAGCGCGCCGAACGGCTCGTCCATCAGCAGGAGATCGGCATCAAAGGCCAAGGCGCGCGCGATCGAGGCGCGCTGCTGCATGCCGCCGGAAAGCTGCCAGGGATATTTCTTCTCGAAGCCGGACAGGTTGACCAGTTCCAGCGTGCGCTTGATGCGCTCCGCCTGCTCCACCTTGGAGAGGCCGATGATCTCCAGCGGCAGCGCCACGTTGCGCTCGATCGTGCGCCACGGGAAAAGGGCGGCTGCCTGGAAGACATAGCCATAGGCGCGTTTCTCGCGCGCTTGCTCCGGCGTCATGCCGTTGACCGAGATCGTTCCCGAGGTCGGCTTCTCCAGATCGGCGATGACCCTGAGCAAGGTCGTCTTGCCGCAGCCGGATGGGCCGATGAAGGAGACGAATTCGCCTTTGCCGATGGTCAGATCGACATTGGACAGTGCCTGCACCGGACCATCATTGGTCTGGAACGTCAGGCCAAGCTTGCTTGCCGAAACGACGGCTGGCGACTGTCCGGTCATTGGCTGGCGCCTGCCTTTCGCAGCCGCTGCCGCGCCGGCCGAAATCCGGTTGATTTTGCGATTGCGTTGTTTTCCACTCGCCCTGTCCTACTCGCCCTTGTCCCATCTGATCGACGCCCGGAGCCTTGCCGATGTCGCCCAAACCCACTTGTCATCTTATCCGCCCCGAAAGCTCTTATGAAGGCAAGCAGGGGCTGAGCTATTTCGCCGGCATCGCCGCCGAAACCGTGGGCTCTTCCGGCATCTGCATGCATCTGCTCACCATGCCGCCGGGCGCCCGCGCCAAAGCGCATATGCATGAAAGCCACGAGACGGCGATCTACGTGCTCTCCGGCGAGGTGCACACCTGGTATGGCGACCGGCTCGAACAGCACATCCTCGTCAAGGCCGGCGACCTCTTCTACATCCCGGCCGGCGTGCCGCATCTGCCCGCCAATCTGAGCGGCAACCCGGCCTCGGCGGTCATCGCGCGCACCGATCCCAACGAGCAGGAAAGCGTCGTCCTGCTGCCGGAACTGGATGCGCTGGTTGCCTGAAGCAATTCCAGGAAAAGTGTGTAACGGTTTTCCGTCCGGAATTGCGCAAAAACAAAGAGATAGGGCATTTTGCAGCCAAGCGGAATCGCTTGGCGTCGCACAAATGCTGTCTCGCTTCGGAATCGAGGGAAAAACTCCAAGCGTCATTTGCACCGGGAGACTTCTCCCATGACGTTGCCGTCCTCGTCGGCGATGACCAGCTTCTTGGCGTTCTTGGCGCTACGCTTGATGGTGAACTGGGCGGGCGTCTGCCCTTCCTCGCCCTCCGCCTCGCATTGTGCTTTCACCAGCAGCGAGCCGTCGGCTTGAGCCTTCTTTTCGGTGAAGGTGCAGGCGCTCGCCACCGTGACGAATGCCTCGTCGGTCAACAGCAGCATGTCCTCGGCATAGACTTCCTGGCCGTTCTTGTTGATGCAGCCGGACTTGTTGCCGTAGGGCTTGGAGAGGTCGATCGTGGCGGCCGAAGCCTGGCCGGCGGCCAGCAGCCATGCGGCCGTGATGGCAAGTTGAACAGCGCGCACGCTCAGACCCCGGTCGCCGGAATGCCCGTGCGCTCCACCTTGCGCGGCGCGCTGATCTCCTTCCAGGTCGACAGCGCCCGGTTGACCGCCGCATTCGGCTCGCGCGCCACGAACTCGCCATGGCCGACCTTGGCCTTGACCTCCGCCTCCTCGATCGACAGTTCGCCGCGCGAAAAGACGAAGCGCGGCAGGCCGGTCACCTCAAAACCTTCGAAGACGTTGTAATCGATCACCGACTGCTGCTTCTTCGAGGTGATCGTCTTCTTGCGCCTCGGATCCCAGACCAGGATGTCGGCGTCCGCGCCTTCGACGATGGCACCCTTCTTCGGATACATGTTGAGGATCTTGGCGATGTTGGTCGAGGTCACCGCGACGAACTCGTTCATCGTCAGCCGGCCGGTGTTGACGCCCGTCGTCCACAGTACCGGCAGGCGGTCCTCGAGGCCGCCCGTGCCGTTCGGGATCTTGGTGAAGTCGCCGACGCCGTTGCGCTTCTGCTTGGTGGTGAACGAGCAGTGGTCGGTCGCCACCACCTGCAGCGACCCGGCCTGCAGGCCAGCCCACAGCGAATCCTGGTGCAGCTTGTTGCGGAAGGGCGGGCTCATCACGCGGCGCGCGGCGTGGTCCCAGTCCTTGTTGAAATACTCGCTCTCGTCGAGCGTCAGGTGCTGGATAAGCGGCTCGCCAAACACGCGCATGCCCTTCTGGCGCGCCCGACGGATGGCTTCATGCGCCTGCTCGCAGGAGACGTGCACGACATAGAGCGGCACGCCCGCCATATCGGCGATCATGATGGCGCGGTTGGTCGCCTCGCCTTCCACTTCCGGCGGTCGCGAATAGGCATGGCCCTCGGGACCGTTGTTGCCGGCGGCGAGCAGCTTCTGCGAGAGTGCCGCGACCACGTCGCCATTCTCGGCATGCACCAGCGGCAGCGCGCCGAGATCGGCGCAGCGCTGGAACGACGCGTACATCTCGTCGTCGTCGACCATCAGCGCGCCTTTGTAGGCCATAAAGTGCTTGAACGAGGTGATGCCCCTGTCGACGACGGTCGCCATCTCGTCGAACACCTGCTTGCCCCACCAGGTGACCGCCATGTGGAAGGAATAGTCGCAGGCTGCCCTAGAGGTCTTGTTGTCCCACATCTGCAGGGCTTCGAGGAGCGACTGCTTCGGCGCCGGCAGGCAGAAATCGACCACCATCGTCGTGCCGCCGGAGAGCGCGGCGCGGGTGCCGGACTCGAAGTCATCGGCCGAATAGGTGCCCATGAACGGCATTTCGAGATGGGTGTGCGGATCGATGCCGCCCGGCATGACATAGCAGCCGGTGGCGTCGAACTCATGGTCGCCGTGCAGGTTCGAACCAATGGCGACAATCTTGCCGTGCTGCATCAGCAGATCGGCCTTCCACGTGCGATCGGCGGTGACGATCGTGCCGTTTCGGATGACTTTGGTCATTTCTGTTCCCCTGTTCTGTCGCGCTTCTTTGCGAGCGGCGTTCGTGCGGTGGTGGGTCTATTCGGTCATTCGACGATCACCGCCGTCTCCACCACCGCATGGAACAGCACGTCGGCGCCGGCGCCGGCCCATTCCTTGGTGATCTCCTCGGCCTCGTTATGGCTGAGTCCGTCGACGCAGGGGCACATCACCATCGCCGTCGGGGCGACGCGATTGATCCAGCAGGCATCGTGGCCGGCGCCGGAGACGATGTTGCGATGCGTGTAGCCCAGCCGTTCGGCGGCATCACGGATCGCCTTGACGCAGTTCTTGTCGAAGGTGACCGGGTCGAAATGGCCGACCTGCTCAATCTGGTACTTGATGTCGAGCGCGTCGCAAATCGTGTCGATGCCTTCGCGCACGCGGGCATCCATGGCGTCGAGCACTTCCTTTTCCGGCGAGCGGATGTCGATGGTGAAGACGGTGCGCCCGGCAATGATGTTGCGCGAGTTCGGATAGGCCTGCATGTGGCCGACGGCGCCAACGGCGTCCGGCTGGTAGTCCATTGCGATCTCGTGCACCAGCTCGATCACCCGCGCCATGCCGAGCCCGGCATTGCGGCGCTTCGGCATCGGCGTCGAACCGGTATGCGCCTCCTTGCCGGTCAGCGTCACCTGCAGCCATTTGAGGCCCTGGCCGTGCGTGACGACACCGATATCGATGCCCTCGTCCTCAAGGATCGGCCCCTGCTCGATATGCAGTTCGAAGAAGGCATGGATCTTGCGGTCACCGACCTTCTCGGTGCCCTTCCAGCCGATGCGATCGAGCTCCGCGCCGAACTTCTTGCCGTCCTTGTCGACATGTTCGTAGACATCGGCCTGGTCGAGGACGCCGGCGAAGACGCCGGACGCCATCATGGCCGGCGCAAAGCGCGCGCCCTCCTCGTTCGTCCAGTTGGTGACGACGATCGGATGTTTGGTCTTGATGCCGAGATCGTTGAGCGAGCGCACGACTTCCAGACCGCCGAGCACGCCGAGCACGCCGTCATACTTGCCGCCGGTCGGCTGGGTGTCGAGATGGCTGCCGACATAGACCGGCGGCAGGCTGGGATCGGTGCCCTCGCGGCGGGCAAACATCGTGCCCATCTCGTCGAGGCCCATTTCAAGGCCGGCGGCCTCGCACCAGCGCTTGAACAGATGCCGGCCTTCGCCGTCCTCGTCGGTCACGGTCTGGCGATTGTTGCCGCCGGCAATGCCGGGGCCGATCTTCGCCATCTCCATGATGGAATCCCACAAACGGTCTGAATTGATTCGCAGATTCTCGCCGGGGGCGGCCATTCAAAGTCCTCTCATTTCACTATCCGGTGGGGCGGCGGTTCCCGACGCCGCCCCACTGGACAAAGCAAGTCTAGTCTATCGAGCGCAGGACATCCCGCAGGTGGTCGATCAATTCGTTGATCTGGCCCTTGGTGATGATCAGCGGCGGCGACAGCGCGATGATGTCGCCGGTGGTGCGGATCAGCGCACCGCGTTCGAACGCCTTGATAAAGGCCGAGAACGCACGCTTCGTCGGCTGCCCGGCGATCGGCGCCAGCTCGATCGCGCCGATCAGGCCGATGTTTCTGACATCGATGACGTTCGGCTCGCCCTTCAGCGAATGCAGCGCGTCTTCCCAATAGGGCGCCAGCTCCTCGCCACGGGTCAGCAGGCCCTCGTCCTTGTAGGTGTCGAGCGTGCCGAGTGCGGCGGCGCAGGCGATCGGGTTGCCCGAATAGGTGTAGCCGTGGAAGAACTCGATCATGTGATCGGGGCCGGTCATGAAGGCGTCGTGAATCTCCTTCTTGACGAACACCGCGCCCATCGGGATGACGCCGTTGGAGACGCCCTTGGCGGTGGTCATGATGTCGGGCGTGACGCCGAAATAGTCGGCCGCGAACGGCGTGCCGAGGCGGCCGAAACCGGTGATGACCTCGTCGAAGATCAACAGGATGCCGTGCTTGGTGCAGATCTCACGCAGCTTCTGCAGATAACCCTTCGGCGGCAGGATGACGCCGGTCGAGCCGGCCACCGGCTCGACGATGACGGCGGCGATGGTCGAGGCGTCATGCAGCGCGACGATGCGCTCCAATTCGTTCGCCAGTTCGGCGCCGTGCTCCGGCACACCCTTCGAGAACGCGTTCTTCTCCGGCAGATGCGTATGCGGCATATGATCGACGCCGCCAAGCAGCGTGCCGAACATCTTGCGGTTGTTGACGATGCCGCCGACCGAGATGCCGCCGAAATTGACGCCGTGATAGCCGCGCTCGCGGCCGATCAGCCGGGTGCGCGCGCCCTCGCCGCGGGCGCGGTGGTAGGCGATCGCCATCTTCAGCGCGGTGTCCACCGATTCCGAGCCGGAATTGGTGAAGAAGACATGGTCCATGCCCTTCGGCGCGATGTCGACCAGCCGGTTCGCCAGCTCGAACACGATCGGATGGCCCATCTGGAAGGCCGGCGCATAATCGAGCTCGGCCGCCTGGTGCTGGATCGCTTCGGTGATCTTCGGCCGGCAGTGGCCGGCATTGACGCACCAGAGGCCGGCGGTGCCGTCGAGCACCTTGCGGCCATCGCTGGTCGTGTAATGCATGTCCTTGGCGGACACGAACATGCGCGGCGCCTGCTTGAATTGCCGGTTCGCCGTGAACGGCATCCAGAATGCGCTGAGATCGTTCGGCGTGACTTTCAGCCGGTTGGACATGACCAAGACTTCCCCTTGTAACCTGTTTCGGTGCGGCTAACGCTTGGTCTTCCCAGCACTTGGTCTCAGCTGCGTTTTCGTGCTACGCAAATTTTGACCGATTGGACAAACGTTAGCACCGCCCTGTCGGCGGTCAAGGGATTACTAACGGAAATGCGGCATCGGAAGCGCGCTCCACAGGCCAAGGAAAAACTGGTCCAGAGAATTGGTCCAGATGACGCTCGCGGCGAAGGTTTGCGGGGGTGACGGCCGCCATGGAAGGCTCAGCCCCTCGCCGCACCCGCATCCAGCAGGAAAAGCGCGAGCTGATCCTGGAGGCAGCGCTCGAAGTCTTCTCGACCAACGGTTTTCGCGGCTCGACCATCGACCAGATCGCCGAAGCCGCCGGCATGTCGAAGCCGAACCTCCTCTACTACTTCCGGCGCAAGGAAGACATTCACGAAACGCTGATGCAGCGCCTGCTCGACACCTGGCTGGCGCCGCTCAAGGAGCTCGACGACATCGGCGATCCGCTGACCGAGCTCAGGAGCTATATCCGGCGCAAGCTCGAAATGGCGCGCGATTTTCCACGCGAGAGCCGGCTCTTCGCCAATGAGATCCTGCAGGGTGCGCCGCGCATCATGCCGATGCTGGAGGGCGAATTGAAGACGCTGGTGGACGAGAAGGCCACCGTCATCAAGGGCTGGATGCGCGCAGGCAAGATCGCCCGCACCGACCCCTGGCACCTGATCTTCTCGATCTGGGCAACGACCCAGCACTATGCCGATTTCGATGTCCAGGTCCGCGCCGTGCTCGGCGCCGACCGCGGCGGCGACGGCCGCTTCGAGGATGCAGCGCGCTTCCTCGAGCAGTTGTTTATCGAAGGGCTGAAGCCAAAAGGCTGAACCTGTGGACAGCGTCAGGCGCTGCGCCGTTCGGCGGGCAGAGCGTCGAGCAGTTTCTGCAATTTTGCGATCGAGTTCTGCTCGGCAAGCGGCGTGTAGACGATCAGCCGCATGTCGCAGCCGTCGTCGATCGAAAGGCTCATGTGCTCGAATGTCATGGCGCCGGCGCTCGGGTGCCTGACATGCTTCACCCCTGACAATCTCCGCGCCACATCACGCTGCGGCCACCATGCACGGAACTCGGGGCTCGAGCGCATCATCAGCGCAATCAGCCGGTCGAAATCCGGGTCGCCGACATATTTGGCGCTTTCCGCGCGAAACGAAGCGAGCACCACGCGCGCAAGCTCTTCCCAGTCGACCAGCAGGCGGCGGTGGTGCGGGCTGGCGAACACCATGTGGACAATGTTGCGGGCATCGCCCTCGAGCAGGCCATAATCCCCGAACACGGCCACCGCCGCCGGGTTCCAGGCGAGCACGTCCCAGCGCCGGCCGACGACATAGGCCGGCTGCAGGACGAGGCTTTGCAGCATGTGCAGCAGCGGACCCTCGACCTTTTCCGGCGTCGCCGCGCGACGCTCCGGCTGCTGGCGGCCGGCAAGGATGAACAGGTGCCGTCTCTCGACGGCGTCCAGGCGCAACGCCTCCGAGAGCGCCGTCAGCACTTCGACTGAAGGGCGAACATCCCTGCCCTGTTCCAGCCAGGTGTACCAGGTCGTGCCGACGCCGGCGATCATCGCCACTTCCTCGCGTCTCAGTCCGGGCGTGCGCCGCCGCGCACCGCAAGCGATGCCGGCGGTCTCGGGCGAGAGCCTCTCCCGGCGCGAGCGCAGGAAGGCGCCAAGCTCGCGCCGGCGGCTGTCCTCAGGCGAATGGGTGATCGCGTCCATCGCGCTATTATAGCAGTATCGATACCAGGATAAAGTTTGAACTGTTTGCGCTACGCCAGGCGCCCCATCTTGCGTTCAGAGCGAAACATGGAGGCTCTGAACATGGACCTGAAAGACAAGACCGTCCTCATCACCGGATCGACCGACGGCGTTGGCCGCGTTGTCGCGGAGAGGCTCGGCGCAAGCGGCGCCCGCGTGCTGGTGCACGGCCGCGACGAAGGCCGAGGCAAGGCAGTCGTTTCGGTCATCGAGGCTTCGGGCGGCAAGGCCGAGCTTCTTGTTGCCGATCTCTCGTCGCTGGCTGAGGTTCGCCGCTTCGCCGAAGCCGTGCGCGCCAAAACAAACCGGCTCGACATATTGATCAGCAATGCAGGCGTCGGAACTGGCGGCCAGGACTCGAAACGACAGGTGAGCGCCGACGGCTACGAACTGCGCTTCGCCGTCAACTACCTCGCCGGCTTTCTGCTGACCTCGGAACTGCTGCCGCTGCTCAAGGCGAGCGCGCCGGCACGCATCGTCAATGTCGCCTCGGCCGGCCAGCAGGCGATCGACTTCGGCAATGTCATGCTGACCCACGGCTACAGCGGCGTGCGCGCCTACTGCCAGAGCAAGCTGGCGCAGATCCTGTTCACCATCGACTTCGCGGAGCATCTGAAAGGCAGCGGCATCACCGTCAACGCCCTGCATCCGGCAAGCTACATGAATACCACCATGGTCCGGCAGGCGGGCGTCACACCCTGGAGCTCGGTCGAGACCGGCGCCGACGCCATCTTCAACCTCGCCGCCTCACCGGCGCTCGAGGGACGCAGCGGCCTTTACTTCGACGGCCAGCGCGAATCCCGCGCTGACGCCCAAGCCTATAATGAAGGGGCACGCCGCCAGTTGCGGGCCTTGAGCCTCGAATTGATCGAGGGTGCCTCAGCCACAAGCAGGAAACAGCAGTCATGAGCGAGAACATCCAGCACACCGTCATTATCGGCGGCTCGTCCGGCATAGGCCTTGCCACTGCACGCAAGTTGGTTGGTCCGGGCATGAAAGTGACAATCACCGGCCGCAACGAGGATAAGCTCAACAGCGCGTGGAAGAGCCTTGGCGGTGCTGCCGCGAAAGCTGCCTTCGATGCCTCGAAGCCGGACGAGGTCAACCAGTTCTTCGGCGACCTCGGACCGTTCGATCACCTCGTCCTGGCCGCAAGCGGCGGCAAGGGGCTTGGGCCGTTCGTGACCCTCGATCTCGCCGACATCGGCAACGGCGTCGACGAGAAGATCCGCCCGCAATTGTCCTGCCTGCAGGCGGCCCTGCCGACGCTGAGCAAAGCCGGATCGGTGACCTTCATTTCGGCCGTATCGGCGCAGCTCGCGGCGCCCGGCATCGCTGGCATCGGCGCCATCAACGGCATGCTTCTGACAGTGGCGCCGATCCTCGCCGTCGAGCTCAAGCCGCTGCGCGTCAACGTCGTCGCGCCCGGTGTCATCGACACGCCGTGGTGGGATTTCCTGCCGGACGACCAGCGGCAAGCGGTCTTTGCCGAATATGCCGGCAAGACGCCGGTCGGCCGCATCGGCCGCGCCGAGGACGTCGCCGACGCGATCGCTTTCCTTGTCTCCAACGGCTTCATGACCGGCCAGGTGCTGACCTGCGATGGCGGCCTGCGATACGCCGCCTGAGCGGCCTGTCGCCGCTCTCAGAGCGGCTGCGCCATCAGCGCTAGGAACCCTCCAGTCAGCGCGACATTGCCGACAAAGCCGTTGATGCGGGCCGCACGCTCCGGGCCTTGATGATCCCAGAAATTGTGGAACATCGGCGTCGCAACGATGAGGAACAGGATCAGGCAAGCAGCCGCAAGCGCGGTCAAGATGCCCGATATCACCAGGGCGCCGGCGACGATCTGCACGACGATGCCGAGCCATAGCGCCAGTTCCGCCCGCGGCACGCCGCGCCCTGCCATCAACTGGGCGAGGAAAGCCCTGTTCTGGATGTTGCGCAGGCCGGCAAAGACAAAGGCGCCGCCAAGCAGCAGGCGGGCGGCAAGCAGAATCTCGTTCTGAAAATTCGCAAACATGACATTGATCCCAAAACAAAAAGCGCGGGTCCACCCTTGGACCCGCGCGCCGTCGTTGGACTGGTCAGGCAGCTTTCGCTGCCGGCACCGGATGGATGGCCTGGAACGGGACGCAAAGCCGGTTCCAGGTGTTGATCATGCCGACCGCGACGGACAGCTTGACCAGTTCCTCTTCCGAGAAATGCGCCAGCGTGCGCGCATAGAGTTCGTCCGGGACGCCGTTGTCGGAAATCTTCGTCACCGCTTCGGTCCAGGCCAGCGCGGCACGCTCGCGCTCGGAAAACAGCGGCGATTCCTTCCAGGCAGCGACGAGATAGAGCCGCTGCTCGGTCTCGCCGTCCTGCCGCGCCTCGCGGCTGTGCATGTCGACGCAGAAGGAGCAGCCGTTGATCTGGGAGGCCCGCAGCTTGATCAAATGCAAAAGGCCTTTCTCCAGCCCGCACTCGTCGACCGCCTTGTTGAGCGCCGACACCGCTTTCATGACTTCAGGCGCCTTGGCGAAGAATTGCAGCCTCTGTTTCATACCTCTTACCTTTCACGCTTTGCTTGGTTGAACTTTTTGAACTGATCGCTGCGGCCGCTGGTGACGTTCGACGAAAGCGCAGCCCGCCGCGACCGAGCGCGGATCGGCCTCGCTGACATAGTCGGCCACGATCGCCGACAGCCTGACCTCGTCGAGCGCTGCCCGATAGGCGCGCTCGGCCTTGAGCATCGCCGCATTGATGCCGCACGGCTTCACATAGGCCGAGGCGTCGAGCTTGGCCGGGCCGCGCTGGCGGATCTCGCCGCAGCGGAAGGCCGGCTCTCTACCCTCGACGGCAAGCACGATGTCGAGCAGCGTGATGCGCTCGGCCGGCCGCGCCAGCCGGTAGCCGCCGGCCGGCCCCGGCACCGACTCCAGGATGCCGGAAGCCGTCAGCATGTTGAGGTGCTTCAGGAGATAGCTAGGTGACAGGCCAAAGCACTCCGCAAGGGCCGCAGCCGGCATGGTGCTGTTGCCGTCCACACCGGCAAGCGTGGCCGCGCAATGGATGGCCGCTTCGACGCCCTCGCCCAGCTTCATGATGCCTCGCTCCATTTCATGGATATCTTTTATCGTGGATATTTTTTATCTGCAATAGGAAAATGAAAAACGGCGCCCGAAGGCGCCGCTTTTTTGTCGAATGCCTACTCCGCCGCCACCTTGGCCATCGGATTGTTCGGGTGCGTCGTCCAGTTGGCATAGATCGGCGACACCGGCTTGCCGGTGCGCTCGTCCATCGCGCCTGCGGCCAGCGGCTCCATGGTGATGCAGCCCTCGACCGGGCAGACATTGACGCACAGATTGCAGCCAACGCACTCGGCGTCGATCACCTCGAAGTGTCTCTTGCCATCGACCATGCTGGTGATCGCCTGGTGCGAAGTGTCCTCGCAGGCAATGTGGCAGCGGCCGCACTGGATGCAGGCGTCCTGGTTGATATGCGCCTTGGCGACATAGTTGAGGTTGAGATACTGCCAGTCGGTGACGTTGGGCGTGGCGCGGCCGACGATTTCGTCGAGCGAGGCATGGCCTTTCTCGTCCATCCAGTTCTCGAGGCCGGCGATCATCTCCTGCACGATCTTGAAGCCGTAGGTCATCGCCGCCGTGCAGACCTGCACGTTGCCGGCGCCCAGCGCCATGAATTCGGCCGCGTCGCGCCAGGTGGTGATGCCGCCGATGCCGGAGATCGGCAGACCGCGGGTTTCAGAATCACGCGCGATTTCGGCCACCATGTTCATGGCGATCGGCTTCACCGCCGGGCCGCAATAGCCGCCATGCGAGCCCTTGCCGTCGATCGTCGGCTGCGGTGCGAAACTGTCGAGATCGACGCCGGTGATCGAGTTGATGGTGTTGATCAGCGACACAGCGTCCGTGCCGCCGGCGTGCGCCGCCCGCGCCGGCTTGCGGATGTCGGTGATGTTGGGCGTCAGCTTGGTGATGACCGGCATGCGGGTGTTCGCTTTGCACCAGCGCACCACCATTTCGATATATTCCGGCACCTGGCCGACCGCCGAGCCCATGCCGCGCTCCGACATGCCATGCGGGCAGCCGAAATTGAGCTCGATGCCGTCGGCGCCGGTTTCCTCGACCACCGGCAGGATCGCCTTCCAGCTTTCCTCGACGCAGGGCACCATCAGCGAGACGACGACGGCGCGATCGGGCCAATCCTGCTTGACCTGCTTGATCTCGCGCAGATTGGTCTGCAGCTCGCGGTCGGTGATCAGCTCGATGTTGTTCAGGCCGAGCAAGCGGCGGTCGGCGCCCCAGATCGCGCCGTAGCGCGGGCCGTTGACGTTGACCACCGGCGGCCCCTCTTCGCCCAGCGTCTTCCAGACCACGCCGCCCCAGCCCGCCTTGAAGGCGCGGATGACGTTGTAGGCCTTGTCGGTCGGCGGTGCCGAGGCCAGCCAGAACGGATTGGGCGACTTGATGCCGACGAAATTGTTGCGGATGTCTGCCATGCTCATGCCCTCCCGTTAGAGGTCAGTGCCCGGTGGATGGATTCCGCCGCGTCGCGGCCCTGCGCCACGGCCGAGACGGTGAGGTCGTCGCCACCAAAGATGCAGTCGCCGCCGGCCCAGACCTTGGCCAGCGACGTGCGGCCCTCGGCATCGACCTTGATGCGGCCGCCTTCCAGCTCGATCGCAGCGCCGCTGCCGTTCAGCGCGGCCGGCACAAAGCTCTGGCCGATCGCCTTGAACACCTGGTCGGCGGCAAGCGTAAGCCGCTCGCCGGTGCCGGCCAGCTTGTCGCCGCTCATCGCCGTGTATTCGAGTTCGATCGCCGACACCTTGCCGTTCTCGGCAATGACCCGCTTCGGCTGCAGCCAGTGGCGGATGATGACGCCGTTGGCGGCGGCTAGATCCTGCTCGAAGCCGGAGGCATTCATGTGCTCCTGGCCGCGCCGGTAGCAGATCGTCACCTCCTCGGCGCCGAGCAGCTTCGACTGCACCGCGGCATCGATCGCCGTCATGCCGCCGCCGATGACGACGACGCGCCGGCCGACCGGCAGGCCCGAAAGATCGCTCGCCTGGCGAAGCTCGGCGATGAATTCCACGGCATTGTTGACACCATCGGCGTCCTCGCCTTCGGCACGCAGCGCGTTGACGCCGCCAAGCCCCATGCCGAGGAACACCGCGTCGTAATTCCGGATCAGGTCGGAGAGCTGGTAGTCGCGGCCGAGCGCTTTGCCGTTCTGGATGTCGATGCCGCCGATGGAGGTGACATAGTCGACCTCGGCCTGGGCGAAATTGTCGACGCTCTTGTAGGCCGCGATGCCGTATTCGTTGAGGCCGCCGGCCTTCGCGCGCGCCTCCAATATGGTCACCTCATGGCCATGGCGGGCGAGCCGATGCGCGGCGGCAAGCCCGGCCGGACCGGCGCCGACCACCGCGACCGACTTTCCGGTCGGCTCGGCGCGCGTGTAGAACTGCTTGTCCTCACTCATCGCGACATCGGTGGCGTAGCGCTGCAGGCGGCCGATCTGCACCGGCTTGCCCTCCGCCACCTCGCGCACGCAGACCTCCTCGCAGAGCGTCTCGGTCGGGCAGACGCGGGCGCACATGCCGCCAAGGATGTTCTGGTCGAAAATGGTCTTCGCCGAGCCGAGCGGATTGCCGGTCGAGATCTGGCGGATGAACAGAGGAATGTCGATCGAGGTCGGGCATGCGTTCATGCACGGCGCGTCGTAGCAGAAGTAGCAGCGATCGCTCTCGACCAGCGCCTCGTGATGGTCGAGCGGCGGATGCAGGTCGGAAAAATTGTCGGCATATTGCTCGGATGACAGCCGGCCGCCGGCTATGCCTTCCTTGAAATGACCAGTCGCCATTCCGGTTCCCCTTGTTTTGTTTTGGGGAAGGCTAGCACGTTTTATTTTTTTATCAATTGGTCAATTTTCGGCGCAAGCCGCTGAAAAGCCTCGATAAAACATGATAATCATACTCATGTTATACAACGACGGCCGCGGACGGCTCCTCGCTTCCGATCCTGTGTCGATGGATCGACCTGATCTCGTCCGCGACCAGTTCCTGCAGCCGCCACAGATTGCGGTCATGGATGCCGAACGTCTCGAGATGGCTGACGGTGTTGTAGAGGTATTCGGCGCCTGAGCCGACATGACCGCAGGCGCGGGCCAGCACCCGCGCCACCTTTTCCAGCGGCTGCCCAAGCGATGTGCCCCTGCCGGTCACCCCGACCCAGAAGCCCAGCGCCCTAAGCGGACCTTGCGCGGTGCGCACCGGAACCCATCTGACAGACTCGATGCTCTCGTGGTCATCGATCTCACGCCGCAGCAGCCTCTCGATCTGGGCCGGCTTCTCGCCGTCCGGCAGACGGTAGATCACGCCATCGCATCGCCCGCCCCGTTCCAGCGCCATCATCAGCCCCGGCTGCGCGGCGCTGCCGCGCCAGCGCATAATGTCGAGGCAGAACGAGCGATGCCAGCCATGGGCCGAGGCGCGTTGCTGCTCGACCGATTCGAAGGCCGGTTTCCAGATCAGCGAGCCATAAGCGAAAACCCACAGCGGCCCCTCGTCGGCTTCACTGGCAAGGCGCTGGGCAAGGGCGCGGAAATCGTCATCGTTCAACTGCGTCCAGCTGCCGTCCGGACCTGGATCGGTTTCCTCCCGGTGGCAGAGCGCCACAAGCTCCGGCGTAAGCGACATCAGGCGCATGAATCGCCCCCCTCATTGATGGACAAGCAAAGGCGAAAACCGCGAGGCGCGCAAGATTGCGAGGACGATACCTTGCCGCCATCGATTTGCGGCCCATGTCGGTTTCCTGTCGCCGGGACCGTCCTAAGATGGATCACGGGATGATCAACCGAGGAAACCAAGGAGCATGACGATGCCGAAGTCCCCGATGCCGTTCTTCTGGTACGAGTTGATGACCACTGACCTGGACGCCGCCGAGATATTCTACACGGCCGTTGTCGGCTGGAAGGGCCAACCCTTCGACAAGGCTCCCGGCATGCCGCGCTATATCGTCATGAATTCCGGCGAGCATGGCGTCGGCGGCTTGATGACCTTGCCTGAGGACGCCGCCAGGATGGGCATGCCGCCGGCCTGGCTCGGCTATATCCACACCCCGGACATCGAAGCCGCCACGAACTCGCTGAAGGACGCAGGCGGCGCGGTGCACCGCGCGCCCGATGACATTCCCGGCGTCGGCCGCTTTGCCGTTGTTGCCGACCCGCAGGGCGCGACCTTCATGTTCCTGCAGCCGAACCAGCCCGACCAGCCGCCTGTGCCGGCGAGAACGCCTGGCCATATCGGCTGGCACGAGCTCTACACGACGGACTGGAAGGCGGCTCTCGACTTCTATGCCGGCCAGTTCGGCTGGACCAAGGCTGGCGACTTCGACATGGGCCCGGCCATGGGCACCTATCAGGTCTTTGCTTCTGGCGGCGAGCCTGTCGGCGGCATGATGAACAAGCCTGAGCAGATCCCGGTGCCGGCCTGGCAGTTCTACTTCAACGTCGCCGCCATCGACGCGGCGGCCAAGCGCGTCACCGACAATGGCGGCAAGGTCATCATGGGGCCGATGGAGGTGCCCGGCGGAGATTGGATCGTCCAGTGCACGGATCCGCAAGGTGCGCATTTCGCGCTTATCGCGCCGGCGCGTTAGGCGGATAGCGGCGCTACCTCATCAAACTGGCGCCGGCTCACTCCGGCGTCAGCACTGCCACCTTGAGGTCGGCCTTCTTGCTGCCGCTGAGCTGAACGGTGGCCGGTCCGGCTGACAGCTTGAAACGCACGCTCTTGCGAATGCCCGGGCAGGTCTTCACGCCGCTGAAACCCGCCGATTTCACGGCATGGCCGTCTTGGACGACATCGATCCAGGCCTCATCCGACAGGCTGATCTGGAGCTCGCCTTCCGGCGGTACGACGATGCTTGCCGTCGCGCCGAACGTGCCCGCTGCCGGCGCACGTTGCGGCGGCACGGCAAAACTGATCGTGTCGACTGCTGCGAGCGTGAAATCCATCGCCTGCCCGACCGTCAGGGCAGCGCCAGGCTCCGCGGCGGGCGCTTCCGAGAACAGTGCCTGTTCGCGTGTCACCGGCCATTTGAAGGCATCGCAGCCGGCATCCTCAGCCACGGCGAAGCTGGTGCCTGCAAGCATTGCGAAGAGGCTGATGACGACTTTTCTCATGGCAAAGCGAACCCATTTGGTTTGGAGCATTTCACATATCAATACAACCATTGAGATCAATATGCAACCATGGAGAGAGAAAATATGGGGGATCGGATCCTCCCAATCACCGATTGTTGAAGGCCGGCCAGGGGAAGTGAATGGTCCATTGCCGGGCGATAATTTATGGCCGGTCCAGGGAGGCAAAATGGAGTTTTAGATGAAGCTTTTTGAAGGTCTAGCCCAATACCGGCCACAGGCCCTGGGCGTGCTGCGCATCATGACGGCGCTGCAGTTCATCGAGCACGGTTCCCAGAAGCTGTTCAATTTCCCGGTCGGCGAACACGCCGGCACCTTGACTGGATTGACGCTGACGGCCGCCATCCTCGAATTCGCCGGCGGCATCCTGTTGGGCCTCGGCCTCCTCACGCGCCCAGTGGCGTTCCTTCTGGCCGGCGAGATGGCCATCGCCTATTTCATGGCGCACTATCCGCGCGACTTCTTCCCCGTCAACAACAGCGGCGACGCGGCGATCTCCTTCTGCTTCATCTTCCTCTATCTGGTGTTCGCCGGCGCCGGCGCCTTCGCCCTGGACAATCGTCGCAGCGCCTGACCCCGGTAGAAAGTTCGCGCGCCCGGTTTCAGGCGCGCATCCTTTCAAAATTCGCGTCGAACAATGGCGAGGCTTGTGTCCGCGCCGCATGGCGCTTGCCGAGAATCTCGATCTCGAAGCCGTCGGCCTCGTCGGCGATCTCCTTCGGCACATAGCCCATGGCGAGAGACTTTTTCACGTGGTGCGCGTAGCCGCCCGAGGTGACCCAGCCGCGCACGGCGCCGTCGAACCAGATCGGCTCGTCGCCGATGACGTCGGCGTCGCCAGCGTCGACTATGAAGGCACGCAGCCTGAGCTTGCCGCCCTGCCTGCGTTCCGCGAGCGCCGCGGCCTTGCCGATGAAGTCCGCCTCCTTGCCGTAGGCGACGAAACGGTCGAGCCCTGCCTCCAGCGGCCCATAGATCGGCCGGTATTCGCGTGCCCAGGAGCCGTAGTTCTTCTCAAGTCTTAGCGAATTGAGCGCGCGCGAGCCGAACGGGCCGACACCGAACTCCTCGCCCGCCGCCATCAGCGCCTGGAACGCGGCGCGCTGATATTCCGGCGCCACCCAGATCTCGTAGCCGAGATCACCTGTATAGCTGACACGGCCGACCAGGCAGGGCGCCATGCCGATATCCATTTTCGCCACGGCCATGAAGGGCAATGCCGTATTGGAGACGTCAGCACGCGTCACCTTTGCCAGCACATCCCGCGCCTTCGGTCCGGCGATCGCCAGCCCGGTCAGCTTCGCCCCAAGCGCTTCGATGCGGACCGAGCCATCGGCCGGCAGATGCGCCTCGAACCAGCGCATATGGTATTGCTCGGCAACGCCGGAGCCGGCGATGAACCACTCGCCGTCGCCTAGATTGGCGAGGGTGAAATCGCCAATCAGCTTGCCGTCCTCCTTCAGCATCGGCGCCAGCGTCATGCGACCGGGCTTCGGCAATTTGCAGGCAAGCAGTCGGTCGAGCCACGCGGCGGCCCCCTCGCCCGTCACCCTGTATTTGGCGAAGCTCGAAATCTCCGCCAGTCCGACGCTGCCGCGCACCGCCGCCACCTCCCTGGCGACATGGACGAAGTCGCTGGAACGCCGCCAGGAGAACTCGTCCCTGACGCCCTCCGGCGCGTACCAGAGCGGCACCTCCAGCCCATAGGCGACGCCCCATTGCGCGCCTTTCGCCGAGAGCAGATCGTAGACCGGCGTCGTCTTCAGCGGCCGCCCGGCCGGCAGTTCCTCATTGGGGAAACGGATCGAAAAGCGCCGCGAATAGTTCTCGCGCACCTTAGCGTTGGTGTAGGCCATCGTTGCCCAGTCGCCGTAGCGGGCCACGTCCATCGCCCAGATGTCGGCACCGGGATCGCCCTCAATCATCCAGTTTGACAGCGCCAGCCCGACGCCGCCGCCTTGCGAAAAGCCGGCCATGACGCCGCAGGCGACCCAGAAGCCGGGCAGGCCGCGCACCGGACCGACCAGCGGATTGCCGTCCGGCGCGAAAGTGAAGGGCCCGTTGATGATCTGCTTGATGCCGGTGTTCTGGAAGGCCGGGAAATGCCGGAAGCCGACCTCCAGCGACGGAGCGATGCGGTCGATGTCCGGCTCCAGCAGTTCATGGCCGAAATTCCACGGCGTGGAGAATTCGGACCATGGCTTGTTGGCCTTCTCGTAGGTGCCCATCAGCATGCCGCCGCGCTCCTGGCGCAGATACAATTCGCCGTCGAAATCCACCGCATGGATGATCTCGGTGCCGGTCTTCTGGTTCCAGGCGGCGACCTCCGGCATGTCCTCGGTGATCAGGTACATGTGCTCCATCGCCAGCACCGGCAGTTCGAGCCCGACCATGCGGCCGACCTCGCGCGCCCACAGCCCGCCGGCATTGACGACGTGCTGGGCCACCACCTCGCCCTTGTTGGTGATGACGCGCCACAAGCCGTCGGGACGGCGCACGATATCCTCGACCTTGGTGAAGCGCTCGACCTCGGCGCCAAGTTTCCGCGCCGCCTTGGCATAGGCGTGCGTCACGCCGGACGGATCGAGATGGCCGTCCTCCTTGTTGCGCACCGCGCCGACAAACTGCTTTGGGTCGAGCAGCGGCATCAGCTCGGCCGCCTCGTTGGACGAGATCTCCTCAAGGTCGATGCCGAGATAGCGCCCCTTCGCGACGACACCGCGCAGCCAGTCGAGCCGCGCCTCGGTTGCCGCCAGGAGCACGCCGCCGGTCAAGTGGACGCCGGTCGCCTGGCCGGAAAGCTCCTCGATCTCCTTGTAGAGCGAGATCGTGTATTTCTGCAGCTTGGCGACGTTGGGATCGCCATTGATCGTGTGCATGCCGCCGGCCGCGTGCCAGGTCGAGCCTGAGGTCAGCTCGTCGCGCTCCAGAAGCACGATGTCGGTCCAGCCGTGCCGCGCCAGATGGAACAGCACGGAACACCCGACGACACCGCCGCCAATGACCACGACCTTTGCATGCGATTTCATAGTTTTTCTCGTCAATTCAGTGATTTGGGAGATTGAAGTGAATCAGGATGGGAAGGTGTTCTCTCACGGCTCCCCCTGCCCGATCGCTTCCTTGCGGCGCGCCATATAGGCTTCGAGCGCCTCGCGCACGGCAGGGTCCATTGCCGGCTGGACATACTCCTCCAGCGCCTTCTTCCACAGCCGCGTCGCGCGCGCCGTGGCGTCGAGTCCGCCGGCTTCCTGCCAGGCCTCGTAATTCTGCCAGTTGGAGAGCATCGGCTGGTAGAAGGCGGTGGCGTAGCGCTCTAGCGTGTGCGGCTCGCCGAAGAAATGGCCGCCGGTCGGCACCGCGCCCAGCGCCTCGACCGCCAGTTCCCCTTCGTCGACCACGATCGGGCGCAGGAACTCCATCATGTGCTGGATCATCTCGACGTCGATGATGAATTTTTCGAACGACGCCGTCAGCCCGCCCTCCTGCCAGCCAGCGGCGTGGTAGACGAGGTTGCCGTGGCCGAGCACCGCGCCCCACAGCGCCATCAGCGTCTCATAGGCGCCTTGCGCGTCGGCGGCATTGGAGGCCGAGCCGGGCGTCGTGCGGTAAGGCAAATCATAGCGCCTTGCGAGTTGCCCGGAAGCGATGTTGGCCTTGGTATTCTCGGGCGTGCCGAAAGCCGGCGCGCCCGACTTCATGTCGACATTGGAGGTGAAGGCGCCGTACATGACCGGCGCTCCCGGCCGAACGAGCTGCGTCAGCACGACGCCGAACAGCGCCTCGGCGTTCTGCTGTGCCAGCGCGCCGGCCAGCGTCACCGGGCTCATCGCCCCCATCAGCGTGAACGGCGTCACCGCGACCGACTGGCCGAACTCGGCCATGGTCATCAGTCCCTCGGCCATCATCTCGTCGAAGCGGCGTGGCGAGTTGACCGATATGATAGTGGCGATGCCGGGATCCTCGCGCATCTCATCGAGGCTCAGGCCCCGCGCGATCGCCATCATCTCGATGCCGTCGAGCGCCCTGCCCCGGCCGATCGCCGAGACATGGAAGCATTTGTCGGTCAGCGTCAGATTGGCGAAATAGGTGTCGAGATGGCGCGAATTGGCCGGCAGTTCGATCGGCGCGCACACCTGGTTGCCGAGCATGTGGACGCAGTTGAAATGCTGCGCCAGCCGCACAAGGTCCTGATAGTCGCGTAAATTGCCGGCCCGGCGGCCGCGCTCCATGTCGTGCACATTGGGCGGCCCGGCGACAAGGGTGAAATTGATCGTGTTGCCGCCGAGATGGATGACGTGGGCAGGGTTGCGCGGGGCGAGCGTGTAGGCGGATCGCGTCGTCTTCAGCGCTTCGGCGACCATGCCCCGGTCAAGGCGGACGTTCATCGAGGCATGATCGACGGCAGCGCCCGCCTTCTCGAACAGCGCCAGCGCCCGCGGGCTCATCACCTCGATGCCGAAATTTTCAAGGATATGCATCGAGGCTTCATGGATCGCCTCGATCTGGTCGGCCGAGAGCAGCGCCATCGGCGGATAGGGGTTGGTCACCCGCCTAGCCGGCAATTGCGGGATCGCTGACGGCCCCCTGTTGCTGGTTCGCTCGGCGCCGCGCTTGCGTCTTGGTTCGGTCATGTCGCGCATCAGAGCGCCGGAGCGAAAGCGCGGCTGTCAGAAATCCGCCAGTTGCAGGCGTGATTTTAGTCACGGCGGCATTTCTGCAGCTTGGTTGAGATAAAAGCGACATATGGCGTCGAAATACTGACATCGACTTGAGCGAGCAAAGGCGCACCGCGGCCCGTTAAGAAACGCTGCAAGAATCCCTTTATGTTTTCGGCCTATTCGTTTCCCAATGCGTAGGTCGAGTTTTAGTAAAATTGTAGCCGTCACCGTGCTGCTGGCGTTGGCGCTTTCGGCCTGCGCGACGCCGCCGAGCCACATCAACGACGTCTGTGCCGTCTTCGACCAGAATGACGGCTGGTTCGACAATTGGCAGGCGGCCGCCGAGCGGACCGAGGAGAAGTATGGCGTGCCTGTGCCCGTGCTGATGGCGACGGTGCGCAAGGAGTCTGGCTTCAAGAGCAATGCCAGGCCGCCGCGCACCAAGCTTCTCGGCTTCATTCCCTGGACGCACGTGTCCAGCGCCACGGGCTACTCGCAAGCGCTCGACGGCACCTGGTCGCAATACCAGAGCGAGACCGGCAACTGGGCGGCGCGCCGGACGCGGTTTGCCGATGCCGTCGACTTCGTCGGCTGGTATCATTCCAAGACCGCCGATACGCTCGGCGTCGCCCGCAACGACACCTACAATCTCTATCTCGCCTATTATCTCGGCTGGGCGGCGTATGGCCGCGGCAACCGCGGCGACGCCGGCGTGCAAAGCTACGCGCGGGCCACCGAGAAGATGGCCCGGGATTACGCCACGCAACTGCGCCAGTGCGGCAACTGAACGCCGCGCGAACCCCAACCGTCAGTTCGGTTTCTTGCCGCGCGGACGCTTGGGCGCCGCGGCGGCCGGGCTCGTATCCGTGACGTGCGGCGCGTCTTCCGGCACGCCCTCATGCGCGGCGTGCTCCTTGTCGAACTTGATCACCTCGTCCATCTTCGCCAGCACGTCGTCGGCAAGCCAACACAGGCTCATATGGCCGTTGCCGAGGTTCTTCACCGGCGGCACCTTGGTCTCGCACAGATTGTCGGGCACCAGCTTCTTGTAGCCGCAGCGCGTCTGGAACGGACAGCCGGTCGGCGGGTTCATCGCCGACGGGATATCGCCCTCAAGCACGATGTGCTTCTTCACCACGCTGGTGTCGGCGATCGGGATCGCCGACAGCAGCGCCTCCGTATAGGGATGATAGGGCGGCGAGAATATCTGGTCGGTCGTGCCCTGCTCGACGATGTAGCCGAGATACATGACGACGACGCGGTCGGCGATGTAGCGCACCACCGACAGGTCGTGGCTGATGAACAGCATCGTCGTCTTGTTCTTGCGCTGGATGTCCATCAGCAGTTCGGTCACCGCCGCCTGAACCGAGACGTCGAGCGCCGAGACCGGCTCGTCGGCCACCACCACCTTGGCATCGCCGGCAAAGGCGCGCGCCACGCCGATGCGCTGCTTCTGCCCGCCCGACAGCTGGCGCGGCTTGCGCGTCTCGAAGGCACGCGGCAGCTTCACCAGGTCGAGCAACTCCAGCATCCGCTTGCGCCGATCGGCCACGGTCTTGCCGACATTGAATTTTTCCAGCGTGCGGATGATCTGCGAGCCGACTGAGTGGCTGGGGTTCAGCGTGTCGAACGGGTTCTGGAACACCATCTGGATCGACGACACCGTCTCGACGCTTCGACTCTCGATGCCGGTCGACTGGATTTCCTTGTTACCAAGCGTCACTCTGCCGGAACTCGCCGTCTCCAGCCCGAGCAGCACCTTGGCCAGCGTCGACTTTCCGCAGCCGGATTCGCCGACGATCGCCACCGTCTCGGATTCGCGCGCCATGAACGAGATCGTCTCGTTGGCCTTGACGACGCGACCCTCGCTGGAGCCGAACACTTCACTGCCGCCGACCTTGTAGTATTTCCTGAGGTCCTCGATCTTGAGCACCGGCGCGCCGGGCACGACCTTCTCATTGACCTTCTTGGCGCCCGGCGGCAGCGCTTCCCAATCGATCTCGTTGAAGCGCACGCAGCGCGAGAAATGACCTTCATGGCCCTCGACCGCGATCATCGGGATTTCGGCGGCGTTGCAGACGCCCTCGACGAAATGGTGGCAGCGCGGTCCGAAATTGCAGCCCTTCGGCCGCTCGTGCGGTAGCGGCAACTGGCCGGGGATCGCGATCAGTGGCCGCGAATTCTTGTCTGCGCCGGGCAGCGGGATCGAGCGGAACAGCCCTTGCGTATAGGGATGGCGCATCCGGTCGAACACGTCCTTGATCTTGCCGGTCTCGACCGCCTCGCCGGAATACATCACCGTGATCTTGTCGCAGGTCTCCAGGATGAGGCCCAGATTGTGCGACACGAAGATCATCGAGGTGCCGAACTTCTCGCCGAGCCCTTTGACCAGGTCGACGATGCCGGCCTCCACCGTCACGTCGAGCGCCGTCGTCGGCTCGTCGAGCAGGAGCAGCGCCGGCTTCGACAACAGCGCCATGGCAATCACGATGCGCTGCTGCTGGCCGCCGGAAAGCTGGTGCGGATAGGAGCGCATCATGCGCTCGGGATCAGGCAGCCTGACCGAGCGCACCATTTCGAGCGCCCTGCTGTAGGCCTCCTCCTTCGACACCTTGTCGTGGATCATCGGCACTTCCATCAGCTGCTGGCCGACCTTCATCGCCGGGTTCAGGCTCGCCATCGGCTCCTGGTAGATCATGGCGATCTTGTTGCCGCGGATGGCGCGCAGCTCCTCCTCGGACAATTCGCCCATGTCCTTGCCCTGGAACTTGATCTTGCCGCCGACGATCTTTCCGATGTTGGAGAGGTCGCGCATGATGCCGAGCGACACTGTCGACTTGCCGCAGCCGGATTCGCCGACGATGCCCATCGCCTCGCCGGGCATGACCGTGCAGGAAAAATCCATCACGGCCGGTATCTCGCCCTTGCGGGTGAAGAAGGAGATCGACAGGTTCTCGATCTCGATGATCGGCCCAGGGGTTGGCTTGCCGGGATTTCGAACTGCCTCGTTCATGGGTCGCTCCAATCCTTGGTTCTTGGAAGATGGGGCCAAAAACCCCGCCATCAATCCTTCATCGACTGTTCGCGCAGGGAATCGGCCAGCAGGTTCAGGCCCAGCACGAACGACATCAGCGCGATCGTCGGTGGCAGCGCCGGGTGGATGAAGGAGCGCAGCAGGCGGCTGGCATCCTTGATCGCCGTGCCCCAGTCCGGGCTCTCGGGCGCCAGCCCGAGGCCGAAATAGCCAAGCGTACCGAGCAGGATCGTGGTGTAGCCGATGCGCAGGCACGCATCGACGATCAGCGGCCCGCGCGCATTGGGCAGGATCTCCCACAGCATGATGTACCAGGGCGATTCACCGCGCGTCTGCGCCGCCGCCACATAGTCGCGCGTCTTGATGTCCATGGTCAGCCCGCGCACGATGCGGAACACGCCGGGACTGGAGGCGAACACCACCGCCACGAAGATGTTGAGCTGGTTGGGATCGATATGCACGATGTGCAGCGGATCCTTGTCGAAGACCAGGCCGGCATAGATCCAGCCGCCGACGACGAGTGTGATGCCAAGCAGGATATAGAGGCGGTCCGGCCGGTTCTTGAAGCGCGTCCAGAACAAGACGCTGAAGAAAATGATCGGAAATAGGAAGAACAGCCCGGCCATCGCGTAAGGGATCGGCGTGTCCATGATGCCCGGCGTCACCAGCAGGTAAAACAGCAGGATGACCGGGAAGGCCAGCACCAGATTGGCGAGGAAGGACAGGAGGGTGTCGATCTTGCCACCATAGTAGCCAGCCGGCAGGCCGAGCGTGATGCCGACCATCAGCGCGAAACCGGTTGCCGCCGGAGCGATGATCAGCACGATCTGGCTGCCGTAGACCATGCGCGAGAACACGTCGCGGGCAAGCTTGTCGCCGCCGAAATAGTAGATGAGTTTCGACGTCGGTTCGATCGCTCCGGGCAGCGCGTCCTTCATCACCGGCACCTGTGCCAGCGGATCGAAGGGCGAGATGGTCGAGGCGAAGATCGCCGTGAACAGCCAGAACAGGCAGATACCGACCCCGACGATACCGACGCCGCTGTCGAACAGCTGGCCGTAGAGGCCGAGCCTCTTCTTGTAAGCGAAGCTGGCCCCCATGACGATGGCGAGCGCGACCCAGACCGGCCAAAACCGGGAGATGACGCCGAGCACGACATTGAAGGCGTTGATATATTCGAGCTGCATCCGCTTCGCCCCCTACTGAACTCTGATGCGCGGATTGAGAAACGCGTAACCGACATCGGAGATGAGCTGCGTGATCAGGACGATGAACACCGAAACCAGCGAGCAGCCGAGCAGAAGGTCGATGTCGTTGTTGCCGGCCGCCTCGACCAGCGTGTAGCCGAAGCCCTGGTAGCGGAACATCACCTCGACGATGACGACGCCGGTGAGCAGCCAGGGGAATTGCAGCATGATGACGGTGAACGGCGCGATCAGCGCGTTGCGTAGCGCGTGCTTGACCACGACGCTGCCGAAAGAGAGGCCCTTCAGCCGAGCGGTGCGGATATATTGCTGCGTCATCACCTCGACCATCGAGGCGCGGGTCATGCGCGCAATATAGCCGATGCCGTAGATCGCCAGCGTCATCACCGGCAATGTGAAATTGTAGAAGGTGATGCCTTGGCTCGCCGAGGCGGCCGAGCCGTTCAGCCAGCCGAGCCAGGATGCGAAGATGACGGTGAAGATGACGCCCGAGACATATTCGGGCGTCGCTGTCGACGCGATCGAGGCCACCGACAGAGTGCGGTCGGTACGCGAGCCCTCGCGCATGCCGGCAAGGATGCCGACCAGAAGCGAGATCGGGACCATCACCAGCAGGACGCAGAGCATCAGGATGCCGGTCGCGCTGAGTGCCGGGAACAGCTTCGAGGCCACCGTCGTCTTGAACTTGGTCGAGCAGCCGAAGTCGCCTTGAAGAATGCCGGAATAGGTCGGCACGACCGGATCGTTGCAGAAGGAGAAGCGTTGCGCGGGCTTGCCCGTCGCCGGGTCGGCCACCGGCTGCTTGGGCAGAAGGCCTAGCCACTGACCATAGCGGACGAAGAAGTTTTGGCGGTAGCCATGTTCGGCCAGCCAGTTTTCGAGCTGCTCGGCGGAGGTATGCATTTCAGTCTGGCTGATCGCCAGCTTCTTCAGATTCGGATCGAGGTTGATCAGAAAGAAGACGACCAACGTCAGGCACAGCATCGTCAATGCCATCGTGCCAAGACGCCTGAGGATGAAAGAAAGCATGGCGGCCCCCCTGCCGGTCTGGTTGGGGTTGGAGCCTGCTGGACAACCACCTCCGCCGTAACGGCAAGCTGGCTGCTAGACAGGCCCTCGGATGCGATCAACTCTGTTTTATTGCATGACCATGTCCGAAGAGTCCGCAACTTTTTGCTGCGCCGACTTTCGGGTTTTGAAACCATGCAAGAGCGAGGGGAAAGGGGCGAGCCGCCCCTTTCCCCGATCGCCCTGATCAGGCCTGGTCAAGCCAGATCTTGCCGTAGTCGCGCTCGAAGGTCGGGTGCATCTTGTAGTTTTTGACGGCAGCAACCGAGTGGCTGTAGAGCTTGCGCCAGTAAGGCTGGATGATGATGCCGGAATCCTGCAGGATCTGCTCGATATCCTTCATCATATCCTTGCGCTTGGCCGCGTCGGCGACCGAAAGCGCGGCGTTGAGCTTGGCGTCCCAGTCGGCGTTGGCCCAAGCCGTCTCGTTCCAGGCCTCGCCGGTACGGTAGGCCAGAGCCAGAACCTGGACGCCGAGCGGCCGCATGTTCCAGTTGGTCATCGACAGCGGGTACTTCAGCCAGTCGTTCCAGAAGGTCGAACCCGGCAGCACCGTGCGCTTCACCTTGATGCCGGCGTCGCGCAGCTGGGCGGCGATGGCATCGCCGGTGTTCTTGTGCCAGTCCTCGTCCACCGTGATCAGCTCGTGCTCGAAGTCGGCCTGGCCGGCTTCGGCCATCATAGCCTTCGCCTTGGCCGGATCGCGGGCGATCTTCGGCAGTTCGTAGTACTCCGGGTGGATCTGGCAGACATGGTGGTTTTCGGCGACCGAACCGGCGTTGCCGTAACCAAGCTGAAGGACGACATTGTTGTCGACCGCGAGCTGCAGCGCCTTGCGAACCTTCTCGTTGTCGTAAGGCTTGTTCGTCACGTTGGTGCGGCAGACGATGGTCGAGGCCGTTACCACTTCCGACTTCACCAGGTCCATGCCGTCGAGGATCGACACATAGTCAGCCGAAGTCTCGAAATTGGTGTGGACTTCACCCGCCTCGAAGGCGCTGACCATGGCTGCCGGATCGGTGCCGTAGTCGACGAACTCGATGCCGTCGAGATAGACCTCACCGTCCCACCACTTGTTGTCTGCGCGGCGCTTGTAGACCACCTTCTGACCAACGTCGTACGAGACGAGCTCGAACGGACCGGTGCCGATCGGGCAGGCTTTGAAGTCGCCGCCCTTTTCGTCGAATGACTTGTGGACGACCAGGGCAACATAGTCGCAAATGCCGGGAATGATCGAGATGTCGGGCTTGGTCAGCGACAGCTTGACCGTCATGTCGTCGACCTTGGTGACCGCGCCTTCGCGCAGCTTGCCGGCCTTGTCGTCAAACAGCGTGCCAAGACGGCCAGGCATGGAATTGCCTTCGGCGGCCTTCTCGCCCCAACGGTTGAAGTTGTGCACCACGTCGTCGGCCGTGAACGCATCGCCATTGTGCCAGGTGACGCCCTTGCGCACATGCAGCACGTATTCGGTGGCATCGTCATTCACGTCCCAGCTCTCAAGCAGATAGGGACGGAACGTGTATTCGGTGGTGTACTTGACCAGCGGCTCGAGCGCCTGGCGCTCGGCATTGGCGATCTCCGACCAGTCGGATTTGCGCGGGTCCTTGGGATCCTTGATCCACTGGGCGACCTTCAGGATGCCACCTTTCTTGGGCGCATCCTCGGCTCGCGCCTCGGTCGGCACCGCAAGACCGAGCATGCCGTAGGCCATCGCGGTGGACGCACCGAAAACGCTGGCGAGCGCCAGGAACTCGCGGCGGTCCACCTTGCCTGCCTTGGCTTCTTCGGCCATGGCCAGGATGTGATCCGGAACGCGGTCACCGTTAGATTTGTAGATTGCCATGATTAACTCCCATTGTTGGCTTTCCGCCTTGTAACATTCCGCATCCGGACCGTGATGTCAAAGACGGTCTGGACTGGGAACATGTTGGCGAATGTGCAACTTTGGAAAGAGGGCGGTTCGCGCGATAGCGACAGTCTTGACGCAAATTTGCTACTGCGCCGCAGATTTCATTCGATTATGCGCAAACGACTAAACTGCGGCATTCAAGCGCCATAGGACAGCGCCAGCCCGCCTGTTGCGATAGCGCCAAAGGCTGCCTCGCCGGCGACAGGGTTCAATATTCCTTCTCATAGAAGATGCCGCCCTTGGCCTCGCCGGCGTCGGTGGCCTCGCCGCGCAGCTTGACGCCGCGCCCGACATTGAGGTCGATCGCCGCCTTGCCCGAACCCGGCTTGTCGCCCTTCTGGATCGTCACATAGGTGCGGTCGTTGAGGTATTTGCCCGCCGAGACGGCAGTGCCGCCCTTCTCGTCGGTAGTCACATCGAGGTCGTCGACACCGATCGCGCTGCGCAGGTTCTCGAGCAGCGAGGTCGAGCCGCCGACGCCGGCCAGTTGCGCGGCGGCCTCCGCCAGCTGCGCGATCTGCAGCGGCGACAGGTTCGACATCGAGCGGCCAAAGATAAGCTGCGCCAAGACCTCGTCCTCCGGCAGCGCCGGCGTCGAGGAGAAGGTGAATTTCGGATTGGTCGCCTCGCCCGACACCACGATGGTGACGGTGGCGCTGCTGGTCGTCGTGGTCGCCGTCAGGTTGAGGTAGGGCACGAGCGAACCGGAGAAGCCGACCGTTCCCTCGGTGAAGGTCAGCCGCTTGGCGAGGATCGACAGCCGCCCGCGCTGCAAGGTGAAGGTGCCGACGGCATGCGGCGAGGAGGCCGGACCGGTCAACTTGAGTGAGCCGCCAAGCTCGGCGTCGACGCCCCGGCCCTGGATGAATATCTGGTTCGGCGCGTTGACGGTGACGTCCAGCGTGAGGCCGCTGCCGCCACCGCCGCCGCTCGTCGTCGCCGGGCGAAGCGCGTTGTCCTGCGCGCGCACCGCGGCGGGCGCGTTCTTGTGCTTGACGTTGAGCGCCGCCAGCGACCCCGGCAATTTCTCCGGAACGGTGATAACGGTCTTGGCCAGGTTGATGGTGCCCGCGATCACCGGCGCCGAGGCTAGCGGCCCCTTGATGGTCAGGTCGCCGCCGAGATTGGCGGTGACCACCCGGCCGTCCGTATAGCGGCCATCAGTGAGCTTGACCGACAGGTCGGCCGGGAAGCCTTGCGCCGGATTGATCCCGACCGTGCCGCTGGCCGACAGGCTGCCGCGCGTCGACAGCGTGCCGGTCAGCCGGTTGATCCTGGCGACGCCGGCGCCGATCGAGACGTCGGCGGCGATGTCGTTGACGGCAAGGCCCGAACGCGCGTCGACCAGTCGGGCGCCCGATGTGCTGACCGTGCCGCCGATGACCGGCGACGTCGCCGGTCCGCGCACCTGCACGTTGACGTTGGCGGTGCCGGTCAGTGACAGGCCTTGCGCGGCGAGCTTTGCGGCAAGGAAGGAGAAAGGCACCTTGCCTGAAAAATCGAGCACAAGCGCCGGCGTGCCCGCGGTCGTCACCGTGCCGCCGCCCTTGAGACCAAGGCCCGCTCCATCGCTGATGTTGGCGTCGAAGGCGAGCTTCCTGCCGGCGAAGGTTCCGGAAGAGGAGATGGTCATGCCGCCAAGGCCGGCGCTCCGCGTCTGCGCGGTCTGCACGCCACCGGCATTGATGTTGAAGGCAACGGACGGATTGGCCGGCGCGCCGGTCACCTTCACCGTGCCCGAGATCGAGCCAGCGGCATCGAGGCCGCGAGAGAAGCTGTTGGCGAGCGAGGCAGGCACCTTGGCCAGCGTGGCGTTGATGTCGAGCGCCTGCCCGACCTTGCCGGTCACCGTCGCGGTGCCGCCACCGAGATTGAGCACCAGCCTGTCCAGGCTCGTCGTGCCGTTGGCGATGCTAACCGTCGAGGCCTGGGCGATCGCCGCCTTGATGCCCTGCACGGTCGCCTGGCCGGAGGCCAGCTCGATGGTGGTGGTGCCGTTCGCCACCTTCACCCGCCCAGTGGCCCGGGCCGGAATGTCCTTGACGGTGGCGCCGCCGGAAAATCCGGTCCAGTCGCCGTCGCGCTTCAGGTCGACATCGATGCCGCTGACCACGGTGCCGCCCGAGGTGATGCTGGCGGCGCGAACCTTGCCCGAGATCACTGGGGCGGCCAGGTAGTTGGCGACCAGCGCGTCGATGGCGACGTTGCGGGCAGAAAGATCGCCTCGCGAAATGGCGGCGGTGGTCGCTTTGACGGTGACGTTGGGCCTATTGGCCGTCTTCGTGAACGCGATGGTGCCGCGCACGTCGCCTTCGGCCCTTTCCAGCGCCAGCGCCGCCAGCGGGCCGATATCGGGCAGGTCGAGCGCCACGGTGCCTTCAGGCACGAAGGCCTCGTCGAGTGCGAGGTCGCCCGAAATCCTGTTCTTGCCGAGCGACAAAAGCAGCCCGTTGATCGCACTCTTGCCATTTGTGGTCGCCAGCACGGCGCTGCCTTGCAGCGCCTGCCCGGCGACATTGCCGGTCAGTTGCACGTTGGCCGCCGGATTGGCGGCATCGGCCTTGCCGGTGGCCGTCAGGTTCAGCCCGGTGATCTCGCGCGCCGCCACCGAAAGCCGGTCGCTGTTCACCGTCAGCGACAGGTCAGGCGCGAGGCTTGGCCCTTGCGCTGTGAGCGCGAAGGCAATTGCGCCCTTGGCGTCCTTCGACAGCAGCGAGATATCGGCCAGGGCGCCCTTGATGTCGGCGCTGAGCTTGTTGTCCGCGAGGCTGGCCTGCCCCTCGGCGGTCAGCGCGCCGGAGGCCAGTTTGACCGGACTGATGGTGACACCGCCATGGGCATCGCGCTTCAGCGTGGCGCTGAGTTGCGTCCGCTCGGCCAGCACGCCGCGCGCCGCCGCCGGCAACGCCGCGGAAAGCGCGTCGGCCTTGAGGTTGAGGTCGATGGCGCCGTCGGCAAGCGAGACGCGGCCGCTGAAGGCGCTGTCCAGCGCGGCACCCTGCACCGAACCGCTGTCGATGGTGATGACATCCGGCGCGAGGCTGCCGGCGACCTTGGCGATGATCTTGCCGGCGATCAGCGGCGCGATGGTCGGATTCTCCAACCCGATAGTTTCCACGGTCACCGTGCCCGAAATCGGCCCCGTACGGCTCTTCAGGTCGAAGGTATCGGAATGCAGGGCAAGGGTGATGCCCTCGGATTTGGTGACATTCGTGGTCGCCGAGGGCAGGACGGCGGAGATATCGAGCCTCGGCTGCGTGCCCTGCCCCGCCGCCTTCACTGACAACGCCTGCAGTTCCAGCTTGATCGGGCTTTCCGCGCTGCCAAACGCTAGCGGCAGGCTGGGACCCGTGGAGGCAAGGTCGAGGGCGAAATCGCTGGCGCCGTTCGGATTGATGGTGCCGGAAGCCCTGCCGGAGATCTTCTCGCCGGCAAGCGTCGCCTGGTCGAGGACGATGCCGCCGGCGGTGGTGAAGCTTCCGGCAGCATTGAGGCTGAGCGGGCCGAGTCCGGCCTGGCGGGTCTGGCTGGTCTCGGCACCGGTCAATTTCGCATTGAAGCGGACGTCCGGGCTTGCCGCCGACCCCGTGACCTGCGCCGTGCCGTCGAGCAAACCCGCGGCGTCCAGCCCGGGCGAGAAATCATTGGCAAGGGCGGCCGGCAGCGCCGAGAAGGTAGCCGCGAGGTCGAGCATCTGACCAGCCTTGCCGGAGAGCGTCACCGAACCGCCGCCGAGATCGAGCACCAGCCTGTCGATGCTGGTCACGCCATTGGCGATGCTGAGGCTAGACGGTCCGGCGATCGCCGCCTTGATGCCGCGAACGGTGGCCTCGCCCGAGGCGATCTCGACACTGGTCGTGCCGTTCGCGATCTTGACCCGGCCGGCGGCGGTGGCCGGAATGCCGGCGATGGTGGCGCCGCCGGTGAAGTTGGTCCAGTCGCCGTCGCGCTTCAGGTCGAAGCCGATGCCGCTGACGACAGTGGTTCCCGACGTCACCGTATCGGCCTTGATCGTGCCTGATATCGCCGGGCTCTCAATATAGTTGGCGATCAGCGCGTTGACGGTGATCGCCTTCGCCGCCACCTCGCCGCGCGCGATCGATCCACTGGCGGCATTGATGCTGACGGTCGGCGCCTCGCCTTCCTTGGCGAAGGCGATAGTGCCGTTGATGTCGCCGGTCGCCGTCTGCCCGCCGAGCGCCGCCAGCTGCGCTATGTCGGGCACCGCCAGCGTCAGCGTTCCAAGCGGCAGGAAGTCGTCCTCGAGCGCTAGGTCGCCTGAAACCTTGTTGTCGCCAAGCGACAGGCTGAGGCCCTTGATCGAGCGTTTGCCGTTGCTGGTCACCAGCGACGCGCGGATGTCCAGCGGCTGCTCCTCGACGCTGCCGGTCAGCGCGATGTCGGCCTGGGGGCTGGCAATATCGGCCTTGCCCTTCGCCGAGAGCTTGATGTCCTTCACCGTGCGGCCGGCCGCCGTCAGGCTGGCGCTGTCGGCCGCGACCGTAAAATCCGGCGCAAAGCGCGGGCCGCTTGCGGTCAGCGTGAAATTGATCCCCCCGGCAAGCGGCGTGCCGGCCAGCGACGACAGCGCCGAGACGTCGCCCAGCGTTCCCTTGACGTCGGCCTGGATGTCCGAGCCTTGCGCACTGGCGGTGCCGCTGGCGCTGAGCGAACCGGAAGTCAGCGACAACGAATTGGCGGCGAACGAGCCTTGCGGATCGCGGGTGGCGGTCGCCGAGAACGTCACGCGCTCGCCGAGCACCGAGCGGACCTGCGGCGGCAGCGCGCTCGACACCGCATCGGCATTCATCTTAAGCTTCATCGCCAGATCGGTGAGGGAAACCGTGGCCGTAAGCGACGCATTCAACGCATCGCTGCGCAGCGTACCCTGGTCGAGGGAAATCTCCTCTTTGCTGATCTTGCCGGCGAGATCGGCGACGAGCTTGCCGGTGACCAGAGGCTCGAGCGTCGCCACGTCGGTCTTGAGGCCGCCGGCCGCCAGCTTGATGGCAAGCGGACCGCTGCGGTCCTGGATGTCGAATCCGTCGGAATGGATCTGGGCCGTGAGATCGTTGAGCTGCGTGCCGCCCGCCGCCACCGAAACCAGCGACGCGCCGATGTCGACCATCGGCGCCTTGCCGTCGCCGAAGGCGCGCGCGGTCGCGTTCCTTACCGCCACCGTCACCGGCTGCGCCTTGGTGCCGACGTCGAGCACCACGGGCTCGGCCTTGGCGGCGAGCTCGACCGAGAGATCGCTGGCGCCCTTGGGATCGACCATGCCGGCGGCTGCGCCATGCACGGCGTCGCTTTCGATGCTCGCGCGCTCGATCTCGACGCCGCCGGCCGTCGTTGCGGTTCCCGCGACGTCGAAACTGGTCTTGCCGACAAACAGCGGCTTCAGCTTTTCGGGCAGGAAGCGCTCGAAATCGCCGTCGCCATTGGCCTCTATCCTGTTGCCCTTGTCGGTCAGTTGGTGGCGGCCGGTGAGCTGGGTGACGATCTGGCCGTCGACGACGAAGGTGCCGATGCCGCTCCAGTTGGCCAGCGGCCCCGTCCCCGAGACCACGATCTCGACCGGCGGCTGACCCGGCAGCTTGAGCAGATTGGCGATGATGCCGCCCGCCGGCTCCGACGCCTTGAGATCGAGATCGAGCTTGTTGTCGGCCGGCGCGAAATGCAGCTTGGCGTCGACATTGCCTTGCTTGCCGTCATGGCGGGTGACGTTGAGCACCGTATCGATCGCGAGCGGCGCGGCGTCGGCCTTGACCGATCCCTTGGCGGCAAGTTCGGCGATGCCGCTGCCGGCCAGCGCCTCGCCCAGCGCAATCTCCGGCAGGTCGATCTGCCTTATGTCGAGCGAAACCGGCAGCGATGTCGTACCGCTCTGCGCCGGCTTGGTGCTCGCAACCGGCAGCCGCGCCAGCTCCAGCCGTTCGGCGCCGATGCGGTCGGCGCTGAAGTTCTTCGACAGCAGCGCCCATGGCGACCAGTCGATCGCCACCTTGCGCGCCACCAGCCAGGGCCCGCCGCGGTCTTCCAGCACGACATGGTCGAGCCTGAGCGCACCGGACCAGATGCCGTCTATGCCGCTGACGGTGACCTTGCGCTCGTCGCTCGACGCCAGATTCGAGATGATGCCGGCGAGATTGTCGCGCCCGCGCTCGGTCTTGGTCAGCACGACAAGCGCGCCGATCACCGCCGCCACCGCGATCAGCAGCGTGTAGAGGGTGATGCGAAGGATGCGCCGCAATGTCTTCATCATTCAGAACGCCTGGCCGATGCCGGCATAGATGCCGAAGCGCGGATCGCCCGGACCGCGGTTGAGCGGCACCGCAGCGTCGACGCGCAGCGGCCCGAACGGTGTCAGATAGCGCACGCCGACGCCGGCGCCGACCTTCACATCGGAAAAGTCCGGGAAGGATTTGGTCGAGACGGTGCCGGCATCCACGAACGGCACGATGCCGATCGTGTCGGTGACGGCGATGCGCATCTCGACCGAAGTCTCGAAGAAGGAAAGCCCGCCGATCGGCTGTCCGTCGATGTCCTTTGGACCGATGCCCTGATAAGCATAGCCGCGCACCGAGCCGCCGCCGCCCGAATAGAAGCGCCGATCGGCCGGAACGTTCTGCAGGCCGGTGCCGACGATCGAGCCGATGCTGGCGCGCTCGGCCAGGACGAATTTGCTCGCCGTGTCGAGCGACTGATAGGCCGACCCTTCGCCCTTCAGCTTCAGGAACGTCGCGCCGTTCAGGATGTCGTAGCTGGGCTCGGCATAGGCCAGAACCCTGAAACCCCTCGTCGGGTTAAGCCGGTTGTCCCTGGCGTCATAGACATATTGCAAGGGAACGCTGGCGATCAGGTAGGTGTGCTTGCCGAAAGCGTCGGTGATCCTCGAATAGTCGAGGGCGAATTCCGCCGAAACCCTCTGCTTCTTGTCCAGGTCATAGGAGACGCCCATGTTGCCCTTGACCGAGAAATGGTCATAGGCGTCGGGGTGCTCGAACACCGTCTTAATGCCGGTGAAGAATTTCGACGACGGCCCAAGCACGCCCGGCTTCTCGAACATGATGCCGGCATTGTAGTTGAGTTCGCCCAGATCGTTGCTGCCGATGCCGCTGATGGCACCCTCGATACGCAGCTTTTCGGCGCGCCCGAACAGGTTGCGGTGGCCCCAATAGCCTTCCAGACCCAATCCTTCCGTGTTGGAGACGGTGGCGCCAAGCCCGAAATAGCGCGGCTTGCGCTCGCTGACCTGGACGTTGATCGGGACGTTCCCTTGAGCGTCGAGGCTTTCGCCTTCCTTCATCGTCACGCTGTTGAACACTTCGAGGCCCAACAGCCGGTCGCGCGCGTCGTCGATCTCGTCGGGCGAATATTGCCGGCCGCGCTTCAGCCCGGTCATGTATTCGGTGAAGTCGCGGTCGACCTTCTCGGTGCCGTCGACCGTGGTGTCACCATAGCCGGCGACCGGCCCGGCCGCGACCGTCAGCGTCACATCGAGCGTCGAGGTTGCATGGTCGGCGATGATCTGGCGGTCCGTGATCCTGGCCAGCGGCCGGCCTTCCTGTTTCAGCGCGCGAACGATCAGCGCTTCTGCCTTGAGCACGGCGCCCGAGCCGGCATCGCCGCCGGCGATCAGGCCGAAATCGGCGCTGGCGAGCCCTGCGGCATCGCCTTCCAGCCTGATGTCGCCCAGCGTGAACTTCGCGCCGGCGGCGATGGCAATGACCACCGGGATCGGCTGCGGCCCCTTGAACTCGGCGTCGGGCGGCAGGTCGTCGAGCGGCTTGCCGTCAATCGTGACGGTGACGACGCCTTCATAGCGGGCGTCGGCATAAAGGGCGGCGACCAGCTGCTCGCGGTCGGCCCGCGCCTTGGCGAGCAGGCCGAGCGAGCCGGAGACCGGGCGCTCCTCGTCCGCTTTCAGCGTCGAGGCGTTTTCCAGCTTCTTGACCAGATCCTTGTCCGCATCGGGCGCTTCGATGGTGACGGAATAGCGCAGCGGATCGACGATATCGGCGTCCTCGTCGTTCGAAGAACCCCAAAGTTTGATGCCAAAGATCTCGAAGGCCGTCGCCGGCCGCGATTCGGCCATCAACCCAGCCGCGCAAAGCGCAGCCAGAAGCAGGGCGCGCGGAAGCCCGCGCCCTGGCGCGAACACTCCTGACATCTGCGTTTCACGCGCCGGCATTAAGATAACCTAGTCGACAAAACTAAAATTGGAATGAAGTTCTGAAACGCTCGTAAAGGGGCCACAATCCAATTGTCTGAAATAGACAGGGCTTGGAATTCACACCTTTTGCGTCTTCGCAAGATTGCGTGATCCCTTGTCCTATGGAGGTTCTGTCGAAATACCGGCCTTTGGCCGGCATGGAAACCGTTGGCGGGTGCAAACCTGCCGAGCTCCGGCGTTGACAAGCCCGACTGAAGCTTGATCATGCTGGAACGCTGGCGATGTCTGGAGGGTGATGTGGCAATGCGCGCGGCTCGTGGTCTCTCGTTCCTGGTCCTTCTCTTTTTCGCCTTGAGCAGTGTCGCGCAAGCGGCCGAGGCTCGGCGGATCGTGACGACGGACAATTCCGACTATTTCGGGTTCGACCTCAGGTCCGACCAGAATGTCACCCTCGACCAATGCAAGACGACATGCCTCGGCGATCCCGCCTGCCGGGCCTTCACCTACAACACCAAGGCCAAATGGTGCTTTCTCAAATCCGACTATAACCAGCTAAAACCCTTCAACGGCGCCGTCGCCGGCAAGGTCGCCAATGTCGACGGCGATCCCGATATCGGCGCGCCGCCGGAACTGGCCTTTTTTCCCAACTGGATGGCCGACCAGGCGCAGCAGTACCGCAACAAGCTGACCGATCCGGTCTATGACAAGCCGACCGAGGGTCTGGCGGCGCTCCAGGATGCGGCCGAGCAGGCGAGGCTTACCGGCGACCACCGCCTGGCCATGCAGAAATACGAGGCCGCGGTTTCGGTGCTGCCCGACGACGGCCATCTCTGGCTCGAGCTGGCGCGCGAGACGCTTGCCGTGCAGCCGGCCTCCAACACCTCAGAATCGTCGACCTTGCCGGCAAATTCCACCTCCGCCGCCTTCAACGCCTACAAGCTGCTCCGCACCACCAAGACGCGCGCCGAAGCGCTCGCGCTGCTCGGCGCCGGTCTCGACCGCCGCGACCTTTACCGGCCCTCGCTGCAGGCTTATGAAGCGAGCCTGGCGCTGGTCAACTCACCGGCGGTCCAGGCCGACTATGCGGACTTGAAGGCTCGCAAGGGTTTCCGCGTCATCGATCACACGATCGATGCCGACACCAGCGCGCCGCGCATCTGCGCGCAATTCTCCGAGGATCTGGTCAAGACCGGCGTCGACTACGCGCAGTTCGTCACCGTCGACAACGCCGCTCCCAAGGGCGTCGAAGCCAAGGACAAGCAGATCTGCGTCGAAGGGCTGGAGCACGGCCAGCACTATGAGGTGACCTTCCGCGCCGGCCTACCGGCGGCTATCGGCGAGGTGACCAGCGCGCCGGTGGTGCTGTCGATCTATGTCCAGGATCGCGCGCCTTCCGCCCGCTTCACCGGCGACAGCTTCGTGCTGCCGGCGGGCGCGCGCCGCGGTATCCCGGTCGTCACCGTCAACATGACCGCCGCCAAGATGAAGCTCTATCGCATCGGCGACCGCTCACTTGCGCAGCTTCTGTCCGGCTACCAGTTCCTGAAGCAGCTCGACGGCTATGATATTTCCAACATTTCCGACCAGATGGGCTCGCCGGTCTGGGAAGGCCAGCTCGATATCGCCAACGACCTCAACCAGGACGTCACCACCTCCTTCCCGGTCGACGAGGCCATCCCGCAGCGCAAGCCCGGGGTCTATGTGCTGACCGCGCAAGCCGTCAACGATCATGGCGAAGACGACTACAATTCGATCGCCACACAGTGGTTCGTCGTCTCCGACATTGGGCTCTCGACCTATACCGGACAGGACGGGCTCAACGTCTTTGCCCGCTCGCTTGGCAGCGCCAAGCCGATCGCCGGCGCCGAGCTGACGCTGCTCGCCAGGAACAATGAAATTCTCGGCACTGCGACCTCTGATGCCGAAGGCCGTGCCGTCTTCAACCCTGGCCTGACCCGCGGCGAAGGCGGCATGGTGCCGGCCGTGCTGATGGCCAAGCAGGGCGACAACGACTTCGTCTTCCTCGACATGGGCCGGGCCGGCTTCGACCTGTCCGACCGTGGCGTCACCGGGCGCCCAGCGCCGGGCGCGCTTGACGTCTATGCCTGGACCGAGCGCGGTATCTACCGCGTCGGCGAGGATGTGCATGTCGCGGCCCTTGCCCGCGACGGCGCCGCCAAGGCGGTCGAGAACCTGCCGCTGACCTTCATCTTCACGCGCCCCGACGGCGTCGAGGACCGCCGCATCGTCAGCGACGGCGCTTCGGCCGGCGGCCATGCCGTCGACCTGCCGCTCGAGCCCAACGCCATGCGCGGCACCTGGACGGTGTCGATCCATACCGATCCCAAGCAGGCGGCCGTCGCCAGCCAGATGTTCCTGGTCGAGGACTTCGTGCCGGATCGCATCGAATTCGATCTCTCCGCCGACAAGCAGGAGATCGCGCAGGGCGAAACCGCCAATGTCACCGTCGACGGCCGCTTCCTTTATGGCGCGCCGGCCGCCGGACTTGCGCTGGAAGGCGAGTTGACGCTGTCGACCGCCCGCGATTGGGACCGCTTCAAGGGCTATTCCTTCGGTCTCGCCGACGAGCAGTCGGCCGAGCCCTCGGTGACGCCCCTCACCGGCCTGCCCGTGGTCGGCGACGACGGCAAGGCGACCTTCCCGGTCGCCGTCGACCAGTTGCCCTCGACCACCAAGCTGGTCGACGCCAAGGTCACCGTCCGCATGCGCGAAACCGGCGGCCGCGCCGTCGAGCGCTCGCTCAACATCGGCATCCGTCCGCAAGGCCACATGATTGGCATCCGTCCGGATTTCGAGGATGACGAGGTGCCGCAGGGCGGCACGGCGAAATTCAGCCTGATCGCCGTCGATCCCGACGGCAAGCGCGAGGCGCTGAAGGGCGCGCTTTGGTCACTGGTCAAGGTCGAGCGCAATTACCAGTGGTACCGCTCCAACAACTCGTGGAACTACGAGCCCGTCACCTTCACCAAATCGGTGGCCAATGGCCAGATCGATCTTGCCGCCGACGGCGAGGCGACGGTGTCGCTCCCGGTCGACTGGGGCCGCTACCGGTTGGAGGTCGAGACGGCGGATCCCGAAGGTCCGGCGACCAGCTACGAATTCGATGGCGGGTGGTATGTCAGTTCCACCACCACCGAGACGCCCGACGGCCTCGAGGTCGCTCTCGACAAGGACACATATGCAGCGGGCGAAGTGGCCAAGCTCAAGGTCTCGCCGCACTTTGCCGGCGAATTGCTGGTCACCATCGGCGCCGACAAGCTCTTGAAGACCGTCACCGCAAGCGTGCCGGCCGGCGGCGGCACTGTCGATATCCCGGTCGGCGACGACTGGGGCGCCGGCGCCTATGTCACGGCAACACTCTTCAGGCCGGGCGACGCGCAGGAAACACGCATGCCGGCACGCGCCATCGGCGTCAAATGGCTGGCGGTCGACCCGGGCTCGAAGAAGCTCGCAGTCACCTTGACGCCGCCGGAAAAGACGATGCCTCGCCGACAGCTGTCGATCCCGGTCGCGGTTGCCGGCGTGCAGCCCGGCAGCAATGCTTATGTGACGGTTGCCGCCGTCGATGTCGGCATCCTCAACCTCACCAACTACAAGGCGCCGGATCCCGAAAACTGGTTCTTCGGCCAGCGCATGCTGGGGCTTGAGATTCGCGACCTCTATGGCCGTCTGATCGATGGCTCGCTGGGCACCACCGGCAAGCTGCGCACCGGCGGCGACGGCGCCGCCTTGCAGGCGCAAGGCAGCCCGCCGACCGAGAAGCTGGTCGCCTTCTTCTCCGGTCCGGTTCAGCTCGATGCCGATGGCAAGGCCAGGGTCGACTTCGACATCCCGCAGTTCAATGGAACCGTGCGTGTCATGGCGGTAGCCTGGACCAAGGAAGCGGTCGGCCACGCACAGGCCGATGTCATCGTTCGCGATCCGGTGGTGATCACCGCCGGCCTGCCGCGCTTCCTGGCGCCTGGCGATGCCGCTACGATGCGGCTCGATGTCGCCGACACCGACGGCCCGGCCGGCGACTATGCCCTGTCGATCGACACGACAGGCGACCTGTCGACCGGCGACAAGCCGCTGCCCGGGAAGCTGACGCTCGCCCAGGGCAAGCGCCAGACGCTGACCGTGCCCTTGCTCGCCAGGACCGCGGGCGACGGCTCGATCACCATCAAGCTCGCCCATGCCGACGGCACCGAGGTCGAGCAGACGCTTTATGTGCCGGTGCGGCCGGCACAACTGCCGGTCACCACCCGCCTGGTGGTCGACCTCAAGCCCAATGTCGGCGCCCTGCGCGTCGACAAGGAGCTGCTGGCGGCAAGCCTGCTCGACGGCGCTTCGGTTAGCGTCGGCGTCTCTCAGGCGGCCGCCTTCGACGTGCCATCACTGCTGATGACGCTCGACCGCTACCCCTATGGCTGCGCCGAGCAGACGACCAGCCGCGCCATGCCGCTGCTCTATGTCAACGAGTTGGCCGCAGGCATCGGCATGGCCAGCGATCCGGACCTGCACGGCCGCATCCAGGACGCCATCTACAAGGTGCTGAGCTATCAGGCCTCGGCGGGCAGCTTCGGCCTGTGGGGTCCCGGCTCCGGCGATCTCTGGCTCGACGCCTATGTCAGCGACTTCCTGACCCGGGCGCGCGAGCAGAAATACGACGTCCCGGCGCTGGCGATGAACCAGGCGCTGAGCAACCTGCAGAACTCGCTCGGCTACGACCAGGACGTCCAGGATCGCGGCAGCGAGATCGCCTATGCGCTTTATGTGCTGGCCCGCAACAAGAAGGCCTCGGTCGGCGACCTGCGCTACTATGCCGACACGCAGCTCGAAGCCTTCACCAGCCCGATGGCCGTCGCGCAGCTGGCGGCGAGCCTCGCGCTCTATGGCGACGCGCAGCGCTCGGAGGCCACCTTCCAGACGGCACTGCGTCTGGCGCAGGAGGCCACCGAATACGACTACTACCGCTCGGACTACGGCTCGCCGCTCCGCGACGGCGCGGCGATCCTGGCGCTGGCCGCCGAATCGAAGCCGGTGCCGACCATCGTGCCGGCGCTGATCAAGCTGGTCGCCAGGGAGCGTGCCGATGCCCGCTGGACAAGCACGCAGGACGAATCCTGGATGCTGCTCGCGGCGCGGGCGCTGAAGGAGGGCAATGATTCCATCACGCTCTCCGTCAACGGCGCGCCGCATGCCGGCGGCTATTCCGACCGGTTCAGCGGCAGCGACATCGTCGACAGCCCGCTTACCATCGCCAACACCGGCAAGACGCCGCTGCAGGCGGTGGTCACCACCGTGGCCTCGCCGGTGGAGTCGCTGCCGGCCGGTGGCGAAGGCTTCACCATCGATCGCACCTACTACAGGCTCGATGGAACTGAAGCCAACGTGACGGAGGTCAAGCAGAACGAACGCTATGTCGTCGTGCTTAAGGTCTACGAGCAGAACAGCTGGCCTTCGCGCCTGTTGATCACCGACCTGTTGCCGGCCGGCTTCGAGATCGACAATCCGGGCCTGGTGTCCAGCGCCCAGCTGTCGAACTTCTCTTGGCTGGCGCAGACTGATGCCGCCCATCTCGAGTTCCGCGACGACCGCTTCGTCGCGGCCTTCAACCCGAACGACGGCGACGGTGACCGCAACATCACGCTGGCCTATGTCGTGCGCGCGGTGACGCCCGGCACCTACGCCCATCCGGCGGCAACGGTGGAGGACATGTACCGACCGCAATACTCGGCCCGCACCGCCACCGGCATGATGGAGGTCAAGGCGCCGTAACGATGAAGACGTCGCCAGCCTTGCGGAAAGCCCCCTTCTCCCCGTCACCACGCGGGGAGAAGGCGCCAGCACGCGGATGAAAGGCGCCATGCTCTCCAGAAAATTCCTGCGCCGAACCGCCATCGCCGCCGCCTCGGCAACTGGCGCGCTGGCTCTCGCCGTCGCCGGCCTGTGGGAACTCGACCGCGCCTACCCGCCGCCGCTGCCGGCGGCGCTCGCGGTCTCGACCGAGGTGCAGGACCGCGACGGCCAGCTGCTGCGCGCTTTCGCCACGCCCGACGGCTACTGGCGGCTGGAGACTCGGCTCGACCAAGTCGACAAGCAATTCGTCGACATGCTGGTCGCCTATGAGGACAAGCGCTTTTGGGACCATGACGGCGTCGATGTGCTGGCGCTTTGCCGGGCCGCCGGCCAGTTCGTCAGCAACGGCCACATCGTCTCCGGCGGCTCGACTCTGTCGATGCAGCTTGCCCGGCTGATCGAGCCGCGCGACAGCCGCAGCCTCGGCTCCAAGATCAAGCAGATGCTGCGCGCCATCCAGATCGAGCGCCGGCTTTCCAAGCGCGAGATCCTCGAACGCTATCTGACGCTGGCGCCCTATGGCGGCAATCTCGAAGGCGTTCGCGCCGCCTCGCTCGCCTATTTCGGCAAGGAGCCGAAGCGGCTGACTGTTTCGGAGGCGGCACTGCTCGTCGCCCTGCCGCAACTGCCGGAGAAGCGGCGGCCGGACCGCAACCTCGACATCGCCCATGCAGCCCGCGACCGCGTGCTCACCCGCATGGTTTCGATCGGCCTGCTCGGCGAGCGCGAGGCGGCGCGCGCCGCACTCGACGATGTTTCCAGCCTGCGCCGCAAACTGCCGGCGCTTGCCGCCCATGCCGCCTATGCCATGCTGCCGAAGGCCGTGCCCGGCAAGCCGCTGCAACTCACCATCCGCAGAAGCGTCCAGCAAGGCCTGGAGCAGGTGGCGAGGGAAGCCGCCGCCAGGCTCGGGCCTCGGCTTTCCGTCGCCATGGTGCTGGCCGATGCCCGCACCGGCGAAATCCTCGGCGAGGTCGGCTCGGCCGATTTCTTCGACGCCAGCCGCTCCGGCTGGATCGACATGACCAAGATCGTCCGCTCGCCGGGCTCGACGCTGAAGCCGTTCATCTATGGGCTCGCCTTCGAGCAGGGCCTGGTGGCGCAGGAGACCATCATCGAAGACAGCCCGGCCGATTTCGCCGGATACCGGCCGAAGAATTTCGACATGGGCTACCAGGGCGATGTCAGCATCCGCCAGGCGCTGCAGCTATCGCTCAACGTGCCGGCGATCCGGGTGCTCGACGCGGTCGGTCCGGCAAGACTGACGGCGCGCTTCCGCCAGGCGGGCGTCAGCCCGGTGCTGCCGGTCAACGAGGCGCCGGGCCTGGCGATCGGCCTCGGCGGCGTCGGCGTGACGCTGCGCGATCTCGTCCAGCTCTATACGGGCCTCGCCAATGGCGGCAAGGCGCACACGCTGCACGACGGCACCGAGCCGGCCAATGCCGAACGCACAACCGCCACCATCCTCGACGACCAGGCGAACTGGCAGATCACCGATATATTGTCAGGCGTGAAATCGCCGGAGGGCGCAGCCCAGCGCGGCATCGCCTACAAGACCGGCACCTCCTATGGCTACCGCGACGCTTGGTCCGTCGCTTTCGACGGCCGCTACGTGTTGGGTGTCTGGGTCGGCCGCGCCGATGCCGGCGCCGTGCCCGGCCTGTCCGGATATGTTTCGGCCGCCCCGATCCTGTTCGAGGGCTTCGTCCGCTCCGGCCTCGCCGCTGTTCCACTGCCTGGGCAGCCGGCCGGCGTGCACCGCCCGAAACGCGAGGAGTTGCCGGTGACCCTGGCGCGCTTTGGCGCCGGATCGGACGGGCTGGTGCAGGCGACGCCGACCGAGCCCGCGCCGACGATCGTCTTTCCGCCCGACGGCGCCCGCGTCGACCTTGGCGCGAATTCCGCCGAGGCCTCGCCGCTGGTGCTGAAGCTGCAGGGCGGCCGCGCGCCGTTCCGCTGGCTTGCCAACGGCAAGCCGCTGACCGGCATCGACCGGCGCCGCACCGCGACCTGGCTGCCCGACGGCGCCGGCTACTCGACGCTTACCGTGATCGACGCCGCCGGCCGCGCGGCCAGCGTCAAGGTCTTTGTCGAGTGAAAGCATCCATTGAATAGAATGCGCCAAGCGATTCAGGGCATTGGACTTTGCCTTGCGCAGGCTCTCGCTTCCGCTCAGCCTGCTTCCGCCGATCCCCTTCCCGCCGGCTTCGTCCGTCTTGCCGATGTCGCCCCCTCGATCCGCCAGGACATTCGCTATGCCGGTGTCGAGAATTTCCTGCACCGCAAGGCCGAAGGCTATGACGCGCCGATCTGCATCCTCACCCGGCAAGCGGCACAAGCCCTGGCCGGCGTCGAGAAGACACTTGCCACCGAAGGGCTGACCCTGGTCGTCTTCGACTGCTACCGCCCGGCGCGGGCCGTTACCGACATGGGCGAATGGACGAGAAAGGGCGGACCACCAGACCCGCAATGGTATCCGAATGTCGCGCGCGGCGATCTGATCGCCAAGGGCTATGTCGGCGAACTCTCCACACATTCACGCGGCTCGACCGTCGATCTTGCCATTGGCCGCGCTGGCGGCGGGACCGACCCTCGCCCTGCCTGCGGCGCGGCCGGCACCGACACGCTCGATTTCGGCACCGGCTTCGACTGCTTCGACCCGGCCAGCGAAACCGCCCACCGCCCGCTCGCAGCCGAAGCCGCGGCGAACCGCAAGCGACTGGTCGAGACCATGCGCGCCGGCGGCTTCCGCAACTACGCCCGCGAATGGTGGCATTTCACGCTGAAGGACGAGCCGTTCCCGAAGCAGCGCTTCGACTTCCCCGTCACCGCGCCATAGAGGGCGGCTCGCCCGCAACGCAAATCAGCCGCCGCTCCGGACCTTGCCACGACGCCCTCCGTCTCTAGATGGCGTCGGACAGGCGTGGGGTCCGCATTGGCTATATGAGGAAGACGTTTCCTGAATATGCCGATCATCGGCGAAAAATTTCTCCGGCAAGGCAAAAAAGGCAACATTGAATGCATCTAAATTCTATCAATTCGGTAGAGTTCGGCCGTCATCAACGGAGGCGGAAATGACCAATCCTCATTTCAAGAAACTGCTCGGCGCGCTGGTCGCCACATCTGTCCAGTTCGGCACGCTCGGTTTCGCGTTCGCCGACACCACCCTTCTCAACGTGTCCTACGACCCGACCCGCGAGCTCTACAAGGCCTATGACGAGGCCTTCGCCGCGCACTGGAAGGCCGAGACCGGCGAGACCGTGACCATCCAGCAATCGCATGGTGGATCGGGCGCCCAGGCCCGCGCCGTGATCGACGGCCTCGACGCCGATGTGGTGACGCTGGCGCTCGAGGGCGACATCAACGCCATCGCCTCGAAGACCAAGAAGATCAATCCGGACTGGCGCACCAAGTTCGAGAACAATTCGGCCCCCTACACCTCGACCATCATCTTCCTGGTGCGAAAGGGCAACCCGAAGGGCATCCACGACTGGAACGACCTGATCAAGGAAGATGTCCAGGTGATCACGCCGAACCCCAAGACCTCCGGCGGCGCGCGGTGGAACTATCTCGCCGCCTGGGCCTATGCCAGCGCCAACGACGGCGGCGACGAGGCCAAGACCAAGGACTTCATCGGCAAGCTCTATTCGCACGTTCCGGTCCTCGACACCGGCGCGCGCGGCTCGACCGTGACCTTCGCGCAAAAGGGCCTGGGCGACGTGCTGCTGGCCTGGGAAAACGAGGCCTATCTGGCGCTCGACGAATTCGGTGCCGACAATTTCGACATCGTCTATCCGCCGACCTCGATCCTGGCCGAGCCGCCGGTCGCGGTGGTCGACGCCAATGTCGATGCCAAGGGCACGCGCAAGGTCGCCGAGGCCTATCTCGGCTACCTCTACTCCAAGGAGGGTCAGACGCTGATCGCCAAGAACCACTATCGGCCGGCGAAGCCCGATCTGGTGCCCGCGGAGGACCTCGCCAAGCTGCCGACGATCAAGCTGATCACCATCGACGATCCGCTTTTCGGCGGCTGGAAGAAGGCACAGCCTTATCATTTCGGCGACGGTGGTATATTCGACCAGATCTATAAGCCGGCCCAGTGAGGCGCGACGGCCTCGGGCCGGGACATCACCGACGGCAATCTGGTCTGAATAAGAAGGGACGAACCAGAATTCCATGACCACTGCACCCGCGCAGGCGGGGTGGCGATTCAAGCAGCCGAGTGTCATTCCGGGTTTCGGACTGACGCTCGGCTTCTCGCTTGCCTACCTCACGCTCATCATCCTCATCCCGCTTTCCGGGCTGGTCTGGCGCTCGGCCGCGCTCGGCTGGACCGATTTCTGGGCGATCGCCGCCGACCGCCGCACGCTCAATGCGCTCAGGATCAGCTTTGGCACCGCCTTTCTCGCCGCCTGCGTCAACGTCGTCTTCGGCACGATCGTCGCCTGGGTGCTGGTGCGCTACCGCTTTCCCGGCCGTCGCATCGTCGATGCCATGGTCGACCTGCCCTTCGCGCTGCCGACCGCCGTTGCCGGCATAGCGTTGACCACGCTCTACGCCCCGAACGGCTGGATCGGCAAACTGCTGATGCCGCTCGGCATCAAGGTCGCCTACACGCCACTCGGCATCGTCATCGCGCTGGTGTTCATCGGCCTGCCCTTCGTCGTGCGTACCGTTCAGCCAATCATGGAAGAGCTCGACAAGGAGGTCGAGGAGGCGGCCGCCACGCTTGGCGCCAGCCGCTTCCAGATCATCACCCGCATCCTCTTCCCGGGACTCGCGCCGGCGATCATCACCGGCTTCTCGCTCGCCTTCGCGCGCGGCGTCGGCGAATACGGCTCGGTCATCTTCATCGCCGGCAACCTGCCGTTCAAGTCGGAGATCGCGCCGCTTCTGATCATCATCCGGCTGGAGGAGTACAACTATCCCGCCGCCACCGCGATTGCGGCGATCATGCTGGGGCTGTCCTTCCTGATGTTGCTGGTCGTCAACCTGGCGCAGTCATGGAGCCGCAAACGCTATGGCTGACCCCGAAATCAAATCCTATGAGCCGCACCACGAAAGCCAGTCGGCCGCGGTCACCGAAAGCCGCCCGGTGCGCATCGTGGCGATGGCTGTGGCCTTCGCTTTCCTCGCCGTCTTCCTGCTCCTGCCGCTGATCGTCGTCTTCCACGAGGCGCTGGCGAAGGGCCTCGGTGCCTACACGGAGGCGCTGGCCAGTTCCGACACGCGCTCGGCGATCCGCCTGACGCTGCTGGTGGCCGCGATCTCGGTGCCGCTCAATCTCGTCTTCGGCATTTCCGCCGCCTGGGCCATCGCCAAGTTCGAGTTCAAGGGCAAGGCTTTCCTGACCACGCTCATCGACCTGCCCTTCTCGGTCTCGCCGGTGATTTCAGGCCTGGTCTACGTGCTGCTGTTCGGCGCTCAAGGCGTGCTCGGCGAATGGCTGAAGGCGCATGGCGTCGTCATCCTCTTCGCAGTGCCGGGCATCGTGCTCGCCACCGTCTTCGTCACCTTCCCCTTCGTCGCCCGCGAGCTGATCCCGCTGATGCAGGAACAGGGCAATGGCGACGAGGAGGCAGCACTTTCGCTCGGCGCCAATGGCTGGCAGACCTTCTGGTATGTGACGCTGCCCAACATCAAATGGGGGCTGCTCTACGGCGTTCTGCTCTGCAACGCCCGCGCCATGGGCGAGTTCGGCGCGGTGTCGGTGGTGTCGGGGCACATACGCGGCCTTACCAACACCATGCCGCTGCATGTCGAAATCCTCTACAATGAGTACAATGCGGTCGGCGCCTTCGCCGTCGCTTCGCTGCTTGCCGGTCTCGCGCTGGTTACGTTGGTCTTGAAAACACTTCTCGAGATGCGCTACGGCGCCGAGATCGCCGCGACGCGCGGACACTGAAAAGGGCTGGTTCATGGAAGTTCGCGTTGCCAACGTGCGCAAGGAGTTTGAGCGGTTTCCGGCCCTCCACGACGTCTCGCTCGACATCAAGTCGGGCGAGCTGATCGCGCTGCTCGGGCCGTCCGGCTCCGGCAAGACGACGCTTCTGCGGCTGATTGCCGGGCTGGAACGGCCGACCAAGGGCACGATCTTCTTCGGGGACGAGGACGCCTCGCAGAAGTCGATCCAGGAGCGCAATGTCGGCTTCGTCTTCCAGCATTACGCGCTGTTCCGCCACATGACGGTCGCCGACAATATCGGCTTCGGCCTCAAGGTCCGGCACGGCCCGGCACGGCCGCCGGCGCAGGAGATCCGCCGCCGCGCCTCCGAGCTTCTCGACCTCGTCCAGCTATCGGGCCTGGAGAAGCGCTACCCGGCGCAGCTTTCCGGCGGCCAGCGCCAGCGCGTGGCGCTGGCCCGCGCCATGGCGATCGAGCCGAAGGTGCTGTTGCTCGACGAGCCGTTCGGCGCGCTCGACGCTCAGGTGCGGCGGGAGCTTCGCCGCTGGCTGCGCGAGATCCACGATCGCACCGGCCACACCACCGTCTTCGTCACCCACGACCAGGAAGAGGCGCTCGAGCTTGCCGATCGCGTCGTGGTGATGAGCCAGGGCCGCATCGAGCAGGTCGGTTCCGCCGATGAGATCTACGACACGCCGAACTCGCCCTTTGTCTACAGTTTCATCGGTGAATCGAGTTCGCTGCCGGTCAAGGTCGAGAGCGGCGAAGTCTGGATCGCCGACCGGCCGATCGGCCTGTCCGCCCCGAACGTGGCCTCGGGCGACGCGCTGCTCTATTTCCGCCCACATGACGTCGAGCTCCTTGACGGCTGCAGCGGCTGCATCGCCGGCACGGTCGCGGCCAGCCGCCGCGTCGCCGGCACCAGGCGGGTCGAGCTCGAAGTCGGCGGCGAGCGCCAGCGGGTTGAGGTCGAGCTGCCCGTCGACCATCCGGCGGCGCAGAAGAGCCGGGTGGCGTTCAGGCCGCGACGCTGGAAGCTTTTCCCGGCATCTGAGCCCGCAAAGGCCAGCTGAATCAGCCTAGAAGAAAATCCTAACAAGCGTTTGTTGCAGCGATTGATTTTCTGAGGACGGCCTACTTGCCCCGGCCCGCATGTCTCGTCACGATCGGGCCCGCCCGACTATCGTGCGCCCTCGTTGCAATTCTCAAGGAGCCAGTTTCATGAAGCGATTTTTGCTCGGCGCGGCGGTGCTGGCCACACTCTTCCTTGCATCCACCGAGGCCTGGTCGGCCGACAGATTGCTGAACGCGTCCTACGACGTCGGCCGCGAGCTGTTCGCCGAGGTCAACAAGACCTTCATCGCCGAACACCCGGGCGTGACGATCGACCAGTCGCATGCCGGAACTTCCGCCCAGGCGCGCGCCATCGCCGAAGGTCTCGCCGCCGATGTCGTCACCTTCAACCAGGTCACCGATGTCGATTTCCTGGTCAAGAAGGGTCTCGTCTCCGCCGACTGGCAGAAGGACTTTCCCGACAACGCCTCGCCCTTCTATTCGCTGCCGTCCTTCCTGGTGCGCGCCGGCAACCCCAAGCACATCAAGGACTGGAGCGACCTGGTGCGCGATGACGTGCAGGTGATCTTCCCCAACCCGAAGACATCGGGCAATGCGCGCTACACCTATCTAGCCGCCACCGCTTACGCCAAGGAGGCCTTCAAGGGCGACGACGCCAAGGTGAAGGAGTTCATCACCAAACTGTTCAACAACGTGCCGATCTTCGACACCGGCGGCCGCGCCGCCACCACCACCTTCGTGCAGCGCGAGATCGGCGACGTGCTGATCACCTTCGAGTCCGAGACGCGCGGCATCCGCAAGGAGTATGGCGACGACAAGTTCGAGCAGGTCACCCCCTCGGTCAGCCTGCTGGCTGAGTTTCCCGTCGCCATCGTCGACAAGGTCGCCGACGAGCATGGCACGCGCGATCTCGCCAAGACCTATCTCGATTTCCTCTACACGCCCGAAGGCCAGGACATCCTCGCCCGCAACGGCAACCGTGTCCGCGACGCGGCGGTCGCGGCAAAGTACAAGGACCAGTTCCCGCAGGTCCGCCTGCTGACGGTGGACGAGGTCTTCGGCGGCTGGGCCAAGGTGCAGGCCGAGCATTTCGCCGCCGGCGGCCTGCTCGACCAGGCCTATGGCAACCGCTGACGGTTGTGCTTCAAAGTACTGTTCTTGTGCTTGAACGAAAGCCGGCTTTGTGCCGGCTTTTTTCGTTTCGCACCGCCCGTTCCCAACAAATCCCGGCGTCATCTGTGAGAAACGTTACAAAGAATCAACGTGTTTGTGCCTAACCTGCTTAGGGGCGACTTGTTTTGCGCGAAACTGCAATGCGCGACCCGAGACGTCATGATTTGCACACAAACAACCGCCAGATGCGGGCGGTTGGGGTTTTCATGAACTGAATCGGGCATGCTCACCAAAAAAGGCAAATACGGCCTCAAGGCCCTCGTGCATCTTTCCGGCCTGCCGGCCGGCCAGCTTGCATTCGTCAACGACATCGCCGTCGCCAACAACATCCCGAAGAAATTCCTCGACGCCATCCTGGGCGAGTTGCGCAATGCCGGTTTTGTCCAGAGTCGCAAGGGCAAGGAAGGGGGCTATCGCCTTGCCCGTCCAGCCTCAGAGATCAAGATCGGCCACGTCGTGCGCGTCCTCGACGGGCCTCTGGCGCCGATCCCTTGCGCCAGCCGTTCGCAATACCAGCGCTGTGAGGATTGCGACGAGGCGACCTGCCAGGTCCGGCACATGATGCTGGAAGTGCGCCAGGCGATTGCCGAGGTGCTGGACAACCGCAGCCTCGCCGCCATGCGCGACGCCGACAATGACGATTTCCCCGTCGAGCTGACCTCGCAGATCTAAGCTCGGACCTGACGTTCCGCATCTGGACCTGTGCCGCCCGTCGGGGTGGTCAGTGCCTCTATCCGATTGCGCCGCGGCAATGGACGCAGTAGAGCGGCCTTTCGGACGCAACCAGGAACAGGCGGGACACCGATCCGATGAGGCTGCCGTGGTTCGGAAAATCCCGCAGGGCCGACCGCGCGACATCGTCCGCCATTTACCACACCGAGATCATCGCCGACGTGCCGGTGCCGGAGCGCGGCGAAGCGGTCCGCTTCTTCAGTCGCAGGCTGGTCAGGCCCGCCAAGCTGCGCCGCTTCTCGAACCGCGATCTTCGCGAAAGCCTGCTGCTCGCCTTCCTTCTGGTGGTCGCCGCGACGTTGCCGCTCGCCAGTTGGGCGCCAATCTGCGCCTGGAGCTCGAAGCTTCGGCTGAAACGCCATCTCCGCAAGGATTTTCCACGCTATGCCGCGTCGGTCCGTGCCGTCTTTGGCGATCGCGTCGACGCGGAAACGCTGTTCAAGGGGTTGCTTGCCGCGGTCCATCGCCGGCAATTGCTGCTTGCCGCGCACATTACCGGCCATGGCTGGTCGCCGGAAATCCGGCTGGAGGGGCTCGAAGGCCTGCGCGCGGCGCTGCGGCGCGGCCGCGGCGCCATCATCTGGTGCGATCAGTTCACCGCCCAGACCATCGTCGGCAAGCGAGCCTTGCATGAGGCCGGCCTCGATACGCATCAGGTCAGCGTCAACTTTCACGGCTTTTCGGACACGGAGTTCGGCCTGCGCTTCCTGAACCGGCCGCTGATCGCGGTGGAGAACCGTTTCCTGAAAAGCCGGGTCATCTTCGAGCGCGGCGACGCCTACCAGGTGACAGTGCGCATGCAGCGCATGCTGAGGGAAAACGGCATCGTCCTGATGACCAACACCACCCACGCCGGCACGACATTCACCGAAGTCGACATGGGGGAAAGCGGCTGGACCCAGCTGGCCTCGGCTCCGGCAAACTTCGCCGCGCGAGGCGGAACGGCGCTGTTTGCCATGTCGACCTTCGAGACCGTGCCCTTTCGCGAATACCACGCGGTTATCAGTCCCGAACTGGTGTCGGCGGCAAAGCCGGCAACCGGCGCGACAAGGGACATGGCGGCGAAGAACCTGGAGGTGCAGGCCCGCTACATCCTGCTCAAGCGCGATCGCCTCCTGGAGGCGATGAAATCGCACCCGGAGCAGATGATGGTGTGGGCAGGCGCCGAGAGGTTCACCGAGCGGTCGGGCGACACGACGGACGCCGGCGCCGACGCATCCTCATGAGGTCCTGAGCTCTCCAAGGATCGTGGCGACGATGTCGGCGATCCCGCCGGTGCCGTCCACGGTCCAGGCATGCTCATCCGCCGTTGGCGCTTCGAGCGTGGCGAACTGGCTGTCGACCAGGCTTGCCGGCATGAAATGTCCCTTGCGGCTGCCGACACGGCGCCTGGCGGTTTCCGGATCGATTTCCAGATAGACGAAGCGCAGATCCGGACAAAAGCCGCGCAATCGCTCCCGGTAGCCGCGCTTCAGCGCCGAGCAGGCGGCGACGACGCGTTGCCCATCGGCGATCGAGGCCGCGATGCGCCGGCCGATGGCATCGAGCCAGCCGGCGCGCAATTCGTCGGTGAGCGGCTCACCGCTTGCCATGCGCGCTACATTCTCGGGCGGATGCAGCCGGTCGCCCTCGACGAACACCGCTCCCAGCGTTGCCGCCAGCGCCTCGCCGACCGCCGACTTGCCGCAGCCGGCAACCCCCATCACCACGATGGCGGGCGCCGGTCGGGCGTCGTGTGTCCGTGCCCCGGTCGCCGGCGGTCCTGCCTTTTCGATCACGGTCAACGGCTCGGCGGTGCCCGGCCGTAGAGCAGAAGCATGACGACGATGACCACGCCATAGATGATCTGCCGTCCGGCCTCCGGCATCTGCATGACCGAGAGGATGGACTGAAGCAGCGTGATCAGGATCACCCCGGCGACGGTGCCCAGATAGGAGCCGCGTCCGCCAAGGATCGAGGTGCCGCCGAGCACCACGGCGGCGATCGACGGCAGCAGATAGGCATCGCCCATCGACTGCGCCGCCTTGGAGGCATAGCCGGCAAGCAGCACGCCGCCGAAGGCCGAGAGCCCGCCCGAGACGGCAAACGCGATCATCACCACGCGCCTTGTGTCGATGCCGGATAGATAGGCGGCGCGCTCCCGGTTGCCGATGCCGTAGACAGCGCGGCCGAAGCCGGTGCGGGTCAGCACGAAGACCATCGCCGCGCCGACCAGCGCCCAGATGACGACGGCGTTGGGCACGGCCGGAATGGCAAAGCCGGTCGCCAGGTAGCGCATCGCGCCGGTCGCCGAATCCTGCGGCGAGAAGCCGCCGGTGTAAACCACCATCAGCCCCTGCGCGACTGCGTTGGTGGCAAGCGTCACGATCATCGATGGGATGCGCAGATAGGCGACGCCGATGCCGTTGACGATGCCGATCATGATGCCGCAGGAGATGCCGAACGGGATGGCAAGCGCCACGCCGATCGGACCGTAGGCCGCGGCCGCGGCTGCCATCATGGCGCCGACGGCCACCGACCACGGCACCGATAGATCGATCTGGCCGAGCAGGATGACCAGCATCATGCCGGTGGCGATGACGCCGAGGAACGACGCCACCTTGAGCTGCTGCAGGAGATATTCCGGCGACAGGAAGCTGCGCGAATAGAGACTGCCGAGAAACAGCAGCAGCACGATGCAGGCAAACGCTGTGATTACAGCCGGATCGGCGCGGCGGATGAATTTCGGCATGCGCCCGGCGATGCCGCCAATGGTCGTTTCGCTCACAGGAACCACTCCAGCCGGTTGCGGACCCTGAACAGGGCGAAGGCGCCGAGGCTGACCGCGATCAGAAGGATGACGCCCTGGAACAGCGGTTGCCAGAGCGGGTCGAAATCGAAGACGAACAAGAGGTCGCCTATGGTGCGGAAGGCGAGCGCGCCGAAGATCGCGCCGATGGCGCTGCCCTTGCCGCCGAACAGCGAGACGCCGCCGAGCACGACGGCCGCGATCGAAAACAGCGTGTAGGCGTTGCCGCTGGCGTAGGCGGCGTCGCCCGTATAGGTAAAGAAGGTCAGGAACAGCCCGCCGATGGCCGCCAGCAGCCCAGCAAGCGCGTAGGCGACGAATTTTCCACGCCGGATCGGTACGCCCGACATATAGGCGGCCGTTTCCGAGGAGCCGGCAGCGTAGGCGGCGCGGCCGGGCACCGAGCGGCTGAACGGCACCCACACGATCAGCACCACGGCGGCCAGCGCGACCAGGCTCGCCGGCACAACGCCGAAGAAGCGCCCGGTCAGGAAGTCGGCCAGATCCTCGTTGACCGAACCGCCCGGAAACGGCCGCAGCAGCAGCGCCAGGCCGAAATAGACGGCACCGGTGGCGATGGTGGCGACGATCGGCTGCAGCCGTCCGTAGATGACGATGGCGCCATTGATCGCCCCGCACAGCAAACCTGTGCCGAGCACCGCGACGACGCCGAATGCGGTCTCGAGGCCGGTGCCGATGACCAGCCAGGAAGCCAGGCAATTGGTCAGCGTGAAGATCATGCCGACGGATAGATCGATGCCGGCGGTGATCACCACCAGGGTCTGCGCCATGGCGACGAAGGCGAGCAACACGCCCTTGTTGGCGGCCGTCTGCACGACGTTGGCCGTGAAGCCGGCCGGATGGTTCGCGCTGTAGATCGCGAACATGGCGACGAAGATGCCGAATGCGAGCAGCGTTCCGCGCTGTTCAGCCAGCCAGTAGCGCCAGTCCCTCACGCTATGATCCCCTTCATGCTCCCCCTCCGTGCGCCGGACCGGCGGCCTCGCCATGGATGTTGAGCGCGCTGGCGATCAGCGCATGCTCGGTGATCTCAGGGCCGACCAGCTCGCGCTTGACCGCGCCGTCGTAGAGCACCAGCACCCGGTCGCAGCAGCCGATCAATTCGTCATAATCGGTCGAGTAGAACAGGATCGCGGCGCCCGCGTCGGCGAGCTTGCGCATCAGCTGGTAGAGCTCCTGCTTGGTGCCGACATCGATGCCGCGCGTCGGATCGTTGAGCAGGATGATGCGCGGCTGGCGCATCAGCCATTTGGCGATGACCACCTTCTGCTGGTTGCCGCCCGACAGCGCGCCGACCGGAATGTCGAGGCCCGCCGTCTTGATCGCCAGCAGCTCCACCATGCCGTCGATCAGCCTCTGCTCGGCGGCGCGATCGATGACACCAGCCTTGGACAGCCTGTCAAGCGCCGCGAAGGAGAGGTTCTCGCGCACCGTCATCGGCAGCATCAGTCCTTCGGTCTTGCGGTCCTCCGGGATCAGCGCCATGCCGATCCGATCGTCGCGCGCGTCTGACGGGCTGGCGATCGCGACCGGCTTGCCGTCGATCAGGATCTCGCCGGTAAGGCCACGCAGCACGCCGAAGAAGGCAAGCAGCAATTCCCGCTGGCCCTGGCCATCGAGACCGCCGAGGCCGACGATCTCGCCGGCCCTGACCGTCAGCGAAACATTGTCCAGCCTGTCGGTCCAGGACAGCTTGCGCGCCTCCAGCACCGGAACGGCGGCAGCGTGCCGCGCCGGCTTCGAGGGAAATATATGGCTGTATTCGCGTCCGATCATCAGTTCGACGACTTCACTATCGCTCTTCGAGCCGGCCGCGTAGCTCGCGACGTTGCGGCCGTTGCGGAAGACGGTGCACTGGTCGGCAAGCTCGGCGATCTCGTTCATGCGATGCGAGATGTAGAGCAGCGCCAGCCCTTCCGAGCGCAGCCGCTTCAGCACGCCGAATATCTTGGCGACGTCGGCCGCGGCCAGCGCCGAGGTTGCTTCGTCGAGGATCAGGATGCGCGGCTTGCGTGCCAGTGCCTTGGCGATCTCGACCATCTGCCGCCGCGACAGCGGCAGATCCTTGACCAGCGCCAGCGGGTGGATGTCGGTCGCACCGGCGCGCGCCAGCGCCTCTTCGGCGATGCGGCGCTGCGCCTTGCGGTCAATCATGCCGAAGCGCGTCGGTGGATCGGAAATGACGATGTTGTCGGCGACGCTGAGCTCGGGAACCAGCGACAGTTCCTGGAAGATACAGACGATGCCGGCCTGGTTGGCGGCGGCCGGCGAAGCGAAGCTTACCTCGCTTCCGTCGAGCATCATGCGGCCCTCGTCGGGCGCCACGACCCCCGCCATGACCTTGATCAAGGTCGACTTGCCGGCGCCGTTCTCGCCGAGGATGGCGTGGATGCTGCCAGCCGTGACCGAAAGCTCGGCCTTTTCCAGCGCCCGCACGCCGCCGTAGCGTTTGGATATGCCTTCCATGCGGAAGAGCGGAACCGCGCCGTCCATCGACCCTCCAGGGCAGCTTTCACTTCAAGATGGCGGAAGGCCGGCGCCGCGAAGCGTCTCCGCGGCGCCGGTCGATCAGGTCACTGGTCCGCCTTGGTCTGTCCCATGATTTCCTGCGCGGTGAAATTGATGCCGCAGGTGGGGAAGGAATTGCCGACGAAGAAATTGTCGGACTGGTCAGGGAAGAAATCCTGACCCGCCTTGAAGTTGGGATCCTCGACGATCGCCAGCGGCAGCTTCACCGACTGCGGCACGACATTGCCTTCAAGTGCCGAGATCGCCGTCTTGATGGCGACCGCCACCTGGGCGGGGCCGGTGCCGGCCGACGAACATTTCAGACCGTCCGCGGCGTGCGCGGCGCAGAATTTGCGGAAGCCGTTCTCCGTCTCGCCGCCGAATGGCACGAACGGATGCTTGGCATCGATCATCGCCTGCACGATGCCGGTGTCGCCGCCCTGGCCGGTGATGCCGACGAACGGGCCGTTGGTGGCGATGGCGTCAGCGGTGACTTTCTGCGCTGTCGGATCGTCCCACTTGCCGGCGACTTCGGTGATGTCCCATTTCTTGCCCGAAGCGTCGAAGACCTCATGGATGCCATTGTGGCGATCGGTGTCGACCGACGTGCCGGCAACACCGCGCACCTCGAGGATCTTGCCGCCATCCGGAATATGGCTGACGAGCCATTTGCCCCACAATTCGCCCAGACCCTTCTGGTCGACATTGACGTTGATGGCGTCCTTGGTGTCGAGGATGTTGTCGAAGGCGACAAGCACGACGCCTGCTTCCTTGGCGCGCTTGATCACCGGTCCGAAGGCGGTCGGGTTCTGCGCGTTGACGACGATCGCGTCAAAGCCGGAATCGATGAAGTTGTTGATCGCCGAGATCTGCGCCGGGACATCTTCCCCCGTCGATACGACCTTGAATTCCTTCAGCTTTGCCGCGACGTCTTTTTGCGCGGCATAGGCCTTGGCCGTCTGGATCATCTGGATGCGCCAGGTGTTGGCGATGTAGCCATTGGCGAGCGCTATGCGGTACGGGCCATCCTTCTTTGGAAATTTGAAGAACTGCGTATCGGCCGCCCAGGGCGCGAAGCAGTCGGGCTCGGCTGCCGGCCCCTTGACGATCTCTGGATCGGCGATCGCCGATGAGCTCAGCATAACGAATGCAGTGGCGGCAACGATGCCACCAACAAGTGACTTGATCATCGATATTCCTCCCGGTTGCAGTTCTGTCTGATGCTGCGTGATCAGGCGCCTATCCACATCCGGCGAGGCCCTCCAGCCTTGCCATGGCGCCTTTCAGGTGGCCGTTTGCCGACCCGATGCCCCCTCCTCCGTCCCCTTCAAGGGGAAAACAAAGCTAGCATATTATATATAATAAACAAGCATGAGCTGTCACTTATATATAATAAACAGTCCCTCATCTTGCTTTGAATTCCCCGGCGAAACTGTTGGTAGCGCTACCATGGAGCAGTGTAAACCGGCATTTGCACAGTCGCTTCTGCGTGTTTCAACGTGCGGTGCTCTCGCGGCGCATCAGCTCGAAACCGAGATCGACGACCCGCTGCTCCGGCCTCCGCCCTGCGATCGCCGCCAGCGCCATGGCGACCGCCTGGCGGCCGATTTCATAGCGAGGGGTGCGGACGCTGGTGAGCGGTGGAAACGCTGCCTGCATCATCTCGAGGTCGTTGAAACCGACAATGCCGATGGTCTTCGGCACGTCGAGTGCCGCGCTATGGCACTGGAACAGAACGCCGAGCGCGATGTCATCATTGTTGCAGAAGACGCCGTCGAGCGCCGGCATCTTGGCCAGCGCATCGCGGAGCAGCTCGCGGCCGAGCGTCACACTGGATAATAGCGGCGTGGTGGTGATCAGCCGCGGGTCGAACAGGCCGGCCTTCTCCATTGCCGCGCGATAGCCGGCCAGGCGCCGCTGTGAGCGCGGATCCATACGGGCGCCGATGAAGCCGATCCGCCGGTAGCCTGCCTCGATCAGGTGCTCGGTCGCTATCCTGCCGCCGTCGAAATGCGAGAAGCCGACCAGCATGTCGACCGGGTCGGGCCCGGTCTCCATCACCTGCACCACCGGGCAGCCCGCGCTCTCCAGCAGTTTTCGCGAGGTCGGCGTCTGGTCGATCCCGGCTACGATCAGCGCCGCCGGACGCTGCGGTGCGAACACCTGCAGCAGGCGCTCCTCCTCGAGGCCGGAATAATGGGTGTTGCCGAGCTGGACGCGGAACGGGCCGTCCGACAGGCTGTCGTATATGCCGCGCACCACTTCGGCGAAGACGTTGTTGGTGAGCGACGGCACCAGAACGCCGAACACCTCGGCGCGGGCCGAGGCGAGTGCTCTCGCATTCGGGTCGGGGACATAGCCGAGTTCGTCGACGGCGGCCTGGATCTGGCGGCGCAAATCCTCCGAAACGCGCTCCGGCTCGCGCAGTGCCCGCGATACGGTGATGGCGCCGACGCCGGCCTTGCGCGCCACATCGGCAATGGTCGGGCGGCCGCCGCCGCGGCGCGAGCGCGGCTTGATCACCGCCACGCTCCCGGTGCCGCGCCATCAGCCGGGCCGGGCCGCGAAACGATGATTTTTGCCGGTATCGCCATGCCAGTCCCTCGCCGCGCAATCTGGCGTCGCGCAGCCTGTCGCCCTTGTCAAGCGACCGGCACCGTGCGGCCAGCCGTCAGGCCATCGCCAGGGCGCTGCGCCGGGCCTTCCATATCAGAACGAGAATGGCTGACAGATTGACCAGGTTCCAGGCGATGCCGTTGAGGAAGGCCGCGGCATAGGAGCCGGTAAGGTCATAGATCCAGCCCGACATCCAGCCGCCGACCGCCATGCCGAAGATGGTCGCCATCATGACGATGCCGACGCGCTGGCCGGCCTCCCTTGCCGGCATGTAGTCACGGATGATGATCGCGTAGCAGGGCACGATGCCACCCTGCGACAGGCCGAAGACCAGCGACACGATGTAGAGTGAGGCAAGCCCGTCGAAGGGGATGTAGAACAACAGCGACAGGCATTGCAGCACAGAGCCGATCAGCAGCGTCTTCACCGCGCCGATGCGATCGGCCAGGAAACCCGACGCGATGCGGCTGGCAACGCCCGCCGCCAGCATGATCGACAGCATGTCGGCGCCGTGCGCCATGCCATAGCCGAGGTCCATGCAATAGGCGACGATGTGCACCTGCGGCATCGACATCGCCATGCAGCAGCCGAAGCCCGCGACGACCAGCAAAACCTGCAGGGCCGACGGCGACAGCGAGATCGGCCGCACCGGCCGGCTGCCGGCGGTGCCAGCCACAGCTTCATGGGGAGCGCCGCGCCTCAGCATCAGCACCAACGGCACCATGGTGAGCAGGCAGACGATACCGATCGCCGCATAGGTGAAACGCCAGCCTTCTGCCCTCATGATCATCGGCATGACGAAAGGCCAGACCGCCCCGGCGAGGTAATTGCCCGATGCCGCCACCGTCACCGCGACGCCGCGGCGCCGGTTGAACCAGTGCGAAATGTCGGCGATCAGCGGACCGAAGATCGCCGACGTCCCCACGCCGATCAGAAGCCCCTGGACCAGGGTGAAGGTGAGGATCGAACTGGTGAGCGAGGCGAGCAGGAAACCGGCGCCGAGCGCCGCAGCGGAGACAAGCGCCGGGATCCAGTAGCCCATGCGGTCGATGGCGCGGCCAACCAGCACATTGCCGGCGGCGAAGCCGACCATGGTCGCGGTATAGGGCATCGAGGCCGCGGCCCGGTCGATGCCGAACTCCGCCTGCACCGCCGGCAGCACCACGACCACGGCCCACATGCCGACACCGCCGATCGTCGCCAGAAGCACCGAGACGGTGAGCCGCATCCAGGCGTAACCGCTGTCGATGCCCGGGCTGTTGGCCACACTGCGAGACAATGTCGTCAAGGCGTTTCCTGTCCGCGGTTCCAAGTCGAGCGGTTCGGGCCACTATTCGGCCCATTGGCGGGCAACGAGCAGCGCCACGACGGGCAAATCCGTCGCTCCAGAAATCCGCGACACCGTGGGAACCGGCAGTCCCACGCGGAGTTTCCGCCATGAAAGGAGTGGTGCCATGACCGCAAGACGGCCGAGGTAACCGGGCACAGCGACGCGCTGAATAACGCACAAGAGTGCTGGAGAAAGCCAAGGGCGAGCTGCTTGCCGATTTCGGCCGTCCGAGACAGGACTAGGTCGATCGCGACCTACCGCGACCTTATGACCTCGTCGGTGTTGGCGAGCAGCTTGCGCACCGCGGCGCGCGCCGCGTCAGGCCGTTGCAGGCGGATGTTCTTCTCGATCGCCTCATGCAGCTTCTGGGCATGCTGCAGGTCGTCGACTTCCCGCGTCGTGTAGCTGAACAGGTGGTCGAACGCGGATTCGATCAGCACGCCGAGCGGCACCAGCAAGTCGTTGCCCGAGGCCCTGAGAATGGCTAGGTGGAAGCGCGTGTCGGCGCGCGTCCGCTCCTGCAGCGTCGGCGCCTCCCCCATCTCCCGGCAGGCCTGGCTGATCTCGGCCATCTGCTCGTCCGTGCGCCGCATGGCGGCGAAGGCGGTGGCTTCCGGCTCGATGATGTGGCGGAATTCCTGGACAGTTTTCAGGAACACCTCCCGGTCCGGCGAGGTTGCGTACCAGGCAAGCACGTCGCGGTCGAGCAGGTTCCAGCGCTCCTTGGGCTCCACCCAACTGCCGATTTTCGGGCGTGATGCGAGCAGGCTCTTCGCCATCAGCATCTTGATCGCCTCGCGCACCGCCGAGCGGCTGACGTCGAAAGTCTCCGACCATTTTGCCTCGTTGGGCAGGATGGTGCCCGGCGGATAGTCGCCGCGCACGATCCGAAGACCGATCTCGCTGGCCAACGAGGCATGCACGCTCGATCCCGGAATGCGCTGCGTATCAGCCCGACGAACACCTGCGTGGCGCTCGGCGGACGCCGCCTTCTCCGGTGATTTTTCCTTGCTCGGCTTCCCGTTCCGCATCTGCCCCAGAAAGTCCGTATTTCGAAAGCTGTCAAGCACGGTAAGGCCGCCCGACCGCAAAGCCGGCGACTGTGCACAGATCAGCCACCGCTTGGCGCTCCGTCAGGCCGTTTTGACGTATTTGCGCCAGCTGTGCTCCGGGCGGAAGCCGAGCAGGTCGCGCGCCTTGCGGTTGGAAAGCAGCGTCTCGTATTCGCCGAGCTCCGCCTTGACCGGGACGTTCGGGTAGAACCGCTTCAGCAGTTCCGCCGTCGGCAGGTCGGACGAGGTGTCGTCATTGGCGGCGTTGAACACCTGGTAGCCCAGCCCGTCCTTCTCGACGGCGCGCAAGGTGATCTGGCCAAGGTCGCGGGCATCGACATAGCTCCAGGCGATCCGCTTGCGGAAGCCGGGATCGGCGAACCACTTCGGGAACAGCGAATATTCATGCGGCTCGATGACGTTGCCGATGCGCAGCGCGTAGATGTCGGTGCCGTTGCGCTGCGCGAAGGCGCGCGCCGTCTTCTCGTTGACGATCTTGGACAGCGCATAGCTGTCCATCGGGTCGACGTCATACTCCTCGTCGAGCGGAAAATATTTCGGATCGCGCGGCTCGTTGGCGAAGACCAGGCCGTAGGTCGTCTCGCTGGAGGCGACCACCACCTTGCGGATGCCGAGCTTCACCGCTGCCTCGATGACGTTGTAGGTGCCCATCGCATTGATGCGGAACACCTCGTTGTCGGGCGTGATCATGATGCGCGGGATGGCGGCGAAATGCACAACCGCATCGACGGGCTGCGGGCGCAGCGACGGATCGAACTCGTGCAGGCCCATATAGCTCGACAGCGCGTTGAACACCTGGCCGCTGTCGGTGATGTCGGTGATCAAAGTGCGCACCTTGGGATTGTCGAGCGGCTTGGTGTCGATGTTGAGCACCTGGCAGCCATGCTCGACCAGATATTGCACGACATGACGCCCCGCCTTGCCGCTGCCGCCGGTGAACATGATCCGCTTCGTCATTTCGCTCTCCACATCACTTGGGGATTATGTGTATTGTCGGACAATATTGCATTCCGCAAGCGCATGCGGCAAGAACGGCAGCGCAATTATCGATAATTTTCGGACAGGATGAGACGCACATGAACACGACCGCCGCGCGCGAGAAGATCGGCTTCATCGGTTTGGGCCTGATGGGACACGGCATCGCCAAGAACATCGTCGACAAGGGCTATGCGCTGACCTTCCTCGGCCGCAAGAACCGCAAGCCGGCGGAGGACCTGGCTGGCCGCGGCGCTACGGAGGCGGCCACCTCGCGCGAAGTGGCCGCGGCATCCGACATTGTCTTCATCTGCGTCACCGGCTCGCGCGAGGTCGAAGCCATCATTCGCGGCCCCGGTGGGCTGAAGGAGGGCCTGAAGAAGGGCGCGGTGGTCGTCGATTGCTCGACCTCCGATCCGGTCTCGACGGTGGCGCTCGCCGCCGAACTCAAGGAGATCGGTATCGACTATGTCGACGCGCCGCTCAGCCGCACGCCCAAGGAAGCCTGGGAAGGCACGCTTGACGCCATGGTCGGCGCCCCTGACGCGGTGTTTGCCCGGGTGAAGCCGGTGATCGAGACCTGGGCCGGCCGCATCGTCCATATCGGCGACACCGGCGACGGCCACCGCATGAAATTGCTCAACAATTTCATCTCGTTGGGCTACGCCGCGATCTATTCCGAGGCGCTGGCGCTGGCTGAGAAGGTCGGCATCTCGCCGCCGCGTTTCGACAGCGTCATCCGCAACGGACGCATGGACTGCCCCTTCTACCAGACCTTCATGCGCTGGACGCTGGAAGGCGACCGCGACGCGCACAAATTCACCGTCGCCAATGCTTTCAAGGACCTCACCTATCTGGAATCCATGGCGGGCGCCGCCGGCATCGCCAACCCGCTCGGCAACGCCACCAAGAACGCCTTCGCCGGCGCCTTCGCCACAGGGCCGGCCGAGCAGTTCGTGCCGATGCTGGCGACCCATATCGGCAAGGTCAACGGCGTCGACCTGATGCCGTCGAAGGATGGCGTGAAGCAGAAGATCTGAAGCCGGGAGGCCTCGCGTCAGCGGCGCGACCGCTCGATCACCTCGTCGGTGTTGGCCAGCAGCCGGTGCACGGCGCTTCTGGCGGCAGCCGGGCGCCTGAGGCGGATGTTCTTCTCTATGGCTTCATGCAGCGACTGCGCCCGCCTCTGGTCGCCGTGCTCGCGCGTGACGAAGACGAACAGATGGTCGAGCGCCGATTCGATCAGCACGCCGAGCGGCACCAGCAGCTCGTTGCCCGATGCCCTCAGTATGGCGAGGTGGAAGCGCGTGTCGGCGCGCGTGCGCTCCTGCAGGCTCAACGCAGCCCCCATCTCGCGGCAGGCCTGGCTGATCTCGGCCATCTGCTCCTCGCTCCTGCGCATGGCAGCGAAGGCGCTGGCTTCCGGTTCGATGATGTGGCGGAACTCCTGCACCGTCTTCAGGAACAGCTCTCGGTCCGGCGCGGTCGCGTACCAGGCAAGCACGTCGCGGTCGAGCAGGTTCCACCGCTCCTTCGGCTCCACCCAGCTGCCGATCTTCGGCCGTGATGCCAGAAGGCTCTTGGCCATCAGCATCTTGATCGCCTCGCGCACCGCCGAGCGGCTGACGTTGAACGTCTCCGACCACTTTGCTTCGTTGGGCAGGATGGTGCCTGGCGGATAGTCGCCGCGCACGATCCGAAGACCTATTTCGCTGGCGAGCGAGGCATGCACGCTCGAGCCCGGGTTCCAGGCCATCTCCGGCCGGCGAACAGCGACAAGTGGATGGGCGGCCGTCGTCCCGGCAAAGCGTTTTCTTGATTTGTCGTCCGGCATCGGTGTTCCGGCATCGGGCAGTCTGTCGCGTGGAAACTGTCCGGAATTGTCCGCGCCCGCGGATATTTTCGCCGACTTATGGGCGCGCCAAATCCGGAGCCTGTCGCCCCGACAACGCTGCCTGTCCTTGTCCCTGAGGGAAGTGACGGGGCGCCCTTCGAAGGGCGCCCCGAGATCGAGGCCTACTTCTGGATGCAGGTGTCGACCGTGTCCTTGGTGCATTCATCGAGACCCGTGAAGACCGGATCGTCGACCTTCTTGCCTTCGATCAGGTCGATCATCACCGACGGCGCCTTGTAGCCCATTTCGAACGGCCGCTGGCCGACCAGCGCGGTCACCAGACCATCCCTGGCGATCGCCACTTCGTCGCCGATCGTGTCGGCGGCGCCGACGACGAAGGCGTTGCTGGCGATCTTGTCGGCCATCGGCTTGAACAGGTCGCGATAGGGCTGCGGCGCGCCGAAAAGCGGCCAGCCACCCATGATGCCGAAGGCGTCGAGGTCGGGATTGGCGGCGAGGATGTCGGTCATCGCCTGCACGCCCTTGGCGCCATCGTCATTGGTGAACACCGGGCAGCCGGCGACTTCCGTCCAGCCACCTTCGCCGGCGAGGGCCGCGAGGCCGTCCTTGCCCGACAGCGCGTCACGCATGCCTTGCGCGCGGCGCAGGATGTTGTCGGCCGCCGGATTGCCCTCGATGGTGCAGATCTTGCCGCCATTCGGCTTGGCCTTCTTGATGTATTCGCCGATCTTCTTGCCCATCAGATAATTGTCGGTGCCGAGATAGGTCTTGCGAAGGGCCGCATCTTCCTTGGCAAGGTCGGCATCGACCGTCATGATCGGGATCGAGGGATTGGCGGTCTTGATCGTCTGCGCGATCAGCGGCGCGTTCGAAGGCGAAATCGCCATCGCCACCGTGTCGGGCTTGCTCAGCATGTCCTGCACGATCTGAGCCTCGCCGGCCTCGTCCGAGGTCGATGCAGGGCCGGTGTAGAAGCATTCATATTCCGAGCTGGCGTTTTCCTTGTTCCATTTCTCGCAGCCCTGATGGATGGCTTCGAAGAACGGATTGTCGAGTCCCTTCACCACAATGACGAGCTGTTTCTTGGCCAAAGCCGGCCCGGCGCCCAACGCCATAACGGCGGCAGCGGCGAGCAAAAGTGATTTCCTCATATCAGTCCTCCCTTGAAACAGACGGGCACGACGTGCCCGCCACGCAGATCAACCCGGTGCGCGATGACAGAGGATCGTTTCACGAGCGCTCGTGCCGCCAGGCCAGGCCGATAAGCATTTCCAGATACAGTCCCGGACCTTCGGCGGACCTTTGCCGCCATCAGGGCCTCGACCGATGAACCTCCGCCGATTCCACCCGCAACCCAAGATTGAGGGACCGGCCTAATCTTCCTCCGATGCTTAGCTAATATCGGCTTGCGGCCAACGTCAATTGCTATTTGTCCTACAAAACGGATTTTTGGAAAAACATGTCTTCAATTCGTCCGACAATTGATTGACGCCTGCATGAGCATTTGCGTAAATGCGCGAAATCGCCGCTCCCGGGAGGAGCTGGGAGAGCGAGGCCGCGGCAGAGCCGCTGGCCAAAAACAGGGAGGCATGAAGGCTGGTGGCGGTTCTCGAACTCACCAACATCTCGAAGCATTTCGGCGCAATCCAGGCGGTCAACGACGTGTCGTTGTCGATCGAGCCTGGCCAGGTTGTCGGCCTGATGGGCGACAACGGCGCCGGCAAGTCGACGCTGGTCAAGATGATCGCCGGCAATTTCCGCCCGAGCCACGGCAGCATGCACATGGACGGCAAGGATCTTGTCCTGCACAAGCCGGTGGAGGCCCGCCAGCACGGCATCGAGATCGTCCACCAGGACCTGGCGCTGTGCAACAATCTGACCGCCGCCGCCAATGTCTATCTTGGCCGCGAATTGCGGCGCGGTGTCGGGCCGTTCCGCATCCTCGACTATGCCGCGATGTACAAGCGCGCCGGCCAGATCTTCGCCGAGTTGAAGTCCGAGACCCGCCCGCGCGACCTCGTCAAGCAGATGTCGGGCGGCCAGCGGCAGGCGGTGGCGATCGCCCGCACCATGCTGTCGCAGGCCAAGATCGTGCTCATGGACGAACCGACGGCAGCGATCTCGGTCAGGCAGGTCGCCGAGGTGCTGAACCTGATCCGCCATCTGCGCGACCAGGGCATCGCGGTGGTGCTGATCAGCCACCGCATGCCCGACGTCTTCGACGTCGCTGACCGCGTCATCGTCATGCGGCGCGGCCGGAAAGTGGCCGACAAGACAATCGCGTCGAGTTCACCCGAAGAGGTCACCGGGCTGATCACCGGCGCCATCGAGCAGGTCGCATGAGCATGGCAAACCTGGAATTCATCACGCTGGCGCGGCCCGGCAGGAAAGGTCGATAATGGCAGTCACCCTTGACCAGACGATCGCGCAGAAGCAGCACACCTTCATGTCGCGGGTGCTTGCCAGCCAGACTTTCTGGGTGGTGATCGCCGTTATCCTCGCCTGCCTGTTCCTGTCTTTCGCCACCGATGCCTTTGCAACGCAGAAGAACCTCTACAACATCACCCGCAACATCACGTTCGTCGCCATCGTCGCGCTCGGCATGACCTTTGTCATCATCACCGGCGGCATCGACCTGTCGGTAGGCTCGGTGCTTTGTCTGTGTTCGATGGTGTTGGCGGTCACCATGCATGCCGGCTACAGCATCGAAATCGGCATCTTCGCCACGATCCTGACAGCGCTCATCATCGGCGCTTTCAACGGCATTCTGATCGCATATCTCGGCTTTCCACCCTTCGTGGTGACGCTCGGCATGCTGTCCATAGCGCGCAGCCTAGCCATGGTCGCCTCCAACAACACCGTCGTCTTCCAGTTCGGCCCGGACCACGACAAGTTGCTCGCGCTGGGCGGCGGCGCCTGGGTGTTCGGCATCGCCAACCCGGTTCTCTACATGATCCTTTTGGCGTTGATCACCGGATTCACCCTGCGCTGGACGAAGTTCGGCCGGCACATCTTCGCCATCGGCGGCAATGAGCATGCCGCGACACTGACCGGCGTCCCGGTCCGCCAGATCAAGGTCGCGGTCTATATGATCTCGGCGCTGGCTGCCGGCATTGCCGGCATCATCGAGACCGGCTGGCTGGGCGCAGTCACCACCAATATCGGCACCGGCATGGAGCTTCAGGTGATCGCCGCCACCGTCATCGGTGGCGCCAACCTCGCCGGCGGCGTCGGCACTGCCTTCGGCGCGATCGTTGGTGCGGCGCTGATCGAGGTCATTCGCAACAGCCTTGGCCTGCTCGGCATCAATGCTTTCTGGCAAGGCACCTTCATCGGTGGCGCCATCCTGCTCGCGGTCCTGTTCGATCGCATCCGCAATTTCAGGCGCAGCGACTAGGACCCGGGGCGTTACACCATTGGGCTCCTATCGCTCAGTCTGAAAATCCGCCAGGGCCGTGCAAGGCGACTGCAAGGCCCGGCGCATGCGCCTTGACGGCCGCCCGACGCCCGCCGCACAATCCTCGGGCAGGCGAAGGGAGGCCAGTCGCCTGCTGGAGGATATACCCATGACGGAAGCGATCAGGCTCTACTGGGGCCGGTTCGGACATGTTTCTGTCCTGAATGTCGCCAACGACTTCGTCACCCATGCCCATGTCGAAGCGCATCTCATCATCTGGCTGGAGGGTACAGCTGGTGAGATGACCATCGGCCGCGAGACGGTGCGGCTCGGACCCGACACCGCCGCCGGCATAAACTCGTTCCAACCGCACAGCCATGCCCTGGCGCATGATGGCAGGCCGGGCCTGTTCCTCGCCTTCTACATCGATCCCGACTGGGCTCGCCGGCGCCGCGACCTGCCTTCGTCGGCGCCGCTGTTTGCGCAGGCGGCAATCACGCTGGAGCCCTGGCTGCACCAGGCCGCGGCAAACCTGCTCGACCATCTCAGCGACAATGAGAGCATCGACGACGTCGCCAACTACGAGATCGAGCGCTTCATCGACAGCGTGCTCGACGCCGCCGACGCCTCGGCGCTGCATGTGGCGCGCGGCCGCGTCAACACCATGCAGGATTTCCGCGTCCGCAAGGCGATCCAGCTGATGAAGGCCAATGTCTGCGAACGCATCTCGTTCGACGACGTGGCCCGCAGCGTCGGCCTGTCCAGGCCGCATTTCTTCGCCCTGTTCAAGGAACAGACCAATCTGACGCCGAACGTCTACTGGAACACGCTGCGCATGGAGGAAGCCGTGCGTCAGTTGCAGTGGTCTGAAGAGCCGCTGATCTCGGTCGCCTGCAATCTCGGCTTCACCACCCAGGGCAATTTCTCCCGCTTCTTCCGCGACCACGTCGGCGTGCCGCCGACGCTCTACCGCGAAGCGGCTCGGGCCATGGCTTGAGCGGCCTTGGCCGCTTCGGATCTATTTTCAGACTGATTGATAGGCGCCCAAGACGCATTGATAAGCGCCGCCGGCCGGTGCGCCCTACCCTTCCTTCCATACGCATTCGCAAGGGAACGGGTAATGGCGAAGGTCACCATCTCCAGCGTCATCGACGCTCCGGTTGAACAGGTCTGGGCGCGCATAAGCGACTTCAACGGCCTGCCGGCCTGGCACCCGCGCATGGTCGAAAGCCATATCGAGGACGGCAAGGACGCGAGCACGATTGGCTGCGTGCGCAATTTCCAGCTCGTCAGCGGTGCCCGCGTGCGTGAAAAGCTGCTCGATTTCTCCGATGAGAATTTTCTCGTCAGCTACTCCATCCTCGAAACACCGCAGCCGATCACCAATCACAAGGCGACGCTGCAATTGCGGCGCGTCACCGACGGCAATCGCACCTATGCCGAATGGAGCGCCAGCTTCGACGCCGCCCCGGAGGAAGCCGACAAGCTCGCCGAAGGCATGGGCGCCAACGTCTTCCAGGGCGGCTTCAACGCCCTGAAGAGCCATTTCGCTGGCCAAAACTAGCCAGGAGCCTGTCATGGCGCTTGCCCTCCAGACATTCTCCACCGTCAAGGACGCGAACGCTGCGCTGCAGGCCGCTGGCACCCGCTATCTCGGCGGCGGCACGCTGGTCGTACGCGCCGCCAATGAAGGCGATGTCTCGGTCTCCAGCCTCGTCCGCGCCACCGAACCGGCGCTGTCTACGATCGCCGTTGCCGGCGACAGGGCGCGGCTCGGTGCTTCCATCACCATGGCTGCGATCGCCCGCCATCCGGAGCTCGCCTGGCTTGCGCCCGCCGCCCGCGCCGTCGGCGGCCCGGCGATCCGCAACATGGCGAGCGTCGGCGGCAATCTGTTCGCGCCGGCGCCCTACGGCGACTTTGCCGTGGCGCTGCTGGCGCTGGACGCGACGGTGATCACCGAGGACGGTGAAGCGCCGATCGAGACCTTCCTGGCCGGACGCGACACCAGCCGTTCCATCGTCACGTCCGTCACCTTCGCTCTGCCCCGCCCGCAGAGCTTCCGCTTCCTCAAAGTTTCGCGGGTCAAGCCCAAGGGCGTCTCGGTGCTCAGCATCGCCGCACTCTTGCAGCGGACGGAAGACGGCACAATCACGTCCGCCCGGATCGCCTTTGGCTGCATGGCTGACCGGCCGATGCGCGCCCGGGCCACGGAAAAGGCGTTGCTTGGCTGCCGGCTCACGCCCGAGGAGATCGCGCCGGCGCTGGCCGCGGCAAACCAGGGCATAGCGCCGATCACCGATCCGGTCGCCAGCGCCTGGTATCGCGCTGAAGTGCTGCCGGTCCATCTCGGCCGGCTGCTGCTCGCATAGTCATACGTCGGGGGGCGCGCGTCTGTCCGATCTTTCGGGCAGGCGCGCTGGGAGGAAAGACATGGCAAAGGTCCCGGTCCGGTTCACGCTCAACGGCTCCGAAAAGGCCGAATTCATCGAAAGCGGGGCGACGCTGCTCCATGCGCTGAGGGACAAGATCGGCGACACCTCGCCAAAAGGCGGCTGCCATCAAGGCACCTGCGGCGCCTGCTCTGTCATCATCGACGGCGAGCTCAGGCTTTCCTGCCTGACCTTGGCCGAAACCTGCGATGGCGCCGATATCCGGACGATATCGGGCCTCGCCGCGGGCGGGGTGCTGCATCCGCTGCAGCGCGCCTTTCTCGATGCCTTCGCCACGCAATGCGGCTTCTGCACGCCGGGCATGATCATGGCCGCCAAGGTGCTGCTCGACCGTACGCCCAATCCGAGCCGCGACGAGGTCGTCGAGGCGCTGTCCGGCAACATCTGCCGCTGCACCGGCTACGAGCCGATCATCCAGGCCGTACTCACTGCCGCGCGCGCCAACTCGCAGAACGCCGCCTGAGGAAAGCCATGGAATTGCGCAAGAGCTATTTCGCCGACGTCCGCAAGGACGGTCTCAACGAGATCGGCCAGCCCAGGCCGCGCCTCGACTCCCCCGGCCATGTCACCGGCAAGACCGCCTATTTCGCCGACCGCAACTTTCCCGGCATGCTGCATCTGAAGATGGTGCGCAGCCCGCACCACCACGCCCGCATCCGCTCGATCGACACCTCGGATGCGGAGAAGCATCCCGGCGTGGTGAAGATCCTCACCGCCAGGGACGTTCCGCACAACGTCTACACCATCCTGATCCTGATCCAGATCGGCCCCGAGGACGAAACGGTGCTTGCCGACGGCAAGGTGCGCTGGAAGGGCGAGGCCGTGGTGGCGGTGCTGGCCGAGACCGAGCGCGCGGCGCAGGAGGCCGCCGCCAAGGTCAAGGTCGACTACGAGTTGCTGCCGGCCGTCTTCGACATGGAGGAAGCGCTGAAGCCCGGCGCGCCGATCGTCAACGAATATCATGGCCAGAACTACTACCTCTACGACAGCGGCGAGTGCCGCAAAGTGCGGTTCGGAGATGTCGAGGCGGGCTTTGCCGAGGCCGACCACATCCTTGAGCAGAGCTACCAGTCCTCGCCGATCGAGCACGCACCGACCGAGACCACCGGCTGCGTGGTGGCACCCGAAGGCAATGACCGCTTCACCTGCTACACCAACACGCAGGCGATGTTCTTCACCCTCGACAACGCTTCGATCATCCTGCAGATGCCGGGCAGCAAGCTGCATTTTGTCGGCGGCACCGTCGGCGGCGGCTTCGGCGGCAAGGTCGACGTCATCGTCGAGCCGATCGCCATCCTGGCGGCCAAGCTGACCGGCCGCCCGGTTTCCTTCATCTACAGCCGCGAGGAGGAGATGCAGATTTCGTCACCCCGCGCGGCCGAGAAGGTTGTCATCAAGGACGGCGTGATGAACGACGGCCGCATCGTCGCCCGCAAGGTCACCGGCTACACCGATGCCGGCGCCTATTCGCGCCATTCGCCCTATGGCGCGCAAAAGGGCGCAGCGCACTATCCCGGCCCCTACACGATCCCCAACGTCTGGATCGACACCTATTGCGTCTACACCAACCGCACCCCTTCCTCCGCCATGCGCGGCTTCGGCGTCACCATCGGCGACTTCGCGCTGGAAGTGCAGATGGACAAGCTGGCGCGGCTGATCGGCATGGACCCGCTCGAATTCCGCTTCATCAACGCCTATCGCGACGGCGACATGAAGGCGCATCGCCAGCCGACCGAAGGTGCGGCGCTGATCGAATGCATGCAGGAAGCCTCGCGCGCCGCCAACTGGCCGGTGGCGGAGAAGTACATGGCGCTGTCCTCCTACCGGAAGGGAGCCTGAAATGGCGATCCGGCGTGGGCGCGGCGTCGCCGCGATCAACTATCCGACGGGCATGAACCTTGGCGGCGACCCCACCCAGGCGCTGGTGCATTCGACGCCGACCGGCAATTTCATGGTCACGCTGTCCAGCGTCGATCTCGGTCAAGGCATGAAGCAGATCATGGCGCAGATCTGCGCCGAGACCATCGGCGTGCCGACCGACCGTATCGTCATCGACACCGCCGACACCGACACCGGCCCGCACTGCATGGGCACCTTCGCCTCGCGTGGCACCCACCGCGCCGGCAACGCCGTCATCCAGGCCGCGAAGGAAGCCCGCCAGGTGATGCTGGAGGTGGCGGCGGAGGAGCTGGAAGTGGACGCCTCCGACCTTGAGACCGACGGCCAGGGCAACATATTGGTCAAGGGCGCGCCGCAGAAATCGATCTCGATCTTCGACGTCGCACTGTCGGCGCATTTCAAGCGCGGCCGCTCGATCTCCGGCCGCGGTATGTTCCTGATCCCGCGCTCCTATCCGGAGAAAGAGACCGGCGCGATGAAGCCCTCCACATGCTATGCCCATGCCTGCACGGTCGCCGAGGTCGAGGTCGACGACGAAACCGGCGAGGTGACGGTGCTGACGGTCAAGAACGTCTTCGAGATCGGCCGCGCGCTGAACCCCAAGATGGTCGAACAGCAGCTGGTTGGCGGCTCCTGGATGGGCATCAGCCACGCGCTCTACGAGACGACCGAGCCCTACTATCCCAACCGCGACCATGGCGGCACCGACTTCAACCAGTATCTGATGCCGGGGCCGGGCAATCTTGCCGAGACCGAGATCATCGTGCTGGAGCGCCCATCCGCCGACGGGCCGTTCGGTGCCAAGGGACCGGGCGAGATGTGCGCCAACCCGCAGATCCCGGCCGTCGCCAACGCAGTCTTCGACGCCGTCGGGGTGCGTATCGACACGCTGCCGATCACGCCTGAGCGCATCCTGCGCGCGCTGAAGGCGCAGGCCACAGGCTGAACCGAAGATGACCCGCGCCGACGCCATCGAGATCGCGGCTTCGCCGGAGGCGGTGGCGGCGCGCCTTGCCGCCTCGCGCTATCTGGCGGACGACAGCCTTGCGACCGCGATCTTCCTGGCGATCCGGCTGGGCAAGCCGCTGCTGCTCGAAGGTGCGCCGGGTGTCGGCAAGACGGAAGCCGCGAAGGCGGTGGCCGAACTGCTCGGCCGCGAGCTGGTGCGCCTGCAATGCTATGAAGGCATCGACGCCGCGCATGCGCTCTACGAGTGGAACTACCAGCGCCAGCTGCTTGCCATCCGCCATGCCGGCGAACACGAGATCGACATCTATGACGACCGCTTCCTGATCGCGCGGCCGCTGCTGCAGGTGCTGCGCGCGCCGGAACAGCGCGTGCTCTTGGTCGACGAGATCGATCGCTCGGACCACGAGTTCGAGGCGCTGCTGCTGGAATTCCTCTCCGACTTCCAGATCAGCATCCCCGAGCGCGGCACCATTCGCGCGGCGACGCAGCCGATCGTCATCCTGACTTCCAACCGCACCCGCGAACTGGCCGAGGCGCTGCGCCGGCGCTGCGTCTATCACTGGATCGGCTATCCCGATGCCGCGCGCGAAGCCGAGATCATCATGCTGCGGGCGGGCGGTGTTGCCGAAGCCACCGCGCGCGCAGTGGCGAATGCCGTGCAGTCGATCCGCGCCCGGCCGCTGGCGAAGCCGCCGGGTATCGCCGAAGCCGTCGAATGGGCGAATGCCGCGACCATCCTCGAAAAAGGCGGCAGCCCATGGCCGGAAGCCTTCCGTCGCGCCATCGGCGTGCTGATCAAGGATGAGGAGGACCTGTCCTCGATCGCGCCGGAGCTGGGGGCGATCGTCGAGGAGGCTTTGGTGTGATGCGCGACCTCAACGACCCCTTCTCCCCGTTCATTCCGCAGTGCTGGCGGGACAGCGCCCCCCTCTGTCCTGCCGGACATCTCCCCCACTTGGGGGGAGATCAGATGTCGCGTCGGCTTTCGGCAATCCTCGGCATTGCAGAATTGAGCAGCGCGCCAAAGCTGCCAATCTCCCCCCTCGTGGGGGAGATGTCCGGCAGGACAGAGGGGGGCGCGAAGGAATGAGGCGTGCAGAAAACCTGCCCCGCGCCGCTGCGCCGTTCCTCGGCTTTGCTATGCTACTACGCCATCACGCCTTCGCCATTGCCCCAGAGCAAGCCACCAGCTTCATGCAGGCCGTGACCCTGCTTGGCCCCCGCTCCATGAACGACATTCGCGAAGCAGCGCTCGCAACGCTTGCCCCCTCCCCCGATCACCGCGAAGAATTCGAGACGCATTTCCGCAGCTACTTCTATGGCGACGCCAATCCTTCCATCGAAGGAGAAGAGGATGACGAAACCCGGATCAAGGAGGACCGCGGCGCGCGCGAGGAAGAGCACGGACCGGCGCGAGAGGAAAAGGGCGGCGAACTCTCCTCGGCGCTTGAGCAGCTGAGCAATCGCGACTTCCAGCGTGATGGCGACGGCCTCGGCGCATTCGGCCGCAAGCTCGCCTCCGCCCTGCCCGCCCGCCGCTCCTTCCGTACGATCCGCACCCGTTCGCGCGGCACGCTCGACCTCAGGCGTTCACTGAGCGAGATCGTCAGCGCCGATGGCGACATTCCTTCGCCGCTGCTGCGCCGCCGTCAGCTCGTGCCGCGCAAGCTCTTGCTGCTCATCGATGTTTCCGGCTCGATGAAGCTGCACACCGCCAACTACGTCAAGCTGGCCCATGCCGCCGTGCAAGGCGCGAACCGCGCGGAGGTCTTCACCTTCGGCACGCGGCTGACCCGCATTACCTCGGCGCTGCGCATCCGCGACCGCGACCAGGCCCTGGCTCGGGCTGCGGCACTGGTCGACGACTGGGACGGCGGCACGCGCATGGGTCCGACGCTGCTCGCCTTCCTTTCAGTGCCGCGCTTCTCCGCCTTCGCACGCGGCGCGGCGGTCGTGATCCTGTCCGACGCACTGGAGCGCGGCGACCATTCCGACCTCGAAACCGCGATCCGCCGCCTCAGCGCCCGCGCCTTCCGGCTTTCGTTGGCGACACCGCTTGCCGGCGATCCGCGCTTTCACCCGGCGACGGCTGCGCTTCGCGCTATCCTGCCGCTGCTCGACGACCTAGTCGACGGTTCTTCGGTGAAGAGCCTCAGCGATGTCATCCTGTCGCTTGCCCGCCCCGCCCCGGCGGCCGAGACCATCTGGAAAAGGGTAGCGTGATGCAGAAGGCGATCGACGCGCATTTCCACATCTGGCGCCAGAAGGACCAGCCATGGCTTGTCGGACCGATGGTTCCGCGCATCTTCGGCCCGTACGAGCCGATCCGCCGCGACTACCCGATCGGGGAATTCCTCGATGACCAGAAAGGCGCCGGCGTCGAGAAGGCCGTCTACGTCCAGACCAACTGGGCAAAGGAGGATTTCGAGAAGGAAGTCGCCTTCCTGCAGAAGACCGCTGACGAAACCAGCTGGCCGCACGCCATCGTCGGCTATGCCGATATGACGGTGGACGATGTCCGGCCGCAGATCGACCGGCTGATAAAATACAAACTGCTGCGCGGCGTGCGCATGCAGTTGCACTGGCACGAGACGCCGGCGTTCCGCTTCGCTGCTTCAGCCGACCAGGTGATCGACCCCAAGGTGCGCTCCAATGTGGCGCGGCTCAAGGATTATGGGCTCTGCTTCGACCTGCAGCTTTTCCCGGCGCAGATGAAGGACGGGCTGACGCTGGTCGGCGAAAACCCCGAGACCAATTTTGTCCTGACCCACGCCGGCATGCTGACCGGGATGGAGCCGGAAACCACCGAGGCCTGGAAGGCCGGCTTGCGCACGCTCTCGGCCGCGCCCAATTTCTACGCCAAGCTTTCGGGCCTGGGCACCTTCGTCCACCGCAACGATCCGGCGCTGGTCGCTTACATCGTCGACAATGCAATCGACATCCTCGGCAGCGACCATCTGATGTTCGGCTCGAACTTCCCGATCGAGAAGCTCTGGACCAGCCATGCCGAGCTGATCAAGGCGCACCGCGCGGCGGTGGCCAAGCACGGCGCGGCGGCGGAGGCGGATATCTTCTGGAACACGGCAGAAAGGGTTTATCGGCCCGAGTAGCGCAGCCTCTCCTTCTCCACTTGTGGGAGAAGGGGAAGGTCACTTCACCTCGAACTGCGGATCGAGCGGGACCTGCATCGCAGTGACCAGATGGTTGGTCTGGCCTGCCAGTCCGATGATCGACACCAACTCGCTGTGCTGCGCGTCTGTCATGCCTTTGGCGCGTGCCGCGGCGGTATGCGAGTGAACGCAGTAGGAGCAGCCATTGGCGGTCGAGACCGCGATGTAGATCATCTCCTTGGTCAGCGGATCGATGGCGCCGTCGGACACCATCACCACCTTGAGCTGCTCCCACACCCGCTTCAGCGACACAGGATCGTTGGCCAGCCCGCGCCAGAAATTGTTGACGAAGTCGGATTTACGCGTCGCGCGGATGTCGTCGAACACGGCCTTGACCGCCGGAATTTTTTCGACCTCGGCGTCGCTCAGGAGTCTCGTGGTGGTCATCGCGTTTCCTTTCGTTTGAATCAATAGACTAGGTCGTTGAATCAACCGTCGAGCATAGACGGCTAATGGGTTTGTCTGATTCAGTTTTTGGCGCTGGAAAGCACGCGACCGCGGAGGGTTGGCCGAAGCACCTCAGCCTCGTCATCCCAGGGCGAAGCAGCCGCGAAGCGGCGTCGCGGAGACCCTGGGATCCATGCCGTGACCTCGCGCGAGGGGGTGTAGCGGAGCAGAATTCTGCACCGTAGCGGCGCCTAATATTCACGGCATGGATCCTGGGGTCTGCGCCGCGTCGCTTCGCTCCTTGCTTCGCCCCAGGATGACGAAGCGGTGGGCGTTTCGGCCAATCTCCAAAGCATGCTCCAACGACCATCGAACACGTCAGGGCCTCTACGCTAAGCTCTAGTGCACGGCCGCGTACATGATCTTCTCCTCCGTCGCCTCCGCCGGCGAGAACTCCTCCACGATGCGGCCCTGCCGGCAGACCAGGATGCGATCCGAAAGGTTCATGATCTCGGGCAGATAGGAGGAGATGACGACGACGGCGAGCCCCTCGTCGGCCAGCCGGTTGATGATCTGGTGGATCTCGGCGATGGCGCCGACATCGACGCCGCGCGTCGGCTCGTCGAGGATGACGATGCGCGGCCGCTGCACCAGCCCCTTGCCTATCACCACTTTCTGCTGGTTGCCGCCGGAGAGCTCGACCACGCGCGCATTGTGGTTGATCGCCTTGATGTTCAACGTCTTCGTCCATTCGGCCGAGAGCGCTCGCATCTCCTGCTGGTTGATCACCCAGGCCGTCTCGCGGCCCGCCGCCAAAAGCCCGCCAAACAGGTTCTCGGCAATTCCCATCGTCTCGAAGATGCCTTCGCTCTTGCGGTCTTCGGTGACATAGACGATGCCGTCGGCCACCGCTTGCGCCGGCACCAGATAGCGCACCGGCCGGTCGTCGAGCTCGATGGCGCCGCCGCGCAGGAAATCGCGCTTGTAGATGCCGGACACGATCTTGAACGTCTCGGTGCGACCGGAGCCGATGAGGCCGAACACGCCGGTGATCTGGCCCTCGAAGATCGAGAAGGAATTGTTGCGCACGACATTGCTCATCGAGATGTCCTGCACCGACAGCACCTTCCTGCCGGCCTTGCGCAGCCTCGCCTCGTCGCGCTGACGGTAGATCTGCCCCGACAGGGTTCGCCCGACCATGGCGGCGACGATCTTGTCGCGGTCGAAAGCCGCGGTGTCGTCGGTGATCACCAGCTCGCCGTCGCGCAGGATGGTGATGCGGTCGGCGATCATCAGCGCCTCTTCCAGCGCATGGCTGATGAAGACGATCGAGACGCCGTTCGCCTTGAGCCGCCGGATCAGCGCGAAGAAGTGGCGCTTCTCTTCCGGCGTCAGCGACGCCGTCGGCTCGTCGAAGATGATGATCTCGGCGTTGTGGTGGACGGCACGCGCGATCTCGACCATCTGCCGCTTGGCCGCGCCCAGCGTCGCCACCATGGCGTTGGGATCGACAGGAAAATTCAGCGACTGCAGGAACTGCTGTGCCGAAATGTAGGTGCCGCGCAGCCGGTTGAGGAATTTCTCGGTGCCGAGATAGAGGTTCTGCGCCACCGTCATCGACGGCACCAGGCTGGTCTCCTGGAACACCATGGCGATGCCGGCGTCGAGTGCTGCATGCGGCGAGGCATAGGCCGTCTCGACGCCCTTGTGGAACATCCTGCCGGAGGTGGCGTCGACGACGCCAGCGATGATCTTGGTCAGCGTCGACTTGCCGGCGCCGTTCTCGCCGAGTAGCGCATGAATTTCGCCCTTCCTGAGATCGAAGCTGACGTTCTTGACCGCGGGCACGCCGCGGTAGGTCTTGGTGACGTTCTCGAGCCGAACGATCGGGTCCATCAGAAACCTCCCGGACCAACGTCGAGCGCGAGCACGCAATCGCCGCCCTTCGAGGCCACGAACAGCCGGCCGTCTTTCTCCGCCACGCTGCAGACGCCGTGGCGGCTGCCATTGGCGCGGCTGTGCAGGCTGAACTGTGGCTGCATCTCGCGGTCGAGCTTCACCACAAGCCCATAGGAGCGGCTCGGCGACCATGGCTTGTGGATGCCCATGGTGCGGATGCCGCCGCACTGCAGCGGCTCGAGGAAGCTGCGGTTCGAGGCGAGCGCCGGCGCGATCCAGTAGGCCGGCGGCACCTGGTCGATCATGTCCTGCCGGTAGTGGGTCTCCTGCAGCACGAATTCGATCAGCCGGTTGCGCGGCGCAAACAGCGAAAGCCAGGCCCCGCCATCGGCCGCCGGCGCAAGCCGCGCCGGATAACCGGGCAGTTGCGCCAGGACCACCGAACGGCTGCCGCTGGCGCCGTCGAAGCGGACGAGCTGGTGATGCCAGCTTTCGGCAGCCAGCACGTCGCCGCCGACCGGGAAAAGCCCGTAAGGGAAAGCGATGTCGCCGGCGAGCTTGCGGAACGTCGAACCGTTCGCGTCGCGCTTCCACAGCGAACCCGTGGCGCCCTTCCTCATCAGATCGGCCGCCCACTCTGAGGGCGCATGCCTGGCCGAGCCGTTGGTCAGCCACAACGTGCCGTCGGCTCCATAGGTGAGCGCCGTGATGCAGCGGATTTCCGCGGGCAGCTCGACGTTCTTGCCGGCGATCAGCAGCCGGCCGTTCTCCAGCCCGACCGTGAGATCTCCGGCCGGCGACAGCGCCAGCGCCGTGACCGGAGACGGAAAGGTTTCGACCAGAATGGGCTCGGCGCCTTCGGCGATCGAAAACACCGCGTTGCCGCTGGAGGCAAGCAGCCTGTCACCGGTGGCCAGCAGATTGTCGGGCTCGGTCAGCGCGGCAAAAGCCGACGCATCGTCGAGGCGCGTGTTTGGGCGGAAGGCGCCGTCGAGCGGCGGGATGGTCACCGCCTTGCCGCGGAAGAGATCAAGCGCCGGATCGAGGATCATGGCCTTGCCCCCCAATAGGAGGCCGGGCTGGTCCAGTCCGGATCGGCGCCCGCTATTTTGTAGCGGCCGACGCGGTTGTTGAGGATGCCGCCGACGAAGAGATGGCCCTTGTGCTCGCGCATCGAGGTGACCATCGGATGCGCGGCGCCCGAAAGGTCGCCCAGCGCCTCGACGATGCCGCCCTTTTCGTTGAATTTCACCACGCCGCCGGTGTTGATATTGGGGAACAGCCACTCGTCCTGCGGCAGGCGCCGGGTCATGCGCTTGCGCATGTCGGGGTGGCGCAGCGAGAGGTCGAAGCTCGGCGTGCGCATGCCGAGCCAGGCCATCCAGTAATTGCCGTCGGAGGCGCGATTGATGTTGTCCGGATAGCCCGGCATGTCGCGGATGACGCATTCGGCGGTACCGGCCTTCGGCCCTTCCAGCCAGTAGCGATGCACGCGGCAGGCCCAGCTTTCGGCGAAGAACAGCGATTTGTCGTCGTGCGCCATGCAGACGCCGTTTGTGTAACGGTAGCCATCGAGCAGCGTCCTGGTCGAACCATCCTTCGGATCGTATACCAGCAGGCGGCCGGTGGCGCGGTTCTCGATCGAGTCCAGCGCCCAGTCATGCGCGTCGTAGCGCTTTGTGGAATCGGTGAAATAGATGCGGCCGTCAGGCGCGATGTCGCAATCATTAGGATCGCGCAGGCGGGCATCGTCGACGATCGAGGTCCACGAGCGCGACGTCTCCGCCGACAGGCGCTTGACCGCACGCTCGGGCGACACCGAATAAAGCCCCATCGCACCGACGCAGCTGATCAGATTGCCTGCCTCGTCGAAGGCGAGCCCCAGCGGGAAGCCGCCAATATGGGCAAACACCTCGGAACGCTTGTAGTCGGGCGCGAAGAAGCGGACGATCTCGCCGTGCCGCGTGCCGCAGTAGAGATGGTCGTCGCGGTCGAGGATGACGTCTTCCGGCCCCTCCAGCTCACCCAAACCGATGTGATCGGCTTCCGACAACCTGTTGTCGAGCTCGTAGGGCGTGCCGGAACCGGGCGCGGCCGACTGGGTCTCACCCATCCTGAGATAAACCGGCGCGACATAGACCTCGTTCAGCACCTTGTGGCGGTTCTTCAGCCAGCGGATGTCGATTGTGACGGCGACCGCCAGCATGATGCCCAGCACCATCTGGTTGGTGCCGGTGCCGTAGCCGAGCCGGATCAGGCCATTGGTCATGGTGAGCACGATGATTGCGCCCATCAGCCCCTTGACCACCGAGCCCCGTCCGCCGCCGAGGCTGACGCCGCCCACCACCGCCGCCGTCAGCGCCATGATCTCGAGGTTGAGGCCGGTGCCTGGCCCAGCTCCGCTCAGCCGGCATGCGATCAGGAAGCCGCCCAGCGAGGCGCAGAAGCCGGAGAAGACATAGGTCATGAACACGGTGCGGCGCACGCGGATGCCGGCATTGTGAGCCGAGCGGCGCGAGCCGCCAACCGCCAGCACGTGCCAGCCGGGGCGCGAGCGCGTCAGCGCGATATGGGTGATGAGCGCCAGGATGATCGCCGCCCACACCGAAACCGAGAGCCTCCAGAAGGTGCCGTCGCCGATGAAGTCGAGCACCTCGGAGGTCGCCGAGGAAAGCTGCACGTCGGCGGCGTAGGTGGTGACGAGGATGTCGAACAGCGCCCGCCCGAAAATGAAGGTGACCAGCGTGGTCAGGAAGGCGCGCAGCCTGAGATACCCGACCAGGTAGCCGTTGATGGCGCCGAACACGAGCCCGGTGCAGAGCGCCGCCACCAGCGCCAGCCACACCGACTGCTCGAGGATGAAGAAGATGTAGACGGCGGAAAAACAGGACAGCGCGAACACCGAGCCAACCGAGAGGTCGATGCCGCCGCCCAGCATCACCACCGTCATGCCGGTGACCACCAGCGAGAACTCGCCGAGCTGGCGGGTCGATTCCTGCAGCGAGGTGAGTTTGAAGAAGCCCTGGATGACCGAGCCGAATATGCTCAGCGTCACCACCAGCGCCAGAAACGGAATGGCATTGTCGGTCCAGCGCTTGGTCAGGATCTCGCCGACCACATGGTCGGGCACGAGATTGTAGCGCCAGGACTGGAGGCGTTCACGGAAGGACATCTGATCACTGTTGCAGGAGAAAGAGATGGCCGGACGATCCGGCCATCCCGTTGATGCCTGTCGACGGAGCGGCTTACTTCGCCGCCGCTTCGGCCTGCAGCGCCTTCAAATCCCAGCAGCTGTCGGGCTTGAGGTCGGCCTTGGTCGTCGCCTTCTCCAGCGTGTAGATGTAGCTGTGCGAGGTGCCGGCCGGCTGGCCGCTCTGCAGCAGGAACTTGATGAGGGCATTCATATCGCCCGACTGGCGGGCGAGATCGGTCATCACCACGGCGCCATAGGTGCCGTCTTGCAGCTTGTCGCAGTCGGCCGTCTTTTCGCCGCCGCCGGTGGTGACCAGGAACACCTTGCCTTCGAGCTTGGCGTCGCGGATGGCGGCCGAGGCGCCGGTCGCATCGCCGTCCCAGAAGTCGATGATGGCGCAGATGTCGGGATGCTGCTGCAGCATCGTCGTCGTCACGTTGCGCGAGGTGGTCGCGTCCCAGTTGGAATCGGGCTTGGCGACGACCTGGAAGTCGGGATGCTTCTCCAGCACCTTCATGATGCCGGCATACTGGTAGAGGCTGGAGGAGTTCGCCTGGTCGCCCTGCACCAGGCCGAGCTTCTTGGAAGAATTCTCGCCGCAGCCCTTGATCGCCGCTTCGGCCTCGAGCTGGCCGAGCCGGTCCCAGTCGCTGCCGACGAAGGCGTCGGCGGGGAAATTCGCGGGATTGTCGACCAAAAGCACATAGGTGCCGGCGGCCTGCGCCTTCTTCATCAGCTTGGCGTAGGAGTTGAGATCGGGCGAATGGATAATCAGCACGTCCGGCCTGGCGTCGGAGGAGATCGCGTCGGTGATCGCCTGCGCGCCGGCATCGACCACCCAGTTCGGATCGCGCGTCTCGAACGTGCCGCCCCAAGCCTCGACTTCCTTCTTCAGATAGTGCGCCCAGCCCTGCGCAAGGTCGAAGCCCATCGCCATCGGAATGAGCATCACGCGCTTGCCCTTGAGCGCCTGCTGATAGGCGGCGGGACCCGGATCCTCGGCGGCAAAGCTCGGGACTGCGAACATGGTCACGGCAAGTGCCGTGGCCGCGGCCATCAATGTTCTGATCAGTTTCATGTCACATCCTCTGGTTTGGTCGTCTTTGGTCGTGCCTCGTCGACGACCGGCCCGGCCGGCCGTTGCTGGTTCAGATGTCGCCCTGTTGCGCTGTCTGCTCGTCGCGCGGGTTGATGATGCCGTCGACGATGATCGCGGCCAGCAGGATCGCGGCCTTGATCAGGTTCTGGTAGAGCAGCGGAATGTCGATGATGGTCATGGCATTGAGCAGGATGCCGATCAGCGCCGCCCCCACCAGCACGTTGCGCACCCCGCCCCGCCCGCCGGAAAGCCCGATGCCGCCGATCACCGCCACCAGCACGATATCGTAGAGCAGCGTCGAATTGACGACGCGGGTGTTGATCGAGTGCAGGCTCGCCGCCGTCAGCAGGCCGGCGACCAGCGCGACGAAGGCCGACAGCACATAGCGCAGCACCAGCATCGGGCGCACCGGAATGCCGATGTTGCGCGCGGCAACCGGGTTGTCGCCGGCGAAATAGACGAAGCGGCCCCATTTCGTGTAGCGCAGGAACAGGAAGAACAGGAAAGCGAGCCCAGCGAAGACGAACACCTCGACCGGTATGTCAAGGAAGCGCAGCCCGCCGAGCAGCTGCACCCAATGCCCGTCGGGCACCGGCACCGCATCCTGCATGATCAGCTGCGAGCGTACGTAGCCGAAGACGAACGAGCCTGTGGCGAGCGTCACGAAGATCGCCGGCACGTCGGCATAGGCGACGAGAAATCCGTTGAGCAGCCCGATGGCGAGGACGCCCGCCAGCACATAGACAAGCGCCAGACCGTCGGACGTGCCGGAATTCAAGAGCTGCAGATACCAGGCGACCGACATGGCCATGATCGCCACGGCCGACAGGTCGATGCCCCGGCCGATGATGACGACCGCCATGCCGAGCGCCAGTATGCCGAGCACCGACACAGAGCGGACGATGGCGACGAGGTTGTTCGGATCGATGAACCCGGGCAGGCCGCTGGCCGCGGCGGCGAACAGCACGACCGCGATGGCAAAGACAATGCCCTCCTGGTTCAGGCGCCTCCAATCAGGCCAGCCGATCCTGCTCATTATGCGGTGTCTTTCGCCCCGGCGGACACGCGTGTTCGCGCCTTGCCATACGAAACGAAAGCTAATCGGCTCAACACCGGCTCGTCAAATGAATCCGCGTCCGGAAATCCGCTTTGCGCTTCTATTCGCGAAGTGGCCGCATCGATTGCGCCAGCTGGTGCAATAGCCCGAAAATACAGCACTTTTGCCAATTCGATCCGCTGCGGTCACCTTCGGCGAAACGCGCCCTCCAAGACCAAAGGCGAAGGCGGAATTTATCCCCGCGATCGGCGCAAGATCCGGATGTCAATTCCCCGGCGAATGGCCTGAAACCTCCGCGCCCGCTGTCGGCGGCAGCACCAGGAAGCGCAAGACGGCCACCAGGCCGATTCCACCGACCATGAGGAAGGCGATGCGGAAATCGACGAGATCCAGCCCGCTTGCGCCTCTGCCGATTTGCGACAGGTTGAGGACCGCCGCCGCGACCGCCACGCCGAACAGCATCGATATTTGCTGCAGCATGCTGGACAGTGTCGCCGCCGAGCTGCGCTGCGCGGCCGAGATGTCGGCGAAAGCCAGCGTGTTGAGCGCGGTGAACTGCATCGAGCGCGACAGGCCGGCGACCAGCATCAGCGCCACCACCAGCACTTGCGGCGTCTGCGGCGAGATCGCCGCGCAGGCCATCACCGCGAGCGAGGCGATCAGGCCGTTGACGAGCAGCACGCGGCGGAACCCGAAGCGCCTCAGCGTCGGCGTCGTCACCGCCTTCATGCCGAGATTGCCGAGGAAATAGGCTAGGACAAGCATGCCCGCATCGACCGGCCGCAAGCCGAAGCCGACCTGGAACAGCAGGGGCAGGAGGAAAGGCGTCGCATTGATCGACACGCGGAAAATCGTCCCGGCCGACAATGTCGAGATGGCGAAGGTCAGGACCCTGAATGCGGTGAGGTCGAGCAGAGGGTGCGGGGTGCGCAACAGGTGCCGCACCGCCAGCCAGCCGATCAGCACGCCGGCGGCGATCAGCGCCAGGCTCGGCAAGGCGCCGTCCTCGGGATGGGCGATGCGCTCCAGCCCATAAAGCACCGCGGCGAGCGCGAACGAGGTGAGCACGAATCCCGGCCAGTCGAGCGGCCTGGTCTCGGCTTCACGCTCGCCCGGAACGAAGCGGGCGACCAGCAGCAGGCCGGCCAGGCCGAGCGGGATGTTGATGAAGAAGTTCCAGTGCCAGGAGAGATAGGTGGTGATGAAGCCGCCAAGCACCGGGCCCACCACCGGCGCGAACAGCGCCGGCCAGGTGATCAGCGCGGTGGCGGCGATCAGCTCCGACTTCGAGGCGTTGCGCAGCACCAGGATGCGGCCGACCGGCGTCATCAGCGCGCTGCCCAGGCCCTGCACCACGCGGGCCGCGACGAACTGCGAAAGGCTCAGCGAGAAGCCGCAGGCGATCGAGGCCAGCGTAAACAGGGCGATGGCCGCAAGGAAGACGTTGCGCGCGCCGAAACGGTCGGCGAGCCAGCCGGACAGCGGCACGAACACCGCCATCGTCAACATATAGGCCGTGATGCCGATGCTCATCGCCACGGCCGGCACGCCGAAGGATTGGCCCATCTGCGGCAGCGAGGTCGAGATGATCGTCGAATCCAGAAGCTGCATGAAGAAGGCGACAGCGACGATCAGCGCCACCCGTCGTGCCTGACGCGCCGGCATCGCCGTCGGCGGCTGGGACAAGGCTTGATTGTCGGGGATGCTGGTCATGACGGAACGGTTTGAACAGCATAGAGCCAGTCCCGTCCAGAGTTTATCCAACAAACTTTCGTGGTGGCTCGCCGCCTGCTATGGGAGAGTAGGGCTTGAGAGGGAAAAGTGGGATGAAGCCCATCTATATCGACTATCTCAACGCCCTCGACATCGAGGCGCTGGCGATGACCGATGCCGAGATAATCGGCGCGGTCGAGGCCGGCCTCGTTGCCCAGGGCCATGGCCAGACGGTGATCGAGCCGCGCGTCCATCTCGAGCCGGACCCGTCTTTCCACGGCCATTTCAATGTTTTGCGCGGCTACGTTGCGCCGCTCGACGCGGCCGGCGTCAAGATCGTCGGCGACTATGTCGACAACTACCTGCACGGGCTGCCGTCCGAGTTCGGCATCCTCAATCTGTTCGATCCGCGCACCGGCACGCCACGCGCCATCCTCGACGCCACCGTCATCACCGGCATGCGCACCGGCGCCGTCACCGCCATCGGCGCAAAGCACCTTGCGAAGAAAACATCGAAGGTGCTCGGCCATATCGGTGCGCGCGGCACCGCCTACTGGAATGTGCGCCTGCTCGATCATCTCTTCGACTTCGACGAGATCCGCGTCCATTCGCGCCGGCCTGAAAGCCGCAACAGCTTCGCCGCGAAACTGTCGGCCGACCTCGGCAAGAAAGTCACGGCGGTTGCCGACTGGAAGAGCTGCGTCGCGGGTGCCGACATCGTCGTCGAGGCCTCCCGCCTCAACGAGCCGCAACCCTTGCTCAAGACCGAATGGATCAAGCCGGGCGCGCTGGTCGTGCCCTACGGCACGATGAGCGCGGTGGAGCTGTCCCTGACCGACATCATGGGGAAGATCGTCGTCGACGACTGGGGCCAGTGCAAAGGCGGCAAGTTCGGCTCGCTGCGCGCCCATGTCGAAACCGGGCGGCTGAGCGAGGCGACGCTGCATGCCGAGCTCGGCCAGATCGCCGCCGGCCTGAAGCCCGGCCGCCAGGGTGACGGCGAGACGATCCTGTTCTGGCATCGCGGCCTGTCGCTCTCCGACATCGCGCTCGGCAAGGCGATGCTGGCCAAGGCCGGCGCGCAAGGCATCGGCCAGAGGCTGCGCTTCGCATGAGCCCGCTCGTCCTCACCGGCGCCGGCGTCAGCATCGAGGATGTGGCGGCCGCCGCGCGCAATGCGGCCAAGGTCGAGGTCACGCCCACCGTCATGGAACACCTGGCCAAGGCGCGCAAAGTCCTCGATGAAGCTGCCGCCGCCGGCCAGCAGATCTACGGGCTGAACACCGGGCTCGGCGCCAACCTCGGCACCGCCGTCGAGGGCGACGCCGGCGCCTTCCAGCGCCAGCTTCTCGACGGGCGCGGCGCCGCGGTGGGTGACGCATTGCCCATCCAGCTCGTGCGGGCGGTGATGTTTGCCCGCATCGCCATGCTTTCAGCGGGCGGCTCCGGCCTGTCTCCGCATGTGTTCACGGCGCTGGTCGAAGCGCTCAACGCGGGCGTGCATCCGGTGATGCCGGCGCTCGGCTCGATCGGCGCCGGCGACCTGGTGATGATGACGGCGATCGCCCACACGCTGATCGGCGAAGGCGACGCCGATTACCAGAGCCGGCGCATGCCGTCGGCCAAGGCGCTGATGATGGCGCGCCTCCCTCCGGTCAGCCTGGCGCCGAAGGACGGCTTGTCGCTGATCAATGCTTCGGCGGTCTCCACCGGCACCGGCGCATTGGCGCTTGTCGACGCGCTGTCGGCGATGGAACAACAGCAACAGGCCGGCGCACTGACCATGGAAGCGCTTGGGGCCAACCGCACCATCCTCGATCCGCGCCTGCAGGTCGCGCGGCCTGCGGCCTGCCAGCTGCTGGCGGCAAGGACGCTGCGCGACCTGCTCGCGCGCGACCGGGAAACGACGCCGACGACCTTACAGGATCCGCTGTCGATCCGCTGCATGCCCTCCATCCACGGAGCGCTGATCCAGGCGATCGATCATGCCAGGCTGGCGGTCGAGATCGAGCTCAACGCCGCCGCGGACAACCCGCTGGTGCTCGTTGATGATGCGTTGGTGATGTCGACCGGCAATTTTCACACCGCATCGCTGGCGCTGGCCTTCGAGACGCTTGGCCTGGCAATCGCTCAATGCGCGGCTGCCTCTGCCGCTCGCTTCATCCAGCTCACCGGCTCGGGCCGCAACGGCCTGCCCAAATACCTGTCGCCGGTCGGCGGCGCCTCCGCCGGCTTCGTGCCTCTGCAGAAGACTGTTGCGGCGATCCTGGCCGCCATCCGCCACAAAGCCAATCCCGTGATGCTCGACTATATTCCGGTCTCCGAAGGCGTTGAGGATCACGCAACGCAAACGCTTCTGGCGGTTTCGAAAAGCGCAGACATGATCGTGCTGTGGCGACGCCTCATCGCCCTGGAGCTGATGGCGGCGGCCCAGGCCGTTGACCTGCGTGAAGGGATCGCGCTGGCGCCGGCAACGGGTGTCATCCATGCGGCTGTCCGCACGCACGTGCCGGCGCTCAAGGAAGACAGGCCGCTCGGGGCCAACGCCAACGCGCTCCACGCCGCGCTCGCCGACGGCTCATGGCAGGCCTGAAAACAAGGAGTTAGCCGCGTTGCTTGAATCGGCGTCAGCGCGACACGCTTCAGATGACCGCCCGACGGCGTCGATTAGCCCGCCGCGATCAGCACAGTACTGTCCGGCGACCAGCTGAGCACCACCGGCTGACCTTCAGCCGGCCTTTCGGCACCGGTGTTTTGCACGATCACCTTCAGCGTCTGACCGTCCCGCTCGACGAAATAGGTGCTGTTGTTGCCGGCGAAGATGCGCTTGGACACCTGTCCCTTGAGCGTATTGGCATTGCCTGCCTCAGACCTCCCGGAACCGGTAGAGATCTGGATGCGCTCCGGCCGCACCGCGCAGCTTGCCTTGGCGCCGACCGCCAACGAGGGGCCTGACGAGGCATTGATCGTCGTGCCGTCGGGCAACCGGATCCCGTTGCCGGTGGCGTCGCCGCGAAAGATGTTGGCATCCCCGAGGAATGTCGCGGCGAACTCGCTTTGCGGCCGGTCGTAGATCTCCTCAGGCGGGCCTTCCTGCACCAGCCTGCCGTCGCGCAGGATGCCGATGCGGTCGCTCATCGTCAGCGCCTCTTCCTGGTCGTGGGTGACGAAGATGGTGGTGATGCCGATTTCGCGCTGGATGCGCTTCAATTCGATCTGCATGTCGACGCGCAGCGCCTTGTCGAGCGCGCCGAGCGGCTCATCGAGCAAGAGCACGCGCGGCTTGGTGACGATGGCGCGCGCCAGCGCCACGCGCTGCCGCTGGCCGCCGGAGAGCTGATGCGGCCGGCGGCCACCGAGCTTGCCGAGCTGCACGAGGTCGAGCGCCCGCTGAACCTCAGTCGCGATTTTCGCCTTGGCCTCGCCGCGCACCGAAAGGCCGAAGGCGACATTGTCGGCGACGCTCATATTCGGAAAAAGCGCATAGTTCTGGAACACCATGCCGATGCGGCGCTTCTCGACCGGCACGCGCTCGACGCTCTCGCCGCCGATGGCGATGCGGCCGGTGTCCGGAAAATCGAAACCCGCGATCTGCCGCAACAGCGTGGTCTTGCCGCTGCCCGACGGCCCGAGCAGCGCATAGAAACCGCCATCGGCAAAATCGATCGAGACATCGTCCAGCGCCCGGTGCGCGCCAAAACTGCGGGAGACGTTCGCTACCTGGACGCCTGCCATTATTTCTCTCCGCCGAATTTGAAGAAGCGCGCCGTGAGCAGCATCAGCGCCATCGACACCACGATGATGATCGTCGACACCGCGTTGATCTCGGGCGTGAAGCCCTTGCGGATCGCCGCATAGATTTCGACCGGCAGCGTCGTCTGGCCAGGCGTCGATAGGAAATAGGAGACCACGAACTGGTCGAACGACACGGCGAAGGCGAACAGTCCGCCGGCGATCACGCCGGGCATGATCCAGGGCAGCGTGACGCGGTTCGTCACCTGCCACTGGTTGGCGCCGAGCGAGCGCGCCGCTTCCTCCAGCTCCTGCGCAAAGGTCTGCAACCGGGCCGAGACGACGACGATCACATAGGGCAGCGCCAGCGCAACGTGACCGAGCAGGATGGCGACGAGCCCGCGACCGATGCCGATGCCGAAGAAGAAGATCAGCATCGCCGTGCCGGTGATCAGCCACGGAATGGCGATCGGCGGGAAGAGCAGCGCCTGCAGGACTTTCTTGCCTGGGAATTCATAGCGGTAGAGCGCCAGCGAGGCGGCCGAGCCGAGTACGGTCGAGATGATAGTGGTGATGACCGCGATCTCGATGCTGTTCCACGTCGCCGAAATCAGCTGGTCGTTCTGCCAGAGCGAGGCGTACCAGTCCGTCGTCCACTCGAGCGGCAATTGGTAAAAGGGCGAGACGTTGAACGACATCAGCGCCATGATGATGATCGGCAGATAGAGGAAGGCGAGCAGCAGGACGATGTAGAACCGGCCGAGCCATTCGAGAATGCGTGTCGTCGCCATCAGGCGGCCCTCCTCAACACCGGCGATACCGCCGCCAGGATCACCAGCACCACGGCAAGCAGGATGAAGGACAACGCCGCGCCCAGCGGCCAGTTGAAGACGGCGACGAACTGATCCTCGATCACCGTGCCGTAGAAGGTGCCGGTGCGGCCGCCGAGGATGCGCGGCTCCATGAAGGAGCCGACGACCGGCACGAAGATCAGCGCCGCACCTGCCACCAGTCCGGGCATTGACAGCGGGATGATCACGCGCCTCAGCACCTGCAGCCGCGAGGCTCCGAGCGATCGGCCCGCCTCGATCAGCGAATCGTCGATCGCCTGCAGCGTCAGGTAGCAGGTCAGCACCATGTAGGGCACGTAGGAGTGCACCAGGCCGATGATGACGGCCGGATAGGAATACATAAGGTCGATATTGATCTTGAACGGCAGCACGGCGTTGAGCGCCGTGTCGAGGATGCCGCCCTCGCGCAGCACCATCGCCCAGGAGAAGATGCGTACCAGCCCGTTCGACCAGAACGGCAGGATGACCAGCAGGAAGATCGCCTCGCGGCTGCGCCCCTTCAGCACCTTGGCCAGCACATAGGCCGCCGGATAGCCGATGACGACGCACCACAGCGTCACCTCGAGGCCGAGCCGCAGCGACGCGAGCAGAAGCGTCAGATAAAGGCTCTGCGAGAAGAAGGCCGCGTAGTTGTCGAGCGTGAACGCCCATTCCTTCCCGGCCAGCGGCAGGTCGGTCATGAAGGAGAAGAAGACCATGGCCGACAGCGGCAGGAAGATCGCCACCGTCAGCCACAGATAGGCGGGAAGGAGAAGCGGCAGGGCCGGCTTCAGTCCGCGGCGCGAACCGATCGCAAGCTGGTTGGCCATTTTGCCTCTCCTCCCCGAAAGACGCCGACTACTTCACGTCGACCTTCAGCTCCTGCCAGAGCGCCAGGTATTTCTCGCGCTGCTCGTCGGTGACCGGCGCCTGGAACTGGATGCGCTTGGCGACCTCGGGATCGCCCATGACCTTGCGGTTGAAGGCATCCTCGGGCAGCGCCTCGACCGCCTTGGTGTTGGCCGAAACCGGCGCGCCGACCTTGGTGACCCATTCGACGTAGAATTTTGGATCGATCATGTAGTTGATGAAGGCTTCGGCGCCCTCGACATTCTTGGAGCCGGCCGGGATCGAGAAGGCATCGAGCCAGGCGACAGCGCCTTCCTGCGGGATGACCAGTGAGACCGGCAGCTTGAAATGCGTCTTGGCGCGGTCGGCCGAACCGCTCCAGTAGGTGCCGATGTCGATCTGGTTGGAGGCGACCATCTGGTTCCAGTCGTTCTCCGAGCTCCAGAAGGTCTTGATCTGCGGCATCAGCGAGGTGAGCTTCGTCTTGACCGCTTCCATATCCTTGATGTCGTTGATGTTCTGGCCGCTGGCAATGGCGCCGAACTGCACCGCCTCGACGGCGTCGTCGCGGATGATGACGCGGCCCTTGTGCGCCGGGTCCCACATCTCGGCGATGCTCGTCGGCGGCTTGTCGAACGACTTCTCGTTGATGGCCAGTGCGGTCAGGCCCCAGACCCACGGCACGCCATAAACCTTGCCGTCATGGTTGAGCATCGGTGAGCCGGCTTTGTCCTTGCTGATGTCGGCGTAGTTGGGAAGCTTCGATACGTCGATCGGCTGGATCAGCTTGCCGGCCATCGCCTGGTCGTTGAAGGCGGCATTGATCATGACGACGTCGTAGAGGCCGGGATTGGTCCTGAGCTTCGTCAGCATTTCCTGTTCGGAGTTGAAGAAGTCGTTGACCACCTTGTTGCCGGTCGCCTTCTCGAAGGCGGCGATCGCCCACGGCTCGTCGGCGCCGTAGCCCTTCCAGTTGAGCACGTGCACTTCGCCGGCATTGGCGGCGAGGGTGAATGTCGAAGCGAAGACGGCTGTCGCCGTCAGAAAAGCGGTCAGTCTGGGCACGCGCATGTTTTCTTCCTCTCATTGTTCGCCCGGTTTGCGGGCTTGTTAAGTTGTGGCCTCTTGTTCCCGGTCCTGTGCGATCGCCGCTTGATCGCGAAGGGCAAGGAATTGCTGGATTTCTTCATCGGACGGCGCCGACGAGCCGCCGTGGCGGGTGACGGAAAGGGCCGCCGCCGCGTTGGCATAGCGGGCCGCTTCGCAAGGCAGCATGCCGCGCGACAGGGCGCTGACGAAGGCGCCGATATGGGTATCGCCGGCACCGTTGGTGTCGATCGCGTCGACCTCGAAGCCGGGTATGACCCTTATGCCGCCTTCGGCCAGCCGCACCAGGCAGCCTTGCGCGCCGGCGCGGATGACGACGCCTTCCGCTTTCGGACAGTGATTGGCGAGCAGCCGGATCGCCACCGTCTGCGCATCGCCGGCGCCTGCGATCTCTGCCGCCTCGTTGGTGTTGCAGCTCAGCCAGGTCGTGCGCGCCAGCACCCTGTCCAGAACCGGGCGCGGAATCTCGGCTATCACCGGCGTCGGATCGAAGACGAAAGCAATTTCCGCAGGCAACGCCTCGATCCAGTCGGCGAGCGCATCGCGGCTGCCGGGATAGCTGAGCGTATAGCCTGACGCGAACACCCAGTCGCCAGGCGTCACCTTGACGGGAGCCATCATGTCGAGGGTGAGCCGGCTCTCGGCGCCCGGCCAGGAGACGAAGGTCCGTTCGGCGTCGCCACTGATCATGGCGACGCAATTGCCGCTGTCCATCAACGGCGACGGCGGCGTCAGCGTCCTGATGCCTTCGGCAGCGAAGGCGGCGCGTAGGAAGTCACCGTCAGGACCGGTGCCGAGCTGCCCGCCGTACACCACTGTCATGCCGGTGCGGCGCGCCGCGACCATCATGTTGAAGCCGCCCCCGGCAACCCGTGCATAGCTCGACGCGGTCTTTTCCGTGCCCGGCGCCGGCAAGGCGTCGATGCGGTAGACATAGTCCACCACCGCGCTGCCGACATGGACGAGCCGTCCGTTCATGCGGCTGCCTCCTTGCCGGAGCGGATCTTCGCCTGCCGCGCCGCGACGAGATCGGCGGCCAGCACGCGAACCTCGGTGAGATCGATGCCGTGCAACTTCGCGATGCGATCCTGCGGCAGGCGCGACAGGCCGGCCGCGGCCCCAGCCATGCCGGCGGCGATGGCGCCGATCGTGTCGGTGTCGCCGCCGAGATTGGCGCTGATGACGGCGGCCCGCCAGGGATCGCCTTGCGCAACCTCCAGCACGGCAAACGCCGCCGGAACGGATTCCTGGCTGGCGACGCCGGTACCGACCAGATCGACAATCAGCCTGATCGCCTCTTTCTCCGTCTTGCCGCGCACGAGGTCCTGCGCCCAGGCGATCCGCGTGGCGATATCGCCGCCGGTGACCCAGTGCCCGAGCGTTGCTCCGAGCCGCGCTGCCATCACGGCGCGCTCGCAAGCCGCGCGCCAGTCTGCGCCTGAGACTCCGCTGCTGACTGCCGCCGCGACCGCTGCAGCCGAGGCAATGGCGATCGAGGTGTTGTGCGTGGCACGACAGGTTTCCGCCACCTTGGCGACCAGCACGTCGAGCGGAGCCAGCGGCATCATGATGCCGACCGGCGCGATGCGCATCGCCGCGCCATTGGTGTCGCCGCCGCTGCCGGCTTCCTCGGGCGGGACGCCGCCATTGATGGCGTCGATGGCGCGCTTGGTCGACGGGCCGAGTAGATCGTAGCTGCCCCGCGCCTTTACCTCGCGCTCCCAATCGAGCAGCGCGTTGACCCAGCGCGCATGATCGAAGCGCTTGCCGGACTCGATCAAGATGCGGCCGAGCAGCAGCGCCTGTTCCGTATCGTCGGTAATGGTGCCGGCAACTAGGCCCTTTGACACCGGATGGTCGGCGGCGGGCGCGACGAAATCCTCGACATGACCGTAGAGCGCGGCGATGCGGTCGGGCGACAAGAGCTGCGTGGGCATGCCCAGCGCGTCGCCAAGCGCGCCGCCGATGAGCGCGCTTGTCGCCCGGTCGATCATCCCGGCCGTGTCCGTCATCTCAAAACTCCAGATGAAGGGCGAAATGCGCCGGATTGAGCAGGCTGGTGACGAATTCGATGGCGCGGCCGTCGGCAGCGCGCGTCAGGCGCCGCGTGCGCAGGAACGGCGTGCCCGGCGCGCAGTCTAGGATGGTGGCGTCCTCGGCACTCAGCATCTCGATGTCGACCCATTCCTCGCCATGATCGGGAACGAGCCCCGCCCCGCGCAAAGTCTGGTGCAGCGAGCCTTCGCGCAGGCCGCGCAACGGCACGTCTTCCAGTTCCGGCGATAGCGGCAGGCGGCTGCGCTCGATCGAGATGGCGTGGCCGTCAACGGCATTGCTGCGAACGCGATCGACGGCGATGAAGGCTGGATTGTCGACGCCGAGCCTGGCGGCGAGGTCTGCGTCCTCGATGACTTCGAGCCGCAGCGTGCGCGTCTCGGCATTGGCGCCGGCATTGGCGAGCGCCCGCGACCAGCCGATGGCGTCATCGACCGGCATGCCGTCGAAGGTGACGAAGGAGCCGATGCCGACCCTGGTGGTGATCAAACCCCGGCTCGACAGTTCTTCCAGCCCCTTGCGGACCGTGTTGCGGCTGACGGAGAAGCGCTGGACGAGCTCGTTCTCGCTCTGCAGGCGGTCGCCGAAGCCCAGCACGCCGGAGCGGATCTCATGCTCCAGCACTGTCGCGATCTGCTCGGGCTTGCCCGTGCCGGGAGTAAGCTGCGCAACGCGACGGGCCATATCGATACCTGTTCAGTGAACCTGTATAATCCTGTTCAATACTGCATTTGAAAGGCGACGTCAACGGCCCAGGCCTGACAGCAGCCTATCCAGCTGTGGACCGGCTGGTTGCCTCCAGAATTTGATGGCAGAAGCCGTCGGAGTCGCTCAGACGAAGAAGAACTCCTCGATGCGCAGCTTTGCCTTGCGCAGCGACGGCACGATTTCGCGCTCCATCGCATCGACGGAGAAGCGGGCCGATTGGGTCGAGACGTTGATGGCGGCGACGATATGGCCGGTTCGGTCGCTGATCGGCACGGCGATCGAACGCAGGCCAAGCTCCAATTCCTCGTCGACGATGGCGAACCCTGCCGCCCTCGCCACGTCAATCGCCTTGCCGAGCGCGGCACGGCTGATGATCGTCTTCGGCGTCCGCCGCTCGATCTTTGCCGCAGCGAGGAAGGCCTTCAGTTCAATCGCATCCAAACCGGAGAGCAGCACCCTCCCCATGGAGGTGCAGTAGGCGGGCAACCTGGTGCCGACGTCGAGCGCAACGCTCAAGATCCGGCGGCCGGGGATGCGGGCAACGTAGACGACGTCCTCGCCCGACAGCACCGCCGCGTTGCAGGCTTCGTCGAACTGCCCCGCCACCTCACGCATGATCGGCGCCGCGAAGGTCCACAGCGACGCGCCGCCGAGCCAGGTCCGCGCGACGGTCAGCAGGCGCGGCGACAGTGAAAACAGCCGACCCGACTGCGTGGCGTAGCCGGTCGCAGTCAGCGTCAGCAGGAAGCGGCGGGCGCCGGCGCGCGTTAGGCCCGCCTCCTCCGCCATCTCGGTCAGCGTCATGCCGGCCGGGTGGCGGGCCAGGATCTCCATGACCGCGAGCCCGCGTTCCAGCGAGCCGACATGGTCACGCGAAGCGCCTTCGTCTTCCATTTGATCCCCACAAACGACTGCCGCGTCGGGATTGACTCGATACGGCCACCCGGCATAAAAGTATGTCATAGCAAACATATGTTCGCAATGCGAACTTTTCTAAAACCGGAGCCCGAAGAATGGTGAAGTTCCTGCCGCTGAAGGAGGCCGTGGCGGAGAATCTGCACGATGGCGATACGGTCGCCTTCGAGGGCTTCACCCATCTGATCCCGACCGCGGCCGCGCATGAGGCCATCCGCCAGGGTTTTCGCGACCTGACATTGATCCGCATGACGCCGGACCTGATCTACGATCAGATGATCGGCATGGGCATGGCGAGGAAGATCGTCTTCTCCTATTTGGGCAATCCGGGCGTCGGCCTGCTGAGGCGCGCCCGCGACGCCATAGAGAATGGTTTTCCGCGCGCCATCGAGGTCGAGGAGCACAGCCACGCCGGCATGGCCAACGCCTATGAGGCGGGCGCAGCCGGCCTGCCCTGCGCCGTCTTCCGCGGTTATCGCGGCGCGGGTCTTGCCGCGGTCAACCCGAACATCAAATCCATCACCTGCCCGTTCACCGGCGAAGCGCTCGCCGCTGTTCCATCCATCCGGCCCGACGTCACCTTCATCCACGCGCAGAAGGCCGACCGGAAGGGCAATGTTCTGGTCGAAGGCATCATCGGCATCCAGAAGGAAGCGGTACTGGCGGCAAAACGCGCCGTGGTGACGGTGGAGGAAGTGGTCGACAATTTCGACGACCTCCATCCCAACCTGACCGTGCTGCCGAGCTGGACGATCGCGGCGATCTCGGTCGTGCCGGGCGGCTCGCATCCCTCCTACACGCACGGCTACTATGCGCGCGACAACGCCGCCTATCTCGAATGGGACGAGATCGCCGCCGACCGCGACCGTTTCCAGGCCTGGATGCGGAAGAACGTCATCGAGAGCAGCGCGGACGACTTTGCCGCCCGTGTCGAGCATTTGAGGAAAGCCGCATGAGCGACGCTGAAAATCAGGGCTTCACGCCCAACGAGATGATGACGATCGCCGCCAGCCGTGCGCTGAAGAGCGATGACGTCTGCTTCGTCGGCATCGGCGCGCCCTCCGCCGCCTGCAATGTCGCGCGGCTGACGCATGCGCCCGACATCACGCTGATCTACGAGAGCGGTACCATCGGCACCGCGCCTGATGTCCTGCCGCTGTCGATCGGCGACGGCGAATTGTGCGAGACGGCGGTCACCACCGTCGCGGTGCCGGAGATGTTCCGCTACTGGCTGCAGGGCGGGCGCATCTCGATCGGCTTTCTCGGCGCGGCGCAGCTCGACAGGTTCGGCAACATCAACACCACCGTCATCGGCGACTATGCGCATCCCAAGACCCGCCTGCCCGGCGGCGGCGGCGCGCCGGAGATCGCCACCTCGTCGAAGGAAATCTACATCACCATGGCGCAGTCGAAGCGCGGTATGGTCGAGAAGATCGACTTTTTCACCTCCTTCGGCCATGGCGAAGGCGGCGACCATCGTAAGCGCCTGGGCATAAATACAGCCGGCCCGACGCTTTTGATCACCGACCTCGCCGTGTGGAAGCCAGATCCCGTCACTAAGGAATTCACCGTCGTATCGCTGCATCCCGGCGTCAGCCGCGAGCAGGTGCAGGCGACCTGTGGCTGGACGGTCAAGTTCGCCGAGGCCCTTGACGAGACGCCGGCGCCGACGGAGCTCGAGCTGAAGACATTGCGCGATCTTCAGGCCCGCACCAAGGCGGCGCATGAAGGGACCGCCAAAGGGAAAGCTGCATAGATGGCCGACGCCTACATCTGCGACTACATCCGCACGCCGATCGGCCGCTTTGGCGGCTCGCTCTCCTCGGTACGCGCCGACGATCTCGGCGCCATCCCGCTAAAGGCTCTGGTCGAGCGCAATGCCGGTGTCGACTGGGCGGCGGTTGACGACATCGTCTATGGCTGCGCCAACCAGGCCGGCGAAGACAACCGCAACGTGGCGCGCATGGCATTGCTGCTTGCCGGCCTGCCCCAGGACATTCCGGGTTCGACCGTCAACCGCCTCTGCGGCTCCGGCATGGATGCCGTCACCATCGCCGCGCGCGCCATCAAGGCCGGAGAAGCCGAGCTGATGATCGCCGGCGGCGTGGAATCGATGAGCCGCGCCCCCTTCGTCATGCCCAAGGCCGACACCGCCTTCTCGCGCAACGCCGAGATCCACGACACCACCATCGGCTGGCGCTTCATCAATCCGCTGATGAAGAAGCAGTACGGCGTCGATTCCATGCCGGAAACCGGCGAGAACGTCGCCGAGGACTTTTCCGTCAGCCGAGCAGACCAGGACGCCTTCGCCGTGCGCAGCCAGGACAAGGCCGTCGCCGCGCAGGCCAATGGCCGGCTGGCGAAGGAGATCACGCCGGTGACGATCCCGCAGAGGAAAGGTGATGCGGTTGTGGTCGGCAAGGACGAGCATCCCCGCGCCGGCACGACGATCGAGGCGCTGGCCAAATTGCCGACGCCATTCCGGCAAGGCGGCACGGTGACCGCCGGCAATGCCTCCGGCGTCAATGACGGCGCCGCCGCGCTTATCGTCGCCTCGGAAGCAGCGGCGAAGAAACATGGCCTGACGCCGATCGCCCGCATCCTTGGCGGCGCGACGGCGGGTGTCGCGCCACGCATCATGGGCATTGGCCCTGCCCCGGCCACGAAGAAACTCTGCGCCCGCCTCGGCCTGACACCCCAACAGTTCGACGTCGTCGAATTGAACGAAGCCTTCGCCTCGCAGGGCATCGCGGTGCTGCGCCAGCTCGGCATCGCGGAGAACGCCGCGCACGTCAATCCGAATGGCGGCGCGATCGCGCTCGGCCACCCGCTCGGCATGTCGGGCGCCCGAATCACCGGCACGGCGGCGCTCGAGTTGCGTGAACGCGGCGGCCGCTATGCGCTCGCCACCATGTGCATCGGTGTCGGGCAAGGCATTGCGATCGCGCTGGAGCGTGTGTGACGGCTTCCGCCGATCAATAAGGAAGGCCGACGTAGTTCTCGGCGAGCGCCGTCGACGCCGCTTGCGAATGGACGAGATAATCGAGCTCGGCTTCCTGGATGCGTTGGCCGAATTCGCCCGTTTCGGGAAAGCGGTGCAGGATCGTTGTCATCCACCAGGAAAAGCGCACCGCTTTCCAGACTCTCGCCAGCGCCCTGGCTGAATACGCATCGAGCCCGGCTTGCGACCTCTCGCGATAGAATTCGCGAAGCCCGGCAAAGAGATAGCGCACGTCGCTGGCGGCGAGGTTGAGCCCCTTGGCGCCGGTCGGCGGCACGATATGCGCGGCGTCGCCGACCAGGAACAACCGGCCGAAGCGCATCGGCTCGGCGACGAAGGAGCGCAGCGGCGCGATCGATTTCTCGAAGGACGGCCCGGTGGTGACGGAAGCCGCGGTCTGTGGCGGCAGCCGGCGGCGCAACTCGTCCCAGAAGCGATCGTCCGACCAGGCCTCGACGCGTTCGTCGGCGGGGACCTGCACATAGTAGCGGCTGCGGTGCGGCGACCGCATCGAGCACAGCGCGAAACCTCGCTCATGATTGGCGTAGACCAGCTCGTGATCGGCCGGCGGCACCTCCGCCAACACGCCCAGCCAGCCGAACGGATATTGCCGCTCGAAGGTCTTCAGAGCGCGCTCCGGCACCGACCTGCGGCTGACGCCGTGATAGCCATCGCAGCCGGCGATGAAGTCGCAGTCGATGCGGTTTCTGACGCCGTCCTTGTCGTAGGTGACGGACGGCGCTCCACCGTCGAAATCATGCAGCGCGACATTGGCGGCTTCGTAGACGGTGACCAGCCCGGCTGCCTCGCGCTTGTCCATCAAATCATGTGTCACCTCGGTCTGGCCATAGACGGTGACATGCTTGCCACCGGTGAGCCCCGTAAGATCGATGCGGTGCAAGCGTCCGTCGAACGCGAGCGAGATGCCGGAATGCGGCAGGCCTTCGGCATTGAGCCTGCCCGCGGCGCCGGCCTCGCCGAGCAGGTCGACGGTGCCCTGTTCGAGCACACCGGCGCGCACCCGGCCAAGCACATGCTCCCGGCTCGACCGCTCGAGGATGATCGTCTCGACGCCGATGGTGGCGAGCAACTGGCCGAGCAGCAGGCCCGACGGTCCCGACCCGACAATGACAATTTGCGTGCGCATCAGTGGCCGAGGCTTTCGATCTGTCTGGCAAGTTCCGCGGCCAGTCGCAGCGCCGCCGCCGTCGCCACCACCATCAGCGGCAGGATGAGCCATTCCAGCGTCCACGCCGCCCCCGAGCGCTCCTGCTCATGCACCAGCGTCTGGTGCATGCCGGCAAGCTGCGTGGCGTTGAAGCGCGCGAGCGCCACCAGCACCTCCGCCTTCACCGGGTTCTGCTTGTGCGGCATCGCCGACGAGCCGCCGCCGCCGGACAGTTTTATGTCCGTGCCGGCCTGCGCCATCAGTGCGATATCCTGGCCGAATTTGCCGAGGCTGCCGGTGGTGAGCGACAGCCAGCCGGCGAACTCGGCGAGCGCATCGCGTTGACTATGCCATTGCGGCGCGTCGCCGAGGCCGAGTTTGGCGGCGAGTGCGGAGCGCACAGCCGGCGCCTTGTCGCCCAGCTTTTCGAGCGTGCCGGCCGCGCCGCCGAACTGGACCACGAGCAGCCGCGTGGACTGTTCCTTCATTCTGAGTTGGTGGCGCTCGAGCGGCACCCGCCACGAAACGATCCGATCCCGCACCGTGATCGGGACTGCCGGCTGCATGCGCGTCATCGCCATCAGCGCCCGGCCCCCGAAATCCTGTTCCAGCCCGGTGAGGCGAACGATGTTCTCGCTGAGCAGCAGGCTGATATGGTCGACCGCGCCGCGCAGCCGGAGCACCAGCGAGCTGTCGACGACGTCCTGGCTCGTCGCGCCGAAATGAACGAAGGCGTGGTGCGGCTCGCCGACGGCGGCCTTGATCTGGCGCACCAGCTCCGGCACCACGACGCCATCCCCGGCAACGCCGGCCCTGAGCTTGGCCGTGTCAGGCCGGAACGAGGCCAGCGCCGAACCGATTGCCGTCGCGGCGTCTTTGGGAATGACGCCGCACTCGGCCTCGGCCTCGGCCAGCGCCCGCTCGAACCCGAGCATCGCCTCTATATCGGCTTCCACCGAAAAATGCCTTGCCGCCTCCTCGTCGCCGAGCAGGCCGGAAAGCAGCGGATGATCGAAGGGTGATACGGTCATGTGGCGGTCGGTCAACTATCGAAGAAAACCGTCTCCTTTTCGCCCTGCAGATGGACGTCGAAGACGTAGGTGTCGCCCTGGCGTTCGGCGATCAGCGTCGGCACGCGCAGGCGATGCTCGATGCGGGAAAGGATCGGATCCTCGCCATTGGCCTTTTCCTCGTCCGAGAAATAGAGCCTCGTATGCAGGCCGATATTGATGCCGCGCGCCACGATCCACAGCGTGATGTGCGGCGCCATCAACCGCCCGTCGCGGAACGGCACGCGGCCCGGCTTGATCGTCCGGAACAGGCAGACGCCGGTTTCCATGTCGGTCGGCTGCCGGCCCCAGCCCGAAAAGTTTGGGTCGGCCGCGCCACGCAACTCTGCCGGCGAATTGTAGAATCCATTGGCATCGGCCTGCCAGATCTCGATCAACGCGTCCTTGAGCGGCCCCCCGCCACCGTCGAAAACGCGGATACGCAGCTCGATGCGCTCGCCCCTGGCCTGGTCGTTGACCATGGTCGAACCAAGATCGCTCTCATAGACGCCATCGATGCCGCAGAAATTCGGCGTCAGCCCTATATGCACGTAGGGCCCGGCGGTCTGCGATGGGCTTTCCTTCAGCCGGTCGAGCGACTGGGCCATCAGTTGCCCTCCGGCCTGTTCTCGAACAGCGTCGAGCGCCGCCCGCGCAGCACGATATCGAACTTGTAGGCGAGTGCGTCCATGGGGACGGTCGACTGCATGTCGAGCAGGGCAATCAGTGCCTCCACGGCAGCCCTGTTGGAAATGCCGCCGACGATCGGGCAACGCCAGATCAGCGGATCGCCTTCGAAATACATCTGGGTGATCAGCCGCTGCGCGAAGCCGTGGCCGAACACGGAAAAGTGGATGTGGGCAGGCCGCCAGTCATTCGGGCCGTTCGGCCAGGGATAGGGCCCGGGCCTGACGGTGCGAAAGGCATAGCCGCCATTCTCGTCGGTGATGGTGCGGCCGCAGCCGCCAAAATTCGGATCGAGCGGCGCCAGATATCCATCCTTCTTGTGGCGATAACGGCCGCCGGCATTGGCCTGCCAGAACTCGAGCAGCACGCCGGGCACGCCCTTGCCGCGTTCGTCGAGCACGCGCCCGTGGACGATGATGCGCTCGCCGATGGCGCTCTCGCCAGACTTGGCGAAATTATGGATCAGGTCGTTGTCGAGTTCACCCAGCAACGCGTGCCCGAACACCGGGCCGGTGAGTTCCGACAGCGTGTTGTCGAATGAAAGCAGCGCCTTTTGCGGCGAGCGCAGCACCGAACTCTTGTAGGCCGGCGTCAGCGCAGGCGGATGCCAAAGGCGATCGCGCTGAAAGAAGGCGCCGGTCTCCGGCGTCCGGTTGGAGCCTGGCTCAGGCATGGGCATTCTCGGCTCCGTCCATCTGCGCGAACACCTCCTTGGCGATCCTGAAGGCGCGGTTGGCGGCCGGCACGCCGGCATAGATCGCGACATGCAGGAAGGCCTCGCAGATATCGTCGCGCGAGGCGCCGGTGTTGGCGGTGGCGCGCACATGCATCGCTACCTCCTCATCATGGCCAAGGGCCGCGAGCAGCGCCAGCGTCACGATCGAGCGCTCGCGCTTCGACCAGCCGGGACGGGCCCACACGGTTCCCCACGCAGCCTCGGTGATCAGGTGCTGGAACGGTCGGTCGAAATCGGTGGCGGCATCCTCGGCGCGGTCGACATGCGGATCGCCGAGCACGGATCGCCGGACGTCAAGTCCGGTGCGGTACCGGGTTGGGTTCTTTGAGGAGACATCATCCATGGGTTTGCTTTCCGCTGGGAAGCGAGGCGACGAAATCGCGGATCAGAGCGGTGAACGCCTCCGGCTGCTCGACGCAGGTAATGTGCCCGGCATCGCGGATCACCTCGAAGCGCGCGCCGGGAATGAGATCGGCCAGCGAGCGCACCAAGGCGGGCGGCGTCGAGCCGTCGTGGTCGCCGACGATGCAGAGCGTCGGCACCGCGATTCGGCGCGCGGCCTCGGTGAAGTCGGCATCGCGAACAGCGCCACAGGTGCCGATATAGCCGGCGAGCGGCTGCCTGGTCAGCATGTTCCAGCAGCCGTCGAGATCGGCGGAACGCTCCGCGTGGAAGGCAGGGGTGAACCACACTTTGAGCACGCCGTCGGCAATCTCCTGGATGCCTTTGCTTTCGACCGTCGCGATGCGGGTATTCCAGCTTTCGACCGTACCGATCTTGTGCGCGGTATCGCTCAGGATCAGGCCCTCGACGCTGTCGGGGCGCCGCTCATAGAACCCTTGCGCGATCATGCCGCCGACCGACAGTCCGCACAGCACGACCTTGTCCAGACCGAAGTGATCGATGAGGCCGCAGAGGTCGTCGACATGGTCGTCGATCGAACTGACACCGCCAATATCGGAGAGCCCGTGGCCGCGCTTGTCATAGACGAGCGTCGGCATCTCATCGCCGAGCGACGAGACAATCTCGTCCCAGATCCGGAAGTCGGTGCCGAGCGAATTCATGAATATGATCGGGCGCACTTTGCCAGTCCCCGGCTTGTAGCGATGGTGCAGCGTAACGCCGCCGATGCTGACGAATGGCACGATTTCGATCCTCCGCTGTTAGCTTGCACTAGGCGTTTGGTTCGGTAAAATGATATTTTGCGGCATTTCATTAACTTGGGGGTTATCGAACCGTGGCCGAAAGCCGTATCCGCTTCCGACACCTGCAGGCGTTTCTCGAAGTGGCACGGCAAGGCAGTGTGGCAAGGGCGGCCGAGTTCCTGCATGTCAGCGCGCCGGCCGTGACCAAGACATTGCGCGAGCTGGAAGAGGCGCTCGGCATCGCCGTCGTCGAACGCGACGGGCGCGGCATCCGCGTGACGCGGCTCGGCGAGATCTTCCTTGGCCATGCCGGCACGGCGATCACCGCGCTGAAGCGCGGCGTCGATTCGGTCCGGCAGGACGGCGCCGTCAATCGCCATCCGATCCGTATCGGCGCCCTGCCGACGGTATCTGCGCGGGTTATGCCGCTCGCCATGAGCCTGTTCCTGAGCGAGAACACTGGCGCCGCCATCAAGATCGTCACCGGCGAGAACGCGGTGCTGCTCGAACAATTGCGCGTCGGCGCGCTCGACCTCGTCGTCGGCCGGCTTGCAGCGCCGGAGAACATGACCGGCTTCTTCTTCGAGCATCTCTATTCCGAACAGGTTCTGTTCGTGGTGCGGGCCGGGCATCCGCTGCTGGAACCGGGAGCAGACATTTTCGCGCGGCTGGATGAATTCCCGGTCCTGATGCCGACACGGGAATCCGTCATCCGCCCCTTCGTCGACCGCCTGTTCATCACCAACGGCATGACCGCGCCGGCAACAGAAATCGAGACCGTTTCGGACTCCTTCGGCCGTTCCTTCATGCGCCAGAGCAATGCGGTGTGGATCATCTCGGCCGGTGTCGTCGCCAACGAGATCGCCAGCGGCGCCTTCGTCGCCTTGCCGGTCGACACCGAGGAGACCAAGGGACCGGTCGGCCTGACGATGCGCACCGACACCGCCCCCTCGCCTGCCTTTTCCATCATGCTGCAGACGATCCGCGAGGCGGCGCGGCACAACGCCTGAGCGATGGACTCCGTCCGGCGCGACTTTTCATAACCTGTAGGTTAATAAAACACCGCAAAATATCATTTTACCGAACCAAACCGCTAGTGCAATGTGACCCTGGAGGATCGAAAGCCGCGCTGTTTGGCCCCAACCGGAAAACCGGTTGCCGCTGCATGGAACGGCCTCAGAGGGAGGAGCAAATGACCCATTCTATCGGCAGCAAATCCATCGCTCGCGGCATGTCGCGGCGCCAGTTCATCGCCACCTCGGTGGCCGGCGGCGCGGCCCTTGCGCTCGGCCGAGGCAAGGCCTTCGCTCAGGCCGCCGACACGCTCAAGGTCGGCTTCGTCAGCCCGCGCACCGGGCCGCTCGCCGGCTTCGGCGAGACCGACGGCTATGTGCTCGACCTCGCCCGCAAGGCGCTGGCCAATGGCATCGAGCTCGGCGGCAAGAAATACAGCGTCGAGATCCTCGATCAGGACACGCAGTCGGACCCCTCGCGCGCCGGCCAACTCGCCAAGGACCTGATCAACAACCAGGCCATTGACCTGATGCTTGCCGTGTCGACGCCTGAAGTGATCAATCCGGTGGCCGACGCCTGCGAGGCGGCCGGCGTGCCATGCCTGTCGACGGTCATGCCGTGGGAAGCCTGGTATTTCGGCCGCGGCGCCAAGCCCGGCGCGCCCTCCCCCTTCAAGTGGACCTATCATTTCGGCTTCGGCGTCGAGGAGTTCTTCAAGGCCTATGTCTCGCAGTGGAATCTGATCGAGACCAACAAGAAGGTCGGCGTCATGTACCCGAACGACGCCGACGGCAACGCCATCCGCGCCCATTTGGCGCCGTTGCTCGCCAAGCAGGGTTTCACCATCGTCGATCCCGGCGCCTACGAGACCGGCACCACCGACTATTCCTCGCAGATCGCGCTGTTCAAGCAGGAGGGTGTCGAGATCTTCAACTCCTTCCCGATCCCGCCGGACTTCGCCGCCTTCTGGCGCCAGGCGGCGCAGCAGGGCCTGACCCGACAGATCAAGATCGCCCAGGTCGCCAAGACCGGGCTGTTCCCCTCCGACATCGAGGCGCTCGGCGACCTCGGCATGAAGATTTCCAGCGCCGCCTACTGGCACAAGGCCTTCCCCTACAAGTCGCCGCTCACCGGCGTTTCGGGAACCGAGCTTGCCGACGGCTACGAGACAGCGAGCGGCAAGCAGTGGACGCAGCAGCTCGGCGCTTCGATGTCGCTGCTCGACGCCGGTTTCGAGGCACTGAAGGCAAGCACGGACGCCAAGGATAAGGCGGCGGTGGCCAAGGCCCTGAGCACGCTCAAGACAGAGACCATGATCGGCAAGGTCGATTTCACCAGCGGCCCCGTCGCCAACGTCTCGCCAGGCCCGATCATCGGCACGCAGTGGGTGGCGGCCAAGGAAGGAGCCAAGTTCCCGCTCGACTATGTCGTGACCGAGAACGCCACCGACCCGAAGGTGCCGGTCGAAGCCAAGCTCCAGCCCTATAACGGCTGATTGGATCGCTGACGGGGATCGCATCGTGAACGGCTCACCAAATGCTGCGATCCTCAGCGCCGCCGGCATCCACAAGCGCTTCGGCGCGCTTGTGGTGCTGGATGACATCGACTTCGCCATGCAAGCCGACGAGGCCGTCGGCATTGTCGGACCGAACGGTGCCGGCAAGACGACCCTGCTTAGCGTCCTGTCGGGCGCTTTTCCGCCGAGCGCCGGCACCGTCGCCTTCAAGGGCGGCGACGTGACGTCGCTGCCGGCAACGCAGCGCTGCAGGCTCGGCCTCGTGCGCACCCATCAAGTGCCGAAACCATTCGGCGGCATGACGACGTTCGAGAATGTCTTCGTCGCCGCTTCGCACGGCGCGCGACTCAAGCGCGACGAAGCCTATGAGGAGACACTTGCCTCGCTGAAACTCTGCGGCATGCTGGGCGTTGCCAACCGGCGCGCCGAGACGCTCGGCCTGCTCGATCGCAAGCGGCTTGAGCTGGCGCGCGCGCTCGCGGCAAGGCCGACATTGCTTCTGCTCGACGAAATTGGCGGCGGCCTGACCGACGGCGAGGCTGGCGAGTTGGTCGAGACCATCAGGGAATTGCGCCGCCGCAAGATCGGCATCGTCTGGATCGAGCATATCGTCCACATCCTGCTGCAGGTGGCCGAACGGCTGATCTGTATGGATGCGGGAAAGATCATCGCCGACGGCGAGCCGCAAGCGGTGATGGCCAACCCGCAGGTGATCAGCGCCTATCTCGGCGGAGGCCCGAAATGAGCCTGCTGTCGGTCGAGGATTTTGTTGTCCGGCACGGCCTCCTGCAAGCCGTGCGTGGCGTGAGTTTCAACGTCGAGCGCGGCGAGACGCTGGCGCTCGTCGGCGCCAACGGCGCCGGCAAGACGACGTTGCTGAGAGCCATCGCCGGCGCGCATCCACAGGCATCGGGCCGAGTGCTGTTCGACGGCACCGACCTTTCCGGGGCGCCCTCGCACAAGCGCGTTGGCATGGGCATCGCGCTGGTGCCCGAAGGCAGGAAACTGTTCGTCGAGATGACGGTCGAGGAGAACCTCCTGCTCGGACGAACCGCGGGTCGCCCCGGCGACTGGACGGTCGACAGGGTGCTCGAGACGTTTCCGAACCTGAAGCCGCGCCGCCATGCCAGGACCGGCCATTTGTCGGGCGGCGAGCAGCAGGCGACTGCCATCGGCCGCGCGTTGATGAGCAATCCGGACCTGCTTTTGCTCGATGAGGTCTCGCTCGGCCTGTCGCCGCTGGTCGTCGACCGCGTCTACGCCTCGCTGCAGGGGCTGATCAGTTCGGGCACGACGATTATTCTTGTCGAGCAGGACCTCAACCGGGCGCTTGCGGTCTCGGACAAGGTCATCTGCATGCTGGAAGGAAGGATCGCGCTCGCGGGAGACAGCAAGAGCGTGACGCGCGAAGAGGTGACGAAAGCCTACTTCGGCCTGCATCGGAAAAGCGCCGGAGGCGTGCCGGCATGAGCAACCAGATCATCCAGGGCATCCTGCTCGGCGGTTATTACGCGCTGATTGCCTGCGGCCTCTCCTTCATGTTCTCGGTCATGCGCATCATCAACCTCGCCCATGGCAGCCTGGCCGTCCTGTCGGCCTTCGCGCTGTGGCTGCTTGCCTCGCGCTTCCACATCTCGCCATTCCTTGGGCTGCTCATCGTCCTGCCGCTGATGGCTGCGATCGGCTGGGCCTTGCAGCGCTTCCTGCTCGAACGCAGCGCGCGCGGCGGCGCGCTGCTGCCGATCCTGACGACGTTCGGCCTCGCCATCGTCATCGACAATCTGCTGTTCGAGCAGTTCGGCGCCGACACGCGCTCGCTTGCCCCCTTCATCGGCAGCCTGTCCTACGATTCCTGGGAATGGCCGGGCAATATCTATGTCGGCAAGCTCGCCGTCATCATCTTCATGACTGCCGTGGTGCTGCTTGGCGGGCTGCAGCTCTTCCTTACCCACACCGGGCTTGGCCGCTCGATCCGCGCCACCTCGGCGGACCCTGATACAGCCGGCCTGGTCGGCGTCGATGCGCGCCGCGCCATGGCGGTCGCCGCCGCCATCGCCATGGTGACGGTCGGCCTCGCCGGTGCCTTCCTCGGCATGCGCGCCACCTTCGATCCCTATGCCGGCGCGCCGCAGCTCCTGTTCGCCTTCGAGGCGGCGGTCATCGGCGGCGCCGGCTCGCTGTGGGGCACGCTGATCGGCGGCATCGTGCTGGCGCTCGCCCAGACGCTCGGCGCGCAGGTGCATCCGCAGGGCTTCCTGATCGGCGGCCATGTCGCGTTCCTGATCGCGCTGTTCATACGCCTGTCCGCCTCCGGCCTCGGCCTGCGCGGCTTGCTGCGTTTGCCCGCGAGGAAGGCATCATGAGCGCCGTCGCTCCCCTCATCGAGCGCGGCACCGCCACTTCGCGCATTGCCGCGATCGCGGCGGCCCTCATCATCGCATTGCTGGCGATCGCCCCGCAGTTCCTCTCGGCCGGCGCGGTCGACCGCATAACCGCTCTGTTCATCTATGTGATCCTGGCCGCGATGTGGAACGCGCTCGCCGGTTTCGGCGGGCTGGTCTCGGTCGGCCAGCAGGTGTTCTTCGGTCTCGGCGCCTATTTCTCCATTCGCCTGGCCAATGCCGGCCTCAATCCGTTCGTCGCGCTGTTTGTCTCGGCGATCGTCGTCGGCGCCGCCTCCTGGCCGATCTCCCTTTTCATGCTTCGCCTGAAGAACGGCGAGTTCGCCATCGGCATGTGGGTCATCGCTGCGCTCACCCATCTCCTCGTCAATCTCGACCGGCTAGTGCAGGGCGAGACAGGCACCTCGCTGATTTCGCTCAACGTCTATGACGCATCGACCAGACGGGTGACGATCTACTGGCTGGCGCTGGCGTCGATGACCGCCCTGCTCGCCGTCCTGTTCGGCCTGCTGCGCGGCAGCACCGGCGCTGCCATCCGCGCCATCCGCGACAATGAGGATGCGGCCGCTTCCATCGGCGTGCGCGTCACCGGCACCAAGCGACTGCTTTTCGTGCTTGCCGCCTTCGGCATCGGCATTGCCGGCGCACTGTGGCTGGCGACCTCGATCACCTTCCAGCCGAAGACCTACTTCAACGTCCAGTGGACGGCCTACATGATCTTCATGGTGCTGGTCGGCGGCATCGGCACCTTCGAGGGCGCCATCCTCGGCGCGCTGCTTTTCTTCCTCATCGAGACCTGGTTCGGCAGCGCCGGCGTCTGGTACCTGATCGGCCTCGGCGCCACAGCGCTTGTCTTCTCGCTGCTGTTGCCGCGCGGCCTGTGGGGCACGCTGGAGGAGCGTTTTGGCTGGCGGCTGTTGCCGGTCGGTTATCGCGTCAGGCTTCCCATCAATGCGACCGACACGACCGGCGAGATCGCCTCGCCGGTACAGACAACGACATCTCGGGAGAAGGCCTGACCATGCTTTTCGGCAAGACGATCCTCATCACCGGCGTCGCCTCCGGCATTGGCGCCCGCACGGCCGAACTCGCCGGCCAGCTCGGCGCCGACGTGATCGGCGTCGACATGCGTGAACCTGCCGGACATCAGGGCTTCTTCGTCAAGGCCGACATCTCGTCGAAGGCCGGCGTCGACGATCTGGTCGCGCGGCTGCCGCCGCGCCTCGACGCGCTCTGCAACGTCGCCGGCCTCTCCGGCAACACCGGCGCCGTGTCGACGCTCGCGGTCAACTTCTACGGCTTGCGTGCGCTTTCCGAAGCGCTGGCCCCGAAACTTCGCGAAGGCGGCGCTATCGTCAACGTCGCCTCGATCGCCGGCTTCGGCTGGCGCGCCAATCTCAACCGTGCCGCCTCGATGGTCGGCATCGAAGGTTTTCCCGATATCGCCAAGGTCGTCGCCGACCATGCGGTGAAGAACGAGGAAGGCTACCCGGTTTCGAAAGAACTGCTGCTCTTGTGGACGTTCCGCGCAGCGCATCAGGAGCAGTTCAAGAGCCGCGGCATCCGCGTCAACGCGGTGAGCCCCGGCCCGGTCGAGACGCCGATCCTGAAGCAGTTCCGCAGCGTGCTCGGCGACGCCCGCGTCGACAGCGACATTGCGCGGGTGGGTCGCGCCGGCACCTCCGGCGACATCGCGCCGGTGGTGCTGTTCCTGTGCTCGGACGGCGCCCGGTGGATAAACGGCGCCAACGTGCCTGTCGATGGCGGCCTCGAAGCATCGATCAACGCCGAGGTGCTCGGCTTCTAATCTGAACTTGCAACGCTCCACCAGGAGCGAGGGAGAGACAAATGGATATCGGACTTCTCATCGACGGCGATGAAAGGGCGGCCACCGGCAAGGCCTCGTACGAGCGCCTGGACCCGTTCACCGGCAAGCTGGCGACGCGCGCCGCGGCGGCGAGCATCGCCGACGCCAATGCCGCCGTCGACGCCGCCGCGGCCGCCTTCCCTGCCTGGTCGAAGACCGGCCCCGGCGAGCGCCGCGCCCTGCTTTCCAAGGCCGCCGACGTCATGGCCTCCAAGGTCGGCGAATTCACGAAACTGATGATGGAAGAGACCGGCGCCACCGGTCCGTGGGCCGGCTTCAACGTCATGCTGGCGGCCAACATGCTGCGCGAGGCAGCGGCGATGACGACGCAGATCTCGGGCGAGATCATCCCCTCGGACAAGCCCGGCACGCTTGCCATGGCAATCCGCCAGCCGGCCGGCGTCTGCCTCGGCATTGCGCCATGGAACGCGCCTGTCATCCTCGGCACCCGCGCGCTGGCGATGCCGCTCGCCTGCGGCAACACCGTCGTGCTGAAGGCCTCCGAAATGTGTCCCGGCACGCACCGTCTGATCGGCCAGGTTCTGGTCGAAGCCGGCCTGCCCAAGGGCGTCGTCAACGTCGTCACCAACGACCCGAAGGACGCGGCAGGCATCGTCGAGGCGCTGGTCGCGCATCCGGCGGTCAAGCGCGTCAACTTCACCGGGTCGACCAAGGTCGGCCGGATCATCGCCGAGCTTGCGGGACGGCATCTCAAGCCGGCTTTGCTCGAGCTCGGCGGCAAGGCGCCGCTCCTGGTGCTGGACGACGCCGACATTGACGCGGCGGTCAACGCCGCGACCTTCGGCGCCTTCATGCATCAGGGCCAGATCTGCATGTCGACCGAACGGCTGATCGTCGATGAAAGGATCGCCGACGAGTTTGTGGCGAAGCTCGCCGCCCGCGCCTCGCAACTGCCGGCCGGCGACCCGCGCGGTCATGTCGTGCTCGGCTCGCTGATCAGCAGCCAGGCCGCCGACAAGATGGAGGAGCTGGTTGCCGACGCCGTCGCCAAGGGCGCGAAACTTGTCGCCGGCGGCAAGCGCACCGGCACCGTGGTGGAAGCGACCCTGCTCGACCACGTCACCCCGACCATGCGCGTCTATTCAGAAGAATCCTTCGGACCGGTCAAGCCGGTGATCCGCGTCAAGGGCGAGGACGAGGCCGTGCGCGTCGCCAACGACACCGAATACGGCCTGTCGTCGGCCGTCTTCAGCCGCGATATCAAGCGCGCCATGGCCGTCGCCGCGCGCATCCAGGCCGGCATCTGCCACATCAACGGCCCGACCGTCGGCGATGAGGCGCAAATGCCCTTCGGCGGCGTCAAGGGTTCAGGCTATGGCCGGTTCGGCGGCAAGGCCTCGATCGCCGAGTTCACCGACCTGCGCTGGGTGACGATCGAGGATCCGGGCCAGCACTATCCGTTCTGAGGAACCAGTCCCACAGACCACGCCTCCCGCCCTAAGCGTTATGCGCCGGTCGCAGGACCATTCGCCTGGCGCTGCTGTTCCGGCGCCGCCACCAGGCGCGCCGCGGCGGCGTTGGCGGCGGCCAGCGCGATTTCAGCTGGCTCGCCGCGGGCGAGGCCAGCGGCGAAGGCACCGACGAATTCATCCCCGGCGCCATGGGTGCTCACAACCTTGACCTGAATGCCGGCAATCGCGAAGGCGCGGCCTTCGCGATTGCACCAAGCCACCCCTTCGCTGCCGGCAGTGACGATTGCCGCCGGGAAGTCGGCGATGAGACGCCGCGCTGCTTGCGACGCCCCCTCGAGCGTGTTGACCACGTCGCCGCCGGCCAGGAATTCGGCCTCGATGGCGTTGACGATAACAATGTCCACGAGCTCGATCAGTTCGGACGATAGTTTGCGCGCGGGGGCCGCATTGAGGACGACGCGGCCGGTTGCTGCTTTCACCGCGCGGGCAGCGGCGATATTTGCGGCTTCCGGCACCTCGTTCTGCAAGAGCAGTACCGAGGCTCCGGCGATCTGCTCGCGCGCCGCCGCCACGTCCTGTTCGCTCAGCGCGAGATTGCTGCCGGAGACGATCACAGCGCCGTAATCGCCGCCCGCATCGAAGATCGCGACGCTCATGCCGGAGCCGGTGCCGGGCACCACGCGCACGCCTTGCCGGTCGACGCCGCAGCGATCGAGATCGTCAAGCAGCGCGTGGCCGAAATCGTCGTCGCCGACCGCGCCGATCATCGCCGCGCGAGCGCCCGCGCGGGCGGCTGACACCGCCTGGTTGCCGCCCTTGCCGCCGCATTTGGGGTGCCAGGAATGACCGGTCAAGGTCTCGCCCTTGCGCGGGCGGTCAGGCGCTTCCACCATGATGTCGTAATGCAAGCTGCCGAAGACCGTGACCGCAGGCGTCATGTGCCCCTATCCCGTCGTTTCGAGATCACCGCCGACATGGTGCGGCCGAGATTGCGCTCGGCCGCCTGGTAGTCGCGCTGCGCCACCGCCACGAACAGCGCGTCGAGGATGTTGAGCTGGGCGATGCGAGCGGCCGCGTTTTCGCCCATCAGCGGCGAGCCCTGCGCGGTCGAGCAAAGCACGATGTCGGCCGCGGCAGCGAGCGGCGAGTTGCCGTAATTGGTGATTGCAAGCGTGCGGGCGCCGCTCTTCCTGGCAAGCTGGATGGCGTCGATGACGGCGCTGGAGTTGCCCGAATGCGAGAAGCCGACGGCGATATCGTCGGCACCGAGCAGCGAGGCCGACATCAGCATCATGTGCGAGTCGTCATAGACCGCTGCGCGGATGCCTATGCGCAGGAATTTGTGCGAGACGTCGCGGGCGATCTGGGCCGAGCCGCCGACACCATAGAAGTCGCGAACCCTTGCGCGGTAGAGCAGATCGGCGGCGCGGTCGAAATCCTCCATGTCGAGGATGGCCAGCGTCTCCTCCAGCGCCTGGATCGAGGTGCGAAATACCTTCTGAACGATCTCGCGGGAGTTGTCGTCGGCCGAGAGCTCCTGGTGCATCTCGGCGGTGGGCAGACGGCTGTATTCGTAAACGGCGGAGCGGAAGTCGCGATAGCCGGAGAAGCCGAGCTTCTTGGCGATCTTGACCACCATCGCCTCCGACACGCCGGCCTCCTCGGCGATCTGCTTCAAGGGGATCGTCTCGTCAAAGCCACGCCGGCCGAAGACGGTCTCCACCACCTTTGCCTCCAGCGGGGTGAGTTGCGGCATCATCATGCGGATGCGCGGTCCCACAGCTTTCAGATCCATCGAGGTCATTCACGTCCCCTCATCACGGCGTGCCGAGCATGATTTCCTGGACGATGGCCTGCGAGGCGACCGCGTCCTGGCGGTCGATGGCTGACGACAGGCGGTTGTCATTCTCAATGCGTTCGACGATGCCGAGCATGCGCTTGACCGTGGCGATGTTGACTTCACATTCGCGCACCGGATCGAGCCCGGTCATGTCGGGAAACGTGTCGAAATAGATGGCGCCGGAGTAGCCGTCGCGGCGGATCTGCCGCAAAAGCTCGATCGTCTGCAGCGTATGCACGGCGCCGACCATCAGGCCGTCGTCGCGCTTGGCGTAACCATCGTTGAGATGAACGCCGAGCAGCTTGCTGTGACGAGCGACGAGCGCGGCGGCAAAGGCCGGCTGCTCGTCGGCATAGAGCACATGGGCGAAGTCGAGAGTGACGCCGAGATTGGGCAGGCCGACATCGCGGATGGCCAGCAAAGTGGTCGCGGCGTCCGGCATCAGACTGTAGGAGCGCGGCTCGTTTGGCTTATATTCAAGGCTGATCCAGCAATCGGGATCATGCGCCGCAACTTCACGAATTCCATCGATTTCGTGTTGCCAGAGGGTCGCATAGTCGGCCTGGAAGGCGTAGTCGAAACCATCCTGGCCGAGCCACAGCGTCATCAGCCCGGCACCCGCCTCGCGCGCGGCGTCGATGCCGGCCTTGGTCAGGTCGATCGCCTCGCGGCGCACCGCCGGATCGGGGTTGGTGAAGGCACCGAGCTTGAAGGCCGGGCTGGAGTAGTAGCGCATGGCAAAGCCGTTGACGGAAAGGCCGAGATCGGCGAGCTGGCGGGCGATTTCTCGAGGGTTTGCATTGATATGGTCGGGGAAGTTGAGATCGAGATCGGTGAGCCCCTCGACCTTGGCGGCGCGCGCCGCCATCTGCATCAGCGACGGCTTGCCGGTAAGGCCGGGCCACTCGGCCTGTGGCCGAGAGGCAAAGGAATTGAGGCGAGTGGCAAAACGAGAGGTTGTCATGCAGCGTCCCTTGATGGACACCACTTCACACAATCGAAGATGTTTGTAAAGTTATTGTTTGAACCAGGCCTCAGTGCGTCAGCAACCCATGTAAGGTGGCCTGCTTAGCCAAGCTTCAGCCCTGCCTTCCTCGCTTCTTCTCGCAGGAATGGCAGGCCGACCTCGATGACGTCACGCGGGTCTTCCGCTACCGGACGCCACACCGCCAGTCCGCCGGCGATGTCGACATCGACATGGTTCATGCTTTCAAGCGTGATCGGCCCCTCATAACCGATGTCGGCGATCGCCTTCATGCAGGCCGCCCAGTTGATCATGCCGCGACCTGGCACGCCGCGATTGGCTTCCGACACATGCACATAGCCGAGGAAGGGCGCAGCCGCCTCGAAGCCCGAGGCGAAGCTCTCCTCCTCGATATGCATGTGGTAGGTGTCGAGATGAATGAAGATGTTGTCGGCCCCAACCCGCTCGATGATCCGCGCCGCGTCGATGCCGCGGTTGATGAGATGCGTTTCGTAGCGGTTGCAAGGCTCGATGCCGAGCTTCAGCCCGCGTGACTTCGCCGCCTTCGCCGCCCGTTCGAGGAAGCGGCACATGCCGTCGATCTCCTTGCGCGTCGGCGCTCGCCCGGTGGTCTTGCCGATCGTGCCGTAGGTGACGCCGCCGAGCGCCTCGCTGCCCACCTCGTTGCAGACCTTGAAGGCCGGCTGCAGGAAGTCGAGCGCTTCGTCAGGCCGCTCGACCACGTCGAGCGAACGCGGCAGGCCGAGCGACGGGATCAGCTCGACGCCATAGTGAGTGGCAAAGCCGCGCGTGCGCCTGGTGTCGATCTCCTCAGGGCGCAGCAGCGGAATCTCCATCAGGCCGATGCCGTGTTCCTTCAGCCGGTCCATCTGCGGCTCGATGCGGGCAAGGTCCCAGACCGGGGCGATAGCGAAAGTATGCAGTCCAAAAATGTTCATAAGCTTTAGCCTCGTTGTTCGTGCGCCGCCGCGGCGCTGATATCGCCGCCGCCGACGATACGGCTGACGACTTCGTTCATGTTGGTTTTGCTGGTCACGAGATCCGCATCGGCCCGGCCGTGACGCAGCACGACGATGCGGTCGGTGACCGAGAGCACGTCGTTCAGCCGGTGCGAGATCAGGATGACGGCGATGCCTTCCGACCGCAGCCGCCGGATAAGGTCGAGCACGCTCTGCACCTCGCGCACGGCAAGTGCCGCCGTCGGCTCGTCCATGATGACCAGCTTCGGATTGAAGGTCAGCGCGCGGGCGATCGCCACCGTCTGCTGCTGGCCGCCCGAGAAAGAGCCGACCGAACGGTTGATCGACGGCAGGCGCGCGCCGAGCCGCTCGATCATCTTCGCTGCCTGGCGGTCCATCTCGGCCTTGTCGACGAAGCCGGGAAACAGGCCGAACACCTTCCTGGTCGGCTCGCGTCCCAGGAAGATGTTCGACGCCACATCCTGCTGCTTGGCGAGCGACAGGTCCTGGTAGATCATCTCGATGCCGAGCTCGCGCCGCTGGCCGGGGTCGAGAGCGAGGATGTCCTTGCCGTCGAATTCGATCGAGCCGGCATCGGCCCGGTAGATGCCGGTTATGGTCTTCATCAGCGTCGACTTGCCGGCACCGTTGTCGCCGACCAGACCGACCACTTCGCCGGCCGCGACCGACAGGTCGACGCCATGCAGCACGTCGACCGCGCCGAAACTTTTGCGGATGCCCTGAAGCGAGAGAAGCGTCATACGCGCGACTCCTTCCGGACCTGGTACTGGTCGATGAAGACGGCGAGGATCAGCACCGCGCCGATCGCCATCTGCTGGTAGTAGGACTGCACGGCGAGCAGCGTCAGCCCGTTCTGCAGCACGCCCATGATCAGCGCGCCGATCATCGTGCCGAGTATCGAGGCGCGGCCACCGAACAGATTGGTGCCGCCGATGATCGCCGCGGTGATAGCGGTGAGCTCATAGTTGATGCCGGCGGTCGGATCGCCGGCATTGACGCGGGCGGTGAACAGCAGGCCGGCGAGGCCGGCAAGCGCGCCGGACAGTGTATAGATGATGCGGCGATGATGCTCGACGCGGATGCCGGCGGCGCGCGCCGCGCCTTCACTGTCGCCAAGCGCCAGCGTGTGGCGGCCGAAGCGCGTATAGGCAAGCACGCAATGCGCGACGATCGCCGTCAGAACCAGGATGATCACCGGCATCGGAATGCCGAACGGCCTCCCTTGCCCGATATAGACGATCGCCGCCGGCAGGCCGTAGATCGCCCTGCCCTGCGAGATCACGAGCGCCAGGCCGCGCGCCAGGCCGAGCATGCCGAGCGTGACGATGAAGGCCGGCACGAAGGCGCGGGTGACGAGCTGGCCGTTGATATAGCCGGCAATCCCGCCGGCAAGAATGCAGGCGATCACCGCAAACACCGAGGGCCAGCCGAGATTGACAGCGACGAAGGCACCGGCCACGCCGGCCAGCCCCATGACCGAGCCCAGCGAAAGATCAAGTCCGCCCGAGCCGATGACGAAAGTGGCGGCGATCGCCAGCACGCCGATCGTCGACGTCGCCAGCAGGATGTTGAGGAAATTGCTGAGCGACAGGAAGAAGGGCGACAGCAGCGCCATCGCCGCGCTCAGCGCCACAAGCACCAGCAGCGACTCCAGCCTGATGTGGAGCCTTTCGACGGATGCGCGCTGTACCCGAGCCCAAAAGCCGGGCTGCGCCATTTCGGAAGCCATGTTGCCTCGCTTGTGCAAAAGATCGGCTGGCGCAGGCTAAACCCGCGCCAGCCCGTCTGGGAGGACTATTTCACATACTGCAGCATCGGCTCCTTGCCGGCGTCGAGCACGTCCTTGGTCAGTACCAGGGTCGGCACGGCGATGCTTTCCTCGACCTTCTCGCCGGCGAGCGCCTTCTTGACGTTCTCGACCGCCTGCTTGCCGACAAGGTAGGGAAGCTGCGCAACGGAAGCGTTGAGCCGGCCTTCCTTGATCGACTTGACCGCATCGGAATTGCCGTCGACGCCAATGATCGTCACCTGCTCGCCCTTGCCGGCCGCGTAAACCGATTCCACCGCGCCCAGCGCCATGCCGTCATTGGCGCAGAAGATGGCGACGAGGTCGGGATGCGCGGTCAGCGTGTCGGTGGCGATCGAGGCCGCCTTGCCGCGATCCCAGTCACCGGGCAGCGAAGCGACGATTTCCAGCCCCGGCGCCAATTCCTTGAGTTTGTCGGCAAACCCCTTGGCGCGCTTCGCGCCGGTGATGTTGCCGGACAGTCCTTCGATCACCAGCACCGGACCCTTGGCGTCCTTGCCGAGCTTGGAGACCAGATACTCGGCACCCTGCCCGCCGGCCGCGACATTGTCGGAGCCGATGCGGAAGGTGATCTTGATGCCTTCCTTGTCGAGCACCGCCGGATCGAGATTCCCGTCGAGGTCGACGACCTTGACGCCGGCATCCTGCGCCGCCTTCAGGCAGGGAAGCAGGTTGGTCGAGTTGATGGCGGCGGTGATCATCGCCACCGGCTTGCGCTCGAGCATGGTGTTGCAGAGGTTGAGCTGCGGCTCGGCCGCCTGGTCGCTCTCGGCCGCCTGCTGGAAGTACTTCACGCCGGCTTCCTTGGCGCCGTCCTCGACGCCCTGGCCCATCGCGCCCCAGAACGGGTTGGCCAGCGTCTTCATCAGCACGCCGTATTCGCCGTCCTCAGCCTTTGCGACGCCGACGGCCGACATCGCCAAAGCGATGCCCAGAGCCATCGTAAATCGATTTATCTTTAGAACAAATGCTGTCATGTCTTCCTCCCTGTTGATGTCACGTGCCACGAGCCAAAGCCAGGTGCGGCGCCACTTGGTTTTCGACAATGGGGGCTATTGTCGGTTTCCTCCCCCGGAATGCGGGCCGCTGCCTGGCGAGCCAACGGATTCCCGCATCAACACCTTGCAGGGTTCGAGCCGCGCCGTTGGCGGGCCGCCCTCTCCCTCGATCCTGCGAAACAGCACGTCCATCGCGTTGCTGGCGATCTCGCGCACCGGCTGCACGACGGCGGCGATCGCCGGCCATGTCACCTGCATCCATTCGGCGTCGTCGAAGCCGACCAGCGAAATGTCGTCCGGGCAGTGCCAGGCGCGCCGGCGGAATTCTGACAGCGCCACGAGCGTGCCCTTGAGGAACAGCGAATAGACCGCCGTCGGGCGTTCGCCCCGATTGGCGCCCTCGCTGAAATAGTCGCGAAGCAGCGCGCGCAGCGGCTCCACCTGGCTTTCCGAAAGCACGACGTCGATGCGGACGTCCGGGGCAAGCTCCAGCGCGGTATTGCGAAATCCTTCGAGGCGGGCACGCACCGTCGCTGCCTGCTGGCCAAGGCCGACGACCAGTATGTGGCGATGGCCCTTGCCGATAAGCGCGCGCGCCACCTCGGCGCTTGCCGCGGCGCTGTCGGCCGAAACCGTGTCGAAAGCGTCGTCGGCGAGCACGCGGTCGATCAGCACGCCGGTCATGCCGTTGGCTTTCATGAAGCCGGCCGCCGGTCCATGCTCGTTGCGCACCGGCGCCAGCACCACGCCGGCGACACGCCAGTCGTGCATGCGGGCAAGGATCTCCTTCTCGCGCGCTTCCGATTCACGACTGGAGGCGGCGACCAGCGTGAAACCGCGCTGCTCGGCAAGACCCTCGAGCTCGCTGACCATCTGGCCGAAGAACTCGCTTTCGAACTCGGGCATGATGGCGCCGATGATGCGGCGCTTGGCCCGGCGCATGTCGGAGGCCAGCGGATCGACGCGGTAGCCGAGCAGTTCGACGGCATCGAAGACCCGCTGGGCGTTTTCGGGCTTCACCGTGGTGACGCCGGCCAGCACCTTGGAGACGGTGGCGGCGGACACGCCGGCGCGGCTTGCCACGTCGTGGATCGACGCACGCCGCTGCTGGGCCTCCCTGTTCGCCATTGTCCTCCTCCCGAGGGCAGGCAGCCGCTCACTGCCTTGTTAAACCAATCGATAAATCGATTTTTCGCGGTTGTAAATCGTTTAATCCGGAGTAAAACACGGTTGTGAATGGCACGGTCCGGTCACGCCGGGAGGAAACATCATGTCAAACAATGCCTTGCCGCTGGTCATCAGCGCGCCCGAGCCGCGCACGCTCGACCTGATCTTCACACCGCCGCAGTTGGCACGCTTTCGCAAGAAATATCGCATCGTCGAAACAACGCCTGAGGGGGTCGCAGGGTTGCCTTCCGACATGCTGGCCGAGGCGCGCTACATCGTCGGTCAGCCGCCGATCGGTTCCGAGACGCTGGAGATGCTCAAGGCGCTGCGCTGCATCTTCAATGTCGAGACCAATCTCGTCAACAACATGCCCTACGAGACGCTGTTTCAGCGCGGCATCCATGTCGTCACCACCGGCCTGGTGTTCGCCGAGCCGGTGGCCGAGCTCGGCCTCGCCATGGCGCTCAACCTGGCGCGCGACATCGTCGACGCCGACCTTGCCTTCCGGCAGGGCAACGAGCTGTGGGGCGGCGACGGCAATGCGACCGCGCGGTTGCTCTCCGGTGCCGATGTCGGCATCGTCGGCTTCGGCGATCTCGGCCGCGCGCTGAACCGCTTGCTGGCCGGCTTCCGCACTCGCACCAAGGTGTTCGATCCCTGGCTGCCGCCTTCCGTGCTGGTCGAGCATGGCGTCGAGCCCGCGTCGCTCGACACAGTGCTGTCGGAGAGCGATTTCGTCTTCGTCGTCGCCTCGGTGACCAGTGAGAACCAGGGCTTCCTCGGCGCCGACGCCTTCGCCAAAATGCGAAAAGGAGCCGCCTTCATCCTGCTTAGCCGCGCCGGCGTCGTCGATTTCCCGGAGCTGATGGAGGCGGTGCGGAGCGGCCACATCGTCGCCGCCAGCGACGTCTTCCCCGAGGAGCCGCTGGCCAGGGACCATCCGGTGCGCACCCTGCCCGGCTTCCTGCGCTCGGCGCACCGCGCCGGCGCGCTCGACATCGCCTTCAAGCGCATGGGCGACATGGTGCTGGAAGACATGGACCTGATCGACCGCGGCCTGCCCCCGATGCGTTCCAAGCGCGCCGAACGCGAGACGGTCTCCCGGATGCGCTCCAAGCCGGTCGACAAGAACTAGGCTTGGCCGGGCAGGCTCACAGCGACCCCAGCCGGAGCGCATCGCGGGCGATGCGCCAGGCGGATTCGACATGCCGCCTTGCCGCCGCCTCCGCCTCTTCAGGCTTGCGCGCCCGGATCGCGTCCATGATGGCGTTCATCTCGGCGATCGCCGGCTCGCGGCGGTTCTCCGACGCGATCGTCATCGAGCGCAGCTGGTTGATGCGGACGTTGAGTCCGGTGACGATCTCCCAGGCGATACGCTTGTCGGCGGCCTCGAACAGCACCTCGTAGAAGCTGGCCGTCGCCCGCATCACCTCGACCGGCGCGCCTGACGCCCAGGCTTCGAGGAGTTTTTCCAGTGCCGCATCGAGCAAGGCGATCTGCTCCTTGCTGGCCGACGTCGCGCAGGCCCGCGCCGCTATGCCTTCCAGCAGCGCCCGCAATTCGTAGATCTCGTCGGTGCGGCCGAGATCCGGCTTGGCCACAGCGGGCCCATGGCCCGGCACCATCTGCACCAAGCCTTCGGCCTCCAACTGCCGCAACACCTCGCGCACCACCGAACGGCTGACGCCAAGCTGGTCGCAGAGCGGCCGCTCGACCAGCCTTTCGCCGGGCTGGAAATGAAAATCCATGATCGCCTCACGCATGCGCTCCAGCGCCAGCGTCCGCAGCGTCTTGGCAGAGCGGTCGATCCGAAGCGTGTCGTCAGCCATCTTTTCTTCCGCCCCTAGAGCAATTCCAGGAAAAGTGTGCAGCGGTTTTCCGTCAGGAATTGCGTTTCAAAACAAAGAGATAGAGCGGTTCGCCGTTTCCATGAAACGGTGAGATGCTCTCGCCTCGCCACAAAAACAGATTCCATGGCCGATTGACAAGGCTCATGGCTCTCCATATCATGGTATACCATAAGACGATACAGAAATGACGAAGCCGCATCACGCCGTTTCGTCCGAGGAATTTCATGAAACCGGCCATCCGCAAGATCGTGACCTATGTCGAGAACACGCTGATCGAAGGCGGCAAGGCAGCGCCCCGGCCGCTGCGCCTGATCGGCGTCGCGGCGGTGCTGACCAACCCATGGGCCGGACGCGGCTTCGCCGAGGACCTCTCGCCCGAGATCCGCGCCATTGCCCCGGTGCTCGGCGAAACGCTGACGCATGAAATCATCGGCGTCGCGGGTTCCGGCGAAGCGATCGAGGGCTATGGCAAGGCCGCCATCTGCGGCACGTCGGGCGAAGTCGAGCATGCATCGGCGCTGATCCACACGCTGCATTTCGGCAACCACTATCGCCGCGCCGTCGGCGCCAAGACCTATCTCGCCTTCACCAATCTGCGCGGCGGGCCGAACACGCCGATCATGATCCCGCTGATGGACAAGAACGACGAAGGCCGCCGCTCGCACTATCTCACGGTGCATTTCCAGATCGGCGACGCGCCGGCGCCCGACGAGCTGGTGGTGGCGCTCGGTGCGTCGATCGGCGGCCGCCCACATCATCGCATCGGCGACCGCTACCAGGACCTGAAGGAACTCGGGGATCTGCATGGCTGACGCCGCCGCAATGGTCCCGAGCAAGGCTCCCGACGGCACCGGCTTCATCCGGGCCGGTTCCGGCGCGCCGGTTCTGTTCATTCACGGCGTCGGCATGAGCGCTGCCATCTGGCAGCCGCAGATCGCCCTGATGCAGGACCGCTTCGACCTGATCGCCATCGATATGCTCGGCCACGGCGTCTCGCCGCTGCCGCCGCAGAATGCCGGGCTGGCCGACTTCGCCGACCAGGCGATCCGCCTGCTCGACCATCTTGGCCTCGACCGCGCGGCGGTCGTTGGCCATTCCATGGGCGCGCTGGTCGCGCAGGAAATCGCGCTGCGTGCTCCGTCGCGTGTCAGCTCCGTCGTCTGCCTCAACGCCGTCTTCCGCCGTCCCCCGGAACTTGCGCAAGCGGTGCGCGAACGGGCGGCGGCGCTCGGCGGCCATGGCGACCCCCAGGCCATCGCTGCGACGATCGCCCGCTGGTTCGGCGATCCGATCCCGCCTGCCCTGGCCGATGCCGCCGCCACGGCGCGTACAGCGCTCGAAAGCGTCGATGCCGAAGGCTACGCCCGCACCTATCGGCTATTTGCCCACGCCGACACGGCGCATGCCGATCGCCTGGCCGGGCTCTCAGCGCCAGCGCTGTTCATGACCGGTTCGGAAGACCGCAATTCCACCCCCGCAATGTCGGCCGCGATGGCGCGGCTCGCGCCGTCAGGTCAATGCCTGGTGCTGACCGGCGAAAAGCACATGATGACAATTGCTTCGCCTAAAAAGGTGACTCAACATATCACCGCTTTTCTCGACCGGGCCGATGTCTCCGCAAGTGCCGAAGCCGATTCGGCATTCGACGTCATTGAATTCCGGCGCGCGCTCGGCTCCTTCCTGACCGGCGTCACCATCGTCACCACGGTCGACGAGGCAGGCGATCCGCGCGGCTTCACCGCCAACTCCTTCACCTCCGTCTCGCTCGAGCCGCCGCTGGTGCTTGTCTGCATCGCCAAGAAGGCGCTGGGGCACCAGGCCTTCTCGACCTCCAGGGGGTTCGCGATCAACATCCTGTCGGAAAACCAGAAGGCCGCGTCCGGCATTTTTGCCTCCAAGGCGGCCGACAAGTTCGCGTCGGTAATCTGGCAGCCGGGCCAGACCGGGAATCCGGTGATCGACGGTTCTGTTGCGGTCTTCGATTGCGGCATGGAGCAGCTGGTGGACGCCGGCGATCATTCGATCCTCATCGGCCGCGTCCATGATTTCACCCACAGTGGCACCCAGCCATTGGGCTACTGCCGGGGCACCTATGTCACGCCCGGCCTCAGCCAGGAAGCGCTCGCGGCCGCCCCGCCCGGAACGGAGGTCGGCGCCATCCTCGAAAGCGATGGCCGCGTGCTCTTCTTCGAGGCTGCAGACGGGTCCCACCAGTTGCCGGCCGGACGCGGCCTCGGTGCCGCGAGCGATCCCCGCAGCCTCAGGGGAACGCTTGCAGCCAAGGTGATCGACGCCGATCTTGGCTTCCTCTACGCGGTCTGGGACGATGCGACGGATGCCTCGCGCACCCATGTCTACTATCGCGGCACGGTGAGCGCCCCCCTGTCCGGCGACGGCCACATCAGGCTTGTCGACATCGACCGGATGGCCGATCTCAAGATCGCCGATCCGGCGGTGCGTTCGATGCTCGCCCGCTATGCGCGAGAGCGCACCGAGGACCAGTTCGGCGTCTATGTCGGCAATGAGGTCGAAGGCGAGGTCCGGCCGCTCGCCAAGGCCGCGCCGACAGCAGCAATCCATTCCGGCCACGGGTGAGACCGATGAAGTTTTCGCTTTTCGTCCACATGGAGCGCTCGGACCTGGCCAAGCCTCAATCCGAACTGCTGGCGGAGCTGGAAGAACTCGTCGTGCTGGCCGAGCAGGCAGGCTTTGAGGCCGCCTGGATCGGCGAGCATCACGGCATGGAATTCACCATCTCGCCGAACCCGTTCGTCAACATCGCCTATCTTGCCGCCAAGACGACAAGCATCCGTCTCGGCACCGGCACAATCATCGCGCCCTTCTGGCACCCGATCAAACTCGCCGGCGAAGCGGCGATGACCGACATCATCACCGGCGGCCGGCTCGACATCGGCATTGCGCGCGGCGCTTATAGCTACGAGTACCAGCGGCTCTTCCCAGGGCTCGACGCCTGGGGCGCAGGCCAGCGCATGCGCGAGATGGTGCCGGCGCTGCGCGGCCTCTGGGACGGCGATTTCGAGCTCTCCGGCGAGTTCTGGTCCTTCCCGCCGACCACCTCCTCGCCCAAGCCGCTGCAAAAACCCTACCCGCCGATCTGGGTGGCTGCGCGTGACCCGAACTCGCACGACTTCGCGGTCGCCAACAAATGCAATGTGCAGGTGACGCCGCTAGCCTCCGGCGATGGCGAGGTAGCGAGCCTGATGGAGCGCTTCAACACCGCCTGCCAGGCCCACCCGGAGACAAGGCGGCCGGAAATCATGCTCCTGATGCACACATTCGTGGCCGAGGACGCCGCCGACGCCGACCGCCTGGCGCAGGACCTGTCGCTGTTCTACTGCCAGTTCGGCGCCTGGTTCCAGAACAAGAAGCCGGTGCATCAGGGCATCCTGGAGCCGCTGACCGGGGAAGAGATCGCGGCCATGCCGCAATACGCGCCGGATAAGATCCGGCAGAACCTCGTCATCGGCGAGGCCAACGAGGTGATCGCCAGGCTGAAGACCTACGAAGCGCAGGGCTACGACCAGTATTCGATTTGGATCGACAGTGGCCTCTCGCACGAGCGCAAGAAGAAGTCGCTGCAGCTGTTCATCGACAGGGTGATGCCGGCCTTCCAGGAGGCGAGTTCGCGATGAGCAGCGCCGTCTTCAGGAACTACATAGACGGCCAGTTCGCCGAAGCCACCGCGACCTTCGATAGCGTCGACCCGTCGACGGGCGCGCCCTGGGCGACGATGCCGGCCGCGACCGTCGCCGATGTCGACCGCGCTGTCGAGGCCGCGCACCGGGCGCTGCGCTCGGGTCCCTGGGCATCGCTGACGGCAACGGCGCGCGGCAAGCTGCTGGTCAGGCTCGGCGACCTCGTCGCCGCCAATGCCAGCCGGCTGGCGGAGCTGGAGACCCGCGACACCGGCAAGATCATCCGCGAGACCCGCGCCCAGATCGCCTATGTCGGCGACTATTACCGTTACTATGGCGGGCTCGCCGACAAGCACGAAGGCGCCTTCATCCCGATCGACAAGCCCGACATGGAGGTCACGGTGCGGCCGGAGCCGATCGGCGTCGTTGCCGCGGTCGTGCCCTGGAATTCGCAGCTCTTTTTGTCGGCGGTCAAGCTCGGCCCGGCGCTTGCCGCGGGTTGCACCGTCGTGCTCAAGGCTTCGGAGGATGGCCCGGCGCCGCTGCTCGCCTTCGCCGAGCTCGTCCAAGAGGCCGGCTTCCCGGCGGGTGCCGTCAACATCCTGACCGGCTTCGGCCACGATTGCGGGCGCCGCCTGACCAGCCATCCGCTCGTCGCCCGCGTCGCCTTTACCGGCGGCCCCTCGACCGCCCGCCAGATTGTCGCCAACACGGCGGAGAACCTTGCCTTCACGACGCTCGAGCTTGGCGGCAAGAGCCCGGTCGTCGTCTTCGCCGACGCCGATCTGGACAGTGCCGCCAATGCCGTTGTCGCCGGCATCTTCGCCGCGACCGGCCAGAGCTGCGTCGCCGGCTCGCGGCTGTTGATCGAGCGCTCGGTCAAGGATGAGTTCCTCGCCCGATTGAAACAGAAGGCCGAGGCCATCGTCATCGGCGATCCGCAGGATCCCGCCACCGAAATGGGGCCGCTCGCGACCGCGCGTCAGCGCGAACGGATTGAAACGATCGTCGCTGAAAGCCTGGCCGGCGGCGGCCGGTTGATCACTGGCGGCGCGCGTCCCAGGGACAAGGCGAACGGGTTCTACTACGCGCCGACCATCATCGAAGCGCAGGATCAGGCCCTCGCCTGCGTGCGCGAGGAACTGTTCGGCCCGGTGCTGAGCGCGCTGGCCTTCGACAGCGAGGCGGAGGCGCTGGCGATCGCCAATGACACGCCCTTCGGGCTCGCGTCCGGCATCTTCACCACCAATCTCGCCAAGGCGCACCGCATGGCTCGCGGCATCCATGCCGGCGTGGTCTGGGTCAATACCTACCGCGCCGTCTCGCCGCTGGTTCCGTTCGGCGGCTACGGCCTCTCCGGCCTCGGCCGCGAAGGCGGTCTCGACGCCATCCGCGACTACACGCGCTCCAAGTCGGTGTGGATCCGTACCTCGGACGAGCCGATCCCCGATCCCTTCGTCATGCGCTGAGGCGACATGGCGACGGTGCACTGAAGAACAAGAAACAGAACACACCAATCAGAGGAGAACGACATGAAACTGATTTTCGCCGGCATCCTTGCCGGTTTGATGGCCACGACGGCCGCCAGGGCCGAGGACATGGTGTTCACCAGCTGGGGCGGCACGACCCAGGAAGCCCAGACCAAGTCCTGGGCGGAGCCGTTCACGGCCGCGTCCAGCGTCAAGGTCCTGCAGGACGGCCCGACCGACTACGGCAAGCTGAAGGCCATGGTCGACGCCAAGAACGTCACCTGGGACGTCGTCGACGTCGAGATGGATTTCGCCATCAAGGCGGCCAAGGACGGCCTCCTCGAGCCGATCGACTTCGCCGTCGTGCCGAAGGACGATCTCGACCCGCGCTTCAGCAACGAGCACGCAATCGGCAGCTTCTACTATTCCTTCGTGCTGGCCTGGAACAAGGGCTCGGTCTCCGGTGAGCCGAGCAATTGGGCCGACATGTTCGACACCAAGAAATTCCCCGGCAAGCGCACCTTCTACAAATGGTCGGCACCTGGCGTCATCGAGATCGCGCTGCTCGCCGACGGCGTGCCGGCCGACAAGCTCTATCCCCTCGATCTCGACCGCGCCTTCAAGAAACTCGACACCATCAAGTCCGACATCGTCTGGTGGAGCGGCGGCGCCGAGTCGCAACAGTTGATCGCCTCCGGCGAGGCGGCCTTCGGCCAGCTCTGGAACGGCCGCGTCTTCGCGCTGGAAAAGGACGGCGCCGATGTCGGCGTATCCTGGAGCCAGAACCTGACCGCTGCCGACGTCCTGGTCGTGCCGAAGGGCGCCAAGAACAAGGACACGGCGATGAAGTTCCTCGCCGCCGCAAGCAGCGCCGCCGGCCAGGCGAAATTCGCCGAGGCGAGCGGCTATGCGCCGATCAACACCAAGGCGAAGGCCGAGATGCCCGCAGACGTGGTCAAGGGCCTGCCCGACGCCCATGTCGACGGCCAGATCAATCTCGACATGAACTACTGGGCCGAGCATCGCGACGAGATCGCCACGCGCTGGTACGCATGGCAGGCGAAATAGCGCCCGCTCTCTCGTGACAGAAGCGGAACGGCAGACGCCGTCCCGCTTCGCAACCCGGGGTGCCGCCATGTCGGTGGAAACTGAGCAGAGCATTGCGATAACGCGCCTCCCGGCAGGCCTCGGCGGCCTGCTTCCGGCGCTGACCCTGATCGGGCTTTTCTTTGTCGTGCCGGTGCTGGCGCTGCTGCTGCGCAGCGTCACCGACCCTGCCCCCGGCCTGCAGAATTATGCGGCGCTGCTGGGCGACGGCACCTATGCGCGGGTGTTCTTCAACACCTTCCTCGTCGCCTTCGTCGTCACCGTCGTCACCGTGCTCGTCGCCTTCCCGGTCGCCTGGATGCTGGCGATCATGCCTCCGGCGCTCGCCTCGATCCTGTTCGGCATCATCATCCTGTCGATGTGGACCAATCTCCTGACCCGCACCTATGCCTGGATGGTGCTCTTGCAGCGCACCGGAGTCATCAACCGGGCGCTGATGGCCATCGGCATCATCGACCAACCGTTGCCGCTCATCAACAATTTGACTGGCGTCACCATCGGCATGGTCTACATCATGCTGCCCTTCATGATCCTGCCGCTGGTCGGCACCTTGCGGGCGATCGATCCGATGACGCTGCGCGCCGCCGCCCTCTGCGGCGCCAGCCCGCTCGCCGCCTTCCGCCGCATCCTGCTGCCGCTCTCGCTGCCCGGCATCGCCGCCGGCGGGCTGATGGTCTTCGTCATGTCGCTCGGCTATTTCGTCACGCCGGCGCTGCTCGGCGGCACGTCGAACATGATGCTCGCCGAAATGATCGCGCAGATGATCCAGTCGCTGCTCAACTGGGGCCTCGGCAGCGCAGCCGCCTTCATCCTGCTCGTCGTCACCATGGCGCTCTACGCGCTGCAGCTGCGCCTTGTCGGCTCGAAGCGAGCCGCGGGAGGCGCCTGATGTTGCTCGACTATGACCGCCTGGGCTGGCTGAAGGTTGTGCTGCTGACCTTCACCGCTTGTGTCGCTGCCTTCCTGCTGCTGCCCGTCGTCTTCATCGTGCTGCTTTCTTTCGGCTCGTCGCGCTGGCTGGCCTTTCCGCCGCCCGGCTGGACGCTGAAATGGTACCAGGAGCTGTTCGCCGACCCGTCCTGGATCGAGGCGGCGCTGACCAGCGCCCGCATCGCCACGATGACGGCGGTGCTCGCCGTCGTCATCGGCCTCCTTGCCTCCTTTGCGCTGGTTCGTGGCCAGTTCCGCGGGCGCGAGATCCTGCGCGGCCTGCTGCTGACGCCGATGGTGCTGCCAGTCGTCGTCTTCGCCATCGCCATCTACGCCTTCTTCCTGCGCCTCGGCCTCGGCGGCACCACAGGCGGCTTCGTCATCGCCCACACCGTGCTGGCACTGCCCTTCGCCATCATCCCGATCGCCACGGCGCTAGAAGGCTTCGACAAGTCGATCGAGGACGCGGCCATTGTCTGTGGCGCCAGCCCGCTTCAGGCCAAGCTCAGGATCACCTTGCCGTGGATCCGTATCGGTATCTTCTCCGCCGCGATCTTTTCCTTCCTCGCCTCCTGGGACGAAGTGGTCGTGGCGATCTTCATGGCGAGCCCCACTTTGCAGACCTTGCCGGTCAAGATCTGGGGCAGCCTCCGCTCCGACCTCACCCCCGTCATCGCCGCCGCCTCCAGCTTGCTGGTCGGGCTCACGCTTGCCCTGATGGTGGCGACGGCACTCTTGCGCCGAAAGTTGCAGACATGACCGAGCCTTTCCTGTCGATCCGCAAATTGCGCAAGGCCTTCGGCGCCTTCACGGCGGTCCATGATGTGACGCTTGAGATACCGAAGGGCGAATTCCTGACTTTCCTCGGGCCGTCGGGCTCGGGAAAGTCGACCACGCTCTACGCAATCGCCGGCTTCCAGGACCCGACCTCCGGCGATGTCCTGTTGCAGGGCAAGTCGTTGCTTGCCGTGCCCTCGCACAAGCGCAACATCGGCATGGTCTTCCAGCGCTACACGCTGTTCCCGCATCTGAGCGTCGCCGAAAACGTCGCCTTTCCGCTGCGCGTCCGCCGCCGGCCCGAGGCCGAGGTCAAGCGCAAGGTCGCCGATATGCTGGGTCTTGTCAGGCTCGAAAGCTTCGCGGATAGGCTGCCCGGCGCGCTGTCCGGTGGCCAGCAACAGCGCGTCGCACTCGCCCGCGCACTGGCCTACGACCCGCCGATCCTGCTGATGGACGAGCCGCTATCCGCACTCGACAAGAAGCTGCGTGAGGAGATCCAGGCCGAGATCCGCCGCATCCACCGCGAGACCGGCGTCACCATCCTCTACGTCACGCACGACCAGGAAGAGGCGCTGCACCTGTCGGACCGCATCGCCCTGTTCAGGGACGGCCGCATCGAGCAGATCGGCACCGGCGAGGACCTTTACCTCAGGCCCGCCACCGATTTCGTTGCCGGCTTCATCGGCAATTCGAATTTCCTGCCAGCCGAACATCTGGAAACCGTCGGCGGTGCCGCGACCATCCGCCTTGCCGACGGCTCGGTCCTGTCGGGCATAAATGCCAATGGCAGCTTCGGCAGCGGACAGAAGGCCAGGCTGATGATCCGGCCGGAAGCATTCGGCCTGGAGCGCAGCCCGAAAAGCGCCGAGCTGGCGGTCGAGATCGTCGACGTCGCCTTCTACGGCGAGCGGCGGCGCATCGTCGCGCGGACCGCCGCCGGGCAGGAGATCGACATCAGGCCGACATCCTCGGCCATGGCATCGCACGACGCGGGGCCGGCGCGCCGGCAAGTCTTTTTCGACCCCGCCGCCGCGTTCCTGTTTCCCGCCTGAGCCCCTCCAGCCAGCCCTATTCCGCCGCGACACTCGCGCTGGAGCGATTGGCAAGCACCATCCCGACCTCGCCCACGGCCTGCGCGACGCGCTTCAGGATCGGCTCGGAGCGCAACACGCCGTCGGTGAAATCCTTGTCGGTGGCATAGACCGCCGTCGACAGGGCAAGCGCCTCGAAGAAGCCGAACAGCGGCCGCAATTGGTGCTCGACGATCAGCGCGTGCCGCTCGCCGCCGCCGGTCGCCAGGAGCACCACCGGCTTGCCGCGCAGGGCGGCCGGATCGAGAAGGTCGAAGAAGTGCTTGAACAGACCGGTATAGCTGCCCTTGTAGGTCGGCGAGCCGACCACCAGCACGTCCGCATTGACGACTTTGTCGAGAATGGCGCTGGCTTGCTCATCAAGATCGCGCGCCCATTTGGCGTGGCCGAGCGAGGGGCCGAGATCCTCGACGTCATAGGAGCTGGCCGACAAGCCGTGCTGGCGGGCGATGTCCCTCACGACCTGGTCGACAAAGCCCCGCGTCTTGGAGGGCCGGGTGAAATTGCCGGAAAAGCCGACAACGGTTGGGTTGGGCATGCTCTGGCACCTTCTCGCCGCGGGTGGGCCCGCTTTAATGTCTACAAGTTTCATAGACTTCAGGACCCGACAAAAGGAACAATCGGCTTTCGCGCCTGGGCGCCACGAACTTTTTTTCCACGATGGGACCGATCGGCGACAGCGAGAACGGATGCACCTGACTATGCCAGAGCATCCCTACGTCCGGCGTCGCTGGCGGGATCACCAAAATTGGCCTGCAGCCAGCCGATCGCGCCGGCGACGTCGGCAATCACATGGCGTGCCGCTGTTGGTCCCCGAGGCTTGATCCTGATGGATATCCCGCCCTCGGCATTGACCGTCTCGAAGCCGTTTTCGTCGGATGTATCGTCGCCGAGAAACACCGGCCGTCGGCCGGTGAACGGATCGAGCCGCATGAAGCGCCGGATCGCCGCGCCCTTGGCCGCCTCGAGCGGCATCAGCTCGACACCGGCATTGCCGGCGATCACGCGGTATCCTTTGGGCAGCCGGGCAAGCGCTGCCTCGACCAGCTTCGTCGCGCGGGCAAGCAGATGAGGAGCCGCACGGGTATGGACGGCCAGCACCGGACCCTTGCGCTCGACATAGACGGCCTGGCTGGCCAGCTCCAGTTCGATCTCATCGGCGAGCGCCGCCATGTCCGCCGGTTCGTCGGCGGCCTCTACCGGACCGTCCGGGTCAAGTCTGTGCTCCAGCCCGTAGAGACCGGCAATGCGCAGCTTCAGCGGATCGAACAGCCCGTCGACGGCCGAGACTGAGCGGCCGGTGATGAAGGCAAGCGCGCCGTCCAGCCGGCGCTCGATCGTCTGCAGCAAAAGGCGAAGCTCTTCACTGACCGACACGGCATCCGGATGGGCTGCGTGCTCCAGCAAGGTGCCGTCAATGTCGAGGAACATTGCCCAGCGGCCTTCAGGGAGGCGGGGCGTCAACTCTGGCTGAATGTTCATCGTAGTCCGACTACCTGTTTGCGTTCGAAGATGGAAACGACATTGTCGGGGTCGGCCGAGCGTTCTGCGCTGGCCGTGACACGGTCGAGCTCGCTGCGCTTGCGCAGGCGCGCGGCGTCGAGAAGCATGCTGCCGGCCCAGCGGTAGACATTGTTGTCGCGCACGATCTCGCGCATGCGCCGCATGCGCTCACGCTGCTCCTCACTCGACATGGTCAGCGCCTGCAGCAGGGCCCCACTCATCATCGCCGCGTCGTAAGGATTGACGATCAGCGCTTCCAGCAATTCGCGCGAGGCGCCGGCGAAGGTGCTGAGCAGCAGCACCCCCTGCTCGTCGTCGCGCGCGGCGACGAATTCCTTGGCGACAAGGTTCATGCCGTCATGCAGGCTGGTGACCATGCAGATGTCGGCGGCGCGGTAGATCTCGTAGACCGCCTTTTGCGAGTGATGTTCGGCCACGACGACGACAGGGCGATAGCCGTCACTGCCATAGCGCTGGTTGAGGTCGTCGGCATACTGCATGCATTCGTCGTACAATTGCCTGTAGGCAGGCAGCGTGCCCCTGCTCGGTGCGGCGATCTGCAGGAAGACGACTTTGCCGACCAGATCGGGGTGCCTCGTGAACAATTCCTCCAGCGCGTGGAAGCGGTCGAGAATGCCCTTGGTGTAGTCGAGACGTTCGACGCCGACGCAGAGCTTCACGTCCGCCGGCAGTCCAAATCGGTCGCGGACGCGCGCGCGGCACTCGGCGACATCGGGCAGCTTGGCCAGAAGCTGCAGCGGCCATTCGATCGAGATCGGATAGGCGTGGACCAGCGTCGTCTGGCCGCCATAGGAGATCGCGGCGTCCGCCCGCTCGATCCGGCTCTCAAGGAAGCGATCGACGCTTTCGGTGAAGTTGTTGGCGTGGAACTGGGTATGGAAGCCGATGATCGAACTGCCGAGCAGTCCGTCCAGTATACGCTCCCGCCAGGGGCAGATGCTGTAGACTTCCGAGTTCGGCCACGGGATGTGCCAGAAGGTGATGACGATGGCCTCGGGCAGTCGCTCGCGGATCATGCGCGGCAGAAGCGCGAAGTGGTAGTCCTGCACCAGCACGATCGGCCGCTCGTTGCGCGCCTCGGCGACCACCGTATCGGCGAACTTGCGGTTGACGGCTTCGTAGGCCTCCCAGTCCGACTCGCGGAAGATCGGCCGCGTGAAGGCGATATGGCAGAGCGGCCACAGGCCCTCGTTGGCGAAACCCAGATAGTAGCCTTGATATTCTTCCTCGCTCAGCCACACCCTGCGTAGCGTGTAGGACGGGTTGTCGGGCGGCACCTGCACCCGGTCGTCACCATCCACCATCTGGCGATCCGCCGTGCCGCCGCCATAGGCGATCCAGGTGCCGGCGCAGGCGCGCGTGATCGGCTCCAGCGCCGAAACCAGTCCGCTCGCCGGCACGACCAGTTCGACCTCGCCGTTCTTTTCGTTGTGGATGTAAGGTTCGCGGTTGGAGACCACGATCACCTGCGCCTCCGGCAGGTCCTCGTGAAGGATCTTGCGCAAGGTTTCGGGCGACCACGTCACCAGCGCGGCATCGACCGATTGACCGTTCTTCTCGAATTCCCTGAGCACCTTGCGTGCCGCCTCGGAGGCCACGTCCTCGCCGGCGACAGGCACCGCCGCGGGCGCGGAATTGCGATGGCGCCACGATACGGAGAAGAACACCGCGAGAGCGGAGAGTCCAAGACTTACCAGGAGGAGTATCCACAGCAAGTCGCTGCCATAATTTGTCATTCAAAACGCCAACTTGCCACCGGCCTGCCGCAGGCCTCAGTCTTCTTGTTTTCGGATTCACTGCCGGTCGACGGACCAGATGCCGAGCGCCGGTCTTGTTGTGCAACGCACAAACGCTGCATCGGTTCCGACATTTTCCGGCCCTTGGACGATCGAGAGCGCAGGAAGCCGCCATTTGCAGGCCGGCCGAATGTCAATGCATCTCAGGTGCGCACGATGAGCGGCACCAGACCTTCATGCCGGTCAGCAAGGAAGGCAACGACACGGTCGCCGACGCGCTGGAAGGTCAGGTCCACCGCTCTGTCGCCGACGGTCAGGTGCCGAAGCGTGAGAGTGTCGATGCCGATAGGCAGCCTTGGCCGCGTGACGCGGATCTCGCCTTCCCAGCCATCGATTTCCAGGCCGAGACAAGCCTGCATCAGCATGAAGGCCGAGCCGGCCGACCAGGCCTGCGGCAGGCAGGCGACCGGATAGGCGATCGGCGCCTCGCCCGGCGCGCGGGTAAAGCCGCAGAACAGCTCCGGCAGCCGCATGTTGAAATGCACGGCGGATTCGAACGTGCCGCTCATCAGCCGCACCACGCTCTCGCGCTCGCCAAAGCGCGCCAGGCCGACGCCGCAGATGGCGGTGTCGTGCGGCCAGATCGAGCCATTGTGGTAGGACATTGGGTTGAAGAACACAGCGTCGTCGGCTAGCGTCCGCAATCCCCAGCCGGAATGGAAGGATGCCGAAAGCAATTGGTCGGCGACCAGCTTCGCCCGCTCCGGCTCAGGCAATCCGACAAACAGAAGATGGCCCGCATTCGATGTCCGCACCTTGCAGGGTTCGCCGGCGCCGTCGATCGCCAGCGCATAGAAGCCGAGATCGTCCATCCAGAAATCGCGCTCCACCGCCGCGCGCATGGCTTCGGCGCGCTCCTCCCAGTGCTCGGCCTCAGCATATCCGCCCCGGCGGCGGGCGAGTGCCGCCAGACCCCGGAACGCGGCAAAGACATAACCCTGCACTTCCACCAGCGCGATCGGACCTTTGGGGATGCGGCCATCGGCGTGGAAGACCGAGTCGAAACTGTCCTTCCAGCCCTGATTGGCGAGCCCGGATTCGGCGGCGCGCTGATAGGTGACGAAACCGGTCTCCCGGCTCGCCTCTTCCGTCCATTCGGCGGCCGCCTTGAGCGACGGCCACAGCATGTCGATGAATTCCATGTCGCCGGTGCGCTCCGCATAGGCGCAGGCGAGATGGATGTAGAGCGGCGTGGTGTCGACGCCGCCATAGTAACGGCCGAAGGGAAGCTCGCGCAGCGCCGCCATCTCACCCTTGCGGGTCTCGTGCATGATCTTGCCGGGCTGCGAATCGCTGAACGGCGAGGTCTCGGTCGCCTGGTGCTGGGCGAGGAAGGCAAGCACGCCCCGCGCCAGGCCGGGGTTGAGCCAGAGCATCTGCAGCGCCGAGATCACGCCGTCGCGGCCGAACGCCGTCGAAAACCACGGGATGCCGGCATAGGGATAGGGCCCAGTCGCAAGTTCGGTGGTGAGCAGCGCCACATCGGCGCGGGCGCGCTCGACCCAGTCGTTGAAGACACGGCCCGAACTGCGCACCGTGGCGCCGTGGCGGCGCTTTGCCCGCATGCCGAAACGGGCCCGGGCCGCGGCGGCGCGAAAACGGTCGCGGTCGGGCGTCTCGACGACCTCCGAACCGACCTCGACATAGAGCACCTTGCTGGAGCGCTTTGTCACCGCGACCAGGAAATCGGCGCAGTTCTCCGCCAGCTGATCGGGCGCTTGCGAGAACGATATCGCCGAAAGGCGCGCCAACCCATCCAACCCATCATAGCGAAGCAGCACCGACGTCGCGTCGATCTTGGCTGCATGCGCGGTGCCGCGCTTTGCCCTTGTCGAGCCGCGCACCTCGAACATGTCGCGGAAATCGGCGGCAAAGTGCAGCGAAACCCGGATCGCCGAAGTCTCCTGGCTGTAGTTGGAAAGTGTGATGCGCTCGAACAGCCGGTCCTGCCAGATCAGCCTGACGCGCTCGATGTGGATCGCGCCCTGCGGAATGTCGCGGCCGCCGACGCTTTGAACCGGCAGGTTGGTGAGGTTGCTGGTGAACAGAACATTGTCCTGGCTGAGCGAGGCGCCAAGCAGCGATGTCTGCCGACCGCCGACGGTCAGCCGGAATTCCGAAAGCACGCGCGTGTCGTCGCGGAAGAAGCCGTCGCCAGCGCCCCGGATATCGCCATAGGCGTCGGCCACCGCGAAGCAGTCGCCCTGCTTCAGCGCGAACAGCCGGTGCGGCTCGCGCGGCGCGGTCTCGTCCAGGGAGGCAAGGGCTACGGCGGGATCAAGCTTGCGCTCGTCGAGCTCTGTCATCTGTCTTTTCCCGTTTGCTCCGCCCCCGAATCAGGCTGCACCTCTCACGAGGCTTTCGCGTCGGTCGAACCACCGATCAGGCGCGCATAGGCCGCCACATAGTCGCGCGCCATTCTGGTGGCGGAAAACCGCCTTTCGAAGGCCGCCCTCACCTTTCGACGGTCGAGTTGAAGCAGCGCCGGCACGGCCCTGACCGCATCGTCCATCGAATTGACGACAAAACCGGTCACGCCCTTGTCGATGATCTCCGGCAAGGCGCCGCAGTTCCAGGCAATCGTCGGCGTGCCGCACGCCATTGCCTCGATCGGGGCAAGGCCGAACGGTTCCGGCCAGTCGATCGGAAACAGCAGGCCGGCCGCCTTGCCGAGGAACTCGGCCTTTCCTTCCTCGGCGATCTCGCCGACATAGTCGATGCGGTCACCGTCGATCAGCGGCTCGATCACGTCGTGGAAATAGGCGCGGTCGTCGTCGCCGATCTTGGCCGCCAGCTTCAGCTTCAATCCGGAGCGGCGGGCGATCTCGATGGCGCGGTCCGGCCTCTTGTCGCGCGAAAGCCGGCCGAGAAAGGCAAGGTACTGTTCCCCTGCCGTCTCGAAAGTCGGCCGATAGATGTCGATGGGCAATCCATGATGGATCGTCGCCAGCCAGTTCGCCTCTGCGAGGCCCGCCCTCTGGCTGCGCGAGATGGAGATCATCGGAAAGCGTGGGAAGCGCCGGTAGGCGGGCGCCAGGTCGACATAGTCGAGCCTGCCATGCGGCGTCGTCACCGTCCGTTCGGCCATATCCTCAAAGAAGGAGAAATGCAGGAAATGGCTGAGGTGGAAATGGATGAGGTCGAACTCGCTCGCGCGCTCGCGGACGTCCGCCAGCATCGCCAGATGCGCGGCTATCTCGGATTTTTTCGGGCGCGGGTCGAGGCGAAGCGCGCATTCGCGGCCAGGTACGAGCCTGGCGGAGGTGCGGCTGTCGCCGCTGGCGAACAGCGTCACCTCGTGCCCTAGCCCGACCAGCGCTTCCGTCAGGTAGGAGACGATCCGCTCGGTGCCGCCATAGAGTTTCGGCGGCACGGATTCGTAGAGCGGCGCGACATGGGCAATTCGCATAATGTCTCCGGGCTGATTGGCACAGGGCCAAAATGCATCAGCCGGCAGATCGTTCCGGCGGATCCTTGCGCCACGGCTAGACAGCGCACCCGCGAGCATCAGGTGCGTCGAAGGGTTCCCGGCAAGTCTCGACTGCTCGTCGCGACGAACCTAGCCGTCGAGCGGATGGTGGCAGGCGACCAGGCGCCCCTCCCCGACACTTGCAAGCAGCGGACGCTCGCTGCGGCAGATCGAGGTGGCCGCCGGGCAACGTGTATGGAACCGGCAGCCCGACGGCGGGTCCATCGGGCTCGGCAACTCGCCCTTGAGCACCAGCCGCTGGCGCCGTGGCCGCTCGACGCTCGGCTCCGGCACGGCGGAGCGCAGCGCGGCGGTGTAGGGATGCCGTGGCGCTGCAAAGACAAGGTCGGTCGGCCCGCTCTCCACGATCGACCCGAGATACATGACGGCGACCCGCGTCGAGATCTGACGCACCACCGAGAGGTCGTGCGCAATGAACACATAGGTCAGATTGAATTCCTCGCGCAGGTCGGCGAGCAGATTGACGATCTGCGCCTGGATCGACACGTCGAGCGCCGAGACCGGCTCGTCCGCGACGATCAGCTTCGGCCTGAGCGCCAGCGCGCGGGCAATGCCGATTCGCTGCCGCTGGCCGCCGGAGAATTCGTGCGGATAGCGCGCGGCGTGCTCCGGCGACAGTTCGACCCGGCGCAGGAGTTCGGCGACGCGGTCGGCCATCTCGGATGCCGGGAGGCGCTCATGGATGCGGAACGGATCAGCCAGCAGGTCGCCGACCCGCCGGCGCGGATTGAGCGAGGCGCTGGGATCCTGGAACACCATCTGCATCTGCCGCCGCAACGGGCGCAGCGCCCGCTGCGAGGCGTCGGCTATGTCGCGGCCCTCGAACTCCAGCGACCCCGACGAGATGTCGGTCAGCCGCACCAGGCACCGGCCGAGGGTGGACTTGCCGCAGCCGGATTCGCCGACGATGCCGAGCGTTTCGCCCGGCCAGATGTCGAGCGAGACCGCATCGACCGCGTGCACCGTCCGGCGCTGCGCCGGAAAGATCGAGCGGCCGACGCTGTAGCGCTTCGAAAGATCGCCGGCGCGAAGCAGCGGGCGCTCGACCGGCCTGGCGCTCATGATCGCATCTCCACGCCGGCGGTCGTGCGGATGTTGATCTCCCTGCGCCGCGCCTCCGGCAACACGCAAGCGGCGCGATGCTCGTTGCCCTCCATGGGCGGCGGCAGGGTCAGGCAGGCCTCGTGACGGTAGGCGCAGCGCGGACCGAAGGCGCAGCCTTTCGGCAGGTTGGAGAGCGAGGGCGGCGCCCCCGGGATGGCGGCGAGCCGGGCCGGGCGGGCGCCGTCGATCGGCGGGATCGAGCCGAACAGACCCCATGTGTAGGGATGCAGCGGCGCGCGGAACACGCTGGTCTTGCCGCCTTCCTCGACGAAGCGTCCGCCATACATGACCAGCACCCGGTCGGCGACTTCGGCGACGACGCCGAGATCATGCGTGACCAGGATCACCGACGAGCCGAACTCGTCGCGCAGCCGCCCGATCAGGTCGAGGATCTGCGCCTGCACGGTGACGTCGAGGGCCGTGGTCGGCTCGTCGGCGACCAGCAGCGCCGGATTGCAGGACAGCGCCATGGCGATCACCGCGCGCTGGCGCATGCCGCCGGACAGCTGGTGCGGATAGGCATCGACCACTCGCCCCGGATTGGCGATGCCGACGGCGTCCAGCAGTTGCACCGCCCTCGCCCGCGCCGCGCGCGCCGAAGCTTTCTCATGGGCCCGCACCTGCTCGCCGATCTGGTTGCCGATCGTGTGCACCGGCGTCAGTGCCGACATCGGGTCCTGGAAGATCATCGCGATCCGGCGGCCGCGAATGGCGTCGAGCGCACGCCGGTTGAGGCCGACCAGCTCCTGCCCCATGAAACGGATCGAGCCGGAGACGATGGCATTGGGGCTGTTGATCAGGCCCATGATGGCGAGCAGGGTCTGGCTCTTGCCCGAGCCGGACTCACCCACCACCCCGACAATCTCGCGCCGCTCGACGCTGAACGAGACGCCGCCGACCGCCCGTACCAGCCCTTCGTCGCCGCGGAACGACACGCTGAGATCCTTGACGACCAGAAGCGGAGCCTCAGCGGACATCGCGCGCCCTCGGATCGATGATGGCGAAGGCGATGTCGACGACGAAATTCGCCAGCACCACGAAGAAGGCGGCGTAGATCACCGTGGCGAGGATCATCGGCAGGTCGAGGGTCTGCAACGCCTCGTAGGTCAGCTTGCCAACGCCCTGCAATCCGAACACCACTTCCGTCAGCAGCGCGCCGCCGCCGACCAGGGCGCCGAAATCGAGCCCGAACATGGTGACGAACGCCACCAGCGAGGTCCTGAGGCCGTGATGCAGCAGCACCCTGCGCTCGCCGATCCCCTTGGCCCGCGCGGTGCGGATGAAATCCTCCTGCATCATCTCGATCAGGCTTGCCCGCAGCACCCTGCCGTAGAGGCCGACATAGAGGGTCGCCAGCGTGATCCAGGGAATGATCAGCGCCTTGAACCAGCCCCAGGGATCCTCGGTGAGGGCGATGTAGCCAAGCGGCGGAACCCAGGAGAACAGCCAGGTGTCGTGCCATCGGCTTTGCGTCAGCAGATTGGCCACCTCGCCCAGCCAGAACACCGGGACGGAGACGCCGACCAGGCTCAGGATCATCAGCGCCCGGTCGATGAAGGTGCCGTGCGTCGCCCCGGCGATCACCCCGACGACCAGGCCGCCCAGCACCCAAAGCACCGCGGCGCCGCCGACCAGCGACAGCGTGACGGGGATGGCGCTCGCCACCGTCGGAACGACCAGCTGGCCGCGATTGACGAAGGAGGTGAGATCGCGGCTGACGAACAGCCGGTCCATCATCAGCCCGTATTGCACCGGCAGCGGCCGGTCGAGGCCGAAATCGTGGCGCACCTGGGCCAGGGTCTCCTGCGAAGCGTTGCGGCCGGCAATGCGCGCCGACGGATCGGCGCCGGGCGTGCCGAAGAAGATCAGGAAGGCGACTACGCTGATCCCGAACATGACCAGCACCATTTGGCCGAGCCGGAAGCCGAGCGCGGCCAGCATCAGACACCCCTCGGCGAGGATTTCGGGTCGAGCGCGTCGCGCACGCCGTCACCCAGTATGTTGAGGGCAAGCACCGTGATGACGATCGCCAGGCCGGGCGCCAGCGCCACGATCGGCCTCGAATAGAGCAGGCCCTGGCCGTCCTGGATGATCGTGCCCCAGCTGGCGTCGGGCGGCTGCACGCCGATCGACAGGAACGAGAGCGAAGATTCCGTCATCATGTTGAGGGCGAGGATCAGCGGCACGAAGACGATGATGCGCGTCGCCACGTTGGGCATGATGTCGCGCCACAGGATGCGCCACGGCGATGCGCCGAGCCCGATCGCCGCGGTGACGAATTCGGCCTGCATCAGGGTCAGCACATGGCCCCGGATCGGCCGCGCCACATAGGGCACGTAGACAATGCCGATGATAAAGACCGGCAGCCACAAGCTGCCGGAGCGGATCTCGATCGGGCCGATCCGGATGCTCTGCGAGATCAGCACGATCGACAGCGAGATCGCCAGCAGGAAGATCGGGAAGGCCCACAGCACGTCGAGGATACGCGACAGGCCGACATCGACCAGACCGCCGAAGAAGCCGGAAACGACGCCCAGGAATGTCGCCAGCACCAGGCACAGCACCGCCGCGGCGCCGGAGATCAGCAGCGAGTTCAGCCCGCCATAGAGCAGCCGCGCGGCAACGTCGCGGCCCTGATTGTCGGCGCCGAGCATGTAAGGGCCGAAACGCCAGGTCGGCCCGATCGGGGTTGTGCCGAGGCCTAGCCCCTCGGTGGAAGGTTGCAGCACCGGCTGTGACGTTCCGTCGATGACGATCTCGCCGTTCAGGTTGGTGACGAACGGATCGGTGCCGGCGACGTAGCGCGCGTAGAGCGGCGCGGCCAGCGAGGCGATGACGATCACCACCAGCACGGCAAAGGCCGACAGCGCCGAACGGTCGCTCTTCAGCTTGCGCCAAGCCGAGCGCCATGGACCATCGGGTACGCGGCGGACCGGAACGGCGGGCTGGTCCGCAATGACATTGACCATGGACAGGATTGCCTAGGAAAGATCTCGGCCAAGAAGATGCGCCGAATAGGCGGAAAAGGAAATGCGACGGAGCGCCAGGGACGCTCCGTCGCATCGGTTGCGAAAATCATTCCACCCAGGACTGGCTGATGATCCAGTAGAATTGCGGGCTGAAGGTGAAGTTCTTCAGCCGGGACGAAACGACGTCGACGCGCTTCGGCGTGAACAGCACCGCCACCGGCGCCTTGTCGGTGACCGCCTTGTCGACGGCGGTCCACAGTTCGGCACCCTTGGCCGGATCGGCGATGGTGGTGGTCTCCGCCTCCGCCATCGACGCGTCGATCGACTTGTCGCAGAAGCCCGAAATGTTGACCGAGGCGTCCGAGCCCGGCGTGAACGAGGCGCAGCTGAACAGCACGTCCAGGAAGTCGGATGGCGCCGGATAGTCCTGGAACCATTGCGAGATCGAGATCTGCACCTTGTTGTTGGTGTTCTGGATATAGGTAAACTGGATGTTCTGCGAGATCGGCTTGACCGACGTCTTGTAGCCGAGCTGGTTGAGCACGTCCTGCAGATAGACGCCGATCGCCTTGGAGACGGTGGTGTCCTCGGTGATGATCGTCACTTCCTGGCCAGCGGTGCCGGATTCCGTGACCAGCTGCTTGGCTTTCGCCATGTCCGGCGCCGACCATTTTTCGCCCGGGTTGGCGGTGAACGGGCAGTAGGGCTTGTAGGACGGGAAGTCCGGCGGCAGGATCTGGCAGGCCGGCTGCGCCAGGTTGCCGCCGCCGAACAGCTTGACGATTGCGGCGCGGTCGACAGCGAGGTTCACCGCCTGGCGGACCCGGATGTCGTTGAACGGCGCCAGATTGGTGTTCATCGGCGCATACCACATCGCCGTCAGCGGATGCACCGACACCTGCTTGGCGTATTTGGTGCCGAGCTCGGCCAGACGATCTGCCGGCGGCGGATCGAACATCCAGTCCGCCTGCCCGTTCTGGACCGCCGTGACGGCGGCCTCGTCGGTGAGGCCGAATTCATAGTCGACCTCGTCCGGATAGCCGGCCGGCTGCGCTTCCTTGCTCCATTCCTTGAAATACGGATTGCGCACAATCTTCATCAGCTTGTTCGGATCATAGCTGGCGATCATGTAGGGTCCGGTTCCGGGAATCGGATCGGTGCCGGCATCCTTGAGCGGCGCGCTCGCCGGCAGGATCGAGGCGTGCGGAATGGCGATCTTCTGCAGGAACTCTGCATCCGGCTGGGTGAGGTTGAAGGTGATCGTGCCAGCCGCGTCGTCTACCGACAGGCCGCCATCGAGTGTGCAGGTCGCCGGCGTCTTCAGGCACGCGTCCGCACCGACGATGCCGTTATAGAGAGTGCCGGTCGTCGGGCCGCTGATCTTGAACATGCGCTGGAATGAGGCGACCACGTCCTTGCTGGTGACGTCGGACCCATCGGCGAACTTGATGCCCTTGCGCAGCTTGAAGACGTAGGTCTTGCCGCCGTTCTCGACCTTCGGCAGGCTTTCCGCGAGATCCGCGACCACCTCGAAGCCGGTCTTGTCGCCGGCCTTCTTGTAGGTCACCAGTCCATCATAGAGGATGTAGTTGAGCTGGAAATACTGCAGCGTGTAGTTGATGTGCGGATCGGCGGTGCCGGCCGCGGCATTGGCCAGCAACCGAAGCGTGCCGCCGGGCTTGCCTTCCGCGGCAAGGGCGGCCGGCGACATCATTGTCATGCCGAGCAGGGCGAGGCCCGGTATCAGCGCTGCAAGTGCCTTGTGGGGTCGCATGGTTTGGGTCCCTCTGGAAAGCGTGTCGCTTTTGCCGCGCTGAACGCGGTCCGTCGACCCCGGCGCGGCTGATATGAATTGGTCTTTGGCCTGCGGACGGCATTTGGCCAACCGCAAAACAGTACGGCCACCCAAGCCGCACCGGATAGCTATTAAGATAGATAGGTCGAGCGAGCTCGCTCTAGCCCATTTATTGGGCATTCGGCCAGAATGGCTATTTGACAAGCAATGGTCAGCGAGTAAGGTCGCTCTCATGCAAGGCCTTTCAGGCGATCTGGAGAGCCGGTTTCGGACCGGGATGAGCATCGATGCCGCCATGGCGGTGGCGGCCGATGTGCTGGAGCCCGTAGGCTTCACCTCCTTCATCTACGACTACACGCCGGTGCCGGTCAGCCATGAGGGTGACTTGATCACGCCCTCACTGATGGCTCTGCGCAACGTGCCGCGCGACATGCAGGATCTCTGGTGCAAGGGCGGATACTATCAGCTCGACCCCGTGCAGGAAGCAGCACTTGCCGTGTCGCGACCGTTCCTGTGGTCGCACCGGGGCACTCAGAGCACTGTCATGCAGCGGGTGCTGCAGTCCAGGCACGATCCCGTGGTCCACTATCTGCTCGACACCAGGATGACCTGCGGCGTCACCGTGCCCATTCGCCTTGCCGGCGGGGACCTTGCCACCTTCACCGCCATCCGCGCCGATCCCGAGGCCGGGTTCGAGATGGAGGCGAAGCACTTCATCGCCGAGATCGGCGATCTCGGCCATCTCCTGCATGATTCCGTCTATGCCGGTTTCGACACCGAGCTTCGCACCTGCCAGTATGTCCATCTGACGTCACGCGAACGCCAGTGCCTGCGGCTTGCCGCCGCCGGGCTGACGGCAAAGCAGGTGGCGCGCGAGATCGGCCGCACCGTGCCGACGGCGACGCTGCATCTCAACGCGGCGACGCGCAAGCTGGGCGCCCGAAACCGCTTCCACGCCATCGCGCTCGCCGCGCACTACCGGCTGCTCGAGCCGGAGCATTGAACCCGACTGTTTGCCGGAAGGTCGCCGGCCAAACCTATAAATAGTGCTAGCTGTAAAAGCGCCGGGTCGCTTAGTACCGTCCACCCCGAACAAGGCCCGGGAGGAGCGATCGCTGGTTCCTGCCGTGCCGTGATGCGGAGTTGGACCTGTGACGGCACATACCGAAGGATTTAGCGGCTACAAGGACTACAAGACCTGGTACCGCGTGACCGGCGATCTCGGCTCGGGCAAGCTGCCATTGGTCGTCGCGCATGGCGGTCCCGGCTGCACCCACGACTATGTGGATTCCTTCAAGGAGCTTGCCGCGACCGGCCGCGCCGTCATCCATTACGACCAGATCGGCAATGGCAAGTCGACGCATCTACCCGACAAGGGCGGCGACTTCTGGACCGTCGACTTTTTCCTCGGCGAGCTCGACGCGCTGCTCGCGCATCTCGGCATTGCCCACCGCTACGCCCTGCTCGGCCAGTCCTGGGGCGGCATGCTGTCATCCGAGCACGCGGTGCGGCGCCCCGCGGGTCTCAAGGCGCTGATCCTCGCCAATTCGCTAGCCTCGATGGCGCTCTGGATCGAGGGCGCGCTGCAGTTGCGCGCCGCGCTGCCGGCGGATGTGCGCGACGCGCTCGACCGCCACGAGGCGGCCGGAACCACCAACCACCCCGACTATCTCGCGGCAACCAAGGCCTTCTATGACCGCCACGTCTGCCGCGTCGTTCCGACACCGCCGGAAGTTGCCCGGACCTTTGCCGCGATCGACGCCGACCCGACGGTCTATCACACCATGAATGGCCCGACCGAATTCCACGTCATCGGCACCATGCGCAACTGGACCATCGTCGAGCGCCTGCATCTGATTGAGGCGCCGACCCTGGCGTTCCGCGGGTTCTACGACGAAGCTACGGAAGCCTGCGTGCAGCCCTTCCTCGACCGTATTCCGGACGTCGAAGGCATGGTCTTCCCCAATTCCAGCCACATGCCGCATGTCGAGGAGAAGGACGACTGCCTCGCCGCCGTCGCCCGCTTCCTCGCCATGCACGATTGACGCATCCGTTCAGGCGGACAGCGCCGCGCCGACCCAATCCAGCCGAGCGGCAGGAACGAGCCCGTAGTTGTAGAAGTTGATGCCGTCGATGCCGGGCGCCATCGCCGGCTTGACCTTCGCGGCCAGCACTTCCGGGCTGGCCATTTCAGGGTAAAAGAGCCGGTAGCCAGTGCCTAGGAATTTGTCCGGGCCGAGCGCCGCGCGGCCGGCCTCAAGCAGGCTGGCGACATCGCCCGCCTGCATGTCGTACGCGCACAGGATCGCCCCGTCGCAGACCTTGCCAAGCGCCGCGAGATCGCTGCCGCCCAGCCAGCCGTCCTTGAGGTCGATGATCAGAACCCGCGTCGCGGGATGCGCCACCTCGCGCAGCTCGGCGACCAGGCTGGTCACCGGCTCGAAGCGCCAGACGAGATAGGCATGGAGTTCCGGCCACGGCAGGAAGGTATCGAGCCCGCTTGCCGGAAAGTCGGGAAAGCGCCGCTTCGGCACCGCACGCTCGCAGGTCTCGCCGATCCATTGCCTGACCAGCTTTCGCGCCGGCTCGCCATCGACGCCGGCCTTGGCCGCGCGATCCAGGCAGGACGGGCAAAAGCACAGCGACAGCAGGAAATCGTCTTCCGGCGTCAGGCCGACACCATCCTTTTCGTGATGGTACTCATGGGCAAAGCCCATGAAGGATGGGCTCTCGAGCTCGATCCTGTCCGGCCTGTAGCCGTGCGAAATGTCCGCGACCATCGCGCGGACATAGGCGCGCGCGTCCGGATGCGAGGGACAGAGATTATAGTAATTGGCATCGCCGAAGGCGTTGCGGGTAACGGCCTCGGGGTGAAGCATGCCGAGGCGGGTGTTGTGCAGGCACACCGTCCAGCACGAGACCCATGGCCCGCCTGCCTCGCGGCGGCGCACAAGCTGGCGCAGCACATCGCCGCCGTCGCTGATCACGTCCGCAACCTTGGGCCGAATGGCGAGGCCAGCCCAGCGCGCTGCTGTCGGCTGGAAGTAGATGGTGCCGTCCTCGGGGAAATAGGCCTTTCGCCGCGGGCTGCGCGGCTGCAGGAATCGGCCGGCATGGTAGGACGTGGCGAGGCTGACCATGTTGAGCCCGGCGCGCAGGGCGAGATCACGCTCGACCGTCTCCAGTCCGATGTCCTGGATGTCCCAGGGATAGGTCCACATTGATAGCTGCATGATCATGCTCGGCTTCCTTGCATCGCCCGGCGTTTGGTCTCAGTTGTCCACCGGCTCGGCGACTTGCATCAAGCAATCGCCTGCCTCGCACATCGTGTGCAGCCGGCGCGACAACACGATGCCGCTTTCGGCGAAATGCAGGGCTTCCTCGGTGAGATCGAGCCGTTCGAGGTCGTGATACCAGCCGGCAAGCTGTCCGGCGCTGACATTGTCGCCAAGCTTGACCGCCGGCTCGAACCAGCCGCGCCGCGTGGCATAGATGCCCTGGCTGTGGCGGGAGAGCGAAAGCAGGCGCGTCGGCGTCGCCGGTTCGGCCTCCGGGGCCAGAACGGGCGCCTCGACCAAGCCCAGCGCCACCATCAGCCTGTCGAGCGCGCGGGCGGTGAGCGCCATGGAATCCACCGTCGCCGTGCCGCCACCGCCGAACTCGCCGCTGACGCCGATCGCGCCGGCCCGCCGGGCGGCACCCATCGAGGTCGGCGACGCCGGGCCGTTGTCGGCGATGAAGCCATAGGGCATGCCGAGCGTGCGCATCAGCTCGACGCCGCGCCGGTGGCGCTCCGGGTCGGTATTGCGCTCGACCAGCGCCGTCGGCAGATGTTCCATCGAGGTGCCGCCGGAATGGATGTCGAAGACGACGTCGTGACGGGCAAACAGTTCCGTCTCGAGGAAATTCGCGAGCCGGCTGGTCGGCGTGCCGGAAGGGTCGCCCGGAAAGGCGCGATTGAGGTTGCCGCCGTCGAGCGGCGAGCAGCGCTTGGCGGCCATCACCGCCGGCGCATTGGCCATCGGCAGGATGGTGACGCGGCCCCTGATCCGCTTGGGATCGAGCCGGCGCACCAGCTTTGCCAGCGACAGCTCGCCCTCATATTCGTCGCCATGATTGCCGGCCATCAGAAGCAGCGACGGGCCCTCGCCGTTGCGGATCAGGCAGATCGGCACCTTGACCTGGAAATAGGGCGAGCGGTCGATCGAGAACGGAATGCTCAGATGCCCTGGTGTCTTGCCGTCGCGGTCGAAATCGAGCGTGTGGACGAGGCCGGTGTGCATGGCTCCCCCTTAGACGGCAGCGACCGCCGTAACCTCGATGCGCAGGTCCGGATCGGCCAGGCGCGCCTCGACGCAAGCGCGGGCCGGCAGCCGTGCCGGGTCGACCCAAGCATCGTAGATCCTGTTCATGGCATCGAAGTCGCCGATCTGCGGCAGGAAGATGTTGACCGCCACGAGCTTCGACTTGCTGCTGCCGGCCTCGACGAGCAGCGACTCGACCTTGGCCAGCACGTCGCTCGTCTGCGCCTCGATGCCGGCCTTGCGGTCGTTGGCGACCTGTCCCGCTATGTGCACCATGCCGCCATAGACGACCGCCTGCGACATGCGGGAGCCGGACTGGAAGTACTTGATCATATCGGATCCTTTCGAAGTTCTATTCTGAGGCTCAGGTCAGCCGAAATAGGTGGGGAAGGCGTGCGCCACATGCCCGCTTTCGTCGACGCCGAAGATGACGCGGTAGCGGTCGAGGCAAGTACAAGGGTGCGAGATGCCAAACTCCACGACATCGCCGACGGCGATGTCCTCGCCCGGCTGAAGCGACAGGAAGGCGTGCTGGTCGTTGAGCTTGATGACCTCGGCTCTCGGCGGCGCCGCAAGCGGCTCGCCGGCGCGATAGACCGTCAAGGGCTTCGGGAAACCCTGGTCGAACGAGACGTCGCGCATCCCCATGCCGCAGATGGCGAGGCCGGGTTCCGGCCGCGACAGCACCTCGGCCCAGATGCGCAGCGCCGGGCGGAACGAGCGCTGCGCCGAAACGCTGGCGCCATCGACGGTAAAACCGTTGCGGGCATCGACCGCCCCCAATGATCGGTCGTAGACGCCATGATCGTGGAAGAAGATGGCGCCGCTGCGTAGCACCAGCCTCGCATTGCCGTCCTTGGCGACAATGGGCGAAAGCGCCGCGACCACCTTGTCGAAGAAGACCGAACCGCCGGCCGTCGCGATCAATGGCGCAGCGCCGCCGACGCGGGCGCGGAGCCTGAGGAGCATGTCGCCGACATTCGCCAGCAGCGCCGACACGACCTCGTCGGTACGCACCGGATCGGGCTGCGCGGCAGCCCCCTCATAAGTCGCGACACCGGCAATCAGCAGCCGTCCGCCGGTCGCTACGATCGCATCGGCGATCGCCTCGGCCTCGCCAGTCGTTCTAGCGCCCGCCCTCGCCGCGCCGAGCTCGACCAGCAGGCGCAACGGAGCAAGCGCCGCATTGGCGCGCCAGGCCTGCGCCAGTGCGTTCACGGTGGCGACCGAGTCGGCAAAAACATGAAGCTCGGCGTCCGGCCAGGCGCCGGCGAGCGCCGCGAGCCGGTTCGCACCGCCCGCGCCGCCGACCTCGTTGGCGATGATCAGCCGCCTCAACCCGGCCTTCAGCATCACCGTGGCCTGCCTGATGTCGGCGACCGTCGTGCCCCACGCGCCGGCCTCGACCAGCGAACGGGCGAGGTCCGGCGCCATCGGCGTCTTGGCGTGCGGCGCGATCTCTGCGCCATGCTCGCGGACATAGCGCAGGAAGAGTTCGCGATTGGAGGCGAAAGCAGCCTCGTCGAGCGTCAGCAGCGGCAGCGACATGCTGCCGTCGGCCGGATGCCAGCCCTGCTGTCCGACCAGGCTGCTGTCCAGGCCGGAGGTGCCGGGCGGCACGCCGCGGATGCGGTCATCGAGCAGAAAAATTTCATGCGCGACAAGCGGCGAAGCCGGTGCCTTTTCACTCATCCGATGCTACCCCTTGCGCCGTTCCAGACCGATTGCCGGTGCCGGTCACCGTTTGAGAGAAGCGCATGCCAAACCTCTACTCCGGACCGATCATCGACGCCCATCATCATCTCTGGGATCTTGGCCTCGGCCGGCATCCCTGGCTGACGCCCACGGCCGGCGAGCGCGGCGGCCTGGGCGAGCTTGGCCCGCTGCGCCGCAACTATCTGCCGCACGACTATGCGCGCGATGCCGGCAGGCACGATGTCGTCGCCAGTGTCCATGTCGAAGCCGGCTGGGCCGCCGACGACTGCATCGGCGAGACGCGCTGGCTGGAGACGCTGGACAAGTCGAGACGCGTCGCCGCCCGCTACGTCGTGCACGTGCCGCTTGCCGGCCCTGAGGCCCAGGCGCTGATCGAGGCGCATGCCGCCTTCGACCGCGTCGTCGGTGTGCGCGACATATTGAGCTGGGATCCCGACCCGGCGCGCCGCTTTGCCGCGCGCGATGGCATCATGGACGATCCGGCATGGCGCTCCGGACTGAAGCTGCTGGCGCGCCACGGGCTCTCTTTCGACCTGATGGTGTTCCCACGCCAGTTGGCTGACGCCGCTCGCCTCGCCGCGGCCTTTCCGGACCAGCAATTCGTCCTCAACCATTGCGGCAGCCCGATCGACCGTGACGCGGACGGCATGCGCGGGTGGCACGACGCCTTGCGGCTTCTGGCGCAGCGCGACAACGTCGCCATCAAGATATCCGACCTTGTCGCCTACGATCATGACTGGACGCTCGACAGCCTGCGGCCGGTCGTCCTGCACTGCATCGACTGTTTCGGCACCGAGCGCGCCATGTTCGGCTCCGACTTCCCCGTCGCCGGCCTGCACGCCTCGTTCGATGAGGTATATAACAGCTTCAAGGCCATAGCTTCTGGCCTTTCCGCGGACGAGCAGACGGCGCTGTTCTTCGGCAACGCCAAGCGCATCTACCGGCTGGACGAATTGTCATCGGCGGGCCTGCTCCCGGCCTGAGAGAAGCAGCAGGCCGAGGATCAGCGAACCGAACAGGATGCTGCGCCAGCCGGGCGATGCGTTGACCACGGTGATCAGCGCGGTGATGGTCACCAAGAGGATCGCCCCGGGAATGGTGCCGGCATAGGTGCCGAGCCCGCCGAGAATGGACGTACCGCCGAGCACCACCGCCGCGATCGAGGCCAGCAGGTACGGATCGCCGATCCCGACATAGCCCTGTCCGTTCATGCCAAGCACAAGCACGCCCGCGAGGCCTGCCGTGAAGCCGCTGATGCCATAGACGGCGAGCGTCGTCGACGTCATCGGCACCCCCGACAAGGAAGCCGCAAGCGGATTGGCGCCCATGGCGAAGATGCGCGCGCCGAAGGGTGTCGCGTGCATGACCGTCAGCACGATCGCGGAAACGACCACCCACAGGATGATGCCCGCCGGAATACCTGCCGGGCGCGCATTGCCGAGCCAATGGACCAGCGGATTTTCGGCGGTGACGGCGCTGCCGCCGGCGATGATGATCAGCAGGCCCTGCAGGAAAGTCGCCATGGCCAGTGTCATGATCATCGGGTGGACGCGCAGCAGCGCCACGCCGAGTCCGTTGACCAGGCCGATGACCGTGGTTAGTGCAAGCACGGCGAGGACAGGCGCAAGCCCGGTCGGATCGGCCTGCCATGACAAGAGCGGCAGGCTGATGGCGCTGACGGTGACGATCGCGGCGACCGAGAGGTCGATGCCGCCGGCGATCACGACGAAAGTCTGGCCCGCCGCGACCAGGCCGATGACGGCGCCGAGTTCGACCAGATAGCGCAAATGGCCATAGGCGCCGAAGCCCCGCGACGCGAAGCTCGCCCCGATCCAGACCGCCGCGACGATGGCGACGGTGAGAAAGGGCCGGCTCTTCAGGATCGCCACGGCGCGCTTGCCGCCCGCGCTGTCGTTCCAAGCTGTCATGGCTGCACCTTGCGGAATTGCGGGATGGCGACGGCGCCGATGATGATCAACCCTTGCGCGACATACTGCGCCACCGGCGTGAAGCCGAGGAAGAACATGACGCTGATCATCAGGCTGAGCAGCAGGCTGCCGGCCAGCGCGCCGCGCATCGTGCCCTGCCCGCCGAGGAAACCGATGCCGCCGAGCACGGCCGCGGCGATGGAGTTGAGCGTGAAGGCGTTGCCGATCACCGGATCGCCCGAGCCCGTCTGCGCGGCGACGAACAGGCCGGCGCTGGTCGAGAGCAGGCCGCTGATCGCATAGGCGGCGACCCGGGCCATATCGACCGGCACGCCGGAACGGTAAGCGCCGACCGGGTTCTCGCCGGCGGCGTAGAGGCTCAATCCCAGCGGGGTCGCCAGATAGAGTTTCCACAGCAGGACGATCCCCAACAGAAGCACGAAGGCCGCTGGCGTGTCGCCGGCCAGCAGGTCGGACAGCCACTCCGGAATGGAGCCGCCCGGTCGCGGCAGGATCAGCAACGCGGCGCCTCCGATGATGAAGGAGCCGGCGAGCGTGACCACGATCGCTGGCAGGCGAAGCCGCACCACGATGAAGCCGGTCACCGCTCCGATGCCAAGCCCGGCCAGCGCCACCGCGGCGGCGCCGCCGGCGACGCCAAGCGGTCCCGCCATGGTGGTCGCGGCAATGACCGCGCCGAGGCTGACGGCGGCGCCGATCGCCAGGCTGATGCCGCCCGTAAGCATGAGGATCGCCTGCGCCATTGCCACCAGCGCCAGCGGAAACCAGCTCTGGGTGAACTTGGCGAAGCCGGAGGCCGTGAACAGGCCGGGAAACAGCACTCCATAGGCAATGAGGAATGCGAGCACGACGACGAACAGGCTGCGCACGCCGATGTTGCGGCGCGCTTGCACGGGCCAATAGAGCGCGGCAGGTCTTGCGGAGGAAGAAATGCTCATGCCGCGACCTTCTGCTTCTCGGCGCCCATCGCCGCCGACACGATGGCTTCCTCGCTCAGCGCCACGCGATCGAGCATGGCGGCGATGCGGCCTTCCCGCACCACCACGACGCGGTCGCACAGATGCACCAGCTCCGGCGTGTCGGAGCTGAGCAGCACGACGGCCTTGCCGGCGGCGGCGAAGGCGCGCAGCATCAGATAGATCTCGCGCTTGGTCTCGACATCGACGCCGCGCGTCGGGTCGTTGAGCAGAAGCACCAGCGGATCATGCGGCATCCACTTCGCCAGCGCGACCTTCTGCTGGTTGCCGCCGGACAGCGCCTGCGCCGGCCGTTCGAGATCGCCCTTGATGGCGAGCTGCGCTGCAAGGCCCTTTGCCGTCTTGCGCTCACCCTGGCGGCTGCGCAGCTTCAGCGCCGGCAGCCGCGCGAAGGCAGGCAGCATCATATTGGTGATGATCGGATGGATCAGATGCAGTCCCTCGCGCTTGCGGTCCGCCGGCACATAGGCGAGGCCCAACGCATTGGCCTTCGGCACGCCGCCGGGCAGGCCCGACGAGCCGTTGACGCTCGCCGAGGCCGTCCTTGCCGGAATGGCGCCGTAGAGGCCGAGCAACAGATCCTCCTGCCCCTGCCCGACCAGGCCGCCAATGCCCAGCACCTCGCCAGGCCTGACGTCGAGATCGACGTCGCGCATCAGGCCGGCCGAGAAGTTGCGGACCGAGATGGCCGTCGCCGTCGACGCGCAAGGCTGCCACTTGGGAAAAAGATCGCCGGGATCACGGCCGACCATCATCCGCACCAGGCCGGCGGCATCGGTTCCCGTGAGCGAGCGGTCCGCCGTGCAGGTGCCGTCCTTGAGCACGGTGACATGCTGGCAGAGCGCCATCACTTCGTTCAGCCGGTGCGAGATGTAGAGGATGGCGATGCCTTCCCGGCGCAGCCGCTCCAGCAGATCGGTCAGTATTTTCGTCTCCGTCGCCGACAGCGACGAGGTCGGTTCGTCGAGGATGAGCACGCGCGGCTGGCGGTAGAGCGCCTTGGCGATCTCCACCATCTGGCGGCGCCCGAGCGGCAGATGTCCGACGGGCGTCGACAGCGGCTCATGCAGCCCGACCAGGTCGCATGCCGCGCTGGCCCGGGCGGCGAGCTCATTGTAGTCGACCAGGCCAAATCGCTTCGGATAGGCGCCGAGGCCGATGTTCTCGGCGATCGACAGGCTTGCCGTCAGGCTGAGTTCCTGCTGCACGACGGCAATGCCGGCCTGCCGCGCCAGCGCCGGCGTCATCCGCGCCACCGCGCGCCCGTCGACCTCGATCGTACCGCCGTCCGGGCGCAGCGCCCCGGACAGCAGGTTGATCAGCGTCGACTTTCCGGCGCCGTTCTCGCCGAGCAGCGCATGCACGCGGCCCGGCTGGAGAGTGATCGAAACGTCGCGCAGGACGGGGTTGCCGAAGAACGCCTTCGACACTCCCCGCGCGGCAAGGAGCGGAGCCCTGGTTGTCAATGCTACAACCCTTCTGGCTTATTTCTGCGCCAGCAGCTTCTTGAACAGCTCCTCATCGTAGGGCGAATAGATGTAGCCGTCAGCCGGGAAATCCTTGGCCCGGGCGAGGTATTCGTCGATGTTGGAATTGTCGATCACCGGCAGCGGGATCTTGACGAAGGCTGGCACATCCTTGCCCTCAAGCGCCTGGACGGCGGTGTAAGTGGCGAAGGCGCCGAGCCAGTTCGGCTGCATGGTGGCCCAGCTCTTCAGGCCCTTTTCCTTCCACAGTTCGAGGAACTGCCGCGCGTTCTCGCCGGTGATCGGCACCTGGTCGCGGCCCTGCTTGTCGAGCGCCAGCACCGCGCCCGCCGATAGTGCGCCGCCGAGCGACAGGATGCCCTCGATCTCGGGATTGGCGAACAGCAGGCTGGTAACGGCTTCCTGCGCCGGCGCGACATTGTAGGGCGTGTTGGTCTCGGCCAGGATCTTCACGTCGGGGTGGGCCTTGAGCTCGGCATCGGCGCCCTTGCGGCGATCATCGCTGACCGAGACGCCGGCCGGGCCGTTGAGGATCAGGATCTTGCCCTTGCCGCCGATGGCGTCGATCAGGAACTTGGCGGCCTGGTCGCCCCACTGCGAGGAATCGGTGTTGACCTTGGCGGTCACCTGGTCGGTGTCGACGAGGCTGTCGAAATTGATGATTGCGATGCCCTTGGCGCAGGCATCGGCGATCACGCGCGCCGGCGCGGTCGAGGAACCGGCGATCAGGATGATGGCGTCGACATTGGAATCGATCATCGACTGGATCTGCTGGATCTGCACGTTGGCGTCGCCCTGGGCGTCGGTCACGACCAGCTTGTCGACCAGCCCCTGCTTCTTCAGCGCCTCGACCTCGGCCTCGATGGTGCCCTGCGTCTGCTTCATCCAGGTCGGCACCGAATAGATGTTGGCCCAGCCGATCGTGTACGGCGCCTTGCGGTCGCCCTTGATGCATTTGGCGGCGGCATTGGCCTGCGAGCCCACGCCCAAGGCCAGGACGAGACCGAGGCAAAGGGCGCTGGCGGATGCGAAAAACGACGATTTCATCATTACTGTTCCCCTTCAGTGGTTGTGTCCGGGCGTGCTGGGTCGGGACGACAAAACCCGCCGGTTTCCGCATCGCGGAACCGCCCGTTTTTTCGTCTGGACTTCTCTGTCCGGCTCGTTAATCTGTCCGATATTTCAGACATGGTGTCTGTATATCGGACAGACGGGATGCTAGACTGAGCCTTGACATCTTTCAAGCGTCTTGAGACGAGGACTGAAAATGATTTTGGGCGGCTGGAATGAGCGATAGCGCGACCGATCTGATCGAAGCGGGCGGCACGGCACCGCAAGGCGGCGAGCGCCGCCGCGGCATCGACCGCGTCATCATGCTGCTCGAGGCGCTGCTCAGGCACCGCGCGCCGGTGCGCGTCGGCGATCTCGCCAAGATGATCGGCGCGCCGCGCTCGACCACCTACGAGATCGTCAACAGCCTGCTCGAAGCCGAGATGCTCGAAAATGTCGGCACCGAGGGCTACGTCTATTTCGGCCGCTCGATGCACCTGTTCGGCTGGGCCTATTCGCATCACAACGCGCATTACCGGCGCATCCTCGAGACGCTGGACAGGATGGCCGCGGAAACCGGCGAGACCGTTCAGATGTGCGGCCTGCGCGGCAACAAATACGTCGTCCTCGATTGCCGGGATTCGCCCGGCCCCTTCCGCATTTCCAGTGATGTCGGTGTCGAGGTGCCGATTCCATGGACAGCGTCTGGACGGCTACTGGTCGGCCATATGAGCCAAGAAGAGCTTGGAGCCTTCATCCCGGCCGACGACTACAAGCTTCCCGACGGCCGCATCATCGCACCCGGCGAATTCTTCGCCGATGTCGAACTGGCGCGCCGGCAGGGCTTCAGCGAGACCGCCGCCCTGGCCGACCGCTTCACCTGGTGCATGGCCGCTCCGATCCGCGACGGTCATGGCGCCATCAACAAGACGCTGTGCTTCGTCCTGCCCGTCGACACGCCGGAAGCCCGCCGAAACGAATTGCTGGCCCTGCTGCGCGAACGCGCCAGCGGCCTGTCCCTGGCGGGAAGCTAGAACATTTCGAGGAAACCTGCCTGTCGGCCTTCCGTTCGGACGCCCTCGCCGATGCCGAAGGCTCCGCCGAGCGCTGGATTCTGGCGTTACGATCGCCTGCCGGATGCACCGGTGGCTCACCGACCTCGGCAAGCAACGCCGCCTGCACGGCTTCCCGACCAAATTCTTTCTTGGCCGCTCAGCGAAAAACCAGCGATTCCACTGTCTCCGCTCGAATAAGATGAGCGCTTTTGGCAGAATATTCAGGATGCGTTGGCTACCGCACGACTGTCCCGCGGCGCCGGAACGGACACGGCCGCGATATTAACTGTTTCGGCAAGCAGGATGTTGACGCCTCATCGCCAGCAGGGTTAATAATATCCTAATATAAGCGTCGAATGAAATAGCCCCCGACCGGCAACAACGGGTTAAGCGACGCTAAAGGGGCTAGGGGAAACGCAGCACGGCGGTCAGTACCGCCGCAGCCATCACCATTTGAGCCACAGCCCGCCCGTGACCGGGCCACGCATTGCGCTGGCCATCGCCGGGCGTCGTCACAGGGCCCTCGGGTGCGCTGACATAGTCGATATCTGCCGGGCTCTGCGCCGGACATGCAGCATTTTCGAAAAAGGCGGCTGGTCTTTCAATACGGCCGACAGGCGTTGGGGGCGTCTGTCGTTAAACACAAGGGGTGAGAAATGGCGACTCAGGTCACCGGTGCCGGCGGCACCACGACGTCTTTTTCCAATACACCGCAGGCGAAGGACGACACCTTCCTCTATTCGGAAGATGCCGCGAGCATCCTGATTCTGAATGTGCTGGCCAATGATCTGGGAGGCGCGGCCAAAACGCTCTACTCCATCGACGACTCCGTCAGTGCCTCGACTGCGACAAAGACATATGCCCCGGCGGAGCTGCTGACCAAGGACATCACATATACAACCGACAGCGCGGGAGCCACCGGAACCACCGACACAAGCTACTTGGGCGCCAAGATCTGGATAGCCAGCGATGGCACGATCCACTACAGCACGGCCAATATCGACGCGAAGTTGCAGGCGCTTGCTACCGGGGAGATCCTTGTCGACAAGGTGACCTACGCCATCCAGCTCGGCAACGGCACGCTGAGCTGGGCCACGGCCACCATCCAATTCACCGGCACCAACGACAAGCCGGACATCCATCTGGTCACGACGGACAGCGCCGCCGCCTCGCTGAACGAGACCAATGCGCCCCTGACCGCCAGCGGCACGCTGACGGTGAACGATGCCGATGTCTCCGACACGGTGAGCGCGACCGTGGACTCGGTGTCGCTCGGCGGCACCACGGGCGGCCTGAACAGCGCCGCCGTCATCAACATGCTGACGGTCTCGCCGGCCTCGCTGACGGCCGATGCGAGCGAGAACCACAATCTGAGCTGGTCGTTCAACTCGACGCCGCAGGCTTTCGACTTCCTGGCCGCCGGCGAGACGCTGACCCTCACCTACACCATCAAGGCCGACGACAACCATGGCGGCACCGACACCCAGACGGTGACGGTCACCATCACCGGCACCAACGATGCGCCGGACATCCATCTGGTGACGACAGACAGCGCCGCCGCTGGATTGAACGAGACCAATTCGCCCCTGTCGGCGAACGGCACCTTGACGGTGAACGATGCCGATCTCTCCGATACGGTGACCCCGAGCGTGACCTTGGTGTCGCCCGTCGGCCCCACCGGGGGCCTGAGCAATGCCACCTTGCTTGGCATGCTGACGGTCGCGCCGGGCCCACTTGCGGCCAATCCGACCGATAGCCACAATCTGAGCTGGTCGTTCAACTCGACGCCGCAGGCCTTCGACTTCCTGGCCGCCGGCGAGACACTGACGCTGACCTACACGGTCAAGGCCGACGACGGCCACACCGGCACCGACACCCAGACGGTGGCCATCACCATCACCGGCACCAACGACGCCCCCGACATCAGCGTCGGCGCCGCCGACAGCGCGGCGGCCGGCCTCAATGAGACCAACCTGCCGCTGAGCACCAGCGGCACGCTGACGGTCAACGACGCCGACCTCTCCGACACGGTGACGCCGACGGTGGACTCCGTGGCGCTGTCCGGCGTCACCGGCAGCCTGGCCCAGGCCGACGTCATCGGCATGCTGACGGTCTCGCCGCCCTCGATCGCCGCCAATCCGGGCGATGCCGGCAACCTCGGCTGGTCGTTCAACTCGACGCCGCAGGCCTTCGACTTCCTGGCCGCCGGCGAGACACTGACGCTGACCTACACGGTCAAGGCCGACGACGGCCACACCGGCACCGACACCCAGACGGTGGCCATCACCATCACCGGCACCAACGACGCCCCCGACATCAGCGTCGGCGCCGCCGACAGCGCGGCGGCCGGCCTCAATGAGACCAACCTGCCGCTGAGCACCAGCGGCACGCTGACGGTCAACGACGCCGACCTCTCCGACACGGTGACGCCGACGGTGGACTCCGTGGCGCTGTCCGGCGTCACCGGCAGCCTGGCCCAGGCCGACGTCATCGGCATGCTGACGGTCTCGCCGCCCTCGATCGCCGCCAATCCGGGCGATGCCGGCAACCTCGGCTGGTCGTTCAACTCGACGCCGCAGGCCTTCGACTTCCTGGCCGCCGGCGAGACACTGACGCTGACCTACACGGTCAAGGCCGACGACGGCCACACCGGCACCGACACCCAGACGGTGGCCATCACCATCACCGGCACCAACGACGCCCCCGACATCAGCGTCGGCGCCGCCGACAGCGCGGCGGCCGGCCTCAATGAGACCAACCTGCCGCTGAGCACCAGCGGCACGCTGACGGTCAACGACGCCGACCTCTCCGACACGGTGACGCCGACGGTGGACTCCGTGGCGCTGTCCGGCGTCACCGGCAGCCTGGCCCAGGCCGACGTCATCGGCATGCTGACGGTCTCGCCGCCCTCGATCGCCGCCAATCCGGGCGATGCCGGCAACCTCGGCTGGTCGTTCAACTCGACGCCGCAGGCCTTCGACTTCCTGGCCGCCGGCGAGACACTGACGCTGACCTACACGGTCAAGGCCGACGACGGCCACACCGGCACCGACACCCAGACGGTGGCCATCACCATCACCGGCACCAACGACGCCCCCGACATCAGCGTCGGCGCCGCCGACAGCGCGGCGGCCGGCCTCAATGAGACCAACCTGCCGCTGAGCACCAGCGGCACGCTGACGGTCAACGACGCCGACCTCTCCGACACGGTGACGCCGACGGTGGACTCCGTGGCGCTGTCCGGCGTCACCGGCAGCCTGGCCCAGGCCGACGTCATCGGCATGCTGACGGTCTCGCCGCCCTCGATCGCCGCCAATCCGGGCGATGCCGGCAACCTCGGCTGGTCGTTCAACTCGACGCCGCAGGCCTTCGACTTCCTGGCCGCCGGCGAGACACTGACGCTGACCTACACGGTCAAGGCCGACGACGGCCACACCGGCACCGACACCCAGACGGTGGCCATCACCATCACCGGCACCAACGACGCCCCCGACATCAGCGTCGGCGCCGCCGACAGCGCGGCGGCCGGCCTCAATGAGACCAACCTGCCGCTGAGCACCAGCGGCACGCTGACGGTCAACGACGCCGACCTCTCCGACACGGTGACGCCGACGGTGGACTCCGTGGCGCTGTCCGGCGTCACCGGCAGCCTGGCCCAGGCCGACGTCATCGGCATGCTGACGGTCTCGCCGCCCTCGATCGCCGCCAATCCGGGCGATGCCGGCAACCTCGGCTGGTCGTTCAACTCGACGCCGCAGGCCTTCGACTTCCTGGCCGCCGGCGAGACACTGACGCTGACCTACACGGTCAAGGCCGACGACGGCCACACCGGCACCGACACCCAGACGGTGGCCATCACCATCACCGGCACCAACGACGCCCCCGACATCAGCGTCGGCGCCGCCGACAGCGCGGCGGCCGGCCTCAATGAGACCAACCTGCCGCTGAGCACCAGCGGCACGCTGACGGTCAACGACGCCGACCTCTCCGACACGGTGACGCCGACGGTGGACTCCGTGGCGCTGTCCGGCGTCACCGGCAGCCTGGCCCAGGCCGACGTCATCGGCATGCTGACGGTCTCGCCGCCCTCGATCGCCGCCAATCCGGGCGATGCCGGCAACCTCGGCTGGTCGTTCAACTCGACGCCGCAGGCCTTCGACTTCCTGGCCGCCGGCGAGACACTGACGCTGACCTACACGGTCAAGGCCGACGACGGCCACACCGGCACCGACACCCAGACGGTGGCCATCACCATCACCGGCACCAACGACGCCCCCGACATCAGCGTCGGCGCCGCCGACAGCGCGGCGGCCGGCCTCAATGAGACCAACCTGCCGCTGAGCACCAGCGGCACGCTGACGGTCAACGACGCCGACCTCTCCGACACGGTGACGCCGACGGTGGACTCCGTGGCGCTGTCCGGCGTCACCGGCAGCCTGGCCCAGGCCGACGTCATCGGCATGCTGACGGTCTCGCCGCCCTCGATCGCCGCCAATCCGGGCGATGCCGGCAACCTCGGCTGGTCGTTCAACTCGACGCCGCAGGCCTTCGACTTCCTGGCCGCCGGCGAGACACTGACGCTCACCTACACGGTCAAGGCCGACGACGGCCACACCGGCACCGACACCCAGACGGTGGCCATCACCATCACCGGCACCAACGACGCGCCGGTGCTGGATCTTGATGCCAACAACTCGAGCCTGAAGACCGGGGCCGACTACCAGGCGACCTTCACCGAGAACGGTTCTGCGGTCGCGATTGCCGATACCGACGTCAGCATCAGCGACCTCGACAACACCAACGCCACGTCGGCCACGATCACGCTGACCAATGCGCAGGCCAGCGACCTCCTGGCCGTCAATGGCGGTCTGCCCGCCGGCATCACGGCGTCCAGCTACAACTCTGGCACCGGCGTGCTGACGCTCACTGGCTCGGCGACGCTTGCCGCCTACCAGACGGCGCTGCATCAGATCGTGTTCAGCAACTCGGGCGACAATCCGAGCACGACGGACCGCAGCATAACGGTCGTGGTGAACGACGGTTCGGCCAACAGCAACACGGCGACCTCGACCATCCACGTCACCGCGGTCAACGACGCGCCGGTGCTAGATCTCGATAGCGCGTCGGCAGGAACATCCACCAGCATCAACTATACGGTCGGATCCGCCGCCGCCGCCATCGCTCCTTCGGCAACTGTGACGGACGTGGACTCGCCCGACTTCAACGGTGGCTCGCTGACCGTTGCCTTTACGTCCAACGGCACATCAGCCGACCAGTTGACGATCCAGAACCAGGGCGTCGCAGCTGGCCAGATCGGCGTCAGCGGCAGCAACGTGACCTATGGCGGTACCATCATTGGAACGTTCAGTGGCGGCACCAACGGAACGAACCTGGTCGTCACCCTCAATGCCAATGCCACCCAGGCGGCGACGCAGGCACTTGCCGACCACATCCTCTATTCGAACGCGACCAGCGCCACCACGACCAAGACGGTCACCTATACGCTGGTGGACGGAGACGGAGGCACCGACACCGCCACGGCGACGGCGACGATCAGCGTGACCGGCGGAGGACAGGCTCCGGTTGTGGACCTCAATGGACCCGGCGCCGGAAACGACGCGACAGCCAGCTACCCTTCACAGACCACGCCTTCGTCCATAGCAGGATCAGCGACCATCTCGGATGCGGATTCCACGACGTTGACGTCATTGACGGCTACATTGACGAACCGGCCGGATGACGCAGTCGGCAACCCGAAAGAGTTCTTGTCCCTAACGCTAAGCGCAAGTTCTGCCGCGACAGCCGCTGGTCTGACGGTAAACTATGATACGTCTACGGGCGTCCTGTCAGTCAGTGGAGCGGCAACAGTCGCCACCTACCAAACCATTCTCCAGGGACTTCAATATGCAGACACCAAAACTGGATCACATGATCAGACACCGCGAGTTGTCAATGTCACAGTAAGTGACGGCACGAACGCCAGTGTTTCCCATTCCATCACCATAAGTGTAGCAAAGCCGGCCGGCATCGCAGGCGAGCCTATCAATCTGGCGTTGGCCGATCCCACCGGAAGCCACTTGCCAGTGTCGGTGACAGTCGCAGCGATTCCAGCTGGCTGGACCGTCGATGGCGCAACGCACAACAGCGACGGCACGTGGACAATTCAGACCAACGATGTGCATTCGCTGACGGTCACCACCCCAGCCGACTTCGCAGGGGCCATGGTGCTCGACATCTCAATGACCTGGACCAACGCCGACGGCACGACGGGAAGCGCCTCGGTCGCCGACAATGTCGAAGCCTATGCACCCGGCTCGCCGATCTTCGCCTGGTCGGGCGACGACGTGCTGACCGGCTCCAGCGGCAACGATCTCTTCGTCTTCTCGCAGCCGATCGGCAACGACACCGTGCACAGCTTCGACGCGGCCGCGGACCAGATCGACCTGATCGGCTATTCCGGCTTCCAGAGCTTCGCCGATGTCCAGGCGCATATGGCTGACGACGCCAACGGCAACGCGGTGATCGCGCTTGGCGACGGCCAGTCGATCATGCTTGACGGCGTCCACTCCAGCGCGCTCACCGACGGCAATTTCGTCTTCGACCAGACGCCGGTGGTCAACAATGCCGGAACCATGACGATCAGCGACGGCGCCTTGCTGCCGCTGAGCGGCACGATCAACAACTCCGGCCTCATCTCGCTCGACTCTACCGGCGGCGATACGCTCCTGCAGCTCATCCAGCACGGCATAACGCTGCAGGGCGGCGGACAGATCGTGCTCTCCGACAGTGTCGGGAACGTGATCTCCGGCACGGCCACCGATGTCACCCTGACCAATGTCGACAACACCATCTCCGGCGCCGGCCAGTTGGGAGGCGGCTCACTGTCGCTGAACAACCAGGGCACGATCGCTGCCACCGGGACCCAGGCGCTGGTCATCGACACGGGCGACAACGTCACCGTCAACTCCGGCACGTTGGAAGCGACGGGCTCGGGCGGCCTGATGATCACCGGCGCGCTCGCCAATTCCGGGCTGATCTGGGCCAATGGCGGCAATGTCACCATCGACGGCCAGGTCACCGGCAGCGGCAGCGCCACCATCGGCAACCTGTCACAGCTGGAGTTCGGCGAGGCCTCGTCCATCAACGTCACCTTCGCCACGGATGCCGCCGGTATCTTGCGGCTGGACGATTCCTTCGACTTCAGCGGCAAGATCGGCGGCATGACCAGCGACGACAAGATCGACCTCGGCGATATCTCGTTCGGCGCCGGAACGTCCGCCGCCTACCAGGTGGACCAGGACGGGAGCGGAGGGACGCTGACCGTCACCGACGGCACACACAACGCCACGCTCCATCTGCTTGGCGTCTACGATGCGAACAGCTTCGCCCTTGCCGACGACGGCGCCGGCAGGACGGTGGTTCACTTGAGCGACTTTGTCGTGTGAAACAAGCAGCTGAGCCGCGCGGACATGCGCGGCTCAGCTCATCTTGCCGTTATCTGATTCAGCTTACGAATTAAGGTTACGGCAGGAATAGGAAGGGGCCGCGTGGGCCGGCCGGTCGATCAGGAGTAGTATCGGTTTCGGGCACACAGTTGGACAGGGGGCGGTTCTCCGCTGGGGCATTTTGGGCATCGACAACAAATCGCAGATCGTGAAGGACGCGCTTCGGGCGTGCCGCCGCTATTTCCTGGTCGCGGCCGCCTTCAGCCTGGCGATCAATCTGCTCTACCTCGCCTCCCCGCTCTATATGTTGCAGATCTACGACCGGGTGGTCACCAGCGGCAGCCAGACCACGCTGGTTATGCTGACACTGGTGCTGCTGGCGGCCTTCCTCGCGCTGGCCGGCCTCGACCTTGTGCGCGCCTGGATCCTGACCCGCGCCAGCGCTCGCCTCGATCGGCTGCTTTCGGCCAGGATCCTGGCAGCGTCGGTCGAAACACCGTCGCAGGGCGCCTCGCAGAGCCAGCCGATCCGCGACTTCGACACGTTCCGCCAGGTCATCACCGGCAGCGGCATCCACGCACTGTTCGACCTGCCCTGGTCGCCGATCTACATCGCCATCATCTTCCTGCTGCACCCCTGGCTGGGCTTCTTCGCGCTCGGCTCCGCGGTTCTGCTCATCGCCATGGCGGTGATCAACGAATATCTGGTGCGCACGCCGCTGAAGCAGGCCAACGACATCGCGACAGCCAACTACAATTTCACCGAGATGAGCCTCCGGAATTCGGAAGTCGTTCGCGCCATGGGTATGATCGACGGCCTCATCCGCCGCTGGGGCCGCGACCGCAACCTTGCGCTCTTGCGCCAGGCGCAAGCCAGCGACCGCGCCGCGCTGATGTCTGGCCTGATCCGCTTCCTTCGCCTGACCATGCAGTCGCTCATCCTCGGCCTCGGCGCCTATCTGGTGATCGAGCGTCAGACCACAGCCGGCTCGATGTTCGCCGCCAGCCTCCTGCTCGGCCGCGGCCTGCAGCCGGTCGAGCAGATCGTCGGCCTGTGGCGCAGCCTGATCCTGGCGCGCGCCGCACTTGCGAGGGTTCGCAAGCTGGTCGATGGCGGCGGGCAAAACGAACGGTCTTTCAACCTGCCGAAGCCCACCGGCAGGATCTCGGTCGAGCAGGTGAGTTTCGCCATTCCGAACCAGCAGAAGGTGCTGCTGCGCGACGTGTCGTTCCGGCTCGAGGCGGGTGAGGCACTGGGCATCGTCGGCCCTTCAGGCGCCGGCAAGTCGACGCTGGCCAGGCACCTTGCCGGCATCATGCAGCCCAGCCGCGGCACGGTGAGGCTCGATGGGGCCGACATGTCGCACTGGGGCCGCGACGCGCTGGGCGACCACATCGGCTACCTGCCGCAGGATATCGAGCTTTTCGCCGACACGGTCGCCGCCAACATCGGCCGCTTCAAGACCAATGTGGACCAGGAGGTTATCGAGGCCGCGCGGCTCGCCGGCGTGCACGACATGATCATCCGCCTGCCGCAGGGCTACGAGACGCAGATCGGCGAAGGCGGTGCGGTGCTGTCGGGCGGCTATCGCCAGCGCATCGCCCTTGCCCGGGCGGTGTTCGGCACGCCGAACCTGATCATCCTCGACGAGCCTAGCTCCAACCTCGACGCCGACGGCGACCGCGCGCTCAGCGACTGCGCGATCGAGCTCAAGCGCCGCGGCAGCACAGTCATCATCGTCTCGCACCGCCCCTCGACGCTCGCCAATGTCGACAAGATCCTCTTGTTGCGCGATGGCGCCGTCGAAGCCTTCGGCATGAGGAACGAAATCGTGGCGCTGCTCAATCAGCGCCAGGCTCCAAGAGCGGTGGCAACCCAATGAGCGGTGAAGGGAGAGACGTTTGAGCGACAGCGCCCTCATCTATCGCAGCCTGCCCGGCGAAGCCGGCATCCCGGCCCCGGATTCGATCCGGGTGCCGGTCCTGATCGGCCTGTTGATCATCCTCGCCTTCTTCGGCGTCTTCGGCGGCTGGGCCGCCTTTGCCCCGCTGAACGGCGCCGTGCTCGCCGATGCGGTCGTCAAGGTGGAAGGCAACCGCAAGAGCCTCCAGCACTTCGACGGCGGAACGGTGAAGGAGATCCGCGTCAAGGACGGCGATATCGTCCAGAAGGGCCAGATCCTGCTGCTGCTCGACGACACCAGGCTGCGCTCCGAGTTCAATCTCTATGCCCAGCAATACGCGCTGTTGCGCGCCACCGATGCCAGGATCCGGGCCGAGCTGAACGGCAACCAGGAGGTCGCTTTCCCGAAGGATATCACAGGCGAGCACGAGACCTACCTCAAGGACGCGATGGCCAATCAGGTCGCCGATCTGGAAAGCCAGCGCGCGTCAATGGCTGGCGCCAGGCAGATCCTCGAGAAGCGGATTGCCGAGCTCGGCGAGCAGATCGAAGGCAAGCAGGCCCGCGTCGATTCCTATCGCGCCCAGTTGCAATCGACCGTCGACGAGAAGGCGAGCCTGTCGAAGCTGCTAAAGGCTGGACTGACGACCCGCCCGCGCATCCTCGAGCTCGAGCGCTCCGCCTCGGACCTGCAGGGCCTGATCGACGAGAACCTAGGCGCCATCGCCGGCAGCCGGCAAACCAAGGCGGAGCTCGAGAGCCAGATCGCCCAGTTGACCAACGAACGCCGGGCCAAGCTCTCGGCGATGCTGATCGACACCCAGTCCAGCCTTGCCGATCTCGTGCCAAAGATGTTCGCGGCCCAGGCCGCCATGGACCGCGCCGAGGTGCGCGCGCCTTATGACGGCCAGGTGATGGACCTCAGCGTCTTCTCGACCGGCGCGATCGTCTCTCCGGGCCAGACCATCCTCGATATCGTGCCGACTGAGAATTCGCTGATCGTCCAGGCGCAGGTCCGTGTCGAGGACATATCGAGCCTCAGATCCGACATGACGGCCGAAGTCCGCTTCACCTCCTACAAGCAGCGCTCGATACCGATCATCCACGGACACGTCACCCGCATTTCGGCTGACCGCATCACTGACAGCAAGACAGGCCTTCCCTACTATGTCGCCGACATCAGGGTCGATCCGGCCGAGCTGGCAGCCGCCCCTCAGATATCGCTCTATCCGGGCATGCCGGCCTCGGTGATGATCGTCACCGAGGAGCGCACCGCGCTCGACTACATCCTCGGCCCGCTGGTGACATCGTTCCATTCCGCCTTCCGGCAGAAATAGCCGCCCCGGCGCTCAGTCGGTCCTGATCCAGACGCCCTTGGTGTTCAGATATTCGTCGAGATGCTCGGTGCCGCCTTCGCGCCCGTAGCCGCTCATCTTGTAGCCGCCGAACGGCACCGCGGGGTCGATAGCGTGATAGGTGTTGACCCAGACAGAACCGGCGCGGAGCCGGTTGGCGAGCTGATGCGCCTTGCCGACATCGCGCGTGAACACGCCGGCGGCGAGCCCGTAGGGCGTATCGTTGCCGCGCCGCACAGCCTCGTCCAGCGTGTCGAACGGCAGCGCCGAGATGATCGGGCCGAAAATCTCCTCCCTGGCGATGCGCATGTCATCGGTCACCCCGGCAAACACGCCCGGCGTGATGAAGTTGCCCGAAGCAAGCACGCCTTCGGTGATGCGCGTGCCGCCGGTGACGAGCCTGGCGCCTTCGCGCGTACCGTCCGCGACAAAGCCGGTGACGCGCTCGAGCTGCCGGGGAGAGATCAGCGGCCCGATCTCGGTCGCGGGATCGGCGCCGTCGCCGATCCTGAGCGTTGCCGCATGGGCGGCGACCCGCTCGACGAACTCCTCGTAGATCGGCCGCTCGACGAACAGCCGCGAGCCGGCGATGCAGATCTGGCCGGAATTGGCGAAAACCGACATCGCCGCCACCGGCACGGCGCGCTCGATATCGGCGTCGGCGCAGACGATCACCGGCGACTTGCCGCCAAGCTCCAGCGAAACGCGCTTCATGTTGGAGGCCGAGGCGCGCAGGATGCTTTGGCCGGTCGCTGTCGAGCCGGTGAAGACCACCTTGTCGACATCCATATGGGCGGCCAGCGGCGCGCCGGCCTCGGCGCCGGTGCCGGTGACGACGTTGACGACGCCCTCCGGCACACCCGCTTCCAGCATGATCTCGGCGATCAGCAGCGGCGTCAGCGGCGCCTCTTCCGAGGGTTTCAGCACGATGGTGCAGCCGGTGGCGAGCGCCGGGCCGATTTTCCAGATCGAGGCGGCGGCGGGCGCGTTCCAGGGAATGATCGCGCCGACGACGCCGACCGGCTCCTTGCGGGTGTAGGAGACGATCTCGCCGGGCAGCGAGTTGCCGATCGTCTGCCCGTGAATGGAGGCGGCCATGCCGGCATAGAAGCGCAGCATGCCAAGCACGCGGTTCTTGTTGGCCCGCGTGCGCGTGATCGGCATGCCCATGTCGGTCGTATCGGAAAGCGCGATCTCTTCCCAATGGCGCTCCATCAGATCGGCGATCTTGAGCAGCAGAAGCTGGCGCTCGTACGGCTTGAACCGGCTCCATGGTCCCTCGAAGGCGCGGCGGGCGGCGGCGACGGCGAGGTCGATGTCCCCGGCGTCGGATCGCGGCACGGTGCCGATCACCACGCCTGTGGCGGGGTTGCGTGTCTCGAAGCTGCGGCCGCCCGCCGCGTCGCGCCACTTTCCATCGATCAGCATCTTGCGGTGCCGGCCGTCGATGGGAACGCGCAAGGATAGATCTTTCGCCGATGCCGTCATGCCGCAGACCCTTGTTCCTGAACCGCCCGGCCGAAAGCAAAGCCGCCGTTTCAGACCAGCATCGTCTATGTAGCGTGCCACGGGCGGGTGAAGGAAGACGCATGATGCTGCGCGGCGCCGTAGCCTACACGCCGCTGGTCATCCCGCCATCGCGATGGCGGGAGAGATTCGCGATCCGGTTGGGAGCCGCCGGCATTTGAAAATCCGAAGCTTCTCGTCCACCGCGCCGGCACGCCGCCACCACAGGCTTACTCGAACGAGTAGGTGAACCCTTCCGCGGACGCGCCGACGGTCACTTTCGTCATCTTCTCGCCTTCGAGCGAACGGTTCAGGACGCCGCGGCTCAGTTCCGGCAGCAGGGTGTTGGTGAGGATGGCGTCGATCATGCGCCCGCCGGATTCGATCTCGGTGCAGCGCGCCTTGACCAGATCCATGACGCCGTCGCCGATCACCAGCTCAGCATCATTGGTGGCCCGCAGCCGGCGCGCGATCTTGGCGAACTGGTGGCGGGTAATCGCCTCGATCATCGCATCCGAGAGCGGATAGTAGGGAATGGTCACCACCCGGCCGAGGAAGGCCGCGGGGAAAACCTTGAGCAACGGACTGCGCAAGGCGGTGTCGAGATCGTCGAGCCCGGCTCGCACCGTGCCGTTCCTGGTGCGGTCCATGATGACCTCGGAGCCAACATTCGAGGTGAGCAGGATCAGCGTGTTCTTGAAATCGATCCTCCGACCCTCGCTGTCGTCCATCATCCCCTTGTCGAAGACCTGGAAGAAAATCTCGTGCACATCAGGATGCGCCTTCTCGACCTCGTCGAGCAGGATCACCGAATAGGGCTTTCTGCGGACCGCCTCGGTCAGGATGCCGCCCTTGCCATAGCCGACATAGCCGGGCGGCGCGCCCTTCAGGGTCGAGACCGTATGCGCCTCCTGGAATTCGGACATGTTGATCGAGATGAGGTTCTGCTCGCCGCCATAGAGCGTTTCGGCCAATGCCAGCGCGGTCTCGGTCTTGCCGACGCCAGAAGGACCGCAGAGCAGGAAGACGCCGACCGGTTTTTCCGGCGCGCCGAGCCCGGCGCGGCTTGTCTGCACGCGTTTGGCAATCATTTCCATTGCATGATCCTGGCCGACCACGCGTTCTGACAAAGTGACGGCGAGCTTGAGCGCCTTCTCGGTCTGGCTGGACAGCATCCGCCCCGTCGGGATGCCGGTCCAGTCCTGCACCACGGCGGCGACGGCGTTGCGGTCGACCGATGGCAGGATCAACGGCGTCTCGCCTTGCGCGGCCGCGAGTTCCGCCATCAGTTCGCGCAGCCGCGCCAGATCGGCGGCGGCTTCATCCACCGGCTTGGCGGAAGCTGTTTCGGCCTTTGCGGCCTTGGCCCCTTTGGCTTTCGGGGCCTTGGCGTTCTTGGTCTCGGCAGCCTTGCCGTCGCCAGTCTTGCTCTCGGGAGCCTTTTGCTCGGGCGCCTTTGCCGCGCCGTCCTGGCTCTTCGTCTCTGCGGGCGCCTCTTCAGCCGCTGCCTCGTCGAGCGGCACACCCTCGCCGCGCAATTTTGCGCGCAGGTCGAGGATTTCGCTCACCAAAGCCCTCTCCCGGTCCCAGCGCGCCTGCGCCGCGGCCAGCGTTGTCTCGGTCTCAGTCAGCCCGGCTTCGACGCGGGCCTGCCGGTCCGCCACTTCGATGCCGATCGCCGCTTCCCGGCCGATGATGCCGCGTTCGACCTCCAGCGCCTGGCGGCGGCGTAGGATGTCCTCGACCTCGGCCGGCGTCGCATGCTGGGAGACGGCGACGCGGGCGCAGGCGGTGTCGAGAAGGCTGACCGCCTTGTCCGGCAATTGCCGCGCCGGAATGTAGCGATGCGACAAGGCAACCGCCGCCTCGATCGCCTCGTCCAGGATCTGCACCTTGTGGTGCTGCTCCAGCACGCCGGCGACGCCGCGCAGCATCAGGACGGCCACCGCTTCCGACGGCTCTTCGATCTTGACCACCTGGAAACGGCGGGTCAGCGCCGGATCCTTCTCGATATGCTGCTTGTATTCGGCCCAGGTCGTCGCCGCGATGGTGCGAAGCTCGCCCCGTGCCAGCGCCGGCTTCAAGAGATTGGCGGCATCGCCGGTTCCGGCGGCACCCCCGGCGCCGATCAGCGTGTGCGCCTCGTCGATGAACAAGATGATCGGCGTCTCGGAGGACTGGACCTCGTCGATGACCGCCTTCAGCCGCTTTTCGAACTCGCCCTTGACGCTGGCGCCCGCCTGCATCAGCCCGACGTCGAGCATGCGCACGCTGACATTCTGCAGCGTTGGCGGCACATCGCCCTGGGCAATGCGCAAGGCAAAGCCTTCGACCACCGCCGTCTTGCCGACGCCGGCCTCGCCGGTCAGGATCGGGTTGTTCTGCCGCCGCCGCATCAGTATGTCGACGATCTGCCGGATCTCCGGATCGCGACCGACCACCGGATCGATCTTGCCGTCGTGGGCGCGCTGCGTCAGGTCGGTGGCGTATTTCGCCAGCGCCGAGTCGCCGCCGGGGCCGCGTTTCATCGGCGTCTCGGCGGGCGCGGCGGCCGGTGGGGCACCGGCTTCGAGTGAGCCTTCGGTGGCGTCGGCAAAGCGCGCGACGACGCCGTCCGCATCGATCTTGTCGAACTCGCCGCTGATCTTCGACAGCAGGCCCTCCAGCACCGGCGTCTTCAGGCAGGCAAGGATGATGTGGCCGCTGCGAACTTCCTCCACGCCGAATTCCAGCGTTGCCAGGTTCCAGGCCTCCTGGATGGCGTGGAAGATATGGTCGGAGAATTCCTCGATCGACGTGGCGCCATAAGGCAGCTTGTCAATGGCACGGGTCATGTCGGCCGCCAGCCGGCTCCCATCAACCCCGGCTTCAGCAATGATCATCTGCACGTCCGAGCGGTCGGACAGCACCAGCTGCTGGATGAAGTGGACCAGCTCGACATAGGGATTGCCGCGCAGCTTGGCGGCGTCCGCCGCGGCCTTGAAGGCGCGCACACCGATGGGGTTGAGCTTGCCGACCAGTTCCTTGCGCTTGAAGCTCTGCGAAGACCGGCGCTGTTCCATCGAACCCGCTCCCGAAATCTGCCAACCGGTACCCTGCCATATAAGCGGCAACTTGACAAAGCATGTGATGGATATTCAGCGAAAATGTCCGATTCGGCCGGCGTTTCCGATTTCGGGAAAAATCCCGCATCCTCAAGCAAACAAACATGAATTTGCTCCCGGCTATGCGATGCATTTCACATACGGCGCCGTACAACCGCGCCACGGTCCGGCAACGCTTAACGGTCGCGTTTAGCATCTGTTAGTTTTTGAGCGGTCGCTGAATTGTGATAAAGTGACGCAGTGTGATAACCTTACGTCACGCAAGGTCTGAGGGCCGCTCGCTGGGGGTTTGTGTGATTGATCTCGCACTCTGGCTGAATCCTCTAAACGGTGAAAATCCGTCAGGTGAGGATTTGCGCAACGACCCGGCTTTCCATGAGCTGGAGCGCCTGACCGAGCCCCAGGTCAAGGTGGTCCATGACGGCAGCAACAGGCCTGCCTCCCAGTCCACCATTCCGGTCGACTGGGCATCCGTGCTCGACAAGGCCGCAGACTTGCGTTTGCGTGGCCGCGACCTGCGCCTGCTGGTCATCGTCACGCGCGCTCTGGCCAATGAAGAAGGGCTTGCCGGTCTCGCGCAGGGGTTGACCCTCATCGCGCAGACCTTCGATCGGCACTGGGACACGATGCATCCCGCCCTGCGGCCGAACGCGACGCCGCGCGACGCCGCCTTGCGTCGCATCAACGCGCTGCTCGATCTCCAGAACGGCCAGGACGGCCTGCTGGCCAACCTGCGGCAGATGATCTTTTTCGCGCCGCGCCCGATCGGGCCGATCAGCGGGCGCGACCTGGAGCAAGGCGCGCTCGACGAGCGTGTCATGCTGCAGGAGGCCGCGTCGGGTTTGAACACGGCCGAAAAGGCGGCACTGGCAACCGCCCACAGCCAGCTCTTGAACCGGGTGCGAAGCGGATGCGCCGCACAGGCCGATCAGGCCGGCGAGGTGATGACCTCGCTGCTGGACGACACCCGCGCGGCGATCGCGGCCCTCGATGCCGTCGAGACCGCGCTCAACGCCCGCATCGAGGGCAACGGCCCCGCCGTTCCGGAATTGAAACGGTTCCTGCAGCGTTTGCAGACGACGCTGGAGCGCAATTCGGCTGCCGGCGCGGTGGCGAACGGCGCGGCGAAACCCTCCCCGCAGCCGGCGGAACCGGCAACGCCCGTCCGAAACGGTCATGGAGCCGATACGATGGCAAGTGTCGCAAGCCACGCGGAACAGAGCACCGGCCTGCCCGACCGGATTTCCTCGCGCGATGACGTGGTCAAATGCCTCGACCTTGTCGTCGCCTTCTATGACCGCACCGAGCCGTCGAGCCCGATCCCGCATCTCGCCCGCCGTGTGCGCCGCATGGTGCACATGGATTTTGTTGAACTGATGGAAGATCTCGCCCCGTCGGGGCTGAAGGAGTTCCGGCTTCTGGCCGGCGTTCCCGATGCCAAGAAGACGGCCCAGAAGGATGAAAGGTAGCAACACATGCCAGCCGAAAGCAAAGCGAAGGTCATCGAACGAAATCGCGCGCCACGGGTGCAGATCGCCTATGACGTCGAAACCTACGGCAGCCCGACGACGATAGAACTGCCGTTCGTCATGGGCGTGATGGCCGACCTTTCCGGCGCCTCGCAGACCAGGGAAGCTTCAAAATCGCTGTTGGACCGTTCCTTCGTCGAGACCGACGCCAACCGCTTCCCGAAATTTATGGAGGCGCTCGGGCCGCGCGTGAAGGCACGGGTGAAGAACACGCTGCCCCAGGCTGAAGGCGCCGAGAAGGACGAGGAGCTCGCGCTTGACCTCACCTTTACAAAGATGGGCGACTTCGCGCCGGACAAGATCGCAGAGCAGGTCCCGCAACTGGCCGAGATCCTCAAGATGCGGCGCCAGCTCGAGGAACTGCTCGGCTTCATGGATGGCCGTGTCGACGCCGAAAAGCGCATCGCGCAGTTGCTCAACAACGAGCCGCTTCTGAGCAAGATCGCCAGCCAGGCAATGTCTGACGACGACAAGGTTGGGGAATGATCATGGCCGAACAGCAAAAGACAGCCGCCGTCACCGCCGAGGCCGAAGCCATAGACCTCGGAGAATTCAGCGGGCTCCTCGAGAAGGATTTCAAGGTCAAGAAGGACGACAGCGAGAAGCTGCAGCAGCTTGTGCGCAATCTCGCGCTGGCGGCGCAATCCCGCTCCGAGACCACCACCATTTCGTCCAACGCTATCAAGTCGATCAAGTCGCTGATCGCCGGCATCGACAAGATGCTGACCACGCAGGTCAACGAGATCCTGCACGCGCCGGAAGTGCGCGAGATGGAAGGCACATGGCGCGGCCTCTGGTATCTCATCAACAACACCGAGACCGATGCGAAGCACCTCAAGATCCGGGTGATGAACATCTCCAAGGAGCAGCTGGCCGACACGCTCGAAGATTTTGAAGGCCAGATGTGGGATCAGAGCCCGATCTTCAAGAAGGTCTACACGGACGAGTATTCGATGCTGGGCGGCGAGCCGATAGGCTGCATCGTCGGCGCCTACGAATTCTCGAACCATCCGCGCGACGTCGGCCTGCTGCGCAACATCTCGGGCATCTGCGCTTCCGCGCACACGCCCTTCATCGCCGCCGCCTCGCCGCGCCTGTTCCGCATGGACAGCTGGCAGGAACTGCCGAACCCGCAGGACCTGCAGATGATCGTGTCCAATCCGGCCTACGCCTCGTGGCAGTCGCTGCGCGAGAGCGAGGACGCGCGCTATATCGGCCTTACCATGCCGCGCGTGCTTGCACGCCTGCCCTACGGCACCGAGACCGTCCCGGTGAAGGGCTTCACCTTCGAGGAGGAGGTGCAGGGCGATCACAACAAATATGTCTGGATGAACGCCGCCTTCCCGATGGGCGTCAACATCAACCGCAGCCACAAGCTCTATGGCTGGGGCACGCAGATCCGCGGCGTCGAGAATGGCGGTACGGTGCTCAACCTGCCGGTGCACGCCTTCCCGACCGACGACGGGTCGATCGCGATGAAGTGCCCGACGGAAGTGGCCATCGACGACCGCCGCGAGGCGGAACTGGCCAAGCTCGGCCTGATGCCCATCCTGCACCGGAAGAACACCGACCTCGCGGCCTTCATCGGCGCCCATTCGCTGCAGGATGACGAGACGCGCGCCGGTCGCCTGGTCGATCCCGATGCGCAGTCGAACGAACGGCTGAGCGCCAACCTGCCCTACCTATTCCCGGTGTCGCGCTTCGCGCATTACCTCAAGGCGATCGCGCGCGACAAGATCGGGTCGTTCAAGGAGCGCTCGGACATGCAGATCTGGCTGACTGAGTGGATCAACCGCTACGTGCTGGCCAACCCGGCCTTCGCCGACGACAAGGCGCGCGCCAAGCGCCCGCTTGCCGCGGCAGAGGTGCAGGTGGACAGCGTGGAGGGCCGGCCGGGCTACTACAACGCCCGCTTCTATCTGCGCCCGCACTACCAGTTGGAGGGCATCAACGCTTCGCTCCGGCTGGTGTCAGAACTCCCGTCAGTGAAGGGTTGAACTGCAGCAATGTGATCTTGTTTCGTTTGAGAGCGGTGGAGAAAGACAATGCCTGTGAAGATCGATGGCTTCCTGAAAGTTCCGGATATCAAGGGTCCGAGCGTACGAGACGGCCACGAGGACGAGATCGAAATCCATGGTGTCGACTACAAGATGGTCGCGCCGTACGATCCGAATTCGCTCTCGCGCCGCGGTCGTGTGGCCTTGGGGATGATCAAGTTCACCAAGCACTACGACAAGTCCTCGCCCTATCTGAAGAAGGCGCTGTTCGAGAACAAGGCTCTCGACGAAGTGGTGTTTTCCGCGCGCCGGACCATTGACGGCGAGACGAGCGACTATCTGGTCGTGACGCTCACCGACGCCTCGATCATGGAATACGACATGTCGCAGGCCGAGGACGAGGAAGACCTGATCGAGGAGGAAGTCAGCTTCGCCTACAAGAAGATCAAGTTCGTCTACGACAAGGACGACGAAATCGAAATGGATGTCTATGTCGGCAAGTGAGGTCCGGCGGCCCGGCGCGAACAAGCCGCGGCTTGCCGGCAGTTCGCGAGCGACGCGCGAGGCGGTCCAGCCCTCTCTCTGGGACCGCCTCGTCAACGACCTGCCCGGGCTGACCTCCGAGATAGACGGGCTGCGCAAGCTCCTGCAGGACGAGCTTGGCGCGGAACGGCTGGAGACATTTCTTGCCGGGAGCGCGCGGGCGATCGACGCCGATGCGGAGCTGACACCGGACCAGAAGCGGCGCCTGCACCGGCTGATCTTTCAGGACGAGCACCGTGCCGAGATCGAAAGCCGCGGTGTGGTGGTGTCGGCGCGCGTGCTGAGGGAGGCCGTGCGGCGAGACATCGAGGCCCTGTTCAACACCGAGCGCTTCGAATCCGTTCCGCTGTTTTCCGATCTCGAGCGCGAGCAGGCGATCGACGATCCGCCGTCGCTGGCTGATTTTCCGGAAGTGCGCCGAAGCGTCATCAATTACGGCGTGCCTTCCTTCTCCGGCCGTTCGTCGCGGGACTTCGACCGCGATACTTTGGCGCGCGAGATCCGTTCGGTGCTTGCCACGTTCGAGCCACGCCTAAAGGAAAGCGCGACGACCGTCACGGTAACCCTCGGCGACAAGACTGTGGGTCTGAAGATCGAGATAGACGCAGTGCTGATCATGACGCCGACGCCGGAACGGCTGCGCCTTCGCACAACGATCAATCTTGACAACGGTCTGGCGCGGACCGAATTCGGGGAAAGCTGAGATGGATCGGGTCTTCGTAGAATATTACGAGGAAGAACTGACCCATATCCGCGGGCTCGCCGCGGAATTCGCCGACATGCATCCGGCGATAGCACGCAACCTTTCGCTCGATACGGTGCCGTGTCCGGACCCCTATGTCGAGCGTCTGCTGGACGGGGTTGCCTTTCTTGCCGCGCGCACGCGGCTGAAAGTCGATGCCGAGCGCTCGCGGTTTTCACGCGCCGTGCTCGACGTCCTCTATCCCGATCTGGTCACGCCGGCGCCGGCGACCGCCATGGCAGTGCTGAAACCCGGCCAGCAGGTCCAGGCGATGATCGCGGGCCATGTCGTCAAGCGCGACACACGGCTGGTCTCCGGCCTGCAGCCTGGCCTGTCGACACGCTGCACCTTCACCACCGCGCAGGAGATCACGCTGTGGCCGATCGCGATCAGCTCGGTCAGCTATTTCCAGGATCGCAGCGGATTGGCTGCGGCCGGCATCGGGCCGATCGGCGGCGTGGCCGGCCAAGCGGCGCTGCGCATCGCGCTCACCCGCACCGGCAAAGGCAAATTCAACGAACTCGAGCTCGACCGGCTTGATCTCTATCTTGCCGGCCGCAGCAAGGCGCCGCTGATTTTCGACGCCATTTTCGGCGCCTGTTCGGCGGTTGGCGCACGCGCCGAGGGCAAGACCAATCCGATATCGCCGCTGCCGGAACCCGAAATGGTCGGCATTCGCGACGACGAAGCTTTGATGCCGCGTACCCGTCCGACATTCGAAGGGTACCGCCTGCTGCGCGAATATTTCATGATGCCCGAACGCTTCCACTATGTGCGGGTGTCCGGCCTGAAGCCCGTTGTGCGCAAATGCGATGGCGGGCTCGAGATCATTTTCCTGTTCCGGCGGCCCACGCCTGAGCTTGCCGATCTCACGCCCGCCGATTTCGAGCTCTTCGTCACCCCGATCATCAATCTCTTCGAGCGCGAGTGCAACGTCGTCGAGCTCGATCCCCGCCGCACGCGGCAGGTGCTGCATGCCGACCGTACGCGGGCGCGCGACTTCGAAATCTATCGGGTCACGCGTGTCGAGGACGCCGAGAGCGAAGGCAGCGACGCCGAAATACCCGAGCTCTTCAGCCTGGGGCAAAACCGCGGCAGCGGCTGGGTCTATTCCACCGAGCGCCGGCCGCGCCGGGCCACCGAAGATGAGCGGCGCGATGGCCTGACCCGGACCTCCTACACCGGGGACGATGTCTTCCTGGCCGTTTCGCGTCCGGTCACAAGCCCGACGAACCGGCCGCTGCGGCGCCTCGACGTCATGGCGCTGTGCACCAATCGCGACCTGCCGATCCTCGACGACACTCCGACACTGACGCTGGAGACGGGCGATCCGGTCGAGGCGGTCAGGCTCATCGGCGCGTTGCGTCCACCGCAGCCGGCGATCCCGGCGGCGCTGCCGGCAGGCGCCGAGGGTGAATCGAGGGCCGACAATCTCGCCTGGCGGCTGATTGCCCAGCTTGGGCTCAATTTCCTCAGCCTTGCCAAGGAAGGCCGCGGCGTCGATCCGCTGCATGCGTTGCTCGACCTCTATGCCGACCGCGGCGATCCGGGTCTCGCCCGCAACGTGCATTCGATCGTGCGCATCGACTCGCGTCCGGTCATCGAACGGCTGCAGATCGACGGACCGATGTGCTTCGGGCGGGGCACGGAAGTGACGTTGCATGTGGACCAGTCCGTGCTCGCGGGACAAAGCACGCTGCTGCTTTCGGCCTTGCTCGCACGGCTGTTTGCCCGCCACGCCGGAATAAACGGCTTTGTGCGGACCCGCACGCGGCTGCTGCAGAAGCAGGAGGATGTGCCATGGCCGATGACGCCCGGCAATCGCTACCTGATCTAGACAGCATCGGACAGGACCGGGCCGAGGGCTTGTCCCAAGCGTTCGACTTCTTCGAGTTGCTGCGCCGGCTCGAACGCAGGGGCGGCCTGTTCGGCCATTCCGGCCGGTTGGATCGCGAGCCGGCAAGGCTCGGACAGCATGTGCGCCTGAGTTTCTCGGCCAGGGATGTGACGGAGTTCCGCGAAGCGACCGACAACGCGCCGGCGCGGGTCACTATCGCCAATCTCGGCCTGATGGGACCTGAAGGCCCTCTGCCGCTGCACATGACGCGCTGGGTGCTCGATCGCCTGTCGCAGCGCTGGTTCACCGGCGCCGAAGCCAGGCAGACCAGCGACACGACCTTTGTGGACTTCGTCAACATCCTCCAGCATCGCATGATTGCCCTGTATTACCGGGCCTGGGCGGATGCGCACCCGGGAGTGCAGGTCGAACGCGCGGTCGGCGGCCGCGTCCGCGCAATGCTCGAGGCGATGGCCGGTATTGGCCTTCCCGGCACCCAGGACCCCGAACTCGACACCGTCAAGCTGCGCCAGGCCGCTTCGCTTGCCAGCCAGGTCGACGGTCCGGAACGGCTCACCCTGTATCTTGCCGAAGCCTTCAGGGTGCCGGTGCAGGTAAAGGAGTTCATCGCCGCCTGGATATCGGTGCCGGCCGCGCTGCAGAGCCGCCTGGCCAAGGCCTACGCGGCCCTCGGCCGCGGGGCGACGATCGGTCCGCGCGTTTTCAACCGCCAGAGCAGGATCGAGCTTCGCGTCGGCCCCCTCGGTTTTGAGGACTTCAAGTCGTTCCTGCCGGGCAGCGGGCGGCTGGCGCTGTTCAAGCACGCGGTTCGCGACATGATCGGGGAAACGCTAGACGTCGACCTTCGCATCGTGCTCGCTCGCGAGGCCGTGCCGCCGCCTCGCGTCGGAACCGTCCAGCTTGGCCGGACCGCCTGGCTTGCGCGGCCCGCCGAAAGGGGGGATGCTGACGATCTGCGGCTGCGCACGATCGTCGGATGGCGGCCGGAGATAGCGGAGGTCGCGGCATGAGTCTGCTGCTGACGCTGGAGCAAGGGCCACGCACCCAGGCGGTAAGGCAGACCCGACTGGACGAGGGCGAGCTGGTGATCGGCCGCAGCGCCGACGCCGGCTGGCAGATCGACGATCCGGACATGTTCGTCTCGCGCGCCCATTGCAAGATCACCGGCGGGCAGGATGGCTATTTCGTAACCGACACGTCGAGCAGCGGACTGTTCATAAACGATTCCGACAGCCCGCTAGGCGCCGGCAGGTCGGCACGCCTGCAAAGCGGCATGCGGCTGAGGCTGGGCGACTACATACTCTATGTCGACCTGCAGGCGCCGGCCATGCAGCAGCCGGCGACCAGCCAGCCTGTCGCCGAACGGTCGCCGCCGGCGTCTCGCGCGCCGGTGAGCATCGGCAACGACGACTTCTTTTCGGCCAGGGCCGAAGAAGAGCCGCGACGGCCGCGCCCGGCCGAGCTGCCGAACCCGTTCGAGCAGCCGCTGCCGGGGGCGTTCGAACGTGCCAACGCAAACCAGGGCAGCTCTCAAGCCTTCGACGACCCGTTCAGCCTCGATCCGGTGTCATCCCTCAACGGCATGGCCGAACCCGTTCCGGCAAAGCCGTCGCCCATCCGAGACGATTTCGGCTTCGGACCGGCGGCGCCCTCCGGTCCGGCAAATGGCGATTGGCCGGCGGCCCAGCGCGAACGCGCCGCCGAAAGACCACAGCCGACAAATCCATGGGATTCGCCGGTGCAGGCAGCCGAGCCCCCTCCCCCGCCGCGTGCGACTGCCGGCTCGAGGCCGGCCCGCGCGCCAGCAGCGACGCCGTCACAGTCGGACTCGGCGCTTCGAACCGCATTCCTGCGCGGCATGGGGGTCGAGGAAGCCGATTTCCCCGGCCGCGACGCGATCGCCGAAATGGAGAAGTTCGGCCGCGAGTACCGGCTGATGATGGAAGGTTTGATGCAGCTTCTGCGCAAGCGCTCGGAGGAAAAGGGAAACGCGCGCGTCGCCCAGACGATGGTTGGCGCCTCCGAGGTCAATCCGCTCAAGTTCCTGCCGACGGTCGACGACGCCATTGTGACCATCATCGCGGAACGCAGCCCGGGATTTCTTGACGGCGAGGCGGCGATCTCGGACGCGATCCGCGATCTGGCGCAGCATCACGTGCGCGCCTGGCGCGGCGTGCAGGCAGCGCTTCGCCAGATGGTCGACCGCTTCGACCCGGCGGCGATCGAGGAAGAGCTGAAATCGAATTCCGCGATCGGCACGCTGCTTTCGGGCGGGCGCGGCGCCAAGCTGTGGGAGCTCTACCAGAAACGTCATCGTGATATCGCCGAGAGCGCGGAAAAGACCTTCCTTGGCGAAGTCGGCGCTGATTTTAGGGATGCATATGAGGAGGAGTGAGACATGATCGATCGACGCGAATTCATCATTGCCCTTGGTGCCACGGGGCTGGTTTCGGCCTGCCAGAGCGGCCCGCCGAAACCATCGGTGGTCACCGTCAATGTGAGCGGCGGCGCCGGCATGAACCCGGGGCCGGGCGGCGGAGACCGACCGGTGACGGTCCTGGTGATGCGGCTGAGCAGCACCGGCAAGTTCAATTCGGCCGACTATTTCGCGCTGCAGGGCGATGCGGGGTCCGCGCTCGGGGCCGACCTGATCGGATCCGACACGATCTCGGTCGCGCCGGGAAAGACCGCGGCCAAGACCATCACGGTCGAACCGAACGCAACGGCGCTCGGCTTCGTCGCGCTGATCCGCGAACCTGGCGGGAGGAACTGGCGCACGACCAAGTCGGTCTCGCCTGGGTCCAAGTTGACCATCAACGTCACGCTCGGCAGCGGTGGTATCTCCGCCTAGCGGCCTGACAGGAAGTGGCTCCGTGCAGAGAGTAACGGCATGAGCGATGCAAACAGGGTGCTATGGTCCGAGGGCCTGTTTCTCAGGACCCAGCATTTCCAGCAGCAGGACCGGTTCTTCGAGGCGACCGTTCGCGGCGCCTTGCAGGCCGGGCAGCTCCACACGTTCGGCTTCCAGCAGCTCACCCTGGACCAGTCGTTGCTCGACGCCGGCCAGATCGGCATTGTGTCGGCGCGGGGCATCTTCCCCGATGGAACCCCCTTCTCCATTCCCGAGATGATGGACGCGCCGCGCCCCTTGCCGGTCACCGCCGACACCGGCGCCGGGCCGGTGCTGGTCGCGCTGCCGCTCGAACCACCAGGAGGCGTCGGCTTCGATCCGGCGCACGCCGCATCCACAGGCGCGCGCTATCACGGCCGGATCGTTTCGGTCCGTGACGCAGTGCAAGGGGGGGCGGACCCCGAGGAAATCGAGATCGCCCGGCCCCAGGCGCTGTTGCTTGCGCCGGGCAAGTCGGTTGGCGGCTACACCGCCCTGCCCGTGGCCGATGTCAAAGGCGTGCGGGCCGATGGCGGCGTCTCGCTGGACGAAACGTTCCTGCCGCCGACACTGATCACGGGTGCGGTGGCCTGGTACCGGCAATTGCTTCTGGAAGTCGTCACCGGCCTCGACCAGATCGCCGAGGCGCATGGCAAGATGGTGATGGGCGGACCAGGGCGCAGCGTCGAAGACCTCTTGATGCTCCACCTTGCCAACGCGGCGCGCCCACGGCTGGCGCATATGCTGGCGCAGGACGTCTTTCACCCGGCCGAGCTCTACCTCGAGCTTGCCGGCCTCGCCGGCGAAATGGCGACCTACGGCTCCAGCTCGCGACGGCTGGGCGAGTTGCCGGCCTATGACCACATGGCTCCCGGCCCCGCCTATACGGCGCTGGCCGATGCCTTGCGCTCGCTCATCCTGAGCTTGCGTTACATCGAGCCCAAGTCGCGCGCCCTGCCTGTCATGCGACACTCGACCAACGTCTGGAAGATACGCATCGACAACCCGAAGCTGCTGGTGGCGAGCCGCATCGTCATCCGGGTCGGGTCCGAGTTGTCGGAAGATGCGCTGCGCAAGATCTTCGTCAACCAGGCGACGGTCGGCTCGGCCGACCAGTTCGAAGGCCTGTGGAAATCACGCCTGCCCGGCATCCCGCTGAAGCCGCTCCATTCGCAGCCGCGCGAAATCCCCTACGACGGCGACCGGCTGTGCCTCGAGCTCGATCAGAAGAGCGAGCACTGGGCCTCGCTGCTCGACGCCCCCGGTTTCGTCATCGGCGTTTCCGGTGTCTTGCCGAGCGAGCCGCAAGTCGACTGCTATTCGGTGAACAGGTGAGATCATGAGCCGGGATGATCCTTTCGGACTGTCGGAGGATCGCGAACGCACGCGCATCAGGCTGACCGGCGCCCAGATGCCGCGGCCGATGACGCCGATGCTGACGGGTGCGCCGGTCAAGCGCTCGCGCGCCCATCCCAATGCGCTCATCAACGCCTTTGCGCCGCTGCTCGAATTCGCGCCCGAGCTCGAAAGCGCCCTGGCGCCGGAGAACCCGGAAACCTTGCGCACGCGCCTGCTCGAGGAACTGGTCCGGGCACGCGACACCGCCATGCAGACCGGCTCCTCGCTGGAGCGGGCGGATCAGGCGGCCTGGGCGGTAGCCGCGCTGCTCGACGACCTCGCGCTCAACACGCCATGGGGCGGCGCCAGCGTGTGGCCGCGTCAGCCGCTGGTGGTCATGCTGCGCGGCGACGTCGATGCCGGCACGCAGTTCTTCACGCGTCTCGACGAACTGGAACGGCACCCGAACCGGGATCGCGAATTGCTGGAGCTGCAATACCAGTGCCTGGCACTCGGCTTCCGCGGCAAATACCGTGTGCCGGGCCGCTCCGGCGACCGTTCGCTCAACGCCGTTCGCGTGGCGGCGGCGCGCTTCCTGCGCGATGCCGACGCCGAGGGCGCGCCGCTGTCGCCGAACTGGAAAGGCGTGAATGCCTCGGACGAGCCGCAGCGCTTCATCGTGCCGATCTGGGTGATGGCGCTCGCCGCGGCGGTGATCGCCACCCTGGTCCATATCGGGCTCTCGATGGGACTGAGCAGCCAGGCGGTGGAACTCTCGGCGCTCGTCCGCGCGCTGCCGCCGCCTGAACGCGCCGACATCACGCGCGCCGCGCCAAAGGTCGACGCGCCGGAGCCGCCTGCGCCGGAACCAGTCGATTTCGCGCTGCTGCCGGAATTCAAGGCCGAAGCGCCTGACGACCTCAAGGGGGCACTGAGCGGCACCGAGAGCGTGTCGCTCGCCAAGCTGGTCATCCAGGCCTCCAACCCCGAACTGTTCCAGTCGTCACGGCCGACGCTGACCGAAGGCTATGAGCCGCTGGTCGAATCCATCGCCAAGGTCATTCTCGCCAACCAGGAGCTGATCGGAGACATCACCGTCGTCGGCCACACCGACAACGTGCGTCTGCAAAGATCGAACCCGCTGTCGAGCAACCAGCGGCTCTCGGAAGCGCGGGCCGAGACCATAGCCAACTTGCTGGTACGGGCCGGCGTGCCGCAGGAGCGCATCCATTCCGAAGGGCGCGCGGAGACCGATCCGGTGGCCGACAACTCGACACGCGAGGGCCGGGCGCTCAACCGGCGCGTAGAGGTACTGGTCGAGAAGAGGCTCTGAGATGTTCATCTTTCGCTTCCTCTGGGCCGTGCTCACCTCGCGCTTCCTCTGGACGCTGATCGGCATCGCGCTACTGTCGCTGGTCATCTGGATCTTCGGCCCGATCGTCCAGGTTGGCCCCTATTCACCGTTCGATTCCGACAATGTGCGCATCGCCATGATCGCGGGGCTGATCATCCTGTGGCTGATCTGGCTGATCCTCGCCCAGCGCCGCGCGATCCGCGCCAACCGCATGTTCGTCGCCGAGATCGCGGCGCCAGCGGCGGAGAAGCAGCTTACCCCAGGCGAGGAGAACGTCGCCGCCGTCGGCGCGAAATTCGGCGAGGTGATGGCCGAGTTGAAGCGCCGCAAGCTCGGCGGGCGCAAGTTCCTGCGCGAGATGCCTTGGTACGTGATCGTCGGGCCGCCGGCCACCGGCAAGACCACAGCCTTGCGGCAGTCCGGGCTGAATTTTCCCATCGATCTCACCGACGACCTGCAGGGCGTTGGCGGCACCCGCAACTGCGACTGGTTCTTCTCCGAGAACGCAGTGCTGATCGACACCGCCGGCCGCTATGTCCAGCAGGAGAGCCAGCCTGACGTCGACGCGGCGGAATGGCTGGGCTTCCTCGACCTTCTGAAGAAGCATCGGGGCCGCCGCGCCCTCAACGGCGTGATCGTCGCGCTTTCGATCGACACGCTTTCGGAGGGCGACGAAGCCATCAAGGCGCATGGCCGCAAGATCCGCCGCCGGCTGGCCGAACTCAACGACCGGCTCGAAATCCGCCTTCCGGTCTACCTGATGCTGACCAAGGCCGATCTGATCAAGGGCTTCGAGGCATTCTTCGGCGGCCTGTCGACGGCATCGCGCGAACAGGTGTGGGGGACGACCTTCCCGCTCGATGCGCGCGTCGACGCCAAGACCGTCGAGCGCGAAATCACCACGCTGGCGACCGAGCTCGAGCGGCGCCTGGTGCCGCGCCTGGAGGACGAAGACAAGCTCGCCGCACGCGCCGAGATCTTCCGCTTCCCCGCCCAGCTCGCAAGCCTTTCCGAGCCGATCCAGGTGCTGATCGAGGCGATGTTCGGCGAAAGCCGCTACGAAGAGGCCGCCTGGCTGCGCGGCCTTTATCTGACGTCGGCGACGCAGGAAGGGGCGCCCATCGACCGGTTGACTGCAGCCCTTTCCTCATCGTTCGGGCTGCCTCCGCGCCGCGCCATGCCGGCGCCACGCGTCGAAAAGCGCAGCTTCTTCCTGAGGAACCTGCTGACTGAGGTCATCTTCAAGGAAGCCGGGCTCGGTACGTTCGACCCGCTGGCGCAACGCCGCCGCGCCTGGATCTGGCGTGGCGCGGCCACCGCATGCGCGGCGGCGGCCTTGCTGGCCGCCGGCCTGTTCACCTGGTCCTACTACGACAACCGCAATGCGATCGCCGCGCAGGCTGGCCAGTTCGAGGCGCTGCAGGACCCGCTGACCGCTGTCACCGCCGCCCCGGCGTCGGTGGAGCAGCCGGCCATCGATGGCGCGCTGGCCGCCATGGACGAAGTCACGAATGCGCGAACCGCGCCGCCGGACGCGCCGCATGACCTCCTGGGACCGTCGGCCTCGCCGGAACTGATGCGCGCGCAGGCGGACGCTTACGACCACGCGCTGCGCAACGTGCTCGAGCCGCACATGGTCGCGCTGCTCGAGGCGACCATGTGGCGGCAGATCCGCGACCCTGACTTCATGCTGGGGGCGCTGAAGACCTATCGCATGATGACCGGCCTGTCTCAGATGGACACCGACTTCGCCCAGAACTGGTGGGTCAACAGCCTGCCGGAATTCGCGCCGGCGCCGCCTTTCCCGAGCCCGGACGCGGAAGAGCACCAGTTGGCCGCGATCCGGCGCATGGCGGTCGATGACAGCTACATCGCTCCGGACAAGGAGCTGGTCGCCGAGGCGCTTAAAACGGTCTGCACGATCTCGTTGCCGGCGCGCGCCTACAAGCAATTGCTGGCCGATCCGGAAGTGGCCGCGGTGAAGGAATGGATCCCGGCCAATTTCGCCGGCCCCAACGGCGCCAAGGTGTTTGCCCGCCGCTCCGACAAGACGCTGCGCGTCGGCGTTGCCGGCGCCTTCACCTATGCCGGCTTCCACGATGCCATTCTCGACCGGGTCGAGGACGTCGCCGCCCAAGCGGCACTGGATCGGGCGGTGTTCGCTGGCGGTTGCTCGGAGAATTCCGAGACCTCCGTCTCGGCGCTGTCCGAGGACATCCTGAAGCTCTACTACGACGACTACATCGCGCAATGGGACAGCTTCCTGCGCGATATGAGGCTCGCGCCGTTGACCGACCTCAATGTCGCCAGCGAGAACCTCAAGGACCTTTCAAGCGCCGATTCCGCGCTGAAGCGTCTGCTGACGGCTGTGGTTCAGGAGACGGACCTCACCCGCTCCGATGAAGCACCGGCCGACGACAAGGCGGCGGCGAAGGGCGGCTCGAAACTGCTCGGCAAGCTCGGCAAGCTTGGCAAGGTCGTCAAGACCGGGGCAAAGCTGCTGCCGCGCGCGGGCTCCGCCGACAAGGTGGACCTTACCGGCAGCCTGGTGGCCGAACACTTCAAGCGGCTGAAGGGCGCGATCGCCGAGGTCGATGGCCAGCCGCCGGCGCTCGACGCGGCGGTGGTGGCCCTGACGGCGCTTTCCAATGTGCTGCAGACTGTCACCGCCAACCCCGATCCCCAGGATGCCATCAAGAAGCAGGGCGGCCTCGCCGAACTCACCGGAGCTGTCGCCAGGCAGGCGCAGATCCTGCCCGACCCGATCGACGACTGGCTCGGCGGCATCGCCGGCGACACCAGCGGCCTGACGCAAAAGGCCGTCACCAACGAACTCAACGCCATCTGGCGCGCCGATATCCTGCCGTTCTGCCAGGCGGCGCTCGACAACCGCTATCCGTTCAGCCCCGAGAGCGCGGTCGACGTCAATGTCCGCGACTTCGCCCGCCTGTTCGGACCGTCCGGCCTGATCGACGCCTTCATCAACGACCACCTGATCAGCTATGTCGACACCGCCAGCCAGCCATGGAAATGGCGCGCCGATTTCGGCCTCGACCCGTCGGCGCTGGCGGCGTTCGAACAGGCGAGGCACATCCGCGACGACCTGTTCCCCGGCGGCACCGGCCCAGTGATGAACTTCACGCTGGAGCCGAAGGACCTGTCACCCAACGTGACCCGCGTGACGCTCAATCTCGACGGCCAGAACCTCGTCTACTTCAACAACGCAACCAGGCCGCAGCCGATGACATGGCCCGGCAAGGACGGCACCGGCGTGATCTCGCTCGCCTTCCAGCCGGTCGACGGTTCGCCTGAGGTCATGCTCAACGAGACAGGCAGCTGGGCGTGGCTGCGAATGCTGCGCGGCGGCAAGTTCAACGGCACCTCGCTCACCGACGTCTACAGCCTGCGGCTCGGCACGAAAGGCATGTATGCCGATTTCGAACTCAAGGCCGCCAGCGTCGAGAACCCCTACACACTCGAAATGTTCAAGAAGTTCACATGTCCGCCGCAGATCTGAACGTGCCCGGCTTCTATGGCAAGATGCCCGCCACCGGCGACTTCGTGTCGCGGCGGCTGACGGGAGATTTCGTGCGCGTGTGGGACCGCTGGCTGGCGCAACACATCGTGCCGCTGTTTGGGCTTGAGACATGGCCGCGGAGCACGGCGCTGCGCTTTCTGGCGGGACCGGCTTCCTTCGGCGCCTCGGCGGGAATTGTGCTGCAGAGCGCCGATCGGGTCGGCCGGCGGTTCCCCTTGAGCATCGTGGCACAGCTGACCGAGGCGCCGCTCAAGCTCGCTTACGCCGACGCCTGGTTCGACGACATCGAAGAGGCAGCCTTCGCCGCGCAACGGGGCGAGCTGACACCCGATGTGCTCGATACGGTGTTGGCGTCCCTGCCTGCGCCGGGTGTCGAAGCGGACGACGGCGATGTCATCGACGAAATGGTGATGTGGACGTCGCGCACGGACATTTTCGATGTCGATGCGAAGGAACCGGGAAAGACGCTGGAGCAGATCTTCGCCGCCACCTGGGAGACCAGCTGATGCAGATCTGGAACCAGATGGGCTATCCGCACCAGTTCACCATGGGCATGGACAAGGCCGGCCATGAGTGGTTGGTCGTGGTGGTCAAAGGAACGTTCGATTTCCCCATGACGCCGGGCGGCCCGGTGCAGAAATCGGCGGAACAAGTGCCGCTAGTCATGGCCGACACGTACACCGGCGCGCCCGGCTATTCGGCTACTCTGTGGGAAACGGACTTCGCTTTCCGCAAGCCGCGCTGCGACGTGATTGCCAACGGCTTTGCCTACGCACCAGGTGGGCGTCCAGCGGAGCGCGTGCCGGTCGGCATCAAAGTGGGCAATTGGTCGAAGCTCTTTGAGGTCATCGGCCACCGCGAGTGGCGTGCCATCGGCCCGGTCTTTGCCGCCACGTCGCCGCAGCCCTTCCTGAAACTGCCCGTCTCCTATGACGTTGCCTGGGGTGGCGTCGACCGGCTGGACCCTGAGGACAAGCTTCCTGCCAGCTACAAATACAATCCCGTTGGTACCGGCTGGTCGCGGACCAGGAACCAGCGGCTCATACCCGGCCTGCGGTTGCCGAATACTCAGGCTGTCGGCGAAGAAATCCGGACGCCGTTCGGCGACTACAAGCCGATGAGCTTTGGTCCGATGGGCCGCAGTTGGCCGGGCCGCATCGAGTTTGGCGGCAGCTACGACGAAAATTGGACGAAGAACATATTCCCGTTCCTGCCGCCCGACTTCGATGAACGCTATTTCCAGATGGCGCCACCCGACCAGCAGATTGACCATCCTCGGGGCGGTGAGGAAGTGCAACTCGTCAATCTAACGCCAGAGGGACGAGTGAGCTTTCGCCTGCCACAGACAGCGTTACCGCTAACCCTGTTCAAGGAGCGGGACAGAGTGTTTGACGGAAGCATATCTCCCGACACCGTTTTGTTCGATCCAGAGAACCGTCGCTTTTTGCTGGTCTGGCGGGCCTGGCAACGCGTCCGGCGCACAATCCTCGATTTTACCGAATGTTGGATAGGGCCGCCAACCGAATCCATGCTGCGCGCGCGCGCCGCCGGCCGAGCTTACATGCGCGTCACGGCCGCGACTAACCTAGCGACGGAGGAAGAGGCTTGACCGCTTCGATCGACATCCAGTCCGTAGGCATGGTCACAGCCGTCGGCCTAAACGCTCCATCGTCCTGCGCTGCGATGCGCGCCCGGCTCGACGGCTTTCAAGAAACCCGATTCATTGGCCCCAACGGCGATTGGCTGATCGGCGCGCCGATCCCGTTGCCGCGCAATTGGATCGGCGAAAGGCGCGTCGCCCACCTCGTCGCCGGTGCAATCTGCGAAGCCTTCGAGAAGGTTCCCGAGGCGCGAGGCCGGACAGCGCTGATCTTGTGTCTGGCTGAGGAAGATCGTCCCGGCCGCCCGGTCAGCGATGCGTCGAGCCTGCTTCGCCGCATCGCCGAAATTGCCGAAGTTGAGCCATATGGACGCGCACGCATCGTGGCGCATGGCCGGCCTTCCGGGCATGTCGCGCTCAGCCATGCTCGCAAGCTCCTTTCATCGGACACGGTGCCCTATGTGATGATCGCTGGTGTCGACAGTTATCTGACAGCAGGCGCGGTCGCGAACTATCTCGGAGACGACCGCCTTCTGACGCCCGACAATCCGAACGGATTCATCCCAGGAGAGGCGGCAGGAGCCGTTCTTTGCCGCCGCGCCACGGCACCCGGCTTCCATCTCTTCGGGCTCGGGCTCGCGAAGGATCCGTCATCAATCTACAACGCTGAGGATCTGCCGTTGCGCGGGGACGGCATGACCACCGCGTACCAAATGGCGTTAGACGAAACTGGCATCGAAATGAATCGACTTGGCTATCGGATTTCCGATCTGATCGGTGAGCAGTACTGGTTCAAACAGAGCGCGTTGGCGAGCCTGCGCCTAGTGCGCGGGCGGCACGAATTCCAAGATATCTGGTCACCGGCGGAGTCACTCGGCAATGTCGGCGCTGCGGTCGTACCATTGATGATTGGAATGGCATTCACTGCAGCGAACAAAGGTTATGCTGCCGGAAATCCAGTCCTGATTGAGGCATCCAACGATGCCGGCGCATGCGGCGCAGCCGTAATGGCTGCGAGGGCGGCGTGATGTCGAACGTATTCGCCAACGGGCTCGAGATTTCTGGCAAGTCGGTGAACGCCCGAACGATCGCCGCTTTCCCGGATACCTGCTTCACCCCTCCAGAAAATCCTGCCACCCCCCCCGGCGTGCCTGTCCCCTACCCAAGTTTCGGATTTGCTTCCGACAGCGAGAACGGAACTGGAACGGTTAAAATTGGCGGCGAGACCGTAAACATTAAGAACAAGTCTGATTTGTCCAAAACATCTGGAACAGAGGCTGGGTGCGCCGCAAAGAAAGGGATAATAACTTCGAAAAATACCGGCAAGGGATACTTTAATTCTTGGTCAAATAACGTGAAATTCGATGGCGAGCCGGTTATTAGGCATACTGATCTGGCTACGAACAATCATGCTTCCCCGCAGGGAAACACGGTTACATGGCCACACGTGGCAACACTCAAATCCGGAAGATACAACTGTGAGCAGGTCCTGAACGATCTGAACATCCACCTACACAAGCACGAGGATAACCCGTGCGGCACCATGAGCCACAACGGGCAGCAGTTGCAGTCTGAGCATATGTGCATGAACGCCTTTTTTCAGAACAATCGTTCAGCAGATACTTCAATCAAAGGTTTTGAAAAGTATAGCAGTAAGGGCGCACCGTGCATTTGCATGCAAGGTCCAGGTCATGCGAATCCGAATAGCACGCACGGCAAGAAAACGACGGCCCAGTTTGCTCTGGTGGCCGAGTTGAAGGCATCAGATACGCAGCCAACGCTTGGCAAGGTTATCGATACCGAAATGGAGAGCATCAAGGCAAACCATGAAAATCTCCAACCGAAGCCCGGTGACAAGAAGCACAATGCCAAGGTCAAGGCAGCGCTAGATTGCCTAAAGCAGGTTGTCGAGAACTATTTTGAGTGGGTAACAGGAAAGAACAAGAAAGACATGCGCGATACCGAGTGCCGCATGCCTCAACCCAGCACCGATTTCCCGGCACCTCCGAGCGGAGTCCGGCTGCCGGGTACCGTAACAACCTTCTCATAGGAGCAACCTGTCATGGCTCAATCGCTGACAAATCCGGGAGAGTACATCAGTTGTCTGAAGGTGGAGGGAAGGGGAGCGGCGGATGCTTTTGTTCTCATCGTAACGACGAATGAGGAACGCACTTTCTACATCTCTCGAATCTTCTTCTACCCAGATTTTCCGACCCGAGAGGGGACGATCTCCGTTTCACTTGATACTTGGTTGGTAGACTTCACAGTCGCCACGGATGGTACGATCGTATCCATCGCCGCGGACGGGGTGGTTTGGAGTACTCGAAATGGAGAAACGACACAGACTAAGCTCTCACAATACCCTCTAACCAAGATATGCGGACCACTCGATAGCCTGATAGCCACAGTAGGATCCCACGGCCGTGTCTTCCGCCAAGATGGCGATGCCTGGGTCGACCTGAAATACCCTGAGGATCACAATCTCCACGACGTGACGGCGCTCTCGCACGACGATATCTACGTGTGCGGCGCAGGCGGCGTTTTTGCGCATTATAACGGACGCGGTTGGACACAAATCGATCTATCCACGAATCGAAACCTGCACACGGTGACCCATAACGCTGGTGGCCAAGTCGTTGTCGCGGGAAATGCAGGATCGATCTATGTCGGATCGATAACCGCCGGTTTTGAGGGAACCTTAGCGCAGGAAGTCGATATTCACGGCTCCTGCGTCTACCGTGGACGCTTCGTCCTAGCCTCTCCCGGGTATGGCTTGTTCGCTCTTGATGGAACAACGGTGTCTGAGTTCCAGAAAGGCTTCGCCCCTTTCCGGATAAGAGCAAACGATAAGTACCTTCTTGCAGCTGAGGATGCGCGCGTTGTGCTCTATGACGGAGCTGTTTGGCGGGTCATGGAGGTTTTCTAAGCGATCGGCCAAGCCGCACGGTGATATATCGGCAAAATCCTGGCGTTTAGCGCCGGCATCAACGCAATTCCGACGCTAGGTAGGCCCGCGTCTTTTCCAAATCGAGGTCCACAATGCGAGGTGCCTCTTTCACGGAAAGCATCCGTACAACGAACAACTCTCCCGCCTCGGGGAACTCGGCGTAACGTTCCATTGCAATCTTCCGACCTTGATCACCAGCTATGCGCAACCCGTCAAGATGCGCCTCAAGCCGTTCTACGAGGCGAGCGAGCCGCTCCACGTCCATGTCCGGGTTTGCATCCGGATGCAAAAGGTGGTGATCGTAAACCGTCCACAGGAAAGCCGCCATTTCGGCATGCTGTCGGACTATTTCATGGATGACGGGGGCGGGCATCAATTGAGGTTGATCGAACCACCGCGAATGCGATTGGCGGCACTGGCGTGGCTTGTGAGATAAGTGCCGCGAATTGTGATGTGGCCGTCCTTTTCCATGATAATCGTCGCCTTCCCGCAACGAAGCTCGATGCGCTCGTCGCTGGTGATCCGTACCTGTTCTCCGTCGCGAACCGTTTGCGGTGTCGAACCGCGACGTGCCGGCTCGACGATCCGTCCGACGATGAGCGGCCGACCAGGATCGCCGTCCTGAAATAGCAAAGCAACCTCGGAACCGATCATGTCCGACGTAAGTTCGGCAAGGCTACGCGCCGGGATTGCTGTCTCCTGCAGATTTCCGGGAAAGACAACAAGCGGGGCATCCTTGCCGAAGCCCAAGAATATGCCAATCACAACTCCTTCAATGCGCTCTTTTGTAGTCGTCATCGCACGTCCTCAGTTCTGTTTTATTTCCGAGCCCTTCATTGTGATGTCACTCGATGCCTTGGCGTTGATCTTGCCCGACGCGTTCACCGAAATGTCCTTGCCCTCGATCGAAATCGTGCCATCCTTCTTCATCGAGATCGCCGCCGAGCCACATTTGATCACGATCGAGTCGCCTGCCTCGATCAGCAAATCCTTGCCGATTTTGATAAGCCCATCCTCGCCCACCTCAACCGCACTGCCTTTGGCAATCTTGAGCGCCCGGGAGCCCCCAACCTCGGTCGCGTCATCCTTGGCAATCTTGGCAGAGCGCCCAGCCCCGATGTCTGTTCCCTGATCCTTCGCGATCTTAATTGTCTGGCCGGCGCCTATCTGGACGCTCTGCGCAGCCGCAATGTTCCAGCTATCCGAGGCACCGATATCGTGGCTCTGCGCCGCTCCGACGGTCATGCTCCTCGACGCCCCGATCGTGTTCGTCTGCACCGCTCCGACGCTTCTCGTCTCAGCCGCCCCCACCGTATCGATGCGCGCTGCACCCACGGTCACCGTCTGAACGATCCCAACCGTCTGCGAATGGTTGGCGTCGATATTCTCCGTCGAATTCGACACGACATGGATGGTCTCGTTGGCCATCACCGTCAGCGAGCGGTCCTTGCCCACAGTCTCCGTATCGTTGCTACCGATGTTCGTCGTCTGGTCGACACCGACCTTGACCGTCTTGTTGTTGCCGACGTCCTCGTCGAGGTTGTGGCCGACGGAGTGCTTGGCGTCGTGGTCGATGCGGTCGGACTGGTCGTGCTGCACCAGCTTGTTGCGATCATTCTTGATCAGCAGGTTGTGGTCCTTCTGGGCCTGGAAATTGACGAGCTCCGAGCCCGCCTTGTCCTCGAACATCAGCTCGTTGTAGCCACCGCCGCCCTTCGAGGAGTTAGATTTCCAGCCCGATTGCGTCGCGTTGCCCGGCAGCCCGTAAGGCGGCATCTGCGAGGCGTTGTAGACCCGGCCGGTGATGATCGGCAGGTCGGGGTCGCCGTCGAGAAAATCGACGATGACCTCCTGGCCGATGCGCGGGATCTGGATGAAGCCCCAGCCGCTGCCGGCCCAGGTTTGCGAGACACGCACAAAACAGGAGCTGTTTTCGTTCTTCTTGCCCAGCCGGTCCCAGTGGAACTGCACCTTCACCCGTGCATATTTGTCGGTGAAGATCTCCTCGCCCGAAGGGCCGACCACCGTTGCCGTCTGCGGCCCGCGCATGATCGGCCGCGGCGTGATCCGCGGCGGACGGTAGTGCAAGGAAGTCGGCGCGACGCCGAGCACGATTTTGAAGTTCTCGGCATGGGCCTCGTTCTGGGTTCTGTAGCCTGGATCGAACAGCCTGTATTCGGCGCTGATCACCAGATATTCCTGGTTCTGGTCGTCGCGCGGAAAGCTTTCCAGCTTGAAAGTGCAGCCGGAATGGAGGCCGCGCACGGTTCCGGCAGCCGCGCTACGCTGGTGCAAGGCCTGGAGTTCCTCGCGCCGGATCCCGGCAAGACTGTCGCCTCGCCCGGTGTCGAGATGCGCGCCGCGATGCCGGTAGTTCTCGCCCGAGGCCTCCTTGTGGCCGAACGGCTGGGCGGACTTGGCCATCAGGTCGGCGCCCGGCTTCTCGAAATCATAGTCGGTGTGGGCATAGGCGCCGGGCCGCACCTCGCTGCCCGGGACCCATTCGGTGATGTATTCGACATCACGCCGCGAACCCTGGCCCTCGAACTGATAGAGGACTTTTTCGTAGCCAGGTGCCGGCTTCAGCTTGCTCATCGCATCGCAGAGCACGAGCGTGTGTTTGCCCTCATCGTACTCAAAGAAATAGAAGATGCCCTCGTGCTCGAGCAGCCGCTGCACGAAATCCAGGTCGCTCTCGTCATACTGCACGCAGTATTCGCGCGAGGGATAGGACCCTTGCAGCCGCTTCTCGAATTTCGCCGTACCGTATTTCGAGAAGATCTTCTCGACGATTTCGACGGCGGTCATGTTCTGGAAGATGCGGCAGTCGGTGGTGTTGCCGAGGAACCAGAGCCAAGGCCTGATGACCGATTCATAGTAGGCCAGCCGGTCCTCGATGCGGGTAAGCCGGAACTCCGACACCAGGCCGCTGAACCAGCGTTTCGGATCGGATTCGCCTTCGACTGAAACGGGGCCGCCGAGCATCTTCAACGGATCGACATTGTGGTCGGTGCTGACGAACCCAACCGTATAGGCGAAGCAGCGGCTGATCTCATCGCGCCCGACAAGATGGGTGAATGTCAACAGCTCGGCGCCTAACGGCGTCTGCACAACCGTGGCACGTTCGTTCGGCATGGGTCGTGCCCCTCCAGGACGCGGCCGCCAGTGTGACGGATTTGACGTTTCCCCTATGTTAACCGCATCACGTTCGGGGACTTCCCGGATTGCCACACTAGGCTTCGTTCAGCCTACCATATGTTTTCCCGCCAACCAAAAGGAACCAAGGGCGGGGAAACCTTCTGCGGAGGCGGTTGTAAGAGGCTGCTGTCGTGTTGTCCTCGCAAGCTGCTAGAATGGCGAAGTATCGATCAGCGGTCGGCGGCACTTTCATATGTTCATCAGTCTGCAGATCAACAATGTCGAGGCCGCGCCCGCGGGTCTGCCGCTCGGTTACGGTTCGCGCGACCGCAGCTTTGAAATCGGCCGCGAAAATTGCGACTGGACCCTGCCCGACCCTGACAAGTTCATTTCCGGCCGGCACTGCGAAGTCCGCTATGAGGCGGGCGCGTTCTGGCTGCACGACGTTTCGCGCAACGGCACCTTCATCAACGGGTCCAGCCAGCGCCTGGCCGGGCCGCATCGCCTCGGTCATGGCGACCGGCTGCTGATCGGCCGCTATGTCATCTCGGTGACCGTCGACGACGAGCGCGGCGCGACAGGTCACCCCCAACCGAGATCCGGTTCGACGCAACGCGAATTGCCAGCGCCGACGGGCGGCCCCGCGAAATTCAGCAACGAGCCGTTCTTCGGTTCGCGCGAGCAACGCCAGGCGCCGGCGCCGAAGTCTTCCCTGCTGCAGGCAGCCGCGCCGCCTTCGGCCGCACAGCGCCCCGGCGCGGACGAATTGCTCCGGGATATCGCGCGGGCGGCCGGCATCTCGCCGGACCTGCTTCAATCGCGCGACCCGCATGAGGTTGCCGCCGAGATCGGCGCTGTCTTGCGCACGACGGTCGAGCAATTGGCCTTGCTGCTGAAGGCGCGCGCGGCCGCCAAGATCCTGGCAAAGAGCACGCACCGCACGATGATCAGCGCGGCGGACAACAACCCCCTCAAATTCGTGCCGGGAACAGACGATATCCTGGAAATCATGTTCGCGCGGCGCAGGGCCGGCTATTTGGACGCCAGGCACAGTGTCGAAGACGCCTTCCGCGATCTCAAGACACACGAATTCGCCACCTATGCGGCCATGCAGGCCGCGCTCTCCCGGCTGCTTGACGACCTGTCACCCGAGGCGATCGGCAGGAAGCTTCCGCCCACCTCGTTCAGTTCGAAGAAAAGCCAGGCCTGGGATGCCTTCGTGGCGACCTGGCGAACCATGGAGGAAGCCCACGAAAACGGCATGCTGGATATCTTCCTGGCCTATTTCAGCGAAGCCTACGCCAAGGCCGACAAGCAGAAATAGGCTGTAAATCCGGTGTGATAGCCGGGAAGCCGGCCAAGAAAAGTCGCCTCGACACCGCGCATCCGGTTCCAATCGGCGGCTTCTGAGATTACGATCACATACGACAGTTCGCCAAGCGGGTACGGCTCAATGACCTAGGGGTCTGCGGCAAATGTCATGTTACGGCGGGATCGCGTTCTGTAACCAAGTTTCCTCCGGACACCCCCAGCGTCGGCAGGGCCCATATTCTTTGCCCCTGACAGCCCCCCGTTTTGCATTCCGCCAGGGCTGCCAGGCGCGGACGGAAGACCCGCGATGAGCTCGAAAGACGATCCTTTCGGCTCCGCCGGCAAGACCGTCATTCGCGCCAATCCACGGCGCGGGCAAAAGTCGGCGCCGTCACCTCCGGGATCCGCGGACGGCGGGCAATCCGTGCCCGTCAGGGATTCGACGGTGTTCGACCCCCAGGGCGGCCGCCACACGCCGCCGGGCTGGGCATCCGGAACGGTCATCTATCAAGACGCGGCAGCCGATGCCGGCGCCTTCGAGGCGGCGCACCCGCTCGCGCTGGAACAGGAGGTCCTGCTCGGCGCGGCCGGCAGCGTCACCTACCCCACGGCAAACCCGATCGTCGCGGCCGCCGCGCCCTTGCTGGTGCTGCTCGGCCAGCTCAGGCTTATCCCGGTCGAAAGACGTGCCGAACCGCTGGCCGGGCATATCGCCGAGGCGATCGAAAGCTTCGATCGGTCGCTGCAGAAGTCGGGCATTGCCGAAGAGGACGCGCGGATCGCCAAGTTTGCCCTTTGCGAAACCGCTGACGATCTCGTCGGCAACCTGCCCTGGCCCGAGGGGGACGGCTGGGCGGGGCATGGCATGCTGTCGCGGTTCTTTCATATTAAGTCCACCGGCGCCGGCTTCTATGAAGCGCTGAACAAGCTGCTGGCCGAGCCGGAAGCGCATTACGATCTGCTCGAGCTGATGCATGCCTGCCTGTCGCTGGGGTTTGAAGGTCAGTATCGCGGCCTCGCGCGCCAGGACAGCAATCTCGAACGTGTCCGACGCGACGTCTTCGACACGCTGCGCTACTTCAGGGCGCGGCCCGACGACGACATTTCACCCCGCTGGCAGGGGTTGGCGGCGACAATGGCGCGACCGTCGGCGCGGCTGCCGCTCTGGGCCGTCGCGGCTATCGCCTCGGGCCTCCTGACGGCGGCCTTCTTTGCCTTGCGCGTCTTCATCACCAATGAGGGTGACGCCGTCGCCGGCGAGCTTCTGGCGCTCAATCCATCGACGCCGGTCACAATCGCGCGCGCCGGGGTGGCCCCCTCGGCCGAGCCGGCGAAAGTCGCGCCTCCCCCAACTCCCGTCGAGCTCACCCAGATCAACCGCATCCGTGCCGCGCTGGCCAAGGATCTGGCGCGCGGCGGGCTGGCGGTGGGCACGCAAGGCAGCTTCATCGTGGTGGAAATAAACAATGCCCTGACGTTCGAACCCGGCAAGGCCGAGTTGAAGCCGGAGTTCCAGTTGGTTGCCGCGGACATCGCCGCGGCTCTCGACGCCGAACCGGGGCCGATCAGGATCGTCGGTCATACGGACAACGCAAAACCGCGCAAATCGAGCGCGTTCAAGTCCAATTTCGACCTCTCCGTCGCCCGCGCCAAAGCCGTCGCGACGATGATGGCGCCCGGGTTCAAGGATCCGTCGCGGATCACCACCGACGGCAAGGGCGAAGACGAGCCGATCGCCGACAACGCGACCCCGGAAGGCCGTGCCACGAACCGCCGCGTCGATGTGATGATCCCCAAGGAGGAGACATTATGAGCGCGGCCCGCCGGAAGCGCCCATGACGCATTGGCTGCTGCGCATACTCAACGCCGTCGCCCTGGCCGGTTTCGCGGCAGCCGTCTGGTTTGCCGGACCACTGATCCGCTATGCCGATACGCGCCCGTTGGGGCCGGTCTGGTTGCGCGCCGCGATCATCGGCGTGGTCCTGGCCGCGGCGGCGCTCTTCTACGCGGTCCGGTTCTGGCAAAGGCGAAAGGCGCAAAAGGCGCTTGAAGCCGCGATCGTGCGCAACGACGCCGACAATGACGATTCGCAGGTGCTCGAGGCCCGCATGAGCGAGGCCATCGCCACGCTCAAACGCTCGAGCGGCAAGCGCAATTTCCTCTACGAGATCCCCTGGTACGTCATCATCGGCCCGCCCGGCGCGGGCAAGACCACCGCGCTGGTCAACTCCGGCCTGAAGTTTCCGCTTGCCGGTTCCGGCACCGCGCAGCCGGTGGCCGGCATTGGCGGGACGCGATCCTGCGACTGGTGGTTCACCGACGAAGCCGTGCTGATCGACACCGCCGGACGCTACACGACACAGGATTCCGATCAGTCGCGCGACAGGAAGAGTTGGCTCGCCTTCCTGTCGCTGCTCAAGAAATACCGCGCCAGGCAGCCGATCAACGGCGTCATCCTGGCTGTCAGCCTCGCCGATCTCATGAGCTTCGACGATCGGCAGCTTGACGCCCATGTCGCCGAGATACGCAGTCGCCTGCGCGAAACCTATGAAACGCTCAAGATCCAGTTTCCGGTCTACCTGCTGTTCACCAAGGCCGACCTCGTCTCCGGTTTCATGGACTACTTCGGTGGCTTCGACGAGGCGCGCAGGCGCAAGGTATGGGGCGCGACCTTCCAGACCACCGACCGCAACAAGAACATGGCCGGCGAGGCTCCAGCCGAATTCGACGCGCTGGCCGGGCGCCTGGCGGACGAGATGGCCGACCGGCTCCAGGAAGAGCAGGATCCGGTCGCGCGCATATCCATCTTCGGCTTTCCGGCCCAGTTCGGCGCATTGCGGAGCCGGGTTACCGGTTTTATCACCAGCCTGTTCGACATCTCCCGCAGCGAGGTGAATGTCAGCCTGCGCGGCCTCTATTTCTCTTCGGGCACCCAGGAAGGAACGCCGATCGACCAGGTGCTGGGCGCGATCGGGCGCAGCTTCGGCAGCAGCTCCCAGGCCCACCTTTCTGGCACCGGCAAGAGCTTCTTCCTCCACGATCTTCTGGCAGACGTCATCTTCGCCGAGGCCGGCTGGGTTTCATACGACAGGACGGCCGAGAGGCGCGCCGCGATCGCCAGATATGGCGGCATCGGCGCGATCGTCCTGGCCGCAGCGATCGCCCTGGGCGCGCTGGGGCTGAGCTTCACGGCCAACAGATCGCTGCTCGCCGCAACGACGCAGGCGATGAGCCAGTACCGCCAGGCGGCGGAACCGCTGCTCGAAAGCACCGAGGTCGCCGATGTCGACCTCGAAAACGTGATTGGCCCGCTCGACCAGCTGCGCAACCTGCCGGCCGGATTTGAGACCGGCGACGCGCCGACGCCGATCGAGGAGACAATCGGCCTGAGCCAGCGCGAACGGCTTCTTTCGGCGGCCAGGACGGCCTACCGGCAAGCGCTGGAGCGAAGCTTCCGCTCGCGCCTGCTGCTGCAGGCCGAGCGCACGATCCAGGCCAGGATGGCCGATCCGGCCGCGCTCTATGAACCGCTGAAGATCTACCTGATGCTCGGCGGCAAGGCGCCCAAGGTCGACGACGAGCTGATCGTCTCCTGGATGCGGCAGGACTGGGAGCAGAACCGCTATCCCGGCGAAAACAATCGCGAAGGACGAGTTCAGCTCGAAAAACATCTGCGCGCCATGCTGGCGCTGGACGACGCTTATGACCCGGTTTTCGAGCTCGACCAGCCGCTTGTCGAAGCCGCCCAACGCTCGCTCGGACGCATGAGCCTGGCCGACCGCGCCACGGCCCTTATCAAGTCGGCCGTCTATGCGGCCGCCTTGAGCGATTTTTCAGTTTCTGTCAAAGCAGGCCCTGAAGCGCCGCTGCTGTTCGAGCGTATCGACGGCAGCGATCTCTTGGGACTTCGCATTCCCGGCATCTACACCCACGCCGGCTTCAACGATTTCTACCTCCCACAACTCTCACGCATCGCACAGATGCTTGTCGACGACCGATGGGTTCTCGCCGGTGGCGGCGAGCAGGGCGGCATCGATCAGGAACTGCCCAAGCTCGGTCCCGAACTTCTCGATCGCTATGCCAAGGAGTTTGCCGCGGCGTGGAACGGCGTTCTCGACCAGCTGCGGTTCAAGGCGATGCTGAAGGACAAGCCGCAATACATCGCGCTTTCAGCCGCCGCCTCGCCAAACTCACCGATCGATCAGCTGTTCAACGCGATTGCCGATGAGACTGCCCTGACCCGGCAAGGCCAGCCCCTCGATGTCCAGGCAGGCACGGCCGAGCGGCCGGACGCCGCAGGTATCGCCAAGGGTCTGGCCCGCATCGGCCTCCAGATGGCCGCCGGCAAGTCGCAGAGCCGCGCCGGCTCGACGGGCGCGCAGGGCCCCGGCGCCAACGTCGAGGCGCAGTTCAGGTCATTCCAGGCCCTGGTGAGCGGTCCCGCCGGACGCCGTCCGATCGACGCGCTGACGCAGAACTTCCGCGACATCTACCAGAGCCTGAAGCTGGCGGCGGACGTTCCCTCTGAGACGGAGCGCGTCAACACCAACCTGCAGCTGCAGGTCTCGACGCTGCGCGCCAACGTCTCGCGCCTGCCCAAGCCGCTTGCCCGGATGGTCAACGCGGCCGCCGACGAGTTCGAGGGCAACGTCGCCGAGACCTCGGTGGCGAATTTGAACCAGTTGCTCGACCAGACGGTGACGCAGCCCTGCGAGGAGATGGTCAACGGCCGCTATCCTTTCGCCGGCGATAGCACGCAGGATATCGCGATGGCGGACTTCGCCAAGCTGTTCGCCCCCGGTGGATTGATGGATCGGTTCTTCGCGCAAAATCTCGCATCCATGATCGACATGACCGGCCAGGACTGGAGCTGGAAACAGGACCAGCGCTTCGGTCGCGACCTCTCGAAAGCCACGTTGAAGACCTTCCAGTCGGCAGCGGAAATCCGCGCCGCTTTCTTTCCTTCGGGCGGTTCGGTGCCGTTGGTCAGCATCACCTTCACGCCCTTTTCGTTGCATGGCGATGCCGACAGCGCGGTGCTCGACGTCGATGGCCAGACAGTTCAAAGCAGCCAGACTGGCAACGCGCCCAGCACACTGAGCTGGCCGAGCGGCGCGGCTTCCGGCTCCGCCAGCCTCAGCCTTGCGCCGGAAATGCCCGGCCGGGAATCCGCCATCAAGTTCGACGGTCCGTGGGCGCTGAAACGGCTGATGGACAAGGCCTCCGTCAGCGGCGGCGAAGGCAATCTGGAAGCCCGCTTCGTGATCGGCGGACGCGACGTTGCCTATACGGTCCAGAGCAACTCCGATCCCAACCCGCTGTTCCTTTCGGCGCTTGCCGGGTTCAGTTGTCCGAAGGCATTCTGAGATGATTTTTCGGCTCTCCGCCACGTCAGCGACAACCCAGGCCGACCGGCGCGCCGGCCCTAATTTCGATACTCTAATGTTCGCGCCTGTGGCAGAGTGGCGCGAGCGGCGGCCCGAGGGCGCGCGGCGAAGGACGCTTGAGAAGCGCTTGGTGGCAAATTGAACACCGTCGCCCCCCTTCCCTTTGAAAGCTTCGGCGTCAGCCATAAAGGCTGCGTGCGCGACCACAATGAAGACAACTATCTGGTCGAGCCGCGAACAGGCCTGTGGGTGGTGGCCGACGGCATGGGCGGGCATGATGCCGGCGAGGTGGCGTCAGCAAGCATCATCGATCACCTGGCGACGATCGGCATCGCAAGCTCCGCACCGGACCTTCGCGCCCGCTTCGAGGACAGGCTGAGCCGGGCCAATGCCGAAATCCGCAGGATATCCGAAACCCGCGGCATAACCATCGGCTCCACCTTCGCCGCCCTGCTGGTGATGGACGGACGGTTTGCCTGCCTGTGGGCAGGCGACAGCCGCGTGTATCTTGTCCGCAATGCCTCGATCTCGCAGATCTCAAGAGACCACACCGAAGTCCAGGAGCTCCTCGACCGAGGCGTGATCAGCGCCGCCGAAGCGCTCACCTGGCCGCGCCGCAACGTCATCACCCACGCGGTCGGCGTCAGCGACGAGATCGTGATCGACTACCAGCAGGGCGAGACCATGCCGGGAGACGTTTTCGTGCTGAACACCGACGGGCTGACGGCGCATGTCAGCGACGCGGAGATCGAGGCGGCGGTGTTGTCCGCCGCGCCTCGGGCGGCGTGCGAAAAGCTGCTGGAAACGGTCCTGGCGCGCGGCGGAACCGACAATGTGACCGTCATTCTCGTCAAGATCGGCGACCGCCGCAACGGCCAGGCGCCCCGTCCGCATCCGCCCACGGCCGAGGGTCGAGACCGATGAGCGCCGACGACAAGACGCGCATCTCGCCAAGCCTTACCAACACCGGCGTGGGCACGCAACTCAGCGGCATCTACGAGCTTGACGAGCGGATCGCGTCCGGCGGGATGGGCGAAGTCTATCGCGGCCACAACATCCAGACCGGCGACCACGTCGCCATCAAGATCGTGCTGCCGGAATTTGCCCGCGACCAGACGATCCTGTCTTTGTTCCGCAAGGAAGCGTCGATCCTCAATCACCTGTCGCACGACGCGGTCGTGCGCTACCACGTCTTCACGATCGATCCCGGCATCGGGCGTCCGTACCTGGCGATGGAATTCGTCGACGGCGAGTCGCTGTTCGATATCATGCGGCGTGGCGCCATGCCCGTGGCGGACGTGCGCAAGCTCTGCCATCGTCTCGCCTCCGGCCTGAGCGCCGTGCATCAGGCGGGAGCGATTCATCGCGACCTTTCCCCGGACAACATCATCCTGCCGGGGGGCCGGGTCGACCATGCAAAGATCATCGATTTCGGCATCGCGCGTTCGGCCGCCGTCGGCGGGGAAACGCTGATCGGCGGCAGGTTCGCGGGAAAGTACAACTACGTTTCCCCCGAACAGCTGGGGCTTTACGGAGCCGAGGTCAGCGAGCAGTCAGACATCTACAGCATGGGATTGGTGCTGGCCGCCGCCTTGCGCGGCAAGCCGATCGACATGAGCGGCTCCCAGCTCGAAATCGTGGAAAAGCGCCGATCGGTCCCGGACCTTTCCGACATCGATGCCGATTTCCGCGAGATTATCGAGGCGATGCTGCAACCGGACCCGCAGCACCGGCCGACCAGCATGGCAGAGATCGCCAGGATGACCCGCGACGCCGACGAGGATACTAGGCCGCCGGCATCCGCCATGCCGCGCGACAGGTCGGACCTGCATCGCACCGCCGCGCCCCCGGCTCCGGGGAAGTTGCAAGCCCAGCCTTCGACAACTCCCGACGGCCAACGCTTTGTTCCGCATCAGCGCCCCGCGCACCTTGCCGAACCGCGCCCTCGGGCGGCGGCCACCGCTGCCCGCGCGGCCGTGCCCGACGCTTCCCGGAAAGCTGGGAGGACCGGCACCATCGCGATCGCCGCCGTGGCGGCGCTGGCTGTGGTATCGGCAGCTGGTATCTATTTCAGCGGCATCCTGACGCCACCAGTGCCGCCAGCCGGCAAAACGACGCTTTCTCCCTCGAAAACACCGAAGCCGGCACCGACCGAGAGCGCCTCCAAGTCACCCGGCAACGAACCGGCAACGGAGCCGTCCCAAACACCAAGAACAGAGGCAGGCCAACCTCCGGCTGAGAAGCCGGTGCAGCCCACCGCGGCTCCGGTCGAAAAACAGCCGGAAGCCGCGTCCGGGCAGAAGCCGGCGCCAGCGCAGCCGGCCGAACCCGTCCCGCCGGTCGAGGAGGCACCAAAGCCGCCGAGAGCCGAGGCGCAAGCGCCCGCCGAAAAGGCTCCGGCGGCAGGTCAGCCGCAGCCAAGCGACAGCCAGCAGACGGCCGCGCCGCTCCCCAAAATCGCTCCTGCTTCGCCGCCGGAAGCGATAACTCCGGTCTCGCCGCCGGTCGAAAAAGCGCCGGCGCCCGTCAAACCGGATGTCGCGGAGATACCGAAGCCCAAGCAACCGGCCAACGAACCGGCCGAGCCGAAGGCAGCCGACAAGGCACCCGATGAAGCGGCCACTCCGCCGCAAGCGACAACCACGACAAGCCCGCAGCCTGAGCCGCCCGTCGCCAAGCAGCCGAATGAGACTGTCGTCTTGAATGTGCCCAAGCCCCAGGCTCCGCCGGCGGCTCCCGCCGACGAGACCGCGCAGCGCGCTTCCTGGGTCAACGACTTCAGCGGCGGCGACTGTTTCTATGCGACCATGACATCGGCAACCGACAATGCCGTCGCGATCGAGGGATTTGGCACTGCCGTCCAGCCGTTCGAGCGCATGATGTCCGACTTCCAGGCGCGGTTCCAGGTCGAGCCGGATATCAGCGTGCGCCTCATTGAGCCCGCCCAGTGCGAGGTCACCAATTTTCTGCATCGTCTCGGCCACACCGGTGCCGACGAGCCGCGGCTCGTCCTCGATCGGACATTGGTGCCGAACGGCACGCCGATCGGCGGCACGCTGGTGACGCGTGGCGGCCTCATCTCCAACGTGCTCCTGATCGACCACCGAGGCATGGTCTTCAACCTCGATGACCGCATCGTCGCGCAACCAGGCAAGGCGACCTTCAACATCCCGATCGGGCTCGGTGCCGCCGACAAAGCCGACGGCAAGGTGCTGCCGCAGATCATCCTGGTGATCACCGGCCCACGGGATGTCAAGGCCGCCGTCTTCTCCACGCCAACCCAGGCCTCGGCGCTGCTGCCCAGGATCCTCAACGAGATCGAGGCCGACAGATCCGACTACTCCGCCACCGCCAAATATTTTCGGCTCGGCGGGTAGCATGGACGCCGATGTCGAGCCGCCCGCGTTCCTCAATCCTGGCCGCCACCCTGGCACGCAAACCGCGTAATCGGGCGCTGCCGCCGCGCGGCCTGATCGGCCGGATCCAGCTTGCCGCGATCCCGGTCGCGGCATTGCTGACGATCCTGTCGATCGGCCACGCCCGCGCGGAGTTCACGGTCTGCAATCAGACGCTCGACGTCGTCAATCTTGCCGTCGGCCAGAAAGTCGACAATGCCGACCAGACCGACGGCTGGTGGACCATCGGCGCCAACCAGTGCGTTAACGTCATTCGCGAGGAGCTGACCAACCGCTACATCTACATCTATGCGACGGACGTGTTCGGCCACGCGATCCTGAACGGCTCGACCGAAATGTGCATTGACCGGCGCCGCTTCTCGATACGCGGCATCGACGAATGCTGGCAGCGCGGACACATCGCCGCGCGGTTTGTCGAAGTCGACACGCTCGAACAGGTGCGCTGGACATTCTTCCTGACCGGGAACAGCCCGTGACGCACAGTATCGACACGAGCTTCAAGCGGAAAAGGGAGGCGCGCCTGGCGTTGCGCAGGCGCAAGCTCTGGCGCTGGTTCGGTATCGGTCTTGCGGCGATCGTCCTGGCTGCGGCCGCCACGGGTTTCTATCTTACCGCCGACTATTGGTCGTTCGGCGATGAGGACGAGGAATTGCAGGCCGTCGAGGGCACGGAGGATGTTCCGGCCGACGCGTCGGTCTATGTGCCCGCCATCATCGATCTTGCCGGGGACCCGATGTGGATCACCCTTGCCCCCGATGCCGACACCTCGGCGAAAGGCCATCCGGTCGCGCGACCGGCGGAGCTAGACCAGGCCGGGATCTCGCCGCAGATCGAGGTCCTGTCCGACGTGATGCTCAGCGCCAGCGAAAAGTTCATGACCACGATCCCCTCGACGCAGGAGGATTTCGCCTTCTTCCAGGCGCAGCGGCAAACCCCTGCGAAGCCCGCGGCGGCCGAACCCGATCAGCAAGCCGTCCCACCCGCGCCGGCTGCAACCGACGACCAGCAAGGCGACCTGGGCAACGACCTCCAGCAGGCGCCCGACGACAGCGAAGCGCCTGACGGTCCGGCCAAGGCAGATGCCGACGATCCCGAGGCCGGCTGGGGCGAGACCGTCGATCAGGGCGAAGCCGCCCTTCCCGCCTTCAAGAAAACCGAGATCGAGAACAATACGACCGTCGCGACCGTCGCCAGCGAGTACCAGCGCTTCGAGGCGACTGAAGACACGTTCGTGAAGATCCTCAACGACCGCAACCTGGACAGCGTCGTGCTCGACGCGCATTTCTCGGCCGACGATGCGAAGCTCGCCGGCGAGGCGCTGAAGGCGCTGTTCAACCGGGAAAGCCTGGAGCCGGGCTATGTCGTGGCCATGCGTGGCTTCAGGCCGACGCGCGACGCGACGACAATGTCGCTCATGCAGGTTTCGATCTACGCCAGGAACGTCTATGTCGGCACGCTGACGCGCAACGCCGGGGGAGCGTTCGTGTCGGGCGTCGACCCGTGGGTCCGCGAGGACCTGTTCAACTATTCAGGCGCATCCGACGAGGGCGGGCCCAAGCGCCAGTATCGCCTGCTCGACGCGATCTATTCGACGGCCGCACGCAACAAGGTTCCGACCAGCGTGATCGGCGAGGCGATCATGTATCTGTCGCGGGGGCAGGATCTCGACGCCTTCGCCAGCGAAGACCAGCGCCTGGTCCTGATCTATTCGCAAACCCCTCGCGGCCAAAGCGAGATCTCCGGACGGGTCCTCTATGTCGGCGTGCAGGGCACACAGAAGAGCCTCGACTGTTTCGTTTTCCAGCAAAGCGACGGCCAGTTTGCGTGCGTCACCGGCAATGACGAGGTTCGTTCGCTGGCCGTGACCAACGGCATGGTCACCCCGGTGAGCGGGGTCATGACTTCGACCTTCGGCCCGCGCAAGCACCCGATCCTCGGCACGGTCCGGATCCACAAGGGCGTCGACTGGGCTGCTCCGGTCGGCACACCGATCATGGCCGCCTTCGATGGCGAGATCACCTTCCAGGGCGATGGCGGCAGCTATGGCAACCTGGTGAAGATCTCGCATCCCAACGGGCGCGAGACGCGTTACGCGCATATGCAGAAATTCGCCATCGCGAGCGGCGTCGGCACCAAGGTCAAGGCCGGCGACGTCATCGGCTATATCGGCACCACCGGGCTTTCGACCGGCCCGCATCTGCATTTCGAGCTCTACCAGAGTGGCGAGGCGATCGATCCGTTGGGAACGGTCACCAAGGTTGCCAGCTACGCTTCTGGCGGTTCTGGCGGTTCCGGCGATGCTGCCGTCGAGACGCTGACAGACCGCATCGTCCATGTCGAAAGCGGCGGCAGCGCGCGGGCCAAGAACCCGCTTTCCTCGGCGACCGGCGCCGGCCAGTTCATCACCAAGACCTGGATCCGGATGATGAACACGTACAGGCCCGATCTCGCCCGATCGCTGTCGACCGCCGACCTGCTCGCGCTTCGCTACGACGCCACGCTGTCGCGCGAGATGGTGCGCAACCTGGCGCGCGAGGGCGAGGCCTACCTTCGTGCCCGCGGACATCAGATCACCGCCGGGCGGCTCTATCTGTGCCATTTCCTTGGCATGGAAGGTGCGGCCCAGGTGCTGGCGGCGCCGGGCTCGGCGCAGTTGAGCGCGGTGCTCGGATCGGCCGTCATCCAGGCCAACCCGTTCCTGACCGGCAAGACGGCAAGCTACGTCATGGACTGGGCGGAACGGAAAATGGGGCAGAAGGTCCCCCGGATCGCCACCGACGCGGGCCAGCAGTCGACGACCACGACCGAGATCCGGCAGACGTCACCGGAATTCGAAAAGTACAAGCAGGCCCTCACCGCCCTCATCAGCTCGGTTCAGAACACTCTTTGAAGCACCCTCAACCGGTGGGTTCGTTGGTGTTGCCGCTACCAGGTGCTACTATCGACGAACTTTTTTGGGCCCTTTGTGAACCAAAACTGTGGCTGGGATCACAGACGCCCAGAAGCCATTTTGGCAGAAGCGACTTGTGTCGCCGATGAATTTTAGCATGCGCAGACACCACCAGCGCGCCCCTTGGGGGCGGAGGGCTGACCCATGAAAGCGTTCGCCGTCTTTCTGAGCGGATTTATCCTGTTTGTCCTGGCCTCGCTTGGCGCCCAGGCCGCCGCGCCCGTCGGCGCCGCACCCGACGCCAAACGCGTCGCGCTGGTGATCGGCAACAGCAAATACGTCCATGCCGTCGCCTTGCCCAATCCCGCCAATGACGCACAGCTCATTGCATCGACGCTGCGCAACGCCGGCTTCGAGGTCATCGAAGGCCTGGACCAGGACAATGCCGGCATGCACAGCCTCATCAGCCGGTTTACCGAGCAATCCTACGACGCCGACCTCGCCGTCATCTACTATGCCGGCCATGGCATGCAGGTGGACGGCAAGAATTTCCTCATTCCGGTCGATGCCGAGCTGACGTCGCCCGCCTATCTCAAGACCCGCACCATCCAGATCGACGAGTTCATGTCGGCGCTGCCGCCCGAGCCGGCGGTCGGCGTCATCATCCTCGACGCCTGCCGCGACAATCCGCTGGCAAGGACGCTTGCCGCCGCGTTGCCGAAGAGCCGTTCGCTGGGGGCCGGACTGGCGCCGGTCGAGGCCAGATCGGACGGCGTCGGCACCGGCGGCATCCTGATTGCCTACGCAACCGATCCCGGCGCCATCGCTTTCGACGGCAACGGCGTCAACAGTCCCTATTCGACCGCGCTCGCCAGGCACCTGACCGAGCCGGGTGTCGAGATCCAGAGCGCGCTGACGCGCGTGCGCGGCGAAGTGACCGAGACCACGCAAGGCCGGCAGCGCCCCTGGCACAATGCGTCGCTGGGACGCGAGGTCTTCATGGGAAAACCTGTCGTGGCGACGCCCGCGGCAAAACCCGCAGCCGAGGCACCCGATGCCGCGGCCACTTCGGCCCCCGCCCTGGTGGTTGGCGAAGCTCCGTCGTGGGAAGTCGAGCAGCGCCTGTGGGACGAGGCCTCGAAGAAGAATTCCATTCCGTTCTACGAGGCCTATCTCGAACAGTTCCCGAACGGCCGTTTCGCCACGGTGGCGAAGCTGAACATCGACGAGTTGCAGGACCCGAAAGCCGAAGACAAGCAGGTTGCGGCCCTCGATACGGACGAGGCGAACGCCAATTCCGGCTCCACGGTGCGCACGTCCGTCGGCATTTCGGACGAAATGAAGCAGGCGCTGGGCAGCGAACTGACGGAAAGCGCTATCGGTCTCGATCGCGAGGGGCGCATCGATCTGCAGTTGCGCATCGAGGCCCTCGGCAACGAGCTTGGCAGCGTCGACGGGAACATGGGGCCCAAGACCCGCCAGGCGATCGGCGACTGGCAAGAGAAGAACGGCCTGCCGCCGACCGGCTTCCTGACGCGGGAGCAACTGGCCTTCCTGGTGGTCCAGACGGACCCGATGATGGAGGCCGTGCGCGCCAGACACGCCGCCGACCAGGCCCGCGCGACGACGCCGAAGAAGCAGGTGGTGCAGAAGGCCCGCGTACCAAAGCCGACGGTTCAGAAACAGCGCAAGCAGCAGCAGGTCGTCCAGAAAAGACAGCGCAACCGCGAGACGGTGGTCCGGCAGGAGGAGCCGCCGCCTCAGGACAACAACGACTTCCTGACCAAGGCGCTGATCTTCGGCACCGGCGTGGCGGTGGGCGGCGTGCTCAACAAGTGACGGCCGGAACCCGGCTTGCCGCAAAGGGCGCTTGCCGACACAAATGAGGGCGGCGCGTGTGCGCTGCCGCCGGCTACTCCGTTCTGATCCGCATTTCGACCCGGCGGTTGACCGGATCGTACGGGTTGGCGCTGCGCGGATGCGTCTTGCCCAAGCCGATCGCTTCGAGCCGGGCAGCTTGCACGCCATTGGCCGTCAGGAAGGCGGCCACCGATTGCGCTCGACGCTGTGACAGTTCCTGATTGTAGCGGGACGAGCCGGAGGCGTCGGTGTGGCCTTCGACAACGAAGCTGAAAGAGCTCAAGCGCTGGTCCTTCAACGCCTTGGCGAACTCGTCGAGCTCCGTGCGCGCGGTTGTGTCGAGCTGGGCTGAATCAAGCCCGAAATTGATCATCATGTCGAGGCCGGTTTTCTGGGCCGGCGCGTTCTTCGTCTCGGCCTTGCTCTTGCATTCGTCCTCGGTGCCGACGCAAATCCCGCGCGAAGCGCCTAGATTGCCCACTCCGGCAAAGAACTTCACAATGTCTTCCGATTTCTGCAGCGGATCGGCAAAAGCCTGACCAGACAAAAGCGCGACCGCAAACACAAAGGCTGAACTGCCCATTCGCATAACCGTTACTCCCGTTTGAGCATCCGATTTCGCCAGCCGCGGATCATACCAAATTCCAGCGCGACTGTCTGTCGGCCACGGCGAAAATATGCGGCATCGCCGGCAATGGCCGCCTGCCGGTCGAGCAAGACTTGACCGGCGCCTCGCCGGGCGCTTGAGTGGTTGTTGTTCCCCTGGGAGGCTGGCGGCCATGGCCAATGAGCTCCGATACAAAACGGCACGGGACCTTTTCGTGGCTTGTCCCGCTGTTGCCGCGGACATGAGCGCCCTCCCGACCGAACAGGCCTCGATCGAGTTCTGCCGCACCCTCCTCGCCGGGCCGGTGCCCGAGGAAGCGATCACCTTCTGTGCCTACCTGCTCGCCGAACGGGCCTCGGTGTGGTGGGCTCATGAATGCCTGAGCCACCTGCGCGACCTGCTCGACGGGCAGGACCTGGAGCTGCTCATGCTTGTCGGCGACTGGATAAGCGAGCCGGACAATCCCAGGCATCATGCGGCGCTGGGCAGTGCCGTGGCGCTGCCGCCGACGACGCCGGTCGCCTGGATTGCCCTGGCGGTGATATGGCGCGACGACGGTTTGGCCACGGACGAGGCGGCGATGCCTGCGATGCGGCCGTTCCCCGCTGCCCATGCGGTCAATGCCGGCATTCTGACGGGGCTGGCACGTGTCGCGCTCGCCGATCGCTTTTCCGTGCTTTCAGCCTTTGTCGAAATGGGCATCCAGACGGCGGAGATCGAGGCGCTGCGCCAATCTGCGCATGCCTAGGGCAATTCCAGGAAAAGGTGTGTTGCCGGCAGATGTTGAGCGAGCTTTTGAAAGCGATACGAAATCGGCTCAGCTGCAGCAAGGTGCGATCATCGCAACCGACTGGCCCTAAACACTGATCTGGCCACTCTCATCCCCAGCCACCCCCACCCCCACCGTTGCCGCCACCGCCACCGCCTAAGGGCGGAACGACGACGGGCGTGGTTTCCTCAACCGGCTTTACCGCATTCTTGGCCGTCACCTTTTTCCGTTTGACGACCTTGGTCTGAGGGGTCGTACTGACCGCCTTCTGCTGCGGCTCCGCCGCCACCGGCGTCGGCTCGGCCTTGGGCATCATGGACGTGCAGCCCATGAGCGCCACCATGACGCCGGACAGCGTTGCTGCGGTGATTGCCTGCTTCAATGTCCTGCCCACCATTGCCTCCCGGTTGATCAAAAAAGGTCCCTGCGCGGATTGGCTTCTTCCCACACTGCCCTGGCCGCGTTGACCAGCTGAGTGTCCAGCGAACCGCTCGCGGCGACCTTCGACTTGAGTTCCTGTTGCAACTGCTGCAGCGCCGCCGTTTTCGGCTTCGCTCCGAACTTTGCCAGCGTCTTCCTGGCCTCCGGCAGCTCCTTGCGAAGATCGAGCGCGGCCGCGAAGGCGAGGAAACGCGCGGCGACGGCCTGATCGGCCTTGTCGCCCTTTTGCATTTCGAGAGCCGCGCGATCGTAGGCGCCGGACTGATCGCCGCGCATGGTCCCAAGCTCGAACAGTCTTTGCGCTTCGGCGAGGTCCCGCTCCACGCCAATGCCGTCCCGGTACATGCGCCCGAGGCTGGCCGGAGCGTAGGGCTGGCCGAGATCGATGGCCCGCTGAAACAGCGTCAGCGCCATCTTCGGATCCTTGTCCACGCCCTGGCCGCTAAGGTAGTTCCGGCCGAGCAGGTTCATCGAATACATGTCCTGCCGCTGCACGCCGGCCTGAAGGAAGGCAACCGCGCGATCCGGGTCGGCGGTCACGCCATTGCGGCCCTCCGTGAAGATCGCGGCCAGATCGTTCATGGCATAGGTATGCCCCATGGCCGCCGCCTTGAGCAGCAGGTCCAGCCCGCCGGCCGTGTCAGGCTTGACGCCGTAGCCGTTGAACAGGGCGCGGCCCCAGGACGTCATGCCGTAGGGATCGCCCTTGTCCGACGCGGCCTTGTAGAGGGCATTGGCCTGCGTGCGGTCCTCAGCCATTCCGGTTCCGGTCGCATGCAGGTAGCCGAGTTCGAAGACGGCGCGGACATGCCCCTTCTTCGCGGCCTCCTCGATGGCTGTCCTGGCGTCATCGACCTTGCCGGCGGCAAGCAGCGCGCGTCCGAGTTCATATCGGAAGCGGGGTACATCTGGATAAGCCTTCACCGCCGCCTCGCAGGCGTCCACCGCGCCGGCGCCGATCTCGTTCGGCAACAGGCCGGGGACCACGCCTTGCAGGTCGAGGGGCTCACCGGCCGCCGTATCGCATGGATCGACGCTTGGCGAGAGCTTCATGGTGGCGGGCTTGGACGAATTGTTGTCCGCCCGGATTTCAAAACCGACGATGAGCGGTTTGACGGTGCCGATCTGGGGTTCGTACCGCAAGTGCTCGACCTCGTCGGCCATCAGGCTCGAGTCGGGCGTCAGTGTTCGGTCAGGCAGGGATAGCGTTCCCGTTGCGGGATAGCTCGCGACTTTCAGGCTGACCGCGGGATCCTTCGTCGGTAGATCCAGGTTCAGCGCAACCGGGCCGACGCCCACCGGAACACCGATGTCGCGGTTTTCGATCGCCTCGGCCGCGCCGGTGATGTGAATGCCACGTTCCAGCACCTGTTGCTTCTGCTCGGCTTCCAGCGAGGCCATGACCTGTTGCCCCTCGGCGCCCTCGCCGCTCTTGACGCGAAACACCAGTATACCCTGGCTTTGGCCGCCCCACTCGTCATGCGTGGCGTAGGCCAGCATATCCACCTCGTCCTGCGCGGCGGCGCCCTTGGGGACATCCATCTTCAGGCGCGGCAGATCCTTACCCTGGATCGGCTGGCCAAGCTCGACAGGCTTGCCGTCCAGCATCAGGCGGCCGAGAGCTGGCGGTCTCTCGATGCTGACGGTGACGGTTCCGCCGTCGACATCGACCGGCTGCGGCAGGCCGAGATCGACCGGGCCGACCCCCGACAACACGACCTTCTCCAGCACCGGCGGCAGCGAAGGCCGGGTGGCGCGGCGCATCAGCACGACCTCGTCGATCAGCGAGGAATTCTCCCAGGGAACCTGCTTGCCATCGGTGGCCTCGACCACGTCGCGGCGCACGGCGGCCATCACGGTGCGTATCTCCTGGTTCGGCGCCAATGCGCGGCGCGAAAATGCCGATGAGAAGGGACTGAGGTCACCGGTTCCGTCATAGGCGACCGAGCCCGGTTCGGTCGCGAAGGCGATCAGCGTGTTCAGCGAACTCTTGACCTGCGCGAGGCCGGCATTGCCGGCGGTGATCAGTTGATCGCGCAGCCAGTAGTCCTTCCGCGGGAACGGGTTGTTGCGGCAGGCGTCGAGGATGATCACCTGGATCTTCGATTTCGACCGCATCTGCTCCAGCACATCGTTGAGCTTGATCGCCTGGACCTCGATGTCGGCCGCCCTCTTCAGCGAGGCATCGACCGGGATCAGGAAATTCTCGCCGCCTATCTGGAAGCCGTGGCCGGAATAGTAGACGACAGCCAGGTCGGCGCCGTCGGCGGCGGCCAGATAGCTGCGAAACTGCTTCTCGAATTCGAGCTTGGTGAGATCCTTGGCCACGAACACGTCGAAGCCGGCGAGCCGAAACGTGTTCGACACATCCGCGGCATCCTTGTCCGGGTTCCTGAGCGCCGGGATTTCGCGATATTCGGAATTGCCGATCACAAGGGCAACCCTTCGATCGGCGCGAGCATCGAACGTCGTGAGGCCCACGAGGATCAAGGCTGCAATGAACGCGCAGCATCGCAGCATGGCAAATCCTTAACTGCTATGACCTGTCGACCACAAGAACGCAGCTTGCGGTGTCAGGGTCTGTTAAAGAGTTCACAATCTGCCGAAACAGGAACTGAGAGAGGCGCCAAGGCGAATGCGGGCGCATTCCTCATCCAATCACTTTCTAAACTACCCCAGAGGCGGAGGTTCCGCAATGATCTGAGCCGGCCTGCCGCTGTTGCGGTCCGCAACCCGCAGCGGCGGCCTCGCCGCGAATATCCGAGCGTCGCCCATCGCCTCCAGGACGCGACCATGGCGGAGCAGAAACGATCGGCTGGCCGACCTGGCGCGCCCGGCTGCGGCTAGACCAGATCAAAGGTTGGGTGACGGTCCGGCCAGTGCGTCGCCTTTGGACAGGCCGAGCGCTTCAAGCGATCCTTTGCTCTGGCTGTGCAATGTCCACGCTCTTGCGTAGGCCCGTCGCGACGACCGATACCCGGAATTTCCCGGCCAATGCCTGGTCGAAGATGGCGCCCACGATAATGTCGGCGTCGGCGTCGACCTCTTCCCGTATGCGTGTTGCAGCCTCATCGACCTCGAACAGCGTCATGTCCGTGCCGCCGCAGATCGATACGAGCAGGCCTCTGGCGCCTGTCATGGAAGCCTCGTCGAGCAGCGGATTGGCGATCGCGGCCTCGGCCGCAGTCCTTGCACGACCCTCGCCGGAAGCCTCGCCGGTTCCCATCATCGCCCGGCCCATGTCCCGCATCACTGACTTCACGTCGGCGAAATCGAGATTGATCAGGCCTTCTTTCACGATGAGATCCGTGATGCATCCGACACCCGCGTAGAGAACACGGTCCGCCATGGCAAAGGCGTCGGCAAACGTGGTCCTGGCGTCGGCGACCCTGAAGAGGTTCTGGTTCGGGATGACGATCACCGTGTCGGCGCACTCGCGAAGGCGTTCTATACCCTCCTCCGCGGCCTGGGTCCTCCGCTTGCCTTCGAACACGAAAGGCTTGGTAACGACGGCCACCGTCAAAATGCCGGCATCGCGTGCGGCACGCGCAATGACCGGCGCAGCGCCGGTCCCTGTGCCGCCGCCCATGCCCGCCGTGATGAAACACATATGGGTTCCCGCGAGATGATCCATGATCTCGTCGATGGATTCCTCCGCGGCCGCGCTGCCGACATGGGGCAAAGATCCGGCCCCCAAGCCCTCTGTCACATGCGCGCCCAACTGGATCAGCCGCGACGACTTCGACATGGTGAGCGCCTGGGCATCAGTATTGGCGACGACGAACTCGACGCCCTGCAGGCCCTCGGTGATCATGTTGTTGACGGCGTTTCCGCCGGCACCGCCGACGCCGACAACGGTGATCTTAGGCCTCATCTCCAGGATTTCCGGCTTGGCGGTCATTTCTCATCTTTCTACCGAAAGCACCTGCCGCTCCGCCGCACCATCATGCGGAACCCCAGCAACGAGCACACGAATCAGTCAGCCCCCAGCGACATCAGGGAATCAGAGCAGAGGCCGCCCTGCAAGGTCTGTTCAAGGGTCGGCCGGAGGTCACAGGCAGCGCGCAAGAACAGTGCCCGGTGGCGGGGCAGCCGCAGGGTGGACATTTCAGCCCATATGGAAAATGATCATGCTGCCATGCACAACACTGCAGTGTTCTGATCTCGACGAGAAGCCTGAGCGTAGAAGCTGATCAACCGACCTGCGGGTCCAGCGAGCGAGGACGCAAATGGACACTCCAGAGGATGCGCAATTGCATCGCGGCGCAGTCGGGCGACCCCGTCGATCGGTCGGCTGGCATGCTCGCGCCGCCGTGTCGGCGGCATTCCTGCTCGGCATCGCTTTCAGCAGCACTGCGTTTGCGCAGGACCAGCAGCTACCCGTAGTGACGGCAGCCAAGCCGGTGGTCCGTGAAATCGTCGAAGACGACGAGTTCGTCGGGCGCTTCGAAGCCGTCGACGAGGTCGCCATCCGTTCGCGCGTCAGCGGCTATCTGGACAAGGTCAGCTTCCAGGACGGCGCACTGGTCAACAAGGGCGACCTGCTCTTCACCATCGACCAGCGTCCGTACCAGGCGGCTTATGATGCCGCCAAATCGCAAGTGGACGTCGCCAAGAGTTTGCTCGAATTCTCCAAGATGCAGCTGGATCGCGCCGACGAACTCGCCAAGACCGGCAATATCTCAACCGCGACGGTCGACGACCGGCGGCGGGAATACCTTTCGGCGCAGGCGCAGATGCAGGGCGCAACCGCTGCGTTGACGACGGCCAGCCTGAACTTGGAATTCACGGAGATCAAGGCGCCCTTGTCCGGCCGCATCGACCGCCGGCTGGTGTCGGTCGGCAACCTCGTGCAGCCGGATTCCACCTTGCTGACGACCATCGTTACACGCGATCCGATCGACTTCTATTTCGACGTCGATGAGCGCCTGTATTTCAGTTACGCCCGCGACGCGAAGGTGCGAGGCGGCAGCATGCAGGAAGGCGCCGGCGGGCTCGATGTGGTGGTTCACGTCGCCGACCGCGCGGAGGCGGTATTCAAAGGCAAGCTCGATTTTGCCGAAAACCGGATCGACAACGCGACCGGCACCATGCGGGTGCGTGCGAGGTTTCCCAACGCCGACGGCGTTCTCCAGCCAGGCATGTTCGGGCGCATCAACGTGCCGGGGTCGCTGCCGCATAGCGGCGTGCTGGTGCCCGACGAGGCGATCGGCGCCGATCAGGATCGCCGCATCGTGTTCCTGGTGGATGAGGCCGGGATGGTGTCGGCGAAGCCCGTGCGCACCGGCCCGCGTCTCGACGGCTATCGGGTGATCCGCGAGGGCCTGACCGGCAACGAGACGATCATCGTCAACGGGCTGATGCACGCCAGGCCCGGCACCAAGGTCAAGGTCGAGATGGTGACGTTGCCGCCCAAGGCCGAGACAGCCGAGTTGCAGCAATGAGGTTCGCACATTTCTTCGTCGACCGTCCGATCTTCGCATCGGTCGTTTCGATCGTCCTGCTGATCCTCGGCGGGATTGCTTATACCCAGCTGCCGGTCGCGCAATATCCCGAGATAGCGCCGCCGACCATCGTCGTTCGCGCGCAGTATCCGGGCGCCGACGCCGAGACGGTCGCAGCGACGGTGGCGACGCCGATCGAGCAGGAGATCAACGGCGTCGAGGGTATGCTCTACATGTCGTCCTATTCGTCTGGCGACGGGGCGATGGCGCTGACTATCACCTTCAAGCTGGGCACCAATCTCGACCAGGCGCAGGTGCTGGTGCAGAACCGCGTGTCGGTCGCAGAGCCGCGCCTGCCCGAAGAAGTCCGCCGCCTCGGCATCACCACCACCAAGAGCTCGCCCGACCTGATGATGGTCGTGCACATGCTGTCGCCCGACAATACCTACGACCAGCTCTACGTCTCGAACTACGCCCGCTCGCGGGTGCGCGACATACTGCTCAGGTTAGACGGCGTCGGCGACCTCATCATCTTCGGCGAACGCGAATATTCGCTGCGCATCTGGCTCGATCCGGAAAAACTGTCCGCCCTGGGGATGACCTCGGGCGATGTGGTGCAGGCGCTGCGCGACCAGAACGTCCAGGTGTCGGGCGGCTCGATCGGCGCGCCGCCGACCAACACCGGCACGGCATTCCAGTACACGGTCACCACGCAGGGCCGCTTCAACGACGCACGCGACTTCCGATACGTGATCGTGAAATCGACCGACGACGGCCGCCTGATCTCGCTGCAGGACGTGGCGCGCATCGAACTCGGCGCCAAGGATTACGTCACCAACTCCTATCTCAACGGCAAACCGGCAGTGGCGCTCGCCATCTTCCAGCGGCCGGGCACCAATGCGCTCGCCGCAGCCGCGGAGATCCAGGACAAGATGAAGGAGCTTTCCCGCGACTTCCCGAAGGGGTTGAGCTACGACATCGTCTACAATCCGACCGAGTTCGTCGCCGAGTCGATCTACGAGGTCTACAAGACGATCCTCGAGGCGATGCTGCTGGTCATCATCGTCATCATCGTCTTCTTGCAATCGTGGCGCATGGCAATCGTGCCGATCGTGGCGATCCCCGTGTCGCTGATCGGCACGCTGGCGGTGCTTTACGCCGCCGGCTTCTCGCTCAACATGCTGACGCTGTTCGGCCTTGTGCTGGCGATCGGCATCGTCGTCGACGATGCGATCGTCGTGGTCGAGAACGTCGAGCGAAATATCGCCAGTGGGCTGGCGCCCAATCCGGCGTCGCACCTGACGATGAACGAAGTCGGAACGGCGATCATCGCGATCTCGCTGGTGCTGATAGCCGTGTTCGTACCGACAGCCTTCGTCCCCGGCATTTCTGGGCAGTTCTACCTGCAGTTTGCGATCACCATCGCGGTGTCGACGGCGATCTCGGCATTCAATTCGCTGACCCTTTCGCCGGCGCTGGCCGCACTGCTGTTCAAGCCGCACCACGCCGCGGCGGCGCCGCCGCGCTTTTTCCTGGCGCGGTTCGGACGGGCGCTCGCCGACGGCTTCAATCGCGGCTTCGACAGGGTCGCCCATTGGTATTCGAGCATCATCCGCGTGCTGGTCGGCTCGCGGATAGCGATCGCCGCCATGCTGGCCGTTTTTGCAGCCCTCATCTACGCCACGGTCTACATGGTGCAGGCCGTGCCGCGCGGTTTCATCCCGTCGCTCGACCAGGGCTATGCGATCGTCGTCGTCCAGTTGCCGGATGGCGCCGCGCTGTCGAGGACCGATGCAGTCATCCAGCAGGCGTCGCAGATCATCCAGAAAACGCCAGGCGTCGACTACGCAGTCGCCTTCGCCGGTTTCTCCGGCGCGACCTTCACCAACGCCAGCAACCAGGGCGTGATCTTCGCCAGGTTCAAGCCGTTTGACGAGCGACTGAAAGCCGGCCAGTCGGCGAGCCAGGTCATCGGCAATCTGTTCGGCAGCCTGCAAAGCATCAAGGAAGCCTTCATTATCGCGCTGCCTCCGCCGCCGATCCGTGGCGTCGGCAATGCCGGCGGTTTCAAGCTGCAGATCCAGGAGCGCAACAGCGCCGACATGCGTCAGATCCTGGCGCTTGCCTACGAAATCGCCGGCAAGGCCAACAAGACGCCGGGGCTGACGGGCGTGTTCACCACGTTCTCCGCGTCGAGCCCGCAATTCTTTCTGGCGATCGATCGCGACAAGGCGCGCATCCTGAACGTGCCGATCCCCAACATCTTCGAGACGCTGTCGATCAATTTGGGCACCGCCTACGTCAACGACTTCAACGCTTTCGGGCGCGTCTACCAGGTGCGGGCGCAGGCCGACCAGGCGTTCCGCCTCGATCGCGCCGACATCTTGAAACTGAAGGTGCGCTCGGCGACCGGCGCGCTGGTTCCCCTCGGCACGTTGATCGAGATACGCGACGTCACCGGCCCAGCGCTGGTCCAGCACTACAACATGTACGTCTCGGTGCCGCTGCAGGGCAACGCCGCGCCCGGCGTTTCCACGGGCGACGCGCTGGCATTGATGGAAGGGATCACGGCAAAGACGCTGCCGGCCGGTACCTCCTATGAATGGACCGAGCTCGCCTTTCAGGAGCGCAACACCGGCAATGCCGCTGTCTATATCTTCGGACTGTCGGTGCTGTTCGTGTTCCTGGCGCTGGCGGCGCAATATGAAAGCTGGGTGCTGCCGTTCGCCATTGTGCTGGTGGTGCCGCTTGGCGTGCTCGCGGCGTTGCTCGGCGTGTCTTTGCGAGGGCTGGACAACAACATCCTCGTGCAGATCGGCCTCATCGTGCTGATCGGGCTTGCCGCCAAGAACGCGATCCTGATCGTCGAATTCGCGCGGCAGGCGCAGGAACGCGGCCTGTCGGTCGCCGAGGCTGCCGTCGAAGCCTGCCGGCTCAGGCTGCGGCCGATACTGATGACCGCCTTCGCGTTCATCCTCGGCGTCGTGCCGCTGATGATCGCAACAGGTCCGGGTGCAGAAATGCGCCAGTCGCTCGGCACCGCGGTGTTCTCCGGCATGCTCGGCGTCACCTTCGTCGGCCTGTTCCTGACGCCAGTGTTCTACGTCACGCTCAGGTCGCTGTTTTCACGGCGCAAGCCCCGTGCCGAGGCCGAGCCTTCGGGGCCGGCAGAGGCGCCATCGAAGACGGCCGCCGAGTAGGGTTACGAATTCGCCGCGTCGGGCGCGGCTTATCGCTCCAGAAAATCGGCGCGGCGCGGCAACGGCCACGATCTGCGGACCTCGGCGTCGCTAGAGTGATCAGTTCCCTCTTTCTGACGCCTTAACACTTCCTCAAATTTTCCGCAGAGCCGGCCGTTCTGACCCGAAGCCGACTCATGCATTGCGCGAGGTGAACGGCAGCTCTTGGGCGCAAAGCTGCATTTCATGTGACGGCGTGCCTAAATCCGGCTTTGGGTAGCCGCTGACGGCGACTTCACGCTAGTGCTTCAAATCAATGCAGCAACTGATTGGGTTTGTCGCAAGGGGAGCCCGAAAACTCAAACAGCCAGACCCGGTCGCGCCTGCAACTCCTCGCTTCGGGATAGATACAGATCGCGCAGATCGCGCTGTCTGAGCATGAGGTCCAGGATACCATCCCTCGATTGCCGGATATGACGGCGGGATTCGCGGCAGGCTGTGTCGACGTCCCTGGCAGCGATCGCTTCAACAATCATGTGATGGTCGTCACGCGCCGCCTTCCAGTCGTTCAACTGGGTCAATTCCATCCAGACATAGACTTGGCACTTGTCCAAAAGTCCGTTCAGCATTTCCGCGAGCATGGCGTTGGCGCTAAATCGCGCGATTGCGCGATGGATTTCCATGCCGATCTGCATCTCTTCCAGCCGGGCACGCGGAGATGGATCGGTTTGCGCCAGGCGCTCGCAGTCCGCGACCAGGCCGCGAAGCAGTTCCACCTCATCGAAGGTGATGCGGGCGATCGCCAAGGTCGTCGCATAAGCGTCTAGCTCTGCCCGGATGTCGAACACATTCCGGAGCATCGTTTCGTCAAATTGAACCACCGCAAATCCAGTGCGGGGACGTTCGACCACAAGCCCGTCACGCTCCAATCGATTAAGTGCCTCGCGCACCGGCGTCCGGCTAACCTGAAGCTGTTCGACGAGCTCCAGTTCAGTAATTCGTTTCCCCGGTGACAGCTGCCCGGTGACGATCATGGCCTTGATCGATTCATACGTCGACTGACGCAGATGGCCGCGGGCAACGTCGTTCATGGGGCTCCTAACACCGGCTGGCGTCGACGCGGAAATAGGTACCGGTTGACTCGCGCATTCGCAAGCGCATAATGTATACAACAAAGTATTCAAAAAATGTAGTCAATTGCTGACCCGACTGGAAGGGAGTTGGGAGGCTGGGGGAGCGTCATAGATGCAAGCGGACATAGTGGTCACGAATGCAAGGATCCTGACCATGGACCCGGCGAGCCCGGCGGCCTCTGCGATGGCAGTCGCAAACGGACGAATACTCGCTGTTGGCGACGCAAGCGAAGTCCTGCCACTTGCCGGCAATTTGACCCGGATAATCGACGCTGCCGGCCGAAGCGTGCTGCCAGGCTTCATCGAAGCGCACATGCATGTGTTTGGCGGCGGCGCCATCCTCAATGACCTGTTGCTGACGGGCACGAAGGGTAAAGCCGCGATCCGCGAGAAAGTGCGGGCTCACGCCGCGGCAAATCCGGAGGCAAGGGTCCTTTTTTGCCAGGGTGCCGATTATGACATGCTCGATGGCAGCCCGATCGACCGGCATTTCCTCGACAGCATCCTCGATGACCGGCCCCTGGCCTTCGTGGCCTTTGACCATCACACGATGTGGGCCAACACCATACTGCTCAAGGAAGTCCGGCTTCTCCATGGAAAAGCCCTGGGCCCCGGCAACGAGGTGGTCATGGGCCCGGACGGCCTTGCTACCGGCGAACTGCGCGAAGTCGAGGCCTTCGGACCGGTCAATGTCTATGCTGGCACCTTTCGTTCGTCGCTGGGGCTCTCCACGGGGGGCGAGCCGCCCGAACCGCCAACGCCTGAGGAAAGGGCGCTAGACCGGGCATCCATAAAAGCCGCCCTGGCCTGGTGCGCCAGGCACGGGATCACGTCGATCCACAACATGGACGGAAATCTTTACACACTGGAACTGCTCAACGAGATCCAGGAACAGGGCGCCCTGCTCTGCCGCGTCAAGGTTCCCTTCCATTTCAAGAACTTCATGACGGTGGACATGCTGGAAAAGGCGTCCCGCATGAATGACGATTATCGCGGGGACTGGCTGAATTCCGGTCTCGTTAAGGCGTTTTATGACGGCGTGATCGAGGGCTACACCGCTTATCTCGTCGATGGCTATGCTGACAGGCCTGAGTTCACCGGGGAACCGCTCTTCACGCAGGCCCAATTCACGGAAATGGCGATCGAGGCGGACCGGCGCGGTTTGCAGATCGCCGTGCACGCGATCGGCGACGGTGCGGTGCGCGCGGTCTTAAACGGCTATGAAGCCGCCATGCAGACGAACGGCCGGCGGGACGCACGCCACCGGGTCGAGCATGTCGAGGTCATCCAGCCCAACGACATTCCGCGCTTTGCAGCCCTTGGCGCCATCGCGTCCATGCAGCCGCCCCATCCCCCAGGCGTGATGGATTTCCCGCTTGAACCGGCCAAGACCCGCATCGGGCCCGATCGCTGGCCGCTTGCCTATGCCTGGCGGACTTTAGAGCAGGCGGGAGCCCATGTTGTCTTCGCGTCGGATTGGCCGGTGGCGCGGATCGATGTTTTGGCTGGCATCCACGCTGCCGTCAACCGCAAGCCCTGGGCGCCGCATCTGCCAGACCAGAGCTTCACCCTCCACGAGGCGATTGCGGCCTATACGATCGAAGGCGCCTATGCCGAACACGCGGAAGACCGGAAGGGACAACTCAAACCCGGTCATTTCGCCGATTTTGTCCTCCTATCCGGCAATATCGAGGCCGTTTCACCCGAGGAGATCAACACCCTCTCGCCCGCACTGACCGTCTGCGGCGGTCGCGTGACCTTCGAGGCCTGATATGTTGGCATTGTCCCAACCCACCCAACCGCAAACCGCGGGTCGTCGCCTAGCGATCCAGGCGATTGGCCTGCATAAGAGTTATGGCACCGGCGCCTCGGCCTTTCTGGCGCTTGATGATGTGTCGATCGACATTGCCGAAAACGAGTTCTTTACGTTGCTGGGTCCGTCCGGCTGCGGAAAAACCACGCTTTTGAGACTGATCGCCGGGTTCAACTTTCCGACCAATGGACAAATCCTGCTTCGTGGCAAGGACATTGCGGCGCTTCCGCCGTTTCGGCGGCCAATCAACACGGTTTTCCAGAACTACGCACTCTTTCCCCACATGTCTGTCGCCGAGAACATCGGTTTCGGACTGAAAATGCTGGGCTGGACGAAGTCCAGGATCGTGGATCGCGTGGCCGCGATGCTGAAACTTGTGCGGATGGAAACGCTTGCCGACCGGCGGACCAGTGAGATCTCCGGCGGGCAACAGCAGCGTGTCGCCCTGGCCCGCGCTCTGGCTCCGCAACCGGAAGTGCTTTTGTTGGATGAGCCGCTGTCGGCCCTGGACTACAAGCTGAGAAAGGAGATGCAGGTCGAATTGAAGCGACTCCAAACCGAAACCGGCATCACGTTTGTTTTCGTGACGCACGATCAGGAGGAGGCCCTGGCGATGTCCGATCGCATTGCCGTCATGAATCGTGGGCGGGTGCTCCAGGTTGGCCGTCCGAGGGAAATCTACAACGCTCCGGTGGACAGGTTCGTCGCCGACTTCATCGGTGAATCGAACATTCTGAGCGGCCGGCTTGTCGGGCAGGCCGCTCCGGATGCTCACCGGGTCAAGATTGCTGGCGCTGTCACCACCGCTTACGGCAAAGCCGGAACTTCCGGCGACGGGACGGTTCAGGTCCTCATTCGCCCCGAACATGTCGACGTCCTCGACTCCCCGTCACCGGACTGCATTCCTGCGGTCATCGAGGGCGAGGTTTTCGTTGGGACGGACACACGCCTTCAACTGCGCCTGAACGACGGTTCGACGTTCACGGCGCGCCTGACCAACAGCCCGGAACAAGAGAAAGTCAGGACGTCTGGCACACAGGTGTGGCTGCGAATTCATGGCCATAGCGCCCGGCTGCTCGGAGGCGAACATGTCCAGCATGACTGAGATGGCGGCCACACGCCGAACCGCCGAAAGCCGGCGCCGCTGGTTGCTCAAGGCACCGGCCCTCGTGACCATCGTGATCGCCTCTGTAGGCCCGCTTGCAGTGATGCTTGTCTATTCGGTGATGGCAAAGGGCGCCTTCGGCGGGGTCGCGCTCGGTCAGTTCAGTCTCGATGGCTGGATGAACGTCTTTGTGGAGCGGGATCCCTTTGACGACACGCTCGTATTGGCCGATGCCAATCTCATCATCTTCTGGCGTTCCATCAAACTGGCGCTGGTAACGACGCTAGCCACGCTGCTCGTCGGCTTCCCGACCGCCTATTACATCGCGACCCGGGCCGAGCAGGTCCGGTCGCAATGGATGCTGCTGATCACGATCCCCTTTTGGACAAATCTTCTGATCCGCACCTTCGCGATCATGGGCATCCTGTCCAATCAGGGGCCGATCAACAATATCCTCATTTGGGCCGGGTTGATCGACAAGCCCATGCAGATGCTGTTCACGGACGGGGCGGTTCTCCTGGGACTCGTCTACGTCTACCTGCCACTCATGGTGCTGCCGATCTATGCGAGCCTCGAGCGGATGGATTTCAACCTTGTAGAGGCAGGATACGATCTTTATGCGACGCGCTCAAAGGTGCTTTGGCATATCGTCATCCCCTCCTGCAAGCCGGGCCTGATCGCCGGATCGATCCTCGTCTTCATCCCCGCAATTGGTGCCTATGTGACGCCACGGGTCTTGGGCGGGGGGAAGAACATGATGATGGGCAACCTGATCGAACTGCAGTTCGGTCAGGGTCGAAACTGGCCCCTCGGCGCAGCACTGTCCATCTGCCTCCTGCTGATCGTGACAGTAGCGCTCATCATCTACATCCGCGGAAGTTCGGGTAAGGAGAATGCGCATGGCCGCTAGTCAGCACGCCTTCGATCTGAAGGCGCAGCCAGGCTTCGGCATTATTGCGCGATCGGCGATCGTCGCTCTCTATTTGCCGATCGTCATCCTCGTCGTGTTCGCCTTCAACGCGACCTCCTCGCTCGGTGTCTGGGGCGGCTTCTCGTTCGATTGGTTCGTCAAGGCTTGGCACAACGACCTGATCATCAGTGCAGCCCTCTTCTCTTTGTTTCTTGCGACCGTGGCCGGCGTCCTGGCGACGGTCATGGCCACGATGGCTGCCATCGCCATGACCCGAACCGACGCCTATCGCGGGCACCTGATCTCCTATGCCCTGATCAACCAGCCTCTGATTGTTCCTGAAATCGTAACGGCCATTTCGCTTCTGATCGTGTTCGCCGCGGTCAAGTCGGCAACCGGCTACTCTGGAACCGGCTATCTGATCTTGGCGCACACGGCGTTCTGCATCCCGTTTGCCTATCTGCCGATCCGCGCCCGGCTGGAAGGCATGGATCTGACTCTCGAAACTGCGGCGGCCGATCTCTATGCGGACCCGTGGAAGACCTTCCTGCATGTGACACTTCCGAGACTGGCGCCCGGGATCATAGCGGGTTTCATGCTGGCCTTCGTTATTTCCCTGGATGATGTCGTCATCACCGACCTTGTGAAGTCCGGCGGACAGGAAACCTTGCCGACTTACATGCTGGGTCAGATCCGTCGTGACATGACCCCCGAAGTCAATGCTGCCGCCACCATGCTCTTGGTGCCCTCGATCCTTCTGGTGACGGCCGTGCATCTGATCAACCGCAAAAAATAATCAACCTTACAGAGGAGTGACAAGCATGCGATCCATATTGACGACGCTGACAACGGCGATGCTGCTCGCGGTAGCAAGTTCAGCGGCCCTCGCAGAGGAAGAACTGAGCCTCTATAACTGGGGCAATTACACCAGCCCGGAACTTCTGGAAAAATTCAAGAAGGAAACCGGCATCAAGGTCACAGTGACGGACTACGACTCCAACGACACCGCGCTGTCCAAGGTTAGGGCGGGCGGCTCGGGTTTTGACATGGTGGTTCCGTCGGCCAATTTCGTGCCGATCTGGATCAAGGAGGGCCTTCTCCTTGAATCCCGGCCCGACCAGATGCCGAATTTCAAGAATGTCGACGAACGCTGGGTGAATGTCAGCTGGGATCCGGGCCGTCATTACTCTGTGCCGTGGCAGTGGGGCATGACTGGGCCGGTCGTTGCCACTTCCTTTTGCAAGGGTGACATCAACACCAGCGCAATCTGGCTCGATCCGCCGCAGGAACTGAAGGGCAAGATCAATGTCGTGCCCGAGAAGAACGATGTTCTCTATGCCGCCATCCGGTACATGGGCGGCACTTGGTGCACCGAAGACAAGACACTCCTGAAGAAGGTTCGAGACAAGCTGCTCGAAGCCAAGAAGTCCTGGGTCTCGATGGATTACGGCATCGAAAAGATGGACAGCCGCGATACGCTGGCCCAGCTTTACTACAATGGCGCGGCATTCCGGGCGCGGCAGGTCAATGCAGACGTAAAGCTCGGCTTCCCCAAGGAAGGCTATTCGCTGTTTATGGACAGTGTAGCAATCCTCGCCGACGCGCCGCATCCGGAAAACGCCAAGAAGTTCCTGAACTTCATCATGGCGCCCGAAAACGCGGCCCTGATTTCGAACTTCGCGACCTATGCCAACGGCATCAAGGGCTCGAGCCAATTCATGCGTGACAACATCAAGGCCGCGCCTGAGCTGAACATTCCAGCGGAGTATGTTGCCGCCGGCGGCTGGCAGGAAGTCTGCCCCGCCGAGGTGGACGAACTCTATACCCGCATCTGGACCGACCTGATGAAGTGATGCGCGTGCTCCGGCGGAGGTCCATCCTCCGCCGGGGCCCCCGAAACTCAATTGTCCAGAGGCCCTAGCAGACATGCGTGACTTCCAGCTACCCGGGCGTTCACCCGTTCGAACGACCGGCGCAATGGCCGCGACGTCCCACCCTCTCTCCACGCAGGCAGCTGTCGAAATGTTGCGCGCAGGTGGCAACGCCGTGGATGCGGCCGTTTGCGCAAGCGCCGTGCAAGCGGTCGTCGAGCCCCAATCGACCGGGATCGGTGGCGATTGCTTCGTGCTGTATTGCCCAGGTGGTTTGGACGAGGTGATAGCGCTTAATGGCTCCGGGCGAGCTCCGGCCGCGGCTTCCATCGATCGCTTTCGGTCCATGGGAATGGCGGAAGTCCCGACCCATGGACCCCATTCCGTCTCGATTCCGGGCGCAATCGACGCCTGGGACCGGCTGATCCGGGATCGTGGCAGAAAGACGCTGGCCGATGTGCTCGCTCCCGCCATTCACTATGCCGAGAAGGGCTATGTGGTGCACGACCGCGTGGCCTTCGACTGGCAGGCGGCCAAGGTCCTGCTGGAGCAGGACGAGCATTCAGCTGCAATCTTCCTGCGCAACGGCCGGGCACTCGAGGCAGGCGACATACACGTCCAGCCGGCATTGGCTGCCACCCTGCAGCGCGTGGCCGAACGGGGCCGGAAGGGCTTTTACGAAGGACCGGTGGCGGAGGCCATGGTCGCACGGTTGCAGGAACTGGGCGGCCTGCATTCCCTTGCTGACTTCGCCGCGACCAGCTGCGACTACGTCAGTTCTGTTTCTGTCGATTACCGCGGCTATCGCGTGCACCAGATGCCGCCGAACAATCAAGGCCTGACCGCGCTCCTGATGCTGAACATCGTTGCCCAGGACGATTTGTCATCAGTCGACCCGAACGATGCACGGCGTTTCCATTTGGAGCTGGAGGCGGCGCGGCTTGCCTATCGCGAGCGGGACAACCGCCTGGGCGACCTTGATCCCTCAAGCCCGGTGATCGAATCCCTTCTGTCGAAGGGCCATGCCGCCCGCCTGCGCCAGAAAATCTGCATGAACCGCGCAATGACCGATCTTCCCGAAGTCAAACTCAGGCGGTCGGACACTGTCTATATTTCGGTGGTGGACGAGGATCGCAACGCCATCAGCTTCATCAATTCGACCTATGATTCCTTCGGCAGCGGAATTACCTGCCCCTCGACCGGCATCGTCCTGCAAAATCGGGCTTCGAGCTTCCGCATGGATCCGAACCATACCAATGCGCTGGCACCCGGCAAGCGGCCGATGCACACGATCATGCCCGGTATGCTCACCAGGAATGGCCGTGCCGTCATGCCCTTCGGCGTGATGGGCGGCGATTTCCAGCCGATGGGTCATGTTCACTTTCTGACCAACATCCTGGATTTCGGCATGGATGTGCAGGCCGCGCTCGATAGTCCCCGCCTCTTCCATACGCAGGGGAGTATCAAGGCGGAAAGAGGCCTTTCCGACGCCACCGCAAGGGAATTGCAGGCGCTTGGACACAAGGTGGAGGAAGCACCGGAACCTTTCGGAGGCGGACAGGCCGTTTGGATCGACTGGGAAATGGGTACGCTGACGGGAGCCTCGGATCATCGCAAGGATGGAATGGCTTCAGGCTACTAGACAGGACGCGCTGCGCTATATGAGTGAATGAGTCCAACTTTGGTCATGGCAAGGGCATCCCGCTGATTCACGACACCTTGCAGTGCAAACCCGTTGATATCCAAGCCACAGGGATGCCTGACTTCGAGGTCCATATCGCTCTCGGCGGCGACGCCCATCCAAGCCCACGCTTCTGCAATCCGGGCAGCCGTTGACGACCTGCGACGTACAGTCCAATTTCGCGGCGATCCGATCCATCCTCTCCGGCGGACATATCGAAACGCTCAGGCGAACATGCAGGACCAAGCTTCGGCCGACGGAACAGAACGATCTTCGGACAGAGGCCATGGCGCTACCGTGGATCTTATCGCGGTGGTTGTGGCGGTGACGGACCAGGGACCGAGCGTCCTTACCGTCGGCCAAGCCAATGCCCTGCCGTCAGGGCCGTTCGAGCTCGGCCATCGCTCGCTCCAATTCGGCCTGAGGGCATGGGTGGAACGCCAGACCGGCCACCAGCTCGGCTATATCGAGCAGCTCTACACATTCGCTGACAGAGACCGGATCGGCGAGCAGCGTCAACAGCGCGTGATCTCGATCAGCTACCTTGCCCTGGCGCGCACAGAGCACGCAGCCGGCTCCAGCAAGCGCGCATGGCGGAGCTGGTACGACTATTTCCCCTGGGAAGATCACCGTGCCGGAATCCCGTCGCTGGTCGCCGACGTTCTACAGCCACCGCTGCTGGCTTGGGCGGACGGCGCTGGCCAGGACTATGTGAGGCGCGAGCGCCGGCAGCGGGCTGCGATCGCCTTTGGCTTTGACGGCCGCGACTGGAACGAGGAACTCGTTCTGCAGCGTTACGAGCTTCTCTACGAGGCGGCTTTGGTCGAAGAAGCTCTGCGTGGGCCGAGCCGGATAACAGCTTCGCCCCTGCCCGGGATATCCATGACCGCAGACCATCGCCGGATCCTGGCGACGGGGATCGCGCGGTTGCGCTCCAAGATCAAATACCGGCCTGTCGTGTTCGAGCTGCTGCCGCCCGTCTTCACCCTACTGCAACTGCAACGTACCGTGGAGGCGCTGTCCGGAAGGCTCGTCCATAAGCCGAACTTCCGTCGTCTCATCGAACAGCAGGAACTTGTCGAGGAGACGGGAGCGACAACAGCCGACACTGTCGGCCGGCCGGCGAAGCTCTTCCGCTTCCGCCACGCCGTTCTCGATGAGCGGGTTGTCGCAGGGACGAAATTGCCATTATCGCGCGCTTGACAGGACTTATTCTCATACTAAGAATATATCCAAATTATACTCATATAGAGAATAATTGGAGCGCTCATGCCCGTTTCGCTTTCGACCGCCGCGTCCCTCTACGACCGCGTGCGGCGGGTCATCCCGCCGATCGAATGGCCAGCTTTCACTGATGACATCGACGCCATCCTGACGCTGAAGCGGCAGCGAAACGCGGTCATCCTGGCGCACAACTATCAGACGCCGGAGATCTTCCATTGCGTCGCCGATATCGTCGGCGACAGCCTGGCGCTTGCCCGCAAGGCGATGTCGACTGAGGCGGACGTCATTGTGCTGGCCGGCGTGCATTTCATGGCCGAGACGGCGAAGCTGCTCAACCCTGACAAGACCGTGCTCATTCCCGACCTGCGCGCAGGCTGTTCACTGGCGGACTCCATTACCGCCGAGGACATTCGGCTGCTGCGGCAACGCTACCCGGGCGTGCCGGTCGTCACCTACGTCAACACATCGGCCGAAGTGAAAGCCGAGTCCGACATCTGCTGCACCTCCGGCAATGCCAAGGCCGTCGTCGAGTCCCTCGGCGTTCCCCGTGTGATCATGCTGCCGGACGAGTATCTGGCCCAGAACATCGCCGCCCAGACCGACGTGAAGATCATCGCCTGGAAAGGGCATTGCGAGGTGCATGAGCGTTTTACGCCTGCCGACATCCGCGAACTGCGCGAAAGCCATCCTGGCGTGACGGTGCTGGCGCATCCCGAATGCCCGCCGGAAGTCGTCGCGGAAGCTGACTTCTCCGGTTCGACTGCCGCCATGTCGGAGTATGTCGGAAGACAAAAACCGCCCCGCGTCGTACTGATGACCGAGTGCTCGATGAGCGACAACGTCGCGGTCGAGCATCCCGAGGTCGAGTTCATCCGGCCCTGCAATTTGTGCCCGCATATGAAGCGGATAACGCTCGCCAACATCCGTGCGGCGCTCGAGCAGAACCGCCATGCGGTGACCATCGCACCTGAAATTGCCGGGCGCGCGCGGCTGGCCGTCGAGCGGATGCTTGCCGTATGAGCATGGACGTCCACCATCTCGCCGGCCGGCCGGTGATCATCGGCGGCGGCATAGCCGGGCTGATGACCGCGTTGCATCTGGCGCCCGAGCCGGTGCTTCTCCTGTCGAGGTCGCCACTGGGTGCTGACGCCTCCAGCACATGGGCACAGGGCGGCCTCGCCGCAAGCCTCGGCGGAGACGACGATCCGGAACTGCACCTTGCCGACACGCTCGCCGCCGGCGACGGGCTTTGCAACAGGGACATGGCGAGCCTCATCCTCAACGCCGCGCCCGGGGCGATCGAGCGGCTTGCGGGTTTCGGCGTCCGCTTCGACCGCATGCCGGACGGGACCTTGCGCCTTGGGCTGGAGGCCGCGCACAGCCGGCGTCGCATCGTCCACGCCGATGGCGACGGCAGCGGGCGCGAGGTCATGCGCGCCCTGGTCGCGGCGGTACGCTCGACGCCGACAATAGAGGTGGTCGAGGGCAACGAAGCCCGCCGATTGGCGGTGGACGATGGCAGGATCGCCGGCGTTCTGGCGAGCAGCCCGACAGGACCAGTGTTCTTTGCCACGGGACGGATCATCCTCGCCACCGGCGGGATCGGCGGCCTGTTCCTCGACAGCACCAATCCCCTGGGCAGCTGCGGCCAGGGCCTGACACTCGCGGCGCGTGCCGGTGCTACTCTTGCCGATCTGGAATTCATCCAGTTCCATCCGACCGCGCTGGATGGGTCGGAACGTCCGATGACGCTGATCAGCGAGGCTGTTCGCGGCGAAGGCGCAACATTGGTCGACGAGACAGGGCGCCGGTTCCTCGATGGCGTGCAAGGGGCGGAACTTGCGCCGCGCGACGTGTTGGCGCGCGCCGTTTGGAACCATCTTGCCAACGGCCACCGCGTCTTTCTCGATGTATGGGAAAGGCCCGGCCCGGCATTCGCGCGGCAGTTCCCGACGATCGCGTCGGCCTGCAGCAAGGCCGGTATCGATCCGGCGCACGACCTCATTCCCGTTCGCCCCGCCCAGCACTACCACATGGGTGGTGTCGCCGTGGACGGCTTGGGCCGCACGTCCGTTGCGGGGCTCTGGGCTTGCGGCGAAGTCGCCTCGACCGGGCTGCACGGCGCCAACAGGCTCGCCAGCAACTCCCTGACCGAGGCCGTCGTCTGCGCGCGATGGGTGGCAGAAAGTGTGGCGGGAACCCCTCCCCGCCGAACAAAGCAGGCGATCGCAAGCGACTGCCCGCCACTCGATCCGGCAGCGGTGCGTCCGCTCCTTTCGCGTGCGCTCGGCGTCGTGCGCGACGGTGAAGGCTTGGTAGCAGCCGCCCGGGCCTTGTTGCCGCTCGCCGAGCGCAACGGCGCGGCATCGGATCCGGCGGCCGTCGGGTTGATGATCGCCGTTGCCGCGTCGCGGCGGCGGGAAAGCCGTGGCGCCCACTACCGTATGGACTTTCCCTATCACGCGACTGTTGCCCGGCGCTCCGAAATCACCCTCGAAGCTGCGCTGGCGGCAGCGCGGGAACTCGAACCCGTGCTGGAAGGCGTCCCATGATGAACCTCCCGCGCCTTCCCGCAATCATGCTCGAGCCTCTGGTCCGGGCAGCTCTGCTCGAAGACCTTGGCAGAGCCGGCGATTTGACCACGGACGCCATCGTGGCGAAGGAACGCCATGCGACGACCGTGCTTGCGGCGCGCCAGCAAGGCATCGTCGCCGGTCTCGATCTGGCGATGCTTGCCTTCAAGCTGATCGATCCGAGTGTCGAGATGACGGTGGAGCGCGCGGACGGCAGCGAAGTCGCGCAGGGCGAGACCATCGCCTCGGTGAGCGGCTCTGCCCGTGCCATTCTCACGGCGGAACGGACAGCGCTCAATTTCCTGTGCCATCTGAGCGGCATCGCCACGGCGACATCATCGATCGTCAATGCGGTCCACGGGCACAAGGCGAAAATCGTCTGCACTCGCAAGACGACACCGGGCTTGCGGGCAGTCGAAAAATACGCGGTGCGCGCCGGCGGCGGCGCCAATCACCGCTTCGGCCTCGATGATGCCATCCTGATCAAGGACAACCACATCGCCATCGCCGGCGGTATCCGCCCGGCAATGGAGCGGGCGCGGATGAGCGTCGGCCATCTCGTCAAGGTCGAAATCGAGGTCGATACGCTGGCCCAGTTGGAAGAGGCCCTGGCGCTTGCCCCTGACGCGGTGCTGCTCGACAATATGTCGCTTGACGAATTGCGCCAGGCAGTAGCACTGGTTGCCGGCCGGGCGATCACCGAGGCGTCAGGCAGGATTTCCGCCACGACGGCGCCGGCCGTCGCCGCGACCGGTGTCGACCTGATTTCCATCGGCTGGTTGACTCACAGCGCCCCGATCCTCGATATCGGCCTCGATTACCGTCAGCTTTGATCGTCGGATCTGACTTTACGCCGCAATAACGCAAGGGGAACAGCATGGAAGTGCACGCAGCGACCTTGGAGAAGACCCTGCCTGAAGCTCAGTCCTTCGACGGCGGCCGGATATGGACCTTGGAAGAGGCGCAAGCGCTCCACGACGCTCCCTTCAACGACCTCTTGTTCCAGGCACAGACCGTTCACCGCCAGAATTTCGACCCCAACAAGGTCCAGCTCAGCCGGCTTCTCAGCATCAGGACGGGCGGCTGCCCGGAGGATTGCGGCTATTGCAGCCAGTCGGCGCACCACGAGAGCGGGTTGAAGGCGTCGAAGCTGATGGAGGTCAGACGGGTCATCGCCGAGGCGACCAAGGCGCGTGACGCCGGCGCCACCCGCTATTGCATGGGTGCTGCCTGGCGAAATCCCAAGGCGCGCGACATGGACGCGGTCGTGGCGATGGTCGAAGGCGTCAAGGCGCTGGGCATGGAGACCTGCATGACGCTCGGCATGCTCGACCTCGGCCAGGCGCAGCGGCTGAAAGAGGCCGGCCTCGACTACTACAACCACAACATCGACACGTCTGAGCGCTACTACTCAGAGATCATCTCGACCCGGACGTTTGCCGACCGCCTGGATACGCTGGCCAATGTCCGCGACAGCGGCATCAAGGTCTGCTGCGGCGGCATTGTCGGCATGGGCGAAGAGCCGGTGGACCGAATCGACATGCTGGTGACGCTGGCCAACCTGCCGGAGCATCCGGAAAGCGTTCCGATCAACATGCTGATCCCGATCGAGGGCACCCCGCTTGCCGACGCCAGGCCGATCGAGCCGATCGAATTCGTGCGCGTGATCGCGCTGGCGCGCATCATGATGCCGAAATCGCATGTGCGTCTGTCCGCCGGCCGCACCGCCATGACCGACGAGATGCAGGCGCTATGCTTCTTTGCCGGCGCCAACTCGATCTTCGTCGGCGACACGCTGCTGACCGCGGGCAATCCCGGCGAGGACAAGGATAGCCTTCTATTCCGCCGTCTCGGCATCGAGCCGATGGAACTCGAGGCGCAATGAACGAGGCGCTGCTTGCCCGCTACGACGCGACCTTGCGCGGACTGGCGCGCAAGGACCGGCTGCGGACGCTGTCGCCACGTGCCGGGCTCGACTTCTCATCGAACGACTATCTCGGCCTCGCCGCCTCGAGGAGGCTTGGCGACGCGGTCGCGGCGGCGATCGCGCGGGGCACACCGGTCGGCGCCACTGGGTCGCGGCTGTTGCGCGGCAACGCACCGGAACACGAGGCCCTGGAGGCGGATGCGGCGGCGTTCTTCGGAACCGAGCGCGCGCTGTTCTTTGGCAGTGGCTACATTGCCAACTTCGCTCTGCTGACCGCGCTGCCGCAGAAGGGCGATCTGCTGGTCCTCGACGAGTTGGCTCATGCCAGCATGCATGAGGGGGCCCGCGCTGGCCGCGCCGAGTTCAAGCTCGCCGCGCACAACGACGTCGATGCTTTCGAGGACGCAATCACGCGCTGGCGCGCCGAAGGCGGCACCGGGCGCGTCTGGATCGTGGTTGAAAGCCTCTACAGCATGGATGGCGACCGCGCCCCGATGGAGGGCCTGGTCGCGCTTGCCGATCGGCACGAGGCCTTCATCGTCGTCGACGAGGCGCATGCCACCGGCGTCTGGGGACCGGAGGGCCGTGGCCTTGCCGCCACTTTCGAGGGCCGCGACAACATCGTCGCGCTCCACACATGCGGCAAGGCGCTCGGCGCGTCCGGCGCACTCGTCACCGGGCCGGCACTGCTGTGCGACTATGTCGTCAACCGCTGCCGCCCATTCATCTACTCCACCGCCCCGTCGCCGCTGATGGCAGTGGCAGTGCGCGAAGCGATTGCCATGCTGTCCGACGAGCCGCAACGCCGTGCCCAGTTGCAGGAGCGCGTTGCCTTCGCGGGCCGCCAATTGGCCGAGCGCTGCGGCGTCACGCCCAGCGGCTCGCAGATCCAGCCCTTTGTCATCGGCGACAACAGGCGCACCATGGTGGTGGCGGCGGCGCTGCAGGCGCGCGGCTTCGACATACGCGGCATTCGTCCGCCGACCGTTCCCGAGGGCACATCGCGGCTGCGCATTTCGCTGACGCTCAACGTCGACGAGGCCGACATTTCGGCCATGGTCGAGGCGCTAGTCGCGGTGTTGGCCTCGACATGACCAAGCGCATCGTCATCACCGGAACCGATACCGGCATCGGCAAGACAGTGTTTTCGGCGGGACTGGCTGGCCTGCTCGACGGCTTTTACTGGAAGCCAGTGCAATCGGGCCTCGACGAAGAAACTGACAGCCAGATCGTGGAACGGCTCGCCGGCCTGCCGAAGGGGCGCGTGCTGCCCGAAGTGTATCGCCTGAGGGAGCCGCTGTCGCCGCATCGTTCAGCCGAACTCGATGGCGTCGCGATAGACGTCGCAGAGCTCTCGCTTCCGGACCTGCCGGGTCCGCTCGTCATCGAAGGTGCCGGGGGGCTGATGGTGCCGCTCAACCGGCGCACCAAGTTCATCGACATATTCGCTCAGTGGCGGGTGCCGGTCATCCTCTGCGCCCGAACCAAGCTCGGCACGATCAACCACACCCTCTTGTCGATCGAGGCGCTTAGGGCCCGCTCCATCCCGCTCATCGGCATTGCCTTCATCGGCGATGAGGTGGCCGATACGCAGAGAACAATCGTGGAATTCAGCGGCGTGCGCCAGCTTGGCAGATTGCCGCTGCTCGATCCGCTGACGAGTGGGACGCTGAAGGAAGCGATGGTTGCCGGCTTCGACCTCACTGCGATCGTGGGAGGCGAGTGATGTCGCAGTCTCAAGTCTGGCATCCATTCACGCAGCACGCACTCGAGCCAGCGATCCCTGAAATCGTCCGGACGGAAGGCGCCTACCTCCACGGGGCAGACGGCACGCGCATCCTGGATGCCATTTCCTCCTGGTGGGTCGTCACCCACGGCCACCGCCATCCCCGCATCATCAAGGCCATCGGGACGACCGCGGCGAGCCTCGACCAGATCATCTTCGCCGGTTTCACGCACGAGCCGGCCGAGCGCCTCGCGAAAGCACTCGTCGGCCTCGCTCCGCCCGGCCTCGACTGGGTGTTCTTTTCCGACAGCGGCTCGACCTCGGTCGAGGTCGCGCTGAAGATGGCGCTCGGCTATTTCCGCAACATCGGCGCGCCGCGCTCGCGCATCGTCGTCATGGAGCACAGCTATCATGGCGACACAATCGGCACGATGAGCGTCGGCGCCCGCGGCGTGTTCAACGCCGCCTACGAACCGCTGCTGTTCGAGGTCGACACCATCCCCTTCCCGGCCGCCGGGCGCGAGCAGGAGACGCTGGATCGGTTCGAGGCAGTCTCCCGTGACCGGCACGCCGCCGCGCTGATCGTCGAGCCGCTGGTGCTCGGCGCCGGCGGCATGCTGATGTATCCGGCCTGGGTTCTGGCCGAATTGAAGAAGATCGCCGAGGCCTCCGGCACGCTGCTGATCGCCGACGAGGTGATGACCGGCTGGGGCCGCACCGGGACCACGTTCGCCTGCGAGCAGGCATCCATTTCTCCGGACATCCTGTGCACCTCGAAAGGGCTGACGGGCGGCGTGATCCCGCTGGCCGCCACGCTTGCGACAGATGCCATCTTCCAGGCCCACTATTCGACGGACCGCAAAAAGACGTTTTTCCACTCGAGCTCCTACACGGCCAATCCGATGGCCTGCGCGGCGGCACTCGCCAATGTCGAGATCTGGCATGACGAACCGGTGGCCGAGCGCGTCGCGGCCCTGAGCGGAATGCAGACCGCCGGGCTGCAACGCTTTCGGGACAATCCATACTTTGCCGACTGCCGCGCCACGGGAACGATCGCGGCTCTCGATCTGCGCACCGGCTCCGCCGGCTATCTGGCCGAGATCGGACCGAAGCTGCGCGCATTCTTCCTCGAGCGCGGCCTGCTCGTGCGTCCGCTCGGCAATGTGCTGTATCTCCTGCCGCCCTACTGCGTCACCGGCGAGGAACTGGACGGGCTCTATGATGCCATCGAGGAGGCCGGCGAACGCTTCGGCGCTAAGCCTTGAGCAGATCGTCGACTATTCTCGGCTTCGGCCATCATGCGCCGGCACGCAAGGTCGAGAATCCGGAAATCGAAAACCGTCTCGGGCTCGAACCCGGCTGGATCGAGCGGCGCACCGGGATACGGTCGCGCTTCTGGGCAACCGACGAAGACACGCTGTCGGGCATGGCCGTGCAAGCCGGCGACATGGCGCTGGCGAATGCCGGCATCGACCGTGGCGACATCGGTCTTTTGCTGCTTGCCACCTCGACACCCGATCACCTCTTGCCGCCCAGCGCGCCGCTGGTCGCCCATCGGCTGGGACTCGGCCGCGCCGGCGCGGTCGACCTGACCGGCGCCTGCGCTGGCTTCATCTATGCGCTGATGTTCGCCGACGGGTTCACCCGCCTGCACGGCAAAACGAGCCTTGTCATCGCCGCGAACATCCTCAGCCGCCGCATCAACCCGGCCGAGCGCGCCAGCGCCGTGCTGTTTGCGGATGCCGCCGGCGCCGTGGTGATTGGTCCCTGCGAGGACCAGGACCGGGGCATTCTTGGCGCATCAGTGGATTCCGACGGCTCGCGCTGCGGGCTGATCCAGATTCCGGCCGGCGGGAGCAACACGCCCTTCCATGCCAACCTCGATCTGGCACAGACCCGGATGACCATCACCGATGGCCGCGAAGTGTTCGCCAAGGCCGTCGAGATGATGACTGCCTGCTCACAGGACGCGCTCGCTGCCGCCCGCATGCGGCCGCAAGACATCGACCGGTTTGTGCCCCACCAGGCCAATGCCCGCATTTTTGATGCGGTCGGGCGAAACCTCGGCATTGCCGACCACGCGATCGTCAAGACGATCGCCGAATATGGCAACTCTTCCGCGGCGACGATTCCGCTCTCGCTCTCGCTGACCCATCGGAGCGAGCCGTTTCGGCCCGGTGACAAAATCCTTCTCTCGGCAGCGGGCGCGGGTCTCAGCGGCGGTGCGCTTGTCGTCGGTATTTAGCCGGGCGACGTGTTGGCGTTCGAGGCCTCTGTCGGTATCGGATGAAGAGCGGCGCGACGCAAGCGTCCGGTAAGCGTCCAGGACGTCGGACCTTGACCCGAGGTTGGGCTTGGATAGCCGTTCTCGCCCGCGTTCTCGACTGATCTACCCGAGAGTTTGACTGGCGAGGGCATAGGTCACCGGTGCAGCGGCGCCGCCGACGGCAAATTCGGTGAGGCGTTTGCCCATCGACATGGTGAGCACCGTGTCGAAAACCGGCATTCCGCTGTGCGACAGAAAGGCGGCGAACTCGCCATTATCCATGTGGGTGTCGATCCGCAGGAAAGACCCCAAATGGGCGGCCACATGCGGCCGCACGATCGCCACGGCGTCGGCGTCGTTTTCCGCCACGACGGGCCCCACGACATGGCCCCGCCCGAACGGCCGACAGAGTGCGAAAGCGCTCAGCGTACCACCCTTGAAAAGACCATAGCCGGCCGACTGCGCGAAAAGCCTTTCGATGAGCGCGGCCCGCCTCACGCCAAATCCCGCCGCGTCGAGCGCGATCGCTGCCGGAATATCGCTCGCGTCCAAAGTCCGGACATCGCCTCGCGCATTTGCCGGCCTAGCCGTCGTCTGTATCCGGGCGATACCCTGGCATTGATAAACGGTCTTCTCCGGCTGGAAGTCGAGCGAGAGGTAGAGCCGTCTTGCCGCGCGCGTCGCATTGAGGCGCAGATCGCGCCCGGCGACCTTGTCGAAGACCCGCTTCATCAGCCACTGCCCCGCCCCCAGCGTCTGGAGCCGCGGCGAGGTGATGACCATCCCCACGGTGGCGAAATCGGCGCCATGCGCGAACCACATGGCCGAACCGAGAACCCGGCCGATCTCGTCGAGCGCGACGAACCCCTGTCCCGACTCGCGCAGAAACTGCCAGTCCTCGGCGCGATGCGGCCATCCCACGGACAGCGAGAGCGCGTGCAACCGGTCCAGCTCGACGCCTTCGATGTCGCCGATGCGCATCGAGAAGGTGTCGATTTTCAAGTTTCCGGACGGCTTCAAGTCCATGCCTCTGAAAAATCCCCGCAAATTGACGGGCGACACGCCGCAGCCGCCCTCTGTCCACCAACGCTAAACAAACAGGCCCGTACGATTTGCTCGAAAGCCGCGTGCCAACGCAAGATTCAACTGAAACATTTCCGCTTTCGGCACGCAATCGCGTCAGAACGCAGACATCCTCTGCGGAAATGTTGTGGCACACAATCGTCAGCACCGATCCCGGCGTCGGCATCGATCGCGGCGAACCCAATATGCTTTGAGGGCTGGAATGGACGTCTTCGACATCCTCGACCGTCTCGTCGCCTTTCCATCGGTCGCCGGCAAGCCGAACGGCGATATCGCCGGCTGGATCGAGGCTCATCTCGCCGAGCATGCCACGCAGGTCACCGTACTGCCGGGGCCGGAAGGCGACCGTTCCAATCTTTTCGCGACGATCGGCCCCGCCGATGTCCCAGGCTACATCCTGTCCGGCCATATGGACGTCGTTCCCGCCGGCGAGCCGCAATGGAATTCGCCTCCTTTCACGCTGCGCCGGGATGGCGAGCGGCTCTATGGACGCGGCACCACAGACATGAAGGGATTTCTGGCCGCGGCCCTCGCGGCCGTGCCTACCCTGGCAGGCCTGCGGCTTGCCCGGCCAATCCACCTCGCCTTCTCCTACGACGAGGAGGTGGGATGCCGCGGCGTGCCGCACATGATCGCCCGCCTTCCCGAACTTTGCGCCAAGCCGCTCGGCGTCATCGTCGGGGAGCCGAGCCGCATGCGCGCCGTGCGCGGCCACAAGGGCAAGGCTGCCGCCCGCGTGATCATCTATGGGCGCTCCGGCCATTCCTCGCGGCCCGATCTCGGCCTCAACGCCATCCACGCCATGGCCGAAACGCTGGCTGCAGTCGTGAGCGAAGCCGAGCGGCTGACACGCGGTCCGTTCGACCCGGCCTTCGAGCCGCCCTATTCCTCGCTGCAGGCTGGCGTGATCAAGGGCGGACAGTCGGTCAACATCATTCCCGACAGCTGCACGCTGGAGTTGGAGGCGCGCGCCATTCCGGGCGTCGACCCGGCCAGCCTGCTCGTGGCGGTCAAGGCGCGAGCCGAAGGACTGGCGGCCGAAGGCTTTCGGGTCGAGTGGACGCCTATGAGCGCCTACCCGGCGCTGTCGCTGCCGCAGGACGCCGCACTGGCGGGACTGTTGCGCGAACTGACAGGTGAAGCGCCGCTTGCCGCCGTGAGCTACGGCACCGAGGCCGGGCTCTACCAGGCCGCCGGCTTCGACGCGATCATTTGCGGCCCCGGTGACATCGGCCGCGCCCACAAGCCGGATGAGTACATTCTCACCAGCGAACTCATCGCCTGCCAGCGATTGATTGAAGCGCTGGGCGCCCGCTGCGCGGCTTGAAGGGAACCGGAATGACATTCCTGTTCAATTCTGATGCGCGCCGAGGGGCGATCTTCGCCGATGCCTTCGCCAGAGAACTGCCGGACGTCCCCTTCACCATGGATGCCTCAACGGTCGATCCCAAAGCCGTGCGCTATCTCATTACCTGGACCGCGCCAGAAGACCTCGCGCGCTACAGGAACTTGGAGATCCTGTTTTCCATTGGCGCCGGCGTGGACCAGTTCCGTTTCGATGCGGTGCCCGCGAAGGTGAAGATCGTGCGTACGATCGAGGAAGGCATCGTGCGCATGATGCAGGAATATGTGACGCTTGCCGTGCTCGCCCTACATCGCAACCTCCCTGGATATCTGGCGCAGCAGCGCGCCGGCGAATGGCACGACATACCGCAGCTCCAGGCCGGGTCGCGCCGGCTCGGCGTACTTGGTCTCGGGCAGCTCGGCCAGGCCGTCCTCGACCGACTGAAGCCCTTCGGCTTTCCGCTCGCCGGCTGGAGCCGCTCGCCACGGCAGATCGAGGGCGTGACCTGCCATCATGGCGAGCTCGGGCTGGAGGAGATGCTCGCGGCCAGCGACATACTGGTCTGCCTGCTGCCGCTGACCGAAGACACGCGCGGTTTCCTCGATGCCGACCTGTTCGCGAAACTGCCCGAGGGCGCGGCGCTCGTTCACACCGGTCGGGGGCCACAGCTCGACCATGAAGCGCTTCTCGCCGCGCTGAACAGCGGCCACCTTTCGGCGGCGATGATCGATGTGACCGATCCCGAACCACTGCCGGCGGGCCATCCTTTCTGGTCGCATCCGAAGATCATCCTGACCCCGCATGTCGCAAGCGTCACCCAGCCCGGCACCGCCGCGCGGGCCGTCATCGAAAACATCCGACGCCACCGCGCCGGGCTCGACCCCATCGGGCTCGTCGACCGCTCGCGCGGCTATTGAAATCCAACCAGAAAGGCCGTCCCTTGTCCTTGCTCAAGACCGTCGATACCAGCCCTGCCTTCCCGCCGCGCGAATCCAGGGCACTGCCCGAACGGTTGATAGCCGGCGACCCCGCCTTCAAGACCTGGGCGCAGGACATCGCCAAGGACGATCTCGTCCATACCGGCGTCTGGGAGGCGACGCCCGGCGAGACGCGCTCGATAAAGGGCGAGACCTTCGAGTTCTGCCACATCCTCTCCGGCGTGATCGAAATCACGCCTGATGGCGGCGAAGCGGTGACCTACCGCGCCGGCGACAGCTTCGTGATGAAGCCCGGCTTCGCTGGTGTCTGGAAGACCATCGAAACGGTGCGCAAGATCTACGTGACCGTAGGGTAATGGTGTCCGAGTGAGGGTTGGCCCCGCAACAGATTTTGCCGTCCCTCATCGCCAGCACGCAACAATCATCCGCGACCGATCGCCGAACGGTGCATGCTGCGCTGTTGCTCGCGCTAGGCTCCTCCAGAACAGCTGAGAGTGGGCGCCCATGGGCCTGAGCTTCGACCCGGATACCGTCTCCCTTCCCGTCGGCCATTTTATCGGCGGGGAACTGATCGCGGCTGACGGTGCGATCGAGATGCGCCGACCGTCGGACGGCAAGGCATACGCCGCCAGCCCCGTGGCCGGCGTCGATATGGTCGACCGTGCGGTGGAAAGCGCCAAGGTGGCACTGAAGGCCAGCAACTGGGGCGGCGTTCGGCCCCGCGAGCGCACCCGGGCACTGCAAGCCTGGGCCGATCTGATCGAGGTGGAAGCCGAAACGCTGGCAAAAATCGAGGCGTTGTGCTCGACGCGGCCCGTCGGCCAGCTCGTCGCGGGCGACATTGCCATAACCGCTGAGCAGATCCGCTTCTTTGCCGAATTCGCCGACAAGGAAGGCAGCGAATTGGTGCCGACCGACGATGCCAGCCTCGGCATGATCATGAGCGAGCCCTATGGTGTGGTCGGCGCGATCACACCCTGGAATTTTCCCATCTCGATGGCCGGATGGAAGCTCGGTCCGGCGCTGGCAGCAGGCAATGCTGTGGTGCTGAAGCCGTCGGAAATGACGCCCTTCTCGGCCGTCTATATGGCAGAGCTCGCCGTCAGGGCCGGCCTGCCGGCCGGTCTGATCAACGTGGTGCTCGGCGATGGTCCGACGACCGGCACGGCACTGACCGGCCATGCCGAGATCGCCAAGGTCAGCTTCACCGGCTCTACTCGCGCCGGCTCCGCCATCATGGAGAACGTCGCCCGCACCGGCGTCAAGCCGATGACGCTGGAACTCGGCGGCAAGAGCCCGCAGATCGTCTTTGCCGATGCCGATCTGGACAAAGCAGCGACAGCAATCGCCGGCAGCGTCACCTTCAACGCGGGCCAGGCCTGCGTCGCCGGCACGCGCCTGATCGTCGAGAAGCGCGTGGCCGAGAGGCTGACGGGCGCGATCCTGGAGAAGATGAAGGCGGTGCGGCCCAGCCCGACCTGGGACGAGGCGACACACTATTCGCCGATCATCTCGGAACGGCAACGAGGGCGTGTCGACGGCATCGTCCAGGCGGCCATCGCGGCCGGCGGCGAATGCCTGACCGGCGGCGCTGCCATGGACAATCCCGGCTATTTCTACCAGCCGACGCTGATCGCCAATGTCGACCAGGCCAATCCGGCGATCGTAGAGGAGATCTTCGGCCCGGTTCTGACCGTCCAGACTTTCGAAACTGAGGACGAGGCGCTGGCGCTGTCCAGCCATCCGACCTACGGGCTGGCGTCCGGCCTGTTCACTTCCGACCTGTCTCGCACCATCCGCTTCGCGCGCAGGCTTGAGGCGGGCACCGTCTGGGTCAACCGCTACAGCCGCTCGCGCGACCACATCCTGCCGACCGGCGGCTACAAGCGCTCCGGCATCGGCAAGGATCTCGGCCGCGAGGCCTATCTCGCCAACCGCAGGACCAAGAGCGTCCTGATAAGCCTGTGAAGAGATGCCAATGAAGTCCTACTCGATCGCCCTGATCCCCGGTGACGGCATCGGCCGCGATGTGATCGTCGCCGCCTGGACGGTGCTGGAAACCGTGGCCAAGAACTTCGGCTTTGCCCTGGCGGGCACCGAGTTCCCCTGGTCCTGCCGCTTCTTCAAGGAGACCGGCCGCATGATGCCCGAGGGTGGCATCGAGACCTTGCGCGGCTTCGACGCCATCCTTCTCGGCGCGGTCGGCTGGCCGGCGGAGGTGCCGGATTCGGTCTCGCTGCACGGCCTGCTGCTGCCGATCCGCAAGGCATTCGTGCAATATGCCAACATCAGGCCGCACCGCATGCTGCCGGGCGTCAGGGGCCCGCTGCGGGCCGAGAGCTTCGACATCCTGTGCATCCGCGAGAACACCGAGGGCGAATATTCGGGCGCCGGCGGGCGCGTACATCAAGGCACGCTGGACGAGGTCGCAGTGGAAACCTCGATCTTCACCCGCGCCGGCGTCGAGCGCATCCTGCGCTTCGGCTTCGAGCAGGCGCGGGCGCGTCGCGGCAAGCTTGCCTCGGTCACCAAGTCCAACGCGCAGAAATACTCGATGGTGTTCTGGGACGAGATCACGCGAAAGCTGGCCGCGGAGTATCCGGACATCGAATTGACCAGCTATCATGTCGATGCGCTCGCCGCGCGCATGATCATGGCGCCGGAAAGCCTCGACGTGGTCGTCGCCTCCAACCTGTTCGGCGACATCCTGACCGACATCGGCGCGGCGATCCAGGGCGGGCTCGGCTATGCCGCCTCCGCCAACATCAACCCCGACCGCGCGGCGCCGTCCATGTTCGAGCCTGTGCACGGCTCCGCGCCCGACATCGCCCATCTCGGCATCGCCAACCCGATCGCCACCATCTGGTCCGGCGCCATGATGCTCGATCACCTCGGCGAAAAGGCTGCCGCTGAGCGCGTCATGAAGGCGCTCGAGGCGACGACCGCCAAAGGCATGGGCATTGTTCCCGGCAAGGACCGGACGGAAGCCATCACCGCCGCCGTCGTCGCGGCGCTTACCTGATTGCAAGGTCGTTTTCGATGAAAAATCTGAAAGACAAAAGTCTGTTCCGCGAAGCCGGCATGATCGGCGGCCGATGGGTCGCTGCAAGCTCCAGCAAGACGGTCGATGTCGTCAATCCGGCGACCCAGTGCGCGATCGGCACGGTCCCCGACATGGCCGGTCCGGAGACCCGCGCGGCCATAGAGGCCGCGGCTTCCGCCTATGGCAACTGGAAGAAGAAGACCAACGCCGAGCGCGCTGGCCTCCTGGAGGCCTGGCATGGCCTGATGCTGGCGCATCTGGACGATCTGGCGCTGATCCTGACGACGGAACAGGGCAAGCCGCTGGACGAGGCCAAAGGCGAGATCCGCTACGGCGCGTCCTTCGTCAAATGGTTCGCGGAGGAGGCGCGCCGCATCAACGGCCACACCATCCCCTCGCCGACGCCCGACCGGCGCATCATCGTGCTGAAGGAACCGGTCGGGGTGTGCGGCATCATCACGCCGTGGAACTTCCCCAACGCCATGATCACCCGCAAGGTCGCGCCGGCGCTGGCCGCCGGCTGCACGGTGGTGATCAAGCCCTCCGAGTTCACGCCCTATTCGGCGCTGGCGCTCGGCGTGCTTGCCGAACGCGCGGGCATCCCCGCCGGCGTCATCAACATCGTCACCGGCATGCCGGCCGAGATCGGCAACGAGATCATGGCGAACGAGACCGTTCGCAAGATCTCCTTCACCGGCTCGACACGGGTTGGTTCGCTGCTGATGCGCGGCGCGGCCGACAGCGTGAAGCGACTCAGTCTCGAACTCGGCGGCAACGCTCCCCTTATCGTCTTCGACGACGCCGATCTCGATCTCGCCGTCGAGGGCGCGCTTGTCTCGAAGTTCCGCAACGGCGGCCAGACCTGCGTCTGCGCCAACCGCATCCTCGTCCAGGCCGGTGTCTATGACGCGTTCGCAGCAAAACTCACCGCCCGCGTCAACGCCATGACGGTGGGACCAGGCACGCAGTCCGGCGTCGCCATCGGGCCGATGATCAACATGGCGGCGGTCGAGAAGATCAACCGCCACGTCGAGGACGCGCTCGCCAAAGGCGCTGCGATCATCACCGAGAAGCTGGCGCTGCCGGAAGGTCCTCAATATGTCGCGCCGCGGGTGCTGACCGGCGCCACGAAAGACATGCTACTCGCCAGCGAGGAAACGTTCGGCCCGGTCGCGCCGCTTTTCCGTTTCGAGACGGAAGAGGAAGCGATCGCGCTTGCCAACGGCACGCCCTACGGGCTTGCTTCCTACTTCTACACCGAGAACCTGAAACGCGCCTGGCGCGTCGGCGAGGCGCTGGAGTTTGGCATGGTGGGGCTCAACACCGGCACGGTCTCGATGGAAGTGGCGCCCTTCGGCGGCGTCAAGCAGTCCGGCCTCGGTCGTGAGGGAGCGCAGGCCGGCATCGAGGAATATCTCGAGATGAAGAGCTTCCACATGGGCGGGCTGGGCTGAGGCCCGGCCACGCCGGATCGGAGATCACTGAATCCGGTCGAGCGCCTTGTAGTAGAGGCCGACCATCGGCAGGAACCAGGGCTTGCCGGAATAGCCGGGAATGGAGGGCCACTCGAGCCCCTTCATCGGATTGCGGTCCTCGCGGCCGAGCATGGCATCGGCCAGGATCATCCCGAGATGGGTGGAAAGCTGTGCGCCGTGGCCCGAGTAGCCCATCGCGTACCAGACGCCGTCATGGTAGCCAGCTCGCGGAAAACGGTCCTTGGTCATGTCGACCAGCCCACCCCAGCAATAGTCGATCTCGACCTTGGCGAGCAGCGGGAAGATCGCCGCGAGGCCGGCCTGCAATATCTGTCCGCTCCTGGCGTCGGAGCGCTGGTCCGAAGTCGCCGAGAAGCGCGCGCGGCCGCCGAAGATCAGGCGCCTGTCCGGCGAAAGCCGGAAGTAGTTGCCGATGTTCATTGAGGTCACGCACGTCCGGTTGCCGGGCATGGTCGCGGCGATCTCGGCGTCGCTCAACGGCCGCGTGGCGACGATGAAGCTGCCAACGGAGATGATCCTGCGACGGAAGTAACTGAAATTCGGCGTCGTATAGGCGCCGGTCGCCACCAGCACATTGTCGGCGCTGATCCGGCCGCGTGCGGTGGTCAGTTCGTGCCTGCCACCGGCCTGCTTGCGTTCGGTCACTGCCGCGTTTTCGTAGATGGCAGCACCATGGCGGGCGGCGGCCGTGGCCAAGCCTGCTACATAGCGGCCCATATGCATCATGGCGCTCTTCTTCGACAGCATCGCGCCATAGAAGGGCGAGCCGATCTCGGACTTGAGATCGGTCGCCGACAGCAATGCCGTGTCCGGATCGACCTCCGCATGGAGGGCCTCAAAGTTGCGGGCGATCGCCTCGAAATGCTGCGGCTTGGACGCAAGCTTCAGTTTGCCGGCGCGGCGGAAGTTGCAGTCGATGCCCTCCTCGGCGACCAGCGCCTCGATGGTGTCGACGGAGTCGTCCAGCGCCCGATAGAGCGCGATTGCCCGTTCCTTGCCGAGCTCCGCCTTGGCCGAAAGATAGCTATGGGCGAGGCCGTTGTTCAGGTGTCCGCCATTGCGACCGGATGCGCCCCAGCCAACCCGCTCCGCCTCCAGCACGACCACCTTCGCGCCGGCCTTCGCCAGTTGTCGCGCAGCGGCGAGACCGGTGAAGCCGCCGCCGATGATGGCGGCATCGTAGTGCCCCTCGACCGGGCCTTGCGCCCCGCCGGAAAAGACCGGAGCCGTGTCGTGCCAGTAGGAGACCAACTTCATCGGTGACCCGCCCTGTTTCAGAGACCGACCACGCCCGGTAGACCCGAAATGTCTGATATCTCGACATAGCCGTAGTACGGGTTGGCCGGCTCGTGGCGGCGATTGACCCACACCTTGTTCTTCATGCCGAGATCGTGGGCCGACATCAGGTCGTAGCGGAACGACGACGAGCAGTGAAGGATGTCCTGCGGACCGCAGCCCAGCATATCGAACATGTATTCGAAGGCCTTGAAGCGGGGCTTGTAGGCCTGTGCCTGCTCGGCCGTGTAGACGGCATGGAACGGCGCGCCGAGCTTCTCGACATTGGACATGATCTGCGCGTTCATGGCGTTGGACAGGATGACCAGCGGGACCTCCTTGGCCACCTTCGCCAGGCCGGCCGGAACGTCGGCGTGGGGTCCCCAGGTCGGGACACGTTCATACACCATCCTGGCATCGTCGGCGCCGAAGGCGACACCGTTGCGCTTGCAGGCGCGCTCGAGCGCGTTGTGGATGACCTCGGCATAGGGCTTCCAGTCGCCCAGGATTTCGTCGAGCCGATAGGCCGCGAAGTTCCTGATGAACTCCTGCATGCGCGGCTCGTCGAGCCGGCTGCCGTAGAGGTCGCGCGCCGCTTCCGCCATCTGGAAATTGGTCAACGTGCCGTAGCAGTCGAAGGTGATGTATTTGGGCCTGAAGGAAGCCATGTCCGTCGATCTCCGGTGGAAGCACATCCGCTCTGGGATGTATTTCATCATAGGACGGCTGGCGGCGGCCCACCTGACCGAAATCGCCCTCCCGAAAGCAGAAAGTTCCGTATCCGCCATCCGGTTTGGCACGCTGTAGCATCTTGCACGTCGAGAAGCGCGCCATCCCGCGGCGTGAGGCGCGTCCGCCAAGGACAGCGTCAGCACAAGATGCGGCGCACCCCTCGCGCTACGGCGAAAGATACCGCCGAAGCCAAAGCCTTCAGACGATTAGCGACGCGCCAATGATCGAGACTTGAGGGCAGACGGAAGGATGTCTCATGCAGCAGGGCGAGATCGAAATTCAGGACTTCGGGCAAGACCATATCGAGGGAGCGGTGGCGCTTTCTCGCCAGGAGAATTGGCCGCATCGCGCGCAGGACTGGCAGATGGCGCTGCAGCTCTCGCGCGGCGCGGTGGCGCTCGACGACCAGGGCCGTGTCACCGGAACCATCCTGGTGACGCCCTACGGTGCGGATTGCGCCATGATCAACATGGTGATCGTCGACAGGAACGTGCGGGGCAAAGGGCTCGGGCGTCGGCTCATGGATGAGGCGATCGCCCTTGCCGGCGACCGCCCATTGCGGCTCGTCGCGACGGCTGACGGCATGCCTCTCTATGAGAAGCTTGGCTTCGTGCCGTCCGCCACGATCCTGCAGCATCAGGGCACGGTTGCAGCGCTCGACGTGCCCGAGGGCGTGGAGGCAGCAGGTGCCGGCGATCTGGCAGAGATCAAGGTGCTGGACCGCGACGCCTATGGAGCCGACCGTGAAGCCCTGATCGATGCGCTGGCCGAGCGCGGCCAATTCGCAGTCATCCGCCGCAACGGCGCCATTGAGGCCTATGCCGCGATCCGCCCGTTCGGACGCGGCGAGGTGATCGGGCCGGTCATCGCGGGAAGCGCCAGGGCAGCCAAAGACCTGATCAGCTTCTTCGCCGCGCCGCGTGCCCGCGCCTTCCTGCGCGTGGATACCGACAGCAGGACCGGCATTGCCGGCTGGCTCGAAGAAATCGGTCTTGCCCATGTCGGTGGCGGCGTGGCCATGGACCGTCCACCCAAGCCGGCTGCGGAACAGGCCAGGCCAAAAGTTTACGCCCTCGCCAACCAAGCGCTCGGCTAGTCCGGAGGACAACAATGCTCGCCAATTCCCTGATCGAACTCGACCGCGCCCATCTCATCCATCCGGTCTCATCCTATCGCGGCCATGAGGCGCTTGGCGTGCGCGTCTTGAAGTCGGCGAAGGGAGCGACCGTGACCGATGCGTCCGGCCGACAGCTGCTCGACGGTTTCGCCGGGCTGTGGTGCGTCAATGCCGGCTACGGACACGACAGCATCGTCGAGGCTGCGGCCCGGCAGATGCGCGAGCTTCCCTACGCCACCGCCTATTTCGACCTCGGCTCGGAGCCGGCCATCCGGCTCGCTTCGGAACTGGCCGAGCGCGCGCCGGGGGATCTCAATCACGTCTACTTCACGCTGGGCGGGTCTGACGCGGTCGACAGCACGATCCGTTTCGTCCGTTACTACTGGAATGCGCGAGGTGAGCCGAGGCGCGACCAGTTCATCTCCATCGAGCAGGGCTATCACGGATCGTCAGTGGTTGGCGCGGGCTTGACCGCCCTGCCCGCCTTTCACGCCGGTTTCGGCATTCCCCTCGAATGGCAACACAAGATCCCCTCGCCCTATCCCTATCGCAACCCGGTAGGTGAGGACGGCAACGCGATCACCACCGCATCGCTCGCCGCGCTGAAGGCCAAGATCGAGGAGATCGGACCGGAGCGGGTCGCCGCCTTCTATGCCGAGCCGATCCAGGGCTCGGGCGGCGTCATCGTCCCGCCGAAGGGCTGGATCAAAGCGATGCGTGAACTCTGCCGGGAGTACGGCGTCCTGTTCATCGCCGACGAGGTGATCACCGGCTTCGGCCGCACCGGGCCCCTGTTCGCCTGCACGGACGAGGACATCGTCCCCGACTTCATAACGACCGCGAAGGGGTTGACCTCGGGCTATGTTCCGATGGGCGCCGTATTCATGACCGATCATGTCTACGACGTCATCGCCGATGGCGCGGGCACTTCTGCGGTCGGCCACGGCTACACCTATTCCGCCCATCCCGTCAGCGCCGCAGTCGCGCTCGAGGTGCTGAAACTTTATGAAGGCGGCCTTCTGGAGAATGGCATCAAGGCCGGGGCCCGGCTGATGGCGGGACTGGCGGGCCTGAGCGACCACCCGCTCGTCGGCGACGTGCGCGGTCGAGGAATGCTCGCCGCGATCGAACTGGTGGTCGACAAGGAGAACAAGACACCGCTTCCAGCATCGGCCATGCCGGCGCGGCGTGTCTTCGACAGGGCGTGGGACAATGGCCTGATCATCCGTGCCTTTGCGCAAGGGGTTGTCGGCTATGCACCCCCGCTCTGCTGCACCGACGGCGACATCGATGCGATCGTCGAGCGCACGCGGCTCACGCTCGACCAGACGCTGGAAGATCCCGATGTCCGCCAGGCCCTGGCATGACAGGCGAGAAATATTCCGTGTCTCGAAATATCGTGCGGGCAGACGATTTCGCAATTTTGTGCCGCCCCCTCACGCCTTTTCGGCGAATCCAGCGCGGGGGAAGTGCCAGACTGTTCATAAGACAAGGCCAGAAAGCCTGGATTTCCGGGCCTTCGAAAAGGGCCGACGCCCCGAACAGCACGGAATTTTGTTCTGTCCAACACATGCAATTCGGCCGCGCGCAGAGGAGAGCCAGTCTTGGCCAGGGGCTTTAGCGAATTCAAATACATGACCTTCGATGTCGTCGGCACACTGATCGACTTCGAAGGCGGCATCACGACCTGCCTGGCCGGCATCGCCGCCGACGCCGGCGTCTCGATCGATGGCGAAGCCGCGCTGGCCCTCTACCGGCAGGCCCGCTACATGCCCGATGCGGGCCTGTTTCCCGACGATCTGGTGCGCGTCTACATGGTCATCGCCCCGCAACTGGGCCTGCCGGCCGAGGAGAAATACGGGATCCGCCTGCGGGACTCCGCCAGCCTCTGGACAGGCTTTTCCGACAGCGGGGCGGCGCTGGCCGAGCTTGCGAAATCGCACAAGCTGATTGCCATGACCAATGCCCGGCGCTGGGCGCTCGACCATTTCGAGAAGCAGCTCGGATCGCCGTTCTTCGCCACCTTCACCGCCGACGATACCGGAACGGAGAAACCGGATCCGGCGTTCTTCCAGAAGCTCTTCGATTTCGTCGCCTCAAGGGGCGACAGCAAGGACGACATCCTGCACGTCGCGCAAAGCCAGTATCACGACATCGGCATATCCCGCGCGCTTGGCCTGACCAATTGCTGGATCGAGCGCCGGCACGCCCAGAAAGGCTATGGCGGCACGATCGAGCCGGAGCGCTTCACCGTGCCGGACCACCACTTCACCTCAATGGCCTCCCTGGCGGCGGCCGTGCGGGAAAGCCTGAAGGAACGAACCTGAGCCCAAGCCCGGAAAGCCGCAGCAAGACGAGCATCCCGACCAAACAAACAGAAAGGGGAATAACATGACCGACAAGATCACTAACTGGACGCGAGCAGACGATGCGATGGTCGAGAACGCCATCCGGCGCGGCGCGAGCCGCCGCGAACTCCTCAAGATGCTGCTTGCCGGCGGCGCCGCTGTTGCCGCGGGCAGCCTGGTGCTCGGCCGCGCCAGCAATGCCGTCGCCGCCGAGCCGGTTTCCGGCGGAAATTTCAAGGCGGCCGGCTGGTCGTCATCGACCGCAGACACGCTCGATCCGGCAAAGGCGTCGCTCTCCACCGACTATGTCCGCTGCTGCTCGCTCTACAACCGCCTGACTTTCCTCGACAAGGATGGCGTCACGCAGATGGAGCTGGCCGAGAGCTTCGACAGCAAGGACGCCAAGACCTGGACCGTCAAGCTGCGCAAGGGTGTCACCTTCCATGACGGCAAGGACCTCACCGCCGACGACGTCGTCTTCTCGCTGAAGCGCCATCTCGACAAAGCGGTCGGCTCCAAGGTCGCCAAGATCGCCGCGCAGATGACCGGCTTCAAGGCGGTCGACAAGTCGACCGTCGAAATCACGCTGGCCGACCCGAATGCCGACCTCCCGACCATCCTGGCGCTGCACCATTTCATGATCGTCCAGGACGGCACCACGGACTTCTCCAAGGGCAATGGAACCGGCGCCTTCGTGCTGCAAACGTTCGAACCGGGCGTGCGGTCGGTGGTGACCAAGAACAAGAACTACTGGAAGTCGGGCAAGCCCTATCTCGACTCCTTCGAGTTCATCGCCATCAGCGACGACAGCGCCCGCGTCAACGCCCTGCTCTCCGGCGACATCAATTTTGCCGCCTCGATCAATCCGCGCGCGATGAAGCTCATCGGCGGCCAGCAGGGCTTCGAACTGTCGAAGACGACCTCGGGCAACTACACGGACCTCAACATCCGGCTCGACATGGATCCGGGCAGCAAGGCCGACTTCGTGGCCGGCATGAAATATCTCGTCAACCGCGAACAGATCGTCAAATCGGCATTGCGCGGCCTTGGCGAGATCGGTAACGACCAGCCCGTCTCGCCGGCGAATATCTTCCACAATCCCGACATCAAGCCGAAGGCCTTCGACCCGGACAAGGCGAAGTTCCACTTCCAGAAGGCGGGCCTGCTCGGCCAGTCCATCCCGGTTATCGCCTCCGACGCCGCCACCTCGTCGATCGACATGGCGGTGATCATCCAGGCCGCCGGCGCGGATATCGGCATGAAGCTCGACGTCCAGCGCGTCCCGGCCGATGGCTACTGGGACAACTACTGGCTCAAGGCGCCGATCCATTTCGGCAACATCAATCCGCGCCCGACGCCGGACATCCTGTTCTCGCTCCTCTACGCTTCCAACGCGCCGTGGAACGAAAGCCAGTACAAGTCCGAGAAGTTCGACAAGATGCTCATCGAAGCGCGCGGCTCGCTCGATCAGGCCAAGCGCAAGGAGATCTATGGCCAGATGCAGGCTATGGTCTCCGAGGAGGCCGGCACCATCATCCCGGCCTACATTTCCAATGTGGACGCCCTCTCCAGCAAGGTGAAGGGTTTGGAAGCGAACCCGCTCGGTGGCATGATGGGCTACGCAATGGCGGAATATCTCTGGCTCGAAGCCTAGGGGAAGCCTGTCGGGGGCCGGTTAGCCGGCCCCTGGTACTGCCTTGCACAAGATTGTTGGCCGGACGCAACCGCAGGAGCGCTTCCATGAAGTCTGGGGTTCTTAACCTCGTGCTGAAGCGGCTGGGGATCGCGGCTGTCACGCTTTTGATCGTGCTGTTCGCCGTGTTTTTCGCCACCAGCATGCTGCCTGGCGACACCGCATCGATCCTGCTCGGCCAGGCGGCGACCCCGGAAGCGGTCGCCGGCCTGCGCGAGGCCATGCATCTCAACGATCCGGCGATCCTGCGCTTCCTGCGCTGGCTTCTCGGTCTGCTCCACGGCGACCTCGGCACTTCCTATGCCAACGAGATGCCGGTGGCGGCGCTGATCGGCGGTCGCCTGGTCAACACCATGAAGCTCGCCGGCATCACCACGCTGCTCTCGGTGCCGCTGGCGCTGACGCTCGGCATCACCGCCGCCATGCTGCGAGGCTCCATCTACGACCGCACCGTCACCATCGTGTCGATCGGCGTCATCTCGGTGCCGGAATTCATGGTCGCGACCCTCGCGGTCCTGCTTTTCGCCGTTTATCTCAAGTGGCTGCCGGCATTGTCCTCGGTCAACGAGGCGCATTCGGTGACCGACCTTGTGCGCATCTATGCAATGCCGGTGATCACACTCACCTTCGTCATCTCCGCCCAGATGATCCGTATGACGCGCGCCGCGGTGATCGAAACGCTCTCCACGCCTTATGTTGAGATGGCGCTTCTGAAAGGCGCCTCGCGCGGCCGCATGGTGCTGAGGCACGCGCTCCCCAACGCGCTCGGGCCGATCGTCAATGCGGTCGCGCTGTCGCTGTCCTATCTGGTCGGCGGCGTCATCATCGTCGAGACGATCTTCAACTATCCCGGCGTCGCCAAGCTGATGGTCGATGCGGTCGCGACCCGCGACCTGCCGCTGATCCAGAGCTGCGCGATGATCTTCTGCCTCGGCTATCTCTTCCTCATCACCGCCGCCGATGTCGTCGCCATCATGTCCAACCCGAGGCTCAGATGACGATAGCGCGCGCGCCAACCTCCCGACGATCCTTCCTGGGCCACAGCTACAACCTCGTCGGCGTCGTGGCCGCGCTGGTCATCCTGGCGTGGACGCTCGTCGCGATCCTCGCGCCCTACATCATTCCCCATCCGATCGGCGACATCGTCGACGACGACTATTTCGGCCCGATGCGCCAGGGACTGTGGCTTGGCTCGGACTATCTGGGGCGCGATATGCTCTCGCGGGTTCTGATGGGCGCACGCTACACCGTCGGCATATCGCTCGCCGCCGTCTCCATCGCCTGTTTTTCGGGTGTCGTGCTGGGGATGATCGCGGCCGTCACCGGCGGCTGGCTCGACACTTGCCTCAGCCGCTTCCTGGATGCCATGAACTCCATCCCCAGCAAGCTGTTCGGCCTCGTGGTCGTCGCCGCGGTCGGCTCGTCGATACCGGTGCTGATCCTGACGCTCGCCGTTATCTATATTCCCGGCGCCTACCGTTTCGCGCGCGCACTCGCCGTCAACATCAACACCATGGACTTCATCACGGTCGCGCGTGTTCGCGGCGAGAGCACCATCTATCTCATCGGCTCCGAGATCCTGCCCAACATCATCCGCCCGGTGCTTGCAGACTTCGGCTTGCGCTTCGTCTTCATCGTCCTTCTGCTCTCCGGCCTGTCCTTCCTCGGGCTCGGCCTGCAGCCGCCGCTCGCCGACTGGGGCGCGCTGGTGCGCGAGAACATTGGCGGCCTGCCCTTCGCGGCTCCCGCCGTCATCGTGCCCTCACTGGCGATCGCCAGCCTCACCATCAGCGTCAACCTGCTGATCGACAACCTGCCGCAAAAGATCAGGGACCGGGACGCATGAGCAATCTCGTCGAGGTCAGGAACCTGCGGATCGAGGCGAGGACCGACGCCGGACGGCTTGTCGAGATCATCAAGGGCGTCAGCCTCGACATCGCCGACGGCGAGATCGTCGCCCTGATCGGCGAAAGCGGCTCCGGCAAGACCACGGTGGCGCTTTCGCTGATGGGCTATGCGCGCCCCGGCTGCCGGATCACCGGCGGCGAGATCAACGTGAACGGCAAGAACATGGCCGCCCTTTCCGAAAAGGAACGTGCCAGGTTGCGCGGCACCGACATTGCCTATGTTCCGCAAAGCGCCGCCGCCTCGTTCAACCCCTCCTCCACGATCATGGAGCAGGTCATCGAGGTCACGCGGATCCACAGACTGATGTCGCCGGAACAGGCGCGCCAGCGCGCGGTCGAGCTGTTCAGGTCCTTATCGCTGCCGGATCCGGAAGGGATCGGCGCCCGTTATCCGCACCAGGTCTCGGGCGGGCAATTGCAGCGTCTGTCGGCGGCCATGGCGCTCATCGGCGATCCCAAGCTGGTCATCTTCGACGAGCCGACGACAGCACTCGACGTGACGACGCAGATCGACGTGCTGAAGGCATTCAAGTCGGTCATGCGAGCGGGCGGAATAGCAGGCGTCTATGTCTCCCACGACCTCGCGGTCGTCGCCCAGATCGCCGACCGCATCGTGGTGCTGAAAGGCGGCGAAGTGCAGGAGACCGGCACTACGGAGGCAATCCTTTCGGCTGCCAAACATCCCTATACGCGCGAACTGCTTGCCGCCTTTGAGCCGAAGCCACGGCAAGCGCATGCAGACGCGGATGCCGGGACGAAGCAGCTGCTGCGCATCGACAATGTGACGGCCGGCTATGGGGCGGTGCGGGCCGACGGACTGCCTCTCATCCGCGCCGTCGATTCCGTCAGCCTGGTCGTCGAGAAGGGGCGCAATCTCGGTGTCATCGGCGAATCCGGCTGCGGAAAGTCGACGCTGGCGCGCGTTATCGCCGGCATCCATCCGGCGGCGGCCGGTGATATCGTATTCGACGGCAAGGAGCTGCAGCGCGCCGCCAGGAAACGCAGCCAAGATCAACTGCGCGAGATGCAGATCGTGTTCCAGTATGCCGATACCGCGCTAAACCCGGCCAAGCCGGTGGAAGACATCATCTCCCGTCCGCTGGCCTTCTATCATCGGCTCGACAGGCAGGCGCGCTCGAAGCGCGTCGACGAGTTGCTCGATATGGTGCGCCTGCCGAGAACGCTGCGCTACCGGCACCCATCGGAGCTCTCGGGCGGCCAGAAGCAGCGGGTGAACTTCGCACGCGCGCTGGCGGCTGACCCCAAGCTCATCATCTGCGACGAAATCACCTCGGCCCTCGACACGGTGGTGGCTTCCGCGGTGATCGAGCTGCTGAAGGAGCTGCAGCGCGAGCTGGGTCTGTCCTACATCTTCATCAGCCATGACCTCTCCGTGGTCGAGGCCATCTGCGACGAGATCATGGTCATGTACAACGGGCAGCGGGTGGAGCAGATCACGCCAGACAAGCTGAAGGCGCCCGCCCACCCCTATTCCAAGCTTCTTTTCTCCTCCGTGCCGAAGCTCGACCCGACCTGGCTCGACGGCCTCGTCCGCGATCCCGAGCTCGTCAGCCAGTACGGCCACCGCTGACTGCGTGAGGGAACAGGCTGGAAGACTAAAGGGTGCGGCAAGTTTTCAGCAACGATTGTGTCACCAGATCAACGCGCAGGCACGCAGAATGAAGCTTGATCGACTAGACTCTCGCTTGCTTAGTATTCTGCAGGCCAACAATCGCCACGGCACCGAAGAGCTTGGCCAAATGGTCGGCCTGTCGGCAACGGCGGTCCAGCGTCGTCTCAAACGGCTTCGGGAAGGGGGAGCAATCGAAGCTGACATTTCGATCGTGAAACCCAAGACTGTCGGCCGGCCAATCGCGATGCTCGTGCTGGTTTCTCTCGAACGCGAAAGGGCTGACATCGTCGACCGCTTCAAACAATCGATCCGCCAGACTCCGGAAGTGATGAACGGCTACTACGTTACAGGAGAAGCAGACTTCGTTCTCATTATCACATCCCGAAGCATGGAAGATTATGAAGCTTTTACTCGGAGATTTTTCTACGAAAATCACGACATCAAGGGGTTCAAGACAATGGTTGTCATGGATCGAGTGAAGGTTGGGTTTTCCATGCCAATCGATATCGAGCATTTTCTTGATTGATAATGCGTTTGGGCTCGTCAACGGCGTGGTGCAGGCAGCCCGTGATCTGAATCTCTGCAAGAACGCGCAGCGAAAATGGGCGCGAGGTGAGCGCCGATCCTAAGAATTGGTTTGCCCCGCCGCATCAGGGTCTGACGCATTCGGAGCGTTTCCTCCTAGAAGCCTAGAATTGGCAGGAATTCTGCGGAAATACAATGGAATAAGGCGGAATTACGCGCCCTGCCAGAGCTACGCTGAGATCGTGTTGTAATCCCTGAGGGTGGAATGGAACTGGAAGCAGTCGGCCTTGACGGAGGGGTCTCGACATCATCCGTCGTCGGATTTCGTCGAGCCGAAATTCGTCTGTTTCTGCGATTTGGCTCCCTAGGGATCCTAGAATGACGACCAGCGAAGATGTCGCCGAAATGAACCGTCCATCGGTTCTACACACCATCACCTACCTGAAAGATTACGTCTCTGGCGTGAACGAGCCTCCGGTCATGCAAACCGACAAGGGCGTCCACATCCAGGAGGTCAGCGGGCGGGTTTTTTGCCCAGTTATGAAGGAATCCGAAATTGATGAGACGACCTCGATCGCGAGGGCGGCCGTCGACGACATTGCGCAACGATCGAACACTGAAGGCGCCGAGCAAAGTGGACAGAATCGAAACGGCACAGACAGGAGGTCTTCGGCATGGCTCCCGTTCTGAAAGTTCACGAACTGCGCAAGGCATTCGGCGCAGTGAGCGTTCTCAACGGAGTGAGCTTCCAGCTGCGGCAGGGAGAGGTCATTTCGCTCATTGGTTCTTCCGGCTCGGGAAAAAGCACGGCCCTGCGATGCATCAACTTTCTGGATACCCCCAGTTCGGGTGAAATCGCGGTGATGGGCGATGCGATTTCCGTATTGCCGAACGATCGTCGCGAGACAAAACTCATCAACGCCGCCAAAATCAGAACTTTCCGACGCCGCATCGGAATGGTGTTTCAGAGCTTCAACCTTTGGCCCCATCGAACAGTGCTTGAGAACGTGACCGAGGCGCTGATCTACGTGCTGAAGAAACGCAAGCGCGACGCGGATGAAATCGCGCTTTCCGCTCTATCCAAGGTAGGCATGGCCGACTTTAGCCATCGGTATCCAGGCCAGCTGTCGGGCGGCCAGCAGCAGCGCGTTGCAATCGCGCGGGCCTTGGCGATGCAGCCCAAGCTGATGCTTTTCGATGAACCGACCTCCGCGCTCGATCCTGAGTTGGTCAGCGAGGTCTTGAAGGTCATCAGAACGCTTGCCGATGAGGGAGCGACCATCCTCCTCGTCACGCACGAGATGAGGTTCGCACGGGAGGTGTCGAACCGAATGATATTCCTGCACAAAGGTGCCATTGAGCAGGATGCCGGGCCGGAAGAATCGTTTCGAAATCCCGCAACCCAAGCGGTGAAGCAGTTCCTATCCAGCGTCATTTCAACCGCCGCTTGATGGCGGCCATCAAACAGAAGGCAAAGAGGGGTAAATCAGCATGCTCACAAAGAACGTACTTCGCTCAATCTGCGCATCCGCACTCATGATGGCGGCAATAGAGGCAGCGTCAGCTGAGGATGGTGTCTTGCGAGTGGGCACCGAAGGCGATGCTCCTCAGTTCAGCATGGCCGACGCCAGTGGCAACGTCACCGGCTTCGACGCCGACATTGCCAACGGCATTTGCGCCGAGCTCAAAGTCAAATGCAAGTTCGTGGTGCAGACCTTCAGTTCGTTGGTTCCGTCGATGGACAGCGATCGCTTCGACGTCATCATCTCAGGTCTCGGCATCACCAACGAGAGAATGAAGAAGATCGACTACTCCATCCCCTATGCGACCACACCTCAGTATTTCGTAGTTCCCAAGGATTCTCCGCTCGTGGGGCTGAAGAGCCTTACAGAAATCGAGATGGCGCTGGCCGGCAAGACCATAGGCGTCGTCAATGGCACCACATACGCCCAGTTCATCAAGAAACATGTTCCGACAGCGGACCTGAAAACCTACGACGCCACGACCCAGCAGAATTCGGATCTCGCGGCAGGTCGGCTCGACGCTGCCTTCGGCGATTCCCCGACATGGGTCGACTTCCTCGGTTCGCCGGACGGCGCCAACTTTGCCCGCATCGACATCAAGGTTACTGGAGCGGACGACCACGAAGCGCTGGGCTATGGAATGGGCGTCGGCCTGCGCAAAGGAAATAGCGTACTCAAGGCCAAGCTGGACGACGCTCTCTGCGACATGATCAGCAGCGGCAAGGTGAAGGCTGCCTCGGAAAACTGGTTCAAGGACGACTACACCGTCGCGTGCAACAAATAGTCAACGACAGGCAAGAGACCGTCGCGGCCATGCCGCGACGGTCCGATGGTATGTTTAAATGTTGCACGATATCTGGGTTCTGATGGTCGAAAAGGGTTGGCTCCTTGCGCTACTGCGCGGGGCCGGCATTACGATTTTGATCGGCTGCGTCGGTGTGGTCGTAGGGCTAGCAGCGGCAATACCGCTTGCCATCCTTCGTTGGCGCCGTGTCCCTGCGGTATCACAGCTCGTAGACGCCTACAGCATCGTCATCCGCGGCGTCCCTGGGCTCCTCGTCATCTATCTTCTGTTCTTCGGCTCAGTCGATTGGGTGCAGAATATTGCTACCGCGTTCGGCTACGCGAACAGTGCCGAAAACGCCTATCCGTTCATAGTCGGAATCATTGCGATCGCCGCCATCTCATGCGCCTATTCGATAGAAGTCATTCGGGGGGCATTGCAGGCCGTTCCTGTCGGTCTCCTGGAGGCAGCTCGATCGCTGTCGCTGTCGCAACGCGTGACCTTCCTCCGCGTCACCCTGCCTCTTGCCCTCAGGCTGGCTCTGGGTGGGATCAACAACGTATGGCAGATGACAATCAAGGACACGTCGCTCGTATCCGTCGTCGGCATGCAGGAATTGATGCGTGCCGCTGCGGTCGCGGCCGGGATCACCCGCTCGCCGCTTCTGTTCTATTGCCTGGCGGCGGCGATGTTCTTCGCCATCACGGCGGCGAGCCAAGTTCTGTTCGGCCGCGCCGAAAGACATTTCAATCGCGGCTTCAGCAGGGACTAGGATGGATTTCAGCATCGTCACATATGCCGTTCCATTCCTGCTGGTCGGAGCGAAGACGACCCTGCAGATTGCAGCTTTCGGGGTCTGCCTTGGATTGCCGTTCGGCATCCTGCTCGCAACAGCCCGGATATCCCGGGTCAACACCATTCGGAAATGTGCCGATTTCTACTGCGCGGTATTCAGGGGCACGCCGATGCTGGTGCAGATCTTCGTGATCTACTATGGCCTGGCACAGATCAGTTTCCTACGTCAGAACCCGGTTCTGTGGTGGCTGATCGGCGACAGTCTGCATGCTGCCATCCTTGCCGTCACCCTCAATACCGGCGCCTACACCGCGGAGATTTTCCGCACTGCCCTGCTTTCGCTGCCGCGCGGGCTGATCGAGGCGGCAGAAGCCTGCGGCATGTCTCGCTGGGTTATCTTCCACCGTATCAAATTTCCATTGGCGCTGCGGCAGGCCCTGCCTTCCTACAGCACCGAGGTCGCAGTCATCGTCAAGGAATCGAGCCTTGCTTCCACAATAACGGTGCTTGAAATAACCGGCTACGCGAAGCGGCTGATGAGCGAGACCTTCGCCATTATGGATATCTTCGTCGTCACCGCTGTCTTCTATCTAACTATCAACGTCATCTGTCTGACTGCTCTCAATGCCATCGAAAGGCGACTGTCCTTCGAGCGGCACTCCGCACGCTGAAAGGGTACCTCATGTCCAAACTTACCTTTATCGATCAGGACAACCTTCCCGAACCGCGGAGTGGAGAACCGCTGCCGGAACGGCGCGTGGAAGGCGATCCCCGTTTCCTGACTTGGGATATCGCGCAAACCTCTGACGGCCAGGTGCAGGCCGGCGTATGGGAGGTCACGCCGGGCGCCTATCGCTCCATAAAAGGCGGAACCTTCGAAGTCTGCTACATCCTTTCGGGGGTTTCGGAACTCATCGAGGATGGGGGCGAGCCGCGTCGCATTGCGGCAGGCGACGCCTTCGTGATGCACCCTGGATTCACGGGCGTCTGGCGAGTGATCGAAACCACCCGGAAGCTCTGGGTCTCGCGCGATTGAGCGCGTTGATCGGATCACAGATGCACACCATGGATACGAGCGCCCCGCGTCCGTTCAAGGCCACTCCGTACTGGTGGGACGATTGCGCATTCTCTGCTTTGCCGGTGGTGCCGCTGGTCCCCCGATGCGATGTCGCCATCGTCGGTGGCGGCTATGCGGGACTGTCGGCGGCCATCGAACTTGCGAGAGCCGGACGCAGCGTTCAGCTCTTCGACCGGCAGCCTATCGGGCAAGCCGCGTCCAGTCGAAACGGCGGCATGGCAAGCGGCAGCATAAGGCCAAGCCGCAAACAATTGATCCGCAGGTTTGGTCAAGCGCGGGCCGATGGCATACTGGCGGAAGGAAAGGCTGCGCGGCAGGATTTGGCAGCCTTTCTCGAAGCCGAGGGGGTGGAGTGCGACTTCTTCCTCTCGGGTCTCTTCGATGGAGCCATAAGCGATCGCGAATGCGAGGACCTTAGCCACCACGCCGAGTTGTTGCACCGTTCCCTCGGGATTGAGGCATTCGCGGTCCCCCGCAACGAGGTATCGCGGTATATCGGCACGGATTTCTACGCTGGCGGTTTCGTACGGATGGACATCGGAAGCCTTCATCCCGCCAAGCTGCTATCGGGCATATTGCGAGTTGCCAGGACAACCGATGCCGTCATTCACGAGAACACGAGGGTTCTCGGGACCACTCAGGATGCTGGTGGCGTGCGTGTCGCAACGTCACGCGGCGACGTGTCGGCGAAAAAGCTGTTGGTATGCACCGACGCCTACACGGATGGCTTCGATCCTTGGCTGCGCCGTCGCCTTGTGCCGGTGCGCAGCCGCATCATAGCGACTGAGCCCTTGGGCGAAAGCGTGATGGGTCGGCTGATGCCGAGGAAGATGATGTACGGCGACACGAGACAGCTCAGCTATTACTATCGCCCGTCGCCGGATGGCTCGCGCATTCTGTTCGGTGGACGCGACGGCACGACGGAGGGAGATCCGCTTGCGCCTACCACACATCTGTGCTCGGAACTCGGGCGTATATTTCCCGAACTGGCAGGCGTGGGCATAACGCATAGCTGGTTCGGCCAAGTCGCGATGAACCGGGATATGATCCCGCGAATGTTTTCGGTTGGCGATACGGTCTACGCCACTGGGTTCTGCGGTTCCGGTGTGGTTTGGGCGCGCTGGCTCGGCAAGAAGGCTGCGTTCAAGCTTCTTGGCCAGACCGAGAAGGCCCAGTCGGCTTTCGACTTCGATCCGCCGCCTAAGGCAGTGCCGTTATACCGCGGCAAGCCTTGGTTTATCCCATTGGTCTATTCGCTCTATGAGCGCAGGGACAAGCGCGCCATGCGCGGCAAGAATGAAAGTCCGAAAGGCTGATCTTCTTTTTTCAGTGATCGCACGTACGGCCTCACATTGGAAAAAGGCTGGGCAGCGGCATATGCGCCTTGACGATGGGCGACTTCAGCACCACGAAGCTGAAATATTTGTCGATGCCGATATCCATGTCGGTCAGTCGCTCCATGATCGTCTGGTACTCGCCGATGCCGGCGGTGACGAATTTCATCAAATAGTCGTAGCCGCCCGATACGAGGTGGCATTCGATGACCTGATCGATCTTCTCCACGACGGCGAGAAAGCGGGCGAAGTCCACCTGGCGATGGTTCTTCAAGGTGATCTCGGTGAACACGGTCAGCGTCTGGCCGAGCTTGCCGATATTGACCTGCGCGGAATAGCCTTCGATGTAGCCTTCCGACTGCAGCTTCTTGACCCGCATCAGGCACGGGCTTGGTGACAGATGCACCAGATCGGCCAGCTCCACATTGGTGATGCGGCCATTCTTCTGCAATTCGTGAAGAATCTTGATGTCGATCCGATCCAGTTTCATGGCCGTCTCCAAAGATCGCATGCCGCAGCACAAAATGCTGCCGTACCAACAGCCATCGACACTACCACAGCTCGCTGGCCTGTCCATCGGATTGGATACTGCGTTGAAACGCAGGCACTCCCGTTTTTGACAGGGCTTCCGAAATAAAATTCTGCTTCGGCCTCAACTGCAGCAGCGGCTGCCTGCGCAACGCGCTAGATTGACGCTTCAAGGTAGAGGGACCATGCGCGCACCGCTGCAGCAAATCGAGACATCTGGCGAACTGCCGCAGTCCGCGGATGCGGTGGTGATCGGCGGCGGCATCGTCGGCGTCTTCACGGCCTACTATCTTGCCAGGCGCGGCATGAAGGTCGTGCTTGTCGAAAAGGGGCGCATCGGCGCCGAGCAGTCCTCCAGGAACTGGGGATGGTGCCGCCAGCAGAACCGCGACGCCCGCGAGTTGCCGATGGCAACACGAAGCCTCGATCTGTGGGACAGCTTTGCGACGGAGACCGGCGAGGACACCGGCTTTCGCCGCTGCGGCCTGCTCTACCTCAGCAATGACGATGCGGAACTGGCCGGCTGGGCGCGCTGGCGTGACTTCGCCAGAACGGCCGGCGTTACCACCCACATGCTCGACAGCGCCGAGGCCGGCGAGCGGGGCCGCGCCACGGGCCGGACCTGGAAGGGCGGCGTCTTCTCGCCGACCGACGGCACCGCCGATCCGTCGCGGGCCGCGCCCGCGGTCGCCGGCGCGATTCTGAAGCTCGGCGGCAGCGTGCACCAGAATTGCGCCGCGCGCGGCATCGAGACCGAGGGCGGCCGCTTGAGCGGCGTGGTCACCGAAAGCGGAACGATCCGGACGAAATTGGCGGTCCTGGCCGGCGGCGCCTGGGCCTCCTCCTTCTGCCGGCAGTTCGGTTTCCGCTTTCCTCAGGCGTCGATCCGCTCCTCGATCCTTTCGGTCTCGCCCGGCGCCGAGGGCCTGCCGGATGCGCTGCACACGGCGCAAATCTCGGCCACGCGTCGCGGCGACGGCGGCTACACGCTCGCCATCAGCGGACGCGGCCGCGTTGACGTGACGCCGCAGCAGCTGCGTTTCTCGTCGCAGTTCTTGCCCATGTTTCTCAAGCGGTGGCGCAGCCTCGCGCCCGGCGGGCTGCAGGGCATGCGGTCGGGCCACGAAACGCTCCGGCACTGGCGGCTCGACCAGCCGACGCCGATGGAGCGGATGCGCATCCTCGATCCGGTCCCGGATCACGCGACCATTCAGCTTACCCACGCCCGCGCGCTCGAACTCCTGCCCGACCTCAAAAAGACGAAGATCAGCGCGGCCTGGGCCGGCTATATCGACAGCACGCCGGACGGGGTGCCTGCCATCGGCGAGATTCATACAGTGCCGGGTTTCTTCCTGGCCGCCGGATTTTCGGGACACGGCTTTGGCATCGGACCCGGCGCCGGGCACCTCGTCGCCGATCTGGTGACTGGCTCCGAACCGATCGTCGATCCGACATCCTACGATCCGCGGCGCTTCGACGCTTCGGCCTGGGGGAAGGTCGCCGATTTCTAGGATGTGATCGTCATCCATGCGCGGCATCAGCCTTCCCGCAGGAAAGCGCCGATAGGCGCCGGCCGAACGGGAGCCTGGCCGCGGAACCGGCCGACGGCGCCGGGCGTGCAGTCGGCTTGCGCCGCGACGAGTTCGACGGCAGCCAACTGGCAGTAGCGCCCCTGGCAGCGCCCCATGCCGGCGCGCGACAGCGATTTCACTCTATTGGCCTCGCCGCCGAAACCCGCGCTCTCGCGCACGGCCCCAGCAGTCACGTTCTCGCAGCGGCAGACGATCGCGTCGTCGGGAAGTGACCGCACCATCGCCTCCGGCCAGGGAAAAGCGGTGGCCAGACCGCGTGCGAAGCGCTCGAGCCGCGCGAGCTTGCGCAGATCGGTACCGGCTGAGTACGCCGAAACTCCGAGATCGGCAAGGCATGCCGCCGCGGCGAGACGCCCCGCAATCTCTGCGCCGTCCGCTCCCAGAAGACGAACCCCGTCGCCGGCGAGATAAACACCATTGCCGGCCCGACCCATCTCGTCGGTCTTTGGCAGCCATTGCCGCCACTGCTCGTCATAGGTGAAGGCGCATCCCGCAAGGTCGGCCAGGTGCGTCTCCGCCCGCAGGTGCCAGCCCATGCCGACCATGTCGCATGGGGTGAGGCGCCGCCTTCCGCCGGCGTCGCGCCAGCTCATCGCCGTGACGCCGCGGCCGTCGACCTCGATCCGTTCGAGCGTCACGCCCGCATGGTAGCGGCCACCGAGCGTTGCCCGCAGGGCCAGACCGCGCAGCGTGACCAATGGCCGGGCGGCAAGCAGCCAGAGCCCCCGCATCTGCTGAGCCCGGGGCGAGGTGTCCAGCACCGCCGCGACATCCGCTCCAGCCTTGACGAGCTGGGCGCCGACCAGCGTCAGCAAAGGCCCCGACCCTATCAGCACGATGCGCCGCCCGAGCGCCACGCCCTGCGCTTTGAGCGCGATCTGCGCCGCGCCAAGACTGTAGACGCCGGCGCTCTGCCAGCCCGGGACCGGAGCGACACGGTCGGATGCGCCGGTAGCAAGGATCAGCCGGTCGTAGACGATCACCTCCACGCCGCCCTCCCCCAGCACGTGCAGCCGACCCTCATGCGCGGCGATGACCGAGCTCGCCGCCCAATGGGTAAGCCGACCCTCTTCGGCCAGCCGGTCGAACAGCGCATGCAGCGCGCGCGCCTTTGCCGCTTCCGAGCCGTAGAGTTGCTCCGGCGTGCGGGTAAACCCGGCCGGCGGGCGGCGATAGATCTGACCGCCCGCGCGCTGCCCTTCGTCGATCACCACCGGGTGCAGCCCGGCCTCGACCAGCGCCGCCGCGGCCCTTATGCCAGCCGGACCGGCGCCCACGATCACAATCCGCGGCGATGAGGTCTCGGTCACGGCCAGTTCTCCGGCGGCGTCGTGCGTAACCGCACGCCTTCGGTGATAAGTGCCGAGCACGCCCGCATGCGCGGTCCCTCGTCCTGCCACACCCAGCAATCCTGGCAGGCGCCCATCAGGCAGAAGCCGGCGCGCGGCTCGGGTCCGAATTCGCATTTTCGCAAGGCGTGTCCTGAAGCCAGCATGGCGGTCAGCACGGTGTCACCCGCCAGTGCAGTGCGCATCTGTCCGTCGAGATAGAAATTCACCACTGCCCGGTCGCGCTCGGCCAGCCGGACGATGCGCCCAGCCGTGATCATTCCGCGGCCTCTCGCACCGGGCGAGGACGCGGCAGTTCGGGGAAGCGTTCGCAGACCGCATCGAAAGCCGCCTGGACGCCTTCCGGTCCCGAGCGCCCCTTCATGCGGCGGAAGATCTCCGTCTTGGCGAAGAACCGCCAATGGATCGGCAAGTCTCTCAGTATGGCGGTGAGCCGGTCATAGGCCGCGGGCGTCCACTGCGCTTCGTAGCCTTCGCGCTCCCGACCGAAATGGAAATGGCCTACGGCCGGCCCCTGGCGCGCGCGCAGCCGCGCCGTCGCTTGTTCGTCGACCTCGCCATCGCGGATGACGACGCCATAGTCTTGCTCGGCCGAGGCCGGCGAGACATAGCCGCGCCGCACGTCCTGCGCGACGCGCCAGGGCTCGCGTTCATGCGGATCGCCGCGCCCGCCGCCTCCAGCGGAGCGGATATCGAGCACGTCGCCAGGCTGCAGCACCGCCGTGTCGATGTTGCCCAGCCGCCGCTCGTGCTCGGTCCCCGGATTGACGACCATGTCCGACAGGCCGGCCGCCTTGCCGCCCAGCACGCCCCAGGGACGAAAGAAGCTGCGGTCGCGGTTGCGCGCCGTGATCCTGGAATCGGGGGCGAAGACGCGGAAGGCCATCTCGGTCGCCAACCCGCCGCGCCAGCGGCCCGCACCGCCGCTGTCCCTGGCGAGCCCGTATTTCACGAATTCGACCGGGGTCTCGGTCTCGGTGATCTCGATCGGCGTGTTCTTGAGATAGGCGGCATCGGCGCCCGATCCGTTGGTCCCGTCGCGGTGCGGCATCGCGCCGCCGCCGCCCACCACGGGATTCACCGCCGCGATGACGCTCCGGCTAGTCCGCTCGTCCGTGGTCATGACGTTGACGATGCAATTGTTGCCGGCGGGTGCGGCTGGCAGGCGCTCCGGCACCGCTTGCGAGAAGGCGCCGAAAATGACCGACCTCAGCCTGGCGCAGGTGAGTGAGCGCATGCCCACTGCGGCAGGGTGGACCGGATTGAGCACCGAACCCTGGGGCGCGATGCAGGTGAACGGCCGGGTGAGGCCCGTGTTGAGCAGGAGCTTCGGGTTGAGCGTGTAGAGCACGTAGTAGACGCCCACCAGCAGCATGGTGTGGCGCGGGTCGCCGCCCGAAGGCACATTGAGTGAAGAGCCGAGCTGCGGATCGGAACCGGTGAAGTCGAGCACCGCCTCGTCGCCCCTGATCGTCAGCGTCAGCTTCAGTCGGCACGGATTGGCCTCGACCGAATCCTCGTCGGCATAGTCGGCGAATTCCCACGTCCCGTCGGGCATGGAGCGCAGCACGTCGCGCGCCTGCGCCTCCGCATGGTCGAGAAGCGCGGAAACACCTTCGATGAAACCGGCTTTGCCGAACTTCCTCACCATCGCCTGGATCTTGCGCTCGCCGGTGTTGAGCGCGCCGACCAGTGCCTTGATGTCGCCGATGTTGAGATCGGGCTTGCGCACATTGGTGCTCATGATCCGCAGGATGGCCTCGTCGAAGACGCCCTCCCTGACCAGCTTCATGGGCGGAAAGCGGATGCCCTCCTGATGGATTTCGGTCAGCGCCCGACTGAGCGACGCCGGCACCGCCCCGCCCATGTCGGTGTTATGGATGTGCCCTCCGGTCCAGGCGACGATCTCGCCATCGACGAAGACCGGCTTCCACAGATGGGTGTCGGGCGCGTGCGTGGCGACGTGGCCGGAATAGGGATCGTTGGTGAACGCAACGTCGCCCGGCCGGTAGTCGTCGACCATCGCGATCGCGCGGTGATACGAAAGCCCCGGATACCAGGTGGCGCCGAGGTCCATCGGCACGGCGAAGGTCGCGCCTGATCGGTCCATCAGCATCACCGTGAAATCCTGCGTCTCCTTGACGAAGGCGGAGTGCGCGGTTCGGTGCAGCGTGTGGGCCATGTTCTCGGCCGCCGCGCGGGCATGGTTCGCCAGAACCTGCAGGTTTGTCCGGTCAAACATGGCGTCACTCCGGGAAGGTCAGCAGAAGGTTGAGATGACGATCGACCCGTGCCTGCACTCCGGCGGGAATGGCAAAGGTGGTGTCTTCCTGAACGACCACGGCAGGGCCGTCGAACGTGCTGCCCGGCACGAGGGTCTGCCGGTCGTGAAGGTCGACGGTCTCGACGCTCACGCCGGTGTAGACCGGGAGCCGGCGCGCCGGAATGGCGGCAGCGCCAATCTCGTCGACCTCCGGGAAGGAGAGTTTCGGCCCCGCGCCTACAGCGGATAGCCGGACATTCACAAGTTCGATCTCGCCGTCCGCGTCGTGGAAATCGTAGAGCTGCTCATGAGTGAGGTGGAAGGCTTGCGCGATGGCGGCAGCGTTGCCGTCCGACAGCCATTCCGGCTGAAGGACAACCTCGATCTCATAACTCTGCCCGACATAGCGCATGTCGCAGGAGAGACTGAGTTCCGCCGCCCCGTCGTGCCCCTGCGCCGTAAGCCAGTCGCGACCCTCTTGCGCGAGGGCCTCGAAGGCGCCGCGAATTCCGGCAAGCGACGTGCCCGACAGCGGGCTGAAGATGGTGCGGATGAAGTCCCCGCGCAGATCCGCCACCAGTCCGCCCAGCGCCGACACCACGCCGGGACGGCGGGGCGCCATGACGCGTTTCATCCCGAGTTCGCGGGCAAGGAAGGCGCCGAGCATCGGGCCGCCGCCGCCGAAAGGCATCAGCGTGAAATCGCGCAAGTCCACGCCGGCGCGCGAGGCGAGCTTCTCGACCTCGACGAACATTTCCGACACCGCGATGTCGAGGATCGCCTGCGCGGTCTGCTCGACCGGGCGACCGAGCCGGGCGGCGAGATCGCCGACCGCGCGATGCGCCAGTCCGGTATCGATCCGGAGCTGGCCATAGGCCATCTCGCTGTGACCGAGCCACCCGCACACCACCATGGCGTCCGTCACCGTCGCCCGCTCGCCGCCCCGGCCGTAGCATGCAGGTCCCGGCGTCGAGCCGGCCGATTCCGGTCCAACGCGCAATACGCCCTGTGCGTCGACGCTGGCGATCGAGCCGCCGCCGACGCCGATCGAACTGACCGACACCGAGGGGATATGGAGCGGGAATTCGCCGATCAGCTCGCCGGTGCCGAACTGCGCCGCGCCGCCGATGATGAGCGCGAAGTCGGCCGAGGTGCCGCCGATGTCGAGGGTAAGAACCTTGTCCTCGCCGGCCTGGCGCGCCAGCCACGAGGCGCCGATGACGCCTGAGGCCGTTCCCGACAGAAGCATGTTCACGCAGGCGCGCTTGCCTTCGGCGGCGTTCATCAGCCCGCCGTTCGACTTCGTCAGCATCGGGCGGGCCGGCACGCCCCGGTTCTTCAGCCGCTCTTCCAGCGCCGTCAGATAGGACGAGACGCGCGGATGGACATAGCCATTGAGAATGGCGGTCGAGCTCCGCTCATACTCTCGGATGACCGGCCAGACCTCGGCCGAGGAGAAGACGAAGAGATCGGGCGCGAGACGCGCGATCGCCGCCTTGACGGAGGCTTCCTGCGCGCCATTGCGCCAGGCATGGAGGAAGGACACGATGATCCCTTGCGCCCCGTTCGCCTTAGCCGCAGCCACGGCGCTGGCCACCGCCGCCATGTCCGGTGCCTGCGATTCACTCCCGTCGGCGCGCATTCGAACCGGAATGCCGAACACCATGTCGCGCGAAATCAGCGGGTCCGGCCGCGCGCAGAACAGCGAATACATGTCCGGCATGCGCAGCCGCGCGAGTTCGATGACGTCCTCGAAGCCGGCATTGGTGAACAGCGCAAGCGGCGCGCCCTTGCGCTGGATGATGGTGTTGATGCCGACGGTCGTGCCATGCACGAAGCGCGTCATAAGGGTGGGATCGAAGCCTTCGCGTTCGGCCAGAAGCGAAAGGCCCGTCATCAGCTCGGCACCCGGATCTTCCGGCGTCGTCAGCACTTTCAGCGAGGCGACGCGGCCGGAGCGGGCTTCGAGCGCGCAGAAGTCGATGAATGTCCCGCCGATATCGACGCCGACCTTCCAGTCGGCTCCGTTCTGCGCCTCATTCGGCTCGATGGCACCATCCATGACGCGTCCCTTCCTGTCTGCCGCCTAAAAGCTGGCACGACCGGATGGTCCGGGTCCAAGACGTATGATGGGCAAGCATATAAGGCTTGCTTATGCCTTTGCCCTGTCGCCGCCCAGAACGGCGGAACAGGCCGCACGGATTTGGTCGCGCATCATCTCATCGGCCCGCGAAAGAGCCCGTGTGCGTGATGTCAGCAGCGCGATCGGAAATTCCGGCCCCGCCGCGAGCGGCCTGACGTCAAGCCCGGCAAACTGGTGCCACGGCAGCAATGCATCGACGAGCGCGATACCGAGACCAGCCTGGACGAAGCCGACCGCGGAGATGGACACGTCGATCTCGAGCGACGGCGAAAGCGCCACGCCCTGTGCGCGGGCAGCATGCGCCAGTTCGTCGGCGGGACGGGTGTTTCCGCGATAGGATATCAATTCCTCGCCGGCGAGATCGGCGAGCGTCAGCTCGACTTTCCCGGCCAACGGATGCCCGGTGGGGAGCAGGCATGCGAAGCCGACGCTGCAGATCACTTCCGCCTCGATATCGGGAGGCAGGCGGTCGTCCATGGCCACGCCAAGGCTGGCATCGCCGGCGCGCAGCATGTCGACGATCGCGGCGATCGGCGCCATATGGGAGCGCAGCAGAATATTGGGATGCTGCGCCCGGAATCCGGTAAAGGCGCGCGGCAATATCGCCATGGCCGGCGGCGGCGAAGCCGCGACCCGCACCAGCCCGGTTCGGCCGAGACGCAGGTCGGTGGTCTTGCGGCGCAGGCCCTCCAGCCCCGCCGACAGCCTTTCGGCATCGGCGAATATTTCGAGCGCCTCCGGGGTCGGTCGCAGCCGGCCCTTCACCCGCTCGAACAGCGTGAAGCCGAGTTCGTCCTCGGTGTGGAGCAGGATCTGACTCAGAGCGGGCTGTGAGATGTTCAGCATCCGCGCCGCGGCGGTCACGGTGCCCGCGCGCATGACGGCGATGAACACTTCGAGCTGCCGGGCCCGCATGGCTACTCCATAGGTAAAGCTTATGGATCTTGTCCAAACCCATCTTTGACGCAATGCGGTGGCGCGGACAAGATATCCAAAGATCAGCGGCTCGGCGCCAAGGAACGACTATGGATGTGATCGTGCTGGGCGGCGGGCTGATGGGGACGGCTTCGGCCTATTTCCTCGCCAGGCGCGGCGCGCGGGTGACGCTGATCGAGCGCAACCGGATCGGCAGCGGAGCGACGGTCGCGTCATTCGGCAACATCCGGCGCACCGGTCGTCATCTGTCGCAGCTTCCCTTGGCCCACCGCTCGCTCAGGCTATGGGGCGAGGCTGAAAAAATGCTTGGCCGCGACGTGGAATTCCGCGCCACTGGTCATATCCGCCTGATCTTCGATGAAGGCGGTCTCGCCGACATGCGGGCCTATGCCGAGGCGGCGCGCCCTTGGGGGCTTGAGCTGGAGGAACTCGGCCCACGCGATATCCGTGCCCGCTTTCCCGGCCTCGGTCCCGGAGCGGTCGCGGCGTCGTTCTCTCCGCAAGATGGCAGCGGCAACCCGCGTCTGATCGCTCCTGCCTTTGCAGCGGCTGCCCGCAAGCTCGGCGCGGAAATCATCGAGGGGGCCGAGGTCCACAAGATCACCTGCTCGGGCTCCGGTTTCCTTGTCGCCAGTTCAAAAGGTGCCTTTGCCGCCGGCTGCCTGCTCAATACCGCCGGAGCCTGGGGCGCGCGCGTCGCTGCGCAGTTCGGCGAAGAGGTCCCGCTCGACGCCCGCGGCCCGCAGATGGGCGTGACCGAGCCGCTGCCGCATCGGATCCTGCCGGTGGTGGGCATCTGGACGCGCGATAAGGACTATGGCGCCTATCTGCGTCAGGTCGAACGGGGCAACATCGTTTTCGGCGGCGCGACCGAAAGGGTGCCGGTCGACCTGGATCCGGGCCACGCGGTCACCGATCCCATGCGCCTTGCGTTGCAATTGCGCGCGGTCGCGCGGCTCTTGCCGGCAATCGCGCAGGTCGCGCTCATCCGCACCTGGTCCGGCTGCGAGGGCTATGTGCGCGACATGCTGCCGGTGATGGGACGCTCGGCGACGACGCCGGGCCTTTTCCACGCATTCGGCTTCAGCGGACACGGCTTCCAGCTCGGTCCGGGCGTGGGCGACGCGATGGCCGAACTCATCACGACCGACCGCTGCGAAACGCCGCTCGACGATTTCAGGGTCGATCGCTTCGCCCGCGCAGCCTGAGAGAGCGGTGCACCCACGCAACAATGGCTCCTTTGGGCGCGAAAGGCGGAATGATCACTCTCGCCTGCGCCTTCGCGTGAAGATATCAAGCGGGAGCGGCGTTCTAGACTAGGCACGAAGATTTCCTCGATGGCTACGTGTGACGGGTGCCATCAACGAGACGGAGAAATTCACGAACAGGCCCAAAACCATTTCAGCGAGAAACCCATAGACTTGCCCGATAGATCTCAAACAAAATTCGAAGAATTAGACGTATGTTATTGATGCGTAATAATCCGGTAGGCCCGGAGGACGTGGTAAAGTCGTTGATTTCGTTGAGTTTTTCGTGGGCCAAAATCAGAATTCTTCCCGTATCATTCCGCATAGTTCCGCGTCCAATGAGTGTTAATTGCCACCTAGAATTGACCCGGCATAAGAGTGCACTCCGAGGGTGGTCGGATCAGCGAAGCAAGATTTCATGGGTTGCCAGGGCGACGAGAGCCGCACTAGCTAACCTTCAATGGTGCGCGTGATCGCATCGAACAGGCGCGGCCGGCTCTCACCGAAATGCATCAGGCTTTCGCGGTGCAGTATGGAGAGGATCGCCACACCGCAAAGAGTGAACGCCAACCCCTATCATCATCGTGCTGGCAAAAAGCAAACCGGCTACCAGTACGCCGGGTACGATCGTGAACGTCATGACGAACAACGTGAGCGGGCACGGAACCAGTCCGCCATCACGCCGACCACCTCGCCCTCGTGTTTGTGGTGATGGCGGTGGCGCAGAGCGCGCCAAACGATCCGCCGCACCGAAGAGCACGCCCATCAGCAGAACAGCAATTGCGCTTACTCTTGGCGATGAACCGCTGAGCTCGGCGCGTCGGGACGTCATATTTCCACCACGGGATGAGCGATGGGCTGGTGCTTGGTGAAGCGCGGCAACAAACCCGTCAACAACACCAGCACCAGGATGATCGCGAGCTGGATGGCAATGACGGTGCCGAAGGCCTGCGCGATGCTCGTGGGCTCCAGTGCCAGATAGAGCGTACCCAGCGTTGCGACGCCCAGCGCTAGGCCGGATTGCTGCAGCGTGATGAGGACGCCGCTGCCGACGCCGGCCAGGTGACTCGGAACATCGGCAAGCACGGCGCGGAACAGGCCGGAAAACAGCATCGATTGTCCGGCGCCGATCAGCACCAGCGGCAGCGCCAGTTCGGCCAGGCTGACCTTCGGCCAGCCGGAAACGATGATGCCGATCAAAAGCGCCAATCCAAGCGCCTGTACGATGCCGCCCGCCGCCAGGGCGCCGCGACCGAAGCGGCTGATCATGCGCGGGCTGACCATGGAGCCGATGAAGAACATGGCCGCCATCGGCAGGATGGCGAGGCCGCTTTGGAGGGGACTAGCGCCAAGTCCGTTCTGCACGGTGAGCGCGAAGACGAACATGAAGGCGCCGAAACCAAGGCTGAATGGCGTGATCATGGCCAGCCCCCGCGACATCGAGGGCAGCTTCAGCAGCGAGGGCGGCAGCAACGGCACCTCGCCGCGCGCCTCGGCAGCCCTTTCGACGATCACGGTCACAATAGCCAGCACTACTGCGGCCGCGAGCATCGCCCAGGTCCATGCCGGCCAGCCGAGCGAATGGCCTTCGGTCAGCGGCACAAGAAGGGCCGTCAGCGTGGCCGCGAAAAGCACGGTGCCGGGCAGGTCGATGCCGGCTGGGTGCGGCGAGCGGCTGGCCGGTACGACGAGCCGCGAGGCGAAGAACACGGCGATGCCGAGCGGGATGTTGATGAGGAAGATCGGCCGCCACGATGTGCCGAACAGATTGGCGCTGACCAGCAGTCCGCCGGCGAGCTGGCCAACAACCGCGGCGATGCCCGAGGTCGCGCCGTAGAGTGCGATGGCCCGGGTCTTGCGTTCGGCGGGCAGCGTCGCCTGAAACGTCGCAAGTACCTGCGGCACCAGCATCGCCGCCGTCGCGCCCTGGACCAGCCGGGCCGCGATCAGCACGTTGATGGTCGGCGCTAAGCCGCAAGCCAGCGACGCCAGGATGAATCCGGAAAGCCCGACCACAAACAGCGTGTGGCGGCCGAAGCGATCGCCAAGCCGGCCGCCGAGCACGAGCATGGCGGCATAGGCCACGCCATAGACGGAAACCACTAGCTCAAGTGCGGCCGGTGTCGGCTTGAGCGAGGTAGAGATCGTCGGCAGCGCCACGTTGACGATGAAGAAATCGGCGATCGGCAGGAAGGCACCGGCGAGCAACACATAAACGCCAACCGCGTGCAGTTCTCCGGCAAGGGCCATGGCGCTGGGGGAATGCCGGCTGGCGGCGCCTGTTGAATGGGTCATGCGAGCCTCCAGGTATTTATCGATATATAGTTATGTGTACATAATCATTATGAACATATACATATCTTGAGGAGCGCTGTAAACTCCCCCGATGGAAACCGATCGCGAATCGTCCGCACGCAAGGCACCGCCGCCGGTTCGGTGGGCGGATCTGGCCGACCTGATCCTCATCATCGCTCGCGAGATACAGTTCCGCGGCTACAGGGATGAGAAAGCGCTGTCGCTTTCGCAATCCGAAGGCATGGTGATGCGCCATCTGGTGGCGCACGCCTCGGCCACGCCGAGCCAGATCGCTGCCGCGATCGGGCTGCAGCGCACCAACGTCTCCACGGTGCTGCGCGACCTGGAAGGCAAGGGACTGATCGAGCGGCATGTCGATCCGGAAGACCGCCGCGGCGTCAGCGTCCACCGCACGCGGCGCGGGGCCGACAACTACGCCCTGGTGCGCAAGGAGTGGGGCGCGGCCGTCTCTGCCGCCGCCGGCGGCGACACCAGCAGGCTCGACGATGCGCTGGCACTGCTCAGGTCCATCGAAGCCGGCCTCACCGCGACGCGGCCGAAAGGCAACGATGGTCCGGCGCCAGGCTCCGCCCGCCAGCACCACATTTAGCCCCAGGGCTCTGTGCCGTGATCAAGGCACTTCCTCGAGAACTGCGATGAATTCGCATTGCACCAGAGACGGGCTGTCCGGCGGCAATGGCCGAACGTGGCGAGCCGGGCGCGACTCCGGATCGGGAAACATTCGAATCCATTCCGCGTTCACGGCATCCCTGTTGCGGCTATCGCGGAGATAGATTTCCACCTTGATGATGTCCTCGGCGCTGCCGCCCGCGGCTTCAATGATGGCGAGCATATTGGCAAACACATTTGCGGATTGATCAGCCATCTCATGGGGCAACTCATGAGTGGTCGGGCTCACGCCGTGAACCGCTCCCGAGAACACCATGTTGCCGATCCGGCAGGCATTGGGAACTGGGTGCCTGTGGCTCAATCCTTTCACCGAAATGCTCTTGCGCATGGTTGTGTTGATCCTCCGCGAGGTCTGATCCGTGCGATAATTCGTGAACTGTCGGTGCCGAGCGGTTGGAGTCAGCTCGCGCTGCTCCTGGGCCTGCTATCGTCTCGCGCGCAACACCGAGACTTGGGCGGGTTGCGAAGAAACGCCAGCGTCAGGACGCGGCGCAAGGGGGCCAGACGTCAGTTGAATTCCGCGTGTCTCGGGCAGCATCAGGGTCGCAGCAAAGGCGAAGCTGTAGCCCAGCAGTGCAACCAGGCCGATCGCCTCCGCCAGGCCGATATATTGCGCCAGGATCCCGATGCTGGATACTGCTGCTGCGCCTGCCGCCTTGCCGAAATTATAGGCGAAGCTCTGGCCGCTCGCGCGGATGGCAGAGGGGAACAGCTCGGTGAAGAACGGCCCCAGCGCCGCGTAGTTGCCGATCGTGAAGAAGCCGAACGGCGCACCCAGGACGATCAGTAGCCAGCCGGAGAGCGGCAAGAACATGTAGGCGACGGTAACCATCCAGGAGCACACCAGAAAGAGCTGGAATGTCCGCCGCCGCCCGAGATAGTCGGCCAGGTATGCGCTTGCCAGAAATCCGAAGAACGAGCCGCCAGTCACCACGAACACGTAGTAGCCCGAAGTGCTTGGCGACAGTTCGCGCACGGTCTTGAGAAACGTCGGCAGCCAGTTGACGATGGCGCCACCGACACCAATCACACCGAATGCAAGCAAGGAGGACAGTACGGTAATTCGCAGCGTTTCCGGCTGGAATATCGCCCCCAATCCCGGACGGGTTCCGCTCCTCTCGACAAGCTCGCGCGTTTTGACGAAAACCTCAGGCTCCTCGATCCTGCGGCGCAGATAAAGCACCAGCAGGCCGGGAAGAACGCCGATCATCAAAAGCACCCGCCAGCCATACTCCTGGGGCAGGTGCGCCAGAACCCCGCCTGCCAGAATGGCGGCCGCGCTCCATCCGACGCCGAATCCGCTCTGGACGGTGCCCACGGCCTTGCCACGATGTTCGGCGCGAATGATCTCGCCCATGAGCACCGCGCCCGCTGCCCACTCGCCGCCAAAGCCCAGCCCTTGCAGGATGCGCAGGACCATCAGTTGCTGGAAGTCCTGCGCAAAACCGGCAAGGAAGGTGAAGGCGCAGAACCACAGGATCGTGAACTGCATGATGCGGGCACGGCCGAAACGGTCAGCGAGATATCCGCACGCCCATCCTCCGATCGCCGCGGAGAGCAGCGTTGCCGTGGCCAGATAGCCGGCCTGCGCCGTCGTCATTCCCCAGGCCGCGATGAGAATGGGCAGCACGAAGCTGAAAAGCTGCGCGTCCATCGCATCCACTGCCCAGCCAGCGAAGCAGCCCCAGAAGGTGTTCCGCTCCCGCTCCGTCAACTGCTTGTACCAAGTGAACATTCTTTCCTCCCATAGTTGCTTGCTGTGGGCCGGCTAGACGACCAGTGGAGTGAGACCTCCGTCCATTGTCAGCGAAGCCCCTGTCACGTAGGAGGACCTTGCGCTGGCGAGGAAAAGCGCGGCGTCGGCCACCTCTTCCGGATTTGCATAGCGCCGCAGAGGAATGCGTTGCTCGTTTTGCCGCAGCAGTTCCTCCGGCGTCTTGCCGGTCATCCTGGATTCGACTTCCAGCGACATCTGCAGACGCTCGGTCATGGTGGCGGCGGGATTGATGACGTTGACCCTTACGCCCGCGGACCCCCAGGCAGCTGCCAGTCCCGCCGAGGCAAGCATCAGCGCCGCGTTTGCGGCGCCTCCCGGCAGATGCATGGGTGACGCGATTTTGCCGCCGGTGCCGACGATGTTGACGATCGTGCCGGCGCCCCGAGCCACCATCAGGGGCAGGACGTGGTCCATGACATTCATGTAGGTGAAGAATTTGGCGTCCATCGCAATGCGCCATTTGGCTGGCGTCAGTTCGTAAGGAGGGACCCTCCGGGCCCCGCCGGCCGAATTGACCAGGGACGCGATCGGACCCACCTGCCCCTCAACCGCGGCGATCATTTCCTTTGCGGCAAGCTCGTCCGACAGGTCAGCGGCGAAGGTCGTTACGGACAGGCCCTCGGCAGCCAGGGTCGCCTTCGCGCTATCCAGGTTCTCGTGACTGCGCGATACAATCGCCACGCGGGCTCCTTCCCTGCCAAAGGCTCGCGCGCAAGCGAGCCCTATTCCCTTGCTGCCCCCGGTGATCAGGACAACTTTGCCGTCGAGTTCGAGGTTCATCTCAGTGATCCTGTTTTGCGCCATTGGCGTTGTGGACGTTGATCGGGCTTCCCGCCGCGAACGCCACGATCTGGTCGAATGCATTGCCGTAGGCGAACTCGTAATTGTCACGTTCGACGTAACCGAGATGCGGCGTGCACAGTGCATTGGGGAGCCTGAGCAAGGCGTCGTTCGGATTGGTGAGCGGCTCGCGTTCGAACACATCGACGGCAGCCTTTCCGGGGCGACCATTCTCTAGTGCCGCCACCAGGGCCCCGGGCTGAATCAACTCGGCACGGCTGGTGTTCACAAGCAGAGCGGTTGGCTTCATCAGCGCCAGGTCGTCGGGCGTAACCAAACCGGTGGTCTCGGCATTCAGTCGCAGATGCAGACTGAGGACATCCGACAGCCTGAACAGTGAGTCCTTATCCGCGGCGGTGTCGAACCCCTCGGACCTGGCGCGAGCCAGCGAGCCCTCGCGGCCCCACACCAGCACATCCATGCCGAAGGCCATGCCGATGCGTGCGACCATCGAGCCCAGGCGGCCGAAACCATAGATGCCCAGGACACGGCCTCTCAAGCCCAACCCGATGGTCGTCTGCCAATCGCCTTGCCGCAGCGATGCGCTCTCGAACGGAATGTTGCGCATCGCCGCAAGGATCAACCCCCAGGTAAATTCCACCGTCGAATAGGACGGACGCGATGTCAGAGCGGACGAAACGACGACGCCATGGCGGTCGCAAGCCGCCAGATCGATGTGGGGGATGTGGCCGTTCTGGCTGATGAGCTTCAAGTTGGGCAGGCGACTGAGCAGATTTTCATCGATCCTGGTGCGCTCGCGCATCAGCACCAGCACATCAGCATCGAACAGACGATTGGCCAGGACGTCGATGTCCTCGACGATATCGGTCCAGATGGTAACGTCGTGGCCTTCCAGCTTGGAAAAGCAGTCCAGCGTACGGACGACGTCCTGGTAGTCGTTGATGATGGCGACGCGGAGCTTCTTCACCGGATGACCTATCGCTTTACGCATTGCCCGGTAGGTCCGCGACGGATGTACCGGCATCGATCGCTTCGCACTTCGCCTCTTCAAAGGCTGACGTCTTCAGTGCTCTTGCGAGAACTTCGGCGGCCCGGGCAATCGGGATGAAGCAGACGCCGGTTTCGTCCGCGACAACAATATCGCCGGGTGCAACCCGGACGCCGGCGATCTGGATATCGCCGTTGATCTCCACGGTTTCGATCCGCCACTTGCCGGTGACAGGCGTGATCTCGGTGGCCCAGAGCGGATAGCCGACCCTTCGCGAATGTCCGAGGTCGCGAATGCCTCCGGAGACGATCGCTCCTGCCTCCCCCTGTCGTTTTCCTGTCTGGGCCGAAATTCCGCCCATGTTCGAAACGCCGGCGACGCCATCGATGACCACCACATCGCCCGGCAATGCCAAATTGTGGGCTTCGAACTCCGCCATTCGGTTGACGTGGTCGCGCGCCGTTTCATAGACATGCTCACGTTGCAGGATGTTGCGCACCGTAAGTGCTGGACCGACAATCGACGTTGAAGGCAGGGTCGGCTTCAGCGTTGATGCGCCGATCGCGCCGGTGATGCCGAGCTCATCCATAATATCCGAAATAACGCTTGTCGCGTCGCCGATCCGCTTGAAGCCGTCGATCAGACCCTTGGGCGGACGCGGTGTTCGCATCAATCGAATGCGGTCAGGGCTGATCTTGCCGGTCAGTTTCGGCAGCACGTCCGCAAAAGCGACGTCATTCATGGCGTATCCTCATTCATGCACGGAGCTTTTATCACCGGTTGCGAGGTGCGCGCATTCACTCGCATGTGTTCGATGGCTCGTTCGAAACAGGATTGCGTGCCGCGCTCAGCGCGTCCAATTTAGAATTAGACACAAGCGTCATTTCCTGGGTGAATAACGTGCGCCTCGATCTGAACCTGATCGCAGTCCTCGAGGCCATCATGCTGGAAAGGAACGTGACGCGTGCGGCCTCGAGCCTGTCGATGAGTCAGCCAGCCGTCAGCAATGCGTTGCGTCGCGCCCGCAAGCTGACGAAAGACCAGCTCTTTCTCAAGACAGCGACGGGTGTCCAGCCGACGTCACGCATGGTCACGATGTGGCCCGAGCTTCATCGCTCGCTGACCGCAATCCGCGCCTCTTTCACCCCCGAGGACTTCGATCCCGTATCGGATGCGACCAGTTTTCGAATTGCCGTCACCGACAGTCTTGCCATGGAAGGTGTCAGCGCAATCACGTTGAAGTTACAGGCTGCATCCCCACGGGCCCGGGTTGCTTTTGCGGTTCATACCCATGGGAGCTCGCTGGAGGGGATCGACCGCGGCACACTCGACTGCGCGGTAGGCATGTTTGCCTCGCTGCCAAGGGACGTCCATGTGCAAAGCCTGCGAACGGATCGCTATGTCTGTGTCATGCGCAGCGGGCACGAACTGACGCAGTCCCTGACCCTCGATCAGTTCACCGCCGCGGCGCACGTGCTGGCAACCCCATCCGGTCTGGAACTGGGATTGGTGGATGGCTGGCTTAGCCTGACGGGACGGACGAGGACGATCGTTGCCGTCGTCAATCATTTTGGCGATGCGCTGAGGATTGTCGCACAGAGCGACCTTCTTACCTGCGTTCCGCTTGGCTACTTCAACGGACCGTGGCGCGCCATCGCAGATGAGCGCAGGCTGGTGGTGCGCGACTTGCCATTCGAGACAGAGAAATTGCTCTACAAGCTGATCTGGCACGAGCGCTTGCATACGCACCCTGCCCACCAATGGTTTCGTTCGTTGGTCGGAGATGTCTGCGGATCGCCCTTCGATGGCTCGCCGATCGAAGACGCGGCCCCGGCTGCGCAAGCATAGTATGGCTTATGGACTCCTATCCCTGACTGTAATCCAGGGGCACATAGGTGTAGGCGTTCCCTGCGTCGCGGCGCACGCGGCCCAACCCAGGAAACGATATGTGCGCACCGCCCACAATGTAGCCATTCTCTGCCGCATCAGCGAATGCGAGCTCATGCACGTGTTCGGCCTCGGATGCGTCCCCATCGTACCGGATTGTGACGGAAGGGTCCTTGAATTGCACGGCAGCGACATGCACGACGTCGCCCCACAGCACTATCTTCTGGCCCCTGCTCTCGACCACATACATGGTGTGTCCGGGCGTGTGCCCATAAGCGGTTTGCGCCCGCACGCCAGGCACGAGGTCGGTGTTGCCGTCGAAGACGGCGAGCTTGCCAGCGCGCATGTATGGCGTGATCGACGCTATCGCGGCCTCAAAGAACCGCTTCGCTTCAGCCGGAGCAGCGAGCATGTTTGCCTCGCTTAGCCAGTAATCGGTGTCCCGCTTGTCGACACGGACAGTTGCATTGGGAAAAACTCTCTGGCCCTCGGCCATGAGACCGCCAACGTGATCCGCGTGCAGATGTGTGAGGTAAAGCTCATCGATCTGCTCAGGCTGATACCCTGACGCGCGCAGATTGCTGAGCAGATGGCCTGTGGTTGGCCCCAACAGGGAGCCTGCACCGGCGTCGATCAAGACCAGCCTGGCTCCAGTATTCACGAGGAAGGAATTGTGCGAGGTCTCGATGAGGTCGCCGAGGTAGCTGCGTTTCAGAGCTGCTTCGATCCGGGCCGGGTCGCCCTGCAGCAGCTTCGCAGCTGGCAGCATATTGCTGCCATCGGATAGCGCCGTTATCTCAAAATCGCCGACCGCCAGGCGATAAAACCCGGGCGCCTGGCTTTTCGCCATGGGCGCATCCGCCAACAGAGGCGTCGCAAAACAGGTGGCCAAGCAAAAACAGCCGGCGGCCAAAAAGGCGCGACGGGTAGGATTGATGGCGTCGCTGCTGGTCGGCCGGGGCTGGATAGAGCCTTCGGTGTCGTCGAACAAACGATCAAGTATTATCCGGGGAGCGACCATTTTCGGACCTCTGTTTGCGTTCTCTCGAGGCACCGCGGATGGACGCAAGTCCCTCCGTTTCGCTCCTCGTTCGCGAAGGATTTTGCACGCCTCGGGCACTGCTCTTGCGTGGCGTACCGTTCCTGAGACGACCACACCCGTCCAATTCAGAATCTAGGGCAGCTTCATAACCCGGTTGAATAACGGCTGCTTGCCGGCCAATTCAGGTCGATACTGTTGTACGGCTGATGGTCGCGCACGTCAGGCTTCTGGATGCGGGACGATCATCTTCGAAGGCCGAGCATCAGCGTAAGCTGGGTCGGGGTTGCCGAGGCTGTCCGCGCGCTTCTGCCGAAGGACATCAGCGAAGAATGTCTCGCAGATTGTGAAGGTCGCCGGCCCTGGACGAGCGCGTCCGCCAACATGTCAATTGACATACCTTATAGAATTCAAATACGTTTGGTATTTCAAGGGAAACTCGGCTGCTGAATTCCGGCTGGAGGAAAACAAAGTGGCGCGTAATACGACCGTTAGCACTTCCACGCCGATCGGCCTTCGCCTTGCTGGCGGGGCACAGGGATTTAACTGGCTTCCGGTCTTCGTGGCAGAGGAGCTAGGGCTATTCGCCAAGCACGGCATTGCGATCGAATACAAGCGATTCGGCAGCGTCGACAAGGCAACGAGCGCGGTCCTCGAGGGCGAGGCTGACCTTGCGATCACGCCGCCGGAAGGGGCAGTCGCGGACTTCGTAAAGGGTGGAGAACTTCGAATTGTGGCGGCCAATGCGGTGCGGCTGCCTATGTCGATCGTGGCGCGGCCTGAGATCGGATCCCTGGCCGACCTGAAAGGAAAGAATATAGGCACGTCCTCGCTGACCGAAGGTACGGCGATCTATACGCAAATTGTGCTGGCCTCCCAAGGACTACGCTACCCGGGCGACTATCAGTTCGTGCTTGCGGGTATCCATACTAAACGCTGGGAGGCGCTGCAGCTCGGGGAAATCGACTGTGCTCCCCAGCCTGCACCCTGGAACTTCCTGGCCGAGGACCAAGGGTACAAATTGATCGGCGAGGTGAACGAGTTCATACCCGAGATCGTTTTCACCGCGATCATCGGCCGATCATCGTGGCTGCAAGCAAATCGAGAACTGGTGATCCGCTTCATCAAGGCCCTGATTGAGGCTCATGCGATAACCAATGACCCTACGAGGCAGGACATCACGCTGCCAATCTTCCAACGCATCACCACGCCAGAAAGCCCAACACTGGCCAATCGCGGTCTGGAATACATGCGCGACATGGGCATGTGGCCGGACAAGCTCGCCGTGCCTGAAAATGCGCTGCATACGACGGTCGACCTAATGATCAGTGCGAAATTGCTCGATGAGGCCCGCCGCGGCGAAGCGCTCAAAGTCTTTGACGCTTCCTACCTCAGTGCCACCGCGTGACTGCCTGCTGAACCGAGTTGCCCTTTGCGCCAAAGAAATCCAGCACCTGCTTGCCCACCTTCCGCTTGCCCCCAGCGATCGAGCCCTCTAACTTGAATACTCAGATACGCTGGGTATCCTGATACGTTCATTGGATGGATTTCGAAATGGCGCGACTGACCCGTGAACAAAGCCAAGCCTTGACGCGCGAAAAGCTGCTGGCGTCGGCTAGCGAGATGGTAGCCCGAGACGGCTACTCCGGCGCATCGATCGAGCGGATTGCAGAGGAGGCCGGCTTCTCGAAGGGCGCCTTCTACTCCAACTTCACGAACAAGGAAGATATCTTCCTTCAGCTCCTAGAGCGCAACGCCGGCGGGGATGTGGTCGAACTGACCGAAAGGCTTCGAAGCATCGACGAGCCGACGGACGTCATCGAATCCCTTTGCGAGTGGGCCAATCAACGTGCCAAGGACAAGCGCTGGGGAACCTTGGCCATTGACCTGCTGCGCATCGCGCGTCGCGACAACACCCTGGAGGACCGGCACCTGCGTCTGTTCAGTGATCAGTGGGAGGGGCTAGGCCGACTCCTGTCGGACAAGCTATTTCCGCATGATGTCGCCGAGCCCCGCCCCCTCTATGTCGGCGGCATCGTTCTCGAACTTATCTACGGCGGCATGTCGAGTTTCATGGACGACAAGGCGCCCGGCGAAATGGTTCGGGTTGCGCTGACGTCGATGCACGAGGCCCATCTCTACAGATACAAGGTCGAGAAAGCCGCACGGCGGCGGACCGCAGCCTCCTGATCGTCATCTATTCGTAGACAAGCCCCTTCAACCGAAGGCGTTCGCGCATCGTGTTGACATCGAGGCTGAGCTTGCCGGCGGCATAGAGACGGCGTTTGTCCTCCTCGGCCGCCTCCCGCTCTCGCGCCGTTCTAGCAACCGACTCGGCGTTCGCGCGGGATACCACGCAGACGCCATCGTCATCGGCGACGATCACGTCGCCCGGGCAGATGCAGACGCCGGCGCAGATGATGGGAACCTGGCAATCGCAAAGCGTTTCCTTCACCGTTCCCTGGGCGAAGATAGCCTTCGACCAAACCGGAAACTTCATTGCCCGCAACGTAGCCACGTCGCGCACCCCGGCATCGATCACGAGACCCCGGATGCCGAGTGCCATCGCCGATTCAGCCAGAAGGTCGCCGAAAAAACCGTCCTCGCACGGCGAGGTGGGTGTCACGACGAGTATGTCGCCCGGTCGTGCCTGCTCCAACGCCACATGGATGGTCCAGTTGTCGCCAGGCGCGACCTCGCAGGTAAGCGCGTTGCCACCGATCTTGGCGCCGTTATAGATGGGGCGCAGCCGGGAGGCCAGCAGCCCCTTGCGTCCCTGGGCCTCATGCACAGTGGCCACGCCCAGTGCACCCAGTGCATCGCACAGTTCGATCGGCGTGCGTTCGGCGGTTGTCACGACTTTTGCCATGATATCTCCAGGGATTGGCTGCTTCGATCGACATATCCTGCCTATCGGCTCTGTCGCTTGAGCCTCGCGTCGAGCCTCGGGTAGACTTTGCGCGCATTGCCTTCGAACACCGCCGCGCGGCCGGCCTCGTCGAGGCCCAAGGCATCGACATAGCGGCGCGTGTCGTCGAAGTTGAAGCCGGTCAGCGGGTCCACGGCCTTGACCGCGCCAAGAAGTTCCGAGCCGAAGAGGATGTTGTCCGGACCGATCACGCGAAACAGCGTGTCGATTCCCGCTTGGTGGTAGACGCAGGTGTCGAAATAGACGTTGCGCATCAGGTGAGTGGCGAGATCCGGCTTGTCCATCATGATGGCCAGCCCGCGATAGCGGCCCCAATGATAGGGAACCGCGCCGCCGCCATGGGGAATGATCAGCTTGAGATCAGGGAAGTTGCGAAACAGGTCGCCCTGGATCAACTGCATGAACACGGTGGTGTCGGCATTGATGTAGTGCGCGCCGGTGGTGTGCAGGCAGGCCGAGCACGCTCCCGAGACGTGGATCATGGCCGGCACTTCGAGTTCGACCATCCGCTCGAAGAGAGGATACCAGTAGCGGTCGTAGATTGGCGGTGCCGACCAGAAGCCGCCGGACGGATCCGGGTTGAGGTTGCAGCCGACGAAGCCGAGCTCGACCACACAGCGATCGAGTTCGGCGAGCACCGGAGCAAGATCACCGCCCATTGACTGCGGCAGTTGGCAGACACCGGCAAAGTTCCGAGGGAACATGTCCACGATGCGCGCAATGAGATCATTGGAGACACGGGACCATTCGGCATTCAATGCCGCGCTGCCGATATGATGGCCCATGCCGGATGCCCGCGGCGACAGGAATGTCAGGTCAGAGCCGCGCTCCCGCTGAAGGCGAAGCTGGTTGTCTTCGATCGTCGCCCGAAGCACCTCATCGCTTATGTCGGGATAGGTCGGACCTGCGTCCCGCGTGCCCTCGGCAAACTCCATCTGTGCCTTGCGATAGGCATGATGCGCTGGGGGCTCAGTCGTGTAGTGGCCGTGGCAGTCGATTATCATGGCATTCTCCAACCCGCTGGCGTCCGATTGTGCCGGCAATGAGTTCTCGCCGGCGCAGCGACCGGCGCCCGCCTCGGCTTAGGGTTCCAGCACGTAGTTGGTGAAGCCGCCGTCGCCCGAGGCCACGCCGTTGATCGCCTCGTTGATCTGGTCCAGCGGATAGGTGCGGGCTTCCAGCACTGAAAGGTCGACTGCGCCTGACCGGACCAGCTCCGCGATCTCCATACCCTCCGCGGTGCTGAGCCAGGCCGAACCGGTGAGCACCATCGAGTTGTCCATCCACCATTTGGTGTTGAACAGCATGTCGGCGCCCGTGCCGCCGATATTGACGATGCTGCCGCCGCGCTTGACCCCCAACATTGCGTCCTTCATCGCGTTGACGTCGGCCACCGCGCCAAGGCTGTCGAGCATGAAATCCGCGCCGGCGTGGTTCTTGGAGCGCACCCACTCCGCGACCTGTCCGTCCAGATTGGAAAAGGTCTCGATCCGGTTCGGAGCGAGGCGCCTCAGCTTTTCCAGTAGTGGCTTGCCTCGCGCGACCGCGTATATCGTGGAAATCCCCATAGTTAGCGCGAACAGGGTCGCACCGACACCCAGCGTTCCGGTCGCACCGTTGATGATCAGCGACTTGCCCGCAAGGTTGCCCAGCTTCTTGAGCGCGGAATAGGACGTGCCGAGATAGCCCATGCGGGCGGCCTGCGGAAACGTCATATTGTCGGGTATCTTGACGATGGCGCTCTGGGGCGCGCTCATGAATTGAGCGAAGCCGCCCCCGGGATAGCGCTTGAAAATTTCCAAGCTGTTGCGATTGAAGCCGAAATATCCGGCGAAGGTGAAGTAATCGCACTTCATCTGGTTGCCGCTGGCGCAGGCGTGGCAGGCGCCGCACGAACGCAGCGGATTGACGTAGACGCGGTCCCCGGGCTTCAGGGCAACAACCTGCTCGCCGACTTCATGCACGATGCCGGCAGGATCCAGCCCGAAAGTCGCGGGCTTTGGGGGCAGCGGCTGGTGGGGATACCAGTTCTCCCAGTTGTTCAGCACGTTGGCGAGGTTTGGGACCATGCCGCAGGCCTTGACCTCGACCACGACATCGGTCCCGGACGCTCGAGGCTTGGCGACCTCCTCGATCCGCATTGGTTCATTTACCGCATGCAGCCGTGCGGCGCGCATCATCACTGTCACGATGTTCCTCCTCAAATCCCGCCAACCGGGTCGGATTGACATTCCGATTGGACTGTGGATACCGTACAGTATCTGAAATGGGTGACGCAAGACCCGATTTGCGGCGCCGAGACCAGTGTCGCTCCTAGCCGATGGAGTTGCGCAGAGTCGCGCAGCTTCTCGTTTGGACGCGACATGCCTGACAACGGACTGCAGCCGCGATGCTGCTTGGGGAGAGGACATACAATGCCGTTCGAGTTGCAGCCGCAGGATACGCTCAGGATCCTGTGCGGAATCTGGTTCCTTCCGCATCTGATCGGGAAGGTCAGGAACTTCGACAAGGCTCCGGGCACGTTTGAGAAAGCCGGTCTGAGGCCCGGCAAGGCCTTTCTTGTCCTGACGATTGTCTTGGAGCTGCTGGCAGCCGGCGGCATGGTCTTCAATATCTATCCGAGAGCGGCGACCGGTTGCGCGATCGTGGTGCTGCTCGGAGCATCTTACGCAGTCGTGAAAATCAACGGCGTCAAGTGGCGTTGGCAGCAGATGGGACCGGAGTTCCCGCTTTTCTGGGCGCTCGCTTGTCTCATCTCGGCCCTGTGACTTTCAAGTTTGAGGCCACTCTACCTGGGAGGTTTGATATGAAGGTTCGGCGCGTCGTCACTGGCAGGAACACAGCCGGCAAATCCGCGGTCGTCAGCGATGGCTCCTCGCCTCAGGAGATGGTCCTTAGGCATACGCCGGGTTTCGTGTCGTCGCCGCAATGGAAGATCGAAGGGACGCCGGGGCTGAGCAACGTCGACAATCGAGATCCCATGGACACCGCCGGTACCATGATCATGCCGGCAGGCGGGTCGTCTTTCTGGGTCATCACCTTTCCTCCAGACAGCGTCTTCATGTCGTCGGAATGGAACCCCGCGTTAGCCGGCCCCGAGTTCACCGAGGCATCCCCCGGCATTGCCGAGCGGATGGAGCCGGATAATCCAGGCATGCACGAGACGCCGACCGTCGACTACGTGACGGTGGTCAAGGGCAGGCTGGTCCTCGAACTCGACGATGGCAAGACGGTCGAGCTCAACGCCGGCGATACGGTGGTCCAGCAGGGCACCCGCCACGCATGGCGCAATCCCGGCGACCAACCGGCGACGATTTCCGTGGTCTTGCTCGGCGCCACAGTCTAAGGCGACGGCCAACATCCCGGCGACGCCACACCCTCGTCAGCTGGTTTTGCTGGCCGTTCAGATCGTTGCCGCCACCTCAGCGAGGATTTGGCGCGTCCAGGCATGCAGACCCGAGTAGTGAGAGCGCTCGGTCCAATACATGTCGATCTGAATCAGCACCTCGAGCGGAAAGGGCTTCAACGTCAATTTGTCTGAAAGTCGGCGGGCCAGGCGGTGGGGGATGGTCGCGACCAGCTCCGTGCCCCGGATCAGCGCTTCGAGATTGTCGTGACTCGGCACGATCACGCTCGGCGTGATCCTGATGTCGGCTGCCCGAAGCGCCGCGAAATACAACGCTTCCCACTGGCCATTGTGCGTCACGGCGATGTGCCGCGTTTGCCTGTAGCGATCCATCGTCAGTTCGCCAACCGCGAGCGGATGGCTGGAATCCATGATGCAGGCGTAGCGATCGGTGAAGAGTTTGCGTCTGTAGTAAATGTCGCCGAAAATCGCCACCGGACCGAGCACGATATCGCAGATGTTCTCCTTCAGCTGCTGCTTGCCGTGCACCGCGGATTCAAAAATGTTGACGGTGATCTGGGGTGCCTGCTGCTGGACCTGACGGACGAACGCCGGCATCAGGAACATGCGCTCGTGATGGTTACAGGAGATCGTCACGCTGCCTGTCGATGTGCGGGGATCGAAGCCTTGCAGGGATGACAGGGCCTGCATTCGCTCCAGAACATCGCGCGCGTCCTGGGCAAGCTGACGGCACTTGTCGGTCGACAGAATTGAGTTGCCCTGCCGAACGAAGATCGGGTCGTTGAAGGCCTTCCGCAGGCGCTTGATTGAATAGCTGATCGTGGACTGGTTCACGCCAAGGCGCTCCGACGCCTCTGAAAACGACTGGCAGTCATGAACCATGACCAATGCCTGCAAGGCATTCAGATCGATCTGGGCAAGCTCCTCCGAAAGCATGACGTCCATTCCAGATGCAAGATTTCGATGACCTGTATCGAACCTATTGGGTTGTTAGATGTCGTGCAAGGGGCTAGCCCGAGGGGAGCTGCACAGGAGGATATAAATGGCCGCTAATCTCGAACAGAAGATCGCTGAGGCTGGAAGCCCGCAAACCATGCTCTGGGAATCGCAGAGCCCGCCTATCGTCAGCACGCCAGTGACGCCGGAATTCACCAACTGGCGCGACGAACAACTTGCCTGGCGCAGCAACGCCGTGCTGTACGACCAGTCGCATCACCTCGCCGACCTGAACATCAGGGGCAAGGACGCGCTGAAGCTTATCCGCGAGACGGCGATCAACAGCGTTGAATACTTTCCCGTCAATGCCGCGAAGCAGTACGTCGCGGCCAACGAGGAAGGCCAGCTCATCGGCGACAATATCCTGTTCCGCTACGAGGAAGAGGAATTCCAGGCGGTGGGCATTCCGCCGACGATCAACTGGCTCCAGTATCACGCCGAGACCGGCGGCTACGACGTCGAGTTGGTGCGGGACAACCCGTCCTACGCCCGCAAGGGAAATCCCCTCTGCTACCGCTATGAGGTCCAGGGGCCTGGAGCGTTCAATGTGATCCGGGATCTCATCGGCGAGGAGCCGCCTGAGGTCAAGTTCTTCCACGGCACACGCTTTACGATCAGGGGCAAGATGGTGCGCGCACTGCGCCACGGCATGGCCGGCGAGCCCGGCTTCGAATTCGTCGGTCCGTGGGCTGATCATGAAGTTGTGCGCGCCGCGCTGATCGAGGCCGGCAAGAAGCACAACATGGTTCAGGTCGGCGGCCGGGCGTACCTGACCAACTCGCTCGAATCCGGATGGCTACCGCGTCCGCTGCCCGCCTTCTATTCGGGCAAAAGCACTGAGGGCTTCCGCAAGTGGCTTGCCGCGGACGAGATCGATGCCAATGTGTCCCTCGGTGGAAGCTTCTTCTCCGAAAATATCGCCGACTACTATTTCTCGCCCTACGACGTGGGCTACGGGAAAATCATCAAATTCGACCATGACTTTGTCGGCCGCGGCGCGCTGGAAGCCGAAGTAGCCTCCGGCCGGACGAGGGCGAACCGCAAGGTGACGCTGCAGTGGAACGGCGAGGACGTCGCCAAGGCCTGGGCCTCGATGTACCAGCCAGGTGTCGGCGCCAAGTTCATCAATCTTCCGATCGCCCACTACGCGACCTATCACTACGACCGCGTGGAAACCAAGGACGGAAGCTTCTGCGGTCGTTCGCTTCACACCGGATATTCGGCCAACTATCGCTCGATGCTCTCGATCGCGGTCGTGGATGCGGCGGTGGCAGAGCCAGGCACCGAGGTGGTGGTGGTTTGGGGCGAGCCTAAGCCATCGTCCAAGGTCCAGGTCGAGGACCACGTGCAGTTCAAGGTGCGCGCCACCGTACACCCGGCGCCGATCGATACCCACGCGAGATCGAGCTACCGCAAGAACGCCTGAACCGCACGTCTGAACAGAGGGCGGCTGCATGGCCGCCCTTCCCCTTCACGGCCGTCTGTACCCAAGACTGGCGAGGCCATCCCCGCCGGCGTCGCGCTGCGACGTAACCAGCCTTGCCATTTCAGTGCGACCGTCAAACCCGGAGACCGGGTATGAGCAAGTCCTATCTGCTTACCCTGCAATGCAAGAACCGGCCGGGCATTGTCGCCGGCGTTGCCACCCGTTTGGCTGCTCATGGCGGCAACATCACCGCGGCCCAGCAATTCGACGACCCCGAGACCGACCGGTTCTTCATGAGGGTGGCGTTCGATTTGCCTTCACCGCTCGACGAGCTCGCCGGCCGTTTCTCGCAAGAGGTCAAGCGCTTCGGCCTGCAATGGACCTTGCGGCCCCAAAACCTGCCGCGGAAGGTTCTGCTGCTTGTCTCGAAGTTCGACCACTGCCTGGTCGATCTGCTTTACCGCCAGCGGCTGGGCGAGCTGCCCATGCAGGTTGTGGGCATCGTCTCCAACCATCCGCGAGAGGCTCTCAGCCTCGCTCCCGACGATGCCATTCCCTTCCACCACTTCCCGATCAGCCATGAGACCAAGGCCGCCCAGGAAGCGAAGATCAAGGGCGTGATCGAGGATAGCGGCGCCGAACTCATCGTGCTGGCCCGCTACATGCAGATCCTGTCCGATGACTTCTCAGCCTACCTGTCCGGCCGCTGCATCAACATTCACCATTCCTTCCTGCCGGGGTTCAAGGGCGCCAAGCCCTATCATCAGGCGCACGTGCGCGGCGTGAAGATGATCGGAGCAACGGCGCACTACGTCACCGAAGACTTGGACGAGGGCCCGATCATCGCCCAGGACGTCGAACATGTGACCCATGCCGACACTCCCGACGACCTCATTCGCAAGGGCCGGGATATCGAACGCCGCGTATTGGCCCGCGCCGTCACCTTCCACCTTCAGGACCGGGTCTTGCTGAATGGACGCAAGACCGTCGTCTTCGCCTAACACCGGAGCCACGCGCGTGGAAAAGATCATAGGCATCCAGAACGTCCGCCCCGCCTCTATCGACGCCTCGATCGAGATGGCGCCTAGCCAGGCGCTCGACTCCCCTGATTTGCCTGGCCTGTTGCCGCCGGACGTCCGGGTCTACATCACCGATATCGGACTGGCGGACACGCCGACCCTGGTGAAAGCCGCCCGACGCGTCACAGACCTTGGTTATGCCGCCGTTCCCCATATAGCCGCCCGCCGACAGACAACGCGCGAGGCGCTGGAAACGCGGCTGAAGGCCTTCGCGGAAGAAGCGGGCGTTCGCGACGTGCTCATCGTCGGCGGCGACGTAGCAGCTCCGGCTGGCTCGTTTTCCTCCTCCATCGAGGTGCTCGAGACGGGGTTCATCGACAAGCACGGCATCACCGAGGTCGGCATAGCCGGCCACCCGGAAGGGAGTCGCGACTTTGGCGAGGAGGCGGCGATCGCTGCACTTCGCATGAAGAGCGCCTGGGCCGAGCGCAGCGGGGCGAGGATGCGCATCGTCACCCAATTTGGCTTCGATGCCGACAAATTCATCACCTGGGCAGACGGCCTCGCGGCTTGCGGACTGGACCTGCCCGTCCATCTTGGTGTCGCCGGTCCCGCCAAGATCATGACCTTGCTGAAATACGCGGCGTTGTGCGGCGTCGGCAACTCGCTGAACTTCCTGAAGAAGCGCAGCGCTTCGCTCGCCGCTCTTGCCACCAGTCACTCGCCGGAGAGCTTCGTCGGCCCGATCGAAGACCATCTGCGGGCAAAGCCCGGCTCGGCGATTGCGCAGCTCCACGTCTTTCCGTTCGGTGGCATCAAGAACACGGCCAGATGGCTCTACGAGCGCGGCTCGTGGCAGAGCTGCGATGCCGACGATCGCTCATCGATAGCTTAGATTCTCATTGCCGCTCTCAAGGGACAGCGCCACTTCATGGCGCGCCGGTTAGCCGGCGCGCCATGGTTTCCTCGTGCCGCTACGCGGGCGAGCGTCGCGGCGCGAGAGCCTGATAGAGGATGCCCCCGGGCGCTGCCCGATTGTAGCCCGCGGGCATCCGTCCGGATGGCCGCGGGCTACTGCAGGCCAACCGGAAACTCAGCCCGTCAGGTGCGGCCGCGCCCCTCCGTTTCAATGCGCAGCGTGACTTCGTCCCCGATCATGGGAATGTTGGCTGTCATGCCGAAGTCGCTACGCTTCAATGTCGTAGTCGCGCTGAACCCTGCCTCAAGACTGCCGTCCCAAGGATTTTTGCCCTGGCCGTTGAAGGTCACATCGAGGGTCACCGGCTGGGTCACACCCGCGATGGTGAGATCGCCCGTGATCGAGCCCTGCTTGTCGCCTGACTTGGTGAATTTGGTGCCGACGAAGGTGATCTCCGGAAATTCGGTGGCATTGAACCAGTCGGCGCCCTGGATGTCGCCATCGCGCTGGGCATTGTTGGTGGAAATGCTGGACACCTTGACCTTGGCCTGCAGCTTGCTGTCCTCGGGCGCATCCTTGTCGAAGGTGAACTCCCCGGAAAACTCTCTGGCAACGCCGATGACGTTGGAGAAGCCGAGGTGATTGATAAAGAACACGATGCCGGAATGAACCGGATCTATGTCAAAGGTGATTGGCTGCGCCCGGGCCGCCTGCAATCCGATCGGCGCTGATGCGAGCGCCGCAGCGAGCAGGGCTGTCTTTAGCTTGTGGTTCATGTTCCGTCCTCCATTGTTGATACGCGGGTTGAAAGCTCATTTCACATCGGAAGGCTGAAACCGTTTCGCGCCAGCGCGACTGCGACTGCGACGACGGCAGGCACCAGGCAGAGACCCGCGAACACCAGCGTGGCGACGGCCTGGTTGGACTTTCCGAGATGGTCGACGATTCCGCGGCAGGCCTTTGGGACCAGCAAAACCAGTGCGAGCACCGCAAGAGCGAAGAGGTCGATCTTGCGGGTGATCAGCGCCACGGTTTGCACCACCGCGATCATGCCCCCGGCCCCGCCAATCAAGGATCCCCATCCGAAGCGGTAGTTGGGCCTGAACAGGTGCCAAAACACGACACCGGCAATCCCGAAGGCAACGCCGAGGGATAGCTGCAGGCTGGAAGACGAAGCCCCGATGAAGGCGATTGGAGCAAAACCGACGCTCGCCACCGAGAGCATCACGGCCGGGCGCAGATTTGATCCCTCATCTGGAAACTGCGCTTCGCGGTAGAGCGTGTAGAGAACTGCTGCTCCAGCCAAAGTGGCGACGATCAGCTCGATTGGCTGTGCCAGAGCAAGCTTGTCGCCGATGTAGGCGGCCGACGCGAGCGGCATTGCCGCCAGCAGTAACAGCCCAAGCGCGCGGCTGCCTGTCCGTTCCGCGGCCAAGCCCAGAACGGACCCAACCGCCGCCAGGTAGAACACCTTGTTGACGGCGCCGACCGGCGGGAAGGATGGAACGCGATTGTAGGTCAGCCAGTAAGACAGGAAGAAGCCGAACGGGATCAGCAGATCGTACCAGCCTCGATCGGCGCGCCACCAGCGCATCAAGGCGGTCAAGCTAAAGAGCACAGCGCCGCAAATCGCAGTCGCCAGCATCACTGCCTCCTGCGGCGATCGGGCAAGGCCAATCACGTCAGATCACCTGAGCTGTAGACGAAATACCCGACGCCGCCAGTCATGTGCGGCCCCTTCCGGCAGGATGAAGTCACACCGTCCTCCCCGGTCTGAGTTCTCCACAATCGGTTCATTCTGGATACCGATTGGATTTCAAATACCAAAGCGTATCCGATGGATCTTGTCAATCCATCAACCAGCCACTCGGAAGCGCTTCGAATTGCGACGGGAGGGGACGAAGTCGGTTGACATACGTACACGACTTCAAATACCATCTGGTATCTTAAAGTGGAAGAGCCGCGCAAAGGCCGAGTCCACGTCGCGCCTGGGAGGAGTGCGTGGCTGTGCAGGAAAACATCAGCGCCTATCTGCCCGTACTGGCGGCGGACGGCGTATCGGTCCGCTTCGGAGGCGTGCAGGCGCTCGACAACGTCTCGCTCGACGTTGGCGACGGGGAGATTTGCGGCTTGATCGGCCCCAATGGCGCAGGCAAGACCACCTTCCTGAATGCAATCACCTGCCTGACCCGTCCCCAGCGCGGCTCCATCCAGCTGTCGGGCCGGACAATCTCCGACGCGGCCGTACGCGACATTATTGGGCTCGGGATCGCGCGGACCTTTCAAAACGTCGGTGTGTACGGCTCGATGAGCGTCCTCGAAAACGTGATGCTCGGCGCGCACCACAAGATGGGTGGTAAGGTCGCGCGCGCCCTTCTCAACCCGTTCGGCGCATGGGCCGAGGAGAGGACTGTCCGCCGGCAGGCTGAAGCAATTCTCGACGAGTTGGGGATGTCAGCCCTGTCGGCTGCGCGCGCGGACTCCCTGCCCTATCCCTTGCAAAAGCGGATGGAGATAGCGCGTGCCCTTGCGGCCGAACCCAGGCTGCTACTGCTCGACGAGCCGGCGGGCGGACTGACCCATGGCGAGGTCAGCGAATTCGGCAAGCTCATCAATACAATCCGGCATAGCCGCAAGCTTTCGATCCTCCTGATCGAGCATCACATGGGTCTGGTCATGAGCCTTTGCGACCGGATCCATGTGTTCCACCTCGGCCGAAACCTCGCATCCGGGCGCCCCGAGGAAATCAGGACCAACGAAGCCGTCATTGCCGCCTACCTCGGGAGGAGCGAGTGACGCTTCTCGATATCCGCAACCTCTCGGCCGGATACGGCAAGGTGCGGGCGCTCTTTGACTGCTCGCTCGGCATCGGCGAGAACGAGTTCGTCGTCCTGCTCGGCGCCAATGGAGCGGGAAAGACCACCCTGCTGCGCGCCCTTTCGGGGACGATCCGCTCGTCCGGTGAGATCGCCTATCTGGGAAGCGACCTGCAGAGCATGCCGCCGGAACGGCGCCTGCAACGCGGAATAGCGCAGATCCCACAGGGCAGAGGCACTTTCACCGATTTCACGGTCGACGAAAACCTGACGCTGGGCGCCACGATTGTCTCTGACCGCCGCCAGGTCCGGCAGGACAAGGAACGGTGGTATGAGCGTTTTCCACGACTGCGCGAGCGACGCTCCCAGCTGGCGGGCAACCTGAGCGGCGGCGAACAGCAGATGCTCGCGGTGGCGCGGGCTCTTATGTCCCGGCCAAAGCTGCTGCTGTGCGACGAGCCGTCGTTGGGTCTGGCACCCGTCATCACGCGCGAAATATTCGCGATCTTCAAGGAGCTCCGCGACATCGACGGATTGACGCTCCTGGTCGTGGAGCAGAACGCGGACCTGTCCCTGAAGTTTGCCGACCGCGCGTACGTCATTGAGGCCGGCCATATCGTGGCTGGCGGCTCGGCCAACGCGATACTCGCCGACGAACATATCCAGAAATCTTATCTTGGGGACTAGTTTGACCGCGCTACACCAAATTGTTGTTTGCGGCATTGCCCCAGGCGGCGTCTATGCCGTGCTGATCATTGCCCTGGTGCTGATCTCACGTTTTGCAAAACGCGCGTCGAGCGACCATCTCGCGTCAGCCTCCTTCATCGACATTCACGATACGGCCGGACTGCCATTCCTGATCGTCGTGCCCGCCATTGAGCCGTCATCAACCGCCAGGACTCCTCTGGCCAAAGCTATCGATGCCAAGGCGCGCAGGTCTGCGGCCCCGGCCTTGCAGTTGGGGGGCCGGGCTTGACGCTCTTTGTGCAAATTGTCGTCAGCGGCCTCGCCACCGGCGCCATCTATTCGGCCCTTGCCCTTGCTCTGGTGTTGATCTTTCGCGCCACCAACGTCGTCAATTTCGGTCAGGGCGAAATGGCGACCTTCTCCGCATACTGTACCTGGCAGTTGTCCCTGTGGGGTTTGCCCTTGTGGCTCTCCATTGCGATCGGCCTGATCTGTTCCTTTGTGCTGGGGATTTTAGCATTTCGGCTCTTTGTCCGTCCGCTCCTGGAAGCTCCGGTCGAGGCGACAGTGGTCGTCACGCTCGGCATGTTCGTGCTCTTCCAGGCGATGGTGACCTGGCTGTGGGGCGCCGAACAGAAGCCGTTCCCTAGCCTTTTTCCCGACGGTAGCTTCAGCTTGGGCGACGTGCGGATCCTGGCTTCGTCGGCTGGCACATTGCTGGTGCTCGTTGTCCTGGCCGCGGCCATCGGCTGCCTCTTCGCCTTCACAAGGCTGGGTCTCTCCATGCGGGCCGCTGCCTTTGACCGCGTGCGCAGCGTTCTCGTGGGCGTCAACGTCGAGCGCATGCTGATGCTCGGCTGGGGTTTCGCCGCGGTGATCGGAATGGTCGCGGCCGTGCTTGTCGCGCCGCGGTTGTTTCTGAGCCCGACCATGATGACCCCGATCCTCTTCTACGGTCTTGCCGCGGCAACCGTCGGGGGCTGGGACAGTCCGCTCGGCGCGATAGCCGGGGGCCTGCTGGTGGGTGTCAGCGAGAGCCTTGGCGCCAACTATATCGGCCTTCTCGGGGCGGACATGCGCATCGCCGTTCCGATCGTCCTTACGCTTTTCGTCCTGCTGGTTAAGCCCGTCGGCCTGTTCGGCTCGCAGAAGGTCACCAAGCTATGAGGAACACCGTTGTGCGCACGGCCACGACAATCGTTGGTTTTGTACTGGTCGCCGCCCTCCTGCCGGCCTTCCTGTCGGGCTTCCAGTTGCAGCAGGTGAGCGTCGCGATCTCCTACGCGATCGCCATCCTGGGGCTTAACCTGCTCATGGGTTTTGCCGGGCAGATCTGCCTTGCCCAGGGAACGCTGTTCGGCATCGGCGCCTACGTCACCGCCATTTTGAACGCCACCTACGGCGTCCATCCATTGGCGACTCTGCCGGCTGCTGCTGCTGTTTCCGCGCTGGCCGGCCTTGTTGTCGGGCTGCCGGCCTTGCGTTTGCAGGGGCTACAGCTTGCGATCATTACGTTTGGTGTCGCCGCAGCGTTTCCCCAACTTCTGTTGAAGCTCGGCAGTTGGACGGGCGGCGTCTCCGGCTTGCCGATTGACTCCCTGGAGCCCCCCGAGTTCCTGGCCGACAACCCCGAGCTCTGGCTCTATCTGGTATCGCTGGGATGCGCAGGCGTCGCGGCCCTGATCGTCCGTCTTGTGCTGGCCGGCGACGTCGGCCGCGCGCTGCGAGCCCAGCGGGACAGCTCCCAGATCGCAGAGGCTCTCGGCGTCAACCTGGCCAAGACCAAGCTCTGGGCGTTCGCCATCAGTTCGGCGCTGGCCGGACTTGGCGGCGGCGTTTTCGCCATCCTCAACGGCTTCATCAGTCCGCAGTCGTTTCTCGCTCCGCTCTCAATCACGATCGTGATCGGCAGCATCGTCGGAGGCTCGACGAGTATTGTCGGCGCCTTCATCGGCGGGCTGTTCATCACCTTCGTCCCGACATGGACGTCCAACATCAATCTTGCACTCGGCAACGTCATCTACGCGCTGGCACTGATCGGCATCATGCTTTTGGCACGCGGTGGAGTCGCTGGTCTGCTGGATAGACTCACCGCCGCGTTGACGGTGCGGTCGAACCCCAACGGCAAAGCCGGATCAACCAGCTAACTACGGAGGAAGTTATGAGACCAGGTCTACGCATGCCCAAAATGCTTTTGACGGCGGCAGTCTTCGCACTGGCCGTCGGTACCGTCTCGGCGAGAGCGGACCAGACGCCAGGCATCACCGACAGCACGGTCAAGATCGGTATCACCGGTCCACTCACCGGACCCGTTGCGGTCGTCGGCGCGGTCGCGGAAGGCATCCGGGCACGCGTCGAGGCGGCCAACGCCAAAGGCGGCGTCAAGATGTCCGATGGCAAGACCCGCAAGATCGAGCTGGTGATCAAGGACGACATGCTGGATCCGCAGCGAACGCTTGCGAACGTTCGCGAGATGGTCGAGCAGGACAAGGTCTTCGCCCTGGTCGGCACGGCTGCCACCCCGAACAATGTAGCCATCGGCCGCTATATCGAGCAACGGAAAGTTCCGAACGTCTTCATGTATTCGGGTGTCCATAAGCTGAACGCGCCGCACGAGGAAATCGGGTTCGTCCCGGCATTCTCGACCGAAGCGACGTCGTTCGCCACTTATCTCAAGAACAACAAGCCCGCGGCGAAGGTCGCGATCCTCTATCTTAACACCGAGACCGGCGAGACCTTCATGAAGGCCTTCGACAAGGCCATCGAGGGCTCGGGCGTGAAGGTCGTCGATCGGCAGCCCGTGACCTCGCAGGATCCGACCGTGGAAACGCAGCTCACGGCACTCAAGGCGTCAGGCGCCGACACTCTGGTGATCATCGCCGCGCCGCAGCAGGGTGGCGAGGCTATCCGCTTCCAGGCCGAAAGCGGCTGGAAGCCGCTGACGCTCGTCACCAATCTTTCCTCGGCCTATCCGATCCTGCAGGCGGTGGGATTGGAGAACGCCAAGGGCATCATCACCTCGAACTTCCTGAAACCCATCGTCAGCCCGGGGAAGACCGGTGATGCCGGCATCGACCAATATCTGGCCGATATCGCCGCGGCCAAGGTCAACTTCGTCTTTGCCAACACGATCGGACAAGTCGGTTATGCGACTGGCGATGCCCTCGTCGAGGCGCTCGGGCAAATGAAGGAACAGACCCGGGCTGCGCTCCTGGAAACCGTCTTCAACATCCAGAAGTGGGACAATCCGCTGCTGCTCGACGGGATCAAGCTCAACACCAAAGCCGGCTCCGACATTTTCCCGATCGAAGCCCTGCAACTCTACCAGTTCGACGGCCAGAAATATGTCCCGGTTGGCAAGCTCCTGGATTTCGAAGGCACCACTGAAGAGTAACAACCCACCGCAATAGGATCAGGTTGCCGGCTACGAGGAGCGCCCGCCGATGCGGCGGGCGCCTTTTCACAGATATTCAGATGACTTTGGTGCGCCGTGACGGCGCGGGAGGGTAGTATGACATAGTTAGAACCTTTCCTAGCTTTGCTGATTTTCGACCGACGGCTGTAATGCCGTCCCTTTCGTCGGAACAACGAAAGGAAGGGGACCGAAAAGCTGGACCGGGTGTCGCCGGTTCGGTGCCATAAGCAGATCGGTCTGAACTGTACCGGACGGAAGCCATCACTTCTGGGCCGGGCTACCGCAGTGCTCACGGTGAGACAACGAAGTGCGTGATAGAAGCCTCTGAATATCCGAGAAGTTTCCCAAGCGTGATGGCGGGGGAGACAAACAGCGCGATCAGACATGGCAGGGCTCAATGTTCCCTGCTGAGGGGTGCGAGAAATACGCGCTCGGAGTGGGCGAGTTCCTTCAGCCCACTCTCCGTATCGCCAGGGGTATAGCGCACCACCTACAGGCACGAAGGTTGAAAATCGGAACACGGGAACTTGAACCGTCTGCCCGGCAGGAACCGGGCTAGCCGCGACGACCGGAGACGGGCGCGTTCAAGGGCGGAGCCTCCGTAGTAGTCCGGGTCCGGGAAAGCCGGACACATGGCGAAGGGAGGCAGGAAGATGATCGGTTGGCATGACGGAGGAGTGATCTGTGGACACGGATCATCAGGCTGATAAAGCTTGGGTACTCGGCGTTCAGCGCAAACTGTATCAGTGGAGTAAGGCGAATCCCGACGACCAGTGGCGGGACATGTGGGGCTGGCTGACAGACTCGCGCATGCTTCGTCACGCTTGGCGTCGTGTGTCCACCAACAAAGGCGGGCGCACCGCCGGGGTAGACGGGATGACCGTGGGACGCATCCGGAAGAAAGGAGAGCTACGCTTCCTTGCCGGGATTCAGGACGAACTGCGCTCCGGCGCATATCGGCCGAGTCCGGCGAGACGCAAGATCATTCCCAAAGCCGGTAAACCGGGGCAATTCCGGCCCTTGGGCATTCCCACGGTCAAGGACCGCGTCGTACAAAGCGCGGTCAAAGCACTTCTGGAGCCAATCTTCGAGGCGCAATTCTGGCATGTTTCCTATGGGTTCAGGCCCGGACGGAGCACGCACGGCGCCTTGGAGCATATCCGCCGGGCTGCTCAGTCGCACAAACGCGGCGGGGATACCCGGAGGCACGGGATGCCATATCCTTGGGTTATCGAGGGAGACATCAAGGGCTGCTTTGACAACATCAACCACCACTATCTGATGGAACGGCTACGCAAACGCGTCGCCGACCAGCGGGTGGTACGGTTGGTCGGGCAGTTCCTGAAAGCCGGCGTGCTGACGGAGGAGCAATTCTTCCGCACGGAAGCCGGAACCCCGCAGGGTGGGATCATATCACCGCTGCTCGCCAACATTGCGCTTAGCGCGATTGAGGAGAGATATAAACGGTGGGTGCATCCTGATCCGACGGGGAGGTCTTCACGACAATCGATACTCTCGGCGGCATCGGGTAGACGTCTGTGGGATCGCAAAGCAGGGCACTGCGTGTGTTTCCCCGTACGCTATGCGGACGACTTTGTGGTGCTGGTCTCCGGTACGCAGGAAGAGGCTATTGCGGAGAAATCCGCGCTGGCAAAATACCTGCAGGAGACGACAGGCCTCGAGCTGTCACCGGAAAAGACGAAGATCACAGCAATGACGGACGGGTTCGCGTTCCTCGGATTCCGCTTCGTCATGGAATGGGACGGGCGCTACGGATATTGTGCACGCGTACAAATCCCGAAGACCAAGTCCCTCGATCTCCGTCACAAAGTCAAGGAGTGTACCGGGCGCACCAGCGCGAGAGGCACCCTTGGCGCAAAGCTTCAGGAGCTTAATCCCATCCTGCGCGGATGGGCGAATTACTTCCGTTTCTGCTACGGAGCCAGCAACGTGTTCACCAGCCTCGACTGGTACACCGGGGATCGGCTCTGGCGCTGGCAGCGGAAAGTTCGCCCAAACGCCAACGCGAGCGAAATCGCAAAAGGCCGACAACGCAGCAGTCGCCGTCCGACGGTGAGACTGTGGCGTGATGGGTCCGTCGAGCAGTATATGCTCGCGTGGACTCCCGTCTGCCGGTTTCGTCTGGCGTGGATGGGAACGCCAAACTTCGCCACGTCTTCTGGCGAGCCGGATGCATAACGAAAGGTGCACGTCCGGTTCTGCGAGGGGTGGTGAGAAACGGACCGCTGCAAGGCGGTACCGCGCTCGCCACCTACTCTACAACGCTTGTCCGAGGCCATCGTCCAGAAAGTTGGCAAGCAGACTTCTAGGAGACCATGAAGACCTCGGCGCGTTTATAGCCCTTGTCTTGCGAGCGCGCCGCCGTGCTCGGCGTCGATCGGTCGAGTATCGCCGGTCGCGATTAGTGTCCGCGTCGCCCCGACGCTTGCGTCGATTCGCAGGATCTTCATCCGCTCGGTCTGCGACGCACTAATGAACCGATGCAGAAGGTTGGCTGGAATGAACGTGGTGTCCTGCGGTTTCAACTCGAAGCGCTCACCATCGATCTCGGCGATGGCATTGCCTTCGAGCAGCATCACGCTTTCCTGGCACGGGACCCGGAACGGTTCTCCCTGGAACCTGTTTTGCGCCCACCCGCAGCGCCTTTGCCCTTACCGGGGCTGGATACGTTCAAAAAGAATTCCATCGAACTCTGCTGCCAAATCGGCAGAGATCAATCGAATGCGCATTCGAGCGTTTTGAGCCTGCGACCGAAATCAGACCCCCCTAATTGCACGTCGTTGCCGCCGATTGCCGCACGCATCGCTGAAAGGTCTTTTGAAGCCGGGGGGTTGGGCCACGTGTTACGGGTGCCAACAACAAGACGGAGAAAGTTGACGAACGGGCCCAAACCATTTCACTCAGAAGTCACAGACTTACCCGATAGCGCTCAATTCAATCTCGAAGAATTGAGCATAAGTAACTGATTTGTAACAAGTTTGTGGGCCCGGAGGGCGTCTTAAGATCGTTGATTTTATTGCGTTTTTCGTGGGCCAAAATCAGAAGTCTTCCCCTATCGTTCCGTATGGTTCCGAGACCGCAGTCGAAGGAACGCCTTCACTGCGCGGGCCTCGAACCAGGCAGCTTTGCGCCGGCCGTAGAGACCAGCTTTCCCATTCCTGAAACAGACATCGTGTGCGACAACGCTGGAGGTTGCGGTTGCGCCAGGAACAGACCTTCAATCATTGCAGCAACTGATCAGGTTTAGCGAGGATTGGCGATCGGCTAAATTGGAATCATAAACGGCTAACCGTCAACGAGGCGCAAGGTGTTGCTTCAGCCGAGCGATCTGCTGCAAGGACCACCCTTGAACATTTGTCACTTCGATCCAGGCATCGATGTAATCGGCCGGCGCATAGACGTGCCCATGCCCGATTGGGGTCGTCGTCGCCATAGCCATGTCGAGCGTGAGCTGCAGGAACGTCACCACCGGGTGCCATCGCAATTCGGGTGAGACGTCTGGGCCGCGCGGGCTCTTCATCCAGTCCGGCTCACGGTAGAGGTCGCGATAGTCGAAAAAGGTCACCGGGTCACTCGCGTATTGAAGATAGACAATCCGCATCGGTCCCCAACGTGAACCTGCGTCGACATTCGCGCCGTTCTGATTCATGAAGCGCACGATCGATCCATCGCGAAATCGCGGCAACCATGCCGGCGAGCCTGGAACCCGGTCGGCGGTGATCGACCGCCACAAGCCACTTCTGTACGGTGGTCCGCTCCACAAGGCCCCCTGGTAAGGGTCGCCGAGGACCTCGAACAGATCGGTTGCTCGTTCGGAGTTCATCGCGCCCAGGCTGAGACCGTGCAGATAGAGCTGCGGGCGGCTGTTCTTCGGGAGCTTGGTCCAATACTCGTACACATCGCGAAATAGCGCCCGTGCCGTGTCGGCGCCGTAGTCCGGCTCAGCAAGCAGCGACAGCCAGCTCGCAAGGTAAGAGTATTGAACCGCAACACTGGCGACATCACCATTGTGGAGATATTCCACGCTGTCCATGGCCGCCGGATCGATCCAGCCGCTGCCGGTTGGCGTCAGGATGATCAGCACGGAGCGCCTGAAGCCACCGACGCGTATCAACTCCTCGAGCGCGAGCTTTGCACGCAACTCCGGGGTCCCGGCGGATCTCAGCCCCACGTAGACGCGAATGGGTTCGAGGGCTCGCCGGCCGGTGAGCGCGCCTATGTCCGCGCTCGCGGGTCCTGTCGCGACGAATTCTCGCCCTGCCCGTCCCAGTTCGTCCCAATCGATCAACGATGCGCTCCCGCCAGCCTTCATAGGATCGGTCGGCCGCGCGGTGTGCGCCTCAACCAGCGCATCGTATTGCTGATAGGACGAGTCTGCGACGTGGAGCGCAAGGCGAAAAAGAACGCCGCTGATGATCGACCAAAAAAGCGCGATCGACACGATGATGCCAATGACATTGGACAGCCGTCTTGGGGCAAAGCGGTTGATTCCCGCCGCAGCCCTGTGGAACACCCACTGAAAAAGCCGAGCCAGCAGTACGACAATGGCGAACGTTACCAGTGCGACCAGGCCGACCTTCAGGGGATGCGCGCTTTCGACCGGCTCGACGCCCATTAGCTCCCTTATCGAATTCTGCCATGGGGCTGCGCGCCAGAGAAAAACGCTAGCGACGAGTGCGCACACAATGGCTGCGACAAGCTTGGTCAGGCTCAGGACACGGCCCTGCGGCTCCGGCAACTCCATATAAGCCCACAGCCAACGCGCAACTGTGCCGATACCATACCCCGCAGCCAGGGAGAATCCTGATAGCACGCCCTGAGTTAGTGCCGTCCGAGGAAGCAGCGACGGAGTGAGCGAGGCGGCAAAGCAGAGCGTTCCAAGAAACAGGCCGCCGGCCGACAGCGAATGCCACAGCCCGATCAGCCAATGCCGCTTCATGCAGACCTCCAGATCTATGACGGCCGCGTACCGTTGAGATGAAGTAATTGCGTGCCGTGATCCAGCGCAAGCCGAAGAATTGCTGTCGCATTCGGCCGCAATCAAAAAGAGACGGACCGCAAAGGCGTGGGATTCCCGGCTAATTTCTTCGCTGCGGTAGAGACATAATATGGCACCCTGCGAGCCTGTAGGCGCGTCTCGATCCCGTCGAATTTCGCAGTGGAGGTCTCATGTCCGATCTGATCGTCATAGTCTACCCCAACGAAGCCAAGGCGGAAGAGGTGCGCCAGCGCCTGTTTGCGTTGCAGAAGGAATACCTCATCAACATCGGTGACGCCGTGATCGCGACCAAGACGGAAGCCGGCAACGTGAAGCTCAGCCAGATCATGAACACGACCGTCACTGGTGCCGTGTCAGGGAGTTTCTGGGGCTTGCTCATCGGTGTCATTTTTCTCAATCCCGTCATCGGTGTGGCAATCGGCGCGGCTTCCGGCGCACTCGGCGGCGCGCTGACCGACGTCGGAATAAACGATGCTTTCATGAAGGATCTGTCGGCCAGCCTGCAGCCGGGAAATGCTGCCTTGTTCGTGCTCGTTCACGAAATGACTGCCGACAAGGTGCTAAGCGCGATCAAGGGATTTGGCGGCGTCGTACTCAAGACATCACTAGACGAGACGAAGGAGCAGACCCTGCGCGATGCGCTTAGTCAGGCGTCCGAGGCTGCGTAAATCAACCTTCAACTGCTCGCGTGAGCCGATCGCCTGGCAACCGGGACAAGACAGATGGGCGTGGTCGAGACTGCTGTCGCACTCACCATAGAGGTCGTCTGTGGCGCAGCGGCGGGCCTCGCTCTGGGGCGTTGGACGACTCTTGGTCTTGGCGCAAAGGTCGATGCTTTGACGGGCGCGATCGGCGGACTTGCCCTTACCTGGCTGGCCGGGCACGTGCCAGGCGTCGGCCCTTTTGTCGGAAAGGTCGAAAGCGCGGTGGACGCCACGGCGCGGGGCGTTGGTGTCCTCACCCCGGCAATCCTTGTCGGGGTTGGCGTTGCGGGGTTGTTGGGTGGCTTCGTCCTAACCGCGTGCATCGCCTTTACCCTAGGCGGGGTCAGGCGCCGAGGGCGACCCGAAGGAGAAGTGAGATGAACCAGGTCCAATTCCTACTTGCCTGCCTGAGCCCGTGGTTGATGGTCGCCGCATTGTTGTCGGCATGCACCGTGGCTGTCGATCAGCCCCATCCGATTTCGCATCGGCCGCAAGCCTGCAGCTTGGTACACGCACCCGTTTGTGGTCGACGCGGTGAAAGGCAGCGGACATTTGGCAACGCATGCATGGCCCGTGCTCAAGGGTACCGAATCGTCAGGAATGGTGAATGCCGCATATCGCGACCGACGCAACCAGTGGCCTGCACCCTCCAGTTTGCTCCGGTTTGCGCAACCAGGAGCGGGCGCTTGCGCACGTTTTCCAATGCATGTCTGGCCCGTGCGGACGGCTTTCGGCCGGTTCATGCCGGCCGCTGCCGATGAGCCTTACGATAGGATTTGAGGGTCGCTTTTCTCCGGTCACGAAGCCTCCAATGAGTCCGCGCATGAGCCTCAACCCGAGAGCCCACCACGCGTGAGTGAGCAAAGATTGCGGCGGCCACGCTCGATAAAGGACAAGGCAAACGTAGCGGAAGCGAGCAATCGCCGTGCGGTCAACCCGGTTGCGACCGGCATCCTTATTCTCGCCGCGCTGTATTTCGCCAGATCAATTCTTATGCCCCTTGCATTCTCACTGTTCGTGATCGCATTGGCATGGCCAATTCAGGCGGCTCTGCAACGACGGATCTCGCGGCTGGCAGCCTTGCTGGCTACACTTTTGCTTGTCGTTCTGGTGATCGTCGTCGTAGGTTCCGCGATTGTCTGGGGGCTCGGCGAACTATCGCAATGGCTGTTCTACAATGCCAGCCGATTGCAGGCGATCTACGCCCGTTGGGTGGACTGGCTGGAAGGCCACGGAATTGCGATCGTCAGCCCGCTCAGAGAACTTTTCAGCGTATCTGGGCTGATCGGCCTGACCCGCAGTCTCGTCACGCGGCTGAACGGCGTCGCCGGCTTTACCGTGCTGACCTTTATTTTTGTGATGCTGGGCTTGTTGGAAGCCGACGGCCTGCAACGTCGTTTGCATTCGTCGGCGGCGCAGCCGCAAGGCGACCTGCTCTTGAACGTCGGCCGCGAAATTGGCGCCAAGGTTCGCCGCTTCATGGTTGTGCGCAGCATAGCATGCGTTGTGACGGGCTTGGTCGTGTGGGCGTTCACGTTTGCTGCCGGGCTCGAACTTGCCAGCGCCTGGGCAGCCATTGCCTTTGCGCTTAACTACATCCCTTTTGTCGGACCGTTGCTCGCTACGATCTTCCCGACCCTGTTCGCCATCGCTCAGTCCGGGTCCTGGCAGTTGGCGCTGATCGTGTTCGTCGGCCTGAATGCCATCCAATTTGCCATCGGCAGCTATCTGGAGCCGTTCCTGACCGGCGCATCGCTGGCGAGTATTGCCCGGCATTCGAACTCGTTGACGACATGTACATCATGTTGGGGACGCCATTGATGGCGGTCTCCAGGGGCCCGCCGACTACATCGGCAATGACTTCCGCGCTCGCGCCGGGATAGGTGGCCGAGACGCTGACGGTGGGCGGCGTGATCTCCGGATATTGCTGCACCGGCAGCGAGAAGATGGCGATCGCGCCGGCAATCGAAATGACGATCGACAACACGATCGCCAGCCGGGTGCGGGTGATGAAGAGATCGGAAATCATGAGCCGCCGCCGACTGGCTGGCCTTCGCTCGGTTGAACCGTCATGCCTTGGGCGAGACGTTGGATGCCCTGGACGACGACCTGCTCGCCGCCCTCCAGGCCCTTGGTGACCGCCCACCCGTTGCCGACGCGCGCGCCCGTGTCGATACGCTGTTGTGAGACGATATTGTTCTTGCCCAGCAGATAGACGAAGCGCCCCTCGCGATCCTGCAGCACCGCTGTCTGAGGCACCACCGGCAAGCTAGGCGCGTCTTTCTGCTGCACATAGAGGGTGACGAATTGCCCGGGCAGAAGGATGTGGCGAGGATTGGGGAAAACCGCCCTGGCGGCGACCGTACCTGTCTGCGGGTCTATCTCGGTTTCGACGAACTCGATACGACCGCGCTCGTCATAGTCCGTCCCATTGGCAAGACGCAGCGAGAGCTTCAGCGTATTCGGATCGAGGTTGCTGCCGCTCGCCTGCTGCTGCCGGATCGTCACGAGCAGCCCTTCGGTCAAGGCGAAAGCCACGCGGACCGTATCCAGGCTGACTATTCGCACCAGCGAACCGGAATCCGGTCCGACCAGATTGCCTGCCGTGAACGTCGCCCGACCGATGTCGCCGGCAATCGGCGCCGTGATGCGGGCGTATGACAGATTGAGTTCGGCGGTGCGCAGGCTTGCCTCCGCGACCTGTACATCGGCGGCAGCGACATCGAAGGCTGCCTGGACCTCGTCCAGAGCAGCCTGCGAGATCGTTCTTCGAGCGAACAGATCGCGATTGCGCGCCAAAGTCCGCTCGGCAGATGTCCGCGTTGCCTCGGCACGCGCAACCTGTGCCCGCGCCGACGCGGCCAGCGCATCAAGCTGGTCCGGTTCGATCTCGAACAGCGCGTCCCCGATCTTCACGGTCTGCCCGTCTTTGAAGTCGATGGAGTGCAGGAAGCCGGTGACGCGTGCCCTGATATCAACCGCTTCGATCGCCTCGACCCGAGCAGTAAACCGCATCGGACTGCTGACCTGCTGCACCAAGATCTTCTCGACAGCAACTGCAGGCGGCGGGGCCTGCCCTGCGCCAGGCTGCTGGGCAAAGGAAATCGAGCTGATGAAAGGGGGCATCGCGCCAACCGAAGCGACAATCATCAAGCATGCCCAGGAAACACGATTGATCCACCGCCGCGTCTCGATCGAACGATGTCGCTCAGAGGTGTTGCATGATGTCTTCATGACCGGGCCCTCCGCATCGTGAGGGCAATAGCAATGTAGGCGGCGCCGGCGACAAGGAGAGAAATGCCGGCAACCGTGCCTGGCGTGTAAATGCTGGTGTAGGGCAACTTCAATGCGAGCGTCGCACTAGCGGCCAGCGCGACCAGGCCCGAAACGCCGAACCACTGCCAACCATTTTGACCGCGCACCTGGAAGGCGAGCGCGACTTGTAAAATGCCCTGCATCAGAAGCACCAGGGCGATCAGCAGAGTGATCGCCAGAGCGCCCTTGAAGGGGTTGAAATATATCAGGATACCGCCGACCAGTTCGACCGTGCCGGTCAACTCTTGCCAGATGAATCCACTCCATTCCTTGACTCGCAAGGATTGAACCATCTTCACGATGCCCGCGAGCGAAAGCATGAACCCAAGGACAACGCTTGCCGCGAATGTAGACACAACGGGGAGCGCGACGGCCAACACCCCAGCCGACGCCAGGGCAATGCCCAACGCCAAAAACCATCCCCATTTGGAATGTAGGGAAGCCGCTCGATGCTGGTGATCGGTTCCGCTCGTGGATGCGCCGCTCATTGTCGATCGCCTAACCAGAATTCCTGCATGAGCGGCGCCCATCTCTGATCTCCGGAAACGCTCTCTTGTCAGTAGTCGACCGGATCACGGATTATCGGACAGGTCATGCAATGGCCGCCACCACGACCGCGGCCCAGTTCGGCACCGATGATGGTGATCACCTCGATGCCCTCTTTGCGCAGCAGGGTGTTGGTGTAGGTGTTGCGGTCATAGGCGTACACGACCCCCGGCGAGGCGCAGACGAGATTGGCGCCGCTGTCCCACTGGGTGCGCTCGCGCATATAGGCGTTGCCGCCGGTCTCTACGACGCGCATCTGCTTGAGGCCGAGCGAGTCGCGCACCGTCTCGACGAAGCTACTCTTGTCCTTGTGCAACTCGACGCCGCCCTTGCCGTCCGGTCGGTAGGAGAATGCCTCGATACCGTTGACGATGTCGGGGTAGAGCAACACGCAGTCGCGGTCAGCGAAGGTGAACACCGTGTCGAGATGCATCGCCGCGCGCAGCTTCGGCATCGCCGCGACAATGACGCGCTCCGCCGCGCCCTTCTCGAACAGCGTCGCCGCGAGTTGGCTGATGGCCTGACGCGAGGTGCGCTCGCTCATGCCGATCAGTACATTGCCCTTGCCGATCGGCATGACGTCGCCGCCTTCCAGCGTGGCGAGGCCCCAATCCCTGGTCGGTCGCCCCACCACACATTCACCTTGCCGGCGAAGTCGGGGTGGAACTTGTAGATCGAGGTGGTGAGGATTGTCTCTTCATGCCGCGCCGGCCAGTAGAGTGGGTTCTGCGTGACGCCGCCATAGATCCAGCAGGTGGTGTCGCGGGTGTAGAGCGTGTTCGGAAGCGGTGGCAGCAGATACTCGTTCACCCCGGCCGCGTCGCGGATCAGTTCGAGCTGTTCGCCGCCGATGGATTCGGGGAACTCGTGGGTCGAGAGGCCACCGATCAGCGTCTCCGCCAAATCGCGGTTGGAGAGTCCCTCCAGATAGGAGCGCACCTCGTCGACGAGGCCGAGGCCGATCTGGTTCGGCACCACCTGATTGTCGAGGATCCATTTCTTCGCGTCGTGGACGGCGACAGTCTCGGCGAGGAGGTTATGCATCTCCACCACCTCGACACCGCGGTCGCGCATCTTGGTCATGAAATCGAAATGATCGCGTTTTGCGTTGTCGACCCAGAGCACGTCATCAAACAGAAGCGCGTCGCAATTGCTGGGCGTCAGGCGCTGATGGGCGCGGCCGGGTGCGCAGACCATGACCTTGCGAAGCTGGCCGACTTCGGAATGCACGCCAAATTTCGTTTCCATCGCCATGGCTTATGCCTTTCTCGTCAAGGTGTGATGGCGCCGGTCAGTAGGCCAACGAAACCGGCGAGGCCGGCGACCAGGGTGACGGCGAAGATGATAAGTTCGACCGATGTGAAGAGCCGCGCGTTCTGTTCGCGCCGCGCCCACAGGTAGAGGATGGTCCCCGGCACGAAGAGCACCGCCACCAACAGTACGTATTTCAAGCCGGCGGCCACAAACATGATGAGCGTGTAGACGACGGCGATCCAGGCGAATAACTGGTCGCGCCCGCGCTCGCCGGGCGTCGTCTCGTACCCCTCGCCCCGGCGGGCGATCAGCACGCCATAGCCCGCCACCAGCAGGTAGGGCAGCAGCGCTGTCACGCTTGTCATGTCGAGCATGACGTTGAAGGCGTCACGCGACCAGTAGGTTGAGATGACGAAGAGCGAGACGACGATATTGGTCAGCCAAAGCGCGTTGGCGGGAACCCGGTTGCCGTTCTGTGCCGCGAAAAGCTTCGGCATGTCCTGCGACTTCGCCGCGGCAAACAGCACCTCGGCGCAGATCAGTGACCAAGCAAGATAGGCGCCGAGCACTGACACCAGCACGCCGATGGAAATGAACACCGCCCCCCAATGTCCGACGACCAGTTCCAGCGCGCCGGCAAGCGAGGGTTGCTGGACTCCGGCAATGGCCGCACGCGGAGCCGTGGCGTAGGGCAGAAGGGTGACGGCTACCATTAGGCCGGTGACGCCGACAAAACCCAGAATGGTGGCGGTGCCGACATCGGAACGCTTTTCGGCGAAGCGCGAATACACGCTCGCTCCCTCGATGCCGAGGAAGACGAAAACGGTGATCAGCATGGTGTCGCGCACCTGCGCCAGCAGGGTCTTTTCCGGCATGTCCAAGCCGCCGAGGAAGTTCTCGGAAAATTGCGTGTAGTTGAACGCGAACGCCGTGGCGAGGATCGCCACGATGATCGGCACGATCTTGGCAACCGTCACGACGCTATTGATGAAGGTCGCCTGCTCGACGCCGCGCAGGATCATGAAATGGAAGGCCCAGATGCCAACCAGCGAGACGATGATCGCGGTCGCGGTGTTGCCATCCCCGAAAATACCTGGGAAGAAGCGCCCGAGCGTCGATCCGATCAGCACCCAGTAGAAGACGTTTCCGAGGCAGCTTCCGAGCCAATAGCCGAATGCCGAGAGGAAGCCCATATAGTCGCCGAATCCCGCCTTGGCATAGGCGAAGACGCCGGAGTCGATATCGGGCTTCTTCTCGGCCAGCGCCTGGAACACGCGCGCCAGCATGTACATGCCGGTTCCGGCTATCGCCCAGGCGATGATGGCACCGAACGGCCCTGTAGCGGTGGCGAACCGGGCGGGCAGATTGAAGATGCCGGCCCCGATCATCGATCCGACGACCATTGCGATCAACGCGAACAAGGACAGCTTCTGCTCGGACTTACTTGTCACGTGCCTCTCCAGATCGATCTGAGATCACCCGTCCAAGTTGGGCCGCAACCTCTGTGCGAACCAAATCCTATGCTTTTGGGAACCAGGTGAAATTAGCTAAGAATCTCACCGCTATGCACTACGTCTCTATTTCGGAAATCCGGTGCCGCGGACGCATTGCATCTGCTGGACTTGTGGAAGTCTTGAATGCAGCATCGGCGAACGAGCAGCGAACTGCCGGGCATTCTGCAGGTGATTCTGCGCTTCGCAGTTCGACAACCGGCTTTGAGGCTCGGCCATGGCATCCCGGACTAACCCGAAGCTTTCTCTGGCCGCACTGACTGCAATGGTCGTCGGATCGATGATCGGTGCCGGGATATTTTCGCTCCCGCGCACTTTCGGCAACGCGACGGGACCGGGCGGCGCCGTCATTGCCTGGTGTATTGCCGGGATGGGGATGTACACCTTGGCTCGAGTGTTTCAGGTGCTGGCTGAGCGTAAGCCCGACCTCGACGCAGGCATCTTTGCCTATGCAAAAGCCGGTTTCGGAGACTACGCAGGTTTTCTCTCCGCTTTCGGCTATTGGCTGGTCGCCTGTATCGCCGATGTCTCGTATTGGGTCTTGATCAAGTCGACGCTCGGCGCCTTCTTTCCGATCTTTGGCAACGGCGACACGGTCCCAGCGGTAGTGGTCTCGTCGATCGCACTCTGGCTGTTCCACTTCACGATCCTGCGCGGGATCAGGGAGGCGGCCGTCTTGAATACAATCGTCACGGTTGCAAAGATCGTTCCCATCCTTGTCTTCATCGTCATCCTGATTGGCGCCTTCAAGCTGGACCTGTTTCGCGCCAACTTCTGGGGCGGAGAGCTGGCACTTAAAAGCAGCCTCTTCGAGCAGATCCGGGCGACCATGCTGGTCACGATCTTTGTGTTCATCGGAATTGAGGGCGCGAGTGTCTATTCACGCTATGCGAAGGATCGCGCCGACATCGGAAGGGCGACGATCATTGGCTTCATCGGCGTGCTGTTCCTGTTGGTCCTGGTGACGCTCCTGCCCTATGCCGTCCTTGCGCAGGCGGAAATCGCTGGATTGCGGCAACCCTCAATGGCGTCGGTACTGGAGGCCGTCGTTGGTCACTGGGGTGCCGTTTTCGTCAGCGTGGGATTGATCGTATCGGTGCTCGGCGCTTACCTCGCCTGGTCTTTGATTTGTGTCGAGGTGTTGTTCGCAGCCGCCAAGAGCGGCGACATGCCAAGGATCTTCGCACGTGAGAATAGCAACAACGTCCCGGCCGCCGCTCTTTGGCTGACCAATATGGTCATACAGTTGTTCGTGGTCAGCACGCTTTTCTCGCAAGACGCGTTTGCGCTCATGGTGAAGCTGAGCAGCGCCATGGTGTTGATTCCCTATTTGCTCGTCGCCGGCTACGGTTTGCTTCTTGCCTATCGCGAGGAGACCTATGACGACGAAGCGGCACAGGGGTCCCGCGATCTGGTCGTCGCAGGCATCGCGACATTGTACGTTCTGTTCATGATCTATGCCGGCGGTCTCAAATTTTTGCTGCTGTCATCCATCCTGTATGCCCCCGGCACGCTGCTCTACGTTCAAGTCAGGCGTGAGCAGAAAAAGCCGGTATTCGTCGGCGTTGAATGGATCGTCCTGGCGGCCGCGGTGATCGGATGCCTCTTCGGTATCTACGGAATTGTTAGCGGTGACATTGTCATCTAGCCGAGCGAGCGGAGTCGTTCGCGCTCAGCGAGCGCCACGGCGGAGCAAGCGATCACCTGCATCGCGCCTCGAAGATTCGCCCGTGCCGATCCCGGTATCGACAATATCCGCGGCGGTCGGTCGCCGCTCCGATCAAGGTACCGGCGACGGCCCCGATTGCACCGCCAACGACCGCATTTCGCACGTCGTTACCGCCAGCTGCTGTTCCGAGCGCAGCCCCGCCAACACCCCCTATCACAGCGCCTTTTTCCGCGTTGGTGCAGCCCGCCAAAGCGGAGGCGACTGCGAGCGCGAGAGCAAATTTCCTCATAATGTTCTCCTCGTCAGGTACCGAGCAATCTTGGGGGGATGGAAGGGCGGAAAGCATCCGCACGCATCATCGGAGCTGTCAGCCTCGTATGAGAGCCCCGACGAAACCGGCCAGCAGAATCAGGATGAGACCTCCTAGTAGCCCTGCTATTCCGGCTCCGACCAGCATCGTCGACGTCAGGCCAGCGGCGTGGTGGCCGACGAGGGGCCCAACACCCGGAATACGCGCGGATGGCCACACAAAAAGCATGCCACCGACGCCGCCGATCAAGCCGTTGGCCGTCCTGCCAAGACTGAAACTCGGCACCCAGCGGCCGAGCGCAATTCCGCTTGCGGCGCCGCAGACGAACTCCACCACCAACAGTATGATTGCGACCAAAGACGTGGCTCCACCACAATCCAATCTAGCTGCTTCCGCGCACGCTTGAGTGAGCGCATCGCGCAGAGTCCTGTTCCTACAACGCACCGAGTTGTCGCCCGAAAGCACTTTATCCGGCCGGACGCGTGAAGAAATTAGCTGAGAATCCCATGGATCGGCTCTGCGTCTCTTTATGAAATACTGGCCTCATGCGCAGCGAGGACTCCACTTTGGAGCACCCATATCTCAGTCTAGATGAACCGGTTTCGCTCAACTCGGGCGGCGGCAAACGGCCGCCTCTAATCCTTAACGACACCGAAAACCCGTTGGCTGGTTGTCCGCTATCGGTCAGGCCGCGTTGATTGCCCACGCCAACTTGAATGTCCGCTCTTGAAGGTTCGCTGCCCAAAGCTGAAAGTCCATTCGCGGCCCGGACACGACGTCGAGAGACCCTTTGGCGAGGCCTGCTACTGCTGCAACCAAGCGTCCAACGACCTGCCGCCGCAATGGACCGATGCCCACCATGAGAGCGTAGTCTGACCCGGATACTTCGAACTGCTCCTGGCTTCAGCGCGTCGCGTCTGCAGGGCGCCACGACGTTTTTCTCACCCGCCTCTTTGGTTCTCAGCAGCCCATCGTAAGTCAACAAAATCAAAGCGATGTGCAGAGGTTCGCCACCATGGACTTGGCTGTCAAAGGAAGAAATAGGCGCTAAGTTATTGATAAACAACGATAATGGTGGGCCCGGAGGGACTCGAACCCCCAACCAAGCGGTTATGAGCCGCCGGCTCTAACCATTGAGCTACAGGCCCCACGCGGCTGGCTTAGTGTTTTTCCTTCCTCGGCACAAGGCTTTCGGGCCGGGCTGGTCGCGATCGCCAAAATCAGCCCATATTCGCGTTCTAGTTGCCAGGTGCGACTGGATCGCACACTGAGGAGATTTTTCATGACCAGACATCTTTTGCCCTTGGCGCTCGCCGCCGCGATCGCTTTTCCGGCGGTGGCCGGCGCCGCCGATTCGCAAGCCACGCCCCGCATCGTCGTGTCGGGCGAAGGCCAGGCGACCGCCGCGCCCGATCTCGCGCTGTTGACGCTCAGCGTCATGCGCGAGGCCAAGACCGCGCGCGCCGCGCTCGACGCCAACAACGACGCCATGGCGGCTGTGATCGCAGCGATGAAATCGGCCGGCATCAAGGACCGCGACCTGCAGACGGCCGGCATCCAGATCAACCCGCGCTACAACTACACCAACAAGCCGGATGGCGGCCAGGACGCCGAGCTCGTCGCCTACCAGGTGACCAACACGCTTTCGGTGCGCATCCGCGACATCGACAAGACCGGTGAGATCCTCGACAAGGCGGTGTCGCTCGGCGTCAACCAGGGCGGCGGCATCGCCTTCTCCAACGAGGATCCGTCCGCAGCCGTCACCGAGGCCCGCAAGAAAGCGGTCGCCGACGCCATGGCCAAGGCCAAGACGCTTGCCGAAGCCGCGGGCGTCAGCATCGGCCGGGTGCTGGAGATCACTGACCAGAACATCGCGCCGCCTCCGATGCCGATCAACGCCAAGGCCTTCGATGCCGCGGGCGCCTCGGTTCCGGTTCAGGCCGGCGAGAATTCCTATGCCGTGCAGGTTACCGTGACCTTCGAGCTGAAGTGAGTGCATCCCGGCCGGCATGCGCCCCGGCGGCCGGCTCTGGATCAGGCCGGCTAGAGCAATTCCAGGAAAAGTGCGCAGCGGTTTTTCGTCCAGAATTGCGTCAAAACAAAATACTTGGGCGGGTCAGCGATTCCATGAAACGCTGAACCGCGCTGGTCCTTATCGTTGCGCATGAAAAACCCCGGAGGACTGGTCCTCCGGGGTTCTTTTTGAGCCGCACCCTTCCACCCTGGCGGAAAGGGGCTCTGCTAGCCGTCCAGGCCGGGGGGCCGGTCTGTATTCCTTAGCGATAGATCACCGGGCAGCCGCGAACATTGGCGAACACCACCACGACGCGGTCACCGAACTGTCGGCCTGCGACCTTGACCGTGCGGCGGTTGATGTCGACGATGCGGACACGGTGCAAGCCCATGCGATCAGCCTTGTCGAGCGCGCGCTCCGGTGAGCAGCCCCGGCGCCAACCACGGTCGTCGCGCCAGTCGTCGTCATCCGAGCGGTGACGGCGGCGGTAGAAGCCGTCATCTTCCCCAGTGTAGACGCCGAAGCGGGGGTCCTGGTTGTTGCCGAAACCGAGATAGAGGCTGTCGGCATGGGCGGCGGGGATGGCGGTAAGCGTGCCGAGGCCGACAAGCGCCGAAAGGGCTGCGGTCTTGATCGTGTTGAACATCGTCTTCTCTCCTTGTTGAGGGCTCTCGCCCCTTGTGAGCCGATGGTGCGAGAATGCGCCTGCCTGTCTGAACCTTCCGCGAACCGTCCATTCATCTTCGGTTCATCGGGCAAGCCATCGGTTGCGGGCGGCCGGACCCCAAACGCCCCACGGCCTCGCCGGTTCCGGCCTAGGCCGCTCCGGCGCGTGGTATTTCCTACCGGTTTGCGGCGAAAATCGGTTCAGTGCTCGTCGTCAACATGCGAACAACGTTCGTCGTCAAAATGCGAACCCGTCAGGGTTCGTCATCGAGCATATAGTCGAAATAGTCGTCCGGCTCGGCAAGGTCGGTTTCCTTGGCCTTGACCCGCCCGCGGATCGAGATGCCGGCTTCGTGCACCGTCTCCGCGCTCCCCGAGACCAACCTGTGCCACCAATAGAGGTCATGCCCCTCCGCGATCAACCGGTAGGCGCAGGTCTTTGGCAACCAGCTGATTGTGCGCACATTCTGCGGCGTCAGCCCGACGCAGTCCGGAACCCGCGCCAACCGGTTGGCATAGTCGGCGCAGCGGCAGCTTTCAGCGTCGAACAGCCTGCAGCCGACACTGGTCCAGTAGATCTCTCCGGTGTCCTCGTCCTCGAGCTTCGACAGGCAGCACTTACCACAGCCGTCGCAAAGCGATTCCCACTCGGCCGGCGTCATCGCCTCAAGCGTCTTGGTTTTCCAGAATGGCGCATCCATTGTGGGGATGTGGCCCCGGCCGCCGCCAAGGTCAAGCGCCGCAATGGGCGCAATTAAGACGTGCATCATATGAAAAACACGAAGTTGCCTTCAAAACGCCGGCCAATCGTCCTTCGTTGCCGCTAATGCCCATGCGTCGGAACCAAATCCCGATAATGAAAGTTTGGGCAGGGATGGGACCCCACAAGGAGAATTTGAGATGAAACGCCAACCACGGATTCTGGCAGGCACCGCGATCGGCCTGCTGATGGCATCCGCGCCGTTGGGCGCGTACCCGCTGCAGGGCGGTGCCGTTTTCGGCCCCGTGCAGCACACCGCCGCGCCATTGATTCTGGCGCAAGCGAGCTGCGCCGAGGGGGAATCGGCTGAGGCCTGCGCCCAGAACCAGCAGGCTGAGCCGGAACAGCCCAAGAGGAAGAAGCACGACCAGCAGCAAACGGAATCAGCGCCGGCCGAGCAGGCCGTTCCCGTCGAGCAGGAGCAAAAGCCGCGCAAGCGCAAGGTCGAACAGCAGCAGATCGAAGCCGCGCCTGCCGAGCAGCCGGTCGAACAGGCAGCGCCGTCGAATGACGAGCAGCAGGGCAATCTGCGCAGGAAGAAGCATCGGGAGCAGCAGGCAGAGCAAGCTCCAGCTGATCAGCCGGCCGAGCAGGTCGCGCCGTCGAATGACGAGCAGACGTTCAAGCCGCGCAAGAAGAAGCGCGACCAGCAGCAGATCGAGGCCGCTCCCGCCGAGCAGCCGGTCGAACAGGCAGCGCCGTCGAATGATGAGCAGACTTTCAAGCCGCGCAAGAAGAAGCACGACCAGCAGCAGATCGAGGCGGCGCCTGCCGCCGAGCAGCCGGCCGAACAGGCGGCGCCGTCGAATGGCGAACAGCCGCTCAAACTGCGCAAGAAGAAAGGCGACCAGCAGCAGATCGAAGCGGCGCCCGCCGAGCAGCCGGCCGAACAGGCGGCGCCTGCGAACGACAACAATCCGCAGGACAACCTGCTGAGGAAGAAGAAGCACAAGCAGGATCAGCAGATCGAGGCCGCGCCCGCCGAGCAGGCGCCGGCCAAACAGGCGGCACCCGGCGAGCCTGTCCCGCAGGCCGAGCCGCTTCCCACCGAGCAGCAGGCAGCCCCTGCCCTGGGTGAGCAGGACAAGAAGAAGCACGGCAAGAAACTGATCGGCGAGCAGCCGGTGACGGGAGAACAGCCCGCGACCGGCGAGCAGCCTGCCGCTGGCGAACAGGCGACCCAGCCCGCGCAGGGTGAAGCCCCGGCGCAGGGCGAAGCCAAGGCCAACCCGGACGAAGCGCCGCTTCTGGACAGCCAGAAGGATGCCCGGCGCAAGCACAGGGGCGGCAAGGATCAGGGCGGCCAGAACGCCGGGCAGACCACCGAAGGCCAGAATGCCGAGGGGACCGGCCAGCCCGTCCAGCAGAACGGCGAGCAGGCGCAAGCCCCGAAGCCGGCTCCGGTCGATCAGGGACCGCCGCCGACCGACGACAAGTCGGCCCAGCAGGAGATCAAGCCTGAAAAGATCATTCCGGTGACCGAGGAAAAGGGCACGCGCGTCGAGCGCGCGCCTGAAGAGGAAGACGTGCGCCGCCGTCCGCGCCCGCAAGGCGCCGACGTCCTCAAGCAATTCGGCGACCGCGTCATCATCCAGTTCAACAACCAGACGATCGTCGAAAGCAACGATGCGCCGCGCATGCATCGCGGCGCCAGGAATGTCTACTATGAGGATCTGTCCGGCGGCCGCACTCGCGAAATCGTCGAGCGCGACAACGGCGTCCAGATCGTCACCATCCGCAACCGTTATGGCGACGTCATCCAACGTTCGCGCATCACGCCCGACGGGCGCGAATATGTACTGAGCTATGTCGACGAGCGCTACTACCGGGATGTCGACGACTGGCGCGATCCCGGCGACGACCTGCCGCCGATGCGGCTCAACATCTCGCGCCGGGATTACATCCTGGATTCCGAGGATGTCGAGGATCCGGAAGACTACTACACCTTCCTCGAACAGCCTCCGGTCGAGAGGGTGCAGCGCCTCTACTCGGTCGACGAGGTCAAGCGCTCGGCCCGCGTGCGCGACATCGCCCGCCGCGTCGATCTCGACACGCTGAACTTCGAGTTCGGCTCGGCGTCGATCTCGGACACCGAGGTGCAGAAGCTCGACGGTGTCGCCAGCGCCATGGAGAAGCTGCTGAAGAAGAACCCGGCCGAAACCTTCCTGATCGAAGGCCATACCGATGCGGTCGGTACGCCGGAAGCAAACCTTGCCCTGTCCGACCGGCGGGCCGAAGCGGTCGCCGAGGCGCTCACCAATGCCTTCGGCATCCCGCCGGAGAACCTGACGACGCAGGGCTATGGCGAGCAGTATCTCAAGGTCGACACGCAAGGGCCGAACCGCGAGAACCGTCGCGTTGCCATCCGCCGCATCACCTCGCTAGTGGCGCCGGTAGCGAGCGCGAATTAGCCCGCTGTTCCAGAAGCATAGAGCGGCTTCTGGATTCGGAGCGACAACACAGATCCCATCCCGGCCCTGCCGGGATGGGCAACGCCCGCAAGGGTTTGAGGCTCAAGAAGAATTGAGCTTCGGTTCGAGCAAAATCATTGAATTGCCGGATTGCTGTCCCCAGATTCTTGACAGGGCGTTCCCTGCCCCGTCCCGACTCCAGCGGGACACATGAGCCCCGCCGGCCCCTCTCCGGCGGGGTTTTGTTTTCGTCTTGCAAACAATCGCGGGTTGTCCGAAATACGCCACTGAAACCGGAAGCGGAACCAGCGCATGAAACGTCTCGAACTCGCCATCGAATCGATCATCCTCGCTTCGCGGTGGCTGCTGGTCGCGTTCTATATCGGGCTTGGCCTTGCGCTCGCCATCTATGCGGTGTCGTTCGGCAAGAAGCTGTACGAGTTCGTCCTCAACGCGCTGTCGCTCGGCGACACCGACACCATCCTGAAGATGCTCGGCCTGATCGACGCCGCCCTCGTCGCTTCACTGGTGGTGATGGTGATCATCTCCGGCTACGAAAATTTCGTCAGCCGCTTCGACGAGAATGACGGCAAGGTGCACTGGCTGGGCACGATCGATGTCGGCTCGCTCAAGGTCAAGGTCGCCTCGACCATTGTCGCCATCTCCTCGATCCACCTGCTTCAGGTCTTCCTCAATTCCGTCTCCTACACGACCGACCAGCTGATGTGGCTGACCATCATCCACCTCGCCTTCGTCCTCTCGGCGCTGATGCTGGCCTATATCGATCGGCTGATGGGCCTGGGCAAAGCCAAGAAGGTCGAGGATTGAGCCCTTGTCCGCTGCCCGTCAGTAGATGGTTTTGATCTTGCTTTCCGTGCGGGCAAACACTTCGTCCGGCACGAAGAAGTCCCCGGCGAGCGGCCCGGTCGCCCCGGGCGAATAGGTGGAGAAGTCGCTGACGCCCTCGGCCCGCAGCACCTCCTCGTCGATATAGAAATTGCCGGTCGCCTCGCGCGAGGGCCGCAGGAAGATCGCATGCGCGGCGTCGGCCATGATGTCGGGCGAGCGGCTCATCGCAGCCACCGTCGCGCCGCCCAGAAGATTGCGCACCGCGGCGGTGTCGATGGTCGAGATCGGCCACAGCGAGTTGACGGCGATGCCGTCCTTGGCGAATTCCGCGCTCATGCCCAGCGTGCACATCGACATGCCGAACTTGGCCATGGTGTAGGCGACATGGTTCTTGAACCACTTGGCTTTCATGTCCAGCGGCGGCGCCAGATTCAGGATGTGAGGGTTCTTTGCCAACTTCAGGTGCGGAATGCACATTTTGGACACCAGGAAAGTGCCGCGCGTGTTGATCTGATGCATCAGGTCGTAGCGCTTCATGTCGGTCTCCAGCGTGCCCGTGAGCTGGATGGCGCTGGCATTGTTGACGCAGATGTCGATGGCGCCGAACCGCTCGACGGTTCTCGCGACCGCCTCGGCCACCTGAGCCTCCTCGCGTATGTCGCAGAGCACCGGCAGCGCCTTGCCGCCGGCCTGCTCGATCTCCTCGGCCGCGGTGTAGATCGTGCCTGGCAGCTTCGGATGCGGCTCTGCTGTCTTGGCGGCGATCGTCACATTGGCGCCGTCGCGCGCCGCGCGCAGCGCGATCGCCAGCCCGATGCCGCGCGACCCGCCGGAGATGAACAGCGTCTTTCCCTTGAGCGACATTTTTCTCGAGCCTCCCTGCAACATCACACGCGCGAACCTTTGCGCGGCTGGGAAGCGTGGCGCAAGAGCCCAAAGTGTGTTAGGCGGTTACGCTGCGTAGGGTGGGAAACCATGGCGAAACCGCACCGGGGTCTGTTGAGATTCAGCCGAGCCGAGGATGGTGGCTTCCGAGGACCGGAGCGGAGCGTACTTAAGTATGTGAGCACCGGAAGCGCGGGAAGTCGCCGTTCGCAGGCCGGCATCACCTGAAAATCAATAGGCCCCTAGACCAGAACCAGCCCCTGGCGCATGGCTATGGCGATCGCGTCCGTGCGGTTGGCGGCACCAAGCTTGATCAGGATCGCCGCGACGTGGAACTTCGCCGTGTGCACGGAAATGTTCAGCCGCCGGGCGATCACCTTGTTGGGCGCGCCCTCGGCGAGCAGCGCCAGCACTTCCGCCTCGCGCGGCGAAAGCGTCGGCCGGGCAAGATTCGTGTCGGCCCGTTCCTCGTCGAACGCATCGCCGTCATGGAAGGCCAGGTCCTCGTGCCGCCCGGCCGGCCGGCCTTCGCCTGAGATGCGGTAGCCGGCGGCCGCAAGCCGCGCGGCGGCGGCGATCAGCAGCTCGTCGGACGCCGCCGGCAGCACGGCAAGCACGCCGCCCAGCGGCTGTTCGTGGCCGGTGCCTCGGAACAGCAGCACCCTGGGAAGCGCGGGATCGATCGCCCTGCCCTCCAGACGGTCCTCGTCGACTATGGCGACATCCACCGCCTGGCCAAGGCTGTTGCCGGCCATCACCGGCAGCAGATCACCGGTCGCGCCCAAAGCCTCCGACAGCTGCTCGGCCCGCGCGGCATCGCCAAGCGCGATCAGCACGGTCAGCCGCCGCTCGGCGGCGGCCCGATCCGGCATCCTGTGATTTGCTATTGCCGCGACTGCCATCGATGCCCTCAGCTCAGCGGTTTCTCGCCAATGGTTACCGCGACATCTCGCGCCTCGCCGCCGCGCACGACGCCGAGCGTCACGGATGCGCCGGCGCTATCCGGCCCGAGCTTGCGGATGAGGTCGCGCGGACCCTGCACCGCCTCGCCGTTCCATGCCACGACGATGTCGCCAAGATGCAGGCCGGCGGCTTTGGCCGGACCGTTGTCGTCGAGGCTCATCACCATCGCGCCGTGGGTATCGCTGTTGTGGACCGGATGCAGTCCGGCGCCGAGATAACCGCGCGCGACATGGCCCTTCTCGCGCAGCGTCGCCACCGCCCGCTCGATCGTCTCGTAGGGCATGACCAGCGCCCGCCGGCGCGGCCCGAACAGCAGCATGCCGACCAGCCCGCCCTTGGCGTCGATCACCGGCCCGCCCTCGAAACGCGAGCCCGCATTGACGGCCAGATTGATGCGCCGGTCGATCGTGCCGCCGCGCATCGAGCGCCAGGCCGGACCGACCTCGCCGATCGAGCCGAACACGGCAAGCGCCGCGCCGTCGCTGTTGCCGACGGCGATGGCGACATGGCCCGGCCGCACTGCATCCGCCCTGGCGAGCGACGGCGCGCCTGCCGCGCCGGCCGGCTTAAGCAGGGCGACCCCGGTCGACGGATCGCGGCCGACAAGCTCGGCCTTGACCGTTTCACCCGAAGCCAGGGTCAGCTCGATCTCCTCGCCGGCCTCGACCACCTCCTCGGCGGTGACGAAATAGCCGTCGCGCCAGTGAAAGGCGCTCGCTGTCCGATGGTGATGCGTGGCAAGGCTTGCCGTCGCCGGCGCGGCCGCCGCCGCGAGATCGGCGATTGCATCCGAAAAGGCGCTCAGGTTGAAGTCGCTCATCATGGTTCTCCTGGGTTTGCAGTTACCCAGATATCGCTCGACAAGACGCCGGCCGGTACTCGCCTCATGGCCAGTCGGCCGCACGACTGGCCATCTGGTCAGGTCGCGGCTGTCGCGGCCGCTCCGCACATATAGTCACGACCAAGCCTGATAACACGGAGCCCGCTTATGGCCCTCGCCGCTGCCAAACTCCAAACCGACGACACGCTGCTCGACGCCTATTCGACGACCGTCGCCGATGCGGTCGACCGCATCGGTCCCGCCGTCTGCCGCATCGAGCGCATCGGCGGCGCGGGCGGTCATGGCTCCGGCTTCGTCATCACGCCGGACGGGCTGATCGTCACCAATTTCCATGTCGTCGGCGATGCGCGCGCCGTGCGCGTCACGATGCCGGACGGCGCCTCGCGCGAAGGCCGCGTGCTCGGCCGCGACCCCGACACCGACATCGCGCTGGTGCGCGCCGACGGCAGCTTCGCCGACGTCGCGCCACTCGGCGACTCCAAGCGGCTGAGGCGCGGCCAGATCGCGATCGCCATCGGCAATCCGCTCGGCTTCGAATGGACGGTCACCGCCGGCGTCGTCTCCGCGCTCGGCCGCTCGATGCGCGCCTCGACCGGGCGGCTCATCGACGATGTCATCCAGACCGATGCGGCGCTCAACCCCGGCAATTCCGGTGGGCCGCTGGTGTCGTCGGCGGGCGAGGTGATCGGCGTCAACACCGCCATGATCCACGGCGCGCAGGGCATTGCCTTCGCGGTTGCCTCCAACACCGCAAACTTCGTCATTTCCGAGATCATCCGCTTCGGCCGCGTGCGCCGCGCCTTCATCGGCGTCTCCGGCGACACCACCAGCCTGCCCCGCCGCGCCGCCCTGCTGTCGCAGGTCTCGACCAGCACGGCCGTTCGCCTGCGCGGCGTCGAGAAGAACAGTCCGGCCGCGAAGGCCGGCCTGAAGGAGGGCGACATCATAGCCGCCATCGACGGCCGGCCGGTGACCGGCGTCGACGATCTCGTGCGCATGCTGGACGCCGAACGCATCGGCCGCGAGACGCTGTGCACCGTGGTGCGCCGCACCGGCGTCAGCCAGGTGACGGTGACGCCGGTGGCAAGGGCCGGCTGAGCCCTATCGCTGCTTGAGCACCTGCCCAAGCAACGACACCAGCAGCCGGGCGAGATCGCCATTCGGGTCGAGGTCGGGATCGTAGATCGTCATGTCCATGCCGATGCAGCGCCGGTCCGCTGCCAGCGCCGACAGGATCGCAACGAGATCGTCGGGATCGATGCCGGGACTACCGGGTGAATCCACCGCCGGCATCACGGTCTGGTCGAGCACGTCGACATCCAGATGCAGCCAGTAAGGACAGTCGGCACGCGCCAGCGTCGCTCTCGTTGTCTCCAGCACCTTTGCAACGCCGAGTTCCTGCGCGGCAAAGACATCAATGCGCGTGATCGCGGTCGCATTGATGTCGGGCCAGGCAAAATCGGCATCGCGGCTCTCGCGCTCGCCGATCTGCACCACTGCCTCGTCGGCGACGAGCGGACCGTCAACGCCGGGCCACTCCGTCAACAAGGCCTCTCCGCGTCCGGTGGCAAGCGCCAGGTCCATGCCGGCGGCCGAGCCGAGCGCGGCATTGACGTTGTAATTGCCGGGATGGCGGAAATCGCTGTGGCCATCGACATGGACCAGCGCCAATGGACCGGAGCGTCGCGCCGCCGCCAGAGCGCCAAGCAGGATCGAACAATCGCCGCCGATGATCAGCGGAAACTCACGCTGCGCAAGCGCGTCGGCAACGATCTCGGCAAGCTCGAGATTGAAGCGACGGATCGCCGGACCATTGCGCAGCTTTGTGCCCGGTTGCGGTTCGGTGCTGTAAGTGGGCCGTTCGAGATCGACCACCCGCACTGGCGCCAGTACCTCGACAAGGCCGGCTTCGCTCAGCGCCTGCGGGGCGCGCCAGGTGCCGGGCACATGGCCCGGCCGCAAGGGCCGGAGACCGAGATTGGAAGGCGCGCGGATGAGGCAGATGTTGCGCATGCGACAGGCCCAGCTTCAACTCCATCGAGCATAGACTGCATGGCCAGACCACGGCCACAGAGGCCGGAGCCGCTGCCGACACTTGCTGCCATCGCTCAGACGCCCGCCGCGCCCTCCGCGAATTGCCCCAAAAACTCCTCGCTGGGCGGGATCGGCTTGATGACGTCGATCAGCACGCCGTTCGGGTCGCTGGTGATGAAATGGCGCTGGCCGAAGGCCTCGTCGCGCAGCGAGCGCAGGATTGGCAAGCCGGCAGCCACGATCCGCTCATAGATCGCATCGGGGTCGCGAACCTCGAAATTGATCAGCAGGCCTGACGTGCGGCCCCGCCCTTCCTTGGGGATGCTCTCATGGTCGCCCTGGACGATGCCGAGATTGACGCGCCGATCCTCGGGCGACTGCAGATGCACGTGCCAGTCGCTCTCGAACAGCGCCTTGAAGGCGAAATGCTTGATATAGAAGGCTTTCGTGCCGCCAACGTCGCCTGTCATGAGCACCGGATAGTAGCTCGTCGTCTTCATCTTTCCTTCTCCTGTCACATAACATACAGTCTGTATGTAAATTGAAATAACATACAGGCTGCATGTATGCAACAAGAGTCCACGCGTCGTTCCAACCGCGACCGCACCGAGGCGACCCGCGCCGACCTGATCGCCGCGGCGCGAAAGCTGTTCACCGAAAAATCCTATGCCGAGACTGGCACGCCGGAGATCGTTGCCGCCGCCGGTGTCACGCGTGGCGCCCTCTATCACCACTTCGCCGACAAGCAGGCGCTGTTTGCCGCTGTCGTCGAGCAGGAGGCGGCCGCGGTGGCCGAGGAGATCGAGCGCGCCTCGCCGCCCTCGCTTGGCGCCCGCGATGCCCTGATCGCCGGTTCCGATGCTTATCTCGCCGCCATGCGCGCGCCCGGCCGCACGCGGCTGCTGCTGCTCGACGGACCGGCCGTGCTTGGCCGTGCCGCGATGGATGAAATCGACGACCGGCATGGCAATCGCTCGCTGCGCGAAGGGCTCGTCGCGGCGATGCGTGAGCAATCGATGACGCGATTGCCGGTGGAGGCGCTGACCGCATTGCTGGCTGCCGCCTTCGACCGCGCCGCGCTCGCCGTCGAGGCCGGCGCTTCAGCCGAGGACTACCGCGCCGTGCTCATGGCGCTGATAGATGGGTTGTCTCCAGCTCTTCGTCCGGCACCTCGCCCGGCTCGAACTCGTTGAAACAGCCGAGCCCTCGCTTGAAACGATCGATCAGCCAGGCCGCTGCCGGCTTCGGGCTGCTGTCGTTGCGATGCATGGCAAACAGCGGTGAGCGCGCCTCCCTAAACACCTCCAGGTCGAGTTCCACCAGCCGGCCGCTTGCCAGATCGTCGGCGATCAGCCAGCGCGGCAGTCCGCCCCAGCCCAGCCCCTCCCGCATCAGCATATGCTTGGTGCGCATGTCGGTCAGTCGCCAGGTGCGGTAGGCGAAGACGCCAAAGTCGCGTCCCTTGGTGCGTTCGGACTGGTCCGTGACGACAAGCTGCGTGTGTTCGCGCACATCTTCGATCGCCAACGGTTTCGGCAGCAGCGCCAGCGCGTGGCTGGGCGCGGCTGCCAGCACCATCGACATGAAGCCGATGCGCACGAGGTGGACGTCAACCTCGCCCAGCAGGCCGCCGATGCCAAGATCGGCCTGCCCGCTGACGACATGATCGGGAATGACGCCCAGCGAGCCAATATGCAGGCGCAGCATCACGGTTGGAAACTGCGCCTCGAACGCCTTCAGCACCCGCACCAGCACCGGCGAGGGCAGCGCCGCATCGACCGACAGCGCCACTTCGGCCTCCAGCCCGTGATGGTGGCCATCGACGCGCGAACGCATGCGCTGCAGCACGCCGATCATGCGCCTTGCATCCTCCAGCATCGCCCGGCCAATCTCGGTTAGCTGCGGCTCGCGCGTGCCCTCACGCTCGAACAGTTTCAGCCCGAGCTGCGCTTCCAGATTGGCAATGCCGTAACTGATGACGGATTGGGCACGGTTCAGCTTGCGGCCGGCGGCTGAGAAACTGCCTGTGTCGGCAACCGCCACCAGGATCTGCAATTGGTCGAGCGTTGGATTCGGCTGCATCGTTGTATCCACAAAATGGATGGATCGTATAGAAAATATACCAGTTTTTCGAATGGATCGAAAGGCCCATATCAAGCGGGACAGATTATTCCAACCCACTGGAGAGCCCCATGTCCATTCTTCTTGTCACCTCGAGCCCGCGCGGCGCTGCCTCGCACTCAACCCGCATCGCCACCGAGCTTGCCGAAAAGTTGCTTGCCGCCGATCCGTCGAACACGCTTGTCGTGCGTGACCTCGTCGCCAACCCGCTGCCGCATATCGACGCCGACTATTCGACCGGCATCTATACGCCCGCGGAATCGCGCACCCCGCGTCAGGCTGAAGTCGTCGGCGTTTCCGACGCTGCTCTCGACGAACTGTTCGCCGCCGACACCATCATCCTGGCCACCGGCTTCATCAACTTCGGCATCTCCTCGACGCTGAAGTCCTGGGTCGATCACGTCGCACGCTCCGGCAAGACCTTCTCCTATGGCGAGGGCGGCCCGAAGGGCCTCGTCACCGGCAAGAAGGTCTATGTCGTGCTGGCTTCGGGCGGCATCTACTCCGAGGGTGCTGCCGTGCAGATGGATCACGCCATCCCGTATCTGCGCTCGGTGCTCGGCTTCATCGGCATGACCGATGTCGAGGTCATTCGCATCGAAGGCGTCGGCATGGGCCCGGATGCGGTCAATGCCGCGCTGGCCAAGGCGACGGCCAAGGTCGACGCGGTGGTGGCGGCGACAGCGGGCACTGGAAACGTCGCCGCTGCGGCGTAAGCGTCAGTCGCTACTCATCGGAATTGAAAAGGGCAGACGCCTTTCAGCGTTTGCCCTTTTCTCCTCGGAAAAACCTGCAGCGGCCGGTGTCAGCCGAAGATCCTCTCGCCCTGCTCGTCGACCAGTTGGATGCCCTTCTTGATCGAGATGTCGACGGCATCGTCCAGGCCGGCGAACCTATCGGCGCGGATGAAGCGGTGCTCCTTCAGCACGCCATCGATTTCCTTCGAGACCACGCCGCAGGTCTGGTACTGGCCCTCGGCCTTGTAGGGCGTGGCGCTGATCAGGAATCCCTTGTGCTCGACCTGCTTTGCCGGCGCCGCGCTCTTCGGCTCGCCCGCGTCGCCGCCGCCACCCCCGAAAAGCCTTTTCAGAAAAGACATGGTTCAAATCTCCACTTTCACCTCGGCGCGCGGTCTTCGGCGCCGCTTATCACTATCGCATTGGAATTCACGACGATGCCGCGCCAGCATGATCCAATGTTCCGCCCCGTTCCAGCCCCTTGATGAAGACGGCGACCAGGAGTTCGATCTGCTCCCATGTCTCGTCCGCCAGCCGCCCGACAGAGTTTGCATGGCCGCTGGTGACGATGCCATGCACGCTTGACCACAAGGTGCGGGCGGCGATCCGCAGCCGGCTTTCCTCGAGGCCGAAGCCACCGTCGGCGAGCACGCGGGCGATGATCTGCAGCAGATCGCCGAGCCGCGCCTCATAGGCATCCGGCTCCGCATGGGCCGGCTGGCGGCGGTTGAAGGCGAGCAGGGCCGGCCAGCTTATAGGATGCGCCTCCACGAACCTCACGTAGGCGCGCGCCAGCGCCAGCAGGCGTTGCCGTGTGTCGGTCACCCGCGCCCGGTCAAGCTCGGCCATGGCCTCAGCACCGGCCTCGCCCAGCCGATCGAGCAGCCGCATGTTCACGGCGCGATGCAGATCGTCGATATCCCGGAACAGGTTGTAGATGGAGCCGACCGCGATGCCGGCCTCGGTGGCGACGGTCCTGGCCTTCAGGTTCTCCGCCCCGCCCGCTTCGATCAGCTCCTCGGCGATGTCGATGACCCGCTCGCTGATCTCTTCCCTGTCCAGCGCCAAACCTGTCTCTCCGTGAATCTAGCTGCCGCCGCAATGCGATAGCGGCTGACGTCTACCATAATCCGATGCCCGTGAACAGTGTTCAAAAATACTTTGAACGGCGTTCACACCAGCAGGAATGACTGCCGGCAGACGCGTCCCGGATACGCGCGGCTCCAGCAACAAAAAAGCCCGGATCTCCCGGGCTCTTTTGCTTGGCTGATGGCGAATTCAACGGCGCGACAGCGCCTCGAGCGCCTCGGCGGCGTCTTCCAGGATGCTCATCGCCTGGGCCTGCTTGTCTTCCGGCGCATCGACGATCTCGCTGAGCGCCGCGCGCAGCCGGTGGCGAACGGCGCGGAAGGCGTCGCGCTTTTCATGGCGGCCACGCCGGCCACCCTCCTCGCTATCGTCGTTCCAGCCGAACCAGTCGCGCGCCTTGGCCATCTTGCGGCCGAAGCGTTCGAGATGGTCGAGCACGTGGTCGATCATCTCGCGGTTCTCGTCGAGATGCGCCTTGCCGGCCTCGGTGATCGAGAACACCTTCTTGTTGCCCTCCGCCGAGGAGGTGGCATAGCCCGCCTCTTCCAGGAAGGTCAGCGTCGGATAGACCACGCCCGGGCTCGGGCTGTAGATGCCGCTGGTGCGTTCCTCCAGCGCCTTGATGATGTCGTAGCCGTGGCGCGGCGCCTCGGCCAGCAGCGACAGCGTGATCAGCTTGAGGTCGCCGTCGGCCAGCATGCGCCCGGCGCGGAACATGTCGCCTGGGCCGCCGCGGCCGCCACCCCGCATGCCATGGCCGAACGGACCGAAACCGCCACGGCCGCCGAACTTGCCGGCCATGTGCATGAAAGCGCGCTCGGCGCGCTCGCCGAAAGGATGATGTCTGTGCATGGATTGCTCCTTGAGTTATGTCTTACGATATATCTCAATTAGGTGCCTGACCTCGTCGAGTCAAGATATATCTTACGATGTATCTAGAACCGGCGCCAGCGGGATTGATTTCGCAGAGGCCCGCCGCTAGAAGGCGCTTGAGGGTCGACGACCGCTCCGTAAGCGTCTGACGTCAAGCAACGCATCCATCCCCGGTCTTTCCGGGCAATTGCGCCGCAAGCGGCCAAAGGATGCCTATGCGATCGACCGGACACTTCAGGAAAATCCCAAATGACCACGACCCGAAAGCGCGGCAGGCTGCCCGCGCGCTATGCCGCTTTTCTCAATCCGCTGGTTCTGTCGCTCTTGATGACCTTCATCGTCTCGTTCATCTCGACGCTGAAGAGCCTCGGGCTCCAGCCCGGCCTGCCGGCCGTCTGGCTGACGGCCTGGGGCCTCTCCTGGCTGGTGGCGTTTCCGACGCTGCTTCTGGTGCTGCCGTTGGTGCGCCGCATCGTCGGCTGGCTGTGCGAACCCGCTTCCAGATAGCTGACAAGGCCCGGAGCGAATCCGGGCCTTCTCTCATCGGAGAGCCTGCCGTCTACCAGCGGCCCTTGCGCCGGTTCCAGGCGTAGAGAAGATCGGCGAAGCGATCATAGGCAAGACGCGTCAGCGGCAGCAGGACGGGGTTGCCGAACAGCGCCGCCAGCCAGCCCTCGCCCGGCGTTCTCCGCCACACAGCGATCGCGACATCGGCACCGACCAGGAGCCTGCCTTCAGTATCGGTAGCGTGCAGGCGGCGGCGGATATCCTCCAGCGAGGCGCCGTATCCGGCGAGCGCCGCCGGCTCGAGATTGATGTCGCGGAACTCGATCCGGCCCGCCTTGACCGCCTCGACCAGTCGCCGCTCCTGTCTCGTGATGCCAGCATCGCAGACCGGGCAGCGCGTGTTGTACCAGATGGTGAGCAGGGGCTTCGACATGGCGCGACTATCGGCGAGGCGGCACGGCCCCGCAATATGACGCAGCGCCACGCGGACCCGTACCGCGCCGTGCGCTACCCGAGCGAGGTGATGATCTCGCGATAGGCGAATTCCGGGAATGCCTTCAGGGTCCGTGTCCTGACGCTGCCGCCCGCCGACAGCATCAGCGCGAAGCGCGCGAGCACCGCGTCGTCCGGCGCCTCGACCACCGCCACCATGTCGCATTCGCCCATGGTCAGATAGAACGCCTTGAACGATCCGCCCATCTCGCCCAGCTGTTTCTTGGCGGCATCGAGCCGCTTCGGTGACTCGCGCACGTTCCTGGCGCCCTGCTCCGTCCAGTTGAGCAGCATGATGTAGGTCGTCATGGCATACCTCCCTCCGGCGCCACGGAGCACGGCTCAGGTCATTGACCTCCACCGGGGCGGGCATCCGGTTTGTCGCCCGGAAAAATGCATCCGACATGGAAAGTATCCTCCCGGCCGGCACCATCTTCAAGAGCAGTGCAGAGAACAAAAAGGGCGCCGATGGCGCCCTTTTGAAGTGCGTGAGCCTTGCTTGAGGAAAACACAGCTAATGAACAACATCAATTGTCGCCGCAAAAAGCCCGTCCGCCGTGCCGCGCCCGGTCAACATCACGCGAGTGCCCTGATGAAGTGTCTTACGAAAGTCGTCCGGGACACCGCATAGAGTGCCGGTCATCATTGGCATGCCCGCCAGATCAACTCTGTTCGAACAGCGGAATGACGAACCCCCTATGCGGTCTACAGAAAATTCGAGCTGCGTATCCTCCCCCATCAGTGCCGCCAACAAAAGCGGGTATGCAGTCAGGAGAGTTGCACGGACAAAAACCCCAAAAACGAAAGGCAACACAAGAACGCCGAACCCGGAAAGAACGAGGGTCTTGAAGGATACGTCCCAAGCCTGAAACGCTCGGAAGTCCTTTAAGAACTTTCTGCAGCAAAGAACGAATATTAAGCAGCCGGCCGGTATGGCTATCGATTTCGCGATCATATCGTGGTCGCTCACATAAGCTTGCGACGGCACGAAGGAATGACCGAAAATCATGGCTCCAAGTAGAGCCAATAGGTGAATTGCAAGACCGGCCAGGCAGAAAACGAGTATCGGTGGGAGGAGGCGGCGCAATGACCGTCTCTCTGTTGCCTCCCCCACGGAAGCCTAGCCTAACTGTCCAGGAAGCTCCTCAGCTTCCTGCTCCGGCTCGGGTGCTTGAGCTTGCGCAGCGCCTTGGCCTCGATCTGGCGGATGCGCTCGCGCGTCACCGAGAACTGCTGACCGACCTCTTCCAGCGTGTGGTCGGTGTTCATGCCGATGCCGAAGCGCATGCGCAGGACACGTTCCTCGCGCGGCGTCAGCGACGCCAGCACGCGGGTCGTCGTCTCGCGCAGATTGGCCTGGATCGCCGCGTCGATCGGCAGGATCGCCATCTTGTCCTCGATGAAGTCGCCAAGATGCGAATCCTCCTCATCGCCGACAGGCGTTTCGAGCGAGATCGGCTCCTTGGCGATCTTCAGCACCTTGCGCACCTTTTCCAGCGGCATGGCCAGCTTCTCGGCCAGTTCCTCCGGCGTCGGCTCGCGGCCGATCTCGTGCAGCATCTGGCGCGAGGTACGCACGATCTTGTTGATCGTCTCGATCATGTGCACCGGAATGCGGATGGTGCGCGCCTGGTCGGCGATCGAACGGGTGATCGCCTGCCGGATCCACCATGTCGCGTAGGTCGAGAACTTGTAGCCGCGGCGGTACTCGAATTTGTCGACCGCCTTCATCAGGCCGATATTGCCTTCCTGGATCAGGTCGAGGAACTGCAAGCCGCGGTTGGTGTATTTCTTGGCGATGGAGATGACGAGGCGCAGGTTCGCCTCCACCATTTCCTTCTTGGCGATCGCGGCTTCCCGCTCGCCCTTCTGCACCTGGTTGACGATCTTGCGGAATTCCAGGATCGAGATCGCCGTTTCGGTGGCGAGGTTCTGGATCTCGGCGCGCAGGTCCTTGATCGTGTCCTTCTCGTTCTTGGTGAATTCCTTCCAGCCACGCGAGGTCAGATTGGCGATCGAGCGCGTCCAGTTCGGGTCGAGCTCGGAACCCTGGTATTCCTTGAGGAACTCCTCGCGGCGCACGCCATAGCTTTCGGCGAGCCTGAGCAGCTTGCCCTCGTTCTGCACCAGGCGCTTATTGATGTCGTAGAGCTGCTCGACCAGCGCCTCGATGCGCGCAGTGTTGAGCGACAGCGACTTCACCGCCTTGATCAGCTGGTCCTTCAGCTCCTTCAGCCGGCGGTCCTGGCTGGGCGACAGCGTGCCGGCGGCGGCCAGCCTGTTCTCGACCTGCTGGTCCTGCAGCTTGCGGAGCTTCTTGTAGGTGTCGGCGATGACGTCGAGCGTCTCCATCACCTGCGGACGCAGTTCCGCTTCCATCGCCGCCAGCGACAGGCTCGCCTCGTCCTCGTCGTCCTCGTCCTCTTCCAGCCCGCGCGTGTCGCTGCCGACATTGGTGATGTCGTCTTCTTCCTCGCGCGCGGCGCCGCGGCCGCGCGGCTTTTCCTCGGCCTTGGGGGCTTCCTCGATCCGCTCGACCACCGGCGCCTGCTTGGCCTCGGGCCCGGCATAGGTGGCTTCCAGATCGATGATCTCGCGCAGCAGGATCTTCGATTCGTTGAGCTCGTCGCGCCAGATGATGATGGCCTGGAAGGTCAGCGGGCTCTCGCACAGGCCCGCGATCATCGTCTCGCGGCCAGCCTCGATGCGCTTGGCAATGGCGATTTCGCCCTCGCGCGACAGAAGCTCGACCGAGCCCATCTCGCGCAGATACATGCGGACCGGATCGTCGGTGCGATCGGTCGGCTCTTTCTTGGTGGTCGTGGTGGCGACCGCGGTGCCCGTCTGCTCGGCGAGCTCATTGGCGTCTTCCTCGGCGTCGGCGCTAGAGTCGCCGCCTTCCGGTTCCTCGCCCTGCTCGTCGTCCTCGACCACGTTGATGCCCATGTCGGACAGCATCGCCATCGTGTCCTCGATCTGCTCGGAGGTCACTTCCTCCGAAGGCAGCACCGAGTTCAGTTCGTCCATCGTGACGTAGCCGCGCTTCTTGGCGGCCTTGATCATCTTCTTGACAGCATCATCGGAAAGGTCGAGCAGAGGGCCATCGGTGGCGCCTTCACGTTCGGTCTCGACCTCTTCCTTTTCCTTTGTCGCCATTCTTTGTCGTCTCCAAGCGGCTTTCTAGCGAAGCCGCGTAAGCTGCCGTGCCGGTCAAATCGAATGCGCTCACACCAGAACGCTCTTCACCGGGCCAATAACCGCATCTCTCGTTAAGTCCAGATTGACCCTGATATCTGTGGCAGGCGCTGCGCCTGTCCAGTGACCAGTACCTCACATCGCTCATTTCCCGTCGACGCCGGGTACGGGTTAACGTTTCGAATCGTCCTGATTCCGCCATTCTGCCAGAAGGTCAAGCGCCTCTCGCATGATTCGCATGAAAAAAGCGAATCAATTACCCGACTTAGCGGCGTCGTTTCGACGCGGGACATTTCCATTTCGCTGTTTGGGCAGGTTTGGACCCTATACGCGTCCGACCCTGCCCGAGGACACGCCGAACCCTTCGATCAGCGCTTCCGTTGCCTGCACATCGTTGAATTGCGCCTGAATCTCGACCAGATGCCGGAAATTTTCGTCCGATGGATCCGCGTCGAGCGCTGCCTGCGCCTGTTTCAGCTCTCTATGTAAGGTGCGCGCGCTGCGCTGCAAGTGCAGCGCCTGGTTGAAGGCGTCGCGGGCATCCTCGAGCGCGGCGGTTTCCAGCGCCGGCCATTGCCGGGCGCGCTTGATCAGCGCCACCGCGCGCTCCCAAACCTCGCCGCAGCCAGCACGCTCGATCGTCGCGATCACGGCGCCGCGGTCATTGGCCATGTCATGCGCCATCGCATCGAGGATGGCGGCATGCAGCCGCCTCAGATCGCTGTTGGCAAGGTCGAGGAATTCGACATGCGCGAAATTCTCGTCGATCAGCGCCGGATGGTTGATCAGCGCCACGATGATCGTCGCCTCGCGCACCGACATGCCCTCGCCGCGCTTGACCAGCGCCGAACGGCCGAGGCTTTCGGTGATCGCGGTGCGTCCGCCCCCACCCTTGGCGAACTGCCCGCCGGGCGCGGGCTTGCCCTGGCCGCGCTCACCCGGCCGTCCGCCAGCCTGGCGCGCTCCGCGCTGCGAGCCGAAGAAACTCAGCACTCGCTCACGCATCTCCTGTTGGTATTCGTAGCGCGTGCTTTCGTCACGGATGCGGCTTGCTAGCTCGCGCAGCGTTTTTCCAAGTTCGGCGCGCCGCTCCGGCGTGTCGAAGACGCCGCCCGCCGTCTCGCGCATCCACAAGAGGTCGACCAGCGGCCGCGCGTCGGCGAGCACTGCGCGGAAGGCGTCCGGCCCCTCGGCCTTGACCAGATCGTCCGGATCCTTTCCTTCCGGCAGTAGCGCAAAGCGCGCCGAGCGACCGGGTTGGACCGCAGGCAGCGCCATATCCGCGGCCCGCCAGGCCGCCTTCAGCCCGGCCTTGTCGCCATCGAAGCAGAGCACCGGCTCGCCGGCCATGCGCCACAACAGCTCGAGCTGGTTTTCGGTGAGCGCGGTGCCGAGCGGCGCCACGGCATTCTCGAAGCCGGCCTGCGCCAGCGCGATCACATCCATATAGCCTTCGACGGCGATGACCGTGCCGCCTTTCGCCAGGGCCTTGCGGGCGCGGGCGAAATTGTAGAGCACGTTGCCCTTGTGGAAGAGCTCGGTGTCCGGCGAGTTCATGTATTTGGCGAGCGCGTCCGGCGCTAGCGCGCGGCCGCCAAAGGCGATGATCCTGCCGCGCGAATCCGGGATCGGGAACATGATGCGGTCGCGGAACCAGTCGTAGGAGACCGGGATGTCGTCGCCATGCCGCACCAGCCCGCAGGCCTCGATGTCTGCCTTCGGCACGCCTCTTGCCGCTAGATGCTCCTTCAGCGCGTTGCGGCTGTCCGGCGCATAGCCGAGCCGGAAGGACTGCTGCGTCGCCGGCGTCAGCCCGCGGTCCCTTAGATACGCGCGGGCCTTTGCGCCCTCCGGTCCCTGCAGCCGTTGCTCAAAGAAGGCGGTCGCCATCTCCATGACATCCGTCAGGCTGGCGCGTTCCTTCTCACGCCGTTCCTCCTGTTCGTCGCGAACCGGCATAGGCACGCCGGCCATGCCGGCGATCTTCTCGACCGCCTCGGGAAAGCTCATGCCGTCGAGCTCGGTCAGGAACTTGAAGTGGTCACCCGACACCGAGCAGCCGAAACAATGGTAGCGGCCCTTCTTGTCCTCGCAATGGAAGGACGGGCTCTTCTCGCCATGGAACGGACAGCAGGCCCAATAGTCGCCACGCGACGCATTGGTCTTCTTCCTGTCCCACGCGACGCGCTGACCGATGACCGAGGAAATCGGCACGCGGTCGCGGATCTCGTCGAGAAAGGCAGGTGGAAAGCGCATGGGGAACTCTTTTCCCGTCCATATAAGCACGCTTGTCGGACCGCACGACCCCAAATACCGACGATGCCCGGTTTCCACAGGGCAAAAGCAAGGCGGCCGCTGACGGCGGCCAATGGCTGCGCTTCACCGCCTTGCATCCATTTCCGACACGCCCTGTCGCGCACCAACCTGCACCGATGCGGCAATTTTTATTATCCGGCTAAAAGCAATCGGAGTATTCTCGGCGCTTGCAATGTCCATGATTCGCACGTTCATCTGGTCACTTGTCGCCACCTTGTCCGGATCGCGAGGCCGGGCATGAGCGGTTCGGTCGTCCTTCTGCATCTGGCCGGTGCGGTGGCGCTGATGCTGTTTGCCACCCGCATGGTCAAGACGGGCGTCGAGCGCGCCTATGGCGATGCGCTGCGCCACAGGCTGCGCGCCACCATGCGCAACCCGCTGATGGCGGTTCTGGCAGGTTGTGGCCTGTCGGTCGCGCTGCAGAGCTCCACCGCCGTCACCTTGCTGGTCGGGTCCTTCGCCGGCGCCGGCATCGTCTCCGGCATGTCCGGCCAATTGGCGGTGCGCGGCGCCGAGATCGGCTCGGCGCTGGTGGTGAAGCTCCTCACCTTCGACCTGTCCCTGCTCGTGCCGGTGTGCCTGGTCGCAGGCACAGTGATGTTCATGGCCACCGAGCGGCGCGACTGGCGCCAGTTCGGCCGCATCATGGTCGGCATCGGTCTGCTGCTGTTGTCGCTGGAGATGATCGGCCAGGCGTCGGAGCCTCTACGCCAAAGCAGGCTGATGCCGCTGATCGTCAACTACTTCTCCGGCGATTTCGTCACCGCCTACCTGCTCGCCGCGCTGGTCACCTGGCTGTTCCACTCCTCCATCGCCGCCGTTCTGTTACTGGTGACGCTGGCCGGCCGCGGCTTCATCCCGCCCGAGCTCGGCATCGTGCTGGTGCTCGGCGTCAATCTCGGCTCCTCGATCATAGCGCCGCTGCTCACCCGCAACGCCGATCCGGGCGTGCGCGTCGTGCCGATCGGCAACCTGCTGATGCGCGGCATGGGCTCGCTGCTCATGCTGATCCTATTCATGACGGTAAAGCCGCCGGTCGGCTTTCTCGGCGCCACCGTCCCCGACCAGATCGTCAACGCCCACATCCTGTTCAATGTCGTGATCCTGCTTGCCGGCCTGCCGCTCGCCGGTCTTGTCTACCGCGCCTCGGAAAAGATCGTAGCGCTCGGCACAAAACCGGACCCGGCTTCGGCGCTCGACATTGTCGAACTGTCGGCACTCAACGAAGGCGCGCTTGATACGCCGAGCCAGGCCCTGGCCAACGCCACCCGCGAGGTGGTGCGGGTCTGCGAGATGGTCGAGATCATGCTGAAACGCATCATCGAGCTTTACGAAAGCGCCGACGCCGACAAGATCAAGGCGCTGGCCGCGCTCGACGACCGTGTCGACAAGAAGCACGTTGCGATAAAGCTCTATCTGGCCAAGGTCACCAAGAACCCGCTCACCGAGGATGAAGCGCTGCGCTGCCAGGAACTGATCGGCGCCTGCGTCAAGCTGGAACAGGTCGGCGACATCATCGTGCGCAACATGCTGGTGCATGTCCGCAAGAAGCTCGAGCGCGGGCTGGAATTCACCCCTGAGGGCTGGCGCGAGCTCAGCGCCTTCCATGCCTCGGTGCTCGCCAATGCCCGCCTTGCCTTCAACGTCCTGGTCTCGCGCGATCCCGAGGCCGCCCGCCAGCTGGTGCTGGAAAAGGACCGGCTGCGCGACCGCGAGAAGGAAACCAGCGCCAGCCATTTCGTGCGGCTGCGCGACGGCACCGCCAAGAGCGTCGAGACCAGCTCGATCCATCTCGACACCATCCGCGACCTGAAGCAGATCAACTCGCTGCTCGCTTCCATGGCCTATCCGGTGCTGGAGGAGCGCGGCCTGCTCGGCGGCTCGCGGTTGAAGGCCGGCTGAGCTGGCACGAAATCGCGGCCCCATCATCTCAAGAAAATTAGCCTTTGCTCATCCTGCTGTCGGTCGGCTAGAGATCGGGTCAGGCCTAACCGGGAGGACAACGGTCGATGGACACCCATTCGCGCAGCTTCGCCAAGGCGCTTTCCTGGCGTGCCACCGGCACCATCGATACGATGATCATCTCGCTGGTGGTGACAGGCAGCATCAAGCTGGCCGCCGCCATCGGCGCCACCGAGGTCGTCACCAAGTCATTGCTCTACTATCTTCACGAGCGCGCCTGGCTCAAAATCCCCTACGGCAGGAAGACCGCCGCATAACAGTGCCGACGCGCGGGCCGGACCCGTCAAGAAAAGCTAAAGCGGCATCGACATTTTCTCCATTGCCGGCGGCCCCCATCCATGGTTTGAGGCCAGCTCATTCGGGATCGCTCGCCGCGCCATGCTGCCCCTCATTGCCCTGTTCATCGCCGCCTTTGCCTTCGGCACCACGGAATTCGTCATTGCCGGCGTGCTGCCGCAGGTGGCGGATGGCCTCGGCGTTTCCATTCCCACCGCCGGCTATCTCGTCTCCGGCTATGCCTGCGGCATCGCCATTGGCGGCCCGCTGCTGGCGCTCGCCACCAAGACCGTCTCCCGCAAAATCCTGCTCATCGGCCTCGCCATCGCTTTCACCATCGGCCAGGCGGCTTGCGCGCTGGCGCCCGATTTCACCTCGATGCTGCTTTTGCGCATTGCCGTCGCCGTGGCGCACGGGGCCTATTTCGGCGTCGCCATGGTGGTCGCGGTCGGCCTCGTGCCGGAAGACAAGCGCGGCATGGCGGTGGCGGTCATCCTCTCCGGCCTCACCGTCTCCAACGTCATCGGCGTGCCGGCAGGCACCGCGATCGGCAATCTCTGGGGCTGGCGCGCCACCTTTTGGGTGATGGGCGCGCTGGGCATGGCAGCGACGGCCGCGATGCTTGCGCTGCTGCCGCGCACGGCTGGATCGTCGAACCGCCCGACGAGCCTGTCGCACGAGGTCCGCGTCCTGGGGCGCCAGCAGGTCTGGACCTCGCTCATCCTGATGCTGATGCTGATGATCGGCCAGTTCGGCCTGTTCACCTACATCACCCCGACCCTGCTCGAAGTCACCGGCCTCGACGAGAGCCTGGTGCCCTGGGTGCTCCTGCTCAACGGGGTCGGCGCGACCATCGGCGTCTTCCTAGGCGGCAAGCTAGCCGACTGGAAGCTGATGCCGTCGCTGATCACCATGCTGTTCCTGCAAGCGGCGATGCTTGCCGTCATCTATGCCGTCAGCCCCTACCCCGTGCCGATGATCGTCGCGATCGTCCTCTGGGGCGGCCTCAACTTCGCCATCGGCGCGCCGATCCAGACCCGCATCCTGGCCTGGACGGCGGACGCTTCCAACCTCGCCTCGTCGCTCATCCCCTCCGGCTTCAATGTCGGCATCGCACTTGCAGCATCGCTCGGTGCGGCCATGCTCAATGCCGGCTACGGCTATCGCAGCCTGCCGGCGGTCGGCGCGCTGGCCATGCTGGTCGCTGTCGTCGTGGCGGTCGCATCGCAGGTCTGGGAAGGACGCAGCCGCGCGGCACCGCCACTGCCGGCGGCGGCGGAGTAGCAATCGCCTCTATTCCCGAAGTCACGATGCGCCGGGAAGCCCAGCAAAACAACGCGTTGTAGCGCCGTCCTGAATCAATTCGTCCGGCCGCTACAGGTCGATCCGGAAGCGCAGGCTCTCGACGCCGCCATAAGCGGCATCCTCGAAGAAGCGGCCGACGAGCTTGCCGCCATTGGCCAGGATCACCTTGTGCGAGGCCGGATTGCCAGGCTCGGCAGTGATCTCGACGAAGGGCAGGCCGACCGCCCTCGCCTCGCCGAGCATCAGCCGCAGCGCCTCGGTCGCGTAGCCGCGCCGACGCTTCCATGGAACCACCGCATAGCCGATATGGCCGAGCACATGCGGCGGCAGCGCCGCCGTGCCGGGTTGCCAGCGAAAGCCGATGGAACCGGCGGCCTCGCCATCCCAGATCCAGCGCCGGAAGCCGGGCAGCCGCGGCACCTTGCTGCCGTCCGGCAAAGTGATCGGCGGCCCCTTGCCCTCGGGGTCGTCGAGGCCGGCGAGGAAGGCAACGGGATCCTCCTCTATCGCACCGAGCTGCTCTCGCGTCGCTTCCAGCAACCGCACATTATCCGGCGACCAGCCGCGCTCCAGCGCCGCCTTGTAGGACGGCAGGTGCTCAAGCGCGGGTTTGACGATCTCAACCATGACGTATTCCGGTTTTCGGGTGTGCAGCTAAACTAGAAGTGTTTCGCCGATCGGTGCGAGACCTTTATGATCGCCGTCGGGTGATTCACCAGAAGAGACGATGCGTCGACGGGGAAAATGAGCTGGTGCGGTTGAGATCTGTCCCGCTGGGTGTCGCCATCCTCGGCCTCCTGGCCGCTGCCGTCGCCCTGACGGTATCGGCCCGATCCTTCGCGGCGCTGCAGCCATCCGACGTTCCGGCCTGGCTGCAGGCCCATGTCGGTGAAGGCGATGGCCAGATTGCAGCAGTCGTCCTTGAGCGGGCGCGGGCGCTTTACCTGAAAAAGGTGGCCGCCGGCGCCGTCAGCAACCCCTGCTACTTCGCCATGGATGCGACACGTCCCGGCGATATGGGCAACGGGGTGCTCGGCCGCCGGTACTATGTCATTTGCGAGGCCAGCCAGTCGTTTCGCGCCATTTCATCGGGTCATGGCGGCGGCCGCAAGCTGAAAGGCATCGTCGATTTTTCAAATGGCAGGCGGTGCTCGAAGAACTTCGGCAATGCCATGGATTCGGAACTGACGGCCGGCGGTGCCTATATGACCCGCGAGGCGAAAACGTCGTTCAAAGGCTATTATCGCACCGGCGCCAGACAGAACGCGGCTCTCCTGCGCACCTTCATACAGTTCGACGGCGAAGGCGAAGCCGCGAATGCAAGACAGCGGGTAATCGGCGGGCACGCAGCGCAGGTGCTGCGCGGCATGTGCATGCGCAAAAGCCCGAACAGCTCATATGCCGACCATGATGGCATGGTGCCGTTCGGCAAGCTGGTGGACTATGCCGGCGGCCGCAGCAATGGCTGCACCAGCTGGTCGCCGGCGGATGCGCAGCAGATCGTCTCGATGGTGAAGGACAATCCGACGACGCTCTACATCTACCCGGAATCGCGCGACATCGCCGCCGTCGCGCAAGCCAAGGCAGGCGGCCACTCGCTGACCGGCATCAACCTCTATTGGAACGCATCCTGCCTGAAGGAGATCGGTTCCCCGAAATTCTGGCCGAAGAAGACCCTCGAGCCGATCATCGCCCAATACAAGAAGGATCATCCGGCGCCGCCGCCGCAGCCGGTGCCGATCTGCACGGGCCCGTAAGGGTCGGCTGCCGCCGACCCTACTGTAGCAGCCCCTTCACGATCGCGCTCGCCTTGCCGAAATCCATCTGGCCGGCATATTTCTGCTTGAGCGCGCCGATCACCTTGCCCATGTCCTTCTGGCTGGCGGCGCCGGTCGCCGCGATCGCCTCGCGCGCCGCCGCTGTCACCGCCGCATCGTCGAGCTGCGTCGGCAGGAAGCCGCGGATGATCTCCATCTCGCCACGCTCCTGTGCCGCAAGTTCCGGCCGCTTGCCGTCTTCGAAGGCCTTGGCCGATTCCTCGCGCTGCTTCACCATCTTGGCCAGGATCTGCAGGATCTCTTCTTCGCTGGCGGCCGGCTTGCCGGCGCCACGATTGGCGATGTCGCGGTCGTGGATGGCGGCCTGGATCAGCCGCAGCGTCGGCAGCCGGTGCTTGTCCTGCGCCTTCATCGCACTCTTCAGGGATTCGGCGATTTTTTCGCGCATCGTACTTCTCCTTCAAACGGCGCGGACAATAACCGTGGCGAACTCGCAAAGCAAATTTCGCCAAGCCACTGATATTGTTGGGTGAAACGAATCCTGAGCGTTTTGGCACGGCATCATTGACCGTTCTGGCGGCTTCCCCTATGTACTCGGCCTTGCATAAGACAATGAATTGATGCGCGCAGGCTCGAGAAATCGCTGCCGCGCCGGATGCTGCGCAGATGGCTGGCCAGGCCGGCCGAAGCGCGCAGCCTGACAGGAGTGCCGCCATGGCCGAGACGACGCCCGCCTGGGCCACCGAGAAGCCGACCGCCCTTTTGGTGCTTGCCGACAGCACCGTCATCGAGGGTCGCGGCCTCGGCGCCACCGGATCGGCCGTCGCCGAAGTCTGTTTCAACACCGCGCTCACCGGCTACCAGGAAATCCTCACCGATCCATCCTATGCCGGCCAGATCGTCACCTTCACCTTCCCTCATATCGGCAACATCGGCACCAATGACGAGGATATCGAGGACCTCAATCCGGTCGCTCGCGCCGGCGCCGTCGGCGCCGTGTTCAAGGCCGATGTCACCAATCCGTCGAACTACCGCGCCGCCGGCCATCTCGACCAGTGGCTGAAGAAGCGGGGCATCGTCGCGCTCTCGGGCATCGACACCCGCGCGCTCACCGCGCTGATCCGCGAAAAGGGCATGCCGAACGCTGTTATCGCGCATGCGCCGGACGGCGTCTTCGACCTTGACGATCTGAAGCGGCGTGCCGCCGCCTGGTCGGGCCTGATCGGCCTCGACCTCGCCAAGGATGTCACCTCGGGCCAGTCTTCGGTCTGGCGCGAGACGCCCTGGGCCTGGAACGAGGGCTTTGGCGAGCAGGATGAACCGTCGCTGCACGTCGTCGCCATCGACTATGGCGTCAAGCGCAACATATTGCGCCTGCTTGCCGGCCTCGGCGCCAAGGTCACCGTCGTGCCGGCCAAGACTGGCGCCGAGGAAATCCTCGCCATGCAGCCGGACGGCATCTTCCTCTCCAACGGTCCCGGCGATCCGGAAGCGACCGGCGAATACGCCGTTCCCGTCATCCAGGACCTGCTCAGGACCGACATCCCGGTGTTCGGCATCTGCCTCGGCCACCAGATGCTGGCGCTGGCGCTGGGCGGCAGGACCGCCAAGATGCACCAGGGCCATCACGGCGCCAATCACCCGGTCAAGGACCACACCACGGGCAAGGTCGAGATCGTCTCGATGAACCATGGTTTCGCGGTCGATGCCGACTCGCTGCCCGACGGCGTCGAGGAGACCCATGTCTCGCTGTTCGACGGCTCGAACTGCGGCATCGCGCTGACCGGCCGGCCGGTGTTCTCGGTCCAGCACCATCCTGAGGCCTCGCCCGGCCCGCAGGATTCGCACTATCTGTTCCGCCGCTTCGTCAATCTGATCCGCGAAAAGCGCGGCGAGGAACTGCTGGCCGAGCGCGCCTGATAGGTCAAGCTCCTCAGGCCGTCTCTGTCACCGCGTCCTGCGCATGTATGCGCTCGACCTCCTTCGGCGTCGGCTTGGCCACTTTCGTGACGAAGACGACAACCGCCAGCGTGAGGAAGACGGCGCCAAGCAGATAAGGTGCCCCACCAAACTCCACCGGCGCGTTCGGACCGGTGAACCAGGAGAAGATCGCCGTGTAGAGCAGCGGCGTGATGATCGAGGTGATCGAGAAGATCGAGGTCATCGCGCCCTGCAGTTCGCCCTGGGCCGAAGGCGGCACCTTGGCGGCGGCGAGGCTTCTTAGCGGCGGGTCTGCCAGCGCCTCCAGGCAGCCGGCGACAATCACCGCATAGATCATCCAGCCCTGCGTGGCGAAGGCATAGCCGAAGGCGCTTAGCGCGGTGAAGGTGAGGCCGATCGCCGCCGTCTTCCACTCGCCGAGCTTTGGAATGACGCGCGGCAGGACCGTCGCCATGACGATCGCCCCGCACAGGCCGAAGGCGCCGAGCGAGAAGCCGATCTGCTGTTCGCTCCAGCCATAGCGGTAGTTGGACACGAACGACCAGACCGCCGGATACATCATGTGGCCGAGCGTCATCAGGAAGAAGACCAAGCCGATCCAGCCGATGCCCTGGTAGTTGCGCATCTGGATCAGCGTGCCGACCGGGTTGGCGCGTTTCCATTCGAAGCGGCGCCGGTGCTTGTCGTCGAGCGTCTCCGGCAGCAGGAACAGCGCGATCAGGAAGTTCACCAAGGCCAGCCCGGCGGCGAAATAGAACGGCACGCGCGGCCCGAACGTGCCGAGCAGCCCGCCCAGCACCGGCCCGATGACGAAGCCGACGCCGAAGGCGATGCCGAGCAGGCCGAAATTCTTCGCCCGGTTCTCGTCGGTCGAGATGTCGGCGATGAAGGCGGACGTCGTCGAATAGCTGGCACCGGAAATGCCGGCCAGCACCCGCCCGATGAACAGCATAGGGTAGGACCAGGCGACGGCGCAGATCAGATTGTCGATGGAGAAGGTGAGCACCGAGGCGAGCAGGATCGGCCGCCGCCCGAACCGGTCGCTCAAGCCGCCGATGACGGGGGCGAAGAAGAACTGCATCGCCGCATAGACGAAGAACAGCCAGCCGCCCTTGATCGCCGCCTCGCTGACGCCGACACCAGTCAGTTCCTGCAGATAGGCCGGCAGCACCGGCATGATGATGCCGAAGCCGATGACGTCGAGGAGCAGCGTCGTGAAAACGAGCGCAAGGCCCCGCTTGGCGGTTTTCGGGTCGATCATGATGGCGTCAAGCTCCTCGGCCGCCTTGGAGCGAAGGCGGGTGCACGTTATAGGCGAGCCCGCCGCCAAGAACAATAAGGGAACGACGGCAACTGCCTCATCCTGACATCAGTTGTCGCGACGGCCGATCCGATCGCCGTGGGAGCAAACGAAGCGGACGGATCGCTCAGATCGGGTTGTTGAACGTATCGCAGTCCGAAAGCTTGCCGCTCTTGTAGCCGCGCGCCAGCCAGGTCTGCCGCTGCTGCGAGGTGCCGTGGTTGAAGCTTTCCGGCACCACATAGCCCTGCATCTTCTTCTGCAGCGTATCGTCGCCGATCTGCTTGGCGGCGTTGAGCGCCGATTCCATGTCGCCCTGCTCGAGGATGCCCTTCTGCGCGGTGAAATGCGCCCACACACCGGCGAAGCAGTCAGCCTGCAACTCGACCTGCATCGACATATGGTTGGCGTCGGCCTCACTCATGCCTTGCCGCATCTTGTTGAACTTGGGCAGGATGCCGGTGAGGTTCTGTACATGGTGGCCGACCTCATGGGCGACCACATAGGCGCGGGCAAATTCTCCCGAAGCGCCGAACTGCTGGTCGAGCTGCTGGAAGAAGGTCATGTCGAGGTAGACCTTGTGGTCGCTGGGACAATAGAACGGTCCCGCCGCCGAGGATGCGAAGCCGCAGGCTGAGCGGATCTGGCCGCTGAAAAGCACCAGCTTCGGATCCTCATAGGTCAGGCCGTTGGCCTGGAAGATGCCTTTCCAGGTGTCCTCGGTTTCGGCAAGCACGGTCGAGACGAACTGTTTCATCTCGTCGGAAGCCGGAGCCCCGCTGCCGCCGCCTTCGCTGCCGCTGTTGTCGGTGATCTGGCCGCCACCGCCCGGCACGCCGCTGTCGCCGCCGCCCAGTATCTGCGACGGATCGAAGCCGAAATACCATCCGGCGAGCACGACCAGGATGACGATGAAGATGCTCGTACCGCCGCCGGCGCTGCCGCCGATCGGGACGCGGAACTGGCCGGGGCTGCCGCCGCCGAACCCGCCGCCACCGCCGGTGTCGCTGCGCTCGTCCTCGACATTGTCACTCTGACGACGGCCTCTCCAGAGCATGGCAACTCCCCGTGATGCAAATTTCCAAACAGCCAGGACGGCATACTTGTGCCCGTCAGACCCAACAAACAATTATCCCAATGGTTGCGGCAAGTCACAGTATTTTTCGCCTTACGAATGGCGCTGGAATGAAGGTTTCACAGCTCTGGCCGAGACAGGGCAAGGCCTGTAGCATGCCACCGGGACAAGGGTTGCGAGGGGCGCTTGCGGACGATCTGCCGTTTCCTGCTTTTGCTGGCGTTCGCCGGTTTCGGCGTTGCAGCGGCGCATGCCGTCACGCTCGATTCCAGCGTCGCCGTCACCGATGCCGAGACCCTGCAGGCACTCGAGCGTGGCGGTCTGTCGATCAGCCGCCTGCTCGGCCCGGCGATCGGCTTGACGCGCGATGTCGACAATCGCGGCCTGTTTTCGGTGCGCGCGCTGACCCCGGTGCGCAACGCCGTCAAGCAGGAGATCGCCGACGAGCCCGCGGCAAGTCCCGACCCCTATGTCGCGGCGCTGGCGAAGTCGAAGGACTCGAGCCAGAAGTTCAACCCGAAATACATCGACGACAACGGCTCGACGCTGGACCTCACCGGGGTCGTCAACCGCATGGACCGCGGCTATCTCGGCCACACCGAATGCGGCGAGATCAGGCTGATCTACCGCTTCCATTATTCGGTCGAGGAGAAGCCCAGAGAGCGCGTCTCCTCGCGCTTACCGCTGACGATGAGCCTGGTGTTCAACGCCAAGCCGACGGTCGCAGCGGGCCGCGCCTCCAAGGATCGCCCGCGCGCCGCCGATGTCTCCTGCGCTGACGTCGCCAAGCGTTGGCTCGCCGCCGGCGGGAGAGACCTTCCGCCCGAGCAGCTTGCGGCCTGGCTGCGCTCCGACGAAGGCCCGCTGTCGGGCGCGATGCTCAATTCCTCGCAGATCATGCGGTTGGAGCTCAACATGCAGGTGCTGCGCCTGTCGGCTTCGACGCGCCGCGATTTCGGCGGCCATGCCGAATATCTGCTGAAGATCTTCAAATGGGACCCGGCCACCGCCACCTTCCAGGAATCGCGGATGGAGAACCAGATCGACCGCAAGACGGTGCTCGCCGACAGGCAGGCCTTCGCCAAATGGCTGCTCACCGACCGCAACATCTACGATCTCGACCGCGGCCGGCTGGTCATCGACGAAAAATTCCTGGCGACCAGCGCAATCTCCGTGGCGCCTGGCGGCATGACCCGCTCCCAGAACAACATCGCCTATGGCCTGCTCGACGATGCCACCGTCGACAAGGCGTTGCGGGACTATGTCGCCAGGGGCAACACGCTGCGCACCGTGAAGTCGGTGGCCGGCTTCGACCTGCGCCTCAACGAGATGAGCTGCACCGGCTGCCACCAGACGCACGGCATCGCCGGCTTCCACTATACCGGCGCCGACCCGGCCAGCGAGCCGCGGCGCAACGCCGTCTTCGTGCCGGGCTCGGCGGTCTTCTTCGCCGACCTGCCGCGCCGCCTTGCCATTGTCGAGCAGTTCGCCGCCGGCCGGCATCCCGATTTCAGCAAAGGTTTCGCAGCCCGCCCGGACGCGAAATTCGCCGACGCGCTGAAGGGCACCGACCTTTACAACGGCTGGGGCTCGATCTGCTATCGCGGCACGGATCAAAGCTTCAAGGACTGGACTTGCGGCGAAGGCCTGCGCTGCGCCGGCGTCCACGAAAGCGCCATCCATCCGGGCTTCGGCACCTGCGTCAGCGAGGCCGGAACCGCGGTTGGCGACCCCGTCGAGTTCGGCGAGATCCGGATGTCGACATGGGGCAGCGACCAGTATTGCAGCCTCTCACCAGCGACGGCCAAAGCCTGCGCCATCGACCCGGCCAGGGACAAGAAGCCGCCTATCAAGCTTGCCGGCTACGGCGCGGCGCGCCAGCGCTACGACAATCCCGAGCAGAAGACCGGCGGCTTCCCAGGCGGCATGCTGCGCAAGGCGAGCTGCGACAAGCTCCCCGAGGAAGCGAGTTGCGGGCGGCTCGCCAAGACCGGCTTCAACGACTGCATCGGCTCCGGCAAGGATCACAAATATTGCACCAGGGAATTCACCAAGACCGCCGGCCTGCGCGCCTGTGACAAGGCGCATCCCTGCCGCGAGGACTATATCTGCACAGCCGGCTATGAAGACCTGGCCGAGGCCAAGCCCGGCAAGGGCACCTGCATTCCGCCCTATTTCATCTTCCAGTTCCGCGTCGACGGCCATCCGCGCAGCTGGGTGCAGGACACCGAAGAGTGAACTTGCTGTCAGCAGACAGTATCAAGACTTCTGCTTGGTGCCGGCGCTCTTGCCGTCGGAGCTTTTTGAGCGCTCTTCGAACCGCGCGGCGCCCTTTTTCAGTGGCCGGCCGGTCTTCGCTTCCGTCTTGCGCTCGTCCTTTGCCGCCGCCTGTCTCAGTCCCTTTGCGGCCTGCTTGCCCTTTGCGGTCGGTGCCTGTTCAACGCCCATCACTTCCTCCCTTGGCGCGGCGATCGCGCGGGAGAGCAACGCTCTGGACGTATGACGGTTCCGGAAGTTTCGTCCGCGGAGGTCGACGGCTGGCGAGGTTCAGCGCGTCGCGACCATCGCCTTGCGGAAGGCCTCGAGCGTCTCGGCGCTGACATGGTGCTCGATGCCCTCGGCATCGATGCGCGCCGTCTCGGCGCTGACGCCGAGCGAGCGCAGGAAGGCTTCCACCGTCTGGTGGCGAATGCGGCTTTCCTCCGCCACCTTGCGGCCGGCCTCGGTCAGGAACACGCCGCGATAGGGCTTTCGTGACACCAGCCCGTCGGCGCACAGCCTGGTCAGCATCTTCGCCACTGTCGGCTGCGCGACGCCGAGCCTGGCGGCGATGTCGACCTGCCGTGCCTCGTTGCCGTCCTCGATCAGGTCGGCAATCAGCTCGACATAGTCCTCGACAAGCGCGCTGCGGCGCGCTTCGCGCGTCTGCCGGAAGCCCGCCGAATGGACATCGGCGTCCGGAAGCGGCTCTTCGCGTCGAACCGGTCTGTTCCTCAGCGCCAATGCGCGCTCCTCCACGCTAACCGCGAGCCAAGTGCTCGCGACGTTGAATCGGGTCCGTAGTCATAGCACGGACCCCGACTATCTGGCCGTTTATTTGCATTCCGCGGCGGGCGCAACGGGGTCTGCGCCCCGTCCGTCCTGTCGATTGGCGTCGTCGCAAAAAGCATAAACAATGAAACATAGCCTATTGCATAATGTTGAGCCATGTCGTAAATAAAGAGTACCTTTCGACCCCTTCCAGCGGAAAATCCTCGATGTCCGACGCAGAAGCCATATCCAGATCCGCGTGGCGTTTTGCCCGGCCTGACGAGGATGAGCAGCCCAGCCTGCGCGAGGTCAATGCCTCGATCGCCGTGCCGCAGACCGGCATCTGGTTCCGCCGCCTGTTCGCCTTCATGGGCCCGGGCTACATGGTTTCCGTCGGCTATATGGACCCGGGCAACTGGGCAACAGACCTCGCCGGCGGCGCCCAGTTCGGCTACACGCTGCTGTTCATCATCATGCTGTCGAACCTGATGGCGATCCTGCTGCAGGCGCTTGCCGCCCGGCTTGGCATCGCCACCGGCCGCGACCTCGCCCAGGCCTGCCGCGCCTACTATCCGCGGGAGGTGAATTTCCTGCTGTGGATCGCTTGCGAACTGGCCATCATCGCCTGCGATCTCGCCGAAGTCATCGGCACGGCGATCGCGCTGCAGCTGCTGTTCGGCATTCCGCTGATCGGCGGCGCCATGCTCACCGCGCTCGATGCCTTCCTGGTCCTGCTCCTGATGAACAAGGGCTTCCGCTACCTCGAGGCCTTCGTCATCGCGCTGCTGATCATCATCTTCGGCTGCTTCGCCATCCAGATCTTCGCCGCCGCGCCGCCGGTCGGCTCGATCCTGCATTCGATGTTCGTGCCGTCGACCGAGATCGTCAGCAACCCGGCGATGCTCTACATCGCCATCGGCATCATCGGCGCCACCGTGATGCCGCACAATCTCTATTTGCATTCCTCGATCGTGCAGACCCGCGCCTATGAGCGCACCGACCGGGGCAAGCGCGACGCCATCAAATGGGCAACCACGGACTCGACCATCGCGCTGATCCTGGCGCTGTTCGTCAACGCCTCGATCCTGATCGTCTCGGCGGTGGCCTTCCACGGCACCGGCCACCAGGACGTCGCCGAGATCGGCCAGGCCTTCGAGCTCCTCTCGCCGCTGCTCGGCCTCGGCATCGCCTCGATCCTGTTCGCCGTGGCGCTGCTCGCCTCCGGCCTCAACTCCACGGTCACCGCGACGCTCGCCGGCCAGATCGTGATGGAAGGCTTCTTGCGCCTGCGCATCCCGCAATGGGCGCGCCGCCTGCTGACGCGCGGCATCGCCATCGTTCCGGTGGTGTTCGTCACCGCGCTCTACGGCGAGAGGGGCACCGGCCAGTTGCTGGTGTTCAGCCAGGTGATCCTGTCGATGCAGCTGCCTTTCGCGGTCATCCCGCTGGTGCAGTTCGTCTCCGACAAGAAGAAGATGGGCAATTTCGCCATCCCGCGCCCGGTCGCCCTGCTCGCCTGGGTGGTTGCCGCCGTCATCCTGGTGCTCAATTTCAAGCTGCTCTACGACACCATCGCCGGCTTCGGCTGAGAACAATGCATGTCGCCAAAAGCGCGCGGCGATTTGGGACGACGACATGCATATCGCTTAGACGCGCGGCACCGCGACAAAATCGCGGGCCGCGCTATCTTCTCAGACCATCATGACCGGAACCGCTGAGGCCCGCGAATTCTACGCCCGACTGATGGCCGCTCATGCCGGCTCGGCTGATGCGCGCCTCGGGGAAGCCTTCGCCACCGTTCCGCGCGAGGCCTTCCTTGGTCCCGGACCGTGGACCATCATCGCTGGCGAAGGCAGGGTTACGACGCCGACCGCCGATCCCGCCCACATCTATCAGAACGTGCTGGTGGCGCTCGACGCCGACAAGGGCATCAACAATGGCGAACCCTGCCTGCACGCCATGTGGATCGGCCGGATCGCGCCGAGGCCCGGCGAGGCCGTCACCCATATCGGCGCCGGCACCGGCTACTACACCGCGCTGCTGGCGAAGCTGGTCGCGCCCGGCGCGGTCATCGCCTTCGAGCTGGACGCGGTACTTGCCGCCCGGGCCGAGCGGAACCTCGCGGCCTATGGCAACGTCACCGTCATCCACGGCAACGCCGTCACCAGCCCGCTGCCGGCGTCCGACATCATCTATGTCAATGCCGGCGTGGTGGCGCCGCCCGCCGCCTGGCTGAAGGCTTTGAAACCCGGCGGCCGCATGATCTTTCCGTGGCGTCCGGCCGAGCGTGTCGGCCTCGCCGTGCTGGTCACCGGCACCGAGCGGGGCTTTGCCTGCCATCCGTTCATGGGCTCGTGGTTCATCCCTTGCGTCGGCGCGTCGGCCTCCGACCCTTCGGCGAAAATCCCCGATCGCCAAAGGGCGGCGCGCAGTCGCTCGATCTGGCCGATCAGCGACAAGGCGCCGGACCGCACCGCCACGGCCATCATCGGCGAGGTCTGGTTCTCGTCGCGAGGTGTCGGCGGCGGCAGGGGATGAGCGCGCTGAGCGGGGAGCGGCAGGAATTTTGCGGCCGCTGTCGGGCGGTCGCAAGCCCATGCGTCCTTAGGCCGAAATCCGGCCGCAATGGCGCGGACCACGAAAAGGGAGAGTTCCAATGAGGAAGATCATCGCCGCCACATTCGTCAGCCTCGACGGCGTCATGCAGGCGCCGGGCGGTCCGGAAGAGGATCCGGTTGGCGGCTTCAAGTTCGGCGGCTGGACGTTCCACTACTTCGACGAGGTGGCGGGTGTGGCGATGGAGGAACTATTCTCCAAACCCTTCGCCCTGCTGCTCGGCCGCAGAACCTACGACATCTTCGCCGCCTACTGGCCGTATCAGCAAGATGCGATCGCGGATGCCTTCAACCCTGCGACCAAATATGTGGCAACGCATCGGCCGGATTCGCTCACCTGGCAGAACACGCAATGGCTTGGGGAAGATATCGTCGCGGCGTTGCGTCGCCTCAAGCAAGAAGACGGACCTGACCTGCTCATCCAGGGATCGGGCAATCTGATCCAGACCCTGCTCGCCAACGGGCTGATCGATGAGATCAGGCTGATGATCTTCCCGCTGTTGCTGGGCAAGGGCAAGCGGCTGTTCGACGATGGCGCGATGCCGGCCGCCTTCAAGCTTGTCAAGTCGCAGGCCTCGAGCACGGGCGTCATTATGGCGACCTATGAACGCGGCGGCGAGATCAAGACCGGGTCCTTCGCACAGCAAGAGCCGTCGCAGGCCGAGCTCGAGAGACGCAAGAACTGGAAGTAGCGGGGCGGCCTTGGCACCTTTCCTCTCCCTCCGGAGGGGGGAGAGGTGTCCAAGTTCTTTCAGGCCTCAAGCCGCAACCGACCATCGCATCAGACCTTCCCGGATATGCGCCGCAAACTCCCGGGCCGCCGGCGCAACGGCATGCTTCGGCAGATGCAAATTGATCGCGAAATTCGGCAGCGCTGGAAGGTCTGGGCCGGAAGGCAGGATGTCGAGGTCTGCCGGCACGGTCGACGCCAGCCAGGTGGTGACGGCGAGATCGAAACGCACTGTCGCCGTCGTCGCGTCGATATTGCCGTTCTCGAACACGGTGCGCCATTCCAGCCCATGTTCGTTCAGCGCCGAAAGCACCGTCGGGCGGAAGGCGCAGGTGTCGGCCACCATCGACACCGGCAAGGGGCGTTTGCGGTGCGCTACGCCGCCCTTGGCGCCGACCCAGACCAGCCGGTCGACCGCCAGGCATTCGCCGGCGGACGGACCGACCGGCTCCTCGATGACGGCGAGATCGATGGTGCCGGCGGCGAGCGCCGCCGCAAGCTCCGGCGAGGCGGCGCAAAGGAGCGATATCTCGACCTGCGGATAGGCCTCGGCATAGGCCTTCAGCACCGGCGCAAGCAATGTGCCGACAAGGTCATAGGGCACGCCGAGCCTAACCTTCCCAGCGACCGCGCCGCCAGCCATCTCGGCCCAGATCTCGTCATTGAGCGACAGCAGCCGTTTGCCTTTGCCGAGCAGCCGCTCGCCGGAGCGGGTCAGCCGCAAACCCCGCCGGTCGCGCTCGAAGAGATTGCAGCCGAGGACATCCTCCAGCCGCTTGACCTGCTGGCTGACGGCGCCCTGCGTCAGATTGAGCGCATTGGCCGCCGCCGTCATGCTGGCCTTCTCGGCGACGGTGACGAAGGTGCGGATCAGGGCGGTGTCGAGATTGCGGATCATCGACATATTATAGATGCTAATGTCGCTCATATCAAACATTGCATTTACTGATATACGGCAAGCCATAGCATGTCGGTTCCCGCGCAAGGAGCCTGCATGTTCGAAACCGTTCTTCCCCTCGTCCTGTTCGCGCTGGTCTCCACTTCGACGCCCGGCATCGCCACCACCCTGTCGACGGCCTCCGGCGCGCAGTTCGGCTTTCGCCGCTCGGTACCGCTGATGGCCGGCAGCGCCGCCGGCCTGGCCTCGGTGGCGGCGGCAGGCGCGGCGGGGCTTGCCGGCCTGCTCGCCGCCGTGCCTTCCCTGCAGCTCGCGATGAAGATTTCAGGCTCGCTCTATCTGATCTGGCTGGCGGTCAAGATCGGCCGCAGCGGCCCGCCCAATCTCGACATCACCATGGCCAGGCCGAACAGCTTCTTCGGCGGCGCCGGCATTCAATGGATGAACCCCAAGGGCTGGGCCATGGGGCTAGGCGCCGCCGCCTCCTTCGCAGCACTCGCCGACGGCCCCTTGCAGCTGGCGCTGCTGCTCGGCGCGGTGTTCGGGCTTGCCGCGGCGCTCTCGCTGTCGCTGTGGTGCGTGGCCGGCACGCTGCTTGCCCGCTTGCTGAAAACCAGGCGGCAATGGCGCGTGCTCAACATCGTGCTCGGTCTGCTGCTGGCCGCCTCGATCCTGCAGATGTGGCGGCCAGCGTGAGGGACTGAGAGGCTAGACGGCGTAGCGCGCCGCTGGCTTGCCGGAGAACAGGCTGCCGAAGAAGTGATCCCTGGCGCCGAGATAGTTGTTCAGTTCGGCGAGGTCGGCAAGGCCGGGCACAGTCACGGTCTCACCCTGGGCAAGACCGGCAAGCGCTGCGTCGACCAGATCGTCGGCGCTCATCACCCAGTCCTGGTTGATCCTGTCGAGGCTGATTCCGGAAGCATCCCAGAATTCGGTGCGGATCGGTCCGGGCACCACGGACTGCACCTTCACATTGGTGCCGGCGACTTCCTTCTGCAGCGCTTCGGTGAAGTTGGCGACATAGGCCTTGGTGCCGCTGTAGATGCCGCCGACGGCGATGCCATAGGCGACCACCGAGGCGATGTTGATGATCGCACCGCGGTTGCGCGCAAGCAGGCCCGGCAACACCGCGCGGGTCAGTCTGGTCAGCGCAACGACATTGACCTTGATCATACGCTCGGCCGCATCGGCGTCGGCGTCGGCAATCGTCTCCAGGCCGCCCATGCCGGCATTGTTGATCAGCAGCGTCACGCTGTCGTCCGCCGACACCGCCTGCTCGACACGGCGAAGATCGGCATCAACGGAGAGATCGGCGACGATCGTCTCGACCTTGCGGCCGTAGGCATATTGCAACCTGCCCGCCACCTCCTGCAGCCGGTCGGCGCGCCGCGCCACCAGCACCAGATCGTAGCCCTGCCCGGCCAGCCGGTCGGCATAGACCGCGCCGATGCCCGAGGAAGCCCCGGTGATGACGGCTGTGCCCTTGTTATCCTTCGTGCTCATTGTCCTGTTCCTTTTTGCTCCAGCGAGACGGGCGGCTGCCCTTGCCTCAGGTCCAAGTCATCCAATTTCAATTTAGTGGCATATGCCACTTTTGTCGAAGTAGGTATATGCCACCATCTTGTCAACGGCGACGGCGAAAACTATTTTTTTGACAGGCCGGCGCAGCTTTTCGCCGGCAAGGAGCGAATATGACCGGAGCCCAGAAGCCAGCATTTAGCCGCTGCAACAACGCGACGCTGCGGCGCGCAGCGCGCAGCCTCGGCCGCTTCTACGATGACGCGCTGGCGCCGTCGGGCTTGAAGGGCACGCAGTTCGGCCTGCTCTTTCAGATCCAGATCAGCAGCGAGCCAGCGATGGGCACCATCGCCGAGGCGCTGATCATGGACCTCTCGGCCCTCGGGCACACGCTGAAGCCGCTGATCCGCGACGGCTATGTCGAGACCTTCGCCGACAAGGACGACCGCCGCGTCAAGCGCGTGCGCCTGACGCCGCAGGGCAACGTCAAACTGGACGAGGCGATCAGGCTGTGGAGCGCGGCGCAGCAGCAGTTTGAGGATAAGGTCGGCGCCGAGCAGGCGGCGAAGCTGCGCGCGGCGCTGGACGCGGTGGCTGATCTCAATCTGGAAATGCCGGCGGCCGCTCCTTCGCTCTGAAGAAGCGGCCGCCAAATCCAGCTTTGAAGCAGTTACTCGGCCGGCATTGCCACCGGGCGCGCCGCCAGGCGACCGGCCAGCACGACGCCCAGGCCGACGATCGGGAATATAGCCGCGACAAGGCCGAGATCGGCCGGCACGCCGTAGCGCAGCACCGTGCCCCCAACCACTGCGCCCAGCGCCACGCCGAGATAGAGCGCCGAGGCGTTGAGCGACAGCACGATCGGGGCGGCGTCCGGCGCCAGCTTGATGATGCGGCTCGCCTGCGCCGGCGGGAACGCCCAGCCGACGATGCCCCAGGGCACCATCATGGCCATCATCGCCGGTCCGGCGATATGCTGCGGCAGGAAGGTCGGGATCAGCGAGAAGGTGGCCACCATCGCCGCGCTCAGCGCCAATGACCAGGCGACGGTGCGCGTCGCACCGAAGCGGTCAGCCGCCTGGCCGCCGGCAATGTTGCCGATGACGGCGCCGACGCCGAAGGCGAGCAGCATTCCGGGCAGCGCCAGCGGGCTCAGGCCGCCGCTCTGGATGGCCAGCGGCGCGATGAAGCTGAAGACGGTGAAGGCGCCGACCAGCGCCAGGGCTGTCGTCACCAGGATCGGCATCACGCCGGGGCGCAGAGCTGCCGCCAGCCTGCGCTTCAGCGGCAGCCTGGTGCCGATGATGCCGCGCGGCAGCCGGTACCAGAGAATCGCGCCGGCCAGCGCGCCAAGTCCGGCGATGGCGAAGAAGGTGCCGCGCCAGCCGGCCACAGCGGCCACAAGCGCGCCGAGCGGGGCGCCGACGGCAACCGCCACCGTGGTGCCGCCGACGACGACGGCAATGGCGCGCGCCCGGTGATGGTCATCGACCAGCGCCACCGCCGTGCCTTGCGCCGTCGCGGCGAACAGGCCGGACGACAGCGCCATGATGATGCGGGCGATCAACAGCAGTTCGAAGGACGAGCTCAGCGCCGCCACCACATTGCCGAGCACGAAGAACACCAGCGTCCACAGGATGACGCGGCGTCGGTCCCACTCGCCGGTCAAGGTCGCCAGGATCGGCGCGCCGAACGCATAGGCGAGCGCGAAGGCGGTGATCAGCGAGCCCGCGAGCGGAACGGAGATGCCGGCATCGGCCGCGATGTCGGGCAGAAGGCTGGAGATGACGAAGCCCTCGGTCGAGATCGCGAACGATCCGAGCGCAAGCCAGAAGATCCGCTTGTCCATTGGGAGTGTCCTTTTAGTTCAAAAGTTATTGAACAATTGGACATCGAAGGGCATGATGTCAATGAAGCCAGGGGAAAATAGCTGACCCCTGCTGACAGCCCTGTGTCAGGACAGGGTCCGTGATGAACAGATCGTTTGCACCCGCCGCAGGAGGAGACGCGTTGAAGTTGGCTCTGTTTGTGCTTAATTCTCGGGCATGACACTGCCCCACCCCAATGCTGACCAGATCAGCCTGCCGATCGTGCTCGCCGTGCTCGGCGACCCGACCAGGCTTGCCATCGTGCGCTTTCTCGCCAGCAAGGAAGGCGTGCCGATGAACTGCAGCAAGTTCCTCGATCTCGGCTCCAAGACCAATCTCAGCTACCATCTCGCCAAGCTGCGCGAGGCCGGCGTCACCCGCACCGAAGCGGTCGGCACCAACCGCATGATCACGCTGCGCCGCGACGACCTCGACCGCCGCTTCCCCGGCCTGCTCGACAGCGTCATTGCCGCCGCCGGCGAGGACAAGGCGCTGCCTATGGTCGGCGCCAGCGACATCGAAATCGGCGCCTAGGCACCAACCGTAAAGCGGCCTCCCGGAACTCGGGTTCCTCGCCCCCACGAGAGTGGGGGAGAGGTGGCTCGGCGAAGCCGAGACGGAGCGGGGGGCCTTGACGCTTCCCTACCGTTCAAGGAAGTTTCGTTTCCCTCGCCGCATCGCGTGCGAAAGCCCCCTCTGCGGCCGCTTCGCGGCCACCTCTCCCGCGCTTTGCTGGGGCGAGGAAACGCTGTCTCATCCCCGGAGCCTTTCATGCGCATCGCCGTCCTCGCCGATATCCATGGCAACGTACTTGCCCTTGATGCCGTGCTCGACGACCTGAAGCGCCGCGGCGGCGCCGATCTCACCGTCAATCTCGGCGACTGCGTCTCCGGACCGCTCTGGCCGCGCGAGACGATGGAACGGCTGCAGGCGCTCAACCTGCCGACCGTGCGCGGCAACCATGACCGCCGCGTGGCGCAGGACCCCGCCGACGACACGATGTGGCTGTCCGACCGCTACGCCCAGGAGCGGCTGACAGCCGCGCAGCGCGAGGCGCTGCTCGCCCTGCCGCTGACGCTGGAGATAGCGCCCGGGGTGGTCGCCTTCCACGCCCGCCCCTACCACGACGAGAAATACCTCGCCGATGCGATCACCGACGGCCAGCTGGTGCGCGCGCCGCTGGCCGCGATCCGCCGGCGGCTGAAGCCGCTCGACCCGGCGTGCCGCATCGTGCTGTGCGGCCACAGCCACCGCACCGAGCTGATCGGCATTCCAGGCGGTCCGGTGATCTTCAATCCCGGCAGCATCGGCTGCCCGGCCTATGACGACGACACGCCGCCGGCACATGTCTCCGAGCAGGGCACCCCGCATGCGCGCTACGGCATCCTCGAACTCGGCGCGCAGGGCCGCCCCGACCGCTTCGAGGCGATCGCCGTCGACTACGACCACGAGGCGGCAGCAAGGCAGGCCGAACAGGCGGGACGGCCGGAATGGGCGCACGCACTCAGAACCGGATTCATGCAAGGCTGAACTTGCTCATGCGGGCTGAGCTTGCTCATCCCATGCTGACCCAGCCGAGAATTTTTCAGGGTGACATGGCGCCGCCTCGTCTCCTATAAGACCGCCTCGGCAGGCGGCGGTGCCATTGCGCCGGTCCGCCAAACGCAACCTATCGGCCATGGCCAGGTGATGAGCCGCACGGATACGCTAGGAACGATACTGCTCGCGCTGGCCGCCGCCGCTTTGCTGGCGACGGCCTTGCCGGCGAGAGCCGAGGATCCGTCCACCACCATCGTCTCCATCGTCACCGGCCTCGCGCCGGAAGATCTTCTCAACATCCGCGCCACCGCGTCGCCGATCGGCAGGGTGCAAGGGCGCCTGCCCGGCGGCGCCAGCGTGAAGAATTTCGGTTGCAACGAGGTCAACGGCAATCCCTGGTGCAAGGTCGAGCAAATCGACAACCCGCAGGTGAAGGGATGGGCGCCGGCCCGCTATCTGACCCCCGGCAATCCGGCCACCGTGGCCGACGTGCCGGCCGAGGACCCGTCGCAGGCCGCCGCAACGACGGAGGCGCCTGTTGCTCCCGCGCCGCCAGCCGACCTGACGGCGCGCTTTGGCGAGGTGGATCAGGGCGCACCGAAATCCGCCGCCGCCATCGGGTGGACGGCGATGGAAGATGCCTATGGGCTTGCCTTCGCGGCGAGCGAAAACGCTTCGACCGGGGAAATCCCGGGATCGACTGCGGCCGATGCGCCGGCCGACAATGGCGCTGCCGCGGATGAGGGGGCGGCGCCTGCTCCGGGCATACCGCTTCCGACGCCACGGCCCGGCGAGACCCCGGCCGAGCCGCAGGCGGTCGCGCGGCTCGAGCCGGCGCAAACGCCCGACGATGCCGGGACCGGCATTCCCTGCGCCCGCTATGTCGGCCAGCCGATGACCCTCTGCAAGGCAAGGATCGAGCACAAGGGCGCGGACAAGGCCGATGTCACCGTGACCTGGCCCGACGGCGGCACGCGCCTCATCTCCTTCTATGGCGGCCTGCCGGCCGGCTCGGATTCGCCAGGCGAATTCCGCTTCACCCGCGAGGGCAGCCTCAACATGATCCGTGTCGGCGTTTCCGAGCGCTTCGAGATCACGGACCAGCTAGCGCTGGGGAATTGGGGACTAGGTGTTAGGCAGTAGGCAGTAGGGAATAGGCGGCAGGCGCCTGAACCTCCCCCTGCACTCTACTGCCCAATCCACACTGCCTATTCCCTCATTTTCGGGGTTACATCCGGCAAAACTCTTCCCTATAAGGCCCTCCTAGCCTGATACCAGAATCGCAAGCACAACCGGCCGGGTCCTCCCGTCCCGGCTTTTCGTGCAAGCCGCTCGCCGAACGGAACCCGTAGACCATGCCAAGACGCACCGACATCAAGTCGATCCTGATCATCGGGGCCGGCCCCATCGTCATCGGCCAAGCCTGCGAGTTCGACTATTCCGGCACCCAGGCCTGCAAGGCGCTGAAGGAAGAGGGGTTCCGCGTCATCCTGGTCAACTCCAACCCGGCCACCATCATGACCGACCCGGAGCTGGCCGACGCCACCTATATCGAGCCGATCACGCCGGAAGTTGTGGCCAAGATCATCGCCAAGGAGCGCCCGGATGCCCTGCTGCCGACCATGGGCGGCCAGACCGCGCTCAACACGGCGTTGTCGCTGCGGCGCATGGGCGTGCTCGACCGCTACAATGTCGAGATGATCGGCGCCGATGCGCATGCCATCGACAAGGCCGAGGACCGGGCGCTGTTTCGCGAGGCGATGAGCAAGATCGGCCTGGAAACGCCGAAGTCGATGCTGGCCAACGCCACAGACGTCAAGAACGCCGACCGCAAGACGCATGAGGCCGAGCGCGCGGCGCTGAAGGCCGAGAACCCCGACAACCTCGATGCCGCGCTCGATGCGCTGGAAACCCGCTGGAACCTTGGCGAAGGCGACCGCAAGCAGCGCTACATCAGCCATGGCATGGCGATCGCCGCGCAGGCGCTCGACCATGTCGGCCTGCCCGCCATCATCCGCCCCTCCTTCACCATGGGCGGCACCGGCGGCGGCATCGCCTACAACCGCGCCGAATTCTACGACATCGTCCAGTCCGGCCTCGACGCCTCGCCGACCACAGAGGTGCTGATCGAGGAGAGCGTGCTCGGCTGGAAGGAATATGAGATGGAGGTCGTCCGCGACCGGGCGGACAATTGCATCATCGTCTGCTCGATCGAGAACATCGATCCGATGGGCGTGCACACCGGCGACAGCATTACCGTCGCGCCGGCGCTGACCTTGACCGACAAGGAATACCAGATGATGCGCAACGCCTCGATCGCGGTGCTGCGCGAGATCGGCGTCGAGACCGGCGGCTCCAACGTGCAGTTCGCCGTCAATCCGGCCGACGGCCGCCTGGTGGTGATCGAGATGAACCCGCGCGTCTCGCGCTCGTCCGCGCTCGCCTCCAAGGCGACCGGCTTCCCGATCGCCAAGATCGCCGCCAAACTCGCCGTCGGCTACACGCTGGACGAGCTGGAGAACGACATCACCGGCGGCGCGACGCCCGCCTCCTTCGAGCCATCGATCGACTATGTGGTGACGAAGATCCCGCGCTTTGCGTTCGAGAAGTTCCCCGGCGCCGAGCCGGTGCTGACCACCGCCATGAAGTCGGTCGGCGAGGTGATGGCGATCGGCCGCACCTTCCAGGAATCGCTGCAGAAGGCGCTGCGTGGACTGGAGACCGGCCTGACTGGCCTGGACGAGATCGAGATCCCCGGCCTTGGCCATGGCGCCGCGCCCGCCAGCCATGTCGACGACCGCAACGCCATCCGCGCCGCGCTCGGCACGCCGACGCCCGACCGGCTGCGCATGGTGGCGCAGGCGATCCGCATGGGCACCTCGCTGGAAGACGTGCACGCCATGTGCAAGATCGACCCGTGGTTCCTCGAGCAGATCGCCGGCATCATCGCCATGGAAGAGCGCGTGCGCGAGCACGGCCTGCCGCAGGATGCCGAGAACCTGCGCATGCTGAAGGCGATGGGCTTCTCCGACGCCCGCCTCGGGTCCTTGACGAAGACCGACGCGGAAGCGATTCAGAAGGTCAGAGAAAAGCTCGACGTCCATCCGGTCTACAAGCGCATCGACACCTGCGCCGCCGAGTTCGCCTCGCCCACCGCCTACATGTACTCGACCTATGAGGTGCCGTTCGCAGGCAGCCTCGCCAACGAGGCGCAGGTCTCGTCGCGCAAGAAGGTCGTCATCCTCGGCGGCGGCCCGAACCGCATCGGCCAGGGCATCGAGTTCGACTATTGCTGCTGCCACGCCGCCTTCGCGCTGCGCGACGCCGGCTACGAAGCGATCATGATCAACTGCAACCCGGAAACCGTGTCGACCGACTACGACACATCGGACCGGCTCTATTTCGACCCGCTGACGGCGGAGGACGTGCTGGAGATCCTGCGCGCCGAGCAGGCGTCCGGCGAGCTGGTCGGCGTCATCGTCCAGTTCGGCGGCCAGACGCCGCTCAAGCTCGCCGACGCGCTGGAGAAGGCCGGCATCCCGATCCTCGGCACCTCGCCCGACATGATCGACCTCGCCGAGGACCGCGACCGCTTCCAGAAGCTGCTGCACAAGCTGAACCTCACCCAGCCGAAGAACGGCATCGCCTATTCGGTCGAGCAGGCCCGCCTCGTCGCCGGCGAGCTCGGCTTCCCGCTGGTGGTGCGCCCCTCCTATGTACTCGGCGGCCGCGCCATGCAGATCATCCATGACGAGGGCATGCTGCAGACCTACCTGCTCGACACCGTGCCCGGCCTGGTGCCGGAGGATATCAAGCAGAAATACCCGAACGACAAGACCGGCCAGATCAACACGCTGCTCGGCAAGAACCCGCTTTTGTTCGACACCTATCTGTCGGGCGCCATCGAGGTCGATGTCGACTGCCTCTGCGACGGCAAGGCGACCTTCGTCTCCGGCATCCTGGAGCACATCGAGGAGGCCGGCATCCATTCGGGCGACAGCGCCTGCTCGCTGCCGGTGCATTCGCTGCCCTCAGACCTCGTCGACGAGCTGGAGCGGCAGACGGCTGCCTTGGCCCGCGCGCTCAATGTCGGCGGCCTGATGAACGTGCAGTACGCGATCAAGGACGGCACCGTCTATGTGCTGGAGGTCAACCCTCGCGCGTCGCGCACCGTGCCCTTCGTCGCCAAGACCATCGGCCGTCCCATCGCGAAAATCGCGGCCCGCATCATGGCCGGCGAGACGCTGGAAGATGCCTTCGCCCATTACGGCCCGATGCCCGACCCGCGCAATCCCGGCCACATCGCGGTCAAGGAAGCCGTGTTCCCCTTCGCCCGCTTCCCCGGCGTCGACATATTGCTCGGGCCGGAAATGCGCTCGACCGGCGAGGTCATGGGCCTCGACCGCGACTTTGCGCTCGCCTTCGCCAAGAGCCAGCTCGGCGCCGGCGTCGACCTGCCGCGCTCCGGCACGCTGTTCGTCTCGGTGCGCGACGAGGACAAGAAAGGCATATTGCCCGCCGTGAAGCGCCTCGCCGGCCAGGGTTTCAAGGTGCTCGCCACCTCCGGCACAGCGCGCTTCCTCGCCGAGAACGGCGTGGTGGCGGAAAAGATCAACAAGGTGCTGGAAGGCCGCCCGCACATCGAGGACGCCATCCGCAACCGCCAGGTCCAGATCGTCTTCAACACCACGGACGGCCAGAAGGCGGTATCGGACTCGAAGTCGCTGCGTCGCGCCACGCTGATGCAGAAGGTGCCGTATTACACGACGCTGTCGGGCGCGGCGGCGGTGGCGGAGGCGATCGCGGCGCTGCGGGCGGGCAGCCTGGAGGTCACGCCGCTGCAGGAGTATTTTGGGTGACCAGGTAACGTTTCCCGCGTTGTAGGGATCCCATTACTTTGGCCGCCAGCCATCTAGACTCTATATAGCGCTTGAGCGCTGGGGATTTCGGAAAGATATTTCTTTAACTGTTTGACACATTGTCCTAAACAAGCCCCTTATTCAACACGCTTCTTATTTCCAAAAGCGTCGCACGGAACGGTTCGGCCAAATCAAAATCGTCTTTCAAATTTTCTACGAAAAATGCAGAAAACTTCTTCTTATATTCAATCTTAATATCATATAAAATAGGCAACATCGCCAAATCTTCACCTTCAACAGATGACAAACCGTTTTGGAATATCTTATTTTTCATATCATCATTGCATAGTTTAAATATTTGAGAGCTACTTTTATGCTCCAACCAACCTTTAGCCTTAGCCTTCTCCCACAACGTTATTGGAAATAGACTCTCAAGAACGAGGTTCGGCGAAAAACCCAATTTGCGATAGGCCTGCGCGATATCCTTCGTAGGTCTAAGTTTTTCGACTCTGGAGTGATAGCTGCTCTCGCCAGCCATTCTCGAATGGAACCGCTCTATGGCCTGCAGGCCTGCCTCGTCCCCGTCTACGATACCAACTGCCTTTACGCGCATGTGCGGTGGACGATTTTTCTGCAAAAAGTGCCAAGCAATTGCATTGTCGGCAACGGCGTTTGCGCACGCACCACTGTCACCTATTGCAGAGACAAATTTCGCATCCTTGATCAATTCAACAATTTCGTTGACGGAGTTAAGGACGGCCGCATCGGAATCGCCCTCGACGAAAATGATTTTTTTAGACGGATCAACCATATCACTCTCGATCTTACTATTTATCTCATCGAGAGTAGCTCTCATCATATCGATTTCGTCTTTGCTCTTCCTTATGTATGGATAAACTACGCGCAACACGCCCATCTCGTCCGAGATGTCATTTGTCAACTCGGAGAAAACAGTTTGGCCTTCTTTCTGCGTAAAAAATCTGGTTGAAACACCCGGCATTTCTTCTAGAGAAAAGAAAATCGGAGAGTGCGTCGCCATTAGAATCTGGAATTGTCTATTTCCAGTAATACTTAATAGCTGATCTCGGAGCTCAAATGCAGAGATGAAATCAACACTGTTCTCTGGCTCCTCCAAACCCCAAATATGCAAGGATTTATATCGACCCGACCTCTGGCTCTTCAGATCACAAAGGAATTTAACTAGAGAAGGAACGTGCCTTACTCTGATTCCGTCACCTCTGCGATCGAGGTCGATTCCCTTGGCTTCGAATTGAATCAAACGAAAGACTGATCGGAGATTGGTAGGGAGTTTGGGGTCGCTTCTAGCCTTCAGCACACCCTCTAGTTCCGATGCCACTTCGTTCAGAATGACTTCTACCTCATCCTGTAGAGGTTTTGAAGCGACCTTTAGGTCTTCTTCTGAAACCTCAGAAAGCACATCATATATATCTGACATCAGTTCTGTAAAAAATTCTTTGCCTTTTAAAGAAGGTATGTAGTGATAGTCGATGCTGTCCAGGTATGCGTGAATTTTTGAACGACCACTTATTTCGGTGCGCTGATTGCCGGTCAAAAGAAATTGAGGTTCGTCCTCAATTTCTTCGTTTCTACGCCATCTACGTGTCCATTCGATAGCACGAGCTCTCTCGGGATACGAATATCCTTCAGGAATTGCTAAAGTCAGATCTATACGAGTTTCAGGAGCCTTTCCTTGACCAACACGGGCGTTAACTGGGAAGTCACGCGCGAAATCGAAATCCTGTCGAAAATCTGTTTGCGAATTGAAGAATAGATTTAAGGCTCTTAGTACGTTACTCTTTCCAGTATCGTTTCTTCCCACAAAGATATTGAATTTCGTCAAGTCAATTGTAAGGTCAGTGACAGACCGAAAATTTCGAATCCGTATCCGCTGAAGCATTCCATCCTCCCAAGCCCGTGATTTCTTACATCATTTTACGAGGGAAGAGAAATGGGCGGTGATTGGTTAGGGCAAAACCTCACCCCACTGCCACGCACTCGATCTCGATATCGAACTCCATCGGCCATGACGCCACCGGCACGAAGGTCCGCGACGGCGGGTTCTCGGGGAAATGCTTGGCATAGACCCGGTTGATGGCGCTGTAGAAGCCGGAATTGGCGGCGTAGATGCGCACCATCACCACGCTCTCCAGCGAGGTGCCCGCCGCTTCCAGGCAGTGTTTCAGCGCCTTCAGCGATGCCTCGGTCTGCACCTCGATGTCACCCTTGACCAGCTTGCCGGTTGCAATGTCGAGCGGCGGCATGCCGGACACGAAGACCAGCCCGGCGCCTTTGGTCACCAGCGACAGCGGCAGGCCCAGCGCCCGCACGGCCGCCGACAGCACCGGCACTTCGACGATTTCCTTGGTCATGACGATCTCCCTTGTTTGGGAGCGAGCTTATCGCGGCAGCGGCGGAACGCCAGCGGCGGCTTTGCCTTCTCCCCTTGTGGGAGAAGGTGGATCGGCGCCTCAGCGCCGAGACGGATGAGGGGTGTTCCAGGGAACACAAGCGTCTCACTCCGCTGGAACACCCCTCATCCGTCGCCTGCGGCGACACCTTCTCCCACAAGGGGAGAAGGCAAGGGCTGGAATCCGCGCCGCTTCCCCGCATTCCATCCACGGGCTAAAAGCACACACACTTGGGGAGACACCATGCACGAACCCGACGAAATCGACCTGCGCTGCCCGCAGATCGTCGCCGACAACGCCACCAAAGGCTTGAGGCTGCGCGAACAGTTCGGCCGCGGCGGCACAGAGATCGGCGTGGCGCGGGCGACGGAGTTGAAGAACCGGCAGAAGCTGGCGCCATCGACGATCAGGCGCATGGTCAGCTATTTTGCCCGCCACGAGGTCGACAAGCGCGGCAAGAACTACGGCAACGAGCAGAACCCGTCGGCCGGCTACATTGCCTGGCTGCTGTGGGGCGGCGATGAGGGTCGCGCCTGGGCGCTCGAGGTCAAGCGCCGGATCGGCAACGCGCCGGACATCTGAGAGACGCGGCGAAGCGGGCCCCGAACCCGCCCCGGGACCCGCCGTGGAGTGGCTGACACATGCCGGCGCAGCCCACCCCAACGCCTTGCCAACGTGCGACACCCCGATCGGCCGCGTGACATGACGCTGGGTTAGCATTTGCAAGCGGCGGCTAATGTGAAGCTTTTCACAGAGCCGTCCTGCTTTCCCAACCCAAAGCGGGACGGCGTCGGCGAAAACCGGAAGCCGGCGCCTAGCCTTCCCAGTCGACCGGCATCATGCCCAGCCGCTCGTAGAGCCGGACGGCTGCGGCGTTCTCGACTGTGTTGGTCTTGAGATCGACATGGGCCGCACCCCGATCGCGGAAGGCGATGAAGGCCTGCCGCATCAGCGCCTCGCCGATGCCGCGGCCACGCGCTTGCGGATGCACGGCGAGATCCTTGACGAACGCCGTCGCCCAGCAGAGCGCCGCGCCCGCCAGCAAGCCCTTGGCGTCGATGACCAGGAAGCACAAAGCCGGGTCGAACTCGGCGTCATCGGAGATGCGCGGCCACCATTCCTCGAACGGACCATCCGCGCCGTCGTCGAACACTTCGGTGAGCAGCGCATGCAGGGCCCGCGCATCGGCGGGCTCGAAGCCGCGCATGACAAAGCCTTCCGGCCAGTGCGGCGGCGGCAGATCGTCGTCGAGGATCTTGCGCAGCCGGATGTCGTCAGGCGCCGGCGGACGCGGCATCGCGCTCAGGCGTCGGGCTGCAGGCGGCGGCGCGCGCGGTCGACGCCGAGGCCGGTCGCCTCCAGCAGGCCCTTGCGCTTGGCGTCGTAGTAGTAGCCGCTCTGGTAGAGCCGGTCGGCGCGCTTTTCATCGCCCCCCGACACCAGCCAGGCGCCGCGCAAATACTTGACCGCGTATTTGAGATTCGTCTCGGCGTCGAACAAGCCGCTCGCCGGCCCGTCATAGCCCATGCCGCGCGCCGTCGCGTGCTTGATCTGCATCAGCCCCCAATGGCCGTGATTGTAGGCCTTCGGGTTGAAGGTGCTCTCGCGGTTGACGACATGGCGCACCAGATCGATGGGCACCTGATAGAGCACGGAATATTTCTCGATCAGCCGCTCGATCTCGGCGCGCGGCCCGGTGGCATGCGGCTCGGGCTCGCCGGGCGGGGCAAGCAGCGCCGGGTTCTGCGGCACGACATAGGCGACCTGCTGGACGCCCGGCATCGTCGCCGCCTTCACCGACTGGCCGGTGACGGGCATCGCCATCGCGGCGGTCGCATAGGCAGGCGCCGGCTTGATCGATCCCGGGCTGAGCGGCGAGGTGCCGGCCATCACGGCGGGCTGCGCGGCAAGCGGCGTCGATCCGGCGAAAGCGGCGGGCTGGGCGGGCGGCGGGAAGGGCTCGCCCGGCGTCGCCATGCCCGCGGTTGCCACGGTCGCATCGGCGGGCATCGCCGCAACCTGCACCGGGGTAAGGCCGGAGGGTTCCGGCAGCACCGCGACCGTTTCCGGCAGCGCGACAGTCGGCGTGTCGTCCTCGACGACAGGGGTAGCGGCTGCCGCCAAAGCGGGCGTGGGCTTCGTCTGCGAAGTCGAGGTACAGCCGCTCAGGCCGGCCGCTGCAACGAGCACGCCGATCGCGGTGAGTATGATTTTCGCTGCCAAGCCCTGCAGGTCCGGTTGTCGGTTGTTAAGAAGTCCTTACACCAGCGATTCTCGGCCGGCAATCTGGGCCATCCGATGGTTTTCGGGTGGCGGGACCCGGTGCAAGCTACGATATTGTTCCCTATCTGTACCGTACATGTAGCCGTTTTTCGCGGTTTGCGGAAAGGAGCCCAGCATGGAAAAGACATCCGCGATCACAGCCGGTCACGCAGTGTTAGAAACAGTGATCGGATTCATGGGCATCGCCTGGAGCGAAAGGGGCCTGATCCGGCTCTGCCTGCCCGAGCGCAGCCGCGAGGCGGTAGAGCGCCGGCTGTTTCGCCATGGCGGCGTGTCAAGCTCGACCGACCAGCCGCAATGGGTGGTGGACCTGATCGCCTCGATCAAGGCCTATGCCGCCGGCGAGGACGTCGATTTCTCCGGCGTCCCGGTCGATCTTGCCGGCATCGATGATTTCCGCCTCGCCATCTACGATGCGGCGCGCAAGCTCGGCTTTGGCGAGACCACCACCTATGGCGAGCTCGCCAGGCGCGCCGGCCATGACGGGCTTGCCCGCGAGACCGGGGCAGCACTCGGCGCCAATCCGGTGCCGCTGATCATCCCCTGCCACCGCATCCTGGCTGCCGGCGGCAAGATCGGCGGCTTCTCGGCGCCCGGCGGCTCGGCCACCAAGGAAAAGATGCTGGCCATGGAAGGCGTGCGCCTCGGACCGCCGCCGTCGGCGCAGGCCTCGTTCGGGTTCTGAAGAGCCCGAGCCCTTACTTCAACCCGATGCTCATACCGCTGAGATCGGCGTTGATTTGCAGGCCCACCTGCTTGCCGGAGAGCTCCAGCTGGGCGCCCTTGTCATTGGTCATGACGATCACCTGAGCGCCTTTGCCGAGCGCGCCGCCACCGCCCGCCGCACCATACACCCCAGCCACATCGCGAGCGCGGCGAATGTGGCGCACGGTGCCGTGGAAGTAGGTCTTGGAAGCCCCGAACGCGAGGCCGCCCGAGATGCCGCCGACCGAGATGGGATAGCGGCGACCATGGAAGGTCAGCGTGCCCTCGCCTCCGGAGCCGCCGACGAAGAAGGCCGCCTTGTAGACGGCGAAGCGGATCGTGCCGCTATCGGCATGCGCGGCGCCGGCAAGGCTGACTCCCGCGGCGGCGATGACGGCAAACGCGACTGAACGAAATCCCGACGAAATCTTCATGATGAGAACTCCTCTAGATCGCCGCTTGCCCAGCCGGCCGGGCACGCCAGCGTCGCATCAAGGTCACAGCTGAACTGTCTGGCCCGGCTTTGGTTCCAGGCACGCGGACTGAATCCGGCTGCGAGAAGACCCCCCGCGAAACGTGACGGATGGCTAATCTGAGTTCTGCAGGAAACGCCTGCGGAAGTGCCGGTTGTATTCCGGCCGCTCGCAGATGAAGACCGGGCAGGATTTCGCGTCGGCGCTGGGCACATAGGCCCGCGCCCTCACCTCGCCCATATTGCAGAAGCGTTCGTCCTTGACGTAGCGGTCGTAAAGCGGCAGTCCCGGAACACGCGTCGACTGGTAGCGCAGGATGACCGCGCCCTGGCTGGCGATCGTCGCCTGCACCCTGCCGCAGCTCATGCGGGTCGGGTCGTAGCGCGAGATCGCCTGCGCCTCGGCGGCCATCAGCGTCATCAGGGCGGCAAGCAGAATGGTCTTCATGATCCTCTCCCAAACCCGGCACCCGAGAACCACTCGTTCCTCCCTCGCGGTGCGCGCCGGCTGCGAATTTTTCACGCGATTGGGGCGGCCGTTGGGCGGCGGCGCGGTTCCCGCTTTCTCACACAGTCTTGTTTTCAGCGCAAAATCCGCCTATATGCATCGCATTGATATTTCGGCCGATCGATCGGGCCTCGCGATCTTCGCGTTTGCTGACGTCTATCTCCAAAATTTCGATACCACCGGCCGGACGTTGGTCCGGTCAAACTAAAGCAAATGTGAAGGATACTTCGAATGGCAACTGGTACGGTCAAGTGGTTCAACGCCACCAAGGGCTTCGGCTTCATCCAGCCTGACGCGGGCGGCGCGGACGTTTTCGTCCACATCTCCGCTGTCGAGCGCGCTGGCCTGTCGACCCTGGTCGAGGGCCAGAAGATCAACTTCGAGATCGAGCAGGACCGCCGCACCGGCAAGTCCGCTGCTGGGTCTCTGAGCAAGGCAGCCTGATTTGGCGATAGCGCGCGCCGGACGAAGGTTCGGGGCGCGCGGCAAGTCACGGATGTACTGACGGTCGCGCGAGAAGCGCGCCGGAGCGGAAAGACCCGACAAGCTGGAACAGCAGATAGCTGCCAGCCCGGCCCAACGCTCCCGATCAGGCTACCGGAATGGGAAGGCGGGATTTATCCCGCCTTTTTATTTGCCTGCTTTCAGACGATTGGCGAAACCGATGAAGCCGCCTCCTTCCCCCGTGAACGGGAGAAGGACGCCCACGCCGAAGATTTCGCCAGTCGCCAGCGTCGCGCGAAGGAATTGACTCAGGGCAACCAACCCAGCGGCACATGCCCAGGATCGGCCTCCACCCGCTTCAGCCAATCGGCCACCGCCGGATAGGCGTCGAGCTGGAAGCCACCCTTCTCGGCGGTGTGCGTATAGGCATAGAGCGCGATGTCGGCGACGCTGTATCCATCGCCGGCGAAGAAGGCGTTGGCTTCGAGATGCCTGTTCATGACGCCGAGCGCCTTGTGGCCGCGCTCCAGCGTCAGCGCCAGCCGCTCGGGCGTCGCGTCCCTGGCGCGCTCAGGGAAGGTGAGCAACGCCTTGCGCACCGCGATATAGGGCTCGTGGCTGTACTGCTCGAAAAACAGCCACTGGTAGGCAAGCGCCCGCGCGTATCTGTCGGCCGGCAGGAAGCGCGTGCCTTCGGCAAGATAGAGCAGGATAGCGTTGGATTCCGCGATCCGCCTGCCGTCGTCGAGTTCCAGCAGCGGCACCATGGCGTTGGGGTTCTTGGCGACGAAGTCGGCCTTGCGGGTGTCGCCGGTATGCGAACTCACCTCGACATTGGTGAAGGCAATGCCGAGCTTGGCCATCAACAGGCGCGGCTTGTAGCAATTGCCGCTGTCGATCATGCTGTAAAGTATCATCGCTTCTCCTTCCGGCTCGCGCGATTATCGCGCGGCGGAAGCCGCCTCATCCAGTGATTTGTTTTGGCTGAAGTATCAGCGCCGCTGATGCAACGGTACGACCTTGCTTTCCGTGCCGAGCAGCGCCTCGGTGGAGAGTGGCTGCTCATTGAAGATCGTGCCGGCCAGCGCCGGGCGGGCGAGATGGTAGCCCTGCACGAGGTCGACGCCGCCGTCGAGCGCGACGCGAAGATGCACGGCCTGCTCGATGCCCTCGACCAGCACCTTCGCGCCCCGATCATGCAGCATCGAGACCAGCGGCCGGAAGAAGCGCTCGGCGGCGGCATGCCGGCAGAACTCGGCAAACCAGGCGCCGTCGATCTTGACGATGTCGGGCGCAAGCAGCGCGATGCGCTCCTCGGTCGAATGTCCGGTGCCGAAATCGTCGATTGCGATACGGATGCCGTCGCGCCGCATCTCGCGAACGAGGCTGATCAGAACCTTGTCGTTGGCCGCCTGCTCGGTGATCTCGCAGACCAGCATGCCTGGGTAGAGGTCGAGTTCGGCGAGATGCCTGGTCATCAGCCGGATCTCGGCAAGCGCCCGCCCGAGATGGTCGTTGATCAGCGGATTGTAGTTGAAGAACAGGTCGAGCCCCTCGACGCCGATGTTGCGGAAGTTCCTCAGATGCAGCATCCGGCACATCGTCTCGACGAACAGGCGGTCTGCCGCAGGCAGGCTGCCGAAGAACACCGGCGGCGCGACCGGCCTTGCGTCGCGCTGCGCCTCGATCAACGCTTCGACGGCGACCGGCGCCAGCGAGTGGCCGCGTGGCGCGAAGATCGGCTGATAGGCGCTCTTCAGCCGGAAGTCGCCATAGACGCCGTACTCGATGCCGATCTCGTCGGCAAAGATAGCCTCGGCGGCGTTGCGCCGCCTGTCCGGCCAAACGCTCACGAGGCGTTCCTGCGTCCGAACACCCGCGCCGGGCGCGGCGCCGGCGCGGCGCCCGAACTGGCCGGCGCATCGCTACTGCCTGTCACTGCCGAGGGCGCCTCTACGCCCTTGCCGAACACGCGCAAGCTGGTCGACGCCAGTTCCGGCCGCGCCAGCACGAAGCCTTGCACCATCGAGGCTCCCGATTTCTCGGCGAGCTCGAGCTGCCAGCCTTCCTCGAGGCCCTCGAACACAGTGCGGATGCCTTGCTCCTCGAAGCTCTTCACCATGGTGGTCAACAGGGCAAAGCCGGCGCCGGACTCCATCAGTTGCGTGATCCAGTGCGCATCGAACTTGACGATGTCGGGCTTGAGTTCCTTGATCCGGTTGATGTCGGATTCGTCGGCGCCGTAGTCGTCGACAGCGATGCGGAAGCCGTTGGCTCTCAGCGCCTCGACGAAGCTGTAGAGCGTTTCCTGCGAGGCCGATTTCTGTTCGGTCACCTCGCAAACCATCCGGCGCGGGTCGATGCCGGCCTCGTGCAGCACCAGCCGCATGTCGCGCAGCGCGTTGTCTGCGATGGCGCGGTCGGTGAACACCGACGGGTCGAAATTGATGAAGATCGACGCCTCTTCCGGCAGGCAGGCGCCTGCGTTGAGCAGGTGCAGCGTCCGCGTCAGCGCCTCGATATGCAGGCGGTCGCCCGCCGGGCAGGTGTTGAAGAAACTCATCGGCGACTGCGGCTCGCCGTCGCGAAACGGCCGGATCAGCCCCTCGAACGCGACGATCGACAGCTTGCCTTGCCCGAAGGCGAAGATCGGCTGAAAGGCGCTCTGCAGCGTATAGATGCCCCAGACACCGCTGGAGGTGCCGTCATCATGACGGATGATGTGGGCGAGCCCGATACTACGCGACAAGGGTTCCTCGCTCGGCAAGACTTGGCGGAGTTGGCTTGCGATCCTGCCAACAGGGGTTTTAGCGGCCGTTGATGAATTTATTGTTGCCGAGGCGAAGCCGGTCACGGCTGCTTGACCCCTGACTCATTCGAGAATGCTTGCGCTTGGCCGGATGATGCGACATGAGAGGCGCCGCGGCCGCTCCTGGCCGCGCCGCCCCTTGGAGATATCAGGTCATGGCCTTTCTTGCCGACGCCCTTTCCCGCGTGAAGCCTTCCGCGACCATCGCGGTGACGCAGAAAGCGCGCGAGCTGAAAAACGCCGGCCGTGACGTTATCGGCCTCGGCGCCGGCGAGCCGGACTTCGACACGCCCGACAACATCAAGAACGCGGCGATCGACGCGATCCGCCGTGGCGAGACCAAATATCCGCCGGTATCCGGCATCGCGCCGCTGCGCGAGGCCATCGCCAGGAAGTTCAAGCGCGAGAACAATCTCGACTACCGGCCGGAGCAGACCATCGTCGGCACCGGTGGCAAGCAGATCCTGTTCAACGCCTTCATGGCGACGCTGAACCCAGGCGACGAGGTGATCATCCCGCGCCCCTATTGGGTGAGCTATCCCGAGATGGTGGCGATCTGCGGCGGCACCTCGGTGTTTGCCGACACCTCGATCGACAACGGCTTCAAGCTGACGCCGGCGGTGCTGGAAAAGGCGATCACGCCGCGCACCAAATGGCTCTTGATGAACTCGCCGTCCAACCCGTCGGGCGCTGCCTATACCGAGGCCGAGCTCAGGGCGCTGGCCGACGTGCTGCTCAAGCATCCGCATGTCTGGACACTGACCGACGACATGTACGAGCACCTGACCTATGGCGACTTCGTCTTCAGGACCATCGCCGAGGTCGAGCCCAAGCTCTACGAACGCACGCTGACCATGAACGGCGTGTCGAAGGCATATGCCATGACCGGCTGGCGCATCGGTTACGCCGCCGGCCCGGTGCCGCTGATCAAGGCCATGGACATGATCCAGGGCCAGCAGACCTCCGGCGCCTGCACCATCGCGCAATGGGCCTCGGTCGAGGCGCTGAATGGCCCGCAGGACTTCATCGCGAAGAACAAGGCGATCTTTCAGGGCAGGCGCGACCTTGTCGTGTCGATGCTCAACCAGGCGCGCGGCATTTCCTGCCCCTCGCCGGAGGGCGCCTTCTACGTCTACCCGTCCTGCGCCGACCTGATCGGCAGGAAGACCAAGGCCGGCAAAGCGATCGACAGCGACGAGACCTTCTGCTCGGAACTGCTCGAGGCCGAGGGCGTGGCAGTGGTGTTCGGCTCGGCTTTCGGCCTCGGCCCGAACTTCCGCATCTCCTACGCCACGTCGGAGACGCTGCTGGAAGAGGCCTGCACGCGCATCCAGCGTTTCACTGCCTCGCTGACCTGATTGACGAAAAACCCGGCTTAAGGCCGGGGTTTTTCTTGGGCGGGCTCAGCCGCCATACTGCTCGTCGCTGACCTTCTCCAGCCAGTCGGCATGAACGCCGTCGAGCGCTTCCTGCATGGCGATGTGCGTCATCGCCGTGTTCGCGCCGGCGCCGTGCCAGTGCTTTTCGCCGGGCGCGAACGCGATGACGTCGCCAGCCTTGATCTCCTGGATCGGTCCGCCCCATGTCTGGGCGCGGCCGGCGCCCGAGGTGACATAGAGGGTCTGGCCAAGTGGATGCGTGTGCCAGTTGGTGCGCGCACCCGGCTCGAAGCTGACCAGGGTGGCCCTGAGCCGCGCCGGCGCCTCCTTCTCGATGATCGGCGTCTGCAGCACCCGGCCGGTGAAATACTTTTCCGGTGCGATGATTGTCGGCACGCTGCCGCAAGCAATGATCTTCATCGTCTCAACCCTCGAACTGATGGCACGTCGGCGGCGACACCGCCATGGTGCGCCATTGTGGCAGCACTTTCCTCCGATGCCCTTCCCGGCACAACCGCTTCACGGGTGGCCGGATGACGCACGCGAAGAGCGTCAGCCACGCATCGATGACGGCGGCGTCACCATCGCAGCCGCGGCCAGAACAGGCCCGCTTGATTTCGATGGGCATCATAGGCGCCGGCCAGATCCGTGCGCGAGAATTTCTTCTCTTCGTCCAGTGCCGCGATCAGATAGAGGACGAAGATCCCGGCGACAGGCACCACAGCCCAGATCGACCAGGTCGCGATACCCCAGCCGGCCCAGAAGATGATGTAGGACGTGTAGAACGGGTGGCGGATGTAGGAGAAGGGTCCGTCGGTCACCAGGCCATGCGGATTGTCGGCGTCGAAAACAAAGCGCAGCCGCGCCTTGCGCGACCGCGAAATCGCCCACCAGAACAATGCTGAGCTCGCCAGCTGGATCATCAGCCCGACGATCTTGGCTAATGGCGGCTGCGGCAGGATCCAGATGATCGCCAGGAAAAACAGTGCCGTCGCGGCCACGACCACCGAGATTATCTTCGCGCCCGAGGACATGGCCGACGACTGGAAATGGGCGCGCATCGACCACAGATATTGACCGACCGTGGCGATGCCGATGATCGAGACAAGAAGGTCGAGCCCGCGTTCCATCGTCAAAATTCCATGCCCGCCACCAAAGATTCGTGGGCCACTATAACCGGTGGCCGCAGATAAATCCTTTCTTAACCAGAAACTTAAAGCCCGCGTAGACCCGGGAATGCGATATTGGCCGCCATACAATCCTGAGGTTCAATGCACCATGGCCGTTGCCGAGCGTATGATCCGCACCCCGCAGGCCGATTTGCGCGTCAGCGAATCGGCGGGCCCCGGCATGCCCATCGTGATGATCCACGGGTCCGGCGCCACGCGCGCCGTGTTCGCCCGCCAGTTCGACAGCCCGCTTGCCGATGCCCACCGGCTGATCGCTTTCGATCTCCCGGGCCACGGTGAGTCCTCGGATGCCGCCGACCCGGCGACGGACTATACGCTGACCGGCCTGGCGCGATCGGCGGCCGAGCTCCTCGACAGCATGGGCATTGGCCGCGCCATCGTCTACGGCTGGTCGCTCGGCGGCCATGTCGCCATCGAGCTCGCCAGCTTCCACCCGGCCGTCCACGGATTGATGCTGACCGGCGCGCCGCCGGTGTCGAAAGGCTTCTTCGGCATGCTGCGCGGCTTCCACGCCAACTGGGACATGCTGCTGGCTTCCAAGAAGCTCTATTCCGAACGCGATGCCGAACGCTTCGAGAAGCTGTGCTTCGGCGACAGCGCGGACCCGTCGTTCCGCGACGCCATCCTGCGCACGGATGGCCGGCTGCGCGTCGTGGTGGCGCGCTCCATGATGGCAGGCAAGGGCGCCGACCAGAAGCAGGTCGTCGAAGCGGCCGCCTTCCCCGTCGCGATCGTCAACGGCGAGGATGACCCGTTCATCCGGCTCAACTACTTCGACACGCTGGACTGCGGCACGCTGTGGGAGCAATGCCACGTCGTCCCGGGCGCCGGGCATGCGCCTTTCTGGGAGCGCCCGGACCTGTTCAATCCGATGCTGTCGCGCTTCGCCGAAAACGTCGCGGCGCAGGATGCGGATCGTGTTCAACCGGCCCGGCGCCGGGCCGGTTGAGGCACCGGCGTCGCGATCGACGACCGCAACCATTTCCAGGCTATTTCTTCGGCAGGCCGGCGCCGCGCGACAAGGCGGACGCCCTCTTTGCCGCCCGACGCCAGGGCGCGTGCCCTGAGCGTCTGAGAGTGCAAAGCCGGCGAATTTCCTATTTCCCTTGCCCTCCCCGCAAACCCGTGGGACGATGGCTTTGGGCAGGTGGCGATTGAAAAGAAGCCCCGCCCGCGACGGCCGAACAGGCCGGCCGCCGCTCCCAGGGAAACGCCTGAGTGGAGGTCAGCCATGGGTACTCGCGCCGGAGGACGACGCACGGGACCGAAATGCATTGCCATAGTCGGTCCCTTCGCAAGCGGTAAGACGACACTTCTCGAAGCAATCCTCGCCCGAACGGGCGCCATCCCCCGCCAGAATCCCGTTTCATCGGGCAGCACCGTTTCCGATCATTCGCCCGAGGCCCGCGCCCACGCCATGAGCGTCGAGGCGACCTTCGCCACCACGGAATTCATGGGCGAGCAGCTCACCTTCGTCGATTGCCCCGGCTCGATCGAGTTCGCCTTCGAGGCCGAACCGGTGCTCGCCGCCTGCGATGCCGCCGTGGTCGTTGCCGAAGCCGACGAGAAGAAGATCCCCGCGCTGCAGCTCATCATGCGCAAGCTCGACGACCTCGGCGTGCCGCGCATCCTGTTCCTGAACAAGGTCGACAAGGCGATCGCCGGCGTGCGCGACACGCTGAAGATGCTGCAGCCGGCAAGTTCGGTGCCGCTGCTGCTGCGCCAGATTCCGCTGCGCAAGGACGGTGTCGTCATCGGTTCGATCGATCTCGCGCTGGAGCGAGCCTATGTCTACCGCGAATATGCCGAAAGCCAGGTCGCCGACATCCCAAGCGACGACAAGGCGCGCGAGCTGGAAGCCCGCTTCTCCATGCTGGAGACACTCGCCGACCATGACGACCAGTTGATGGAGCAGTTGCTCGAGGAGATCGAGCCGCCGAAGGATGCCATCTTCGACGACCTCGCCGCCGATCTGCGCGCCGGCGCGGTGACGCCGGTGCTGATCGGCACCGCCGAGAAGGGCAATGGCGTGCTGCGCCTACTGAAGGCGATCCGCCACGACGCGCCCGACATCGAGGCGACGCGCAAGCGCCTTGGCGCCCCCGACGGCAACCAGACCGTGGTCCAGGTGATGAAGACCATCCACACCGCGCACGGCGGCAAGCTGTCGGTCTCGCGCGTGCTGTCCGGGCAGGTCGCCGACGCGGCCGAGCTCTTCCTGTCGAACGGCGAAACCGCGAAGGTCTCAGGCATCTACAAGATGCTCGGCAAGGACCAGTCGAAGCTCGCCTCCGCCAAGGCCGGTGACACCGTTGCACTGGGCAAGCTCGACAACGTCAAGACCGGCCAGACACTGAGTTCGGTCAAAGGCGGCAGCAAGCCGCTGGTCACGCTGGAGCCGCCGCAGCCGGTGTTCGCCTTCGCGCTGCGGCCGAAGGAGCGCAAGGACGAGGTCAAGATGTCGGCCGCCATCCAGCGCCTGGCCGAGGAAGATCCCTCGCTCAGCCTGCGCCACAACCAGGACTCCGCCGAGACCGTGCTGTCGGGACATGGCGAAATGCACCTGCGGGTCGTGCGCGAGCGGCTCGAGGGCAAGAACCAGATCCCGGTCGAGGGCCACGCCCCGGCCGTGCCTTATCGCGAGACGATCCGCAAACCGGCCCAGCAGCGCGGCCGCCACAAGAAGCAGTCCGGCGGCCACGGCCAGTTCGGCGACGTGGTGATCGAGATCAAGCCCCTGCCGCGCGGCTCCGGCTTCCAGTTCACCGACACCATCACCGGCGGTGTGGTGCCGAAGACCTACATTCAGTCGGTGGAGACAGGCGTACGCGACTATCTGAAATCCGGGCCGCTCGGCTTCCCGGTGGTCGATGTCGCCGTCAACCTTTCGGACGGCTCCTATCATGCCGTCGACTCCTCCGACATGGCCTTCCAGATGGCGGCGAAGCTGGCGATGAAGGAAGGCATGGCTGCCTGCTCGCCGGTGCTGCTCGAACCGGTGATGAAGGTCGAGATCGTCACGCCGTCCGACGCGACGTCGAGGATCATCGCGCTGATCCCGCAGCGGCGCGGCCAGATCCTCGGCTATGATGCGCGGCCCGACTGGCCCGGATGGGATGTCGTCGAGGCGACCATGCCGCAGGCCGAGATCGGCGACCTGATCATCGAGTTGCGCTCGGCAACCGCCGGCGTCGCCAGCTACCGGGCAGCCTTCGACCACATGGCCGAGCTTACCGGCCGGCTGGCCGACGAGGCGATGAACACCAACGGCAAGGCTGCCTGAAAGGGACTTGTTGTGGCAGACGCGAAAAACGGCGCCCGGATGATCCGGACGCCGTTTCTTATTGCGGACCGTCTTCCTGGGAGGCAAACGGCAGGTCCGCCGCAGCAGGAAAAATGGTTCGGACGCGGTAGCCGCCTGAGCCCGGTCCGTCCGAGTGATGCCCCCATCTCCCGGACCGACCAAACCGCGTCCTATGATCTGCTTAATCGATGGAGTGCGTCTTCGCCATGTTACCAGAGGTTACATGTCACTGTTACGTGGCAGTGCCGATCGATTTTCCGCCGCGTCTGTGGACTGCAGGCAACAAAAAAGCCGGATCAATAAAGATCCGGCTGAGTTTGATTGGAAGTGCCTGTTGAGGCTAACCTCCAGAGGGGAACACTCGAGGGCGCTAATGGGAGGAGAACGCGCCCAGGAGATGATCTATATATGTGCTCATCATGCCCAAGAAACAAGCATCTATTTTGCAACACACGCATGCAAAAAGACCGAGGCTGTGGTCCAACCTCTGCGCAGGCTCGATAGGACCAGGAAAATCACCGGAATCGACCGCGCCGCCAACTCAAAGTCGCTGCCAAGCTTCGAATCTGTGTCGATTGTCTCGTGAAAACTGGGAAAACGCCTGATGATGTGGATTCGAGCAGCCTAAGTCCATTTTTGCGGCAGGAGCGCTTGATGCGAACATTTTCGGCAATCGCCGGCAGCGCACTGTTCCTCGTCGCGGCGCCCGGTGTCGTCGCGGGGCTGGCGCCCTTTCTCCTGACGGACCACTACCGCCTGCCGCTGTCGATGGTGCCGGGCTTCGTCCCTGTGGGTTGGGTGCTGGTCGCGGGAGCCGCAGCCGTGCTGCTGCATGCCTTCGCCCGTTTCGCGCTCGAAGGCCTCGGCACGCCGGCCCCGGTGGCGCCGACCGAACGGCTGGTCGTCGGCGGCATCTACCGTCACGTGCGCAACCCGATGTATGTGGCCGTGCTGTCGATCATCCTCGGCCAGGCACTGTTGTTCTCGAGTTGGGCGCTCCTCGCCTACGGCGCCATCGTCGGCGCCGCGATGGTCTCGTTCGTCAGGCTCTACGAAGAGCCGACGCTCGCCCGCCGCTACGGCGCCGAATACGAGGCCTACCGCCGCGCCGTCCCGGGTTGGCTGCCGCGGCTGACACCATGGCGTGGGTGACCGCAGAAACCTGTCGGAAGGGGCGAGTTCAGTAAGACCAGCTGCGCGCTTTGGCGATGATGAAGTCGCGGAAGACATGCAGCTTGGCCTGGTTCTTCATCGCGTCCGGATAGGCGAAGTAGGTGTCGAAGGACGGCACCTCCGTCTCCGGCAGGAGCTGGATCAGGCCTGAATCCTTGGAGATCACATAGTCGGGCAGCATGGCGATACCTGCCCCGCCCTGCACCGCGCGCTTGATCGACAAGATGTCGTTGATCTGCAGCGTCGGCACCCTTTGCCCGTTCTCGAAATCGCCGACCGTCTCCAGCCAGTTCAGCTCAGAAAGGTGCGACGGCACCGGCACGCCGAAGGTGACGATCCGGTGGTTCCGAAGCTCGGCGATCGAGGCCGGCTTGCCGTATTTGCTGATATAGGACGGCGCCGCGTAGAGGTGGAAATGCACGGTGAACAGGCGGCGCTGGATGAGGTCCGGCTGCTGCGGCTGACGCAGCCGGATGGCGCAGTCGGCCTGGCGCATGGTGAGGTCGAGCTCTTCGTTGGCGAGGATCAACTGCAGGCTGATCTCGGGATAGAGTTCGATGAATTCCTGCACGCGTTCGGTCAGCCAGCCGGCACCCAACCCAACCGTGGTCGTCACCCTCAGCACGCCGGAGGGCCGGTCCTTGGTCTCGGTCAGCCGCGACTTTATCGTCTCCAGCTTCATCAGCACGTCATGCGCCGTGCGGAACAGCATTTCGCCCTGCTCGGTCAGCACCAGGCCGCGCGCATGGCGATGGAACAGCGGCACGCCGACATCATGCTCCAGCGCGCTGACCTGCCGCGAGATCGCCGACTGTGACAGATGCAGCGTCTCGGCGGCATGGGTGAACGACCCAGCCTCCGCCGCAGCGTGAAACACGCGAAGCTTGTCCCAGTCCAGCGCCATGATTTCCCCTCGTGTCGTTTTCTGGCGTCTGAATGAAAAATCAGGCTTTTAAACGGCTCTTCTCAGCCGTTTCGTTATTCCGCCGCCTCGCGATGTACCTCGATCCCGGCGAGATATTTTTCAGCCTCGAGCGCGGCCATGCAGCCGAGCCCGGCCGCCGTCACCGCCTGGCGGTAGATGTCGTCGGTGACATCGCCGGCGGCGAACACGCCGGGCACGTCGGTGCGGGTCGAGTCCGGCGCGGTCCACAGATAGCCGTTCGGCTTCTGCTTGAGCTTGCCGACGAACAGCTCGACCGCCGGCGCATGGCCGATCGCTACGAACACGCCGTCGACCTTGAGCCGCGTTACCTCGCCGGTCGACACATTGCGCAATTTCAGGCCTTCCACCGAAGGCGGCAGCGGCGCCTTGCCGGGTTGCCCGGTGATCTCATCGACCACCGTGTCCCAGATGACGCGCACGTTCTCCTTCTTGAGCAGCCGCTCACGCAGGATGCGCTCGGCGCGGAAGTCGCCGCGACGGTGAATGACGGTGACGCTCTTGGCGAGGTTCGAGAGATACAGCGCCTCCTCCACCGCCGAATTGCCGCCGCCGACCACCGCGACGTCCTTGCCGCGATAGAAGAAGCCGTCACAGGTGGCGCAGGCCGACACGCCGAAGCCCATGAAGGTCTGCTCGGAGGGAATGCCCAGCCATTTCGCCTGCGCGCCGGTGGCGATAATCAGCGCGTCGGCGGTGTAGGTGGTGCCGGAATCGCCCTTGGCCCGGAACGGCCGCACGTTGAGGTCGACCTCGGTGATGATGTCGTTGATGATGTCGGTGCCGACATGTTCGGCCTGCTTCAGCATCTGCTCCATCAGCCAGGGGCCCTGGATTGGATCGGCAAAGCCCGGATAGTTTTCGACATCCGTGGTGATCATCAGCTGGCCACCCTGCTGCAGGCCGGCGACCAGCATGGGTTTCAGCATGGCGCGGGCAGCATAGATCGCCGCGGTATAGCCGGCGGGGCCGGAGCCGATGATGAGGACTGGCGCGTGCTTGGTGGTCATGAAAGCTCTCTGCTGAGGGCAGCCAAGGATCTTGATTGAGGAAATCCCGCCCGATATCGCGCGTAATGTAAGTGCTGCCCGCGGCGCCAGCAAGGCGACTTGGCATTCGTCCCCGGAAAGCTGCGGCGGCATATCCGGCAATATCTCTCGCCCTCCGTCAAAAATCGTCTGACAGAGGGATGGCATGCATCGGAAAGTCTAATTACAAAATCACGAAAGATTCTTGCGCGCACGAAAGTCGACCATGCCGCTCAAAGCCGATCTCGACGCCATCGACTGGAAGATCCTGCGCGAGCTGCAGGAAGACGGGCGCATGACCAATGTCGAGCTGTCCAACCGCGTCGGCATTTCGGCGCCGCCTTGCCTGCGCCGTGTCCGGCGGCTGGAGGAGGCCGGCATCATTCGCGGCTACCGCGCCCTGCTCAACGCGCCGGCGCTCGGCATGGACGTCGTCGCCTTCTGCCTGATTGGCCTGCATCACCAGGCCGACGCCGAATTGAAGACCTTCGCCGAGCGCACGCGCGGCTGGCCGATCGTGCGCGACGCCTGGATGGTCTCTGGCGAGTCCGACTTCCTGCTGCATTGCGTGGCCAGCGACCTCGGCACCTTCCAGACTTTCGTCATCGAGGAACTGGCCTCGGCGCCGAATGTCGACACGGTCCGCACCGCGCTCACCATCCGTCGTGTCAAGGACGAAGGCCTGGTCGCATTTCCGGCCTGACCGGCAGCAGCGGCGCACCCGGCCTCCGGCCAAAAACAACGGAAAACAGCGGCATAACGCCGGATCTTGAATCGGACTGAAAATGCCTAGAGCGATCGTATCGCGGCCAGCAGTCCGTCCATGTCGTCACGGTGGCGCAGCGGGGAGATTTTGAAGCCTGCCCGGTCGGAGCCTTCGCCGTCGACCAGCCAGCCGCGCGCCAGGCCGGCGCGCTGCCCCGCCTCCATATCGGCCGGCTTGTCGCCGACGATCAGCGAACGCCGCAGATCGAGACCAAGCCGTTCGGCCGCCTCGATCAGCATGCCCGGATTGGGCTTGCGCATCGGATGGTTTGCGACCGTCAGCGGCCCGGTGCCCCTATCGTGATAGGCGCAGGCAAGCACCATATCGACGGACGCGCCGCTCTCCGCCAAAAGCTCGAGCACGCGGCCGTTGACCAGGGCGAACTCATCCCAGCCGGAATAGCCGCGCGCGATGCCGGACTGGTTGGTGACCACCACGACGGGGATGTTGGCCCGGTTGGCGGCGACGATAGCGGGCGCGATATCGTCACGCAGCACGATGTCGGCAGGATCGTCGGGATAACCAGTGTCGACATTGATGGTGCCGTCACGGTCGAGGAACAGCGCTGGCGTCTTGGCCGGGAACACAGCGGCCCCGATCCGCTCGATCCACAGGCCCGTATCCACGAGGGGATGCGGCTGCGTCGTTGCGATCCCCTTGTCAGCCATTGCCATTGCTGAGACGCGCTTCGACCGCCTCGCACAGATAATGGTAGAGGCAGAGATGCCCCTGCTGGATGATCGGCGTCGAGGTGGACGGCACGTTGAGGAGGATGTCGGTGAGGGGCTTGAGCTTGCCGCCGGTATCGCCGGTCAGGCTGATCACCGTCATGCCCATCATGCGTGCCTGCTCGGCGGCGGCCAGGATGCTCGGCGAATTGCCGCTGGTCGAGATGGCGAGCAGCACCGCACCCGCCGAGCCATGCGCCTCGACCTGGCGCGAAAACACCGTGTCGAAGCCATAGTCGTTGCCCCAGGCGGTCAGAACAGCCGCATTGGCCGGCAGCGCGATGACATTGTAGGCCTTGCGCTCCTTGAGGAAGCGGCCGACCAGCTCGCCGGCGATATGGATGGCATCGCTGGCCGAGCCGCCATTGCCGCAGATCAGCAAAGCCTTGCCTTGCGACAGTGCGGCGACGACGGTGCTCACGGCGCGTTCCATCTCGCCGCTGAGGTCGCGTTCGACCGTCGCCGTGATCGCGGCCGCCGAGCGGGCCAGATAGTCGTTCAAAGCGGACATGAAACCCTCAATTGGTAGCGCGGAGCTTGCCGATGGTACCGGTCGTGCTCTTGCCGGCGACGAGGTCAACCAGCACCACGCGTCCGCCGGCCTTCTGCACCACATCGGCGCCGACCACAGTGTCGATCGTATAATCGGCGCCCTTGACCAGAATGTCGGGCAGCAGCGCCTCGATCAGCGCCAGCGGCGTGTCTTCCTCGAAGACGACGACCGCGTCGACCGAGGCGAGGGCCGCCAGCACGCAGGCCCGGTCGTGCTGGTCGTTGACCGGGCGGCCGGGCCCCTTCAGCCGGCGCACCGAAGCATCGCTGTTGAGGCCGAGGACCAGCCGATCGCACTGGCTGCGCGCCGCGTGCAGCAGGCTGACATGGCCGGCATGCAGGATATCGAAACAGCCATTGGTGAAGCCGACGCTGAGCCCCTCTTCCTTCCAGGCGGCCACCATCCTGGCTGCCGCGCTGGCGTCGAGGATGGCATCCTTGTGCGCAACCGGGCCATGCGAGCGGAACAGCGCGCCGGTCAGTTCCTCGACCGTCAGCCGCGCCGTGCCGCGCTTGCCCACAACCACGCCGCCGGCGGCATTGGCTATGGAGGCGGCCTGGACAGGGTCGGCGCCCGCCCCCAGGGCGAGAGCGAAGGTGGCGATGACGGTGTCGCCGGCACCCGAAACGTCGAACACTTCCCGCGCCTGGGTGGCGATGTGGCGGGCATCGTCGGGCTCTACGACGCTGATGCCCTTTTCGCTGCGTGTCGCAACGACGAAGTCGAAGCCATGCGCCGAGATCAGTTCCCGCGCTGCCGCCACGATCTCGTCGTCGGCAAACACCGCGCGGCCGACGGCCTCGCCGAGTTCCTTGCGGTTTGGCGTAACCGCCGTCGCGCCGGCGTAGCGGGCATAGTCGCGGCCCTTGGGGTCGACCAGCACCGGCTTTCCCGCCTCGCGGCAGATCGCGATCAGCTCGCCGGCGACGCCGTCGAGCAGCATCCCCTTGCCGTAGTCGGACAGGATGACGATGTCGGCGCGCGCGAGGGCGGCGCGGAAATGCTTGGCCAGCGTCGACCGCTCGGCGGCCGAGAGCGACTTGACCTCCTCCTCGTCGAAGCGCAGCACCTGCTGGTTGAGCGCGCTGAAGCGGCTCTTCGACGAGGTCATGCGGTCGCGCTGCTGCGACAGGCCGAAGGTCTCGACGCCAAGCTCGCCAAGCATCCGCATCAGATCGTCGCCCGCCTTGTCGGCGCCGATGACCGAAACCGGAATTGCCGCGGCTCCCAGCGAGACGATGTTGGAGACGACGTTTCCAGCGCCGCCCATTGCCAGCATCTCGCCGCGCCCGTGCAGCACCGGGATGGGCGCCTCGGGTGAGATCCGCTCGATGACGCCGTTGACGAAGCGGTCGAGGATGAAGTCGCCCACCACCAGCACGGTGACGCCGCCAAAGCGCGTGATGGCGCGGTGCAGGGGCTCTGGAGAAGGCGGATGATGCTTGATCATGTCACTGGCAACGCGCGGGAAAGGCCGATCTTGAGGATGGGTTCAGGGTTCAATTTGCGGGCCGGTCGTTCATGGCGAAGCCGATATACCGCAATTCGAGCCAGCGCAACGGCGGCCCTGGGGCAGGAGCGATGGCCGATCAGCTCTTCTGCAGGGCGACATGGACGCCGAGGCCAACCAGCACGGCGCCGCCGGCCCGCTGCATCAGCCGCTGCGCGCGGCTCGAACGCCGCAGCCGCGCGATCATCGCGCCGGCCAGGAAGACACACGCTATGTCGGCCGAGGAGAACATCAGGTTGACGATGGTTCCAAGGATGACGAACTGCAGCCAGACCGGGAACGCCGCCTGGGCATCGATGAACTGCGGCAGGAACGCCATGAAGAAGATCGCCGTCTTGGGATTGAGCACCTCGACGGTGATGCTCTCGAAAAAGGCGCGGCGCGCCGATTTTCGCTCGATCGTGGGCAGCGCCGCATCGCCTTGCGCCCTGGCGCGAAACAGCGAGACGCCGAGCCAGATAAGATAGAGCGCGCCGATGAGCTTGACTGCCATGTAGAGCGGCGGCACGGCGTGAAACAGCACCGAAAGGCCGGCTGCCGCAGCAAAGACATGCACATAGCCGCCGAGATGGATGCCGAGCGCCGCCGTCAGCCCCGACCAGCGCCCGCGCGCCATGGTCTGCGCGGCAGCGTAGAGCATAGCGGGACCGGGAATGTAGGCAAAGATCGCCGTGGTGGCGAAAAAGGCGATAAGCAATTCAGTCGACGGCATGCCTTGCTCCTCTCGCGATCCCGGCCGGTCGCTAGCGCGGCCAGCCCTTGAGGGCGGCGCATGCCGACTGAAGCCCAAGCTTTGCGGCGCCACTGTGGCCAACACCCCGCCAAGCCTTCTCGCCGGCTTTATCGACAGTCACCCCAGCCTCCCCTATAAGGGCCGGAATCGCCAAACAAGACCAGAGGCCTTCATGATCATCGTCACGGGCGGCGCCGGCATGATCGGCTCCAACATCGTCGCCGCGCTCAATGCCGAGGGCCACAGCGACATCCTCGTCGTCGACGACCTCACCGACGGCCACAAGATCGCCAACCTCGCCGACCTCCATATCGCCGACTATCTCGACAAGGACGATTTCCTGGCGCGCCTGGAAGGCGGCGGGCTCGGCCGCATCGAGGCCGTGTTCCACCAGGGCGCCTGCTCGACCACCACCGAGTGGAACGGCAAATACATGATGGAGGTCAACTACGCGTATTCGAAGCGACTGCTGCATGCCTGCCTGGCGCTGCGCGTGCCCTTCCTCTACGCCTCCTCGGCGTCGGTCTATGGCGGCGGCAGCGAGTTCCGCGAGGAACCCGAGTTCGAGCGGCCGCTCAACGTCTATGCCTATTCCAAGAAGCTGTTCGACGACTATGTCCGCCGCAACGTCTTCGACACCGACCATTCGCAAGTGGCGGGCCTGCGCTATTTCAACGTCTACGGACCGCGCGAGGCGCATAAGGGCGCCATGGCCTCGGTCGCCTTCCATCTGTTCAACCAGGTCGAGCGCGGCGAGAATCCGAAGCTGTTCGGCGCCTATGACGGCTTTGGGCCCGGCGAGCAGAGCCGAGACTTCATCCATGTCGGCGATGTCGCCGACGTCAATCTATGGCTGTGGAAACGTGGCTCGAGCGGCATCTTCAACTGCGGCACCGGCCGCGCCCAGCCGTTCCGCGCCATCGCCGACACCGTCATCGACACGCTTGGCAAGGGCAGGATCGAATTCATCGACTTCCCCGACCATCTCAAGGGCAGCTACCAGAGTTTCACCCAAGCTGATATGTCCCGCTTGCGCGCGGCCGGTTACAATGGCCAATTCCGGACTGTCGAAACCGGTGTCAGAGACTATGTCGAATGGCTGAAAGCCCAGCGATCCTCGTGATCGGCCCACGTTGGGTGGGCGACATGGTCATGGCGCAGTGCCTGTTCTCGGCGCTGAAGGAGCAATATCCGAACGCCGCGATCGACGTGCTGGCGCCGGCCTGGGCAGCCCCCCTGGTCAAGCGTATGCCGGAGGTACGCCAGCAAATCGATTTCCCGCTGAAGCCCGGCGCGCTCGAATTCCGCATCCGCAGACGGTTCGGCCGCCTGCTGCGCGGCCGCTACGACATGGCCTATGTCCTGCCGGGCAGCTGGAAGTCGGCGCTGATCCCGTTCTTTGCCCGCATTCCGCGCCGCGTCGGCAATTTGCGCGAAATGCGCTACGGCCTGCTGACCGACATCGTGCCGCTGCCCGGCGCGGTGAAGCGGCGCACCGCGCGCGCCTATTTCGGCCTCGCCCGCGGCGGCACCTTCAAGGCTCCGAAGCTCACCATCGACGCTGTCAACCAGGCTGCGCTGCTCGACCGGTCGGGCCTCGGTGCGAAAAACTTCGTGGCGCTGATGCCCGGCGCCGAATTCGGTCCGGCGAAACGCTGGCCGAGCGAAAGCTACGCCGAACTGGCGCGCGCGATGATGGCAAGGGGCCTCAAGGTTGCGCTGCTCGGCTCCAAGAACGACGCCGAGGTGACGGCCGAGATCGCGGCACTTGCGCCAGGCGCTGTCGACCTTGCCGGCAAGACGAAGCTGGAGGACGCCATCGACCTGATATCAGCGGCAAAGCTCGCGGTTTCGAACGACAGCGGGCTGATGCATGTCGCCGCCGCCGTCGGCACGCCGATCGTCGCCGTCTACGGCTCGACCTCGCCTGAGAATACGCCGCCGCTCTCCGCGCACGCCGAGCTGGTGTGGCTTGGCCTGTCCTGCTCGCCCTGCCACCAGAAGACCTGCCCGCTCGGCCATCTCAACTGCCTGAAGACGCTCGATGCCGCGCGGGTCGCGGCGGCAGCGGACCGGCTGCTGGACATGCCGGCCGCCGCATGAAGGTGCTGATCGTCAAGACCTCCTCGATGGGGGATGTCATCCATACCTTCCCGGCCGTCGAGGACGCGCGCCGCAACCGGCCGGATGTGTCCTTCGACTGGTGTGTCGAAGAGGCCTTTGCCGGCATTGTCGCCCTGCACCCCGCGATCGGCGCCATCCACATGGTGGCAATCCGGCGCTGGCGCAAGCGGCTTTTCAACAGCCACACATGGCGTGAGGCGAAAAACCTGCGTCGCGCCCTGCGCGCCGCCAAGTACGACCTCGTCATCGATGCGCAAGGGTTGCTGAAGTCCGCTCTGGTGGCGAAGCAGGCGGCGGTGCCGATCGCCGGCTTCGACCGGGAAAGCGCGCGCGAGCCGTCGGCGACATGGTTCTACGATCATCGCTACGCAGTGCCACGCGACCTGCACGCCATCGAGCGGACGCGGCGGCTGTTCGGCCTGGCGCTCGGCTACCAGCCCGATCTTTCCGGGCTCCAATCCGGCATCATGCCTCCGGCCGACGGTCTGGCCGGCACAAGCGGCAAGACCGCCTTCCTGCTGCACGGCACCAGCCGCGAGGACAAGAAATGGCCGGTCAAGGACTGGATCGAGACCGCCCGGCTGCTGCTTGAAAAGGGAATGACGCCTGTCGTCACCTGGTCGAACGGGCCTGAAAAAGCAGTGGCCGAGGCGATCGCCAAGGCCGTGCCGCAGGCGGCGCTGGTGCCGAAATCGCCGCTGGCGGTGATCGCCGCGGCCATCGGCCGTTCGGCGCTGGTCGTCGGGGCCGACACCGGCCTCACCCACCTCGCCAGCGCCTTCGGCCTGCCGACGGTCGCCGTCTTCCTGGCCACCGAACCCGGCCTCACCGGCCCGCGCGGGCCGTTCTCGTCGACCTTGCTCGCCGCTCCTGGCGACAAAATCACGCCAGCCGAGGTGATGGCGGAAGCTGAGAGACTGCTGGTGCTCAGCTCAAAGGCACCGGCGTAGGACCTTTTCAGAATTCGTTCTGGCGAGTCGAATAGCGTGGGTTTCGAGAACCGGAGCGGAGCGTACTTAAAGTACGTGAGCACCGGAAGCGCAGAAAACCGCGCCAGGCCATGATCCCGAAAAGTGGGAACCGGTTTTCGGAAAAGATCATGGCCATACAAGAAGATAGAGCCCCATCCCGATTCAATCGGGATGGATCAGGCTCTAGTCGGCCGCCAGAGTAGAATTATCAAAAGGTCCTAGATGAACTGCACCTGGACGATCTCATACCCCCGCGCGCCGCCAGGCGCGTTGACTTCGATGGCATCGCCGACTTCCTTGCCGATGAGCGCGCGCGCGATCGGCGAGGAGATCGAGATACGGCCCGACTTCACGTCCGCTTCCTGGTCGCCGACAATCTGGTAGGTCTTCTTCTCCTCGGTGTCCTCGTCGACCAGCACCACCGTGGCACCGAACTTGACCTTGTCGCCGCTGAGCTTGGTGACGTCGATCACCTCGGCCCGCGCGATCAGGTCCTCGAGCTCGTTGACGCGGCCCTCATTGTGGCTCTGCGCCTCTTTGGCCGCGTGATATTCGGCATTTTCGGAAAGGTCGCCATGCGAGCGCGCTTCGGAGATCGCCTCGATGATGCGCGGCCGCTCTTCCTGCTGGCGCCAGCGCAGTTCTTCCTTCAATGACGCGAACCCCTCGCCTGTCATCGGGACCTTGTTCATATGCCTGACCTTTCCTGCCACCACCCCCGTTTTAGGGGATGGGCCTTGTCGATGGGTACAAAAAGAAAACGGTCCGGCAGCCTTGGGCTAACGGAACCGTTTCACCGCAATTTGCCTGAATATAGCAATGTTTGCGGGTTTTTCACGCCAAAAAATCCGTTTCGAAAAAATCATCCGCTGCTTTTGCAAGGGCGATCGCGGCAAGGCCAATCCTTAGCCGGCACCCGGCAACAAAAAGTCGGCTGCGATCGCTCGCAGCCGGCTGGAGGGATGTCGAGGTCGAATCAGCTTCTCATGAAATGATCGATCTGCTCGGCCAGCATGCCGTATTCGCGCGAGCCCTTGCCGGTGCGCTTTTCGATTTCGCTGAGTTGTTCGCGGGCGCCAGCAAGGTCGCCGATCTGCAGATGCGCCTCGCCGAGATATTCACGCACCAGCGTGTAGTCGGGATTGATGCGCAGCGCTTCCTCGTAATAGCCGAGGCCGACGGTGATACGGCCGGAATGGCGGTGCGAATAGCCGAGATAGTTGAGGATGCGCGGATCCTGCTTGTTGGCGGCAAGGCTGAGCACGGCAATCGCCTCGTCATAGCGGCCGGCCATCGCGAGATCGTGGCCTGCCTGGTAGATGTTGTCGTCATCCAGCATGCCGTACTTCGGCGTCACGCATTTCTGCTTCTTCTTGTCCCAGACCTCGCCCTTTTTGCACTTCTCGGTCGGGCTGCCGCCGCCACCGCCGCCGCCTCCACCACCGCCTTCGCCGGCCGTGAAGGCCGGCGCCACAAAGAGCGGCAAAGCCACAACAGCCATGACCTGAATCAGCAATCGTCTGCGCATAGAAGCCTCCTAGAGGGTGACAATGGGATACTAACGCCAGGCCCACCTTCTTTCATCCCGGAAAAGCGGAGCGCGTAAAAAACCTGCGCCTCAGACCCGCGCTTCCGGCATTTTGCCTGAAACAGGCCGAACATGACGTGACGCGCGCCACAAATCCGCTATCATCCGGCCAACGGCCAACGGAGGATGCGGAGCAGGCCAGTGCAGCAGCGCCTCGAAAGGGAGTGGGAGCTTTCGATCGGTCCCGACACCGTGCGCCTGTTCATTCTCAAGGCGAAGGCGCTCAGCGCTGCCGTCAATGAGGATTATGCCGACGGCGCCGAGCACGAGATCGAGTTCGACGGCGACACGCATGACAGCCATCATCACGATGGGCTGGTCGAAGAAAGCTCGGAAAACCTGACCGAGGAAGAACTGCGCGAACTGATCGACGACCTCAATGTCGACGAGGCGGCCGAACTCGTCGCGCTGGCCTGGGTCGGCCGGGGCGACTACGACGCCTCGGAGTGGGCGGACGCGCTAGCTGCCGCGCGCGAGCGCGCCAACATGCGCACGGCCAAATATCTGCTTGGCATGCCGCTGCTCGCCGATTGGCTGGAGGAAGGGCTGGAAGCGATCGGCGCGTAACGTGCCGGTAACCGATTGTGATCGGTCGGATGCGCTTCCCAAGGCAACTTCCGCACGCGCCCGCCGTTTGGCGGCGATGGCAGCGCTGACCTTCACGAGACTTTGCGGATTGGCGCTGTCCATGGCGGCGGTGACGCTGCTGGCCGGATCGGCCCTGGCCAAGGCGCCGGAACTGCCCGACACCGTGCCCGTTCCGCAACTCAATCGGTCCGGGCCAGGATCCGAAGCCGCGCCAGCGGATGTGCCGGTACCCGAGCCGCGCCCGGTCGACCTGCCGGCAGATCAATCCGAGCCACCGGCAACACCTCCCACGCCCGCCGAAAAGCCGGCACAGGCAGCCCCCCCGGCCGGCGCGCCGACACCGCCCGAAAAAGCTCCGGCTGCTGCGGAGAGAAAAATACTGCCCGATCCCCGCTCGGCTACCCTCCCCGAGGCCAAAATGCCGGAGGAGGAACTCGCTTGCCGTCGGCGGCTGAAGTCGATGGGCGTCGACTTCGAGGAACACAAGGCCGAGCACGATCCGGCGATCGGCTGTTCGATCCCCTACCCGATCGCGCTGAAGACGCTCGGCAAATCCGTCGCCATCGGCCCAGAGGCCGAAATGAACTGCGCCATGGCCGAGGCGGCGGCGCGCTTCGCCGCCGACGTCATCGAACCTGCCGTGAAGGCCAAGTTCGGCACGCAGCTGAAATCGGTCGGCCAGGCCTCCGCCTTCGTCTGCCGGCCGCGCCACGCCGGTGGAAAACTGTCGGAGCATGCTTTCGGCAATGCACTCGACATTGCCAGCTTCACGCTGGCCGACGGCAGGAAGATCGAGGTCGGGCCGGCACCGCCCGACCCGGACGCGCAATTCCTGGACATGGTGCGCAAGGCGGCCTGCGGGCCGTTCAAGACCGTGCTTGGTCCAGGCAGCGACGCCGACCATTCGCTGCATTTCCACCTCGACCTCGAGCCCCGCCGCCACGGCGGCACCTTCTGCCAGTGACCGCCGCAATTCGGCCCCAGGCGTGAATGCCGGCGCTGATCTTTCCTTTACCCTTGGCGATTAACCTTGTGCCATCGGCTGCATGATCCCTGCGGGATCAGCTCTGGGACGGGACGCCTTTCGATGGCCGGAACACTTGGCGCCATGCTTGCCATGGCGCGGCAGAACAATCGTGCGCGCTCGGCCGCTGTCAGACTGGTGACGGGGCTTGCCATCGCGGCCCTCTCGGCCTGCAACACCGGCGACGTATTTTCGCTGCAGCCGGCCGTCGACGTCGGCAGCCAGACCGCCGCCGTGCCCGAGGCGCCCCAATATTCCGCACCTCAGTATTCGGCGCCCCAATATTCCGGCATGCAGCGCCTCGTCCCCTCCAACCCCTATATCACCGCCGCCTATCCGCGCATGGACGAGCCGATGTCGCCGACGGAGCAGATGCCGGAGAGCGAAGTCGATTGCCGCAACGAATTGCGACGCCTCGGCGTCGTCTACACCGATGTCCAGCCGATCCATGAGGGCCAGTGCGGCATCGACTATCCGGTCAGGGTCTCGGCCATCGGCAGCGTCGAGATGAAGCCCGCCGCAACGCTGACCTGCAACATGGCCGCCACCTTCGCCACCTGGACCAGGAACGAGCTCGTGCCGGCCGCCCGCTGGCGGTATTTTTCAGGCGTGAAGACCATCCACCAGGGATCCAGCTACTCCTGCCGCAACATCGCCGGCGAAGGTGTCTTGTCGGAGCACGGCAAGGGCAATGCGCTCGACGTGATGAGCATCGAGCTCAACAATGGCGACGACATCGACGTGCGCAAGCCCGGCCTGTTCGCCTTCCGCACCCGCGGCTTCCTCAACAATGTCCGCGCCGATGGCTGCCAGTATTTCACCACGGTACTCGGCCCCGGCTACAATTACGACCACCGCAACCATTTCCATTTCGACATCAAGAACCGCAAGAGTGGCTATCGCGCCTGCCGCTGACCACGAGCGGTTTCCTCTGCCCAAGCCATGCAACGGCGCATAAAGTGATGCATGCATTTGGGAGTGGCCTCTCGTGAGTGAGCGAAGCCTTCGGCGGCGCGCGGCGATCTGGCTGGCGGCACTTTGCGCCGGATATCTGGGTTTGGCCTACGTTGCCGCGCCGGAGTTCTGGACCTGGCGGGAGCGCGGCTACCGCACCCAGCATTTCGAGATGGTGACGCATACGCCGCAAGGCATTCCGGGCGACCCCATCAATGTCGGCCTCGTCGGCACCGAAAAGCAGATCGTCCACGCCTTCGCCGTCGCCGGTTGGGACACGGCCGACGCCGTGACGCTGAGAACGGCGATCGACATCGGCGAAAGCGTGCTGTTTTCCCGCCCCTACCCCGATGCGCCAATGAGCAGGCTGCTGTTCGAAGGCCGCGCGCAGGATCTCGCTTTCGAAAAGCCAGTCGGCGACAGTGCCGACCGGCGCCACCACGTCCGCTTCTGGCAGACCAACACGATCGGCGACGATGGCCGGCCGCTCTGGCTCGGCGCCGCCAGCTTCGACCGCGGCGTCGGCCTCAGCCACGACACCGGCGCCATCACGCATCATATCGGCCCCGACATAGACGCCGAGCGCAATTTCCTCATCGCTGACCTCAGCGCCGCCGGCATGCTGATCTCGACCAGCGAGATTACCGGCATCGGCGCCACGCAAGCCGGGAGGAATGGCGGCGGCGATCCCTATTTCACCGACGGCATGGCAGTGATCGGCGTGATGAAGCATTTGCCCTAGCGCATTCGCGCCAAACGTTTGCCCGCACCGGCTCGCTGTCCCGAAAAACAATAGCCCCGCTATTTTCGAATGCACTGCAGCAATGCTATTGACGCCGCATGCTATACGTTGAAATCGCCATCGTGGCCGTCCTCATCTGCGTGAACGGCCTTCTGGCAATGTCCGAGCTTGCCATCGTCTCGTCACGGCCAGCCCGCCTCAAGACGATGATCGATCGCAACGTCAAGGGCGCTGGCCGCGCGCTGGCGCTCGGCTCCAACCCCGGCAAATTCCTGTCGTCGGTGCAGATCGGCATCACCCTGGTGGGCGTGCTGTCCGGCGCCTTCTCGGGCGCCACCCTCGGCGAGAGGCTGGCGCAGTACCTGGCCTCATATGGCATTCGCGAGAGCGTCGCCGACCCGCTCGGCGTCGCCATCGTCGTCGCGATCATCACCTATGCCTCGCTCATCGTCGGCGAGCTGGTGCCGAAGCAGATCGCGCTGCGCGATCCGGAGCGGGTCGCCGCCCGGGCGGCTCCGGCGATGACCGTCCTCGCCACGATCTCCGCGCCGCTCGTCTTCCTGCTCGACATTTCCGGCCGCGCCGTCCTCTGGCTACTCGGCCAGCGCGGCGAGGCCGAGGAGAAGGTCACTGACGAAGAGATCAAGATGCTGGTCGCCGAGGCCGAGCATCACGGCACCATCGAATCCGACGAGCGGCGCATGATCGCCGGCGTCATGCGGCTTGGCGACCGCGCCGTGCGTGCGGTGATGACGCCGCGCACCGAGGTCGACTGGATCAACCTGCAGTCTGACGAGACCGCGATCCGCAAGCTCTTGATGGAGACCCAGCATTCGCGCCTGCCGGCTGGCGACGGTGGCGTCGACGCCATGATCGGCGTCGTCCAGACCCGCGACGTGCTGGCGGCGATCCTCGGCGGCCGCGTGCTCGAGCCGCGCAAGCACGTGCGCGCGGCGCCCATCGTCCATGACCAGGCCGACGCGCTCGACGTGCTGTCGAAGCTGAAGGAATCGGATGTGCCGATGGCACTCGTCCATGACGAATACGGCCATTTCGAAGGCATCGTCACGCCGGCCGACATTCTGGAAGCCATCACCGGCGTCTTCCGCGCGGATCTCGATGCCGGCGAGGAGGAAAACGCCGTCAAGCGCGAGGACGGCTCCTGGCTTCTGGCAGGCTACATGCAGGCTGACGAGATGGCGGAAGTGCTCGGCATCGACCTGCCCGAGAACCGCGACTACGAGACCGTGGCCGGTTACGTGCTGTCGCATCTGCACCATTTGCCGGCGACCGGCGAATGCGTCGACGCGCAGGGCTGGCGCTTCGAGGTCGTCGACCTCGACGGCCGCCGCATCGACAAGCTGATCGCGACCCGCTTGTCGAGCGGCCATCGCGAGCTGGCGCGCTGACATCGACGAGTGATCGGCAAGCTTTGCCGATTGGGTGTCCAGGTTCGAATTTTGGCGAGACGCGCTATCGCTATCGGCCCTCGCCTTCCTCACTTATGATTGAGGAGCCAAAAGCTGGGAAGCGCAGCGAAAACTTCTATATCGGAACCCATGGATGCATCGAGCGACCACAAGCTGAACGAAGAGCTTCTCTCGGACATCCAGCGCCTGTCCTTCGAGTATTTTCTCAAGGAGGCTAATCCGGAAAATGGCCTGATCGCCGACCGCAACACTGCAGCGTCGCCCGCCAGCATAGCCGCCGTCGGGCTCGCTCTGTCGGCCTATCCTGTTGGTGTCGAGCGCGGTTTCATGACGCGCGCCGCTGCCGTTGAACGGACGCTCGCCACACTTCGCTTCTTCTGGAACGCGCCGCACGGGCCGGAACCCGACGCCACCGGCTACAAGGGCTTCTACTATCACTTCCTTGACATGCAGACCGGCCGCCGCGTCTGGAAGTGTGAGCTGTCCACGGTCGACACGGCGCTTCTGCTTGCCGGCGTGCTGGCCGCCGGCGCCTATTTTGACACCGACGACGAATCCGAACTGGAAATCCGCCGGCTTGCCGATGGGCTCTACCGGCGCGCCGACTGGCGCTGGGCACAGAACGGCGGCGCCACCGTCACCCATGGCTGGCGGCCTGAAAAAGGCTTCCTGCGTTACCGCTGGCAAGGCTACGACGAGGCCGTGATCCTATACATACTGGGCCTCGGCTCGCCGACCTATTCGCTGCCGCCCGAGAGCTATGCGGCCTGGCTCTCCACCTACAAGTGGAAGAAGATCTATGGCCGGGAACTGGTCTATGCCGGCCCGCTCTTCATCCACCAGTTCTCGCATGTCTGGATCGATTTTCGGGGCATCCGCGATGCGTTCATGCGCAGGCACGGCAGCGACTATTTCGAGAACAGCCGCCAGGCGACCTACCTGCAACGCGACTACGCCATCCGCAATCCAAAGGGCTTCAGTGGTTATGGCGAGGATTGCTGGGGCATCACCGCCAGTGACGGCCCGGGCCTGAAGAAACTCCACCTGACGATCGGTGACCGGCGCTTCTTCGGTTATCTGGCGCGCGGCGCGCCTTTCGGTCCGGACGACGGCACGCTGTCGCCATGGGCGGCGATCACCTCACTGCCCTTTGCGCCGGAGATCGTTCTGCCGGCGCTGCGCCATTTCCACGAGATCGACCTGCACCAGGGCAACCCGTACGGCTTCACCGCCAGCTTCAATCCGACCATCGCCGCCGCCGACGGCCGCTCCTGCGGCTGGGTATCACCGGACCATGTCGGCATCAACCAGGGGCCGATCGCCCTGATGATCGAGAATTACCGGTCGGACTTCCTGTGGCGGCTGATGCGCCGCGTGCCGGCCATCACTAAAGGGCTCCGCCGCGCCGGTTTTTCGGGCGGTTGGCTGTGACGAGCAGGGCTGAAAACGAAAAGGGCGGCGCAAGCGCCGCCCCATATCCCTTGGGAGGATAATCTCGATGCGGCTCAGGCCGCCTTGGCTTCCTCGGCGATGGCATCAGCCGCGCGTGCCGCCTTCAGGACCTTGGCCCACCAGGCGACGTCGTTGACGAGCGCGGCGGCGGCCTGGTTCAGATGCTCGAAATCCTCGAGCTTCTTCTCGCCCTGGCGGACCGCCAGGAAATCGCCCCAGGCGATATGGACGGCCGACTTGACCGGCGCCATCTGCAGCTCGACGGCATGCAGGCGCAGCTGTTCGACGGCGCGCGCACCACCGACGCTGCCATAGCCGACGAACCCGGCCGGCTTCTTGTTCCATTCATTGGCAGCGTAGTCGATGGCGTTCTTCAGCACGGCCGTCGGACCGTGGTTGTACTCGGCGGCGGTGAAGATGAAGCCGTCGAACCCGGCGACCTTCTTCTGCCAGCGCTGCGCCACTTCGTTCTGCGACGGTGCCCAGGCGGACGACGCGACCTCGTCGAAGAAAGGCAGCGGGAAGTCGCGCAGGTCGACGACTTCGACGTCGATGTCCGCATGCTGCTTGGCGATCTTGGCGATCCACTCCGTCGGCACGTCGGCGAAGCGGGCGGCGCGCGTCGAACCGACGACAATGGCGATTTTGGGCTTGGACATAAGGGGCTCTCCTAACGGGAATTTCTGGTATCGTTTGGATACCGGCGCTATATGTGATACTGCCAAACCAGCGCGCAAGGAGGCACGTTTTTGTTACTGAGGCACCCCCACAACACCGAGGACTGCCGAGCGGTGTCTGAGATCCTGCAGCGGATCGGCGACAAATGGACCGTTCTGGTGGTCGGAAAATTGGGCGGCGGACCGATGCGCTTCAACGAATTGCGCAGCGCTGTCGGCGGCATCTCGCAGAAGATGCTGACCACCACCTTGCGCGGTCTGGAGCGCGACGGCTTCGTCACGCGAAAGGTGTTTCCGACCATCCCGCCACGTGTCGACTACGAGCTGACGGAACTCGGTCACGAACTGCTTGTGCCCGTCGGCGCGCTTGGTGAATGGGCGCGCAGGAACACCGACCGCGTCAGGACAGCGCGCGAAAAATTCGACGGCCTGCACGGCTGAAACCCTTGCGCGGCAAGGGCCGCAGATTTCGCAACGCAACATGTCGCCTGCTCCAAGAGTGCGCAGGAACGTCGCTCTGCGAGTTTCTCTGAGCACCTCCGACCAGCTTGCATCACCGAGCCGATGGACGATCGGTTCTGGCATCGAGGATCACGCTCGAGCGATCACCAATCAGGTCTTTGGTGCGTTCATATCGCATGATACGGGGTTGCAGCTTTCGCACCCCAACGCCAACCCTGGGGGCGCTCTTTCGCCGTGCAAACACGTGGCTTTGGGGAGGTCCTTTTTGACTTCGACATACGCCGTTGTGCCAAGCAGACAGACCAGGGCGAACAGGGCTGCCACAAGCCAACCGTTCAGCATGTGTTGACGCATTGTCTTTCCTCCAACGCCCGCACAATTGGGTTTGGAGGCAACGGTTGGATGTCGCGCAACGCAACTCCCATGTGGGTGATGTTACAAAGTCCCGGATTTTGAGAATCGGAGTTGCGTCAGCCTTCGGCTGGAACTGCCTTCGGCTTGCCCTCGCCGTCGAGCGCCACCATGACGAAATCGGCGTGGGTGACCTTCTCCATCAGGTCGGAAAGGTAGCGTTGCGCCCAGGCCTCGACCTTGAGCATCATCGAGGTACGGCCGACGCGCTCGACATGCGTGTAGATGCACAGCGTGTCGCCGATCTTCATCGGCTTGGCGAAGGACATCTCCTTGACTGCTGCCGTCACCACACGGCCCTTGGCGCGCTCGGCAGCGCGAATGCCGCAGGCAAGGTCCATCTGCGCCATCACCCAGCCACCAAAAATGTCGCCGGCGGCATTGGCGTCGGATGGCATGGCGAGCGTGCGCAAGGTCAGGTCGCCGATCGGCCGTCCGTCCGCGTAGTGCACCATGCCAAAATTCCCCGAGATCGATGACATGATCCCATAGCGTCACGGCGCCGGCAGGTCAACGCGTCGCGGACAGCGCCGCAATGAGTGGAAAGCTGTCACGCAACAGGCTCGCTTGACCGCTAGAAATAACGCTGGAGGTTCGAGCGGATGCGATCGAGCACGGTGGCGCCTGAAACGTCGGGGACGAATTTCTTGCCCGTGATCGCCTCATAGGCCTGCGCATAGACCCGAGAGGCTTGTTCGACGATTTCGTCCGGTATAGCCGGGATCGGATCCCTGTAGGGATCGCAGCGCGCCGCGACCCACGACCGGATGAAATCCTTGTCGAAGCTATCGGGCCGGCTGCCGCTCGCGAAGGCCTGCTCATAGCTCGCCGCGATCCAGTAGCGGCTGCTGTCCGGCGTATGGATCTCGTCGGCCAGGATGATCGCTCCGCTCTTGTCGGTGCCGAATTCGTATTTCGTATCGGCGAGGATGAGGCCGCGTTCGGCGGCGCGCGCCTGGCCGCGGGCGAACAGCCGCAAGGCGTAGTCCGACACCGTATCCCACTGCGCCTGCGTCAGAAGACCCTGTTCGAGGATCTCGGCTTTCGACAGCGGCTCGTCATGGCCGCCGTCCATGGCCTTGCTCGTCGGCGTGATGACCGGCTCGGCCAGCTTCTCGTTGTCGCGCAGGCCGTCCGGCAGGGTCATGCCATACATGGCCCGCTCGCCCTTCCGATACCTTGTCAGGATCGAGGTGCTGGTGGTTCCCGCCAGATAGCCGCGCACGACGATCTCGACCGGCAGGATGTCGAGCCGCGTGCCAACGACGACATTGGGGTCGGGGTATTCGAGAACATGGTTCGGGCAGATATCGGCCGTTTCCTCGAACCAGTAGCGGGCGGTCTGGGTGAGGATCTCGCCCTTGAACGGGATCGAGGCCAGGATGGTGTCGAAGGCACTGAGGCGGTCGGTGGCGATGATGATGCGCCTGCCGTCGGGCAGGTCGTAGTTTTCGCGGACCTTGCCCTTGTAGTAGCCGGGCAGTTCCGGGATGAAGGCATCGGAGAGGGTGCGCATATTGGATCTCCTGCCTTCCGCGGATTGCTCGATGCCATCGCATAAGCTCTCGACCCAGTGCATTTCAAGCGGGATTGTCGGGTTATCCCGCAACTCGACCAGGTATCGCAGTCGCTTTTTTCACAACCGATGCCGGAAGGCCCGGCGACTTGGCGAACCCACCCCGTCTAGGCTGCGGCCAGATTTCCGGAGCCGCCCACATCCATCATGCAGACCTATGATTTCATCATCGTCGGCTCCGGCTCGGCCGGCTCGGTCCTGGCGGAGAGACTGTCGGCCTCGGGCCGTTTCTCGGTCCTGGTGCTGGAAGCCGGCGGCACCGACCGCCGTTTCTACGTCCAGATGCCGCTCGGCTACGGCAAGACCTTCTTCGACCCGGCCGTCAACTGGAACTACAAGGCCGAACCCGATCCGGGCCTCGCCGGCAATGCCGACCACTGGCCGCGCGGCAAGCTGCTCGGCGGTTCCAGTTCGATCAACGCCATGGTGTACATCAGGGGCGCGCGCGAGGATTTCGACGCCTGGCGGGACGCCGGCAATCCAGGCTGGAGCTACGACGACCTGCTCCCCGCCTTCAAGGCGCTGGAGGACAATGAGGCCGGCGCCGACCAATGGCGCGGCGTCGGCGGTCCGCTGCACGTCACCGATTGCTCGAACGCCGTCCACCCGCTGACGAAACGCTACCTTGCGGCCGGCCAGCAGGCAGGCCTGCCGCTCAACCCGGATTTCAACGGCGCCTCCCAGGAAGGCGTCGGCATCTACCAGATCACCACAAGGAACGGCCGGCGCATGTCGACCGCCCGTGCCTTCCTGCGCCCGGCGATGAAGCGCAAGAACGTGCGCGTCGAGACCAACGCGCTGGCGACGAAAATCCTGTTCGAAGGCAAGCGCGCCGTCGGCGTCGAATATCTGCACAACGGCGAGACGAAGAGCGTCCGTGCTGGCCGCGAAGTCATCCTGTCGGGCGGCTCCATCAACTCGCCGCAGCTGCTGCAGCTCTCAGGCGTCGGCCCGTCGGCGCTGCTCGGCGGCCTCGGCATTCCGATCGTCCACGCCAACGAGAATGTCGGCGCGAACCTGCAGGACCATGTCGGCATCAACTACACCTTCAAGGGCAAGCTACCGACGCTCAACCAGATCCTGCGTCCCTGGTGGGGCAAGCTCCTGGTCGGCATGCAATACGTGCTGTTGCGCTCGGGTCCGCTGTCGCTGTCGATGAACAATGCCGGCGGCTTCTTCCGCACCGACCCGGCCCTTTCGCGCCCCAACATGCAGCTCTATTTCCAGGCCTTCTCCACCGTCATCCCGAAGAGCGGCGAGCGACCGATCCTGACCCCCGACCCGTGGCCGGGCTTTTCGATCGGCCTTTCGAACTGCCGTCCTTCGAGCCGTGGCGAGATCATGATCCGCTCGAAGAATCCACGCGACTATCCACGGATCACGCCGAACGCGTATTCGACGAATGCCGATGTCGACGAGATGCTGGCGGCGGTGAAGTTCGTCAGGAAAATCGCCTCGATGCCGGCAATGGCCGAGATCATCGAGGAAGAGGTTCTGCCCGGTCCTTCAATCACTTCCGATGCCGACCTGATTCAGGATTTCAGGAAACGCTCGGGCACCGTCTACCACCCGGTCTCGACCTGCCGCATGGGGCCTGACGCAGCGCGCGCCGTCGTCGATCCGCGCCTCAGGGTGCACGGGCTCAGCGGCTTGCGCGTCATCGACGCCTCGATCTTTCCCGACAACATCACCGGCAACACCAACGCCGCCTCGATCCTTACCGGATGGAAAGGCGCCGAACTGGTTCTGGAGGATCAGAAATGAAGATCACCGACGTCAAGACCTGGGTTGTCGGCAACCCGCCGCCCGGCATAGGCGGCAAGTATTTCATCTTCGTCAAGCTCACCACTGATGGCGGCGTGGTCGGTTATGGCGAGGCCTACAACGCCACCTTCTCCGGCCACGTCACCGCCACGATGATCGAGGACATGGCCGAGCGTTATCTTGTCGGCCGCGACCCGCACGACATCGAGAACCTGTTCCGGCGCATCTATTCCTCCGGCTTCACCCAGCGCCCCGACGTCTCCGGCATGGGCTGTTTCTCGGCGCTGGAAATGGCCTGCTGGGACATCATCGGCAAGGAGGCGAACAAGCCGGTCTACAAATTGCTTGGCGGCCAGGTGCACGAGACGCTGCGCTCCTACACCTATCTCTACCCGCACACCGGCAGCGTCCATTCGGAGGACGCACGCGGCAAGAATGTCTACAACGATCCCGACCTGGCCGCCGCTTGCGCGCTCGAATATGTCAAGCAGGGGTTCAACGCGGTGAAGCTCGACCCGGCCGGCCCCTACACCGCCTTCGACGGCCATCAGCCGCGCCTGATCGACATCGATCTCTCCGCCCGCATGGTCAAGGCGATCCGCGAGGCGGTCGGCACCAGGGCCGACATATTGTTCGGCACCCACGGTCAGTTCACCGCGTCGGGGGCGCTGCGTCTCGCCCGCGCCATCGAGCCCTATGATCCGCTGTGGTTCGAGGAGCCGGTGCCGCCGGACATGCCGGAAGTGATGGCGCAGGTGGCGCGCGGCACATCCATTCCGATCGCCACCGGCGAACGGCTAACGACGAAATTCGAGTTCGCCCGCGTCATCGAGAACCGCGCCGCGACCATCCTGCAGCCCGACCTCGGCCGTTCCGGCGGCATACTGGAGACCAAGAAGATCGCCGCCATGGCCGAGGCCTATCACATCCAGGTCGCGCCGCACTGCTATTGCGGGCCGATCGTCGGCGCCGCCAACATCCAGCTGGCGGTGACGCTACCCAACTTCCTCATCCTGGAATCGCTGAAGCAGTGGGACGGTTTTCACGAGAAGCTGCTCAAGAAGAAGATCGAATGGCAGCACGGCAACGTCATCCCGTCGAAGGAGCCCGGCCTCGGCGTCGAGCTCAACGAGGCGGTTTGCGAGGCGCATCCCTACAGCGGCAAGGACCTGCATCTGCAGATGATGCAGACGCCGTTGATGCCGTGACCGCGCGACCCGCTTACGCCTTCATCGGCCTTGGCCATCTCGGCGGCCATCTCGCCGCCAGCCTGGTCCGCAACGGATTCGCGGTCACCGTCTTCGATCGCGATCCGGTGGCGATCGAGCGCCTGGTCGCGCTCGGCGCGACGGCCGCGAAAAGCCCGGCCGAAGCCGCCGCCGGCGCCGGCAATGCGATCTCTTGCCTGCCCTCGCCCAAGGTCAGCGAAGCGGTGCTTGCCGGCCCCGACGGGCTGCTGGACGGACTGCCCGCCGGCGGCACCTGGATCGAGATGTCGACCAACGGCCGCGACGATATCCTCCGGCTCGCTGCACTTGCTTCGGCGAAAGAAATCCAGACACTCGAATGCCCGGTCACCGGCGGCGTGCATCTGGCGGCGGTTGGAAAAATCACCGCGCTGGTCGGCGGCGATGCGGCGCTCTACGAACGGCACCGGCCGGCAATCGAGGCGATGTGTGCCAAGTCGTTCCTGATGGGACCGGTCGGCTCGGCGGCGGTGATCAAGGTCATCACCAACATGCTGGCCTTCATCCATCTCGTCGCCGCCGGCGAGGCGCTGATGCTGGCCAAACAGGGCGGGCTCGACCTCGCCCAGTCGTACCACGCCATCGTCGCTTCCTCCGGCAACAGCTTCGTCCATGAGACCGAAAGCCAGTTGGTGCTCAACGGCTCATACGACATCGGCTTCACCATGGACCTGGCGCTGAAGGACCTCGGCTTCGCGCTTAATATGGGCAAGGATTTCGGCGTGCCGCTCGATCTCGCTTCCCGCGTCAACGCGATTTTCGAACAGGGCAAGGAGACCTATGGCGGTGGCGCCTGGTCGACCATGATCGTCAAACTGCTAGAGGACACGGTCGGAACGGACCTGCGCGCGCCTGGCTTCCCGGCCAGGCTGGAAATCTGAGGCGGCTAAACTTTACAAGCAATTTCAGCGAATTGGGCGGCTGGTCGGAATCAAGCCGTCAACTGCCTGAATCAGAACCTCAACATCTTGATTCAGTATCTGAGCGTCAGCGCGCCGGGCAGGATCTCGAACGTCGCCGGTATGCGGCCCGGCGACTCACCGTCTATGTCGACCAGCGCGCCGTTCTTTTCCACATCACCGAGCGGTTCGACAACCACTTTCTTGCCGCGCAGGATGGTGATCGCCGGGTGGTTGCGGTGCCGTCCGCCATAAAGCAACCGGATGTCCAGGATCAGCCTCAGCTTGCTCGCCGCGCGCAGGATGACGATGTCGAAGGCGCCGTCGCCGAGTTCCGCATCGGGCGCGATCATCATGCCGCCGCCGAAAAACTTTCCGTTGGCGACCGCCACCAGCGCCATGCGCGCCTCGACCGGAGCGCCATCGTCGACGGTGATCCTGACGTCCTGGAAGCGGTAGCGGACGAACTCCACCACGGTGCGCCAGAAGAACAGCGCCTTGGCCGAAACCCGACCCTTGCGCTTGTCGGCGTTGACCGCTCGATCCGTCGCGCCGGAGAGGCCTAGGCTGGCGATGTTGATGAAGTGGCGGCTGGCCAGCGCACCATGATCGTCGATGTAGCAGATGCGCCCGGCATCGACCTTGCGCGGCTTGGCGTCGGCGATGTGCTTGAGCGTGGCGTCGATGTCGCCCGGCAGGCCGAGCCCGCGAGCGAAATCGATGCCGGTGCCGCAGGGCAGCAGGCCGAGCTCGCAGGTTCGGCCGGTTTCATCGAAGGCCTGCAGCAGACCGTCTGCCGTTTCGCTGGCCGTGCCGTCGCCGCCCGCCGCGATGACCAGATCGAAGCCGCAGGCGGCGAGGTCGAGCGCCAGCCTTTCGGCGTCGCCTTCGGCCTGTGTCTCGCGCAGCTCGAAATCGCCGAAATGCTTCTTCAACGAAGCGCTGACCTCCGGCCAGTGCCGTTTCAGCCGGCCACCGCCGGCAATCGGATTGAGAACCACTCCGACCTTCAAGCAACCTCCCCCAGAGCATGATCCCGAAAAGTGGGAACCGGTTTTCGGAAAAGATCATGCTCCAACAAAGCGTCAGATCGGGATGACGATTCAACGAAACGTTATCCTGATCTAGGAATGGCAGGAGCGCTTGCGCCTGGAATCCTTTGCCGGTATTGAAGCCCGCGCCGCCTTGCGGGGCAAGCGCGGAATGTCCGGCAATGCGTATCATCGCAAGATGGCCGCCACGCCGCCGCGTTTCGCGCCTCTTTGGTCGGCTTCCCGAAAAAATCTCTCCACCGCTCGGCTTGGTCCCCGATAATCCCGCTATCCACAGGCTGGGGGCGGTTCCCCAAAACCCTTACCCGGCGTACGTTAAACCCATCTCAGGCGGCTACCGATCGCCCAGCCGAAAGGCAAAAGCGGAACGGCGGATTTCCTGAGGCCCGTACGGTCTAGAACGAGAGCAGGCTTGCCTGTTGGAGGGACGGATGTCGGCGGGGCCGCGGAAAGCGTGCGAACGCCAACGGCGGACCGATGCTGCCATGAAGGCCGGTGAAAACCTTCGATGGCACGCTGGGCGAAGCCCGCAAGGGTGGAGATCGGCGTGGTCTGGAACGGGCGCTGCCCTCGGGTGGCGACTGGCAGGACCGTCAAAATCAAGGCCGGCATGGCGCGACATCTTTCGGGAGTTGCTGCCGCGACCGTGTCCTGATCTGACAGGGAGGCGCTGGGAGAAATCCCAGCGCCGACTGTTTTTTGGGCTATCCCTTCGCGGCCTTCGGTCCCCACGCGCCTTGCCGTCGAACGGTGCGGCGCATCTTTCGTCGGCCTCAACTCGCCCGCGCGTCTTTCAGCCATACCCATGGGCTGCAACGAGCGCCGGAATCGGCTAACGTTCCATGTCGATTGAAGGGGGATGCTTCATGACGCTGTCCTGGAGGCCTGCCATCGCCCTTGCGCCGGGGCGGCCGTGGTTCTCGCGGCCATGGCGAGCAAGGCGCAGCCACGACCCCTTCGCTACGGCCTGACCGGCCATGTTCCTGTTCCGCTGGCTGAGGCGCATCGTCAAGACGATCCTCTGGCTGGCCGTCATCGTCGTGCTGGTCCCGGTGGTCGGACTGGCCTACGGTTTCCTGACCACATCCTCACTCGCGCCCTTGCCGGGCGTCGCCGACGGCGCTCCGCCGAAGCCGCTTGCCGAAAAGGTCCGCGCGGAGATCCCCGGCTACCAGCGGCCGCGGCAAGCGACCTATCTCGCCTACCCGCAATGGACAGGCGTCTACACCGCCCGCGACTATGCCGGCTTCGTCGACAGGAACCAGCCGAGCGGCTTTCCCTACTGGTCCTATATCGGCCGCTTCTGGCAGGACTATGCGACGATGATCCGAGCCAGCCCGGGCAAGCTCAACATCGCCGATCACCGGATGCCTGTCATCACCGGCACCAGCCAGACGATCGAGCAGGCGCTGCAATGGGCCTATGAGAACACGGTCGGCCGCATCACCGAGGCGATCGCCGGCAAGCGCACCGCCACCGACAACTACCAGGCCAGGATGGCAAGCGAATACGCCAGCTTCCTCGACCGGGCGCCGTGGTACCGATTCCCCTATGCCGAAAAGCGAGCCGGACTGTTCGGCGTCCAGCCGGCGCCCGGCGACGGCGCCGTCCGCAGCGGTGAGCGCAAACTCGCCTACGGCCTCGCCGACACCGTCAAGCAGGCCTATGCAGGGTTCGTCGGCGTGGCCTTCGCCCCCGCCTCCGATCCAGCCGGCATCCATGTCTGGGCCAAGGGGCCGGTCGGCGAGGCGACGCGCAACGAGCCGGACACTTTGCTCGAGCATGATTTCGGCGCCGATGGCACTGTCTTCGTCACCAGGCCCGGCCAGCCGCTCACCGAGATGATCCCGCGCCTGATCGAGAAGGGCGTGTCCTTCGTCGAGATCGGCGGCAATGACGAGATCATGCTCACCGTGCTTTCGCCAGCCGAGGTCGCCGCGCCGGAAGGGACGCGAACCCTGTTCAGCTATCCGCTCCCGGCCGATCCGGACACGCGCCGCACCGGCCTGACGATCGCCGTGCGCAAGCTGCACATAGTGCTGCCGGCACTGATCAAGTCCGGCGCCAGGCTTGAGCACGTCTACGAAGGCTGAGGCTTTTCGGTCACAGCCGGGGCCTCGGAAACATTCCGTCACGCACAATTCACAATCGCGGCCAAATCCCGCCTTGTTCCCCGGCGACTGATCATTTGGGAACGAATCCGAAGGACAAGACCGTGATCAAGACCGCCCTTGTCGCCATGACCATCGTCGGCTGCGACTGCGACGCCAAGCTTTGCGAATATATCGGCGAGACGCCGGCCAAATGGGCGACGATCGCCGATTGCGAAGCGGCGATGAAAAGCCAGATGCTGCACGAGCGCAATTTCGACTATCCGCTGGTCTCCGGCATCTGCCGAGCCAAGGGCTCGTCGTCCTCCTCCGAGCTCGCGGCGACGGCGTCGAAGCCCGAACTTACGCCCAGGCAGGTCACGGTCGATCCACTGCCGCCCGAGCTCAGCCACCGCCCCAGCGTCCCCGTCGGCTCGCCGGCGACGGTAGCGGAAACCGAAGCCGCGAAACCGGTCGCCTATGAAGCTGCGGTCAATGGCGGCAGCGCGGTGCTCTACCGCACCAAGGCCGGCTACGCCGTGGTCAAGACCGACCTCAGCCGCGCCGCGTCAGCGACGGTCGGCATGGCGAAACGTTCGGCGGACTGGTTGGCCGGGATCGTGCCGAGCGGACTGTAACCGCTCAAAGCTGGGCGCCCCCCTGCGCCCCGCTTCGTTTGATTGGTCCAGCCGAATCGACGGCTTCCCAGAGTTCGATCGATCTGCCATAGGACGCACCGCACATCAGGTGCTTGCTCGAAAGTCCCCACCTTGCATCCCGCAATTGAAATCATCGGCGCGTTTGCCGCACTCATCACCACGCTCGGCTGGATTCCGCAGGTCGCCAAGGTCGCTCGCGAACGCCGCGCCGGCGACATCTCGCTGTTCGCCACCGGCTCGATCGCCACCGGCGTCTTCTTGTGGACGCTTTACGGCCTGCTGATCGGCTCCTGGCCGGTCATCCTTGCCAATGGCGTCACCTTCCTGTTCGTGATCGCCATCCTCGGCATGAAGCTGCGCTTCGGTTGAAAACCGGGACTTGATGCATGATGATGCCGACCTTCCGGGGCGGAGGGGGCATCGCATGAAGTTCACAATCCGAGCTGCGTTATCCGTGATGCTGGCGCTTGCTCCCGCTGGTGTTCAGGCGCAAAGCGCCGACCAGGCCGGTGACAAGACCGTGGCCGTCGCCGCGGACGATCCGGAGATGACGGCGGCGATAGAACAGGCCCGGGCCACCCTGGACGACTTCCTTGCCTTGTCCGCAGCACCGCCGCCGGGAACCGACAGATTCAAGCTGAAGGTGAAGATCGTCGACGGAGATGCGACGGAGCATTTCTGGGTCATCCCCTTCAAGCGCACCGCCACCGGGTTTGCCGGCATCCTGGCCAACGAGCCTGAGCTGGTCCGCAATGTCGCCTTCGGCCAGTATATCGAATTCTCCCGCGACGACATTTCCGACTGGGGCTACACCAGGAACGGCCATCAGGTCGGCAGCTACACCGTTTGCGTCATGCTGAAGAAGATGTCCGCGCAGGATGCGGATGATTTGCGCAGCAATTACGGCTTCGACTGCTGAGAGCTAGCCAGCAGCCTCGTCCGGCGCGCCGACCTTGCGCACCAGCGACGCCGTCGCCAGCATCGCGCCGAGATCGGCGATCATCGGCGCGATGTGGCTCTGGTAGTCGATCGGCACCGAGATGTCCGGCAGCTCGAAGAAGTCCTTGCTTCGCGGCATGAGCAGGAAACCGTCGCTGCCGTTGAGCGCGACGCGGGCCTGGTCGTGCGGCCATGTCTCGCCGAGCCAGGTCAGCGCACTGGCGAGGCGCCCGGTAACCAACGGCCTCGCCGCGTCAAGATTGTCGGTGCGGAACTCGTAGGTCGCGTCGAGCTCCGGCACGCCGCTGGCCAGTTCCTGCAGCTTGCCGGAGAACATGCTGCGGAAGAAACCCACCACTTTGCCGGCCTTGCGTGCCGCAACCAGGATGCCGGGAAACGGCTCGACGGTTTCAAAGGCAACGACGACGCCCTTGAAGACCGTTTGCTCGCTCTTGCCGGATCCTACCGTGAGCTTCGCCTCGTAGAGTTCGAAGGGAAAATCCTCGTAGCGACCCGCTATGATGTCGTCGAAGCTTTGCCGGTTGAACGCCCCGACAGTCTCGGTCGGCAGCCGGTCGAAGGAATTCGGCCGAACGCCATGCTGGTAGCGCACGTCCCGCACGAAGCCGAAGATCATCGGCAAGAGCGTGTCGCGGAACGATTGCTGCAGTCTGGTTGCAGGTGTCATTGCCTGGAAATAGAGTATCGCCGCGAACACGAAGCCGCCGATGTAGAGGAAGACGTGCGGCGTCGAGAACCATTGCTCATTGGGATCGGCGACCTTGTTGAACAGCCAGGCCACAAGCGCCACGAAGACCAACACTGGGCCGACGAACAACGGCACCCGCCAGCGGACCCGCCGGTAGGTCGATGCCCGCCTCGCCTCATAGGCCTCGATGTCTTTCCTGATGCCGGCGATCACCGCCTCGCTCGGCATGAAGTCCGCCGCTTCCATTGCCGCCCCCACCGCAGAAACTGTGCCTCGTGCGGCCATGATAGCGGCTTTTGCGCAAAAGTCGTCAGGCCTCGGCGGGGTCGCCGAAAATCGCCTTCAGCCGGCCCTCGACCTTGCCGCGCAGCCGGCCCTTGAGCATTTCCACGGGGACCAGCCGCTCACGGTCGCCGACGCGCTGCCGCATGAAGGGATGCAGCCGGTAGGCGGCTATGGCCCCTCGCATGCCGAGGTCGGCGCTGACATCGACGGCGAGAATGGAGCCGATGCGGCCAGGCCATGGCTGGCGGGCAAAGGCGGTGCCGAGAAAATCACCGAGCCCATAGGCGACAAGCGTCTTGCCGATCCGCTCTACCGGCTGCACGACATGGGCATGATGCCCGGCGATCAGCCCGACGCCTTGCCCGGCCAGCTGCCTGGCCAGCGCCCGTGTCTCCGGTCTTGGAAAATGCCGGAACTCCCAGCCCCAATGCGGCACGGCGCAGACGAGATCGACGCTCCCTACGGCATCGCGCGGCCCCGGATCGCTTCGCATCGACACGCGACTCGCGAACAGCGCGGCATCGGCATTGCGCCACTGCGTGAAGGCGAAAAGGCCTATGCTCAGCGGTCCCGCCGCGAACCGCTCGACCGGCCGCTTCGCAACGGTGCCGATCGTGCGGATGCCAAGCCGCTTCAGCGCCCGTACGGTCTCCTCGAAACCCGCCACGCCCTGGTCGAGCACATGGTTGTTGGCCAACGACAGGACGAGTTTTTCACGGGCAATGCCGGCTGCCGCCAAGGCGTCGGCGAGAAAGCGTTCCGTCATTGCATGGTGCGTGCCAAGCCTTGTGCCCACCACCGCGTGCGGCCGCTCGACGACGGGGCTTTCGCAATTGCCGACCACCAGGTCGGCTGAGGCGAGCAGCGCCGCGACGGCCGGATCGCACTCCGGCGCGATGCGGTTGGCGACGGCCGAGATGTCGCCGATGAAGGCCAGCCGCACCTTCCGCGCTGGCGACGGCTCGATCAGGGTCGCGGCCTGTGGCGCAAAACCTCGGGCATCGCCGCCGAGCGATGGCCCCAGGAAACGCGGCAGCCAGGACAATTTGTAGGAGAGCGGATAGTTCGACACGCCAAGCTCAATCGTTTGCCCTGTGTAGACCGTCTACCCGGCAGGAGGAAGCAGCAGACGAAGCGCCGCGATTCCGTGTATTGTCGCCGATGGGAGACCGGACGGGAGGAACCACATGAAGCGATTGTCGAGCCTTGCCGCATCAGCGCTCTTGCTGCTCCTGCCGCTTGTCTCTACCGGCGCCGCTGCCCCGGATTCCGCTGCCTTGTTCGAGGCCAAAACCGTCGCCGACCGCAACAGCGCGCTGGCCGCGCTGGAGACAGCCGCGCCCGGCGATCCGGCATCGGCCTACGCCGCCGGCGCCGGCGAATTTTTCACCGCTTTGGAGATCCTGGCCAACGGTCTGCATCGCCACGGTTTCGAAAGCCCGCAATCCTTCATGCTGCCGCTGATGCGGCTGCCCGTGCCGGACAACCCCAATCCCGAGCCGCTCACCTACGAAGAGTTCCGCGCCATACTGGTCGCTTTCCGCGACCGGCTGGAGAAATCCGCCGCAACCCTGGGCTCCGTGCCGGCCGATGCCGATATCGGCATGGTCATCGACCTCACTCGTCTCGGCATCGATCTCAACGAGGACGGCAATATCGCCCCGGACGAGAGCGCCGCCGCGATCATGGCGGCGCTCTCGCGCGGCAGCGCGCCGGACGGGCCAGCGCCGTCACTCACCTTCCGCTTCGATCGCGCCGATGGCTACTGGCTGCAGGGCTACGCCGAGTTCCTGATGGCGCAGGCCGATTTCTGGCTGGCGCATGATTTCAAGACCATGTTCGACGGCTCGTTCCACATGCTGTTCCCGCGCGCGAAACTGCCGCTGCAAGACGTGCTGGTGCCGCCGGACGGCGGCATGAGCGGCTCCATCTTTGCCTCGGAATGGCGCTTCGCCGATTTCATCTCGCTGGTGCATCTCGTCAATTGGCCGGTGGTCGAGCCGGAACGGCGGCAGGCCGCGCGCCGCCACCTGCTGGAGATGATCCGGCTGTCGCGCGAGGACTGGAAGGCGATCCGCGCCGAGACCGACAACGACCACGAATGGCTGCCCGGCCCGCAGCAGAAGGGCCCAAACCCGCTCACCGGCCTCGAGGTCGGCGAGGAACAGGTCACGGCCTGGCTAGCCACGCTCGATATGGCCGAGGACCTGCTCGAGGGCCGTGTGCTGCTGCCGCATTTCCGCATCACCGGCAAAGGCATCAACATGAAGCGCTTCTTCGACGAGCCGAAGACATTCGATCTGGTGCTGTCGATCACCGGCCCGGCCATCGCGCCCTACTTCGAGGACGGCAGGATCCTGACCAGCCAGGATTTCGATCAGATCCAGCGCGAGTTCGGCGGCGCCGGCTTCCTGACCTTCGCGCTGTGGTTCAATTGAGGGCATGGGCCCGACACCGCTCCTGACAGCCTTCTGTCAGCAGCATCGGTGGCGGGCGCATGCCTCGTCACTCCGCTCTTTCCATTTCGGGCGAGTCCTCCCATATTCGGGCCATGGCCAAACTCCCCGAAAAGAAAACGCCGTCGCAGGCGCAGGACGACCGTGGCGCGCCGAAGCGGCGCAGCCCGCTGACCGAATTCCTCGATGCCGCCGAACCGCTCGAGCCCGGCGGCTTTGCCGAAGCGCCGCAGGCGCAATTCTCTGGCGCGCCGCTGACCGGCTCGATCGCCGATTGGGCCGGGCAGATCGAGCTGGAAGCGGAAAAACAGCCGAAGACAAAAACGCCGAAGAAGATCCCCGAGCGCTCCTCCGCGCCCGGGCGCACGGCGCGCGGTACGTCGATGGGGGGTGCTGCGTCGGCGAAGGAACGCACGGCCGCCGGCCTCAACCCGGTGGCCGGCCTCGACATCAGTCTGGAGGACGCCGAGTCGGTTTCCTCGGGCGGCGTCACCGCCACGGTGGCGGCGCTGTCGGCGCTGATCGAGTCCGGCAATCCGCTGCACAAGGATGGCCAGCTTTGGACGCCGCACCGCCCTGCTCGGCCGGAAAAATCCGAAGGCGGCATCGCCATCAAGATGGTCTCGGATTTCGAGCCGGCGGGCGATCAGCCGACGGCGATCAAGGATCTGGTCGAGGGCGTCGACCAGAACGACCGCACCCAGGTGCTGCTCGGCGTCACCGGCTCCGGCAAGACCTTTACCATGGCCAAGGTGATCGAGGAGACGCAGCGCCCCGCTTTGATCCTGGCGCCGAACAAGACGCTGGCCGCGCAGCTCTACGCCGAGTTCAAGAAATTCTTCCCCGAGAACGCGGTCGAGTATTTCGTCTCCTACTACGACTACTACCAGCCCGAGGCCTATGTTCCTCGGACCGACACCTATATCGAGAAGGAATCCTCGATCAACGAGCAGATCGACCGCATGCGCCATTCGGCAACGCGTTCGCTGCTGGAACGCGACGACGTCATCATCGTCGCCTCGGTGTCCTGCATCTACGGTATCGGCTCGGTCGAGACCTACACGGCGATGACCTTCCAGATGCAGATCGGCGACCGGCTCGACCAGCGCGCCCTGCTCGCCGACCTCGTCGCCCAGCAATATAAGCGCCAGGACATCAATTTCGTCCGCGGCTCGTTCCGCGTGCGCGGCGACACAATCGAGATCTTTCCGGCCCACCTGGAAGACCGCGCCTGGCGCATCTCGCTGTTCGGCGACGAGATCGAGTCAATCACCGAGTTCGATCCGCTGACCGGCCAGAAGACCGGCGAGCTGAAGAGCGTCAAGATCTACGCCAATTCGCACTATGTGACGCCGCGCCCGACCTTGAATCAGGCCATCAAGTCGATCAAGGAGGAGCTCAAGCACCGGCTGCAAGAGCTTGAAAAGGCTGGCCGTCTGCTGGAAGCGCAGCGCCTGGAGCAGCGCACCCGCTTCGACCTGGAGATGCTCGAGGCGACCGGCTCCTGCGCCGGCATCGAGAACTATTCGCGCTATCTGACCGGCCGCCAGCCCGGCGATCCGCCGCCGACGCTGTTCGAATATGTGCCCGACAACGCGCTGATCTTCATCGACGAAAGCCACGTCACCGTGCCGCAGATCGGCGGCATGTATCGCGGCGACTTCCGTCGCAAGGCGACGTTGGCCGAGTACGGTTTCCGCCTGCCGTCCTGCATGGACAACCGGCCGCTGCGCTTCGAGGAATGGGACGCCATGCGTCCGCTGTCGGTCGCCGTTTCGGCGACCCCCGGCGGCTGGGAACTGGAGCAGTCCGGCGGCGTCTTCGCCGAGCAGGTCATCCGCCCAACCGGCCTGATCGACCCGCCCGTCGAGGTGCGCCCGGCCAAGAGCCAGGTCGACGATGTCGTCGGCGAGATCCGCGAGACGACCAAGGCCGGCTACCGCACGCTGGTCACGGTGCTCACCAAGCGCATGGCAGAGGACCTCACCGAATATCTGCATGAGAACGGCATTCGCGTCCGCTACATGCACTCCGACATCGACACGCTGGAGCGCATCGAGATCCTGCGCGACCTGCGCCTCGGCGCCTTCGACGTGCTGGTCGGCATCAACCTGTTGCGCGAGGGGCTCGACATTCCGGAATGCGGCTTCGTCGCCATCCTCGATGCCGACAAGGAGGGTTTCCTGCGCTCGGAAACCTCGCTGATCCAGACCATCGGCCGCGCCGCCCGCAACGTCGACGGCAAGGTCATCCTCTATGCCGACCAGATCACCGGCTCGATGGAGCGGGCAATGGCGGAGACCAACCGCCGCCGCGAGAAGCAGATGGAGTGGAACACCGCCAACGGCATCACGCCGGAATCGGTCAAGTCGCGCATCGCCGACATCCTGGATTCGGTCTACGAGAAGGACCACGTCCGCGCCGACATCTCGCAGTTCACTGACGATGCCGGCGCGATGATGGGCAACAATCTCAAAACCCATCTCGAGGCGCTGGACAAGCAGATGCGCGACGCCGCCGCCAATCTCGACTTCGAGAAGGCCGCCCGCATCCGCGACGAGATCAAGCGGCTGCGCGAGATGGAACTGGCGATCTCCGACGATCCGCTGGCGCGCGAGGTGGAAGGCCAAAGCCCCGCCTCGGGCCGCGAAAAGGGCAAGCACAACAAGGGCGTGGCGAAACATCGTACGGCGGAGGAGCAGGAGCGTTTCCGCAAGCTCGATGAGGCACGCGCCGCCGAAGACGCGGCGAAAGCCGCCCGGTCCAACCTCTTCCGCAAGCCGTCGCTCGACGCCATGGGCCCGGGCACCGACATGCCGACGCCGGCCGGCGCGGTGTCGCGCTCGCTGTTCAAGAAGCAGTCGGCCGAAGAGGCTCACGGATCAGACTTCGGCATTCCGGATGAGCCCACCAAGCCGCTGTTCAAGAAGAACTCTCTGGACGAGATGACGGTGCGCCGGACCGAGAAGCCGGTTGAGGGCAAAGTGCCAGCGAAGCCGCAGCCGATCTCCCCCCTAGTGGGAGAGTTGCCCGGCAGGGCAGAGGGGGGCGCGACGGAACGCGACCCCAAGCCAATTGTCCGTCAGCGCGCCGGCATCGGTTCCTACGAAGATCCGGCCGATGCTCGTCGTGAAAAGCGACGGCCGGGCAAATCCGGGCGGCCTGGCCAGTAGAGAGCCTCCCCTTCTCCCCTTGTGGGAGAAGGTGGATCGGCGCTTTTGCGCCGAGACGGATGAGGGGTGTTCCAGCGGAGTGAGACGTTGGCGTTCCCTGGAGCACCCCTCATCCGTGGCCTTCGGCGACACCTTCTCCCACAAGGGGCCTGTTGCGTAGTTAGCGGGGAGAGGCTTGCGGAGCGATTTCGCGGTTGGCTTTCGCTTTGCTTCTGGGATTGGGCTTCTGGTTTGGGGTTTAAGGGTGGTGGTCCGGCCCTTTGGCCGGTCGCTAGGCGCACCTATCCCGTGATGGCGGCCCATCGGCGCATGTTGAAGGCGATCGCCGCCATCGTCACCTGACCAGCAGCCTTGGCCAGTCCGACATAACGGATCGTGGTCAGCCTCATGCGGTTTTTGAGCGTGGCGAAGGTGGTCTCCACCGCCGCTCGCCGTCTGGCGATCAGACGATTGTAATGCTTGAGCCGCGCCGGCAGCGCATGATGCTTGTTGGGGCGGCGCGCAATGCGCACCTTCTTGCCCTCAGCCTTGAGCCGGGCACGGCGGGCATGGGTGTCATAGGCGGCATCCGCCCACACCGTCTTCTCGTCGCCGCAGATCAAGCGATCGGCCGGCACTGTGTCGTTGACGTTGGCCGGTGTAGTGATCACCGTGCGGATCAGGCCCGATCCCTCATCCACCCCGACATGAGCCTTGTAGCCGAAGGTGAGGCCGCCCTTGCCCTTGCGTGCGGTTATGCGAGCGTCTGCGTCCTTCGACACCCGCTCCGGCGTCGGCGGCGCCGAGACGGCATCGATCAGCGTGGCATCCAGCATCGTGCCACGCTTCAGGATCACACCGGCTTTCTCCAGCTGTCGGTCCAGTTCGCCAAACAGCTTCTCCATCAACCCTTCGCCGACAAGCAGATTGCGAAAGCGTGACAGCACCGTGTGATCGGGGATGCTCTCCTCAAGACCAAGCCCGACAAAGCGGCGGAACGACAACCGGTCGCCCAGCGCTTCCTCCAGTTCGCGATCCGACAGCCCATAGAGCGATTGCAGCAGCAGCGCCTTGAACAGCACCAGCGGCGGCCAGGCCGCGCGTCCCGGCCCGCCATCGCGCAGCGCGACAAGCAGCTTCTCGAAGCGATACCACTTCACCAGACCAGACAGCCGATCGAGTGGCGAAGCGCCACCTGGAAGCTTGCTGCCAAGAAACGCCTCCGCCAAGCTCAACTGACCTGTCTGCTTCACCGCCATTGCGACTCTCCACGGCTTCCGCCCTCAGAGAATCACAACCAGCCAATTACGCAACAGGCCCACAAGGGGAGAAGGGGGGCACCTCCTAGCCCACCCTTGCCACCACCCCCACCCCTGGTGTAGCCATTCCCCGGTACTCGAACGTCCAGAAAGGAGGGCTGCGTGTTTATCGATCACCACCGTCAGCGCGGCCCTGTCTGTGCCCTGCGAGCTTGCTTGCAGGGCTGACCAGGACGGTCCGGGTTTTTCCCGCTTCGATTTTTGGTCTGCCCTTCGTGGTGCTGCTGAGCTTGGCCTGATGGCCTGTCGGCGCACCGTCAAAGTGCATCAGCCGGTTCCCGGCAGACCTGAGAAATCGACATGGCCCTGATCAGCCTCAAATCCCTCGGCGTCACCATGAGTGCGCCGCTCTTCTCCAACCTCGACCTCGCCATCGGCGCTGGCGACCGGCTCGGCATCGTCGCCGCCAATGGCCGCGGCAAGTCCACCTTGCTCAGATGCCTGACCGGCGAAATGGAAGCCACCTCCGGCGACATCACCCGGTCGCGCGGTCTGCGCGTCGGCCATGTCGAGCAGTCCGTCCCCGACGCGCTTCTCGGCCGCAGCTTCCATCAGGTGGTGGCCGATGCCTTGCCGGCCGAGCAGGCCGACAGCGAGCTGTGGCGGGTCGATGTCGTTCTCGACTCCCTTGACGTGCCCGAAGCGATGCGAGAGCGGCCAATGCGCGCCTTGAGCGGTGGCTGGCAGCGATTGGCGCTGATCGCCCGTACCTGGGTCACCGATCCCGATATGCTGCTCCTCGACGAACCGACCAACCATCTCGACCTGGCGAAGATCGGCCAGTTGGAGAGCTGGTTGAACGCGCTGCCGCGCGAAGTGCCGGTGGTGATCGCCAGCCATGATCGCGCCTTCCTCGACGCCACCACCAACCGCACGCTGTTCCTGCGCCCGGAGCAGTCACCGGTGTTCTCGCTGCCCTATTCGCGGGCACGCGAGGCGCTCGATGACGTGGACGCCTCGACGGCACGCAAGTTCGAGCGCGACATGAAGGTCGCGCAGCAGTTGCGCCGCCAGGCGGCCAAGCTCAACAACTTCGGCATCAATTCCGGCAGCGATCTTCTGACCGTCAAGACCAAGCAGCTCAACCAGCGGGCGGAGAAGCTGGAAGAGGCGGCCATGCCGGCGCATCGCGAGCGCTCGGCGGGCGCGATCAGGCTCGCCAACAGCGGCACCCATGCCAAGGTGCTGATCACGCTGGACGACGCGGCGGTGGAGACACCTGACGGCACGCTGCTGTTCCGGACTGGCAAGCGCAACATCTGCCAGGGCGACCGCATCGTGCTGCTCGGCCGCAACGGCGTCGGCAAGTCGCGCTTCGTCACCCTGATCCGCAACGCCGTCGCCGAGCCGGAAACGGCGCGGAACGTGAAGGTGACGCCGTCGACGGTGCTGGGCTACAACGACCAGGCTCTGTCGGGCATGAGCGGTGACGACACGCCGCTGGCGATGCTCACGCGGAGATTCGACATCGGCGAGCAGCGCGCCCGCTCGCTGCTCGCCGGCGCCGGCGTCGGCATCGACATGCAGGCGCGCCGGATCGGGCTTTTGTCGGGCGGACAGAGGGCGCGGCTGGTGATGCTGGCGCTCAGGCTCGCCAATCCCAATTTCTACCTGCTCGACGAGCCGACCAACCACCTCGACATCGACGGCCAGGAAGCGCTGGAGGCGGAACTGCTGGCGCATCAGGCGAGCTGCGTTCTCGCCTCGCACGACCGCGCCTTCATCCGCGCCGTCGGCAACCGCTTCTGGCTGGTCGAGAAACGCCGGCTGACCGAGGTCGACGACCCTGAGGGCTTCTTCCGCGCGGTGGCCGAAACGGGCGATTGAAAATCCGATCGAAAAAGTCTCGGCGATCTGTCGGATCGCCGGGACGCCTCACGTCCTTGGGATGCCGACACGATGATGCCGGCGTCAACCAGGGAGAATTGATCATGTCGGTCCTGTCATCCATCGGTCGCATCGCAACCCGGTACGCGGATGCGCGCGCCCGCTACCGCAGCGAGCGCATCCTGCTTTCGCTGCCTGCCGAACTGCGCAAGGACATCGGCTTTCCGGAAATCTTCGACGCGCAGAACAGCCGACGCGCCGGCGCGGTAACCTGCTCGGCCAAGGTGATTTGACAGGCGACCAGCCCGGCGCGGTTTCGGCGGTTCGAAAAAAATCCGAGACCGTGTAGGATCGCGGCCCCCTCGGCCGTCCTGTGGTCCGCAAGGCCAGACCAAACGCAAAGAGGAGCAGACAATGACCGACCAGACCCCCGTTCAGCCGGCCGCCAAAGTGCTCGGTGGATTGACCCCCTATCTGCAGCTCGACGGCGCCTTCAAGGCCGCCGAATTCTACAAGAAGGCTTTTGGCGCCGAGCAGGTGTTCTTCTATCCGCCGGATGAGCAGGGCCGCACCATGCACATCCATCTCCACATCAACGGCTCGACGCTGATGATCTCCGATTTCTATCCCGAGCACGGCATGGCGCCCGTGAAGCCGCAGGGCTGCACCATGCAGCTGCATCTCGGCAGCGACGACATCGAGGCCTGGTGGAAGCGCGCCGTCGACGCCGGCTGCCAGGTCGTCATGCCGCTGCAGGTGATGTTCTGGGGCGACCAGTGGGGCAACATGCGCGACCCCTTCGGTGTCGAGTGGGCGATGAACGCGCCGGTCAAGAAGGCATAGGAGAAGTGCGATGTCCTATGTCGATGGTTTCGTGCTCGCCGTCCCCAAGGCAAATCTCGATGACTACAAGAAGATGGCTGGGCAAGCCGGCTCCATCTGGATGGAGTACGGCGCGCGCTCCTATGTCGAATGCATCGGCGACGACGTGCCTTATGGCGAGCTCACCTCGTTCCCGCGCGCCGTGCAGGCCAAGGCTGACGAGGTCGTCGTCTTTGCATGGGTTGTCTACGAGTCGCGAAAACGGCGCGACGAAGTGATGGCGAAGATAATGGTCGACGAGCGGCTGAAAGCCGATTGGCCGACGATGCCGTTCGACGGCAAGCGCATGATCTTTGGCGGCTTCCAGACGTTCATCGAGCTTTGACCCATCGCTTCGTCATCCACGGGCGGAGCAAGGAGCGAAGCGACGCGGCGCAGACCCGAGGATGACGAAGTTCAGGCGCTCCGCGCCAAGGAGAACCCCATGTCCTATGTCGATGGTTTCGTGCTGGCCGTGCCGAAGGCAAAGCTCGACGACTACAAGAAGCTGGCCAACCTCGCAGGCCCAATATGGACGGAACACGGCGCGCTCGCCTATGTCGAATGTATCGGCGACGATGTGCCCTATGGCGAGCTGACCTCGTTTCCGCGTGCCGTTCAGGCCAAGGAAGACGAGATCGTCGTCTTCGCCTGGGCGGTCTATGAATCGAGGCAGAGCCGCGATGCGGTGATGGCCAAGGTGATGGCTGATGACCGCTTCAAGCCCGACTGGGGGACGATGCCCTTCGACGGCAAGCGCATGATCTTCGGCGGCTTCCAGCCGTTCATTGAACTGTAGACCGGGCATTCCGATGCAACGGCAGAACGCGAAACTCGTCTCGATGTCTCGAAAAAATAGGACCGACTTATGCGCAAGCTGATCGTTTTCAACAGCATATCGCTCGACGGCTATTTTACCGACGGGCACGGCGCCATGGATTGGGCGCACAGCCAGGACCCGGAATGGAACGCCTTCGTCGCCAACAATGCCAAGGGCGGCGGCATGCTGGTGCTAGGCCGCGTCACCTATGACCTGATGATCCAGTTCTGGCCAACGCCACTGGCCGCACAGATCGCGCCGGTGGTCGCCGAACGAATGAACTCCATGCCGAAGGTCGTGTTTTCCCGCACGCTCGACACAGCCAGTTGGAACAACACCGAGTTGGTCAAAAGCGGTCCAGCCGCGAAGCTCCGGGAACTGAAGCAGCAGCCGGGCAATCATATGACCATCCTGGGAAGCGGCAATCTCATCGCCCAATTGGCCGAGGAAGGTCTGATCGACGAATACCAATTCGTCATCGTCCCGGTCGTGCTCGGCTCCGGCAGGACGATGTTCGAAGGCATCGGCAAACGGCTCGACATCAAGCTGAGCCGATCGCAGACCTTTGGCAATGGCAACGTCTTTCTGTGCTACGAGCAGAAGGTGCAAGCCGATCAGCTCAAGGCATTGGCCTGATTGTTCAGCCTAGCTTGTCGAGCAGCGGCTTCAGCCTGTCGCCATAGCGCTTCCACAGGTCGACCGAGCCCTGGTACATCGGCTGGCGCACCTGCGCGGCGGAGGCCGTGCGCACGGGACGGTCGGTCTCGTGGAAGGACAGCACCTTGTCGTCCCAGGGCAGGCCGAGATGCGCCATCAGCGCTCGCGTCTGCCTTTCCTGGTCGGCGACGAAATCCTCATAGTGCACATCGTGCACGACGCCCGGCAGCACATCGTGCCAATGCGCCATGATGTCGGTGTAGAGATTGTGGAAGTCGGCGAGCTCGCCGAGGTCGTAACCATAGCGGTGGCTGTCGCCGCGGAAATGCACCTTGTAGATCGACAGGCAGGTCGCCGCCGCGTCGCGCGCGCAATGGATGATCTTCGCCTTCGGCAGCATCAGATGGATGAAGCCGACCAGCAGGAAGTTGCCGGGCATCTTGTCGGTGACATGGCGGAAGCCCGGATAGCGGGCGTGCAGCATGTCGAGATAGGCCTCGCCCGCCTCGGCAAAGGCCTTGTCGGCCATGTCGGCGATGCCTTGCGGAAGGCCGCCCTTCATGGTGAGCGGGAACTGCTTGCCGACCGCCGTCTTCAGGATGCTGAGCTCGCCCGCGCCATAGACCTGCGGATGGCTGGCGATGATCTGCTCGACCAGCGTGGTGCCGGAACGCGGCATGCCGACGACGAAGATCGGCGTGTCGTCGGCGATGGCGCTCGGCCTGTGCTTTTCAAAGAAGGCCTTGTCGAAGGTCGCCTTCATCGCCTCGAATTCGTCGCGTGTTCTGGCGGCATCGTAGTCGATGCCGGTACGGCGTATGGCGTTGCCCTCGGCGAAATAGTCGAAGGCGCGGGCATAGTCCTTGAGGTCGTCATTGGCCTTGCCGAGGCCGAAGGAAAGCTGCATGCGCGCCAGGCTTCCCTGCGGCGCCTTGGCGTGCTGCGCCTCCATGCCGGCGAGCTCGGCGTCGCGCTCGGTCTGCCGCTTGACCTGCGTCAGCAGCAGCCAGGCCCTGGCCATTGCGGGATCGATCGCCAGCGCCTGCCGGGCAAGGCCGGCGGCCTCGTCCAGCTTGCCCTTCTCCATCATGCCGACGCCCAGCCCGTATAGCAGGTCGGCGTCCTTCGGCCGGATCGCCAGCGCCTCGTGGAACACCGCGATCGCCTCGTCCAGCCGTCCCGCCTCCTGTAGCGTCTCGGCCAGCCCGACACGGGCGCGCGCATGGAACGGGTTGCGCCCGATCGTGCCGCGATAGATGTCTTCGGCGCCCTCTAACTGACCGAGCTGCTTCAGCGCCGAGCCGAGATTGTCGCGTGCAGCAAGCTGGTCGGGCCGCAGGGCGACCGCGCCGCGGAAGAAATCGGCGGCAGCAGCGACGCGGCCGAGGTCTCGCATGACCGTGCCCGTATTGTTGAGGAAATCAGCATTCTTGGGCTGCAGCGTCACCGATTGTTCGAGGAGGTCGAGCCCTTCGTCGCTCCTGCCGGTCTGATGCAGCAAAAGCCCCAGGAAATGCAGCGCCGCGGCATGGTCCGGCTTCTGCGCCAGCACCTGCCGGTAGAGCGCCTCGGCTTCCTGGCGACGCCCCGTCTGATGCAGTTGCAGTGCCTTCTGCACATAGGGATCGAGCGGGCTCGCCGAACCCGACCTGGAACCCGCGTTTGCCGCTCTTCTCTGATCTCTGTTAATGGGAAACCTGCCGTGTTTGTCCGCTTGCCGGACCTAAGCCATGCGGCCGGCAGTTTCAAGACGCACGAGCTTCGCCGGTCGCTGATGGAATTGCCCATCTCCTCGGCAAAAGGAGATGGGCTCTGCCATTGCAGGGACCTCGCCGCCCGGGACGGTGAGGTCTTGTGTTCTCAGCACGGCCCCTCGTCGACGATGCGATAGTCCGCGGCGCGGGCCTCGCAGGCATTCGGGAAGGTGCGCAATTGCCCACCGCGGCGGCCGCAGACCGGAGCGTATTCGCGGGTGCAGAATGTCGGCTCGTCACCGCCGCCACCTCCACCGTCGCGGCATGGGCCATCCCGCACGATGCGATATCCGGCCCGATCGGCAAGGCAGGCATTGGCGAAGGTCTGGCGGTCGCCGCCGCGTCGGGCGCAGACCGGCTCATACTCCCTGGTGCAGAATTGCGGCTCCGGCCTTGGCGGCCGCGGGCGCGGCCCCGGTCCTTCGTCCACCACCACCGTGCAGGCAGCAAGCAGTGCCGACAGGAACAGGAGAGCAAAGCCCTGTCGCGAGAAAAGCGTCGCAAGAAATTTCATGAAAACCTCCCGGCGCATGGCTCCGAAGATCATGCGCAAATCAGAGTGCAATGGACCCCGCTCCCGCGCAAAACGCGCCTGCCGATCCTCGCCATTCCTCTGACAAATGCAACCCCCGTTTGCGGACGACATGGCGCTGCCGCAGGCGCTGTCCAGCCATACGGCAGAGGCCGCTGGACCATGCGTGGCCGGGCTCTGGCCGATGACCGGGCATGGGGCCGGGTCTATCGAGGCGCTGCGTCGGGTGCGCCCATCGGGCCCACCCGCGGCGCTGTCTTGCAACCATCACGTTTCCGTGCGATAAATTCCGTGTTCGGGCATTTGCGACCCGGAGAGCGGAACGTTTTGGACGACCTTTCCCCGATAATGTGAATCTCTGACGGCCCCGTTTTTCGGCGGGGGGTTTGACCATGCGCCAATGCATGACTGCCGAAGCAACCACCGGGACATGCCCAAGGCGCCAGCGGCGGGCAAACCATATTAAGACTGACACGGGTGAGAGGAGTTTCCCCCAATGGCCCAGACCGGCACCGTAAAGTTCTTCAACGCCACCAAAGGCTTCGGCTTCATCACGCCTGACGGCGGCGCCAAGGATGTGTTCGTCCACATCTCGGCGATCGAGGCTTCGGGCCTGCGCACGCTGGTCGATGGCCAGAAGGTCACCTTCGACGTCGAGCCCGACCGCATGGGCAAGGGTCCGAAGGCGGTCAATCTCCGCGCCGCCTGATCGGTTGGCCTAAGCATCGGCCCGCGCGGAGGAGCGATGGGCGCTGCGAAGGTCGTGAACCGGCTTCCGAGCCGGAGCTGAATTCTCCGAGGCGCGACGGGTTACCGTCGCGCCTTTTCCATGCCTGACGCAAGGCATCCAAAGGGTGCCGCGCACTTGAGCTAACAGCCTGCACCAAAACAATAATTCAAATCGCAGCGCGCAAAGCGCCACGGACGCAAAGCGCCCCATAGATGCCTGCCGCCCGGCGCAAAAACTTTCTCTTGCCGATAGCGCTAAAATAAAGGACAAATTTCCACTCGGGCATTTGCCGGCCCGAGACTGACTTTATGGGATCAAAGGAGCTTCCCATGCCGCAGACCGGCACCGTCAAGTTCTTCAATCATGCCAAAGGCTTCGGCTTCATCACGCCGGACGATGGCGCGAAGGATGTCTTCGTCCATATTTCGGCCGTGCAGGCGTCGGGTCTTCCCGGTCTTGAGGATGGGCAGAAAGTGACATTCGACACCGAGCCGGATAAGCGCGGCAAGGGTCCGAAGGCCGTCAACCTGTCGATCGGCTAGGCCGGTCGAAGACAGATCTGACGGAGGCTGATGAGGCGAGTACGCTCTCGCCGAGCCTATGATTTTGCCGCCTGCAATCGACCTGTCGGGTCGAATTCCGTTCAGCCTCCGTTCAGCCACGGTCTTTTATTAACCTTCGCTAAAGCCGGTTCGTATCCCCCCGAAATACACGGGCCGGCGTGAAGGAGACCAACGATGAACCGAATTCTCAAGACCGCCATTCTGTCCGCGGGCATCGCCGCGACCACATTGGCTTCCCTGCCGGCGGCCCATGCCGATGACTGGCGTTGGCGCCGTCATCATCATGACCATGGCGACGCCCTCGCCGCCGGCGTTGTCGGCCTTGCGGCTGGCGCCCTGATCGCCGGTGCGCTGAGCAACCCGCAGCCCCGCTACAACAGCTATTACGAGCCAGGCTACGACGACTATGACTACCGCTATGTGCGGCCGGCTCCGGTTCGCCGCTATTATGCGCAGCCACGCGTCGTCTATGCCGACCGCTACGCCGAGCCGTGGACGCGCGACTGGTATGAATACTGCTCGGACCGCTATCGCACCTTCAATTCCCGCACCGGCACCTTCACCGGCAATGATGGCGAGCAGCACTTCTGCGTCGCTAACTAGGGCTTCCCTGCCCCAAACAAAAAGCGCTGACCGCAAGGCCAGCGCTTTTTGTTTTGAGCCGATTTCCGGTCCGTTGCCCGGTGCGGGGTGTGTTGAGATTCAGGTCAGGAACGGGTTGGTCCGACGCTCCTCGCCGAAGCGGCCGCCGGGGCCGTGGCCGCAGATGAAGCCGATGTCGTCGCCGAGCGGCAGGAGCTTCTCCTTGATCGAGGCGATCAGCGCGGCGTGGTCGCCGCCGGGCAGGTCGGTGCGCCCGACCGAGCCGCGAAACAGGACGTCGCCGACATGGGCGAACTTGGCCGCGCGGTTGTAGTAGACGACATGGCCCGGCGCATGGCCGGGGCAATGCAGGACCTCGAACGTGTGCTCCCCGAACGAGACCGTCTCGCCCTCGGTGAGGAAGCGGTCCGGCACGCAGTTGCGCACGCTATCGGTGATGCCGAAGCGCTTGGCCTGGTTTTCGAGATTGGCGAGCAGCGGCCGGTCGGCCTCGTGCGGGCCGATGATGTCGACGCCGAGCGCTTCCTTCAACTCCATCGCGCCGCCGGCATGGTCGATATGGCCATGGGTGATCCAGATCGCGCCGGCCCTGATGTCATTGTCCTTCAGCACCGCCAGCACCCTATCGATGTCGCCGCCGGGATCGACGACCACGCCTTGCCTGTCGTCCATGTCGAACAGGATCGTACAGTTCTGCTGGAAGGGCGTGACCGGCACGATGCCGGCGTTGAGCTGACCCATGATCGTCCTTTCGCTGTGTCCTCCCCGATGTAGAGGCTGAGGCCAACGGCGTCCACCGCCGGCGGCAATGCTGGGGGCCGAAAACGAAAAGGGCGGCCGAAGCCGCCCATGTGACAAGACCGAGGCCTCGTGGCTACTTCTTCATTGCGTTCAGAACCGCGCCGATGATGCCGGTCAGGATGGCGCCGCCGCCGGCGCCGCCGACGATGTTCGGCAGATTCAACGCGCTGCCCAGTCCGCCTGCCGCCGCAGCCGCCGCTGCCGGATCGATCGTGCCGCCGCCGAGCAGGCTGCCCAGGATCGCCGCGCCGCCGACGCCGCCGATGGCTCCGCCCAGGATCTTGGGAAGCTGACCCAACGCCGCTTGCTTCAGCGCCGCGCCCACTGCCTGACCACCGATGATACCCGTAATCACCTGAACAATGATCGGAAGAAGCGTGTTCATGTCCATATTAGCAGTCCCTCCATGACTGTCAGCCTCCCGGGGCCGACGCCATCATGAGACGCTGAATTGTTCGAAAGTCAAATGCACTGAGGCTTAAATAAAAGGGGCGGCCCGAAAACCGCCCCTGCAAGACAAAAAAGCTGTGACTATCGCTATTCTGCGGCGATCGCCTGCTTTGGTTGCACTGCAGCAGAATAGTCATTCATCAGCGTCTTGGCGATCTCGCCAACCTCGAATCGGTATGGACCGATCTCCGAAACCGGCGTCACTTCAGCAGCCGTGCCAGTGAGGAAGCACTGTTCGAAGCTTTCCAGTTCTTCCGGCATGATGGCACGCTCTATCACCTCCAGACCACGCTCCTTGGCGAGGCCGATGACGGTGCGGCGGGTGATGCCGTCGAGGAAGCAGTCGGGCTTCGGCGTGTGGATCTTGCCGTCCTTGACGAAGAAGATATTGGCGCCGGTCGCTTCGGCGACCTGGCCGCGCCAGTCGAGCATCATGGCGTCGGCATAGCCCTTTGCCTCGGCGGCGTGCTTGGAGAGTGTGCAGATCATGTAGAGGCCGGCGGCCTTCGACTTGGACGGCGCGGTGCGCGGATCGGGCCGGCGCCATTCGGCGACGTCGAGGCGGATGCCCTTCAGTTTCTGCGCCGGATCGAAGTAGCTCGGCCATTGCCAGATGGCGATGGCGCAGTTGATGCGGTTGTTCTGCGCCGAAACACCCATCTGCTCGCTGCCGCGCCAGGCGATCGGGCGCACATAAGCATCCTGGAACCCCTGCTTCTTCAGCAGCGTGCGGCAGGCGTCATCGAGCTCGGCGACCGTATAGGGGATCTTGAAGCCGAGCAGACGCGCCGATTCATGCAGGCGCTCGGTGTGCTCGGTGAGCTTGAATATCTCGCCGCCATAGGCGCGCTCGCCCTCAAACACGGCGCTGGCATAGTGCAGGCCATGGGTCAGCACATGGATCTTGGCGTCGGCCCACGCGACGAACTCGCCGTTCATCCAGATGAAGCCGTCCAATTGGTCGAAAGGAACGGATGCCATGCAAACCTCCCGCGGACGCAAGTCCGCACATCGTTGTCGTATCAGCCGCGGCACGCGGCCGGTGTCCGGAAGCGTAGGCGGATATCAAATGTATGGCAAACTCAGGAAGTTCCGGAAAAACGGCCTCCCCTTGCCTTTTCGTTCGCAATCCGCCGAAAAGCTTGTCAGAAATTACCATTGCCGGGAAATTACGTCAATAGTACTGACATAATTCCCCTTCGCATGGAGACAAGATGACGGATCAAAGCCACGCCGCCGGGAAACCGATCAGGACCGCGATCACCGACGAGGACGGCATCGACTTCGCCATCATCGAATTGCTTTTCTTCGCCTATCGCGACTTCACCTCCGATCCGGACCAGATTCTGGCCGACTACGGCTTCGGCCGCGCCCATCACCGTGTGCTGCATTTCGTCAACCGCAGGCCGGGGCTCACGGTCGCCGAATTGCTCGACGTGCTCAAGATCACCAAGCAAAGCCTGGCGCGCGTGCTCAAGCAGCTGATCGACACCGACCATATCGTCCAGTTGCAGGGTCCGCGCGATCGCCGCCAGCGCGAACTTTACCCGACCGCCAAGGGTCGCGCCCTGGCATTGGCGCTGGCGCGGCCACAGTCACGCCGCATCCGTGCTGCATTGGAGGATTCCGGAGCCGCCGACCGCGCCTCGATCGAACGTTTCCTCGAAGCGATGGTCAATCCGGAACTAAGAGCGCAGATCGACATTGTGCCTGCGAAAATATCGGGGAAAAGCCATGGAGACCATTGAGAGGGTTGATCATCCGACAGCACCGGACGATGACGCGCCGCATTTGCTTGTGGTCGATGACGACACCCGTATCCGCAACCTGCTCAAGCAATACCTGTCCGAAAACGGCTTTCGCGTCACCGTAGCCGGCAATTCCGGCGAGGCCCGGCGCAAGCTTGCCGGCCTCGATTTCGACCTGCTCGTGCTTGACGTGATGATGCCGGGCGAAACCGGTGTCGACCTCACCAAGGCGCTCAGGGCAGAGAAGAACGTTCCGATCCTCATGCTGACGGCGCTGTCCGAAACCGACAGCCGCATCACCGGACTGGAGGCTGGCGCCGATGATTATCTGCCGAAGCCCTTCGACCCGCGCGAGCTGATCCTGCGCATCAACAACATCCTGCGCCGTGGCGGCCCGGTGGCGACTCCCAAGGTCGAGCAGCTTGTGTTCGGCCCCTATACCTTCCAGATCGCCAGACGCGAGCTGAAGCGTGGCGGCGAGGCGCTGAAGCTGACCGACCGCGAGCAGGAAATCCTGGCGATCTTCGCCGCGCGCGCCGGCGAGACCATACCGCGCCATGAACTGGTCGGCGACGAGTCCGACGTCGGCGAGCGCACCATCGATGTCCAGATCAACCGCTTGCGCCGCAAGATCGAACGCGATCCGTCCAACCCGGTCTGGCTGCAAACGGTGCGCGGTATTGGGTATCGGCTCAGCGTGGAATAGAATATTTGTGAGGCCCTTTGCTGAATGGCCGTTGACGAGCGGAAGGGCGGATGGCGACCTCGCAACTGGAAAGGCCGGGAAATGACGGCTTGAGCGGTCGCGCGACGCGCCTGCTGAAGGCGATGCCGCGCGCCTGGAACCGCTTCTGGCGCCTGGTCGCGCTCTACATGCCGAAGCGGCTCTACGCCCGCTCGCTGATCATCGTTATCGCGCCGATGATCCTCTTGCAGTCTGTCGTCGCCTTCGTCTTCATGGAGCGCCACTGGCAGACGGTAACCCAGCGCCTGTCGCAGGCGACCATCGCCGACATCGCCGCCATCATCGACATGATGGAGACCTATCCGCACGACGCCGACTACGCCAACATCATCCGCATCGCCCAGGACCGCATGCAGCTGAAAGTGGATCTGCTGCCGCCCGACCCGCTGCCGCCCCCCGGGCCGAAGCCGTTCTTCTCCATTCTCGACACGGCCCTGTCGTCGGAGATCACCAGGCAGATCAACCGCCCCTTCTGGATCGACACGGTCGGCAACTCCAACGTCGTCGAGGTCCGCGTCCAGCTCGAGGGCAAGGTGCTGCGCGTCTTCGTGCGCCGCAGTCAGGCCTATGCCTCGAACACCCACATCTTCCTGATCTGGATGGTCGGCACCTCAGGGGTGCTGCTGATGATCGCGATCCCGTTCCTGCGCAACCAGATCCGGCCGATCCTGACGCTTGCCGAGGCCGCCGAGAGCTTCGGCAAGGGCCGGCCGATGCCGCGCGATTTTCGACCGCGCGGCGCCGAGGAGGTCCGCCGCGCCGGCTTTGCCTTCATCCAGATGCGCGAGCGCATCGAGCGCCAGATCGAGCAGCGCACCGCCATGCTCACCGGCGTCAGCCATGACCTCAGGACCATCCTCACCCGCTTCAAGCTGCAGTTGGCGCTGGCCGGCGGCAAGGCCGAGACCAAGGCGGCGCTGGACCAGGATATCGACGACATGCAGTCGATGCTCGAGGGCTATCTCGCCTTCGCCCGCGGCGAGGCGTCGGAGGACCCCGGCCGTTTCGATCTCGACGCCTATTTCCAGAAGCTCGGCGAAGAGGCCGCGCTGCGCAAATGCAAACTGTCGACGACGCTCGTCGGCGACCCGCACGTGCATGTGCGGCCGAACGCCTTCGCCCGGCTGCTGTCCAACGTCATCGGCAATGCCTTCCGCTATGCGAAGACCGTGGCGATCAACGCCGACCACAGAGGCGGCTCGCTTCTGGTCACCATCGACGACGACGGGCCGGGTATCCCGCCGGAAAAGCGCGAGGAGGTGTTCAAGCCCTTCCTGCGGCTCGACGAGGCGCGCAATCTCGACGCCAGCGGCACCGGCCTTGGGCTCTCCATCGCTCGCGACATCGCCCGCAGCCATGGCGGCGACATCTCGCTGGAGGACGGTCCTCTCGGCGGCCTGCGCGCGGTGATCAGGGTTCCTGCCTAGCGCCAAAGAACTACGGCTTCATCCGCTCGTCATGAAACCATGGTGAAGAGCGCGCATGAAGCGCGCGACCACAGTTGATTCGACCCTGCCGCCCCCATTCGAGCCCGTACCCTTGAGGGTGCGCTTGAGCGAGGCGCAGGCTGCCGCCTGGTCGCCGTTCCGTCATCGCACAAAGGTAAAAGACGACCTTTCCGGCAAAGGGGCGCCATGCGCATATTGATGGTCACCGACGCCTGGAGCCCGCAAGTCAACGGCGTCGTCCACACGCTGGAGCGGCTCGCCGAAACGCTGAAGGCCTTCGACGTCGAGCTGGATTTCCTGACCCCGAACATCTTCCGCACCCTGCCGCTGCCGACCTATCCAGACATCCGGCTGGCGCTGACGACGCCCGGCAATGTCGCGCGGCTGATCGATCAGCGGAAGGCCGACCACATCCACATCGTCACCGAGGGCCCATTGGGCTTCATGGCCCGGCGCTATTGTCGAAACACCGGCCGCCCGTTCACCACCAGCTATCACACACGCTTTCCCGAGTATCTCAGCGCCCGACTGCCGGTGCCGGAGAGTTGGGCCTATCGCTGGCTGCGCGATTTCCACAATTCCGGACAGGGAACGCTGGTCGCCACCCAATCGCTGGCCGACGACCTTGCCGGGCGCGGCTTCAACAAGCTGAGGCCGTGGACGCGCGGCGTCGACACCGATCATTTCCGGCCGGACAAGCGCAAGGACATGGGGTTCGCCGGCCCGGTCTTCCTCTGCGTTGGCCGCGTCGCGATCGAGAAGAACCTGGGCGCCTTCCTCGACCTCGATTTGCCCGGCAGCAAGGTCGTCGTCGGCGAGGGACCGGAGCTGGCAAAGCTCAAGGCGCGCTATCCCAACGCCCATTTCCTCGGCCACCGGCCGAATGACGAGTTGGCCGAGATCTACGCCTCGGCCGACGTCTTCGTCTTTCCAAGCCGGACCGACACCTTCGGCAACGTCATCATCGAGGCGCTGGCCAGCGGCACACCCGTCGCCGCCTATCCGGTGACGGGCCCGATCGACATCGTCGGCGACGGTGTCGGCGGGGCGGTGTCGGAAGACCTGCGCGAGGCAGCCCTTGCCGCGCTTCACGTCGACCGCGCCGAAGCGCGCCAGCGCGCCATGCGCTACAGCTGGAAGGCCTGCGCCGAGATGTTCCTCGACACGGTCGAGGAAGCGCTGGGAACAACGCGCAAGCTGGCAGCCTGATCGAGCCGGCGCGCCGGATGCGGTGAGATTCAGGTCAGCCGAGCCGAGAATGGCAGGCTCGGCGATGCGGACCGGAGGCAGTTGTGTAGCCTCTGCAGCGCCGCCCGCTCGTGCGTTTTCCTCAGATGATTAAAAACTTCGGCAATTTGCCAATGCCTTTGGGCAAGTCTTCCGCGCGAAGTTGTTGAGACATCCCGGGAGATCGCGCACCGGCGAACTTTGTGCCCGCGATCTGCTCCTTGCGAGAGCTTGTGCGAAAGGTCCTCGCGGTGCATTATTCTGCCTGTGTAGTTCCCTGCGGGATTGACGCCGATTTCAACGCTGGACGAATTGCCTGCGGTATCGCCGAAACGTCGCCTCCTGCGCATCGGCAAGACCGTTGCGAGGGTGTTCGGCTATTGCCGTGCGAATGCCTGGCCACTCTTCGTGGCCGCCTGGTTTCCCTGCTTTCTCACGACGCTCTGTCTGACGGCGCTTGCCCTCGTTCTTTTTGCCGAGGGGCAGGCGCCCGCCTGGCTTCTCTGGCTTCTATCGCGAGGCTTTGACCCCAGGACCTGGCTTTCTCTGATTGTTCCCGCGCCTTTCTCGGCGATGGTCCTTGCGTTCGTTCTGGACCGCATGGCAAACGCGCCCGAGCACGGCCGTGTCGTCGTTCGGCGCGGCATTGAAAGTGTCAAACGCTTCGCCATCCCGGGCCTGCGCTTCGAGCTCAGCCGGCGGATCCTCCTGGCTGCGTTGCTTCTTGCGGCCATCCAGCTTGTTTGCGGCTTTGCGGTCGACGGCGAGCACAGACTGCTTGTTGCCGGCCTGCTGGCCACACATGACCTGCCGCTCAGCCCTGAGGACATCGCGCCCTGGGCCGCGGCGATGGGCGCCTTCAACCTGTTCGCGGGTGGTTTGGTATTTGCCTGGACTTATCTGTTCGTCGGCGATTTTCTCTGGACGGGATCGTTTGATCCAATCGGCTGCTGGCGTGCGCTCGACGGCAATCATCTGCGTTTCGTCGCCATAATGTTCATCGTTCTCGCAACAGTTGCCATACTCAAATATGGGCTGATCCTGGCCGCGGGCTTGATCCTAATTCCCGCGGATGGCGCGTCGCACTCCATCCTTATGCTGATGCATTTCGGACTCGCCTGGCCGTTCGACGTCCTGCATCTCGTGCTCTCGGCCGCAACGGTCGGGACCATTCTCGGCGCGTTTCGGCCCCCAGCTATCGCCTCAATCCGGCCGGCTGCGGCGCAATGATGGCGCTTGCCGGGGCTTCCTGGCAGAACTGCGTAAATGACGGCGGCCTGCCCGCTGATTTTAGAAGAGCCGCCCGCCGTCCGGCACCTTGCGCTCTATGGCGCCGAGCACAACTGCGCCCTCCTCGTCGGGGAAACCGAGCGTCAGCACTTCCGACATGAACGGGCCGATCTGGCGCGGCGGGAAGTTGACCACCGCGAACACCTGCCGGCCGATCAATGTCTCCGGTGCATAGTATTTGGTTATCTGCGCCGACGATTTCTTCACCCCGATCGCCGGGCCGAAATCGATCTTCAGCTTGATTGCCGGCTTGCGCGCCTCGGGAAAGGGCTCGGCCTCGATGATAGTGCCGGCGCGGATGTCGACCCGGTCGAAATCGGCGAAGCTGATCTCCGGCTGGCGCGCGCCACTCGAACTCATGACGGATCCTGATTTCGCTCAGGCTGTGCCGTAGGTCTCGAACAGAACGCCAGCCAGCGCGTCCTTGGCGGACGTGTCCGACCAGACCACGAACTGGAACGCCTGGAAATAGCATTCGCAGGCCTCCAACGCCGACGACAGCAGCACCTCGACCTGCTGGCTCGACGGCTCGACCCCGCCGGCAAGCAGCAGCGACTGGCGGAACATGATCGCGCCTTCCTGCTCCCACAGGTCGAAATGGCCGAACAGCATCTGTTCGTTGATCAGCGACAGCAGCCGCATCACCTCCAGCGCGCGCGCCTCAGGCACCTTGATGTCGAAGGCGCAGGCCAGGTGCAGCGCCTCGAAATCCTCCATCCAGGAGAAGGAGACATGATAGTCGGTCCAGCTTCCCGCCACCGAAATCGAAATCTCGTCGTCGCCGGCGCGCTCGAACGACCAGTCATTGTTGTGAGCCACCTGCTCGATGACGTCCACCGGGTGGATTTCGCGAGAGAATTCGAGTTCGAGAAGTTCCATGGATGCTTCCTGTGTTCAGGGGAGCGCCGCACGCTCCGCGGGGCACACACGACGAACAATCTTGTCTAGAACTCGGACGGCCAGGAACTTCTCAAACGCAAAGACCCCAGACCGGACCCCACCGCCCGGCGCATGACCCTGCTTCGAATCATGCAACAAATTCAGTCTATTGATCGGGAGTCGCGTGACCAGCCCAATTTTTCGCACTGCGTCATTCGCATGTGGAAAGGCGCTGTCGCGATGATTCATGCAATGCCGGTAAGCGATTCACGGCAAAGCGCTTTTTCGGATTGTGCTTTGTGGAAAAGTTTAACGATTATTTTTTCGTTTTGGCCTTTGCCGCCGCCGCTGGTGCGGCCTGGCCGGTGAGTTCGGCAAGCCTGGCCTCGAGCGCCTCGATGCGGGCGGCGAGCAGGACGTTGTCCTCCCTCGCCTTCACGGCCATCTCGCGCGCAGCCTCGAATTCCTCGCGCTGCACCACATCCATGGAATTGAGGATGCGCTCCGCCTGGCCCTTGAAGGCCGTCTCCACCTCGCGCCGCACGCCCTGCGCGGCGCCGGCGGCGTCCGTCATCAGCTTGGCGAATTCATCGAGAATGCGGTTCGGTCCGGTCGACATGGCAAATCCTCGCTTGCTCGATTTGACGTAGTGGCGCGCGGCGCGGAATGCAAGAACGTTGCGGTGGCTGCGGCATCGCACCTCGCCGGCCTAGCCTGTACGTGATGGCGCCACGTCGCCTATTGTAGTGCTTTCAACTCGACTTGCGTCAAGCACGAGTCGCTCTCAGTCAGGGTCAACCAATGGCAACGCCCCCGCGCCGACCGACAAATCCGATGGCAGCCGCGGAAGCTGCCTTCAAGCCGGTCAAAAAACCGGCGGCCCCAATTCGCGAACCCTCGGCCGCACCGAACGTCAGAGAGCTTGTTTCGATCAGGATCGATCGAGCCGTGCTGGACCACTTCCAGGAAGATGGTCCTGGCTGGCAGGACAGGATCAACGACGCTCTAAGGCAAATGGTCGCCGGCAAGCCTTGAGGCTGAGCTCCACCATCTGCAGCGGCCAAGGCAACCACCACCTTGCCTTGACCCTGCCAAAACCCTGCCGCATGGTCCGCGCCCGAAACCAGACCCTACGCGGGAGACCCTGTTGAGCGAATATTTCCTGTTGCCGCTGGCCTCCCTGCCCTTCCCCAACATCGATCCGGTCATCGTCCAGATCGGGCCGCTGGCGGTGCACTGGTATGGCGTCGGCTACATAGTCGGCATCCTCTTTGCCTGGTGGTACGCCAAGCGCCTCGTCACCAATGCAAGGCTCTGGCCCGACGGCGCCTTGCCGATGAAGCCGGAGGATCTCGACGATTTCATCGTCTGGGCGGCGATCGGCGTCGTGGTCGGCGGGCGCAGCGGCTATGTGCTGTTCTACGACCTGCCGCGCTACATCGCGCATCCGCTCGATATCGTCGCCGTCTGGCAAGGCGGCATGTCGTTTCATGGCGGCCTGCTCGGCGTCATCCTCGCCATGACCCTGTTTTCCTTCAAACGCGGCATCCGCACGTGGACGCTGTTCGACGTCGTGTCGGCCGGCGTGCCGGTCGGGCTAGGCCTCGTGCGCGTCGCCAACTTCATCAACTCCGAGCTCTGGGGCCGGCCGACCGACGTGCCATGGGCCGTCGAGTTCCCCAATGGCGGCCCGTTTTCGCGCCATCCGAGCCAGCTCTACGAGGCCCTGCTCGAAGGCCTGGTGCTGTTCCTCGTCCTGCGTTTCCTCACCCATTCCCGTTTCAAGCTGAAGACACCGCGCTTCGTCGGCGGCGCCTTTATCTGCGGCTACGGCCTGTCGCGCATCTTCGTCGAGTTCTTCCGGGAACCCGACCAGCAGCTCGGCTATCTGCTCGGCACCAACTGGCTGACCATGGGCATGATCCTGTCCACGCCCATGGTGCTGGCCGGCATCTGGGCGATGGCCACCGCCAGGCCGGCGACGCAACCGCAAGCGGCATGACACGGCTGAAGACCCGCATCGTCGATCTCATCGGCGCGGTGGGGCCGATCCCTGTCAGCGAATACATGGCGCTGTGCCTGTTCGACCCGCAGGACGGCTACTACACCACGCGCGAGCCTTTCGGCGCGGCGGGCGACTTCGTCACCGCGCCGGAGATCAGCCAGATGTTCGGCGAGCTGGTTGCCGTCTGGCTCTACCAGGCCTGGCAGGCGGCCGGCCGGCCGCTGCCCGCCACCGTCGCCGAGATCGGCCCTGGCCGCGGTACGCTGATGAAGGACATGCTGCGCACCTTTTCGCGCCTCGATCCCGCTTTCGCGGCCGGCGCCAGCTTCGCCATGATCGAGACCAGCCCGCGCCTGGCCGAGATCCAGCAGCGCGCGCTTGCCGACCAGCCAGTGCGGCTCGAATGGCACGAAACCGTCGAAACGTTGCCGAAGGCGCCACTCTTCATCGTCGGCAACGAACTGTTCGACGCCGTGCCCATCCACCAGTTCGTCCGCGGTGGCGCCGGCTGGCGCGAGCGGATGATCGGCCTTGACGATGACGATGGCCTGCGCTTCTTCGCCGGCGCCGGCTCGGTCGATCCGTCACTGTTGCCCGACGACGCCAAGGATGCGCCGCAAGGCGCGATCGTCGAGATTGCGCCGGCCCGCGCTGCGCTGATGGGAACCATCGCCGAGCAGATAGCGGGCCACGGCGGCGCCGGCCTTTTCATCGACTACGGTTATCTCCGGCCCGGCATCGGCGACACGCTGCAGGCCCTGCGCAGGCACGATCACGACAACGTGCTGGCCAATCCGGGCGAAGCGGACCTGACCGCGCATGTCGATTTCGCTGCCCTGACCGCGACCGCCCGGGCGCACGGCCTGGATATCGAAACGACCACGCAGGGCGATTTCCTGCTCGGCATGGGCCTGCTCGAACGGGCGGGATTGCTGGGCGCCACGGCGGATGGAAAGTCGCGGCATGCCATTTCCGACGCCGTCGAGCGGCTGGCAGGACCCGATGCGATGGGCAAGCTGTTCAAGGTCCTGAAAATCCTGCCAAGGGCTAGCCCCGTCTCTTGAGCGAAGGCGGCCGGCCCGGTTGCGAACCCTGTCGCGCAACGGGCTCTTGTCCGAACTTCACCTTGACGAAATCGCCGGCGCGGACAACAAACCCATCCATGCTCAATCAGACCAAACCGGATCCTGTTCGCTCACCCTTGCTCGACGCGGCGAAAGCCAGGGGCATCCGCCACGGCTACTTCACCCGCATCGGCGGCGTCTCCGACGGCATCTATCGCGGCCTCAACATCGGCACCGGTTCGAATGACGATCAGGAGCGCGTCATGGAGAACCGGCGCCGCGTCGCCGAATGGATGGGAGTGCCGGCCAACCATCTGCTGACCGCGCATCAGGTCCACTCGCCCGATGTCGTGATCGCCAGGGAGCCGTTTGCCGGCCCTCGTCCCTTGGCCGACGCCGTCGTCACCGACCGGCCGGGCATCGCCGTCGGCGCCTCGACGGCCGATTGCGGGCCGGTGCTGTTCGCCGACGCCGAGGCGCGGGTCGTCGGTGCCGCGCATGCCGGCTGGAAGGGCGCCTTCGCCGGCGTGCTCGAGAACACTGTTGCCGCGATGGAAAGCCTCGGCGCCCGCCGCGAGCGCATCGTCGCTGTCCTGGGACCATCGATCGGACCCGATAATTACGAAGTCGGCCCCGAATTCATCTCGCGTTTCGTCGACGCCGATGCCGGCAACATCAGCTATTTCGCGCCATCGGCCAAACCCGGCCATGCGCTGTTCGACCTCAACCTCTACACGGTCGACCGGTTGAGAAAGGCAGGCGTCACCGCCGAGGGTCTCGGCCGCTGCACTTACACTGAAGAAGACCTTTTCTATTCCTACCGGCGCACCACCCATCGCAAGGAAGCGGATTACGGGCGCCAGGTTTCAGCAATTGTTTTGGAGAAAGAATAATGGCGCTGCACTTCGAACGATCGGAATTCGACGCGCGGCGCGACCGGCTGATCATCGAGATGACGGAGAAGAAGCTCGACGCCGTGCTTCTGTTCGCGCAGGAGAGCATGTACTGGCTGACCGGCTACGACACGTTCGGCTTCTGCTTCTTCCAATGCCTGGTGGTCAAGGCCGACGGCTCGATGACGCTATTGACGCGCTCGGCCGATCTCAGGCAGGCGCGCCACACCTCGATCATCGACAACATCGTCCTGTGGACCGACCGCGACGGCGCCAACCCGGCGATCGACCTGCGCAACCTGCTCAACGAGCTCGACCTGCTCGGCGCCCGCATCGGCGTCGAATACGACACCCATGGCCTGACCGCCTACAACGGCCGCCGCGTCGATGAGCAGTTGCAGACCTTCGGCCAGATCGCCGATGCCTCGGGCATCGTCGGCCGGCTGCGCCTGTTCAAGAGCCCGGCCGAGATCGCCAAGGCGGAAAAGGCGGCCAGCCTGTCCGACGACGCGCTGGATGCGGCCCTGCCGCTGATCAAGCAGGGCGGCGACGAGGCGCTGATCCTCGCCGCCATGCAGGGCGCGGTCTTTGCCGGCGGCGGCGACTACCCGGCCAATGAATTCATTATCGGCTCGGGCGCCGACGCGCTGCTTTGCCGCTACAAGGCCGGGCGCCGCAAGCTGACCAAGAACGACCAGCTGACGCTCGAATGGGCCGGCGTCTTCCACCATTACCACGCACCGATGATGCGCACGGTGCTGACCGGAAAGGCCTCGAAGCGCCACCAGGAGCTGTTCGATGCCTCGCGCGCCGCCCTTCTGGCGGCGGAGAAGGCAATGACGCCCGGCAACACCTTCGGCGATGTCTTCGACGCGCATGCCCGAACGCTCGAAGCCCACAATCTGACCAAGCACCGGCTGAATGCCTGCGGCTACTCGGTCGGCGCCCGCTTCACCCCGTCCTGGATGGACATGCCGATGTTCTATCAGGGCAATCCCGAGCCGATCGCGCCCAACATGACGCTGTTCGCCCACATGATCATCATGGACTCCGAAACCGAGACGGCGATGACCCTTGGCCGCACCTACCTCACCACCGAATCGCAGCCGAAGCCGCTGTCGCGCCATGATCTCGACTTGATCGTACAGTGAATCCATAATGGCAGGTTCGCGAGGGGCGTTCTTCGCCAGGGAGTTTTCAGGCAGATGAGACGATCGCAGGTGACGACCGTGTCATTGCTTGCCGCGTTGGCGCTGGCCGCCTGCACCAATGCCAAGGACGTGCTGGAACCCTCCGCGATAACCCCGCCCGCGACCTCCGCGCAGACGCTGCCGGCCACCCAGAGCGACACGGCGACCACGACCGTGCCGGCGCCCTCGACGGCAGCCCCGGCTGCCTCATCGCCGGCGCCTGCCGCGTCCGGCCAAAGCGCCGCCGTCCTGTCCAAGACCCGGCTGCAGGTGGCGCCGATCGTCGGCGCCTCGGTGGAAGCAGCCGCGCCACTCACGGCCGAGCTTCAGACGCGCGCCAGGCAGCGCGGAATCACGCTCGCCGGCAGCACCGACCAGACAGCCACGCATGTGCTGAAGGGCTATTTCTCGGCGATTTCGGAAGGCAGCGACACCACGGTCATCTATGTCTGGGACATCTACGACCCCTCGGGCAACCGGTTGCACCGCATCAACGGCCAGCAGAAGGCGCCTTCGATCAAGGGCGGCGACGGCTGGACGGCGGTCGCGCCGGCAACCATGCAGGGCATCGCCGACCAGACGATCGACCAGTTCGCCGCATGGCTCGGCGGACAGGCCGGCTGAGCTGTTGCCGGCTTTCATCGCCTGCGGCGTTTTTGACCTTAGCCGACGGATTCCGGATGACGAGGCTTGCAATACCGGCACGGGCCGCTAAAAGCCCGCTAAAAGGCTCATGAGAGTCTGTCCGGTCTCTCCCTCCTCCACCAGGAACGGTGCATGAAGCTTTTCGCGGGCAATTCCAACAGGGTGCTGGCCGAAGCGGTCGCCCGCTATCTCAACGTCCCGCTGGGGAAGGCCAGCGTCCGGCGCTTCGCCGACCAGGAGATCTTCGTCGAGATTCAGGAAAACGTGCGCGGCGAGGATGTCTTCATCCTGCAGTCCACCTCCTTCCCGACCAACGATCACCTGATGGAACTGCTCATCATGATCGATGCCTTCATGCGCTCCTCGGCCCGGCGCATCACGGCGGTCATCCCCTATTTCGGCTATGCCAGGCAGGATCGCCGCGCTTCCGGCCGCACGCCGATCTCGGCCAAGCTGGTTGCCAACATGATCACCCGCGCCGGCGTCGACCGCGTGCTGACGCTCGACCTCCATGCCGGCCAGATCCAGGGCTTTTTCGATATCCCGACCGACAATCTGTTCTCCGTGCCGGTGATGGCCCGCGACGTGAAGGCGAAATACAAGCAGCTCGCCAATGTCGTCGTCGTCTCGCCCGACATTGGCGGCGTGGTGCGGGCACGGGCGCTCGCCAAGCGCTTCGATGCACAGCTCGCCATCGTCGACAAGCGCCGCGAACGTCCGGGCGAATCCGAAGTCATGAACATCATCGGCGCGGTCGCCGGCAAGGATTGCCTCCTGATTGACGACATCGTCGATTCCGGCGGTACGCTGTGCAACGCCGCCGATGCACTGCTCGCCAACGGCGCCACCAGCGTCACCGCCTACATCACCCATGGCGTGCTCTCGGGCGGCGCCGTTGCCCGCATCGCCGGTTCGAAACTGCAGGAACTGGTGATCACCGATTCCATCCAGCCGACTCAAGGCGTGCTCGACGCCCCCAACATCCGCGTCATCTCGATCGCCGACCTGATGGGCGAGGCGATCTCGCGCACCGCGACCGAGGAGTCGGTGTCGAGTCTGTTCGACTAGTTACGAACCAGCCGGCGCGTAGCGCATCAGCGTCACGCCCTGTGCAAGGCTCTGCGTGCCGAGCGGCTTCAAGGCCAACGACAGGCCGGCCAGAAAATATGGCTTGCCGCCGCCGAGCACGACTGGATGCACATAGAGCCGGTACTCGTCGATGAGGCCTGCGCGTGCGAGATGCGCGGCAAGCTCCGCGCCGGAGACGGAGATTTCGCCATCCGTTTCGGCCTTCAAGGATATTGCCGCCGCCTCGACATCGCCCTTCTTCAGCCGGGCATTAGGCCCGACCTCTCGAAGCGTTGTCGAAAACACGATCTTCGGCGTCTCTTGCCAAGCGCGGGCAAAATCCCGCTCCACCTCGTCAGGGGAAGTCTCTCGCTCCGGACTGTCCCAGAAGCGCATGGTTTCATACATCCTGCGCCCGCACAGCGCGATCGATGTCCGCCTCATCTCGTCGTTGAAATGCCGGTGCAATTCTTCTTCGGGGATCGGCAAGTCAATGTCGCCGCTCCGCCCGGCGATGTAGCCGTCCAGCGACGTCAACATGGCATAGACGATCGTGGCCATCGGACTCCTCCCTTTGTCATCTCGCAAACAACCATAACTGATTGCATCTTGCAATCAGTTATGGAAGATGCACTGAATTCAGACGGAGGTCACGGCGTCAGCTCGACGCTGCCGCCTCAAGCGGCAATGGGACCGCCGACGCGGCGCAGGGCTCCACCGGCATCGCGCGCGCCGCGCATATAGCCGCGCGGCGAGGTCCCCAGCATGCGCTTGAACATGGTGATGAAGGCCGGCACGCTGTCATAGCCGAGGTCGAGCGCCACCCTGGTGATCGGCTCGCCGTCGGCAAGCCGCGGCAGCGCCGCGAACAGGCAGGCCTGCTGGCGCCAGGTCGACAGCGACAGCCCGGTCTGGCGATGGAACGCGCGGGTGAAGGTGCGGCGGCTCATGCCGGCTGCGTCCGCCCATTCGTCGATCGTTGCATGCGGCGAGGGAGAGGCGACGAAGCGCCGGCAAAGCGCCGCCAGCCTCGCATCCGACGGGAAAGGCAGGCCAAGCGGCCGTTCCGGCAGGTTCGGGATCTCATGCAGCAACAGTCCCATGATTAGCCCGCCGCGCCCTTCCAGCTCACCTCCTTGCGGCAGCTTTTCCGATTCCACGATCAGGCTGTGCATCAATTCGGTGATGCCGACGACACGCAATCCTTCGGGCAGCCCGGCAATCGCGTTCGGCATCACATAGACCGAGCGCATCGAGACGTCGCCCAGCATCTCGACGGAATGCTCGATACCGGCGGGAATCCACATCGCGTGGTCGGGCGGCACCATCCAGCGCCCGTGTTTGGTCGTCACCAGCACGACGCCGACAAGCGCATGCAGGAGCTGGCAGCGGCTGTGGCGGTGCTGCGGCACGTGATAGCCATCCGGATACTCGGTCGGCAGCGCCACCGCCGGGCCGACGGCCTCCTCCAGCCACTGCCAGCGGCTCTGGTGCAGGCGCCCCAGTTCTGCGGCGTCGCCCTTGAAAATTTCCCTGCCATGCGGCATCGGCTATGGCCCACTTGCGAAACTATTGGACCAAACCACGAAAGAAGTCGCGTTGCAACCGTCCTATAAGGCTGCCTGCGGATCGCCGCCAAGAAGACCACGGAGCATGCCTTGACCGACACCACAGCCACCGCCGTCGCCACATCGGCGCCGGCCAGCCACACTTCGGCGCAAGCGACGGCCTTCACCGTCATTCTTGCGGTGAGCTTCTGCCACTGCGTCAACGACATCATGCAGTCGCTGCTGTCGGCCATCTATCCGCTTCTGAAAGACAATTACGGCCTCGACTTCTGGCAGATCGGGCTTCTGACCTTCACCTTCCAGGTGACGGCGTCGCTGCTGCAGCCGGTGATCGGCATGGTGACCGACAAGCGGCCGATGCCCTATTCCTTGCCTTGGGGCATGGCCTCGTCGCTGGTCGGGCTGGTGGTGCTGGCGCATGCCGGCCACTACTGGCTGCTCCTGATCGGCGCCTCGCTGATCGGCATCGGCTCGGCCATCTTCCACCCGGAATCCTCGCGCATCGCCCGCTTCGCGTCGGGCGGCCGCTTCGGACTCGCCCAGTCGCTGTTCCAGGTTGGTGGCAATTTTGGCCAGGCGATGGGACCTCTGCTCGCCGCCTTCATCGTCGTGCCTTTCGGCCAGGCCAGCATCTCCTGGTTCGCCGTCGGCTCGCTGATCGGCATCATCGTTCTGTGGCAGGTCGGCAGCTGGTACAGCCGGCTGCGCGCCTCGCTGGCCAGCCGCAAGCAGGCAAGCTTCGTCTCGCCCTTCCCGCGCCGCAAGGTCATGTGGGCGCTGGCGGTGCTGACCTTGCTGGTGCTGACCAAGAACGCCTACATCGCCTCGATCTCCAGCTACTACACCTTCTACGCCATCCATAAGTTCGGCGTTTCGGTGCAGATGTCGCAGGTCATGCTGTTCCTGTTCCTCGGCGCCTCGGCGCTGGGCATCCTGCTCGGCGGCCCGTTCGGCGACCGTTACGGCCAGAAGGCGATGATCTGGTTCTCGATCGTCGGCGTGCTGCCCTTCACGCTGGCGCTGCCTTACGCCAACCTCGAATGGACGATGGTGCTGACGGTGCTGATCGGGCTGATCCTGTCGTCGGCCTTTTCCAACATCGTCGTCTTCGCGCAGGAACTGGTGCCTGGAAGGGTCGGCTTGATCGCCGGTATCTTCTTCGGCTTCGCCTTCGGCATGGGCGGCATCGCCGCCGCCGTGCTCGGTGTCGTCGCCGACGTGAAAGGCATCGACTTCGTCTACCAGATCTGCTCGTACCTGCCCCTGCTCGGCCTGCTGACGGTGTTCCTGCCCAACATGAAGGAAGCCAGGAAGGCCCAGGCGGCGACCCGCTAAAAGTCAGCTCATCTTTCGGATGTGATGCGAGGGCGCGGCATTTGCTGCGCCCTCTTTTATTCTTCGCCATACGCCGGGTGAAAAGCCTGCTACGAGAAGGCATCGCTGAAGGCTTGGGGCCTCCGACGTCTCTGGAGAATGATATGCGCAAGATCGTGTTGGCCGTGTTGGGTGTGCTTCTTGTTTCCGTGCCGGCCATGGCACGCATCGTTCCTTTTCCACCGGGTTTCAAGACGCGGTCCGTCGAAACCAACGGCACCAAACTCTATGTGCGCGTCGGCGGAAAGGGTCCCGCGGTCGTGCTGCTGCACGGCTTTGCCGATACCGGAGACATGTGGGGCGCGGCGGCGGTGGCGCTTGCGAAGGACCACACCGTCATCGTGCCGGACTTGCGCGGCATGGGGCTGTCCGCCCACCCGGACGTTGGCTACACCAAGAAGAACCAGGCAGTCGACATCGCTGGCGTGCTGGATGCCCTGAAGATCGACAAGGCCGATCTGGTCACGCACGACATTGGCAACATGGTCGGCTATGCACTGGCCGCGCAATATCCCAAGCGCATCACCAGATGGGTCATCATCGATGCGCCGCTGCCCGGCATCGGCGACTGGGAAAAGATCAAGCAAAGCCCGCTGCTTTGGCACTTCAACTTCCGTGGCCCGGACATGGAGCGGCTGGTCGCGGGGCGCGAGCGCATCTATCTCGACCGCTTCTACAACGAGCTGTCGGCCGACCCCAAGAAAATCGACGAGGCAACGCGCAAGCACTACGCCAAACTCTATGCCCGCCCGCATGCGATGCATGACGCTTTCGAGCAGTTCAAGGCCTTTGACCAGGACGCGATCGACAACCAGGCGATGCTCGCCACCGGCGGCAAACTGACCATGCCGGTGCTGGCAGTTGGCGGGGAAAAATCCGCCGGCACCACGCAGGCCGATACCCTGCGGCTTGTTGCGACCGATGTCACGGGCGGCATCGTGCCCGCCTCCGGCCACTGGATCATGGAGGAAAACCCCGACGCCACCGTCAAGCTGATCACTGGTTTTCTCGCCAAATAGGCCGGCGGACATTTCGATGAAAGCACAAGGCACCCGCCTGACGGCGGGTGCCTTGCCTGTTCCAGGTGGACAGTATTAGGCCTTGAAGAAGGCCAGCAGGTCAGCGTTGATGATGTCGGCATGGGTCGTCGCCATGCCGTGTGGAAGACCCTTGTAGACCTTGAGCTCGCCCTTCTTGAGCAGCTTGATCGAGAGAAGCGCGGAGTCCGCGATCGGCACGATCTGGTCGTCGTCGCCATGCATCACCAACACCGGTACGTCGATTGCCTTCAGATCCTCGGTGAAGTCGGTTTCCGAGAAAGCCTTGATGCAATCATAATGCGCCTTGGTGCCGCCCATCATGCCCTGGCGCCACCAATTCTCGACGACCGCCTGCGAGACGTTGGCGCCGGGACGGTTGAAGCCGTAGAACGGACCGGCCGCAACATCGTGGAAGAACTGGGCGCGGTTGGCGGCCTGGGCGGAGCGGAAGCCGTCGAACACCTCGATCGGCAGGCCGCCGGGATTGGCCGCGGTCTTGAGCATGATCGGCGGCACGGCGCCGATCAGCACCGCCTTGGCGACGCGACCGCCAGCTCCGTACTTGGCAACATAGCGTGCCACCTCGCCGCCGCCGGTCGAATGGCCGACATGGATGGCGTTCTTGAGGTCGAGATGCGCAGCGAGTTCGGCGACATCGGCGGCGTACGTGTCCATCTCGTTGCCGGTATCCGTCTGGGTCGAACGGCCATGGCCGCGCCGGTCATGAGCGATGACGCGGTAGCCCTTGGATAGGAAGAACAGCATCTGGGCGTCCCAGTCGTCGCTGCTCAATGGCCAGCCGTGATGGAAGACGATAGGCTGGCCGGTTCCCCAATCCTTGTAGAAAATCTCGGTTCCGTCCTTGGTGGTGATCGTGCTGCTGCCGGGCTTGGTCATCTCAATCTCCATTGAATATTTTCGCGATAATCAATATCGCGACAACGATGTGGTTAGCGCAGATCGAAACCCCTGTCCACAAAAAATATATATCGCGATATCATTTTTCGTGGTAAATATCGAAATGCTCAGTCGGCAAAAGGAATTCGCCGTGCCTCTCCCGTTGGACAATCAGCTCTGCTTCGCCCTCTACGCCACGAGCATGGCGATCAACCGCACCTACAAGCCCATGCTCGACGAGATGGGGATCACCTACCCGCAATATCTCGTGCTCAACGCCCTGGGAGAGGCGGACGGCATGTCGGTCGGCGCGATCGCGCGCAGGCTGGCGCTGGAATCGAGCACTGTCACGCCATTGGTCAAGCGCATGGAGCAGGCGGGGCTGGTGAGCCGCCGGCGCAACCAGGCGGACGAGCGCCAGGTGCAGGTCGATCTGACCGCCGCCGGGCGGGCGCTGCTCACGCAATGCAACTGTCTGGGTGAAACGCTTATCGAGCGCTCCGGGATGACATTCGCCGAGATCGATACCCTCACCCAGAAGGTCTGGGCTTTGCGCGAGGCGCTCGGTGCCGATCAGACCGCGGTCCCGGACCGACCGTCAGAGATGTAACTCTTCACGCGCGGCAATGGCGGCGCCTCGAGTCCCCGGAAAGGGTCGCGCCATGCATCGATCGCCTCGAGTTGATCATACCAGCGGCGTATCGACGGATAGTCGTCGAGCGGTAGCCCGGCAGCGTCGTTGAAAGGCAGGAACGTCGCCATGCGAAAGTCGGCATAGGAGACGGAATTTCCGACCAGCCACTCCCTTTGCGCGAGCACGGGGTCGAGGATGGCGGCAGCCGCGTGGAAAACCCTGAACCCCTCATCGACCAGGGCCTGGTCGATAGGACCAAGCCCCAACGCTGCTTCGTGCCGCGCTCGAAATGCACCATGTCGCAGCCTCTGGTGAAGTTTTCCTTGCCCCAGCTTATCCAGCGGATCATGTCCGGCTCATCGTCCCCGCCGCGCCAAAAATTCGAGCCCACCTCGCGGGAGAGTCGGCAGGCGATGGCGTCCGCCTCCCACAGGCTCCATCCGGAGCCGACCAGTATCGGCAAGGTCAGATTTGGGTTGAGCACGCGATAGCGCTCGGCCTGCCCCGATGCCATGGGTGAGGCGAATTCGAACGCAACGTCCGCCTTGAGATGGCGCGCCGTCGCGACTCCGAGGCGAGGATTGGGATTGCGGCTGAACAGGAGTTTCATATCGGATCCTCACGGATTGGTTGAGACAACTGCCGCAGGACGATTGAAGCTTGACCGACGCTACATCCGGACAGACGGACTTTTTTGACTGTATGCTTTCGACATTGGAAATGTCGTGAAAGCCTTCCAGACCAACCGCTTGCGCCTGCGCCCGCCTTCCGCTATAGAGCCGCCACCCGCGTAGACACCCTTGGAGGCAACGCGGCGGAAGGCCGGCGGGCCTGTATGATCCCCAAACCGATTTTGGACCGGATCGTGCACGGTCATGGCGGCTTTCGACGTTTACGGCCGGGCCCTGGCCCACTGTGAACGCTCCATAACACGCGAAAGGAAATGCCATGAGCCACGATACTTACGAGCTCAAGGCCGAAGCGCGCGAACAGGTCGGTAAGGGGTCCGCCCGTGCAGTTCGCCGCAACGGTAAAGTGCCTGCAGTTATTTACGGCGACAAGCAGCCTCCCCTGGCGATCGCCCTCAACTACAAGGACGTCTACTACAAGATCCATGGCGGCGGGTTCCTGACCACGATCGCCACGATCGACGTCAGCGGCAAGAAGATCCAGGTCCTGCCGAAGGACTTCCAGCTCGACCCGGTCAAGGATTTCCCTGTCCATGTCGACTTCCTGCGCATCGGCAAGGACACCGAGGTCAATGTCGACGTGCCCGTCCACTTCATCAATGAGGACAAGTCGCCCGGCATCAAGCGCGGCGGCGTGCTCAACATCGTGCGTCACGAAGTCGAGTTCCACTGCCCGGCCAATGCGATCCCGGAATTCATCACCATTGATCTCACCGGCACGGATATCGGCGATTCGATCCACATCTCGGCGGTTGCCCTGCCTGCCGGCGTCAAGCCGGTCATCGCTGACCGCGACTTCACCATCGCGACCATTGCCGGCTCCTCGGCGATGAAGCCGGAGGTCGAAGAGACGGCCGAGGCTGCAGCGCCCGAAGCGGCTCCGGCCGCCGAAGAGAAGTAATCTTTCCCGCCCGGAGACGACGATGCTTGTGTTCGCAGGCCTCGGCAATCCGGGCGCGAAATATTCCGGCAACCGGCACAATGTCGGCTTCATGGCGGTGGACGCGATTGCCCGCCGCCATTCCTTTTCGCCCTGGTCGAAGAAATTCCAGGGCCTGATCGCCGAAGGCACGCTCGCCGGCGAGAAGATCCTCCTGATCAAGCCGCAGACCTTCATGAACCTGTCCGGCCAGGCGGTCGGCGAGGCGCTGCGCTTCTACAAGCTGGACCCTTCCGCGCTCACCGTTTTCTATGACGAGATCGACCTTGCCGCCGGCAAGGTTCGGGTCAAGGTCGGCGGCGGTTCCGGCGGCCACAACGGCATCCGCTCGCTCGACGACCACGTCGGCAAGGCCTATCGCCGCGTGCGCATCGGCGTCGGCCATCCGGGCGTCAAGGAAATGGTGCACGGCCATGTGCTGGGCGATTTCGCCAAGGCGGACCGCGAATGGCTGGAGGTCTTGCTGGGCACGATGGCCGACGATGCCGCACTCCTTGCCAAGGGCGACGACAATTCCTTCATGAACCGCGTGACGCTCGCCCTGCGCGACAAGCTGACGCCAACCGGCGATGACGATCGCCCGCCACCCAAGGCGCAAAGCCATATTCGCCAGGCAAGGCCGCAGCAGGCTCCGGCCAAGCTTCCCGAAACTGGCCCGATGGCCGCCATGCTGAAGAAGCTGTTCGGCGGCAAGGGCTGAACCGGCGCGCGATCGCGCCGAAGGGCTTGACCTTTGTCGCCCCTATCGCCCATAGCCCTGATCAAATTTCGCTTTCCCGATAGGACTGGACAAAAATGGGTTTCAAATGCGGCATCGTCGGCTTGCCTAATGTCGGCAAGTCGACGCTCTTCAACGCGCTGACCAGGACGGCGGCGGCGCAGGCCGCCAACTATCCGTTCTGCACCATCGAGCCAAACACCGGCGAGGTGGCGGTGCCCGATCCGCGCCTGCAGAAGATAGCCGCCATCGGCAAGTCAAAGGAGATCATCCCGACCCGCATCTCCTTCGTCGACATTGCCGGCCTGGTGCGCGGCGCCTCCAAGGGCGAAGGGCTGGGCAACCAGTTCCTCGCCAACATCCGCGAGGTCGACGCCATCGTCCACGTACTGCGCTGCTTCGAAGACGACGACATCACCCATGTCGAGGGCCGCATCGATCCCGTCGCCGACGCCGAGACGGTCGAGACCGAGCTGATGCTGGCCGACCTCGACAGCCTGGAGCGCCGTATCGTGCAGATCCGCAAGCGCGCCGGCAGCAAGGACAAGGAAGCGACCACCGTTTTGCCGATGATGGAGGCCGCGCTCGAGCTGCTGCAGGCAGGCAAGCCGACCCGCATCCTGCTCAAGGGCATTTCAGCCGAGGACCTGCGCATCCTGCAGGGGCTGAACGTGCTCACCTCCCATCCGGTGCTCTATGTCTGCAACGTCGCCGAGGCGGACGCCGCCACCGGTAACGAGCACACCAAAGCGGTGGAGAAGATGGCCGCCGCGCAGGGTGCCGGCACGGTGGTGATCTCGGCGGCGATCGAGGCAGAAGTCGCCCAGCTTTCCGACGAGGAGGAAATGGAGTTCCTTGCCTCGCTCGGGCTCGACGAGCCGGGCCTCAACAAGGTGATCCGCGCCGGTTACGAGCTCCTCCACCTGATCACCTATTTCACCGTCGGGCCGAAGGAGACGCGCGCCTGGACGATCCACAAAGGCGATAAGGCCCCGCAGGCGGCCGGCGTCATCCATACCGATTTCGAGCGCGGCTTCATCCGCGCCCAGACCATCGCCTACAACGACTTCGTCACGCTGGGCGGCGAAGTGGCGGCCAAGGAGGCGGGCAAGGCGCGCGACGAAGGCAAGGAATATGTCGTCCAGGACGGCGACATCATGCTGTTCAAGTTCAACACCTGACAGTCGCGGTTTCGCGCGTCCGGCACGGTCGCGGCCCTTCCGGCCGCCTCCGCTGCCTGTCTTGACCTCATGATGCCACAGGTCTAATCGGCTGGTGCTCGCGGGCTCCTCGAAGCCCATGCAATCCTGACGACGCTTCGAACGAAAATCTCTTCGATCCAGCAAGGGAGATCCGGCGATGATCAAGGCCTTCGTCGTGGACAATGATCGGCTGCGTCTAGTCGATGACCTTCTGGCAAATGGCGACAGGGTCGTCTGGGCCGATCTTTTCAATCCGACCAAGGAGGAAGAGGCCGCCATCGAGAGCTGGCTCGGCGTCGCCATCCCGACGCGCGAGGAGATGGAGGAGATCGAGATCTCCAGCCGCCTCTACATCGAGGACGGCGCCTATTTCATGACCGCGACGCTGCCGGCCCAGACCGAGGCCGACGACCCGCTGATGTCACCGGTGACCTTCGCGCTGGCCGGCAGCCGGCTGGTGACCGTGCGCTATCACGAGCCGAAGGCCTTCAAGACCTTTCCGTTGCGCGCCGAGAAGGTGGCGACCGGCTGCACCAGCGGCGACACCGTCCTGATCGGCCTGCTGGAGGCGATCGTCGACCGCCTCGCGGACATCCTGGAGCGCGCCGGCCGCGACGTGGAAGCGATCTCGCGCGATATCTTCGAGGCGAGGTCGACCAAGGTCTCCAAGCGCAACCGCGACTTCCAGGAATTGCTCAAGGCCATCGGCCGCAAGGAGGACATCGCCTCCTCGATCCGCGACAGCCTGATCTCGCTGCAGCGGCTGGCCGGCTTCCTCGCCCATGTCGCGACGCAGACCAAGATGAGCAAGGACATCCGCGCCCGCATCAAGACCCTGTCGCGCGACGTGCTGTCGCTCGCCGACCACGCCACCTTCCTGTCGCAGAAGATCTCGTTCCTGCTCGACGCGACGCTCGGCATGATCTCGATCGAGCAGAACGCCATCATCAAGATCTTCTCGGTCGCCGCCGTCATCTTCCTGCCGCCGACACTGGTCGCCTCGATCTACGGCATGAATTTCGACATCATCCCCGAGCTAAAATGGGAGCTCGGCTATCCCTTCGCCATCGGCATGATGGTGCTGTCGGCGATCCTGCCCTTCTGGTACTTCCGCCGCCGCGGCTGGCTCTGACCGCTTTCCATCGCCGCCCCGAGGGGGGAATGGCTTACCAGAAAGGGCTTAAATCGCTGCCGGGCTACATCACGCTGCGCACGTCAGTTTCAACCCCCCTCCCGAGGGCTCCACGCAGGGCTATCGCCGGATGAAAAAGTCTCCCAGGTCGCGAACGAACGGTAGTGTTGCAGATCCACCAGTTCGAATGCGTCTCGCCTGTAAAAGTATGTGTCAGGGAGAGGGATACTGGAGCCATCCTTTTCAACCTTGAGCGGAACCACCGGAAGCATCGAACTTAGCCGTTTGGGCAACTCCATTAGAAAGTGCCAAAGCCCATTTTCTTTGATGGCCGACACTCGCTGCTCCGGCTTTCGATAGGCCTCATGTTCCAGGAACAGTCCGCTGTCCTCGTTCAAAACGCAAAGCCCGTGCACATGAGCGTGCTCCACCTCCTTCGTGATGTCCTGAAACATCTCCGCTAGTGTCTCGTCAGCCGGGCCCTCGTACCCGAAAACAAAAAATCGCGGAGGTAGGTCCGATGATTTTCTCTCGTATTGCACCGACCTCTTCCGTTCGGCAGGCAATTGCCGAAGGTATTTCTTGTTTGGCTCTCCATTTGGAGTCCTACACATCTTTCGTATGTCAAGGCAGTTAACGAAAGCACTTTTGAGATTGTCTCTCTTTATTTTGGTCTTTACCTCGATAACGCCGTACACCATTTCGATTGGGTAGATTTGCCATGCTTCGGAGGAGTAGAACGGTGCGTTGTTGAGCGCATCGTAGACAATGATGTCACACTGTGGGCTCATCCTTCCGTTTTCGCCACCCGAGACAAGGAAGCCAGTTCCTATCCCGAATCTCGCCGGCAGGTACCTACGTAGCATCCGAACAAGATGGGTCTCATTCAGGCGTCCGATCTCACCAGGATGGGACGCGAGTGAGCTGAAGAACTCTTTCTCTGTTCGCAGCTGAGCAATGTTCCCGGCCATCAACTTATCGACATCAAACAATCCCATAATAATATCCTCCCTGTGGGCCGTTCTACGGCAGGTGCTTTGCCCAAGGCTAGAGCGCACTTGCGGATCTTGCCCGGCTAGGCTTCGCCATCGGCCATGTGTGGATGTCGCTTGCCCTTCTGGTATCTCCGCCGCCGCGGCTGGCTCTGAGCGCAGGCGCGGCGTCAGCGGCCTTTGGTTGGCTTGCGAGAAAAGGGCTTGACCAAATCGCCGCCGGCCTGCATCCGGGTTGCCCGATCTTTAGGATTAATCGGATTGCCGACATGACCGCAAAGACCTGGGCCTATGAGGACTTCGTCGAGGGCGCCTCGCTCGACCTCGGCACCAAGCTGGTGAGCGCTGCCGAGATCGTCGAATTCGCCAGCGAGTTCGATGCCCAGCCGATGCATCTCGACGAAGCCGCCGGCAAGGCCAGCATCCTCGGCGGCCTGTCGGCTTCGGGCTGGCACACCTGCGCGATGTTCATGCGCATGCTGTGCGACGCCTTCCTGCTCGATTCGACGTCGCAAGGCTCGCCCGGCATCGACCACGTCAAATGGAAGAAGCCGGTCCTGGCCGGCGACACGCTCAGCGGCGCGGTCACCGTGCTCGCCAAGCGCCAGTCCAAGTCGCGGCCCCAGCTCGGCCTCGTCTCCATGCGCAGCGAACTGTTCAACCAGCGCGGCGAAAGCGTCTTCGAGCTTGAGAACACCGGCATGTTCCTGACCCGGGAGGCCGCGGCGTGACCCTCGACGAGTTCTTCCTCATCGGCCATACCGTCACGCTAGGCTCGCATAAATTCGAGCCGGACGAGATCAAGGCTTTCGCCCGCAAATACGATCCGCAGGTCTTCCATGTCGATGAGGTGGCGGCGAAGAAGAGCGTGCTCGGCGGCCTATGCGCCTCTGGCTGGCACACCGCCGCCACCTGGATGAAGTACAATCTGGAAAAGCGGATGGAGACCGAGGGCGTGCGCTGGACGGGGCCGGGTCCGCAGCCCGAATTCGGCCCCTCGCCGGGCTTCAGGAACCTGAAATGGCTGAAGCCGGTCCATGCCGGCGAGACCGTGACCTTCACGCGCACCGCGCTCGCTCACCGCCCGCTTGCCCGGCGCCCCGGCTGGAACCTGCTCACGCTGCGCTGCGAAGCCTTCGATACAACCGGCGGCAAGGTCATCGAGTTCGACAGCGCGGTGCTGGTGAAGGTCGGGTAGTGCTGCCTCCCCTTCTCCCCCTGTGGGAGAAGGTGGCCGAGCGAAGCTCGGTCGGATGAGGGGTGTTCCAGCTTGGCGACACGGTCATCCAAAATCGAAGGTCCGGTGCACGGCGAGAGGGTCTCCAGCGCCTCGTTTCCTCCAGCACCCCTCATCCGTCTCGGCGCTGCGCGCCGATCCACCTTCTCCCACAGGGGGAGAAGGGAAGCGCCCCCTCAATGCCCCTCGAACCCGATCAGCGTCCGCACCGGCACGCCGAGTGCCTCGAGCTTCTCGCGCCCGCCTAGATCCGGCAGGTCGATCACGAAGCAGGCGGCGACGATGTCGGCGCCGATCTGGCGCAACAGTTTGACCGCGGCCTCGGCCGTGCCGCCGGTGGCGATCAGGTCGTCGACCAGGATCACCTTCTCGCCCTCCCCGACGCCGTCCTTGTGCATCTCCATCTCGTCCAGCCCGTATTCAAGGCTGTAGGCGACGCGCACCGTCTCGTAGGGCAGCTTGCCCTTCTTGCGGATCGGCACGAAACCGGCCGAAAGCTGGTGGGCGACGGCGCCGCCGAGGATGAAGCCGCGCGCCTCGATGCCGGCGATCTTGTCGACCTTCAGCCCGACATAGGGATGCACCAGCTCGTCGATGGCGCGGCGGAAAGCGCGCGCATTGCCGAGCAAGGTCGTGATGTCGCGAAACAATATGCCCGGCTTCGGATAGTCGGGGATGGTGCGGATCGCCGCAAGCAGCGTGTCTTCGAGCGACGATTTCATGAGGGGTGGCTCTCCGGGTGATCCATGTTCCGCTGCCGGTGCTGAACCCGACGCAACCAGCAACGGCTACCGCGATGTGGCGCCCGAGACAAGCTCATCCGGCAAAGGATTGGCATCGCTTGCCTTGTCCCATGCCTGCGCGGCGATTTGCCAGCGCCCCTCGCTCTTCACCAGCAGCAGCATCTCGACCGAGCGGCTGGTGTCGCTGTCGTTCTCCGTCACCTGACCGGCGACGCTGGCAAGCGCGATGTTGCCGAAGATCCTGAGTTCGACGCCAAGCACCTCTTGCTGGAACGTCTTCAGGGTTGTCTGCGACAGGCCGCGCATGCGTTCGACAAAATCGGCAACCGTGATCGGCCTTGCGGGGCGGGCGGCCGGATGAAGCTTGGCGTCGGCCAGGAAATCATCGGCGAAATCACCCCATCCCCGCGCGGCGCTCTCGGTCCAGGTCAGACTTGCGAACTGGCGGCGGATGATGGCCCTGATCTCCTCCTCATCCGAGTGCAGCGCATCGCCCGGCATGGCCCGGCCTCCCTAGCTGGCAAGTTACTCCGCGTTCGAGTTGGTCACTATAACGCTCTTTCACCGTCCGCGCCCGAACAAGCAAAAGGGCGCCCGTGAGCGCCCTTGCCGAAGCGGCCCGGATGGCGAAATCACATGCCGAGATCTGACCGCAGCTCCGACCGCGCCACCTCGTACTCGGCCTTGAAATCCGGCCGGCTGAGCAGGACCGCGGCAATCACGCTGCCGGAAATCTTGCCGACTTCGATGTCGGACGGATAGTGGATGCCGCCGACGATGCGGTTGTGGGCATAGTCGGCGGCGCGCGCCATGATCTCTGCCCGCTTTTCCGGGACCATGTCGGACAGGATGATGCCCATCATGGTGCCGACGGTCGCATGGCCCGATGGCCAGGAACCGGAGTTCGACAGCTTCACCACGGGCTTGACGAGATCGCTGAGCTGATGCGGGCGCGGACGCTTCCACACGTCCTTGGCGGGATCGACGACCGCGCCTTCGGTCGCCACCACGCGGTCGAAGAAGGCGCTGAACTTCGGCAGCATCTCCTTGTTGAACTTAGGCCCCATGACGTCGGCGAAGCGCCAGACGTTCTCTTCGGCGTCGGCAATGGCGCGCTTTTCCATTTCCGGGGTGCGCGTCACCTGCACCGTCAGCACCTCGCCGAGCTCGGCTTTCGTCTCAGCCGAATCGTTGGCCGGCGGCGGCGGCAGGATCATCGTCAGGTCGATGTCCTTGTTGGTGACGAAGGGTTGGGCGTCCTCGGCGCGGACGGTGGTGCCGGCGACAAGGATAAGCAGCACGGCTGCAAGCGGTGCGAATCTTTTCATGGGGTGCGATCCTTTGGTGAGAGCAATTCAGGATCGCCAGATGCGGTGACGGCCATGTGACATGGCCGGGCTCTTCACCAGTTCGTGAAATGCGAAAGGGCGCCTTCCGGCGCCCTTTTCAAACCTTGCAACCTGCCGCGGCTCAGTGCGCCACGTCAGCCCATACCTTGCGCTTGGTCATGTAGACCAGGGCGCCGAAGAGCGCCAGGAACACCAGCACGCGGAAGCCCGTCTTCTTGCGGTCTTCCAGATGCGGCTCGGCCGCCCACATCAGGAAGGCCGAGACGTCGCGGGAATACTGGTCCACCGTCTGCGGCGAGCCATCGTCGTAGGTCACCTGGCCGTCAGAGAGCGGCTTCGGCATCTTCAGCGACACGCCGGACAGGAAGTACGGATTGTAGTGCGTGCCCTCAGGGATCACCATGCCGGCCGGCGGCGTCTGGTCATAGCCGGTGAGCAGCGAGTGGATGTAGTCCGGACCGCCCTGCGCGTACTGGGTGAAGATATCGAAGACGAAACGCGGGAAGCCGCGCTCGACGCCGCGCGCCTTGGCGAGCAGCGACATGTCGGGCGGCGCGGCGCCGCCATTGGCGGATGCTGCCGCCTGCTCGTTCGGGAACGGCGCCGGGAAGTGGTCGGACGGCTTGCCCGGACGGTCGAACATGTCGCCGGCATCGTTCGGACCGTCATGGATCGTGTATTCGGCGGCCAGCGTCTTCACCTGCGCCTCCGAATAGCCGAGCCCTTCCAGCGTGCGGAACGCCACCAGGTTCATCGAATGGCAGGCCGAGCAGACCTCCTTGTAGACCTTCAGGCCGCGCTGCAGCTGGGCCTTGTCATAGGTGCCGAACGGGCCGGCGAAGCTCCAGCTCATTTCCTTCGGTTCGTCGATCGGGAAATGCGTCGGTGCCGCCGCGTTATGTGCCTCTTCGGCGATGGCGCCTGCACTTGTCATCCAAGTGCCCGCGACCACCAGGCCGAGCAGGGCCAGCGAGGTGAGAATCTTTTTCATACCCAAATCCCCTTAGATTCTCAGCCCTTGGTTTCCGGCGCGGCGTTCGCGCCAGCCGGATGGCCGGCGCCGCCCTTGTTCTTCTCCAGCACCGCCTCGGTGATCGAATTCGGCAGCCTGCGCGGCGTCTCGATCAGGCCGAGCACCGGCAGCGCAACCAGGAAGAAGGCGAAGTAGAATAGCGTCGCCATCTGCGCCATGAAGACATAGCTGCCTTCCGCCGGCTGCGAGCCCAGCCAGCCGAGCAGGACGGCGTCGGCCGCGAACAGCCAGAAGAACAGCTTGTACCAGGGCCGGTAGACCGCCGAGCGCACCTTCGAGGTGTCGAGCCACGGCACCAGGAACAGCATGGCGATGGCGCCGAACATGCACAGCACGCCGCCGAGCTTGGAGTTGATCGGCCCGATGTTGAAGGTGATGGCGCGCAGGATCGCATAGAACGGCAGGAAGTACCATTCCGGCACGATATGGGCGGGCGTCTTCAGCGGGTTGGCCACCGTGTAGTTGTCCGGGTGGCCGAGAAAATTCGGCAGGTAGAAGACGAAATAGGCGAAGACGAACAGGAACACGAGCATGCCGAACGCGTCCTTGATGGTCGCATAGGGCGTGAAGGCGACCGTGTCGGTCTTCGACTTGACCTCGATGCCGGTCGGGTTCGATTGGCCGACGACATGCAGCGCCCAGATATGCAGCACCACGACGCCGGCAATCATGAACGGCAGCAGGTAGTGCAGCGCGAAGAAGCGGTTCAGCGTCGGATTGTCGACGGCAAAGCCACCGAGCAGCAGTTCCTGGATCCAGCTGCCGACCAGCGGAATGGCGCTGAAGAATCCGGTGATGACGGTGGCGCCCCAGAAGCTCATCTGCCCCCACGGCAGCACGTAGCCCATGAAGCCGGTCGCCATCATCAGCAGGTAGATGATGCAGCCGAGGATCCACAGCAACTCGCGCGGCGCCTTGTAGGAGCCGTAATAGAGGCCGCGGAAGATGTGGATATAGACGGCGACGAAAAAGAACGAGGCGCCGTTGGAATGGAGATAGCGCAGCAGCCAGCCCGAATTCACGTCGCGCATGATCTTCTCGACCGAATCGAAGGCGAGAGTGGTGTCGGACGTGTAGTGCATCGCCAGGACGATGCCGGTCAGGATCTGCGACGCCAGCATGATCGACAGGATGCCGCCGAACGTCCACATGTAGTTGAGGTTGCGCGGCACCGGATAGGCGACGAAGCTGTCATAGACCAGCCTGGGCAGCGGCATGCGGGCGTCGAACCAGCGTCCGATACCGGTCTTGGGCGTATAGGTCGAGTGTCCCTCGCTCATCGAAATATCCCCTGCCTCAACCGATAAGGATCTTGGTATCGGAAATGAACTTGAATACCGGCACCGCCATGTTCTCGGGCGCCGGGCCTTTGCGTATGCGGCCGGCGGTGTCGTACACCGAGCCGTGGCACGGGCAGAACCAGCCGCCGAAATCGCCTTCCTGGCCAAGCGGGATGCAGCCGAGATGGGTACAGACCTGAACCATGACCATCCAGGCTTCCTTGCCGGGCGTCGTGCGGTTGGCGTCGGTAGCCGGCGCGTCGGCCGGCAGATTGGCGTTGCGGGCGATCGGGTCCTTCAGGTCGGCGAGATTGACGGCCTCGCCGTCCTTCATCTCCTGCTCGGTGCGGTTGCGCACCACGACCGGCTTGCCGCGCCACTTGACGATCAGCGACGAGCCCGGCGTCAGCGAGGAGACGTCCACTTCGACCGAGGCCAGCGCCAGCGTCGAGGCGTCGGGGCGCATCTGATCGATGAACGGCCATGCGACAGCCCCCGCGCCGACCACGGCGGCCATGCCGGTGGCGACATAGAGGAAATCACGACGGTTGGGATCGTGGGTTTCGGTTGCGCTCACGGGTGCCTGATCCTTTCGCCTCTTCCGTGCCGGCGGCCGAGCCTTGTCCCCGCTCAATCGCGCCGGCCCGACAGCGCATGGCGAACAGGCTAGCGAATTCCTCCGGCATTTGGAGTTCGGTTTATGCGTGAAGCCTGTTTTTGTCCAGTCGGGTGAAGGCACAAGGTCAGATTGTCGCGGGGGTAAAATCCGGGGCTGGACGATGCCGTGCCAAAGGATCACCAAGGACCGGGAAACAAGCGGAAAAACAACGGCAAACCGACACTGCGCCTTTGCCTCGACAGCGGGCGCCGGCTCGGTTTATCCTGCCGTGATGGCGCATGTCATCGACCGCGACAAATGGGCCAGGATGCCCGACCGTTGGCAAGGCGAGCTCGAATGCGGCGCCTGGGGTTCGAACAGCTGCCTGATCTTCAACTATCTGCCCGGCACCGGCGGCGGTCCGCGCCTGCACCGGCACCCGTACAGCGAGATATTCATTGTCCGCCAGGGCAATGGCCTGTTCACGATCGGCGACAAGGAAATCGAGGCATTCACCGGCCAGATCCTGATCGTGCCGCCCAACACGCCGCACAAATTCACCAATCTCGGTCCCGGTCCGCTGGAGACAATCGATATCCACGAGAACGGCAGCTTCGTCACCGAGTGGCTAGAATAGACCGTCGGGCCCTATTTCGCGCCGAGCCTGACCAGAACCGCTCTCGGGATATTGTATTCGCGGATGACCGCATCGTGCTTGCGCAGCCCGCAGAGCTCGCGCTGGATGAAGTAGGCATGAACGGCCTCGGCGGCATCCTTGAGCAGCCGGGGCCGCCTTTCCTCATCGCCGCCATTCTCGCGCAGTCTCGCCAGCGTCTCCTCGACGCGCTGGCCGGCGCGGCCGAGCGCCGCCGCCTTCTCGGCGAGGATTTCGTGGCCGAGCAGGTCGAGCGCGCTCTCCTGCGCGCCCGCTCGTCCGAAATTCGAAGGCATCCGAACCGACATTCCTCTTCCTACTCCGCCGGCCGCGTCTCTTCCAGCACGCTTTCCTCGTTGAACAGGAAGCCGCCGGACTGCCGCTTCCAGAGCCGCGCATAGAGGCCGTCCAGCGCCACCAGCTCGTCATGCGTGCCCTGTTCGACGATGCGTCCGCCATCGAGCACCACCAGCCGGTCGAGCGCCGCGATCGTCGACAGCCGGTGCGCGATGGCGATGACCGTCTTGTTCTCCATCAGCCTGGCCAGGTTCTCCTGGATCGCCGCCTCGATGTCGGAATCGAGCGCCGACGTCGCCTCGTCGAGGATCAGGATCGGCGCGTCCTTGAGGAAGACGCGGGCGATCGCCACCCGCTGGCGCTGGCCGCCGGACAATTTCACGCCGCGCTCGCCGACATATGCCTCGTAGCCGGTACGCTCGCGATTGTCGCGCAGCCCCTTGATGAACTCATGCGCCTCCGCTTTCCGCGCCGCGGCGATCACTTGCATGTCGGTTGCGTCCGGCATGCCGAGCTTGATGTTGTCGCGTAGCGAGCGGTGGAACAGGGCCGTGTCCTGGCTGACCACGCCGATATTGGCGCGCAGCGAATTCTGTGTGACCTGCGCGATGTCCTGGCCGTCGATCAGGATCTTGCCGCCCTCGAGGTCGTAGAGGCGCAGGATAAGGTTGGCCAGGGTCGTCTTGCCGGCGCCGGACGGGCCGACCAGCCCGACTTTCTCGCCGGGCCTCACGACGAGGTCGATGCCGTCGAGCACGCCAGTCCCCTTGCCGTAGTGGAAGGTCACGTTCTTCACATCGATGCGGCCGCCGGCCACGATCAGTTCCTTGGCGTCCGGTGCGTCAGTGAGGCCGAGCGGCTGCGAGATCAGCGCCTTGGAGTTCTCCAGCACGCCGAGATTCCTCAGGATGCCGTTGAGCTGCATCATCACCCGGCCCAGCAGCATGTTGAGCCGCAAGACGAGCGAAAGCGTGAAGGCGACGGCGCCGACGGTGATCGAGCCTTCGACCCAGAGATAGATGGCAAAGCTGGCGATGGTGGTGATCATGACGCCCGACAGCGTCGTCAGCGCCATGCGCACGCCCGTCAGTCGGCGCGTGAACGGACGAAGCGCATCGAGATAGATGTCGAAACCGCTCCGGATATAGCGGTCGTCGCCATCGGCCGAAAACAGCTTCAGCGTCTGCACGTTGGAATAGGAATCGACGATTCGGCCGTTGATCATCGAGCCGGCCTCGGCGGTCGCCTCGGCGTGCCTGCGGATCGCCGGCAGATAGCGCTTGGCCAGAAAGCCGAAAGCGGCGATCCAGATCACCACAAGCACCGCCAGCCTGAGATCGAGGCCGGCGACCAGCGCCAGCGTCGTCACCGTATAGACGATCATGAACCAGATGACCTCGATGAAGCTCTCCATCAGGTCGCCGGTCGCCTGCCCCGCCTGCCAGACCTTGGTGGCGATGCGGCCGGCGAAGTCGTTCTGGAAGAAGGCGTAGGACTGGCGCGAGACATGGCGGTGCGCCTGCCAGCGCACCAGATTGTAGAAGCCGGGCGTGATCGTCTGCTCATCGACCAGTGCCGACAGGCCGACGACGAGCGTGCGGATGATCAGGACCATCGCGCCCATGAAGACAAGCTCCGGCCCGGCGGAGGTCCACAGCGCGTGCCAACTGCGCTCGCCGGGAAGCTGGTCGAGGATATCGACCAGCCGCCCGACGAAGTAGAACAGCCCGGCCTCGACCAGCGGTGCGATGCCGCCAATGACCAGCATTGTGAAGAAGGCGAGCTTCGCCTGTCCGACATAGTGCCAGAGGAAGCCGCCGACCCCGGCGGGTGGCCGAAGATTCGCCGGCTCACGGAATGGGTAGACCCAGCGCTCGAACCAGCGATAGACGGCTGTCATCATGCGGTGGCCATCATTCTGCAGCTTGACCCTTGGCCCCGATGTCGTTGGCGACAACGTCGTTGGCGGCCTCGGCCGGCGCCTCGTCTAGCAGGAAGCCGCCCGACTGGCGTTGCCAGAGCTGCGCGTAGAGCCCGCCCTTGGCGACGAGATCCTCGTGCGAACCTTCCTCGATGACCCGGCCCTTGTCCATGACGACGAGCCGGTCCATCGCGGCGATGGTCGACAGCCGGTGCGCAATCGCGATGACGGTCTTGCCCTGCATAAGCTTGTAGAGGTTCTCCTGGATCGCCGCCTCGGCCTCCGAATCGAGCGCCGACGTTGCCTCGTCTAGAATGAGGATCGGCGCGTCCTTCAGCATGACGCGGGCAATGGCGACGCGCTGCCGCTGGCCGCCGGACAATTTGACGCCGCGGTCGCCGACATGGGCGTCGAAACCCGTGCGGCCGTTGGCGTCGATTAGCCCGCCGATGAAGTCGAGCGCCTCGGCCCGCCCGGCCGCTTCGACCAGCATCTCATTGGTGGCATCCGGCCGCCCGTAGAGGATGTTCTCGCGCACCGAGCGGTGTAGCAGCGAGGTGTCCTGCGTCACCATGCCGATCTGCGCGCGCAGCGAATCCTGTTTCACCGCAGCGATCTCCTGGCCGTCGATGAGAATCCTGCCGCTCTCCAAATCGTAGAAACGCAGCAGCAGGTTGACCAGCGTCGACTTGCCGGCGCCCGAGCGGCCGACGATGCCGACCTTCTCGCCCGGCCTCACGGTCAGCGACAGGTTCTCGATGACGCCCTTCTGCTTGCCATAGTGGAAGCGGATGTCCTCGAAGCGGATTTCGCCCCTGGAGACGGCAATGGCCTTCGCGTCCGGCCTGTCCTCGACAAGGCGCGGCAGCGAGATCGACTGGATGCCGTCCTGCACCGTGCCGATGTTCTCGAACAGGCCCGACATCTCCCACATGATCCACTGCGACATGCCCCACATCCGCAGCACCAGGCCGATGACCACGGCGACGGCGCCGATCGTCACCGCCTGGCCGAGCCACAGCCACAGCGACAGCGCCGTGACCGAGAACAGGAGCAGCGCATTGAGGATGTAGAGCAGGCCGTACAGCACCGTCACCAGCCGCATCGAACGGTAGACGGTATCGAGGAAGCTGCCCATGCCCTCCTTGGCGAAGGACGCCTCGCGGCGGGCGTGCGAAAACAGCTTGACCGTCTGGATGTTGGTGTAGCTGTCGACGACGCGGCCGGTCATGGTCGAGCGCGCATTGGCCTGCTCCTCGCCGACCTTGCCGAGCCGTGGGATGAAGTAGCGCAACAGCCCGATGTAGCCGACCAGCCAGGCGGCGAGCGGCGCCGCCAGCCGCCAGTCGGCCGAGCCGACGATGAACAGCATGCCGATGAAATAGACGATGACGTAGTTGAGCACGTCGATCAGCTTGATGACGCATTCGCGCACGGCGAGCGCCGTCTGCATCAACTTGGTGGCGATGCGGCCGGCGAACTCGTCCTGGTAGAAGGCCATCGACTGCTTCAACAGGTAGCGATGCACCTGCCAGCGGATGCGCATCGGGTAATTGCCCATCAGCGTCTGCTGGTTGAGCAGCGAATGCAGCCATACCGTGCCCGGCAGCGCGAACAGCACGATGAAAGCCATGCCGGCGAGCTTCCAGCTCTCGGTCTGCAAGAAGGTTTCGCGGTTCTGCGCCGATAGCCAGTCGACGATGCGGCCGAGGAAGCCGAACATCCACACTTCGGCAAAGGCAATAGCCGCCACCAGGATCGCATCCAGGATGATGTAGGGCCAAGCGCCGCGCGTGTAGTGCACGCAAAAGGCCACCAGCGTCTTCGGTGGCTCGACCGGTTCCGCCGCGGGGAACGGATCGAGCCTTTTTTCAAACCAGCTAAACATTGTGATGCTCATAAATCTGTTTGCCGCTCACGCGGCACGGGAGAAGTCCCCAGTCCGCACAGCGTCAGGGACCGATGGCCCGGAATCACCCGGGCCATCGGTCCTGCTTCGCGCAATATAGGGTGTCGAAGGCTTTTCGCCGACAGGCTCGGCCGACGATCCTGACGCCCCAGACTTTCCTGATGAAAAACTGGCGCCTGCCCGGCCTTTCGTGCCGGGCCGGACCAGCCTGATGATGCGGCGCACCAGCGAAGGCCGGCTGGGATCGGGCACCGCGCACGAAAAATCGACATCCGGCAGCATGCCGCGATGCGGACGCCGGCGCGTCTGGGCGTGCACCGCCGACGAGTAAGTCTCGCCGATCAGCAGCGCCCAGGTCGCCATCTTGCGCTCGTGCAGGCTTCTTGAGCCCGGTATCTTGTAGGGATCGAACATCGGTCCATCCTCCATGTGCAAATGCGATAAAAAGGGTGACACAAGCTCGACCTCCGGCATTCGACCGGAGGCGCGCATTGTGTCGGTCAGGACGCGACGAAAGGCGTCGGTCCGGACACGGTCAGGTGGGGCGTCGGGCCTCTTTGGGCGTTTGAAAAACATCGCAGGATTCCTTCGAAAACCGAAAACTGGGTTCGGCGGGAATCGGTGCGATCAAGTCTTAGAGAGTCAGGAGAATCGTCGAACCGAAACCGCCGTCGGGCGCATTAGGCCCCAGGAGGGGTGCTGGATGTGCATGGTCATCATGAATACCCCCTCCATCGGTTCGGGTTGACAATGAGAGGCGTATACTCGACTTCGCAGGAAATGACCACCCGCCAGTCCAGCAATCTCCGAAACTTGGAAATCCGTGTGGCTGTTCTGCCACTTATTAGAAGGGCGCGGAAATGAACGACCGTCTCCGCATCGCGCTCTACCAGCCTGACATCGCCGGCAACACCGGGACAATCCTGCGCTTCGCCGCTTGCCTCGGCCTTGGCGTCGACATCATCGAGCCGGCCGGCTTTCCGCTCTCCGACCGGGCGCTGAAACGCGCCGGCATGGATTACGTCGAAATGGCCGATCTGACCCGGCATGTCGACTGGAACGCCTTCGAGGACTGGCGCGCGGCCAACGCGCGGCGGCTGGTGCTGCTGACCACCAAAGCCGCTTCCGCCTATACGGACTTTGCCTTCGCCGACGGCGATATTCTCCTGTTCGGCCGCGAATCCGCAGGCGTGCCGGATGCGGTCCATCATGCGGCGGATGCGCGACTGACCATCCCGATGCGGCCGGGCGCGCGCAGCATCAATGTCGCGCTGTCCGTCGCCATGATCGCGGGCGAAGCGATCCGCCAGCTCGGATAGGATCCGCATTCCGCCATCCCTGCCATCGCCGACGGCGACGGCTTCTCCAGTCAGTCTCGTCCAGGCGCACATCGCCTTCTCCTGCATTTGCCCGATCAGGATTTCTTCGCTACAAGCTCAACCTTACTTGAGGTCAAGCGGAAAGTGGGACATGGCTCCAGCAACGGAACTTACGGTCGGCCAGGTGGCAATGCGCAGCGGCGTGGCGGTATCGGCGCTGCATTTCTACGAGGCGCGCGGACTGATCCGCAGCCACCGCACGGCGGGTAACCAGCGGCGCTATGGCCGCGACGTGCTGCGGCGCGTGGCGATCATCCGCGTCGCCCAGGAAGTCGGCATCTCGCTGGCCGAGATCGCCACGGCGCTGCAATCCCTGCCCGAGGGCCGCACGCCGACGCGCGAGGATTGGAACCTGCTTTCTACGGCCTGGCGCGACGGTCTCGACCACAAAATCAACCAGTTGAAGAAGCTGCGCGACGGCCTGACCGACTGCATCGGCTGCGGCTGCATGTCGATCGACAAATGCCCGCTCAGGAACAAGGAAGACCGGCTGGCGCGGGAGGGCACCGGCGCGCGCAGGCTGATAGCGCCCTGATCATCCCTCTGGGGCCGCCGCTCTCAGTCCGCCGCCGGCAGCCGCCTGATCGTGAATTCGATGACGTCGCCCGGCCGCTCGAACCAGCTTTCGATCTCGGTCCAGTAGGCCTGCTTGGGAAAGCGCTCGAACCATTCCTTGGCTTTCAGCCGCGCATCGGAGCGCGGCAGGACGAAGGTTTCGCGCAGGAAACCGTCGCGCGGCATGCGCTCGCGCTCGGCGCGCGAACGGTCGAGCCTTTTCTTCAAGCCATCCAGCGGCGGTCTTGCCGGGGTGCGCACGAAGGAAACTCCTTGCACCATGGTTGGACGGGGACTTGACCCTTGCCCCCAAGAGATTAGGGATCGCGCCCGGAAAAGACGAGTCCTTTATCGTCCGCGACTGGAGACCTGATTTTGGAACGACCTGAAATACCGGTGGGCCTGCCGGCCGACATCGAGCAGAAGAAGATGAAGGCCCGCCTGTGGTTCGAAGCGTTGCGCGAGCGCATCTGTGCCGCCTTCGAACAGGTCGAGCAGGATCTGACCGGCCCGCTGGTTTCATGGTCGCCTGGCCATTTCGAGCAGACTCCCTGGGAGCGCGACGAGGGCAAGGGCGGCGGCGGCACCATGTCGATGATGTATGGCCGCGTCTTCGAGAAGGTCGGCGTCCACACCTCGACCGTCTACGGCGAGTTCTCACCGGAATTCAGGAAGCAGATGCCGGGCGCCGAGGAGGATCCAAGCTTCTGGGCAAGCGGCATTTCGCTGATCGCGCATCCGTGGAACCCCAACGTGCCGGCCGTGCACATGAATACCCGCATGGTCGTCACCTCGCGCCAGTGGTTCGGTGGCGGCGCCGACTTGACGCCGGTGCTCGACCGACGTCGTGTCCAGGACGACCCGGATACGCTCGCCTTCCACCGCGCCATGCAGTTCGCCTGCGAGAAGAACGCCGGCGTCGCCGACTACGCCAAATTCAAGGCCTGGTGCGACGAGTATTTCTATCTGCCGCACCGCAACGAGCCGCGCGGCGTCGGCGGCATCTTCTTCGACTGGCTGCATTCGGCCGAGGGCAAGGGCGGTTGGGACGCCGATTTCAACTTCGTCCAGGATGTCGGGCGCTCTTTTCTGGTCGTCTACGGACACCTGGTAAGGGGCAATTTCAACGACAACTGGACCGACGGCGACCGTGACGAACAACTCATCCGGCGCGGCCGCTACGTCGAATTCAACTTGCTTCACGATCGCGGCACCATCTTCGGGCTGAAGACCGGCGGCAATGTCGCCTCGATCCTGTCCAGCCTGCCGCCCGAGGTCAGATGGCCGTAAAATATTGGTGAGCGGGGCGTGAGTCGTAATGACGTCCCATTCGCCGAATCTGGGCGCGCAATGTGGCGCCTCGATTATCTTTTTGGTCTAATAGGCATTTGAAAAATCAGGGCTATTTGTCGTTTCCGGGTCGGGAAACGCCGGCGGTTCTTCCCCCTCTGAGCCGCGACTCGACGTGACCGGACGGCCCATGATTGAGTGGGGTGCCTTGCCAACCTGGGTGCCCGCATTTTCCAGGAGAACATGCCATGCGCAAGCTTATTGTGACGGCGGCAACCGCCGCTCTTCTCGCCTCTGGTGGCGCCGCGTTCGCGGCGGTCAAGCATACCACGGGTACGGTGAAGAGCTTCGATGGAACGGCCATGAGCCTCGTTCTGGATGACGGATCCACCTTTACGCTGTCCAAGGCCTTCAAGGATCCTGGCCTGCAGGCTGGCGAGAAGGTCCGCGTTTCCTGGGACATGAGCGGCAAGAACAAGATTGCCGAGGCAGTCAAGATCATGAAGTGACGGCCCGCTCGCTGGAGCTAGGCGGGTAAGTCCGGCCTTGCTCCGGATGGCGTAAGAGGGGCGGAGCAGCGCTGCTCCGCCCTTTTCGGCTCTGCCGCGATCGGAATCGCCAAGGTACGTTTGGCGGCGCCCGAGCGCCGCGCGGTGCTCCATGCAACCAAAACCAGGGAACCGTGTTATGATTGCTCGCTGGTGTGCGACCCGAAAGCCCACGGTTTTCGGCCGAGGTTGTGCACACATGGGAGCGCCGGAGCATGGATGTTCGTCGGCGCTCCGAGGAGGAAAGGAAAATCCGATGAAGGAATTCCACTGCGGATCGCTCGTGCCCGGCTGTGACTGGCATACACGCGCCGAAGAAGAGGCCGAAGTGATGCGCCGCGCCGTCGAGCATATGCGCGAGACGCATGGCGAAACGACCATTCGCGAGACCATGATCGAGGCGATCCGCTCGCGAATCCAGAAGGTCCGCGACGCGGCGTAAAACCTTCCGGCGGACCGGATCACGGTTCGCGCACCCGGCCGACGGCCGGAGCAAGCGGGATGCCGCATCCGAAAGCATCCCGCTCCGCCTGCCGGCCACGGCTGTCGGACAGCGCAAATATTTCAATCAAATACTTATATTCGCACCTGCTTGGATAACCCGATGGTAACGCTAGTCGTGCCATTGTCGGGCCAATGAACCGGGTACAGGGGCCGCAAAAAAAGCCCGTCGCCGTCAGGCGCTGGTCCGGAAACGGTGGGGCGAGGTTTTCGCGCATGCGCGAAAGGTCCGGTAATCGGCGCAGTTACCGCGCGATGGCACTGCTGCTGTCGGCCTTCCTCGGCGCGTCTTCCGCGACCGCCCAGGAGTTTACGACTTCACTGATCGACATGCACCAGGGGTCGCCGCTCAGCGACCGTGCCAGGAGCCTCGGCGACGGCGGCTATGAGTTGCAGAGCGGATCCTGGGTTTCGTTCAATCAGTGGTATCACGCCAGCTGGGTCGATCTCCACGTCGACTTTCTCACTCAGTTGACGGAGAACACCGGTATTCTGTGGGGGTTCGGCACCGGAGAAAAAGCCGAGAAGTACAGCATCGCACCCAGCTTCAAGCTGGGCTTCCTGACGCAGACGCATCCGACTGCGAGCAGCACCCTGTCCTTCTCGCTGACCTCGACGATCGGTGGGAACCTCAACGAAAAGCCATGCGTGGCCGACTATGGGGATTTGGGCACCTACAGTGTCAACTGCCGGCTCGCGGCCACCGAGATGGCACCTGAGCAAACCCTGAAATATCTGGTTAACGCTAAACCGGAGACCATGCGTCTCTGGCTGAACTACCGTGTTACTTTCTGAGCCTGGAGGCTGACATGAGCAAGCCAACCCGCCTCGAAGCTCGCAATCGTCCGTCCTGGTTCCTGTTTGACTGGAGTAAGAACATGTCAGCCAACCACTGGAAATTCGGCCTCGCCGCCGCGCTCGCCATCCTCTCGGCGCCGATCGCATCGGCGCAGGAAGCCCTCGACGCCGACGAGACGGCCGCGCTCTGCCATGGCGGCGGCTCCATATGTGTGAGCGCCACGATCCCGGCCGCGCCGGCGACGCAGGCAGTGCAGAGCTGGATGACCCCCGATGTCGGCGTTGCATGGGCCGCGGGCTACAAGGGCAAGGGCGTCACGATCACCATCGTTGACGACTTCAGCAGCTCGTCGCGCTTCTCCGGCAATTTCGGCCTCGGGGTGCAAACCCAGCGTCACGGCGAATGGACCCGCCAGGAGGCCAGCCTGGTCGCGCCCCTGGCAACCATCAGGTCGAAGGACTTCTCGACGGGTTCAGCCGTCACCCTGGCGCCGGGCCTCAACGTGCTCAATCTGAGCTACGGCATGTACGCCAGGTCGGGCTACAGCGTCAGTCAGATCGGCTGGGCTCCTGAGGAAGCCTCGATCATCTCCTATGCCACCAGGGGGTCGGCCGTCGTCTCGAAGGCGGCTGGCAACGATGCGGTCGCCGTCGGTGGCATCAAGAATGGCCAGCAGGATTATCTCGACCTGGCGCTGGTTGGCAAAGCCTCAGCGATCTTCGTCGGCGCGCTCTCCACCAACGGTACGACGTCCAGCAAGGCCCAGCTTGCCTCGTACTCCAACTACGCCGGCTTCAACCCGCTCGTGCAGAGCCACTTCCTGGTGGTTGGCGTGGAGGGCAGCAAGACCGGCCTCTACGGCACCTCCTTCGCGGCGCCGATCATTTCCGGCTACGCCGCGATCGTGGGCAGCAAATTCACCACGGCAACGCCGACACAGATCACGAACCAGTTGCTCAACACGGCTCGCACCGACACGCTGGTCAACTACAATGCTGCCGTCTATGGCAAGGGCGAAGCCAGCCTTTCACGCGCGCTGGCTCCCGCTTCGATCAGGTAAGCCGGATCGAATTGCGATCTAGGCTTCGAGTGCCTTTGCGGCGCGCTTGATCAGCGCGTCGCGATCAAGGGTAAAGCCGGACCCGATCCATTCCTTCTCAAGATTTTTCAGAATCGCGCCGAGTTTCGGTCCGGGCGACGCGCCGAGTTCGGTGAGATCGGCGCCCTTGATCGGGAAAACCGGCTTTTCCCATTTCAACGCGAAGGCAAGCAGGCGCGAGAAGCCGCCGGCATCGATCAGCGCCTGGTTGTCATCAGCCGCCCGCGCTCGCGCGGAAGCCAGCGCAAGCCGCAGCCGGTCGGCGATGCCGTTTCGGTCGCCAAGATAGAGTCTTTTCGCCAACTCGCCTTCGGTCGCCTTGGATTGGGGCGCCGTCGTCAGCGCCCAATGCTTGAGCCGGTCCGCCTCGACGGTGGAGAATTTCAGCCTCTCGGCAAGCGTCTTCAGCCGCGCCGCGTCAGGCGGCACGATGGCTTCCAGCCTCAGCAGCGGGTCGGCTGTCCAGCCCAGGTCCTTCTCGGTCCGGACGAGGCCATGGATGGCGTCGATGCCCCATTTCTCGCTTTCCGGCAGCACGCTGGTCAGCACGCCGGCCTGGCGCATCCACAGCAAGGCGCGCGAGGGATCGGGCGCCGCCAGCAGCTTCTTCAATTCCGACCAGACGCGCTCGGCCGAAAGCTGGCCGAGCCCATCCTTCAACCGCGCGCAGGCCTTCAGCCCCTCGGCATCGGGCCGGCCGTCGCCATACCAGGCGAAGAAGCGGAAGAAGCGCAGGATGCGCAGATAGTCCTCGCGGATGCGCGCTTCCGCGTCGCCGATGAAGCGCAGCCGGCGCGCAGCGATGTCGGCGACGCCGCCGACCAGATCGACGACGCTTCCATCGGCCTCGGCGTAGAGCGCGTTGATGGTGAAATCGCGCCGCTCGGCATCAAGCTTCCAGTCGCGCCCGAACGACACCTTGGCTCGCCGGCCGTCGGTCTCGATATCGGCGCGCAGCGTGGTAACCTCATAGGCCTTGCCGCCGGCGATCGCAGTGACGGTGCCATGCTCGATGCCGGTCGGCACCGTCTTGAAGCCGGCTGCCTCGGCCCGGCGGACGGTTTCCTCGGGCAGTGTTGTCGTGGCGATATCGATGTCGGCAACCGGCTGGCCAAGCAGCGTGTTGCGAACGGCACCGCCCGCGACGCGCACCTCTTCGCCGCCTTTGGCCAGGGCGGCCAGCAGGCGTTGCAGGTGCTTTTCATTGAGCCAGTCGGCCCTGCCCGCGAGCGATACCGGAGCACTCAAGCATAGAGCCTTTCATAGAGGGTGCGGATGATGCCGGCAGTGACGCCCCAGATGCGCTGGCCGCCATAAGGCATCTCATAGAAGAACCATTCGAGGTCGTTCCACATGCGGCTGTCCCTGGCGTGGTTGGCCGGGTCCATCAGGAAGGAGAGCGGCACCTCGAAGGCAGCGTCGACCTCGTCGGCATTGAGCGAGAGCGTAAAGCCTGGCCGCACGACCGCCAGCACCGGCGCGATGCGATAGCCGCTGCCGGCAACATAGTCGGGCATGCGGCCGATGATCTCGACATGATCGCGGTCGAGGCCGATCTCCTCGAACGTCTCGCGCAACGCTGCCGCTTCCGGATTGGGATCGGTTGGATCGATCGTTCCGCCGGGAAAAGCCACCTGTCCGGAATGGCTGCGCAGCTTCTCCGCCCGCTTGGTGAGCAACACCGTCGCGTCCGCGCCATGATCGACCACAGGGATCAGCACGGCGGCATCGCGCAACGGCGTTGCGTGCTTCAGCCTGGGATGGCCGGGGTTGAAGCGATGATCGCCATAATCGTCGCCGGCGTGGGCGTCTGCCTGGGCGGCGACGCGCTGGCGAAAATCCACGGTCGAGAACGGCGCCGGCGTCACCTGGTCCATCACGCGCTCAGCCGTTTCAGCTTCTCGGCGGGCATGATCGGATAAATCTCGCCCCTGGAGCGCACGGCAAACATCATCCTGCCGTCGATGTCGATCTCCTCGCCATGCTCGACCAGCTCGTACATCACCGGCCGCGCCACCAGCGCCTCCAGCCGTCCCCGCACCAGCACATAAGGCTTCAGCCCGCCGGTAGCCTCCTCATCGACGAAGCGCAGCGCATGGCCGGGACCGGCCTCGACGAGGTCGCCGACATTGGTGCGGAAGGTGATGACCTGATCGTCGCCGGCGCCGGACACATCCATCTCGACGGCGACGAAGGGCGCGTCGACGACGCGGATTCCCACCCTTTCCACCGGCGTCACCAGATAGGTCCTGCCGTCTTCATCCTTGCGCAGCACGGTGGAGAAAAGCTGCACCAGCGGCGTGCGCCCGATCGGCGTGCCAAGGTAGAACCAGGTGCCGTCGGCCCTGATCTCCATGTCGAGATCTCCGCAGAAGTCCGGATTCCAGCGCTCCACCGGCGCCGGCCCCTTGCCGGCGCGTGTCGCCCGCGAGATCAGCGCCTCCAGCCCGCGCGCCTCGGTGGCGCTGGTCAGGCCCTGTTCACGATGTTCTGTGAGCTCCGTCATGGTCACGAAATAGTCACTGTTGTTCCGCTTGTCAGCCTAAGTCTGTGATTTAAGTTCAAATGCAGGCGCCAGGCGAGGCCGAATCGCGGCATTCTGCGGCACAGACAGTGCAAGCCGGTGTTTCCAGCACAAGGATCGAAACGGCATGAGCGTGATGATCAAGGAAAGCCCGATCAGCGAAAAGGACATGATCGCCGAGGCCGAGAAGGCGCTGGCGGACATCTCAAAAGTCCGCGACGGCGTCGGCCGCGTCATCTTCGGCCAGGATGCGGTCGTCGAGCGCACGCTTGTGGCGCTGCTTGCCGGCGGCCATGCGCTGCTGGTCGGTGTGCCGGGCCTCGCCAAGACCAAGCTGGTCGAGACCTTGGGCGTCGTGCTCGGCCTCGATTCCCGCCGCGTCCAGTTCACCCCCGACCTGATGCCTTCCGACATCCTCGGCTCCGAGGTGATGGAGCAGGACGAGTTCGGCAAGCGCTCCTTCCGCTTCATCTCCGGCCCGATCTTCGCCCAGTTGCTGATGGCCGACGAGATCAACCGTGCCTCGCCGCGCACCCAGTCGGCGCTGCTGCAGGCGATGCAGGAATACCACGTCACCATCGCCGGCGTGCGCCACGACCTGCCCTCGCCCTTCCACGTGCTGGCGACGCAGAACCCGCTGGAGCAGGAAGGCACCTATCCCCTGCCCGAGGCGCAGCTCGACCGCTTCCTGATGCAGGTCGACATCCTCTATCCGGAAATCGAGGCCGAGCGCCGCATCCTCCTCGAAACCACTGGCGTCGAGGACGCCAAGGCTCAGAATGTCATGCAGCCGGCACGGCTGAAGGAGATCCAGACGCTGATCCGGCGCATGCCGGTGCCGGAAAGCGTGGTCGAGGCGATCCTCAAGCTGGTGCGTTCGGCCCGCCCCGGCCAGGGCCATGCCGAAACCGACAAGCTCGTCGCCTGGGGTCCTGGACCGCGCGCCAGCCAGGCACTGACGCTTTGCGCCCGAGCCCGCGCGCTCTATGATGGACGTCTGGCGCCGTCGGTTGACGATATCAGGGCGCTCGCCGAGCCGGTGCTGCAACATCGCATGGCGCTGACCTTCGCCGCCCGCGCCGAGGGCACGTCTGTGCGTGACGTGGTGGCGAAACTGGCAAAAGGCATCTAATGGCACGAATTGGCGAGGTCCAGGCACCGGTTGCGACGCGCGATGCGCTCGCCCGTGGCCGGCTGCGGGCCTCGCTGGTGCCGGACCTGCTGGTCGAGGCGCGGCGCATCGTCAACACCGTGATCGCCGGCTGGCATGGCCGCCGCAAGCGCGGCATCGGCGAGAACTTCTGGCAGTTCCGACCCTATGTCGAAGGCGATTCCTCGCGCATCGACTGGCGCCGCTCGGCCCGCGACGACCACACCTATGTGCGCGACCGTGAATGGGAGGCGGCCCATACGGTGTGGCTGTGGGCCGATCCCTCCCCATCGATGCTGTACAAATCGGCCGGCGCCACTGTTTCCAAGGAATCGCGGGCGCTCGTCCTGGCGCTGGCCATGGCCGAGCTTCTGTCGCGCAGCGGCGAACGCATCGCCTGGCCGGGCCTCACCGATCCGTTCACCGCCCGCAACGGCGCCGAGCGCATTGCGGCCCAGCTCGGCCATGCCGGCGCGCTGCCGGCCAAGCCCGACCTCTCCGGCATCCGCCGCTTTTCCGACGTCGTCCTCGTCAGCGACTTCCTCGACCCGGTCGAGGAGACCATGGCCTGGCTCGACGTGCTCGCCCGCCACGGCGTGCGCGCCCATCTGATCGAGGTCGCCGATCCGGCCGAGGAAACCTTCCCCTATGCCGGGCGCACCGAGTTCACCGATCCCGAGACCGGCGACAAGCTGACCGCCGGCCGCGCCGAGATGTTCGCAGATGAGTACCGCCTACTTTACAACGCCCGACGCCAGGAACTGGCCGGCTGGTGCAGGCGGCTGGGCTGGAGCTTTACCGTCAACCACACCGACCGCCTCGCCTCGGAGGCGCTGGTACGCATCCATATGGCGATGACCGCCGATGGCGGTCATGCAAGGTTGACCGCCATCGGCGGTCATACCGGGTTGACTGCCGCCGGTAACCACGTCGGAAAGGTCAGTGCATGAGCTGGCTGCCGCTTTCCTTCGGCGCGCCCATGGTGCTCTGGGGCCTGCTGGCGCTGCCGGTGATCTGGTGGCTGTTGCGGCTCACCCCGCCCAAGCCGCAGATGGAAGTGTTCCCGCCACTGAAGATCCTCGCCCGCGTCCTGACGCGCGAGGAGACGCCGCAGCAGAGTCCATGGTGGCTGACGCTGCTGAGGTTGCTGATGGCTGCCCTTGTCGTCGCGGCGCTTGCCGAACCGGTTTTCAACCCGCGCGAAAAGCTGCCCGCCGAGGGTTCGGCCCTGGCGCTGGTCGTCGACAATGACTGGGCAAGTGCCGCCGACTGGGGCAAGCGCGTCGCCACCGCCGAACGGCTGATTGCCGACGCCGGCTCGAACGGCGTGCCGGTCATCATCGCCTTCACCGCCGAGAAGCCCAATGCCGAAATCGGCCCCTTCGATGCCGCCACGGCGCTCGACCGGCTCCGCGCGGCCAAACCGCGGCCGATCCCGACCGACCGCCCCGCCGTCTATGCCCGCGTCGCGGCAAGCCTGGAGAGCCATCCCGGCGCCAGTGTCGCCGTGCTCGCCGACGGGCTCGCCGCACAAGGCGACGAAGCCGCCTTCAACACGCTTTTGTCGAGGAACGCCACACGCCTGGTCTGGGCCACCTCCGACCGGATTTCGCTGACCGGCCTGACCGGCGCCGACAACCAGGTCGACGGTTTCGCGCTGACCGCCATCCGCGCGCCGGGCGATCCGGCGCCCGCGCAGGTCACCGCCGGCGCCTTCGACGACAAGGGCCGCCGCATCGCCGATGCGACGCTGACCTTCTCGCCGGGCGAGTCCACGGCCATCGGCACCATGGCCGTGCCGTTCGAACTGCGCAACGACTTCGCCTCGATCGCGCTCGATGGCGAGCATCAGGCCGGCGCCGTGCGCGTGCTCGACGAAAGCTCCAAGCGCCGCCGCGTCGGACTGTTGTCGCAGTCCGAGGCCGACCAGGCGCAGCCGCTCCTGTCGCCGCTCTACTACATCCGTCGTGCGCTGCAGCCCTTCGCCGACCTGGTCGAGCCGTCGAGCGTCGACCTTGCCGACGCCATCCCGCAATTGCTTGCCCAGAAGCCGGCGATGATCGTCATGGCCGATGTCGGCACCATCCCCGAGCAGGTCCGGCCAAAGCTGGTCGACTGGGTCGACAAGGGCGGCACGCTGGTGCGTTTCGCCGGCTCGCGGCTGGCCGCCGCCGGCAATGACGACGACTTGCTACCGGTCAGGCTGCGCACCGGCGAACGCGCGCTGGGTGGCGCGCTGTCTTGGACGACGCCACAGCCGGTCACCGAATTCCCGAAGAACGGCCCCTTCGCCGATCTTGCGCCGCCGGCCGAGGTGACTGTCACCCGGCAGGTTCTGGCCGAACCGACGCCCGACATCGTTGAGCGTACCTGGGCGACACTGGCCGACGGCACGCCGCTGGTGACCGGGCTGAAGAAGGGCAAGGGCACGCTGGTGCTGTTCCACGTCACGCCCGAGGCGACCTGGTCGAACCTGCCGATCTCCGGCAGTTTCGTCGAGATGCTGAGGCGCATCGTGCAACTGTCGCGCAACCAGGGCGCCGCGGTCGCCAATGCCGAAGCCGCCGCCACCTCGCTCGCGCCCTATCGCATGATCGCCGCCGACGGCACGCTGGTGCCGCCGACGCCGGACGCACGTCCGCTGGTGCCGGGCCCCGGTCCGCTGCCGGTGACGATCGAAAACCCGCCGGGCCTCTACGGCTCCGAGACTGGTGTGTTCGCCCACAATCTGCTCGATACTGCCAGCACCTTTGCACCGCTGGCCAGGCCCAACGTCTCGCTGCCGGTGACCACCATCCAGTACGCCTTCGACGAATCGCGCAATCTGAAGGGGGCCCTCGTCGCCGCGGCACTGGTGCTTATGGTGCTCGATACGCTGGCGGTGTTCTGGATGGGCGGCTTGCTGTCGCGCCGGCCGCGTCGCGCCGCCGCGACAACGGCGGCTGCCTTGCTTATCGGGCTAGGTGCGCTGGCCGGCCATGCCGATCGCGCCCGCGCCGACGACGCCAGGCCCGGCGACACGCAGGCGATCGAGGACATCTCGAAAACCCGCATCGCTTATGTGCTGACCGGCGAGCCTGGCGTCGATTCGATCAGCCGCGCAGGGCTGGAGGGCCTGACCCGCTTCCTGATCGAGAAGACCGCGCTGGAACCAGGCGCGCCGGCCGGCGTGGACATCGCCAAGGACGAATTGTCCTTCTACCCGCTGATCTACTGGCCGATCGACCCCGCCGCCCCGATGCCGAGCGAAGCGTCGATCGCCCGCATCGACGCCTACATGCAGCAGGGCGGCACGGTGCTGTTCGACACCCGCGACCAGTTCGCCAACGGCATCGGCGCGAATTCGACCAGCCCGGCGACGGAGCGGCTGCGCGACATCCTCGGCAATCTCAACGTGCCGCCGCTGGAGCCAGTGCCGTCGGACCATGTGCTGACCAAATCCTTCTTCATCCTTCCGGAGTTCCCCGGGCGGTTCAACGGCAGCCCGCTCTGGGTCGAGGCCTCGCTCGACGCCAGCAACGCCGAGAACCGTCCGGTGCGCGTCGGCGACGGCGTTTCGCCGATCCTGATCACCGCCAATGACTTCGCTGGCGCCTGGGCGGTCGACGAGAACGGCGACCCCTTGCTGCCGACCGTGCCGGCGGACCCGATGCAGCGGATCTATGCGCTGCGCGCCGGCGTCAACATCATGATGTACATGCTGACCGGCAACTACAAATCCGACCAGGTGCATGTGCCTGTCCTGCTCGAACGGCTGGGGCAGTAAGCCATGAACTGGTCGATCTCCTTCGAACCGCTTCTGTCCTGGCCGTGGCTTGCCGCCGTGCTGGCGCCGTTGGCGTTACTGGCGCTGGCCGGCCTGTGGTTCCGCCAGCGCGGCTCGGTCCTGCGTTTCACCGCCCTGCTGGCACTCGGCGCCGCCCTGCTCAACCCGGTGTTCCTCGACGAGGAGCGCGACGCGCTGAAGAGCGTCGTCGCCATCATCGTCGACCGCAGCCAGAGCCAGGACATCGGCGAACGCACCAAACAGACCGATGAAGCGCTCGCCGGGCTGCAGCAGCGCCTTGCCCGCTTCAAGCAGTTCGACGTGCGCGTGGTCGAGGCCGGCAAGTCCGATGCCGCCGAGGAGCGCACTGACACCAGGCTGTTCAGCGCGCTCGAAGGCGCCTTCCGCGACGTACCGCCATCGCGCATCGGCGGCGCCGTCATGATCACCGACGGCGAGGTGCATGACGCGCCCGCCGGCGCGGCCGACTTCAATGCGCCGCTGCACGCGCTCATCACCGGCAACGACCACGAGAAGGACCGCCGCATACGCTTCGAGAACGCGCCGCGCTTCGGCCTCGTCGGCAAGCCGCTTGATATGACCTACCGTGTCATCGCCACCGGCGATCAGTCCGGCCAGGTCGATGTCCGCGTTTTGATCAACGGCGAGCAGGTGTCCGTCGAGCGCGCCACGATCGGCCAGACGATGCCGTTGCAGGTCACCATTCCCAATGCCGGCCGCAACATCGTCGAGCTCGCCATCGATCACGAGCCGGACGAACTGACCGACGCCAACAACCGCGCCATCGCCCTGGTCGACGGCATCCGCGAGAATCTGCGCGTCCTGCTCGTTTCCGGCGAGCCGCATGCGGGCGAGCGGACCTGGCGCAACCTGTTGAAGTCGGACGCGTCGGTCGACCTCGTCCATTTCACCATTCTGCGTCCGCCGGAGAAGCAGGACGGCACGCCGATCAACGAATTGTCGCTGATTGCCTTCCCGACGCGCGAGCTGTTCGTCGAGAAGATCAAGGATTTCGACCTGATTATCTTCGACCGCTACCAGCACCGCGACGTGCTGCCGATCCTCTATTACGACTACATCTCCGAATATGTCGAAAAGGGCGGCGCGCTGCTGATCGCCGCCGGTCCGGAATATGCCGGCGAAAGCTCGATCGCCCGCACGCCGCTGATGTCGGCGCTGCCGGCGATGCCGAACGGCGAGGTCGTCGACAAGGCCTTCTATCCGCGCCTCACCGACCTCGGCCAGCGCCATCCGGTGACGCGCGGGCTCGACGGCTCCAATACCGAGCCGCCGCACTGGAGCCGCTGGTTCCGCACCATCGGCGTCAAGAACCCCGAGGGCGAGGTGGTGATGAAGGGCGCCGACAATTTGCCGCTGCTCCTGCTCGACCGCAAGGGTGAAGGCCGCGTCGGCATGCTGCTCTCCGACCAGGGCTGGCTGTGGGCGCGCGGCTTCGAGGGCGGCGGCCCGCATGTCCAGCTCTATCGTCGCATCGCCCACTGGCTGATGAAAGAGCCGGAACTCGAGGAGGAACGGCTGACCGCCGACGGACGCGGCATGGTGCTGGAAATCCGCCGCCAGACGATGAGCGACGACCCCGGCCCGGCGCAGGTCATCACGCCGTCAGGCAAGGCGCTGATCGTCAAGCTCGAGAAATCCGAGCCCGGCATCTTCCTCGGCAGTGTCGAGACAAAGGAGATCGGCCTCTACCAGGTCGGCAATGGCGACCTCACAGCGCTTGCCCATGTCGGGCCGATCAACGCGCCGGAATTCGCCGATGTCATCTCCACAGAGGACCGGCTGAAGGCGCCGGTCGAGGCGACCGGCGGCAGCGTGCGCCGGCTCGCTGCCTCATCCGCTCTGGGTGGCCTCACTGGTGGCGTGGCGCTGCCCTCGATCGTTCCGGTCCGCTCCTCAGGCGCCGCGTCCGGCGCCGACTGGATCGGCCTGCGCACCACCGACGACAGCGTGCTCAAGGCCGTCTCGCGCGTGCCGCTGTTCGGCGGCTTCCTCGGCCTTGGCATGCTGCTGCTGGCGATGGGCTCGATGTGGTATCGCGAGGGGCGGTAGCGCCTCTACCTCTCCCCTTGTAAGGGGAGAAGGCAAAGGTCCGCCTGCCCTACTCCTCCGGCTCCGTGGTAAACAGCAACGGATAGCCCTTTGCCTTGCCGGGATCGGTGGCCCGCGTCGCCTTGGTTTCCGCGACATCCTTGGTGAAGACGGCGACGACGCAGACGCCGCGCCGGTGCGCGGTGATCATCACCCGTTGCGCCTGATCCTCGCTCAGCTTGAACACGGCCTTGAGCACCGTCACCACGAATTCGCGCGGCGTGAAATCATCGTTGATCAGGATGACCTTGTAGAGCTTTGGCCGCTCGGTCTGCGGCTTCGTCCTGGTGCGTGGCTTGGTGACGGTTTCTGGCATCGGAAACCCGGCGACTGCGAGGAAGGTACTTACTCTGTCATGCGCGAGCGTGACCGTCCATTTCTGGCGACGGCGCGGCCGTTCACGAATCTATGTGGGAACTGTCGTGCGCCGTTCAACGGCCGTGGCGGCCGGCGATGCGGCCAGCGGACGGACTGTCGGCCCGGCGTTCCATGAACGCGGCGACCGCCCAGGCTGCGGCGGCAATCAGGGTCGTACCCGTCAGCACGATCAGCAGCCAGGTCTGCAGCGGCGTGATGTAATCCCAGTTGGCGGAGATCTCGGGCGCGAACAGCGAAGGCTCGGTTCGCCCGCTGGCCGGGTCCGGCACCGGGCTCGCGGTGAACAGGATCAGCACCCTGGCCAGGCCGGTGACGACCAGGCCGCCAAGCGCCATTGAACGCATAATGGACGAAAGCCGCTTCTTCATGCGGATTGTCCTACTGGGTCGGCATTGCGACCAGGTTAAGGATCATTGTTTGTGAGACCAGTTTCAGCGCACCGGGCCGGATGCGATCGTGTTGCCGGCCCGGCGGCGCCAGTCGAGCCAAGGCCGCCCCAGCCGATGCCCGGCTGAAGCGGCCTTGATTTGCAAGAAACAGGCTTGCGGATCAGGACTTCTTCGCCGGAGCCTTCTTGGCCTTCTTCACCGGGCACTTGTGCGTCTTGGTCACCTTGCAGACCTTCTTGGCGGCAACCTTCTTCGGAGCAGCCTTGGCCGGCGCGGCGGCCGCCGGAGCGGTCGTCGTCGAAGCAGCCGGAGCAGCGGTCGTGGTCGCGGCGGCGTTGCCGAGAGCCGGCATCGAGAAGGCCAGAGCAATGCCGAGGCCGAGGGCGGAGAGGAGGGACTTTTTCATGGCTTCACTTCCTTTTTTCATGCGGGTCGGAATTTGAGCGTCACTGAACCGGGTCGATCGGTGTCACTCCAAGCAGCTTCAAAGCGTTCGCGAGCATCCGGATTCCCTGCGCCTGCTTCTTGTTGGCGCAGAACCGGTTTCCCTTTCTCTGAAGTGCCTTCGCCGCGGTGACCTGCGTTGCCGCGGCATGGGTTTCGAGGGCTTCGTCGACTTGATGGCTGAGATCGCTGCACCGCTCGGCCCGGGTTATCGGCGTAACCTTTGCGTTGGAGGCTCCAACCGCTGCCGTGACGAGCGAAATGCTAAGCAACGCACCCATCAAGCTGATCGTGAACCTCTGCATTGGTCTTGTCCGTTACTCCGGAGACTAGCGTCGCAGGCGTTGACCTGACCGCCACGACACCAGTTATGCCTTTGAAATTTTTCAGGAGTTTTTCCCGACTGTAGAATTTTGTTTCTGGATTGTTTCTGGTGAATCCAGCCTGGCGAACGATCGTCGCCACTGGCCAAGATATGGCCGGAATTCTATCGTGTGGGTGGTGTCACACTAACCGCAGGCCACCAGAATCACAGGGTTCCCGTGAAATCCGACGCACACATACTGATCGTCGACGACGACAAGGGCATACGCGACCTGCTTCAGGAGTTCTTCCAGAAGCGCGGGCTGCGCACCACGGTCGCCGCCGACGGCACCGAGATGGAGGCGATCCTGCGCCGCTCGCAGGTCGACCTCATCGTGCTTGACGTAATGCTGCCGGGAAAGAGCGGGCTGGAGCTCTGCCGCGAGCTCCGCGCCAACTACACGACGCCGATAATCATGCTGACGGCGGTCACCGAGACGACCGACCGGGTCGTTGGGCTGGAGATGGGCGCCGACGACTATGTGCCGAAGCCGTTCGATCCGCGCGAGCTGCTCGCCCGCATCCGCGCGGTGCTGAGGCGCAACGGTTCCGCCGAGCCGCGCCGGCCGGCCGCCAAGCAGGTCTATCATTTCGCCGGCTGGACGATGGACTGCTCGCGCCGCCGGCTGACGGCGCCCGGCGACGTCAGGGTCGAACTGACCATGGCCGAATTCAACCTCCTGCAGACCTTCGTCAAGAGCGCCCAGCGTGTGCTGACCCGCGACCAGCTGATCGAGCTGTCGGGCGGCGACACCGGCTACAGCTTCGACCGCAGCGTCGACATTCTGGTCAGCAGGCTGCGGCGCAAGATGGAAGACGACCCCAAGACGCCCAAACTGATCCTCACCGTGCGCAGCGGCGGCTACCAGTTCCTGCCCGAGACGACCACCGAATGAGACGCTTCCTGCCGCAGACTTTGCCTGTCTGGGTGCTGCTCATCGTCATCGCCGGCCTGCTGATCAGCCAGGTCGCGACGCTCTACATCGTCTCGCGCGACCGCGCCGCCGCCAACGACGTGGTCGATCTCTACCGGCTGAACGACCGCGCCTTCTCGCTGGTGCAGCTGATGCATGACGCCACCCCCGAGGAACGCAAGGCGACCGCGTCCGGCCTGTTCAACGCCACCTATGCGCTCACCGTTTCGGATACGCCCGCCGTCACCTCCTCGATCGCCGGCGATGACGAGCTCGCTGAGCTGGAGGACATCCTTGTCGGCCGCCTGTCGAAGTTCGGCATCACCGACGCGCGCGTAAGGCGCGATCCGGCAACGCAGGAAGCCGACGCTCCCGGCGGCATGGTTCCCAACAAGGACGTCGGCCAGGTCGAGCGCGACCTTCTGGTGCTGGCGGCGGATTTCGCCCAGAGCGACAAGCTGACGGCGTCGCTGCGCTTCGCCGACGGCCAATGGCTGAATTTCACCGAACCGATCACCCCGGTGGGGCCGATCCTCAGCTTCGACAGCCTTCCGCTCTATTCGCTGATTGCCGGGCTGGTTGTCGCGATGTCGATCTGGTCGCTGCGCCGGCTGACCGCGCCCTACCGGATGATGGAAACCGCGGTGAAGCGGATCGGCAACGACCTGAAGAGCCCGCCGATCGCCGAGACCGGCAGCCGCGAGATCCGCGCCGCCGCCAAGGCGATCAACGCCATGCAGAGCAGGCTGCGCGACTATGTCGAGGACCGCGAGCATCTTGCGGCGGCCCTGGCGCACGATCTGCGCACGCCGCTGACCAGGATGCGGCTGCGCCTCGAATTGCTGCGCAAGTCGCCGGCGCGCGAAGCGCTCGCCCACGACCTTGCCGACATCGAGAGCATCGCAAGCTCCGTCATCGACTTCGCCAAGTTCGAAGTGACCGAGGAGAAGGCCGAGCGCATCGATTTCTGGTCGCTGGTGGAAGCGATCGCCGACGGCTTCGAGGAGGTCTCGTTCGATCATGACGACACGCGGCCGCGCGGCATGATCTGCATTGCCCGTCCGGTGGCGCTGAAGCGCTGCGTCACCAATCTCGTCCAGAACGCCGTGACCTATGGCAAGAAGGCGCATCTCAGCCTGCAGCGGTCAGAGCACACGGTCACGCTCTTCATCCGCGACGAGGGCCCGGGCATCCCGCAGGCCCAGCTCGACGCGGTGTTCGGCTCGTTTGTCCGCATCGAGCAGTCGCGCAACCGCCAGACCGGCGGGCTTGGCCTCGGCCTGACCATTGCCCGTAACATCGCCCGCGCCGCCGGTGGCGAAATCAGCCTTTCCAACCATCCCGAAGGCGGCCTGCTGACGGAGCTGCGCTTGCCGCTGGCAGCTTGAGTCAGCAGGCGGCGGCCAGATCGGCGGCGGGACTGGATCAGTCACGCCATCCTTGTGATAGTGCGGCCCGCTCCGTCATGAGGAAAATCGCGCCCATGTTCTATGCCATCCTCGCCTACCACGTCGAACAAACCGTCCAGTCCTGGACACCCGAAGAGGATGCGGCGCTGATGGACGATCTGCTCGAGATCAACGCCAGGCTGACCCGCGAGGGCAAGCTTGGGCCGGCGGCAAGGCTGGGAGCGACTGCCGACGCCGTCACGCTGCGCGGTCCAGGTGACGGCATGGTGATCGACGGTCCCTTTGCCGAGACGAAGGAGCAATTGCTGGGGCTTTATGTCCTCGATTGCGCCGACCGGGACGAGGCGATTGCCACGGCGCGCGACCTGAAGCGTGTCAATCCCACCGCCGTCTACGAGATCCGGCCGGTCATGCTTTATCTGCCTGGCGCGTCGCTTCCCGGCGGCGCGGGATGATAGGAGACTGCAAGGCAATTCCAGAAGTGCGCCTAGGCAAGGGTCACCGCAGCGGATTGCGCCCGGCGATGCGGCCGCGGGCCGCGACATCGGCGGGTGCTTCATCGGCCGGATAGCCGAAGTCCTTCAGTTCAGACATCGACAGACCGGCCAAAGCCCTGCGCTGCATGGCATCCTGATACCGGCGCCGAAGCCCGGCGAAGACGGTTGCGACACGAGTGGCGAGCGTGCCGGCAAAACGGGAGGTCGGCTGGATGGTCCTGAGGCTGATGTAGGTCATTGTAGTTCTCCCTCTTTGGAACTCACGAGGGCAATGTCCCGCCGGCGCGCTTTGCCAACGTTCATGCAGGCGTGAAACCGCGGGAAAAACCGCGGATGGCAGCGCTAAATCGTCGTTAAGTCGACCGCTGGACGTGATATTCTATCCGAGGCTGTTTCTCGGGGGGTCGGGGTGCATATCCGATTGCTTGGCGACATCGAGGTTGCCTCTACAGGCGGGCAGCCTTTGCATTTCGCGACGCGCAAGACGTCGCTGCTCTTTGCCGCGCTCGTTTTGGCTGGCCCCAAGGGCCTTCGCCGCGAGCGGGTGGCGGCGATGCTGTGGGCCGGCAGCGGCGAGCAGCAGGCACGAAATAGCCTGCGCCAGGCCCTGGTCGACATCAGGCGGCTGTTTCCGTCGACCGGCGACGAGACCATTCGCATCGAAGGCAATGCCGACACCATCTGGCTGGCGGCGAATGCCGATGAAGCCGACATCTGGATTTTCGACCGGAAGATCCAGGCCGATGACGGTGAGAGCCTCGCGGCAGCGGCCGACTTCTACCGAGGCGACCTGCTCGACGGGCTGTCATTCCCGCACGAGATCGACGAATGGCTTGCGCCGTTTCGGGCGAACTACACCCGCAAGGCGCTGGACCTGGCCGAGCGGCTGAGCCTCCTGCCGGAGCTGGGTTCGCGCGAGGAACAGGCCTGTGAAACCCTGGCCGAACGGCTGGTGAGCCTCGACCCATGCGCCGAGCAGGCCCATCGCGCCCTGATCCGCATCTTCCAGCGCCGTGGCAAGACCAACGATGCCTTCCGCCAGTTCCTGGCTTGCAAGGAAGCACTGAAGCGCGAGCTCGGCGTCGAACCCGAAGAAGCGACGCGGGCGCTGGTCGAACGCATCGAAGCGCCGAGCATGGAGCGCCTGAAGGAGCCGACAGCCGACGGCGGCCCGCCCGAGGTGGAACCATCCCGCCTGGACGCGAAGGCGGAGCCGCCCCGTCCTACCGTTTCGGTGCCGGAAAGGCCGTCGATCGCGGTCCTGCCGTTCCAGAACATGAGCGGCGACGCTGAGCAGGAATATTTCACCGACGGCGTGGTCGAGGAGATCACGACGGCGCTATCGCATGTGAACTGGCTGTTCGTGATCGCGCGGAACTCCGCCTTCGCCTACAAGGGCCACGCGGTCGACGTCACGCGCGTAGCGCGGGAGCTCGGTGTGCGCTACGTGCTGGAGGGCAGCGTCCGCAAGGCCGGCAGCCGGCTGCGCGTGGCCGGCCAACTCATCGAGGCGGCGTCGGGAGTGAATCTCTGGGCCGACCGCTTCGAAGGCAGCGTTTCGGAGGTGTTCGAACTGCAGGACCTCGTTGCCTCCAGCGTCATTGGTGCAATCTCGCCCAGGCTCGAACAGGCCGAGATGGCGCGCGCCAAGCGCAAACCCACTGAAAGTCTCGACGCCTACGATCACTATCTGCGCGGCATGGCTAGCCTTTACCGCTGGACGCGGGAGGGACTGGAGGAGGCACTGCCGCAATTCTACAAGGCCATCGAGCTCGACCCCGATTTTGCCGCCGCGCAAGGCGCTGCCGCCTGGTGCTATTTCTGGCGGATGGCGAATGGCTGGATGACTGACCCGCAGCAGGAGGCCGCCGAGGTCTCCCGGCTGGCCGGCAACGTCGCCATTGCCGGCCAGGACGACGCGGTGGCGCTGGCCTTCAGCGGCCTGGCGCTGGGCTATGTCATCGGTGACTATGAGGCCGGCTCGGCACTGGTCGACCGTGCGCTCGTGCTGAACCCGAACTGCGCGGCCGCCTGGAGCGCCAGCGGCTGCCTCAAGGCCTGCCACGACGATCCGGACATCGCCATCGAGCATCTGTCGCGGGCAAGTCGGCTAAGCCCGCTCGATCCGCTGAGCTTCTTCATGCAGTGCTTCACCGCATTCGCCCATTTCGTGGCCGGCCGCAACGAAGCCGCCTGGCCAATTGCCGAGGCGGCTTCCCGCGCGCAGCCATATTATCTCACTGGCCTGCGCGTCGCGGCCGCCAGCAATGCCATGGCCGGCAGGTTGGATGCCGCAAGCAAGCATATCGCGCGCTCGCTGCTGCTCGATCCCGAACTGACGCTTTCCAGCCTCAAGCATCGCGTGGGGTTGATCAGACCGGACTATTTCGGCAGATATGTCGAGGCGCTGCGGCTGGCCGGCCTGCCCGAATGACACATCCTGGCCGCGCACTGTACGATCCGGCGACGCTGCAGCTTAGATGTTTTTTCCAATGCGAAGCGTTTCGCGCACCAGCATCTCAAGGTCCTCGCGCCGCGTCCGGTGATTGGTTATCGCCACCCTCAGACAATGCTGGCCATGCACCGTGGTGTCGGAGAGGACGGCGATGCCCTCTTCCTGCAGCCGCAGCATGATCTCGGTGTTGAGCGCCTTCAGCCGCTCGCCGGACAGGCCGCCGCCGCGATGGCGGAAGCAGACGATGTTGATGGTGACCGGCGCGGTCAGTTCGAGCGCCGGCTCGGCCGCGATCAGACCGGCGAGATAGCGGCCTTGAGCGATGTTCTGGTCGATCAGGCGGCCGAATTTCTCGACGCCATGCTGCTTCAGCGCCATCCACACCTTGAGGGCGCGGAAACCGCGCGACGTCTGCAGGCCGTAGTCATGCAGCCATTGCCCGGAAGCGAGGCCGCGCGGCGCCGATTCCAGATACTCCGGCGTGACGGCGAAGGTGCCGCGGTGCGCCTCGGCGTCGCGAACCAGCGCGCAACCGGCCTCGAACGGCGCATGCAGCCATTTGTGCGGGTCGAGCGCGATCGAATGCGCCTGCTCGATGCCGGCAACGAGCGAGGCGTTCCCGGTCGCAATGGCGATCAGCGCGCCGATGCAGCCATCGACGTGGAACCAGAGGTCTTCCTCCGCCGCCAGCGCCGCGAGCGCCTGCAGATCGTCGATCGCTCCGGTGTTGACCGTGCCCGCCGTGCCGATGACGCAGGCGGGTTTGAAACCGGCAGCGCGATCCTCTGAGATCGCCGTCCGCAGCGCCGCGATGTCGATCCGCAAGCCGGCATCGGTCGGGATGCGGCGCAGCGCGCGGTTGCCGAGGCCGAGCGCTTCCATCGCCTTGCGATGGCAGGAATGGACCTGGTCCGAGGCGTAGAAACGCAGCGGCCTGGGGATGGCGGCAACGCCATGCTCGCGCACGTCGATGCCGGCCTTGGTGTTGCGCGCCACGGTGAGACCGATGATGTTGGCCATCGAGCCGCCGCTGACCAGCGTGCCGCTGGCGGAAGCCGGGAAGCCCAGCATCTCCTTGCACCAGTTGACCACCTGGCTGTCCATCAGCCCGGCGGCATGGTTGCCGCCGCCGAGATTGGAACCCTGGATCGCCGCCAGGAAATCGCCGAGCGCGCCGGTGAAGTTGCTGGACCCCATGTACCAGGCCCAGAAGCGCGGATGGACGTTGCCCATCGGATAGGCCATGACATTGCGGGAGACATCGCCGTAGACGTCGGCGAGCGGCGACGGTGAGCGCGGCAGCGGCGCCGTGAAGAAGGCCCGCACCTCGGCCGGCATCTCCTGCCATACCGGGCGCTCGCGGACATCACGCAAATAGCCCATGGCGTCGTCCATGATGCGGTGCGACAGGGCCTGCACATCCGCCCAGTCAGGCGGATCGAGCGTTTCGTCCACGGCCGCGGTTGTTGACGCCTCCCCCAGGGTGTCCATGTGATTTTCTCCGGAATCTGAACTTGTGGCGCCGCCACCGGAAGGACGGCGGCGCCAGGTTTCTGTCTTTAGGCGTCGAACTGGCAGCTCGGCGTCGAACGCGACAGCGCCATCTCGTCGGCGTCCATCTCGGCCTCGATTCCGTCGAAGAGTGGCGTCGACATGTAGCGCTCGCCGGTATCGGGCAGCATGCACAGGATCACCGAGCCGGCCGGAGCCGTGCCTGCGATCTGGCGCGCCACCGCGAAGGTGGCGCCACCGGAAATGCCGGTGAATATCCCCTCCTGCTGCGCCAGCGCCTTCGCCCATTTGATGCCTTCCGGGCCGGCGATCGGCATCACCTCGTCGTAATAGTGCTTGTCGACCGCCTCCTGCAGCACGTTGGGGATGAAATCCGGCGTCCAGCCCTGGATCGGATGCGGCTCGAAGGCCGGATGGCTCGCGGCTGGCGCGCCGCCGGCACCGCGCTGCTGCGCCTTGCCGCTGCCGATCAGCTGGGCGTTGGCGGGCTCGGCGAGCACGATCCTGACATCCGGCCGCTCCCTGCGCAGCACTCGGCCGACGCCGGCCACCGTGCCGCCGGTGCCGTAGCCGGTCACCAGGTAGTCGAGCCGCGAGCCGGCGAAATCGTTGATGATCTCGCGCGCCGTCGTCGCCTCATGGATGGCGGCGTTGGCTTCGGTCTCGAACTGGCGGGCCAGGAACCAGCCATTGGCCTCGGCGAGCTCGACGGCCTTCTTGTACATGCCGAACCCCTTCTGGGCGCGCGGCGTCAGCACCACCTTGGCGCCCAGCATGCGCATCAGCTTGCGGCGTTCGATGGAAAAACTGTCGGCCATCGTCACCACCAGCGGATAGCCCTTCTGCGCGCAGACCATGGCGAGCCCGATGCCGGTATTGCCGCTGGTCGCCTCGACCACGGTTTGGCCCGGCTTCAGCGCCCCGCTGCGCTCGCCTTCCTCGATGATGTTGAGCGCCAGCCGGTCCTTGACCGACGCGCCCGGGTTGAAGAACTCGGCCTTCACATAGATCGTCGCATGACCCGGGCCGAGATTGTTGATGCGGATGACCGGCGTATCGCCGACCGTGTCGAGAATGCTGTCGAACAAACGGCCGCGTCCGGCGGTGGTCCTGATCTTCAACTGCTGCAACATGTCTGGTCTCCTCTTGATCCTCACGATCCGGTTACAAACCGGAGGGCTCGGCGGCGAGGTTTCGAGACCTTGCCGCGCTAAGTTGACGTGCCGATGGTTCGGCAAAGGCTCTGTCCGGCATGGAAATTCGCTGCCGGCTGCGCCCTGTCAGGTTTGGTGATAGAACATGGACAGCTTGGTCAGCGTGGGAGAGAGCGTGGGAGAGAGCGTGGAAACGCGCGTTGAGTCCGCCCGGGCCAGCCTGAACGGGGCGGCCGTTGGCCTGTCCGTACGATTGCTCGGGCAGCTGGCGATTTCACGCGATGGCCTTCCCGTGACGTTGCCGTCCTCGCGCAAGCTGCGTGCCTTGCTTGCCTATCTGGCGTTGGCACCGCGCCCGGTCGGACGCGGCCGCCTGTGCGAGCTCTTATGGGATGTGCCGAACGATCCGCGCGGCGAGCTTCGCTGGTGCCTCAGCAAGCTGCGCGGCGCGCTCGACGAGCCGGGCCTGCACAGGATCGAGACCGAAGGCGACACGGTCGCGCTTCGTCTTGCCAATGTCTCCGTCGATGCCGTGGAAGCTGCCGCGGCGGTGGCGGAGGGCATCGAGACGCTCGGCCTCGAGCGGCTCAGGACGCTTTCGCACCTTTTCGCCGGCGATTTCCTCGACGGGCTCGAGCTCGACCGCAGCCCGCATTTCAACAGCTGGCTGACGGCACAGCGCCGCCGTTTCAGGTCATGCCATGTCGCCGTTCTGGAGCATCTCATCGGCCTGCTCCCGGCGGAGTCCGACGAGGCGTGCGCTTATATCGACAAATGGCTGGAGCTCGCCCCCTTCGACAGCCGCGCCCATCTGGCCCTGCTGGAAAACCGCGCGCAGCGCGGCCAGATCGGCGCCTGCGAGGAGCATCTCACCGCCGCCGCGCAGCTCTTCGAGTCTGAGGACCTCGATTTTACCCCCCTGCGCGAGGCATGGCAGGAGATAAGAGCCCGTCAGTCCGGCGCGGCGCAATCCTCGCGATCCGCGCCGGCGTCCGCGGCGCCCCAGCCGCCGGTCCTTCCAGTCGAGCCGGAGACATCGGCGACACGCCGCGCCTCACTCGCAGTCATGCCGTTCGTCGAGCACGCCGGCACCTCGGATTTTCGCGGCGGGCTGGCCGATGGCTTGACCCACGACATCATCACCCGCCTCGCCAAGCTCAGGGATTTCTTCGTCATCGCCCGCGGCTCGGTTTTTGCGCTGGCGGAAAAGGACATCTCGCCCGAGGATGCCGGGCGCCGGCTGAATGTCGACTACGTCGCAACCGGCTCTGTCCGCAACCTGTCGGGCAGGATCATCGTCGCGGTCGAGCTGGTCGAGGTGCGCACGGCAAGGATCGTCTGGGCCGAGACGTTCGAACATAGGCCGGACGACGTTTTCGTCGTGCTCGATGACATCGGCAACAGCATCGTTTCCTCCATCGCCGCCGAGGTCACCACGGTCGAGCGCAACCGCGCGATGCTGAAGGCGCCCAATTCGCTCAACGCCTGGGAGGCCTATCATCGCGGCCTCTGGCACATGTACCGCTTCACCCGGGCCGAGAACGAGCTGGCCCAGCAGTTCTTCGACATCGCGCTGAAGCAGGACCCGACCTTTGCCCGCGCCTATGCCGGCCTCTCCTTCACCCACTGGCAGAACGCCTTCCAGCGCTGGGGCGATCGCGACCGGGAAACGGCTCTTGCCTTCGAGAGCGCCGGGCAAAGCCTGCTGGTCGACGATCACAATCCGGCCGCGCACTGGGCCATGGGCCGGGCGCTGTGGCTACGCGGCGAGCGCGACGGCTCCCTGCTCGAGCTGGAACGGGCCGTCGACCTCAGCCCCAACTTCGCGCTCGGCCACTACGCGCTGTCCTTCGTGCACTCGCAATCAGGCGATCCGCGCTCGGCGATCGGCTCGTCCGATCACTCGCGCCATCTCAGCCCCTTCGACCCATTGCTGTTCGGCATGATGGGCGCACGTGCCATGGCCCATGCCCGCCTCGGAGAGTTCGACGAGGCTTCGGAATGGGCGCTGAAGGCGGCGGCCCGCCCGAACGCCCACATCATCATCCTGGCGATCGCCGCGCATTGCCTGGCGCTGGCCGGCCGGCCGGACGAGGCACGAACTTTCGCCGCCGCCATCCGCAAGACGCTGCCGGACTACCGCGCCGACGATTTCATCGCCACCTTCCGCTTCGACCGGGACGCCGAGGCCCTGTTCCGGCAGGGCGCCAAGCGCATCGGCCTGAATTGATCTTTTTGAAATTCGGTCCGCGCGGAACCTACCGCACAAGCGGTCCGTTCGCCTTCTTCCAGGCGTCGATGCCGCCATGGATGTGGCGCGCGCTGGCGATGCCGGCGTCCTGGGCGGCCTGAACCGCCATCGCCGAACGCTCGCCGAAGGCGCAGTAGAACAGGAGCCGCTTGCTGGTCGACCTGGCAAGCTCATTGAGCATGCCGCCGGCGGCGATGTTCTCCTGCAGCCTGGGATAGGGCAGATGGATGGCGCCAGGGATGACGCCGTGCCGTTCTCGCTCGCCGCTCTCGCGCAAGTCGATCAACGCCACGTCCGGCCGTCCGACGAGCGCCAGCGCCGCCTCCGCGCTGACGGCCCAGCCGCGTCCGGCAATGTCATCCTGGTGCAGCCCGACCTTCATGTTGGCCGGCACGGCAACGTCCATCATCTTCGGATTGGCGAGCTTCAGATTGTTCATGATCTCGACATACTCATCCACCGACTTCACCTGCAGGCGCGGGTTGAACGCCTTCTCCTCGCCGATGGTCGATACCGTCTCGCCCTTGTAGTCATGCGCCGGATAGATCAGCGTCTCGTTGGGCAGCTTGAGCAGGCGACCGAAGATCGATTCATATTGCTGGCGCGGATCGCCGTTCTGGAAGTCGGTGCGGCCGGTGCCGCGGATGAGCAGCGTGTCGCCGGTGAACACCCGGTCCGGCAGGATGAAGCTGTAGGAATCGTCGGTGTGGCCGGGCGTATAGATGACGTCGAGCGCCAGCCCCTCTATGGCGAGCTTGTCGCCGTCGGCGAGCCGCATCGACACCACATCGGCCTTGGTCTGCTCGCCCATCACGGTCACGCAATGCGTCTTGTCGCGCAGCGCGCCGAGGCCGGTGATGTGGTCCGCGTGGAGGTGCGTGTCCACCGCCTTGACCAGCTTGAGGTCGAGTTCGTTGACCAGTTGGAGATAGCGTTCGACCTTCTCCAGCACCGGATCGATGATCAGTGCCTCGCCTCCCCGGCGGCTGGCCAGCAGATAGGAGTAGGTCCCCGAAACCGAATCGAAGAGTTGTCGGAAGATCATGCTACGACGTACCCCGCTGCATTTCGCTGGCCTTTCGCGGGCGCAATGATCCGCGAGCCTGATGCGCAGTCTAGGATTTCGGTGCCTTGCGGCCAAGCGGATAGTGCCGCCGCTCGCTGGCCTTCAATAGAGCGCCACGATCTTCCATGCCAGCAGGGCAACGATTGCCGCCACAGCGAATAGGGTCGCCCAGCGATGCCAGCCGATGGCATGCAGGACAAGAACTGGCAGCCCGGCAGCAACGGCGGCAAGCGCCCCTTCGATATAGAAGATCTGCTCGCCGCTAAGCTGCACGCCGACTCCGCCGCCGATCCTGAAGAATTCGAGGATCGACCGCATCGCGATCACCAGCAGCAAGCCAAGCGCGATTTGCGCGGCTCCTGGTCGGGACAGCCAATTCCAGATCCGCCTCACTGCGCCTCCTCCGGGAGGCCTACACGGTCCATGACGGCCCCGGCAAATGCCACTGGGATCTGTCGAGCGTCTCTCAAAAAGCCTTGCTCAGGCGCGCCTGCCCCCGCACGGTGAAGGCATTGTCGCTCCCGTAACCCGCCTCAAAACCCGCATCGAGCGTCATGCCGGCGCCCACATCAGCCGTGAGGTCCGCGCCGGCAAAGCCGCGCAGCACCGTCTTTCGGCCACCGGCGGCGAAAGAGATGTCCTGGCCAAGCAGCGTCGCCGATACGTCCTCGCTGTTTTGCGCCAAGGCGTCGATCCCGGCGCGAAGGGTGGTTTGCCAGGTCTGGCCCTGCTTCCTGACTGGCGCGAGGGCCAGCGCGAGTTGGCCGCGCATCTCGAACAAATGGACGTCGCGCCGTGAGACCGCCAGATCGTCGTCGGAACCGGTCTCAGTGTAATCGTCTACGAAGAGACCCGTATAACGCAGCCTCATGCTCGGGATCAGTGTGCCGGCCGCGACCGGCAGCCGCGTGCCGAACGTAACCGCCGGGCTGACGAAGATGCCGTTGAAGTCGGCGCGCGCTGTCTCGACGCCACCGAGCACCAGGTTGTTCGCGACGCGGCGGCGACTCAGTTCATCGAGCACACCGGCAATGAAAGTCACCCCCGCAAAATGCGCGCCTCCGTCATAGTCGAGATAGGCACCAGCAAATACGCTGCGATGCGTGACCTCCTGCGCATCGTCGTCGACCTCGGTCGATCCAGCGGCGCCTCCAACGAACACGCCGCCCAGAAAGCCGTCGCCCGAGTGTCTTTCGGCCCCGGCGACCACGCCGCCCAGCGCTTGGCTGAAGCCGGCGAATGGACCGGAGCCGGCTTGCGAGCGGATCCCGCCAAAGGTGGCGAGCCACGCGTCTGGACCGTTGCGCGGCGCAAGCATGTCGGCTTGCGGGGCGAACATCCGAGCTTCGGCGACGCTTCCTATGCCGTCGACAAGGTCTTCGACCAGCGGCGCGCTGCTGGCAAACCCGGTGATGTCGACAACCGCTATCGTGCCGCCACTGGCGACGAAGGGCCGGCCGCCGGTCAGGATGGTCTGCGGAAGCCCGCTTCCCGAAAAGGACATGACCGCGTTCAACCCCGGCCCGAAGCTCACCGTGTTTCCGGAACCGCTGAAAACGATAGGTCCCTGGATGGCTGTGCCCCCCAACAAGTTGAGCGTCGCGTCGGACGAGCCGAAAAAGATCGCTGCGCTCTGGTCGTTGAAGACGCGTCCTGAATTGGTGATGACAGAACTCGGGCCAGTTGCCGCGATGCTGACGGAATTCGCCCCGCTGACGATCACCGAGCCGGAATTGGTGATCGCCGCGTTGCCGAACAGCGTGAGGATGCCCGTCGAGGAGGTTCCCGACGCGTAGACATCGCCGGTATTGGTGATGGCGATGTCATTGCCCCCGGCGCCAATAGCGGTGGATGCATCTCCGGAAACCGTGATCGAACCGGAATTGGTCAGTCGCAGCCCATCATTCAAGGGACCGACGCTTCCCCATAGGATGCCCGAGGCAGCGAAACCTTCGGCTTCGATGGCGCCGCTGTTCGAAACGGTCAGGTCGGATTTGTCGCCGATAATGGCTACCGACGCAGTACCGGAAACCCCGATGAAACCTCGGTTGTCCACTTTGGCACCGGAACCATCGCTGATGATGCCGAATGTGGCGTTGTTGCCGACGGCCTCGATCGAGCCGTTGTTGACGATATTGGCATTGCTGCCCGCGGACACGATGCCGATCGACGCATCGCCCACCGCGAGAAAGAGACCGTTGTTGATGATGGTCGCGTCGTCTCCCTGCGAATTCACATCCCAGGCGTTGCCGCCAAACGTTCCGATCCTGCCCGCGTTGGTCAGGCGCTGGCCGGAACCAAGCATCTGCACCGCGTTCTCGCCGGCGTTGAACGTCTGGATCGTTCCACCGGTGGCGACAGATCCGGTGTCGCGGGCATTGTTCATCGTCTGCTGGCCGGCGGTCTGGCCGTTGCCGACGGTGAAACTCTGGGAAAAGGCGACGCCAGCGCCAAACAGCATCGCTGCGAAAGCCGCGGCGGCTACAACGGACCAGGTCCCCTTGCGCGGCGTGGATGTCATGCCGTCCCCTGCGCCTGCGGAAGCTGGATTCTGCGCTCGCCACGGGCGAAAGGCAAGGTTGCGCGGGGCATGGGCTGTGCCCTGCCCCGCGAGTATAGACAATTGGCAACACTGCATGCTCGGACCGCTTTTGCAGCCGGGCCGGGCCGAGGACGGCTTCTGACGGCTACAAGCCTAGCGCCGCAGCACGGCGCTCAGAACGTCGCGGATGCCGATCGCGCCGACGAAGCGCGACTGCTCGTCGAACAGCGCCACCGGCGCCGTCTGCGAGCGGTGCATGGCCAGCATCACCGTCTTCAGCGAGGTGCCAGGCGTCGCCCAGAACACTTGCGCGGTCTCCTCCGGTTGCCGCTCCACATCGGCGCAGGAAACCCACACCGCCGGCTTGCCGTCGCGTTCGGCGGCCGCCACCAGCCCGTGATCGTCGATCTTGAAGCGCGTCGTCTTGCGCCGGTCGAGCCACACCCAGCCATCCTCGCCATGTTCGAGGTCGCGGCGGTCGCGCATGACGTTCCAGGCCGTCAGCACCGACAGCGGATTCACATTGGCGATGAAGTCACGGACATAGTCGTTGGCGGGCCGGAGCACGATGTCTTCCGGCGCACCGGTCTGCACGATGCGCCCGCCTTCCATGATGGTGATGTGGCTGCCGATCTTGAGCGCCTCCTCGAGGTCGTGGCTGACGAAGATGATGGTCTTCTTCAGCTCCGCCTGCAGCTGCAGCAATTCGTCCTGCAGCTTGGTGCGGATCAGCGGGTCTAGCGCTGAGAACGGCTCGTCCATCAACAGGATCGGCGCCTCGGTGGCGAAGGCGCGGGCCAGGCCGACGCGCTGCTGCATGCCGCCGGAGAGCTCGTGCGCGTACTTCTTCGACCACTGGTCGAGATGGACGAGCTCCAGCTGCTTCTTCACCCGCTCCTTGCGCTCGGCTTCCGGCACGCCGGCGAGTTCGAGGCCGAAACCGACATTCTCCTCCACCGTCCGCCACGGCAGGAGGCCGAATTGCTGGAACACCATCGCCACCTGCTTCTGGCGCAAGCGCCGAAGCGTTGCCTCGTCGCAAGTGACGACGTCGACCGTGCGGTCGCCGTCCTTGACCAGGACCTGTCCGCGCGACACCACGTTGAGCCGGTTGACGGCTCGGAGCAGGGTCGACTTGCCGGAGCCCGACAGGCCCATCAGCACGGAGATCTCGCCCTCATGCACGGTGAGGCTGGCGCCGGCGCAGCCCAGCACATTGCCGGTCTTTTCGAGGATCTCCGCGCGGGTCGCACCGCCGTCGATCAATGCCAGCGAACCAGCCTGGTCGGCGCCGAAGACGATATCGACATTCTTGAAATCAACGGCGACGGTCATTTCTTGCCTCCAACACCGATACGCGTCATCCGGTCGAGCACGATGGCCAGCACGACGATGGCGAGGCCGGCTTCAAGCCCGAGATCGATGCGGCGCGAGCCGAGCGCGCGGTTGATTTCCGTGCCGAGGCCGCCGGCGCCGATCAGCGCGGCGAACACCACCATCGACAGCGACAGCATGATCGACTGCGTCAGCCCCGCCATGATGGTGGGCAGCGCCGAGGGCAGCTCGACCTTCCACAGAAGCTGGCTCTTGGTGGCGCCGAACGCCTCGCCGGCCTCGATGATCGCCTTAGGCACCGAGACGACGCCGAGATGGGTGAGGCGGACCGCGGTCGGGATGACGAAGATGATGGTGACGATCAGGCCGGGCGCGTTGCCGAGGCCGAACAGGGTGAGCACCGGGATCAGGTAGACGAAGGTCGGCAGCGTCTGCATCAGGTCCAGCACCGGCAGCATGATGCGGTAGACCTTCGGCTTGTGCGCGGCCCAGATGCCGAGCGGCACGCCGATGGCCATCGCCATGGCGGCGGCTGCAACCACCAGCACCAGCGTCTGCACCGTCTGCTTCCACAGATTCTGGTTGATGATGAAGATCAGGCCGATGAAGACGGCAATGGCCAGCGGCCGCGAGCGCTGCAGGAGCCAGGCGATGCCCGCGATGACCAGCGCCAGCAGCACAGGCGGCAGGATCAGCAGGATATCGACCAGCCCGTCGAGCAGGAAATTGAGGCCGTTGGAGAAGGCCCTGAAGACGGTGTCGAAATTGTCGGTGAGGAAGCCGAAGAAGGCTTTTCCCCAGGGACCTATGGGAATCTTGTAGGCGACCAGAAATTTCGAAATCGGATCCATCTGCCCCTCTCGGCCTTCGCCGTCCTTGTCGGACGGTCATTGTCCCACAGCATATGAAAAAGGGCAGCCTTTTCCAGATGGCTGCCCTTCTTGATCGGTCATGCCGAACCCAAAGCCGGCTCAGCTCCCGAGCGCGGTCTTGATCGCGGCGGCCGCGTCGCCGCCGTCGAAGGTGGTGACGCCGGCGATCCAGGGCGCGATGGCGTCCGGATGCTTCTTCAGCCAGTCGGTCGCGACCGTGTTGGCATCGCCGCCCTTGAGGATGGCGTCCATCATCTCGCCTTCCATGTCCAGGTTGAACTTCAGGTTGGCGATGAACTTGCCGGCATTCGGGCATTCGGTGGTGTAGCCCTTGCGCACGTTGGTAAAGACGGTGGCGGCGCCGAAGCCGCTGTCGCCCATGCCGTCGAGATAGGTGATCTTCATGGCGCCCATCACCGGATGCGGCGTCCAGCCGAGGAAGGCGATCCACTCATTGTTCTTCATCGACTGCTCGGCCTGCGTCAGCATGCCGGCCTCCGAGGACTCGACCAGTTCGAAGCCTTCGAGATTGTCCTTCGGGTTCTTGATCATGTCGAGGATGATGCGGTTGCCGTCATTGCCGGCCTCGATGCCGTAGATCTTGGCGTTGAACTTGTCCTTGAACTTGCCGAGATCGGTCAGCGTCTTGACGCCGGCGTCCGCCACATAGGTCGGCACGACGATGCCGTAGCCGGCTCCGGTCAGGTTGGTGCTGATCGTCTCGACCGAGCCGTCGGCGGTGTAGTCCTTGATGTCGTTGGTCATCGACGGCATCCAGTTGCCGAGGAAGACATCGAGGTCCTTGTTCTTCAGCGACGCCATGGTGACCGGGACCGACAGCTGGATCGTCTGCGGCTCGTAGCCGAGCGCGGTGAGCAGCACCGAAGCGACGCCGGTCGTGGCCTGGATGTCGGTCCAGCCGACATCGGAAAGGCGCACTGCCTTGCAGCTTTCAGGATCGCCGGCAAAGGCAGCGGTGGTGGACAGGAAAGCCGCCAGGCCGAGCCCGGCGACGAAGGAATTCATACGCGACATAGATATTCTCCCATTGCAATTCTTTTTGGCACGGCGAAGTTACGGTTTGTGTCTCCGCCTTGGTTTCGTCAGCCAAACACCATTCTGAAGCGGTTTCAAGCACTAAGGCAATCACGATCAACGGCGCGCACTGGCCGATCAGCGACACGGCTGCCGCTTTTTTGATGGCCGGCGGCTTTTTCAGGGGAATGCGCGGGCGCCCCCTCCCCGCGCCGCGACAAGTCGGCTTAAGGTGTCCCGAGATTCAGGTCAGGCCGAGCCGAAAACGGTGGTTTCGAGAACCGGAGCGCAGCGGACATTTGGGTCCGTGAGCACCGGAAGCGCAGAAAGCCGTCGTTTGCAGGCCGGCATCACCTGAATACCGACACACCTTAAAGGGCGGCATGGCCAAGCTTTACTTCAACTACGCGACGATGAATGCCGGCAAGACGACGATGCTCTTGCAGGCGTCCTACAATTATCGCGAGCGCGGCATGACGACGATGCTGTTCGTCGCCGGCCACTATCGCAAAGGCGACGGCGGCCTGATCTCGTCACGCATTGGCCTCGAGGCCGAGGCCGAGATGTTCCGCGATGGCGACGACCTCTTCGCCCGGGTCGCCGAGCACCATGAGCACACCACGGTTCATTGCATTTTCGTCGACGAGGCGCAGTTCCTCGAGGAGGAACAGGTCTGGCAACTGGCCCGTATCGCCGACCGGCTGAACATCCCGGTCATGTGCTACGGCCTGCGCACCGATTTCCAGGGCAAGCTGTTTTCCGGCTCGCGCGCCTTGCTGGCGATCGCCGACGATCTGCGCGAAGTGCGCACCATCTGCCGCTGCGGCCGCAAGGCGACGATGGTCGTGCGGCTGGGTCCCGACGGCAAGGTGGCCAGGCAGGGCGAGCAGGTCGCGATCGGCAAGGACGTCTATGTCTCGCTTTGCCGGCGCCACTGGGAAGAGGAAATGGGCCGCGCCACGCCCGACGACTTCATCGGCTTCACCAGGGCCTGACCCGGCCGACTTGCGCTATTCCGGCCTCATGCAGCTCAGACTACTATCGTGCGCGGGGGCAACATGAAAATCCTACAGTTCACGCTCACTTGTCCGTTTCCGCCGCTGTCCGGCGGCGAGATCAGGAGCGCCGCCAATGCGCGGGCGCTCTCGGCGCTCGGCGAGGTACTGACCGTAAGCTTCGCCGGCTCGCCGACCCAAACCTCGCTCCCCAATGTCAAGCACCTCGTCATCGAGTCGGCGCGCCGCAACGGCACCTGGCAAAGTCACAGGCCACATCCGACCATGCGCATAATGCCGGCCGACGAACTGGCCGAAGCCAGCGCGCTCTGGCGAGCCTTCGCACCCGATCTGGTGGTGATCGAGAACATCGTGCTGGCACAACTGCTTGACCTGGCGCCACGACATGGCGCGCGCGTCGTCATCGATCTGCACGACATCGATTCCAAGACAGTGGCGGACGGCATTACCGGGCTGCCGGTCTTGAAGCGGCTGCGGAACTTGCGCGAGAACAGACGCAGGATCGAGCTGGCGCGGGACGCCGACCGCCATGCGGCAGCGGTGGCCGACCAGGTCTGGGTCTGTTCGCAGATCGACCGGGCGCTGCTGTCGGCGCTAGGCCCGGCAGGCGACGTCAGGGTGATCGCCAACCCGATCCCCGATGAAAGCGTGCTTTCCTTGCCGGTAACAAGCCGTCGCTATGAGGCGCTCCGCCTTTGCTTCGTCGGCCATCTCGGCTACTTCCCCAACATCGACGCCGTAAAGCAGATCGGCCGCAGGATGGCGCCACGCCTCGCGGCGTCGGGCCACGACTGGTCGATCACCATTGCCGGCAAGACCCCGGACGATCTCGTGCGCCGGGTATGCGCGGAACACGACCTTCGCCTTGTCGAAAACCCTGAGAGGCTGCCCGACCTGCTCGCCTCCGCCGGCTACGCCCCGATCCCGCTCCGCTACGGCGGCGGAACCCGCATCAAGGCGCTGGAGGCGATGGCGGCGGGGCTGGTCGTTTGCGCCACCGAAAAGGCCGTCGAGGGGCTCGGCCTGCAGGCCGGCAGGCATTTTCTTGCCGCCCGCGACGCCGGCGAACTGGCCGCAAAGATCCTGGCTCTCGCCGCTCGGCCCGAGGCAGCCGCCGAAATGGCCGCTGCTGGCCGGGCCTTCGTGCGCGAAAGGCATTCTTCGGCCGCGATCGGCCGCGAAATCCTGCAAGCCGCCGCGGATCTGATGGCGCGTCGGCCGGACTGAGCGCCGTTTCCGCAATCCCGCCATCATGTGCGGCGTTTGTTAAGGCATGGGTCCTATTCAGGGTGCCTTCAGCCAGGAGTCCGCCATGCTTCGAGCCATTTCGTCTGCCGCTATCCTTGTCTTCGCCGGCATCGGCGCCGCTCACGCCGCAGGAGACGCCGCGCTTGGCAAGAAGGTCTTCAACCGCTGCATGGCCTGCCACGACGCGACGACCGATCACGACAAGGTCGGTCCGCATCTTCTGGGCGTCGTCGGCCGCACCGCCGGCACGGCCGCGAATTTCAACTATTCGCAGGCCATGAAGGATGCCGGCGCCGGCGGCCTGGTCTGGGACGAGGCCAATCTTGCGCTCTACCTGCGCGCGCCCAAGCTGAAGGTGCCCGGCAACAAGATGGGCTTCAGCGGTCTGACCAACGACGCCGACATCGCCAACGTCATTGCCTATCTGAAGGCCGACCCCAAGCCCTGAGCTCCCGCAGCAGGTCTCCGTCCGGCCGCCGCCGCCGGGGGGCCACCGCAATTGTTTGCCGAATATCAAGACGACACTTCCGGCGGGAAGCGAATGCTTCGCCAGTGACCCGCCCGCGTGAAAGTCGAACTGCAAGAAAAATGCGCCGGCCGGCTGCTAGTCTCGCCATGCGCATGGTTCGATTGTCTTTCAAGGCAGAAACGAAACCTTTTGTTTTCGCGGCGCCTCTTGTCTTGCGTCTTTCAATCCCCGGATGCTCCACATATATTCGCGCCGACACGAAACCGATGCCGATGCGGGAGGCCCCTATGGCGACATTGCAGAATTTCGATGCCGAGATTGCCAAGACCAAGCAGGTCGTTCAGGACATGCGCACGAAGATCGAGCAGTCCGGAACGGTGCTCGACACGCTCGCCCAGGCCGACAAGAAGATCGGCGACGCCAATTTCGACATCGAAAACGCCCGCATCGAGGATGTGCTCAAGCAGCAGAAGGTCATGGAGGGCAACATCGCCGACCTGATCATCGGCCTGGAGGACGCCACCAACGTCTTCGGCGCCGAATTCGAGAGCATGAAGAACTACACCGGCTGGGAGAACTTCGTCGGCGTCTTCTCGGCCCAGCGCAAGCAGCGCATGCGCACCGACCGCGTTCGCAACATGTCGCTGGCGGGCAACCTGCAGGAACTGTTGGCCAAGTCCGACACCATCGTCGGCATCCTCAAGGCGCAGAAGGAAGTGCTCGACCATCGCTACAAGACCTCCGAGGCCAGCCTGTCGCAGGTGATCGAGCGCCGTAAGACCACCATGTCCAACCTCGAGGCGGTGCAGAAGCGCATCGAGGAGCTCAACCCGATGCTGCTCGATATCGAGAACAAGATCGCTGCCTCGACCAGCCAGAAGGAGCGCACGCAGCTTGAGGGCGAGCGCTCGAAAATGGCCACGGAATACAATGAGAAGCAGGCCAAGGAGCAGGAATTGCTGGCCGAAAGCCAGACGCTGGAGCGCTACACCTCGATGTTCCAGACCTTCGTCGATTCGCTCAACAACCAAATCGCGGCGCAGTCGACGTTGATCAACAAGCTGACCATCGACACCGAGCAGCGCATCGTCCTTTACAAGGCCTTGGAAGACTCGCTGAAGACCGCCGCCCAGCAGGACGTCGCCCATAAGATCAACACGCTGGGCAGCCAGGTCGACAACACCGCCGAGGAAACCATGGCCGGCATTGGCGCCGCGTCGCAGAAGCACATTGGCGACCTGCTCGAAATGCACGAGAAGAACATGGTGGCCTCGGCCGACATCCAGCGCCGCAAGAAGCTCGCCGACGATGCCTTCGCGCGCCGCTTCGACGAGGTGATGAAGAAGCACAATTCCGCCAACTACGTGCAGCAATAGTTGGCGGCAGGCTTTCGTCTCCAAGGCAGTCCCATGACCCCCGAAAATGAAGCGGCGGCGCGCTATTTTTCCGCCATCACGGCGGCACTGAGCGGGCTGGAAGTGTTTATGCGCGACGATCGCTCGCCGCTCTACCGGCATGGCATCGTCGCCAGGATCGTCGCCGAGTACATCGCCCGGCTCGACAAATCCTTTGCCTGCTGGCGCAACCGGCTCGGCTTCATGGAGACGTTCCGCATCTCGCGCGCCGACAGCGGCTATCCGGTGTTCCAGAACCTGCTGGAACTCGAAAACGACCGTCGCCAGGCAGAGAGCCGGCTGGCCAACATCCCGCAGGCCGGCGAACTGCGCGAGGAGATGGCCGACTTCATCCTGCGCCACAAAGAGTTCCCCGAGGCGCTGCAGAAGTCGATGGCCGAGCGGCTTTATCTGGAGGACGTCAGGAGCGAGCAGACCTTCGGCCCGTTCACGCTGGCGCAGACGGCAAAGGTCTCGGTCAACCCCAAGACCTTTCGGCCCTATTACCTGGTCCACTGGGCCTGCTTCGACGGCAGCGCCAACCTGCCGTTGATCTACATGGTGACGGTGGAGGACTCCTCGGAGAGCATGGTGCGCCAGCTGGTCGATGCCAACGGCAAGCTCAATGAGAAGGTCGACATCCCGTTGCCGGTCGACGGCCTGCTCAACCCCGAGCTCGCCCACCGCTTCGACGATTTCACCGAGAAGAATTCCGCCTACACGCTGTCGCCGGCGACCATCGCGGTCAATCTCGACAAGGATTTCGAGCCGCTGCATCCCAAGCAGCTCCGGCGCGTCGTGCTCGGCCCCTTCTACTCGGCGGGGATCACCGACAACAATTCGACGGTGACGGAAGTGCTGGCCAAGGTGCGCAAGCCGGAAAACGCCTGGCTGCTCACCTGGACGATCCAGGAAGTGTTTTCGAAGTCCGAGAAACCCGGCCGCAAGGGCCTGTTTTCGAGCGAGAAGACGACGCAGGAATTCTTCATCAACACGGACGATCTGGAAGCCGCGCGCCAGGGCGTGTCGAGCTACGAGAACCATGCGCTGATCCCGCACGAGGCCTATCAAGCGCTCTATGCCGCCGGCGAGGCGCAAAAGATCTTTTCCGGCTACAAGGTCCACATCCTGTCCAACGGACAGGTCATCAGCGACGTCTGACCGTCAAACCGCGGAGCATCCTTCATGGACACCGGCCTGACCACGATTTCGGAAGCCGCGATCGAAAAGCACCGCGCCACGGCGCAGAGCTTCATCACCCGCATCGTCGTGCTGGAGGACCCGTCACGCGAATCCGGCACAGCGCTCGCCGGCACCAATCGCCGCTTCGTCTCGACGGTCTCGGTCGGTTCGGTGCGCCGCACGCGCGAGGTCGAGCTGTCGAAGACGGTCGCCGCCGTCCACCCCGACGACCAGCTGCTCACCATTCCGCAGCACACGCTTCTGTTCCGCGCCCGGCGCGGCCTGGCGATCGCGCTCGCCATCTCGGATGTCTTCGCCGAAGGCTCGGATCTTGAAAGCCTGCAGGCGAAAAACGCCCGCGCACCGCTCGAAGGTGACGAAGCCGCGACCTTCAAGAAACTCTTGTCGGCCTCGGCTTACATCTCCGCCTTCAGCCTGGCTTCCTACCTGTTCCAGCTGATCGACAGCGACGGCGAGGCGCCCAATGACATCGCTGAGCCCGACTTCCTGTTCGACACCCAGCAGGACGCGGTCAAATCAATCATCGCCGGCCTCGACAAGGCGATCGCCGGTTCCAAGGACGACGCCGACCTGACGACGCGGGCGCGCGCCTTCGCCCGCGTCGCCATCGACGGCCTCCTGGCGCGAAAAGGCCGCTTCGACGGCATCGGTCCGTTCGAGAACGCCCATATCCGCATCGATGTCGACGATTTCACCCTCGACGGCTTCGATGTCGCGCCCGGCAAGCGCTCGAAACCGCTGGTGATGACCTTCAAGAAGCCTGAAGAGGTCGTCGGCAACCACATCGCCAAATTCCAGTCGGTCAGGCTCGCCAAGATGCTGATGGCCTATGATTTCGAGCGCGAGCTGAACCCCTTCGTCGAACTCGGCGGCTTCCTGTTCACCTTCATCGGCGACGGCGCGCCGGGCACCGGCAAGACGACGTTGATCCAGATGATCGCCGGCCTCGTCAACGACTATTGCCAGGTCGCCAGCTATCCCTTCGCCTACGAGAATTTCGGTGTCGACCAGATCTCGTCCTACCAGGGCAAATCCGGCCAGAACTGCCGCCAGTTCATCAACAACGTGCTCAATCCGCGCGTCATCGGCTTCGGCACCATCGACGACATCGACCAGGTGGCGGCGCGGCGCTCCGACGATCGGGCATCGGCCGGCCAGCAGGAGATCACCGGCGTCCTGATGGACGCCTTTGCCGGCGCCGGCACGGTGGTGCGCGGCAACTGCGCCTTCGGCATGTTCTCCAACTATCCGGAAAACGTCGACGACGCGCTGCGCCAGCGCGCCGGCGCCCGCTGGCTGGTCGACGGGCCGCAGAGCCGCGACGACTACATCGACATCTTCGTGCTGCTCGCCGGCAAGAACCACAAGATTCCGCTCGGCGACCACAAGCTCTATGCGGCGCAGGAAATCCAGCGCGCCGTGACCGAGGCCTATGAGGAGCACGAGAAGCCGCAGGAAGACGGCCTGATCAAGGTCTACGAGCGCTACATGAAGGAGAACGGCACGCCGAAATCGATGGCCGATATCGGCACCTACCTGCACATGATCAAGGATGCCGAGCCGCGCTTCACCGGCCGCGCCATCAAGAACGTCACCGACGCCATCAAGATGCGCGCCATGGACATCGAGCTGCCGGACGAATGGTTCGAGAAGCCCGAAGCCTTCATGCACAAGGGCTACGACGACAAGAAGGCGATGATCGAGGAACTGCGCGGACCGTTCTCGATGGACATGGTCATGCAGGAGATCAACCGCTACGCCGACTCGGAATTCCGCTACTCCGACAAGTCCGACGACGCCGCGGTGACCAAGATGATCCGCGACACCCGGCTGCGCGACCGCGCCGTGCGCGAAATCGAGGAGATGAAGAAGAAGGGGCTATGGAATGCGTAAAGCACGCCGACGCCCCCTTCTCCCCTTGTGGGAGAAGGTGTCGCCGAAGGCGACGGATGAGGGATGTTCCAGCTTGGCGCCGACGGCACTCCGTCACCCACCCCTCAACCGTCTCGGCGCTTCGCGCCGATCCACCTTCTCCCACAAGGGGAGAAGGAGAGGTCGCGCCCCTCATCAGCCCTTCGGGCACCTTCTCCCCGTGAACGGGGAGAAGGAATAATGGCCAAGAAACCCGACCTTCTGCGTGACAACGAGCTGATCTACGGCAGGCTGCTCACGGTCGACGAGCCGCATCTCATCCAGCGCTACAACAAGGCGCTCGTCGCCTTCGGCCTCAGTCCCACCAAGCTGACGAGCTTCCAGATCGACCGCACCGGCTTCTCGCCCGAGGTCGCCGACGAATGCGGCGACTACGACTATCTCGACCCCAATGAGGTCAACCGCCGCTTCATCATCCTGACCCCGTCGCAGATCGACCTGCCGGTGGTCCACACCGCCTTCTCCAACACCTCGCAGCTGATGTTCGAGTTCATGTCCAAGAACCAGCGCGCCATCGACGCGCTGACCATCAAGGACGTGATCTACGGCGAGATCGAGGACTCCGTTCCCCAGGTCAACGACATCGAGGACCTGCTGTCGATCAACCAGGTCGAGTTCAAGGTGCTGTCGGCCGAAGATGTGCTGGGCAAGGCGGCCGAGCTCGGCAAGCTGGTCGACCGGCTCAAGCAGGAGCCCGACGCCTGGCGCGACAATGCCATGCTGCAGCGCATGGTGGAGCTCGCCAAGGTCTGCGGCGACATCCGCGAGAATGCGCTGGTGCCGGACCAGGTGATCTTCCGCCACAACGCCTACTGGACCAGCCATTTCGGCGGCCTCTACGTCTTCGTCGATCCCGACATGACGACGGTGATCAGTGACCCGGCTGCGCCCGGCTTCCGCCGCTCGCGGCCGTGGCAGGTGAGCTACCTATCGATCAGGGACGCCGACAAGGTGTTCAAATTCCTCGCCGCGACCGGCCGCATCGAGTTGCCCCGCGCCTCCTGGATCGAGTCCTCCGGCTATCTCGAGCATCGCGCCGAAATGGTGGTGCGCGCGCTGATCCGCGACACCGAGCCTAACCGCAATTTGACCGACGTCGACAAGGTTTGGCTGCAGACCTGGATCCACGGCCACACCGACCTGATCACCAAGGACGGCAATTTCCCCTTCCTCAACGCCGCCAAGCGCGAGATCGCCCAGTATGGCCATCTCAAGATCGAGGACGTGTTCCCGCAGCAGCGTTTCCTGGTGATCCGCGCCAAGCCCGATCATCCGGACGCCTGGCTGACCAACCAGCTGATCTCCGACTTCGTGCCGCAGGACTTCGTCTCGCGTTACGTCTTCAACAAGCCCGGCTTCTACAGAGACTATGACGGCTTCAGCGACGCCTGGCGATCGCATGTTGTGGACGTTCTGAAAACCACATATTTGAAAGACAAGGCGGCGTTTCGCACGCGCCTCTACGGCTTGACTGATTGAGGGGTGACACAGCCATGCTTGATCCGATCGTGAACTTCTTCACCCGGATTTTCCAGTGGATCGGCCGCGGCATCGGTCTCCTCGTCGGCATCATCCTGTGGCCGTTCATGTGGGCCGGTCGCTGGTACACCCAGCGCGGCTGGATCCTGAAAGCGGTGGTCGGCCTGGCCTTGCTGGTGCTGGCCGGCCTTTATGCCAATTTCTTCTACGCCACCCAGTGGTGGACCAATTTTGACCCCAACTACGTCGACAAATATACATTCGAGAAGCGTGGCATTTCAGCGGGCGAGCAAGTCTCCGCCGGCGCCGGCACCGATACCGCCAAGACCTGCGGCAACTCGGCGATCGCCCAGGTGGCAGCCGACCTTACCGACTTCAATGTCAACCAGAATGCCTGGATCTCGTCGATGATCCTCTACAAGCTCGGCCTGTTCGGCATCGACTGGGACCATACGCCGTGGATGGACAACAAGGCCTCGTTCCAGCGCGGCATCAACCAGGCGGTGAGGCGTACGGCGACCGAGCTTGCCGACAATCTGGGCCGCGTGCGCACGACCTCACAGATCGATGCCGATCTCCAGGATGCGCGCGGCAATTTGCAGTTCGACGAGGAGACCTGGTATTTCGGCCTCAACCCGTTCGGCCCCAAGACGCCGACGCCGAGCTACTATCGCGACGCCGTGCGCAAGCTGCGCTCCTTCAACGCAAGGCTGGCCACCTGCCAGGCGACGTTCGATGCGCGCGCCGACAATCTGAAGCAGTATGTCGACCGCATCTCGTCCGACATCGGCTCGACCTCGGCCATCCTCAAGGAGCGCGCGGAAAACCACAACGCTGGCTGGTTCGATACCCGCGCCGACGACCGCTTCTGGTTCGCCTATGGCCAGCTCTATGGCTATTACGGGCTGATGAAGGGCGCCCAGGCCGACTTCGACGACGTGATCAAGGAAAAGCACCTGCAGAACCTGTGGGACACGATGGATTCGCAATTTGTCTCGGCGCTGCGCATCCAGCCCTTCATCATCGCCAATGGCCGCGAGGACGGCTGGCTGCTGCCGACGCACCTGACCACCATGGGTTTCTATGTCCTCAGGGTGCGCTCGAACATGGTCGAGATCAGCAACGTGCTGACGCAGTAACCGCATCCCTGCCCCGGGGGGCGCTGGCGGATTTGCGCCGTCGTCGCTGTCGCATTCCGTGCATTGCGCGGCTGTTTTGAGACGGCGGCGCGGCATCCGCTCTGGCTTCTATACGGCGCAACGACCGGGCTCGAAACAACCGACCGGAAGAGGCCCGGCAGCAGGAACACTCTTTCTTCGCAGGAAACATAGTTGCATGAAAGTTGACGCCGTGGCAGCGACAGGGTTAGAACATGCCCTTGCGTCCGCGCGGCGTCTCGAACATGCACAGTTGATCAAACCCGTCCCCTCCACCGACCAATCCAGAGGAAAGCCGTCATGGCCGAAGTGAAGTCCGACATCGAGATCGCGCGCGCCGCCAAGAAGAAACAGATCCAGGAGATCGGCGCCAAGATCGGCATTCCGAGCGAGCACCTGCTGCCCTACGGCCACGACAAGGCCAAGGTCTCGGCCGAGTTCATCAAGTCCGTGAAGGGCAACAAGGACGGCAAGCTGATCCTCGTCACCGCCATCAACCCGACGCCCGCCGGCGAAGGCAAGACCACGACGACCGTGGGCCTGGGCGATGGCCTCAACCGCATCGGCAAGAAGGCGATCGTCTGCATCCGCGAAGCCTCGCTCGGCCCGAATTTCGGCGTCAAGGGCGGTGCGGCCGGTGGCGGCTACGCGCAGGTCGTGCCGATGGAAGACATGAACCTCCACTTCACCGGCGACTTCCACGCCATTACCACCGCGCACAATCTGCTCTCGGCACTGATCGACAACCACATCTACTGGGGCAACGAGCTCGGCATCGATATCCGCCGCGTCGTGTGGCGCCGGGTCATGGACATGAACGACCGCGCGCTGCGCGAGATGATCTGCTCGCTCGGCGGCGTCGCCAACGGTTTCCCGCGCGAGGCCGGCTTCGACATCACCGTCGCCTCGGAAGTCATGGCGATCCTGTGCCTCGCCACCGACCTCAAGGACCTCGAGAAGCGCCTCGGCGACATCATCGTCGCCTACCGCCGCGACAAGTCGCCGGTCTATGCCCGCGACCTCAAGGCCGACGGCGCCATGGCGGTGCTGTTGAAGGACGCCATGCAGCCCAACCTGGTGCAGACGCTGGAGAACAACCCGGCCTTCGTCCACGGCGGCCCGTTCGCCAACATCGCGCATGGCTGCAACTCGGTGGTCGCCACCACCACGGCGCTCAAGCTCGCCGACTATGTCGTCACCGAGGCCGGCTTCGGCGCCGACCTCGGTGCGGAAAAATTCTTCGACATCAAGTGCCGCAAGGCGGGCCTCAAGCCGGCCGCGGCCGTCATCGTCGCCACCGTGCGCGCCATGAAGATGAACGGCGGCGTCAAGAAGGAAGACCTCGGTAAGGAGAATATCGAGGCGGTCAGGAAGGGCTGCCTCAATCTCGGCCGCCACATCGAGAACGTGAAGCAATTCGGCGTGCCGGCAGTGGTGGCGATCAACCACTTCACCACCGATACCGAGACCGAGATCCAGGCGATGAAGGACTTCGTCAAGGCGCAGGGCGCCGAGGCGATCCTGTGCAAGCACTGGGCCCAGGGCTCTGCCGGCATCGAGGACCTGGCCAAGAAGATCGTCGAGATCGCCGAATCCGGCGCCTCGCAGTTCTCGCCGCTCTATCCCGACGAGATGCCGCTGTTCGAGAAGGTCAACACCATCGTCAAGCGCATCTACCGCGGCGACGAGGCGATCGCCGACAAGTCGATCCGCGACCAACTGCATGCCTGGGAGCAGGCCGGCTACGGCAACCTGCCGGTCTGCATGGCCAAGACCCAGTATTCCTTCTCGACCGATCCGAACCTGCGCGGCGCGCCGACCGGCCACACCGTGCCGGTGCGCGAGGTCAGGCTCTCGGCCGGCGCCGGCTTCGTCGTCATCATCTGCGGCGAGGTCATGACCATGCCCGGCCTGCCCAAGGCGCCGTCCTCGGAAAAGATCTTCCTCAACGAGGCCGGCCAGATCGAAGGCCTGTTCTAGGCATTCTTTCGGTTGCGAAAAACCAAAGGGCGCCGCTCTCGCGGCGCCCTTTTCATTTGCGGATTTGAGCCCGACTACGCGGCATTGCGCGCCAGCGCGCGCTGGTTCGAGGCAAAGATCGTGTCGCGTTCCGGCAGGGCGCCGGTCTTCAGGCAGTCGACCCATTCGGCGGTCTTCAGCACCGCCGCGAAGCGCGACTGCAGGATGATGGTGACGACGCGATGGATGTCTTCGGCCGAGGCATAGCCGGCGCTGTTGGCGTAGGGCACCGAGCCGCTGGCGTCGGCGAGGAACTCGACCGAAAAGCCCATATGCACGGCGTGGATGATGGTCGACAGATCGCAATTGTGCGTCATGTAGCCGGCGACGGCGATCGTATCGATGGCGTTGGCGCGCAGCCACGCCTCAAGGTCGGTGCCTGCGAAGGCGCTGGGCAGCAGCTTCTCGACATAGTGGTCGCGGTTTCGCCTGGCGATCTCGGGATGCAGCTCGCCGCCATGGCTGCCCTTGGCGAAGATCGGCGAGGTCTCGGGAGCCATCTGCTTGATGACCACGACCTTGACGCCGGCTTCCGCCGCCGCGTCCATGGCGCGCGCCACATTGACGACGCTGTCGCGGAACGGCGGATGCTGGATGGCGAGGTTGCCGCCGTCATAGTCGTTCTGGACGTCGATGACGACAAGCGCGCGGCGCGGCTGGGCGGTATTGGCTGGTGCGGACATGGCGATCTCCTTTCGACCGGGTTGATGCAAGGAGCCTAGGCCAGGCTCCGGCGTGCCAAAAGTGTCCCGATTGACATCGTTCGAAAGAATTGGGACAATCCAGCTGTGTCCCTCGGAGATCCCATGGCCGATCCGATCGTCGCCGTCATCGCCTTCGACGGCATCAGCCCGTTCCACCTCTCCGTGCCTTGCCTGGTATTCGGCACGGACCGCACAAGGCTAGGCTTGCCGCGCTTCGACTTCCGCGTCTGCGCCATCGAACGGGGACCGATCCAGACCGACGCCGGGTTGAGCATCGCCGTGCCTCACGGCCTTTCCGCGCTGGACGACGCCGATATCGTCATCATCCCGAGTTGGAAGGATCTCGACGCTCCGCTTGCGGAGCCGATGAGGGAGGCGCTGGTCCGCGCCCACCGCCGCGGCGCGCTGGTCGTCGGGCTATGTCTCGGCACCTTCGCCATCGCCGCCGCGGGACTGCTCGGCGGACGAAAGGCGGCCACGCATTGGGCCTATACGGAGAGGCTGCAGGCACTTCATCCCGACATCGCCGTCGATGCCGACGTGCTCTATGTCGACGATGGCGACATCGTCACATCGGCCGGCGTCGCCGCAGGACTCGATTGCTGCCTGCATATCGTGCGTGCCCGCTATGGCGCGGAGGCAGCGTTGCGGCTCGCCCGGCATGTCGTGCTGTCGCCGCATCGGCAAGGCGGTCAGGCGCAGTTCATCGAACGCCCCGTGGCGCCGACCCCGACCGCCGACCGGTTCGCGCAGGCCCTCGACAAGGTGCGGGCGACACTCGGCGAGGCGCACAGCCTCGACAGCGTCGCCGATGCGGCCGGGCTCACCCGGCGCACCTTCACGCGACGCTTCCAGAAATCGATCGGCGCAAGCTTCGGCGACTGGCTGGCCGATCAGCGTGTGGCGCTGGCGCAAAGGCTGCTGGAGGGAACGGAGAAATCGATGGAAGCGGTGGCCTTCGAGGCCGGCTTCGGCAGCGCCACGTCGCTGCGCCAGCATTTTTCGGCGCGGCTCAAGACCTCGCCGATGCAATACAGGCGCGAATTCTCGAGGAATGTTCCGCCGGACCGGATGACTTACTCGCCATTGCTGTAGATAGCTCTCTCTGGTCGTTCAGCGCTTCGCGATCGCCCGCGCCGGGTTGCCGACGACCGTCGTGTTCGCGGCCACGTCGCGCGTCACCACCGCGCCGGCGCCGACGATGGCGCCCTCGCCGATCGTGACGCCGCCAAGGATGATCGCGCTGCCGCCAATCCAGGCATTGTCGCCGATCGCGACCGGCCTTGCGATCTCCAGGCCAGCCTGCCGCCCTGGGGCTTCCCGGTGGTGCTCGGCGCAATAGATCTGCACATTGGGACCGAGCAGCGTTCCCTTGCCGATGCGGACCGGCGCCGTGTCGAGGATGGTGCAGCCGGCGTTGAGGAAGGCGCCATCGCCGAGAAAGAGGTTGAACCCGTAGGCGCAATGGAACTGCGCTTCGATGCGCGCCCCCTCGCCCGCGCCTCCCAACAATGACCGCAAGGCCGGCCCGATATCGCCGCGCTGCCGGGGCGGCAGGCTGTTGTGTTCGAACACCGCATCGCGCGCGGCAATGCGCAGCGCTTCCAGTTCCGCATCGAGGCAAGTGTACCACTCGCCCGCCGCCATCTTCATGCGTTCACTTGCCGTCATGGCTGCATCTCCATCGAACTACTGCCAAAGCACAATCCTTTGTTGGGCGAAAGCCGGCTGGCCAAATGTACCGCCTATGCTAGCTTGCTCGCGCCGGACTGTGCGAGGTCCTGATATCGAGGGGGTCAATCATGCTTTATCTGCTTGCTTTGCTGATCGGGGTCGTTGCCGGGCTCCGCGCAGGAACGGCACTTGCCGTCACCGCTTGGGGTGCCTGGCTCGGCTGGCTGCCGGTCGCCGGCACCTGGGCCAGCTTCATGGGCCACTGGATCGCCGTCGGCATCTCCACCATCCTGGGGCTCGCCGAGTTGGTCAGCGACCAGTTGCCGTCGACGCCGAGCCGCAAGGTGCCGCAGCAGTTCGGCGCCCGCATCGTCATCGGCGCCTTTTGCGGCGCGGTGCTCGGCGCGAGCAGCGGCGCCACCATCGGCGGCCTGATCGCCGGCGCCATCGGCGCTGTGATCGGCACGCTCGGCGGCGCCGAGTTCCGCGGCCGGCTGGCGGTCGCTTTCGGCAAGGACCCGCCCGCCGCCTTCATCGAGGACGCCGTGGCGATCATCGGCGGCCTGCTGATCGTGGCGGCCGTGGCATGACGGCGAAAGCTTTCGACGCCATCATCATCGGCGCCGGACAGGCAGGCACTCCGCTCGCCGGCCGGCTGAACGCGGCCGGCATGAGCGTGGCGCTGGTCGAGCGCAAACTGGTCGGCGGCACCTGCGTCAACACCGGCTGCATCCCGACCAAGACGATGGTGGCGAGCGCCTACGCCGCCCATCTCGCCCGCCGCGCCGCCGACTACGGCGTGACCCTTTCCGGTTCGGTCGGCGTTGACTACAAAGCGATCAAGGCGCGCAAGGACAAGGTGTCGGGCGCTTCCCGCACAGGGCTGGAAACCTGGATCGCGGGCATGGAGAAATGCACGCTCTACCGCGGCCATGCGCGCTTCGAGTCCGCCAACACCGTGCGTGTCGGCGACGAACTGCTGACCGCGCCGAAGATCTTCCTCAATACGGGCGGCCGCGCTGCCGTTCCCGACCTGCCCGGCGTCAACGAGGTGCCCTACCTCACCAATTCCTCGATGATGGATCTCGACGTGCTGCCCGGCCATCTGATCGTCGTCGGCGGCAGCTACATCTCGCTCGAATTCGCGCAGATGTTCCGTCGCTTCGGCTCGGAAGTGACTGTCATAGAGAAGGCGCCTCGGCTGACCGGCCGCGAGGACGATGACGTCTCGGCCGCCATCCTATCGATCCTGCAAAACGAGGGTATCACCGTCCATCTCGGCGCAGACGACATAGGTTTTGCAAAACAGGGCGGCGGCGACATCGCCGTCACCTTTTCCGCCGGCCAGCCGCCGGCGGTCGGCTCGCATGTGCTGCTGGCGCTCGGCCGTAACCCCAATACCGACGATCTCGGCCTCGACAAGGCTGGCGTCGAAGTCGACAGGCGCGGCTTCATCGTCGTCGACGACCAGTTGCGCACCAGCGTTCCCGGCATCTGGGCGATGGGCGACTGCAACGGCAAGGGCGCCTTCACCCATACGTCCTACAACGACTTCGAGATCGTCGCCGCCAACCTGCTCGACAACGATCCGCGCAAGGTCAGCGACCGCATCGAGGCCTACGCGCTCTACATCGATCCGCCGCTCGGCCGCTGCGGCATGACCGAGACGGCCGTGAAGAAGTCCGGCCGCCGCGCATTGGTCGGCCAGCGACCGATGACCCGTGTCGGCCGCGCCGTCGAAAAGGGCGAGACGCAAGGCTTCATGAAAATCCTCGCCGACGCCGACACCGGCGAAATCCTCGGCTGCTCGGTACTCGGTCCGGGCGGTGACGAGGTGATCCACTCGGTGCTCGACCTGATGTATGCCAAGGCGCCGATATCGACGCTGGCGCGTGCCATGCACATCCACCCCAACGTTTCCGAGCTTCTGCCGACCATCGCCCAGGAGCTCAAGCCGCTGGCCTAGGGCCGCCGTCGGCGTGGTTTGCGCCCATAGCGCCTCGGCCTGGACCAATCGACAGCGCCATCGCAAAAGTGCATGTGTTCGGCCTTTCCTGGAGGCCTCCATGCAGAAGACGATCGAGCGCATCGCCGGCGACGGCGAGGGCATTTCCTACGAATTTCCGGTGATCCGCTTTGCGGGGACCGACAGGGCGGCGCCTTCGGCCTATCTGCAGGCGGCGCTCCATGCCGGCGAGCTGCCGGGCGTGGTCGCCATCGACGCGCTGATGCCGATGCTCGCCAGGGCCGAGGCCGAGGGCCGCATCAGCGGCGCCATCACCATCGTGCCCTGGGCCAACCCGATCGGCCGCGCCCAATACCATTTCGGCGAGCATCAGGGCCGTTTCCATCTCGGCACCCGCACCAACTTCAACCGCGCCTTCCCGCTGCTTGCAGCGCCCGACCCCTCGCTCTTGCCCGATACCGGGCTCGGCACGCCCGACCAGCGACTGAAGGCCAGGCTGCTGCAGCTATCGCTCGGCCACGACATCGTGCTCGACCTGCATTGCGACGACGAGGGCCTGCCCTACCTCTACATCCACACCAGCCTGTGGCCGGCGATGGCCGATTGCGCGGCCGCCATGGGTGTCGATGCGGTGCTGCTGTGGAGCGAAGATGCCACCGGCACGTTCGAGGGCGCCTCGATCATGCCCTATCAGAATGTCCCGGCGGATGTGGCGCGTTTCGACCGGCGCGTTGCCACCACGGTCGAATATCGCGGCATACTCGACGTCGACGGCGCGTTGGCCGTTTCCGATGCCGAGGGGCTCTACCGGCTGCTGGTGGCGCGCGGCGCCGTCGCCGATCCCGCCATGGCCGCGCCCGGCACCTTCGCCGGCACCGTGGCGCCGCTGGAGAACATCGACATGATGCCGGCGCCGAAAGGCGGCGCGATCCTCTACGACGTGAAGCCCGGCGACCGCGTCGCCAAGGGGGCGCGGCTTGCGACAATCGTCCATGCGCCGGGTGAAGCCGGCGGCCGCACGGAAGTGTTCGCGCCACAGGCCGGCCTCATCCTGACCCGGCGCTCGCGCCGTATCATCCGCGCCGGCGAGGATCTCCTGAAGCTGGTCGGCGACAAAAGGAGCGACGATGCGCGCTCGGGAACGCTGGAGGACTAGAGAGCCTTCGGCTTTACCACCTGCGTGGAATCCGCTTGCCGATCAGATCAATCGCCGCTATGGGAATCGCCATGAACATGCGCTCGAACAAGACCATTTGGTGGTGGGCTCGCTGACAGCGGCCTGTTCGAACGCGTGCGCGTGAAAAGAGAGGGTGGCCGCAACGGAATGTCCGGGCGGCCATTTGTTTTTTGAAGCCATCCCCGGGTCCGTTGCCCCAAGAAGCTGAAATAGCAAGACGCTGATGGAGACGGCAATGACGACAAGAGTTCTGGACAACGGGGCCGAGCGCTTCGTCACGGCAGGTGGCGTCGCGATCACCCGCGAGCGCCACGAGCAGCCTTATGAAGGCGCCATCGACGCCTATGTCGACGGGCTGAATTCCCGCCGCGGCGCCGTGTTTTCCTCGAACTACGAGTATCCGGGCCGCTACACGCGCTGGGACACCGCCATCATCGATCCGCCGCTGGTGATCTCCGCGCGCGGCCGCGCCATGCGCATCGAGGCGCTGAACGGGCGCGGCGAAGTGCTTTTGCCGGTGATCGGCAAGGCGTTGAACGGTCTTGCCGAGGTCTCCATCGTCGAGACGTCGAAAAAGCTCATCCGCCTCGAGGTTGCCAAGCCCGGCCGCGTCTTCACCGAAGAAGAGCGCAGCCGCGTGCCTTCGGTGTTCACGGTGCTGCGCGCCATCACCGCTTTGTTCAAGACCGAGGAAGACGCCAATCTCGGCCTCTACGGCGCCTTCGGCTACGACCTCGCCTTCCAGTTCGACCCGGTCGACTACAAGCTCGAGCGCAGGGAGAGCCAGCGCGATCTGGTGCTGTTCCTGCCTGACGAGATCCTGGTCGTCGACCACTATTCGACCAAGGCCTGGACCGACCGCTACGACTATTCCGGCGAGGGTTTCTCGACAGAGGGTTTGCCGCGCGACGCCGCCGTCGAGCCGTTCGGGACCGCCGACCGCATCCCGCCGCGCGGCGACCATGAGCCCGGCGAATATGCCAACCTGGTGCGCCGGGCGATGGAAAGCTTCAAGCGCGGCGACCTGTTCGAGGTCGTGCCCGGCCAGATGTTCTACGAACGTTGCGAAACCGAGCCTTCCGAGATCTCGCGCAAGCTGAAGGCGATCAACCCCTCGCCCTATTCCTTCTTCATCAACCTCGGCGAAGGCGAGTATCTGATCGGCGCCTCGCCGGAGATGTTCGTGCGCGTCAACGGCCGCCGCGTCGAGACCTGCCCGATCTCCGGCACGATCAAGCGCGGCGACGACGCCATTTCAGACTCCGAGCAGATCCTGAAGCTGCTCAACTCGAAGAAGGACGAATCCGAGCTCACCATGTGCTCGGACGTCGACCGCAACGACAAGTCGCGTGTTTGCGATCCGGGCTCGGTGCGCGTCATCGGCCGCCGCCAGATCGAGATGTATTCGCGGCTGATCCACACCGTCGACCACATCGAGGGACGGCTGCGCGAAGGCATGGATGCCTTCGACGCCTTCCTGTCGCATGCCTGGGCGGTCACCGTCACCGGCGCGCCGAAGCTCTGGGCCATGCGCTTCATCGAGCAGAACGAGAAGAGCCCGCGCGCCTGGTACGGCGGGGCGATCGGCATGGTCAACTTCAACGGCGACATGAACACCGGGCTGACGCTGCGCACCATCCGCATCAAGGACGGCATCGCCGAGGTGCGCGCCGGCGCCACCCTGCTCTTCGACAGCGTCCCCGAGGAAGAAGAAGCCGAAACCGAACTGAAGGCATCCGCCATGCTCTCCGCCATCCGCGACGCCAAGACCGGCAATGCGGCCGGTGCCGAACGCACCGCCGCGCGCGTCGGCGACGGCATCAACATCCTGCTGGTCGACCACGAGGACTCCTTCGTCCACACGCTGGCCAACTATTTCCGCCAGACCGGCGCCAATGTCTCCACCGTGCGCACGCCGGTGCCGGAAGAGGTCTTCGAGCGGCTGAAGCCGGACCTCGTCGTGCTCTCGCCCGGACCCGGCACGCCGAAGGACTTTGATTGCGCCGCGACGATCAAGAAGGCCAGAGCCCGCGACCTGCCGATCTTCGGCGTCTGCCTCGGCTTGCAGGCCCTGGCCGAAGCCTATGGCGGCGAGCTCCGGCAGTTGCACATTCCGATGCACGGCAAGCCGTCGCGCATCCGCGTCTCCAAGCCGGGCGTCATCTTCTCCGGCCTGCCCAAGGAAGTGACGGTCGGCCGCTATCACTCGATCTTTGCCGATCCGGTGCGCCTGCCCGACGATTTCCTGGTCACCGCCGAGACCGAGGACGGCATCATCATGGCTTTCGAGCACCGCAAGGAGCCGATCGCCGCCGTGCAGTTCCATCCGGAATCGATCATGACGCTCGGCCACAATGCCGGCATGCGCATCATCGAGAACATCGTCGCGCACCTGCCGCGCAAGGCCAAGGAAAAGGCAGCCTAGCAGCGATGGCCGCAACGGAAGACATGACGGCGGCCGCGGCAAAAGCCGCAGCCAAGCGCAAGGTCGCCAGCCTTGCCTTCTGGTCGATCGTCATCGCCTTCCTGGTGATGGGGCTGAAGTTTGTCGCCTGGCATATCACCGGCTCCGTTGCCCTCTACTCCGACGCGCTGGAATCGATCGTCAACGTCATCACCGCGACCGCCGCTCTGTGGGCGATCCGCATCAGCCATAAACCAGCCGACAGCGACCATCCGTTCGGTCATCACAAGGCCGAATATTTTTCCGCGGTGCTCGAGGGCGTGCTGATCGTCGTGGCGGCCATGCTGATCATCGCCAAGGTGTGGCAGTCGCTGCAGAACCCGGCGTCGATCGAACAGCCCTGGCAGGGCTTGATGATCAACGGCGGCGCTGCTGTGGTCAACGCCGCATGGGCCTTGGTGCTGATCCGCAACGGCCGCGCCGAACGATCGCCGGCATTGGTCGCCGACGGTCAGCACATCATGACCGACGTGCTGACCTCGGTCGGCGTCATCGTCGGCCTTGTTGCCGCGGTGATGACCGGCTGGCACATCCTCGACCCGCTGCTTGCGCTTCTCGTGGCCCTGAACATTCTCTACCAGGGCTGGAAGCTCACCGGAGAATCGCTGAGCGGCCTCATGGACCGTGCCGTGGATACGCAGGAGCATATGCGCATCCGCGACATCATCTCGGCCAATTCGAAGGGCGCGCTGGAGGTCCACGACCTCAAGACGCGCATCGCCGGCCGCGCCACCTTCATCGAATTCCACATGGTCGTCGACGCCGATATGACGGTGGGCGACAGCCATGTCATCTGCGACCGCATCGAGGACGCGCTGAAGGCCGAAATCCCCTCGGTCCGCGTCACCATCCATGTCGAGCCGGACGACGAGGCGAAGCTGCCGAAAGGCACCACGGCGGTGCCTTTCGCGTAAGGCGATTTCATATCGCAGCCTTGGAAGTTTCGACGAAGCCTTCCAACTTCGTCATTCTAGGGCGGAGCAGGAGCGAAGCTCCGTCGCGAAGACCCTAGAATCCATGCCGTTACCTTCGCCAAGGAATGCAACGGAGCAGAATTCTGCACCGCCGCAACGCTTCGAAGTCACGGCATGGCAACTGTGTTCATGCGAAGGCCGTTTTGTCTCGAATGATGGCATTGAGAGTGACTAGGAGCTTCCTTGCGACAGCGACGATGGCAAGTTTCTTCGATCCGGAGCGCGCGGCGAGCGCAGTGTAGAAAGTTCTGAAGCGATCGTTGGCGCGGATGGCGCCCAGCGCCGCCATGTAGAGGGCGCGGCGCACGCGCGGGCGGCCACCGCTGATCTTGCTCTTGCGCTTGGCCTTGCCGCTCTCGTTGTCGAGCGGGGCAAGGCCTGCAAGTGCCGCGATCGACTTGGGCGAGCGCCGGCCGAGCTCGGGCATGTGGGCCAGCAGCGAAAGCGCGGTGATGGTGGAGACGCCTGGTACAGAGACCATCAGCGTGTAGTCGAGAGCGGTGTCCTCGGCTTCGCGAATGGCTTTGGCAATCCGGCTTTCGAGTGCATCGATGCGTGTGTCGAAGTCGGCGATCAGACTTTCAGTCTCGGTTATGACGTCCTCATCGAAGGCCTCGCTGAGATATCTCTTCAACCTTGCCCGGATCTCAACAAGATGGTCGCGGTGGCGGGCAAGCGACTGAAGGCGTTCGCCTTTCTCGCAAGGTGCCGCCTCGGCCGCAGGCTGGTAGCGACGACCGTAGCTGCTCAGCATCCGGGCATCGAGACGATCGGTCTTGGCGCGCTGGGTCGCCGACTTCGCGTAGTGGTGGGTGTGCGCCGGATTGTGCCGCGAGAACGCAATGCCGGCCTTGCCCAGCGCATGGCGCAGCAGCCGGTCATGGACCCCGGTCGCCTCCATGACAACGAAGTCACGACCAGCGCAAAGGCCTGCCACATAGGCTTCTATCGCTTCAGCCTGGTTGGCGATCCGCTGGTAGCGGCCGCTTGCCTCATCAAAGAAGTCGAGCCTCGCTTTGGAGATGTCGCAGCCGACATAGTTCTGCACTATCATGGCCATGCCTCTTCCTGTGGTGCGGGGTCTGCTGAAGACAGCCCCGTGCAACTGTTCAGGTTGATGGTTCATTGGTGGGAAGGGACCGAGCCATGCCGCGGCCTGTCCTCGAAGGGACGACCAGGATCCTCTCGGCCTCCTTCCCACTTCAACCATAGGACTGAGCAAACACACAGGATTCTACGGTCTGCGCCGCGTCGCTTCGCTCCTTGCTCCGCCATAGAATGACGAAGCGCTGGTTACGGCGAACAGGCCGACTGCGGCATCGGATTCAGCCGATAAACCTTGTCGTCGGACGTCGTCTTGCCCTCAGCTGCCTTCGAACAGAGGTCGACGATGGCAAGCGCGCTGTTGGGGTTGGCCAACATCATGGTGCCATTGGCGCCGCGCTTGAGGAAAATCTCCTTCTGCGAGATGTCGCAGGAAAAGTCGCTCATCTTCGAGCTTGCCGAGCAGCGCCACTGGTCGGCCTCGCCCTGGCAGGCATAGGTCTGCGTGACCTTGCCCGACTTTTGCCTGGTCGTCACCGAAACGGCGATGTCGGCGCCATCGGGCCAGTTGGCCACGTCGCCGCCGGCAGCAAAGGAGGCCAGCTCAACCGGTCCGCGGAAGACCCGGATCGACTGCGTCACCTGGTCGGGATGCGAGGCGAGATGCGCGGCGTCGTAGTCGCGGCCGTAGCAGAAGGGCTGGTCGGGCTTCAGCCGCTCGCGCAGCGGGGCTCCGAGCGCCGGATCGATCGGATCGATGCGCGCGAACTCCGCCTTGCAGGTCGCGGCCGGCATCGGGTCCAGGCGGAAATTGTCGTCCTCGCTGCCCAGCGCCTGCTTGTTGTATTGCGCCGTGCCGAGATCCTCCTCGGCGCCCGCGTCGAGATAGACATCGGGCTGCACGTTGGAGACGATCAGCCGCCCTTTGTCGTCGACCTTCAGTGAAGCAAGCGTGCGGTCGCATTCCATGCCGCAGCGGATGCCGCTCGCCTTGTCGCTCGGATCCTCCTTGTTGCACCAGCCGGCGGCCCATTCCGGCTTCTTGGCGCCGCGCACCGTGGTGGTGAGAAAGCCGTTGTAGGAGGTGTCGGCGTTTGCCATGGGCTCCTCGTTCGGACGGCTGACCGGGTCGTGGCCATAGAAGAAGAAGATCCGCGCCACCTTCTGCTTCGGATGCGCCTTGAGATGGGCGGCATCGTAGACACGCCCAAAGCAGGCATCAGCGCCGTTGGGGCTGAGTTCGGGAAGCTTGGGGGCATCGTCGGCAAGCGCCGCGCCGACGCGGAACAACGCAGCACCCGCAGCAATGGCCACCACCATCCTCGACGTCATGTGATCCCTCCTCGCACCGCAAGACGCTGACGCAACTTATGCTAGTCTAGGCGCGAAGTCCGGACCATGCAAAATTGCGGGAGCCGCCGGATCGAGGAGGATGCGATGCTGCGCCGTGATATTTTCCGCGCCGGCCTGGCCGGAGCCGCAGGCCTCGTCGGCTTGCGCCAGGTCAAAGCGGCCGCCACGGACGAAGAAAGGCTGAAGGTCGCTTATCACCTCAGCGACGTCGACAAGGTCAATTTCGTCCTCGGCAACATCAAGAACCACTATGAAGGCACCGGCGACAATGTCGACATCGTGCTTGTCGTGCATGGGCCGGCCCTTGCGGCCTTCAAGGCGAAAGCCGCTTCCGGCGCGACGTCCAGCCGCTTTGCCGGCCTTGTCCAGCAGGGGCTCGTTCCGCAGGCCTGCGGCAACACCATGCATGGCATGGACATCACACTGGCCGACCTGCTCGACGGCTTCCAAGTCGCCGACAAGGGCGGCGTCGTCAAGCTCGCCGAACTGCAGCGCCAGGGTTACGTCTATCTCCGGCCTTGACGGCGATCGGGCTTGAACGCCTGGGCGCCGATGGCCTACGAAAGGCGCGGGGATTTCGGAGACCAGCCAACATGACGACACTTGTCATTCCCGACCTCGCCGGCAAGGCGGTGCTCGTCACCGGCGCGTCGACCGGGATCGGCGCGTCGCTTGCCCGCGCCTATTCCGCGCAGAAATGCCGCGTCGCACTGCACTACAATTCAAGCCGTGAGGCCGCCGAAAAGCTTGCCGGAACCATACGCGACAGCGGCGGCGAGATCTTCTTGACCCAGGGCGACTTCTCAAAGCCCACCGATGTCGAGCGCGTCGTCGAGGAAAGTGCCGAACATTTTGGCCGGCTCGACGGTCTCGTCAACAATGCCGGCGGCATGCTCGGCCGGGTTGCCTATGCCGACCAGACCGAGGCGCATTACGATGCGGTGATGGACCTCAATGCGCGATCCGTGCTGACCGCCTCGCGCAAGGCGATACCGTGGCTGAAGCGCCAGGGCGGCTTCATCGTCAACACCTCCTCCATCGCCGCCCGCAACGGCGCCGGCGGCGGCGCCGGCCTCTACGGCTCGGCCAAGGCCTTCGTCTCCAACGTGACGCGCGGCATGGCCAAGGAGCTGATCGGCTTCGGCATCCGCGTCAACGCCGTGGCGCCCGGCACCATCCTGACCCCCTTCCACGAGCGCTATTCGACCGAAGAGCAGATCAAGGGCATGGTCGCCACCATTCCGCAGGGCCGCGCCGGCACGCCCGAGGATTGCGTCGGCGCCTATCTGTTCCTGTCGTCCGACCTGCTCAGCGGCTACATCACCGGCCAGGTGATCGAGGTGAATGGCGGCCAGTTGATGCCGTGACGCGCCGACTGCATACTCTGGTCGAGCAACCTAGGCATGTCGCCCAAAAGTGCGCAGCGGTTTTGGGGACGACGACATGCACAAACGGAGATCTGAAGCGCTTGGCGTTTGGTCAAACGCCAAACGCTGAGAGGGGAGACAAGGAATGTACGGACTGATCGGCAAGATGCGGGCGGCGCGCGGCCAACGCGACGCGGTCATGGACGTGCTGCGCGAAAGCACCGCCGCGCTCCCCGGCTGCCTGAACTACATCATTGCCACCGACCCGGCCGACGCCGACGCCATCTGGGTCACCGAAGTGTGGACCGATCAGGCGAGCCACAAGGCTTCGCTGCAATTGCCGGAAGTCCAGGCGGCGATCGCCAAGGCGCGGCCTTTCATCGCCGGCTTCGAATTCCAGGTCGAGACCCATCCTGTCGGCGGCTTCGGCCTGCCCGCCGAAAAGGCTGGCTGAAGACGCCAATCATTTTCTCCACAAGGCGGGTTCGCATTTGCCCGTGCCCGGTCTAAGAGCCGGATATGGACTCCCCAACGGAACAACCGCCCGTTGAACGCATGGCGCGACTGCGTCGGCCCCGGCAGTGGCTGGTGCTGCTGGTGTTCTCGCTGCTGTTCGCCGGCGCGCTGGAAGTCGCCGCCTTGCCGGCGGCGCTGCTGATTGGCCCGATGCTGGCGGCGATCCTCGCCGGCACCAACGGGGCCACGGTGCGCGTGCCGCGCCCATTGTTCGGCTCGGCGCAGGCCGTCGTCGGCTGTCTCGTTGCGGCCTCGATCTCCGCCGACATCTTTCCCGTCTTCTACAAGGAATGGCCGCTGTTCCTTGGCGCGGTAATGGCGACCGTCGCCGCCTCCAGCCTGTTAGGCTGGCTGATCAGCCGCTGGCGCATCCTGCCCGGCACGACGGCGGTCTGGGGCTCCTCGCCGGGTGCCGCCACCGCTATGGTGCTGATGGCCGGCGCCTTCGGCGCCGATCAACGGCTCGTCGCCTTCATGCAGTATCTGCGCGTCATCTTCGTCTCGATGACCGCTGCCTTGATCGCGCGCATGTGGGTCGACACGTCGGGCGTCGAATCCCCAACCATCGTCTGGTTCCCGCCGATCGAATGGACCGCCTTTGCCGCCATGCTCGGCGTGGCGGTGGTCGGCGGCCTGCTCGGCCGGCTTTGCCGGCTGCCGTCGCCGTTCTTCCTTGGCACCTTCATCCTCGGCACCATCGTCCATCTCGGCTTCGGCGTGGATATGCAGTTGCCGCAATGGCTGCTGGCCGTCAGCTACGGCCTGATCGGCTGGTCGATCGGACTGAACTTCACCCGGCCGATCCTGCGCCATGCGACCCGCGCATTGCCGCAGATCGTCGGCTCGATCGTGGCGCTGATCGCCTTTTGCGGCGGCATGGCATTCGTAATCAGCCGCGTGCTCGGCATCGATCCGCTCACGGCCTATCTGGCGACCAGCCCCGGCGGCATGGACAGTGTCGCCATCATCGCCGCCGCGGCGCAGAACGTCGACATCTCCTTCGTCATGGCGCTGCAGTCGGCACGCTTCCTCGTCGTGCTGCTCATTGGGCCAAGCATAGCCAGGCTGGTGGCTAGAAACGTCAGGGACTGATTTTTGATATCCAATGCAAAAGCAATTCCAGGAAAAGTGCGCGGCGGTTAGGCTCGGCCCTGTCGATCTGCTCGTCAACAAGGTGGCAGGCCGGCATCACCCGAATATCAACGCATCCTAGTCCAGCCGCTTCATCAGGTCCTCGTCCAGCCAGCGGCCGAAGAAATAGACCAGCTGCTTGTGCCACCACGGCCAGTCATGGCTGACGTCGCCGCCCCAATAGTCGACCCAGGCCGGAATCGATTTGTCGCGCAGCACCTGTTCCAGCTCGCGCGTTTCGACCAGCATGCGCTCCTCCCATGCGCCCTGCCCGCAGCAGAAGATCAGCCGTAGCGCCCGCAGCCGGCCGAGCAGCTTCTGGTCGACGATGCCCGGCAGATAGTCGAGCGGCGAGTTGAAGAAGATGTTGCCCTCGAGCGTCCGGCCGAAGAAATCGCGGGTCGAATACACGCCCGACAGCGCAATCACGCCGCTCGCCAGTTCCGGAAAGCGGAAGACGAAATTCGACGAGTGGTAGCCGCCCATCGAACAGCCCGAAAACAGCGGCTTCAGATTGCGTCCGCCATTGGCCTTGGCGGCGACCGCCTGCAGTTCCGGCAGCGCTTCCTCGCGCACATAGCGGAAATAGGCTTCGTGGCGACCGATGCGGTGCGCCGGATCGCCATGCTTGTCGAAGAAGGATTCCGAATCGATGCCGTCGAGCGTGAACAGCTGGATGCGGCCGGTGTCGATGAAGTCGGCCAGAGCGCCAACCCCGCCGGAATCCTCGAACTGGTAGAAGCGCCCCTGCGAGGTCGGGAACACCACCACCGGCCGGCCGGCATGGCCGTAGCGCTTGTACTCCATGTCGCGGCCGAGATTGCGGGCAAACCCCTTGTGATAGGAGACGTCCATCGCTCAGGCCTTTTCCGCGTGGATGTAGTCGACCGCCTGGCGCAACGCCTTCTGGTCCCTCGAGCGCATCTGATAGGCGTAGTTCCCCATGGCGCGGCTGAAAACCTCTTCGATGGCCTGGTGGTGGACGATCTTGTCGCCGTGGGCGGCTAGCACGTCCTCATGGCTGTGCAAATAGTCGATGTGGCGTTTGCGGCTGGCATAGGCGGTGAAATACTTGCCCTTGTAAGGTCCGCCGGCGGCATCCTTGACCACCATGTCGGCCCATGCGGCATAGACGTCGATGTCGAACGTATAGTTGATGGCGTCGGTCATCCAGGCGCCGGGCGGGCGCATGTTGACCTCGAGCGCGATGATGCGCTTGTCCTTGGTCTCGAACAGTTCGATGTGGAAGAAGCGCTCGCGCACGTCGAACGCCTTCAGGATCTTGCGGCCCGCCTCCTCCACCGCCGGGGTGATCTCGGGAAAGCAGGTGTAGCTCATGTGGCGGTCGTGGTTGACCGCCTCCATGATGCTCTGGTCGTAGCGGTGGCTGGCCGCCAGCACCACCTCGCCGGCGCGGTTGACCAGCCCGTCGAAGGTCACCACCAGCCCCTCGATGAACTGCTCCATGACGAAGGTCACGTCCTCCGGCTTGTCGCGGAAGAACTGGTCGAGTTCCTTTGCGTTGGAGATCTTGAACGTGTTCGAGGCGCCGGAGCCCGAATCCGGCTTCACCACCACCGGGTAGCCGACGCGGCGGATGAAGGTCATGGCGCCGGCGCGGTCGGAGCATTTGCGCTGCGGAATGGTCTCGACGCCGCTCTTGCGGAAGAAGGCGCGCATGCGGCTCTTGCGCTTCAGGTTCTTCACGAAATCGAGCTTCGTGCCGAAGATGTTGAAATCGGTGCGGATGTTGGCTTCCAGCTCCAGCCAGTGCTCGTTGAGCGACTCGAAACGGTCGATACGCCCCCATTTGTGGATGAAATGGCCCATGGCCCGGAACACGGCATCGTAGTCCTCCATGTCCGCGACACGGTAATATTCCGACAATGCCACCTTCAGTTTTCCGTTCAGCGCCTCATAGGGCGCATCGCCGACGCCGAGCACGGTGGCGCCGGCCTTCTTCAGCCGGTCGCAGAAATCGGCGCCGTTGGCGGGAAAATGCGGCGAGAAGAACACGAAATTCACGGACGACCTCCCCCTGCAGCGAGGCACTGCGGCCCCGTCGAACCTCAACTTTGGCGCATTTGCAGCCTGCGCGAAAGAGGACACCTGCCGCAGGCCAAGGCACGGCCCACTTGCCTCGGGGAGGCCGCTCCTGTATGAGAGCCGCCATGAACACGCGCGCCTCTTCCGTCGCTTCCCGTCCGGCTGGCTTTGCCGGCGAGACCGTGCGCGCGCTGCATTCGACCCTGCTTCTTCTCGGCCTTATCGGCGATCGCCGGGTTCGCTGAAGGAGCGCCCGGCGGTCGAAACGCCGCTGACGCGCACGCTCCTTGGCCAATTGGCAAGTCACATCAAGCGAACGAAACTTTGGTAAAGGCGCCGCTCGGCACCAAATCCGCCTGAAGGCGGGTCCGCGAGCCGCCGGGAGAGACGACGATGAACGCACGAGAAGACATCGGCGCCGATCATGCCGCGAAGGGCATGTCGGACGCCGCCCGCAAATACCAGCCCTACCCGACCGTCGGCCTCACCGACCGCACCTGGCCGTCGAAGGTCATTGACAAGGCGCCGATCTGGTGCTCGGTCGACCTGCGTGACGGCAACCAGGCGCTGATCGACCCGATGGGCCACGAGCGCAAAGCGCGCATGTTCGGCCTGCTGCTCGACATGGGCTTCAAGGAGATCGAGATCGGCTTCCCGTCGGCCTCGCAGACCGATTTCGATTTCGCCCGCTGGTGCATCGAGGAAGGCAACGTGCCAGCCGATGTCTCGCTGCAGGTGCTGGTGCAGTGCCGTCCCGAATTGATCACACGCACCTTCGAGGCGCTGAAGGGCGCCACCAACCCGATCGTGCATTTCTACAACTCGACCAGCGAATTGCAGCGCCGCGTCGTCTTCGAGAAGGACGTCGCCGGCATCAAGCGCATCGCCACCGATGCCGCCAAGATGATCACCGACATGGCGGCCAGGGCCGGCGGCGGCTACCGCTTCGAATATTCGCCGGAGAGCTTCACCGGCACCGAGCTCGAAGTCGCGCTGGAAATCTGCAACGCCGTCACCGAGATCGTGAAGCCGACGCCCGACAACAAGCTGATCATCAACCTGCCCTCGACGGTCGAGATGTCGACGCCCAACATCTATGCCGACCGCATCGAATGGATGTGCCGCAACCTCGACAACCGCGAGAACCTGTTGATTTCGTTGCACCCGCACAATGACCGCGGCACCGGCATCGCCACCACCGAGCTCGGCCTGATGGCCGGCGCTGACCGCGTCGAAGGCACACTGTTCGGCAATGGCGAGCGCACCGGCAATGTCGACATCGTCACCCTGGCGCTCAACATGTACACGCAAGGCGTCGATCCCGAGTTGGACTGCTCAGACATCAGCCGGATGAAGGACGTCTACGAGTATTCGAACCAGCTGAAGATCCCCGAGCGCCACCCTTACGTCGGCGAACTGGTCTACACGGCCTTTTCCGGCTCGCACCAGGACGCCATCAACAAGGGCATGAAGGCGCTGAAGAAGGCCAACAAGCCGCTCTGGGAAGTGCCCTATCTGCCGATCGACCCGGCCGATGTCGGCCGCACCTACGAGGCGATCATCCGCATCAACTCGCAATCCGGCAAGGGCGGCATCGCCTATGTGCTGCAGGCCGACTACGGCCTCAATCTGCCGCGCAACCTGCAGATCGAGTTCAGCCAGGAGATCCAGGCCATCACCGACGCCGAGGGCAAGGAGGTGCCGGTCAAGCGCATCCATGAGCGCTTCCTTGAGACCTATGTCGACCAGCCCGGCGCTAGGATGAAATTCATCGACCATCACACCTATCCCGACACTGAGGTGAAAGGCCGGCGCGTGATCGAGGCGGTGATCCTCGACAAGGGCAAGGAAATGACCATCACCGGCACCGGCACCGGCCCGATCGACGGTTTCGTCGACGCGCTGTCACGCCATGTCGGCGTCGAGATGTCCGTGCTCGACTATTCCGAACATTCGCTCCAGCGCGGTTCGAACGCCTCGGCGATCTCCTATGTCGAGATGGAATATCCGGGCGGCAAGCTGTTCGGCGCCGGCATCAACACCAACATCGTCGCCGCCTCGTTGGAAGCGGTTGTTTCGGCCGCCAACCGCATCGTCGGCCGCAAGGCCGGCTGATCCTCTCTGGCCTGGAGCGCCCGTCCGCGGCGCTCCAGGACGCCCTGCATGCATTGCGATTCCGGCCTTCGCGCATTAACCATGGGCAATTATCCGGTGGCTTACGCGATCGCATAATACAAGTACGCTTGTGCGGCAGTGCCATCGCTATATTATCGCGCCTCAACCTGTGCCGAATTCGAGAGGATCGACACTTGCAGCATGCCACGCCTGCCGCCCCCGCAGTGCGCGAGACACTTGAGCGACTGCTTGCCAGCGAAACGTTCGGACGCTCGGAGCGTGCCCGAAAGCTGCTGCGCTATCTGGTCGAGCGCGAGCAGGCCGGCGAAGCCGACCGGCTCAAGGGCTTCTCCATCGCAATGGATGTTTTCGGCCGGGACGGCGATTTCGATCCGTCGACCGATGCCGTGGTCCGGGTTCAGGCGGGCAGGCTGCGCGAGCTTCTGCAGCACTATTTCGCCAATGAAGGCATTGCCGAACCAGTGCGTATCGCCATTCCGCGCGGCGGCTATGTTCCATCCTATGAGCTGAACGCAATTCGCCTGCCGGCCGGCGAGCAGCCGGCCATCGTTGCGCCCGGATTGCCGGAGGAGCCCGCTTCCGCACAGTCCGCGCCGCTGATGTCGCCGGCCGCGTCTGCGGCTCCTGGCCCGTCGCTGACCCGCCATCTGCTGTTCTTCTGGGGCGCGATCGCCGTCGTCATCGCCATGCTGGGCGTGCTCATCCTCCGCCAGGGCGGCGATGTCTTGCTCGGCGGCGGGGATGCGGCCTCGGCGGTCGAAACAGGGGCCGCGACGGGCAGCATCGCGTCGCCACCGGTGGAGACCTTGCCCTTGATCTACATCGCCACAAAGGCGAGTGGTCCCGAGGCGGCACGCGTGGCTGCCTCGCTGCGCACCGGCCTTGCCGGTTTCGACACGATAGACTTCATCGGGCGCGACGCCGACGGCACGCATGATCCGGCCGCCGACGCCACCAGCTTCGTATTCGACATCTTGCCCGGACCCGCGCCAAGCGACGTCACGATCGAACTGCAAAATGTCGCCACCGGCCGGGTGCTCCTATCACGCAACCTGACGGCCGAGGACAGTGCGCCCGACGCGGTCGAGGACAGCATCGCCAACATATTGACCTCGACCATTCCGGCCTCCGGACCGATCTACGGCTACATCGAGCAAAGCGGCATCGGCACCGGCCTGACTGAGTGCCTGGCGCTCAACGACAGATACTATCTCGATCAGAGCGCAGCGACGCATGAGGCTGCCTATCGCTGCCTCGAGAAACTTGCCAACCAGGGCGCGAAATCGTCGCTCGTCTATTCCGAACTCGCGTCCCTGCATCTCGAGACCGTCACCGATCACTACGCCTACCCTTCCGGGGCAACGATCGAACAGGCGATGTCGTTTGCCCACCGCGCCGTGCAGATCGGGCCGACCAGCCCCTACGCGCATCGCGCCTACGGCTATCTCAATTCGCGCCTCGGCAACACGGATGAAGCGATCCGCTGGATGCGTAAGGCCCACGAGCTCAATCCTTACGATCTCGGCATGGCCGCGGCCTACGGCTATGGGCTGATCTTCGCTGGCAGGTACAGCGAAGGCACCCCCATCATGGCGCACGCCGTCGAAACCTTCAGCGGCCACCCGACATGGTGGGACTACGGCCTGTTTGTCGGCGCATTCATGCTGGGCGATACGCGGCAGGCCGCCATTGCCAGTGAATCGTTGCGCACGACTGCAACCAAGTCGCATTATCTGGCCGCGCGCCTGATCGGCGCCAAGGCTGCCGGCCGCGACCAGTTGGCCGGCCAGCTGGCCGATGAGCTCGTCGCCAAATTCCCGAAATTCGCCGCCAATCCGCGCGCGACCTTCGTCGACCGGAAATACCCCGCCGATCTCACCGACAGGTTGGTCGAGGCCTTGCGTGCAGCAGGCCTGGGCAACGCCAGCTGAACTTTACTGGAACGGCGCGGCTGATCGCAAAAACTTTACTGGCCGTTGCTCTGGACAAAGAGCATTTCAGCCACAATCTGTCGCTGGACGGCCGTCCGGTCGCCGGGGCATGCGGTAACTCATTAAACTCATGGATCCATCCCTTTACGCCGCCGAACGGGGCGCCGGCTCGAAGATTGTCGTATTCCTGCACGGCTTTGGCGGGTGCCGCGATATCTGGCGCGAGGTGATCTCGACGCTGCCACCAGGCATGCGGACGATTGCCTACGATCTTCCCGGCCACGGGCTTTCGCTTGGCGTCCCAGGCACATCAGCCAGGGCCGCGGCCAAGGCGATCCTCGCCGACCTGGCGACACGCGGAAGGAAAAAGGTGCATCTCGTCGGCCATTCGATGGGCGGCGCGGTCGCGACCCTGATGGCGTTGAGCGAGCCTGATACGGTGGCCTCGCTGACACTTCTGGCTCCGGGTGGATTCGGCACGGAGATCAATGGGCCGTTGTTGCGCCGCTATGCCGCTGCCGCCGATAGAGACGAGATCCGCACCTGCATGGCAGCCATGTCCGGGCCAGGGGGACTGCCCCCGGAAGACATCGTCGACACGCTTGCTGAGATGCGAGAACGCCCCGGACAATTGCAGAAACTCGTCGAGATCGCCGCCGCCATGACCAGGGACGATCGGCAAGGCGCCATTCCGCGCGAACAGCTGGACACACTCGCCATGCCGGTGATGGTGGTCTGGGGGACGGACGATGCCATGCTGCCATTCACCCAAGCCGACGACCTGCCCGCGCATTTCCACCTCCACCATGTGCTGGAAGCTGGCCACATGCTCGTCGAGGAGGCGCCCGACCTGATCGCCGACATCGTGCGCCGAAACACGAGGCGCCGTGGCAGGCGCGCGCGTCCGCTGCTTGGCGCGGCGGCGAGCTGACCTCGACACCATCTCGCCAGTGCATTTTGCCGGCGACTGTGTTAACTCGCTGTTAACCAACGCGAGGCAGCGCCAATGAAGGACGTAGGCGAGAAAACCACCCCGATCGAACAATCGCACAAACTGTCCGATGCCATCCGCGACGTGAAGAACGCTTTTGCCGATCGCGACGATGTCGTCGTCGATATGCGCGAGGCGCATCGGATGCGGCTCGATCTACTCGCCGCCGAGCTCGCGCCTGTCTTCGCCGAGGTGCCCGCCGACATGGACAATTTCGACTTCGCCGTTTCGTCCGGCCTGCAGCCGCGCCTGTGGATTGACGCCGTCAGCCACGTCGCCATGGGGCGGGACCGCCGCACCTACCGCTTCCTCAAGGATACGCGCATCGGCCGCGTGGTGCTCGCCGAATCGGTCGACATGAAGATCGTCGCCGATCAGGTGACGCGCTATGTGGCCGAGCGTGTCGTCGAGCGCCAGCGGATGATGGAAGGCGGCGTCGAGCATGCCGTTCCGAGGCTGCAGCGCGCCTTGGTGGCGGAGGCCGATCCGCCGCTGCGGGCGGCTCGGCGCGGCAAGGCCTGGTCGGCCGTCCTGTCCGGTTTGGGCCTGATCGCCGCCGGCGCGCTGGTTGGGCTTGCCGTGTCGCTGGTGCTGTTCTGGGACCGCCTCGCGGCCATCAAGGTCAGCTTCTGACCATTTGGCGCGGTGCCTCGGCATCGGCCCCCAGTTCAAGCACCTGCAGGTCCGAAGGCGGCATCGCAGGGCCGGTCAGGCCGCGTCGCGTCAAACGGACCAGCCAGTCGCCTCTTGCGCCGTCGATATCGATGAGATTGTACTGCGCCGCCGGGTGCCTGCCGCCAAGCCCTTGCCCCGCCGCGGCGACGCCGACGACCGGGATCCTGACGCCGCGCCGGCCGATGAAGAACAGCGTCGGGTCATGCGAATGACCGTGCAGGACAAGCTCGGCGCCATGCCGGTTTACGGTCCGCTGGAAGAGCTCGATGCCGAACAGCCTCTTGTATGGGGAAACAGCGCCACGCACCGGCGGATGGTGGATCATGATTACCCGAAACAGACCGCTGCCGGCCGTTGCGTCCAGTATCTTGCCGAGCCGTCGCGCCTGGCCTGCCCTGAAAAAGCCGTTGGCCATGAAAGGAGCGGTGGCGCGCGCCGTCGAGACGCCGATCAGAGCGACATTGCCGCGCACGCGCAGATAGGGAAAGGCGTTGCGGTCGACCGGCCCGCTGACGCCGTCGCCGGTCATCCACGCCGCCCATGATCGGCAGGCCTTGTCGAAGGCGCCCGGCACATAGGCATCGTGGTTTCCGGGGACGACCGACACGTCATCGGGCGAGCCCAGCGTCTCCAGCCAGTGTCTGGCCATCTCGATCTCGCCGTCGAGCGCCAGATTGACCAGATCGCCGGTGACCGCGAGGTGGTCCGGTTGGCTAGCCTTGAGATCGGCGACGATGGTGTCGATGACCGCATCGTGCATGTGGCGGCGGCGATTGCGCTGCCAGTTGACATAGCCGACCACGCGCTTGGAGGCGAGTTCGCGATAGGTTACACCGGGAAGCGGCCCCAGATGGACATCGGAAATATGCGCGAGCCTGAACATTGCTCTTTCATAAGCGAGCCCGTGCCTGCTTTCCACTCATGGTTTTGCCCCCGCTGGCGGTTCTCCCGGTGACGGAACCACTCGATCCCGAACAGGCCATGCGTCAGACCGGCTGGCCGGGCCTCAGGGCACGGCTGTTCCATCTGTTTTTCCTGCTCAGGCGGCCGATGACGCTCGGTGCGCGCGGCCTGGTTTACGACCGCGCCGCCAACAGCATCTTCCTGATCCGCCACACCTATGTGCCCGGCTGGCAGCTGCCGGGCGGCGGCGTCGAGGTCGCCGAAACGCTGGTCGAGGCGCTGGCGCGCGAGCTTGCCGAGGAGGGCAACATCACCATGGCGGCGCCGCCAGTGCTGAAGTCGGTGCATTTCAACCGCCGCTCCAGCAACCGCGATCATGTCGGCTTCTATCTGATCGAGAATTTCAGCCAGGCGTCGCCAAAGCTGCCGGACCACGAGATCGCCGAAGCCGGTTTCTTCCCGCTCGACCGCTTGCCGGAAGCGACGACGCCGGCAACGCTGCGGCGCATCGCCGAAGTTTTTTCGGGCGCTGATATCTCGCCCTACTGGTAACCCTAGGCGGCTTTCCCGAACCGCGCGCGGTCGTGCGGCACGCCATAGTCAAGCTCCGGTCCGACCGGCACGATGCCCGTCGGATTGATCGTCTTGTGGCTGCCGTAATAGTGCGCTTTGATGTGGTGCAGGTTGGCCGTGCCGGAGACGCCGGGCACCTGATAAAGGTCGCGCAGATAGTTCGACAGGTTCGGATAGTCGGCAATGCGGCGCAGATTGCACTTGAAGTGCCCGACATAGACCGGGTCGAAGCGCACCAGCGTGGTGAACAACCGCCAGTCCGCCTCGGTGATACGGTCGCCCACGAGATAGCGTTGTTCTGACAGCCGCTCCTCCAGCGTATCGAGTGCTGCGAACAATTCACCGAACGCCTCCTCGTAGGCGACTTGCGTGGTGGCGAAGCCGGCGCGATAGACGCCGTTGTTGATGGCCGGATAGACCAGCGCGTTGACGCGGTCGATCTCCGCGCGCAGCGCCTCGGGATAGAAATCGAGACTCTTGTCGCCCCATTCGTCGAAGGCCGAATTAAGCATGCGGATGATCTCGGAAGATTCGTTGGAGACGATCGTCTCTTCCTTTTTGTCCCACAGCACCGGCACCGTCACCCGGCCCGAATAGGCAGGATCGGCCTTGCTGTAGATCTGGTGCAGGAAATCGAGGCCGTAGAGCGTATCGCCGGTGGCGCCCTCCTGCGGCAGGAAGGTCCAGCCGTGCGCGCCCATGAAGTGATGCACCACCGAGACCGAAATGACATCTTCCAGCTTCTTCAGTACCCGGAAGATCAGTGTCCGATGCGCCCACGGGCAGGCCAGCGAGACATAAAGATGGTAGCGGCCAGGTTCGGCCTTGAAGCCGCGCGCCCGGCCTTCCGCCGGCGCGCCGTCGCGCGTGATCCAGTCACGCCATTGCGACTGGGCCCGCACGAACCTGCCGCCATTGTCGGCCGTGTCGTACCAGCGATCCTGCCACCTGCCTTCGACAAGCAATCCCATGCAAATCTCCTTCACGCCCTGGCGCCAATGTAGGCGCGGGGTTGCGATCGCGAAGGCGCGATGTGCTGAACAGACCGTCACTCGACCGGAACGGTCGACAAAAACGGCGGATTGCAGCGGGTGGAAATTGATGCTAGCGGGAACTCCGCATGTTTGACTTTGCCATGATCCGGTTCGACCGACGACGAAAGGGCGCCCGCGCTTGATGAAGCGCTGACTGGCGAACGCTGCCGCTTGCAGCAAACCTTTCCTCGCATACCGGAACGCGAAGACCATGAGCCTTGCCGACGTCCAATACCTGCCGGAAACCCCGGGGCATGATCCCGAAATCGAAGCCATCAACGACGAAGCCTTCGGGCCGGGCCGTTTCGTGCTTGCCGCCTACAAGATCCGCGAGGCGGGAGGGCACGAACGCGCAATGTCCTTCGTCGCCGTCGACGGTGATACCGTCATTGCCTCGGTGCGCATGACACGCGTCGCCGCCGGCGCCGGACGCGCCATGATGCTCGGACCGCTGGCCGTGCGCCCCGCCTTCAAGAATCTCGGCATCGGCCGCCGGCTCGTGGCGATTGCGCTCGACGCCGCCGTCAAGGCCGGAGCACCGGCGGTGATCCTTGTCGGCGACGAGCCCTATTATCGCCCGCTCGGCTTCAAGCGGTTCCCGCGCGGTCAGATTTCCATGCCGCGCCCGGTCGACCTCGACAGGCTGCTTCACCACGAAATCACACCCGGCGCCGTGGCCAAATTCGTGGGCGAGGTCGGCCATGCGGATCAGGCGCGTGTGTCCGAGCAAGTTCCGGCAATGGCCTGATCCAAGGGTCAATCGGCGCATGCCGATTGATCCCGGTCAGTCGGCGCATGCCGATTGATCCAAGGGTCAATCGGCGACGATTGATCCCGCTCGATCGAACTTTCGATTGATCCCGATCAATCGAAGCCTCGATTAATCCTGTCTCCCGTTGCGCCGTCGTGACGTCCTTCGTAGCATGACCGGGAAAAGCGTGGAGGACGCCGCATGAACCCGAATGGCCAGATTTCGATCGTCACCGGCGGCGGCTCCGGCCTCGGCGAAGCGACGGCTCGCGCCCTTGCCGCCAGGGGCGCTCGCGTCGCCGTCCTCGATGTCGGCGTCGAGCGCGCGCAAAAGGTGGCGGCCGATATTGGCGGCATCGCCGTCCAGTGTGACGTCAGCAACGACGCCAGCGGCGTTGTCGCGGTCGCTGAGGTGGCACAGAAGCTTGGCGAGCCGCGCATCCTCGTCAATTGCGCCGGCATCGCCATCGGCGTGAAGACGATCGGCAAAGACGGCCCACATCCGCTCGACCAGTACCGCAAGGTGATCGAGATCAACCTGATCGGCACCTTCAACATGATCCGCCTTGTCGCCGACCGCGCCGCGAAGCTCGATGCGCTGGAAGGCGGCGAGCGCGGCGTCATCGTCAACACGGCGTCGGTCGCCGCCTATGACGGCCAGATCGGCCAGGCCGCCTATTCGGCCTCCAAGGGCGGCGTGGTCGGCATGACGCTGCCGGTCGCCCGCGACCTCGCCCGCTCCGGCATACGCGTCTGCACCATAGCGCCCGGCATCTTCCGGACGCCGATGATGGCCGGCATGCCGCAGGAGGTGCAGGATTCGCTTGGTGCCGCGGTGCCGTTCCCATCCCGCCTCGGCGAGCCGTCCGAATATGCGGCACTTGCGCTCCATATCGTCGAGAACCAGATGCTGAACGGCGAGACCATCCGCCTCGACGGCGCCATCCGCATGGCGCCCAAATAGCCCGATGGACGCCGGCATCCCCGCTGCCGGGAAGACCGGTCCGCTGGCCGGCCTGACGGTGATCGAGATGGCCGGCCTGGGCCCGGTGCCGCTGGCGGGGCTGATGCTGTCGGAAATGGGCGCCGAGGTCCTGCGCGTAGAGCGCGCCGGCTCCGGTCCGGCTTTGCTGAACCTGCCGGCCGAATACGATCTCGACCGTCACGGCCGCTCCATCCTGCGTGTCGATCTGAAGCGCGGCGAAGGCACCGAACTGCTGCTCGGTCTAGCCGAAAAGGCCGACATGCTGATCGAGGGCTATCGCCCTGGCGTCATGGAGCAGCTTGGCCTCGGGCCAAACACGGCGCTGGCGCGCAATCCGGCGCTGATCTACGGCCGCATGACCGGCTTCGGCCAGGACGGGCCGCTTTCGGATCGTGCCGGCCACGACATCACCTACCTTGCCTATTCCGGCCTGCTGCACGCCATCGGCAGGCGGGGAAACCCGCCGGTTCCGCCGCTCAACCTCGTCGCCGACTATGGCGGCGGCGCCATGATGCTGATTGCCGGCGTGCTTGCCGCACTGTTCCAGCGCTCGCGTTCCGGCAAAGGCCAGGTGATCGACGCCGCCATGGTCGAAGGCGCATCCATGCTTGCGACGCCGGTGCACGCCTTCATGGCGGCCGGCCTGTGGAGCGACGCACGCGGCGAGAACCTGCTCGATTCCGGCGCGCCCTTCTACGACACCTACGAGACGGCGGACGCGCGCCATGTCGCGGTCGGCTGCCTCGAACCGCGTTTCTTCGCCGAATTCGCCAGGCTGCTGCCGCTCGACCAGCGCTTCGTGCACGGCCAGTACGACAGGACGACATGGGCGGCGATGCGCGCCGAGATCGCCGGGCGGATGAAACAGAAGACGCGTAGCGACTGGGAGGCGCTTTTCGCCGCGAGCGATGCCTGCGTCGCGCCGGTACTGTCCTTGCTGGAGGCGAGGGATCATCCGCGCAATCGCGCCCGCGGCGCCTTTGTGAAATCAGGCACCCTGGAGCGCCCTGCCCCGGCCCCGCGTTTCTCGCAAACACCCTCGACGGTCGCCGCCGCGCCGGCCGATCATGATCGCCGGCCGCAGACCGTACTGAAACGCTTCGGCATGGCTGAGAGCGAGATTGCCGCCCTTGTCAAATCCGGTGTGATCGGATGATAAGCGGAGCAGAAAAATCAGCTTAAACGGGGAGCGCTTTTGGTCAATCGGAAACAAGACGTCATCCGCGAGACCGACGCCGAGGCGGTCAGGCTGGCCGGGACGCTGATCCGCAGCGCCCGTTTCGGCGCCCTTGCGGTGATCGACCGTGAGACCGGAGCGCCGCTGGCGAGCCGGGTCGGCGTCGCCACCGACAGTGACGGCGCGCCGCTGATCCTGGTCTCGATGCTGTCGGCGCACACCGGCGCGATCCTTGCAGACCCGCGCTGCTCGCTGCTCGTCGGCGAACCCGGCAAGGGCGATCCGCTGGCGCATCCGCGTTTGACGCTGATCTGCAGGGCACGGCGGCTGGAGCGCGGTTCGGCCGAACATACGCGCGCCGAGCGGCGTTATCTCAATCGCAACCCCAAGGCGAAACTTTACGTCGGGCTCGGCGACTTCTCGATTTTCCGTCTCGAACCCGAGCGCGCCAGCCTTAATGGCGGCTTCGGCAAGGCCTATCTGCTCGACCGTGCCGACCTCATCATCGCCGGACCGGTTGTCGAGGAACTGGCCGATGGCGAGCAATCGGCACTCGACCACATGAATGCCGACCATCTCGACGCGATCGCCGTCTATGCGCGCCACTTCGCAAAAGCCGAAGGTGACGGCTGGATTGCCACCGGATTCGACGTCGAGGGCATGGATCTCGCGGCTGGAGATGCGGTGTGCCGGGTCTTCTTTCCTGAGCCACTGCAGGCCGCGCGTGAGTTGCGGCCGGTCCTTGTCGACATGGCAAGGACCGGTCGCGCAGCCGGCTATTCACAAGGACGGTAGTTAATCGACTTGAATCAAAAGCAAGTCTTGAGATTTGGAAGAAATGTTCTACCCTTTGGTGTGGCGCTGATTCAGCAGCGCGCATCCATACGTGAACTCTTGGAATCAGGCGCTATTGCCCCCATAGCGTCTGGATGAGCTGAAAAACATGGGGCATCGATGATCTCGAGCAAGCTAATCGCAAACGCCGAATCGGCAGCCACGTTTCTGACGCTCATGGGCAACGAGAAACGGCTGTTGATCATGAGCTATCTGGTCGACGGTGAAATGTCGGTCGGCGCCATCGCCGAAAGGGTCCAGCTGAGCCAGTCCGCCCTGTCTCAGCATCTGGCGAAGCTGCGGGGACTTGACCTTGTCGAGACCCGCCGCGACCGGCAGATGATCTACTATTCCTGCAAGTCCGAAGCCGCGCGCGAGCTGCTTCGCATGCTGGATGGTATCTTCGGCGACGGCGATCTGTCCCAGATGGCCCATCGCCTGCGGCGCGCCGGGGCTTGACCGGCAGGCCCGATCGCCCCTTACCTCGCTGACTATCCCCAGGGCGCAGCTTGTGGGTCCGTACGGACGCACGAGCTGCGCGCTGGCAATTTGATCATCGGCTGGGCAGCGCATGGACCTTATCCGCATCGACGATCCGGGCGACCCGCGTGTCGCCGCCTATCTCGATATCCGCGAGCGCGATCTCGTTGGCCGTCACGGCCGTTTCGTCGCCGAAGGCAAGGTGGTGCTCGACCTGCTTTTCTCGGCCGGCCGCTTCGGTGCCGAATCGGTGCTGGTCCTCGAAAACCGGCTGGCCGGTCTCGACAGCACCTTGCGCAAGGCCCCGGCCGACCTTCCGGTCTATGTCGCCACCGGCGAGATCATCGACAGGATCGCCGGGTTCCACATGCATCGCGGCATACTGGCGATCGGCAGCAGGGGCCAGGTGCAGTCCGCCGAGGCCTTGCTCGACAGCTTGCCCGCCGGCGCGCTGATCGTCGTTCTGGTCGGCATTGCCAACCATGACAATATGGGCGCGATCTTCCGCAACGCCGCCGCCTTCGGCGCCGATGCGGTCTTTATGGACGCCACCTGCTGCGATCCGCTGTACCGAAAAGCCATTCGCGTGTCGGTCGGCGCGGCGCTGAAAGTCCCCTTCGCATCCTTTGACGACACAGCCACCTTCACCGCCCTGCTCGACCGGCTGGGCTTTGGCCAATTCGCGCTGTCGCCACGCGGCGAGACCGATATTCGCGATGCGCCGAGGACCGCCCGGCTGGCGCTCTATCTCGGTACCGAAGGCGAGGGCCTGCCCGCAGGCCTGCTCTCCCGCCTGCGCACCGTGCGGATCGCCATGGCGCAAGGCTTCGACAGCCTCAACGTCGCCGCCGCCTCGGCCATCGCGCTGCATCATTTCTCGCGCTGATGCGTCTCGCCTGCAGGGGTGAGCCTGATCGAAGGTTGAACTGGTTTCCCGACAAAGCGCGTCGTGCCGGTCTCACTCGGCGCGACGTCCATCCTGAAGGCCTCCATATCGTCGGCCAGCGGCACCGGAGCACCGGTGGCCTTCGATCGCGCGTCGCCAGCTATTTCCGTGGCGCTCCACAGCGACGTCGCGGCATCCAACAGCGCAAAAAGCACCGGATGGAAGTGCCAGGCAGCCAGCAGGCAAATTGCGAGGACGGCGTAGAGGACCATGGCACCAAACGTGGTGATGCCCGGCCATAGGTGCAAGCAGGGTGCCGGCGCGCTCTAGTTTCCGTTCGGCGAATGCGCCTTTTGCAGCGCCCGCACGCGATCGGCAAGGCTGGTGACGCTTTCCCCATTCGCCGGCCGGCCTTCGCGCGGCGGAGCGGCGAGCGCCTTGGCGATCGGCGAATCCGGTCCATCCAGCTTCATCGTCAGGCTGACGACCTCGGCCGCCAGTTCGTTCATCTGGTCGCGCAAGGCAGCGCTTGCGTTGCGTGCATCATTGCCCGCACCGGACTTCGATGCTTCGCGGGCGGCAAGGTCGATCTTGAGGCGCTTGTTCTCGCGTGCCAGCGTCATCAGCCGCGCCTCCAGCCGCTCGCGGTCACCGTCGAGCCTGGCGATCGCCTTGTCGATGTCGTTGCCGCTAGCGTCGACCGTCAACGCGACGGCAACTGGCGCTGCGGCCTCGCCCTTCGCCCGCTCGCGAAGCCGCGCCAGTTCCTTCTCGCGGCGGTCGAGCTTCTCCTCGCGATCGGCAAGCGTTGCGAGCAGCCGCTCGACCTTCTTGTCCAGGTCGCCGGTTCTCTTCGTCTCCGCCTTCAGGGCCTCGCGGGCGGCCTTGCTTTCGGCCGCCGTCTCCTGGCTGCGCCTGTCCGCCTCCTTGCGCTGGGCGCGCAATACGGCGATGTCATTGGCGAGCTTGTCCAGCTCGGATTCGCGCGCCACCAGCTCGATCTGGCGGTTGCTGGAGGCGAAGCTGGCGTCGTCATACATGTGTTCCAGCTTTTCGAGCTCGAGCGCGCGCTTCTCGAGCATGCGTTCCATCTGCGCCAGTTTCTCGGACAGTTGGTGCAACTGCTCCTCGCGCTGGTGTAGCTCCCCGGTCCTCGCCTCGAGGTCGGAAAGCGCCTGGTTCTTGTCCTTTCGCTCGACCGCCAGCCCCTTGAGCGCCTCGCGGCCGCGGCCGATCTCGACCAACTGCTCGGCGACTTTCTCCTGGAGGGCCTTGACCGTCATCTCCAGCCGTCGCGTCGACATCGCGAACTCGGCCCTGACCTGATCCTTGTCTGCCTGGATTTCGGCCAGGGTCAGCGGCATCGAAGCCTCGAGCCGCCGACGCGTCAGCGCCACCGCCCGGCGCCAGATGGCCGGGGCGACCAGCAGTGCCAGGAAGCCGGCGCAAAGAAAGCCGAGGGCGAAAAACAGGATCGACTGAACCAAGGTGACTATCCGCTATGGATGGCGGCGACCGCCAAAGCTCGACTTTGCCACCTTGGCATGACGGAAATCCAGTGCCGCGGCAAGAGCATGCCGCGGCAGGACCTGCAACAGGCCGATGCACTGTTGTCGGATTGGCGCCGCCATGACCTTGTCAGAACGGGTTCCAGGTCGGCCGTTGCGTAAGCTTCAGATAGCCGAGATTGACGCCGAGCCTGGCGCCGACGCCGGTCCGGATCGGGACGAGCAGGACCCTGTTGTTCTGCAGCACGTTGAAGCCGACGCCAGCCACGACATAGGCGGAACCGGCGACACCGCCGAACCGGTTGTAGAGATTGTTTATGTCGTCGAGGTTGTAGACGAGCATCATGACGCGCGATCCCTCGCCGCCGAAGTCCCAGCCGAGCGAAGGGCCCTGCCAGAACACCTTATGGTCGCCTGCATTCTTGGTGTAGAGGGTGCCCTCGCCATAGGTCAGGCCGCCGATCAGCGCGCCGGACCCTTCCTCGCCAAGCAGGTAACCATTCGGCAGGCCGTAGGACGCAAAGATCTTCTCGACGACCGTGGCCAGGCCGCCGGAGGTCGCGCCGAAGAACTTATGGCCGGAATCGACGATCTCCTGAGCGGTATATTCCTGGGCCCGCAGCGCGGAGGTTGAGAAGACGAGAACGCCCATGAGGGCAATCGCCATGGAAATGACGCGGAAGAGATTCCGGTCGTAGTATCGGGAAAACATGCTTCCAATCTCCGTCAGGGAGCACTTTCGCCGACGCCTCGCACCCCCTACGGCTCTTGGCGGCCGCTTAAGGTGACTATCACGGGCAAACTATGCCGTAATCCTTTTTCAACCATTAAGCTCTCACATGAAGATGGCGGTTCGAAGGCCGGGAAGCCCCACCTCCGGGCACGAGACGCCGCGCAGGCCGGGCCTTTCTGCGCGAAAGCACCATTTTCGCCGCTGACAATTTTGGATTTGTTGCTGCACGCACAGGCGCTGTGTATTCAGAGTGCCCAGGGAGAGCGCGTGATTCGTGTGGCGGGGCGCAACGACTGATCGCTCGGCCGTGAATACGTGAACTTTAGCAGGGACTTCGCCTATGGCCGAGCTTTTCACCCTTTCCGCACCCGACCTAGCCGCGCTTCTCTGCAGCCGGGTCTGCCACGACATCATCTCGCCGGTCGGCGCGATCAACAACGGCCTTGAATTGCTCGATGAGGGCGGTGCCGACGAAGACGCCATGAAGCTGATCCGCCAGAGCGCCAAGAACGCTTCGGCCCGGCTGCAATTTGCCCGCATAGCCTTCGGCGCCGCCGGCTCCGCCGGCATGATGATCGACACCGGCGACGCCGAGGCTGTCGCCATCGCCTTCCTGAAGAACGAGAAGCCGGACCTGGTTTGGAACGGTACCCGCGCACTGTTGCCAAAAAACAAGGTCAAGCTGCTGCTCAACCTCATTCTTGTCGCCAACGCCGCCATTCCACGCGGCGGCAGGCTTGTCGTCACGCTCGAGAATCTCGACGCCGAGCCACGTTTTGCGCTGTCGGCCAGCGGCCCGATGCTGCGCGTGCCGCCGAAATTCCTGGAGCTGCATTCCGGTCACAAGCCCGAGGAGCCGATCGACGCCCATTCGGTTCAGCCCTACTACACGCTGCTCCTGGCGCGCGAGGCGAACATGACGATATCGATCCACGCGACGGCCGAGGAAATCGTGCTGTCGGCGGCCTGACTGCCTTTTTCCATCGGCAAGAACAGATCAAGTATTTATTGCAGATAATATTTGCGATGGAACCCGAAATTCGGGCGAAGAAAGTTTTACTGGCCAATCCATGTCGGGTTCGCGACGAAAAAGCGGACAGGGCGCGTCTTTGCAAAAACTTTACCTAACGGCTTTTCCGCTTCTTTACCAGATTGCCCTATGGTGGCCACGGTTACCCGGAGGTTGCCGGTTCGCCGGAATGGCAAAGAGGACCCGGAAATGAAACGCTGCCTGTTCGTCGACGATTCGAGCGTCATCAGGAAAGTCGCAAAACGCATCCTTGGCGGCTCCGATTTCACCGTGGTCGAAGCTGCCAGCGGACTTGATGCCGTCGAGGTGTGCGCTGCCGAAATGCCGGACGTCATCGTCGTCGATGGCGGCCTGCCTGATATGCAGGCGGTCGACTTCATCCGCCGGGTGCGCGCCATGGAAAGCGAGGTCAAGCCGCAGATCCTGATTTCCCTGGTCGAGGTCGATGTCGCATCGATCATGCGGGCGAAGCGAGCCGGCGCCCAGGGCTACCTCTTGAAGCCGTTCAACCGGCCGCAATTGCTGGAACGCTTCCGCGTCCTGAAGATCGCCGCCTGACGGCCGGCCAGGATCAGCCATTCAACAAAAAACCCGGCCTGAGCCGGGTTTTTTGTTTGAAAACGATCGAACGAGCCTGTCAGGCGCTGACGCGGATGTCTTCCGGCTCGCGCAGCACATAGCCGCGACCCCAGACGGTCTCGATGTAGTTCTGGCCGCCGGAGGCCGCGTCGAGCTTCTTGCGCAGCTTGCAGATGAAGACGTCGATGATCTTCAGCTCCGGCTCGTCCATGCCGCCATAGAGGTGGTTGAGGAACATTTCCTTGGTCAGCGTGGTGCCCTTGCGCAGCGAGAGCAGCTCCAGCATCTGGTATTCCTTGCCGGTCAGGTGGACGCGCTGGCCGCCGACTTCGACGGTCTTGGCGTCGAGGTTGACCACCAGGTCGCCGGTGGTGATGACCGACTGGGCGTGGCCCTTGGAACGGCGCACGATGGCGTGGATGCGCGCCACCAGCTCGTCCTTGTGGAATGGCTTGGTCATATAGTCGTCGGCGCCGAAGCCGAGGCCGCGTACCTTGTCCTCGATGCCGGCCATGCCGGACAGGATCAGGATGGGCGTCTTCACCTTGGACAGGCGAAGCGTTCTCAAGACTTCATAGCCCGACATGTCCGGGAGATTGAGGTCGAGAAGGATGATGTCGTAGTCGTAGAGCTTTCCGAGATCGACACCCTCTTCGCCGAGATCGGTCGTATAGACGTTGAAGCTTTCCGATTTCAGCATCAATTCGATGCTTTGTGCGGTTGCACTGTCATCTTCTATCAGCAGAACACGCATTTCATTCCCCTTTTCTGCTGCCGGACCATGTCACGACCCGTCCGGGACCGGAGCAGTGATTGCCTGAACAGAAGGTGCCATCGAATGGTTAACAAAACCTAATTTCGTGCCGAGGACGATACCAGATTTTTTAACCCCTTTCTACACCCTCTTGAATCTAATAACGAATCACAGACCAAAACCGCTAACGCACCACATTAATAAGTCAGCCTAAGTGACTCCAGGGACTCGCTGGTCGGCTTCCCGTCGAAAGCCGGAATTTTTACCCGGCCTTAAGTCCTCGGCCGTATGATTAACAATGCCCGTAAACGAATGGTTACCAACGGCAAAAAACTTTAGGAGTTTGTTTCCTATAGTGGGGGGAAAGCCAGGGGATACGGGCAGCGCTTGGGCCTTTCCGGGCGGATTTGGACGATATGTGCGGGTGTGCGTTTCCGGGAGTACCGAATCATGAAGTCACGTGAAAACCTCGTTCGGCTGAAACAGTTTCAGGTGAATGAGAAGCGGCGGCAGCTGCTGCAGCTCGACATGATGATCGCCGAGTTCGAACGCATGGCCGTCGAGCTGGAGGTGCAGATCGCCGCCGAGGAGAAGAAGGCCGGCATCACCGACATCAACCATTTTGCCTATCCGACCTTCGCCAAAGCGGCACGCCTGCGCCGCGACAACCTTAGGAATTCCCAGAGCGACCTCGCCCAGCAGCGAAGCACAGCCGAATCATTACTCGGCGAAGCTGAAGCGGAGCTTTCCAAGGCGGAGATGCTGGAATCGCGCGACACCAAGATTCGCGACGCCGAGCTCGGCGGGCGCAGCGCCATGATCGGGTAAACCCCTGGCCTGCGGGCCCTTCCCGCGGCGCAAGCCGGCCGGTGCAAGCGGCCGGCAGTTTCAGTCCAGCGTCACAAGCTCAGCCTGGCCGCCCCCTGTTGCCCGGGCACGGGCTTGCTTGATGTCTGGCGCATGCTCTTCCGACCAGGACCGTATCTGATGGAGCAGCCCGGCAAGGTTGCGGCCGAGATCGGTCAGCTCATATTCGACCCGTGGCGGGATCACCGGAAAGATCTCGCGCCGCACCAGCCCGTCGCGCTCGAGCACGCGCAGCGTCTGGGTCAGCATTTTCGGTGTGATGCCTTCGAGCTTGCGCGCCAGCTCGCCATTGCGCATCCGCCCCCGGCGCAGCGCACAGACGGTCAGATACACCCATTTGCTGGCCAGCATTTCGAGCACGGTATGCGAAGGGCAGGTCCGCCGGAACGCGTCGTAGCCAAAGGGGCAGTTGCTTTCACTATCCATGAGGTGCCTATATATAGAAAAGGTACATACTAGACAACAGAATATTACTATCCAAATGATAGCGGCACACCAACATCGAGGAGCCTCTCATGCGTGCCGTTACCCAAAATGCCGTCGGCGGACCCGACGTCCTCACTATCGCCAATCAGCCGGACCCGGCGCCGAAGGCCGGCGAAATCCTCGTCCGTGTCAGCGCAGCCGGCATCAATCCCGTCGACGGCGCCGTGCGCGCCGGTAACTACCCGCTGCTCGGCGAGCCGCCTTTCATCCTCGGCTGGGACATTTCCGGAACCGTCGAGGCGCTTGGTCCCGATGTGAACGGCCTCAAGATCGGCGATCAGGTGTTCGGCATGCCGCGCTTTCCCAAGCAGGCGGCCGCCTATGCCGAGCTCGTCGCCGCGCCGGCCAAGGAGGTCGCACCGAAACCCGAAGGCATCGATCATGCCCATGCCGCCGCATTGCCGCTGGCGGGACTGACGGCCTGGCAAGGTCTTGTCCGCCATGGCGGTGTGAGGGAGGGTCAGCGCGTGCTGGTCCACGCGGCGGCGGGCGGTGTCGGCCATCTGGCGGTGCAGATCGCCAAGGCCCATGGCGCCCATGTCATCGCCACCGCCAGCCCCGACAAGCTCGACTTCGTCCGCTCTATCGGCGCCGACGAGGTCATCGACTACACCGCGGGTGATTTCGCCGAAAAGGTCGACGACGTCGATCTGGTGCTGGACGCGATTGGCGGCGACCATGCCGACCGGTCACTGCAGGTCGTGCGTGACGGCGGCGTGCTTGTGTCGCTGCTCAACGTCCACGACGCCACCAGGGCGAAGGCCACAGCGCGCGGCATCCGCGTCGAGCGCATGTCGGTGGTGCCGGATCGCGACGGGCTGGTGGAACTGGGCAGGCTGGTCGACGCCGGGAAACTCGCCGTGCATGTGGCGCAGACCTTTCCGCTTGCGCAGGCGGGTGCGGCTCATGCCTTCCTTTCCACCAGGCCGATCGGCAAGGTGGTGCTGGCCATCTGACCGGCTATGGCTTCGGCAAAACAGAAAGGGCGCGGCTTACCGCGCCCTTTTGTTCGTTGAAGCCGGACTCAGTGCCGGTATTGCTGGATGCGCGTCGTGCGCAGCCCGGCAAGGCCGTATTCGTCGATCGATGCCTGCCAGGACAGGAATTCCTCGGTGGTGAGCTTGTAGCGCTGGCAAGCCTCTTCGAGGCTTAGCAGTCCGCCGCGCACCGCAGCCACCACTTCCGCCTTGCGCCGGATAACCCAGCGCCGTGTGTTCGTCGGCGGCAGATCGGCAATCGTAAGAGGGCTGCCGTCAGGCCCGATAACATACTTGACTCGCGGTCTAACCAGATCGGTCATCGTACTCTCTACTAAAAACTCAAAGACCCAATCCCCGCCACAGTACCGCCACAGCTTTAAAAATTGCCTAAGCGAACCCTAATAGCTAGGTAAGGATCATGAACGCCGCGTTAGCCTTTTCGCTGGCATTTGAAACATGTGCCGCCGGATATTGATTTTGCTGGCAAAATTCGGCCGGGCCGGGAGACGCTGGCGCCACGCGGGTGCTTGACCTATATTCCGGCCATTGGCATTCAGACGCCACGCAGAACGAAAGAACCATGAACAGCCTCGACCTTCCCGGACGCCCCGAAAACACCCGCGTCGTCGTCGCCATGTCGGGCGGCGTCGATTCCTCAGTCGTTGCCGGCCTCCTGAAGCGCGAAGGCTATGACGTTGTCGGCGTCACGCTGCAGCTCTATGATCATGGCGCGGCGACGCATCGCGCCGGCTCGTGCTGCGCCGGCCAGGATATCGACGATGCCCGCCGCGTTTCCGAGACGCTCGGCATTCCGCACTACGTGCTCGACTATGAGGAGCGCTTCCGCAAGGCGGTCATCGACCCCTTCGCCGAGAGCTATGTCGCTGGTGAAACGCCAATCCCATGCGTCTCCTGCAATCAGACGGTGAAGTTCGCCGACCTTCTGGCAACCGCGCAGGACCTTGGCGCCGACGCGCTCGCCACCGGCCACTACATCCGCTCCCATGCCAATGGCGCCCATCGCGCGCTCTACCGCCCGGTCGATGCCGACCGCGACCAGAGCTATTTCCTGTTCGCCACCACCCAGGCGCAGATCGACTATCTGCGCTTTCCGCTCGGTGGCCTGTCCAAGCCGCAGGTTCGCGCGATCGCCGAGGAGATGGGGCTGACGGTCGCCGCCAAGCAGGACAGCCAGGACATCTGCTTCGTGCCGCAGGGCAAGTATTCCGACATCATCGCCAAGCTGAAGCCGGCCGCCGCCAATCCCGGCGACATCGTCCATATAGACGGGCGCGTGCTCGGCCGCCACGAAGGCATCCTGCGCTATACGATCGGCCAGCGCCGCGGCATCGGCATCGCCTCGGGCGAGCCGCTCTATGTCGTTCATCTCGACGCCGACCGGGCCCGCGTCATCGTCGGCCCGCGCGAGGCGCTGGAGACGCACAAGATCTATCTGCGCAACATGAACTGGCTGGGCGACGGGCCGCTGTCCGACGTGCCCGCCGGCGGGCTGGAACTGTTCGCCAAGGTTCGGTCGACGCGTCCGCCACGCCCGGCGGTGCTGCATCACCGCGACGGTGTCACCTCGGTGGAGCTGGTCGACGGCGAGTCGGGCATCGCGCCCGGCCAGGCCTGCGTGCTCTATTCCGACGACGGCAACGAGGCGCGCGTGTTCGGCGGCGGCTTCATCGGACGTTCCGAGCGCGGCGCCGAGGCCGAGGCCATGCTGACACGGCTTGCCGCCCGCCCGGCGCAGATCCCCGCCGAATAGCGCGCATCGCCGCGATCCTCTGGACGGTTTTAAGCCAGGCTCAGGATGAAGATCCGGTGTGGGTGACTGTGCCCGCCGTCAGGATGCGCAGCACCCTGATCGCTTCCTCGCCGCTGGTGCGCGGCTCGGCCCGCGTCTCGATGCACTGCATGAAATGCGCGAGTTCGCGCGTCAGCGGCATGCCTTCGCCGACCGCCACATAGGACGGCTCGTTGGTGGTGAAGGCCCACTGGCCGCTGTCCTGCCACACCGCGTGGCGATAGACGGCCAGCTTGCGCTCCCAAGGCTCGACATCGTCGAACACCGCCATCGCCTTGGTGCCGACAACCGTCAGCCGCCGCTCGCGATAGGGATTGAGCCGCGAGGCGAACAGATGGCTGCGCAGTCCGTTGGGAAAGCGCATGTGCAGATGCGCAAAGTCGCTGAGATTGTCGAGCAGCGCCGCGCCCTCGCCTCTGACCTCGATCGGCTCCGTGCCGGTGATCGCCAGGATCATCGACAGGTCGTGCGGCGCAAGGTCCCACAGCGCGTCGTTCTCGGTATGGAACTTGCCGAGCCCGAGGCGGTGCGAATGGATGTAGCGCACCTCGCCGAGCTCGCCATTGTCGATCAGGCCCTTGAGCGTCTCGAAGGCGGGGTGGAAGCGCAGCACATGGCCGACCATGAAGACGCGGCCGTTGTCCTTGGCCGCCTGAACCGAACGCTCGGCGTCGGCCACCGTCAGCGCGATCGGCTTCTCCACCAGCACGTCCTTGCCGCCCTCGATGGCGCGCACGGCCATGTCGGCGTGGAGCTGCGGCGGCAGCGCCATGATGATGGCGTCGACGTCGTCGCGGGTGAACAACTGCTCCGGCTCGATCGCCAGGCAGTCCTGCTCGCTGGCAAAGCCCTCCGCGCGGGCGCGGTTGAGATCCGAAACCGCGTGCAAGGCGCCCAGCGCCTTGAGGGTGCGGATGTGGTTGCTGCCCCAGTATCCGCATCCGAGGACTGCAATGCGCGGCTTCATTCGTTCAAACTCTTGAATTTCGTGGCCGAGACATAGCGACGTGCCCGGTCGAACTCAACCCCGCTGCCCCAGATCAGATGCCTGCCCGGCAAAGCTTTTGCGGTTGCGCGAATATGCCGGGCGATCGTATCGAAGCTTGACAGGCTTGCCCTGCCAACCTTATATCCGCGCCGACCTTGGTGAACGTCCTGAATGCCTTGCGATTTGAGGCAGATTTCGGGCCTGTCGCCGCCCTGGCGGGGTAGCTCAGTTGGTTAGAGCACGGGAATCATAATCCTGGGGTCGGGGGTTCAAGTCCCTCTCCCGCTACCATTTGGTCAACAAGATCAACCAGTTACGTTGACATCCGCTACCGTCAGCCACACTGATTACTCTCACTCACATCGACAACACGTATCCGCCAGTCGCCCCGTGCAGACAAACGAGGCTCGACAACAGTGCCCTACTCGGCAGCCATCGCTAGTCGCTGTTCCGGTTCCTCCGTCGAAACCTCCTGGATCTCATCCGCGGTCGGCTTGATTCGGAACCACGCGGTGTAGAGCGCGGGAAGGAAGAGCAGGATCAACGCCGTGCCGGCCGCCGTTCCCCCGATCAGCGTATAGGCCATCGATCCCCAGAAGACGGAGTGCGTGAGGGGGATGAAGGCGAGCACAGCGGCAAGTGCGGTCAAAATGACGGGCCGTGTGCGTTGCACCGTGGCCTCGATGACAGCGTGATAGTCATCAATGCCGGCAGCACGGTTCTCCTTGATCTGTTCGGTCAGGATCAGCGTGTTGCGCATCAGGATGCCAGCCAGTCCTATCATGCCCAGAATGGCGTTGAACCCGAAGGGTTGGTGAAAGGTGAGCAGCATCGGTACGACGCCGACAAGGCCAAGCGGTGCCGTCAGCATGACCATGAACATCGTCGAGAAGGATCGCACTTGCAGCATGATGACGATCAACATGGCGGCTATCATAGCTGGGAAGACCTTGCCCAGCGCGGTGTTGGCCTTTTCAGCCTCTTCGATTGAGCCGCCCATTTCGATGCGATAGCCGACCGGAAGGGACGCAATCAGCGGCTGAAGGGCCTTCATGATTTGCTTGGAGACCTCCGGAGGCTGGGTCGCCTCATTGATGTCCGCGCGGATCGTGACAACGGGCGTGCGGTCGCGGCGCTTCAGGATTGGCTCTTCCTGACGGATTTCCGAATGCCCGATCTGGTCGAGCGGAATCGAGCGGCCGTCTCGGCTCACGAGTGAGAAGTCCGCCAGACGCGCCGGATCCAGCCGCTCGCCACCGGCGCTGCGTGCCACGACGGGGACATTGCGGATGTCCTCGCGAACCTGCGTAACGGGGATGCCGGTGAGAAGGAATTGCAGTTGCTGTGCCACCTCCGCCGGCGAGAGGCCGATGAGGTTCAGCCGATCCTGATCCGGGACGAAGCGAAGCACGGGCGTGCGATTGCCCCAGTCGCGGTTGGCCTGCTGCACATCCGGAACGCTCCGCATGATGTCGAGGGCCTTTTCGGAAATGCTGTAGAGTTGCGTGGAATCGGGTCCCATGACCCGGAACTCGACCGGGAACGGCGTGTAGGGGCCGAACACGAGCTGCGTAACGCGGACATACGCCTCGGGCGCCAGACCCTGCGCCACCGCCTCCCGGAGCCGGTTCTTCAACGCCTCACGCGCCTCGGCGTCCGGGGTCAGCACAACGATCTTGGCGAAGGCGGGATCAGGAAGCTCCGGGGCCATCGCGAAGAAGAAGCGCGGAGCGCCCTGACCGACATAGCTCGTGACGATCTTGGCATCGGGCTGGCTGTCCAGCCAATTTTCGAGCTTCTCGACGGCTGCGGTCGTTGTCTCGATGCTACCACCTTCCGGCAGGCGAACCTCCACCAGCACTTCGGGGCGATCGGACGTCGGGAAGAACTGCTGTTTCACGGCGCCCATCCCGACGACCGAAAGCGCGAAGGCGATGCCAACGATACCGCAGGTTACGAACTTATGGCGCACGGCAAACGTGATGGCCCGCCGCAAACGTCGATAATTACGCGTGTCGTAAATAGCGTGGTGACCGCCTTCGACCGGTTTGATCGCGGGCAGCATCTTGACGCCGAGATAGGGCGTAAAGACCACTGCTACGATCCATGAGACGATGAGGGCGAACCCCACGACCCAGAAGATGTTGCCGGCGTATTCGCCGGCCGTCGAGCGCGCAAAACCCACCGGCACGAATCCGGCAATCGTCACCAGGGTTCCCGATAGCATCGGCGCCGCAGTGTGGCTCCATGCATAGGCCGCCGCCTTGATGCGGTCCATGCCCTCTTCCATCTTCACCACCATCACCTCGATGGCGATGATGGCGTCGTCCACGAGAAGACCAAGCGCCAGGATGAGGGCGCCGAGCGTGATGCGATCGAAGAACCGGCCTGTTTCCAGCATGATGAGGAACACGACGGCGAGCGTCAGAGGGACGGCAGCCGCTACGACGATCCCGACGCGCCAGCCCATGCTGAGCAGGCTGATCAGCAGCACGACGCCGAGCGCCATCGCGAACTTCAACATGAATTCGTCGACCGCCGAGGTGATGTTCACGGCCTGGTCGCTTACCTTGTCGAGCGTCATGCCGAGCGGCAGTGTCTGTGTGATCGCGGCAGTCCTCTCCTCTAGGGCCTTGCCGAGCGCACGACCATCCCAGCCCTCCTGCATAACTGCCGCGAGCATGATGGTGGGCTCGCCCTGGCGCCGGATGAGGTATGTGGGAGGGTCCTCATAGCCGCGGCTGACCTCTGCGATGTCGGAGAGCTTCAGCGTCCGCCCCCCAGCGACAATCGGCGTGTCGGCGATCGCCTGAACGCTGTCATAGGCGCCGTCGACCCGAATGAAGAGGCGCGGCCCCAGGGTGTCGATCGAGCCTGCGGGCGTGACGGTATTCTGCCGCTGCAAGGCAGCGACGATGTCCTGTGCCGACACGCCGAGGGTTGCCAGCTTGGCGTAGGAAAACTCCACGAATATCTGTTCAGGACGTTCACCAAGGATGTTGATCTTCTTGACGCCGGGCACGTGCAAGAGATCCTGGCGGATCACCTCCGCCTGCCTCGCCAGTTCCCGCATCGGCATGCCTTTGGCCTTCAGCGCATAAAGGGCGAAGCTCACATCCGAATATTCATCGTTCACGAAGGGGCCGAAGACGCCGGGCGGCAGGTTGCGGGCTTCATCCCCGAGCTTCTTGCGAGCCTGGTAGAACTCCTCCTGCACGGCTGATGACGGTGTGCTGTCCTTGAGCGTGATCGTCATATACGCATAACCTGGCCGTGTGGTCGTCTCCACCCGGTCGTACCAAGTCAGCTCCTGAAGGCGCTTCTCCAACAGTTCGGCGACCAGGTCCTGCATCTCGCGCGCCGTCGCGCCCGGCCACGCCGTCGTGACCGTCATGGTCTTGATGGTGAAGCTAGGGTCCTCCGCCCGGCCGAGCATCAGGAAGGCGTAGGCGCCGGCAGCCACCAGCAGAAGGATGAAGAACAAGGTGACGGCGCGTTCGCGAACAGCGATCGCGGAAAGATTGAAGCTCATCAGTTGCTCCCACTTTCGGACTCAGTCCGGACGCGAGCGCCTTCCTGCAGGAGGTGGGCGCCGAGCGACACAATAGGAACGTTGGAGTTCAATCCGGAGATCACGGCGGTTTCGCTGGTAACACGAACAAGCTGGACGGGCTGAAAGTGTACGGTTGAGGTGGCGCTGTCCAACACCCAAACGCCGGTCTTCCGGCCGTCATCAAGCACGGCTCCCAGTGGCACCTGAACCTCCGGCTGTTTCACCTGGCTTGCGAGCCGAATGGTTACCGTCGCGCCAAGCGGTGCCGTGGCAGCCTCGCCGTCTAGCACATAGCGCGCCTCATACGTGCGGGTCTGGGCATCGGCGGAGTCCGACAGCTGCCGCAGATGCGCTGAATAGCGGCGCTCATCGCCACCATACACGCTGGCCTCGGCTACAGAGCCTATCGCCGGCCGGATCGTTTCGGGAAGTGCGACAACCGCTTCGCGTGGGCCGGCCTTGGCGGTCCGGATCACTGGCTGGCCGGCAGCGATGACCTGCCCCGGCTCGCCTAGCGTTTCAACCACCGTTCCATCCGCGTCCGCCAACAGAACTGCATAGGCCGCCTCGTTCTCGGCGACCCGTGCGTCGGCTTCGGCGGCGGCAAGTTGCGCTTGGGCAGTATCCAACGCAGCTTTCGCTTGCTCGTAGCGCTGCCTTGGAACCCACCCACTGGCGAGCAAACTGGCGTACCGCCGTTCATCCGGCTGTGTCTGAACGACTGTTGCACGCACAGCAGCAACGGCATTGCGTTTCGCCGAAAGCGCGAGGCGCAGATCGGTATCGTCAATTCGCATCAGCGGCTGACCGGCTTTGACCTCCTGACCGACGTCTACCAACCGTTCCACGATCTTGCCGGGAACCCGAAAGCCGAGATTGCTCTGCACCCTCGCCGCGATGACGCCGGTGAAGCCGCGCTCTGATCCGGTCACTGGCGCTGCCGACACAAGTCTGACGAAAGGCGCTTCCTGCCTTGGGTCGGTCACCAAGGGGGCTTCCTGCGCGGGAGTGGCAAACGTGGCGAATGCCGCCGCCCATGACATCGCCGTCAGGGTCGATCCCAATACGATAACGGTTCTCTTTTTCACGCTCGTCGCCTCGCCTCAAATTAGATTGCGTTCGATTTCTATATCGATTATAGATTACGAACGCAATCAAAAAAAAGGAGACCGATGATGCGCGTGAGCCGAATTCAAGCCGCGGAAAACCGCGAGACCGTGATCAATGTGGCAAGCCGCCTTTTTCGGGAGCGTGGCTTTGACGGCATCGGCCTCAAGGATCTGATGAAGGGTGCAGGGCTGACCCAGGGCGCCTTTTACAAGCAGTTCGAGTCAAAGGAGGATCTGGCCGCGCAGGCGTCCAGGCGGGCGATGGAGAGCGCCACCCAGCGATGGTCGGCCGCAACAGCGGCAAACCCTGAGAATCCGCTCGACGCAGTGACCTCATTCTATCTCAGCATGGGCCATCGCGGAGAAAGGATGGACGGCTGCCCGGTCGTTGCGCTCGGCTCGGATGCTGCCAGACAGGGCGCCGAGGTGAAGGCGTCATTCGAGGCCGGGATCAGGGAATACCTTGAAATGCTCGGCAGTTGGGTTGGCGGGGCCGACAATGATGAGGCCGGGGGCAAGGCCAAGGCCATTCTCTCGACAATGGTCGGCGCGGTCCTCCTCTCGCGCGTCGTCAACGATCCCGATCTTGCGCAGGCTTTTCTGGATGCGGCGACCGATCAGGTTCGCGCAGCAGTCGCCGCTTGAACGGCGTGGGCAGCGCTGTCGGCGCACCCAAGTGATAGGAGAATAGATGCGACGGATTGTTGTTACAGGCATGGGAGCGATCACGCCCCTAGCTGCCAATGTCGAAGCCTCATGGTCGCGCCTGCTGGCCGGTCGTTCGGGCATCCGTAGGCTTCCGGACGATGTGGTGGGAGACCTGCCGGCGAAGATCGGCGGCGTGGTTCCCTCCTTGGATGAAGATCCGGACGCTGGTTTCGATCCTGATGACGTCCTGTCCGCGAAGGATCAGCGCAAGGTAGATCGGTTCATTCTCTTTGCGCTGGCGGCGGCGGAAGAGGCGCTTGCGCAGGCGAAATGGAAGCCTGTCTTGGAAACGGATCGCCTGCGCACAGCAACGATCATCGCCTCAGGGGTTGGCGGCTTCCCCGCCATCACCGAGGCGGTGCGCACTGTCGACCTGCGTGGCGCCCGCCGCCTGTCGCCCTTTACGGTGCCGTCCTTCCTGGTGAACCTCGCAGCCGGCCAGATCTCAATCCGTCATGGCTTCAAAGGTCCATTGGGCGCACCGGTGACGGCGTGTGCGGCCGGCATCCAGGCGATCGGCGACGCCGCCCGTCTCATCCGCGCGGACGAGGCTGATATTGCCGTGTGCGGGGGCACGGAAGCATGCATGAACATAGTCAGTCTCGGCGGGTTTGCTGCCGCACGCTCTCTTTCAACCGGCTTCAATTGGGCGCCGGCTCAAGCCTCGCGTCCCTTCGACATATCGCGGGACGGCTTCGTCATGGGCGAAGGAGCCGGCGTGCTGGTCATCGAGGCGTTGAGCCATGCGCTGGCGCGCGGCGCAAAACCGTTCGCCGAGCTCGTCGGCTACGGCACGACGGCGGATGCCCACCACGTCACCTCTGGCCCCGAGGACGGCGGCGGTGCGCGCCGGGCCATGGAGATCGCGATTGCCCAGGCAGGGATTTCGGCGCGCGAGGTTCGTCATCTCAATGCGCATGCGACCTCCACGCCAGTCGGTGACATGGGTGAAATCGAAGCGATCAAGAGCGTATTCGGGCGCGATTTCGCGATAGCTGTCAGCGCAACGAAATCCGCGACCGGACACCTGCTGGGCGCGGCCGGCGGGCTTGGTGCCATTTTCTCGATCCTGGCGCTCCGGGACCAGGTGGCGCCGCCGACACTCAATCTGAACGCTCCCGATCCGGCCGCCGATGGCATCGACTTCGTCGCAAACGAGCCCCGGCCAATGGAGATGGAGTACGCGATCTCCAATGGCTTCGGCTTTGGCGGCGTGAATGCCAGCGCCTTGTTCAGGCGCTGGAACCACCAGCCCGACGCGAGTGCCAGAGGCAGTCAGGACTGACGTCCTTTGCTCCGACTTTTCACGCTTTCTCCCACCCCGATCCAACGCAAAGAAGGAAATGATTTCCATGAACAAGACCAATCCTGGCGTCGCCCTAGTCACAGGGGCGTCCTCCGGCATCGGGCGCGCAACCGCCAACACCCTACGGAACGCGGGCTTTCACGTATTCGGAACCAGCCGTCGCACGGCCTCCAAACAATCCGACGGCGTTACCATGCTGACCTGCGACGTGACCGACGACGCGTCCGTTGCGAAAATGGTTGAAGACGTTTTGGCCAAAGCCGGACGCATCGACCTGCTTGTCAACAATGCTGGCATGGGTCTGTTTGGCGGCGCGGAGGAATCCTCGACCGCCCAGGCCCAGGCGCTGTTCGACGTCAACGTCTTCGGCGTTTTCCGCGTGACCAACACGGTGTTGCCGGCAATGCGACGCCAAGGGAAGGGCAGAATCGTTAATTTGAGCTCGGTACAGGGGTTTATCCCCGCCCCTTATTTCGCGCTTTACGCGTCGACCAAACATGCCATTGAGGGTTATTCCGAATCGCTCGATCACGAATTGCGCCCGTTCGGCATTCGCGTGTCGTTGGTGGAGCCCGCCTATACCCGTACGTCATTCGAGGACAATCTGGCCGCCCCCGATCAGTTGCTTGATGTCTATGACTCCGCGCGCGCTGGCATGACCATAGCCGTGCGGAAATCGATGGAGAAAGGCGATGCGCCCGAAGTGGTAGCCAAGACCGTTTTGGCGGCTGCGACGGATCCCGCGCCCAAGAGGCGCTATGCGGCGGGCAAAATGGCGCGCCAGGTCAGTCTCCTGCGCCGCTTCGTCCCCGCGTCCGCATTCGACAAAAGCCTTCGAAAGCAGCTCGGGCTGCCGGTCTGACGATTTCGGCTGCGGGCAATTCACAATGAATCCTCATCCAAGACAACGGAGCCGGAACCGCCGATCTGATGAGTGGGGGGAAAGGCGGTAGCGCGCTCCCGCTACCAAATTTCTCTCAAAATAATCAGACGTTTAGGTGCCATCGAATGCATCTGATCGGCTGATTTCATGTCGCGGCATGTCGCAACTGGCTACCGTTGATTTCCAAGGGTTTCCTGCGACTATCGGCGAGTCCGTGCGACATGGGACGCGACATGGCCTTGCGACGCTGCAAACACGAGCGGTACGGGATACAATTGCCGGAGCGAATGCGTCCCCGGGATGGCTCAAATGTCCTCCGTCGATTCTCTCGCCGCGAGATTATTGTCGGCGACATTGATGTTCGATCGTGCGTCGTTGCTGGCGCTCGAGGCTTTGGCTGCCGAATCCGACCGTCGGGTCCTAAGGCGCGGCGAGGTCCTGGTTCGCGAAGGCGATCCATCGGACAGGTTCTTCGTCGTGCTGTCCGGTCGCTTTACGGTACACAAAGGAGATCAGATTGGCTCGGTCGCCGAGATCGCACAGGGCGAACTGGTTGGCGAAATTGGTTTCTTTGCAGGGCTGCCCCGTACGGCCACTGTACTTGCAGCGCGCGATTCGATCGTCCTTGAAATCAGTCGTAATCATTTCGAGAAGGCGGCCGAGGCTCTGCCGAACCTGAGAGAGGCGGTCACAATATCTCTGGCGCGCCGGTTCGCCACGCAATCTCCGATTTTGTCACGTCAGAAACCTGCCAAGATCCGAACGCTTGCCATCATCGCAGCCGGCGGAAGTCGCATCTCACCGGTCTTCATCGGGCACCTACAGCAAGAGTTCGGCGCGGTCACACGCACTCAGTTCGTTTCCCGGCTTGACGTCCACGCGAAGTTCGCAGGTCGTCCGATCGACGACCAGCCGGTCCTTAACTGGTTGAACGAACTGGAGGCGCAAGCTGAATTCGTTGTCTACGTCGCCGATGAAGAACCTAATGAATGGACACGAGTCTGCATTCGCCAGGCCGATACCGTCCTGCTGCTAGCGAACGCGTCCTCCTCGCCTCGCTTGAACACATCCGAGGAATTGGCGCTATCGGTCCATCCACCATCGACCGGTCGGCTTGTCTTGATTCACGACAATCGCTCGGCTGCGGTCTCCGGCACCTCTGCATGGCTCGATGAGCGTCCCCATGTCGGCCAGCATCATCATGTTGCGCTGGAGGACGCGTCTGATATCCAGCGCCTGGTCCGATTTATTTCCTGCAAAGCACGTGGCTTCGTGGCGGCGGGGGGTGGGTCCCTGGGCAGCGCCCATCTGGGCGTCTACAAGGCCTTCGTTGAGGCGGGCGGGCGCTTCGACTATCTCGGCGGGACGAGTTCCGGAGCGGCGATGATGGCCGGCTTCGCAAGAGGGTTGGACGCGGAGCAGATCGACCGCGGCACGCACAACGTATTTGTCAAGAGTCGGGCGTTTCGGCGCCCCACCTTGCCGCGTTTCGCGCTTCTAGATCACAAAGCCTTCGATCGAGCCCTTCGGGAGGAATACGGCGACGTTCTGATCGAAGATCTTTGGCTTCCGTTCTTTGCGCTTTCGACCAATCTGAGCAGCCGTCAGCCCCATGTCCACCGTCGTGGAAAACTCTGGCAAGCCGTTCGGGCATCCGGCTCGCTCCCGGGTGTCCTTCCGCCGTTCTTTACGTCTGACGGCGATATGCTGGTGGACGGCGCCATCATGAACAATTTGCCGCTGGAACAGATGAGGGAACTCAAGACCGGCCCCAATGTCATCGTGAGCTTTGGGTCCAGTGGACCGCAAAAATACCACATCGACTATGACCGCATCCCCGGAAGATCGGAACTGGCGGTCGCCCTGCTGAACCCTTTCGGCCGTGCCCGCCTGCCGCAGGTTCCGAGCATGCTTCAGGTTATTGCTGCGAGTATGCTGGCACACGGGCCGCAGGACATTGCCGTCGGCGACGAGGATGTCTTGGTCTGTCCGCAGGTTTCGAGCACCTTCATGGATTGGAGCCGGCATTCCGAGTTGTTTTCGGAGGCCTACGACCGCACGGCGCAATGGATCGAGGAACGTCTCCGCCAGAACGACTCGGGGCTCCGGGCGGTGCTCGGTAACGCACATACTTAGCGCACCACAGTCCCACTATGCTCAAGCGGTTCACGGAGGCTATCGGCTAACCTCTGTACCCAAAATTGGAAAATTTCGACTAAGCCGCGTGCCTCCGATAGCAAAAGAATGCCTCTTCGATATTGGGTCTCGCGATGTAGCGGTCTCCCGCTACCAATCCCCACATTTTTCAATAATTTCAGCACGACTGACGCTACCGACAGGATGCTCCTATCCGCCACGAGCAATCATTCGAGGATGATCGGGCCCCACATTCGATCCCCCCTGCCCGGCCCTTCGGGTTGACCGGGGAAGGGGCGATCCATCAGGTCCGCACAATGGAGTGCAAGATGGCCTGCATGTGCTCTTGCAGGTCGAGTTCACCCCGTGACTCAACAGTCAACAGGTACTCGGCCTTGGCCCGGCGGTCGCCTCGGCTGGTCGCAGGATAGGAGCAGATGGCCAGCAGTGCTTCCTCTTCAATTCGGTCTGCACTCTTGCGGTCGTGCCAGCTGCTGTCCGCTTGGTGGACGACCCTATGGAGCGCGTCATAGGCGGTCCCGTGGGTTGCGATCAGGGCCTGCAATTCGCGCGAGGTACCTTCCTCTTCAGCATAAGTCGGTTCAACGAAAGACGCACCGGCGGTGAACGCAAGAAGTGTACGGCGGGTGACTCTGGGCATGCCTCATATCCTTGCCGACTGATCATGAATACTGGCACACCGTAGCACCGGCGCAGCGGTTCGCAGAGGTGAACTACAACGCGATCACATGTCTGCTGACAAAAAGCATCCGCTCTGCAGCTGCCCCCTCCCACACGCCGGGCGGCGGCCTGTCGATGAGCTTGGCGCGGGCGTCGGGGTTGGAGGCGACGGCGTGGCTGCCCGGGCACCTTGACCCGTCGTTGCCCAGGCCCTGGTTGCCATCCAGCTAGACCAATGGAGTTGTCTGCCAGAATCTTGGCAGACAACTCCATCTTGCTCTTCGCATGTTAATCGCGGCGGCAGCGCGCGATCGGAGGAGCTAGTTCGTTCCGGAACTGAGATGCCGGCGCACTGGCGCGCAATTGGGACAGGGCGAAATGATCACGAGACTAAAACGCCAATCACAGCGGCACAGTCCCCCGCTTTGACCAAGCCCGGAAAGTGACGCGCGGCCAGCAGGCCCGATAGTCTTGCCTTGATTTCCTGGGGAGCGTTACCGGTGCGGCCGGTTGAGTGAACGCGCGCCACGACTTGACCCTCTTCCACCGTCTCCCCGAGATCCACCATGGTCTCGATCATTCCGTCGTCCTCGGCAAAGGAGAAGCAATCGCCGGACGGCATATCGAGCCACTGAGTTTGAGTCCTCTCGACCGCACCATCGACGATGCCGGCATGGCGCAACACGTTGAGAATGCCGCGCCGTGCGATTCGCACGGTTTCGGCTCGAGATGTTCCGCCACCACCGAGTTCGGTACTGACGAAGACCTTGCCCATCTCCTCTGCTGCCGTGTCGTACATACCCACGGAGTCGATCTCGATCATGCGCATCGAGAACGGTGCCGAGAATGCCGCGACCGCGTCAAAGGCTTTCTGCTCCAGCGCCTTGTCGGGCAACGTGTGTGCGGCGCAGAACGGCACGAAATCCAGCGTCCTGCCGCCGGAGTGGAAATCGAACACGAGGTCGGCGCGGGGAAGCAATTCGCGCTGGAAATAATCGGCGATCTTTTCCGTCACCGTGCCGTCGGGACGGCCGGGGAAGCTGCGGTTCATGTTCCCCTTGTCGATCGGCGAGGTGCGGGTGCCGGCACGGAAGGCCGGGTAGTTCATCGCCGGCACGATGATCACCGTGCCGCTGACCTCTTTCAGATCGAGCGTGCGGGCAAGGTCGTAGAGCGCCAGCGGCCCTTCATACTCGTCGCCATGATTGCCGCCGGTGAGCAGGGCGGTCGGTCCCTTGCCGTTGCGGATGACGCAGATCGGGATCATCACCGAACCCCAGGCCGAATCGTCGCGGCTGTAGGGCAGGCGCAGGAAGCCGTGCTGCACGCCATCGCGGTCGAAATCGACGGTCGGGGCGATCGGCGAGGGACGAAGGCTGGACATCGGGCTCAATCCTTCACCACCAGTTTGCGCGGCACATTGGCCAGGCACTCGACGCCGGTCTCGGTGATCAGGATGGATTCGGTGATCTCGAGGCCCATCGTCTCCAGCCACAGGCCGGTCATGAAATGGAAGGTCATGCCGGGTTTCAGCTCAGTGCGGTCGCCGGGGCGCAGGCTCATGGTGCGCTCGCCCCAGTCTGGCGGATAGGACAGGCCGATCGGATAGCCGGTGCGGTTGTCCTTGACGATGCCGTATCTCTTCAACACGGCAAAGAAGGCGTTGGCGATGTCCTCGCAGGTGTTGCCGGGCCTGGCCGCGGCAAGCCCGGCCTCCATGCCTTCCAGCGTCGCCTTCTCAGCATCGAGGAAGGCTTGCGTCGGCTTGCCGAGGAAGACGGTGCGCGACAGCGGGCAGTGGTAACGGTTGTAGCAGCCGGCGATCTCGAAGAAGGTGCCCTCGCCCGACTTCATCGGCCTGTCGTCCCAGGTCAGATGTGGCGCCGAGGCATCGGCACCCGAGGGCAGCAGCGGCACGATCGCCGGATAGTCGCCGCCGATACCGTCGACGCCGCGCGTGCCGGCGTCATAGATCTCGGCGACGAGATCGCATTTGCGCATGCCGACCTCGATCTTGTCGACGATGCGCTGGTGCATGGCTTCGACGATGCGGGCGGCCTTGCGCATATAGTCGATTTCGGTCGCACTCTTCACCGCGCGCTGCCAGTTGACCAGGGCGGTGGCATCGACAAAGCGGGCATTGGGCAGATGCTTCTGCAGCGAGGCGAAGGCGGCGGCCGAGAACCAGTAATTATCCATCTCGACGCCGATGGTCAGCTTGCCCCAGCCGCGCTCGGCAAGCACAATGGCGAGGTAATCCATCGGATGGCGTTCGGTCGACTGCACGTAGTGGTCGGCATAGCCGACGATGTTGTCGTGGGCGAGATAAGCAGTGCGCTTGGCGCCATTGGCGTCCTGGCCGCGCCCATACCAGACGGGCTCTCCTGAGGGCGGCACGATGACGGCCTGATGGACGTAGAACGACCAGCCGTCATAGCCGGTCAGCCAGGCCATGTTGGAGGAATCGCTGACGATCAAAAGATCGACGCCCTTGGTCTCCATAGCTTTCCGGGTCTTGGCGAGGCGTTCCGCATACTCCCCTCGCGAAAATTTCAAGGCAGGCTGCATTGTTCTTGGTCCTCGTTTGTTAGGCCCCGCGGCCAGCATCAGCTTTCGAGAATGGTTCCAGACTTGGCCGCCCGCGCGCGGTCGCGGGCGAGCGTGGCAATCGCCGTGTCCTGCACACCGGTGCCCGTGAGGTCGGCGATGGTGATGTCGGCGGGCGTGCGCCGGCCGTGCTTATCGCGCGCGATGATCTGGCCGAGTTCGGTCACATCGGCGTCGGCTTCCATCACGCCGGCTGCGATGGCGTGATGCAGTTCGCCGAGACGCCGCGTTTGCCTGGCGCTGTCGGCGACATAGAGATCCGCCATGCGCAGGATCGCCGGCGCGATCTCGTTCTTGTGCTCGGCGTCCGAGCCCATGGCGGTGATGTGCTGGCCAGCCACGATGAAACCGGCCTTGATCAACGGCTCGGTCGAGGGCGTGGTGGTGACGATGATGTCGGCGCCGCCAGCCGCATTTGCCGCGTCCGGCTCGGCGCGTACCATGATGCCCAGTTTCTCGCGCAGGCGGGCAGCGGTGGCCTCGGCCTTGGCGGCATCGCGCGCCCAGATGCGGGCTTCTTCGATCGGCCGCACGAGGCGCAGCGCCTCGAGCTGCAGCCCGGCCTGGAGGCCGGCGCCAAAGATCGCGGCGACGGCGGAGTCCGGCCGCGACAGGTGTTTCGCCGCGACCGCGCCGGCGGCGGCGGTGCGGATGTCGGTGAGATAGCCATTGTCGAGCAGCAGCGCCTCGACCTGCCCGGTCTTCGCCGAGAGCAGCACCATCATGCCGCCGCCGCTTGGCAGGCCGAGCTTCGGATTGTCGAAGAAGCCGGAGCTGATCTTGACGGCGAAGCCGTCGATGCCGGGCACATAGGCGGACTTCACGTCGACCTCGCCGTGATGCTCGGGAATGTCGAGCCGCAAGATCGGCGGCATCGCCACCGGCAAGGTAGCAAGCGCTCGGAAGGCGTTCTCGACGCAGGCGACGGCATCGAGATCCAGCGCAACGATGTTGCGCAGTTCGGCCTCGGTGAGGATCATCATCCGGTTCATGCAGCACGCTCCGCAAATGAGGGGTTCTCACCACAAACGATCCGGCGATGCAGGCCCATGTCGATGTTGCGACCGGAGAGGACGAGAACCGTTGGGCCGCTCACGCCGACCTTGCCGGCAAGCAGCGCGGCGATGCCGACCGCGCCGGCGCCCTCGACAATCTCGCGCTCCTCCTGATAGGCGTGGCGGATGCCGGCGGCGATCTCGTCCTCGGAAAGCAGAATAACATCGTCGAGCAGGTCGCGGCACATGCCAAAGGTCAGCCGGTTGTCGAGACCGATGCCGCCGCCGAGCGAATCCGCCAGCGTCGGTGGTTCCTCGACCTCAACCGGGCGGCCGGCGTCGAGGCTCGCTTTCATCGCGGCGCCACGCGCCATCGACACGCCGATGACCTTGGTGCCGGGGCTGACGCCCTTCACGGCAGCGGCGACACCGGACGCCAGCCCGCCGCCCGACAGCGGCACCAGCACGCTACCCGCGTCCGGAACCTGCTCGATGATCTCGAGACCGAGCGTGCCCTGGCCGGCAATGATGTCGGCATGGTCGAAGGGCGGCAGCATGACCAGGCCCTGTTCGGCGACAAGTGTGTCGACCTCCTTCTGCGCATCGTCCTGGCTGTTGCCGACGATGCGGATTTCGGCGCCGAGACGACGGATCGCGTCGAGCTTGTTCTCGGGCACCAGCCGCGACATGCAGATCACGGCGCGGATGCCTTCGAGCCTCGCCGCATGCGCCAATGCGCGGCCGTGATTGCCGGTCGAAGCGGCGACCACGCCGCGTGATCTTTCTTCTGGGCTCAGAGAAGCAATCGCGTTGGAAGCGCCGCGCAGCTTGAACGCACCGGTGGTCTGATGGTGCTCGAGCTTGAGGTGGATGGGGTGGCCGACGCGATCCGAGAGGCTTTGCGACTGCAGGGTTGGCGTCCGCTCGACCTTGCCGGCAATGCGCTCGCGGGCGGCGCGGATGTCGCTGAGGGTGATGGCGCGCGTCATGACTGGCCCAGCGGCAGCGTCATCAGGCGGCCGAATTCCGGGCGTGGAGTGGCGTCGCCGCAGAGGCGCAGGCAGGTCCAGGCAGTGGCCTGGTTGCTGGTGACGACGGGGCGGCCGATGGCCCGTTCCATGCCGGCGACCGCGAGCGCCGAGCGTAGCGCGGTGCAGGACACGAACAGCGCGTCGGCCTCGGCATCGGTTGCCTTGCCGGCCAGTTCGACGAGCGAGGCCGGCGCAATGCGGGCCATCTCGCGGTCGTCCTCAAAGCCGAGACAAGAGAAGCTCATTATGTCGAAGCCGCGCGCTGCGAAATAGGCCGCCATCGGCCGGCTGGTCTCGGCGGTGTAAGGGGTGAGGATGCTGATCCTTTTTGCGCCCAGCGCCTTCAGTCCGTGCACGGCGGCCATCGGCGGCGTCACTACTGCAACGCTGGGCTTGGCGGCATGCACCGCCGCCTCGATCTTGGCGTCGCCGATCACCACCGAGGCGGAGGTGCAGGAATAGCAGATGGCGTCGAGCGACTCGTCCGGCAGGATGAGCGCGGCGGCGGCCTCCAGCTCAGGCTGCATCTTGCGCAGGTTTTCCGGCGTCGTCGGGTTCTTGTAGGGGATGCGGGCGACATAGACGCCGATCTTGTCGCTCGCCACCATGCGGCGGAAATCCGGTTCGCTGGTGTGGTCGGTGGCAAGGATGATCAGGCCGACACGCTTTTCCAGCGGGCGGAGGTCTAGGGTCGGCCTCGTCGGCATCAGCCTGATTTCGGGCAGCGGTTTCATCAAAACTACCTTTCGATCTTGCCGTAGCGATGTTCCAGCCAGCGCAGCAGCACGACCGAGAAAAGGCTGATAATCAGGAAGAAGGCGCCGACCAGCGTCATCGGCTCGACATAGCGGTAGTAGGTGTTGGCGACGCTCTTGGCCTGGTTCATCAGCTCCAGCACGGTGATCGCAGAGAGCAGCGGCGTCTCCTTGAACATGGCGATGAAGTAATTGGCCAAGGCCGGGATCATCGGCGGGATCGCCTGCGGCAGGATGATGTGGGTCCAGGTTTGGCCGGCGCCAAGATTGCAGGCCTTGGCGGCTTCCCACTGGCCGCGCGGCACATTGTCGATGCCTGCGCGGTAGACCTCCGCCGTGTAGGTGCCGTAATGCAGGCCGAGCCCGATGACGCCAGCCACAAGCGGCGGCAACAGGATGCCGAAATCCGGCAGCACGTAGAAGATGAAATAGAGCTGCACCAAAAGCGGTGTGCCGCGGATGAATTCGGCCAGCCAGCCGATGGAGCGCGATACCGCCCGGTTCGGCGAGCGCCGCGCCAGCGCGATGGCCAGACCGACGATCGCCGCCAGCACCGAGCCGAGCAGCGTCGCCAGGATGGTGATCTTCACACCCTGGATCAGCGTCGGCATGATTTCCCAGACCAAATTCCAATCCCAATCCATTACGGAGCCCAATCCATCAGACACGCACTCCGTCGATGCCGCGCGCCATGCGGCGTTCCAGCGAGCGCACACCCCAGGAGATGACGAGCGCCAGCACGAAATAGATGATCAAAATGGTGGTGAACGGCATCAGCGTGTTGCCGGTCTGCGAGCGTACCACCTGCGCCTGGAAGGTCAGGTCGGCGAGCGAGATCAGCGAGACGACCGAGGTCGCCTTGAGCAATTCGATGGCGTTGTTGCCGAAGGTCGGCAGCATGACCAGCAAAGCCTGCGGCAGGATGACATGGCGCATGCCCTGCCAGCGGCCGAGATTGAGCGCGATGCAGGCCTCATATTGCTCGCGGCCGACCGACTGGATGGCGCCGCGCACCACTTCCGCCGCATAGGCGCCGACATTGAGGCCCAGCGCCAGCACGCCGGCCTGCAGCGGCGTCAGTGAAATGCCGGCAAGGGGGAGCACAAAATAGGCCCAGAACAGTTGTACGAAGATCGAGGTGCCGCGGAAGAATTCGATATAGGCGGTCGCGAGCGCGCGCAGGATGAAGAAGCGCGACAGCCGTCCCATGCCGGCCAGGAAGGCCATGATCAGCGCAAGCACCGACCCCATCAGCGTCAGCTCGATGGTGACAAGCGCCCCCTGCAATATCAGGCCGAGATAGCCGGACCACTGGGTCATTGAACTAGATGTTTCCAAACGTTGGGTCTTGGCAGGCAGATGAGGGGCAGCACTAACCTTCGAATGCTGGCACCGCCCCTCATCCGTCACTTCGTGACACCTTCTCCCCCGTGAACGGGGAGAAGGAAGGACGCGCCTACTTCGCCGCGCAGAGCTTGTCGCGCGTCGTCGACATCGCGGCGGCGGCCGAGAAGCCGTAGGGCTCGATGATCTTGGCGAACTCGCCCGACTTCTTCAGTTTGGCCAGTTCGACATCATAAGCATCGCGCAAGGCCTCATCGCCCTTCTTGAAGGCCGCACCATCGCAATAGACCGGCGCACCCTGGACCGGGGCGATGACTTCGAGGTTCGGATCGTTGGCCTTCTTGACCAGGTCGTTGATCGAAAGGACGGGGAGCGAATAGGCGTCGATGCGGCCGTCCTGCAGCATCTTCAGGCCGCTCTGGCCGTCCGGCACGACGATGACGCGCTCGCGCGGCACGCCGGCATTGAGGGCCAGCTTCTCCTCGGTGCCGCCGCCCGGCGCGCCGATGGTTGCGGACGAGTCCTTGGCGACGTCCTCATAGCTCTTGAAGCCCTTCGGATTGCCCTTCTTGACCAGCATCGCCTCGGCATCGCAAAGCACCGGCTCGGAATAAGCGACCGCCGCGCAGCGCTCCGGCTTCATGAACAGGCCGGCGGTGACGACGTCGAAACGGCCGGCCTGCAAGCCCGGGATCATCGCACCGTATTCCGAGATCGAGGCGACGATGTCGTTGACGCCGAGGCGCTTGAAAATCTCGCGCGCCACGTCCGGGGCTGCGCCCGAGACCTTGCCGTCGGCGGCCACCGCGGTATAGGGCGGCTCATTGGCGATGGCGACACGGGCGAAGCCCTGCCCCTTCAATTGCTCGAGCTTGGCGTCGTCGGCCGAACGCGCGCCAGAGGCGAGCAGCATCGTGGTCACCGCGAGGCCGGCGACGCCGGCTAGAATGGCAAGCTTCTTCATTGTTCCCAAGTCCTTGTTTCTTGTCTTGGTTTGCGTTGCTTCGGGGCGTCTGCGTCGCCTTTTGCAAAGCGGTCAGACGCGATGTCCGGCCGCGATGATCTTCTTCAGGAAGCCTTGCGTGCGCTCCTGTTTGGGATGGCGGAAAATCTCGTCGGGCTTGCCTTCCTCGACGATCTTGCCGCGGTCGAAGAACAGCACCCGATCGGCGAAGTCGTGGGCAAAGCCCATTTCGTGGGTGACGAGCAGCATCGTCATGTCGGTCTCGGCGGCGAGCTTGCGCATGACGTTGAGCACCTCCTCGACCAGTTCGGGATCGAGCGCCGAGGTGACCTCGTCGAACAGCATGATCTTCGGCGACAGCGCCAGCGCGCGGGCAATCGCCACGCGCTGCTTCTGGCCGCCGGAAAGTTGGGCCGGCATCGCCTTGGCCTTGTCGGCCATGCCGACCATGTCGAGCAGCTCCATCGCCCGCTTCTCGGCGGCGGTGCGGGGCACGCCCTTGGTCAGCATCGGTGCCAGCGTTACGTTGTCCATGACGCATTTGTGCGGGAACAGATTGAACAGCTGGAAGACCATGCCGATCTTCTGGCGCATCTTCGCCAAATGGCGCTCGTCGGCAGCCAGAAGCTGGCCGTTGCGCTCCATGTGGTAGAGTTGCTCGCCGTCGACCTGGATGTGGCCGCCGTCGATCTTCTCCAGCGTCATCAGGATGCGCAGGATCGTCGTTTTGCCGGAGCCGGACGGACCGATCAGCGCCAGCTTCTCGCCCGGCATGACCTGCATCGACAGGCCGTCCAGCACCTTGAAGGCACCGAAGCTTTTCGAAATGGCATCGACCTTGATGATGGGCGCGGACAATCAATTTCCCCGTTCTGGAGAAGCCTATGCCCTTAACGATGGGGAACGCGCTAAATCATGTCAATTAGGAAAATAATATCATGACAATATTTCCGGCGCGGCCCAATCCCAGGGCAATTTGCGCCCAAAAATCGCTGCGCTTTCGGGCGACATGATCAGATGGCGAGCAGGAGATGTTCCGGATCGCCAAGCAGAAGCTTCGCGACAACGCTCAGGCCAGCGCGCAGTTCCCCCTCGGTGGTCGAACCCAGCGAGATGCGCACGGCCGGATGCCAGGGTGCTTCGGCGATGCGGAACGAGGTGCCGGGCGCGATCGCCACGCCGCGCAGGCGCGCCTGCGAGACAAAACTCTCCTCGGCGCGGTCGCCGGGCAGCTCCAGCCACAAATGCAGCCCGTCGCGATGGGCGCGGTAGTCGAGGCCGGTGAGCACTTCCGCGGCGATGTCCTGGCGCCGCCTGAGCGCGGCGCGCTGCCAGTGGACCAGCTCCATCGCCGTGCCATCGGTCACCCAGCGTGTGGCGATCTCGGCAACCATCGGTGTCGCCATCCAGTTCGAGACGAGATGGCGGTTGGCCACCGCCGCGACATAGCGGTCGGGCGCCGCGAGGTAGCCGATGCGCAGGCCAGGCACGGTGATCTTGGTGAAGGAGGTGACGTAGAGCGTGCGCTCGGGCGCGAAGGCGGCGACTGGCTGCGGCCGGTCCTCGACCAGCGGCCCCAGCACGTCGTTCTCGATGATGGCGATGTCATGCTTGCGCGCGACCGCCGCGATCTCCTCGCGCCGCCTGGCGTCCATAAGCGTCGCCGTCGGGTTGATCACCGAAGGCTGCACGAAGACGGCGCGGATGTCGGAGAGACGGCAGGCCTCGTCGAGCGCTTCCGGGATCAGGCCGTTGCCGTCGATCGGCAGGCCTTCGAGGTTGAAGCCGAGATAGCGGGCGAGCGGCACCAGCGTATGGTGGCCGATGGCCTCGGTGGCGACCGTCGAGCCGGGCGGCGCCACGCTCATCAGCGCCACCGTCATGCCGGCGGTGGCGCCGTTGGTCAGGCTGACGTTCTGCGGCGAGGCGTCGAGGCCGCAAAGGCGCAGCCACTCGATCGCAACGGCGCGGTGGCGCGGAAAGACCATGTTCGGGCGAAAGGAGAGCGCCGAGCTCGCCGGCAGGTTTTCGGCGAGCCAGCCCAGCGCCTGCTTCAGCCGCTCCAGGTGCATCGGCTCGCAGACCGGCTTGAGGATCGAGAGGTCGATGACCTCGCCCAGCCGCTCGGGAATGTAGGGCGGCTCCTCCTCGCGGCGCTGCGTCTGGACGAAGCTGCCGCGGCCGATCTCACCTGAAATCAGGCCGCGCCGGATCAGCTCTTCATAGGCGCGGCTCACCGTCTGCACCGACAAATTCAGGTCTTCAGCTAGCCGGCGATGCGTCGGCAGCCGGACGCCGTTGGCGAGGCGCCCATCATGGATGGCGCGGGCGAACTGGTCGGCGAGCGACTGATAGGCCGGCCGGCGGATGAGGGCGGGATCGGGCTGCCACAATGTCATGACTTATTAGAGATCGAAATCAGTGCAATTGACAATCGAAATCATGCGCCCCCATGGTGTTGGGCAGCAAAAAGTGGACGCCCATGGCCGCAGCGAAACTCGATCCGATCGACCTCAAAATCCTCGACGCCATCCAGCGCGACGGGCGCATCACCAAGCTGGCCCTGGCCGACAAGGTCGGCCTGTCGCCGACGCCGTGCTGGATGCGGCTGCGCAAGCTGGAGAAGGTTGGCATCGTCTCCGGCTACCATGCCAGGGTCGCCATGCGCGCCGTCGCCCCCGTCGCCACCGTGCTGATGGAGGTAACGCTGGCCAGCCACCGCCAGGCCGATTTCGACCGCTTCGAACGCGCTATCCGCGACATCCCCGAGATCGTCGCCTGCTGGTCGGTGGGCGGCGGCGTCGACTATGTGTTGAAGGTGATGGCGCGCGACATCGATGCCTATCAGCGGCTGGTCGACGCCTTGCTCGAGCGCGAGATCGGCATCGACCGCTACTTCACCTACATCGTCACCAAGACGGTGAAGGAGGAGACCGTGCTGCCGGTGGCGGATCTGCTGCCGGGGCAAGCGTGAGGGCTACATCTCCCGGATCGCACACCCGCGAGATTGGTCGAAACGTCCGTCGCTTCGTCATCCACGGGCGGAGCAAGGAGCGAAGCGACGCAGCGCAGACCCCAGTTGCGCTCCTGCTTCGCCCAAGGACGACGAAGTTGAGGAGGCTCGGGCAATTTTCACCGCTTGGTGGCACCCACCAGCCGGCAAGCTAGAGAGATCATCCGCGCCTCCGGACAAATAGAGACAATCTCTCTACGTGCGGCTGCCGAAACAGCCTCTCTGTCTCAACGGCGCGGCTAGTCTCTCCGCATTGCCTCGGCACCGGGAGACCTGATCGATGTCCGCGCATCTTGCCCGCACGAACCGCCATGAAGCCCTAGACGGCCTTTCCGACCGCCGGCTGCTGCGCGCGCTCGCCTATGTCGACGGCCATTGGACGGCGAGCGAGGCGGCGGAAAGTTTTGAGGTCACCGATCCGGCGACTGGTGCCACCGTCGCCTTCGTCGCCGCACTCGATGCCGGGCAGACGACAAAGGCGATCGATGCCGCTTCGCGCGCCTTTCCGGCCTGGCGGGCGCTGCTGCCGCAGGAGCGCGCCAGAATCCTTAGAAAATGGTTCGAGCTGATTATTGCCGCCAAAGAGGATCTGTCGCTGCTGATGACGCTGGAACAGGGCAAGGCGCTGAAGGAGTCGCTTGGCGAGATCGACTACGCCGCCTCCTTCGTCGAGTGGTATGCCGAGGAAGCCAAACGCCTCAACGCCGAAAGCGTCACCAGCCACCTGCCGGGCGCCGAGATGACGGTGCGGCGCGAGCCGCTTGGCGTCGTAGGCGTCGTCACGCCGTGGAATTTCCCGTCGGCGATGCTCACCCGCAAGGCGGCCGCCGCCCTTGCCGCCGGCTGCACCATCGTCGCGCATCCTTCGTCGGAAACGCCGCTGTCGGCGCTGGCGCTGGCCGAACTCGGCGAGCGCGCCGGGCTGCCTGCCGGCGTCTTCAATGTCGTCACCGGCAATGCCCGCGCTATCGTCGGGCGGATGTGCGAGGATGTCCGCGTGCGCGCCATGAGCTTCACCGGCTCGACCGAAATCGGCCGGCTGATCGCCGCGCAAAGTGCGCTGACGATGAAGCGGCTGGTGATGGAGCTCGGCGGCCATGCACCGCTGATCGTGTTCGACGACGCCGATATCGACAAAGCGGTTGCGATCGCGCTCGACGCCAAATTCGCCACCTCCGGCCAGGATTGCCTGGCCGCCAACCGCATCTATGTGCAGCGACCGATCTATGACCGGTTCTGCGCTGTCTTCGCCCACCGCATCGAGCAGCTTCGCACCGGCAACGGGCTTTCGGGCGACGCAGATATCGGGCCGCTGATGCACGAACGCGCCGTCAAGAAGGTGGAGGAGCAGGTGACCGATGCCCTCGCCCACGGCGCGCGTTGCCTGACTGGTGGCAAGCGCCATGTAGCCGGGCCGCTGTTCTACCAGCCGACGTTGCTCGTCGACGTGCCGGACGAAGCGCTGATCATGCGCGAGGAAACTTTTGGCCCGGTCGCCGCCGTGACGCCCTTCGACGACGAGGCCGAGGTCGTCGTCCGCGCCAACGCCACTGAATACGGCCTCGTCGCCTATGTCGTGACCGCGAACGGCGCCCGGCAGGCGCGCATGGGCCGCGCCCTCGACTACGGCATGATCGCCATCAACCGGGTGAAGATCACCGGCGCGCCGATCCCGTTCGGCGGCGTCAAGCAGTCCGGCATCGGCCGCGAAGGCTCGCGCCACGGGCTCGAAGCTTTCACCGACCTCAAGTACCTTTGCCTGGACGTGGCGTAGGCTATCCCGGAACTTCAAGGAGTCAAAAAATGCTCGAACAGTCCAACGAACTCGCCGCCTGGGACCGCGACCATTTCTTCCATCCCTCGACCCATATGGGCACCCATGCGCGGGGCGAATCGCCGGCGCGCGTCATGGCCGGCGGCGAAGGCGTCACCGTCTGGGACAACACCGGCAAGAAGAGCATCGACGCCTTTGCCGGGCTCTATTGCGTCAATGTCGGCTATGGACGCCAGAAGATCGCCGACGCCATCGCTGAACAGGCCAAGAACCTCGCCTACTATCACGCCTATGTCGGCCACGGCACCGAGGCGTCGATCACCTTGGCCAAGATGATCGTCGACCGTGCGCCTGAGGGCATGTCGAGGGTCTATTTCGGCCTCTCCGGCTCCGACGCCAACGAGACCAACATCAAGCTGATCTGGTATTACAACAACGTTCTTGGACGGCCGGAGAAGAAGAAGATCATCTCGCGCTGGCGCGGCTATCACGGCTCCGGCGTGATGACCGGATCGCTGACCGGGCTGGACCTGTTCCACAACGCCTTCGACCTGCCGCGCGCGCCGATCCTGCACACCGAGGCGCCGTACTATTTCCGCCGCGCCGACCGCTCGCAGAGCGAGGAGCAGTTCTCGCAATATTGCGCCGATAAGCTGGAGGAAATGATCCTCGCCGAAGGGTCGGACACGGTCGCCGCCTTCATCGGCGAGCCGATCCTCGGCACCGGCGGCATCGTGCCGCCGCCGGCCGGCTACTGGGAAAAGATCCAGGCCGTGCTGAAGAAGTACGACGTGCTGCTCATCGCCGACGAAGTGGTGACAGGCTTCGGCCGGCTGGGCACGATGTTCGGCTCCGACCATTACGGCATCAGGCCAGACCTGATCACCATCGCCAAGGGCCTCACCTCGGCCTATGCGCCGCTTTCCGGCGTCATCGTCTCCGACAAGGTCTGGCAGGTGCTGGTCCAGGGTTCCGACAAGCTGGGCTCGCTTGGCCATGGCTGGACCTATTCGGCGCATCCGATCTGCGTTGCCGCCGGTGTCGCCAATCTCGAACTGATCGACGAGATGGACCTGGTCAGGAATGCCGGCGAGACCGGCGCCTATTTCCGCGCCGAGCTCGCCAAAGCCGTCGGCGGCCACAGAAATGTCGGCGAGGTGCGTGGTGACGGCATGCTGGCGGCGATCGAATTCGTCAAGGACCGCGACGACCGCGTCTTCTTCGATCCGGCGCTCAAAGTGGGGCCGCAGATCGCTGTGGCACTCGCCGTCGGCGGCGTCCTCGGCCGCGCCATGCCGCAGGGCGACATCCTCGGCTTCGCGCCGCCGCTCTGCCTGACGCGCGAGGAAGCCGACACGGTGGTGACGAAGACGGCGGACGCGGTGAAGAGCGTGTTCGCGAGCCTCTGAGACTCGGGATGAATGCCATGACCAGAACCATTCCAGCCACCATGGCCGCGGTGCAGCTCACCGACCATGGCGGTCCGGAAAAGCTCGTCTACCGCACCGACGTCAAGGTGCCCGCGCCGGCTGCCGGCGAAGTGCTGGTCAAGGTCAGCGCCTGCGGCATGAACAACACCGATGTGTGGGTGCGTCAGGGCGCCTATGGCACGGAAGAGGACGCGGCCGCTATGTCAACCTGGCGCCGCCAGGGCAACACGCTGACTTTTCCGCGCATCCAGGGCGCCGACACGATTGGAACGATCGTCGCCGTTGGCGACGGCGTGTCGCCCGATCGTATCGGCGAGCGGGTAATGGTCGATTTCTCCATCTACAATCGCGACGACGATTCGCTGGCTGACATCGACTATATGGGCCATGGCCGGGACGGCGGCTACGCCGAATACCAGGCCCTGCCGGCCGAGAACGCGCATGTCGTTGATACCGAGCTCAGCGATGTCGAGCTCGCTACCTTCTGCTGCGCCTATCTAACCGGCGAGCAGATGCTGGAGCGCGCCGCACTGAAGGCAGGCGAGCGCATCCTGGTCACCGGCGCGTCAGGTGGTGTCGGGTCTGGCATCGTGCAGCTGGCGCGCGCTCGCGGCGCCATTCCCTATGCCGTCGTCGGCGAGGGCAAGGAACAGGCAGTGCTTGCCATCGGCGCCGAGAAGGTCATCACGCGCGGTGTTGCCGACCTGCCGGCGGCAGTCGCAGAGGCGACTGGCGGCCAAGCCATCGATGTGGTCGCCGACCTCGTCGGCGGCGCCATCTTCAACGATCTGCTTCGTATCCTGCGGCCAGAAGGCCGCTACACAACTGCCGGAGCAATCGCCGGGCCGGTGGTACAGCTCGACCTGCGCACCATGTATCTGAAGCAGCTGCAACTGCACGGTTCGAGCCAGGGCACGCGGGCGGATTTCCGCCGCATAGTGCGTTACATCGAAGAAAAGAAGATCCGGCCCTTAGTCGGCGGCGTCTACAGACTGTCGGACTTCCATCGTGCGCAGAGCGACTTCGTGGCCAAGGCGTTTGTCGGCAAGCTGGTGGTGGTGCCGGATGCGATGTGGCGCGGCGGCCAGAATCATTGATCCATAGAAGGTCCGTCACTTCCAATTGTGAGCAATTCGATCGCTGTCTGCTGAGCGTGAGCAACGCCAATTCATAGGGTTTATGCGTTGTACCAGGCAGAGAACGCCAGTCCCGTGGCCAGCGTCGCCGCTGCGTATAGGGCCGGCAAAGCCTTGTTGCTCACGCCCATGCGCAGCAAAGTGTGGCCAAGATGATCCGTGCCGCCAATCCATGGCCGGCGCCCTTGCCGCAGGCGGCGAATTATGACGAACACGGCATCTATCAGCGGAATCGCGATCCAGGCCAATGACAAGCCGAACCCTCTCTCAGAGGCGTAAAGCACGATTGCCGCCCCGAGCAGAAGGCTGCCGCTGTCGCCCATGAAAACGCGCGCGGGCGGATAGTTGAAGCAAAGGAAGCCGACGCAGGCGCCGGCGCCGGCCATTCCCACATCGCCGCCCAGACCCAGAAACGCCGCTGCAACTGCGCTCGCGGCGAGACCATCTGCATGGTCAAGCATATTGACCGCGTTGCAGGCCACCCAGGTGACGATCGGAACCCACCACAAGCCCGTGACAGTCCCGGCAAGGATTGCCGCTGCGGCCAGTGCCGCTGCCTTGGCACCGGCAGAAAGCGATCGGACGTCATCGAGCGCGCCGATCAGGCAGAATGCAGCCAGCAGAAGAATATGCTCGACGGGTAGCCAGGGGGACATCGCTATCAGCATGGCGGGTCCCGCCAGCCGAGGAACCTCGCCCGATGTGTGCCATCGATCGCTCTTAACCTTCGACACCGCGCCGAGACGAACCGCAAGACGCGCAAACAGCCAAACGCAAGGGACCGCTATAAGCAGGGCCCCGATGAGCGGGGCCAATGAGGCAAGCGTCAAGCCATTACCCGTTCGGTGCGCATGTGCTCGATGCAGTCGGCAATTGTCTGCCTTGTGCTGCGCAGCGGACGCCAGCCCGTCATGGTCGTCAAAAGACTCGTGTCCGGGACGCGATCATAGGTGACGGCGAATTTCTCGCCATAGACCGCGCTAGAAGACTTCATGACGATCGGCGCGTTCGTCCTGGTGGCTTCAACCACCATCTTTGCCAGACTTCCGATCTGCACCGACTCGCTGCCGCCAAGATTGACCGGCCGTCCCCGCAAGGATCGACACTGCATGACCAGGAGCAACCCTTCGGCGGCGTCGGCGACATGAAGGAATGCCCGCCTCTGCTCGCCGTCGTCGTGAACAACAAGCGGCTCACCCCGTAAGGCCGAGTTCACAAACACCGGCAGCACGAGGCCGGTCGCCGAGCGCTGCCGCGGCCCAGCCATGTTGAACGGCCGGACAATCCAGGCAGGAATGCCAAAATCGAAAAACAGTCCGGCGATCAGATGCTCAACCGCTGCCTTGGCGGCAGCATAGCCCCATCGCGGTCGGAGATCCGTCATGACAGGATCGGACTCGGTAATCGGACGGTCGCGACCGGAGCCGTAAACTTCCGAGCTCGACGTATAAAGAAGCGGACGCCGGTGCAGCCGGCACGCCTCGACGATTGCGCAACCTGATTCGAGAATGCCGCTGGTGACAGCAAAGCGTTCCGTGTGGGCAAGCTGAACCCCGATCGGGCTCGCCAGATGGAATACGGCGTCGGCCAGCCCAACCTCGTCATGGACCGCCGCATTGAAGGCCGGGCCGCCGACCTTGAAGGTACGGATCGTTAGCCGGGGATTGCCGACCGGAAGGTTGCTAAGCGATCCGTTCGAGAGATCATCGATGACGGTCACACTGCAATTGCGATCAAGTAACAGATCGACCAGTGCCGATCCAAGAAAGCCAGCGCCACCGGTAACTAGGACATGTGTCCGCGGGCCGAATTCAACCACGTTCGCGCTATGGTTGTCCAAAGTTGCCGCCTCCAGTACGACCCGTGGCCCTCGCTAAGCACGGGATAGCCTTTCTATACAGTCAAGGACCCGTTGAACAACTCGTTTTTCTGTCAGTCGACCGAGTTTTTCGATGGTCCTTTGACACGAATAAACACGCCACCTGACACTTACAGAAGCCAGACACCTCTTGCCCATGATGGCAGAAGCGATTCTGGCACACCGCTGACTTGGTGTAGGTTTTCATCGCTCCGGCGTGAAATAAATTGTGAGCGTATCCCCATGTTTCTCGCAGTCTAGAATCATAAGGAACGGTAAGATACTCATGTATCCGTGAGTTTGCTGGAACTGCGGCGTCGCCCGCCGCGTCTGGTCCCGCCATCGACTCATAAGATGCAATCAGGGGATGACGCTCGGGAGATGGCTCAGGGGGGAGCTTTGAAGTTAGACTATCGGCCTGACGTCGACGGCTTGCGCGCGATCGCGGTGATCGCCGTCATTCTCTTCCATTTCGGCGTGCCCGGATTCCCCGGAGGTTTCGTCGGCGTCGATATTTTCTTCGTCATCTCGGGTTACTTGATCACGCGTCTCTTGGTCGCCGAGGGCAGCGAACTGTCGCTTGTCCAATTCTACAGCCGGCGCATGCGTCGTATCCTGCCGGCCATGCTGGTGATGATGGCCCTGTCGCTCGCCGCCGGCTGGTTTCTCCTGCTGCCGGGTGACTATGCCGGCCTGGGGCGGAGCGCCGCCTATTCTGCTGCGGGTTTGGGAAACTATTACTTCCTCTGGAATACCGGCTATTTCGACCGCGAGGCGACGCTTCTGCCGCTCCTGCATCTTTGGTCGCTCGGCGTCGAAGAGCAATTCTATCTCGTGTGGCCAGCCCTCCTGTTCATGGCCGGCCGCTTGTGGCGGGGCCATCAGTCACCGACCGTCGCGGCGATCTGCCTTGTCGCACTGATCAGCTTTTCGACTGCCCTGTACCTGGTGGCAGTCGATCCCAAGCAAGCGTTCTATGCTCCCTTCAGCCGAGGTTGGGAACTGGCGCTAGGCGGTTTGCTGGTTTTTGTTCCGCCGATCGGCCGCCGAGCCATTTCCGAGGCATTCGGACTGCTTGGCCTTTGCCTGATAGCCGCTAGCACTATCTGGCTATCCTCGAGCCAGCCATTTCCGGGACTGAGTGCACTCGCCCCGGTGGCTGGTGCTGTCTTGCTCGTCTGGCCTTGTTCTCCATCTATCGCTGCGGCGGTTCTTTCAAGCGCGCCTCTCCGCTTCACAGGGAAAATTTCATACAGCCTGTACCTCTGGCACTGGCCGATTCTGGTCTTTTTCCGTCACTATGCCGGCGGTGCGATGCCGACAGCGGTCGAAGCGCCGATCCTCATCGCGGCAGCCTGGGTAGCGGCCTATTTGTCCTGGCGATTCGTCGAAGAACCCGTTCGCCGACTGCGGCCGCCTCCGTTGAGAACCGTCATCGCCGGCGTGACCGCCGCGTTGATGGTCGGTCTAGGCGGCAATTCAATCTTCCAAGCCGGGGGTATCACCAGCAGGATCCCGAGGGAGGTTGAGGCGATGCGCAGCCTCGAGGTGATGTGGGACTGGCCATGTCCGCAGATGGTCGAGATAGCAGAACTGGACGGCACGTTTTGCGCATTCGGAGCACCTTGGGACAAGGCGACTCGCCATGCCATGTTGTGGGGCGACAGCCATGCGGAGCATCTCGCCCCACTATTGGATGCGGTTGGCCAAAGGGAGAATACGGCCTTCTTTCTTTATCATGCCTGCCCGGCCGCATTCGGAGAAGGTGTCCATCGCGACTTTCCGGAGCAGCCTAACTACCGGGAAAGCTGCGCATCGTCCCGAAAGGCCGTGGTCAGCATGCTGAGACAGCGCACGGACGTCGACCTCGTGGTGCTGTCCTCAGCTTGGACAAGCCTTGCCTACACCAATGTCGTTGCTGACGATGGGCGGCAAGCGGACAAAGCCCTGCTGATGCGCGACGGTCTGCGAAGCCTCGTTGAAGAAATCACCGCTCCCGAACGGCGCATTGGAATCATTGGTCAGGTGCCGGGGCCAGGCGTGGATCTGACCTCGTGCGCGGCGATGCGCGAAAGGATATTGAGGCGTTGCTCGACCGATATGGACAGCGAGCGGATCCTGCGGGTGTGGTCACCGACGGTCGCCGCGCTGGCGTCGCTCACTGAGCATGATGGGGTGTTCTTTGTCGATCCGCTCAAAGGGATGTGCCCGAACGGGCAGTGCGCCACCTACATCAATGGTGAGTTCATCTACCGCGACGCATCGCATATGCGCAGAAACTTGAAGCCGGAGACCGACGACGTACTCGCGCGGATGATGGGCCTCTACCAGGCTCTCGCAGTTGATGACAGGCAGCGGGTATCGGTCATGAACGTTCCACGGCCTCCGACAACCCGCAAGAGCAACTAAGTGCATGGGAGGCCGCCAAGCCCTGTCTTCAACTACGGCTAGCGCAGCTTGGCGGGAAAGCAGCGTTGCCCTGCCCGTTGAGGAGCAAGCCGGTTCCACCTCCGCTGCGTCACTCGCAACACGGGACAGGCTGAGCCATCATCGGACAGAGATAGATGGCCTTCGAGCGCTCGCTGTTTTGGCAGTGCTCTGCTTTCATTTAAGGGTTTTCGGGTTTTCCGGTGGCTTTGTCGGTGTCGACGTTTTTTTCGTGATCAGCGGCTTTCTGATCACGCACATTGCTGCGGCCGATATCGACGCAGGGCGTTTCAGCCTTGCGCAGTTCTATCGGCGCCGCGCCCGCCGGCTGCTGCCGGCTCTCTTTGCGACACTGGCCCTGTCGTGCATTGCTGCGGTTCTTCTGTTCGCTCCACAGCACTTGGAGAACTTCGCAGAGTCGCTTTCGGCCGCCACTCTCGGGGTTTCGAACGTCCTCTTCTGGCGAGAATCCGGCTACTTCGACCTGGCCGCGCGTATGAAGCCACTGCTGCACACTTGGTCCCTGAGTGTTGAGTGGCAGTTCTATTGCGTGTGGCCGCTCCTGCTTTCGGGTTTGCTCGCCCTATTCCGACGTCGGATGGTTTGGCCAATCCTGGCGATCGCAGTTTTGGGCTTCTGGCTTATTTTCGCATTCCAAAACGGATCTTTTTGGCTGCTTGCTGGAACGCGGAGTGCCGAATGGCTTTCGGACGGCAGGGCGACCGTCTTTTACAATACGCCTTTCCGTGTCTTCGAATTTGCTTGTGGCGCGGCATTGGTCTGGCTTCCACAGCCGCGGGCCCTGGCTATCCACGAACTCCTCGCCTTGCTTGGATTGGTGCTCATAGGCAGTGCCGTCTTCGTTCTGGACAGCACGGCGCACGCACCCGCCCTCAACGTACTTGTGCCGACGGTCGGAGCTGCGATGGTGCTGTACGCGGATCGCTCACGACTTGTGGGGCTTGTCCTACGCAATGGCCCCGCAGCCTATATCGGGCGCATCAGCTATTCACTTTACCTAGTGCACTGGCCCCTGATCGTATTCTGTGAATATGGCCTTCTGCGGCCGTTGCTGCCGAGGGAGGCTGTTCTCGTCGGGTTCCTATCTCTCGCCTTGGCAGTCATGATGTTTCACTTCGTTGAACAGCCGTATCGTGCTGGCCGCGGCTTCGTCGGACCCACAGGGCTTGCGTTGGCAGGCCTGCTTACGTTCTCACTGGTCAGCTACTCCATGTGGGACGGTATGCCTTGGCGGTCGCCATCGGCTATCGCGGGAGGTGAACTGGCCGATCGAGCGACCCTAGAATCGATCACGGGCTCTCGTGGCTGTGAGGATTTCTGCGAATTCGGAAATCTTCAAAGCCCAACGAAGATCCTTATTGTCGGGGACTCGCACGTTGACCACTACACCCGCGCCCTTGAAGAGCTTGGCGGAAAGGAATTTCACTTCCTGCTAGCGCAAGCCGGCAGTTGCTATTTCGGAGCGGATCTTCAGAGCCGGTCCAGAGGCGCGGTCACGCAACATTGTCGAGCCGCAACAGGTCAAGCAGCCCGCTGGTTGAACGCCGGGGGGATCGCTGCCATCGTGCACGCTCAGCGCTGGCCAGGATATCGCAACATTCTCGAAAGGAAGGCTAATGGAGCGCCTGTCGATATCCCTGATCTGGCGAAGCTGTTTCCGACAATGCTTGAAGACATCTCCAAGCTGTACGCCGGGTTTCGCGGACCGGTCATCTTGATCGGACACGCTCCAAACACAAACCTGATCTGTGCTCTCAGGCCGAACTATTTCTCCCTTCCATGCCCAGCGTCCTCGAGGGTAGAGCATGTCGCATTCAAAGCGGCCTTCACGGCTTTCGCAGGCCACCATTCCCAGTTTCAATTCGTTGATCCGCTGGACGCGATCTGCCCCGCCGCGGAATGCCTAATGACAAACAGCGCAGGGCACAGCCTCTACGTCGACGAGAACCACCTCTCCATCTTCGGCGCGAGACTTGTGGTTCCGAAAATCATCGAGACGCTCGGAGGTGATCTGACCGTCCGGTCGATCGACCTTCGGCGGGCCGAATAAACGCCAAGCGACTCGCCTACACGCCGGGACCGCTTCGACGAGAGCGACAAAACAAATAAAGCGTCGCAACAGCCCAGGCGACGACGGTCCCCAAAAGCATGAAGTAGAGCGGATTAGCCGAGAGATCGACACCGATCGGCGGCGAAATCAACAGGACAACCGAAGCGGCAGCGAATAACCCGGCGCCTCCGCCTATTCCAAAGGCAAAGCCCGAATATGCTTCACTGCTTCGGCTGGGGTTGGTCTTTGCGGCGAGCATGCTGCCTATGCCGATAGCCACGGGTATGAACAAACTCGGCGTCAGCAAGACATCATGCGAAGTCAGCATAACGCCTAAGAGAGCGACCCCGAGTGGCAGATCTTCAGCGTCGCGAACGAACCAGAAGGCGAAGACGAGGAAGCCGAGTGGGACCAGCCAGCCGATATGGCCGAAAGCAATAGCAAAAAGGACAAAAGTGTTGTGAGGAACAAAAACATGAGCCTCCTCCAGCCCACGACCAAAGAAACCGCCTGTCCGGTATGCAAGTAGGCCGCGTTCCAAAAATAGAGCTCGGGCGGAGATAGAATTTCTCTTACCTTCACCTGTCAGTCGTTCGCTGAGGGCCTGGATCCTGGCCGCGCCTGCTGCAGACCTACCCGCTTTGGGGGGAGAGGCGACGTCTCCTGGCGGGCTTTCCCCGGGTAGAGCTGAAACGTCTCCAGATGGCGCCAATCGGGGCGGCTCGATCGAAAGCGGACTCGCGTCATCTGCTTGGGGAGGATGTTCTATCGGAACCGCTGGCCGGGCGAGCGACGTGTCGACAGCTTCGCCTGCCTCACTAAGGTCCGTGTTTACGGACAACACTCCTGCGAAAGACTGGCTAATGGCAGCTCGAAAGTAGCGGTTAGTGGTCAGTGCGACGATAGTTATCGATAGTAGCACAAGGGCCACAGCGAGAGCCCGCGTCCAAGCAGCGGTGTCGATCTGGAATTTTCGTGCAGTTCTATAGTATTGCCAGATGCCAGCAGCACTTGGAAGGAACACGGTGGCGACGGCTGCAAGAATCGTGGAGCGGGACAAGGTGATTGCAAGCGCCCCACCAACCAGGACGAGAAAACCTGGGCGCCATTCCTTAGGTACGGCGCGATAGCTCGCCGCGCCGCCGAGCAAGAGGCCCGCAGCCGCCACATTCGGGTTAACTGCTAACCCCGCCGCCCGGCCAACTGTATTGGTAAGGCCATGGGTGAAGAGAACATCCAAAAAGCAAACGATAGCATTGAGGACCGTAACCGAAGCTGACAGCCGCAGCACAATCGGTGGGGCAAACGTAAGCATCAGAGTGATTGCAGAGCCACCAAGAGCAAGAGTTGTCAAATAGCTCCTGTTGACGATCCCTAAAGGATGCAGAGCGATTGGTGCGACCAACATCGCGGCGCCGATTGCCAGCGGAGAAATAGCTTTGCGCACGTCACGTCGCGTCACGACTACTGCGAAAGAGACGATGAGTACAACGCCATAGAGGGCGTACAAGGCCAACCTGAGATAGCCATCTCGCCCAGCGAACAAAGGCAGGGAGAATGGCATGAACCAGGCCTGATATATAACGACTGTGAAAGCGCAGAAGCCGGCCGAAAGATTCACTAAGTTCGTTTGCAGCGACGATGCTGGGCCTAGTGAGCGATCCACGTCGGCAACCCCGCTCATCCATTCCCCGTGAGGTAGAGGGTTTCATAGGCGTCGGCCATAGCCTCAATCGAATAGCGCTGGCGCATTGTCCGTTGCCGAAACTCCTGTTCCGTTTTGCGCTCTGGCAGACGGTCTACTATCTCCAGCAAACCTCGAGCGAGATCAGTGGGAGCACGAGGTTGTACCAAAACACATCCTGGCAGGCCTGAGACTGCCTCCGGATTTCCGCCTACGGTTGTGACGACTACCGGGAGGCCGGCCGCCAGTTTCTCCATCAAGGCATTGCAAAAGCCCTCCTCATGGGACGCGATCACGCCAACATCCATACCTGCGAGTAAGCCAGGGATATCGCTCTGAACTCCGAGAGCCTGCACTTTGCGCCCGATGCCGAGGCGTTCAGCCTTCCGCGCCAGAGCCGATCCGATTCCCCGGTCCTGCCCGGCCATAAAGAGTTTGATGTTTGGGCGCACTTTGCTCGCGAGGGCAATCGCCTCGATCAGATCGTCATGACCTTTGTACGGTATCAAATTTGCGACAATGATGATGCCCACGTCACCTGGGTCGAGACCAAGTCGAGCCCGGGTCCCATTGCGACGTTCGCCGATATTGTCGAACCGGCTAAAATCGAGGGCGTTTGCAACAATTTTGATGCGGTTGATGCTGTAGTTGTCCCGCGCCGCCGTGTCTGACGCGACAGCAAGTGAGTTCGCGACCACGACATCGGAAAAACGGTTAGCGAACCGATCCATCCATTTTAGCCAAGGCCAGCGTTCCTGATGGCTGCCGAGGCCGCGTCGAGATGTGACGATAAGCGGTGCTAACGCTAACCGTCCGGCCACGGCGCCGAGGAAATTTGTCAACGGCAGAAAAGCATGGACCACGCTCGGTCGTGTCCAGGCCACCCGCCTAAAAACCCAAGTGGCCGCAGCCAGGAGGACCATCAACTCCTTCAAGCCCGGCGACGTCTTTGAACCGGCGACGGGGGAATTCGGTCGGTGGTGGCCGTAGTAAATTGGTATACCGACTCGGGTCAGAGGTTCGGCCAGTACGTCGCCTACCGGCGTAAGCGCAAAAACCTCGACCCTCCATCCTCGGCACGCCAGTTCTTTGGCGAGCAGTACAAGTTGGCTCTCTGTGCCGCCAAGGTTTAGCGATCCGATAACAAAAAGTACGCCCTTGCGGCGTCTCCTGGCGAGGGCCGTCGAAGGAACGATAGCGGATGTCTTTGCTGGAGCATAACTCATCGAGACTCTATCGCCGCCGACTTCCGATTTAGCCGTCGCATGCCATAGGCATAGGCCTCAAGCAAGCGCAAAGCACTCCTAAGCTCCACGATCGGACGAACGACTGAAGGCAAATATTTTCGGAGCAGAAACGAACGGTCGGCGCCCAAGCAGCCCGCCAGTTGTCAATAACACGCCGATGAGCAGCAACATGAGCGGCGGAAGCCACTTCAGCCGTTCGAAAATTGTCTCGTAAGAACGGGCATTCTGAAAGCCTTGCGGCGTTCCAAGCTGATGCCAAGGTTGACCGTAGGCTCCGTGCAAAAGAGGCAGCATATCTTCATAGTCAGAATAGTAGGAATCGACTATCGACGGATCCTTTTCTACAAGAGCCAGAGGATAGGGTACCAGGACACCATAATCGGAATCGAGAACATTGCCATCGACCTCGACGATCGTGTGCTGCTCAGCGCTATATATCGTCGCTGGAATTCCCTGTTCCGTAAGGATTGAATAGACAATTTTTGAGACCTGGGAGCAAAAGCCGTAACCGCGATCTAAGGCTTTTCGGGGTGTCAAAAACTCGTAATTTTGAAAGCTGTCACGGTATACAGGAAGCCAACCGAGCAACCAGATGACGTAGTTGTCGAAAACGCTGATCTTCGTATAGCGCGCGTCAGTGGCCGCCCAGCGGTCCCCTTCCGTCCAGTAATGCACTACACCACCCGCGACAGCCTTCGTTAGGCGCTCAAGATAGACCTGCTTGGGCTCATTCGGTCCGCGATAAAGGCCGTTCAAATCATCTATCTTCTTCTCAAACCCAAGCGGTCCCTCAATAGCTTCAGCGGGGGGTGTCGGATAGGCTTGGACGAGGCCGAGGGGATAAGCAGCGACAAAGAGCAGAAACGCCGTCCCTAGCCCAGTCAGGCAGAGACCCAAGGACTGCCAGAACCGATCGGCGCCCAAATGACGGCTCCTACTTAGAATCGCCTTTTCCTCGCTGCTAGTAGTACAGAGATATCACAATTGCACGTTCGAAGCTGCCCCGAATGGTCCAGCTTGTGGATGGCTTTTGACGACCTGAGATCAGGAATTGTCAATTGGCGCCACTTGCGACTTGTTTCCTGGTGGCGCGCATGCGCAATGAACGTCGAGAATGCGGGCGATACCTTGGCATTGAGCGGAACCCAGACCCTAGACAGCACGACCGACGCGCTTCGGCGCTTGTGGGCGCAGCTATCGAGGCGCCGGCGCCGCCAGTTTTTCGGTCTTCTGGTCCTAATGTTCTTCGGCGCTATCGCTGAGGCCGCGACGCTCGGTGCCCTTTTGCCCTTTCTGGCCAGGATCACCGATCCCAATTCAATAGGTCGGTCATGGATCGGACGCCAATTGCAGGGCTTCGGTTCGGCCAGTTCGAGCGACAGCCTTCTGCCCTTGCTGTCGCTATTTTCGGTAGTGGTAGTGATCGCTGGGGTGGTGCGGATCCTGCTCTCGCGAGCGACTCATGCTTTTGTCTTTTCGCTTGGGCACGAGCTCGCCGTGAGAGTTTACAAGCGCACACTTTACCAACCCTACAGCTATCACTTATCGAATAGCTCCAGTTCGGTGCTGGCGACACTTCGCCAAGTCCACATCATCAACATGAACGTGCTCCTGCCGATCCTCCAAGCGGTCGGGGGAGCGATCATCAGCGTGTTCGTCGTTGCGGCGATGTTCGCGTTGAGCTCATTTATCACGTTCGTGATCTTCGCTGGATTGGGTTCGGCGTACCTCGGCATGTCGCTCCTCATTCGCAAACATCTCAAGACGAATGCCCGGACTATCGAGCGAATGCAGGCGGAAGATATTCGTTCGGTGCAAGAGGGCTTGGGCGGCATTCGCGATGTCATCATCAATGACACTCAGCCTTACTTTCTCTCCCGTTTCGAAGAGCTCGACAGGCAGTTGCAGCGTGCGTACTCGGCGAACGCTCTAGCGGCCGCTACTCCTCGCTTCGCGATCGAAGCCACTGGAATGGTGATCATCGCCGCGCTTGCCTACTTGTTGATCACTCAGACAAACAATGCAGGGCAGGTACTGCCAATGCTTGGAACATTTGCTCTTGGCGCGCAGCGTCTGGTACCCCTGATGCAACTGATCTATGCCAATTGGGCGCTCGTACTCGGCAATATCGCTGGGGTCGAAGCGGTTCTAAAGGCCATCGAGGCACCACTCCCCGCTGACTCGCACGAACCCCCGTCAAAGCGGTTGCCATTCGATCGGGCAATCGTGCTGAGAGATCTGTCGTTCCACTACGCGCCAGATCAGGCACCGGTGATCGAACGGTTCAGTCTCACGATCGTGAAGGGCGCAAAGGTCGGTTTTGTAGGCAAGACAGGTAGCGGGAAGAGCACGACAGTTGATTTAGTGATGGGCCTGCTCGAGCCGACAAGCGGAGTCATCGAGATCGATGGGCTGCCCCTTGATCGAAACACGAGACGTGCCTGGCAGAGGCAGATCGCCCATGTGCCTCAGAGTATCTTCCTTTCTGATGCTTCAATCGCCGAGAACATAGCCTTTGGCATCGACCCCGCCACGATCGACCGCGACCGCGTCCGCAATGCGGCGCAGCAGGCCGCCTTGGGGGACTTCATCGAAAGCCTGCCGCAAGGCTATGAGACCCGGGTCGGCGAGCGCGGCGTCCGTCTCTCGGGCGGCCAGCGCCAGCGGATAGGCATCGCGCGGGCACTGTACAAGCAGGCGACTGTACTCGTCTTCGACGAAGCTACGAGCGCGCTCGACATGGAGACTGAGGCAGCGGTGATGGAGGCGATCCGAGGGCTACCCTCTGAACTGACGGTGCTGATCATTGCGCATCGCCTCACGACGGTCGAAAATTGCGACGAGATCGTAACAATTGAAAACGGCCGGCCGCATATCGCTTAGTCCCCGTTCGTCGGCCGCCACCTGGCGGCGTTCAGCGGAGTACGACTTGTCGATGAATGAAGCCCAATTGGCTCCGAATTCATATCGGTTCGACGCTGACTTTTCTGCAGATGTCATTCCGCGGCCTGTTGCCCGGTTTCGATGATTTCCATCATATGAGCAGTAACTTTCCGAATATCATAGCGCTGTTCGGCGATCGACCGACTGTTCCTGGCCATGCAATTGGCTTCATCTGGATTGTCGATCAGGTGGATCATCGCCTCCGCCAGGGGGGTTGTGGCACCCACCGGCACCAACAGGCCGTTCACTCCAGCGATGATCGGTGCGCGGCAGCCGGGCGCATCTGTCGTAATCACCGGGCGACCCATTGCCATTGCTTCCAGAACCGAGCGCGAGGTGCCCTCGCGATAGGAGGGAAGCACGTAAATACGCGAATCGGCGATCACCCGACGGACATCTTCGACGGCCCTGTGATAGCGGACCGTTCCGTCCGCGACGGCTGCCTCAACCTCCGAGACCGGAAATCCTGCGGGATTTGGATCGGTATCACCGACCAGGTCGAAGCGAGCCTCCGGCCGGACCGCCTTCACCAGTCTCGCGGCGCCCAGGTATTCGGCAAGGCCTTTGTCGCGCAGCAGGCGGGCGATCATAAGAAATCGCGGCTCCTCCGGTAGCGGCGCCACCTTGAAACGGTCCAGGTCGACCCCTGAGCCGTTGACGACACTGGCTGGTGTGCGCCCGAGGAGGCCCAGGCGACGGAAATCATCTCGATCGTCCTCGTTCTGGAATGTCACCGTGGTGGCGCCGCGCAGGCTGGCGGCATAAAGAAGTCGAGCCACAGCGTTGATAATCCTCCAGCGCAGCGATTTGTGGTGGTCCGTGAACGCATAGCCGAGGCCAGTGATAAGCGCGTGCCGACGCGGGACGCGTGCAATCAATGCTACGGGTATGCCATAGACAATTGGCTTTATTGCGCAGGTCAGCACGACCTGAGGTCTGAGTTCCCGTAATTTTCTGTAGAGACGGAGCGCCAAAATCGCATCGCCGATGGGACCGACTGCCGCGCGCGCCATCGGCAGATGATGAAAGCGGATGCCGTTTTCGGTCAGCCAACGAACGGTCATCTCATCGAACGGCGCTGCGGCATGAACGTCGTATCCGGCAACGCGCAGCGCAAGGAGAAAATGTCCTCGAGTGGTTGCAAGCGACTTTGGCTCGCTCACGATGACGACGATACGGTTCATGCGTTCAACATCTTAGGCTGACTGCAGCAGGCCCCCCGCCTCTTGTAAGGTCTCGGGTCCCGAAACCCAACCCTGCCGCATGTTATCCACAGTATCGACCGGTGCGAGTTGTTGCGCGGTACGGGCATTGGCGGCGAACTTCTTTTGAGTGGAGACTTCCGCCTTCGCAACGACGCATCGTTGAATTAACCCACCGCCTGCCATACAAGCGCCTCGAGTCATAAGCGACCTGAGGAAATCCACGGATGTCCGAACGCATTGCTGTAATCGGCCTCGGCTATGTCGGCCTTCCAGTAGCCGTCGCGTTTGGAAAGATTTTCCCAGGAACGATCGCCTTCGATATCAGCGAGCGCCGGATCAACGAGCTGCGCGACGGTGTCGATCGCACGGGAGAGGTTGATGCCACGGAGCTCAAGGAATCGTCGATCGTACTGACGACCGACCGGGAGATGTTGAAAGGCGCCACTTTCTTCGTGGTTGCAGTGCCCACCCCTATCGACGTCAACCGTGCCCCCGATCTTGCTCCTCTGAAGCTGGCATCCGAACTCGTCGGGGAAGTGGTAAGCAAGGGCGCGGTTGTCGTCTTCGAATCGACGGTCTATCCGGGCGTGACTGAAGATTTTTGTGGACCGATCATCGAGCAGATTTCCGGTCTGCGGCATCCTCACGACTTCGCGCTTGGCTATTCACCCGAACGAGCCAACCCCGGCGATCGCGAACACTCGCTGCGACGAATCGTCAAAGTCGTCTCTGGCGAGAATGCCGAAGCGCTGGAGCGGGTGGCGGGCGTCTACAGCCGGATCATCGATGCCGGTGTCTACAGCGCCCCGTCGATCAAGGTGGCCGAGGCCGCGAAAGTAATCGAAAATACGCAGCGCGATCTCAACATCGCGCTGATGAACGAACTCGCAATGATCTTCGAGCGGCTTGATATTCGAACGCAGGATGTCCTTGATGCCGCGTCGACGAAATGGAACTTTCTTCCGTTCAAGCCGGGCTTCGTGGGTGGCCACTGCATAAGTGTCGATCCGTACTATCTGACCGCCAAGGCGGAGGCTGAGGGCTACCATCCGCAGATCATCCTCGCCGGCCGCCGCATCAATGACGGCATGGGAGCCTTCGTTGCTCAACAAGTCGTCAAACGGCTGATCCGTTCGGATATGCCGGTGAAAGGAGCATCCGTCGGCATTCTCGGACTGACCTTCAAGGAGGACGTTCCGGATTTGCGCAACAGCCGCGTTTTCGACATGGTCAGGGAGTTGAGGCAGTTCGGAATTGCCCCCAAGGTCCACGATCCTCTTGCCGATGCCGAAACCGCTCGACGCGAATATGGTGAAATAATCCTGCCACTCGACGAGATAAACGATTTGCAGGCGCTTGTTCTGGCGGTTCCTCACAAGCATTATCTATCCACGGAGAAATCCCGTATTTTTCAGATGATCAGGCCAGGCGGAACGCTGTTCGACGTCAAGTCGGCCATCAAGCCGAATGAAGTTCCTGCAGTGATAAAATATTGGAGCTTGTGAGCTCGGTCTGAGCATAACCTAGGAGTACACTTTGACATCGACTAGGCCGATTCTGATCACCGGCGCGGCTGGCTTCATAGGGTTTCACCTCTGCCAGAGGCTTCTCGCTGATGGCCGGCGAGTTGTCGGCCTTGATTCCATGAATGAATACTACGACATCAATCTGAAGCGAGCCCGGCTCGCTCGCTTGAAAGAATTCCCGAATTTTCGTTTCGATCAAGTTGACCTCACCGATCGAGACCGCATTTCTACGCTTCTTCGCTCGGTCACCCCGGAGATCGTGGTCAATCTCGCAGCCCAGGCGGGCGTTCGCTATTCGCTGACCAATCCGCATGCCTATGCGGAAAGCAATCTCACCGGCTTCCTCAATATCCTGGAGGGATGCCGGCACGCCTCGGTCGGCCATCTGGTCTATGCCTCCTCCAGCTCGATCTATGGCGGCAGCACACGGATGCCGTTCTCCGTTCACGATCCAGCGGACCATCCGCTCAGCCTTTATGCCGCAAGCAAGAAGGCCAACGAGTTGATGGCGCATACCTACAGCCATCTTTTCGGCCTGCCGACGACAGGATTGCGCTTCTTCACCGTCTATGGTCCGTGGGGACGGCCCGACATGGCCCTGTTCATCTTCACCAAGGCCATCCTCGCTGGCGAGCCGATCGACGTCTTCAACTATGGCAATATGCAGCGAGATTTCACCTATATCGACGACATTGTTGAGGGCATTGACCGCGTGATGCAGCAGCCCGCAACAGCCAATCCGCAGTGGAGAAGTGCGGCCCCTGATCCAGCCACAAGCAGCGCACCTTTCAGAATCCACAATATCGGCGGGAATTCGCCCGTTCAGCTGAACCGGTTGATCGAGGTGTTGGAAGACGCACTCGGGCGGAAGGCAAACCGCAACCTCATGCCGCTCCAGCCGGGTGACGTTCCGGCAACTTTCGCCGATGTCAGCTCACTTGAAGAGGCGACCGGCTTCAAGCCGAAGATTCCGGTCGAAATCGGGGTTCCGCGTTTCGTGGAATGGTATCGGGAATTCTATCGAGTATGATCCGATTCCTTGGTCTTTGAGAAAAGGACGACGGATGGGAAGCCAATGAACGCGCGCTATGATTTCGGCCGCAACTGGTCCGAGCTCGCCGCGCGCTTCGAGGACGAACACCTGGACCGGGCTTGCGAGGATCTTCGCCGCCTGGTGGGAGATCTGGACGGGAAGACATTTCTGGACATAGGCTGCGGATCGGGCCTGCATTCAGCGGCCGCCCTCCGGTTAGGAGCGACGAAGGTCCGCGCGATCGACTATGACGTCCGTTGCGTCGAAACAACAAAAGCCGTTCTTTCTCGGTTTGCGCCGGGAGCGGAATGGAGCGTGGAGCGCGCCGATATCCTCGACAAGCCGTCGCTTCCATTGGAGACGTTCGACATCGTCTATTCGTGGGGTGTCCTGCACCACACGGGCGATATGTGGGCAGCGATACGCAATGCGGCGGGTTTCGTCGGCCGCGGCGGGCGATTCGGCATTGCGATCTACCTGAAGACGCCGCTTTGCGGACTGTGGACGGTCGAAAAGAGGCTCTACTCCTCGCATAAGTGGTTGCGACCTCCAGTGAGGGCGCTTTTTGTCTGCGCCTACATGCTGGCAAGAACGCTGCGGCACCGGGACGCGACCTCTTTCATAAAGAACTATCGCAAACGCCGGGGCATGGAGTTCTTGGCGGATGTCGACGACTGGCTTGGCGGGTATCCCTATCAATCCACCTCGGCTGCAGAGCTGGAGACGGCCGTCGAAAAGCTTGGGTTTCGCACGAAGCAGCGCCTGAATGTCACTCCAGGAATCGGCCTTTTCGGCACCGGCTGCGGTCAATGGTGTTTCGAGCGAACGAATTAATAGCCGCCCGGTTTTCCTCTATCTGATTTCGCATAGAAAATTCGCATAGAGAACAAGACGCGGCCAAGGCCATCATGGGAGCAGTGACGCCGGATGTGTGGTATTGTCGGCATTGTGGGTGGAGTGGCCGTGACGAGCGCCGGCGCCCCCACCGTGCGTCGCATGGCCGACATGATCCGGCACCGCGGGCCTGACGGTGACGGTGTCTGGACTGATGCGGAGGCAGGTGTCGCGCTCAGTCAACGACGGCTTGCAATTATAGATCTGTCATCGGCTGGCGCGCAGCCCATGACATCGCACAGCGGTCGCTACGTCATCGTCTTCAACGGCGAAATCTACAATCACGGTGAAATGCGCACGGTTCTCGATCGGGACTATGGCGATCATGCCTGGCGCGGACATTCCGACACCGAGGTCTTTCTGGCCGCGATCGAAGAGCTGGGGCTAAAACAGGCTCTTGAATTGGCCACAGGCATGTTCGCATTCGGCCTGTGGGACCGAAAAGAGAGGACCCTTCTGCTTGGGCGCGATCGCCTGGGGGAGAAGCCCCTGTATTACGGCCGTGTCGGCAAGGCGTTTGCCTTCGCCTCCGAGCCCAAGGCGTTTCATCCGCTTCCCGACTGGCGCCCCGAGATCGACCGGAATGCGCTCACGTTGTTGATGCGCCACAACTACATTCCCGCGCCCTACAGCATCTATCAGGGCATCCGGAAATTAAGACCCGGCCACTTTCTCGTTCTCTCCGACCCGATGCGCGAGCCACGCATAGAGAGCTATTGGAGCGCGAGGGAAGTCGCGGAACAGGGCCGCCGTGAACCTTTTGAAGGAAGCCCCCAGGAAGCCGTTGACGAGGTTGAGCGCCATCTTCGCCGCGCGCTCGAAGGGCAGATGATCGCCGACGTGCCGCTCGGCGCCTTCCTCTCGGGCGGCATAGATTCTTCCGCAATCGTGGCGGTCATGCAGTCGATAAGTTCGCGACCTGTGCGAACGTTCACGATCGGCTTCACCGAGGCCGGCTACAACGAAGCCGATCATGCCGAACAGGTCGCGCGCCATCTCGGCACAGACCACACGGAACTTCATCTGAGCGACCGGGACGCCCTCGACGTCGTGCCGCAACTGCCAGGCATCTATTGCGAGCCGTTCTCGGACTCATCGCAAATCCCGACTTTCCTCGTCTCCAAGCTAGCGCGTGGCAGTGTCACCGTTGCACTGTCTGGGGACGGTGGAGATGAGTTGTTTTCCGGTTACACGCGCTACGCACTCGCCGATGCCCTCTGGAACAAGCTTTCCCGCATCCCGATCGGGCTGCGTCGCGCGTCGGCAAGCCTGGCAACACTGCCGTCGCCCGATCTGTATGACAATGTCGCAGACGGGATTATGCCGCTCCTGCCGCAACGCCTTCGGCGCAAACGGGTTGGCGACAAGATCCACAAGGCGGCATCGGTCCTTTCGCTTCGAACCATGGACGAAGTCTATCGTCGCCTCTGCTCGCACTGGGAGCCGACTGAGATCATTCCGGATGCGGTCGAGCCACCCACGATGCTGACGGGATTGGAAGCGCTTCCGGCATTACCGGGCAACGTCGAGCGGATGATGTATCTCGACTTGATGAGTTACATGCCGGACGACATTCTGGTGAAAGTCGACCGCGCGGCGATGGCCGTCAGCCTTGAGACCCGGGTACCGATGCTCGACCATCGCCTTGTAAGCCTAGCGCTCTCATTGCCGCTTTCCATCCTGCGGGCGGAGAACAAGACGAAGTGGCCACTCAGGCAACTGCTCTACAAACATATCCCGCGCGAGCTCGTCGAACGCCCCAAGATGGGCTTTGGCGTACCGATAGATGCCTGGTTGCGCGGTGCGCTTCGCGATTGGGCCGAGGCACTACTCGATGAGCGCCGGCTGCGGGAAGATGGCTTCTTCCGACCGGAGGCGATCCGACGCGCCTGGTCCGAGCACCTCTCTGGACAGCGCAACAACCAGTATCTGCTTTGGGACGTCCTCATGTTCCAGTCATGGCGAGAAGCACACCAGGGAGCCTCAACGGCTGTTGCGGCTTAAACCGGCGCGTGGCCGACGATTTCAGTCAGGACCTTCCGCCGTTGCAGCTGTTGGGGGCGCGGCAGTATCGCACTATCGGATAGCCGAGCCAGCGGCTATACCGGCTTGGGAAAAGGGGCAAGCAGGGTGGCGCCGATCGAACGATACGCGCACAATCCGCAAGATTGCGAAGCAAGGCATTGAACGCGTTTATTTCGCTCCGGCGGCATCTCACACCCGCGCAGGTCATCATCTACTTCTCTATCCTCTGTTTCTTTTCGCCGCCTGTGCTGGGATCGGTGGTGAGCTTCGTGTTTCATGGCGGCGCAGTCTGGTCGGTTCTGCTGCTGGCCACCAGGCGGCGGTGCCTCAACATCGACCGTCCGATGCTTGCCATGACCATTGCGATCTATGCCTACTGTGCGGCTACGGTTCTGGCCTCGATCGTCAACGGTACGCTGCGGGCTGACGTCGCGCATTTCCTGCCGCTGATCACCTTGCTGTTCTTCCCGATCTCCTATTCGACCTGGAGCATCATCGATAAGGCTACCCTTGCGCGCATTGCCGTGCTTGCGAGCGCCGCGGCCTGCTGCGGTGCGCTGGTCCTGGCCATTGTCCAATATTACTGGTTCGGGATGCTCAGGGCCGAAGGGGGGGCTGGAAATCCGATCGTGTTCGCGACGGTCACATGTCTCGCCGTGATGATGTGCCTTTCGGGCGCTCTGTCTGGAACAGAGAAGGCTTGGAGGCCACTGACTGTCGCCGCACTCGCCGGCGTCGTAGCGACCGTTTACTCGGGCTCGCGTATGGTTTGGGTGGCCTTGTTGATTGCCGTTGTCGCCATCCTCGTGGTCAATCGCCAGAGGTTCACTCGAGCGAATATGAGGCGGCTGCTGGTAGTAGCGGGCGCTTCCGGCTTGTTAACAGCTGCAATTACGTCTCCGATCATCGTGGATCGTACTCATTTTCTTTTCGATGACTGGGAGGCCCTCAGCACCATAGGCGATCATTCCACTCCACTCGGATTGCGGGTTGGACTCTGGGACATAGGTCTCGATGCATTTCGCGAAGCCCCATTTTTCGGCCACGGCATTGCCGCCGGCCGGGCGCTTGCACAGCAGGGGTTTAAGGAGCGATTTGGGACGAACCAAGGTTTCAATCACTTTCACAACGGCTTTTTGACCGCTCTTGTCGAGGCCGGGTTGCTTGGGGTTCTGGCTCTCGCGGCAATCTTCGGCGTGGCGGTCTGGAACGCAGCAAGGGTCCTGCGCCGCAGCGCCGATCCAGTAGAGCGGTTCGGTGCGACCATGATCGTCGTCACCGTCATCATCTATGTCATAGGCGGCCTGACCGGCATCCTTGTCGGCCATGACATTCTCGATTCGACGCTGATGGTATTCCTGGTTTGCGGAACATATCTGGCGTGCGGGCGAACGGTGTCACCGATCGTGAAAAGCTCCTCACAGGTTGGATTCTTCGAGTGACCAAGTCCTGGTGTGCAGCTGCGTGTTCCCCAGACTCCGGACATTTTCCAAAGAACCTCCGCTTCTAGTGCTCCGGCACCCTCAGCCGTCAGCGTAAGCAATGTTCACTTTCAGGAAACGCCAACTCCAGACTGTACGGCCGACATCAGGCGCAAAGCTGCCATTCCGTAGAAGATAAATGCGGTCGGCGAGCGGCTGGACCAGCTTCTTGAATCAACTTTGGCGAACCGCCTCGTAACCCGTTGGCGAATAGCGATTGTGTTAGTCGCGGAGGGACAGCACTTTCAATAGAAACTCAAGGATTAGCGGCCGGTTCGCCAACCCATATCCGTCGTATGTTCTCGTATGGTCTGGCGAACCCATAAACCAAGTGGAGGAATGAACCCTCCTCTCGGAAGCAATACGGCTTGCGCGCGTTAAACGGCAACTGCTCGACTTAGTAGACCTTGAAAGCACCCGCATCCGCTCGTGCATCCAGGTCGGTGATCAGCATGTGTCCCGGCGACACCGTAATCGAGATCGCTAGTTCGGCACGAGCAAGCGCGTCTTGGGCGGTCAGGCTGCTGGCCCAAAAGACCGGGACCTCCCCCTCCATGATTTCGACCGCATCTCCCCAGTCGGGAGCCATCAAATCTCTTATTCCAATGATCGATGGATCCCCGACATGGATAGGAGAGCCGTGGGCATGCGGGAAGCGTGCGGTGAGGACGCGAACCTTGTCGACGTCGCAACGCCTTATTGGGCGCATGGAGACGACCATTTCACCACCAAAGGGTCCGACGCCGTGCGTCTCGATCCTGGTCCGGAATTTGGGCAAGGCTTTGCCACTACCGATGCTGCGGAGTTTGATGCCCTTCCCGGCAAGGGCGGCTTCGACGGTAAGCGAACTGCCGAGCGCGAAAGCGGCAAAATCATCCCGCCACAGGTCGATGATGTCCGTTTTCCGGCGGATCACTTCCCCGAAGCAGTAGATGTTATATTGCGGCGCATCGGTTCGGATATCGATGTCACCCAGGGCTGGAAGCAATGGGCTGCCGGCACGGCTCACGCCCACCAAAGGACAGGGTTTAGGATTGCGGACGCAAAACTGATGGAAATCGCCGGCAAACCTGCGGGGCACAATCACCACATTGGCCTGCAGCTTGCCGCCCGCAAGCCCTCCTGTGTACCCTTCATAGGCGCCCGTTCTAACCAGCCTGCGCAGCTTATCCGCATCGACCAGTCGTAAATTGTCATAGATCAATGCGGTGGTCTGGCGAGCCATGGCCTTCGAGAGTATGCATTTTTACAGGCATGTCGGGAGGGCGTAAGATCATCGGCGGGTCGCCCGCTTGTCAAATTGTCAGAATCTTTCATCAACGATAAATTGTATTTATTGGTCGGCCAATAGAGACTGCCGTTATCATTAGCGTTTGCGAATAAAGCTTTTGGTCATTGGCATGAGCGGCAACCTATCGCTTCTATCTGGCGACCTGCCTCGTGCAGAAAGCCGAGGTCGCGGTTCATGTAGAAGAGCAGGAAAGCCGCGTAGAGGACGAAGACGAGGCTGAAGACCAGAGTCTTTGCGACCAGCGAAAGCGCAAAGACATTCAGGTGAGGCGAGGCGCGCGCCAGGAAAGCCAGCACGATGTCCGACAAGAGCATGCTGATGACGAGCGGGAAGACAAGGGTCAGCGCCATCATCAGGATGCGGTTCAGCAGACCGAGGAAGATTTCGGCTGCATCCTTGCTGAACACGGGCAGAAGTTGGTCGATCGGCCAAAGGCCGTAGCTGTCGTAGAGGCTGGTCAGGGAAAGTTGCAGGCCACCGGCCGCCAAATAGAGCGTAACCATGATGACGGCGAGCAAGGTGCCGGTGGCGCTCGTCTCATGCGTCATCATCGGATCGATCAACGTCCCCATCGTGGAACCGCGCTGCAGGTCCAATATGTCGCCCGCGGCCTCCGCCGCCCAGAACGGTATGCCCATTGCCAGCCCGAGCGTTACCCCGACCACGACCTCCTTAAGCATGTACAGCACGATCATCGTCGTCGTGATGTCGGTGCTCGTCAGCTTGCTCACGATCATCGGAAAGACCGGAACCGCCAACGCTAGTGCCACGCCGTTGCGCAGAAGCCCGGACAGCGGCACGCGCGAAAAGAGTGGCATCAGCAGCATGAAACCGGTCATGCGTGCGAGCGCGAAAGCGCCCGCCAGAAGATAGAACTGAAGCTCTTTGACCGATGTGAAGAGTGGTTCGACCGGCATCCGCGTGCCTCAACGCGTGACGATGGGGAACTCGTCCAGCGCCGTCGAGGCCTGCTGCGCGATCTGCTGGCCAAGCAGCGGGCCGAAGACCATGATGACCAGCAGGATCACGACCAGCTTGATCGTCTGCGGCAGCGACTGATCCTGGATCTGCGTCAGCGCCTGGGCAAGGCCGACAAGGATGCCGACGGCCAGCGCCGCAATGATCGCCGGACTGGACGCGAACAGCACCGTCAGAAGCGCGCTTTGGACCTTGGCCAGGATGAAGTCATTGCTCATGCAAAACCCCCAGCATCAACCGTAACTAAGGATGAGGCCATGCATCAGCCGCGACCAGCCGTCGATGGCTACGAAAAGGAACAGTTTCAGCGGGATCGAAATGAGGACCGGCGAGACCATGATCATGCCGAGCGTCATCAGGACGTTGGCGACAACAATGTCGATGATGAGGAAAGGGAGATAAAGCAGGAAGCCGATCTCGAAGGCTCGGGTAAGCTCGGAGGCGACAAAGGCGGGAACGAGGATCGACAGATCGTCGTCCTTGAGGTTCTGCCGCGCCTGTTCCGGCCACAGGCGGGTCGTTCCATCGAGAAAGAACTGCCGCTCTTGCGGCTGCGTGAATTTCATGAGGTGTCGCTGCAATGGTTCCCTGACCAGTTGCGCCGCCCTGGCGAGGTCGTCCGTGGTCTGGAACTGAACCTGCCCTTCCTGAAGCCGGCCCGACATCTCGCTCAGCAACGGCGTGGTGACATAGACCGTAAGCACGAGCGCTATGCCGTAGAGCACCAGATTGGGCGGCATCTGCTGGACGCCGAGCGCGTTGCGGATGAGAAACAGCACGACCGAAATCTTCAGGAAGCCGGTCATCGTGACGACCGCCAGCGGCAGCAACCCGACGACGCCGACGGCGATGAGAATACCGAGCAGGTTCGCCGAATTGTCAAGCATTGTCGAACATACGGACGATCCGCACGCCCAGGCTTTCCGCGATCCGCACGATCTCGCCGCGGCCGACACGCCTGCCGTTGGCGATGATGTCGACAGTCGCCTCCGTTACCTCGGCGAGCGCAACGACAGCGCCGGGCGCGAGCTGCCTCACTTCGCCCAGAGGCATTGCCGTGCGGCCGATCTCGAAGGCGAGAGCGACCGGCAGCTCGTCCAGGGTCGATTCTTCCAAAGTCTGGCCGGCCGGCGGCGGCGTGTTCTGGTTCATGCTCCACTCCCAATTCGATCCAGCGATTGCAGTCGGCGCGGCAAGCAATTGCGGCCCGCCTTCAGTCAGGGCCACCGGCGCATAGAGGTGCTCGGCAATGATAAGTGCCGCCATGCGTTCTTCTTCCGCATCCTGGAAAAGCACCACATCGTCAGCCTGCAGGCTTCGAAGCTCGCCGAGGGTGATCGTAAGCGCGCCACGCCGGAGGCAGACCGGCAGCGGAAATTCCGCCGGGATCGGCGGCCTTGCTTTGCCGATCTCGTCGAGCAGGCGGCCGATCCGCACCGCAAGGCCGGCGTCGTTCGTGTTCAAGACGCAGTCTATCGTTTCGTCCTCGCCGGTCAGGACAAAGGCGAATGGGGGTTCGCCCGAAATGGTATCTGCCGGTTCGACCGAGGTGATCGCGATCCTCTCATCCAGCTTACCCTCGGTCCATTCGAGAACGTCTTCGAACGCTGCCTCCAACAGCAGTGCGGCGTGAGCGGGCGCCAGCCGTTTCATGTCAGCCAGTTCATCCACCTTGGCGAGACCCCGTTCGACAACGGAAAGCGGCAGGCGCAATTTGCCCGCACTGTCTCCGACCGTGAACGCAATGGTCCACAGCCGCCGGCCCTCAGGGTTCGGCTCCGGCCAGACGGCCGCGATCGCCATCGCCTTCCCGGCAATCGTGATCTCGGCGGGAGCACGGCGGCGGTAGAAGGCGTTCAATGCCCCAACGTCCGCGGACGATACGGATTCCAATTTCAACCGCTCGCCAGCGCTTGACCGTGTGGCCGCGCGTTTCGCTGGTTTTACCCGCGCTTTCGTTTTTGCCGAGGCGGAGGCTTGAGGCATCGCATCCATAGTCACGGTCACGGATTGGGTTATCGTTCCGGGGGCGAGCGCGGTGGGCCGCGCTCCTCTTCCTCGGAAAGCTCGGCAAGCGCCAGGCGACGCCGCGCCGTGCGTTTGGTCAGATGCTCGAGCAGCCCGTCCAGCTTCGTCACGGCCTTCATGCTCGCGCGATGATCCTTGCGGGCCGCCGACAACTCCACCTTCCGTCGCTGCTTGGCGACACCGGCCATCTTCTCGTTTTCCCGCAACTGCTCGGTTCTTCTGGCGGCGATTTCGAACCGCCCCTGAAGCCGGTAGAGGCTGGCCGCTTTTACAGGCTGTCCGACCAGCGCACCGAAGGCTGCATCTTCGGCGTCGAGCATGCGCTGGAGGTGCTCCGTGACCGCGGCGGCCGCATCCTGACCCTCACGTGAGGCCCGGTGCGCGGCAGCGTGTCTTCGGATCACCTCTTCCTTTGCGCGCTCTTCACGGCGGTGCCTGAGGTCGCGCAATAGAGCGATCGTGTCACGCTCCTTCATGGACGATCTCCCGCATGCGTTGACGTGTTTTCTCGATGCTCTCGTGCGTAGCTGATGCCTGGCGCAGGAAGGCGTTGATGGCGTCGATCTTCATCACCGCCTCATCGGCCACAGCATCGCTGCCCTTTTCATACTCACCGACGCGCAGGAGGAGTTCGATGTCGGCGTAGCGGGCAAGCAGCTCGCGCAGGCGGCTGGCGTCAGCCCGATGTGCGGACGGCACAACCGCATCCATCAGGCGGCTTCGGCTGCGCAGGATGTCGATGGCGGGGAAATGGTTGCGCTGCGCAAGTTCGTTCGACAGGAAAACGTGGCCATCGAGAAGCGCCTGAATTTCCTCGGCGACCGGATCCAGCGTGCCGTCGCCTTCCAGAAGAACGCTGTAGAGGCTGGTGATGGAACCGACGCGGCCGGGGCCGGAGCGCTCGAGCAGACGCGGCAAGACCGCGAACAGCGAAGACGGAAAACCGCGACGCGTCGGTGGCTCGCCCGAGGCCAGGCCGATCTCGCGCTGCGCTCGGGCAAACCTGGTTATGTTGTCCATCGCAAGCAGCACGTGCTTGCCCTGGTCGCGAAAATATTCGGCAATGCTGGTCGCCACATAGGCGGCCTTGACGCGCTCGATGGCAGGCCGGTCGGAGGTCGCGACGACGACGATTGCCCGCTGCCGCCCTTCCGGTCCGAGCTGATGCTCGAGGAATTCCCGCACCTCGCGCCCGCGCTCGCCGACAAGGGCGACCACGGCAACATCGGCATCGGTGCCGCTGACGATGTCGGAAAGCAGGATCGACTTGCCGACGCCGGGTTCGCCGAAAATGCCGACGCGCTGTCCGCGCGCGCAAGTGAGCAACCCATCGAGGGCGCGGATTCCGAGCTGGATCGGCTCGGAAATCAAACTGCGCTCGAGCGGAGACGGCGGATAGGCATTGACCGGATAGCTGCCGACAATGCCATCCGGCGAGAGCGGCTTGCCGTCCAATGGCTCGCCGAGCGCGCTGATCACCCGACCCAGAAGGCCAGGACCGACGGGCACCAACTGCTCCTTTCCGGTCGCAACGACCTCGGTCAGGCTCGATAGACCGGTCAGATCGCCAAGTGGGACAAGGATCGCCATCTCGTCCATGAGACCGACGACCTCCGCCTTGGTCGTCTTGCCGGTCCTGGGGTCGACCAGTTCGCATATCTCGCCGATCCGGGCCTCCTCCACGGTCGCGTGTATGACCGTGCCGGTAACCCGCCGCACTCGCCCCTTCCTCGGCCGGCTGGCATCGTCGCGGAGACCGGAACGCAGGTTCGGAATGATGGATGCCAGACGGCTTTCGATGTCAGCAACGGGCGCCGTCATGGAACCTTGGCCTTCGCCGAAATCGCGGCCGCTATGGCATTCAGCTGCGCGTCGACGCTTGCATCGACCACCGCAAAGTCCGTCGAAACGATGCAGGCTCCCGCCGCCAGCGCATCGTCCGCGTCGATCTCGACAGTCATGCCCAGATCGCTCTCGCGCAAGACCGCGTCCAGTTGATCGCGAACCCTGTCGACGGAAGCTGGATGCACCCGGACCTTCAGATATTTGGCCCGGCGAATTTCTGCTACGGCCTGCCTCGCCGCCTTGGCAACAAGCATGCTGACGTCGAATTCTCCCAGCATTCGCCTGACGACGTCGAGGGCAAGGCTGATGACTTCGGCTTCCAGCCCACCAAGATAGCGATCCACCTTGACTGTTGTTTCGCTTACCAGCCGCGTGGCATCCGCATCGCCTTGCGCCTTGCCGTCTTCATAACCCTGCGCATATTCGGCCGCGTAGGCTCGCCGGGCGGCGTCGCGCAGCTGCTGGGCATCACGCCTCGCCTCGTCGAGAAAGGCGTGTCCATCTTGCCAGGCGCGTGCCTCTGCGGCGCGCAGGATGCGGGCATAAGGGCGCCTTGGCGTGTCAGTGGTCGCAGTGCCCGGTTCGACCATCGCGCTAGCCCATCGCTCGCCGGACAATCGCCGGACCGGCTTCGGCAAACGGCTCAGCCGTCTGGTCGACAAGCTCGTGCGGCATCAGCTTGAGGCGAACCCGTATGCTCATCTCGCCAGGCATCGCCTTGCACCACGCGCCAAGACAAGCCAGGCCGTCGGCATAGACACGCGAACGCATGTCATCCATGGGCTCCAATGGTTGCATTGGACCGGCCAGATCGCGGTTGGCGACCGCGAACGTGCAGAGATCGGCGCCAAGTGCTGCCTGCAACGCATCGGCCTCGCGTCCGTCAATGACAGCGGCCAGGTTTCCGGCCCAGTAGATCGCGCCCGAACGAAGCGCGAGTTCCTCCAACGCCTCGCTCGACGCCAAGGCGATCGCTCGATCCACCTCGTCGGCCGGCTCATCGACCGCGCAAGAGAGCCGGTAACGCTCCAGCAGAACCTTTGACAATCGCTGATGCAGGCGCGCCGAGTGCAGCATGCGCTCGCAGGCGGCCTCGCTGATCGTGCCGTCAAAGCATTCCGCCAACCGGGCCGCATCCGCATAGGATGCGGGGTTGGAGATGAACGCCTGCCATTCCGGGCTGACAGCCTGCTCCGAGCCGGTCTGGGTCATGTCTTCTTCACCGGCATTGCCGAAGCGTCGAGCGCATAGACATCGGGCCGTCGATACCACTGGACATAGGCCAGCCGGGCAGCCAGCGCGAGGATGGCCGCCGCCATGCCGTAGAACAGCCACATCGCGGCGGCGACGCTATCCGGATGCAGCCAGAGGCCGAGGAAGGTCGTGAAACCTGCCTCGCCGGTTTCCTGCTCGGGGGCCGTCGCGGCGACCGGAATGAGGGTCACTGAAACGTTATCGTAGGTCAGTCCGGCGATACCCTTGGACACCAGCATCTTCACCTGCGGGATCAGCTCATTCATCGGAACGGATGCGCGATGCCGGATGAAGACGGAGGCGGACGACGGCACCAGTTGCTGTCTCAGCGGATCGTTTTCGGGCAGGACGAGATGAACGCGCGCGGAAAGCACGCCGTCGATGTCCGAGATCGTCTGCGAAAGCTCCTGGCTCAACCCATAGATCATCGTCGCCCGCTCCTCCACTGGCGAGGACACAAGCCCATCTCTCTTGAACACCTCGCCGAGCGTCTGGAATTCCTGCTTGGGCAAGCCGCTTTCGTCGAGGATCGCCATGGCTTCGGCAAAACGGCCCTTCTGCACGGAAACCGTCATCTTGCCGTCCTTTCCAGCTTCGCGCTGGGCCGGAATCCCGCGACGCATCAGCGTGGCCACGATCTCGTTGGCCTGCTGCTGGTTGAGGTTGGAATATAGCTCCACCGAGCAGGCCTGGAGCACAAGCATACCCATGACAACGAGCGCGACGCGGCACCGGGCGCCGCATCGGCTCAATCGCGTTGACCGCCGCGGCGAGGCTAATCTGGGCACGAACACTCCGCGGCGCCTACTGTTGCTTGATCAGCGTGCTGGTGGACGACGTGACGGCCGTCACGCTGCTCGTCACAACTTCGAGATTGGCTGCCGCCCACATCACCGAAATCGACCGTTCGAGAAGTTGCTCGGCGTTCTTTGCCGGGGCGTCTTCGCCATCTTTGCCTGACGTCTTGTCGGCGGCATTCTGCGTGGCGGCCGTTTCAGCATTCACGGGGGCGTTCGCCTGGCCGAGGGCTTTCTGGACCTGCTGCATGGTTCCTTCGAGCGAATGAACGGCAGAACCGAAAAGAGCCGACGGATCCGTGAACACCCCGCCCCCAGCCTTCTCGACCTCGGCCAGATAGTCGAAGAGCTTGTGTTCGACGATCGGCTCGGTCCTTTCCGAATTGGAGAATTGTCCGGCCATTGCTGGATTGGCGTTGGATGATGCCTGCGCCACTTGCTGGCCTGCGCGTGTGGCGCCATCGCTGCGCTCAGGCGTGTTGACCTTCGCGGCGTCGTGCTTTTCCTGCTTGGCGCCGAGCATTCGGTTGCCAGGCTGCGCTGCGGCACCGGCGGTCATCTGCTGTTGCGAGCTTATGCTGGTGGTCAAGTTTGCAAGCGTAGCCTCCAGGGCTCCAATCGGTGCGATCTGCATGAACCTGCCTCCCGTTCCCTAGTTCTTCTTGGTGGAGGGGACGTCATACGCCTCCACCTGCCTTCCGCGGAAAACGCGGACCGAAACAACCTTGCCCGGCTCCGGCTTCGTGCCCGTTGCCGCGGGAACCCCGAGCGTTTTCCTGACCAGTTCGATGTAGGAGGGCGGCCCCGATACCGAGACGACATCGTCTTGCTTGGAAACCTTGATCGGAAACCTCGGATCGATGACGCCCAGCCGCGAAAGCCGATCTTCGGCGCCGGCAGCCGTGTTTGCATCAAGCGGGATCATTTCCGTCTGGATTTCGGCTTCGGTTGCCACGTTCATGACAATGCCGTCGAAATACCAAACCAACCCATATCGATTGCAAATCTCTTCCAGAAACTCGCGGGCCGTTCCCACCGGCATGCCGGCGCTGAGGCGCCCCTTTACAAGCTTGCTGACACGCATGGGCACCCGCATGTTGCGGCCAAGCTCGACCAGCGCGTCTGTCACCGACTGGTCGACGGTGATGTATTTGTAGGGGCCGGGAGGCCAGCGTGGTTCGGAAGCGCAGGCCGGCCGCACGGCAAGGCCGAACGCCAGGACCATCGCAAGGCTGCAGGCGGCAAAGGCAGCCCTTGCTCCCGACAACCGATCCGCGTGGCAGATACCGCGTCCCGTCAACGTCAGTCCTATCGCAAAGGGACGCACGAGCGACGGCACGCATCGCTTGTCCCATGGTTTACCCGCCAATTCACTCTATCGTGCGCACCGTGAAATTGGAAGTCCAATTGGATTGTATCTGTGTATTCGGTGCCAAATGTTGCGAACAGTGAGCAAAGCGATATTGTGCGCGCTGGAATCAGCTGAGACTGGTCCATGATCACCGGTTCAACGCCAGGATGCAGAAAGGGATCGGTCTCGGTGGCGGCAAACAAGATCCTGCCTGCGGGCTTGACCGCTGCGGCATTGGTTGCGGCCATAGTGTCGGCACAGGCCCAATCGAACGACGGCTATGACCCTAGAAGTTGGACTTACGATCAGGCGAGAAATGTGCTGGTCTCCCCTTCGGCTCCCGACCAGACGTCGGACGAAGGAACCCTGCCGGCTTGGTCCGTGATCCCCAGGCAGGTCGTGAATTTCAGCGAGGCTCAGCCAAAGGGTTCGATCGTGATCAACACCACGGAGCGGCGCCTTTACTACATGCTTGGGGGACGGCAAGGCACTGCGATACGCGGTGGGCGTTGGCAAGGAGGGGCTGGAGTGGTCCGGTCGCGATTCCATTTCGAGCAAGAAGGACTGGCCGGATTGGCGGCCGCCGGCAGAAATGCGATCCAGGGAAGCATCGAAAGGCCGCTTCCTGCCTTCGCGGGTCGAGGGAGGGCCGAACAACCCCTTGGGCGCGCGCGCACTCATATCGGCAACACGCTTTATCGCGTCCACGGCACCAACCAGCCATGGACCGTCGGACACGCCAACTCCTCCGGATGCATCCGCATGACCAATGAAGACGTTATCGACCTATATGACCGGGTAAAGATCGGCGCCCAGATTATTGTCCGGCACTGACTCGTGATCCCTTTCAACATCAAGCAGCTCGAAACCTTTCTCCTAGTGGCGACTTTCGGAAGCTTTCGAAAGGCGGCGGAGCGCCTCAACACAACGCAGCCGGCGGTATCCACCCGAATCGCCGGGCTGGAGGAAGCGCTGGGCGCCAAGCTGTTCGAGCGGCAAAGCAGCACCGTCAGGCTGACCGCCGAGGGACAGCGGCTGCTGCCACCCGCGCAGCGGGTCCTGCGCGTTGCAGAACGGCTGCAACTGGCGGCCAGCTCTCTTTCAGAGACGGCAGGGGTGCTGAGGCTCGGGGTTGCCGAAACCATCGTGCACACATGGCTTCCGGATTTCCTGAAGGAATTGCAGGCAAACTACCCGCTTGTCGATGCGGATATCGTCGTTGATGCGACGACCACCCTGCGCAACGAACTCATGTCCCACCGGCTCGATCTTGCGGTGCTGATGGGGCCTATTCTGGAATACAGCATCGAGAATATGGAACTGCCATCCTTTCCGCTCGTCTGGGTCTGCTCGCCGCAATTGAAACTGCCGAACCGACGCAAGCTGACCCTGGCTGATCTGATGCAATTTCCGATCATCAGCTATGCGCGCACCACCAGACCGTACAGCGAACTCTACCGCAAGCTGACCGGCGAACTGGAAGAGACGCCGCGTATCTTTCCGGCCAATTCGCTGGCCGCTTCCATCAAGATGACACTCAACGGTATCGGCATAGCCTCCCTCCCCGAGGAAGTCGTCCAGGATTACACCGCTAGCGGCAAGTTGCGCATCGTCGACTGCGAATGGCATCCGTCCGACTTGCAGTTTACCGCCTCCTACTCTTCCGAACCCTCCAATCCGATAGCCGAGCGGGCGGCAAAGCTGGCCGCCTGCGTGGCACACGCCTATGCCGCGAGGACCGGCAAGGCCGAGGACGCCGCCGGAGGCTAGGCCGGCCGTTTCTCAACCGACCGATGTGACCGGCAGATAGATGCGGTCGCCCGAGAAGATCATATCCGGGCTCAGGATATGATCCATGTTGAGCACCACCGTCTCCGCTACATCCGCTGAGTGGGTCCTGGCGATCAGGCGAATGCTGTCGCCGCTCTTGACCTCGACCCACTGATAGCCGTCCTTCTCCAGCGTCGGATTCGTGCGGCCCTCGGCATTGCTGCTGCCGTTGGGATGAACCTCTACATAGTCGCCGGAAACCCAGCCGCTATGCATTTTTCCGTCCGGTCCGAAACCTTCGACAGGTATCCAGGCTTCTCCCGACGGATCGATCGAAGGCTTCGCGGTCTGTTCGACGAACGTGCCGGGCTGCAGGACCGTGACCACGTTCGAATTGCCGTCAGGCTCCGTCCGCAGATTCAGCCCGTCATCCGCCGACACCACGAGCTGCGGGAAGTCTTCGGGCCGGGTTTGCGTTCCGCCTGGAACATCCGATGGATCATCGGGCTGCTGGGACGACGCATCCCCACCCGGCTTTTTCGGATCGGGTGGAGATGTCGGCGCGCCCTCCCAAGGCTTCGCCAGCAGGGAGTCCAGCGAGAAGAGAAGCATTCCAACGCCGAAGGTGATGCCCAGAGTCCACCGATCCCACGCACCCCATCTTTTGTCGGACTTTTCCGCCGCTGCGATATCGGCATCGGTTCGCGGCACTGACCGGCGATTCATCCGGTCCGTCCTTATCGCCGATGCCCAGAATTCCGCGCAGCCGAACGTGAACAAGCTGCCCGCGACCGTGGCGATCGGCGCCGGCCAGGAGTGCAATGTATAGACGGCGCAGCCAAGCACATAACCGGGTCCAGCCAGATGTTCGGCCACATTTCGGATCACCGGTCTGCCGGTGAACGACTGCAGCATCGACTTCGTGCCATAGACGACGTTGCCGAGCGTGAAGGTGCTGTTGACGACAAGATCCTTGCCCTGGATCAGCCCGGTCGCGGCACCTGGCGCCGCGGCAATGAATGTGGCCCCGCCGAGCGCGTTGAGGAATCGCCCGAACGGCTTGTTATTAGCGGTTGCGTTGGGGAAGATCGCCTGCGTGCCGAAAACGAAGCCTCGCACGCCAAATGCCACCGCTCCGGCAGTCGCGCTCCAGGTTGGCGGCAACGAACTCCACAACACGTAGGAAGTGGTCGACATGCCGCCAAAGGTCGCAAGTGCCTGGGCGTTTTCGCGCATCCTGGCATGGCTGAGGGCCAGATCGACACTGGTGGCCTGATCCGGCGACATCGCCTTCTTGTGGGTGGCACGATAGGTCGTCAGTTGCAGCACCGAGAGGGCGTTCGTCTGATCCCCGCTCATCCACCCGAACTGCTCAGGCGTGAACTTGCGGAACTGGCCGGGGCTCATTTCCTCGAACTGTTTTGATGTCGCCGCTTCGATCTGCGGCTTGGTCAGGGCTTCGATGTGGTGGATCGTGAAAGCACCCCATTGATCGCGCGTCAGCACCGGGATCTGCTTCTCGGTCAACCACGGCAGTTGCCCGGGATCGAGCTTCGCCACGTCAACGGAATCGATCATGCTTTCGGGGATCGCCCGAATCTGGGCCTCGGTGAGGTTCTTCAGCAATCCGGCCTCGCCCAGATCCTTGAATTGCTGTGACGTGAACTTCGCGACCTGGCCGGGCTTGAACCACGGAACCTGGCGCGCTTCCAATGTCGACATGTCAACGAACTCGACCATCTCTCCTTTGGTCGCCCGCACCTGTGGTTTCGTCAGGTGGGGTGTCAAACCGGCCTTGCCGAGATCCCGGAACTGCTGGTCGGTCATATTCCGGACGTGGCCCTCGGTCAGCCAGGCAATCTGTTTCGCCTCGAGGCCCGCGATGTTGACATAGCCTATCTTGGCCTTCGGAATACCGCGCAGCTGGCCCTTGGTCAGATAAGGCAGCAAGCCGGCCCGATCCATGTCGCGGAACTGCTGTTTCGTCAGCTCGGCCACCTGCTCGCGCTTGAGCCACGGAATCTGGTTCGGCTGGAAATCGCCCATGGCGAGATCCGGCACCTGGTCAAGCGGAGTCGCTCTGACGCCATCTCTGGTGAGCGCGTGGCCACCGGAAGCGCCACGTATCCACGGCAGCACGACGGCTTCACCCGTGTTGGGGTCGTAGACCAGTATATGCGTCTTGTCCTGCACCTCCGGAGCATCGGCCGGGGCGCGCGGTCCATCGGAAGGCGGCACGTAAACCTGTTCGGGGCTCCTCGGCTCCGTGCCCAGCATTGCCGCGACGATCACCTCGCCATTCCTGTCCTGGAGACGGATGGTTCGGCCCGCAGCGACCTGGTTCGACGCCGGTTGAGATTGCGGTGTTGCCGTGGCGGGCTTGCTGTGTCCGAAGATGTTGCCGACAATCCCCGCGTCATCGAGCGCCCGCTGCAATTCCGCGGAAGGCGGCGCATCGAGGAAAACCCAGCGCGGCTGATAGGCCGGGTTCTCGTCGCGCAGCGCTACATCCTTGTTGATCTGCTCCTGCAGTTTTGGCGTCAGCGGCACTTCGCGCATCTGGGCGACACCGTTGATGGTCGTCCAGCGATGGTAGGTCTTGACCTCGATGGCCTCGATCACGTCCTGGCTCTTGAAGACAGGCGAATCCACGTAGCGCCCGCCCTCGCCGAAGACGGGATGCGGGCCGGTCGGATTGGCCGCGACCGGGAAATGCGCCTCTCCAAGCGACCCATTGAGTTCGCGTGTGTAAGTCTCGCCGGCTTTCCATTTTTCAGGCTGCCGCATGTTGCGGACCTGTTGCAGCGAATAGGTCGTCGGCGGCGCAGCCTCGATTGCCTTCCTGGCCGGAGTTGCCTGCGACGGCTCGGCTTCTCCCTCCGGCCGCCCCTGGCTGCCCGGCACATGATCCTCGGAGGCACCGCGCACCCATGGCAGGACGTATGCTTCTCCCGTTTCCGGGTCCCGGAACAGGATATGAGACTTGTGCATCAGTTCCGGCTCGTCGCCGCGCGCTTTTGGTCCATCGGCCGGCGGCACATAAACCTGTTCCGGGCTGCTCGGCCCGGTGCCCAGTATCTCGGCGACGATCACATTGCCGCTCTCGTCCTGAAGCTGCAGGGTTCTCCGCGCGCCGGCTTCGGTCGCCGCGCCGGTCTCGGCGGAAGCTGGTTTCCCGGCCGACGCCGCGTTGGCGACGCCGGCGGCCGCGTCTTGCCCAGGCGGGGGCGTTGGCCGTCGAAACCAAAGAGGCCTTGTTGAAGGCGAAGGAGCAACTCCATGCACTTGATACCAGCGCGCAAGCGGCTGCTGCTGGTCGGATGGCGCCAGATAGGTAAATTCCGGCGGAGGCATCTCTATTGGTTTTGCCTGTGTCTCGAGGAAGTCACGGACGGCGCTCATCGCGCCGGGTGGAATGAAAGCCTCATCCTCGAGTGACAGCAAAGTGGATTGGCGGAACGCCTCAATGTCGGCCTTCTGGCTGGGTGTCGCGGTCGTTTCGAGTTCATCCAGCCATTTTGCGAAAGACGCCCGGCCGCCTCTCGGAAATGCGAAACCTCCTCCCCTGTCGGCACGCTGGTCGAGTTCATGCAGCCAGCGCGGAACCGCTATTTCCACAGGCAGTTTGTCGTCGAAGGTAAATCCACGTCTAACGAAATCGGCTTTCGCGACGATCGGGGCGACCTCAGGCAAATTCGTTCGGTAAAAGAACCTGATTTCGCCCGTGAAGGCCAATGGCAATTGGAGGAACGGGACGGAGGGCACGTGCAACTTGAGGGCCGGGCTCCGCACCGCAAGCGTGACGTCAAGTGTCGCCGCGACAGCCTCACGCTTGCCGAAAAGGTTGACATAGATCGGGCCGCCCGAGCGAACATAATGATTGTAGGGCGCAGGCAGTTTGCGCAGTAGAATGCGATCGGGACTCGGCAGGAATTTGTGGAATGCCTCGTTGACGATGACCTCGAGCCGGCTTGCGCCGGCATCCCACACGCGTCGACTTTTTCCCGTGAGATCGACAATCGTCTCTCCCAGTGCCAATCCGGGAACAGCAGATTGCCGCATTCCACTTCCTGAGCCAGGAATGAACAATATCGATTTCTGAGCATCGATTTCGCCCGACGCCACCAGTTCTCGGATGGTGCTCATGTCAGGATTGTCGGCAAGAGCCTCCGCCGTGTGCTTGTCTTTCACGACGAACTGGGCCCTCAATCGGAGGCGATCAAGCACTCCCCTGTTTGCGTCGACGAATTCTGAATTGACGATCGTTCCCTTGGGCAATGTTGCGTTCATCGCCACTTCGTAGCGCTTCTCGATACTCAGCAAACTCGTCAGGTAATACTTGTCCTCCAGATAAACTTTTCGATACGGAACGTCGCCGTCGAACTCTGAGAATTCTGTTTTGCCGTCAGCTGGTTGACGCAGAAAGTCGCTTTCACCGTCCTTCAAAATCGCCCGCTTTGAGCGGAGGGCGAGGGCGAATGTGAGCTCAACGGCCCAACCCTTATTCCCCGTCGGACCCTCAACACGGGCAGAACGCGGCATCACCGTAAAGACAGAGTCTGAGGCGTCGCCGAACAGCCCTTGACGGGCCGCGTCGAGAAGATCCTGCCCTTTGAATTGAAAGGCAGTCTGGCGCTGAACCTTAAGGCCAAGTTGGGCGAGCGTGATATTGCGATGCTCGTTTGGGCGAATGGAGATTCCCAGTTCTTTGCCGAGAGTATAGCGTGCGGGTTCGAGCGACCGGTATTTGACGCTGTCGGCAAATGACTGCCAAAGGGCACGATAATCGGTGCGTGTCCCGAAGCCCACCATGTAGGACCGCCAGGTCGGCGATCCCAGTTGGAATGCCTCAGGCACACCCGGGATCGAATGGACAGCCAGGTTTAACGGATCGGAGTTGAACCGGACTCGTCCGAGCGCGGATATCCTGAAATCTCCCCAGTTCTTCTGTTTGGCCGGCATAACGCCTGCCGGTGGGTTGGCGCCAGGAGCTGCGCTTTCGTCCACTGTCCTCCGCGGCGTTTCTGGAATGCCAGCCGGACCATAGCGCTCGGCCAGCTCACGGCTGGAATAGTAGCTTTTCTCCTGCTCGTATCGGGTCACGAGCTGTTCGGCAGTCAAGCCGTCGAGATAGGCCGAGGGTGCTTTTGGATCCTTGCCGCTGGTGTAGACATACCCGCTTGTGTCGCGTTCAGGCGTGCCGGTGAAGCTGCGCGTGTTCGAATCCCACACGAGATGCACGGGGGCGTCTGTCACGCTCGGCTTGCTCGACACGATGATGGGATCGCCGTCAGTGTGGTTGGATGGGCTTCGCACGGCCAAGCCATCTGGATCGCGGCCCGGCAGCATCGTCGGATCACCGCCTCCAGCGCCGTCGAATGGCCCATGCAAAACGATCGGCCGCGACGGCTGACTGTTGCCTGATGGATCGTTCTTGTCGCCTGTCGGTGGCGGCTGGTTCTGACCCTCTGACTCGCCGGCCGGCAGCGCGCGCTGACCAACTGGATTTCCGGCTCCCTCCCGAGCGCTGAAACCGGGCTCCTGCTGGCCGCTGGCTTCGCTGATCACCTCGCCGTCGATAACGATCTCATTCGGATCCGGCATGACCTGTTCGCCGGTGGGCCTGTAGACACCGTCCTGGCCCATCTCGTAGACGGCCCGCGGTCGCGGCCCCGAATCCGGTCCGCCCGGCGGTGGAAAGCCCGATGCGGGAGTCGCGTCGCCGCTCCGAGGACCAGCCGCCCCCGGCATGTTGTACAGCAGCGAGCGGCCGCCCAGGCCCGTGCCGACCGCGCCGGTGCCGATGCCCATGATGGCGTTCGCAAGTTCGGCGAATGACATTTCACCGCCGTGCCTTGCCAGATCCTCCGCCGATCTGGCAAGCACCGGGATACCGGTGACCACGCCCCCGGCATCAAGGCCCCAGGCTGCGGTAGTCAGCTTGCTGCCGCTTTGCAGATAGCTCGCTGCCTGTTCGGCATAAGAGGATTGCGTTACGTTTACGCGCAGTTTGCCAATGCCCCAGCTGGCGTCGCTCATGCGCGCCATCCCGAACCCGCCTGCAAACGCCTCGGACGTGGACAAGCCGGCCCTTGCCAGGCCGAACGTGCGCAGGGCACCGGCTCCTACGGGCAGGAACGCGGTCACTCCGGTCGCGATATTCCAGGCCGATTGACCATCGAAGTCGCCGCCCTGAAGCAGGTGCTCACCTTCCTTGTAGAGAGTCTTGCCGCCAAGAGCCGCACCGGAGGTGATCGCGATAGGAATGGCCCATTGACCGCCTGGAATGAACGAGACGATGGTGGCGGTGCCGGCCACGATGCCAAGCCCGATGTCGGTGGCCTTGTCCCAGAAATCCACCTTGCGTGCGTCGGCGATCTCCACTTCGTCGAGTGAGAAGCCGTCGGCGCCAAGTTTCATGTCGCCGCCCTTGGCCAGGATCAGCTTGCCGCTCTGGCTGAAGATGCGGTTCTCATGCTGGAATTCGTCGAAGCTGCCGTAGTATTTGCCGGAGCTGTCGACATAGCCGATTTCCTTTCCGTCGTTCTTGATCGCGAACAATGCCGTCGACGATTCCATCCCGCCATCGAGCGAGAAGATCGGCACGACCTTGACCTCTGCGTTTTCGCCGGCACGATCGGTGATCTCCTCGGTAACCTTCGTGACCCCCTCGCTCGATGCGTCGAGACCGAGCGCGCGGGCAACCGCGCCGCTGAGTTCGCCAGGCCTGTATTGCTTGTATTCGCCAGTGAACCCGTTGTCGTACAACTGCTTGAACTGAACCTGGTAGCTGGCCAGCGCCTGGTCCTTATGCTCCTTGAAGTAGGTGTCTTTGAGCCGCGCCTCATGCTCCTCATTGCCATATGTCAGAAGCTTGGGGTTGCTTGCATAGAAGCCGTACCAATCGCGCGCCGCCACCATCGCAGGGCGGACATCCTTTTCCCAGGTCTCCAATTGAGACTTCTCGGTTTCTGCCAAACCCCTGTCGATTTCAGCGGCCGCCACTTCGGGGTGTACCCAAAGCCACTGGCCATCCATCTCGATCCGGACCGACTTGCCACTGGCACCGATTGCGCCCGCTCCTTCCTTCTCGTAGGCAGCGGCAACCTCCGGTGCGACCCAAAGATCGCGGCCGTTTACGGTGATCTTGACCGGCGCCTCGCCTGGTTGAAGCGTGCCTGTGGGGGCTTCGGCGGTTCCCCCGCCATGTTTGGTTATCGCGTTGTCGCGCGCCGTCGTCGCGTCGACGAGCTTGGTTTTCGCATCTTTCAGCTGTGCGTCGAGCCGCTCGACCTGCACGCCGATGATCTTGGATTTGGCCGCCGCCAGCGCCGATTGCGAACCTGTCCCATAGGGCGTGCAGACCGAAGCCGACGCCGACGTCGAGGTTTTCGTCGACGCCAACAACGCCTGCCACTGCTTGTTGAGCGGATCGTTGCGAAAATCATCCCTGATTTTCTTGTCGCCGAGATCGTACGTCAGAGCATATTTCAGGACTGGCGTGTCATTGCCGTGTTCATCGGTGAAAACATCATTCTCATAGGTGTTTACGAGATAGAGCTGTCCATTTTCCTCGATCACTTCCTGCGATTTCAGTTTGCCCGTGTTCTCGCCAGCACCGTTCGTGTAGCCGTCCCAATCAAAATGGTGCGGATTTCTCTGCATCGCTCGCGCGATCAAGGCTTGCTTGATCGGCTCGACCTTCACGGCAAGGTCGGCCGCATTTTTTTGCGCAACTCCAAATTCCTGATACGCCTCAGCCAGGGTCACCTGGCTGGCTGCCGCCTCCTGCAGCCCTTTCAGGCCCTCGAGCCGACCATTGATTTCGGTATGCTCGGGGCTGCCTGGCTTGGCCTCGGCAAGCTCCAGCTCTGTCACACCGACCATCTGGTCGATCGTGGCCTTGTTGCCTCGCGCAGTGTGCAGCGCCGCGTTGATAAAGAGCTGCGTGACTTCGGCGTGCTTAGCCTTGCCCTGCAGGTTGACTTCCTCGCTGGTGGGCCCGCCGGGCTTCCCTACGGACGGCTTGCTTGGATCGCTGAGCACCGGCAGCGTTGCCTGCTTGCCTATTGCATCAAGGAGGCTCCTCTTGCCCTCCTCGTACTCAGCCCTGGCAGTGCTGGCACTTTGAAGCATGTTGTTGGCGGTGGTCAGCCGCTGTTGTGCGTCTGCAAGCGTGCCTTTCGGCTCGGGAGCCTGCCATTGCAGCCCATAAGGCGCCAAGACCTTGTCGAGTGTCGTCTCGGCACCCGTCATGGCTCCCTTATATTCCGGATCCAGCGCATAGACGTCGAGTTGGGCTCCGCTCTGTTCAGGCTTTGCCTGTGCTTCGCCGAGACGCGCTATCACAGCGTTTTCGGCGGCGATCGCCTGCGCAACTTTCGGGTCGAACCATTGCCAGCTCCCGTCGACCATCAGCGGCACCCATTTGCCGCCTGACGGAGCCGTAGCCGACGGCGGCTCGCCGAACGCGCCAACCGATGTGGCGCTGCCGTCGAGATTCGGCGTCGCAGGCTTGCCGCCACCATATTGCTTGATCGCGTCCTTTACGGCTTGCTGCTTGTCTGCGACTTCCTGGGCAAGCTCGGGACTTGCCCCACCGAGCACACCTTCCAGAATGGTCTTCAGGACCGTGTCGGTCTTGGCCTGTCCGGGATCTTTGCTCTGCGGGTTGATCGCTAGCAGCAGTTCGGCCAACGCCTGCTGCGCCGTGCCAACCTCGATCTTCAGGTCGCTGCCGGTCGTGTCGTTGTGCAGCGTCATGCTGCCATCGGGCTTGGTGGTCAGCGTATAACCGTTGAAGGTGATTTCTACGGTCGTGCGCGTACCGTTTTCGATGGTGATCTTTTCGCCCGCGTGGATGACGTCCGGGTCGCGAGACGAGCTGAAAAGCTCCGGATTCGTCCGTCTGAGATCATCCAGCGATACGCCATATTTCCGCGCGATCAGGGTCAGGTTGTCGCCCGGCTTGACCTCGTACTCGACAGGTTTGCCGCCATTGATCTTCTCGGTGGTGGTCGTCGTCACTCGGCCGTCCTTGTCGGTGACGATCTTGGTTTCGGTTCCGGCCTTCGGATCGACGATCGTGGTCGTGGTTTCGCCCGTCTTGGTGTCGCGCACACTGCTGCGGGTCTTGCCGTTGCCATCGACGGAGTGCGACGTCTCCTTGCCGTCGACCGTGGTCGTGACGGTGCGCGCGTCGTGCTGATAGTCGTGAGAGTAGACGGTCTTGTCGCCGCTGTGCGGGTCGACGATTTCGACCGACTGCACGTCGCCATTGTCGCTCGTCGGCTGCTGCGTTTTGACCTGATAGCCGGCGGCCTGCAATTCGGCGATCACCTGTTCGTTGGTGAGGCCGTTTTCCTGCGCGATCTGCTCGATGCTTTTTCCGTCGGCAAGGTCCTGCTTGATCTTCCCGGTGCTTGCCCCGCCCGGATCCTGGGAGGCCGCCAGTATAGTCTTGCGGCCGTCCGGACCGGTGACGGTGGTGACGGGAAGCGACGGGCCGGCGCCCGGTGTCACCGTTTCCACCGAAGCCCCGTTGGGCAGCGACGTCCGCTCGGTGACGGTGCCCGTTCCGAGATCGTCTTCATAGCGCGTCGTGATGGCGCCGGTGTCGGAATTGTAGCTGCTGGTTTCCTTGCGTCCGAGCCCGTCGCGGACCGGCGTGGTGGTTGCTGCGCCGTTGGGTTGTTGCTGGATGCTCGTATAGTAGCTGTCGTGCTGGTAGTCGTAATATTGCGTGACGGTGCGGCCGCCGGCATCGGTGATCTTCGTCGTCTGAACGTCGCCATTGCCGCTTGTCGGATCGGTGGTCGACACAGTCATCCCGCCGGACCTGAGCGCGGCGACAACCTGTTCGCGCGTCATGCCCCGGGCAGAGGCAATCTGGTCGATGCTCTTGCCGCCGGTGACATCGTTGACAATGTTGCGGGCGGTCGTCGCTTCCGCGGAGTTGTCTTCGGGCTTGCTTCCGTCAAGTTTCACCTGCGTCAGCGTGGGTGCCCCGAGATCGGGCCGCATGTAGAGAGCCGGCGTCACCGTCGTGCCGTTGCCGGATGTGCCATTGCTGGCGTTCACGACGTTGACACCCGGCGCCGCCTGAGCTGCTGCCGGCGGCGGCTGAAGCGAACTCAGTTGCGTGTTGAGCTGCGCCAGTTCCTGGCGAGCCTGTGCCGCCCAATCGCGCTCGCCCATTCTGTTGGCGAGCCTGATCTGTTCCCTAAGCTGCGCGGCCTGCGCCTCCAGCCGCGCTATCTGCGCGGCGTTTGCCGAGGCGTTGACCTTTTGCGGCTGGACGGGCGGCTTGTTCAGCGTTATCGGGCGAACCATCTGGACGACCTCCGGAAATCACCGTTGCCGGCAGCCTGGCTGCCGTCACGCCCGCCCGATCGCAACCTTCCAGGTCTTATCGAGGGGGCTTCCAATAGATGCCGAAAGCGGCAAGCTGCTCTTCCGACTGTTTTACCCGTTCTGCGGCATTCGTTTCAGACTGCACTGCCGTCAGTGCCGCCAGAATCTCGACGGCGGCGAACGCCGGCGCCATGCTGCGGAAGAACGACTGAGAATTCGACGTGACGATAATTGTTTCCCGCGCGATCCGGGCCAGCGGAGACACGCTGCTGTCGGTGATTGCCACCACGTCGACACCTTGCCGAACCGACTGGCGCGCCACGTCGATCGTCGTGCGTTCATACGGCGACATGCCCATAGCCAGAAGCACATCGCCACGTCCCGCGTGCTGAAGGATATCCAGGCCGGCTCCGCCTATCTCGCCGACGAGCATCACCTTGCGATCGTCGCCGGCCAGAAACGACATGATGTGAGCAAAGTGGTTCGCGATCGGATAGGCGGAGCGCGACGCGAGGACGAACAGATTGGCAGATCGCGCAAGGAGGCCGGCGGCGGCGATGAGTTGCATGGCACTGCCATATTCGCCGAGACTCGCGATCTGGGCCGCGAGCGTATCGGCAACGACCCCGACAGTCGAATATCCCGAGTCGCCATGCTGCTTACCCTGCCGCGCCGGCTCACCGGCGGTCGTCTCGCGCAGCGCGCGCGCATAAAGGCTGCGCATGTCCTCGTAGCCATCAAGGCCGAGCCATCGCGCCAGCCGCATCATCGTGCTGTGCGAAACGCCGGCCTGGTGCGCCTGCTCGCGCATCGACATCAGTGCGACATCCTTGGGATGATCCAGCACGAAACGAGCGGCGACACGTAATTGCGGCGGCATATTCTCGAACCGTTCGACCAACAGCTCCGCCAAAGGACCTTTTTCCATCCTGAAATACCCCATTCACCCGTTTCGCAGGTTACTCCTGGAACGCCGGTTACGCAACAGTTGGAACTGAATTGGTTCAAATATTCCAACTGGACTTTCAATTTCGGTCATGCTGCCTTAAGTTGGTTTCGTAACCTGCCGGATCGCAGCGGTGTGAGTCCGGAGTTTGTAACTTGAATAGTCCTCAAGGAGACAATGATGGCTTTTACCCCTCCCATTACGTCCGGCTCTGCAGGGTCGCCGGAACAGAACCTGGACAAGATGATCAAGCACCAGGAGCGCATGTTTGGCCTCGAGATCACAAAAGAGATCGCGAAATCCCAGCATGACATGTTGATGAGCACCGCCAGGACGCTCGGCCAGTCGGCTGAAAAGGCCTAAGGCAGGAATTCTCGATTCCATACGCCGCCGCTAGCAACCGGCGGCGTACGTGCACGGCAGAAATCTTTCGGCGCCGTCGTCAGGCTGCATTTGAATTCGTCATCGGCGGAGATGAAGTGGCATGGCCGCTAGTCCTATCGGCAGATATCTGGATGCGGCGCCGGCGCGCCTGCTCCGAACGATTGTCGCCCCCTCCCCGGCGTCCGGCTCCGTTGCGCTCAGCGTAATCCATGGATATCACGCCGGCGCCGAACTCAGCCTGGTCGAGCCACAGTATACGATCGGCTCCAGCACGGAGTCGGACGTTGTCCTCAGGGATGCCGGCATCGCGCCGATCCACGCAAGGCTGCGGCGCAAGGGCAGCCAGTTTGAAATCGAGGCCGTCGGCGGTGACGTCACGCTCGCCACGGGCGAGACCATCCATGAGGGACATGGCAGAAGCTGCAGGCTGCCGCTCATCTTAAGTGTCGGCGGCGCCCGTATCCGGCTGGTCAGCCCGAAACGCCCCACGGGCCGGTGGTCCTTTTCCAACCGCTCCGTGCTGATTGCGGTCAGCGTTCTCTTCGCCGTATTCGCTGTTTCCATTGCCGCGAACGGGTTCTCTTTCGCCAAGCCCGACATCGGCGCGAAGGCGTCCTCTCACGACGGCGAGCCGGTCAGAATGGCCTTCGCCGGCGAGCCGGGCCAGGAAGTCCTCGACGATTCGTCGCCGGCGCAAATCCAGAGCGCCGCCGAAGCGGAAAGCCAACTCAGGCAGCGCCTCGAACAATCCGGCATGAGCACATTGACCGTTGAGCGTTCGCCTGGACGCCTCGTTGTCTCGGGCATGATCCCGAATGACAAGAGTGGTGCCTGGACGGAAACGCAATCCTGGTTCGACCAGGCGTTCGGCGCGCACATTCCCCTCGCCTCCAACGTCATGGTCGGCAACGCGGAGCAGGCTCCGCGCCTGACGCTGCAGGCGATCTGGTATGGCGAGCGGCCCTACGTCATCGCAGCCGACGGCGCACGTTATCACGAAGGCGCCTTCACGAATGACGGCTGGACCATCAAGCACATTGGCGAGACGGAACTTCTGCTGACCAAGGGTGGCGCCACGGTCGCGCTGAAATATCCTTGAACCGCCGGCTTGAAGGACCGCGGTTCGATTCGGCAAGGATGGATGCAGCCGGCCGCGAGGTGCGGCAGGCGGAAGGCGCGCGCGGTCAGGCAATCAACCGGCGACGGATGAATGGCGTCGACAAAGCAGCAAACCGTGCTCAAGGGACAAAATCGGCCGCTGCTGCTGAAAAGCCGGAAACCGCGGAATTCCAGTCGTCCCAAGGTGCGGCCGGCGAATCGCTTGACGAGGTACTCGCCAACTTCGTCATGCCCGTTGTTCCCGAGCCGGCCATCCTGCGTCGCTCCGTCCCTATTCTCCAGCATTTTGTAACGCATCTGGTCCCCGGCCTCGAGGGCGGCGAGCAACTCAAGACGTTGGCAAGAACGCTGATGGAGGATGAAATCGAGCGTCATCGCGAGCTGCTTGGTCGCATGCAGGAAGGAATCGGAATCTGACCGACCCGCATGACACGGTCCATCTGCTGCATGTCCTGGGCTATCTCTATGGCTGTCATGGGCAGGCAAAGCGGGGCGCGGCGTACCTGCTTATCGCCGCACAGCTCTCGCCGGGAAATGCCGGCGTCCTCAGGACATTGGCGCACCTGCTCATACTTGATGGCGAGGCGGAAAAGGCGCTTGCCACGATTGCAAGGCTGGAGACCTTGGAAGGAATGGACGACCCGGCGCTTGCATTGCTGAAGAGCCGCGCTTTGCTCGTGGCCGGGCGCAAGGCCGAGGCGCACAGTGCCTTGCTCAACTTCCTGTCGCAACGAGGTGTCGGATGACCATGTCGGAGCGGCTTCTGCAATTCCTTGCCAGGCTGTCACGCCGCAGCGACCTGGTCATCGCCGTGCTGATGCTCGTCGCGGTGGTGATGATGCTCATTCCATTGCCGACGTTTCTCGTCGACATGCTCATCACCGCGAACATCGCCATCAGCGTGCTTATCCTGCTGGCATCGTTCTACGTTTCTCATCCGCTCCAGTTCTCATCGCTGCCATCGGTCATCCTCATCGCCACCTTGTTCCGGCTGGCGATAACGATCACCACCACGCGACTGATCCTGCTCCAGGCCGACGCCGGCGAGATCATCACCGCCTTCGGCACCTTCGTCGTCGGCGGCAGCATCGCGGTCGGCCTCGTCATCTTCCTGATCATCACCGTCGCACAGTTCATCGTGGTTGCGCGGGGTGCGGAGCGCGTCGCCGAGGTCGCCGCGCGCTTCACCCTCGACGCGCTGCCGGGCAAGCAGATGAGCATCGACGCCGAGTTGCGCAACGGCGACATCGATCAGGCGGAGGCACGCCGTCTGCGCCAGCAGCTGGAGCGCGAGAGCCAGCTGTTCGGCGCGATGGACGGCGCCATGAAATTCGTCAAGGGCGACGTCATCGCCGGCATCGTGATCATTCTGGTCAACCTGATCGGCGGTTTCGCGGTTGGCACGCTGCAGCATGATATGTCCCTGGGGGATGCGGCCGCGACCTACTCGCTGCTCACCGTCGGCGACGGGCTGGTGGCGCAGATACCGGCACTGCTGGTCGCCGTCGCCGCCGGCACGATGGTAACGCGTGTCGGCAGCGCGGACGGTACAGGCGACCTTGGCCGGCAGATAACCAGCCAGCTCCTGCGGGATTCACGGGCGCTCGGGCTCGCCGCGGTGATCATGGTCGGCCTCGCCCTGGTGCCAGGCTTCCCTGCCATCGTGTTCCTGATCCTTGGCGCCTGCTTCGGAGCGGGCGCCTATGCAATCAATCGCCGCACCGCAAAGGAATCCGAACCGAAGGACATCGGCCAGATCGCCGTGCACGAACAACCGGGGGATTCCGCGTCGCTTTCAGCAATCCGCGCCGGAACACTGCCTCCTTCCTACCGCGTGATCGTCCGCCTCGGAACCGAGCTCGCACACGCGATCCCGGAGCCCGAATTTGCCGCGCTCGCCGACGGCGTGCGCCGCGAGCTCTTCGGCGATCTCGGTGTCGACGTTCCGGCCATCGGCATGCAGGTCGACGAAATGCTTTCGCCGCGAGGCATCCGTGTCGACCTGGAGGGCGCGCCCATCCTGGATGCGGAGATTCCTGCCGAGCGCGTTCTTGTCGAAGCGGACGCGACGCATCTCGAACTGCTCGAAGTAACTTACGAAAAAGGGCCTTCGATTGCTGGTCAGCGCAAATTCGCGTGGGTCGATGACAGCCAGATATCGGCTCTGAAAGAGGCTGGCTTCGTGTTTTCCGCACCGGCGGAAACAGCGGCCAGATGGACCGGAAATGCGCTTCGGCTCTATGCCGGCCATTTCGTCGGGATCCAGGAGACGCGCAGGCTCCTGTCGGACATGGAACCAGATTATGCAGATCTGGTCAGGCAGGCGCAGGAGATCGTGCCGCTGCAGAAGATCGCGGAGGTGCTTCGCCGCCTCGTCGGCGAAAACGTGCCGATCCGCAATCTGCGCCTGATCCTCGAAGCGTTGATCGAATGGGGCCAGCGCGAGCAGGACGTCGTCCTGCTGACGGAATATGTTCGCACATCCTTGAAACGCCAGATCAGCTTCCGCTCAGCCGGCCGCAACAACATCATTGCAGCGTATGTGCTGCAGCGATCGGCGGAGGATATCCTGCGAAATGCGGTGCAAAGCACATCGACCGGCACATTCCTCAATCTTTCCGACGATGATGCGCAGGCCCTGGTCACCGAAATCGAGCGAGCGCTGGGGCAAAGCGCCACCGATGTCTCGCCGGTCGTCCTCGCCGCGATGGACGTGCGCCGTCATATGCGCAGCCTGCTCACTCACAATGCCATCGAGCTTCCGGTTCTGTCCTTCCAGGAACTCGCGCAGGAATTCAACGTCCAGCCGCTGGCCACGATCGCCGGCCGCTCGGGCAAAGCCGGCGCGCGCAATATCTCCCAGTCGCTGCCACCGGCTCAGCCGAAGGCCGGGCAAGAGGCAATCTCATGACGCCAGCCGGACGGACGGAGACTTTTGGGGATTCAGGAGAGGAACGGCATGACAATCCACGATGCCGCAGCAGGCGTTCGACCAGCCGCTGTCGACAGGCGGACGGCTTTGCGCCGGCTCGCTATCGCGACGGTTAGTCGGACCATACATTGCGATAAGATTGCAACATGGCCGAAGAAGCTGAGGAAAAGAAACTACCGGCGTCCGACAAGAAGCTTCGGGACGCCCGCCGCAAAGGCCAGGTTTCGCAGAGCCGCGACCTGGTCTCAGGCTTCACGCTTTTCGCGGCGCTCGCCTATCTCTATTTTTCCTGGCCGATACTGTTCAAGCACCTTTCGGAACTCGTGCAAACCGTGACGATGCCCGACGGCTCGTTCAGGGAGGTCAGCCTGCGGGCCATCCGCCATTTCTTCTCTTTGCTGATGCTCGCCACATTGCCGCTAGTCGGGATCGTTGTCGTTCTCACCGTGGCCTTCGGCATGCTGGGGACATTCGGGCCGGTCTTCTCGTTTGAGCCGCTGAAGCCGCAGTTCGATCACATAAACCCGGCGAAGGGTCTTCAGAAGATCCTGTCGCTCCGCAACGTCATCGAGTTCACCAAGGGCCTGATCAAGGTGGTGTTGCTGGCAAGCCTCTTCGTCTTCATCTTGATCGCATGGCTGCAGCCGCTCTTCGATGCGCCGGGCTGCGGTCCGTCATGCCTGGAGCCGATTATCAAGGCGGTGCTGACACCTCTTGGGGTTGCCGCCGCACTGGCCTTTGTCGTCATCGGCGTGATCGACGTTCCCATTCAGCGCTGGCTGTTCCTGCGCGACATGCGCATGACGACAACCGAATACAAGCGCGAGCACAAGGATCTCGAAGGCGATCCCTTGATCCGCCATGAACAGCAGCGGCAGCGGCGCGAAGCGGTGATGCAGCCTGCGAAGCTCGGTGTGAAAAACGCGGTCATCGTGTTCGTGTCCGCCGACCGCGCCGTGGCGTTGCGCTACATCAAGGGTGAGACGCCGGTGCCGACAGTCGTCGGCAAGGGCCAAGGCCGCGCAGCCGATGAGATAATGGCTCAAGCGCGCCAGGCAGGTATCGCGATAGTCGAGGATGCGGCCGTCGCCGAACCACTCTTCGAGGATGCGAACACCGGATCCTATATCGGCCAGCAGATGTTTTCGCCGGTCGTTCGCCATCTCGTCCGGCACGGGCTCACTTGAGGTAGGATCCTCCGCTTCGCTCAGCGGTAGCATCGAAGCCGGAGCTTGTAGTTGAATATGTGGGGGAAAAGGCGGTGGCGCTCTCCCGCTCCTATCTTTCCTACAGCCGCAAGATCGATCGCTTTGATGACGATGCGCGCGCTTGGACTTGTCATTCAAACCCGGCGCATCTCAAATCATTCAAACCCGGCGCGCCTCAAATTCTCATTCCGAAACCGCCGACCTGAACTTGCTCGGCGACTGGCCAAACGTCTGGTGAAAAAGCCGCGAGAAATGCGAGGCGTTTTCAAACCCGGTTTCGATGGCGATCTCGATCATCGGAGCCCTCGTCTGCGTCAGCAGTTGCTTGGCGCGCTCCAGGCGCACCCTCTTGTAGATGAGAGCCGGGGAATTCTTTGTCTTCTCCCTGAACAGACGCTCGAGCTGCCTTCGCGACAGTCCGACGGAAGCGGCGAGCTTGGGCATGGAGAGCTTGTTGTCGACATGGTTCTCCATGATGATCAGCGCGGCCTTGAGCCGGGGATCCTGGCATTCGATAAAGGCCGGCTTGCGCGGCTGGATGTCCGAGGGTGAGCGCGCCTTCTCGATCTGCAGCACTTCGAGCGCGTTTCGCTCGGCCTCCTTGCTGATATGGCGCCTGACGATCGACGCGGCCATGTCGGCCGCGCTGCTGCCACCGGCGCACGAGCCCCGGGCGTTATCAAGATTGAACAGGCGGTCTGACCTGACGTCGAGATCGGGGAAGCGCTGACGGAACGCCTGATAATGGAGCCAGCTCACGCATGTGCGGTGGTATTTCATCAGGCCGGCCTCGGCCAGGATGAACGTCCCGGTGCAGACCCCGATCAGGGTGACCCTGCAGGCGGCGGCCCGCTTAAGATAGCTGACCGTTTCGGTGTCGACCGGCGCGTCGCTGTTCAGCAGGCCGCCAACCACAACGATGTAGTGGAACTGGTGGGGATCCACGAATTCCGAATTCGGGGCGACCTGGACGCCGCAACTCGAAGTGATCAGGTTCCTGCTGCTGCCCAGCACCTGCCAGTCGGCCAGAACCCTGCCGGACCGGTCAGCCTCGTCGCTCGCCAGCCTGAGCGTGTCCACGAACAGCGCGAATGCCGAGAGCGTGAAGGAGCGCGCGAGGATGAAGCCGATCTTCAATCGGCCGGTATCAGCAACTTCGTGCGCAGGTTTCATGATTGCCCTGTGAGCCTATCCGTCCAACAAACGCATTCCCGCGCTGCCGATTGCTATCATGCCAGCGGCTATTTGATCTGGAAACCGTGAGCCAGCGGATCGCGTTCGTCGACGAAGATCGTGTTGTGGCCAATGACGCGCGCCCATCCGCAGACGCTTGGCCTGATACCCCTGAACGGTCCGACGTCCGCCTCCCCCTCGATACACCCTTCGAACACCGTACCGATCAGGCTTTCCGGGCGGAAGGTGTCGCCGACCTTCAGTCGGCCTTTGCCATGCAGTTGCGCCATGCGGGCTGAAGTGCCGGTGCCGCCGGGCGAGCGATCGATTGCCTTGTCGCCATAGAACACGGCGCCGCGGCCATCGGCGTCGCCACGGCTTGGCTTGTCGCACCAGATGGCATGGTGCACGCCATGGATCCGTTCGTCTTCGGGATGCACCGGATCGCAAGTGGGCGCAAGCGCGTCGCGCACGCGACGGCTGAGGTCGACGATCTCGCTCGACGACATGCCATCCAGGCCCGGCCACGATCGCTGCGGCTCCACGACGGCATAGTAGTTGCCGCCATAGGCGATATCGACGATGAGCTGGCCGAGACCCGGAACATCGACGGCAACGTCGGCGGCATGCAGATAGCTGGCAACGTTGAACATCCGCACGGAGTCCACGAACCTGCCCGGCTTCTCGTATTGGATGTCCACTCGTCCCGCCGGCGTCTCGATCGAGAGCTTGCCCGGAATTCGAGGCGTCACCAGTCCTTCTTCCAGTGCTGCCGTCACCAGACCGATCGAGCCGGCGCCACACATTGGCAGGCACCCGCTCACCTCGATGAAGATCACAGCGAAATCGCAGTCATCCCGGTAGGCGGGGTAGATGATCGCACCCGACATGATATCATGCCCGCGCGGTTCGAACATCAGCGCCTGCCGAATCCAATCATGGTCCCGCATGAACAGGTCGCGACGCTCGGAGATGGGCAGATGAGGCAGCAGGGGCCCACCTCCGGCGACCAGCCGGACCGGATTCCCGCACGTGTGGGCGTCGATGCAAAAGAAGCTGCGGCGCATTTTTAACTTCTTTCCACGGATCAGGCGGCTTTTGCCGCACCGGATGACTGACGCTGCAGCAGGCCTTTCATAAGCCTGTCGAGGAAGATCGCGACCGCGACGATCGACAGCCCTGCCCGCAGACCGAGCCCCATTTCCATCCGCGTCAATCCCCTGGTCACCTCGGCTCCGAGACCGCCGGCGCCGACAAGACCCGCCAGCACAACCATCGCCAGCGACAGCAGGATGCACTGGTTGAGACCGACCAGCAGTGTCGGGGTGGCCGACGGGATCTCGATCTTGAACAGGATCGATCGCGGCGAGGCCCCGGTGGCATGGCCAAGCTCCAGGAGGTCTTTTGGCACCTGGTTGAAGGCGAGCGTCGTCAGGCGCAGCATGGGCGGTATGCCGTAGACGATCGTCGCGATGATCGCCGGAACACGGCCAAGGCTGAAGATCATCACCGCGGGGATCAGATAGACCCAGGGCGGCACGGTCTGCATGATGTCGAGCACCGGTCGAATCCCGGCCTCGAACTTCCTGTAGCGCGACGCCAGGATGCCGAGCGGGAATGCGATCGACACGGAAATGATGACCGCCACCGTCACCAGCGCCAGTGTTTGCATCGAGGCCGCCCAAAATCCCGCCAGCAGACAGAAGATGAGGGCGATGGCTGTCACCATCGCGACCCGAACACCGACAAAGAACGCGGCGAGCAGGACGGCGACCATGATCGCCGCATAGGGCGGCGGATAGAGCAGCACGGCTTCAATGCTGCCCAATACCGCCTCGATCAGCCTGGCAATCCCATCGAAGAACGGATGAAAGTTCATGTTCAACCAATCGACGGCTGGTGCGAGATAAGCCCCCGGCGAGAATTGCAGCGCGTCAAGGTTCATCTCGTGCCTCCGCTGGCGCGGCGGGCCGCGCTCTGTGTGAGCCTGTCGAGCACCATGGTCAGGATGACAATCGCGATTGCGGCATTGATCGACGTGGCGATGTCGAGTGTGCGCACCGCTGAATAGATCGTCTCGCCGAGACCGCCCGAGCCGACGATGCCCGCAATGACGACCATGCCGAAGGCCATCATCAGGCTTTGGTTGATGCCGGCCATGATGCTTGGGATGGCGAAAGGAAGCCTGATCTTGGTGAACATCTGCCAGGAAGTCAGACCGTTTGCCTGGCCAAGCTCGATGAATTCGTTCGGCGTCATCCGGATGCCCAGAGAGGTGAGCCGGATGGCTGGAGGCATCGCCACGATGAAGGTGGCGATGAGCGCGGTCGCGGCGCCGTAACCCAGGAGCGCGATCGCCGGGAGCAGATAGATGTAGGGCGGCAGTGTCTGGATGAGATCGAGTATCGGCTCGAGGAACCGGTCGAATGACCTCATGAAACCCGCCGCGATCCCGATGGGGATGCCGACAAGAAGGGCGAGGATCGTTGCGGTGATCACCAGGGCCAGTGTGCTCATGGTTTCGCTCCACAGCCCCATCACCGCGCAGAAGACCAGGGCAAGCCCTGCCAGGATGCCGGCGAAGGCGTTGATCAGGCGCCATCCGAGCAGAGCCGCCACGATTGCGATCACGTAAAAGGGGGCGAGCTGAAGCAGCCACAGCACGCTGCCATAGGTCCCTTCGAGCACGGCCCTGATAAATTCGAACAGCCATTCGCCATTGTCGCTGATCCAGCCAAGCGCGTTGTCCGTCCAGCTGTCGAAGGCGTCCGTGATGGTCGAGATGTCCATTTCGCTCCTCCCACGCTAGGCGGCGCTTTGTGTGCCGGCGACGCCGCGCAGCAGGCCGCGAATGGTCACGACGCCGATGACGGCACCGTTCTCGGCGACGGCGACTGCGTCGCGATCGGACTGCATGGTGAGGTCGATAAGCTCGCCGATGTCGGCCTCTGGCGAGGTGCGAAGAAGTGCATCCACGTCGCAATGCGGCTCTGTCGCCTTGAATTCGGCAACCGTGCGCATGACGGAATGCGCCTTTACGAGGTGGATCCTGGATATGCCGGCCACGAAATCGGAAACATAGTCGTCAGCGGGTTTTGTCACGATCTCCTCCGCTGTCCCGACCTGCACGATGACGCCGTCCTTCATGATGGCGATGCGGTCACCGATGCGGATGGCCTCCTCGAGATCGTGGGTGATGAAGACTGCCGATTTGCCCAGCGACTTCGTCAGTTGCCGGAATTCGTCCTGCAACTGGCGCCGGATCAGCGGATCGAGCGCGCTGAACGGCTCGTCCATGAGGATGATTTCCGGATCGGCGGCCAGCGCCCGCGCCAGGCCGACACGCTGCTGCATGCCGCCGGACAGCTCCTTCGGATAGCGCGAGGTCCAGTCGCCAAGTCCAACCTTCTCGAGGGCCGCACGAGCCGTCTTGTTGCGCTCGTCTTTCGTCACGCCTCTTACCTCGAGACCGAAGCCGGCGTTCTCCAAAACCGTCCGGTTGGGCAGAAGCGCCACGCTCTGGAACACCATGCCGATGTTGCGGGCGCGCATGTCGCGCAGTTCCGCAGGATTGAGCTTGGCGATCTCCTTTCCCTTCACCGTGATCATGCCGAGGCTCGGCTCGATCAGGCGGTTGAGAAGGCGGATCAGCGTCGACTTCCCACTGCCGGAAAGACCCATGATGCAGAATATCTCGCCGCGGCGAACCTGCAGAGTGGCGTCGGAGACGCCGACCACGCAGTCGAACTCCTGCAGCACCTGCTTCTTGGACAGTCCGCGTTCGGAGACAGCCTTGACGGCGGCCTGGGCGCGCCCGCCGAAAATCTTCCACACGGATTGGCAGTCGACCAACACCTCGTTGGCATCATTGATGGCAGTGTTCATTGCGTTCCCCATGGGCCGCAGGATGCCGGCCTTCCTGTTTTTGAAGTTCCGGGAGGGGCCGTCGAACGCCGACGGCCCGCCGTCTCGACGGTTACTGGGTCTTGATGTTTTCCCAGCGCTTCAGCAGGTCGGCATGGCTGTCGGTCCATGCCGTGATGGCCTCGTCCATGGTCTTGCCCTCGTTGACGGCAGAGTTGATCGCGGTGATGTCGGCAAGCGGCACGTAGACACTGGCGATCACCTCGCGGGCATGCGGATTGTCGGCGGAGAAGCCTTTCTTGCCGATCCAGTAGTAGCTCTGCGGCGGCGGGAAGACCGCCTTCGGGTCCTTGAGGAACTTGACGTCATATTTCTGCATCATCCAGGACGGCTCCCAGATCGTGACGGCGATCCATTCCTTGCGGTCGACCGCCGACTTGAGCGCCGCGGTCATGGCAGCGGTGCTGCCCTCAACGAGCTGCAGTTTCAGGTCGTATGCCTTCACCGAGTTTGCCGTATCGCGCATGAGACCCGAACCGGGCTCGATGCCGACGATCTTGCCGCCGAACTTGTCGGCGTTGTCATTCAGCTGGTCCATGGAGTCGATCGTCACGTATTTCGGCACCGCCACGCCCTGGAACAGGCCATGCGAAACCGGCGAGACCTTCTCCAGCTTCTTCTTGTTCTTGTCCCAGTAGTCCTGGGCCACGTAGTCCGTCTGCGAGGCGAGGAGCTGGATGTCGCCCTTGGTCAGCGCGGCGTAGGCGATGCCCCATTCGGAAAAAGGCACGACCTTCACGGTGTAGCCGGAATCCTCGAGCACCTTCTTGGTGATGCCGGTGATGGGGGTGAGGTCCTCCCAGGACATCGTGCCCAAAGTAATGGTCTTTTCCTCCGCCTGAGCGGACAGCATGGTCATACCGACCATCGCGGCAGCGCACAGCGCCTTCCACAACGTCTTCATTTTACTCACTCCTTATTTTTCGTTCCCATTCTCACTGAAGACCTTTGCGGTCGGCTCAGTCTTCACATTGCGCGGCGAGGGCTCATCCCTCGCGGCCAGCACGCAATTCCTGCAGTCGGATCACGGCGTTGACGCCGAGCCATGCGAGCGGCTCGGGAGGGAGCCTCGCTGGTCCAGGTTGATCCGAAAATTCGTCGAGCATGTCCGAGCGGGTGCCAGTCGCCAGATCGGCGGCCATGACGCCGGCAAGCGTGCTCTTCACGGTGCCAAGGCCGTTCTCGCAGCACGCCGAGTAAAGGCCTTCCTCGATTTCACCGAAGGCCGGAACATGATTGCGGCTGAGGCAGAGCCGCCCCGCCCAGACATGTTCGAACGGCACGTCCTTGAGGTCCGGAAACCTGGCGTCCAGGGAAGCCCGCTGCTCCGCGGCGATCCCAGCCAAGCGCTTCTCGCCGACCTGGACGGCCCAGTCGTAGGTGAACCGGGTCCGGATCACGATGCGCGAACTGCCATCGGAACTGATCTTCCTGACCGTCGCACCCATTGGATCGGCCGGCAGCAGGGCCCACCTGTCCTTGCCGGTTGATCTCCCAGCGAAGGGAGCAGTCATCGACGCGTAGGTGAAGACATGCATCAGGCGGCCGCGGAAGTGACCGAAATCCTCGATGTGGCCGTTGACGCCGAGGATGACTTTCGGCGCGGTGACGGTCCCGCTGCGGGATTTCGCCTTCCACGACCCGCCCAGACGCTCAAGCCTGAGCACCGGCGAGTGTTCGAATAGGTCGATTTTGGGCGCCAGCCCCGCAGCAAATCCACGGATGTAGTCGGCCGGCTGGATCATCACGGCGCCGGGCGTGTAGAGGCCTCCGAGGTAGTACGAGGAGCCGGTGATCTCCCGCATCTCGCGGGCATCCAGCAGGCTGTGCTTTTCACCAATGGACTCGAGTGAACGGCCGTAATTGGCATTGAGCCTCATTCCGCGCACCGTGGCGGCAGCATTGACCTTGCCCGACGGATCGAAGGTGCGCTCGGACATGCCGTATTCCGCCGCGGCATCGGCGGCGAAAGAGATTGCAAAACGGTTCTGGGCGATCTCCGCCTTCGTCGCGCTTTCACCGGCAACGGAATATTCGCCGGATGACAAATTGTGCGGGACGTCGATCATATAGCCGGAGTTGCGGCCCGCGGTCCCTTTGGCGATCTCTCCCGCTTCCAGCAAGACAATCTTGTCGCGTGGCCGCAGCTGCGAAAGCCGCCGCGCGGCGGAGAGGCCGGCGAAGCCGGCACCGATGACCAGCCAGTCGGCCGATACGTCGCCGTCGAGCGTCCGGACGGGGAAGCAGCGTTTGCTGATCGCCTCCCAGCCCGAAGTTCCGGATTCCGCCGGAAGACGCTTGACGACGAGGTCGCTCATCTGACGGTTTCGTCGACCGAACGATCCGAAACGTCGATCCAGACCGTCTTCAGTTCGCAGTAATTGTCATGCGCGAAAACAGACTTGTCGCGCCCGCCGAAACCGGATTCCTTGTAGCCGCCAAACGGCGTTGTCGCGTCACCTTCGCCGAAGCAGTTGACGGTAACGACGCCGGCGCGGATCTCGCGCGAAAGCTTGATCGCCTTGCGCAGGCTTCCAGTATAGACGGATGCGGTCAGACCGTAGTTGGTGTCGTTGGCGAGAGCGATCGCCTCGGCAAGCGAATTGAACGTCGTGACCGAAAGGATCGGTCCGAAAATTTCCTCCTGGAACAGGCGGCTCGAAGGCTTGACGCCGTCGACGACAGTCGGTTCGACGTAGATGCCCTTGTGCGTGCCACCGCCATGGGCGACGGTGAGCTTTTCGGTTTTTGCGTCGGTGAGGAAGGATTTCACCTTCTCGAAATGGCTCTTACTGACCAGGGCGCCAATGCGGTTTTCCGGGTCGAGCGGGTCGCCCGTCTTCCACTCGCGCATGTAGGCGCCGATACGCTGCAGCAGCTCGTCCTTGATCTTGGTGTGGACGATGAGGCGCGAGGTGGCCGAGCAGTTCTCGCCCATGTTCCAGAACGCGCCGTTGACAACCTGCTCGGCGACCAGGTCGAGGTCTTCGGCATCATCGAGGACCACCGCCGGGTTCTTGCCGCCGCATTCGAGGACGACGCGCTTGAGATTGGAATCGGCCGCGTAGCGCAGGAAACGGCGACCGGTCGGCGTCGATCCTGTGAACGCGACCATATCGATGCCCATATGCGTGCCGATCGGCTCGCCCACCTCCTTGCCGCCGCCAGGCACGACATTGAGGACGCCCGCAGGGATGCCCGCCTCATGCGCCAGTTCGGCGACGCGCAGCGTGGTCAGTGTCGTCTCCGCAGCCGGCTTCACGATCACCGAGCAACCGGCGGCAAGCGCCGGCCCGATTTTCCAGGCCAGCATCAGGAGCGGAAAATTCCACGGCAGGACGCAGCCGACCACGCCGACAGGTTCGCGCACGACCATGGTCAGCGCCTTCGAGCCCACCGGCGCCGTATTGTCGTAGAGCTTGTCGATGAGCTCGGCATGCCAGCGAATGGTGTTGATGGTGTCCGGAACGTCGACCGTCTGGCATTCACGGATCGGCTTGCCGCTGTCGAGGCTCTCCATGACCGCAAGCTCGTGACGGTTGCGCTCCAGCAGCTTCGCGAATTTGAGGAGGACGGCCTTGCGCTCGCCGGGCGACTGGAGATGCCAGCGGCCATCGTCGAAGGCCTCCCTGGCCTTGGCCACGGCGAAATCGACATCGGTGGCGTCGCACGCGGCGATCTCGGCAAGCGCCTCGCCCGTTGCCGGGTTGGTCGTCTTGAATGTCTTGCCGGAATTCGCCGGGCGGAAAGCCCCGTCGATGAAGGCATTCGCCGGGAACTGAATGCCTGCAGCCAACGCCTTGTATTCGGTCGCGGTCAGAGGTTCATGCATGGTTTGCTCCCGACGTGATCTGGGCGACCGTACGTTTCAGGGTGGCGACGACAGTCTGGAGAGATCTTTTTTCTTCTGAATTGAGCGAGCGCAGCGGCGCCCGCACCGGGCCGGCCTTAAGGCCGATCAGCTCACAGCCATGCTTGATCGACTGGACGAACTTTCCGCACTCGAGGAAATCCATGAGCGGCAGCATCGCGGTCATGATCGCGCGGCCCTTGTCGAAGTTCTTCTCGAGCACGCAGGCCTCGTAGAGCGCGACATGCTCGCGCGGCAGGAAATTGGAGCCGGCGCAGACCCAGCTCCTGGCACCCCATGCGAAGAATTCGAGGGCCTGATCGTCCCAGCCGCAGGAAAGCGAGATGTGCGGAAACTTGCGGGCCAGCCTATGCAGGTTGCCCATGTCGCCGGAGCTTTCCTTGATGGCGACGACGTTCCTGGACTTGCCGACGCGGGAGAAATACTCCTCACCCATCATCACGCCCATGCGGGCCGGATAGTTGTAGAGCATGATCGGAAGGTTCGCGGCGCGGTCGACCGTCAGCGCATGAACCGCATTCTCGCGCTCGGTCGGCAGAGCGTAGGGAGGCGACGACACAAGGATCGCGTCGGCGCCGATCGCCTTCGCTGCCTTGGCATATTCTGCCGAGTCTTCGGTCCTGGTGGCGCCTGTTCCGATAATGAGCGGGAGCCGGCTGCCGATCACCTCCTTGGCAAAGGCGGCGAGATCGAAGCGCTCCTGGGCGCTCTGGGCATAATACTCGCCCGTCGATCCGCCAACGATGATGCCGTGCACCTTCGCCTCGATGAGCGACTCGAGCACCGCCGCGAAAGCATCACGGTCTATCTGCCCGCCGGCATCGAGAGGCGTGATGGCCGGGGTGTAGATACCTTCAAACCTCACGAGGATTTCTCCATCAGCGCAGAAGGCATTTCGACGAGCGCGTCCGCCTTCATTCCCTGCGGCGCGATGAACATTTCCATGTTCTCGCGCGACAGCTCCCAGTGTTCGAAGACGAGGTCGACAACCATGTCCTCGTCATGCGAGCCGATGGCGGCGATGAAGCCGTCATGATGTTCGACGGCGACCAGCAGGCGCTGGCGCATGTCGTCGTTGCGGGGTCGGAAGAAGGTATGGCCGATCCGGGCGTGATCGATCAGCAGACGACCCAGGCTCGGCTGCAGATATTCGTTGCCGGACATCTCGCCGATGATTTCGTGGAAGCGATTGTTCTCCAGAACCATCGCGAGCGGGTCTCCTGTGACGCTGGCGGTCCGGAACCGTTCCTGCGTGTCCTTGAGATCGGCGAGCTGCGCCACCTTGAAGTTCTGGACGGCAAGGCGGCCGATCGCGGCGTAGATCATCGGGGCGACCAGGAAGAAGTGCCTGAGCGTCTGATGGCTCATGGGGCTGACACGCGCGCCGCGATTGGCCCGGATGTCGATGTAGCCCTCCCCCTCGAGACGCCGGAAAATCTCCCGAACGGGCGTGCGCGACAGCCCGTAACGCTCGCTGAGGCTCACCTCATCGAGATCCTGGTCGGGATCGAGTTCCATCGTGAGAATTTGACGCTTCAGGTCGTCGTACAGATCGCTCTTGCCGCTCTTCACCGGAACCTCCCTCGCTTGAATTCCCATGGCATCGCGGACCCGCCGACCGCGATCCGGGCATGGAATTCGCACAAAGCGGCGCTCGAGTCAACAAATTGTATATTTCATGTACACAAATCTTATACACAGAGAATACGAAATCATGGAGCCGACGGAAGGCTCCTGGATCGAGTCATCGTCCAGTCGAGCTATGTCGGGCGCCGATCAGAGGCCGTGAGGTCCTCGTGACCAGCCCATCTATGCGGTGGATACGTCAAGTGCGTTCGGGACGCGCACACGGCGCACACATGGTGATTGTCGCGGTCGCGTCATCGGTTGCCAGGAGGTGCCTCGATAGGCTTCGACCCCTACTGCTTGACGGAAGTGGATGTGCCCCAGGTATCGGACAGCACATAGCCCTGGGGATAGGGATCCGTCGGATCGAGATAGTAGGCATGCTCGCCGGTGATCCAGGCCCTGCCGGTGATCTCCGGAACGATCGCCTTGCGCCCGCCGATTTCAGTCAGTTCCAGTATCCTGCAGGTGAAGCGGGAGCCGATGATCGATTCATGGATCAGCACGTCGCCGACATCCATCTGGCCCCTCGCCTGCAGCACGGCCATGCGGGCCGACGTGCCGGTCCCCGTCGGGCTGCGGTCGGAACGTCCCGGCGAGACGATGCAGGTGTTGCGCGTGACGTTGCCCGGCCCCTGGAACGGCATGGCGAACTGCACGATCGACACGCCGCGCACATGGTCGAATTCCGGATGGACGACATCGAGCTGCTCGCGCGCGGCACGCCTGATCTTCTCGCCCGCCACCGCCAGCTCGCGGGCCTCGTCGGGGGCGACCGAAAAGCCGAGCGCCCTGGCATCGACGATGGCGTAGAACATGCCGCCATAGGCGATGTCCACCGTGAGCGTTCCGAGCCCCTCGACCTCGATGCTGGCGTCAAGCCGTTCAGCGAAGGCCGGCGCATTGCGGAGAGTGATCGACAGGCATTTGCCGTCGCGGCATTCGGCGCGCACCTCGATGACGCCTCCCGGCATGTCGAGCTTGAAGCGCGTCTCCGGCTCCAGCATCGGCACCATGCCGGTCTCGAGCAGGACGGTGGCGACGCAGATCGTGTTGGAACCGGACATCGGCGGGTACTCCGTCGGTTCCATGATAATGGCGCCGGCCACGCAGTCATCGCGCGTCGACGGTACCAGGAGATTGACGTGGCGCGCGACGCTGCCGCGCGGCTCGCAGATCAGCATGCGCCTTATATGGTCGTGATCACGCTCCATCGTGATCATCTTCTCCATCATCGTGCGGCCCGCCGGCGGCAGCACGCCGCCCACGATGACGTCGCCGACCTCCCCTTCGGCATGGCAGCCGACGACACGAATGCTTGCTTTGGTGCGCATTGTTTCTCCCTGGCCTCCACCACTATTTGCTTGGCAAGCAGTGCCGCTCCGGGACAAACTGGTCAATCTGCCAGCCAGTCTCAAGGAGAATCCCAATGGGCGCCAATGTCTTTTCCGGCTGCATGCCGGCTTTGATGACCCCGTGCAACGAGGATCGCCAGCCCGATTTCGATGCGCTCGTGCGCAAGGGACGCGAGTTGATCGCCGCCGGCATGTCCGCCGTGGTCTATTGCGGCTCGATGGGTGACTGGCCGCTGCTCACGGACGAGCAGCGCATGCAGGGGGTCGAGCGGCTGGTGAAGGCCGGCGTGCCGGTGATCGTCGGCACCGGCGCGGTCAACACCGCCAGCGCCGTGGCCCATGCCGCCCATGCGCAGAAGGTCGGCGCCCGAGGCCTGATGGTGATCCCGCGCGTCTTGTCGCGCGGACCCTCGGTGACGGCCCAGCGCCACCACTTCAAGGCGATCCTCGCCGCCGCGCCCGACCTGCCCGCGGTCATCTACAACAGCCCCTATTACGGCTTCGCCACGCGCGCCGACCTGTTCTTCGCGCTGCGCGCCGAACATCCGAACCTGGTCGGATTCAAGGAATTCGGCGGACCGTCGGACCTGCGCTATGCGGCCGAAAACATCACCAGCCGCGACGATGAGGTGGCGCTGATGATCGGCGTCGACACCGCCGTCTTCCACGGTTTCGTCAATTGCGGCGCGTCCGGCGCCATCACCGGCATTGGCAATGTCCTGCCAAAGGAAGTGCTCCACCTGGTCGGGCTGAGCCAGGCGGCCGCCAGGGGCGACGCCGAAGCCCGCCAGCGCGCGCAGGAGCTGGACGCCGCGCTCGCCGTTCTCTCTTCCTTCGACGAAGGTCCCGACCTGGTGCTCTATTTCAAGCACATGATGGTGCTGAAGGGTAATCCCGAATACAGGCTGCACTTCAACGAGACGGACGCCCTGAGCGACAGCCAGCGCGGCTATGCCGAAGCCCAGCTCAAATTATTCGACACCTGGTATTCCCAGTGGTCGAGACAGCCCGGCGTGGTTCAGAGATACGCGGCCTGAACCAGCTTAGGTCTGAGTCCGAACGCGGACGACGGCGACGGGTTGTCGATGAGTATGCGATTGCTGCATGCATCACAGGTCCGCAGAGGAGCGTTCCCGCTCCTGGTGAAGCCGCGCTGAGCCACGCCAACGACCGCCCGGCGACGCGCGCCGGCTGGCCAGAATGGATAGCCGCCGGGGCAACGTCCGGCCTGCGGATCAATGCTTTTGGACCGAAAGGAGCATGCGAGCTCGCGGAACGGCATAGACGCGCGGAGCCGACATTCGCGTTCCGCCAGGCGAACGATCACTGCCAATGCAAAGCGGTCGGTGCCTGCAAGATACATGATTCGATTGCCTGGGCCGATCGGTGCTACACTGGCAAGCCGGTCAACGCGCAGACGCCTGTTCAAGAACATGACCAAAGTAACCGCTCTACCTGACCAAATCGATTTTGACGTGGCCGCCGATGAGACCTTGCTCGAGGCGGCTCTCAGGTCGGGTGTGCCGTTCGCACATGCCTGCGGCGGCCGGGCAAAATGCTCGACATGCCGTGTCTGGGTACTGGATGGCCTGAAGACCTGCCCGGACCGAAATTCAGCTGAGACTTCGATGGCGGACCGGTTGAGATTGGCGGACGAGGTTCGGCTGGCCTGTCAGCTCAGGCCGGAAGGCGAGATTCGCGTCCGACGCCTGGTGCTGGACGAAACCGACTTGATGATCACCAGCCAGCTCGGCGGTTCTGCCGCTACGCGTTGCGGCGAAGCAAAGCATGTTGCGGTCTTCTTCAGCGACATTGTCGATTTCACGGCGCTGTCTGAGCGGCTTTCGCCCTACGACGTGATGTACCTACTCAATCGCTACTTCGCCCAGGTCGGCGACATCATCGAGCAGAATGGTGGTTTCATCGACAAGCTCATCGGCGATGGGCTGATGGCAATATTCGGTATCGACGACCAGCCCGACGCTCCACTTCGCGCCGTGAACGCCGCGCTTCAGACCCTCGCGACAGTCGATCGTCTGAAGCCGTTCTTTGCCTCGATGTATGGCATCGATTTCGATATTCGGATCGGCCTCAACTATGGCGAAGCCGTCATCGGCACATTGGGTTTTGCCGGACACGAACGTCTCACGGCAATCGGCGACGTGGTGAATGTGGCCAGCCGGATCGAGGCGGCCAACAAGGATGCCGGTACGCGACTGCTGATATCCGAGGCCCTTCGCGACCAGATCGCCGACAAGGTGGAAATCGCCGACTTCGTCAGGGTACGCCTTCGCGGTACCGGCGAGCGCACGAGCCTGTTCGAAATCGTCGGGCTGAAGCCCGAAATCGACGCCGAGCTGAATGCCAAACGGCCTCGTGAAACCATCCGTCAGGGCGGCAGGAGGTGGATCCGCGCTTTTGCCGACGGCGAGCTTCGGCCCTACGAACGCCGGGTGCTCGATTTTGAGGACTACGATATCGTCGTCGTTCGCGGATCCGACAGCTATTGCGCCTTCAACAATGCCTGCCCGCATCTTCATCTGCCGCTCTACGAGCGCCGAAGTTCCGCTCAGACCGAAAAGCTGAAGCTCCCGCACACGGAGAGCACGATCACCGCGGATCTTGGCCTGGTCTGCCGCTGGCATCAGAGTTGTTTCGACCTGCTTACCGGTGAAATCAGGGACTGGGCCAAGTTGGAGCACGACGGTACCAGGGCGGGCATGGAATATTTGGGTGACATTTCGAAAAACCGCTCAAAGCTGATCGTTTATCCCTGCCGAAAGCAGGATGGCTTTGTGTGGATCGGGCTCGAGTGAAAGCGACGGTCCGTCGCGATCCCGCCTCGCCTTTTTTCCAGATAGTCGTGCACGCCGCGGCGGGCCCCTCGCGGTCGAGGCCGAAGCGGAAGAGGGCGCGACCGCCGCAATGAACCGCCCCCGACGCTGGGCACGCTGCGGCGCTCGTGGGCCAGAAACCGCTGCCTCACCTATCCTCCTTTTCAGTCTCATCGAATTCGGTGATCTCAGATGACTTGGCGCCTACGGTGGCTGCCAACAGCGACAACCGCTCGCTGACGGCCTCGCTGTCAGGCACGCGGGCGGAGCTTCCGACCTCAAGACGCACGCGGTTCGGGCCAATCGAAAGGCGCGAGCTTGCCAGTACCGACGGAGTGCCGCCGGACAGCCGATAGGCAAGCAGAATGGCCCGACCAAGCACTTCGGCGTGGCGACGCCTTTCCCCTTGCAAGAGTCTCTGCGCTGGGCCGAGGTAGGCTGCGTCGAGACGGCCCGCGTAGCGGGCGTGGATGGCAACAGCCAGAAAAGCCCGTTCTGAATGCTCCAGCCCGATGAACGGAAACTGGAGCACACGACGAAAACTCTCCTCGGCCCTGATGTCGGGATGATCCCGCCAGCCGAGATCGGAGAGAGCGCACAGGGCGACCCGCAAGCGGGTGTCGGCAGGCGTTTCGCCGTCAAACAGATCGGCTGTCCACGAAACCAGCGCCTGGGCAAAGTCCGGCACGCGCGCGGCCGGCAAGCCGACCAACTGGGCCCCTTCCACCAGGGGGTCGAGATAGCGTTCTTCCTCGGCAAGCTGCGAATAAAGCCAGCCTTCGCGCAGACCAAGCGCCGAAAACACGAGATGTTCCGGCGAGAGGTGCTTCAGCACGCGATCAAGCATCATTGCCGCCGCAGGCAATGTGCGGACGCGCCGTTTGGGCACGCCTTCCAACTCCGCGAGCTTGGACGCGGACAATCGCAAGATGGTTTTTGCGAAGGCGCGGGCATCGGTTGCCGCAATGCGATAACCATGCACGACCTGAACGGGCGCTCCGACAGCAAGCATATGCGCTTTGGCAAAGGTCCGCCAACCGCCGCCAACCGCGAAGAATGTCGGATGACCAAATGACGAGGGCAAACCGCCCTTCAGCAACGCATCGATGCTGCGTTTGGCGTTGCCTTTTTCCTGCATGAGCGCTTCGACCGGCAGTGCGCCCAGTGGCAGGCTGACCCAGCGTTCGCCGACCCGATCGTCAAGGGCTTCGGCCACTTCCAGGCTGCCACCGCCCATGTCCCCGACGACACCGACCGGCCGGAAGAACCCGGAGATGACGCCGAGCGTGGCAAACCGGGCCTCTTCAGCGCCTGAAAGTATGCGAACATCGATTCCGGTTTCCGCGCGGATCGTATCGACCAGATCCTTGCCGTTGGCCGCGCGTCGAACCGCTTCGGTCGCCGTGGCATCGAGGCGCGCCACCTTCATCGCATCGGCGATGGCGCGGAAACGGCGTACAGCCTCGACGGTTCGGCGAAAGCCATCCGCGGCGATCAAACCTGTCTGTGCAAGCCCATCGCCGAGGCGGCAGAGAGACTTTTCGTTGAAGCGCGGCAGCGGCGCGCGGCCAAGCTGATCATAGACGACAAGGCGAACCGAGTTGGACCCGATATCGATGATGCCGTACGGGTCCCGCTCGAGCCGCCCCGCTCGCTTCGGATCGAGATCGAGTGGACGATGGATGGGTTTCGTGCCGGCCTCGGCCCTCATGAAACGCCCCCGTGTGGAACCCAGTTCGTTGGCGGTACGCTGCGTCGGCTTTCTGCCGATCCCAGCATACTATTCCCTGCGGTACAACACTGCGGAGATTACCGCAAAGACGGTCAACGCTGCGACCAATCAGTGCCTCACAGATTGCCGATGCAGAGATATTTGATTTCCAAATAGTCGTCCGCGCCGTGGCGGGAGCCTTCGCGGCCGAGACCGGATTGCTTGATGCCGCCGAAGGGCGCCGCTTCGCTGGATATCAGGCCGGTATTGATCCCGACCATGCCGTATTCCAGCGCCTCGGCCACCCGCCAGACCTTCTTCAGATCGCCGGCGAAGAAATACGCCGCGAGCCCGAATTCGGTGTCGTTCGCTTGCGCGATCACATCCTCGACGGTGTCGAAGCGGAAGAGTGGCGCGACCGGGCCGAACGTCTCCTCGCGCGCCACCTGCATGCCGCGGGTGACGCCGGTCAGCACGGTCGGCGAGAAGAACGTGCCGGCGCCTTCGATGCGCTTGCCGCCGATCAGCACCGTGGCGCCTTTCGACACCGCGTCCTCGACATGGCTCTCGACCTTCGCCAGCCCCTTGTCGTCGATCAACGGACCGACCATCACGCCCGTCTCGAAGCCGTCGCCGACAGGCATCGCCGCGACCTTTGCCGCCAGCCTGGCGGCGAAGGCGTCATAGACACCGGACTGGACGTAGAGACGGTTGGCGCAGACGCAGGTCTGGCCGGCATTGCGGTATTTGGAAGCGAGCGCGCCTTCGACCGCCGCATCGAGATCGGCGTCGTCGAAGACGATGAACGGCGCGTTGCCGCCGAGCTCGAGGCTGACCTTCTTGATCTGGTCGGCGCACTGGCGCATCAGGATGCGGCCGACCTCGGTCGAGCCGGTGAAGCTGATCTTGCGCACCTTGTCGTTGCCGCACAATTCCTTGCCGATGGCCGGACCGTCTTCCCCGACGATGACGTTGAAGACGCCGGCAGGCAGGCCCGCCTGCTCGCCGAGGACGGCCAGCGCCAGCGCCGAAAGCGGCGTCTGTTCGGCCGGCTTGGAGACAACCGTGCAGCCGACGGCAAGCGCCGGAGCGACCTTGCGCGCGATCATCGCGGCGGGGAAATTCCACGGCGTGATCGTGCCGACGACGCCGACGGGCTGCTTGATGACGATCATGCGCTTGTCGTTCGACGGCGCCGGGATCGTCTCGCCATAGATGCGCTTGGCCTCTTCCGCGTACCACTCGACATAGGCGGCGGCGTAGAGGATCTCGCCGCGGGCCTCGGCGAAGGGCTTGCCCATCTCGGCGGTCAGGATGGCCGCCAGCTCGTCAGCGTTGGCGACCATCAGCTCGTGCCATTTGCGCAGGATCGCGGCGCGCTCCTTGGCGGGGCGCGCGGCCCAGGCCGGCTGCGCGGCATGAGCGGCTGCGATTGCGTCCCGCGTTTCGGCGGCGCCCATATCGGGCAGCGACGCCAGCACTTCGCCGGTCGCCGGGTTCAGCACGTCGAAGGTCCTGGTCGCGCCGCCCGCGGTCCAGACACCGTCGATGTAGCCGGTGTCGCGCAGGAAGCGCGACGAGAAGGAAACATGCTTTGTCAGCGCGGTCGTGAAGGCCATGTCATTGCTCCGGGGCTGGAAGGGGGCTCTGGCTAGTTACCGGCGCTTGCTTCGAGGATCGCGCTTTCCAGAATGTCGAGCGCCTCGCCGAAGACACCGTCCTGTATGGTGATCGGCGCAAGGAAGCGGATGACGTTTCCATGCACGCCGCAGGTAAGCAAAATCAGGCCCTTTTCGAGCGCGATCAGCCGCACCTTGTTGGCGAAGTCGGCGCTTGGCAGCTTGGTCGTCCTGTCGTTGAACTCGACCGCGTTCATGAAGCCCGGACCACGGATGTCGACGATCTGCGGTGCCTTCTCCCGCAGCGATTCCAGGCGCTGCTTGAGCCGGTTGCCGAGCTGGTTGGCGCGGCCGCAGAGATCCTCGTCCTCGATGACGTCGAGAACTGCGTGGGCCGCGGCGACGCCGATCGGGCTGCCGCCATAGGTGCCGCCCAACCCACCCGGGCCCGGCGCGTCCATGATCTCGGCGCGGCCGGTGACGGCGGCCAGCGGGAAGCCGCCGGCCAGGCTCTTGGCCATCGTCACCAGATCGGGCGCCACGGCATGATGATCCATCGCGAACATCTTGCCGGTGCGGGCGAAGCCCGTCTGCACCTCGTCGGCAATGAGCAGGACGCCGTGCTGGTCGCACAGGTCGCGCAGCGACTTCATCAGCGACGCCGGCGCTGGATAGAAGCCGCCCTCGCCCTGCACCGGCTCGATGATGATCGCGGCGACACGCTGCGGATCGACATCGGCGGCAAACAGCTTCTTCAGCGCCGCGAGCGACTGTTCGGCCGTCACGCCATGGAGCTCGATCGGGAACGGCACGTGGAAGACGTCGCCGGGCATCGCGCCGAAGCCGACCTTGTAGGGCACCACCTTGCCGGTCAGAGCCATGCCCATGAAGGTGCGGCCATGGAACCCGCCGCCGAAGGCGATGACGGCGGAGCGGCCGGTCGCGGCGCGGGCGATCTTAACGGCATTCTCGACCGCCTCGGCGCCGGTCGTGACGAAGATCGTCTTCTTCGCGAAATCGCCCGGTGTCAGCGCATTCAGCCGCTCGGCCAGCCGCACATAGCTCTCATAGGGAACGACCTGATGGCAGGTGTGGGTGAAATGATCGAGCTGATCCTTGACCGCCGCGATCACGCGCGGATGGCGGTGGCCGGTGTTGAGCACAGCGATGCCGGCGGCGAAATCGATGTAGCGGCGGCCTTCCTTGTCCCAGATTTCGGCGTTCTCGGCACGCTCGGCATAGATCTGCGTGGTCATGCCAACGCCGCGGGAAATCGCTGCATTCTTCCGGTCAGTGAGGGTGGTCGCGGCCATCATGCGCTCCTGCGCTTTGGGGGGTGAACAGAGATATCTTGCATAATTTCTGCAAGACGTGTAAAAACTTCCTACATTTTTTCTGCAAGAATGCAAGCAGAGTTTTCGGCTTCAAACCACCGCCGTTTTCGGCGATGGTCCTGGGCAGGGCTGAGAGACAAACGAACCGGGAATATTCGGCTTATGAGCAGTGCCACGCCCGTGCGCTACAAGGTGGCGGAGGCGGCGAAATCCGCGGGCGTCTCGGCCTCGACGCTGCGCCTTTGGGAAAGCCAGGGGCTCGTCGTGCCGGGACGGTCGGAGACCGGTCATCGGCAGTACAGCGCCGAGGACGTGGCGCGGCTGAAGAAGATCGCCTGGTACAGGACCGAGCGCGGCCTCAACCCGGCGGCCATCCGCGAGGCGCTGGAAAGCGAAGCGCCGTCCGACAGTGCCGACATCACGGATGCGTCCGACCTCGGCCGCAGGCTGCGCAGCCTTCGCCATGGCGCAGGGAAGACGCTTGACCAGGTCGCCGCCGATGTCGGCATTGCGGCCTCCACGCTCTCCACCCTCGAACGAACGTCGCAGGGCGTCAGCTTCAAGACCTTGCATGACCTGGCGCAGTATTACGGCACCACCGTTTCACGGCTTTCCGGCGAGGAGCGGGACGACGTGCCGGCGCTGGTGCGTGCCGGCGCATGGCGGACATGGCCGGAAACCACGCCGGGCGTCACCGTGCAGCTTCTCGCCGAGGGGCGCACGATGATGGACTGCCACCGCTTTGTCCTGGCGCCGGGCGCCGCCAGCGAAGGCGCCTACCGCCACGAGGGTGAGGAGTTCATGCACGTGCTGTCCGGGCGCCTCGAGCTGGTCCTGGATACCGACCAGTTCTTCGATCTCGGCCCCGGCGATTCCCTGTATTTCGAAAGCCGCCGCTACCACTCCTGGCGCAATCGCCACGACGGCGAGACCGTCCTGCTCTGGATCAACACCCCGCCGACCTTCTGAGCGGGACGGCTGCCGAAAAGATGGCAAGCCTCGGCGCCGTCACGGCGAGCGGGCCAGCGCCCCCCTCTTGGCGCCCAAAGCAGAGGCGGATTTGCCTTTCCGCGCCACCGCCTTACACGCCTCGGCTGAAGTAGAGAATCGAGAGGTTGCATACAACTTTAGTAAAAAGTTATGAATTAACTAACCATTAACGTATCGCTTAACTTCCTGCTGCTTTTATCTAGAATATTCGAGGGTGGAATACTTCTCGAATGCGCAGGGCAATGGAAAATCCGCAAGGAGACGTTGAAGGACCTGAGCCCTCGTCCGAAGCGGATGAGGCGGCTGCCGCGCGCCGGGAATCCGCACCTTTTGCCGAGAACCTTTCCGCTTTCCCGACCGTACTGATCGGCGGGCTGCCGATCACGGTTATCGATCGGCGGGAAGCGGCGCATCTGATGATCGCCGCGGCGCGAGGGCATCTCCCCGGAAACCGTCCCTACTATTTCACCTCAGCCAACGGGGACGTCATCGCCCAGACGCTCGCCAATGCGGAAACGGCCGGACTCTTTCGCGCGGCCGACCAGATCTTCGCCGACGGTCAGCCGCTTGTTTTCGCTTCGCGCCTGCTGTGCAGCGTGCACCTGCCGGAACGGGTCGCCACCACCGACCTTTTTCACGATGTGGCCAAGCTCGCCGAGCGCGAGGGCACGACGTTCTACCTGCTGGGATCGACGGAGGCCGAGAACCGCAACGCCGTTGCCGGCATGAAGGCCAGATATCCCGGCCTGCGCATTGTCGGCAACTCGCATGGCTACCTCGCCGGCGAAACACTTGAACGGAAGCTCGACGAGATCAATGCGCTCGCGCCCGACATATTGTGGCTGGGCCTTGGCGTTCCGCGCGAGCAGATCTTCGTCCGCGACTTTGCCTCGCGCCTTTCGAATGTCGGCGTCATCAAGACGTCGGGCGGGCTTTTCGACCATCTTGCCGGCAAGGTGCGGAGGGCGCCGCTTTGGGTCCAGAAAGCCGGCTTCGAATGGCTGTGGCGCGTGCTGATGGAGCCGCGCCGGCTTTTCTGGCGCTATTTCACCACCAGCCCCCAGGCCATCTACGCCATATTGAGGTATTCCAAATGACCGTCGATCAGTCCCGCCCTCCGCTGCCAGCGGGGGTCGACTCGGAGATCGTCATCGTCGGCGGCGGGCTGTCCGGCACGCTGGCGGCGAACGTGCTCGGCCGTGCAGGCTATCAGGTCACGCTAGTCGACCGCTATCCCGTCTTTCCCAGGGAATTCCGCGTCGAGAAAATCGCCGGCGACCAGATCGAAAAGTTGCGCCGCATCGGCCTTCTGGACAGGCTGGCCAGCGCGGCCGTCGCGTTCGATGAGATCGTCAACATCCGCAGGGGGCGTCTTCTCGACCGCACGCATGCCCGGCACTACGGCATCTTCTACGATGACCTCGTCGGCGCCATGCGGGCTGAACTGCCCGAAAACGTCCGCTTCATCGCTGGCCGGGTCAACGCTCTGGAGGCGGGAACGGACCGTCAGCGCGTGTCGATCCTGGGACAAGGCGACGTCACCGCCAGGCTACTCGTGCTCGCCACCGGCATGGGCGACATCCTGAAGCGCGACCTCGGCATCGAGCGCCGGTTCGTCCACCAGCGGCAGTCGCTGACCTTCGGCTTCAACCTTCGCCCGGCGGGGACCAGCCCCTTCAAGCATCCGGCGCTCACCTACTATGGCGAGCGGACCTCGGACGGCATCGACTATCTCAACCTATTCCCGGCCGCCGACGTCACGCGCGCCAATCTATTTGTCTTCAGGGATCATCGTGACCCCTGGGTGAAGGCCTTGCGCGAGCGGCCCAGGGAAACGTTGATCGACACCCTGCCCGGGCTCGTCAAGGCATTCGGCGATTTCGAGGTCATGGACAAGGTCGAGAGCTGGCTGACCGACATCACCGTCGCCGAGAATTGCGTGAAAGACGGCGTCGTCCTGATCGGCGACGCCTATCAGACATCCTGCCCCGCGGCCGGAACGGGCGTCAGCCGTCTGCTCACCGACGTCGAGCGCCTGTGCAACGTGCACGTGCCGCAATGGATGGCCTCGCCAGGCATGGCGGCCGCGAAGATCGCGACCTTCTACGGCGACCCGGCGAAGCTCGCGATGGATGCGCGCGGGCTTCATCTGGCGGACTTCCGCCGTAGCCTGACGATCGAGAATGACCTGCGCTGGCGCGCGTGGCGGCAGCTCCACTTCAGCCGCCGCCGCATCATGCATGGGATCAACAGGCTGAGCCCCCGTTTCGCCGCCAGGCTGCGCGGGCTGGGAAGGCCGAGGCTCGAAGCCGCGACGTAATGCGGGCTGATCCGAGACCGCAAACCACACCGACCATCCAGCCCGTGCTTTTGTAGACAGTCGGCCGAGCGCGACGCGCTTCAGGTTTTTCGGACTTCGGGACTCAATTCCTCGTCAGCGGCAACCGGCGATACGACCACGCGATTGGGCGCAGCCCTCTCGCCGTGCAGCACGCGCCGCGCCAGCACCTTGGCCGCAGGCAGTTTCTCCACCGTCAAATGCGCCGCGTAGCCGAGCGGGCTCCCCGCCCGGAAGATCTGCCACATTGGCGACGGCCGGCCGCCGAAGATGCGCTTGTAGGGCTCGTCGCCGATGGTGAAGTCGAGGGAATGGTCGCCGCGCGCGATGCAGTCGCGCGCGATCTGTTCGAACAGCAGGCTGCCGATTGACTGCTTCCTGTAGCCGGCCTCGTCGAAGCCGCCGAGTATGACGAGAAGCGAGCCGTTATGCGCAAGCCCAAGCGCGCCGGCGATCGCCCTGTCGTTCATCCAGAACGTGTAGGTGCGCGCGAAGCCGTCGCATCCTTCTGTCGCTACGGCCAGATAGAAATCGAAATACGACTGCTGTTGCAGCAGGTCAGCAGGGCCGTTGCTCCCGTCGAACCGCTTGCCGCGGTAGATCTTGAGCGCGTCGAATGTGGTGCGGATGGTGTCAATGGTCTCGGCGCATTCGAAGCGCGCCTCCCCCATTCGACCGAGCTGCCGGGATTTCTTGTCGAGCTCCTTGCGGTAGGACTGGTCGAGCTGATGTTCCCGCCAGGAGGCGAATGTCGGCTCCAGCTTGCTGGAATAGGCGCTCATGCCCATGCTTTCGCGCTTTTCAATGCCGAGCAGGCGCTCCATGGCCAGCGAGCGATCCGCCAGCTTGCCGATGCGCAGCAGGTCATAAGGCCGCAACAGCTTGCGGATCGCCGTGACGGTGCGGCTATCGGCCAGGATGCGCGACAGGGTCTCCTCATCGGTGACCGGCGACACATAGTCGGAGACGCGCATGTCGGCGAATTCCACGACCTTGAGCAGCGTGTATCGACGCCTGACCAGTGGCAGAACCATCGCAAGCTTTCCGCCAGGACCGGCGCGCACGACGATGATCAGCGGCGTGGCGGAGCTCTGCCGGACGATCCGCTCATAGAGCTGCGCCAGCCATATCGGGTGCTGAAATGCCGTTGCCGCCGAGTTGGCGAACAACTCGGCATATTCCGTCGAGCGGAAGTCGAAGGAATCCTCGGCAGTGACTTCAAACATATGATCCGAACCCGCAGACAGCGGCCCGATCTATCGACGACGTCTCGCGTTCCGCGTCAAGGCAAATCGCAGGAAAGTTAGAAACTTGGTATATGCAAGAGTTCGGACGCCGGTTGCAAATCTGTCATGCATTCTGCGTTCCGCAGGATCGGGCCGGGGCAGTCGAGATTTATTTTCCCGCAAATCACGCATGCGGATTTCAAGTGTAACTGCAAGGTAAGCTTTTTCGGCCAAGCCATTTGTTTTCGAGTGTCCGCAGCCCGAGCACCAATACAACCGCGAACGGGAATGACATGGTCTCGATCGATGTGATTGTTCCGCAATCCGCCCCTCGCCGATGGCAAGAGCTCGTCATCGAGCGGCTTGGCGCTGACGGTCACGATGTGGCTGTGCTGCATCAACCCGAAGCGGCCGCATGGCCGGCTGCGGCAAAGGCCGCCTTTGCCTTCGAGCAGCGCCTGTTTCGACGGAAGGGGCCCAGCCTCGGCGCACCTCTAGGCAAGATCGAGGCACGATCCGGCGGCCGGCCCGCCGCGTTGAGGCTCGACCTTGCCGGCAACGCCGCACCTTCGGACATCCCAACAATTGGCCTTCTGTTCGACGGTTCGCGCTTTGACCTCATGGCGGCGATAGCGGTCGCGGCCGGCAGGCTGCCAGTGATCGAGGCCGTCCTCGACGGCAAGACGGTGGTGGGCCGGGCTCTGCCGATGGTGGACAAGCGGGAATCGGCGGCACTTGGCGCCGAGGATGTGCTTGCCCGCGCCGTGACCCTGATCGTTTCGATCGCGCGGGCCTTCGCCAAAGGCCGGCCCTTCCATAGCGATGGAACGCCTGACGACCGATACCGCAGCAAGGCAACGGCGTTTGGCTTCGCCTCCGCCTATCTGGGCTCCGCGCTGCCCAGGCTTGGCCGGGAGGCCATACGGCGCGTCGGCTACCGCCATGCGCATTGGCGCGTCGGCTACCGCTTCACCGATGCGCCTGGCGTGGCCGAGACGGGCCGGCTCGGGACCGGCTGGTCGGTCCTGCCTGATCCGGGCGACCATTTCTACGCCGACCCTTTCCCGTTCCAGTGGCGGGGACGGTCATTCCTCTTCGTCGAGGATTACCCTCATGCGACCGGCAAGGCCGTGATCTCCGTCGTTCCATTCGATGCGAGCGGCGTCCCTGAAAAGCCGAGGGTCGTGCTGGAGGAGCCGCACCACCTCTCCTACCCGCAGGTGTTCGAGCGCGACGGCGCCATCTGGATGCTGCCCGAGGCCAGCGCCGGCGGCAGGCTCACCCTCTATCGCGGGTCCAGCTTCCCGGACCGCTGGATCGCCGAGACGGTGCTGGTCGAAGGTGAGATCTCCGACGCCACGCTGCTCGAGCATGGCGGGCTGCTTTGGCTGTTCGCAACGGACCGCGACGGCCACGGCAGCACTTCCGACACGCTTGTGGTCTTCTCCGCCCCCGCTCTGTCCGGCCCGTGGAAGCCGCATCCCATGAACCCTGTCCTGATCGATCTTCGCATGGCCCGCCCCGGTGGGGCTTTCATCCGCAATCGGGAGGGTAGTGTCCTGCTCCCTGTCCAGGACGGGACGCTCGGCTATGGCGGCGGGCTCGGCCTATCCGAATTGCTGGAGCTCGACCAGCGGACGGTGCGGCTTTCGCAGCCGCGGCCGGTCGACCCGCAAGGCGACTGGCCATACCCGAAGATCCACACGCTCAACCGCGCCGGCAGGCTGGAGGTGATCGACGGGATCGCGGCAGTGCGAAAGCGCTCAGGAAAGCAGTAGCGCCTCGTAACCCGCGCACATCCGCGCCGGCGAATATTTCTGTCCGAGCCGCCGTCCCGCCGCGGAAAGCCTGGCCATGAGTTCCGGCCTGGCGATCATCTCGGCAAGGCCCCCGGCCATGCCCTCGGCATCGGCCTTGACGAAGATCGCCGCCGCTTCGCCATCCTCGGCCGTCAGCACCTCGCGCATCACCGCAAGGTCGTTCGACACCACCGGCAGACCGGAGATCGCCGCTTCGACGCAGGCAAGACCAAAGGTCTCGGTCGTCGACGGAAACGCATAGGCGTCGCCAGCCGCGAGGAACTCGAAAATGCGCGCCGTGGGCACTTCGCCGACCACATGCAGCCGGTCCGCAATGCCCCGGTTCCCGGCAAAATCGACAAGCGCATCCCGCTCCGGTCCGACGCCGGCGAGCGCCACATGGATATCCGGAAGGTGCGCGAGCGCCCCGACAAGAGCGATCTGGTTCTTCATCTGCGTCAGGCGCCCGGACGAGACGGCAAGCCATGCATCCTGGGGCAAGCCGAAGGCGGCGCGCGCCGCCACCTTGTCGAAGTCTCCCTGCGGTGCGGGGACGCCGTGATCGATGCGCCGGATCCGCCGCCGGTAGGATCGCGGATAGCGATCGAACTGGGCTTCCGTCCAGGCCGAGTTGACGACATTCGCCTGGTAAAGCCCCGACATGCCCATCACCTTGTCGATCTGCGAGAGCAGGCCCATCACCCCTTTGGTCTGCGGCGCGCCGCTCTGGTTGGCGACGATGTGCCGGACACCGGCCAGCCGGGCGCCGATGGTGCCGAATATGTTGCCGTAGTGCTGATAGGAGATGACGGCATCCGGCCGCGCCGCGCGCAGATAGGCCGCAAGGCCGATGGCTGCGCGGACCTGTCCGGGCAATCCTCCCGGGCGCTCGGCAAGGATGAAATCCGCATACGGATCGCCGTCGAAGGCGTCAGTCTTCCGGTACATGAAAACGGTGCGCACATCGTGCCCGCGTGCCCGCAGGCCTTCACTCACCATGTCGGAAATACGTTGCGCGCCCGCGGCCTCGGCCTGGGTCTGAACCTGGATGATCTTCACATACGCCCTTTCAGCGCCACGCGGGGAGCGGGCGCCGCCCTCCCATCGCAAAGCCGAAGATCGATGGGTCGATGCCTATTCTACGCTTGGCGATCAACACGGCAATGGAGGTCCAGGCGATGACCGTGCCGGCGATGCTGACGGCCGCGCCGATGGGCCCGAAGAAATAGGTGGTCACGGCGGTGGCGCCGAGCCCGAGCGCGTTGACGACGACCAGCACCTTGAACAGCGCATGCTGCAGACCGGTCAGTTGCAGCAGGACCTCGATCGGACCGCAAGCGGTGCCGAAGGCCGCGCCGATGCCGAAGATGACGAGCGTGGCGCGCATGGTCGGCGTGGCATAGGCCGGATTGAATAGCGACAGGATGAAGCCGCCCAGGATCCAGAATGCCGCGAGCACGCACAGCGCGATCGCGAAGCTGCCGAGCGCGGCGAGGCTGGTGATGCGCTGAACATGCGCCCTGTCGCCGCTGTAGAAGGCGCTGGAGATCTGCGGCGCAAGCGCCTGGTTGATGCCGTTGAGCGCAAGCGCCACGAAACGCGTCGTCCGGTCGGCGACGAAGATCGCGCCGGCGGCCTCGGGTCCGAGGATCATGGCCACAAGCAGCGTGCTGACCTGCCCGAGCGCCGGCGGCAGCGAGGTGACGCCCCACAGGCCAAGCGTCACCGTCTTGAATTCCTGCTTCTGCCCTTCCGTCAGGGGGCCACGCTCGGCGCGCGCCGTGTCGCGCACCAGGCGCACGGTTTGCGGCACGACCGAAAGGATGAGCAGCAGGGCGGTCAGCCAGGTCGCCTCGACCGCGCTCATCTCGACGCGCATGGAATGGCAGACGAAAAGGATGCCGATCGTCGCCGCGCGCCAGATGATATCGCGCGGCAGCAGGCCCGAGATCAGCGCGTTCTTGGCCCGGAAGGCGCCGGAGGTGAACTCCGACCAGCCGAGCGAGAAGGACAGCACCGCCGCGGCCAGGCACAGCGAGAACCATTCCGGCGTGCCCTTGCCGATGAACGGCAGGAACCCGACTAGGAGGATCAGCAGGCTGGAGCCGATAAGCCCCGCCAGCGCCACGAGAATGGCGCGCGCCATCATGCCGTGGGCGGAGTTGAGATCGCCGAGCCCGGCATATTGCGGCCAGAACCTGAGCACGGTGCTCTGTTGTCCTACGGAGGCGAAGAAGGACACCAGGCTGGCGCCGGCATAGGTCGCGCTGTAAAGGCCGAACTGCCGTCCGTCCATCACCATCGCGACGGCGACGAACATCAGGAAGGACAGGCCCGCGCTGGCGAGCTTGATGATGCCGGCCACCGCGCCGCTCTTGGCGAGCGCCACGATGGGCATGCGCATGCCGGCCGCGGGGCTGGCGCTCCCGGCCACGGCGTCGCGATCGGCTTGATTCTCACTCAACGTCGGCCCCTGTAGCAATCAACTGGCCTAACCCCCGCGGCAGGCGAGCCGACGCTGAAACCTGCCCCTGAATAGAGCAAAAGCCGGCAATCGCGCCAGCGCGAACGCTCTGCATGGTTACCGTTACCGCGAGATGAATCGCGTAAGCACCTCGGTAACCTTAACGAAAGGCTAACGTTAGTCCTGAATACTGGACCGTGTAGAGTGGTGTCGGGACGCCGCGGCTCTGCAGGGGAAAGGTAATGAAGCCAGCCAGGATCGACGATCGCGCTCTTCCGCCATTGTTCGATATCGGACCGTTGTGGACCATCCTTTGGGGGCGCCGCCTGCTGGTGCTTGCCATCACCGGCGCCGCGCTGCTTCTGGCGGTGCTCTACCTTGCCGTGACCAGCCCCAGCTACACCGCGACCGCTTCGATGCTGATCGACCCGCGCGATGCGCGCGGGACCAATTTCAACAACGTCCTCCCGGGCATCGGCTCCGACAGCGCCGCCATCGCGAGTCAGGTCTTCGTCATCGAATCGCAGGACCTGTTGGGCACCGTCTTCGAAAGCCAGAAGCTCCGGGACGATCCCGAATTCTCGTCTCGCGGCCTGATTTCGCGCATCACGTCCCTGTTCGGCGGAAGTGGCTCGCAGGATGCCGCCTTCCGGCGCTTCCAGAAGGCGGTGTCGGTCGAGCGCGAGGGGCTGACCTATGTGATCAACGTCTCCTTCACCTCGCAGTCGCCGGAGAAGGCCGCCCGCATCGCCAACGCCATCGTCGACCGCTACAAGGCGAGCCTCGCCGGCGAGCGGGAAACGGCCAATGACGATGTCAATTCCCTGCTCAACGACAGGATCAAGGGCCTGCAGAAGGACGTCAGCGACGCCGAGCGCGCCGTCGAGGATTTCAAATCGCAGCACAGGATCGTCGACCCGAACGATGGCGGCACGCTGCAATCGCAACTCGACCAGCTGACAACGCAGCTGATTGCCGCGCAGGGCGATGCCGACAAGGCCAAGGACAGATACAATCAGGCCCTGGCGGCGGGCACCTCCGCGGCCGGCCTGGCCAAGCTGTCGGAGATTCTCTCCTCCAACGCGGCCGCCAATCTGCGCGACGATTACAACCAGCGCGCCACCGAACTCGCCAATCTGGAAACCATGTACGGGCCCCGCCATCCGGCGATCGGACGGCTGAGGTCCGAACTGGACCGCATCAACCGGCTCATGGCCGGCGAGGCGATGCGGATCCGACAGCAGCTGAAGGCCAATTACGATCTCGCCGTCCAGAATGCCGGAAAGCTGCAGGACAAGCTCGACTCCCTGCGCCAGCAGTCCCAGGACTCGAGCCTGGCGCAGGTGCAGTTGCGGCAACTGGACTCGAGGGCTCAGGCCGCCCGCACTGTGCTCGACGACTTCCTGAAACGGGCGCAGGAAACATCGCAGCTGCAGGGCGTCCAGACGTCCGAGGCACGCACCATCAGCGCCGCCGCGCCGCCGCTGCAGCCAACCTGGCCAAAGCCGACCCTGCTGCTGCCGGTGAGTGTCTTTCTGGGCCTCATGGCCGGATGCGGTCTTGCTTTGACGCTCGGCCCCGTCCGCCGGCCGGAGGATGCCCCGCTTGGCCCGCTGCAGGAAGCCCCGCAGGCGGTCGAGCCGGGCAAGGACGGCGCGCAGGCCAGGTCGCGATCGCAGCCCGCGCCGGCCGATTTCGGCGAATACTGCTTGCCCGGAGTTGCCGGGGGCACGGCGCTCGCCAACATCAAGGCGATGAGAAAGTCGCTGTTTGAGACCGGCAACGAAGCGCTCTCGCTGGCCGTGCTGAGGCTGATGCGGCAGATACTCGAGCGCCTGAGCGACCACCCCAAACCCTTCGTGCTCCTGGTGTCCTCGATGCAAAGCAGCGCCGAGGCGCGGCTCGCGGGCGCGATGGTCGGGATCGGCCTGCAGCGAGCCGAGCAGAATGTGCTCGTGGTCGAGGTCGGAGACCTGCCGCATCGCGCGGGATACGGCTCCGGCATGTTCATCGACGGTGCCAGCGGCCTCCGCACGGTTGTGGCCGGTCGGGCCGCCGGGCAGGATCCGCTATCGCGCGATCGCAACGGCCTGCGCGGCATTCTGGCCGAGGCCGGCAATGCCTTCGATTTCGTGCTGGTGGTCGCCCCCTCCTTCAGCGAAGAAGATTGGGACCCGGAGCTCTTTGCCAAGGCCGATCTCACGCTGCTCGCGTTGAACCTATCCGAGAAGGCATCCGACGCGGCCGGGCTGATCGAACGCCATCTCGGGGCCGGCCAATTGGAACACAGCGCCACGCTGCTGATCGCGCAGGAGAGCGTCCAGCCTGGCAAGACCACCATGCAAGGCGTCCCGTCGAAGGCCGGCGACTGGCGCCGCGGCGCCATCGCGAGGAGCTGATCCGTGCGGGCGCTGGAGCAGGCATCGCCGGCGCTGTCGCGGCGGCGCGCGCTTGCGCTGACCGGCGGCGCCCTGCTGACCACCCTGCCCCTTTCCGTCGCCGCCACGCTGCCGGCGGCGAAGATGCGCTCCGTTCCCTCGCATGGCTTCAACCTTCCTGGATGGTTCGAGCGAGAGGGGGGAACCGCCCCTGCCCCAGCCGTGCTGGAGAAGCTCCGTCAGACGGGATTCGAAACGATCCGCCTGCCGGTGAATGGCGATCTCGTCGCGGACGGACACCAGGCGGCGTTGCGCGGCATTCAGCGTGGCGTGGCGGAGCTTGTCGGGTTGGGCTTCGCGGTCCTGGTCGACATGCATCCGTCAGGCGACCTGCACGCGGCTTTCCAGCGCGATCCGGCAAGCGCGGCCGAACGCGTGGTTCAAGCCTGGACGGCGCTCCGCGTCGTCATCGCCGACCTGCCGGAGGATTCAGTCTATCCGGAGCTGCTGAACGAACCGCCGATGGAGCGGCGCGATTGGCTCGCGCTGCGCGAACGGCTTGCAGGAACCTTGCGCGCCAGATGTCCGCTGCACACGCTGGTCTGGGGGCCGGCGCGCTTCCAGGGGATCTGGGAAATCGCCGACACGCCGCCGCTTGCTGACGACAGGCAGATTGCCGCCATCCACTACTACGCGCCGACGGCGTTCACGCATCAATGCGAGACGTGGGATCAATCGCCGCTCGCCCGCATCGCCAACCTGCCCTTTCCCGCGACGAAGGATGCGCCGCCGGTCCGTGCGCTTGTCGCCAAACTGCGCGCGACGGGCGACGAGGAGGCTGCTTCCCTTGTGGAGAAGGAACTCTCAAGCCCGTGGACCGAAGAGCGCATCGCGTCGGACTTCGCCGAGCTCGGACGCTGGTCGGGGATGCACGACTGCCCGGTCATGCTGAATGAATTCGGGGTGCTCAATTTCTGCGTCGATGCCGAAAGCCGCGTGCGCTGGGTCCGCGCCGTGCGCAGGGCGGCCGAGGCCAACCGGATCGGCTGGGCCTATTGGGAGCTCGACCAGGGCTTCGGCTTCATCGACAGCAGGCAGAGCGCGGAAGGATTCGACCGCTCGATGATCGCCGCCCTGCTGGACGGTGGCGGCGGGGACTGACCATGGACAGGGCGCGCAATATCAGGATGCCGATGCTTGCGAAGGTCAAGGCGAGCCGGCAATGAGCGTCACGGGAGCATATCCGCCGGTTGGGCTGGGCACACGCGGTGCGGAGGCGCCGCGCGACGACGCGCTGCTGCATGTCTGCGTGTCGCTCACCCTCGTCGCCTTGACGGTGTCCGCTTTTGCCGTCTGGACGCCGTTCGGCATCGCGGCGACGTTCCTGCTGACGCTGATCGTGGCGAACGCCATGCCAGCGGGCGTCCCCGTCCTGATCATCTGCGCCTTCCTCTACCAGAACCTCATCGTGACCTGGTACACCCCCTATATCCCCGACAACGATACGTTCGACGCGCTGCGCGGCACCAACTTCGTCATCCTGATGACCGCCTTCTGCATCTTCCTTGCCGCGTCGTTCCAGCATCGCGTGCGCGCGCTGATCGAATTGCGCCTCTGGCTGCTGTTGAGCATCGTGCTGTGCGCGACGATCTGTTTCTATCTTGTCCTGGGGATCGTGCACGGCCAGCCCAAGGACGCGGTCGTCTATTTCCGCAACACGATCACGCCGCTTGCCTGCTTCCACATCGCAGTGCTTGCCGCCAGCCTCTATCCGGTCGATCTGCGCAAGAGCATGTTCTGGCTCGGCGCCGGCGCCATCATCTACGGCTATGTAGAGCTGACCTTCACGATGGATTTCCTCAGCCTCTTCCATGGCGACATGTACATCCAGCGCAACATCGCGCGGCAGATCGAGACCGGTGTCTGGGAGAAGTCGCTCAAGGAAACGGGCTTCGTCTTCCGCAGCCTTCAGGATGTGATGACGACGACCTTCTTCAACACGCCGTTCTTCAACGACATCCTGCCCAGCGTCTTCCGCATCGGCGGCCCGAATTTCCATTCGATCAGCTACGCCTACGCGCTCAGCATCATATCGTCCTGGCTCCTGTTCAGGGGCCGCTGGCTGCTGCCCATCGCCGCCCTGCCGCTGCTCCTCGTCATCGGCTCCAAGGGCGCCACGTTCCTTTTGCTCATCGCGCTCGCCATGCGCATCATCTACCGCCCTTCGCGCACCCGCCTGACACTTGCAGCCGCCCTGGCTCTGGCAGCAGTCTGGACGACCGCCGCGATCGCCTATGGCGCCACGCATGGCGACTACCACGTGCTTGGCCTGACGGCCGGCCTGCGCGACTTCCTGGCCAACCCGCTCGGGCAAGGATTGGGGTTCGGCGGCAACCTGTCGAGCACCAGCCTCAACCTCAGTTGGGCGACCGCCCAGGCCGAGGGCGTCGCCTCCGTCCCCGTCGAGAGCGCGGTCGGCGTCATGCTCTACCAGATGGGGGTGGGCAGCTTCGTCTTCTTCGGCTTCCTGGCAGCGCTCGCGGTGGCCGCCCGGCGGCAGCTAATCGAGACCGGCAACCCGGATTTCCTGTTCGGCTTCGTCGGCATCGTCACCATCTCGGCCAATGCCGTGCTGCAGGAAGAGGCGTTCTACTCTCCGCTCGCGCTCAGCTTCTGCCTGCTGCTTGTCGGCGTCTCGCTCGGAACGCGCTGGCGCGAGGTGGCGTCCGCCCGGACCGGCCCGCAGGGGTGATTTCAGGAGCGCGCCGGCAAGCAGACTGACGGCATCACCGGTGCCCGCCTGGCTTAGGGACCGAAAATCACCAGTTCGGTGAATGTCAGATCCCCGGGCGACGGCGGTTTCGGGCCTTTGAAATATTTCAGCCCCTTGTTCGCGAAGTAGCGGCCGAACAGGCCTGGGATCGGTCCGTTTGCATCGGCGAGGCAAAGCAGGATTCCGCGTCGCAACAGGATGCGTCCCACCGCGCCGGCGCAGCGGCTCAAATCCGCGAGCGAACGGCAATAGACGATTTGGGCGCACGGGATGAGGCCGTGCAGGATGCGGCGCGGCATCAGCACCAGAGGATACGCCGCTCCGTCGCGAATGCAGATGAACGAGAGGCAGCCCAATGCGGCATGGTCCTCGAGGATGGATCTCTCGCTGTCCGACAGCATCGCCATTTCGGAGAGGTCCGAGCGGACCTCGAGCACGCGGCATGACGGCTGCGGCGAACTCAAGGCGGGCAGGAAGGCGAACTGGCCACTGGCGAAGAGGCGAAAGCCGAGCGCCTTGTTGGCGTTCAACGTCGTAGGCGCCGGCGAAATGTTCGTGTAGGTCACGTCCCTTCGCCTGAGGACCGGCCAGATCAGCTTCATGGCATAAGGGCGGAATGCCTTGTCCACGGACCAGCTTGAGATGTTGCAGCGGATTTCGTCACCCTCGCGCCCCGGGTAGCGGGAATAGAGGGTGAGCGCGACCCCGACGATCCGGCCGGAACTCTCCAAGGCGAAGCCGTATCGCGGACAGTCGTCGATGGCGGGCCGCTGCGACAGACGGGTCAGCGCATGTATCCAGTATTTGCGGCGACGCATCGGAAAGCCCCTGCGGAGGCAGTCGATCACGCCATCCCAATCATCATCGCGAATCGGTCGGCAGCTGAGATCGGAGGGAAGAGCGGCAGGAACGGCCATGCTCGACTCGAGAATACTACAAACTAACTGGATAGCTTGACGCTCGTACTTATGCTACTTGCCAAAAATTAACAATCTCTGCGCCTTTGAAGCTACTTCTGTAGTCGTTTCTGAAATACAACCTTTCACAACCATCGGCTTCCCGCTAGTGCAAGGAGACGGTCCAGCGCCAATTCGTTCGACGAACCCGCCGCCCGCCAGGCTGAAACGCCGCGCCTTTTCGCGTCGCCGCCGGCGGCTCCTCAGAGTCCGAGGCCTTGGCCATAGCGCGCCGGCGCCCGCTATTGCGAAGCCCCTTGCTTCGGATATTCGAGCTGCATGGCGACGAAATCCGTCGTGTCGGTTCCGTAGCGGTCGGCGATGTTCCGGAGCGTCCGGTCCAGCGCCTCGGCCGGCGGCTGCCGGTCGAAGCCGGCGATGAGCTGCTGCACAGGCCAACTTACGGCGACCTGATCCGGCAGGAGGCGGATGCCGCCGCGACTCTCGACGGGGCCAGCCGTTCCTGAAAGCATCACGGCGCGCGAACGGTAGGTGCGCGACCACGCATCCGCGACAAGGGCGAGCGACACCTCGTCCATGCCCGGCGTCAGTTCCAGCCCCAGTTGCTCCCAATCCCAGAAAGCGAGCGTGTTGCGGATCGCCGTCAACGCGAAGGGGCGCGTGAACCTGAAGGCGTTGCTGGCATGGCGCGCATCCCAGCCGGTCAGCCCAAGGTCGTGCGCGACGGCTTCGGCTTTTGCCCGCCCGGCTATCGCCTCGATCAAGGTCAGCATCATCGGCATCGACGCCGTGATACCCGTCGTCGTTGCCACACCCCGGTCGACCACGAAGCGCCGGTCGGCGACATAGCGGATCGAGGGATGCCGGTCGCGAAGCTCGCCCACGGAATACCAGTGCGTGGTCGCCCTTTTGCCGTCGAGCAACCCGCTGGCGCCGACCACCTTGGCTCCGGCGCAGACGCCGACGACGATGGCTCCCTTGGCCGATTGGCTCCTTAGCCATTCGAGGACGACCGGATCGTCGTCCCGGCTCATAGCCGGAACGATGACGTAGTCGGCGCCTTGCGGATGCCGTGCATCGAACTGCGCCACCGTCGCGTCCGGCTCGACCTTGAGCACGGGAAAGAGCGTCACCGGGCCTGGCTGGGTCGCCACCGCCATCACATCGGCGACGTCGGCGCGCTTCAGAATGCCGTATGGCATGAGATAGTCGGTGGTTTCTGTGGCGTCGTTGATGCCGATGATGGCGACCAGCGGCCGCTGCCGCTTCGGCTTCAGCGCCGCTATCGTGGCATCCGCCTCCTGCCTGTCGATCGCCGGTGCGGCGATGGCTTCGGGCGCTGGCGGCAGCGACAACAGCCACCCCGCGCCAAGAGCCAGGAAAAGCAGGACGATACCCAGCGCGCCCCACAAGACATCCCGCAAGCGCATTGTGGATCCTCTGCTCGATCGAAGGGATTGACCGGGAGTGTAGAGGCGCTAGGCTTTGGCCGAAATGACATAAATCGTGCGAAAACTGCCATGCAACGAACAGTCGCTATCGTCATCCATCCGGGTTTCCAGTTGCTGGATGCCGCAGGGCCGACAGCCGCCTTCGAGATCGCCGGGCGTTTCTCCCCCGGGAGCTACGAGCTGACGATGCTGGCGCCCGGCGGCGGTGAGATCGAAAGCTCGTCGGGCGTCAGCCTCACTGCGGCGCCTCTGCGCGACGAGCGCTTCGACACGGTCATCATTTCCGGCGGCGAGATCGTGCGCTCCCTGGCGGCGGCCGAACAGATCGCCGCATGGCTGAAGCGCGTCGGCGCGCGGCGAATCGCCAGCGTCTGCTCGGGCGCCTACCTGCTTGCGGAAGCAGGCCTGCTCGACGGTCGCCGCGCCACGACGCACTGGGCGAGCACGGACGATTTCGCCCGCCGCTATCCGCGGATCAAAGTCGATGCCGACCGCATCTTCGTCCACGATGGCGACGTCTGGACCTCGGCCGGCATTTCCGCCGGCATCGACCTCGCGCTCGCCCTCATCGAGGACGATCTCGGCGCGGACGTCGCGCGGCGCACGGCGCAGCAGCTCGTCGTCCACCAGCGCAGATCCGGCCAGTCGCAGTTTTCCTCGCTGGTCGAGCTCGGCGGGCGAACCGGCCGCTTCGCCGATTTGATCGAGTGGATGCGCGACCATCTCGCCGAGCCGCTGACAGTCGAGGTCCTCGCCGACCGCGCCGCCATGAGCCCGCGCCACTTCGCCCGCGCTTTCGCTGCCGAAACGGGAACCACGCCCGCCAAGGCCGTGGAGCGGCTACGCCTAGAAACCGCCCGCACTGCGGTGGAGACGAGTTCCGCTTCGCTGGACCGCATCGCCGCCGCCACCGGCTTTGGCGACCCTGGCCGCATGCGCCGCGCCTTCATGCGCGGCTTCGGCCAGCCGCCGCAGGCGCTGCGGCGCTCGGCACGGCGATGAAGTCGCTCCGCGTCAGCCCAGCTCCAGCGTGGTTATTCCGAACACCCTGGCTTGCGCGTTCGCAGGCGCGCCACCCCGATACATCCGGGTCGTGCTGAAGCCGGGCGACAGGCCGGCGGCCCGAAGTGCCGCGACGAAACCGCTGTTGGCGGCCGGCACGTCGATGTGCAGCGTGCCCGTCATCCGGTTGGCCAGCGCCGCCAGCAGCCGCAGCGCGGTCTCCGTGTCGTCGGCGAACAGCGGCCCGACCTTGAAACCTTCCCGGCACTGCCGCGCCACGCCGTAGCCGCAAATCCGGCTGGCTTTCACGGCCAGCAAGGCAACGCGCGGCGGCTGCAGCCATCCTTCGAGGAAAGCCGGCCGGGGCGCCGGGAAGCAGGCGCGGTCATATGTCAGGATCTCGGCGGCCAGATCCGGCGTCAGGCGCCGGATGTCGCCACCGCCGGTCAGGCCCGTGGCGTGGCCGCTGTAGCGGAGGGTCTCATAGACAGACGCAAACCCCATGCGCCGGTAATTGGCCTGTTGCTCGACGACGCCGTCGAGGCCGATCACGCGGTCGCCGAGCCGCGCCATGCCGGCATCCCAGACCGCCTTGCCATGCCCCTCGCCGCGCCTGTCGGGCCGGCAGATGTAGAGGCCGATGAAGCCGAAGCCATCACCATAGGCAACGGCCGAAATGCCGGCCACCATTTCGCCGTCGACGAAGGCGCCGATGAACCCTTCGGGGTCGGCCGCGCGGAACACGGCCGCATCGCCAAGGCCCGGATTCCAGCCCTCGCCCGCGGCCCAGTCGACAAGCATTTCCACCTCTTGCGAGGCGAGCACGCGGATTGTTCTTGGCATCGTATCACTCGGCGGCGATGGCACCCGGGGCGAAGGACTCCAACACGCCACGATAGGGCTTTGCCAGCGGGTTTGCATAGGCGCCGCGTTTGGATGTCGACAGGCCGAGCGCAACCAGCGCCTCGGCCTGCTTGACCGCGGCGCCGACGCCGTCGATGACCGGCAGGCCGAAATCCCGTTGCAGCTCGGTGGCGAGATCGGCCATGCCGGCACAGCCGAGCACGATCGCCTCGGCGCGATCCTGCTCGATGGCCCGCGCGATCTCGTCGCGCAGCTTGACAATGGCGCCCGATGCCGGGTCTTCCAGCGCCAGGACCGGAATGTCGGCGGCGCGCACGCGAGCCCGCGCAGCCATGCCGTACCGCCGCACCAGCTCCTCGACAGGCACGCGCGAGCGTTCGGTGGTGGTCACCACGCTGAAGCGCTGGGCAATGAGGGAGGCGAGGCTGAGCGCCGCCTCGCAGATGCCAATGACCGGGATGTTGGCCATCGCGCGCGCCGCGTCGAGCCCGGTGTCGTCGAAGCAGGCGATGATCGCCGCCCGCGCGCCGGCGCGCTCGCCGGCGGCAATCTCGACCAGCAGGCCGGGCACGGCAAGCGCCTCGTCATAGTAGCCTTCGATCGACACCGGTCCCATCGACGAGGTGACGGCAATGATCTCCGTCGAGGCGCCGGCGACCGAGCGGGCGGCCACCGCGATGGTTGCGGTCATGCTGGCGGTCGTGTTCGGGTTCACCACAAGGATCTGCACGGCGGCTCCGTTCAGGCTCGCGCCCGGCGGCGGCCGACATAGGCGATCGCACCGAGCGTCGCCAGGATCACCAGGAAGGAGAACACTGTTGTCACCGTGCCCAGCGCGTAGAGCACCGGCGTCGTCACATTGGTCGTCATGCCGTAGATCTCGAGCGGCAGCGTGTTGAAGGTCCCTGACGTCATCAGCGTGCGGGCGAACTCGTCATAGGAGAGCGTGAAGCCGAACAGGCCGACGCCGATCAGGCTGGGCGCGATCATCGGCAGCACGACATGCGCGAAGGTCTGCCAGGAGGTGGCGCCGAGATCCCGCGCGGCTTCCTCATAGGCCGGCGAGAACCGGTTGAAGACGGCGAACATGATCAGCACGCCGAACGGCAAGGTCCAGGTCAGGTGCGCGCCGAAGGCCGACGTGTACCAGGCGGGATGAAAGCTGATCTGCTGGAAGACGACACCGATGCCGAGGCTGATGATGATCGACGGCACGACAAGGCTGGCGACGGCGAGATAGAACAGTGCCGTGGCGCCACGGAACTTGCGGCGGAAGGCAAGCCCGGCGAGCAGCGAGACGATGACGGTCACCACCATCACCATCAGGCCGAGCGTCAGCGAGCGCCTGAAGCTGCCGCCGAAATCGCCAACCGCCTGCTTCTCGAACAGGTTGGCGAACCAGTGCAGCGAAACGCCGTTGAGCGGAAAGGTCAGCCCGCCGTTCTCGCCCTGGAAGGACAGGATCAGGATCGCCGACAGCGGACCGTAGAGGAACAGCACGAACAGCGCGAAGAACGCCGCCAGCACGTAGAATTCGAGAGTGCGCTTTTCGCGGTTCATCGCCTCACAGCTCCTTGCGGATGTCGACGATGCGCAGGATGCCGGCGACCATCAGCAGCACCAGCACCAGAAGCACCACCGCATTGGCGGCGGCCGCCGGATATTGCAGCAGCGACATCTGGTTCTTCATCATCAGGGCGACCGAGGCGCTTTGCCCGCCCGACATCACCTGCACCGTCGAGAAATCGGCCATCACCAGCGTGACGACGAAGATGGTGCCGATCGCCATGCCGGGCTTGGCCAGCGGGATGACGACGTTCCACAGGATCTGCCAGCCGGAAGCGCCGGCGTCGCGCGCGGCCTCGAACAGCGAGCGGTCGATGCGCATCAGCGTGTTGAAGATCGGCGTCACCATGAACAGTGTGTAGAGATGCACCATCGCGAGCACGACGGCGAATTCGGAGTAGAGCAGCCATTCGATCGGCTTCGGCACCAGCCCCAGATGCACCAGCGTCGAGTTGACCAGCCCGTTGCGGCCGAGCACCGGGATCCACGAGATCATGCGGATGATGTTGGAGGTCAGGAACGGCACGGTGCAGACCAGGAACAGCACCATCTGCATGGCAGTGGTGCGGATGTGGAAGGCGAGGAAATAGGCGACCCAGAAGCCGATGAAGAGCGTCAGCGCCCAGACGATGGCCGCGTATTTCAACGTGTTGAGATAGGTCTTCCAGGTGACCCAGGAACCCAGCACGTCGGAATAGTTGGTGGTCAGGAAATCCGGATACATCGCCGCGAAATCGTAGTCCCAGAAGCTGACGACGACGATCATCAGGATCGGCAGCAGCAGGAACGCTCCCAGGATCAGGGCAAGCGGCGTCGCCTGCAGATAGGGCGTGATCGCGCCGATCGAGAACCGACGGCGCCTGGCGGGCTTGGCCGCGGCCATTGCAGGGCGTTCGAACGCGACTGTCATCAATGTTCCCGGTGCAGGTTCGCGATGCGGGCGGAGCGGCGTTTCCTTCTCCCCTGCGGGAGAAGGTGGATTGGCGCGAAGCGCCAAGACGGATGAGGGGTGTTGGAAGAAACTCAGCGTTGGCGATCCGTCCAACACCCCTCATCCGACCGAGCTTCGCTCGGCCACCTTCTCCCACAAGGGGAGAAGGGGCGGAGTTTGAATTCACGCCGCGATGAACTCGTTCCAGCGCTTCACCATGTAGCGGTCCTCGTCCATGACCGAGTTCCAGCAGGCGACCTTGCCCATGCGCTCTTCGAACGAGCCGCCGTCGCGCACCGCGCCCGCCTTCTCCATCACCTTGCCGTCCGGCGACAGGATGTCGCCCTTGGCCGGCTTGCCTTCGATCCAGTAGCCCCACTCGTCCTCGGACATGAATTTCTTGGCCGACACCATGTTGGCCGAGTAGTAGCCCTGGCGGTTGAGATAGCCGCCGACCCAGCCGGACGTGTACCAGTTGATGTATTCGTAGGCCGCGTCGAGCTCGGCGCCTTTGAGATGCGCGGCAAGGCCGAGGCCGCCGCCCCACGAACGATAGCCTTCCTTGAGCGGCTGGAACCGGCAGGCAATGCCCTTGGAGCGGACCGCGGCGACAGCCGGCGACCACATCGACTGGATCACCACTTCGCCGGACGCCATCAGATTGACGCTCTCGTCGAAGGACTTCCAGAAGGCGCGGAACTGGCCGGCCTGCTTGGCCTTGATCAGGAAGTCGATCGTCTTGTCGATCTCCTCCTTGGTCATGTTGCCCTTGTCGGCGTATTTGATGTTGCCGGTGGCCTCCATGATCATCGCCGCATCCATGATGCCGATCGACGGGATGTTGAGGATCGCGGTCTTGCCCTTGAAGGCCGGGTCCATGATGTCGGCCCAGGTGGTGATGTCGCGGCCGACGAGATCGGGGCGTATGCCAAGCGTGTCGGCGTTGTAGATCGTCGGCACCATGGTGAACCAGTTGGTCGGCGCCTTGGCGAAGACCTTGCTGTCCTGTGCCTCGACATAGCCGACCGTGTGCGGCGCCGTGCCCTGCGCAATCACACTGTCCGGCGTCAGTTTGCCGGTTTTGAACAGCGGCACCAGTTCGTCGTAATATTTCAGCTTGCTGACGTCCATCGGCTGCAGCACGCCGGTGGGGAACACCTTCTTGCAGATCCAGTATTCGATGTCGGCGATGTCGTAGCTGTCGGGCTGCGTCACCGCGCGCTGCGCGGCGGCATCGGAATCGGTCGCCGTCATCTCCAGCGTGATGCCGAGATCCGCCTTGCACTTCTCGGCGATGGCATTGAGGTTCGACACGCCGGTGCCGAACTGGCGCAGCGTGATGTTCGACTGCGCCCAGATGGTCGGAAAGCCGGTGATGGCGCCGGAGCCGGCGGCAAGGCCGACCGCCGCCGCACCCGTCTTGAGCAGCGAGCGGCGGGAGATGCCTGTCTTCTTGTCGGTGATGTTGGTCATTGTCAGTTCCCCTTTTTTGGTTTGGTTGTGATGGTTCAGGAATCGAGGCGACCGAGGATGATCGCATCCTCGGCGTCCCAGGCGATCGGCACCGCATCGCCGACGGCGACCGGCCTGGCAAAAAAGCCCTCGTCATCGAGGATTACGGTGAAATCCTCGATGCCGGCGCCGTTGACCGAGAGCTTCACGGTCGCGCCGCGATACTCGATGTTGGAGACGATGCCGCTGAAGCCGAGCCCGACCGCCGGCGCCTCGCCGATGCGCACATGGTCGGTGCGGATGGCGATGTCGATCGGCTCGCCTGGTTCTCGGCCCTGCCCGCTCGCGGCGAGCGAGACGCCGCCCGGCACATCGAAGAGAATCATGCCGTCGCGGCTGCCGCTGACGCGGCCGGAGACGACATTGTGGTCGCCCATGAAGCGAGCGACGAAAGCGGTCGCCGGCCGTTCGAAGACGGTGCGCGGCGGCGCCGCCTGCTCGATGCGCCCGTCGTTCATCACCACGATCAGGTCGGCCAGCGCCATCGCTTCCTCCTGGCTGTGGGTGACGTGGACGAAAGTGATGCCGAGCGACGTCTGCAGCTTCTTCAGCTCCGCCCGCATGCGGATCTTGAGGAACGGATCGAGCGCCGAAAGCGGCTCGTCGAGCAGCAGCGCCTCGGGGTCGGTGATCAGCGCGCGCGCCAGCGCCACGCGCTGCTGCTGCCCGCCTGAAAGCTGCGCCGGACGGCGGCCCGCATAGGCTTCCATCTGCATCAGCTTCAGCATGTCGAGCGCCTTGGCGTGGCGCTCCTCCTTGCCGACGCCCTTCATCTTCAGGCTGAAGGCGACGTTGTCGACGAGGTCGAGATGCGGAAACAGCGCGTAGGACTGGAACATCATGGCGGTGCCGCGCTTGGCCGGCGGCAGGTCGGTGACGACGGTGTTGCCGAGCCGCACGTCACCGCTGGAGATGCTCTCGTGCCCGGCGATCATGCGAAGCGTCGAAGTCTTGCCGCAGCCGGACGGACCGAGCAGGCAGCAATAGGTGCCGGCCGGAATCTTGAGACTGATATCCTCGACGGCGGTGGTTGCGCCATAGACTTTCGAAACGGACACGATGTCGATCTCGGCGGCTTTGGACATCCGGGCTCCTCTTTGCTCGGATTAACCAAAGCATCATGCGTGCCAGTTGCCCGCAGCTACCCTCAAGCGATTGAATCCTCGGGCGAATCGGCGGCCTAGCCCTGCGCCCACCAAAGCGGCATTCTTGTGCGATGCACAAATTATGGGCGATTGTCTGCGATGTCAGCAGAAATCGTATGCAATCTTTTCTACTATTGCGTTCACTTTGGCTCTCGTGCAGGCGGCCCGATTCAGGCTACAAGAGTTGGGGACCTTGCCGCCATGAACATCGCCGATCAGACCTTCCCAGCCGCCGACAACGCCAACGAGGATCGCGCCCAGGCGATCCGCGACCAGTTGCGGGATGCCATCGTCGACCGCCGGCTAGCGCCTGGAACGAAACTGTCCGAGGGCGAGGTTGGCACCCTGTTCGATGTCAGCCGCACCGTCGCGCGTGCGGCTCTGCAGATGCTTTCCTTCGAAGGCCTTGTGCGCACCGAGCGCAATCGCGGCGCCTTCGTCGCCAATCCCTCGCCGGAGGAGGCACGCCAGGTCTTTGCCTCGCGCCGGCTGATCGAGCCTGGCATCGCGGTCGCCGCCGCCGGGCGCATGACGCCAGCCGACGTCGCCGCCTTCAAGACGCAGTTGGAGGAAGAGGGCCGCTTCATCGCCGAGCGCGGGCCGAGCGCAAGGCGTTCCGAGATCAAGGCCTCCGGCGATTTCCACCTGCTGCTGGCCTCGGTGGCCGGCAACGTCATCCTGCAGCGCTTCATGGAAGAACTGGTCGCGCGCTCCTCGCTGGTGATCGCGCTCTATGGCCGCTCCGGCATTTCGAGCTGCGGCCACAATGAGCATCTGCAGATCCTGGAGGCGTTGGAAAGCGGCAATGCCGAACGCGCCAGCGCGCTGATGCTGCACCACATCGACCACATCGAGGCCGATCTCGACCTGCGCCTCAGGAGCGGCCCGGCGCTGCGGCAGGCCCTCGAGTTCTGATGATCGGCCCGATCCGGCGGGCGCCGTTGCTTGTTTCAATCTGGGCCCGGGAAGGCGCTCCCCGCCAACTCTTATGGGGGAGGGGTTTTGCGAACGCTTGCAAAGAGTTAGCGAGGCAATGGCCATGGCCCGAATGCAACCTGCCCTACTTTGGTACCGTGATCGCGGCACTGGACACCTACGATGAAGGCTGGATATGTGCTTCGTGTTTCACGGTTCGGCGGCGGAATCGGAGCAGGAGCAGGATGGCGCTGAACGCCGAAGACATTGCCGGCCATCCGGCTGTGCACCGTGGTGTCCAGGAGCAGTCGCGGGCGCTTATCCAGATCTATGAAACGAGTCCCCGGCTGGCCGCGATCTTCGCCACGCAGCAGCGCTGGTTGATGGGCCATGTCGGCCTTGCCCTGCATTTCAGGCGGGACCCGAACGACCACCACACGGCGCTGACCCTGGCGCGCTTCCTCAAGGTCATACGCCAGAATTCGGTGGCCAGCCGCAACACCGCCGAAGCCTTCATCAAGGAGATGCTGCATTACAACATCGCCGAATATCTGCCGACGAGCGAAGATGCGCGCGCTCACCCCATGCAGCCGACGGCGGCCACCATCAAGACATTCACCGGCTGGGTCCTTGCCCATCTGAGGACTCTGGACAGCATCGACGGCGGCAGCCGGCTGACCACCTTCCTCGACCGGCCCGAAATGCTGGCCAAATTGCAGCCGCTGATCGCCGACGGTCTGTTGTCCTCAACACCGGTGCGCGAGCCCGAGCAGACCTTCTCGCTGTTCATCTGGCTCAACAATGGCGGCATCGTCATGGACTGGCTGATGTCCGGCATCGATCCGGAGAATGCCGGACTGGACAAGATCCCGACCAGCGTGGTTTCGATCAGCGAATTCGCCAAATGGCTGAAGCTGTCGCGCACCCATCTCGCACGCAAGCTACGCGACGCCGAGGAACTCGGCAGCATCGGCTGGGCCGGCCAGCGCGGCCATTCCCTGATGTGGGTTTCGAAAGAATTCTACCACGAATACATGGCCGTCCAGGCGGCCAAGCTCGCCGTTGTCGACACGGCCTTCGATGCCTGTTTTCCGGAGCCGGAAAACGGCTGAGTAACCGGCTTCTTCACAACCTCTGTGATCCCCAACTGACCGTCTGGCGGCGGCTGGTTGAAACTGCTATCGGCTATGGTCATCGAGATGTGAGCGGGTCTGGGGGGATTACGCTGAACGCCGAAGAGATCGCCGACCATCCGGCGTTGCACCGCTGCGTGCAGATGCAGGCGCTGGCGATGAACCGGGCCTATCAGGCAAATCCGCGCCTTTCGTCTGTCTTTGCCACGCAGCAGCGCTGGCTGATGGCCCATATCGGGCTGGCCCTGTATTTCAGGCGCGACCCAAGCGACTACCGAAAGGAAGCGACGGCAGCCCGTATCATCGACGCCATCCGTCAGCATCAGGTGGCTAGTCGCAACACCGCCGACGCCTTCATCAAGGAGATGCTGCACTACAACTTCATCCAGCTCGCGCCCGCCGGCGAGGATGCGCGCATTCGCCCCGTGCAGCCGACGCCATCGAGCCTGGAGGAGGTGGTGGGCTGGATGCTTGCCCATTTGCAGACGCTGGACGGTCTCGACGGCGCGAACCGGCTGTCCCGCTTTCTTGCGAGGTCCGACGCGCTGGCCAGGCTGCAGCCGCTGGTGGCCGACGGCTTGCTTTCGTCCCACCCGGTGCGCGAGCCCAAACAGACCTTTTCGCTGTTCACCTGGCTGAACAACGGCGGCGCCGTCATGGACTGGCTGATTTCGGGCATCGATCCCGATCATGCCGGCCAGAACCGCATCCCGACCGTCGTGGTCTCGATCGGCGACTTCGTCGGATGGTTGAAGCTCTCGCGCACCCACCTTGCGCGCAAGCTGCGCGACGCCGAGGAGATGGGCAGCATCGGCTGGCTCGGCCAGCGCGGCCATTCGGTGATGTGGGTGTCGCGCGATTTCTACCAGGAATACATGACCGCCCAGGCCGTGAAGCTGGCCATCATCGACGCCGCTTTCGCCGAAGCCTTCGGCACGTAAGCCGGCCGTTGATCGCTGCGGCATCCCCCATGAGGGAGATGCCGCAAATCATGGGCGTGAAGCCGTCGGAACTGTGATGGCCTCAGTCGATGTCGAACGACACGCCCTGGGCAAGCGGCAGCGCCTTGGAGTAGTTCACCGTGTTGGTGGCACGCCGCATATAGGCCTTCCAGGCATCCGAGCCGCTCTCGCGGCCGCCGCCGGTCTCCTTCTCGCCGCCGAACGCGCCGCCGATCTCGGCGCCGGAGGTGCCGATGTTGACGTTGGCGATGCCGCAGTCCGAACCGTCGACGCCAAGGAAGCGCTCGGACTCCTGCAGGTCGCGGGTGAAGATCGACGACGACAGTCCCGCGCCGACCGCGTTATGCTCGTCGAGCACGGCATCGAAGTCGGTGTACTTCATCACATAGAGGATCGGCGCGAAGGTCTCTTCCGTCACCGGCGAGACCTGCCTGGGCATTTCGACCAGCGCCGGATGCACGTAATAGGCATCCGGATGGCCGTTCTCGACCCGCGTGCCGCCGGTCACCTTGCCGCCATGCGCGGTGGCCTCCTTCAGCGCCTTCTGCATGTTGTCGAAGGCGGCCTTGTCGATCAGCGGACCGACCAGCGAAGACGTCTCCAGCGGATTGCCGACCGAGACGCTCTGATAGGCCTTCTTCAGCCGCGGCAGCAGCGCGTCATAGACGCTCTCGTGAACGAACAGGCGACGCAGCGTCGTGCAGCGCTGGCCGGCCGTGCCCATGGCGCCGAAGGCGATCGCCCGCAGCGCCATGTCGAGATCGGCGGTCGGGCAGACGATGCCGGCATTGTTGCCGCCGAGCTCCAGCACCGCGCGGGCAAAACGCTTGGCCAGCCGCGGGCCGACGTCGCGGCCCATGCGGGTCGAGCCGGTGGCCGAGACCAGCGGCACCTTCGGATGATCGACCAGGATCTCGCCGACGGCGCGGTCACCGATCAGCACCGGTGCCAGGCCTGCCGGCGCGTCAGCGCCGAAGCGCTTGGCCGCGCGCTTGAAGATCGCCTCGCAGGCGAGCGCGGTCAGCGGCGTCTTCTCCGACGGTTTCCACACCACGGCGTCGCCGCACACCAGGGCGAGGGCCGCATTCCACGACCATACCGCGACCGGGAAGTTGAAGGCCGAAATGACGCCAACGACGCCCAGCGGGTGCCACGTTTCCATCATGCGGTGGCCGGGGCGCTCGGTGGCGATGGTGAGACCGTACAATTGACGCGAAAGACCGACGGCGAAATCGCAGATGTCGATCATCTCCTGCACTTCGCCCAGGCCCTCGGACGGGATCTTGCCGACCTCGATCGACACCAGCCGGCCAAGCTCGGCCTTGTGCGCGCGCAATTCCTCGCCGAGCAGGCGCACCAGTTCGCCGCGCTTCGGTCCCGGCACCAGCCGCCAGGCCTGGAACGCCTTGTGGGCGGCGTCGACGGTCTTTGCCGCATCCGCCGACGAGATCGTCTTCAGCGCCGCGATCTGCTCTCCCGTCACCGGGCTGCGCACGATCAGGTCGCCGCCGGAAAGCGCGTCCTTGGCGACGCCGAGTTTCTCCAGAAGTGCGGCCGTTTCCTTCGCTATCGTCATTTCTATCCCTTTCAGATCCCGCCATTCTTGGGGCGGAGGTCAAAGCTCTGCGCCGCGCTTGCTCGTGCCTACACGGGCGTCGGGCGCTGTCATGGCGTGGCATTACTCGTTTCGGGGAAAAACCGCCACCCCGGCATGGTCTAAGCCGGGATCAGACCGTTGAACCAGGAAGTCCGGTCCGTCAGTGCGCTTTTCGGGCGGCGCCCTGGGCGGCGCCTTCCTTCATCAGCCGATCGATATGCATCCGGATATGGGCCGCCTCGGCGGCTGTGTTGGCAAGCGCGATCGCCCGGTCGAACGCGACGCGCGCCTCATCGCCGCGGTCGAGCTGCATCAGCAGGCCGCCCTTGAGGCCGAAGAAATGGAAATAGCCGGACAGCCTTTCCTCCAGCGGCTCGATCATGGCGAGCGCCGCCTCGGGACCGCGCACCTTGGCCACCGCGACGGCGCGATTGAGCGTCACCACCGGCGACGGCTGCATGCGCTCGAGCAGGCTGTAGAGCAGATCGATCTCGGTCCAGTCGGTATCCTCCGGTTTCGCCGCCCGCGCATGCAGCGCGGCGATCGCGGCTTGCACCTGGTAGGGTCCAGGCTGCTGATGGCGCAGCGCCTTGTCGACCAGCGCCAGGCCCTCATCGATCATCTTGCGGCTCCAGAGTGACCGGTCCTGGTCCTCCAGCAGGACGATCTCGCCATTGGCGTCGAAACGCGCCGGCGCCCGCGCATGCTGGAGCAGCAGCAGCGCGGTCAGCCCCATGATCTCCGCCTCGGTCTGGAACAGCCGCAGCAAAAGCCGCGCAAGCCGGATTGCCTCCTCGCAGAGCGGCGCGCGCGCCGGCGCCTCGCCGCTGTTGGTCGAATAGCCCTCGTTGAAGATCAGGTAGATCATAGCGGCCACCGCCGCGAGCCGCTCCGAGCGCTCGACGGCGCCCGGCGTCTCGAATGGCACCCCGGCATCGGCGATGCGCGCCTTGGCGCGGGTGATGCGCTGCTCCATGGCGCTTTCGCCGACCAGGAAGGCTCGCGCGATCTGCTTGACGGTGATGCCGGAGACGATGCGCAGCGCCACCGCGATCTGCTGCGTCGCCGGCAGGTCCGGATGGCAGCAGATGAACAGGAGCCGCAGGATGTCGTCGCGATAGTGGGCGCCGTCGAGGCGCTCGGCAATATCGCTTTCGGCATCCTCGAGGTCGGAGATCTGGTCTTCCTCCGGCAGCGGCGCCTGCTTGGACCGCTTTCGCACAGCATCGATGCCGCTGTTGCGGCCGACGAAGATCAGCCAGGCGGCAGGATCGCGCGGCGGGCCGTTCTTCGGCCAGTTCTTCAGCGCCCTGAGGCAAGCGTCCTGGAAAGCCTCTTCAGCGGCGTCGAGGTCGCGGAAGTAGCGCAGCAGCGCGCCCATCGCCTGCGGACGGGCGGTGCTGATCGCGTTGCTGATCCAGGCAAGCTCGGTCATGCGGGTACTCTGGCGGGATTGAAGATGGAAACCGGGCGTATCTCGTAGGAGCCGCCGCTCGGATTGACCTCGGACAGCTCGCGCGCGAAGTCGACGGCCTCGTCGAGGTCGGCGCATTCGAGCGTGTAGAAGCCGAGGAACTGTTCCTTGGTCTCGGCGAACGGCCCGTCGATGACGACCGACTCGCCCTTGACCTTGCGCAATGTCGTCGCGGCGGTCGTCGGCAGGAGACGCGCGACGGGCCCAAGCCGGCCGGCCTGGGCGTATTTTTCCTGCACCGCCAGAAGGTTGCCCATAACCTCGTCGTCCTGTTCCTTGCTCCAGGAGCAGACGACGTCTTCGGAGGCGTAGCAGAGGATGGCGTAGAGCATGGCAAATCCTTTCCGTATCAAAGGACGCGACAGTAGGACCCTTCCCGACACATCGTCGATAAAAAAATAGGAAGCGATCACACGGGCTTGCCAATCCTCCCGTGCCGCTGGTCAGGCGCCGCGCGCCTCAAGCCATCGCAACACCAGCGCCTCCTCTTCGTCGAGACCGGGTATCAGCCGTTTTCGCTTGCTGGCCTCCGCCATTTCGCCGGGCAGCCGCCCATCCGCCCATGCTTCGAAGACCAGCGGGTGGATGTAGCATTTGCGGCAGACGGCACGCGTGTTGCCGAGGCGCTCGGCGACCCTGTCGATGATGCCGTTCATGACTCGCTTCATCTGCGCTTGGCTTTCCGGACGCTCGGCTTGCGCAAACAGCGACGCGGCGTGGATGGTGCCGCCCCAGGTACGGAAATGCTTGGAGCTGAAATCCGCGCCTGCCGCGTCGCGGATATAGCGGTTGACGTCGGCGGAGCCGACCGGATGCCTGTTGCCGTCCTCGTCAAGATACTGAAGCAGCTTCTGGCCTGGAAGTTCCTGCGCGCCGCGCACGATCCTGGCGATCCGGCGGTCGACCAGCTTCAGCTTCCATTCCTTGCCGGACTTGCCCTTGAACGCGAACCGCAGGCTCGATCCCTCGATGTCGACATGGCGGTCGCGCAACGTCGTCAGCCCGAAACTCTTGTTGTCGCGGGCATAGGCGGCATTGCCGACGCGGATCATCGTATTGTCGAGCAGCCAGACGGTGGCCGCTACGACGCGTTCCGCCGGCAGGCCGTGGCGGCGCAGATCGGCGTCGATGCGGCGCCGCAGTTCGGGCAGGGTTTTGGCGAAGGCGATCAAACTTGAATATTTGGCGCCGTCGCGCTCGGCGGCCCACAGTGCATGATAGCGGTATTGCTTGCGCCCGCGCTGGTCCCGGCCGGTCGCCTGGATATGGCCGCAGGCATCGGGCGAAATCCACACATCGGTCCACGCCGGTGGAATGGCGAGTGCCTTGATGCGCGCAAGCGTGGCCGCTGGGACCGAACGGCCGTCAGGCCGGAGGTAAGTAAAGCCTTTGCCCCTTCTCAGGCGTCGAATTCCGGGATCGGCCTCGCTGACATAGGTGAGCGACGCACGCTCGGCCGAATCGAGCGCGCCATTCTTTCGGGTTTCGTCCTCTCCTGCTGAACGGTCAGGGGAGGATTGCGGTCGTTGCAGCATGATGAATCCCACGGAACTGGTCCGTAGATAAGCCGCATGGCCGGCGACTGGTTCCGTGCTGCCCTTAAGGGGTCACGCTCGCGGGACGGTCGACACATCCGCCATCCAGAGCCCGCCGTCGTCGCTGTGGACAGGAAAATACTCTCGCCCTGGCGGTATGGTCTCGAGAACCGCGCCCGAGTCATCGGCCAGATAGTCGTAGCCTATATCCTGGTGCAGGCGATCCGGATCGAGATGATTGTAGAGATCGCGACGTGCCGTACGCCGCTTTGGCTCGATCATCTTCAAATGATAAAGATTGAGACCGCTGTCCCTGAGCTTGAGGCCGAGGTCCTCCGGGAACCAGGCGCCATGCAGATCCGGTGATCGGTAGCGATCCGGATGATAGGCGTGGAACAATCTGTGCTGCATCTTCTGGCCCCAGGCGCCGTCGATGCGGTAGCTGGCCGGCGTATACATCTCCAGCGTGTGGAAGCCCCAGACTACACGCCGCGACCGGCTGGTCAGTTCACCGATTCGATCGGCGACCGCGTTTTCCAGCCGCTCATCGGGGTCCATCGCCAGGATCCAATCGGCCCCCGCCTCGAAAGCCGCGCCGAGCAGGGCACGCCGCCTCGCCGGCTCGCTGCTGAATATCTCCCCCGAACCACGATCGTCATATGCAATCCAGCCGTCAGCGATCGGTTCGAGGTTCTCGATCAGGCCAGGCACCAGATGTGCGTCGTAGCGGTAGCTGAACACCGCCACGATCCTCCGTTTCGACCAGAACAATCGGCCGCGCCGCCGGCGCGGCGGCTTCATCTCGACCGTGATCATTGGCGCCAGCCCTTCCCGTCACCATACTTGGCGCCGATGAGAGATCCCAGCGATTTGGCGAACAGCGCCAGCCACACGATCGGCAGCGACAGCATCGCGAACGTCCTGTCCTTTCCAGACAGACCCTCTTTCGCCAGCCGGCATTGCGGCGGTCCCGGAAAATCCTTCTAAACGGCCTCAACGGCTTTTTCGCCTTCGACGGACCTTAGATAGGCGCCAAAGCGGCGGCCGCGGCGGTACTGGTCGGCAAGCAGACCGGACAGGCTTGTCTCGTTGCGATGGATGGTGAGGATGCGCGGGTCCCAGACCGGCTGCATCGCGTCCGGCAATCTGGTCATGAAATCGGTGTCTTCTCCCGACACCATGTGCTCGTCGAACAGCCCATATCGATCAAACAGCGCCCGGTCGAAGGAGACGCCGTAGCGCAGCGCCTTTTCGGCGGAGAGACCGGGCAGACGTCGCATGTACATCACCAGATGCGCCGCGCAGGCAACGAGATTGCGCGGATGGCTGTTGAGGATCGCGCTCGCCACGGTCGCGGCACCCTGCCTGTGATGGTGCAGCCGGACTGCAGCCCAGCCCGGGCAGGCGAGACAATCCGCGGCGAGGAAGGCGACGAACGGGGCTTGTGTCGCCGCAAGGCCGACATTTCGCGCGCCGCCGGCGAACGGTCGCTGCTCGACCTCGATGACCCTGACATCGAGACCGGCGCAGCCCAGCAGTGCCTGGACATCCCCGCCGCCGGAATTCACGACCACCACCTCGACCGGTATGTTCTGGCCGAGCACCGACCTTACTGCTGCGACCAACTCGGCGGGCGCCCGGAAACCAATCACCACGACTGCGAGTTCCGGCCTCCCGGCCATCAGGCGCTTTGCAACTGGACGCGCGGCATGGAAAACCGGCGCCGCGCCGCAAGCTTGAACTGATAGCGCATGCAACGCCAGACGTCCGACGGCACCTTCGGCGCGGCCTTGGCCACGGCCAGGAACCGGGCCGCCGTATCCAGGTCACCGCGCGCATAATGGACACGCGCGATCTTCAGGGCGACAAGCCCTTCCCTGGTCTTCAGCGTCGACTTCGGAATCCCGCATTCGGCGAGCCCGTGCAGCGCCTTGCGCCATTCGAGGAAGCGCTTTGCCGGCTTGACCGTAAAGCGATCGTCGGAGCGTTCCGCCGAAACGAGATAAACCATGACCGGTTGCGTGATGACGGCAAGCCGGGCATTGCTCAGCACCCTTGTCCAGAACAACGTGTCCTCGTCATAGGCGAGCCCGGTCGGGAATCGCGTTTCATCGATCGCGCGCCTGGACACCAGCGCGCTTCCGACGGCGATCGAGCGTATGTGCCCTCCTATGTAAGCCGAGGCATTGGCGATGCTGCCGGCCGTATAGCCGGCAGGCAGCTTGATCTGCCGGTCCACGCCATCGGTCCGCCTGCGGTAGGCGCCGACCACCATGTCGGCTTTCGCCTGCAGGTCGGTCCGCGAAAGCAATGACCGCAGCCCGCCCTCCAGATGCAGGTCGTCGGCATCGATCATGTAGATCCAGGGGTAGTTCGCCTGCGACAGCGCGAGATTGCGGGCTCCGCCCGCGTCCCTGCAAGCTGACTGGATGACGCGCAACGGCAACGCAAATCGCGAAGCGGCATCCTCGGCAACGCTTGCGGTGTCGTCCGACGACGAATCGTCGACCAGCAGCACTTCGCCGATGACATCGGCTTCCGAATGCAGCGACGCCAGCGTCCTTTTTATGGTCGCCGCCGCATTATGTGCCGGAATGATGACGCTGACCGCTTTCAATTGGCAAACTCCGCGCCGGCGCACGTCACGCATCCGGCCTTACCGCCCCGCAGCGCAAGATAGCGATAGCGTGGAGATTTGAGAAGCAATCTTTACCCGTTCCGAAACCCGGAGAGGCTTGGCCATCACACCTTCTCAAGCGCCACCGGGATGACGTCGACCGCCTGCTCGGCCGCCTGGCCGCCGGTGGTTTTGAGCACGCCGACGATCGGCGCCACATCGGAATAATCCCGCCCGTAGCCGACGGTGATGTGGTCGTTGCTCGCCCGCATGCCGTTGGTCGGGTCGAATTCCTGCCATCCGGCGTCACGCCCGCACCAGGCCTTGACCCATGCATGCATGGCATCGGCGCCTTCGAGCCGGGGCTTGCCCTTCGGCGGTATGGTGCGCAGGAAGCCGCTGACATAGCCGGCGGGAATGCCCAGCCCGCGCAGGCCGGCGATCATGATATGCGAGAAATCCTGGCAGACGCCGCGTTTCAGGCCGAAGGCATCGCTGGCCCGCGTCTGCACGGTGGTTGCCTCGCCGTCATAGGTGAAATTGCGATGGATGCGGTTGCACAGATCCATGACCGTGGCGACGGTCGAGCCGGCGATACTGTCTTTCGCATAGGCGGTGATCGCGACATCGATGCCGGCATGATCGCTGGCGGCGATAAAGTGATGCGGCGAATCCGGCGCCAGCGACCGCACGCCGCCGAGCTCTTCCCGCAGCCGCTGGAGGTCGGGCGATACGTCCAGCCCCGGTTCCGGGCGCGACACCGACACACGCGCGCTCATCCGGATGTCGAGCGCGTCATGAGCGTCGCGAAAGGCGATCGACGTGACGTTGTTGCCGAAGAAATCGGCAAAGTCGGAGCGCTCGCCTGGGGCCGGCGCGAAGGACAGCGAAGCGGCGACCACCCGCTGCACGCCGGCAATCGTCGGCGGCAGCACGCGCACCTGGTGCCGGCCGCCACCGGCCGCCGCATCATAGTCGTAGCTCAGATGAAGCCTGATGTCGTAGAGCATGCCCTATCCGAAATAGGCCTTGGCGAGGCTGTTATAGAGGCCGCCGATCTCATTGGCGAGATCGTCGATGACTTGCGCCGTCATGTCCGAGGGCTCCATGACGGCGATCGCCGTGTTGAGCTGCAGGATTTCCTTGGCCGCCGGCGACATGTGTCCTTCGCCGCCGGTGGAAGGCAGCATGCCGATCTCCGCCTTCAACCGCTCGAGCTGGAACAGGATGGAGCGCGGGTTGAGCGGATCGAGCGCCAGGAGATCGATCACCGTGCGCCGGCCTGCCTGCACCGGATACTGCCGGCGATGGGTCATGACGCTGTCGCCGATCTCCAGCATCATGTCGAGCGCGCCGTCCGGCGCGCCGGTCCTGGTCAACCGGGCAAGCATGCGGGCGATCTGTATGCCGCGCTCCAGCCGCCGGCCGACTTCGAGAAAGCGCCAGCCGGTGAAGCGGTACATGTTCTCGTGCAGCAGGCCGGAGAAGCCGGCGAGCTTGCGCAGGATCACCGTCATCGCCCGCGTCGCGTCGTCGCCCGGCGCGACCGTCCTGGCGAACTGATGGATGGTCTTCGACAGGTCCTTCAGCGCCAGCCAGCCATCGGGCGAGAAACGGTCGCGGATCTGGCCGGCGCTGTAGACGGCACTGTCCAGCGTGCCGATCAGGCCGAGCGGGATCGCCGTTTCGACGTCGATGCCGAACGGTTCGAGATAGTCCCTGATATCGGCAAGCAGCGGCGTGTCGGGATCGGAGGTCTCGGCCAGCCGCACGTGATAGGCGCGCAGCACGCGCGCCGTGTCTTCCGATCGCTCGATGTAGCGGCCGAGCCATGTCAGGTTCTCCGCCGCGCGGCTGGGCAGGCTGCCCGGCATGGAGCGGGTGAAGCTGTCGTGCTCCTGCGGCAGCAGGGTCTCGCGCTCGACCGGCCGGTCGCTGACCACCCACACATCCGCCGCCTGGCCGCCACGCTGCATGGCGATGGCCGTTGTGTCTTGCGAGAAGCCGACCCGCGCAAAACCGCCGGGCATCACCGTCCAGCCATCCGGCGTGCGCGCCAGATAGACGCGCAGGCTGGCCGGCCGCGGCTCCAGCCAGCCGCCGACATAGACGGGCGTTGTGGAAAGCGTCACCGCCTCCTGGCCGACGAAGTCGCCGCCGCTGCCCTTGATCCGCGCCACCAGTTCCGCCCGCTCGGCGTCGGAGAGCTCCGAGCCGAGCCTGGTCGCGTCGTCGTCCTCGAAGGCAAGCCGCGTCGACAGCGCCGGGCCGACCACCATGCGGTCGAGATTGGCGAGCACATGTTCACGCTCGCCGTCCTGCCCGCACCACCAGGTGGCGACGCTCGGCAACAGCAGCTCCTCGCCGCGCAATTCCTTGGAAATCCGCGGCAGGAAGGAGAGCAGCGCCCGCGTCTCCATCAGGCCTGAGCCCAGCGCGTTGACGGCCGAGACCGTGCCGCTACGGATCGCCTCGACCAGCCCTGGCGTTCCTATCTGCGAATCGGGCCTGAGTTCCAGTGGGTCGGCGAAGGCGGCATCGAGCCGCCGCCACAGCACCCCGATGGGCTTCAGCCCCGAGACGGTGCGCACCATCAGCTTGCCGCCGGAGACGGTCAGGTCCTCGCCTTCGAGCAGCATGATGCCGAGATAGCGCGCGATATAGGCATGCTCGTAATAGGTCTCGTTGAGCGGCCCAGGCGTCAGGATGGCGACACGGCCGCCGGTGTCCTTGGCCATGCCGATCAGCGCGTCGCGGAAGCGGCGAAAGAAGCCGGCCAGGCGATGCACATGCATCTCGCCATAGATGTCGGACAGGGCGCGCGTGGTGGCGACGCGGTTCTCCAGCGCGAAGCCCGCGCCTGAGGGCGCCTGCGTGCGGTCGCCCAGCACCCACCAGCGGCCGTCCGGACCGCGGCCAAGCTCGAAGGCCAGCATGTGGAGGAAATGGCCGCTGGCCGGCCTTGTGCCGACGACGGGCCGCAAATATTCAGGGCTGGCGGCGATCAGGCCGGCCGGCAGGATGCCCTTCCCGATCAGGCGGTTCGGCCCGTAAATGTCGGCCAGCGTCTCCTCGAACAGGTCGGCGCGCTGCACGAGGCCGGCGCTGATCGCGGCCCATTCCTGTTCCTCGATCAGCAGCGGGACATGCGCCAGGGGCCACTCGCGCTCATTGGCGCCGGCCTTGTCGTAGACGCGGTAATAGACGCCGGCGTCGCGCAGATACTGGTCGGCGCGGGCGAAACGCTGGGCGAGCTTTTCAGGACCAAGGTCCTCCAGCGCCTCGATGAAGGCGCGCCAGACCGGGCGCGGATTGCCCGAGGCGTCGACCATCTCGTCGACGACGCCGTCGATCGGCTGGTAGTGCTCCAGCAGACTGTGGCTCAGCGGCTTGCCGCCTATCTTCTTCTGATTCCCCTTCGCCATCGTCGATCAGAGTCTTGGAGGCCGCCTGAGGTCAAGGGTCATCGGGAAATCTTCAGAGGCTTCTTCATTGTGGAGCACGTAACCCGCCGGTGTATGGCCGCGCGGCTCGAAGCGGGCAAGCCGCCGCGCCTCCGCCTCGTTGCCATTGACCGGGAAGGTGTCGTAATTGCGCCCGCCGGGATGCGCGACATGGTAGACGCAGCCGCCCACCGCCCGGCCCGACCAGCGGTCGTAGATGTCGAAGACCAGCGGCGTGTTGACCGGCAGCGCCGGATGCAAGCCGGATGCTGGCTGCCAGGCCTTGAAGCGCACGCCCGCCACCGCGACCTCCCTATTGTCCGTCACCTTCATCGGCACGACGCGGCCGTTGCAGACGACGGCGTGACGCTCCGGATTGAGGCCTTCCGTTTTCACCTGAAGCCTTTCCACCGAGGAATCGACGAATCGCACGGTGCCGCCGATCGCGCCTTGCTCGCCCATCACATGCCAGGGCTCCAGCGCCTGCCTGAGCTCCAGCTTGACGCCGGCATGCTGGACCTCGCCGCAGAACGGGAAGCGGAATTCGAGCTGCGCGGCGAACCATTCCGGACGGAATTCGAAGCCGTTGAGCTTGAGGTCCTCCAGCACGTCGAGGAAATCCGCCCAGACATGGTGCGGCAGCATGAAGCGGTCGTGCAGCGAGGTGCCCCAGCGCACGAAGCGGCCATCGAGCGGGTTCTTCCACGCACGGGCGATAATGGCCCGTACCAGAAGCTGCTGCGCCAGGCTCATGCGCGCATTGGGCGGCATCTCGAAACCGCGGAACTCGACCAGGCCCAGCCGGCCGGTCGGACCGTCTGGCGAGAACAATTTGTCGATGCAGATCTCGGAGCGGTGCGTGTTGCCGGTGACGTCGGTCAGGAGATTGCGGAACAGCCTGTCGACCAGCCACGGCAAGGGGGCCGCGCCCTTGTCGGGATGCGGCACCTGCGCCATCGCGATTTCGAGTTCGTAGAGCGAGTCGTGGCGCGCCTCGTCGAAGCGCGGCGCCTGGCTGGTCGGGCCGATGAACAGGCCCGAGAACAGGTAGGACAGCGACGGGTGGCGCTGCCATTGCAGCACCAGGCTTTTCAAAAGGTCGGGCCGGCGCAGGAACGGACTGTCGTTCGGCGTGGCGCCGCCCACCACGACATGGTTGCCGCCGCCGGTGCCGGTATGGCGGCCGTCGATCATGAACTTGTCGGTGCCGAGCCGCGTCAGCCGCGCTTCCTCGTAGATCGCCGTCGTCGTGGCGACGCATTCCTGCCAGTTGCCGGCGGGATGGATGTTGACCTCGATGACACCGGGATCGGGAGCCACGCGGATGACGTTGAGGCGCGGATCGTGCGGCGGGCCGTAGCCCTCGATGTGCACCGGCAGTCCGATCGAGCGCGCGGCGTTTTCGGCCGCCGCGACCAGTTCGAGATAATCTTCCAGCGCCTCGACCGGCGGCATGAACACGCAGAGCCGGCCATCGCGCGGCTCGACGCTGAGCGCGGTGCGCACCGCGCCGCCGATCTCGGTGATCTCCTGCTCGACACGGTCCTGCTGGCCGGTCGTGGCGGTGAACGACACCGCCTGCTGGCGTCGCGCCATTTCGTCGGCGCCTTCCAGTTCGGCCGGCGATGCTTCTGGCAAAATGGCCGCGCGCTCCGGCAGCGGGCCACGCGGAACCGACGGGTCGACCGGCACGATATAGGGGAATTGCGCCGGCGGCACATAGGGCAGCGTGCCGAGCGGCAGACGGTAGCCGACCGGTGAATCGCCGGGAACCAGGAACAGCCGGCCACGCCGCGTCTTCCATTTCTCCGAGCGCCAGCGCGGCCCCGCCGCCTGGCTGTTCCAGCGCTGAACGGGCAGCACATAGCCCGACGGCTTGGTCAGGCCGCGCTCGAACACGCGCGCCATGCGGCTACGCTCTTCGGGATCTTCCAGCTTGGAGTTGGATGGATCGACATTCTCCGGCAACTTGCCTTCCTTGAGCAGCCATTCGGCCGGATCCTCATAGGCCTCGCTGACCATCGCCTTGTCGATGCCAAGTTCGCCGGCAATTGCCGTCAGCAGGCTTTCGGCCTGCTGCGGCCCGATATCCGCCTCGCTCTTTTCGCGCGCGATCAGCGATGGATCGCTCCACACCGGCTCGCCATCGGCGCGCCAGTAGAGCGAGAAGGTCCAGCGCGGCAGGCTCTCGCCCGGATACCACTTGCCCTGGCCATAGTGCAGGAAGCCGCCCGGCGCGAAACGCTCGCGCAGCCGACGGATCAGCGCGTCGGCCTTCTCGCGCTTGGTCGGGCCGACGGCCGCCGTGTTCCATTCCGCCGACTCGAAATCGTCGATCGACACGAAGGTCGGCTCGCCGCCCATCGTGAGGCGAACGTCGCCCGCTGCGAGCGCCGCGTCGACCTTGTTGCCCAGCGCGTCGAGCGCTTGCCAGCTCTCGTCGGAGAACGGCTTGGTGATGCGCGGATGCTCGGCGATGCGGTCGACCCGCATGTCGAAGCCGAAATCGACATTGGCGAAGCTCGCCATGCCGGAGATCGGCGCGGCATTGCGGAAATGCGGCGTGGCGGCCAGCGGCACATGGCTCTCGCCGGTGAGCAGGCCGGAGGTCGGGTCGAAGCCGATCCAGCCGGCGCCCGGAATATAGACCTCGCACCAGGCATGCAGGTCGGTGAAGTCGACAGCGGTGCCCGGCGGCCCGTCAAGCGCGACGAGATCGGGTTTGAGCTGGATCAGGTAGCCGGAGACGAAGCGCGCGGCGATGCCGAGATTCCTCAGTATCTGCACCAGCAGCCAGCTGGAATCCCGGCACGAGCCCTTGGCCGCGGCCAGCGTCTCCTCCGGCGAAAAGACGCCGGTCTCCATGCGCACGATGTAGGCGATCTCGCGCTGCAGCCGCGCATTGAGGTCGACGAGGAAATTGACGGTGTTCCTCGGGCTGCGGTCGATCGTTCCGAGGAAAGCCGACAGCAACGGGCCCGCCGGCTCCGGCGTCCGATAGATGGCAAGGTCTTCCCTGATCTCTTCCGGATACTCGAACGGAAAGGTCTCGGCCGATTCCTCGACGAAGAAGTCGAACGGGTTGTAGACCGTCATGTCGGCAACGAGGTCGACCTCGATCTTGAGCTCGTTCACCGGCTCCGGGAAGACGAAGCGAGCAAGGAAGTTGCCGTAGGGGTCCTGCTGCAGGTTGACGAAATGGCTCTTCGGCTCGACCTTGAGCGAATGGCTGAGCACCTTGGTGCGCGAATGCGGCGCCGGCTGCAGCCTGATCACCTGGGGGCCAAGAACGACCGGCCGGTCGTATTTGTAGTGCGTCAGGTGGTGGACGGCTGCCAGAATTGCCATGGTGCCCCGGAGTTCGGCGTTTCAATCGCCGAACCCTGACACAAATGCAGGCCATTCTCCAAGCAGAGATGTTGCGCTGCACCTAATTTGAGCAACGTTGCCGGCTTAGAAAAACGCTTGAATGCCTGTTTGGGCACGTCCGAGGATCAGCGCATGCACGTCATGCGTGCCCTCATAGGTGTTGACCGTCTCCAGGTTCTGCGCATGGCGCATGACGTGGTAGCCGATCTGGATGCCGTTGCCGCCATGCATGTCGCGGGCTTGGCGGGCGATGTCGAGCGCCTTGCCGCAATTGTTGCGCTTGACGATCGAGATCATCTCAGGCGCCATCTTGCCTTCGTCCATAAGCCGCCCGACCCGGAGCGAGCCCTGCAAGCCTAGCGTGATCTCGGTCTGCATGTCGGCAAGCTTCTTCTGGAAGAGCTGCGTGCCGGCGAGTGGCTTGCCGAACTGCTTGCGGTCGAGGCCATATTGCCGCGCCCTGTGCCAGCAATCCTCGGCCGCGCCCATCGCGCCCCAGGAGATGCCGTAGCGCGCCCGGTTGAGGCAGCCGAACGGCCCCTTGAGGCCGGAGACGTTGGGCAGCAGTGCCTCTTCGCCGACCTCGACGCCGTCCATTACCACCTCGCCGGTGATCGACGCGCGGAGGCTGAGTTTTCCCCCGATCTTCGGCGCCGAGAGCCCCTTCATGCCTTTCTCCAGCACAAAGCCGCGGATCTGGTTGTCATGTGCTGATGATTTCGCCCAGACGACGAAGACGTCGGCGATCGGTGCGTTGGAGATCCACATCTTAGAGCCGGAAAGCCTGTAGCCGCCTGCCGTCTTCTCGGCCCGCGTCTTCATGCCGCCCGGATCGGAGCCGGCATCCGGCTCGGTGAGACCGAAGCAGCCGATCCATTCGCCGGACGCCAGTTTGGGCAGGTACTTCTTGCGCTGTTCTTCCGAGCCATAGGCATGGATCGGATACATCACCAGCGACGACTGCACGCTCATCATCGAGCGGTAGCCGGAATCGATGCGCTCGACTTCCCGCGCTACCAACCCGTAGGTGACGTAGTTGGCGCCGAGCCCGCCATATTCCTCCGGAATGGTGATGCCGAGCAGGCCCGCTTCGCCCATCTCGCGGAAGATCGCGGGATCGGTCTTCTCGTCCAGATAGGCCTCCTCGATACGAGGCGCGAGCTTGTCGCCGGCGAATGCGGCAGCACCGTCGCGCACCATGCGCTCATCCTCGGAAAGCTGGTCCTCGATCAGGAAGGGATCTTCCCAGACGAATGCGTTCTTGTCGGCGGCCATGGCCTGTCTCTCCCGCGCAAAATCTTGAGGTGCGGGGCTTATCGGCCCCCCTCTCGAAAAAATCAAACGAAATTGCATCACCGATCAATGAGCGTTAGTAATGGATCATGAATGTCCAGCGCCGTCTCTTGCCGACCACCAGCGCCCTTGCCGCCTTCGAGGCGGTGGCGCGGCTTGGCTCCTTCACCGCCGCCGCCCGCGAGCTAGACCTTACCCAGGGCGCCATCAGCCGGCAGATCAGTCTGTTGGAAGAGCAGTTCGGACGCCGGCTATTCGTGCGCGACAGCCGCAATGTCCGGCTGTCGACGGCAGGCGAAATCTATGCCGACGCGGTGCGCTCCGCGCTCGGGCAACTGCGCGACGCGGCTCTCGGATTGATGAGCAATCGGCATGGTGGCATCCTGAACCTGGCGATTTTGCCGACCTTCGGCACGCGCTGGCTGATGCCGCTGATCCCCGATTTCGTCGCCAGCAACCCCGACATAACCATCAACTTCGTCACCCGCGTCGGCCGCTTCGACTTCGCCCGCGAGCGGCTCGACGCCGCCATCCATTACGGCCTGCCCGACTGGCCGGATGCCGATTCCACGCTGCTGGTGCGCGAGACGGTGGCGCCAGTGGCATCGCCCGAATTCCTGAAAGGGCAAAGGATCGCCACGGCGGCCGATATCGGCCGCCTGCCGCTGCTGCACATGGCAACGCGCCCCGGCGCCTGGACCGAATGGTTCGAGCATCAGGGGCTCAGCGCGCCGACCGGGCCGGGAATGCAGTTCGAGCAGTTCGGCACCGCCGCCCAGGCCTGCATGGCCGGGCTCGGCGTCGCGCTGCTGCCGGAAATCCTGATTGCCGCAGAATTGCAGCGCGGCCAGTTGGTGCCAGCGCCGGGTCAGCCGATGCAGAGCCGCAGCGCCTATTACCTCGTTGTCCCGCATGACAAACACAGCCATCCGCCGGTCGCCAGTTTTCGCGACTGGCTGCTAGGCCAGCTTGGCAAGGAGCCGGCTGTTTTGGCGTGGTAGCTACTTCCGCTTCAAGGCCTCGGCGAGCGCGGCACCGAACGCGCCCTGCGCGGCCGGCCGCTCCGGCTGGCGCTGCGGCGCCGGCGAACGCGGCGCTGGTTTGCCGCCACCATTGTCGCGCGGCCCGCTTCGCGGGGCTCCGCCATCGCCGTCCTTGCGCATCGTGAGACCGATGCGGTTGCGCTTGATGTCGACATCGACGACCCGCACCTTCACCACATCGCCGGCCTTGACCACCTCATGCGCGTCCTTGACGAAACGGTCGGCCAGTTGCGAGACGTGCACCAACCCGTCCTGATGCACGCCGATGTCGACGAAGGCGCCGAAGGCGGCGACATTGGTGACGGTGCCTTCGAGCAGCATGCCGGGCTTCAGGTCCTTGATATCGTCGACGCCGTCGGCAAAGGTCGCCGTCTTGAAGCCGGGGCGCGGGTCACGGCCGGGCTTCTCCAGTTCGGCCAAGATGTCGCGGACCGTCGGCAGGCCGAAGCGCTCGTCGACGAAGACGCGAGGATCGAGTGCCTTGAGCGCGGCGCTGTCGCCCATCAGCGAGCGCACATCGCGGCCGCAGGCGGCGACGATCTTCTTCGCCACGCCATAGGCCTCCGGGTGAACCGCCGAGGCATCGAGCGGCTCGGCGCCGTTCGGAATGCGCAGGAAACCAGCGCATTGCTCGAAGGCGCGCGGCCCGAGCCGCGACACCTTCAGCAGGTCGCGGCGGCTGGCGAACGGCCCGCCGGCGTCGCGATGCGCGACGATCGCCTCGGCAAGCGACGTACCCAGGCCGGAAACCCGCGCCAGCAGCGGGGCGGAGGCCGTGTTGAGATCGACGCCGACGGCATTGACTGCATCCTCGACCACTGCTTCCAGCGAGCGGCCGAGCCGGTACTGGTCGACATCGTGCTGGTATTGGCCGACGCCGATCGACTTCGGCTCGATCTTGACCAGTTCGGCCAGCGGATCCTGAAGGCGCCTGGCGATCGAGACAGCACCACGCAGCGACACGTCGAGGCCGGGGAATTCCGCCGCCGCCGTCGCCGAGGCCGAATAGACCGAGGCGCCCGCCTCGCTGACGATCACCTTGAGCGGCTTCGGCCCACCATCGGCAGGCAGCTCCGACAGCATGTCGGCGACAAGTCTTTCCGTCTCACGGCTGCCGGTGCCGTTGCCGATCGAGATCAGCTCGACCTTATGCAGCCGGATCAGCTTCGCCAGCTCGGCCTGCGTGCCGCGCACGTCGTTCCTGGGCGGGAACGGATAGACCGTCGTCGTCGCCACTAGCTTGCCGGTGCCGTCCACCACCGCCACCTTGACGCCGGTGCGGATGCCGGGATCGAGCCCCATCGTAGGTCGCGATCCGGCCGGCGCTGCAAGCAGCAGGTCCTTCAGATTGCGCGCAAAGACGTGGATCGCCTCTTCCTCGGCCCGCTCGCGCAGATCGCGCATCAGGTCGAGTGTCAGATGCAAGGACAGCTTGATGCGCCAGGTCCAGCCGGCCACTTCCATCAGCCATCGGTCGCCGGGCAGGCTGCCGCCAATGGCATAGGCATTGGCGATCATGCGCTCGACCGGCTTCACCGGCGAGGCGTCGTCGGCATCGACCTCGATGTCGAGCGACAGCACCTCCTCGTTGCGGCCGCGCAGCATGGCCAGCGCACGATGGCTGGGCACATTCGCCCAGCGCTCGACATGGTCGAAATAGTCGGAGAACTTTGCCCCGGCCTCCTGCTTGCCGTCGACGACCTTGGCGCGCAGGAAGGCGCGTTCCTTCATGTAGGAGCGCAGCTTGCCGACAAGGTCGGCATTCTCGGCGAACTGCTCCGACAGGATGTCGCGCGCGCCTTCGAGCGCAGCCTTCACGTCGGCCACCTCTTCGCTGACATAGGCGAGCGCGAGGTCGGCTGGCACCGCGGAGCGGTCGGCAAGGATCGCCTCGGCCAGCGGCCCGAGCCCCCGTTCCCTGGCGATCTCCGCCTTGGTGCGCCGCTTAGGCTTGTAGGGCAGGTAGATGTCTTCCAGCTCGGCCTTGGTTGCCGCGGCATTGATCTTGGCCTCCAGCTCCTCGGTCAGCTTGCCCTGCTCACGGATGGAACCGAGGATCGTGTCGCGGCGGGCGTCGAGCTCGCGCAGATAGGCCAGCCGCTCGGCAAGGTCGCGCAATTGCGTGTCGTCGAGCCCGCCGGTGACTTCCTTGCGGTAGCGCGCCACGAACGGCACCGTGGCGCCCTCATCCAGCAGCCCGATCGCCGCCGCCGCCTGCTCCGGCCGCCCGCCGATCTCGGCCGCGATGATTGCTGCGATGCGTTTGATGTCCGATGCCATGCCAGTCCCTGTCGAAAAGAGCGGCGACCATAGGCCGTGATATCAGCTCCGCCAACCGTGACGTTTGCGAGGAGCCGGACCGGTCCACAGGAAAGCTGGCGTGATCGACGCCCCGGCCCGGCTCAGACCATCCGGCTCAGCGCCTCGAAGAAGGCCATCAACTCGACATCGAGCCGGTCATCGACCGGCTCGGGCTGCGATGACATCTTGGCGATGACCAGCTCATCCCTCGGATTGACGTAGAGCCACTGGCCGTGGATGCCGATACCGCAGAAAGCACCGCTATCGGCGCCGGTCTGGTACCATTTGTTGCGGTAGCGCCCCTTCGGGAACAGGAACGCCATCGTGCCGCGCTGCCAGGCCTCGAAGCTGCCGCCGGTGGCAACCGTGTCGCGCACCCAGGCTTCCGGCACGATGCGGCGGCCATTGGCCATGCCACCCTGCCGCATCATCTCGCCGACGCGCGCAAGGTCGCGCGGCGTCACCGAAATGCCGCCGGCCGTGCGCGCCGTGCCTTCCATCTCTACGGTGATCGAGCCCTCGCCCGCCGCGCCGAGCGGCAGCCACAATTTCTCGCGCAGGAGGTCGCCTATGCGCTGGCCGGACGCCCGCTCCAGCAGCACGCCAAGCAAATCGGAATTGGGCGAGCGGTAGCGATAGGTCTGGCCATGCGGTTCGCCAAGACGCTGCAACGTCAGGAGAAACGCCGTGAGGCTCTCGGAGCCGCCGCCCGGATTCCACAGCGTGGAGCGGCGATAGCGGGCAAACGCGCTTTCGGGATCGAGATAGGCCTCCTCGAAATCGAGGCTGACGGTCATGTCGAGCACATGCCGGCAGCTCGCATCGCCATAGGCAGAGCCCTTGGCTTCGGGAATGTAGCTGACGACCGGGGCCTCCGGGTCGAACACCCCCTCGCCTTCCAGAATGCCGGCGAGAATGGCGGTGAAGGACTTGCTGATCGAGAAGATGACGTGGCGGGCGCCGAATGCCATATGCGGCGCCAGCCAGTCGCCGACCCACTTGCCGCCCTTCATGATGGTCAGCGCATCGGTATCCGAGCGCTGGAGAAAGGCCGCGACCGTTTCCGGCCCATTCGCCAGGACGACCTTTTCGTCGAGCAGCCCGCCAAGCGCCTGCTGCGGCGCCTCGCCGCCGCCGGGGGCCGCGATGGGCGCACTCGGCACCAGCTCGCCGACATTCTGGAACGACCAGCGGCTGAACGGGCTTTCGCGCCAGTTGGCGAGCAGCACCGCATTGCGGGCAAAGCCGTATCTTGTCTCGAACGCGGTCTTGCCGGTCATGACGGTCTCCCGGATCTTCAGCTTGCTTGAGGGTCAGGCCAGCGCGGCGGCTATGGCATGCACGGCCTTCAGCGTCGCCACCGAATAGGCTGTGTTGGTGAAATTCGGAAAGGTCGAAAGCTTCACCGCGACCATTCCGTTGTCCCAGTCGATGTGGATCAGCTGCCCGAACACGCCCCGGCACATCAGCGCGCGCGAGTGCGGATCCTCGATCCAGAACTGGTTGCGGTAGCTGCCTGAGGGCAGGCTGGGATTGAAGTCGGGACCGTGCCTGCCGTTGCGCGTTGCCTCGATCCAGTCGGCCGGCACCACGCCGCCGCCATTGTCGAGGATCAGCTTGCCGAAGCGGGCATAGTCGCGCAGCGTCGCGTTGAAGCCGCCATCGGCCAGCGCATAGCCGGCGCTGTCGACAGTGAAGCAGGCGCTTTCATCCGCGCCGAGCTTTTGCCAGAGTTCCTCGGAAACCAGCTGCGCCAGCCGCTTGCCGGTCACCCGCTCCATGATGAAGGCCAGCACATCGGTCTCGATCGAGCGGTATTCGAACGCCTCGCCATGCGGCCGCACCTTGTCCTTGAGTCGCAGGATCAGCTCGAACAGATGCGACGGCCATTGGAAGGATGGATCGCTGCCGGGCGGCACTGGCTTCCAGCCGGTGGCGACATCGACCTGGCCGATCTCTGAGTAGGGATTTGTGTATTCCTCGGAAAAGCGCACGCCCGTCGTCATGTCGAGCACATGCTGCACGCTGGCGTCTGCCCAGCCGGTCGCGCCGAGCTCCGGAAGATAGCTGGTCACCGGCTTTGCCGGATCGATCAGTCCTCGCCCGACGAGGATGCCGAACACCGAGCCGGTGACAGACTTCGCCATCGACTGCGACAGGTGCAGCGTGCGCTCGTCCATGCCGTTGAAATAGCGCTCATAGGCGATCCTGCCGTCCTTGAGCACCAGGAAGCCGTCCGTATAGGTCTCGTCGAGCAGCCCCGCGAGCGTCGTCGGCGCACCCGTGCTGCCCTCCACCGGCAACGCGTCGAGATCGACCTCGGCCCGCTCGAAGCGATGGCGATGGCCGTGGCCGCGCCAGACCTCGACGGTCGGCAGGAACTCGCGGATGTGCTGGAATGCCCAACGGTTCCAGGGCGGCCGGTCCCAGTCGAGCTTCGGCGGCACCAGCCTGGGCGGCGAGCCTTGCATGATCGGCGGCCGCGGATCCGAGTTGCGGTAGGAATCCATGATCAATGTCCCGACGACATGAAAACGGACCCGGCGGCGCCTGCCGCCGGGTCCGTAACGATGCGGCTACTTCTGCAGTTCGGTCCAGATCTTGGTGTAGAGTTCCTGGACGTCCGGCGGACACATCAGCTGCAACTCGGCTTTCGCCTTGGATGCCTCGGGAATGACCACTTCGGGCGCATCCTTCATGTCGGCCGGCATGTATTTGTCCGAACCGGTGATGGCGTTGGCGTAGCGGTGGAAAGCCGACAGGCCGGCGGCATTTTCCGGATCCATGATGAAGTTCTGGAACAGCTTGGCGTTCTCGACATTCTTGGCTTCCTTGAGAACGACGACATTGTCGCTCCACAGGCCATAGCCTTCCTTCGGGTAGAAATAGTGGATGGCGGGATTCGCCAGCCGCTGGCGCAGCGCCGAGCCGTTCCAGTCGCTGGTCGCCTTGAAATCGCCCGCGCCCATCTTCTCGATGGTGTTGTACTCCATGGCGATCCAGTTGGGCTTGGCGCTGACAAGCGTGTCGCGCACCTTCTTCAGCACTTCCTTGTCGGTCGTGCATTGCTGACCCCCGACATACTTGATCGCCGCGAAGATGACGTCGTTCATTTCGGGAACGACGTTGACCTTGCCCTTCAGCTCGTCCGGAGTGTTGAAAATGATGCCCCAGCTATCGGACGGCCCCTTGTACACGTCGGTGTTGACGACGACGCCGACGGTGCCAAGCGCCCATGGCACGGAGTATTTGCGGCCCGGATCGAACTCGGGGTTGGCCCATTCCGGCGCCACATTCTTGAAGTTCTCCATCTTGCCCGGATCGGTCTCCAGGACGAGGCCTTCCTTGATCCAGATCGGAACGTAAGTCTGCGACGGCACCGCGATGTCGAAGCCAGTGCCGCCCTGGCGCACCTTGGCCAGCGCCGTGTCGTTCGAATCGTAATCGGTGATCGTCACCTTGACGTTGTATTTCTGCTCGAACTTCTTGATGACGTCGGGGCTGGTGTAGTTGCCCCAATTGTAGATGTTCAACTCACCATCGGCGAAAGCTGCACCTGTCGAGGCGAGCAGCGCCAACCCCATGGCGGTCGCTGTGATCTTCCAGTTCATGGATGTGCTCCCATTGATCATGTCTAATCGCGTTTCCTGCTGATGAAGAAAAACAACGTCACGATGGCGACCGACAAGAGCAGGAATACGGTCGATATCGCGTTTATCTCGGGTGTTATCCCCCGACGGATCTGGCCGAGCATATAGGTCGGCAGCGTGTCTTGGCCGCCCGACTTGACGAACTCGGTGATGACGACGTCATCGAGCGAGATCACGAAGGCCAGCATCAACCCGGCCAGGATGCCGGGCCACAGCAGCGGCAGCGTGATGCGGCGGAACGTCCGCCACGGCGTCGCGTAGAGATCGGCGGCGGCGCGCTCCAGCGTCAGGTCCATGTTCTCCAGCCGCGCCCGGATCGGCAGGTAGGCGAAGGGGATGCAGAACGCCGTGTGCGCGGCGATCAGATAGCCGAGGCCGGAATAGCCGGTGAAAATCTTGATGCGCGAAAAGAAGATCAACAGCGCCACGCCGGTGACGATCTCCGGCACCATCAGCGGCTGGTTGATCGCCGCGTATTTGAAGGTCAGTCCGGGATAGGGCGCCGTGCGCGTCGTCGCCAACGCGGCCATTGTGGCGGCGATGGTCGACAGCACCGCGGCAACCGAGCCGATCTGGAAGGATCGCAAGGTGGCATCGATGACCTGCGTGTTCTGCCACGCCGACTGGAACCATTTCAGCGAGAAGCCGCCCCATTCCGACGTCGATGTCGCGGCGTTGAAGGCGTAGAACACCAGCACGATGATCGGCAGGTAGAGGACGACGAAGCAGGTCGCGGCGATTGCGGTGAAGCCTGGCTGGTGCTTGATCGAGAAATTAGCCATGGCGAACCTCCGCCCGTCCGGCATTGCGCACATAGGCCAGCAGCGCCACCATGACGATGATCATCACAGTGATCGACAGCGCCGAGCCGAGCGGCCAGTTGCGGCCCTGTCCGAACTGCAGCTCGATCAGGTTGGACAGCATCATGTTCTTGCCGCCGCCGAGCACGCTGGGCGTGACATAGGCGCCGATCGCCGGGATGAAGACCAGGATCGAGCCGGCGATCACGCCCGGCCTGACCAGCGGGAAGATGATGCGCCTCAGCACCTGGAACCGGCTGGCATAGAGGTCGTAGCCCGCCTCGACCAGCCTGAAGTCGAGTTTCTCCATGCTGGCATAGATCGGCAGCACCATCAACGGCAGGTAGACATAGGCCATGCCGATCAGGATCGCCGTGTCGGTGAACAGGATCTGGATCGGCGCCGAGATGATGCCGAGCTTGATCAGGATGGTGTTGACGATGCCCTCGTTGCGGATGATCTGCAGCACCGCGAAGGTGCGGATGAGCAGGTTCGTCCAGAACGGGATGGTGATCAGGAACAGCCAGATGTCGCGCGTCTTCTCACTGCGCGTCGCCATGAAATAGGCCGTCGGGAAACCGAGCGCCAAGGTCGCGATCGTCGTCACGATCGCCAGCTTGATGGAGCGCCAGAAAATGGTGACGTGAGCGGCGGCAAGCGAAAGCGTGTCGTCGAAAATGTCGCGCTCCATGAACACCGACACCCAGGCGTCCGGCGAAAACTGCCATTTCACATCGCCATAGGGGCCGGGCGTCAGCAACGAATAGACCAGCACGATCAGCAACGGTCCGGTCGCCGCGAGAAGGATGATGATGAGCGCCGGCGCCGACAGCAGCCAGCGCGTGCGGACGTCGCGACGCTCCGCTTCCTTGGCGATTTCTTCCGCGGTTGCCATCAGTCCCTCAGCACTTGCGCGGCGTCGTTGCCGATCATGATGCCGACCTTGTCGCCGCGCTCGAAACCGCAACCGGCGCTGCGCGTGTTCTGCTGGCGCACGGTGAAGGCTTCGCCGCTGTCCAACTGGACATGGATGTGGGTGTCGGTGCCGAAATAGACGATGTTTTCGACCGTGCCCGCCAGGTCGCCCTTGCCGTCGCTCAGCTTGGCGTGTTCCGGCCTCACCACCACGGTGGCGTTGTCCTTCGGCTGGAAGCCTTCGGCCACGGTCGCTTCGATGGTTGCGCCGGATTTGAGCGTCGCGCGCGCCTTGCCGTTGCCGACATTGGTGATGGCGGCGGTGAGGAAGTTGGTCTCGCCGATGAAGTCGGCGACGAAGCGTTCCGCCGGCTTGTCGTAGATATCCCACGGCGTGCCGACCTGCAGGATCTTGCCCGACGACATCACCGCAATGCGGTCCGACATCGTCAGCGCCTCTTCCTGGTCGTGGGTAACGAAGATGAAGGTGATGCCGGTCTCGTGCTGCAGGCGCTTCAACTCGATCTGCATCTCCTTGCGCAGCTTGTAGTCGAGCGCCGACAGCGGTTCGTCGAGCAGGAGCACCTTCGGCTGTGGCGCGAGCGCGCGGGCGAGCGCCACGCGCTGCTGCTGGCCGCCCGAGATCTGGCTGGTGCGACGCCCGGCGAGCGCCTCCATCTTGACCAGCTTCAGCATCTCGCCGACGCGCGCCTTGATCTCGGTCTTGGGTTTGCCCAGCATTTCCAGGCCGAAGCCGATATTCTCGGCAACGGTCATGTGCGGGAACAGCGCGTAGGACTGGAACACGGTGTTGACCGGCCGCTTGAACGGCGGCAGCGGCGCGATGTCCTGGCCATACAGCAGGATTTCGCCGGCGCTCGGGAAGTCGAAGCCGGCAATCAGCCTCAGAAGCGTTGTCTTGCCGCAGCCGGAGGGCCCCAACAGCGTGAAGAACTCGTTTTCTCGGATCGACACCGAAACCGTGTCGAGAGCGGCGACCTGGTGTTCACCGGTGCCAAATACCTTGCGAACGCCACGAACCTCGATTGCATTCTTACCCGGTTGTTCCGGCACGATTACCCCATTGAGATGGCCTGCTCTTGGCGGCAGGTTTGTTCCTGTTTTGATTGTCACCATAAGCCAATCGGCTTGGCAACTGCGGAGCTTGGACTGGACCTAAAACGCAATTCCCGTGCCACCGTCATGCTTGATACGTGACCTTGCCGCCACAGACGGTTGTGACCGGCCGCACCGTGTGCAGGTCTTCCGGCGCGATCGCCTCGATATCGGCCGAGAGCACCACGAGGTCGGCCAGATAGCCTGGCTTCAGGCGGCCCTTGCGGTGTTCCATGAATTCCGCATAGGCCCCTTCCACCGTATAGCCGGCAATCGCCTCGTGCAGCGAGAAGCTCTGGTCGGGATCGGTCTTTGCCCATGGTTTGCGCAACACTGCCGCCTTGATGCCCAGGATCGGATCGATGGGCGATACCGGCCAGTCGGAAGCGAAGACGACGTGCGCGCCGGCATTCTTCAGCGTCCGCCAGGCATAGCTCAGCGGCCAGCGCGCCTGCCCGATGCGCGATACGGTCGGCTCCAATGGAAAATCCATGGCGCCCGGCGGATGCGGCGGCTGCATGGAGGCGATGACGCCGAGCTTTTCGAAGCGCGGCACATCGGCGGCGGTGACCACCTCGATATGCTCGACCCGGTGCCGGCTGTCGCGCTTGCCGTTGGCCCTCTCGGCCGCCTCATAGCCGTCGAGGACGGCGCGCACCGCCCCGTCACCGATCGAATGCACCGCCATCTGTAGACCGCGCCTGTCGACCGCGACCGCAAGCTCGGCGAACTGACGCGGTATGAACAGCGGCTCACCGACCCAATCCGTGCGGTCGGCATAGGGCTCGACCATCACCGCCGTCCATGAATCGAGCACGCCGTCATAGAACACCTTGACCATGCCCGACGACAGCCATTCGCTATTGTAGCGCTCGGCCATGACGGAGGCCTTGTCGAGCATGTCGAGCGTCATGAAGTTCTTGTAGTGGAACGGGATCTGGACGCGGCAGGCCAAGCCCTCCTCGGCCTCGATCTCGGCCAGCAGCTCGAGCTGGTAGAGATTGCCGTCCATGTTCTGGATCGACGTGATGCCGTGGCGCGCGCACCAGGCAAGGCCTCGCCGCATGATGTCGCGGTCGGCCGCGCGCTCGGCAGCGGTCGGCATCGGCTCCGGCTCGCCGCCGGTCGCCAGCCCCAGCCGCACCCGGCTTTCGCCGGCGAGATCGAGCACAGGGCCGAACGCCTCGCCCTCGCGCAATTCGCCTGCCGCCAGGCCATCCTCACCCATGACGATCTCGTTGCCAGGACCCAGCGTTCGGCCATGCAGAATGCCGGCCATCTCCAGCGCCCTGGTGTTGGCCCACATCGTGTGGTGGTCGGGAGCGGCCATGGCGAAGGACCGGTCGGGCAGGATCGCATCGAGATGGTGACGCGTCACCCGCTCGTCGCCGAGCACGGTATAGTCGACGCCCTGCCCGACCAGCATCTTCGCGTCGGGCCAAGCCGATGCATAGTCGCGGATCGCTCTTTGCAGCGCGTCGAAGCCGTGGACGCCCGACAGTTGCAGATGCCCGAGCTCGGCCGCGCCTGAAAACAGATGCATGTGGGCTTCGATGAAGCCGGGGATCACTGAGCCGCCACTGGCGTCGACGATCTTGGTGGCCGGTCCCTTGAACACTTCGATGGAGGCGAGGCTGCCAACCGCGATGATGGCGCCGTCCTTGACGGCAATGGCCTCGGCAACGGGATTGTCATCGTCCATGGTCAGCACACGACCGTTGATAACGACCAGATCAGCACTATGACCCGCACCCGTGACAGACATCGCAACTCCGCGCTTTTGACGACTGGCTGAGACCGACAACCCAGTGCCCAACGACCCGCCACTCCACTGGAGCGGCGCTATCGGACAAAAATGATGCCAGTGCGCTGTCTTCGAAATTCCCCTTGTTATCCTTGGAGACAGCGTGGATAAAGAATGCGACTAATTATTCGCGTTTGTCAACGTTCGGAATTTCGAATGTATTGTGAACAGCACCCTGCGCCAGTGTCGAGACCGGGTGCGGAACGAGGACGTCGAGCCGTGAAGCGCAGTCTCAGCCGCGAAACCAGGATAGCGCTCGAACCGCGCAAGCAGCCGCGGCAGGAACGGTCAAGCAAGGTGGTCGACAGGATTCTCGACGCGGCGCTGATCCTGACCCGAGAGCAAGGTACCAAGGCGCCGACGACGCTCGCCATCGCCCAGCGCGCAGGCCTGTCGGTCGGGTCGGTCTACCAGTACTTTCCCAACAAGGAAGCCATCCTTCTCGACCTCGCCCGGCGCTGGCTGTCGTCCTTTCCCGAGGTGATCGCACGGCGCATCAAGGTCGCCGCACCCACCAACCGCGACGAGTTTCGGCGGGAAGTGCGCAAGCTGTTCATCGACACATCGAGGCTCTATCTCGACAACGCCAACCTGATGCCGGTGATCGAGGCCATATCCGGCAATGCCGACCTCAGGCCGATCCAGAACGAATACGACGAGCAGATCATCGCTCTCTACGCCGCATGGCTGCAGCATGTGAACCCGGCGCTTGAAGGCAAGATCGCCAGCCGGCTCGGCTTGCTGATGATGGAAGTCGGACACGCATGCCGGCTTGTGGGGCTGAAAAGAGATCGCAGGACATACGACCTGATCGAGGACGATGTCGAAACCATGTGGCTCGCCCTGGTGAGCCCTTACCTCAATCTTGACTGATTTCGCGCCTCGAGAGGAATTTCATGAAGACAGTTTTTTCGCCGCTTCATGCCGGCCATGCCGGCCAGATGGAGCTCGTCACGAGCGCCATCGTGCCGGGTTTCGAAAAGCCGTCGCGGGTGGAATTCATCAAGGCGCGCGTCGAAAGCGAGAAGCTCGGGCCGATCATTGGACCGGTCGAGCATGATCTCGCCGTGGCCAAGCGTGTTCACAGGGCAGACTACATCGACTTCTTGCCGACGGTGTGGCCGCGATGGACGGCTGAGGGGCACAAGGGCACGGCAATGCCCTTCACCTGGCCGACGCGCGGACTGCGCGGCGACGTGCCGCCGCAACGCGTCGACGCGCTGCTCGGCTACTATTCCTTCGACGCCGGCGCCACCTTCGTCGAAGGCACCTGGGCGGCGATCAAATCGTCCCATGACGTCGCGCTGACGGCGGCCGCACTGGTCAAGGCAGGCGAGCGCTCCGCCTTCGCGCTCTGCCGCCCGCCCGGCCATCACGCGGGCGCTGCCTTCATGGGCGGCTATTGCTTCATCAACAACGCCGCCGTCGCCGCGCAATGGTTCCTCGACCAGGGCGCCAAACGCGTCTCGATCCTCGATGTCGATTACCACCACGGCAACGGCACGCAGGAGATCTTCTACGACAGGGCCGATATCCAGGTGCTCAACCTGCACGCCGACCCGATGGTCGAGTATCCCTTCTTCCTCGGCCATGCCGACGAGCGCGGCGCAGGTGAAGGCGAAGGCTTCAACCTCAACTACCCGATGCCGTTCGGCACCGACTGGGAGGCCTGGAACGCCGCGCTGGCGGATGCCTGCGCCAAGCTCGCCGCCTACGCGCCCGATGTCGTCGTGGTGTCGCTCGGCGTCGACACGTTCGAGAAGGATCCGATTAGCCAGTTCAAGCTGACGAGCGCCGACTATCCCAAGATCGGCCGGCGCATCGCCAGGCTCGGCCTGCCGACCCTGTTCGTCATGGAAGGCGGCTACGCGGTGGCAGAGATCGGCATCAACGCCGTCGGCGTGCTGACCGGCTTCGAGGACCGGTAACGGAAGCTGGCGGCCTGCTGCCGGGCCCGGCGGATTCCATCTTTCGCGCCCCGTCCAGCCGCATGCGGGCGCGAAAAACCGGCCGGTGAGTCGCGCCCCGAGTCCGCTGGATTCGATTTTGTCAAATCGCGTTTGATGTCGGATTCATCTACGGGTAGATTAGACCCGAATCAGCCGGTCCTCGGGGGGCGCGGCGACCACCCAAAGTCTCAAGTTCCGGCATCCGGCCGGCACCAGACGCGGACGGCTTCGCGTTCCCTGAGAGGATTCGGTCTGGTCGGGCGCTGACCGCGCCTTGAGTGTGTCTTCGTGACAGTGACGCGTATTTCGGGTTCGGCCGCTGGCGACGCCAGCACCGGGCACATGGATTGATTCCGGCAAAAGCATAAAATGAGCAGTTCCGCCGCGCTTCTCCAATCCGAACCATCGCGCCTGGCGTCTCGCGGCGATCTCACCAGCTTTTTCATGCAGCTCGCCGCCGAGATCGGCGCCGACAGCTATATGCTTGTCGCCATAATCCACGACCAGGACCGCAGCGACGCCCGCATCGTGTCGTCCAACTGGATATTCGATGCCATCGAGCTGATCGGCAAACGGCTGATAGCCGGCCTCGCCCAGGGACCGTTGACCGCGGCGCCCGGCAACCGCCCAAGACCGCTGGTGGCAGCCCAGGCGCCCGACGCCGGCGCGCTGCTGACCGGCGAGGAGGCTCGCCTGCTCGATGTGCTGGGTCACGCCGAAATCTACTCGTTGAAGCTGAATGTCGGCCGCCAGCGTCTGTTCGCGCTGTTTTCGGCCGCCGAGGCTGGCAAGATCGACCAGCCGGCGCTGATGAAGGCCCAGCTGAAGTGCTGCTATGCGCTCTCCAACATCCCGCAACTGATCGCCGCCGCCGCCATGCAGGACCCGTTATCCGACCGCGAGCGCGAATGCCTGTTCTGGGTGTCGGAGGGCAAGACCACGGACGAGGTCGCACTGATCCTTGGCGTCTCGTCGAACACCGTCAACAGCTACATCACCCACGCCATCCAGAAATTCGCGGCCAGCAACCGCGCGATGGCCATCGCGACAGCGATCAGGAGCGGCATCATTTGAAACAGGCACAGGTCAAGGAGGCGGCCGAGGCCCTCTTCAACGAGCAGCGCAGTCCCTTCGGCGCCTTCTCACTCGGCTCCGAAACGCACCACGCCGTCACCATTCCGGACGCCGTGCGCCGCTGCCGCTGGATCGCCGTCGACATCAATGCTCAGGCCTTCGGCCTGTTCTTCGTCAGCCCTTCGCTGGAGCGGGCGCGCCTCGTCCCATGCTTCGATTCCGACTATCCCGGCACCTCCGTCGCCACGAAATTCATCTCCGGCGCCAACGGCGAGGACATGGTGCGCCACACCCGCATTTCGACGGCGCCGCGCTGGTGGGTGGACGACGGCATCGCCAGCTCGCAGCAGGCCTTCCAGGACCTTGCCTGGTCCGAGCGGACGGCGCCGCTCGCGCCCGGCACCAACGGCATCGCCTTTCCCGTCCATGCCGATCGCGGCCAGTGCGGGCTGGTCATCTTCCTTGGACCGGACATCGCCCTGCCGCAGGAAGCGCTCTACGAGATCCACGCCCGCTGCTTTTCGCTGTTTGCCGCGGTCGCCCGCATCCGCCCGACCGACACCGGTAGGATGCGCTCGATCTCCAAGCGTGAGCTCGAATGCCTGAAGCTGACTGCAAACGGCAACACGAGCGAGGAGATCGCCAGGCTGCTGAAACTGTCGGTGCACACCGCCAACCAGTATCTGACCCAGTCGACGCAGAAGCTCAACGCCGTCAACCGCAACCAGGCAGTGGCCAAGGCGCTGCGGCTCGGCCTCATCGAATAGATCGTCTCCCGAAGGCCCCTCGCCCGGACCGGCGAAACCTGCGCGAGCGCGAGGCAACGGAATGCCAATGCGCGCGGTCGCTCGACCGCCGCGCTTTGCTTCCGTCAATGGCGGATTTCAGTAGGCGACCGGTTCGGTCCTGCGGATGCGCGCTTCTTCGATCACTGCTTCCAGCAGCGCGGTGTTGTGCTCTGGATTCTCGCCGGGCTTTTCGAACGACACGTAGTTGACCACGACGTGGTCCTTGTCCCCGCTCAGTGTCAGCTGGAAATAGACGGTCACGCCAGGTGGCCTGAGCTCGAGGTCGAGCACGATGCGCGGGTTGCCGCTCCAGTCGACATGGGCCTCGCCGCCATGACCGAGCCGGAGCGTGCCCGGCATGAAGAACAGTTCGGCTGCCGAATCCACCAGATCCGACAGGCAGGCGAAATGCTCCAGCCGGATGAAGGCGATATAGTCGGCGACGTCGATCAGCCTGAGTTCGGCGATCACCTGCGCAATGGCGTTGGCGACGATGATCTCGCGGGATTTTGCGTAAGCTTGCCGGTTCATGAGGTCAGTCTGCGCTCAGCTTTTTTCGAATAGACGATCCGCACCAGCTCGGCGACGGCCTGGTAAAATTGCGACGGGATCACGCTATCAACCGAAACTTGCTTGTACATGGAGCGCGCGAGCGCCACGTCCTCGAAGATCGGGATGTTGTGTTCCCTGGCGATCTCGCGGATCTTGAGCGCCACAAGATCCTGGCCCTTGGCCAGCACCATGGGCGCGGAATCCTCCTCGCGGACGTATTTCAGCGCGATGGAATAGTGCGTCGGATTGGCGATGATCAGCGTGGCGCGCGGCACCGCCGTCATCATGCGCCGCCGCGCACGGTCGCGCGCCAGCGACCTCAACCGCGACTTGACGATCGGATCGCCTTCGGACTGCTTCATCTCGTCCTTGATTTCCTGCTTGCTCATGCGCAGGTCGCGACGCCAGTGGAAGCGCGACCAGACAAAGTCTGCCACCGCGATCAGCCCCATGACGAAAACGATCGCCACCAATATGTCGACGGCGATGCTCCTGATGACGAGACCGAAGGCGACCGGGTTGGTGATCATGCCGGCAAGCAGCTTGCGGTGGTCCTCCGACAGCGTGAAACCGAGCACGACGACGGCAAAGCCGAGCTTGCCCAGCGACTTCAGGAACTCGACGAAGCCCTGCACGCCGAACATGCGGCTCCAGCCCTGGCTGATCGAAATGCGCGACAGCTGCGGCCTGATCCGCTCCCCGACGAATTGCGGCATGTTCTGGAGCACCGAGGCGCCGACGCCGGCCACCACCAGAAGCACCAGCAGGCTGACGACGGCGCGACCGATCTCGAAGATGACGGTCTTGTAAAGCGCGATGACGTCCGTCTCGGTGTCCATCGGCCAGGCTTCGGGCTTCTCCAGGAACATCGACAGGAACATGCCGAGATCGACGATGGCGTCCTTGGCGTAGAAGACAGTGAACACCAATATGGCGACGAAGGAGGTGAAGATCGCCGCTTCGCGCGAATGGGGCAGCTTGCCCTGTTCGACGGTGTCGCGGATCTTCTTTTCTGTCGCTTCCTCGGTTTTCGAGTCCTTGTCGACCGCTTCAGCCATGGCGTGCTAACCGAGCCGCCGCCATCAGGCCGCTTCGCTCTGCGACGATGAGGGGAGTTCGAACGCCCCTTCACGCGACAGGCGGATCGTCGCCACCGCGATGGTCTTGCGGGCCGCCATGATGTCGGCCAGCGCGATGCCTTCAGACCCCTGCCCGAGTTCGGATTCGATCATGCGCCGCGACCTTGCGCCGATCGCTGACAGCACCGATTCGGTGAGCGCCGGCGGCGCGCCGCGCAGCGCCAGCGTGACCAGTTCGGTCGACAGCCCGTCGAACAGCAGCACCCGCGCCTTCTGGGCGAGCAGCGGCAGATCGTCGAAGGCGAACAGCCGCGACCTGACGCCGTCGAGATCCGGCGTGCCGGCCGCCTCCAGATCGTGCATGACCTCTTCGAGCTGAGGCTTGTCCATTTCGTTGAGCACGCTGGCGACACGCGCCTGTCCGACCGAGATGTCCTTCGTCGAGGCTTGCGACAGCAGGCTGCTGCGCAATTGGCTTTCGACGATCTTGGCGGCCGCGTCCGGAACCGAGGCTAACGTGACCATGCGTTTGATGATCTCGCTGCGGACGGGCTTTTCCATCGTCAACAGCACGTTGGCCGTTGTCTGCGAGGAAAGCTTCGACAGCACCATGGCCGAGGTCTGCGGGTGCTCGCCGGACAGGAAGGCGCCGAGGCGGCCGGGCTCCAGCTTCTCGAGGTCGGGCCAGATCGGCGGCGGCCCCTCGGGCGCCACCTCGAACCTCTTGTCGCCCATGATGGCGCTCATCTCCTCGGGCGACAGCGACTCGTTGAGGATGGTGTCCATCCGGTCGGCGGAATCGAGCAGTCCCGCGCCCTCGGTGAATTCGGCTTCGAATTCGGCGACGATGCGCTCGAGATCGCCTTGCGGGATCGTGCGCAGCAGGCGCGCCCCTTCGATCAGCGCCTTCAGTTCTTCCTGCTTGAAGAATTTCAGGAGCCGGCTGGCTGAGGGCTTGCCCATCGCCACCAGGATGGCGGCTGCCTTTTGCGGGCGCGTCAGCGTGGTCAGCGTCGTCATGCTGTCTGTCCCTGCGGTCGGTGGCGGTGCACGCCGGCCATGCCTATGCGCTCTTGGTGGCGGCGATGATTTCGGTCAGCCTGATGCCGAAGCGCGACGGGTCGCTTTCGAGCACGGTGATCTCGCCCCGGGCGATCTTGCGGCCATTGACCACCACGTCGACAGGCTCGCCGATGCGTCGGTTGAGTGCCACCGTCGAGCCCTTCTGCAGCGCCATCAGTTCGGACACCGGCATCTCGGTGCTGCCGAGGATGATCTGCACGTCGACGGGAATGGCCATGATGATGCTCGAATTGGCGCCGCCTGAAGCGGCCCTGAAGGCAGCGTCCGGGCGCTTCTCCTCTTCCTTGAGGACACCGCGCAGCTCCTCGATGGCGCGATCGAGCTGCTCGTCCGGCTGATCGGGTTCGGCTTCCACCTTGGTCTTTGCCATGCGTCGTCTCCAAAAAATCGGACCACCCGGCGTCAGCCCGGCATCAGCCCGTCGATGAAATCCTGTCCGGCATCGTAGGGATGCCGGACGCGGACGGTGTAATTCTGGCCGAGCTTGCCGAACTCGCAGACAAACAGCGTCTTGTCGCGCGCGCTGAGCCTCGCCTGCGACTGCGCCGTCTCTTCGAATTCGATGACCTGCCCGACTTCGAGGCTGGCGAGGTCGCCGAGCGTCAGCCGGGCAAGCGGCATCGTCGCTTCCAGCGTCACTGTCGAGCGCATCACTTCTTCGGAGAAGCGCGCGCGCCAGTCCGAGCCGGTCGCGTGATCGTCATCCTGGGCGCCGGCCGCGCCGCCACGAGTGGCAAGCAGGATGCGCTGCGGGATCATCACCGTGACGGTGCCGCTGTCGGTCGGTGTCGAGATGCCGAACACCATGCGGACCGCCGCCCCGTCGCGCAGCACCCGCCGCTTCGCCTCCATGCCGGACATTGCCCGCTGCACCGGCAGCCGCAATTCGAGCGAGCGTTTGCCCGATCCATTGAGCGCCTGCGCCACATGCTGGATCACCGTCGTCGCCACGTCGGCCTCGATCTGTGAAAGCTCGCGTTCGATCGGCGAGACCGGCACGTCCGGGTCCCCGCCGAACAGGGCGCAAACCACGACGGCTATGGCCTGAGCGTCGATCACCAGGGTCATGGCGTCGGCCGACGTCGGCGATGGAACGATGACCATGGCGAAGGTCTCGCCGGCATCGGCGCGTGCATGGGGAACCCGGCTCACCTCGACCGCCCGCAGATCCACCGTAACCGGCGCGCCAAGCTCGACGGCAAGGCTCTTCTGCAGCAGCGGCACGGCGCGTTCGGCCATCGCCCGCCCGGCACCAATGACATGACCGGCCTCGCCGCTGTCGCCGACAAGACGTTCGATGATCAGGGAACGGGTCTGAGACGGACTGCCCGGACTGGTCATGATGGCGAGCGGCCCTGTCTGTCTTCACGCATGCTCAGGCCGCTTTCTTCTCGGCCGTGCCGGTGTTCATCGTGCTCTGCTCGACGGCATCGATCGTCGGCCGTTCGTAGGACGAGATGGTCTTGCGGCCGAACTCGATCGCGACCTGCGGCAGCGCGCCGTTCATATAGGCAAGCAGCGTCTGCTTGACGATGATGTAGAGGCGGTTCTTCTTCTCGCGCACGGTCTTGATCTTGGTGGCGACGGGGCCCACCACGCCATAGGACAGGAAGATGCCGAGGAAGGTGCCGACGAGCGCGGCGCCGATCAGCCCGCCGAGGATTTCCGGCGACTGGTCGAGCGCGCCCATCGCCTTGACTACGCCGAGCACCGCGGCGACGATGCCCAGCGCCGGCAAGCCGTCGCCGACCGCCACCATCGCATGGTAGGCCTTCAGCTTGTCGGTCCTGATGGTCTGGATCTCCTCGTCCATCAGCGCCTCGATCTCATGCGAACGCGCATTACCAATGATGATGATGCGGCAGTAGTCGCAGATGAAATGCGTGAGGTCGTGGTTCTTCAGCACCGTCGGGAACGCCTGGAAGATCGCCGATTCCTCGGGATTGTCGATATGCGCCTCGACCTCGCTGCGCGACTTGGAGCGCAGTTCGCGCATCAGGCTGTGCAGCACGCCGAGCGTCTCGAGATAATCCCGCTCCTTCGGCACCGCCTGCTTGAACGCTTCGAGAATGCCTTTGCCGGTGTCCTTGACGGTCTTCATGGGGTTGGCGACCAGGAAGGTGCCGAGCGCCGCGCCGCAGATGACCACCGCTTCCCAGGGCTGCATCAGCACATGCAGATGGCCACCCATGGCCATGAAGCCGCCGAGGACGCAGCCGAGCGTCACCACCAGTCCGATCAGAATGCCCACGCAAGATCCTTCCGCATGTCACCGCAAGGCCCAATCGATAATCCCCGTGCCTTGTGTGAGGCTTGAATCGGCGAGGCCTTGATCCGCGGAGGTCCGGATCGCGGGCCGCGGAGCCGATTCAGCTTCGCGCAAGGAAGTGGCTGTATTTTCATGGAATAGCTTCGGCCGGAGGCGCACAGCGTGTTGAACACATATACGAGCTACCAGCTTATCGCCAAGGACATCCCCAAGGCGATCGACCATGTCGAGGCGCAGCCCGTCGTCAAGCGCGATACCGACTACTATCTCGCCAATATCGGCAACATCAAAACCATCGACGACTTCGTCAAGGACACGCGCCTGTTCACCTATGCCATGAAGGCGTACGGCCTGGGCGACATGGCCTATGCCAAGGCTTTCATGGTCAAGGCGCTCAAGGAAGGCGTCTCGGACTCGGACAGCTTCGCCAACAAGCTGAGCGACAAGCGCTACGCCGAGTTTGTGAAGGCGTTCAACTTCGCGGCCTACGGCTCAACCGCCACGCTGTTCCCCTCCGCCCAGCAAGGCACGGTCGACAAATATATGCGCCAGACCCTGGAGGAGAATGCCGGCCAGACCAATGAAGGCGTGCGGCTGGCGCTCTATTTCCAACGCAAGGCGCCCAACATCACCAGCTGGTACGACGTGCTGGCCGATACCGCGCTTTCGAGCGTCGTGCGCACCGCGCTCGGCCTGCCCGATTCCTTCGCCTCGGCCGACATCGACAAGCAGGCGCAATTGTTCGAGCAGAAGCTCGACATCGCCGATTTCAAGGACACCGACAAGCTGAACAAGTTCCTGACCCGCTTCACCAGCCTGTGGGAGATCAACAACCCCACCTCGACGGCATCGACATCGGTCAGCGTGCTCTTTGCCCAGCCGACCACGGTCGGCATCTCGACCGATCTGATGATGGCCATGCAGAAACTGAAGTTCTGAGAGCACCATGCAGGACAGCCTCTACGTCGCCCTCTCCTCGCAGATCGCGCTCGAGCGCCGCCTCGACACCATTGCCGACAATGTCGCCAATGCCTCGACCATCGGCTTTCGCGCCACCGGCGTGAAATTCGAGGATGTCGTGTCCGGCACCGGTCCGAAGTCGGTCTCCTTCGCATCGTCCGGCAAGACTTATCTTTCGACGGCGCACGGCTCCATGACCGAGACCGGCAATCCTTTCGACTTCGCAATCCAGGGCGATGCCTGGTTCGCAATCGAGACGCCGGGCGGCACGGTGATGACCCGCGACGGCCGTTTTTCGATGAACGAGAACGGCGAGCTGATGTCGATCGAAGGCTATCCGGTGCTGGACGGCGGCGGCGCCCCGATCCAGCTCGATCCGCGCAACGGCCCGCCAAAGGCCGGCGCCGACGGCTCGCTCCGGCAGAACGACCAGCTCGTCGGCGCCATCGGCCTCTACACTTTCGACCCCGGGCAGAATTTCGTCCGTTACGGCAATTCGGGCATCGTTCCAGCGCGCACGCCGGAGCCGGTCACCGACCGTTCCGATGTCGGCGTCGCGCAGGGTTTCCTCGAGGAATCCAACGTCAATCCGGTGCTTGAAATGACCCGTCTGATCATGGTCCAGCGCGCCTTCGAGAACACGGCGGCGCTGATACGCCAGACCGATACGACCACCGACGACGCGATCAAGACGCTCGGCTCCAAGTAGCGGCATGTCGACCAGCCCGCCCTCGCTACGCGCCCTTGAAAGGCAGCCCGAAGCAGCACCCGGCGACCGGCTTGCCGCGCTGGAACGCGTGCTGCGCCGCTTCGATAGTGCCGAGTCCCTGCTCCGGCGCGGTGGCCGCGTCGCCGAGATCTCGCCGACCCACTACAAGGTGCGCGGCCTTTCCGACATCGCCAGGCTGGGCGACATCGTCGAGCAGCGCGGCCGTGCCGGCGCGCGTCGCGGCGAAATCGTCAAGATCGGCCGCGACGAGGTGGTCGTGGCCCCCTTCGAGCGCAGCGCCGATGCCGGCATGGGCGATGCCGTGTTCCGGCGCGGGCCACTGGCGGTGGCGCCGCATGTCTCGTGGCGCGGGCGCGCCATCGACGCGCTCACCCGCGCCATCGACGGCGGCCCGCCGCTGGAGAGATCTGCGTCTGCTACGGGCGAAAGCGCCACGACACCGGGCGCCATGGCGCGGCAGCGCGTCGGCACCGCCTTCATGACCGGGGTCAGGGTCATCGACATCTTCACCCCGCTCTGCTTCGGCCAGCGTCTCGGCATCTTTGCCGGTTCCGGCGTCGGCAAGTCGACGCTGCTCGCCATGCTCGCCGGCGCCGACGCCTTCGACACGGTCGTCGTCGCGCTGATCGGCGAGCGCGGCCGCGAGGTGCGCGAATTCCTCGAGGACACGATCGGCGCCGAAAGCATGGCCAAGACCGTGGCCGTGGTCGCCACCAGCGACGAGAGCGCCATGATGCGCCGGCGCGCGCCGGACACCGCCATGCGCGTCGCCGAGCATTTCCGCGACCAGGGCCACCGCGTGCTGCTGGTGCTGGATTCCATCACCCGCTTTGCCCATGCGCTGCGCGAGGTGGCGACCGGAACCGGCGAACCGCCGGTTGCGCGCGGTTATCCCGCATCGGTGTTCACCGACCTGCCCAAGCTGCTCGAGCGTGCAGGCCCCGGCGCCGAGGGCAAGGGGTCGATCACCGCCATCATCTCGGTGCTGGTCGATGGTGACGACCACAACGATCCGGTCGCCGATTCAGTGCGCGGCATCCTCGACGGCCACGTCGTGCTCGACCGCGCGATCGCCGAACAGGGTCGCTATCCGCCGGTTAACCCGCTGTCATCGATCTCTCGCCTGGCCGACAAGGCCTGGAGCGCCGAGCAGCGGATGCTGGTGACCAGGCTGAAATCGATGATCTCGCGCTTCGAGGACACGCGCGACATCCGCCTGCTCGGCGCCTATCAGGGCGGCGCCGACGCCGAGCTCGATATCGCCGTGCGCCAGGTGCCGCTGATCTACGAGGCGCTGACGCAGTCGCCGAAGGACCGCGCCTCGGTCGATCCGTTCGCCGACCTTGCCCGTTACCTGAAGGGAAAGCAGAATGGCGATGCAGGAGAGTGAGCGCCAGTATACCGAGCGCCTGCTGCGCGAGATGATCGACGAGGCCAGGGCCAAGGAGGAAGCCCTGGCTGAAGAAGCACGGTCCGCCGCAGCAAAGGCCGCTCGCGCCATAGCGGCAAAGGTCGCGGCTAAGGCCGAGGCCGTCCTGGCCAAGGCGGCGAAGCCCGCCCTTCCGAGGACCGCTGGGCCTGCCAAGGCAGCCGGGTCTGATTTGCCCAAGGCTCCCCAGGTTGAGGCCGCCGAGACGATCCAGGCCAGCCGCGATTCGCTGATCGATGACCTGTTCCCGCGCACGGAATGGCCCACACCGCCAAGGGCGGAATTTCCGCGGCTGGGCAAGAAGCCCGACCGACGCAGCGATTTCGTCGTCGCCGCGCTCGGCGTCACGCTCGGCCTGATCTGCGCGCTGTTTCCCTGGTATATTTTCTTCAACCAGGAACAGTTCGGTGTGCAGGCCATCAAGTTCGGCGGCAGCGGCACCAATGCCGGACGCGTCAGCGGCGGCTCGCAAATGGAAAATCCCGGCCAGCCGCTGACGGCCAAGGATGTTCCCGATGTCGACTTGTTCGCCACCGGCACGCTGCAGGACCCCGAGGATCCCGCCCAAGCTCCGGGCGTCGACCAACAACCCTTTCCGGCGGACCCCAAGTTCCGCATGGTGCATGTCGCCAACGGCCGCGCCATGATCGAGGACGACGCCGGCCTGTGGATCGTCCAGCGCGGCTCAAAGCTGCCGGACTCCAGCATTGTCTCTTCGATTGAGCAACGCCGCGGCAAATGGGTCATGGTCACCAGCACCGACCAAGTGATCGAACTCTCCAAATAGCGGCGCACGGGCCAGTCGCGCGACGCTGCGCCATGCCCGCCCCGCGCAAGGTCCGCGCAAGACTGGCGGCCTAATCTTTGGGAACCCCGCCCCGGAGATTCCCATGGAGCCCGTCAACCTTTTCGATCTTGCCACCAAGCAATCGCAGTGGCTGGCCGTACGCCAGTCCGCCATTGCCTCCAACATCGCCAATGCCAACACGCCGGGCTACACTGCGGGCGATGTCGAGCCGTTCGAGAAGGTCCTCGACCGCACGGCGGTGTCGCTGCAGGCCACCCAGGCCGGGCATCTCGGCACCCAGGCGACCAATGCCGGCTTCGCCGTCAAACCGGAAGAAACCACCGGCTCGATCATGCCGTCGAAGAACACGGTGGCGCTGGAAGACGAGTTGATGAAGGCCGGTGAGGTCCGCCGCTCCTTCGAGCTCAACACCGCGATCGTCAAGGCCTTCCACTCCATGATGATGATGGCGGTGAAGAGCTGACCATGGACGCGCTTACCGCAGCCCTCAAAGTCGCAGCATCCGGCCTCGGCGCCCAGTCGGAGCGCCTGCGCGTGGTGTCGGAAAACCTCGCCAACGCGCAGTCGACCGGCACCACCCCGGGCGCCGATCCCTATCGCCGCAAGACGATCTCCTTTGCTTCCGAGCTCGACCGCGCCACCGGCGGCCAGCTTGTCGAGGTCAGCTCGGTAGCGCGCGATCCATCCGATTTTCCGATCGAGTTCCAGCCCGGCAACGAAGCCGCCGACGAAAAGGGCTACGTCAAGATGCCCAACGTCAACGTGCTGATCGAAATGGCCGACATGACCGAGGCCAACCGCTCCTATGAGGCCAATCTGCAGGTCGTCAAGCAGGCGCGCGATCTGATTTCCATGACCATCGACCTGATGAGGAACCAGCAATGATCAGCGGCATCGGCAGCATTGGCCCGCTCAAACCGGCAACCGAAGGCGCCGACGCCGCGACCGGCGCCTTCCAGGGCATCGTCGCGCCGACGACAGCGACCGAGACGTTTGGCACGTCCTTCGCCGAGGCGCTGAGCCAGGCGGCATCGAAGACCGTCAACACCTTGCAGAATGCCGAGCAGGTGTCGATCCAGGCGCTGCGCGGCGACGCCGACACCCGCCAGGTCGTCGATGCGGTGATGAGTGCCCAGCAGGCCCTGCAGACGACCATCGCCATCCGCGACAAGGTCGTCTCCGCCTACCTCGAAATCAGCCGCATGAGTATCTAGCCCATGAAAGCCCTTGCCATCGCCGCGACCGGCATGAACGCCCAGCAGACCAACCTGGAAGTCATCGCCAACAACATCGCCAACATCAACACCACCGGCTACAAGCGCGCTCGCGCGGAATTCTCCGATCTGCTCTATCAGGTCGACCGCACGCAGGGCGTCCCCAACCGCTCCAACACCTCGCTGGTGCCCGAGGGCGTCTCGATCGGCCTCGGCGTCAAGACGACGGCCGTCCGCAACGTCCACACCCAGGGCGAACTGACCAGCACCGGCAACAGCTTCGACCTCGCGCTGACCGGCAGGGGCTGGTTCCAGATCGAGGGCGCCGACGGCGGCACGCTCTACAGCCGCGCAGGCGCCTTCAACACCAACGCCACCGGACAGCTGGTGACGGTCGACGGCGCCAACGTCGTTCCCGCGATCACCGTGCCGACCAACGCGGTCGAGGTCATCGTCAACAAGACCGGCCAGGTCTTCGCCCGCATCGACGGCCAGACTGATCTCCAGCTTCTCGGCCAGCTGCAACTCGCCAATTTCGCCAACGAGGCGGGGCTGGCGCCGCTCGGCGACAATCTGTTCCAGGAGACGGCGGCCTCCGGCCCGGCCAATGTCGGCGTGCCCGGCGACCCCGGCTTCGCCACAGTCCAGCAGGGCTATCTCGAAGCCTCCAACGTCGACCCGGTCAAGGAGATCACCGAGCTGATCTCGGCGCAGCGGGCCTATGAGATGAACTCCAAGGTCATCCAGGCCGCCGACGACATGGCCTCGGTCGTGTCCAAGAACATCAGGTAACGGATCATGGTTTCGCCGGCCTTCCGCTCTCCGCTCCGCCGTGCCGCGCTGGCCCTCGCGCTGGTGGCCGGCGTGCCGGCTTTTGCCCAGGACGCCGGCGACAATCAGGCCGGCAACCAGAGCGCCAATCAGCTCGCCGCCCGCAATGCCGGCCAGGCCGTCGGTGAGGTCGTGCTGATCCCCAACCGGGTCATCTATCCTGGCGAGACGATCGAGCTCGCCGCCCTGAAGCAGGTGACGCTCATCCCCGGCAAGCACAAGCCGGACGCCGTCGCCACCCTCGAGCAGGAGCTCCAGGGCAAGGTCGCCAAGCGCACCCTGCTGCCGGGCCGTTACATTCCCACCGCCGCCATCCGCGACGCCTGGCTGGTCGATCAGGGTGCGGCGGTGCAGATCTACTTCACAGTCGGTGCCCTGACCATCTCGGCCTCCGGCGTCACCTTGCAGCCGGGCGCCGCCGGCGACCTCGTCAAGGTCCGCAATGTCGACAGCGGCAAGATCATCTCCGGCACGGTGATGGGCGACGGCACCATCATGGTCAGCGCTTCATGATACGCGGACTTGCCTTTGTTCTGGCGGCTGCCCTTGGCCTGCAGCCGGCGCTGGCCGACGGGCTGACACCGAAGGCCAAGCGCGAGCTTGCCTTGAAGAATGGCGGCGCCTTCAACGATCCGGAATACGATCCCGCCACCACCACGCGCATGTTCCGCGTTTCGACCGGGCCAAGCACGCTGCCGCCCGGCCAGGTCGCGGCGCGCATCAAGGACATCGCCCAGCTGCAGAGCGCGCGCGACAACCAGCTCGTCGGCTACGGCCTGGTGATCGGCCTGGCGGGAACCGGCGACAGCCTGCGCAATTCGCCCTTCACCGAACAGTCGATCCGCGCCATGCTGGAGAATCTCGGCATCGCCACCGAAGGCGGCAGCGCGCGCGCCAAGAACGTCGCCGCCGTCATCGTCACCGCCAACATGCCGCCCTTCGTGCAGTCGGGAGCCCGCATCGACATCGACGTCTCCTCGATGGGCGATGCCACCTCGCTTGCCGGCGGCACGCTGGTGATGACGCCCCTGAAGGCCGCCGATGGCGAAATCTATGCCGTCGGCCAAGGCTCGGTGATCGTTGGCGGTTTCACCGCCCAGGGCCAGGCGGAGCAATTGACACAAGGTGTGCCGACCGCGGGCCGCGTCCCGAACGGCGCCATCGTCGAACGCGCGGTGCCTGCCGAATTTGACGATCAGGGCGTGCTGACGCTGCAATTGCGCAACCCCGACTTCTCGACCGCCATTCGCATCGCCGACGCCATCAACGATTACACCTCGCAGCGTTTCGGCATGCGCGTCGCGGCCGAGCGCGATGCCCGCACCGTCCAGATCAGGCGGCCGAAGAATGTGTCGGCGGCGCGCTTTTATGCCGAGGTCGAGAACCTGGTCGTGGAATCGGATACGCCGGCCCGCGTCGTCATCGACGAGCGCACCGGCACCATCGTCATCGGCAACGACGTCAAGATCTCCAGGGTCGCCATCAGCCACGGCACGCTCACCGTGCGCATCACCGAGGCGCCGAAGGTCGTCCAGCCCGAGCCTTTCTCAAAGGGTGTCACCGCCGTCGAGCCTTTCACCGCCATCGAGGCCACCCGGCCCGACGCGCGCGTCGCCGTGCTCGACGGACCGAACCTCGAAACGCTGGTTTCCGGCCTCAACCGTCTTGGCGTGAAGCCGGACGGCATCATTGCCATCCTGCAAGGCATCAAGTCGGCCGGCGCCCTGCAGGCCGATCTGGTCCTCCAATAGGCCATGCCGATGATCGCTCCCCGCCAAACGAACCGCAGTGCCAGGCCCGCGCTGATCGCCCCGGCCCTCGCCGTCATGCTTCTTGTCGCCGGCCAAGCCCGCACCGAAGAGGCCGTGCGCCAGGTGCTGCCCAGCGGGCAGGCGCCGGCAGCACCCCAGCAGATGGCGCGGGAGAAGGCGCCGGACGAGAGCGAGATCCAGCGCTTCTGCTCCAACATCGCCGACGCCGCCCGCGATCGCCGCTACGCGCTGCAGGCGCAGGAGCTGACGGAACTGCAGGCTGGCATCGACCAGCGCATGAAGGCGCTGGAGGACAAGCGGGCCGAATACGAGCAATGGCTGAAGCGGCGCGAGGTGTTCCTGGCGCGCGCCGAGGACAGCGTCGTCAAGATCTATGCCGGCATGAAGCCCGACGCCGCGGCCGAACGCCTGGCGATGGTCAATGTCGAGCTCGCCGCCGCCATCCTTATGAAGCTCGACTCGCGCAAGGCCGGCGTCATCCTCAACGAAATGGACCAGAAGGCGGCGGCCGCGCTTACCGGCATCATGGCCAGCGCGGCGCGAAGGGTAGATCCGTCATGATCCGTAGAATGCTCATCCTCGTCGGCGTCGCCGCCCTGTCCGGCTGCGGCACCGACCTGAAGGAGGTCGGCAGGGAACCGGCGCTGTCGCCGGTCGGCTCCGGCATCGGCAATGGCGCGGCCGCGCCCTACAGCTATCCCGAGCCGCCGGCGGCGCCGGTCAAGAAATTCTCGCTCTGGGACGACCGCCAGAGCCGGCTGTTCACCGATCCGAGGGCGCTGCGCGAAGGCGATATCCTGACCGTCAACATCAAGCTCAACGACAAGGCCAACTTCAAGAACCAGAACGACAGGAGCCGCACCGCCGCGCGCAAGCTCGGCTATGATGTCACTCTCGGATGGGAGGGCAACAGCACGAGCGGCAAGGGCGACGCCGGCTTGAGCTCCAGCACCGAAACCAACGCCGACGGCGAAATCAAGCGCTCGGAAAACCTCGAGCTCAACGTCGCCGCCGTCGTCACCGAGGTCCTGCCCAACGGCAATCTGATGATCAGGGGCTCGCAGGAGGTGCGCGTCAACTACGAGCTCAGGGTGCTCACCATCGCCGGCATGGTGCGCCCGTCCGATATCGGCGCGGAGAACACCATCTCCTATGAGCGCATCGCCGAGGCGCGCATCTCCTATGGCGGCCGCGGCCGCGTCAGCGAGGTCCAGCAGCCGGCCTATGGCCAGCAGGTCCTCGATCAGGTTCTTCCCTTCTAGGACGGGCGGGCTCGGGAAATCACGCCATGGCCAATGTAGAGCAAGTCGCGCAGAAGAAGGGACCGTCCCTGGTCATCCAGTTGGCCATGCTCGGGGTCGTGACGGCCGCCGCGATCGGCATGGGCTGGGTGTCCGGCGGCTACCTGAAAGGGACCGATGCCCCGGCGTCGGTGCCGGTCGCGCCGGAAAACGAAGGCAACACCGAGAAGCCGGCCGAGCCAGGCAAGCAGGTTGCCGGACCGACGCTTGTCCAGCTTGCGCCGATCACCACCAATCTGGCGTCGCCGGCTGAGGTCTGGATAAGGCTGGAAGCGTCGGTGGTCTATGACGCGCCGCAGCCGCCGGAGATGACCGAGCAGATCCACCAGGATCTGCTGGCGCTCGTGCGCACGCTGAAGATGCACCAGATCGAGGGCGCCAGCGGCTACCAGCATCTGAAGGCCGATCTCGAGGAGCGCGCCGCCATCCGCAGCGGCGGCCATGCCAAACAGGTTTTGATCAGGACATTGCTGCTCGAATGAGAAAGTTCCTTCTCGCCGCCACGCTTGTGATCCTCGCCACGACGGTCGCCGGGGCTCAGCAGCTCGATCTCGGCGGCATCGGTAAGGCCGATGGCACGACCGTCGCCTACATCATCCAGATGTTCGGCCTGCTCACCGTGCTCTCGGTGGCGCCGGGCCTTTTGATCATGGTGACAAGCTTCACCCGCTTCGTCATCGCCTTCTCGATCCTGCGCGCCGGCATCGGCCTGCAGTCGACGCCAGCCAACCTGATCCTGATCTCGCTGTCGCTGTTCATGACCTTCTACGTGATGGCGCCGACTTTCGATCAGGCCTGGAACACCGGCGTCAAGCCGCTGATGGACAACCAGATCAGCCAGACCGAGGCGTTCGAGAAGATCTCGGACCCGTTCCGCACCTTCATGCTGCGCAATGTGCGCGACAAGGATTTCGATCTCTTCGCCGATCTCGCCCGCGAGCGCGGCCAGACCGTTTCGCGCGACACTGTCGACCTGCGCATCCTGGTGCCCGCCTTCATGATCTCCGAGATCCGGCGCGGTTTCGAGATCGGCTTCCTGATCGTGCTGCCGTTCCTGGTCATCGACCTGATCGTCGCCACCATCACCATGGCCATGGGCATGATGATGCTGCCGCCGACCGTCGTGTCGCTGCCGTTCAAGATCCTGTTCTTCGTCCTGATCGACGGCTGGAACCTGCTTGTCGGCAGCCTGGTGCGATCCTTCACCTGACCGTCCGAGCGACGGCGGCGCCTGCCCGGATTTTGCGCAATATATTTTCGGTTAACCGTCCGATTTAGCGCTTTGGTAGGGACTTGCCAGCATAGTCCCCCCAGATGGCGGGTGATCCCAAACAGCGATCATTGGCATGATGCCGCACCGTCATACCGGAAGAGCCGGTATGTCAAAAAAACACGTGTAAAAACAAGGTACGAGTAGCCATGTCCAGTATCATGACCAATTCCTCGGCGCTGACCGCGCTGCAGAGCCTGAACAACACCAACAAGCAGCTCGAGATCACCCAGTCCCGCATTTCGACTGGTTACCGCGTCGCCACCGCTTCCGACAACGCCGCCTACTGGTCGATCGCCACCTCGATGAAGTCGGACAACAAGGCGCTCTCGGCCGTCCAGGACTCGCTCGGCCTCGGCGCCGGCAAGGTCGACACCGCCTACACCGCCATCAACGACGTCAAGGACCAGGTCGACCTGATCAAGTCCAAGCTGGTCACCGCCCGCGGCGCCAGCCAGGAAGACCAGCAGAAGATCGCGACCGAAATCAACGCCATCCAGGCGCAGATCAAGTCGTCGGTCACCAACGCCAACTTCGCCGGCTCGAACCTGCTGCAGAACGACGGCCTCGCCGCGTCCGACCTTAAGATCGTCGCTTCCTACAACCGCACCGGCGCGACCGTCACCATCGACACCATCGACGTCAAGGCTGCCGACACGCAGGTTCTCGACGTCGCCGGCACGGGCGGCATCGTCGGCGGTCTGCTTGCAGCGACCTTCTTCGATCCGAGCTCCGCCGCTGTCGCCGACACCGCAATCGACACCGCGCTCGGCAGCGTTGAAACCGCGCTCGGCAAGCTGTCCACCGGTGCTGCTTCGCTCGGTGCCGCCAAGTCGCGCATCGACACCCAGAAGAGCTTCCTGTCGAACCTCTCGGACTCGATCGACAAGGGCGTCGGCTCGCTGGTTGACGCCGACATGAACAAGGAATCGACCCGCCTGCAGGCCCTGCAGGTGCAGCAGCAGCTCGGCATCCAGGCGCTGTCGATCGCCAACGGCAATTCGCAGTCGATCCTGTCGCTCTTCCGCGGCTGATCGCCTAGCAAATTCCAGCTTTTCAAGTCGGGCCGCGCCATCAGCGCGGCCCGATTTTCGTTTGTGAAAACCTTGCCATTCTCCCTTGTCAAAACATGGCTTTTAACGCGGCATTAACGATGTCGCGCTAGTTATGGTTAACCATTCACTTATGACGGGCAGACCAGTTGGTCGACAGGCATGACGCCCCCGCCAAACGGGTTGACCGGCATGCGCAAGGCATGCCTGCTTTGAGAAGGGGTGTATCTTGGCAAGTATCATGACGAACGCCGCGGCGCTGACCGCGCTCCAGAGCCTCAACGCCACCAACAAGGCGCTTGAAACGACGCAGGCCCGTATCTCGACCGGTTACCGCGTCGCCACCGCTTCCGACAATGCCGCCTATTGGTCGATCGCGACCAGCATGCGCTCCGACAACCAGGCGCTCTCGGCGGTGCAGGACGCGCTCGGCCTCGGCGCCGGCAAGGTCGACACCGCCTACACCGCCATCACCGACATCAAGGACCAGGTCGACGCGATCAAGGCCAAGCTGGTCACCGCCCGCGGCGCCAGCCAGGACAACCAGCAGAAGATCGCGACGGAAATCAAGGCCATCCAGGAACAGATCAAGTCCTCGGTCACCAATGCCAGCTACGCCGGTTCGAACCTGCTGCAGAACGACGGCCTCGCCGCCTCCGATCTGCAGATCGTTGCTTCCTACAACCGCACCGGCACGACCGTCGCCATCGACACCATCAATGTCGCGGCCGCCGACACGCAGGTTCTCGATATTGCCGGCACGGGTGGCATCGTCGGCGGTCTGCTCGCCACGACCTTCTTCGACCCGAGCGCCGCGGCAGTCACCGACACCGCCATCGACACCGCGCTCGGCAGCGTCGAAACCGCGCTCGCCAAACTCTCCACCGGTGCGGCCTATCTCGGCGCCGCCAAGTCGCGCGTCGACACCCAGAAGAGCTTCCTGTCGAACCTTTCCGACTCGATCGACAAGGGCGTTGGCGCGCTCGTCGACGCCGACATGAACAAGGAATCGACCCGCCTGCAGGCGCTGCAGGTGCAGCAGCAACTCGGCATCCAGGCGCTGTCGATCGCCAACGGCAATTCGCAGTCGATCCTGGCCCTGTTCAAGAACTAGTCGAGGTCAACCCTTCTCGCTGACTGACAGGCCGCGCCAACCGCGCGGCCTTTTGCTTTCCGCCTATCATCTTCGCACAAGCTTCGCGGTCTAGTGTTCCCACGGACAGTCATGCTGGGAGCCGTTGGAACGTGCCGGAACAGATCCAGAGCATCATCTCGAATCTCAGGGGATTTGGCGTCAAGCGCCTCGCCATGCTGGGCGGCATCGCCGCCCTCGTCATGACCGTCATCGGCGTCGCCTCGATCTACCTCAACCGTCCCGCCTACGAGACGCTCTATGTCGGGCTAGAGCGCTCCGACGTGAACCAGATCGGCCTGGTGCTGGGCGAGGCCGGCATCGGCTTCGATGTCGGGGCCGACGGCACCTCGGTGCTGGTGCCGGCGGGCACCACCGCGCGGGCCCGCATGATGCTCGCCGAAAAGGGCCTGCCGACCAGCGCCAATGCCGGCTACGAGCTGTTCGACAATGTCGGCTCGCTCGGCCTGACATCCTTCATGCAGCAGATCACCCGCGTGCGCGCGCTGGAGGGCGAGATCGCCCGCACCATCCAGTCGATCGCCGGCATCAAGGCGGCGCGCGTCCACATCGTCATGTCCGAGCGCGCCAATTTCCGCCGCGACGAGCAGCAGCCCTCGGCATCGGTGGTCATCCGCTATGCCGGCATCGACGCCGAAAAGAGCGCCATGTCGATCCGCCACCTCGTCGCCGCCGCCGTTCCCGGCCTCTCCGTCGACAAGGTGACGGTGCTCGATTCCAACGGCAACCTTTTGGCCGCCGGCGATGACCCCTCCAACACGAGCGCGGCCCGCACGCTGGGCGTCGAGCAGACGGTCGAGGCGCAGATCGGCGACAACATCCGCCGGGCGCTGACCCCCTATCTCGGCCCCGACAATTTCCGCGCCAGCGTCAAGGCCGACGTCAACACCGACACCCGCCAGACCGAAGAGACGATCTTCGATCCGGAATCGCGCGTCGAGCGCTCGGTGCAGTCGGTGCGCACCAACGAGAACAGCAACCAGAAGCAGGCCTCGACCCCGACTAGCGTCGAACAGAACCTGCCCGAGACCCAGGCGGCCAGCACCGAGGGACCGCAATCCACCTCGCAGAACGACCGCAAGGAGGAGATCACCAATTACGAGATCAACTCCAAGAAGATCGCCACCGTCTCCAACGGCTATTCGGTCACCAAGATGTCGATCGCCGTCGTCGTCAACCAGCAGCGCCTGGCGACCATTCTCGGCAAGGACGCCACGCCCGAGCAGATCGCCAAGCGCGTCGCCGACATCCAGAAGATGGTGGCCTCGGCCACCGGCTTCGACGACAAGCGCGGCGACGTCATCGACGTCTCCGCGGTCGAATTCATCGACGGGCTGGACGGCGAGCCGATCGAGCAGCCGGGCATCATGGCCTCGATCGGGACATATACCGGCACCATGATCAATGCCGGGGCCTTCATCGTCGTCGTGTTCCTGGTCGCCTTCTTCGGCCTGAGGCCGATGGCCGCGGCCCTGACGGCGTCCGCCAAGCCGGCCATCGCCGGCCCGAGCTTCGACGATGTCCAGCGCTCGCTGCCGACGCCCGAGCCCGCCGTGGCAGCGATTGGTTCCGACGCTACCGCCGCCCAGGCCGGCGCGCTGCCGGGTGCCCGCCCGGGCGCCACGCCGCTTGACGACCTTCGCCAGAAGATCAGGCCGGCCCCGCAGGAGCGGCTCGCCCGCATGGTCGACCTCAACGAGGAGCGCACCGCGCAGATCCTGCGCAAATGGGCCGCCCAGGAAGTCGCCGGATAGACCATGCCCTCAGCAGCTCTCTTCGACCTTCTGCCGGATTTCGGAACGCGCAGCCCACGCGCCGGGCAGCCGCAGGCCGCGGCCGAGCCCGAACGCAGCCCGGCCGAACCGGTGCCCCAGGCAGACATCGGCACGCTGATCGCCGAAGCGGTCGCCGATGCGGAAACGGCGCTCGAGGCGCGCCTTGGCGCTGCCCACCAGGCCGCGCTCGACGCCGAGCGCCGGGCCAATGCCGACGAGGCAAAGGTCTTTCTTGAAGGCTTCGGCGGCGATCTCGGCCAGGCCATCGCCATACGCATCAACGCCATGGAGGCGCGCGTCACCGACCTCGTCAGCGCCACCCTTGCCCGCATCATCGGCGGCATGGTCAGTGACGACCTGCAGAAGCGCTCGCTGGACGCGCTTGCACGCACGATCCGCGAGGCCGTCGCCGACTCCGAGGCGGTACGCATCGCCGTGCGCGGCCCGCTGTCGCTGTTCGAAGCGCTGGCGGCCTCGCTCGGCTCGCGCGCCGGCCAGCTCGACTTCGTCGAGTCGCCCGGCTTCGACCTGACCGTCGTCATCGACGAGGCGGTGTTCGAGACGCGCATCGCCGAGTGGTCCGCTTCGCTGTCCGAGGTTCTGTCATGAGCGCCGTCGATGCCGGTGAGGCCAGGCACGAGATCATCATCGTCAAGCGCAATCATGACGGTCACGACGAAGGTCATCATGGTGGCGTCTGGAAGATCGCCTTCGCCGACTTCATGACCGCCATGATGTGCTTCTTCCTGGTCATGTGGCTGATTAATGCCGCCAACGAACAGACCAAGGCGGCCGTTGCCAGCTACTTCAACCCGGTCGAGCTGATCGACCGCAACTCCAGCCGCAAGGGCCTGGAGGATCTCGGCGACGGCCCAAGCAAGGTCGGGCTGACGGCCGACAACCCGCAGGACGGCGCCAGCAAGGCCGGCGAGGACGGCAAGGGCGGGGCCGGGTCCTCGGACCGCAGGCAGACGAAGAAAGCTTCGCAGAACTCCGACCTTTCCGACGAGCATTTGTTTGCCGATCCCTATGCCGTGCTGTCGGAGATCGCCACCGATACCGGCGTGATGCAGAATGTCAGCGCCAAGGGCGAAGGCGGCGCGCAGAATGCCGGCCCAGCGACCGGCGCCTCGGGCGGCGAATCCTACCGCGATCCTTTCGCGCCGGACTTCTGGTCGCAGCAGGTTGCCGCGCCTGGCGCCGAGGCAAGCGCCGAGCGCGCCAAGATCGAGGGCGATCCGGCAAAGCCCGGCGAAAAGGTTGCCGAGACCCAGGTGCCGGAGGTCAAGGCCGTGCCACCAGCGCCGCCGGTGATCGACGCGCCGCTCGAACCCCTGGCCAAAGCGGCTCCCGGCAAGGCGGATGCCAAGCTGGAGACGACAAAGGCCGAAACGGCGAAGAGTGAGGCCGTGAAGGGCGAAGCTGCCAAGGGGGAAGCTGCCAAGGACGAAGCCGCGAAAAGCGAAGCCGCCAAGGGCGAGGAGAAGGCCGAGGCCGCGAAGCTGGAAGCCGCGAAGGCCGAGGAAGCATCAAAGCCCGATGTCGGCGAAAAGGCGCCGAGCGCCGCCACTGTCAAGGCCGCGGCCGAGGTCAAGCAGCAGCTGGCCGAAGCCTTCAAGCCCGGCGACAAGCTGCACGACGGCGTCTCGGTCGAGGCGACCGACAGGGGCGTCGTCATCTCGATCACCGACCAGCTGGATTTCGGCATGTTCGAGATCGGCTCGGCCTTGCCGCGCCGCGAGCTGGTGCTGGCGATGGAGAAGATCGGCCGCATCGTCAACAGCCAGAAAGGCACGATCAGCATCAACGGCCATACCGATTCACGGCCGTTCCGCAGCGACACCTACGACAATTGGCGCCTGTCCACCGCGCGCGCCCATTCCGCCTACTACATGCTGGTGCGCGGCGGCGTCGACGAGCGCCGCATCACCGAGGTCGCGGGCTTCGCCGACCGCCAGCCGAAGGATGCGGCCGATCCGCTGGCGGCCGCCAACCGCCGCATCGAGATCCTGATGGCGACGGGCGGATGAGAGGTGCGACGGTCATCGGCCGCGCCATCGGCCTGCTGCTCCTGGGCGCCGCGGCGCCGTCGGCGGGCTTTGCCGAGGAGGCCCTGCAGCCCTACCAGCTGGTGCGCTCGCTGCAGCTCGTGCAAGACCGCATCGCCGCCGGCGACCACGCGGCGCTGCCGATGCAGGCCAAGCTGCTCGAAATGACCGATGCGCGCCTGCGCGCGGCGGATGCTGAGGATTTCAAGGAGCCGAAGAACTTCCGCGCCCTGCTCGTCTACGGCATGAGCGGCGGCAATCCCGTCACCGTCGAGGCGGCCGCATCGCGCGCCGAGACCGACCCGCGCAGCCTCGCCATCGCCAGGGGCATCATCAGCTATCTCAACGGCCGGCCGGCCGAGGCGATCGAAACGCTGAAGCCGATCGACCCGATGGCGCTGCCCGCCGACCTCGGCGCCTTCCTGGCGCTGGTAAAGGGCTCGCTGCTCGCCACCGAACAGCCGGCGGCGGCGCTCACACTGCTCGACGATGCCCGCCTGCTCAGCCCCGGCACGCTGGTCGAGGAGGCAGCGCTTCGCCGCTCGGTCGGCATCGCCGCGCAGCAGGGCGATGCGGCGCGCTTCGCGCTCGCCTCCACCCAATATGTCGCCAGCTATCTCCACTCGCCCTATGCCAGCCAGTTCGCCGATTCCTTCGTCTCCGGCGTCATTCAACTGCACATGGCGATAAGCCAGGACAAGCTCGCCGACATCACCTCGATGATGGATCCCGAGCGCGAGACGGTGATCTATCTGCGCATCGCCCGCCGGGCGGCTATCGACGGCCTGACCGAGCTCTCCACCTTCGCCTCGGCCAGGGCCGAGAAAGGCCGCGACGGCAACGGCAACGCGGACGACCCGCGCGCCCAGCTCTATTCCAGCCTGTCCACGGTGACGTCGAGCACCATCGACGACGTGCGCGCCAAGCTGAAGAAGATCGATCGCGGCAAGCTCTCGGAAAGCGATCGTGCCCTGCTCGATGCCGCGCAAGCCGTCGCCGGCGAAGTGGTCGCGCGGCCGGTGGTTCCTGCCGCCGAAAAGCCCGACACCGACGCCGGGAAATCCGCGGCCGGGAAACCAGCGGCCGAGATCGCGGCGGCGGAGAAACAGGAAGACGCCGACCTGCCGCCGGTCGAGGGCGCGATGTCCGAACAGCCGGCGGTCGAGGCCTCCGCTTCCGCGACGAAACCGGCGGACGCGCAGCCCTCGGCATCACCGGATGCGCCTGCCTCGGCAACGGCCGCACCATCGGCGCCGAAGCCGGCCGTGGCCGAAGCACCGGCGGTGGCTGCGGCATCGGCCGGGGCGGCCCCGGCTCAGCCCGCGACGACGCCGGAATCGTCAGCCGGCCTCGATCCGCAGGACGCCACCGACGCCGCGATGATGCAGACGCGCCGCCAACTCAGCAAGATCGACCAACTGCTTGGAGCCGCTCCGAAATGACCCCCAGCCTCGGCCAGGCCCTCACGGGACTCGTCGCCACAAACGCGGCGTCCAAGTCGGCCGCGCCGGCGGCCAAGAACGAGGACGCGAGCTTCGGCGACCTGCTGCGCGGCGCCGAAAAGCAGTCCGCCCAGGAAAACCAGCAACCGGCTGAGACCGGACCCCACGAAGCGCGATGGAACCGGCGGGCGTCTGCAAATCCCGGCGAGGCGCAGCCTGACGGCAACGCTACGGCCAGGACCGCCGCGCCAAAGCCGCCCGTCGGCAAGGCCGTTGAGAGCGATGCCGATACCGATGCGGACGAGACCTCGACGGATGCCGACCCGGCCACGCCGAACGCAAATGCAAGCCTGCTTCAGGACAGCTTGCCATTGCTGATGGCGCTCAACGATATCGGCCGCTTCCAGGCGTCGGCCAAGGCGGACGGACACGAAGACGCCGGCGATGGCCAGACCAACGAGCCGGCGCTGGACGGCCAGCCGCCGGCTTCACGGCAGTTGCTCTCCGCTTTGAAGAAGTCGGATGCGACGTCCGGCCTCGAGGCCCATGATCCCGGTGCCTTCTCCCGATCCGAACGCGCCTCGAACGCCGAAGACTTCCCTGGGAAACTCCGGCAGCCGGAAGCCATCAGCGCCGTCTTCAAGGATTTGCCGCGCCGGGACGATGGAACTGCATCGCGGCCGCAGGACCAGGCGCCCGCGGACGTACCGGCAGCGCCGGCCAAGCGGCCGGGGGCGTCATCGAAAACCCTTGACGCGATCCGCTCGGCCACGCCGTCGGAGCAGGCAAAGCAGTCGTCTTCGGCCGCGCGCATCGACGTCGTCGCCGAGCAAAGCTTTCCCGCGCCGGCGCAGAACCCGCTAAGCCAGACGGCATCGGCGCTGATCGACGCGCTGGCCTCGGACAAGGGGCTGCCTCAGGCGTTTTCGACCGCCTCGGCAGCCTCGCAACCGACCGCTTCTGTTGCCGTTCCGACACATATGCTGAAGATCGAGCTTCACCCGGCCGAGCTCGGCATGGTCACCGCCAGCCTGCGGCTTTCCGGGGAGCAACTTTCGATCGAGCTGAAGCCGGAAACCCACGAGGCGCACCGCCGTCTCGCCGCCGACAGCGAGGCGATCACCAAGTCCTTGCGCGACCTCGGATTCGACGTCGACAAGGTCACGATCCTGCAACCTTCGATAGCAACAACCGCCACCGCGCGCGCTGATGCCGGCAGCTCCATGCCGATGTCCGCTGGCCGCGAGCAGCCTTCCTTTCAGCCCGGCGGCTCGAGCGGCAACAATGCCGGCTCCGGCGGTCAGCAGCCTGGAAGGAACCCCAGCAATGACACACCGGACCCTGGCCGCGGCGCTTCGCCTGCTCGCGAGCGCGCTGGCGACGGCATGTTTATCTAGCGCTGCCGTCGGCGCCGCGAGCGCGGCCACCAACCCTTGCGAACCGGAGATCCTGCGCGCCGCCGACCGCTACGGCGTGCCGGCCGGCATCCTCTATGCCGTTGGCCTGACGGAAACCGGAAACAAAGGTAGCCTCCAGCCTAACGCTATGAATATAGAAGGAAAAGCTGTCTTTCCGCGGAGCCGTGCGGAGGCCCTGGCGACATTCGAGAATGCCCGCCGCGAAGGCAAGACGTTGATCGATCTCGGCTGCATGCAGATCAATCATCACTATCACGCGTCGCATTTCCGCAGCGTCGACGACATGCTCGACCCGCGCCAGAATGTCGACTACGCGGCGCGCTTCCTGGCCAGCCTGCACGCCCGCCACGTGACCTGGTCGATGGCGGTGGCCCGCTATCACGCCGGCCCCGACAACGACCCGGCTCAAAAGGTCTATGTCTGTCGCGTCATCGCCAACATGGTCGCGACCGGCTTCGGCAAATGGACGCCCAACGCCCGCGCTTTCTGCAACCCGTAGATGCATTATCACTCACGGGCGCACAGGATCTTCTGACCTCGCGGCGCCTGCCCTATCGCTCGAAACGGCAGGCCACGAGACCCAGTCGATACACCCGTGCAACCGCGCTTATTTTCGAGTCCCCAAAAAACTCCCAAGAAAATAGCTACAAGAAATGACGGTTGTTCAGGATTCCCGCCACCGGCTACCCCTCTTTCCACGGGGCAAATGAGATGATTCGGAGGGCGGGCCGATGATCGTGATCGTTGACGAGCGAGAGCTCGTAACTGAAGGCTACAGCTCACTTTTCGATCGTGAGGGGGTCGCCAGCGCGGGCTTCGCGCCAGGCGAATTCGGCGAATGGGTGAGCTCGGCTGCAGACACCGATCTGCGCTCGGTCAGGGCCTTCCTCATCGGCGACTGCCGCGAGGGTGCGATCTCGCCGCGCCAGATCCGCGACCGCACCGGCGCACCTGTCATCGCACTTAGCGAACAGCATTCGCTGGAGAACACGCTGCGCCTGTTCGAGAGCGGCGTCGACGACGTCATCCGCAAGCCGGTCCATATCCGCGAGATCCTGGCCCGCATCACCGCCATCCGCCGCCGGGCGCATGAGGACGTGACCTATACCGAGGTCGGCTCGATGCGCATCTTCATGGACGGCCGCGATCCGGAGATCGACGGCGAGCCGCTGCCCTTGCCGCGCCGCGAGCGACGCATCCTCGAATATCTGGCCAGCAACCGCGGACGGCGCGTCACCAAGACCCAGGTCTTCAACGCCATCTACGGCATCTTCGACGAAGAGGTCGAGGAGAACGTGGTGGAAAGCCACATCAGCAAGCTGCGCAAGAAGCTGCGTGAAAAGCTCGGCCACGACCCGATCGATTCCAAGCGCTTCCTCGGCTACCGGCTGGTGTTCTGATGGCGGGAACTCGCCCCGACCGCGCCAGCCTCGCGCAAGACACAAGGCATAGGCTGACGGCCACTGTCATGGGCCCCACCGTCGTGGGCATTGAGGAGACGTTTCGATGAGCCTCTACGGAATGATGCGGACCGGCGTTTCCGGCATGAACGCGCAGGCCAATCGCCTGTCCACGGTTGCCGACAACATCGCCAACTCCGACACCACGGGCTACAAGCGCTCCTCCGCCGAATTCTCGACGCTGATCATGCCGGGCACCGGCGGCGCCTACAATTCGGGCGGTGTGACGACGACGATCCGCTCCGCAATCGGCTCGCAAGGCGTGCTGCAATACACCACCTCGGTATCCGACCTTGCCGTCAACGGCGATGGCTTCTTTGTCGTGCAGGATCCGAGCGGCACGCCCTATCTGACCCGCGCCGGCGCCTTCGTTGCCGACGCCCAGGGCCGGCTGGTCAATGCCGCCGGCTATCAGCTGATGGCCTACAGCTATGCCAATGGCGATCCGGCCGCGACAGCCAACGGCTTCGAGGGCCTGGAGCCGGTGCAGATCTCCGACCAGGAAATGACAGCTACGCCCTCCACCGAAGGCGTCTTCAGCGGCAATCTGCCGGCCGGCGCCACGCCGCCCTCCGGCGCTTTGCCGTCCAGCAACAGCGCGACCGCCGAATACACCTCGAAGTCCTCGCTGGTCGCCTATGACAATCTGGGCAACAAGGTGCTGCTCGACGTCTATTTCACCAACACCGGCACCGGCACCTGGGAAGTCTCCGTCTTCGATCAGTCGAAGGCGACCGCCGGCACGTCCTTCCCCTATACGGGCGGCGCGCTGGCCTCGGCCAACCTGACCTTCGACACCACCACCGGCAAGCTCACCGGCGCCACCACCGGCATCTCGTTCACGGTGCCGAACGGCTCCACCCTTGACCTCGACATGTCGAAGCTGACCCAGCTCGGCACCGGCTTCACGGTTTCCGAGGCCGGGGTCAACGGCAACGCGCCGAGCACGATCGAGAAGATCCAGATCGGCCAGGATGGCATCATCTACGCGCAGTACCAGGACGGCTCCACCAAGCCGCTCTACAAGATCCCGCTGGCCGACGTGACGAGCCCGGACCGGCTCACCGCCCTGCCCGGCAACGTCTACGCGCAAAGCACCGACTCCGGCGCGGTGCGCATCGGCTTCGCCAATGAAGGCAAGCTCGGCGCCATCGTCTCCGGCGCGCTCGAAAATTCCAACGTCGATATCGCCGAGGAATTGACCAACATGATCGCGGCGCAGCGCAGCTACACCGCCAATTCGAAAGTCTTCCAGACCGGTTCCGATCTGATGGATGTCCTTGTCAACCTGAAGAGATAATTGTCGGGCGCCAGCCCGTGAAAGACCCGCATGTCGCTGACCTCCGCCTTGAGCATCGCACAGTCGGCGCTCCTGACCACCTCGAAGCAGACCAGCATCGTCTCGCGCAACGTCGCCGATGCTTCCAACACCGACTACGCCCGCCGCACGGCAGTCGTCACCAGCACGGCGCCGGGTGCCCGTTCGGTGGAGATCCAGCGGGCGACCAACGACCTCCTGTTCCGGCAGAATCTCAGCGCGCTCTCCGCATGGAGCGGCCAGAGCGCGCTCTACAACGGCATGGACCAGCTGGAGCTGGCCGTGAACGGCGTCGACAACGCGTCCTCGCCATCGACCGCGATCGCCAACCTGCAGCAGGCGCTGCAGCTTTACGCCACGACGCCGTCCAACCAGAATCTCGGCGCCAGCGTCATCGACGCGGCCAGGGACGTCGTGCGCTCGCTCAACGAAGGCACCCAGGCGATCCAGGATTTCCGCACCCAGACCGACGGTCAGATCGCCACCGCGGTCGATGACCTCAACAAGCTGCTCAGCCAGTTCCAGGACGCCAACAAGGCCGTCATTTCCGGAACGCGTTCGGGCACCGACGTGTCAGATGCGCTCGACCAGCGCGATGCGATCCTGAAGAAGATCGCCGAATATGTCCCGATCTCGACCTTCACGCGCGGCGACAACGACATGGTCATCACCACCACGGACGGCACGACGCTGTTCGAGACGGTGCCGCGCTCGGTGACCTTCACGCCGTCGTCCGGCTACGCCGCCGGCACCCCCGGCAGCACCATCTACATCGACAATGTGCCGCTCTCGGCCGGCAGCGGCGGCAACACCAGCGCCGTGGGCAAGCTCGCCGGCCTGATCACCTTGCGCGACGGCGTCGCCGCAACCATGCAGAGCCAGCTCGACGAAACCGCGCGCGGGCTGATCACCGCCTTTGCCGAAACCTCCTCGTCGTCGCCAGACGCCGCCGGCCTGTTCACCTGGTCCGGCGCGCCCGCCGTCCCCGCCGCCGGCACGCTGGTCAACGGCCTTGCCGGCTCGATCAGCGTCAACGCGGCCATGACCCCGGCGCTGCTGCGCGACGGCGGCGCCAATGGCGCCGCCTATGTGCAGAACACCGGCGGCGGCTCGTCTTATGCCGACCAACTGATCGCCTATGGCGACCGGCTCGACCAGCCCATGGCTTTCGACTCGGCCGCCGGCATAACGGCGACCTCCAGCGTCGCCGACTACGCCGCCAACGCGATCGGCTGGTTCGAAGGCGTGCGCCAGCAGGCCTCGACCACCGCCGACGCCAAGGAAGCGCTGGCCACGCGCACGGCCGAGGCGCTGTCGAACGACACTGGCGTCAATGTCGATCAGGAAATGTCGCTGCTGCTGGATCTCGAACACACCTACCAGGCCTCCGCCCGCATGATGAAGACCGTCGACGACATGCTGGACGCCCTGATGAATGCCGTGGGATAATCGATGAAAGCGACAGCCGTCTCCTCAGCCGCAATATCCAACGCCATGCGCTACCAGCAGATGCGCATGCAGTCCGATCTCGTCAAGGCGACGAAGGAGTCTTCGACCGGCAAGGTCGCCGATGTCGGGCTGGCGCTCGGCGGACGCACGACCCAGGCCGTGACCTTCCAGCGCGATCTCGACCGGCTGAACGGCATCATCGATTCCAATGCGCTGGTCGCCGCCCGGCTGACATCGACGCAGGATGCGCTGGGCCAGCTCTCCGACGTCGCGCAGAGCTTCCTCTCGGCCCTGACCAGCGCCGTGTCCGGAGACTCCTCGACCAGCATCACGCAGCAGGCCGGCGCATCGGCATTGCAGCAGATGACCGGCATCCTCAACACCAGCGTGAACGGCGAATATCTGTTCGCCGGCACCAACACCGACGTCAAGCCGATCGACGATTTCACGGCCTCAGGCTCGCCCGCCAAGGCCGCCTTCGACGCCGCCTTCGTCTCCTATTTCGGCTTCACCCAGAGCGACCCGGCCGCGGCCAACATCACCGCCGCGCAGATGGACGGCTTCATCACCACCAGCGTCGAGCCGCAGTTCCTCGGCTCGGGCTGGCAAGGCACCTGGTCGAACGCCACCGACGAGCAGATCACCAGCCGCATCGCCCTGAACGAAACGACCCAGACCTCGGTCAGCGCCAATGAGGACGGCATCCGCAAGCTCGCCATGGCGGCGGCCATGGTCACCAACCTGTTCTCCGGCAACATCAGCGACGCGGCCAAGAACACCGTCGTCAGCCGCGCCCAGACGCTGGTCGGCGAGGCAATCGGCGGCATAGTCCAGGTGCGATCCGAAGCCGGGCTCGCCCAGAAGCGCGTCTCGGACGCCAGCGACCGCATGAAGACGCAGGTCGACCTGTTCGAGAAGCATATCATCGACCTCGAGGGCGTCGACCCGGCCGAGGCCGCGACACGTGTCGCCGACCTGACGCAGCATATCGAGACCTCTTTCGCGCTGACCGCGCGCCTGCAGCAGCTCAGCCTGCTGAACTACCTGACCTGAAACCTTCCACCGGAACGGCAGAGCCCCGACGATGTACCAATTCTCCTACGCCGACATCCAGACCGACTCCGTCACCGACGCGAAAGACCGCGAGCGCGAGTTGCTCACCCGCTCGATCGACATGCTGTCGGCGGCGGCCGCGGTCGGCCAGGACTCCATCGAGGCGGCCGAGGCGCTGCACTTCACCAACCGCATCTGGACCACCTTCGTCGAGGATCTCGGCTCCAGTGACAACGCCCTGCCGAAGGAGCTGCGCGCCAACCTGATCTCGATCGGCCTGTGGCTGCTGCGCGAGGCCGAGGACATCCGCCAGGGCCGCACCAACAATTTCGAAGGCCTGATCGAGGTGTCCCAGATCATCCGGGACGGCATTCAATGACCAACACGCTGAAGATCTCGCTGAAGCCGAACGAGAAGATCTACATCAACGGCGCCGTCATCCGCGTCGACCGCAAGGTCACGATCGAGCTGATGAACGATGTGCAGTTCCTGCTCGAAAGCCATGTCATCCAGGCCGACCAGGCGTCGACGCCGCTCAGGCAGCTCTATTTCATCCTGCAGGTCATGCTGATGAACCCGGCCGCGGCCGCCGAGGCGCGCGACATGTTCCGCCGCTCGCTGCCCATGTTGCTGGCGAGCTTCGAGGACGCTGAGATTTGCGGCGCGCTGAAGCAGATCGACCGCATGGTCGGCGAGGACCATGTCTACGAGGCGCTGAAGGCGATCCGCGCGCTCTATCCGCTCGAACGCCGCGCGCTGGGCGGCAATGACGATGTTCCGGGCGCTTCGCGCCCAATGGCCGTAGGAGCTTGATACCGATGACCGTGGACATGACGACCACCATACCGACCGGCGCCAACTCGACCACCACGTCGACCTCCAAGACCGCCGTCGACTACCAGTCGTTCCTGAAGCTCCTCATCGCCGAGATGAAGAACCAGGATCCGACCAAGCCGATGGATTCGACGCAGTACGTCGCCCAGCTCGCCACCTTCTCGCAGGTCGAGCAATCTGTGCAGACCAACACCAAGCTCGACCAGATCATGCAGTCCTCGGCCTTGTCGCAGGCCGACGCCCTGATCGGCCGCTCGATCACCTCCGCCGACGGCAAGACCACCGGTACGGTGGCCTCGGTGCGCCTGGCCAGCAGCGGCCTCATCGCGGTGCTGCAGAACGGCACGGAAGTCGCCGTCGGCCCCGGCGTCACGATCAAGCCCGCCAGCTAGGCCACCGGCTTCGGTTACGAAACATGAACGAGGCCGACGCCCTCGATATCGTCCAGTACGCGGTGTGGACGGTGCTGACCGCTTCCGCGCCGGTGGTGCTGGTTGCGATGGCGGTCGGCATCGGCATCGCGCTCATCCAGGCGCTGACCCAGATCCAGGAAATCACCCTGACCTTCGTGCCGAAGATCGTCGCCATCATGCTGGTGGTGGCACTGACCGGCCCGTTCATCGGCAGCCAAATATCGGCCTTCACCAACGTCATCTTCGAGCGCATCGAGCACGGCTTCTGACGCAGGACGCGGAATGCCTGCTCCTTGCTCACCGGACGGCTTGCGGGCAGCCCTGTTGCGGCTAGATTGTAGGGCGCGCGGTACGGGCGCCACTGGTCTCAGGCGGTCTTCGAAAATCATGCGGCAGACTAAAGCGGCCGGCAGGCCATGTGCGGAATAGCCGGCGTCTGGCGAAAGCGCGACCCGATCGGCGCCGGCGACCTGTCGGACATCGCCCGCATGATGCAGGTGCTGGCGCATCGCGGGCCGGACGACCATGACAGCTGGAGCAGCGGCCGGCTCGCCCTGGGGCACCGTCGCCTTGCCATCATCGATCCCTCGCCCGCCGCCCGCGAGCCGATGCTGACGGCATGCGGCAAGGGTGTGCTCGCCTACAATGGCGAGGTCTACAATTACCGGTCGCTGCGCCAGACCCTCGAAGCGGAAGGCTGCATTTTCCGCAGCGTCTCCGACACGGAAGTGGTGCTGCAGGCCCTGCATCATTGGGGTCCCGAAAAGGCCGTGCCGCTGTTCGACGGCATGTTTTCCTTCGCCTATTTCGACATGCGCGGCAAGGCTCTGTGGCTTGCCCGCGACCGCCTCGGCATCAAACCGATGTCGGTGGCCGAGACAGAGGCACGGATCCTCTTCGCCTCCGAGGACAAGGCGATCCTCGCCAGCGACGGTTTTGCCCGCCGCATCGATACACGCGAAATCACCTTGCGGCTCGCCTGGCAGCACCGCGATTCCAGCCACAGCCTGTTCGACGGCATCGAACGGCTGCCGCCGGCGGGCCTCTGGAAGATCACCGAAGCGGGCATCGAGAAGCGCTGCTTCTGGCACGTCCTCGATGTGCTGGAGACGGCGCGCATCACCGGCGATAGGACCTCCGACGAAGAGCATCTGGCGCGGCTCGAAGGGCTGATCGAGGACAGCATCGATATCCACTGCATCGCCGACGCCAGCATCGCCACGGCCTGCAGCGGCGGCGTCGATTCCGGTCTGATCACGGCGCTGTCGAAGCGCTTCAGGCCGGAGATCCACGGCTATGTCGTCGATCCCCAACTCGGTCGCAGCGAGGCGGAAAACGCCGAGCGGACTGGCCGCCGCGCCGGCGTCCCGCTGCGCCGGGTGCCGGTCGACAGGGACCGCTTCCTCGAGCTGTGGCCGAAAGCGGTCTGGCACCTTGAAGGCGACGGCTGGCACGCAAGCCATGTCGGGCTTCTGGCGCTTGCCCAACAATGCCGGGCCGACGGCGTCAAGGTGCTGCTTACCGGCGAAGGCGCCGACGAGCTTTTCGGCGGCTACAAATGGCAGGCCGAAAGCATGCGGCCCTGGCGCGCATGGTCATGGCCGGGACGGCTGTTCCGTTCGCAGCGTTGGCTCGATCGCAAATTCGGGCGCATGCGCCATGCGCCCTTCAAGACATCGACCGGCAATAGTTCCGCCTCGGAGCGCAATCTCGTGCTCAGGGCGCTGTCGCCGGAGCTCAACTTCCTCCAGACCAGGATATTCGACCGGCTTGAGCCGGTGACGCCGCTCGGCGATCGGGCCTTCCTCGGCGCTTGCCTCTACGATCTCTATTCGCATCTGCAGGACCTGCTCAACCGGCACGACAGGCTGAGCATGGCGGCCTCGGTGGAACTTAGGGTTCCCTTCCTCGAAAACCGGCTGATCGACTTCGCGATCCATTTGCCGAGGCGTCAGAAATTGCGTGGCAGGACCGGCAAATGGCTTTTGAAGAAGGTCGCGGAAAAGCACCTGCCGCGCGAGAACGTCTACGCGCCGAAGAACGGTTTCGAGATCTCGTCGGGCTTCACCCAGGGCAGCCAGGGCCTGCTGCGCGGCGGCTATCTGCGCGATGCCTTGAAATGGCCGGCCGCTGCCGTCGACGACCTTGTCGACCTGGCAAGGCGCGACGAAGCCTCGAGGCTACGCCTCGTCGGCATGGAACTGTTCCTGCGCCTCAATGCCGGCGGCGAGACGGCGGACAACCTGACCCAGGCGCTGCATGCCGCCGCCGCGGATGCGCAGGCGCATTGAGCAACGGTTGGTCCAAGGCGGCCAGACCATTGGCTTAGCCGCGCCAGGACGTATTTTTGCCTCGCTATCCTGTTGTTGGAGCATAATCTTTTCAAGCAAGGGTCCGCCCCCGCGTCGCCATGCTCCATCTCCGGAGAGGACATCCGCGTCGGCTGGACCAACGACATGTGAAGCGGGACAGCACGGATGATCGATGACGAGCCGGACAGCGAACGCGTCTCGGCGCTGGCGCCGTTTGGTCATGGCATCTTCCGGGCGGTATGGTCGGCCAGCCTGGTGTCGAATTTCGGCGGTCTCATCCAGGGCGTCGGCGCCGCATGGATGATGACCACGATCGCCACCTCGTCCTATCAGGTGGCGCTGGTCCAGGCCTCGACCACTCTGCCGATCATGTTGTTCGCGCTGGTTGCCGGCGCCATCGCCGACAGCTTCAACCGACGCAAGGTGATGCTGGTGGCGCAGACCTTCATGCTGGTCGTCTCGGCGCTGCTGACGCTCTTCACCTGGTTCGGCCTGATCACGCCGTGGACGCTGCTTGCCTTCACCTTCCTGATCGACAGCGGCACCGCGCTGAACAGCCCGTCCTGGCAGGCCTCTGTCGGCGACATGGTGCCACGCGCCAAGGTGCCGGCGGCGGTCGCGCTGAACTCGATGGGCTTCAACCTGACGCGCAGCGTCGGCCCCGCGATCGGCGGCGTCATCGTTGCCGCCGCGGGCGCCGCCGCCGCCTTCGCCGCCAACACGCTGAGCTATATCGGCCTGATCATCGTGCTGTTCCGCTGGAAGCCGGAGATACCGGCGCCAACCTTGCCGCGCGAAACGCTGGGCGCCGCGATGGGCGCCGGTCTGCGCTATGTCGCCATGTCGCCCAACATCGGCAAGGTGCTGGTGCGAGGCTCGGCCTTCGGCTTCAGCGCCGGCGCCGTGCTGGCGCTCCTGCCGCTGGTGGCGCGCGATGTCGTCAAGGGCGATGCCTTGACCTACGGCATCATGCTCGGCGCCTTCGGCATCGGCGCGGTCGGCGGCGCGCTGATCAGCCTGCGTCTGAGGCAATTGCTGACCAGCGAGACGATGGTGCGCATGGCCTTTGGCGGCTTCGCCGTCTGCGCCCTCAACGCCGCCGTCAGCCATCACGCCTGGCAGACCGCGCTCGGTCTGCTCGTAGGCGGCGCCTGCTGGGTGATCGCGCTGTCGCATTTCAACGTCACGGTGCAGATGTCGACGCCGCGCTGGGTGGTCGGCCGGGTGCTCTCGGTCTACCAGACGGCGACCTTCGGCGGCATCGCGCTGGGCAGTTGGGTCTGGGGCGTCGTCGCCGACGCGCATGGCGCCGAGACCGCGCTGATCGCGGCCAGCATCGGCATGCTGGCGGGCGGCGCCATCGGTCTGGTCCTGCCCCTGCCGCAGCACGCGGTGCTCAACCTCGATCCGCTCAACCGTTTCAAGGAGCCGCATCTGGGGCTCGACCTCAAGCCGCGCAGCGGCCCGATCGCCATCATGATCGAATACATCATCCGCGACGAGGACGTGCCGGAGTTCCTCGCCACCATGGCCGAACGCGGCCGCATCCGCCGCCGCGACGGCGCCCGCAACTGGACACTCGCGCGCGATCTCGAAAACCCGGCGGTCTGGATCGAGCACTACCATACGCCGACCTGGCTGGAATATATCCGCCACAACAGGCGGGCCACCCATGCCGACGCCGTCGTCGGCGAGCGCATACGGGCACTGCACAGCGGCGATGAGCCGCCGCGCGTACGCCGCATGATCGAGCGCCCGACCACCGCCGGCACCGCTTTGGTTTCACCGAAGGGGCCGATCGAGCACTGATTTGACGGCGCCCGCCGATCAGCCGGCGCTCTGGATCATGTAGAGCTTGCGCGTCGTCTCATGGATCAGCCATTCGCCCTTCCACCCCTGCGGCAGGACGAGCAGATCGCCCGGACCGAGCTCGCGCCTCTCGCCGCCGGCGCGGCTCACTTCCACCCGTCCCGAGATGATGTGGCATATCTCCGACGAGCCTGAACGATCGGCGGTGAAGCGGCCGGGCGTGCATTCCCAGATGCCGATATCGATGGTCCCGTCCGGCGACTGGAAAAGCGAGCGCACGGCCTCGATCTGACCTCCTTCAATCGAGGTCGGCTTGGGCGAGAACGCCCCGATATCGGCCGTGGCGAGGTCGTGGAAAGTCGAAAGATCGATCAAGTTGGGCTCCATGGATCAAGGCAATTCCGGGAAAAGCCGGCAGCGGTTTTCCGTCCGGAATTGCGAACTGCTCTAGTGGCCGGTGATGCTGTCGGCCAAGGCGGCAAGCTTCGAGGTGTGTGCCAGCCCGGCGGCCTCGCGGCGATCGGCGAGATGATAGAGCTGGTACATCGAGTGCACGCCGAGCCAGCGGAAGGGTTCGGGCTCCCAGCGCCGCACGTTGCGGTTGACCCAGGGCAGTCGCGTCAGCTCAGTATCCTGGCCGAGGATCAGGTCGGCGAGGGTGCGCCCAGACAGATTGGAGCTCGAGACGCCAAGCCCGACATAGCCGCCGGCCCAGCCGATGCGGGTCGCGGGATCGAGGCCGACCGTCGTGCACCAGTCGCGCGGCACGCCAAGCACGCCGCACCAGGCGTGCTCGATCCGGCAGCCTGCCGTCTGCGGCAGGAGCGTCGTCAGGATCTGGTGCAACTGGTCGATCGTCGCCTGTTGCGTCTGCCCGTTGACGTCGGTGCGTGAGCCGTAGCGGTAGGGCACGCCGCGTCCGCCCATGGTGATGCGCCCCTCGCGCGTGCGCTGGGCGTAGCAATAGGCATGGGCGGCATTGCCGAGAAGCTCGTGTCCTTCCCAGCCGATATCGCGCCACAGCTCGGGCGACAGCGGCTCGGTCACGATCTGCGCGCTGTTGAGCGCCAGCCAGGTCCGCTCCTCGCCGGAGATGCCGGCCGTAAAGCCCTCGGTGGCGCGGATGATGGTTTCCGCGCGCACAGAGCCGCGGTCGGTCGTCACGCTGCCCTTGGCGATGGCGCTCACCGTCGTCTGTTCGTAGATCGGCACGCCCAGGCGCTCGACGGCGGCGGCAAGCCCGCGCACCAGCTTGGCCGGTTGCACCCGCGCCTGGCCGTGGACGACGAAGCCGCCCATGACATTGCGCACATTAATGCGCGCTCGCGTCGCCGCCTGATCGAGTATCTCGACGCGGTCCGGATCGACATCCCAGGCGCGGATCGTCTCGCACTCCTCGCGCGCGCGCTCCAGCTGCGCCGGGTTTGTGGCCACCGTCAGATTGTCGACGCGGCGGATGTCGGCATCGATGCCTTCGGCGGTCGCCACCCGGATGACCTCGTCGACGCAGCCCGCCATGGCCGCCTGCATGGCGCTCACGCCCTGCCGGGTCGAGGTCTTGAGATATTTCTCGCGCGACCAGGAGAAGCCGCCCGACAGCCAGCCGCCATTGCGGCCCGAGGCGCCGAAGCCGGCGAATTCGCGCTCGACCAGCACGATGCGCAGCGAAGGCCTCGCCTTCTTCAAATAGTAGGCGGTCCACAGGCCGGTATAGCCGGCGCCGACGATCGCGACATCGGCCTCGATATCGCCAGGCAAGGGCGGCCGGTACGCGGGGACCCCACCGATATCCGCATACCAGAACGATATGTCGCCGTTGCGCTTGGCTTGCATGGGATGACCTTCGGATTGATTGGCGGATTGGTCGGGATCAGGTCAGCGTCGTATCGGCGGCGCTGTCATCGGCCAGGAGCTTGGCATCGGCGCCGTCGAAGCAAAGCTCCACTGGTTCGCCGAGGTCGAAGCTGTCACCGGTCAGCGGCGAGCGCACGATCGCCGTCGAACCGTCGGCGAGCTTGACTTCGTATTTCGACCCCGAGCCGAGATAGATGGCTTCCGCGATCGTCCCCGGCAGCCGGTTGGCGCCGTTTGCGCCATCCTGGCCGGGCCGGCGGATGGCGAGCTTTTCGGGACGCAGCAGCATCACCGGGCTGGCTTCGCCGTTGATGCGCTTTGGCGCCGTCACCGTCGCGCCGGCGATGCTTAGCGCGGTGCTCGTGCCGTCGCTCCGCGCTTCGCCGCGCAGCACCGTGGAATCGCCGATGAAGCGGCCGACGAACAGCGTCGCGGGTTCATCGTAAAGTTGCCGGCCGGTCCCGACCTGCTCGATCTGTCCGCGATTGAACACGGCGATGCGGTCCGACAGCACCAGCGCCTCTTCCTGGTCGTGCGTGACATAGACGAAGGTGGTGCCGAGCTCGCGGTGGATGCGCTTGATCTCGAGCTGCAGCCACTCGCGCAGCTTCTTGTCGAGCGCCCCGAGCGGCTCGTCCATCAACAGCAGCGGCGGGTCGAAGACGATGGCACGGGCGAGCGCCACGCGCTGCTGCTGGCCGCCCGACAGTTCGCTCGGATAGCGGTGCGCGAAGTCGCCCATCTTGACCATGTCGAGCGCCCTTGCCACGCGCGCCTTGCGCTCTGCCTGGTCGACGCCGCGCAGAGTCAGCGGATAGGCGACGTTGCGACCGACCGTCATGTGCGGAAAAAGCGCGTAGTGCTGGAAGACGACGCCGATGTTGCGCTTGTGCGCCGGCACGCCGACGACGCTTTTGCCCCCGACCTGAAGCTTGCCGCTGGTCACATCGGTGAAGCCGGCAATCACGTTGAGCGTCGTCGTCTTGCCGGAGCCGCTCGGCCCGAGCAGCGTCATGAATTCGCCGGGCTCGATGCGCAGCGAGACGCCGTCCAGCGCCTTGAAGCCACCATAGGCCTTGCTGATCGATTCGAGATCGATCGCGGCGCCCTTGCTCGCCTGCCTCGGGTTCATTGGCGTCCCTTCCGCTCACGGCCAAGGAGAAGCATGCCGCCGCCGATCAGGATGGTGGTGGCGCACAAAAGGATCGTGCCGACGGCAGCGACCGTCGGGTCGGCGTCGCGCGTGATGGACGAGAAGATCTGCACCGGCAATGTCTTGAGGTAGGGATTGGTGATGAACAGCGACACGACGATCTCGTCGAAGGAGGTGGCGAAGGCGAAGAGCAGGCCGGACAGGATGCCGGGCAGGATCAGCGGCAGCGTCACCGTGCGGAACGTGGTCAGCGCTCCCGCACCGAGGCTCGCCGCCGCCGTCCCGAGCCGCCTGTCGAACACTTCGAGGCTGGCCGAGACTGCGATCAGCACGAAGGGAAGCGCAAGGATGGTGTGCGCGAGCACGAAGCCCAGCATCGTCCCGACGAGGTGGGTGTCGAGATAGACGGCATAGATGCCGATGGCCAGCACCACGCCCGGCACCACCATCGGCGTCAGTATCAGCATCCGCAAAAGGTTGGCCGGCCGCGCCTTCATGCGGTCGAGGCCGAAGGCGGCGAGCGTGCCGAGCACCGTCGCCAGCACCGCCACCAATGAGGCGACCTTCAGCGAATTCAGGAAACTGGTGGACCATTCCGGACTGGTGGCGAAGTTCTGGTACCATTGCCAGGAGAAGCCTTGCGGCGGAAACGCCAGCGACTTGTTGGCATTGAACGACATCGGCACGACGACGAGCGTCGGCGCCACCAGCCATATCGCCACCAGCAGGCAGACCAGCCCGAGGACGAGGCGCGTGAGCGGCTTCATCTCCATCAGCGCCGCCCCGCATCCCGGTGCCTGGAGCGCATCACGGGTGCCGCCAGCGCCAGCAGCACGAAGGTCGCGACGAGCAGCACCACGCCCATCGCGCCGCCGCGGCCCCATTGCAGCAGGCTGAGCACCTGTGTCTGCACCAGCGTCGATAGCATGGTCGAGCGCGGACCGCCGAGCAGCGCGGGCGTGATGTAGAAGCCGAGCGCCAGGATGAAGACGATGATGGCGCCGGCATAGACTCCCGGCAGCGACAGCGGCAGGTAGACGGTGAAGAACGCGCGCAGCGGTCGTGCGCCGAGGCTCTGCGCCGCCCGCATCAGCCTGAGGTCGATGCCCTTCATGACCGAATAGAGCGGCAGGATCATGAACGGCAAAAGCACCTGCGCCATGCCGATCACCACGCCGGTCTGGGTGCGGATCAGCTTGACGCCGCTCAGCCCGGCCGCGCGCAGCAGCGAATTGATGACGCCCGAATCCTGCAGCAGGATCACCCAGGACAGGGTACGCACCACCCCGCTCACCCAGAACGGGATCAGCACGCAGAGCACCAGCACCAGCCGGATGCGCGGTCCGACCGCGGTCATGAGATAGGCGTAAGGATAGGCCGAGACCACGCACACCAGCGTGACCCAGGCCGAGATGGTGAAGGTCCGCTGCAGCACCGTGAGATTGACTGGCGCGCCGAAGAACCAGGCATAGTTCTGCACGCCCCATTCCGGCTCCGAGAGGCTGCGCAGCACGATGGTGAGCAGCGGATAGCCGATCACCGCGACGAGCAGGATGAGTGCCGGCAGCGCGAGCGCGTACGGCCTCCATGCCCATCCCGGCCGCCCCTCGGCGGCGGGTTGGCCAGCCGACCTGCTTGTCGGCCCGGACGCGCTCACGGCCTTTCTCTCCGTTCGCCGCTTAGTTGCCCGCCATCATCGCGGACCACTTCTCCTGCGCCACCTGGAAGTTCTCGACCCAGAACTTGATGTTCTGCTTGTAGCCCTGCTTCTGGCGATCGGGTGTGTTGGTCAGGAAGGCGGCAACGGAGGTGTCGACCTTCGGCTGCGCCTCATTGTTGATCGGCGTGTAGGAGGTCGTCTGCGTCAGCACCTCCTGCGACTGCTTGCCGAGATAGGCGTTGAGCAGCGCATAGGCTGCATCCGTGTCCTTGACGCCGACGGGAATGGTCATCTGGTCCATCACCACCAGCCAGTCCTGCCAGGCCGGCGCGTATTTGGCGCCGTTCTTGACCGCCGTCATGGCGCGGCCGGTCCACATCATCAGCATGTCGGCCTCGCCGGACTCGGCGAGCTGCTGCGATTCCGCGCCGGTCTTCCAGTAGATCGTGTCGGAGCCGAGCTTGCGGACCACATCGATCGCCTTGTCGATATCGGCTGATGTCATCGCCTTCGGATCGCCGCCGCTGACCTTGAGGGCCTGCTCCAGCAGGCCGCCGGTGAAGTCGCCGGAGCCGTCGATGCCGCGCACGCCCGGGAACTTTGCCGTATCGAAGAAGTCGGCCCAGCTCTTGGGCGGGTTATCCTTGTACTTCTCGGCGTTGTACATAAGCACGACGCCGTAGTTCATCGCCGGCACCGAGCACTCGCTGACTTGGCCCTCGGGAATGTGCGAGACGTCGAGCTTGGAGAGGTCGAGCTTCTGGAACAGCTTGCCGCAATAGACGTAGGGCGGGAAGTCGGCGGTGTCGACCACATCCCAGGTGACGTTGCCCGATTCCACCTGCGCCTGCAGCTTGGCGATCTCCGTCGGACCGTCATTGAGCAAGGTGACGCCGGACTTGTCGACGAACTCCTTGAGCGCGGCCACCTGGCCGTCCTGGTAGATGCCGCCGAAGGAGACGAACGTCAGGGTCTTGCCCTTGAGCGAACCTTCCTTCACCGCGCCCGCGACCGGCTTCTCCTGCGCCATCGCGGCGGTGCCCAGCAGGCTGAGCACCATCGCGGCGCCAAGCGCCAAACATTTCGAATTCAGCATGACTGTCATTCTCCCATTGCTACCCGCGTTCTGATCGGAACTACCTGGCCGCGAGCGGTTTCCAGGCCGTGTATTGGTCGAGCTCGGCGCGTGCCGAGGTCGGCGGCGCGATGATCCACATCACTTCGGCGCGGCCGCCGCCGATGTTCTCGCTGCGATGCGGCGTCGAGGTCGTGTATTCGATGCTGTCGCCTTCCTCGAGCACGTGGCGCGCCTCGCCGAGCGAGACCTCGACGATGCCGCGCAGCACGATGAGCATCTCGTGCGCGTCGCCATGGGTGTAGAGATCGGGCCCGGTCGAGCCGCCAATGTCGAATTCGCCGACATAGACTTCCATGTCGCTCAGCGGCGGACGCGACAAAAGCATCTTGCGGCAGCCGTCGCTGGGCGGCAGGCTCGGCCGCTCGCTGCGTCTCAAAACCCCATGGTTCTGCGTTGCGCTCTCCTCGAACAGCATTGCCACGCTGACGCCGAGCGCCGAAGCCATCTGGTTGAGCGAGGCGGTGCTGGCGCCGGTCAGGCCGCGTTCGAGCTGGCTGATGAAGCTGGCGCTGGTTCCGGTTGCCTCGGCTAGCTCCCGCAGCGACAGCCTGCGGGCAAGCCGAAGGGTCTTGAGGCGCATGCCAAGCACCTGATGGGCATGCGCCGCGGCCGATGCGTCGCCCGTCTTTGCCGAAGCCTGGCCGGAAGCCTTGCGCATGCCGTCTCCTCACGTCACTTAACAGACTGTACAGTACCACTGTACAACCGGCAAGCCGCGCGTGGCGCCAGGCTCGCACCAACGTGTGGGCCAGATTTCAGGCTGGAGGGATACCGCGGCGGCAGAAGGCGCGACGGCGGATCGGCAAGATATGCGTGGGGAGATCCCGCTACCCTTCGCCGGACAGATCGCGTCGCGCCTTGTCGAGTTCCTCGGCATAGCGCCGCATCAGATGGCTTTCGGTCAGCAAGCCGAGCACGACACGATCGGCGAAATCCTCGACCACGGCCAGCTCCTCGGCGCCGGCGCGCTGGAAGGTTTCGGCGGCTGACTGGACGTTCATGGAGGGCACCAGCACCGCATCCTTGAACTCGGCCAGCGCACTCACCGGAGTCTCGCTATCCGAAAGCTCGCTGTGCAGTTCCGCCACGATCAGCACGCCGACATAGTGCTGGCCCTCGTCCACGGCGATGACGCGTTGGGCCGAGCCCAGCGGCACCGCCTTGCGGAAGGCATCGAGCGTCGTTGCGGCATCGATGGTGCGGACATCCTTGCGCATCATCGAGCCGACCGTGAGGCTGCGCATCCAGCCGACGTCGTGGGCGCTGCGGATGGACTCGCCGCGCAGGTGGAAGCGCCAGGTCGAGAAGGAGTAGCCGAAGGTCTCGCGCACCAGGATCGCCGCCATGATCGAGGCCGCCAGGACGACGCCGGTGAGCGTCAGGTCGCGTGTCGATTCCAGCGCCAGGAAGGTCATCGTCAGCGGCGCTCCGACCACGCCGACGGCGAGCGACGTCATGCCGACGACAGCTGCCACCGCCGGATCGATGCCGGTCGCTGGAGAGGCGATGGCCATCACCCCGGCGAAGACCTTGCCGAGCAGCGCGCCGAGGAACAGCGAGGCAAAGAACAGGCCGCCGCGAAACCCCGAGCCCAGCGAGATCGCCGACGCCGCCAGCTTCAGCACGAAGACGCTGGCGACGACACCAAGCCCATAGTTCATCGCGAACTCGCGATGCAGCGCGCCATGGCCGCTGGACAGCACCTGTGGCGTGACCAGCCCGAGCAGCCCGACGAGGATGCCGCCGATGAAGGGTCGCAGCGAGGCGTCGACCGACAGACGGGCAAAGGCGTTTTCGATCAGGCTGACCAGATGCATGATGGCGATCGAGGCGGCGCCGCCGAGCAGGCCGAGCAGCAGGAACGGGATGTACTGGCTGGCGGTCAGCGCCGGCAGGCCGGACAGTTCCAGCGGAAACGGCACGACGCCGAACACCTCGGCGGTCAGCGATGCGCAGATCGCCGCCGTCATCACCGGTGCGACATTGGCGACCGAATAGATGCCGATGATCAGTTCGAAGCCATAGAAGGCGCCGGTCAGCGGCGCGTCGAAGGCGGCGGCGATGGCGCCGGCGGCGCCGCAGCCGACGAGGATGCGGACGTCGTTGCGGCGCAGCCGGAAGGCGCGCGCCAGTCGCGACGCCAGGCCCGAGCCGACCTGCGTGTAGCCGGCCTCCAGCCCGACCGAGGCGCCGAAGCCGCTGGAAAGCATTGTCTGTCCGGCGATGATGAACGTGTCGGTGAGCGACATGCGCCCGCCATAGAGCGCGTTGGCCTCGATCGGGTCGACCGGGGTGCGGAACTTGCGCTTCCTGAGCCAGATCACGGTCAGCCCGAGCAGGATGCCGCCGATCGCCGGGATCAGCGCCTGCACCGGGCTTGCCAGCGAGAACATCGCCGACAGCCGGCCGCCCGGCTGCACGCCGAACAGCAGCCAGTGCATGCCTTGCACCAGCGCGCTCATGCCGGTGACCAGCGCGCCCGACATCACGCCGACGACGCCCGCAAGGACGACGATGGCGATGCCGCGCGCTTCGAGCAGCGGGATCGATCGGATCAGCACCGCGCGAAGCCGGCGGGCATAGACTTGGCTATGGTTTCTGGCAGGCACCGGAGCGGCTCGCCGATAGTCCGAGGGGATGGTGGGTTGCCGAGCCTGATACGCCCGGCGGCATTGCGTGGCAATCGCAATGCCGACTGCTTGTGGCGCCATTTTGGCGCTGCGTGATCGAGATGATATCGAGGAAGACTGCCCGGATCAGGTCCGCCTGGCGTCGCCAGCTTCGTAGAGCACGAGATTTCGCTCGCCGATGCCGAGCGAGGCCCAGCTCGCGCGCCAGTCGGCGATGTGCGGCGAGCGGAAATGCGCCTCGAGCGCGGCCCTGTCGCTCCACACTTCCGTGACTCGGATCAGCCCGGCGTCGAGGACGTCCTGCGCGTACGAATATTCGAGGCAGCCAGGCTCGGCCCGGCTCGCCGCCACCATCTTCGCCATAGTTGGCCTTGCCTCGTCCAGCCTGTGCGCCGGCAGGCGGACGGTGCCGATGATCACGAGCATGCGGGCTTCCCTTCTGAACGTTGCGCGCGGCCTTTCGGCAGTAGCCAGTCTCCCACCCTCGCGCAAGCTTGGCTGGTTAGGCTCGAAGGGCTGCCGCGCGTTCGGCAGGGTGAAGGCTTGAGGACGAAATGGCGATCAGCGAAAGCATTCCGGCCGGAGTGGCGGCCAAGAACGGTCGCGACGTCTTCTTCGCGCTGGGCATCGTCGTCATCCTGGCGGTGCTCTTCCTGCCGATCCCGGCCTTCCTCATCGACATCGGCCTCGCCTTCTCGATCGCGTTGTCGGTGCTGATCCTGATGGTGGCGCTGTGGATCCAGCGGCCGCTCGACTTCTCGTCCTTCCCGACCGTTCTGCTGATCGCCACCATGCTCAGGCTGTCGCTCAACATCGCCACCACGCGCATGATCCTGTCGCACGGCAATGAAGGCACGCATGCGGCCGGCTATGTCATCTCGGGCTTCTCCAAGCTGGTGATGTCGAGCGATTTCGTCATCGGCCTGATCGTCTTCCTGATCCTGATCGTGGTGAACTTCATCGTCATCACCAAGGGCGCAACCCGTATCGCCGAGGTTGGCGCCCGCTTCACCCTCGACGCCATCCCCGGCAAGCAGATGTCGATCGACGCCGACCTGTCCGCCGGCATGATCGACGAGAAGACCGCGCAGCTGCGCCGCCGCGAGCTGGAAGAGGAATCCTCCTTCTTCGGCTCGATGGACGGCGCCTCGAAATTCGTGCGCGGCGACGCCATCGCCGGCCTCATCATCACCGCCATCAACATCGTCGGCGGCATCGCCATCGGCTATATCCGCCACGGCATGGGCATGGGCGAAGCCGCCGACGTGTTCATCAAGCTGTCGGTGGGCGACGGCCTCGTCACCCAGATCCCGGCGCTGATCGTCTCGCTCGCCGCCGGCATGCTGGTCTCCAAGGGCGGCACCCGCGGCTCAACCAACCAGGCCGTGTTCGGCCAGCTCGGCGCCCATCCGCGAGCGCTCTATGTCGCGGCGTTCCTTCTGGTCATCCTGGGCCTGATGCCCGGCCTGCCGCTGTTCCCATTCTTTGCCCTGGCCGGCGGCATGGCGGCGCTCGGCTACGTCATTCCGATGCGCCAGAATCGCGCCATGGCTGCCGCCGAAGCGCTGAAGGATGAGGAGAAGGCCAAGAAGGCCGAGGAAGAGAAGAACTCGGTCAAGGCCTCGCTGACCACCGCCGAGATCGAGCTCCTGATCGGCAAGCAGCTGTCGACGCGGCTGCTGGTGTCGCACCAGGAACTGGTCTTCCGCATGGCCAAGATGCGCAAGAAGTTCGCCCAACAATACGGCTTCGTGGTGCCGGAAGTGCGTGTCGCCGACGACTTCGCCATTCCGCCGAAAAGCTATCAGATCAAGGTCCATGGCACGGTGGTCGCCGAATACCAGATGCGCGTCGGCGAGATCATGGTGCTGCTCGGCACCCGCGACGTGCCGGAGCTGCCCGGCGAGGAGATCCGTGAGCCGGCCTTCGGCATGCGCGCCTTCTCGGTGCTCGAGACCTTCGCCGAGGACCTGAAGCGCGAGAGCTACACCTATGCCGACAACATGTCGGTGCTGCTCACTCATCTCTCCGAGGTGATCCGCAACAACCTGCCGCAGCTCCTCTCCTACAAGGACATGAAGGCGCTGCTCGAAAGGCAGGATCCGGAATACCGCAAGCTCGCCGACGAGATCTGCACCTCGCACATCTCCTATCCCGGCCTGCAGGCGGTGTTGAAGCTTCTGCTCGCCGAGCGCGTCTCGATCCGCAACCTGCACCTGATCATCGAGGCCATCGCCGAGATCGCGCCGCATGTGCGCCGCACCGAGCAGATCGTCGAGCACGTGCGCATCCGCATGGCGCAGCAAATCTGCGGCGATCTTTCCGAGGGCGGCATGCTCAAGGTGCTGCGCCTCGGCAACCGCTGGGACCTCGCCTTCCACCAGAGCCTCAAGCGCGATGCCAAGGGCGAGGTGCGCGAGTTCGACATCGATCCGCGCCAGTTGGAGGAGTTCGGCCAGGACGCCACCAAGGCGATCCGCAAGCATCTCGAGGCCGGCGAGCGCTTCGTGCTGGTCACCGCGCCGGACGCGCGCCCCTATGTGCGCATGATCATCGAGCGCCTGTTCACCACGCTCCCCGTTCTCTCCCATGTCGAGATCGCCAAGGGCGTCGAGATCAAGGTGCTCGGGACGATCTCGTGAGCGCGCTCTCGCAAGGCGTCGTCATCGCCGCCTTCCTCGCCTTCTGCCGCATCGGCGCCTGTTTCATGCTGATGCCCGGCCTCTCCAGCGCGCGCGTGCCGATCCAGGTCCGACTGTTCGTGTCGGTCGCCGCCACCGGCGGCCTGCTCGCCTTCCTCTGGGACCGCATCTACCCGTATGTCGACCCGCGACCGCAGGTCCTGGCGCCGATGATCGTCTCGGAACTTCTGGTCGGCGGGCTGATCGGCGCAATGACCCGGCTCTACATGGAGGCGCTGCGCTTCATGGGCTCGGCCATCGCCACGCTGATCGGCTATGGCGGCGCCGGCGGCCCGGCGATCGAGGAGCCGGAGCCGCAAGCGGCGCTTGCCGCCATCATCTCGTTCTCGGCGTTGCTCCTGCTCTTCGTCTTCGATTTCGACCACGAGATCGTGCGCGCGCTGGTCGCCTCCTACACGGTGGCGCCAGTCAACGTCTTCTTCAATCCGCAGGCCGCGCTCGTCGATCTCACCGACACCGTGTCGGACACCTTCTTCCTGGTCATCCGCCTCGGCAGCCCCTTCGTCGCCTATGCCATCCTGGTCAATCTGACGATCGGGTTCGTCAACAAGCTGACGCCGCAGATCCCCGTCTATTTCATCTCGCTGCCCTTCGTCATCGCCGGCGGCCTGATCCTCTTCTACTTCGCCATCGCCACCATGCTGTCGCTGTTCGTCGACGGCTTTGTCGACCTGACGCTCGCCCGGTGACGCAATGACCACGCGCAAGGAACGGCTGCGGAAACTGGTGCTGGTGCAGGAGCAACTGAAGGCCCTGCACGAGACGCGCCATGCGACATTCCTGGCGCAGGCGGGAGCGGCCGAGGCCGAGGCAAAGGAACTGGTCGAGCATTTCGACGCTGACCGGTCGCTGGCCGCCCTGTTCCCCGACCTCTACCATCGCCGCATCGCCAATGCCCTGGTCCGCCAGGAGGCAAGCCTGGAGAGCGCCAGGCAGGAAGCGAGCCTGATCGCCACCGCAACGGCGCGTACCAACATGGTAGAGCGCGCCTACAAGGACGTGCGCCGCCGCGACGAGCGCGAACGCACCGACCGCGAGCGGCTGGATCTCATCGCCCAGAAGCGCAACGAACCCTCGTAGGCTGCGGTCACAAGCCGAACTCAACGGCGCTGCCGTCTGGCACATCAGACAGGTCAAGTCCCTTCAGCACGAACGCCTCGAACTCGTGTGGAGGTTCGCTCCGATAGCCATATTCCTTTGACGCAGTCGTGATGACTTTGGAGCCGTCGGGCCGGGCGATCGTAGCCTTGAGGTTTCCGCCCGCCGGGAAGTCGGTAGGTCGATCGCATATTACGACAAGACCGCGGCCACTGAGTTGAAATCGCTCGACAATCTGCATTCTGCACCCAGTGCTATCGGAAACCTCAGTTGTGGAGACGCCGCTTTCGCAAGCCTGCCGCAAGCTTGTTGCGCCATTGTCGCTGCCACGAAAACCGGCAAAAGGCGGACTTTTTTGGCAATCTCTCCACCCAGTGACATCGTCCTGGACGTCGCCCGCGCCGCCGAGCCGACGGACGTCGAGGCCGCGCGGGCCGCACTGGCAAGGCGCTCCGGTGGCGCCACGGGCACCTTTTCGGTCGACACCGCCGGCACCATGCTTTCGCGAGCCACCGCGGACAAGGCCGAGGCGACAAACCCGGAGAAGAAGTTCCAGCGCTTCGAGGCGATGGTGCTGCAGACCTTCATCCAGAACATGATGCCCAAGGACACCGAGGGCGTGTACGGCAAGGGTCTCGCCGGCGACATGTGGAAATCGCAGTTGGCCGAGCAGCTGGCCAATGTCATGGCCGAGCGCGGCGGCATCGGCATCGCCAGGTCGATGCTCGCCGACCACTACAAGGACGGCAAGCGCACCGTGCCGGTCGGCCCGGTTTCGGGTGGGCCGGAGAAGGCCGAGATCGACCAGCAGACCCGGTTGTCGACGTCCATGGTGCAGGAGTTGCAGCGCCAGGCCGCGCGGTCGATGACCGGCGACGATACGACCATAGAAACCGATACGAAAATCTAGGGAGCCTCATGGCCGACCAATCCGAATTCTCCAACCTGCCGGCGCGGACCTCGGAAGCGCCGATCCCGTTCGCGCGCCCCGGAAACCTTGCCGCCATCATCGGCCGCATCGAGGAGGCGGTCGACGAGGAGACGGCGGGTATCCGCGCCAGCACCGGTTTCGACCTCAAGGCATCCAACGCCCGCAAGAGCCGCTACCTCTATGAATTGACCCGCGCCATGAAGGGCGCAAACGAGATCGAATTCCTGGAGCAGCATCGCGAAGGGCTGGCGCGGTTGCGCCAGAAGCTGGCCAAGAACGAGGCCGCGATCCTTGCCCATCTCAACGCCGTCAACGAGGTCGCCAATTTGCTGAAGAGCGCCATCCAGCGCGCCGAGGCCGACGGCACCTATTCGGCCGGCGAGTTCGGCTGGGCAAGAGCATGATCCCGGCCGCCAGGGCCACGCGAGGGAAAGACCGGTGATCAAGTTCATCGCCGCCGCGATCTGGATTTGCGCAGCGACGCTCGGCGCCGTGTTCTATTCGTTCCAGGCTGCAGGCAAGGCCGGCGTCGGCGAGACGCCGAAGCCGATGCTGGGCGGCCTCGACTACGTCAAGACCGACATCATCTCGGTGCCGCTGATCCGCGACGCCAGGATCGACGGCTATTTCCTGACCAAGCTCGTCTACACAGTCGAGCCCGAGCAGATAAAGAAGCTGTCGATTCCGGCCCAGGCGCTGATCACCGACCAAGTCTACTCCTATCTCTACGCCAACCCGCAGATCGATTTCACCAAGAAGGACACGATTGATCTCGATGCCTTCCGCAAGGCCATCCACGACAGCATCAACGCCCGTGTCGGCGTCGAACTGGTGCATGAGGTGCTGATCGACCAGGTCAACTTCCTGTCCAAGGACGAGATCCGCGACAATGCCATTCGCCGCCGCAAGGGCGCCGGCGAGACGGCGTCGGAGATGACCAAGGCCTTCAAGCAGCACTGACCGCGGCGGAGCCGTATTCGCCATTGACCACGCCAAGGTGATGCGAGATGACGCATCGTCGCCACGTTGACGTAAACGTCAACGCGAAGCTATATGCGTCAGCGATCATGATCGCGACATGCGCCGGGCAAGAGCGCCGCCGCGCATCAACGCAACGGAAACGAGGAGAACCGCATGAGCGTTCAGGAGATTGCCGACCGGATCAAGTCGCGCGTGGCAAGCGCGGGCTTCGAGCATTCGGTCAAGTTCGACACCGGCGGAGATGGCGTCATCGTCATCGACGGCGCCACGGTCTCTACCACGGATGCCCCGACCGACTGCACCGTGAAGCTGTCGCTCGACGATCTGGACTCGCTGATCGCCGGCGACCTCAACCCGACCATGGCCTTCATGTCCGGCAAGATAAAGATCGAAGGCGACATGACCGTCGCCATGGCGCTCAGCCAGCTGCTCGGTTGACGGCATCGCCCGGATTAAAGCAAAACGCCGCCTCGATGGGCGGCGTTTTCTTTTGGTTTGACCATGGTCTTGCCTGACCGGCTCCCACTCTTTGGGACCATGCTCTAGGCGGCCAGCGATTGCGCCTTCTGCTTGCGTCCCGCGGCCTTGAGCGTGCCGTGGGCGCCGTCGAGCACGCCTTCCACCAGTTCCAGCGCCAGCAGCCGGTGCCGCTCATAGGGGCCTGGCATGGCGAGCGCGCCGGTCTTCGCCGCCGAGAAGCCGAAGCGCCCGTAGTAAGGAGCGTCGCCGACGAGCAGGATGGCGCCATGGCCGAGGCGCGCCGCTTCGGTCACCGCATGGCGCATCAGCGCCGAGCCGACACCGGCGCCCTTGAGCGCGGGTTCGACGGCGAGCGGTCCGAGCAGAAGTGCCGCCGGACCGCCTTCGCCCAACGTCACATCCCAGAGCCGCACGGTGCCGAGGACCGCGCCCGAGGCATCGCGTGCGACGAAAGCCAGGCCTTCCGAAGGCCGGCGGCCGCGCCGCAGCTTCTCCGACGACTTCTTGCGGCGGCCGGCCCCCATTGCGCGGTCGAGCAGATCCTCGCGCGCCTCGATATCGCCCGCGCTTTCCGCCACGATGGCGAATGCCGGAGCCTGTGAGGCCCCCTCACCCGGCTCGCCGCGCGAGCCAGCCTGTGCCCATTGGGCAAGGGAGGGCGCAAGTGCTGCCATCGGGCTCTTCTCCCCCGCGAAGAAGAGCTGATCCGAAGGGCCGGATGAGGGGGCAATGTCGGTGGCCGCGATGGCCGATTTGTTCAGGTATTCCATGTCCGCGATCCTTCACGAGCGGAGATCTGTTCCACAGGCGAACCCGGGTGGGCGACAGGCGCCCACCTGGGATGATCTGAACGGTTCTTGCGAACCGGTCAGATCACGTAGGATCGGAGCGGCTCGAAGCCGTTGAAGGCGACCGAGGAATAGGTCGTCGTGTAGGCGCCGGTGCCTTCGATCAGCACCTCGTCGCCGATGGTCAGCGACAGGGGCAACGGATAGGGCGTCTTCTCGTACATCACGTCGGCCGAATCGCAGGTCGGACCGGCGAGCACGCAAGGCGCGGTTTCGGTGCCGTCATGGGCAGTGACGATCGGATAGCGGATCGCCTCGTCCATGGTCTCGGCGAGGCCGCCGAACTTGCCGATGTCGAGAAACACCCAGCGCACATTGTCGTTGTCGGCCTTCTTCGAGATCAGCACGACTTCCGACTTGATGACGCCGGCATTGCCGACCATGCCGCGGCCCGGCTCGATAATCGTCTCGGGCAGCGCGTTGCCGAAATGCTTGCGCAGCGCCGAGAAGATCGCCTGGCCGTAGGCCTGCGCCACCGGCACGTCCTTCAGGTAACGGGTCGGGAAGCCGCCGCCCATATTGACCATCTTCAAGACGATGCCTTCGTCGGCGAGCGTCGAGAACACCTTCTTGGCATCGCCCAGCGCGCGGTCCCAGGCCGACAGATCGGTCTGCTGCGAGCCGACATGGAACGAAACGCCATAGGCGTCGAGGCCGAGCGCCTTGGCATGGCGCAACACGTCGACCGCCATTGCCGGCACGCAGCCGAACTTGCGCGACAACGGCCATTCGGCGCCTTCGCCGTCGGTCAGCACGCGGCAGAACACGCGCGCGCCGGGAGCGACACGAGCGATCTTCTCGACCTCCTCGACGCAGTCCACCGCGAACAGGCGGATGCCGAGCTGGAAGGCGCGTGCGATATCACGCTCCTTCTTGATGGTGTTGCCGAAGGAGATGCGGTCGGCCGGCGCACCGGCGTCCATGGCCATCTCGACCTCGGCAACGGATGCGGTGTCGAAGGACGAGCCCATCGCAGCAAGCAGGCGCAGGATCTCCGGCGCCGGGTTTGCTTTCACCGCATAGTAGATCTTGGAATCGGGCAACGCCTTCTCGAAGGCGCGGAAATTGTCGCGCACGACATCGAGGTCGACGACGAGGCACGGGCCGTTCGGACGTCGGGTGGCGAGGAAATCGAGGATGCGCTGGGTAGCCATCGGGGTCTCTCCATAAGCGCCTTGCGGCGCGCACAAAGGCTGCGGGGACGCGGGCTCTCGGCCTCGCGAACACGCGGTGGACAAAGGCGGGACGGAAATCCATGGGACCAGCCGGTGGAGACCCCGGAACCATGAAACGCCGTCTCGCGGCGGTGAACCTTGGCCTTGCCCGGCCTCGGTTCGCTTTGTCTGCCTTGGCTTGGATGGGAGACCCGTCCGCACTGCCGGCAATGAAGGTGTGCCTCTTCAGTAACCCCGGTCTTTGGACGACCGGCAGAACACCAGAAAGGCCCGCACCGTCGTTGCTTCAAGGTGTCCTCGGTCTGGCGGTTGGCCGCTAAACCGACTGGAGGGGTTAGCTCCAGTTACCTTACCGATTGCCCTCACCATTCGAGGATCGGCGGACACCCACAGGCACGTGCGACTTTGGGCAAGCGCGATATAGGAGCGAAGGGTTTCACAATCAATAAAAATCGTATCGCCGGTTGTAAAATTTCCGGCATCGAACAATCTACGCATCACCGTATCCGGATATCGAACGATGACAGGCACGCACGGACCGCTCAACGCCTTCCTCAACCTCCGCCAAATGCCTGTCGCGAATGCGGAACTTGGCCCGCTGGCCGGGCTGAGGCTGGCCGTCAAGGACATCTACGACGTTGCCGGCTATCGCACCGGCTGCGGCAATCCGAGCAAATTCGCCGACGCCCACGCCGCCTCGCAGACGGCTCCGGCGGTGCGGATGATTCTCGACGCTGGCGCGCGATTCGTCGGCAAGACCCAGACCGACGAGCTCGCCTTCTCGCTGATGGGCCAGAACGCGCATTTTCCCTTTCCGGTGAACCCCGCCGCGCCCGAGCGCGTCACCGGCGGCTCGTCATCGGGGTCCGCGGCTGCGGTGGCCGGCAAGCTCGCCGACATCGCCACCGGCTCCGACACCGGCGGCTCGATCCGCGCGCCGGCGAGCTTCTGCGGCCTGATCGGGCTACGCGCCACCCACGGCCGCATCCCGCTCGACGGCGCCATGAAGCTCGCGCCGAGCTTCGACACCTTCGGCTGGTTCGCCGACGACATCGAGACTTACGAGGCGGTCGGCAAGCTGCTGCTCGGCCGCGACCCGCACCACCATGCGCTCAACCGGCCGCTGTCGATCGGCTGGCTGGACGCTTTCGTTTCGGGCCCGGCCGAGGCCGCGGAATATGCCAGGATGAAGACGCTCGCAGCGTCCGTCATCGGCGAGCCGGCGCAGGTGGAATACAGTTTCGCGTCCTTCCCCGACGAACTCTACTGGTGCTTTCGCCGCCTGCAGGCCTTCGAGGCCTGGCGGGAGCATGGCGGCTGGATCGCCAGCGGCGATCGCGGTCTCGGACCGGGCGTCGACGAGCGTTTCGGCTTCGGCCGGGCCGTCGATGCCAGGACGGTCGAAACCGAAACGGCACGCCGGCTGGCCTTCCGCGCCGAACTCGCCGGCCTGCTCGGCAGCCACGGCTTCCTTGTCCTGCCGACGGTTCCGGGGCCGGCGCCGCTGGTCAAAAGCACGCCGGAACAGCTGCAGACCTACCGCGAAAGGGCCCTGCATCTGCTGTGCCTTTCAGGCCTGTCCGGCTTCCCGCAGATCACGCTGCCGCTCGGATCGGTCGACGGCGCACCGTTCGGCCTGTCGCTGCTTGGCCCTTCCGGAAGCGACGTTGCCCTGATACGGCTCGGCCGCAAAGTCCTCGACGCCGCACGAAAGGCCTGAGCCATGGACACGCTGACCCGCATGCGCGCCTTCATCGACGTGGTCGAGGCCGAAGGCTTTTCGGCCGCCGCGCGCAAGATCGGCCGCTCCAAGGCGCTGCTGTCGAAATATGTGCGCGAGCTGGAAGACGAACTCGGCGCGCTGCTCCTGAACCGCACCACCAGGCAGTTCTCGATGACCGAGGCCGGCCATACCTATTACCGGCGCGCCTCCGAGATCGTGCGCGAGGTCGACAGCCTGGCCGACGCGGTGCGCGAATCCTCCGGCGACGTGCGCGGCCGCATCAAGCTTTCGGCGGCGCGCACCTTCGCCGACGCGCCGATCGGCCAGTCGCTGATCGACTTCGCCAAGGAGCATCCCGACATCGTGCTCGACATCCACCTCGACGACCGCTTCGTCGACCTGGTCGAGGAGGGCTTCGACCTCGCCGTGCGCATCTCCAGGCTGGAGAGTTCCTCGCTGATCGCCAGGCGCCTGGCGCCATTTTCGGTGCGGCTCTGCGCCTCGCCGGAACTGGTCGCCAAGCACGGCATGCCGATGCGTCCGCAGGACCTTGCACGCATGCCCTGCATCATCGACACCAATGGCCGCTGGCTGACCAACTGGCCGTTCAAGGGCGACACCGGCGATACGGTGAGCGTTGCGGTGTCCGGTCCGATCGAGGTCAACAGCCCGATGACGGCGAGGGCCGCGGCGGTGTCCGGACTGGGCTTTTCCATTCTGCCCGATTTCATCGCCGCGCCCGAGATCGAAAGCGGCCGGCTGGTGACCGCGCTGGACGATCGCCTGCTGTCCGGCAGCGGCATCTTCGCCGTCTATCCGCACCGGCGCTATCTACCGGCCAAGGTGCGCGTCTTCGTCGATTTCCTGGTGCAGTGGTTCAGGACTCGCGAAAGCGCCTGACACGCCGGTGGGGCGCATGGTCCCAATTTCGCCCCCTTTCTGGTAACTCTCGGCTGCCACATAAATCCACGGAATCGCCATCCACAAATGCACCTGAAACGGCAAGCAATCATGCTGGCTTCGGCCATGGCGGCGACTTTGGCGGCGGTCGAACCGGCCCAGGTGCACCCCCACGTCTTCGCCGAGGCCCGCCTCGACGTCATCCTGAGCGAGGATCACCAAAGTGTGAAAGCATTGCGCCATCTCTGGCGTTTTGACGACCTGTTTTCGAGTACGGTGATGATGGAGTTCGACAAGAACTCCGACCTGAAGCTTGACGACAAGGAGCTGAAGGAAGTGGCCGACACCGTCCATTCCTCGCTGGCGGAGTTCAACTATTTCCAGCTCGTCACCCAGGACGGCAAGGACGTGGCGATGGCCCCTCCCCCGCATCTGATGGCCAATTTCGACAACGACCAGCTGATCATCCTGTTCGAATCCGAACCGAAGGTGCCGATCAAACTCACCGGCAAGATCGATATCGGCGTCTATGACCCGACTTTCTACACGGCGATCGACTTCACCGACGATGCGAACCTCACCATCGAGGGCCTGCCTTCGACCTGCACCAAGAAGGTCGTGCGTCCCGATCCGGACGAGGCGATCGCCGAGAACCAGAAGACCCTGACGGAAGCGTTCTTCAACGATCCGACAGGCACCGACATGAGCAAGATCTTCGCCACCAAGCTCGAACTGAACTGCCCGCCGGAAGGATAGATCGGTGATGAAACCGTTTCTGCGTTTGGCACTCGGCCTGCTTGCCGCCGCCTTGGTGATGACGCATTTGCCGGGCGCCGCCCATGCCCAGAGCTCGCTCGGCATCGGCACCAATGACGGCATGGCGCCCTCCACCTCCGGCCCCTTCGCCCATATCCTGATGTGGATCAATCTCAGGCAGCAGGAATTCTACCATTCACTTGCCGCCGCCATGAAAGCCATGCGCGAGGACGGCAGCAAGCTGTGGCTGCTGATCGGCCTCTCCTTCGCCTACGGCATCTTCCACGCCGCCGGCCCCGGACACGGCAAGGCGGTGATCTCGTCCTACATGGTCGCCAATGAAGTGGCGCTGAAGCGCGGCATCATGCTGTCCTTCGTCTCGGCGCTGCTGCAGGGGCTGACGGCGGTCGTGGTCATGATGCTCGCTTATTTCGTGCTGCGCGGCACCGCCATTTCGATGACAGACGCGGCATGGTTCCTGGAAATCTCGAGCTATGTGCTGGTCACCCTGTTCGGCGCCTGGCTGCTCTGGCGCAAGGCGGGTCCGGCCATCCGCCGCCTGTTCGGCGCCGGCCCGGCCTACAGCCTTTCGGCCGCTCATGCTGGTCACTCGCATGCCGGCCACTCGCATGCCGGTCATTCACACGCGGGCCATTCGCACGCCGCGCACGCCCATTCGGCGCACGCGCTTCATGTTCACGACCATGATGACCACGACCACCACCATACACATGCCCATGACCACGGCGCGCACCATCATCACGACCACAGTGCGCATGATCATCACCATCACGACCACGCCGCCGGTGAAATCTGCGAGACCTGCGGCCATTCGCACGCGCCCGATCCGGCGCTGCTGTCGGGCGACAATTTCGACTGGCGCACGGCATGGTCGGCGGTGGCGGCCGTCGGCATCCGCCCCTGCTCCGGCGCGCTGATCGTGCTGAGCTTCGCCCTGCTCAACGGGCTCTGGCTCGGCGGTCTGCTGTCGGTGCTCGCCATGTCGATCGGCACCGCCATCACCGTCTCGGCGCTGGCGACGCTCGCGGTGACGGCCAAGAACTGGGCGGTCTATTTCGCCGGCGATGGCCGCATGGGCAACCGTATCCATGCCATCGTCGAGATCGGCGGCGCGGCCTTCATCTTCCTGGTCGGCCTGCTGCTTCTCTCGGCCAGCCTGGCAGCCTGACCAGGCGCTTCGACTATCCTGCGAGCCTGCCGCCCAGCTCGTCCTCGATATGGGCGCGGATGATCTCGTCGAAGCTGGTCTCGGCGGCAAAGCCGAGTTCCCTCGAGCGGCGCGCCTCGAAGCGGGTCGGCCAGCCCTTGACGATCGCCCAGATGGTTTCGTCGGGCTGCTCGCGGATCAGCTTCACCACCTTTGAGCCGGCGACCCGCTCCAGCGCCTCGATCTGCTCGCCGACCGTCACGGCAACACCAGGCATGGTGAGGTTGCGCCGCGGCCCGACGGCGGCGCCGTCGAGCTCCGCCGCATGGATCAGGAAGTTCACCGCCGAGCGCGGGCTGGCGTGCGTATGCAGCACCGAGCGTGGCACCGGCAGGATCGCTTCCTGGCCGCTCAGCGGCTCGCGGATGATGCCGGAGAAGAACCCCGAGGCCGCCTTGTTCGGCTTTCCCGGCCTGACACAGATGGTCGGCAGCCGGATGCCGATGCCGTCGAAGAAACCGCGCCGCGTGTAGTCGGCAAGCAGCGCCTCGCTCATCTGCTTTTGCGTGCCGTAGGAGGTCAGCGGCGTCGGGTGGAACTCGTCCGGGATGACGTCCGGGAACGGCGCGCCGAACACGGCGATCGACGAGGTGAAGACGAGGCGCGGCGCGAACGCCGCCAGCCGCACGGCATCGAACAGCGCGCGCGTGCCGTCGAGATTGACGCGGTAGCCGAGGTCGAAATTGGCTTCAGCCTCGCCCGACACGATGCCGGCCAGATGGAAGATCACATCGGGGCGCGAAGCGACCAGGCTAGCGGTTGCTCCAGGTGCCGCGAGATCGCCAGTGTGGATGGAGACATCGACGCCTGCGAGCGCGGGCGGCTCGGGCGCCACGATATCGTGCAGGTCGAGCGCGCTGATCTTGCGGCCACGCAGTTGCCCGTCCTTGGCCAGCCGGGCAATGAGCTTGCGGCCGACCATGCCGGCGGCGCCCGTAATCAACACGCGCATGTCAGGGACCCTTCTTACGCTGGCTGCGCCCGCGCAGCCAAAACACGACGAAAATCGCCACCATGAAGACGGCCGCGATGATTCCGGCCAGAACGGTCGAGACGCTGCCCGCCGCCAGCATCACCCGCGGCAGGAAATAGGCGGCGATGCCGAAGATGAGCAGCACCCAGAAGGCGCCGAGCGCCGCGTTGCGTGTATCGCGATCCATCAGTGATAGTGACCGCGATGCGGCGCCGTGTGATGCGCGTGGTCATGACTGTGGTCGTGATCGTCATCGTCGTCGGCGCAGTGCCCGAATTCCGGTTCGACGGTGGCATGGCTGATGCCATGCTCGGCGGCGAGCCGCTTCTTGATGGCGCTGACCGCCATATGGGCATCGACCCCGTCGTTCAGGCAGGCGTGCAGCGTCGCCATGTTGCTCGAACCGTCGAGCGACCAGACATGCATGTGGTGCACCTCGCGCACACCCTTGACCGCGCCTTCCAGATCCTTGGCGATCACGTCGCGGTCGAGGCTTGCCGGCACGCCTTCGAGCAGCACATGGGCGGCCTCGCGCATCAGCGACCAGGCCGTCGACAGGATCAGCAGCGAGACCAGCACCGACAGGATCGGATCGATCGGCGTCCAACCCGTCGCAAGAATGATCAGCGCGGCGACGATTGCGGCGGCCGAGCCGAGCAGGTCGCCCAGCACATGCAGGATGGCGCCGCGCATGTTGAGGTTCTCGCGATCGCCTCCGTGCAGCACGAAGAAGGAGAGGATATTCACCAGCAGGCCGGCGATCGCCACCACCAGCATCGGCCCGCCGAGCACCGGCGCCGGCGCTATCAAGCGTCCCCAGGCTTCGTAGACGATCCAGAGCGCGATGGCGAAGATGGCGATGCCGTTGGTGTAGGCGACCAGGGTCTTGACCCTGCCGAAGCCATATGTGAGGCGAACCGTGGCCGGCCGACCGGCCAGATGGAAGGCGTACCAGGCGAGCCCGAGCGCGATCGAATCGGCAAGCATGTGGCCGGCATCGGCGAGCAGCGCCAGCGATCCCGTCAACAGCCCGCCAAGCGCCTCCGCAACCATGAAGCCGCCCGTCAGGCAGGCGGCGATCAGCACACGCTTCTTGTCGGTCGAGCCGTGCAAATGGCCGGCGCCGTGGCTGTGGCCATGCACGTCCTGCCCATGCGAACCGTGGTCATGGCTATGCGCCATCTGCCTGCTCCCGCTACGCGCCGAACTCGGCGCGGAAGTCTTCGAGCCGCCGCTTCTGCCGGCCCTCATTGTCGAAATTGGCCGGATCGAGCCAAGCCTCATAGGCTCTGCGCAGTGCCGGCCACTCCTTGTCGATGATCGAATACCACGCGGTATCGCGGTTTTCGCCCTTGACGACAAGGTGCTGGCGGAAAATCCCTTCGAACTTGAAGCCGAAACGCTCGGCCGCGCGCTTCGACGGTTCGTTGCGGTTGTTGCATTTCCATTCGTAGCGGCGATAGCCGAGATCGTCGAAGATGTATTTCATGAACAGGAACTGCGCTTCGGTCGCCGCCGGCTTGCGCGAAATCAGCGGCCCCCAATAGATGTTGCCGATCTCGATCACGCCATAGGCCGGGTCGATGCGCATCAGCGTCTGCCGCCCGGCGACCTTGCCGCTCGCTCTGTCGATGACGGCGAAGAACAGCGGATCCTCGCTGGCCTCGACCTTGTCGAGCCAGGGCTGGAAAGCGGCGCGGGTTTCCGGCGGATAGTCGGGCAGCCAGGCGAAGCGGCCGTCGATATCGGACACGGACGAGGCCTCGTAGAGATCGTCGCCGTGCTTTTTGGCGCTCAGCGGTGCGAGCCTGACATAGCGGCCCTCCAGCACCTTGCGTTCGGGGCGCGGGCGCGGCTGCCAGTCTTTGAGATTTTCCGACACCGAAAACTCCAATCCGTTTGACTTTTGCCGAAGGACGCTCACAAAAACGCTCGCCCACAGTAAGAACCACAGGGACGGGAAAAATGCTCCACACGATTGCGGCCTTCGACCGTCTCGGCGAGGAAAATGCCTTCGCCGTGCTGGCGCGTGCCACCGCACTTGCCCATCAGGGCCGCGACATCATCAATCTCGGCATCGGCCAACCCGACTTCAAGACGCCGCAGCACATCGTCGAGGCGGCGATCAAGGCGCTGCGCGACGGCCACCACGGCTACACGCCGGCCAACGGCCTGCTTGCCACCCGCGAAGCGGTGGTGCGCCGCACGCTGACCACCACCGGCGTCGAGGTCTCGCCCGAGAGCGTGATGATCCTGCCCGGCGGCAAGCCGACCATGTTCGCCGCGATCTTGATGTTCGGCGAGCCGGGCGCCGAGATCCTCTATCCGGATCCCGGCTTTCCGATCTACCGCTCGATGATCGAATTCACCGGTGCTGCCCCCATCCCTGTGCCGATCCGCGAGGCCAACGGCTTCGCCTTCTCGGCGGAAGAGACGCTGGCGCTGATAACGCCGAAGACCAGGCTGCTGATCCTCAACTCGCCCGCCAACCCGACCGGCGGCGTCACGCCGCGCGCCGAGATCGAGAAGCTGGTCAGGGGACTGGAGGCGCACCCGCATGTCGCCATCCTCTCCGACGAGATCTACGACGTGATGACCTATGACGGCGAGACGCATTGCTCGCTGCTGACCTTCCCCGAAATCCGCGACCGGCTGATCGTGCTCAACGGCTGGTCGAAGACCTGGGCGATGACCGGCTGGCGTATGGGCTGGTCGATCTGGCCGAACGGCGACAAGGGTGCCCATCTCTACGACAAGGTGCGCAAGCTGGCGGTCAATTGCTGGTCCTGCGTCAACGCGCCGAGCCAATATGCCGGCATCGCCGCCATTGACGGCCCGCAGGACGATGTCGACAAGATGATGCGTGCCTTCGACAATCGCAGGAAGATCGTGGTCGAGGGCCTGAACGCGGTTCCCGGCATTTCCTGCATCACGCCGAAAGGCGCCTTCTACGCATTCCCCAACGTGTCGAAGACCGGCTGGAAGGCCAAGAAGCTTGCCTCGGCCGTGCTCGAGGATGCCGGCGTGGCGCTGATCGGCGGTCCCGACTTCGGCATTCTCGGCGAAGGCTATATCCGGCTCTCCTACGCCAATTCCGAGGAGAACATCCTGCGCGCGCTGGAGCGGATCGAGGCGTTCCTGAAGAAGTGAGTTCGCTTCCCCTGTGGGAGAGGTCGGGCGCTAGCCGCGCCCGACGAACGGCATCTTCGTCGCCATCACCGTCATGAACAGCACGTTGGCATCGAGCGGCAGGCTCGCCATGTGGACCACGGCGTCGGCGACGCGCTCGACATCCATTACCGCCTCGGCGGCGATGGAGCCGTTGGCCTGCGGCACGCCGACTGTCATCGGCTGCGCCATCTCGGTCAGCGCATTGCCGATGTCGATCTGGCCGCAGGCGATGTCATAGGGCCGGCCGTCCAGCGCCAGCGTCTTGGTCAGGCCGGTGATGGCATGCTTGGTCGCCGTATAGGGCACCGAGCCCGGCCGCGGCGCGTAGGCCGACACCGAGCCGTTGTTGATGATGCGGCCGCCCATCGGCTTTTGCCGGCGCATGGCGCCAAAGGCGGCGCGGGCGCACAGGAACGAGCCGGTGAGGTTGACGCCGACGATATCGTTCCAGACCTCGACCGGGATCTCGTCGATCGGTGTCGACTTGTAACCCATGCCGGCGTTGTTGAAGAGCAGGTCGACGCGGCCGAAGGCCTCCACCACCGTCTCGAACAGGTCGTCGACCTGGTCGGCCTTGCTGATGTCGCAGGCAACCGCCAATGCCCTGGCGTCCGTCTTGCCGGCGTCAGCTATCGCCTCCTCCAGCACCGCCTTGCGGCGGCCGCAGAACACTGTGTTCCAGCCGTTCCTGAGCAGCGCCGTGGCGACGCTCTTGCCGATGCCGGTGCCGGCGCCGGTCACGATGGCGGTTTTCTCAGTCATGGCAGTCATCGGCGTCCTCCACGGAAATCGCTGGATCGTGGCATCGCAAATGACGCGCGCGATGGCAAGACGAGTGTTTTCCGGTGGGTCTGACAAAAAGGGCGGTCATTGGCGACCGCCCTGATCTGAACCGGGCTTGGGAGGAGGAAAAGCCGGTCCGACTGCCTAGAATGATGCGCTTCCTCGGTTAACGAGACGTTACCGCGCGGCTATCCCGCCTCGCTCACCAGCGTGGATTGGGCTAGGTTTCGGGCTTGTCCGAAACCGGCACCTTTGCCGCCGACACCGTCGCCTCGACATGGTCGACCAGCGCATCCGGCAGGCCAAGGCGCCCGGCGAGCAGGTCGAGATAGCCGCGCTCGGCGCGTGTGTCTGGATCGATGGTGAGGCGCGAGGCGGTATAGAGTTCGAGCTTCTGGGCGTCGGTCTTGGCGCCGGCGACCAGCGTGTCCAGGTCGAGCGGGCTCTCCAATTCCGCCATCAGGAACTTTTCCGCTTCCGCGCCGATGCCGGCCAGTTGCAGCTTGCCGGCGATCTTCTGGCGCTCCTCGTCATCGACATGGCCATCGGCCTTCGCTGCCGAGATCATCGCCCGCACCAGCGTCAGCGTGAACTCGTCCTCGCCTTGCGGCGCCTGCGAGGGGTGGAAGGCGGTGTCCTTGGGTGGCGGCAGCAATTCGGGCTCGCCGGCGGCCGGCGTCTCGGCCGGCGCATTGCCGGCCTTGTAGTTCTGGTAGGCCTTGTAGGCGAGGCCACCGATCGCGGCCAGCCCACCGAGCTTGATGGCGGTGCCCGTCACCTGCCGGCCGGTGCCGGTCCCAAGCAGCACCGCGGCCAGCGCGCCGGCGGCTAGCGGATTGTCCTTGGCCATCTGCACCGCCTGCCCGGCCTTGTCGCGGACAGTGCCGCTGGTACCGGGAATTTGCGAGCCGAGCAGATCGTCGAGAAGCTTCTTGGGATCGAGCATCAATGCCTCCAGAATTGGACTCGCGCCGAAACATGCACGAGCAGGTTTGGACGTCGCAGACGTAGGTCCCGCATGCTGACATTACAATGACGGGCAGGCGCTTCGCCGGAAATACAGGAGGGCCACAAAGTTGAAAACGATGTGTCGAAACCGGCATTGGCTTCGACTAATCTCGGTTCTGTTGTGGAGAGGAGCCTTGCCGTGGCCGATGAACAGGACCGCCAGCTTGCGCGTGATCCGCAGGATCTGGAACGTCTTTTGATCGCCCGGCAATGGGCGGGCGATATCGACGGCATGGTGGCGCTGTTCGAGCCTGACGCCGTCGTCGACAGCGGCGAGAAGGACTTGACGCGGGGCCGCGAGGCGATCCGCGCGCTGTTCACCGAGATCGCCGCGACGGGACGGAAATTCCAGCGCGGCGAACAGCGCCCCGCCGCCATCAACGGCGACCTCGCGCTCACCTCGACCCGGCTTCCCGACGGCACAGTCACCACCGAAGTCGCCCGCCGCCAGGCCGATGGCACCTGGCTGTGGGCCATCGACCGCTACTCCGTCTCATGGTGATGCGGCCAAGACCGGCGGCGGCCTCGCGCCGGCGTCAACTGCCGATATGCGGAGCCTTGCCCCGCGCCTCGGCCAACTCGACCTGACGCTGGCGCTCGGCATAGCGGGCGCGATCCGCGTCGGAGCGGACCTCGTGACAATGCGGGCAGGAAGTCCCGGCGGCATAGTGCGGCGATAGCCGGTCCTCGACCGTCAGCGGATGCCGGCAGGCGCGGCAGAGCTCGGCCTCGCCCTCGGCGAGGCCATGCGACACCGACACGCGTTCATCGAAGACGAAACATTCGCCTTGCCACAGGCTCTGCTCGGCGGGCACCTCTTCGAGATATTTGAGGATGCCTCCCTTCAGGTGGAACACATCCTCGAAGCCGAGCGACTTCACATAGGCCGTCGCCTTCTCGCAGCGAATGCCACCGGTGCAGAACATCGCCACCTTGCGGCCCTCGAGCTCATCGCGATGCCGCTCGACCCAGGCCGGAAACTCGCGGAAGCTTGCGGTTGCCGGGTCGACCGCGCCCTTGAAAGTGCCGATCGACACCTCATAGGCATTGCGCGTGTCGATGACGATGGTGTTTTCATCCGAGATCAGCGCGTTCCAGTCGGCCGGCGCGACATAGGTGCCGGCGCTGCTCGCCGGATCGAGGTCCTCGACGCCCATGGTGACGATCTCGCGCTTCAGCCGCACCTTCATGCGGTGGAACGGCATTTCGGCGGCAACGCTGTACTTCACCTCGATGCCGGCAAGGCCTTCGATGGAATTCAGATGGTCGATCAGCGCGGCGATAGCGGCCTCGCTGCCGGCCACGGTGCCGTTGATGCCCTCCCGCGCCAGAAGCAGCGTGCCCTTGATGCCGCGCCCGCAGCAGAAGGCCGCGAGCGGGGCGCGCAACGCCTCGAAGCCATCGAGCCTGGCAAAGCGGTAGAGCGCGGCGACACGGATGGGTTGGGTGGAAATTGTCATAGCCAAGCCACTAAACTGTGGTGAAAGCCGATTCAAGGCAGGGCGAATGGCCTTGCCTTCCGAAGCAGGGCGTTGCCACCTCGCCTGCCACGATGCGTGACATCGCGACACGCCACGTTTCGTGGACTCGGGATACCCCTTCTGTTAATCGGTTGAAATCGATCGATACCGGAGAGACAAGCGCATGCCCAGCAAGACCGAGAAGCTCCTGTCGCTCCTCAATGGCCAGCCGGTCATTCCAGTGCTCAAGATCGCCAATGTCGCTGACGCGGTGCCGCTTGCCCGCGCGCTCGCCCGCGGCCGCCTGCCGGCGATCGAGATCACGCTCAGGACCGCCGATGCGCTGGAAGCGATCCGGCGCGTGGCCGGCGAGGTCGAGGACGCCATCGTCGGCGCCGGCACCATTCTCGACGCCAGGCAGTTCGACGAGGCAGCCAGGGCCGGCTCTAGATTCATCGTCAGCCCCGGCATCACCAGCCAGCTCCTGGCGGCGGCGAAGGACAGCGAGGTGCCGCTGCTGCCTGGCGCCATCACGCCCGGCGAGATCATGGCCGCCCGCGAGGCCGGCTTGCGCTTCCTGAAATTCTTCCCGGCCGAACAATCCGGCGGCATCGCCTCGCTCAAAGCCTTCGCTTCGCCGCTTGCCGACGTGAAGTTTTGCCCGACCGGCGGCATCAGCGCCAAGAACGCCGCCGACTATCTCGCGCTGCCCAACGTCATCTGCGTCGGCGGCTCCTGGGTAGCGCCCGACGATATGGTCAAGGCCGGCAAGTGGGATGAGATCGAAGCCCTGGCTCGCGCGGCGAGCAAGCTCAAAAAGTAGAGCCTCTCCGGGTCATGAAAAACCCGGCCGGCTCAGGCCATCACGACAAGTTTAGTCCTGCGTGATCAGCAGGCTCGAGCCCGCCGCGCACAGGCCGGCATGTGCAGTTCGGCCGGCTGGTTCCCGCTCATGGATTCGAACCACGATTCACGCCTTCAAAGGGCGCTGTCCTACCGTTAGACGAAGCGGGAAAGCAGGCGTCACGTCGTTAGCATCCCGGCCCGGTCGAAGCCAGTGCCGAGCCGAACGGCGCCGCGCAATTGCATGCCTGAAAAGCAAAAGCCGCGCGGGTCGCCCGGCGCGGCTTTTGCGATGTCTGGCCTGTTGACTACTTGGTCTGGAAGCGGGCGACCGAAAGGAATTTTACCGCGTTGCCGGTGAACCGGTTGGCATCCACCATCTGGTTGTCGGCCTGGAAGCCTGCCGTGTAGACCTCGCTCGGTGGCGTATGAACGATGTTGTAGGCATAGCGCGGCGCCGTCGTCGCGCTGGAGACGGTGGCGACGTACTCGCCGCTGTTCAGCGCCCAGCGTGCGGCCTGCGGCGCGGCGGCAACCACCATCGCCTTGGGGCCTGGCCTCAGGTCGGCGGCGGTTGCCCTTGCTTCCTTGCGCGTCGTCTTCACGCCGGCGCCGATCGCCAGCGCGGGATCGGAACCGGCGGGGCGGGCGGCGATGGCCTGGCGCGGCGAGGCCGCGTCGACGCCGGACGGATCGTTGAATGCCGAGCGCGGCTCGAGCGAAGCGAGCTGGTAGTCGCCGCCAGCGGCAATGGCTTCGCCCGTGGCGTTGGCCTCATCGAGAACAGCCTTGACTTCATCCGGCCTGGCCTCGTCCGGGCGCGCCGTCGGCAGCGCCGAGAACGCATCGGTCGCGGTCTTGTTGTGCTGGGCGGTATCGGCCAGCGCCAGCAGCACATTCTTGTCCGGGGCCGCTAGGTCGGCCGGCAGCGAGCGGTCGGGGCGCCAGGTCGGCAGCGGGATGTTGTTGACCGCGACCTGCGCCGGATCGACGGCAGCGGCATCGGCGCTGGCCGGATTGGCCATGCCGAAGGGCACGCTGGCCGGCGCCTGCGCCGTCGCCACCGACTGCTCGGTGGTGCCGGTGGCATCCGCCACGCCGAACGGCACGTTTTCAGGCTGCTGCCCGACATCGACCTTCGGGCGCGGCGCAAAATTGGGCACCGGGACTTCCTTCGGCGGCAGCGCGGCGATGATCGTCTCCGGCGTGTCCTGCTGCGGCTGCGAATCGGCGTCGTCGCTGTCGTCGGCGATCTGCGGAATGTTGGCGCGCTTGGCGTCCTGCGGCGAGACGATCGCGATGCCCGGCAGGTTGCTGCTCTTGGCGGCCATCGCCGGCTTCACAGTCTTCGGCTTGGGCGCAGGCGCTGCTGTCGCGACATCGGCGCTGTCGTCCGCCTCGTCGTCGCCGCCGCCAAACCAGGCTGCAAGCAGCCCACCGGACCGCTTGGTCGAGCCGCCGGCGCTGGCTAGCTCGATGTTGGGAGTGCCGGCGCCCCTGCGCGCCTTGTAGGCGGCCATCGCCTGCTCATAGCCAGGCAGCGGCCGGCCGTCGCTCGGCACATGCAGCGTCTTGCCGTTGGGGAACAGCCCGACCAGTTCCTGGCGGCTGATGCCCGGCCAGTGGCGTACATTGCCGACATCCATATGGACAAAGGGTGAGCCCGATGAAGGGTAGTAGCCGACGCCGCCGCCCTGCATCTTGAGACCGATGTTGCGCAGCTTCTTCAGCGGGACGCCGGGGATATAAAAGTCCATGGCCTTGCCGAGCATATGCTGGCTTTTCTCGGCGACGCCCCTGCTGCGGCTGCGCAGCATCGAGTTCGTCGCCGGCGAGCGATAGCCGCAAACGACCTGGATGTAGTCGGTCGCGCCGCTCTGCCGATAGGCTTCCCAGACGAGGTCGAGCAGACGCGGATCCATCTTGGTCGGCTCGTTGCGACGCCAGTCGCGCAGGATGATGTTGATCTTGCGCAGGCCTTCGGGATCGTAGCGCCCGTTGCGCTTGTAGACGATCTCGGCCTTTTCATGTGTGTGGAGATGATAGAGCTTCAGCGAACGAACTTCGGCGCTGGCCCCGGTCGCTGCCGCCGCAAGGAAACAAAACGCAAAAATCACCGCTGCCAGCCACCTCGGCCAGACGCTCATGTGATAATGCCGCCCGTCTGTATGTCGTTCGACTTTGTTCAAATCAAAAGGCCTTGCAGGCTGCCGTTTGTCCCCGGATTTGCCCAAACGGATGCGTGGTTTTCACATCCGAATATCGATCCTAATGGTTAATCATCGCTTATTGAAGCCGAAATGCGGTAACACCGTGGCGATATCCCGTCAAAAATATTGCACCGGGTTTCTTGGTAAACTGCTGGTTTAGATCATGTTTCCGCCTTCGGACGAAACACGATCTGTTACCGTTAGCCTTAATCGCGTGATCGCGACCGCGACCGCATCGTCAGGACGCCGCCAGCTCGGCGACCGATGCCGATCGCGCCGTTACTAGGCAACAAAACTGGTCCGGAGCTTGCGATATCGGCTCGATTGGTCAGGAGGCGAGGCGCTCGATGCGGCCGCTTTCCGGGTCGATGCCGTATTCCTTGAGCTTCCTGTAGAGCGTCGAGCGGCCGATGCCGAGACGGCGCGCGACCTCGCTCATCTGGCCGTTATAGTGGTCGATGGCCAGCTTGATCATCTCCAGTTCGACCTCGGCCAGCGCACGCACGTTGCCGCGCTCGTCAAGCGCCCTGAGCGTCCCGAAACGTGGCTGCAATATGGCAGGAGGATCGGGCTCGGCGGTGGCCGACCCCGGCTCGCCGGCCGCGGCTAGAGCCTCTCCCGACCCATTGCCGAGCGGCTGGCTGGGAGCGGAGGTTGCGACCTCGGCATCGAGATTGACCGTGCCTTCGATCTGCGCGCGGATCTGCGGAAACTCCTCTTCCGTCAGCATTTCGCCCTCGGCGAGCACCGAGGCCCTGAAAACGGCGTTCTCCAGTTGCCTGATGTTACCCGGCCAGTCATAGGCCTGCAGCATGGCGAGCGCCCTCGCCGAGATGCCCTGCAGACGGCGCCGCGGATCGGCCGGCGCCACCTTCTCCATGAAGTGCCTGACCAGATAGGGGATGTCGTCGCGGCGGTCGCGCAGCGGCGGCACGAAGATCGGATAGACGTTGAGCCGGTAGAACAGGTCCTCGCGGAATCGTCCGTCCTTGACCTGCTGCAGGAGATTGCGGTGCGTCGCCGAGATCAGCCTGATGTCGACCCTGACGGTCGAGCGTCCGCCGACCGGGTCGACCTCGCCGTCCTGGACGGCGCGCAGGAGCTTGACCTGCACGTCGAGCGGCAGGTCGCCGATCTCATCGAGGAACAGCGTGCCCGAATGCGCCTCGACGAACTTGCCGGTATGCTTTTCGGTGGCGCCGGTGAAGGAGCCTTTCTCGTGGCCGAACAGGATCGATTCGACGAGATTGTCGGGAATGGCGCCGCAATTGACGGTGATGAACGGCTTCGAGCGGCGGTCGCCGCTGCCCTGGATGGCGCGCGCCACCAGCTCCTTGCCGACGCCCGATTCGCCCTCGATCAGGATCGGGATGTTGGATGCCGCCGCCTTCTGGCCGAGCCGGATCACCCGGTCCATCGCCGGGCTGTGCGTGATCAGGTCCTTGAAGGTCAGATGGCCGCCGCGCCGCCGCGACGTGCGCTTCATCTCGTCCTCGACCGCCTCGACCTTCAGCGCGTTGGAGATCGCGGTTTGCAGCCGGTCGGGCGAGGCCGGCTTGACGACGAAATCGAAGGCGCCATGGCGCATCGCCGAAACCACGGTCTCGATGCCGCCCTGCGCGGTCTGCACGATGACCGGAACATGGATGCCGCGCTCGCGCATCGCCTTCAGGACGCCGATGCCGTCGAGCCCCGGCATGACGAGGTCGAGGATCACCACCGATACCTCGCGCGCATTGGGCCCGTCGAGAGCGCCAAGCCCCGCCTCGCCGCCATCGGTCACGATCGCCGCGTGGCCGAATTTCGTTACCGCCGCCTCGAGCAGCCTGCGCTGCACGGGATCGTCATCGACTATGAGTATGGAACCTGTCATGACTGTGTTATTGCCCGGCCCGAGAAATCCCCGTGGATCATCTTGGCACAGGGTTCTAAATAAGGTTTCAAAAAACCCGGTGAACGAATTCCTTAGGATTTGACCGGCCTCCCCTTTCCCCCTCGTTCTGGAAGGTATTTTTGATGCGCATGATTCATGATCGGCGGTTTTCGGCGACTGCGTCCGGTCACGGCGCCGCGGAGCTTGGCGACCTGCCGGAATGGAACCTCGCCGATCTGTATTCCGGCATAGAAGCGCCCGAGCTGAAGCGCGACATTGCCAGGGCCGCGCAGGATGCCGTCAGCTTCGAGACCCGCTGGAAGGGCACGCTTGCCGCCGAAGCCGAGCGCGGCGTCGCCGGCCGTCTGGGCGAAGCCTTGCAGGCCTATGAGGCGCTGGAGGAGCTGATCGGCCGCATCGTCTCCTATGCCGGGCTGATCTACGCCGGCAACACCGCCGATCCGCAGCGCGCCAAGCTCTATGGTGACATCCAGGAGAAAATGACGGACGCCAGCGCGCATCTGCTGTTTTTCGCGCTCGAGCTCAACCTGATCGACGACGCCGTGATCGAAAGCGCGCTCGCCGCCGACCCGGCCTTTGCCCACTACCGGCCCTGGGTGCTCGACCTCAGGAAGGACAAGCCCTACCAGCTCGAGGATAGGGTCGAGCAGCTTTTCCACGAGAAGTCGATCACCGGACGCGGCGCCTGGAACCGGCTGTTTGATGAGACGATGACCGATCTGCGCTTCGACGTCGGCGGCGAGGAGCTGGCGTTGGAGCCGGCGCTGAACCGCCTGCAGGACGCCGATGGCGAGGTGCGCCGCCAGGCGTCCGACGCGCTGGCCGCGACCTTCCGCAAGAATCTGCGCACCTTCACGCTGATCACCAACACGCTGGCCAAGGACAAGGAGATTTCCGACCGCTGGCGCGGCTTCGAGGATATCGCCGATTCACGCCACCTCGCCAACCGCGTCGAGCGCGGCGTGGTCGACGCGCTTGCAGCCGCCGTGCGCGAGGCCTATCCGCGCCTGTCGCACCGCTACTATGCGATGAAGGCACGCTGGCTCGGCATGGAGGTGATGAACCACTGGGACCGCAACGCCCCCTTGCCGGAGACCCCGCAGGCGGTCATCCGCTGGGACGACGCCAGGGACACGGTGCTGTCGGCCTACCAGCGCTTTTCGCCCGACATGGCCGAAATCGCCCGCACCTTCTTCGACCGCAACTGGATCGACGCGCCGGTCAGGCCCGGCAAGTCGCCCGGCGCCTTCGCCCATCCGACCGTGCCGTCGGCGCATCCCTATGTGCTGCTCAATTACATGGGCAAGCCGCGCGATGTGATGACGCTGGCGCATGAGCTTGGCCATGGCGTGCATCAGGTGCTGGCCGGCGGCCAGGGCGCGCTGATGGCCTCGACGCCGCTGACGTTGGCCGAGACGGCTTCCGTCTTCGGCGAGATGCTGACCTTCCGCTCGCTGCTCGACCAGACAACCGACCGGCGCGAGCGCAAGGCCATGCTGGCCCAGAAGGTCGAGGACATGATCAACACGGTGGTGCGCCAGATCGCCTTCTACGAATTCGAGCGCAAGGTGCATGCCGAGCGCAAGAACGGCGAGCTGACCTCCGACGGGCTCGGCCAGTTCTGGCTCGAGGTGCAGGCCGAAAGCCTGGGGCCGGCGATCAGGCTGCGCGACGGCTATGAAGTGTTCTGGACCTATATCCCGCACTTCATCCATTCGCCCTTCTACGTCTATGCCTATGCCTTCGGCGATTGCCTGGTGAACTCGCTCTACGCGGTCTACCAGAATGCCGAGCGCGGCTTCCAGGAGAAGTATTTCGAGATGCTGCGCGCCGGCGGCACCAAGCATCATTCCGAGCTGCTGGCGCCGTTCGGTCTCGATGCCACCAACCCCGCCTTCTGGCAGATCGGGCTTGGCGTGATCGGCGGCCTGATCGACGAGTTGGAAGCGCTGGATAAGTGACGCGCCATTTTGACTTCGGGCCGCGCCAGAATAGTTTAGCCGGGACGCATGTCGGGATGGCTCTATTCTTGGCATAAATATCTGTTCTTGAAGAACTCTCCGGGAGTTTTTTCCGTTAGCTTTCCGCAAGTCATATGGTAGCGTCCCGCCTCAAGCTCAGCCGGACGCAATGCTCAGGCCAGGGACGATCTTCGGCCGGTGGCGACATTTCGGCGAATGCGATGCAGCCGTTGGCCATGGGCGAAGAGCCGAGCGCCGACAGCTCTGTTGAAGCCGGCTGTTCCGCAAGCGCGGAACCATTGAATGGTCCTTGCGCCAAGGTCGTCACTCCAGGCCGTGGCGGACGGATCGGACTGGAGAGAGGGAATGAGCACTTTTTTCTACGTTCTCCTGGCGTTCATCGTGGGTGTGTTGGTTGGCTGGTTCCTCTGGGGCCGACTGCGCGGCGAGATCGACAGCCTACGCAGTGACCTGGACCGCACGCGCAGCGAGCGCGACAGGCTGCGCGCCGATACCGACAGGCTGACCGGAGAGCTCGATGCATGCGGCCGCGCCCGCGCCGATCTCGAACGCCGGCTGCGCGAGGCGCCGGCAGCGTCCGGTGCGGCGAAGGCCTCCGCCTCCGCGCCGGCGGCGCTTGTCTCAACCCCCGCTTCGGCCAAGTCCGCTCCGGCCAAATCGGCTACGGCCAAGCCTGCCGCCGCCAAGCCTGCCGCCGCCAAATCCGCCGCTGCCAAATCCGCCACCGCCAAGCCGGCGGCAGCCAAGCCGGCGGCAACCAGGCCAGCGGCAACCAAGCCAGCCGCGGCGCCGAAACCTGCCGCATCCAAAGCCGCGGCGCCCAAGGCTGCAACCAAGAAGGCCGCACCGGCTTCGGCCAAAGCGGCAGCGGGCAAGGCGGCGACGGGCAAGCCCGACAATCTGCGCCGCCTGATCGGCATCGGTCCGGTCAACGAGAAGCTGCTCAAGGGCCTTGGGGTTACAAGCTATGCCCAGATTGGCGCCTGGACAGCAGCCGACGTCAAGCGGATCGAGGAGGTGCTGAACTTCGATGGTCGTATCGCGCGCGAGCAGTGGGTCGAGCAGGCCAAGCTGCTCGCCGCCGGCGACGAGAAGGAATTCGCCCGCCGCTTCCCGACCGCGGGAACCGCCAGCAACACCTGATCCCGCTCCGCACGTGACAGAGCGGCGGTGCCTGTCCTGGGCACTGCCGCTTTCTTTTGGTCCAGCCACCTTTGCGTCCCTGGACGCCGCTCCCTCGATTGCGCGCCGCCAAGCCCCCATATAGAGCCATCGCTGGCGCCATCGATTGCAACCCCGAACCATGTCCCTGCCCTCCGCCATTTTCCGCAACGACGAGAGCGGCCGCCAGCTGGTCTTCGACCGGCCGGCCGAGATCATCGTGGCGCTCGACGCGGGCGATTTCCTGCCGGCGCTCGCAGCCGCGCAGGCGGCATCCGACGCCGGCAAATGGTTGGCGGGATACCTCTCCTACGAGGCTGGCTACCTGCTCGAGCCGAAACTGGTGCCGCTGCTACCCGAGGGGCGGCGCACGCCGCTGGTCTGCTTCGGCATCTTCGATGCTCCCGTCGAACAGGCGGTGCCGCGCCGCGCCGGCCCGGCAACCAACGGCCCGATCTTCGACGCCCGGGCGGCCTGGTCGGCGCAGGACTATGCAAAGCGTTTCGCCCGATTGCACGACCACATCCGCAAGGGTGACTGCTACCAGGGCAACCTGACCTTCCCCGTGCGCGCGCAGTGGTCCGGCGATCCGCTCGCCGCCTTCGACGCGCTGACCGAACGCCAGCCGGTGAAATACGGCGCGCTGATTTCGCTCAGTGACCCCATTGTGCTGTCGCGCTCGCCGGAACTCTTCTTCGAAATCGACGCCGAAGGCATGATCGAGACGCATCCGATGAAGGGCACGGCGCCGCGCGGCGCGACCAGGGCAGAGGACGCACGGCTGAAATCGTTCCTGCGCAAGGACGAGAAGAACCAGGCTGAGAACCGCATGATCGTCGACCTCCTGCGCAACGACATCTCGCTGATAAGCGAAGTCGGCACGCTGGAGGTGCCGGAACTTTTCCGCATCGAGACCTATCCGACCGTGCACCAGATGGTGAGCCGCGTGCGGGCGAGGCTGCTGCCGGATGTCGGCATCCGCCAAGTCCTTGCGGCGCTGTTTCCCTGCGGCTCGATCACCGGCGCGCCCAAAATCCGCGCCATGGAGATCCTGCACGATCTCGAGCGCACACCGCGCGACGTCTATTGCGGCGCAATCGGCTGGATTGCGCCAGGGGGCACGATGCGCTTTTCCGTGGCAATCCGCACCATTTCGCTCTTTTCCAGCGGCGAGGCCGTTTACAATGTCGGCGGCGGCGTCGTCTTCGATTCCACCGCCGAGGAGGAGTATCAGGAGTGTCTCTTGAAAGCCCGCTTCGCGACCGGGACCGTGCCGATTTCGAGCTGATCGAGACCATGCGCTGGGAGCGGGGCTCTGGCTTCCTGCGCTTCGAGCGGCATCTCGCGCGGCTCTATGCTTCGGCGGCCGAGCTGGGCTTTGCCTGTGATCCGCAACGGGTCGGCGAAGTGCTCATGGACACGGTTGGCCGGCAAACGATCGCCTTGCGCACCCGTCTGGTGCTGGCGCGCAATGGCGACGTGACGGCTGCCGCCCAGCCCTATGAGTCGCTCGCCGCCGACAAGGTCTGGCGGCTGCAATTGGCGCGGATCCGGCTCGATTCCGGTGACATGCTTTTGCGCCACAAGACCAGCCGCCGCGACACCTACCAGCGTGCACGCGCCGAATATCTCGCCAGCCGCGCCGACGAGGTGCTGCTCGCCAACGAACGCGGCGAGCTCTGCGAGGGCACGATCACCAATATCTTCGCCGATTACGGCGACGGCGTGCTGGCGACGCCCCGGCTCGACTGCGGCCTCCTGCCTGGCGTATTGCGCGGCGAGCTTCTGGATGAAGGCCGCGCTCGCGAAGCGATCTACACCCTTGACGATCTGAAGTCGGCGAAAGCGATCTTCGTCGGCAATTCGCTGCGCGGCCTCATCCCCGCACGGTTGGCCTGAGTAGGTTTGGAGAGAGTGATGTTCGTCGTATCGCTGAACTACAAGGTGCCACTTACCGAGATCGATCGGCTGCAAGCCGCGCATGTCGAGTGGCTGAAGGCCTGCTATGCGGAGGGCATCTTCGTCGCCTCCGGGCCAAAGCGGCCACGGACCGGCGGCGTCATTATCGCGCGCGGCCCGCGCGACGTGCTGGACGCCAGGCTGGCCGCCGATCCGTTCGCCACGGCCGGCGCCGCCGATTATGACATCACCGAATTCACGGCGAAAATGACAGCCGCTCAACTCGACGCGTTCAAGGAAGCATGAACGGGCCCGCCCATACGCCCTATGACGGCTCGTCGAAGCCCTTCACCATCGGGCTGAAGCCGCTCGGCCTCGACCAGTGGATCGATGTCGACGAATATCTTTTGCCTCATCTCGCCGAGAAGCGCCGACTCTACGCGGAAATCCCCGAGAAGGTCTTCGTCGAGGAAGACGGCACGCGCGAGGCCCAGCAGGAGGTGCTCGATCTGATCGTCGCCTATCTCGCGGCGAAACACCCCGGGAGCCATCGCGATACCGGCTCCGGCATTGAGGTCATTGGCGCCGAAAGCGGCAGCGGCCCGGCCGTGGCCCTGCGCGCGGCGCCGCTCGTGCTGGCATCCCTGCTCGTCCAGGAGGACCTGATCCTGATGCGCCGGGATGAAAGCGGCTGGCGGCTCGCCGCCGGCTCGCTTTGCTTCCCCTCGTCCTGGTCTCTCGAGGAGAAATTCGGCAAGCCGCTGCAGCAGATCCATGCGCCGGTGCCAGGGTTCGGGCCCGGCACACGTCCGGCCGAATTGATCAACCGCATGTTCGACGGTCTCCAGGGTCAGGCTGTGGAGCGCTACAACTGGTCGATCCAGGCCGGCGACGCCCTCTACCATCCGCTCTCCAACCTCCAGCGCATCGACCGCGCCACAAATCGACCCACCCGCTTCCCCGATGGCGACGTCGACGCCCATGCCTTCATCCGCGTCGAGCGCCAGACGCTGCGCAAGCTGCCTGTCTCGCGCGACATCCTGTTCACCATCCGCATCCATCTCGACCCGCTCAAGGTACTGGCGCGCCATCCCGACAGGGCGACGCTCGCGGCATCCTTCGCCGCGCAGTTGGAGGCACTCGACAAAGCACAGCTTGACTACAAGGGGCTGACCGCCGACCGCGACCGGCTTGTCGCCCTCCTCGCCAGCATGGCCATTGCAGCTTAACCACGCCGTCAGGCGAGCCTGGCCAGTGGTTGGCGCTTTTCACTGGTTTATGACAATGATCTGTGGTGTAGCGCTTGGCCGTCCGGCAGAAACGCCCGGCTTTTGCCCTGTTTAATGGAGTGTCTGAAAAAATGGCGAATGAAAACTGGCCCGTTTACGGTGAAATCACCGGTCCCGTCGTGATGATCGGCTTCGGCTCGATCGGACGGGGAACGCTGCCGCTGATCGAACGCCATTTCAAGTTCGACAAGTCGCGCATGACGGTGATCGACCCGCGCGACACCGACCGCAAGCTGCTCGACGAGCGCGGCATCACCTTCATGCAGGATGCCGTGACCAAGAAGAATTACAAGAAGCTGCTCACGCCGCTTCTGACCAATGGTGGCGGCCAGGGTTTCTGCGTCAACCTGTCGGTCGACACCTCCTCGCTGGAGTTGATGAAGCTCTGCCGCAAGCTCGGCGTGCTCTATGTCGACACGGTGGTCGAGCCCTGGCTCGGCTTCTACTTCGATGACAAGGCCGACAATGCCGCGCGCACCAACTACGCGCTACGCGAAAGCGTGCGCGAGGAAATCGCCAAGAACCCTGGCGGCACCACCGCGATCTCCTGCTGCGGCGCCAATCCGGGCATGGTCTCGTGGTTCGTCAAGCAGGCGCTGGTCAACCTTGCCACCGATCTCGGGCTGGAGTTTGCCGAGCCGGCCGCGACCGACCGCGAGGGCTGGGCGAAGCTGATGAAGAAGGCCGGCGTCAAGGGCATCCACATCGCCGAGCGCGACACCCAGCGCACCAAGAAGCCGAAGCCGATGGACGTGTTCTGGAACACCTGGTCGGTCGAGGGCTTCGTCTCCGAGGGCATGCAGCCGGCCGAGCTCGGCTGGGGCACGCATGAGACCTGGATGCCGAAGAACGCCAAGAAGCACAAGAACGGGTCGCAGGCGGCGATCTATCTGGAACAGCCCGGCGCCAACACCCGCGTGCGCTCGTGGTGTCCGACGCCCGGCGCGCAATACGGCTTCCTGGTGACGCACAACGAGGCGATCTCGATCGCCGACTTCTTCACCTTGCGCGGCAAGAAGGGCAAGGTCCACTACCGACCCACCTGCCACTATGCCTATCACCCCTGCAACGACGCTGTGCTGTCGCTGCACGAGATGTTCGGCGACTCGGGCAAGGCGCAGCCCGTGCACCACGTGCTGGACGAGAACGAGCTGGTCGACGGCATCGACGAGCTCGGCGTGCTGCTCTACGGCCACGACAAGAACGCCTACTGGTACGGTTCGCAGCTGTCGCTGGCCGAGGCGCGCAAGCTCGCCCCCTATCAGAACGCCACCGGCATGCAGGTCACCTCGGCGGTGCTTGCCGGCATGGTCTGGGCGCTGGAAAACCCGCAAGCTGGCATCGTCGAGGCCGACGAGATGGACTACAGGCGCTGCCTGGAAGTGCAGTTCCCCTATCTCGGACCGGTCAAGGGCTACTATACCGACTGGACGCCGCTCGATAACCGCCCGGGGCTGTTCCCCGAGGATCTCGACAAGAACGACCCGTGGCAATTCCGCAACATTCTGGTGCGATAGCGGGTTAGCGCGCGCGTGTGCCTTTGGACGCGCAAGAGCGCCCTAAGTCATTGAAACTAGGCCCATCGCGCTTCCTGAAAATCGATTTTCGATTTTCAGGCCGAAGCGGCGCCGACATGCCGCGATGCCTTGCAATCGCCCGGAAATCGGGCGATTGAAGGGGCGCGGCCTGGAGCGACGCGCGTCGATTTGGAAAGTACGCTCCAGCACTTTGAATGCACGCATCGTGCCTTTCCGAAGATCGGATCGACTTCGGGCCGATGCATGAGGAGAGGATTTTTTCACATGACGATTGCGCGCAAGGTACTTTCTATGGGCGCTGCGGGCGCCCTGATGGCGTCGCTTGCCGGCTGCATGACCGGTGGCCCCGAGCAACCGCCGATGGCGGCGGCGCCCAAAGGGGTCGAAGGCTCCTGGATCGACGCCAAGGGCACCGGTCTGTCGAGCTTCACCGCCGGCACCTTCACCACAGTCGCCACCGACACCGGCCAGAAGCTCGCCGAAGGCAGCTACACCATGACTGGGGCGACTTCGGTCGAGATCCACGGCACTTCGCTGATCCGCCAGACACCGGTCAGCTTCAACTGCCTGATGATCTCCATCAGCCAGCTCAACTGCACCAGCGCGTCGGGCCAGAACTTCGTGCTGACGCGGCGCACCTGAGCCGGCACATCATTCGCTTCTCCAAGAACGGCGGCCCGCGAGCCGCCGTTTTTTTGCGCCCGGCAATGCCGGCCCGATTCCGCTTGCATCGATGAAAACGCGATGGGAACATGGCCGGCAGCTGGTTGTTATGCCCAGTCAAGCGAGGGCGTTAAGCGCCTCTGGTTCAAGGTCATCCGGGAGACGAGAATGAAGAAGATCGCCGCCATCGCCGCTCTTTCAGCATCCACGCTTGGCCTGTCCGCCGGATCATCCTTTGCCGACTACACATTGAACATCCTGCATTTCAATGATTGGCACAGCCGCATTGAAGGCAACAACAAATACGAGTCGACGTGCTCCGCCGAGGAGGAGACCAAAGGCGAATGCATTGGCGGCGCCGGCCGGCTGGTGACCGCGATCGCGCAGGAACGCAAGAAGCTCGAGGGCCAGAACGTGCTGCTGCTCAATGCGGGCGACAGCTTCCAGGGCTCGCTCTTCTACATCACCTACAAGGGTGCCGCGGAGGAGGAATTCCTCAACCAGATCAAGCCCGACGCGGTGACGCTCGGCAACCACGAATTCGACGACGGCGAGAGCGCGCTGGTGCCTTACCTCGACAAGGCGAAGTTCCCGGTCGTCAGCGCCAATGTCGTGCCCAACGACAAGTCGGGCGCCGCGGGCAAGATCAAGCCGTCGATCGTGCTTGAGGTCAGCGGCCAGAAGATCGGCATTGTCGGCGCGGTCACCAACGACACGCCGGAGCTTGCCTCGCCCGGCCCCAACATCGCCATCGCCGACGACGTCAAGTCGATCACCGCCGAGGTCGAGAAGCTGAAGGCGCAAGGCGTCAACAAGATCATCGCGGTGACCCATATCGGCTACAACCGCGAGCGCGATGTCATCGCCAAGATCCCCGGCATCGACATCGTGGTCGGCGGCCACAGCCACACGCTTCTGTCGAACACCGATCCGAAGGCGGCTGGCCCCTATCCGACGATGGTCGACAACCCCGACGGCTACAAGGTGCCGGTCGTGCAGGCGGCGTCCTATTCGAAATATCTCGGCGAGTTCAAGGTCGTGTTCGACGACAATGGCGTGGTCAAGGAAGCGAGCGGCGATCCGATCTTCCTCGACAAGTCGATCACGCCCGATCCGGCCGTGCTTGCCCGCATCAAGGAGCTCGGCGCGCCGATCGAGGAATTGAAGAACAAGGAGGTCGCAGAGACCACCAAGCCTATCGACGGTAGCCGCGACAACTGCCGCGCCCGCGAATGCGAGATGGGCAACCTCGTCTCCGATGCCATCCTCGACCGCGTCAAGGGCCAGGGCGTCGAGATCGCCATCTCGAACGGCGGCGGGCTGCGCGCATCGATCGACCAGGGCACCGTGACCATGGGCGAGGTGCTGACCGTGCTGCCGTTCCAGAACACGCTGGCGACCTTCCAGATCTCGGGCAAGGACCTCGTCACCGGCCTCGAAAGTGGCCTCAGCCAGATCGAGGACGGCGCCGGGCGCTTCCCGCAGGTTGCCGGCCTGAAATATTCCTTCGACAAGTCGGTCGCGCCGAACGCTGGACGCGTCAAGTCGGTCGAGGTGATGGAGAACGGCGCCTGGACGCCGATCAATCCCGACAAGGACTATCTGGTCGCCACCAACAACTATGTCCGCCAGGGCGGCGACGGCTACAAGGTCTTCGCCGAGAAGGCCAAGAACGCCTATGACTACGGCCCGGGCCTGGAGCAGGTCGTCGCCGACTATCTCGGCGCGCATCGGCCCTATACGCCGAAGCTAGACGGCCGCATCACCGAGATCGCGGCGACCGTCGCGGCGGCGCCCGCGGCCGAACCGGCCAAGCCCGCCGAAGCGGCGCCGGCAGCACCCGCGGCCGAACCGGCTAAGCCCGCGGAAGCGGCCCCTGCCCCGGCCGCCGAGCCGGCAAAGCCTGCCGAGGCGGCGCCTGCCGAAGCCAGCCACGTCATCATCGCCGGCGATACCTTCTGGGATCTGGCAAAGAAGGCCTATGGCGACGGTACCAAGTGGAAGCTGATCTCCGAGGCCAACAAGGACTACAAGCCGCGTCGGCTGCCGCTTGGTGCGACGCTGACCATTCCGCCGGCCGCGAAGTAGTTCCTTCCTTGGGTTTGTTGACACCCGTCCGGGAAACCGGGCGGGTGTCCTATTTCAGGCGGGAACCGATAAGGTGCGGCCAGACGCGGCATTGCAAACCAGGGCCGCATCGTTAGTTTCGCCGCGTCACCGCTGGTTTCGCGGTGCTGGAGACCCTGATGACTCTGTCCAGCCAACTCGACCCCAAAGCCACGAGGCCCGCCGGCCCGCTGCCGGCGGGTTCCGTGCCGGTCAAGGCCGGCAAGGTCGGCGTCATGCTGGTCAATCTCGGCACGCCCGACGGCACCGAGTTCAAGCCAATGTGGCGCTATCTCAGGGAATTCCTCTCCGACCCGCGCGTCATCGAGCTCAACAAGGCGGTCTGGTATCCGATCCTCTACGGGCTGGTGCTGACCACCCGTCCGAAGAAATCCGGCGCCAACTACGCCAGGATCTGGAACCGGGAGAAGAACGAGTCGCCGCTGCGCACCTTTACCCGCGCGCAAGGCGAGAAGCTCGCCAAGGCGCTTGGCGACCTGCCGGACGTCGTGGTCGACTGGGCGATGCGCTACGGCAACCCCTCGACCGCGAGCGTCGCCCAACGGCTGGTCGAGCAGGGCTGCGACCGCATTCTTTCCTTCCCGCTCTACCCGCAATATTCGGCGACGACCACCGCGACCGCCAACGACCAGCTGTTTCGCGCGCTGATGAAGATGAGGCGCGCGCCGGCGATCCGCAGCGTGCCGCCCTACTATGACGAGCCCGTCTATATCGAGGCACTCGCCCGCTCGATCGAACGGCATCTGGCGAGCCTCGACTTCGAGCCGGAAGTGGTCATCGCCTCCTATCACGGCATCCCGAAACCCTATTCCGACAAGGGCGATCCCTATCAGGCCCACTGCCTGGAGACGACCAGGCTGCTGCGCGAGAAGCTTGGCTGGGACGGGAACAAGCTGATCACCACCTTCCAGTCGCGCTTCGGCGCTCAAGAGTGGCTGCAGCCCTATACGGATGTCACGGTCGAGAAGCTCGCCAAGGACGGCGTCAAATCGATCGCCATCGTCAACCCCGGCTTCTCCGTCGACTGCATCGAGACGCTGGACGAGATTGGCCGCGAGGCGGCCGAAACCTTCCATCATGCCGGCGGCAAGAACTTCGCCCACATCCCCTGCCTCAACGACAGCGCCGAAGGCATGGCCGTGATCGAGGCGCTGGTGCGGCGCGAACTGTCCGGCTGGGTGTGACAGTCTTGGTCGCCGCCCCCTGAAACCGGTGCGCAAAAGCCTCCGCGAGCCAATATTCGTGATCACCTGATTGTAACGCTGCGGAAACACACTTAAGTGATTTCGTGAGGTCGTGGGCTTTTGAGGGAGAAACGAAATGGGCTTCAGCGGTTTCGACATCGCCATTATGGTTCTTGTTGCACTTGTCGTGCTGGTGCTTTTCAAGGGCATCCGGACAATACCCCAAGGCTACAATTATACGGTTGAGCGTTTCGGCCGTTATACCAAGACATTGAGCCCAGGACTCAATCTCATCGTGCCGTTCGTCGACCGTATCGGCGCCAAGATGAACATGATGGAGCAGGTGCTCGACGTTCCGAGCCAGGAAATCATCACCCGAGACAATGCCATAGTGGGTGTCGACGGCATCGCCTTCTTCCAGATCCTCAATGCGGCGCAGGCCGCCTACCAGGTCTCCGGCCTGCAGAACGCCATCCTCAACCTGACGATGACCAATATCCGCACCGTCATGGGTTCGATGGACCTCGACGAGCTACTGTCTAACCGCGACGCCATCAACGAGCGCCTGCTGCGCGTCGTCGACGAAGCCGCGCACCCCTGGGGCATCAAGATCACCCGCGTCGAGATCAAGGACATCAACCCGCCGGCCAATCTCATCGAGTCGATGGGTCGGCAGATGACCGCCGAGCGCAACAAGCGCGCCCAGATCCTCGCCGCCGAAGGCCTCAAGCAATCACAGATCCTCGAGGCCGAGGGCCGCAAGGAGGCCGCCTTCCGCGACGCCGAGGCGCGCGAACGTTCGGCCGAGGCCGAAGCCCGCGCCACGCAGGTCGTCTCGGAAGCCATCTCCAAGGGCGACGTCCAGGCGCTGAACTACTTCGTCGCGCAGAAATATACCGAAGCGCTGACCAAGATCGGCTCTGCCACGAACAGCAAGGTCGTGCTGATGCCGCTGGAGGCCTCATCGCTCATCGGCACGCTCGGCGGCATCGGCGAGATTGCCAAGGAAGTCTTCCGCAGCGAAGGCACGACTGGCGCGCAGCGGCAGGCCGCGCGCCCGCCGGTGGTTCGTCCGAGCGAGAATTGACATCCTAGGAGCGCACTCCCATGCTCGACCGCATCATTTCCGAACTTGGCCCGTGGAACTGGATGGTTCTGGGCTTCGTCCTGCTGGTGATGGAAGTCATCGCGCCCGGTATCTTCATGCTGTGGATCGGCATTGCCGCCCTGATCATCGGCGTGGTGTCGCTGCTCATCTGGGACGCAAGCTTCTGGACCTGGCAAATCCAGGTGCTTGCCTTTCTCGCGCTATCGTTGGTTTCGGCCTATGTCGGCAAGAAACTGGTCGGTGGACGGCATGATCCCACGGATCAGCCGCTGCTCAACCGGCGTGGCGCACAGATGGTCGGCAAGATGGCGACCCTTGCCGAGCCGATAAAGGACGGCCGCGGCCGCATCAAGCTCGGTGACACGCTGTGGCGTGTCTCCGGTCCGGACCTGCCGGCAGGCACGCAAGTGCGCGTAACGGGAGCAGCCGATACCGACCTGGAGCTGACCGTCGAAGCTGTCTGACTCAGGTTGGAAGTACAGGCAAAACCGGTCAGGCGGCGCCGATGCGCAGCAGGTCGTGGAAGTGAACCACCCCCACGGGCATATTGTTCCTGGTCACGACCAGTGCGCCAATGTTGTGCTCGTTGAGGATCGCGATCGCCGTACCCGCAAGCGTCTGCGGATCAATCGTCTTGGGCGTACGGGTCATGACCTCGTCCACGGTGACGTCGGCAAGATTGCGGTGCAGGTTGCGCGCGACATCGCCGTCGGTGATGATCCCGACCAGTGCGCCGCTCGCATCGACGATGCAGACGCAGCCGACTTTCTTCTGTGACAGCGTCATAACCGCTTCCGGCATCTTGGTGCCAAGAAGGGCAAGCGGAACCTGATCGCCGACCCGCATGATCTCGGAGACCAGGGTCAGGTTGGCGCCGAGCTGGCCGCCGGGGTGGAAGGTTCGGAAATGATCAGGCGTGAAGCCACGCGCCTCGAGTAGCGCGATGGCCAGCGCATCGCCTGTAACCAACTGCAGCAGCGTCGATGTCGTTGGCGCAAGGCCGTGCGGACAGGCTTCGGGCGCCAGCGGCAGAAGAAGCACCACGTCGGCCGCGCGCGCCAGGGCCGAGGTTTCGCCGGCGGTGATCGCAATCAGCGGAATCGAAAAACGCCTGGAATAGGCGACGATGCCCATCAGTTCCTTGCTTTCGCCCGACCACGACATGGCGATGATGGCGTCGTCCTTGGCGATCATGCCGAGATCGCCATGATTGGCTTCGGCCGGGTGAACGAAGAAGGCGGGTGTGCCGGTCGAGGCGAGCGTAGCGGCGATCTTGGAGCCGATATGGCCGCTCTTGCCGACGCCGGTGACGATGACGCGGCCCTCGATGCCCGAAATCAGCTCGACGGCGTGCGCGAAGGGCTCGGCCAGCCCGTTCTCAAGCGCGGCGGCAAGCACGGCCACGCCGGCCTGCTCGGTCGCCACGGTTCTCAGCGCCGAATCGATCGAATCCTGCCTGTTCGGCCGATTCTTTTCTGGGGACCCCGCATGCATGGCTGATGCGCTTAGCGCTTTGCCGCGCGCCTGTCCAACAGAAATGGCACCTGCGGTCGGCCCCGACCCTGCTTTCTGTCCGTTATCGAAACCGCTCGGCGTTCAGAATCCGGTGCACCGAATGCGTGAGAGAACCGCCTGCCTCAACCCTCCGTTAACCATCCCCATTTACGGTTCGGTAAGTATGGCGCGCCTGCGCCGCGCAAGCAGTGGTGACGATGACCGGGGCCCAGCCTGAAACGAAAAGAGGTCGAACGGGCAAGGCCATCAGCACGCTGCTGCTGGCGGCGAGCGTCCTGGCTTTGCTGCGGCCGATGCCGCTCCAGGCCCAGGAAACCGAACTGCGCGGCGAGGTTTCGGAATCGGCGATCCTGTCGGACCAGCAGCGCAAGGTCAGGCAGATGAGCAGGGCCCGCGCCCAGGATCAAAACGCGCCGGAGACCGCGGCCGCCGACACCAGCGCGCCCGCCGACACCTATGCGCCGGCAAGTCCCGGCGCGGTGCCTGACGACACCGATGCGACAGCCGCCAACGGCAGCATCTTCGACCAGCCGGCCGCCACCGACGATCCGTTCGCCGACACCCCTGCCCCTGTCAAGCCGCGCCGGACCTCGACCGCCAGGCAGCGCGTCGACGCCACGGACAAGAAGGCCGACGACAAGGACACCGGCAAAAAGAACAAGACGAAGGTCGCCGACAGGAAGAAGACCAAGCAGCAGACCGACGCAACGACGACCGGGGCCACCGCCTCCGACGACGCCGGCATCGCCGCAGGGGACGAGGACGGCGCCAACCGCCGCGCGGTCACCATCGACAGCGTCGACAGGCGGAAGCTCGACCCCGGCGCCGAGCGCACCCAGTCCATCGAGAGCCAGAACAAGAAACCGGAGGACGATCCTTTTGCCGCCACCGGCATCAAGGTCGGCACCTTCGTGTTCAAGCCGACGCTCGAGCAGGGCCTTACCGCCTCGTCGAATGCCGATGCCAGTAGCGGCGGCAGGTCGGCAGTGCTGTCGGAGACGGCGTTGCGCTTCACCGCCGCGTCCGACTGGCGCGAGAACTCGGCCGTCATCGACGGCTACGGCATTTTCCGCAACACAGTCGCGGGCCAGAAGATCAACGATGCGCAAGGCCGCATCGAGGGCCAGCTCAATGTCGACCTCGACAATGAGCTGCGCGCCATCGCCAAGCTTGGCTACGAGGCGGTGCCGGAATCGGCCTCCTCGCCGGATGCGATCGCCGGTGTCACCTCGCAGCCGCTGCGGCAGACCGTGGACGGCAGCCTCGGCATCGAGAAGGACGTCGGCAAGATGCGCTACGCGCTGACCGGCGCGATCACGCATGACTTCTTCGGCGACGCCAATCTTTCGGACGGCACCACGCTGTCGCAGAAGGATCGCGACTCGACGCTCTACTCCGCGACCTTGCGCACCGGCTACGAGATTTCACCCGCCATCACCCCCTTCGCCGAGGTAGAGGCCGGGCGGCGGATCTATGATCAGCGCCTCGACAGCAACTTGTACGAGCGATCCTCGACCAGGCTCGGCGCGCGCGCCGGCCTCGAACTCGACATGGACGACAAGCTGTCGGGCGAATTCTCCGTCGGATGGCTGCGCGAAGCGATCGATGACGACCGCCTGCCGGCCAACGCAGGCCCGTACGTCAACGCCGATCTCAAATGGTCGCCCGAGCGCGGCACCATCGTCGGACTCACGGGCAGGACCACTATCGAGAGCACGACCACGGCTGGGGAAAGTGGCGATGTGCTCTACTCGGGCCGGCTCACCGGCGAGCGGCAGATCCGCGCCAATCTGACGGCGAATTCCGCGCTCGGCCTCGATTGGCGAGACTATACCGGCTCCGACGGCCACGATCTCATTGTGAGCGCCGAGGCCGGGCTGACATGGTGGCTGAACCGCTATGCCGGCCTCACCACAAGGGTCAGGACGGAGAAGCTGACCAGCAACCTGCCCGGCCGCGACTATGTCGCCAACAGCGTCTTCCTGGGGCTGAAGGTGCAGCGCTAGGGAACGTCGGAAGGCGCCTAGAAAGCGGCGCCGCGCCGCTCCGACGGCTGTACCTCATCCAAAAGCGTGCGGATGACGCCGGCCATGCTGGCGTTCATGTCGTTGCGCCAAAGCGCGAAGGCGACATTGGCCTCGACGAAGCCTTCCGGCGAGCCGCAATCGAAGGTTCGGCCCTGGTAGTGGTAGCCGTAGAAGGGCTGCTGCTTTTCCAGCCGCAGCATCGCGTCGGTGAGCTGGATCTCGTTGCCGGCGCCGCGTTCTTGGCCTTCGAGGATGCCGAAGATCTCCGGCTGCAGGATATAGCGGCCGTTGATGAACAGGTTCGAGGGCGCGGTGCCAGCCTTCGGCTTCTCGACCATGCTGGTGATGCGGAAGCCGTGATGCGTGTCCTCGCCGCGGCCGACGATGCCGTATTTATGCGCTTCGGCCGGATCGCATTCCTGCACCGCGATGATGTTGTTGCCGGTCTCGGCATAGAGCTCGACCATGTCCTTCATGCAGCTCTTTTCCGACTGCATGATCATGTCGGGCAACAAAAGCGCGAACGGTTCGTCGCCGACCAACTCGCGGGCGCACCAAACGGCATGGCCAAGCCCCATCGGCACCTGCTGGCGGGTGAAGCTGGTCTGGCCCGGCGCCGGCTGCAGCCGCTGCAGGCGGGCAAGCTGGTCGTCCTTGCCGCGCTGGGCAAGCGTGTCGTAGAGCTCGAACTGGACGTCGAAATGGTCTTCGATGACCGCCTTGTTGCGGCCGGTGACGAAGATGAAATGCTCGATGCCGGCTTCGCGCGCCTCATCGACCACATACTGGATGACAGGCCGGTCGACGACGGTCAGCATCTCCTTGGGAATGGCCTTGGTGGCGGGAAGGAACCGCGTGCCGAGACCAGCGACCGGGAAGACTGCCTTGCGAACTCTCTTCATGCTGCCAATTATCCGTTTGATTGCCTGCTCCGCAATCCCGTTCTGAGACATTTTCGCGCCGGAATCGAGACGTAAAGAACACCGGGTTACAAAACTTGCAGTGCGTAAAGCATCGTCGCGTCTTTTCGTTCCCAACCCCACCTATGGTAAACTAAATACTAACCGGGTTCGGCGATGAATGATCTTCCTGATATGAAGAAGGAGGAACAGATGTCCGTTCGCAGCACCGCAAAGCGCCTCGCAAGCGTCGTGACGGCGGCCAGCCTGTCGCTTGCCTTGCTGATGCCTACCGGGCCTGCTTTCGCCGATGCCGGGTTCCGGCAATGGGTCGCCGGCTTCCGCGCCACGGCCGTGCAGAGCGGCGTTTCCGGCGCGCTCTACGACCAGGCCTTCAGGAACATCACCGACGTCGACCCCGTGGTGCTGGAAAAGGCCCGTACCCAGCCCGAATTCACAGCGCCCGCCTGGGACTATTTCGACAACCGCGTACACGACCAGTCGGTTGCCGTCGGTCAGCAGATGGCCAGGAAATGGAAGCCATGGCTTGACAGGATCGAGGCGAGGTTCGGTGTCGACCGCAACATCCTGCTCGCCATCTGGTCGATGGAATCGAACTATGGCGAGATCCTCAAGCGCAACGACATCATGCGCAACGTCATCCGCTCCCTGGCAACCTTGGCCTATGCCGATCCGAAGCGGGCGAAATTCGCCCGCACCCAGCTGATCGCGGCGCTGAAGATCCTGCAGACCGGCGACATCGACGAGAGCCATCTCAGCGGCTCGTGGGCCGGCGCCATGGGTCACACCCAGTTCATCCCGACCAGCTATCAGCACTATGCCGTCGACATGGACGGCAACGGCAAGCGCGACATCTGGAACTCGATCCCCGATGCGCTGGCGACCGCCGCCAATCTGCTCAGGAAGAATGGCTGGCAGGCCGGCAAGACCTGGGGCTATGAGGTCACCCTGCCGGCCGGCAAGCTCCCCGCCGGCTCCAAGACGCTGGCGCAGTGGCAGGCGCTCGGCGTCGTCAGGGCCAACGGCAAGCCGTTCAAGAACGGCTCCGACAAGGCGACACTGAAGGTGCCTGACGGCCGCGGCGGGCCGGCCTTCCTGATGGTCAAGAATTTCTCGGTCATCAAGGCCTACAACAACGCCGACAAATACGCGCTTGCCGTCGGCCTTCTTGCCGACGAAATCGCTGGTGGCACCGGCCTGGTGCAGGACTGGAAGCGGCCCTTCACCAAGCTGAGCTTCGAGGAGAGGCAGGAATTGCAGCAGCGGCTTTCCGAGCACGGCTATTATGACGGCAAGTTCGATGGCAAGATCGGCGAGGGATCGAAGGCTGCCATCATGGCCTTCCAGGCGAAAGCCGGCTTGACCCAGGACGGCTATCCGAGCATGGAAGTGCTCAAATGGCTCCGGCAAAGGTAGAGCCGCCCAGGGACGGAGGCAGCGATTGGTTTCGGTTGCGCGCATACGGGTGATCGTTCGCCGTACGCCGATCCTTATCCTGGCCCTCGCCGTCCTGATGGTGGCAGCCGCCAGCGCCTTCCACACGCCCGCCATGGCACAGGAGGAGCAGAGCCGCGGCTGGTCGCTGCGTGACCTGCTGTTTCCGCGCCGCAGCGAGCGCATCGAGCCGCCGCTCGACATCCAGAAGGCAAGGCCAAAGGCAAAGGCAAGGAAATCCAAGCCGCGCCCACCGGCCGAGCCGGAGACGCCGATCGTCGAGAAGACGCCGGATGCCCGCGTCGTGCTGGTGGTCGGCGATTTCATGGCGAGCGGTCTTGGCGAAGGGCTGGACACCGCCTTCGCCGAAAACGCCGGCGTCAGGATCGTCGTGCGCAGCAACGGCTCTTCGGGCTTCGTGCGCGATGATTTCTACAACTGGCCCGAACAGATCAAATCGCTGATCGAGGCCGAGAAGCCGTCGGCCGTGGTCGTCATGCTCGGCTCCAACGACCGCCAGCAGATGAAGGTGGGCGACGTGCGCGAGCAGCCGCGCTCCGAGAACTGGACCAAGGAATATGAGCGCCGCACCGACGCGTTCGGCAAGGCCATGGCGGAGGCCAAGGTGCCGTTCCTGTGGGTCGGCATGCCGGCCTTCCGGTTGCCGAAGATGACCTCGGATATGCTCGCCTTCAACGACATCTACCACTCGGCGGCGCAGAAGCACGGCGGCGAGTTCGTCGATGTCTGGGACGGTTTCGTCGACGAGAACGGCGCCTTCGTCACCACCGGGCCCGACATCAACGGTCAGGCCGTGCGGCTGCGCTCCGACGACGGCATCAACGTCTCGAAGGCCGGCAAGCGCAAGCTTGCCTTCTATACCGAAAAGCCGCTGGCCAAGATCCTCGGGCTGGCGGCGCCGGGAAGCGTGACGACGGTCTCCGCACCGGCGGGCGCCCCGGTCGAAGCGCCGGCGCCCAATGCGGCTCCGATCGTGATCGACCGCACCGTGCCGATGCTGCTTGGCGATCCGGCGCTCGACGGCGGCTCCGAGCTTCTCGGCGCGGCGGCGCCGGCGAAAGTGAATCCGAACCTGCCCGGTGAAAAACTCGTCATCGAGGGCAAGGCGCCGGATGCCTCGCCCGGCCGCGCCGACGATTTTTCCTGGCCGCCGAAAACCCAACCCGCGACGGCAGCCGCCACGACCGACAAGACGACGGCGATTAATCCTTAACGGGGCAGCACGCTCGATCCCATCAGCGCTTCGTCGATCGAACGCGCCGCCTGGCGACCCTCGCGGATCGCCCAGACCACCAGCGACTGGCCGCGGCGCACGTCGCCCGCGGCGTAGAGCCTGTCGACGCTGGTCTTGTAGTCGCGGTCATTGGCCTCGACATTCTTCGAGCGGCGGCTGTCGGTGACGATCTTCATCTGCCCATCGAGTTCGCTCGCCACGCCCGTTGCGGCCGGACCGGCAAAGCCGATGGCGATGAAGGCGAGATCGGCGCGGATGACGAATTCGGTGCCGGCGATCGGCTTGCGCCTCTCGTCGACCTCGCAGCACTTGACGCCGGTCAGCTGGCCGTCCTCGCCGATGAATTCGAGCGTTGCCACCTGGAACTCGCGCTCGGCGCCCTCGGCCTGCGAGGACGAAGTGCGCATCTTGGTCGCCCAGTAGGGCCAGACCGCGAGCTTGTCTTCCTTTTCCGGCGGCTGCGGGCGGATGTCGAGCTGGGTGACACGCACCGCGCCCTGGCGGAAGGCGGTGCCGACGCAGTCGGACGCGGTGTCGCCGCCACCGACGACGACGACATGCTGGCCGCTGGCGATGATCGGATGCGACGGCCACGCCACCGACTGGATCGGCTCGCCGCCGACGCGGCGGTTCTGCTGCACCAGATAGGGCATCGCGTCATGCACGCCGCCGAGGTCGTCGCCCGGTATGTTGGCGGCGCGCGGGGTTTCCGATCCGCCGCAATAGAGCACCGCGTCGTGCTCGGCGAGCAGCTCCGCCACAGGCTTGTCGACGCCGACATTGACGCCGCAGTGGAAAGTGACGCCCTCGCCCTGCATCTGCTCGATGCGCCGGTCGATATAGTGCTTCTCGATCTTGAAGTCCGGGATGCCGTAGCGCATCAGCCCGCCCGGGCGGCTTTCGCGCTCATAGACGTGCACGTCATGACCGGCACGGCCAAGCTGCTGGGCCGCCGCCATGCCGGCGGGGCCCGAGCCGATGATGGCAACGCGCTTGCCGGTCTTCTTCTCCGGCGGATAGGGCCGGATATGACCGGTCTCGTAGGCCTTGTCGGCGATCGCCTGCTCCACGGTCTTGATGGCGACCGGAATGTCCTCGAGGTTCAGCGTGCAGGCTTCCTCGCACGGCGCCGGGCAGATGCGGCCGGTGAATTCGGGGAAATTGTTGGTCGAATGCAGGTTGCGGATCGCATTGTCCCAGTCGCCATTGTAGACGAGGTCGTTCCAGTCAGGGATCTGGTTGTGGATCGGACAGCCGGTCGGCCCATGGCAGAACGGAATGCCGCAATCCATGCAGCGCGCGGCCTGCTTCTCGACCTCCTTGTCCGACATCGGCAGTGTGAATTCGCGGAAATGCCGGATGCGGTCGGAGGCCGGCTGGTACTTGTGCACCTGCCGGTCGATCTCGAGAAACCCAGTTACCTTGCCCATAGTCCAGTCCCTGCTGTCCGAAGGCACGCTTTTGTCGGCGCACCCGTTAACCCCTTAAGGCCGCCATGGCAACCGCAGTCCGGGGTCAGGATTGTTGGTGAGGATGGCGGCCGGAGAACCACGTCTCCGGCCTCTCCGATGCTTATTCCGCCGCCACGCTCATGCGCATGCGTTCCATCTCGATCAGCGCGCGGCGATACTCGACCGGCATGATCTTCCGGAATTTCGGCCGGAAGGTCGCCCAGTTGTCGAGGATTTCACGGCCGCGCGCGGAACGCGTGTAATGGACGTGGTTCGAGATCAGCTGGTAGAGCCGCTCCTCATCATGGCTGGTCATGTCGCCGGAGACGTCGACGCGTCCCTTATGGTCGAGGTCGCCGCCGTGATGGAGCAGCCTCTCCATCAGATCGTCCTCTTCCGGCACCGGCTCCAGCTCGACCATCGCCATGTTGCAGCGTTCGGCGAAATCGCCCTTCTCGTCGAGCACATAGGCGACGCCGCCCGACATGCCGGCGGCGAAGTTGCGGCCGGTCTTGCCGAGGACGACGACGATACCGCCGGTCATGTATTCGCAGCCATGGTCGCCGACGCCCTCGACGACGGCGGCCACACCCGAATTGCGCACCGCGAAGCGCTCGCCGGCGACGCCGGCGAAATAGGCCTCGCCTTCGGTTGCACCGTAAAGCACCGTGTTGCCGACGATGATGGATTCGGCAGCAATGATCTTGGCCTCTTCCGGCGGCCGGATGACGATGCGGCCGCCCGACAGGCCCTTGCCGACATAGTCGTTGCCGGCGCCGACCAGCTCGAAGGAAACGCCCCGCGCCAGGAAGGCGCCGAAGGACTGGCCGGCGGTGCCGGTGAGCTTGACCTGGATCGTGTCCTCGCGCAGCCCCTTGTGCTTGAAGCGCTTGGCCACCTCACCCGACAGCATCGCGCCCGCCGAACGGTCGACATTGCGGATCGGCAGCTCGATGGCGACGGGCTGCTTGGCCTCAAGCGCCGGCTTCGCCAGCTCGATCAGCTTGCGGTCGAGCACGTCGTCGATCGGATGCTTCTGACGCTCGGTCCAGTGTACCGCCTCATGCGGCGCATCGGGCTTGAAGAACATCTTCGAGAAATCGAGCCCGCGCGCCTTCCAGTGCTGGATGACGTCGCGCTTCTCCAGCAGGTCGGCGTCGCCGATGATCTGGTCGACATGGGTGAAGCCCATTTCGGCCAGCAGCCCCCGCACCTCTTCCGCGACATAGAAGAAGAAGTTGATGACATGCTCGGGCGTGCCCTTGAAGCGCTTGCGCAGCACCGGGTCCTGCGTCGCCACGCCGACCGGGCAGGTGTTGAGGTGGCACTTGCGCATCATGATGCAGCCGGCCGCGATCAGCGGCGCGGTCGAGAAGCCGAACTCGTCGGCGCCGAGCAGCGCGCCGATGATGACGTCGCGCCCGGTGCGCAGGCCGCCGTCGACCTGCAGCGCGACGCGCGACCTGAGGCCGTTGAGCACCAGCGTCTGGTGCGTCTCGGCAAGCCCCATTTCCCACGGGCTGCCGGCATGCTTGAGCGAGGTCAGCGGCGAGGCGCCGGTGCCGCCATCATAGCCGGAGATGGTGATGTGGTCGGCGCGCGCCTTGGCAACGCCCGCCGCCACCGTGCCGACGCCGACCTCCGACACCAGCTTGACCGAAACGTCGGCGGCCGGGTTGACGTTCTTCAGGTCGTAGATCAGCTGCGCCAGATCCTCGATCGAATAGATGTCGTGATGCGGCGGCGGCGAGATCAGGCCGACGCCGGGCGTCGAGTGCCGGACCTTGGCGATGGTGGCGTCGACCTTGTGGCCGGGCAGCTGGCCGCCCTCGCCGGGCTTGGCGCCCTGCGCGACCTTGATCTGCATGACGTCCGAGTTGACGAGATATTCCGCCGTCACGCCGAACCGTCCGGAGGCGACCTGCTTGATCGCCGAGCGCTCCGGGTTCTTGCCGCCGCCGGGCAGCGGCAGATAGCGATCCGATTCCTCGCCGCCCTCGCCGGTGTTCGACTTGCCGCCGATGGCGTTCATGGCGCGCGCCAGCGTCGTGTGCGCTTCCCTGGAGATCGAGCCGAACGACATAGCCCCGGTCGAGAAGCGCTTGACGATCTCGGCCGCCGGCATGACGTCGTCGAGCGCGACCTTCTTGCGGCCGGTGTCCTCGGCGAGCCTGATCTTGAACAGGCCGCGGATGGTCTGGGCGCGGGCCGTGTCGCTGTCGATCTGCGCGGAATAATCCTTGAACGTATCCCAAGAACCCTGGCGCACCGCATGCTGCAGGGTGGCGACCGCGTCGGGCGACCACATGTGGGCTTCGCCGCGCATGCGGAACATGTATTCGCCGCCGACCTCCAGGCTGTTGCGCAGCACCGGATCGTTGCCGAAGCCGTCCGTGTGGCGGCTGATCGTCTCGGCCGCGATCTCATCCAGCCCGACGCCCTCGATCAGCGTCGCGGTGCCGGTGAAGTACTTCTCGACGAAATCGGACTTGAGGCCGATGGCGTCGAAGATCTGCGCGCCGCAATAGGACTGGTAGGTCGAGATGCCCATCTTGGACATCACCTTGAGGATGCCCTTGCCGATCGACTTGATGTAGCGCGAAACCACTTCGTACGCGTCGACCTCCTCCGGCAGCTCGCCGCGCTTGTGCATGTCGAGCAGCGTGTCGAAGGCGAGGTACGGATTGATCGCTTCGGCGCCGTAGCCGGCGAGGCAGCAGAAATGATGCACCTCGCGCGGTTCGCCGGATTCGACGACCAGGCCGACCGACGTGCGCAATCCCTTGCGGATCAGGTGGTGATGCACCGCTGCCGTTGCGAGCAGCGCCGGAATGGCGATGCGGTCCGGCCCGAGCTGGCGATCGGACAGGATGATGATGTTGTAGCCGCCGGCGACCGCCGCTTCGGCGCGCTCGCACAAGCGGTCGATGGCGCCCTGCATGCCAGCCGCATTCTCGTTCGCACCATAGGTGATGTCGATCGTCTTGGTGTCGAAACGGTCCTCGGTGTGGCCGATCGAGCGGATCTTCTCGAGATCGCCATTGGTCAGGATCGGCTGGCGCACCTCGAGCCGCTTGCGGCGCGAATTGCCGACAAGGTCGAAGATGTTCGGCCGCGGTCCGATGAACGACACCAGGCTCATCACCAGTTCCTCGCGGATCGGGTCGATCGGCGGGTTGGTGACCTGGGCGAAGTTCTGCTTGAAATAGGTGTAGAGCAGCTTCGACCTGTCCGACATCGCCGAGATCGGCGTGTCGGTGCCCATCGAGCCGACCGCTTCCTGGCCGGTGGTGGCCATCGGCGACATCAAGAGCTTGGTGTCTTCCTGGCTGTAGCCGAACGCCTGCTGGCGATCGAGCAGGCTGACATCCTTGCGCAGCGCGCGCGGCTCGACCGGCTTCAGGTCTTCCAGGATGAGCTGCGTGTTGGCGAGCCAGCTCTTGTAGGGGTGCCTGGTCGCGATCTCCGACTTGATCTCCTCGTCGGGGATGATGCGGCCCTTGGCAAGGTCGATCAAGAGCATGCGGCCGGGCTGCAGCCGCCACTTCTGGATGATCTTTTCCTCTGGCACCGGCAGCACGCCGGCTTCCGAGGCCATGATGACGCGGTCGTCATCGGTGACGATGTAGCGCGCCGGGCGCAGGCCATTGCGATCAAGCGTGGCGCCGATCTGGCGTCCGTCGGTGAAGGCGACCGCCGCCGGGCCGTCCCATGGCTCCATCAGTGCTGCATGGTATTCGTAGAAGGCCTTGCGGTCGGCATCCATCAGCTTGTTGCCGGCCCAGGCCTCCGGGATCAGCATCATCATGGCATGGCTGAGGCTGTAGCCACCCTGGAACAGGAATTCGAGCGCATTGTCGAAGCACGCCGTGTCCGACTGGCCCTCATAGGAGATCGGCCAGAGCTTCGAGATGTTGTTGCCGAACAGCTCGGAATCGACCGAGGCCTGGCGGGCCGCCATCCAGTTGTTGTTGCCGCGCACGGTGTTGATCTCGCCATTGTGCGCGACCATGCGGTAGGGATGCGCCAGCTTCCACGACGGGAAGGTGTTGGTCGAGAAGCGCTGGTGGACGAGAATCAGCGCGGTCTCGAAGCGCGGATCGGAAAGGTCCTTGTAATAGGCCCCGACCTGGTAAGCCAGAAACATGCCCTTGTAGACGAGGGTGCGCGCCGACAGCGACACGCAATAGGCGCCGATGTCCTTGTTGTCGTTTTCGGCGTAGATACGGCCCGATATCACCTTGCGCAGCAGATAGAGCCTGGCCTCGTACTCCTCGTCATCGGTGATGTCGGGCGTGCGGCCGATGAAGACTTGCCGATGGAACGGCTCGGACGCGACGATATCCGGAGCCTTCGACAGCGACGAATTGTCGACGGGCACGTCACGGAAGCCGAGCAGCGGCAGTCCCTCGGACTGCGCCGATTCGGTGATGATATCCTCGATATGGGCGCGCAGCGCCGCGTCCTGCGGCATGAACCAGTGTCCGACGCCGTACTGGCCCGCCGGCGGCAGCTCGATGCCCTGGGCCGCCATCTCCTCGCGGAAGAAGCGGTCGGGAAGCTGCACCAGCACGCCAGCGCCATCGCCCACCAGCGGGTCGGCGCCGACGGCGCCGCGATGCGTCAGGTTCTCCAGCACGGCAAGGCCGTCCTTGACGATCTGGTGCGACTTCACGCCCTTCATGTTGACGATGAAGCCGACGCCGCAGGCGTCGTGCTCGTTGCGCGGATCGTAAAGGCCTTGGGCAGCCATACCGGTGGCGGTGCGGGTCGCGGTTTTGACGGCTGCCGCTTTCGTCTGCGCGGCCTGGCCGTTGATCGCAGATGGCGTCAATTCCGTCATCGTCCTATCCTCCGTTCCGCGCCGTTTGGGGCGCTGGTTTGCCTTGGGAAGCGCGATGCTTCCCCCTCATCCTTGCTGCACGTCTTGCGAAATCGTTGCCGAACCATGCGGCGCGCCGCCCGGTTCGTATCCGGTATCGTACAGGCCAGAGCCGAGCCGTCTACCCGTCGCTCGCGGCAACGGCCGGAATGGCCCATATGATACGCCAGTCCAGCCTGATTTGTGCGACAAAATAAGACAGCACTACTGTCCTAAATTTTTTATGGCAGAAATCTGGCGTGCGCACAAGACCGATTCACAAAAATCTTGGCCGCGCCGCGACATAAAATTTCGTGAGAGGACGGCAAAGCGTAAGCTTCGGTCGCTACCGATTTCGGCCTCGGCTGGCATCACTGCTTTCCCGGCAATTGGCCACTTGCGCTTGCAAGACCAAAACGGTCAAGTCGCGCCGGCTTCTGCAAATCAGCTACGGACCTCTCGATGTTCTTTGCATCCGACAACTGGGCGGGCGTCCATCCCGACATCTCGACCAATCTTTCGCGACACGCCGCGGGCATCGCCACCGCCTATGGCGACGGCGACCTGGACCGCGCCGTCTACCGACGTTTCAGCGAGATCTTCGAACGTGACGTCCAGGTGTTCTTCGTCGCGACGGGCACGGCGGCCAACGCGCTCTCCATGTCGGCGTTGAACCGCATCGGCGGCGTCGCCTTCTGCCATTCCGAGGCGCATATGAATGTCGACGAGTTCGGCGCCTCCGGCTTCTATACCGGCGGAGCGCGCATGTCGCCCGTCCCGGGGCCTCTGGGACGTATGAACCCAAAGGCGCTCGACCAAGCCATAGATCGTTATTCGCGGGACCTCGTCCCCGCCGGCCAGCCCATGGCGGTGACGATCACCCAGGCGACTGAAGTCGGCACCGTCTACACGGTCGACGACGTCAAGGCGATCGCCGAGATCAGCCGCCGCCATGGCCTGCCTTTGCACATGGACGGCGCGCGCTTCGCCAACGCGATTGCGGCGACCGGGGTCACCCCCGCGGAAATGACATGGAAAAGCGGCGTCGACATCATCTCCTTCGGCGCCACCAAGAACGGCTGCTGGATGGCCGACGCGGTGGTGATCCTGAACCCCGATGTCGCCAAAGATCTGCGCCTGCTTCGTCAGCGCGCCGGGCAGACCTTCTCCAAGGCACGCTTCATCTCGGCCCAGTTCGAAGCCTATTTCACCGATGGGCTGTGGCTGAGGATGGCGGGCCACGCCAACGCGATGGCCGCGCGGCTGGCCGAGACGATCGAGGACGCGCCGGCAGGCAGGCTGGCCTGGCTGCCGCAGGCCAACGAGGTGTTCGCCATGCTCGACCGCGCCAAGGCCGAAAAGCTGCAGGCCGCCGGCGCCAAATTCTACGAATGGGGCGTGCCGCAAGGTTTTGAGGGCCACCTTGGCGACAACGAGGCGATCTACCGCTTCGTCGCCAGCTTCGCGACCACCCAGCAAGAGATCGACCAACTTGGCCACCTGATCGGTTGAGCTTGTCCAATGACCATATCACCGCTCGGCTCGACTATGCGGCTGGTTCGCCCGGCTCCAAACGTGCTTGGCTTTTATGACGGCCGGATAGAGGGCGTTCGCGGCTGGTCGGATCAGCCCAATTGGCTCGATGACGGCGCATATGCGCTCGGCATTTGCACCTACGCAATTGTCGACGGCTCGGAAGCGCTTGTCTATGACACTCATATTTCGCTTCAGCACGCCCGGATCATCCGGCAAACGCTGGAGGGTATGGGCGTTACCTCGATCCGTGTCGTGCTCAGTCACTGGCACGACGATCACGTCGCCGGCAATGAGGTATTCCAGGATTGCGAAATCATCGCCAACAACCTCACGGCCTCTGCTCTCGCTGAGAACCGGACCAAACTGGAAAATGAGAACCCGCCGATCAGGCCACTTATCCTTCCGAATCGAACATTCGACGGCAATCTCGACCTCATGGTCGGGTCGATAGCGGTCGACCTTCGGCATGTCGAAATCCACAGTCACGACGGTACTGTGTTGGTTATGCCAAGCGCCGGCCTGCTCTTTGCCGGCGATACGCTTGAAGATCCGATCACCTATGTCGGCGAACCGGAACGGCTGACCGAACACCTGGACGATCTCGAACGCATGGCCGGCTGGACCTTTGACCGCATCCTGCCCAACCACGGTTCGCTGGAAGCCATCCAATCCGGTGGGTACGGTCGGGAGTTCATTGCCGCTACCCGATCCTACGTCGAAAAGCTGCTTCGCTGCCGTCACGAACCCGATCTGGTGAGGCAGGACTTGGGAGCCTTCGCTGCCGAGATATTCACCTCTGGAGCAGTCAGCTATTTCGCGCCATACGAGGCCGTTCACCGACAAAACGTCGAGGCCGTAATGGCTTCTGGAACCGCCACCTGAACATAAGAAAGGCGGCGCTTTCGGCGCCGCCTTCTTTGCCTTGGGAGGCGATGGAATTACGCGGCCGCTTTGGCCTCGATCTGCTTGGCCTTGTCCGAGGACTGGGTGATCGCGATCTTTCGCGGCTTCAGCTCCTCGGGAATGTTGCGCGTGAGGTCGACGAAGAGCAGGCCGTTCTTCAGCGTGGCGCCCACGACCTCGACATGGTCGGCGAGCTGGAAGCGGCGCTCGAAAGCCCTGGAGGCAATGCCGCGATAGAGCAGCTCGGAGCCTTCGCCATTGCCCTCTTCCTTGCGCTCACCCTTGACGGTCAGCACGTTGCGGTGGGCCTCGATCGAGATCTCGTCTTCCGAGAAGCCAGCCACCGCCATCGAGATGCGGTAGGCGTTCTCGCCGGTGCGCTCGATATTGTAGGGCGGATAAGTCTGCGCGCCGTCGGGCTGGCCGAGCGAGTCGAGCATGGTGAAGAGACGGTCGAAACCGACGGTCGAACGATAAAGCGGGGAAAAATCAACGTGACGCATAGGGTGTTCTCCTATTGAGCAACAGAGTTTGCGTTTGGCCACTGCGAAACCCGGAATGGCGTTTCGTATGGACCAGCGGTCCCGACATCGGCGACCGCTCCAGACATTTGGGAAGCGCAAAAGGGCATTTCAAGATTTTCGCGGATGGAACATTCGAGGCTCGATGAACGGCAGATGAACCGCGGCTTCGGCCGGCGTTCAGCCAGGCGGCGCTAGGATGCTGCCAGGATCAAGGACCAGGCGGCGCGCCCAGCAGACGCCGCGACGAGGCCGAGCCGGGTGTTAACGTCCCTTCCTCCCGGATCGACAAGGGCCGGAAGCAGCCAAGGCTGCTTCCGGCCTCGTGCGTTGCCTTCCACCATCTCCGCGACGCCTTTGCTTTTGGCGCATGGCCGTCTATCACCATGCGATACCTCGCCAGCCGCGGCGGCAGAGCAAAGAACGAAGCGCCGAATGACGGACCTTTTTTATCAGACGCCGGACAATCCGCCGCCGGAAAATGCCGCCGGCGGCTTCTTCACCACGCGTGACCGCAAGAAGATCCGCTACGGCGTCTTTGCCGCCACCACCCGTCCGCTCAAGGGCACCGTGGTCCTTCTCACCGGCCGCAACGAGTGCGCCGAGAAATATTTCGAGACCATCCGCGATCTTTGCGGCCGCGGCTTCAGCGTCGCAACCCTTGACTGGCGTGGCCAGGGTGCTTCCGACCGGCTGATCCGCGACCCGCAGCGCGGCTACGTCCGCAGCTTCCGCGACTACGCCAGCGACCTCGAGCAATTCTTCGAGGAGGTGGTGCTGCCGGACTGTCGCGGGCCGTATTACATCCTTGCCCATTCGGCCGGAGCGGTGGTCGCGCTGCTGGCCTCGCCGTCGATGGTCAACCGGGTGCGGCGCATGGTGCTGATCGCGCCTTTCCTGACCTTGCCCGATCTGCCTGTCTCGATAGGCACGGTCCGCCGCGTCTGCGCGGCGTTCTGTGCGATCGGTCTTGGCCGGCTCTATGCCGCCATCGGACCGCGGCCGAAGGAGACGACGCCGTTCGAGCTCAACAAGGTGACGTCCGATCCCGTGCGTTACCGGCGCAACACCGGCATTTACGAAGCCTGGCCGCAGCTGGCGCTCGGCGGGCCGACGATCCGCTGGCTGAAGGCTGCGGCCGAGGCGTCCGAGACGATAAGCGATCCGGGCTTCATGAGCGCGATCCAGGTTCCGATGCTGGTGATCGCCGCCGGCGCCGACCAGGTCGTCTCGACCAAGGCAGTGGAAGCCTACGCCAGGCGCCTGCGCCTCGGCTCTCTGCTGATGATCGACGGCGCCCACCATGAGATCCTGCAAGAGAAGGATCTCTATCGCGAGCAGCTCCTCGCCGCCTTCGACGCCTTCATTCCCGGAACCGGCGACGCGCCCTGACCGGCTGCGCCGGGCTCGCGAGCCGGCCGGCACCTCACGCCTGTCTGGCGAAATCCATGATCCAGTTGGTCTCCCAGCTTTCGCCGTCATCGGCCGAAAACGCCTGCTCCCAGCGCGCCGACTTTTCCGTGATGCGCGACCAGATGAAACGGACCCGGATCGGGCGGCCTTCGAAGACGTCCTCGCAGAAGAACGTGCCGACACCGTTCTTGAACGATCCCCGCATCGGCACATCGACGCTGAGCGGATTGCGGCCGTCGATCCACCAGATCGACCATTGCCGCGTCGCCGGATCGAAGGTCCGCACCGTGGCGGCGCGATAAAGGTCCCCGGGCAATTCGATCAGATTGTCGTCGACATTGCCGAGACCACCGAGGATCGGACGCGCCTCGCATGTCCCGCCGAAGACATCCCAGCCGGTGTCGCCGGCGAGACGCTTGCGCAGCCTGCGGTGGCTGATCGCCCAGTGCCCGTGCAGGAAATCGAAATCCGACCGGCCGTCGGCCGGATTGACGTGGCTTTGCGCTGTCTGCGCCGGCATAGCGATTCCTCCCCTGTCATGGTTCTCCATAACCGAGGGCAGCTGACAGCCTGCTGTCAGGATCGGTGTCATCCGCCGCGCTGAGGATCAATCGCTGGCTCAGCCGCGCAGCGCCGCCATCGCCGCCGCGTGCAGCTCCGGTGTCGCGGCCGCCAATATGTCGCCGCCCTGTTCCGCCGGTCCGCCCTCGAACGTGGTGACGACGCCGCCCGCCTTCTCGATGATCGGGATCAACGCCACGATGTCATAGGGTTTCAGGCCGGGATCGGCGACGATGTCGACGCTTCCCGCCGCGACCATGGCGAAGGCGTAGCAATCGGTGCCGTAGCGGGCGAGCTGGACCTGCTTTTCGAACGCGTCGTAGCGCTTGCGCGCCTCGCCCTTGAACAGCGCCGGCGTGGTGGTGAACAGCGTCGCCCTGGCGAGATCCGTCGTCTTGCGCGTCGCCAGCTGGCGTGGGCCGCCCGGACCTTCATAGTGGGAACCGGACGCGTTGGCATAGAACAGCTCGCCGGTGAAGGGCTGCGACATCAGCCCGGCGACGGCCTCGCCGTCGACGGTCAACCCGACCAGCGTTCCCCAGACCGGCAGGCCGGAGATGAAGGCGCGCGTGCCGTCGATCGGATCGATCACCCAGACATGCCGGCTGGAGATGTTCGAGCTGCCGTGCTCCTCGCCGAGAATGCCGTGATCGGGATACTCGGCCGATATCAGCGCCCGGATCACCCGCTCGGCCTCGCGGTCGGCCTCGGTGACCGGGTCGAAGCTGCCCGCCTCCTTGTTGACGACCGTGCCCTGGCTGCGGAAGCGCGGCAAGGTCTCGGCGGCGGCGGCATGCGCGATGCGCCGCATGAAGTCGATGCTGATGTCCAACTGATTCTCCCGCGTTGCAGCATGCCGTCCTTTGCCGATGATTTCCTGCCGGAACAAGGGCATGGATCATTTAGCACCGCGGCAACTGTTGCCTGAATGTCACGCAAACGCCACCGAAACGCAATTTCCCATTCAGAGTGAATTAAAAAAGCCTGAAGTCGATTGACATTTGTGCATCGCACAATAGATTTGTTCTCGGACAGGTTTTCCTGTCCATGCCCTCCTTGGGCGTTTCCTCCCTAGACTTCGACCGTGTCGTGAAAACGATGCGGTCTTTTTTTCACCCGGCTCGCGGCGCGGATCGGCTGTGCCGGCGTTACTCGGCGGCCAGCGGCAGGTCGACGAAATGATGGTCCGGCATCGCCATCAGATCGGCACTGAAGCGCGTGAGATCGTCCGCAAGCGCGTCGAAGCCGGCGGACTTCTGGAACGTCCGCTCGTTCATATAGAGCCCGCGATTGACCTCGATCTGCAGCGCATGCAGATGACGCGCCGGCCGGCCGTAGTGCTCGGTGATGAAGCCGCCGGCATAGGGTTTGTTGTGGGCAACCGTGTAGCCCATGCCGGTGAGCAGGCCGATCGCCGTCTCGCTCAGCGCCGCCGTGGCGGAGATGCCGAAACGGTCGCCGACGATGAAGTCCGGCCGCACGCCATTGTCGCCGACCCTGATGCTGGCCGGCATCGAATGGCAGTCGATCAGTACCGCGTAGCCGAACCTGGCGTGTGTCCTGGTCAAAAGCCGCTTCAGCGTCTCGTGATAGGGCTTGTAGACGGCCTCGATGCGCGCCACCGCCTCGGCCAGCGGCAGGCGGCCGGAGTAGATGTCGAGCCCCTCCCCGACCAGCTTCGGCACGGTGCCGAGCCCGCCCGCCACCCGCGCCGAGCGGATGTTGCAGAAGGACGGCACCGGCTCGGCGAACATGCGCGGATCGAGCTCCCAAGGCTCCCGGTTGACGTCGAGATAGGCGCGCGGGAAGTTCGCCGCCAGCAGCGGCGCGCCGAGCGCGACAGCCCCGCCGAACAATTCGTCGACATAGCAATCCTCCGACCGGCGGATGGCGTTGCTGTCGAGCCTGGCCATGGCCAGGAACCGCTCGGGATAGTAGCGGCCGCTATGCGGCGAGTTGAAGAGGAAGGGAACGCGCTGCTCGGCGCCCGCTCGGATTTCGAAGGGTGGAACGACCGAAAAATCCTCGGCTGCCGTCTTCAATGTGAACGAACCCGGAAACAGCACTGCATCATGGTCTGAAACTGCCATCTCCCCGGCCGCATGTCCAGCATTTCAGCGCTCTGTCCCCGTTGTCAAAGTCGGGCTTATGCTCCCAACGTTCACTTGATGTTTACCGACACCGCCTCATATACAGGATGGTTAACGGGCTTGCCCGGCATCAACATCGGGCGGGTGATTCGGACGGGACATGATGGCACGCATTCTGCTGGCGGAAGACGATGATGATATGCGCCGGTTCCTCGTCAAGGCATTGGAGCGCGCCGGCTACCAGGTGAGCGATTTCGACAATGGCGCCAGCGCCTATGAGCGGCTGCGCGAGGAGCCGTTCTCGCTGCTTTTGACCGATATCGTCATGCCGGAGATGGACGGCATCGAGCTTGCCCGCCGCGCCACCGAGATCGATCCCGACCTCAAGGTCATGTTCATCACCGGCTTCGCCGCCGTCGCGCTCAATCCCGATTCCAAGGCGCCGAAGGACGCCAAGGTGCTGTCGAAGCCGTTCCACCTGCGTGACCTCGTCAACGAGGTCGAGAAGATGCTGCAGGCGGCCTGAGGCGTTTCCAGCTTGATCCCGGCGCGCCTTCGGGCGCGACAAAACGAGCCCTTCTTTCGTTTTTCCACCTATTGACGCGCTGGATCAAAAATGGTGTATGCGCGGCATCGGATGGGCGTGTAGCTCAGCGGGAGAGCACTGCATTGACATTGCAGGGGTCACAAGTTCAATCCTTGTCACGCCCACCATCCTAACAAATCCTACGGGAATCAGAGAGTAAGGCAATACGGCAGTAGGGTCTTGTCGCCGCCTTTCGTTCCCCTACTCCCCTACTGCCTTGCTCCCCACCTTCACTGCGGCCGAGGATCGGGCCGGTCGTGGTTGCCGTTCTTGCCTTCATGGCACGGCGCTTCGCCAATGCCGCAGCATTTGCCAAGATAGGTGACGTTCGGCTTGAGCTTGTCGCATTGCGGGGGCGTGGTGGTTTTACAGCCCGCCAGCACCGAAGCGGTGGCGATGGCAAGCAAGACGTTTCTCGATACAATAGACATGGACGTTCTCCTTGAAGGACCGCGTTTGTTACGCAGCGCTGGGTCGCGTCCCTCCATGGATTGGTTCAAACGAATCGGAAAATTTCTGCGGAAACCTTTCTCGAGGCGGGCGGAAGGTCCGCCGCCAGGTCCGCAATTGCGTCAAAACAGATACTGAGGGCGGGTCAGCGATTCCATGAAACGCTGACCTGCCCTAGAAACGCGTCAGCCCGGCAAGCCGCCACCTCAATTTCGCCAGCCGCCCGGCTTTTGGTTTCCTGCCCCGCCTTATCCGGCGTTCGATTTTCCTGAACATCCGATTTGCCGGCTCCGCGCTCACCGAGAGCCGCGCCAGCGCCAGCGCCGGCTTCATTTCGGCCGAAACCTGCTGGCGGATCCAGGCCGAGCACGCCGCTGCGCAGGGATGGCCGGCGTTCGCCGCTGCGAGGAAGAATTCGAAGTCTCTTGCCAGGACAAAGCCGCCTGAAGCCTCGTCTCCGAGGACTTTCATCATCGGCAATGGGATTTGTGGCCGCGCCCGAAATTGCGTTGTCATCAATGATCTCAGGATTGCCTCACCCGAGGAATAGTCATGCTCGCGAAAGCAGGCCGAGGCCATCTTCAGCGCATAGACGTCGTTGTCCGGATCAAGACCGCGAGCCTTCCCGAGGATGTCGCGCGCCCGCGCGGGGTCGATCCGGTCTTCCAGGTTCAAGAAGGCCGCTTGATAGCCGAAGGCGGCCTCAAGCGGATGGTAGTCCGCCTGGTGGCCCTTCAACTCGTCCAGGATGATTTCCGCGGCCCGGGACCTGTCAAACAGCGTCTTCGTCTCGACCAAGGGGATACCGCCCATCAGCGACGCTATCGATGCAAAGATGCTGCTGCCCGCGTAGATCCGTTGGCATCGCGCCATCAGCGCCATTTCGAAGAATGCCCTCAGCGTCCGGTCCTCGAACGCGCCGGCTCCGAAGTCGTCCGCCAGGGACGCTCCGGTTTCGGCCTTCAGATAGTCGAGCGTGGCGCGATCCTCTCCGATCAGCAGGGTCGCGAGGCCCATCGAGGACAATTCCGACACGATCGCCCTGGCCAGTGTCGACGGGATGACCTTGCGACCGAAGACCAGCCGCGTGCGGTATTTGCCTCGGACAATATCGCCGCTGCGCAGATGCAACGCGGCCATGGGGCGAGGAAATCGATTGCGGGCGGCTGCGTCGATCGCCTGCCTCACATTGTCCGAGAAGCCGAAGCCGAGCAGCGCCCGGGATGTGTCGAAGAGCCCGGCTTCGTCGCCGCGAAAAGGATCCAGAATGCGAAAATCGTCGCAGATCCAGCCACGCGAATGTCTTTGCCGCGCGCCCTGATCAAGACCGAATTGCTTGAGGGCGGCTGCATCCAGAACATCGAAATCGGATTCTCTGATCCGAGCCCCCAACCAGTGCTTCTCGATGAACTCGGCGGAGAAGATCTTGTCGACGACGTCGACGACGTGGAAGGTCTTGTCCGAAACGGCTCTCCGGTTCCAGGTGAAGCCGAAGCGGTAGCCGAACGCGTCCGCGACCGACTTTGCATTGGCCATTGCCAGAAGGCGGCTGCCCAGGCCGTCCCTTCGCGTCGCGGCAATCAGCTTCGATTGCGGCTCAGCCCACGCCGAGGCGGACATCGCCTTTCTCGACATGCTGGAGAAACCACGCATAGGTCTGTTCCAATCCATCGCGAAGCGAGTAGCGCGGATGCCAGCCCGTGGCAAACAGGCGCGACACGTCCATCAGCTTGCGCGGCGTACCGTCCGGTTTCGTCGCGTCGAAGGTGACCGTGGCTTCGACGCCGACCACGGACAGGATCGTGCTGGCAAGCTCCCCAATGCTGATGTCTTCTCCCGAGCCGACATTGACGTGGCCGTCGCCGGAATAGTTCTTCAGCAGCCAGACCAGCGCATCGGCGGCGTCATCGACATGCAGGAACTCGCGCATCGGCCTGCCCGATCCCCAGACCTTTAGCGTCTTCTCGCCGGCACGCTTGACCTCATGCGCCTTGCGCATCAGGGCCGGCACGACATGGCTGCTGGTGAGGTCGAAATTGTCGCCCGGACCATAGAGGTTGGTCGGCATGGCGGAGATGTAGTCCACGCAATACTGCCGCCGGTAGGCCTGGCAGAGTTTCAGCCCGGCGATCTTCGCGACCGCATACCACTCATTGGTGGGTTCGAGCGGACCGGTCAGCAGCGCGTCTTCCGGGATCGGCTGCGGCGCGAGCTTCGGATAGATGCAGGACGAGCCGAGAAACAGGAGCTTCCGCACCTCGCAGCGGAAGGCGCTCTCCATGACATTGGTCTGCACGACCAGGTTTTCGTGGAGAAAGTCGACAGGAAGCGTGTCGTTGGCCAGGATGCCGCCGACTTTCGCGGCGGCCATCACCACGGCGTCCGGCCGGTGCTCGGCCATCCAGCGCCGCACGCCGGCCTGGTCGAGAAGGTCGAGCTCGCTGCGCGCGACCGTCAGGATCTCGCAATCCTCGCCTGCCAGCCGGCGCACGACCGCCGAGCCGACCATGCCGCGATGCCCGGCGACGAAGACCCGTTTGCCCTTCAGGTCGAAAGTCATCGGTCCATCCCCGGGCGGAACGTCCGCCTTGCCATGGCTGCATCGTCAAAATCCGCCAGGTCGGCCTGCACCATTTCCGCCACCAGATCCCTGAAGCCGGTCCTGTGCGACCAGCCCAGCACGGCTCTCGCCTTGGACGCATCGCCGACCAGGAGGTCAACCTCGGTTGGCCGGAAATAAACTGGGTCGATGCGCACAAGGACCGCGCCCGAACCGGCATCGATACCCACTTCGTCGGCGCCATGGCCTTGCCAGAGCACGGTGCGCCCCGTCTCGGCGAAGGCAAGTTCGACGAATTCGCGCACCGAATGCGTCTCGCCCGTCGCCAGCACGAAATCGTCGGGCTCGTCATGCTGGAGGATGCGCCACATGCCCTCGACATAGTCGCGCGCATGGCCCCAGTCGCGCCTGGCGTCGATGTTGCCGAGATAGAGCACTTCCTGCCGCCCGCGATGGATAGCGGCGACGGCGCGCGTGATCTTGCGGGTGACGAAGGTCTCGCCGCGCTTCGGGCTCTCGTGGTTGAACAGGATGCCGTTGGCGGCGAACATGCCGTAGGCCTCGCGGTAGTTGACCGTCGTCCAGTAGGCGTAGAGCTTGGCCGCCGCATAGGGCGAGCGCGGACGGAAAGGCGTGGTTTCGGTCTGCGGCGCCACCGACGCCTTGCCGTAGAGCTCGGATGTCGAGGCCTGATAGAAGCGCACCGACTTTTCGAGGCCGAGGATGCGGATCGCCTCCAGCAGCCGCAGCGTCCCCAGCGCATTGGCATTGCCGGTATACTCCGGGTTCTCGAAACTCACCTGGACATGGCTCTGGGCGCCGAGATTGTAGATCTCGGCCGGCCGCGCCTCCTGCACGAGGCGGATCAGGCTGGCCGCGTCGGTCAGATCGCCATGGTGCAGGACGAAGCGCGCGTCGCGCTCATGCGGGTCGGCATCGATGTCATCGATGCGCTCGGTGTTGGGCGTGGACGAGCGTCGCTTGACGCCATGGACGATGTAGCCCTTCTCAAGCAGCAATTGCGCCAGATAGGCCCCGTCCTGACCGGTCACACCGGTGATGAGCGCCACTTTGCCCGTCATTGTCCGTCTTCGCCCGCCCCTCGGGACGAATAGGGAAAACAGATTTATCCGGCCAAGGCAAATCTGCCGTCTTCGACCAGAACCGATCGGGCGTCGTGGTCAAATACCCGCGACGGCGCAGAGGCTCTTCATTCTGGCCACCGCAAGCTCGGGATCGGCCAGCAATCCAGCCTGGTCCGCCAGCCGGAACACATCGGCATAGTGCAGGATGCCGCGCGCCGACTGCATGCCGCCAACCATCGCGAAATGCTCCTGGTGGCCGTTCAGCCAGGCCATGAAGACGATGCCGGCCTTGTAGTATTCGGTCGGCGCCTCGAAGATCTTGCGCGACAGCGGGACTGTTGGCGCCATCAGTGCGTCATAGCCGGCGCGGTCGCCATCGGCGAGCTTGGCCAGCGCCGCATTGGCGGCCGGCGCGATGGCATCGAAAATGCCGAGCAGCGCATGTGAATGCTTTGTGCCGTCGCCGGCGATCAACTCCGGATAGTTGAAGTCGTCGCCGGTGAACATGACGACGCCCTCGGGCAGCCGGTCCCGCAACGCGATCTCCTTGCCGGTGTCGAGCAGCGATATCTTTATGCCCTCGACCTTGCCGGCGTGGCGCTCGATGATGGCGACGACCGTGTCGAGCGCCGTCTCGAAATCGCCGCTGCCCCAATATCCCTTCAAGGCCGGATCGAACATGTCGCCCAGCCAGTGCAGGATGACCTTGCCGGATGCCTGCGAGAGAAGCCGGTCGTAGACGCGGGCATAATCGTCCGGTCCCTTGGCCACCGCCGCCAGCGCGCGGCTCGCCATCATGATCGCCTTGCCGCCCAGCCCTTCGATGAATCCGAACTGCTCCTCATAGGCAGAGATCACATCATCGAGCGTGCTGGCGTCGGAAGGCGCCAGATGGTCGGTGCCGGCGCCCGAAGCGAGATCGGCGCCTTCAACGGTGCCGGCCTCGGCGATCGAACGGCGGATCAGTTCCTTTGCACTCGTCCAGTCGAAACCCATGCCGCGCTGCGAGGTGTCCATCGCTTCGGCGATGCGGAAGCCGAGCCGCCACAGATGATGGCGGAACGCCATCGTCCTGTCCCAGTCGACGACGGGTCGCGACCACGGGTCGGTCATGGCAAGCGGATCGGCGACGACATGGGCGGCGGCATAGGCGATGCGCGAAAACCGCGCGCCGACAACCGGCTGACCCGGCTGGCCGACAAGCCGATAGCGAGCGCGGCGGCCACCCTCCTCGGGCAAGGTGATGTCCATGAAACTCTCCCTTTCGCAGCGCCTATAAATGGAACGTTCCAATAAATCAAGAAGCTTTACGATTTTTGCAATGGACACGCCAAAATGCTGCGCCGCAACACAGTTGACCTTGCCGGGTAAGGCGTTGAGGTGGAAAAATATCGACTTTTCGGTTTTCCAGAAATCCCGATTGACTCTTTCGGCGCCTCATGATTAGAACGTTCCAATAGATTTGACCAAACCGGGAGGAATGATCTGGATGGCCAGCCGGGCCAAGGCGACGATACTCGACATCGCCCGTGAGGCGGGCGTGTCCAAGTCGACGGTATCGCTCGTGCTGCAGGGCAGCGGGCTGATCCGGCCCGAGACGGCGGTCAAGGTGCGCAAGGCGATCGAGGATGTCGGTTATGTCTACAACCGCGGCGCCGCCAATTTGCGCAAGGCCCATTCCAACGTCATCGGCATGGTCATCAACGACCTCACCAATCCGTTTTTCGCCGAGCTGGCGGTCGGCATGGAGCGCGTCTTCCAGTCGGCCGGCATCGTGCCTTTCATCGCCAACACGGCGGAGAATCCGGTGCGCCAGGAGGAGGTGCTGAAGTCATTGATGGAGCAAGGGGTCGCGGGACTGATCGTGTCGCCGGCGCGCGGCACCATGCCGGGCGCCTTCCGCCGCATCGAGGCGGCGGGTGTCCCCGTGGTCTTTGCCATGCGTCGTCTACCCGAGAGCCGTATCCCGGTGATCGCGCCCGACAATCATCGCGGCGCCTTCCTCGCCACTGCCCATCTGATCGGCAAGGGGCACCGCCGGCTGGCCTTCTTCGGCGGCTCGTCCGACCTCGTCGTCTATCATGAGCGCCTCGGCGGCTTTCTGGAGGCCTGCGATGCGCACGGCATCGCCGCGGCCGACAGGTTGGTTGTCGAAGGCGAAACCAACCGCAAGGGCGGCATTGCTTGCCTGGAAACCGCGCTTGCCACAGCCGAGCCGCCGACGGCCGCGCTCTGCTTCAACGACGCGGTCGCCTTCGGCGTCATGCTGGCGCTGCGCAAGCGCGGACTGGAGCCAGGCGCGGATTTCGCCGTTGTCGGCTTCGACGACGTCGTCGAGGCCGAGCACTATATGCCGGCGCTGACCAGCGTCGCCGTCGACACGGCCGGCCTCGGCGAGCGCGCCGCCCATGTCATGCTGAAGATGATCCAGTCGCGCACCACGCGCGCCGAGGACCATATCGGCGCCGTCAACCTGGTCATCAGGGAAAGCAGCGGCCCCGACCGGTCCTCGGGCAACCGCCATGCGCTGATCGGGGGTGCCGCATGAGCGTCAGATGGGGATTGATCGGCGCCAGCACGATCGCCAAGCAATTCATGATCAACGCCATTCGCGCGCAAGGCGATGGCGAGATCATTGCGGTGATGAGCTCGAACGCCGAGCGCGCCAAAACCTATGCCGGCGAGAACGGCATTCCGGTCGGCGTGTCGACGCTCGACGCTTTGCTGAATGCCGGCATCGACGCCGTCTACATCTCGACCACCAACGAGCTGCATCTCGAACAGGCGCTTGCCGCGATCAGGGCGGGCAAGCATGTGCTGTGCGAGAAGCCGCTGGCGCTGACCAGCGCCGATGCCAGGGAGATGGTCGCCGCCGCCAAGGCCGCCGGCATCGTGCTCGGCACCAACCATCATCTGCGCAATGCCGGCGCGCACCGCGCCCTGCGCGACGCGATTGCCGCCGGCAGGATCGGCAGGCCGGTCGCCGCGCGCGTCTTCCATTCCGTCTATCTGCCGGAAAACCTGCAGGGCTGGCGCATCACCAAGCCTGAAGCCGGCGGCGGCGTGGTGCTCGATATCACGGTGCATGACGCCGACACGCTGCGCTTCGTGCTGGGCGACGATCCGGTCGAGATTTCCGCCTTCACGCAGTCGGCCGGCATGGCCGGCGGCGGGCTTGAGGATGGCGCCATGTGCATCTGGCGCTTCAAGTCAGGCGTCATTGCCCAGTCGCACGAAGGCTTCACGACCAGGTTCGCCGGCACCGGCTTCGAGGTGCACGGATCGGAAGGCTCCCTTTTCGCCTGCAATGTGATGACGCAGAAGCCGGTCGGCTCGATCCTGCTGCGCACCGCTGCCGGCGACGAAGATCTGAGCTTCGACCGCGAAGACCTCTACACGCGGTCGCTGCGCCAGTTCCATGCCGCGATCCGTGGCGAGGGCCAGCCTTCCGCCACCGGCGAGGATGGTGTCTGGTCGCTCGCCGCGGCGGAAGCGGCCTTGCAGTCGGCAAGATCGGGCAAGGCCGTCATCATCGATCCGAAACTCGGGAGCGCGGCGTGAGCAAGGTCATTTCCGCGGCACAAGCAGCCGCGCTGGTCAAGGACGGCATGGTCGTGTCGGTGTCGTCGTCGAGCGGCCTCGGCTGCCCCGATGCCGTGCTTGCGGCGATCGGCGAGCGATTCGACGCGGAAGGCCATCCAAAGAACATCACCACGCTGCACCCGATCGCCGCCGGCGACATGTACGGCATCAAGGGCATCGACCATCTGGCAAAGCCCGGCCTGTTGAAGCGCACGCTGTGCGGCTCCTACCCTTCCGGCCCCTCCTCCGCCGAGCCGCCGCAGATCTGGAAGATGATCGGCGACAATTCGGTCGCCGCCTACAACGTGCCCTCGGGCATCCTCTTCGACATGCATCGCGAGGCGGCCGCCAAGCGGCCGGGCGTGCTGACCAAGGTCGGCCTCGACACCTTCGCCGACCCGCGCCACCAGGGCTGCGCCATGAACGCGGCGGCCAGCGAGCCGATCGTTTCGGTGCAGCAGTTCGACGGCGAGGAATGGCTCTATTTCCGCGCCATCGTTCCCAACGTCTCGATCATCCGCGCCACCACCGCCGACGAGCGCGGCAACCTCACCTATGAGCATGAGGGGGCCTATCTCGGCGGACTGGAACAGGCGCTTGCCGCCCGTAACAATGGCGGCGTCGTCATCGCTCAGGTCAAACGCGTCGTCGAGAACGGCACGCTGAAGCCGCATGACGTGCGTGTGCCTGGCGTGCTCGTCGACCATATCGTCGTCGCGCCCGACCAGTTGCAGACGACATTGACGCCTTACGACCCGGCGATTTCTGGCGAGATCTTCCGGCCGCTCTCGACCTTCCGCAACGCCGAGATGAACGTCCAGAAGGTGATCGCCCGCCGCGTCGCCATGGAGTTGCGCGACGGCATGGCCGTCAACATCGGCTTCGGCATCTCCGCCAACGTGCCGCGCATCCTCCTTGAGGAAGGCCAGCACGGCAAGGTCACCTGGGTGATCGAGCAGGGCGCGGTCGGCGGCGTGCCGCTGCTCGACTTCAAGTTCGGCTGCGCCTCCAACGCCGAGGCGATCATGCCCTCGCCGCACCAGTTCATCTACTTCCAGGCCGGCGGCTTCGACGCCTCGCTGCTCTCCTTCCTGCAGATCGACCGCCACGGCTCGGTCAACGTGTCGAAGCTGTCAGCGCGGCCGCATGTCACCGCCGGCGCCGGCGGCTTTGTCGACATCACCGCGCGCGCCAAAAAGATCGTCTTCTCCGGCTTCTTCAATGCCGGCGCCAAGCTGTCGCTGGCCGATGGCGGCATCCGCATCGACCAGGAGGGCAAGGTCAAGAAGGTCGTCGAGGAGGTCGAGCACATCTCCTTCTCCGGCAAGCGCGCCGTCGCGCAAGGGCAGGACATCACCTATGTCACCGAGCGCTGCGTGATGAAGCTGACACCGGATGGCTTGATGGTGACCGAGCTTGCGCCCGGCATCGACCTCGAACGCGATGTGCTGGCGCAGGCCGACATTCCGCTCGGCGTGGCCAACGACCTCAAGGTGACACCGGAAGCGCTCTATCAGGATCGGCCGATCCGCCTGTCGCTCAACGGCGGCGCCTCGCTTGGAGGCGGTCATGGCTGAGCGTCTCGTCAGCTTCGAGCAGGACGGCGCCATCGGCACCATCACCCTGCGCCGGCCAGAAAAGTTCAACGCGCTCGACATTCCGATGCTGCGGGCGCTCGAAACGGCGCTCGACGAGGCCGAATTGGCCGACGGTGTCCGCGTCGTGCTCGTCCGTGGCGAAGGCAAGGGCTTTTGCGCCGGCGGCGACGTCGAGGCCTGGGGCGGCATGAGCGCCGCCGATTTCCAGGTGCAGTGGGTGCGCTACGGCCACCGTGTCTTCGACCGACTGGCGCGGCTCAGGCAGCCGACCATCGCGGTGCTGTCCGGCCATGCGCTGGGCGGCGGGCTGGAGCTGGCCGTGGCCTGCGATTTCCGCATTGCGGAGACGCAGGTGAAGCTCGGCTTCCCCGAAACCTCGATCGGCGTCGTTCCCGGCTGGTCCGGCACGCAGCGCGCCGTGCGCCGCTTCGGCGCGCAGACGGTGCGGCGCATGGCGCTGGGCGGCGAGATCTTTCTCGCCTCGGAGGCTCTGGCCCTGGGAATCGTCGACCGCGTGGCCGAGACCGGCAAGGCTTTCGACGAAGCCAAGGCCTGGGGAGAAAAAATCGCCGAACGCGGGCCGCTCGCGACCGAGGCCGCCAAGCTGATGATCGCGGTCGCCGAAGGCGAGGAAAGTGCCGCCGCCACGGAAGCGCTTGCCAGCGGCTTCATCGCCCTGACCGGCGACCTGAAGGCCGGCGTCGGCGCCTTCAAGGCCAAGCAGAAGCCAGTGTTTTCACGATCCTAGGACAGAATGGATACCGATCGCCGATGAACGCGCCTCTCAACATCGCCATGCCTGCCGAGGCATCCTCCGCGCCGAAGACCTACCGGCTGCTGATCGACGGCAGGCATGTCGAAGCCCGCGACGGCCGCATGCTGGAGCGCAGGAGCCCCGGCCACGGCTTTGCCGTCTCGCTCTACGCGCAGGCCGGTGAGGCAGAAGTCGAGGCCGCGGTGGCCGCCGCGCACAAGGCTTTCGAGACCGGTCCCTGGCCGCGCATGAAGGCGGCCGAGCGCGCTGCCATCCTGCTCAAGGCGGCCGACCTGATCGAGGTCCGGCTGGAAGAGATCGCCAGGCTCGACGCGCTGGAATCCGGCAAGCCGATCGCCCAGGCGCGCGGCGAGATCGGCGGCGCCGTCGACATCTGGCGCTACGCCGCCTCGCTCGCCCGCACGCTGCATGGCGAGAGCTACGCCAATCTCGGCGACGCGATGCTGGGCGTGGTGCTGCGCGAGCCGATCGGAGTCGTCTCGATCATCACGCCGTGGAATTTCCCCTTCCTGATCGTCAGCCAGAAGCTGCCCTTCGCGCTCGCCGCCGGCTGCACGGCGGTGGTGAAGCCGAGCGAGATGACCTCGGCCTCGACCTTCGTGCTCGGCGACATCCTGCTCGAAGCGGGCCTGCCGGCGGGTGTCGTCAACATCCTTGCCGGCCTCGGCGCCGATGTCGGCGCGCCGATGGTCAACCATCCGCAGGTCGAGATGGTGTCTTTCACCGGCTCCACCCGCGTCGGCAAGATGACGATGGCTGCCGCCTCGAAGTCCCTGAAGAAGGTGTCGATGGAGCTCGGCGGCAAGAACGGCCAGATCGTCTTCCCCGACGCCGACCTCGAAGCGGCGGCCGATGCGGCCGTCTTCGGCGGCTTCTTCAACGCCGGCGAGTGCTGCAATGCCGGCAGCCGGCTGATCGTGCATGAGGCGATCGCCGACGACTTCCTCGCGGCCGTCAAGGCGCTGACCGCCAGGGTGACGGTCGGCGATCCGTTGGACGACCGCACCAAGGTCGGCGCGATGATTTCCACCGACCATCTGGCCAAGGTAGCCGGCTATGTAACGGCGGCAGCCGGAGACGGCGGCTCCGTCTTTGCGGGCGGCGGCCAGCGCGCCTCCAATGCCGGCCAGTATCTCGATCCGACCATCATTCGCGGCGTGACCGAGGACATGGCGATCGCACGCGAGGAAGTGTTCGGGCCTGTGCTTTCAGTGCTCACCTTTGAATCGATTGAAAGGGCGTTGCACATCGCCAACAACACGCCCTATGGTTTGTCGGCAGGTGTGTGGAGCGCCAGCATCGACACCTGCATGTCGGTGGCGCGTAATGTGCGTTCGGGGACTGTTTGGGTGAACACGTTCATGGAAGGCTACCCCGAGCTGCCGTTCGGGGGCTACAAACAGTCCGGTCTTGGACGTGAACTCGGCAAGCGCGCTGTCGAGGACTATACAGAGGAAAAGACAATCCAGTTTCATCGCGGCCAGCGCACCGGTTGGTGGGTCGGCTGAGTTGGGAAGACCCCGGCGGGCATCCGTCGGTTGTGTGCATTGCAACAAGGGAGGAACTACATGTTGCGCAAACTGCTTATCGGAACGGCTCTTGCGTCGACCTTTGCGTTTTCGGCGCATGCCGCCGACGTCAAGGAAGTGCAGATGCTGCATTGGTGGACGTCGGGCGGCGAAGCGGCTGCTCTGAACGTCCTCAAGGAGGATCTGTCCAAGGAAGGCTATGCCTGGAAGGACGTGCCGGTGGCCGGCGGCGGCGGCGACGCCGCCATGACCGCGCTGAAGGCGATGGTCGCGGCCGGCAACTATCCGACCGCTTCGCAGATGCTCGGCTACACCGTGCTCGACTATGCCGCCGCCGGCGTCATGGGCGACCTGACCGAGACCGCCAAGAAGGAAGGCTGGGACAAGTCCGTTCCGGCGGCCCTGCAGAAATTCTCGGTCTATGACGGCAAGTGGGTCGCGGCTCCGGTCAACGTCCACTCGGTCAACTGGCTGTGGATCAACAAGGCGGTGATGGACAAGATCGGCGGCACCGAGCCGAAGACCTTCGACGACTTCGTCGCCCTGCTCGACAAGGCCAAGGCGGCGGGCGTCATCCCGCTCGCGCTCGGCGGCCAGAACTGGCAGGAAGCCACCATGTTCGACTCCGTCGTGCTGTCGACCGGCGGGCCGGAATTCTACAAGAAGGCCTTCAACGACCTCGACGAGGAATCGCTGAAGTCCGACACGATGAAGAAGTCGTTCGACAACCTCGCCAAGCTGGTCACCTATGTCGACCCGAACTTCTCGGGCCGCGACTGGAACCTCGCCACCGCCATGGTCATCAAGGGCGACGCACTGGTTCAGGTCATGGGCGACTGGGCCAAGGGCGAGTTCCACGCCGCCAAGAAGACCCCGGGCACCGACTTCCTCTGCTATCGCTTCCCGGGCACCGACGGCAGCGTGATCTACAACTCCGACATGTTCGGCATGTTCAACGTTCCGGACGACCGCAAGGCCGCCCAGGCGGCACTTGCCACCGCCACCTTGTCGAAGAGCTTCCAGTCGGCCTTCAACGTCGTCAAGGGTTCGGTTCCGGCCCGCACCGACGTGCCTGACACCGACTTCGACGCTTGCGGCAAGAAGGGCATTGCCGACCTGAAGGCCGCCAACGAGGGCGGCACGCTGTTCGGCTCGCTGGCCCAGGGCTATGGCGCGCCTCCGGCCGTTGCCAACGCCTACAAGGACGTCGTCTCGAAGTTCGTCCATGGCCAGATCAAGACCTCGGACGAGGCCGTGACCGAACTGGTCAAGGCGATCGACGACGCCAAGTAAGCGACTGAAAACTGATCTCCCCCGCCCCTGGGTGGGGGAGACTTTCACCGAGGCAAGGTCCGGGTTGCCCGGGCTGGCGCGTTGCGCCGGCCGGCCCCCGACGAACCGGTACTGGACGAGCCGATGAGCACAGTTGCCGAAACCAACATCAAGTCGACACCGGAGCACGACGCCCGCCCGGGCGCGTCCGTTCGCTCGCGGCTGCAGGACCTGCTGCCGAAGATCGTGCTGGCGCCGAGCTTCGCGGCGACGATCGTCTTCGTCTACGGCTTCATCCTGTGGACGATCTATCTGTCCTTCACCAATTCCAAGACCTTCCCGTCCTACGCCATCACCGGGCCGCGCGCCTATCAGCGGCTGTGGCGCTGGACCTTCGAGAGCGACCCGCCGTCGAGTTGGTACACCTCGATCACCAACATGGGCATTTTCGGCTTCCTCTACATTTTCATCTGCCTGGCGCTCGGCCTGTTCCTGGCCATCCTGCTCGACCAGAAGATCCGCGGCGAAGGCGTATTGCGCCCGATCTATCTCTACCCGATGGCGCTGTCCTTCATAGTCACCGGCGTCGCCTGGAAATGGTTCCTCGATCCCGGCCTCGGCCTCGAGCAGACGCTGCATCAATGGGGCTGGACGAGCTTCCATTTCGACTGGATCAAGAACAAGGATTTCGTCATCTACACGGTGGTCATCGCCGGCGTCTGGCAGGCCTCTGGCTTCATTATGGCGATGTTCCTGGCGGGCTTGCGCGGCATCGACGGCGAGATCATGAAGGCGGCGCAGATCGATGGCGCCACCACCTTCCAGCTTTACCGCCGCATCGTCATTCCACTGCTGCGGCCGGTGTTCCTGTCGGCCTTCATCGTGCTCGCCCACCTCGCCATCAAGTCCTATGACCTGGTGGTAGCGCTGACCAGCGGCGGGCCGGGCGGCTCGGCCTGGCTGCCGTCGAACTTCATGTACGAGTTCACGTTCAAGCGCAATGAAATGGCCGTCGGCTCCGCCAGCGCCGTGATCATGCTGATGACGCTGACCGCGATCATCGTGCCTTATCTCTATTCCGAGCTCAGGGAGAAGCCGCGATGAGCGCCATCACCTCACCGGCACGCCCGGCCACCGGCAGCGGCATCAGCGCCAGGACGGTCAACCGCATCGTCATCTACGGGCTGCTCGCGCTCTTCGCGCTCTTCTACCTGATGCCGCTCTTCGTCATGCTGGTCACCTCGTTCAAGACCATGGACGAGATCCAGAACGGCAATATGCTGGCACTGCCCCAGTCGCCGACCTTCGACCCCTGGTGGAAGGCCTGGGGCGAGGCCTGTGTCGGTCTCACCTGCGCCGGCATCAAGGGCTACTTCTGGAACTCCATCAAGATGGTGGTTCCGGCTGTGCTGATCTCGACGCTGCTCGGTGCCCTCAACGGCTACGTGCTTACCAAATGGCGCTTCCGCGGCCACACGCTGGTCTTCGCGATGATGCTGTTTGCCTGCTTCATCCCGTTCCAGTCGGTGCTGCTGCCGATGGCGACGATCCTCGGCAGCATCGGCCGCTTTGGCGTCACCCTGCAGAATGCGACCGGATTCAATTTCGGCCTCGGCAACTCGACGGTGAACCTCGTCTTCGTCCACGTCGTCTATGGCCTTGGCTTCACCACGCTGTTCTTCCGCAACTACTACGAGGCCTTTCCGACCGAACTGATCAAGGCAGCGCAGGTCGACGGCGCGTCCTTCTTCCAGATCTTCCGCCGCATCATGCTGCCGAACTCGATGCCGATCTTCGTCGTCACCGTGATCTACCAGTTCACCAACATCTGGAACGACTTCCTGTTCGCTTCCGCCTATGCCGGCACCGGCGACGTCATGCCGATGACGGTGGCGCTGAACAACGTCGTCAACACCTCGACCGGCGTCGTCGAGTACAACGTCAACATGGCGGCGGCGATGATCGCCGCCCTCCCCACCCTTCTCGTCTACGTCGTCGCCGGCCGCTATTTCGTGCGCGGACTGATGGCCGGTGCGGTCAAAGGATAATCTGATGGCTTTTCTTGAAATTGATGGGCTGAAGAAGCGCTTCGGGAATGTCGAGATCCTGAAGGGCATCAATGTCGAGCTCGAAAAAGGCGGCTTCCTTGTTCTGGTCGGCCCGTCCGGCTGCGGCAAGTCCACGCTGCTCAACACCATCGCCGGGCTGGAGAACATCACCGAGGGCGAGATCCGCGTCGACGGCAGGGCGATCAACGATCTGCACCCGTCCAAGCGCGACATCGCCATGGTGTTCCAGAGCTACGCGCTCTATCCGAACATGACGGTGGCCGGAAACATCTCCTTCGGCATGGAGATGCGCGGCGTGCCGGCCGACGAGCGCCAGAAGGCGATCGACAAGGTGGCCAAGGTGCTGCAGATCGGCCACCTGCTGCAGCGCAAGCCGAGCCAGCTGTCCGGCGGCCAGCGCCAGCGCGTCGCCATGGGGCGGGCGCTGGTGCGCGACCCGAAGCTGTTCCTGTTCGACGAGCCGCTCTCCAACCTCGACGCCAAGCTGCGCGTCGACATGCGCATCGAGATCAAGCGCCTGCACGCCAACACCGGGACGACGATCGTCTACGTCACCCATGACCAGATCGAGGCGATGACGCTGGCCACCAAGATTGCCGTGATGCGCGATGGCGAGGTGCAGCAGTTCGGCACGCCGGCCGAAATCTACAACAACCCGACCAACATCTTCGTCGCCGACTTCATGGGCTCGCCGGCGATGAACCTGGTGCCGGCGACGATCGGCGGCAATGGCAGTGGGCTGTCGGTGGTGCTGCAGCGCGACGGTCGCGAGCCGATCTCGCTGCCGCTCGGCAACGCGCCGACGGGCCTTTCGGCCTTCCAGGGCAAGCAGGTCATCTTCGGCGTCCGCCCGGAGTCGCTGACCGATCCGGAAGGCGCCGAACGCAACGCCTCCAACATCGCCACGGCCGACTGCCATATCGAGGTGATCGAGCCGGCCGGCTCCGACACCTTCGCCGTCACTAATCTCGGCGGCAAGGCGGTGGTGGCACGGCTGCGCGCCGACGCCAAGATCCAGCCTGGCACGGTGACGCCGCTCGCCTTCAATCTGACCAAAGCGGTGTTCTTCGATCCGGCGACCGAGAAGCGCATTCTCTGACGGCCATGGCAAACCCGGATATCGTCATCATCGGCTCCGGCATCGGCGGCGCCACGATCGCCTCCGGTCTGGCTGGCAGCGGCGCCTCCATCCTGATCCTGGAGCGCGGCGAGCCACTGCCGGCGACGCCCGAGACGCGTGACACCCGCGCCATCTTCGTCAACGGCCACTACCGGCCGAAGGAGATGTGGCGCGAAGCCGGCGGCGCTGCCTTCAATCCCGGCAACTACTACTATGTCGGCGGCAATTCGAAATTCTACGGCGCCGTGCTGATCCGCTACCGCAAGGAAGACTTTTCCGCCATGGAGCATTTCGGCGGCGTCTCGCCGGCATGGCCGTTCTCCTATGACGAGTTCGAGCCGTGGTATTCGAAGACCGAGCAGCTTTTTCGCGTGCGCGGGACACTGGGTGAAGACCCGACCGAGCCGTTCCACTCGACCCCCTATGCCTTCAAGCCGGTGCCCGACGAGCCTTCGATCGCGCGCGCCCGCGCCGAGTTGAAGGGGCTCGGCCTGCATCCGGCATCGCTGCCGCTCGGCGTCGATATCGAAGCCTGGCTGAAGGACGGCAAGACGGGCTGGGACGCCTTCCCCAACACTGGCCAGGGCAAGGTCGACGCCCAGACCGGACCGCTGGCAGCAGCCCTTGCGGACAAGAACATCCGGCTCGAGACCGGCGCCCATGTCGACTATCTGGAGGCAACGCCGGACGGCAAGTCCATTGCCGCCATCCACTACACGCAGAAGGGCTCGCAAAAGAAGCTCTCGCCGAAGCTGGTCATCCTGTCGGCCGGAGCGGTCAATTCCGCCGTCATCCTGCTGCGCTCGCCCTCGGGCAATGCCAAGGCAGGCGGCAAAGGCCTCGCCAACCGCTCCGACCAGGTCGGACGCAATTTCATGAACCACAATTCCAGCGCCATGCTGGCGATCGACCCGCGCCGCCGCAACGACGCCGTCTACCAGAAGACGCTGATGCTCAACGACTACTATCTGTCGGACGGCAAGGGCGGCAAGCCGCTCGGCAACGTGCAGCTCCTGGGCAAGATCGATGGCAACATGCTGAAAGCCAATGTGAAGACGATGCCGAAATTCGCGCTCGACTTCATGGCCGGTCACGCCGTCGACTGGTACCTGATGTGCGAGGACCTGCCCGATCCCGAGAGCCGCATCATGGTCGACGGCAAGGACATCGTCATGCAGTGGCGGCGCTCCAACATGCAGTCGCTGGACGGCCTGACCAAGGTGATGCGCGAGAACTTCCGCGCCTGCGGCTATCCGATCGTGCTGTCGCGGCCATTCGACAAGCGCACGCCCTCGCACCAGTGCGGCACGGTCAGGATGGGCAAGGATCCGGCATTGGCGCCGCTCGATCCTTTCTGCCGTGCCTTCGATCACCAGAATCTGTTCGTCGTCGATGGCGGCTTCCTGCCGACCTCGGCCGCGGTCAACCCGGCGCTGTCGATCGCAGCACAAGCGCTGCGCGTCGCCGACCACATTCGCAAGACGGATCTCGCCGCATGAGCCGCCCCGCAGCCATCGTCACCGGCGGCGCGCGCGGCATCGGGCTCGCCTCAGCCGAGGCGTTGGCTGATGCCGGTTTCGACATCCTCGTCGCCGACCTCGCCGACAAGCCCGCCGACGGGCTGGCCAGGAACATCGCCGCGCGCGGCGCGAAGTTCGCCTATGCAAGCTGCGACATCGCCGATCTTGCCGGCCACGCCGCCCTCGTCCGAGCCGCGAAGAGCGCCTTCGGCCGCATCGATTGCCTGGTCAACAACGCCGGCGTCGGCGCCGTTATGCGCGGCGATCTGCTGGAACTGAAGCCGGAGAATTTCGACCGCGCGCTGGACATCAATCTGCGCGGCACGGTGTTCCTCACCCAGGCCGTCGCCAAAGCCATGCTTGGCACGCCCGGAGAGCACCCGAAATCGATCATCACCGTCACTTCGGTCAGCGCCGAGATGGCCTCGCCCGAGCGATCCGAATATTGCATCTCCAAGGCCGGCCTTTCGATGTGGGTGAAGACGCTGGCGCTCAGGCTCGCCGCCGAAGGCATCGGCGTGTTCGAGGTGCGGCCGGGCATCATCCGCACCGACATGACCGCGGGCGTTTCCGCCAAATACGACGCGCTGATTGAAAGCGGGCTGGTGCCGGCGCGGCGCTGGGGCGAAGCCGCCGACATCGGCGCCGTGGTTGCAAGTCTCGCCGGCGGCAAACTCGGCTTTTCGACCGGCTCGATCATCAATGTCGACGGCGCGCTGTCCGTGCCGCGACTGTAAGCGAGTGCTGCCATGACCGACTACATCATCGTTGGCGCCGGCCCGGCCGGCTGTGTTCTGGCCAACCGGCTGAGCGAGGACCCGTCCAACTCGGTCCTTCTGCTGGAGGCCGGCGGCAAGGACTGGCATCCGCTGATCCACATGCCGGCGGGCTTCGCCAAGATGACCAAGGGTATTGCTTCCTGGGGCTGGTCGACGGTGCCGCAGAAGAACATGAAGGATCGCGTCTTCTGGTACACGCAGGCCAAGGTGGTCGGCGGCGGCTCCTCCATCAACGCCCAGATCTACACGCGCGGCAATGCGCGCGACTACGACGCCTGGGAGAAGGAGGAAGGCCTCGCCGGCTGGGGCTATCGCGACGTGCTGCCTTATTTCAAGCGGGCCGAGAACAACCAGCGCTACGCCAACGACTTCCACGGCGACCAGGGACCGCTCGGCGTCTCCAATCCGATCTCGCCGCTGCCGATCTGCGAAGCCTATTTCCGCGCCGGACAGGAGATGGGCATCCCCTTCAATCCGGACTTCAATGGCGACAGTCAGGAAGGTGTCGGCTACTACCAGCTCACCCAGAAGGATGCGCGCCGCTCGTCCGCTTCCGTCGCCTATTTGAAGCCAATCCGCGCCCGCAAGAACCTGACGGTGAGGACCGACGTGCTGGTCACCCGCATCGTCGTCGAGAAGGGCCGCGCCGTTGGTGTCGAGGTGGTCGACAAGCCGGGCGGTCAGCCTGCGATCCTGCGCGCCGAGCGCGAGGTGATCGTCTCTTCCGGCGCCATCGGCTCGCCGAAGCTGCTCATGCAGTCGGGCATCGGCCCGGCCGATCATCTGAAGTTGGTCGGCGTGACGCCTGTCCATGACCTGCCCGGCGTCGGCTCCAACATGCAGGACCACCTTGACCTGTTCGTCATCGCCGAATGCACCGGCGACCACACCTACGACAACTACGCCAAGCTGCACCGAACGATGTGGGCCGGCCTGCAATATCTGCTGCTGAAGAAGGGGCCGGTCGCCTCCAGCCTGTTCGAGACCGGTGGCTTCTGGTACGCCGACCCGACGGCCGCCTCGCCTGACATCCAGTTCCATCTCGGCCTCGGCTCGGGCATCGAGGCAGGCGTCGAGAAGCTGAAGAACCCGGGCGTCACCCTGAATTCCGCTTTCCTGCGCCCGCGCTCGCGCGGCACCGTGCGGCTGAAGAGCGGCGACCCGGCCGACCATCCGCTGATCGACCCGAACTACTGGTCCGACCCCTACGACCGCGACATGTCGATCAAGGGGCTGCGGCTGGCGCGCGAGATCATGCGGCAGAAGGCGCTAGCCCCATACGTCCTGCGCGAGGTGCTGCCCGGCCCTTCCCTGCAGCGCGACGACGATCTCTTCGACTACGCCTGTCGCAGCTCCAAGACCGACCATCATCCCGTCGGCACCTGCCGCATGGGCCACGACGATATGGCCGTGGTGACGCCGGATCTCAGGCTGCGCGGCATCGAGGGTTTGCGGGTCTGCGACGCCTCGGTGATGCCGCGCGTCCCCTCCTCCAACACCAATGCTCCGACCATCATGGTCGGTGAAAAGGGCGCCGATCTGATCCTCGGCCGCGAGCCGCTGCCGCCGGCCGTGTTCTCCTCCAATCGCGCGGCTTGAGGGACGCCATGATCCGGCACTGTGTCTTTGTGAGATTCCGCGACGACGTCGACGCCTCCGAGCGCGCCGCGATCCATGCCGATCTCGAAGCCCTGCGCTGGGCGATCGACGGTATGGACAAGGTCCAGTTCAGCGCCAATGTCAGCCCGGAACCTTTCGCGCGCGGCCTCACTCACGGCTTCACCATCGACTTCCGCGATGCTGCCGCTCGCGACGCCTATCTGGTGCACGAGGCGCATCAGCGCGCCGGCGCCCGGCTGGTCGCCGCGCTTGAAGGTGGCACCGACGGGCTGATGGTGGTCGATTTGGAAATTCTCGGCTAACCGGCCAAGATTACCCCAAGCGCAGCGCGACAACGCCGGCGACGATGCTGAGCGCGGCAGCACCCCGCCAGCCCGTCATTTTCTCGCCCAGCGCGAAGACCGAGATCAGCATGGCAAACAGGATCGAGGTCTCGCGCAGCGATGCGACCGAGGCGATCGGCGCCTTCGTCATCGCCCACATGACGATCCAGTAGGCGGCGCCGCTGAGCACGCCGGTGAACAGCCCCGCCTTCCAGTCGCGCGCGAGCACCGGCAGCGACTGCGGCCCACGGAAGACTATGCACAACACCAGGGCCCACAGAGCATCGCAGACGAACAGCCAGGCCGCGTAGCTCTGCGCGGTAGCCGCCAGCCGCGCGCCGCTGCCGTCGGAGAGCGTGTAACTGGCGATGAAGACCGAGGTGCCCAATGCGAAGCCGACGGCGCGCAGGTTGAACCGCTCCAGATGCACGCCGCCGCGAAACGACATCACCAGCGTGCCGGCCGACAACAGCAGGATGCCGACAATGGCGAGCGGTGCGGGAACCTCATGGACCACCATCATGCCGCCGAGGGCCGCGAGCAGTGGGGCGGTGCCGCGCGCCAGCGGATAGGTCTGGGCGAAATCTCCGGCTTTGTAGGCGCCGATCAGGAAGGTCCGGTAGCCCATGTGGAAGATCACCGAGGCGACGATATAGGGCCACACCTCGGCCTTCGGCACCTCGACGAAAGGCAGCGCGAACAGCGCGGCGAAACCCATGCCGAGCGTCATCAGCGTAATCGACAGGAACCGGTCGAGATGCACCTTGACCAGCGCGTTCCAGATCGCGTGCATGGCGGCGGCGGCAAGCACCGCGAAGAAGACGAAAAGCGTCATGCCCGGCTCATCCGCCTCCGGACGCGAGACCAGGTGTTTCCAGGTCGATATCGACCCGCAGCGGAAAATGGTCGGAGGCGACTTCGCCAATGTCCACGCTGACCGAGCGCACCCGCGTGGCCAGCATGCCGCCGACGAAGCAGTGGTCGAGGCGGCGCTTTGCCAGCCTGCCGTCGATGATCTTCTCATGGGTGTGGAAGTCGGCGGCCGGTTCGCCGGCAACGGCGGCGGCGTCGACGAAACCGTCGAGATAGGCGGCGCCGCGATGGTAGGGCGTGCTGCCGACGATGCGCCGGTATTCGGGGCTGCCCGGCTCCATGTTGAAGTCGCCCAGCCAGATCGCCGCCGGCGGACTTTCCGGCTCCGGCCCGCCATTGCTCCAGTTGCGCTGCGGCTCATCATCGGCGCCGCTCCAAGGGCCGCCGTCGGACGGCGCCCGGCGGTGTTCTCCGAGCAGATAGTCAATCTGCTCCAGCCGCTCCTCTGCGGCGATGTGGGCGAGATGCAGCGAGAAGACCCGCACCGGCCCGGCCGGCGTGCGGATCATGCATTCGAGCGCGGCGTTGCGCGTGTTGAACGGGCGCAGCGTGCGCCGCAGCGGCAGCGTGTGCAGGCGCGACCAGACGATCGGCAGCTTCGACAGCACCATGGTGCCGAACTGCCTGCGACGGTTGACGATGAGGCCGTCGCGCTGCTCGCTGGCATCCATGTCGAAAGCCGGACCGTAGACCCAATGGTAGTCGGGCAGCAGCCGCGACAGGATTTCCGGCTGGTCGTCCCCGTTGGTGCGCTGCCAGTGCCGCTCCACCTCCTGCAAGGCGATGATGTCGGCGCCAGCAACCACGCGCGCGGCGCGCGCGAGATCGTAGCGCCCGTCGCCGCCGAACCCGTACTGGATGTTGTAGCTGACCAGCTTCATTGATTACCCGGCTCAACTTTCGGCGATGGCACTAGCGGTTCCGTGATGGTGTTGCAATGGACCGCAACGTCGCCAGCAGTAGGCCAACTGCCGTAGCGTCGTCGGGCTGCGCATTAGGCTGTGTTGAGATTCAGGTCAGGCCGAGTCGAAAATGGTGGCTTTCGAGAACCGGAGCGGAGCGTACTCAAAGTACGTGAGCACCGGAAGCGCAGGAAGCCGCCGTTTGCAGACCGACCTCACCTGAATATCAGCACGGCCTAGGTGGTCAGCGGCTGGAATCGCCCCGCCGGCGACGCTGCCAGTTCCGACCAGTCGATTTCCTCCTCCAGCCGGTGATAGGCCTCGTCGCCGATCGTGCCGTTGCTGCGTAGCTCCTCCAGCGCGTCGCGCTGGCGCTTGATGGCATAGAGGCGCAGCCGGTCGTATTCGGTCGCCGCCTGGGCGTCCTCAGGGTTCTCGGCGATCCGGCGCTGCGCCTCATATTGCTCGCGCACGGCGGCGGCCGCGGTCGAGGTCTTGCCGCTCAGCACGTCGAGCGCGGTTTGCATGATGGCGACGCGTGCTTCAGCCACCTCGCGGTCTATCGTCGTATCCCGTTCGAAGTTGAGCCAGCGCAGCAGAGGTTTCAAGCTCATGCCCTGCAGAACCAGCGTGCCGAGCACGACCGCGAAGGCGGCAAGCACGATCGGGTCGCGGCCGGGGAAGCCGGCCGGCAGCGCAATGGCCACCACCAGCGTCACTAGCCCCCGCATGCCGCACCAGCCGACGAGCACGGCGCCGGGAAATGTCGGCAAACCTCGCCTTTTGTCTTCGCTGTCGAAGCGGGCAAACCATCGGATGATCGCAACGTAGCTCGCCACCCAGACAAGGCGCGCTACGATGACGACGACCAGCACCGTTGCGGCGAAGAGAAATGCTTCGCCTTGCCCGTCGCCCGAGAGCCTGCCGACGATCGACCGCGCCTGCAGGCCCATCAGCACGAACGCCAGCACGTTGAGAACGAACACCGCCGATTCCCAGACCGAATAGGTGCTGACGCGCCTCCGTGCCGACATCCGGCGCGGCCCGGTGCGTGCGATTGTCATGGCATAGACGACGATGGTGATGATGGCTGAAAGGCCGAGCTTGTCGGCGATGATCCAGACGGCGAAGGTTCCGGCAAACTGCACCACGGTGCTGCTTGCCGCGTCCTCGATCCGCGTCAGCGTCAGCAGCGAGAAGCGGCCGAACAGATAGCCGGCGACAACGCTGCCGACGGTCGACAACAGGATGACAGGTACCGCGTCCTTCAGCATGACCGAGCCGATGGCGGCCGAAACCGCGATCCGGTAGATCAGCAGTGCGGTTGCATCGTTGAGCAGGCTCTCGCCCTGCAGGATGGCGGTGATCCGGTGCGGCACCTTGAACTGACCGAGCACGGCGCTCGCCGCCACCGCGTCCGGCGGCGCGACGATGGCGCCGAGCGCGATCGCTGCCGCGATCGGCAAGCCGGCCATCTTCCAGCCGACGAAAGCGACGACCACGGTGGTGAAGACGACGGCGCCGAGCGCCAGCAGCGCCAGCGGCAGCCGGTAGCGCTTCAGGTCGCGCAGCGAGGTGTCATAGGCGGCATCGAGAAGCACCGGCGCGATGAACAGCGCAAGCGCCAGTTCCGGATCGATCTCGATGGTCGGCGCGCCAGGCACGAAGGCGATCCCGACCCCGGCCAAAGCCAGCAAGGAAGGATAAGGAACCTCCAGCCGCCGCGACAGCGCCGTCAGCGCGACGGCGATCAAAAGCAGGACGAGGGTAAGTTCGAACAGCGCCATGACCTGTTGCATCCGAGGCGGGATTGAGGGCGGGTTGCAGGATGCGGTCGATTGGCCATCAAACTCAAGCCCCCTGGCCATATGCCCGGGATCGCATCACGGCCTAACTTCGACACCCTGTCCGCAGAGGTTTGAAGGACTGCGTTATGGCACCGGAACCGAGTTGCTCCTTTTGTGGAAAATCCCAATCGCAAGTGCTGCAAATAATTGCAGGTCCTGATGCTTTCATTTGCGATGAATGCGTCCAGCTGTGCGTCAGGATCGTCGCAACCCAGAACCCGGACTGGCTTGAGCAGCATCGCCAATTCCTGACGACGCTACCTTTCAAACCCCCGTCGTGAAGCCGCTGCCAGGCGAGTTCAGTGCAGGACCAGCATGTCGCCGGACGAGAAGGAGATCTCGGCCTTTTCGCCGACGGCGGGCGGCGGTGTGGCCGGGCTGTTGAACGTGTCGAGCGAGACCGTGCTGCCACCGATGCCGACACGAACCCGGATGACCGAGCCGAGGAAGTGGACCTCGGCGATCTCGCCCGAAAGGCTGGAATCGCGACCGGGCTGGCGGCCGAGCGAAATCGCCTCGGGCCGCAGCGCCAGCGACAGCGTGTCGCCCGATTTCGACCCGTTCAGCTTGCCCTTGAGAGCGACCTCCTGCGAGTTGACGCGCACCGTGCCGGATGCGGCATCGGTCACCGTGCCTTCCAGCACATTCAGTGTGCCGACGAAATTGGCGACGAACTTCGTCGCCGGACGGTTGTAGATCTCGAACGGTGTGCCGACCTGCTCGGCCTTGCCGCCATACATCACGGCAATCCGATCCGAGATCGACAGCGCCTCTTCCTGGTCATGGGTGACGAAGATGGTGGTGATGCCGAGCTTCTTCTGGATCGAACGGATTTCCTCGCGCAGCGACACGCGCACCTTGGCGTCGAGCGCCGACAGCGGTTCGTCGAGAAGGAGCAGCTTGGGCTTCGGCGCGATGGCGCGCGCCAGCGCGATGCGCTGCTGCTGGCCGCCGGAGAGCTGGTAAGGATAGCGGTCGCCCATCTGCGGCAGCTTGATGATGTCGAGCATCTCGGCGACGCGCCTGTCGGCGTCGGCCTTGGGCATGCCTGCCACCTTCAGCCCGAAGGCGATGTTCTGTGCCACCGTCAGGTTCGGGAACAGCGCATAGGCCTGGAACACCATGCCGACATTGCGCTGGTTTGGCTTCAGCCGCGTAATGTCCTTGCCGGCCACGACGATCTTGCCGGCCGAAGGCTCCTCAAAGCCGGCGACCATGCGCAGCACCGTCGTCTTGCCGCAGCCCGATGGCCCGAGGAAGGAGACGAACTCGCCCGGCTCGACGTCGAGGTTGAAGTCCTGCACCACGGTCGTAGCGCCGAAGGACTTTCGCACATGCTGGATGGAGAGGAACGGCTCGGCCATGGCTTTGACTTTCAGTTCGGGCGGTTCGCCGATTTCGGCGCGAAGCGGGACAAGATCTGGATCAGCGACATGCAGCCCCAGGTGATGGCGAAGGCGATGATGGCAAGCGCCGCCGGCTCATAAGCGCGGTTGGCGCCGATGTTCTGCAGGTACGGACCAAAGGCCGGCCGGTTGAGTAGGCTTGCCATGGTGAATTCGCCGATGACGATGGCGAAGGTCAGGAAGGCGCCCGACAGCACTGCGATCAGCACGTTGGGCAGGATGACGCGGGTTATGATCGTCCCCCAGCCGGCGCCGAGGATCTGCGCTGCTTCCGTCAGCGTCCTGACGTCGATGGTGCGAAGCCCGGTGTCGACAGCCCGGTACATGTAAGGCAGCGCCAGTGTCGCATAGCCGATCACCAGCAAGGCATTGGTGCCGGAATCGCTGGCCAGGAAGGGCAGCGGCGAGTTGGAGCCGTACATCCTGATGTAGCCGAAGACGATGACGATGGCCGGAATGACCAGCGGCAAGAGCGTGATGAACTCGACGACCGGCCTGATCTGCGGCAGCCGCAAACGGATCCAGTAGGCAGCCGGCACCACGATCAGCACGCCGAGCACGATGGTGAAGATCGCGGCGATCACCGAATACATGAATGTGGCCTGGAAACGTTCGTCGCCAAGCACGATCTGATAGGCGTCGAAGGAATAGGCGCCGCGCCGCATGCGCATGGAGAATTCGACGGTCGCGATCAGCGGAATGAAGAAATAGGCCGCGCCGAGGATGAAGACGATCCAGGCCCAGAATCTGCCGGACTTCATTTGAGCCACCTCTCGGAACGCGTCCGGAACCAGATGTAGAACACATTGGCCAGACCGGTGATGACGATCATGCCGAAAGCGATCGCATAGCCGAGATGCGCATTGTGCAGCACGTCGCCACGGATCTGAGCGTAGAGCAGGATCGGCACGATGTTGAGCGAAGAACCGGTCAGCGCATAGGCGGTGGCGATGGCACCAAAGGCGTTGGCGAAGAGCAGGATGACGGTGCCGAGGAAGCTCGGCCAGATCACCGGGATGACCACCATGCGCCAATACTGCGCCGTGGTCGCGCCAAGCGTCGCGGCGGCTTCGCCCCATTCCTTCTTCAGCCCGTCGATGGCCGGCGTGATGATGACCACCATCAGCGGAATCTGGAAATAGACATAGGTGAGAGTGAGGCCCCAGAACGACAGGATGTTGAAGCCGTGTGCGTAGATGTTGAGGCCGAACACGGTGTTCAGGATGACGGTGGCAAGCCCGAGCCGGCCCAGCGTGGCGAGGAAGGCGAAAGCCAGCGGCACGCCGGCGAAGTTGGAGGCCACGCCGGAGAAGGTCAGCGTCGCCGAGCGTATCCAGTCCGGCAGGCCGCCGCGCACGATGGCGATGGCGATGGCGAGGCCGGCGAAGGCGCCAATCAGCGCCGAGGCAAGGCTGACCTTGATCGAGATCCAGTACGCGGCAACGATCGATGGCTGCGCCAGGGCCGCGATATTTTCGAGGGTGAACTCACCGGCATCGTTCTGGAAGGCGCCCAGCATTAGGTAGAGCGTGGGCAGGATCAGGAACATGATCGCGAAGACGAAGAACGGCGCAACGCCGAGCCACTGCGTCGGCAGCCTCAGGCTTCGCGCCTCGGCGGGTGGCGCGGTCTTTCCCGCGATGGCCTGGTTGGAAAGCGAGACATCGGTCATGCGCCGGCTACCGTCTTTGAGTAGAGCCGGGCGACCAAGGGCCGCCCGGCCGATACCATTGTGCTACTTGACGTTGGCGCCGACAACGGCGTCCCAGTTCTTGGTGATGGCTTCCTTGGCCTTGCCCTGTTCGTCGAGGGTCGGGAACACGGCCGACGCATAGGCCTCGGCCGGCGGCAGCTTGGCCATCACATCGGCCGGGAGCTTGCCGTTCTTGGCGAGGTCGTTGAAGCGGATCGGATGGCAATAGCCCTTCAGCCAGCCGACCTGGCCTTCGTCGGAGTAGAGATACTCAAGCCACAGCTTGGCGGCATTCGGGTGCGGCGCGTAGGCGCTGATCGCCTGCACGTAGACGCCGGCGACGACGCCCGTCTTCGGCACCACGACGTCGACCGGCGGATTGCCCTTCAGCGTGTCGCGGCCGGCAAGCGCGTTGTAGTCCCAGGTGACCAGGATCGGAGTCTGGCCCTGGGCGAGCGTCGCCGGCTTGCCGATGACCGGCACGAAATTGCCGGCGGCATTGAGCTTCTTGAAGAAGTCGAGGCCGGCGGTGCCAGCGGCTTCACCAGCAGCCGCGCCACCGGAAAGTCCGGCGGCGTAGACGGCCTGGATGGCCTGGTTCGAGGCGCGCGGGTCACCGGCAAGCGCAACCGTGTTGGCATAGTCTGCCTTCAAGAGATCGGCCCAGTCGGCCGGAGCTTCCTTGACCAGGTCCTTGTTCACCAGGAAGGACAGCACGCCGTAGTAGTCGCCGGTCCAGAAGCCATCAGCATCCTTGGCGCTGTCAGGGATCGAGTCCCAGGTCGACACCTTGTAGGGCTGGATCAGGCCATCAGCCTTTGCCGACGGGCCGAACGAAAGGCCGACGTCGACCACGTCGGGCGCCTGCGGGCCCTTGTTGTCCTTGTTGGCCTTGATCGCCTCGATCTCGTCGCCCGAGCCGGCATCCGGATTGAGTTCGTTGATCTTGATTTCCGGATACTTCGCCTTGAAGCCGTCGATGACGGCGCCGTAACCGCACCAGTCATGCGGCAGCGCGATGGTGGTGAGCTCGCCCTCCGCCTTGGCCGCCTTGACGAGTTCATCCAGCGAAGCCGCGGACGAAATCACCGACGACACCATCAGGGTCGCGGCCGAAAGGGAAAGCACTTTCCCCGTGAATTTGAACATGTGTTCTCTCCGTTGAACTGACGCCTGTGGACGCCTGCGATGCGGTATCGTTTTCGTGTGACAGCCAGATGAAAGCTTTGTGAAACCAGCACGCGCAGTACGAAAAAGTAAACTCTTTTTAACCGGGTGTAGCAATCGCCCCGCGATTCTTTTTCCGGCTAATCATTTCCCGCCTTGTCTTTCGCCCTTCCCCTTTCCTTTCCCCTCGTTTCCCGGATCAAATTCCGGCGCCCGAAATCAGTTTCAGACAGCGCCGGCTATGGCATTCTCGAGCAGCGTCAGTGCTGCCTTCTTGGTCAGCTTGACCGGGTTGCCGCCGGCGGTCGGATCGACCACCGCCATGTCGGCGATCAGTCCCTTGCGCTTCTTGTCCATGTCGAGGCCTTTGATCAGGCCCGGCAGCGCATGCGGCACCTTCAGATCCTTGCGCAGCTTGATGATCGCCTTGGCGAAGCCGTCGAAGCCGCCCTTGATGCCGCAATAGGCGGCGAGCCGGGCAATGCGTTCGTCGATGGCGTCGCGGTTGAACGCCAGCACATAGGGCATGAACACCGCATTGGTCATGCCGTGATGGGTGTCGTAGAGCGCGCCGATCGGATGCGACAGCGAGTGGATGGCGCCGAGCCCCTTCTGGAACGCGGCTGCGCCCATCGCCGCGGCGCTCATCATATGCGCGCGGGCGACGAGATCCTTGCCGTTGGCGAAGGCCTTGGGCAGGTTCTCGAACACCAGCCTTATGCCCTCCACGGCGATGCCGTCGGCCATCGGATGGTACCCCGGCGCGCAATAGGCCTCGAGGCAGTGGGCAAGCGCGTCCATGCCGGTGCCGGCGGTGATGAAGCCCGGCATGCCGACAGACAGTTCCGGATCGGCAATCACGATGGCCGGCAACAGCTTCGGGTGGAAGATGACCTTCTTGGTGTGGGTCGCCTCGTTGGTGATGACGCCGGCGCGGCCGACTTCCGAGCCGGTGCCGGCCGTGGTTGGCACCGCGATGATCGGCGCAATTGCGTCCGAATTGGCCCTGGTCCACCAGTCGCCAACATCCTCGAAATCCCACACCGGCCGCGTTTGCCCGGCCTGGAAGGCGATCAGCTTGCCGAGGTCGAGCGCCGAACCGCCGCCGAAGGCGATGACGCCGTCATGCTTGCCCTTCTTGAACACCGCGATGCCGGCGGTGAGATTGGAATCGACCGGATTGGGCTTCACCTCGGAAAACACGCCATAGGGCACCTTGGCGTCGTCGAGGATCTTGAGCGTCGAAGCGACGACCGGCAGCTTGGCCAGGCCCGGATCGGTGACGAAGAGCGGCCGTTCGATGCCGGCGGCGGCCAGCACGTCGGGCAATTCCTTGATACGGCCGGCGCCGAAGCGGACGGTGGTCGGGTAGTTCCATTTGGAGATCAGCTTGGACATGGCTTGTCTTTCGAAAGTCAGATTGCTTCGCGCAGGTGATAGGATTTCGGCCGGGTCAGATTGTCGTAGCCGATGGCCGAAAGCGCCGCGCCCTTGCCGGTGTCCTTGACTCCGGTCCAGACCAGCGCCGGATCGAGGTAGTCGCAGCGGTTCATGAACACGGTGCCGGTCTCGACGCGATCGCCGATCGCGACAGCGCGCTCGGTATCGTGCGTCCAGATCGAGGCCGTCAGCCCATAGGGGCTGTCATTCATCAGCGCGATCGCCTCCTCATCGTTGCGCACCTTCATGATGCCGACGATCGGCCCGAAGCTTTCCTCGCGCATGACGCTCATCTGGTGGTCGACATTGGTCAGCACTTCCGGCGCAAGATAGGGCGAGCCCGGCTTGTCGTTCTCGACCTTCATGTTGATGTGCGCGGCGGCACCCTTGCGCAGCGCCTCGGCCTTCTGCTCGCGGATCAGGTCGGCGAAGCGCGCCTGCGCCATCGGCCCCATCGTGGTCGCCTGCTCCAGCGGATTGCCGACGACATAGTTCCTGGTCTCGGCGATGAAGCCTTCGACGAACTCGTCATAGACCTTCTCGTGCACATAGACGCGCTCGATGCCGCAGCAGCACTGGCCGGAATTGAAGAAGGCGCCGTCGACCAGATTGGCGACCGCATGATCCATCTTGGCGTCGGGCAACACATAGGCCGGGTCCTTGCCGCCGAGCTCGAGGCCGAGGCTCATGAAGGTGCCGGCCGCCGCCTTCTCGATGGCGCGCCCGCCGGCGACCGAGCCGGTGAAGTTGACATGGTCGATCTTGCCGGAGCCGAGCAGCTTCTCGGTCTGGCCGTGGTTCAGGACAAGGTTCTGGAACAGGCCCTTGGGCAGCCCGGCCTTGTCGAAGGCCTGCTGGAAGCGCTCGCCGACCAGCAGCGTCTGCGCGGCATGCTTGAGGATGACGGCGCTGCCGGCCATCAGCGCCGGCACGATGGTGTTGACGGCGGTGAGATAGGGGTAGTTCCACGGCGCGACGACCATGACGACGCCGAGCGGCACCTTCTTCACATAGCGGCGGAAGCCGTCCTTCGGGTTGGAGGCCATGACCGGCTTCAGCGCCTGCTCGGCGATCTCAACCATGTAGTTGACGCGTTCCTTGACGCCGCCGAATTCGCCGCCATAGCGCACCGGGCGCCCCATCTGCCAGGCGATCTCCGGCACGATCTCGTCGGTCATGGCGACCAGTGCTTCCAGCATCGCCAGCATGTACTTGCCGCGCTCGACGACCGGCGTTTCGGCCCACTTCTCCTGCGCCGCCTTGGCGCGCTCGACGGCGGCATTGATCGCATGATCGGTGGCGACCGGCCGCTCGGCATAGATCGAGCCATCGATGGGTGATTTGAGTTTGACCGTTTCGGTCATTCTTTCAGTCCTCGCACTTGTTACAATCGAAATTCTGTCGGTTGGCGTCACCGCTCGTCCGCCTGCCGGCACTTCCTCCCAAACGGGGAAAGGACGAAACTTCGGCGGCAGTTCCCCCCTCTCCGCGTTCGCATCGGAGAGGGCAAAGGTGAAGCGCGCCGCCGCCGCTGCAGCCAGTCTAGTACCGCTCGAACCCCCTGTGCAGTTCCCAGTCCGTAATGCGGCGGTCGTATTCGAACTGCTCCCAGCGAGCGGTGTGCACGTAGTGCTCGATCACGTCCTCGCCGAAGGCCTGCTTCAGCATCTTCGACTTCGACAGCGTCTCGGTGGCGTCGCGCAGCGTCTTTGGGATCTCCGGCAGGCGCGAGGCCTGGTAGGCGTCGCCGACGAACGGCTTCTGCAGTTCCAGCTTCTCGTCGATGCCGGCAAGGCCCGACGCGATCAGCGCGGCGAAGGCGAGATAGGGGTTGAGGTCCGCGCCGCCGATGCGGCACTCCATGCGGATGCCCTTGGTGCCCTCGCCGCACAGGCGGAAGCCGGCGGTGCGGTTGTCCTCGCTCCACATGATCTTGGTCGGCGCGAACGTGCCGGCCTGGAAGCGCTTGTAGGAGTTGATGTAGGGCGCCAGGAACCAGGTGAACTCCTTGGCGTATTTGAGCTGACCGGCCGCCCATTGCTGGCCGAGCGTGGACAGCGTCCACTCCGACTTCTTGTCGAAGAACAGCGGCGTCTTGCCGTCGGCGCTCCACAGCGAATTGTGGATGTGGCTGGAGTTGCCGGCGAGCCCGTAATTGTACTTGGCCATGAAGGAGATCGACTTGCCTTCGGAATCGGCGATCTCCTTGGCGCCGTTCTTCAAGATGACGTGGCGGTCAGCCATGTCGAGCGCCTCGGCATAGCGCACATTGATCTCTTCCTGGCCGGGACCCCACTCGCCCTTGGAGTTCTCGATCGGAATGCCGGCGGCTTCCATCTCGTTGCGAAGCCGGCGCATGACGCCTTCTTCCTTGGTGGTGATGCCGATCTGGTAGTCGCCGATATAGGGCGAGGCTGAGTCGAGGCCCTGCCAGTGCTTCTTGCGGGCGGAATCGTATGTCTCGTTGAACAGGTAGAACTCGAGCTCGGACGCAAAGTAGCCGATATAGCCGCGTTCGCTCAGCCGCTTGACCTGCTTCTTCAGAATGGCGCGCGGCGAATGCGCGAGGTCCTCATGGTCGTGGTGGTCGAGCACATCGCAGATCACCAGCGCTGTCTTTTCCAGCCAGGGAATGCGACGCAGCGTCGAAAGGTCGGGCTTCATGACGAAGTCGCCATAGCCCTTCGACCAGCTCGCCGCCTTGTAACCCGGCACCGGCTCCATATCGATGTCGCAGGCGAGCAGATAGTTGCAGCCATGCGTCTCGCCATGCGCGGAATCGACGAAGTACTGGGCCAGGAACCGCTTTCCCGCGAGCCGGCCCTGCATGTCGACGATACAGGCCAGTACCGTGTCGATCTCGCCATTGGAGACCGCTTTCTTCAACTGATCGAACGAGAAATTTCCGGCCATTCCTTTGGCACTCCAGCGCTTGGTCGTTGAGAGGCATAAACGCAGCCATGGCCGGCGCGAGGCCGGCCATGGCCATGAAAATAGACGTCAGTTGCCGGTTTCGCCGACCGCCTGTTCGGCTGCCTTGATCGCTGCCTGGCGTGCCGCGATCTGGTCGCCGATCGGCGGGCCCTGGAAGCGACGGTTCTCGAAACCGAACCAAAGCACCGCAGTCAGCACAAGGAAGCCAATGGTGATGTAGAGCACCTTGTCGTTCGGCGGCTGGATGGCGATGTAGAAGATGATCGCCATGCCGATGACCGACAGGGCGCAGAACAGCTTGAACAGGCCGGCGCCGAGATTCCACGGGCCGGGGTTCGGCCACTTCGCCGTTCCGAAAGTGAGCATGCCGAGCACGATCGGGACCGTGAATGACAGGAACAGGAAGACCAGCGTCGAGTTGACGACGATGGTGTAGATGTTGGTGCCCCCGATCGAGATGAACTGGGCAAGGAAGACGTAGATAATCTCGAGGATCGCGGCGGTCCAGATGGCGTTGACCGGCGTCCGCCAGGTTGGGCTGACTTTGGCGAGTCCGGCTGACCCGACCGGCATGCCGCCATCGCGAGAGAAGGCAAACAGCATGCGAGAAGCCGAGGTCACCGTGGCCAGACCGCAGAGGAACTGCGAGATCAGGATGGCGAAATAGAGCAGTTCCTTCAGCCACACGGGCAGGATTGCGTCCATGGTCGAGAAGAAGACACTCCAACCCTGCTTGGCGCCGGCCGCGAGGTCCGGGATCGCCAGCACGATGGCGCAAAGCATGACCCATCCAATCAGCGACGACCAGAGCACGGACGAAACGATCGCTCGCGGAACCGAGTGTGCGGCCTTGAGCGTCTCTTCCGACGTATGCGCCGACGCGTCATAGCCGGTGATCGTGTAGACCGGCAGCAGCAGGCAGAGCAGGAAGAGGTAGGTCATGGAGTCGGTCTGCGGGAAAACCCCGCCGCCCGCGTCGCCCGAGTAGTTGGTGAACGTCCACAACCGGGTGACGTCGATTGCCGGAGCAAACACCAGGCAAGCCACGATCAGCACCGCCGTTGCGCCGAGGATCAGGAAGCCGGAGGCATCCGTCAGCATGGCGGTAAGCTTGATGCCGAAGTGATTGCAGAGCGCCTGAAGCACGGTGATGAAGGCAACGAACCCGACGATCTCGCCAGGCGTGCCGGTGATGCCGAACCAGCTGCCGAACGTGCCGACGAAGAAGAACGCGGTGCCGATGTTGATGGCGCCGAGCACGGTGATAAGGCCAAGCAGGTTGAGCCAGGCGGTCAGCCAGCCGGTGAAACGGTTACCGAGGATCGACGACCAGTGATAGAGGCCGCCGGCGGTCGGAAACGCCGAGGCGATCTGTGCCATCGCGAGAGCGAAGAACCCGGAAACGGCACAGCCGACAATCCAGCCGATGCCGGCGCCGGCGCCGCCGATGGACGAGGTGGCTTGCGCGAACGAATTGATGCCGCCCGACAGGATGCAGATGATCGAGAATGAGATCGCGAAGTTCGAGAAGCGGCTCATGCTTCGCGACAGTTCCTGGGCATAGCCCATTCCGTGAAGGACCTTTAGGTCCTCATGCTTGTCGACGTCCGAGTAGTCTGCCATGTGAAGTCCCCTTAATTTCTTAGCTGGCCGATTGTACTGACTATCCCACTGCGCGTTGTCGGGAGCCGCTGGCCTCCTCGGGCTCCAGATTGGAAAAAATGCCGGTGAGCAGATCCGCCCATCTCCGCTGCCCGGTCTCGCCGGAGATTTCATCGTTGCGGATCTCGATCATCACGCAGGCAAGGCCGCGCGAGCGCGCGTGCCGTTCCAGCGTGAAATAGACGCGGTCGGCCGGCGAATAGGGTTCGTTGACGCCGACGGTGACGCCGGCGAGCCGCTGCAGCGCTGATATCAGGGGTGCCGCCAGCCGGCGGTCCTCGTCATGGATGATGCCGATATGCCAGGGCCGGCTCTTGCCCTTGTAGACCGGCGTGAAGGAATGAACCGACACCAACCGCGTCTCCTGCCCGCGCGCCAGCCTACCGTCGATGATGCGCGCGATCGTGTCGTGGAACGGGCGCCACGACAGATCGATGCGCCGTTCGCGCTGCTTGTCCGACAGGCCGGCATTGCCGGGAATGATCGTGGTCTCGCTGATTGGCGGCACGAGGTCCGGCGCGTCGAGCGGCCGGTTGCAGTCGATGACGAGGCGCGAGATGCCGGTCTCGACCAGCGTGGCGTCGAGCGCGGCGGCCATGCGGTGAGCGACCGGCAGCGCGCCGGGATCCCAGGCGATATGGCGGGAAAGGTCCTCGGCGGGCAGGCCAAGCGTGCCGAATTCGGCGGGCAGGAAGTTGGAGGCGTGGTCGCAAGTCAGCACAAATGGGCTCGATCCGCCGGGGTTGCTGACCCTCACGGTTTCAGACTCTGCATGGCTGGCGGGCCGTGCTGTCTCCATAGTCCGTCGTCCCCTGGAGAGCGCTGTACCGTATGTTACGTATTTTGTGTCATTGCGCCCTTGCGGATGATTTCATACAGTTTGTCCGGCTTTGTCAAACGCGATTTCGGGGAACGGCGTCGACCGGGCCAATAGATGGGGGAAAACGATGATCTCCAGCATCGCCGAACTGATTTCTGACCGCATCGGCACGATGCCGGCCGGCGAGCGGCGAGCGGCGCAGACGCTGATCGCCAACTATCCGCTGATCGGATTGAAGACGGTCGCCGAGTTCTCGGCCGCCGCCGGTGTATCCTCGCCGACGATCCTGCGTTTCGTCGCCCGTCTCGGCTTCCAGAACTATCCGGAATTCCAGTCGGCGCTGCAGGACGAACTGGCGGCGCAATTGCAGTCGCCGGCGTCGCGCACGCTCAACCCGGCCTCGCCCGGCAGCGGCGGCGCGGTGTCGCCGATGCTGGAGGCGACGCTCGAGAACATGCGCGAGACCTTCAGGCACCTGTCCGAGAAGCAGCTTGCCGACATCGGGGCCATGCTCGCCGCGCGGCGCGGCAAGACCTTCCTGATCGGGGGGCGTTTCACCGATCCGCTGGCGCGCTATATGGCCGCCCACCTCGCCATCGTCCAGCCGGACGTCTACCACCTCGCCGGACAGGAAAGCATCTGGCGCGACCGGCTGATCGACATGGGCAAGCGCGACGTGCTGGTGATCTTCGACATCCGGCGCTACCAGGACAGCCTGGTGCGCTTTGCCGAGACGGCGCATCAGCGCGGCGTCCAGATCGTGCTGTTCACCGACCAGTGGCTGTCGCCGATCGCCCGCTTCGCCCGTCACGTCATTGCCGGACGCACCGCCGTGCCCTCGGCCTGGGATTCCTCGGCCGCCCTGTTCGTCGTCGCCGAGACGCTGATCGGCGCCGTCACCAGGCAGCTCGAGGCCGACGGCGCCAAGCGCATCCGCGAGCTGGAAGGCCTGCGCTAGCTTTCGTTTGGCGTCACGTTACGCAGATTTAATGTGCACGATTGCGTGATAATTGCGATAACCGGTCACAACGGGGGTTGACGTGGCCGCCGGTCCGTATCGTCGGCGCGCCGCTTCCACCCGGAACCCGGCAGACGTTTTGCCAACCGGAGTGCCGATGGCCGCCTGGAAACAGATTGTTCTTGCGCTTGTGGTCCTGGTGGCCGCGGCTGCCGCCTGGGTCCGCTTTTCCCCGGGCGCGCCGGCGGTGCTGGCACGCTGGGGTATCGAATGGGCCGATGCCGCCACGCCGGCGGTGACGACTGGCGCGATCGACGCGGCAAAGCAGGCAAGCGGGCGCGGCGCCGCCGGCCGGCCGGCGATTGTCGTCGCCCTGCCGGCGAGCATGGCCACCATCAACGACCGCCTGCAGGCGATCGGCACCGGCCGCGCCAACGCCTCGGTGACGGTCAATCCCTACTCCTCCGGCCGTCTCGTCGAATTCCTGGTCGCCTCCGGCGCTCATGTCGACAAGGGCCAGGTCATCGCCACCCTCGATTCCGATACCGAGGTGATTGCCGAGGACCGTGCCAAGGTCGGCCTGCAGGACGCCCAGGCCAAGCTCGACCGGGTCAAGTCGCTGAGGGCCTCCAACGCGGCGACGCCGGTCGCCGTCGCCGATGCCGAGGTGGCGCTGGCCAACGCCAAGCTGGCGCTGCGCGACGCCGAACTCGCCCTGCAGCGCCGCTCCATCGTGGCGCCGATAGCGGGCACGGTCGGCATCCTGCCGATTTCGGCCGGCAACTACGTGACCAGCCAGTCGGCGATCGCCACGCTCGACGACCGCTCCTCGATCCTGGTCGACTTCCTCGTGCCGGAACGCTTCGCCGCCGCCGTCAAGGTCGGCGCGCAACTGTCGGCGACGCCGATCGCCAATCCGAGCCAGGCCTATACCGGAACGGTCTCGGCGATCGACAACCATATCGACGAGGCCAGCCGCACGCTGCTGGTCAAGGCGACGATCGCCAACCCGGCGGATTCGCTGCGCGCCGGCATGTCATTCCAGATCAGCATGAAATTCCCGGGCGACTCCTATCCGGCGGTCAGCCCGCTGGCCATCCTGTGGGGCTCCGACGGCGCCTATGTCTGGGCGATCGAAGACGGCAAGGCCAGGCGCGTGCCGGTGCGCATCATCCAGCGCAACACCGAGACGGTGCTGATCGACGCCCCGATCGTCAGCGGCGACATGGTGGTGACCGAAGGCACCCAGAGCGTCAGCGAGGGCGGCGAGGTCCGCATAGCCGGTGAGCAGCAGCGCGCCGCCGAAGCGGACGGCACATGACCGCCGTCAACGGTGCCAGCGAGACCGGCTTCACCGCGCTGTTCATCCGCCGGCCGGTCATGGCCCTGGTGCTGAACACGCTGATCGCCGTCGCCGGCCTCGCCGCCTTCTATGGTGTCGAGATCCGCGAGCTGCCGGATGTCGACCGGCCCGTCATCACCGTCAGCACGACCTTCGAGGGAGCGGCCGCCGAAACGGTCGACCGCGAGCTAACCGACACGATCGAGGGCGCGGTCGCCCGCGTCTCCGGCGTCAAGTCGATCTCGTCGACCTCCTCCTTCGGCAACAGCCGCGTCACCATCGAGTTCAATGACGGCGTCGATCTCGACGTCGCCGCCTCCGATGTGCGCGATGCCGTCAGCCGCATCGCCAACCAGATACCGGATACGGCCGACACGCCGCGCATCGTCAAGGCCGATGCCAATTCCGAGCCGGTGATGCGCCTGGCGGTCACCTCCGACACCATGTCGGTGCAGGACATGACGGTGATCGTCCAGGATCAGATCGAGGATGAGCTCGCCGCAGTGCCGGGCGTCGCCGACGTCCAAGTTTCCGGTGGCCGCGACAAGATCTTCCGCATCGATGTCGACCAGAACAAGCTCGCCAGCCACGGCTTCACCGTCGCCGATTTGAGGGCGGCCCTCGCCTCGGTCGCCTTCGATTCGCCGGCGGGTTCCATCACCACGACCAACCAGGACCTGATCGTGCGCACCACTGCGGACGTGACGACGCCGGAGGAGTTCGAGAACATCATCATCGGCGGCAAGACGCGCATCCGCGACGTCGCCACCGTCACGCTCGGTCCCGACATCGGCCAGACGGCGTTGCGGTCGGACGGCAAGACCGGCATCGGTCTCGGCATCATCCGCCAGGCGGAATCGAACACGCTGGACATCTCGACCGGCGTCAGGGCGGCCGTCGCCAAGCTGCAGGAGAACCTGCCCAAGGGCATGTCAATCAAGGTCACCAGCGACGACGCCGTCTTCGTCAACGGTGCCGTGCACGAGGTCGAGATCGCCCTGGCGCTCTCGGTTTCGATCGTGCTGATCGTCATCTACGCCTTCCTGCTCGACTGGCGCGCGACGCTGATCCCCGGCCTGTCGATGCCGGTCGCCATGATCGGCACCATCGCCGCGATCTATCTCGCCGGCTTCTCGGTCAACATCCTGACGCTGCTGGCGCTGGTGCTGGCCACCGGCCTCGTCGTCGACGACGCCATCGTCGTGCTCGAAAACATCGTGCGCCGGCGCAACCAGGGCATGGGGCCGCGCGCCGCCGCCGTGCTTGGCGCACAGGAGGTCTTCTTCGCCGTCATCGCCACCACGCTGACGCTCGTCGCCGTCTTCGTGCCGATCTCCTTCCTGCCCGGCCAGACCGGCGGCCTGTTCCGCGAATTCGGCTTCGTGCTTGCCATGTCGGTGCTTCTGTCCTGCGTGGTGGCGCTCACCCTTTGCCCGATGCTCGCCTCCCGCATGCTATCCAGCGCCTCGCTTCACCATGAAGGCGGCAAGGGCATCGGCGCCCGCATCGGCGGCGCTCTGAACGCGGCCTACCGGCGCTGCCTGCATGCATGCCTCGGCGCGCCATGGCTTGTGGTCCTCGTCGCGCTGCTCTTTGCCGGCACCGCCTTCGCCCTCTTCGGCACCATCCGCCAGGAGCTGACGCCGAGCGAGGACCGCGCCGTCGTCTTGTTGCGCATCAACGCGCCGCAAGGCGTCAGCCTCGACTACACCACCGAGCAGATGCAGAAGATCGAAAGGCTGATCCAGCCGCTGCGCGATTCCGGCGAGATCCGCAGCACCTTCGAAAACGCCGGCCAGAACGGCGCCTACAACTCAGGCTTCATGGTGATGACGCTGGCGCCGTGGAATGAGCGCGCGCGCAGCCAGCAGGAGATCATGGCCGAGATCAGCCGGTTGACAAGGCAGGTACCGAGCGTGCGCGTCTTTCCCGTGCAGCCCAACAGCCTGGGCATCCGCGGCGCCGGCAACGGCCTGCAGTTCGCGCTGGTCGGCAACGACCGCAAGGCGCTCGGCGAGGCGGCGGTCAAGGTCATCGCCGAGATGCAGAAGGACCCGCGCTTCCAGTCGCCACGGCTCTCGGTCGACCCGACGCAGCCGCAGCTTGCAGTCGCCATCGACCGCGAGCGCGCCTCCGACCTCGGCATCGACATCACCGGGCTCGCCGCCACGCTTCAGGCCATGCTCGACGGCAACGACGTCGTCGACGTCTATATCGCCGACCGCAGCTACGGCGTGAAGCTGGTCTCGACGACCAATCCGATCAACGACCCGACCGACCTGGAAAACATCTTCCTGAAGACCGGCGACGGCCGCTTCGTGCCGATGTCGACCATCGCCACGCTGACCGAACGCGCCGTGCCGCCATCGCTGACCCGCGAGCAGCAACAGCCGTCAGTCGCCATCACCTCGAACCTGTCGGGCGACTTCGCGCTCGGCGACGCACTGAGCCACGCCGAGGAGATCGCGACGCCGCTTCTGCCGCCCGGCAGCCGCATCCTGCCACTCGCGGAAGCCGCGACGCTGGGCGAAACCAACAGCGCCATGATCACCATCTTCGGCTTCGCGCTGGTCATCATCCTCCTCGTGCTCGCCGCCCAGTTCGAAAGCTTCGTCAGCGCCATCATCATCATGGCGACGGTGCCTCTGGGCCTCGCCTGCGCGATCTTCGCGCTCCTGCTTTCGGGCACCAGCCTCAATGCCTACAGCCAAATCGGCCTCGTGCTGCTGGTCGGCGTCATGGCCAAGAACGGCATTCTGATCGTCGAGTTCGCCAACCAGCTGCGTGACCGCGGGCTCGGCGTGCGCGAGGCGATCGAGCAGGCCTCCATCATTCGGCTCCGCCCGGTGATGATGACGATGATCTGCACCGTGCTCGGCGGCGTGCCGCTGGTGCTGGCCGCCGGTGCCGGCGCCGAGGCGCGCATCGCGCTCGGCTGGGTGATCGTCGGTGGGCTCGGCCTCGCCACCGTCTCGACCCTGTTCCTGACCCCGGTCGCCTATCTGCTGCTCGGCCGCTTCGTCACGCCAAAGACGCACGAGGAAGCCCGGCTGAAGCGCGAGCTCGAGGAAGCCGCCTACACCAATATCGAACCGGCGGAGTAGGTCCCTTACCCTCCCCCTTGTGGGGAGGGTAAGGTTCATGGCTTGATGAAAACCTTCCCATTCGGCTTGGCGAGTTCCCCCGCCACGCGACCGATCGCCTCGCCCAGCGGCACCACCGCCGTCACATCCGTAGACCAGCGCCCGTCGGAAAAGCGCTTTTGCGCCTCCATCACCGCAGAGCCCATCCTGTCGCGGTACTGGCGCATCCATTCGGCAAGCCAGAAGCCTTCGATATGCTTGTGCTGGAAGATCAGTTGGCCGGGCTCGCGGATCACCGTCGGTTGCGCGTCGAGCCGGCCGTAGACGATCCAGCGCGAACGCTTCGGCATGGCGTTGAAGATGGCCGAGGCTAGCGGCCCGGTGACGGCGTCGAGGAAGATGCGCGGCTGCTCGGCCTTGATCACCTCGCGCAGCCTGGCCTCGAAATCCGGCGCCTTCTCGTTGAGTACATGGGCGGCGCCGGCCTCCTCGAGCAGCGGGATCTGCTCGTCGCGGCGCACGGTGACGATCGGCCTGTAGCCCTCTTCCTTCGCCAGACCCGCTATCAGCTTGCAGAGTTGGCTGGCGCCGGCGGTCATGATGAAGGCCTTCTCGCCCTCCTGCCTGACGATATCGAACATGGCGAGCGCGGTCAGCGGGTTGACGATCATCGCAGCACCATCCTCGTCCTTCACCGTGTCGAGCAGCGGGATGCAGGACGCGGCTTCCGCGACCGCGTAGTCGGCCCAGGCGCCCCAGTTCGACAGGCCGGTGGCGAAGGCGACGCGCTTGCCGCCCAGACCTGTTGCGTAAGGTTCGCCGCCGGTCGCCGCCACGGTGCCGACACCCTCGAAGCCGGCTGGCCGGCCCTTGACGCGCGGCTGGCCGTATTGGCCCTTGATGAAGGCGACGTCGGACGGGTTGATCGAGGCCAGGCTGACCTTGATCAGCACCTGGCTGGGTCCGGGGGTCGGCACTGCGATCGTGCCTTGTTCAAGATAAGGCTCCATCGCCTCCAGCGCGCTGCCGGACGGCGTCTTCGTGTAGCCGTCGCCGGTGAGCAGCAACGCCTTCATCTCGGATGGAACGGCCATGGGAATACTCCTTGCTTGTCGCAGACTGTGACCGGCCGGGCTTTGCGCTCAGACCTTCTCCTGCGTGTACTTCTTCAGCTCGGTCCGCGCCACCTGCCGGCGGTGCACAGCGTCGGGCCCGTCGGCCAGCCGCAGCGTGCGCAGATGCGTCCACGAGCGCGCCAGCGGCGTATCCTGGCTGATGCCTTGCGCGCCGAACATCTGCACCGCCTCGTCGGTGACCTTGAGCGCGACGCGGGGCGCCACGACCTTGATCTGGCTGATCCAGGGCGCGGCGGCGCGTGCATCGCCCTGATCGATCATCCACGCCGCCTTGAGGCACAACAGCCTCGCCATCTCGATCTCCATGCGGCATTCGGCGATGATGTCGAAATTGGCGCCGAGCTTCGCCAGCTTCTGGCCGAAGGCCTCGCGCCGCACCGAGCGCTGGCACAGCATCTCCAGCGCCATCTCAGCCTGGCCGATGGCGCGCATGCAGTGGTGGATGCGGCCCGGCCCCAGCCGCCCCTGCGCGATCTCGAAACCCCTGCCCTCGCCGAGGATCAGGTTCGCGGCCGGCACGCGCACATTGTCGAACCTGAGATGCATGTGGCCGTGCGGCGCGTCGTCGTCGCCATAGACCTGCATGGGCCGAAGCTTGGTTACGCCCTTGGCATCCGCGGGCACCAGGACCATCGAATGCCGGCGGTGCTGCGGCGCGTCGTCGCCGCCCGTCCGGACCATGACGATGTAGATGGCGCAGCGCGGATCGCCGGCGCCGGACGCCCACCATTTCTCGCCATTGAGCACATAGTCGTCGCCCTGCCGTTCGCAGCGCATCGAAATGTTGGTGGCGTCGGAGGAGGCGACATCCGGCTCGGTCATCAGATAGGCCGAGCGGATTTTTCCTTCGAGCAGCGGCTCCAGCCATTGCCGCTTGTGTTCGGCCGAGCCGTAGCGCTCCAGCACTTCCATATTGCCGGTGTCGGGCGCCGAACAGTTGAAGGTCTCGGCGCCGAGATGGGCCTTGCCCATCTCCTCGGCCAGATAGGCATATTCGACGGTGGAAAGCCCATAACCGCGCTCGGAGCCGGTCAGCCAGAAATTCCACAACCCGCGCTCCCGGGCGGTCTTCTTCAGCCCTTCGAGGATTTCAGTCTGCCGCGACGTGTAGACCCAGCGGTCGCCGCCCTTGCCGATTTCGGCCAGGAACTCCTCGCCGAGTGGCGCAATCTCGTCACGCACCATCGCCGCGACGCGAGCATGGATCGGCTTCAGCCGCTCGGTCATACCGAGATTCATGTCCGCCATGGCTTCCGGTCCTTTCGGAGATGCATCTTTACCCGTGGCAAGGATGACCGTACTTCGGCTAGCCTTGTCAACGCGAGTCCTTGGGCGAGTCCCTGGGCGGGTCCCTGGTCTCGGCCAGAAGGGCAAAGCGGAGGAGTGCGATGAGCTATCTGGACGAGTTGTTCTCGGTCTCCGGCAAAACCGCGCTGGTCACCGGTGCGGCGACCGGCATCGGCCGCATGGCGGCGACCGCCCTGGTCAGGGCCGGCGCCAGCGTGATGATTGCCTCGCGCAAGGGCGAGGACTGCGTCGAGGTCGCCAGCGAATTGAACGCCCTCGGCGGCCCGGGACGTGCCGAGGGCTTTGCCGGTGACGTCTCCAGCGAGGCCGGCATCGCCGCGCTCGTCGCCGAGGTGAAGGCGCGGACCGAGCGGCTGCACATACTCATCAACAACGCCGGCATTTCCTGGGGCGCGCCGCTGGAGGATTTCCCCTACCACGCCTGGGCCAAGGTGTTCGGCGTCAACGTCACCGCCGTCTTCCACTTGACGCGCGAGCTGCTGCCCCTGCTCGACGCCGCTGCCGGCGACGCCGACCCGGCCCGGGTGATCAATCTGGGCTCGGTGATGGGCACACAGCCGCTTGCCGATGACGCCTATTCCTACACCGCCTCCAAGGCCGCGGTTCATCACCTGACGCGCACGCTGGCGATCGAGTTCGCCGCCCGCCGCATCACCGTCAATGCCTTTGCCCCCGGTCCTTTCCAGAGCCGGATGACCGCTTTCGCCACCGGCACCGAGGAACAGGCCCGTCATGTCGGCAGCCATGTTCCGATCGGCCGTATCGGCATGCCGGATGACATTGCCGGCGCAACGCTTTATTTGTGCAGCCGTGCGGGCAGCTATGTCACCGGCGCCATCCTGCCGATCGACGGCGGCCAGTCGGTGCAGCATGGGCTGACCCTGTTCAAGGAATGATATGTCCGACCGGAACGCCGGCGGGGGTGAAGTGGAGGACATCAGCGTGGAACCGATCAGTCTCGACGTGCTTCTGGCCAGCGTCGGCAAGGAAGTCGGCGTGTCGCCTTGGCGCGTGGTCACGCAGCGCATGATCGACCAGTTCGCCGACGCCACCGATGACCACCAGTTCATCCATTGCGATCCGGAGCGCGCCAGCCGCGAGACGCCGTTCGGCGGCACCATCGCGCATGGCTTCCTGTCGCTGTCGCTGCTGTCGGCCATGACCTTCGAAACCATGCCGCCGCTCGAAAACAGCAAGATGGGCGTCAACCACGGTTTCGATTCATTGCGCTTCCTGGCGCCGGTGAAGACCGGCTCGCGCATCCGCACCCGTTTCGTGCTGGCCGACGTCAAGGTGCGGCCATCCGGCTGGGTGCAGACCGCGCATGACGTCACCATCGAGATCGAGGGCTCGAAGAAGCCGGCGCTGACCGCGCGCTGGCTGACCCTGACGTTGATCGAGCGCCAGCCCGAGACCGCATGAGCGGCGACGCCAACGCGCACGACGAGTCGGCGCTTGCGCTCAATCAGGAAGCGCTTGCGCCGTATCTAGAGGCGCATATCCCTGGTTTTGCAGGGCTTTCCGCGATAGACAAATTCAAGTCCGGACAATCGAACCCGACCTATCTGCTCACCGCGGCAAGCGGCCGCTACGTGCTGCGCGCCAAGCCGCCGGGCCAGTTGCTGAAATCAGCGCATCAGGTCGATCGTGAATTCAGGGTAATGCAGGCGCTTGCCCCCACCGCCGTGCCGGTGCCCCGCATGCTGCACCTTTCCGACGAAGTGACGCCGATCGGCCGCATGTTCTACGTCATGGAGTTCCTCGACGGCCGCATCTTCTGGGACCCGTCCTTGCCGGACGTATCGGGCAATGACGAACGCGCCGCCATCTACGATGCCATGAACGCGACGCTCGCCGCCTTGCACGATGTCGATGCAGAAGCCATCGGCCTCGGCGATTTCGGCAAGCCCGGCAGTTATTTCGAGCGCCAGTTCGCCCGCTGGACCGGCCAGTACCGCGCCTCCGAAACCGGAACCATCCCGGACATGGATCGGCTGATCGCATGGCTGGAGACGCATATGCCAGCCGATGACGGCCGCGTTTCGCTGGTGCATGGCGACTACCGGCTGGACAACATGATCTTCGCAGCCAGCGAGCCGATGGTGACCGCGGTGCTCGACTGGGAGCTGTCGACGCTCGGCCACCCCTTCGCCGACATCGCCTATCAATGCATGCAATGGCGCCTGCCGCACGCATCCGGCTTTCGCGGCCTCGGCGGCATCGACCGCGCGTCGCTCGGCCTGCCGTCGGAAGACGCCTATGTCGAGGCCTATTGCCGGCGGCGCGGGCTAGCCGGCATCGGCAACTGGAGTTTTTTCCTCGCTTTCTCCTTCTTCCGGCTGGCGGCGATCTGCCAGGGCGTCTACCGCCGCGCGCTGGATGGCAACGCCTCCAATCCGGAAAAAGCCAGGACCTATGGCGAGGCGGTAAAACTGCTCGCTTCGCTGGCGGTAAAACTGATCGACGCGGAGAACTGAGCGATGGGCCGTTTCGATGGAGCGACGGTGCTGATCACCGGAGCGACCGGCGGTCTCGGCAGGGGCGCGGCAAAAGCCTTCGCCATCGAGGGCGCGCGGCTGGTCCTTTCGGATCTCGACGAAGCGGCCCTCACCGATTTCGCCGCGACGCTTGATGCCGAGACAACAATCCTTGCCGGCAACATCGCCGATGAGAAGCTCTCCGAGGACCTGGTCGCCCTGGCAGTGGAAAAATTCGGCCGGCTCGACATCGCCGTCAACAATGCCGGCATCGTCCATTCTTTCGTGCGCCTGCCGCAGGTGGCGTCGGACGAGGCGCGCCGCGTGCTGGAGGTCGACCTGCTCGGCGTCTTCTACGCCATGAAGCACCAGATCCCGCAGATGGAACGGCAGTTCAGGGCCAGCGGCAAGGGCGGCGCCATCGTCAACATCGCCTCGGTCGCCGGCCTCTCCGGCGCACCCAAGCTGTCGGTCTACGCCGCCGCCAAGCACGGCGTCGTCGGTCTGACCCGTTCGGCGGCGGTGGAATACGCCACCAAAGGCGTGCGCATCAACGCCGTCTGCCCAGCCCATACCCGAACAGCGATGGTGGACGGCTTCGTCCGCTCCAGCGGCTCTCCGGAAACCGAGGCGATTGCCGAGCTTACGCGCGGCGTGCCGATGAAGCGGGTCGGCGAGGTCGACGAGATCACGACGGGAATCCTATTCCTTGCCGATCCCGCCAATTCCTTCATGACCGGCCATGCTCTGGCGCTCGATGGCGGGATCGGCGCCATCTAGACTGGTGTGATCCTGGACCGTTTCGGACCTGGAATCGCGTTGGAACAAAGAGTTAGGGCGAACGTTGGGGAACCTGCGGCGCACTTGTCCGTTTCCGTACAGCGTATATAATTTAGTAAGGCAACCAAACATCAAAGGCAGGCAGACATTGCCGCTGAGCGTCCAGACACGCCGTGAAAAGCAGAAAGCCGAATTGCGCTCCGAACTGGTCGAAGCGGCCCACAAGCTCGTGCAGGAAGAGGGCTATGAAGGCCTGACCATCCGCAAGCTGGCCAAGCGCGTCGGCTACGCGCCGATGTCGGTCTATTCCTACTTCGCCGACAAGCAGGACATTCTGTTCGCATTGGCCGAGGACGCTTTCGAAACGCTGGCGCGGCGGATCGAGGAACACCCCGCCGATGATCCGATCGAGGCGCTGCAGGCGGTGATGACCGAATATGCCGCCTTCGGGCTCGGCAATCCGAACGAATACCGCACCGTCTTCATGACTGAGAAGACCCGGCTGCCGGATGGCCGGAGTTACGAGGACATGGAAGAGGGCAATCCGGCGATGAAAGTGCTGATCAGCAGGGTCGAGGCCTGCGTCGCCGCCGGCAAGCTCAAGGGCGACCCGCGCGCCATCGCCACCATGTTGTGGGCGGTCGGCCACGGCACGATCTCGCTGCTGATCACCTTCCCCTTCTATCCGTTCGGCGACCCGCAGGCCTTCGTGAAGCGGATGTGCGATTTCACGCTTGCCTCGCTTTCGGCGCAGGACGTGCCGCCGCTGACCGAAACACCGGTCAACTGCTGATTGGGGCAATTCCAGGAAAAGTACGTGGCTGGTTTCCGCCGGAACGATCCGGTTTAGGGGAGCGGTGCGGCATTTTCGCATTTTCAGAAAATTTGACCGTACGTGTACGATTTCTCACTTGAAGTCTCTATCCTTCGGACGTATATGTACGTCGTATCGTACATGTACGAAAAGGTTTGACCGGAGAAAGATGATGAAAAAGTCAGTCCTCGCTCTCGCTACCGTCCTGGCCTTCTCGGGCGCCGCTTTCGCCGGCACCAGCCATCAGGCCAAGCAGGCTCCTGCCGCGGCCTGCGTGCAGACCAATGTGAAGCTCGATTGCGGCACGACCGGCTCAATCGAAAAGACAGGCACCACGACCAAGACCGACGCGGCCAAGGGCCCGCGTCTGGGTATCGAGATCGATCCGTGGATCGTGCCCAGCACGTTCTGAGGGTTCGAATCTTGGACCATGAAAAACAAGGGCGGCAGGATATCCTGGCCGCCCTTTTTACTGGTCGAATTACTTGCGCGGCTTGCGCCCTGGTACCGTCTTGGCCCTGCCGGGTCTTGCGGGACCACCAGGAATAGAGGTCGACGTGATCGACACCGGATCGCTGGCCGGAAACGTGTCCTCGAGGCCTTCCTCGAGTTCCTCTTCCTCGACCTCGTGACTTCGCTCGTGCTCGAGCGAGCGCACAGCCGCGGTCTTCTTGGGTGACTTCGACACTGATTTCGACGGCACCGGCATTCTCCCTCGACACGCTGCGGCAAAACGGCCTAGCGCGACTATGGTTCCCACAGCAATTCCAGGAAAAGTGTGTAACGGTTTTCCGTCCGGAATTGCGTGAAAACAAAGAGATAGAGCGGTTCGGCGTTTCCGTGAAACGCTGAAACGCTCTAGGTTCACGCCGCCGCGTCGCTTGCCGCTTCCGACAGCAAAGTAAAGACATAGTCCGAGAACGAACGCCAGCATTCGACACGGAAGGCATCCGCCGCCGTGCGCAGAAGCACGATCTCGGCCTTGCCGAGGATGGTGCGCGAGGCAGCCCCCACCGGAAAGGCTTCCAGCGACAGGTCCTGCGGGCAGCCGGCGTTGACGGTCGCGGCAGCGGCGGGACCGGTGACGGAAAAGGCGACATTGCGATGCGAGATGCCGACCGCCGAATGCAGCGCCGTCACCTTGGCGCAGTCGGCGAGCGGATCCTTGCCGGCCTCGTCGATCACCAGCCATTCGTCCGGCCCGAGCCAGAGCGCTGTCCGCCCTGCCTTAGCCGCCGAGCTCTTCGGCTTGGTCGGCAAGCTCACGCCGAGCGCCTTCGAAAGCGCGGCACCGGAAGCCTCTGGCGCGCGCAGCGAGATGCGCTCAGCCGGCGGCAGCACGGCGAGCGCGACGCCCTTCGCCTCCACTGTGCGCCCGGCAAGCGCCGGACGGCGCTCGGCCGATGCGGTCGCGGCGGATGCACTAGTCTTTGCGGCAGCCTTAGCCATTGAGGCGCTCCCCCTTCTCGTCGAAGAACACCATGCCGGTGACCTCCACCTCGATCGTTCCGTTCGGCATCGGCACATAGAGCGTCTTGCCCATGCGGTCGCGGCCGCCGGCGACCAGCGCCAGCGCGATCGAGCGGCCGCAATTCTCCGACCAGTAGCTGGAAGTGACGTGGCCGATCATCTTCATCGGGATCGCCTGTTTCGGATCCTCGACGATCTGCGCGCCCTCTTCCAGCACCACCTTGGGGTCCTTGGTCTTGAGGCCGACGAGCTGCTTGCGGCCCTTGGCGACCAAGTCCGGCCGGACCATGCCGCGAATGCCGACAAAGTCGGTCTTCTTCTTGCCGACCGCCCAGTCGAGCCCGGCATCATTCGGCGTCACCGTGCCGTCGGTGTCCTGGCCGACGATGATGTAGCCCTTTTCGGCGCGCAGCACGTGCATCGACTCGGTGCCGTAGGCGCAGGCGCCATGCTTCTGGCCCTCGGCCCACAGCGCTTCCCAGACCGCCTGCCCGTAATCGGCCGGCACGTTGACTTCGAAGCCGCGCTCACCGGTGAACGACATGCGGAACAGCCTCGTCGGCACGCCGCAGATCTTGCCTTCGCGCACCGACATATGCGGCAGCGCCTCGTCCGACATGTCGATGCCTTCGACCAGCGGCGCGATGATCTCGCGCGACTTCGGGCCCTGCACGGCGATGACCGCCCATTGCTCGGTGATCGAGCTCAGCCAGACATTGAGATGCGGGAACTCGGTCTGGAGATAATCCTCCATGTGGTTCATGACGCGCGGCGCGCCGCCCGTCGTCGTCGTCACATGGAAGCGGTCCGGCGCCAGCCTGCCGACGACGCCGTCATCATAGATGAAGCCGTCCTCGCGCAGCATGATGCCATAACGGCAGCGGCCGGGTTCGAGCTTCTCCCACGGATTGGTGTAGAGCAGCTCCATGAACTTGGCCGCGTCCGGCCCAACCACCTCGATCTTGCCCAGCGTCGAGGCGTCGAACAGGCCGGCCGTCTTGCGAACGGTCACGCATTCGCGGTCGACGGCAGCGTGCATGTCCTCGCCTCCCCTGGGGAAGTACCAGGCGCGCTTCCACTGGCCGACATCCTCGAACACCGCGCCTTGCGCGGCCGCCCAGGGATGGATCGCCGTCTTGCGCGTCGGGTCGAACAGGGCGCCGCGCGCATGGCCGACGATCGAGCCGAAGGTCACCGGCGTATAGGGCGCCCGGAAGGTGGTGAGGCCGACCTGCGGGATCGGCTTGCCCAGCGTCTCGGCGGCGATCGCCAGGCCGTGCATGTTGGAGGTCTTGCCCTGGTCGGTCGCCATGCCGTTGGTGGTGAAGCGCTTGACGTGCTCGATCGAGTGCATGCCTTCATGCACCGCCTGGCGGATGTCCTTGGCGGTGACGTCGTTCTGGAAATCGACGAAGGCCTTGACCGTCGTGTCCGGCCCGGCGCCGGGCGCAGCACCCAGCATGCCGCGCGACCAGCTCTCGCCGGCATCGACCTTGGGCTTGGCGCCCTTGCCCGTCTTCACGCTGGAATCCTTGCCGCCGGCTTCCTTCGCCGCCTTGGCGCCCGCCGCATAGGCCTCGTCGACGGTTGCCGCCAGCCCGTCGGTGCCGTTGCAGGCGCCGACCGAAACGCAGTCCTGCGCATAGGTTCCCGGCACGAAGCGCCGCGTCTCGTCGTTGAAGGCGACCTTGCCACGCGACTGAGAGAACAGATGCACCGAGGGCGTCCAGCCGGCCGACATCAGGATGGCGTCGACCGGGATGGTGCGCTCGCCGCCGCCGTTCTTCGGCTGCACGGTCATCGACGATACGCGCAGCTTGCCGCCGGCGCGGATCACCGCGCGGCCGAAATTCACCTCGATGCCCAGCCCCCTCGCCTCATCGATCACCGGCCCGGTCGGATGGTCGCGCAGGTCGACGATGGCGGCGATGTTGACGCCGGCCTTCTTCAGGTCGATCGCCGCCGCATAGGCGGAATCATTGGCGGTGTAGACGCCGACATTTTTGCCGACGGCGACGCCGTAGTGGTTGAGGTAGGTGCGCGCGGCCGATGCCAGCATGATGCCCGGACGGTCATTGTCGGCAAACACCATGTGCCGCTCGATGGCGCCAGTTGCCAGCACGACTCGGCTGGCGCGGACCTGCCACAGCCGCTCGCGCGGCACATCACGGCCCGGATACTGCAAATGGTCGCCGACCCGCTCGACCAGGCCGACGAAATTCTGCGCGTAATAGCCAAATGCAGTCGTGCGCGTCAGCAGGCGGACATTGTCCATCGCCTTGAGCTTCGCGATCGCGCCTTGCGCCCAGGCAAAGCCGTCCGCGCCATCGATCCTGGCGCCGGCCTCGAAGCGCAGGCTGCCGCCGAACTCGGCCTGCTCGTCGGCGAGGATGACCCTGACGCCGGTCTCGGCAGCGGCAAGTGCTGCCGCGATGCCTGCCGCGCCGCCGCCCAGCACCAGCACCTCGCAATGGGCATAGCGCGCGGAATAGTGGTCAGGATCCGGCCGGTCCGGCGACACGCCGAGGCCGGCCGCGGCGCGGATCTTCGGCTCATAGAGGCTTTTCCAGGCCGCCTTCGGCCACATGAAGGTCTTGTAGTAGAAGCCGGCCGAAAACAGCGGCGAGGCGATGTCGTTGACCGCGCCGACATCGAAGGCGAGCGAGGGCCAGCGGTTCTGCGAGTTGGCGGTGAGCCCGTCATAGAGCTCCTGCACGGTCGCCCGCACATTCGGCGTCTTGCGCGCGTCGTCGCGCACGATCTGCACCAGCGCGTTGGGCTCCTCCGCGCCGGCGGAGAGGAAGCCGCGCGGCCGGTGGTACTTGAACGAACGGCCGACGAGATGGACGCCGTTGGCGAGCAGCGCCGAGGCGAGCGTATCGCCCTCGACGCCGGCATAGGCCTGGCCGTCGAAGCTGAAGCGGGCGGTCTTCGACTGCTTGAGGCGGCCGGCGCCGGAAATGCGGAAAGAGGTGCTCATTTCGAGGCTCCCGGCAGCTTCGCTGGCTTCGGCTCGCCGGCCTTGTAGGTCATGATGAACTTGTCAGTGACGGTGTCGCGCACGGCGTTGAAGAAGCGCGCGCAGCCATGCATGTGCCGCCAGCGCTCGTAGATGACGCCCTTGGGGTTCGAGCGGATGAAGAAGAACTTCTCGAAATCGTCATCGCTCTCGCCGGCCATGTTGGTCGAGCGCGCGATATGCGCCTCGCCGGCGTTGCGGAACTCGAGTTCCGGGCGCTCTTCCTCGCAATAGGGGCAGCGGATGAGAAGCATCGTGTTTCGTTCCTACAATTCGCCGTGGCCGACATGGGTGCCGGCCGGTTGATCGCAAAGCCGCTGGCCGAGCGTGACAAAGGGCGCAATCAGCCGGATGCGCTCCTCGACGCTTGCCGCCGGGCGGAAAAGGTCGCGATAGGCCATGTTGCCGATCGTGAGCTGCACCGGATCGGTGGTGACAATGACGCGGCGCGGCTCGAAGCTTTCGCTCTCGTCGAGGTGAGCCGGCCTGTTCTCGAAGAACATCACCACCTTGCGGCCGCCGCTCCAGACGCAGGCGAGCATGCCGTCGTCGACCGAGAACGGCCACTCCGCCTCGTTTTCGGCGCGGCTGATCGGCTGCACGCGCACCTCCTCGGGCGTCGGAAAATGAAACAGGCCCTGCTCGCCGGCGAGCACCAGCGGCATCGCGACGGCCATCTCGGCCATCATCATCAGTGCGCCACCGCCGCTGCCGCGGCCTCGTCGATCAGGCGGCCGGTGCGGAAGCGCTCGATGGTGAAGGGCGCGTTGATCGGGTGCGGATCGTCCTTGGCGATCGTATGCGCGAAGACATGGCCGGAGCCCGGCGTCGCCTTGAAGCCGCCCGTGCCCCAGCCGCAATTGACGTAGAGGCCCTTGACCGGCGTCTTGGCCAGGATCGGCGAACGATCCGGCGTGACGTCGACGATGCCGCCCCAGGAACGCAGCATCTTCATGCGCGTGAAGATCGGGAACATCTCGCAGATGGCGTCGAGCGTGTGCTGCAATATGTGCAGGCCGCCGGTCTGCGAATAGGAGACATACTGGTCGGTGCCGGCGCCGATGACCAGCTCGCCCTTGTCGGACTGCGAGATATAGGCGTGCACCGTGTTCGACATCACCACGCACGGCACCACCGGCTTGACCGGCTCCGACACCAGCGCCTGCAGTGGGTAACTTTCCAGCGGCATGCGCACGCCGGCCATATCCATGATGACGGAGGAGTGGCCGGCGGCGACGACGCCGACCTTCTTGGCGCCGATGAAGCCGCGCGTCGTGTCGACGCCCATGACCGCGCCGTTCGGCGCCCGCTTGACGCCGGTAACCTCGCAATTCTGGATGATGTGCACGCCGCGCGCCGAGGCGCCGCGCGCATAGCCCCAGGCGACCGCGTCGTGGCGCGCCGTGCCGCCGCGGCGCTGCAAGGCGGCTCCCACCACCGGATAGCGCGCATCCCTGGAGATGTTGAGCGGCGGGCAGAATTCCTTCGCCTGCTCCGGCGTCAGCCATTCATTGTCGATGCCGTTGAGGCGGTTGGCATGCACGTGGCGCTTCAGCACCTGGATGTCGTGCACATTGTGGGCGAGCATCATGACGCCGCGCGCCGAATACATGACGTTGTAGTTGAGCTCCTGGGAGAGCCCGTCCCACAGCTTCAGCGCATGGTCGTAGATGCCGGCGCTCTCGTCGTAGAGATAGTTGGAGCGGATGATGGTGGTGTTGCGACCGGTGTTGCCGCCGCCAAGCCAGCCCTTCTCCAGCACCGCGACATTGGTGATGCCGTGCACGGTGGCCAGGTAGTAAGCGGTGGCCAGGCCATGACCGCCGGCGCCGACGATGATGACGTCGTATTCCTTCTTCGGCTCCGGCGAAGACCATTGCTCTTCCCAGCCCTTGTGGCCGCGCATGGCCTCGCGGGCGATGGCGAATACCGAATATTTCTTCACGTTCCAGGCCTCGCGCCAGTAGCTTTCGCGGATTTGCGGCCGGGCATCCCCGCCTCGGCACGCGAGGAGTATCACTAGCGAAACCGCGCTGCCATCCTTGCGCTGTTTGCGACGGTGCTTGCCGTTTTGCGCCGCGACAAATGCGACGCATCCGCTGGCGGTCGATTAAGCCGCGCGGTGCGGAGTCGATGCAGCTTTCGGGTGGCCGCAACCATGCCGATTTGCGACCAAGCATCCGACCACCGGCAAGGCCGGCACGAAAGAAGGATGCAAAAGATGTTCGCGCTCACCAACAAGGTCGCCATCGTCACCGGCGCCAGCTCCGGCATAGGCCGCGCCACGGCAAAGCTCTTCGCCGAACAGGGCGCCCGACTGATCGTTGCCGCCCGCCGGCAAACAGAGCTCGACATGTTGGCCGGCGAGATCGAGGAGGCCGGCGGCACCGCCGTCGCGCTTGCCGGCGATGTCAGGGACGAGACTTATGCGAAGGCCCTCGTCGATCTGGCGGTCGAAAGGTTCGGCGGTCTCGACATCGGCGCCGTCGGCCAGATGGGACCGGTTTCCGACCTGTCGCTAGCGGGATGGCGCGAAACGCTCGACACAAACCTCACCAGCGCGTTTCTCGGCGCGAAATACCAGGTGCCGGCGATGATCGAGCGGGGCGGCGGCTCGCTGATCTTCACCTCCACCTTTGTCGGTCACACCGTCGGCATGCCCGGCATGACCAGCTATGCGGCAAGCAAGGCCGGCCTGATCGGACTGACGCAGGTGCTGGCCGCCGAGTACGGACCGCAGGGGCTGCGCGTCAACGCGCTGCTGCCGGGCGGCACCGATACGCCCGCGGCGACATTCAAGACACCGGAGACGCGGGCCTTCGTGGAAAACCTGCATGCGCTGAAGCGCGTGGCGCAGCCGGAAGAGATCGCCCGCTCGGCGCTTTACCTCGCCTCCGACGCGTCGAGCTTCACCACCGGCACCGCGCTGTTTGCCGACGGTGGCGTCTCGATCAACCGGACGTGAACGGATTGGCGGGCATCGTCGACACCCGCCAGCCGAAAATGTCGCGAAGCGGCCTTGCATTTCGCTGCCGATTTGGCGATTCCGTTTTGTCGTCGAAGACGGACGGTAACAATGCTGCTGATCAGGACTTACGTCGCCCAGAGCGCCATCGAAGGCGTCGGCGTTTTCGCCGCCGAGCCGATCCGCAAGGGAGCCTCGATCTGGCGCCTCGATCCGGATTTCGACCGGCTGATCCCGATCGAGAAATACGACGCAGCGCCCCCGCATCTGAAAGAGTTGCTCGACCGTTACGCCTATCCGAGTCCCGATCGGCCGGGCTTCATGGTCTATGAGGTCGACAATGGCCGCTTCATGAACCATGCCGAGCGGCCGAACACCGACTTCTCGCAATATGGCGGCGCGACGGCGACCCGCGACATCGCCGAGGGTGAGGAAATAACCTGCGACTACGGCGAATTCTTCGAGGATTTCGCCCGCCTTCACCTGGCGACCGCCTAGCGAAACGCCAACCGGCGGCGGCCAGTTGCAATTTGGCTGCCCGATTGCATTCGGCAGTGGACAGGACGGCCTGATTCTGCTATCAGCCGCCACAATTCGCGGTGCAACTCGCCGCGGAGGCATAGCGGCTATGGCCGTTTGCCTGTTGATATCAAACCCGAAAGACAGGATTGCCCGTGCAGGTACTCGTCCGCGACAACAATGTTGATCAGGCGCTTCGCGCGCTGAAGAAAAAGATGCAGCGCGAAGGCATTTTCCGCGAAATGAAGATGCGCGGTCACTACGAGAAGCCTTCCGAGAAGCGCGCCCGCGAAAAGGCGGAAGCCGTGCGCCGCGCCCGCAAGCTAGCCCGCAAGCGCGCCCAGCGCGAAGGCCTGCTGCCGATGACCCCGCGTCCGGCTCCGGCTGGCGCTGCGGGTGCTGCGCGTTCGCCGCGCTGATACCGCCAATTTTTCGTCCTTTTCGAAGGATACCCAAGGGTGGCGCGATGCGGAATCGCCGCCACCCTTTTGTTTAGAGCGACGTGCGGCCTGTTGGACGCACGACGTACGCACTAACACTTGAGATGTTTTGGACCCCGGTTCGGAGAGGGAACGGACCTGACGGCGCGGCGGCAGTGAGGACAGAGATGAACGCAATTTCCGTGGAGCGCAAAACCGCTTTTCGCGGCTTCGCCCTGACGGCGGCCCTGCTCTCGGGCCTGGCGCTTGCCGCATGCCAGACGGCCCCGACCGGCGAGTTCAACAACATCGACAAGGCGCAAGGCTCGACCGAGAACATCTCATCGCTGTCGGCCGTGATCCAGCGCAATCCGCAGGATCCCGAAGGCTACAATGTGCGCGGTTCGGCCTATGGCCGCGGCGGCCAGTACCAGGCGGCGCTGAAGGACTTCGACACCGCCATCCAGCTCAATCCGAATTTCTACCAGGCCTATTCGAACCGCGCGCTTATCCAGCGCTTCCTCGGCAACCAGGCGGCGGCGCTTGCCGACTACAACCGCTCGATCCAGATCAACGCCAATTACGACGCCGCCTATATCGGCCGCGGCAATCTCTACCGCAAGGCGGGCCGGACCCAGGAAGCCTTCAACGACTTCCAGAAGGCGATCCAGCTCGATACGACCGATGCCCGCGCCTACCACAATCGCGGCCTGATCTATCAGAGCCAGGGCCAGCACAAATTCGCCATCGAGGATTTCTCGACCGCCATCTCGCTGGCGCCGGACGCCGCCGAGCCCTACAACGGCCGCGGTCTCTCCTACCTTGCGATGAACGACGAGGACAACGCCTTCTCCGACTTCAACATGGCCATCAAGCTCGACGGCAAGAACGCGGAGGCCTGGGCCAACCAGGCGCTGATCTACGAGCGGCGCGGCGACAAGGCACGGGCGGCGAAATCCTACCGCGAGGCGATCCATCTCGACCCGACCTACCAGCCGGCCAAGGACGGCCTGTCGCGCACCGGCACTGCCAGCACCGGCTGATACCGGGCCGGCACGCCGCGACGCCCCGTCCACAGGGTCTGCTCCCCAGCGTAGGGCCGGGCGGGACGCGGAAATCGCAACCTTTTGCGTATCGAGCCGGAAGGCCTGGTCAGCATTTGGGGTGCATGTGGCGCCACTGAGCCCTCCACCTGAAAACTGACTCTCAGCCCGTGGGCGTGACAATCCGCAAGCCATGTCCGGTGACGAACTGCCGCCACCCCAGGCTAACCGCCGCGGGCAAAGCGTTAACCCTTGCCATGTTCGTGCCAAGTTTTCGGCGGAACGCTCCACGCACCTCGACCGTTAACCGGGGCCAATTTTTGCGAAAGGACCTTTTTGCCATGATCAAGAAACTTGCCTTTGCGGCCGCGCTTGCCACTACGGTCCTCGCGCTCCCCGTCAACGCCGGCACGCTCCGGCTTGGCACGCTCGATTGCACCATCGATGGCGGCGTCGGCTATGTCATCACGTCGAACAAGGGCGTGTCCTGCACCTTCCGCCCCTATCACCATGGGCCATCCGAGCAGTATACCGGGATGATCTCCAAGCTCGGCGTCGATGTCGGCCAGACGCATCAGGGCCAGCTCGCCTGGGCGGTTCTGGCCGCCACCCGCAGCCATGACGAAGGCGACCTTGCCGGCAACTATTACGGCGTCAATGCCGAGGCGAGCGTCGTCACCGGCGGCGGCGCCAATCTCCTGGTCGGCGGGCTGAACAGCGCCTTCATGCTGGAGCCGCTCAGCGTCCAGGCGCAGACCGGCGTCAACCTGGCGGTCGCGGTGACCTCGCTGGAGCTGGTCCACTCCTTCAAATAAGGCTTAGTTGCTCCCTTACGTGCGGCGCGGAACAGGATACTGTTTCGCGCCGCATGCTTTTGGGGGACCGCCGTGCACAAGACCATCATCATCGCCGCTGTCACTGCCGCTGCCGCCTGTGCGGGATCGGCCCTTGCCCAAGACCAGGGCGTGGAGCTCGGCGCGCTCGATTGCGCCATCGGCGGCGGCACCGGCTTCATCTTCGGCTCCAGCAAGGATCTGAGCTGCACCTTCACCCCGGCGGACAAGACCTTTGCGCCGGAAGCCTACTTCGGCGCCGTCAACAAATATGGGCTCGACATCGGCACGACAAAGCAGAGCGTGATGCGGTGGCTGGTGCTGACGCCGTTGAAGAACATCTATGCGCCGGGCGCGCTCGCCGGCGACTATGTCGGCGCCAGCGCCGAGGTGACGGCGGCGGTCGGCGCCGGCGCCAACCTTCTGGTCGGCGGCTCCTCGCAGGCGTTCACCTTGCAACCGCTCAGCGTGCAGACGCAGAGCGGCATCAACATCGCCATCGGCGTCGCCCAGTTCCAGCTGCGCAGCACCGAGAACTGACCTTTCGATCAAAGCCGGCTGGGCTTCTCGCCGAGCCATTCCTCAAAAAGCCTCTTGAGCTGAACCGCGCTTGAGGTTCTACAAGCTCTGCCGAACTGGATCTGGCGCCCCTTCGCGCTGCGGATGAGGGTGGGAATGGCAAGCAGGAGATCGACGTGACGGCGGGAGGCGGCGGCAAGACGGGCGGCAACAGGGTGGATTGGCGGGCGCTGTGGGCCAGCGGTGACCTGGCGCGTTTCTGCTTCATCAGCCTTGGCATCCTGCTGCACGCCACCAACGAGACGATGGTGGCGACGGTGATGCCGGCCATGGTCGGCGAACTGGCCGGCGTGCAGCTGGTCGGTTGGTCGCTGGCGATCTACGAGCTTGGCGCCATCGTCGCCGGCGCCGCCGCCGGACGCCTGGTAAGTTATGTGGCGCTGCGCACCAACATGATGGTTGCCGCCTTGCTCTATGCGACCGGCGCGCTGATCTGCGCCACCGCGCCCTCGATGCCGATTTTTCTCGCCGGGCGTCTGGTCGAGGGGCTGGGCGGCGGCGCGCTGGTGTCGCTGGCCTTCGTCTCGGTCGAGCGGCTGTTTCCGCGCAACATCTGGCCGCAGCTTTTCGGCATCATGTCGGCGATCTGGGGCGTCGCCGCCTTCAGCGGCCCGATGCTTGGCGCCATCATGGCCGAGCTTCTGTCGTGGCGCTGGGCATTCGGCATCTTCACGGTCGGCGGCACCGCCATGGCGCTGGCAAGCTTCATCGTGCTCGACACGCCGCAGGCGACCAGGCCGCAGGTGGAAAAGGGCAGGGCGCCGCCCTTCCCCTATGCCGCGCTCGGCTGCCTCGCCGTCAGCGTCGTGCTGATCGCCAGCGCCGGCGTCGATGTCGCCCTGCTGCGTTCCTCGCTGCTGCTGGGCCTCGGCCTGCTCGGCCTCGTGCTGTTCTTCCGCGTCGATGCGCGGAAGCCGCGCTCACGGCTGTTCCCGTCGCGGCTGTTCTCCTGGCGCACGCCGGTTGGCAGCGGCATGACCATGGTTGCGGCATTCTCCGTGGCGACCGTCTCCTTCGCCATCTATGGCCCGCTGTTGCTGACCACGCTGCACGGCATCCCGATCCTGACCACGGGCTACATCATCGCCGCCGAATCGATCGCCTGGTCGATCCTCTCGATCCTCATCGCCAATGCGCCGCTGGAGCGCGAGAGGCTGATCATCGTCGTCGGCGCGCTGATGATCGCAACCGGCCTCGCCGGCTTCGCCTATACCATCCCGGCAGGCTCGATCCCGCTGATCCTGCTTTGCGCCTTGCTGCAGGGCGGCGGCTTTGGCGTCTGCTGGCCATTCCTGACGCGCGTCATCGTCGCCTCGGCCAGCGGCGACGAGCAGACCATCGCCTCCGCCGCGGTGCCGACCATGCAGCGCATCGGCTATGCAGTGGGCGCGGCGCTCGCCGGCATCATCGCCAACGCCAGCGGCTTTTCCGAAGGGTTGAACCGCGACGCGGCGGCGAACGTCGCCAGTTGGCTGTTCCTCGCCTTCGTGCCGCTCGGCGTCGTCGGTTGCCTCGCGGCCATCAAGATCGCGATACCGACCGCGCGACCGCAGGAGGCGGCGGGCTGACCTCCCGGCCTGGAGTTGGCCCAGTGTCCGAGCAAAGTCGGGAATCGGATACCGTAGTCTCACAGAGACGGAAGAACGCTGCGGATGTGATCGGCGAAAGCCTCGACCGCCGGGGATCGTTCGGAGTCGGCAAAGGCGATCAGAATGCCAAGCCGGGGCAGCCTCGGAAGCGGCGCGCCCAGAATATGGAGGTCGGACGGCACCGCATCCTCGGTCATCACGCTTATTGCCAGACCTGACCGCGCAACGGCGATCAAGCCAGCAAGACTGTTGCTGGCATAGGATATTTTGTAGCGCAGTCCGGCGCGCGCCATCGCCTCGCAAGCCGCCTTGTGGTCGATGGCGTTCGACGCCGACAACGCCATCGGAACGATGTCGCCAAAATCGTAGTGGTCCAGCGCCGGCTTGCTGCCTACCCATACCAGCCGTTCCGTGCGCACATGCGCATCGTTTGCATTCGGGCTGGAGACCAGCGCCAGGTCGATCTGGCGCGCGTTGAGCAGCGTTCGCAATTCGACCGTCGGCGCCGAAACGACCTTGATTTCGACATCGGGGTAAACGGTGCCGAAGCCCTTCAGCAGCGCCGGAAAGAACGCGCTCAGATAATCTTCGGGACTGCCGAAGATGATCGAACCGTGCAGGCCCTTGTCGGAGAGCGCCGAGATCGCCTCGTCGTGGATTTTGAGGATGCGCTCGGCATAGGCCAGGAAGCGCTCACCGCTGCCGGTGAGCCGCACCCCGCTGCCGCTGCGATGAAACAGGCTCTGGCCGAGGGCTTCCTCGAGCCGCTGTATCTGCATGGTCACGGCCGATTGCGTGCGCCCGACCTGCACGGCCACCGCGCTGAGGGTCCCCGAATGGGCCGCGCGCACGAATGTCGCCAGCAGCTTGAGATCCAGTGGAGCCTGCATATCAAATCCATTGATATCCGAATGCAAACACTATCAATTTTACTGCATCAACCGCAACCGCTATTGGTCATGGTGAACACAATCGTGGAGCCGTGTGATGTCGAAGAACCTGGAGCGCGGGTTTTGGGATTCAGCCCGCAAGCATCTGATTCGCTATGGCGGCAGCTTCGAGCCGGCCATCATTGAGCGCGCCGCCGGCTCGTTCGTCTACGATGCCGACGACAGACCCATCCTCGACTTCACCTCCGGGCAGATGAGCGCGCTGCTCGGGCACGCCCACCCCAGGATCGTCTCGGCAGTCAGCCGGCAGGTGGAAAAGGCCGCGCATCTTTTCAGCGGTATGCTGTCCCGCCCGGTGGTGGAGCTTGCCGAACGCCTCGCGGCGCTGGCGCCCGGGCTCGACAGGGTTCTGTTGCTCTCGACCGGCGCCGAGTCCAACGAAGCAGCCATCCGGATGGCCAAACTGGTGACAGGCAGGCATGAGATCGTCGCCTTCTCGAAGAGCTGGCATGGAATGACCGGCGCCGCGGCATCGGCGACCTACAGCGCCGGCCGCAAGGGCTATGGACCGGCCGCGGTTGGATCCCTTGCAATCCCGGCGCCCAACAGTTTCCGGCCCCGCTTCAGGAATGCCGACGGCTCCCTGGACTGGCTGACCGAACTGAACGATGCGTTTGATCTGATCGACAGCCAGTCGACGGGAAGCCTGGCGGCCTTTGTCGCCGAGCCGATCCTGTCGAGCGGCGGCATATTGGAACTGCCGCCAGGCTATCTGGCGGCCCTGCAGCAAAAATGCCGAGAGCGCGGCATGCTGCTGATTCTCGACGAGGCGCAAACCGGTATCGGCCGCACCGGACATATGTTCGCTTTCCAGAGAGACGGCGTCACGCCGGATATCCTTACGCTTTCCAAGACGATCGGCGCCGGCCTTCCGCTATCGGCCGTCATGACGACGGCCGAGATCGAGGAAGAAGCGCATGAGAAAGGCTTCCTGTTCTACACCACGCATGTCTCCGACCCGCTGCCGGCGGCCGTCGGCCTCGCGGTCCTCGATGTGGTGGAAGACGAAAAGCTCGTCGACCGCGCCAGGCATCTGGGAGCGAAATTGCTCGACGGGCTATCGGGACTGAAGCAGCGCTACGAATGTGTCGGCGACGTGCGCGGCCGCGGCCTCCTGCTCGGGGTCGAGATCGTCAAGGACGGCAAGGTTCCCGATCACCAGCTTGGCGCAGCGATCGCGGCGGAAGCGTTCCGGCGCGGCCTCAGCATGAACATCGTCAAGCTTCCGGGGATGGGCGGCGTCTTCCGCATCGCCCCTCCCTTGACCATCTCCGAGGAGGAACTGGATCTCGGCCTGAGGATCATTTCAGAGTCGATCGAAGCCGGGCTTGCTGCGAATGCGGGCGTTGCGGGCATCGCCGCAGAATGAGGTTGCCGAGGCCAGCCGTCTCCGGCGGCGAAGCGTTCAGACAACGATGGTCTTCAGACGCTCGGCAATAAGGGCGGCGAGCCGAGCCGCCACCTCGTCCTTGCCCATCTCGGGCCATTCCTCGACGCCGCCCCTGGAGACGATCCGCACCTTGTTGCGGTCGCCGCCCATCACGCCCGACGGACCGATGCCGCTTTCGTGCGAGACGTCGTTGGCGACGATGAAGTCGGCGCCCTTCTTCCGGAGCTTGGCTTCGGCGTTGCTGATCAGATCCTGCGTCTCAGCGGCGAAGCCGACGACCAGTCTCGGACGCTGCCTGTGATGACCGACGCCGGCTAGGATGTCCGGGTTCTCGACCATCTGCAGCGAAGGCGGCCCCCCACCCGCCACCTTCTTGATCTTCTCGCCGGCTGCATTCGCCGTGCGCCAGTCGGCGACGGCGGCGACGAACACCGCGGCATCCGCCGGCAACAGGCTTTCGACCGCATCCTTCATTTCGGCCGCGGTCTGGACATGCGTGGTGATGACGCCGGCCGGATCGGCGATGTTGACTGGACCGGAGACCAGCCGCACATCGGCGCCCAGCCTGGCAAGTGCCGTCGCAATGGCATGACCCTGCTTGCCGGACGAGCGGTTGGCGATGTAGCGCACCGGGTCGATCGGCTCATGCGTCGGCCCCGAGGTGACGATGATCTTGCGGCCGGAAAGCGGCTTCGGCTGCTCGTCGAGCAGCGTCTCGATCGCGGCAGTGATCTCCAGCGGTTCCGCCATGCGGCCTTCGCCCGCCTCGTTGCTCTCGGCCATCTCGCCCCTGGCCGGGCCGACGAAGACAATGCCGTCCTTCTGGAGCGCCGCCCGGTTGCGGCGGGTCGCCGGATGCGACCACATTTTGGGGTTCATCGCCGGCGCCATCAGCACCTTCTTGTCGGTGGCGAGAAGCACCGTCGAGGCGAGATCGTTGGCATGGCCGTTGGCGAGCTTCGCCATCAAATCGGCGGTCGCCGGCGCCACCACCAGCAGGTCGGCCTCGCGCGACAGGCGGATATGGCCGACATCGTGCTCGTCATTGCGGTCGAACAGTTCGGTGAAGACATGGTCGGCCGAAAGCGCGCCGGCCGAAAGCGTGGTGACGAATTCCTGTGCCGCTGATGTCATCACCACCCGCACCGCGGCACCCCGCTCGCGCACCCGGCGGATCAAGTCGAGCGCCTTGTAGGCGGCGATGCCGCCGCCGATGATGAGCAGGATGCGCTTGCCGGAGAGGCTGCCTCGCAGGGCGGCCTTGCCTGATGTCGACGCGACTGGAGCTCCCGGGCGGTGTGCGCCTGCCAGTTCGTGCAGCGTCTTCTCGATCTGGTCGAGGCGGCCAGAGGGCCCGACTTGACCTTCGACCGAGGCCCGGAGCATCACCCGCGCCTGCTCCTCCATCGACCGATCGTTCTCCGCCGCGAGCCGGCGCAGCAGATCCTTGATCTCGTCGTCAAGATTGCGAATGGTGATGCTGGCCATGTGATTGCACTCTGCTTGGCATCGCTGATTGCAATGATAGCAATGCTATCAGGAGACGGCAAGCCAATCGCTAAGCGAGCTTCCACACGATATAGAGCAGCGTCAGCGCGATCACCCACAGGGCCACGCGGCCGGAGCGGGTATGGCGCGCCTCGGCCTTGCCGATCGCGCGCGCCGTCGCCTCGTCGAAGCGCAGCCCGTGCTCGGCCATCAGGTCGATCTCGCGCGACAGGCGCTCTGTACGGGCGGCGATATCGGGTGCCTGACGGGCCAGCGCCAACAGCGCCCTGGTGCCGTCGCGCGCATCGACCAGAAGGCCGCGCGGGCCGAGGTTGCCGGCGATCCAGTCGCCGACCACCGGCTCGGCCGTCTTCCACATGTTGAAGGCCGGATCGAGCGTGCGGGCGACGCCCTCGACCACCACCATCGTTTTTTGCAGCAGGATCAGCTCCGGCCGGGTCGCCATGTCGAACAGCTCGGTGACCTCGAATAGCAGCGTCAAAAGCTTGGCCATCGAGATGGTTTCGGCCGGCTGGCCGTGGATCGGCTCGCCGATGGCGCGGATCGCTTGCGCGAAGGCCGAGACATTGTGCTGGCGCGGCACATAGCCGGCCTCGAAATGCACCTCGGCGACACGCTGGTAGTCGCGCACGATGAAGCCGTAGAGAATTTCGGCCAGGAACCGGCGCTCCTTCTTGCCGAGCCGGCCGGCGATGCCGAGATCGACGGCGACGATGGTGCCGTTGGCCTCAACGAACAAATTGCCCGGATGCATGTCGGCATGGAAGAAGCCGTCCCGAAGCGTATGGCGCAGGAATGACTGGATGAGGTTGGTGGCGATCGCCTTGAGGTCGTGGCCGGCCTCCGCCAGCCCGGCAATATCGTTCATCTTGACGCCGTCGACCCATTCCATGGTCAAGACGTCGCGGCCGGTCCGCTCCCAGTCGACCGAAGGCACGCGGAAGCCCGGATCGTCCTTGGTGTTTTCGCCGAGCTCGGACAGCGCCGCCGCCTCGAGCCTGAGATCCATCTCGATCCTGGTGGTCTGCGCCAGCGTCTCGGTCACCTCGACCGGCCGCAGGCGGCGCGACGAGGGGATGTACTTCTCCTGGATGCGGGCAGCGAGGAAATAGCTTTCGAGGTCGTGGAAGAAACGGCGGCGCACGCCCGGCCGGATGACCTTCACCGCCACGCGGGAGGTGGCCCCTTCCTTCATGGTCTCGGCGCTGTGCACCTGAGCGATCGAGGCAGCGGCGACGGCGCCGTCGAAGCTGGCGTAGAGATCGCCGACCTTGCGCCCGAGCGAGGCCTCGATGGCGGCGATCGCCTCGGCCTGCGGGAACGTATGCATCTTGTCTTGGAGAAGAGCGAGGTCGAGCGCCATGTCATTGCCGACGACGTCGGGCCGTGTCGCCAGGAACTGGCCGAGCTTGACATAGGAGGGACCGAGCCGCACCACCGCCTTGGCCAGCCGGTCGCCGCGCTTGTAGGCCAGCGCGCGACGGCGGGTGAACAGGCGCGCCAGCCGCCAGCCGAATTTCGGCAGGCCGTCGAGCTCCTCGCCCGGCAAAGCCGAGACGACGCCCTCGCGGACCAGCACCCAGCCGGCCCGAGCGAGCCGAAAGGCGGCGCCGACGCTGCTCATCGCACGCTGCTCATGATCTGGCCAGCCTCAAGGAATTCTGCCTCAAAGCTTCCAGCCCGAATGCAGGGCGGCGATGCCGCCGGAATAGTTGCGGAAGGAGACCCGGTCGAAGCCCGCGCGCGAAATCATCGCTGCGAAATTCTGCTGGTTGGGGAACTTGCGGATCGATTCGACGAGATAGGAGTAGGGTTCGCCGTCGCCTGTGACGGCCTTGCCGATCCGGGGTATGGCGTTGAACGACCAGGCCTCGTAGACCTTGTCGAGCAGCGGCATCTCGACCTCGGAGAATTCGAGGCACAGCAAGCGTCCACCGCGTTTCAACACTCGATAGGCTTCGCCGAGCGCCACCTCGATACGCGGCACGTTGCGGATGCCGAAGGCGATCGTATAGGCGTCGAAAATGTTGTCGGCGAAGGGCAATTCCTCGGCATTGGCCTCGACGAAATCGGTGTTTTCGCTAAGGCCTTTCTTCTCGGCGCGGTCGCGGCCGACGTCGAGCATCGAGCCGTTGATGTCGAGCACCGTGGCATGCGCGTGGCGATCGCTCGCCTCGACGATGCGGAAGGCGACGTCGCCGGTGCCGCCGGCGACGTCGAGCACCTTCCAGCCCGGCCGTTTCGGCGGGTTGAGCCACGTCACCATGGCGTCCTTCCACAGCCGGTGCAGCCCGCCCGACATCAAATCGTTCATCAGGTCGTAGCGATTGGCGACCTTGTGGAAAACGTCGTTGACCAGCGACTGCTTGTCGCCTGCCCCTACCCGCTTGAAACCATAGGAGGTTTCCATACCGCCCGCGGCCGTGGTTCTCTCAACTGACATTATTTTGATCCGTCATAAAACCGGCGGGACCATAGCCGATCGATGGTGCGGGCGCTATTGTTTAAGGCGCGGTGTTCGGCCGCGCTTCCAGGTGGTGGGCTTATCGACCTGGACCGAACCGACGGGATGAATGAATGCCTTTGAAAGCGGAACTGCACTGCCACATCGAAGGGGCAGCGGCGCCCGAGCTCGTCATCAGCCAGGCTCGCAAATACGGCAAGGACACCGCGCCCTATATCAAGGACGGGTCCTTCGTCTGGCATGACTTCACCTCTTTCCTGGCAGCCTACGATTTCTCGTCCGATCTGTTTCGCACCGAGGAGGATTATGCGCGGCTGGCCGACCATTACCTGACCAGCCTTGCCCGCGACGGCGCCATCTATTCCGAGGTCTTCACCTCACCGGACCATGCCAAGAAGGCCGGCCTGTCGCCCAAGGCCTATACCGACGCGCTCGGCGAGGGCATGGCGCGCGCCAAGGCCAAGACCGGCATCGAAGGCCGCATGATCGTCACAGGCGTGCGCCATGTCGGCGTCGAATCGATCGAGCAGGCGGCGCGCTTCGCCGCCCGCTGCGGCCACCCGCTGGTGACCGGCTTCGGCGTCGCCGGCGACGAGCGGATCGGCGACTTCGAGGACTATGTCCGCGCCTTCGAGATCGCGCGCGAGGCGGGCCTCGGCATCACCATCCACGCCGGCGAGCTGATGGGCTGGGAGAGCGTCAAGGCGGCGCTCGACCACATCCGCCCCTCCCGCATCGGCCATGGCGTGCGCGCCATCGAGAACCCCGACCTTGTCCGGCGCATCGCCGACGAAGGCGTGGTGCTCGAATGCTGCCCGGGCTCTAACATCGCGCTCAAAGTGTTCGACAGTTTCGCCGACCATCCGTTTCCGGAATTGCTGGCGGCGGGCTGCAAGGTGACGCTCAACTCCGACGATCCGCCCTATTTCTGGACCTCGCTCAAGCGCGAATATGACATCGCCACCGAGCATTTCGGGATCAAGGACAAGGCGCTTGCCGCCATCACCAGGACGGCGATCGAGGCGGCCTTTGTCGACAGGAAGACGAAGACCGCGCTTCTCGCCCGGCTGAACGGCGCCGCGCGCTGACCCCTTTACAGGCAAATTTCCGGCAAAAACTGTGATCGGTGGCGGCCAAGCGGTTCCTTGCCCGCCGCATTGTCGCTAGGGTCTTTCGAATTGCCGGAATTCCAGGAGAGCACCATGCAGGGCGTCACCGTCGTCGACCACCCGCTTGTCCAGCACAAGCTGACCATCATGCGCAAGAAGGAGACCTCGACAGCCGGCTTCCGGCGGCTGCTGCGCGAGATCTCGCTGCTGCTGGGCTATGAGGTCACGCGCAATCTCGAGCTGACGACGACCGAGATCGAGACCCCGATCGAAACGATGGAGGCCCCGACGCTGGAGGGCAAGAAGCTGGTCTTCGCTTCGGTGCTGCGCGCCGGCAACGGCCTGCTCGAAGGCCTGCTTGACCTGGTGCCGGCGGCGCGCGTCGCCCATATCGGGCTCTACCGCGACCACGACACGCTGGAGGCGGTCGAATATTTCTTCAAGGCGCCGAGCGATCTCGCCGACCGTCTGGTGATCGTCGTCGATCCGATGCTCGCCACCGCCAATTCGGCGATCGCGGCGATCGACAAGCTGAAGGGGCGCGGCGCCACCAACATTCGCTTCCTGTGCCTGCTGGCGGCGCCCGAAGGCATCGAGCGCTTCACCAAGGCGCATCCGGACGTTCCCGTCTTCACCGCCTCCATCGACCGCCAGTTGAACGACAAGGGCTACATCATGCCCGGCCTCGGCGATGCCGGCGATCGCATGTACGGGACGAAGTGAGCGCGGGAATTTACCACTCGTTTACGCAAACCTTCGCTTTCGGCGCGCGTTAAAGCCGAGGACACCATGTCGGGGTTAAGGATCGGCCTTCACATAGGCCGGTCCCATGCTGCGCAAACTCCTCTTCCTTGGCGTCTTTGCCGGAACATCGGCATCGATACCGATCCTCTATCAGTCGAACCCGCGCATGTTCGACGGCCTGCTGAAACCGGCGGTCGCCTCCAAGCCTGCGACCGAAGCGCAGCCCGCCTTGGACCTTGCCTCGGTTCCCGACAAGCCGGTCGCGCCGCTGCCGCTCGGCCGCAAGGTGGTGGTCAACGCCGATGCGCGCGGACACTTCACCTCCGACTTCAAGCTCAACGGCCGCCAGGTCGACGGGCTGATCGACACCGGCGCGACGCTGGTCGCCATCAACACCTCGACGGCGCGCCGCGCCGGCATCTCGCTCAACCCCTCGGATTTCATCCACGAGGTCGACACTGCCAATGGTTCCATCAAGGCCGCGGTGGTGACGGTCGAACGCTTGCAGATCGGCAAGATCTCGGTCGACAACGTCCAGGCGGTGGTGATCGACGACCGGGCGTTGCAGACCAACCTGATCGGCATGAGCTTCCTGCAGCGGTTGCAGAGATACCAGGTCGAGAACGGCTCGCTGCTCTTGGTCCAGTAGAGCCGCCGGACAAGACTGTCAGCGTGGCAGGACGCGCCGGATGACCGTCTTTTCCGCCGCCGGCTTCGACGATCCGATCGTGTAGGCAGAAAGCACGGCCGCCGCAGCGGCCTCGGCATCCGCGGCGGTGCGCGCATGGACCAGCGCCAGCGGCTCGCCGGCCTGCACCTCGGCGCCGACCGGCGACAGCCTGGTGATGCCGACCGCGTGATCGATCCTGTCGTCGGGCCGTGTGCGCCCACCGCCAAGCCCGACCACGGCAAGCCCGATCTCGCGCGTCGCGATGCCGCTGACGAAGCCGTTTCCGGGTGCCGTCACGGCGCGTTCCACCGGCGCTTTCGGCAAATACTTCTCAGGTTTGTCGATGAAATCGGCGGGGCCGCCAAGCGCCGCCACCATGCGCTGGAAGACGGCTGCCGCGCGGCCGCCGGCCAGCGTCTCGGTGGCGCGCCGGATGCCGTCCTGGTTCGACGCCGCCAGTCCGGCCGATTGCAGCATCTCGGCGGCGAGCGCCAGCGTCACATCCTCCAGCCGCCGGTCGCGCAGGCGTCCGGTGAGGAAGTCGACCGCGTTGCGCACCTCGACGGCGTTGCCGGCGGCCGACGCCAGCGGCTCGTTCATGCCGGTGACCAGCGCTGACGTTTTCAGGCCCGCGCCGTTGGCGACCTCGACCAGGCTGCTGGCAAGTGCCGTCGCATCGCGCGACTTCTCCATGAAGGCGCCGTTGCCGACCTTGACGTCGAGCACGAGCGAACCGAGCCCGGCGGCGAGCTTCTTCGACAGGATCGAGGCGGTGATCAGCGGCACCGATTCCACCGTGCCCGTGACGTCGCGGATGGCGTAAAAGCGGCGGTCGGCCGGCGCCAGGTCGGCGGTCTGGCCGATGATGGCGCAGCCGGTCTCGAGCACCGTCTTGCGCAAGCGCGCCACGTCCGGCTGGCTTATGTAGCCGGGAATGGCATCCATCTTGTCCAGCGTGCCGCCGGTATGGCCAAGGCCGCGGCCGGAGATCATCGGTACATAGGCGCCGCAGGCGGCCACGATCGGCGCCAGCATCAGCGAGACATTGTCGCCGACGCCGCCCGTCGAATGCTTGTCGGTGACCGGGCCCGGCAGGTCGGACCAGTCGAGCACATCGCCGGAATCGCGCATGGCGATCGTCAATGCCACCGCTTCCTCGCGGCTCATGCCGTTGAAGAACACCGCCATGGCGAAGGCGCCGACCTGGCCTTCCGTGACCGTGCCGGCGGTCAGCCCCTGGACAAAGGCCGCGATCTCAGGCGCCGACAGCCTGTGGCCGTCGCGCTTGCGGCGGATGATTTCCTGCGGAAGCATCAGCTCTCCGGCAGCCCGTCGCGGAACAAGCGCTCGAGGATCGTCGCCAGCCGCGCGCCGCCGATGGGCGCCATGTCCTTGGTCTCCTGGTGCGAAAGCTCGGCTCCGGTCATCCCGGCGGCGAGGTTGGTGATGACCGAGCAGGCGGCGACGCGAAGTCCGAGGAAGCGGGCGAGGATGACCTCCGGCACCGTCGACATGCCGACGGCATTGGCGCCCATGATGCGCGCCATGCGGATCTCGGCCGGCGTCTCGAAGCAAGGTCCGGAGAACCACATGTAAACGCCCTTGTCGAGCTTGGTGCCGGTCGCCTTGGCGGCCTTTTCGATCGCCTTGCGCAGGCCGGCATCATAGGCCTCGGTGAGGCCGACGAAGCGGCGGTCGCTGGGTTCGCCGATCAGCGGGTTGGAGCCAGAGAAATTGATGTGGTCGGTGATCAGCATCACCGAGCCCGGCCCCATCTCCGGATCGACCGAGCCCGCGGCATTGGTGAGGATGAGCTGCGAAATGCCGATGCCGGCCAGCACCTCCAGCGCCGGGCGCATCGCCGCGGCATTGCCGTGCTCGTAGTAATGCGCGCGGCCGGACAGCATCAGCACCGGCGTGCCGGCGAAATTGCCGGCCACGACCTCGCCGGCGTGGCCGCTGACGCCGCTTCTCGGGAAGCCCGGCAGTTCGGCATAGGAAATGCGACTGGCATCCTCGACCTTGTCGACGAGGCCGCCAAGGCCCGAACCCAGCACCAGCGCCACCGTGGGCGCCAGCCCGTCCAGCCTTTCGACGAGATGATCGAGCGCCTTTTCCATCATTTCAGTATGTCGCCCCTGAAGCCGTAAGGCAGCATGTCGCCCATGGTCACGGTCTCGACCACGCCGCCATTGTCGCAAAGATAGAGTTTCGTCTCCGGCCGGCAGAACTCCGCCAGACGCTGCCGGCAGCCGCCGCAGGGCGAGCACTTGGCCATCCGCTCGGCAATCACCGCGATCTCGGTGATCGTGCCGCCGCCGCCCATGACGTAGTGCCCGAGCGCGGTGGTTTCGGCGCACCAGCCTTCCGGGTAGGAGGCCACCTCGACATTGGCGCCGGCGAAGACGCGCCCATCCTCGGTGCGCAATGCGGCGCCCACCGGGAATTTCGAATAGGGCGCATAGGCCTTGGCCATCGCAGCCTTGGCCGCCTCGAACAGATCATGCGACATTCGGTTGTTCTCTCCCACGATCTTGTCCAAAAGCCGGCCTTGTCCGCTGTCGCGTTCGCCTCAGCGTTCCTTGACATAGGGCACGCCGCCGGCGCGCGGCGGGATCGCCTTGCCGATGAAGCCGGCGAGCAGGATCACGGTGAGCACATAGGGCAGCGCCTGCATGAACTGCACCGGCACCTTGCCGATGATCGGCAGCGGCGTGCCTTGCAGGCGGATCGACAGCGCGTCTAGGAAGCCGAACAGCAGGCAGGCGAACATGGCGTTGACCGGCTTCCATTTGGCGAAGATCAGCGCGGCCAGGGCGATATAGCCCTTGCCGGCGGTCATGTCCTTCACGAAGCCGCCGTTCTGCACCATCGACAGATAGGCGCCGGCGACGCCGGTGAGGATGCCGGTGCAGATCAGCGCCCGGTAGCGCAGCCAGGCGACCGAGATGCCGGCCGTGTCGACGGCGGCCGGGTTCTCGCCGACGGCGCGCAACCTGAGGCCGAAGCGGGTGCGGTAGAGCACCCACCAGGCGAATGGCACCATCAGGAAGGCGAAATAGACCAGGATCGAGTGGCCCGAAATCAGTTCCGAATAGATCGGTCCGATGATCGGCACGTCGCGCATCGCGTCGGCGCCGGGCCAGGTGATCGCCTCGAAGCGCTCGCCCGGTGCCAGCGCCGGCGTGCGGCCGCCCTGCTGGAACCAGTGCTGGCCGAGCATGATGGTCGAGCCGGCGGCGATGAAATTGATCGCCACGCCCGACACGATCTGGTTGCCGCGATGGGTGATCGAGGCAAAACCGTGGATCAGGGCGAAAGCAACCGAGATCAGGATGGCGGTGCCGAGGCCGAGCAGGGCCGAATGCAGCACCGAGGCGGCGGCGGCGCCGCCGAAAGCGCCGACCAGCATCTTGCCTTCGAGCCCGATATCGAAGACGCCCGCGCGCTCGGAATAGAGGCCGGCGAGGCACGCCAGCAGCAGCGGCACCGAGAGGCGGATGGTCGAGTCGAGGATCTGCACAATGGCGATGAAGATATCCATCTCAGGCGCCCTTCCCCTTGACCGCTTCGATGCCGACCGTCTTCGGGCTGACCGAGGCGAACAGCGCCTGGATGTAAGGCCGGAACATGTGTTCGAGCGCGCCGGCGAACAGGATGACCAGGCCCTGGATGATGACGATCATGTCGCGCGAAATCGCCGGCATCTCGAAGGCGAGCTCGGCGCCGCCCTGGTAGAGCATGCCGAACAGGATCGCCGCCAGCACGATGCCGACCGGATGCAGACGTCCCATCAGCGCAACCGCGATGCCGACGAAGCCGGCGCCGGAGACGAAATCGAGCGCGACATTGTGCTGGTCGCCCATCGTCGGGTTGAGCGCCATCATGCCGGCCAGCGCGCCCGAGATCATCATGGCGATGATGACGATGCGCGTTTCCGAAATGCCGGCATAGCGCGCCGCCTTCGGGCTGTGGCCATAGGTGCGCATCTCGTAGCCCAGCCTGGTGCGCCAGATCAGCAGCCAGACCAGGAACGCCATCAGCAGCGCCAGCAGGAAGCAGACGTTGAGCGGCGCCGAGCGGATCTTGGCGCCGAACAGTTCGATGACCCAGTTGAGCTTCGGCAACTGCGCGCCGTCGAGGAAGGTGCGCGTCTGCGGCGCCATCGAGCCGGCCGGCTTCAGGAAGCCGACCAGTGCGTAGACCATGACGCTGGCGGCGATGAAGTTGAACATGATGGTAGTGATCACGATGTGCGAGCCGCGCCTGGCCTGAAGATAGGCCGGAATCAGCGCCCACAGCGCCCCCATCGCTGCGGAGGCGACGATCGCCAGCGGAAAGGTCAGCCACCAAGGCAGCACACTGTCGAAGGCCAGGCAGACGACGCCGATGCCGAGCCCGGCTATGTAGCCCTGGCCCTCGCCGCCGATGTTGAACAGGCCGCAATGCGCCGCGACCGCCACCGACAGCCCGCTGAAGATGAAGGTGGTGGCGTAGAAAAGCGTGAACGCGATGCCCGTCCCCTTGCCGAAGGCGCCCTGGACCAGGATGACCGCGGCGCGGAACGGATTTTCGCCCACCAGGACCACCACGAAGCCGGCGACGACGAAGGCGACGAACAGATTGATCACCGGGATCAGGCCGTAATCGGCCCAGGCCGGAAGCTTGGCGTAGGGCGTGCTCATTCCGCGGCCTCCCGCTGCTCGACACCGGCCATCAGCAGGCCGAGCTCGCCTTCGGTCGCCTCGGGGCCACGCTCGCCGACAATGCGGCCGGCGAACATCACCAGGATACGGTCGGAAAGCGAGCGGATCTCGTCGAGCTCGACCGACACCACCAGCACAGCCTTGCCCTGGTCGCGCATGGCGATCAGCCGCTTGTGGATGAATTCGATGGCGCCGACATCGACGCCGCGTGTCGGCTGGCCGACGATCAGCACGCCCGGATCCTGCTCCATCTCGCGCGCCAGCACGATCTTCTGCTGGTTGCCGCCGGAGAAATTGGCCGTCTTCAGCCGGCAGTCGGCGGGACGGATGTCGTATTTGGCGATCTTGTCCTTGGCGTCGTTGCGAATGGCCTCGATGTCGAGGAGCGGCCCCTTCAGATAGCGCTCGTCATCGTGATAGCCGAGGATCGAGTTCTCGTTCTCCTCGAAGGCCAGAACCAGGCCGACATGGTGGCGGTCCTCCGGCACGTGGGCCAGCCCACGGTCGCGCAATTCGCCAGGGTCGGCCTTGCCGGTGAGGTCGATCGGCTTGCCGTCGAGCATGACCGAGCCGGAGACGGCGTGGCGGATGCCGGAAATCGCCTCGAGCAGTTCGGACTGTCCGTTGCCGGCAACACCGGCGATGCCGACGATCTCGCCGGCGCGCAGGTCGAAGGAGATGTCGTCGACCATGGTGACGCCGCGGGAATCCTTCACCGTCAGGTTCTTGACCGCGAGCTTGACGGCGCCGGCTTCCGCTTCGCCCTTCTCGACCCTGAGCAGCACGCGACGCCCGACCATCAGCTCGGCCAGTTCCCCGACCGTTGTCTCCTTCGTCACCCTGGTCGCCACCATCGTGCCCTGGCGCATCACCGAGACCGTGTCGGTGATGGCCATGATCTCGCGCAGCTTGTGGGTGATCAGCACCACCGTCTTGCCCTGGTCCTTGAGCTGCTTGAGAATGCGGAACAGATGGTCGGCCTCGGCCGGCGTCAAGACGCCGGTCGGCTCGTCGAGGATCAGGATCTCGGCACCGCGATAGAGCGCCTTGAGGATTTCGACGCGCTGCTGCAGGCCGACGGGCAGTTCCTCGATGATCGCGTCGGGATCGACCTCCAGCCCGTATTCGCGCTCCAGCCGTTCCAACTCCGAACGCGCCTTGGCGATGCTGCGCTTCAGCAGGGCATCGCTCTCGGCGCCGAGGATGACATTTTCCAGCACCGAGAAATTGTCGACCAGCATGAAATGCTGGTGCACCATGCCGATGCCGAGCGCGATGGCGTCGTTGGGTGTCTTGATCGACGCCGCCTGACCGCCGACGCGGATCTCGCCGCTGTCGGCCTGGTAAAAGCCGTAGAGGATCGACATCAGCGTCGACTTGCCGGCGCCGTTCTCGCCGACAATGCCATGGATGGTGCCGCGCACGACTTCCAGATTGATGTCGCGGTTGGCGCGCACGGCGCCAAAACTCTTGTTGATGCCAATCAGCTCGATTGCGGCTTGCGCCATGCAGCCTGTCCCACTCAGTTTTTTTATCGCTTGGTCAAAACGCCTAGCATGCCGCCCCGCCCGTGCCAATTGGCCGGAGGGTTGTCCACTCTCGACAAATCCCCGCGCGCTTGTCAATTTCGAACGTGGCCGGGGCCTTCACATTCGCTAATATGGGGAACGCCGGACGCATCGCCCGCGAGCACCAACAGACCGGGGTTTTGAAATGACCATGCCTGCCGACCGGCTGACGACGCTAGAAATCCGCGCCGCAGAGCAGGAAAAGACCATCGAGGAACTGTCCGGCCAGATCGCCGAGCAGTGGAAGGTGATCGAGCGGATGGAACGCAAGCTCAGCGCGCTGACCGACCGCTTCCTTGCCCTGGAGGACCAGGCCGCGCCCGACGTGCCGGTCACCAAGCCGCCGCATTGGTGAGGAAGGGAGAAGCGTCATGGCCAGTGAAAGCGACCGCATCGCCCGCGCCGGCGACTATGTGTTCGGCCTGATGAACGACATCGAGCGCCGGCGCGCCGAACGCGACCTTGAAATCGACCCCGCCTTCCGCGACGCGGTGCTGCGCCTGGCCGAGCGCATGCGCGCCTTCGACCCCGAGCCGGCGGGAGGCGCACCGGACAACCGCTGGAAGCAGGTCACTCAGCACATCGCCGAACTGCCGCAGATGCGGCAGGCAGGCGTTGGTGTCGACGACGGCCGCAAGGAAAGGCCACCGGCGATCCGCAGGCTGGAGCGCCCGCCCTACGGCGTCGGCCTGCACGCCCTTGGCGGCCGGCGCCGATTTGTCATCGCCATGGCGCTGGTGGCCGCTTTTGCGCTTGGCTATCTCTCCGGCGCATGGTCGGCCGACGGCGCGCTTCTGCCCTGATCATTTATAGCCGGTTCTGGCCGATGCTATTAAAAGAAACCGCCGGGCTTTCACCCGGCGGTCCGCTTTGCTGAATACCAGAGCCGATCAATACGGGCAGGCGTTGTCCGACATGTAGTCGTGCACCTTGACGGTGCCGGCGATGATGTCGGCCTTGGCCTTCTCGACGGCCGTCTTCATGGCATCGTCGACGAGCGCCTTGTTGTTGTCGTCCATGGCGTAGTCGACGCCGCCTTCCTTGAGGCCGAGGTCGTTGATGCCGGCGGTGAACTTGTCGTTCTTGGCATCCATGAAGGTGTTGTAGACGGCGACGTCGACGCGCTTGACCATCGAGGTCAGCACCTTGCCGGGCTGCAGCCCGTTCTGGTTGGAATCGACGCCGATGCCGAGCTTGCCGGAATCGGCCGCTGCCTGCAGCACGCCGACGCCGGTGCCGCCGGCCGCCGCGTAGATCACGTCAGCGCCCTGGTCGATCTGCGTCTTGGCGATCTCGCCGCCCTTGGCCGGGTCGTTCCAGGCGGCGGGCGTGTCGCCCGTCATGTTCTGGATGACGTCGGTGGCGCCGGCCGACTTGGCGCCGCCGACATAGCCGCAGCCGAACTTGCGGATCAGCGGAATGTCCATGCCACCGATGAAGCCGACCTTCTTGGACTTCGAGGCCATCGCCGCCATCACGCCGACGAGGTAGGAGCCTTCCTGCTCCTTGTAGACGACGGAGCGGACGTTGGGCTTGTCGACGACCATGTCGATGATGGCGAACTTGGTGTCGGGGAATTCGGTGGCGATCTTGTCCAGTGCGTCCGCCCAGGAGAAGCCGGCCATCACGATCGGATTGCGGCCGTCCTCGGCGAAGCGGCGCAGCGCCTGCTCTCGTTGGGTGGCGTTGGAGACTTCGAATTCGACATAGGCGATGCCGGTCTCGGTCTTGAACTTCTCGGCGCCGTTATAGGATGCCTCGTTGAACGATTTGTCGAACTTGCCGCCGAGATCGTACAGGATCGCCGGCTGGATATCCGCGGCGAAAGCCGGAAGAACCATTGCGGTTGCGGCCAGAAGGCCAAGAACGATACGTTTCATGTGATCCACACCCTGTCGGTTATTTTTCCGTTACGCACCGCCTGCCAGCCCGGTTCTCCGGCGGGCAGACGACGTCTGGCAGGAAGTATGCTCCTCCCGCTCGCGGCCAATCTGGCACGGCCCGAAACAAAATTCACGTGGAATTTTGACCTTTTGGAAAAGCATGGCGCGGACAGGCGCCGCCGCGCATCATTCGGTTCGCCGGCCGGCTTGGGCGGCGGATGCACACCGCGGACGATCAGGTCGGGGCGAACGCACCGCCCCGCCGCTGCCGCCGGTAGCCGATGGCGTAGAACAGGAAGGCCACCACGGCGAACACCGCGAAGCCGGGCTGGGCCAGCACCCAGGCAATGACGCCATCCCACAGAAGCGGGCTCGCCTTTTCGCGCACGTAGCTTTCGAAGGCCGCGCGGGTGTCGGGCGATACTGCCAGCCAGCTTGTGTTGAGCGGCGTCACGACCAGGGCTGAGGCCGCCACCGAGCGCGTCGCGTCGATCACCGCCATGATGACGGAGACCGAAAGCGCGACCATCGCCGCCAGACGAAAGATGAAACGTAGCATCCAGGCTTCCTCCCCACGAAACCAGGCCCGTCACACAGACCCGTATTCGCACCCTCCCCGCATGAGAGATAGAACGCGCGCGCCCCGCCGGCAATCGCGACACGCGAATTTGAGGCTACGCCGCCGGCTTGCGTTTGCGCCGGTTGACGCGCCAGACCGCGAACACCCCGCCGGCGATGGCGCCGACCACCAGCCCGGCCAGGCCGATGAGCACGGCGAAATAACCGCAGGCGCCCTCGAAGCAGCTCATATCGGAGGCGTCCGCGATCAGCGAGCCCGCGGCAAACCCGGCGCAGGCGCCGATCGCGGCGCCAAGGATGATGCCGAGCAAGGCCGCCACCACCGAAACCAGCACCGGCGGGCTCTCGGTTTCCGGATTGGCGTAGACGGCATCGGCGCCGGCGCCGCGGCGCAGCAGATAGAGGCAAAGCACGCCGATGGCGATCTCGCCGCCGGTGAAGACAAGGCTGTTGGCCGAGAAGACGAAGTCGGGCGTGAGCAGCACATAGGCCTGCCGCGCCAGCAGCCAAAGGATGGTCGCAACCTGCCAGATGGTGAAATGGCGCGGGAAGCGCGCCGAGCGGTTGAAGGCGAGGCCGAGCAGGTAGAGCCCCCACAGGATGGTGACGATGCCCGCGACAAGACCGCCATAGATGAGGAAGGAGACGCTTCCCGGCAGGCTGGAATCGCCGATCAGCCGCCACGTCGACATCAGGCCGTAGACCGACATGGCCATGACGATGACGAGCCACGCCACGGGCATGTAGGACAGCCCGCTATCCGGCCGCGTCGCCGGCTCCTGATTGGTCGAAGTCATCTCCGGACTGTGCCCCCGCAAAGCCTTGCGTCCACAAGGACAGCGGACGGATGGCGAAGTCAAGCAACGACCGGCTGTGCCGCCCTGCCTGTGCACATCATTCGGCCACCGGGACACGCCAAAGCCACCGCGGGGAACCCTGGCGAACGAACGGTATGCGGCAAAGCTGACAAAGCGCCATTATGGCTTGGCATTCGCCGCGGGATCGACTAGATGAGCCCCGCGCCTGTTGCTTCGACGGCTTTGGGCGCCGGGATGGAGTGCCCGCCGGTTGAGGGCGCTCGAGGTGCGGATATACCGCGCGAAATTCCCAAGGGAGCGCATATCCCCAACCCGCGCGGCAAAACCGGCCGGCGCGCCATGCAAGGACGGAGAGGTGGCCGAGTGGTTGAAGGCGCACGCCTGGAAAGTGTGTTTACGGGAGACCGTAACGCGGGTTCGAATCCCGCTCTCTCCGCCAGATCTTATCGCGTAACAGATTGATTTAACAGACTATCTGTCATTGCCATTTGCATCCTTCCCAATGCGTTTTCAAACGAAACCGCAACCGAAGGAGGCTTGGAGGAGAACGATTTGCCGTGATGAAGGCCGAGCCGGTTTTGTTCAAGACGGACGGCGGCGCGTACCCTGTCTCACTTCGGGACTAAAGAGCTGGCACCTGTCTTGCTCTGAAGAGATTGCCGGTACTCCTCCACCGGTCCCGATCGGGTGGTCGGGTTGTCAATCTCGCCGGGCCATGGGCTTGGGGTTTTGTGCCCGGCGAGTTTTCTTTCGACGGTCCAACGATGGCGAAGCTCCGCCCAAAGACGCAGAACAACCGTCCGAACGCCGATCGCTTCGGCGACGACGGCCTGTACCTCTATAGCGCCTACGAAGCGGCGAAGGTTCGACAACGCTTGCAACAAGGTGGGATGAAGCGCATCCGGCTCGCCGCGATCGTCATGACCCTCATCGCCGCTGTGCTGCTGCTTGCGGCCAGGCTTGCTCTAGCTACCTCTTAAGTTCCATGCTCTTCCCAGGAGCGAGGGCGTGGGCAAGGTCCAGCGTCATCAAGGTGCCAATCAGGCTGACCGTTGGCGAAAGCGCACCGCCGCTACGGCTGGCTGAGTCCAGGCTCTTCGCCCAGTCGCTATCTGTGCCTGCTAGGCATCACGCGCCTTCCGGATGAAACAGCTGCGGACCGAGTGGAAATTCCCATTGCTCTGCGCCTTGTCGTTCGGCCGCTCATCGACCCCGCCTTGCGGCGATACCGCGTGAACCCCTATATGCCATCGCATTCCGCCCATCCCGCATCCGGTGACCTCATGAAGAAAATTGGCTTTCTGTCGTTCGGGCATTGGTCGCCGTCGCCGCAATCGGGGACGCGCTCGGCGTCCGATGCGCTGCTGCAGTCGATCGACCTTGCCGTCGCCGCCGAGGAGCTAGGCGCCGACGGCGCCTATTTCCGCGTCCACCACTTTGCCCGCCAGCTCGCTTCGCCCTTTCCGCTGCTGGCCGCCGCCGGCGCTAAGACAAAGCGCATCGAGCTCGGCACCGCGGTCATCGACATGCGCTACGAGAACCCGCTCTACATGGTCGAGGACGCTGGCGCCGCCGACCTGATCGCCGGCGGCCGGCTGCAGCTCGGCATCAGCCGCGGCTCGCCGGAGCAGGTGATCGATGGCTGGCGCTATTTCGGCTACGTTCCCGAGGAGGGCAAGAGCGATGCCGACATGGCCCGGCGCCATGCCGAGGTCTTCCTCGAAGTGCTGCGCGGCCATGGCTTTGCCCAGCCAAATCCGCGGCCGATGTTCCCCAATCCGCCCGGCCTGCTGCGCCTGGAACCTTTGTCCGAGGGCCTGCGCGACAGGATCTGGTGGGGCGCCGCCACCAACGCCACGGCGGAATGGGCGGCCAAGCTCGGCATGAACCTGCAGAGCTCGACGCTCAAATTCGACGAGGGCGGCCAGCCGCTGCATGTCCAGCAGGCCGAGCAGATCCGCGCCTTCCGCAAGGCATGGGCCGAGGCCGGCCACACGCGCGAGCCACGGGTCTCGGTGAGCCGCAGCATCTTCGCGCTGGTCAACGACATGGACCGCGCCTATTTCGGCGGCAGCGAGGGCGAGGATCATTTCGGCTATATCGAGCCCGAGAAGCGCGCTGTGTTCGGCCGCACCTATGCCGCTGAGCCGGACGTGCTCATCGAACAGCTGAAGGCGGACGAAGCCATCGCCGAAGCCGATACGCTGCTTCTCACCGTGCCCAACCAGCTCGGCGTCGCCTACAACGCGCATGTGATCGAGGCGATCCTCAAATTCGTTGCGCCGGCCCTCGGCTGGCGCTGAGGGATTCCGCTCCGTCCCAACGGCCCGATATTGTCGGGAACCATCGTTCGGCAGAGGGGTTCTTGTCGCAAGGACACCACCCTCGAAAGAACGGAAGGATAGACGATGCGGATGTTGACGATGATCGTCACGCTCTCGGCGCTCGCCCTGACGCTGCCGGTCTCGGCGCAGATCGCCGGGCCGCAGCAGAACCTGCCCCCGGCACAAGAGCCCCTGCCGGACCAGGCGGCGCCCGATCAGGATCTTTCCGGACAGGATTTCACCAATATCGCCCTGGTGGCGGTCGAGGACCTGCCAGCGGAAATCAAGGCGCAGGCGGAGGCTGTGATCACCGAAACCAGCGCCGAGGATCTCTTGAAACTGCAACGTTCCGTCGATGCCTCACCGCAGGCGTTGTCGGTCTTGCAGGCCAACGGGCTCAACTCCTCGCAGGTCGTCGCGGCCAACATCGATTATGACGGCACGCTGACGCTGATCATCCAGACCACGACATGACAGGCGCCCCGGGGAAAGGCGCCTGACTGGCGGTCCTCGGCCTCAAGACCGCAATCCGCGCGGAAAGCCGGATCGGCCTCGATCTCGCTCTATCCTCGATCAGCCGGCTCCGGTTCGAGGCGAACCGGAGCCGTTCCTGGCCATCGGCGCGCTGCTCGCCAGCGCCGTCAGTGCATGAACACGCCGCGCAGCCAGGCGAAGAAGCCGGATCCCGGGGAGTTCGCCGCGCGAACGCGGGAGGCCGCCCATCTGGCCGGCAGCGTCGCGCCGACATGGCAATGGCAGACGATCTCGTGCAGCTGCCAGTCGCTCAACTCGAAGAAGCGCCTGGCTTCGCCGTAACTGTCATCGCTCAGGCCCTGTGCGCGAAAAACCGGATCCTCGAAGGCGACCGTGATCGGCGATCCCGAAGCGCGCATCCTGTCGCGCAGGTCGGGAGCCGTGTATTCGGTGCCGGCGAGCGCGCCGAGGCGCCGGTCGGGATCCTGCTCCAGAAGTTGCGCCCAGCGTTCGAGGCGCTGGCCGCGGGTTGCGAAGAGATACGTCGCCTCGGCATGGACGTCGGCAACGGCATTGAGTTGGTCTACGGTTTGGTGTTTCACGGCCGCCTCCTGTTTCGGCAAATGACCCACCCCCGATGTGGAATTATGGCGCCGCCGGAGGCCGGCAAGACCCGGAACGGGCCGCGTCGTGAATCATTTTGGGGACGACGTGACCGCACGCCGCGACCGACGCTGAGGGCCACATCGCAACCACGTGCGAGCGCGGCCGTTCTGCTCGCATCACCCAAACGTCGAACCTGAACGAAGGTGCCTGGGAGCGGCGAGCGCGGGGACATCACACGACCATCATCGGCGCGCTGATCCTCACCGTGCTGACGACGCTGCTCACCATCCTGCAGATGCCCGAAGGCGGTTGCCGCATCCTGTTCGGCCTGATCGTGCTGTTCGTCACGACGGCCTATTTGAGGATCATCGAGGAGAGATAGGAAATGGCGGCAGGCTGTCGCCATCGAACTGGTAGGACCACCATTTCGCTGGCACCGGCCAGCCATTGGCGTATCATCCTTTTGGGTGAGGGTTCATGGCAGGAGGAGGCCAATGAACGTGGTGCCAAAAGTGCCGGCCATAGACCTGACGGCCGAAGAACTTGTTTCCTCTACGCTTTCAAGATTCCGCGCCGGCGACACCATATCGACCAGGGCGGCGATCGATGCCATCCGCCGCATCGGTCCGGCTTGCGACGACAGCGACGACCATCTGGTCGAACTGATCGTGATGGCGGCAATTGGTAAGACCATGGGCGTGGTGTTCGATCATCGGACCCACTAGGAACGCCTGCCCATAACTCTCGGCGCCCAGGAAGGTCGCGCCCAGTCGAGGTTCCGGGAACCCCACCGGAACCTTCTCGTTATCTCGTGTTCAACGAGGAACGCAGTCATGGCCGACGACAAGACCAAGACCGACAACCGCGACCGTTCGCAAGTGGCCGGCGACGAGGACTACGAGGTCAGGCATTTCGCCGAGGAGGCCGGCATCACGCCGGAACAGGCCCGCACGCTCATCAAGCGGCACGGCACCGACCGCAAGGTGCTGCACGAGATCGCCGAGAGCATCAAGGGTCTGTAGATCGAGGGCTTCCGCCGGAAGCTAGCTTCCCAGCGGATGCGGCATGTAGCCGACAAAGCCCGTTATCTTCCAGCGGCCGCCGACCTTCGAGCAGAAATAGAGCGTCTGCCACTTCAGCTTGTCGACGCTGCCGTCGGCCTTGGCAACAGAACCGTTGAACTTCTTGTGCAGCACGGCACGGTCACCGTCGACATCGATGTCGCGCATGTTGGTGACGCGGAACAGTGCCTCGCGCAGCGGCTCGGCGAATTTTGTGGCCGCCGTCTCCTTGGCCTGGCGCAACCATTCGTCGCGATAGGCAGCGAGCGTCGGAAACTGCAGCCGCCAGGCATCGGCGTCGTTGAGGAAATGCGCATGCATGCCGAAGAAGCTTTCGGCGACGAAATCGTCCTCGACCATCGACCAGTCCTGGCTGAGGAAGGCGTCGATGTCACGCCGCACAAGCATGTCCCACAACGCATGGCGATCGGCGTCGCCGGCCGGGAACGGGTTCTTGTCGAAGGTCATTCTCTTGCTCCTGCATTGCGATCGGCACGGCGGCGCAAGATGCTGATCCGGCTCCGGTAAAGCAACATCCTTCTGGAAAAATGTTGCGCTCCAACAAGGGCACTAGGAGGATCGCGCCAATAGGGGTAGAGGGTCGGCAACGGCGGGATCGCGACTGGTCGCGCCATGTCTGACCAGGAGGCCCTTCTTGCCCAAGCAGTGTTTTGGAACGTCCCATGTGCCGCTTTCGCCGGCCGTCCGCGCCGGCGATTTCGTCTATGTCTCGGGCCAGGTGCCGGTTGGCAGCGACGGCATGGTGGTCAAGGGCGGCATCGCCGAGCAGACCGAGCAGGTGCTTCAGAACATCAAGGCGGCGCTGGCGCTCGCCGGCTGCGTCATGGACGACGTCGTCAAGACGACCGTCTGGCTGGAGGACGCGCGCGACTTCGGCACCTTCAACACCGTCTATGCCAGGCATTTCCCGAAGGACCCGCCGGCCCGCACGACGGTGGAGTCGCGGCTGATGATCGACATCAAGATCGAGGTCGAGGCCGTCGCCTACCGGCCGCTCTGACATAGAGACCAGAACAACGGGAGGCTGGCCGATGCAATTCGATCTCCTGATAAAGGGCGGCCGCCTCATCGACCCAGCATCCGGCCTCGATGCGCCACGCGACCTTGCCATCGCCAACGGCCGTGTCGCCGCGATCGAAGCGGCGATTGACGCCGAACACGCGACACAAGTGATCGACGCGCGAGACTGCCTCGTCACGCCCGGCCTCATCGACCTGCACAGCCACGTCTACTGGGGCGGCACCTCGCTCGGCGTCGACGCCGACCGGCTCGCGGCGAAGAGCGGCACCACCACCTTCATCGACGCCGGCAGCGCCGGCGCCGGCAATTTCCTCGGCTTCCGCCGCCACGTCATCGAGCGCTCGAAGGTCCGCATTCTCGCCTACGTCAACATCTCCTTCGCCGGCATTTTCGGTTTCTCGCAAACCGTCTCCGTCGGCGAATGTAGCGACCTGAGGCTCTGCGAGCCGCGCGAGACGGTGGCTACCGTGCGCGAGCACGCCGACGTCGTCGTCGGCGTCAAGGTCCGCTCCGGCCGCCACGCCGGCGGCACCAGCGGCATCGCCCCGGTGGATCTGGCGCTCGAGGCCGCCGACAAGGCCGGCCTGCCGCTGATGGCGCATATTGACGAGCCGCCGCCCGGCCGCTCGGAAGTGCTGCCACGCCTGCGCCGCGGCGATATCCTCACCCACTGCTTCCGCCCATTCCCCAACGCGCCGGTCTTCGCTTCGGGCGCGGTGCGGCCTGACATGCGGCTGGCACGCGAGCGCGGCGTCATCTTCGACATCGGCCACGGCATGGGCTCCTTCGACTTCGAAGTCGCGAAGGCGATGCTGGCGGAAGGTCTCGCGCCGGATGTCATCTCGAGCGACGTGCATCTCTACTGCGTCGACGGTCCCGCCTTCGACATCCTCGTCTGCATGTCGAAGCTGATGGCGCTCGGCATGCCGCTTGTCGAGGTTCTGCGCGCGGCGACGCAACGCCCGGCTGAGGCGATCGCGCGACCCGATCTCGGTGCGCTGAAGGTCGGCGGTGTCGGCGATGTCGCTGTGCTAAGGCAGCAACCGGGCCGCTTCACTTTCGTCGACGCGATCGGCGCCTCGCTGGTCGCCGACCAGCGGCTGGTTTCAGAGGGTATCGTCCTTGGCGGCACATGGTGGCCGAACGAGGCCGCCGACCACAACGAAACCGAGCGCTTCGAGGCGCATGCGCATCACACCCATGTCGAGGTGGCGGCGAGGCATTTCGGGCATAGGTGATTGGCTGATCTCCCCCCTTGTGGGGGAGATGCCCGGCAGGGCAGAGGGGGGCGCGAAGGATCGCCAACTTCGTTCATTTTGCGACCGACCAGAGCCAGTCCGAGAGCGCAAAGCGAGCTGACTGGAAAGGCAGGCGGGACAGCGCCCCCCTCTGGCCTGCCGGCCATCTCCCCCACAAGGGGGGAGATCGCAGCTTCACCGCCCCGAATTACTCGGCTCGCCATACACCGGCGTCGCAATCCCTTCCATCCGCGCCTTGATCTGCATCGCCACATACTTCGAATAGAAGCGCGACAGCGCGAGATTGCCGCCGTGGAACCACAGCGCTTCTTGCGCCGTCGGCTTCCACATGTTGCGCAACTCGCCCTGCCACGGGCCCGGATCACCCTTCACGCCGGACCCCAGGCCCCAGCATGGCCCGACCTTGTCGGCGACCTCGCGCGACACGATCGTCGCCACCGTCTCGTTCATCGACTGGTAGCCGGTGCAGGAGACGATGGCGTCGACGGCGAGTTCGCTGCCGTCGTCGAACAGGATGCCGCTCGGTGTCAGCGACTTGATGCCGGCGCCGCTGCGCACGCCGATTTCGCCGTTGATGATCAGCTCGCAGGCGCCGACATCGATGTAGAAGCCCGAGCCGGTGCGATAGGCCTTCATCAGCAGCCCGGTCTCGTCCTCGCCGAAGTCGATGGCAAAGCCCGAGGCCCGCAGACGATCGTAGAATTCCGCATCGCGTTTCCTGATCACGTCGTAGAGCGCGCGCTGGCCCTTCGGCACCAGCGCGAATGGCGTCGAGGCGACGATCATGTCGGCCCGGTCGGTGGTGATGCCGCGCTCCAGCGCCTTCTCGGAAAAGATTTCGAAGCCGACCTCCATAAGCGTGTCCGACTTCACCACGGTCGTCGGCGAGCGCTGGACCATGGTGACCTTGGCGCCGCTTTCCCACAGGTCGACGCTGACATCATGGCCGGAGCTTGCGGCGCCGATGACCGCGACCCGCTTGTCGCGGAACTTCTCGCCGCTGGAATACTGGCTGGAATGCAGGATCTCGCCCTTGAACGCTTCGGCGCCGGGCAGGTCGATCCGCCGCGGCGGCCCGTAGGCGCCGGTGGCGAAGACGATGTGCTTCGGCTTCAGCGTGACGCGCTGTCCGACCCGGTCGACGACCACAGTCCAGACCTGTTCGGCCTCGTCATAGCTGGCGCTGACGCATTTGGTGGCGACCCAGTAGTTCAGCTCCATCACCCGGGCATACATTTCCAGCCAGTCGCCCATCTTGTCCTTGGGCGTGAACACCGGCCAGTTTTCCGGGAACGGAATGTAGGGCAGATGGTCGTACCAGACCGGATCGTGCAGCACGAGCGAGCGGTAGCGGTTGCGCCAGGAATCGCCCGGCCGCGCATTCTTCTCGATGATGATTGCCGGTACGCCGAGTTGCCTCAACCTGGCGCCGAGCATGATGCCGCCTTGCCCGCCGCCGATGACAAGGCAGTAGGGCTGCTCCCTGACGCCAAGATCTCGCGCCTCGCGCGCTCGCGCCTCCGCCCAGGTCTCACGGTCGGGATCGGCCTTGTGGCGGATGCCGAGCGGCCGCGCCGGACCCTTTTGCTCCTCGAAGCCCTTGAGCTCGCTCATTGCCGTGAACAAGGTCCGGCAGCGGCCGTCCTTGAGGCGAACGATCCCCTCGCCCCGGGCCACGACCGTTTCGAAGCTGAACCAGGCCTCGATGAGGCCGTCGTCGACGCTCGCCTCGCCGGCAAGGCGCCATTGCGACGGCCGCGCCGTCGAGAGTGTTGACTTGAGCATGTCGCGGATCGCGGGCTGGCCTTCCATGGTCTTGATGTTCCATGTGAAGGTGAGCAGATCGCGCCAGTAGCAGTCCTCGACAAACAGATTGGCCACCGCCTCGATGTCGCCGGCCTCGAGCGCCCGGCCGAAGGAGCCGAGCCAGGCAGCCGCCTGTTGCGATGGTGCGATGTCGAGCATTTTTGATCCTTCCTCGGAATATCGGCCGGGCGGCGCCAAGCGTAGGCGCCGCGCCAGAATGTGTCTCGAGGCTATTGATAATCCGGTGAGGCCAGCCTGCAAATGCCCGGCGGGACAGTGAGAGGCGACACCGACCTGACGAGCCAGAAATCCTTATAGGATTCCTATTTCTTTCCCCTCCGCCCCGTCTCGAACCTTTATGGCCTTCTGATCCATATTTCCGAGGGCAAAGACGCTGTATCGACCGCCACGTCATGGTGGCGGCGGTGTTTTGTGTCGCTTCGACCCTGCCGACTGCAGTCAAAATGAAGCCAACCGGAAATAAGGACCACACGCGATGGACGTCATCGTTATCGGGATAGGTGTTTTATTCTTCGCCCTGTCCTTCGCCTACATCAAAGCCTGCGACATTCTCTGAGCCGAAGGTCCCCAAAATGCTTATCGATTATTTGCTCGGTGGTGGCGTGACCCTGTTCCTGCTCGTCTACCTGACATACGCCCTCGTTCGCCCGGAACGCTTCTGACCGCATCTGGCGCAAGGCACGGAAAGCTATTCTTATGACTCTCAACGGATGGATACAGATCCTCGTCTACTGCGGGATCGTTCTTTTGCTGGTGAGGCCGCTCGGCGGCTACATGTACCGGGTCTTCAACGGCGAGCGCACGTTGCTGTCGCCGATCCTCGGTCCGATCGAACGCGGGCTCTATCGCATTTCGGGAACCAGCGAGCGGGAGGAGCAGCACTGGACCACCTATGCCGCCGGCATCATGGTCTTCAGCCTGGCGAGCTTCCTGCTGCTCTACGTGCTGCAGCGCCTGCAAGGCGTGTTGCCCTACAATCCCGCCGGCATGACGGCCGTCGAGCAGAACCTCGCCTTCAACACCGCCGCCAGCTTCGTCACCAACACCAACTGGCAGAACTATGGCGGCGAAAGCACTATGTCCTACCTGGTGCAGATGGCCGGCCTCACCGTGCAGAACTTCGTGTCGGCGGCCGTCGGCATCGCGATCGCAGTGGCGCTGATCCGCGGCTTCGCCCGCGCCTCGTCGAGGTCGATCGGCAATTTCTGGGTCGATATGACCCGCTGCACCCTCTACATCCTGCTGCCGCTCTGCGTCCCTCTCACCCTCGTCTATGTCTGGCTGGGCATGCCGCAGACGCTTGGCCCCTATGTCGACGCCACCACGCTGGAGGGTGCCAGGCAGACCATCGCGCTCGGGCCCGTCGCCTCGCAGGTCGCCATCAAGATGCTCGGCACCAATGGCGGCGGCTTCTTCAATGCCAATGCCGCGCATCCCTTCGAAAACCCCGACGCGATCTCCAACCTGATCCAGATGGTGACGATCTTCGCGCTGGGCGCAGCGCTGACCAACGTCTTCGGCCGCATGGTCGGCAACCAGCGCCAGGGTTGGGCGATCCTTGCCGCCATGGGCGTGCTGTTCATAGCCGGCGTCGCCGTTTGCTACTGGGCTGAAGCCGCCGGCAATCCGCTGGTCCATGCGCTCGGCATCGACGGCGGCAATATGGAGGGCAAGGAGACGCGCTTCGGCATCGCCGCGTCGGCGCTGTTTGCCGTCATTACCACGGCCGCCTCCTGCGGCGCGGTCAACGCCATGCATGACTCCTTCACCGCCATCGGCGGCCTGGTCCCGATCCTCAACATGCAGCTCGGTGAGGTCATCGTCGGCGGCGTCGGCGCCGGCTTCTACGGCATCCTGATGTTCATCGTCGTCGCCGTCTTCGTCGCCGGCCTGATGGTCGGCCGCACGCCCGAATATCTCGGCAAGAAGATCGAGGCCAAGGAGGTCAAGATGGCAATGCTCGCCATCCTCTGCCTGCCACTGGCCATGCTGATCTTCACGGCCATCGCGGTCGTGCTGCCGAGCGCCGTCGCCTCGATGGGCAATGCCGGGCCGCACGGCTTCTCCGAGGTCCTCTACGCTTACACCTCGGCAGCGGCCAACAACGGCTCGGCCTTTGGCGGTCTCACCGGCAACACGCCCTGGTACAACATCACGCTCGGCATCGGCATGCTGATGGGCCGCTTCCTGGTCATCATCCCGGCGCTGGCCATCGCCGGATCGCTGGTGGCGAAGAAGACGGTGCCAGCCTCGGCCGGCACTTTCCCCACCGACGGCCCGCTGTTCGTCGGCCTGCTGGTCGGCGTCATCCTGATCGTCGCCGGCCTCACCTTCTTCCCGGCGCTGGCGATCGGACCGATCGTCGAGCACTTGGCGATGATCCATGGGCAGACCTTCTGAGCCCGCTATGCGCTGGTTCCACATCATGCGTCGCAAGGCTCGGACCCGAGCCGACAATGAGGGCGAGGCAACCCCCCTCCCTTCCCGACCATATCCACCTTCCTCGGCCTGGCAGTGGTCATGATCGTGATCTGGCTGCTGGTCTACGGACCGCCATTTTCGGCATCCGACCGCTCGGTGCCGTCCAACATCGATACTGGAGCCTCCAAATGAGCCAGTCCAAATCCGCGAGTATCATCGATGCCCGCATCCTGTGGCCCGCCATCGGCGGCGCCTTCAGGAAGCTCAACCCGCGCACGCTGGTCAAGAACCCGGTGATGTTCGTCGTCGCCGTCGTCTCGCTGCTCACCACCGTGCTGTTCGTCAGGGATCTCGTCACCGGCGGCGGCGATTTCGGCTTCACGCTGCAGATCATCATCTGGCTGTGGTTCACCGTGCTGTTCGCCAACTTCGCCGAAGCCGTCGCCGAAGGCCGCGGCAAGGCGCAGGCCGACTCGCTGCGCAAGGCGCGCACCGAGACCCAGGCCAAGCTTCTAGCCGGCGAGGACCGCTCCAAGTTCAAGCTGGTGCCCGGCACCAGCCTGAAGGTCGGCGATATCGTGCTGGTCGAGGCCGGCGACACCATCCCCTCCGACGGCGAGGTGATCGAGGGCGTCGCTTCCGTCAACGAAGCGGCGATCACGGGCGAATCCGCGCCGGTCATCCGCGAATCCGGCGGCGACCGCTCGGCCGTCACCGGCGGCACGCAGGTGCTCTCCGACTGGATCCGCGTGCGCATCACCGCCGCCTCCGGCCACACCTTCCTCGACCGCATGATCTCGCTGGTCGAAGGCGCGGAACGCCAGAAGACGCCGAACGAGATCGCGCTCAACATCCTTCTCGTCGGCATGACGCTGATCTTCGTGCTGGCCACCGCCACCATTCCGAGCTTCGCCTCCTATTCGGGCGGCTACATCTCGGTGACGGTGCTCGTCGCGCTTTTCGTGACGCTGATCCCGACAACCATCGGCGCTTTGCTCTCGGCCATCGGCATCGCCGGCATGGACCGCCTGGTGCGCTTCAACGTGCTCGCCATGTCAGGCCGCGCCGTCGAGGCCGCCGGCGACGTCGACACGCTGCTGCTCGACAAGACCGGCACCATCACGCTGGGCAACCGCCAGGCGACGGAGTTCCGTCCGGTCAAGGGCGTCACCGAGCAGGAGCTGGCGGACGCCGCGCAACTCGCCTCGCTGGCCGACGAGACGCCGGAGGGCCGCTCGATCGTCGTGCTCGCCAAGGAGAAATACGCCATCCGCGCCCGCGATATGGCGACATTGCATGCCACCTTCGTGCCGTTCACCGCGCAGACCCGCATGAGCGGCGTCGACATAGACGGTTCGTCGGTGCGCAAGGGCGCCGTCGATTCCGTGCTCGCCCATGTCAACCAGTCGACCGTGGCCAGCCACGCGACGCGCCCCGGCACCGAAACGATCCGGGATCTGCAGGCGATCGCCGACGAGGTCGCCAAGTCCGGCGGCACGCCGCTGGCGGTCGAGCGCGACGGGCGCCTGCTCGGCATCGTCCACCTGAAGGACATCGTCAAGGGCGGTATCCGCGAGCGTTTCGCCGAGCTGCGCAAGATGGGCATCCGCACGGTGATGATCACCGGCGACAATCCGATGACGGCGGCGGCGATCGCGGCGGAAGCCGGCGTCGACGACTTCCTTGCCCAGGCGACGCCCGAGGACAAGCTGAAGCTGATCCGCGACGAGCAGTCGAAGGGCAAGCTGGTCGCCATGTGCGGCGACGGCACCAACGACGCGCCGGCGTTAGCCCAGGCCGATGTCGGCGTCGCCATGAACACCGGCACTGTGGCCGCGCGCGAGGCCGGCAACATGGTCGACCTCGACAGCGACCCGACCAAGCTGATCGAAATCGTCGAGATCGGCAAGGCGCTCTTGATGACGCGCGGCTCGCTGACGACGTTCTCCATCGCCAACGACGTCGCCAAGTATTTCGCCATCATCCCGGCGATGTTCGCCGTCTTCTATGTCGCGCCGGGCCAGACCTCCGGCCCGCTGCAGGCACTCAACATCATGCATTTGGCGACGCCGCAGAGCGCCATCCTCTCGGCCATCATCTTCAACGCGCTGATCATCATCGCGCTGATCCCGCTGTCGCTGAAAGGCGTCAAATACCGCGCCATCGGCGCCGGCGCGCTGCTCAGCCGCAATCTGCTCGTCTATGGCCTTGGCGGCGTCATCGTCCCCTTCGTCGGCATCAAGGCGATCGACTTGGCCATCACGGCGCTCGGCCTCGCATAAGGACCATTTCCATGCTCAAGCAAGTCAGACCCGCGATCGTCATGATCGTCTTCTTCACCGTCCTCACCGGCCTGATCTACCCGATCGGCATGACCGGCATCGCCCAGGCGCTGTTCCCGCGCCAGGCCAATGGCAGCCTGATCGAGAAGGACGGCAAGGTCATCGGCTCCGAGCTGATCGGCCAGGCCTTTGCCAGCGACCGCTATTTCCATGGCCGCCCTTCGGCCGCCGGCGACGGTTACAACGCCGCCGCCTCCAGTGGCTCCAACCTCGGCCCGACCAATCCCAAGCTGATCGACCGCATCAAGGGCGACGCGGAGAAGCTGAAGGCGGAAAACCCGGGCCAGCCGGTGCCGATGGACCTGGTGACGACCTCCGGCAGCGGGCTTGACCCGCACATCAGCCCCGAGGCCGCCTATTTCCAGGTTCCCAGGGTGGCCAAGGCCAGGGGCCTCGACGAGGCCAAGGTCAAGACGCTTGTCGACAGCCATGTCGAGGACCGCGAGCTCGGTGTTCTGGGTGAGCCGGTGGTAAACGTGCTGGCGCTCAACCTCGCGCTGGACGAAGCCACGAAACAGTGAATGGTGGCGCCGGGGATCGACAGCGTACCCGGCGCAATCCATGTTTAGGGTTGGTGCCAGACGCAGGATCAGATGCCGGACGACAGAAGCAACGCCGAAAAAAGACCCTCGCCGGACGCGCTGCTCGAGCATGCCGAACGGGAAGAGCGCGGCCGTCTGCGGATTTTCCTCGGCGCCGCGCCAGGCGTCGGCAAGACCTACGAAATGCTGATGGCCGGTCGCGCCCGGCTGGCCGACGGCGTGGACGTGGTGATCGGCGTCGTCGAGACGCATGGCCGCAGGGAGACCCAGGCACTGGTCGAAGGCTATGAGGTGATCCCGCGCCGCCACGTCGACTACAAGGGGCGCGTCCTCGACGAGATGGACATCGACGCCATCCTTTCCCGCCGGCCGGCGCTGGTGCTCGTCGACGAGCTCGCCCACACCAACGCACCAGGCAGCCGCCATCCCAAGCGCTATCTCGACGTCCAGGAGATCCTGACGCACGGGATCGACGTCTACACCACGCTCAACATCCAGCATGTCGAAAGTCTGAACGATGTCGTGGCGCAGATCACCCGGGTCAGGGTGCGCGAGACGGTTCCCGATTCCGTCATCGACCAGGCTGACGACATCGAGATCATCGACCTCACGCCAGACGACCTGATCAAGCGGCTGGGGGAAGGCAAGGTCTATTTCCCCAACACCGCGCAACGCGCCATCGAGAACTACTTCTCGCCGGGCAATCTGACGGCGCTGCGGGAACTGGCGCTGAGGCGCACCGCCCAGCGCGTCGACGAGCAATTGCTGAACCACATGCAGTCGCACGCCATACCGGGGCCATGGGCGGCGGGTGAAAGGGTGCTCGTCTGCGTCGATGCGCGTCCGGGCGGGGCTGCCCGCATCCGCTATGCACGCCGGCTGGCCGATAGGCTGCGCGCGCCCTGGACGGCGCTTCACGTGGATACGCCTCGCTCGGCCGCCATGCCCGAGAAAGACAAGGATCGGCTGGCGGCGAACCTGCGCCTCGCCGAGCAGCTCGGCGCCGAGGTGACTACCATTCCCGGCCAGTATGTCGCGCAGGACATCGTTCGCCATGCCAAGGCGAACAACTTCACCCATATCGTGATCGGCAGGCCGACCCGGTCGCGCTGGCGGGAATTGATCGAAGGCTCGCTCACCTATGATCTCATCCGTGATGCCGGCGACATCAGCGTCCACGTCATTTCGGGGACCGAACAGGGCACCGAGGCGGCGTCGAAGACTGTCGGGACGGCAGCCGAGCAAAAGCCCTTCGAAATCTGGCCCTATTTGCTTGCCACGGCGTATGTCGCGGGCTCTCTCGCCTTCAGCGCGGTCCTCGACCAGTTTCTCGACGTCCGCAACCTCGCCATCGTCTTTCTCGTGGCGGTGCTGGCATCGGCGGTGACCGGCGGCTTCTGGCCAGCCTTTTATGCCTGTCTGGTCAGTGCCTTGGCGTTCAACTTCTTTTTCCTCGAACCGCGCTACACGCTGACGATCCGGGATCCCGAGAGCATTGTCGCGCTTGCCATCTTCCTCGTCGTCGCCGTCATCGCCAGCAACCTGACGGCGCGCGTGCAGCGCCAGGCGATCGCCGCCCGCTCGCGGGCGCGGGCCACTGAGGAGCTCTATCAGTTTTCCAGGAAGCTTGCCGGCGCCGGCACGCTGGACGACGTGTTGTGGGCCACCGCCTTCCAGATCGCCCTCATGCTGAAGCTGCGTGTCGTCCTGCTGCTGCCCGAGAACGGCACCATTACCGTCAAGGCCGGCTATCCGCCCGACGACACGCTGGCCGAGGCCGACATCGCGGCGGCACGCTGGGCGTGGGAGCATAACCGCGCCGCCGGCCGCGGCGCCGACACCCTGCCCGGCGCGAAGCGCCTCTATCTTCCACTCAGGACCGGCCGCACGGCGATCGGCGTCGTCGGCCTCGACGACGACAGGCAGGGTCCGCTGCTGACGCCCGAGCAGCAGCGCCTGCTCGACGCGCTCGCCGACCAGGCGGCGGTGGCCATCGAGCGCATCCAGCTGGTCGCGGACGTCGACCGCGCCAAGCTCGCCGCCGAGGCCGACCGTTTGCGCTCGGCGCTGCTCACCTCGATCTCGCATGATTTGAAGACGCCGCTCGCAGCCATCATGGGCGCTGCCGGCACGCTGAGGGATTTTTCGGCTGCACTGCCCGAAACGGACCGCGCCGAGCTCTTGTCGACCGTGCTCGACGAGTCGGAGCGGCTGAACCGCTTCATCGCCAACCTGCTCGACATGACCAAGATCGAATCCGGCGCGATGGAGCCGAACCGTGCCCTCCACTATGTCGGCGATAGTGTCGGCTCGGCCCTGCTCAGGGCACGCAAGATCACCGGGGACCACAAGACCGAGGTCGACATCCCGGCCGACCTGCCGATGCTCAGGCTCGATCCGGTGCTGTTCGAGCAGGCGCTGTTCAACCTCCTCGACAATGCCGCGAAATACGCCCCGCCCGGCTCCACCATCCGGCTGCAGGGCTGGGTCGACAACGGCTCCGTCATCCTGCAGATCATGGATGAGGGACCGGGCATTCCGCCGGATGATCTGGAGCGGATCTTCGACACCTTCTACCGGGTGCGCAAGCGCGACCAGGTGCGCGCCGGCACCGGGCTCGGCCTGTCGATCAGCCGCGGCTTCATCGAGGCGATGGGCGGCACGATCGTGGCGTCAAACCGCACCGACCGCAGCGGCGCGATCTTCACCATCCGCATGCCGGTGCCGACGGAATTGCCCGGCCTGCACCAGGCCGGGGCGGACGACAAGACCAACGGTGACCCGACATGACAAATCTGAACGTCACCATACTGGTCGTGGACGACGAGCCACCGATCCGCAAATTGCTGCGCGTCGGGCTTGGCAGCCAGGGCTATGCGGTGTCCGAAGCGCCGAACGCGAAAGTAGCCATTGAGCTGGTGGAAACGGAGAAGCCGGACCTGATCCTGCTCGATCTCGGCCTGCCCGGCATGACCGGTCACGAATTGCTCGGCAAGTGGCGGGGCGACGGCCTCGACATTCCCGTCGTCATCCTCTCCAGCCGCACCGACGAGGCCGGCATCGTCTCGGCGCTGGAGCTCGGCGCCGACGACTATGTCACCAAGCCGTTCGGCATGAACGAGCTGGTCGCGCGCATCCGCGTGGCGCTGCGCCACAAGTTCCAGCAACAGGGCGAGAAGCCGGTCTTCCACACCGGCGACCTGACCGTCGACCTAGTCAAGCGCATCGTCAGGGTCGAGGGCAAGGAGGTGAAGCTTTCGCCCAAGGAATACGACATATTGCGCATCCTGGTGCAGCACGCCGGCAAGGTGCTGACCCACCATTTCCTGCTGAAGCAGGTCTGGGGCGACAGCACCGACGTGCAATATCTGAGGGTCTATGTCCGCCAGCTCCGGCAGAAGATCGAAAAGACACCCGATCAGCCGCGCTACATCACCACCGAAACCGGCGTCGGCTACCGTCTGCGCGAGGTGGAGTGATACGGGCGATCGGCAATCGCCGATCGTCCCGGCCTGTCGGAACAAAAATCAGCGGGCGGATTCTCGGCGGACGAATTCATCAATTCGGAGTGGCTGCGCACCAACCATGGCACCGCCTGTCAAATGCCCTATATGGATGGAAGGTTTTAACGCGGGAGCGGATCGATGCCGCAGCTTCGTCCAACGACGGTTCTCATGTCGGCAATGCTGGCGACGGCGACATTGCCGGCCTTGGCCCCGCACGCCTCGGCGCAAGTCGTTATCCCAACAAATCGCAATGTTCTGGTCCAGCAGAACGAATTGCAGCAGCTGCAGAGCAGGCTGCAGCGACAGCAATTCCAGCAACAGCAGCAGCTAAATCGCGAGCTGGATCGCCAGATCGTGCCGCAACCCAGACCGCAGGTGCCGGTGGTCAAGCCGAGCTGCCAGGTGCTGGGCAATGCGATTTTGACGTCGTGCCGCTGACAAGCCGGCGTTTTCGATTTATTTAGCCGACTTACCTGCCGGAAATGCAATGTTGCATTGGCGGCGGTTTTGAGGTTTTGGGGATAGCGCCCTCCTTGCTCGGCAGGGGCGCGATCCGGCTGGGTTTCTGGGAATGGCAGCGACCAAGAAGACAGCGGTACGCAAGGCAAAGAAGGGCGAACGGATCCGCCAGGTGGCGGCCATACCCTTTCGGCTGGGCGCAGGCGGCGGCATCGAAGTGATGCTGGTGACGTCGCGCACGACCAGGCGTTTCATCGTGCCCAAGGGCTGGCCGATGAAAGGCAAGAGCGGGCGCAAGGCGGCCATGATCGAGGCGCGGGAAGAAGCCGGTGTCCTCGGCAACATCCTGAAGCAGCCGGCCGGAACCTATTCCTACTGGAAACGGCTGGAGAACCGCTTCGTCCGTGTCGACGTCGTCGTCTATCTGCTGGAAGTGACCGAGGAACTGCCGAGCTGGGCGGAGGAAGGCAAACGGCAGCGGGCGTGGCTGGCGCCAGCCGATGCGGCGCTGCTTATCGACGAGCCGGATCTCTCGACCCTGCTTAGGGATCTAGGGCTTCCGCAGGCAAAGCCTTCAGGCGGACGCTGAAGCTTCAGTCGCTCGCGTCCCCGCGTCCGGGGAAGGGCCGCGCGGGCGCGCCTGCATAGGCCCACAGCCATTCCCGCGGCAGCGGCCCCTTGTTGCGTTCGCCCTGCTGCGACTGCTCCCAGGCATGCGCCAGGATTCCGACCGAGCGCGACAGCACGAACAGGCCGCGCGTCAGTGGCGGCGGGAAGCCGAGCTCGCCGTAGATCACCGCCGTCGCGCCATCGATGTTGAGCGGGATCCTCTTGCCCTTGCGCCTTGCCACCTCGGCCTCGATGGCCTCGGCGATATCGGCGAAGCGGCCAACGACGACGCCACGGGCGGCGAAAGCCCGGGTCAGCTCGATGAGGCGTGGCGCCCGCGGATCGACCGGATGGAAGCGATGGCCGAGACCCGGCACATAGCCCTTGTCCTCGGCGAAGAAGCGATCGAGCCGCACCGACACCGCATCGGCGAGCGTCGTGCCCTGGTCCATCGCAGCGGCGATGTCGCCGTAGAAGGAAAGCGCCTGCTCGCCGGCGCCGCCATGCACGTCGCCCAGCACGTTGATGGCCGAGGCCATGGCGTTGTTGATGCCGACGCCGCAGGTAGCGGCCATGCGGGCAATGGCGATCGACGGCGCCTGCGGCCCATGGTCGACGGCAGCACCGAGCGCGATGCCGAGCAGCGCCGCCTGGTCCTCGCTGGGCAGGTCGCCGCGCAGCATCAGCCAGATGATCGCCGGGAAGCTGACGCGGCCGATGAGGTCCTGGATCTCGTAGCCGCGCAGCCGGATGACGCCGGGGCTCATCTCGATGATGCCGTTCCGCCACCAGTCCTCGCCGCGCTCGCGGCCGGTCTTTTTCTCCGCATCGCTCATGCCCGTGCCCTCGTTCCCGAGCGCTGCGGCAGGCTGGCGAAGACCTCATCCATGTGTTCGCCCAGCGCCGGCGGCGGCGTGGCCGGCAATGGCGCTCCGCCGTCAACCATGAAGCCGCCGCGCACCACGGTAAGCGCCTGATCCATGCCCGGCACGCTTTCGAAGCGGGTCGTCATGCCGCGCTCGGTCACTTGGCGTTCGCCGAGCACTTGCGGGATCGTCAGCACCCGCCCTGCCGGCACGCCGGCGCGATTGAGCTTTTCCTCCCAGGCGGCCGCCGAGGCACCCGCCAGCGCATCCTCGATCAGCGCCTTCAGCGCCGCGCGGTTCTGCTTGCGCGCCTCGCGTTCGGCAAAGCGCGGATCGGACGCCAACTCCGGCCGATCGATCAGCCGGCAGAGCGTGACGAACTGCTCCTGCTTGTTGGCGGCGATGTTGAGCAGCCCATCGCCGGTGCGGAACGCGCCGGACGGTGCCGCCGTCATGTTCTCATTGCCCATCGGCCGCGGCTCGACGCCGGCCGTCAGATAGTTGGACACCGGCCAGCCGAGCGCCGACAGCGTGCACTCCAGCATCGAGACGTCGAGGAACGCGCCCTCGCCGGTTGTCTTCTGCCTGACCAGCGCGGCAGCGATGGCGAAGGCGCCGACCAGCCCGCCCAGTGTGTCGGCGACCGGATAGCCGACACGCAGCGGCGCCGTTTCCGGCGTGCCAGTGATGCTCATGATGCCCGACAGCCCCTGGATGATCTGGTCGTAGGCCGGATTGTCGCGCATCGGCCCGCTCTGGCCGAACCCCGATATGGCGCAATAGACGAGACTCGGGCGGACCGCCTTCAGGCTGGCATGGCCGAGGCCCAGCCGGTCCATCACGCCCGGCCGGAAGTTCTCCACCAGCGCATCGGCGGAGGCGACCAAGTCAAGGAACCGGTCGCGATCGGCCTCCTTCTTGAGATCGAGCACGACCGATCGTTTGCCGGCGTTCTGCGCCAGGAACGAGGAGCCCATGCCGGCCTGGTTGAGCGTTGCCGAAGCGCCGAGCTGGCGCGCCAGATCCCCGCCATTCGGCGCCTCGACCTTGATCACGTCGGCGCCGAGCAGCGCCAGCTGGTAGGCGCAGTAAGGGCCGGCCAGAACATTGGTCAGGTCGAGGACACGGATGCCGGAAAGCAGGTCGGTCATGACGCTCCAGATCGATCAGGCATCGCCAGGCACATGCTCCGGTCCGCGCCTGCGCCGGTGCTCGACCCAGGCCCAGATATGCGGGCCGACGAGACCGATGAAGGCGAGCGTCAGCAGCGTCAGCGACAGCGGATGCCGGTAGAACACCGTCCAGTCGCCATTGGCGATCGTCATCGCGCGGCGGAACTGCGTCTCCGCGAGCGGGCCGAGGATCATGCCGATGATGACGGGCGCGGTCGGGAAATCGAAACGCCGCATCAGGAAGCCGGCAGCCCCCAGCAGGTAGAGGATGACGAGGTCGATCGGCGACTGCGAGATGCCGTAGGTGCCGACGGTGGCGAACACCAGGATGCCGGCATAGAGCTGCGGCGCCGGGATCTTGAGCAACCGCACCCACAGGCCGATCAACGGCAGGTTGAGGATGACGAGGATGATGTTGGCGATGAACAGGCTGGCGATCAGGCCCCAGACGAGATTGGCCTGCGTGGTCAGGAGCAGCGGCCCCGGATTGATGCCGTAGCTCTGGAAGGCCGACAGCATGATCGCCGCGGTCGCCGAGGTCGGCAGGCCGAGCGTCAGCATCGGCACCAGCACGCCGGCGGCGGACGCATTGTTGGCGGCCTCCGGGCCGGCGACGCCCTCGATGGCGCCGACCGTGCCGAACTCCTCCTTGTGCTTCGACAGCTTCTTCTCGATCGCATAGGACAGGAAGGTCGGGATCTCGGCGCCGCCGGCCGGCATGGCGCCGATCGGGAAGCCGATCAGGGCGCCGCGCAGCCATGGCCTCCACGAGCGTGCCCATTCGGCGGCGGTCATGTAGAGAGAGCCCTTGAGCGGCACGATCTCGTCCTTGCCGGCATAGCGGCGCGAGGCCATGTAGAGCGTCTCGCCGACCGCGAACAGGCCGACGGCGACGATGATGACATCGACGCCGTCAAGCAGCTCGGCCGTACCGAAGGTGAAGCGCGGCTGTCCGGTCTGCAGGTCGACGCCTATCATGCCGATGACGAAGCCGACGAACAGGCTGGTCAGCCCCCGCACCGAGGACGAGCCGAGCACAGCCGAGACGGTGATGAAGGCAAGCACCATCAGCGAGAAATATTCGGCCGGGCCGAAGGCCAGTGCGAACTTGACCACGATCGGCGCCAGGAAGGCGACGCCCAGCGTGCCGATCGTGCCGGCGACGAAGGAGCCGATCGCCGAGGTGGCGAGTGCCGCGCCGCCGCGGCCCGAACGCGCCATCCGGTTGCCTTCCAGAGCGGTGACGATGGTGGCGCTTTCGCCCGGCGTGTTGAGCAGGATCGACGTCGTCGAACCGCCATACATGGCGCCGTAATAAATGCCGGCGAACAGGATGAAGGAGGCTTCCGGCGCCACCTGGTAGGTGATCGGCAGAAGCAATGCGATGGTCAGCGCCGGCCCGAGGCCGGGCAGCACGCCGATCGCTGTTCCCAATGTGGTGCCGACCAGGCACCACAACAGATTGGCCGGAGTGAAGGCAACCGAGAAGCCATGCGCGAGTTGGTTGAGCGTGTCCATGGCGTCAGCCCCTGACCATGGCGATGACGGCGTTGATCGCCGTGTTCAACTGGTTCTCGACGAAGCCGGCGCCGATGTTGACGCCGAGCGCCCTGGCGAAACCGAAATAGGCCGCGAGCGCCAGGATGAGGCCGAGCAGCGCGTCGCGCAGCGGATTCCGGCTGCCGAAACCGTAGCAGATCAGGACAAACATGATCACCGAGGCGGCGGTGAAGCCAAGCGGCTGGATGAGCACAAGGTTGGCGACGAGGCCTGCAGCCACGAAACCCATCGCCTTCCAGTCGGTCGGCGTCTCTTTTTCCTCCTCGGGCTGCCAGCCGCCCCGAAGCGCCGCCACGATGAGCAGCAAGGACAGGACCACCATGCCGGCCATGGTGATGTAGGGGAAGACCGTCGGTCCGACCTTGGAATAGAGCGGCGACACCGGGATCGCCAGCGTCTGCCAGGCCACGGCGGCGGCGCAGGCCAGAAGCCCGACGCCGATCAACAATTCGGGTACGGCAAAGCGCGGCGGCGCCTGCTGGTCGCTGGTGCTCATGAACGTCCTCCCTCGATGGCCGGCATCCCACGGCCGGCCTGGCCGCAGTCTCGCCCGCGATGGATGTCATGTCCATGCGCTTGGCGAGGGTCCAGGCGGAGCGGCTCTGGCCGCCCCGCCGGGGGAAGGGATCAGGCGAGGCCGAGATCCTTGAGGATGGCGCCGATGCGGGCGGTGTCCTCGGTGACGAACTTGGCATAATCGTCGCCGCTGAGCAGGATCGGCGTCCAGTTTCGGTTCTTGCACTCGGTCGCCCAGGCCTCGCTCTTGGCCATGGTCTCGACCAGCTTGATCATCGCCGCCTTGTCGTCGTCGGAGACGCCGGGCGGAGCGAAGACGCCGCGCCAGTTGAACAGTTCGACATCGATGCCGGCCTCCTTCAGCGTCGGCGCGTCGATACCTTCCTGGCGCTTGTCGGCGGAGATGGCGAGCAACCTGAGCGCACCCGCCTTGATCTGCTCGGAGAACTCGCCATAGCCGGAAATGCCGGCCGCCACCTGGTTGCCGAGCAGCGCCGACAGCGCCTCGCCGCCGCCGGCAAACGGCACATAGGAGAGATTGGTCGCCTGCACGCCGGCGGACTTTGCGATCAGCCCGAACAGGATATGGTCCGAACCGCCGGCGGAGCCGCCCGCCACCGGAACCTGGGTCGGATCCGCCTTGAGCGCGGCGACGAAATCGGCCGCCGTCTTGAACGGCGATGCCGCTGGGACCACCAGCGCCTCGAACTCGCCGGTCAGGCGGGCGATCGGCGTCACCTCGGTCAGGTTGTTGGCCGACTTGTTGGCGATGATGGCGCCGACCATGACCATGCCGGCCACCATCAGCGAATTGCCCTTGCCCTTCCATTGGTTCACGAACTGCGGCAGGCCGACCGTGCCGCCGGCGCCGCCGACATTGGTGATCTGTGAGCCGGAGATCAGCTTTTCAGAGCGCAGCACCTGGTCGATCGTACGGGCCGTCTGGTCCCAGCCGCCGCCGGGCGCGGCCGGCACGAAGATCTGGAGCTGCGGCGCGTCCTGCGCGAAGGCGGGTGTGAAGTGCAATGCCGCGATGCCGGCCGCGGTGCTCGTCAAGAATCTGCGTCTGTTCAGCATGGGATTCCTCCAAATCACGACACCTCCTCCGGTGCCTGCCAAGACGTGGCCTGAATTCAGACCCGCACTTCGAGTTCAAGCAGATGTTACCGCGTTCTGTCAACGGGAATGCCATTCTGCTGGACAGAACGGCTTTGACACGACAAAATCCCGCCATCCCGGCCCTGCCCGGGCGGGGCATCGAAATGAAACCGTCATCGAGATGACAGACACATCGTCAAGTCCGGCATCGGCCGAGGGCGTTGCAGCGCTCGACCGCGCCATCGCCATCCTCGACGCATTCACCGCGGCCGATCGCTCGCTCGGCCTGGCCGAGATCGCCACCCGCACCGGCCTTTACAAGAGCACGATACTGAGGCTCGCCAACTCGCTGATGCGCGGACAGTTGCTGGAACGCCTCGAGGACGGGCGCTATCGCATCGGGCCGGCCACCTTCAGGCTTGGCGCGCTCTACCAGCGGTCGGTCGTGGCCATGGATGTCCTGCTGCCGATCATGCGCGATCTGTCGGAGCGGAGCTGGGAAAGCGTCGCCTTCTATGTCCGCTCCGGCGATGTCCGCACCTGCCTCTACCGCGTCGAATCCAAACATCCGATCCGCTACACGATCCGCGAGGGCGACGTGCTGCCCTTGCTGGCGGGTTCCGGCGGCCGCGTACTTGCCGCGTTCTCCGGCGAGCCGGGCGAGCCCTACGAGACCATCCGCGCGGACTATCACCATTTGTCGGTGGGCGACCGCGACCCCGAGACGGCAGGCGTCTCGGCGCCTGTTTTTGGACCTGGCCGGACCCTTCTCGGCGCACTCACCCTTGCCGGCCCCAGAACGCGAGTCGACGCAGCCTTTCTGCGGCGCATGACCGCGCCGTTGCTCGAGGCGGCGGCTCGCGCCACGCGCGCCTTCGGCGAGGACGCCTCGATGCTAGAACGGGCAAGTTTGAAAGCGGCCGAACGCCTGTAAAGCACTGGAATCTCTTTGAATTATGTTTCCATGAGTTGGCCACGACTTGCCGGGCTTTCGAGCGAAAGCAAATTGCAAGAAGTCGAACTGCAATAGTATTTGCCTAAAATCCTATCCTATACCCTTGCGTAAGCACCCTGTGGAAGAAGACAGTCGTCTCAAGTGAAAATACTCGGCAAGTTTATTGGCTGTTAAGGCCGACATGCTAGTCGAGCTGTTGTCGCGTGACGAGCCGCGACACGAGGGAGAGAAGTTTCGCCTGGCCTGCAATTGCCTTGGTCAGGCCCAGCGGGTTCACGGGGGCCATGGCAATTTCCATGGAAGCTTGATGAGGCTGTCACCGGCGCTTTCCAGCCCACGTCTTGTCGGGTTGGTCTGGCCATTCATCCTCGTGGTCCTTGTCCAGGCGCTGGTCGCCAGCGGCAGCCTCTACACACTTTCGGCGGTTCGCGCCTACGTTGGCGGCGAGAGCCATTGGTCGAAAGGACAGAAAGAGGCCATCTATTTCCTCAGCCTCTATGCCGATACCGGCAAGACGGATTTCTTCAACGAGTATCGCGCAGCCATTGCCGTTCCACTGGCCGATCATGCGGCGCGGCTGGCGCTCGAGCAGGCCGAGCCCGACACCGACGCGGCGCGCGCTGGCTTCCTGCAAGGTGGAAATCACGCTGACGATGTCGCGGGAATGATCTGGCTGTTCCGGAATTTTCGCTGGTTCAGCTATCTCGACGCCGCCATCCAGCGCTGGGCGGCGGCTGACGACATGATCCTGGCGCTCGATGCGCTGGGCGAGACAATCCACCGGAAGGTCGCGGAAGGACCGGTATCGGCGGAGCAGATCGGTGCCTGGAAGGCAGAGATCCACCGGCTCAACGATGAGATCGGCCCCCTCTCCAAGGCATTCTCCGACAGCCTGGGCGAGGGTTCGCGTTTCATCAACATGGCGTTGACGCTGGCCAATCTCGCCACGGCGGCATTGCTCATCCTGCTTGCCGTGTGGCGCACGCGCAAACTCCTGGCGCAACGCCAGGCTTTCCAGAGCGCGCTCAATGCCGAACGCGAACGGGCCCAGATCACGCTTGCTTCGATCGGCCAGGCCGTGATCAGCACGAGTTCCGACGGGCGGCTGGACTACATGAACGCGGTCGCCGAACGTCTGCTGGCGCGCACGTTCGAACTGGCGAGAGGCAAACCGATCGCGTCGCTGTTCAAGCTCATCGACAAGGACAACGGCGTCGAGGAGACGCAATGGATCGAGCGCCTTCTGGCCGGCGAGCCGAGGCGTTCCAATGCCCGCCCGCGACTGCTGCAGCGCGCCGACGGTTCGGTCGTTCCCGTTGCCCTGACCGGCGCACCGCTTTTGGTATCCGGCCAAGTCGTCGGCGCCGTGCTCGCCTTCCATGACATGACGCGCGAGCAGGACTACATCGAGCGCCTCTCATGGCAGGCATCGCATGACGGGTTGACGGGGCTTGCAAATCGCCGCGACTTCGAGAGCCGCCTGCAGAAGGCCATCCAGGACTTGCATCATCGGACCGGCCAGCATGCCCTGATGTATCTGGATCTCGACCAGTTCAAGCTGGTCAACGACACATGCGGCCATGCTGCCGGCGACCAGTTGCTGCGCCAGGTCTCCATATTGCTGAGCAACGAACTTCGGCCGGACGACATTCTGGCGCGACTGGGCGGCGACGAATTCGGCGTCCTCCTCCTCGATTGCAGCCCGGATCTCGCCGCCGACATTGCCGAACGGCTGCGCGCGACCGTGCAGGACCTGCATTTCTCCTGGACCGGAAGACCGTTCGCCATCAGCGTCAGCATCGGCATGGTTCAGATCGTGGATGCCAAGGTCACGCTTGAAGAAACCCTGCAGGCCGCCGATGTCGCCTGCTACATGGCCAAGGAAAAGGGCCGCAATCGGGTTCAACTGCATAGCGACAGCGACACGGCCCTGCGGGAACGGTTCACGGAAATGGCCTGGGTACAGCGCCTGCACGCCGCGCTGGAGGAAAACCGCTTCAGGCTCTATTCCCAGGAGATATGGCCGCTCAACGCCGCCGCGGCGGAAGGCGGGGCGCATCTCGAAATCCTGCTCAGGCTGACGGACGAGGATGGTTCCATTGTCTCGCCGGCCAGCTTCATTCCGGCGGCCGAGCGCTACGGGCTGATGCCGTCGATCGACCGCTGGGTCGTGCGCAGCACCTTCGCCGTTCTGGCCGCGCGCCTTGCCGATCCTGCGGCCGCTCCGATTGCCACCTGTGCCATCAATCTCTCGGGGGCAAGTTTCGGTGACGAAACGTTTCTCGATTTCCTGCGCGAGCAGTTCGACATCAACGGCATTCCGCCGAAACTCATCTGCCTCGAGATCACCGAGACCAGCGCAATCGCCGACCTCGCCAACGCCATGCGCTTCATTGCCCAGTTGCGCGAATTGGGATGCCGCTTCGCTCTCGACGATTTCGGCTCCGGCATGTCGTCCTTCGCCTATCTGAAGCACTTGCCCGTCGACTATCTGAAAATCGATGGCAGCTTCGTCAAGGACATGCTGGAGGATCGCATCGACCGTGCCATGGTCGAGATGATCGACCATATCGGCAAGGTGATGGGTAAGCGCACCATTGCCGAGTTCGTCGAAAGCGAGAGCATCGTCACGGCCTTGAAATCGATCGGCGTCGACTATGCCCAGGGCTATGCGATCGCCAGGCCGCAACCGTTCGACGCACGCACGAAATTGCTGCACCCCGGCGCCGCGCCGCACGCTGATCCGCAGAACGCCCTTGCGCGCAAGCTGCGCAAGGCTGGATGACGGCGCTACCGCTCCAGCAGGATCGTCGCGTTGTCGTGATAGGTGGTGCGCAGGATTTCCCTGTAACCGCATTTGGCCGCGACATTGAGCGAAGCGGTGTTTTCCGGATCGATGATGCAGACGGTTCTGGCCGGCGAGAACGTCACGTCTCCCCAGGCGAGAGCGCGCTGCACCACTTCGCTCGCCAGTCCCCGGCCATGCGCTTCCGGGGCCAGCGCCCAGCCGGCCTCCGGCACGCCCTCGATCGACGGCTCGATATCGCGCTTCAAATCGTGGAATCCGGCCTCGCCGACGAAGCGGCCGCTCGCCTTCTCCTCGATCGCCCAAAACCCATAGCCGAGCAATGACCACAGCCCGGCATGGCGCAGGAAGCGCATCCAGCTTTCCTCGCGAGTGCGCGGCTTGCCGCCGATGAAGCGGGTGACGGCGGGATCGGCCCACATGGCGACGTAGGCGTCGAAATCATCCAGCCGGTGCGCCCGCAGGATGGTCCGCTCCGTTTCGATGACCGGCACGCCGATTGGTTTTGGACTGCCCATGGAACTCGCCTCGATTGACCTGCGAGAAGCGCCTAGCAAATCGATTGCGTGGAACAAGGGCCACGGGCAGCACGGAGGATCCTCCAGACCAATGCCCTGCCACACCAGGGCGGGCTGACCACGTCTGGGAATTCTGTCCGACGATGCTAGTCTTCGCGGGCAGACCGATTCAGCCTGCCCGTCATTCGACCTGAGGGAGAAAGCATGGATACCACCGACCTCGTGCTGGCCATCATCCACCATCTGCTGGTGTTTTCGCTGGCCGGCATCATCGGCGCCGAGTTCGTGCTGATCCGGGGCGATTTGCCCGCAGCGACATTGAAGCGCCTCGTCGGCATCGACCGCCACTACGGCATCATCGCCATGCTGATCGTCGTCGTCGGCATCGGCCGCGTCTTCTATGGCCTGAAGGGCTGGGAATTCTACGTCTACAACTGGATGTTCTGGGCAAAGATGGCGGCCTTCGTCATCGTCGGCCTTTTGTCGATCGTCCCGACCGTCCGTTTCATCTCCTGGAACAGGCAGGCCGGCACCAATCCCTCTTTCGCGGTGCCCGCCGCCGAGCTCGCCTCGGTGAAGACCTATGTCCGCGCCGAGGCCTTCATCTTCCTGCTGATCCCTGTCTTCGCCGCCGCGATGGCACGCGGCTACGGTTACTGAGCAATTCCAAGGCGGCGGTTTTCCGTACGGAATTGCGCTGGACCGCTCTAAGCCTCGGCGGCAACTGTCTCCGCAAGCGGCGCGATCGGCACCAGGGGCGCCGGCATCTCGGCCGTTTTCTCGGCCGCCTTGCAGATGTCGGCGATGACGCAGGCCGGACAGTCCGGCTTGCGCGCCTTGCAGACATAGCGGCCGTGCAGGATCAGCCAGTGATGGGCATGGCGCATATACTCGTCCGGAATGATCTTCAGCAGCCCCTGCTCGACCTGCTCGGGCGTCTTGCCAGGCGCCAGCCCCAGCCGGTTGCCGATGCGGAAAATATGGGTGTCGACCGCCATTGTGTGCTGGCCGAAGGCCATGTTGAGAACGACGTTCGCGGTCTTGCGTCCGACCCCCGGCAGCTTGACCAGTTGATCGCGGTCGGCGGGCACCTCGCCGCCATGCTCGTCGATCAGCGCCTTGGACAGCGCGATTACGTTCTTGGCCTTGTTGCGCCAGAGTCCGATGGTTCGGATGTAGTCGCCGACTTTCGCTTCACCGAGCGCCAGCATCTCTTGCGGCGTGTCGGCGACCGCAAACAGCGCTCGCGTCGCCTTGTTGACGCCGGCATCGGTGGCTTGCGCCGACAGCACCACTGCGACCAGCAGCGTGAAGGCATTGACATGTTCGAGCTCGCCCTTCGGCTTCGGCCGCTGCACGGAAAACCGCCGGAAGATCTCATGCACCTCGGCCGGACTGTAGAGCGGCCGTGATCGCGCCGGCCTCGGTCGCGGCTTGGTGTTCGAGCCGTCGCGCCGGCCGGGCGGCAGTGCATTTTTGGGCATTGGGGATTTTTTCGTCTTGGGGCTTGCCATTTCCTTCCTATAATATCCAGCCATGAGCGACACAAACGCCTCTTTCCAGGCTGACGAACCCTTCTTCCACGCTTTGTTGACGCCGCACCGCTCGCTCGGCCGCACCGGCTTCTTCGTCCTGATGGGCGCGCTTTCATTCGGCTGGCTGGTCACCGGCGCCTTCTTCCTGTCGCGCGGCGCCTGGCCGGTCTTCGGCTTCTTCGGGCTCGACGTGATCGCCGGCTACATCGCTTTCCGCGTCAATTACCGTGCCGCCCGCGCCCGCGAGGAAGTATCGGTGTCTCGCACCAGCCTCGACATCCGCAAGACGGCGCCGTCGGGCAAATCGGAGGCGCATCGCTTCAATCCATTCTGGGCGCGCTTCTCGATCGCCCGCCATGCCGAGATCGGCATCACCAGAATGGCGGTGGAAGCGCAGGGCAAGAATGTGCCGATCGGGTCTTTCCTCGACCCCAACTCCCGCGAAAGCTTTGCCGCCGCCTTTTCGCGCGCGCTCGCCACCGCCAAGGCGCGCTGACCGACAGAAGCGGAACTGTGCAGCGCATCCGGTCCGCCGGCTTTCCACGCCCTGCCGCATAGGGCGTCAAGCAGCAGCGCGCGCGGGCGGCAGGAAGGCAAGTTTCGGGTGGTGGCAAGGGGCGGGAAGACCGATATTCGCGGTCAAGGAGATATTGCCATGAACGCCCAGATGACCATGAATGCGCAGATGAAACCGACCGCGATCCTTCAGAACGACATCACTCCGGAAGGCAGCGACTACGAGGTCGTGCGCCGCGCCATCGAGAAGATCAGTCTCGACTATCGCGACCAGCCTTCGCTCGAGGTTCTGGCCGAGGAGGTCGGCGAGACGCCGACCGGCCTGCAGAAGCTGTTCACCCGCTGGGCCGGCCTGTCGCCCAAGGCCTTCCTGCAGGCAGTCACGCTCGACCATGCGCGCCGGCTGCTCGATTCCGGCATGCCGCTGCTCGAGGCCTCGTTCGAGGTGGGCATGTCGGGCCCGGGCCGGCTGCATGATCTCTTCGTCACCCATGAAGCGATGTCGCCGGGCGACTACAAGACGCGCGGCGCCGGCCTCACCATCCGCTACGGCTACCATATCTCGCCCTTCGGCATCGCCCTGATCATGGTCACCGACCGCGGGCTTGCCGGCCTCGCCTTCAACGACCCCGGCGGCGAGCGGGCGGCCTTCGCCGACATGTCCGGCCGCTGGCCGAACGCGGCCTATGTCGAGGACATGAGCGCTACGGCACCCTATGCCGCGCGCATCTTCGATCCAAGGCTGTGGCGCGCCGACCAGCCATTGCGCGTGGTGATGATCGGCACCGACTTCCAGCTGCGCGTCTGGGAAGCCCTGCTGCGCATCCCGATGGGCAAGGCCTGCACCTACTCCTCGATCGCCGCCAGCATCGGCGCGCCGAGCGCCAGCCGCGCGGTGGGCGCGGCCGTCGGCGCCAACCCGATGTCCTTCGTCGTGCCTTGTCACCGTGCGCTCGGCAAGTCCGGCGCCCTCACCGGATACCACTGGGGCCTGACCCGCAAGCGTGCCATCCTCGGCTGGGAGGCGGGACAGGTCTCCTGAAACGTCGATATTTTCGAGATTTGTTGCGCAAAACCGCGATTCGAAGTATAAACAAGTATTATGACACTCATTGCCCGATGACTACAGGCGATACAACCGGCGACAACCCATGGTTTCGCCGGTTTTGCTCTTTGTAGGCAAGTGAAGTCGTTTAAGTTTACCCTAAATTAACTACGATAAAGCGAAGATGCCTTTGTATTAAGCCGGACATCGGCTTGATAGGAGGGTTTCGATGAAATTCTTTCGCGCTGTCATCGGTGCGGCGCTGCTGGTCGCCTGCATCGACCAGACCGCATCGGCCGCAACCGGAAACGTGCTGTTCAACGGCACGATCACGGCGACCTGCACGATCACGATCAACTCCAACGGCACGATGACCGTCAGCACCAATCTTCAGTCGCTGAGCTCCCACAATGCCGGCGGTTCGGCCGGCAGCGCCCAGGTGGATACCACGGGCGGCGTCACGCTCAGCGTCGACCCGGTCACGACCACCACCGTGCCGGCCTCGGATGTCACGGCCACCACATGGACCCCGACCTTTGCCACCTCCGGCGCGCAGACGATTGCCGAGACCGGCACCGCGACCGCGCTGACGGCACCAGGCACATCGACGGTCGCAGTCAACCTTGCCGGCACAAAGAGCGGTTCGAACCGCTTCTCCGCCGGCAACTACCAGGCAACCGTGACACTGCGCTGCGAATAGCCTTCTCGCGAAAGGAGCGGTCTTTGAAAAAGGTTGGAATTCTGGCGGCGGTGCTGGCCATCGCATTGTCCCCCCTTGCCGCGACGGGCCAGTCGATGACGCCGATGCGCGGCGAGGTGAGATCCTTCACCGATGCTTTCGCCGTCCGCGTCTTCCCAGGCAACCCGTACGACCAGCGCATTCGCGTCGAGGTTCATGTCTACGACCAGGATTTCCAGCCGGTCGCCGCCAGGATCACACCCAGCGCCTTTCTTCTGGCCGGCCAGGCATCGCGTCCCGTTCTTGTGGTGGTGCCGTTCGACGGCGCGACCGAGCGTAAAGTGCGTATCTGTACCGAGAGTATCCCCTTTCCAAGCGAGCAGACGCAGATAAGGGCACAGATATGCGGAAAGTTCTTCGGACATCGCAGGTCCTGACCCTCTCCTTGCTGCCCGCTTTGGCGGTCGTGAGTCACGGGTTTGCCGAGGACATACTGAACCTGAACCAGAACCAGACGGGGTTCACCCTGCCCGGTGTCACCCTGCCCCAGGGCCAGGACGAGGTGCATGCTTCCGACGGCACCACATGCCGCTCCTCGGTTTCCGGCAGTGGCGCCTATCTCGACGTCGGCGTCATCAGAGGCAACAACAGCAGCCAGTCGAACAGCGACGTCGCCACCTATGGCCGCGTGGTTCTCCCGATCGGACGGACGCCGAAGCGTATCGATTGCAGCCGCCTCTACGAACTCGAGGTCGAGCGCCTGCAGATGGAACTGAAGCTGCTCAAGATGGGCCTCGGCGCCGACGGCCAGACGACGGGCAGCGTGGCTGCCGCCGCTCCCACGGCCGCTCCCGCTCCCACGACCGCTTCGGCCGGATGGGCCAACGAGGGCTGGAGCATCAGAGGTACGAACGGCGATGGCAGGAAAAAGAAGAAGAAATAGCCGCGCCCTGCTTGCGGTGGCGGCACTTGCCGGCCTCTGCCTTCCGGCGCAGGCGGCGATCGTCGGCACCTGCACGATCGTGATCGGCGCCTCGGGAACAATGAAGTCGAACCTCGCCATCAACATCCTCGGCTCCAAGCAGGCGGGCGGGTCGAGCGCCGGGGCCACGATCACCGCCAACTCGACGCTCTGCACCTTGCTAAACCTGATCGACTGCTATTCCGTTTCCGCGCCGGCGCCGATCGCCTTCACCTCGGCGCCAAGCGGCGGCGACACCAACGTCACCTTCGCGACCGTCTTCCGGCTCGACGGCTCGGGCACGGACATTCCAGGCAGTTCGCCGCAGCGGGTGATCAACGGCACCCACACCATTCAGGTCGACCTCACCGCCACCAAGTCGCCGGGCATCTTTCCGGCCGGCAACTATCAGGGCACGGTCACCGTGCGCTGCGAATGAGCGTGTGGCAGCCGGCGCGGAACCCTACTGCGGGCTGGCAAGCGGCGCTCTTACAGGCTAGCTTCCGGCGCAGTCAGCAGGAGGCTCTTCTTGATTATCGTTGTCGGCTCCATCAACCTCGACCTCATCGCCAATGTCGACCGCTTGCCGGCGCCGGGCGAGACGGTGCGCGGATCCACTTTCGCCACCGCACCCGGCGGCAAGGGCGCCAACCAGGCGCTGGCCGCCGCCCGCGCCGGCGCCAAGGTGCGCATGGTCGGAGCGGTCGGCAAGGATAGCTTCGCCGCCGAGGCGCTCGCTTTGCTCAAGGACGGCAAGGTGGACCTCTCGGGCATCAACGAAAGCTTCGCCTCGACCGGAACGGCGCTGATCCTGGTCGGCGCCGATGGCGAGAACGTCATCGCCGTGGTGCCGGGCGCCAACGATTCGGTGCTGCCCGGCGACATCGCCAAGGCGCAACTGAAGAAGGGCGATGTCGTCCTGCTGCAGCACGAGATCCCCCTGCAGACTATCGATGCCACGCTCGAGGCGGCACGCGCCGCTAGCGCTGTCACCGTGCTCAACACCGCGCCGTTTCGCGCCGAGGCATCCAACCTGCTGGGCAAGGCCGACTATGCCGTCGCCAACGAGACTGAATTCGATCTCTATGGCGAGGCGCTGTCGCTCGGAGGCCGTGACCGCCCGGCGCGGATGCGCGATTATGCCGGCAAGACCGGACGTACTATCGTCGTCACCCTCGGCGGCGATGGCGTGTTGGCCGCGACGCCCGACACGTTCCTGACCTTGCCGGCGCTGGAGATAACCCCGGTCGACACGGTCGGCGCCGGCGACACGTTTTGCGGCTATTTCGGTGCCAGCCTGTCGGCGGGCCTGCCGCTCGAACAGGCGCTCGCGCGCGCCGCCGCCGCCGGCTCGCTCGCCTGCCTGAAGCCGGGCGCGCAGCCGGCCATTCCGTTGGCGAAAGATGTCGACGCCGCCCTCTCGGGCTCGCGGTGACGGCCATGCGTCCCAAGACCAAGCATGCCGTCCCGCCCGCGGGCGAGATCTGCCGGCTGTCCGCCGTGGAGCTTGCCGGCGCGATCAGGCAGCGCCGCCTGGCGGTGCGCGAGGTGGTCGCAGCCTTTCTCGATCGCATCGAGGCGGTGAACCCGCTGGTCAACGCCATCGTGTCGCTACGCGACCGGGCCGGCATCCTCGCCGAAGCCGACAGCGCCGATGCCCATCTGGCGCGCGGCGGCGAGGCGGGGGCGTTGTTCGGCCTGCCGATTGCGATCAAGGATCTGGCGCTGACCAAGGGCCTGAAAACCTCCTTCGGCTCGCCGATCTTCGCCGACTTCGTCCCCGGCGAGGACGACTTCTTCGTCGAGCGCGTCCGCAAGGCGGGCGCCATCATCATCGGCAAGACCAACGTTCCCGAATTCGGGCTTGGCTCCAACACCTACAACAATGTGTTCGGCCCGACGCTCAACGCCTTCGATCCGGCCTTGACCGCCGGCGGATCGAGCGGCGGCGCGGCGGTGGCGCTGGCGCTCGACATGCTGCCGGTCGCCGACGGCAGCGACTTCGGCGGCTCGCTGCGCAATCCCGCCGCCTACAATAACGTCTATGGCTTCCGCCCCTCGCAGGGGCTGGTCCCCGCCGGGCCGGACATCGATGTCTTCCACGCGCAGATGGGTGTGGAAGGGCCGATGGGTCGCAGCGTGCGCGACATCGCGCTGCTGCTCGACGAGCAGGCGGGCTATCATCCGCGCGCCCCGCTGTCGCACGACAAGCAAGGCTCCTTCCTCGACGGATTGCGGACCAAGGCGACAGGCGGCCGTATCGCCTGGCTTGGCGATCTCGCCGGCCACCTGCCTGTCGAGCCGGGCATCCTCGATCTTTGCCAGGCCGCGCTCGCCCGTTTCGCCGATGCCTCCTTCCACAGCGAGGCGCTGGTGCCGGATGTCGATTTCGAAGCGCTATGGCAGGCCTTCGTCACGCTGCGCCAGTCGAGCAGCGGCTGTGCGCTCAAGGCGCACTACGACGATCCGGCCAAGCGCAGGCTGCTGAAACCCGAAGCCGTATGGGAGGTGGAGCAGGCGATGCGCCTCACCGCGCCGCAAGTCCACGCCGCAACGGTGCGGCGCTCGTCCTGGCACCGGACGCTGCTGTCGATCTTCGACCAGTTCGACCTCGTCGCGTTGCCCACCGCGCAGGTCTTCCCTTTCGAGGTCGCCATCCACTGGCCGCGTGAGGTGGCCGGTCGCGCCATGGACAGCTACCATCGCTGGATGCAGGTCTCCGCCTTCGCCACGCTGGGCGGCTGTCCGGCGCTCAATGTGCCGGTCGGCTTCGACGGCAAGGGTCGGCCGATGGGCATGCAGCTGATCGGGCGGCCACGCGGCGATCTCGCCGTGCTGCGGGCCGGCGCGGCCTATGAGGCGACGCTGCCCTGGCAGGCTGGGGCAAGCTGAAGGCCGGCTATCGGTGGCAGGCTGGCGCTTGCGCCGACGTTGGCGCCGTGCATTGATCGAGCCCGGCCGCCGCCGGATCGGCGCCATCCTGCTTGAGGAAGACCATGTCGCTGGAACTTTACGCCACCTACGTCCTTGCCTGCATCGTCATCATCCTGGTGCCCGGACCGACCGTCACGCTGATCATCGCCAACAGCATCCGCCACGGCGCGCGCGCCGGCCTTGCCAACGTCGCCGGCACGCAGGCCGGGCTCGCCATCATGATCGCCATCGTCGGCATCGGCCTCAACACGCTGATATCAGGCATGGGCCACTGGTTCGAATGGGTCAGGCTGATCGGCGCCGCCTATCTGATTTGGATGGGCGTGCAGATGTTCTGTTCGAAAGGCACGCTGAACCCCGACGGGTCGGCCAGGAAGCCGCGCGGCGGCTTCTTCCTGCAGGGTTTCCTGGTGGCGATCAGCAATCCGAAAACACTGGTGTTCTTCGGCGCCTTCTTCCCGCAGTTCATCGCGCCGCAGGGCAACTACACGCTGCAGATCGTGGTCATGGGCCTGACCGCGATGATCTTTGCCGCCATGTCGGATTCGACCTACGCGCTTGCCGCCAGCCGCGCCGGTCGGCTGCTGTCGGCCAGCCGCGTCAAGCTGATGTCCCGCATCAGCGGCAGCTTCCTGGTCGGTGGCGGTCTCTGGCTGGCCTTCTCGAAGGCGAAGTAATCGCGGCAGCAAGCTAAGACGCGAACGGCAATCTTCTGGAAGAAGAAGGCCGATTGAAAGTCGACCTTCTGTCTATTACATGAATCCTCAGGCGGGGATTCATGCCGGTGTCTTGGACTATTGCGGATGTGAAAAGGAACGCACTCGGCGTGATCCTGATCGCCGTTCTGCTCATGGCAATTCCCGCGGCCCTGACCAGCTGGACGAATGCCGCTAGCCCGATCCGGTGGGTTGCCGCCATCGATGCAACAGTGAGAAGTGCCCAGTGGGGACATGGCCGCATCAACTACCTGCTTTTGCTTGACGACGGCTCATCCCTTCTCGTCGACGACGATCGACTGCGTATGATCGGCTCACGTGTCGGCATCGAGCGCGTCACGCGCGACAACGGCTTCGTCTTCTATCGGTTTCCGGAATGACTGGTGGAGAGCGCTCTTCCTTCTTCCCTTGTGAGAGAAGGTGGATCGGCGCGCTAGCGCCGAGACGGATGAGGGTTGTTCCAGCGGAGTGAGGCGTTGGCGTTCCCTGGAACACCCCTCATCCGACCTCGCTTCGCGAGGCCACCTTCCCCCACAAGGGGGGAAGGAGAAAGGCGGCCCTAAAGCCGCCCCAGCCGCTCCACCAGCAGCGCGAAGAATGCGTCATGGTCGATGTCGTGCATCACCATGGCGTTCTTTTCCCGCTTGGTCACGCCCCACCAGTCGATGACGGTCATGCCCATGGTCAGCTCGGAAGAGGTCTCGACGCTGACGTTGCAGTTGCGGCCCTTGAACAGCTCGGGCTTGAGCAGATACGCGATCACGCAAGGATCGTGCAGCGGCCCGCCGTCGGTTCCGTATTTCTCCTCGTCGAAACGCTCGAAGAACTCCAGCATCTCGGCCGTCGCTAGGCCCACCTTGGTGCCGAGGTTGCGAAAGGCCTGCGTGCGCTTGGCGGTGGTCAGCGCCTTATGGGTGACGTCGAGCGGCATCATCACGATCGGAATGCCGGACTTGAACACCACATCGGCGGCCTGCGGGTCGACATAGATGTTGAATTCGGCGGACGGCGTGACGTTGCCACCCTCGAAGAAGCCACCGCCCATCAGCACGATCTCCTTGATGCGCGCCGCAATCCGCGGCTCGCGGATCAGCGCCAGCGCGATGTTGGTGAGCGGTCCGAGCGGGCAGAGCGTGATGGTGCCGCTGTCTTCGCGCATCAGCGTCTCGACGATGAAATCGACGGCGTACTGATCCTGAAGCGGCATCTTCGGATCGGGCAGCTGCGGCCCGTTGAGGCCGGTCTTGCCATGCACTTCCTCGGCGGTGACGAGCTCGCGCGTCAGCGGCCGGATGGCACCGGCATAGACCTTGATGTCCGGCCGGCCGGCCAGCTCGCAGATCTTGCGCGCGTTCTTCTCGGTCAGTTTCAGCGGCACATTGCCTGCAACGGCGGTGATGCCGACGATCTCCAGCTCGGCGCTGCCGAGCGCCAGCAATATGGCGACGGCGTCGTCCTGGCCGGGATCCGTGTCGATGATGATCTTGCGTGACTGCGGCATTTCAATTCCTTCTGGGAGTCTTTTTGGGCGGGGTTTTTGGGCGGGGTTTGTGATGGCTTGAACTTGTCCGCGCGGCGGACCATATCAAGACAATCGGGAAAAATGCCATCCGGGTTTTTCCAGTTTATGTCGCTCTCTAGAGGACACTGTAACATGAGCCGAATGACGCCCTTTTCGAGCCCGCTTCTCCTGGGCTTCGACACCATGGAAAAGACGCTCGAGCGCCTGGCGAAGTCCGGTGACAGCTACCCTCCTTACAACATCGAGCGCCTCAGCGGGGCCGACGGCATGGCCGAAAGGCTGCGCATCACGCTCGCCGTCGCCGGTTTCGCCGAAAGCGACCTCGATGTCACGACGGAGGAGAACCAGCTGATCGTGCGCGGCCGTCAGACCGACGATACCGAGCGCGAATTCCTTCACCGCGGCATCGCCGCGCGCCAGTTCCAGCGCTGCTTCGTGCTGGCCGACGGCATGCGGGTGATCGCGGCGGAGCTGAAGAACGGCCTGTTGTCGATCGATCTCGATCGGCCGGAGGTCGAGCGGCTGGTACGGAAAATAAACATATCGGTGAAAGACTGATCTTTACCGATGGCTCTCATGCGGGGCGGCCTTGGACGGCGTCCTCGCGCCAAGGAGGCTTGAAATGACCAGAACCGACGAAACCTTGACCATGACCAGCGGCGAATTCGCCCATCTCGGCGAAGGCTCGGTCGCCTATCTCAGGAAAGTCTCGAGCGACGATCTGCGCGGCCGCTTCCCCGGCCTCGGCGAAATCGCGCCCGGCCTGGAACTGTGGGCGCTGTTTGCCGCCAATGGCCAGCCGATCCTGCTCTCGGACGCCCGTGACCGGGCGCTGGCGGGCGCGATGGAGAACGACCTGACCACCGTCGCCATCCACTAAAGGCGGCCTGTCAGGATTCAAATGGCAAGGGCCGCCCAGGGCGGCCCTCTGGAACTTTCATCCGAAAAACTTCAGGCCGCGTGCGAGGCCTGCGTGTCCGACAACAGCGCGTGGATCGCCACCGCGTCGCGCGTGCCCCTGATCTTGGCCACCGTGTCGGCGTCGCGCAGCACGCGCGCGATGCGCGACAGGGCCTTGAGGTGATCGGCGCCGGCACCCTCGGGCGCAAGCAGCAGAAACACCAGGTCGACCGGCTGGTCGTCCAGCGCCTCGAAATCGACCGGCGTTTCGAGCCGGGCGAAAACGCCGGCAATGCGCTTCACCCCGGCGAGTTTGCCATGCGGTATGGCAATGCCGTTGCCGACGCCGGTGGAGCCAAGCCGCTCGCGCTGCAGGATGGTGTCGAACACTTCCCGCTCCGGAATGCCCGAAATCGCCGCCGCCCTCTCGGACAACAATTGCAGCAGTTGTTTCTTGGAGTTCGCCTTCAACGCCGGCATGATCGCCGGAACGTTGATCAGATCGCTCAGATCCATGCTTGAAAAATCCCTTGTTCGCCCGCCGCAGCCAGTCCTCGCCCCCTCGCGCGGCTGGCTGCTATCCCTGTGCGACCTTGGTCGTGGACGGATCGATCCAGCCAATGTTCCCATCCGGCCGGCGGTAGACGATGTTAAGATGCTCGTTCCCGGCATTGCGGAACACGAAGACCGGGCTGTCCTTGGTGTCGAGCTCGATGACGGCCGACGCCACCGACATGGTGCGCAGCGTCATTGTCGATTCGGCAACGACCGCCGGAGCGAAATTCTCCGGGATCTCCTCGTCGTCGTCAGCGAGCGGCGCCATCACCGTATAGGCGATGTCGGTCGGCTCGCCATTGCCATTGCCGGAATTGTGCGATTTCAGGCGGCGCTTGTAGCGCCGCAGGCGGGTTTCGAGGCGATCAGCCGCCGCCTCGAAGGCAAGCGTGGGGTCCTGCGCGTCGCCCGTCGCCTGCAATGAGGCGCCGGAATCGAGCCGGATCATGCAGTCGGCCGAAAAGCGCGACCCCGATTTGATGACCGTGACATGCCCCGAAAAACCGCGATCGAAATATTTTCCGATCGCTTCGCCGACACGGTCGTTGATGCGCGTACGGAACGCATCGCCGATGTCCATGTGTTTTCCCGAAATGCGCAGTTTCATCTGAAAACTGACCTTCCTTGCTCAGGCTTCAAACTGTCCCGAGTTTATACTCGTGGTCCGCGCGCACAAGCTTTGCGGCGGCGCTCGCGCCGATTTTAAATCCGAACTTTCCGGTTGATCACAAGTTGCCTTCTTGGCCGTCGCGAAGCCTTCGCCGTGACGGACCCATCCGCTGCGGGCATCAGACCCGCCTCATGCGGGCGGGCTTCTAGACACTTCATTGCAGCTTGTCAATGAAGCTTGAAAACTGTGGAAATCCGGCCGTGGCGCCACCGTGTCGAAGCTGCGATCAGCGGCCGGCGCTGGCCAGCGCCCGCTTCTCGCGCCGCCGCTGCACGGAGGAGGGAATGTTCATGCCTTCCCGGTACTTGGCGACCGTGCGCCGGGCGATGTCGACACCGCTTTCCCTCAGCATGTCGACGATGGCGTCGTCGGAGAGCACGTCGACAGGCTTTTCCTCGTCGATCAGCTGCTTGATGCGGTCGCGCACCGCCTCCGAGGAATGCGCGTCGCCACCGCCCGCCGAAGCGATCGAGGCGGTGAAGAAATAGCGCAGTTCGAACACACCGCGCGGCGTCAGCATGTATTTGTTCGCCGTGACCCGGCTCACCGTCGATTCGTGCATGCCGATGGCATCGGCCACCGTGCGCAGATTGAGCGGCTTCAAGTGCCGCACGCCATGGACGAGGAACGCGTCCTGCTGGCGCACGATCTCCGAAGCGACTTTAAGGATGGTCTTTGCCCGCTGGTCGAGGCTGCGCGTCAGCCAGTTGGCATTCTGCAGGCATTCGGCCAGGAAGTCCTTCTCCGCCTGGCCTTTGGCGTGGCCCGAAACCCTGGCGAAATAGACATTGTCGACCAGGACGCGCGGCAGCGTCTCGGCATTGAGCTCGACCGTCCAGCTTCCGTCATTGGCGGCGCGCACCTCGACATCGGCGACGATGGCGTCGCTGGCGCCGCCCGAAAACGCCATTCCGGGCCGCGGATCGAGCGCCCGGATCTCGGCCAGCATATCCAGGAGATCCTCCTCGTCGACGCCGCAGATCCGCTTCAGCGCCTGGAAATCGCGCCGCGCGAGCAGCTCGAGATTGGCGACCAGCGCCTGCATCGCCGGATCGAGCCGGTCGCGCACCGCAAGCTGCAGCGACAGGCATTCGGCGAGGTCGCGGGCAAACAGGCCGGCCGGCTCGAATGTCTGGCAGATGCCGAGCACCTTGGCCACAGTCGCTTCGCTGGCGCCGAGGCGAGCCGCGATCTCGCCCATGTCGGCGCGCAGATAGCCGGCCTCGTCGAGGCCGTCGCCAAGCTCGCCGGCGATCAGCCGCGCCGCCGGATCGGCAAAGGCGAGCGCGATCTGCTCGCCGACATGCTCGCGCAGCGTGATCGCTGTGGCCGCCATGTCGCCGACATCGAAACCTTCCAACGAGGACACGCCCATGCCGCTGCCGGAAGCCGATTTCCATTGCGCGGTGAGGTCCGGACCGAGCCGCTCGCTGGTGCCGGGATCGTCGGGAAACATATTCTCCAGCGAGGAGTCGAGCTTGTCCGAGATCGCCTCGGCGCTCCATTGCGTTTCGGCTTCGAACCAGTCGCCATCAGCTGCTGGCTCCGGCGCGGCATCGCTCTTCTGCGCCTGGTCGCTCGCCGCGTCGTCCTGCGGCTCGGCGCGCTCCAGCAGCGGGTTGCGCTCGATCTCGTCGTCGATGAAGCGTTCAAGCTCGACATGGGTAAGCTGCAGCAGCCGGATCGACTGCATCAGTTGCGGCGTCATCACCAGCGACTGGGACTGCCGTAGCTGTAGTTTCGCCGCCAGCGCCATGGTTGGTTTTCAAACGCCTCGTCTACGCACAGGACCAGCCGGGACAGATTTTCCGGCCGAACCACCAAACTGGCCCAGCTTTTGCTTGTCAAGGGAAACGGTAGCAAAACCCGCTTACCGGAGCGTTATCTCAGGCAAAAATCGGACAAGAATCCCGAAAATCACCGAAAAATTGCGCCGAAACCTGGGTTTCTTGTTTAGAGGGTAAAACCCTCGCCGAGATAGAGGCGCCGCACATCGGCATTGGCGACGATCTCGTCGGCGCGGCCATGCGTCAGCACCTGGCCGGCGTGGATGATATAGGCGCGGTCGATCAGGCCGAGCGTCTCGCGCACATTGTGGTCGGTGATCAGCACGCCGATGCCGCGCGCCGTAAGATGCCGCACCAGCTGCTGGATGTCGGCCACCGCGATCGGGTCGATGCCGGCGAAAGGCTCGTCGAGCAGCATGTAGGCCGGGCGCGTGGCGAGAGCGCGCGCGATCTCCAGGCGCCGCCTTTCGCCGCCGGACAGCGACATCGACGGTGCCTTGCGCAGATGGCTGATGTGGAATTCCTCGAGCAGTTCGTCGAGGCTGCGCTCGCGTTCCTTGCGGCTCTTTTCCACCACTTCCAGCACGGCGCGGATGTTCTGCTCGACGCTCAAGCCCCGGAAGATCGAGGCTTCCTGCGGAAGGTAGCCGATGCCGAGGCGGGCGCGGCGGTACATCGGCATCGAGGTGACGTCGAAACCGTCGATCTCGATCGTGCCTTCGTCCACGGGCACCAGACCGGTAACCATGTAGAAGCAGGTTGTCTTGCCGGCGCCGTTGGGGCCGAGCAGCCCAACTGCCTCGCCGGCGCGCACGCCGAGCGTCACGCCACTGACGACCTTGCGGCCCTTGTAGCTCTTGGTCAGGCCCTTGGCGATCAAGGTGCCCTTGAATTTCGCGGAATCGACGGAAACCGTCGCCGGCGCCGCTGGTTTGCCGGCGGCCCACCCCGGAAGGCGGGCCAGCAGCGACGATACGCCAGACATTATTGCTTCGGCGCTCCCGACTTCGGCGGCGGCGTCATCGACATGATGACGCGCCCGCCACAGCCGTCGACCTGGGCGAGGCCGCTCTTCATCTGCACGGTGAGCTTGCAGCCCTTCAGCACGTTGGGGCCCTGGGACAGCACCACTTCCTTGCCGGAAAGGACGAGCACCTGCGTCTTCATGTCGAAAGTGCCATTGTCGCCGGTGGCGATCTGGTCGTTCGATTTCATGTAGACCTTGTTGTCGACCACCAGGTGGTCGATGTTGGCCGAGCCGGTCATCGCCGATGCACCGGCGGCCGCGCCCTTGGCGGCATTGGGATCCTTGACGTAGTAGACCGTCATTTTGCCGGCCTTGAGCGTGGTCGGCCCCTGCGTCACGGTGACGTTGCCGCTGAACACGGCGACGCTGTCGGCCTGGCGGACCTCGAGCTTGTCGCTCTCGATCTGGATTGGCTGGTCGCCGGAGAGCTTGAGGCCGGAGACCTGGCTGGTCGCGCCGGACTGGGCGAGCGACGGCGCCACGCCCAGCAGCAGCAGCACCGAGACCGCGCCCAAAAGCCGTGCCGAACTACTGCGACGCATTCGATTCTCCGCTCCGTTGCTCTGCCGCCTTCAAGCTGGCGGGATCGATGTTGACGCGCACTTTGTTTTCGAAGACCAGAACCTTGCCATTGTCCTGGACCGCCATCGAATCCGCCGTGATCCGCGATCCGCCACGGCTGACATCGACCGGTTCATCCGTCTTCATAGTGCCTTTGCCCATGTCGAGGAAGACCGATTTGAGCTTCGCTTCGATGCCGTCGGTCGTCGTCACCGTGATGTCGCTGGTCAGGCTCATCGTGTTGCCGTCGCGGTCGTAGACTCCGCGCGTGGCGTTGACGGTCGCCACGTTGTCAGGCGTCAACGGCAATTTGGCATTGATGCCTTCCAGGTCGATGATGCCTTGCTTGCCGACGTCCTGTATGGCGCGCAGCGCCGTCAGCGAATAGGGCAGCTTCTGCTTGGTGAAGCCGTTGAGCTTGGGATTGGCCATCACCAGCTTGCCATCGGCGAAGGCGCTGCCTTCGGCCTGCACCGAGATCGACACCGGGGCTGCAAGATAGGAGTAGACCGGAAAGGCAATGGCGATCACAGCCGCAACCAGCGGCACGGCGAATTTCAGCACGCGCACGCGGCGCGAATGCCGCTGCGCGAGGTCGAACGCATCACCCCGCGTGGCGGCTGGCGCCGCTGGCGCCAAAGCCGTCTCGGCATTGGTCGTTTCGTTCGATCGCGCTAGCATGACTAATTTCTAATAAACCCTTGCCCCGCCAAATCACCGCCTATAGGTGGGATGCCGGCCCCCGTAAGCAAGCACAAGCGGAGGAAAACCGCAAAAATGTGACAGCTTCCGCCGTACAAACGAAAGTGAAGTCGACACAATCTACGCACTTCATAGCAGATACGGACGGGCGGCGTTAAAATTTCATGAAACGCCGGCTCGCATCGCGCGGGCGCTTTGACGCAACCCTACCACGAAACGGTAGCCGGGCGCTGGCGCTTGCTTTAAAAGCATGTCTTCCCACCGACCGAGAGGCTGACCATGGCAATGAGAGCCGACGACCTGATCGACCGCCGCCGCTTGCGCCGCAAATTGACGTTCTGGCGTGTTGCCGCGCTCGCCGTCGCGGCCATCGCGTTGATCGCGCTGTCGACCTGGGTCTATCGCGACGACTTCACCGGCCAGGCTGTCGACCACATCGCCAAGGTCAGGATCGAGGGTACCATCACCGAGGACGAGGAGCTGATCAAGCGGCTGGAGACCATCCGGGAGTCCTCGAAGGTGAAGGGCGTCATCCTGTCGATCGATTCGCCCGGCGGCACCACGGTCGGCGGTGAATCGATCTTCGAGGAGGTGCGCAAGCTCGCCGCCGACAAGCCGGTCGTGGCGGAGGTCGGCACGCTCGCGGCATCGGCGGGCTACATGATAGCCAGCGCCGCCGATCATATCGTCGCCCGCAAATCCTCGATTGTCGGCTCGATCGGCGTGCTGATCCAATATCCGGACGTCAGCGGCCTGATGGACAAGCTCGGCATCAAGCTCGAGGAGGTCAAGTCCTCGCCGCTGAAGGCCTCGCCCTCGCCCTTCAAGCCGACCAACGACGACGAGCGCGCCATGGTCCGCAAGCTCATCCTCGACAGTTATGACTGGTTCGTCGGCATTGTCGCCGACCGCCGCAAGATGACCCACGAGCAGGCGCTGGCGCTTGCCGACGGCTCGATCTTCACCGGCCGCCAGGCTCTCGCAAACCATCTGATCGACGCCGTCGGCGGCGAGACCGAGGCGATCGACTGGCTGTCGACCAAGGGCGTCGACGCCAAGCTCAAGGTGGTGGAATGGAAGGACACTGAGAGGCGCGGCGGCTTCCTGTTCTCCAAGACGATGGCGAAAACCATCGCCGGCGCGCTCGGCCTGCCCGACGCCGGCGACGACGTCATTCACGAAATTGGAGCCGACCGCTTGTTTCTTGACGGTCTCGTCTCGGTCTGGCACCCTTGACGCGCCGTTCGAGGCGAGCGAAAAAGCAAATAAAATCATCCGCATAATTTGACCGAAGTGCTTTCCGGGGAGCCGTTCTCATGATCAAATCAGAGCTTGTGCAAATCATTGCCACGCGCAATCCGCATCTTTTCCTGCGCGACGTCGAAAACATCGTGGGTGCGATCTTCGACGAGATCACCGACGCGCTTGCCGAGGGCAACCGGGTCGAGCTGCGTGGTTTCGGCGCTTTTTCGGTGAAAAATCGTCCCGCCCGCACCGGTCGCAACCCGCGCACCGGCGAATCCGTCGAGGTCGAGGAGAAGTGGGTGCCGTTCTTCAAGACCGGCAAGGAATTGCGCGAAAGGCTGAACGGCGGCAAATAGGCGCGAGTTCACGCGCCGGCCCTCCGACAGGCCTGCTTTCGACAGGAAATCAGATGTTCAACCGCTTCATGCTCGTCGTTGTCTTCGTGCCGCTGGCCGTGATCCTGATCGCGCTCGCCGTCGCCAACCGCGAGCCGATTGCCTTCACGCTCGACCCGTTCAACCCCGGCAATCCCGCGCTGACGCTGAAGCTGCCGCTCTTCGTCTTCCTTTTCCTGGCTCTCGCCATCGGCATGATCGTCGGCAGCTTGGCAACCTGGGTGAAGCAGGGCCGCTACCGCAAGCTGGCGCGCCAGCGCGGCGTCGAGGCCGAGAACCTGCGCCAGGCGGTCAGCCACGCGCCCCAGTCGCCGCAGGGTGCAGCCCTGCCGAAGCCGACCGCCTGAAGCCTTTGGGCACGAAACGGATGCCGCAAGATTTGCGGCTTCCCGGGCGCGCCTTCACTCCACGGAGTCTCTCATGCTGACCATTTCGGCCGCCGAGGTCGACCAGGCGCTCACCTTTCCCGGGCTGGTCGAGACGCTGCGCACCGCTTTCCGCGACGGCGCCGTGCAGCCGGTCCGTCACCATCACACGGTCGACCGTCCCGATGGCGCCGCCTCGACGCTGCTTTTGATGCCGGCCTGGACCGACTTCAACGCCGCCGGCACCTCGGCAGGCGGCCATATCGGCGTCAAGATCGTCACTGTCTCGCCTGACAACAATGCCATCGGCAAGCCGGCCGTGATGGGGCTCTACCTGTTGCTCGACGGCGCAACCGGTGAGCCGGAGGCGCTGATCGACGGCCAGCGGCTGACGCAATGGCGCACCGCGTGCGCCTCGGCGCTTGCCGCCTCCTATCTCGCCCGCAAGGACGCCTCACGGCTGCTGGTTGTCGGCGCCGGCGCGCTGTCGACCTTCCTCGCCAAGGCGCATTCGGCGGTGCGGCCGATCGACAGCATCCGCATCTGGAACCGCACGCCTGCCAATGCCGAGAAGGTCGCCGCCGGCTTGCGTGCCGAAGGGCTCCCGGCCAGCGCCGCCGGCGATCTCGACGCCGAGCTTGCCGAGGCCGACATCGTCTCCTCGGCGACCATCACCACCCAGCCGCTGGTCAAGGGCGCGCTGTTGAAGCCGGGCGCTCATGTCGACCTTGTCGGCGGCTTCACGCCGACGATGCGCGAAAGCGACGACGAAGCGATCCGGCGCGCCCGCGTCTATGTCGACACCCGCGCCGGCGCCACCAAGGAAGCGGGCGACATCGTCCAGCCGCTGGCCTCCGGCGTGCTCAAGCCGGACGCCATCATCGCCGACCTGCATGAGCTGGCGCGCGGCGAGAAAGCGGGTCGGCAAGGCGATGGCGAGATCACTCTGTTCAAGTCGGTCGGCGCCGCGCTCGAGGACCTCGCCGCCGGCATCGCCGTCTACGAGGCGCTCAAGCGATAGGCTCGCTCGCCAGTTCAGCACCCATTGCCCCGGCGATCAGCGCAAAATCATGCGCGCTGATTGAAAACAGGCCGAAACGGAACTGGTAGCCCCAGTTCGCCTTGCCAGCGGTGAAGTCGAGCCGGTCGAGCAACGGCTTGATTGGCGCTTCCTCAGCCTTCGCCCAGTCGACATCGCGCCGGAACGGCGTGAAGCCGGCGCCCATGTAGCCCTGGTAGGGCTCGCCGTCGCGCACCGTGCCGAAGGCGGTGAAAGACTGCAGGCCGTCCTTTTCGCCGAGGACCGTGCTCGGCGAATAGTAGACGATGCCGTCGCCCGGCTTGACGCGGCGCAGCGGCGGCGCCTTGCCATGATTGACCTGCATGAAGCCGCCTTCGCGACCGATCCTGACATGCGCCGCCGAGGCGACGGCGATCCAGTGCGCACTCATCCCTGCTCTCCATCGTTCAGCCAATAGACGCGCAGCCGGTGGTTGTCGGGATCGAGCGCGACGAAGGTGCGGCCGAAATCCATGTCCGTCGGCGCCTGCAGGATCTTCAGGCCGCGCCCGGCCCAGTCCCTATGGGCAGCGTCGACCGCGGCCGGCGTGTCCTGCGCAAAGACGAGCTCGGCTCCGCCGCCCGCGGCCGCCGCCGCCGGCTCCACCGTGTGGCGCGACCACAGCCCGAGCTTGAAGCCGTTGTCGAGCACGAACAGCACGAAGGTCGGCGACGCCTCGACCGGCTGCCGCCCGAGCAGCGCGCCGTAGAAGGCGCCGCTCCGCTCCGGGCTGTCGACATAGAGGATAATGAAATTTGGGGTGTTCATGTCTGCTCTCCAGGGTTTCGATTGGAGGAGCATAGGCCGCCCCACTGTCAGATTCTGGCAGCAGTCATTTGCAAGAGCGCGGAAAGAAACGTCAGGCCTCTGGCCCGCGCTTTGGTGCGTCCAGCGTCGCTCGCCACGCCTTGAGTAGAGCCTGCCGCCGGCGCGGATAGCGTATATCCGTGGCATTGAGCCCAGAAATGCGATCGGCGCGAAAGTGGCGAAAATCCTGCCGCGTCTCGCACCAGGCCACCACCACCCGCACCTTGTCGAAGAAGGCGAGCGCGAAGGGCCAGACCGTGCGTTCCGAGCCAGCACCCGAGGCATCGCGATAGAGGAAACCGAGCTTGCGCTCGTCGCGGATGGCCCGGCGCACCAGGCTGAGGTCGATGCCTTCGGTGGCCTCGGCGCCCGGCCCGACCAGCAGCGTGGTGGCGTCGAGATCCTCGCGCAGGTCGTCCGGCAGCACGGCCGCGATCTTGGCCAGCGCATCGGTCGCGGCGGCTGAAAGCCGCCTGTCCGGCTGCTTGGCGACCCAACGGGAGCCCAGCACGATGGCCTCGATCTCCTCGTCGGTAAACATCAGCGGCGGCAGCATGAAGCCGGGCTTCAGCACATAGCCCAGCCCTGCCTCGCCCTCGATCGGCGCGCCCTGCCCCTGCAGCGTCGCGATGTCGCGGTAGAGCGTGCGGATGGAGACGCCCATTTCGCCGGCGAGCGTGCGGCCGCTGACCGGCCGGCGGTGACGGCGCAGGATCTGGATCAGGTCGAGCAGACGTTCGGAACGGGACATGATTCTCGGGACTTGGGACCAACTCCACGATAGGACCGCATGGGCGCGGCAGGAAGCCAGGACGATCCACATCCCGCGACTCGGCCACGCCCACTTTGCTCAGAGATGCCCGCTCAGAGGCGAAACACCTTGACCTCATTACCGCGCTCCAGCGCCTTGTTGGCGATGAAGATTTCCGCCTTCGACTGTTCGGCCTCGCGGTCGGCGAGAACCCGCAGCATCGCTTCCAGCCGCCGCAGCGCGATCGCCTTGTTGCGGTGCTGCGAGCGCTCGTTGCGTGCCGTCACCACAATGCCTGTTGGCAGATGGACGGCGCGCACCGCACTGTCGGTGGTGTTCTGATGCTGGCCGCCGGGACCGCCGGCGCGCAGCGTTTCAAAGCGCACATCGGAAGCCGCGATCGAAGCCTCGGTAGGCGCTGCCGCCGCCAGATCCACCGTCTTCACGCCGACAAACCAGTTCTGGCGTTTGTGGCCCGGGCGCACTGGGCTCTTGAAGACGAATTTGACGGTGCCGCAATATTCCGCCGCCACCGCGGCGGCGTTCGCGCCATCGAGACCGAGCAGAGCGGATTTGGCGCCGTGCCTATCCGGCTTGTGGCCGAAGGTTACATCGATCGTGCAGCCGCGCCTGTCGGCCTCGGCTTCGATGATGCCAACCAGCGCCATCAGCGCGACGCGGCATTCCGCCGGGCCGCTTCCGGAGGTGACCAGAAGATCAATCGCGGGCATGGCGATCCCTCCTTCCCTGGCGGTCACGGATCGGTTTACCGCGTGTCCGGTCGGGCGGACCTTCGACAGCCTTCTTGTAGGTCACCAGCGGCTTCATCGCCGCCAGTGCCACTACCAGGCCCGCCTCGGCGAGGTCCCGCACCACCTGGCCGGCATCCTTGTAGGCGGTCGCTGCCTCCTCGATGACCAGGTTGCGATCGTCGCAGATCAGTTGCCCGCCCCAGGCGTTTCGCAACAGCGCGTCGCGCTCCGACCTGTTGCGGCCGACGCGGCCATGCATCGTGGCGCGGTCGTACTTGCGGCCGGCGCCATGCGAAATCCCGCCCAGCGACAAACCCGTGCCATCGCGGGCCTGCACGACATAACTCAGGCTTGCCCGCGACCCTGCGATCGGCGCAATGTCTCCGGCTGCAACCGCAGCCGAACCCTTGTGGTGCACCAGGCCGTCAACCCGTTCGCGCACAAGGTTGTGCGGAATGTCGGCGACCAGCCGAACATCGCTTTTCAGCACGCTTGCCGCACGCTCCGCGATCAGGTTGCGGTTGAGCGAAGCCCAGGCGACGCAGACATCATGCTGGCGGCGCCAGTGCATGCCGTCCGCGCTGTCGGGATCGAGCCCGGCCGTGAGCGCGGATTGGCCTTCGAGCATCTGCCCGAAGACATACGCGCCCAGGCCGCGCGAGCCGGAATGCACCAGCAGATAGAGTTTCTGGTGGTCGAACAGGCTTTCGCCGGCAGCGCCGATCGTCTCATCGACCGCCTGCAGTTCGCAAAAATGGTTGCCGCCGCCGATCGTACCCAAAGCCTCGGGATAGAGATCCGGCGGCAGATCCGATCGGCCAAGTGCCTCGGCCGGATCGAAGACATCCTCCGCCTCGAGCTGGCGCAGACGCTCGGCCGCTTTGTCGATCTTGAGCTTGCGCAGCGGCAAGTCGAGTTCGAACAGCGACATGCCGCAGCCGATGTCGTTGCCGATCAGCTGCGGGTGCAAGCGCTGCGACAACACGGCAATGCCGGTCGGGCCGTATTTGCCGGGATGCAGGTCTGGAAAGGCCGCAACCGAGGTGACGCCGGGCAAGGCCGCGACGTGCCTGAGTTGCTCGAGCGCCGCGCCCTCGATCCATGTCTGCGGCGAAAAACAATGCTGGATATGCGCAGCCGGTGCGGCGCACGACGAAGAGGGGCCGAGGCCCCCGATAAGATTGCCCATGATGGAACACTTCTGGATACAGGTCCGGTGTCGGACGCCTTCAGGCATCCGTTCGACCGGCGGCAGGCAGCAAGACGCTGGCTTACGCCGGAACCCCTGCGGGGTGCGCTGTGAAGATGTTCGTCATCTTTCGCTCCCATTCCAGAAACAACAAGCCGGCCCTCATAGACGAAACGCGCAAAAACACAAGTCCGTGGCGGCCACAGCATGACCATCATCGCTTGTTGCACCGCCGCGGCCCTCATGCCAAAAGCGGCCACTCGGTCCCGGAGATGCTCCTGCTTGAAGTCTTTTCGCGACAAACGCCGCGACAACCGTCCGCCCGCAAAGGGCGGGGCCGAACCCGTGCGGCCGCGCCAGGAGCACACGGCAACGAGACCACCGATTAGGTCGGGCGAACGGCATGAGGCCAAGACTCCGGAGCGATCGGAGCCCAAATCCGCACCGCGCGTCCTTGCGCGTCGCGATGGCTTGCCGCCTGCAGAGCGGCTGCCGCTGATCCTCGAAGTGGCGCCCAATGCCGATTATGCGTTGCTCGACAGCGGCGCCGGCCAGAAGCTCGAGCAGTACGGCCCCTACCGCATCGTGCGGCCGGAGGGCCAGGCGATCTGGCAAAGGGCGCTGCCGGCCAGGGACTGGGAGCGCGCCGACGCCATCTTCACCGGCGACACCGACGAGGAAGGCATCGGCCGCTGGCGTTTTCCGCGAACACCGCTCGGCGAGACCTGGCCGATGAAGCATGACGGCATCGACTATCTCGGCCGCTTCACCTCGTTTCGGCACGTCGGCGTCTTCCCCGAGCAGGCCTCGCACTGGGACCATATGGCCGGGCTGATCGCGGCGGCCAGGCGGCCGGTCAAGGTGCTCAACCTGTTCGGCTATACCGGCCTCGCCTCGCTGGTCGCGGCGCGCGCCGGCGCCGAGGTCACTCATGTCGATGCGTCCAAGAAAGCGATCGGCTGGGCCCGCGAGAACCAGGAGATGGCGGGGCTCTCCAACAAGCCGATCCGCTGGATCGTCGAGGACGCGGTGAAATTCGCCGAGCGCGAGGAGCGCCGTGGCAGCCGCTACGACATCGTATTGTTCGACCCGCCGGCCTATGGCCGAGGACCGAAGGGCGAGGTCTGGCAACTGTTCGAGGACCTGCCCGGCCTGACCGACCTCTGCCGCTCGATCCTGACGCCGAAGCCGCTTGCCGTGGTGCTCACCGCCTATTCGATCCGCGCCTCCTTCTTCGCCATCCATGCCCTGATGCGCGACACCTTCGCCGGGATGGGCGGCACGGTCGAATCGGGCGAGCTGATCATCCGCGAGAAGTCTGCCGGCCGCGCGCTGTCGACCTCGCTGTTCTCGCGCTGGGTGGCCTGAATGAACGCTTATGAGAGCTCGCGCGCCGTCGGCCAGGTCAAGGAAGTCACCAGCCTTGCCAACCCGCTCGTCAAGGACATCAAGGCGCTGGCGCTGAAGAAATTCCGCGACCAGCAGAATGCCTTCATGGCCGAAGGCCTGAAGCTGGTCATCGACGCGCTCGACCTCGGCTGGTCGATCAAGACGCTGGTCTTCGCCAAGGCCGGACGCGGCAACGCGGCGGTGGAAAAGGTCGCGGCGCGCACCGTCGCCGCCGGCGGCACCGTGCTTGAAGTCTCCGAAAAGGTGCTGACGGCGATCACCCGCCGCGACAACCCGCAAATGGTGGTCGGCGTCTTTGCCCAAAAGGTCCTGCCACTGAAGGAGATCCGCGCTTCGGACGGCGACGTCTGGGTGGCGCTCGACCGGGTGCGCGACCCCGGCAATCTCGGCACCGTCATCCGCACCGTCGATGCGGTCGGCGCCAAGGGCGTCATCCTGGTCGGCGACACGACCGACCCGTTTTCCGTCGAGACCGTGCGCGCCACGATGGGTTCGATCTTCGCCGTGCCGGTGGCAAAGGCGACGCCGGAGGCTTTTCTCGCCTGGCGCAAGGGCTTTCCGGGCCTCGTCGCCGGCACGCATCTGAAGGGCGCGGTCGACTACCGCTCGGTCGATTTCACCCGGGGGCCGGTGCTGCTTTTGATGGGCAACGAGCAGCAGGGCCTGCCCGACAGCCTGGCCGAAAGCTGCGACCGGCTGCTCAGGATTCCGCAGGCCGGTCGCGCCGATTCACTCAACCTGGCGGTCGCCACCGGCATCATGCTGTTCGAGATCCGCCGCGGTGCGCTGAAGCTGGGGCCGGACTAGACCATGATCCCAAAAAGCGGCGTCCGGTTTCCGGACAAGATCTTGGGCAAGGAAGAGGGCAACAAATCGTGAGGTCCTGGTCCCCGTATGCCCTGCTGACCGTCGTCGCCATCGCGCTCGACCAGTGGATCAAGCAGTTGGTGGAGGGCGGCCTCGCTTTCCAGGAGAAGGTCGATCTCCTGCCTTTCCTGGCGCTGTTCCGCACCTACAACACCGGCATCGCCTTCTCGATGTTCCAGTCCTTCGGCGATACCGGCCTGGTGGTCATCGCCGTCCTCGTCGTCGCCTTCGTGCTCTATCTCGCAACGCGCACGCCAGCGGGCCATGTGCTTGCCAGGATTGGCTTTGCACTGATCATCGGCGGCGCGCTCGGCAACCTGATCGACCGCGCCGCCTACGGCCATGTCATCGACTACATATTGTTCCACACGCCGGTCTGGTCCTTCGCCGTGTTCAACCTGGCGGACGCCTTCATTTCGGTCGGCGCCGCGCTTGTCCTCTTCGACGAATTGATCGGCTGGCGACACGAGCCCAAGCCCTCGCAAGATTGACCGGGCGCGGCTGAGGCCGCACAGTCCGGGCAGCGCACAACCGGGAAGAAAAAATGTCCGAAACCTTCAAAGCCATCCTCGTTTCGCGCGACGCCGACAAGAAGCAGTCGGTCGCGATCACCGACCTCACCGAGGCCGAGCTGATGGAGGGCGACGTCACCGTCGCCGTCGAGGCGACGACGATCAACTACAAGGATGGGCTGGCCATCACCGGCAAGGCGCCGGTCATCCGCCGCTGGCCGCTGGTGCCGGGCATCGATTTCGCCGGCACCGTGATCTCCACCTCGCATGCCGACTGGCGCAAGGGCGACAAGGTGATCCTCAACGGCTGGGGCGTCGGCGAGACACATTTCGGCGCTTTTGCCGGTCGCGCCCGCGTCAACGGCGACTGGCTGGTGCCGCTGCCCGACGGCATGAGCCCGCATGATGCGATGGCGGTGGGCACCGCCGGCTATACCGCCATGCTCAGCGTCATGGCGCTGGAACGGCACGGCATCGTGCCGGATCGCGGTCCGGTGGTGGTAACGGGCGCTGCCGGCGGCGTCGGCTCCGTCGCGATCTCGATCCTCTCCAGCCTCGGCTACCATGTCATCGCCTCGACCGGCCGCAATGCCGAAAGACCGTATCTGATCGACCTCGGCGCCGCCGAGGTGATTTCGCGCGATGAGCTCACTCAGCCGGCGAAGCCGCTGGCCAAGGAGCGCTGGGCCGGCGGCGTCGATGCGGTTGGCAGCCACACGCTGGCGAATGTCCTGTCGATGACCGCCTATGGCGGAGCCGTGGCCGCCTGCGGACTTGCCGGCGGCATGGACCTGCCGGCGAGCGTCGCTCCCTTCATCCTGCGCGGCGTCTCGCTGCTCGGCATCGATTCGGTGATGGCGCCGAAGGCGGTCCGTCTGGAGGCGTGGCGCCGCATCGGCACCGACCTCGACCACGGCAAACTCGCGAGGCTGTCCAGGACGATCGGTTTCGACGGCATCATCGACGCCGCGCGCGATATCGTCGAGGGCAGGATCAGGGGCCGCGTCGTAGTCGATATGTGAGCGCTGACGGGCGAAAACCGCGCGACCGTTAAAATTCGAGCGATCCGCCGCAATCTTCCATAATGTCTCTGTGGCATGGCTTTCCGCATGATCGCGGAATCCGGCATCAAGGCGGCGGAACGTGCCGCAGGCGTGGACGGGCCGGCCCCTGCCGCTCCGAAGCGGCAGCTTGTCGCCGCGCCGCCGCTGGCGCCCGTGCTCCCGCCCGCCAATCCCGAAGGCCTGGCTTTTCTCACCGTTGTCGCCATCGCCGTGTTGGCGGGTCTGGCGCACCTCACCGGCGCGCCGATCTTCGTCACCCTCGGTCTGCTGGTGACAGGCCTCGGCGGCCTCGGCATGCATCTGCGCAACAAGCGCAGCGAGCGCCGCGCCGCGGCCTTGCTCGACGAGACCGCCGCCCGCAGCCGCGCCGAGATCGAGACGCTCGCCGACCGCATGTGGGAGATGCAGGAGAGCGAGGAGCGGTTTCGCGGACTGATCGACGCGCTCGGCGATCTCGTCGTCCATCGCGATCGCGACGGCCACATCGTCTATGCCAACAAGGTTTTCGCCGACCTCGTCGAAATCGACCAGCGCGATCTTGCCGGCAAGACGCTGTCGGAGCTCGGCATCGATGTCGGGATCGTTCCCGATGCCGCCTTCTCCGATCATGAATGCCTGAGCTCGACCGACGTCGCCGTCCGCACGCCGAACGGCCCGCGCTGGTTTTCCTGGATCGAGCTGTCGGTGCGCGACAAGGACAACGGTGCCGTCTCGCACCGGGCGATCGCGCGCGACATCACCGCCCGCAAGCGCGCCGAATCCTCGCTGATCACCGCCCGTGAGCGCGCCGAATATGCCAGCCAGGCCAAGTCGCGCTTCCTCGCCACTGTCAGCCACGAGATCCGCACGCCGATGAACGGCATCATGGGGATGGCCAAGCTGCTGGTCGACACCGACCTCTCGCCCGAGCAGCGCACTTATGTCGGCGCCGTCTCGACTTCGGCCAGCGCGCTGCTGGCGTTGATCGAGGATCTGCTCGACTACTCCAAGATCGAGGCCGGCCGCTTCGACCCCGAGCCGCAGCCGACATCGGTGCGCGAAATCGCCGACAACATCATCGAGCTGATGGCGGCGAAGGCCTTCGCCAAGAACATCGGCCTCGGCTGCCATGTCGAGCCCGACGTGCCGCAGATGATCACCGCCGATCCGGGCCGGGTGCGCCAGGTCCTGCTCAACCTCATCGGCAACGCCATCAAATTCACCGACACCGGCGGCGTGCTGCTCGGCGTCGCGCGGGCGCGCACCGAGACCACCGACCGCATCTGCTTCACCGTCACCGACACGGGTCCGGGGCTGCGCGAAGAGGACATGGAACGCATCTTCGAGGAGTTCGAACAGTCGGACGGCACCTCGACCCGGGTGCATGGCGGCGCAGGCCTCGGCCTTGCCATCTCCAGGCGCCTGGTCACCGCCATGGGCGGTTCGATCTCCGTGTCCAGCCGGCTCGGCGAGGGATCCGAATTCGTCTTCGAGCTTCCGGCCGTGGCCGCGACCGAGCCGCCGCAGAACCGGCAGGACATCCTGTCCGGCCGACGCGCCGTGATCGTGTCGAAGAACGCGGTCGAGGCCGACGCCATCGCCCGCGCCATCCGCGCCCATGGCGGCGCCGTCGACCTGGCGACGACGCTTGCCCAGGCGATGCCTTTCGCCACGGGCTGCGACGTGCTTCTGGTCGATGCCGCCATGGAAAACGGCGACGGGCGCCTGCTCAAGCGCTTGCGCCAGAACGGCTTTGTCAACTGCGAGGCGATCACTCTGATCGCGCCGACCGACCGCGGCATGCTCGGCGAATTCCGCGCCAACGGCTACGCCACCTTCCTGGCGCGGCCGGTGCGCGGCGAGACGCTGCTGCGTGTGCTTTTGACCAGCCACGCGCCCGCCCCGCCCCAGCCACAAGCCGACAAGCACGGCGCGCCGCCAGTGCGCGCCGGTGGTCGCCGTGCCGATCAGGGTCTGTCGGTGCTGATCGCCGAGGACAACGACATCAACGCCATGCTCGCCCGCGCCACGCTTTTGAAAGCCGGGCATCGTGTCAAGGTGGTCGGCAACGGCAAGGCCGCCGTCGAGGCCGTCACCGATGCCGGCCTGAAGCACCGCTTCGACGTGGTGCTGATGGATCTGCACATGCCGGTCATGGACGGGCTGGACGCCATCGCCGCCATCCGCCGCCACGAGGAGGCGCTGGCCGTGCCGCCCGTTCCGATCATGGTGCTGTCGGCGGATAGCCAGGAAAAGACCCGCCATACCGTGCTGGCGCACGGCGCCAGCGGCTTCGTCACCAAGCCGCTCGACCCGGACGCCCTGGTCAGCGCTGTCGAGGCGCAGGTCGCGGCCTGAATTTTTTGCCCTTCGCACACGCCTTGGATTGCCTGGCTTTGCCCAGCTAAAGGTAGCCGGTTGAGGGCATTCGCCAGCCGACGAAGTATTGCCCGCTGATGCGTATCACGGTACTGTCACAATCCTGTTGCACCTACACCGTATCCCCGTGCCAAGAGGGATGGCTCGAAGGAGAATCACTCGTGCATACAGTTATGCCGGAATGTGACACTCGGCCGAACGCCGGCGGCGCCCTGCTCGCCGCGCGGACCGCCGATGCCGTCGCAACAGGCGCCCCTCTCGGCCGCATCGGCAATCTCGAAGTGCGGCTTGCCCGCAACGAAGCCGAGATCGCCGCCGCCCAGGAAGTGCGCTACCGGGTATTCTATGACGAGCTTGGCGCCCGGAAGGACCTGTTCCAGGCGCAGGACCGGCGCGACGCCGACCGTTTCGACCCGCTCTGCGATCACCTTTTGGTGTTCGACACCTCCCTCCCCGGCCCTGAACACCGCCGCATCGTCGGCACCTACCGGCTGCTGCGGCAGGAGATCGCGGCGACGGCCGGCGGCTTCTATTCCGAGGGCGAATTCGAGCTGACCAAGCTGATCGCCCGTCATCCCGGCCAGCGTTTCCTCGAGCTCGGCCGCTCCTGTGTCCTGCCGGAATACCGCTCCAAGCGCACCATCGAGGCGTTGTGGCAAGGCATCTGGGCCTACATCAACCACTATGGCATCGGCGTGATGACCGGCTGCGCCTCGTTCCACGGCATCGTGCCGGCGGCGCATGCCGAGGCGCTGACCTATCTCGCCCATCACTGCCGCACCAATTCGGCCTGGGACGTCAAGGCGGTCGCCGGCCGCTACTGCGCCATGGACCTGATGCCGATCGAGGCGGTCAACGCCAAGGCCGCGATCGCGGCGATGCCGCCGCTGGTCAAGGGCTACCTGCGCGTCGGCGCCCGCATCGGCGACGGCTGCGTCATCGATCACGAATTCTCGACCGTCGACGTCTTCGTCGTCATGCCGGTCAAGGAGATCGGCGCGCGCTACGTCAACTACTATGGCGGGGAAGCCCAGCGCTTCGCGGCGTGACGCGAGTAGGCAGTAGGCAGTAGGCAGTAGGCAGTAGTGAAGACGTCATATTCACGCTCCACTGACTACTGACTATTCGCTAATCCCTAATCCCTCTCTCAGGGAATATCCTCCGGCCGCCGTCCCGGCCGGCTCTTGTAGGACGGGAAGGCCCAGCCGAATTTGAGCGCGCCGCCGCGCACCACGAATGCCGCGGCGAAACCCAACAGGCCCGCCGCCAGCGGCGGCAGTCCGGCAAGGTCGCCGACGGTGAAAAGCGCCGCCCCCGCCAGCGCCGCCGTGACGTAGATCTCGGGGCGCAGAAGCACCGATGGCTCCCCCGCCAGCAGATCGCGCAGGATGCCGCCGAAAGTGGCGGTCAGCACGCCGGTGATGGTGGCGACGACCGGCGAGCCGGTAATGGCGAGGCCCTTGGCGGCGCCCATCACCGAGAAGGCGGCGAGGCCGATCGCATCGAGCCAAAGCAGCAATTTGTAGCGGGATTCGACCAGATGGGCGCTGAAGAAGACCAGCACCGCGACCACCACGCAAATCAGCACATAGTCGCGGTTGGCGACCCAGAACACCGGCAGGTTGAGGATGACGTCGCGAAACGTGCCGCCACCGATGCCGGTGACGCAGGCCAGGAACAGGAAGCCGATGATGTCGAGTTGCTTGCGCGAGGCGGCAAGCGCACCGGTCGCCGCGAAGACGGCGACGCCGGCATAGTCGAGAAGCTCGATGGGGTTCAAGGGCATGAGGCAGTAGGGATTAGGCAGTAGGGATTGGGAGGTTTGGGAATATGATTAGCACGAAGCCGCGCGATTCATACGACCACCTTGATTTCCCTACTGCCTACTGCCTAATCCCTAATCCTACTCACGCATCCTTCTCGGCCTGCTCGTTCACCGGCCCCGGCTCGACCGGCGCCTCGGCGGCAGCGGCCTTCGGACCGCCCTTGGCGACGCCGACCATGGCGGGCCTGAGAACCCGCTCGCCGATCGAATAGCCCGGCTGCACGACCTGAACGACGGTGCCGGCGGGAACGTCGGGATTGGGCACCTCGAACATCGCCTGATGGAAGTTCGGGTCGAACTTCTCACCTTCCGGCACGAGCTTCTTCACCCCATGCCGCTCCAGCGCCGCAAGCATGGCGCGCTCGGTAAGGTCGACGCCTTCGATCAGCGCCTTGAAGCCGGCATCGCCCGACGCCATGGCCTCGGCCGGAATGGCGTCCAGCGCGCGACGCAGATTGTCCGACACCGACAGCATGTCGCGGGCGAAATTGGCCACCGCATAAGCGCGCGCGTCATGCACGTCGCGCGCGGTGCGGCGTCGCAGGTTCTCCATCTCGGCCGCGACGCGAAGCGCGCGGTCCTTCAATTCCTCGTTTTCCTTCAGCAGCCGCACCAGCGCCTCGTAGTCGCCGTCGACGCTGCCTTGCGTACGTTCGCCGCCCGCCTCGGTGGGCTCCATATCCTCGGGCGCGCGTTCGTCTTTTGCCTGGTCGCTCATCGCCGTTTCCCGTCATTCCGAATGGTGTGGATTTGCGCCCGATATCGAGGTTTGAAGGCCAAAAATCAAGGGGCAAGCGCCCCGGCGGTGTTCTTAGGCGCCTGAAGCGACCCATTCGCTATTAAATCAAATTTTACCCTAACCACCGGCTTCACTTGCAAGAAAGCGATGGTGCGGGAACCATTGTCGGGTTGAGGGAGTTTCGAAACCAACACAGGATGTTTTGGGACGATGACCGGCAACAAGGGCGATAAGCGCGCTGAGCTGGCCGCTGATATCAAGCGGCAGTTCGGCAATGAGGCGACGATGCGCTTTCTACGCACGCTGCCGTCGTTTCGCCTGGAGAGCGACATACCCGAGCACTTTCGCGAGCTTCTGGACCGCCTGGACGGCATCGAAGCCGGCATCGCCAGCAGCGATCGCCGCCAGTAGATCACCACACGCGGACATCGCGTGACAATTACGCGCAGTAATTTCGCGTGAACCACGCCTTGCGGCGGCGAGAAGCTCTGCCTATGGTTCCTGATGAATATGATTTCCCCCGAGACGGCGGCCAACAGCAAGCGCGCCTGGTTGAAGATCCTGGCGCGTTACAAGAAGCCTGACCGGCGGCGCAGCGCCATCGAGCTCGCCATCACCCTCATCCCTTTCGTCACGCTCTGGGCGCTGTCTTCGGCCGCCTATTCCTACGGTCATTGGTGGGGTTTGATCCTGATCGTTCCGGCGGCCGGCTTTCTGGTGCGGATTTTCATGATCCAGCACGATTGCGGCCACGGCTCTTTCTTCGCCAATCGCTATGCCGACGACTGGATCGGCCGCGTCCTCGGCGTGCTCACGCTGACGCCTTATGATTGCTGGCGGCGCGCCCACGCCACCCATCACGCCAGCGCCGGCAATCTCGACGAGCGCGGCATGGGCGACATCAGGACGCTGACCGTCGCCGAGTATCGGCAGCTATCCTGGCGCGGCCGCCTCGCTTACCGGCTCTATCGCCATCCGCTGGTGATGTTCGGCCTTGGTCCGATATGGCTCTTCATCTTCGAGCAGAGGCTGCCGGTCGGCATGATGCGCGGCGGCCTCACGCCCTGGGTATCGTCCATGGCGACCAATCTTGGCATCACGCTCGCCGCGGCAACGCTGATCTGGTGTGTCGGCCCCGGCGCCTTCCTGGTCGTCCATCTGCCGATCGTCATCCTCGCCGGCTCGGCAGGCGTCTGGCTGTTCTATGTCCAGCACCAGTTCGAGGAGACCGAATGGGCGAAGGATTCCGAATGGGAATTCCAGCACGCCGCGCTGCATGGTTCGTCCTACTACGACCTGCCGCCGGTGCTGAACTGGTTCACCGGCAATATCGGCGTCCACCACGTCCACCACCTCTCCGCCAAGGTGCCGTGCTATCGCTTGCCGGAAGTGCTGCGGGATTATCCGGAGCTGCGCCACATCGGCCGCGTCACGCTTCTCGACAGCCTGCGCTGTGTCAAGCTGGCGCTGTGGGACGAGAACCGTCGCAAGCTCGTATCGTTCCGCGAAGCGCGGATGACGACTGCATAGGGCAATCCCAGGAAAAGTGTGAAACGGTTAGGCTCGGCGACTTCGCCGTAGCCTTCCGTCCGGAACCACTTCAGACTGGCCGCCGCACCCGAAAGCGCGGCGGCTTCGCCGAAAGCCGTTCAGGCCGCCTTGCGTTCGTCGCGCATCAGCGCCTTGCCGTCGCGGATCTCGGTGCCGAGCACCTTCAGGCATTCGCGCATGAAGGCGGCAAGGCCGGGCCAGCCCTTCGCCGACACCAGATTGCCGTCGACATGGGCACCCGTCGGCGCGACGTCGATGTAGATGCCACCGGCGAGCGTCACCTCCGGCTCGCAATACTGCAGCGCCGCGACCTCGCGGCCGCGCACCACGCCATCGACCGCGATCAGGATCTGCACACCGTGGCAGATGGTGAAGATCGGCTTGCCGGTCTCATGGAAATGCCTGACCAGCGCCTGCACGCGCTTGTCGATGCGGATATATTCGGGCCCGCGCCCGCCAGCCGCGTAGACGGCATCGTAGTCGGCCGGGTTCACCTCGGCGAAGGTCTTGTTGAGGATGTAGTCGTGGCCGAGCTTTTCCGTATAGGTCTGGTGGCCTTCGAAATCGTGCAATGAGGTCTTCAGAATGTCGCCGGCCTTCTTGTCGGGGCAAACGACATGCACCGTATGGCCGACCGCGTGCATGGCCTGTTCGAAGACGAAAATCTCATACTCCTCGCTGAACTCGCCAACGAGCATCAGAATCTTCTTGCCTGCCATGTCGGTTCCTCCCTTAGCTGGCTATTTATTTCGAGCCGCGAAATAATAGCCTTATCCTAAGGGCAAGCGAGCCGGAGGGGAAGGCCAAAACGCAAGATTGGTCAGACCAGATTGATTCTATGGCACCAAGCCAGCAACGAAGCCAAGGCTTCCGGAGAAAAATCGGGCAAGCTGGTCCGACCAAGCAAGGTCAGGCGGCGGATCTGATCATATCCGCCGCCTTCTCCGCGATCATGATCGTCGGCGCGTTGGTGTTGCCGCCGACCAGCGTCGGCATCACCGAGGCGTCGACGACGCGCAGCCCTTCCAGCCCGCGCACTTTGAGCCGCGGGTCGACCACGGCCATGTCGTCGATGCCCATCCTGCAGGTGCCGGCGGGGTGATAGATCGTGTCGGCGCGGGCCCTGATATGCGCCATCAGCTCGGCGTCGCTGGCAGCGCCGGCGGTGTAGATTTCCTTCTGGCGATACCTGGTCAGCGCCGGCGCCTCCAAAATGCCGCGCATCATCCGCACGCCCCTGAGCAGAAGGTCGGCGTCGCGCTCGTCCTCGAGGAAGCGCGGGTCGATGCGCGGCGGCGCCAGCGGGTCCGGGCTGGACAGCCCGACCTCGCCGCGCGAATAGGGCCGCAGCACGCAGACATGGCAGGAGAAGCCATAGCCCATATGCAGCTTGCGGCCATGATCGTCGACGATGGCGATACAAAAATGCAGCTGCAGGTCGGGCCGTTCGATCGCCGGATCGGACTTGAGGAAGGCGCCGGCCTCGGCGTAGGGCGTGGCGATCATGCCGGTGCCGTCCCTGCGCCAGCGCAGCATATGCCTGATAAGGCTCGGCATGCCACGCAAGCCGATCCCCATCAGGTCCGTCTCGAGTGACTTCCAGGCCAGGATGAAATCGAGATGGTCCTGCAGGTTCTTGCCGACACCTGGCAGTTCGTGGACGAGCGGAATGCCGTGCACTGCCAGCTCGGCCGCCGGACCGATGCCCGACAAAAGCAGCAGCTGCGGCGAGCCGAACGCGCCGCCGCTAAGGATCACCTCGCGTTTGGCTTCCGCCACGGCTTCGCCTTTGCCGGCTTGGTAGCGCACGCCCTTCGCCCGCTTGCCGTCAAGCACGACGCCCGTCGCATGCGTGCCGGTAATCACTGTCAGATTCGGCCGGCTCATCGCCGGATGCAGATAGGCGGCCGCCGCCGAGCAGCGCTCGCCATTGCGGCGTTCACCCCAGAATTGCGTGACCTGGTAGAGCCCCGCCCCTTCCTGCTCCGGTCCGTTGAAGTCGTCGTTGCGGCGGATCTGGTTTTCACCGCAGGCCTCGACGAACGCTCTTGAAATCGAACGCGGCTCCTGCTGCTCGGCAACGCGCAGCGGGCCATCGCCGCCATGCAGCGCGTCGGCGCCGCGCTGGTTGCCCTCGGCGCGCCGGAAGTAGGGCAGCACCTCGTCCCACGACCAGCCGTCACAGCCGAGATCGGCCCATTCGTCATAGTCGCGGCGGTGGCCGCGCGTGTAGAGCATGGCGTTGATGGCGCTTGAGCCGCCCAGAGCCTTGCCGCGCGGCTGATAGCCCTTGCGGCCGTTGAGACCCTCCTGCGGCACCGTCTCGAGGGCCCAATTGTTGATCTTCGGCCGCCCCGGCAGCAGCGCGATGATACCGGCCGGCGCGCGGATCAAGAGATCCTTGCCTTCGCCGCCAGCCTCGATCAGGCAGACCGTCGTCGATGGATCTTCTGAAAGCCTGGCGGCAAGCGTGCAGCCGGCGGAACCGCCGCCGGCGATGACATAGTCGTAGCGCATCCTCTCCTCCCGGCGGATGTTTCCGTCCGTGGCGTCAGAGAAGGCTTGCTTGCACGCGTTGTAAAGACGTGAGCGAGTTACCGCAGGGTCAGCCGGCGCGTTTGCGTCGCCAGGAGTATTTCGGCCCCTTGGCCTCCGGCTCGGCGGCCGGCTGGTAGTAGAGCCCCAGCCCGCCGGTATGTCCGTCCTCCAGCCGCTTCAAAAGCACCGGGTTCGAGATTTCGAACTCGTCGAAACCGACCCGCAGCATATGCGGCAGCTGGTCGACCAGCACCTGGCCGGTAGCGCGGACGGCGCCCTCGAAATGGTGGCGGCTGCGCAGCAATTCGCCCTTGGAGAAGGAACGGCCGTCATTGAACGCCGGAAAGGCCAGCGCCACCAGCGACAACTGGTCGAGCAGGCCGACGATCTTGTCGAGCTCGTCGCCCGGCAGCAAGAGCACGCCGATGCGCTCCCTGGCCGGCTTGCGAGCCTCCGGGTCGAGCCCCAGGAACGCCTGCAGCGGCAGGATGAAGCGGCCATTGCCGGCCAGCGCCTCGGCGCTCTCGGCATGGGTCCAGTCGTCCTCGCGGAAGCCGTTCGGGGTCCAGAGACGGGTTTCCGATTTGGTCGGTTCAGTCATCAAAATTCCTAATGCCCTAAGAGTGCTAGGATATGTCGCTATTCAGGTCAGGCCGAGTCGAAAATGGTGGCTTCCGAGAACCGGAGCGGAGCGTACTTGAAGTACGTAAGCACCGGAAGCGCAGGAAGCTGCCGTTTGCAGGCCGGCCTCATCTGAATAGCGGCGTATCCTTAAAGTGATGCGTCGGTCAGCGACTTTTCTAGCCCCGACAGATGGATGCCGCACTCGGTCTTGGCATGCCCGGCCCAGCGGCCGCTGCGCGCGTCCTCGCCCGGCTGCACCGGCTGCGTGCACGGGAAGCAGCCGATCGACAGATAGCCATAGGCGACCAGTGGATTTTCGCGCAGCGCATGCTGGCGCATGTAGTCGGCCTGGTCCGAGGTCGTCCAGTGCGCCAGCGGATTGATGCGGATGCGCGAGCCGACGGCCTCGAAGACCGGAAGGGCGGCGCGTGTCGAGGCCTGGAAGCGCTTGCGCCCCGTGAACCAGGCGCGGAACGGCTCGACGCCACGCGCCATCGGCTCGACCTTGCGCACGTTGCAGCAGGCGTCGGTGTTGGTTTCGTGCAGCCTGCCCGTCGGATCGACGCGTTCGAGCGCGGCCTCCTCCGGCTTGATCACCCTGACATCGGTGAAGCCGAAATCGGCGACCAGCGCATCGCGATAGCCGAGCGTCTCCTCAAAATGCTTGCCGGTGTCGAGGAAGATCACCGGCAGCGCGCGGTCGACCTTGGCGATCATGTGCAGCAGCACGGCGGAATCGGCGCCGAAGGAGGAGACGGCGGCGATGCCGCCGCGAAACAACTCGTTCGCCGAACGCTCTATGACCTCGATCGGGCTGAGGTGCCCATAAAGCGCGTCGAGCCCCGCCGCCTCGGCGGCGACGCCGGCCTCGACATCGAGGACCCGGTCAAGCGGCCTTGGTTTCGCCAGCATAGAGCGCCTCCTTGAACGGCGCGGAACCGACTCTGCGGTAGGCGTCGATAAAACGTTCCGAGGGACTGAGCCGAAGGCCGAGATAGGTATCGACGATCTGCTCGATGGCGTCGGTGATCTCTTCCGACGAGAAGCCGCGGCCGATGATCTCGCCGACGGAGGTGTTCTCGTCGGCCGAGCCGCCGAGCGTCACCTGGTAGAGTTCCGAGCCCTTCTTCTCCACGCCGAGGATGCCGATATGGCCGACATGGTGGTGGCCGCAGGCATTGATGCAGCCGGAGATCTTCAGCTTCAGCTCGCCGATCTCGCGCTGCCGCTCGAGCGAGGCGAAGCGCTGCGAGATCTCCTGCGCCACCGGAATGGAACGCGCCGTCGCCAGCGCGCAATAGTCGAGGCCCGGGCAGGAGATGATATCGCTGATCAAATTGGAGTTCGCGGTCGCGAGACCAATGTCGACCAGCGCGTCGTAGACGGCCTTCAGATCGGCGCGCGCCACATGCGGCAGGATCAGGTTCTGCTCATGGCTGACGCGCAATTCGTCGAAGGCGTATTTCTCGGCGATGTCGGCGACTGCCTCCATCTGGCTGTCGCTGGCATCGCCCGGCACCTCGCCGATGCCCTTCAGAGAAATCGTCACCGCAGCATAGTCGGGGTGGCGATGCGTCACCACATTCTGGTCGAGCCATTCCGAGAAACTCTTGGAATCGAGCCGCGCCAGCTTCACCGCCGCGTCGCCTTCCGGCCGCTCGACCAGCGCCGGCGGCGCGAAATAGGAGTTGATGCCAGCGATGTCGGCTTCCGGCAGCTTCAGCTCGGCGTCCTTCAGCTCCTGCCACTCGGCCTCGACCTGGCGCGTGATCTCCTCGACGCCGGTCTCGTGGACGAGGATCTTGATGCGCGCCTTGTACTTGTTGTCGCGGCGGCCGTAGAGATTGTAAACGCGCAGGATCGCCGTGCAGTAGGACAAAAGGTCGGCTTCCGGCAGGAAGTCGCGGATCTTCCTGGCCACCATCGGCGTGCGCCCCTGGCCGCCGCCGACATAGACGGCGAAGCCGAGCTCGCCGGCAGCATTCTTCTTCAGGTGCAGGCCGATGTCGTGCGTCTGGATGGCGGCGCGGTCGCGCTCGGCCCCGGTCACCGCGATCTTGAACTTGCGCGGCAGGAACGAGAACTCCGGATGCACCGACGACCACTGGCGGAGAATCTCCGCATAGGGTCGCGGATCGGCGACCTCGTCGGCGGCGGCACCGGCGAAATGGTCGGCAGTGACATTGCGGATGCAGTTGCCGGAGGTCTGGATCGCATGCATCTCGACGCTGGCGAGATCGGCCAGGATCGCCGGAATGTCGGACAGCGCCGGCCAGTTGAACTGGATGTTCTGGCGCGTCGTGAAATGGCCGTAGCCCTTGTCGTATTTGCGCGCGATGTGGCCGAGCATGCGCATCTGCTTGCTGTTCAGCGTGCCATAGGGCACCGCGATGCGCAGCATATAGGCATGCAGCTGCAGGTAGACGCCGTTCATCAGCCTGAGCGGCCGGAACTGGTCCTCGGTGATCTCGCCGGCAAGCCGGCGCTGCACCTGGTCGCTGAACTCGGCGACGCGGGCCTGAACGAAATCGTGGTCGAACTCATCGTAACGGTACATGCTTCGTCTTTCAGGGCGCGTCCGCCCGCATTGCCTGTTTTGGTCTATGCCCGGACAGCTTCCGGGCTCGCCTGCTTGCCGAGATCGGCGCGGATGGTCGGCCCGGCGGCGCGGATCTTTTCGCGCAGCCGCACCGGCTCGACCAACCCGTCGACCACGATGACGTCGATCAGGTTGACGTCGACCACCTCGTTGTTGGCGTACGCCGCGGCGCCGATCGCTTCCAGCCGGTCCTCCGCCGCCTTGTCATGGGCGAGGTCGGCGCCACCGACCGTCTCCGCCCAGCCGCCATCGGCGTACCAGACGGCGATCCCGTCGGTGAGCCTGTTCGCGGTCAGAACCTTCATTGTTCTACTCCTTCGGCCGCTACGCTGGCCGTATCTTCATGCCTGTGTGCCGCGAGCGGCTCGGAACGGTCGAAATTGGCGCCGGCGACCGCGTCGCCGATGATGGTCATGACCGGGCCGGTGAGATCGGCGCGCGCCTCCAGCGACGGCAGGTCGGCCAGCGTGCCATGGAAGCGGCGGCGGGTGCCGAGGCTGGCATTCTCGACCACGGCGACCGCCGTGTCGGGCGAGAGCCCTGCCTCGATCAGCCGGCCGGCGACTTCGGCCGCGACCGAACGGCCCATATAGACGGCGACGGTGGCGCCGGAGATGGCGAGCTTGGCCCAGTCGGGCAGCGAATTGCCCTTGAGATCATGGCCCGTCGTGAACACCAGCGACGACGACACCCCGCGCAGCGTCAGCGGCAGTTCGAAATCGGCGGCCGCGGCGAAGGCGGCGGTGACGCCCGGAACCACCTCATAGGCGATGCCGGCATCGCGAAGTGCCGCCATTTCCTCGCCGGCGCGGCCAAACACCAGCGGGTCGCCCGACTTCAGCCGCACGACGCGCTTGCCCTCGCGGCCAAGCTCGACCAGCAGCGCGTTGATCTCTTCCTGGCTCTTCGAATGGCAGCCCTTGCGCTTGCCGACCGGCAGGCGTTCGGCGTCCCGGCGGCCCATGGCGACGATCGCCTCCGGCACCAGCGCGTCATGGACGATGACGTCGGCCTCCATCAGCAGGCGATGCGCCCGGAGCGTGAGCAGATCCTCGGCGCCCGGACCGGCGCCGACCAGCGCGATGTGACCCGAGGACGGCGCATTGGAGACAAGCAGTTCGACGGCGGCATCATGCGCCTGTGACAGTTCGCCGGCCTCAACGGCACGCGCCGGCGCGCCGGCGAAGAAATCGCGCCAGAAGCGGCGGCGGCCGGTGCCATTCGGCAGCCGCTCGGCGGCGCCGCGGAAGGAGGCGGCAAGCGTGGCCAGCGCGCCGAGCGACGGCGACAGCATGCGGTCGATGCGACCGCGCAGCATCTGGGCGAGAACCGGGCCGGCGCCTTCGGTGCCGATGGCGATGGCGACCGGCGCGCGATTGACCAGCGCCGGCGTGAAGAAATCGCAAAGCTCGGGCCGGTCGACCGCATTGACCGGAATGCCCAACCGGCGCGCATCCTCGGCAACACGGCGGTCGAGCACCTCCTCGCCGCTGGCGGCGAACACCAGGGCGGCACCTTCGAGATGCGCTGCCTCATAGGCGGCATCGATGTGGATGGCGCCGGTCGCGGCGATGAAGGCCAAAAGCTCGGCCTCGGGGGCTTGCGTGATGATGCGCAGCACGGCGCTCGACTGGCCAACGAGACGCGCCTTGGCCAGCGCCGCCTCGCCGCCGCCGACAATGGCCACGGCTTCGCCCTCGACCCGCATGAAGACGGGGAAGGCGTTGAGCTTGGCAATGGCCTGCGGCATGGCGAGCAGATTCCTGAACAGTTTGGCAGTTTTACGCGCGGGCGTGAAAAACCAGAAGGAAAGCACTCGCGCATCCCACGATGGCAGGCAATCGCTTTTTCGCAAGCGCGAAGAGCAGGAGAAAAAAATTCCACATGCGGGAGACGATCGGATTCAAGCCGCTGTTGCGGGCCCTGATCTAAGGCGTTTTTAGCCGCGAATGCTCCGTGCCGCAAAACAGATTTTTCTAAATTCTACCAATTCAGTAGATTAAAGCCGCCAAATTCGGAAGGGGCTCGATCGCGCCATTGAATGAGCGTTCGCCGAAATCGGAACATTCCTGCCTGAGAGGGCGTTTGCCATAAGGAACCCGCTCGGCCTCCCGCCGCAAATGGTTTCACCACACAGCAGAAGCAGGAGAAGCCGCATGAGCAATGTCACGCTGAAACATGGCCTTTGGATAATTGTCGCCGATGGCGAGAAGGCGCTGTTCCTGCGCAATGAGGGCAACACCCGCAATCCGGACCTGCAGGTCGTGCAGGAGATGGAGCAGGAGAACCCCGCCACGCGGGAGCAAGGCAGCGATCGCCCCGGCCGCTACAATGATGGGCCTTCCGTCCACCGCAGCGCGGTCGAGGACACCGACTGGCATCGCATCGGCAAGGACCGCTTCGCCGACGAAATCGCCGAGCGGCTCTACGGGCTCGCCAATCGCGGTGCCTTCAAGGAGATCGTGCTGATCGCGCCGCCGCAAGTGCTGGGCGAGATGCGTCGCAAGCTTCACAAATTGGTCGGCGACAAGGTAACGGCGGAAATTCCAAAGACGCTGACCAACCACACCATCCCCGGGATCGAGAGCCTGCTCCAGGCGGCTTGATGGCCAAGGCCCGGCGGACACAGTTCGTTCCGTCTGGCCTTTCTCGCCTTTGCCTTCGATTTCATGGCATTACGGGTTGCCTCGCGGTCGTCCGAACCCCCATATTGCGAAGGGCGGCGGCCTCGGGCGCCCCCATCCGACATCGTGATTTTTTGAAAGGCGCCCCATAGACAATGCCGCATGACACGCCCCTTATCGCCACCATCGTCGCCGGTCTGGGGCTGGCTTTCGTCTTCGGCGCGCTCGCCAACCGTTTCCGTATCCCGCCGCTGGTCGGCTACCTCGTAGCCGGCGTTCTGGTCGGGCCGAACACGCCGGGCTTCGTCGCCGACGCAAGCCTCGCCAACGAACTTGCCGAAATCGGCGTCATCCTGCTGATGTTCGGCGTCGGCCTGCATTTCTCGCTCAAGGACCTGCTGTCGGTCCGCGCCATCGCCGTGCCCGGCGCCATCGTCCAGATCGGCTTCGCCACGCTACTCGGCGTCGGCCTTGCCTGGCTGCTCGGCTGGTCGTTGGGCGCCGGCCTGGTCTTCGGCCTAGCGCTGTCCGTCGCCTCGACGGTGGTGCTGCTGCGCGCCTTGCAGGAGCGGCGGTTGATCGAGACCGAGCGCGGCCGCATCGCCGTCGGCTGGCTGATCGTCGAGGACCTCGCCATGGTGCTGGCGCTGGTGCTTTTGCCGGCGCTGGCAGGCGTGCTCGGCGGAGTGCCGCAGGCCGACGACCATGCCAGCCTGCTGGCGCTGCCGGCGAGCTACGGCATCTGGGGCGTCGTCGGGGTCACGCTGGCCAAGGTGGTGGCCTTCGTCATCGTCATGCTGGTGGTCGGCCGCCGCGTCATCCCCTGGATCCTGCATTATGTCGCCCATACCGGGTCGCGCGAGCTGTTCCGGCTGGCGGTGCTGGCGATTGCCTTGGGCGTCGCCTTCGGGGCGGCAAAACTGTTCGGCGTCTCGCTGGCGCTGGGCGCCTTCTTCGCCGGCATGATCATGAGCGAATCCGAGCTCAGCCACCGGGCGGCCGAGGAATCGTTGCCGCTGCGCGACGCCTTCTCGGTGCTGTTCTTCGTCTCGGTCGGCATGTTGTTCGACCCGTTCGGCCTGGTCAGCAATGGCTGGCCGATCCTGGCGACGCTGGCCATCATCGTCGTCGGCAAGTCGCTGGCCGCCTTCGTCATCGTCGTCGCCTTCCGCTATCCAATCGCAACGGCGCTGATGATTTCGGCCAGCCTGGCCCAGATCGGTGAGTTCTCCTTCATCCTGGCCGAGCTCGGCGTCGGGCTGAAGCTCCTGCCCGAACAGGGCCGTGACCTGATCCTCGCCGGCGCCATCCTGTCGATCCTGCTCAATCCGCTGATGTTCCTCGTTGTCGACTGGATGAAGCCCTGGTTGGAGGCGCGTGCCGCCAAGACCGCTCCAGCCGAGGAGGCAAAGCCGCTTGGCCCGGCGACAGAGCCCGGCCAGGTGGCTTCGGTAGCGGCTTCACCGCCAACGGAAGACGGCCCGCCACCGAAAACCTCACTTGCCGGTCATTCCATCCTGATTGGCTACGGCCGTGTCGGCAGCCTGGTCGGAGCGGCGCTGAAGCAGGCCGCCCTGCCCTTCCTGGTGATCGAGGACGCCGACAAGACGCTGGAAAAACTCGAGGCGGACGGCATCGAGACCGTCGCCGGCAACGCCGCCAATGCGGGCGTCTTTTCAGCCGCCAATCCGGGAGGCGCCAAGCGGCTGATCCTCGCCATCCCCAACGCCTTCGAGGCCGGCCAGGTGGTGCTCAGGGCGCGCGCCGCCAATCCCGGCATCAGCGTGATCGCGCGAGCTCATTCCGATGCCGAGGTCGAGCATCTCAAAGGCCTCGGCGCCGACGCAGTGATCATGGGCGAGCGAGAAATTGCCCGCGGTATCGTCGAAGAGGTGCTTGGCCACAGGCCAGACGCGGCCGAACCGTCCGCTGCCTGAACCGATCCTGCACGATGGCTGACGGCAGATAGCCCGGTGGATGCCAACCGCCCGCCCGCAGGCTGGTTGATCACGCCACGAATGCGGAGCCGCCGTTTTGCGCGATGTCGCTGAGATATCTTGCCGGCGGCTTGCCCAGCGCCTTCTTGAACATGGTGATGAAGGCCGTGACGGACTCGTAGCCGAGATCGCCCGAGACCCGCTGCACGCTGGCGCCCGAGGCCAGTTCCCTTAACGCGACGATCAGGTGCAGTTGCTGGCGCCAGCGTCCGAAGGTCAGTCCGGTCTCCTTCATCACGAGGCGCGCCAGGCTGCTCTCGCTGAGCGCCACGCGCTTTGCCCATTCCGCCAATGTGCTGCGGTCGGCGGGATCGTCGGCCAGCGCTTCGGCGATCCGCCGCAAGCGCGGCTCGGCCGAGATCGGCAGGTGCAATTGCTGTACCGGCATGAGTGGCAGCTCGGCGAGCAGGACCTTTCCCAGGAAACCGCACCTTCGGTCCTCCGGCGCGCAATCCGACAGCTCGATGATCAGCTCGCGCAGCAGCGGCGATATCGAAAGCGTGCAGCAGCGGTCCGGCAATTCCGCCGCGCCCGGCTCGATATAGACGAAGAAGATCCGCGCGTTGGCGGTCGCGATGTTGCTGTGCTCCATACGGCTCGGCACCCAGACCCCGCAATGCGGCGGCACCATCCAAAGGCCGCCGGGAACGCGGCAGGTGACCCCGCCGCCGAGCGCGAAAACGAGCTGCCCTTTGCGATGCCAATGTGACGGCACCTCGGCCTTGGTCTCGGTCACGTCGACGCGAACGGCGATCGCTGGCGCAACTACGTCGTCGACATCGAAATCCAGCCAGGGCCAGCGGAGCGGCTGTCTCATGCTTGACTGCTTTTAGCGATCATTTGGCATTATATCTAAATTCTTCAACCCCGAAAGTCGATAAGGTCCTGCCGTCATCGTCGCAATCGATCACGTTCCGAACCGCCAATTTCAAAGGTGGGCCATGCTTGCTCTCGCTATCTCTTCCGACAGCCCCGACAGGCTGAAGCTCACCGAGACGGACTAGCCAAACTGCAATGCGCATGAAGCATTGGTGGCTGTCCACGCAACCTCGTTGAACCGCGGTGAACTGCGCCTGCTCACCATCCGCCCGAAGGGCTGGATCCCCGGCCAGGACGTCGTAGGCGTCGTCGAACGTGCAGCAGCCGATGGCTCCGGGCCCGCCGTCGGCGCCCGGGTTGCGGCTTTGGTCGACGAGCACGGCTGGGCCGAACGCGTCGCCATTCCGACCGACCGTCTCGCCGTCCTGCCGGATGCGGTCGGCTTCGTCCCGGCAGCCACGCTGCCGGTCGCGAGCACGACGGCGCTGAGGACGCTACGCCAGGGCGGCGACCTGGTCGGCCAGCGGGTCCTTATCACCGGCGCAAGCGGCGCGGTGGGTCGTTTCCAGATCCAGCTTGCCCGCCAGCAAGGCGGGTTCGTGACCGCGGTCGCCGCCGCGCGGCATCAAGAGGATCTGCGCGCCCTTGGGGCCGAACAGGTCGTCGAGTCGATCGAGCTGGCCGAGGGGCCGTTTTCGCTGATCACCGAGTCGATCGGCGGCGAAAGCCTGGCGCACGCGATCGAACGCGTCGCACCTGGCGGCACCATTGTCATGTTCGGTTCGAGCAGCGGCGAACTCACGCCCGTTGGATTCCGCCAGTTCGTTCCGGGTCACGAGGGGGCGAGGCTGCAGACCTTCGCCTACTACACATCGGGTCCTGCCATTGGCGTGGATATCGCCTCGCTGCTTAACCTGGTCGCGGCTGGCCGACTGGACACCCGGGTCGCCTTGACCGTGCCGTGGACCGAAATCGGCCACGCCCTGGACGCGCTGCGACAGCGCAGCTTCAGCGGCAAGGCAGTCCTCACCATGACCGGATGAGCCGTCCCTGGCTCGAAGTCAGCCGCTCACACGTGCTGGCCGCCATTGATGTGGATTTCCGAGCCGGTCACATAGGACGCCTGCTGCGAGCACAGGAAGAAGATGATGTCGGCGACTTCCGCCGTGGCGCCGAGGCGCCTGAGCGGGATCGTCTCAACGATCTTGTCGGTGCCGGGCGACAGGATCGCTGTATCGATCTCGCCCGGCGCGATCGCGTTGACGCGGATGCCGTGCGGGCCGAAATCATGCGCCATCTCGCGCGTCAGCGAGCCGAGCGCCGCCTTCGACGTCGCATAGGCTGTACCGGCGAACGGGTGCACACGGGTACCGGCGATCGAGGTGACGTTGACGATCGAGCCCTTGGCCGCCGCCAGTTCCTTGAACAGGCCCCGCGCCAGCATGATCGGCGCGAAGAAATTGACCTGGAACACGTCGCGCCAGACATGCATCGGCGTGTCTATCGAATTCATGCGGCTGTTGCCGTCCTTCAGCTTCGGCGAGATGCCGGCATTGTTGACCAGCGCGTTGAGCTGGCCGCCATGCGCCTCCAGCCGGTGACGTATCTCCGAGACGGCGATGCCGACATCCTCCTGATCGGCGAGATCGACCTTGATATGGTCCTCCGGCCCGGCCGGCCAGGGACAGTCCTCGGCGAAAGCCTGGCGCGAGCAGGTGATGACGCGCCAGCCCTCGCGCGAAAAGCGCTTCACCGTCGCATGGCCAATGCCGCGGCTGGCGCCGGTCAGCACGATGGTTTTCCTGGTGTCGAGTTCAGCCATGTCGCGGTCTCCGGCCGGACATGTAGCGGAAGGCGGCGGCGCTGGCGAGGGGCGAGTTCCGTGATCCCGAAAAGTGGCAACCGGTTTTCGGAAAAGAACACAGTCAAACAAGGAGATAGAGCCCATCCCGGCTCTGCCGGGATGGAACGCGCTCAGCCACCACTGAGGATGTCGAGAATCGACGTCTTTCGCTTCTTGGTCGGGCCGCCGACGTCGCCCGGCGGAACCGGATGGCCGACCGAGGCGGTGGTCCCGCCATCGCTCGGCATGTCGAACCCATCGGCGTCGACCGTTTCCGCCGGACGTGCCTGCCGCGTCGGCGCCTTGGCAACAGGCGCCGACTGACCGACCGACGCTTGCGGCACCGGCGCCGGCTGCGAGGCGTCGGCCGACGGTATCTCGTCGGGCACGACGGTGTCGGACGGCGTCGACTTCCAGGTCCCGGGCAGCGGCCTCGCCGGCACGCCCTCATGCGCCGCGACCATGAATTCGTGCCAGGCCTGCGCCGGCAGCGCGCCGCCGGTGACCTTTTTCATCGGGCTGCCGTCATCATTGCCGAACCAGACGCCGGTGGTGAGGTTGGCGGTGTAGCCGACGAACCAGGCGTCACGCGAATTCTGGCTGGTGCCGGTCTTGCCTGCCGACGGCCAGGCGAAGGCCGCCTTCTTGGCGGTGCCGGTCTCGACCGTGCCGGTCATCATCGAATTCATCATGCCGACAATGTCCTGCCTGACGACGCGCGGCGCGCTGCCGCCATTGTTGTCGTAGAGTACCTTGCCGTCGGCCGTGGTCACGCGGCGGATGAAATGGATGTCCGGCTTGTAGCCGCCATTGGCGAACGGCACATACGCCGAGGTCAGCTCCAGCGGCGTCACTTCCGACGTGCCGAGCGCGATCGAGGTGTTCGACTGCAGATCGGACTGGATGCCCATGCGGTGCGCCGCCTCGACCACCGCGTCGGGCCCGACCTCCATGGTGAGCTGGGCGGCGACAGAGTTCAGCGATTTCGCCAGCGCGGTCGCCAGCGTCACCTTGCCGTAGTATTTGCCGCCGTAATTGTCGGGCGTCCATTTGCCGATCTTGATCGGCGCGTCGTTGCGCACGCTGTCCGGCGTGCGGCCGGCCTCGAGCGCGGCCATGTAGACGAAGGGCTTGAAGGCCGAGCCCGGCTGGCGGCGCGCTTCTGAGGCGCGGTCGAACTGGCTGGTCGAATAGTCGTAGCCGCCGACCATGGCGCGCACGGCGCCGGAATCGTCGATCGACACCAGCGCGCCCTGCGTGACGTTGAGCTTCTTGCCGCTCTCGTCGATCAGCCGCCGGATCGACTGCTCGGCAAGGTTCTGCAAGGTGAGATCGACGGTCGTGTCGACGACGATATCGCCACGCACGTCGCCGATCAGGTCGGGCAGCTCGCCCATGATGGTGTCGGCGACATAGTTCTCCGAACCGGTCCAGTAGGACGGCGCGCGCGTCGCCGGCGCGCTCATCGCGCTCGTCAGCTCCTTGCCGCTGATCTTGCCTTCGTCGCGCATGGCCGCGAGCACGAGTTGCGCCCGCTCCTCGGCCGCCTTCGGGTCGCGCGCCGGCGACAGCCGCGACGGCGCCTTGAGCAGACCGGCGAGGAGAGCCGCCTCGGAGAGCGTCACGTCACGCGCGCTCTTGCCGAAATAGCGCCGCGAGGCCGCTTCCACGCCATAGGCGCCGGAGCCGAAATAGACCCGGTTGAGGTACATTTCGAGGATCTGGTCCTTGGTGTGCTTGTGCTCCAGCCACAGCGCCAAGAGCACCTCCTGCACTTTGCGCTCGAGCGTGCGGTCCGGCGTCAGGAACAGGTTCTTGGCCAGCTGCTGCGTCAGCGTCGAGCCGCCCTGCGAGAAATGCCCGCCGAGCACGTTGGTGACCATGGCGCGCGAGAGCCCGATCGGATCGATGCCGATATGCGAATAGAAGCGGCGATCCTCGATGGCGACGACGGCCTCGGGGATGTAGGGCGACATCTCGTGCAGGCCGACGGCCTCGCCGCCGCTCATGCCGCGATTGGCGATGAGCTGTCCGTCGACCGAGACGATCTTGATGTTGGGCGCGCGGTCGGGGATCGACCAGGTGGTCGCCGCCGGCATCTTGGCGCCGTAATAGACGACGATGCCGGCCGCCGCGATGCCGCCCCAGATGGTCAGCACGAAGCACCAGTAGACCAGCCGGGCGAGAATGCCGAACAGGCCGCGCCGGCTGCGATCGCGCCCGCGCCGCGACGACTTCTTGGCCGGCTTGCGTCTAGCGGCGGATTTGCGACTGCCCGGCACGACGCGATCCTCCTCGCTCACCGAAAACCCGGCCGAGGATTGCGCCTGGGGCGGTCCGTCGAAGCTCGGTTCGATGCGACTGTCTCTGCGGTTCGCCATGCGCTGCGCTGTCCCGGTGCCTATGGCGCTCCGGGTGCAGAGTAGATGCGGCGGTTTAAAGGCGGGTTAAGTCGGGAAAATTCAAAGAGATTGATAATCAAATGCTTGGCAAGCCGCCGGTTACAGCCTCTCGCGGCTACGGTTGCCGTCATGGTCCAGCAGCGCGTGTAGCGTTTGCGGCGCGGCGGCGGCGCTGCCTGCCCGAAGCCTGCGAGCCTCTGCCCCGGCTGGATCATCCGGCCGGGACAGAAGCAGGCGCTAGCGGCTAAAGCCTGAACCAGATCCAGACGCGCCGGCGATAGCAGCGCCTGTGCAGGCGGCCATACCGCCAATAGTGGCGACAGTACCGTCTCCAGGCACGCCGCCTTCTGCGCCGATGCCACCGATGCCAATGGCGATGCGAGACGGTTTGCAGCTCCGCTTCGGTGCCGTCGTCCTCCCAGGCCTGCTTGTCCTGCGCCTCGAGCTCGTCGAGGATACCGCTTCTGGCGTCCGGAATGCCGGCCACGGCGCTGAGGGGCCGAACCGCGCTGACGACTGCGGCCGCCCCCGCCAAGCCCAGCATGCCCGTCAAGAATAATCGGCGATCCATAGAAACCTCCCAATCTGCCAATCAGTGAACCGGGGTCCACGAAAGGGAAGTAGCGCGGCGGTTGCAAAAGCCCAGGGGATCGCGCGGCAACCGGAGAGGCGGCCCGGGTGAAAGCCGATAGACGAGCCGGTCAAGCGGTCGGCGCCACTGGCGCCGACCCGATCCCATCAATTCTGCTGGATCGAAATGCCCTTGTCGTCGATCTTGAGCTCGACGCCCTTCGGCCGGGTTTGCTCGCGGTATACATAGACGCCCAGCGCGATGACCACGACCAGTAGCGCGCCGATGATCAGATAGAGCGTGTTCTGCTTCATCGCGCGCCCTCGATGCCCACGCCAGGCATCAAGCCTGCTTCACCAGCTTGATCAGCACCAGCAGGATCACCGCGCCGATGGTGGAGTGGATGATCGCGGCAAGAATGCCGCCGCCGATGGCGAACCCCAGCCTTGGGAAGAGCCAGCCGGCGATCAAGGCGCCAACGATGCCGACGACGATATTGCCGATCAGGCCGAAGCCGAAACCCTTGACGATCAGGCCGGCGAGCCAGCCGGCGATGGCGCCGATGATGATGAAGACGAGAAGGCTTTCGATACCCATTGCGCTTTCCTCTGAGCAGGAGGGCGACAGAGGGGCGAGCCCCCGAATCGGCCTCGATATCAACGGGTTCAGGCTAAGCCAAAGCAATCCTGCCCGCCAGCGGCCGACCTAAGCTCTTTGTCTTGACGCAACTCCGGACGGAAAACCGCTTCACACTTTTCCTGGAATTGCTTAGTCGTCATCGTCGCTGGAAGCAGGCCGCCAGCTGGTCGGTTCGACCTTCTTCTGGGTGGTACTGTCGATATAGGTCCACCAGCCGCCGTCGCGAAATTGCGCGATCGACTCGTTGATCACCCCATTGCCGTCCTTCCAGTAGACGGTGACCTTGGAGCCGTCGGTCGGCGCGCTTGATATCGGCTTTCTCTCCGCCATGTCGTCCTCCCGAGGCCGTCAGCTATGGGCGAAGATATCCTCCTCGCCCCAGCCCATCAGGTCGAGTTTGGCACGCGTCGGCAGGAAGCGGAAGCAGGCGTCCGCCTCCTTCGTGCGGCCTTCGCGCGCCAGCCGCGCGGCCAGCACCTCGCGCAGCCGGTGCAGATAGAGCACATCGGAGGCGGCATATTCGAGCTGTTCGGGCGACAAAGTCTCCGCCGCCCAGTCTGACGATTGCTGCACCTTCGACAGGGTGACTCCGAGAAGCTCGCCGCAAATGTCCTTCAGCCCATGCCGGTCGGTATAGGTGCGGGTCAGGCGCGAGGCGATCTTGGTGCAGAACACCGGCTCCGCCGTTGCGCCGAAGGCGTTGTAGAGCACCGCGATGTCGAAGCGGCCGTAATGGAACAGCTTGGTGACGCTGCGGTTGCGCAGTAGGCTGACCAGGTTCGGCGCCTTCTTCTGGCCAGGCGCGATCTGGATGACGTCGGCGCTGCCGTCGCCGGGCGAGATCTGCACGACACAGAGCCGATCCCGATGCGGGTTCAAGCCCAACGTCTCGGTGTCGATGGCCACTGCCCCAACGTTGTAGTGGGACAGGTCGGGCAAGTCGTTCTTGTGGAAGCGGATGTCGCTCATCATTGTCTCCGGATCGCGGCGTGCGCCATTCGTTTCGTCCTCACCGCGATCCGACGAAAAATCAACAGAAACTTGTCTTTCCGCCGCCTCAACGCGTCAGTGCGTCGAGAATGCGGGCCCAGGAACGCTGCCCCCTGTGGAAGGAAGTGAGCTCGTATTTCTCGTTGGGCGAGTGGATGCGGTCGTCGTCGAGGCCGAAACCGACCAGCAGCGACTCAAGGCCGAGATAGGTCTGGAAATCGCCGACCACCGGGATCGAGCCGCCGCCGCCAGTGATCACCGCCTGTTTCGCCCATTCCTCGGACAGTGCCTCCTTGGCCTTGGCCAGGAACGGCGAGTCGTAGGAAAGCTGGATCGCCGGCGAGCCGCCATGCGGGTGGAATTCGACCGAACAGTCAGCCGGAATGCGCTCCCGCACGAATGCCTCGAACGCGGCGCGGATCTTCTTGGGGTCCTGCTTGTGGACGAGGCGGAACGACACCTTGGCCGAGGCCTCCGCCGCGATCACCGTCTTGAAGCCCTTGCCGGTATAGCCGCCGATAATGCCGTTGAACTCCGCTGTCGGCCGCGCCCAGGTCAGTTCGAGCACCGAACGGCCCTTTTCGCCGGCCGGGATCGAAAGGCCGACGGGCCCGAGGAAGCTCTCGGCGGTCTCGCCAAGCGTCTCCCACGATGTCAGCACCTGCGAGGGCGTTTCCTCGACGCCGTCATAGAAGCCCGGAATGGTGACGCGGCCGTCCTGGTCGTGGATATCGGCCAGGATCCTGGCCAGTATGCGGATTGGGTTGGCCGCGGGGCCGCCATAAAGCCCCGAATGCAGGTCGCGGTTGGCGGCCTTGACGACAACTTCCTCGCCGACCATGCCGCGCAGCGAGACGCAGATCGACGGCGTCTCGCGGTCCCACATGCTGGTGTCGCAGACCAGCGCGAAATCAGTCTTGAGCTCGGCCTTGTTGGCGTCGAGGAACGGCTTCAGCGACGGCGAGCCGGACTCTTCTTCGCCTTCGAACAGGATGGTGACGCGGCACGGCAAATTGCCATACACCTGCTTCCAGGCGCGGCAGGCTTCGACGAAGGTCATCAACTGCCCCTTGTCGTCGGCGGAGCCTCGTCCTGTGATCACCTTGCGGCCGGGCTCGATCTCCTTGATCCCCGGCGCGAACGGATCGTTTTCCCACAACTCAATCGGATCGACCGGCTGCACGTCGTAGTGGCCGTAAAACAGCACATGCGGGGCGCCGGCCGGTCCTTCATGATGCGCCACCACCATCGGATGGCCGGGAGTGTCGCGCACGCTGGCGTCGAAGCCGATCAGCTTCAACTCGGCCACCAGCCATTCGGCCGCCGTGCGGCAGTCGTCGGCATAGGCCGGGTCGGTGGAGATCGACTTGATCCCGAGCAGGCCGAACAGCCGCTCGAGGCTCTGGTCGAGATTTTTGTCGAGACGGTCGAGGACGGGGGAGATTCTGGACATTTCTGGCCTTTCGATTTTTGCGCCGACCCTAAAGGGACGAGCCGAAAACGAAAAGCCGGGATCGTTGGACCAAGGCTGTTTGGGCGCCGAAAAACATTCAGACCGATAATGTCGGACCTGAAGACGAAAAAAGCCGCCGTGGTGGAGGGGGAACCACGGCGGCCTTACTCGAAACGTTGCGGCAGCCCGGAGAGGGGGGATAGGCTGCCGCAGTTGTCCGGGATAGGCGGGGGACGGGCCTTGCTCCGGACTTCGGCGAAAACTGCCGATGGCCCTTATTTGGGTCTGTGAACGTGGCGATTCAAGGGCACCAGTATTACACTTTTGTAACATGCGCGTGAGCGCGCAGACCTGCCGGTGCCGGTCTGTCAGGGTGTTGCCGGAACCAGTGGGCTCAGCCGCCTTTGGCATGGACCGCGCCGTCTTGCCGCGCTATCCCTGCCGGCATGAAAAAAGGCGATCATCTCTTTCTTGTCGACGGTTCCGGCTACATTTTCCGCGCCTATCACGCGCTGCCGCCGCTCAACCGCAAATCCGACGGCTTGCCGACCAATGCCGTGCTCGGCTTCTGCAACATGGTGTGGAAGCTGATGCAGGACGCCCGCAACACCGATGTCGGCGTCGTGCCGACGCATTTCGCCGTCATCTTCGACTATTCGTCCAAAACCTTCCGCAGCGAGCTCTATCCGGAATACAAGGCAAACCGCTCGGCGCCGCCCGAGGACCTGATCCCGCAATTCGGCCTGATCCGCCAGGCAACCGTAGCCTTCAACCTGCCCTGCATCGAAATGGAAGGGTTCGAGGCCGACGACATCATCGCCACCTATTGCCGGCTGGCCCGCGAGGCCGGCGCCGACGCAACCATCATCTCTTCCGACAAGGATTTGATGCAGCTGGTCGGCCCCACCGTCGGCATGTACGACCCGATGAAGGACCGCCAGATCGGCGTTCCCGAGGTGATCGAGAAATGGGGCGTGCCGCCGGAGAAGATGATCGACCTGCAGGCGCTGACCGGCGACTCCGTCGACAACGTGCCGGGTGTTCCCGGTATCGGGCCGAAGACCGCGGCGCAGTTGCTGGAACAGTTCGGCGACCTCGACGGGCTGCTTGAGCGCGCCTCCGAGATCAAGCAGGAGAAGCGGCGCGAAACCATCATCGCCAATGCCGACAAGGCGCGCATCTCGCGTCAGCTGGTGACGCTGAAGAACGACATTCCGATGAAGGAGAGCCTGGACGAACTGGTGCTGCATGCGCCGGACGGCCCGAAACTGATCGGCTTCCTGAAGACGATGGAATTCACCACGCTGACCCGCCGCGTCGGCGAAGCGACCGCAACCGAGATTGGCGACGTCCAGGCTTCCACCGTTACCGTCGAGCGCGCCGACACCGCGCACGGCCCCGATGTCGGCGCCGGCGCGCCGCCGGCCGCGCCCAACGGCAACGGCGCCGCAAAACCGGCCGTCAGGGGCGAAAACGCCCCGCCGCAGGGCGACACCCCGTCCCTGCTCTCGGCGCTTCGCCTTGAGCAGGCGTCAGCCGGCAAGATCGACACATCGGCCTATGTCGCCATTCGCGATGCGGCGACCTTGAAGGACTGGATCGCCGAGGCAAGGAATGCCGGCGTCCTTGCCTTCGACACAGAGACCACCTCGCCCGACCCGATGCAGGCCGAGCTGGTCGGCCTGTCCATGGCAATCGCGCCTGGCCGCGCCGCCTATGTGCCGCTGGTTCACAAGAGCGGCAACGGCGACCTGCTCGGCGGCGGCTTGCTCGACAACCAGATCCCCATCCGCGAAGCGCTGGCGCTGCTCAAGCCGCTGCTCGAGGACCGGTCGGTCCTCAAGATCGTCCAGGACCTGAAATACGACGTCGTCGTGATGAGCCGCCACGGCATCGAAATAGGGCCGTTCGACGACACCATGCTGATCTCCTACGTGCTCGACGCCGGCACGTCAGGCGGCCACGACCTGGCCGGGCTTTCGGAGAAATGGCTGGGCCATGCGCCAGCCTCGAAGAAGGAGCTTGCCGGATCGGGAAAGAGCGCCATCGGCTTCGACCAGGTCGATATCGAGCGCGCGACCGCCTACGCCGCCGAACAGGCCGACATTGCGCTGAGGCTCTGGCAGGTGCTGAAGCCAAGGCTTGCCGCCAAGGGGCTTGTTTCCGTCTATGAACGCCTGGAGCGGCCGCTGGTGCCGGTGCTGGCCCGCATGGAGCAGCGCGGCATCTCCGTTGACCGGCAGATCCTGTCCAGGCTGTCGGGCGAGCTGGCGCAAGGTGCCGCCCGCGTCGAGGAGGAGATCTACGGGATCGTCGGCGAGCGCATCAACATCGGCTCGCCCAAGCAGCTCGGCGACATATTGTTCGGCAAGATGGGCCTGCCGGGCGGCTCGAAGACCAAGACCGGGCAATGGTCGACCTCGGCGCAGCTGCTCGAAGACCTTGCCGCCGAAGGCCACGAGCTGCCGCGCAAGATCGTCGACTGGCGTCAGCTGACCAAGCTGAAGTCGACCTACACCGATGCGCTGCCCGGCTTCATCAATCCCGGCACCAGGCGCGTGCACACCTCCTACGCGCTTGCGGCGACGACGACCGGCCGGCTGTCGTCCTCAGATCCCAATCTGCAGAACATCCCGGTGCGCACCGCCGAAGGCCGCAAGATCAGGACGGCCTTCATCGCCGAGAAGGGCCACAAGCTGGTCTCGGCCGACTACAGCCAGATCGAATTGCGCGTGCTTGCCCACGTTGCCGAGATCCCGCAGCTCAAGCAGGCCTTCGCCGACGGCGCCGACATCCACGCCATCACCGCGTCCGAGATGTTCAACGTGCCGGTCGAAGGCATGCCTTCGGAAGTGCGCCGCCGCGCCAAGGCGATCAATTTCGGCATCATTTACGGCATTTCGGCCTTCGGTCTCGCCAACCAGCTGTCGATCCCGCGCGACGAGGCCGGCGCATACATCAAGAAGTACTTCGAACGCTTCCCCGGCATCCGCGACTACATCGAGGCGACCAAGGCCTACGCGCGCGAACACGGCTTCGTCGAAACCATCTTCGGCCGCCGCATCCACTATCCGGAGATACGGTCATCCAACCCGTCGATCCGCGCCTTCAACGAGCGCGCCTCGATTAACGCCAGGCTGCAGGGCACCGCCGCCGACATCATCCGCCGCGCCATGGTCCACATGGAGGAGGCGCTGGAGAAGGCGGGCCTGTCGGCCCGCATGTTGCTCCAGGTGCATGACGAGTTGATCTTCGAGACGGTGGAGGCCGAGGTCGAGGCGACGCTCCCCGTCGTGCGCCGTGTGATGGAGAACGCGCCGATGCCGGCGGTGTCGATGTCGGTGCCGCTGCATGTCGATGCGCGGGCCGCCAACAATTGGGACGAGGCGCATTGATGTGAGCGTGTTGCTGCCGCCCTCGACAGCCACCGTCCTCTCCTTCTCGCTTGCCTGCCTGCTGATCGAACTGACGCCGGGTCCGAACATGACCTATCTGGCGCTGATCTCCGCCAGCGAAGGACGCCGCGCCGGCTTTGCCACGGTGGCGGGCATCGCGTCGGGACTGGCCATCGTCGGCGCCATCGCGGCCTTCGGCGTCGCTGAACTGATCCAGGCATCGCACCTGTTCTACGAGGGACTTCGCTGGGCCGGGGTATTGTTCCTTCTCTACCTCGCCTGGGAGGGCTGGACCGCGGGGACGGATGTTGTATCGAGCGCCGGCGGCACGGACGGCAAGCATTTCCTGCGCGGACTGGTCACCAACCTCCTGAACCCCAAGGCGGCGATCTTCTACGTTGCCGTGCTGCCGACCTTCGTCGAGGCCGAGCGGCCGGTCCTCTCCCAGGCCGTCCTGCTCACCGCGGTCTATGTCGCGATCGCGACGGCTGTCCACGGCGTCATCGTCGCCTTGGCGGGAACGCTGGAGCCGTTCCTCAACGATCCCCAAAGGGAACGGTTTGCCAGACGGCTGCTCTCAGCGCTGCTGGCCCTGGTCGCTTTCTGGTTCGCCTGGTCGACCGCGCGCTGAAGCGATTCGCTCCGGGTCTGTTGAGATTCAGGTCAGGCCGAGCCGGAGTCGAAGACGGGCGCGAAGCGACCAAACTAGGCGGGTTCCGAGAACCGGAGCGGAGCGTACTTGAAGTACGTGAGCACCGGAAGCGCAGGAGCCCGCGATTTGCAGGCCGGCCTCACCTGAATATCGATAGACCCTAGGCCGCCTCGGCCCGACACTTGGCGCATACACCGCGGAACTCGATCACCGCCTTCTTGGCGGCGAAGCCCGTCGAGCGCACCCATTCGTGGAGCCGGTGGTCGACATCATGATCGGACATCTCCGTCACCTGGCCACATGTGTCGCAGATGGCGAAGGCGGTCATCGAATGGCCGTGGTCGTGCGGCTCGGCGCAGGCGACGAAGGAGTTGATGCTTTCCAGCCGATGCACGAAGCCGGTCTTCACCAGCGTGTCGAGCGCACGGTAGACCTGCAGCGGCGCCCGGAACCCGCGTTCGCGCAACTGGTCGAGCAGCATATAGGCGCTGAGCGGTCCGCTGGCGGCCTCGAGCTTTTCGAGCACGCACAGCTGGTTCTTCGTCAGCACATCCCTTGCCGCCATGATCCTGCTTCCGGTCTGTTTGCTTCGCGGTAACGCCATTTGCGCAGGCAAACGGCTTCAATTCCATTGAGATAGCGACGAACCGTGCCTTTTGCCACTGTTTCCGTCGCCATGGACAGCGCTGGCAGTCAACCTTCAAAATACTGACAAAATCATCGACAAGGGTTGCCGCGCTTGGGAATATGATCGTGCTTGGGGGGCATCCATGATCAGATTGACGCGCCGGACGCTGCTTGCTGGCGCCTCCGCGCTCAGCCTTGCCGGCGCGGTGCCGTTTCGCGCGCTCGCCGCCCAGCGCACCTATCATGCGCTGCTGGTTGCTTGCACCGACTATCCGAACCTGCCGAAGAAGAACTGGCTGATCGGGCCGAAGAACGATGCCGGCCTGGTGCGTGACTACCTGCTGAAGAACACGCCGTCCCCGGTGAAGTTCGCGCCGGAAAACATCACCCTGCTCGCCAAGGACGTCGAAGGCGCCGCCGGCCTGCCAACGCACGCCGCGATCAAGGCGGCGCTGGCCGACCTCGCCGCGAGGGTTAAGCGCGACGACTTCGTCTATCTGCACCTGTCCGGCCACGGCGCGCAGCAGCCGGAAGCGAAGAAGGGCAACGAGACCGACGGCCTCGACGAGATCTTCCTCCCCGTCGACATCGAGAAATGGGTCAAGCGCGATGCCGGCGTGCCCAACGCGCTGGTCGACGATGAAGTCGGCTCAGCACTCGACGCCATCCGCGACAAGGGCGCCTTCGTCTGGGTGCTGTTCGACTGCTGTCATTCCGGCACCGCGACGCGCGCCGCCGAGGTCGACGACGAGATGGAGCGCAAGGTCGAGTTCGCCGATCTGGTCGGCGGCAGCGCGGCCGAGCGGGCGGCGGCGTTGAAGCTCTATGACGACATCACGGCGAGCGCCTCGCGCGGCCTCGACGAGAACGGCCAGCGCAAGCCGGCCTTCAACCTGACGCCGACCGGCGCGGAGCCGACCAGCAGGGGCAAGCTGGTCGCCTTCTATGCCGCGCAGACGATCGAGACGACGCCGGAGATGCCGCTGCCCAAGGGCACCGCCGACGCGCCGCGCTTCGGCCTGTTCACCTTCACCATCCTGTCCAAGCTGGCGGAGAACCCCAACGTCACCTACCGCCAGCTCGGCCAGGCGGTGCTGCAGCAATATTCGGCCGACAGCCGCACGCGGCCGACGCCGCTCTTCGAGGGCGAGCTCGACGCGCGCGTCTTCGGCACCGACAGGACCGACGCGGTGATGCAATGGCCGCTGGTCGTCAAGGATGGCGCGGCGACGATCGGCGCCGGGCTGCTGCAGCGCCTCACCCCCGGCAGCAAGCTCGCCATCCTGCCTTCCGCCCTGTCGCAGCTTTCCGACGCGCTCGGCTATGTCGAGGTGCAGTCGGCCAGGAACCTGGAGAGCTGGGTGCAGCCGGTGGAACTCGACGGCAAGCCGGCGCTGAAACTGGCCGACATCCCGGCCAGTGCATATGCGCGCGTCGCGGAACTCGCCATCGACTACAGGCTCGTGGTGGCGCGGCCGGCAGCGACCGAGGGTCTCGACAAGGAGACGGCGCTGGTCAACTCGGTCCTCGACGAGCTGGCGACCGGGAAAAAATCAGGGTTTCATATTGAGCTGGTCGAGCCTGGCAAGAGTGCCGACCTGCGGCTGGCGGTTCTACGCGAGAATGCGATTGCCGGCGCGGCCGCTGACGCGACCGACAAGCCGGCGCTCTGGTTCCTCCCGGCGTCCGGCGACGTGACACTGAAGGACGGCGGCCGGCCGCCGCTGATCATCATCCATCCGGATGACCCGGCAAAGCTGGCCGAGGCGGCGGCGAGGAACCTGACCACCATCTTCCGCGCCACCGGCCTCTCCAGGCTGGCGGCCGCGTCCGACTACCGGCTGGAAGAAGTGAGCGTCGAGTTCGAGATCAGGCGCAAGGGTGGCGACGCGCTGGAGCCGCTGCAGGCCTCGACCGTGCCGCGCGTCTCGCCGGGCGACGAGGTGCACATCAGGGCCAGGAATGATTCCGATAAGTATGTCGACATCAACGTGCTCTATGTCGGCAGCGACTTCTCCATCACCCATATCGTCGCCGAACGGCTGGCGCCCGCCAACGGCTCGCCGGATGCCGGCTTGCGGGAAGGACTGCTCGCCTTCACCGACTCCAGCTTCGGCATGGAGCGGATGATCGCCGTGCTGACCGAGGCGCCGCCGCAGAGCGAGAAAGAGGACCTGAGCTTCCTGGCGCAGGACGGCGTGCCCTCGGTCACCCGCGCGGTCGGCGGCTCCGGCTTCTCCGACATGCTGACCGATATCGGCATGGCGCCTTCAACGCGCTCGGTGATGAAACTGGCCGACAGGAGCGGGCCGAAGGGTGCGGTGATGATTTTTCCGATGGAGACGGTGCCCCGCACCTGAAAGGCATGCCGCCGCAAAAGCCTGTCGCAGCCGCCGTATCGGCTCTTGCGCGACAGGCTCGGTATGTGGACATTCTGGCGCGGCGCGGAAAGGATGAGGACGCTCGTGAAAACCAATGTGCTTTGCTGGCTCGGAGCGGGCCTTCTTGCCGCGGGGCTGTCGTTCGCCCATGCCGCGGCGGAGGAGACCTGCGGCCTCTGCGCCAAGCAGATCGTGACCAATTCCGAATTGGCGAGCTGCTTTCTCGACCAGTACGACCAGATCGCCAAGACCGGCAATGAGGCCGTCGTGGTCGATCTCAGCGGCTGCGCCTCGCGCGGCGTGGTCGAGGCCCTGCCCTCGCCGAACAAGGCGCCAGCCGAGCCGGATGTGCAGTTCATGATTTCGCGCTTGCAGCTCGATTGCCTGAAGAAAAAGCTCGAGGCGCCCGGTGTCGTTCTCGACCCGTCCGCCACCATCGACCTGGACAGCTGCCGATGAATGGGCCGGGGGGCAAGGTGACGGAACAAGCAGCGCCTGCGACGGCGTCGACTAAGGCCGAGCCGCCGGCGGCCAAGAAGGCTGAGGCGCTGCCTGAGACCACGGAGGGCTTCCCGTGGCCGAGCAGCCACGAGATCAAGAAGGAATCGAACCCCTTCACCGATCGTGACTGGCGCATGCTGGCCTATGCCTGGTCGGGCCTTCTGGTGCGCCTGGTGATCATCTTCACCCTCCTTTTCTCCGTCTTCCAGTTCCTGGCCAACCAGGACCAGAAGCGTGTCGAGCAGACCATGTCGCTGGTCGAGCTCTGGGAGAGCAAGGACCTGCAGCAGGCGCAACGGGCGCTCAAGGAGCGGCTGACGGGGCTCAACGCCAAATATGACAATCTGCTCAGCGCCAATCCGACGCCCACCGAGGAGCAGGTGTTCAGGCAGCGCATCGGCATCGAGGCGATGACCGCCGATGGCGGCACCATGCCGCTTGCCGATTTCAGCGATCACTTCGACCGCATCGTCTATTTCCTCAACCGCCTCTCCATCTGCGTCGAGAGCGACCTGTGTTCACACAAGGTGGCAGACTCCTACTTCCGCGACTATGCCGTCTCGTTCTGGAGTTACTTTGCCGGCTATATCGAAAAGCAGCGCAAGGCCGGCTCCGCCAACTTCGCCTCGGCGATCGAGGCCTATGTGCGCCGGGGACAACCCGCGCAGTCCAAGTAGCGGCCAGGCGATCGGCGCCGGATATAAAAAAGGCGCCGGATCGCTCCCGCCGCCTTTTTTTGAATGCAGCCGTCAGGCAGATTTGAGTCGACCTCATTTGTAGAGGCTGTTGATCCATTCGATATTGGCAGCGTTGAGCCTGACCGCGGTGTTCGCTTCCGGGCTCTCGGCCACATTCACGCCGGTGATGACTCGCTCCTTCGCGGCATTATCGTAGGCGTAGACCGAGCTGCCGCTCGAACCCGGGAACGTATCGCAATCATACTGGAAATAGTCCGTGCCGATGTTTTCAGCGTGCACTTCGCAGCCTGCCTTCCACATCGTGCCCATCGGCTTGTCGCCGGGATAGCCGACGATGTTGGCGGTGAAATCGCCGAGATCCTCGTAATTGGCATAGCCCAGCCAGCCGAGATTGGTGCCGATATCCTGCTTCAGCGTGACGATGCCGAGATCCCATGGGACGACAGAGCCGTAAAAGCCCTGGTAGTTGTCGATGAAGCCCTGCAGGATATAGGCGCTCTCATAGGTGAAGGCGCCATACGGCGCGTCGTCGGCGGTGCTTCCATTGAGGCCCGGTACAAACAGGTATTCGTCGAGCCAGGCGCCGTCCTCATGGCTGTAGAGGCAGTGCGCGGCGGTCAGTACGGTGCGCGGGCCGATCAGCGTCGCCGAGCAACTGCCGTATTTGCCGGTCTTGGGCGACTTGGCTTCGAGGTAGCCGATGGCCGAGAACGGATAGGTCTTGGTGTTCTTGACCTGCTCGCGGTCGTCGGTGCCGAAGACCTGGCGGCCGGCTTCGCCCTCCGTCAGCCCGGGATCTTCGGTGTTCTGCGGACCGGAAGCGTCGGACCCCTGCCCGTCGGCCGGCGCGTTCAGTTCCTCGATGATCAACTGCTTCAGCGCCTCGTTTGCCTCGATCTTGATCTCCTTGCCGTCGGCGGAACGCCCGACGACGCCATAGGACTTGACCGCCGCATCCTCGTCGGCGAGCGGCGCGGCGCGGCTGGCCTCGTCCTCGGTTAGCTTCGGCGGCGCGATCGGCTTTGCCCGCCCCGGCGTGTAGTCGCCCGATCCAGCATCGCGCATGCTTTCGCCATTGCCGGTATTGGCAGTGCCGGGATCGGCGGCGAAGGCAGGCACCGCCCACATCGCGCTGGAAAGCAACGCGGACGCAATGATGGTGTTTGTCAGTTTTGTCACGGTGAGACTCTCCCAAAAGTCAGCAAGGACTGGATCAAGATACAGAAATATTGTCGAGATCGTGGTGAGGCCAACACCGGCTTCGGTTACCCCCGTGCCAGTTCATTGCCCGCTGCGGTCAAACGAGGCCCCCGCCAAAACATCCGCGCGATATACTGCCTAAAATATTCCAACATTGGCAACGACAAATCGCTTCCACGTAGCCCGTGGGGGGCTATAGGGTTTTGAGCGGGTTCTGCTCGCGGGCACGATTAGCAGAAGTGGCACTCGGTTTTGTGACCGGTCGCGCGCCGATCTGGGCTGCGCGGCCGGTCGTTCGAAGTGCCACGGACCGCAGATCTTGCGCCGGGCCGGCCCCGTTCGGGAACGTTCGTCTCAGGAGGTCAAGGTGAACATCATCCATCGGTTCAAGCCGCTCGCCATCGCATTGCTGGCCGGCACGGCGGCGCTCGCGACGCTCAACGCCATCCACGCGGCCGACGGGCCTGCCCGGCCGGAAGCGGCTGTCTCGCCGATGAAGCGGGTGGCGGAAGAACGGGCGAAGGCTAAGGCCGAGAACCCCGACGGCGCCGATCGCGTCTATGGCGGCAAGGAGGCCGAGAAAGGCGCCTATCCGTTCCAGGTCGCGCTGCTGACGAGCGACAGGCTTGACGACAGCCCGGCATCGCAGCCGGACGCGCAGTTCTGTGGCGGCAGCCTGATCGCCCCGCAATGGGTGCTGACGGCCGCGCACTGCCTCGTCGACAGCGGCCGGCCGATCCCGGCGGGCGCGGTCACCGTGCTCACCGGCGCCACCGATCTCGGCGAAGGCAAGCGCTACAAGGCGGTGGAGGTCATCGTCAACGAAGGCTACAGCGAGCAGACGATGGACAACGACCTCGGCCTGATCCGGCTGGCCGAGCCGGCGGACGCGCCAACGATCAAGGTTGCCCACGAAGCGACCCCCGATGCCGGCAAGACCACGGTCACCGGTTGGGGCAAGATGCAGGATGGAACCTTCCCGACGGCGCTGATGGTCGCCGATCTCGATCTGCAGCCGAACGCGACCTGCAACAGCGGCATCAAGGACATCTATGCGCGCGACCTGAAGGCCGCGCTTGGCGATCTCTCCCACCGCATGCGCTATTCGGAAAAGGGCATCGATGCGGCCGCCAGCGCCATTGCCGCCGACATGTCCGACCCGCTGACCAACAACATGATCTGCGCCGGCACCGCCAGCGGTGAACGCGATGCCTGCAACGGCGACAGCGGCGGGCCGCTGTTCATGGCGGCCGCCGACGGCCCGGTCCAGGTCGGTGTCGTCTCCTGGGGAGAAGGTCCAAATGACGGTAGCGCTGCCTGTGGCCACAAAAACGCCTACGGCATCTACACACGGCTCGCCAATTACACCGGCTGGATCGAGGAGAAGATGAAGACCACGCCGACGCCGGTAAAGCCCAAGGCGGGTGTCGGTACCGCTCAGAAGCCGGCCAAGCCCTGAGTTCGATGGAAAACGGCGGGCAAAAGCCCGCCGTTTTCTTTTCGATGATTTGCCGGCGATTCCGTCTGGCGCCCGCGCCTACTTTCGCGGCGGACCCTTGCGCTCGGCCGAGGCCGCCCACAGGTTGATGTCGGCCTCGCGCGCGTAGCTGTCGATCTCGGCCAGTTCCGCATCGCTGAAGTCGAGCGCCTTCAGCGCACCAACGCAATCCTCGACCTGTTCCGGCCGGCTGGCGCCGATCAGCGCCGAGGTCACGCGGCCCTTGCGCAGCACCCAGGCCAGCGCCATCTGCGCCAGCGTCTGGCCGCGCCGCCCGGCAATGGCGTTCAGCGCCTTGATGTTGGTGACGCTCTTGTCGTTGATGAAGGCCGGCCGCAGCGACTTGCCCTGGGAAGCGCGGCTGCCCTCGGGGATGCCGCCCAGATATTTGTCGGTCAGCATGCCTTGCGCCAGCGGCGAGAACACGATCGAGCCGATGCCCAACCCCTCCAGCGTGTCGAGCAGGCCGTCCTCCTCGACCCAGCGGTTGAGCATGGAATAGCTCGGCTGGTGGATGACGCAGGGCGTGCCGAGCTGCCTCAGTATGTCGGCCGCCTCGCGCGTGCGCTGCGAATTGTAGGAGGAGATGCCGGCATAGAGCGCCTTGCCCGAGCGCACGGCATGGTCGAGCGCGCCCATCGTCTCTTCCAAGGGCGTATCGGGGTCGAAGCGGTGCGAATAGAAGATGTCGACATAATCGAGCCCCATCCGCTTCAGGCTCTGGTCGAGGCTGGCCAGCACGTATTTGCGACTGCCCCACTCGCCGTAAGGACCGGCCCACATCTCGTAGCCCGCCTTGGTCGAGATGATCAGCTCGTCGCGGTAGCCGGCGAAGTCGGTGCGCATGATTTCGCCGAAGGCGGTTTCGGCGGAGCCGGGCGGCGGACCGTAATTGTTGGCGAGGTCGAAATGCGTGATGCCGAGGTCGAAAGCCCGGCGAACGATCGCCTGCTTGGTCTTGTGCGGCGTGTCGTTGCCGAAATTGTGCCACAGCCCGAGCGAGATGGCCGGCAGTTTCAGGCCTGATCGCCCACAGCGATTGTAGATCATCTTCTCATAGCGGTTTTCGGCGGCGACATAGGGCATGGGAAATCCTCGCATCTGAACGGAATGGGCATGGCTTCACCGCAACGCGATGACCATGCCCTGCGGCCCACCCTTTACCCTCTCCCCGGGAGAAGGGGGAGAGGGTTGATCAAGATTATCGATAATCGTGGCGATCTATTTCTTCTTCGCCAGCAGTTCCTTGGCTTCCTTGACGCCAAGTGCGGCCGGCCGCTCGCAAGTCGTCTGCATGGGGACGAACTTGCCCGTTTCGCCCGAGCGCAGCAGGCTGGTCATCACGTCGACGGCATGCAGCGCTAACTCCATCGAGCAGCGATGCGGCCGTCCCTCGGCGATCGCCAGCGCCATATCGGCCAGGCCGGCGGTGCGGTAGTTGGCCATCATGCCCTGCGAATGCATCTCGTTCGGCACGCCGAACGGGTGCTTCCATTTTGGCAGCTTCTTGACCGGTTTCGTCGCCTCGGTGAAGCGCACGTCGCCGCCGAAGAAGTTCGGATCCGGCACGTACACCGTTCCCGCCTCGCCGTAGAGCTCCATCGGCGCATGGCCATGGCTCCAGACGTCCCAGCTGGTGTTGAGCGTCACCACCGCGCCGTTCTCGAATTCCAGCAGGCCGTGGATGGTGGTCGGCGTGTTGACCGGGATTTTTTCGCCAGCGCGTGGCTTCGACGAAATCGTTCGTTCCTTGGCCGGTGTCGCGGCGAAGGCCGCCACCTGCTTCACCGGCCCGATCAACTGGATCAGGTTGGTGATGTAGTAGGGTCCGATATCGAGCACAGGGCCGGCGCCCGGCTGGAAGAAGAAATCCGGATTGGGGTGCCAGTGCTCCATGCCGTGACCCATCACATGGCAGGTGCCGCTGGTGATCTTGCCCAGCGCACCGGTGTCGATCAGGTTGCGCACCAGCTGGTGCGCGCCGCCGAGGAAAGTGTCGGGCGCCGAGCCGATGCGCAGCCCCTTCTTCTCGGCCCGGCCTTTCAGATCGAGCCCTTCCTTGATCGACAGCACGAACGGCTTTTCCGAATAGACATGCTTGCCGGCGTCGAGGATCTGCTTCGACACCTCATAGTGCACCGCCGGAATTGTCAGGTTGACGATGATGTCGATGTCGTCGGCCTTGAGCAGATCGTCGACGGTCTCCGCGCGGAGCTTGAACTCCTTCGCCCGCGCCTTCGCGGCGTCCATGTTGATGTCGGCGCAGGCGCGCATCTCGATGCCGCGGAACAGCGGCGCCAGCGAAAAATACGCCTTCGAGATGTTGCCGCAGCCGATGACGCCGATACCCAGTTTCTTTGCCATGTCGATTGTTCCTAGTAGCTCTTGACGGATGCGATCGAGCGGCTGGCGAAGCGCTCGATGTTGTTTGGGTTGTCCTGTTCCATGACGAAGTACTTCGCCGCGCTCTTGGCGCGCAACGCCTTGATCAGGCCGGCCCAGTCGATCGTGCCATGGCCGACATCCGACCAGCCATCCTCGTCGAGTCCTTCACCCGGCTTGGCGATATCCTTGACATGAACGGCGCTGATGCGCTTGCCGTGCTTTTCGATCCAGGGCAGCGGGTCGGCGCCGCCGCGCACCACCCAGGCCAAGTCCATTTCCCAGCCGATGTCGGGTGCGGCGGACAGGATATGGTCCTGCGGCACCGACCCATCCGCGAGCGCCTTGAACTCGAAATCATGATTGTGCCAGGCAAAGCCGTAGCCGGCCTTTTTCGCCGTTTCGCCGACCTTGGCCAGCCGCTCGCCGAAACCGCGCCAGCCGGCGGCATCCGCCGGCCTCTGCTCGGCGAGCAGATAGGGGCAGATCAGCAGCGTGACACCGAGCACGTCGGCGATTTTGCGCACACCGTCGAAGTCCTTCTCCAGCGCGTCGATCGAGAAATGCCCGGTCGGCATGGCCAGCCCGTTCTTGTCGAGCTCGGCGCGGAACGCCTTGGGGTCGTCATAGACGCCGCCGAACCCTTCGACCTGGCTGTAGCCGAGCTTGCCGAGCATCTGCAGCACGCCCTCCCACGGCTGGAAATTGCGGGCGCTGTAAAGTTGGAATGACCAGTCCATCGTCTCTGTCCGTTCTATTGGGGGGTAGGTGCTTGGGAGGTTAAAGGCGGTTGTCTGTTTGGGCGTCGAACAGCGAAGCGCGTGCCGGATCGAAGCCGATGCGAATCGCTTCGCCGTTGCGCAGCGTCTTATCCGCTTCGACGCGGAAGGAGATGATCTGGCCGCCGAGCTTGGTCCACACCAGCGTGTCTGAGCCCATCGGATCGACGATCTCGACGGTCGACTCGGCGGTGAACGGCATTCCCACGGCAGCGTCACCGAAGGCGATATGCTCAGGCCGGATGCCGAAGATGCAAGGCTTGGCGGCACGGCCACCATCGCCCTCGAATTGATAGCGGCCGACCGGCACCGACACGCCGTCGGCTTTGAACACGGGGCCGGCGCCGACTTCCAACTCTCCCTTGAGGAAATTCATCGCCGGCGAACCAAGGAAGCCGGCGACGAAGCGGTTGACTGGCCGGTTGTAGATCGTCTGCGGCGCATCGAGCTGCTGGATGACCCCGCCCCTCATGACGGCGATGCGGTCGGCGAGCGTCATCGCCTCGATCTGGTCGTGGGTGACGTAGATCATCGTGTTCTCGAGCTTGCGGTGCAGGAGCTTGATCTCGACGCGCAGTTCCGAGCGCAGCTTGGCGTCGAGATTGGAAAGCGGCTCGTCGAACAGGAACACGTCGACATCGCGCACCAGTGCCCGCCCGATCGCCACGCGCTGGCGCTGGCCGCCGGAGAGCGCCGACGGCTTGCGCTGCAGCAATGGCTCGATCTGCAGGATCTCGGCGGCGCGCGCGATGCGGCGGGCGATCTCGTCCTTGGGCACGCCGGCGACGCGCAGGCCGAAGGACAGATTCTTCTCCACCGTCATCTGCGGATAGAGCGCGTAGGACTGGAACACCATGCCGATGCCGCGGTCCTTGGGCTCTTCCCAGGTGACGTTCTTGCCCTTGATGAAGATGCGGCCCTCCGAAATGTCGAGCAGGCCGGCGATGCAGTTGAGCAAAGTCGACTTGCCGCAGCCGGACGGCCCGAGCAGCACGATGAACTCGCCCTCGGCGACGTCGAGGTTGAGCGTCTGCAGCACCGACACCGCGCCGAAATTCAGCGACAGGTCCTGGATCGACACGCTGGGATTGGCGATATCCGTCATCATCATCCTTTCACCGCGCCGGCGGCGATGCCGCGCACGAAAAGCTTGCCGGAAATGAAGTAGACGATCAGCGGCACGAGGCCGGTCAGGATGGTGGCGGCCATGTTGACGTTGTACTCCTTCACGCCCTGCACCGAATTGACGATGTTGTTGAGCTGCACCGTCATCGGATAGGTGTCCGGCCGCGTGTAGACGACGCCGAACAGGAAGTCGTTCCAGATGCCGGTGACCTGCAGGATGACGGCGACAACGAAGATCGGCAGCGACATCGGCAGCATGATGCGCAGATAGATGCCCCAGAAACCGGCGCCGTCGACGCGCGCCGCCCTGAACAGCTCTTCCGGCATCGACGAGAAATAGTTGCGGAACAGAAGCGTCAGGATCGGCATGCCGAAGATCGAATGCACGATGACCAGGCCGCTCAGGCTGCCGTAGAGGCCGATCTCGCGCAGGATGATGACGATCGGGTAGATCATCACCTGATAGGGGATGAAGGCGCCGACGATCAGGATGACGAAGAAGGTGTCGGCGCCCTTGAAGCGCCAGTTGGCGAGCGCGTAGCCGTTCACCGAGGCGATCGCGATCGACAGGATCACCGAGGGGACGGTGATGCGCACCGAGTTCCAGAAACCGCGCGAGAGCCCGTCGCAATTGAGGCCGGTGCAGGCCTGCGACCACGCCTTGACCCAAGGCTCGAAGGTGATCTCCAGCGGCGGCGAGAAGATGTTGCCGAGGCGGATCTCCGGCATGCCCTTGAGCGAGGTGACGACCATCACATAGAGCGGCAGCAGGTAGTAGACCGCCATCACGATCAGCGTGCCATAGAGGAAGATGTTGCGGCGCGAGAACACATGCCGCGGCTTCGGCCCGCTCGGCCCCGTGGCTTCGCGACTGAGAGGATCGGCGGTGCTGGGCAGGGGGACGGCAAGCTCAGACACGCTTCTTGCCTCCGAATTCGAGGTAGGCCCACGGCACGATGACGATGATCACCGACAGCAGCATCATGGTCGAGGCGGCAAAGCCCTGGCCGAGGTTCTGGGCGAAGAACATGTAGTCGTAGACATATTTCGCCGGCACTTCGGAGGCGATGCCCGGCCCGCCGCTGGTCTGGGCCACGACCAGGTCGTAGACCTTGACGATGCCCGCGGCGATGATGACCAGCGTGGTGATGAAGACCGGCCGCATCATCGGGATGACGATGAACAGATAGGTCTTCCACATCGGGATCCCGTCGACCCGCGCGGCCTTCCAGATATCCTCGTCAATGCCGCGCAGGCCGGCGAGCATCAGGCACATGATCAGCCCGGTGCCTTGCCAGAGTGCCGCGATCGATATGCCGTAGATGACGATGCTGGAATTGTAGAGCGGATCGAAGCTGAAGCTTGTCCAGCCGAGGCTCCGCACCACGCCCTGGATGCCGAAGTCCGGATTGAGCAGCCATTGCCAGACAAGACCGGTGACGATGAAGGAGAGCGCGAAGGGATAAAGGAAGATGGTTCGGAATGTGTCCTCGAAGCGGATCTTCTGGTCGAGCAACGCGGCGAGGATGAAGCCGATCACCAGCGAGAACACCAGCGATATGACACCATAGATCAAGAGGTTCTCGATCGAGATCAGCCAGCGCGGCGTCGCCCACAGCCGGTAATACTGGTCGAGCCCGACGAAATTCAATCGCGGCAGCAGTTTCGAGTTGGTGAAGGAATAGAGCACCGTCCATGCGGTGCCGCCGACGAAAACCACCAGCGCGGTGAGGATCATCGGGATCGAGGCGACCTTCGCATTGAGGTTGCGGAAAAGCTGGTTGGGGCGTTGGCTCTTGCTCATCTCGACAACCGGGCTGGGGCAATGAGGACATCGCGCTCCCGACCCCGGATAGGCTGGGGCCGGGAGCTGGCGGGGGCGCCGGTAATCAGTCCGCCGATGCGATGATGTCGGCGAAGCGCTTCTGCGCGTCTTCCACGGTGAGCTCCGGCTTGGCGAAGAATTCGGAGAACAGATCCTCCTTCTGCTTCTGGCTGTCCTGCGACAGCAACTGGTCGGTCCACGGAATGACGCTGCCCTTGGCCAGGATGTCGAGGCCCTTCTTCATGCAGTCATTCGCCGCCTGCAGGTCGACGTCGCCGCGCACCGGCAGCGAACCCTTCTTCAGGTTGAAGGCAACCTGCGTCTTGGGATCGAGCAGCGTTTCGGCCAGCACCTCCTGCGCCTTGGACTTGTCGGCGTCCTTCAGCAGCGGGAAGTAGAATGCATCGCCGCCGGTGGCGATCACTTCGTTCAGCCCGAGGCCCGGAAGGCAGGTATAGTCCTTGCCGGCGGTCTGGCCGGCGACCTGGAATTCGCCCTGTGCCCAGTCGCCCATGATCTGGCCGCCGGCCTTGCCGGTGATGACGAGATTGGTCGCCTGGTTCCAGTCCTGCACATTGGTGTTCTTCGCCATCTTGCGGGCATCGTCCGCGGCCTTGAACACTTTGGCGACTTCGGGCCCGGCCGCGAATTTCGCGTCCTTGTCCTTGTAGACCTTGAGGAAGGTGTCGGTGCCGCCGACCGCCGCCAACAGCACGTCGAAGGCGCCGGAGGACTGCCAGGGCTGCCCGCCGACGGCGAGCGGGATGATGCCGGCCTTCTCCAGCGCGGGAGCTGCCGCCACATATTCATTCCAGTCCTTCGGCACCGGCACGCCGGCCTTTTCGAAGGCCGCGTTCGACAGCCACAGCCATTGCCAGGAATGGATGTTGACCGGCACGCAATAGATCTTGCCGTCGATGGTGCAGCTGTCGAGCAGGCTCTTCGGCCGCACGACCTCCGTCCATTTGCCCTTGGTGGCGATATCGGTGAGGTCGCGCATCAGGCCTGCCTGCACCAGTTCCTCAGCCTGGCGGCCGTGGTTGAACTGGGTGGCGCCCATCGGGTCGCCGCCGGTGATGCGGCTGATCATGATCGGCCGCGCCGTGCCGCCGGAACCGGCAATGGCGCCGTCGACCCAGTGGTTGCCGGTCGCATCGAAGGCCTTGGCGAGTTCCGCCACAGCAGCCGCCTCGCCGCCGGACGTCCACCAATGGGTGACTTCCAGATCGGTCGCGGCCGCCGGACCGGCGAACTGCAGCGCGGCCGTCGCCGCCAGCGCAGCAGTCAAGAGTTTATATCGCATTTCGGTTCCTCCCAGAATCTGAAACGTTACAGATTTTCGATACGGCAATTGCGCGGCATGCGCAACCCCTGACGAAAACGCCACCTCGATATTTTTCGAGCCGCGAACAAAATAATTCCACCGGACATGCATTGTGCAGCGCAACACGCAAAGTCGCGCTGCAAAATGAGGAAAGCTGGCAAAAAACTTGCACTAAACAGCTTCCTCGCTGATTTCCAACGACTTTCCCTGCCGGGACACCCGCCTGGAACGCCTTGACCAGCGACCGCACCGGACAACGGTCGTGACAATCTGTAACGTTTCAGTATATGGGGTTGCTAGGCGGGAAGCTGCCTCGCCTGACGAATGCGGCGATTGCCGGCTCGCCCGGCGACTGCTATGCGCCTGACGGGCGGGACGATATGGACAGGGACCAGACAGACAGGGATGGCGAGGCGCCGGGCCGGCCGACGCTAAAGACGCTTGCCTTCATGACCGGGCTGGGCGTCACCACCGTGTCGCGCGCCTTGAAGGATGCCCCCGAGATCGGCGCCGAGACCAGGCGGCGCGTGCAGCTTGTCGCCAGGCAGATCGGCTACCGGCCCAATCGCGCCGGCGTGCGCCTCAGGACCGGCAAAACCAATGTCATCAGCCTCGTGCTCAACACCGAGCGCGAGATCATGAGCTTTGTCTCGGACATCATCTACGGTGTCTCGGAGGTGATCGCCGACACGCCCTATCACCTGATCGTCACGCCATATTCACGCTCGCAGGATCCGCTGGATCCGATACGCTATCTGGTCGAGACGGGCTCCGCCGACGGCGTCATCATCTCACGCACGCAACCCAACGATCCGCGCGCCCGCTACATGCTGGAGCGCGGTATCCCCTTTGCCACGCATGGCCGCACCGACATGGGGCTGGTGCATCCCTTCCACGACTTCGACAATTACGCCTTCGCGGGCGAGGCGGTGCGCTACCTCGCTGGCATGGGCCGAAGCCGACTCGCCCTTGTGACACCACCGGTCGGACTCACCTACTATGGCCATACGCTGAACGGCTTTGCCGATGCGTTGAGCGAAGTCGGCGCCAGCGAGGTGCCGTTCAACACCGTTTCCATCGACCAGTCTATCGAGCAGATCAGGATGCGGACCGCGCAGCTGATGCGGCGCCGGGACCGGCCGGATGGTTTCATCAGCTGCGCCGCCGCGGCGACGCTCGCCGTCGTCGCCGGCATCGAGGATGCCGGTCTGAAGCTTGGTCGCGACGTCGACGTGGTGTCGAAGCAGTCGTCCGAGCTGCTGCATTTGTTCCGCCGGGAACTGCTGGTGGTCAACGAGAACTTCCGGCTTGCCGGCTCCGAGCTGGCGCGCGCCGTGCTCGGCTGGATCGGCGGCGCCGATCCAGGCTCATTGCAATCGCTGAGTAAGCCGAGCGAAGTCCTGCCCTATCGCGCCTAATGCCCCGCGCCGCTGCCCCAGGGTCCATGGAACGCACCCTGCTCGCCGATGCGCTCGAAGCCGTGCGCGCCGAAGAAGTCGCGCTGCGCCTGGATCAGGTTTGAAGTGCCGCGGCCCTGACGGTAGCTGTCGAAATAGGCGAGCGCCGACGACAGCGCAGGTACCGGCGACCCGGCCTCGGAGGCCCGCGCCACGATCCTGCGCAACGACGGATGCGCCTCCTGCATCATGGCGATGAAGGCCGGCGCCATCAGCAGGTTGGTCGAGGCGTTGCCTGACCCAAAGGCCTCCGCCATCGTGTCCAGCATCTGCGAGCGGATGATGCAACCGGCTCGCCAGATCTTGGCGACGGTCGGCATCGGCAGGTTCCAGTTGAACTCCTTCGAGGCGCCGCTCATCACCGCGAAGCCCTGCGCGTAGGCCGCGATCTTGCCGGCGAACAGCGCCAGCTCCAGGTCCTTGAGCAAGGCAGCTCTGTCGCCGGCAATCTTGGCCACGCCGATATTGCCATAGGCCGCTTCCGCCGCCTGCCGCTCGTCCTTGATCGACGACAGCACGCGCGCCGCGACCGCCGCCTCGATCGCGGTCGCCGGGATGCCGAGCTGCTGCGCCTCGATGACGGACCATTTGCCGGTGCCCTTCTGCCCGGCCCGGTCGAGGATGATGTCGACCACCGGCTTGCCGGTCTTCGGATCGTCGGCGGCCAACACCTTGGCCGTGATCTCGATCAGGTAGGAATTGAGCCGGCCCTTGTTCCAGTCCGCGAAGACGGCGCCGATCTCCTTCGGCCCCATGCCGAGGCCGTCACGCAGAATGCCGTAGATCTCGGCGATCATCTGCATGTCGGCATATTCGATGCCGTTGTGGATGGTCTTGACGAAATGGCCGGCGCCGTCGGTGCCGAGCCAGGCCGCGCACGGCTCGTCCTTGAACTTGGCGGAGATGGCGGTGAGCACCTTCTCGACGCGCTTCCAGGACTCCTCGGTGCCGCCGACCATGATCGAGGGCCCGTGACGCGCACCTTCCTCGCCGCCGGACACGCCCATGCCGATGAAGGTCAGGCCGGAGCCTGACAGCTCGGAGAAGCGCCGCATCGTGTCGCGGAAATTGGCGTTGCCGGCATCGATGACGATGTCGTTGTTGGCGAGAACGCCGCGAAGCGCCGCGATCTGCTCGTCCACCGGCTTGCCGGCCAGCACCATGATGATGATCGGCCTGGGCGGCCGGATCGCCGCCGCGAGCTCCTCGAGGCTGTAGCAGGGCACGACCATGTCCTTCAGCGGCCCGGCGCTCTCGACGAAAGCGTCGGTGCGCGCGGCCGTGCGGTTGAAGACGGCGATGCGGTGCCCATGCTCGGCAATGTTGAGCGCCAGGTTGGAGCCCATCGTGCCAAGGCCGATCAGGCCGATTTCGGCTTTTTCCATCGTTTCTTCCCTGCTTCCGAATTTTGTTGAGGTCGCGTTTTGCCGGGATGATTGACGGGCCTTTCGCGCCGCGTCAACCGCCTCGCCGAATTGTGTCGGTCAGATTCAGGACAGGGCCGAGTCGAGAAGGGTCCGTTGGGAGGCCAGGTGACGCCTTGCCGATTGAACATACGGCGTTAGGTTGGACATATGGCAGTCAAACGGATGGACAATGTTGGAATCGTCGTCGAGGACCTCGAAGAGACGATTGCCTTCTTTCGCGAGCTCGGCCTCGAGCTCGAAGGGCGGGCGACGATCGAAGGCGAATGGTCCGGACGTGTCACCGGACTGGGCGATCAGCGCGTTGAGATTGCCATGATGCGCACGCCGGACGGTCATAGCCGGCTCGAACTCTCCCGCTTCCTCACGCCGCCTGTCGTCGCGGATCATCGTAACGCCCCGGTGAACGCGCTAGGCTACCTCCGCGTCATGTTTACCGTGGACGACATCGACGAGACGCTTGAAAGGCTCCGCAAGCGCGGCGCGCAGCTTGTCGGCGAAGTCGTCCGTTACCAAGACGTGTATCGGCTCTGCTACATCCGCGGGCCTGAAGGGCATCTCATCGGACTCGCGCAGGAACTCGGCTGAAACGCAGAAAATTGCCGTTCGCAGGCCGGCTGAGTATCACTCGGCGCGGATGTCGATCGGTGCCTCTATCTTCACCATCTCGAAGTCCGAGACGAGGATGTCGAGCCGTGCCGTCCAGCGGCCCGGAACCGGGATGACCAGATTGTCTATGCGCCAGGTTCCATCGCCGGGCTTTGTCGCCGGACGCTTGATTGGTTCGATGCCGGAGTCGGGCTTCGACAGCACCAGCGTCACTTGCTTGGCGTCGAGCGGGCCGAAGTCGCCGGTCATGATCACCATCGAGGCGGCGACTGGCCCGGCATGGCCTGGCGTGATGCTTAGATCGGCCATGGCCTGCAGCGTGTGGATGTGGATCGACACCGGCTGCGCGGCAGCGATCGCCAGCGCGCGCGGCGGCGGCGTGAAGCGCCAGCCCGCGGCGACCGCGAAAATGGCGACCACGATCAGCACTTCAGCGCCGATCGAACGGACCAGGCGCCGCTGCACCTCGGTGGCGCCGGCTTCGGCCGGAGCCGTCAGCGTCCAGCGGTTGATGGTCGCGAGCGTGAAGAGAAAGAGGAGCAGCACCAGCTTGACCAGCAGGAGCCTGCCATAGGCGGTGCCAACCAGCGCGGCGGGCGTCTGTACCTGGATGACGGCAAGCACGATGCCGGCCATGGCGAGCACGACGACGACCGGCAGGATCGCGCGCGAAAACCGGTGCAGGAAAGCCCCGGCATCCGCCGACTGCCGCCTCACCGAAAGCCCGAGCGGCACCAGCGCACCGGCCCAGAAGGCGATGCCCGCGCCGTGCAGGAACACCATCGGCCGCGTCAGCCATTGCGGCTCGGCGGCGCTGGCATGCCCGCTGGCGGCGAGCGCGGCGCCGACACCAGCCAGCCCGGCAAGGGCGAGCGGCTTGCGGCCGCCGGGCGGCCCGGCCAGCGACAGCACGCCGAGGCCGAGCGCAATCAGCGCGATCAGGACGGTCCAGCCGAAGCTGGTGCCGAACGCGGTTTGCCAGATCACCGGCTGCGCCAGCCGGGCAAGCGGCGCGCCGAGCGCATCCAGCCCCTGCAGACCGAGCGAGAACGGCGCGGCAGCCAGGCCGCACAGGATTGCGGCGGCGACGAAGCGCTGGCCGCAGCGCCCGCCCTTGGCCAGCCAGGCGAGTGCGAAGGCACCGCCGACGCCGAGAAACAGCCCGACATAGAGCAGGATCTTGCCGATCCAGATGGCGGCGCGCAGGTTCCCGTCCACCACCTCGGCGACCACCGGCGGCGTGCTCGGTGCGCCGATGGAAAACAGCACCGAGCCGCCGACCGGATGGCCGTCTTCCGAAATCACCCGCCAGCTCAGCACATGCGTGCCGGGTTTCAGCGCCTCGGGATTGTCAATGTCTACCGTCTGGCCGTCGAGGCGGAAGGCGGTCAGCGCAACCGACGTGCCATCCGGCCTCACCAGGTTGAGCACCAGCGGCGATACCGGCTCGCTGAAGGTCAGCGCGAATTTTGCCGGGCTTTGCGCCAGCACCGCGCCGTCAGCGGGATAGGCGTTGATCAGCGCCGCATGCGCGAAGGCCCGGCCCGGCAGACCGAGTGCCCCGAGCAGAACGAGCGCTGCCAGCAGGCCAATGGCAAGCCTGCCGGCCCGCTTGCCGAGCAATGAGGTTCTTGGGGAGGATCCAGCGCTCATGCCACCATCGCGAAGCAGGCGGCGCGCGCCTTGGATCGGTGCGCGCCGCCAGGAAATCATTTCTTCGGCAACAGCTTGATGCCGGGCGCCGGATTCTCCAGCGCATCCTCGTCTTGCCCGGCTGCCGGAATCTCGATCCAGCGCGCGGCGGCGCCGTCGCATTCCTGCACCACCGGGAAGTAGAGCATCTGCCCGGCAGGCAGGTCCGCCGCCAGGGAAGCGCGGAAGACGAACTCGTCATAGAACTCGTCCGGCAGATTTCCGCCGCTCCAGTCGACTTCCTTAACGCCGGTAGTCAGCGTCTCGCCCCAGAGCTGGTAGGACTTCTCGTACCTGCCCTTCTTGGTCTGCAGCGTCCAGCCGGGTTTTGGCATCGGCTTCACCGAAATCACCCCTTCCGGGATCTGCACACGCACGGCCGTCGTCGCCTTGCCGTCGCAGCCATGCGGCACGCGCAGGACCGCCTTGTAGGTCGAACCGACGGGCGATTCCTGGGTCTCAAGCGTGACATGGGCAAAGGCGGCACTGGTCCCCAAGGCAAGGGCCACGCAAGCCGGCAAGGCATGTCTGAGCATCGTCATTCCCCCCGGCTCAGTCGGCATGGTCCGTCTCCATGCCGCCGGTTTCTCCCATGCCTTCGACGGCGAACTCGACGGCGACGCTGCCAGCCTTCTCGAAGGTCAGCGTCGCCGGGAACTTCTCGCCCTGCTTGGGCTGCCGCTTCAGCCCGAAGAACATCAGATGATAGGCGCCGGGCTTGAGCTCGACCTTGCCGCCGGCCGGAATCTCGAGGCCGCCGCTGACCGGCCGCATGGTCATGACGCCGTCCTTGACGCCCATCGCATGCAGTTCGGCCTTCTCGGAAATGTCGGAGGCAATCGACAGCAGCCGGTCCGGCGAACTGCCTTTGTTGATGATGGTGAAATAGCCGCCGGCCACCTTGGCGCTGGCGGGCGTCGCGCGCGACCAGGGATGCACGATTTCGAGATCGCCGGCCTTGAATTCATGTGCGAAGGTGGCGGGAGCGCCTGCGAACAACATGGCGAGGGTGGAAAGAACGATGCCGACGCGCTGCCAGCGCGGGGCTCGGTTCCTGCGGCCGGGCGCGCTGGCCTGCGTTGCGGAAAAAGAAGACATGGTTGCTCCATGATACGATGATCGCACCGCCGCGGCGTCGCGGACGGTTCGAGTGTTGGATGAATGCGCCCGCGAAAGGTTCCGCGAGGCGAGCCGGGGGCGGATCAGGCCGCCGCCGGCGGCGCGCGCGGGTTCGATGGAGAGCGGTCGCGGGCGAAATCGATATGGGTGAAAGCCGGCGGCGCGAACACCACGGCCTCGAGGGCGAGGCTACGGGTCGGTGCGGCTGCGTCGGGCGGCGCGTGAGCCGCTGAAACCATGCTGCAGCCGAGCACGCAGCAGGCAGGCATGTGCTGCTGATGCGGATCGCCACCGGGAAGCTGAGCAGCGCCCTCATGGGTGCAGATGACATTGCCGAATGCGTCGAGCTGGGCGGCATCCGGCCCTGCGGCAAAGGCGCCAAGTGCCGACTGGAGCAAAAGCATCAAGGCCGCGGCGAACGCGATCCTCATGCTCCATCGTCTCCGCCGGATGTCCAAGGCCTGCCTCTCCACGCAGCAACGGCAGATACCTAGCACGCTGCCAACGGGGCGAAAATCGCCAAATCAGGGCTGCGGCAACGCGGCGCGACTGGCGCACCCGCACGAGGGTCGAGGCTCCCCGGATGATTCCGTTCAGGCGTGCTGCGGCTGCCGGCCCTCGGGAATCGAGGTCAACAGCGTCTGGCGCGCCGACTTCAGGTGCTTGCGGCAGGCGGCATCGACCTTGCCGAGATCGCGCGACTTCAGCGCCGCGATATAGGCCAGATGCTCCTGGACGGCGACCTCGTTGCGCTCGCGCTCCTGCGCCTTGTTCCACTGGTAGTGGTAGTGGAAGATCATGGCGATGACGTCGTAGAAATCGACGATGAAGCGGTTGCGCGAGGCACGGTGGATCAGCCGGTGGAAGCGCTCGTCCAGCTCGGAAAACGCGGTGAAGCGCGTGGCGATCTCTTGCGCCAGCTGGCGGTGCTCGTCCTCCAGTCTGTCGAGGTCGGCCCAGACCGGGCTGTCCTCCGGCAATGCGGCGAAGGCGGCCGCCGAGCGTAGCTCGAACATTTCGCGGATTTCGGTCAGCTCCAGCGCGAAAGCACGGGTAAAGCCTTTCAGCACCCAGTGGCTGTTGCGCCGTTTCTCGATCAGGCCGAAGCGGGAGAAGCGGATCAGGAACTCACGCACGCTGGTGGTGCCGACGCCGATCTCGCGCGCCAGTTCCAACTCGTTGATCTGCATGCCGGCCTCGGCGCCGCCGGCAAGCAGCCGGCGCATGAAGGAGCGCTCGATGATCTCGGCCAGCGTGTCGGTCTCCTCATCGGGGAAGAAGTCGTCCGGCCGCGGCGCGCGCAGCACCGTCTTGCTGCGCTTGTTCCAGGTGATCAGCCCGGTTTCCGCCATGCGCGCAAGGATGCTGCGCACCGTGGTGCGGCTGACGCCGAGCAGAGTGCCCAGCTCCGGCTCCGACGGCAGGCTCTGCGTCTCGTCGAGCAGCCTGAGGCAGCGGTTGTAGGCATCCTTGTAGACGTTGTTGCTTTTCGACATCCCCGCCCCGTTGCGCGCCGGGCTTGCAGTGGCCGGCCTCAAGCGCGATATGTTCCTAACGTATGCTTCCGGAAAGCGGAATCGCTTTTGGGACGCCGGCCGGACTGGCCCTTGCGCCTCTCACAAACGGCGCTCTCGCGAAAAAAAACATTTGACGCAAAAATGTTTTTTCACGATAAAAGACATTATCCATTAACTGACGCGTGTCAATCCGCCCGCGCCCCCAGGAACATCCCAGGAAACCGCCCGTGAACGCCGCAAACAGCATCCTCCTGTCTCCCGCCGACAACGTCGCGGTCGCCAATGGCCGCATCGAGATCGGCACGGCGCTGCCGGGCGGTGCCACTGCGATGACGGTGATCGAGCCCGGCCACAAGGTCGCGATCAAGCCGATCGCGGCCGGCGAGGCGGTGGTGAAATATGCCCAGGCGATCGGCCGCGCTACGCAGGACATTGCGCCGGGCGAGCATGTCCATTCGCACAATCTGGTCTTCGAGAGCGGCCGCCTGCCGGTGGTGCCGCCAAGTGAGGCCGAGCACGCGACCGAGGCTGACCGTGCCCGCACCTTCATGGGCTACCGCCGCGCCGATGGCCGCGCCGGCACCCGCAACTTCATCGGCATCATCGCCAGCGTCAACTGCTCGGCCACCGTCTGCCACGCCATCGCCGACGAGGCCAACCGCACGCTTCTGCCGAAATACCCGGGCATCGACGGCTTCGTGCCGATCGTGCATGGCCAGGGCTGCGGCATGAGCGGCACTGGCGACGGCATGATGGTCCTGCACCGCACGCTCGCCGGCTATGCCCGGCATCCGAATTTCGGCGGCGTGATGATGGTCGGGCTGGGCTGCGAGGTCAATCAATTGACCCTCTACGGCCAGAAGGGTGTCGCCGCGGGAAAACGCCATTTCAACATCCAGGATGCCGGCGGCTCGCGCAAATCGGTCGAGAAGGCGATGGGCGTGCTCGCCGAGATCGCCGAGGAGGTCGGCCATCTCAAGCGTGAGCCGATCCCGGTCAGCGAGATCGTCGTCGGCCTGCAGTGCGGCGGCTCCGACGGCATGTCCGGCATCACCGCCAATCCGGCGCTGGGCGCGGCAGTCGACATCCTCGCCGGCGTCGGCGGCATCGGCATCCTCTCGGAGACGACGGAGATCTACGGCGCCGAGCATCTCTTGGCCTACCGCGCGGCAAGCCCCGAGATCGCGGCCAAGCTCGACGGCTTTGTGAAGTGGTGGGAGGAGCATGTCGCCAAGCACGGCGCCTCGATCGACAACAACCCCTCGCCCGGCAACAAGCGCGGCGGCCTGACCACCATCCTGGAAAAGTCGCTGGGCGCGGTCGCCAAGGGCGGCCAGACGCCGCTCAACGGTGTCTTCGGCTATGCCGAAAAGGTCACCGGCCACGGTCTGGTGTTCATGGACACGCCCGGCTACGACCCGGTCTCCGCCACCGGCCAGGTTGCGGGCGGCGCCAACGTCATCGTCTTCACCACCGGTCGCGGTTCCTGCTTCGGCTGCCGGCCGACGCCGTCGATCAAGGTCGCCACCAACTCGACCATGTACCATCAGATGGAAGAGGACATGGATGTCAATTGCGGCGTCATCGCTTCCGGCGAGAAGACCATTGCCGGCATGGGTCGGGAGATCTTCGAGCTGATCGTCGAGACGGCTTCCGGCCGCAAGACCAAGAGCGAGGCCTTCGGCTACGGCGACAACGAGTTCGTGCCCTGGCACCTCGGCGCGACGCTATAAATACCAATCAGACATTGGCCGGCTAACGGATAGCCGGCACGGGAGGCTTTGCATGAACAAACGCCGGATCGGCACCACTGCGCTCGAAGTTACCGAAATCAGCTTCGGCGGCGCCGCGATCGGCGGGCTCTACCGGGCCTGCCCGCGCGAGCCGGCGATGGAAACGCTGCAGACGGCCTGGGATGGCGGCCTGCGCTATTTCGACACCGCGCCCTTCTACGGCTTTGGCCTGTCGGAGCGGCGGACCGGCGATTTCCTGCGTGAGAAGCCGCGCTCGTCCTATGTGCTGTCGACCAAGGTCGGGCGCCTGTTCCGTCCCGTGCCGGAAGACCAGGTGCCGGATCATTCCTATGTCGATCCGCTGCCCTTCGCGCTCGACTACGACTATTCCTATGACGGCATCATGCGCTCGGTCGAGTTCAGCTATGCGCGCCTTGGCCTGAACAGGATAGACATCCTGTTTGTCCACGACATCGGCGTCTACACGCATGGCGTCGAGAAGACGAAGCTGCATTTCCGCCAGTTCATGGACGGCGGGCTGAGAGCGCTGGAGGAGTTGAAGTCGTCCGGCACGATTTCCGCCTACGGCCTTGGCGTCAACGAGGTGCCGATCTGCCTCGATGTGCTGAGCCGCGCGCCGCTCGACTGCATCCTGCTTGCCAGCCGCTATTCGCTGCTCGACCGCAGCGCCGAGGCCGAGTTGCTTCCGCTGTGCCGGCAACGGCAGACGTCTCTGATCATCGGCGGCGTCTTCAATTCCGGCATTTTGGCGACCGGTCCCGTGCATGGCGCGCATTTCGACTACCAGCCGGCGAGCAAGGATATCCTCGACCGCGTCGGCGCGATGGAGCGGATCGCCGCCCAAGGCGGCTATCCTCTGGCCGCCGCCGCCTTCCAGTTTCCATTGCATGAGCCGGTCGTGGCTTCCGTGCTGACCGGCACGGCCAAGCCTGCCAATCTGACGCGCAATCTGGAACTGCTCGACATCGAGGTGCCGCCGGCGGAATTCGCCAAATACCATCCTTACACGGTGGTCCAGGCGCTCGGCTGAGGAGCAATGCTCACCGGCGCGGGTGACTTGCATGCGTTGTGAAGCTTCACGATCTTGAGAGAATGAATATTCCATATTGACATGCAGATGGAATTAATATTCCATATCGGTCAGGGAGGATCGGAAGCGTTCGGATAAGGGTCAGGCGGAGCAGGTTTCTTACGCCCGCCTCATGGCGACGGGCGAAACAGCGCTTGCGTCGACCGAGCCGATGCACTATCAAAAAACGGCAAATGTTTTTTATTGATAAAGTTCTGTTTGGGCAGCGCCTATCCGAACGGAGCTTCCGTAACCTTCACCAGGCGATCTAGGGAGGAACCCTCATGAAATTCGTGACCAGCATTCTCAACCGCCGCGCCTTCGTCGCGCTCGCCGCCGCATCGATGCTCGCAGGCGCCATGCATTCGGCGCCGGCCTCGGCGGCGGACGTGACCATCCCGATCATCGTCAAGGACACCACCTCGTTCTACTGGCAGATCGTGCTCGCCGGCGCCCGCAAGGCCGGCAAGGACCTCGGCGTGAACGTGCCGGAGCTCGGCGCCCAGGCCGAGACCGACGTCAACGGCCAGATCTCGATCCTCGAGAACGCCGTCGCCGGCAATCCGGCCGCCGTCGTCATCGCGCCGACCGAAGCCAAGGCGCTCGGCAAGCCGATCGACGAGGCCGCGACCAAGGTCAAGGTCATCGGCATCGATTCCGGCGCCGACTCCAAGGCCTTCACCTCGTTCCTCACCACCGACAACGTCCAGGGTGGCCGCGTCGCCGCTGACGGACTTGCCGCGGCCATCGGCGCTGCCAATGGCGGCAAGGTCGAGGGCAAGGTTGCGCTGATCACCGCGTTGCCGGGCGCCGGCTCGCTCGAGCAGCGCGCCCAGGGCTTCAAGGAACAGCTCAAGGCCAAATATCCCGGCCTCGAACTGATCGCCGACAAGTATGCCGACGGTCAGGCCACCACCGGCCTCAACATCGCCACCGACCTGATCACCGCCAATCCGGACCTGAAAGGCATCTTCGCCTCCAACCTGATCATGGCGCAGGGCGTCGGCCAGGCGATCGCCGAGAACAACCTGGCCGGCAAGGTCGGGCTGATCGGCTTCGACAGTGACGAGAAGCTGATCAAGTTCCTCAATGACGGCGTCATCTCGGGCCTCGTCGTGCAGGATCCGTACCGGATGGGTTATGACGGCATCAAGACCGCGCTTGCCGCCTCGAAGGGCGAGAAGGTCGAGGCCAATGTCGACACCGGCGCCAATCTCGTCACCAAGGCCAACATGAAAGAGCCGAAGATCGACGCGCTGCTCAATCCGAAGCTCGACTAAGCATCGCGATAGGCGCACAGTTTCCGGGGCCTCGCTGCCCCGGAAACACCAGCGCATCTGGAAATCCGCAGGCTTGAACTACCCTTGACGGTACGGCCCCGCCGCATCGTTGCATGCCAATCGTAGGGCCAATCTGGGAGGATTGTCATGACGTCGACGGCGCAGGACCTGCACCCGGCTCCCACGCTGGAGCCCGGCAGGACGATCCTCGAACTCAGGGGGCTGGAGAAGCGCTATCCCGGCACGCACGCGCTGAAGCCCGTCAACCTCGCCTTCAAATCCGGCGAGATCCACGCCATCGTCGGCGAGAACGGCGCCGGCAAATCCACCCTCATCAAGCTTCTCACCGGCGTCATGCCGCGCACCTCCGGCGACGTCATCTGGGAGGGCAAGCCGGAAGCGCTGGCGACCCCGCACGAGGCGATGGCGCTCGGCATCAATGCCGTGCACCAGGAGGTCGTGCTCTGCCGTCACCTCACCGTCGCCGCCAATATGTTCCTCGGCGAGGAGAATTCGCGCTTCGGCATCCTGCAGCAGCGGGCCATGGTCAAGGATGCGCAGAAGATCATCGACGGCCTCGGCTTCGACCTGCCGGCGCACGTCATGCTCGGCGATCTCACGATCGGCCAGCAGCAGTTGATCGCCGCTGCCCGCGCCACGGTGCGCGGCACCAAGTTCCTGATCTTCGACGAGCCGACCGCCTACCTGACCCGCAAGGAGGCCGATCAGTTGTTCACGCTGATCCGCCGGCTGAAGGGCGAAGGCGTCACCATCATCTACATCAGCCATCGCATGGAAGAGGTGTTCGAGCTCGCCGACCGCGTCTCGGTGCTGCGCGACGGCACGTTGGTCGGCACCCGCAACATCGCGGAGACCAACGACGCCGAACTGGTCAAGATGATGATCAACCGCTCGATCGAGCAGATCTACCACAAGGAGCATTTCACGCCAGGCGCCACAATCGTCGAGGCGCGGAACCTCTCCGGGAAAGGCTTCGAGAATGTCTCGATGGCCGTCCGCGCCGGCGAGATCGTCGGCCTCTACGGCCTGATCGGCGCCGGCCGCAGCGAGTTCGTCACCACCCTCTACGGCCGCCACAAGAAGTCGGCCGGGCAGATCCTGTGGGAAGGCAAGGAGGTGCAGGTCAACTCCGAGCATGACGCGATCCGGCTCGGCATGGCGCTGGCGCCGGAAAGCCGCCGCGACCAGGGCCTCTGCCTCAATCTGCCGGTTGGTCTCAACCTCAACCTGCCGATCTACAAGCGCATCTCGAACAATCTGCTGATCTCGAACGCGCAGGAGAAGGCCGAGGCCGACCGCCAGATCGCCGGCCTCAGGATCAAGACACCGACACGCAACGCGCTCGCCTCCAGCCTGTCCGGCGGCAACCAGCAGAAGATCGTCATTGGCAAATGGCTGGCGCACGGCGCCAAGCTGTTCATCTTCGACGAGCCGACGGTCGGCGTCGATGTCGGCACCAAGGCCGAGATCTACCGCCTGTTCTCGACGCTGCTATCCAACGGCGCCGGCATCATCCTGATCTCCTCCTATCTGCCCGAGGTCTATGAGCTCGCCGACACGCTGCATGTGTTCCGGCGCGGCAAGCTGGTCGCCACGCATGGATTCCGCACCGCGGATCATGAGGACATTCTCTCTCAGGCGCTCGCCGAGAAACAAGAAAAACAGGGAGGACAGAAATGAGCACCGAGGCGATCGCGGCTGAAAAGCCGAAGCGCAACTACAACGCCCTGTTCGGGCTGACGCTGCTGGCGCTGCTGGTTCTGTTGTGGGTCATCCTGTCGGTGACGACGCAGAGCTTTGCCTCGGCCAACAACATCTCCAACCTGCTGCGTCAGGGTTCGATGATCGCCATCCTGGCGGTCGGGCAGACCTTCGTTATCATCACCGGCGGCATCGACCTTTCGGTCGGCGCCGTGGTCGGTTTCGCCACCGTCATCACGGCGATGCTGATCAATGCCGGCGTGCCGGTCTTCGCCGCGATCCTGATCACCTTGCTGGTCGGCGTCGCCATCGGCCTGTTTCACGGTTTCGGCATCGTCAGGATGGGCCTGCCGCCCTTCATCATCACGCTGGCGACGCTGACCTCGCTGCGCGGCATCGGCCTGCTGATGACCAACGGCAATTCGATCTCGATCAACAACGATGCCTTCCAGGAATTCTCGCGCAATTCCTTCGTCGGCATCCCCAATCTGTTCTGGATGGTGATCCTGGTCGGCATCCCGGCCTACATCTTCCTGCACCACAGCCGCTGGGGCCGTTACCTGTTCTCGGTCGGCTCCAACGCCGAGGCCTCGCGCCTGTCGGGCGTCAATGTCCAGCGCACCATCTACATGGCCTATACGCTGTCCGGCCTGTGCGCCGCTTTCGTCGGCGTGCTGCTCGCCTCGCGCATCGGCATCGGCAATCCGACCCAGGCCGAGGGCTGGGAACTGCAGGCGATCGCCTCTTCGGTGATCGGCGGCACCTCGCTGTTCGGCGCGGTCGGCTCCGTGCACGGGCCGTTGCTCGGCGCCTTCATCCTCGCCACCATCAACAACGGCGCCAACCTTTTGAACGTCAACGCCTTCTGGCAGCGCATCATCACCGGCGTGCTGATCATCGTCATCGTCTATTTCGACGGGCTGCGCCGCCGCGGCAAGTAGGCTGACCTCGACCGCCGGCCCTCGCGACAGCTCGAGTGCCGGCGGCCCCATCAACAGACTGGATTGAAGCATGAAAGCAGTCGTCTGCCGCTCGCCCGGCGATCTTGTCCTCGAGGACCGCCCGGCGCCGGGGGCGCCGCCTGCCGGCTGGGCGCGGGTGGCCGTCAGCCATGTCGGCATCTGCGGCACCGACTACCACATCTTCGAAGGCAAGCACCCGTTCCTCGCCTATCCGCGCATCATGGGCCACGAGGTCTCCGGCACGGTTGTCGAGACCGGCGAAGGTGTCGCGCTGAGCGTCGGCGAGGCGGTCATTATCAATCCCTATCTCGCATGCGGCAAATGCATCGCCTGCCGCAAAGGCAAGCCGAATTGCTGCGTCAGGATCGAAGTGCTCGGCGTCCATCGCGACGGCGCCATGTGCGAGGAGATCCTGGTGCCGGCGCAAAATCTCTATCCGGCGAACGGCCTGTCGCTGGCCGATGCCGCCGCGGTCGAGTTCCTGGCCATCGGCGCGCATGCGGTGCGCCGCGTGCAGGCTGAGCCTGGCGCCAGGGCGTTGGTCATCGGCGCCGGCCCGATCGGGCTCGGCACCGCGCTGTTTGCCCGCATCGCCGGCCTCGATGTCAGCCTGCTCGACATGAGCAGTGAGCGCCTGCGCTTTGCCGAAAGCGAGCTCGGCTTTGCATCGCTCGACGGCTCGCGGCAAGCGGCGGCCGACCTGGTGCGCGAAGCGACCGGCGGCGAAGGTTTCGACGTGGTCTTCGATGCCACCGGCAACACGCAGTCGGTGCAGTCGGCCTTCGCCCACGTCGCGCATGGCGGCAGCCTCGTCCTGGTCAGCGTCGTCAAGGACGACATCACCTTCTCCGACCCTGAATTCCACAAGCGCGAGATGACGTTGATCGGCAGCCGCAACGCGCTCAGCGCCGACTTCGATCATGTCGCGGCCTCGATCCGCGGCGGCGCGGTGCCGATGGCCAAGCTCGTCACCCACCGCACCACCCTTGCCGGCACCCCCCGCGATCTCGCAAGATGGGCGCATGAGAAATCCGGCCTGATCAAGGCCGTCATCGAAGTCGGGTAGGACCATGCTGAAGATTGACGCGCACCAGCATTACTGGGAGATCGCGCGCGGCGACTATTCCTGGATGGGACCGCATGTCGCGCCGATCGTGCGCGACGTCTTCCCGGCCGACCTCAAGCCGCATCTGCAGGCCGCCGGCATCGCCCGCACTGTTGTCGTGCAGGCAGCAGCCACCGTCGCCGAAACCGAATTCATGCTCGACCTCGCCGACGAGGACGACAGCATCGCGGCGGTGGTCGGCTGGGTCGATCTCGACGCCAACGATGTCGAAGCGACGTTGCGACGGCTGGCGGCGCGGCCAAAATTCCGCGGCATCAGGCCGATGCTGCAGGACATCGACGACACATTCGACATCCTGAAGCCAAAGCAGCTCGCGGCGCTGAAGCTTCTGCCGAAACTCGGCCTGCGTTTCGACGCGCTGGCGCAGCCGCGCCACCTGCCGGTGGTGGCGGCATTGGCCGACCACATGCCGGACTTGCCCATCGTTGTCGACCACGCGGCAAAACCCTTCATCGCCAAGGGCATCCTCGAACCTTGGGCGAGCGACATGGCGGCCCTGGCGAAGCGGCCGTCGGTCGTCTGCAAATTCTCCGGGCTCGTCACCGAGGCCGGCCCGAACTGGTCGATCGCCGGCTTGAAGCCCTACGCCGACCACCTTCTCGCCTGCTTCGGGCCGGACCGGCTGATGTTCGGCAGCGACTGGCCGGTGTGCGAGCTGGCGGCCACCTACGAGAATTGGCTGGCCGCGGCGAAGGAGATTCTGGCAGGCCTTTCGCCGGCGGAACAGGACGCTGTCTTCGGCGGCACCGCCGCGCGGTTTTACGGCATCAGTTAGTCGTTGGCCGACAATTTGAGCTCGACCCGCTCCGCCGGAAACCGCGACTCCGAAAACTGGATCGGCTGACCGTCGAGCGTGACGTTGACCGCCACCGTGACCAGCACGATGGCGCCGGGCTGCAGGTCGAGATCGACAAGATCGGCGGCATCGGCATGGCGCGCCGACAGCACCGTCGACTGCCTGAGATAATCGTTGATGCCGAAGCGCTTGAGCGAGGCAGTGATCGATCCGGTCTCCGCCATGGCGGCGTCGATGCCGGCGAAGCGTTTGGCGTCGAACCAGGCGGTGGCGCGTGACACCGGATGGCCATCGGCTTCGCCGCGCGTCTCCAGGCGGAGCACGCCCGATCCCCTGGCAAGCTTCAAGGCGTCGGCGATGCGCCGGCTGGCGGGCTCGACGGATGAGGCGAGCAAGGCAATATGCCGTTCGCTCGTCTGCCCTTGCAGGCCGGTCGAGAAGCGCGTGCGGGCGCCGATCGGGTAGGAGAGCCGCTTGCGCGACAAGACGAAGGTGCCGCGGCCCTGCTCGGCCCTGAGCACGCCTTCCTGCACCAGCGCCGCAATGGCGCTGCGCACCGTATGCCGGTTGACGCCGTAGCGTTCGGCGAGCGCCATTTCCGGCGGCAGCGCCGCGTTCTCTGCGAAGTCGCCGGCGGCGATCCCTTGCAAAATCTGATCGGCGATCTGCCGCCACAACGAAACGCCGCTGCGCCGCTCGATGCTGGCCACCTGCTGCCCACTCATTTCCGCCCCCGGCTCTCCCACCCGCCCCAGACTTTTCGCAGGTGTCATCCACCCGTCATGGACTCGCGCTAGCTAATGCGTATAATTTGTATAGTTGTCTATATCAATAGACAAATTTACCCAATCGAGGGAGTGCTGCCATGCGAGGACAGGAAGCGCGCGAGCAGGCCGGGCGCAAGGCGGCGATGGCGACGCTGGTGCAGTCCAGCGGCGACGATCTCGCCCGGCTCTGGAGCGAGGCCGGCCTGCCATTGGAAGCCGAGCTGCTGCGCGGCCCCGAAACCGGCCTGGTGACGGTGCGCGGCCGCATCGGCGGCGGCGGCGCGCCCTTCAATGTCGGCGAGGCGACGGTGACCCGCGCCACGGTGCGGCTGCCCTCCGGCCAGGTCGGCCATTGCTATGCGCTCGGCCGCGACAGGCAGAAGGCGAAGCTGGCCGCGATCGCCGACGCGCTCTGGCAGGACCCGGCCCATCGCGAGGCGGTCGAGACCAGAGTGATCGCGCCGCTGCGGGAGGCGCTCGCCGGGGCACGCGAGAAACGCCGCGCCGAGACGGCGGCGACGAAAGTGGATTTCTTCACCATGGTGCGCGGAGAGGACTGATGGAGACGCAATCGATCGAAGGCGGCTTCGCCGATCCGGTGTTCAATGCCCAGACGGTGTTTCGCGCCATCATGGACGCGATGGCGCGGCCTGGCAGCGTGCAGCCCTTGCCAGCCCTTGCCCGTCCGCCGGCGCCGCTGTCGGCGACGTCAGGCGCGGTGGCGCTGGCGCTCTGCGACAACGACACCCCGCTCTGGCTCGATCCGGCCTTGCAGGCCGAGCCATCGGTCAAGTCCTGGCTCGGCTTCCATACTGGCGCGCCGCTAGCCAACACGCCGGCCGACGCGCATTTCGCGATTGTAGCCAGGCCGGCGGAGATGATGGCGCTGGACGGCTTTTCGCAAGGCACGCAGGAGTATCCCGATCGCTCGACGACGTTGATCCTCGCGGTCGGCGATCTGGTCTCGGGCGTGCCTCTGCTGCTCGAAGGGCCCGGCATCGAGAAGATGGCGATGGTCGCGCCGGCTGCGATGCCGCGCCACTTCATCGAGCAATGGAAGCAGAACAACCAGCGTTTTCCGCGCGGCGTCGACATCATCCTGGCCGCGCCAGATAGCCTCGCCTGCCTGCCGCGCACCACCCGCATCAAGACGATGGAGGCCTGACATGTATGTCGCGGTGAAGGGCGGCGAGGCCGCGATTGCCAACGCGCACCGCCTGCTTGCCGATCGCCGGCGCGGCGACCGCTCTGTGCCGGCATTGCGCCTCGACCAGATCGTCGAGCAGCTGGCGCTCGGCGTCGACCGGGTGATGAGCGAGGGATCGCTCCACGACCGCGAGCTGGCGGCGCTCGCCATCGTCCAGGCGCGCGGCGACATGATCGAGGCGATCTTCCTCATCCGCGCCTATCGCACCACGCTGCCCCGCTTCGGCTACACGAGGGCCATCGACACCGCCACGATGCTGGTCGAGCGGCGGGTGTCGGCGACCTATAAGGACCTGCCCGGCGGCCAGTTGCTCGGCCCGACCTTCGACTACACGCATCGGCTGCTCGACCCCGAACTTGCCGCCGGCGGCGACGTCGCCGACCCCGCCCAGCGCAGCACCGAAGCCGAACCCATGCCGCGCGTCTCGGCGATCCTCGCCCGCGAAGGCCTGATCGAGGCTGACGGCGACATGCCCGGCGACCACGTCCCCGGCGACATCACTCGCGAGCCGCTGCAGTTCCCGATGGCGCGCGACATCCGCTTGCAGGCGCTGTCGCGCGGCGACGAAGGTTTTCTGCTGGCGCTCGGCTATTCCACCCAGCGCGGCTACGCCCGCAACCATCCCTTTGTCGGCGAGGTCCGCATCGGTGAGGTCGAGCTGGAGCTCGACGTGCCGGAATTGCCCTTCGCGGTGCCGCTTGGCTCTATCCGTGTCACCGAATGCCAGATGGTCAACCAGTTCAAGGGTTCGGCCAAGGCGCCGCCGCAATTCACCCGTGGCTACGGCCTCGTCTTCGGCCAGAGCGAACGCAAGGCGATGGCGATGGCGCTCTGCGACCGTGCCTTGCGGGCAAGCGAGTTCGGCGAGGACGTCGTCGCCGCCGCGCAGGACGAGGAGTTCGTTATCTCGCATTCCGACAATGTCCAGGCCACCGGCTTCGTCGAGCATCTGAAGCTGCCGCACTATGTCGACTTCCAGGCCGAGCTCGACCTGGTGCGCCGCATGCGCGCAGAGCACGACGCCCGCGAAAATCACCGCACGGGCGAGGAGAAGCGGGAGGCCGCCGAATGATCGAGGGCCTGTCCCACATGACCTTCGTCGTGCGCGATCTCGACCGCATGAGCGAGATCCTGACCGGCATCTTCGACGCGCGCGAGGTCTATGACAGCGGTGCCCGGCAATTCTCACTGTCGCGCGAAAAATTCTTCCTGATCGGCGACATCTGGATCGCCATCATGGAGGGCGAACCGCTGCCCGAGCGCAGCTACAACCACATCGCTTTCAAGATCGACGAGGCCGATTTCGACCGCTACGCCGACCGCGTCAGGAAGTTCGGCCTCGAAATGCGCCCGCCGCGCCCGCGCGTCAAGGGCGAAGGCCGCTCGATTTATTTCTACGACGACGACAACCGCATGTTCGAGTTGCACACCGGCACGCTCGCTGAGCGGCTGGCGCGCTACGCCAAGGAACTGGAGGCCGCGCAGTGAGCTCAGCTATCTCCGCCACCGTGACCCGCGTGCCCACTGCTATCGTGGGAATGTCCACTTTGGCCCTCGGAGCCACCGCCGCCGTACCAACTTTCGGAATTGTGGGAACCGTCCCTTGGCGCCGGAAAAATCGTGCTCCGAAGGAAGAATACGATGGCGCCGGCGAACGCCAGCAACACGATCCCGAGGTGCAACCATCCGGCAGAATTCATTTCGATCTGGTCCGGTTTCCACGCCTTGCAAGTCAATTCGGTAGCACGAAGCGGATGTGATCGCCATGACCGACATCGCCACCTACAATTTCGCCTATCTCGACGAACAGACCAAGCGGATGATCCGCCGCGCGATCCTCAAGGGCATCGCCATTCCCGGCTATCAGGTGCCCTTCGCCTCACGCGAGATGCCGATGCCCTATGGCTGGGGCACCGGCGGCGTCCAGGTTACGGCTTCGATCATCGGCCCGGATGATGTGCTGAAAGTGATCGACCAGGGCGCCGACGACACCACCAATGCCGTCTCGATCCGTGCCTTCTTCAAAAAGGTCGCCAACGTCGCCGTCACCACTGAGACGGCCAAAGCCTCGATCATCCAGACCCGCCACCGCATCCCCGAGCATCCACTGACCGCGGGCCAGGTGCTGGTCTACCAGGTGCCGATCCCCGAGCCGCTGCGCTTCCTCGAGCCGCGCGAGACCGAAACGCGGAAAATGCATGCGCTGGAGGAATACGGCCTCATGCATGTCAAGCTCTACGAAGACATCGCCAGGCATGGCCGCATCGCCACCACCTACGCCTATCCAGTCAAGGTCGAGGGGCGCTATGTGATGGATCCGTCGCCGACGCCGAAATTCGACAATCCGAAAATGCATCGTTCGCCGGCTCTGCAATTGTTCGGCGCCGGCCGCGAGAAGCGCATCTACGCCGTGCCGCCCTTCACCGATGTCGTCAGCCTCGATTTCGAGGACCATCCCTTCGAGGTGCAGACCTTCGACCAGCCCTGCGCGCTATGCGCCGCCGAGAACGTCTATCTCGACGAGGTCATCCTCGACGACCATGGCGGCCACATGTTCGTCTGCTCCGACACCGACCACTGCGAGAAGCGGCGCGCCGAAGGCCATCGCGGCCACCTTGCCCCGGAAACCATGGAGCCGGCCGAATGACCGACGAACCGCTGCTGCGCGTCTCGGCGCTGTCCAAATTCTACGGCTCGCGCGTCGGCTGCGAGAATGTCAGCTTCGACCTCTGGCCGGGCGAGGTGCTGGCGGTTGTCGGCGAATCCGGCTCCGGCAAGACGACGCTGCTCAACTGCCTGTCGACCCGGCTGCTGCCCTCTTCAGGTACCGCCAGCTACCGCATGCGCGACGGCCAGTTCCGCGAGCTCTACCGCATGAGCGAGGCTGAGCGCCGCTTCCTGATGCGCACCGACTGGGGCTTTGTGCATCAGAACCCGGCGGATGGGCTGCGCATGACGGTGTCGGCCGGCGCCAATGTCGGCGAGCGGCTGATGGCGGTGGGCGACCGCCACTACGGCAAGATCCGCGCCACCGCCGTCGACTGGCTGTCGCGGGTCGAGATCGACAAGGACCGCATCGACGATGAACCGCGCGCCTTTTCCGGCGGCATGCGCCAGCGCCTGCAGATCGCCCGCAACCTCGTCACCGGGCCACGGCTGGTGTTCATGGACGAGCCGACCGGCGGCCTCGACGTCTCGGTGCAGGCGCGCCTTCTCGACCTGCTGCGCGGGCTGGTCACCGATCTTGGCCTGGCGGCCATCGTCGTCACCCACGACCTCGCCGTGGCGCGGCTTCTGTCGCAGCGGATGATGGTGATGAAGGACGGCCGCGTTGTCGAAAGTGGCCTCACCGACCGCGTGCTCGACGATCCGCGCGCGCCCTACACCCAGTTGCTTGTTTCTTCGATCTTGCAGGTGTGATGATGACGCCAAGTCACCCCCCTTTGGCCTGCCGGCCATCTCCCTCTCAAGGGGGGAGATTGGCTGTCACTCCCGATTTCGCCACTCTCCAACGTTGCAGAAAAGGCGAGGCGGTGAGGCTGCCAATCTCCCCCCTTGAGAGGGAGATGCCTGGCAAGGCAGAGGGGGGTGTTGGCCCGCAAACGACTGACGATTGGAGGACCTTCTGATGCCGACGCCTCTCGTTGTCTCCGACGTCGCCAAAAGCTTCTCCATGCATCTGCGCGACGGCATCCGGCTGCCGGTGGTCGCCGGTGTGTCGTTCTCGATCCGCGCCGGCGAATGCGCCGTGCTCGGCGGTCCGTCCGGCGCCGGCAAGAGCTCGATCCTGAAAATGCTCTACGGCAACTATGCCGTCGACGAAGGCCAGATCATCGTCCAGCACGATAACGGCCTGATCGACCTCGCCAGTGCCAGCCCGCGCACCGTGCTTGCCGTACGCCGGCAAACGATCGGCTATGTCAGCCAATTCCTCCGCACCGTGCCGCGCGTCTCGGCGCTCGACGTCGTTGCCGAGCCGCTGGTCGAGCGCGGCGAGGACAGGGAGGCTGCACGCGACAAGGCGCGCGCTCTTCTTGCACAGCTCAACCTCCCCGAAAAACTCTGGGCGTTGCCGCCAGCGACCTTCTCCGGTGGCGAGCAGCAGCGCGTCAACATCGCGCGCGGCTTCATCACCGAACATCCGATCCTGCTGCTCGACGAACCGACCGCCTCGCTCGACGCCAGGAACCGCGACGTGGTGGTGGCGCTGATCGCCGCCAAGAAGGCGGCGGGCGTCGCCCTGCTCGGCATCTTCCACGACCAGGACGTGCGCGAAGCGGTCGCCGACCGCATCATCGACGTCACCGCTTTCGCCACCGGAAAGATCGCCGCATGAAAAGGAAACTTTCGGAAACGCCGCTGGTTCATCCGACGGCGCAGGTCGAGAACTCGACGCTTGGCCGCTGGACCGAGATCGCCGACCGCAGCAGGGTCTCGGAAAGTGAGCTCGGCGACTACTCCTACATGATGCAGGACTGCGCCGTCTGGTGCACAACCATTCGAAAGTTTTCCAACATCGCGGCCAGCGTGCGCATCAACGCCACCAACCATCCGACATGGCGGCCGACGATGCACCACTTCACCTACCGCGCCTCCGACTATTGGGACGACGCTGAGCATGAAAGCGAGTTCTTCGCAGAGCGACGCGCCAAACGCGTCACCATCGGCCATGACACCTGGCTCGGCCACGGCTCGACCATCCTGCCCGGCGTCACGGTGGGCGACGGCGCCGCGGTCGGCGCCGGTGCTGTGGTGTCGAAGGATGTAGCGCCCTACACGATTGTCGGCGGCGTGCCGGCGAAACCGCTCCGCGAGCGTTTCGACCGCCGTACCGCCGAGCGCTACCAGGCACTCGCCTGGTGGGACTGGGACCATGCGAGACTGCGCGCCGCGCTCGATGATTTCCGCGAGCTCTCGGCTGAGGCGTTTCTGGAGAAACACGGCTGACCTCACCGATGTTCACGTGTGCGTCATTGCCAAAGCCGGACGCCGGAGTTTCATATCGCTGACACATGACTCGGACAGGTCGCAGTCTTCCCCAAGGAGACCGCCATGCTCGACAAACCAAGATCCTCGCTCACCGCCTTCTTCGAAGGCACCAATCCGACGCCTCCGGTGCATCTCGGCACCCGCTACGACACATCGGGCAATTTCCTCCTCGAACCCGGCAACACCGTCGTCAGCCACCTCGTCAACGGCTCGCCTTCCGAAGCGGCGGTCATCGAGGTGCGCGAGCGCATGCGCGCCATGCCCGACGCCGGCCGGTTGGCTTTCACGCCAATCTCCAGCCTGCACATGACGTTGTTCCAGGGCATCATCGAGTATCGCCGCCGGCTGCCTTACTGGCCATCCGATGTAGCGCTCGACATGAGCATCGACGACATGACCCGGCTCTATCTCGAGCGCCTGCAGAACTTCGAGGGCAGCGGCACGTTCAGGATAAAAGCCATCGGCGTTACACCCAACGGCCTCACCGTCGCCGGCGCCTCGGAGGAAGACAGGGCCATCATGCGCGCCTGGCGTGACGCGCTGTCGGTGCCGTTCGGCTACCGCCACCCCGACCACGACGCCTACGTCTTCCATATCACTTTCGCCTACCAGACCCGCCGCCTCGCCGACGAGCGCGCCTCCGCCTGGCAGGCGCTGTTCGACGATTGCCTAGCCTTCCTCGAGCGCGAGGCACCGGTCATCGAACTCCGGCCGCCGGCCTTCTGCGCATTCCGCGACATGAAGCATTTCGAGGAGCTTCTGGTCCTCGGTTGATGACTGCTGCAGCGCAGCTGTGGGCGGTAACAAAACTGACATCAATCCGACACGGCAGGTTCATGGCGTTGCGCTAGCCAAGGTTAACAGACCTTCAAAGCGCGACTGGACTGGAGCCTTGCCCATGTCAGCAACATCCGCCACGCTCGAAATCCGCGGTGTCACCCGACGATTCGGCAAGAACACCGCCGTCAGCGCCGTCGACCTTTCGATCCCGCAGGGCCAGATGGTCGGCATCATCGGCCGTTCCGGCGCCGGCAAATCGACGCTCCTGCGCATGATCAACCGTCTCATCGACCCCAGCCAGGGGTCGATTTTTTTTGACGGCGCCGAGGTGTCCAGCCTGCAGGGTTCGCCGCTCCGGCGCTGGCAGCGCGACTGCGCCATGATCTTCCAGCAGTTCAACCTGGTGCCGCGCCTCGACGTGCTGACCAACGTGCTGCTCGGCCGCCTCAACCACCGCTCGACGCTGTCCAACCTGTTCGGCATGTTCTCGCGCACCGAGTGCGCCGAGGCTGTTGCGGCTCTGGAACGCCTCGACATCGCCCGCACCGCGCTGCAGCCGGCCGGCACGCTGTCCGGCGGCCAGCAGCAGCGCGTGGCGATCGCGCGCGCCATGATGCAGCAGCCGAAGGTGCTGCTCGCCGACGAGCCGATCGCCTCGCTCGACCCGCTCAACGCCAAGGTTGTGATGGACTCCCTGCAGGACATCAACCTGCGCGAAGGCATCACCGTCGTCACCAATCTGCACACGCTGGACACGGCGCGGGCCTATTGCAACCGCATCATCGGCATGGCCGCCGGCAAGGTCGTGTTCGATGGCGCGCCCGAGGATCTCGACCGTGACGCCGTGCGCCTGGTCTATGGCGCGGACGCGAACGGCGCCGAAATCTCCGAGGCCATCACGTCGACCAGCGTCAACCTCAAGCCGAAGATCACCGCATCCGCCGGACCGCTCGAGCCCGCATTCCCCGGCTACTGAGCCGCACCTGGATCGACTGCCCGCGTCAAGGGCACCCTTCAAAACCAAGAACGCTGCCGGCGCGGGGCCGGACCATACAGGAGAGACATCAATGTTCAGGAAGATGGTTTTCAGCGCCGTTTCGGTGCTCGCCATGGCAACCAGCATGGCCCACGCGGCCGACATGAAGGAATTCCGCGTCGGCATCCTTGGCGGCGAGAACGAGACCGACCGGCTGCGCAACTACCAGTGCCTCGCCGACCATTTGAAGGCAGAATTCGGTTTCGAGAAGGTGTCGCTGTTCCCGGCCGCCGACTATGACGGCGTCATCCAGGGCCTGCTCGGCGGCACTCTCGACTTCGCCGAGCTTGGCGCTTCCGGCTATGCCAGCGTCTATATCAAGGACCCTAAGGCGGTCACCCCGATCCTCACCACCCAGCAGACCGACGGCGCCACCGGCTACTATTCGATCGGCCTGGCGCTGAAGTCCTCCGGCATCACCGACATCAAGTCCGCCAAGGGCAAGAAGCTCGGCTACGCCGATCCGGATTCGACCTCCGGCTACCTGATCCCGCTGACCCAGATCCCGAAGGACACCGGCCAGTCGAACGAGGCCTTCTTCGCCTCGACCCAGTTCAATGGCGGCCATGAGAACAACATCCTCGCCGTCCGCGACGGCAAGGTCGACGTTGCGGTGGACGACTCCTCGGGCATCGGCGACTTCAAGAACGGCTACACTTCCGGCACCTTCCACAAGGAAGTCGCCAAGGGCGCCGTCGACCCTAACGACTTCGTCGAGGTCTGGCGCTCCGGCCTGATCCCGAACGGCCCGCTGGTCGTGCGCACCGCGCTCGGCGACGACATGACCGCCAAGCTCACCGCCTTCTTCACCGCCCTGCCGGCCAAGGACAAGCCCTGCTTCGAGGGCGTCGAAGGCGGCGACTTCACCGGCTATGTTCCGGTCAAGCCGGACTTCTACAACGTCATCGTGGAAGCCCGCAAAGCGGCGATCGGCGGCTGACGGCATCAGGAAAAAGGGGCGGCGTCCTCCAGCGCCGCCCTTTTTGCATCTACGATCATGACCTCAGCGACTCTCCACACCAATGCGACCCGCGTCACGGCCGACGCCTGGCGGCGCCAGACGTCCGTGCGCCGGCTTTACACCGCCCTCGGCGTCGGCCTTTTGTTCGTAGCCATGTGCGCGACCATGTGGTTCGCCGACGAGGCCAATGCCGGGCATTTCTTCGACCGGCTGCCGCATTTGCTGGATTTCCTGAGCTGGCTGATCCCCAAGGACTGGAACGACGTCTGGCGGGCGCTGTTCGACGTCGCCTCGCCGCATGACACCGGCACGCAGGAATTCAACTTCCCGCTCGGCCGCGTCTATGTCCGGGGCGGCTTCTACGTCCCCGAATATTTCGAGCTGATGCTGACCACGGTGAACGTGGCGCTGGTCTCGACCTTCATCGGCTTCGTCTTCGCCGTGCCCTTCTCCTTCATCTCCGCGCGCAATCTGACGCCGAGCCCGGCGCTGAGGCTCATCGTCAAGCGCTTCATGGAATTGCTGCGCGCCTTCCCCGAGATCGTCATTGCCGGCCTGTTCGCGGCCATCGTCTCGATCGGTCCGGTCGCCGCCATCATCGCCATCGGCCTGCATTCGATCGGCGCGCTCGGCAAGCTGTTCTACGAGATCAACGAGAACATCGACATGCGCGCCGAGGAAGGCTTGCGGGCAGTCGGCGCCAACTGGTTCGAGCGCGTCCGCTTCGCCGCCCTGCCGCAGGTGCTGCCCAATTTCATGTCCTATACATTGCTCAGGATCGAGATCAACGTGCGCATCTCGACCATCATGGGCGCGGTCGGCGGCGGCGGCATCGGCGAGGAACTGAAGCTCTCCATCTCGCGCGGCTTCGGCGCCAAGACGCTGGCGCTGGTGCTGCTGCTGTTCACCACCATCTTTCTCGTCGACCAATTCTCCGCCTGGCTGCGCCGCAAGCTCGTCGGCGAGCAAGCCTTCCTGATGAGTGCCTGATATGGCCGCGATGACCGCCAACGAGATCAACGCGATCGAGGAACGCTTCCCACAGGTGTTCCGCCGCCCGCTCCACAAGCGCTTCGGCCCCCTGTTGCTGGTAGCCGGCACCATACTCTATCTCGCCTATGCCTTGTGGTTCTTCAGCCTGCCGCAGGTGCTGCGCGAATCGCATTGGGAGCGCCTGCCGCTCTTCCTGGCTCAGTGGGTCAGCTACGATTTGCAGCCGGAGTTCCGCCTCGACCAGCCCGAGATCACGCCGAAATATCCGCGCTTCTCAGCCCTTGGCGAGAATCCCAACCCCGACTGGGTGCTCAAGAATCCGGACGGCACCTTCACAGTGCTGATCGACGGGCCGGCCAAATCCGTCACCTTCGACAAGACGAGGGCGACGATTGTCGCCAACGGCCAGACCGTGCAGGTGTCGCTGACCGGCGGCAAGCCGGTGATCGCCGGGCCGGTGCCGAACTGGATCACCGCGCATGACGACGAAGTCGTCGCCAGGATGGGCTTTGTCGGCGAGGTGCGCGTCACCGTCGACCGCGTCAAGGTGCGCAAGCGCTTCCTCGGCTGGGCCAATTTCGTCTTCGACACGCGCTCGCCCTTCTTCGGCAAGTCGCCCAGTGAAGTGGTCTCGCTGATCCTCTCCGGCCCTGAGCTGAAGCCCGGCACATCGAACCTCGCGCTTGCCGCCGACAACATCTGGAACAATGCCCAGTGGCAGCATGGCGATGTCTGGACGAAGCTTCTGCAGACCATTGTCATGGCCTTCCTCGGCACGCTGCTCGGCGGCATCGTCGCCTTCCCGCTCGCCTTCTTTGCCGCCCGCAACATCACGCCGAGCGGTCTGCTCAGCCAGGTGCTGAAGCGCTTCTTCGATTTCATGCGCTCGGTCGACATGCTGATCTGGGCGCTGTTCTTCACCCGCGCCTTCGGCCCCGGCCCGCTCGCGGGCAGTGCTGCGATCTTCTTCACCGAGATCGGCACGCTCGGCAAAACCTATTCCGAAGCGCTGGAGAACATCGACGACAAGCCGCGCGAAGGCGTGCAATCGACCGGCGCCAACGGCTTGCTTGTGCAGCGCTACGGCGTTCTGCCGGAAGTGGTGCCGGTGTTCATCAGCCAGACGCTCTACCAGTGGGAATCCAACACCCGCGGCGCCACCATCATCGGCGCCGTCGGCGCCGGCGGCATCGGCCTGAAGCTCTGGGAAGCGATGCGCACCAATTCGAATTGGGCGAACGTCTTCTACATGGTGCTGCTGACGCTGGTCGTCGTCTTCGTCTTCGACAACATCTCGAATTTCCTGCGTCGCAGGCTGAGCCGCACGATCCACGACTACAACAGGCTGCAGGCCGAGCAGGGATAACCTTGTGACCCATAAGCGCTGGCATCGTATGGTGCCACGCCAAGGGTCGACCCCCACTCCGTCGAGCTGCGCTCGACACCTCTCCCCCGATCGACGGGGGAGAGGAACGGCACCAGGCCGTCCGAGCCGATGCCTGTCCTCCAAGGCGGAGGCTTCTTCCTCTCCCAAACCACCAGACTCCCTTCCTCTCCCTCCGGAGGGGGGAGAGGTGGCTCGGCGAAGCCGAGACGGAGTGGGGGAACCACCTGGCAACCGCGACGAACGCAAATAGAAAATGGACCAGGCGCAGCGCCCTACGCCGCCTTCCTCCACCCATCCCTGATATGCCTGTACCCGTCCCGGTAAACAGCCTCCGGGCTCTCGGCAAAGTCGCGCCACACCCTGGTCGCCGCCGCCAGATCCTTCAGCGAGCGGCCGAAAGATTCGATCGTCAGCCAGTCGTCATAGCCGCTCTTGCGAATGGCCGAAAAAGTCTCCTTCCAGGGGATGTTGCCGCGCCCCGGCACGCCGCGGTCGTTCTCCGAAATATGGATGTGGACGACATTCTTGCGGTTGCGTGTATAGGCGCCGATCGGGTCGGCTTCCTCGATGTTGGCGTGGAAAGTGTCGTACATGGCCTTGATATGCGGCCGGTCGATCGCGTCCACATGCTCGGACAGATCGTCCATTGTGTTGAGCAGATAGCATTCGAAGCGGTTGAGCGCCTCCAGCCCGATGGTGACGCCCTTCTTGCCGGCATGGTCGCCAATGGCGCGCTGCGAGGCGACCGAACGCTTCTTCTCGGCGGCCGTCGGCCCGCTGCCGGAAAAGGCGCCGAGCGTCGAATGCAGCGGACCGCTTAGCCGGTTGGCGCCAAGTGCCCCGCTGCAGTCGATCGCCCATTTCATGTAGTCGATGCCGGCCCTGCGCCCTGAGGCATCGGCCGAGATCAGGTTCATCGCCGGATCGCCCATGGCCGAGACGGCCGTTCGCTCCAGCCCGATGCGGTCGAGCAGTTCGCCGAGCTTTCTGTAGTCGTCGGGCGTGCCGGAAAACACCGGGATTTCGACGCCGTCGAAGCCGGTCGCCTTGATGTCGCGAAGCAGCGCCTCGTGCTTCTTCGAGACGCTGGTCGTCCATAGGAACATGCACATGCCGATTTTCATCGACATCCCCCCCCTAGATTTCGCGACAAGGGGCGTCGAGATTCAGGTCAGGCCGGCATCACCTGAATATCGATCCCCTTAGAGCTTCGTCCACGCCCCATTCTTCTTCGACGACTTCACGCAGGCCTCGATGAAGGCCATGCCTTCGACACCGTCGGCGATGGTCGGGAAGACGACATCCTTTGCCGGCTTGCCGCCCTTCCTGCGCGCGGCGCGGATGGCGCGGGCTGCCTCCTGGTAGATGTTGGCGAAGCCTTCGAGATAGCCCTCCGGATGACCCGACGGAACACGGGTGACACGCCCTGCGGACGGCAGCGCGCCGGCGCCGGCGCGGGTCAACAGCTGCTTCGGCTGGCCGAACGGCGTATACCAAAGATAGTTCGGATCCGCCTGCACCCATTCCAGCCCGCCTTTCGAGCCATAGATGCGCAGCTTCAGCCCGTTCTCGTGGCCGGGAGCCACCTGGCTCGCCCAGATCATGCCCTTGGCCGGATGCGCCTTGCCGACCGGCTTGAAGCGCAGCATGACGTTGATGTTGTCGTCGAGCTGCCGTCCCGGCACGAAGGCATCGAGGTCGGCCGACAGCGTGTCAAGCTCCAGTCCGGAGACGAAGCGTGCCAGATTGTAGGCATGCGTGCCGATGTCGCCGAGTGCGCCACCGGCGCCGGCCTGCTTGGGATCGGAACGCCACGCCGCCTGCTTCTGCCCAGTTGCGGCGAGATCTTCCGTCAGCCAGTCCTGCGGATATTCAGACTGCACGATGCGGATGTCGCCGAGCTGGCCCTTGGCCACCATTTCGCGCGCCTGGCGGATCATCGGATAGGCGGTGTAGTTGTGGGTGAGCACGAACACCTTGCCGGTCTTCTCGACCAGTGCCGCGAGCTTTTTCGCCTCGGCCAGCGTGGTAGCAAGCGGCTTGTCGCAGATGACGTGGATGCCGGCCTCGAGGAAGGCTTTGGCGGCCGGCACATGCACGTTGTTGGGCGTGACGATCGCCACCGCCTCGATGCCGTCGGGCCGCTTGGCTTCGGCCTTGGCCATCTCGGCATAGGAGCCGTAGCTGCGCGACGGATCGAGCCCGAGCTCTGCGGCGGAAGCTTTGGCGCGCTCCGGGTTCGCCGACAGCGCGCCGGCCACCAGCACGAAGTCGTTGTCCATGCGCGCCGCGATCCGGTGCACCGCGCCGATGAAGGCGCCTTGCCCGCCGCCGACCATGCCGTAGCGGATCGGGCCGCCTCCCGTTTCCGACTTCGATGCGCCGACCATTCCTGTCCTCCTTACTGTCTCGGATCGCCCTGCCCGCGAAGGGCGGGTAAAATGCTAAATGCCCATCATCGCGCGCAGCGCCTTTTTGTCGGTCGCGCCGCCGGCGAAATCGTCGAACGCCTTCTCCGTCACCCTAATGATGTGGTGCTGGATGAACGGCGCGCCTTCGGCCGCGCCATCCTCCGGATGCTTCAGGCAGCATTCCCATTCCAGCACCGCCCAGGAATCGTAGCCGTACTGGGTGAGCTTGGAGAAGATGCCGCCGAAATCGACCTGCCCGTCGCCCAGCGAGCGGAACCGCCCGGCGCGGTTTACCCAGCCCTGATAGCCGGAATAGACGCCTTGCCGCCCCGTCGGGTTGAACTCAGCGTCCTTGGCGTGAAACGCCTTGATGCGCTCGTGGTAGATGTCGATGAATTCGAGATAGTCGAGCTGCTGCAAGAGGAAATGCGACGGGTCGTAGTTGATGTTGCAGCGCTTGTGACCGCCGACCGCGTCGAGGAACATCTCGAAGGTGGCGCCGTCGAACACATCCTCGCCCGGATGGATCTCGTAGCCGATATCGACGCCGTTCTCGTCATAGACGTCGAGGATCGGCTTCCAGCGCCTGCCGAGCTCGGCGAAGGCCTCCTCGATCAAGCCGGCCGGCCGCTGCGGCCATGGGTAAAGGTAAGGGAAGGCCAGCGCTCCACAGAAGGACACCGAGGCCTTCAGCCCCAGATTCTTCGATGCCTTGGCGCCGAACTTCATCTGCTCGACCGCCCATTTCTGCCTTGCTTTCGGATTGTTGTGCACCGAAGCCGGCGCGAAGCCGTCGAACTGCGCGTCGTACGCCGGATGCACCGCTACCAGTTGCCCTTGCAGATGCGTCGACAGCTCGGTGATCTCGACGCCGGCATCGGCGCAGATGCCTTTCACCTCGTCGCAATAGGCCTTGGAGGTCGCCGCCTTCTCAAGGTCGAACAGCCGCGCGTCCCAGGTCGGAATCTGCACGCCCTTGTAGCCGAGGCCGGCCGCCCATTTGGTGATCGACGGCAGCGAATTGAACGGCGCGGCATCGCCTGCGAACTGCGCCAGAAACAGACCGGGGCCCTTCATCGTCGACGGCATCGGCATCCTCCCTCTCTCATTTCACGACCAAGCATAGCGCTGATTGAAAGCAGGGCCAGCCCGTTTGGTGTTTTCCTGTCGACGCCAGCACGCGCCGCCATTCTGGTATGACCAAATATCGACATTTGGTCAAGCGGCCGCACAGCCCTCTGAAGCGCTTTCGTTCGTCACAAACTGTGAAAATATGTTAGATTATTCAACGAAGTAAGCAGAGACTAGCATCGCCGCACGCGACTTCTTGCCGTGCAGCTGAAATTGCGGTAGACCTCGCATCAGGCCCAATTGGTCGAACCAGTTTGCCAAAAAGACACTGGAGCACCTTGGGGAGGAATCGCGCGGCGGGGTTCTGCTGGAGCCACGTCGTGGGAAACGTGACAGGCGAATTCTGGGAAGGATAGACCATGCACCTTTCGACGCACAACTGGATGCGGGCGGAGCCGCTCGAGGTGACGCTGAAGCGCATCAAGAAATTCGGCTATGAGTCGATCGAGATCTCCGGCGAGCCCGCGCAGTACAAGACCAAGGAAACGCGCGCGCTCTTGAAGGAGCACGGCATCCGCTGCTGGGGCTCGGTGACGCTGATGCTGGGCGAACGCAACCTCGCCGCCAAGGACCAGGGCCAGCGCGAACGTTCGGTGCAGTACGTCAAGGACGTGCTGACCATGGTCAGCGAGCTCGACGGCGAGATCATCACGCTGGTTCCCGCCACCGTCGGCAAGGTGGTGCCCGACGGCACCGAGGCGGAGGAATGGGGTTGGGTGGTCGACGCCACCCGCGAGTGTTTCGCTCACGCCAAGAAGGTCGGCGTCAAGGTCGCGGTCGAGCCACTCAACCGCTTCGAGACCTATCTCTTCAACCGCGGCGCGCAGGCGCTCGCGCTTGCCGATGCGGTCAGCCCGGAATGCGGCGTCTGCCTCGACGCCTATCACATCCACATGGAGGAATTTAACGTCTATGACGCCATCCGGCAGGTCGGCAAGCGACTGTTCGACTTCCACGTCGCCGACAACAACCGCTTCGCCGCCGGCCTCGGCCAGATCGACTGGCCGCGGATCGTGCGCACGCTGAAGGAGATCGGCTATGACGGCGCGCTGACCAACGAGTTCGTCGCCCCCGTCGACCGCACGCCGGCCGCGCCCTATCCCGACATGGTCGAGCGCCATCCCGTCGACATCTCGCCCGAGCAGCTGAAATTCATCCAGGATCACGGCTCGAGCGTGCTGACGGAGAAGTTCTACACCGACCAGATGCGCATCACCGCCGAAACGCTGTTGCCGCTGATCAAGTAGCCGGTCCAAGGGAAGACGCCCTTCCGCCGAACGGCGGCGGGGCCGGGGATGACCATGCGCATCAAGACGGTCCAAGCCTGGTGGGTTCGCATACCGATCGAAGCGGTGAAGCAGCATCGCAGCGACTTCGGTCAGGTGACGACGTTCGACGCCGCCATCCTGCGCATCGAAACCGATGACGGCCTGGTCGGCTGGGGCGAGGGCAAGAACGCCGCCGGCAGCACCGGCAGCTACGGCGCGCTCGTCCACATGCTGAACCACGAGGTCGGCCCGCAGCTCATCGGTCGCGACCCCGCCGACATCGGCGTCATCTGGGAGATGCTCTACAACGGCGTGCGCCATCACACCGCGGCCCATGCCGGGCATGCCATGCCGCAACTGGCACGGCGCGGCATGAGCGTGGCCGCCATCAGCGCCGTCGACATCGCGCTCTGGGACATCCTCGGCAAATCGCTCGGCCAGCCGGTCTGGCGGCTGCTCGGCGGCCGCAAGGTCGAGCGCATGCAGGCCTATGCTTCCGGCGGCTGGGCGCCGGCTGAGACCATCGGCGAGCAGCTCAAATCCTACATCGCCAAGGGCGGCTTCAAGGCGCTGAAGATGCGCATCGGCGCCATGGATGGCGCTCCGCATATTTCCGCCGCACGCGTCCGCGCGGCGAGGGTGGCGCTCGGCGCCGACGTCGACCTGATGGTCGACGCGCATGGCACCTATACGGTGGCCGAGGCGAAGCGCTTCATCCAGCTTGCCGGCGACCTCGACCTCGCCTGGTTCGAGGAGCCGGTGATCGCCGACGACAAGCCTGGGATGGCCGAAGTACGAGCCTCCAGCTCCATCCCGATCGCCACCGGCGAGAGCGAGGCGACGCGCTACGCCTTCCGCGACCTCGCCGTTCTGAAGTCGGCTGACATCTTCCAGCCGGATCCCGCCTTCTGCGGCGGCATCAGCGAGGCGATGAAGATCGGCACCATCGCCAGCGCTTTCAACCTGCGCTTTGCCCCGCATCTGTGGGCCGGCGCGCCGTGCTTCTTCGCCGGCCTGCACGTCTGCGCGGCCTCGCCGGCGAGCTTCACCGTCGAGTATTCGCTCGGCGCCAACCCGATGATCCACGATCTTATCGAAGAGACTGTCGAAGCGAAGGACGGTATGATAGCGATCCCTGAAAAGCCTGGATTGGGTTTCACAATTTCCGAGCGATTCCTGGAGGCGCACGCGCACCGCTGCTGACCATGAAAGAAAAGAACCTTCTCGCGGAACTCGCTGCCTATCTGTTCTCCAATTCGGACAAGGAGACGGGCCGCACGCCGTCGGAGCGCGAACTGGCCGAGCATTTCGCCGTCAGCCGCGGCCAGATCCGCGAGGCGCTGGCCATCCTGGAAGCCATGCGCATCGTCGAGCGCCGCGCCAAATCCGGCATCTATGTCGACACCAAGCAGGCGAGCGTCGAGGCGTTGGCCCTTTTCGCCCGCGCCGGCCTGCCGCTCGACCCGATCCAGATCTACGAGACGGTCGAGCTGCGCAAGATCCACGAGATCAAGGCCGCCGAGCTTGCCTGCTCGCGCGCCACCGAAGAGAATTTCGAGCGGCTGCGCGAGATCCTGAAAGCCTCGGAGGAACGCATCGCCGCCGGCGAGGGCCTCGCCAAGGAGGACCGCGAGTTCCACCTCGAGATCGTGCGCGCCACCAAGAACGGCATCTTCCACAATATCTGCAGCGTCTACTACCTGATGGGCGAGCAGCGCCTGCCGATCTATTTCAACGATCCCGAGCGCAGCGTGCGCTCGCATGCCGAGCACATCCAGATCTACGAGGCGCTGTTGCGCCGCGACGGCAACCTCGCCCAGGCGCTGATGAACGCCCATCTGCAGGGCGCCGAGAGCTACTGGAAGGGCCTGATCGAGGGCCGCGGGGCGGAGCCGAAAAGCCCGGCGCTCGAAAAGGCCTAGAGCATTTTGCAGCCAGGCGGCATCGCTTGGCGTCGCAAAAATGCGGCAAACAAACGGGAGCCAGATGCCCAGAATCCTGTCGACGCATCCGCTGCATCCGCGCGCAACCGGCATGCTGGCCGGGGCAGGCAAGCTGGTCGTCGCCTCGGCGCTGGATGCAAAGACGCTGGTGGCGGAAGCCGCTGATGCCGACATCGTCATCGTCCGCGCGCCGCTGCCGCCGGAGCTTTTCCAGGGCGCGGCCAGGCTGCGCGCCGCGATCCGTCACGGCGCCGGGCTGGACATGATCCCGGTCGAGGCGGCGACATCTGCCGGCGTGCTGGTGGCGAACGTGCCGGCGGTCAATGCGCGCTCGGTTGCCGAGCACGTGATGTTCGTGACGCTGGCCCTGCTTCGGCGTTTTCGCATGGTCGACCGCGACTTGCGGGCCAATGGCTGGCTCGCCGGACGCGACCACGCCAACTCCAACACCGAACTCGCCGGCAAGACCATCGGCATTGTCGGCCTCGGCGCCGTCGGCCAGGCGGTCGGCCATATCGCCGCGCATGGCTTCGACCTCAACGTCGTGGCAACGACGCGCAGCATGCGCCCGGCGCCCGACAAGGTCGGCTTCCTGTCGATCGACGCCCTGGTCGAGCAGAGCGACATCATCGTGCTTTGCTGTCCGCTGACGGAGGAGACGCGCGGCCTGATCAGCCGCGAGCGCATTTCGCGCATGAAGCCGAATGCGCTGCTGATCAATGTCTCGCGCGGGCCGGTGGTCGACGACGAGGCGCTGATCGAAGCCTTGCGCAAGGGCAGCATCGGCGGTGCCGCGCTCGATGTCTTTGCGACGCAGCCGCTGCCGCAAAACCATCCCTATTTCGGCTTCGACAATGTCATCGTCACCCCGCATATGGCCGGGATCACCGAGGAATCGATGATGCGCATGGGCGTCGGCGCCGCCGGCGAGGCGCTGCTGGTGCTGGCCAACAAATTGCCGCTCAATCTGCGCAACCCGGAGGTGATGGAGCACTACCGGCGGCGCTTCCCGGTCGACCTGTAACCCGTCACAAGCGGTGCCTCAATTTTCACGGATTCGACGGGGACATTGCCGTCATGTCCATCGCCCGCCTCTTCATTCTTGCCGCCGGCCTCTGCGCAACGACTGCGCCGGCTTTCACCGATGGGCAGGATGGCTATGTGTTCTGCGACAATGGCCTTCGCTGTATCGCGGCGCCCTGCCCTTCGAACAGCGCGCTCGACCTCGCCACCGGCAAGATCATCAAGGGCGTCGCGATCGACGTCGATGGCCTGCCGCAGGAAGACAAGGCGCTCGACCTCCAGGACAAGCTCTATGCCGGCAAGCTCGTGATTGCCGGCGCGATCGAGAACCGGCCCCAGACCTTCAACGGCAAGCAACACTGGCTGCCGACGCTGGTCGCGACCGGCATTGAACGGACCGCCAAGGACAGCGAACGCAAGCACTGTTCGTCGCGCTGATACGCACACCGGTCACGCACCGAGCAGCCGCTCAACTTCCGCCGCGACGCGCAGCAGATGCCGGTCATGGCCATTGCGCGCCACCAGCATCAGTCCGGCCGGGCGCGCCGTTCCCGGCATCGGCAACGAGATCGCGCAGAGATCGAACTGATTGGCGACCTGGGTGTTGCGAAGCAGCAGGCCTTCCGTCCGATCGCGCAGCGCCGTGTCGCTTGCCATCGAGGCGATGGTCGGCGCCGTCACCGGCGTCGTCGGCAGGGCCAGCACGTCGACGGCGGCCAGACGCTCGTCCATCGCGGCGGCCAGCGCCGTGCGGCGGCGGATTGTCCTGATATAGACCGAAGCAGGGATGGCCAGCGCGCGCGACAACGGCCCGCTGACATGCGGATCGACCGGCACGGAAGCGCCTGTCGCAAGCCAGTCGGCGTGGACCTCAGCGCCCTCCATCGAGGCGATCGTGCCGCGCCTGGTCGCGGCACGCATCTCGGCAAGCAGGTCGTCGATCGACAGGTCCGCGACCCGCGCGCCGGCCTGTTCGACCTTGCCCAGGCATCGATCGAAGGCGGTCGCGACCTCGCCTTCGGTATCGTCGAAAAGAACACCGCGCGGGATGCCGACACGAAGCCCGGCAAGCGGCAACGGCAGATGTAGTGGCGGCATCTCCTCAGCCGCCATTGCCGCATCGGCGACGGCACACGCGGCGACACTCAGCGCCAGCGGGCCGATCGAATCCAAAGTAGCGGACAATGGAAATGCGCCGGCCAATGGCACGCGCCGTGCCGTTGGCTTGAAGCCGACGACACCATTGAGCGATGCCGGTATGCGCACCGAGCCGCCTGTGTCGGAGCCGATAGCGATGTCACAGGTGCCTTCGCCGACGGAAACGCCGGCGCCCGATGACGAGCCGCCCGGTATCAGGCTGGCGTCGGTGGCGTTGCCGGGCGTACCGTAATGCTGGTTATCGCCGATCGCGGTGAAGGCGAATTCGGTCATGTTGGTCTTGCCGAGGATGACCGCGCCGGCCTGGCGCAGCCGGCTGACGATGGCGGCGTCGCGCAAGGCGGGCGCGGCGGTCTTCAGCATCAGTGAGCCGGCCGTGGTCGGCTCGCCGGCAACGTCGAACAGATCCTTGATCGAGACGATCGTGCCGTCGAGCGGTCCAAGCGTCACACCGGCCCGCTTGCGCGCATCGCTAGCGTCGGCCGCTGCTCGCGCCGCCTCCGGATAAAGTCTCACGAACACGCTTTCGTCGTTCGCACGAGCCGCGAGACGCGACAGCAGAATTTCGAGATGATCGCGGACTGACTGCACTTCGGTGTCGGACTCCGGATGGCTGCAACGTCTTTAGGGCATGATCGCGAAAAGTGGGAACCGGTTTTCGGAAAAGATCATGCTCCAACAAGAGTTGGATCAGGATGACGATTCAACGCAACGTCATCCTGATCCAAGCCAGAGCCAGCATCTGGCTTGCGCGAAGCAATAACCCGGCCGAGGCAAGTTTGCACCTACCGGGCCGAAGGGAGAGAAGCAACGATGCTCTACAAAGGTGGCTGCCACTGCGGCAAGGTGGCGTTTGAGGTCGAGGGCGAACTGGCTGGAGTCGTGCGCTGCAACTGCTCGATCTGCGCGCGCAAGGGCGCACTGCTGTGGGCCGTGCCGCATGACCGGCTGAACCTCGTCGCCTGGGGCGACGACCTTGGCCGGTACACGTTCGGCAGGCGCGCCATCGCCCACCGCTTCTGCCGCACCTGCGGCATCCATCCCTTTGCCGAGGACGTCGGCGAAGGCGGCGAGCGAAGCGCCTATGTCAACATCAATTGGCTTGAGGACCTCGATCTCGCGGCCGTCGAGATTTTCGACTTCGACGGCCGCTCGGCCTAGAAACCACCTATCGGTAGCCCGTAGCGTCGGCCGGCCGGCCGGCATCCTGGACCTCCGGGACATAGCGCCAGGCATCGGGGCGCGAGCCGTCTAGATCGGTGAAGCCATAGATCTGCGCAAGCCCGCCGCTCGACAAGGATTGTCCGCTCCAGCGCGACCGGTCCGGATCGGCGGCCAGCGCCACAACCGCGCGGCCGACGAAGCGCGGCGTCTCCGAGATGATGAAATGCGGCACCCGTTCGGTCGCCGCGCGCCAGTTCTCCTCGCTGACGCCGAAGGCTTCCAGCATCATTTCGGAACGCAGCCAGCCGGGCGTCAGCGAAACCGAGGTGGCACCGTGCGGAGCGAGGTCCTTGGCATGGGCCCATGCCATGCGCGTCGCCGCCACCTTGGCAAGGTCGTAGAAGGGCGAGAGCCGGTAGTGGTCGGCATTGTATTCGGCGGTGCCGTCGGTGACTTCGATGTGCAGCCCGCCCGGCCGTTCGACTATCAGCGGCAGCGCATGGTGCGCGGTGATCAGATGCGTATCGATCGCCAGGCGCAGCAGGCGCAAGCCGTTCTCGAGATTGTGGTCCCAGACCGGTTTGTTCCATTCGAACAGTTTTTCGCCGCCCCAGAGATCATTCACCAGGATGTCGAGGCGGCCCTGTTCGGCGCGGATGCGTTCGACCAACTTGCGGACATCGTCGGCGATCAGATGGTCGACCTGGACGGCAATGCCCTTGCCGCCCTGCGCCGTGACCAACTCCGCCGTCTCCTCGATGGTCTCCGGACGGTGATAATCCGACTGCTGCGTCCGCGTCGTGCGCCCGGTGACATAGACGGTTGCGCCGGCAGCGCCGAGCTCAACCGCGATTCCACGGCCCGCGCCGCGCGTCGCGCCGGCGACAAGCGCCACCTTTCCTTCAAGCGTCATCGAAACCTCCCAGACAAAACACCACACGAGGGCTGGCGCCCGCCTCGCTCCTCATTTATAAATGATCATTCGTTTATAAATGGATGTCAAGATGACCCGGCCGAAGACCCAGTCCGACCAGCAGGTGCTGGAGGTGGCTTACCGGCTGATGCATGCGGAAGGCCCGGAGGCGCTGACCTTCGAGCGGCTTGCGCGGGCGTGCGGCCTTTCGGGATCGACACTGGTGCAGCGTTTCAAGAGCAAGGCGCAGCTGAAGCAGCGCACGCTGCTTTATGCCTGGGATTTGCTCGACCGGAAAACCGGGGAGCTGTCCGGTTCGGCCTTGAAGACGCCGGCCGGCGCCATCCAACTGCTGGTCGCGTTGTCCAGCGGCTATGGCGACATCGAATCCTACGCCGAAGGTTTGCTGGTCCTGCGCGAGGATCTGCGCGACCCAGTGCTGCGGGCGCGCGGCGCCGCCTGGAAGGCGGCATTGAGCAAGGTGCTCGCCGATTGCTTTGCCAATGTTCCCGGCGTGCCTGAGGACATCGGCTTGCTGATGGCGGCCCACTGGCAGGGTTCACTGCTGTGGTGGAGCTTCGACCCTGACGCCATGGAACTCACTGCCTATGTCGAGCATAGCCTGAAGCGTTTCGTGGCGGCCATCACGACAACGTCGGCCCGAACGGTTGCCGGGCCGACGTAAGGATGATCGTGCAGGGGGCTGGCTAGTCCGCGCGCTTCGGCCCCATCACGAGCGCCACCAGGGCGGCCAGCAGCGTGGCGATGCCGCAATAGGCAAAGGCGCTGGCAACACCCGCATTGTCGACCAGCAGGCCGCCGAAGACGGCGCCGAGCGCGATTGCCACCTGGAACGTGGCGACCATCAGCCCGCCGGCGCTCTCGGCCTCGTCCGGCGCGGCGCGCACCAGCCAGGTCTGCAGCCCGACCGGCACCGCGCCGAAGGCAAAGCCCCAGGCTGCGACGGCGATTGCCGCCGTCACCGGTGAAGCGCCAAGGGTAAGCAGCACCAGCGCCGACAAGGCAATCAGCAGGGGCGCCAGGGCGACCGCGGCCTTCAGGTTGCGCTCGGCCAGGAAGCCGCCGGCGAAATTGCCAAAGAACCCGCCAATGCCGTAGCCGAACAGCACCAGCGAGATTGTCTCGATCGGCAGCGCCGGAACCACCTCGAGATAGGGACGCACATAGGTGAAGCCGGCGAAATGCCCCGAGGCGACCAGCAGCACGACCAGCAGCGCTGCCCTGATCATCGGCCGCTTCAACACCTCCAGCAAGGTGCGCACGCTGGCAACGCCGGCCGGCGGCAGCCGTGGAATGGTGGCAAGCTGCACCAGCAGCGCCAGCGCGCCGACAACGGCCGCGATCATGAAGGCGGTGCGCCAGCCCCAGACATCGCCGACAAAGGCGCCGACCGGCGCCGCCGTGACGGTGGCGACCGAGACGCCGGTGAGGATGATCGACATGGCGCGCGGCATCAGCCGCATCGGCACGAGCCTGAGCGCCATCGCCGCCGACATCGACCAGAAGCCGCCGAGCGCGACACCGAGAACCACTCGGGCCAGAAGCAGCATCGTGAGCGAGGAAGCAAAGGCGGCAAGCAGATTGGAAACGATCAGCAGAATGGTCAGCATCCACATCACCAGCCGGCGGTCGAGCCGCTTGGTGATGATGGCCATGGTCGGCGCGGCGATCGCGCCGACCACGGCCGTCGCCGTCACCGCTTGCCCGGCGGCGCCCTCGCTGACGCCGAGGTCCTGCGCCAGCCGCGTCAACAGGCTGGCCGGCAGGAATTCCGCCGTCACCAGGCCGAACACGCCGAGCGCCAGCGACACCACCGCCCCCCATGCCGGTTCCGTTCGTTCCTCCGGTTCGATTCTGTCGAGAACAGCGGCGTCGACAACGCCCGTGGCGGGTTCGGTCATGGCAAATTCTCCGATCTGTCTGCAGCGCCACCTAAGAGATGACCGGCCTGGGCTCCCACCCGTTACATGCTTGGCGGACGGCTCGTCAGCTCGGTCTGGTTGCGGCGCAACATTTGGCTGCAGTGCAACATAGGGAGTGACCGGTTGGAGTTTCCATGCTAAAAACTCCGAAATGAATTACAATTCGTCCAAAACAGCGCTGCCGGCTTCCGGCGATCCGCTCACCGACATGCTGCGGGGATTGCGCCTGGACGGGGTCGATTATGGCCGTTGCGTTCTCGGCGAACCCTGGGCGGTGTCCTTTCCCGCGCAGAAGGCGGCGCGGTTCCATTTCATTGGACAGCAGGGCTGCTGGCTGTTTACGCCGGCGAAGGAATGGACCCAACTGTCGGTCGGCGACGCGCTGCTGATCCCGCGCGGCGACGAGCACATATTGGCCAGCGCGCCGGGCGTGCCTCCCGTGCCGATCGGCCGCTACACGATCGAGCCGGTCTGCGAAAACATCTATGACGTCTCCAACGGCTGTGATGGCTGCAAGACGCTGCTGTTCTGCGGCAGCATGCATTTCAATCTCGACGGCTCGCATCCGCTGCTCGACATGATGCCCGACCTGATGCAGGCGCATAAGCTGATGGCGAACGCGCCGGGCATCCAGCATCTGCTCGACGCCATGGCCGGTGAGGTGACGATGGACCGAGTCGGCTCCGGCGGTATCCTCGCCCGCCTTGCCGATGTGCTTGCCGCCACCATCATCCGCTCCTGGGTGGAGAACGGCTGCGGCGACGCCACCGGCTGGATCGCCGCCGTCCGCAATCCCGATGTCGGCAAGGTGCTTGCCGCCATCCACCTGCAGCCGGACCGCGACTGGACGGTCGAGTCGCTGGCCCGCATGATGGGAGCATCGCGATCCGCCTTCGCCCAGCGCTTCGCCAGCGTGGTCGGAGAGACGCCGGCCAAATATGTGCTCAGCGTACGCATGCACCAGGCGCGGCAATGGCTGGCCCGCGACGGCATGCGCGTTTCAGTGGCCGCGGCGAAGCTGGGCTACGATTCCGAAGCCTCCTTCAGCCGCGCCTTCAAGCGCGTCATGGGGATCGCGCCGAGCCATCTGCGCAATACAGGCGACAGCGACGACCACGCCTGACGTCGCGGCGGCAGGCCCCATCGGACTGGAGGAATTGCCAAATCTTTTGGACGACGGGCCATTCCCGGCCGGCGGAGGCCGCATAAGCTGGCCGGCGGAGGAAACCGCCATGGCCAATCGTCTCGCACCGCTTGTGCTCGCCGCGCTCGCCGTCCTTCCCGGACGAGCCTTCGCTCTCGAAGACAGCTACCTGCCGGCCGACAAGATCCCTTATGTCGTCGAAGCGCCTGACCAGCCGCAGCGCCTCGGCCCGCTATGGGGCGAACGGGCGAAGGGGCCGGCCGGCACGTTGCTGAAAGTTCCCGGCAACTGGCGCGCGCCGGTCCATGCGCACACCGCCGACTATCGCGCCGTGGTCATCAAGGGGCTGTGGGCGCACTGGCAAATGCAGGGCGGCGAAGCGACCAAGGTCAAGTTGCCGCCCGGGTCGTACTGGACCCAGAAGGCCGATGAGATGCATGACGATGCCTGCCTCTGTCGGACACGGAGTGCGTGATCCTCCTGATCAACGACACGCCCTACCAGACCTACCTGCCGAAATAGCCTGGCAAAGGCGCCGATGCGCCAGTCCAGGCGCAACTTGACGGGGCCGTCTAACCGGCGTGCCTAAGGCTCACGCCGCTGCCCTTGTCGAACATCACCACCTTGTCCGGATTCCAGGCAAAGCGCACCGGCTGCTCGATCTCGACGGCGGTCCTTGCCGGCACGGTGGCTCTCAGCATCGCGTCGCCGACCCTCAGCGTTACGATCTTTTCGACGCCGTGATTCTCGACGTCGTGGACGCGTGCCTCGACCGGCGCGCCGCTCTCCAGATAGACGTCCTCGGGACGGATGCCGAAGACGAGCGGGCGACCGTCGGCCGCATTGCCGGTCTTGGCTCCCCCCGCAAGCGGCAGCTCGAAACTCATTGGCGCCATCACCGCCCGGTTATCGACCAGCTTGCCGTCCATAAGGTTCATCGGCGGCGAGCCGACGAAGCTCGCCACATAGGTGTCTCGCGGATTGTTGTAGATCTCCTGCGGCGTACCGGTCTGGACGATGCGGCCATGGTTGAGCACGCCGACCTTGTCACCCATCGACATCGCCTCGATCTGGTCGTGGGTGACGAACAGGAAGGTGGCGCCGAGCTGCATCTGCAGGTTCTTGAGTTCCGTACGCAGCGCCTCGCGCAGCTTCGCGTCGAGCGCGGACAGCGGCTCGTCCATCAGGAACACGCGCGGCTTGCGCACGATGGCCCGGCCGATGGAGACGCGCTGCATCTCGCCGCCGGACAGCCGGTCGGTCTTGCGGTCGAGCAGATGCTCGATCCGCAGCGTGCGGGCGGCGCGTGCGACGCGATCCTTGATCTCGGCGTCGGGTCCTCCGGTCAAGCCGGAGGATGACGGCGTGACAGTTGGGAGGGCGACGCACACCGACCGTCGCGGACCGGCGCGAGCGCGACCTGCCGTATAGCGTCAGCTGCTGGTCATCGCGCTGTCTTGTTGAGAGCGGTGACGACGAGCGCGAGAATCACCGCCGCGGCGGCGATTTCCCACACGAAAGCCTGCTTGTAGAAAGGCGGCGTGGCGAGCTGCGCCTTGCCGGCGAGAGTGTTGGGGTCCGGTGGATTGAGGAAGAAGACGCCGTAGAGATGCGCCGCCGTGATCGAAACCAGCAGCGCAATGCAGAAGACCAGCGCCACGACCAGCGCTACGGTCACCACACTGCGCACCTTGACGCCCGGCTGGGCCAACGGCAGCAGGTTGTTGATGAGTCCGGCAAGCACCACGAGACCGCTGCCGACCGCGTACAGGCCGATGGAAAAGGGTTGGAAGATCAGCACCAGCGCCATGACGCCGAGGCCAATGATGAAGACCTCGAGGCAGTACGCGCCGGCCCGGCTCATGCCGGAAGAACTGTCGCTCATGACCGCACCGCCTTTCCAGCGCCATCGAAGACATGGGTTTGCCTGGGATCGGGGCGTAGATTCAGCGCCTCGCCGACCTTGACCCGCTGGCTTCTCGTCACCACGACGCGGATGTCGGCGCCTGCCGCCGTGCGGGCATGAATAAGGGTTTCGGCGCCCATGGGCTCGATGAGCTCGGCCCGGGCGGAGATGGTGCCACGGTCCCCCGTATCGGTCGCGGTGAAGGCGCGGGGGCGGACACCGATCGTCACCTTGCCGGGCTGCAGGCGCGCGACCGCCGCGTCCGTGCGGATCGCCAGATTAATGCCGGCCACGGTCATCTCCGCCGTGCCATCGGCGAAGGTCTTGAGGTCGGCCTCGAGAAGATTCATCTGCGGCGTGCCGATGAAGCTCGCCACGAAAGCATTGGCGGGCTTGGCAAAAACCTCGTGCGGTGAGCCGACTTGCTCGATCAGGCCGTCCTTCATGATGGCGATGCGGTCGGCCATGGTGAGCGCTTCGAGCTGGTCATGGGTCACGATCACGGTCGCTTTGGAGAGGCCCTGCAGCACTTCCTTGATCTGGCCACGCATGCTCTGGCGCAGTTCGACATCGAGACGCGACAAGGGCTCGTCGAAGAGGAAGCAATTGGGGTCGCGGACGATGGCGCGGGCCATGGCGGCGCGCTGCTTTTCGCCCTCGGATATCTGGTTCGGCAGCCGGTCGAGAACGTGCTCCAAGTGGAGGATCGCGGCGACGCGGTTGACGCGGGCAGTCCGCTCAGCCCTGGAAATGCCGTCATGATAGAGCGGGAAGGCGATGTTCTCGCCGACCGATGCCGACGGGTAGAGCGCGTAGAACTGGAACACCATGGCGATGTCGCGCTTTTCGGGCGGCAGGTTGTTCATCACCTTGCCGGCGATGACGACCTCGCCGTCAGTGACGCTTTCCAGCCCGGCGATGACGCGCAGGGTCGTCGTCTTGCCACAGCCGGACGGGCCGAGAAGGCAGACGACCTCACCGGCGGCCACCGACAGGTCAACGTCCTTGACCGCGGTGAAGGAGCCGAAACGCTTGGTGACTTTGCGGAGTTCGATGGTTGACATCTCAGCGCTTCACGGTGCCGAAGGTAACGCCGCGCAACAGATGGTTTTGCAAGAAGAAGGTGACTAGGAAGACTGGGACGAGGAACAGGGTTTCGATGGCGGCAAGCAAAGTCCAGTCGGTGCCGCGTCCACCCGACGACACGGCCTGGTTCATGGCGACCGGGACCGTTCTCGTGTCGGGCCCCGAGAGCAACAGGGCGAAGAGGAACTCGTTCCAGGTGAGGATCAGGCCGAACACGAACGTGGCGGCGAGCCCGGCAATGACCTGGGGCAGGCAAATCTTGAAGAACACCCGCATTCCGGACGATCCGTCGATGCGGGCGGCATCCTCGACGTCTGGCGACAATTCATCGAAGAAGCTCTTCATCATCCAGATGGTGAAGGCCAGGTTGAAGGCGGTGTAGAGCATGATGATGCCGAGATACGAGCCCGACAGGCCCACTACACGGAACATCAGGATCACCGGAATGATCACCACAATCGCCGGCAGCATGCGCGTGGTCAGGATGATGAACAGGTAGGTGTCATTGCCTTTCAGCGGATAGCGCGAGAAGCCGAAGGCCGCCAGGGTGCCGATGACCAGCGCCAGCAGCACCGACGCCGAGGCGATGAAGATCGAGTTGAAGAAATAACGGTCGAATCCTGTCGCTTCCGGGGCACCGTCCGGCGTCATCGAGCGGGAAAAGACGGACCCAAAATTTTCGAGCGTGGGCTTGAACACAAAATGGTCCGGAATCAAGCCGAACAGCGACGTGGGCGACAGCGTCGGAGGCACCAGGAGCGCGTCGCCCTGCGGTTTGAAGGCGGTGAATATGATGAACAGCACCGGCAGAAAATAGATAAAGGCGACGACGGCCACGGCGAGCGTCCGCCCCCAGCCGGCCTTGTCTACTCCGCTGGCCCTGCCGAAGCCGAGCTTTCCCAATATCGATTCGGCCACGGGTCAGGCTCCCTGCGTACGGCGGTTTGCGAGGTACAGGTAGAGGTTGGTGAGAACGATCACCATGAACAGCATCAGATAGGAGATCGCCGCGCCCTCACTCGTCTTGTTCTGCTCGTTGGCGATGCGGATCAAGTGATAGGAGATCGTCAGTGTGTCGTTGCCGCCCTTGGTGAGGAGGATGACGAGATCCGCCAGCTTGAATGCCTCGATGGTGCGGAAGAGAAGGGCCAACATCAGAAGGCCGCGGATGTAGGGGAAGGTGATCATCCAGAATTGCCGCCAGCTGGAAATACGGTCGATGGCAGCGGCCTCGTAAAGGTATTTCGGCACCGAGACGAGGCCCGCCAGCACAAGGAGCATGACGAAGGGCGACCACATCCATGCGTCGGCGAAAACGATTCCCGCCACGGCACCGACTTTGTTGCTCATCAGGATGAACTGGTTGCCGGAGATGGAATTGATGACGTAGCTGAGAATCCCGAATGTCGGGTCATAGTAGTAGGTGAAGAACACGCCAGAGGCGACAACCGAAAGCATCATCGGTGTCAGCACCAGGATCAACAAATACTTGCGCAGCGGAAATTGCTTGGCGAACAGGATGGCCAGCAGAAAGCCGACGATCATCTGCGCGGAGACGGTGAACACGACGAACATGGCGGTATTGATCAGCGCGCCCCAAGTCGCGTGAGCAGCGAGATCGTTGGTAAGGATCCGAACGTAGTTCCCGAGTCCGACGAAGCGGATCGTCTGCTGGTTTGCCTGGTAGGCGAAGAACGAAAGGCCCAGCGACCACAGCAGGGGGAAGATATTCATCACAAACAGAACGGCGATTGCCGGAGCGACCAGCAGGGCGCCGAAGTAGTGGCGGCGATACGCGTTGACGGTAAATGCGGCCGCGACCAACGCCGCCGCGGCGCCCACCACCCAGAAGGAGACAGCCGCCGGCAAGCCCGCCATTGATATGGCCGACACGACGACAGCGACAGCGATGGCGAGTTTCCAGTTGTGGGCAACAACCGCGGTAAGGCGTGGTGTCAGCAGCGTACTTGAAACAGCGGTCATGGGAGTCCGAAATATGGAGCGCGTGACGTGGCAATGATGGGGAGCGGCTTTTGCCCGCTCCCCGCAGCTATGTCGGAAGGTTACTGGATAAGGCCAGCGTTCTTCAGGAGGTCCTCCTGGAACTTGGCGATGTTATCCAGGGTGGTCTTGGCGTCCTGCTTGCCCGTGATGGCTAGGTCGTACTGGTCCTGCTGCTGGGTGAGCAGTTCGAAGAACTGCGGCACGTGCCACATGTCCTTCTGCCAGTCGAGCGAGTTCGCCCAGGCGCGGTCCCACGGACGATAGGTCACGTATTTCGGATCGCTGTAGACCGACTTGATCGCGGACTGGCCGCCGCCGGCGGCGAACTGGTGCTGGATATCGGGCGAGAGCCACCACTTCACGAAGCCCACCGCTTCCTTGATTTGCTCAGGCGTCGTCCAGGTGGTGAGAACGAAAGGCTGTCCGCCGATCTGTGACGTACGATTCACCTTGCCGTCGGGGCCGCGCAGGCCTGGCGCCAATCCGAACACCAGCTTGTCGGCAACCTTCGACGTCTTGGGATCGAGCGAGGCTTCGCCGAGACCGATCCAGTCTATGTTCATGGCCACCTTGCCTTCACGGAACAACTGGTCCGAGACGAAGATGTCCATGGTGCCGGTCTTGACCACCGGCGGCATGTACTTCAGCAATTTGAGGAAATGCTCCATGCCCTCGATGGACTTCGGGGAGTTTACGACGCCTTCGGCATGTCCGGTCGGGGCCTTGGTTTCATCCCAGATGCCGCCGCCATGCTGCCAGACAAACGTGTGAACCGAGCTCGTCGAGAAGTCGTAGCCTTTGCCTGCCTGATAGGCGATGCCGTAGAAATCGTCATCCAGCACCTGGCCGGCGAGCTTGTCGCCCTTCTTGCGCTGGAAGAATTCGCCAACATGCTCGAACGTGTTCCAGTCCATGGCGTCGATTTCTTCGCCGGTGCAGGGCAGCTTCTCATTGTACTTCGCCTTGAAGGCGGCCTGCTCGTCGTCGTTGCAGAGCACGTCCTTGCGGCCGTAGGTGACCAGCACGTCCGGGAACTGCGGGAAGCCGTAGTAGTTCGGCGTGCTGTTGGGATAGGTCGAGTAGGCGTTGAGCACGGCGGGATGCATCGACTCCATCGTCGCCTTGAGTTCCGGGTCGGCATCGATGAGATCGTTGATCTTGCGGAAGTAGCCGCCTTCGACGAAGGCGCCCAGCCACTGCGAGTCCGACACGATGAAGTTGTACTTCTTTTCGCCCGAGGTCAACGAGGCGTTGACGCGGGTGTAGAAATCCGGCCACGGAATGAAGTCGACATCGAGCTTCACGGTATTGCCAGACTTGGGCTTGTACTGCTCGTCGAAGAACTTCTTCATAATGCGGGTCGGGGGCCAATCCGGCACCGCCATCGTCAACGTCACTTCTTCGGCAGAGGCATAGGTCACGCCTCCCACCAGTAGCGTGGCAGCGAAGCTTGCGGCTGTCGCTAGCCCTTTCACTTTGGTCATCGCCGTCATTCGCGTTTCCTCCCTTGGTTAACCGGATTGCTTCTCGCCGTTCGCGTCAGGTCATTGCCTGGCCGCTCACGGCGCGGAAGACGTGGATTTTCCTGTTATCGATGGCGATCGATGCCGAATCGCCGGTCCTGATGCTGGCGGCGATCGCTTCCGGCAGCACCATGCGCAACATCTCGCCGCCGGCCTCGACCGAGACGACCGTGATGTCGCCGAGCGGTTCGACCAGATGCACCTTCGAGGCAACCCCGGCTTCGCCCTTGGCGGCGAGCCGAATGTCGCTCGGGCGAATGCCGATCAGCGCGGCCTCGCCGGCATCGGCAGTCTTTGGCGCCGTCGCCGGAACCAGAGTCCCGAGCGGCGTGTCGAAAGACCTGGTGTCGGCGCGCACCGAGGCCGTGAACAGATTCATGTGCGGCGAGCCGATCTTGCTGGCGACATAGGTATGGATCGGCTGCTCGTAAAGCTCGTCCGGCGTGCCGATCTGGACGATGCCGCCATCGCGCATGACGGCGATCGTCTCGCCCATCGAGAGAGCCTCGAGCTCGTCGGGCGTGGCATAGATCACGGTCATGCCGAACTGGCGGTGCAGCCGCTTCAGCTCGGCGCGCGTCTCGTGCCGAAGCTTGGCGTCGAGATTGGTGAGCGGCTCATCGAGGAGAAGAATCTTTGGCCGGCGGATCAGGGAGCGGCCGAGCGCGACGCGCTGCTGCTCTCCGCCGGACAGGGTTGCCGGCTTGGCCTTCAGGCGGTGTGTCAGCTTCAGGATCTCGGCGGTCTCTTTCACCCGCTTGTCGATCTCGGCGCGCGCGGCTTTCTCCTCGCGCAGCGGATAGGCGAGATTGTCGTAGACCGTGAGGTGGGGGTAAAGCGCGAAAGACTGGAAGACCATCGAGATGCCGCGGCCGGCGATCGGCGCATGGGTCATGTCGCGGCCGCCGATCTCAAGCGTGCCGGAGTCGGCCTGGACGAGGCCGGCGATAGTGCGCAGCGTCGTCGTCTTGCCAACCGAGCTCGGCCCGAAGAGTACGAAGAAGCGGCCTTCGTCGACGGCGAAGCTCAGGTCGTTGATGGCGCGCACGGATCCATAGGCTTTGCTGAGCCCATCGAGGCGCAGCGCAATCCCCTTGCCGGCACTGGCGCGAGGCGACGTCTGCGTCACGATGCGCCACCTCGTGCGGACGGAACACGCGCCATCCGTGTGATCCTCCTCGCCCTGCCGAAATGGACTGCTGCTGTCATTCCCGATCCGCCTTTTCTTTCCTAATCTGGTATTACCAATTTAAGATGCTCGTCAAGCGCTTTCTTAAAATTTGCCGTCACCAAAATAAGCTGAAAACGTCCGCTATATGTTGGTATTTCCTTCATTTTTGGCAATTCTCCACCTTCATACCGTTCGCAAAACGCCAATCCTCAAAATCACTGAAATCGCCGACCTTCAAATCTGGTCGAACCAGATTCGCTCCGAGCTACCGCGGCGACCGCCTCGGATTCCCCTCGACGACCCCCCAATCCGGTCCGCGTCGGGAGAAGTCTCATATCCTGCATCCGCTTTCGTCCAGCCCTCCTCCATGCCCAACTCACGCCGCCACCACCCCTGGTCAGGATGGCGTCCGGAGTCGCGCCTGGCGCACCAGCGCTGAGGCCGCCCACCGGGCGACGGCCAGGGTCTTGCCGCTGTCCAGGCCCCAGATGTCCTTCAGCACAATCAGCAGTTCGACGCCGAAAATCAGCGACAGCGCCTGCGCCAGGCGCTCGAATTCGCGCGGCGGCAGCTCGCCCCTCAGTGGCGCAAGCGCATCCTCCAGCAGGTCTATGCGATGGCCGCGTGTGAAGGCCGGCTCGCCACCCAGCGTGCCTGCCTGCTGGCGGGCCCACTGGTCGAGCGACAGCTTCAGCGCCGCCTTGAACGTCGCCTCGAAAGCCTCGATGCGCGGCATGGCGGTGTCGAACAGTTCGGCCACCCGGCGCTCGGGATCGACCGAGCTCGATTGCCAGGTGAGGATCGGTCCCAGCCCCTCGTCGACCACCGCCTGCACCAAAGCCGCCTGGCTCGGGAAATAACGATAGGCGGTGGCGCGGGAAACCTGCGCGGCCTCCGCGACCTCGCTGACCGAAGGGGTGACGCCAGCCTGCATCAGCCTCGTTGCCGTCTCCAGCATCAGCCGCTTTGTGCGCGCACGGGGTCCACGCTTGGCGGCCTGGTCAGCCTCGTCGTTCACTGTGGCTTGTTGACGTGAGACATCCATGTCAATACGGTACGCGCGTCTCAAAAATTTGCAATGGCCTTTGCTTGCCGACGGCTGGCAGAAGCCGACGACAACGTCGGCCGCATTGACGACCGGGGAAACGCGATGAAGCGTATCTATGTGGTGGGCACCGCCGACACCAAGGGCGAGGAACTCGGCTTCCTGGCGGACGCGATCACCGCCACGGGCGCCACCGTGACCCGCGTCGACGTCGGAACGCGCACTGCCACCGTGCCGGTCGATGTCACGGCCGAAGCGGTCGCCGGGCACCATCCCGATGGCCAAACGGCCGTGCTCGGCATCGACGACCGCGGCAGGTCGGTCGCGGCGATGGCCACCGCTTTTGCCCGCTTCGTCCAATCGCGAGGCGACGTATCCGGCATGATCGGCATCGGCGGCGGCGGCGGCACCTCGATCGTCACGGCGGGCATGCGCGCGCTGCCGCTCGGCCTGCCCAAGATCATGGTCTCGACGCTCGCCTCCGGCGACACCGCGCCCTATGTCGACGTCTCCGACATCGTCATGGTGCCGTCGGTGACCGACATGGCCGGCCTCAACCGCCTGTCGCGCGTCGTGCTGCACAATGCCGCCCAGGCGATCTCTGGCATGGCGCGGAGCCCGGCGCCGTCCGCCGACGGCAAGCTGTCGCTCGGGCTCACCATGTTCGGCGTCACCACGCCTTGCGTGACGGCCATCGCCGACCAGCTGCGCGCCAACTATGACTGCATGGTCTTCCACGCCACCGGCACCGGCGGCCGCACCATGGAGAAGCTTGCCGATTCAGGACTGCTTGCTGGCATCATCGACATCACCACAACGGAGGTTTGCGACCTCCTGTTTGGCGGCGTGCTGCCGGCGACGGAGGATCGGTTTGGCGCCGTCGCCCGCACGAAGCTGCCCTATGTCGGCTCGGTCGGCGCGCTCGACATGGTCAACTTCTGGGCGCCGCCGACCATTCCCGAGCGCTTTCGTGGTCGCCTCTTCTACGAGCACAATTCCAACGTGACGCTGATGCGCACGACACCTGACGAATGCCGCGCGATCGGCGCATGGATCGGCGAAAGGCTGAGCCGCTGCGACGGTCCGGTCCATTTCTTGATCCCTGAAAAGGGCGTCTCGGCGCTCGACATCGAAGGCGGCGCCTTCTTCGATCAGGAAGCGGATGCCGCGCTGTTCGAGGCCATCGAACGCACGATCCGACCGACGGCAACACGGCGGGTGACGCGCCTGCCGCTGCACATCAACGATCCCGAATTCGCCAGGGCCGCAACAGCGGCCTTCCTCGACATCGCCAGCAAGTGAGATCCGACAAGCATGGCCGCCATACCGCGCAAGAAAATCCTGGAAAAATTCCGCAAGATGATCGCCGATGGCACGCCGATCGTCGGCGGCGGCGCCGGCACCGGCCTGTCGGCCAAGGCCGAGGAAGCCGGCGGCATCGACCTCATCATCATCTACAATTCCGGCCGCTACCGCATGGCCGGTCGCGGCTCGGCCGCCGGCCTGCTCGCCTATGGCAATGCCAACGAGATCGTCAAGGAGATGGCCTACGAGGTGCTGCCGGTGGTGAAGAAGACGCCGGTACTAGCCGGTGTCAACGGCACCGATCCCTTCGTCATCATGCCGCTGTTCCTGGCCGAGCTGAAGACGATGGGCTTTTCCGGTGTTCAGAACTTCCCCACCATCGGCCTGTTCGACGGCACCATGCGGCAAAGCTTCGAGGAGACCGGCATGGGCTTCGGGCTCGAGGTCGACATGATCGCCGAGGCTCGCAAGCTCGATCTTCTTACGACCCCTTACGTCTTCAACCCGGACGAAGCGCGCGCCATGACGAAAGCCGGCGCCGACATCATCGTCGCCCATATGGGCGTGACGACAGGCGGCTCCATCGGCGCCACCTCGGCCAAGTCGCTCGACGACTGCGTAAAGGAGATCGACGCCATCGCGGCGGCCGCGCGTTTGGTGCGCAAGGACGTGATCCTGCTCTGCCACGGCGGTCCGATCTCGATGCCGGACGACGCGCGCTACATCCTGGAGCGCTGCGAAGGGCTGCACGGTTTCTATGGCGCGAGCTCGATGGAGCGGCTGCCGGCTGAAGCGGCGATCGCAAGACAGACCGCGGATTTCAAGGCGGTATCGATCGGCGGCGCGAAAACGAATGCAAAGAAAAAGAAGGGATGAGTCGATGACCGACAAGAGCAAGGTGTTCGTGTACCCGAAGGACGTCAGCGCCTTCGGCTTCGACTGGGGCAGGCTGGCCCTCACGGTCGCGCCAGAAGTGAATGGTGCGGAGCGCTTTTCCGGCGGCGTCGTCGACCTGCCCTCCGGCAAGGGCCACACCCGCCACAACCATCCGGGCGCCGAGGAGATCATCTTCGTCATCTCGGGGCATGGCGAGCAGATGGTCGAAGACGAGAACGGTAACCCGGTGGTGGCGAAGGTCGGCCCCGGCTGCACCGTCTACGTGCCCGAGAGCCGCTTCCATTCGACGCTGAACACCGGCGACCAGCCTATGCAGCTCTTCGTCGTCTATTCTCCCACCGGCCCTGAACTGGCGCTGCGCGAACTGCCGGACTTCAGGCTGCTGCCGCCGGCTGGGAAGTAAGGGAACGCTGGCTAAGCCGTCCCACCCCTGTTCCACCCCCTGGCCCGGTCGCCGAACATCACGTAGCCGGTGTCCGTCACCGCAACCGTGTCCTCCAGCTTGATGAAGCCGCGCCTTGAATGGAGCATGGTCGTCTCGACCGAGAGCACCATGTTCGTCTCCAGCGGCTTTGTCGCATAGGTGCCTTCATAGGTGACCGGATGGTTGGTCATCAGGAACGGCGCCTCATGCGTGATCAGCCCCATGCCGTGGGCGAAGAAATCGGTGTAGGGGGCCACCTTCGAGGCTTTCAGCACGGCTTCCGCGTAGGAGATCATGTCACCGCCGAGCGTGCCCGCCCTGACCTTGGAAAAGGCCGCCTGCTGCACCGCTTCAACCTCGGCCAGCAGATCCTCCAGCTCGGCGTCCGGCTCGCCGAGGATGCCCATGCGGCAGAGATCGCCGATATAGCCGTGATAGTTGCCGCCGGAATCGATCGACAGCACCTCACCCTTCTTCCACGCCTGCGGCGAGGCCGCCCGGTTGTGGCTGGAGCCGAGCGTCAGCAGGCAATATTCGAAATGCGCGCCGCGATTGGTCTCCTCGCGCCTGAGCTGCTCGATGATCTCGGTCTTGGTCGTGCCTTCGCGCGCCCATTGGATGGTCGCCAGCATGGAATCGGTGATCAGCTCGGAAGCGATGCGCAGCTTTTCGAGCTCGGCGTCGGTCTTGATGGCGCGCATTCGCTCCAGCATGCCGGTCGCATCGATGAGCTTCGCGTCCGGCAGCGCCTTGCGGATCAGCGCGTAGGCGTCCGACGGCAGGAAGGCCGGCTCGATGCCTATGCGGGCTCCATCCTTGCCGATCTTGCGCACATGCTCGACGGCGAGATTGGCGGCATCGAGCGTGCCCCAGCAGGCGGCGTGCAAGGTTGGCGTCCAGAACGGGTTGTTCTGATGCTCGGCACCCTCCATGCGATTGCCGATATAGGCGGCACGATCCGGCCCGCCCTTCTCATAGACGACGATGGGCAGGTAGCGGCTGTGGCCGATCGCGTCCATGGCCGCGAAGAAGATGAACTTGTAGCCGCCGAGCAGATACTGCGTGTTGTGCTTGGAGGTGGCGAGCAGCACGTCGATGCCGGCCTCCTCCATCAGCCCGTCCAGCCTCGCCTGGTCGAACGGAATGGCGGCGGCATTCTTGCCCGGAGCGATGTTCATTCTTTCTCTCCCTGAATGTGCCGGCCGATCGGGCCGGCTCGCCGGCTGCGCTGGTTGCTGATCGTCTGGCTGTCATCCAAATCTGCACCATCTTGCCCACTCTGGTCCAGCCAGAAATGGGCCTTTCGGCCCCGTCAGACTTCACATTGCCGCGCATCGGCCGTCGATCGCGATATCTGGTCCTACCAGACTTGCCGATCGGGCCGCTTGCTCAGCAACTGGTCCAGCGGACGGAAATTTCAAAGCCACGCCAGAATGCGCCAAATCCGTCTCTGGCGAAACCCTTGGCAAGGGCCATAATCGCCGCCGCAACGACGCTCGCGGACCCGCTAGCGCCGAGGGGAATGGCGCCCGACCGGTGGCGCGGAGGACGGAGGTCGATCATGTCAGCTTTCACCATCTCCAGGCGCAGCGTGCTTGCCGGTTCGGCGGCGCTGCTCGCCTCCACCGCCATGCCGGCGATCGGTCGCGCGCAGACGCCAAAGAAGGGCGGCCGGCTGGTCGTCGCCGCCGATTCCGAGCCGCGCAACCTCAACCCGGCGATCGTCGCTTCCAACGGCGTCTTCTTTATCTCCAGCAAGGTCGTGGAGACGCTGGCCGAGGCCTCCTTCGACGGCAAGGACGGACTCCAGCCGCGCCTCGCACTCTCCTGGGAAGGCGCCGCCGACGGCCTGTCGGTGACGTTCAAATTGCGCGATGGCGTCAAGTGGCATGACGGCAAGCCCTTCACCTCCGCCGACGTCGCCTTCTCGGCGCTGCAGGTGTGGAAGCCGCTGCAGAATCTCGGCCGCACCGTGTTCAAGGACCTGGCAGCCGTCGAAACGCCGGACGAACTGACCGCCGTCTTCAAATTCGCCAAGCCGACGCCGTTCCAGCTGATCCGCAACGCCTTGCCCGCACTGAGCAGCGTGGTGCCGAAGCACGTCTACGAGAACGGCAAGATCGAGGAGAACCCGGCCAACAACGCGCCGGTCGGCACCGGCCCGTTCAAATTCGCCGAATACAAGGCCGGCCAGTATTACCGGCTGGCTAAGAACGCCGACTATTGGGGGAAGGACGAGCCCTATCTCGACGAGATCGTCTACCAGGTGCTGCCGGACCGTGGCTCGGCCGCGGCCGCGCTCGAAGCGGAGGAGATCCAGCTCGCCGCCTTCTCCGCCGTGCCGCTCGCCGATCTCGACCGCATCTCCAAGGTGGCGGGCCTGAAGGTGATCACCAAGGGCTATGAGGGGCTGACCTACCAGCTCGTCGTCGAGATCAACCATCGCCGCAAGGAGCTAGCCGACATCAAGGTCCGGCAGGCGATCGCCCATGCCATCGACAAGGACTTCGTCGTCAAGACGATCTTCCTCGGCTACGCCGCGACCGCGACCGGCCCGGTGCCGAAGAACGATCCGCAATTCTACACCGCCGACGTGCCGACCTATGCCTTCGACGTCGCCAAGGCCAATGCGCTTCTCGACGAGGCCGGCTACAAGAAGGGCCCCGACGGCAAGCGCTTCTCGCTGAAACTTTTGCCGGCGCCCTACTTCAACGAGACCAAGCAGTTCGGCGATTATCTGCGCCAGGCGCTGGCCGCAATCGGCATCGACGCCGAACTGGTCAACAACGATTCTCCAGCCCACATCAAGGCGGTCTACACCGACCATGCCTTCGACCTCGCCGTCGGCCCGCCGGTGTTCCGCGGCGACCCGGCGATCTCGACCACCATCCTGGTGCAGAGCGGCATTCCCGACGGCGTGCCCTTCTCCAACCAGGGCGGCTACAAGAACGCGGATCTCGACGCGCTCATCGCCAAGGCCTCCGAGACGCTCGACACATCGGCGCGCACCGACCTCTACAAGGAATTCCAGAAGAAGGTGGCGGCCGACCTGCCGCTGATCAACGTCGCCGAATGGAGTTTTATCAGCGTCGCCCGCGAAACGGTGGGGAATATCGCCAACAACCCGCGCTGGGCAGTCTCGAACTGGGCGGACACCTATTTGGCCGGCTGATCGCAGCTCTACAGGCTTGCGGTTCGCGTGTCCGGGTGCTCAGGTTTGACGATGAGCGTTCCTTCGCGCCCCCCTCTGTCCTGCCGGACATCTCCCCCACGAGGGGGGAGATCAGCAGGTCCCGCGCCTAACTCAATCCTGCGACGTTGGAGATTGGCGAAGGCAGCGATGACAACCGATCTCCCCCGAAGTGGGGGAGATGTCCGGCAGGACAGAGGGGGGCGCCGTAGAGCTCAACCTTGCGAGTTTGGCTCTAGCGCAATCGCCCCTTCCCCATGAACCGCGCCCTCGCCCTCATCCGCCGCCGTCTCGTCGGCAGCGTCTTCGTGCTCCTGATCGTCGTCATCGGCACCTTCCTTCTGCTCGAGGCGGCCCCCGGCGACGCGGTCGATGCCTACATCGTCTCGACCGGCGGCGATGCCGGCCTGATCGAGGTGCTGCGCCATCGCTGGGGTCTCGACCAGTCGGAACTGACGCGGCTCGCCAACTATCTCTGGGCGCTCTGCCATCTCGACCTCGGCCAGTCCGTCACCTTCTCGCGCCCGATCCGCGACGTCGTCCTCGAACGCTTGCCCACCACGCTCATCCTGATGGGCAGCGCCACCGCGCTGTCCTTCGGCCTCGGCTCGGCGCTCGGCATCTATGCAGGCGCGCGACCAGGCAGCCTTCGCGACCGCTTCCTGTCGATCGGCTCGCTGGCGCTCTATGCCGTGCCCGGCTTCTGGCTCGGCCTGGTGCTGATCGTTGTCTTCGCCGTCGACCTGCGCTGGCTGCCGATCGGCGGCATCGAGACCATCGCCTCAGGCAAGACCGGCCTCGACCGCGCCGCCGACATCGCCACCCACCTCGTGCTGCCGGTGTCGGCACTCGGCTTCATCTATCTCGCGCTCTATCTGCGCATGATGCGCGCCGGCATGGCCGAGGCCTGGCGGCAGGACTTCGTCCTCGCAGCCCGCGCCAGGGGCCTGTCGCGCCGCCGTATCGTGCTCGCCCATGTCGCCCGCAACGCGCTCTTGCCCTTGGTCACCATGCTCGGGCTGCAGTCGGCGCAGATGCTGGGCGGCAGCGTCGTCATCGAAAGCGTCTTTGCCGTGCCCGGCCTCGGCCGGCTGGCGCAGGAAGCTGTCGCGGGACGCGACACGCCGCTGCTTCTCGGCATCATTCTCACCAGCGCCGTGCTCGTCATCCTGATCAACCTGCTGGTCGACCTCGCCTATGCCGTGCTCGATCCGCGCGTCGGCGCCAGCGAGGCCGGAGCGTGAACGGGCTTCGCCGTTTGCTGCGCACGCCGGAGGCAGTCGCCGGCGCAATCATCCTGGCGGTGCTGTTCGCCATGGCGCTATCCGCTTCGCTGATCTTTCCCGGCGACCCGCAGGCAATCGCAGGTCCGGCTCTGCTGCCGCCCTTCCAGGACTGGTCGCTGCCGTTCGGCACCGACCGGCTCGGCCGTGACGTGCTTGCCGAGCTCTTTCATGGAGCCCGCACCTCGCTGGCCGTCGGTCTGGCGGCGTCCGCTGCCGCCCTTATCATCGGCGTGGTGATCGGAACGCTGGCCGGCTTTGCCGGCGGCCTCGCCGATGAGGTGCTGATGCGCGTCACCGACGCCTTCCAGACGGTGCCCGGCTTCCTGCTGGCACTCGCCTTCGTCAGCATTGTCGGCCCGTCGCTCGGCGTCGTCGTCGCGGCCATCGCGCTCGGTGCCTGGACCGGACCGGCGCGCGTCGCGCGCGCCGAGGTGCTGTCGATCCGCGAGCGCGACTATGTCGCCGGCGCCCGCGTCATCGGCATGCATCCGCTCGAGATCGCCTTTCGCGAAGTGCTGCCCAACACGCTGCCGCCGGTGCTGGCGCTGTCGTCGGTGATCGTCGCGGCGGCGATCCTCACCGAGGCAGCACTTTCCTTTCTCGGGCTAGGCGACCCCAACCGCGTCACCTGGGGCGGCATGATCGCGGAAGGCCGCGCCGTGCTGCGCACCGCGCCTTCCCTGTCGATCATTCCCGGCATCGCCCTGGTGCTGACCGTGCTCGGTGTCTACCTCGCCGGCGAAGGCGTCGTCGAAACGACTGCGGTGCGGAGAAGCCTGTCGTGACGGCGCTGCTTTCAATCCGCGACCTTTCGGTCGCCTACCGCGGCAATGGCGTTGAGGTGCCGGCGCTGCAGGGCGTCGGCCTGGAGATCGAGGCCGGTGAGCGCCTGGCCATCATCGGCGAAAGCGGTTCTGGCAAGAGCACGCTGGCGCTGGCGATCGCTGGGTTGCTGCCGGGGTCTGCCAGGATTGAGGGGCAGATCGATTGGTTCTTGCCATCAAGCGCGGGTGCCAAGGCACCCCCCTCTGTCCTGCCGGACATCTCCCCCGCAAGGGGGGAGATCAGCACCTTCGCCGTTGGCTCTCCTCCTGCAACGTTGGAGATTGGCGAAAGCAGCGATGACAGCTCAATCTCCCCCCTTGCGGGGGAGATGTCCGGCAGGACAGAGGGGGGTGTGAAGGAACTCCAGCCTAAGTTCGTTCCCCTCCTCGGCCGCGACACCGGCTTCGTCTTCCAGGATCCCTCCGCCAGCCTCGACCCGGTCATGCCGATCGGCAAGCAGATCGCCGAAGTCGCCCACACGCATCTCAACCTCGGCTGGCCTCGAGCCTACGCCAAAGCCAGAACCCTGCTCGAACGCGTCCGCTTGCCTGACCCTGGCGCCGCCATGCGCGCCTACCCGCACCAGCTTTCCGGCGGCCAGAAGCAGCGCGTGGCGATCGCCGCGGCAATTGCCGCCGGGCCAAGACTGCTGATCGCCGACGAGGCGACCAGCGCACTCGACACCATCGTGCAGGCCGAGATCGTGTCGCTCATCCGGCGGCTGGTGGCCGAGGACGGCATGACGCTTCTGTTCATCAGCCACGACATTGCGCTCGCCGCCGAGCTTGCTGAACGCATTGCCGTATTCCGCCATGGCAAGTTGCTCGAGCTCGGCACGACGGCGGAGATCGTCAACGCCCCGCGCCACGCCTACACGCGCGCACTGCTCGACGCCCATCTCGGCCTCGACACCGGGCCTCTGCGGCGCACCGGAGCGCCGGCATGAGCACGCCATTGCTGGCCGTTTCCGGCCTGACCAAGCGCTATCGCCGCGGTGGCAAGGCGGTCTCCGCCGTCAACGACGTTTCCTTCGCGATCGAGCCCGGCGAGACGCTGGCGCTCGCCGGCCCGTCCGGCAGCGGCAAATCGACCATTGCGCGGCTGGTGCTAAGGCTGATCGAGCCGGACGCCGGCACCATCCAGTTCGAAGGCGGCGATTTCCGCTCGCTGGGCGGAGCGGCCCTGCGCGCAAAGCGCGCGCGGCTGCAAATGGTGTTCCAGGATCCGCTCGCTGCCTTCAACCCGCGCGCCACCGTGGCGCGCGTGCTCGACGATCCGTTGCGCATCCATGACCTCGCCTCGCGCACTGAGCGCCCGCGCCGCATTGCCGCCCTGCTGGAACGCGTCGGCCTGGCTTCCGATCTTGCGCCGCGCGCCATCCATGAAATCTCCGGCGGCCAGCGCCAGCGCGTCGCCATCGCGCGCGCTATTGCGACCAATCCCTCGCTGATCGTGCTGGACGAAGCCGTCTCGGCGCTCGACGTCTCGGTGCGCGGCCAGATCCTGGACCTGCTGCTCGACCTGCAAGCCACGGAACGGATCGCCTATCTGTTCATTTCGCATGATCTCGGCGTCGTCCGCGCCATCGCCCATCGCCTCGCCATTCTCGACGCCGGGCGGATCGCCGAGACCGGCGACGCCCGCGCCGTCATTGCGGCACCGCAATCGGCGATCGGCAAGGCGCTGGTGGCAGCGACGCCAAGACTGGATAGGAACCCAGCACTATGACCGACCCCGAGGCCAGAGCCGAAAAATTGTCGCGCGAGCTCGACTCCGCTTTCCGCAACCGGGCCGATCTCTACCGTCTGTTCCTCGACGAACTGACCGCGGAGCTCGGCGCCGAGAGGGCCGAGGCGGTGATGATCCGCACCATCGAGCAGCGCGGCAGGGAAGTGGCGGCGGTGGCCTTCGCCGATTTCGGACCCAACGATGCGCGGGCGATCGGCGAGGCGTTTCTGGCCGTAAGCCCGGATGGCGGCCACATGTACCCGACCGATGTCGAGCGCAACGCGACCCACATCGCCTTCAGAGTGAAGCGCTGTCCGCTGAAGGACGCCTGGGTCGAGGCAGGCGTCGGCGAGGAAAAGCTCGCCACGCTCTGCCGCATCGCCGGCGCCTTCGACCGTGGCCTGTTCGAGGCGACCGGCGTGCGCTTCGACAACGTCACCTGGACGCCGGGCCACGGTTCCGGCTGCTGCCACATCGCGCTGACCAACAGGGATGCCGGCTAAGGCAACCCCGGCGGTTCAGTGCTTGATGCGGTCGCGCATCGCGTACCACAGCATGCCCAGCACATAGAGCGGACCGCGCAGCGCCGTGCCGCCGGGGAACGGCAGCGGGCTGAGCGTCGCGAACAGGTCGAGCCGCGCGGAATCGCCGGTGATCGCCTCGGCCAGCAGCTTGCCGGACAGCGTCGACAGGATGACGCCCTTGCCGGAATAGCCATGCGCGAAATAGACCTCGCCATAGTGCCCGACATGCGGCAAGCGCGACGTCGTCACCGACACCAGGCCGCCCCAGGCGTGATCGATGCGGCAGCCCTTCAATTGCGGGAAGGTCTGTTCCATATGCGGCCGCACGAAGCCGGCGATGTCGGCCGGCGGCGACGGTGTGTAGCGCTCGCCGCCGCCGAAAAGCAGCCGCCCGTCCGCCGACATCCGGTAGTAGTTGACGACGAAGCGCGTGTCGGACACCGCGACATTGGCCGGGATGACACTGCGCTTGCCCTCCAGCGGCTCGGTGGCGACGATGTAGTTGCCGACCGGCATGATGCGGCTGTTGACGCGTGGCTCCAGTCCCTGCAGCAGCGCGTCGCCGGCCAGCACGACATGTTTCGCCCGCACCGATCCCTTTGCCGTCGAGACCCTGATTGAAGGCTCCCGCTCCAGCCGCAAAGCGACCGAGTTCTCGTGGATGACGACGCCTGCCGCGACCGCCGCACGGGCAAGGCCGAGCGTGTAGTTCAGCGGATGCATGTGGCCGCCGAGCGGCTCGTACATGGCGCCGTGATAGGGTGTGTCGACCTTGCCGCGTGCTTCCGCGGCCGACAGGATCTCGACGTCACGAAAATTCATCACCCTGGCCAGGCACTCGGCCTCGTCTTCCAGGTCCTTGAGGTCGGAGCTGTTCACCGCGCCGACCAGATGGCCGGTGAGCCTGAGGTCGCAGTCGATGGCGTGACGCCCGATGATGTCGAGCACCAGGCCGCGCGCCTCGAAGGCGAGGTCGAACAGCGCCTTCGCCCGTTCCGGCCCGTAGGCCTTGACCAGACCCTTGGCGCCCTTGCGCAGGCCGGGGATCATCTGGCCGCCATTGCGGCCCGATGCGCCCCAGCCGATCCTGCCGCCTTCGAGCAGCACCACCCTCAGCCCGCGCTCGGCAGCGTGGAGCGCCGCCGACAGGCCGGTGCAGCCGCCGCCGACCACCACCAGGTCGGCCTCGACATCGCCGATGAGCGCCGGATGATCCGGCGCCGGATTGGCGGTGGCGACATAATAGGATTTGCCGATATCGAGACCGGAATTGAAACCCGTCGAACTGGAAACCATCGTCACACCTTGAGCAAAAGGTGGTCGCGTTCCCAGGACGTCACGACGCTCTGGAACAGGTCGAGCTCGACGCTCTTGACGCGCAGATAGGTCTGGAAGAAATCCTCGCCGAGCAGCGCCCGCACCGGCGCGCAGGTGGTGAACCGGTCGAGCGCCTCCTCCATGGTCTTCGGCAGTGTGCTCTTGATCTTGTAGGCATTGCCCGATGCTTCCGCCGAGCGCGCGATCTTCTCCTCCACGCCGAGATAGCCTGCGAGAAGCGAGCCGGCGATCGCCAGATAGGGATTGGCATCGGCTCCCGGCAGCCGGTTCTCCACCCGCCGCGCGGCGCGGCCACCGGCCGGCACGCGCAGGCCGCATGAGCGGTTGTCGTGCGACCATTCGATATTGGCCGGCGCGCTGTGGTTGGGGCGGATGCGACGATACGAATTCACGTTCGGCGCAAACAGCGGCATGATTTCAGGGACGTATTTCTGCAGACCGCCGATAAAATGCCCAAACATTGCAGTGTCGGCATCGTCGCTTCCGGCGAAAAGCGTGTTGCCGGCCTCGTCGACAACCGACATGTGGAGATGCATCGAGCTGCCGGCCTGCGCCGCGATGGGCTTCGCCATGAAAGTGGCGTGCATGCCGCTTTGCTGCGCCGCCTGCCTGGTCAGGCGCTTGAACAGCAGCACCTTGTCGGCCAGCGTCAGCGCGTCGCCATGCAGGAAGTTGATCTCGAGCTGCGCCGTACCCGATTCATGGATCAGCGTATCGAGGGGCAACCCGGCGGCCGCCGCATGCGCGTAGATGCGCTGGATGACCGGCTCGAACTCCTCCAGCGCCGCCATGTCATAGGGATGCTGCACGCTTTCGGCGCGGCCGTTGCGCCCGGCCGGCGCGGTCAGCGGACGATCGGGGTCGGGGTTTGGCGCGGTGAGATAGAATTCGAGCTCCGGCGCCACCACCGCCCGCCAGCCGCGCTGGCGATAGAGATCGAGCACCGCCCGCAAGACATGACGCGGCGAGGCCATCCAGGGACGATCGTCCATGTGGAAGGCATCGGCAAACACATAGGCCTTGCCCGGGCCGCCGCCGGGCGCCAGGCAAAGTGTGCCGACATCAGGCATCATGCGCATGTCCGGATCCTGATAGGCGAACCCTTCGTCGATCGAGCCGGAATAGCGGCCGTCTATGCTGACCAGGAAGGCGCTGCTCGGCAGATAGAGCGCGCGATCCTCCAGCGCCTTGAGGAATTTCGCCGCCGGCAGGGCCTTGCCGCGCAGCACGCCGTTCATGTCGGGCACGAGGCATTCGACTTCGCTGATCGCGTGCGCGGCCAGCCAGCTTTTCGGATCATTGGCGCCGCTCATCGGCGGCAGGGTCATCATATGGTTTTCAGGCATTCTTTCATGTCCGTATCAAAGAGAGGATCGCTTCGGCGGCCACATCCGTTCCAGGCTTCAGCGCCATTTGCGCTGCATTGTCCTTCAGGCGGGCGCGCATCGCATCGTCGGCCAGCAGGCCGAGAATCGCTCTCTCCAATACTCCCTCGGTCCAGCCGTCGCGGCCGATATGGCTGCCGACACCGGTCTCCTCGGCGCGTCGCGCATTGTCGTGCCCGTCCCAGCAATAGGGCATGATCAGCGACGGCACCCCGAAGCGCAGCGCCTCGCAAAAGCTGTTGTTGCCACCGTGATGGATGAAGAGGTCCGATTTCGCCACCACTGAGGGCTGCGGGAACCAGGCATCGAGATAGACATTGTCGGGCACCGCGCGGTAGGCATCGCGCAGGCCGCCGACATTGACGATGAACCGGGCGGGCAGCCTGTCGAACACCGCCAGCATGCGCTGGATCAGCCCGACATCCATGGCGCCCAGGCTGCCGAAGCTGACATAGACCAGCGGCCCTTTGTTGCGCGGAAAGACCGGAACCTCGAATGGCCCTTCGGAGCGGACACAGCCCTCGAGATAGGTGAAGCGCGCGGCGTCGAGCGGCTCGGCACGCTCGCGACGCACGATGGCCGGCGTCAACAGCAGGTTGAGGTCGGGCGACGCCTCCAGGAACAGCCCCTTCGGCAGCGGCGCGAGGCCCGCATCCGCGCGCATCCGGTTGAACCGCTCATGCGCCGGAGCGACCGCTGCGAGATAGCGCGCCTCGAAGGCGGCACGCTCGGGGTCGTCGGCGGCAAGGCCGGACAGATAGGGCGGCACCTCGGCATCGGGCAGCTCCGTCTCGGCGCAGGAGATGACGCGCACCCACGGGCAGCCGGCTGCGGCGAGCGCCGGAAACATGATGACGTTGTCTAGCACGACCGCGTCGGGCTTCAGCCGCGCCAGCAATTGCCTGAGCGGCGCCTCGGCCTGGACCGCCGTGTCGACGATCGCCTGCCATGTCGGGGCGACGTAGGTTTCGAGCTGGTCGACGGGGCTCAGCCGGAAATGCGGCAGATGGCGGCGCACGAAGGCCTGCCAGTAGCTCTGCCGCTCGCTGTCGCTGAGCGGGTCGTCGGTCGGCAACTGGTATTCCTGGAAGCCGTAGTCGGCGAAGACGCCGGAAAAGCCGGCATGGCAGATGAAGACCGGCCGGGCACCGCGCGCGCGCAGTGCCTGCGCGATGCCGACGCAATTGAGCGCCGCGCCGAAGCTCGCTTCGGGGAACAGCGCTATGGTCGGGCTGGCTTTGCGCGTCACGATGTCCTCGGTCAATCCGGCCGGCTGATCATGCCGAACAGCGCCGGAGCGCCGCGGCTGGCCGCCCGCGGCCGCTGGCTGCGCGACAGCCTCAGATGCACGCGCAGCAGGTCGGCGGCAACCTCATACTGCCGGTTTTCCAGATGGTCGAGTATGGTGAGGTGCTCGCGCAGCGACTGCTTCAGTCGGAACACGTTGACGCCGGCATAGACCCCGGGCAGCCGGCGCAGCCTCAGATGATCCGACAGCGCGTCGGTGACGAAGCGGTTGGCCGAGCCGTCGGCGATCATGCCGTGGAACTCGATGTCCAGCCGCTGGAACTCCTTGATGTCGAAAGCCGCGTCGGCCTGCCCCGTCAGCGCCTCCATGCTCTGGCGAAGTGCCGCCGCCCGCGCGCCGTCGAGTTGGAACCCCGGCGTCAGGATGGCGGCGGGCTCCAGCAAAAGACGGAACTCGTAACTCTCGCCTTGCGCCTCGGGATCGTCGGGGGTGCGGCGAAACAGCCAGGACTGGCCCGGCGCGCGGTCGACGAGATTTTCTTCCGTCAGTCTCTGAAGCGCTTTTAGTACCGTCTTGCGACCCGCATCGTACCGGCGCATCAGCCCGCTTACGGTCACCGTCTGGTCCAACCGCCGCGCCGAGCGATCGCGCAGGATCGCCTCGGCCAGCTCGTCTTCCTCCGTATTCGGCAATTCGGTGGCGACGGTCGCCTGCGTCGTGAGGTCGACGGCGAGGCGATAGCCGGTGGCGGCTTCCCAGCGCACCACGCCCTGTTCCGTGAGCAGGCGCAATGCCGCCCGCACCGGAGTCCGCGAAACGCTGCAGAGCGAGGCGATCTGCTGTTCGGGAAGATGGGCACCGGGCTCGAAGCCGCGCTGCCTGGCGACGTCCAGGATCCGCTGCGCGAGATCGAGATGGTTGGTGCGAGGTCGCCTGGCTGCCGCTTGCATGACTTGTTCTCGTGAACGGGCGTGATGCCCCGGTTTGGCCGACCGTCCCTACCGACGCAATCGGCCAGATTCCGGAGCCGCCTGTCAAATTATGGATTGACGTACTTTTTTCTGCAATAGTACTGTCATTGCAATCGGCGACAAAAGACCGGGGAACAGGATCGAGCCCGCGGCGGGAACCGCGAATGCCGATCCGGCAACGAATTCGACGATCAACCGGAATGGGAGTCTGTCATGAACACCGCCCTGCGGCACCGTTCGCTCAGAACGTCTTCAATCGCGCTTGGCCTCGCACTGGTGCTTTCGGCGCCGGCCGCCGCCGCCGACCTCGTCATCTCCAACTGGGACGGCTACATGGCGCCGGACGCCATGGCCGCCTTCAAGACCGCGACGGGTGTTTCCGGCGAGGTCGTGGTCCACGCCACCAATGAGGAGATCATGGGCAAGCTCGTCGCCTCCGGCGGCAAGGGCTATGACGTGGTCTTCGTCTCCTCGCCCTTTGCCGAGGTGCTGAACAAGCTTGGCCTGACCGAGCCGATCGACCACGCCAAGGTCCCCAACCTCGCCAATCTCTACCCGGAGGCGACAAAGCTGCCGCACGATGTCGGCAATGCCTTCTCCGTCCCCTACACCTGGGGCACGACCGGCCTCTGCTACCGCTCGGACCTGGTCAAGACGGCGCCGACCAGCTGGAGCGACCTGCTTGCGCCTGCCGACGACCTCAAGGGCAAGACCACCATGCTGGCTACCGACCGCTGGCTGCTCGCCGCCGGCCAGCTCGACAAGGGCTTCTCCGTCAACGAGACCGACCCGGCCAAGATGGCCGAGGTCAAGGATCTGCTGATCTCGGCCAAGAAGACCCTGCTCGCCTATGACGACACCACCTTCTATTCGAAGCTGGTTTCCGGCGAGGCGTTGCTGGTGCAGGCCTGGGACGGCTGGTGCAACTACGGCATCGCCGAAAAGCCCGAGATCAAATACGTCATTCCGAAGGAAGGCTCGGATCTCTGGGTCGACACGATGGTGGTGATGAAGGCTTCCGAGCACAAGGATGCCGCCTTCAAGTTCATCAACTTCATGCTCGACGCCAAGAACCACGCCTGGGCGGCCCAGAACATCGACTACAAGGTGCCGAACAAGCCGGCGATGGAGAGCCTGCCGGCCGACTTCCTGGCCAAGTTCCCGAACATGGCGATGCCGGTGGCCGACCTCGTCAAGTTCGAGCAGCTGCGCGACGTCGGCGACGCCCAGCGCGACTATTCCAAGATCGTCAGCGAGATCAAGGCCGCGCAGTAGGCGCTGACAGGCCAGAGACAACAGCCGGTGGCGGCGTGCCGCCATCGGCCGCTGAGCGGTATCGAAAATTGTCCCAGACCAGACTTCGTTCCAACCTGCTGATGGCGCCGGCTTTGGCCTGGCTGACGGCCCTGATGGTCGTGCCATGCGCGCTGGTGCTGGCGCTCGCCTTTTTCCGGCGCGGCATCTATGGCGGCATCGAATACACCTTCACGCTGGAGAATTTCGGCCAGGTCCTCGACCCGCTCTATGCCGGCATCTTCCTCAATTCGGCGCGCATCGCCGGCACCGCGACCCTGATCGCCGTCATCATCGGCTACGCCGCCGCTTATGCGATTGCCGCGGCGCCTCGCCGGCTGCAGCCGGTGTTCCTGTTCTTCGCCGTGCTGCCGTTCTGGTCGAACTACCTGATCCGCACCTATGCCTGGATCGTGCTGCTCAACCGCGAGGGCCTCGTCACCCAGTTACTGCGCTGGATGGGCTATGCGGGCGAGCCGCCGTCGATGCTCTACACTGAGGGCGCCGTCATCGCCGGCCTGGTCTACAACTACCTGCCCTTCGTCATCCTCGCCTGCTACGCGCCGCTATCGCGCCTCAACCCCGAACTGGCCGAAGCCTCGCGCGATCTCGGCGCGTCGGCTCTCACCACTTTTCGCCGCATCATCCTGCCCTTGACGGTGCCTGGCATCGCCGCCGGCGCGGTCTTCGTCTTCGTGCTGTCGATCGGCAATTTCGTCACCCCCGCTCTGCTCGGCGGCGGCCGCTTCCAGATGATCGGCAACCTCGTCTACGACCAGTTCCTGACCGCCAATGACTGGCCGTTCGGAGCCGCGCTCGCCATGGCGCTGATCGCCATCATGCTCGTGGTCCTGATGGCGCAGGCGCTGCTTGCCGACCGCGCCGCTGGTCGTGCCAGGGAAGCCAGCGGAGGCGCCGATGGCTGAGCGCTCCCCCGGTACCCGGCGCGGGCTCTGGCTCGTGCTCGTCCTGGTCTTCGCCTTCCTCTACATCCCGATCGCCGTGCTGGTGGCTCTGTCCTTCAACGCCGGCGGACTGCCGACGGCATGGTCGGGCTTTTCGCTGAAATGGTACGCCTCGCTCGCCGGCAATGCGGCGATCCTGCAGGCCGCCCTCAACACGCTGATCGTGGCGCTGGTCTCGACCGCCATCGCCACGCTGCTCGGTACGTTGCTGGCGATCGGCATCGAGATGCGCCGACAGTACGGCAAGGGGCTGGAAGCGCTGATCTTCGCGCCGATGATCATTCCAGACATCGTGCTCGCCATCGCGCTGCTGTCGTTCTTCTCGATGCTCAATGTCACAATGGGCCTGCACACCATCATCCTCGCCCATGTTGTCTTCAACCTTGCCTTTGTCTGCTCGGTGGTGCGCGCGCGGCTGAAGAGCTTCGACTGGTCGATCGTCGAGGCATCCGCCGATCTTGGCGCCTCCGCGCTCACCACCTTCCGGCGGGTGACATTGCCGGTCATCCTGCCGGCGGTGGTCGCTGGGGCGCTGCTCGCCTTCACACTGTCGGTCGACGAGTTCATCATCGCCTTCTTCACCGCCGGCGCCGGGCGCGCCTCGACCACCCTGCCGATGCAGATCTATTCGATGATCCGCTTCGGCATCACGCCGGAGATCAACGCACTGGCGACCATTGTCATGGCGGTCAGCATCACCGCGCTCACCCTTTCGCAGCGGCTCAATCGTGGGGTCATCGGCCAATGAGCGAACCGCGCACGCTGCTCCAGATCGATCGCGTGTCGAAGAATTTCGGCCGCGTGAGGGCCGTCGACGGCATTTCGCTCGACATCCGCGAGAACGAGTTCTTCGCCCTGCTCGGCCCCTCCGGCTGCGGCAAGACCACGCTGCTGCGCATGCTGGCCGGCTTCGAGACTCCCAGCGACGGCCAGATCCTGCTCGACGGGCGCGACATCGCCCGCACGCCGCCCAACAAGCGGCCGGTCAACCTGATGTTCCAGTCCTATGCGCTGTTTCCGCATATGAGTGTCAGGGCCAATGTCTCCTACGGCCTCGAAATGGAGCGTTTGCCGGCGACCGAGATCCGCAGCCGCGTCGACGCCATCCTGGCGACCACCGAGTTGGTGCCCTTCGCCGACCGCAAGCCGGAGCAATTGTCGGGCGGCCAGAAGCAGCGCGTCGCGCTTGCCCGCGCCCTGGTCAAGCGGCCTCGACTGCTTCTGCTCGACGAGCCGCTCGGCGCGCTCGACAAGAAGCTGCGCGGCGCCATGCAGCTCGAGCTGAAGCGCCTGCAGCACGAAGTCGGCATCACCTTCGTCATCGTCACGCATGACCAGGAGGAATCGCTGGTCATGGCCGACCGCATGGCGGTGCTGAAGGACGGCAGGCTGTTGCAATGCGACACGCCGCACGCGATCTATGAGCATCCTTCCGACCGCTTCGTCGCCGACTTCATCGGCGTGATGAATTTCGTCCCCGGCCGCGCCGATGCCAACGGGGTCCAGGCGGCGAATGGCACCAGGATCACCGGCAAGGTGCCGGCGACGCTTTCGTCGGGTGCCGCCGCGGTCGCCGCGGTGCGGCCCGAGCGCATCCGGCTGTTCCCCGCGCCCGACACCGCCAACCGCGTCGCCGGCACGGTCGAGGCGCTGGCCTATCAGGGCCTCGACCTGCAGGTGCATGTCCGCACCGCGCTGTCGGAAAAACCGTTCCTGGTGCGCGTCACCGCCGACGCCGCCGACCGCCGGCCGGTCGCGGCGGGCGACCGGATCGAGCTCGGCTGGGACGCCGCCGACGTCAGAATTTTCGCAGATTGATGGAGAGACAAACCATGGCGCAGAAGACGATCGCGTTTTTCCCGGAAGCGGCCTTTGGCCCGGCGCTCAATTCCGTCGGCATCGCCCAGGCGGTCGAGGCGCGCGGCCACAGGGCGGTGTTCCTGTCCGACCCCGGCTTCGTCGACGTCTACAAGGGCTACGGCTTCGAGGCGCATCCGGTAAACCTCTCCGAGCCTATGCCGGCGGAGCAGATGGCAAAATTCTGGGAAGACTTCATCAACGGCCACATCCCGAACTTCCGCAAATCGCCCTACGACCAGGTCGACAATTACGTGAAGGATTGCTGGACGGCGATCGTCGACAGCGCCAAATGGGCGCAGAAGGATCTCCCCGGCGTGCTTGCGAAGATCAGGCCCGACGTCATCTCGGTCGACAACGTCATCCTGTTCCCGGCGATCAAGCAGTACGGCAAGCCCTGGGTGCGGGTCATCTCCTGCTCGGAGAACGAGATCGAGGACGAGGACATCCCGCCGCATCTTTCCGGCTGCGCCGAGAACGACCATGCCGGACACCAGCGCTACCGCGACCATTTCAACGCGGTGATCAAGCCGATCCACGACGACTTCAACGCCTTCCTCGCCGCCAATGGCGAAGCGCCCTATCCGATCGGCCAGTTCTTCGAGGCCTCGCCCTATCTCAACCTGCTACTCTATCCGCAGGCGGCGAAGTTCAACCGCCGGCATCCGCTCGACCCGGCCAAATTCCAGTATCTCGAAGGCTGCGTGCGGCAGGAGAAGCCCTACGCAATACCGACCTTTGCCAGGAACAATGACGGGCCGCTGCTCTACGTCTCCTTCGGCAGCTTGGGGGCGGGCGACGTCGACCTTCTCAAGCGCATCATCGCTGCACTCGGCAAGACGCGCTACCGGGCGCTGGTCAATGTCGGCGGCTACAAGGACCAGTACACGGACGTGCCCGGCAATGTGATCGTCGAGAGCTGGTTCCCGCAGCCTTCGGTGATCCCGCAGGTCGATGCGGTGATCCACCATGGCGGCAACAACTCCTTCACCGAGTGCCTCTATTTCGGCAAGCCGGCGATCATCATGCCCTATGTATGGGACGGTCACGACAACGCCACCCGCGTCGGCGAGATCGGCTGCGGCTTCGGCATGCCCCGCTACGACTGGAGCGATGCCGAACTGATCGCCAGGATCGAGGCCTGCCTCACCGACCCGGCGATCAAGGCGAAGCTCGCCAAGGCATCGGCGCAGATGCAGTCGCAGAACGGCCCCGAGAAGGCGGCCGGGCTGCTGGAGAAATTGCTGTGACCTCCTCCGCACCGCATCTCCACCAGGCCTCCACCCGCACCGATCTCGTCGACTGGGGCGTGCAGCCCGACGCGCTGGAAGGCGCTTCGCATTCGACAGGGCGGCTGGTGCACAAGGGACCGAACAATCAGCCGGAGTCCGGTATCTGGGTCTGCACGCCTGGGCGCTGGCGGCTCAAGATCCCGCGCGACGAGCTCTGTCACTTCGTTTCAGGTCGCGCCACCTACAAATCCGACGACGGCGAGGTGACAGAGGTGACCGCCGAGACGGTGGTGCTCTTCCCGGCCGGCTGGACCGGCGAATGCACCGTGCATGAGACCATGCGCAACGTCTACATGCTGGCCTGAGCGAGGAGCCTCACGACATGCCGACACCGCACTGGCCGAAGGCCTCGACTGTGGAACTGGACGACTGGGGTGCCGGTGCCAACCCTATCGCCGGCTCGCCGCGCGCCTCGGGCAAGATCCTGTTCCAGCACGCCGACGGATCGAGCGAATGCGGCCTCTGGTCTTGCACGCCGGGCACGCGTCACATCACCTTCGCCGTCGACGAGTTCTGCCATTTCCTGTCTGGGCGCGGCAGTTACATCCACGAGAATGGCGAGGCGATCCCGGTCGAGGCCGGAACGCTGGTGTTCTTTCCCGCCGGCTGGACCGGCACCTCCGAAATCACCGAAACGCTGACCAAGGCCTTCATGTGCCGGTGAGCAGCCAACGAACCCAGGAATAGACCGATGACCACACCTGTCATGAAATCGCCGCTCGCCATCACCGACCTCGTCGACTGGGGCGTCATCCCAACCATGATCGAGGGACAGTCCCACACCTCCGGCAAGCTCTTGTACAAGGGGCCAGAAGGCCGTTCCGAATGCGGCCTATGGGTCTGCACCCCCGGCAAATGGCACTGCCACGTCACGCGCGACGAGTTCTGCCACTTCCTCGAAGGGCGCTGCACCTATGTGCATGAATCCGGCGAGGTGATCGAGATCGAACCCGACACGGCGGCGTTCTTTCCGCAGGACTGGAAGGGCGTCTGCACCGTCCATGAGACCATCAAGAAGGTCTACATGATCCGCTGAGCCTTCTTGATAATTCTACCCTGCCGGACACCTGACGCGACTTTCTCCGCTTCCGGTGCTCACGGACCAGATGTCCGCTGCGCTCCGGTTCTCGAAAGCCGCGCCATCTGCCTCGGCAGGGCGAATTCTCAAAAAGGCTCCGCTAGGAGGACAAAATGGAATTCTCACCCGACCGGCCCACCTTGTTCGTCAATCCGGACTACCGGCCGATGGCCGGCGCGCAAAAACCGGTGATCGATCCGGCGACGCTGGAGACGGTCGGCACCATCGCTGCCGCCAGCAACAGTGAGATCGATGCCGTGCTTGCCGCCGCGACCAGGGCGCAGGCGGCGTGGAAGAAACTCGATGCCAAGAGCCGCGCCAAGCATCTGCATGCCGTGGCCAATGCCATCGAGGCGGCCGACTTCACCCGCTGCGCCGAACTGATGGTGCGCGAGATGGGCAAGCCCTATCCGGAAGCGATCGGCGAGATCGCCAATTGTGCGCCGATCTTCCGCTACTATGCCGAGATGGCGCGCGACGAGGCCGGCAAGGTCGCCGGCACGACGCAGGCGGGCTCGTTCCAGTACGCGCGCTACGAACCCTACGGCGTCTCCGTCCACATCATGCCCTACAATTTCCCGATCCTGTTGATGTGCTGGACGGTGGCCGCCTCGCTCGCCGCCGGCAACGCTTGCGTCATCAAGCCGGCTGAAGCGACGACGCTGTCGACGCTCGATTACATGACCATGTTCCGTTCGTTGCCCGAGGGCCTCGTCGCCTGCCTGCCCGGCGGCGCCGCGACGGCGCAGGCGCTGATCGCCTCGGAGCGAACCCATGCCGTCGCCTTCACCGGCTCGGTCGCCGCCGGCAAGGCGGTCGCGGTCGCTTGCGCCGAACGCATGAAGCCCTGTGTCATCGAAGCCGGCGGCAGCGATCCGCTGATCATCACGAAACATGCGCCACTGGAGGTGGCGGCGGCCGGTTCCGTCACCGCCGCCTTCCACCTCACCGGCCAGGTCTGCACCTCGGCCGAGCGCTTCTTCGTCGTCGACGCCGTGCATGACCGCTTCGTTGAACTCTTTGCTGAAAAGACCCGCGCGCTCAGGATCGGCAACGGGCTGGACCGGACCGAGATCGGCCCGCTGGTCAGCGAGGCCGCGCGGGCCAAGGTCATGCGCCTGGTCGACGACGCCATCGCCCATGGTGCGAAGGCGGTGACCGGCGGGCGCATTCCGCCGGCGCACAACACCGGCTGGTTCTACGAGCCGACGATCCTGACCGGCGTAACCCCAGACATGGCGATCGTTCGCGAGGAATGTTTCGGCCCGGTCGCCGCGATCTGCCGGGTGAAGGATTTCGACGAGGCGATCAGGCTCGCCAATGACAGTCCCTTCGGCCTCGGCGCCTCGGTGTTCACCACCGACCTCGCCGAAGCGCATGAGGCGGCCGAGCGGCTCGAAGCCGGTATGGTCTGGGTCAACAATCCGCTGATCGACAACGACGCGCTGCCTTTCGGCGGCTGGAAGGCCTCGGGCCTCGGCCGTGAGCTCGGCCGCCAGGGGCTCGACGCCTTCCGCCGCTCGAAGATGGTGATCATCGACCACAAGCCCGAAATCCAAGGCTGGTGGTATCCTTACCCCGACAGCTGGTTCCGCGACACTGGCGGCCGCAAACACGTGTGAGGCGAGCGGGGCGGAAGCCCAGGCTCAGCCGATGCTTTCGCCGCCATCGACCACCAGCGCCTGCCCGGTCATGAAGGAGGAGCGGTCGGAGACCAGGAACAGGATCGCTTCGGCGATCTCCTCGGCGCTCGCCCAGCGTCCCAGCGGAATTTTCGTGCGCACATAGCGCTCGATCGCCTCGCGTCCGCCCATTTGGGCGATGAACGGCTCGTTGAACGGCGTGTCGACCCAGCCCGGGCAAAGCGCGTTGATGCGGACATTGTGCTTTGCATAATCGAGCGACATCTGCCTGGTCATCGCCACCACGGCATGCTTCGACGTCGCATAGGCGATCATCTCGCGGTCGTAGAAGACGCCCGAATTCGAGGCGGTGTTGAGGATGACGCCGCCGCCCTGCGCGATCATCGCCGGCATCACAGACTTGGCGGCTAGGAACTGTGCCCGCACATTGATGCGCCACGAGGCATCCATGCCGTCGACGCCGACTTCCGTGAGCGTGCCGCCGACCTGGATGCCGGCATGGCTGTGCAGGATGTCGATCCGCCCATGCCTGCCGAGCGTGCCGGTGATCAGCTCCTCGACCGCGGCATCGTCACCCACATCTGTCGCAAGCGCTTCGGCGCGGCCGCCGGCTTCGCGGATGTCGCAGGCTGTGGCTTCGCCCGCGGCCCGGTCGCGGTCGGCGATCACCACCATCGCCCCTTCCCTGCCCATGATCATGGCGCCGGCGCGCCCGATGCCGGACCCGGCGCCCGTCACCACGGCGATGCGATCTTTCAGGATCATGATCGGTCTTTCACTGTTTTCTTCGGCGCAGCTGCCATTGGGCAAGCACCACGAGCAGGACCGAGGCGATCAACACGATTGTCGCGACGGCGTTGATTTCCGGCGTCACGCCGCGCCGGATCGAGGCGAAGACGTAGATCGGCAGGGTCGTCTGGGCGCCGGCGACGAAGAAGGCGATGATGAAATCGTCGAAGGAGAAGGTGAAGGCGAGCAGGAAGCCGGCGATGACCGCCGGCATGATCTGCGGCAGCACGATCGAGCGGAACGTCGTCAGCGGCGTGGCGTAGAGATCGCTCGACGCCTCGACCAGGTTGCGGTCGAGGCTGCTAAGGCGCGTGCCGACGATCATCGCCACCAGCGCCATCGAGAACAGCCCGTGCGCGGCGATGATCGAACCGTAGCCGAGCGCCAAGCGCGGCGGCTGGTCGCCAGGCCACAGTTCGGCGAGGAACGGATTGACGACGCCGAACAGCTGGACGAGCGCGACCAGCGTCGAAATGCCGATGACGACGCCGGGAACCACGATTGCCGCACCCAAAAGCCCGTCGAAGACCGCCCGCGTCCGCGCGCCTACACGCTGCAGCCCGAGTGCCGCGGCGGTGCCGGCGACCGCCGCCAGCAGCGCGCTCGTGGTGGCGATGAACAGGCTGTTCTTCAGCGCCTCGACCAGGAACGGGTTGGACAGCGCCTTGCCGTACCATTGCACCGAGAAGCCGGTGAATTCGCTGGCATGGTGGCCGGCGTTGAAGGAGAACAGCACCACCAGCGCGATCGGCAGATAGAGGAAGGCAAAGACGGCAACGACGAAGGCGCGCATCAGATCAGGTCCACCCTGCGCGCGCCCGACAGCCTGGCCGAGATGCGGTTGGCGGCGATCAGCACCACCACCGAGACCAGCACCAGCGTGATGGCGATCGCCGATCCGAACGGCCAGTTGCGTGACTGCAGGAACAGGTCGACCAGCGCGTTGCCGATGAAGAACACCTTGCCGCCGCCGAGCAGCGTCGGGATCAGGTATTCGCCGAGCAAGAGGATCATCACCAGCGAAAAGCCGGTCATCACGCCGGGCAGCGACAGCCTGAGCGTGACGCCGAAAAAGGTCGACAGCGGCGTCGCGCCGAGGTCGGCGGACGCCTCCAGCAGTCGCCGGTCGAGCCGCTCCAGGCTGACATAGATCGGCAGGATCATCAGCGGCAGGTAGCCATAGACGATGCCGAGCAACACCGCGCCTGGCGTGTTGATCAGCCTGACGTCCTCGATGCCGACATAGGCGAGCAGGGCCGGAATGCCGCGTCCGCCCAGCACATACATCCAGGCATAGGTGCGCATCAGCAAGCTGGTCCAGAACGGGATGACGACGAGCGCGAGCAGGATCAGCCGCCAGCGCTCCGGCGCGCGCAATGCGAGATAGTAGGCGACCGGATAGGCAACGAGCAGGCAGGCGAACGCGCCGACCGGCGCCAGCACCATCGTGTTCCAGAACGCCGTCGCCCGCGCCGGCAGGTTGGCGTATTGGGCCAGCGTCAGCGCCGCCTGATAGCCGCCCTCCGGCGCCCGCTCGCCGACGCTGAAGATGGCGATGGCGATGAACGGCAGCACGAGGAACACCACCAGCCACAGCGTCGCCGGCGCAAGCAGCAGCGCGGTCATGAGATTCTTGCGAAGGAGAGTGCCGCGCATCGAGAAAGCCGCTTCGGTGCCGGCGGGCATCTGCCCGCCGGTCGCGTTGCCTGGATCGTGTTTGTGGCCGGAGCCGCTCAAGCCGACTTGAAGCGGGCCATCAGTTCGGCGCGCCCCGGATCGGTCAGCGTCGCGGCCGCCCCGAACTCCAGCGGCTTCAACAGGTCCGCCGCCGGGTAGAGGATCGGATTGTCCAGCACCTCCTTGGGCAGCAGCGCGTTGACGCGCGCATCGATCGAGGGCGCGCCGTTGGCCAGATGCTCCTTCACCGCCACCTTCGGGTTCATCAGGTAGTTGAGCAGCGCGTAGCCGGCCGGCTTGTTCGGCGCATCCTTCGGGATGGCGTAGAAGTCGGTCCAGATCTCGCCGCCCTCCTTGCCGAGCACATAGGCGATCTCGGGGATGTCGCGATTGAGCTGCGCCCCGTCATTGGTCCAGCACATCGTCATCCAGGCATCGCCGGCGCGCATCGACGGCTGATAGTCGCTCGACACCGCGAACAGATGCGGCTTGACCTTGAGCAGCAATTCTTCGGCCTTGGCGAGTTCGTCCTGCTTCAGCGAATTGAACGAGTAGCCGTAATATTTCAGCGCATTGCCGATCGTGGTCAGCTGATAGTCATGCACCATAGTGCGGCCGTCGCCTTCGGCCATGGCGGTGTCCCAGAATTCTTTCCAGCTCGACATCGGCTTGGTCAGCTTCTTGGTGTTGACGGAAAACCCGGTCGTGCCCCAGTTCTTCGGCACGGCATAGATCGTCCCGTCGATCGTGCCTTCCGAAGTGAAGCGCGGGTCTTCCTGGGTGCCGTCGAAATTGCCGAGCTTGGCCATGTCGAGCGCCTCGATGATGCCGAGCTTCTTGTAGGTCGAGATCGTGTAGTTGGTCGGCACGAACAGGCTCCAGCCGGAAGCGCCGGCCTGCAGCTTGGCCAGCATCTCCTCGTTCGAGCCGAAGACGTTGACCTCGACGGCGACGCCGGTCTCGGCCTTGAAGCTCTCGAACGTCGCCGGGTCGTGATAGTTCGGCCAGGTGGCGATCGACATGCGGTCGCCGAGGTTTTCCGCGGCGTAGGCCGGCGTCGGCATGATGCCGAGCTCGCGCGCCATCACCGCGGTGGCGACGCCAAGGCCGGTGAGGCCGAGGAATTCGCGCCGGCCGATCGAGCCGCGCTTCAGGCGCATCAGTTGGTCGACGAATTTCTCGGGGCTTATCGGCAGTCCGTCACGATAGGATTTCGACATGGTTGCTTTCCCTCTGGTTGGTCCCGTTGTTCTTAGGGTGCGGAAACGCCAGCGGCGCCCCGGCGGCAAAGCCGATGGCGACGGGTTCGCCCGGCTTGAAGAGGTTGCCCTGGCCGACCTGGTGATCGGCCTTGGCGAGCAGTGACCCGATGCCCTGGACCTCGACGGCATATTCGGCGGTAGAGCCCAGGAAGATGCGGTTGCGCACGATGCCCTTCAGGCTGCCGTTTCCGGCCGGGCCGAGGCTGAGTGTTTCGGGACGCAGCGACACCGACACGGCCTCGCCCCGGCTGAGCGGCACCCGCTTGCGCGCGGCGATCACCGTGCCGTCGGCAAGTGCCACATCGACAAGCTCGCCCGACAGCCCTGCCACGGTCCCGCTCAACAGATTGGTCTTGCCGACGAAATCGGCGACGAACAGATCGGCCGGCTCGTCATAGATCTCGTTCGGCTGTCCGAGCTGGACGATGCGCCCGCCATTCATGACGCAAACGAGGTCGCTCATCGACAGCGCCTCCTCCTGGTCGTGCGTGACCAGCACGAAGGTGATGCCGATCTCGCGCTGCAGGTTCTGCAGCTCGATCTGCATGTCGGTGCGCAGCTTCTTGTCGAGCGCGGCGAGCGGCTCGTCGAGCAGAAGCACCGCCGGCTTGTTGACCAGCGCGCGCGCCAGCGCGACCCGTTGCTGCTGGCCGCCGGAAAGCTCGTGGATCTTGCGGCGGCCATAGCCGGAGAGCCGCACCATGGCGAGCGCCTCGCCGGCCCTCGAGGCGATCTCGCGCGACGACAGCCTCGGCCTCGCCTGGCGCAGCCCGTAGGAAATGTTGTCCTCGACATCGAGATGCGGAAACAGAGCGTATTGCTGGAACACCATGTTGACAGGCCGCCGGTAGGGCGGCGTGCCGGCCATGTCGCGGCCGCGGATCAACACCTGGCCCTCGCTCGGCTGCTCGAAGCCGCCGATCATGCGCAGGCAAGTCGTCTTGCCGCATCCGGAGGGACCCAGCAAGGCAACGAAGGCTGACGGCGGAATGGCGAGGTCGATGCCGCTCACCGCCGTGACCGCGCCATAGCGTTTGGTGACCGCGCGAAACTCGATATCGGGCACTGCAGTCAAAGGCGGGGCTCCAGGACGAGTTGATTTCGAAACGCTACCAGAGCCAATGCCGGCTAGTATATACCTCGCAGGTGGTATATTTAGCCTATTTTATCGTTTAGAGGGGTATGAATTGGCCGTTTCCCGCAGCGATGACTACAACGGGCTCGGCACCGTCATCGCCGCGACGCGGGAACCAAGCGGCGATCATTTCGGCCGCGCCATGGTCGGCTGGCTGCGCGGTCATGTCGGTTTCGATCATTGCGTCATCTTCGGCTATCGCGGCGCCGCGCGCCCGCCGCTGCTGTTCGAGACATTCTCTCCGGCAGAAAGCCACGTCTTCGTCGCGCTCTATCAGGAGGGGCCGTACTTGCTCGACCCATTCCATCACGCGGCGGTCGAGCGCAAGGAGGGTTTCTGGCGCATGCGCGAGCTCGCACCGGACCGCTTCTATGCCAGCGAGTATTACCGCTCCTACTACACCCAGACGAAGCTCGCCGAGGAGGTCGGCTTCTTCGTTGCGCTGCCGGGCAAGGATGCGGTGGTGCTCTCGCTGATGCGCCTTCGCGCCTCGGGGCCGTTCGGGACCGCCGACGCCAGGCTGCTGCGCGACATGGCGCCGGCGGTGATCAGCCTGGTCAGGCTGCGCTGGCCGAACCTGCCGGTCGACGCGCCGGCCGCCTCGCCACGCGGCGAGGCGGTGGCGATCGCCAGCGAATTCGACCGCGCGCATATCTGGAAGAGCCTGTCTCTCACCTCACGCGAGAAGCAGGTCGTCGACCTCGTGCTTCAGGGTCACTCGACGGAATCGATCGCCCGGGCGCTCAGGATCGTGCCGGGAACCGTCAAGGTCCACCGCCGCAACATCTATCGCAAGCTCAAGATCAAGTCGCAGGCCGGCCTGTTCGCCCGCTTCGTCGAGATCATTGACGCGCAGATCGGCTGAGCGCGGGAGCAGCCGGCTCTGCGGCCGCGAACACCGCGCTCGCCTCGCTGACGATCGAGACATGGTCCCTGGCGGCCTTGCCCGCCGCCGCGCCGTCGCCGCGCATGATCGCGGTGACGATCAGGTCGTGTTCCTGCCAGGATTTGGCCAGCCGGCCGGGCAGCATGAACTGCGCGCGCCGGAACGGCGCCAGCCGGCTGCGGGTCGTCACGGTCAGGTCCTGGATATGCGCGCTGTGGGCGCCACGGTAAAGCCGGCTGTGGAACTCGGTGTTGAAATACTCGTAGTCCTCCTCGGCGCCGAGCTGTACCAGGCGCGCCGAAGCCTGATGTTCCATCTCGAGCGCCCGGCGCTCGCTGCCGGTCATGCGCTCGGCCGAGAAGCGCGCGCAGATCGCTTCCAGCTCGGCCATGCTTTCGAACATCGAGGCGAGATGCTCCTGCGTCACCACGGCGACGATGGCGCCGCGGTTGGGCCGCCTCTCGACCAGCCCCATGGCGCTGAGATGGCCGAGCGCCTCGCGGACCGGCGTGCGCGAGACGTCGAAGCGGGCGGCGAGCGAGCCCTCGTCTAGCCTCTCGCCGGGGCGCAGATAGCCGGTGACGATGCGGTCCGCGATCGCCCTCACCATCTGATCCACGGTCGTGCCCGACCTGATCAAGCTGCGCTTTGCCGACACGTCTCCTCCGTCCAGTTTGTTGCAGGCAGGCCCGCGAGGTGGACGGCTCACGGGCTGAATTTCGACTCAAGGCTGCACTTGTATGCCTATATTTTGACCTCTCTGTCAAATTGGTCATTTATCGGGCAGAAAGTGCATGCACTTGCCGCGCCTTTATGCAGGGCTTCTAAAGTCGTTCATTGATTTTATTACAAAAAACCAAGCTTTGAAACTGGCACAGTGATTGCATGCACTTTTCCAGAGAACATCAACCGACCCGGGATCGGGTCCAAAAAGGGGAGCATTCGATATGACCGAGAGATTCATGCTTAGCCGCCGCGATCTGCTCAGGACCTCCGCCGCCGGAGCGGCGCTCGGTCTGGCCTCGGCGGCCTTTCCGATCCGCAGGGCGCTCGCCGCCTCGGCGACGGTCGGCTTCATCTATGTCGGCCCGAAGGACGACTACGGCTACAACCAGGCGCATGCCGAAGGCGCCGCCACGCTGAAGAGCATCGAAGGCATTTCCGTCGTCGAGGAAGAGAACGTTCCCGAGACGGTCGACGTCCAGAAGACGATGGAATCGATGATCAACCTCGACGGCGCCTCGCTGATCTTCCCGACCTCCTTCGGCTATTTCGATCCGCATATGCTCGCCATATGCGCGAAGTTCCCAGACGTGCAGTTCCGCCATTGCGGCGGCATGTGGAACAAGGACAAGCACCCGATGAACGCCGGTTCCTATTTCGGCTATATCGGCATGGGCCAATACCTGAACGGCGTCGTCGCCGGTCACACTTCCAAGTCGAAGAAGCTGGGCTTCGTAGCCGCCAAGCCGATCCCGCAGGTCCTGCTCAACATCAATTCCTTCCTGCTCGGCGCCCGCTCTGTCGATCCGACGATCACCTGCCAGGTGATCTTCACCGGCGAATGGTCGCTGGCGGTCAAGGAGGCCGAGGCCACCAACGCGCTGGTCGACCAGGGCGCCGACGTCATCACCTGCCATGTCGACAGCCCGAAGGTGGTGGTCGAGACGGCCGCCGGCCGCGGCGCCTTTGTCTGCGGCTATCACGCCAACCAGAGCCCGCTGGCGCCGGAGAAATACCTGACCGGCGCGGAATGGAACTGGGCCAAGGTCTACAAGATGTTCGTAGACGACCTCGTCGCTGGCACGCCGCTGCCCAATTTCACGCGCGGCGGCCTGGCCGACGGCTTCGTCAAGATGAGCCCGCTCGGCCCCGCTGTCGGCGAAGCGGCCCGCAAGCAATTCGACGCCACCCTGGCCGAAATGATGAAGGGCGGCTTCTCCGTCATCAAGGGCCCGCTGAAGAGCAACAAGGGCGTCGTCGTCGCCACCGACGGACAGGCCTTCGTCGAGACCGCCATCGAGCTCGAAAGCATGGACTATCTGGTCGAGGGCGTCGTCGGCTCGACCGCTTGATCCGGTCCGGCTGAGGGAGACGGGACGATGACGGACACGGTGAGCAGCGCCGACATGCCGGCCATTCTCGGCGCCAGGAGATATCGGGCGGCGCTCGAATGGACCGCCAGGCGGGCTGAGGCGTTTGTCATTCCGCTCGCGGCGCTGTTCGTCGGCATGGTGCTGTTCAGCCTGTTCGTGGCGCTGGTCGGCAAGTCGCCTGTCCAGCTCTACGAGACCATGTGGCGGGGCGGCTTTGGTTCCTGGTTCTCGATCCAGAACTCTCTGTCGCGCGGCGCTCCGCTCCTGCTTGCGGCGCTCTGCGTGGCGCTGCCCGCGCGCCTCGGCCTGGTCGTCATCGGCGGCGAGGGCGCGATCGTGTTCGGCGGCGTCGCCGCTGCCGCCGTCGGCGTGGCGTTGAACGGCGCATCGTCTTTTCTCGTCATCCCTCTCATGGGCGTGGGGGGCATGGCCGCCGGCGGCATCTGGATTGGTGCCGTCGGCGCGCTCCGCCATTATCGCGCCGTCAACGAAACCATCTCCAGCCTGCTGATGGCCTACATCGCCATCGCCCTGATGAATCATCTGGTGGAAGGACCGCTGCGCGATCCGGCCTCGCTCAACAAGCCCTCGACCCAGCCGCTGGCCGACATCTACCGGATCGGCAACATTCCGGGCATGGAGGTGCATTGGGGCCTCGTCGTCGGCATCCTCGCCTGCGTGCTCTCCTGGCTGCTGATCGAAAAGACCCGCTGGGGCTTTGCCGCCCGCATCGCCGGCGGCAATGTCAGGGCAGCGCAGGTGCAGGGGCTTGCGGTCGGGCCGCTGATCGTCGGGTTTACCGCGCTGGCCGGCAGTTTCGCCGGCCTTGCCGGCATGCTGGAGGTCGCGGCCGTGCAAGGCAGCGCCAACGGCTCGCTTGCCGCCGGCTACGGCTACACCGGCATCCTCGTCGCCTTCCTGGCCCGCCACAATCCGCTGGCCATCATCCCGGTCGCCATCCTGCTTGGCGGCATCGACGCCTCCGGCGGCCTGATCCAGCGCCGCATGGACCTGCCCGACGCGACCGTGCTGGTGCTGCAGGGCATGCTCTTCATCGTCATCCTGTTCAGCGAGACCTTCTACGGCCGCTTCAAGCTCTTCAACCCGGACCTCTGGCAGAGGCCCGATTCCTTGAAGGGGACCACCTGATGGAAACGACCGACATCGGCCTCTGGGGCGTGCCGCTCGCCATGCTGGGCGGCGCCATCCGCGTCTCCACTCCCTTCATCTTCGTCTCGCTTGGCGAGGCCATCACCGAGCGCTCCGGCCGCATCAATCTCGGTCTCGAGGGCACGCTGGTGTTCGGCGCCATGAGCGCCTACGCGGTGGCGGTGATGACCGGCTCGCCATGGCCTGGCCTTTTTGCCGCGGCAATCGCCGGCCTCTCCTTCGGCCTCTTCCATGGCTGGATCTGCAAATTCCCGAAGGTCAACGACATCGCCATCGGCATCGCCCTGATGCTGTTCGGCACCGGCCTCGCCTTCTTCTTCGGCAAGCCCTTCATCCAGCCCTCGGCGCCCGACCTGCCGGCGATCCCCTTCGGCGCCTGGTCGAACATCCCGCAGGTGCAGGCGGCGCTCAATGTCAACGTGCTGTTCCTGATCGGCGCCGCCCTTGCCGTCTTCCTCTGGTGGGCCTTCCGCAACACCCGTGTCGGCCTGATCGTGCGCGTGGTCGGCGACAGCGCCGATGCCGCGCGCGCCATGGGTCTCAACCCCAACACGGTGCGCCTCCTCGCCACCGGCGTCGGCGGCGCGCTGGCCGGCATCGGCGGCGCCTATCTGTCGCTCTACTATCCCGGCAGCTGGACCGAGCGCATCTCGTCCGGCCAGGGGCTGATGGCGGTGGCGCTGGTCATCTTCGCGCGCTGGAACCCGCTCGGCTGCTTTGCCGCCGCGCTCCTGTTCGGCGGTGCCGGCGCTCTCGGTCCGGCGCTGCAGTCGGTCGGCGTCACGCAGGGCTACTACCTGTTCTACGCTGCGCCCTACATCCTCACCCTCATCATCATGATCGCCACCTCGTCGCCGAGCCGGACGCTCGCCGGCGCGCCCGGCGAACTGTCGATCACCAAGTGACCCTCCCAGGAACCGCTCGCGAGACCGGAGTTTTTGCCATGAACGCCAGAGCCGAGATCACCCAGCGCTACATCGACGCCGATCCCTATCCCTGGCCCTACAATGGCGAGCTCAGGCCGGACAACACGGCGCTGATCATCATCGACATGCAGACCGATTTCTGCGGGCCGGGCGGCTATGTTGACCACATGGGCTACGACCTGTCGCTGGTCAGGGCGCCGATCGAGCCGATCAAGTCGGTGCTGTCGGCCATGCGCGCCAAGGGCTACACCATCATCCACACGCGCGAGGGCCATCGCCCCGACCTCGCCGACCTGCCGGCCAACAAGCGCTGGCGCTCGCGCCGCATCAATGCCGGCATCGGCGACCCAGGTCCGTGCGGACGCATCCTGGTGCGCGGCGAGCCGGGCTGGGACATCATCCCCGACCTCTATCCGGCCGAGGGCGAGCCGATCATCGACAAGCCCGGCAAGGGCTCGTTCTGCGCCACCGACCTCGAGCTTATCCTCAACCAGCGCGGCATCGCAAACATCGTGCTCACCGGCATCACCACCGATGTCTGCGTGCACACCACCATGCGCGAGGCCAACGACCGCGGCTTCGAATGCGTGATGCTGGAGGATTGCTGCGGAGCGACCGACTACGGCAACCATCTGGCGGCGATCAAGATGATCAAGATGCAGGGCGGCGTGTTCGGCGCGGTGTCGAATTCCGCCGCGCTCGTCGCCCAGTTGCCATGAGGAACCGGCGATGAGCGGAACTCCCCATCGGAAAGCGATCGGCGTCGAGACCATCGGCATGACCATGCGCTTCGGCGCCTTCACGGCGCTCGACGACGTCTCGATCAAGGTGCCGGCCGGTTCCTTCCACGCTTTGCTCGGCGAGAACGGCGCCGGCAAGTCGACGCTGGTCAAATGCATGATGGGTTTCTATCACCCGACCTCCGGCGACATGCTGGTCGACGGACGCGAGGTCGCGGTCGCCAGCCCCAGGGATGCCTCGGCGCTCGGCCTCGGCATGGTCTATCAGCATTTCACGCTGGTGCCTTCGTTGACTGGCGCCGAGAACCTGGTCATCTCGCGCGAAAAGGTGCCCGGCGTGATCGACTGGCGCAAGGAGCGCGGCGCGCTCGCCCAATTCATGGAACGCATGCCCTTCAAGCTGCCGCTCGACGTCAAGGTGGCCGAGCTCGCCGCCGGCGAGAAACAGAAGCTTGAGATCATCAAGCAGCTCTATCTTGGCCGCTCCTTCCTGGTGCTGGACGAGCCGACATCCGTGCTCACCCCCGGCGAGGCGCAGGAAGTGCTTGGCCTGGTGCGCGGCATGACCAAGGCCGGAGATCTCACCGTGCTGATGATTTCCCACAAATTCCATGAGGTCACGGCCTTCGCCGACGACATCACGGTGCTGCGCAAGGGCAGGCCCACCGGAACCGGCAAGGTCTCCGCCCTTACTCACAGAGAGATGGCGGCGATGATGATCGGCGACCAGCCGATCGCCGCCCTCGACAGCCGCGTCGAGCCGAAGCTGGACGCCGAGATCGTGCTCAAGGTCAAGGCGCTGAAGGCGCCCGACCGCACCGGCCTCAAGTCGATCGACATCGCTGATCTCGGCGTGCGCTCCGGCGAGATCGTCGGCATCGCCGGCATCTCCGGCAATGGCCAGAAGGAATTCCTGGAGGTGCTGGCCGGCCAGCGCGCCCGCGATCAGGGCGAAGTCATGGTGCGCGGCACGGCCTATGCGGCGACGCGCGCCGAGGCTCGCGCGCTCAATGTGCGGCTGATCCCGGAGGAGCCGCTGAAGAATGCCTGCGCGCCAAGGATGACGGTGGCCGAAAACATCGCCTTTCGCACCTTCGACGTCGACGGCAGCGGCAGGCCGGTGAGCTGGATCAGCGCCGGCGCCATCAAGACTTTCAGCGCCCGGCTTGTCGAGCAGTTCAAGGTCAAGACGGCATCGCTCTCCTCGCCGATCGCCTCGCTGTCGGGCGGCAACGTGCAGCGCGCGGTGCTCGCCCGCGAGCTGACGGGCGAGGTCGACCTGCTGATCGTTTCCAACCCCTGCTTCGGCCTCGACTTTTCCGCCGTCGCCGAAATCCGCGCCCGCATCATGAAGGCGCGCAATGCCGGCGCTGCCGTGCTGCTGATGTCGGAGGACCTCGACGAGCTGCTGGAGCTTTCCGACCGCATCCTCGTCATGTCCGACGGCGCGCTCGTCTACGAGACGCCGATCGCCCAGGCGAGCGTGCAGACGATCGGCGAGCACATGGCGGGGCATCACTGATGGCGGAAATCGCAGCGCAGCCCTTCGCCTTTGCCTTCAAGACCGAGACGACGGCGCTCGTCGTCATCGACATGCAGCGCGACTTCGCCGAGCAGGGCGGCTTCGGCGCCAGCCTCGGCAACGACGTCAGTCGGGTGGTGGCGATCGTGCCGACGGTGAAGCGGCTGATCGAAGGCTTCCGCGCCGCCCGCCTGCCGGTGATCCATACCATGGAGTGCCACAGGCCCGACCTGTCGGACCTGCCGCCCGCCAAGCGCGACCGCGGCAACCCGTCGATCCGCATCGGCGATATCGGTCCGATGGGGCGCGTGCTGATCGCGGGCGAGCCCGGCACAGCGATCCTCGACGAGCTCGCGCCGCTGCCTGGTGAGATCGTCATCGAGAAGCCCGGCAAGGGCGCCTTCTATGCGACTACCCTCGGCGACGAGCTGAAACGGATCGGCGCCCGCCAGCTGGTGTTCGCCGGCGTGACAACCGAGGTCTGCGTCCAGACGACGATGCGCGAGGCCAACGACCGCGGCTACGAGTGCCTCGTCGCCGAGGACGCCACGGAAAGCTACTTTCCCGAATTCAAGGCGGCCGCCCTGGCGATGATCAGGGCGCAAGGCGCGATCGTCGGCTGGACGGCGACGACCGATCAGGTGCTCAAGGGAATTGCGAATGCCTAATCTGAGTTTTGCCGGCCTGCTTGATGGCGGCTGGCGCGATCTGGCGTTCGAGCCTTTCCGCGACGGCATCGGCGTGCACTGGCTGCTCAGGGGCGGACCGGTCGAACCGTCCGTCGCGGTCCTCAAATACCAACCGGGCGCCGGCGTGCCGCGGCACCGCCATGCCGGGCTGGAAACCATCATTGTGCTGGAAGGCACACAGAGCGACGAGAACGGCGACTATCCGGCGGGCAGCGTGGTCCTCAATCCGGTCGGTACCGAGCATTCGGTGTGGACGAAGGAGGGCTGTGTCGTGCTGATCCAGTGGGACCTGCCGGTGATCATCCTGGGGGAGACGAGATGAGTGACATCCACTTCGACATTGGCAGCCTGCACGCGGCCTACCAAAGCGGCACCGGCATCGCCGAGGTGATCGATACGGTACTGGCCCGCATCGCGGCGGCGGACGATCCCGGCATCTTCATCCACCTTTCGACGCGGGCCGAGATGCTGGCCGAGGCCGAGGCGCTGGGTCCGTTCGACCCCGTGGCAAGGCCGCTCTGGGGCGTCCCCTTCGCCGTCAAGGACAATATCGACGTCGCCGGCATGCCGACCACGGCCGCCTGCGCCGAATTTTCCTACACGCCCGTGAGCGACGCCACCGTGGTGGCGAGGCTGAAGGCCGCGGGCGCCCTGGTCGTCGGCAAGACCAATCTCGACCAGTTCGCCACCGGCCTCGTCGGCGCGCGCACGCCATGGCCGATCCCTCGCAATGCGATCGAGCCGAAACTGGTGCCGGGCGGCTCCTCCTCCGGCTCGGCGGTGGCGACGGCGCGCGGTATCGTCTCCTTCGCGCTGGGCACCGATACCGCTGGCTCGGGGCGCATCCCGGCCGGCCTCAACAGCATTGTCGGGCTGAAGCCGACCGTCGGCGCGCTGTCGACGACCGGCGTGGTGCCGGCCTGCCGGACCCTCGACTGCGTCTCGGTCTTCGCGCTGACCGTCGACGATGCCTACGCTGTATTCTCCGTCGCCGCCGCGCGCGATGCGGCCGATCCCTATTCGCGTGACATCGCCGTCCAATCGCTCGCGCCGCGCCCGCCGGCGCTGAACGTCGGTATCCCGGCAAAAGCCGACCGGAAATTCTTCGGCGATGCGGCAATGCAGGCCGGTTTCGAGGCGTCGCTGGCCTTGCTGTCGCGGCTAGGCTGCCGGCTCGTCGAGATTCCATTCGGCGACTTCTACGCCACCGCCGATCTGCTCTACGAAGGCGCCTGGGTGGCGGAGCGCTATGCCGCGATCCGCGATTTCTTCGAGGCGAACGAAGCGGCGCTCCATCCGGTAACGCGCAAGATCATCGGCGGCGCCAGAAACCTGTCGGCCGCCGACGCCTTCCGCGGGCTCTATGCCCTGCAGGCCTACAAGGCGCGGCTCGCCCCGGTCATCGCCTCCGTCGACCTGTTCTGCGTGCCGACCGCGCCAACCCATTACACGCTCGATGCCGTGCTTGCCGATCCGATCGCCACCAACAGCCGGTTGGGCACCTACACCAATTTCGTCAACCTGCTCGACATGTGCGGCATCGCCGTGCCGACCGGCACACGCGCCGATGGCCTGCCGATGAGCGTCACCGTGCTCGCGTCCGCCGGAAGGGACGGCCTCGTCGCGGCGACCGCGCGCGACCTCCATGCCGCGAGCGGCCTAGCTCTCGGCGCGACCGGATGGCGGCAGCCTAGCGCGCAACCGGCGAGCGTGTCGGCCAAGGACGGCACGATCGAGCTGGTGGTTGTCGGCGCGCATCTTTCGGGAATGCCGCTCAATGGCCAGCTCAAGGACGCCGGCGCTCGCTTCTGCAGGGCGACGCGGACGACCCCCTCCTACAAGCTCTATGAGCTTGCCGGCCAGGCGACGCCCAAGCCGGGGCTTATCCGGGTCGGCAGCGGCGGCACGGCGATCGAGGTCGAGGTCTGGCGGCTTTGCGCCGATGCCTTCGGCCGTTTCGTCGCCGCCATCCCGCCACCGCTCGGCATTGGCACGATCGATCTCGACGATGGCACGTCGGCGAAGGGCTTCCTGGCCGAGACCGCCGGCCTGCTGGCTGCGACGGATATCTCGGCCTATGGCGGCTGGCGCAATTTTGTCGCCAGGGCCCACGAGGCGCGCCGGCAACCGGAAAGCGTTCCCTCCAGATGAACGAGGGCCCGGCCGGATCCTGATACCGACGGGAGAATTCAAGCTCCGCCGGCCTCCGGAGGTGCGCCTCAGGTCAGCTCGAACCGCTCCACCGCGCGCATGATGCCGCGCAATTCGGCAAGGCCCTTGAGCCTGCCGATCAGCGAATAGCCGGGGTTGATCCTAGTCTTGCCTATGTCGTCGGCAAGCAGGTGGCCATGGTCGGGCCGCATCGGGATGCGCCAGTCGGAGCGGCCCTCCTTGCGCCGGCGCGCCTCCTCCCGCATCAGCGCCAGGATGACCGCCGCCATGTCGGTCGAGCCCTCCAGGTGCTCTGCCTCGTAGAAGGAGCCGTCCGCCTCGCGCGTCACGTTGCGCAGATGCGCGAAATGGATTTTTGCGGCGAATTCCCCGATCATCGCGACCAGGTCGTTGTCGGCGCGCACGCCGTAGGAGCCGGTGCAGAAGGTCAGGCCGTTAGCCGGGCTGTCGACCGCCTCCAGGATGAAGCGCGCATCGGCGGCAGTGGAGAGCACCCGCGGCAGCCCGAACAACGAGAAGGGCGGATCGTCCGGGTGGATGCACATGCGCGCCCCGACCTCCTCGGCGACCGGGATGATCTCGTTCAGGAACCAGGCAAGGTTGGCGCGCAATTCCGCCGGGCCGATCGCGTCGTAGTCGGCGAGCGCCTCGCGCATCGTGTCGCGATTGTACTTGCGTTCGGTGGCCGGCAGGCCGGCGATCAGGTTGCGTTCCACCTTGCCGATCTGATCGTCGCTCAGGGATTTCAGCCGCGCTTCCGCCTCCTTGAGACGCGCCGGGCTGTAGCTTGCTTCGGCGTTCTTGCGCTTCAGCACGAAGACGTCGTAGGCGGCGAAGTCGATCGCATCGAAGCGCAAGGCGTAGCCGGTGGTCGGCAGCCGGTACATGAGATCGGTGCGCGTCCAGTCGACGACGGGCATGAAATTGTAGCAGATGGTGGAAATGCCGGCCTTGGCCAGCGCCCGGATCGTGTCCTTGTACCAGCCTGCGTAACGCTGCCGTTCCGCGGCGCCGATCTTGATCGAATTGTGGACGGGGATGCTTTCCACCACCGACCAGGTCAGCCCCGTCGCCTGGATGATGCGTTTGCGTTCCAGGATGGCATCGAGCGGCCAGGGGCTGCCGTCATAGATGTTGTGCAGCGCCGTCACGATGCCCGTCGCGCCGGCCTGCTTGATATGGTCGAGCGTAACCGGATCGTCCGGACCGTACCAGCGCCAGCATTGTTCCATGATCGCCTCTTTCGCTATTCCGGCCGGACCTTATTGTCGGCCACGACGGGGAGTCAAATCGGCCTGCCGCCGGCCGGCGGAACACGTGTTCTTGTCGCTGGTCATCCCGCGCATTATGAGGATCGCAACGGCTCGCGCGCCTGCAGATCCCGGCGGACAATCACGGAGTTTCGGCAATGAAGGATTTCGATGGCAAGGTTGCCCTGGTGACAGGGACGACCGGGATCGGCCTGGCCAGCGCCAGGCGCCTGGCGGCGGGTGGCGCGGCGATCATCGCGCTCGGCATCGACGAAAGCGCCAATGCGGCGATGCAGGCCGAGTTCGACCACGCCGGCGCCGCTGCCCTGGTGGCGACCGTCGACGTTTCCGTGCCGGACCAGGTTGCCCAGGCGATCGCCGCCGGTGTCGGCCGTTTCGGGGGGCTGGACGTCATCGTCAACTCGGCCGCGGTGCACCCCTATGGCACAGCTACCACAACGGATTTCGAAACCTGGAACCGGGCGATGTCCGTCAATGTCGGCTCCATCTATCTCACCGCCCACTACGGCATTCCCGAGATGATCAAGCGCCGCGGCGGCGCCATCGTCAACGTGGCTTCGGTGCAAGGCACTGCCTGCCAGGAGAACGTGGCTGCCTATGCCACCACCAAGGGCGCCATCCACACGCTGACGCGCTCGCTGGCGCTCGATTATGCCCGCCAGGGCATCAGGGTGAATTCGGTCAGCCCGGGGTCGGTCCGCACGCCGATCCTCGAAAGGGCCGCGGGCGGCGACGACCCGAACGCCGACATCGAGGCGGCCTTCAGGCGCTTCGGCGAAGCCCACCCGCTAGGCCGGATCGGCGAGCCGGAGGAGGTGGCCGAGCTGATCGCTTTCCTGTGCTCGTCCAAGGCGAGCTTCTGCACCGGCGCCGATTACAGGATAGATGGCGGCCTTCTGGCCGGCATTGGAGTGAAATAGCGGCGTCGCCGGCAACAGAGCGGTTGGGACCACTGTCCGGACCTCGCTTGCGGCAGCGCGCGTTAACCGTCTATCGTGGTGCGAAGGCCGCCGGCAACGCATCCCGGCTGCCGACGGAGCGACTGGGCAGATTTCAGGACACGTGAAGCAACGCATCGCCAATGGCCGACAAATCACGATTCGGGCTGACCGCTGTCGATACCGTTCCACTGCATGAGAAAGTCTATCTGGAGCTCGTGCGGGCGCTGATGTCGGGCCAGCTCCAGCCCGGCCAGAAGCTGACCTCGCGCAAGCTCGCCAAAGAGCTCGGCACCAGCGACATGCCGGTGCGCAGCGCCTTCACGCGGCTACAGGCGCTAAGGGCACTGAGCCCTATGCCGAACGGCAGCGTCGAGGTGCCGCTGATCTCCGCCGAGCGCTTCCAGCAATTGACCGCCGTGCGCACGATCCTGGAAGGCACGGCCACCGAACTCGCCACCAAATTCATCAACGGCAACAATCTGCGCGCCATCCGCCGCCATTGCGCCGAGCTCACCCAGGCTGCCCGCAGCGGCGACATCGACGACTATCTGCGCAAGAACCACGATTTCAAATTCTCGATCTACCGCTATTGCGGCAACGAGCAGATGATCTTCCTGATCGAGACGGTGTGGATGCAGGTTGGTCCGTTTCTGAGGAACCTGGCGGTCGGCTTCGAGGACGGCCTCGCCGGTATTCTCGGCATCGACTATCACGAGGAAGTCGTCGCGGCGATCGAAGCGGGCGACGGCGGACGGGCCCGTGCGGCTATCGTGCGCGACATCGACGAAGGCGCCACGCACATCCTCGGTCAGGTCAGGTTCCCGGAGATGCGGAATTAGGAACGCGGCGGGGGTAGCGACCCTTCGCGCCCCCGCCCCTGTGCGCACAGGTTCCGCAATGACATCGGCGACGGCAATCTCAAATGCCCGCTTGGCTTTCCCTCGCCAGCCAGCTATGTTGCGATCGCAGATCGCGAAATTTGGTTTCATAATGCCCCCCGATATCCCAGCTAGTGAATTGAAAAAATGACGAAAATTTCTCTGGCAAGCGCCGGAGAGGCTTTTCGAAACTCACTGACTGTCTTCACTAAGGGATATCGTAGCTGTCAGGCTACAGCACCTTCAGCAACCAGGGGCTGGAAATTGAGCGATGCAATTGCGGACGTTTTGAACTGGCTTGAAAGCAGAGAGGACATCCAGAGCCTGAGGGCTGCGGTGTGCGATCTCAACGGCATCATGCGCGGCAAGCGCATACCCGTCGAGCAGGCGCGCAAGGCGCTCGAAGGCAAGCTGCGCATGCCTTATTCGCTGATCGGGCTGGACATCTGGGGCGAGGACATCGAAGGCAACGCACAGGTCTTCTCGACCGGCGACGCCGACGGCCTTTGCCAATGGACGGGACGCGGCATCCTGCCGGTCGACTGGACGGCGCATCCGACCGCACTTCTGCCGCTCTGGCTCGCAGATGAAAACGGCGCGCCCTATCTCGGCGACCCGCGCCGCGCGCTCGCCCGCGTCCTCGACCGCTACGCGGCCCTTGGCCTGACGCCGGTCACCGCGACCGAACTCGAATTCTACCTTGTCGACCCGACCTCACAGCGGCCCGTCGGACCTGTCTCGCCGATCACCGGCCGGCGCCTCGATTCCGACGCGGCGCTCTCGATCGACGAGATCGACGATTTCGAGGCCTTCATCCACGACGTCTACGAGGCCTGCCGCATGCAGGGCATCCCCGTCGACACCGCGATCGCCGAGAACGGCGTCGGCCAGTTCGAGATCAACCTCAACCATGTCCCCGATGCCTTGCGCGCAGCGGACGACGCCGTGCTGTTCAAGCGCACCGTCAAGGGCATCGCCCGCAAGCACGGCTTTGCCGCCTGCTTCATGGCCAAGCCCTATGGCGAGCGCGCCGGCAACGGCTTCCATGTCCATTTCAGCGTCATCGACAAGGACGGCCGCAACATTTTCGATGACGGCAGCGACCAGGGCTCCGACACCATGCGTCACGCGGTTGGCGGCCTGCTTGCGGCGATGGCCGAGAGCACGCTGGTGTTCGCCCCGCACTTCAATTCTTATCGTCGGCTGCGGCCGCGCTCCTACGCGCCGACCGCGGTCGCCTGGGGCTACGAGAACCGCATGGTGGCGATCCGCATTCCGGGCGGCCCGTCTGCCGCGCGCCGCATCGAGCACCGCGTTTCCGGCGCCGACGCCAATCCCTATCTGGTGCTGGCGGCAATCCTGGGTGCAGCACTCGTCGGCATCGAACGGGCGCTGTCGCCCGGCGAGCCGACCGGCGGCGAGGGACAAGGGCTTACGCTGGCGAAGCTGCCGCCGGATTGGGCCTCGGCCATCGCCAGCTTCGAAGGCGGGCCGCTGGTGGCGGAGATCTTCCCCGCCACGCTGCGCCAGTCCTTCGTCGCCTGCAAGCGCCAGGAGCTCAACACCTTCGCGCTCAACGTCAGCGACTTCGAGATCGAGACCTACCTGGAGAGCGTCTAGGGTAACCCCGTCCGAGAGTAGCGTGGAACCACGGCGAAGCGCCAACGCCTCGCGCAGTCGCGAAGGTGGGCGCTCAAGCGACGGTTGGCTCTTGCCAATGGCGTTCCCCGGCAGCAATCTCGGCGCAAACAGCCGCGCGATGGGATTTGCCATGACCCGCGATCAGATGTTCGCCCACCTCCGATCCGCCGACGCCGTTGCCCGCGAAACGGCCGCGCATGGCCATCATCCGTTCGGTGCGGTGCTGGTCGGCCCGGACGACCGCGTGCTGATGCGGCAGGGCAATCTCGACACGGTACGCCATGCCGAGACCGAGCTCGCCCGGCGCGCGGCGGCTGCCTATCGGCCGGAGTTTCTCTGGACCTGCACGCTGGTCACGACCGGCGAGCCCTGCGCGATGTGCACGGGCACGCTCTACTGGGCGAATATCGGCCGGCTGGTCTACGGCTTCGAGGAGACCGACCTCCTGGCGCTCACCGGGGATCACCCGGAGAATCCGACGATGAGCCTTTCTTCGCGCACCGTACTCGGCTCCGGCCAGAAAGAGATCGAGGTCTTTGGCCCCTTTCCTGAACTCGCGGACGAGTTGCTCGCACCGCACCGCGATTTCTGGAAGCGCTGACGAGCACCATGCCAGGCGACAGTCGTCCCGAGACGATCGTCGCTCCGAAGCCCCATTCTACCTGCTTTCCGCCGATACCGCTCGGCAACAGGCTGCGCGGCAGCGCCTTTGTTTTCAACGGAGCGAGCTTTCGTGCGGTGTCGAATGCCGGTTCAGCGTGCTCTGACGCTTGCCGGCCCCTCGACAAGGTCAGCGACAGGGCGATTGAGCTCATCTTAGCTTCGCCTAACGAATGTCTACAAGTTTGATAGACATTTGAGTCGGAGCAAGTCATACTGCCCTTCCAGTGCCTGGCCTTTTCGCCATTCGTGTTCGTATGATCAGGAGATGACGATGACGCAGACATTTCTGGAGATCGTTCCAGATCCCATCACCGTCAGGCCGGTGCAGTAGACCAACCAAATCATCAAAGGCGCGGGGGCGTTGGGCGGCACGGATATCTGCCGCGATCGAGGAGGAAACCGATGACCACACGCCTGCTGCCCGCCCTGCATGAGGGCCATGCCCCGATCCAATTGCATGGCGCCTTCGACGAGGCTCTGGAAGCCTACCAGGCCTGGACTCCGGGCACGGACGAGCCGCAAGTCGAGTTCGAAGGCCATATGATCCCGATCAGCTCGGTCTTCGGTCGCATGCGCACCTGCACCGACATCCTGCCCTGGCGTATCGAGGCCGATGTCCTCGATACGGTCGGCGGCATGCCGCTTTCCGGCGGCGAAAGGACGACCACCTACGCCGACGCCGCTCTCGTCCTCCGCGCCCTGTGCGTGGATCGCCTTCGCGGCGACGGCGATGTCCGCCTTGCGGTCAGATGAAGCTATTGCGAGCCGCGTGAGGCCGTCCAAACGCGACAGCCCCACGCGACCGCGAGACGTAGAAAGCGGGACCGGTCGTGCCGTGCCGGTTCCGCCGGCCTGCGCGTCATTGAGCAAGGACACGCGACTCGTTCGATCGAAATGATTCGTAAGGGCCGGCGGCAATAGAAAACCTTAGGCCGACACCGGATCTCCGCGCCGAACTCAGCGCGCCGCCCAAGCCAGCCCGCGGCGCAGGATGGTCCGCATCTGCGGCACCTCGAACTCCGCGGCCACGTGGCCGAGCGAGGAGTAGAACACCCGCCCCTTGCCGTGCCGGCGCTTCCAGACCACCGGCATGACGACGCCGTCGATCCACGGCGCATGCGCGCCGGAAAAGGTGGTGGTCGCCAGCACCTCGTTCGAGGGGTCGACATGCATGTAATACTGCTCGGAGCGGTAGGGGAAATCGTCGATGCCGCTCATGATCGGATCGTCGCGCCGGACGACATTGACCTGGTAGTCGATGATGTTGCCGGGGTGGGCGACCCATTGGCCGCCGCACATGAACTGGTAGTCCGTCGATTCGCGAAAGGCGTCGCCCATGCCGCCATGGTAGCCGCCAAGGCCGACACCTCCCTCGATCGCCTTGGTGAGATTGGATTCCTCGGCCTTGGTAAGCTTGGACATGGTGTAGATCGGCACGATCAGGCTGAGATCGGCGATCGCGGGATCGCCGAACGCCGCGGTCGAGGTTTCGACGCGCACGGCAAAACCTTCCTCCTCAAGCAGCGCCTTGACGGCGCGCGCCCCCAATTTCGGCTCGTGGCCCTCCCAGCCGCCCCATACGATCAGCGCCTGCCGCATCTTCCGCTCCTTATGCGTTACCCCGGTGGCCGGATATGCCGCAGCGCGGGGTCGGGCGACCATCGCCGCAAAGCCCCGCCAAGTCGAGATGAAAAGAGCGCGCGGTTGTCCAGCCAGCGCCATGCGACAAACGAAAACGGCCCGCGGGCGAGGAGCCTGGCGGGCCGTTTTTTGTTTGGTTGCGGGGACAGGATTTGGTTTTTGTCCCGCGGCGTCGGCTTTGCCTCCTTGCGGGCCCCTTATGCGGGTTAAGATCGCCGGCCACCACGACCAAATACAAAAAGGCCCGCGCGAGGCGGGCCTTTTTGTATTTGGTTGCGGGGACAGGATTTGAACCTGTGACCTTCAGGTTATGAGCCTGACGAGCTACCGGGCTGCTCCACCCCGCGTCAACAACGAGCAAGCGTTAGCTTGCGTCCTTAGAGGTAAGTTTTCGCTTACCGGATTCAAGTGGCTGCCAAATGAAAGGGCCGCTTGCGCGGCCCGGGATCCCGTTGGCGGACCTATCGTAATGAGAAGATTTGTCTCGATCCGGATGCCTTGATCCGGATGTGAGATGAACGTGCGTTTGGCAGACCTGGCAGCGACCTACTCTCCCGCGTCTTGAGACGAAGTACCATCAGCGCTGGAGCGTTTCACGGCCGAGTTCGGAATGGGATCGGGTGCAGCCGCTCCGCCATAACCACCAGGTCGGCGAAACGCACGTTGTTCGAGAAGCTGTTTTTTTGTGCCTTGGATGTTCTTTTGGCCTGGCGCCTTTCGAAGCGAAGCTTCGCAAGGTCGACCGACCGTCGGCGCTGATGCGCCGCACCCACGTAGCGCCGCCCGCAGGGCGGAACAAGCGTGAGTGAGAACAAAACATCCGACTTGTCGGATGAGTATTAGGAATGAGAACGATCAAGCCGATCGAACTATTAGTACCGGTAAGCTTCAAGCGTTGCCGCTCTTCCACACCCGGCCTATCAACGTGGTCGTCTTCCACGGTTCTCAGGGAATACTCGTTTCAAGGTGGGTTTCCCGCTTAGATGCCTTCAGCGGTTATCCCGTCCGGATATAGCTACCCTGCTATGCGGCTGGCGCCACAACAGGTCCACCAGAGATCCGTCCATCCCGGTCCTCTCGTACTAGGGACAGATCCTTTCAATATTCCTACACCCACGGCAGATAGGGACCGAACTGTCTCACGACGTTCTGAACCCAACTCACGTACCGCTTTAAATGGCGAACAGCCATACCCTTGGGACCTGCTCCAGCCCCAGGATGCGATGAGTCGACATCGAGGTGCCAAACAACCCCGTCGATATGGACTCTTGGGGGTCATCAGCCTGTTATCCCCGGCGTACCTTTTATCCGTTGAGCGATGGCCCTTCCACGCGGGACCACCGGATCACTATGACCGACTTTCGTCTCTGCTCGACTTGTCAGTCTCGCAGTCAGGCAGGCTTATGCCATTGCACTCAGCGAACGATTTCCGACCGTTCTGAGCCCACCATCGCGCGCCTCCGTTACTCTTTAGGAGGCGACCGCCCCAGTCAAACTACCCACCATACATTGTCCCGGACCCGGATAACGGGCCGCGGTTAGACATCCATAGAGATAAGGGTGGTATTTCAAGGGTGGCTCCACCAAGGCTGGCGCCCTGGCTTCAAAGCCTACCACCTATCCTACACATGCCACTACGAATGCCAATGTAAAGCTATAGTAAAGGTGCACGGGGTCTTTCCGTCTAACCGCAGGAACCCCGCATCTTCACGGGGAATTCAATTTCACTGAGTCTATGCTGGAGACAGCGGGGAAGTCGTTACGCCATTCGTGCAGGTCGGAACTTACCCGACAAGGAATTTCGCTACCTTAGGACCGTTATAGTTACGGCCGCCGTTTACTGGGGCTTCGATTCAGAGCTTGCACCCCTCCTCTTAACCTTCCAGCACCGGGCAGGCGTCAGACCCTATACGTCGCCTTGCGGCTTCGCAGAGCCCTGTGTTTTTGATAAACAGTCGCTACCCCCTGGTCTGTGCCACCCTCCTCTGCTTGCGCAGAAAAGGGTCACGCTTCTTCCGAAGTTACGCGTGCAATTTGCCGAGTTCCTTCAGCATAGTTCTCTCAAGCGCCTTGGTATACTCTACCAGACCACCAGTGTCGGTTTCGGGTACGGTCTATAAGGAGGAGCTATTTCCTGGAACCGCTCCGCCGCCCAACCAATCCGATAAGGTTGAACAACTTGTGCGATCCGTCACTACCTCCAGGCCCACGAATATTAACGTGGTTCCCATCGACTACGCGTTTCCGCCTCGTCTTAGGGGCCGGCTAACCCTGCTCAGATTAACTTTAAGCAGGAACCCTTGGTCTTTCGGCGGGGGAGTCTCTCACTCCCCTTACGTTACTCATGTCAGCATTCGCACTTCTGATACCTCCACCGCCCCTCACGGGTACGGCTTCATCAGCTTACAGAACGCTCCGCTACCGCTCGCATTACTGCGAACCCTAAGCTTCGGTGTATGGCTTTAGCCCCGTTACATTTTCGGCGCAAAGACCCTTATTTAGACCAGTGAGCTGTTACGCTTTCTTTAAATGATGGCTGCTTCTAAGCCAACATCCTGGTTGTTTTGGGATCCTCACATCCTTTCCCACTTAGCCATAACTTGGGGACCTTAGCTGTAGGTCAGGGTTGTTTCCCTTTTCACGACGGACGTTAGCACCCGCCGTGTGTCTGCCGACTAGTACTCCCAGGTATTCGGAGTTTGGTTAGGTTTGGTAATCCGGTGAGGACCCCTAGCCCATCCAGTGCTCTACCCCCTGGGGTATTCGGTCGACGCTCTACCTAAATAGATTTCGCGGAGAACCAGCTATTTCCGAGTTTGATTGGCCTTTCACCCCTAGCCACAAGTCATCCCGAACTATTGCAACAGTTATGGGTTCGGTCCTCCAGTAAGTGTTACCTTACCTTCAACCTGCTCATGGCTAGATCACTCGGTTTCGGGTCTAATGCGACGAACTGAACGCCCTGTTCAGACTCGCTTTCGCTGCGCCTACACCTATCGGTTTAAGCTTGCTCGTCACACTAAGTCGCTGACCCATTATACAAAAGGTACGTGGTCACCCTTGCGGGCTCCCACTGTTTGTAGGCAATCGGTTTCAGGTACTCTTTCACTCCCCTTGTCGGGGTGCTTTTCACCTTTCCCTCACGGTACTAGTTCGCTATCGGTCATGCACGAGTACTTAGGCTTGGAAGGTGGTCCTCCCAATTTCAGACAGGATTTCACGTGTCCCGCCTTACTCGAGGACGATTGATCGCATTACGCGTACGGGGCTGTCACCCGCTATGGCCCAACTTTCCAGAAGGTTCCGCTTGTCTCTCAATCGCCACTGGCCTGGTCCGGGTTCGCTCGCCACTACTTCCGGAGTCTCGGTTGATGTCCTTTCCTACGGGTACTTAGATGTTTCAGTTCCCCGCGTTCGCCACTTTATCCCTATGTATTCAGGATAAGTTACCTATTATCGATACTTGGAAACCACAGTAGCAGATCGCTCTGCTGCTCTGATTTTCCAAGTACCTTAGGTGGGTTTCCCCATTCGGAAATCTACGGATCAAAGGGTATTCGCACCTCCCCGTAGCTTATCGCAGCGTATCACGTCCTTCATCGCCTGTGCATGCCAAGGCATCCACCAATTGCCCTTAAGACACTTGATCGTTCTCATTGCCAATACCCATCGCGCGATTTCGAAGAAATCGTCGCTTCAGCCACTCCCTTACGGGATTAGCGTCCGCGCAATCCCGAAGGGATTGTCGCCCGAACCAGATCCTGTGCA